>NZ_CP108293.1:0-4870656 GCF_045041065.1 Streptomyces sp. NBC_00028 | reverse complement strand
CGCCGGCAGGCGGTGGCTTCGGGCAGACCATCGCCTACGACGACTTCGTCGGCGTCACCACCGACGGCACGGTCATCGACGACCTGTACGCGATCCACCGCACCGGCGTCTCGACCACGCCGGTGGTGCGCGCGGGCGCAGCTTTCGTCAACTCCCTCACCGACGACCAGAAGTCGGCCACTCTCTTCGACATCGACGCCGACCAGTGGCTCGACTGGACGAACGTCGACTCCAACGACCGCGACGGTCTCGCCCTGCGTGACATGACCGAGAAGCAGTACAAGCTCGCGATCAAGCTGCTGAAGGCGGCGCTGTCCGCCCGCGGACTGGAGAACGCCACTCAGATCCGCAAGCTCAACCACTACCTCGGCGAGTCCAGCGGCGACACCACCAAGGCGCTGAACTACGACGCCTACTGGTTCACGATCATGGGCACCCCGTCGGCGACCGACCCCTGGGGCTTCCAGTTCGAGGGCCATCACCTGGTCGTCAACTACTTCGTCCTGGGCGATCAGGTCGTCGCGACGCCGACCTTCCGCGGCTCCGAGCCCACGAAGATCACGTACGACGGTGTCGACTACCACCTGTTCCGCGAGGAGACCGCCGCCGGTCTGAAGCTGCTGCGCTCGCTGGACGCCACCCAGCTCGCCACCGCCGCCCCCGGCACCGAGACGAAGACCGGCACCAACCTCACCGTCGGCGCGGGCAACGACAACGCGGTCCTGCCGTACAAGGGCCTCAAGGCCTCGGAGCTGAACCGCAGGCAGCAGAAGCTGCTCCTCGATCTCGTCGAGGTGTACACCGGCACCATCGACGAGGGGCACTCCCGGGTCTGGCTGCGGGACATCGAGAAGCACCTCGACGACACGTACTTCTACTGGATCGGCGAGTCCGAGGACGACTCGGCGTTCTACTACCGCGTGCACTCCCCGGTCGTCCTGATCGAGTACGACGCCGAGTCCCCGCTCGCCTACCACGAGGACGGCGACACCAGCTCGGGCGGCCCCAACGGCACCCCCACCCAGCAGCACATCCACACCATCATCCGCACCCCCAACGGCAACGACTACGGAGTGGACCTCCTCAAGCTCCACCTGGAGACCGACCACTGAACCGGCGAGCAGTCACCATCCGGTGCGTAGCAGGTGGTTGAGCAGCAAGGCCAGTACCGCCTGCGCGAGCAGCCACGCACGCGGCCGGGTCAGGAACGCGCACGCCGGGAGCAGCCACACCGCGAACGGCAGCCAGATGCGTTCCGTCTCCGCCTTGCTCATGCCCGACAGATCGGCGATGAGCAAGGCGCTGAGGGCGGCGGTCACCAGGAGCGCGAGACGCGTTCCGGAGTGGGTGCCGCCCTCCCGTCGTACCAGCACCGCACCGGTCCTGCGCAGTGCCGCCGCCGTCGCCAGGCCGGTGATCAGGACCGTGCAGGCCAGGTTGGCCCACACCCAGTAGCCGTAGGGGCGGATGCCGCCCGCGCCCTGGCGGTAGCGGGTGACGAGCAGGCGGTACGCCTCCCACCAGTCGAACCCGGCGAGCGTGAACAGCGCCGGGACGACGGCCAGTCCGGCGAGCAGGGGGATCAGCAGGGCGGGGCGGGCCCGGATGCCGGGGCGGGCGAGGGCGAGGACCGTCGCCGCGATCAGGGCGACGAGTGTGAGGCCGTAGGAGAGATAGCAGGTCAGGCCGAGGAGGAGGCCGGACGCACCCGCGCACCACAAAGACCCCCGTGTGACCGCCAGCGCCAGCAGCGCCACCGCCCAGGCCGCCACCGCCGCGAAGTACGCGTCCGCCGACGTGCCCATCCACACCGCCGCCGGGGCCAGGACCAGGAAGGGGGCCGCGCGGCGGGCGAGCGTCTCGTCGGCCAGGGCGCGGACGGTGACGAGTACCGCCACGCAGGCCGTCGCGCCGACCACGATGCACCACATCCCGGCCCAGCCGCCGCCCCGCAGCCCGAGCCGGTCGAGGAGGACGAAGGTGAGGGTGGCGGCGGGCGGATGGCCCGCGATGTGGGCGGGCCAGTGGTCGGGGGAGGTGAGAAGGATGTGGTCGGTGAAGGTGCGCAGGGTGGCCGGGATGTCGTCGAAGCGGTCGATGACCTGGAGGTATTCGTAGCGGGTGGTCAGACGGCGGGCGATGCCCCGGTGCCAGCCGTCGATCAGGGCGAGGGAGAGGATCCATGCGAGCGACGTGGCCCAGGCGAGCGGGAGCAGGGTCCGCCAGGGGAGGCGGATGGCGAGGGCGGGACCGTAGGCGACGGTCGCGACCGCGAGGAGGACGGCGGCCGGGGTGCCGGGGCCGACGTGCGGGTCCCAGGAGGCCAGCAGCGGGGGCCAGTTCACCAGCAGGGTGCGGGTGCGGGGGCGGCCTACCAGGACGGCTGCGGTCACCAGCAGGGCCGCGGCCCCGGCGGCGTACAGGTCACGGCGGAGGGAACGGGTCACGCCGGGAACGCTAGGCCGGGTGGCGGCCCCTGAGTCGTCTGGCAGGCCGGACGTCAGCGTTTCGTCATGGGTCGCGCACCCTTTCTTGGGGTGGTCCGGGCCTACGGTCGCCCCATGCGAGACGATCCGCGGCTTCCTTCCACCCCCGGTTTCTGGCGCAGCCCCCTGCGCGGCCCCTGGTTCACCTCGGTGCTGGGTCTCGTCCTGCTCGTCGGCATCACCGTGCTGTTCGTGACGGGACTGGTCTCGTACGCCGCCTACAACCCCGACCTGTCCCCGGTGAACGACAAGACCCCGGACAAGGGCCTCCTCGGCTTCTATCTCTTCGCCTGGCCGACCGACCCGCACTGGCTGTACCGGCTGAACCAGGGCGTACACGTGACGCTCGGGATCACTCTCATCCCCGTGCTGCTCGCCAAGCTCTGGTCCGTCGTCCCCAGGCTGTTCACCCTGCCGCCGGCCCGCTCGCTCGCCCACGCGGCGGAGCGGATCTCGCTGCTCCTCCTGGTCGGCGGCGGCCTGTTCGAGTTCGTGACGGGCGTCCTCAACGTCCAGCTCGACTACGTCTTCCCCGGCTCCTTCTATCCCCTGCACTTCTACGGCGCCTGGGTCTTCTTCGCCGCCTTCATCGCCCACGCGCTCCTCAAACTCCCCACGGCGGTACGGGCCTTGCGGCACCTGCGGGAGCAGCCGGACAGCGACCTGGTGACCCCGCGCCCCGCCGCCCCGACCGTCTCCCGGCGGGGTGCGCTGTGGTTCGTCGGGGGCGGCTCGCTGCTGCTGTTCGCCACGACCGTCGGGCAGACCGTCGACGGCCCGCTGCGCCGCACCGCCCTCCTCGCCCCGCACGGCGGTCCCGACCCCGGTAGCGGCCCGAACGGCTTCCAGATCAACAAGACCGCCGCGTACGCCGGGATCGACGCGGCCGAGACCAGCGCGGAGGCCTGGCGCCTTGTCGTCACCGGCCGCTCCGGCACGGTCCGGCTGAGCCGCGCTGATCTGCTCCAACTCCCTCTGCACAGCTCCGCGTTGCCCATCGCCTGCGTGGAGGGCTGGTCGACCTCGGACCAGTGGTGGCGCGGGGTACGGCTGCGCGACCTCGCGGCGCTGGTCGGGTATGAGGCCGATGACGTGCCGGACGTGTTCGTGGAGTCGCTGCAACGCCACGGCGCGTTCCGCCGCGCGGCCCTGCGTGCCAACCAGGTCGCCGACCCGCGCTCCCTCCTCGCCCTGTACGTCAACGGCGAGGAACTGTCCCCCGACCACGGCCACCCGGCACGCGTCATCGTGCCCGCCGCACCAGGTGTGCTGAACACCAAGTGGGTGGCCCGGCTGACGTTCGGAGACCTGTGATGCGCCGACCGAGGATTGCTGTCGGAAATCCCCTCCAACTCCTCCTGCTCGCCTGCTCGTTCGCGCTCGCCGCCTACGCGGGCGTGCGGCTGCTCGCCGACGACTGGTTCGGCGTGGCGCTGTGGCTGGTGGGGGCGGCACTGCTGCACGACCTCGTGCTGCTGCCGCTGTACGCGGTCGCGGACCGGGCGGTCGTGCGGGGGCTCGGCGCGGCCGGTCGCCGGGAGTGGACGATGTACGTACGCGTACCGGCGGCCCTGTCCGGGCTGCTGCTGCTCGTCTGGTTCCCGCTGATCAGCGGCATGGTGGACCGGCGCTACCGGTCCGGCACGGGACTGTCGCCGGACGGCTTCCTGGGGCGCTGGCTGCTGATCACGGCCGTTCTGTTCGGCGGTTCGGCGCTGCTGCTGGCGGTGCGGGTGCGCAGGGCGACGAAGGTGCGTCCGCCGGCCGACCACTGACCTTCCTTTTTCCAGCCGTGTGCGTACCGCAGCAACGCCGGGGTGCCGAGGCGGGCCCAGGGGAAGGGGGCGCCGGTGGTGGTGCGGGCGTCGGTGAGGTGGACGTGGACGCGTTCGTCGACGTCCACGGGGGCCGTTTCGACGATCAACAGGCCGTGCGGTTTGAGAAGTTGGGCCACTCGGGTCAGCAGGGTGTGGGGGTCGCCGCCGATGCCCACGTTGCCGTCCATCAGCAGGACGGTGCCCCAGCGGCCCTCGCCGGGGAGCGGCTCGAAGACCGAGCGGCGCAGGGCCTGGCCGCCGAGGCGGACGGTGTGGGCCACGGCGGCCTCGCTGACGTCGATCCCCAGGGAGGGAAGGGCTCGGGCGGCCAGCTCGGCCACCAGCCGTCCCGGGCCGCAGCCGACGTCCAGGACCGTGCCCTCGCAGTGGTCCAGTACGGCGCGGTCGACCGCGTCGGCTCGGGCGCACCAGCGTTCCACTTCCAGGGGGAGGAGCCAGCCGTCGGTGCGGCGGAGGAAGAGGGGGCCTTGGCCGGTGCGGAGGGCTTGTGCGTAGGGGTCGGCTGTGGCCCAGGCGAGGGCGGTCATCGGATGGGGTTCGTGGTCGGGTGCGGGTGGGTGGGGGCTGGTCGCGCGGTTCCCCGCGCCCCTAGGTCGTTGCGCCCGCCGCCCGCCGAGAAGCTAGCCAGTTGTGCCGCGAATGTGCCCCTCGGCACCAGCTCCGCCACCGCCTCCGCATCCTCCGCCGTGTCCACGTCCCGCAGCCGCGGCAGATCCCGTACCCGCAACCCCGCCGCCATCAGCCTCCCCCTCTGCACCGCGCCCGTCGTCGGAGTCGACATGGGCACCCCCCGCAGCAGCCCCGGATCGGGCTCCGCCAACCCCAGCGCCCAGAAACCCCCGTCCTCCGCCGGGCCGAAATACGCCTCGCAGTCCGCGAAGTCCACGGTCAGCAGCTCCGGCGTCACCTGCGGAGTGTCCATGCCGAGGAGGAGCGTCGGGCCCGTGCAGTGGGCGAAGGCGTCCGCGAGGCGTTCGTCGAGGCCGCCCGCGCACTGTCGTACGACGTCGAAGCCGGGCGGCAGCCAGGGGCCGGGCTCCCCGGCGAGGACCAGCACCCTACGGTCGGCCGGGGTCGCCGCGACCGTGTGCAGGGTGTCCGTGAGGGACGCCTCCGCAAGGGCCGCCGCCTGCTCGGGGGTGAACGGCGGGGTCAGCCGGGTCTTCACCCGGCCCGGCACCGGTTCCTTGGCGATGACGAGGAGCGTGGTCACCGTACGGCCCTCCCGGCGGTCGGCGGCTCGGCCAGGACGCGGCTCATGTCCCGTACCGCCTGCCAGGTCCCGCGCCAGGTGCCGGTCACCTTCGAGGCGCCGGTGCGGGGAAGGTACGGCACGTCGTGCTCGGTGATCCGCCAGCCCGCGTCGGCCGCGCGGACCACCATCTGGAGGGGGTAGCCGCTGCGCCGGTCGGTGAGGCCGAGGGCCAGCAGGGGCTCGCGGCGGGCGGCGCGCAGGGGGCCGAGGTCGTGCAGGCGCAGTCCGGTGCGGCGGCGCAGCATGCGGGCGAGGGCGAGGTTGCCGGCGCGGGCGTGCGCGGGCCAGGCGCCGCGGGCCTGCGGACGGCGTCGGCCGAGGACCAGGTCCGCCTGGCCGTCCTGCACTTCGCGGACGAAGGGGGCCAGGAGCCCGGGGTCCAGGGAGGCGTCGCAGTCGCAGAAGCAGACCACCTCGGCGGTGGCGGCGGTCAGCCCCGCGTGGCAGGCGGCGCCGAAGCCGCGGCGCGGCTCGTGCACGACGGTCGCGCCGAGCGTGCGGGCGAGGTCGGCGGAGCCGTCGGTGGAACCGTTGTCGACGACGAGGGCGCGCCAGCCCGCCGGAATCCGGCCCAGCACCCAGGGCAGGGCCTCGGCCTCGTTCAGGCAGGGGAGCACCACGTCGACGTCGGAAGGTGTCGTCGTCACGGTTTCACCCTACGAACGCGAATCGGTCATACCGGACTCCCGGTCCTTACGAAACGCGGACGTCGCCCGCCGGAGGGCCACTCGGGCGCAGCGCCGGAGGATTCCCGGTGCCAGGCTGGAGGCATGCAGCAGCCGAATGCGGACGGTGGTCCCTCCCGGATCCTCGTCGTCGACGACGATCCGACCGTCGCCGAGGTCGTCACCGGGTATCTGGACCGCGCGGGATACCTCGTCGACCGGGCCGACGACGGGCCCACGGCCCTGACCCGGGCCGCCGCCCACTGGCCCGACCTGGTCGTCCTGGACCTGATGCTGCCCGGCATGGACGGCCTGGAGGTGTGCCGCCGGATGCGCGGCCACGGGCCGGTGCCGGTCATCATGCTCACCGCCCGGGGCGACGAGGACGATCGCATCCTGGGCCTGGAGGTCGGCGCCGACGACTACGTCACCAAGCCCTTCAGCCCCCGTGAGCTGGTCCTGCGGGTGGAGTCGGTGCTGCGCCGCAGCAGGCCGGCCGGTGGGGGGCAGCGGCTGGGCGCGGCCGGTCTGGCCCTGGACCCCGGGGCCCGCCGGGCGGTCAAGGACGGCACCGAACTCGCCCTCACTCTCCGTGAGTTCGACCTGCTCGCCTTCTTCCTCCGGCATCCCGGGAGGGCGTTCAGCCGCGAGGATCTGATGCGTGAGGTGTGGGGCTGGGACTTCGGCGACCTGTCGACCGTCACCGTCCATGTCCGCCGGCTGCGCGGCAAGGTTGAGGACGACCCGGCCCGGCCCCGTCTGATCCAGACGGTGTGGGGCGTGGGTTACCGCTTCGAACCGGGCGGTGAGTGAGCGTGCGCGACACCCTCCTCATCGCCGTGTACGCCTTCGTCGGCGCCGCCGCCACGGGCCTCGCCGGAGCGGCCGTGCTCCGCGTGGTCCGGCGCCGCTCGCTGACCGCGTCCATGGCGGTCGTCGCCGCCGTCGGCGTGGTCGCGATGCTGGCGGGGACCCTCGCCGTTGCCTGGGCGATGTTCCTGTCCCCGCACGATCTGACCGTCGTCACGACGGTCGTGGCGATGGCGGCCGTCGTCTCCCTGGCCACCGCGCTCCTGCTGGGCCGCTGGGTCGTCGCCCGCAGCCGCGAACTCGCCGTGGCGGCCCGCTCGTTCGGAGACGGAGGGAACTTCGCCGCGCCCGAGGTTCCTGCCACGGCCGAACTCGAATCCTTGAGCCGCGAGTTGGCGGCCACCAGTGCCAAGCTCGCCGAATCCCGGGAGCGGGAGCGGGCGTTGGAGACCTCCCGGCGTGAACTGGTCGCCTGGATCTCGCACGATCTGCGCACCCCGCTGGCCGGACTGCGCGCCATGTCGGAGGCGCTGGAGGACGGCGTCGCCGCCGACCCCGACCGCTATCTCCGCCAGATCCGCACCGAGGTCGAACGCCTCAACGACATGGTCGGCGACCTCTTCGAGCTCTCCCGCATCCACGCGGGCACGCTCCCGCTGTCGTACACCCGTGTCTCCCTCTACGACCTGGTCGGCGACGCGCTCGCGGGCGCCGACCCGCTCGCCCGGGAGCTGGGCGTACGGCTGGAGGGCGGCCGTGTCGAGCCGGTGCCGGTGGAGGTGGACGGCAAGGAGATGAGCCGGGTGCTGGGCAATCTGCTGGTCAACGCCATCCGCCGGACCCCGGCCGACGGGACGGTGGCGGTGGCCGCCGAGCGGGGGCCCGACGGCGCGGTCGTCCTCTCGGTCACGGACGGCTGCGGCGGCATCCCCGAGGAGGACCTGCCCCGCGTCTTCGACACCGGCTGGCGCGGCAGCCACGCCCGTACCCCTCCGGCGGGCGCGGGCCTGGGCCTCGCCATCGTCCGCGGGATCGTGGAGGCCCACCAGGGGCAGGCGACCGTACGCAACATCCCGGGCGGCTGCCGCTTCGAGGTGGTGCTGCCCGCTGCCGCTTCCTGAAGCGGACAGCACCACGGTCCTATACGTTTCTCATCCCGGCCCGCGCGAACTCCGCCATGCCTTCCTCGAACCCGACCTCCGCCTTCCACCCCAACGCGCCCCGCAGCCGCGCCGAGTCGGCGGTGATGTGCCGTACGTCCCCCAGCCGGTACTCCCCGGTGACGACCGGCGCGGGCCCGCCACAGGCGTCGGCGAGCGCGCGGGCCATCTCGCCGACGGTGTGCGGCTCCCCGCTGCCGGTGTTGTACGCGACGAGCGCGCCGGGTGCCGAACTCGCCTCCAGGGCGGCGAGGTTGGCCGAGGCAACGTCCCGCACCTGCACGAAGTCCCGCCGCTGGAGCCCGTCCTCGAACACCCGAGGCGCCTCGCCGCGCGCCAGCGCGGACCGGAAGAAGGAGGCGACGCCGGCGTACGGCGTATCCCGTGGCATCCCCGGCCCGTACACGTTGTGATAGCGCAGCGCGACTGCCGACCCACCGGTGCACCGGGCCCACGCGGCGGCCAGATGCTCCTGGGCGAGCTTGGTGGTGGCGTACACGTTCCGTGGATCGACGGGCGCGTCCTCACCGACGAGCCCGGGCACGAGGTCGGCCCCGCACATCGGGCACAGCGGCTCGAACCGTCCCGCGTCGAGGTCGTCGACGGCCCGCGGGCCGGGCCGCACCACCCCGTGCCGGGGACACTCGTACCGCCCCTCCCCGTACACGACCATCGACCCGGCCAGCACCAGCCGCCGCACCCCCGCCTCCGCCATGGCGGCGAGCAGTACGGCGGTGCCGAGGTCGTTGTGGGAGACGTAGTCCGCGGCATCGGCGACCCCGTTGCCGAGCCCCACCATGGCGGCCTGATGACAGACGGCGTCGACACCGCGCAACGCCCGCCGGACGCCTTCGGGATCCCGCACATCGGCACCCGGATCGACCCGGACGTCGTACACGACCGCCTCGTGCCCGTGCGCCCGCAACGCCGCGACAACCTGGGACCCGATGAACCCGGCACCGCCGGTGACCAGTACACGCATACCGCCACGCTAGGTCCGCACCCGCGCGGAGGGAGGGGAGCGCGCGGGGACGTCATGACTCCGTAAGGAGCGGCCGGGTCAGCCTTCCCGGGCGTCCCCCAGCCAGCGGGTGTCGGCGCCACCGGCGAGCGGATCAGGGCGGTGAGCTTATCCGGGCGGTCCAGGCGTCAGCGCACCGGGAAACCGAAGCTGTACCCCTGCTCCTTCAGCCAGGGCAGGACCTGGCGCAGGGCCTCCACGGTCTGGGAGCGGTCGCCGCCGGCGTCGTGGAAGAGGAGGGTGGGGCCGTTGGCGATCTCCTGCTGGACGGTGGTGACGATGGCGGCGGTGCCGGGCCGCTCGAAGTCCTTGGTGTCCACGTTCCAGCCGAGCGGGCGCATGCCCCGGGACGCGGCGAGCTTGCGGCTGTACGGGGTGAATGCGCCGCCGGGGGCGCGGTAGTACATGGGGCGTACGCCGCCGGACGCCTCGGTGATCATGCGTTCGGCGTCGAGGATCTGCTGGGACTGGTAGGCCTGGGACTTCTTGTCCATGGTGGTGTCGTGCGACACCGAGTGGTCGCACAGCCGGTGCCCGGCCGCGACGACCTGCTTCACCAGCTCTGGGTGGGCCTGCGCCTGCGTCCCCACCATGCAGAACGTGGCCTTCACCCCGTACTCCGCGAGCACGTCGAGGACCTGCGGGGTCCACACGGGGTCGGGGCCGTCGTCGATGGTGATGTTGACGCCGCGCGCCCCCTTGTCGGAGGCGTGCACGATGGTCACGTCCACCGGCTTCACGGCGGCCGGCTCGGCGGACGCGCTCGCCTTCGGTGAGCCCACGGCACCGGCCTGCGCGGTCCACATCGAGGCGCCGGTGGCCAGGATCGTCACTCCGAGCGCCGCCCCGATGACCTTGCCGTACCAGCCCCGCCCAGCACCGTGCCGCGCCATGTCCGCCCCACTCTCCCGCAGTTACTCGCCGACCTTCGCATGGCAGGACGAGGAACCACGGCCCCGGGCTGCGTCCGTTACCGATCACGGACAATTCCGGGGGAGTTCTCGGACAACCGCAGCGGGGTGCGGTCGAGGAGGGGAGGCCCGCCTCCTTGAACAGACGGGCGTAGTGGTCGCCATGGCGTTCCCGCCCGCCTACGTCGCACAGGCCCCGCCCCAGAACCCGTTGTCGATGGTGCCGCCGGAGCGTCCCGCGTCCCGTCCGCCCTTCCAGGGCAACCGCGTTCTCCCTGCTCAGAGCGCGTTCCGGCGTTCCAGCGTCCCGAAAACCCCGCTGGACATGGCGGCTGGGACGGATCACCTCACAAGCTTCGGTCGTCCGGTCACCACCCGGTCAGCACAGCCACCCGAACCTCGAAGGGGCCCAGCGACATGTCCGACCTCCGTACCTCCCGCACCCGTCTCGTGGCAGCCGCCGCGACCGCCGTTCTCGCGGCGCTCTCCCTGACCGCCTGCAACGACGGAACGGGCGCTCACGACGAGGGCGCGCCGGCGGCCACCTCCACGAGCCCCTCGCCGGGCGCGGCCTCCTCCCCGAGCGCGGGCTCCGACTCCACGGGCTCGACGGGCTCCACGGGGTCGGCAGGGTCGACGGGGTCCAGCGGCTCCTCCGGCTCCTCGGGCTCCGCCGGCTCCTCCGGCGGCAAGTCCTCGGGCGGGTCCACCACCGGCGGGTCCAACGCCTCCGCTTCGAAGGCCCCCGGCGGCTCCTCCGCCACGCCGGTCACCTGCGAGGGGTCCAACACCAGGACGGTCGCGGCCCCGCTGAGCCGTCCCGTGAACCACATGCTGCTCACGGTGACCAACACCGGAGGCAAGCCCTGCTTCCTCTACGGCTACCCGAGCGTCCAGTTCGCCGACGCCCAGTCCGAGCCGCCGGTCATCGAGGACTCGCAGCCGCAGGCCGTCGTCACCCTGGAGCCGGGCCAGTCCGGATACGCGGCCGTGAGCCTGTCCGCCGCCGACGGCAGCGCCTCGAACGGCCGCACCGTGAAGTCCCTGACCGTCTACTTCTACGGCCGCTCCATGAGCGAGAGCGTCGGCTCCTCCGCCCACCCGTCGCTGCCCGCCAAGGGCGTCCACATCGACGACTCGATCAAGGTCACGTACTGGCAGCAGGAGATGAGCGACGCCGTCAACTGGTGACGGCCGATCACGGGGCGGCCCGGCGCGTGCACGGGGTGTCGTGGCCCCCGGAGTACCGTGGAAGGACCGAGGATCTCGCGCGCGCCGGCCCCGTAGCCGGTGCCGTCCCCGGTGAGCGACGATGCCGGGGCGGAAGCGTCCGGCCCGGAGCAGGGATCGCGTCATGGCCGTGCACGTGCTGGATCCGCCGAGCAGGGAACGGGGCGCCTCACCCCGGGCAGGGGCGGTGCTGCGCCCGCTGACCCGGTGCCAGATCGACGACCGTCTGGAGGAGCTGGGCGATGTGTACGCGCGCAGCTGGGACGCCGGCGAGGCGGCCCGCGCCCGCTTCCTGCGGCGCCTGGCGGACGCGGTACGACGGCCCGGCTTCGCCCTGATGCTCGCCGGGAACACCGACCCCACCGGACTGGCCTACGGATTCCCCGTACGGGTCGACGGCGGGCCGGGGGAGGGGCTCGGCGCGTATCTGCCTCCGGGGCTGTTCCAGCTCGCGGCGGCCGGGCGGCTCTTCGCCATCCCCGAGATCGTCGTCCCGCCCGAGGCGTGTCGGCGGTACCAGGGCCGCGACTGGAACCTCGCCCGGCGCCTGCAGATGCAGCTGCTGCACGACAACGACGCGGCCCTCGGCGTCACGCTCGTGCGCCGCGGCGACATCAGGATGCTGGAGACCCTGCGCTCCTGGGGCTGGCGCTGCGTCCCGGCCGGCCCCGGAGCACACCTGCCCGTCCTGCGCCGGGCCCTGATCCTCCACCCCTGACACCGGGCGGACCTCGCCCCCCGCCGCAACGGCCTGGTCGTGCGGGGGAGTTCGCGGAACACGGGTCGACGTACGAAGCCCGGGAACATCGGGCTCGTCGGCCCCGGCGCCCTTCCCGGCGGCCGGGGTTACGGTGGGGAGGCGAGGGCACGTCGGCCACCGGTCCGTCCCCTCTCGTCCCGCGGCCAGCCGCGGACACCCGGGCACGGCCACCCGGCCCTGTCCCAGACAGGAGTGCCTCGATGGCCGCCGTCCTTCAGCCCCCGTCCTCCCTCCCCACGGCCCGACTGCGGCTCGCGCCACGTGGCGCGGTCTCCCTGCGCGTCGACGGCGCATGGTGGCCCCGCTCCCACCATCTGCTCACCGAACTCCCGCCGCTGATCAGCGCCTTGCCCCCGGAATGGGGAAAGATCGTCACCGTCACGGTGAACACCCAGATGTGGGGCGATGCGCCGGGGCGGATCCTCGCCGGCCACCACGTCGTCCGGCTGCGCAGGGAGTCCGTCTGGCGCAGCCGCCACACCGTCGGCCTGTTCGAACCCGACCACGGCCGACGGGACCTGCTGGTGGTGCCCCCCGAACTGGCCCCGGAGGACGCCGAGTACCTCATGGCAGCCGTGGCGGCCTACGGCCACTGACCCGGCCGCGCCGCACATCACGGGCCGCTCGCGTATCGCGGGAACAGCTCCGCCAGTGACCGGTCAGGACCTCATCAGGACCTCATCAGGACTGCATCCAGGACTGCATCCAGGACTGCATCCAGGAGAAGGGGCACCCGTCGCCCATGCCGAGCTCCCCGCTGCCGTCACCCGTCGTGGACCGGTTCACCGGATGGTGGACCGGCCGCACCGGAGGCCGTGTCCTCTCCGCCGCGTCCTGGCTGGTCTCCCCGCTGACCAGCCCCGTCACCCCCGACGACTACCTCGCCCTGCTCGACCCGCTGCTCTCCGCCCGGCACCCCGCGGGCCGCGTCGTCGCCGTGCGCGCCGAGGGCCCGGCCGCGGCCACGCTGACGATCCGGCCGGGGCGCGGCTGGGCCGGGCACCGGGCCGGGCAGTATCTGCCGGTGGGCGTGGAGATCGACGGCGTACGGCACTGGCGCACGTACTCGATCACCGCACGGCCCGGCGACCCCGCGCTGACCATCACCGTCAAAGCGGACCCCCGTGGCCGGGTCTCCCCGCATCTCGTGCACCGCACCCCACCCGGCACCGTGCTGCGACTCGGCCCGGCCCAGGGGGAGTTCGTGCTGCCCGAAACACCACCCGAGCGGCTGCTGTTCGTGACGGCGGGCAGCGGGATCACCCCCGTGGCGGGCATCCTCCGCACGCTCGCGCGAGGGCACCGGCCACCCGGCGACGTCGTCCTCCTGCACAGCGCCCCCGACCCTGAACAGTGCCTCTTCCGAGCCGAGTTGAGTGAGCTGGCCGCACGGTCGCCCTGGCTACGGTTCCGGCTGACGTACACGCGCGCGGACGGCCGGCTCACCCCGGAGCGCATCGCGGCGCTCTGTCCCGACTGGCGGCGGCGGGAGGCATGGGTGTGCGGCCCGGCGGGGCTGCTTGAGGCGGCCGAACGGCAGTGGGCCGCCGCGGGCGTGATCGTACGGCTGCGCACGGAGCGGTTCCGGCTGACGCCCGTGCAGGACATGCCCACCGCAGGGCGCGTCCGCTTCGACCGCAGCGGCGTCGAGACCGACGCGCCCGCGTCCGGCCCGCTGCTGGTGGCCGGTGAGCGGGCGGGCGTGACACTGCCGTACGGCTGCCGCATGGGCATCTGCCACAGCTGTCTCGTCCCCCTTCTCGACGGACATGTCCGCGATCTGCGTACCGGCGAACTGCGGGGGGAACCCGGCGAGTTGATTCAGACCTGCGTCAACGGCGCCGCGGGTCCGCTCGTCCTCGACGTCTAGGACCTCCAGAGGAGGCCCCTCATGACCGCAAGTGCCCTGTCCGAGAGGCAAGTCGGCACCACCAGCGACGAACTGGGACGTGAACTCGACCGCATCCGGTCCGAGGTCGTCGCGGCGCGCGGCGCCTCCGACGCCCGCTACCTCCACACCGTCCTCACCGTGCAGCGCTCCCTGGAGACCGGCGGCCGCCTCGCGCTCACCGTCTCCCTCCTGCCGCCCGCCTGGCTGGCCGGCACCGCGATGCTCACGACCGCCAAGGTGCTGGAGAACATGGAGCTGGGCCACAACATCCTGCACGGCCAGTGGGACTGGATGGGCGACCCGGCGATCCACTCGACCACCTGGGAATGGGACTTCGCCACCCCCGCCGACGCCTGGAAGCGCACCCACAACCACCTCCACCACACGTACACCAACGTCGTCGGACGCGACCGCGACCTCGGCTACACCATCCTGCGGATGAGCCCCGACCAGCCCTGGCACCCGGTCCACCTGCTCCAACCGCTCTACGCCGCCCTGATCGCGCCGATCTTCGAATGGGGCATCGCCCTGTACGACCTGGAGGCGGACGCGGTCACGGCCGGCCGCAAGAGCGTGCGGTCCTTCCTCGGCGACCTCGCCGACCTGGCCCGCAAGGGGGTCGGGCAGCTCGCCAAGGACTACCTCCTCTTCCCGCTGCTCGCCGGCCCCTCCGCCGTGCCCTGTCTCCTCGGCAACCTGACGGCGAACGCCCTGCGCAACGTCTGGGCCCACACCATCATCTTCTGCGGCCACTTCCCCGGTGACGTACGGACGTTCACCGAGGACGAGATCGAGGGCGAGACCCGGGGCGAGTGGTATCTCCGCCAGATCCAGGGCTCGGCGAACATCGAGGGCGGCTTCCTCTTCCACGTCCTCACCGGCAACCTCAGCCACCAGATCGAGCACCACGCCTTCCCCGACCTGCCCAGCAACCGCTACGCCGAGGTCGCGCCCCAGCTGCGGGAGCTCTGCGAGCAGCACGGACTGCCGTACGTCACCGGCCCGTTGTGGCGGCAGTACGCGTCGATGTGGGGCCGGGTGCTGCGCCACGCACTGCCGTAGGCCCCCGGCAGCCCCGGCGGGCGTCAGATGGCAAGGACCGCGCGCACCCGGTTGCCACCCCGGCCGATCCGGTCCACCTCAAGGCGTTCCGCCAGGCAGCGCACCATGGCGAGACCCCGGCCGCTCTCGCCCAAGGCCGTCAGCGGTCGTACTTGGGGCCGGCCCGGGCTGCCGTCGTACACCTCGACGGTCACCCGGGTCCCGGACACCCGCAGACTCAGCCGGCAGGCGCCGCCGTGCCGGGTGGCGTTGGTGACCAGTTCGGAGACGACGAGCGCGGCGTCGGCGATGTGCTCGGCGTCGATCCCGGCGGTCCCGGGGCGGGACATGGCGAGGAACCGGGAGGTCAACCTCCGCGCCTGGCCCGCCGATTGGGCTTCGTCGGGGAGCAGGTACTGGACCCGTTCGGAATGCCGATGGGTACGCCGATGCGTACGCATGGCGGATCACTTCCCCTCCTGGGCTGCCCGACCGGGCCTGTCCCTCTGCGATGCCCGGTACGGCTGATCGCCAACCAGGAACCGGTCAGGCGCCTGTCACCGACTCGCTTTCCGCCCGGTCCCCCAGGAGCGCGGTCGCGGTGCAGCGAAGCGTGGGGTCGGCCGCCGCCATCATCCGCCCGGCCGCGGACGCCTCGGTCCCGGGCGGCACGACCAGCAGGTCCCAGTGGCCGACGCCGTAGGAGAACAACCGGATGGCGTGCGGGTCGAACCCGGAGGCGAGCCAGGCGGCCTTCACCGTGTGACCGGCGACGGGGATGTCGTACGGTGCCTGGTCCCTGTCCCCGGACCGCCGTGCGGCGGACCGGTGCCGTGGTGCGCCGGGAACGACTCCGGCGAGGAGCCGGCGTACGGAGAACTGCCGGTGCCGTCCACGCTACTCCCCGGAGTGTCCGGGGGGTTCTCACGCGAGGGAAGCGCACATAGGGTGGTGATGTTCGGTCGCCCGTGCGGATCCGCAGGAACGCACACCGTTCGGCAGCTGACAGCTGCCCGTGCCCCATGACCCCGGGCAAGGACCGTTTCGCCCTCCACGCAGAGCAGTTGGCTGCCTCTTGCCTTCCCCTCGTCGCGAGACCTGCGCGGTGCTCCCGCATGCCGTCGTACGGTCCGATGCGGGGCACCCGGCTCCCGAACGCGCGCCCGAGAGGGGGGAAGCGGACGCGCACGGGAGCCACCGACGGCCGCCGTCCGCGTTCACAGGCGCAGACGGCGGCCGTCGAGTCCTTGCCCGCGGTCGCCGCGGTCTTCGAGGTCGCCTACGTGCGCAGCAGCCGCTGAGTGATCTCCCGGTACTGCCTGAGCGCGAGCCGGAGTTCGGTGGAGTCCGTCTCCGGGTCCCGGCCCTCCCAGCCCTCGCGCAGGGCCCGGCGCTGTTCCGCGAGGGCGTTCGCCAGCTGCGCGGCGGCTTCGTCGAAGGCGCTCTCGGCCTCGTCGAGCGCCTCGCGCGGGGCGTCCGTGAAGGTGTTCACGGCGTGGCCCAGACGCCGGACGATCTCGTCCCGCGCGTCCCGCGCGTCCGGCGGGAGCAGCGGCTCAGGGCCCGTGGTGCGGCGGCCGGCATGGCCCGGGGGCTGGTCGGCGGGCTGTTGGGCGCGTGTCTGGTCGTACATCTTCGTGTGTACCGCTTCCGTCGTGTCCGGGGCAGCGCCTGCGCCGTGCTGCCAGTCAACGTCCGGCGACGGGCCGTGTCAACGCGGGGCCGAGGGCAGCGCGCCGCGGGAGGGTGCCGATCGGTGACGGCCCGGTGTTCCCGGCCCCGAGAGGAGTACGGTGGGGAGAACGAGGGTGTCTCGTGCCCACCGGACAGGTCCTCTCCAGCACACCACCCACCCTTCAGGGGCAGCCCGTGACCCCGGCCGCACCTCCGTCCCAGCGGCCCTCGCTCAGGTCTAGGAGCCCCTCCCCATGTCCCTCAGCCCCATCCTGCCCACGGCCACGGCCCCTCCGCGGCCGGCCTACGACGGCACCTCCCCCTTCCCGCCGGACGGCCCGGCACCCGCCCGCGAGGGCGCGGAGCGCCTGTACGTGGCCGTGACGGCGGTGATCGTCATCCTGCCGTTCGTGGCCCTCGGCCTCGTCGGCTGGCTGCTGTGGGGCAGCCTGATCCACCCCGCCGACATCCTGCTCGCCGTCGTCTTCTATGCGGTCACGGGCCTCGGCGTCACGGTCGGGTTCCACCGCGGTCTCACCCACGGCGGCTACCGGGCGAACCGACCCGTGCGGATCGCGCTCGCGGTGGCCGGTTCGATGAGCTTCCAGGGAGATGTCATCGGCTGGGTCGCCACCCACCGCCGCCACCACGCCTTCACCGACCGGCCCGGCGACCCGCACTCCCCGTACCGCTACGGCACGCATCTGCGCGGCCAGTTGCGCGGAGCGCTGCACGCCCACGTCGGCTGGCTGTTCCGCAACGACCGTACGCCGCCCGAGCGTTACGCCCCCGACCTGCTGGCCGACCGCGACATCCTCGCCGTCTCCCGCGCCTTCCCGTGGCTGTGCCTGCTCACCCTCGCCCTGCCGTTCGCGGCGGGCTGGGCGATCGGAGGATCCTGGCTGTACGGCGTAACGGCCCTGCTGTGGGCGGGACTTGCCCGTATAGCGCTGCTCCACCACGTCACCTGGAGCGTCAACTCCCTCTGCCATCTGATCGGTGAGCGCCCGTTCCACACCCGGCGCCACGACCGGGCCACCAACCTGTGGCCGCTCGCCCTGCTCTCCTTCGGCGAGAGCTGGCACAACCTCCACCACGCCGACCCCACCAGCGCCCGGCACGGCGTCGACCGCGGCCAGATCGACCTGTCGGCCGCCGTCATCCGCCTCTTCGAACGCCTCGGCTGGGTGCACGACGTGCGCTGGCCGACCCCGGAGCGCGTCGCGGCCCGCCGCGCCTGACGTCAACCACCCATCCGGACACCGCAGTTGGCAGGAGCATCATGACCACCGCACTGCAGCCCCCGCTTCCCTCCCATCCCCTCCTGCGACTGCGCCTGGCGCCCCACGGCGTCATGCCCCGGCCCATCGACGGGGCGTGGTGGCCGCGCTCCTACGACCTCCTCGTGGAGCTCCCGCGCCTGCTGGCCGGGTTGCCGCGCGCGTGGGGTCATGTCAACAGCGTCACCGTCAACGGGGCGGCGTGGTCCGAGGTGCCCGGCCGGATGCTCGTCTCCAACCAGGTCGTACGGCTGCGCAGGAACCTGACGGCGTCCGCCCCGCACACCGTCGTCCTGCTCGCCCCCGGACGGGGCCGCTGGGACCTGCTGGTCGTGCCCCCGGACACGGCCGAGGAGGCCGCGGAGCCGCTCATGGCGGGCGCGGCCGGCGACCTCGGCGGAGCCGCGTCCCACGGCTGACCTGCACCGGGGCGGAGGAGCCGGCCGGCCCCGGTCAGGCCCGGCCGGCCCCGCTCAGCTCCGGTCGTCCGCGGGCTGCTCCGGTTCCGGAGCGGGGATGTCCGCGGTGTCGAAGTCGCCCGAGATGATCCGCGTGGCGAGGTCCGTCAGGCGCAGGCGGCGGGCCCGGGCGTAGGACCGGAACACCTGGAAGGCATGGTCGACGGAGGTGCTCCAGCGCTCCGCCAGGACGCCCTTGACCTGCTCGATCAGGATGCGGCTGGTGAGCGCGGTCTCCAGCTGGCTGTTCTCGACGTGCGACTGCTCCAGCGTGCGCTGCTGGAGGATCGCGATGGTGGCCACGTCGGCCAGGGCCTGGGCGAGGGCGATGTCGTCGGCGCCCAGGCGGTGCGGTGTGGTCTGGAAGAGGTTGAGCGCGCCGACGACGCGGCTGCGCAGACGCAGGGGGATGGCGTGGGTGGTCACGTACCCCGTCTCGCGGGCCCGTGCGGTGAAGTTCGGCCAGCCCACGATCGTCTCCGGGCGGGTCAGGTCGATGTTGGTGCGCTGGGCGCCGGAGCGGTAGCACTCGACGCACGGGCCCTGGTCGTGCTGGAGCGCGAAGAGTTCCAGCAGGCGGGTGTGCTCGTCGGAGGCGGCGATGATCTGCAGCTCACCGTGCGCGTCCGCGAGCAGGATGCCGGCTGCCGACACGTCGAGCAGTTCGACGCAGCGGGTGGAGAGCCGGTGCAGGAGGTCGATGACGTCGAAGTCCTCGACGAGGGAGTCCGCGACCTCCACGAAGATCTCGGCCAGACGTTGTTCGCGGGCCATGCCGATCATCCCTTTCCACCGTCGGGCGAAGTCGGCCCGCTCTTATCGTCGTCGAATCGGAGCCTGCGGGCCACCACGTCCTGCGCCACGTCGCCGAGGGCGCGCTCGCTGGCGTAGGCATGGGCCCGCAGGCGCAGGAGGGCGATCTCCATGGACACGTCCAGCTGGACACTGACCATGCCGGTGGCCTGGTGCACGGCCGCGCGGTGCAAGGGCGAGGCCTGCGGTACGTCCATGCCGGACCAGGGAAGTTTCTCGCCCCGCTCCCGGGCCAGCTCCTCGCCCAGACAGGCCGCGGTCAGCGCGGCGGCCAGGGCGGCGGCGTCCCGGTACTGCTGATCGCCCGGCGGCCGGTCCGGGTCGCACAGCACGGTCAGGACGCCGACACGGATCGCCCCGATGCCCAGCGGGAAGCAGCACACCCCGCGCACCCCCATCTCCCGCGCGGCCGGCAGCAGCGCCGGCCACCGGTCGGGGCGGACCCGCGCCAGGTCAGGTTCCAGCACCGGCGAGCCGATACGGAGAGCTTCGTGTCCCGGACCCTCGCCCAGCGTGAACTGGAGTTCCTCGAACTGTGCGCTGAGCTCCGGATGGCACCACAGAGGTTCGGCGAGCCGGTTCACGCCCGCGAGCAGGGTCAGCGCGACGCCCTCGGCGCCCAGGGCCAGCACGGAGGCCTGCGCGGCGCCGTTCACCCCACTCAGGCGGAGCGACCGCAGGACCTCGGCCATGCCCTCGCTGATCACCGTGCTCCGTTCCGCCGCGGGCGGGGTTCCGAGGGGCGGGGCGCCGCCCGGACACCGCAGTACATCACGTATCCCGGGCCGTCGCCGTACCGCAGATCGGGATGCGGGCACCTGCGGCCCATCCCTCCGAGCAGGGGTGGCTTTCGCCGTGCGCAGGGCCTCTGCAGCACCTGGTTGACCCCTAGGTGCTGCTGCTGTCGTTCTCCGGTGCGGCCTGCCGACGGAACCGGCTCCACGCACCCACGTTCTGCCGCGCCTCGAACCGGTGGACCAGGCGGGTCGCGGCGACGACCAGGATCAGCAGGGCGCTCACGGACAGGGCGGTGCCCACGGCGGTCAGGCCCCCGTGGCGAGCCGGTGACCCGGGACAGGTGCCGGGAGGGCGCCGCCGCTGCCGTCCAGGCCGGCCTCCGGGTGCCCCCGGCGGGCTCGTTCCGCCGCCATGAGCGCGCTCGCGGTGATCGGGGGGCCGGTGTCCGCGCCCGCGGCGGCCATCAGCCGGTCGGCCGAGGGGGCGCCGGTCTCCGGGGGGACGACCAGGAGGTTCCAGGAGCCCGCGGTGAAGGACATCAGCAGGATCGCGTGCGGATCCAGCTCCGTGGTGAACCAACCGACCCGCACCACATGGCCGTTGACGTAGATCCTGGGCGGGATGACCGGCCAGTTGCGGGGGTTGACCGCGATCCGGGTGATCCGTCCCCACAGCGGGTCCAGTACGTCCGCCAGGGCGGGGAGCTCGATCGACAGATCGCGGGACCGGGGCCACCAGGCGCCGTCCAGGTCGGTGGGCCCGACGGAAAGGCTCTCGGACTTCAGCGTGAGGCGCGCTGTCGGGATGTGCGGTGAGGTGGGGAGCGGGGAGGTGGGGAGCGCTGACATCGCTGACATCGCGTAAACGAACCTGTCTCCGGACCTCTGCGGGAGGCAGCCGCCCGGTGTTGTCACTCACCGGGAACGACACCGGCGTCGGGGCCGGTGCGCGAAATGCTCCCGATGTGTTCACGCTACTCCTCGACGGGTCCGGGCGGACCGTTCGAGGGCGGCCGTCTCACGTGCGGCGACGGGCCTGCTCCGTGGACCGGCTGGTCTCCAGCCACGTCCGTGCGGGTTCGGCCGCGCGCGTGGTGTCCACGGTGAGCTGCAGGCGGGTTCCGCCGTCGGCGGACGCGGGGTAACTGCGTTGTTCGGTGGCGGCGAAGCAGTGGCGGAGCACCTCCGCGACCCGGCGGGCGACCTCGGGGGAGGCGGCGACGATACGGACTTCGGCATGTCCGTCCGAGGGTGTTTCCGTGGGCTGCATGGCGACCTCGGAGTTCAATGGCCCGGGTTCGATGTCCTGGCACGGGACGGAATGGATCTTTCACTGTACTCCGGGCATGTGCCACGGGTGGGGACACAGTGAAACACCGGAGTACCGTGAAACGAGGAAGCCGTACGGTTTCCATGTTCCGGGCAGGCAGGCGAGAACGATGTCAGACTCCGGCTCTCGTATGACCCGGCTTCTGCCGGACGCCGTGCACGACACCGTGCGGCCCGGGACGGCTGTGGTGCGGCTGGAGACGACACACGACCGGCAGGGATTGCTGGACGGGGCATGGTGGCCTCGCTCTCGCGACGTCACCGCCGAACTTCCGGCCCTGATCACCGCACTGACCGAGTACCTCGGACCCATCACCCGCGTCGGCCTGGACGCCGACGCCTGGGAGCGGCTGCCGACGCGGATGACCGTCGACGGCCGTGTCGTCCACATCGACTCCTCTCCGGTCGGTGACGACACCGTCCTCGTCACCCGGGGCGAGCAGGATCTCTTCTCCCTCCTCGTGATTCCGCCGCACGCGACCCCCGAGGCCGCACGCGCCGCCATGACCGAGGCCGTCCGCGCCGACAGCGCGACGCGGGCCGAACAGATCCTCATCGACACGGGGACCGGACGCACCGCGCCCCCGACTTGAGAACGGCCGTAGGGGACGACCGTCGCCCCCGGTCCGTTCGTCCGGCTCCGTTCGTCCGGTCCGTTCGTCGGGTCCGCGGAGTAGGCTGAAATCACCGAGGATATTTCGCGCACAGGCTTCCTTGCTCGTGTCGTTTTCGGCGATCGAATATGCCGGGCCGGTTCGCGGCCGGCCCGGGGCAGGGTCCGCGTCATGACTGCGCCCATCTCCTCCTCGTCCTCCGCCGCCCCGCACGGGGTATCCGTCCCGGCCGCCTGGCTGATGGACGCCGTGAGCGACTCGATGGGCACGTCGACCGCGAGCCGGTTGATGGAAGAGGCCGCGAGCCTGCGGACGGTGTACGAGACCGACCCGGCCGTGGGAGAGGCCCGGGACTCCGAAGACGGATACGCGCCCCGCGATCCGGCCGTTGGGCCACGGATCCCGTTCGTGACCGCAGGGCTGCCGCATCAGCCGGTAGGACGACCACTTGACGCACTGCCAGGCTCACCGCGCAACCCCACAGCCCGCACCCCGCAGCCCGGGACCCCGGCCGCTCCGACAGCACCTCCGAACGGAGAAACGGAGTAGCCATGTTCCTTCCCCCGCTGGCCGTCTACCGGCACGACCGCACCACCCACACGCTGATCACCCTCGCGGGAGAGATCGACCTGGCCACCGCCCCGCTCGTGAGCGCCGCGCTGGCCACCTGCGTGCGCGACGGCATCCGCACCGTCGATGTCGACCTCACGGCGGTCACCCGCTGCGACGCCGATGGACTCAGCGCCTTCCTCGACGCATCCCGGCTCGCCGGCGAAGCCGGTACGGCCCTCCAACTGCACTACCCGCCACCGGCCGTGGCCCGCATGATCGAGGTCAGCGGCACCGGCTTCCTGCTCGACGGGCCCCACGCCGCCCGGTCATCGACCCACCAGGGCGGTGGCTCGTGACCGCCCCGCTCTCCCCGGAGGAGCCTCGGGGCGAGACCGGCACCCGGACTCCCGCCCACGCGTTACGCCTGCGCCGGCTGAACCGCTGGCAGGCCGAGACCGTGCGGGAGGAGCTGGCCGACCTGTACGTGGAGTCCACCCGGGCCCAGCCGGGCCAGGAGTACCGGGGCCGAGAGGCGTTTCTCGGTCGGCTCGCGAGCGCCGTCCGCCGGCTCGGCTTCTCTCTGCTGCTCGCGGAGGACACGACCTTCGCCGGATGCGTCTACGGCTTCCCCGTTCCGCGCCAGGGGACTTGGTGGCGCGGATTCGACGGGATCCTTCCGCAGCGCGTCGAACAACTCACCGCGTCCGGGCACGTCTTCGCCGTCACCGAGATCGTCGTACACCCCCATACGGCGGACCGGGAACTCGCCCGCAGGCTCCAGGAGCGGCTGCTCGCCGACCACCATGCCTCGCTCGGGGCGACCCTGGTCGCCGAGACCGACGCCACGACCTGCGACGCCTTCCTGTCGTGGGGATGGCAGGACGTCGGCTCGCTCCGCCGGCCACCGGATCCCACGGCCCTGCGCCCGTCGGACCCCGTCCTGCTGCGGGCCCTGATCCTCCCCACCGGCCCACGCACGGCCACCCGCCCGGACGGCCTCGCACACGAAAGCCGCACCCAACGGCCCTACTGACAACCACCGACGCGGTCGACGGCCGGGGCTGTCACGGCGCCGGCAGCCGCAGCGCCAAGAGGGCCACATCGTCCGTACTGCCGGGCGGCATACGCGCGAGCAGCTGATCGCACAGGGTGTCCAGCGGCGCGTCGGCGAGCGCGAGGGCGTGGCGGCGCAGCCGGACCAGGCCGGATTCGAGGTCGCTGCCGGGGATCTCGATCAGGCCGTCGGTGTAGAGGAGGAGGGTGGCGCCCGGGGGCAGCGGCAGCGTGGCGTCGGGCCTGGTCGAGCCCGCGCCCGGGGGAACGCCGAGCAGGAGTCCCTGTCCGGCTTCGAGGTACTGCGCCTGTCCGCCGGGGGCCAGGAGCAGGGGCGGCGGATGCCCGGCGCTGGTCCACCGCAGGGTCCAGGGACCGGTGTGCGGGTCGCCCTCGACGCGGGCGAGGACGAGGGTGGCCATCGACACGGTGGTGATGGCGGGCATGGCGTCGTCGAGGCGGTCGACGACGGCACCGGGCGGTTCGGCCCGGTCCCAGGCCAGGGACCGCAGGATGCCGTGGAGTTGGGCCATCCCGGCCGCCGCGGTCAGGTCGTGGCCCACGACGTCCCCGATGACCAGCGCGAGCGCGCCGTCCTTCAGCTCGAAGGCGTCGTACCAGTCGCCGCCGACCTGGGAGCCGACCGGAGCGGGCTGGTAGCGGGCGGCCAGCTGCAGGCGGCCCGGCTGGGGCAGCGGGGCGAGCAGGTTGCGCTGCATCGCCTCGGCGACGGCGCGCTGGCGGCCGTACCGGCGGGCGTTGTCGAGGACCAGGCCGACCCGGCGGCCGATGTCGCTCACCACGTCCAGGTCGGCGGGGCCGAAGGGGTGCGCCGGATCGGTGCGCACCAGCGTCAGCGCGCCGGTGATCTGCCGTCTGGCGCCCAGCGGCACCGTGATGACCGACGTCGCTCGCACGGTGCGCAGGAAGTCGTCGTGGAGGGCGGCGAGCGGGGAGCCGGCCGGGGCCGCCGTCCGCGCTTTCTCCCGTTGCGGCGGATAGGTCGGCGCCTCCTCCTGCCGCAGCACGGGAGCACCGCCGTTCAGCACCTGGACCAGCGGCGAACGGTCTCCCTCCGTCGCCTCGGGAAGGCGCTCGCGCCCGCCCTCCAGCACGGCGTCCCGGCCTGCCGGACCCGTCACCGTCACCCGATGGACCTGCCCGGAACCGGCCCGGAGGTCCACCGCCGCCCAGTCGGCGAGACGGGGGACCAGCAGCCGGCCCAGCCGGGCCAGGGCCTCGTCGGTCTCCAGGGTCTGCCCCAGTACGTCGGTGATCTCCGCGACCAGCGTCAGCCGCTCGTTGAGGTCCTCCAACGCGCTGGTGTACGCGGCCCGTTCACGGCGTGCGCCATGGTCACCCGTGACGTCGGTGAAGAGCACCGCCATGCCCTTGAGGGAGCCGCCGGCCGCCAGGGGGGAGGCGGACCAGGAGATCGTGACCAGCCGACCGTCACCGCGCAGGTAGCTGCCCTCCCCTTGTGCGGCGACCCCCTCGGCCAGTGACCGGAGCAGAGGGCACTGCTCCCGTAGGAGCGTGCCGCCGTCGGTGTTCCGGTGCAGCAGTTCGTGGGCGTCCCTCCCGCGCATCGCCCGGGAGGTCCGGTCCAGCAGCCGTTCGGCGGCCGGGTTGACGGCGAGGATCCGGCCGGTCGGATCCAACACCAACAGGGCGGTGCCCAGCTGCTCGATGACCTCCGGCCAGAAACCCGGCCCGGCCGCGGGCCACGACGACCCGTCACCTCCCGCGTCCTCCACCATGCCGCCCTCCAGTCGTGGCGGCCGTCAGCGGACGGGGCGCCGTCTGGTGCGCCGGGACAGCCGTACCGCCAAGAAGACCAGGTCGGCGACGAAGATCGCGATACCGATGGCCAGGAGATAGCCCAGGCCGTCGGCTGCCGTACCGATGATTCCCAGCGCTACGGCCACGAGGACGAACAGAAGAAACAGCGCCATCAACGTGATCACTTCCTCCGTGCGGCGGGTGCGGCGGGTGGGGCGCTTGTGGTCAGCGGCGGGCGAGCTGACGTTCGCCCCCTGCTCCCGGCTGGTACTTCATGCCGTAGTGCCGGAAGATCTCTTCCTCCTGTTCGGCCGGCAGCACGTCGTCCGTACCGATCGAGGGGGCCTTCCGCACCCGTCCCCTGTCGTAGGAGACCCTGACGTAGCCGGGCCCGAGGATCACGTCGTCGAGGGGGACGAAGACCAGGCGGTGGCGGGTGGGCAGCCCGGTACGGACGGTGGCCATGGCCGGTTCGTCGCTGGCCGTGTCCACGTAGACCCCTTCGAGCATGCCGATCTTGCGCTGTTTCGGGTCGACCACGGCAAGGTTGCGCCACTCACGGATGTCGGCTGCACGGATCATGCCCTGCTCCCTGTCTGCGCGCTCCATCGGTGGTACGACGGCCGGGCCGACCTACTTGTCATCGTATGGCCGAAACATCCCGCCGTCGTCATGGGATGGAACCCACGGGTGGACCCACGGGGCTGTGTCGGAACACGGGTGCGTGTGAAGTCGTTCCTTGGCCGGTTGTCCGGTCCGTAGGACCTCTTCGAGGAGTACCCTGGAATTACCGAGGATATTTCGCGCACCGGCTTCCTTGCTCGTGTCGTTTTCGGCGATCGAATATGCCGGGCCGGTTCGCGGCCGGCCCGGGGCAGGGTCCGCGTCATGACTGCGACCATTTCCCTCCCGACGGCAGCCGCACACGAAAACGAAGCCGAAGACCGGTCCTCGTCCTCGTCACTTCGCCTGTCGCTGGCTCCCCCTGGTTCCGCACCGGCGCTGCTGGACGGCGCCTGGTGGCCCCGCTCCCGCGACCTGCCGGCGGAACTCCCCTCTCTGACCGCCGTGTTGGACCCGCTGTGGGGGCGGATCACCCGCGTCACGGTGAATCCCACCCACTGGCCGGTCGTCCCGCGCAAGGTGCCCGTCGCCGGGCATGTGGTGAAGGTGGGCTGGTTCCTGGCCGAACAGGACCCGAACGAACTGCTGTTGCTCTCGTACCACGTCGGCCGCTGGAACCTCCTCGTGATCCCGCCGCGTACGGACCCCGTCTCGGCCGCCTGGCTGATGGCCGCCGCGAGCGACCCACTGGGCACGTCGACCGCGAGCCGGCTGATGGAGGAGGCGGCGCGCCGACGAGTGGTGTCCGAGGCGGACCGGGCCGTGCAGGCGGTCTGGGACACCGAAGGCGGACATACGGCCCGTGAACCGGCCGTACGGACGACAGGCAGCTGGTGAGCACCATGGAGACGTTGGTGACCGCGCTGGTGCTCGTCGCGATCGTCGCCCTCGGGGCGTTCCTCATCCACCGGCTCGACGCACTGCACGGCGACCGCATCGCCACCTTCCACTACGGCCGCTCCGGAATGCCGGTCGCGGGACCGCCGGGATCGTCGGGACGGCGGAAGCGGGGGCTTCGCCCCCGGCGCCGCATCCGTAAGAGGGCCGGGTGAACTCCCGCCCCTCCGGCACTCACTCCCCTCCGTCACCGAACGAACGAACGGGCTGATCCGAACCACGGACCGACCGACACATACCGCTACACCGCAGCTCGTGACCCCGGCCGCAGCACCACTCATCGCAGGCCGGGGTCTTCGCGTGTCCCGTCCCCCGAGACTCGTCCCGACTCCCCGAATCGAGGAGCCATGCTGCTCCCCCAGCTGCACGTCCACCGAGACGACCACGGCGACCGCACCCTGATCACCTTCGCGGGAGAGATCGACCTGGCCACCGTCTCGCTCGTACGCGCCACGCTGACCGGATGCGTGCGCGACGGCATCCGCACCGTCGACGTCGATCTCGTGGAGGTCACCTTCTGCGACGTCAGTGGACTCAACGTCTTCCTCGCGGCGTTCCGGCAGGCCACCTATGCCGGAACGGCCCTCCGGCTGCACCGTCCGCCGTCGGTCATGGCCCGCGCCATCGAGATCACCGGCTCCGGCTTCCTGCTCCACGGACCGCACGTCATGGCCGGGGACAGCCGCCGTACCGCCGCCGCACCGCGGCCGGTCGAAGCCGTCATCCCCGCCTCACGACTGCTCAGGGGGTGAGCTGCTGGTGTCCTATGACGGAGTGACCCCGTCGGCCGTGCGCACGACCCTGCTGGGCCGGCAGGACAGCGAGACGGCCATGCGAGCGCTCATCACACGACGAACATCGTCGTGTCGGAGGGGCCGGGAGACGAGGTCCGGGGCCGGTCCAAGGCCCTGGGCGTCATGACGAGGCGGGTCATTCAGGCCAACTGAACACCGGGTTCACCGGCCGCGGCGTTCGAGCCGACCGGCACGCGCCCACGTGATCAGCCGGCACCGGGGAGGGAGCTGTCGGGCGCCTCGCGCTTGGCACGGCTCCGGTACTCGGCGTTGATGCGCTGAGCTTCCTCGAGCTGGTCCTCAAGGATGACGATGCGGCACGCGGCCTCGATCGGGGTGCCCCTGTCGACGAGCTCGCGGGCGCGCGCGGCGATCCGCAGTTGGTAGCGGGAGTACCGGCGGTGTCCGCCCTCCGAACGAAGCGGAGTGATCAGCCGGGCCTCACCGATGGCTCGGAGGAAAGCCGGGGTGGTGCCGAGCATCTCGGCGGCCCGCCCCATGGTGTATGCGGGGTAGTCATCGTCTTCCAGACGATCACTGAGGGGGATATCTGCTGTCATGTCACCTCGTTGCGCAACGCGTCGAGGGGCCCTGGTGCCGTACGGCACCAGGGCCCCGAAGGAAATTCAACACCATCTGTCGGCCCTACTGCTGTGCCGACCTTCTGTTTCCGCTACCAGCCCTGTAGAGGGGGGTGCGGGGATCGCGGCTGCGTGACCGGGGACCACCTTCCAATCCGGGGTCTTGCGGTACCCGGCCGGGTGCTCCCCGGGCCGGGCGATCCTGATGGCGTCTGTGTCCTCCGTCCTTTCGCTGAACCAACTGCTTGGTGAACTGGTACTGCGCTACTGCCACCCGCCAGTTCGTGTCTGCCGGGTTTCGCTTGACCGGTGTCTACGAGAAGAAGGCTAACCGCGCCGGGGCCCAATGTCTACTCTCACAAGAGTAGATTTCGGCTCTTCGGGGGAACAGATACCCTGCCACCTGCGACAACGGGTGACGCAGGCCGTTGCGGCCGGCGGTCCAGTCGCGGAGAACGGACGGCGAGACGGCAGTGAGGGCCCTGCCGACAGATGTCGGCAGGGCCCTCACGGGGGATCCTGGTGGCGGCTTGGCCGCCTGGCCTCATACGTCCATGGAGGCGGCGCCGAGCAGGGTCGACGCGGTCTGGAGCGGAGTCAGGACACGCACGGGCGCGGCGTCGGGGTGGGCATGGCAGGTGAAGCCGAGGCGGGTCATGGCCCGGATGACTTCGCCGCCGGTGAAGTCGCGGCGGTCCTGTCGGGTGATGACCTGGCCCACCTGCTTGACGGGGTAGCGGCGGCGGCCGATGGTCACGGACTCACCCGTGACGATCTCGGGCGTGACGCCCCTCATCGAGGCCAGCACTCCGCTCTTGGTCAGATCGAACGGGTACCGGGCGATGACACAGCGCATGATGCCTCACAGGGAGAAGGAGTACGGGCTGACCGGGTGAGGCGGATCAGCGGGAGAGGGCGAGGACGCCCGGGGCCCGCCCGTGTTCCCCGACGGCGACGGGCCGAGGGGCGGGCGAGGCGAACGGTCCGTCGAGGACGTCCCGTAGACGGAGCCGGTCCGTGTACGTGGAACTGCGGCGGTGAGCGGCGAGTTCGGCCCTGGTGATCGAGCCCGTGCACGCGTCGTCCCCGTCGCACAGGAGGAGGTACTCGACACCGGCACCGGCCATGACGGCCAGGGCGACCTCGACGGTCATGTCGTCCCGGACCCGGGGCCCGGCCGCGTCCATGTCGTCGACCGCGCTCCAGGGGGAGAGAGCCGTTCGTTGCCGCCGTGTCTGTACCGGTGTCAAAGCTGTCTCCTCGGGGGTTCGGGGATGGGTGAGCTTCTGATCGATGCCTCTAGGCAGCCGGGTCGAGGGCGGGCCGCTGCGTCCTGCGTCGCCCCGCTCGTCCGGTGGCGTGTCCCTGGGCGGGACGGGCGCGGCGGCCTCGGGGCGAGGAAGCCGCGGACGACCCGGCGCGGCGGGGGCGCTCCGCGGCGGGGGCGGTGATGACGACGGGAATTCCGGAAGGGGCCTGGGCCCCGGTGATACGGCTCAGTTCCGCCTCACCCGAACGCACCGGGGTGATCTGGGGGGTGATGGCGGCCGAAGCCATCAGCCGGCTCATGGCGCGGCGCTGGCCGGGGGTGACGAGGGTGACGACGCTGCCGGACTCGCCGGCGCGGGCGGTGCGGCCGCCGCGGTGCAGGTAGTCCTTGTGGTCGGTGGGCGGATCGACGTTGACGACCAGGTCGAGATGGTCGACGTGGATGCCGCGGGCGGCGACGTTCGTCGCCACCAGTACCGTCACATGTCCGGTCTTGAACTGGGCGAGGGTCCGGGTGCGCTGGGGCTGGGACTTGCCGCCGTGCAGGGCCGCGGCGCGGACGCCGCTGTTCAGCAGGTGCTGGGTGAGCCGGTCCACGGCGTGCTTGGTGTCCAGGAACATGATCACCTGGCCGTCCCGTGCCGCGATCTCGGTGGTCGTCCGGTGCTTGTCCGCCTCGTGCACATGGAGTACGTGGTGCTCCATCGTGGTGACCGCTCCCGCGGAGGGGTCGACGGAGTGGACCACCGGGTCGCTCAGGTAGCGGCGGACGAGCAGGTCGACGTTGCGGTCCAGGGTGGCGGAGAAGAGCATCCGCTGTCCTTCGGGCCGTACCTGATCGAGCAGGGCGGTGACCTGCGGCATGAAGCCCATGTCGGCCATCTGGTCGGCCTCGTCGAGGACGGTGATGGCGACGTCGTCCAGCCGGCAGTCGCCACGGCCGATGAGGTCCTTGAGCCGACCCGGCGTCGCGACGACGACCTCTGCCCCGGCCCGCAGCGCCCCGGCCTGCCTGCCGATGGACATTCCGCCGACCACGGTCGCGATCCGCAGCCGCACGGAGCGGGCGTACGGGGTGAGCGCGTCGGTCACTTGCTGGGCCAGCTCGCGGGTGGGGACGAGGACCAAGGCGAGCGGCTGCCGTGACTCCGCGCGCCGGCCCGCCGTACGGGCCAGCAGCGCGAGACCGAAAGCGAGGGTCTTGCCCGATCCGGTACGGCCGCGGCCGAGCACGTCACGTCCGGCGAGGGAGTTCGGCAGGGTCGCTCCCTGGATGGGGAACGGCACGGTCACGCCTTCGTGCCCGAGTGCGGCCAGCAGCGGGGCCGGCAGGGCGAGGTCGGCGAACGACTCGACGGCGGGCAGTGCGGGCGTGATCGTCTTCGGCAGCGCGAACTCGCCCTGGCGTGCGGCCGGCCGACGCTCGTAGCCGTTGGAACGCCGTGACGCTCCCGAGCGCTGGGCGGCAGACCCCCGCGAGCGGTCGGAGGCGCGGGTTGTGCGGGTCGTGGGTGCGGTGCGTGCGCGGTTCAAGCGGAACCTTCCTCGATGTGAGCACGTGGGCACGTAGCAAGGAGATTCCGCAGCAAGATGAACGGCGCAGAGAATCGCGAGAACGGGCCGGAGATGAGGGGCGCCGATTCGGATCGACGGGGGTAATCGCATCACCGTTCGATGATGCGGTGATGCGGCGATGCTGTGAGGCATTCCGTCATGCGCCCTGAAATGCAGCGAGCTGGGGCCCGCACCCCAAGGTGCGGGCCCCAGCTGCGAAGTATGCGTTGCTGCTGGTGTCAGGCAGGAACGATGTTCTCGGCCGTCGGGCCCTTCTGGCCCTGACCGATGTCGAAGGACACCTTCTGGCCTTCCTGCAGCTCGCGGAAGCCCTGGGTGGCGATGTTCGAGTAGTGGGCGAAGACGTCAGCGCCGCCGCCGTCCTGCTCGATGAAGCCGAAGCCCTTTTCCGCGTTGAACCACTTCACGGTGCCAGTAGCCATGTCATTTCTCCTTCGGAGACGAGGTACGGAATTCGCCCTGTGCGGATTCCGCGTCGCCGTGCTGATTAACCCGTCGGAAAATAAACCTTCTGGCAACCACACCTGCAACTGAGATCGACATTAGCACGCCGCGATCGGCCTGCGCGGGCAAATAATTCCACCGCGATCAGTGATCGAGGAATACTCGCCGTGCGCCGCACCTATTTCTCACTTCGCGGATACAGATATTGATCCGCGCGGATGCAGTGGTCCTGCCGAGTGCTTCCGGCCACAGCGCCATGACCTCCGGGGATGAGCCGTGCGCTGCTGCTGTCGTCACCAGCGGATGGGGCACCGGCCACCCCGCCGAGACACCACTCCCGCGATGAAGGTCACATCGGCCAGAAGGGGTACGACGCCGACGGCCACAGGCGTGCCGCCTCGCTCTCAGCCGGCGCGTGCGGCGGTCCAGGTGATGTGCGGCGGCTCGACGCGTCCGCACAGGGGCCCGCCCTGCGCGTCGGTCAGGCCGAGCCGTCCGACCAGCAGCCCGTCGCGTGCGGCGGTGGCGAGTACGTCGGCGGGGATGACGTCGAGCATGAGCTTGGCGCGGCGGAACATCGTGAAGATGCCCGCCTCGTCGACCGTGCCCCACGACAGGTAGATGAACCGTCGGCCCAGCCGGTCCTGCACGTAGGGCCCCTTGACCTCGGTGCCGGTCGGCGAGGAACTCGTGGTGCACTCCAGGGTCCAGGTCGCCGACGGTGCGTCGCCGGGCTGTGGCTCCAGGAGTTCGGCCGGACGGTCCCGGCGTTGCACGGCGATGTGGATGTTCCCGTGGGCGGGGCGGGTGAGCCCGGGCAGGTCGACGGCGTCGATGCGGATGCGCATGGCGGCCATCATCCCGCCATCGTCGGCGGTGAGTTGTGTACGCGACGGCGCTTGCAGCACTGTAGGGCTTCTGACCTGGGTGTATGGGCAATGGCAGGGCCGTCCGGCCGGCGACGGCCAAGGGTCACAGCAGGCCGAGGTCCCGGGCACGGAGCGCTGCCTGGGTGCGGTCGCGCAGAGCGAGGCGTTTGAGGATGCGGGAGACGTGGTTCTTGACCGTGCCCTCGCTGAGGTACAGCCGCACGGCGATCTCCCTGTTGGTGTGCCCGTGTGCCACGAGCCGCAGGATGTCCGTCTCGCGCGGACTGAGGGAGACGGCGGGAGCCTCGGCGGCTGGTTCGGGATGAGGCAGGAAGACGGTCAGACGGCGGGCGACCGACGAGTCCAGCTGGGTGACGCCCGCGTGCGCCAGGCGGACCGCGTGGGCGAGTGCCTCGGCCGGCAGATCCTTGAGGAGATAGCCGCGCGCGCCGGCCCGCAGCGCCTGCACGACGTACTCCTCGTCGTCGAACGTCGTCAGCATCACGACCCGGCACTCAGGCGCCCGGTCGCGCAGGACGGCGACCGCCTCGACACCGTCCATCTGCGGCATCCGGACATCCATGAGCACGACGTCCGGCTCCGTTTCCAGAGTCTTCGCCACGGCATCCCGGCCGTCCACGGCGGTGCCGACGACCTCGATGCCCGGCCGGATGGACAGCAGAGAGGCGATGCCGTCCCGGATGAGCCGCTGGTCGTCCACCACCAGGACCCGCACGGGCGCCGCCTGCTCAGGCTCCTCGTCGTTCATGACACTGCCTCCCCGTCCACCGAGGACTTCGCCGTCGTCCCGCGCGGGACCGTCACCGTCACCCGGGTGCCGGCGCCCGGGCTGCTGTCGACATCGAGGCTCCCCGCCACCAGATGTACCCGCTCCCGCATGCCGAGCAGCCCGAACCCGGCGGTGGCCGCGGCCGGTGCGAAGCCGCGACCGTCGTCCGTCACCTCCAGCCGTGCGGCGCCCCCGGCCAACCGGACCACAACCGTCACCTGTGAGGCCCGCGCATGGCGGCGCGCGTTCGTCACGGCCTCCTGCGCGGCCCGGTACAGCGCGGTCAGCTCGGCCACGCCGTAACCGTCCTCGTCGCCGCGCACCTCGACGGTGACCCGCGGCCGCGCCGCACCGTCCTGCGCCAGCGCGGCGAGCGCCGCCGACAGCGTGGGGCGCGTCGCCCCGTCCCGCAGAGCGCGCACCGACTGCCGTACGTCGCCCAGCGCGAGCCGCACCGATCGCCGTGCCTCGTCCAGTGCCCGCCGGGCCGCGTCGGGGTCCAGGCGCTGGAAGTCCGAGGCCATCTCCAACTGCACGGACATCGCGGTGAGATGGTGACCGAGGCTGTCATGGATGTCCCGCGCCAGCCGGTTGCGCTCGGTGGCGGCGGACAATTCGGCGACCCGCGCCGCATACGCCTCCAGTTCGAGCCGTGCGCGCTGCTCGCCGACGGCCACCGCCGCCATCGAGATCGCCAGCACCAGCCCGACGCAGAGCATCAACAGGTCGGCCACGTGCTCCTGTTCGCGGTACCAGCGGGGCGAGGTCAGCAGGTACGTGGTGAGCAATCCGGCCAGACACAGCGTGCCCAGCGCCAGCGCGGTTGTCCGGCCGAAAGCGAAGTAAGCGGTGAACGGCACCAGCACGAACAGCACTTGGGACAGCCCCGAGGCGTCCAGCAGCACCACCGCTCCGATCAGGGTGCAGCGGGCCAGCAGCAGCGGCACCCGGGCAGCGGGCCGACGGCGGCCGACCGTCTCCAGGGCGAACAGCGCACCGATCCCGGTGACGAAGCCGGCCGTCCGCCACCCCGCCGGCCCGGGGCTGTCGTCCAGGCCGGCCGCCGCGGAGTACAGACCACCCACCAGTACGACGCCGTACAGCAGCGGCGACACCCACCGCACGGGCACATACGCCGCCATGCGGACCCCCTCACCCCGTTGCCGCCAGGCTAGGCCGACCACGACCGCCACGGGACACCGGCGGGCACATCACGGCCGGATCGAGCCCGACGGCATGTGCCGAACGGCCCGCAGTCGCCGTAGGGCGGTGACTTCCGGCCGTCGGTGCACGACGTCCTTCACCTCCCGACGCCGTCCGGCCGCCTCCTACGGTTGCGACCCGGGCCCGCTGTCCGAGCAGGCACTCACCGTTCGAACCGGCAGTCAACCGTCCGAGCAACCACCCACCGTCCGAGCAACCGGAGCAGCCCCATGCCCTCATCCGTCACCTCATCGACACTCACCTCGTCGACACTGCGCGCCGGCGCCCTGTGCGGCGTGCTGGCCGGCCTGCTGATCGCCCTGCCCGGCCTGGTCGAGGCGTTCACCGGAGAGACCTCGGCGACCAGCGTCCCGCTCGCCCTCGCCCCCGCGTTCGCCCTGCCGCTGCTCACCGCACTGCATCGGCGCCAGGGCCCGGCCACCGGGCGCCTCGGGACAAGCGCCGCCACCGTGAACCTCATCGGCCTCGGCCTGTTCGGCGGTGCCGCGTTCGCGTCGAACCTGGTGCTCTTCTACTTGGACGAGGACATCATCGACGAGACCCTGACCGGCCCCACTGTCCCCGCACTCATCGGTTCCGCGGCCGTCTTCGCCGTGGGCAGCGCCCTGTTCGGGGCGGCCATGATCCGCGCCCGGGTCTTCCCGAGGGTCCCGTCGTGGGGGTACGCCGTGGTCGTGCCGCTCTTCGCGTTCCTGACCGCGCTGCCCGACTCCCCGCTCACCAGCGCGCTGCACGTCCTGGTCGGCGGCATCCTGATCTGGCTCTCCGCCGCACTGTGGCGCACGGTCCCAGACGTGGAGCACACCACTGACCCGAACCGGGTAACGGGCATACATCATGTTGGTACATGACCTACCCTTGGTACATGTCCATGAAGCGCACGAACGTCTACGCTGACCCCGATGACCTGGCGATCATCAAGGAGGCGGCCAAGCGCCGCGGCATAAGCGAGGCCGAGATCATCCGCCAGGGCATCCATCTCGCCGCCATGGCCAACCGCGTGTGGGACGAACCGCTGTTCTCGCGGACGTTCGAGGGGCCGGGACGCACCCGGTCCAAGGCCGAGGTTCGTGACACGGTCGCCGACGCGGTCCGGCGCGAGACGGACCCCGGAACTGCAGCGTGATCATCGTCATCGCGGACACATCCGGCCTCCTGGCCGCTCTCGACTCGACGCACCCGGAGCACGGAGCGGCCAACGAGGCGATCATGTCCGCCGGGCTCCTGGTCATGTCCCCCCTCCTGCTGGCGGAACTCGACCACGTGGCCACGCGCGAGCTCGGGCGAGAGGCCGCCGTCAGCGCGGTCGACGACCTCCGCCGCTGGATGAGCCGGGGCCGGGTCGTCCTGCCCGAGATCACGGAGGACCACCTGGGCGCAGCCCAGTCCGTCCGCGTCCGCTACGGCACTCTGGATCTCGACCTCGCCGACGCGGTGAACGTGGCGCTGGCCGCGGACTACGACACCGACGCGATCCTCACCCTCGACCGACGTGACTTCCGAGCCGTACGGCCGCTCGGTCGCCACAAGGCATTCCGGGTGCTGCCCGACGATCTGCCACTCTGAATCAGGAAAGCGCCGGTCGCTGTCACTGAGGACAGGCTCTGAAGGGCACGTTGTGGGCGCGGCGCCGTGCGGTGACGAGGACAAGAGCAGCGGCATGCGGTCGACGGCTTGGGGTCAGCGCCGCGCAGGCGGTCGTCGTGTGCACCGCTGCTCGGAGCTGCGCCAGGGCGGCGTCCGGAAGAGGTGTCGCCGCCGTACATCGGCAGGCTGCGCGGGCGCAGAGGTCGTCGGTGAGTTCGCCGGGGATCGGGACGGCCCGCTCGGTCCAGTTCTCCTGGTCGTCGAAGGATCGTCGCCGGTCGCGCTACGGCACGCGCAGGGTGTGAAAGCGCGCCGCGGTGGCCAGGTCGGCCTCGATGGCGGCGGCGGTCCGCCGCAGGGCGGGGAGTAGCGCGTCGCCGGTCTCGGTGAGGGGGGCCTCGCCCGAGTGCTGGGCCACGTTCAGGGCGGCGATGACGCGGCCGTGAGCGTTCCGGAGGGGGACGGCCACCGAGCGCAGGCCCTCCTCCAGCTCCTGGTCGATCAGCGCGTGGCCGTCGGCGGCCAGCAGATGCTCCCGCTCGCGCTCGGGGAGCCCTGCGAGCAGGACCCGCCCCATGGCGGTGGCGTACGCCGGGAAGCGGGTGCCGACGGTGATGTCGACGCTCATGACGCGGGCGATCGGCACGCGCGCCACGTACAGGATGTCCGTGCCGTCCAGGACCGTCACCGACGCGGACTCCTTGACGCGGGTGACGAGGTCACGCAGGTGCGGCTGGACGATGTCGGAGAAGGTCAGGGCGGAGAGGCTGGCGTAGCCGAGTTCCAGGACGCGGGGGAGAGGGCGGAAGAGGTGGCCGGCGCGGGCCGCGTAGCCCTCGTTCAGCAGCGTGAGCAGGCAGCGGTGGACCGTGGTCCGCGGCAGCCCGGTCGACTGGGCGATGGCGGTGACCGGCAGGCCCGCGTCGCGTGCGTCCTCCAGCGCACGCAAGACGGCCAGGCCGCGGGCCAGGGACTGCAGAAATCCGGAGCCGAGCTCGTGCTTGGCGTCGCGCGCCACGTCCGCTGCCCGCTGCCGCGGGTCATCGCTCGTGCCGGACGGTCCAGGGGCGGCGGTCTGTGCTGCCGACAGTCCGGCCGCCTCCTCCCGCAGCCTCGGCAGCACCGCGTCGGCGAGGCTCTTCGCGGTGTGTCCTGCTGGTCTACGGCGTCTCCACCTGGCTGCCCGAGCTGACGCGGGCCTCCGGCTACTCGCTCTCCTCCTCCATCACCTTCCTCATGGTGATCAACGCCGGTGGCATCGTCGGCATGCTCATCGCGGGCCGCACCGCCGACAAGTTCGGTCCGGTGAAGGTCTCCGCGATCTGGTGCCCAGGTGATGGTGTACGCCGCCACCGCCCGGATCTACGCGCCCGGTGAACGTGCCACCGGCCTCGGCTTCACCACGTTCGCCGTGACCGCCGTCCTCGGCGCCGCCGCGATCACCCTCGTGCCCCTCGCACGACGCGGGCGCCCGGCAGGACGCGCAGGAGCGGTAGGCGTGGAGGCCGCTGCGCGCTCCTGAGACCGAGAGCGCCCCCGGCACGACGCACGGGTCCTGCCGGGGGCGCCTGCGGCGACCAGCACCTGTGCGGTCATGGATGTCCAGGCGAAAACGGCGGGACCGCGACAGCATCTCGGCCGCTATGTGGCGCAGCACGACATCGACGTCATCAACGCCGACCATCGCCACTGCACTTCGACGCGGAGCTTCCGCGCGTTGTCCACGACGTGATCAGTCCGGCAGCGAGGCCGCGGTGGCCTACCGAGATTGAACCTTTGGTTTCACGCCTGGTGAAAAACGCCGGATAGTCGATGGCAAAACACAAACCCCAGGCGGCTGGCCCGGGGTTTCAAATGGAGCGGGTGACGAGAATCGAACTCGCGCTCTCAGCTTGGGAAGCTGATGTTCTACCATTAAACTACACCCGCGTAAGACGCCGGTTGAGACCGGTGTCGTAATGCCTCGTCACTGTACCTCATGTCAGACCCCCGGCGCTGAAGCCCGTGGGGTCTGAGTGCGTTTCAGGGCGGTGACAGGGCTGCGGGGGGCCGGAGTTGGGGCGTACGGTGGAGGGGTGGGAGAGGGTCCGGGAGTGGCCGGAGTGCCGCCTGGAGAGTCGTTCCTTCCATCCCGTAATGTGGCATTTGTCGTCCGGCGAGCAGCAGTCGGACGGGGCTCTTGGGGAAGGGACTACAGGACTTGATGGAAAGCACCGTCGTCCGCTGTGCCGATGGGCACGTGTTCAGCACCGCTTCGTTCCCGATGCAGCAGGCCGAGCGGCTCGGCCCCGGCCGGCTGGTCCGATGCCCACGGTGTGCTCGGCTCCGTAGCGTCGTACCGGTGGCCCTGGAGAAGCAGCGGCAGTAGAAGCGGCAGTACGCAGTCACAGCGGCGCGCGGCCTCCGATGCGAATCGGTCCGCGCGCCTTGCGTATCCTCGGGACGTGCTTCTCTCAGACAAGGACATCCGGGCCGAGATCGATGCCGGGCGCGTGCGGATCGATCCCTATGACGAATCCATGGTGCAGCCGTCGAGCGTCGACGTGCGGCTGGACCGCTTCTTCCGGGTGTTCGAGAACCACCGGTACCCGCACATCGACCCCTCCGTGGAGCAGGCCGATCTGACGCGGCTGGTGGAGCCGGAGGGGGACGAGCCGTTCATCCTCCACCCCGGGGAGTTCGTGCTCGCCAGCACGTACGAGGTCATCACCCTCCCTGACGACCTCGCCTCGCGGCTTGAGGGCAAGTCGTCGCTCGGGCGGCTCGGGCTCGTCACGCACTCCACCGCCGGGTTCATCGACCCGGGGTTCAGCGGTCACGTCACCCTTGAGCTGTCGAACCTCGCCACCCTCCCCATCAAGCTGTGGCCCGGCATGAAGATCGGCCAGCTGTGCATGTTCCGGCTGTCCTCGCCGGCCGAGTTCCCGTACGGCAGCGAGCGGTACGGCTCCCGGTACCAGGGGCAGCGCGGGCCCACCGCCTCCCGTTCCTTCCTCAACTTCCACCGGACCCAGGTATGAGCGAGGGCGGCGCGGGCGTGCGGGAGAACCTGACCTACGAGGCGTTCGGCACCGCCGTCCGTGAGCTCGCGCAGACCATCGCCGACGACGGGTACGAGCCGGACATCGTGCTCTCCATCGCCCGGGGCGGGGTGTTCGTCGCGGGCGGGCTGGCGTACGCCCTCGGCTGCAAGAACATCCATCTGGTCAACGTCGAGTTCTACACGGGGGTGGGGACGACGCTGGAGATGCCGGTCATGCTGGCCCCCGTCCCCAACACGATCGACTTCTCCGACAAGAAGGTCCTGATCACCGACGACGTCGCCGACACCGGCAAGACGCTCAAGCTGGTCCGTGACTTCTGCCTCGACGCCGTCGCCGAGGTGCGCAGCGCCGTGATCTACGAGAAGTCGCAGTCGCTGGTGAAGTGCGAGTACGTGTGGAAGCGGACCGACGACTGGATCAACTTCCCGTGGAGCGTGCTGCCTCCGGTGGCGAAGGCGGGCGAGGCGCCCAAGGAGAACAAGGAAGCGGTCTGAGCGGTCCGATCCGCAGCAGGAGAGCCCCTTGACGATCAGTCAAGGGGCTCTCCTGCTGCGGATCATGGTCTGCACGACAGCCGCTACGCGGCCCTGGGCCGTGCCTTACGCCTGGCCGGGACCGAAGTCGGAACCGGGGCGGGCTCCTGTGTGTCCTCGGGCTCGGACCAGGAGAGCTCGTCCGCTCCGAAGTCCGGTGCCTGGAAGGGGCTCGTCGTCGGAGGCGGCGAGGGTGCCGTCGAACGGCGGGGTTGCCCTTCCACGGCGGAGAACAGCGACGTTGCGTCGATGGGAAGTCTGCCTTTCGTTACAGGCCCCGGACGGGGCCCGGTGTGCCGCGACCGGGCACAGCAGTCCTACAGCTTGGTCATCTTGGTGTACGGGCTCAGGATCCGCATCTGGGTTGCGCCGAAGTCCACGAGCGCCGCGATGCCGTCCTCGACGCCGATCACCCGCCCGAGACCGTACATGTCGTGGCTGACCCGGTCGCCCTCGGCGAAGTGCTTGGTGGCCGGTGTGACCGGGGCCCGGAAGGGGCTGGTAGGCAGATGACGCTTCGATGCCGCAGGCTTTGTCATGGCTCAGTATGCGCCTCCGCGCACCCCGCTCGCTGTGGCCATCGGCACAGATCACGACGAGAACCGCCGTGCCACGCCGCTGACCTGCTGCTTTGTGAGCCGGTAGGACAAAAATCGTCCACCGGCCGCCACCGCCCGCAGACCGCCCGGCGTACACCGAGGTCTTCGATGCGGTGATGGCCCGCCTGGACCCCTAGAACGTCCCCAGCTTCACGATCGACAGCAGGGCGATCAGCTGGATCGCGGACGCGCCGAGCGCCTTCGGCCACGGCAGGTCGTGGGACTTGGAGACCATCAGGGTCAGCAGGGCACCGGCCGCCACCCAGGTGGCCCAGCCGAGGGCCTGGACGAAGGTCGCGTCGCCGCCGAAGAACATGGCGAAGACCAGGCGGGGCGCGTCCGTCAGGGACATGATCAGCATGGAGAGGCCGACCGTGGGCTGCCAGGCGCCGTCGCCGCCGAGCTGGCGGGCCAGGGTGTGGGTGACCACGCCCAGGACGAAGGACGACAGGACCATCGCGACCGCGGTCGTCAGGACGATCGGGACCGCGTTGGAGAGGGTGGCGTTGATCGCCTCCTCGCGGGCGCCGTCGAAGCCGAAGACGGCCAGGAGGCCGTAGAGGAAGGTCACGATGAGGGCGGGGCCCCACATCGTGTAGTCGCGCATCTGGAGGAAGGTCTGGTTGGGGGCCGTGAGGATGCCCCTCAGCAGCGCCTTCCAGTGCAGGCGGGGGCCGACGGGGCCCGCGGGGGGCGGGGGCGTGGAGCCGGCGCGGTACGTACCGCCCTGGTTGTACGGGTCCTCCCCGACGGAGAAGGCCTGGGTGTGACCGGGGTTGTTCGCCGCGTACGGGTCGTGGCCCTGGCCGCCCTGGCCCCCATGCCCTCCTTGGCCGCCCTGGTGGCCGTAGCCGCCGTCGCCGAAGTACTCCGGCTCGTCGTAGCCACCGCCCTGGTGACCGCCGCCGTACCCCTGCTGCTGCCCTGGGTACGGCTGCGGCGGCGCGGGGTAGCCGCCGTACGACGGTCCCTGCGGGGCCTGCTGCCCGTACGGAGGTTGTTGCGGTCGCGTATGAGGAGCGCCGTTGTCCCGGCCGCGTCCGATCCTGAATCCAGCCACGCCTTCGAACGTACCTGCTCCCGGAGAGTGACGTGCCGGGCCCGAGGGTTCGGACCCGGCTTTGCTGCCGAGCTGTGACATCCCTTACGGGGGATCCCCGAGGGGTACCGCGAGGTTCCTGTCGCCTCAGCCCTCCAGGACGTCAGCCCTCCAGGACGTCGCCGAAGTACGCGTCGCCCGTCGGGCCGCCCAGGGTCGGGCCGCTGAAGGACTTCGAACCCGTGGCGGTGATGCCGGACGTCGTGGACTTGAGGAACCAGACCGCGCCGTCGCTGCTGTTCTCGCCGGAGGCGGAGGCGACCAGTTCGGTGCGGCCGTTGTTGTCGATGTCCGTGAGCTGGACCGCGGAGCCGAAGTGGTCGTAGGACTCGGCCGTGCCGGGGACGTTCGTGGTGTTCTGGGAGAAGGACTTCGAACCGGTGCCGGTCAGGCCCGTGGACGAGCCGCGCAGGAGGGTGACCGTGCCCGCGTTCTTCGCCGAGCCGATGCTCTCCTGCTCGGCGCCGACCGCGATGTCGGCGTAACCGTCGCCGTTCACGTCCCCGGCGGAGAGGCTCCAGCCGAAGAAGTCGTTCTTCTCGGCCGTGCCCGGCACGCCCGCCGAGTCCTGGGTGAACTTCACCGGGGTGCGGGACGAGACGCCGGTGGCCGCGCCGTATGTCACCGTCACCGCGCCGCCCAGGCCGCCGTTCGGCTCGGACGTGGACTTCTCCATGAAGTTGCCGGTGACGAGGTCGCCGTAGCCGTCCTTGTCGACGTCGGCGATGACGCCCGCGTAGCCGCCCGCGAGCTTCTTGCCGGCCTTGACGGTGGTGGTGGCGTCGCCGGTGTAGAGGACGCTGCGGGTGCGGTAGTCGCCGGTGCTGGTCTCCTCCTGGCCCATGACCAGCAGGTCCGTCTTCCCGTCGCCGTTGACCTCGCCCGCGATCAGGCCGTCGGGGTAGATCGTGGTCTGGTCGACGGTGTCGATCCCGACCAGCGAACTCGCCTTGCCGGTGCGGGAGATGGGGCCCTTGAAGATGTTCAGGGCCGGCGTGGAGTTGTTGCCGGCCGCGAGGTCGGTGTGGCCGTCGCCGTCGAAGTCGCCGGCCGCGAGGACCCAGCCCAGTTCGTTGCGGTACTCCGGCAGCGGGGAGGAGATGTCGGTGCCGGACTTGATGCCGGTCGCGCCGCCCCACAGCACGGTCAGCGCGCCGAAGGAGTCGGTGGAGCCGATCCGCTCGCCGTGCACGCCGACGACGAGGTCCGTGTAGCCGTCCCCGTCGAAGTCGCCCGAGGTGAGGCGGTCGCCGAAGTAGTCGGATGCCTCCGGGGTGCCCGGGATGCCGTCCGTGGCCTGGCTGATGATCTGGCGCTTGCTGGTGTCGAGGCCGCTCTTGGTGCCGTAGACGACGGCGACGTAGCCCGCGCCGGTCTTGCCGCTCACCTTGGCGATGGGCGCGGCGACGGCCACGTCGCGGTAGCCGTCGCCGTTGAAGTCGCCGGCGAGGCCGGAGGGGGCCCCGGACGCGGTCGTGGCGGCCGTGAGGGTGAGCAGACCGCCGGTGAGGGCGGCGGCGGTGGCCGTCGCGAGCGCGGTTCTGAGGGGGCGCATAGAGGTGCTCCAGTAAGAGGGGGAGGTGCGTCAGTCGAGGAAGCCGCCGCCGAACTCCGGCAGGTGGAAGGAGCCCGTCGCGCTCGGCGTGGTGCCGGTGCCGGGCATGAACAGGGCGTCGCCGTTGGCGCCCACCGTCAGGTCGGCCTTGCCGTCGCGGTTCAGGTCGCGCAGCCGGACCGGGGCACCGAAGGAGGCGTAGGAGTCGGCCGGGCCGATGACCGTCTGCGGGATCCAGGTGGAGCGGGTGCCGGTCAGGCCGCCCGAGCCGCCGCGGAAGACGGTGACGCCGCCCTGGTCCTCCTTGCCGTCCACGTCCTCGAAGGGCACACCGACCGCGAGGTCCGCGTAGCCGTCGCCGTTGGTGTCGCCGGCCGAGACGGAGTAGCCGAAGTTGTCGCCCGCCTCGGGGCTGCCGGAGACGCCGGAGGAGGCCTGGTTGTACGTCATCGAGCCGCTCGGCCCCGAGGACGTGCCGCGCCAGACGCTGACGATGCCCTTGCCGTCGTTGTTGTCGGGCAGGCCGACCGCGATGTCGCCGTACCCGTTCTTGTCGAAGTCGCCGATCGCGGCGCCCCACGGCTCGCTGGCGTACGTCTTGGAGGCGCCCGAGGTCAGGCCGGACGAGGCGCCCTTGAGGTACCAGATGCGGCTGGTGGGCTTGTTGTTGATGAACTGCGTGCCGAGGACGACCAGGTCGGTCTTGCCGTCACCGTTGACCCTGCCGGCGGCGAGGCCGTTGGAGTACCAGCCCTGGTCCACCTTGTCGATCTTGCTGACGCTGCCCGTCGTGCCGGACTTGGTGAACGGGCCCCGGTACAGCCATGTCTCCTCGCCGCCGATCACCGCGAGGTCGGGCGAGCCGTCGCCGTTGAAGTCGCCGCCGGCGAGCGCGCTGCCGAAGTGGGACTGGGAGCCGCTCGCGCCCGACCTCGGGGCGAGGCTGGTACCGCCGGACAGGCCGGTGCGGGAGCCCCAGACGATGGTGACCGTCCCGCGGTACTCCGCGCTGCCCACGTGCTCGCTGTCGTTGCCGACGATCAGGTCGGCGTAGCCGTCCTTGTTGAGGTCGGCGCTGGTGAGCGACCCGCCGAAGTAGTCGTCCTCCTCGCCGGTGCCGGGGATGCCGGGGCTGTCCTGGTGGACGACCTGGGTGTGCGAGGTGTCGAGGCCGCTCGCCTTGCCGTAGACGATGTTGACGGCGCCGCCGGTCCAGCCGTCGTCGCCGGAGATGCCGCTGTAGTAGTGGCTGTACGCCAGGTCGCGGTAGCCGTCGCCGTTGAAGTCGTCGTAGTGCTTGGCGACGGCGGCGGAGGCCGGGGCGGCGAGGAACAGCGGGGTGAGGCCGGTGGCGAGGAGGGTGGCGGTCAGGGCGGACGCGGTGCTTCTGCGCATGGGGTGCTCCCTGTGAGGGTCAGCGGAGGTACGAGGGAGGTGGGCTCTCCCGGTGGACGTCAGTCGGTGGACGTCAGTCCGCGAAGTTGGCGCCGAACGCCGGGACGCCCGTCGTGGAGACGCCGACCGCGCTCGGGGAGACGGTGCGGGAGCCGGCCGTGGTGAGCTTCGTGCCGTTGGAGGGGAGGTAAAGGACCGCGCCGTTGCCGTCGTTCTCGTACGACCCCACGAGCAGGTCCGCCTTGCCGTCGCCGTTGACGTCGTCGAGCTTGGCGTCGGCGCCGAACGCGTCGTTCGTCTCGTCCTCGCCGGGGACGCCCGCGGTGGACTGGGCGAAGGACTGGGCGCCGGAGGCGGTGTTGAGGCCGGAGGCCGTGCCGTAGAGGACGGTGACCATGCCGGCGTCGGTGATGGCGCCGATGTTCTCACCGGGGGCGCCGATGACGAGGTCCTGGAAGCCGTCGCCGTTGATGTCGCCGAGGTCGAGGTCCCAGCCGAAGTAGTCGTCCTTCTCGGAGGTGCCGGGGACGCTGCCGGTGTCCTGGGTGATGCCCTTGACGGTGCCGGGGCCGTCGGCCGTGCCGTAGGTGATCCAGATCTTGCCGCCGGTGGCGGAGTTCGGTTCGCCGTTCCAGGAGGCGCCGGTCACGATGTCGCCGTAGCCGTCGTGGTTGATGTCGCCGATCCCGCTGACGATGCCCGACTTGAGTTCCTTGACGCGGCCGTCGGACAGGCCGCCGGAGACTCCGGGGAAGTAGTAGTTGCGGTTCCAGCCTCGCTCGGACGTGGTCTCGTAGCCGTCGACGACGAGGTCCGTGCGGCCGTCGCCGGTCACGTCACCCGCGGTCAGGTGCAGCGCGCCGGCCCCGGTGTGGCTCGCGATCGGGGGTGTGACGGTGTACTGGCCGCCCGCGGTGCCGTCGCCGGAGATGCCGTCCTTGAAGACGTAGACCGCGGCGCCGGTGCTGCCGACGGCCAGGTCGGCCTTGCCGTCGCCGTCGAAGTCGCCGGCGGCGAGCGTCTTGCCCCAGCGGTCGTGCTTGCCGGGCGCCGGGTCGGGGATGGTGACGCCCTTGCCGGTGATGCCGGACGCCGAGCCCCACAGGACGGCCAGGCTGCCGCCGTCGGTGTCGTCGCCGACGTCCTCGCCCGGGGAGCCGACGGCGAGGTCGTCGTAGCCGTCGCCGTTGAAGTCGGCGTAGGCACTGTCGACGCCGAAGCCGTCGCCCGTCTCCGCCGTGCCCGGGGTGCCGGTGGTGTTCTGGCTGATGACGGAGCGCTGCGCGGACGACACCCCGGAGCGGGTGCCGTAGAGGACGACGAGCTGACCGGCGTTCTTCTTGCCGCCGACGTAGGCGCCGTCGGCCGAGAAGGCGGTGTCCCCGATGCCGTCGTTGTTGAAGTCGGCCTGCGGGACGGTGGTGGAGTCGGCGGCCGTCGCGGTCACGGCCGAGAACGTCAGCAGACCGCCTGTCAGCGCGACGGCCGTGGCCGTCGCGAGGGCGAGTCGCAGATGACGCTGGTGCATGCGGGTTCTCCTGCGGCATGCGGGGGGCGCCTGGCGGGCGCCCACAGTCGATGGGGGCGGACCGCACGTGTTCTCCGGGAGCTCTTCTCGGCTCATCTCGGGTGCACAGCACGGTCGGCGATCAGGAGACCTCTGCCGGTGGGCAAGGGTTGTACGTGAGTTCGGTAAATGTTTGTGCGAGGTGAGGCGTCTGGTGCTCGCGGTCAGGAGGCGAGGAACGCCGCCGTCGAGAAGGTGACCGTCGGCTCCGCCGCCACCAGCCCCTTCTTCGCCCCGGAGTACACGGTGACGCTGTCCTTCGTCTCGCCCCGGTAGGTGCGCAGCGCGAGGTCCGCCCGCCCGTCGCCGTCGAAGTCGCCGATGCCGACGACCCGGGTGGTGCCGACGGCTTTCGGCTCGACGGTGACCATGGCCGCCGCGGACAGCCCCTTCGCAGCGCCCCTGAAGACCTTCACCCGCGAGCCGCTGGAGACGAGTTCGCTCAGTCCGTCCCCGTCGAAGTCGGCGGCGGCGAGCATCGAGCCGGGGGAGGCGAGGGTGCCGCGGACGGCGGTGGGCAGGTCGTAGCGCAGGGCGGTGCCGCCCATCGCGCCGACCGCCGCGTCCCACGCCCTGCCCTTGCCGAAGCGGCCGAGGGCCACGTCGACTCCGGTGGGCAGGGTGGCGCCGGTGCGGGTCGGGCCGGTGGGGCCGCCGAGGACGACGGCGGAGGTGGCGGTGCCCTCGGCGGTACGGACGACCAGGTCGTCGTATCCGTCGAGGTTCACGTCGGCGGCGGGGCCGACCGGTACCTGCCCCGGCGACTGGATCGGCGCACCGGCCTTGCGCGGGGCACCCTTTCTGCTGAACGGGCCTCGCAGGTAGGTGAGTTGGCCGCCGGAGGCGTGCAGGACGAGATCCTCGGCGTCGTCCCCGTCGAAGTCCCCGCACACCGGCTGGTCCGCCCAGTCGTTGCCCGCGCGGGCCTTTGCGGGGACGGCGAGCTTGACGGCCCTGCCGGTCAGCCCGGAGGGCGAGCCGAACAGCACCTGCAACGGGACCGGGGGCTGCCCCTGCCCGTCGAAGGGCGGGTCGGTGGAGACGACGAGGTCGGTGAACCCGTCCTTGTCGAGGTCGCAGCTGGCCTCCGCGTCGAAGACGGCGGGGAGTTGGCCCTTGGTGGCCACCGCCTGCTTCTTCGCGCTCACCAACTGCCGCGCCCCCGCCCGGAGTCCGCGCGCACTGCCGTAGACGATGCCGATGCCGGGGTCGTCGGTGTGGCTCTCCGCCTTGACGAGGTCGTTCAGGACGAGGTCGCGGTGGCCGTCGCCGTTGAAGTCGTCCGCGACCTTGCTGCCGTCACCGCGTGGCACCGGCAGCAGTGCGGGCGCGCTGTTGGCCCGCACGGGGGCGCCGCTCGGGCCGTCCCCGCTGCCGGCGTTCTGGTGGGGTCCGCAGGAGGCGAGCAGCAGCACACCGCACAGCACGGCCGTCCCCGTCCCGGCTCCTCGCACGCGCACCGCTCACCTCGTCAGCATCATCGACAACGACCTCGCAATGATGCACGTGTTCGACGGTGGGGTTAAGGGGTCGGCTCAGTCGCCATCGTCACTCAGTCGCCATCGTCACTCCAGTCGCCGTCGTCACTCAGTCGCCATCGTCACTACTGGAGTTGGAGCGGCTCTTCCCCTTGCTGCTCTTCGCCAGGGCCACCACGACCTCACCCAGCCCGGTCGTCACCCAGGCCACGCCCCGCACCCATCGCGGCCCGCCGCGCGCGGCCCACACCACACACACGCACCCGAAGATCACCAACGCCAGGATGCCCAGCAGCACGACGAGCCCCATGTTTTCCCCCACCTCACGCATGCCTACGGTCCCGGTGATCTTCTCGTACGGAAACCGCTGGTGGAAGGGGCGCCGGGGATGTTCGGATGGGCCGGTGCGGCACGAGACGTCGACGGTCGTGGACCGTGGGAGCTACCAGGACACCGTGACCCCCTGGGAACAGGAGGAGTGGCGGGAAACAGCGCTCGGCTGGGCGCAGGCGCGGCTCGCGGCGCGCGGGCTGCGGCCGGCGGGGCGGTGGGGTGTGCGGCTGCGGCCGTGGTCGGTCCTCGTGCGCATCGCGGTGCGGGACGGCGCCGACGTCTGGTTCAAGGCCAATCCGCCCGGCAGCGCCTTCGAGGGCGCGCTCACCGCCGCGCTGGCCGGCTGGGTGCCCGAGCACGTACTGGAGCCGCTCGCCGTCGACGCCGGGCGCGGCTGGGCGCTGCTGCCCCACGGCGGTGATCTCTTCCGGGATGTGCTGGAGCGCGGCGACGCCGACGTCCGGGCGTGGGAGGGGGCGCTGCGGCAGTACGCGCGGATGCAGCGGGCGCTGATCCCGTACGTCGCCGAGATGGACCGGCTCGGCGTACCGGACGCGCGCGCCGCCGCTCTCCCCGGCATCTTCGACACCGCCCTGGCGCGGAACACCGCGCTGGACCCGGCGGACCGGGCCCGTCTGCACGCCCTGCGCCCCCGCCTCCTCGACTGGTGCGCGGAACTCGCCGCCACCGGCGTCCCCGACTCCCTCGACCACTGCGACCTGCACGACGGCCAGCTCTTCCGCCCCGCCCCCGGCCGCTTCACCTTCTTCGACTGGGGCGACGCCCATATCTCCCACCCCTTCTGCAGCTTCACCGTCCCGGCCCGCCGAGTCCGCGAACGGTACGGCCCCGAGGCCCTCCCCGGGCTGCGCGACGCCTACCTGGAACCCTGGACGGAAGACGGCCGTACGCTGCCGGAACTGCGCCGCGCCCTGACCCTCGCGACCCGCCTGGGCGCCCTCGCCCCGACCCGTGCCTGGACCCGCCTCTTCCCGGGCGCGAGCCTTCCGGCGGGGGAGGCGGCGTGCGCGGAGTGGCTGAGGGGGCTGTGCTCCACCCCCACGCCCGATGCGCGACGATGATCTTCATGGCATACGCGGTCATCCGGCTCCCTCAGTACAGCAAGGCCGACCTCGACGAGATCACCGGCGGCCTCGACGACCCCTTCGAGGTCGCCGCGTTCGGCGTGCGGTCCCGGGACAAGGACGTCCACTTCGGCGTCCGGCATCAGGGGCGGCTCGTGGCGCACGCCGGGCTGGTGGACGCCACGGTGTCGGTCGGCCAGCGCCGGTTCCCGGTGGCGGGTCTCGGTGGCGTCGTCGTCGCGCCGGACCTGCGGGGACACGGGCTGGCGCGGCTGGTCGTGGACGCCGCCGTGGCCCACGCCCGGGGCACCGGCGTGGAGTTCGGGCTCCTGTTCTGTCGGCCGGACCGGGTGCCGCTCTACCGGCGCCTCGGCTGGCGGGAGTCGGCGGACGGGATGCGGGTGGAGCAGCCGGGCGGAGTCGTCGTGGACCATCCGCTGCGCACGATGTGGACACCGCTCGCCGACGGCGCCGTATGGCCGCCGGGCCCCGCACGTCTGCACTCGCTGCCCATGTAGAACGCGGCACCGCTGCAACCGTCCGCGCCCCGCCGGCGATCTACAGCACCATGCGTCTCCTCCGCCAACTCGCCCGCTTCACCTGGCTCCAGGCCCGCTGCTGTGCCTTCGCCGTCGCCCTGCTCGGTGGTATGGCGGCCTCCACACTGCTCCCGCCGCTGCCGGTGGCCCGCTACGACCTGCTGCTGGCGTACGGCGTCCTGCTGACCGGCGTGGGCTTCCTGCTGGGGTGGGAGACACGGCGGGAGGTGGCCGTGGTCGCGTTCTGCCATGTGCTGGGGCTCGCCTTCGAGGTGGTGAAGGTGCACGTCGGCTCGTGGAGCTATCCCGAGCCGGGCCTGGCCAAGCTCGCCGGAGTGCCGTTGTACGGCGGTTTCATGTACGCGGCGGTCGGCAGCTACGTCTGCCGTTCCTGGCGGCTGATGCGGCTGTCCCTGACCGGCTACCGGCCCCGCGCCACCGCCGCGCTCGCCGTCCTGCTCTACGCCAACTTCCTGAGCCACCACTGGATCCCCGACCTGCGCTGGCCCCTCGCCGCGTTGCTGCTCGCGGTGACCGCCGGCACCTGGGTGCACTACACGATCGGCGCCCACCGCCACCGGATGCCGCTCGCGCTGTCCTTCACGCTGATCGGCTTCTTCCTCTGGGTGGCCGAGAACATGGCGACGTATCTCGGCGCCTGGACCTACCCCGACCAGCTGGACGGCTGGCAGCCGGTCGCGATCGGCAAGTGGGTGTCCTGGGCGCTGCTGATCAGCGTCACCTTCGTCATCTGCGGGACGCGTGCGCAGACGGCGACGCCCCCTGCCGAAACCTCGGACAGGGGGCGTCGTACGGCCGTATCGAATACGACTACTGCTACTTGACCGGCTCGGGCTCCGGCTCGCTCTCGGTCTCCGCGGCGTCCTCGGGGTCCACCGGGGTCTTGACCGACTCCAGCAGCAGCTGGGCCACGTCGACGACGGTGATGGACTCCTTGGCCTTGCCCTCGTTCTTCTTGCCGTTCACCGAGTCGGTGAGCATGACCAGGCAGAACGGGCAGGCGGTGGAGACGATGTCGGGGTTCAACGACAGAGCCTCGTCGACGCGCTCGTTGTTGATGCGCTTGCCGATCCGCTCCTCCATCCACATCCGCGCGCCACCGGCGCCACAGCAGAAGCCGCGCTCCTTGTGGCGGTGCATCTCCTCGTTCCTGAGGCCCGGGACGTTCGCGATGATCTCGCGCGGCGGCGTGTAGATCTTGTTGTGCCGGCCCAGGTAGCAGGGGTCGTGGTAGGTGATGATGCCCTCGACCGGGGTGACCGGGACCAGCTTGCCCTCGTCCACCAGGTGCTGGAGCAGCTGGGTGTGGTGGATGACCTCGTAGTCGCCGCCGAGCTGCGGGTACTCGTTGCCGATGGTGTTGAGGCAGTGCGGGCAGGTGGCGACGATCTTCTTCGAGGACTTCGGCTTCTTGGTGCTCTCGTCCACCTCTCCCTCCTCGTTGAGGGACTCACCGAACGCCATGTTCAGCGCGGCCACGTTCTCCATGCCGAGCTCCTGGAACAGGGGCTCGTTGCCGAGACGGCGGGCGGAGTCGCCGGTGCACTTCTCGTCGCCGCCCATGATGGCGAACTTGACGCCCGCCATGTGCAGGAGTTCCGCGAAGGCCTTGGTGGTCTTCTTGGCGCGGTCCTCCAGGGCGCCGGCGCAGCCGACCCAGTACAGGTACTCGACCTCGGAGAGGTCCTCGATGTCCTTGCCGACGACCGGCACCTCGAAGTCGACTTCCTTCGTCCACTCCAGGCGCTGCTTCTTGGCCAGGCCCCAGGGGTTGCCCTTCTTCTCCAGGTTCTTGAGCATCGTGCCCGCCTCGGACGGGAACGCGGACTCGATCATCACCTGGTAGCGGCGCATGTCGACGATGTGGTCGACGTGCTCGATGTCGACCGGGCACTGCTCGACGCAGGCGCCGCAGGTGGTGCAGGACCACAGGACGTCCGGGTCGATGACGCCGTTCTCTTCGAGGGTGCCGATCAGCGGGCGCTCGGCCTCCGCCAGAGCCGCCGCCGGCACACCGGCCAGCTGCTCCTCCGACGCCTTCTCCTCGCCCTCCATGGTCTTGCCGCCACCCGCGAGCAGGTAGGGCGCCTTGGCGTGCGAGTGGTCGCGCAGCGCCATGACGAGGAGCTTGGGGGAGAGCGGCTTGCCGGTGTTCCAGGCGGGGCACTGCGACTGGCAGCGGCCGCACTCGGTGCAGGTGGAGAAGTCCAGCAGGCCCTTCCAGGAGAACTGCTCGACCTGGGAGACGCCGAAGACGTCGTCGTCACCGGGGTCGGTGAAGTCGATCGGCTTGCCGCCCGACGTCATCGGCTGGAGCGCGCCGAGCGCGGTACCGCCGTCGCCCTCGCGCTTGAACCAGATGTTCGGGAAGGCGAGGAAGCGGTGCCAGGCGACGCTCATGTTGGCGTTGACCGAGACGACGATCATCCAGATGAAGGAGACGCTGACCTTGATGCCCGCGAACAGGTAGGTCAGGTTCTGCAGCGTGGAGACGTCGAGGTCGCGCAGGGCGGCGACCAGGGGGTACGAGGCGAAGTACGCGGCCTCGTAGTGGTCGACGTGGTGCAGCGAGCCCTCCAGGCCGCGCAGCACGTAGATCACGGCGCCGATGGTCAGGATGACGTACTCGACGAAGTACGCCTGCCAGGCCTTGGAGCCCGCGAAACGGGACTTGCGGCCCGGGCGCGAGGGCAGGTTCAGCAGCCGGATGACGATGAGCGTGGCGATGCCGAGGCCCGTCATCACGGTGATGAACTCGACGTACATCTCCCAGGGCAGCCAGCCGCCGATGACCGGCAGCTGGAAGTCGGCCTGGAAGAGCTGGCCGAGGGCCTGGCCGAGCACCGGGATCAGGGTCAGGAAGCCGATCGCCACGAACCAGTGGGCGACGCCCACGACGCCCCAGCGGTTCATCCGGGTGTGGCCCAGGAACTCCTTCACCAGGGTCACGCTGCGCTGGTACGGGTTGTCGGTCCGGGCACCGGCCGGCAGTGGCTGTCCGAGCATGAAGAAGCGGACGAACTGCGCGATGACGCGTGCGAAGAGTGCGGCGCCGACCACGGTCAGGACCAGCGACACGATGATCGCTGCGAGTTGCATGTCGGGGGCTCCTCGGGCCTGGGCGGGGCGAGATTACTAAGCGGTAACTTATGCAGTTCTCTTGAGGGTACCCGCATCCTCGTTCGCACTGTAGCCAGCACTGCGGTGATCTGTGTCGCTGAGGGTTGCCTTAAGAGCCGGTGGAAAGTCTGAACGTGTTATTCGTACCAAATTGGTACATTCGTGACTACTTTAAGACTCGTGCTCTATGGGATCGCTGCCGCCACCACCGCCCTGCTGCTGACCGCGGTACTCACCGCGCTGCTGCGCGCCCCCGCCCTGCGCCTGGGTCTGACCGACCGGCGCCGGCAGCAGCGCAAGGTGCCGCTGTCCGGGGGTGTCGCGGTGGTGCTCACGACCTGCGCGGTCGTCGTCACCGGGGAGCGGACCGGCATCGCGCCCCCGGGCGGCGGCGAACTGCTCGTCGCGGCCGCCGCCGTCGCCGCCCTCGGCCTCGTCGCCGATCTGTGGCGGGTCCGCCCGCGCGTGCTCTTCGTGGGTACGGCCGTGGCGGCGGCCTGTGTGGTGCCCTACGAGGAGACCGGCGTCGTCGGCGGGATGCTCGCCGTGGGCTGGATCGCGTGTGTGGCGCTGGGGTTCCGGGCACTCGACCACGCCGACGGACTGGCCGGGACCGTCGGGGTCGTCGCCGCCTTCGGGGTGGGGGCCTGTGCGGCGGCCGAGGTGATGGACGGCCTCGCGGTGCTGCTGAGCGTGCTGGCCGCCGCGCTGACCGGGTTCCTGATGCACAACTGGCCTCCCGCGCGCGTGGGGCTCGGCTCGGGCGGGGCGCTGTTCGCCGGGTTCGTGCTCGCCGCGGCCGGCGTGGTGGCGCGCACCGGGCACGAGGCGGCCTCCAGCGCGGGCGTGCTGTTCGCGCTCAACGCGGTGGCCGTCGCCGACGTCCTTCTGGTCGTCGTCGCCCGCCGGCTGGCCGGCCGGCGCGGCCCGGACCATCTCGCGCACCGGCTGCGCAGGCTGGGGCTCACCCCGCAGGGGACGGTCGTGCTGCTCGGCCTCGGGGCCTTCGCGGGGGTGCTCGTCGGAGTGCTGGAGCACCTCGGGTGGGTCGGGGCGACGGGGTCGCTGTGGGTGGCCGCGGGCGCCCTGGTCGTCGTCCTCGCGCTGCTGCGGGTGAAGTCCTCCGGCGCTTCTCGACCGGTACCGGCGCAGGCATCGCCGCAGGTCAGAGGGCCCTTGCGTGTAAGGAACGGATAAGAGTTGAGCGTCACAGACTCAGGTCTGTTGCACCAAACGCGTGCGTCATGCACACTTGAGTCCGTTCCACTCAAGTCAGCTGGAGGAATCAACCATGGCACGTGCGGTCGGCATCGACCTGGGCACGACTAACTCCGTCGTCAGCGTTCTCGAAGGCGGCGAGCCCACCGTCATCACCAACGCCGAGGGTGCCAGGACCACGCCGTCCGTCGTCGCCTTCGCGAAGAACGGCGAGGTGCTGGTCGGCGAGGTCGCCAAGCGCCAGGCGGTCACCAACGTGGACCGGACCATCCGTTCCGTGAAGCGCCACATGGGCACCGACTGGAAGATCGAGCTGGACGGGAAGCCCTTCAACCCGCAGCAGATCTCGGCGTTCATCCTCCAGAAGCTGAAGCGGGACGCCGAGGCGTACCTGGGCGAGAAGGTGACCGACGCGGTCATCACCGTCCCGGCGTACTTCAACGACTCCGAGCGCCAGGCGACGAAGGAAGCCGGTGAGATCGCCGGTCTCAACGTCCTCCGTATCGTCAACGAGCCCACCGCGGCCGCGCTCGCGTACGGCCTCGACAAGGACGACCAGACGATCCTCGTCTTCGACCTCGGTGGCGGCACCTTCGACGTGTCCCTCCTGGAGATCGGCGACGGCGTCGTCGAGGTGAAGGCCACCAACGGTGACAACCACCTCGGTGGTGACGACTGGGACCAGCGCGTCGTCGACTACCTGGTGCAGCAGTTCAAGTCCGGTCACGGCGTGGACCTCGCCAAGGACAAGATGGCGCTCCAGCGTCTGCGCGAGGCCGCCGAGAAGGCGAAGATCGAGCTGTCCTCGTCCACCGAGACCTCGATCAACCTGCCCTACATCACCGCCTCCGCCGAGGGCCCCCTGCACCTCGACGAGAAGCTCACCCGCGCCCAGTTCCAGCAGCTGACCGCGGACCTCCTGGAGCGCTGCAAGACGCCGTTCCACAACGTCATCAAGGACGCCGGCATCTCGATCAACGAGATCGACCACGTCGTCCTGGTCGGTGGCTCCACCCGTATGCCCGCCGTCGCCGAGCTCGTCAAGGAGCTGACCGGTGGCAACGAGGCCAACAAGGGCGTCAACCCGGACGAGGTCGTCGCCATCGGCGCCGCCCTCCAGGCCGGTGTCCTCAAGGGTGAGGTCAAGGACGTCCTGCTCCTTGACGTGACCCCGCTGTCCCTCGGCATCGAGACCAAGGGCGGCATCATGACCAAGCTGATCGAGCGCAACACGACGATCCCGACGAAGCGTTCGGAGATCTTCACGACGGCCGAGGACAACCAGCCGTCGGTGCAGATCCAGGTCTACCAGGGCGAGCGCGAGATCGCGGCGTACAACAAGAAGCTCGGGATGTTCGAGCTGACCGGTCTGCCGCCGGCCCCGCGCGGTGTCCCGCAGATCGAGGTCGCCTTCGACATCGACGCCAACGGCATCATGCACGTGACCGCGAAGGACCTCGGCACGGGCAAGGAGCAGAAGATGACCGTCACCGGCGGCTCCTCGCTGCCGAAGGACGAGGTCGACCGGATGCGCCAGGAGGCCGAGAAGTACGCGGAGGAGGACCACGCCCGCCGCGAGGCCGCCGAGACCCGCAACCAGGGCGAGCAGCTCGTCTACCAGACGGAGAAGTTCCTCAAGGACAACGAGGACAAGGTCCCCGGCGAGGTCAAGACCGAGGTCGAGGCCGCCGTCGAGGAGCTGAAGGCCGCGCTCAAGGGCGAGGACACCGCCGAGATCCGCACCGCCACCGAGAAGGTCGCCGCGGTCTCGCAGAAGGTCGGCCAGGCCATGTACGCGGACGCGGGCGCCGCGCAGGCCGCGGGCGGCGAGGCCGGTGCCGAGGCCCCGAAGGCCGACGACGACGTCGTCGACGCCGAGATCGTCGACGAGGACCGTAAGGACGGTGCCGCGTGACGGAGGAGACCCCGGGCTTCGAGGAGAAGCCCGACGTCCCCTCCGGCGCCACCCCTGACGACGCCGAGTCGAAGGCCGCACCCTCGTCGAACGGCGAGGGGGCGGCCCCGGCCGGGGACGCAACCGCACAGATCGCCGGTCTGACCGCCCAGCTGGACCAGTCCCGCAAGGCGCTCGAAGAGCGCACCACGGACCTCCAGCGGCTCCAGGCCGAGTTCCAGAACTACCGCCGCCGCGTGGAGCGGGACCGGATCACGGTCAAGGAGATCGCCGTCGCGAACCTCCTGACCGAACTCCTGCCCGTGCTCGACGACATCGGCCGCGCCCGGGACCACGGCGAGTTCGTCGGCGGCTTCAAGTCCGTCGGTGAGTCGCTGGAGACCGTCGCGGCGAAGATGGGTCTGCAGCAGTTCGGCAAGGAGGGCGAGCCCTTCGACCCGACGATCCACGAGGCCCTGATGCACAGTTACGCGCCGGACGTCACCGAGACGACCTGCGTGGCGATCCTCCAGCCGGGGTATCGCATCGGCGAGCGCACCATCCGCCCCGCGCGGGTGGCCGTCGCCGAACCGCAGCCGGGCGCGCAGACGGTCAAGGCCGAAGACGCCGAGACCGAGGAGAAGGACAACAGCTCTGAAGAGGGCTGAAGTCACCTGGACTGATCGAGAGGAGGGGCGTCGGGGATGAGCACCAAGGACTTCATCGAGAAGGACTACTACAAGGTCCTCGGCGTCCCCAAGGACGCCACCGAGGCCGAGATCAAGAAGGCGTACCGGAAACTCGCCCGCGAGTTCCACCCGGACGCCAACAAGGGCAACGTCAAGGCGGAGGAGCGCTTCAAGGAGATCTCCGAGGCGAACGACATCCTCGGTGACCCCAAGAAGCGCAAGGAGTACGACGAGGCTCGCGCCCTCTTCGGCAACGGCGGCTTCAGGCCGGGGCCGGGCGCGGGCGGCGGCTCCTTCAACTTCGACCTGGGCGACCTCTTCGGAGGCGGCGCCCAGGGCGGCGGCCAGGGTTCAGGCGGCTTCGGCGGCGGGATCGGCGACGTGTTCGGCGGCCTGTTCAACCGCGGCGGCACCGGGGGCACCCGGGTGCAGCCGCGGCGCGGGCAGGACATCGACACCGAGGTCACGCTGAGCTTCACCGAAGCCATCGAGGGGGCCACGGTCCCGCTGCGGATGTCCTCGCAGTCCCCCTGCAAGGCCTGTTCGGGCACCGGCGACAAGAACGGCACACCGCGTGTGTGCCCGACCTGCGTCGGCACCGGCCAGGTGGCGCGGGGTTCGGGCGGCGGCTTCTCGCTCACCGACCCCTGCCCCGACTGCAAGGGCCGCGGTCTGATCGCCGAGCACCCCTGCATGGACTGCAAGGGCAGCGGTCGCGCCAAGTCCTCGCGCACCATGCAGGTCCGCATCCCCGCCGGGGTGACGGACAACCAGCGCATCCGCCTGCGCGGCAAGGGAGCGCCGGGTGAACGGGGCGGCCCCGCGGGCGACCTGTACGTCACCGTCCACGTGGACGCGCACCCGGTCTTCGGCCGCAAGGAGGACAACCTCACGGTCACCGTCCCGGTGACGTTCGCGGAGGCGGCCCTCGGCGGCGAGGTCCGGGTCCCCACCCTGGGCGGCCCGCCCGTCACCCTCAAGCTCCCGCCCGGCACGCCCAACGGCCGCACCATGCGCGCCCGCGGCAAGGGCGCGGTCCGCAAGGACGGCACCCGCGGCGACCTTCTGGTCACCGTCGAGGTGAGTGTCCCCAAGGACGTGACGGGGAAGGCTCGTGAAGCGCTGGAGGCGTATCGCGAGGCGACCGCGGACGAGGATCCGCGGGCGGAGCTGTTCCAGGCCGCGAAGGGAGCATGACAGAGATGGACGGCCGTCGACGCAACCCGTACGAACTGACCGAGGAAACCCCGGTCTACGTCATCTCGGTGGCGGCCCAGCTCTCCGGCCTGCACCCGCAGACCCTTCGCCAGTACGACCGCCTCGGCCTGGTCTCCCCGGACCGCACCGCGGGCCGGGGCCGCCGCTACTCGGCCCGCGACATCGAACTGCTGCGCACCGTGCAGCAGTTGTCGCAGGACGAGGGCATCAACCTGGCCGGCATCAAGCGCATCATCGAGCTGGAGAACCAGGTCGCGGCCCTGCAGTCCCGTGTCGCGGAGATGGAGGCGGCGCTGGAGGGCGCCGCCGCCACGATGCGCCAGCGGGAGGCCGCGGTGCACGCGTCGTACCGACGCGACCTGGTGCCGTACCAGGAGGTGCAGCAGACCAGCGCGCTGGTGGTGTGGCGGCCGAAGAAGGCCAAGGACTAGACACGACCGGACGCACAGGCGTGTGAAAGCGGGCCCGGAGAAATTCTCCGGGCCCGCTTCTGTGCCGGTCGTCCGACGCCTGGAGGGTGCTCCTCACCCGACCATGAAGCGCACGCTGGTGAACGGGCCGCTGCGGCCGTAGTAGTCGATCGCGCGCACCTCGAAGGTGTAGAGGCCCGGCCCGGACGGCGTCCAGGTGATCGTCGAACCGTCGGTGGTCAAGTACCCGCTGTTGGACGGCCCGTAGAAGCGGTACGTGTACCCGGACAGCAGCCGATCGTGCTTCAGCGTCACCGTGAGCGGGACGCCGGTGCCGCCGTGGGGCGCGCAGTCGTTGGTCGTGCACTCCTTGTACGGGGCGGACAGCGTGATCGTCGGCGCGACGGGAGCCGTCGGCGTGGCCGGGGTCTCGCGCCATACCTGGACGGACTCGGACGGTGCCGACTCGCGGCCCTCGGCGTCGAGGGCGGCCACGTAGTAGTAGGCGGAGACGCCCGGTGCCTCGCTGTCGGAGTAACGCAGCGCGGTGGTGGGACGGTCCCCGAGCCGGGTCCAGGCGGCGTTCCGGTCGGTGCGCCGGTAGACCCGGTAGCCGGTGGCGTCGGGCACCGAGACCCAGGTGAGCTCGGTGGCGCTGTCGAGGGGCGTGCCCTCGACGCCGGTCGGGACCGCCACGGCGCCGGGGGCCGGGCGGGTCGCGGTGACCGGGGCGGAGACGGGGGCGAGGTTGCCGTAGTCGTCGACGGCCTGGACGCGGTAGGTGAGCGGGACTCCGGCCGCCGCCCGCTGGTCGTTGAACGAGAGGCCGAAGACGGTCTCCGGTCCGTCGGGGTCGGACGCGCCCTCGGGCGCCGCCCACACCTCGTAGTGGTTGACGTGACGGTCGTCGGACGAGGTCTGCCAGCGCACCGCGTTGCCCGCCGTGGTGCCCTCCACCGTCACGTCGGTGACCTGGGCGGGCGGGGTCGTGTCCGGCTCGCCGGTGTCGGCGACGACGGACGGCGCGGACTCGTTGCCGACCGGGTCCACCGCGGTGACGCGGTAGTACAGCCGCCCGGTCAGATCGGCCCCGGTGTCCCGGTACCAGGCGCTGTCGAGCCCGTCGGCGATCCGCGTGAACGGCCCCTGGGGCGCGGTCGCCCGGTACACGCGGTACGTGTCCGTGACACCGTTCGTGTCCCAGGCGAGCGTCACCGCACCCGGGCCCACCTTCGCGTACAGCCCGGTGGGCGCGTCGGGGGCGGTGCGGTCGGGGGTGCCGACCGGCTGATCGGCGGTGCCGGTGGAGACGTTGCCCGCCTTGTCGTACGCGCGGACCTCGTAGTAGTACGTCGCTCCGGTCGCCGGCGGGATGTCGGTGTACGAGGTGGCGGTGGTCGTCGCGAGCGGGCTGCCGCCGAAGGCCGTGCCCTTGAGCCGCCGGTAGACCTTGTACCCGGCGAGGTCCATCTCCTTGTTCTTCGCCCAGCTCAGCTTGGCCTTGCCGGTCGCGGAGTCGTACGCGACCGAAGTGCCGGTCGGGACAAGGGGTTTGACCTTGTCGACCGTGGCGGAGGTGCGGGGCGTGTAGGCGAACTTGACCTTCGCGCTGCCGGTCCAGTTGACGTAGTCGACGCGGAGGGTGTGTTTGCCGGAGGGGATGGTGAGGTTGACGGACTTGGAGACCGTGGTGGAGGTGTTCTTCCACAGGTCGATCTTGCGGACGCCGTCGACGTAGACCCGTATCCCGTCGAGCCCGGAGGCGGCGAGGGCGAAGGGCCCGCCGGAGCCGAAGTCCCTCGTCACCGACCAGCGGACACCGAAGTTGTTCGACGGCAGGCCGGAGACGGGGGCACCGGTCCAGCTCTGGTCGATCGCGCTGTCGCAGTCCGTTTTCTTCGGGGTCCCGGAAAACGTCGTGTTCGCGAAGAACTGCCGCTTGAAGACCGGGGAGTTGCAGGTGGTCGCGGCGGAGGCGGGCGCCACGGTGAGCAGGGTGCTCGCCGTGGCGAGGACCGCGGCGGTCGCGGCGAAGTGTGCGGTGCGGCTCACGGGGCGGTCACCGCCCAGTCGCCGGCGGGCAGGGACTCCGTGCCGTCCGCGGCTACGGCGGTGACCCAGTAGTACGACGTGGTGCCGCGCGCGAGGCCGGTGTCGAAGAACTGGAAGGCACCAGGGTCGGCTTCGGCGATCTTCTCGTAGGCCGAGGTGGCCGGGTTCCAGCGGTAGATGCGGTAGCCGCCCGCCGCCTCCGGAGCGCTCTCGCCGAGCCCGCTCCACTCCAGCAGGTTGCCCTCGTCGCCCTCCGCCGGGGAGGCGTCGAGGTGGAGCGGCGAGCCTTCCGGTGTAGCCGTGGTCGGCGTCGTGTCACGCTCGGTCGCCGTCACGATGTTCGGCGAACGGGTCCAGTCGAAGTGGGAGTTCCAGTTGTCGTCGACGGAGTCGATGAACATGCAGCGCTCCTCGCCGTCCGGAAGGGTCGCGTAGTCGTACGACGTGGTGTCGGCCGACAGCCACTCCACCTCGTGGACGGAGCAGACCTGCTCCTCCTCGTCGCCGATGAGGGAACCGGCGTAGACGACATAACGATGCAGATCGGGCGTCGGGTTGGCGTCCCAGCTGAGCGCGAAGCCGTACTCGGTCGGCGTGGCCGTCAGCCCGGTGACGGCGGACGGCGGGTTCAGGTCCAGGCGGGTGTCGCTGACGGCGGCGGACCGCGCGGACTCGTTGCCGGCGGCGTCGAGGGAGGTCACCCGGTAGTAGTAGGTGCTCTCCTCCGCGGCTGAGGTGTCCAGGTAGGAGACCTCGGTGGTGCTGCCGACGCGGGTGTACGTCCCGGCCGCGGACGTCGACCGGTACACCCGGTAGGACGCCGCGCCGTCGACCGCGCTCCAGCTGACCCGCAGGCCCTTCTGCCCGGACTCGGTGTCGAGTCCGGTGGGCGCGGCGGGGGCGGTGCGGTCGGCGGTGGTGACGAGCTGGTCCGCCGTCCCCGTCGACTCGTTGCCCGCCTTGTCGTAGGCGCGGACCTCGTAGTAGTACGCCGCACCGGTCACCGGCAGGGTGGCGTCCGTGTGTGTCGTCGAGGTCGTCGTCGCGAGCGGGGCGCTGCCGAAGGAGGCGCCCTTCAGGCGGCGGTAGACGCGGTAGCCCGCGAGGTCCATCTCCTTGTTGCCGGACCAGCTCAGCCTCGCCTTGCCGGTCGCCGCGTCGTACGCCACCGAAGTGCCGGTCGGAGCAAGGGGCTTGACCGTGTCGACGGTCGCCGATGTCCGCGGGGTGTACGTGAACTTGACCTTGGCGCCGCCGGTCCAGTTGACGTAGTCGACGCGCAGGGTGTGCTTGCCGGACGGGACGGTGACGTTCACGGTCTTCGACACGGTCGTGGAGGTGTTCTTCCACAGGTCGATCTTGCGGACGCCGTCGACGTAGACCCGTATCCCGTCGAGCCCGGAGGCGGCGAGGGCGAAGGGCCCGCCGGAGCCGAAGTCCCTTGTGACGGACCAGCGGACGCCGAAGTTGTTGGACGGCAGGCCGGAGACGGGGGCGCCGGTCCAGCTCTGGTCGATCGCGCTGTCGCAGTCCGTTTTCTTCGCGGTGCCGGAAAACGTCGTGTTCGCGAAGAACTGCCGTTTGAAGACCGGGGACGCGCAGGTCGTGGCGGCGGACGCGGGGGCGGTGGCTGTGGTGAGCAGACCGCCGGTGACGGCGAGCACGGCGGCGGACGTGATCGTCGTACGTCTGGCTGGGTTCATTCGATCCTCTGCACGGATGGGGAACGGCCGACTGCAGCCGTCGTGATCACGACTCGCGAGGAATGGAGTTGGTTGTACGGATCTTTGCCTCCGCCGGGGCTCCGCTTGAATGGAGGGTCCGTAAAGGGTGTTTGGGGGCGGTTGCGCGATGTCTTCACAAGACAGACGGAGAGTGGCGTTGCGCACTCGTTAAGTGGTTCTGCTTGACGCTGGGGGGCGTCGCCGCGTTGGCTTTTCAGTCATCTGGGTCGCAATGCTGCGCCCGCGTCCGGAAGGCACCAGAAGTGAGCACCGCAATGCGTCGTATCGCCCTTTGCACGGCCGCGTCCTCGATGGCCCTGTCGCTGACCGCCTGCGGGGCCCTGGGGGTGTCGGGGGACAGCGCGGACGCGAGTCCGACCAAGGGCAACGACGTCACCGTGGGCGTGCTGATGCCGGAGACGACCAACACGCGCTACGAGAACTTCGACTATCCGATCATCCAGAAGAAAGTCTCGGAGCTCACGAAGAAGTTGGGCCAGACCGTCTACGCCAACGGCGAGGCGGACGCCAAGAAGCAGGCGACCCAGATGCAGAAGATGATCGACGACAAGGTCGACGTCATCCTGCTGGACGCCGTGGACTCGCACGCCATCGCCCCGACGGTGAAGAAGGCCAAGGCCGCCGGTATCCCGGTCATCGCCTACGACCGGCTCGCCGAGGGCCCCATCGACGCGTACGTCTCCTTCGACAACGAACTCGTCGGCGAGGTACAGGGCCGCACGCTCATCGAGTCGCTGGGCTCGGGCCTCGACACCTCCGACAAGATCGTGATGCTCAACGGCTCGCCCTCCGACCCGAACGCCGGGCAGTTCAAGGCGGGCGCGCTCTCCGAGCTCAACGGCAAGGTGACGATCTCCGCGAAGTACGACGTCGACGGCTGGAAGCCGGCCACCGCGAAGAAGGACATGGCCGCCGCGATCGCCTCGATCGGCAAGGACAACATCGCCGCCGTCTACTCCGCCAACGACGCCATGGCCGGCGCCGCCATCGAGGCGATGGAGGAGGCCGGCATGACCGACCTGCCGCCCATCACCGGTCAGGACGCCGAACTGGACGCCGTGCAGCGCATCGTCACCGGCGAGCAGTACATGAGCGTCTACAAGTCCTACCCGCTGGAGGCCGAGGCCGCCGCCGAGATGGCCGTGGCGAAGGTCCAGGGCAAGGACATCCTGTTCGACTCGCTCACCCAGGACCGCGTCGACAGCCCCACGGACAAGGAGATCCCGGCCCAGCTGGTGTCGGTGTCCGCGCTGACGCAGTCCAACATCAAGCGCACGGTCGTCGCCGACGGCATCTACACCGTCAAGCAGATCTGCACCGCCAAGATCGCCTCGGCCTGCGCCGCGATCAAGTTGAACTGACGCTCGGTCGGGCGGGCGCCATGGGGAGGAACACCCCGTCCGGCGCCCGCCCGACGGGCTTGGTGCTGGTGAAGCTGGTCGGGTCGTTGTCGCCGGACACCTTCAGACCGGTGACCTTCGCGTCCTTCGGGACGTCGTACCAGAGCTCGACCTCCATGAGGGTGTGCCCGCCCAGCCGTACCGTCTCCGACTGGCGGCGCACCGCCATCGCGAAGGAGTCGGGCCTGGCCCGGTCGCCGGTGACGCCCGCGACGCGCTGCCGGGCCGACTCGTAGGTGTGGTAGTTCGGGTCGATGTTCTCGACCCTCAGCCGTGCGGCGCAGAACTGTCCCTCCGGCGGAGCGTCCGCGTGGGACCCCGTCACCCCCGTGATCCCGCAGCGCAGGGACAGCAGGGTGAAGGTGAGGTGCCCGTCCTTGTGGGGCCGCTGGGCCGCGCCGGTACCGGGCTCGTCGCCGTCGCCACCGCAGCCGGCGGTGAGGAGCAGGGCGGTCAGAGGCAGTGCCAGGAGGCGGAGCGGGCGCGCTGTCGGCATAGGGGCGATTGTGCGCCGCCGACGGGAAGAAGTGAACGTTCTGGGGTCATGTGGCCCGTGACCCGCCCGGAGGCCGGTCCGGGTCAACGCAAGATCAAGAACTGGTCTAGGATCGCCCGCTGTCATGTCTCGATCACAGGGAATCGCACGGGGGAACCGCATGGTGGCGCGGAATCGCACGAGGGCACGGACGTACCTGCTGACCACGGCTGTGTCCATGGCTCTGCTGACGGGCTGTGGCGGGGGTGGTGACGACGACCCCAAGGCGGCGGGCGGTACCCCCACCGGGGCCGCGAAGCCGGCCGAGAAGGGCCCGGCGTATCAGGGCGCCGCGCTCCCCGGATACGGCGCCCGGGCCGCCTGGAGCCTCGACACCGACGGCACCGCGCCCGGCGTCCTCGACCTCGGCGGGGTCCTGCTGTTCGCCCGGGACGCGAGCGGCGCCTATCTCACCGACGCCTCGGTGGACGGCGAGCCCGCCGACGTCAACACCGTGCTGTACGCCTCCGACGAGCCGGAGAAGCTGACGCTGGAGTTCCGTGACGCCAGGACGGGCGCGGTGCGCGGGACGCTCGCCGTGACCGCCGAGTCGGTCGAGGGCGTCACCTGGAAGGACGGCGTACCGGCGGTCGCCGTCGGCACGTCCGCCACGAAGGAGTCCGACGGCCTGACCCAGGAGGAGACGACCACCTCGGCGACGTTCTACTCCACCGCCGGCGCGAAGCTGGGCGAGACGTCCGGCTACGCCTTCGGGCACGTGGTCGGCGGTTACGTGGTCTCGGCCGAGGACGGCGTCGTGCGCCTGGCCCCGATCGGCGCCGGTGCCGTCCGGACGGTCCCCTGCAACGGCGACGACGACGCCGAGTGCGACTTCGACCCGGAGACGGGTGTCGCGAGCGGCGACCAGACCTACGCCCCGGTGGTGGCGGACGGCTACTACCCGGGCTTCGAGGCCGCCGGGAAGTACGACTACGACCCCTCCGACGTCACGCTCAACGACCTCGCCACCGGCAAGCGGGTCTGGTCGTCGGCCGACGCGGAGGTCCCGAAGGGCGTCGCCCTGGACGACGAGGGCCGGCCGGAGGACCGTACGATCCGGATCGTCCGCGTCAGCGACGGCAAGGCTCTCGTCGCCTGGAAGAAGAGCGTCGGCCTGAGCCCCACCACCCAGGTCTACGCCTGGTACGACCTGGCGAGCGGCGCCCTCACCGCCTCCTACGAGGGCCCCGAGTACGTCGTCTGGTCCGCCGACGGCGAGCTGGCGGCCGAGGACAAGGGCGAGTTCGAGACCGGCTTCGAGGGCACGAGCGTGTGGAAGACCGCCGACGGCACCCGGCTGTGGGCCCAGGAGGACGGCGAGACCGCGCTGGACCCGGTCCGCTTCTCCGGCAACGGCGAGGTGCTGTACGGCGAGACCTTCGACGGGGTGAGCACGCACAAGACGCTCGCCGTGGACACCCAGACCCGGAAGGTGCTGGCGAAGGATTTGCCGGAGGGAAGCATTCCGGCGGTGGACGCGGCGAGCGGGTACGGGTATCTGGCCACGGAGGACGGGTTCTTCGCGTTCGCGCCGGCGTAGTGGAGGGGCCGGAGCCGGAGAGGCTGGAGCCCGTCCCCCAGGGGCCTCACACCACCCGCGTGAACTCCACCGTCACCTCCGGCGGTCCGCCGGGTACGCCTCGGTAGATGCCCTTGTGCGGGGTGACGTCGTCGTAGTCCCGGCCCCGTCCCACGACCACGTGGGACTCGTCGGCGCGCGTCCGGTTCGTCGGGTCGTAGCCGCACCAGTCGCCCGCCCAGTACTCGACCCAGGCGTGGCTCTGCCCCGCGACCGGCCGGTGCAGCTCCGCCTCCCGCTCGGGGTGGAGGTAGCCGGAGACGTACCGGGTCGGCAGGCCCAGGCCCCGCAGCAGGGCGATGGTGAGGTGGGCGATGTCCTGGCAGACGCCCGCGCCCTGCTCCCAGGCCTCGGTGGCCGAGGTGTTCACCCCGGTGGCGCCGGGGAGATAGGCGACCCGGTCGGCGACCAGGGCGGAGACCGCGGCGGCCGTCGCGTGCGGGTCCAGGCCGGCGGCCGCCTTGCGCGCCTTCTTGAGGAGCTTCGCGGGGACGGTCGTACGGGCGGTCGGGCCCGCGAACTCCAACAGGCGTGAACTCGTCGTACGTTCCGCCAGTTCCGTCCAGTCCGGTGGCTCGGGCAGCGGCTCCGGCGGGGCCGTCTCGACCAGGCTGGAGGCGGTGATGGTGAGGTCGGCGTGCGGGTCGAGGAGGTCGAAACCGGTGACCTGGGTGCCCCAGTAGTCCCAGTACGACCAGGTCGCGGTCGCCGGGCTGACGGTCACCCGGGCGTCCAGGGTGGTCTGGCCGGGCAGGGTCAGCGGGGTCATGCGGACCTCGTTGTGGGAGGAGGCCGCGGGCTGGGCGTACGACACCCGCGTGACGTGCTTGATACGGAGACGACGGGCCACGTCAGGCTCCTTCCTGGGCCCAGATCACGGGCCCCTGGTAGGGGAAGAACCGCTCCGCCACCGCCTCCGCCGAGGCCATGCAGGCCTGCTGCAAGTCCCCGAGCAGAGCCGGAAGTTGATCGGTCAGGGCGGGCGAGTCGAGGTATTCGAGGCGGGTGCGCAGTCGGCCGATGGGGCGGCGCGCGGGGTCCTGGCGGGGGCGGCCGAGCGCGCTGAGGCATTCCTCCGCCGTGGTCAGCGCGTGCAGCGCCGAGCGCGGGAAATCCCGGTCCAGGAGCAGGAATTCGGCCACCCGCGCACTGTCGCCGAAACCGCTGTGCACGCGCGCGTACGCCTCGTCGGCGCCGGACGCGCTCAGCAGCGTCGTCCAGTCCGGCGCGTGCGCGGCGTCCAACACCCGTACCGAAAGCAGCCGTACGGTCATGTCCACCCGCTCCAGGCTCCGTCCGAGCACCACGAAACGCCAGCTGTCGTCCCGGCTCATGGTGGAGTCGGCGAGCCCGAAGAACAGCGCGGCACGGGCCCGTACGAGCTCCAGATAGGCGTAGGGGCCGGTACGGCGGGCCGCGCGGCGCTGGTCGGCGAGGGCGTGCCAGGTGGAGTTGAGGCACTCCCACATCTCGGAGGAGACGGCCTCTCGGGCGCTGCGCGCGTTGAGCCGGGCAGCCCCGAGCGCGCCCTCGATGGAGCAGGTGGAGCGGGAGTCGAAGGCGAGCTGGTCGAGGACCTGTTGCATGTCGACGCGCTCGGGGCCCGCGTCGACGCCGAGGATCGCGTACAGCGACCGGCAGGCCGCGTCCTCGTCGCGCCAGGGGTCCTCCAGCGTGCGGTGGAGGTAGGCGTCGAGGATGCGCCCGGTGGCGTCCGCCCGCTCGACATAGCGGCCGGTCCAGGTCAGCGCCTCGGCTATCCGGGAGAGGATCACGTCGCTCACTGCTGCTGCGCCCCTTCCTCCACGAAGGCGGGGTTGCCGTCGGGACCGAGCTGGCGGGGTGCCACGGCGGGCAGGGTGTCCGGGGCCGGTGCCCCCGGCTCCTCGGCCGGTCCCTCGGCGAGCACCCAGGTGTCCTTGGAGCCGCCGCCCTGGCTGGAGTTGACGATGAGGTTGCCCTCCTGGAGGGCGACGCGGGTGAGGCCGCCGGGCAGGACCCAGACCTCGTTGCCGTCGTTGACGGCGAAGGGTCTGAGGTCGATGTGGCGCGGTGCCATCCGCTCACCGGCGAGGGTGGGCGAGGTGGACAGGGCGACGGGCCGCTGGGCGATGAAGCCGCGGGGGTCGGCGGCGACGGCCCGTCTGGTCCGCTCCAGCGTTCTGGCGTCGGCTTTCGGCCCGATGACGATGCCCTGGCCGCCGGCCCCGTCCACCGGCTTGATGACGAGCTGGTCGATCTGGTCGAGGACGGCGTCGAGCTGCCCGGGTTCGTCGGGCCGGAAGGACTCCACGTTGGGGAGGATCGGTTCCTCGGAGAGGTAGTAGCGGATGAGGTCGGGGACGTAGGTGTAGAGCAGCTTGTCGTCGGCGATGCCGTTGCCGACGGCGTTGGCGAGGGTGACGTTTCCGGCCGTCGCGGCGCTCATGATGCCCGGGCAGCCGATGACCGAGTCGGGCCGGAAGTGCAGCGGGTCGAGGAAGTCGTCGTCGAGCCGCCGGTATACGACATGGACCGGCATCTCGCCGCGCGTGGTCCGCATCCACACCCGGTTGGCCCGGCACACCAGGTCGTGCCCCTCGACGAGCTGTACGCCCATCAGCCGGGCCAGCAGCGCGTGTTCGAAGTAGGCGGCGTTGCTGGGTCCGGGGGTGAGGACGACGACCCGTGGGTCCTCGGTGCCGTCCGGCGCGGCTCTGCGCAGCGCGGCGAGCAGCTTCTGCGCGTAGCCGTCGACCGGGAGCACGTGCTGCTCGGCGAAGAGGGAGGGGAAGATCCGGGTCATGGCCCGCCGGTTCTCGATGACGTACGAGACGCCGCTGGGGACGCGGACGTTGTCCTCCAGGACCCGGAAGTCCCCGGCCTCGTCCCGTACGAGGTCGATGCCGGCGACGTGGATGCGGACGCCGCCCGGTGGTTCGACCCCGTGGGCGACGCGATGGAAGTGCGGGGAGTTGAGCAGCAGCCGCCAGGGCACGACCCCGTCCTCGAAGGCCCGGCAGTGCCCGTAGGCGTCGGCGAGATAGGCCTCCAGGGCCCGTACACGCTGTCCCACGCCGCGCTGGACGAGATCCCACTCCAGCGCGTCGAGGATCCTCGGTACGAGGTCCAGCGGCCACGGCCGCTCCTCGCCCGCGAAGGCGTAGGTCACGCCCCGGTCGGTGAACGCCCGGGCCATCTGGTCGGCCCGGAAGCGCAGTTCACTGGGCTCGATCGGCTGAAGTGCCGACAGGACCGGCTCATAGGCGGTCCTGACCTCACCCGGCCGCACAAACATCTCGTCCCACGCGTCGGCCAACGCGTACGCGTCAAATATGTCCGCCATGAGGGGACGTTAGATGCGCTGCGTAACGCGGTGATCACCGGTGGATTTCGGGCGGTTCACGCGGAGAAACGGATTCCGGTGGGTACGCGGCGGGTACGGAGGGGGACCATCAGCTTGTTGCAAGGCGGCGGGCGGAGGCACGACGATAGTGGGGTAAATCAGTGGTTTCCCTCGGTCACACCGGGCCGAGCCGTGTTGCGGAGCAGGTCTGCTCCGCGCATAGTTGCGGACCCGTAGGGGTGTGTCCGTGTCACGAGCGCGCGCATGCCGGGCACAAGAGGCTGGATGCGGGGGTGGGCTGGGCGATGGCCGGGCACGGGACGGAGGAGCATCCCCACGGTGCTGACCGACTGTGCGAGGCCGGGGATCGCGTGTATTCCCGGGCCGTACGGCGGGGCCGGGTACCGCGCGTGGACGCGGAGCCGGTGCCGTGCCTGCTGGAGCTGGCGCTTCTGCACCCCGACCCGGACGACATGGACTGGCTGGTCCCGACGTCCCCGCAGGAGGTCATGACCCGGCTCCTGCGCGGCGTCTACGACGAGGTGAGCGCGAGCCAGCGGCGGATGGGCTCGGCGGTGGCGGCGTTCGAGTGGTACGCGGGTCTTGGCCCGCAGTTGGGCGCGGGCGGCGCGGAGGGGACGGCGCTGCGGGTCCTGGACGGTCTGTCCCGCATCCAGGCGGCGATGGACGAGGCGACCCAGGCGTGCACCACGGAGGTGCTGACGGTCCAGCCGGGCGGCATCCGGCCCGAGCACGAACTGACGGAGGGTCTGCACCGGGCGCTGGCGCTACGCGGCCGGGGCGTCCGTATGCGCGACCTGTACACGCACGTGGCCCGCCACGGCCAGGGTCTGCTGAACTACCTGGAGCTGATGGGCGAGGCGGTGGAGGCCCGCACCCTGGACGAGGTCATCGACCGCCTCATCCTCTTCGACCGCACGGTGGCGTTCATCCCGGCCAACGCGGACCGCACCCTGGCGCTCGAACTGCGTCACCCGGCGCTGGTGGGCTTCCTGGCCACGGTCTTCGAGCGCCTGTGGCGCCTGGCGATCCCGTTGACCGCTCCCCTCCCCGACACCGGCATCGAGGGCATCTCGCACCGCGAGCAGTCCATCGCGACGCTGCTGGCGGAGGGCCATCAGGACGCGGTGATCGCGGAACGGCTGGGCATAAGCGTCCGCACCTGCCGGGCGCACATCGCGCGGCTGTCGGAGACCCTGGGCGCCGCCAGCCGCACCCAACTCGGCGTCCGTATCGCGCAGGTGGGCCTGGACAACTCGGCCCGTACCGTCGCCGGTCCCGCCGCCCTCACGATCCCTGATCAAGAATCCCGGACCGTCCGATGAGATACCCGAGCTGAGCCCGGCTCTCACTGCCGAGGGTCGCGGCGAGCTTGGCGATGTGCTCACGGGCGGTGCGGATGTTGAGGCCGAGGCGCTCGGCGATGACGGCGTCGGTGTGGCCCTCGATGAGGAGCGCGGCGATGGCGCGCTGGCGCGGGGTGACGCCGTTGAGGGTGGGCTGCTGGACCGCCCGGGGGTGCATGGGGGTGGCCAGGCGCCAGAGGCGGTCGAACGTGGTGGCGAAGTAGTCGACCATGGCGGGGACGCGGATCTCCAGGGCGAGCGTCCGGTCCGTGCTGGCCGGGATGAACGCGACGGTACGGTCCACGATGATGAGCCGGTCGGTGACCTCGTCGAGCGAACGGGCCTCGGCGTCCCCGCGCAGCCGCTCGTAGCGGGCGATGACGGCGGGGGAGTGGCGCAGGGTGTGCTGGTAGAGGGCCCGGATACGGCCACCGCGGTCGAGCAGCGCCTGGTCCCGGTCCAGGGCGGCGGCCAGCCGGGTCGCGGCCGTGTTGCCGTTGTAGGGCTGGATGGCGAGCAGCTCCACCGAGGCCTCGGCCATGGCGTCGGAGATGGCCTGGTTGATCTGGGCGAAGCCGGTGAGGATGCTGACCGCCGACGGATCGGTCGCGGTCCGGGGCCCGTCGATCCGCATCAGCGGTTCGAAGAGCTCCGCCAGCTGTTCCTCACGTCGGCGCTCGTCCGCGATCCGCTCCTCGGAGCTGCGCAGCAGCCGGTGGAGGGCGACGGCCGGGGCGACCGGCTCCAGCCGGTCCGGGTCCGTCGCGGCGGCGTGCAGCAGCCCGAACTCCAGCAGACAGGGGGCCCGCTCGGCGTCGGCGCCGCGTACGTACCCCTCGCGCAGCGCCTGCTCGTACACCTCGGTTCCGGCGGCGCACAGGGTTCCCGCGACGTGCGCCGGATGCGGCGCCGCACTCACTGCTCCGTCTCCTCCTGTTTGAGGATCCCGGACTCGGCGATGAGAAAGCCGAGCTGGGCGCGGCTGCCGCTGCCGAGGGCCGCCGCCAGCTTGGCGATGTGGGCCCGGCAGGTGCGGACGTTCATGCCGAGCCGGCGGGCGATGGCCTCGTCGACATGGCCGTCGATGAGCAGCTTGGCGATGGTGCGCTGCACTCCGGAGATGCCCTCGGGGGTCGCCTCGTACGGGACTTCCTCCATGAGTGGTGTCGCCCGCTGCCACAGCTGCTCGAAGACCTTGATGAGGTACTGGACCAGGCCGGGGTGGCGCAGTTCCAGGGCGACCTGCCGGTCGTCCTGGGCGGGGATGAACGCGACCGTCGAGTCGCAGATGATGAGCCGCTCGATGAGTTCTTCGAGGGTGCGTATCTCGACCTTGGCGCCGGCCATCTTGTCCATGTACGCGAAGGTGCTCTGGCTGTGCCGGACCGTGTGCTGGTACAGGGTGCGCATGGCGATGCCGCGCTCGATCAGCGGCTTGCTGCGCTTGAGCGCCTGGCTCAGGATGTGTTCCGGCCGACTGCCGCCCGGCTGGACCGTCAGGACCTCGGTGCGGGCCTCGGCTATCGCCACGTCGAGCGCGGAGTGGATGCGGTCGATACCCTCCAGGACCGTGATGGCATGAGTGGTCGCGGGCTTCTGGGCGCTGATCGCGAGGAACGGCTGGAAGGTGTCGGTGAGGTCGAGGGTGAGCCGCCGGCGGTCCTGGATCTCGCGCTCGAGCGGCTGGAGTTGCTGCGCGAGCACGACGGAGGGCGGCACGGGACGCAGCCAACCGGGATCGTCCGGGTCGGGATGGAGCAGCGCGAATTCGAGCAAGCAAGGCGCCGGTTCCACCTCCCCGCGGGAGATGCGTCCGGAGCTGAGTGCGCTTGCGTAGAGGCGCGATCCTTCGGGGCATAGGTCAGTGATGCCGTGAGGATGTGTCGGTTTTGTGCGGTTTATTGGCAAATCTCCACCCCCCAGGGTCCTGAACGTGCAGGAACATGATGCATCTCTTGTGTGGCATTGACGTGCCTGAATGAGCCATCGTCTTGTTTCGCGGGGGAGAGGAAGCCATCAAGTGAGGACGAAGCCGACCATGAATAAGAGAATGCTTCGCTCGGTGCTTGCCGGTGCCGTCGTTGCTCTGACGCTGGCCCTGGGTGCGGCCGGTCCTCTCGGCGACGTCGGCTGGAGTGCCGACAACAGCGCGGCGGCGAGTTCGCCGGGTGACGTCGGTTGGGACATCCGTGCCTCCTCCCCGGACGTCGGTTGGATCGTCGTGGCGAACGCCAACGGCGCGCAGGACGTGGGCTGGTAGGCGAAATCATGACCACGCCACCCGACGACCGCTCCTTCCGTCGTGAAATGGCCACGGCCTATCGCTCCGGATGGCACTTCATCGACCTGGTCACCGCGATCCCCCACTCCGGTGACTCGTTGATGGTGACCGTCTTCGGCGAGCCGGTCGTCGTCACCCGCGACGACGACGAGGACGTGCGGGCGTACCGGTGTCTGCGGCGGCCTCGGGGGGCGCCGCAGCCTGTGCGGTGTGCCATCCGGTACGGAATGATCTTTGTGAACCTCGACCAACGAGACCATCGGCTGGTGGATTCCGAAACCCCCACCCAACGGACCATCTCAGCCACCCCCCGCAGTGCCTGACGCGATTCCCCCGTCGTAACAGATCGCTCAGGTGCTTCCCCCCGCAGCGGCGTCACCGTGACCTGAACACGGTGACGCCGCTGTGTTTTCGGGGACATTTCCGGGTATCCGCCCTTTCCCGCACCCTCCGGCCGTGGCTGAAAATCATCAGTCACGGCAGAAACATGCGGCCGCTCAACCGCGCCCGAGTGCCCGCGTCAGCTCGATCTCGATCACCACGCGGGACGGATTCGGCGACGGCACCCGCTCATAGCGCTCCGCGTACCGCCGCTCAGCCTCCGCCACCCGCTCCGGCTCCGTGCGGACGTACGCCCGCCCCTCCAGCGTGGCCCACCGCCGCCCCGCCACCTGGCACACCGCGACCAGGGCGCCGTCCGTCCCCGCCGCCCGGACGTGCCCGGCCTTCGCACTCGCCTTGTTCGTGATCACCCGGGCCAGCCGGGCCTCCGGGTCGTAGGTCACTCCGACCGGCACCACATGCGGGCTGCCGTCCGGGCGCAGGGTCGTCAGGGTGCACAGGTGCCGCTCCCGCCAGAAGCTGAGATAGAGCGGGTCCGGTGCGCCGGGGTCCAGGGTGTACGTCGCCATGTCCCGGAACTTAACCCCGACAGGAGGGGAACCCGGTCCCCGACCCCCTCCCGGACCGCACCTTGAGTGGAATAGACTCAACTTTGTGTACGTTGACTGAGTCAGTCCAAGGAGAGTCACCAACACCCGGGTCATCGACATCGAGGAGGAGCACGAGAACGTGGACGCCGAGCTGACCAACCGGAGCCGGGACGCGATCAACGCGGCCGAGAAGCGCGCCGCCGCCGAGGGGCACGCCGACCTCACCCCCGCCCATCTGCTGCTCGCCCTGCTCCAGGGGCAGGACAACGAGAACATCGTCGATCTGCTGGCCGCCGTCGAGGCCGACCTCGCCGCCGTGCGCGCCGGAGCCGAGAAGATCCTCGCCGGTCTGCCCAGCGTGACCGGCTCCACCGTCGCGCCCCCGCAGCCCAACCGCGAGCTGCTCGCCGTCGTCAGCGACGCCGCCGCCCGCGCCAAGGACCTCGGCGACGAGTACCTCTCCACGGAGCACCTCCTCATCGGCACCGCCGCCAAGGGCGGCCAGGCCGGGGACGTACTCTCCTCCCAGGGGGCCGACGCCAGGAAGTTGCAGGACGCCTTCCAGAAGGCGAGGGGAGGGAGAAGGGTGACCACGCCCGATCCCGAGGGTTCCTACAAGGCCCTCGAGAAGTTCGGCACCGACTTCACGGCCGCCGCCCGCGAGGGGAAGCTCGACCCCGTCATCGGACGGGACCAGGAGATCCGCCGGGTGGTGCAGGTGCTGTCCCGCCGCACCAAGAACAACCCCGTCCTCATCGGCGAGCCCGGCGTCGGCAAGACCGCCGTCGTCGAGGGGCTCGCCCAGCGGATCGTGAAGGGGGACGTGCCCGAGTCGCTGAAGAACAAGCGCCTCGTCGCCCTCGACCTCGGCGCCATGGTCGCCGGCGCGAAGTACCGCGGCGAGTTCGAGGAGCGGCTCAAGACCGTCCTCGCCGAGATCAAGGACTCCGACGGCCAGATCATCACCTTCATCGACGAGCTGCACACCGTCGTGGGCGCCGGCGCCGGCGGTGACTCTGCCATGGACGCGGGCAACATGCTCAAGCCGATGCTCGCCCGCGGTGAGCTGCGCATGGTCGGCGCCACCACCCTCGACGAGTACCGCGAGCGGATCGAGAAGGACCCGGCGCTGGAACGCCGCTTCCAGCAGGTGCTGGTCGCCGAGCCGACCGTCGAGGACACCATCGCCATCCTGCGCGGACTCAAGGGGCGCTACGAGGCCCACCACAAGGTCCAGATCGCCGACAGCGCGCTGGTCGCCGCCGCGACCCTCTCCGACCGCTACATCACCTCCCGCTTCCTCCCCGACAAGGCCATCGACCTCGTCGACGAGTCCGCCTCCCGGCTCCGCATGGAGATCGACTCCTCCCCCGTCGAGATCGACGAACTCCAGCGCTCCGTCGACCGGTTGAAGATGGAGGAGCTGGCCCTGGAGAAGGAGACCGACCCGGCCTCCCGCGAACGCCTGGATAAGCTGCGCCGCGACCTCGCCGACAAGGAGGAGGAGCTGCGCGGGCTGACCGCCCGCTGGGAGAAGGAGAAGCAGTCCCTCAACCGCGTAGGCGAACTCAAGGAGAAGCTGGACGAGTTGCGCGGCCAGGCCGAACGCGCCCAGCGCGACGGCGACTTCGACACCGCCAGCAAGCTGCTGTACGGCGAGATCCCCACGCTGGAACGGGACTTGGCGGAAGCCTCGCAGGCCGAGGAGGAGGCCGCGAAGGACACCATGGTCAAGGAGGAGGTCGGCTCCGACGACATCGCCGACGTCGTCGCCGCCTGGACCGGCATCCCGGCCGGCCGTCTCCTGGAGGGCGAGACCCAGAAACTCCTGCGCATGGAGGAGGAGTTGGGCCGCCGCCTCATCGGCCAGGCGGAGGCGGTCCAGGCGGTCTCCGACGCCGTACGCCGCACCCGCGCCGGCATCGCCGACCCCGACCGCCCCACCGGCTCCTTCCTCTTCCTCGGCCCCACGGGCGTCGGCAAGACCGAACTGGCCAAGGCCCTGGCCGACTTCCTCTTCGACGACGAACGCGCCATGATCCGCATCGACATGTCGGAGTACGGCGAGAAGCACAGCGTCGCCCGCCTCGTGGGCGCGCCCCCCGGCTACGTCGGCTACGAGGAGGGCGGCCAGCTCACGGAGGCGGTCCGGCGCCGCCCCTACAGCGTGGTGCTGCTGGACGAGGTCGAGAAGGCCCACCCCGAGGTCTTCGACATCCTGCTCCAGGTCCTGGACGACGGACGCCTCACCGACGGCCAGGGCCGCACGGTCGACTTCCGCAACACGATCCTCGTCCTGACCTCCAACCTGGGCAGCCAGTTCCTGGTCGACCCGATCACCACCGAGCAGGAGAAGAAGGAACAGGTCCTGGAGGTGGTCCGCACCGCCTTCAAGCCGGAGTTCCTCAACCGCCTCGACGACCTGGTCGTCTTCTCGGCCCTGTCCAAGGACGAGCTGAGCCGTATCGCCCGTCTCCAGATCGACCGGCTGGCGGCCCGTCTGGCCGAACGCCGCCTCACCCTGGAGATCACCGACGAGGCCCTGACCTGGCTCGCCGACGAGGGCAACGACCCGGCCTACGGCGCCCGCCCCCTGCGCCGCCTGGTCCAGACCGCCATCGGCGACCGCCTCGCCAAGGAGATCCTGGCCGGCGAGATCAAGGACGGCGACACGGTCCGCGTCGACACCTTCGAAAACGGCCTGATCGTCGGCCCGACCACGGGCAAGACGCTCTGACCGGGGGTACCCGGACCCCCGGCGACCGGATCAAGTCAGCCCACGGCTGACAGGCCCCGCCGGGGGTTGCCACGCCCCTCCCCGCATGGGGGAGGATGGCGGAATCCGTACGAAGGGAAAAACACGGTGAGCATCGACCCGTCCTCGATTCCGAACTTCGGGGGCCAGCCCGAGCCGCAGCCCCAAGGACCGGCGGGCCCCGTCGTCCCGGATCAGGACCTCGTGAAGCAGCTCCTGGAGCAGATGGAGCTGAAGTACGTCGTTGACGAAGAGGGTGACCTCGCGGCGCCGTGGGAGCAGTTCCGTACGTATTTCATGTTCCGGGGTGAGGGGGACCAGCAGGTCTTCTCCGTCCGGACGTTCTACGACCGGCCCCACAAGATCGACGAGAAGCCGCAGCTGCTCGAGTCCATCGACGACTGGAACCGGCGCACCCTGTGGCCCAAGGTCTACACGCACACGCACGACGACGGCACCGTCCGCCTCATCGGTGAGGCGCAGATGCTGATCGGCACCGGTGTGAGCCTGGAGCACTTCGTGTCGTCGACGGTCAGCTGGGTGCGGGCCGCGATCGAGTTCGACAAGTGGCTCGTGGAGCAGCTGGGCCTGGAGCAGGAGATCAACGACGCCGAGCAGCCCGAGGGTGACGCCGACGGCGACGAGTAGGACCTGAAGATCCGCTACAGCGGCGTATCCGCCAGTACGACCAGATACGCCCCGTAGGCGAACGAGAGCCCGGCCAGGGCACCGGTCACCGCGACCGCGTGCCAGGGCCGGGCTCTCGCCGTGCGGACCAGGGCCCGGGCGAGCGGGAGCAGCAGCGGGAACGCGGGGAGCAGGAAGCGGGGCTTGGACTCGAAGAAGCCGGAGCCGCCGAGGGCGATGAGCAGGAGTACGGCGGTGTAGAGGGCGAGGGGGAGCGGGGGGCGGTCCAGGAGGAGCAGGGCGTACAGAAGGGCCGCCGCGGCGACGATCAGCAGGGTCATCGGGAAGACCAGCCGGTCGCCCTGGAGGACGACGTGGCGGGCGAAGCGCAGCGAGCCGCGGCCGAAGTCGAAGGTGGAGCCCCAGCCGCGCTGCACCGCGAAGTAGCCGCCGAGCAGGTCGCCCCTGCGGTGGCCGACCCAGAGGACGTAGGCCGGCCAGCCGAGCGGGGCGAGCGCCGCGCCCGTCCACAGGCTGTGGGTAACTTTTCCGCGCCGCCGGACGGTCTGGAAGATCTCGTACGCCGCCGTCGCCAGCACCGCCGCCGCCACCGCGAACCCGTTCGGCCGGGAGAGCCCGGCGAGCGCGGCCAGGGTGCCCGCCCACAGCCAGCGGCGGCTGAGCACGGCGTACAGCGACCAGGCGGCGAACGCGGTCAGCACGGGTTCCGTGTACGCCATCGACAGCACGACCGAATGCGGCAGCAGGGCCCACAGGAGTACGAGGGCGGTGCCCACCGCCCGGCCGTGCAGCCGGGCGCCGATCGCGTAGATGCCGCAGGCCGCCGCCGCGGCCGCCGTCCAGGAGACCAGCAGGCCCGCCGCGGCGCCGCCCAGCGGGCTGGCCTCGGTCACGGCGCGCACCAGCGCCGGGTAGAGCGGGAAGAAGGCGAGGTCGCTGTAGACGACGCCGGGGCGCAGGTGGAGGGTGTGGCCGTAGCCGTGCGCGGCGATGTCCAGATACCAGCGGGAGTCCCACGATCGGCCGAGCAGGGTGAGCGGATGGTGGCCGGTGGCCCAGGCGGTCGCGGCGAGCACGGCCAGACCGGTGAGCCGCGCGAGGGCGAACAGGCCGAGCGCCACCGCGAGGGGGTGGCGCGACCTGGTGCGTTCGGCGGTGCCGGGCTGTGTGACGGTGGGCGGCGCGAGCGTGCTGGCATGGGTCACATCAGCACATTGCATAAGAAGTCAGGCATAAGCGAGCATCATGCGCCCAGTGTCTGCTCGCCGGGCCGGTGTCAGCCCGCCAGCGCCTTCAGCCGCTTCGCGGCCTCCTCCAGCACCCCCGTCTGCTTGCAGAACGCGAACCGCACGAACGGGGCGCCCGCCTCCCGGTGGTCGTAGAAGACCGCATTGGGGATGGCGACGACACCGGCCCGTTCCGGCAGCGCGCGGCAGAAGGCGAAACCGTCGGTCTCTCCGAGGGGGCGGATGTCGGTGGTGATGAAGTAGGTGCCGGAGGTGCGGAACACCCCGAAGCCGGCCTCCGTCAGTCCCGCCGCCAGCAGGTCGCGCTTGGCGCGCATGTCCGCGCGGAACGCCTCGAAGTAGCTGTCCGGCAGCGCGAGCGCCTCGGCGACGGCGTACTGGAAGGGGCCGGAGGCGACGTACGTCAGGAACTGCTTCGCCGACCGCACCGCGCTGACCAGCGAAGGCGAGCCGGTCACCCAGCCGACCTTCCAGCCGGTGAAGGAGAAGGTCTTGCCGGCCGAGCCGATCGTGACCGTACGGTCGCGCATGCCGGGGAAGGTCGCGAGCGGGATGTGCTCGGCGTCGTCGAAGACCAGGTGTTCGTACACCTCGTCGGTGACGACCAGGAGGTCCCGCTCGACCGCCAGCTCGGCGATCGCGGTGAGCTCCTCGCGGGTGAGGACCGTGCCGGTGGGGTTGTGCGGTGTGTTGATCAGCAGCAGCCGGGTCTTGTCCGTCACGGCCGCGCGCAGCTCGTCGAGGTCGAGGCGGAAGCTGTCGCCGTCCGGGCGCAGGGTGACCGGGACGCGGGTGCCGCCCGCCATGGCGATGCAGGCCGCGTAGGAGTCGTAGTACGGCTCGAAGGCGATGACCTCGTCGCCGGGCTCCAACAGCGCCAGCAGCGCGGCGGCGATCGCCTCCGTGGCGCCCGCCGTCACCAGGACCTCCGTATCGGGGTCGTACGACAGTTCGTACCGCCGCTGCTGGTGCGCGGCGATCGCGGTGCGCAGCTCCGGGACGCCGGGACCCGGCGGGTACTGGTTGCCGCGCCCGTCACGCAGCGCCCGCACGGCCGCCTCCCGGATCTCCTCGGGGCCGTCCGTGTCGGGGAAACCCTGGCCGAGGTTGATCGAGCCGGTCTGCACGGCGAGCGCGGACATCTCGGCGAAGATCGTCGTCCCGAACTCGGCGAGCCGGCGGTTGAGGTGCGGGCGTGCGGTGGAGGTCATGCCGGTCATCCTGCGCCCAAGCTCTGGACTTCCTCAACTCTGCTTTGGCTGATGAGACGCCGGGGCATCTCCCTCGCACGCAGGACCCGAGGCGCCCACGGGGGGTCGTCTCGGGTGACATGGAAGGAGGGTGGCGCCATGGTTCTCGGCATCATCCTGGCAGTGGTGCTCATCGGGTTCGTCGTCCTGATCATCGCGAGGGCGACCAGTGGGAGCTCGCACGGGGTGCGGGCGGGTCGGCGCGGCGGCAGCGCCGGCAGCAGCTGGTGGGCCGACGGGGGGTCGAGCAGCGGCGGTTCGTCGTGCGGCTCGTCCTCGTCCTCCTCCTGTGGTTCCTCCTCCTCGTCCTGTGGGGGTGGCTCGTCGTGTGGCGGCGGGTCGTCCTGCGGGGGCGGCGGTGGTTGCGGCGGCGGCAGCTGAGCGGCCGGGACCTCGGGGGGACGGAAGGGGGGTGACGCCGTGATCACGGCTCTCGTCATCATCCTGGTGGCCCTGTACTGGGCTCTGATCCTGTGGTTGATCAGATGGGCGGTCCGCCGGAACCGAAAGGGTGGCCGACGCTCGTACAGCTTCGGGAGCGCCGGTGGCGGCGGTGACACCAGCGGCAACAGCTGGGCGGACGGAGGCGGAGGCGGGGACAGCGGCGGCTCGTCGTGTGGCGGCGGGTCGTCCTGCGGAGGCGGGGGTGGGGGCGGATGCGGGGGAGGCAGCTGACACGGGGCAGCTGAGCTCCTGTCGCGTCCGGACGAGCCGGGCCCAGGAGGCACTGGGGCCCGGCTTTTCGCGCCCGGGGCGCGGATGCCCCGGCGTACGCCCTGGCGGGCCCGGCGTGCGCCGTAGTTGAACAGTTGAACTGTGGGGCCCTCTGAGGGATGGAAACGCCACGAAGTTGGGTAAAAACGCTGTGGCGGCGCCACAGTTCATGATTCCCTCTAAATCACCAACGCGGGCCCTCGGCCGTCCTCCGGACACTTCAGCTGTGACATCCCGACCGGGCCGACCGGGCCGAATCCCCGCCGGTGTCGACCCGGGTGCGCCGGCGCCCCCCCCACACCGCCCTTTCTTTGCGTGCTTGCGGAGCCGATCCATGCTCACGACCCTGAACACCTCCTACACCGACACGCGCGCGGCCGACCTCGCCTGGGCCCTGGGACGCGAGCCGCTTCCGGCGCTGGCCACGCTCGACCTGGAACTGACCGGGACAAAGCTCCAGTTGAGACTCCTCGGCGCGTCCCACCAAGTGCTCCTGGAGGAGGAGCGGGGCATCTGTTCGGAGACGGTGGCGTGCATCTCGGGCAGCAGCACACCCCTGCCGCTCGGCGTCGCCAAGCGGGTCGGCGACTGGGAGTACGAGTTCGCGGCCCGCGTGGAGTTCCTCTCCCCGGGCCAGTTCGCGGGCCGCGCCCAGGAGTTGCTGGCCCTGGTCTCCGACCATCCGCACGGCCTCGCGGGCGTCTTCCCCGGCAGCCCGCACGCGTTCACGGCCCTCCTCGCCCAGCACCACGAGGGGCAGGTCCTCTGGCGCACCTGGCACGCGTACCCGCAGGACGGCCAGTTGGTCGCCACCCGGACCCGGGTCGGCGTCAAGGTCCCCGCCGCGCTCTAGCGGTTGAGTCGCCCCGTCGGCCGCGCAAACCCCCGTCGGCCCGCTGCGCGTGAGTTCCACACGTGTGGGTGACGAAGCGTGCCGTTTCAGTGACGTACCGTCGCAACGTGATCGAACCGCACGCGCCCGCCCCGCCCGGCGCCCCGCCGCCCTGGGCGGGTCCCGTGCGGCTTCCCGTGCGGCCCGCGGTCGGGCGGTTCCTCGTCCTGGCGGGTGTCTTCGTCTGCGCCGCGTGCGGACTGGTGTACGAACTCGAACTGGTCGCCCTCGCCTCGTACTTGATCGGCGACTCCGTCACCCAGGCCTCCGTCGTGCTGTCCGTGATGGTCTTCGCGATGGGCGTCGGCTCACTCCTCGCCAAGCGGCTGCGCCGGCACGCCGCGGCCGGCTTCGGCGCGATCGAGGCCGCGCTCGCCCTCGTCGGCGGGTGCAGTGCGATGGCGCTGTACGCCGTCTTCGCCTGGACCGGCGACTGGGGCGGCCTGTGGGCCCACGGACCGCGCTGCCTCCTCGTCGCGTTCTCCCTCGCGATCGGCCTCCTCATCGGCGCCGAGGTCCCCCTGCTGATGGAGCTGATCCAGCGCATCCGCCGCCAGGACGCGGGCGGCGCGGTCGCCGACCTCTTCGCGGCGGACTACGTCGGCGGCCTCGTCGGCGGCCTCGCCTTCCCGTTCCTGCTCCTCCCCCTGCTCGGCCAGCTGACCGGCGCCCTGATCACCGGCACCGTCAACGCGATCGTCGGCGGCGCCCTCGTCCTCGGCCTGTTCCGCCGCGACCTCACCCGCCGGGCCCGCTGGCTGCTGGTGATCGCCAACCTCGCCGTGCTCGGCATCCTCGCCGCGGCCGCCGTCCTCGTCGACGACTTCGAACGCGCCGCGCGCCACGCCGTCTACGGCGACGACGTCCGCGTGGCCCTCCAGACCGACGTCCAGGAGGTCGTCCTCACCGGCGGCACTGACGGCCGCCCCCTCGACCTCTTCCTCGACGGCCGCCTCCGCGTCAGCGGCCGCGACGAACGCCACTACCACGAGGCGCTCGTCCACCCCGCGATGAACGGCCCGCACACCCGCGTGCTCATCCTCGGCGGCGGCGACGGACTCGCGGCCCGCGAGGTGCTGCGCCACCCCGACGTACGCCGGGTCGACGTCGTCGAACTCGACGCCGGAGTGGTCCGGCTGGCCCGCACGGACCCCGCCCTCGCCGCCCTCAACGGCCACGCCTACGCCGACCCGCGCGTCCATGTCACCACCGGCGACGCCTTCGGCTGGCTGCGCGGGGTGCGCCCGGCGGCGTACGACGTGGTGATCGCCGATCTGCCCGACCCGGGCATCACCGCCAGCACCAAGCTCTACTCCCAGGAGTTCTACGGCCTCGCCCACCGCGCCCTCGCCCCCGACGGACGCCTCGTGGTGCACGCCGGCCCGGTCTCCTCCCGTCCCCGCGTCTTCTGGACGGTCGAGGCGACCATCCGCGCGGCGGGCCTCCACACCGCCCCCTACCGCGTCGGCGGCCGTGACGAGGGCTTCGCGGCAGGCCCCGACCGCACCACGGCCGCCAGCCGCGCCCCCCGCGACTGGGGCTTCGTCCTCGCCGCCCCGAACCACCGCCCACCCCTGCGCCTCGACCCCCATGAGCCGCCCCTGAAGACCCTGACCCAGCAGGACCTGGACGCCGACGGAAGGGCGGCGGAGCGGATGCGCGCGCCGGGGGCCGGGCCGACGGTGTCGACATTGGTGCATCCGCGCTACTGACGGGCCCGCCGAGGAGTGGGTGTCCGCTCGACGCGCGGTCACTTTCGACCAACGGGGGTGCACTCGGCGGTCCTCTGGGTAGGCTCGCGGACCATGGAGCATGAGGTGTTCGTTCCGGTTCCGGCCGAGCGGCTCAGGGAGGCACTGGCCGATCCCCTACGGGTCGCCCGGGCCGTTCCCGGGCTCCAACAGGACGCCGGCGCCGAGCCCGTCACCGGGCGGCTGAAGGTACGCGTCGGGGGTCACACCATCACCTATCGGGGGTCCGCCCGGATCTCCGTACGGGACGACGGGACGTACGGCATCGAGGGCGACGCCGTGGAGGCGCGCGGCAGCGGTGCGGTGACGCTCACGCTGGTGCTGCGGCCGACGGAGGCCGAGGGCGGAACCACCCTCACCTTCACGGGGACCGCGTCGGCGGACGGGCGGATCACGGAGCTGCCCGAGGACGCGGTGACCTCGGCCGTGAGCCGGTTGCTGAACCGTTTCGCGGAGAACCTGGGGAACGCGGCACGGGGGCCGGCTTCCGAGGCCGGTGAGAGCACCGAGGCAACTGAGGCCGCTGAGGCGTCCGAAGTGCCTGAGGCACCCGTGGTGCCCGAGGTACCGGAAGCACCCGAGCCCCCCGAAGAGTCGGACGAGCCCGAGGCCCCTGAGACTCCCGAGCCCCCCGCCCCCTCCCAAGTCCCCACCCCCGACCAGGACTTCACCACCCCCCGCGACCTCCCCGCCGAAGCCGCGCACGCGCGGCGGACGATGATCGGGCGGAGCGCGGAGGAGGTGGATCACGCACCGCCGCGCGGCCGGTACGCGCCCGTCCCCGCACCGCAGACCATCGCCCCGAACCCGGCGCTGCGATGGGCCGCGCCCGCCGCGGCCGTGGTGCTGGCGTCGGCGATCGTGGTGGGGCGGGTGCTGCGCAAGCGGCACTGACGGGCCGCCGGGGTGGTGGCGCGATCGCCCTCTTGATCGCCCCAGTAGGGTCGTCCCGTGAGTAACGAACCCATCACGCTGACCGCGGGTGACGCGGAGGTGACCGTACTGCCGGGCAACGGCGGACGGATCGGCGGGCTGCGCGTCGACGGGGTCGAACTGCTGCGGCAGGGCGACCGATTCGGCTGCTTCCCGATGGTGCCCTGGTGCGGGCGGACCAGGGACGGCCAGTTCCGCAACGGCGCCACCCTGCACCAGCTGCCGCTGAACTCCCCGCCGCACGCCATCCACGGCACCACCCGCGACGGCGCCTGGCGCGTCGCGCGCACCTCGGCCGACGAGGCCGTCATCACGTACGACCTGGTCGAGCCGTGGCCCTATTCCGGCCGGGTCACCCAGGCCGTCGCCCTGACGCCCGACTCCGTCACGCTGACCATGTCCGTGGAGACGTACGACACCTCCTTCCCCGCCCAGATCGGCTGGCACCCGTGGTTCCACCGCAACCTCGGCGGCGAGGACGTGCGGGTGGCCTTCGAGGCCGGGTGGCAGGAGGAGCGCGGGGACGACCACCTGCCGACCGGGCGGCGTATCGACCCGAAGCCCGGACCCTGGGACGACTGCTTCGGCATGCCCGGCGGCGTCGACGTGACCCTGACCTGGCCGGGGCAGCTGGAGCTGAAGGTGGCCTCCCGCGAGGAGTGGGTCGTGGTCTACGACGAGCAGGCCGAGGCCGTGTGCGTGGAGCCGCAGACCGGGCCGCCCAACGGCCTGAACACGCTGCCGCGCCTGGTCACGCCCCTGGAGCCGCTCGAAGCCGCCACCACCTGGAGCTGGCGGCGCCTCTAAGCTGGGCGGCATGACGGACGTACGCGGCACGCTGCTGCAGCAGATCAAGGACAAGGCCGTGGTGCACGGCAAGGTGACCCTGTCGTCGGGTCTGGAGGCGGACTACTACGTCGACCTGCGACGCGTCACCCTGGACGGGGAGGCGGCCCCGCTGGTCGGGCAGGTGCTGCTCGACCTGACCGCCGACCTGGAGTTCGACGCGGTGGGCGGGCTGACGATGGGCGCCGACCCGGTCGCCGCCGCGATGCTGCACGCCGCCGCCGCGCGCGGGCAGAAGCTCGACGCCTTCGTCGTCCGCAAGGCCGCCAAGGCGCACGGTCTCCAGCGCCGCGTCGAGGGCCCGGATATCGCGGGCCGGCGCGTCATCGTCGTGGAGGACACCTCCACCACCGGCGGTTCTCCACTGACCGCCGTGGAGGCCGTGCGGGAGGCGGGCGCCGAGGTCGTGGCCGTCGCCACGATCGTCGACCGGGCCACGGGCGCCGCCGAGAAGATCGAACAGGGCGCCGGGGTGCCGTACCGCTTCGCCTTCTCCAAGGACGAGTTGGGCCTGGACTGAAAAGGGCACTGGAAAGGTCCGGCAACCGGGACTTACGGCCGCTCCGAGCATCCCGGTTCGTCTGGAAAGATGGGGCCCGACGATGACGTCGCAACCCCCACACCAAGGTCTAGGTCAGGGCCGTAAGCACGTAGTACGCCAACCCGCACACTCCAAGGAGCGGACAGATGCCCATCGCAACCCCCGAGGTCTACAACGAGATGCTCGACCGGGCGAAGGCAGGCAAGTTCGCCTACCCGGCCATCAACGTCACCTCGACGCAGACCCTGCACGCGGCACTGCGCGGCTTCGCCGAGGCCGAGAGTGACGGCATCATCCAGATCTCGACCGGTGGCGCCGAGTTCCTGGGCGGTCAGCACAACAAGGACATGGTCACCGGCGCCGTAGCCCTGGCCGAGTTCGCGCACATCGTCGCCAAGAAGTACGACATCACCGTCGCGCTGCACACGGACCACTGCCCGAAGGACAAGCTCGACGGGTACGTACGTCCGCTGATCGCGGTCTCCGAGGAGCGCGTCGCCCGCGGTGAGAACCCGCTCTTCCAGTCGCACATGTGGGACGGCTCGGCCGAGACCCTCGCCGACAACCTGGCGATCGCGCAGGAGCTGCTGGCCCGCACCGCCGCGGCGAAGATCATCCTTGAGGTCGAGATCACCCCGACCGGCGGCGAGGAGGACGGTGTCTCGCACGAGATCAACGACTCCCTGTACACGACCGTCGATGACGCGCTTCGTACGGCTGAGGCCCTCGGCCTCGGTGAGAAGGGCCGCTACCTGCTCGCCGCGTCCTTCGGCAACGTGCACGGCGTCTACAAGCCGGGCAACGTCGTCCTGCGTCCCGAGCTGCTGAAGGACCTCAACGAGGGTGTCGGCGCCAAGTACGGCAAGACCTCTCCGTTCGACTTCGTCTTCCACGGCGGCTCCGGCTCCACCGCCGAGGAGATCGCGACCGCGCTGGACAACGGCGTCGTCAAGATGAACATCGACACCGACACCCAGTACGCGTTCACGCGTCCGGTGGCGGCCCACATGTTCCAGAACTACGACGGCGTCCTGAAGATCGACGGCGAGGTCGGCAACAAGAAGACCTACGACCCGCGCACCTGGGGCAAGCTCGCCGAGGGCAGCATGGCCGCGCGCGTGACGCAGGCCTGCGCCGACCTTCGTTCGACGGGTACGAAGATCAAGTAACCCCCGTAGTACGTCTCGTGCAGTGAGCCCGGTGCTTCGGCGCCGGGCTCACTGTTTACTGGGCTCATGCCCGATGTCCGGCTGGCCTCATCGCAGGGCAAGTGGATCCTGCTCACCACCGTGCTCGGCTCCAGCATGGCGATGCTGGACTCGACCGTCGTCAACGTGGCGCTTCCCCGTATCGGCGAGGATCTCGACGCCGACCTCGCCGCACTCCAGTGGACGATCAACGCGTACATGCTGACGCTGGCCGGGCTGATCCTGCTCGGCGGCTCGCTGGGGGACCGGTACGGGCGGCGCAAGGTCTTCGTCGTGGGTGTGGTGTGGTTCGCCGCGGCTTCCCTGCTGTGCGGGCTCGCGCCGAACGCCGGGGTGCTCATCGGGGCGCGGGCGCTGCAAGGCGTGGGTGGCGCGCTCCTCACGCCCGGCTCCCTGGCCCTCATCCAGGCCTCCTTCCATCCCGACGACCGGGGGCGGGCGGTCGGTCTGTGGTCCGGCTTCGGCGGCATCGGGGCGGCCGTGGGGCCGTTCCTGGGCGGCTGGCTGGTGGACGGGCCCGGCTGGCGCTGGGTGTTCCTGCTGAACGTCCCGGTCGCGCTGCTGTGCGCCCCCATCGCCCTACGGCATGTCCCCGAGTCCGGCGACGGCCGCAAGCACGCCGGCTTCGACGTGCTGGGCGCCCTGCTGGGGGCGCTCGCGCTGGCGCTGGTGACGTACGCGCTGATCGAGGAGGACTGGATCACGGCGGTGCTCGGCGTGGTCGCCGGTGTCGCCTTCGTGTACGTCGAGAAGCGGCGCCCCGACCCGATGATGCCGCTCGGGATCTTCGCGTCGAGGCAGTTCACCGCCGTCAACCTGGTCACCCTCTGCGTCTACGCGGCCTTCGGCGGCTTCTTCTTCCTGGCCGCGCTCCAGCTCCAGGTCGTCGCCGGTTACTCGGCCCTCGGCGCCGGTACGGCCCTGCTGCCGACGACGGCGATGATGCTGCTGTTCTCGGCCAGGTCGGGTGAGCTGGCCGACCGGATCGGTCCGCGCATCCCGCTCACGGTCGGACCGCTGCTGTGCGCGCTCGGCATGCTGCTCATGCTCCGGGTCGGGCCGGACGCGAACTACTTCGCCGACGTCCTCCCCGCCCTCCTCGTCCTCGGCCTCGGCATGGTCACCCTGGTCGCCCCGCTCACCGCGACCGTCCTCGCCTCCGTGGACGTGGCCCGGGCGGGCCTGGCCAGCGGCATCAACAACGCGGCGGCCCGCGCGGCCGGCCTCATCGCGGTCGCCGCGCTCCCGCTAATCGCCGGGATGGGCGAGGAGGCGTACCGCACCCCGGCCGCCTTCGACGACGCGTTCGGGCGGGCGATGGTGGTGTGCGCGGGGGTGCTGATCGTGGGGGCGGCGGTGGCGTTCACGACGGTCCGGCGGCTGCCGCCGGACTGCACCCGGCCGGAGTGCCTGCACCACGGTTCCGTCACGGCTCCGCCGCTGGAGGGGCAGCGGACGCGGGGGAAGCTGGCGTAGGAGACTGGACCCATGTCGATTCACGAGAACCTCCTCGGGGGCCCGCCCCCGACCCACCTCCCCGACGACCCGGAGCCCCGCGAGCTCCTGGCGAACGGCACGGCCCCCGCGGACGTCGCCGCGAAGTACCCCACCTCCTCGCTGGCCTGGGCCCAGCTGGCCGACGAGGCGTTCGAGCGGGGCAGCGTCGTGGAGTCGTACGCCTACGCCCGTACGGGCTACCACCGCGGTCTGGACGCGCTGCGCCGCAGCGGCTGGAAGGGCCACGGCCCGGTCCCCTGGGAGCACGAGCCGAACCGCGGCTTCCTGCGCGCCCTGCACGCCCTCGCCCGCGCCGCGGGTGCCATCGGGGAGCAGGAGGAGTACGAGCGCTGCTCGCAGTTCCTGAAGGACTCCTCGCCGACGGCGGCGCAGACGCTGGGCTAGAGCCTTCTGTTTCGGTGCGGGCCCGGCTGTGATCTGTGATCCGGTCGGGCCTTGCGCACCTCGGGGGTGACGGCTGAGGATTCGTTTGGGGACCGGGGCCCCCGTGTCGGTAACGGCAGGGGCGGACCGCTACCCGGAGTACACAACAGGAGACAGCGATGTCCCACGAGGCTCATGAAACGCAGGAGCCCGAGACCCCGCATCTCGACTTCGAAGGCACGACGCCGTACGAGGACTACGTCAAGGCGGACGTGCTCACCCACCTCCAGCACACCCTCTCCGACGATCCCGGAGAGATGGTCTTCCTGGTCACGACCCAGGTGATGGAGCTGTGGTTCACGGTCATCGTCCATGAGTGGGAGACCGCGGCCCGGGCGCTGCGCTCCGACGACGTGCCCGTCGCGGTCGACGCGCTGAAGCGTTCCGTACGGGAGCTGGAGGCGCTGAACGCCTCCTGGCGGCCGCTCGGCCAGCTCACCCCGGCCCAGTTCAACTCCTACCGGGCCGCGCTCGGCGAGGGCTCCGGCTTCCAGTCGGCGATGTACCGGCGGATGGAGTTCCTGCTCGGCGAGAAGTCGGCGTCCATGCTCGTGCCGCACCGGGGCGCCCCGCGGGTGCACGCCGAGCTGGAGAAGGCGCTGCACGAGCCGAGCCTGTACGACGAGGTGCTGCGGCTGCTGGCGCGCCGCGGGCACGCGATCCCGGCCGCCGTGCTGACGCGTGACGTGTCGCTGCGGTACGAGCCGTCGGCGGAGGTCGAGTCCGTCTGGACCGCCCTCTACGCCGGTGACGGCAACGCTGAACTCGCCCGACTGGGCGAGGCGTTGACGGACGTCGCCGAGCTGGTGTGGCGCTGGCGCAACGACCATCTGGTGGCCACCCGGCGCGCGATGGGCGCCAAGACGGGCACGGGCGGCTCCGCCGGGGTGGCGTGGCTGGAGAAGCGGGCGCAGAAGAACGTGTTCCCCGAGCTGTGGACGGCGCGGTCGTATGTCTGAGTTCGCGATGCGGGCGGAGAAGCTCGACGCCGGTGATGAACTGGCGGACGTGCGCGGGAAGTTCGTGCTCGACGAGGTCGTGTACCTGGACGGCAACTCGCTGGGCGCGCTCCCGGCCGCCGTCCCGGGGCGCGTGGAGGACGTCGTACGGCGCCAGTGGGGCGAGCTGCGGATCCGGTCCTGGGACGAGAGCGGCTGGTGGACGGCGCCCGAGCGGATCGGTGACCGGATCGCTCCGCTGGTGGGGGCGGCGGCCGGGCAGATCGTGGTCGGCGACTCCACAAGTGTCAATGTTTTCAAGGCGCTTGTGGCGGCGGTGCGGATCGCGGGCGGGCCTGGTTCCGGCCGGGACGAGATCGTCGTCGATGCCACGACCTTCCCCACGGACGGCTACATCGCCGAGTCGGCGGCGCGGATGACCGGGTGCACGCTGATCCCGGTGACACCGGCCGAGGTGCCCGGGGTGCTGGGCGAGCGTACGGCGGCCGTGCTGCTGAACCACGTCGACTACCGCACGGGCCGGCTGCACGACCTGCCGTCGCTGACCGCCGCCGTGCGAGAGGCGGGGGCGGTGGCGGTCTGGGACCTGTGCCACAGCGCGGGCGCGCTGCCGGTCGGGCTGGACGAGCACGGGGTCGACCTGGCGGTCGGCTGCACCTACAAGTACCTGAACGGCGGCCCGGGTTCACCGGCGTACCTGTACGTCCGGCACGGCCTCCAGGACCGCTTCGACTCCCCGCTGCCCGGTTGGAACTCGCACGCGGAGCCCTTCGGTATGCGGCCCGCGTACGAACCGGCGGCGGGCGCGGTGCGCGGCCGGGTCGGTACGCCGGACATTCTCTCGATGCTGGCCCTGGAGGCGGCACTTGAGGTCTGGGAGGGCGTCTCCATCGAGGCGGTACGGGCCAAGTCCCTTGCCCTGACCGACTTCTTCCTGGAGTGCGTGGCCGCGTATGCGCCCGTGGGACGCGTGGAGTCGGTGACGCCGGTGGCCCACGCGGAGCGCGGCAGCCAGGTCGCGTTGCGGTGCGACGACGCCGGGGAGGTCATGAAGGAGCTGATCGCGCGGGGCGTGGTCGGCGACTTCCGGCACCCGGACGTGCTGCGGTTCGGATTCACGCCGTTGTACGTCGGCTTCGGTGAAGTGGAGCGGGCGGCACGGGTGTTGGGGGATGTGCTGAGCAGGACTTAGTCCTCTTTGCGGCCCGTGTAGACCCCTGCTGTCGCGGCGGCGTGAGCGGCTTGTGCCGCGCGTTCGGCGGCGGCGGGGGTCGGGGCCGTTCCGGTGGTCAGCAGCGCGTAGTAGAGCGGTGCGGACACGGCTCGTACGACGTCCTCGGCGTCCGTCCCCGGCGGCAACTCCCCACGCTCGACCCCCTGCTGGACACAGGGCGCCCACTCGGCGACCCGGATGTCGTAGAACCGTCGTAGGGCCTGTGCCGTGCGTTCGTCGCAGGTCGCGGCGGCGATCACCGCGCGGAACAGGGCGCCTTGGCGGGGGTCGGCGAGGGTTCGCTGTACGAGACGGGCGTTGGCGCGGAGGTCGCCCAGCACGGTGCCGGTCTCCTCGCGCGGCAGCGACTGCTCGGCCATGTCGGCGAGGAGGTCGGCGACCAGACCGGTCACCGAGCCCCAGCGCCGGTAGACGGTGGTCTTGCCGACCTCGGCTCGGCGGGCCACGTCGGCCAGGTCGAGATGCGCGAACCCGTGCTCGGCGAGGACGTCACCGGCCGCCTGGAGCACGGCCGCGCGGACACGGGCGGTACGCCCTCCGGGACGTACGGTGCCGGGTTCGGCGGACATATCGGCCTCCATGGGGACGGTTGTGGGGGCTGTCGTACGGGACGGGCTTCGACGCGGGCTTTGACGCGGGCTTCGACGGGCTCAGCGTAACGAAACAGCAGAACCGTTTAACCCTCACCGAGCGTGACATGCGTGTGTCCGCGCACGTCACGGGCCTGATACCGTCCCCGCCTACAGTCGAATTCTCGTCCAAATGCGTTTTATCGCTGAGAGGTTGGAGCATGCCCGACGACTCCGCAGCAGCCCGGGCCGCCGCCGAGGAGGAGTCGGCGTTCTCCCACCCGCCCGTCGACCCCGACGTCAGTTCCGCGTACGGCGACCACCCCGACCAGGTGATCGACTTCTACGCTCCGAAGGGTGAGATCCCGGCGGGCGTGCTCGCTCCGCTGGTGGTCGTGTTGCACGGTGGCGCGTGGCGGGCGCCGTACGACCGACGGCACATCACGCCGTTCGCCGACTATCTGGCACGGCGGGGGTTCGCGGTGGCCAACGTGGAGTACCGGCGGGGGGCGTTGTTGCCGGGGCAGGACGCGTCCGGGGGCCAGGACGCCTCCGGGGGGCGGAACGCGTCCGGACCGGTCGCCGGGCGCTGGCCGGACACGTTCGACGACGTGGCGGCGGCGATGGACGCGTTGCCCGCGCTGGTACGAGCGGCTCTTCCGCAGGCCGACCCGCGCCGCACGGTGGTCACCGGGCACTCCGCGGGCGGGCACCTGGCGCTGTGGGCCGCGGCGCGGCACGTGCTGCCGGCTGATTCCGGCTGGCGCGTGGACCGGCCCCCACCCCTGCGGGGCGTGGTGGCGCTGGCCCCCATCGCCGACTTCACGACGGCGGAGAAGCTGGGCGTGTGCGGGGGTGCCTCGCTGCAACTCCTGGGCGGCGACGAGCACTTCGCGACACGGCAGCCGTATGCCGACCCGGCGCTGCTGCTGCCGACGGGGATCGCGACGACGCTGGTGCAGGGGCGTACGGACGACGTGGTGCCGCAGGCGGTCGCCGACGCGTACGCGGACGCGGCGGCGAAGGCGGGGGAGGTGGTGGGGGTGACGTTGCTGGAGGAGGTCGGCCACTTCCCGCTGATCGATCCGGCGGCGGATGCGTGTGCGGTGGTGGCGGAGGAGATTGCGCAGTTGGCGTGGTGAGGGGTTGTTGGGGGGTGTGGTGAGGGGGCTTTGAGGTCGGGCCCCTTTCATACCCGTAATACCTGAGAGCTACGGCGGATGTGAGCTCCCCGGCGGGACGCGGACGAGGTGTCCGGATCCGTAATTTCCCACTCAGAGAGGCCCGATGGACGGGCGGACTGGGAGGGGGAGACGGACATGGGGTTTTCGATCAACCGTATGTCAGCGCAGCCTGCGGGCAGTCGTGCCGCTGGGGCGGCACGGGTGGGCGCTGGGGGTCCCCCCTCTGGGGGAGGCACCCCGCAAGCGCGGGCAAGCGAAACGCCCCCACCCGCATCCCCACCCCGCCGCACCCACACACGGCGCCGAGCGACCCTCGCCACCCTCATCACGGCCGCCGTAGTACTTCCCCTCTCCGCCGCGGCCCGCCCGGAGATACCGGCTCCGGCTCCAGCCACGCTGCCCCACCTGACGGTGTCCACCCTGGACAAGGCCTACGCGGCGAACAGAGAAAACGCCGCCGAAGCCTCCCGCATGGCCGCCGCCCACGGCGACACCCACCGAGCCACGGCCGACCGAGCCCTGGCCACCCCCACCCACCACCTCCTCCACTTCGACGGCCGAGGCGAAGGCCAAGCCACCGAGGTCTTCGGCGACTTGGCCCACGCCGAGCACATCGCCGTCCTGGTCCCCGGCTCCGACACCTCCCTCGACACCTACGCCCGCTTCCGCGCCGACGCGACCGCCCTCCGCGGCGAGCTGCACCACACAGAGCCCCGCACAGCGGTCATCACCTGGCTCGGCTACAAGACCCCGGACACCATCAGCACGACGGTCACGACCACCGGCAGAGCCGACCAAGCCGCCCCCCACCTAAGGCAGTTCATACGCCAACTCCGAGGAATCGTCGGCCCGACCCCGACCGTCTCCCTCCTCTGCCACTCCTACGGCTCGGTCGTCTGCGCCCGCGCCGCGTCCCACCTGGACGCGACCGACCTCGTGCTGCTCGGCAGCCCTGGTACCGGCGAGGACACCGCCGCGGCCCTGCATGCCCGCGCCCGCGTCTGGGTCGGCCGCGGCAGCGACGACTGGGTGGCGGAGGTACCGCACATCAAGACGGACCTGTTCGGCACGACTGTCGGCTTCGGCACCGACCCCATGTCCCCGTCCTTCGGCGCGAACCGCTTCGCGGCGGGCGACGGCGGCCACAGCGACTACTTCGACCCCGGCTCGGTCTCCCTGACGAACCTGGCCCGGATCGTCCTGGGCAGGACCTCGGAGGTCACCCATGCGTGAACTCCGGAAGTACATAGGCGAGGGCGCCGCCCGTCTGGACGCGGCGACGCCCGTCGACCGGGACAGGGCGGTGGACGCCCTGCGGGCCTTCGCCATCCTCGGTGTGGTCCTGGGCCACTGGCTGGTGACCGCCCTCGTGGCGGACGGCGGTGCCCTGCACACCGCGAGCCCGTTGCAACACATGCCGTGGCTCGCCCCGATCTCCTGGGCGTTCCAGACCCTCGCCGTGTTCTTCCTGGTGGGCGGTCATGTGGCGACCCGGAGCTACACCTCCGCGCGGGCCCGCGGGACGACGTACGGCGCATGGCTGACCGCCCGGCTGTCCCGGCTGTTCAAACCGGTCGCGGCCGTCCTCACCCTGTGGACGGTGGCGGCGGCCGGACTGCTCCTGACGGGCGCGGAGTTCGGCACGGTCCACACCCTCGTCAAACTGGCGCTGTCGCCCATGTGGTTTCTCGTGGTGTTCGCCGCGCTGACGGCGGCGACGCCGCTGCTGACCCGGCTGAGCCCGTTGTGGCCGCTCGCCGTCGTCCTCCATGTCGACCTGATCCGCTTCGGCCTCGGCGGCCCGGCCTGGCTGGGCTGGGTCAACGTGGCCGCGGGCTGGCTGGTGCCGTACACGCTCGGCGCGGCCTGGACGCGCGGTGAGCTGGAGCGGCGCCGGGCGGGCTGGGTCCTGGTGGCGGGCGGTGCGGTGGCGACGGCGGCACTCGTCGCGTGGGCCGGCTATCCGGCGTCGATGGTCGGTGTCCCCGGCGCCGCGGTGTCCAACCTGAACCCGCCGACGCTGGCCGCGGTCACCTTCGGTCTGGCCCAGTGCGGTCTGGCGCTGCTGCTGCGCGACCGGCTGCGCGGGGCGATGCGTCGCCCCGCGGCCTGGGCGGCGGTCGCCCTGGTGAACCTCTCCGCGATGACGGTCTTCCTCTGGCATCAGACGGCACTGATGGCGACCACGGCCACCGGCCTCCTCGCGGGGCGCCTCCCGGGCCTGCACACCGTCCCCGACGGCCTCGGCTGGGTCGCGGCCCGCCTGGCCTGGCTGCCGGTGTTCGCCCTGGCCCTCGCCGTCTGCTGGACGGCGTTCCGCTCCTACGAGCAGGGCGGTCGCCGAGGCGGGGCCCCGCGGGTCGTGCGCAGGCATCGGCCGACCGAAAGGACGAGGTCCGTGGAGGTGCACGGTGTCTAGGGTGGGGCGCGTGACGGAAACGGGGATCCAGCACGTGGCCAGGGGCTGGGCGCTGCGCTGGCTGCGCGCACTGCGCGACGACCTGGGCACGGTCCGCGTGGATCCGCTGCCGCCGTCGGTCTGGATGCGCTGGCTGCCGCACGGGCTGCTGTGCCTGGCCGCGTTCGGCGTCACGCTCGGCGCCGTCGCCCAGCTCGGGGACCAAGGATCGCTGCGGTCCTCCTGGGCGTTCCTCATCGGACTCGCCCAGGGCGGCGCGGTGGTCCTCGCGATGTGGCGGCCGGTCGCGGGGTGGTGGCTGTCCATGGCGGCCACCATGGTGGGAGCCCTGGCCGTGCACGGCAAGCTCGGCGGCCCGGCGGGGGGCTTCACCTGGCCCTGGACGGCGGCCGGGATCGTCGCCCATCTGCTCGTGCTCCTGCTGCTCTCCCTGCGCGTCCGTACCCGGGCCGCCGTGGAGGCGCTGGCGCTGACCGCGCTCGTCACCTATGTCCTGCAAGGGCTGTGGGGCGGCCCGGACTACACGCCCACCGGCGTGATCGCGGTCGTCCTCTCCGGGATCGTCGTACTGCTCGGCGCCGCCCTGCGCGGCCGTCGGGAGGCCAAGGCGCAGCTCGTCGAGCAGACCTCGCTCACCGCGGAGGAGCGGGCCCGGCGCACGCTGCTGGAGGAGCGCAGTCGTATCGCCCGCGAGCTGCACGACGTGGTGGCCCACCACATGTCCGTGATCTCCATACAGGCCCAGGTCGCCCCGCACCTGGTCGAGAACCCGTCCGACGAGCTCAAGGAGAACCTGGAGGGCATCCGGGAGAACGCGCTGGAGGCGCTGACCGAACTGCGCCGCGTGCTGGGGGTGTTGCGCTCGGAGCACCCCGACACCGCGGACCCGGCCGACGGCCCTGGCGGCGACAGCGGCACCGGAACCGCCCCGCACACCCCGCAGCCCACCCTCGACCGGCTCGACGCGCTGGTGGAGAACACCCGGGCGGCCGGACTGACCGTCCGGGTCGACGTGGTCGGCGAGCGGCTGCCGCGGCCGCCGGGCGTGGAGCTGTCGGCGTACCGGATCGTGCAGGAGGCGCTGAGCAACGTCCTGCGCCACGCGCCCGGCGCTACGGCCACGGTCCGGCTCGTCCACCATCGGCACGGCGTGGACGTGCGGATCACCAACTCGCCGTCCACCCGCGCCGCCCCGTTCTCCCGTGGCGCCGGGCACGGTCTGCTCGGCATGCGCGAGCGGGCGGCGATGCTCGGCGGCACCCTGCGCGCCGGGCCGGCGCCCGACGGCGGCTTCGAGGTGGCCGCGTACCTGCCGACCTCACCCCCGTGGGCCGAAGCCCCAGCCCCTGGCACCGCCCCCCACACCGCCCCCGACTCCAAGGACGGCTCCGTATGACGAGCAGCCCCATCAGCCCTGTCAGCCCCATCCGTGTACTGATCGCCGACGACCAGCAGATGGTCCGGCAGGGCTTCACCGTGCTGCTCAACACCCAGCCGGACATCGACGTGGTGGGGCAGGCCGTCGACGGTCTGGACGCGGTGGCGAAGGTCGCCGAGCTCGCCCCGGACGTCGTGCTGATGGACATCCGGATGCCGGAGCTCGGCGGGATCGAGGCCACCCGCCGTATCACCGAGGCGACGCCGCAGATCAGAGTGCTGGTGCTGACGACCTTCGATCTCGACGAGTACGTGTACGAGGCGCTGCGTGCGGGCGCCTCCGGCTTTCTGCTGAAGGACGCGTCCGCCGACCAGCTCGCCGAGGCGGTACGGGTGGTGGCGGCCGGCGACGCGCTGCTCGCGCCCGGCATCACCCGGCGCCTGATCACCGAGTTCTCCCGCCTCGACCATCGCCCCCGGGCGCCCCTGAAGGATCGGGTCGGCGATCTGACCGAGCGGGAGACGGAGGTGCTCGCGCTGATCGCGCAGGGCCTGTCGAACGCGGAGATCGCGCAGCGGCTGGTGGTGGCGGAGCAGACGGTGAAGACGCATGTGGGCCGCATCCTGGTGAAGCTGGGGCTGCGGGACCGCACGCAGGCGGCGGTGTTCGCGTACGAGTCGGGGCTGGTGCGGCCGTCCGGCTATTGAATGTCCGGCTGTTGAACGTCCGGCTGTTGAACCGGGTGGACCGTCGAGGACGGTGGCCCCATGGGCCTGTGGGCCCGTGGTCCGCGCAGGACCCGTAGGTCCGCGCAGGACCCGTAGTACCTGAGACGGATGCCGAAGGACCCCTCTCACTGGTGACGACCGCGACCCGGGCCTCGGCCTACGGTTCTGTATGTGACCGAGACGACCCACATGCAGACACCGCCGGCGGGGGACGGGGCCAAGCCGCGCAGCCCGGAGTACCGGCTGGCCGCGAGCGCCCTGCGCGGGCTCCGGCAGGACCTCTTCCATGACGCCTTCGCCTACCGCCCGCTGCCCCGGATGCGGGTCGACGGCCCGCTGACCCGGCGGCTGCCCGGCTCCCTGGGCGGGTACGCGGCCTGGACACCCCATGCCGTGATCTCCGCGGCAGCCCTGATCACGCTGCTCTTGGCGACGGTCGACACCAGCGTGGCCCCGTTGCTCGCTCCACTCGCCGTGCTTCCGATCCTGCTGACCATGCTCCGGCCGACCGCGGCGTTCTGGCTGTCGATGGCGGCCACCCCGGTCAGCCAGGTCTTCGGCAGCTACATGGACGGCTACCCCTGGCTGCCGGCCAGCTTCGCCTGTCACCTCACGGTGCTGACGGTCGTGGCGATACGCACCAAGCCGCGTACGGCGGCGTACATGTGGGCCGTCACCGCGGCGTACGGCTTCGTGGCGGACGTGATCCTCGGCCCGGTCTACTACTACGGCGACGACACGGCCCCCATGCTGGTCCTCTCCGCGCTGGTCCTGCTGGTCGTCGCCGTGTGGCACACCCGCCGCGAGGCCCGCCAGGAGGTGACCGCCCAGCAGACCGTCACGGCGCACGAGCGCTCCAAGCGCACCCTGCTGGAGGAGCGTTCGACGATCGCCCGCGAGCTGCACGACGTGGTGGCGCACCACATGTCGGTCGTCGCCATCCAGGCCGAGGCGGCCCCCTACCGGGTGGAGAACCCGCCGCCGGAGCTGGAGCGCGCCTTCGCGACGATCCGCGAGAACGCGGTGGCGGCGCTCACCGAACTGCGCCGGGTGCTGGGCGTGGTGCGCGCCGAGGACTACGAGGCCCCGGACGCCCCGCAGCCCACGCTCGCCGACCTCGACGGACTGTTGGCCAATGTGCGGGACACGGGTCTGTCCGTACAGAAGACGGTGACCGGGGCGGTGCGAGAGCTGCCGCAGGGGGTGGAGCTGTCGGCGTACCGCATAGTCCAGGAGGCGCTGAGCAACACGCTGCGGCATGCGCCGGGCGCGACCGCGCAGGTGGAGATCGGTTACGTCCTCGGCGGCCTGGGCCTGCGGATAGTCAACGGCGCGCCACCCGCCGGGGCCCTGCTGAAGCCGTCGCCCGGCGCCGGCCATGGGATCACGGGGATGCGGGAGCGCGTCTCGATGCTGAACGGCGAGATGACGGCGGGCGCGACGGACGAGGGGGGTTACGAGGTGGCGGTGTACCTGCCGGTGCCGAGTACGAGTACGAGTACGAGCGAGGGTGACGCATGACCATCCGCGTACTGATCGCGGACGACCAGATGATGGTGCGCGAGGGCTTCTCGGTGCTCCTCAACGCGATGCCGGACATCGAGGTCGTCGGCGAGGCCGTCAACGGCCGTGAGGCGGTGGCGAAGGTCCGTGAACTGGGCCCGGACGTGGTCCTGATGGACATCCGGATGCCGGAGCTGAACGGCATCGAGGCGACGCGCGAGATCGTGGCGGCGGACGGTGCGGCGAAGGTCCTCGTCCTGACCACGTTCGACCTCGACGAATACGTCTACCAGGCCCTGAAGGCAGGAGCCTCGGGCTTCCTCCTGAAGGACGCCTCGGCCCGCCAACTGGCCGACGGGGTGCGGGTGGTGGCCTCGGGGGAGGCCCTGCTGGCGCCCTCCGTGACCAAACGCCTGATCACGGAGTTCTCGAAGCTCTCCGACGCCCCCCGGCTGATGCCCTCCGCCCACGCGGCCTACGGCGATCTGACCGAACGCGAGACGGAGGTCCTGGTCCTGATCGCGCAGGGCCTGTCGAACGCGGAGATCGCGGGGAGGCTGGTGGTGGCGGAGTCGACGATCAAGACGCATGTCAGCCGGGTGCTGGTGAAGCTGGGGCTGCGGGACCGGACGCAGGCGGCGGTGTTCGCGTACGAGGCGCGCTTGGTGACGCCGGGATAGGGGGCGTAGGGGGTCCGGAAAAAATAGGGTGGGCGTCAGCCGATGAGTTTCTCCATGATCAGCGGTCGTAGATCACAGCTGAACACCACACAAACAAACTCACAGACAGACGACGGAGGAACCGACATGCGCACCCTCATCAGCACCGCCTTCATCTCGCTCGACGGCGTAGTGGAGGCCCCGGGCGGCGAGCCCGGTTACCGGAACTCCGGCTGGACCTTCAAGGACATCGAGTTCCTCCCCGAGGCGTTCGAGATCAAGGGCCGCGAGCAGAAGGAGGCGAGTGCGATGATGCTGGGCCGGACCAGCTACGAGGCGTTCAGCCCGGTGTGGCCCGGCATGGAGGAGTTCGCCGACTACAAGGTGATGCCGAAGTACGTGGTCTCGACGACCCTCACCGAGGACGACCTCGTCTCGAACTGGGGCGACACGACGATCCTGCGCTCCCTCGACGAGGTCGCCGAGCTGAAGAAGACCGAGGGCGGCCCGATCATCATCCACGGCAGCGCCACCCTGAACCGGTCCCTCGCGGACGCCGACCTCATCGACCGCTACCACCTCCTGGTCTTCCCGGTCCTCCTCGGCGCCGGCAAGCGTCTCTTCTCCACCACGGACAAGGACAAGCAGCAGCTGAAGCTGGTCGAGCACGAGGCGTATGCGAACGGCCTGCAGAAGAACGTCTTCGACGTGGTCCGCTGAGTCGCTAGTGCCAGTTGCTGATCTGGACGTCGTGCGGCGAGGGCTCGCCCTTGCCGGTCTCGATCAGCTTCTTCAGGCTCATCAGGTAGGTCGCCCACTTGGTACTGCAGTGGTACATGAACTCCACCGGCTCCTTCCAGCCCTCGTGCCGGAACAGCACGATGGTGAAGTCGTCCTCCTGCTTGAGGTCGAAGCGGATTTGGGTGCCGATCCATTCCTCGGGGCCGTCGACGACCTCCCAGAGCAAGCGCTCGGTGGGCTGAGTCTCCAGGACCTTCATGTCGAACCCGCCGGGTACGAAACGGAACCGGATGACTCCCCCGACTCCGGGGTCGCCCTCCGTGTCCTGCGTCCACCAGTTCGCGAGCCCCTCGACGGTGGTCAGGGCCGTGTAGACGGCGTCGGGGGATGAGGTGATTCCGATCCTGTGCAGGATGTCGGGCATCTCGATACCTCTCTCTGATGTGGTGTTCCTGATGGCCGGGGTCAGTGCTCCCGGTCGCGCTGGATCGCCTCGGCGATGCGCTTGATGCGGTGCAGCCGCGCGTCCCAGCTCGCCCCGACCGAGGCCAATTGGGCTGTGGCACGGGCGAGTTGCTCCTCATCCACCTCGTATCGGCGCTCGCGTCCGGACGGGGTGGCGTGGACGAGCCCGACCCGGTGGAGTACGCCGAGGTGTTTGGCGACCGCCTGGCGTGTGACCGGCAGCCGCTCGCTCAGCGAGGTCGCCGTGCCGAAGCCGTCGGCCAGCATCAGGTCGACCATCCGGCGCCGGGTCGGGTCTCCGACGGCGGACCACAGCTCGTCGTCGACGGTGACGCTCACGGCGTGGACACCAGCCGGTTCACGTAGGTGACGAGGCGCGGCAGGAAGTGGTCCCAGCCGGTGGCGTGCTCGCGGTAGGCGTTCTCGAGCACGGCCGCCTCCCAGCCCCGTTCCCGGAAGCCGGCTTCGCTGAAGCGCAGCAGCGTGCCGGAGCCGGACGCGGTCAGTTCGAAGGTCACCAGCAGGGAGTTGGTCGGTGTCGCGGCCTCGCCCTCGTCGTACACCCACCGGAAGGAGAACCGCCGGGGCGGATCGGCGTCCACGACGGTGAGGGATTCGACCTTGGCGTCCGGCGCGTTCCTGTCCCCGAACGAGATGACGCCGATGGCTCCGGGCACGGGCTTGAGCTCGGCCTCGTCCGGCCACCACTCCCTCAGATGCTCGGGTCTGCTGACGACCTCGTAGACCACCTCGGGCGTGGCGTCGATGTGGATCTCCCGCTCGATGCTGCCGTACTCCATGTCTCCCACCCGGCCCTTTCGCAACCTTTGGTTGCGTATCACTGTAAGCCCGGGAGGTGATTACGTGCAACCATCGGTTGCGTGTCGCGCTTACGCCGTCGCCAGCTCGCACCACACGTACTTGCCGCGGTTGCCGAATCTGGACAGCGGCTGCCAGCCCCAGAGGTCGGAGGTGGCGGCGACGAGGGCGAGGCTGCGGCTGGATTCGGCGTCCAGGTCGCCGGTCAACTTCTGGGGAGGGTCCGGGGGTTCGGGGTCGGCGTCCCAGGCCCCGATGCGCAGGACGCCGTCCCGCCAGCGGAGGCGGAGGGCGGCGGGGCCGTCCGTGTGGAGAACGGCGTTGGAGACCAGCTCGGCGGCGAGCAGCTCCGCGGCGTCGACGAGGGTGATGAGGCCGTGCATGGTCAGGATGAGGCGGAGGGTGCGGCGACTTACGGTGACGGCTCTGGGGTCGTTGGGGATGTAGAGGGAGTACTCCCAGGGGTCGGCGGTGGTTTCGGGCATGCGGATAACTCCGTTCAGGGGGTGGGGAGTTGGGTGCGGTGGCGGTGCCGCAGGGTGGTCGCGGTGCACTTCCGCACGGTGTGCTTTGCATCACTGACGGTATTGCATAAATTTTTGCTGGCGCAAGCGGATGTCGTAATCTGACACCCGAACGTGGCAAGACGGCACGGCAGTTGAGGAGAGCGAATGGCGCCGAGGAGTCAACCCACGGCACGTCAGGTGCGACTCGGTGCCGAGCTGCGTCGTCTACGGGAGGCTGCTGGACTGAAGGCTCGCGAGGTCGCCGAGCTGCTGAATTCGACTTCGGCCCAGATGAGTGTGGTGGAGGCGGGCCTTGCTGGTGCGAGTGAGGAGCGAGTGCGTCGCCTTGCTGCCGTCTACGGCTGCACGGACGAGGCGTTGATCGAAGCGCTCGTGGCAATCGCGGTCGACCGGACCCGGGGTTGGTGGGAGCAGTACCGGGGGGTCCTCGATCCAGTGTTCCTGGACACGGCAGAGATCGAGTACCACGCGGCGTACCTGCGCGAAGTGGTGACGTACTACGTTCCGGGCCTGCTTCAGACGGCCGACTACGCCCGCTCGGTGTTCGCCTACACGAACCCGGGCCACTCCGAGGATGATGTGGCACTCCGGGTTGAGCACCGGATGAAACGCAAAGCTGTGATCGAGCGAGATACTCCGGTTCCGTACGAGACGATCGTCCACGAGTTCGCTCTGCGCGTGCATGTGTCTGACCGCCGGGCATCACTCGCGCAACTCCGCTTCATCCTCGACAAGATCGACGCAGGTCAAGCGGTAGTGCGTGTCATCCCTGTGGAGCGAGAAGGCTTCGCGGGCGCGGGAGCCTCAATGCTGTACATCGGCGGCCCGGTGCGCCAGTTGGACACAGCCCTACGTGATGCTCCTACCGGCGCGAGGCACATCGATGCGCAGCCACAGCTGGAGCACCTCAGAACCCTCTTCCGTAGAGTGCAGACAGCGGCGCTGGACCCCGTTGCGTCGCGTGACTTCATCTACCGCCTGGCGAAGGAGCTGTCGTGAACTGGCGAAAGTCCAGCTACTCCGGCGGAGGCGCGGGGGACGCCTGCGTCGAGATAGCCACCACCCCCACCCGCGTACTGCTCCGCGACTCAAAAACCCCCACCCGAGCCACCCTCTCCTTCCCCCTCCCCTCCTTCACGGCTCTCATCAACCACCTGAAGGAAGAAGTCCCCCCATGGAACAGCGAGTCACCCTGATCACCCTCGGCGTCTCCGACCTGGCCCGCAGCAAAGCCTTCTACGAAGCGCTCGGCTGGCAGGGCCAGGAGGTTCAGGAGACCGTATTCTTCCAGGCCGGCGGTCTCGGGCTGGTCCTCTGGGGCCGGGACAAGCTCGCCGCCGACTGCGGTCTGGAGGCGGACAAGGAACCGCCCGCCTTCGGCGGCATCGTCCTCGCGCACAACGTCCGCAGCGACGCCGAGGTCGACGAACTCCTCACCGCCGCGCAAGCCGCCGGCGGCACCGTCACCAAGCTCGCCAACCTCAACGAGATCGGCTTCTACTCCGCCGCCTTCACCGACCCCGACGGACACGCCTGGGAGATCGCCCACAACCCTGGCTTCCCCCTCGCGGAGGACGGGACGGTCACGCTGCCCGACTTCGGCCGCCCCTGACCGCTACGACCCCGTCGCCGGGAACAGCCGTTCCACCGCCCGCACCACCGCGGCCCGGCGTGCCGTCAGGGACCGGTCGCGGACCTGGTCCGCGACCGCGTCCACCAGGTCGAGCTGGCCCGCCCAGGCCGAGGCGATCTGGTTGAGGAAGACGAGGATGTCGATGGGCTCCCAGGAGGGGTCCAGTTGGCCGGCCTCCTGTGCCTTGCGGATCTGCTCGGTCTTGCGGCGGATGGTCTCCCTCATCGCGGGGTCGTCTGCGGTGTCACCGGCGAGTTCCAGGCGGCCCCAGCTCACGAGCCGGTAGCGGTCGGGGTGCTGGATGAAGTAGTCGTGCACGCGGCCGGCGTATTCGGGGAGGTTGGTCGGGTCCAAGCGGGTCGCTTCGGAGACCGCGGCCAGTTCCCGTCCGGCGACGAAGCCGTAGAGCTCTTCCTTGCTGCGGAAGTACGCGTAGAGGCGTTCCGTGCTGGTCTTCGCGGCCTTGGCGATACGGGTGATGCGGGCGCCGGCGATCCCGTACCGGGCGAACTCGGCCCGCGCCGCGGTGACGATGCGGTCGCGGGTCGAGTCCGGGGTCGTCGAAGAGGTCATGCGTCGAGGTTACCCAGCCAAAACGTTCTGTTTGGCGAGGGCCACCCTCCGGGCGTACAGTCGATCAAAGCAAACATTTTGGTTTGACTTGATGGGCAGGAGTACGTCATGCAGCAGAGGACACTCGGCGGCCAGGGCCTCACCGTCTCGGCGCTCGGCTACGGCTCGATGGGTCTGACCATGGCCTACGGGCCCGGCGACGAGCAGGAAGGCGTCGCCGCGATCCAGCGCGCCCACGAGCTGGGCGTCACCTTCATCGACACCGCCGAGCTCTACGGCTGGGGCACGGGCTCCAACGAGATCCTGGTCGGCAAGGCGGTCAAGGGCTTCCGGGACGAGGTCGTGCTGGCCACGAAGTTCGGCTTCGATCTCTCGGACCTGTCGGACATGTCCAAGGGCTTCGGGCTCAACAGCCGCCCCGACAACATCCGCAAGGTCGCCGACAACAGCCTGCGCTACCTCGGCGTGGATCACATCGACGTCTTCTACCAGCACCGCGTCGACCCGGACGTGCCGATCGAGGAGGTCGCCGGGACGGTCAAGGAGCTGATCGACGCGGGCAAGGTGAAGTACTTCGGGCTCAGCGAGGCAGGTCCGCAGACCATCCGCCGCGCCCACGCCGTACAGCCGGTGTCGGTGCTCCAGACCGAGTACAGCCTCTTCGAGCGGGACGTCGAGCGGCTCTTCCCGGTCCTCGACGAACTCGGCATCGGTTTCGTCCCGTACTCCCCGCTGGGCCGCGGCTTCATCACCGGCACGGCCAAGCCCGCCGGTGAGTACGACACGACCGACATGCGCCGCGGCGACCCGCGCTGGCAGCCCGGCAACTTCGAGAAGAACGTGACAGCCGTCGAGCGCCTCGCCGCCCTCGCCGCGGCCAAGGACGCCACCGTCTCCCAGCTGGCACTCGCCTGGCTCCTCACCCGCGGCGAGCACATCGTGCCGATCCCGGGCACCCGCAGCGTGCGGCGCATCGAGGAGAACGCGGCCGCGGCGGACCTCACGCTGACCGGCGCCGACCTCGAAGCGATCGCCGAGATCCTCCCCCACGGCGGTTTCGGTGCCCGCTACGCCGCGGAACACGTCCCGGTCTGGGTCTGACACCCCTGGTCAGGAGGGGGAGGGTCGGGCTAGCGTCCGTTCATGGCAGCCTTCGACCCGTGGGACCCGGCATTTCTGGCCGACCCGTACCCCGCCTATGCCGACCTGCGCGCCAAGGGCCGCGTCCAGTACTACGAGCCCACCAACCAGTGGCTGGTCCCGCAGCACGCCGACGTGTCGGCACTGCTGCGGGACCGGCGGCTGGGGCGGACGTATCAACACCGGTTCTCGCACGAGGACTTCGGCCGCACCCCGCCGCCCGCCGAGCACGAGCCGTTCCACACCCTCAACGACCACGGCATGCTCGACCTGGAGCCGCCGGACCACACCCGCATCCGGCGGCTGGTGTCGAAGGCGTTCACGCCCCGGACGGTGGAGCGCCTGAAGCCGTACGTGGCCCGGCTCGCCGGGGAACTGGTGGACGGGCTGGTGCGGAAGGGCGGCGGCGATCTGCTCGGCGACGTCGCCGAACCGCTGCCCGTCGCGGTCATCGCCGAGATGCTGGGCATCCCGGAGGCCGACCGCGGCCCGCTGCGGCCCTGGTCGGCGGACATCTGCGGGATGTACGAGCTGAACCCTCCGGAGGACGTGGCGGCGAAGGCGGTCCGCGCCTCCGTCGAGTTCTCGGAGTATCTGCGCGGGCTCATCGCCGTACGACGCGACGAACCCGGCGACGACCTCATCTCCGGTCTCATCGCGGCCCATGACGAGGGCGACCGGCTCACCGAGCAGGAGATGATCTCGACCTGCGTGCTGCTGCTGAACGCCGGGCACGAGGCGACGGTCAACGCCACCGTCAACGGCTGGTACGCGTTGTTCCGCAACCCGGACCAGCTCGCGGCCCTCCGCGCGGACCACTCCCTGATCCCGTCCGCGATCGAGGAGTTGATGCGCTACGACACCCCGCTCCAGCTCTTCGAGCGCTGGGTGCTGGACGACATCGAGATCGACGGCACGACGATCCCCAGGGGTGCGGAGATCGCCATGCTCTTCGGCTCCGCCAACCACGACCCGGCGGTGTTCCAGGACCCCGAGCGCCTCGACCTCACTCGCCCGGACAACCCGCACATCTCCTTCAGCGCCGGCATCCACTACTGCATCGGCGCCCCGCTGGCCCGTATCGAACTGGCCGCCTCGATGACGGCCCTGCTGGAGAAGGCCCCGACCCTCACCCTGGCCGCCGAGCCCGAGCGGAAGCCGAACTTCGTCATCAGGGGGCTGGAAGGGCTCCGGGTGGAGGTGGAGTAGCCCAGGGGGCCGGCCTCTCTCACGACGCCCCGAGGCGACGGCCCGCGAGCAGGACCTCGTGGACCGAGCCCGGGGGTTCGAGGAGCATGAAGCCGGCCTCCTGGCCCTGGTGGTAGATCTTCAGACGGGGCCCGTCGGCGGTCAGGCGCAGCTCTGGCCAGGGGTACGCCCACAGGAGGTTGGCGTGCTCCCAGAGCTGCAGGTGCCGGGAGGTCAGCAGCAGCTGGAAGGGCGGGTTCTCGTAGGGGGTGGGGGCTCGCCCGGGTGTGAAGGGCGGCCGCACGGTGTAGGTGCTGAGCAGTTTCTCGCCTGGCGCGAGCGTCTCGGCGCGGAGGGCGTTCTCACGGCCCGTCCTCGCCCCCGCCCAGCCGGCGAAGACGCCGCACAGGACGGTCAGCGGTGCGACGAGCCACCAAGGGGCGGCGCCTGAGAACCCGTCGAGGGCGATGGCCCCGCCACCGAGGCAGACGGCCGTGACACCGCCGGACACGGCGGCCCGGCGCATCCGCCGCTGTCTCTCGCCCTCCGGGGTACCGCGCTCCGCCCTCTGTCGTGCCATCTGGCATCCCTTCGTACGACGCGGCTCCCGCGTCCGCGACGAGCAGCAAGGGGGAAGACTCGTTCGGACGCCAGATGGTTGCAGCGTGCACGGAGTCGCCGTCACCGTCCGATCCGTCGGGCCAGGGCCCAGACCACCAGCGCGGCGGCGGTTCCGCCGAGGATCGCGAGCGGCAGCTCGGCGTAGAGCACGCTCCAGTCCGGGCTCTGTTCGAAGCGCCAGAGTCGGGGCCGTACGTCGACGGCCCACACCGCCAGCCCCAGGCCGGCCCCGGTGGCGGCGGTCAGGCAGCCTGCCGCGGCCTGTGCGCGTTGTCCCATGTTCAGGACGGACGCGCGCAGGCCGCGCGGAGGTTCCGTGTCAGGTGGTCAGGTCCCGGCGCCGCAACCCCGCCAGGCCGGCCGCGAGCAGCGCCACCGCGATGCCCGTCAACAGCACCACCGGCCCCCAACTCATCTCCCCGCCCGGCAACTTGGGCAGATGGCCGAAGGGGGACAGGTCCAGTACCGCCTGCGGTGTGTCAAGCGCCGGGCCCACCCAGCCGATGAGCAGGACGACACCGGCGACACCCCAGGCCGCCATCGCCGCCCTCGGCAGTAGCCCGTACAGGGCGACCGCCAGGCCGCCGATCACCCACACCGCGGGCACCTGGACCAGGCACGCGCCCAGGATCGGGCCCACCTCCTTGCCGTAGCCCACGGCGAAGCCGAGTCCCGTCAGCAGCATGAGCAGCACCGCCCCGCCGAAGGCGACGACCAGATGACCGGCGGCCCAGCCCAGTCGGCTCACCGCGTTCGCCAGGACCGGCTCCGCGCGGCCCGAGGTCTCCTCGCCGTGCAGGCGCAGCACGCCGCCCACGATGTACAGCGCCGCGATCAGGCCCATCATCCCGATCATCGACGCCAGGAACGCGTCCTCCAGGCCGGACTGGCCGCCCATCCGCTCGAAGATCTCGCGCGCGTTCTCGTTGTCGCCGACCAGGTCCGCCACGCCGTCCGTCAGACCGCCGTAGACCACGCCCACGACGAAGAAGGCGAGGCTCCAGCCGTAGACGCTCCCGCGTTGCAGTCGCCAGGCCAGGGCGCCCGCGGTGGACAGCCGGCCGGTGGCGGGGCCCGGGCGGGTCGGGAAGAAGCTCATTCCGACATCCCGGCGGCCCGCCAACGCGTAGGCCACCAAGGCCTGTCCGCCGATCGCCGCGGTGAACAGCAGGAGCACCCACCAGCGTTCGTCCGCGTACGGGCGCAGGTTCTCCAGCCAGCCCAGCGGGGAGAGCCAGGTCAGTGCCGAACTGCCGTCGTCCGACGCCGAGTCGCCGGCCGCGCGCAGCACGAACGCCACGCCGAGCACCCCCGACGTCAGGCCCCGTGCCAGCCGCGCGCTCTCGGTGAGCTGGGCGACGATCGCCGCCATCGTGGCGAAGAGCATGCCGACCGCGGCCACCCCGAGGCCGAGCGCCAGGGCGCCCACCGCTCCCTGACCGGCCAGGCCCGCCGTCACCAGCAGCGCGAGGACCGTGTTCGCGACGCCCGCCGTCAGCAGCGCCGCCGTCAGCGCCGCCCGCCGGCCCACCATGCCGGACGCCACCAGCTCCTGCCGCCCGCTCTCCTCCTCGTCCCGGGTGTGCCGTACGACGATCAGGAGGCTCATGACGGCCGCCAGCAGGCCCGCGTAGACCCCCACGCGCCAGGCCGTCAGCGCGCCGGTCGACGTGTCGAAGACCGGGCCGATCAGGGCCCGGAAGGACGCGTTGGTCTCCACCTGGTGGACCAGGTCGGCGCGTTCGGCGGCCGTGCCGTACAGCGACTCGATGCTGCTCGGCATGGAGAGGACCATCAGCGTGTTCACCGCGACCCAGGCGGGGATCAGCAGCCGGTCGCGGCGCAGGGAGAAGCGGAGGAGCACGCCCGTGCCCGCGAGGGAGGTCATCACGACGCCGCCTCCTGGTAGTGGCGCAGGAACAGCTCCTCCAGGGTGGGCGGTGTCGAGGTCAGCGAGCGCACGCCGGACTCGCTCAACTGCCGCAGTACGGCGTCGAGTTTGTCGGTGTCGACCTGGAGGCGGACCCGGTTGCCCTGGATGTCGAGGTCGTGGACGCCGGGGAGCGACGCCAACCCGTTGGGGGCGCCGGCCAGTTCGGCCGCGACGCTGGTGCGGGTCAGATGGCGCAGGTCGGCGAGGGAGCCGGTCTCGACCGTACGGCCGTTGCGGATGATGCTGACGCGGTCGCACAACTCCTCGACCTCGCTGAGGATGTGGGAGGAGAGAAGGACCGTACGGCCCCGGTCGCGCTCTTCCTCGACGCAGCGCTGGAAGACCTCCTCCATGAGGGGGTCGAGGCCCGAGGTCGGCTCGTCGAGGATCAGCAGGTCCACGTCCGAGGCGAAGGCCGCCACCAGGGCGACCTTCTGGCGGTTGCCCTTGGAGTAGGTGCGGCCCTTCTTGGTGGGGTCGAGTTCGAAGCGGTCGATCAGGTCGGCGCGCCGCTTGGTGTCTAGGCCGCCGCGGAGGCGCCCCATGAGGTCGATGACCTCGCCGCCGGACAGGTTGCGCCACAGCGTCACGTCGCCGGGGACGTAGGCGATCCGGCGGTGCAGCTCGACCGCGTCCGCCCAGGGGTCGCGGCCCAGGACCTGGGCGGCGCCGGAGTCGGCGCGCAGGAGGCCGAGCAGGACGCGGATGGTGGTGGACTTGCCGGCGCCGTTCGGGCCGAGGAAGCCGTGCACCTCGCCGACCTCGACGTCCAGGTCGAGTCCGTCGAGTGCGTGCGTCCTGCCGAACGCCTTGTGGAGCCCCGAGACGCTGATTGCCTTCGTCATGATTTTGAACGTACGCTTCTTTCAGAAATTTGTGAAGTTAAGGAAGCGTATGAAGCCCGGATAGGGTGGTGACCATGATGGACGCGGTGGGGCGGGACCCGGAGGCGGTCTCTCGGTTCGTGGAGCGCTTCGCGGCGCAGCTCGTCGAGGCGGGGCTGGCGCGGATGCCGGCCCGGGTGTTCGCCGCGCTGCTCGCCTCCGACAGCGGGGCCCTCACCTCGGCCCAGCTGAGCGAGCAGCTTCAGATCAGCCCGGCGGCCGTGTCCGGAGCCGTGCGCTATCTGTCGCAGGTGCACATGCTGTCGCGCGAGCGGGAGCCCGGCTCGCGGCGGGAGCGGTACCGGGTCCACTCCGACCAGTGGTACCAGGCGCTCACCAACCGCGAGGCGATCATCAAGCGCTGGGAGGACGCGCTGCGCGAGGGCGTGGCCAGCCTGGGCGCCGAGACTCCGGCGGGGCACAGACTGGCCGAGACCCTCGCGTTCTTCGAGTTCATCGAGAAGGACGTGGCCCAGATGATGGAACGGTGGCGGGCCCACCGCGCCCGGCTCTTCGGCGACCGGTAGCCGGTCACCTCTCCCGCGTCTCCTCCAGGACCGTCCGGCCGAGGAGCTGGTACCGGGCCGGGTCCCGGCGCTTCAGATACTGCGCGTACCCGAGCCCCGTCGCCGCCACCAGCGCCACCAGCCACGGGGTCGCCTTCAGCACCAGTGAGCCGGACTCCGTACCGGCCGCCGCGCCCATGTTGGAGACCAGCAGCGCCACCACGGCGAGCATCGCGACACCGCCGACGAGCGGGGCGGTGAGGGTGCGGAACCAGTGCCGGCTCTCGGGGTGATGGCGGCGGAAGTAGACCAGCACCGCGAAGGAGCAGACTGCCTGCACGACCAGGATCGCCATGGTGCCGAGGATCGCGAGCAGGACGTACGTACCGGTGTAGGGGTCCTTGCCCGCCGCCGCGAACGCCAGCAGGAGCAGGGCGGTGACGATCGTCTGGACCAGGCCCGCGATGTGCGGGGAGCCGTGCCGGGCGTGGGTGCGGCCGACGGTGTTCTTCAGGGACGGCAGGACGCCCTCGCGGCCCAGCGCGTACATGTAGCGGGCGGCGCAGTTGTGGAAGGCCATGCCGCAGGCCAGCGAGCCGGAGATCATCAGCCACTGCATGACGACGACCGCCCAGTGGCCGACGTACCGCTCGGTGGGGCCGAAGAAGAGCTGGAGGGGGTTGGCGGTGGCGACCTTCACGGCGTTCGCCTCACCCGTGCCCGAGATAGCCATCCAGGAGACGAGGACGTAGAAGACGCCGACGCCGAGCACCGAGATCATCGTCGCCTTGGGGATGATCTTCTTCGGATTGCGGGACTCCTCGCCGTACATCGCCGTCGACTCGAAGCCGACCCAGGACCAGAAGGCGAAGAAGAGACCGAGCCCGGCGGAGGTGCCCTGGAAGGCGTTGACCGGGTTGACCGGGTCGAGGCCGAAGCCGTCCGGGCCGCCGCCGTGCAGCGCGACGGAGATCGCCATCGCGGCGAGGATCGTGACCTCGGTGGCCAGCAGCACCACCAGCAGCTTCTCGGCGACCGAGATGCCGAACCAGGTGCCGGTCGCGTTGATCGCCAGCATCAGCACGGCGAACGCCCACCAGGGGACGTCGGCGCCCGTCTGGTCCTTCAGCGTCTCGGTCGCGAAGGTCGAGAAGATGCCGATCAGGGCCGGCTCGAAGACGACGTACGCGAACGTGGCGAGCAGCCCGGAGGCGAGGCCCACGGTGCGTCCGAGGCCGTAGGAGATGAAGCCGTAGAAGGCGCCGGTGGAGGTGATGTGCTTCGCCATCGATGTGAAGCCGACGGAAAAGATTGCCAGTACGACCATTGCGACGAGGTAGCTCGCGGGGGCGCCGATGCCGTTGCCGGCGGACACCATGAAGGGCACGTTGCCGGTCATCGCGGTGATCGGGGCGGCGGTCGCGACGGCCATGAAGACCACGCCCAGCAGGCCTACGGCGTTGGGTTTGAGCCGATGGACGGTGCCGTCGCCCCCTGTCGCCGCCTCGGGGGTGACGTCCTCCTGCAGTGCCATGAGCGATCCTTTCCGCCGTGCCCTGATGCAGGAGCATGCTGTACGGCGGAGGGGTCGCTCAAGGGGTCGTACCGGTTAAATATTTGTCACCAGACCTTTGGGTGGAGATCTTGGTGGCCGTCAGTGGGGCATGGCGCGGCTCATGGCCACCGCCTGTTCGTTCAGCTCCACGGCGATGCGGGCGCGGCCTGCGAGCACCAGCACCGTGGCGACGAACCCCGCCGAGAGGGCGTCGACGACGGTGTGCCGGGTGCGGCTGTGCAGGTCGAGGAGGGCACTCACGTACGCCGCGAAGGCGTCCCGGTCGATCGTGCACTCGTCGTTCTCCATCGGCCCGAACCCCGAGGGAACGCCCAGCTCCTCCTCGTAGAGCCGCACATGGCGCAGGAAGAGGCGGGCGGCCCCGTTGGAGGGGTTCCACAGGGTCTCGGCGCCGAGGTCGAAGTACTGGCTCATGGCTGCGGTGTCTCCGCTGTCTCGGGTGTGGTCGACGGACCGGCACGGTAACAACAACCCCATGTGCCACTACTGCGGGTGCCGCGAGATCCCGTTGATCAAGGAGTTCATCGCCGAGCACGAACGGGTCACCGACGCCGCCGGGGACGCCCTGCGGGCGCTGGAGCGCGGGGAGAGCGGGCGGGCGCGGGAACTGGTCGACACGATGGCCACCGAGCTGGACAGCCACTGGCGGGGCGAGGAGAACGGCCTGTTCGCGGTGATGCGGGCCGACCCGGAGTACGCCGACTACATCGACGCCCTCGTCACCGAGCACCGCGAGCTGGCCGCGCTGCTCCCGACCCTGGACCTCACCGACCCGGCCGACGTACGCACCCTGACGACAACCGTCCAGGAACTGCACCACCACATCACCAAGGAGGAGGACGGCCTGTTCCCGGCATCACTGACGGCCCTGTCGGGGGAGGAGTGGAACACGTCGATGGAGGCTTGGCGGAAGGCACATGGCATGCCGGGGCTTGATGGAGGGGGCGCTTGAGGGGGGAGGCGCTTGAGGGGGGAGGCGCTTGATGGACGGGCGCCGCGGGGCGACCGCCGCCCGCCTCGGGCTGGACGCCGGGTGAACCCGCCCGCGGGATGATCAGGGGCCCGCCTCCCGCCGAACGCCTCGAAACGCACGCTGCCCTCCCCGCACCGGACGCCCGATGAATCGGGTTCGGACCGGCCACGCCCGCGTCGGTGCGGTGGCGGAAGTCTCCGGCTCGATGCCAACCCGCCCCGCGGGATGAACCCCGGCCGCTTCCTGCCGGACGCCTGATGGACCCGCGCTGCGAGTCCCGCGTGCCGACCTCGCCCTCAGACACCTCGCAACGCCATGCCGCCCCCGCCGGACGCTTCGCAACGCCATGCCGCCCCCGCCGGACGCCTCGCAACGCGCGCCGTCCCCCCGGCACCGCACCGGCCCTCCCGATGGATCGGGCCCGTCATCGGCCCGGCAGCGTCAACCCCAGTGCTCCCTCCCACACCGTCCAGGTCCGGCGTCGTACCGGGCCCGCCACGCCCGCGTCGGCGCGGTAGCGGAAGTCTGTGCCGGTGACCGTCACCGTGCGGCCGCTGGCCCGGAGTGGGGAGGCCTCCGCGCCCACCGACGCCGGGCGTACCTCGACCTCGGCGAGGCCCGCGTCGCCCGGTGTCACCGACACCGCCTCGACGGGCTGGCCCAGGTCGACCAGCGTCACCCCGTCCACCTCCACCCGGAGCCGGGAGGGGCCGGGCGCGGGCGGCGCGGGGTCGCGGGTGGGGCGGGCCGGGACCAGGGTGCGGACGAGGGACTGGCAGGTCCGCAGCCAGGGGCGGGTGCCCATCGACGACACCTGCGCCACCTCCTCCGGCGACGCCGGCGCGTACAGCGCAGGGATGCGCAGCGCGCCCAGCACCACCCCGTCGCTGTCGTCGACGAGCAGGTCCAGGCGGCGTTCCACCCCGTCCAGGACCGTCCGCGCGGCGGCCACCGCACCCGTCGGCACGCCGAGTGAGCGGGCCACCGAGAGTGAGCCACCCACCGGCACGAAGGACAGCGCACATCCGGCCAGCTCCCGCTGCCGGTGCAACAGGGACACCGCGCGCATCAGCGCCCGGTCGTCACCGACCACCACGGGGCGTCTGGAGCCCCTGCGGGCCAGTGCGCGGGCGAACTCCTCGGGGCCCTCCGGCATACAGACCTTGGTGGTCGCACCCGCGCTGAGCACGTCTTTCGCGATGCGGACGGACTCGCCGTCGGTCCTCCGGGCGACCGGATCGATGACCACCAGCAGCTGATCGGAAGTCGCTGAAGTCGCCACCTCGGTCCTGCCTCGCTTCCTCGGGTAGCATCTTTGTGCAAGAGCCCCTTGCGCTATTGCGCCAGGGGCTTCGTCTATTCCGGGGCATCCGGGTCCGACGGGTTCGCGGCCGACCACGGCCGACGGTGGCCGAAGAAGGTCGCCGGTGTACGAGGCACAAGGCCGTGCCGCGTACGCCCCTGGCCTTGGACATGCCCCGCCCGGAAGGGGTGTACGCGCGTGCCCGCACTTGTGCTGCTCGGTGCTCAGTGGGGTGACGAAGGCAAGGGAAAGGCGACGGACCTGCTAGGCGGATCCGTTGACTATGTGGTGCGCTACCAGGGCGGCAACAACGCCGGCCACACGGTAGTCGTGGGCGACCAGAAGTATGCCCTGCACCTGCTCCCTTCCGGAATCCTGTCCCCGGATTGCACTCCGGTCATCGGCAACGGTGTCGTCGTCGACCCGTCGGTCCTGTTCTCCGAGCTGAACGGGCTGAACGAGCGAGGCGTCGACACGTCCAAGCTCCTGATCAGCGGTAATGCCCACCTCATCACGTCGTACAACGTGACCGTCGACAAGGTGACGGAACGCTTCCTCGGGAAGCGGAAGATCGGCACGACCGGGCGCGGCATCGGTCCGACGTACGCCGACAAGATCAACCGCGTCGGGATCCGGATCCAGGACCTGTACGACGAGTCGATCCTCACCCAGAAGGTCGAGGCGGCGCTCGACGGCAAGAACCAGCTGCTGACCAAGGTCTTCAACCGGCGTGCCATCGAGGTCGGCCAGGTCGTCGAGGAGCTGCTGTCCTACGCGGACCGGCTGAAGCCGTACGTCGCGGACACGGTCCTGGTCCTGAACCAGGCGCTGGAGGCCGACAAGGTCGTCCTCTTCGAGGGCGGCCAGGGCACGCTCCTCGACATCGACCACGGCACGTACCCCTTCGTGACGTCCAGCAACCCCACCGCGGGCGGCGCCTGCACCGGTGCCGGTGTCGGACCCACGAAGATCAGCCGGGTCATCGGCATCCTGAAGGCGTACACGACCCGTGTCGGCTCGGGTCCGTTCCCGACCGAGCTGTTCGACGAGGACGGCGAGGCGCTGCGCAGGATCGGTGGCGAGCGTGGTGTGACCACGGGTCGTGACCGGCGCTGCGGCTGGTTCGACGCGGTGATCGCCCGCTACGCGACCCGCGTGAACGGCCTCACGGACTTCTTCCTCACCAAGCTCGACGTCCTCACCGGCTGGGAGCAGATCCCGGTCTGCGTGGCCTACGAGATCGACGGCAAGCGCGTCGAGGAGCTCCCGTACTCCCAGACCGACTTCCACCACGCGAAGCCGATCTACGAGACCCTGCCGGGCTGGTCCGAGGACATCACCAAGGCGAAGTCCTTCTCCGACCTGCCGAAGAACGCGCAGAACTACGTCAAGGCGCTGGAGGAGATGTCCGGCGCCCCGATCTCCGCGATCGGCGTGGGCCCGGGCCGGGACGAGACGATCGAGATCAACTCGTTCCTGTAGGTCGTATCAACGCCCATGGGCCGGTCATGGAACTCCTTGACCGGCCCATGGCTTGTTTCTGGGGTGTTCCTGGTTCCGTCGGGAAGTGGCGGAAGGCAACTATCTACGCGGGTAGTTGTGCCCTCCTCCCTCTCCCGTCCCAGGAGTCCTCCATGCCCGTCCCGCCCATGAACCGCCGTGAGTTCGTGCAGAAGTCGGCCGTCACCGGAGCGGCCGTCGCGGTCGCCGGAACACTCGCCACCGGCGAGGCGCAGGCCGCCGAACACCCGCCCCGCACCTGGTCGTTCTCCGTCCTCGGCACCACCGACCTGCACAGCCATGTCTTCGACTGGGACTACTACAAGGACGCCGCCTACAGCGATGCCAAGGGCAACTCCGTCGGGGTCGCCCGGGTCGCCACGCTCATCAAGCAGCAGCGCGCGGCCAAGGGCGAGCACCGGGTCCTGCTGGTCGACGCCGGTGACATCATCCAAGGCACCTCGCTGGCCTACTACTTCGCGCGCGTGCGGCCCATCACCGACAAGGGCGCGCCGAAGCACCCGATGGCCGTCGCCATGAACCACATGCGCTACGACGCCGCCGCCCTCGGCAACCACGAGTTCAACTACGGCATCGAGGTGCTGCGGAAGTTCGAGGAGCAGTGCCGCTTCCCGCTCCTCGGCGCCAACGCGCTGGACGCCAAGACGCTGAGGCCCGCCTTCCCGCCGTACACCGTGAAGCGGATCCGTGTGCCGGGCGCGCCGGACATCAAGGTCGGCATCCTCGGACTCACCAACCCCGGCATCGCCCTGTGGGACAAGGACAACGTGAGCGGGAGGATGGTCTTCCCGGGGCTGGTCGAGCAGGCGAAGAAGTACGTGCCGCGGCTGCGGGCGCTGGGCTGTGACGTGGTCTTCCTGACCGACCACTCCGGGCTCGACGGGTCGACGTCGTACGGTGACGCGCTCCCGTACGTCGAGAACGCCTCCAACCTCGTCGCCGAGCAGGTCCCCGGCATCGACGCGATCCTCGTCGGCCACACCCACGTCGAGGTCCCGTCGTACACCGTGAAGAACGCGGAGACGGGCGAGGAGGTGCTCCTCTCCGAACCGTACTGCTGGGGCTACCGGCTCAGCGTCTTCGACTTCGAGGTCGAGCTGGAGCACGGGCGTTGGAAGGTCACCAAGAAGACCGCGCAGACCCTCGACCCGAAGGGCGTCGACGAGGACCCGGAGATCAGGAAGCTCCTTGAGGCCGACCACGAGCTGGTGGTCAAGTACGTCAACACGGCCGTGGGGACGTGCACCCAGGACCTGTCCGCCGCGGACTCCTGCTGGAAGGACGTCCCGATCATGGACTTCATCCACCAGGTGCAGCTGGACACGGTCAAGGCGGGCCTGTCGGCGTCCGACGCCGCGCTGCCGCTCATCTCCGTCGCCGCGCCCTTCTCCCGTACCGCCGACATCCCGGCCGGCAGCGTCACCATCAAGGACATCGCCGGGCTCTACATCTACGACAACACCCTGTACGGCAAGAAGCTCACCGGCGCCCAGCTCAGGGACTACCTGGAGTACGCGGCGAAGTACTACCACCAGGTCCCGGCGGGCACGGCCGTGGACACCGCCACGCTCACCAACGCCAACAGCTTCTGGGACTACATGTACGACACCGCCGCGGGCGTCTCCTACGAGATCGACATCGCGGCGGCGGAGGGGTCGAGGATCAAGAACCTGACCTACGGCGGTACGGCCGTCGCCGACGACCAGGTCTTCGTCGTCGCCGTCAACAACTACCGGGCCAACGGCGGTTCGGGATACCCGCACATCGCGACCGCCGACATCGCGTACAGCTCCACCAACGAGATCCGCCAGCTGATGATCGACTACGTGACGGCGAAGGGGACGCTGGACCCGGCCGACTTCGCGGCGACGAACTGGAAGCTGACCCAGGACGGCACGCCTGTGTTCTGACGGGGACACAACGTCCACCGGACGTTTATGAGGACTTGGTAACCCTGGTACCAGACGTACTCATTCGCTTCGGGGGGACCGATGGATACGGAAGGCTGGATCGGCGAGCTGGGCAGACCGGGGAGCGTGCGGGAGCTGGGCGGGGTGCGGGTGTCCGCCGTGCGCTGCCCGGCCCGGTCGCTGGCCGGGGGCGGCGGAGGCCCGTACCATCTGGCGCTGCTCCTGGCCGGGGAGCTCGTCCTGGACCAGGAGGGCCGGACGGCACGGACCGGGTGCGGGGAGCTGGTGCTGCTGGACGGGGGACGGCCGTTCCGGCTGGCGTTCACCGCGCCCCGGAACACGGTCGTCACCGCCCATCTGCCCGTCGTCCCCGGCGACCCGGCGCGGTGTGTGGCGCGTACGTTCAGCGGCCGGGAAGGGCTGGGCGGGCTGGTCGCCGGGTTACTGACGGGACTGGCCCGGGACACCACCCCGTACCGGCCCGCGGAGGAACGGCGGCTGGGTCAGGCGGTACTCGAACTCGCGGGTGCGCTACTGGACTTGAAGCCCTCGCAGGTCCGTCCGGCACCCCACCTCCCGCGAATCCAGGCCTACATCCTGGAACACCTGGGCGACGGCCGCCTCACTCCCGACGACGTGGCCGCCGCGCACCACATCTCGACCCGCTATCTGCACCGGCTCTTCCAGCGTGAGGGCCTGACCGTGGCCGCCTGGATCAAGGCGCAGCGGCTGGCGCGCTGCCGCCGCGACCTGGCCGACGCGCGCCTCGCCCATGTGCCGGTGCATCTCATCGCGGCCCGCTGGGGGTTCGCCCAACCCGCCGATTTCAGCCGGGCGTTCCGCACCGCGTACGGCGTGGCGCCGTCGGCTTTCCGGGTGCGCTCCCTGCCAACAAACAGTGCGCGTACCGCCAACGACACGTCCCTCGTGGCTCAGCAGACTCAGATGTGAGTCCCAGAACCACAACCATGGGGGAACGCATGGCTGAGAAGGAAGCGGTGGCGGCCGCGGCCGCCGACCAGAAGCCCGTCGAACCGCGCGGCGGTGCCGGGGTGTTCGATGTCGACCCGGACCAGTCCGGGGTGAGCCAGGACCCGAAGAAGGTCGTCAAGGGGGACATCTCCGTCTTCCCCGAGAACACGGAGGTCTGAGATGGGTTCCGTAGCGGGGATGCTCGCGCAGATGCGCGCACTCATCGGCACCGGGGAGTACCCGCCCGGCTCCAACAGCAACAAGGTCACCGACTGGTACGGCTTCGACGACGCGTGGTGCGACATGACGGTCAGCTACGCCGCCGCCCACTCGGACAACCTCAGCGCGGTCGGCGGCAAGTTCGCGTACACCGTCGCGCACGCCAACAACTTCCAGTCGCGCGGCCGTTGGCACTACGGCCTGGGTGGCATCCGCCCCGGGGACATCGTCTTCTTCGACTGGGACGGCAGCCGCAGCATCAGCCGCATCGACCATGTCGGTGTCGTGGAGGCGGTGCACTCCAACGGCACCATCACCACCATCGAGGGCAACACCAGCGACAAGTGCCAGCGCCGCAGCCGCAACTCCGCCTGTGTGGTGGGCTACGGCCGGCCCAGCTACGGCGACGCCAGCCCGCTGCCGTCGACCGACGGCATCCTGCGCAAGGGCTCCAAGGGCGCGGCGGTCAAGACGCTCCAGAGCAACCTGAACACCGTCATGAAGTCGGGCCTCGTCGTGGACGGCGACTTCGGCTCGGCCACCGACACCGCGGTACGGGCCTTCCAGAAGAAGTACGGCCTGACGGTCGACGGCGAGTACGGGCCCCGGTCCGCCGCCGTCATGAAGTCCGCGCTCAAGGGCGGCACCAAGCCCACCCAGCCGACCCCGCGTCCGCCGGCCGCCGGAAAGCTGAAGGTGGACGGCGAGTTCGGCCCCGCCACCACCGCGGCCCTCCAGCGCGCCCTCAACAAGCACGGCGCCAAGCTCTCCGTCGACGCCTCCTTCGGCCCGCTCACCAAGAAGGCGCTCCAGTCCTATCTGAAGGTGACACCGGACGGCGTGATCGGCCCCAACACGATCAAGGCCCTCCAGAAGAAGGTCGGTTCGGGCGTCGACGGCCAGTGGGGCGCGGACACGACCCGCCACCTCCAGACGGCGTTGAACGCGGGCACGTTCTGAGGGTGCGGTTCACGCGCCACGCGGGCCGGCGTGGCGCGTGAACCTGCCGCTCAGTCCGCGGTACGCGGCCCCGAGCACCGCCGCCTGCGCCACCGCGCCGATCACGATCCCGGTCCACGCGAGCGGGCCGGGGAGCATCACGAACAGCAGGGATGTCGGGGCGGTGACCAGGAACGCCCAGATCGCGGCGAGGCTCGCGTCGGCGTGGTCGACGAGGAGGGCGTCCGCGCCGGCCCAGACCGCCACGCCGGCCACGATCAGCAGGTAGCCGAGGGCCACCGGGGTGCGCAGGGCCTGGATGAGGGGGCGGATGCCGTTCATGGGAGTGCCTCCGGGAGATCGTCCGTGTCTCTGGTGTTCTCAGGTGCTCACTGGGTGATCTCCACGATGCCGCCCGGGGCCCGACCGCCGCCTGAGTAGCCGTACTCACGTTCGTCGATCCGGCTACCTATCGCCCCGGTCGGAACGCCTCCGCGTGCGCCCTCGCCCACTGCGTGAACGTCCGCGCCGGTCGTCCCAGTACCTTCGCCACCGTCGGGAGGACCTCCGTGCCGCGGTCGTCGTCGAGGGTGTGGTGGAGGATCGCGTCGACGACGTCGGGCGGGAAGCCGTAGCGCTCCATGGCCGCGCGGGCCGCCTCGGTCGGGACGGGGCGGACGCGCAGGTGGCGGGAGAGAGCGTGGCCGAGGAGTGCGAGTTCCTCGGTCGGGGTCAGGGACTCCGGGCCGCTCAACTCGTAGGTCAGGCCCGCGTGTTCGTCGGTCGTCAGGGCCAGGGCCGCGATCTCCGCCAGGTCCGCGGGGTCGATGCTCGCCGCCGGGCGGTCGGCGAAGGGGATCGCCACCTCGTCGCCGGCGCGGAGCTGGGGCGCCCATTGCAGGGCGTTGGACATGAAGCGGCCGGGGCGCAGGAGCGTCCAGGCCGGGAACCGGTCGACGATCGCCGCCTCCGCCGCCGCGTGCCAGCGGACGATCGGATCGCTGTCGGTGCCCCCGCCCCCGCCCCCGGCGCCGTCGCTGTCGCCGCCCCCGTCGACGTCTCCGTTGCTGCCCGTACCGCCTCCGTCCAGCACCGACAGCTTCACCAGGCGTCGTACGCCCGCCTCTCGCGCCGCTTCCGCCAGGGCCAGGTCGTGGGTGGGGGCGGGGGCCGTGGCCACCGGCTGGGCCGACATCAGGAAGGCCGCGGAGGCGCCCGCGAACGCCGCCGCCAGGCTCGCCGGGTCGGCGGCGTCGCCGTACACCGGCTCCACGCCGGCCGGGAAGCGGGCCTCGCGCGGGCGCCGTGTCATGGCCCGTACGGGCTCGCCGGACGCCGCCAGCCGTCGTACGAGCTCGCCGCCCACGTGTCCTGTCGCACCGGTCACCAGGATCATCGCCGTATCTCCCTTCGGGTACGGCTTCAGCGTGCTCCCGGACCGCCCGGCGCGCGTCGCACCCCGGGAGGCTTCCCCGGGTCTCCCGGAGGAGTAGGGGCCCCGCGGGGACGGGACATATGGGGCGTACGCATCTACGCTGTAAACATGCGCGTGTCCGCCGACGGAAGAAGGTGAGTGCGATGCGCGTCCTGCTCAAGGCGTCCATGAACACCGAGAAGGCCAACGAGGTCATCCGCAGCGGCAAGATGCCCCAGCTCATGCAGGAGGCCATGGGGAACATCAAGCCCGAGGCCGCCTACTTCACGCTCGACCACGGTGTCCGCACCTGTTACCTGGTCTTCGACATGCAGGACAGCTCTCAGATGCCACAGATCGGGGAGCCCTTCTTCATGGACCTCGACGCCGAACTGACCATGACTCCGGTCATGAACGCCGACGACCTGCAGAAGGGGTTGTCCCAGCTGCGGTAGCTCCCGTCAGCTGAAGATGATCATCGAGCCCTGTGCCAGGCTCCGGGTCGCCGCCGCGTGCAGGCCCAGCCAGACGTGCCGTTCACGGGAGAAGGGGCTGGGGTCGTACGGCGCGGGGACCGCCGGCTCCTCCAACTCCGTGGGGCCCCGGGGCGGCTGGGGCGCCGCCGGGGGGTTGGCGGGGTCTATGCCGATCGACGGGGCGACCAGCTGAAGCTCCCGCAGCAGGGTCTGCGCGGAACCCAAGGGGCCGCCGCCCGCGAGGAGTTCGTCGTTGGCCAGCGGGTGCGGGAAGTCGACGGGGACGTACGCGCCCGCGTGGTCGTAGTGCCAGACCAGGTGGGACTGCTGGGCGGTCGTCTCGAACATCTCCAGCAACTGCTCGTAGTCCCCGCCCAGTTCGTCGACCGGCGTGACGGGCAGGCCGCAGACCTGGAGCAGATACGCGCGGCGCAGGAAGTGCAGGGCGTCGTAGTCGAAGCCGGCCACCGGGGCGACCTCGCCGGACAGGCCCGGCATGTACTGGTACACCGGCACCGGCGGCAGGCCGGACTCGGCCAGCACCTTGTTGTACTGCGCGAGTTCCTCGGCGAACGGGTTGTCGGGCGTGTGGCACAACACGTCGACGAGCGGTACCAGCCACAGGTCACAGGCCAAAGAGGGCTCCTCGGATAGCTCGGTGCGGCACGGCGGTCATAGCTCCGTGTAGCGAAGCGGTCAGGGAAGAGTAGTCGTGAACGTCCCATACCCAAAGCCGGTGCGCATCGTTCATTCCCCGGCCAGGCGCTCGATGACGGCGAGGGACTGCGCGTTGTACGCGCCGACGATCTCCCGGGCGGCGGCGGTGTCACGGCGGACCAGGGCGTCGACCAGCTCGGTGTGGTCGGCCCACAGCTGTCCGCGCAGATCGGTCAGCCGGCGCAGATGCTGCACCGCGCACACCCAGGACTGCACGCGCAGCCGGTGCAGGAAGTCGGCGAGGTAGGGGTTGCCGAAGACCGAGCTCAACTCGCGCCAGAACCGCAGGTCATAGCCGATCAGCACGGTGAGGTCACCGGCCGCGGCCGCCCGCTGCGCCTCCTCGCCGCGGCGCCGCACCCCGGTGAGGACGGCGAGGACGCGGGTGCCGTCGGGGTCGTTCACAAAGCCCTTGTGACCGCGGTCCAGGGCCTGGAACATGCCGTCGATGACGAGGCTGCGGGCCTCGATGATGCCGCGGTAGTCCTCGACCGAGTACTCGTGGACCCGGAAGCCGCGATGCTGGTCGGCCTCCAGCAGTCCTTGAGCGGCGAGATCGACGAGCGCCTCGCGCACCGGGGTGGCGGACACCCCGTACTGCTCGGCGATCTCCTTGACCGTGAACTCCTGCCCCGGCTGGAGCCGGCCGCCCAGCACCTCGTCGCGAAGCGCGTCGGCGATCTGCTGCCGCAGGGTGTTGCGGGTCACGGCGCCGTTGCCGCTGCTGCCGGGCATGGTCGGGCCTCTCCCTGGGGGCGTTCGGGTGGCGTGCACGTACATGTCTACGAGCACGCCACCTTACGCGTTCGGGTTTCCCGTGGTTACCCGCGCAGCGACCCTCAGGGCGCCCCCCGCGGCTACTCCGTGTACTCGTCCGCCACGGAGAGCGCCGCGTCCAGTGCGGACAGGCCTTCCTTGAGCTCGGACTCGGACACGTTGCACGGCGGCACCACATGGGTGCGGTTCATGTTGATGAACGGCCAGATGCCGTGCTTCTTCGCGGCGGCGCCGAACGCGGCCATCGGGGCGTTGGCCTCCCCGGCCGCGTTGTACGCCACCAGCGGCTCGCGGGTCTCCTTGTTCTTCACCAGGTCCAGCGCCCAGAACATGCCGACGCCGCGCACCTCGCCGACCGAGGGGTGCCGCTCGGCGAGCTCGCGCAGGGCGGGCTCGACGACGGTCGCCCCCAGGCTCTTGGCGTTCTCGACGACACCCTCCTCCGCCATGACGTTGATCGTCGCGACGGCGGCGGCACAGGCCAGCGGATGCCCGGAGTACGTCAGACCACCGGGGTACGGCCGCTTCCCGAAGGTCTCCGCGATGGCGCCGGAGATGGCGACACCGCCGAGCGGGACGTACCCGCTGTTCACACCCTTGGCGAAGGTCATCAGGTCGGGCACGACGTCGAACAGATCCGCCGCGAACCACTCACCGGTCCGCCCGAACCCGGCCATGACCTCGTCGAGGACGAAGACGATCCCGTACTTGTCGCAGATCTCGCGCACCCCGGCGAGATAGCCGGGCGGCGGCACCATGATCCCGGCCGTGCCGGGGATGGTCTCCAGGATGATCGCGGCGACGGTCGCCGGCCCCTCGAAGGCGATCGTGGTCTCCAGGTGCTCCAGCGCCCGGGCACACTCCTGCTCCTCGGTCTCCGCGTAGAAACGGGAGCGGTAGAGGTACGGCGCCCAGAAGTGCACGACACCGGCGGAGCCACTGTCGGAGGCCCAGCGGCGCGGGTCACCGGTGAGGTTGATCGCCTGCTGGGTACCACCGTGGTACGACCGGTACGCGGAGAGCACCTTGGGGCGCCCGGTGTGCAGCCGGGCCATCCGCACCGCGTGCTCCACGGCGTCGGCCCCGCCGTTGGTGAAGAAGATCTTGTCCAGGTCGCCGGGCGTCCGCTCGGCGATCAGCCGGGCCGCCTCCGAGCGGGCCTCGATCGCGAACGCGGGCGCGAACGTGGACAGGGTCGCGGCCTGCTCCTGGATCGCGGCGACGACCTTCGGATGCTGGTAGCCGATGTTCGTGTAGACGAGGCCACTGGTGAAGTCCAGGTACCGCTTGCCGTCGTAGTCCCAGAAGTACGACCCCTCCGCGCCGGCGACGGCGAGCGGGTCGATGAGCTCCTGCGCGGACCAGGAGTGGAACACATGAGCACGGTCCGCGGCCTTCACGGCGGCGCCGACCTCGGGGTTGGGCTGAGGGGTCATGCCCGTGAGCGTAAATGTCCGCGATGCGGAAGCGGTATCGGCGTCCTGTCTGTGGACGGGGGGTTTCCGCGACAGGTTGTCGCGTGAGGGGAGCGGGCGGGGCGGTTCGTCCCTACTCTCGGAGAGGGGCGCGCCTCACGTGGCGGCCCCCGGACGTGGGTGGCATCGGGGGGCGGGCCATGTTGCGAAAGATCACCGACGAAATGCGCCGCTACATGAACAGCGGCTGCTGTCCGTACTGCGGCGCCGCGATTCTGAACGGCGCCTACAACCTGCTCAACGACACGCTGAACCTCAGCGCCGGCGGCAGCGGTCTGAACACCTTCGAGCGGATGCGGCTCGCTCCCGGCGGTGCCCACGTCACGTACTCGCAGCCCAACACCTTCACCTGCGGCTGGTGCCGGGAGGCCTGGAACATCCGGGAGAACATGACGCCCAGTCAGGGGCAGGCCCTCCTCTTCTCGGCGATGAACGCGCGGCAGAACTCGTCCACCACGGCCGCCGCACGCACTCCCGGCCAGTTCCGGCTGACGCGGCTTTCGAAGCTGCGACGCGTGAAGTACCCAGCCCGCACCGAGAGCCACGTCATGCGCAACGGCAGCGCCGCAACGGTCACGGGCTCCCACGAGTTCGCCTGGACCGTGGCGCGTACGGTCACGGTCGATCACCACAACGTCACGGTCCAGGGCACGCAGGGAGGGCTGAACTTCGCCGGGTTCGCCTCCCTCGGCAGGACGCTGAGCGACGAGGTCAGGCGGTCCTACTCGGTGACGGCGCGGGCGGAGCTGTCCCGGAAGCACACCGTGGCGGTACCGGTTCCGCCGTACTCGGCGATCGAAGTGGTGCTCACCTGGGAGATCGTGCAGGAGCCCGGTTGGGGCCTGTTCACCGGCACGGCGGGTGAGGTGTTGCAGATGCCGTTCACCGTGGATATGGACCTGCTCGTCGACTGGACCACGCGAGACGTCTATTGACGGCGGGCCCGAGCCGGTCGCCCCGCCCGTCACAGAAGCGGACCGCGCCGTTACGGAACCGTCGAACCCGGCCCGCTCATCTCCCCCTGCCCCCGCACTATCGTGGGGCTGTTGCACAGGCGCACAACGGGGGACGTCGGGGAGGGCCTGCGATGGAGAAGCTGGGGGCCGGGGATCCGCACCGGATCGGGGCGTATCGGCTGCTGGCGCGGCTCGGGGCCGGGGGCATGGGACAGGTGTACCTCGCCCGGTCGGACCGGGGGCGGACCGTCGCCGTGAAGCTGGTGCGCGAGGAGCTGGCCCAGCAGGAGGAGTTCCGGGGCCGGTTCCGGCAGGAGGTGCAGGCCGCCCGGCAGGTCGGCGGCCACTGGACCGCGCCCGTCCTCGACGCCGACACCGAGGCCGCCGTGCCCTGGCTCGCCACCGGGTACGTCGCCGGGCCCAGTCTCCAGCAGGTCGTCGGTCATGATCATGGCGCGCTGCCCGAGCGGTCGGTGAAGATCCTCGCCGCCGGGCTCGCCCACGCGCTGAAGGACATCCACGCGGCCGGGATCATCCACCGGGACCTGAAGCCCTCCAACGTGCTGGTGACCATCGACGGGCCCCGGGTCATCGACTTCGGCATCGCGCGGGCCCTGGAGACGGTGACCGACGGCGGCCTGACCAGGACCGGCGCCCTGGTCGGCTCGCCCGGCTTCATGGCGCCCGAGCAGGTGCGGGGCGACCGGATCACGCCCGCGTGCGACGTCTTCTGCCTCGGCTCCGTGCTCGCGTACGCCGCCACCGGCACGCTTCCCTTCGGCGCCGGGGGCAGCGGAGTGCACGCCCTGATGTTCCGGATCGCCCAGGAGGAACCCGACCTGGAGGGGGTGCCGGAGGGCCTCGCCGATCTCGTCCGGGACTGTCTGCGGAAGGACCCGGCCGCCCGGCCCACCCTGGACCAGGTCCTCGACCGCACCGGCGCCGAGGACACGGTGTCCGGCGGACGCTCCCGCGACCCGTGGCTGCCGAGCGCCCTGGTGGCCCAACTCGGTCGGCATGCGGTGCAGTTGCTGGACACGGAGGATCCGGAGAGCGGGGAGGGGGCGACCGGTGAGGTGCCTCCCGAGCACGCTCCGGCCGCCGCCGAGGACGCCTCCGCGCCGCCCTCGCCGCGTCAGCCGGGGGCGCCGCTGAACCATCTGCCGACGGTGGTCGGGCAGCAGGGGGAGGTGGCGCCTGTGCCCACTCCACCCACTCCGGCCGCCCCCGCGGGCTACGCGGGCCATGCGGGCCATGCGCAGACCCCACCGCCCGCCCACCCCGCCTACGGGTATCCCCAGCATCACCCTCAGACGCCCGCGGCCACTCCCGCCTACGGCCACCCGCAGCAGCCCTGGACGCCGGGAGCCCCGGCGCCGTACAACCCGTACAGCGGCGCACCCGGTGCCCCCGGCGCCCCCGGCGCGACCCCGCCGTACGGTCCGGGGGCGACCCCGCCCTACGGCCCCGGCGTCGCCCCCTACCCGCCGCAACCGCACCCCCAGCCCGACCCCTCGCGCCGCAACGGCCGCTCCACGATCGCGCTCGTCGCCGTCGCGCTGGTCGTCGCGCTCGGCGCCGGCGGTTCGGTCTACGCGCTGATGAGCAACGCCGGTGACGCGGACGACAAGGGCGGAGGCGACAGAGGTACGCCCACGGCGACCGCGCCCACCACCCCCGGCCCGACCACCGACGCCCCCTCGCCCTCGCCGTCCCCGTCGGCCTCCACCTCGGCCCCGGCCGACGGCACGGTCCCCGCCGGCTACCTCGGGACGTGGACCGCGACGATCGACAACGCCGAGGGACAGCACACCCGCCAACTCACCATCCAGGACGGCGAGGTGGGCGACACCGTCCTCTCCCTCGTCGCCGACGGCCCCGACTACCACTGCGTCTTCCAGGCCGCCCTCACCGAATCCCCCGGCAGCGACGGCCCGTTGGAGATCGGCCCGTCCACGGTGTCCGTCGGACAGCCCGCCTCCTCCTGCACCCCGGGCGCGGCCACCGAGATCATCCTGCGCTCCGACGGCACCCTGGAGCGGGTGAACACGAGCAACGGGGAGAAGCTGACGTACACCAAGCAGTAGCCCGAAGTCGGCGTCGCCGTAAGGAAGTTGAGGCCGCACACTCGTACGGTCCCGTCGGTGGAATGGCTGAGCGCAGAGAACCTCGTCGCCGTCGGGGCCGCCGTCCTCGGCATCGCCGCCTCCGGTGTCATGGTCTGGTACGAACGCCGGGTGCCGCGCCGCAAGCGGATCGGCCGTCGGATACAGCGAACTCACCGTCGCGGCGGGCCACGAGGGGGTGCGCACGGTGCCGCTCGACGGCGTCGCTCCGTCCGTCAAGGCCGACCGCTACCCCTACCGGGGCGTCGAGTACGCCTACACGCACCGCGCCCCGCGGCCGGGTTCGCTCGCCGCCGCCTTCTTCGCCTACCTCGACGAGGCCACCAGTCAGGACGTGATCCGCGAGTACGGCCACCTTCCGTGCGAGCGGCAGGAGGAGTTGTGCGGGTGACCCCCTGGGGGCGCGGCGAAGAGGCGCCCGGTCACCTGGGCTCAGGCGGACGCTGCCGAGGCATGTTCGGCCGAGCCCCGTTCGCCGGCGGCAACGGGAACCGCCCCTGCCCCCCACCCCCGTCCTGCCGCGGCACGGACGCCACCGCCGACTGGATCCCGAGCGGCGCGGGCCCGGTCCGGAACTCCACCATCCAGTCCGCCGTCTCCACCCGGACCAGCTCGGTCACATCCTCCGAGAACCGCCGCAGCACCCCCAGACACCGCTCCGCCGCCTCCCCGGCCGTGCCCTCCGCGGGACCGAGCACCTCCCGCACACTCTCGGCGGCCCAGTCGAACTGCAACACCTGAAGCCGCCGCTGCACGGCCTGCGCGGTGGCCACATCCCTTATCCACCCGGACGTCACCCCGAAGAACCGGTCGACGGCCATGCACGCGCCGGCAAGCAGCAGCGCCAGATACCCCCAGGGCGCGCCCCCGCCGACGACCCCGGTGAGGTCGAGGAGCGGCAGCGCCGCCCCGGCCACCGCCCCGGCCGCGGCGCCCGCACGCAGCGCCCGCGCCCCGCGCCGCTTCCACACCCGGTCGATGAGATACCAGGCGGCGGTGTCGAGCGCCCCGCGCTCCACCCACCGGTACAGCTCGTCCAGCCGCAGCGCGGGCTCCCCCCAGTCGCCGAGCGGGAAGGAGCGTCCCGTCAGATCGCCCGGCCGCAGTCCGGCCGCTCCCTCGCCCCGCCCGTCCTGAGGCGGACCCTCGGGCTGCATCTCCGGCTGACCCACCCGGCACTCCCTCCACGACCACGACCACGATCGATCACGCTGCGTAATGCACGTGTGACGCATGATGCCGACGTGCCGGACCTTTCCTACCTCCCAATGGGTGGCGAAGGGATAGCTTTCACCTCTTTTCCGCCCGGAAGTGGGGCTTGATCAGGTATAGGACTCGACGTCATCTCACTCGAAAGAGTGCTGGGGCGATGGCTGCGCGGAGCACGTAGGCTCATTGCAGAGGACAAGACGAGCACCAGACGAGCACCAGACACAGACCTAAGAGCGGGAGCTGATCGTGATCCCCGGTGGTGGCCAGCCCAATATGCAGCAGCTGCTCCAGCAGGCCCAGAAGATGCAGCAGGACCTGGCGAACGCACAGGAGGAACTGGCGCGGACCGAGGTCGACGGCCAGTCCGGCGGCGGCCTGGTGAAGGCGACGGTCACCGGCTCCGGTGAGCTGCGCGCCCTGAAGATCGACCCGAAGGCCGTGGACCCGGACGACACCGAGACCCTCGCCGACCTGATCGTGGCGGCCGTACAGGCGGCCAACGAGAACGCGCAGACGCTCCAGCAGCAGAAACTGGGCCCGCTGGCGCAGGGCCTGGGCGGCGGCGGCATCCCCGGCCTGCCGTTCTAGGACGGGCCCGCACCTCCAGGTCGGGCCTGCCTTTCGAAGAAGGCGGTCCGCCAACTACGGTACGTACGTGTAAGGAACCCCAGGAAGGACGGCAGTCCGTTGTACGAAGGCGTGGTCCAGGACCTCATCGACGAACTGGGGCGGCTGCCCGGCGTCGGTCCCAAGAGCGCGCAGCGGATCGCCTTCCACATCCTCCAGGCGGAACCGACGGACGTACGGCGCCTCGCGCAGGCTCTGATGGAGGTCAAGGCGAAGGTCCGCTTCTGCGCGACCTGCGGCAACGTGGCACAGGAGGAGCTGTGCGGCATCTGCCGTGACCCCCGCCGCGACCCCACCGTCATCTGTGTGGTGGAGGAGCCGAAGGACGTGGTGGCGATCGAGCGCACCCGGGAGTTCCGGGGCAAGTACCACGTCCTCGGCGGCGCGATCAGCCCGATCGAGGGGGTCGGACCGGACGACCTGCGTATACGAGAACTTCTCGCCAGGTTGGCCGACGGGACGGTCACGGAACTGATCCTGGCCACGGACCCCAACCTGGAGGGCGAGGCAACTGCCACCTACCTCGCCCGCATGATCAAGCCCATGGGCCTCAAGGTCACCCGCCTGGCCAGCGGCCTCCCGGTGGGTGGCGACCTGGAATACGCGGACGAGGTGACCCTCGGCCGCGCCTTCGAGGGGAGACGACTCCTAGATGTCTGACGCCACACTGCACGCGACCGCGCACAACCCCGACGACTTCGCCGTCCAGATCGCCGACCAGATCGAGAGCTTCCTGGTGGCGGTGGCCGAGGTGGCGAAGGGCGACGAGCCCGACTCGGCCGTCCCCTTCCTCCTCCTGGAGGTCTCCCAGCTCCTGCTGGCGGGCGGCCGTCTGGGCGCGCACGAGGACATCGTGCCGGACGAGCGCTACGAGCCCGACACAGGCCCGGACGCCGACGTGGACGAACTCCGCGAGAATCTGGCCCGCCTCCTGGACCCGATCGACGTGTACTCGGAGGTCTTCGACCCCTACGAGCCGCGCAAGTCCCCGGTCCCGGCCAGGATCTCCGACGACCTCACGGACGTCATCACCGACCTCCGCCACGGCATGGCCCACTACCGCGCGGGCCGCACCTCCGAGGCGCTGTGGTGGTGGCAGTTCTCCTACTTCTCCAACTGGGGCACGACGGCGTCCGCGACCCTCCGCGCCCTCCACTCGGTCCTGGCCCACGTCCGCCTGAACCAGCCCCTGGAGGAACTGGACGGCCTCGACACCGACCAGGCGGCGATGGGCGACGAGACGCTGGAGTTCGAGGCCGGGAAGGTGATGGTGGAGGAGATCGGGGAGCCGCTGGGGGTACGGCCGGCGAAGTAACCGGCTTTTTCCGTACGTTGTGGGGCGCGGCGAGTACGCTGCGCCCCACACGCGTTTACGGGGACGGGGGCGCCGTGATCTACAGCCCCGCATCCTCCAGCACCGCCCGCAAGGGCACCGTCTCCACGAACGGTGCCGTAGCCGTCGGCTCGCTGTACCACCTGAGCGGCCACGTGTTTCCGTCCAGCGCCGGAATCCCGATGTACGTGACCGTCCGCGAACCTCTCCCGCCGAGCCGCTGCACCCCCAACGGCCAGCTGTGCTCGCGTACTTCGCCGGGCGCGAGCAGGAAGTACATCCACCGGAACCCGAGCGCTTCGCACACGACCGGCCCGGCATCACCGTCGGTGGCCTCGATGAGTCTCGCGGCGACCCGCTCCCCACGCACCCCCTCGATCCGTACGGCGTCGAAGTGGACCCCGGTGAGACGGAGCTGATGACCGGAGGCGGGGATCCACTCAAGGGCGTCGATTGCGTTCGTCATGGTCACACGGTGGCGTCGGCGAGGCTACGCTCGGTAGTGACACGGGTCTTACACGATGGGATGTACCAGCCGGGGGTGGGCGTAGTGCCGGGCCAGAACAGCAACAAGTCCGATGTTCCGGTCGCTTGGCGTTACAGCGGCAACCAGATGAAGCGCTGGCGCACGAAGGCCGGCGTGAGCCGGGACGAGCTGGCCGCCGCCTCCAACTACTCCCCGGACACAATCGCCGCCATGGAGCAGGGCGTACGGATGCCGACCGCCCGGGTGCTCGATGTGGCCGACGAGATGTGCGACGCGGAGGGGATGCTGAGCGCGGGGAAGGAGTTCCTGAACCGGGAGAAGTTCCCTACGCGGGCGCAGGACTTCATGGAGCGGGAGCGAGAGGCGATCAGTCGCTGGTCGTACGAGATCGCGGTGATCCCCGGCCTGTTGCAGACGAGCGCCTACGCCCGTGCCCTGATCGAGAATCGCCTTCCGCCCTTGGACGAGGAGACGGTGGAGGAACGGATCGCGGCCCGGATGGAGCGGCAGACCATCCTTACGAAGCGGAAACCGCCGGTGGCCGTGAGCTTCGTCCTCTACGAGGCGGTCCTGCGCAGCCCTCAGGTGGACGACGAGCAACTGCGCCGTCTGCTGGAGGTGTTGTGCCTGAGGAACGTCACGTTGCAGGTTCTCCCGTTCGAGCGTGCCTTCAGTGACGCGCTCATGGGGCCCATGGTGTTGTTGGAGACCCGCGATCACGAGCGGTACGCCTTCACGGAGGGGCCTTTCGCCAGCGAACTGTCGGCTGACCCAGATGTTGTCAGCCGCGTTGCCGAGCGGCTTAGCATGATCCGCGCGCAGGCCCTCAGCCCCGCTGAGTCAGCCCGTTACGTCGAGCGGATGGTGGATGAGCCGTGAGTGACCAGCTGAAGTGGTTCAAGTCGAGCTACAGCGACAACGAGGGCGGCGATTGCGTCGAAGTCGCGTTCGCCACCGCAATCCACATCCGAGACTCCAAGCTCCCCTTCAGCCCCGAGCTCCACATCCCCGCCCCCGCCTGGTCGGCATTCATCTCCGCAGTTCAGCCCGGGGTTTGAGCCTCGGGCCCCGAGCCCTTCCCATGGTTTTTGGGTCTTTGGTTTGGTTGAAATCCAACCCAACCCACCAAGTCTGAACGGGAGTTAGGGCGCCGTAACCCGAAAGGGTGACGTTCCGTGATCAGCTTGCGCCGAAAAGTAAAACCGCTCTAGGTTCGCGGCGAACGAGCAAATAATTCGGCCCCGGTCGGTGCGCCAACACCGGCTCCGGGGCCTGACCTACGGATCGAACAGGACTCGATCGTGGCTTACGCCCAGCCTAGCCCCGCCCTGCCCTCCCCGTCGCACCCGATGGCCAAAACGGGTTACGGCAAACGCCCCGCCGGTGACGAAGACCCGTACGCCGACCCGGACTTCGCACATCTGAGCCCCCGCGACCGCGAGATCGCCGTCTTCGTCGACCATCTCGAAGAGGGCCACGCGATGGGCTACAAGGCGATCGCGGCGGAACACCCGATGTACGGCCAGCAAGCGATCCGCACCGCGATGGGCCGCATCGGCCTCGCTGGCCACCTGCGCTGGATCAAGGAGCACATCACCGTCGAGGACAACTCGATGCGGTGGGTGACGCGCACGTACTGGTCACGAACCCCCAGGTCACCGGAGTGGTGGGCGGATTTCGCGCGGGACCGGGACGGCAAGGACGTAACAGAAGACCACCTGCCGGGACTGGCCCGCGTAGAGGAAGAACCGTCGGCGACGGACGACCCCGCCGAGCAGCCCGCAAAGCAGCCTGTCGAAGAGCCCAGCGTGGCCTACCAGACCCTCGCCGAAGTACAGGCCGTCGACCCCCGCATGCCGCTCTCCGACCAGGACTGCCGGAACCTCGAACACCTCGTCGCTCAGTGGCTGGACCACGGCGCCACGCCCCAGGACATCACCAAGGCCCTGACCGACGGGCTCCCGCCCGACGTCAGCAACCCGGGCGGATTCGCCCGCAAACGACTGGAGACCAAGATGCCCCCGAAGAAGGCGAAGATCCGGCAGAAAGCCGCCCGCCGCGCCCGTGTGACCCGTGTACTCATGGCCTGCGGCCTCTGCGACGCCGACGAGCGCACGACTGAGATCGTGAACGGCCTGTGCGGTGAATGCCTGGCGGAGGTCGAGGCGGAGGGGCCGGTGTACGTGTTCCAGGACCCCGTCCCCGACACGTTCCTCCCCGCCCCGCGCGACGGCGGCGGTCTGCCGGGCGCCGACGAGGTCATCGACGTCACGGAGCGGGTTGAGGCCCTTCGCCGCGCGGCGGGGTTGCGGTGAGCGTGCGGGAGGCGCCGGTCAGGGCACCATGGAGTCGAGGAGGCGACGCCATGACCCCCAGGACCGAGCAGCAGCCGCAGATGTCCGTCGAGGAGTTCGAGGAGCTGGAACGCCATGCCCCGGAGACCGTGCGGCTGGAGTTCATCCAGGGAAAGGTCCAGGTCAAGGGCGTGCCGGATGGCAACCACAGTGAGATTTACATGTGGCTTCTGGAGCAGTGCATGCAGCTGCGTCCTGACCTCCGGCTCTATCCCGAGCGGGGCGTCAAGACAGAGTCGTACCGGAAGGGGCGCGCCCGAGCGGACGCGATCCTGGTGCCGAGGCGAAGCCTCAAGGGACATGGAGAGTGGTCTGATGGCGCGGGGGTGATCATGGCGGTCGAGATCACTTCGTACGACTCCGACACGAACCAGCGCGACCGCATCGACAAACCCGATGGCTACGCCGCCGCAGGCATCCCCGTATACCTCCTCATCGACCGCGACGACTGCTCGGTCGTCGTCTTCAATCAGCCCGAGAAGGGCCGGTACCGCCACCAGGAGAAGCTGCCGTTCGGGGCCAGGGTCAAGCTGCCGGAACCCGTCGACATCACCCTCGACACCGAGCCCCTCAAGGAGTTCGCCGACTGATCACAGCCCCCACAACCCCTTGCCCAGCGCCGTGACCCCGCCCGTCAGTGCCAGCAGCAGCACGAGCAAGCGGGCCCGCTTCTCCGGAACGCGGGAGGCGAGGCCCCTGCCGATGACCCCGCCCGCCCCCATCGCCGCGACCACCGCGACCCACCTCGGCCCGCTCAACTCCGGCACTCCGTTCGCCGCCACGGAGAAGGCGTTGACGACGACGCCGTAGAACATCGCGTTCGGCACGAACTCCCGTACTGTCCACCCCGCGTTGAGGGCGTACAGGGATATCGGCGGGCCGCCCACCCCCGCCGCGGAGTTCATGAACCCGCCGACCGCCCCGGCGGCCACGGCCCCTTTCGTGCCACGCAGCGCGGGGAGGCGGGCGCCGCGCATGACCAGCAGGACGGCGGTGGTCACCAGCCCTCCCATGACCAACAACAGGACGGGCTCCGGGAGTTGGTGGGTCATCCAGGCACCCGCAGGCACCGTGCAGGCCGCCGCCACGCACAACGGCACCATCGCCGCGAGCCGCACCCGCCGCCAGCCGTCCATCAGCCCCACGACACAGATCACCCCCGAGGCACAGTTGGCCAGCACCACCCCCTGCGCCGGCCCGAGCAGCAGGATCAGAGCGGGTACGGCGACCAGGGCGAAGCCCATGCCGGTGAGCCACTGGACGGAGGAGCCGAGCAGGACGATGCCGGCCAGAAGCAGGTCGGTGCTCCAGCCGTTCGACATGGTCGCCCCCTCTTTTTCGGATGATCGAATGCGGTGATCGCCTCACAGCGTCTCCCGCAGAACCGCGACGATCAACGCCTCGGTCCGTCATGATTCCCGCATGACCGAACAGACGGGAGCGTCGGCGTCGGGATACCGGTCGGTCGCGGCCGGCGGGCACATCGGCAGCGTGTCGACGGGGGACCATGTCGTCCACCTGCCGCCCCACGCTCTCGACCCGCCGGAGTGCCCACCGGGTCTGGTCCATCTCCCTCCCCTGGTCAGGGACTTCGTCGGCAGGGAAGGCGAACTCGCGCTGCTGAACGCCGCATTCAGCGATCCGGGGGACGCAGTCGTTCAGGCCCTGCACGGGCTCGGCGGAGTCGGCAAGTCCTCCCTCGCCGCGCACTGGGCGGCGACGCGACGGGACCGGTACGAGCCGGTCTGGTGGATCACGGCCGAGAGCGAGGCGGATGTCAACGCGGGCCTGGCCGCTCTCGGCGCCGCCCTGCGGCCCCCGCTCGCCGGTGTCCTCCAGCAGGAAACGCTGCGCGAGCGCGCCCTCAGCTGGTTGGGGTCCCATGACGGCTGGCTGATCGTCCTGGACGACGTGACCGACCCGAAGGACATCCAGCCCCTGCTGGCCCGGGTGCCCGGCGGACGGTTCCTGATCACCACCCGGCTGGCGACAGGCTGGCACACCGCGGCCCGGGCCGTACGCCTCGATGTCCTGCGGCCGGAGGAGGCGGAGGACCTGTTCATCCGGGTCCTCACCGAACAAGGCCCGCGTGACACGGACGGTGCGGCCGAAGTATGCGCCGAACTGGGCCACTTGCCCCTGGCCGTCGACCAGGCGGCGGCGTACTGCGCGGAGTCGGGAACCTCGTCGCGCGAGTATCTGGAGCTCCTGGCCCGCTACCCGGCGACCCTCTACGCCGAGGGGCAGCGCGCGATCGGCAGGACCTGGCGGGTCACCCTCGACCGGCTCACGCGGGACCAGCCGCTGACAGGCGACGTACTGCGCGTACTGGCCTGGTACGCCTCCGACGACATTCCACGCGCCCTGCTCGCCGGACTCGCGGAGCCGCCCGCTCTGCTGCGTGCCGTGGGCGGACTGGTCAGACACAGCATGATCAGGATCCCCGGGGAGGGCCTGCTGTCGGTGCACCGGCTCGTCCAGGACGTCAGCCGCACCGCCGACGAGAACGATCCGCACCGGCGTGCCGAGGACATCGCCGCGGCCCGGCGTACGGCGATCGACTGTCTGGACCGGGCGCTGCCCCAGGACGTGGAACAGTCCGGCGTCTGGCCCGTGTGGTGGGCACTGCTGCCGCACATCGAGGCGCTGGAGCGGCGGCTACCGCCGGGGGAGCCGCCGGGGCCACTGGTCCGCCTGCTCCACGAGGCGGGCGCGTTCGTTCTCTTCCAGGGAGTGGACCGCACCGCGATCCGGCTGCTGACCCGGTGCCGGGACCTCATCGCGCAGTTCCCGGCCGAGGCGGAGGAATGGCCGGAACTGGTATGGGCGGTATCGAACTCGCTCGGTCACGCCTATCTGTCGCTGGGGGACGAGGAACGCGGACTGCCGTGCGTCGAGGAAGCGGTGGCGGCGGCGGAGCGGTATCTCGACGCCGCCGATCCCAGGCTGCTCAGAAGCAGGCTGAGCCTGGCCAACGCCCTGCAACGGGCAGGCCGGACGGATCGGTCGCTCCCGCTGATGAAGCGGGTATTGGCCGACACCGAGGGGTTGTTGGGCCCGGATCACAACGACACCCACTGGGCGCGGGCCTCTCTGGGAAGCGCCTATTACCAAGCCGGCAGACCCGCACGGGCCATCCGGCTGCTGCGGCGCGCGCTGCACGACCGTGAGCGGCATCTGGGCCGGGACCATCCGAGCACCGCGCATCTGAAATGCACGCTGGCCCAGGCGTACCAGGCCGCCGGCGAAACGGACCAGGCGGTGCCGCTGATGGAAGAGGCGGTCGTCGCGCTGATGGAACAGGTCGGCCCGGAGCATCAGGGAACGGTCAACGGCCTCCACGACCTGGGTGACCTCTATCTGTGGGTGGGGCGGGCGGACGAGGCGGTACCCGTGCTGACGGCGGCGCTGGAGGCGGCGAACCGCGTCATGGGCGGCGACCATCCACGCACCCTCGCCATCCGCCATGGTCTGGCCGTCGCGTTGGGTGTGACCGGTGACCGGGCGGGAGCCACCCGCCTGCTCCAGGACGCGCTGGACGTCGCCGAACGCGTACACGGCAGCGAGCACCGGCTCACCCGTGACATCCGAGAAGCCCTCCGACAGCTCAAGTGACCATGCGGTGACGCCCCGTGAGTTGGGGTATCGCTAAACGTCCCTTGTACGACGCCTGCACCACCCCTAACCAGCGCCACGCGAGTCTGGAGTCACTTCCTCCACAGAAACCGCAGACAGAGCGGAGGAAGCAACCCCGAAGCAACTCGCCCGCACTGGAGATGAGATGACCCCTCGCCCGATAACCAAGCGTGCAGCCATCGTCACCGCCGGTGCCCTCGTCGCCGTCGGCACCTTCGCCGCCGGCGTCGGTGTCGCCGGGCCGGAGAAGGCGAAGCAGGGCAACAAGCCTGCCAAGGCCGAGATCGCCGCCCTCTTCGACGACTGGAACGCCGCCCTGCGCACCGGCGACGCCGAGACCGTCGCCGACCGGTACGCCAAGGACGCGGTACTGCTGCCGACCGTCTCCAACAAGGTCCGTACCGACCGCGCCGGCATCGTCGACTACTTCGAGCACTTCCTCGAGAACAAGCCCGTCGGCAAGAAGATCGAGACGCACATCAACGTCCTCGACAAGAACTCCGCCCTCGACGCCGGCGTCTACGAGTTCACGCTCACCGACCCCGACACCGGCGCCAAGCGCGTCGTCGAGGCCCGCTACACCTACGAGTACGAGAAGCGGAGCGGTGAGTGGAAGATCGTCAACCACCACTCCTCGGCGATGCCCGAAGGCTGATCCGCACCACCAGCCCACCCCCGGGCGCATCCCCCAGGGTCACGGTCCCGCCGTCGTCGGTCACCAGCTGTTTGACGACGGCGAGCCCGAGCCCGGACCCGGAGCGCCCGGTCAGACCCTGGCCACGCCAGAACCGGTCGAAGGCGCGGGACTTCTCCGCGTCGGACATGCCCGGACCCTGGTCCAAGACGGACAGCAGCACCTCGTCGCCCCGAACTTCATAGGAGACCGTGATCGTGCGGCCGTCCGGCGACACCTCCAGGGCGTTCGAGAGCACGTTGTCCAGCACCTGGTCCAGATGACCGGGGCTGGCCAGCACAGACGGCCGGCCGTCGGCACTACTCCCCCCAAGCGCGATGGTGACTCCGCGCTCGTCGGCGGCCGGCCTCCACACCGCCAGCCGTTCCTCGATGATGTCCCGCAGCGAGAGCGGCTCCGCGGCCGTCACCTTCGCCTCCGCCCGCGCCAGCACCAGCAGTCCGTTCACCAGGCGGCTCATCCGGACCACCTCCGCCGTCGCCTGCTCCACGTCCTCCCGTACGAACTCGTCGTCCACGCCGTCGGCGATGTTGTCCAGGGAGAGGCGCAAGGCCGTGAGGGGAGTGCGGAGTTGATGGGACGCGTCCGCCACGAAGATGCGTTGTGAGGCGACCAGGGTGTCCAGGCGTTCCGCGCCCTGGTTCAGGGTGCGGGCCAGCGTCTGGGTCTCCGGCGGGCCGGTCACCGGCGAGCGCGCGGTGAGGTCGCCGTCGCTGAACTTGCTGGCCATGGCGTTGAGTTCACGGAGTGGAGCGGTGATCCTGCGGGCGGCGTACGCGCCGATCGCGGCCGCGGCGGCCAGCACCAGCACCGCAAGCCCGGCCCGGAATCCCCAGATCTGCCACAGCCTGGTCGTCATGTCCGAGGTCGAGTAGACGATCCGTACGGCGGCGTCGCCTTCGGCCGGGACGGTGACCGTCAGATGCTTGCCCCAGACGAAGTCGGAACCCCAGTCGGTCGTCTCCTCGTTCTCGTGGACGGCCCGGTCCAGTGCCGTGTCCGAGGACGGCGCGGGCAGGTCGGGGACGCAGTCGCTGGTCGGCGTCACCTCGACGGTGCCGGGGGTCTTCTTGTCGTAGGCCTGGGCCACCTCGTCGAGTGCCTCGCACGAGGTGCGGTCGCCGTTGCCCAGCAGCAGCGCCATCGTGTTCGCCTCGCGCAGGACGGACTGCTTGGTATCGCCCCGCAGTTGGCTCGTGAGCGTGAACGCCACCGGAACCGTGAACAGCAGGATCGCGACGGCGACGAGGAGGATGTAACTCCGGATGAGCTGGCGGTTCATGACGCCGCGTCACCTTGGGTGATCTCCAGGCGGAAGCCGACGCCCCGGACCGCCTCGATGGTGATCGCGCCCGCCAACTTCCGCCGCAGCGCCGCCACATGGACGTCGAGGGTCTTCGTCGGGCCGAACCAGTTCGCGTCCCAGACCGCTTCCATGATCTGCTCGCGCGACATCAGCGCGCCCGGCTCCTCGGTGAGGAAGGCCAGCAGGTCGTACTCCTTGGGAGCGAGGGCCACCTCCTCGCCGTCCAGGCGTACGCGGGCCGCCTTGCGGTCGACGGTGAGGCGGTCGCCGTAGCGGTCGGGACCGGCCGCCGCCACGTCCGACTTCGGCTGAGCCCGCCGCATCACCGCCCTTATCCGCGCGATGACCTCCCGTACCCCGAACGGCTTGGAGACGTAGTCGTCCGCGCCGAGCTCAAGGCCGACCACCCGGTCCGTCTCGTCGCTGCGCGCGCTGATCACGATGATCGGCACATTGCCGCGCTCGCGCAGCGCCTTGCACACGTCGAGGCCGTCGGTGTCGGGCAGACCGAGATCGAGGAGTACGACGTCATAGGGCTCGTCGTGCTTCAGGGCGGCGCCGCCCGTGGTGACCCAGGCCACCTCGAAGCCGTAACGCAGCAGTCCTCGCCGCAGGGACTCGGCGACCGGTTCATCGTCTTCCACCAGCAGTACGCGCACAGGCGAACCATAGTGCTTGAAGTTTAAAGACGGCCGGTCACCGAGGCCCTCAGGGCGTGGTCACCACATGACCGGGAGGCGCTCCGGGAGGCGCTTCATGAAGCCGGTGCGCCACACCAGCTGCTCGATCGGCACCGCGAGGCGGAATCTCGGCATCCGCTCCAGCAGCACCTCCAGGGCGATCTCGGCGTGCCGTCGGGCGAGGGCGGTCGCCGGGCAGTAGTGCCGGCCGCCGCCGAAGGACAGATGCGCGGCGCTGTTGGGGCGGGTGAGGTCGACGAGGTGCGGGTCGGGGAAGGCGGCCGGGTCGAAGTTCGCGCCCTCGACGAGGACGAGGACCAGCTCGCCCGCCCTGACCTGGACGTCCCCCAGTCGTACGTCCTCCAGCGCCAGCCGCGGCAGTCCGTCCCCGATCGACAGGTTGATCCGCAGCAGTTCCTCCACCGCCGCCGGGATGCGCCCGGGGTCGGCGACCAGCTCGGCCCGCAGCTCCCGGTGCTGGAGCAGCGAGACCAGGGCCATGGTCAGGAACCCGGCGGTGGAGACGACCCCCGCGCCGAACATCGTCACGCCGACCGTCGCGAGCATCTCGTCGGTGAGATGGGCGTAGTCGGGGTCGGTGCGCAGGGCGGCCAGCTCGGCCATCAGGCCGTTCGTCACCGGGTCGTCCAGCCGCTCGGTCATGTACGCGATGTCCCGGTCCCAGTTGAGCCGGGCCCCGGCCACCGGGCACGCCGAGTTCATGAACGCGAGGTCCAGGCTCCGCATCAGCCGCGGCGCGTCCGCCCGCGGGATGCCGAGGATGCGGCAGTGCATGCCGGCCGAGTACGGGTCGGCGAACCCGCCCCGCAGATCCACCGGAGCGCCCTCGCGGACGAGACCGTCGACGAGCTCACCGGCGTACCCCCGCATCCAGTCCACCAGCCCCGGCGACTTCGGATTCAGGGCCTTCAGTACGGCCTTGCGCAGCCCGGCGCCCGTGATGTTCCCCATGTTGTTGACGACCTCGGGCGGGATCGTCAGCGCGTACTGCCGGGGCACGCCCGGCGCCGAGGTGTCCTTGAGGCTGAAGCGGGGGTCTTCGAGGACCTGCGTGCACAGGGCGTGGGAGGAGACGAGCCAGGCCTCGTCGCCCGCGATCGTGCGGACCCGGCGTACGGGGGAGCTGAACCGCAACTCCTCGACCTCGGCCGGGAGTCGGTCGCCGCGCCAGGAGAACGGGAAGTCGATGAGGGTGTCAGCGGACAACGCGCACCTCCTCGGCGGGCGTCACGATCGCGTGGCCCTGGTTGCGCGAGGCGCGCAGGCCGGCGCCGGGGGCGTACAGCAGCTCGGCCATCGGCAGGAGCTGGTGGTAGCAGTTCAGGGAGGACGGGACGCCCAGGATCGCCGGGGTGTCCAGGAAGAGCGGGGCCTCGGCGCAGACGTACGCCATGCAGACCCGGCGTTGGGCCTCGGTCACGTCCGTCACCTTGCCGGCGAGGAAGGTGCCGACCAGCTGTTCGCAGGTCGTGCGGAACTCGTCGTCGGTGGTGAGGCGGGCGGTGAGGTGGGCGTGCAGGTCGCGGTAGGCGGGGACGGAACGCAGGTCCGACATGGCGTGGGCGCGCAGGCGGGTTCCGCCGGGGTCCACCGCCCCTACCGCGGCCTGAACCTTCGCGCGCACCCCGCGCAGGTTCTTCACCGCCTTGCGGCGCGCGTCGTCGGCCGGATAGCCGGAGGCCTCGTACATCTCGGCCACATGCAGGTCGGTGTGGACGAGGTCCGCCCGCTCGAAGTGGGCCAGTGCCCAGCGGGCCAGGTCCAGGACCCGGCGGGCGGAGAAGTAGCTGTTGCCGGGGGAGACCCCGATCACGGCGTGGTCGCCGGCCGCCCGGATGACCTCGCAGTGCGGGGTGAACGGGCGGACCTCGAAGAGGTCGGCGGGAGTGACGTGCTGGATCTCTGAGACGGTCGCAGTCGTCAAGGGAAGGAAGTCCTTCGCGCGTCGCTAGTCCCGGGGGAGCCGAGTGCTCCTGGTGTGGCGACGACGACGCGAAGTTAGCGTTCGACTACGGAGAGCGTCAACGGGTGACCTGGCCCACTTTGCCGAGTGTTCATCGTGGGGATGGGCAGGGTCGTGCTGGGCGTCCGGGTCTCACCATGTGGTTTCACGAAGGTCGATTTCGGACGCTCGATAGACTGAGCCGACCGCAGTACATATGCGTATGTGCGGATAGAGACTGACTGAGCGAGGAGCGCACGTGGGCCTTGTCGTGCAGAAGTACGGAGGCTCCTCCGTAGCCGATGCCGAGGGCATCAAGCGCGTCGCCAAGCGGATCGTGGAAGCGAAGAAGAACGGCCACCAGGTGGTCGTCGTCGTTTCCGCGATGGGCGACACGACGGACGAGCTGATCGATCTCGCCGAGCAGGTATCCCCGATGCCTGCCGGGCGTGAGTTCGACATGCTGCTGACCGCCGGAGAGCGTATCTCCATGGCCCTGCTGGCCATGGCGATCAAGAACCTGGGCCACGAGGCCCAGTCGTTCACCGGTAGTCAGGCAGGTGTCATCACCGACTCGGTCCACAACAAAGCGCGGATCATCGACGTCACGCCCGGCCGCATCCGGGAGTCCCTCGACCGGGGCAACATCGCCATCGTCGCGGGCTTCCAGGGCGTCAGCCAGGACAAGAAGGACATCACGACCCTGGGTCGTGGTGGCTCCGACACCACCGCCGTCGCCCTCGCCGCCGCCCTCGACGCCGAGGTCTGCGAGATCTACACCGACGTGGACGGCGTGTTCACCGCCGACCCGCGCGTGGTGAAGAAGGCGAAGAAGATCGACTGGATCGCCTTCGAGGACATGCTGGAGCTCGCGGCCTCCGGTTCCAAGGTGCTGCTCCACCGCTGTGTGGAGTACGCCCGCCGTTACAACATCCCGATCCACGTCCGGTCCAGCTTCAGCGGACTTCAGGGCACGTGGGTCAGCAGTGAGCCGATCAAGCAAGGGGACAAGCCGGTGGAGCAGGCCATCATCTCCGGTGTCGCGCACGACACCTCCGAGGCCAAGGTGACGGTCGTCGGCGTGCCGGACAAGCCGGGCGAGGCCGCCACGATCTTCCGGGCGATCTCCGACGCCGAGATCAACATCGACATGATCGTGCAGAACGTGTCCGCCGCCTCCACCGGTCTGACGGACATCTCCTTCACGCTCCCCAAGGCCGAGGGCCGCAAGGCCATCGACGCCCTGGAGAAGCACAAGGACGGCATCGGCTTCGAGTCGCTGCGCTACGACGACCAGATCGGCAAGATCTCCCTGGTCGGCGCCGGTATGAAGACCAACCCCGGTGTGACCGCGACCTTCTTCGAGGCGCTGTCCGAGGCGGGCGTGAACATCGAGCTGATCTCGACCTCCGAGATCCGTATCTCGGTCGTCACCCGCGCCGACGACGTCAACGAGGCCGTCCGCGCCGTGCACAGCGCCTTCGGGCTCGACTCCGACAGCGACGAGGCCGTCGTCTACGGAGGCACGGGACGCTGATGGCCGGGACAGGATCGGCGCGGCCGACGCTCGCGGTCGTGGGGGCGACCGGAGCAGTCGGCACCGTCATGCTCCAGATCCTGTCCCAGCACGCGGACATCTGGGGCGAGATCCGCCTGATCGCCTCCCCGCGCTCGGCCGGCCGCAAGCTGGCCGTGCGCGGCGAGGAGGTCGAGGTGGTGGCTCTGACCGAGGAGGCCTTCGACGGGGTCGACGTCGCCATGTTCGACGTACCCGACGAGGTCTCCGCGCAGTGGGCGCCGGTCGCCGCGGCGCGCGGTGCGATCGTCGTGGACAACTCGGGCGCCTTCCGGATGGACCCGGAGGTGCCCCTCGTCGTCCCCGAGGTCAACCCGCACACCGCCCGGGTGCGGCCGCGCGGCATCATCGCCAACCCCAACTGCACGACGCTGTCGATGATCGTCGCCCTGGGCGCGCTGCACGCCGAGTTCGGGCTGCGCGAGCTGGTCGTGTCCTCGTACCAGGCGGTGAGCGGGGCCGGCCGGGCCGGGGTCGAGACGCTGCGCCAGCAGCTCGCGCTGGTCGCCGGTACGGAACTGGGGACGCACCCCGGGGACGTACGGCGGGCCGTCGGCGACAACACCGGGCCGTTCCCGGAGCCCGTCGCGCTGAACGTCGTGCCGTGGGCCGGGTCCCTGCGGGAGGACGGCTGGTCGTCGGAGGAGATGAAGGTGCGGGACGAGACCCGCAAGATCCTCGGCCTGCCCGAACTGCCCGTCGCCGTCACCTGTGTCCGGGTCCCGGTGGTCACCACGCACTCGCTGACCGTCCACGCCCGCTTCGAGGGCGAGGTCACCGTCGCCAAGGCGCGCGAGATCATCGCCACCGCGCCGGGTGTGGTGCTGTTCGACAACCCGGCGGCCGGAGAGTTCCCGACGCCCGCCGACGTCGTCGGCACCGACCCCACCTGGGTGGGGCGGGTGCGCCGGGCCCTTGACGACCCGACCGCCCTCGAACTCTTCGTGTGCGGCGACAACCTCCGCAAGGGGGCGGCGCTGAACACCGCGCAGATCGCCGAGCTGGTCGCGGGCGAATTCAAGAGCGGCTGAGCTCGACGGGTTTGTAAGATCTGTGAACCAAGTGTGAGCCGGTCGATGGTCCGGACCACTTGCTGTGGACGTCGTTGTCGTCCGAAGATTTTCCTCCCCGCTCTCCGCAACCGCGCGAAGGGCGGGGAGCGTCTTTGCGAACGCCCTTCAGAGGGCGCACGCCCTTCCGGGGGCGCGGGGATGCTGCAAGGGGCGTGGGGACGCCCCGAACCATTCAGGACATAGGGGAAGAGCGGGTAGGCATGAGGGCGCTTGACGCACGGTCAGTAGTGCTGCCTGACACAAGACGGGGGGCTGGATCCCAGGGCGTCGCACCGGCCGACGCAAAAGTGACGCGAGGCACGTACAACCCTCACGGGGGTCACGGTGTCCAACAGGCGTGGCAGAGGTACTCGACTTCAGCGCGGCACGTGGCGGTACGGCCCTTCGGCCCCGCCCCGCGGCCCTACGACCCCGCATGCCCGGCGCGCCCGGCGGCATGCCGGTGATCGCGCCCATGCCCGCAGCGCGGCCCGCCCGCATACCGAACCAGCGCGACGGCGCCGAGGATGTGACGGCGGCCGGTACGACCGTCGACCACCTCACCGAGACCTACCGGGCGCACTACAGCTCCCTGCTGCGTCTCGCCGCCCTCCTCCTCGACGACACCGCCTCCTGCGAGGACGTCGTCCAGGAGGCCTTCATCCGCGTCCACTCCGCGCGCAAGCGCGTCCGTGACCGCGACAAGACGCTCGCGTATCTGCGCCAGACCGTCGTCAACCTCTCCCGCTCAGCCCTGCGCCGCCGCATCCTCGGACTGAAGCTGCTGTCCAAGCCGATGCCGGACATGGCGAGCGCCGAGGAGGGGGCGTACGACCAGCTGGAGCGAGACTCCCTCATCAAGGCGATGAAGGGGCTCCAGCGCCGCCAGCGCGAGGTCCTCGTCCTGCGCTACTTCGCGGACATGACCGAGGCGCAGGTCGCCGAGACGCTCGGGATATCCCTGGGCTCGGTGAAGGCGTACGGCTCCCGTGGCATCGCCGCGCTCCGCGTCGCCATGGAGGCACCGGCATGAGCGGGGACCAGGACGCGGGCCGGGACGGGCGGCGCCACCTGCACCAGCCCTTCGACTGGCACGAGCCGGGCGGGGACGGGCAGGACACCCCGAAGCAATCACACGCTGGGAACGGAACTGTGAACCACGGCCTCGACGACCAGAGCCCCGGCAGCGGGCTCGACTCGGACGAGCTGGCACTGCGCCGCATGCTGCACCAGGCGGTCCAGGAGATCGAGCCGCGCGACGGCACCCTGGACCACCTGCGGCACGCGGTACCGGCCCGCCGGGCCCGCAAGCGGCAGGCCCTGGTGGGCATGGCCGCCGCGGCGCTCTTCATCGGCACCGCCGTCCCGGCCCTGCTGCATGTCTCCGGCGCCACCGGCTCCAACGCCGACCCGCTGAACGCCGGCCTCTCCTCGCAGGCCCAGGGCGGCGCGAGCCAGGGCAAGGGTCCCGACGGCGGCGAGTCCACCTCCGGGGGCAGCTCCGACAAGGTCGAGGACAAGGACAAGGGCGACCACAAGGGCGACGCGGAGGGCAAGGGCTCCACCGCCGGCGGCGGCTCCGCGGGCGCCACCGACCCGTCCGCGACCAGTACGGTCGGCGTCCCCGTCTGTACGGCCACGGACCTCGGTTCGGCCACGGGCACCTCCGGTGCCGCCGACACCGCCGGGGCGGTCTACGGCACCTTCCGCTACACCAACACCTCCACCGCCGCCTGCACGGTCGCGGGCCCCGGCTCGATCAGTTTCGTCGTGGCGGGAGCAGCGGACTCGGCGAAGATCGGCCAGGTCCGGCACGTCGCCGGCGACGCCGCGGCCTCACTCCCCGACCCGTCCACGGAACTCGCCTCCCTGGTCCTCCAGCCCGGCGCCTCCTACGACGTCCAGTTCGCCTGGGTCCCCTCGGAGACCTGCCCCGTCGACAGCGGCGACCCCGACCCGTCGCCCGACCCGACCCCGAGCGGCGACACGGGCACCACCACGGAGGGCACCTCCACCGGCGGCGACACGGGCACGACCACCCAGCTCGTCACGGAGGACGGCGGCACGGCCGACGGCAGCGTCACGGTCACCAACTCCGCCGAGGGCGGCGTCGCGTCGGCCACCACGACGGTGAGCAACGCGTGTGCGGGGACGATCTACTGGACGGGCGTGCTGGCGGCGTCGTAGGACGCCCGAGGGGCTTTTGACGCTGTTCGGAGGGCTGTGCGCTGCCGACCGGCGTCAAACAGCCGCTCGCTGCTCGCTCTCCTCGGGCACAAGACCCAGCTCCGCGTCCCGGAGGAACTCCACCTCGCGCCGCAGCAACCGGAACCACATGAAGACGACGAACCCGGCGAACACGAACCACTCGCCGGTGTACCCCAGGTTCTGGAACGCCTTCAGGTTCAGCCCGCTGTCGGCCGGTGCGCTCGCGGGCACCGCCTTCATCCCCGGATCGGCCTTGTCGAGGGTGACCCACGCGTCGTACAGGTCGTACGACACCAGGTTCACCAGCGAGGCCGCACTGATCGCCGAGGTCTGCCCCGCGGGCAGCCCGCCCTGGGCGCTGACGCCGTTCTCCCCGGGCTGCTCGGACGCCTGCAAGGCCCCCGTGACGGTGACCTCGCCCTTCGGCGCGGCCGGTGCCTTCGCCGGATCGGCGTTCCCGGGCAGCCAGCCCCGCACCACCGGCAGCGCCTTGCCCCCGTCGGTGCGCAGCAGCGTCAGCACATAGAACCCACGCTTGCCGTCCAGCTCCCGTCCCGGCACCAGCAACTGCGTGCCGTACCGCCCGCTCACGGTGGCCTGCCGCCCGGACGTCTCCTGGTCCACGGGCAGCAGCTCGGCCAGCGGGGCCGCGGCCTCCCGCTTGTTGGACGCGGCCTGCGCGGTCGCCTGGTCGTGGCTCTGCATCCGCTCCTCGAAGCGGCTCAGCTGCCAGGACCCCATGAACACACAGAAGGGGATGGCGAGCAGCACGAAGACGTTGATCCCCCACCAACGGGGCGTCAGCAGAAACCGGTACACACCCCAACGGTACGGGTCAGCCCACAAGCACCCACCCGCGGGGTCGGCACCGTCAGTACCGTTCGGACGAGTCGGCGGGCGCGGGCCCGGAGCGGTGCATGACCGCGAAGTTATCCACAGGCTGAGGACCCCGCCAGTGATTTGTCTGTGCGGGCGGGCAGTATGGGCCCATGACTGAGAGCAACGGGTCCGCGGCGCCCGAGCAGAACGAGCAGAGCGACCGGCAGCAGACGATGCCGGAGTGGGAGAAGCGGTTCCGGGCGCCCCGGGTCTCCCTGCCGGACTGGGCGGAGGACGCCCCGGACCGCTCCCTGTTCGTGTCGAACGCGACGGGGACGTACGAGCTGTACGCCTGGGACCGCGCCACCGGCGCCCAGCGCCAGGTCACCGACCGGCCGAACGGCACGACGGACGGCGTGCTCACCCCGGACGGCGCGTGGATCTGGTGGTTCGACGACAAGGACGGCGACGAGTTCGGCGTCTGGCGCCGCCAGCCCTTCACGGGCGGCCCGGACGAACCGGCCGCACCCGGCCTGGACGCCTCCTACCCCGCGGGCCTGGCTCTCGGCCGCGACGGCCGTACGGCGGTGGTGGGCCGCTCGACCGACGAGGACGGTACGACGATCTACGTCGCCCGCACCGGCGCGTCACCGGCCGAGCCGCCGGTGGAGATCTACCGGCACCGCGAGTCCGCGGGCGTCGGCGACCTCTCCCACGACGGCTCGCTGATCGCCCTGGAGCACACCGAGCACGGCGACGCGATGCACTCCGCGCTGCGCGTGGTCCGCCTCGACGGCACGCCGGTCGCCGAACTGGACGACACCAAGGGCGGCACCGAGGAACTCGGCCTGGAGGTCCTCGGCTTCGCGCCGGTCGACGGGGACAGCCGCCTGCTCATCGGGCATCAGCGCCGGGGGCGTTGGGAGCCGCTGGTGTGGGACGTGGCGTCGGGGGAGGAGACGGACCTGGCGCTCGACCTGCCGGGTGACGTCAGCGCCGAGTGGTTCCCGGACGGCACGGGTCTGCTCATCGCCCACAGCTTCGAGGCCCGCAGCGAGCTGTTCCGCTACGACCTGGCGAGCCGCGACCTGGTGAGGATCCCCACCCCGGCGGGTTCGGTCTCCGGGGCCACGGCCCGCCCCGACGGCAGCGTGGAGTACCTCTGGTCCTCGGCGGCCGAGCCCTCGACGGTCCGCTCCACCTCCGGTGCGGTCGTCCTCGACCCGCCCGGCATGAAGTCCCCGGGGTCGGTACCGGTGGAGGACGTGTGGGTGGAGGGCCCCGGCGGCCGCATCCACGCCCTGGTCCAGAAGCCGGCCGGCGCGACCGGCCCCCTGCCCACGGTCTTCGACATCCACGGCGGCCCGACCTGGCACGACAGCGACGCCTTCGCGGCGGGCCCGGCGGCCTGGGTGGACCACGGCTACGCGGTGGTCCGCGTCAACTACCGCGGCTCGACCGGCTACGGCCGCGCCTGGACGGACGCCCTCAAGCACCGGGTGGGTCTCATCGAGCTGGAGGACATCGCGGCGGTCAGGGAATGGGCGGTGACGTCCGGCCTCGCCGACCCGACCCGTCTCATCCTCACCGGCGGTTCCTGGGGCGGCTACCTCACCCTCCTCGGCCTCGGCACCCAGCCCGACGCCTGGACCCTCGGCATCGCCGCGGTCCCGGTCGCCGACTACGTCACGGCGTACCACGACGAGATGGAAGCCCTGAAGGCCATGGACCGCACGCTCCTCGGCGGCACCCCGGAGGAAGTCCCGGACCGCTTCGAGGCCTCGTCCCCCCTCACCTACGTCGACCAGGTCAAGTCCCCGGTCTACATCTCAGCCGGCGTCAACGACCCCCGCTGCCCGATCCGCCAGATCGACAACTACGTGAAGCGCCTGGAGACAAGAGGCGCAACCCACGAGGTCTACCGCTACGACGCGGGCCACGGTTCGCTGGTCGTGGACGAGCGCATCAAGCAGGTGAGGCTGGAACTGGACTTCGCGGAACGCCACTTGGGCAACAAGGCTTCCGCATAGCCACGGCCACAGCCCATCCGCCGCTCCGCCGTAGCTGCGGGCAGTCCCGCGGCAGGGGCGGCACCCACCCGAGCAGCCGCACCAGCCAGTCTGCCTACCCAGCTGCGGGCGTCCGCGGTCCGCCCGAGCTGCGGGTATCCGCGGTAGCCGCGGGCAGTCGCGCGGCGGGGGCGGCGCCCACCCGCAGCCGCACCAGCCAGTCTGCCTACCCAGCTGCGGGCATCCGCCGTAGCTGCGGGCAGTCGTGCCGCTGGGGCGGCACGGGTGGGCGCAGCGGCACCCCGCCAGCGCGGGCAAGCGAAAACCCACCCCCGCCCAGCCCCAGCAGACCGCACCTTGACCACGCCCCCCGCCCAGCCTCAGCGGGCCGCACCTTGAACACGCCCAGCCCAACCCCCAGCAGCCCGCACCCCCCTACGCCCCCGCCCGCTCCCGCTCCCCCCGCCGGCCCAGCAACTCCGCCAACCCCCTCCGCGTAGCCGCCAACACCACCCGATCCGCAGCCTTCAGCACATACGTGTCCGGCAGATCCCACACCAGCCCCGAAGCCACCGCCGCCTCCTCGTACGCCCCCTCCACAGCCGGCTCCGACGACCCGGAACCGGCACCGGAGGGAGCCGTGTCCAACGCCAACACCCGCCACGCCCCCGCCCGAAACGCCTCCCCCACAGTCCGCCCCTCCAACTGCGGATGCCCACCCACCTCCAGCGCCGCGAACAGCAACACCCGCCGCTCCACCGGAATCGCCCCCAGAATCTGCCGCCCCATCATCGCCCCGGCGAACGCGGGCGCGGCCAGATGAGAAACACTCCGACTCCGCGTCGACGCCCGCGGATGCGCCGCCCGCAACGTCCGGTACACCGCCGTCGCGAAGTCGTCGTCGTACAGCCGCAACACCACCCGCAGATCGGGCCGCACGGACCGCGCGTACAACGCGGCCTCGAGATTCGTCGTATCGGAACTGGTCACCGCCAGCAACGCATGCGCCCGATGGATCTTCGCGGCCTCCAGCACCCCCTCCTGCGTCACATCACCCAGCACCACCGGCACCCGCAACCGCCGAGCCGTGGCCAATCCCCGCGCCTCGGCCCCCGCCTCGACACACACCACAGGAATGTCCAGCTCCCGCAACCGGGTCAACACCCGCGTACCGATCTTCCCGAGCCCGAGGAGCACCACATGCCCACCCAGCCCCCGAGGAGGTTTCCGCAGCGCCGACGCGGACCGGAAGGTCCCGAGCGCCTCCAGCACCGCGGCCAGCAGCACCGGCAGCAGCAGCAACCCCACCAGCCCGGCGAGGAGTTGCAGGATCTGCCGCCCGATCGGCGCCCCGAGCGCGGGATCGTTGATGGCGAAGAGATCGAGCAGCGTCTCGTACGTCGCGAACAGCGGATGCTCACCCGTCACCACGGACAGCGCGACGGCGAGCGCCGCGACACACCCGACCAGCCCGGCCAGCGACCACCGCAACCGCCGCGAGAACAACGAGGCGAACGGCGGCACCACCCCACCCCGCCCCGCGGGCAGCGACGGCCCCGCGTACGACACCTGCTCCAGCACCACCGTCCCGCGCCCCACCGCGTCCCGCACCGCCACCGCGTCCGGCAGCAACTCGGGCCCCTGCTCCCCGGCGACACCGCTACCGCCACCGCCTCCGACACCATTACCGGTCCCGGACAGGAGCGCCAACGTGGCAAGCCCCGCCCCACCCCCCTGCCCCGGCACCCGCTCCACCGCCCGCAGCAACAACCCGTCCGTCTGTACGACCTTGCTGGTCCCGGCGACAGCGGAGGCCACCAGCGCCGGCGCGGCGGTATCGGCGTCGGACAATACGGTCGTGGAGGCATCGAAGCCACCGCCGCTGTCGTCACCCGCGGCCAAGGTCGCGGCCTGATCGAGGAGTTCCTCGATGTGCTGGCCCAACCGCCGGTTGTACAACCGCAGTACGAGCCGCAGCCGCGGGTTGAGCCGGCGGGCGGTCAGCGCGGCACGGATGTTGGTCTCGTCGTCGTCGTACACGAGCGCCAGCGCGGCGGCCCGCTCCACGCCCGCGTCGGCGAGCACGGCCTCGGTCGCCTCCGCGGCCTCCACCAGCCGTTCGCCACCGACGGGTTCACTTCCGCCGGTCCGCCCGGCGGCGGCGTTCACCACCCGGTCGAGCAGCGCCGCCGAGGCGGCCCGGGCCCGCCCGACCACGGGCGGCCGTACGGTCCGCTCGGCCGCCGGGACAACGAGGGTGACCTGTTCCCCGTACACACCCCGCAACTCGGCGGCCAGCCGGTGGGCGAGCCCGTCGTCCCCGCACACCACCATGTGCGCGGCCGTGTCACCCTGCCGATCACCCTGCCGACTCTGTTGACCCTGCTGACCTTGCTGACTCTGCTGCGGAAGGCTCGCCACGAGGGAAAAGACTGCCTCAATGAGACGGGTGGTTCCAGAAGTGATCGGAACGCGCTGAACACCCGTGCCGGGACCGCCGTACTGAAAGGGAGGGAAACCACGTGAAACCCGCGCCCGCGCGCACCACCGGAGGTACCTCACCCGTGGCGATCACCGAAGAAGCCCCGTCCACGGCGGCGGAACCGACGCCACCCCCGCCGCCCCAGGGCGATGAACAGGCCCGTCACCTGAACTCCCCCCTCCTCCTCACCATGCTCCTGCTCCTGGTCCTGCTGCTCCAGGGCCCGATCCGTGGCGCGCTGGCCGCCCCCGTGATGCAGAGCTGGATGACGGTGTTCGTGGCGGTCACCGTGCAGGCGCTGCCGTTCCTCGTGCTCGGCGTGCTGCTGTCGGCGGCGATCGCGGTGTTCGTGCCGCCGGCGTTCTTCGCCCGCGCGCTGCCGAAGAACCCGGCGCTGGCGGTGCCGGTCGCCGGGGTGGCGGGGGCGGTGCTGCCGGGCTGCGAGTGCGCGTCGGTGCCGGTGGCCGGGGCGCTGGTACGACGGGGCGTCACCCCGGCCGCCGCGCTGGCCTTCCTGCTCTCCGCCCCGGCGATCAACCCGATCGTGCTGACGGCGACCGCCGTCGCCTTCCCGCGGAACCCGGAGATGGTGCTGGCCCGCCTGGTCGCGGGCCTGCTGACGGCCTGCGCGATGGGCTGGCTGTGGCTGCGCCTGGGCCGCGCGGACTGGCTGCGCCCACCGACCCGTGCCTCCTACGACGGTCAAGGCAGAGGCGCGGCGTTCTGGGGTTCGGTACGGCACGACGTGACGCACGCCGGGGGGTTCCTCGTCGTCGGTGCGATGGCGGCGGCGACGCTGAAGGCGGTCGTACCGGAGCAGTGGCTGCGTACGGCGGCCGGCAACCCGGTGGTGTCCGTGCTGGCCCTCGCCGTCCTCGCCGTCCTGCTGTCGATCTGCTCGGAGGCGGACGCGTTCGTGGCGGCGTCGCTGTCGCAGTTCTCGCTGACCGCGCGGCTGGCGTTCCTGACGGTCGGCCCGATGATCGACCTCAAGCTGTTCGCGATGCAGGCGGGCACCTTCGGCCGCGGCTTCGCGCTCCGCTTCGCGCCCGCCACCTTCGCCCTGGCCGTCCTGGTGGCGGTGCTGACGGGGGCGGTGCTGCTGTGAACCGGCACGCACAGTCGGCGGTCATGTTCCTGCTCGGCGCGACCCTGCTGCACGCGGGCTCCACCGATCTCTACCTGCGCTACGTCAAGGCGGGCCTGCGCCCGCTGCTCCTGCTCTCCGGCGCGGTCCTGATCGCGGCGGCGCTGGCGACGCTCTGGTACGAACGCCGGACCACCACTCACGACGACGACCACCACCACCCCGAGCCCCGGGTCTCCTGGCTCCTGATCCTCCCGCTCCTCGCCCTGGTCCTCGTCGCCCCGCCCGCCCTCGGCTCCTACAGCGCCATGCGCACGGGCACGGCCCTCCAGCAGGCGTACGGCTACGAGGACCTGCCCGCCACCGGCCCGCTGCGCCTCGGTGTCGCCGACTACGCGGGCCGCGCGGTCTACGGCCACGGCCGTGAGCTGCGCGGACGCGAGATCAAGGTCACCGGCTTCGTCGCCCTGGACAAGTCCGGCCGCCCCTACCTCGTCCGCATGGCCCTCAACTGCTGTGCCGCGGACGCCCAGCCGGTCAAGATCGCACTGACCGGGAAGATACCGCCGGTGCTGCGACCGGACGCCTGGCTGGAGGTCACCGGCGGCTACACCCCCGAGCGCACCACGGACCCGGTCAACAACGGCCCCATCCCGTATCTGAAGGTCACCTCGGCCCGCCCGGTGGCGACGCCCAAGGACCCGTACGACGAGACCTGGAACAACTGACCGGGCCGGTTCCCGTTCCGGCGGGGCGCCGACGACCCGGCCAGGCCAGCGTCCTAGGCCAGTTTCCGCAGGGCGGCGGCCTCCGGGCTGTCCTCCGCCGCGCTGAACACATGCAGGACCAGCCCGGACTCCCCGGGCCCCGCCGGCACGTGCAGGGTCTCGAAGTCCAGCTCCAGCAGCCCGACGACGGGATGGCGGAGCCGTTTGCGTCCCGCCGCGCACATGGTGACCTCACCGGAGTCCCAGATCCGCCGGAACTCCGGGCTGGCGTCGGCCAGTTCGGCGATGAGACCGGTCAGCTCACGGTCGTCGGGATGACGCCCGACCGCGACCCGCAGCTGCCCCACGGCCTCGGCGGCCCGGTCCGCCCAGTCGGGGTGCAGATCCCGGGCGGCGGGGTCGAGGAAGACGAACCGGGCGTTGTTGGCGTCGCGGCGGCCGGGCACGTCCAGGCCGCCCATCAGCGTGGCACCGAGCCGGTTCCAGGCGACCACGTCGAGCCGGTGGTCGGTGGCGAAGACGGGCAGCCCCTGCATCGCGTCGATCGCCCGCCGCAGCCCGGGCCCGATCCGGGTCCTCGGCACGGGGTCGGGCCGCGCGGCGGCCAGGGTGTCCAGATGCCGCCGCTCCGCCGCGTCGAGGCCGAGCGCACGGGCCAGGGCGTCGAGCACCTCGACGGACGGCTGGGTGGCCCGCCCCTGTTCGAGACGGACGTAGTAGTCCACGCTGATCCCGGCGAGCTGGGCCAGTTCCTCGCGCCGCAGCCCCTGCACCCGACGCCGCTTGCTCACTCCGGCGGGCCCGACCGTCTCCGGGGCGACGCGCCCACGACGGGCGCGCAGAAATCCACCGAGGGCACGTCGGCTGTCGTAGATCCCGTCGTCCATGACTTCCAGTATGCGGGGCGGCGTGGAGCCATCGGCGGTGAGTGGCCCTCGCAGTACCAGGACTGGCGTTCCACCGGTCGAGGAGGGTTCTGGCTACGCGTCGGCCGCCGGGAGACCGTTGCGGCATGAAGAGGATCCTGATCGTCAGCGCCCACCCCGAACCCCGCTCCCTGAACGCGGCGTTGACCACCTTCGCCGTCGAGCACCTGCGCGCGGCGGGCCACGAGGTACGGCTCTGCGACCTGTACGCGATGAAGTGGAAGCCGACGGTCGACGCCGACGACTTCCCGGACCACGTGTCCCAGGAGGACCGCCGTCTGCATGTGATGCGCGACTCCGAAGAGGCCACTCTGAGCGGCCGCCTGGCGCCGGACATCGCCGCGGAACAGGAGAAGATCCGCTGGTCGGACGCGCTGATCCTGCAGTTCCCGATGTGGTGGTTCTCCACCCCGGCGATCCTGAAGGGCTGGATCGACCGGGTGTTCACCAGCGGTTTCGGCTACGGCCCGGAGGTCCCGCCGCCGTACGACGACAACGGCAGCGCGCTGGCCGGCCGCCGGGCCCTGCTCTCGGTGACGCTGGGCGCCCGCGAGACGGCGTTCTCGGACCGGGGCATCCACGGCCGCCTCACCGACGTACTCCACCCGCTCCAGCACGGCCTGTTCTGGTTCACCGGCATGACCCCGCTCGAACCCTTCGCGGTGTACGACACGGACCGCATGCCCGCCGAGCGCTACGCCCCGGCCCGCGAGGCGTACGCACGCCGCCTGGACGCCCTGTTCACGGAGACCCCGGTCCCCTTCCGTTCCCTCACGGGCGGCGACTACGACCACGACATGAGGCTGCTGCCGGGACGGGAGCGCCCGGGCACGGAAGGCCTGGACCTGCACACGCGCCCCGTCCCCACCCCCGGGCTCAGCCGGTGACGAGGGCGAGCGTGAAACCGTCGTACCCCTTGGACCCGACGGTCTGCACGGTCGTGGCCGTCAACCGGGGCTCCTCGGCGATGAGTTCGGTGAACCGGCGGACACCCTGGACGCGGGGGTCGTCGCTGTCGGGGTCGGTGACGGCACCGTCCCGGACGACGTTGTCGCCGACGATGACACTGCCGGGCCGGGTGAGCTTGAGCGCCCACCGCAGATAGTCCGGGTTGGAGGGCTTGTCGGCGTCGACGAAGACGAGGTCGAAGGGCCCCGCGCCCTCCTCCACCAGCACGGGCAGCGTGTCCAGCGCCTTGCCGAGCCGCAGCTCGACGACGTCCCCGAGCCCGGCCCGCGCCACATTGGCCCGGGCCACCTCGGCGCACCGCTCATCGGCCTCCAGCGTCACCAGCCGCCCGCCCTCGGGCAGAGCACGGGCCAGCCAGATGGTGCTGTAACCGCCGAGAGTGCCGATCTCCAGCACGGAACGCGCCCCTTGGACACGCGCGATCAGGTTCAGCAACTTGCCCTGGTTGGCGGCGACTTGATGCCCCGGGAGTCCGGCCGCGGCACTGTCCTCCACGGCGGCGAGCAGGGCGTGGTCCTCCGCCACGAGCAACTCGTTGAAGTAGTCGTCGACGGCGGTCCAGGTGTGCTGCTGCGACACGGGGCGGCTCCCTCTCGATGCGGGTGAGTTCCTTACGGGTGAGTTCCTTTAGGGAACTTACTCGGAGGCGAGCCGCCGCACCACCGAGTTCCTCAGGACTGATACGGCTGCTGAGGCTGCCCGTACCCCTGGCCGTATCCCTGCCCCTGTCCCTGTCCGGCCTGGGCGCCCGCCGCCTGCGCCTGGAGCTGCTCGGCCTGCTCCTTGCCGATCTTCACCTCCGTACCGCAGAAGGTGCACTGCGTCGCGTACTTGGTCGAGATCGGGAACAGCGGCACGAAGAACAGCGTGAACTTCGTGACGCGCTTCCTGAGGGTGTGGGCGGCGGGGTTGCCGCAGCCGCCGCAGACCAGCGTGAGTATCGCGAGCTGGTAGAGGTATCCCTTGGTGCCGAAGATGATCATTGGGTGGACGTCCTTAGCGGGCTCATCGGGTCGATTCCTGCGGCCCAAGGCTACGGCTCGCGTGATTGACCCGGGCCGGCTCGGCGGGACATCAGGGCAACGACCGCGAGTAGGCCCCTGGCTCAAGGGGCGGGCGCGACGCACCGGAACCCGGTGTGCCCGCTGGAACTGTCCGGGGTGTTGGCGGTGCGGGCGGCGACGCGGTAGCGGTTGCAGTAGGAGGCATGGCACAGGTGGGAGCCGCCGCGGATGACCTTGCGGGTGCCGTCGGGGGGCCCTTGAGGGTCGACGAGGGGACGGTCGGGCCCGCCCTGATGTCCGACGGCCCACCAGTCGGCGCACCATTCCCACACGTTGCCGGACATGTTGTACAGCCCGAACGCGTTGGGCGCGAAGGCGTCGACGGGCGCGGTCCCCCGATAGCCGTCGGCGGCGGTGTTCCTGGTCGGGAAGACCCCGCGCCAGATGTTGCACCGGTACGGGTGTTCGCCCTCCGCATCGAGCTCGTCCCCCCACGGATAACGCCGCTGCTCCAGCCCGCCCCGGGCCGCGTACTCCCACTCGGCCTCGGTGGGCAGCCGCTTCCCGGCCCAGGCGGCGTAGGCGGCGGCGTCGTACCAGGACACATGGACCACGGGATGGTTCTCCCGTCCCGCCACCCCACTGCCGGCCCCCTCGGGCTCCCGCCAACTGGCCCCACCCACCGCACACCACCAGGGAGTCGCCTCAGGCCGAGCCGCCCCACGCCGCAAAGCGGCAGGCAGAAACCCGGCGAAGACGTACGACCACCCGAGGCGCTCGGCGTCGGTGCGGTAGCCGGTGTCGGCGACGAAGGCGGCGAACCGCGCGTTGCTGACGGCGTGCGCATCGATACGAAACGACGCGACCCGCACCGTCCGAACCGGCCCCTCCCCGTCCCCCGGGACGCCGTCGGGGTCCTCGGCGCCCATGAGGAACTCACCGCCGGGCAGTAGGACGCCTGCCGGGTCTGCCGGCTCGGCGTGCTGCCTCTGGGGCCGCACCCGCCCCACGCCACTGACCGACTGCCCGGCGACCGAGGGCATACAGCAGTGCCCACTTGTCTGGGGTTCGCTCATAAGGTTTCCGCTCCTAGAGGGCCAGTTTTGGGCCCGGTCGGCGCTGCTGAACGTACAGGGACTGTCTGAGAGGCCGACCAGGTCAGCACCAGGCCATTAATTAGGTAGACTGACCTACCTAATTAATGGAAGGGCTGTCATGACCGACCCCGAGACCACGGCGACACCGAAGCCCCGCAGACGCCGGGGCGCCGCAAGGGAACGGCTGCTCGCGGCAGCCGCGCGACGCTTCTACGCGGACGGCGTGTCGGCGACGGGCATCGACGCGATCACCGCCGAGGCGGGCGTGGCGAAGATGAGCCTCTACAACAACTTCTCCTCCAAGGCCGACCTGGTCAGGGCCTACCTGGACGCACGGCACGAGGAGTGGCTGGACCTCTACACCCGCCGCCTGGCGGCAGCCCCGGACGCGAGGGCCGGCGTACTGGCCGTCTTCGACGCGTACGCGGACCACGCCAACTTCGCCTACGAGCACGGCTTCAGAGGCTGCGGCCTGCTGAACGCCGCGGCGGAGCTGCCCGCGGACGACGAGGGCCGGGCGGTGGTACGCCGCCACAAGGAGGAGGTTGAAGCACTCCTGTTCACCCACCTGACAGAACTGCTCCCCGACCACGCACCGGAGCAGACCCGCGCGACGGCGGAACACCTGTCGTTCCTGCTGGAGGGAGCGATGGCGAGGGCAGGCCTGGAAGGCGCGGACACCCGCCTCCAGCACGCACGCGAGATGGCCGCGGAAATGCTGGACCGCCTGTGAGCTCCCCCAGCAGCCACCACCTCACCGGCACGGTGTGCGTCCTACTGGCATCGCTGCTGTGGGGAACGACGGGCACGGCGGCAACGTTCGCGCCGGAGGTGGGCCCGCTGGCGATCGGAGCGGTGGCCATGGGAGCAGGCGGACTACTGCAAGCTTTGATAGCGGCCACCAGCATCCGCAGAGAGAGACAGCGCCTACGAACCCAGACCGGCATCGTCCTCCTGGGCGCACTGGCTGTGGCCGCCTACCCCTTGGCGTTCTACAGCTCCATGCACCTGGCCGGCGTAGCAACGGGAACGGTGGTGTCCATCGGCTCGGCCCCCCTCGCCTCGGCCCTGATAGAACGCACCGCGGACGGCCACCGCCTGACCCCGCGCTGGATGGCAGGCGCAGCACTGGGCCTGACAGGAACGGCACTCCTCTGCGCGGCCAAGACAACATCCGCATCCCAGGGCACGGAATCCGCCACCGGAGCGGTGCTGGGCGTATGCCTGGGCCTGATAGCGGGCGGCACCTACGCCCTCTACTCCTGGACGGCCCACCGCCTGATCAACAAGGGCATAACCTCACCAGCGGCCATGGGCACGATATTCGGAACAGGCGGCGTCCTACTCCTCCCGATCCTCCTCACCACAGGCGCCCCCCTCCTCACCTCCTGGCCCAACGCAGCCGTAGGCACCTACATGGCCCTGATCCCCATGTTCCTCGGCTACGTCCTCTTCGGCCACGGCCTGACCCACATCCCCGCAAGCACCGCAACCACCCTGTCCCTCCTGGAACCGGCGGTAGCGGCACTACTGGCCGTCCTACTCCTGAACGAACACCTCCCCGCCCTGGCCTGGACCGGCATAGCCCTGGTCGTGGCATGTCTGGCGGTACTGACCACCACGGACCCAGCACCCCAACAAACCCCAAACCCAACACCGACACCGACACTGGACACCCTGTGAACCAAGGCCCGGGCCCTCTGACCTCGCGTTCTTCGGCCGCCTGACGAACGCAGACACGCGGCGTCCTCGACTCGCATTCGGCAGTGGGCGGTCGACGCGGGTCGCCTGAAGCCACCCGCCCGGGGTATCCGCCTGAACATGCTCGCTCTGGTTGCCTACCGCACCTATCACGGCGCAACGACCGTGTGGGCCTTCGTAGTTGCCATCCTCATCGCGCTGGTGGCCGGTTGGTACATCCGACGCCGAAGGTAGGCGCGACACGCTACCTACGAAGGTGGAGACCGCACACAAGGTCAGCCCACGAAGGCCGTACCGCACATAGCGGTAACCGATTCGAAGATCAGGAATGAGATCGGCTCACCGCCGGTGACATCTGGAGGAACTCCGCTTCGTCGTCTCCACGGTCGTCGGCAAGCCGCTCGGCCCCGGAGCGGTAGTCACGCACATGAAAACAGGTGAGGCACCTAGGAACGTTCCTAGGTGCCTCACGTGCTGTTTTGGCTGTCGGGGTGGCGGGATTTGAACCCACGACCTCTTCGTCCCGAATGAGGTTCGGGTGTGATCATCACCGGCTGGTTTGCTGTTTTGCCTGGTCAGGGCGTTGGGGTGCGGTGGTCTCAGGTGGTCCTGAAGGGGTTTGGGGAGCGGGTTGGCTCCCAGATGGCTCCCAGCGGGACCTCAGCCAACGGCCGCTGAGTCCGCGTTTCGCGCCGTGTCCGCGGAGGCCGACTAGGCGAGCAGGCTTACGGATCTACGTGTCACAGAGGGTGATGCTCCTGGGCGGCTGATCGCCGGACCGGTCAGGGCAGCCCAGTCCTACCTGGAGACTGGCAGACTGCGATTGTGATACGCGAACCAGCAGAACTGCAGATCGATGACGACGGCCGTGTGTCCCTGCCGCTGGGACTCCTCGCGGAGGCTGGCCTGGATGCAGGTCACGTCCCGCGGGGTGGTGTAGTCACGGCAGCTGTTTCGATTCCGGTTGCGGGGTGATCTGCGGCTCGGGTGAGGTGGGCTGGGTGGTGAAGAGTTCGGCCATGGAGGCTTCGGAGAGGTAGCGGCGGTCGAAGACCTGCCATTCATCGTGGAGTTCGGCCAGGACTGCCGCGGCGAGCCGGTCCAGGGCGGCGGGGTTGGGAAAGACCTGGACGACGTCGGCCCGCCGTTTGATCTCCCGGTTCAGCCGCTCCAGCGGGTTGGTCGACCAGATCTTCTTCCAGTGCGCCGGCGGGAAGTCCGCGAACGCCGTGATGTCCGGTGCGGCATCCAGCAGCATCTTCTTGACCTGCGGGAACTGTCGTCCGAGCATGTCAGCGACCACGTCCAGCTGGGTGCGGACGGCCGAGGCTGTGGTCTGCGCGAAGATAGTGCGGATGGTGGCCGCGACCATCTCCCCGGAACCCTTTTCGATCACGGCGAAGACGTCGCGGACGAAGTGGACGCGGCAGCGTTGCCAGGCCGCGCCGAGGAAGACGGTGCGGATCGCGGCCACCAGGCCGCTGTGGCTGTCGGAGATGACCAGCTGGACGTTCTCCAGGCCGCGGGCCCGAAGCGAGCGCAGGAACTTCGTCCAGAACGGCTTCGACTCGCTGTCGCCGACCATCACACCGAGGATCTCTCGGTGCCCGGTGGCCGAGATCCCGGTGGCGATGACCACGGCCTGCGAGGCGATCCGGTGATTCACCCTGGCCTTGCAATAGGTCGCGTCCAGGAAGACGTAGGGGAAGACGGTGTGATCCAGCGGCCGTTCCTTGAACGCGGTCAGCTCCTCATCCAGCTCACCGCAGATCCGCGAGACCTCGGACTTGGAGATCCCGCTGTCCGCACCGAGTGCTTTGACCAGGTCATCCACGCTGCGGGTGGAGACCCCGTGCACGTATGCCTCCATCACCACGGCGAACAGCGCCCGGTCGATGCGCCGCCTGCGTTCCAGCAGCGACGGGAAGAACGAGCCGGTCCGCACCTTCGGGATCTTCAGATCGAGGTCGCCGGCCTGGGTGGTCAGCAGGCGGTCGCGGTGTCCGTTGCGCCAGGTCGTGCGCTTGTCGGTGTGCTCGTGAGGGGCGGCACCGATCGCGTCGGTGGCCTCGGCCTCGATGAGCTCCTGCAGGATGCGCTCGCACACCACCCTGATTGCTTCAACTCCCTCTGCCCGACGTAGTGACTCCAGCAGCCGCATCAGCTCAGACTGGGACAAGGCCATCGCGTGCTCCTCCGGTTGAACTGCCCGTTCACCAGGGAGACTTGCGCGATGGCCTGCCCTTGTTCAGGGAGCATGCACGGTCAACGGATGCACGCCCCGGGCAGACACCCGCGCGTTCCGGGACCGGGCCCGGCTACACCACTTCATGGGACGCCATCCGTCCTACAGCCTCGGGGTGTAAGCCGCGCAACCAGAGTGACCAGCCACCGGGCACAGACGTCTTCCGACGCCTGGCGGGACAGGTTCAGTCTGGCGCAGTCATTTCTTTGAGTTGATTGCGGCGAATGCCGCGTCATGGCGCCAACTGACCTGACTCAATAGGCACATGGAGATGGGTGAGCACTGGGCATACCGTGCCAGGCCGAAGGAGCTGGGTGGCGCGGTTCGCCGGGTGGAGATCGTTCGAGTGGGCGGCTCCGGCAGGTCCGGCTGGGTCCATGTGCGGTTCCTCGACGGTGACGACGCGGGTCTGCAGGAGTGGGTCAATCCGAACTCTCTCGTAACACTGTGGGCGGACGTCGACGTGTTCCGCGCGGACGACGGGGGAGAGTTGGCACTGGCCGAGGCGTCACGCCATGTGCGGGGGAGCATAGAGTTCGAGGCCGCGCGCATGATCCTCGGGTTCGTCCGGCCGAAGAACAGGCTGCGTCTGCGCAGGGGCGTTGCGGATGCAGGAGTCCTGGAGCTGGGCCGCCTTGACGACGCGGCACCGGTCATCGGCATGGACACCGCTGAACTACGTGCCGACCCGATGGTCTACGAGAAGAGCGACGGCTCGTGCTTGGCCGGATGGCCGGTTACCGAACGCGTCGCCCGTCAGGTGGCCGGCCGCCTCGCAGAAGAGATCCTCCCTGAGGTGGATCGCAAGCAGCAGGACATCGAGCAGGAGCGCACCCAGTCCTCCTGGTACTCCTACGGCCGCCGGGACGATCGCAAGTTGGACGCGGATGGAGCCGTCCTACGGACCGTCCGGGCGTGGTGCGGCGAAGACAAGGCAGACCGCTACGACGAGTTGGTTGCCCTGCGCGCCGAGGTCATACGGCTCGGGGAGCTGGTCGAGAAGGCGGTCAAGGCCCTACGCGATCGCGGCCACGGCGTCATCGCCTCCACCATTGAGCGCGACCTTGGCGTCCATATCTCCAGCCTTGATCCTGACGTGCGTCGATGAGACCGCGCCACGGGTCTGGCTCCGTTTTGGGCGGTGCTGGCTGAGTAGCGGGCATCTTCTCCTTCTCCGGCCGGTGTGGGTGCCAGCCGTCGAGGAACGGCCGTAGTTGATCTCTCGTCGGCTCCGCATGGAAGTTGAGAGAAGCCAGGCCCTTGCCATTCGTGGTGGGGTCGAGCCGGTCGGCCTCTGTCTTCCCCCAAGCCGACCACTCGCGCAGTCTCTCGGCTTCGAGGGCGTCTTCCGCCGCCGCGGCGGCTTCGTCTAGAGCGGCACAGAACGTCCGGATCTCCCCTGCGGCCTGCCACTGCTCAAGAGCCGTGCCGAAGCGCTCGGCCCGTACCGCGTGAACCGCCTTGATCGAAGCCACGCTAACGGCGGCTTCCCACTCCCGCCGCTCGCGCTCCTCCCGCTCCGCTTCCAGGCGCCGGCGCTCGGCCTCCTGCCGCTCCCGCTCCTCTCGCAGGCGCTGCTGCTCGACCTCACGTTCCAGCCGAGCCCGCTCCTGCTCCTCCGCGCGCGCCTTCAACGCCCGGAAGACTGAACTGATCTGCTCCTCCAATGGCTTCTTGGCCGTGTCAGCCCATTCCTTCTTCCAGCCGTAGCTGTAGCCCGATTGCTGGCTGACCAGCAGCTCCAGTTCGCCGGATGGCTCGAACTTCTGGGCCGGGGTGACACGCTGCCAGTCGTACGTACGGCGGCCCGGCTGCTTGGGGACGTACCGGACCGGCTTCTGCCGTTCGCGGAAACTGACCTCGTACGTCCTGCCGTGGACGGTGAGCAGCGGCCTCGGCTGCCTGCGCTTCTTGGACACTGCGATCTCGCCGTGCCGTGCGAGGGCTTGCTCAGCGAGGAGCCGGAGCAGCGAGAGTACCCGGGGGAGGACCTCCTCCGAGATCTCGAAGGCGCTGTGGTCCGCCGTGACCGCGGCGATCACGTCCTCGACATCGGTGATCACACGGCTGCGCGCCAGCCGGATCCGGTTCCACTCGGTCTCGTCCTCGCCGGTCACCCTGAGCAGACCGAGGAAGAAGTCCCCCTTTGCCCGCCCGCTGTACTTCAGGTGATACCCGTCTGGCGCACACTGCCGCGCGGCGTCGAACGCCCTGCGGTAGCGGGCTCGCTCCTGGTCGCTGGGGTTCGGGATCCGAAGGAACCGCCCAGCCTGCTGTACCTCCGCGATCAAGGCGGCTCCGATTTCCGCCGGCGACGCCTGTGGGGACTTGGCGGTGCGTTGCGGCGCCGGCTGCGTCGTGGACGGAGCTGTGTCTTTATTCTGCGGAGGAGGGGCAGGCCGTGTCGGTTGCTCGGAACCCGCCGACCGCTGTTTGCGCGGCGTCGGTTCCGGCCGGTCCGGGTGATGGCCGTGTTCCAGGTAGAAGCGCCCCGCGTCAGTGATCTCCGCCTGCCACTTCCCATCCTGCTTGGGCATGGTGATCAGACGCCGCTCCTTGAGCGCGCGGGCGGTGAGAGCGAACTCTGGGCTGTCCGACGTGACGGGGTCGGCTCCGTCCTTGATGCGGGTGAGGAGCGCGAGCTGGCGGTCATTTAACGGAGACCATCGGTGCATGGCGATCGTCGTACCGTCTGTGCTCACCTCACCACAACCCGTATGAGAAGATTTCATCCCCGGTTTGTGACGAGCTGACGCTGACCAGCCTGGCAGATGGAACGCGCACGGAATGGCATTTCATGATTTTACGTGCGCACAGTCTGGAAACGGGCGAAAACTGGGTGCTCCAAGTCGAGTAGGGGAAAGGAGCACCATGCAGAACCGAGCGCTGGGGCTCGTGCCCGAGAAGGGTCGTGACCAGGACTGGGCGCCCGGGACGATGCGCGCACATGAGGCCTGGGCGCTGGAGCTGTCCGTTTTGATGGACACGATGAACGCACGGTCAGTCGCGATCGACCTGGGACAGCAAGGCATGCAGGCTGCACTGACCGTCGTCTCGGGGCGGCTCTGCGTGCTGTTGCGGCCCGGCCTGAGCGAGCAGGAGACGGCGGTCGCCATCAGGTCGCTGCTCGGCCGTTACATTCACCGGCCTGCCTCTCTCCTGACTCTCTGGCCGGATACAGGTGGGCAAGGCGTGGTTGTGAAGGAACCAGACGACGCCTCGGACTGGGGGCAAGGGGACCCGCCAGAGGTGCCGGCTGACGTTCTGCCTCTGTATGAGGCCGGAAACTGGGCACCGAAGGACGGATGGCGGAGCAACGACGAGGTGTGGGAGAACCTGAAGCAGTTCACCGCCGACCACCTCAAGGGCGTCGTGGAGTACATTCCCGAGGACATGTATCCCCTGCCCGACGGGCTGGGCGCAGTTGTCGCCGCCGGGTACGACGGTGAGGGGATGGCTCATCCGCTGGTGTTCCTCCGCGGCGATCTGCCCGCGGGTCTGCGCGTCGACCTCCTCGGCTTCTCCATCGCGCTGGCCGTCGGTGCCGATCGCGGCGGTCGGGAACCCGATGAGAACGGCATCTTCTATGTCGGTACGGACGCGGGGCCGGTTGGCGGCCCTGGGGTCGCACTTCTCGGAGCTCTGATGGTCCAGCGCTTGGGGCGTCGTCCGGGCGACTGCGACTTCAGGCTTCTCGATCCACCGGACGAAGTCGGCCGGGGGCAGGAGCCGGCCGCTTGAACCTGAGTCGACTGCGCTCGAAGGCGTCGGGCCTCTGAGGAGCGTCACCAGCGCTCCCTTGGGAGTCGGATTCCGGGGTTGGCTCCCAAACGGCTCCCAAAAGATGCCCAGAAACAACTCAGGGGCCCGACCCGCTGAGCGGATCAGGCCCCTGACCTGGTACTTCACTGTCGGGGTGGCGGGATTTGAACCCACGACCTCTTCGTCCCGAACGAAGCGCGCTGCCAAGCTGCGCTACACCCCGATGTCGCTGCAGGTCCTGCTTGTCGCGGCGACGTCGTTTACTTTAGCCCACTGGTGGCTGGAGACGAAATCCGGTTTTCGCGCGGTGGTGGGTGCGGTGGCGGAGGGGGTTCGGGCGGATGTGGTCGAGGGCCACGAGGAGGACGGCGAGGGCGTAGAAGGAGAGGCCGAGGAGGAGGGCGTTGCCGAGGACGGTCTTGTAGCCGTGGAGGTCGACGTCCAGGAACGGGTAGAGGTAGTGGGCCGGCGTTCCGGGCAGGAGCAGCTCGCCTCGGGTGAAGGAGAAGGCCAGGTAGGCGAGGGGGAACACCAGCCAGGTCGCCGCGTTGCGTAGGCGTAGGCGGCCGGGGGCCGTCAGGAGCAGCCAGTCCAGGGTCGCCGCGATCGGCAGGGCCGTGTGCAGGACCACGTTCGTGATCTTCGCCCAGCCCGTCGGCGCCGCCGTGTCCGTCATGGAGAACGGCGTAGTCGTCTCCGCCAGGAGCAGGTGGTACACCAGGCCCGTGAGCAGGACGTACAACAGCGTCGCGCCGGTCAGCGCGGCAGGCAGCGGGCGGCGGGCGGTCCAGGCCCTGCGGGCCGACGCCGTGGAGACCAACGCCAGCAGCACGGCGCTCTGGATCGTGAAGTAGCTCAGGACTCGGGGCGGGCTGCCCAGGAGCAGGTCGATCGTCACCGCCGCGGCGGCCGTCAGAGCGACCAGCAGGCGGTACGCGGCGGTCAGCGGGCGGCGTACGGGGGCCACCACCGCCGTGGCGGGGACGGGGGAGGGCAGCAGCGCGGGCATGCCTGGGATCGCGGGAAGATCCGGGATGTCCCTGGGTATCGGGGCGGTCATGCCCTCACGCTAAGCAGGGGTGACAAAAGGGGCGATACGGGCGGGCCGTGCGGGTTAACCGCTCAGCTTCCCTGACCGTCCAGACTCCGCGTCCGCCCAGTCTCCGCGTCCGCCCAGTCCCCGCGCCCGTGCTCTCCCTGCCCATGCCGTGCAGTCCCTCGCTCGGCCTGCCCAGTCACCCCGCCCGTGCAGCCCCCGGCCCGCCCAGCTACCCCACCCGCAACAACCCCGCCCTACTCCCGCCCCACCAACGTCAACAGCGTCGCCTCCGGCGGGCACGCGAACCGTACCGGCGTGTAGCGGTTCGTGCCGCAGCCCGCCGAGACGTGCAGGTACGACGTCCTGTCCTCCGCCGTGTGCGTCGACAGGCCCTTCACCCGGTCCGTGTCGAGGTCGCAGTTGGTGACCAGGGCGCCGTAGAAGGGGATGCACAGCTGGCCGCCGTGCGTGTGGCCGGCCAGGATCAACGGGTAGGCGTCGGCCGCGTACGCGTCAAGGACGCGCAGATACGGCGCGTGCACCACGCCCATCGAGAAGTCCACCGAGGACGACGGGCCGCCCGCCACCTCCGCGTACCGGTCCCGCTTGATGTGCGGGTCGTCCAGTCCCGTCAGCTCCACCGACACACCCTCGACCTTCAGCGTGCCGCGCGTGTTCGTGAGGTTGAGCCAGCCCGCCGCGTCGAAGCCGTCCCGCAGGTCCTCCCACGGGTTGTGGACCACGCCGACCGCGGGCGGGTTGCCGTTCAGACCGTGCCGGCCACTCACCTTCTCCAGGAGGTAGCGGGCGGGGTTACGGGGCTTCGGGCCGTAGTAGTCGTTGGAGCCGAAGACGTACGCCCCCGGGAACTCCATCAGCGGACCCAGCGCGTCCAGGACCTCGGGCACGCCCTCCGGGTCCGACAGGTTGTCGCCCGTGTTGATCACGAAGTCCGGACGCAGCCCGGCCAGCGAGCGCAGCCAGCGCTGCTTCTTGCGCTGGCCGCCGACCATGTGGATGTCGGAGACCTGGAGCACGCGCAGGGGCCGCATGCCGGCGGGCAGGACGGGGACCGTCACCCGTCGCAGGCGGAAGGAGCGGGCTTCGAAGCCCGCCGAGTACAGCAGTCCGGCGGCGCCAACCGCCGCCATTCCCAAAGGAACTCCGTATCGCGCGCGCATGCCTCCATCGTGTCAGATGGCGGGCGCGCACTTGACCAGTCGGCCGGGGTCCCGTAAATGCACGGGCGCCTCTCGTCGTACACCTGCGACAATCAAACCCATGACCACCACGCTCAAGTCGAAGCTGCAGGCAGACCTCAACGCCGCGATCAAGGGGCGCGACGAGCTCCGCTCCTCGACGCTCCGGCTGACCCTCGCCGCGATCACCAAGGAGGAGGTCGCGGGCAAGGAGAAGCGTGAGCTCTCCGACGACGAGGTCCTCAAGGTGATCACCAAGGAGGCGAAGAAGCGCCGCGAGGCGGCGGACGCGTTCGCCCAGGGTGGTCGGGCCGAGAGCGCCGAGCGGGAGAAGGCGGAGGGCGAGGTGCTCTCCGAGTACCTGCCCAAGCAGCTGTCCGACGACGAGCTGAACGACATCGTCGCCCAGGCCGTCGAGGAGGCGAAGGCGGCGGGCGCCGAGGGGCCGCGGGCCATGGGTGCCGTCATGAAGATCGTGAACCCGAAGGTCGCCGGCCTCGCCGAGGGCGGCCGAGTCGCCGCCGTGGTGAAGAAGCTGCTCGCCGGCTGAGCAACACAGCCCAGGCAAGGGCCGAGTGCGGCCCGAGTACAGCCCAACCACGGCCAACTGCGGCCAAGCACAGCAAGCACCGCCTGAGAAGCAAGCCTCAACAAGGCCTGCACCAACGGCAGTTCATGCCAACGCGCCAACGCGCCAACGCGCCAACGCGCCGGCACGCCAACGCGCCAGCACGCCAGCAGAGCCGGACAGCAAAAGGCCAGGACCCCAGAAGCCGCAGCCTCCGGTGTCCTGGCCCGCTCGCTCCGCCGGACAGGAACTACCCGCTAGCCGCTACCCGCGGCCCCCGCCATTGCCGTTGTTGCCCTGGAACAGGTTCTCCGGAATGGAGAAGGTGGGCGTCGGGAACGACCCGCCGTCGGTACCGCCGTCGCCCTGGCCGCCGGTGTTGCCGTTGCCGTCGCCGTTGTCCCCGTCCCCGTTGCCATCGCCGTTCCCGTTTCCGTTCCCGTCGCCGTCACCGCGGCCCGGGTTGTCCTCCGGGATGTCGACGAAGTTGAACTTCGGGGCGTCCTTGCCGGCGAGGGCGCCGGTCATGGCGTCCTTCCAGATCGGGCCCGGGACCTGGCCGCCGTAGACGAGGGAGTTGTACTCGCCGCCGATGTAGATGTTCTTCATCTCGACCTTCTGGGAGGCGCTGCCCACCCAGACGGCGCCCGAGAGGTTCGGCGTGTAGCCGACGAACCAGGCGTTCTTGCGGGAGTCCGTCGTACCCGTCTTACCGGCGTTGTCTCGGTCGGAGAGGCCCGCCGTCTTGCCGGTGCCGGAGTCGACCACGCCCTTGAGGAGCTGGTTGACGGTGTCCGCGGTCGTCTCGGACATGGCGCGCGAGCAGGTCGACTTGGGCACCTCCAGGGACTTCTTCTCCTGGCCGACCTTCTGCGTGATCGACTCGATGGCGACCGGCGTGCAGTACATGCCGCGGGCGGCGAAGGCGGCGTACGCGGTCGCCATCGTCAGCGGGGAGATGCCCTTGGAACCCAGCGCGATGGCGGGCACCTCGGGCAGCTTGTCGCCGTTGCCCTGGACGACCTGGAGCTTGTTGGTCATGTTGACCACGGGACACAGGCCGATGTCGGAGATCATCTGCACGAAGTAGGTGTTGACCGACAGCTCCATCGCCTTGCGCAGACGGTAGGGGCCCTTCTCCGACTCCGACTCGTTCTCCAGCTTCTCGCCCCTCGTGTTGACCCACGGCTTGCTGTCGCAGGTCTGCACGGGGCTCGGGTACTCCATCTGGTACGGCGACGAGTACTCCTGGTCGGCCGGCCGGCCCTCCTCCAGCGCGGCCGCCGCGACGAACGGCTTGAACGTCGAACCGGTCGGGAAGCCGAAGTTGGAGCCGCCCATGCCGTAGCCGACCGAGTAGTTGATCACGGTCTGGTGCTGCTTGGCGTTGGTGCCGTACGGCTTCGACTGCCCCATCGCCACGATCTTGCCGGTGCCGGGCTCGACGAGGGTCGCCGCGGCGGCCACCTTGTCGCTCTCGTAGACGTGGTCCTTGAGCGACTGCTTGACGGAGTCCTGGGCCTGCGGGTCGAGCGTCGTACGGATGGTCAGGCCGCCCTGGTTCCAGGTCTTGGCCCGGGCCTCCTTGGTCTTGCCGAAGACCGGGTCGGTGAGGAAGACGTTGCGCACGTAGTCACAGAAGAACCCGGCGTCGTCGACCGCGGTGATGCAGCCGTTCCTCGGCTTGCTGACCTTCAGGCCCAGCTTCTCGTTCTGCGCCTTCTTGGCCTCCGCCGCCGAGATGTCACCGACCTCGGCCATGCGCTGCAGCACGACATTGCGCCGCTTGGTGGCCTCCGCCTCGTCGTTGACCGGGTCGTACCGGCTCGGCGACTGGACGATGCCGGCGAGCAGCGCCGACTGGGCGAGGGTGAGGTCCTTGGCGGACGTGGAGAAGTAGCGCTGGGCGGCGGCCTCGACGCCGTACGCCTGCTGGCCGAAGAACGTGATGTTCAGGTAGTTCTCGAGGATCTTCTTCTTGCCGAGTTCCTCCTCGACCTGGATCGCGTACTTCAGCTCCTTGATCTTGCGGCCGATGGTCTGCTGGGTGGCCTGGGCGACCTTCGTCGGGTCGTCGCCCGCCTCTTCCACGAAGACGTTCTTCACGTACTGCTGGGTGAGCGTCGAGGCGCCCTCGGCGACCCCGCTGCTCTGCACGTTCTTGTTGAGGGCGCGCAGCACGCCCTTCAGGTCCACCGCGCCGTGCTTGTAGAAGCGCGAGTCCTCGATCGCGACGATGGCGTTCTGCATGTACGGCGAGATGTCCTTGAGCTCGACCACCGTGCGGTCCCGCGAGTAGACCGTGGCGATGGTGCCGCCCTTGGCGTCGAGGATCGTGGTGCGCTGGCTCAGCGGCGGGGTCTTCAGGTTGGCCGGGAGCTCGTCGAAGCTCTCCACCGATCCCTTGGCCGCGAGTCCGAGCGCGCCGAAGGCGGGCAGGGCGATGCCGGCCAGCACCGCACCCGCGAGCACGCTGACACCGAGGAACTTCGCGGCCTGCTGGGTGGGGGAGAGACCGCCACCGGAGCGCTTCTTCGACATGGGGGCAGCCTAATCCGTACTCATGAGCGTTCGACGAAGACGGCAGGCCGTTTCGAGCGCATGGCAAAGAGAGGGCCTACCTTCTCATTCGCCGGACACGCGCGCAGGCCTTGGCCTAAGCTGCTCTCAACTGTCACAGCAGTGCGGCCACGTATCAATACGTCCGGCGACCCCGAATCGTTCCGGAGGTTCCCCGACTTTCTGGTGGGGGCGTGTCCGAATCCGCCTTGTGTGTCACCTGGTGCCCGTTGTGACTCAACAGAACTGTCCCGCTTTGCCGGGATGATCACGCATGTCGCGGGCTCACTCCCCCGGGTGATCTGCCGCTTACGCATAGTCCGTTCGGGCCATTCAAGATTGGGCCCGAAGGGGGTGTTGCGCTGTGCCCACCTTCCGTAACGTCCTCAACTGGCGGCGGTGAATATGCCGCTGCCGCCGTGGGGGAGCCTCGATTCGGGAGAGGACGGCGCCGGTATGGGCTGGGTAACCGACTGGAGTGCGCAGGCGGCCTGCCGCACTACCGATCCGGATGAACTGTTCGTTCAAGGAGCAGCGCAGAACAGGGCCAAGGCGGTGTGCACCGGATGCCCGGTGCGGACCGAGTGCCTGGCCGATGCGCTCGACAACCGCGTCGAGTTCGGCGTGTGGGGAGGCATGACGGAGCGGGAGCGCCGCGCACTGCTGCGCAGGCGGCCAACGGTCACTTCCTGGCGCCGGCTCCTTGAGACCGCGCGCACGGAGTACGAACGAGGGGCCGGCATCCTGCCCCTCGACGACGACGAGGTGTACGAGAACTACGCGGCGGTGGGCTGAGCCCCCGGGCCGTCCATCGGGCCCTCGGGCCGCCTATCGGGTCCCCAGGACTCCATCGAGCCCTCGGGCCTCCATAGGACCTCCGGGCCGCTCATCGGGCCCTTCGGCAACCCGTCGGGCCCCGTCAGGGTCTGGGCCCGCAAGGGCACCCTCGGGTCATTCCTCCGTGCTCTCGGGCAGCTCCGGCCGACCGGCCGCGAGCCGTGCCCCGATGTCCCGCAGCCCCGCGAGGTCGTGGACGTCGCCGGGCAGCGCGGCCACCTCCGCCACCGCCACCTCGGGGTGGAGTGCGGTGAAGCGGTCGCGCGTGCGCTGCTCGCGGGAGAGCAGCCGCATCCGCTCGGCATGCAGCCGGAGCAGGCCCGCGGTGAGTTGTCCGACGGTCTGGTCCGAGGTGGGGGAACCTGAACTGCCGTCTGTGTCGGGAGAGTTACGAACTCCAGCTTTCCCGGCCTCCTGATCCACAATGCGGGACTCTTCAAGATTTTCCGCGGCGGCGAGTGCCCGCTCGGCCGACAGCCGGGCGGCTCCGCTGCCGTGGACCCGGTTGAGCACCAGCCCCGCCAGGGGCATGTCCTCGGCCGCGAGGCGCTCCACGAAGTAGGCGGCCTCCCGCAGCGCGTCCCGCTCCGGGGCGGCCACCACCAAAAACGCCGTGCCGGGCGCCTGGAGCAGTTTGTACGTCGCGTCCGCGCGCGTGCGAAACCCGCCGAACATGGAGTCCATGGCGGCCACGAACGTCTGGACGTCCTTCAGCAGTTGGCCGCCTAGCAGCTTGCCGAGGGCGCCCGTCATCATCGACATCCCGACGTTCAGGAACTTCATCCCGGCCCGCCCGCCGACCTTAGCGGGCGCCAGCAGGACCCGGATCAGCTTGCCGTCGAGGAAGGATCCGAGCCGCTTGGGCGCGTCCAGGAAGTCCAGCGCGGACCGGGACGGCGGGGTGTCGACGACGATCAGGTCCCACTCGTCCTTCGCCCGCAGCTGCCCCAGCTTCTCCATCGCCATGTACTCCTGCGTGCCCGCGAAGCCCGCCGAGAGCGACTGGTAGAAGGGATTGCCGAGAATCGCGGAGGCCCGCTCGGGGTCCGCGTGCGCCTCGACGATCTCGTCGAAGGTGCGCTTCATGTCCAGCATCATCGCGTGCAGTTCGCCGTCGCCCTCGACGCCCTTCACGCGCCGCGGGGTGTTGTCCAGCGAGTCGATGCCCATGGACTGGGCGAGCCGGCGGGCCGGGTCGATGGTCAGCACGACCACCTTCCGGCCCCGCTCGGCGGCCCGCAGTCCCAGCGCCGCGGCGGTCGTGGTCTTGCCGACCCCGCCCGAGCCGCAGCACACCACGATGCGGGTCGCCGGGTCGTCCAGCAGGGGGTCGAGATCGAGCACGCGCGCGGGGGAGAGGCGGTGCTGCCGCTCGGCGTCCGGGCTCATGACATCCCCTGCTTCCGCAGTTCCGTGGCCAGTTGGTACAACCCCGCCAGGTCCATGCCCTCGGCGAACAGCGGCAGTTCGTGCAGCGGGAGGTCCAGTGCGCCGAGGACCGCGCGCTGTTCGTGCTCCAGCGTGTACCGCTCGGCGTACTCCTCGGCCTGGGCCAGGAGCGGGTCCACCAGCCGCTCGGCATGCCCGCCGCGCCGCGCCCCGCCGAGCCCCGCGGCGGACAGCGACTGCGCGAAGGAGGAACGAGCCGTGCCGCGTACGAGTTCCAGTTCGGCCGCGTCCAACACCTCCGGGCGCACCATGTTCACGATGACCCGGCCCACCGGCAGCTTTGCCGCCCGCAGCTCGGCGATGCCGTCCGCGGTCTCCTGGACCGGCATCTCCTCAAGGAGCGTCACCAGGTGCACGGCCGTCTCCGGCGACTTCAGCACCCGCATCACGGCCTGCGCCTGATTGTGTATCGGCCCTATCTTGGCGAGGCCCGCTACCTCGTCGTTCACGTTCAAAAAGCGCGTGATGCGCCCGGTGGGCGGCGCGTCCATCACGACGTAGTCGTAGGCGAACCGCCCGGACTTCTCCTTGCGCCGCACCGCCTCGCACGCCTTGCCGGTCAGGAGCACGTCCCTGAGGCCGGGCGCGACGGTGGTCGCGAAGTCGATGGCGCCGAGCTTCTTCAGGGCGCGGCCGGCGCCGCCGAGTTTGTAGAACATCTGGAGGTAGTCCAGAAGGGCCAGTTCGGGATCGATGGCGAGGGCGTACACCTCCCCGCCGCCCCGTGCGACCGCGATCTTTCTCTCCTCGTAGGGCAACGCCTCCGTTTCGAAGAGCTGTGCGATGCCCTGCCGGCCCTCGACCTCCACGAGAAGCGTGCGCTTCCCCTCGGTGGCCAGGGCCAGCGCGAGGGCTGCGGCCACCGTGGTCTTACCGGTTCCGCCCTTGCCGCTGACGACCTGGAGCCTGCTCACGTCTTCGAGCGTAACCACTCGGCGTGCGCGTCAAGCAGCAGGCTGTGGATAAGGCGGCCGGAGCCTGTGGGGCCCACGGCCGCGGGGCCGGGTGCGGGCAGCGGCTAAAGTCGGCCACATGACCAAGTGGGAATACGCGACTGTGCCGCTGCTCGTACACGCCACGAAGCAGATTCTGGACACCTGGGGCGAGGACGGCTGGGAGCTCGTCCAGGTCGTGCCCGGGCCGAACAACCCCGAGCAGCTGGTGGCCTACCTCAAGCGGGAGAAGGCGTGAGCGCGGTCGAGGCGAAGCTCGCCGAACTCGGTCTGACGCTGCCCGAGGTCGTGCCGCCGCTGGCCGCGTACCAGCCGGCCGTGCGCTCGGGCGTGTACGTGTACACCTCCGGCCAGCTCCCCATGGTGGAGGGCAAGCTCCCCGTCACCGGCAAGGTCGGCGCGGAGGTCACCGCCGAGGAGGCCAAGGAGCTGGCCCGCGTCTGCGCGCTGAACGCGCTGGCGGCCGTCAAGTCGGTCGCCGGTGACCTGGACCGGATCGCGCGCGTGGTGAAGGTCGTCGGGTTCGTGGCCTCGGCCGCGGACTTCACCGGCCAGCCCGGCGTGATCAACGGCGCGAGCGAGCTGCTCGGCGAGGTCCTCGGCGACAAGGGCGTGCACGCGCGCAGCGCCGTGGGCGTGGCGGTGCTGCCGCTGGACGCCCCGGTGGAGGTCGAGGTCCAGGTGGAGCTCACGGAGGCGTAGAGCGGCTCCTGGGGCCCCTGGAGCGGCATCGCCGCACCTGAGGGCCCCTCTCGAACATTCGCGCACCACGGGATAGCCTCCGCCCATGGCGAATGGGCAGTGGTTTCCGCAGGACTGGCCGGAACGCATCCGCGCGCTCGCGGAGGGCACCCTCACCCCGGTCGTCCCCAAGCGCGCGGCCACGGTCATGCTCCTGAAGGACACCGACACCGGCCCCGCCGTGCACATGCTGCGCAGACGCGCCTCCATGGCCTTCGCCGGAGGCGCGTACGCGTATCCGGGCGGCGGCGTCGACCCGCGCGACGACGACCACGGGATCCGCTGGTCGGGCCCCACGCGCGCGTGGTGGGCCCGCAGGCTCGCGGTGACCGAGACGGAGGCCCAGGCGATCGTCTGCGCGGCCGTCCGCGAGACGTACGAGGAGGCGGGCGTCCTGCTCGCCGGCCCCACCGCCGACTCGGTGGTCGGGGACACGACCGGCGCGGACTGGGAGAGCGACCGTGCGGCCCTGGTGGCGCGGGACCTGTCCTTCGCCGAGTTCCTGGAGCGCCGCGGCCTGGTCCTGCGCTCGGACCTGCTCGGGGCGTGGACGCGCTGGATCACCCCGGAGTTCGAGTCCCGTCGCTTCGACACCTGGTTCTTCGTCGCCGCGCTCCCGGCCGGCCAGCGCACGCGCAATGCGTCCACGGAGGCGGACCGCACGGTGTGGATCCGTCCGGCGGACGCGGCGGCCTCGTACGACAAGGGCGAGCTGCTGATGATGCCGCCCACGATCGCCACCCTGCGCCAGCTGATCGCCTACCCCGGCGCCGCCGAGGCGCTCGCGGCGGCGCCCGACCGCGACCTGACGCCGGTCCTGGCGCGGGCCAGGCTGGACGGCGAGGAGATTGTGCTGTCCTGGCCGGGGCACGCGGAGTTCACGAAGCACATCCCGACCGGTGGAGCCTCGGCATGACGATCCGGTCCACACCGTCAGACGGAGCCCTCGCATGACGGTACGGTCGACGCCGCCCCAAGGAGCGCTCGCATGACGGACGCAGCAGCCCTTCCCGGCCAGCCACGCGGCGGGGCCCTCTCCGGTCCCGCCACCCCGCGTGCCGTGAACGTCCTCGCGCCCAACGCGTCCGCGATGACGCTGGACGGCACGAACACCTGGATCCTCGCCGAGCCCGACTCCGAACTGGCCGTCGTGGTCGACCCCGGACCGCTGGACGAGAGCCACCTGCGCCATGTCGTCGACGTCGCCGAGAAGGCCGGCCGGCGCGTCGCGCTCACCCTGCTGACGCACGGTCACCCGGACCACGCCGAGGGCGCCGCCCGTTTCGCCGAGCTGACCGGCACGCGCGTGCGTGCGCTGGACCCGGCGCTGCGGCTGGGCGACGAGGGGCTGGCGGCCGGGGACGTCGTCACCGTCGGCGGCCTGGAGCTGAGGGTCGTACCCACCCCCGGCCACACCTCCGACTCCCTGTGCTTCCATCTCCCGGCCGATCAGGCCGTCCTGACGGGCGACACCATCCTGGGCCGCGGTACGACGGTCGTGGCGCACCCCGACGGCCGCCTGGGCGACTATCTGGACTCCCTGCGCCGCCTGAGGTCCCTCGCGGTCGACGATGGCGTCCACACGGTCCTGCCGGGCCACGGTCCCGTCCTGGAGGACGCCCAGGGGGCGGTGGAGTTCTATCTCGCCCACCGCGCCCACCGGCTCGCCCAGGTGGAGACGGCGGTCGAGGACGGCTACCTGACGCCGTCGCAGGTCGTCGCCCACGTCTACGCCGACGTGGACCGCTCCCTGTGGCCGGCCGCCGAGCTGTCGGTGCGGGCGCAGATGGACTACCTGGACGAACACGGGCTCATCTAGGGCCCGTCGGGGCGGGGCGCCTTCACGCCGTGCACGCGCGCGTATTCCTCCGCCAGCCAGGGCCCGAGATCGTCGACGTACGAGGCGAGCACCGCGCGGTCACCCGTGGGCTCGTGGCCCCGCACCGCCGCCGCCCGCAGCTGCTCGGCCCGCTCCGGGTAGTACGCGCCGAACACCTCCGCCATCTCCCGCAGATCGCTGGTCCAGCCGTTCCAGCGGGGCATGACGAGGGTGAAGCCGGTGCGGACGAGATGGCGGGACATGAAGCGCACGAGAGGCCGCAGGGACGTTTCGCTGTCGTCGGCGGCCTCGATGCGGGCGCGCCAGCGCGGCAGCAGCAGGGCGAGATCCCCGTTGGTCTCACGGGCGAGCAGGGAGTCGGGCCGGTAGCGCGGCAGGAACTCGGCGAGGTCGTCGCCGAGCAGCGGGGTGCACAGACAGGCCACGAACCAGCCCAGGTCGTAGGTCTCCAGCTCGCTCAGCAGCCGCGCCCGGCTGTACAGCAGCGTTCCGACGCCGTCGATCGCCGGGTGCTCCTTGTCGAGGGCCTCGCCCAGTGCCCGTACGGCGTCCCGGTCGGCCGGTGCGGGCTCCTCGCGCAGGGCGATCAGCAGATCGAGGTCGCTGCGCCCCACGCGCGCGGTGCCGCGCGGGATCGAGCCGTACAGGTAGGCGCTGTGCAGCCGGCCGCCGAAGAGGTCGAGGACACGATCACGCGCGGCGGCGACCACGGGGCGGAAGTCGTGCGGCACGCGCGCGAGGGAGCCCTCGCGCGCGATGTAGCCCTGTGGGTCGAGACCTCTGGAGGGCACCTTTTCAGACATGGGCCAACTACATCAGGACGGAGCCCACGGAACGGTCACCGTGAACGCTTGGCCAGCCGCTCCACGTCCAGCAGGATCACCGCACGCGCCTCCAGGCGCAGCCACCCGCGCTGGGCGAAGTCGGCGAGGGCCTTGTTGACCGTCTCGCGGGACGCGCCGACCAGCTGGGCCAGCTCCTCCTGCGTGAGGTCGTGGACGACGTGGATGCCCTCCTCGGACTGGACGCCGAAGCGGCGGGAGAGGTCCAGGAGCGCGCGGGCGACACGACCGGGGACGTCCGAGAAGACCAGGTCGGACATCTGGTCGTTGGTCTTGCGCAGGCGGCGGGCGACGGCGCGCAGCAGCGCCGTGGCGACCTCGGGGCGGACGTTCAGCCAGGGCTGGAGGTCGCCGTGGCCGAGGCCGAGCAGCTTGACCTCGGTCAGCGCCGTGGCGGTGGCCGTGCGCGGGCCCGGGTCGAACAACGACAGTTCGCCGATCAGCTCACCGGGACCCACGACGGCGAGCATGTTCTCGCGGCCGTCGGGGGAGGTGCGGTGGAGCTTGACCTTGCCTTCGGTGACGACATAGAGCCGGTCGCCGGGGTCGCCCTCGTGGAAGAGGGAGTCGCCACGGGCGAGCGTCACCTCACTCATGGAGGCGCGCAGCTCCGCGGACTGCTCGTCGTCGAGTGCCGCGAAGAGCGGGTTGCGCCGGAGGACGTCGTCCACGAGTTCTCTCCTTGTCGACCTGCTCAGGGGATCTTTCTCCCCCTTGGTACCAGGGGACCGTGCTCCCCATTTTGCCGGACGGTCCAAACAGTGTGATCTGTCACAAGGATGCCGCACACATGTCCTGAGGTAAGCGGCAGGGGTCCAATCGGGGGCCGATCTTCTGGGTCCGGGGCGATTGTCGGTGCCGGGCTTTAGGCTGGCCGGGTGTCCAAATCGCCGGTGAGAGCACAGGCCAAGGGGGCTGGACGGGTGGTTGTACGTCGGGATTCCGCTGTGGGCGAACAGAACTCCGGTGGCGGAAAGAAAGCGGCAAAAGCGACAAAGAAGGCGTCTGTGGTGGTGAAGAAGGTTGCGGTCAAGAAGGTAGCCGCGAAGAAGGCCGTTCCGGCGAAGAAGGTCGCCGTGAAGCCGTCCGCGAAGTCGAACGAGTCGGCCACCGCCCTCGTCCGCCGGGCCCGCCGTATCAACCGCGAACTCGCCGAGGTCTATCCGTACGCCCACCCCGAACTGGACTTCACCAACCCCTTCCAGCTCGTCGTCGCCACGGTCCTGTCCGCCCAGACCACCGACCTGAGGGTCAATCAGACGACCCCCGCGCTCTTCGCCAAGTACCCCACCCCCGAGGATCTGGCCGCCGCCAATCCCGAGGAGGTCGAGGAGATCCTGCGGCCGACCGGCTTCTTCCGGGCCAAGACCAAGTCGGTCATAGGGCTGTCGAAGGCCCTGGTGGAGCAGTTCGGCGGCGAGGTGCCCGGCAAGCTGGAGGAACTGGTCAAGCTGCCAGGCGTGGGCCGCAAGACCGCGTTCGTGGTGCTCGGCAACGCTTTCGGACGACCCGGCATCACTGTGGACACGCACTTTCAACGGCTGGTGCGACGCTGGCAATGGACGGACGAGACCGACCCCGACAAGATCGAGGCCGCGATCGGCGCGCTGTTCCCGAAGAGTGACTGGACGGACCTGTCCCACCATGTGATCTGGCACGGCCGCCGTATCTGCCACGCCCGCAAACCCGCCTGCGGCGCCTGCCCCATCGCCCCGCTCTGCCCGGCGTTCGGCGAGGGCGAGACCGACCCGGAGAAGGCGAAGAAGCTCCTCAAGTACGAGAAGGGCGGCTTCCCGGGCCAGCGCCTCAACCCGCCCCAGTCCTACCTGGACGCGGGCGGCAAGGCGGCACCGCCGCTGGGGGCCGGATGACGGGCCGCCGACCGGGCACCCGCACGCGGGGCGGATGCCAGTGGCAGCCTCAGGGGCGATCCCGGAGCGAGTCTCGGGGTCGATCCCGGGGCCGGCCCCAGGGACGACCTCAGGGCCGATCCCAGGGCGCCCGGCTGGAACGATCAACGGCTTGCCGGGCGTTGGACGGGGCAGGACGACGGGGGTGGCGATGAGGCATACGAGCAATACGCAGGGCAGGCATACGAGCGGCCCGGGCGAGGCGCCGGGCGTGACGCTGAGCAAGGACGGCCTCCCCGGCTGGCTGGACCCGGTCGTACACGCCGTCGAGACGGTCGAGCCGCTCCAGTTGAGCCGCTTCCTGCCGCCGGCGAACGGCGCGGGACGGCAGTCCGCCGTACTGATCCTCTTCGGGGAGGGCGAGCGCGGGCCCGAGCTGCTGCTCATGGAGCGGGCCAGCTCGCTGCGCTCCCATGCCGGACAGCCGTCCTTCCCCGGCGGCGCCCTCGATCCCGAGGACGGCGACCCGCTGGCCGAGGGTCCGCTGCGGGCCGCTCTCCGCGAGGCCGAGGAGGAGACCGGGCTCGACCCGAGCGGTGTCCAGCTCTTCGGTGTGCTGCCCAAGCTCTACATCCCGGTCAGCGGCTTCGTCGTCACCTCCGTGCTGGGCTGGTGGCGCGAGCCCACCCCGGTGGGAGTGGTCGACCCCAATGAGACGGCCCGCGTCTTCACCGTCCCCGTGGCGGATCTCACGGACCCGGACAACCGGGCCACCACCGTCCACCCCAGCGGCCACCGAGGTCCGGCATTCCTGGTCGAATCGGCCCTGGTGTGGGGGTTCACGGCCGGAATCATCGACCGGCTGCTGCACTACTCCGGCTGGGAGCGCCCCTGGGACCGGGACAAGCAGGTCCCGCTCGACTGGCGGTCATGACAGGGTGTCTGCCGTGCTGTGTCATGTGATGAGGCGAGGCCTGAACCGGTGAACGTGCTGGACATCCTGTTGCTGGTCGCCGCCGTGTGGTTCGCGATCGTCGGCTATCGCCAGGGCTTCGTCGTCGGCATCCTGTCGGTGATCGGCTTCATGGGCGGCGGTCTCGTCGCCGTATACCTGCTCCCCGTCATCTGGGACGCCCTCACGGACAACTCCGAGGTCAGCACGACCGCGGCCGTCGTCGCCGTGGTCGTCGTCATCGTCTGCGCCTCCGTCGGCCAGGCCCTGACCACCCACCTCGGCAACAAGCTGCGCCGTTACATCACCTGGTCCCCGGCCCGCGCCCTGGACGCCACCGGCGGCGCCCTCGTCAACGTGGTCGCGATGCTCCTCGTGGCCTGGCTGATCGGCTCCGCCCTCGCCCAGACCACCCTGCCGACCCTGGGCAAGGAGGTCCGTGGCTCCAAGGTGCTCCTCGGCGTCTCGGAGGCGCTGCCCGACGCGGCCGACACCTGGTTCAAGGACTTCACCTCGGTCCTCGCGCAGAACGGCTTCCCGCAGGTCTTCAGCCCGTTCTCCGACGAGCCGATCAAGGAGGTCCAGCCGCCGGACCCCGAGCTGGTGAACAGCCCGGCCGCCGCCAGGGCCAAGCAGTCCATCGTCAAGGTCATGGGCACCGCCCAGAGTTGCGGCAAGGTCCTGGAGGGCACCGGCTTCGTCTTCGGCGAGCGCCGCGTCATGACCAACGCGCATGTCGTGGGCGGCGTCGACGAACCCACCGTCCAGATCGGCGGCGAGGGCCAGAAGTACGACGCCACGGTCGTCCTGTACGACTGGGAGCGCGACATCGCTGTCCTCGACGTACCCGAACTGAAGGCGCCCGCGCTGAAGTTCACCGCGACGGACGCCGAGAGCGGTGACGACGCGATCATCGCCGGGTTCCCGGAGAACGGCGCGTACGACGTCCGTGCCGCGCGCGTGCGCGGCCGGATCCCGGCCAACGGTCCGGACATCTACCACCGCGGCACCGTGCACCGCGATGTGTACTCCCTCTACGCGACCGTCCGTCAGGGCAACTCCGGCGGCCCGCTGCTCACCCCCCAAGGGGAGGTGTACGGCGTGGTCTTCGCGAAGTCCCTCGACAACGCCGACACCGGCTACGCGCTCACCGCGGACGAGATCCGGGAGGACATCACCAAGGGGCGCACCGCGAACGAGCAGGTGGACAGCGACAGCTGCGCGCTGTAGACCGCGTAGGGATGTCGCTGGAGACCGCCTGAGGGTGTGAGGGCGCCTCAGCCGGGGCGCTTCAGCCTCGGGTGTGACGCAGCCGGACCGTGACCCAGCGGGCCCGGCGGCGCAGAATGCGCGGGATGCCCACCCGGAGGTCCGTGCCCTGCTCCTGCGGGGCTCCTCCTCGCTGGTGGGGGCTCAGACCGTGGCCCGAGCGGCGGTTGCGTGCTGCGTCACTGTAGTCGTGCGTCCAGCCCATACCCCGACGTGTGCCCCTGCCCCAAGGTCGATAACCGCCCCCAGGGCCCCCAATTGGCCTATGCGCCGGGCATTTGGCTGTTCGTAGGACAGGTGTTCAGGTCCGGATACCGGGCGCGTTCGGACGGTCACCGATCGGGTTCGGGGTCTTTCAGCCAATCGATCATTTCGGTGGAGAAAGCGACCGGATCCTCCTCGTGCGGGCTGTGCTTTCCCGGGGGCTGTCAGATCAGAGGCTCCGCCTCGGGCCCCCGGACCCCCAGCCGACCTCGGCGCAGACGTTGTTCACCGGTCAGGCTCGGGATCCTTCAGCCAGTTGACGAGCTCTGCAGAGAATGCCACCGGATCCTCCTCATGAGGGAAGTGCCCGAGTCCGTCGAACAGCCGCCAGCGGTACGGCGCTTCGACGTACTCCCCGGAACCGGCCGCGCTTCGCGTCCGCATCACCGGATCCAGCGAACCGTGCAGATGCAGGGTCGGCACCCGGACCGGCCGCTTCATGCGCCGGTTGAACTGGATGCCGTCGGGACGGGCCAGCGAGCGCACCATCCACCGGTACGGCTCGATCGAGCAGTGCGCGGTCGACGGGATGCACATCGCGCGCCGGTACGTCTCCACCGCGTCGTCGTCCGGCAGGCTCGGCCCGGACCAGTCCCGGATCAGCTCGGCGACCAGTGCGCCGTCGTCCGCGGTCAGCTGCCGCTCCGGGATCCAGGGGCGCTGAAACCCCCAGACGTAGGACCCGGCGCGGGTCTGCTTGACGTCCGAGAGCATCGCCGAGCGCCAGCGTCGCGGATGCGGCATCGAGGCCACCGCGAGCCGTCGTACGAGCTTGGGCCGCATCGCCGCCGCCGTCCACGCCAGATATCCGCCCAGGTCATGACCGACCAGTGCGGCGTCCGGCTCGCCGAGGGAGCGGATCACGCCGGTGATGTCGAGGGCGAGGTTCGCGGGGTCGTAGCCGCGCGGGGTGCGGTCGCTGCCGCCGACGCCCCTGAGGTCCATGGCGACCGCCCGGAACCCGGCGTCGGCGAGCGCGGGCAGCTGATGCCGCCAGGTCCACCAGAACTGCGGGAAGCCGTGCAGCAGCAGCACCAGCGGGCCGTCGCCCATCTCGGCGATGTGGAAACGCGCGCCGTTGGCGGCGACGTCCCGGTGCGTCAGCGGTCTGTCGCCGAGGACGTCGGGCCGTACTACCGATTCGGCCGAAGGGGTGGCGGGCTCGCTCATGACGACGAGCGTGCCACAGCCTCGATGGCCTCCGGGACACGGTCCTGCGGCAGCTCGGGCCGCGGATGCGGCTTGGCGTTCTGCAGGACGCTCGCCGTCTCCTTCATCGATGCGGCGGTCTTCTGCGCGCCGCCGCCCTTCTTCGCCTTCTTCGCGAAGACCACGCCGATCAGCGCGAGGAGGCCCGCGATGAGCACGTTGGCGGCGAAGGACAACAGGAAGCAGACCGCCAGGTTCCAGTCGCTCCAGGTCCGGATGCCGTACGCCAGCGCGAAGTTCAGCATCGGCAGCGAGAACACCAGCACCCCGCCGGCCACCATGAACGCGCCGCCGCTCGTCGCGCCGCGCTTCACGTCCCGCTTGAGCTGCGCCTTGGCCAGCGCGATCTCGTCGTGCACCAGCGCGGACATCTCGGTCGTCGCCGAGGCGAACAACTGGCCGATGCTGCGTTCGGCGCCGACCGGGCTGCCGTCGGGTGCGCTCATCGCGGTCTCCCTGTTCAGTAAGGCTCTATGGGTCGTGTCTTTTGTACCGTCCCGTCAGATCATGCCCGACGGTCGTCCTCCTCGCCTGCCCCGCCCGCCACTTCGGCAAGCCCCGCCCGTTCGGCGGCCTTGAGTTCCGCGATCCGGCGGTGCTCGGCGGCCTTGCCTTCGTGGATCGCTGCCATCCGCAGGTGGTACGCCGGGTCGTCCTCCTCGTAGATGTCGGGGATGCCGTCGAGGTCGTCGTCGCGCTCCTCGGCCTCGACCATCCGCCGGTACTTGGCGTTGCGGATCTTCAGCAGCACGGTCGCGAGGGTCGCAGCGATCAGCGAGCCGGCCAGCACGGCCGCCTTGACCTCGTCGGTGAGGGCCGCGTCCCCGTCGAAGGCCAGCTCGCCGATGAGCAGCGACACGGTGAAGCCGATGCCGGCGAGGGTCGCCACCGCGAAGACGTCCGCCCACTCCAGGTCGTCGCTGAGGGAGGCCCGGGTGAAGCGTGCCGTCAGCCAGGTCCCGCCCAAGATGCCGACCGCCTTGCCGACGACCAGCCCGAGGACGACGCCGAGCGTCTCCGGCTTGGTGAAGACGTCGCCCAGGGCGCCGCCGGAGACCGAGACACCGGCGCTGAACAGGGCGAACAGCGGCACGGCCAGGCCCGCCGAGAAGGGTCGTACGAGATGTTCGATGTGCTCGCCGGGCGAGTGCTGCTCGCCCTCGCGCGTGGTGCAGCGCAGCATCAGACCCATCGCGACGCCCGCGATGGTGGCGTGGACGCCGCTGTTGTACATCAGGCCCCAGATCACCAGGGCGAGCGGGACGTACACGTACCAGCCGCGAACACCCTTGCGCAGCAGCAGCCAGAAGACGGCCAGGCCGATGAGCGCGCCGCCGAGCGCGGCGAAGTCGATCTCGGCGGTGAAGAAGACCGCGATGATCAGGATCGCGAAGAGGTCGTCGACGACGGCGAGCGTGAGGAGGAAGGCGCGCAGGGCGCTGGGCAGCGAGGTGCCGATGACGGCGAGCACGGCGAGCGCGAAGGCGATGTCCGTGGCGGTCGGGACCGCCCAGCCGTCGAGCGATCCGCCGCCGCTGAGGTTGGTCAGGGTGTAGACGAGCGCCGGTACGGCCATGCCGCACAGGGCCGCGACGACCGGCAGCGCCGCGGCCTTGGGGTCCTTGAGGTCACCGGCGACCAGTTCGCGCTTGAGTTCGATGCCGGCGACGAAGAAGAAGACCGCGAGGAGCCCGTCGGCGGCCCAGTGGGCCACGGAGAGGTTCAGGCCGAGGGCCTCGGGGCCCAGGTGGTAGTGGCTGACGCTCTCGTAGCTGTCGTGCAGCGCGGGTACGTTCGCCCAGACCAGCGCGGCGATCGCGGCGGCGAGCAGCAGCACACCGCCGACGGTCTCGGTGCGCAGCGCGTCCGCCACGAAGGTGCGTTCGGGCAGCGAGAGCCTTCCGAAGACCTTGCGGGGGGTGGTGGAGCGGGGCGCTGCCATGCGGGGGACCTCCGGTCGGTGGGTACGGCTGAGCTGCTCGCCGACCAGACTTCCCGGCACACCTGTGGGGTCACGCTAGTTTTGTTTAGTTTACCTAAAAGGGGCGCCCGGCGCGTTCTCACGCCGGGCGCCCCTTCTGTGACCTGCTCAGTCCTCGCTGGGCGCGGCCGGGAGCTTCGCCTGGATGAGGTCCATGACCGTGGAGTCGGTCAGGGTCGTCACGTCACCGAGCTGACGGTTCTCGGCGACGTCCCGCAGCAGCCGGCGCATGATCTTGCCGGAGCGGGTCTTCGGCAGCTCGGCAACCGGCAGGACGCGCTTGGGCTTGGCGATCGGGCCGAGGGTGGCGCCGACGTGGTTGCGCAGGTCGGCGATGAGGTTCTCGTCCTCGGCGTTCGCCGTGCCGCGCAGGATCACGAAGGCGACGATGGCCTGCCCGGTGGTCTCGTCCGCGGCACCGACGACGGCCGCCTCCGCGACGGACGGGTGGGAGACGAGCGCCGACTCGACCTCGGTGGTGGAGATGTTGTGCCCGGACACGAGCATCACGTCGTCCACCCGGCCGAGCAGCCAGATGTCCCCGTCGTCGTCCTTCTTCGCGCCGTCACCGGCGAAGTACTTGCCCTCGAAGCGCGACCAGTACGTGTCGAGGAACCGCTGGTCGTCGCCCCAGATGGTGCGCAGCATCGACGGCCACGGCTCGGTCAGGACCAGATAGCCACCGCCGCCGTTGGGCACCTCGTTGGCCTCGTCGTCGACGACGGTCGCGGAGATGCCGGGCAGCGGGGTCTGGGCCGAGCCGGGCTTGGTCTCGGTGACACCGGGCAGCGGCGAGATCATCATCGCGCCGGTCTCGGTCTGCCACCAGGTGTCCACGATCGGGGTCAGATCGGCGCCGATGTGCTTGCGGTACCAGATCCAGGCCTCGGGGTTGATCGGCTCGCCCACCGAACCCAGCACCCGCAGGCTGCTGAGATCGAACTTCGCGGGGATGTCGTCGCCCCACTTCATGAACGTACGGATCGCGGTCGGCGCCGTGTACAGGATGGTGACCCCGTACTTCTGCACGATCTCCCAGAAGCGCCCCTGGTGCGGGGTGTCCGGCGTGCCCTCGTACATGACCTGCGTGGCGCCGTTCGCGAGCGGCCCGTAGACGATGTACGAGTGCCCGGTGACCCAGCCGACGTCGGCCGTGCACCAGTACACGTCCGTCTCCGGCTTGAGGTCGAAGACGGCGTGGTGGGTGTAGGCGGCCTGGGTGAGATAGCCGCCGGAGGTGTGCAGGATGCCCTTCGGCTTACCCGTCGTCCCCGAGGTGTAGAGGATGAAGAGCGGCTGCTCGGCCTCGAAGGCCTCGGGGGTGTGCTCGGCCGACTGCCGGTCGACGGCCTCGTGCCACCACACGTCCCGGCTGTCGTTCCAGGCCACTTCCTGCCCGGTACGCCGTACGACGAGCACGTGCTCGACATTGCCCGCCTTGTCGGCGGCCTCGTCGACGGCCGGCTTGAGCGCGGAGGGCTTGCCGCGCCGGTAGCCGCCGTCGGAGGTGATGACGACCTTGGCGTCGGCGTCCTGGATACGGGTCGCGAGCGCGTCCGCGCTGAACCCGCCGAAGACGACCGAGTGCGCGGCGCCGATCCGGGCGCAGGCGAGCATCGCGATCGCCGTCTCCGGGATCATCGGCATGTAGACCGCGACCCGGTCGCCCTTCTGAACTCCCAGCTCCAGCAGGGCGTTCGCGGCCTTGGAGACCTCGTCCTTGAGCTCGGCGTAGGTGATCGCGCGGCTGTCGCCGGGCTCCCCCTCGAAATGGATGGCGACCCGGTCGCCGTTGCCCGCCTCGACATGCCGGTCGACGCAGTTGTACGCGACGTTGAGCTCGCCGTCCTTGAACCACTTGGCGAACGGCGGGTTCGACCAGTCCAGTGTCTCGGTCGGCTCCGTGGCCCAGGTCAGCCGGCGGGCCTGCTCGGCCCAGAAGCCGAGCCTGTCAGCCTTGGCCTGTTCGTACGCCTCCGCGGTGACGTTGGCGTTCGCCGCCAGGTCGGCGGGTGGCGCGAACCTGCGCTCTTCCTTGAGCAGGTTGGCCAAGGATTCGTTGCTCACGACATCTCCCTTTCCCAGGGTGTCCGTTGTGTCCCAGGCCACAGCTCATCAGACCGGGGGGTGCGCTGACAAGGGCCGTTTGAAAATTGGTTTAGACCTATGGGTACGTCGTTGCTCATCCGTACCCACGGACGCCGACCAGGCAGAGTTCATCCCTTGTAACGCCTCTCACACTCCGGGCCAAGTACGGGTGTACGTCCACCCACGAGAAGGGAGTCCGAGTGGAAGGGATACGGGGCGGGCCGCAGGCGGCGGTCCGCGACCCTGAACTCTTCGAGGAGTTCTACCGGCGTCATGTGGACGCGGTGACATCATTCGTGGCCCGGCGTGTCGCGGACCCGCACACCGTCGCCGACCTGACCGCCGAGATCTTCCTCGCGGTCCTGGACTCGGCCCACACCTACCGCCCGGGCCGGGGCAGCGAGACGGCCTGGCTCTACGGCATCGCCCGCAACGTCGTCGCGGGGGAGTACCGCAGGATGGCCCGCGAATCGGCCCGCGACCGGCGGATCTCGGGGCGCCGGCTGCTGGAGCCCGACGACATCGCCCGCCTGGAGGACAAGCTCGACGCCGAGTCCCCGGGCCGCCGCGCCCTCGCCGCCCTGGAACGGCTCCCCGCGGGGGAGCGAGCCGTTCTGGAGCTGATCGTGGTCGACCAGCTGACGGTTCCCGAGACCGCCGCCGCACTCGGCATCACCCAGGTCACGGCCCGCGTACGGCTGCACCGGGCCCGCAAGTCACTGCGCCGGGCGGCCGGTGAGCCCGCCGAAGGCCCGCGCGGCACATCCCTGTCATACGTCACCGGAGGAACCGGGGGAGAGGCATGACCACCAGGACGACATTCGAGGACCGGCTGCTGGCGGAACTCCGCCGCGAGATCGACCTGCGCGCGGCCGACGGCATGGCCGACGCGGCGCCGACGTCCGTGGGGCGCCGCTTCACGGTCCGTACGGCCTTCACCGCGCCGAGGCTCGGCCTGGCCGCCCTGGCCTGCGCCGCCGTCGCGGGCGCCGCGCTGCTGATGCCGGGCTCCCCCGCCGAGAGCCCGGCCTACGAGGTGGTGTCGCACGCGGACGGGAGCCTGACGGTCACCATGAACGATTTCGGTCTCGGCGGCACCCTGCCGGACGGACTCGTCGAACGCCTCAAGGCGAACGGTATCCACATCGTCGTGGACAAGGTGCCGGACGGCTACGAGTGCACCCAGCCCCGGGCGACGGCGGTGCGGGGCCGCTCCAGTGACCGCGATGACCCCAACTGGGTGTTCGACCTGCGGCGCGGGGACTCCCTGATCCTCGAAAAGATGGGGCAGCTCCAGCCCGACGGGAGCTTCATGCCGGCCATCGGCATCGCCTTCGTCCGGGGTGAGGTCGCCCCGTGCCATCCGATCCCCGCCGCACCCCACCCGGCGGAGTAGTACGGGCTCCGCTGAGCGGGGTGCGTGGGCGAGGTACAGGCGGGATGCGCGGGCGGGGGTTCGCCTATGCCGGGCTGTGCAGCTCCTCGGCGTCGGCCACATGCCCCGTCACGTGGTCGAACACCCCGGCGTCGGGCGTCTCGGTGAGCAGATACGCCTGTGCCTCGCCGACATGGAAGTACATCCCGTGCAGCTCCAACTCCCGCTCGCGCAGTGCTCTGGCCACCGACTCGTGCGCCCGCAGATGCTCCAACTGCTGGACCACGTTGGTCAGACAGAGCTGCTCCACCGCGTCCGCGGGCGCCCGGCCGGCGAGTCTCGCCCACGGCCGGCTGTCGTCGGCCATGCGCTCCAGGCTCGGCAGCCCATGCCGCAGCCACCGCTTGAGCGGAGTCTGGACGCCCCCGGGCTCGGAGTTGAGCAGCGCCTGCATCGCTCCGCACCCGGAGTGGCCGCACACCGTGATGGACCGCACCTTCAGCACGTCCACCGCGTACTCGATCGCGGCCGCGACCGAGTCGTCCCCGCTCTCCTCGCCGGGCAGGGGAACGAGGTTGCCCACGTTGCGCACCACGAACAGGTCGCCCGGACCACTGGCGGTGATCATCGAGGTGACCAGACGCGAGTCGGCGCAGGTGAGGAAGAGCTGGGAGGGGCGCTGGCCCTCCCGGGCCAGCCGGGCCAGCTCGCCCCGCACCAGCGGGGCGGTGTGACGCTGGAACGCGCTGATGCCGCGGGCCAGTTCATGACCGCTCGTGCCGGACGCACCGGTGCCACCCGCCGTGCCCGAGCCCTCTGAGCGGTCCTGGTGCGGGGCGGGCCGCGGCGCGGACCGCGGGTCCTCGCACTGGTGGTTGCGCCAGGGAGTCCAGGGGCTGCACCGGCAGCCCGCGGCGGTGGTGGCGGGATCGGCCGAGTCCCTCGGGGCTCCGGAACGGGGGCCGGGCTCGGTGGTCTCTCCGGGCTCGGCGATCCGGACCCCGGCCCGGCGGCCGGTGAGCTCGACGGTGCCGCCCTGCGCGGTGTGGGTGTTCTGCCAGTCCTGCAGTGCCTCGAACGCCGCGTGGTCCATGAAGGAGCCGTCCAACTCGACGACGACTTCGGCGCCTTGGGGCACGAGGTGCAGGGCGCGGCTGAGCCGGGGCACCGCGAGAAACGTCAACTGGCCTCTCACGTGGACGTGATGGACTCCTTCCTTTTCGTCGTGCTCATGCGTGATACGGGTGCGGGTGAGGCGGTGCAGGGCGACGGCGACGGCCACGGCGATGCCGAGCGTCACGCCCTCCAGGACGCCGAGGACCACCACGCCGAGGGTGGTGACGGCGTACACCAGGACCTCTCGGTGGCGGGTCACCGTACGGATGTGGTGCAGGGACACCATCTGGATGCCGACGGCCATCACCAGGGCGGCGAGCGAGGCGAGCGGGATGAACTCCAGGACCGGGACCATCAGCAGCGCGGCGATCACTACGAGAACGCCGTGCAACATCGTGGAGTTCCGGCTCACCGCGCCCGCGTTCACATTCGCCGAACTCCGCACGGCGACCCCGGCGACCGGGAGCCCGCCGAGCGCGCCGGAGACGATGTTGGCGGCGCCCTGGCCGAGCAGCTCGCGGTCCAGGTCGGAGCGGCCGACCCGGGCGGTCAGCCCCGGTCGGCGGGCCGCCATCTTGTCCACGGCGACCGCGCCGAGCAGCGACTGCACGCTGCACACCAGGGTGGTCGTCAGGACGGCGGCGACGAGGCCGAGCACCGGGCCCTCGGGGAGTCCGGCCAGGGCATGGCTGCTCCAGGACGGCAGGTCGACCTTGGGCAGGGTCAGCCCGAGGAGTGCGGCCGCCGCGCTGGCCCCGGTGACGGCGAGGAGCGCGGCCGGGATCCTGCGCAGCAGCCGGCCCACTCGGCCGGGGATGCGCGGCCAGAGCAGCAGCAGCGCCAGGGTCAGCGCGCTCACCGACACCGCGGCGGGGTCGAGGTCGGCCAACTGGGCAGGCAACGCCCGGAGGTTGGCCAGGACGGAACTCTGCGGGGTGCCGCCGAGGACGATGTGCAACTGGGCCACGGCGATGGTGACGCCGATGCCGGCGAGCATGCCGTGCACGATGGCGGGGCTGACGGCGAGCGCGGTGCGCGCCACGCGCAGGCAGCCGAGGCCCAGTTGGGCGAGACCGGCGAGGACCGTGATGGCGCAGGTCGTCCGCCAGCCGTAGCGGTGGATGAGGTCGGCGGTGACGACCGTGAGCCCGGCGGCCGGGCCGCTCACCTGGAGCGGGGAGCCGCCGAGCCGGCCGGCGACCAGGCCTCCCACGGCGGCGGCGACGAGGCCCGCCTGGAGGGGGGCGCCGGTGGCGAGGGCGATGCCGAGGGACAGGGGCAGGGCGATCAGGAAGACCGCGATCGAGGCCGACACGTCGGCGCCCGCGACACGGAAGCGGCGGGGCCCGGACGGCGGGGGGCTGTGGGGTCGGTGGATGCGCTTGGACCGACTCGGGTCGGCGGCGCGGGTAGGGACGCAGGCGGACATAATTCCCGTCTCCTCCGGGGCAGCGCGGTCGCGGAACAGGTGGTCCCCCGGCTCTGGCGGGGGTCGGGTCGCGGCCGTGGGTCACGGCGTGCAGCGGCGGGATGAATCAACGCTCGGTAAACGGATCGTAATTCAGAGTAAAGGCCAGGCATAGACTTTCCTGGCAAATAGGCTAATAAGTCACCCATCAGGGTGATGCGGATATTTCATCGGCTTGTCGTACTAATTCCTTCTCGGTCTCGTGCGAGCTTGGCCGCGCTGTCGTTGGCCCCAGTTCCCGAGACAGAAGGAAGTAGGTGGGCGGAACATGGCCGCCACCCAGAGGATCGCCGCCGGCGCCGTGGTCGCCGCGGTCTGTGCCGCATCGCTCGCCGGTTGCGCGATCGGCGCCGACGGTTCCAAGGAAGGGGCCTTGGGCCCGCAGAAGGCCAAGCCGGCCCAGGCACCCCCCAAGAGCGCGGTCCGCCTGATCGGCGACGGCTCCACCGCCTACACCGGAGCCCAGCCGCACCTGCCCCGGCCGGAACGCATGAAGCCCGGTCAGAAGCCGCCGCAGTTCGTGGTGTTCTCCTGGGACGGCGCGGGCGAGGACGGCCAGAAGCTGTTCTCCCACTTCCGCAAGGTCGCCAAGGCGAACAACGCGACCATGACCTACTTCCTCAGCGGCGTGTACATGCTGCCGGAGGAGAAGCGCGACCTCTACCGGCCGCCGCAGCACTCCCCGGGCCGCTCCGACATCGGCTTCAACGACGAGGAGGGCATCGCCGAGACCGTGAAGCAGCTGCGCGGCGCGTGGCTGGAGGGCAACGAGATCGGCACGCACTTCAACGGCCACTTCTGCGGGAGCAACGGCGGGGTGGGCCAGTGGTCGGTCGCGGACTGGAAGGACGAGATCGCCCAGGCGAAGCAGTTCGTGAAGTCCTGGAAGACCAACACCGGCATGAAGAAGGCCTCCCCGCTCCCCTTCGACTACGACAAGGAGCTCGTCGGCGCCCGCACGCCCTGCCTGGAGGGCCAGAAGAACTTCATGAAGGCGGCCCGGGAGCTGGGCTTCCGGTACGACACCAGCGGCGTCAACGACCAGCTCTGGCCCCGGAAGAAGGAGGGCCTGTGGGACCTGTCGATGCAGCTCGTGCCGTTCCCCGGGCACTCCTACGAGCAGCTGACCATGGACTACAACTTCATGGTCAACCAGTCCGGCACCAACACCCAGGGTGACCCGAACAAGTACGAGTTCTGGGGCGACCAGATGCGTGAGGGCCTGCTCAAGGGCTTCCACCGCGCCTACGACGGCAACCGCGCCCCGCTGATCATCGGCAACCACTTCGAGTCCTGGAACGGTGGCACCTACATGCGTGCCGTCGAGGAGACCGTCGAGCAGGTCTGCAACAAGCCAGACGTGCGCTGCGTCTCCTTCCGGCAGCTCGCCGACTGGCTGGACGCCCAGGACCCCGAGGCCCTGGCCAAGATGCGCACCCTCGGCGTCGGCGAGGCCCCGAAGCAGGGCTGGGCGTCCTTCCTCTCGGGCCACCCGGCCCCGGCCCCGAAGGGCGTACCGGGAGCTCCGGCGGCCAAGCGGTAGCCAGGGCTCCTAGGTCAGGCAATGGGCGTCGGGCGCCGTCAGGCGCTCGGCACCAGGCTCTCACCGAGGACGAAACCGGGGTCGACCTGCGCCGCCAGGTCGGCCCCGGTGCGCTCGTTGCCCCAGGACCGGGCGTTCTTCAGATGGAAGTGCACCATCTGCTGGGTGTAGCGCTCCCAGTCACGCAGGTCGTACGTCGCGTCGACGGCCGTGTGCAGCAGGCGCAGGGCACGGCGGTTGACGTCCTCCAGGAGTGCGAACCGGGGCGGCCGGCCCTTCTCCATGGCGCGCACCCAGTCCGAGTGCCCGACCGTGACGAGCAGGTCGTCCCCGACCTCGGCGCGCAGGAAGTCGAGGTCGTCCTGGCCCTGCACCTTGTTGCCGACGACTTTCAGCACGACGCCGTAGTCCCGGGCGTACTCCTTGTACTGGCGATAGACGGAGACCCCCTTCCGGGTCGGCTCGGCGACGAGGAACGTGATGTCGAAGCGGGTGAACATGCCGGAGGCGAAGGAGTCGGAGCCGGCCGTCATGTCCACCACGACGTACTCGCCCTGACCGTCCACCAGGTGGTTCAGGCACAGCTCCACCGCTCCGGTCTTGGAGTGGTAGCAGGCGACCCCCAGGTCGGCGTCGGTGAAGGGGCCGGTGACCATCAAACGGACGGTGTCGCCGTCGAGTTCCACCCGCCGGGCGCAGGCCTCGTAGACCGGGTTGTCCTCGCGCACCCGCAGCAGGCGGGAGCCCTCGCCGGGCGGGGTCGTCTTGATCATCGTCTCGGCGGAGGCGATCCGCGGGTTGCCGCCGCGCAGGTACTCCTTGATCAGCGGCAGCCGCTCGCCCATCGCGGGCAGTGCGGCGGCCTCCGCCTCGTCGAGACCGAGGGCGGCACCCAGATGCTGGTTGATGTCGGCGTCGACGGCGACGACCGGTGCGCCGGTCGCGGCGAGATGGCGGATGAACAGGGAGGACAGGGTGGTCTTCCCACTGCCGCCCTTCCCGACGAAAGCAATTTTCATGTTCACGAAGGGTAGTGGGGTGATAGCTGTACGTGGCAGGAGTGCGTGAAGAAGACCACTCCTTCGTGGGGTGCGGGCCGTGGTTGCGTAATGTCGTACTCATGAGTACGACAGGTGCGACCGCCGACCCGCTCGCGGCCCTGGCCTCGCTGCCCGGTGTGGCCGACTCCGTGGAGTCCGTGCGCAAGGCCGTGGACCGGGTCTACGGGCACCGGATCATGCGACGCCGCAGCAACACGGTCACCGGCGAGGCCGCGCTGCGCGGCGCCCGGGGTTCCGCGGCGCTGTCCGGCGCCGACTGGGCCCTCGAAGAGGTGCGTCGCCGCTCCGACTTCAGTGGCGACGACGAGGCGCGCGTGGTGGGCGCCGCGCTCAGGCTGACCGCCGAGGCGGGCCAACTGCTGTCCATCTGGCGGCAGTCACCGCTGCGGGTCCTGGCCCGGCTGCATCTGGTGGCCGCGGCGACCAATGGCGACGAGGTCGGCCGCCCGCGCCAGGAGGGCGAGCCCGTGGACGAGCCGCTGATCGAACTGCCGCTGCCGGGCGCCGCGGAGGTCAACGGCCGCCTGGAGGGGCTGTCCGAGCTGATCATCGCGGGCAGCTCCGCCCCCGCGCTGGTGACGGCGGCCGTCGTGCACGGCGAACTCCTCGCGCTGCGCCCCTTCACCTCCCGCAACGGCCTCGTCGCGCGCGCGGCCGAGCGCATCGTGCTGATCGGCAGCGGTCTCGACCCCAAGTCCGTCTGTCCGGCGGAGGTCGGCCACGCCGAACTGGGCCGGGCGGCCTATCTGGCGGCGCTCGAAGGCTATGTCTCCGGCACTCCGGAGGGGATGGCCGCCTGGATCGCCCACTGCGGCAAGGCGGTCGAGCTCGGTGTGCGCGAGTCGACGGCGGTGTGCGAGGCGCTGCAGCGCGGGGCGGCGTAAGAGGCCCGGCGAAAGGTCCCTGAACAGGGTTGCGGCGGTACGAGGATTCGTACCGCCGCTGGCATGTTCACCGGGTTACCAAGCGTCCTCGATATGTTGCCCATCAGGCCGGGAACTTTGCCCGTCACCTGGTGCGGCTGGCCCGTAATCGACGGGTCGACGTCGCGTGGGTGCCCAGTGTCCATGCTCGGTCCGTGGGGCCAAATGCGTTATTGAAGGTGATCCTCTCGGATGTCCTTGGTCTCGCGGGCCGTTAACCCCTTTGTACTCCAGGACCCGGGCAAGCGGAAGTGCTGGCTGCAGTTCTTTACTTTTACTCTCAAACGGGCGCTAAACGGGCACCGATATGCCGGAGAAGGGCACAGTCGTGACGGTGCCCCAGGTCAGAGCGCCGTCGCCCGGCGCCTGCTCGCGTACCAGACGAGACCCGCGGTGGCCGCCGCGGCGCCTATGGCCGCCGCCGCGACGAGGGCCGGACGGGGCGGTACGGAGAACGCGGGGAAGCGCTGCTTGAGCCGGACCGGCCGGTGGAAATCGAGAATCGGCCATCCGCGCGCGAGCGCCTCGCGACGCAGCGCGCGGTCCGGGTTCACGGCGTGCGGGTGGCCGACCGACTCGAGCATCGGCAGATCGGTCGCCGAGTCGCTGTAGGCGTAGCAGCGCTCCAGGTCGTACCCCTCGGACTCGGCCAGCTCCTTGATCGCCTCGGCCTTGGTCGGGCCGTAGGCGTAGTACTCCACCTCGCCGGTGAAGCAACCGTCCTCGCCGACCACCATCCGGGTCGCCACCACGCGGTCCGCGCCCAGGAGTTCGCCGATCGGCTCGACGACCTCCGCGCCCGAGGTGGACACGATCACGACGTCGCGGCCGGCGGTGTGGTGCTCCTCGATGAGTGAGGCGGCCTCGTCGTAGATGATCGGGTCGATCAGGTCGTGCAGGGTCTCGGCGACGATCTCCTTGACCTGCTGGACGTTCCAGCCGCGCACGAGTTGGGAGAGGTACTCGCGGGTCCGCTCCATCTGGTCGTGGTCCATACCGCCCACGAGGAAGACGAACTGGGCGTAAGCCGTCCGCACGGCGGCCCTGCGGTTGATCAGGCCGCCTTGGTAGAACGACTTGCTGAACGTGAGCGTGCTCGACTTCGCAATGACCGTCTTGTCCAGGTCAAAGAAGGCCGCTGTGCGGGGCAAGGAGTGGTTTTCCACGACCCCGAGCATAGGCGCAGCCCATTCGGCGTAAGGTGTGGCGCGTGGGTTTGCCTGAGAGGGCTCTCGGGTACACCATGGAAGTCACGGATCGTTCGCGACCGTGCTAACCCGGCCCGGCTCCTCCCCCCCCCGAGTCGGCCGTGGAGACGACCCCCACTCTCCCCCCCGGTGGGGGTCGTCGCATGTCCGGGTGGGTTTTCTCTTCTTCGCAGGCGACTGCACCGCCCCATCGAGGCGGCCGCGGTCGCCGTTTCTGCATGCTCATGATCCGTCACGGTGTGTAGCCGAAGCGCCGCTCTGCGGAAGTCGCACAAGGTGGGTACAGGACTCACCGGTTTGGGTGATGCCGTATTCACAACGGCTGAGTTGTCCACAGATTTTGACCAAGATCCACTTCATTTCCGTCTTCGCCGCATCGTGATTCCAGCGCGGCCCGCCGGCTCCGACTTGATGGCCGGATCCGGTTAGTCGGGCGCGTTTGGCCGGTTCCTATCGGCCGTTCATATGGAGGCCGGTTGCCGGTTCTTCACACGTTCGGGATTCGCGGGGCCCTCGGGGCCTCGCGGGACGCAGCGAAGGGGGATGGACATCGTGACCGCAGCCGTCACACACGATCCGCCGTCCGGCGCCGGAGGGCGCCAGGGCGGACCGTTGATCATCACCGAGGACCCCGGGCTCCTCGACGACCTGCTCCGCCTGTGCGCGGCGGCCGGCGCCACACCCGAGGTCCACCCGGGGGTGCCCGAGCCACGGGACCGCTGGGAGGCCGCGCCGCTCGTCCTCGTCGGCGACGACGCCGTACGACGCGTGCGGGGAGCCGTGCGCAGAGGCGGGGTGGTGCTCGTCGGCAGGGACCAGGACGACTCCGGGGTGTGGCGCCGGGCCGTCGAGATCGGTGCCGACCACGTCCTGATGCTGCCCGACGGCGAGCAGTGGCTAGTCGACCGGATCGCCGACGTCGCCGAGGGCGTCGGCCGGCCCGCCCTCACCGTCGGGGTCATCGGCGGACGCGGTGGGGCCGGAGCGTCCACGCTCGCGTGCGCCCTCGCCGTCACCTCCGCGCGGGAGGGACTGCGCACCCTGCTCGTGGACGCCGATCCCCTGGGCGGCGGACTCGACGTACTGCTCGGCGGGGAGACCGCCGAAGGGCTGCGCTGGCCCGCGTTCGCCGCCTCGCGCGGCCGGGTCGGCGGCGGCGCCCTGGAGGAGTCGCTGCCCGAACTGCACTCCCTGCGGGTGCTCAGCTGGGACCGCGGCGACTGTGTCGCCGTCCCGCCGCAGGCGGTCCGCGCGGTGCTCGCCGCCGCCCGGCGCCGGGGCGGCACGGTCGTCGTCGACCTGCCCCGCCGTATCGACGGCGGCGTGGCCGAGACGCTCGCCCAGCTCGACCTCGGCCTCCTCGTCGTCCCCGCCGAACTGCGGGCCGTCGCGGCGGCCGGGCGGGTGGCCTCCGCGGTCGGGATGGTCGTCCGCGATCTGCGGGTCGTGGTGCGGGGGCCGTACGCGCCCGGACTCGACGACCGGGAGGTGGCCCGCTTGCTCGGACTGCCGCTGGTGGGCGAGGTGCCGGTCGAGGCGGGCCTCCTGCGGCCGCACGAGAGCCGGACACCACCCGGAGCCGGTAAGGGGCCGCTCACGCGGTTCTGCAAGGAGTTCTGGGAGCGCGCACTGGTGGAGGCGGCATGACCACGGCAGTGGGGCGCGAGTGGGTACGCGCGCGTGGCGTACCGGTCGGCGGGGAATCGGCGCCGGAGCTTCTTGACGGCGTGCGGCAGTGGCTGGCCGAGAGCGGGGCGGAGGCGACGCCCGCGCGCGTGGCGCAGGCGCTGCGTGAGCAGGGGCGGGTGCTCGGGGACGCCGAAGTCCTCGGCGCGGCCGAGCGGTTGCGGTCCGAGCTGGTCGGCAGCGGTCCGTTGGAGCCGCTGCTCACCGATCCGTCCGTGACCGACGTACTGGTCTCGGCACCGGACCGGGTCTGGGTGGACCGAGGCGGCGGACTGGAGCTGACCGGCGTCGCCTTCCCCGACGCCGCGGCCGTACGACGGCTCGCGCAGCGGCTGGCCGCGGTGGCCGGGCGGCGACTCGACGACGCGCGGCCCTGGGCGGACGCCCGGCTGCCCGACGGGACGCGACTGCACGCGGTGCTGCCCCCGGTGGCCGTCGACTGCACCTGTCTGTCGCTGCGGGTGGTACGGCCGCGCGCGTTCACGCTCGACGAACTGGTCGCGGCGGGCACGGTGCCGCCGGGCGGGGACCGGGTGCTGCGGGCGCTGGTCGGCGCGCGGCTGTCCTTCCTCATCAGCGGCGGCACCGGCAGCGGCAAGACCACGCTGCTGAGCGCGCTGCTGGGGCTGGTCGGGCCGGGCGAACGGATCGTGCTCGCCGAGGACTCGGCGGAGCTGCGGCCCGACCATCCACACGTCGTCCGCCTGGAGAGCAGACCCGCCAACCAGGAGGGCGCGGGCCTCGTCACGCTTCAGGACCTGGTGCGACAGGCACTGCGGATGCGGCCGGACCGGCTGGTCGTGGGCGAGGTGCGGGGGCCCGAAGTGGTGCATCTGCTGGCCGCGTTGAACACCGGCCACGAAGGCGGCTGCGGGACGGTCCACGCGAACGCCGCCGCCGATGTGCCGGCCCGACTGGAGGCGCTGGGCACGGCCGCCGGGCTCGACCGGGCCGCGCTGCACTCGCAGGTGGCGGCCGCGCTGTCGGTGGTGCTGCATCTGGCGCGCGACCGGACCGGGCGGCGGCGGATCGCCGAGGTCCAGGTGCTGGAACGGGACCCGTCGGGGCTGGTGCGGACGGTGCCTGCGCTGCGGTGGGGCGCGGACGGCTTCGCGTACGAGCGGGGTTGGGAGCGGCTGCGGGGGCTGCTCGGGGAGGTCGGAGAGGTGGAAGAGGCCGGGGAGGGGCGTCATGCCTGGAGTGAGTGAGATGTCAGTCGCGGCTGCCGTGGCCTGCGTCGGGGCGGCCGTGTGGTTGCTGGGTGGGCCGCAGGTCGGGGCGCGTCGGGCGCGGTTGCTGTTCGCGGGGACCGGTGGGGCGATCGGGGCGGTCGGGGTCGGGCCGCCGGGATGGTGGCAACTGGGCGGTGAGGTACGGCGGTTGCGGAGGCGGTTGGGCGCCGAATGGTGGTCAGTGGTGGCCGGGCTGGTGCTCGCCTTGCTGGGGGCGTCGGCGCTGCCGCTCGTCGCGGGAGTGGCCGGGGTGCCATTGCTGCGCCGGGTACGGCTGGCGCGCCGGGCGCGACGACTGCTGGAGCGGCGAGGCGACGAGGTCATCGCCCTGTGCGGGGCGGTCGCCGGGGAGGTGCGGGCCGGGCGACAACCGGGAGAGGCCCTGTTGCGGGCGGCTCGGGACGGTGAGTGGCTCGGTGAGGGGTTTGGCGAGGGGGCTGGTGATCGGCTCGGTGGCGGGCTTGGGAAGGGGGCTGGGGACCGGCTTGGTGGCGGGCTTGGGAAGGGGGCTGGGGACCGGCTTGGTGGTGGTCTCGGCAAGGGAGCAGGTGATCGGCTCGGAGGCGGGTTGGGCAAGGGGGCCGGCGGCCGGCTCGGTGGTGGGCCCGGCGATGGACTTGGCGGTGGGCCTGGGGGCGGGATCGGCCGGGGGCCTGGGGATGGGCCCGGTGACGGGCTCGGCGATGGGCTTGGTGGTGCTCGGGCCGCGGTGCTGGCGGCGGCGCGGTTCGGCGGTGATGTGCCGGGCGCGCTCGCGGTGGCGGCACGGCAGCCGGGGGCCGGCGGGCTGCTGGGGCTCGCGGCGTGCTGGCGGGTCGCCGTGGACCGGGGTGCGGGGCTGGCCGCCGGACTCGACCGGCTGGAAGCGGCCTTGCGGGCGGAGCGGGATCAACGTGCCGAGTTGCGCGCCCAGTTGGCGGGCGCTCGTTCCACGGCGGTGATGCTCGCCGGTCTGCCGGTCCTGGGCCTGCTCCTCGGCATGGCCCTCGGCTCCGATCCCCTCCACGTGCTGCTGCACACCGGGCCGGGTCTCGGATGCCTGGCGGTGGGCGGGGTGCTGGAGGGGCTCGGGATGTGGTGGGCGATGCGGATCGTGCGGGGAGCGGAGGCGGTATGAGCGGGGCCAGGGCGCGGGGCGATGGTCGCTCCGAAGGCGCGGAGGAAGGTGAGGTGCGGTGAGCACGGAAGTTGTCCACAGGCTGGGGGTGGTTGTGGGGGCCTTGCTGGCTCTCGCGTGGGTCGTGCGATGGGTCGAGGGGGCTCGGCGGGAGCGGCGGATACGGCGTCGGCTCGCTCGGTTGGTGGCGCGGGAGGAGGCGTCCGCCGGGACGCGGGGCGACGTGCGGCGAGCCGTGCGGCGGTGGCTTCCCTCGGCTGGGGTGGTGGCCGGCGGGTGGGCCCTGGTCGGTGGGGCCGCCGGGGTCGTGGCAGGGCTGGTCGTCGCCGCGGGGCTTTGGTGGTGGCGGAGGCGCCAGACGGCCGCGGGCGCCGAGGAGGAGTACGACGTCGGCGAGGCCGCGCGTCAACTGCCGCTCGCCGCCGATCTGCTGGCGGCCTGTATCGCGGCCGGCGCCGGTCCGGTGATCGCGGCGCAGGCCGTGGGCGAGGCGCTCGGGGGTCCGGTCGGGGAGGCACTGGCGCGGGGCGCGGCGGAGGTGCGGCTGGGCGGTGCACCCGGCGACGCGTGGCGGCGGTTGGCCTCGATGCCGGGGGCCGGGCCGCTGGCGCGGCTGCTGGAGCGGGCCGACGTGTCCGGGCTGCCCGCGGCCGGACCCGTGGCCCGGATCGCCGCGGAGGCCCGCGCCGACTGGGCGCGCAGCGCGACGGCACGGGCTCGGCGGGCTGCGGTCCTCGTGACCGCGCCGGTGGGGCTGTGCTTCCTGCCCGCCTTCATCGCGGTGGGGGTGCTGCCCGTGGTGATCGGGCTGGCGGGTCCGGCTCTGGGTGGGGGCGGGGGTGGTGGCTGACGGGGGTGGGCGCGGGCGTGCGGCAGAGCTGGTGATCGACAAGAAGCAGCGGTAGGCGAGAGAGCTTCGAGAGAGCTCCGACAGAGGTTCGAAAGAGCTTTGGCAAGGCTTCGACAGAGCTGATTCCTTACGGGGGTTGAGATGTGCAAGGTGGTACTCGCGCGGCTTCGGGCGGCGCGGAAGGACGCGGGAATGGTCACCTCGGAGTACGCGATGGGGATCGTCGCGGCGGTGGCGTTCGCGGTCGTCCTCTACAAGGTGGTGACCAGCGGAGCGGTGAGCGCGGAGCTCCAGGGCATCGTGAAGCAGGCCCTCGATGCGCGGATGTGAGCGGGGCGCGGACCGGGGCGCGGACCGGGGGTTCGTGACGGCGGAGTCGGCCGTGGTGCTGCCCGTGCTGGTGATGTTCGCGACGGCACTGGTGTGGGGGCTGCTCGTGGTGGCCGCGCAGATCCAGTGCGTGGACGCGGCCCGGACAGGGGCGCGTGCGGCGGCCCGGCAGGATCCGCCAGGCTCGGTCGTCGAGGTGGCCCGCGAGGCGGCGCCGCGCGGTGCGAAGGTCACGGTCAGCCGGGAAGAGACCCAGGTCCGGGTCGTGGTCGTGGCCAGGCCACCGGTACTGCACGGGTTGCCGTTCGAGGTACGGGAGGAGGCCGTGGCCTCGGTGGAGGGCGGACCATGAGCGGGCGCCGTGGGTGGCGGCGCGGCCTCGGTTCCGACCGGGGCTCCGCCACCGTTTGGAGTGTCGGTGCGATCGCCGTGCTCTGCGTGGTGTTCGGGGTCGTGCTCGCCCTGGGGCAGGCTGTGGTGACCCGGCATCGTGCGGCCGGCGGTGCGGATCTCGCGGCGCTCGCGGCGGCGGACCACTGGGCGGACGGTGATGAGGGGGCCTGTGCTCTGGCAGGCCGGGTGGCCCGGGAGCAGGGCACCCGGCTGGTGCGGTGCGCGCTCATGGGGGACGTCTCGGATGTGACGGCGGCGGCCGGACGGGGGCCGTTCACGGCGGAGGTCAGGGCACGGGCGGGACCGGCGGAACAGCCGCTTCCGCCACCTTCGCTTCCATCGCCGGTTACGGCGCCGCCTCCTGTGCCGGTGCCGGGGCCCCCTCTTCCGTAGCTGCCTCCTCCGCCGGCGCCGAAGGCCCCTCCGCCGACGCCTGCGCCTCGGCCCCCGCTCCCGCAACCGCCCCCTCCGCCGGCGCTCCCCGCAGCAACACCGTGAGCAAGCGCACCGCCCCCCTCTTGTGCAACGGGTCGTTGCCGTTGCCGCACTTGGGGGACTGGATGCAGGACGGGCAGCCGGCGTCGCACTCGCAGGAGGCGATGGCCTCGCGGGTGGCGGTGAGCCAGGCGCGGGCGGTGTGGAAGGCGCGCTCCGCGAAGCCCGCGCCGCCGGGGTGGCCGTCGTAGACAAAGACCGTGGGGAGCAGGGTGTCGGGGTGCAGCGGGATCGAGACGCCACCGATGTCCCAGCGGTCGCAGGTGGCGAACAGGGGGAGCAGGCCGATGGAGGCGTGTTCGGCGGCGTGCAGCGCGCCGCCGAGGATCTCGGGGTTGATGCGGGCCTCGTCGAGCTGGTCCTCGGTGACCGTCCACCACACCGCGCGGGTGCGCAGCGTACGAGGAGGGAGGTCGAGCTTGGTCTCGCCCAGGACCTCACCGGTGATGAGGCGTCTGCGGAGGAAGGAGACCACCTGGTTGGTGACCTCGACGGAGCCGTAGCACAACCGGCCCTGGCCCCAGGGGACTTCGACGTCCGTCTCCAGGACGGCGATGGAGGTCGTGTCGCGGGCCACGGTCGAGTACGGCGGGTTCGCCTCCTCCACCAGCGCCACCGAGTCCTCCAGGTCCAGCTTCCGCACCAAGTAGGTGCGGCCCTGGTGGAGATGGACCGCGCCCTCGTGGACGGTCGTGTGGGCGGCGCCCGCGTCCACCGTGCCGAGGAGGCGGCCCGTGCCCGACTCCACGATCTGCACCGGACGGCCGCCCTCGCCGCGGATGTCGGCGAGGTCGGCGGCGGATTCCCGGCGGGTCCAGTGCCAGGCCTTCGTGCGGCGGCGGAGCAGCTTCGCGGCCTCCAGCTGCGGCAGCAGGTCCGCGCAGGCCGGGCCGAACAGGTCCATGTCCTCGTCGGTCAACGGCAGTTCCGCCGCCGCCGCGCACAGGTGCGGGGCGAGGACGTACGGGTTGTCGGGGTCGAGGACGGTTGATTCCACGGGCTGCTCGAAGAGGGCCTCGGGGTGATGGACCAGGAAGGTGTCCAGGGGGTCGTCGCGGGCGACCAGGACAGCCAGGGCGCCCTGGCCGGAGCGGCCCGCCCGGCCCGCCTGCTGCCACAGGGACGCGCGAGTGCCCGGGTAGCCGGCGATCACGACGGCGTCCAACCCCGAGACGTCGATGCCGAGTTCCAGGGCCGTCGTGGCGGCGAGGCCCAGCAACTCGCCGGAGTGGAGGGCCTGTTCCAGGGCGCGGCGTTCCTCCGGGAGGTAGCCGCCGCGGTAGGCGGCGACGCGCCGGGCCAGGGAGCGGTCGACCTCGGCCAGGCGTTCCTGGGCGATGACCGAGATGAGCTCGGCGCCGCGCCGGGAGCGGACGAAGGCGACCGAGCGGACGCCCTGCACGGTCAGGTCGGTCAGGAGGTCGGCCGTCTCGGCGGTGGCCGTGCGGCGGACCGGGGCGCCCTTCTCGCCCTGCATCTCCGTGAGCGGGGGTTCCCACAGGGCGAAGACCAGCTCGCCGCGCGGGGAGGCGTCGTCGGCGACCTCGACCACCGGGAGGCCGGTCAGGCGCCGGGCGGCGACCGAGGGCTCGGCGGCGGTCGCGGAGGCCAGCAGGAAGACCGGGGAGGCGCCGTAGCGGGCGCAGAGGCGACGCAGCCGGCGCAGGACCTGGGCGACGTGGGAGCCGAAGACGCCGCGGTAGGTGTGGACCTCGTCGATGACGACGTACTTGAGCGCCTTCAGGAAGGAGGACCAGCGGGGGTGGGACGGGAGGATGCCACGGTGCAGCATGTCCGGGTTGGTCAGGACGTAGTTGCCGTACTGGCGGATCCACTCTCGTTCCTCGAACGGGGTGTCACCGTCGTAGACGGCTGGTCGAACTGAATTGCCCAGCGGTTGTGAAAGTTCCTTCACAGATCGGCACTGATCCGCCGCGAGCGCCTTCGTGGGCGCGAGGTAGAGCGCGGTGGCGCCGCGGCCGTTCGGGGCCTCGGAGCCGTCCAGGAGGGCCGTCAGGACGGGCGTGAGGTACGCCAGGGACTTGCCGGAGGCGGTGCCGGTGGCGACGACCACCGACTCGCCGTCCAGGGCGTGCTCCGCGGCGCGTGCCTGGTGGGCCCAGGGGTGTTCGATGCCCGCCGCCCGGACCGCCGCGAGCACCTCCGGGCGAATCCGGTCAGGCCAGACGGCATGGCGGCCCTCGCGCGGGGGCAAGTGCTCCGTATGAGTGATGCGCGAAGCACGGCTCGGCCCCGAGGCGAGCCGGCCCAGCACCGTGCCCGGGTCCGCCCGGGACACGGGGTTCGTCGGGGATCGATCGGATCGGTGATTCTTGGCCATCGGCACCGAGTGTGTCACCGGCGTGACGGACAATGGGACCAAGGCGTCGTGCACGCCTGCCGGTAAGTGATTGAATGCCATCGCGGCTGGCGAACCGTCCTGGGGGCTCTGCCGAGTGTCCTAACGGGCGACCGCTCGATAGCAAGGTGCTGGAGGATCCGTGGACCTGTCCCTGTCGACCCGTACCGTCGGCGATCGTACGGTCGTCGAGGTCGGTGGCGAAATCGACGTATATACCGCGCCCAAGCTGCGCGAGCAGCTGGTCGAGCTGGTGAACGACGGGAGTTTCCACCTCGTCGTCGACATGGAGGGCGTGGACTTCCTCGACTCCACCGGGCTCGGCGTGCTGGTCGGCGGCCTGAAGCGGGTGCGTGCCCATGAGGGCTCGCTGCGCCTGGTCTGCAACCAGGAGCGCATTCTGAAGATCTTCCGCATCACCGGTCTCACCAAGGTGTTCCCGATCCACACCTCGGTCGAGGAAGCGGTGGCGGCGACCGACTGAACCACCGGACCGGGCCGGTGACCTGAACCGCGCCCGGGACGGCTGTACTACAGGGGGGTCCGGACTTTCGGCGGTCCGGTCCCCCGACAGCACGCCCGTAGTTCCGAGGGGGATGCATGGCCACCGTTGAGCTCCGCTTCAGCGCGCTGCCCGAGCACGTCCGGACCGCCCGACTGGTGGCGGCAGCGGTGGCGCGCAGGGCCGGAGTGGACGAGGCCGTACTCGACGAGGTCAGGCTCGCCGTCGGCGAGGCCTGCTCCCGTGCCGTCGGACTGCATCAGAACAGCGGTATCACCTCTCCGGTGAAGGTGCTGCTGATCGAGGAGGAGAAGCAGTTCTCCATCGAGGTCGGCGACGAGGCGCCGCGTTCGGCCCCGGGTGACCGGGCGCCCGGCGCGGCGGCCGAGGATCCGGACGCGGAGACCGAGGAGGACGAGATGGGCCTGGCGGTCATCAGCGGCCTCGTCGACGACGTGGAGGTCACCGCGGGGGAGCACGGCGGGTCGATCCGTATGACCTGGCCGACCACCCCGCCGGCCGCGACGCTTCCCTGACCTTCATACATACGAGTACATACGAGCAGAACATCAAAGGGCCCCGCTCCGGCGGGGCCCTTTGTATTTTCGGAATTCGTGAAATGATTCACGATCAGTCAATGCCTTTGGGGCATTAGCTCTTTCGGGTTCTGTGGCGTGACGTCGATCATTTGCTGAAGAGCATGTGAAGGCTAATTCCGTTTACCGCCCACTGTTTTGATCAGGTTCCGCTACCTACAATCCGTCCACATCTTGAGCTCAGCCCAAGCGTCAAGGAGGACGAATGGCGGGGCTTTCTACCCCTCATCAGCTGGACCATCCCACTACCCTCGCAGCCGCGGTACTGACCGACGACAACCGGATCATCATCTGGGTGATCGCCGCCGTCGCAGTGGCCGCGCTCGTGGTCGCGGGCGTCCTGGTACGCCAGGTGCTCGCGGCGGGCGAGGGAACCGACAGCATGAAAGAGATCGCAGCGGCCGTACAGGAAGGCGCCAACGCCTATCTGGCCCGGCAGCTGCGCACGCTCGGCGTATTCGCTGTGGTCGTGTTCTTCCTGCTCATGCTGCTGCCCGCGGACGACTGGAATCAGCGCGCCGGTCGATCCGTCTTCTTCTTGATCGGCGCGGCGTTCTCGGCGGCCACCGGATATATCGGCATGTGGCTCGCCGTGCGCAGCAATGTGCGCGTTGCCGCGGCGGCACGGGAAGCGACACCTGCGGAAGGTGAACCGGAAAAGGATCTCACCGCCGTCTCGCACAAAGCAATGAAGATCGCTTTCCGTACGGGCGGCGTCGTCGGCATGTTCACGGTGGGGCTCGGTCTGCTGGGCGCCTCCTGTGTCGTGCTGGTCTACGCGGCCGACGCGCCGAAGGTGCTCGAGGGTTTCGGCCTCGGGGCCGCCCTGATCGCCATGTTCATGCGTGTCGGCGGCGGCATCTTCACCAAGGCCGCCGACGTCGGCGCCGACCTGGTCGGCAAGGTCGAGCAGGGCATTCCGGAGGACGACCCGCGCAATGCCGCGACCATCGCCGACAACGTGGGCGACAACGTCGGCGACTGCGCGGGCATGGCGGCCGACCTCTTCGAGTCGTACGCCGTGACCCTGGTCGCCGCGCTGATCCTCGGCAAGGCGGCCTTCGGCGACTCCGGGCTCGCCTTCCCGCTGATCGTCCCGGCGATCGGTGTCCTCACCGCCATGATCGGCATCTTCGCGGTGGCGCCGCGCCGGTCCGACCGCAGTGGCATGTCCGCGATCAACCGGGGGTTCTTCATCTCCGCGGTGATCTCGCTCGTGCTGGTGGCCGCGGCCGTCTTCGCGTACCTGCCGTCGTCGTACGCCGATCTCGACGGTGTCACCGACGGGGCGATCGCCGGCAAGGACGGCGACCCGCGCGTCCTCGCGCTCGTCGCGGTGGCGATCGGCATCCTGCTCGCCGCCGTCATCCAGCAGCTGACCGGCTACTTCACCGAGACCACCCGGCGTCCCGTCCAGGACATCGGCAAGACCTCGCTCACCGGCCCGGCCACCGTCGTCCTCGCCGGTATCTCGATCGGTCTCGAATCGGCCGTCTACACCGCCCTGTTGATCGGCCTCGGCGTCTACGGGGCCTTCCTGCTCGGCGGTACGTCGATCATGCTGGCGCTGTTCGCGGTGGCGCTGGCCGGTACCGGGCTGCTCACCACGGTCGGCGTCATCGTCGCCATGGACACCTTCGGGCCGGTCTCCGACAACGCCCAGGGCATCGCCGAGATGTCCGGCGACGTCGAGGGCGCGGGCGCGCAGGTGCTCACCAACCTGGACGCCGTCGGCAACACCACCAAGGCCATCACCAAGGGCATCGCCATCGCCACCGCCGTCCTCGCGGCGTCGGCGCTCTTCGGGTCGTACCGTGACGCCATCACGACGGGCGCCCAGGACGTCGGCGAGAAACTGTCCGGCGACGGGGCTCCGATGAGCCTGATGATGGACATCTCGCAGCCCAACAACCTCGTCGGCCTCATCGCGGGCGCCGCGGTCGTCTTCCTCTTCTCGGGGCTCGCCATCAACGCCGTGTCGCGGTCGGCGGGTGCCGTGGTCTACGAGGTGCGACGGCAGTTCCGCGAGCGGCCCGGGATCATGGACTACAGCGAGAAGCCGGAGTACGGCAAGGTCGTCGACATCTGCACCAGGGACGCGCTCAGGGAGCTGACGACCCCAGGGCTGCTCGCCGTCATGGCGCCCATCTTCATCGGGTTCACGCTCGGTGTCGGCGCCCTCGGCTCGTATCTCGCGGGCGCGATCGGCACGGGCACACTCATGGCGGTGTTCCTCGCCAACTCCGGCGGCGCCTGGGACAACGCCAAGAAGCTCGTCGAGGACGGTCATCACGGCGGCAAGGGCAGCGAGGCCCACGCCGCGACCGTCATCGGCGACACGGTCGGCGACCCCTTCAAGGACACCGCCGGGCCCGCGATCAACCCGCTGCTGAAGGTGATGAACCTCGTCGCGCTGCTCATCGCGCCCGCGGTCATCAAGTTCAGCTACGGCGAGGACAAGAGCATCGGCGTCCGGATCGGGATCGCCCTGGTCTCGCTCGCCGTGATCGTCGGTGCGGTCTATGTCTCCAAGCGGCGCGGGATCGCCGTAGGAGACGAGGAGGACAGCGCCAAGAGGGTGGCGAGTTCGGCCGATCCCGCGGTGGTTTCGTAGGCGGCCTTACGGCAGTCCCCTCACCTGGGGCGGGCGGGTGGCGCGGTGGACGCGCTGCCCGCCCGCTCTGTGTGCGCACGCCCCCTTCGTGACCCTTCTCTCACTTGGTGCAAATGGCTTTAATGCGTGACTTATCGGACGGCCTGCTTGTAGGTGTCCTCCAGTCGCCGTGTATGTTCCGGGGCCGAGGAGCCATGGAAGGGACCAATCCGGTGAACAAGAAGCTCGCAGCCGCGCTGTCCGGCGGTGCGGTACTGGCGATGGCGCTGTCGGCATGCAGCAGCGGTGACGACAACAGCGAGAAGCTGGACGCCTGGGCCAAGCAGGTCTGTGACGCCGTCAAGCCGCAGGCCAAGAAGATCGAGGCCGCCAATCTCGCGATCCAGAAGGAGACCTCGGACAGCAGCGCGCCCAAGGACGTCCAGAAGACCGACGCCCAGGCCTTCCAGGACATGTCCGACGCCTACAAAGCGATCGGCGCCGCCGTGCAGAAGGCCGGAGCGCCGGACACCGGCGACGGCAAGAACGCCGAGAAGAAGCAGCTGGACGCGGTCAAGGAGCTCAACACCCTCTCCGCCTCCTACGCCTCCCTGAAGAAGCAGGTCGACGAGCTCGACACCAAGGACCAGGGCAAGTTCGCGGACGGCCTCAAGGACGTCGCGACCGAGCTCGACAAGCTGAGCACCAGCGGCAGCGACGCCCTGAAGAACCTCGAGGAGGGCGACGTCGGCAAGGCCATGGCCCAGCAGGCGAGCTGCAAGAGCGCGTCCACCACGCCGTCGGCGACCGCCGGCTGACCCTCGCGTCACGTCGCCCCGGCGCCGCAGGCACCGCCTGCGGCGCCGGTTTGCGTTCACAATGGGGGCGTGAGTGACTCCAGCCTTGCCCCCCTGCCCTCCGCCGACCGCCCCGACGTCGCCGCCGCCCTGCGGGACGCCCTCCTGGGCGCCTCCTTCACCGCCGACGGGCTGCTCGAACTGCTCGGCGCCCCCGCGTACGCGGCGCTCGCCCGCAGCGAGACCGTCCCCGCGCTGCGGGCGACCCGTGGGGACAGCGCCCTGGAGGTGCTCGTACGGCTCTTCCTGCTCCAGCAGCCCGTGCCCCACGCGCGCGTGGCCGACGTACTGCCCCTGGAGGCGTGTCTGGCGGCCGGGTGGCTCACGCAGGCCCACGGCGCCGAGGTCGCCGCGACCGTGGACGTACGGCCGTACGGCGGGCCCGAGGGCGAGGACTGGTTCATCGTGTCCGACCTCGGGTGCGCCGTCGGCGGCGCCGGTGGCATCGGCAGCCGGGAGGAGGGCGTCGTCCTCGGCGTCGGCGGGGCGTCCACGACCCTCGCCGGCATCACCGTCCGCACGCCGGTCGGCTCCGCGCTCGACCTCGGCACCGGGTCCGGCATCCAGGCGCTGCACGCCGCGCGGCACGCCACGCGCGTGACGGCGACCGACCTCAACCCGCGCGCCCTGCACATCACCGCGCTCACGCTGGCGCTGTCCGGCGCCCCGGCGGCCGAGCTGCGGGAGGGCTCGCTCTTCGAGCCGGTGCGCGACGACGAGACGTACGACCTGATCGTCTCCAACCCGCCCTTCGTGATCTCGCCGGGCGCCCGGCTGACGTACCGGGACGGCGGGATGGGCGGGGACGATCTGTGCCGGTCGCTCGTTCAGCAGGCGGGGGAACGGCTGAACGAGGGCGGGTTCGCGCAGTTCCTCGCCAACTGGCAGCACGTGGAAGGGGAGGACTGGCAGGACAGGCTCAGGTCGTGGGTGCCGCGCGGGTGCGACGCGTGGATCGTCCAGCGCGAGGTGCAGGACGTCACGCAGTACGCCGAGCTGTGGCTCAGGGACGCCGGTGACCACCGCGGGGACCCGGCCGAGTACCAGGCGCTGTACGACGCCTGGCTGGACGAGTTCGAGGCGCGCAAGGTACGGGCGGTCGGCTTCGGCTGGATCACCCTGCGCAGGACCGGGGCCGCCGATCCCTCGGTCGTCGCGGAGGAGTGGCCGCACCCCGTCGAGCAGCCGCTCGGCGACACCGTACGGGCGCACTTCGAGCGGCTCGACTATCTGCGGGCGCACGACGACGCGGCGCTGCTGGAAGGGCACTTCAAGCTGGCGCCGGAGATCGTGCAGGAGCAGGTCGGGCTGCCCGGCGCCGAGGACCCGGAGCACGTGGTGCTGCGCCAGAACCGCGGCATGCGCCGCGCCACCAAGGTGGACACGGTCGGCGCGGGATTCGCCGGCGTGTGCGACGGCTCGCTGAGCGCGGGGCGGATCCTGGACGCCATCGCGCAACTGGTCGGCGAGGACCCGGTGTTGCTGCGCGACCGTACGCCGGCACAGATCCGGCTGCTGGTGGAGCAGGGGTTCCTGGAGCCTGCCTGAGCGGGGCGGGACGGGGCTGGGGCCGAGTCGGCTGAGGCCGGGGCGCACTCCTGAGACGCATGTGCCCGGTCTGGTCTGATTGGTGACGAAAAGGTCTCCTGTCAGTGGCACGTGCGAGGCTACCTTCGAGGGACAGGTCCGACGCGTCCTCGGGGGAGGCGCACCCGCTCGGGCCTCGGGGGGAGGCGTGATGTCGGGGGAGACGCCGGATCACGGTGAGGGCAGGGTCGTGGGCGGCCGCTACCGCCTGTTGCGGACGCTCGGCGCGGGCGGCATGGGCCGGGTCTGGCTGGCGTACGACGACGAGCTGGCCTGCGAGGTCGCGCTCAAGGAGATCGCCCTCCCGGACGTGCCGATGGACGCGAGCGAACCCGCGCAGCGCATCGCGCGGGCCCGCAGCGAGGCCCGGCACGCGGCACGGCTGCGCGGGCACCCGCATGTGGCGACGGTGCATGACGTGGTGGTGCACGAGGGGCTGCCGTGGATCGTCATGGAGTACGTGCCGGACGCGGTCGACCTCCAGGCGGTCGTACGGAGTTCGGGCCCGCTGCCGCCCGTCCAGGCGGCCCGCGTCGGGCTCGCCGTGCTCGACGCGCTGACCGCAGGACACCGGATCGGCATCCTCCACAGGGATGTGAAACCGGCCAACATCCTGCTGGCGTCGGACGCTTCGGGCGACCCGTACGCGCGCGTGCTGCTCACCGACTACGGCATCGCACTCCAACCCGAGTCCCGCGAGCCCCGGCTCACCGCCACGGCCGGCATCCTCGGCACGCCCGGCTATCTCGCGCCGGAACGCGCGCGGGGGGAGCCGCCCACACCGGCCGCGGATCTGTTCTCGCTCGGCGCGACCCTGTACTCGGCCGTGGAGGGCCACGGTCCCTTCGACCGGCACGGCGAGTACGCGACCCTGACCGCCCTGCTGGGCGAGGAGCCGACCCCGCCGGTACGGGCGGGTGAACTGACCCCCGTGCTCCAGGGGTTGCTGGTCAAGGACCCGGTGCGCAGGTCGTCACCGGAGGCGGCGGCGCGGGGGCTTGAGCGGGTGGTGCGGGGGGCGACGCCGGGGTTCGGGCCGGCGCCTGAGGCGTTCGGTGCGGGGGGTGCGGCCGGGGCGTTCGGCGCCGGCGGTTCGACCGAGGGGCTCCGTGCGGGTGGTGCGGCTGAGGGGCGGGGCGCGCAGCCGGTCGGCTCGGGTGCGGTTCCGGGTGGCGGTGGGGTCGTGGACGGGCCGCCGCCCGGGTACGTCGCCAGCACCTCGCCGGGGTGGGGGAGCGGTGGCGCGGGAGCGGGTACGCCGCAGACTCCGGGTACTCCGGGTACGCCCGGTGCTCCAGGGGTGCCGGGTGCGCCGCAGACGCCTGGGACGCCTCAGACGCCGGGTACGCCGGGCGGGCCCTTCACGCCGGGTGCCGCGCAGACACCGCACACGCCGGGTGGGGCGCCTGGGTCGGCGTACGACCCATGGCGGCAGACCGGCGCCTCGCCGCAGTCGCCCGAACCCGGCAACCCCTACGCGCAGGGGCCCTACGCGAGCGGAGGCGCTCAGCCGCCCCCGGCGGGGAGCGGCGGGCCCACGCCCTACGGCCCCTATGCGGGAAGCGGCGGCCCGTCCCCGTACGGGAGTAGCCCGACGCCTCCCTATGCCGGCAGCCCGGCATCCCCTTACGCCGGCAGCCCCACGCCCCCTTACGCGGGCGGCGCTCCCACCCCCGGAGCCCCCACCCAGCCCTATCCGGGCGCCACTTCCGGTGCCGGCTGGGCCGGTGGCGGCCCGGGTGCACCCGGCGGCGGCATGCCCGGACCGCCCGCTCCGCCCTCCGGGGACAAGAAGCGCCTCGCCCTTGTCGCGCTCGTCGTGGCCGTCGTTCTGGTCGTCGCCGGTGGGACCTGGCTGGCCGTCTCGCTGACCGGCGACGGCGACGACAACACCACCGCGGCGAACAAACCGCCCACCTCCAGCGTGCCCAAGAGCTCGCCGCCGCCGACCGGGCCGGTGCTGCCGTACGGCGATGTCGTGGGCCTCGGCAAGCCGTTGGAGACCGGGGACTGCGTGCAGGCGGTCTGGACGGGGACGCCGTTCAAGTCGGCGCCGAACCTCGGGGTGGTGGACTGCGCCGACGACTGGCCGGACGGCCAGGTCGTGGCGGTCGACACGGCCACCGACTACGCCGACGCGCGCGCGTCGGGCGCCCAGCGCTGCGCGAACCAGACGCGCGCGGTCGTCGACGCCCTGCCGGACGCGGCGCTCTACGCCGTCGTACCGACCAAGGAGGGCTTCACCGCGGCCAACAGCGGTACGGCATGTCTCGTACTCGGCCGCCATGCGGCGATAGGCGGTGAGGTCGGCCGGTTCCGCGACGAGGGCGCCCGGCTGTGGGTCGGTCAGATGAGCACGGGTGACTGCTGGATCTACGAGGAGGAGGACGACGGCTACAACGCCCCGCTCACCGACTGCGGGAAACCCCACACCGACCAGGTCATCGGCGTTGTTCAGGCACCCGCGGAAATGACCTACGAGAAAGCCACCGACAACGCGACCAAGCTGTGCGGCAACAAATTCGAGTCGACCTGGGCACCGGGATCGGAGCGCACCGTCTACGGCTGGGTGGCCGACGAGGACGACTGGGACACGGGGTTCAAGAAGGCGGTGTGCACGGTGAGCCGGACCGACGGTGAGAAGACGACCGGAAAGATACCCGCGCCCGGATCGGTCTGAGCCGGGCCCGCCCCAAGGGCGTCCGGGGAGTCCACAGCCGTGCTGGTCCCGCGTTCACCTCGGGTTCGCCTGGCCGCCGCCCGCGCGTGTCAGCCTCCATGCCCGAGGGCCTGCGCGGTCGGGAGAAATGGGGCAGGGGGAGCCATGGAGAGCGGACCGGCGATCTTCGCGGGGACGGTGTTCGCGCTGTTCGGAGCCGGGCTGCTGACGTGGACCGCGGTCCGCCTGCGACACGGGGAACCCGTCGCGCACGGTGTGAGCCCGGTCGCATCGGCGGCGATCGCGAGCTGTGCCTCGGTGATCGCGCTCGTCGTCGGCGCATGGTGCTTCACCCGGCTCTGATGACCATGAAAAGGCCGAGGTCCCGGTAATTGGGAGGGGGTCCTCCACTAAGGCTCGAAATGGCCGGTGGGTACTCCGGGCGGCAGGAATGGCGGTAGTCGGGTTACCGTTCGAGTGGCCGTTGCGGGCTTTTCCCGTTTGACACGGGGGCGGGATGTACCGTCACACTCCGCAGCGTCACCATGACCCGACCCTGGGGTCAAGCGACCCCGGGGAGGTGCAGGCACGTCCCCACGCCGCCCGGCACGCACTCTCGCCGCACCGGTCGAAGGCCCTAGTAGCTCCGCTACGAGGACCTCCCACCGGCACACCGAGAGCACGCACCGAACGACGCGGAAACGCACCTGCTCCTCCCCGGAGCCGCCTGCGCCTGGGGAGGCCCCAGCGTCGACCGGAGAGAAGAGCGAAGTTGTCCCCGACCAGCGAGACCGCACACGGCGGCCGCCGACTCGTCATTGTCGAGTCGCCAGCCAAGGCGAAGACGATCAAGGGCTACCTCGGCCCTGGTTACGTCGTCGAGGCGAGCGTCGGGCACATCCGCGACCTCCCCAACGGCGCCGCGGAGGTGCCGGAGAAGTACACCGGCGAGGTCCGCCGCCTCGGCGTGGACGTCGAGCACGACTTCGAGCCCATCTATGTCGTCAACGCCGACAAGAAGGCCCAGGTCAAGAAGCTCAAGGATCTGCTGAAGGACTCCGACGAGCTCTTCCTCGCCACCGATGAGGACCGCGAGGGCGAGGCCATCGCGTGGCACCTCCTGGAGGTCCTCAAGCCCAAGGTCCCGGTCAAGCGCATGGTGTTCCACGAGATCACCAAGGACGCGATCCGGGCCGCCGTCGCCAACCCGCGCGATCTCAACCAGCGCATGGTCGACGCCCAGGAGACCCGTCGCATCCTCGACCGCCTCTACGGCTACGAGGTCTCGCCGGTCCTGTGGAAGAAGGTCATGCCGCGCCTTTCGGCGGGCCGTGTCCAGTCCGTCGCCACGCGTCTCGTCGTCGAGCGGGAGCGCGAGCGCATCGCCTTCCGCTCCGCCGAGTACTGGGACCTGACCGGCACCTTCGGCACCGGCCGCACCGGCGACGCGAGCGACCCGTCGACCCTGGTCGCGCGGCTCCAGACGGTCGACGGCAAGCGGGTCGCGCAGGGCCGTGACTTCGACTCCCTGGGCCAGATCAAGGGCGCCAACACCCTTCACCTCGACGAGGCGGGCGCCCGCGCGCTGGCCGCCGCGCTGGAGAACACGGACTTCGCCGTCCGGTCCGTCGAGTCCAAGCCGTACCGCCGCTCGCCGTACGCCCCGTTCCGTACGACGACCCTCCAGCAGGAGGCCAGCCGCAAGCTCGGCTTCGGCGCGAAGGCGACCATGCAGGTCGCCCAGAAGCTGTACGAGAACGGCTACATCACGTACATGCGTACGGACTCCACGACGCTCAGCGACACCGCTGTCACCGCGGCCCGCGCGCAGGTCACGCAGCTGTACGGGGCCGACTACCTGCCGTCCGCGCCGCGGACGTACGCCGGGAAGGTCAAGAACGCGCAGGAGGCGCACGAGGCGATCCGCCCCTCGGGTGATCGTTTCCGCACGCCCGCCGAGACCGGACTGACCGGCGACCAGTTCAAGCTGTACGAGCTGATCTGGAAGCGGACCGTCGCCTCCCAGATGAAGGACGCGACCGGCAACTCCGTCACCGTCAAGATCGGTGGCACCGCCGCCGACGGCCGGGACGTCGAGTTCAGCGCCTCCGGCAAGACGATCACCTTCCACGGCTTCCTGAAGGCCTACGTCGAGGGCGCCGACGACCCCAACGCCGAGCTGGACGACCGCGAGCGCCGGCTGCCCCAGGTCAGCCAGGGCGACCGGCTCTCCGCCGAGGAGATCACGGTCGACGGGCACGCCACCAAGCCCCCGGCCCGCTACACCGAGGCCAGCCTGGTCAAGGAGCTCGAAGAGCGCGAGATCGGCCGCCCGTCGACGTACGCGTCGATCATCGGCACGATCCTCGACCGCGGCTATGTCTTCAAGAAGGGCACGGCACTCGTCCCGTCCTTCCTGTCCTTCGCCGTGGTCAACCTCCTGGAGAAGCACTTCGGGCGGCTCGTCGACTACGACTTCACCGCCAAGATGGAGGACGACCTCGACCGCATCGCGCGCGGTGAGGCCCAGTCCGTGCCGTGGCTGAAGCGGTTCTACTTCGGCGAGGGCACGGAGGGCGGCGCGGCCGACGCCGGCAACGGCGACGGGGACCACCTCGGTGGCCTCAAGGAGCTGGTGACCGACCTGGGCGCGATCGACGCGCGCGAGGTGTCGTCGTTCCCGGTGGGCAGCGGCATCGTGCTGCGCGTCGGGCGCTACGGCCCGTACATCGAGCGCGGCGAGAAGGATTCCGAGGGCCACCAGCGCGCGGACGTGCCGGAGGACCTCGCTCCGGACGAGCTGTCCGTCGAGCTCGCCGAGGAGCTGCTCGCCAAGCCGAGCGGTGACTTCGAGCTCGGCGCCGACCCGGTGAGCGGCAACCAGATCATCGCCCGCGACGGCCGCTACGGCCCGTACGTCACCGAGGTGCTCCCCGAGGGCACCCCGAAGACCGGCAAGAACGCGGTGAAGCCGCGGACGGCCTCGCTGTTCAAGTCGATGGCGCTGGACACGGTGACGCTGGAGGACGCCCTCAAGCTGATGTCGCTGCCGCGCGTGGTCGGCGCCGACGCCGAAGGCCAGGAGATCACCGCGCAGAACGGGCGCTACGGGCCGTACCTGAAGAAGGGCACGGACTCGCGCTCGCTCACCTCCGAGGACCAGCTTTTCACGATCACGCTCGAAGAGGCGCTCGCGATCTACGCCCAGCCCAAGCAGCGCGGCCGGGCCGCCGCCAAGCCGCCGCTGAAGGAGCTGGGCACCGACCCGGTCAGCGAGAAGCCGGTCGTGGTCAAGGACGGCCGCTTCGGGCCGTACGTCACCGACGGGGAGACCAACGCGACCCTGCGCTCCGGCGACAGCGTCGAGGACATCACCCCCGAGCGCGGCTACGAACTCCTCGCCGAGAAGCGGGCGAAGGGCCCCGCCAAGAAGACGGCGAAGAAGGCTCCCGCCAAGAAGGCCACGGCGAAGAAGGCCGCCCCGGCCAAGAAGACGGCCGCCAAGAAGACCGCCGCGAAGACGACGACGGCCGCGAAGAAGACCACCGCGAAGAAGGCGGCGGCTTCGAAGACGGCGGCGGAGGACTGATACAAGCCGCGTCGCTCCACTGAGGCTTCGCAAAACGAACGCCCCGGCATCACTTTGGTGTCGGGGCGTGCGCACGTTCGGACGGGCGCCACGGACTGTCGGTGCTGCCCGATAGGCTGAAAGCATGACGCGAGCCGAGCAGCCAACGGCCCACCACCCGGCCCCCGACGACGCCCTTGCCGCGGACTCCCGCGAGCGCGCCGTCCGCGCCCTGCTGCGCCAACCACAGCTGAAGCGGCTGTGGAGCGCGCAGTTGGTGGGCGGAGTCGGCGACGCCCTGGCCCTTCTGGTGGTGGTGATCCTCGCCCTCCAGGCGGCGATCGTCGAGGGGTCCTTCGGGGGTGATTACCGAGGAGTGTCGTTCGCAGTGGCGACCGTCTTCGGGGTGCGCATCCTGGCCACGCTGCTCTTCGGCGCGGTCCTCCTCGGCCCGCTGACGTCCCTCACCTCGCAGGAGGGGCCGCTCGACCGCCGCTGGACCATGGTCGGCGCGGACGGGGTGCGCGCGGCGCTGCTGATCGTCGCGCCCCTGTGGATCGACTGGACGCCCCAGAACGCGCTGCCGATGCTCCTGGTGACGGCCTTCGTCACCGGAGTCGCCGAGCGCTTCTGGAGCGTGTGCCGCGAGAGCGCGGCGCCCGCCCTGCTCCCGGCCCCGCCGCCGGAGGGCGCGACGGTACGCCCGCTGCCGGACCACCTGGACGCGCTGCGCCGCCTGTCGCTGCGTACGGGCTTCGTGGCGATCCCGCTGGCCGCCGCCGCGCTCGTCACCGCCGCGCTCGTCAACAACCTTCTGGGCGCCGGGATCGACTGGTTCGACCAGCACCAGGCGGCCCTCGCCTCGTATGTCGCGGCGGGTCTGTTCGCCGCGTCGCTGTCCGTGCTGACCTTCCTGGAGCTGCCCGACACGCGCACCCCGCGCGCGCGTTCGCCGCTGGAGGGCCTGCGCCGCCCCAAGACGGGCACCGGCGTCGACAAGGGCCGCACCGGTGTGCTGCCGCTGCTGGTCCTCGCCTCCGCCGCCGTCGCGGGCGCGGTCTCCGCGGCCGTCGCGGTCTCCGTGCTGCACGCCAAGGACCTGGGCGGCGGGCCGGTGACGTACGGCCTGCTGGTGCTCGCGCTGACAGGCGGGGTCGTCGTCGGTATCCGTACGGCGCCCAAGGTGCTGGTCTCCCTCTCGCGCCGCCGTCTGCTCGCGCTGGCGATCGCCTTCACCGGCGTCGCCCTGCTGGCCGCGGGTCTCGTCCCGGATGTCACCACCGTCGTGCTCATCGTCGCCCTGGCCGGCGTCGGCGCGGGCGTGGCCGCCAACACCGGGCATGCGCTGCTCGACCAGGAGACCGAGGACTACCGCCGCCCGCGCACCACCGAGCATCTGCACGCGGTCGTACGGGTCTTCGTGGCGCTCGGCGCGGTCATCGCCCCGTTGGTGGCCGCGCTGATCGGGCCGCATCGTCTGGAAAGCGGCAAGTTCGTGTTCGCGCACGGCGGGGCCGCCTTCACGATGATGCTGGTCGGCGCGCTGCTGCTGCCGGTGGCCGCGCTGGTGCTCGCCAAGGTCGACGACCGTTCCGGAGTGCCGCTGCGGCACGATCTGCGGGACGCGCTGCTCGGCGGCGACGACCCGGTGACCGCGCCGACGGCGACCGGCTTCTTCATCGCCCTGGAGGGCGGCGACGGCGCCGGGAAGTCCACCCAGGCCGAGGCGCTCGCCGAGTGGATAAGGGCCAAGGGCCACGAGGTCGTGGTCACGCGCGAGCCGGGCGCGACGCCGGTCGGCAAGCGGCTGCGGTCGATCCTGCTGGACGTGTCGTCGGCCGGACTCTCGCACCGCGCGGAGGCGCTGCTGTACGCGGCGGACCGCGCGGAGCACGTGGACACGGTCGTCCGGCCCGCACTGGAGCGTGGCGCGGTCGTCATCTCCGACCGGTACATCGACTCGTCGGTGGCCTACCAGGGGGCGGGCCGTGACCTGTCCCCGACCGAGATCGCCCGCATCAACCGCTGGGCCACGGACGGACTGGTTCCGCATCTGACGGTGCTCCTGGACGTCTCCCCGGAGATCGCCCGGGAGCGGTTCACCGAGGCGCCCGACCGGCTGGAGTCGGAGCCGGCGGAGTTCCACGCGCGCGTGCGCTCCGGGTTCCTGACGCTCGCCGCGGCCGACCCCGGCCGGTACCTCGTGGTGGACGCGGGCCAGGAGCCCGAGGCCGTCACCACCGTCGTACGGCACCGGCTCGACCAACTGCTGCCGCTCTCCGAGCAGGAGATCCGGGAGCAGGAGGAGGCCCGGCGCAAGGCCGAGGAGGAAGCGCGCCGCAAGGCCGAGGAGGAGGCCGCGCGCAAGGCCGAGGAAGAGCGTCTGGAGCGCGAGCGCCAGGAGCAGCTGGAGCGGCTGCGCGCCGAGGAGGAGGAGCGCAAGCGGCGCGAGCTGGAGGAGGCGCAGCGGCGCGAGGCCGAACGGCAGGCCGAGGAGGCCCGGCTGCGGGCCGAGGAAGCGCGGAAGCGGGCCGAGGAGGAGCGGGCGCGACTGCTCGCCGAGGAGAAGGCCCGCGCCGAGGAGGAAGCCCGCCGCAAGGCCGACGAGGAGCGGCGGCGCAAGCAGGCCGAGGAAGAGGCGCGGCTGCACGCCGAGGCCGAGGCGCGGCGCGTGGAGAAGCAGCGCAAGGCCGAGGAGGCGTTGCTGCGGGCCGAGGAGGCGCGCCGGCTCGCCGAGCAGGCCTCGGCCGCGGCCGAGGCGGGCCCGAAGAAGCCGTCGCCGCCCGTGGTGGCGCCGGAGGCGGCGACCGTGCCCACGCCGGTGGTGACGCCGACGAACGCGTCGGGCGGGCCGGTGGAGGAGACGGCGGTACTGCGGAAGATCTCCGACGGGGCGGACGCCGGCGAGGGGCGCGGTTCTGAGGGGCATGCTGCTGAGGGCCGTGGCTCTGAGGGCCGTGGCTCTGACGGCCGTGGCTCTGAGGGCCGTGGCTCTGACGGCCGTGGCTCCGAGGGGCGGGGCTCTGGGGGGCGGGGCTCTGACAACGAGGTGACCGCCGAGCTGCCCAAGCCTCCGGCTTCGGCGGCCGACGAGACGGCGGTGCTGCCGCCGGTGGTGCCGGGTGCGGCTGATGAGACGGCGGTGCTGCCTCCTGTCGTGCCGGGTGCGGCGGACGAGACCGCGGTGCTGCCTCCCGTCGTGCCGGGGGCCGCCGACGAGACGGCCGTGTTGCCGCCGGTGCCGGGGGAGACCCCGGTCGACCGGGTGCCGCCGGGGTTCTTCCGGGAGGAGCAGGCGCGGCCCGACGGGGCCGAGGACCGTACGCGGGAGATGCCTCAGCTCGACGAGACCGGCGCGCCCCGCAAGCGGGCCAGGTCGGACTGGGCCGAGGAGACACCGCTGGACGATCTGCCGTCGCTGGCGGACGAGTTGCTGGGCCCGCGCGACCGGGACGGCGACGAGTTCGGTGACGGGCGGGGGCGGCGTGGCCGGGGGCGTCGGGGCTGACGCCGCGGCGGTCGCGGGGCGGCGTTGTCAGTGCCGCCCCGCACAATGGATGCCGTACTACGGGCCAGCACGTCCGGCTCGTACCCCCCACCGTGACGAAAGGGCGGCGTGACCCATGACCGTCTGGGACGACCTCGTCGGACAGGAGAAGGTGAGTGAGCAGCTGACCGCTGCCGCTCGGGACGCCGACGCGTTCGTCACCGCCGCCGCTTCCGACGCGCCGCCGCCCACCGCGTCGAAGATGACGCACGCGTGGCTGTTCACCGGCCCGCCGGGAGCCGGGCGGACGCAGACCGCGCGGGCCTTCGCGGCGGCGCTGCAGTGCGTGAGCCCGGACCGGGCCCTCGGCGGGGTCCCCGGGTGCGGGTTCTGCGACGGATGCCATACGGCCCTCGTCGGCACGCATGCCGACGTCACCACCGTCGCGGCCGTCGGCGCGCAGATCCTCGCCGACGACATGCGCGACACCGTCCGGAAGTCCTTCACGTCACCGGCCAACGGACGCTGGCAGGTGATCCTCGTCGAGGACGCCGAGCGGCTGAACGAGAAGTCGGCCAACGCCGTGCTGAAGGCGGTCGAGGAGCCCGCCCCCCGTACGGTCTGGCTCCTCTGCGCCCCCTCCATCGAGGACGTCCTGCCCACCATCCGCTCCCGCTGCCGACACCTCAACCTGCGGACGCCCTCCGTGGACGCGGTCGCCGACCTTCTCGTACGACGTGAGGGCATCGAGCCCGACGTGGCGGCGGCCGTCGCCCGGGCCACGCAGGGGCATGTCGACCGGGCCCGCAGGCTCGCCACCGACCCGGCCGCTCGCGAGCGCAGGGCCGCCGTCCTGAAGCTGCCCCTGCGCGTGGACGACGTGGGCGGCTGCCTCAAGGCCGCGCAGGAACTCGTCGACGCCGCCGCCGAGGACGCCAAGCTGCTCGCCGAGGAGATGGACGGCAAGGAGACCGAGGAGCTCAAGGCGGCGCTGGGCGCGGTCCAGGGCGGGCGGCTGCCGCGGGGCACGGCGGGCGTGATGAAGGACCTGGAGGACAAGCAGAAGCGGCGCAGAACCCGGACGCAGCGCGACAGCCTGGACGTCGCGCTGACCGACCTCACCGGCTTCTACCGCGACGTCCTCGCCCTCCAGCTCGGCTCCCGGGTCGCCATCGCCAACGCGGACGCGGAGGATGCCCTGGAGCGGCTCGCCCGCGGCAGCTCCCCGGAGGCCACGCTCCGCCGTATCGAGGCGATCGCCGCCTGCCGCGACGCCCTCGACCGCAACGTGGCGCCGCTGCTCGCGGTGGAGGCGATGACGATGGCACTGCGAGCGGGCTGACCGACCGAGGCACCCCCCACGATCAACTGGAGGTTGACCAGGTAACTCGTACGAGCCGGATTGTGTACGCAGGGCATTCGTGCCACTGCACAGAGTTACGCTCGCGTGATGTACCTCAGGCGCAGTCCTCGCCCCGCAGCCCCGACCGCCCCGCCCCGCCCCCGGCGTTCCCTTACCGGCGGTGCCGTGCTCGCCGTCGCCGCGCTGCTCGTCTCCGCCTGCTCCTCGGGGAGTGCGACGGGCTCTCCGAGCTCGGCCGCGGAGGCGGCGCTGGCCGCGCTGCCGAAGGCCACGCCGGCCGCGCTCACGTCGTACTACGAACAGAAGCTGAGCTGGCGCAGCTGCGGTGTCCCCGGCTTCCAGTGCGCGACGATGAGGGCGCCGCTCGACTACGACAAGCCGGACGCCGGTGACGTCCGCCTCGCGGTCGCCCGCAAGAAGGCCACCGGCTCCGGCAAGGCGCTCGGCTCACTGCTGGTGAACCCGGGCGGGCCGGGCGGCTCGGCGGTCGGCTACCTCCAGGCGTACGCCGGGATCGGCTACCCCGCCGAGGTCCGTGCCCGGTACGACATGGTGGCGGTCGACCCGCGCGGCGTCGCCCGCAGCGAGCCCGTGGAGTGTCTCGACGGGCGGGACATGGACGCGTACACGCAGACCGACACGACACCCGACGACGTGGAGGAGACCGACGAACTCGTCGACGCGTACAAGAAGTTCGCGGAGGGGTGCGGGGCGCGGTCGCCGGAGCTGCTGCGCCATGTGTCCACCGCCGAGGCGGCCCGGGACATGGACATCCTGCGGGCCGCGCTGGGCGACGCGAAGCTGACGTACGTCGGGGCGTCGTACGGGACGTTCCTCGGGGCGACGTACGCGGGCCTCTTCCCTGACCGGGTCGGCCGGCTGGTCCTGGACGGCGCGATGGACCCGTCCCTGCCGGCCCGGCGGATGAACCTGGACCAGACGGCGGGGTTCGAGACGGCGTTCCAGTCGTTCGCGCGGGACTGTGTGCAGCAGCCGGACTGCCCGCTGGGCAAGCGGGCGGACCAGGTCGGGACCCGGCTGAAGGCCTTCTTCCGCAAGCTCGACGCGCGCCCGATCCCCACCGGTGACGCGGACGGCCGCAAGCTGGGCGAGGCGCTCGCCACGACCGGGGTGATCGCGGCGATGTACGACGAGGGCGCCTGGGCGCAGTTGCGGGAGGCGCTGACCTCGGCGATGGAGGACGACGACGGCGCGGGCCTGCTGTTCCTCTCCGACAGCTACTACGAGCGGGACGCTGACGCCCGCTACTCGAACCTGATGTTCGCCAACGCGGCCGTGAACTGCCTCGACCTGCCCGCCGCGTTCTCCACGCCGGACGAGGTGCGTGAGGCGCTGCCCGAGTTCGAGAAGGCGTCCCCGGTCTTCGGCGAGGGCCTGGCCTGGGCCTCGCTGAACTGTGCGTACTGGCCGGTGCAGGCCACGGGTGAGCCGCACCGCATCACCGCGCGCGGCGCCGCCCCGATCGTCGTCGTCGGCACCACCCGCGACCCGGCGACCCCGTACCGCTGGGCCCGAGCCCTGGCCGCCCAGCTGACCTCCTCCCGCCTCCTCACCTACGAGGGCGACGGCCACACCGCCTACGGCCGCGGCAGCACCTGCATCGACTCCGCCATCGACGCCTACCTGCTCCACGGGACGCCCCCGACGCAGGGCAAGCGCTGCTCCTAGCGCACCCCTCCCAGCCCCGGAACGACCCCCTCCGGGGCTGGTGCGGAGCACCCTTCGAAACTGTGTAGACTTACCGACGTTGCTGACCGCACCATGGTGCGGACGGCGCGCCGCCTTAGCTCAGATGGCCAGAGCAACGCACTCGTAATGCGTAGGTCTCGGGTTCGAATCCCGAAGGCGGCTCCATCGAAGCCCAGCTCAGATCGACTCTGAGCTGGGCTTTTTTTGCGTGTTCGTCTCCTGGTCGGTCGGATCAGATCCACGTGTCCAGCCACATCCGCGCATGCCAGTCCGCGTACGGGATCGTCTGGCCGGTGTAGATCGGGAAGAAGTAGATGAAGTTCCAGGCGATGAGGAGGACGAGGACGCCCGCGGTGATCGCGCCTCGGGTGCGGCGGCTCTCTGTGGCGCCCGGGGGGCCGAGGAGGGCGGCCAGCGTCATCGTCACGGCCAGGCAGAGGTAGGGGACGAGGACGACGGCGTAGAAGGCGAAGATCGTGCGGTCCTGGTAGAGGAACCAGGGGAGGTATCCGGCGGCCACCGCGCAGAGGATCGCGCCCGCTCGCCAGTCGCGGCGCAGGGCCCAGCGGTAGAGCAGGTAGAGGAGCGCGGCGCAGGCCGTCCACCACAGGAGCGGGGTGCCCAGGGCGAGGATCGCCTGGGAGCAGTCGGTCGTCGTGTGGCAGCCGTTGGTGCCGGGTTTCGGGGACTCGTAGTGGAAGAGGACCGGGCGGCCCAGGACCAGCCAACTCCAGGGATTCGACTCGTACTTGTGGAAGGAGTCCAGGCCCACGTTGAACTGGTAGACCCCGTACTCGTAGTGCCACAGGCTGCGCAGCGGGGCCGGGATCCAGGACCAGGGGCCGCCGCGGCCGTCCGCCCAGTGCCGGTCGTAGCCGTCGGAGGAGCGGAACCAGCCGGTCCAGGTGGCCAGATAGGTCAGGGCGGCCACCGGGATCAGGGAGAGCAGCGACCAGCCGAGGTCCTTGCGCAGGACGGCCCGGTAGGGGTGGTGGGCCCCGGCTGTTCGACGGGCGGCCACGTCCCAGAGCAGGGTCAGGGCGACGAAGAAGGCCAGGAAGTACAGGCCGTTCCACTTCGCCGAGGACGCCAGGCCCAGGCAGACGCCCGCCGCCAGGCGCCAGGGGCGTGGTCCGGTGCCCGCGCGGGCGGCGGTGGGGGCGTGGGGGCGGGTGCGGCCGTCCGGCTCGGGAGGCGGCAGGGCCGAGGCCAGCCGGGCCCGTGCCCGGTCCCGGTCGATCAGCAGACAGCCGAACGCCGCCAGCGCGAAGAACATGACGACCAGGTCGAGCAGCGCGGTGCGGCTCATCACGTAGTGCAGGCCGTCCACCGCCATCAGCGCGCCGGCCAGACAGCCGAGGGCCGTCGAACGGAACAGACGGCGGCCTATGCGGCACAGCATCAGCACCGACAGCGTGCCGAGCACCGCCGTCATGAAGCGCCAGCCGAACGGGTCGAGGCCGAACAGCCACTCGCCGACGGCGATCACCCACTTGCCGGCGGGCGGATGCGCGACGAACACCCCCGGGTCGGAGAGCGGGATCACCTGCGGGTCGGCCAGCACCTGCGGGTCGGCGATCTTGCGGTCCGGCCAGGTGCCCTCGTACCCGAGGCGCAGCAGCGACCAGGCGTCCTTGGCGTAGTACGTCTCGTCGAAGACCAGCGTGTGCGGGCTGCCCAGGCGCCAGAAACGCAGCACTCCGGCCAGGGCCGCCACCAGCAGCGGCCCGGCCCAGCCCGACCAGCGGGTGAGGGGCCGGGGGAAGGGGGCGACCAGACGGTCGCGCAGGGACGGCGTGCGCGGGCGGGGGAGATGGCCGAAGCGGCGCAGGCGCTGTTCCCAAGCCGTCGACCGTGGGTGGCCCGGCCGCGACGCCGGCTGTGCCGCCACGGGTGCCGCCACACCTGCTGACGTCGTGGTCTCGTCGATCACGTGGTCGGCTTCGCGGTCGTGACGACGCCGTACGGCAGCGGCTCGCCCTCGGTGGTGGAGGCGGGAAGAGCCGTCGCCGGTGCCGGCAGCAGCGGGGCGGAGGTGGCCGGGCGCGGCCGGGGGGTGGTGGGGCTGTCCTGGGCGAACGAGTTCGGCAGGGTCATCAGTACGGCGCCGAGTGCGGCGATCGTCAGCGCCGAACCGGTGGCCATCCAGGCCCGCCGGACCCGCTGCCGGGCGCGGACACCGGCGTACAGGCGTCGGCGGTGCCGTTCCCCGTACGACGACTCGCCTCGGCCGTGGTCACAGCCGAGGTCGTAGCTGTCACGCAGCATGCGCGCTAGCTCCTGCTCGAAGTGGTCCATGGCTCCTTCTCCACCCGTCCTTCGCCCGTCTCCGTCATCAGCCGCCGCAACCGTCCGACTCCCCGTGCCGTGAGCGAGCGTGCGGTGCCCACCGGGCAGCCCAGCACCTCCGCCACCTGCCCCTCGGGCAGGTCCTGGTAGTAGCGCAGCACCACCGCGGCCCGCTGGCGGGCCGGAAGCTGCGCCAACAGGGCCTCCAGGCGGGTCCGTTCGTCCACGGCGGCGGTCTCGTCCGCCGGTTCGGGCGGCTCGGGCAGCCGGTCGAGCCGGTCCATGGGCTGCTCGCCCCACCAGCGGCGCCGGGCCGAGCGCGCCGCGGCGCGGACCAGGATCTTGCGGACGTACGCCTCCGGCGCCTGGTCGGCCACCCTCGGCCATGCGAACCACAGCTTGACCAGCGCCTCCTGCAACAGATCCTCGGCCCGGTGCCGGTCCCCGGCGGTGAGCAGCCGGGACAGGTGCAGCAGCGTCGGCCACCGGTCCGCCACGAACCGGTCGAACGCCTCGGACCGCGCCTGCCTCGTCAACGTCGCCCCTCCCTCACACCCTTTAATAAGGACGTCGGCCCGGCCCCGCTATGCACTCGTGGGGTGTGGCGTGGGTCACATCGGCGAGGGTCGGGGGCCCGGCCGGGCGGGGGCAGAGGCCCCGGAAAACGGACGAGGACCCCGGTCGTTCACCTCCGACGACCGGGGTCCTGTCACATCCCCGGATCCGGCCGCGACGGCGACACTCCCCCGAGTAACGCGTGCGACGCGCGCACCCTCGGGCCAGATCCGATGAAGTGATCACATCAGGCGTCACCAACGGATCGCTAACATGTGGCCAACGGCGTGATTTCGCCAGGTACAGCGCATGGGAAGGCAGTGGGTCGGTGTGAAGCGGTGCGAGCTGCGCTTCGGACTCCTGGGTCCGCCGGTCCTGTACGACACCGACGGGGCCGACAGCCCCGTCGCCCATGTGGTGAGCAGCCCCAAAGTGCGCGTCCTGCTCGCCGCCCTGCTGCTGGAAGCCGGCCGTACCGTCTCCGTCGACGCGCTCAAGGACGCCCTGTGGGGCGAGGCGCCGCCCGCCTCCGCACAGGCCTCGCTGCACAACCACGTCACCCGGCTGCGCCGGCTGCTCGACGACCCCGACCGGCTGCGCGCCGTGCCCCCCGGCTATCTCCTGCGCGTCGAGCAGGGCGAACTGGACGTCCATGTCTTCGAGTCCCTGACCGTCGAGGCCCGGGCCGCCCACGCGGGCCGGGACTGGGAGCGCACGGCACGCGCCTGCACCGCGGCGCTGGCCCTGTGGCGCGGCACCCCGCTCGACGGCCTGCCCACCGAACTCGGCGGCTACGCCTTCGTGCAACGGCTGGGGGAGGCCCGGCTGCTGCTCCAGGAGTGGCGGTACGACGCCGAGCTCGCCGTCGGCGGGGCCCGACGGGAGGCCGTCGTACCGGAGTTGACCGCCCTCGCCGCCGAACACCCGCTGCGCGAGACCTTCCACCGCCAGCTGATGCTGGCCCTGCACCGCACCGGCCGCCAGGCCGAGGCCCTCGCCGTCCACCGCGACCTGCGCGTCCGCCTCATCGAGGAACTCGGCGTGGAGCCGGGGGCGGGGGTGCGGGAGGCGCATGCCGAGGTGCTTCGGGGGGCGCCGGAGGGCCCGGGGCTGTCGGCGGACGTGGGGGCGGGCGCGAGGGCGGCCGATGCCGGTGCTGGTTCCGGTGCAGGTGCAGGTGCAGGTGTCGCGGGGGCAAGGGGAGGCGCTGCCACGGGGGCGCGTGCGAATGTCGGGGGCCCGGCGAACGGGAACGGCGCCCCGTCGGCCGTACCCACCGGTCCGTCGGCCGTACCCACCGGTCCGTCGGCCGTACCCACCGGTCCGTCGGCCGTGCCCACCGACCCGTCCGCCGAAGCCGTAGGCACACCGCCGGACGAGGCGGGCCTCACTCCGGCTCCCGCCGCAGCGAACGCCACCGAGCCCACCCCTGCCCCCGCACCGCCCCCCGCCCCACCACCCCGTCCCGCCCAACTCCCCCCACCCCCACCCCACTTCACCGGCCGCGTCACCCCTCTCCGCGACCTGCGCCACACCCTCTCCACCGCCTCAGCCGGCCACCCCACCCCCGTCGCGGTCATCAGCGGCATGGCCGGTGTCGGCAAGAGCGCACTCGCCCTTCATCTGGCGCACGACCTGCGGGACCGTTTCCCGGACGGGCAGTTGTACGTCAACCTGCACGGCGCGACCCCCGGCATGACCCCCCTCACCTCGGCCCAGGCCCTCACCGCGCTGCTCCGTGACCTCGGTGCCGACCCCCGGTCCATCCCCGAACACCCGGACGCGGCAGCCGCGTTGCTGCGCTCGATGCTCGCGCCCACCCGCACGCTGATGGTGCTGGACGACGCCGAGAGCGCCGCGCAGATACGGCAGTTGCTGCCGGCCGGCCCCGGTTGCGCGGTGATCGTCACCAGCCGCTCCCCGCTGGCCGCCCTCGACGGCGCCCGCCGCTTCCCGCTCGAACCGCTCTCGGCGGAGGAGAGCGCGGCCCTGCTGCGAGCCGCCTCGGGCCGCGCCCCCGACCCGCATGACGGTGACGACGGCGACCGCATCGACGCCACCCACCCCCTCGTAGAGCTCACCGGCCGCCTCCCGCTCGCGCTGCGGATCGTCGCCGCCCGGCTGGCCGCCCGACGCGCCCTCACCCCGGACGTGCTCGCCGACCAACTGGCCGCCACGGAAAGCAGGTTGCAGCGGCTGGAGTACGACGACCTGTCCGTACGCCGTTCGCTGGCCGTCGCCCACGACGCGCTCGCCGCCTCGGGCCGCCGCTCCGACCGCGACGCCGCCCTCGCGCTGCGCCGCCTGGGCGCGCTGCATCTGCCCACCTACGGCGCCCCGCTCATCGCCCGGCTCCTCGGCACCGACACGGACCGCGCGGAGGAGGCGCTCGACCGGCTCGTCGACGTGGCCCTGCTGGAGGAGACGGCGTACGGCCGCTACGCCCCGCACGACCTGGTCCGCGACTTCGCCCGGGAACTCGCCGAGAGCGGCCAGGCCGTGGATGTCGCCCGCACCGGCGTGCGCTGGTACACGGCCGTCGCCGAACGCGTCCTCACCGCGACCGTCGTACCCGGCTTCGACCAGGGGGACCGCCGACGCCCGACCCCGACGCAGCCGCCCGAGCACACCGCGCACGTGTTGTCCGTACCGCCCTTCGCCTCGGCGGAGGAGGCCTTCGCCTGGAGCACCGCGGAACTGGACAACATCGTCGCGCTCGCCGAGCGGTACGCCGACGCCTCCGACCTGCGCACCGCCGCCCATGTCTCCGCCCTGCTGCGGCTGCTCTTCCCCTGTCTCCAACGCGGTGGTCGCGTCGCCGAGATGGAGGTGCTGGGGCAGGTGGCGCTCCAGCTGGCCCGGCGTCTGGGCGACGAGGTCGCCGAGGCGTACGCGCTGAGCGACCTGGCCGGCATGCACTTCCTGGCCGGCCGGCACGGCGACTCGCTCGACACCAACGACCAGGCCCTCAGGCTCTGGCAGCGACTCGGCGTGGTCTCCCGGGTCCGGCGCTGCCTCGGCAACAAGGGCCTGCTGCTGGAGAGCCTCGGCCGCTACGCCGAGTCCGAGCAGGCGCTCCTCGCCTGCCTGGAGCTCTCGCCGCAGCTGGACGACCCCTGGGGCGACGCGGTGGCGTACGGCCATCTCGGCAACCTGTACGAGCACACCGACCCCCGGGCCGCCATCGAGCACCACCGGCGCTCCCTCGCGATCGCGAGCGACATCGGCAACGTCATCGTGGCCCACTCCGCGCACTGCAACATCGGCTACGCCTACCTCACCCTGGGCGAACCGGAGGCGGCCGTACCGCACTTCGAGGAGAGCCTCGGCATGCTCGGCGGTCACAGCGACTGGCACGGGGAGTCCCAGTCCCGGCTCGGGCTGCTGCGCGCCCTGCGGCTGCTGGGTCGCGGTGGGCGGGCCGAGAGCGAGTACGCCGAGCTGCTGCGCCGGGCGGACGCCCGGGCCGACGGTTACACGAGCGGGCTGGCCCGTCATCAGTACGGGCTGCTGCTGCGGGAGCTGGGGCGGACCGAGGAGGCGCGCGAGCAGTGGCGCGTCGCACTGGCCGCGCTGGACGGCACGGACAAGAAGGAAGTCCTGGCCGAGCTCAGGGAACTGCTCGACGGCTGACCGCGCCGGGCGGCTGGGGCGGTTGGGCTACTTGGCGTCCGCGTAGCACTCCACCACCGACGTCGTGAACGGGAACCGTACCGGCGTCTGACCGAACGTCAGCCGGGCGGCCAGTGCCGCCGCGTCCCGGATGGCGGCGACGATCTGCTCGGCCTCCTCCTCCGGGCAGTGCACGATCACCTCGTCGTGCTGGAAGAAGACCAGCTCGGCCGCCAGGTCCGCGCAGGTCCGCCGCAGTGCCGCGAGCAGCAGCAGGGTCCAGTCGGCGGCGCTGCCCTGGACGACGAAGTTTCGGGCGAACCGGCCGCGGGCGCGGGCGGTGCCGGACGCGTGGCCCGGCACCCGCCCCTGGTCCGCGGGTCCGTCCTGCGGGATGCCGGCCTCTTCGGCGGCGTCGTCGCCCGAGCCGGCCACGGGTGGGCAGGTGCGGCCGAGGTGGGTCCGTACGAGCCGTCCCTCCTCGCCCGCGCGGGCCGCCTCGTCGACGTACGCCACCGCTTTGGGGAAGCGGCGTCTGAGCGCGGCGAGGTTCTTGAGGCCGTCCCCGGAGGTCTGGCCGTAGACCGCGCCCAGCACGGCGAGCTTCGCCTGGTCGCGGTCGCCGGAGAAGGCGCGGTCGGAGACGGACTGGTAGAGGTCGGTGTCGCGGCCGGCCACCTCCATCAGCCCGGGGTCGCGTGAGATGGCGGCCAGGACGCGCGGTTCCATCTGGTCGGCGTCGGCGACGACCAGTCGCCAGCCGGGGTCGGCGACGACGGCACGGCGTATCACCTTGGGGATCTGCAGGGCGCCGCCGCCGTTGGTGACCCAGCGGCCGGTGACGGTCCCGTGGCACAGGAACTCCGGCCGGAACCGCCCTTCCCGCACCCAGTCCTGGAGCCAGGACCAGCCGTGGGCGACCCAGATCCGGTACAGCTTCTTGTACTCGATCAAGGGCTTCACGGCCGGATGATCGACGGTCTCCAGCTCCCAGCGTCGGGTCGAGGTGACCTTGATCCCGGCCTGTGCGAAGGCCTTGACCACGTCGGCGGGCAGATCGGGCCGGACCCGGCGCCCGAAGGCGGCGGACACCTCGTCGGCCAGCTCGGCGAGCCGCCGTGGCTCACCGCCACCCGCGTATCGCTCACCGAGCAGTTCGTGCAGCACCGCCCGGTGCACGTCGGCGCTCCACGGCAGCCCCGCGCGGTTCATCTCGGCGGCCACCAGCATTCCGGCCGACTCGGCGGTGATCAGCAGCCGCATCCTGTCCGGGTGGGCGGTGGCGTCCTGGCGGCGCAACTGGTCGGCGTAGACCTCCAGGAGGCCGGTCAGGGGGAGGTGGACGGCCTGGGGCTCGAAGAGGGAGGACTGGGAGCCGGGTTCGGCGGAGCGCAGCGGCGGATCGGGCGGTACGGGGCCGCCGCGCAGCCGGGCGAGCGCGGCGGCGGCCGATCGGGGCTCGCCGTATCTCCCTGCGTGGCCGAGGAGCAGCGTCTCCGCGTCCTCGATGTCGTAGCACCGCTCCACGCGCACCCCCGCGGCGAGCAGCCGCGGATACACCTCGGCGGTGGACCGCCACACCCACCGCGTGACCTCCGGCCGCCCCCGCACGGCCGCCGCGAGATCCGCCTCCCGCACCACCGGCCCCACGGGCAGCCCGTCCCCACCGAGGGCGGCGAGCTCCACACCACCGCCCTCGGCCGGAGCGAGCGCCCAGCGATCGGTCATGCAGGCGAGTCTCGCAGGAGGGTCTGACAACGGCCCTGGCCGCGGCCCACGCGCGCGTCGCCGCCCCCCGCTCGCCGCGGCGCCCCCACGCTCGCCGTGTTCGCCCGCAGGATCCGGCCTGGGCAGGGCCCGACGGAGCGCGAGGTCCGCCCGGCGGCGGGTTCCGCCGCCCCACGAGGCCCGGCGACCGCGGTCCACCCACCCCGCCGACGGCCTTCGGCGGGCACTCCACAGGCGACCCGGCAACGGAGCCCCCGGCTCAGGCGCGGCCCCGCCACCCCACCGCAAGCCTCAGCCCTCAGCCCTCAGCCCTCTCCCGTCACCTGCGACAGCGCCGCCGCGATGTTCGCCTCCGTCGCCTGCTTGGTGATGCCCAGGGCGGAAAGGAGGCCCTGGCCGTTCTCGAACTCCAGGAGGGCCAGCAGCATGTGCTCGGTGCCGACGTAGTTGTGGCCTAGGCGCAGGGCCTCGCGGAAGGTGAGTTCGAGGACCTTCTTGGCGTCGGAGCCGTAGGGCACCAGCTCCGGGGCGTCCTCGACGGCCGGCGGGAGCGCGGCGGTCGCGGCCTGGCGGACGGTGTCGAGCAGGACGTCCTGCGCGACGATCGCCTTCGCGGCCAGCGCCTCCGGTTCCGCCAGCAGGCCGAGGACCAGGTGCTCCGGCCGGCCCTCGGCGTTGCGGGCGGCGACGGCCTCGTTGTGGGAGGCCATCACCACGTTGCGGGCCCGTGGCGTGTAGCGGCTGAAGTCCTGGCTCGCTCCGAGGTCCCCGCCCTCCTTCGGCACGAACCGCTTCTGCGCCGCCTGCCGGGTCACCCCCATGCTCTTGCCGATGTCCGTCCAGGAGGCCCCCGAGCGGCGGGCCTGGTCCACGAAGTGGCCGATCAGATGGTCGGCCACGTCACCGAGGTGATCGGCGGCGATCACCGCGTCCTCAAGCTGTTCGAGGGGCTCCGCGTGGACCTTCTTGATGGCCGCGATGAGGTCGTCGAGGCGTACGGATGACGTGATGTTGGGGTTCGTCGTCATGTGTCAACCGTAGGTTGACAGCCTGGAGGTGTCAACCCGAAGTTGACGCTACTTGGGCGCCGAGACGGCCAGCCGCACCGCGAGCCCCGTGAACACCGTCCCGCTGAAGATGTTGAGTCCCCGTGCCACCCGCCGGCTCCGCCGCAGCAGCGCCGACAGCTTCCCGGAGAGCAGTCCGATCGAACCGTCCACCGCGAAGCCCATCACCGTGATCGAGAGCCCGAGAACCAGGAACTGCTCCCACACCTGTCCCTTCTCGGGCGCCACGAACTGGGGCAGGAACGCCACGTTGAAGAGAATCACCTTGGGATTGAGGAGGTTGGTGACCGCGCCCTGCCAGAACGCCCGCCGCATCCCGGGGCCCGCCGCCGTCCCCTCACCCATCGGCGAACGGTCCCGGAACGCCTTCACCGCGAGATACAGCAGATAGGCCGCGCCCGCCCAGCGCAGCACGTGGTACAGCGTCGGCAGCGCCAGGAACAGCGCCGACAGGCCGAGCGCCGCGGCGACCGTGTGCACGAACATCGCGCAGGCCACCCCGAACGCCGCCATCACCCCCGCCGCGGGGCCGCCCCGGCCGCCCATCGCCACGATGAACATCATGTCGGGACCCGGGGTCACACAGAGCGCGAAGGCGGCCACGAGAAAGGCCGCGTAGAGAGACATGTCCACCATGCGGCCATGCTCGAAGCCACCCCGGGCGGCGGCACCCGATTTTCGGAGAGTGAGACGATCGGCCCGTGACCAGCAGCAGTGCCCCAGACGCCGTCGACCGCGCTTTCGAGGCCGCCCTCTACTCGGACGCCGACTCCGCCCTCGACACGGCCGCCTCCCTCCTCGCCGCGGACGCGAACGCCGACCCCGAACTCGAACGCCGGGGGCGGGAGTTCCTCGCGGCGGCCTGGCGCCGTGGCTGGCAGCCGGCCGACGTCGTACGGATGGTGCGGCGCGAGCTGGACGACGTACACGTACGCCTGGCGGCGGCGCTGATCCGCGCGCAGGCGCCCGACGACCGGTCGCGCGGCCCCCGGTGGGCGGCTCAGCTGGCCGAACTGCCCGCCGAGCCCGCGCCCCGCACCGACCGCTTCTCGCACGCGACCACGGTCCTTGAGCTGTACCGCCTGCTGCTGCGGCTGCCCGCTCTCGAACCCGTGGACGAACCCGTCACCCGGCACTCCTCCGCCGAGCCCCGGATGCTCACCCGGATCCGCGCGCTGCTCGCCAAGGCGGAGGCGACGGGCTACCCGGACGAGGCGGAGGCGCTCACCGCCAAGGCGCAGGAGCTGATGGCCCGGCACAGCGTCGACGAGGCGGTGCTGGACGCGCAGGCGCCCACGCACGATGCCCCGGGCGCCTGCCGGATCGGGGTCGAGCCGCCGTACGAGCAGGCCAAGGCGGTGCTGCTGGACGCGGTGGCGACGGCGAACCACTGCCGGGCGGTCTGGAACGAGTCGTTCGCCTTCTCCACGGTGGTCGGCTTCGGCCCCGACCTCGACGCCGTCGAGCTGCTCTACACCTCGCTCCTGGTGCAGGCCACGACCGCGATGGCGAAGGCGGAGGCCGCCCAGCGGGCCGGTGGCCGCAAGCGCACCAAGACCTTCCGGCAGTCCTTCCTCGCGGCCTACGCCCACCGCGTCGGCGACCGGCTGCGCGCCGCCGCCGAGACCCAGGTCGGCGACGACCTGCTCCCGGTCCTCGCCACCCGCGAGGTCGCCGTCACCGACCGCCTGGACCGCATGTTCCCGCGGACCACCACCACCCGCCTGCGCGGCGTCAGCGACGAGGCGGGCTGGGTGGAGGGCGCCGAGGCGGCCGACCGGGCGCAGGTCAAGTCCCGCAAGCCCCTGCGCTGAGCCGGGTCACTCGCTGGACTCCTGGAACCCGGACACCGTGGCGTCCGGCGTCTGGCCGTCCTTCTTCAACGCGACATCGCCGTACGACCACTTGAAGGCGTACGTCTTGGTGGACCCCGGCAGGGTGAAGTCCGCGCTCGTCACGGCAAGGCTCTGGTCGCCGCCCTTCTCGCCCCGGACATAGGTGAGGGTGAAGGCGATCGCGGCGCCGTCGGCGAGGGACGTCTTCCCGGCCGTGGCGGCGGGGTCGGACTCCACGCTCACCGTGGTGCCGCCGGCGATGAGGTCGACCCCGGGCAGGCCGTCCAGCGTGCACTTGGCGCCGCTCTTGTTGGTGAGCGTCACGGGCACGTTGCCGGTGTCGCCGGCGGCCGGGGCGGCGTTGGCGGGGCCGACCCGCACGCCCATCTCGCCGATCACGCAGGCGCCGCCGGCCTTGGCGGAGGCGCCGGTGTCGGTGGCCCCGCCGCTGTCGTCGTCGGAACAGGCGGTCAGCAGGAAGGCCGCGGCGAGGGCGCCGGCGGCGAAGGGGAGGGCGCGCATGGGGGTCCTTGGATGCTCCGGGCGGCGTGACGCCGCTGAGGCTCGTGCATGGATCATCACGCACGAGCCCGGAGAACGGTTGCCCACCCCCGCTGATCCTCTGCTCGTCCGCGCCGACCCTCGGCCGGTCCGTCCGCGCTGATCCTCTGCTCGCCCCGGCCGATCCTCGGTCCGTCCGCGCCGATCTTCTGCTTACCCGCGCCGATCCTCGGTCCGTCCGCGCCGATCCTCTGCTTACCCGCGCCGATCCTCGGTCCGTCCGCGCCGATCCTCTGCTCGCCCGCGCCGATCCTCGGTCCGTCCGCGCCGATCCTCTGCTTACCCGCGCCGATCCTCGGTCCGTCCGCGCCGATCCTCTGCTCGCCCGCGCCGATCCTCGGTCCGTCCGCGCCGATCCTCTGCTCGCCCGCGCCGATCCTCAGCTCGCCCGCGCCGACCCTCTGCTCGCCCGCGCCGACCCCCGGTCCGCCCCGCCGACCCCCGGCCCGGTTCAGCCGAGGCCGGCCGTCGGCAGTCCCGACGGCAGCTGGCCGCCCTCGGCCTTGGTGTACGTCTCCGCGCCGAGGCCGCCCTCCCACGTCACCTTGAGGGTGGTCTTGTCGACGGAGTCGACCATCCCGGTCGCCCGGTCCTTGCTGCCGTCCGTGCACTTGAGGTGGATCATCTGCATCCCGGACTCCTCGCCCGCGGTCCCGCTGCACACCGTCCCGCCGGTCGCGAACAGCCCGGCCTCGGTGCCGTTGACCATCAGGACGACGGCCTTGCCCTTGGCCGTGGTGAGCCAGCTGCCCGCGAGGTCATCGGAGGCGGAGGCGGAGGGGGAGCCGGACGAGGAGGCCGAACCGTCGGTGGAGGCGCTCGCGCTCGGCGTCGAGTCGTCGGAGTCCGAGCCGTCGTCCGAACTGCACGCGCCGAGCGCGAGGACACCCGCGAGGGCCATGGCCGCGGCAGTCGCGGTGCGCGAGAAGTTCACCGAAGCCGATGTCATGGAAGCTCCCTGGCGGATCAGCGGATTACGGGCGGACGCTACGACCGCAGCAAGCTACCAGGAGGACTTACGGACCCCCGGAAGGTACCCGGCGTGCGCCTGCTCGCGCAGACTCACCCGGGACAGGCCGAAGGCCCGGAAGTAGCCGCGCGGCCGGCCGTCCACCTGGTCGCGGTTGCGCACCCGGGTGGCGCTGGCGTCACGCGGCTGCCTCCCCAACTCCCGCCGGGCGTCCTGCCGTTCGGCTTCCGTGGACGACGGCCGCCGGATGATCTCCTTCAGCTCGGCACGCCGCTCCGCGTACCGGGCGACGATCTCTCGCCGCCGCTCGTTCTTCGCGATCTTGCTCTTCTTTGCCATCAGATCCTCACTCCCCGGGCCCGGATGCGGGCCACGGCCGCCTCGACGCCGATCGTGTCGACGGTCTTGATCCCCTTCGCGCTCAGCCGCAGCCGCACGTACCGGCTCTCGCTCGGCAACCAGTAGCGCTTGGACTGGATGTTGGGGTCGAAGCGGCGTGAAGTGCGCCGGTGGGAGTGGGAGATGCGGTTGCCGAAGCCGGGGTGGGCGCCGGTCAGCATGCAGTGGGCGGACATGGGTGACGCACCTCTCTCGAAGCCGTTGTGTAAATGGAATTCATTTTCAGTAAGATACACGGCATGGCTCGCAACGAACTCCGCCCGGTCGTCAAACTCCGCTCCACCGCCGGGACCGGCTTCACCTACGTCACCCGCAAAAACCGTCGCAACGACCCGGACCGTATGACCCTGCGCAAGTACGACCCGGTCGCCGGCCGCCACGTCGACTTCCGAGAGGAGCGCTGACCCCGCCATGCGCAACGCAATCCACCCGCCCTACGGACCGGTCGTCTTCCGTGACCGGGCCGCGAACCACGCCTTCCTCACCCGCTCGACGATGACGAGCGAGAAGACCATCGAGTGGGAGGACGGCCACACCTACCCGGTCGTGGACGTCGAGATCTCGAACGTCAGCCACCCCTTCTACACCGGCACCGCACGCGTCCTGGACACCGCCGGCCGCGTGGAGCGCTTCGAGCGCCGGTACGGCCGGCCGGGGGAGCGGGGCTGATGCTCTCGGTCGTGATCGTCGGCGGGCTGCACGCCGACGCCCGCAAGGCTGCCGTCGCGCGCCTCCTTGCCGACGTGCCCGCCAGTGTCGTGCTCCACCACGACCTGGCGACGGCCGCGGCCGGCACGGTCGTCCGCACCGTGCGCGACGCCTCCGGTCTGCTCTCCGCCGCCGAGACGCCGCTGGTCAACGACTGCGCGTGCTGTGCGCTGAGGGAAGACCTGGTGCCCGAGCTGCGGCGGATCGCGGACGACGGGGTGACCCGGCTCGCCGTGGTCGAACTGTGGGACTCCGTCGAGCCCAAGGCCATGGCGGAGGTGGTGACCGCCGGCGGCCTCACGGTCACCGGTGTCATTACCGCCGTGGACCCCGCACTGGTCCTGCCCTACCTCGGCAACGGCGACGACCTCGCCGAACGCGGCCTCGCCGCGGCCGCCACCGACCAACGCACCATCGCCGACACCTTCGCCCGCCAACTGGAATACGCCCCGGTCCTCGCCGTGGCCGACTCGGAGGAGGCCGACGACGAGGACCACGAACTGCTGGCCCAGCTTCACCCGACGGCCCGCCGGATCCTGATCGACGCCGGCGGCCCGGCCGGCGCGCAGCCCCTCTCGGGCGACGCCGGTGGCCCGGCCGGCGCACGGCCCCTCTCGGGCGACGCCGGTGGCCCGGCCGGCGCACGGCCCCTCTCGGGCGACGCCGGTGGCCCGGCCGGCGCACGGCCCCTCTCGGGGCAGGCCGAAGGCCCGCAGGGCGGTACCCCCCTTCCGCCCCTGAACCCCCTCGCCCAGGCCGCCCTCGCCGGCTTCGATGTCGAAGCCGCCGCCGCGGCCCAGCACCCCGCCTGCGCCCTGCTGCCCGCCGACGCCGATGCCCACGGCGTCTCCACGCTCGTATGGCACCGGGACCGGCCGTTCCACCCGGAACGGTTGTACGAGGCGCTGGAGGACATCACCTGTGCCGCCGCCCGCAGCCGGGGCCGGTTCTGGCTCGCGGACCGGCCGGACACCCTGCTGCACTGGGACGCGGCCGGGGGCGCGCTGTGTGTGGAGAGCGCCGGGCCCTGGCTCGCCTCCCTCCCCGACGCGGCCTGGGACATGGTCCCGCCGGTGCGTCGCGCCGCCGCCGCGCTGGACTGGCACCCCGAGCACGGCGACTGCTGCCAGCACCTGGTCTTCACGTCCCCCGCGCTCGACCGCGACGGACTCGAACGGCTGCTGGAGTCCTGCCTGTTGACCGACACCGAGTACGCGGCGGGCCGCACCGCCTGGAAGCAGTTGCCGCCCGCCTTCGACACCCTCCTGGAGGTCTGAGACCCGTGCCCCGCAAGACCGAACGCCAGCCTGCCAAGCACCGGCCCAATCCGCTGGACGCGGCCGGAGTGACGTACATCGACTACAAGGACACCGACCTGCTGCGGAAGTTCATCTCCGACCGCGGCAAGATCCGCAGCCGCCGCGTCACCCGCGTCACCGCCCAGCAGCAGCGACAGCTGGCCCGTGCCATCAAGAATGCCCGGGAGATGGCGCTGCTGCCGTACTCCAGCGCCAGGTGAACGGCTATAGGTAGGTGATTCCCTACGTTTGACGCGTAGGGAATCACCTACCTATCGTGTTCCCCATGACCATCACACACGCCTCCTTCGTCACCCTCCCCGTCGCCGACCAGGACCGCGCCCTGCGCTTCTACACCGAGGTCCTCGGCATGGACGTCACCGCCGACCTCGACCTGCCCCAGGGGCGGTGGCTCCAGGTGGCGCCCGCCGGGGCGCAGACCGTGTTCACGCTCTCCGGCCCGGGGATGGGCGGTTTCGAGCCCGGCGAGGCGCGGGGGATCATGTTGGTGACGACCGACGTCGACGCCGACTGCGCACGGCTCACCGACGCGGGCGTCCGCGTGCAGGGCCCCGACGAGCTCCCCTGGGGCCGGATGGCCTCGTTCGCGGATCCCGATGGCAACGGTCTGATGCTGCTGACGGAAGCGCACCACTAGGACGCGCACCAGGAGGAGGGCCGGCATGACCGCAGCGGGGGTCCGTGAAGAGGCCGAGGCGGACCGGGTGTTCGCCGCGCTCGCCAACGCCACCCGCCGCGAGGTGCTGCGCCTCCTCCGCGACGGCGGCCCTCAGCCGGTGCAGGCCCTCGCCGCCCATTTCGACATGGCCCGCCCGAGCCTCTCCGAGCACCTCAAGGTGCTCCGCGACGCCGGCCTCGTCTCCGAGCAGCGCTCCGGCCGACAGCGCATCTACCGCCTGGAGGCGGCCCCGCTCGCCGAGGTGCAGGACTGGCTCCACCCGTACGAGCGGTTCTGGCGCGACCGGCTGAGGGAGCTCGGCGACCTGCTGGACCGGATGCCCGACGATGGCGCCCCATGAGCACCGCACCCGAAGGCGACGACCTCACCGTCATCCGCGTCGACCAGTTCTTCCCGCACCCGCCCGCCAAGGTCTGGCGCGCCCTCACCGAGCCCGAACTGCTCGCGCAGTGGCAGATGCAAGGGGCCGAGGCGTTCCGTCTCGAGGTCGGTCACCGGTACACGATGAGCTCGGTCCCGCGGCCCAACACCCGCTTCTCCGGCACCCTCGACGTGGAGGTTCTCGCCTACGAGCCGGAGCGGATGCTGAGCGTCCGCTGGACCGACACGGATCCTGCCAATTCCGCCGACTGGACCATCACGTGGAAGGTGGAACAGGAAGGGCGTGGAACGCGTCTCTTTCTAGTACACGAGGGATTCGACCCCGACGACCCCGCGCAGCTGATGGCCCGGACGATCATGGACGGGGGCTGGAGGTCGCATGTGATGCGGGCTCTGGGGGACGTGCTGGAACGGATGTAGCACCGCGTACGTCACATCTGTAACCACGGGAACACCCCGCGTGCACGTGCATCTGCTCATGCATCTGCACGTGAACAGAGCTATGATCCGGACCAGTTGACCATTGCATCAATGGCCCCAAGGCCACCGCACCACCGGGGAGCGACCTGTGGACCACGACGTGTACAACGGCATGGACGTGTACAACGGCATGGCGGCCACGGATCTGAGCGGGGTGGCCTGGCAGAAGAGCCAGTACAGCAACTCGCAGGGTTCTTGTGTCGAGTTCGCGCGGCTGCCGGACGGCGGCGTGGCCATGCGCAACTCGCGCTTCCCGGACGGCCCGGCGCTCGTCTACACCCGCGCGGAGATCGAGGCGATGCTCCTCGGGGTCAAGGACGGCGAGTTCGACCACCTGATAGCCGGGTGAGCGTGCGCGGGACCCCGGTCAGCCCGGGGTGACCGGCTCCCTACGGGCGGTGACGCGCGTAGATCCGTGGCGCCGAAAAACGCCGCGGGGGCTCACTCCGAGGATTCCCGCGGCTGGAGCAGGAACAGCGCCCAGACGACCTTGCCGTTGAGGGTGCCGGCGAGCGGATGCCAGCCCCAGCTGTCGGCGAAGGAGTCGACGAGGAACAGGCCGCGGCCGGATTCCGCCGAGAAGTCGTCCGAGTCGCGCGCCACCGGGCTGTCGTGGCTGGGATCGCGCACCGCGCACACCAACCGGTCCGTCCAGCGCATCAGATGCAGCCGCACTGGCGGGATCTGATCGGGGGCGTGGCCGTTGCCGCCCGGCAGTCCGTGCCGCAGGGCGTTGGTGACCAGTTCGGAGACGACGAGACAGACGTCGTCGAAACGGTCGCCGATGTCCCACTGGTCGAGCGTTCTGCGGGTGAACTGCCGTGCCTCGCGCACCGCTTCGTAGCGGGCGGGCAGAGCGCAGGAGGCGGCGTTGGACACGGCCGTGGGATCCAGCGGCGGAAGGCCCTGCCGTAACGGCTCGAGCATGGTCGATCCATTCATCCCCATGCGAGGCACTCCCGGGAACTCGCGGTCGTTGCGATGCAGCGGTTGCGCGGGACCATGGTTTCGGATGTGTGGTGCAGATGCAAGGTGCAGATGCACGTGCACGTGACCGAATTGGATGCTCCCGTACCGCTTGTTGGGCATTTTTTCCGCCAACTTCCTTCCCGCTCTTGCCTTCTCCTCGCTCCCTCCTGTGTGGAATCTTTGGCTTCTTTCCATCTCTGTAATCGGACGAGTACAGCTCGAAGTGTTTTAGTGGCAGACTTCGGCCCCTGAAGACGGTTGGGGAGGCTGGCGAACGTGAGCGCGGGAGAGCCGGGATCGGTGGTGCGGCGCATGCTGCTCGGATCACAACTCAGGCGACTGCGTGAGGCGCGGGGGATCACGCGCGAGGCCGCGGGCTACTCCATCCGGGCCTCCGAGTCGAAGATCAGCCGGATGGAGTTGGGCCGGGTGAGCTTCAAGACCAGGGACGTCGAGGACCTCCTGACGTTGTACGGCATCACGGACGAGGCCGAGCGCATGTCGCTGCTCTCCCTCGCCCGCGAGGCCAACGTGGCGGGCTGGTGGCACAGTTACTCCGACGTCCTGCCGAGCTGGTTCCCCACCTATGTGGGTCTGGAGGGCGCCGCCTCCCTCATCCGCGCGTACGAGGTGCAGTTCGTGCACGGGCTGCTCCAGACCGAGGCGTATGCACGTGCGGTCGTCCGGCGCGGCATGAAGGGCGCGAGCGAGGCCGACGTCGAGCGGCGGGTGGCGCTGCGCCTGGAGCGGCAGAAGTACCTCGTCGCCGAGAACGCCCCCGACTTCCACATCGTCCTCGACGAGGCGGCCCTGCGCCGCCCCTACGGCGACCGCGAGGTGATGCGGGGCCAGCTCCAGCACCTCATCGAGATCTCCGAACACTCCAACGTCCGGCTGCAGATCATGCCGTTCAGCTTCGGCGGCCACTCGGGCGAGAGCGGCGCGTTCACGATCCTGAGCTTCTCGGAGTCCGACCTCACCGACGTCGTCTATCTGGAGCAGCTCACCAGCGCCCTCTATCTGGACAAGCACGAGGACGTCGCCCAGTACGAGAGCGCCCTCAAGGAGCTCCAGCAGGACAGTCCGGGGCCGGACGAGAGCCGGGACCTGCTGCGGGGTCTCCTCCAGCTCTCCTGAAGCCGCCCAGGGCGCCCGAGGGTTCTCCCCATAACTTAGCTCTGTGTCCCCAACTCGCTTGTCCCACAAGTACGATGACGTGTGATCAGACCGTGATGTTGGTCGCACGCCCACAAGCGACCGTGTCCGCTAGTGATTTGGGGATCACATGTCGTCGTACTTCACCGACCTGGCCCAGCAGTACATCGACGGTGAGTGGCGCCCGGGCACCGGCTCCTGGGACATCATCGACTTCAACCCGTACGACGGCGAGAAGCTGGCGTCGATCACGATAGCCACGGTCGACGAGGTCGACGAGGCGTACAGGTCGGCCGCCCGCGCCCAGAAGGAATGGGCCGGCACCAACCCGTACGCGCGGCGCGCGGTCTTCGAGAAGGCCCTGCGCCTCATCGAGGAGCGCGAGCAGGAGATCACGGAGGTGATCATCGCCGAGCTCGGCGGCACGTACCTCAAGGCGGGCTTCGAACTCCACCTGGCCAAGGAGTTTCTGCGCGAGGCGATCCACCTCTCCCTGCGTCCCGAGGGCCGGATCATCCCCTCGCCGATCGACGGCAAGGAGAACCGCGTCTACCGCGTACCGGTCGGCGTCGTCGGTGTGATCAGCCCCTTCAACTTCCCCTTCCTGCTCTCCCTCAAGTCGGTCGCCCCGGCGCTCGCGCTCGGCAACGGCGTGGTGCTCAAGCCGCACCAGAACACCCCGATCACCGGCGGCTCCCTGGTCGCGAAGATCTTCGAGGACGCGGGCCTGCCCAAGGGGCTGCTGAACGTCGTCATCACCGACATCGCGGAGATTGGCGACGCCTTCCTGGAGCACCCGATCCCGAAGGTCATCTCCTTCACCGGCTCCGACAAGGTCGGCCGTCACGTCGCGACCGTCTGTGCCTCGCTGTTCAAGCGCTCGGTCCTCGAACTCGGCGGCAACAGCGCCATCGTGGTCCTCGACGACGCCGACATCGACTACGCGGTCGACGCCGCCGTCTTCAGCCGGTACGTCCACCAGGGCCAGGTCTGCATGGCCGCCAACCGCGTCCTGGTCGACCGCTCGATAGCCGACGAGTTCACCGAGAAGTTCGTCGCCAAGGTCAAGTCCCTCAAGGTCGGCGACCCGAGCGACCCGCAGACCGTCATCGGCCCGGTCATCAACTCCTCCCAGGCGGACGCCGTCTCGGGCACCGTCGAGCAGGCGCTCGCCGAGGGCGCGACGGCCCTGCTGCGCGGCGAGACGAGGGACAACCTGGTCTCCCCGTCGGTCCTGACCGGCCTCCCGGCCGACTCGGCCCTCCTCCAGCAGGAGGTCTTCGGCCCGGTCGCCTTCCTCATCCCGGTCGACGGCGAGGAGGAGGCGGTCCGCGTCGTCAACGACACCCCGTACGGCCTCAGCGGCGCCGTCCACACCGCCGACATCGAGCGCGGCGTGAACTTCGCCAAGCAGATCGACACCGGCATGTTCCACGTCAACGACGGCACCGTCCACGACGAGCCGATCGTCCCCTTCGGCGGCGAGAAGAGCTCGGGCATCGGCCGCCTCAACGGCGACACGATGCTGGACGCGTTCACCACCCTGAAGTGGATCTCGGTCCAGCACGGCCGGAGCGGCTTCCCGTTCTAGACGGTTCTCGCGCGGCGGGCCCTTGCGGACAGAAGCTGACCGCAAGGGCCCGTAGCTTCGTCGGTGTCAGGGGGAGAGCCCCCCGGGTCCCGACGAAAGGCGGCCGCTCATGGTCACCCACGTTCCCGCGGAAGCGCACGGCGACGAGCGCGGCGCGCTGCTCGGCTATCTGGCCGCGGAGCGCGGCGCCGTCCGGCGCGCACTGCTCGGGCTGACCGACGAGCAGGCGGCCTCGCGCCCCAGCGCGAGCGAGCTGACCCTCGCCGGGCTGCTGAAGCATGTGACCGAGGTCGAGCAGGGCTGGGTCGCCCGGGCCAAGGGCGAGCCGCCGGCCGTACAGCGGACCGAGGCGAACTGGCACGAGTGCTTCGCCCTGGTCGACGGCGAGACGGTCGAGTCGCAGCTGGCGTACGGGGAGAAGGTCGCCGCGGAGACGGAGGCGTACGTCCGCTCTGTCCCGAGCCTCGACGACACCTTCCCGCTCCCGAACGACCCCTGGTTCCCGCCGGACAGCCGGGTCTCCGTCCGCTGGATGCTGCTCAACCTGATCCGTGAGCTGTCCCGGCACGCCGGTCACGCCGACATCGTCCGCGAGTCCCTGGACGGCAGGTCGGCCTGGGACCTGGTGGCCCTCGCGGAGAGCGGGGAGCGGGCGTCCTAGTCTGGACCCCATGTCAGCGATCCGTCTCCTCGTGCTGGCCGCGGTGCGCCAGCACGGGCGGGCCCATGGCTACCAGGTGCGCAACGACCTGGAGTACTGGGGCGCGCACGAGTGGTCCAACGCCAAGCCCGGCTCGATCTACCACGCGCTCAAGCAGATGGCCAAGCAAGGGCTCCTGCGCGCGCACGAGATCGCCCCGTCGACGGCCGGCGGCCCGCCGCGCACCGAGTACGAGATGACGGACGCGGGCACCGAGGAGTATCTGCGGCTGGTGCGCGAGGCGTTGACCTCGTACGACCAGAAGATGGACGTCAAGTCGGCGGCCATCGGCTGCATGCTCGACCTGCCGCGTGCCGAGGTCGTGGCGCTGCTCAAGGAGCGGATCCGGCAGAGCGAGGAGTGGCGCGCGTCCGTCACCGAGCACTACGTCCCCGAGGACGGCCCCGAACAGCTCGGCCACATCGGCGAGATCATGAACCTCTGGATCCACACGGCCGACGCGGAGGCCGAGTGGACCCAGGGGCTCATCGCCCGGATCGAGGACGGGGCGTACACGTTCGCCGGGGAGGGGGCCCCGTTCGTCGGCGTCCTCGCCGAGGGCGAGGAGAACCCGTACGCGACGGGGGAGCGGCATCCGGAGGATGCAGGCTAATCAAGTTTGACCAATGAGCTTCGCGGAGTTACTTTCGTTCGGGTAGTCAACTTTGACTAGCGTGGGAGGGGCAGTGACCGAAGCGGCGATCACCGTCGAGGGAGCACGCAAGAAATACGGCGACAGACCGGCGCTGGACGGGCTCGACCTCACGGTCGCCCGGGGCACGGTGCACGCGGTGCTGGGCCCGAACGGCGCCGGCAAGACCACCCTGGTCCGCGTCCTCTCCACCCTGCTGCGCCCCGACAGCGGCCGCATCGAGGTGGCCGGACTCGACGTCGTACGGCAGGCCTATGCCGTACGCCTGCGCATCGGCCTGCTCGGCCAGCACGCGGCGCTCGACGAGGAACTCGGCGGCCGGCAGAACCTGGAACTGTTCGGCCGCCTCTACCACTTGGGCGCCCGCCGGGCACGCGCGCGTGCCGGCGAACTCCTGGACCGGTTCGGCCTGGCCGACACCGGCCGCAAGGCGGTCCGGCACTACAGCGGAGGCATGCGCCGCCGCCTGGACCTGGCCGCCTCCCTGATCACCGAACCGGAGGTGCTCTTCCTGGACGAGCCGACCACGGGTCTCGACCCGCGCGGGCGCGCCGAGGTGTGGTCCGCGGTCCGGTCACTCGTCGGCGGCGGTACGACGGTCCTGCTCACCACGCAGTACCTGGAGGAGGCCGACCAACTCGCCGACCGTGTCTCGGTCGTGGACGCCGGCCGGGCCGTCGCGGACGGCACACCGGACGAGTTGAAGAAGGCGACCGGCGGCGACCGTATCGACGTCGTGCTGCGGGACGCGGGGCAACTGGGGGCGGCGGTGGCGGTGTTGCCGGTCGACCGGGCCGGGGTGCGCGTCGACACCGACCGCCGGCTGCTCAGCGCCCCGGTCACCGACCGGATGGCGGCGCTCGCCGGGGTCGTACGGGCGCTGGAGGAAGCGGGAATCGAGGCGGAGGACATGGCGCTGCGGCGGCCGACGCTCGACGAGGTGTTCCTGCACCTCACGGAGGGAGCCGCATGAGCATGTCGTACGCGCTGACCGACTCCTGGACCATGACCCGGCGCGAACTCGCCCACTGGGCGCGGCAGCCGGTGCGGGTCGTCGTCGGCCTGGTCTTCCCGGTGATGCTGCTGCTGATGTTCGGCTATCTCATCGGCGGCGGCCGGGGCGTCGAGGGGGAGTACGTCGACTATCTGGTCCCCGGGATGCTCGCGCTCACCATGGCCTTCGGCCTGGAGGGCACGATGATCGCCCTGACCCAGGATCTCGACAAGGGCGTCATCGACCGCTTCCGCTCCCTGCCGATGGCCAACGGGGCTGTCCTGGTGGGGCGTTCGGTGGCGGACATGCTCCAGTCGGCGGTCGGGCTCGGGGCCCTCGTCGGCGTCGGGTTCGCACTCGGCTGGCGGCCGGACGGTGGCCCGGTGGCGTTCACGGGCGCCCTCGGGCTGCTGCTGCTCTTCCGTTTCGCCATGCTCTGGATCGGGATCTTCCTGGCGCTGGTGGCCGGGAAGCCCGAACTGGTGCAGGCCGTGCAGATCCTGGTCTGGCCGGTCGGCTTCCTGTCCAACGCGCTCGCCACGCCCGCCTCCATGCCGGACTGGCTCGGCACGGTGGTCGAGTGGAACCCGATGTCCCGCACGGCGACGGCCGTACGGGACCTCTTCGGCGGCCTCGGCACGGACCAGGTGTGGCCCGCCGTGGCCTGGCCGCTGGCCCTGCTCGCGGTCTTCTTCCCGCTGGCGGTACGGCGGTTCGCGGCGCTCAGTAAGTAGCCCTCGGTCGGCCCCAGTGGCTTTCAGTGGTGGAACCCGGTAGCCGCGCCCTTGTCCTTGGTCAACGGGTGCGGCTGGCGGCGCAGTTCGGGCAGCAGCCGGCGCAGGTCGTCCACGAACAGCTCGGCGAGGTCGGCGGAGAAGCCGTTGCGGCAGACGACCCGTAGGACGCTCAGGTCCTCGCGGTTCGGCGGGAAGGTGTACGCCGGCACCAGCCAACCGCCCTCGCGCAGCCGCCGGGACACGTCGAAGACGTCGTACGCGGTCACGTCGTGCCCGGTGGTGAAGGCGAACACCGGTAGCTGGTCGCCCCGGGTGAGGAGCCGGAAGTCGCCGAGGGCCTCGACGCGTTCGGCGAGGCGCCCGGCGACGTCCCGGGTGGTCTGCTGCACGGCCCGGTAACCCTCGCGGCCCAGTCGCAGGAACGTGTAGTACTGCGCGACGACCTGCGCGCCCGGCCGGGAGAAGTTGAGCGCGAAGGTCGGCATGTCGCCGCCCAGATAGTTGACGCGGAAGACCAGCTCCTCGGGCAGGGCGTCGTGGTCGCGCCACAGCGCCCAGCCGACGCCCGGGTAGACCAGGCCGTACTTGTGCCCCGAGGTGTTGATGGAGGCGACGCGCGGCAGCCGGAAGTCCCAGGCCAGGTCCTCGTCGAGGAACGGCGCGATCATCCCGCCGGACGCCCCGTCGACGTGCACCGGGATGTCGAGGCCGGTGCGTTCCTGCAACTCGTCCAGGGCGGCGCACAGGTCGGCGACGGGCTCGTAGGAGCCGTCGAAGGTGGAGCCGAGGATCGCGACGACCCCGATGGTGTTCTCGTCGCACAGGGCCGCGGCGGCCTGTGGATCGAGGTGGAAGCGGTCGCCCTCCATGGGGATGAGCCGGGGTTCCACCTCCCAGAAGTTGCAGAACTTGTCCCAGCAGACCTGGACGTTGATGCCCATGACCAGATTCGGCCGGGCGCCCGGCTTCGGATTCCGCTTGCTCCAGCGCCGCTTCAGCGCCATCCCGGCGAGCATGCAGGCCTCGCTCGATCCGGTGGTCGAACAGCCCACGGCGGCCGCCGGATCGGGTGCGTTCCACAGGTCGGCGAGCATCGCCACGCAGCGCCGCTCCAGCTCGGCGGTGCGCGGGTACTCGTCCTTGTCGATCATGTTCTTGTCCCGGCACTCGCCCATCAGGATGCCGGCCTGCGGCTCCATCCAGGTGGTGACGAAGGTGGCGAGGTTGAGCCGGGAGTTGCCGTCCAGCATCAGCTCGTCGTGCACCAGCTGGTACGCCGTCGAGGGCGGCAGGGGAGCGTCCGGGAGCCGGTGCGTGGGCGGCGCCTCGGTCATGCCGCCGACCGGATTGGCCTCCCCGTAGAAGGGGTTGACGGACATCAGGCGCTGGTCGTGCTGGTCGGGACCTTTGTGGAGCGGCATCGATCGACTCCTCGAAATGGGGGGGTTCAGCGGATCGGGGTTCCGTCGTCGCGCAGCTGCATCTGGGGGCGTCCGGTCACCAGCAGCCAGGCGGGCAGCGAGGCGATGCAGAGCAGGGCCAGGATCGTCGGCGAGGCCACCAGCGCGGCGGCCGTGAACAGGCTCACCCAGCCCTGCCGGGTGATGGCGAGCAGCATGCCCAGCACACCCGTGGCGACACCGACGGCAGGGTGGACGCCGGAGACGAGGGCGTGGGCGCACAGCCCGAGGGCGGCGCCGACGAAAACGGCGGGGAAGATCCGTCCGCCGCGGAAGCCGCAGGACGCGGCGACCAGCAACGCGGCCAGCTTCACCACGGTCATCGTGGCGAACTCCCCGGCCGACCAGCCGTCCGGGTGGGCGGCGATCTCCCCGACCTCCTCCAGCCCCTTGAACAGCGTGAGATGACCGCCCACGGCGGCCAGGAGCCCCAGCACCAGGCCGCCGACGGGCAGCGCGAGCATCGGGTGGCGCAGCCGGGCGAAGGCGGCGTGGACGTACGGGAAGGCGCGGACGGCACACATGCCGAGCAGGGCCGCCGTGGACGAGATCACCAGCGCCGCCAGCAGATCGCCCCAGCCGGGCCGCCCGAACGCGGGCAGATGCAGATCGAAGGACGGATGGGCCACCAGGGTGGTCGTCAGGGCGCCCGCGGCAGCGGCGACCAGCGGCGCGAAGACGTTGTCCCACAGCGCCCCCTTCACCTGCCGTCCGGCCAGCGCCTCGGAGATCACGAGAGCCGCCGCCACCGGCGTACCGAACAGCGCGCCGATCGTCGCCGCCTCCGCCAGCGCCGGCCACAGCCGGCCCGGCACCCGGGGAAGGAGCCGCCGGCCGAGCCAGAAGGCGATCCCGACGTTCACGGCGATGATCGGGTTCTCGGGGCCGAGGCTCGGCCCGCCGGCCAGCATCAGGCCCGTCGCGAGGACCAGGCCCGGCAGCACGACGGGCGGCAGCACGGGGGCGTCCAGGCCGGTGGTGGCGGGGTCGGGTCCGGCGTGGCCCGGCACCTTCCACACCACCAGGCCGACCGCCACCCCGGTCGCGGTGAGCATGACCAGCATCCACAGCACCGAGTACCGGCCCACACCGAGAGCGTCCGGCAGGTTCTGCCACAGCACGTCCTGGAACGCCTCGGCCGCTGCGCTCACCCCGACGAAGATCAGGCTCGCCCCCACGCCCACCGCGAGAGCGGGGAGGATCAGGGGGAGCAGCGCACGGGCCGGGGTCGCCGGGGCTGCGGGTGCCTGCTGCGCGGTGTCCTGGGCCACGGGCCCACGATAAACGGGCAAAACGGGCACCACATCCGGAGTCCGCCTCACGGGCTTGCACCTCACGTCGCGTGAGGACCCACTGTGGAGCGCGTACCGAGAAGGGAGCGGAAGTGAGCTATTCCGTGGGACAGGTCGCCGGTTTCGCCGGAGTGACGGTGCGCACCCTGCACCACTACGACGACATCGGCCTGCTCGCGCCCGGCGAGCGCAGCCACGCGGGCCACCGGCGCTACAGCGACGCCGACCTCGACCGGCTGCAGCAGATCCTGTTCTACCGGGAGCTCGGCTTCCCGCTCGACGAGGTCGCCGCGCTCCTCGACGACCCGGCCACGGACCCGCGCGCCCACCTGCGCCGCCAGCATGAGCTGCTGTCCGCCCGGATCGAGAAGCTCCAGAAGATGGCGGCGGCCGTGGAGCAGGCCATGGAGGCACGCACGATGGGCATCAACCTGACACCGGAGGAACGCTTCGAGGTCTTCGGCGACAAGGACCCCGAGCAGTACGCCGAGGAAGCCGAACAGCGCTGGGGCGGCACCGAGGCGTACACCGAGTCCCAGCGCCGCGCCGCGACGTACACCAAGGAGGACTGGAAGCGCATCCAGGCCGAGGTCGACGACTGGGGCGAGCGGTACGCGGCCCTGGTGACGGCCGGCGAGCAGCCATCCGGCGAGGCCGCCATGGACCTCGCCGAGGAACACCGGCAGCACATCAGCAGGTACTACTTCGAGACTCCCTACGAGATGCACCTGTGCTTCGGCGACATGTACGTCTCCGACGAGCGCTTCAAGGCGTTCTACGACGCCATGGGCGACGGCCTCGCCGAGCACCTGAGGGACGCGATCAGGGCGAACGCGGCCCGGCACACCTCCTAGTCGGCCTGACCCGGGCCCGGGGGCTCACTCCCGGGTCAGGACCACCGCGGTCCCGTAGGCACACACCTCGGTGCCGACGTCGGCCGCCTCCGTCACGTCGAAGCGGAACATCAGCACGGCGTTCGCGCCCCGCGCGCGTGCCTGTTCCACGAGCCGCTCCATGGCCTGGTTGCGGGTCTGCACCAGCGTCTTGGTGAGTCCCTTGAGCTCGCCGCCGATCATCGACTTCAGCCCCGCGCCGATCTGGCTGCCCAGATGCCGGGAGCGCACGGTCAACCCGAAGACCTCCCCCAGTACCTCCTGCACCCGGAAGCCGGGCACGTCGTTGGTGGTCACCACGAGCACATCGGGCTGGGGCCCCTGGCCGCCGCCGAAATCATCGATACTCATGGCTCACAGCTTTCTCCCGGAGAGCTCACAGCGCATCCCCTGCGGCCCCATGGAACCTGGGCTCCGACGCCTGCGTTGATACTTTTGGGCAGCAGCCCCGGCCCGTCCCCCCAGCACCAGGAGCCACAGACCCGTGACCACGCTCGCGCTAGGCCCCGAGTGGCTCAGCCCCGACTATCTGATCGAGACGTTCAGCCTCCCCGGCATCCTGCTGATCGTCTTCGCCGAGTCGGGGCTCTTCGCCTTCCTGCCCGGCGACTCCCTGCTGTTCACGGCGGGTCTGTTCGTGGCGCAGGGCGACTTCATCAGCCAGCCGCTGTGGCTGGTCTGCCTCCTGATCGTGCTGGCCGCCGTCCTCGGCGACCAAGTGGGCTACATGATCGGCAAGTTCTTCGGCCCCAGGCTCTTCAGCCGCCCCAACTCCAAGCTCTTCAAACAGGAGAACCTGGAGAAGGCGCACGGGTTCATGGAGAAGTACGGCCCCAAGGCGATCGTCCTGGCCCGCTTCGTCCCGATCGTCCGCACCTTCGCCCCCATCGTGGCGGGCGCCGGCCGTATGAAGTACCGCACGTTCCTGACGTACAACGTGATCGGCGGCGTCGCCTGGGGCACGGGCGTCACCCTCGCGGGGTACTGGCTCGGTCAGATCGACGTCATCCACAAGAACGTCGAGGCGATCCTCGTCCTCATCGTCTTCGTCTCGGTCGTCCCGATCATCATCGAGTACCTCAGGGAGCGCGCCAAGAAGAAGAGGGCGGCGGCCGAAACCCCGGCAACCCCGCAGCCCCAGGCCTACCAGCCCCCACCGATGGACGACGCGACGACGCAGCTCCGCCGCATCCCGTCGGAGAACGAGCAGCAGTACTACGACAACGGCAACCAGGGCCAGCAGCAGTACGGCTACAACGACCAGTACGGCTACGACCAGCAGCAGTACGCCCAGCAGTACCCGCAGCAGCAGGGCTACGACAACCAGCAGAATCAGCAGTACCCGTACAACCAGGGCTACTAGAAGCGCCCTGAAGGGGCGCGGGGAACTGCGCGATCAAGCACAACCGACCCGCAGCCGCCGTCGGACCTCAAGCCCCGAGCTCGTAGGCACCCGGCCTCAGAACCCCCGCGTCCGCTTCGCAGCCCTGCGCCCCGCCGCAGAAGCCCCACCGGGAACCCGCAAGAACAACCGCGAGATCTCCGACCCCAGATTGACCCCGATGGCGATGGCCATGGCAAGCGACGCAGCCGTGGCCAACGACACCAGCCCCTTGTCGACATCGTCCCGAGCGATCGACAACAGCCCGAAATACGTCGCGGACCCCGGCAGCAAGGGCCCGATCGCCGCGGTCGTATAAGGCAGCGCGGAAGCGAACCGGTACCGCGACATCATCTGCCCGAACAACCCCACCAGCCCCGCCGCCACCGCCGTGGAGGCAACGGCCGAGATCTCCCCGACATAGTGCAGCGCGCCGTAAACGGACCACGCCACACCCCCGTTGAGCGTCACCACGAGAACCGTCGACCGCTCCTGCTGCAACAGCACCGCGAACGTCAACGACAACAGCATCGACGCCCCGATCTGCCAGAGCGGCCGCTCCTCGATGATGAGCGCGACGTCGGGGTTCAAATCAGCCCCCAACTGCACCCCGAAATACAGCACCACCAGCACGCCCACGACGATGCCGACGAACAGGTACATCACTTCAAGGAGCCGCGCCGACGCGGTGATGTAGAAGCCGGTCAGCCCGTCCTGCACCCCCGCCACCAGCGCCCGCCCCGGCAGCAGCGCGAACAGCCCACCGGTGATGACCGCCGACGCCTTCACGTCCACGTCCGCGACGGTCAGCGCGACCCCTATCGCGGCCGGCGGCATCGCGGCGACCGTGAACTGGTAGAACTCCGGCAGCCCGCGCCCCGCGCACAGCCACGCCAGCCGGTCGCCGAGCATCGCGCCCAGCGCGGCCGCCACGAACACGATCACGTCACCGCCGACCAGCACCGAGGCGGCGCCCGCGAGCAGTCCGCCGGCCCCGGTCAGCACCCAGCCGGGGTACGGATGCCGGTTACGGCGGATCTCGGCGAGCCGCCGGTACGACTCCTCCAGCGAGAACGCCGTCTCGGGGTCGCTGAGGTCGTCCACCAGCTGGTAGACGGCCGCGAGCCGGGTGTAGTCGGTGCCGCGCCGCCGTACGGTCCGGGAGGCCGTCACCGGGTCCTCGACGAGGGACGGCTGGTACGAGATCGACAGCAGCGTGAAGGTGACGTTCGGCTCGCAGCGGTCGAGGCCGTACGAGCGGCAGACGGCGAACATCGCCGCCTCCACGTCCTCCGCGTTTTCACCGCCCGCGAGCAGCAGCTCCCCGATACGCAGCGTCAGGTCCAGCACGCGCGGGACGGCGGGCCCGGTCTCGTCCTCCTTGTGCAGCGGCTCCGGCGCGGGCCGCTCGGCCACCGGCATCCGCAGCATCGTGCGCATCCGGTCCTGCCAGGGCACGTCCTTGGTCAGCGAGACCACGGGAATCCCGGTCGGCGGCGTGAACGCGGCCGGGGCGTGCTTTGCGCTGTAGGTGCGCGGCGTGCTGAACGCCGAGCCCTCCGACTCCGCGACCGGCGCCGCGGTGACATCCAGCCCCTGCGGCACGGCGAACTCCGAGGACGTCTCCGACTCCCCGCCGACCCCCTTCGGGACGGCGAGCCCGTCGGGAATCGCGAACTCGGACGTGATCTCCGGGTCGTAGACGCTCCTCGCCTCGTCCGACTGCGGCTTGCGGTCCTCCGCCGACGTCACTTGCGTATCGCTCCCTGTACGGCACCATCCGTCGCCTCAGTATGCGCACAGACACGTTCCCCACAGCTGCGCGGATACGCGAACGGGCCGCACGCGTGTGCGTGCGGCCCGTTCGCCACAGGAATCGTCAGGAGGCTCAGTGGCCGCCGGACTCCTTGAAGCGCTTGTACGAACGCTCGATCTCGACCTCGGCGTCGACCCGGCCGACCCAGTTGGCGCCCTCGACGGACTTGCCGGGCTCCAGGTCCTTGTAGACCTCGAAGAAGTGCTGGATCTCCAGGCGGTCGAACTCCGACACGTGGTGGATGTCACGCAGGTGCTCCACGCGCGGGTCGGTCGCCGGGACGCACAGCAGCTTGTCGTCGCCGCCGGCCTCGTCCGTCATCCGGAACATGCCGATCGCACGGCACTTGATGAGGCAGCCCGGGAACGTCGGCTCGTCAAGAATGACCAGCGCGTCCAGCGGGTCGCCGTCCTCGCCGAGAGTGTTCTCGACGAAGCCGTAGTCGGTCGGGTAGGCGGTCGAGGTGAAGAGTCGACGGTCCAGGCGGATCCGACCGGTCTCGTGGTCCACCTCGTACTTGTTCCGCGAACCCTTCGGGATCTCGATCGTGACGTCGAACTCCACCGGTGGCTCCTCCATGATCAGCACATAGTTCTGGTGGTTAAGTGTCCCTCACGCAGGTGTGTGATCGCGAAAGGGGCTGGTGGTCGTGCCTGAACTGAGGCTTTGGCGGGCCGCGAGACCGCATGTGGCGCGGGTCGCGAACGCCGTCCGACCCCGTCTGGCAGCCGTACGCCCCCAGCTGGCACGCGCCGCGAACGCGGCGAAACCGCAGGTCACACGTCTGACGACGGTCAAGACCTGGCAGTACACCGCGGGCGCGGCCACCGCCGGCCTGGCCCTGACGGCCGTCGTGGTGACCGCCGCGGGTCCCTGGGACTCCACCGGTCAGCGTACGGCCGAGCGGGACCACGCGGTCGCCCTGGAGCAGACGGGTGGCGCAGATCACGGCGGCGATTCCGGTACGACGGCGGCGGGCCCCGAGCCCGCCCCGAGCGCCGCCTCCGTCCTCACCGGCCTCGGCGGCGCCACGAACACCGTGAAGTCCGCGCCGAGCGACAGTGCCCTCACCGCCGTCCTCACCCCGCTCCTGGAGGACGCGGCGCTCGGCACCCGCCGTACCGCCGCGGTCGTCGACGTGGCCACCGGCAAGCGCCTGTACGGCGCCGGTGCCGACGACGCCCTCACCCCCGCCTCCACCACCAAGATCGCCACCGCCGTGGCCGCCCTGTCGGCCATGGGCCCCGACCACCGCCTCACCACCCGTACCGCCCTGGAACCCGGCACCCACGAACTCGTCCTCGTCGGCGGCGGCGACCCCACCCTCACCGCCCGCAAGGACGCCGAGGGCTGGGCGAGCCTGCGCGAACTCGCCGTGCGGACCGCCAAGGCCCTGAAGAAGGACGACGTACGGAAGGTGACGCTGTCGTACGACACCACCCTCTACGCCGGCTCCGGACTCCACCCCATCGGCGTCGACGCCAACCTCGCCCAGGTCAGCCCCCTGATGGCCGACGAGGCCCGCACGGACGACTCCACCAGCGGTACCGCCGTCCGGGCCCCGGACCCGGCCGATGACGCGGCCCGCAAGTTCGCCGCCTTCCTGGAGGCCGAGGGCATCAAGACCACGTCCCCGGGCCTGTCCAAGGCGACGGACCGCGCGGAGACGCTGGCGGAGGTCTCCTCACCGCCGCTGTCCACCCTGGTCGAGCGCATGCTGACCAACAGCGACAACGACATCGCCGAGGCACTGGCCCGCCAGACCGCCGTGGCCACGAAGGCGCGCGCCGACTTCGACGGCGGTGGCAAGGCGATCCGCGCCGAGCTGAAGAAGCTGCAACTCCCCGTGAACGGCGTCTCCTTCAAGGACGGCAGCGGGCTGAACCGTGACGACAAGCTCACCGCCGACCTGCTGACCGCCCTCCTCGCGAAGGCCGGCGACCCCGCCCACCCCGAACTCCGCCCGGTCCTCACCGGCCTCCCCGTGGCCGGCTTCACGGGCACGCTGACCACCCGCTACACGCCCGACGGCGCGGCCGGCGTCGTACGCGCCAAAACCGGCACGCTCACCGGCGTGAACACGCTGGCGGGCACGGTCGTCGACCGGGACGGCCGCCTGCTGGCCTTCGCGTTCCTGGCGTCGAACACGACCAGCAAGGACGCGGCCCAGTCGGCCCTGGACAAGGCGGCGACGGCACTGGCGGCATGCGGCTGCGGCTGACGGACCGGCAGGGAGCCGACCTCGCCGCGGCCTGCCCCAAGCGGGAACGCTCACGTACGGTTGACGCATGACGAGCATCGGTGGTGCTGCTTCTTCTCAGATGGTCGACTGGAATCTCGCGGTGGCGACCGCGACCCGGCTCGTGCGGCCGGGCCCGGAAGTGAGCCGCGACGAGGCCCGCGCCGTCGTCGCCGAGCTGCGCCGGCACGCCAAGGCCTCCGAGGAACACGTCCGCGGATTCACCCGGATGGGTACCGACGCGGCCCACGACACCCCGGTCCTCGTCGTCGACCGCCCCGGCTGGGTGAAGGCCAACGTCGCCGGCTTCCGGGAGATCCTCAAGCCCCTCCTCGACAAGATGCAGGAACGCCGCGGCAACACGCCCGGCGGCGCGGTCCTCGGCACCGTCGGCGGCAAGGTGACCGGCGTCGAACTCGGCATGCTGCTGTCGTTCCTGTCGTCCCGCGTCCTCGGCCAGTACGAGACCTTCGCCCCCGCCACCCGTGAACTCCCGGCCGGGGAGCACGGAGGCGGCCGACTCCTCCTCGTCGCCCCGAACATCGTGCACGTGGAGCGCGAACTCGACGTACAGCCCCACGACTTCCGCCTGTGGGTCTGCCTGCACGAGGAGACCCACCGCACGCAGTTCACCGCGGTGCCCTGGCTGCGGGACCACCTGGAGGGCGAAATCCAGTCGTTCTTGGGGGAGACCGACGTCGACCCCATGACCGTCCTGGAACGCATCCGCGAGGCCGCCCAGTCGCTGGCCGGCGGACGCCCCGAGGCCGAGGAGGACGACGGCGGGCGCTCGCTCGTGGAGATCGTGCAGACCCCCGCCCAGCGCGAGATCCTCGGCCGCCTCACCGCCGTCATGTCCCTTCTGGAGGGCCACGCCGACTTCGTCATGGACGGCGTGGGCCCGGCCGTCGTGCCGAGCGTCCAGGAGATCCGCGAGAAGTTCCAGCAGCGGCGGGCCAAGGGCGCCTCCCGGCTCGACATGGCCCTGCGCAAACTGCTCGGTCTGGACGCCAAGCTCAGGCAGTACCGTGACGGCGAACGTTTCGTACGGGCCGTCGTCAACGAGGTCGGCGTGGACGGCTTCAACCGGGTGTGGACCTCGCCCAACACCCTCCCCACGAAGACGGAGATCGCCAAACCGGCGGACTGGATCGCGCGGGTGCACCGCAAAGCCGAGTAGTCAAAGAAATCCGGCCGACGGCAGGCGAACGCCCCTCCAATCACCCGTCCGAGGGACCGTGAGCCCTGGGTAGGCGTGCAATGCTCGGGGAACGCCCCGGTTCTGTCACCATCTACACACTCTGAGTGACCGAACCTCGGGCTCACCCCCGAAAACTTCATGAAGGGAACCGGACATGGGTCCCCATCCTGCGGTCGCGGCGATACGCCTGGCGGTCCGCCGCGTCCTCCACGACATCCTCAACGACCACAGCGGTTCTGCCGGCGACACTTCCTCGTCCGGTGGCTCCTCGCATGACTCCTCGCACGCGCGGCCGCCGTCCCCGCTCGTGCTCGTCGCCTGCTCCGGCGGCGCCGACTCCATGGCCCTCGCCTCCGCCCTCGCCTTCGAGGCCCCCAAGCTCGGCATCCGCGCCGGCGGCGTCACCGTCGACCACGGCCTGCAGCCCGGCTCCGACCTGCGCGCCGAGGAAGTCGCCCTGCGCCTGCGCGGGCTCAGCCTCGACCCGGTCGAGTCCATCGCCGTGACCGTCGGCCGCGAAGGCGGCCCCGAGGCCGCCGCCCGCGACGCCCGCTACGCCGCCCTGGACGCGGCGGCCGACCGCCACGGCGCCCTCGCCGTCCTGCTCGGCCACACCCGCGACGACCAGGCCGAAACCGTCCTGCTCGGCCTCGCCCGCGGTTCCGGCATCCGCTCCCTGTCCGGCATGGCCGCCGTTTCCGGCGGGCCGGGGGCCGCGCGCCGTTACCGCCGCCCCTTCCTCCAGCTCGACCGGCAGACCGCCCGCAAGGCCTGCATGGTCCAGGCGCTCCCCGTCTGGGACGACCCCCACAACGCGGACCCCGCCTACACCCGCTCCCGGCTGCGCCACGAAGGCCTGCCCGCCCTGGAGAAGGCCCTCGGCAAAGGAGTCGTCGAGGCACTCGCCCGTACGGCCCAGCTCTCCCGCGACGACGCGGACGCCCTCGACTCCTGGGCGAGTCAGGCCGCGGCCGCCGTACGCGACGCGGCCGGCCTGCTGGAGTGCGCCAAGCTCTACGCCCTGCCGCCCGCCGTACGCCGCCGTGTACTGCGCCGCGCCGCCATCGAGGCAGGTGCCCCGGCGGGCTCGCTGTTCGCCCGCCACATCGAGGAAGTCGACCGGCTGATCACCGGCTGGCGCGGCCAGGGGGCCATCAATCTCCCCGGCAAGGTCGTCGCCCAGCGTCAGGGTGGCAGACTGGTGATTCGGCAAGGCTGAATCCCATCCCTTTGCGAGGGGTGCCGGACCGGCCGGTGGGACGACCGAAAGTGATGCGGGTGGACGCGAAAGACATGGGCACCGACCTCAAAGAGGTGCTCATCACCAAGGAAGAGATCGACGCCAAGCTGGCTGAGCTGGCCGCGAAGATCGACGCGGAGTACGCGGGCAAGGACCTGCTCATCGTCGGCGTCCTCAAGGGCGCGGTGATGGTCATGGCCGACCTCGCGCGGGCGCTGTCCACCCCCGTCACCATGGACTGGATGGCCGTGTCGTCGTACGGCGCGGGCACCCAGTCCTCCGGTGTCGTCCGGATCCTCAAGGACCTCGACACCGACATCAAGGGCAAGCACGTCCTGATCGTCGAGGACATCATCGACTCCGGCCTGACCCTGTCGTGGCTGCTGTCCAACCTCGGCTCCCGCGAGCCCGAGACGCTCAAGGTGTGCACGCTGCTGCGCAAGCCGGACGCCGCCAAGGTCGCCATCGACGTCGAGTGGGTCGGCTTCGACATCCCCAACGAGTTCGTCGTCGGCTACGGCCTCGACTACGCCGAGAAGTACCGCAACCTCCCGTTCGTCGGTACGCTCGCGCCCCACGTCTACGGCGGCTGAGCCGGCCTTGGGGCCAAGCGAGCCGTCTTCCTGAGACGATCGGGAACCCCGGCGGGCTTCGCGCCGTTGGAGCATGCAGACGGGCTCGTTCAGCCGTCCCGTGCGGCTTTGGGCAACAAAGCTGGGGTACCGTCAGAAGAACTGTCTTATCAAACTCACTATGGCAGGAGGGACGGGGCGACACCGCTCCGTATGGATGGACGTGAAGCGATACTTCCGTGGGCCGGTCATGTGGATCGTGCTGGCCGTCCTTGCCGTGGTCGTGTTGATGCAGGTCGTCGGCTCGTCCGGTGGCTACAAGACGGTGGACACCGGCCAGGTCGTCCAGGCGATCAATGACAACAAGGTCCAGCAGGCCAAACTGACCACCGGCGACGAGCAGACCATCAAGGTCGAGCTCAAGGACGGCGAGAAGGTCGACGGCAGCTCGAAGATCCAGGCGAGCTACATCGGAGACCAGGGCCAGAACCTCGCCGCGACACTGCAGACCAAGTTCGAGCAGAAGCAGATTCCCGACGGCTACACCGTCTCGCCGACCAAGCAGAACGCGTTCGTCGGCATCCTGCTCTCCCTGCTTCCCTTCGTCCTCATCGTGGTCGTCTTCCTGTTCCTGATGAATCAGATGCAGGGCGGCGGCTCCCGGGTCATGAACTTCGGGAAGTCCAAGGCGAAGCTCATCACCAAGGACACCCCCAAGACGACCTTCGCGGACGTCGCCGGGTCCGACGAGGCCGTCGAGGAACTCCACGAGATCAAGGAGTTCCTCCAGGAGCCGGCCAAGTTCCAGGCCGTCGGCGCCAAGATCCCCAAGGGCGTCCTGCTCTACGGTCCTCCCGGCACCGGCAAGACCCTGCTCGCGCGTGCCGTCGCGGGCGAGGCCGGCGTTCCGTTCTACTCGATCTCCGGTTCCGACTTCGTCGAGATGTTCGTCGGTGTCGGTGCCTCCCGAGTCCGTGACCTCTTCGAGCAGGCCAAGGCGAACGCCCCGGCGATCGTCTTCGTCGACGAGATCGACGCGGTCGGCCGCCATCGCGGCGCCGGCCTCGGCGGTGGTCACGACGAGCGTGAGCAGACCCTCAACCAGCTGCTCGTCGAGATGGACGGCTTCGACGTGAAGGGCGGCGTCATCCTGATCGCCGCCACGAACCGCCCCGACATCCTCGACCCGGCCCTCCTGCGCCCCGGCCGCTTCGACCGCCAGATCGCGGTCGACCGCCCGGACATGCAGGGCCGTCTGGAGATCCTCAAGGTTCACCAGAAGGGCAAGCCGGTCGCCCCGGACGTCGACCTCTCGGCGGTCGCCCGTCGTACGCCGGGCTTCACGGGTGCCGATCTCTCCAACGTGCTGAACGAGGCCGCGCTGCTGACGGCCCGCTCGGACAAGAAGCTGATCGACAACCACATGCTGGACGAGGCGATCGACCGCGTCGTGGCGGGCCCGCAGAAGCGGACCCGGATCATGTCCGACAAGGAGAAGAAGATCACCGCGTACCACGAGGGCGGACACGCCCTGGTCGCGGCGGCCTCACCCAACTCCGACCCGGTCCACAAGATCACCATCCTGTCCCGCGGGCGCGCCCTCGGCTACACGATGGTCCTGCCGGACGAGGACAAGTACTCGACCACGCGCAACGAGATGCTCGACCAGCTCGCCTACATGCTGGGCGGTCGCGCGGCCGAGGAACTGGTCTTCCACGACCCGACCACGGGCGCCGCGAACGACATCGAGAAGGCCACGGCAACGGCCCGCGCGATGGTCACGCAGTACGGCATGACCGAGCGGCTCGGCGCCATCAAGTTCGGCGGCGACAACACCGAGCCCTTCCTCGGCCGTGAGATGGCCCACCAGCGCGACTACTCGGAAGAGGTCGCCGCCCTGGTGGACGAGGAAGTCAAGAAACTGATCGAGAACGCGCATAACGAGGCCTGGGAGATCCTGGTCGAGAACCGCGACGTCCTCGACAACCTCGTCCTCCAGCTGCTGGAGAAGGAGACGCTGGGCAAGGAGGAGATCGCCGAGATCTTCTCCGCGATCGTCAAGCGCCCGGCCAGGCCCGCCTGGACCGGCTCCTCCCGCCGTACGCCGTCCACCCGTCCGCCGGTGCTCTCCCCGAAGGAGCTCGCCCTGACGAACGGCGCCAACGGCGCGACCCCGGCGATCTCGACCGCCAAGGCCACGGCGGCGGAGTCCGCCCCGGTGGCCGAGCCGGCCCCCGAGGAGCGTCCGGAGAGCTGACCGTTCCCCGGCCCCGGTGTCCTCACCAGGCCCGGAATGGATGCCGCGCCCCCCAGGTTCTAGCCTGGGGGGCGCGGCGTTTTTCAGCCGTGCAGGCAGGGACACCGAGGAACGAGGCACCAGATGACCGACCCCGTGACGCTGGACGGCGAAGGCTCCATCGGCGAGTTCGACGAGAAGCGCGCCGAGAACGCCGTACGCGAACTGCTGATCGCGGTCGGCGAGGACCCGGACCGCGAGGGACTCAGGGAGACGCCGGGGCGGGTGGCTCGGGCCTACAAGGAGATCTTCGCGGGGCTGTGGCAGAGGCCCGAGGACGTGCTGACGACGACGTTCGACCTGGGGCACGACGAGATGGTGCTCGTGAAGGACATTGAGGTGTACTCGACTTGTGAGCATCATCTGGTGCCGTTCCGGGGCGTCGCTCACGTCGGATACATCCCTGCCACCACCGGCAAGATCACCGGTCTGTCCAAGCTGGCCCGGCTCGTGGACGTCTATGCCCGTCGGCCGCAGGTGCAGGAACGACTCACCACGCAGATAGCGGACTCCCTGATGGACATCCTGGAGCCGCGCGGCGTGATCGTCGTCGTGGAGTGCGAGCACATGTGCATGTCGATGCGCGGCATCCGTAAGCCGGGGGCGAAGACCCTGACCTCGGCGGTGCGCGGCCAGCTGCGCGACGCGGCGACGCGCAACGAGGCGATGAGCCTCATCATGGCGCGCTAGGCCTGTCCGGCGGATCAGGTCGCAGGAAAGCCGCGGTTCGTCATGCGGCGCCGGTGAGCGGGGTCTGGTGCGTCGGAATGCAAGGCGGAGGAGGGCGGCGCCGCGGTGGGGGCCCCTCCCGCTCGAGCGCAGCCGAGAGTGGGGGAGTCGGCAACCGACGACAACGCCGCAGGCCGGCGTGCCAGACCCCGCGTCTGCGGCATGATCCGCCGGACAGGCCCCAGGCGCCCCAGGTCGGCGCCTCAGGCCGCCGAGGTGGCCCCCGTGTTGTTGTCGTCGTCCTCCGGGAGCTTGCAGACGCGCTCCAGGAAGATGGCGGCCGCTATCACCGCGATGCCCGCCAGGACCGAGAAGCCGGCGTAGATGGCCTGGTCGCGGCGGGCGGGGATGTCGAGGGACTCCAGGAGATAGACGCCCGTGCCGCCGTACATGCCGGCGACCAGGGCGGCCACCAGGGCGCTGGCCTGGCCGAAGACGACGGCGCGGGCGGCCATCAGGGGGTCGACGCCCTTGGCCTCGGGGCGGCGCTCGCGCTGGGCCTTGAGGCGGGCGCGGATCGAGAGCGCCGTGGACAGCAGGACCACGGCGATCAGGGCGAGGACGATGGGGGCGGCCAGGGGGACGCTGGGGAGGGTCCCGATCGAGGCCCACAGGCGGGCGCCCGCCCAGGACAGGACTCCGGCGACGACGAACACGCCGGCCAGCAGCCTGATGCGCAGCTCTCTCACGGTGACCCTTCAGCTCCCCCGGATGGCAGGGACGGTGTGGTTGCCCTGATCCTTGTGCCCGACGCTCGTGCTGTTGACCTTAACGACTACTCGGGCAGCCGGAGTTCCAGGTCCTTGCGGGGTTCGACGCCGTCGCGCGTGATGTCGTCCAGGAGGCCGGAGACGGGGCCGAGGCCGGGGAGCTGTGCCTGCGGTTCCACGTCGTTCCACGGCGCCAGGACGAACGCGCGTTCGTGGGCGCGGGGGTGGGGGAGGGTGAGCGTCGGGTCGTCGGAGACGACGTCGGCGTACGCGACGATGTCGACGTCCAGGGTGCGGGCGCCCCAGCGCTCGTCGCGGACGCGGTGGAAGGCCTCCTCGACCGCGTGGGCCCGCTCCAGGAGGGAGGACGGGGGGAGTGTCGTCTTCACGACGACCACCGCGTTGAAGTACGACGGCTGGCTGCCCGGCTCGACGCCCCACGGCGCGGTCTCGTACACCGGGGAGACCGCCTTCACGCGGACGCCGGGGGTGTCCTCCAGGGCGTCGATGGCGCCCTGGAGGGTCTCCAGGCGGTTGCCCAGGTTGGAGCCGAGGGAGATCACGGCGCGCTGGGGGTTGTGCAGGGTGGTGTCGGCGGCGTCCACCTGCTGGACGACGGAGGCGGGTACCGGCTGGACGGTCGGGTCGCTCGGACCCGTGGCGAAGGACGCGGTCATACTCGGCTCCGGGTGATGGTGATCGTCACGTCGTCGAAGGGGACCGTGATCGGTGCGTCCGGTTTGTGGACGCAGACCTCGACCTCCTGGACGCCCTCGTGTTTCAGACAGACCTGGGCGATGCGTTCGGCGAGCGTCTCGATGAGGTTGACGGGCTCGCCCTCGACGACGGCCACGACCTCCTCCGCCACGATGCCGTAGTGCGCGGTCTTCGACAGGTCGTCGTCGGCGGCGGCCGGCCGGGTGTCCAGGCCCAGGACGAGGTCCACGATGAAGGTCTGGCCCTCCTCGCGCTCCTTGGGGAACACGCCGTGGTGCCCGCGGGCCTTCAGGCCGCGCAGCGCGACACGATCCACGCGAATCACTCCTGCAATCGTCGGTAATGGCCGGTTCGTACCGGGTGCGGGCGGCACACCGGCCTCGAACGAATCTACCCGCGGGCACTGACAGCACCGGTCCACGGGGGCGTGGGGCCGGGCCGGGGCCAGGAGGTTTCACCGGGTGTTTCCCCTGGGGGACCCGGCGGCTCACGGGTTGGTAGCCGCCCCTACCCAGGGGTTCGTGATCTCAACCACTTCTTGGTCCGTCCGGTGCATGGTCCGGGGCGCCCCAAGGTGCGCCTACCCACTCAGGACGGGGTCTCGTCCCCTTCGGGCTCGTCGTTCTCGGCCAGAACGGGGGAGGCGTGGTGGGACCAGAGCTTCCAGCCGGACGGGGTGCGGTGGAACACGTTGCTGGCGACCACCAGCTGGCCGACGAGCGGGCCGAGCTCCTCGCCGCCCTCGGGGGCGGGGCCGCCGCTGAGGATGTTCTCGGTACAGGTCACCAGGGCGGTGTCACCCGTGACGGAGACATGGACGTCGGTGAGGAAGAACTGGATGTAGTCGGTGTTCGCCATGATCAGCGCGTACGACCTGAGGACCTCGCCGCGGCCGGTGAGCACGGGCCAGCCGGGGTGCACGCAGGAGATCCCGCCCGCGTCTGCGGGATCGTGGTACTCCTCGTCGACGCCCAGGTCGGCGGGGGTGAGCCAGAGCGAGGAGAGTTCCTCGAAGTCGCCGCGCTCCATCGCCTCGTAGTAGGCGGTGTTGGCGGCTTCCACCTGCTCGACGTCGGTGTGGGCGGTGCTCACCGGTCTCCCTCTGCGCTGTTGTTTGCTTCGCGCGCCCCTTCCACGGCGCGCGCGACCCGCACCGCGTCCGCCGTCGCGCGCACCTCGTGCACGCGCACCGCCCATGCGCCGGCGTGCGCCGCGAGTGCGGAGACGGCGGCCGTCGCGGCGTCGCGCTCGCGGGCGGGCGGCGGGGCTGCCTCCGGGTCGGAGGCGAGGACGCGACCGAGGAAGCGTTTGCGGGAGGCGGCGACGAGCAGCGGGTGGCCGAGGGCGAGCAGGCGGTCGAGGTGGGCGAGCAGGACGAGGTCGTGCTCGGCGTCCTTGGAGAAGCCCAGCCCGGGGTCGACGACGATGCGGTCGGGGGAGACACCGCCGGCGAGGACGGCCTCCACGCGTGCGTGCAGTTCGTCGATGACTTCGGTGACGACGTCGGCGTAGATGCCCCTGACGTTGCCGCCCTCCAGGAAGCCGCGCCAGTGCATGACGACGAAGGGGGCGCCCGCCTCGGCGACGACCGGGATCATCGCGGGGTCGGCGAGGCCGCCGCTGACGTCGTTGACGAGGGCGGCGCCGGCGGCGAGGGACTGGGCGGCGACGGAGGCACGCATGGTGTCCACGGAGACGGTGACGCCCTCGGAGGCGAGGCCGCGGACGACCGGGATGACGCGCTTGAGCTCCTCGGCCTCGTCGACGCGGGTGGCGCCGGGGCGGGTCGACTCGCCGCCGACGTCGACCAGGTCGGCGCCCTCCGCGACGAGGGCGAGGCCGTGCTTGACGGCTGCGGTCGTGTCGAACCAGCGGCCGCCGTCGGAGAAGGAGTCGGGCGTGACGTTCACGACCCCCATGACCGCGCAGCGGTCCCATGCCGGTAGGCCGACGACGCGCCCGCGTCCGCTCTGCTTGCTCATACGTTCAGCCTAGGCCCCGCGCGGAGCCGTACCGGCGTGCGGCCCGAGCGGAAGCCCCCGGGCTGGAGAGGGGGTGGGGCTTCCGCCCGGGCCTGTCCTTGGGCGGCCCGGCTGTTTCGGGGTCATGCCGCGCGGACGTCTCTTTCCGCCACCGCGTGCGCGCACGCGCGTGCGGCGGTCCGGCGGCGGCGCAGGAACCGCGGCAGGGGCAGGGCGAGGTTCACGAAGCCCTCGGCCTGCATGGCGGCGAAGCCGATGCGGGGCAGGTCGCCCGAGGCGCGGTAGACGACGAAGCGGGGTTCCCAGCGGGGCTGGAACTTGGCGTTGAACTTGTACAGGGACTCGATCTGGAACCAGCGGGAGAGGAAGACCAGCAGTCCGCGCCAGGCGCGCAGTACCGGGCCCGCGCCGATCTTCTCGCCGCGCGCGAGGGCGGAGCGGAACATGGCGAAGTTGAGCGACACGCGCGTGATGCCGAACTTGGGGGCGGCCTGGAGCGCGGCCACGATGAGGAGTTCGTTCATACCGGGGTCCGCCGAGCGGTCGCGGCGCATCAGGTCCAGGGAGGCGCCGTCGTGGCCCCAGGGCACGAAGTGCAGGATCGCCTTGAGGTCGCCGTACTCACCGGGCTGTTCGTCGGTCTTGTGGGCGGTGGCGATCAGGCAGTCGCCGTCGGCGAGGTCGCCGATGCGGCCCAGCGCCATGGAGAAGCCGCGCTCGGTGTCGGTGCCGCGCCAGTCGTCGGCGGCGCGGCGGACGCGCTCCAGCTCGGCGTCGCCGAGGTCACGGACGCGCCGTACGCGGGTCTCGTACCCCGCGCGCTCGATGCGCTTGACCATCTGGCGCACGTTGCGCATCGCGCGCCCGGCGAGGGAGAAATCCGCGACGTCCACCACCGCCTCGTCGCCCAGTTCGAGGGCGTCCAGGCCGGTCTCGCGGGTCCAGACCTCGCCGCCCGTCTCCGAGCAGCCCATGACGGCGGGCGTCCAGGAGTGGGCCCTGGCCTCGTCCATGAAGCGCTCGATGGCGCCGGGCCAGGCCTCGACGTCGCCGATGGGGTCGCCGCTGGCGAGCATGACGCCGGAGACGACGCGGTAGGTCACCGCGGCCTTGCCGCTGGGGGAGAAGACGACGGCCTTGTCGCGGCGCAGGGCGAAGTGGCCGAGGGAGTCGCGCCCGCCGTGCTTGTCCAGCAGGGCCCGCAGACGGACCTCGTCGTCCTCTGTGAGGCGCGCGGCGGGGTGTTCGGGGCGGAAGGCCAGGTAGATCGTGGTGATGGCCGTGAGCAGGCCCAGGGCGCCGAGGGAGAAGGCGACCGTCCAGGAGGTGTTGCCCTGGTAGTCGACCGGGCCCTCGAAGCCGAAGAGGCCGTACAGGACGTGCGTAATGCGATCGGCCAGGCTCGGGTCGCCGACCAGCGTCCTGGGGTGGACGCTGACGATGACCAGTCCGAGGAAGAGGGAACCGGCGCCCATGAGGACGAAGTTGGCGAGCGCGCGCCAGCGGCTGCGCGGGTCGGGCAGCGCCTTGAACTGGTCGCGGTGGATCAGCAGCGGCGCGAGCAGGGCGAGCGAGATCAGCACGCCCACCGGGGAGTGGCGGTACGTGAACTGCGCGACCGCGCCGACCGGCAGCAGGACCACGGCGGCCCGCCAGGCCCGCCGCTTGTGGCGCCTGAGGCCGTGCGCGAGCAGGAGCAGCAGCACACCGGCGCTCAGCGAGAGCGCCGCGGCGAACGGCCCGAGCGCGCCGGGCAGCACCTCGGCCAGGGTGTGCATACGGCTGTGACGGAAGCGCGGGAACACCCCCGCGGCAATGTCCAGAAGCCCCACCACCGCGCAGGCTCTGGCGACCAGGACCGGGACGGCCTCAGGGCGCGGGCCGCGCAGTACGCGCCGCACACGCGGTGATCGGCTCGGAACCCCGCCCGACATTTCCTCATCTGTCCTGACAGACATCGCATCCCGTAGTTCTGCGAGAGACCTTGGATCCGGGCCCGATTCGGGCATCCGGCGACATTGCGCCCTCTAGGACGGTGTCTCGGGGAGAGAGGTTCACTCACTTCTCCAAAGCCGGTTCAAAGGCCGGGAAAAGGGCCGGACAAGCCCTCGCGAAGATCCGCGGGAGGCGCGTCGGTACGGGGAGAAAGCGCAGGCAGGAAGCAACCATGGGTCTCACGGGCAACAACGTGCTGGTGCTGGCGATCGCGTCGGCCGTGGCTCTGTTCGTCGGCACGGTATGGCTGTGGCCACGGCTGGCCCGGCGCAGCTGGCGGGCCGTCAGCGGGCGCGTGGGCCTGCTGTTCGCGACCCAGCTGGCGCTGTTCGCGGCGCTCGGGCTCGGCGCCAACCAGGCCTTCGGGTTCTACGCGAGCTGGGCCGACCTGTTCGGTCAGGAGGACGAGCAGGGCGTCGTCATGGACCACACGGCGAACAGCGGCTCCGGCGGACCGCTCCAGGTGACGGACGTGGGACGGGTCAAGGAGACCGGCAGCGGGCGGCCGCAGCGCGCCGGACAGATCCAGCAGGTCGACATAGTGGGCCGTACGACGCACATCGCGACGTCCGCGTACGTCTACCTGCCGCCGGAGTACTTCCAGCCCCAGTACCGCACGCGTACGTTCCCGGCGGCCGTGGTCCTCACCGGTTATCCGGGCACCGCGCGGGCGCTGGTCGACAAACTCCACTATCCGAGCACGGCGTTGGAGCTCGCCAAGGACGGCCGTATGCAGCCGATGATCCTGGTGATGCTGCGGCCGACGGTCGCGCCGCCGCGGGACACGGAGTGCGTCGACATTCCGAACGGACCGCAGACGGAGTCGTTCTTCGCCAAAGATCTGCCGGACGCCGTACTCGCGCACTACCGGGTGGGGAAGAAGCCGGGCAGCTGGGGCGTCATCGGTGACTCCACGGGCGGTTACTGCGCGCTGAAGCTCGCCATGCACCATCCCGAGGTGTACGCCGCGGGGGCGGGCCTTTCGCCGTACTACAAGGCGCCCATCGACCCCACCACGGGTGATCTCTTCCAGGGGAACGAGGAACTCCGCAACCGCGCCGACCTGTGGTGGTACCTCAAGCACGAGCCGGCCCCCGACACTTCACTGCTCGTCAGCAGCAGCAAGGTGGGCGAGTCCAACTACAAGGACACCCTGAAGTTCATAGAGCGCGTCAAGGAGAACGGCCGGACCCGCATCTCGTCGATCATCCTCGAAAGCGGCGGGCACAACTTCAACACCTGGCGGCGGGAGATTCCGGCGACTCTCCAGTGGATCAGCGGGCGGTTGAGCGACCGATGAGACCGGAAATGATCTTGGCGGTGTCGAATTCGGTGGCCGGTCTGATTCCTGATGTCGTGTGAAGGCCTCGGGATGGCTGTGTTTTTACGGGCCGGGGCACCACGGTTCGCCTACGCGCGGTAAGTTTCTGGCCATGCCACGTGGACGTCACCGCCATTCACCGCCTTTGCACAGGCTGCTTCCCCCGTCGGCGATCGCAGGCGTCTCGCTCGTCTGCGCCTTCGGACCCTGGGTGTTCTCGCAACAGGCCGTGCTGCGTGTCATCGCCGCGAGCGCCGCGGCGACGGCGGTGGTCGGTGCTGCCGTCATGCGCCGCTGGGACGCGCAGGCCGGCAAGCAGGTCGCCGACCTCACGCGCGCGCGTGCCGGCGACGAGTGGCGGTTCGAGGAGCGGGTCGCCGAACTGGAGACCGACCTCGAGGAGTCGCGCGAACTGCGCGCCAAGCTGGAGCAGCGGCTGCGGGCCAAGCGCTCCGAACTCGCGGGCCTGCGCAATGAGCACGCGGCGCTGCTGCGCCGGTACGCCACGGCGGAGACCGAGCGCGCGAGCGCCCTGGAGGGCCGCCGTCTCCTGGAGATAGAGGCCGCGCCGGCCCGCGCGCTGCCTCCGGTGCCGGTTCCCGCGGCCGGCGTCGAGGAGGACGAGGCTGTGGCTGCCTCGGTCGACGACGAGGCGGAGAGCGCGGAGGCGGTGGCGGGTCCGGAGGTCGTGGAGGCCGCCGACGACGAGCCGGAGACGCCCGCGATCTTCTCGCCGGAGGGTTCTCAGCTGTTCCTGCGGGCCAAGGTGGCGCTGGCGAAGCTCGACGCGGAGGCTGCCGGCAAGGGTGACGCCGACGCCGAGACGCCCGAGGAAGTCGCCGAGACGCCCGGGGAAGTCGCCGAGGCTCCCGGGGAAGTCGCCGAGGCTCCCGAGGAAGTCTCTGTGCACGCCTCCAAGGAGGCTTCCACGGACGCCTCTACGGATGTCGCTACGGATGCTCCCCAGGGCGAGGGCTCGCCCAAGGGCGACGGCTCCCCGAAGGGGGACGGCACGCCGGACGGCGACGGCGGTCCCAAGGGCGACAGCCCCACCAAGCACGTGCCGGCCCAGGCCGGCCCCGTCGCCGCCGAGGTCCACGCCTCCGGCGACTCCGCAGTGGAGGCCGCGCAGTCCGCGCAGGAGGACGAGGCGCAGGGGCAGCCCGTGGCGGCCGACGAGCACGAGCGCGCGGTCGCCATCACCCCCACCACGACGGCCAAGCCGGCCCAGCCCGTGCAGCAGCCCTCCGGACACTTCGTCGCGCCGACCGCGGTGGCCGTCGTCCCGGCGGCGCCCGTGCGGCGTCCGACGGTCGAGGGCGGTTTCGACTTCTTCGGCATGCAGAAGGCGTCCGCCGCCCTGGAGGCGGTGCAGAACGAGGACCTCGCCGACGTGGTCGGCCAGGAGGCGCTTGCGCTCCACAAGGCCGAGGCCGAGGCGGAGTTCAAGCCGGCCGACGCTCAGTCGCGCGGTGTCGGCCAGGTCATCGACCTGACGGCACACGACGAGACGGAGCAGATCGACGTGCAGGGGCTGCGCAGCGCGGTGTCCTGAGCGAGTCGCCTGGCGGTGAGGCCGCGTGGTTCCCGGTCGGGGGCCGCGCGGCCTCACCGTTTTCGTGACCAGTCGTGCCTCTGGCTCGTGGCGCGGCAGCGCCGCCGTCAGGCCATCCAGCGGTCCGGCAGCGCGTCGCGGCGTCCCGTCCGTGAGCGCTCGGCCTGCGCCCGCAGCAGCTCCGCCGCCTCCTCCGCGTCCCGCAGACGGGCTGTGACGGTCTTGCCGGCCCCCGTGTCCACATGGACGTCGGCGAGCCCCCACAGGCGCCGCCAGGGGCCTTGAACGAGCCGTACGCTCTGGACCTTGGCGTGCGGCACGAGGGCGACGCTGCGCCTCAGGAGTCCCTGCCGGGCCGCGAACACCGCGTCCGTGACGGCGAGTCCGTGGCCGCGCCACCACACCGGCACGCACCGTCCGGCGCGTCGCGGCGGCCGGGACAGCGCGGCCGGCGGCGGCACCGTCACGCCGGGCAGCACGCGCGCGACGACGGCCTCGGCGACCTCGCGCGGGGCGACCGGCACCAGCACCGAGTTGGACGACCCGGCGACGTCCAGCTCCACCCGCACCCAGCCGCGCCGCCGCCACAGCAACGGCTCCACGATCCGCACGGTCTGCACGCGCCCTGGGGGCACCGTCTCGTGCGAGCGGTCCAGGAGTCCGTGGTCGATCCGCAGTCCGTCGGGCGACTCGCCCACGGTCCAGTCGTACTCGCCGACGAACCGCCCCACGCTGCTCGCGCCCGCCGCGCCGAGCAGGGGCAGCCCGGTGGCGAGGACCGTCCACAGGCTGTGGGTGGCGAACCACAGGACGGGCGGTACGACGAGGGCGGCGACCAGCGCGCCCCAGGTGGCGCCCGTCAGGACGAGGGCGGTCGCGAGGTCGCGCGGGGGCGTGCGCAGCAGCTCGCGCGCCGGAGCCTCGCCGACCTCGTGCGCCGTCTCGGGCGCGAACCCGGCGGCGCGCGCGAGGAGTTCCGCGCGGAGTGTGCGCGCCTCACGCTCCCCCAGGAAGGCGAGCTCGTCCTTCTTGTCGGCGCCTATGACGTCGAGTTTCAGCTTGGCGACGCCCGCCACGCGCGCGAGGAGCGGCTGGGTGACGTCGACGGCCTGGATGCGTTCCAGCCGGATGTGCACGGTGCGCCGGAACACCAGACCGGTACGGATGCGCAGTTCGGACTCGGTGACCGCGAAGTGCGTGTACCACCAGGTGAGGAAGCCGTACAGGGCGGCGGCCGGGACCAGGACGGCGACCGCGATCAGCAGGGTCGTGGTGGTGAGCCGGGTCAGCTGGCGCTGCGCCTGGTCGGGGTCGTGCACCGCCCACCCGATGAGCACCGCCACGGGTGCCCACGCCCGTCTGAGCGGGGTCACGGGGTGCAGCCGCCGCTCGGTCACCGGCGGCTTGGCCCGCAGCCCGGGCACGCCGTCGTCGAGACCCGGCGTCGTCACAGGCCCGCCGATCGGGCCTCGCCGAGCTCGGTGAGCCGGTCGCGCAGCCGTTCCGCCTCGGCCGGTTCCAGGCCGGGGATGGTGGCGTCGGTCGCCGCGGCGGCCGTGTGGAGCTGGACGCTGGCGAGCCCGAAGTGCCGCTCCACGGGGCCTGAGGTGACCTCGACGAGCTGCATCCGTCCGTACGGCACGACCGTCTCCTCGCGCCACAGCACACCCCGGCTGATCAGCAGGTCGTCCGCGCGCTCGGCGTAGCGCCAGGAGGCCCAGTTGCGGCCGAGCATCACCCAGCCCCAGGCGATGGCGGCGAGCGGCAGCAGCGCGAGGGCGGCCCAGACCGGGCCCGCGAACAGGCCGAGCAGCAGACCCAGCGCGAGGGCGGTCAGCCCCAGCCACACCACCAGCAACAGCCGTCGCATCCGCAGCAGCCCAGGGGGCAGCCCGATCCACACCGGCTCGCCCGCCACCGGTTCCGTGTCCTGCCCGCTCCCCGTCTCCATAGGGTCAGCGTACGTAGGAGAGACTGTGTCCATGACTCCCACGACGGAGACCACGGTCGGTATCGGCGGCGCCGCGGAGAGCACCGACATGGTGCTCAACATCGGGCCCCAGCACCCGTCGACGCACGGTGTGCTGCGCCTCAGGCTCGTCCTGGACGGCGAGCGGATCCAGCACGCGGAGCCGGTGATCGGCTATATGCACCGCGGTGCGGAGAAGCTCTTCGAGGCGCGCGACTACCGGCAGATCATCATGCTCGCCAACCGCCACGACTGGCTGTCGGCCTTCTCCAACGAGCTGGGCGTGGTGCTCGCCGTCGAACGCATGCTGGGCATGGAGGTCCCCACGCGCGCGGTGTGGACGCGCACGCTGCTCGCGGAGCTCAACCGGGTCCTCAACCACCTGATGTTCCTCGGGTCGTACCCCCTGGAGCTCGGCGGCATCACGCCGGTCTTCTACGCGTTCCGGGAGCGCGAGGTGCTCCAGAACGTCATGGAGGAGGTCTCCGGCGGGCGCATGCACTACATGTTCAACCGCGTCGGCGGCCTCAAGGAGGACCTCCCGGCCGGCTGGACGGGACGCGCGCGTGCCGCCGTCGCCGCCGTGCGCTCCCGCATGGACGTGTACGACGACCTGGTGCTCGGCAACGAGATCTTCCGGGGGCGCACGCGGGGCGTGGGCGCTCTCGCCCCGCAGGCCGTGCACGCCTACGGCGTGAGCGGGCCCATCGCGCGCGCCTCCGGCGTCGACTTCGACCTGCGCCGCGACGAGCCGTACCTCGCCTACGGGGAGCTCCAGGACACCCTGAAGGTGGTGACCCGGACGGAGGGCGACTGTCTCGCCCGCTTCGAGGTCCTCCTGGAGCAGACCCACAACGCCCTCGACCTCGCCGACGCCTGCCTGGACCGGCTCGCCGAGCTGGAGCCGGGGCCGATCAACCAGCGGCTCCCCAAGGTCCTCAAGGCACCCGAGGGCCACACGTACGCGTGGACCGAGAACCCTCTCGGCATCAACGGCTACTACCTCGTCAGCAAGGGCGAGAAGACCCCGTACCGGCTCAAGCTCCGCTCGGCGTCGTACAACAACATCCAGGCCCTCGTGGAGCTGCTCCCGGGGACGCTGGTGGCGGACATGGTGGCGATCCTCGGGTCACTGTTCTTCGTGGTCGGGGACATCGACAAGTAGGCCGCCCAGGGGCGCGTGCTCGATGCCCACGGGCTGGAGCAGCCAGCCGAAGTCGCCGAGGCCCCCGGGTGCGGTGAGTTCGGCGGCCTCGCCGGCGCTCGCGAGGGCGCGGACGTAGGCCGCGGGTTGTGTGGTCGCCAGCGCGAGCGGGGGGCGTGCGCCTGTGATCTCCAAGGCGCGCAGTGCCTCGCGCTGCGCCAGTACGCGCCCTCCAGGGAGGGTGCACGCGTCCAGCGCGACGTGCGCCGTGATGTCGCACGACCCGTCCGGCACGGGCGCCGTCTCGCGCCCCGCGCGGAACCCGGTGAGCGTCCCGAACAGGGGGCGCGCGTCCACGGCGTGCGCGTAGTCGACCGCCACCGCGAGCCCCCGCCCCACGGACCCGACCGCGTCCGCCCACACCTCGTCCCGGGGCAGCCCGATCTCCGCCCGCAGCCCCTCCTCGGCGGGCAGCGGCCACCACCGCGCGAGCCACCGCGCCTCCGCGGCGGAGAGCTGCTCGCCGAGACGTTCGGTGCCGTCCCGCCGTACGAGCACCCGCCGCGCGACCCCCGCGGCGTCCACCTCGGCGACTTCGACCGGCACGTTGTCCAGCCACTCGTTGGCGAACAGCAGCCCGGTGATCGTGTGCGGGGGCTCGGGCAGCCACTCGATCCGGTGGTCGAGGCCGGGCGGGCGGTCGGCGATCTCCACGGCGTACGCGCGCGTGCGGGCCGCGACGTCCGCGGGCAGCGCCGCGAGCACCCCGGTGACCAGCTCGCCCCGGCCGGCCGCCATGTCGACGAAGTCGAGCGCCGCGGGCCGCTCCAGGGCCTCGTCGACCCGGCACAGCAGCCGGGCCACCGCCTCGGCGAACAGCCGCGACGCGTGCACGGACGTACGGAAGTGGCCGGCCGGGCCCTCAGGGCGGCGGTAGAAGCCGTCGGGGCCGTACAGGGCGGCCTCCGTCGCCGCCCGCCAGCCGCGCCACTCGTCCGCCGTCCCGTCCGTCACGGCGCCAGACTATGCGTACAGGGGAGCGGAGCCTCCACCTTGGGGAGTATGCCGGGGGCGCGTGGATCGACCCTCCGGTTGACCCCTGCACACATCACGCTTCCCTACGCTGGGTTACGTGCAGCGCCTCTATGACTTCCTCCGCAGGCACCCGACATGGGTCGACGGCTTCTGGGCCGTCTTCCTGTTCGGGATCTCGGTCATGTTCGAAGTCGCCGAGCAGTCGGACGAGGGCACCGACGCGGAGGCCGCGATCATCCCGGTCATCCTGCTGCTGTGCCTGGTGATCGCGCTGCGCCGGCGCATGCCGGAGAAGATGCTGCTCCTGGCCATCGCCATCGGCGTCGTCCAACTGCTGACGGACGTCTCGACGACGCCGGGCGACTTCGCGTTCCTCGTGATCGTCTACACCGTCGCCGCGACCGGCGCCCGCTGGGCGTCCCGGCTCGCGCTCGCCATGGGGCTGAGCGCGGCGTGCGTGGCGCATCTGCGGTGGTGGAACCACGACGCGAGCGCCCTGGCCAACGCGGCGCTCATCGTGTTCCAGACGGTGCCGTTCGCGCTGGCCTGGGTGCTCGGCGACTCGGTGCGCACCCGCCGCGCGTACTTCGCGCAGCTGGAGGAGCGCGCGAGCCGGCTCGAGAAGGAGCGCGAGGCGCAGGCGAAGGTCGCGGTCGCCGCCGAACGCGCCCGGATCGCCCGCGAGCTCCACGACGTGGTCGCGCACAACGTGTCGGTGATGGTGGTGCAGGCCGACGGCGCCGCGTATGTCCTCGACGCCGCGCCCGACCAGGCGCGGAAGGCCCTGGAGACGATCTCCTCGACCGGCCGCCAGGCCCTCGCCGAGATGCGCCGCCTGCTGGGCGTGCTGCGCACCGGCGAGCACCAGGAGGTCGGGGAGTACGTACCGCAGCCCGACGTCGAACAGATCGACGACCTGGTCGAGCAGTGCCGCACCTCCGGCCTCCCCGTCGACTTCAAGGTGGAGGGCACCCCGCGCCCGCTGCCCAGCGGCGTCGAGCTCACGGCGTACCGCATCGTGCAGGAGGCGCTCACCAACACCCGCAAGCACGGCGGGCCCAACGCGGGCGCGAGCGTGCGCCTGGTCTACTTCGACGACGGGCTCGGGCTGCTGGTCGAGGACGACGGCAAGGGTGCGCCCCACGAGCTGTACGAGGACGGCGGCGCCGACGGCCAGGGCCACGGCCTGATCGGGATGCGCGAGCGCGTCGGTATGGTCGGCGGCACGCTGGATGCGGGACCGCGTCCGGGCGGAGGATTCCGTATCAGCGCCCTGCTCCCGCTCAAACCGGCGCATTGACGCCTACGCACGCCCCCTGTTGACACCTGTCACGCCCCCGCCGAACGATCAAGAAGCCCTGTAGAGAGACGGAAGAGGCCCCGATGACGATCCGCGTGATGCTCGTCGACGACCAGGTGCTGCTGCGCACCGGGTTCCGGATGGTGCTCGCCGCCCAGCCGGACATGGAGGTCGTCGCGGAGGCGGGCGACGGCGTCGAGGCCCTCCAGGTGCTGCGCGCGACGGCCGTCGACGTGGTGCTGATGGACGTGCGCATGCCCAAGCTGGACGGCGTGGAGACCACCCGGCGCATCTGCCAGGAGGAGAACCCGCCGAAGGTGCTGATCCTGACCACCTTCGACCTCGACGAGTACGCCTTCTCCGGGCTGAAGGCGGGCGCGTCCGGCTTCATGCTCAAGGACGTGCCGCCCGGCGAGCTCCTCGCCGCGATCCGCGCGGTGCACAGCGGCGACGCGGTGGTGGCCCCCTCGACCACCCGCCGCCTCCTCGACCGGTTCGCGCCGATGCTGCCGAGCGCCGGCAAGGAGCCCCAGCACAAGGAGCTGGAGCGGCTCACCGACCGGGAGCGCGAGGTCATGATCCTGGTCGCCCAGGGGCTGTCCAACGGCGAGATCGCGGCCCGCCTGGTGCTGTCCGAGGCGACCGTGAAGACCCATGTGGGCCGCATCCTGACCAAGCTCGGGCTCAGGGACCGGGTCCAGGTGGTCGTCCTGGCGTACGAGACGGGGCTGGTGCGCGCCGGCGGGCACGGTTGAGTCGGGCGACCGTGACGCGCGCGTGACCGCCGCCCACTAGGGTCTGCGCATGCTCCTCTGGATCAACGGCCCCTTCGGGGGCGGCAAGACCCAGACCGCGTACGAGATCCAGCGCCGTCTGCCCGGCAGCGTCGTCTGCGACCCCGAGCACGCCGGCTTCGGGCTGCGCCGCATGCTGCCGCCCGAACTCCGCGGTGACTTCCAGGATCTGACGACCTGGCGGCAGGGCGTCGTCGAGGTCCTCGACCTCGCCCTGACCAAACACGACGGCGTGGTCATCGCCCCCATGACGGTCACGAACTCCGGTTACTTCGCCGAGACCGTGGGCCGACTCGGCGAACTCGGCCACGACGTACGCCACTTCACGCTCCTCGCCCAGCGCGAGACCGTCTTGAAGCGGCTCCGGGAGCGCGGCTTCGGGCACCTCCTTCAGTTCGTGGGCGGGAAGAACGCCGGTCTGGGGCGTGAGACCTGGGCGGTGCAACAGCTCGACCACTGTCTGGAGCGGCTGCGTGAGCCCGAGTTCGCCGAACATCTGTGGACGGACGACTCGACCGTGCCCAAGACGGCCGACCGCATCGCCGTCCTCGCGGGGCTGCGGCTGCGGCCGAACAACGAGGGTGCGCTGCGGACGCGGCTCAGGCAGGCGCGGATCGGCGTGCGGCACATCCGGTTCGACTGAGCCGCGCGGGCGGCGCGGTCAGCGCAGGATGCCCTCCAGGAAGTCGCTGCCCAGCCGGGCCACGACGGCTATGTCCAGCTGATGCTGGACATAGCGGCCACGGCGGCGCGTGGAGACCAGGCCCGCCTTCTTCAGCACGCCCAGGTGCCGGGATATCTCCGGGGCGGTCATGCCGTGCACCTGCGCCAGCTCGCTCGTGGTGTAGGCGCTGCGGGCCAGATTGCGGCAGATCCGCATCCGCACGGGGTGGGACAGCGCCGTCATCCGCAGCGCGAGCTGCTCCACGGACGAGGGAGGCGTGAGCTCCGGCGAGCCGACCGGGTACTGCACCACCGGCTGCCAGTCCCGCCGGTACAGCACGGACAGGTGGGGCCGGCCGAGACTGGTGGGTACGAGGAGCAGGGCGCCGCTCTCGGTGGCCGTACGGCCCACGCTCAGCTTGTCGACCGTGATCTCCCCGGCGGCCTCGTCGAGCGTGATCGCCGGGGAGACGGCGGCCAGGGCCTCGGCCAGGCCCTTGCGGCGCAGCAGGTCGGTCTTGTGCCGGGCGTCGGCCGCGAGCTGATGACTCAGGCGGGCCCAGGCCTGCGCGAAGAACGCCTCGTCGCAGTCCTGGAGGAACTGCCGCAGCCAGGCCCGGATCTTGGGCGGATCGGTCAGCAGCAGCTCGCTGAACCGCTGCTGCCGCGGCCCCCGCGCGGCGGCCAGCTCCAGGGCGCGGCGCCCCAGCTCGGTGTCGGCGAGCGGACTGGGGCCGACGCCGTAGGGCATCGCGCAGCTGAACTCCAGGGCCGCGTCGACGAACTGCTCGTCACTCAGCTTGTCCAGCAGGTCCAGTTCCTCGGCGAGCGTGGCACCGGGGAGGGCGCCGCCCGGCACGCCCGCGTACGGCAGGAACAGGTCCGAGAACGTCGAGCGCCACAGGAAGTCCGCGTCGCACATCCGGTCGGCCAGATGCGGGTCCAGGCCGGCCGTCACGCCCGTCACCCACCCCTGCAGGCCCGGGTGGTGCCCCGGCTCGGCCAGCGCGTGCAGCGCCATCCCGAGCTCGGCCAGGGGCGAGGGCACGACGGCGACCCCTTCCGGCCGCAGCCCCGTGATGTCGATGCGCACGCTCATGCCCTCATGGTGCACCCGGCCACTGACAACGCCGTCCCCGATTGACGGCGGCCGTCAATCGGCGCGACTTCGCCGCCGTACCGGCGCAACCTGGGAAGACGGGGCAGCCGCGGCCCCCGCCCCGTCGGAGCACGTCCCGAGAAGGCGATCAGGCATGAGCATCACGCAGCAGTACCTCCTCGACACCTACCGCGCCCAGCAGCACGGCGAGCCCGCACCGCCCGCGCCCGGCGCGCACGACTGGCGGGTCGTGCGCGAGTGGCGGGACTACCGCCTCTTCCGCGCGGTGCTCGCCGAACGGCCCGCGCGGCGGCGGCTACGGCGCCTGCTGGGCGGCCGGCTCCGCCCCGGCCACTGAGCCCTGCGGCAGCCGGGCCACGAAGTCCGCCACCGCCGCCTTCACGTCGTCGGCCGTCCACCCCAGGCCGGCGGCGGCGACGGTGACCTCGGCGAGGGCCAGGCCCGGTCCGCCGCGGTCCCAGTAGCCGGTGAACAGATACGTCCCGGTCTCCTCGGCCTGCCGCAGCGCCGCCTCGACCAGTACCTCGGGGTCGTAGGGCAGCCAGACCTGGAACTGGTGGGTGTGCGGTTCCTCGGGGTGCACGCGCGCCCACGGCACGCCCGCCTCCGCGAACCCTTCCCGCAGGGCGGCGGCCACCACGCGCGCGTGGCGGACGTACTCCGGCAGTCTGGGCAGCTCGCGCTCCAGGCCGACGAGCGCGGACAGCGCCGTCGGGAACTGCTGGAAGGCCGTCCCGCCGTACCGGTGCCGCCAGGTCTTCGCCTCGTCCACCAGCGTCTTCGGGCCGGCCAGCGCCGCGCCGGCGAAGCCTTCGAGCGACTTGTAGAACGACACGTAGACGCTGTCCGCCAGGCCCGCGATCTCTTCCAGGGGGCGGCCGAAATGGACGGTGGTCTCCCACAGGCGCGCGCCGTCGAAGTGCACCACCGCGTCGCGCTCCCGCGCCGCCTCCACGACCTCGGTGAGCTCCTCCCAGGTGGGCAGGACGAATCCGGCGTCGCGCAGCGGCAGTTCCAACATCAGCGCGCCGAAGGGCTCGTCGAAGTCACGCACCTCGTCGGCGGTGGGCAGCCGGGGCTCACTCGTCAGGCGCACCGGGCGCAAGCCGCTGACCTGCGTGAAGGCATGGCGTTCGTGAACCTCGGGGTGGGCCAGCGGATGCAGGGCGACCGCGGGGTTCCCGGTACGGGCCGCCCAGCAGCGCAGGGCGACCTGCTGGGCCATCGTGCCCGTCGGGAAGAACGCCGCGGCCTCCTTGCCCAGCAGGGACGCGACCCGCTCCTCCAGGGCCGTCACGACCCCGTTGCCGTAGATGTCCCCGGGCTCGTCCACGTCGTGGACCTCGGGGGCGGCCTGCGCCAGCGCCGCGAGCCGCTCCCGCATCGTGCCGCTCACCCCGCCGCGCCACAGGACCCGACCCGCCGCCCGTACGGCGTTGCGGCGCCGCTCCCGCAGCAGCTCCTCCGCCGACTTCTCGTCCACCTGCTCCGCAGCATCGCTCATGCCCGGGATCATCCCTCGCGGCCCGCCCTGCGGGCACCCGCATTTCCGTCCGCCCGCAGCGTGGGGAAACCCACAGCCTGTGGACAACCGGACGCCCCTGGAACCAATCGCGTTAACATGACGAGAAATCGTCCGGTACCCAGATGCGGACTGGAACGGGAAGGCCTCCGTCGCGTGAGTACAAGCCAACAGCCAGACCCCAGGGACCGCCCCGCGCGCCTCACCGTCGGCGTCGTCGGCGCCGGACGCGTCGGGCCCGCGCTGGCCGCGTCCCTCCAGCTCGCCGGGCACCGCCCGGTGGCCGTCTCCGGAGTCTCCGACGCCTCCCGCAAGCGGGCCGCGGAACTGCTCCCGGATGTCCCGCTCGTGCCGCCCGCCGAGGTCCTCCAGCGCGCCGACCTGGTCCTGCTGACCGTCCCGGACGACACCCTGCCCGGCCTCGTGGAGGGCCTCGCCGAGACCGGCGCCGTACGGCCCGGACAACTGCTGGTGCACACCTCCGGGCGGTACGGCGCGAAGGTCCTCGACCCCGCCCTGCGCGCGGGCGCGCTGCCGCTGGCCCTGCACCCCGCGATGACCTTCACCGGCACCCCCGTCGACGTCCACCGGCTCGCCGGCTGCTCCTTCGGGGTCACCGCCCCCGAGGAGCTGCGGATGGCCGCCGAGGCTCTCGTCATCGAGATGGGTGGCGAGCCCGAGTGGATCGCCGAGGAACACCGGCCGCTCTACCACGCGGCGCTCGCGCTGGGCGCCAACCACCTGGTCACGCTGGTCGCCCAGTCCATGGAACTGTTGCGCGAGGCGGGCGTCACGGCCCCCGACCGGATGCTCGGCCCGCTCCTCGGCGCCGCCCTCGACAACGCCCTGCGCTCCGGCGACGCGGCCCTGACCGGCCCCGTCGCGCGCGGGGACGCCGGCACCGTCGCGGCGCACGTCGCCGAACTGCGCAAGCACTCCCCGCAGACCGTCGCCGGATACCTCGCGATGGCCCGCGCGACCGCCGACCGGGCGCTCGCCCACGGGCTGCTCAAGCCCGAGCTCGCCGAGGACCTCCTCGGGGTACTCGCCAACGGGACCAACGGAACCAACGGAACCAGCGGGCCTCACGGCACCGACGGCACCGAGGGAGACGCCGGATGACCACCACCCTGCTGCGCACCGCCGACGAGCTCCACGCACGTGTACGCGCCGGCCGCCGCGCCGTCGTGATGACCATGGGCGCCCTGCACGAGGGGCACGCCACCCTGATCCGCACCGCGCGCGAGATCGCGGGGCCCGAGGGCGAGGTCGTCGTCACCGTCTTCGTGAACCCCCTCCAGTTCGGCCAGGGCGAGGACCTCGACCGCTACCCGCGCACCCTTGACGCCGACATCAAGATCGCCGAACAGGCGGGCGCGGACGCCGTGTTCGCACCCTCCGTGGACGAGGTCTACCCCGGCGGCGAGCCCCAGGTCCGCGTCAGTGCGGGCCCCATGGGGGAGCGCCTGGAGGGCGCCACGCGCCCCGGGCACTTCGACGGCATGCTCACGGTCGTCGCCAAACTGCTGCACCTCACCCGGCCCGACGTCGCCCTCTACGGACAGAAGGACGCCCAGCAGCTCGCCCTCATCCGGCGCATGGTGCGCGACCTGAACTTCGGCGTCGAGATCGTCGGCGTACCCACCGTGCGCGAGGACGACGGCCTGGCCCTGTCCAGCCGCAACCGCTACCTCTCGCCCCAGGAGCGCCGCACGGCGCTCGCGCTCTCCCAGGCCCTGTTCGCGGGCCGCGACCGGCACGCCGCGCAGGAGGCGCTGCGGGCCCGGGCGCGTGAGGTGCCCGCCACGCACGCGCGTGCCGAGGCGCTGAGCGCCATAGGGGAGTCCCGCGCGGCCGCCGACGCGCACGCCGTCGCGAAGGCCATCCCGGGCGCCCCCTCGGCCGTGCGCTCCGCCGCCCGCCTCGTCCTCGACGACGCCGCGCGCCTCACGCCGCCCCTGGAGCTGGACTATCTGGCGCTGGTCGACCCCTCCGACTTCAGCGAGATCAAGGACGACTTCACCGGTGAGGCCGTCCTCGCCGTCGCCGCCCGGGTGGGGACGACCCGGTTGATCGACAACCTTCCGCTCACTTTCGGAACCTTCGGAGCCGCCTCGTGACCAGGACAGGCATACGACTGCACGCGCCCGCACCGGGGTGGTCGATCGACGCGGACGTCGTGGTCGTGGGCTCCGGCGTCGCCGGTCTCACCGCGGCCCTGCGCTGCGAGGCCGCGGGCCTCAGGACGGTCGTCGTCACCAAGGCCCGCCTCGACGACGGCTCCACCCGCTGGGCACAGGGCGGCATCGCCGCGGCCCTCGGCGAGGGCGACACCCCCGAGCAGCACCTCGACGACACCCTGGTCGCGGGCGCGGGCCTGTGCGACGAGGAGGCTGTCCGCATCCTCGTCACCGAGGGCCCCGACGCCGTACGCCGCCTCATCGAGACCGGCGCGCACTTCGACGAGTCCGAAGAGGGCGGCCTGGAGCTCACCCGCGAGGGCGGCCACCACCGGCGCCGCATCGCCCACGCGGGCGGCGACGCGACCGGCGCGGAGATCTCCCGCGCCCTGGTCGAGGCGGCCCGCGCGCGGGGCGTGCGCACCATCGAGAACGCGCTCGTCCTGGACCTGCTCACGGACGCCGACGGCCGTACGGCGGGCGTCTCACTGCATGTCATGGGCGAGGGCCAGCACGACGGCGTGGGCGCCGTGCACGCCCCCGCGGTCGTCCTCGCGACCGGCGGCATGGGCCAGGTCTTCTCCGCGACCACCAACCCGTCCGTGTCGACCGGCGACGGCGTGGCCCTCGCGCTCCGCGCGGGCGCCGAGGTCTCCGACCTCGAGTTCGTCCAGTTCCACCCCACCGTGCTCTTCCTCGGCCCCGACGCCGAGGGCCAGCAGCCCCTCGTCTCCGAGGCCGTACGCGGTGAGGGCGCCCACCTGGTCGACGCCGACGGCGTGCGCTTCATGGTCGGCCAGCACGAACTGGCCGAGCTCGCGCCCCGCGACATCGTCGCCAAGGGCATCCTGCGCCGCATGCTGGCCCAGGACGCCGAGCACATGTACCTCGACGCCCGGCACTTCGGCGCCGACATGTGGGAGCACCGCTTCCCGACGATCCTCGCCGCCTGCCGCGCCCACGGCATCGACCCGGTCACCGAGCCCATCCCGATCGCCCCGGCCGCCCACTACGCCTCCGGCGGCGTGCGCACCGACTCCCAGGGCCGTACGACCGTTCCCGGCCTGTACGCGTGCGGCGAGGTCGCCTGCACCGGCGTGCACGGCGCGAACCGGCTCGCGTCGAACTCCCTCCTGGAGGGCCTCGTCTACGCCGAGCGCATCGCCGCGGACATCACGACGGCCCACGCGGCGAACGGCCTCCACGCGCGCGTGCCCGAGCCGGTCGAGCACCCCGACAAGCCCGCGCACCCCCTTCAGTCGCCCGAGGCCCGCTTCGCGATCCAGCGGATCATGACGAGCGGCGCGGGCGTCCTGCGCTCAGCCGCGTCCCTCGACCAGGCAGCCGAACAGCTCCAGCGGCTGCACGCCGAGGCCCGTGACGCCCTCGACGAGAACGGCAAGACCGCCGAGCCCGGCGTCGACACCTGGGAGGCCACCAACCTCCTGTGCGTGGCCCGCGTCCTGGTCACCGCCGCCCAGCGGCGCGAGGAGACCCGCGGCTGCCACTGGCGCGAGGACCAGCCCGACCGCGACGACGCGGCATGGCGCCGCCACATCGTCGTACGGCTGAATCCGGACCGCACCCTCGCCGTGCACACCACGGATACCGCAGACTTCCCCCCGACCCGCCGGCCTCTTCAGGAGCAGTGACAGTAGTGAGCACCGACGACCTTCCCCTCGCCTCGTCCGGCGGTTGCGGCGACGGCTGTGCCTGTGGCGCGGACGGCGGCGAGGAGTACCTGGAGTGCGGACTGGACCCCGCGCTCGCCCAGCTCCTGGCCGACGCGGGGCTCGACCCCGTGGAGGTCGAGGACATCGCCAACGTGGCCATCCAGGAGGACCTCGACCACGGGGTGGACGTGACGACCGTCGCGACCATCCCCGACGACGCCGTCGCCACCGCCGACTTCGTCGCGCGCGAGGCGGGCGTCGTGGCCGGCCTGCGGGTCGCCGAGGCCGTCGTCTCTGTGGTCTGCGAGGCCGAGTTCGAGGTCGAGCGGCACGTCGAGGACGGCGACCGGGTCGAGGCCGGGCAGAAGCTGCTGTCGGTCACCACGCGCACGCGTGACCTGCTCACCGCCGAACGCAGCGCGCTGAACCTGCTGTGCCGGCTGTCGGGCATCGCGACCGCCACGCGCGCGTGGGCGGACGTGCTGGACGGCACGAAGGCACGCGTGCGTGACACGCGGAAGACGACGCCGGGCCTGCGGTCGCTGGAGAAGTTCGCGGTGCGCGCGGGCGGCGGCGTGAACCACCGGATGTCGCTGTCCGACGCCGCCCTGGTCAAGGACAACCACGTGGTCGCCGCCGGTGGCGTCGCCCAGGCCTTCAAGGCCGTACGGGAGACGTTCCCGGACGTGCCGATCGAGGTCGAGGTCGACACCCTGCACCAGCTGCGCGAGGTCGTGGACGCGGGCGCGGATCTGATCCTTCTGGACAACTTCACGCCGGGCGAGTGCGAGGAGGCGGTGGCGCTCGTGCACGGGCGGGCCGCCCTGGAGGCCTCGGGCCGGCTGACCCTGGACAACGCGCGCGCGTATGCCGACACCGGCGTCGACTACCTCGCCGTAGGAGCCCTGACGCACTCCTCGCCGATCCTGGACATCGGTCTCGACCTGCGTGAGGCGGAGTAGTCGCGATGCTCCTCACGATCGACGTAGGCAACACCCACACCGTCCTCGGCCTGTTCGACGGCGAGGAGATCGTCGAGCACTGGCGCATCTCCACGGACGCCCGCCGCACGGCCGACGAGCTCGCGGTGCTGCTCCAGGGCCTCATGGGCATGCACCCGCTGCTCGGCGACGAACTGGGCGACGGCATCGACGGCATCGCCATCTGCGCGACGGTCCCCTCGGTGCTGCACGAGCTGCGTGAGGTCACGCGGCGCTACTACGGCGACGTGCCGGCGGTCCTCGTCGAGCCCGGCGTGAAGACGGGCGTGCCGATCCTGACCGACAACCCCAAGGAGGTCGGCGCGGACCGCATCATCAACGCGGTCGCCGCGGTCGAGCTCTACGGCGGCCCCGCGATCGTCGTCGACTTCGGTACGGCGACGACGTTCGACGCGGTCTCCGCGCGCGGGGAGTACATCGGCGGGGTCATCGCGCCCGGCATCGAGATCTCGGTCGAGGCGCTCGGCGTCCGCGGCGCGCAACTGCGGAAGATCGAGGTGGCCCGGCCGCGGAGCGTGATCGGCAAGAACACGGTCGAGGCCATGCAGTCGGGCATCATCTACGGCTTCGCCGGCCAGGTCGACGGCGTCGTCAACCGGATGGCCCGGGAGCTGGCGGAGGACCCGGACGACGTGACCGTGATCGCCACGGGCGGACTCGCGCCGATGGTCCTCGGGGAGTCCTCGGTGATCGACGAGCACGAGCCGTGGCTGACGCTGGTGGGGCTTCGGCTGGTGTACGAGCGGAACGTGTCGCGGATGTGATCCGTCGGGCGAGAGCGAGGGCGCGGGTGGCGGCTGTGCCCCAACCGTCGGCGCCGGGCGCGCGGTGGCGTGAGGGCAACCGGGTGGCCCCTCACGCCACGCCCATCCGCTATGTCGAATTTGTCTGATTAGCGCGTATCGTCGCCGCATGCCCACGCCATACGGATCCCGCGGCGGCATGGCGTTCGGTGTGGAGGAGCTGCGTGTGCTCCGCCGCGCTCTCGCCCTCGCCCTTCACCCCCGAACCGCCTCGGCCGAGGACGTCCAGGACTGCCTCCGCCTCGCCGACTCCCTCGACGAGGCGATGTGTGAGGGCGCCCGGCTGCGTGCCTTCCTGGTGGCCGACCTCGCCCGGTACCGCGACGCCCTGCCCGGCACCGCCGCCGGCTACCTCACCCTCCTGGAGGAGGCGCTGGGAGCCGGGTACCGCCCCGACCCCGACGACCTCGCCGCGCTGCGCGCCCTGCGCGGCAACCCCATCGCGGCCGCCCTGCTGGACCGCTGCCAGAAACTCGCCGAGCAGGACGTGCGCGCCCGTCTGGCCCGCGGCACGGCCCGCCGGGCCACTCCGGCCGTCCCGGCCTCCCGCACCCGCCTCCTGGCCCTCCCTGGGGGCCTCTCGGCCGCTCCGGCGGGCTCCGAGGGGGACGTGGGCAAGGGATCCGGCGGGGAACCGGACCGGAAACCGGGCGGGGGCTCACGCGAAAGCGACTCCGGGAAGCGACCCGGAGAGCACGGCGAGACGTGGCACGAGTCCCGGCCCGGGGTGTCCGGTGTGCTGTCCGGCGAGGTCCGGCCCGGGGTGTTCGGCGTCAGGGCCGGCGAGGTGCGTGTCGGAGGCTTCGCCGAGGTCCCCGGCGGGGCCCGCGTCTCAGGCCTCACCGAAGCAGCCGGCGGGGCCCGTGTCGGAGTGCGCGGCGAGGCCTCCGCTGAGCAGCCGGAGAAGCCGGCGGCCCCCGTGAAGAAGAAGCCCGCGGAGAAGCCGGGCCCGGCGCCCGCGGCCCCCAAGCCGGGACGCCCCATTCCCACCCCGGGCGAGGTCTTCCCGCGCCGGAAGCCCGCACCGCCCCCGCCCGCGAGCCCGCCGCAGCAACTCGCCGCGGGCTGACCCGCCAGGCGTTCGCCACGACAGACATCTACATCGACATCGACAGCGGCATCGACATCGCCCGCGGGGCCGGGGTTCTTTCCTTCCCGGCCCCGCGGGCGCGTGCGTAGGGGCCTTCCTGGCCCGGTCGGTGACCACCCCGGGCCCGCGCGCGTGGGGCCCGTGGCTACCCTGGACGCATGGACTACGTCTCCGCGCTCGTGCCCCCCGTCGTCATGGCGGTGTTCTTCATCGGTGTGATCAGGGTGATCGTGAAGACCCAGGGCGGCGCCAACAAGGCCAAGGAGGACGCCGTCGTCGACGCCGCTCTCGCGCGCGTGGAGGGGTCCCGTCAGGCGTCCGCCTCCTCCGCCTCCGCGAAGACCGACGTCTGACAGGCGTCCGACCCCGCCCTCGCCGGCGTACGACTCCCTAGTTTTCCGAGTCGTACGCCCTTTTTGTTCTTGTTTGCCGGTGAAAGTGCACGTCCGGCACGCCAATACCGAGATCTCCCACTATTGTGCTGAACTGTGCCTCGCCCATTGGGAGAACTCGAAGACGCGGTCATGACGCGGGTGTGGAAGTGGAACCGCCCGGTGACCGTTCGGGAAGTCCTGGAAGATCTGCAGCAGGAACGGTCCATCGCCTACACCACGGTGATGACCGTTCTGGACAATCTCCATCAGAAGGGCTGGGTGCGCCGGGAGGCCGAAGGACGGGCCTATCGATATGAGGCCGTCTCCACTCGCGCCGCCTACGCCGCCGCGCTGATGAACGACGCCTGGTCCCAGAGCGACAACCCCGCCGCCGCTCTCGTCGCCTTCTTCGGCATGATGAGCGACGAACAGCGACAGGCGCTGCGGGACGCCGTACGGATCGTCCAAGGACCGGAAACCCCGGAACCGGCCGCGACGGATACCGCTGTGGATACCAGCCGTGAGAACCCCGGCTCGGCACCGGACGGCGGCGGGCGATAGCGTCCGCACATGTCAGCAGAGAGCGCGTCCACCCGGAGCCCCGAAGTCAGCGCAAAAGCCATCACCGTCCGGCGGGCCCGCACCAGCGATGTCCAGGCGGTACGCAGCCTCCTTGACGAGTACGTCCAGCGACGCATCCTGCTCGACAAAGCCACGGTGACGCTTTACGAGGACATCCAGGAGTTCTGGGTCGCCGAACGGGACGACAACGGCGAGGTCGTCGGCTGCGGCGCACTGCACGTGATGTGGGAAGACCTCGCGGAAGTTCGTACTCTCGCGGTGAAGCAGGGCCTGAAGGGCGCCGGTGTCGGCCATCAGTTGCTGGAGAAGTTGCTGCACACCGCTCGCTGGCTCGGTGTTCGGCGTGTTTTCTGTCTGACCTTCGAAGTGGACTTCTTCGGCAAGCACGGCTTCGTCGAGATCGGCGAGACACCCGTTGACACCGATGTCCGCGCGGAGCTGTTGCGTTCCTATGACGAGGGTGTCGCGGAGTTCCTGGGTCTCGAACGAGTGAAACCGAACACCTTGGGCAACAGCCGGATGCTTCTGCATCTGTGATCGTCATGCCCTATTCCACGGGACGGCCCTGCCCAGGTTCCCTATGTCCGAAACGCGCATGTTTCCGGACCGAGGGTGGTCGGTCAGTCTCTCCCAGGGGTTTGTGTTTTTCCAGCAAAAGCGGTTTGCTTTCCGACGTACTGCAGTACTGCATATAACAGGGGGCGGCGAAACGGCGGACGCCGCAGACCCGGGTCCTCGAAGTTATCGATGAAAGGAAATCCGGTGGCACAGAAGGTTCAGGTCCTTCTTGTCGACGACCTCGACGGCGGCGAGGCGGACGAGACCGTGACGTTCGCGCTGGACGGCAAGACGTACGAGATCGATCTCACGACTGCCAATGCGGACAAGCTCCGTGGCCTTCTCGACCCTTACGTGAAGGGTGGTCGTCGTACCGGAGGCCGTGCCGCGGGCGGTCGCGGAAAGGCACGCGCCGCTTCCGGTGGCAGCCAGGACACCGCGCTGATCCGCGCCTGGGCCAAGGAGAACGGTCACGAGGTCAACGACCGCGGTCGTGTTCCCGCGGCCATTCGCGAGGCTTACGAGAAGGCCAACGCCTGAGCGCGACGCCTACGAAAAGGCGGGCGGCTGAGCGCACGCGCGCAGTCGCAGGCGGTGGCACTGCGTGGCCACCGTGTCCAGCACGCGTACGAGATCCGGGGCGCCCCCACCGCCCCCCAGCGCCGACAGCGTCGGCAGCGAGGCCTCGACCTCGCATCCCGCCTCGGGGGGCCGCAGCCACACGGCGGCCCCCTGGAGAGCGCCGGACGGACCGCAGGGGAGCGGTCGCGACCCGGCGGAACCCGGCTCGGACGACGATCCAGTGATGGCCGGGGCGAAGGGCGCAAGGGCGAGGACAGTCAGCCGTACGGCTTCGGCCGTCCCCGGTGCCGAGGAGTGCCGCAGCGGTGCGGTCGGCAGATCCGAGGCCGGCTCGGGAGGCAGTGGGGCGTCCATGACGCCGCCCTCTCCGATCGCCCTCAGATCCAGCGGCAGCGAACCCCATTCCAGCCAGTCCAGGATTCCCGGCACCTCGTCCGCGCTGCCCGCAGCCAGCAGGAGCCGCATCCGGCCGCCCTGTACGGCGACCGGGGAGCCCGGTGCCAGGTGGCGCAGCGCGGCGCGGCCCGCCTCGGTCGGGACGTCCAGGACGTCGAAGCGGGGGCCCACGGAAAGTCGTACCAAAGTTCCCGGTGCGTCGGGCACCGTCGGCCACCCCAGTTCGTTCTCGTACCACCGGCGGACCTGATCGCTCGCGTCGAGCGACCGACGGGGGAGCGGGACGGTGGGGGCCGACGGGGTCGCGGGGGCGAGGGGGGCAGTGGCAGGGGGGAGAGTGCCAACCATGACAAGTGCAACCGTCCGAGAAGCGTGCGAGTTACGCTGGGTGTTCCACTGAATGCGCAGCGTGGCCGAAGAGGGGGCTTCCGGGGGTGCGGGGAAGCGCAACGTTGTTCGCCCATAGCGGAGGGAACGGGGCCGCGCCGCATGGAGTGTCAGTCCCAGCGGGTAAGACATCCCTAGTGGGAGGGGGCGACACGCAGGACAGGCCGTCTCACGTTCGCCATCGGCGTACTGATGGTAGGGGTAACTGCCTGGCCTGCGGGAACATCGTCTCGCACCATCAGGTTGGAGCAGATGTCGGCGTTCGGGGTCAGGAGGCCAAGGACGGTGTCGGCAGTTGGAATGAGCGGTCCCCGCTTGCGGGACTAAGCTGCGGAAGGACAGGGAGGGGAAGTTCCCCCCACTGCCTGACCGCTCTGAGGAGCGATTAACGATGTTCGAGAGGTTCACCGACCGCGCGCGGCGGGTTGTCGTCCTGGCTCAGGAAGAAGCCCGGATGCTCAACCACAACTACATCGGCACCGAGCACATCCTCCTGGGCCTGATCCACGAGGGTGAGGGTGTCGCCGCCAAGGCCCTTGAGAGCCTCGGGATTTCGCTCGAGGCGGTCCGCCAGCAGGTGGAGGAGATCATCGGCCAGGGCCAGCAGGCCCCGTCCGGGCACATCCCCTTCACCCCCCGTGCCAAGAAGGTCCTGGAGCTGTCGCTCCGCGAGGCCCTTCAGCTGGGCCACAACTACATCGGCACGGAGCACATCCTGCTCGGCCTGATCCGTGAGGGCGAGGGCGTCGCCGCCCAGGTCCTGGTCAAGCTGGGCGCAGATCTCAACCGGGTGCGGCAGCAGGTCATCCAGCTGCTCTCCGGTTACCAGGGCAAGGAGACCGCCACCGCCGGCGGGCCTGCCGAGGGCACCCCCTCGACGTCCCTGGTCCTCGACCAGTTCGGCCGGAACCTCACCCAGGCCGCTCGTGAGTCCAAGCTCGACCCGGTCATCGGGCGCGAGAAGGAGATCGAGCGGGTCATGCAGGTGCTGTCCCGCCGTACCAAGAACAACCCGGTCCTGATCGGTGAGCCCGGCGTCGGCAAGACCGCCGTCGTCGAGGGCCTCGCCCAGGCCATCGTCAAGGGCGAGGTGCCCGAGACCCTCAAGGACAAGCACCTCTACACCCTCGACCTCGGCGCGCTGGTTGCCGGCTCCCGCTACCGCGGTGACTTCGAGGAGCGCCTGAAGAAGGTGCTCAAGGAGATCCGCACCCGCGGCGACATCATCCTGTTCATCGACGAGCTGCACACGCTGGTCGGTGCGGGTGCCGCCGAGGGCGCCATCGACGCGGCTTCCATCCTGAAGCCGATGCTGGCCCGCGGTGAGCTGCAGACCATCGGCGCCACCACGCTGGACGAGTACCGCAAGCACCTGGAGAAGGACGCGGCCCTGGAGCGCCGCTTCCAGCCCATCCAGGTCGCCGAGCCCTCGCTCCCGCACACCATCGAGATCCTCAAGGGTCTGCGCGACCGCTACGAGGCCCACCACCGTGTGTCCATCACGGACGAGGCCCTCGTCCAGGCCGCGACCCTGGCCGACCGGTACATCTCGGACCGCTTCCTCCCCGACAAGGCGATCGACCTGATCGACGAGGCGGGCTCCCGGATGCGCATCCGCCGGATGACCGCGCCGCCGGACCTCCGCGAGTTCGACGAGAAGATCGCCGGTGTCCGCCGGGACAAGGAGTCCGCGATCGACTCGCAGGACTTCGAGAAGGCGGCCTCTCTGCGCGACAAGGAGAAGCAGCTCCTCGCCGCGAAGGCCAAGCGCGAGAAGGAGTGGAAGGCCGGCGACATGGACGTCGTCGCCGAGGTCGACGGCGAGCTGATCGCCGAGGTCCTCGCGACCGCCACCGGCATCCCGGTCTTCAAGCTGACCGAGGAGGAGTCCTCGCGTCTGCTGCGCATGGAGGACGAGCTCCACAAGCGGGTCATCGGCCAGAAGGACGCCGTCAAGGCGCTCTCGAAGGCGATCCGTCGTACGCGTGCGGGCCTCAAGGACCCGAAGCGTCCCGGTGGCTCGTTCATCTTCGCCGGTCCGTCCGGTGTCGGTAAGACCGAGCTGTCCAAGGCGCTCGCCGAGTTCCTCTTCGGTGACGAGGACGCGCTGATCTCCCTCGACATGTCGGAGTTCAGCGAGAAGCACACGGTCTCGCGCCTCTTCGGTTCGCCCCCCGGATACGTGGGCTACGAAGAGGGCGGCCAGCTGACCGAGAAGGTCCGTCGCAAGCCGTTCTCCGTCGTCCTCTTCGACGAGGTCGAGAAGGCCCACCCGGACATCTTCAACTCGCTGCTGCAGATCCTGGAGGACGGTCGGCTGACCGACTCCCAGGGCCGGGTCGTGGACTTCAAGAACACGGTCATCATCATGACGACCAACCTCGGCACCCGGGACATCTCCAAGGGCTTCAACCTGGGCTTCGCGGCCACGGGTGACACGAAGTCCAACTACGAGCGCATGAAGAACAAGGTCTCGGACGAGCTCAAGCAGCACTTCCGCCCCGAGTTCCTCAACCGCGTCGACGACGTGGTCGTCTTCCCGCAGCTGACCCAGGACGACATCCTCGCGATCGTCGACCTCATGGTCGGCAAGGTGGACGAGCGCCTCAAGGACCGGGACATGGGCATCGAGCTCTCCCAGTCCGCCAAGGAGCTGCTGTCCAGGAAGGGTTACGACCCGGTGCTGGGCGCGCGTCCGCTGCGGCGCACGATCCAGCGCGAGATCGAGGACACGCTGTCGGAGAAGATCCTCTTCGGCGAGCTGCGTCCCGGTCACATCGTGGTCGTCGACACGGAGGGCGAGGGCGAGACCCAGACCTTCACCTTCCGCGGCGAGGAGAAGTCGGCGCTGCCGGACGTTCCGCCGATCGAGCAGGCGGCCGGCGGGGCTGGGCCGAATCTGAGCAAGGACGCGTAAGCCGTAGGGCGATGCGTGGAGGGACCGGTGCCTTTGGGCGCCGGTCCCTTTGCTTTGCCCTTCAGGGTTTCAGCGCTGGTCCAGTTTGATCGCGACATTTGGGAAGAGGTCGGCGTAGAGAGGGGCGGAGATGGGTTCGCCGGGGAGGCCTTGCAGGGTTACCGAGCGGAGATTCGGTAGGCGGTCGGCCAGGGGGGCGAGGTCTTCAGCGCCGTTCATCGCGGCTACTCGCAGGTCTTCGATGCCGGGGAGTTCGGGCATCGCCGTTATGGAGTGCGGGAAGGTTCGGACGATTTCTGCGTTCAAGTAGAGCTGGTCCAGTTCCGGTAGTGCGCTGACCGACTGCCAGTCTGCGGCGGTCAGTTCGACGGTCAGCGGACCAAGACTGAGGGTGCGCAAGGCCGACCAGTGCTGCAGTCCGCGGAGGCCTGTGGTCTCGGTGCTGTTCCGGCCCAGGAAGAGGGCCCTCAGTGGCGCGTCCGCCGGAAGGGCGTCAGTGAGGGCTGTGCCCGGCAATTCCTGTACGAGGGACAGGCTGCGCAGCCACCGCAGTGATCGCAGGCCCCTGACATCCGCGATATGAGTGAGGACGAGGGCGTCGCATGGCAGTCGGTCCAGTCCATCAAGAGTCGGGCAGTTCTCCAGCCATAGGGTGCGGAGCGAGCTGAAAGGCAACAGGGCGCTCAGATCGGTGAGGAGGGGGTTGTTTCTCAGATCCAGTGCCGTCACAGCCTCCGGGCCGGGTACGGTGCTCAGGATGTCCTCGACCTGGTGCGGTCCTCGGATGGAGAGGCGAGGCCAAGGGCGCATTCCGGAGATGGCCGACAGCTCTTCGGCAGACTCGCAGAGGACGTAGAGGTTCGCTCGGTCCAGATGGTCCAGGACCTCGGCGGCGTATTCCGCGGTGTCGAATCGCTGCCAGGTGCCGGCGAGTTGGCGCCGGACGTCGAAGTCTGGGTGTTCTCGGAAGCGCCGCAACACTGCCAGTGCTCCCTCTGGTTCCTCCGCGCCGAGGAGCGATGCGGTGACGGCGACGCCCAAGGCCTGCTCGTCCGTCAGTCCCTCCGGCCCCGGCAGCAGCTCCAGCACCAGAGGACCTGCCTTGGCCAGGATCATCGCCTCCTCGTTCGTCCGCGGCGGGATCAGCACGGCGGCCCGTGACTCGACCGCGGCCCGCACCCCGGGGTCCACCGCCGTCGCATGCTCCAGGCAGGCCAGCGCCAGTACGGTCAGACGAGGGACGTTCCTGGCCAGCAACTGCTGCAGCAGCACCGCCCGTTCCCGCGGCCGGGCATGAGCCACCGCCAGTCTGACCACGTCCTCCCACTGAGCGTCGTCCGCGTGGCTCAGCAGGACGTCCAGGTGGCCTTCCTCGACGGCGTAGCGGGCGCCGAGGTAGTCCTGGAAGGTGCGGTGGACGAAGTCGACGATGCCGTCGGCGGGTTGGCGCAGGAGGCCGCTGCGCAGGAGAAGCGTCCTGAGGGTGGTCGCCGCGTCCCCCCGTATCGCGATCGAGGGGAGGCAGCGCTCCACGATGCCTTTGGCGGTCGCGGCGTCCATCTCGGTCCGGCCGCTCAACACCAGCGCGTACGCAAGGCGTTGCAGTATCTCCAGCTGGGCCTCCTCGCTCAGCTCGGGTTCCTCCACGCCCCGCTCCCGGTCCCGGCGGGTGAGGAGCATCGTGAGGGCGGCGTCGTACAACTCCTTGCGGCCCGTGGGGAGATAGCCCCGGCGTTCGCGGTGCAGGGCGCAGATCAGGCCGCACATCAGGGGGTTGGTGGCGAGGCGGGCCAGGTCGCGTTTGGTGCGCAGGGAGTCGAGGAGGGGGGTCTCGTACTGCGGGGCCTGGGCCGCCGTGTGCCAGCGGTGGACGAAGGTGGCGACCTCGGCACGGCGCATCGGGGACAGGAGGAGTTCGTGGAAGCCCTCGCCCGCGAGCCAGTCGGGGCGTACCGCGGTGGGGCGGGAGGTGAGGAGCCAGCGGTTGCCCGGGAAGGCGTGGATGAGGGAGAGAAGCCAGTCGCGGGTGCGGTTGCGGTCGGCGGCGGGGATCTCGTCCAGCCCGTCGACGAGGACCAGGCCGCGGCCGGCCGCGAGGACGCGCTCGGTCCAGCCGTCCGGCGGGGTGTGCGGACAGCTCACGGCCTTCAGGAAGCCGTGCGGCGAGGGGAGTTCACTCGCGCGGATCAGGGTGCGCAGCGGCAGGACGTAGGGGATGTGGAGGCCCTCGCGGGCCGCCGTCACCGCCAGCCACTGCACCAGGGTGGTCTTGCCGGAGCCGGCGTCGCCGCGCAGAAGGACCCGCTCGTGGGCGAAGAGCGCTTCCTCGGCAGGGAGTTGGACGGTGACCGGTCCGCCGGACGCGTCGTGGTCCTCCGCCCGCACCCGCTCCTGGGACGCGGTGGCCTCCAGGCTCAGATAGGCCACCTCCAGCGGCCAGCGGTCCGGGGAGTCGCGCAGGTCGATGCCGTAGATGGTGATGTGGTTGTGGCGCTCGGCGACATGGCGCAGATAGCGGCGTTCGAAGGTGCGGTCCTCGGCGCCGGGGCGGGGGGTGCGGGCCAGCAGCTCGTCGGTCTTCGCGATCAGCGCGGCCTGTCTGCGGGACTGTTCGACGAGGGTGCGGGTGACAAAGGTGGACCTGCGGGTGAAGAACTCCAGGATCTGGAGGCAGGCCCATTCGGTCGCCGAGTCGAGGAAGTAGCCGGCGTCGGTGGACAGGCCGACGGGGGAGGGGGCCGCGCGGGCGAGGGCGCGCGCCAGTTCCCAGTGGCCGAGGTCGACCGCCTGTACGTCGTCCATCTCCAGGTCGCCCAGGGCCAGCAGCCGGGCGGTGAGGGCCTCGACGACGGCCGCTTCCTCGTCGGCGGGGAAGGGCGGCTCACCGGGCGAGTCGGTGGCCGCGCCGACCATACGGCGGGACAGCGCGCGGACTTCCTTCTCGCCGAGGGCGCGCTTCTCGCCGCGGAAGGAGACGAGGGAGGACAGGCGTACGGGCTTGTCGGTCAGGCCCGCTCCCGGGGCGTCCGGTGCGAAGAGTTTCCTGACCAGGGACGCCATCAGGCTGGACGCCAACTTGCTGCCGAGGACCGCCGGGTCCATCCGCCTCACCCCCGTGATCGCGCGAACGGGGGTGAGGATATCGGCAGTTGACCTGCTGGGTCAGGAGAGCTGGCCGTCGTAGTCCGGGAGTTTGAAGGTCTTCTCGGCGTGGCCGCCCGACAGGTCGGTGGCGCTGTTGCCGATGTTCGCGATGATCGTGTAGCCCTTGTTCTCGATGTCGACGCGCTTGGCCGTCTTGTAGGTGGCGACGTCCTTGAACAGGTCGATGAAGTTGCGGACGTACAGGCCGCTGACCTGGTAGCCGACCTGCTTGAGGTTGTAGTCGGTCACCGAGGCGATGATGTCGGGGCGGGCGGTCACGAAGAACAGGGAAACGCCGTGCTCCTGGGCGTACTTGGCGACGCTCAGGACGGGCTTGTTGGCCGGCGACGGGTAGCTGAAGCCGAAGTCCGTCTCCAGGGTGGTGTTGTCGATGTCGAAGACGATCGCCTGCTTCTCACCGGGCTTCGTCGCGGCGATCCGCTGCTTGAGGTACGGCAGTGCCTGGTCCGCCACGGTCTGGCAGTCCTGCTGCCAGGTGGCGTAATCGACGTCCTCAGCGGCGACGGCGTCGGTCGGGGCGGCGAGAGCGACGAGGGCCGCCGTGGAGACGGCGGTGACGGTCATTCGGCGCACCAAGGGGCCTCGGTTCGTCATGGGTGGGGGGTCCTCTCACGTCCGGTGCTGCTGCCGTTGACGGGGGCATGGTGGTTGGCGTGGGTGGCGCGAGGGGAACCGTAAGGTTACTGGGGGGTAAGTGGGAAGAGGCGTGCACTACTTGATCTGGACGCGGTGCGGGAGCTGAGCCCGGCCTCGGACGCGGACATCGTTGTGCGGCAGGGCGATCTGCCGGAGCTCGGGCAGGTCCTTGAGCGGGCTGAGATCCCAGTCCGGCCGGGTGGCGAAGGGGGTTACGAGGACGAGGTGGGTCAGGGCGGGGAAGAGCGCGGGGAGGCAAGCGAGATTCGGCGGCTCGTTCGCGTTCACGTCGAGGGTCAGACGGGTGACCCTGGGAAATGTGGTGGCCGATGGGCACAGCGGCAGGGAGGCCGCGGACAGCCGGAGCGTCATCAGCTCGCGGAGTTTCCACAGCTCCGACCACTCGGCGGCGGATGAGGGGCCGGCGGCCGGGCTCAGCGTCAGGTTCCTGAGCCCTTCGAAACGGCTCAGGCCGATCAGCCCGACCTCGGATGCGGGCGTTCTCAGGCCGAGCCCGAGTCTGTGCAGTGGTGCGCGGGCCGGAAGCATCGCCATGGACCAGGTGCCCACCTCCGGCAGGGAGAGTTCGAGCAGCTGGAGCCGGTCGAGGGTGGCCAGGGGGCGCAGGTCGAGGTCGGGGCTGAGGTGCTGGATGGTGAGCCACCGGAGACCGGGTCCCCGGAGATCGCCGAGGTCCGCGAGGCGGGGGCAGTTGCCGAGCGACAGATCGACCAGCCGCGCGGCTTCTGCCAGCGGGGAGAGGTCGGTCAGGGCCGGGTTCCTGCCGATGCTGACAACGGTCGGCTGGGTCTCGGCCACGTACTTCGCCATCTCGCGCGCCGGCAGCGATCCCCGGAAGGAGACCCTGGGGCGACCGCCCAGGGAACGCAGTGCCCGTAGCTGCTCGGGGGTGGTGACCGGGAAGACGACCCTGTCCGGCGGGACGTGGGCGAGGACTTCCTTTGCGTACTGCTCGGCGTCGAACGACTCCCAGCACTCTGCGAGCCGGCTCCGGACCTGCCAGGACCGGTGCTGCGCGAACTGCGCCAGATACGGGATCGCCGTCTCGGACGCCACGCGCGCGGCGGTCGTCACCACGGCGAGGGCGGTCGCGTCATCGAGACCCTCCGGCCCCGGCAACAGATCCAGGACCAGCGGGCCGACCGCCACGAGCGCTTCCGCGGCTTGCGCGGTGCGCGGCGGTACGAGCGTCGCCGCCCGCTCCTCCACCGCGCCCCGCACGCCCGGATCCAACTCCGTCGCGTGCTCCAGACAAGCCGCCGCCAGCAGGAACACCCGGCTCCGTTCCCGCCCCTCCTCGCACGCGTCCCCCTTCGCCAGCAGACCCTGGAGGATCTCCGCGCGTTCCCGTGGCCGGGCGTGGGCCACGGCCATGCGGATCACGTCCTCCCACTGGTCGTCGACCGCGTGCTCGACCAGCAGGCCGATGTCCCAGATCTCCACGGCCGCGCGGGCGCCCAGATAGTCCTGGAAGGTGCGGTGGATGAAGTCGACGGCGTCCGGGGCGGGTTCGCGGAGCAGCCCGGTGCGGTCGAGGAGATGCCGGAAGACCGCCTTGGCATCGCCGAGGGCCGCGGCGGACGGTACGGCGGGCAGGATGTCGGCGACGATCTGCTCGGCGCGGTCGCGGTCCATCTCCGTACGGCCGTTGCGGATCAGCCAGTAGGCGAGGCGCTGGAGGAGCTGGGTCTGGGGTTCCTGCTGCAGTTCCACGCCGCCCGTGGTGAGGACCGCGCGTTCGCGGTCCCGGCGGGCCAGCAGCATCGCCAGCGCCGCCTCGTACAACTCCTTGCGGCCCTGCGGGAGATACCCGCGCCGGTCGCGGTGCAGGGCGCAGATCAGGCCGCACATCAGGGGGTTGGTGGCGAGTCGGCCGAGATCGGTCTTGCTGCGGATGGCAGTCAGCAACTGCTGCTCGTAGGCGGAGAGTTGTGCGTCCTCGTCGGTGTTCCCGGCGGCCGCCGCCCGGTGCCAGTGCGCGATGAAGGTGGCTACGGCCGCGGGGCTCATCGCGGAGAGGGTGAGTTCCGTGAAGCCGTCGGCGGCGAGCCAGTCGTCCTGGACGGCGCTCGGGCGGGACGTCACGAGCCAGCGGTTGCCGGGGTGGGCGGCGATCAGTTCGCGCAGCCATGTCCGGGCGCGGTCGCGTTCTGCCTCCGGGATCTCGTCGATGCCGTCGATCAGGACGAGGCCGCGGCCCTGCGCGAGCACTCGGTCGGTCCAGCCCTCGGGCTGCGTCTCGGCCAACGGGCACCCCGAGGCCCTGAGGAAGCCGTCGGGGGCGGGGAGCGGCTCGCCGTGCCGGGTGAGGGTACGCAGGGGCATGACCAGCGGGACGCGGCCGTAGAGGTGGGACATCGCGCCGTCCGGGTCGGCCCGGGTTGCGGAGACGGCCAGCCACTGCACGAGGGTGGTCTTGCCGGAGCCGGCGACGCCGCGCAGGAGGACGCGGTCGTGGTGGGCGAGGACCTGGTCGGCGGGGAGGGGGGCGAGGGGCCGGTGGCCGTCGACGCCCACGGTCAACTCGTTCGTCGTGAGGAGCCAGTCGGTTTTCGGTGCCGAGACCTCAAGGCTCAGATAGGCGACTTCCAGCGGCCACTTGGAGGGGGAATTCACCAGGTCCACGCCGTAGATGGTCAATTGGCCGTGGCGTTTGGCGACGTAGGCGAGGTAGTCGCGGTGGAATCTGGCGTCGTGGAGGTCCGGGAGGCCGCTGCTGTGGGTCAATTCATCCAGTTTGGCGATGAGTTCGGCCAAGAGCTGCGACCAGTCGCGGGGCGCGAGGGCGGAGGGTTGGGACAGGAGGGTGGTGAACTGGAGGCAGAGCCAGTCGGTGACCAGGTCCACGAAGGACGCGGCCTCGGCGGAGAGGCTCGGATCGTGTCCTGCTTTACGGCGCAGTTGCCGGGCGATGTCGCGATACCCCGGGCGCAGTGCCGTCAGCGCATTCATGTCGACGTCTGCCAGGTGGACCAGTCGCACCAGAAGAATTTTGGTGACCGGCGCTCGCTCCTCGGGCGGAAACGGTGGACCGCCAGGTGACCTCAACGTCTCATCGACCAGGCGGCCGACAGAGGCGGCGGTCCGCGTAGCAAGTTCCTCCGTCGCGACGGCCCTGAGTTCCACCCGGCCTCCCCCTGAGTCCCCGTGCGCCCTCGCAGAGACCCCGCAGCGTAGCCCCCGTCACATCCCCGCGTCCCTGGATCTCCACACCCGGTGACATGCCGCACAGGCGATTTGTCCGTTACTAAGCCGCATAGCAGTAAGCCCGATACGGGCAAAAAGGACATTTGTTCTGGAACCCCTGAGTGCATTGCGCACTCCTGGGTGGATTCGTCCCTAGTGCGCGCTCTGTCAAGGATGCGGAAGTTTTCAGATGAAGTACTAGCTTCCGTCGTAGATCAGCGGTTTGGGCGTTCCGCGAGGTCGGGGTTACCAAGGGATGCCCCATCCGGCGGATGCCTGTGCGCCGGGTGGTTTTTCTGTCCCCGTCCCCATGAGGTTCCGATGTTCTCGCGCAACTCTTCCCGTTCTTCCCGTACGTCCGCGCTCCGCACCCGCGTGGCCGTGGTGGCCGCCGGTCTGGGTGCCACGGCCGTGCTGGGAACCGGGGTCGCGTCCGCGGCGGGGAGCTCGGCTTCCTGGATCGACCCGGTGAAGAAGTACACGCTGAGCGCCAGCTTCGCGCAGGCCGGCGGCATGTGGCAGTCCACCCACAGCGGCCAGGACTTCGCGGTGTCCAGCGGCACCAAGGTCTTCGCCGCGCACGGCGGCACCGTCGTCAAGGCCGGCGGCAACGGCGCCGGTGACGGCTCCGCGTACGGCAACGCCATCGTCATCAAGCACGGCAACCGGCTCTACTCGCAGTACGCCCATCTCTCGCGCATCGAGGTCAAGGTCGGCCAGGTCGTCAAGACCGGCCAGCGCATCGCCCTGTCCGGCAACACCGGCAACTCCAGCGGGCCGCACCTGCACTTCGAGATCCGCACGACCGCCAACTACGGCTCGGCCGTCGACCCGGTCGCCTTCCTGCGCTCCAAGGGCGTGACGGTCTAAGCCGGATCCCTTGCCCGATCCCGGCCCGATCTAGACCTTGTCGGAGCCGTGGTGGGCCTGGGTCACCAGTTCCGACGCCACCTGAAGGACCGCCTTGCGCTTGGCCTCCTGGTCGCCGTCGATGTCCTGGAGGAAGAACATCCCGGCGTGCAGGGTGAAGATCGCGCTGACGTAGCGGACCTGGTCGACCAGGTCCGCCTTCGGGTCGATCATGATGTCCCGCAGGCCCTGCATGCGCCCCTTGAAGTCCTCGCCGACCCGTAGTTCCCGTACCGTCCCCTGGTTCTCCTGCATGAAGCGGAACAGGGGGGCGGCGTCGGCGAGGATGTCGCTGTAGCGCCGTACGATCTCCTGCTTGGTCTCCAGGGTGTGCGGCTGCGCCTTGCCCCACTCGATCAGGTCGAGGATCGGCTGGGTCAGATCGTCGAAGATGCTGGCCAGGATCTCTTCCTTGGTCTTGAAGTGGTAGTACAGCGCCGCCTTCGTGACCTCCAGGCGCTCTGCGATCTCGCGCAGCGACGTCTTCTCGTAGCCCTGCTCGGCGAAGAGTTCGAGGGCCACGTCCTGGATGCGCTGGCGGGTGTTCCCGCGGCGCCGCTGCCTGGTGCCGTCCATGGTGCCGCCCATTCTTCGTGAAGCCCTTGGCTTTGACCAAAACTTACTTGACGCCCGGCTAGTTGGGGGTCTACTTTCCCCAGTGTAGTCAACTTGCCGGGCGGCAAGTAAGTAGCTGGGGGAGTGGAAAGCATGGCGGACACGGCGGACGCGACGGACACGCAAGAAGAAGTAGAGGACAAGCAACCCCGGAGCGTGCGGGTCGTCCTGCTCGCCCTGATGATCACGATGATGCTCGCGATGCTCGACAACATGATCGTGGGCACCGCGATGCCGACGATCGTCGGCGATCTGGGCGGACTCGAACATCTGGCCTGGGTCGTGACGGCTTACACGCTGGCGACCGCGGCCTCCACACCCGTGTGGGGCAAGCTCGGTGACATGTACGGGCGCAAGGGCGCCTTCATGTCGTCGATCGTGATCTTCCTGATCGGCTCCGCGCTCAGCGGTATGGCACAGGACATGCCGCAGCTCATCGGGTTCCGGGCCGTTCAGGGCCTCGGCGCCGGTGGTCTGATGGTCGGTGTCATGGCGATCATCGGTGACCTCATTCCGCCGCGCGAGCGCGGTAAGTACCAGGGCATGATGGCCGGCGTCATGGCGCTCGCGATGATCGGCGGACCGCTGGTCGGCGGCACCATCACCGACAACTGGGGCTGGCGCTGGTCCTTCTACATCAACCTGCCGCTCGGTGTCGTCGCGCTGGCCGCGATCAGCGCCGTACTGCACCTGCCGAAGAAGCGGGCCAAGGCGCGCATCGACTACCTCGGTGTCGTGCTGCTGACCGTCGGCATCACCTCGATCGTGCTGGTCACCACATGGGGCGGGACCGAGTACGCCTGGACCTCCGCGCGGATCATGGAGCTCATCGGCATCGGCGTGGCCTCGCTGATCGGGTTCGTGTTCTGGCAGACCAAGGCCGCCGAGCCGGTCGTGCCGCTGCACATCTTCCGCAGCCGCAACTTCACGCTGATGTCGCTCATCGGCTTCGTCACCGGCTTCGTGATGTTCGGCGCGACGCTCTATCTGCCGCTCTACCAGCAGTCCGTCCAGGGCGCCTCCGCGACCAACTCCGGTCTGCTGCTGCTGCCGATGCTCGGCGCCATGCTGGTGACCTCGATGGTGGCGGGGCGTGTGACCACCAACAGCGGGCGGTACTATGTCTTCCCCGTCCTCGGCAGTGTGCTGATGGTCGTCGGCCTGTACCTGCTGTCGCTGATGGACACCGGCACCTCACGCGTCACCTCCGGTGTGTTCATGGCCGTCGTCGGGCTCGGCATGGGCTGTCTGATGCAGATCACCATGCTGGTCGCGCAGAACAGCGTCGAGATGAAGGACATGGGCGTCGCCTCGTCGTCCACCACGCTCTTCCGGACCCTCGGCTCGTCGTTCGGCGTCGCCATCATGGGCGCCCTGTTCAACAACCGGGTCCAGGACGTCATGGCCGAGCGCGGCGGTTCGGCCGGAGCCAAGATGACCGAGCAGTCCGCCCAGCTGGACGCGGCGAGCCTGGCCAAGCTGCCGGTCGCGCTGCGCGAGGCGTACCAGCACGCGGTCTCCTCCGGCACGCACTCGGCGTTCCTGCTCGGGTCCGTCGTCGCGGTGGTCGCGCTGGTGGCGGCCGTGTTCGTCAAGGAGGTGCCGCTGAAGGGAGCGGGACCGAAGACGGACGCGGAGGCCCCCGCGGCTCCGACACAGATGGTCGAGGCCGTCTGACCGTCGGCGCGCGACTGAGCAGTAGAGCAGTCGACATCTGACGCAGTAACGCGTAAGCGCGGATGAGCTGAAGGCCCCCGGCGGTGTCCGCCCCGGGGGCCTTCCGCATGCCGTACGGCATCAAGGCGAACCTCCGTGACGGCGGCCCCACCCGGCAGTGATGCGCGCAACCTCACGGCATCATCGGATAGCTCCCCGTGTTCGTCGGCGCATGCTCCGGCAGCCACAGCACCGCCACCGCACCCTCCGCCCGCACCCCTTCCGGCGCGCCCGCCGGTCTGATGTTGCGGAAGGTGAGCCGGGCGCCCAGCACCCGGGCCTGGCCCGCGGCGATGGTCAGACCGAGGCCGTGGCCGTGCCCCGCGCGGTCCGCGCTGCCCGTGCGGAACCGGCTCGGGCCCTCGGCGAGGAGGTCCTCGGGGAAGCCCGGGCCATGGTCGCGGACGCGTATGACGCGGCCCTCGACGGTGACCTCGATCGGCGGCTTGCCGTGCCGCGCGGCGTTGGCGAGGAGGTTGAACAGGACGCGCTCCAGGCGCCGCGGGTCGGTCGTGACCATCGACTCGTGCACCACGCGGACCTCGATCTCCGGGTCCTTGGCCGTCACCCGCCGGCTGACGAACTCGCCCAGCAGGATGTCCTGCAACTCCGCCCGCTCGGACGCGCTGTCCAGGCGGGCCACCTCCAGCACGTCCTCGACGAGGGTGCGCATCGCCTTCGCCCGGTCAAGCACCAGCTCCGTGGGCCGGCCGGGCGGCAGCAGCTCGGCCGCCGTCAGCAGGCCCGTCACCGGGGTGCGCAGTTCGTGCGCGATGTCGGCGGTGACCCGGCGCTCGGCCTCGATGCGCTGCTGGAGCGCGTCCGTCATCGCGTCGACCGCGCTCGCCAGGTCGTCGGTCTCGTCCCGTACGACACCGCCGATGGCGTCCCGCACCCGGACGTCCGTCTCGCCGCTAGCGACCTGTCCCGCGGCGGTCGCCGCCTTGCGCAGCCGGCTCGACAGGCGGCCGCCGATGAGGACACCGAGGGCGCTGCCGCCGAGGACCACCGCGATGGAGCCGATGACCAGGGCCTGGTCGAGGTCGTTGAGGATGTCGGTGCTGCGGTCGGTGAACGTGGTGTGCAGGGAGAGCACGTTTCCGTCGGCGGCCGGTACGGCGGCCCAGATGTCCGGCTCCCCGCCCGGCCGGTCGGTCACATAGGTGGCCCGGCGCCCGTGCTCGACCTTCTCCCGCAGCTGCGCCGGCAGCGCCGAGTCGTTGATCTTGACGTTGGGGAACGGGTTCGGTCGTTTGTACTGGTCGTAGTTGCGCTGGGCGATCTGGATGCGCTCGTCCGCGAGATCGCGGGCGTTGTCCAGCATCGAGACCCGGGCCGCGTTGTGCACGACCAGGCTCAGCGCGATCGCGACGAGTGCGCCGACGAACGCGATGGCGGCGCTGAGCTTCCACCGCAGTCCCGTACGAATGCCCGTACGCTCCAGCCGCGCCGGAACCAGGCGCTGAAATGTCCCCCGCATGTCCGCCCCGCTCAGGCCTTCAACTTGTAGCCGAAGCCACGGACCGTCTCGATGCGGTCCTGGCCGATCTTCGTCCGCAGTCGCTGCACATGGACGTCCACCACGCGCGTGTCACCACCCCACCCGTAGTCCCACACGCGCTCCAGGAGCTTGTCACGGGACAGGACCGTGCCCGGCGCGGAGGAGAACTCCAGGAGCAGGCGCATCTCGGTCGGAGTGAGCGCCACCGGCTCGCCGGACCGGCGCACCTCCATGCCCTCGGTGTCGATCTCCAGCTCGCCGAACGTCAGCACCCCGCCGTCCGCCGCCGACGCGGACTCCTCACCCCGGTCACCACCGCCCGCGTGTCCGAAGCGGCGCAGTACCGCGCGGATCCGGGCGACCAGCACGGCGCCGTCGAACGGCTTCGTCACATAGTCGTCGGCTCCCGCCTCCAGGCCCAGCACGACATCGATGGAGTCCGCGCGCGCCGACAGCATGATCACCGGCACGGTCGACTCGTCCCGGATGCGCCGGCACAGGCTGACACCGTCCAGGCCCGGGACCATGACGTCCAGCAGGGCGATGTCAGGGCGGTTCGCCCGGAACGCCTCCAGGCCCGACAGGCCGTCGGGCATAGCGGTGACCGCGAAGCCGTCCCGCTCCAGGGCGAGCTGGGTGGCCTCGCGGATGACGTCGTCGTCCTCGACGAACAGCACGTGAGTCTGGTCTGCCATCCCGCTGCTCTCTGTCCTTGGTCGTCTGATTCGGTCTTGGGTCGTCTGTGTCGTCTGCGTCGTCTGCTTCGGTCCTGCAAGGTGATCGTTCCGGAGGGCCCGATCGGTTCACGGGATCCGGAGCGTTTTTCGAAATTCAGGTCGTCGGCACCGGACTGGGCGTGTCCTCGGAGGGCCCGTCGGACGTCTCGCCGTACTCGCTGTACTGGTCCCAGCGCTTGACGAACCGGCCTGCCGACCAGTGGTAGATGAACACGTACTCGCCGGAGGGTGCCGCCACCGCGTCGCCCTTCTCGTACACCTGCTTGTCCACCACCAGGTCGCCGCGGTCGATCTGCGCGTAGACCGGGGGCTCCTCGGCCTTGAACACATTCTCGTACGCGCCGTCCTGAAGGCGATACACGTACGCCCCTATGCCGATGATGTCGCCGCAGGTCAGCACGTTGACCACGACGTCACGCGCGGTGCCGCCGGTCAGGTCCCCGGAGGTCACGTCGACGGGCGGGTCGTCGCCGGTGCAGGGCTGGAGGTCGTTCTTGACCTCCGCCGAGACCGCGGGGTCGTCCTTGAGCAGCTGGGCGGCCTCCGTCTTGGTCAGATTGCCGGAGTACGAGGCCTTCGCCGAGGGTGCGGTGCCCGCCGCCATCTCCGAGCCGGCCGAGGTCTCGACATGGGCCGGGCCCTCGTCGCGCGTGCCGGTGCCGCCGGTGGCGCAGGCGGAGACGAAAAGGGCAAGGGCGGCGAGTACGGCCACCGCCGTCATCGCCGCCTGGAAAGCGCCCCGCCCCGGTACGGGGTCGGGGTCGGCGCCGAATGTCCCGTCGGCGCCGCGGGCCCTGTCGGTCAGGCCGCCGTGCAACGCTCCCGCTCCTCACGCTCCAGCGCGCGTGCGTCCAGATCGCGGCTCTCCAGCTCCTCGCGGAGCCGGGCGAGGGCCCGGTGCAGCGTGCTCTTGACCGTTCCGGCCGACATGCCGAGGGCGGCGGCCGTCTCCTCTGTGGACATCTGCTCCCAGTGTCGCAGGACGACCACGGAACGCTGCTTGGGGGCGAGCACCTTCATGATGTCCATCAGCAGGGCGCGGTCCGCGTGCTGCTCGGTGGCGTCGTCGACCGAGGCGTCCGGGAGCTGCTCGGTCGGCACCTCCTCCAGCTTGCGGGCCCGCCACCACTCGGTCCGGGTGTTGATCATGACCCGGCGCAGATAGGCGTCCGCGAGCCGCTTGTCCTCGATGGTCTCCCAGCGGCCGTACGTCCGTGCCAGCGCCGTCTGCAGCAGGTCCTGCGCGTCGATCGGGTCCGGGACCAGGCGACGGGCGCTGCGCAGCAACGCGTCCTGCCGGGTGCGGACGTACTCCTCGAACTCGAGCACCTCTCCCTGCGCCATGATCGACCGCCTCCATCCCCGTTTCCGACTTGCCTGCCGCCGGTTCCTCATTGCCTGTGTGCCGCCGTCCTGCGGTACGCCAATGAAGCTACGGAGCGGTTGTCACGGGGCTGTGCGGAGCAGCGCGCGGCTAGCCCTCGGCTGTCCGTCGGTTGTGTAACGGAAGCAGGAAAGGGGTAAACCGGCGCAGCGAATGGCGCCGGTTTGGGGGGATTTGGGGCGGTGTCTGTGCGGCGTTACGTCAACGGCAGCCGATACAAACCGCCCGACAGCGGCTCCACGAGCCCGTCCGCGACGAGCCCGTCCAGGGCCCGGGCGCGCTGCACCGGCTCGTGCCAGACCCGGTCGAGCGCGGCCTGCGGCACGGGCGCGTGCGCCTCGCGCAGGACCGCCAGCAACTTGCCGCGCACCTGGCGGTCGGTACCGGCGTACGTCTGTCCGCGCCGCGGCGGACCGTCGTGCTCGGGCTTGCCCGCGAGCCGCCAGGCGCACTGCGCGGCGATCGGGCAGCGGTGGCAGGACTCGTTCTTGGCGGTGCACACCAGCGCGCCGAGCTCCATGGAGGCGGCGGCCCAGCGGGACGCGGTGGGCTCGTCCGCCGGCAACAGGGCGCGGGCCAGCTTGCGTTCGGCCGCGGTGGTGGCGTTCGGCGGGTACTGCACTCCGGTGACGGCCCGCGCGAAGACCCGCCGGACGTTGGTGTCGAGGACCGCGTGCCGCTGCCCGTAGGCGAAGGAGGCGACGGCCGCCGCCGTGTACTCGCCGATGCCGGGCAGCGCGAGCAGCTGGGCGTGGTCGGTGGGTACGTCGCCGCCGTGCCGTTCCGTTATCGCGACGGCGGCGCCGTGCAGACGCAGCGCGCGCCGCGGATAGCCGAGCCGGCCCCAGGCGCGTACGGCCTCGCCGGGCGCCTCCTGGGCGAGGCCGGCGGGGCGCGGCCAGCGGGCCACCCACTGTTCGTAGACCGGCAGGACGCGGCTGACCGGCGTCTGCTGAAGCATGAACTCGCTGACCATCACCCCCCACGGCCCGGCCTCGGGGCGCCGCCAGGGCAGATCACGGGCGTGCTCGTCGAACCAGTCGATGACGGGGGCGTGCAGATGCTCTCCGGCGGGGGCGTCGGCGGCGGCTTCGGCTTCGGCTTCGGAGGGGGCGGGGGGTGTGGTGATGGGCGCAGTCATGGCCTTCCGATCCTGCCATGCGGGGGAGGGGGTGCGGGGGCACCGCCACCCCTGAGGCCCGGCCGCACCCGGCGAAAGGCAAGGGGGAACACCCGCGTCCGGAACGATGATCCGGAAAAGTTGTGATCTCCCGCGGCGGGTAGGGGCAGCGGAGGCGCCGATCTCTCGTACAGTTTGCGCCGTGGGATCTCTGCGCAATCCGGTCGGGCCGCTTCCCTCCACCATCTACTGGCGTCGGAGGGCCGTACTGCTGTCTGTATTGGCCCTGTTGGCGCTGCTGATCGCGTGGGTGGTGACCTCGGGCGGCGGTGGTGGCAAGAACGGCGCCGACGGGACCAACGGCAAGAATCCCGCGACCTCCATCACCCCCGGGCCGACGAGTTCCGGGCCGGCGATCAGCCAAGCCCCGGGCGGGCGCGACGAGTCGAGCGGTGGCGGCGACTCCGGTGGATCGGGGTCCGGCGACGCGTCCGGTGACGGCTCCGGGTCGACGGCGGGTTCCGGCGCGTCCGGCGGCTCCGGTTCAGGCGACACGGGCGGCGCGGCCGGCGGCGGTGCGGGCAGCGGTGTCGGTCAGAACGACACGGTGCCTGCGGGCTCCACCCTGCCCAACTGCACGCCGGGCGCGGTGAAGTTGACCGTACGCAGCCTCCACAACGGGTACGAGCCCGGTGAGACGCCCACCCTGCTGGTGACCGCGGCGAACACCTCCGGCGGCGACTGCAAGGTCGATCTCGGGCCGAAGAGCGCGGTGTTGACGATCACTCAGGCCGCGGAGGACGACGACTACTGGTCGTCCGCCGACTGCCCGAAGACCGCGGGGAGCCTGGTGTTCCGGGCGCCGGCCGGCAGCAGCATCACGTACACCGTGAAGTGGGACCGCAAGCCGAGCGCGCCGCAGTGCGCGACGCCGCCGGCGGGGGTGGCGGGAGCAGGGACGTATCTGGTGGAGCTGGCCGCGCCCGGCTTCGCGAAGGTGCAGACGTCGTTCGTGCTGGAGAGCGACTGAGGGGCGGGCGCGCTCGGTTGTTACACGTACCGTTCCAGGATCGAGCTCTCCGCCAGCCTCGACAGGCCCTCGCGGACGCTCCTCGCCCTCGCCTCGCCGACCCCGTCGACCGTCTGCAAGTCGTCCACGCTTGCCGCGAGGAGCTTCTGCAGGCCGCCGAAATGCTCCACCAGGCGGTCGATGATCGCGCCGGGGAGACGGGGGACCTTGGCCAGGAGGCGGAAGCCCCGCGGGGACACCGCCGAGTCCAACGCCTCCGGTGAACCCGTGTAGCCCAACGCCCTTGCCACCGTCTGGAGTTCGAGCAGCTCCGCGTGGGTGAGGGCGTCGAGTTCGTACAGGGCCTCTTCCACCGTGCGGGAGCGCTTGGCGGTGGGCTCGGGGACGTAGTCCCGGACGACCAGCTCACGTTCCGGCTCGACGCCCGCGATCAGCTCGTCGAGCTGGAGGGCCAGGAGGCGGCCGTCGGTGCCGAGTTCGACGACGTACTCGGCGATCTCCGTGGCGATCCGGCGGACCATCTCCAGACGCTGGGCCACCGCCGAGACGTCCCTGACCGTGACCAGGTCCTCGATCTCCAGCGCCGACAGCGTGCCCGCGACCTCGTCCAGGCGGAGCTTGTAGCGCTCCAGGGTCGCCAGGGCCTGGTTCGCGCGGGACAGGATCGCCGCGGAGTCCTCCAGGACGCGGCGCTGGCCGTCGACGTAGAGGGCGATCAGACGCATCGACTGGGAGACCGAGACGACCGGGAAGCCGACCTGCTTGGAGACACGGTCCGCCGTGCGGTGGCGGGTGCCCGTCTCCTCCGTCGGGATCGTCGGGTCCGGGACCAGCTGGACGCCGGCCCGCAGGATCTTCGAGCCGTCCGTGGAGAGCACGATGCCGCCGTCCAGCTTGCACAGCTCACGCAGGCGCGTGGCCGTGAACTCGACGTCCAGGACGAAACCGCCCGTGCACATCGGCTCCACCGTCTTGTCGAATCCGAGCACGATGAGCCCGCCCGTGTTGCCGCGGAGAATCCGCTCCAGGCCGTCGCGCAGGGCCGTGCCGGGTGCCACGGCGCTCAGTGAGGCGCGCATCAGGCCATCGGCACCGGAGCTCCCGCCGGACTTTCCGGGAGCTGCTGCCCGGTCGTTGGCTGCCACTGCACTCCTCCGGTCGCAGGTTCTTCTGGTGCCCCCGCTTCGCACATTCGGTTCGTACGGACGGGCGAGACCAGGGCAAAGTCTACCGGCGCTCCTCCGCGTCCTGTGGGGCCTCTCGCCGACGCGAGCGCGGAAGGACTCTCAGGGCGTCTCCTATGTCGGCGACTTCCAGGACCTTCATGCCGGGAGGGATCTTGCCGGGGTCGCCCGGCACGAGTGCGTGGGTGAAGCCCAGACGGTGCGCCTCGGCCAGGCGGCGCTGGACGCCCGTGACCCGTCTGACCTCGCCCGCGAGGCCCACTTCACCGATCGCGACGAGGTTCTTGGGCAGCGGGGTGTCGCTCGCCGCGGAGGCCAGCGCGAGGGCGATGGCCAGGTCCGCGGCGGGCTCCGAGAGCTTCACCCCGCCGACCGTCGCGGAGTAGATGTCCCGCTTGCCGAGGGCGCTGATCCGGCCCCGCTGCTCCAGGACGGCCAGCATCATCGAGACGCGGGAGGTCTCCAGACCGGAGGTGGTGCGCCTGGGGGAGGGGATCTGTGAGTCGACCGTCAGCGCCTGGACCTCGGCCACCAGGGGGCGGCGGCCTTCCAGGGTGACCGTCAGACAGGTGCCGGGGACCGGTTCGTCACGACGGGTCAGGAAAAGTCCGCTTGGGTCGGCAAGGCCGGTAATGCCCTCGTCGTGCAGTTCGAAGCAGCCGACCTCGTCCGTCGCGCCGTACCGGTTCTTGACGCCCCGGACCAGGCGCAGGCGCGCGTGCCGGTCGCCCTCGAAGGAGAGCACCACGTCCACCAGGTGCTCCAGCAGGCGCGGGCCCGCGATCGCGCCGTCCTTCGTGACATGGCCCACCAGGAGCGTGGACATGCCGCGGTCCTTGGAGGCCCGGATGAGCGCGCCCGCCACCTCGCGCACCTGGGCCATGCCGCCGGGGGCGCCGTCGATCTCCGGTGAGGCCACCGTCTGTACGGAGTCCAGGATGAGCAGGGACGGCTTCACCGCGTCCAAGTGGCCGAGGACGGCGGCCAGGTCGGTCTCCGCGGCGAGGTACAGATGGTCGTCGATGGCCTTGATGCGGTCGGCGCGTAGGCGGACCTGGCTGGCCGACTCCTCGCCGGTGACGTACAAGGTGCGGTGCTCGTCGCTCGCCGACTTGGCCGCCACGTCGAGGAGGAGCGTGGACTTGCCGACTCCGGGCTCGCCCGCCAGCAGCACGACCGCGCCGGGGACCAGGCCGCCGCCGAGCACCCGGTCCAGCTCGGGTACGCCGGTGGAGCGGGCGGTGGCCTGACGGCCGTCGACCTGGCCGATGGGCACGGCGGAGGTGGTGACGCGGCCGGGTGCCGTCGTACGCACCGCGGGCGCGCCGTACTCCTCGACCGTGCCCCATGCCTGGCATTCGGGGCAGCGGCCGAGCCACTTCGCCGTCTGCCAGCCGCACTCCGTGCAGCGGAAGGCGGGGCGGTCCTTGGCGGTCTTCGTACGGGCAGCCATGACGAAACCGTAGCCGCCCGCACTGACAACGTCCGCCAGGGCTCAGTTTCCGCGCTCCCTCACCCCCGCGAAGAGGTGCCTCACCTCCGCACCTGCGTGCAGTCGACCTCCACGTCGGCGCCGTACGGTTCGATCGTGGTCTTCGTGCCGTTGGTGGTGCCGGACAGGCACAGCGAGCCGCCCATCACCCGCAGGTCGAGCGTGAACTCGACGCCATCACGCGCGCGTTGCGGGCCGTCGATGCGCTCGTCGAGATAGCCGAGGCCGCGCAGGACCGTGGCGACGTCTCCCGGCGCCGGGTCGGCGGGGCCGGCGGCGAGAGCCTTCGTGATGCGACCGGCGTGCTGGTCGGCGTCGCACTTCTCGACGGAGCTCAGCTCGATCTCCTGGAAGGCCTCCTCGGGGTCGCGCGGCTCGCTCGTGGGCGGCGGCTCGTCGGGGAGGGGCAGTTCGTCGGGGAGGGGCGCATCGGAAGGGATCTCTTCCATGGCTTCCGACTCCTCCGGGGGCACCGCGGTCGGAAGCTCCGGCAGGCACGGCTCGGCGACCGTGTTGAGGAGCATCATGAACGCGAGGAACTCGGAGTCGCCGGACTCGTCGTCGGCCGGGTCGGACCGGGGCGTGGGAGAGGCGGAGGAGCCCGGCTGGACCCGGTCGACCTCGGTCCGCGCGGACGCGTCCGCCGCCCGCTCGGTGCCGCAGCCCGCGAGCGCGAGCCCGCACGCTGCCGTCAGCGCCGCGATCGGCATCAGGGAAATTCGTCTCATGCCCGAAGTCTGTGAGCGCGCCGTGAGCCGGACATGAGTACGGCTACTCAGGAAATGGCGTACGTCACACTCAGATCGCCGGAACAGAGGGTTCCTGTCCCCTTATGAGGGATCGTTTCACCCGTACGGAGTAAAAGTGCTCAAGGTGCGGGAAGGGGCCAACTGCCGCGTCCTACGGTCCACGGGTGATGAGCAGCAGTCCGCAGACCTCGACCCGCACCACCGGCGCACATCGGGCGCAACGGGAGGCGCGCGACCGCGGTGCCGCGCGCACGCTCGCGCAGCGCACACCCGCGCGCTACGAGCCGTACCTGGACGGCCTGTTCACCTACTGCCTGTCCGTCCTGTGCGACCACGACGCCGCCACCGCCGCCCTGGGCGACGTCCTGGCCCTCGCCGAGAAGCGCCGCGGCCCGGACGCGGCCGGCGACCGCCGGGCCTGGCTGTACGCGCTGGCCCGCTGGGCCTGTCTGCGCAAGCTGGCCGAGGCCAAGCAGAAACGTCAGGCCACCCACGCGGCGGGCCGCCACACCCCGCACCGGGACCCGGCAGGCCCGCCCGTCTCCGAGCAGGTCCAGGAGGAGCGCCGGCGTGAACTCGCCCTGCTCGCCTGGCCGGAGGCGGCCGGCACCACCCCGGAGCAGCGCGAGGCCCTCGAACTCGCCGTGCGCCACCACCTCGCCGCCCACGAGGTGGCCGCCGTCCTCGGCATGGATCTGACCGCCGCCCGTGAACTGCTCGCGGCAGCCGCCTGCGAGGTCGAGCGCACCCGCGCGGCCCTCGCTGTCGTGGAGACCGGCACCTGCCCGGGCGTCGCCCGCCTCACCGGTGACCACCAGCTGGTGCTCAGCACGGCCGTGCGCCGTGAACTCGTCCGGCATGTCGACGACTGCCCGCGCTGCCGCCGTACCGCCGAGCGCGCGGTCAGCTGCCGTTGGCCCGGCGCGAGCGTCACCCCCTCGGAGCTGCCCGTCCTGGAGGCGCCCCGCGCGACCCTGCACGTCGCCATGGCACACCTCCCGCGCGCGCGGGGCGCCGCCGCGCCGCGCTTCGACCGGCGTGGTTTTCCCATGGACCCGAAGGACCGCGCGGCCCGCCGCGACCGCCTCCGCGCGCGTGCCGTGACCACGACCGTCGTCGCCACCGTCGTCGCCGCCCCGGTGCTGGCGCTGTGGGCCGCCTACCGGGGCACGCCCACCGCCGAGGGCGCCGAGGGCCGCTCGGCCTCCGCCAGTGAGGCGAGCGGCCCGGGCGGCCTGGACGGCGAGGCGGTCGGCGACGGCTACGAGAACGCGGCCAACGCCAGCATCCGGCCCGGCGACCGCTTCACCAAGGGCACCAAGCCCGATGTGTCCGTGGAGGTCATCAGCGTCACCGGCGCGGGCAAGAAGGGCGCCGGTCACCTGGAGGTGGCGGCTGGCCACAGCGGCGACACCACGCTGATCACCCTCACCGCCACCGGCGACACCCCGGTCCGCTGGTCCGCGACCACCGGCGCCTCCTGGCTCTACCTCAGCCAGTCCTCGGGAACCCTCGCCCCCGGCGAAGCGTTGACGATCAAGGTGTACGTGGACCATCTGCGCGAGCCGTCGGGCTACTGGAGCGCGCGGGTGGCCGTGTCACCGGCCGGAGCCGTCGTCTCCATCGAGGGCTACGGCACCGCGCCCACCCCGACCGACCCCGGCACCCCCGCCGACCCGCCGCCCTCGTCCTCCGACCCCGACCCGACGCCCACGACCTCGGCACCCACGGACCCGAGCCCGAGCGACCCACCACCCTCGTCGTCCGACCCGGACCCGACCCCTACGGACACGGCACCCTCGGACCCGGCGAGCTCGACCCCGCCGCCCAGCGGCAGCGGCGACCCGAGCCCGTCGACGTCGTAGACCGGTCGCCGAATGGAGCGGTCAGCCCACGGGGCGAGTGGGAGGCGCCCGCAGCCCCGCGCGATACGCCCCTCAGCCCACCGGATCCGCGGGATGCGGCGCCAGCAGGGGCAGCTGCGAGGCCAGCCGCTCCTCGCACAGCTCGACCAGGCGGTCGTAGCCGGCCTTGCCCATCATCTCGGTCAGCTCCGGGCCGTAAGACACGTACACCGGGTCGCCCGCGCCGTGCGCCGAGGTCGCCGACGTGCACCACCAGTGCAGGTCATGGCCGCCCGGACCCCAGCCGCGCCGGTCGTACTCACCGATCGACACCTGAAGCACCCGGGTGTCGTCGGGCCGGTCGATCCACTCGTACGTCCGCCGCACCGGAAGCTGCCAGCAGACGTCCGGCTTGGTCTCCAGCGGCTCGCGGCCCTCCTTTATGGCCAGGATGTGCAGCGAGCAGCCCGCGCCGCCGGCGAAGCCGGGACGGTTCTGGAAGATGCACGAGCCCTGGTAGGGGCGGGTCTGCCGGTCACCGTCCTCGTCCTCCGAGATCCAGCCGTGCTCGGTGCCCTCGTCGTGGAACTGCCAGATCTCCGGCGTGAGCCTGGCCACATGACCGGCCACCCGCTTCTCGTCGTCCTCGTCGGAGAAGTGCGCTCCGAGCGTGCAGCACCCGTCGTCCGCGCGGCCCGCCTGGATGCCCTGGCAGCCGCTGCCGAAGATGCAGTTCCAGCGAGAGGTCAGCCATGTCAGATCGCACCGGAAGACCTGCTCGTCGTCTGCCGGATCAGGGAATTCCACCCACGCGCGCGCGAAGTCGAGCCCCTTCTCGTCCGCGGCCCGGGCCTTCTTCGACATCTTCGGCGACTTCACCTCGGTCATCAGCTGCGTCTTCTGGGAGTCCGCCGATGACTGCACCGACGCCTGCCCCGACGACTTCACCTGCGACTTCGCCCGCGAAGAAGCATCGGAGGCCGTAACGGCCTGCTCATTCTTCGCCTTTTTGGTCTTTGGCACGCGTCCAGGGTAAGTCGCCCAGGACGGCTCCGGGGACGGCGCCCGTCCCGGCTGGCAGTAGCGTTCCGTACATGAGACTCGGTGTCCTCGACGTGGGATCGAACACGGTGCATCTGCTGGTGGTGGATGCGCACCCTGGCGCACGCCCGCTGCCCGCGCACTCGCACAAGGTGGAGCTGCGCCTGGCCCAACTCCTCGACGAGGCCGGGGCCGTGAGCCCCGAAGGGGTCGACCGACTGATCGCCGTCGTCAAGGAGGCCCTCCAGGCCGCCGAGGACAAGGGCGTCGAGGACCTCCTGCCGTTCGCCACCTCCGCCGTGCGCGAGGCCAGCAACGCCGACGACGTCCTCGCGCGCGTGCAGGCCGAGACCGGCGTCGAGCTCCAGGTCCTCACCGGCGCCGAGGAAGCCCGTCTCACCTTCCTCGCCGCCCGCCGCTGGTTCGGCTGGTCGGCCGGGAAGCTGCTCGTCCTCGACATCGGCGGCGGCAGCCTGGAGATCGCGTACGGCATCGACGAGGAGCCCGACGCCGCGGTCTCGCTGCCGCTCGGCGCCGGCCGCCTCACCGCGGGCTGGCTCCCGGGCGACCCGCCGGACCCGGAGGCGATAAGGGCCCTGCGGCGTCATGTCCGCGCCCAGATCGCCCGCACGGTCGGCGAGTTCAGCCGCTTCGGCGCCCCCGACCATGTCGTCGCCACCTCCAAGACCTTCAAACAGCTGGCCCGTCTCGCCGGCGCCGCCCGCTCCGCCGAGGGCCTCTACGTCCAGCGCGAGCTGAAGCGTGAGTCCCTGGAGGCGTGGGTACCCCAGCTGGCAGGCATGACGGAGGCGCAGCGCAGCGAACTCCCGGGAGTCTCGGAGGGCCGAGCCGGACAGCTCCTCGCGGGCGCCCTGGTGGCGGAGGGCGCGATGGACCTGTTCGGGGTGGAGAAGCTGGAGATCTGTCCCTGGGCGCTGCGAGAAGGCGTGATCCTACGCCGACTTGATCACATGGGCTCGGTGTAACACCCCAGGGGCGCGGGGCTGGGACATTTGCGACTCCGCCGCGGGGCGCGACAAGCCACAGCGCACCCGCACCCGCACCCGCCCCGTGGCAAACCCCACAACGGCGAACAGGCACCCCGCACCCACCCGACCCAACCCTTTAGGCTGACCCCCGTGGCAGAACCAGTCGTACGGATCCCGGATGCGAAGGTGGCGCTCTCCACGGCCTCCGTCTACCCGGAGTCCACGGCGACGGCCTTCGAGATCGCCGCACGCCTCGGCTACGACGGCGTAGAGGTCATGGTGTGGACCGACCCCGTCAGCCAGGACATGGAAGCCCTGCGCAGACTGAGCGACTACCACCGGATCCCGATCCTCGCCGTGCACGCCCCCTGCCTGCTCATCACCCAGCGCGTCTGGTCCACCGACCCCTGGGTCAAGCTCCAGCGTGCCCAGGCCGCCGCCGAGAAGCTGGGCGCGAGCACGGTCGTCGTCCACCCCCCGTTCCGCTGGCAGCGCCAGTACGCCCGCGACTTCGTCGAGGGGATCTGGCGGATGGCGAACGAGACGGACGTGCGGTTCGCCGTCGAGAACATGTACCCCTGGCGCTACCGCGACCGCGAGATGCTCGCGTACGCCCCCGACTGGGACGTCACCAAAGAGGACTACCGGCACTTCACGATCGACCTCAGCCATTCCGCGACGGCCCGTTCCGACGCGATGGAGATGGTCGACCGCATGGGCGACCGCCTCGGCCACGTCCATCTCGCCGACGGACGCGGCTCGGCCAAGGACGAGCACCTCGTCCCCGGGCGCGGCAACCAGCCCTGCGCCGAGCTGCTGGAACGTCTCGCCCTGACCGGCTTCGACGGCCATGTCGTCATCGAGGTCAACACCCGGCGCGCGATGTCCAGCGCCGAACGTGAGGCCGACCTGGCGGAGGCGCTGGCGTTCACCCGGCTCCATCTGGCGTCGGCCGTGAAGGTGCCCCGGCCGTGACCGACGGCGCGACCGCGCGACGCCGGGGCCGACCTCCTCGTACGGAATCCGCCGGAACCCGCGACCGCATCCTGGCCGCCGCCCGCGAGGAGTTCTCCGAGCGCGGGTACGAGAAGACGTCGGTGCGCGGCATCGCCAAGGCCGCCGGGGTCGACTCGGCCCTGGTCCACCACTACTTCGGCACCAAGGAGCAGGTCTTCGAGGCGGCCGTGGAGGTGGCCTTCGCGCCGGCGCTGATCGTGCGGGACACCGTGCTCGAAGGGCCGCTCGACGACGTCGGCGAGCGGATGACCCGGGTGATCTTCGGGCTCTGGGAGAACCCGGTGACCCGCAAGCCGCTGCTCGCGATCGTCCGGTCGGCGGTCAACAACGAGGCCGCCGCCACTGTCTTCCGCCGCCTGGTCTCCGCGCAGCTGCTGCGCCGCATCGCCGGTGAGCTCGACGCCCCGGACGCGGAACTGCGCGCCGAACTGGCGGCCGCACAGCTGGTCGGGATCGCGATGCTCCGGTACGTGATCAAGGTGGAGCCGCTGGCGTCGGCGGACGTGGAGCAGATCATCGCGCGGGTGGCGCCGGTGGTGCAGGGACACCTGACCGGGCCCTGAGCGCGAGATGCGCGTCCCGCATTCCGGACACCTCGTCCCGCCCCCTGGATGACCGGCGTACGCTCAATAGCAGCCACAACTGTCTGAAGGAGCGAGCGACGATGCCCGAGCTGAGGTCCCGCACAGTCACCCACGGCCGCAACATGGCGGGCGCACGCGCCCTGATGCGCGCCTCCGGTGTACCCGGTGCGGACATCGGCCGCAAGCCGATCATCGCCGTCGCGAACTCCTTCACCGAGTTCGTGCCGGGCCACACCCACCTCCAGCCGGTCGGCCGGATCGTCTCCGAGGCGATCGTCGAGGCCGGCGGCATCCCGCGCGAGTTCAACACGATCGCGGTGGACGACGGCATCGCGATGGGGCACGGCGGCATGCTGTACTCCCTCCCCTCCCGCGACCTGATCGCGGACTCGGTCGAGTACATGGTCGAGGCCCACTGCGCCGACGCCCTGATCTGCATCTCCAACTGCGACAAGATCACGCCGGGCATGCTCAACGCGGCCCTGCGTCTGAACATCCCGACGGTCTTCGTCTCCGGCGGCCCGATGGAGTCCGGCCGCGCCACCCTGGTGGACGGCACGGTCCGCACGCTCGACCTGGTCGACGCGATCTCCGACGCCGTGAACGACAAGATCTCGGACGAGGACATCCTCCGTATCGAGGAGAACGCCTGTCCGACCTGCGGCTCCTGTTCCGGCATGTTCACCGCCAACTCGATGAACTGTCTGACGGAGGCCATCGGCCTCTCGCTCCCCGGCAACGGCTCGGTCCTGGCCACGCACACGGCCCGCCGCCGGCTGTACGAGGACGCGGCCCGTACGGTCATGGACATCACCCGGCGCTACTACGAGCAGGACGACGAGACGGTCCTGCCGCGTTCGATCGCCACCTTCGCGGCCTTCGAGAACGCGATGGCCCTGGACATCGCCATGGGCGGCTCGACCAACACGATCCTGCACCTGCTGGCCGCGGCCCAGGAGGCGGAGGTCCCCTTCGGCCTCGACGAGATCAACGCCGTCTCGCGCCGCGTGCCGTGCCTGGCCAAGGTCGCGCCGAACGTCGCGAGGAACCGCACGTACTACATGGAGGACGTGCACCGCGCGGGCGGTATCCCGGCCCTGCTGGGTGAACTGCACCGCGCCGGCCTCCTCAACGAGGACGTCCACTCGGTGCACAGCCCGTCCCTGGCGGACTGGCTGAAGACGTGGGACGTCCGCGGCGGCTCCCCTTCCGCCGACGCGGTGGAACTGTGGCACGCGGCCCCGGGCTGCGTCCGCTCCGCCGAGGCCTTCTCCCAGTCGGAGCGCTGGGACACGCTGGACGAGGACGCGGCGGGCGGCTGCATCCGCTCCGCCGAACACGCCTACTCCAAGGACGGCGGCCTCGCGGTCCTCAAGGGCAACCTCGCGGTCGACGGCTGTGTCGTGAAGACGGCCGGCGTCGACGAGTCCATCTGGACCTTCGAGGGCCCGGCGGTCGTCTGCGAGTCCCAGGAAGAGGCCGTCCAGAAGATCCTCCTGAAGGAGATCAAGGAGGGCGACGTGGTGGTCATCCGCTACGAGGGCCCCAAGGGCGGCCCCGGCATGCAGGAGATGCTCTACCCGACCTCGTACCTGAAGGGCCGCGGCCTCGGCAAGGCCTGCGCCCTCGTCACCGACGGCCGCTTCTCCGGCGGCACCTCGGGCCTGTCGATCGGCCACGCGTCCCCGGAGGCCGCCGCGGGCGGCACGATCGCCCTCGTCGAGGACGGCGACCGCATCCGCATCGACATCCCGAACCGCACGATCGACCTCCTCGTCGACGACGCCGAGCTCGCCCGCCGCGAGCAGGCGCTGGGCGGGGCGTACGTCCCCAAGAACCGTGAGCGCAAGGTCTCGGCCGCGCTGCGTGCCTACGCGGCGATGGCCACGAGCGCGGACAAGGGCGCGGTGCGGGACGTGTCGAAGCTGGGCTGAACCCTCTGAGCCACGGGGCCGCCTCCGCTTTCGGGGGCGGCCCTTTCGGCTGCTACCAGGCCGACGGGTTCTGCGCGTCTACGGCGAAGATGGTGCCGTCGGGGGCGGTGGCGTAGGCGTGGCCGTCGGTGAGGACGGGTACCGGCAGTGAGGACGTCACCTGGTCCGCGTGCGGGCCCAGCCGCGGCGGGGTCTGCCCGAGCAGCCGTCCGCCGGCGGCGGAGACGGCGAGCAGCCGGCCGTCGGGGGCGGTGACGTACACCCGGTGGCCGTCGCTGAGCGGTGCCGAACCCTGGCTCACGGCCGTCTCGAGCGACCACAACCGCTTCTTCGCGCTCATGTCGACGGCGACCAGCGAGCCGCCCGTGCCCAGCAGCCAGACGCGGTCGCCCCGCACGGTGGCCTGCGCCTGGTCCACGGGTACGGCCAGCGACACGCGCCGCACCGCCCCGGACTCCGGGTCGTAACGGACCACGGCACTCGTCTCGCCGTAACTGCCGCCGTCGGCAAGGAAGAAGACGCCGCCGTCCGAGGTGCCGACGGGGCGCAGCGCCCCCGCCAGCCGGTCGTCCCGCTCGACCTCGCCCGAGGCCGGGTCCACTCGCGTCACCCGCGTACTGGTTCCGTCAGCGGATCTGGTCGTGCGGTAGGCCCAGACGCTGTCCGGGAACGGCGCGAAGCTCGCGTCGGCCGAACCGGGCAGCCGCTTGCGCCACTTGACCTCGCCCGTCGCGCTGTCGACGCCGGTGGCCCTGCCGTCGGCGCCGGTCAGCAGCAGCGTCCCGCGGGCGTGGGCGAAGCCCCGGTACGCGGACAGGTCGAGCTTCCAGCGGGTGGTGCCCGTCGCCGGATCGAGCGCGAGCAGCCGTCGGCCCGTGTGGGTCACCACGTGCGCCAGGCCGCCGGAGAAGACCGGCGGCTCGCTGGGGGAGTCGCCGTCGCCGAGCGAGTGGCGCCACAGCACCCGGCCATCGGCCGGATCGAGACCGGTGACCAGCCCGCTCTGCACGCACAGCAGCCGCCCGCCGCCGTACGAGCACCGGGGCAGACCGCCCTCCGCGCCCTTCGGTCGGGTGGCCCATGGGCTGAACCCGGCGGACGTGGCCGGCGCCGCACTGCTCCGCGGACTCGCGCCCCCGTCGCCGACGAACTGGACGGAGGCCAGCGCCGCCAGCGCGACGAACCCCAGAGCCCCGGCCCCGATCAGCGCCCGCTTGCCCGGCCGCCGGCCACCCCGTCTCTTCTTCGACGCCACGGGGGGCGGTTCCGGCTGCCCGGGCGTCTCGCCGGTGCGCTGGGCGGGGATGAACACCTGGGTGTCGTACGAGGCCGCGACCGACCGCAACTCCCGCATCAACTCGTCGGGCGTGGGCCGGTCCTCGGGCTCCTTGGCCAGACAGCGCTCGACCAGCGACGCGAGATTCTCCGGTACGTCGGTCAGGTCGGGTTCGTCGTGGACGACCTGGTAGGCGACGACATACGGGCTGTCGGAGTCGAACGGCCCCCGACCTGTGGCCGCGTGGACCATCACGGATCCCAGCGCGAAGATGTCGGCGGCGGGGCCGACGGCCCGCGGTCGCCGGAACTGCTCGGGCGCCATGAAAGGCGGGGTGCCGATCAACTTCCCCGTCTCGGTGCGTAGTTCGCTGTCCTTTGGCCGAGAAATGCCGAAGTCGATGACCTTGGGCCCGTCCTCGGCGAGCAGCACGTTGCTCGGCTTGAGATCCCGGTGGACGACCCCGACCCGGTGGATGTCGCGCAGCGCCTCGGCCAGTCCCGCCATCAGCCGGCGCAACTGGGCCGCGGGCATGGGGCCGTTCCGCTTGACCTCGTCGGCGAGGGTCGGCCCGGGGATGAACAGGGTTGCCATCCAGGGCCGTTCGGCCTCCGGATCGGCGTCGACGACGGGCGCGGTGAACGCCCCGCTGACCCTGCGCGCCGCGGAGATCTCCTGCCGGAAACGTCCCCTGAACTCGGGATCCCTGGCGAATTCGGCGTGTACGACCTTCACCGCGAGCGTCATCCCCGAGGCGCTGCGCGCACGATGCACGACACCCATGCCACCGGAGCCGAGACGTGCTTCCAGGCGGTAGTGACCGGCGTATTCGGGAAGTTCCGCTTCCGCGCCCGCTCCGGTGTTCTGCTGTGGCGCCATGGGACCACCCCCGTGCTGTTCGTCCGCGTGCGCGACGCACGGAGCCTAGTCGATGACTCGTACGAGACAGAGGCGGCTTGCTAGCGTTCGTGTTCGAGTCGCGCACGTCTGTTTCGGGACGTGCCACGGGGGAATCAATGGGGCCCACGACAAGCGTGGGGCTCAACGGGGGAGGGTCTTCATGTCGGTTGATCGTGTCGAAGAGGTCGGGGGCGCCGAGCAGGAGATCGCCGTGACGGCGACAACGACCGTGCGCTACTACTCAGTCGCGCCCGGGGTGCGGCTCAACGTCCGCAGCGGACCGGGCACCACCTACTCCATCGTCGACGTACTGTCCGAGGGGGCGAAGGTCGCGATCCTGTGCCAGACGCCCGGCACGACCATCACGGGCCCGTACGGCACGAGCAACATCTGGGACTCCATCGCCAACGGCAAGTACGTCTCGGACGCCTATGTGAACACGGGCAGTGACGGCTACATCCGTCCGCGCTGCTCGGTCTGAACCGGTGCCTTCCGGCAGCGACGGCTACCTGGCCGGCCGCTGCTGAGCCCTCGCGGAGCCCGCGCCCGCCTCGGAGCCATAATCGACGCGTGAGCGACGACAACGGCACCCAGGAAACCCCGGCGGGCTCCGCACCCGGCCCCCGCCCGGAGCCGATCCGGTTCTTCGGCACGACCTGGGTCGACCATGACCACGGCTACACGGCCCGCCGTACGGGCGCCGCCGTCGGCTCCCTCGCTGCCGCCATCGCCTCCTGCCTCGTCCTCCGCTTCGCCTACGAAGGCCTCGCGATCGCCGACATCGGCAGCTTCGTCACCCTCCTGATGGTCGTGATGTTCGCGATCTGCAGCGCCCTCGCCTTCCGCCACACCTGGGACGGCTTCACCAAGCGCCCCGACCCCGACCGCCAGGCCTCCCTGCGCGGCCTGCTGGCCATCGGCTTCGTCGGCTCCCTCCTCGCCTACTTCTTCCGCTCCCTCACCGAGGCCCCGGGCGAGAAGCTCCATCGCGAGGAGTACGAGACGGCCCTCAAGCAGTACGAGAAGCGCAGCACCCGCCGCACCGGCAACCCGTCGAAGAAGCGCCGCCGCTCCTGAGCGCACCCGCCCCCGCATCCCCTCTCACCAAGAACTCACCGCGCCCCGCACCCACCTCCGCCACCATGGCGGTATGACGACGGCCTCCTCGCACACCGCCCGTGCCCACTCCTTCAACGCCGCCGCAGCCCAGTACGCGGCGAACCGCCCCTCCTACCCGCCCGCCCTCTTCGACGCCGTGGAGGACCTCGCGGGCCGGCCCCTCACCGGCGCCCGCGTCGCGGACATCGGCGCCGGCACCGGTATCGCCACCGCCCTGCTGCACGCCCGTGGCGCCGACGTGCTCGCCGTCGAACCCGGTGACGGCATGGCCGCCCAGTTCCGCCACAGCCACCCCGACATACCGATCGTCCGCGGCAACGGCAACACCCTTCCCCTGGCCGACGCCTCCCTCGACCTCGTCACCTACGCCCAGGCCTGGCACTGGACCGACCCGGCCCTCGCCGGCGCCGAGGCGTTCCGCGTGCTGCGCCCGGGCGGCGCGCTCGCTCTGTGGTGGAACACCGACGCCCACGACGTGCCGTGGATCGCCGACGCCTCGCGGCGGATCGAGCGCCACTTCGCCGTGGACGTCACCGCCGAGCAGCGCAACGTCGGCGCCCGGGCCGTGGACCCCGCCGGCCGCCTCGGCCTGACCCAGCGCACGGTCCGCTGGAGCCGCCGCATCCCTGTCGACGCCCACCTGGCCAACCTCGGCAGCCACTCGATCTTCCTGGTCGCCGACGAGGAACACACCACGGCCTTCCTCACCGAGGAGCGCCGCCACCTGCTCCAGGTGTTCCCGGACGGAATCGTCGAGGAGACCTACGACGTGAAGCTGTTCGTCGCCCTCAACGCCTGACCCCGCCCGGCGGCCCACCCCTCCAGGGCCGCCGCGCAGGCGTGGTCCAGATGCCGCAGCCCGCCCAGCTCAAGCCGCACCTCCCGGTCGCGGGGCAACGCCTCCAACGCGTCGAGCAGCTTCGGCAGCCGCAGGAACGTGGCATGCCCCAGCACCCGCACGACCAGCCCGGCCTCACCCCGGTCCTCCGTCTCCACATGCACATGGCTGGCGTCCCACGCGGTCTTCGCCACCGCCAGCGCCAACCCCACCAACACCCCCTCGAAGAGATTGCCCACGACGATCGCCGTCGCGGTCACCACCAGCACGACCACCTCCCCCCGATGCCCGCGCCACAGCACCCGCACCTCCCGCACCGGCACGAGCTTGCACCCGGCGTGCACCAGCAGCGCGGCCAGAGCCGCCACCGGAATCACCCCGAGCACCCCGGGCACGACGACCGTGAAGAGCAGCAGCCACACCCCGTGCAGCACCCGCGACGCCTTGGTCCGGGCCCCCGCCTGCACGTTCGCCGCGCTGCGCACGATCACCGCGGTCATCGGCAGCGCCCCGAGCACCCCGCACACCGCGTTGCCCGCGCCCTGCGCGATCAGCTCACGGTCGTAGTCCGTACGCCGCCCGTCATGCAGCCGGTCCACCGCCGCCGCGCTGAACAGGGACTCCGCCGACGCGATCAGCGCGAACGCCACGACCGTCCCCAGCACGCCCACTTCCGTCAACCGGCCGACATCCGCGGCCTCCGGCAGCCGTACGGCATCCAGCAGCCCCCGCACCTCGACCCGCCGCACGTCCAGGCCGAACACCCCGGTCACCGCTGCCGCGACGCCGACCGCGACGAGCGGCGCCGGCACCAGACGCGCCCCGCGCTCCCACCGCGGCCACAGCAGCAGTACGGCAACTGTGGCACCCCCCACTGACAACGCCACCGGATCCAGCAGCGCCGGCAGCGACACCAGTCCGGAGAGCTTGGCGAGCCCGCCCCCGGGCGCGGTCGCGTCGCCCAGCGCATAGACCTGACCGGCGACCAGGACCAGTCCGATCCCGGCGAGCATCCCCTGCACGACCGCCACGGACACCGCCCTGAACCACCGCCCGAGCCGCAGCGCCCCGAGCCCGAGCTGTACCAGCCCGGCCCCGAACACCAGCGCCCCGAGCGCTCCGACCCCGTACCGGTGCACGGCCTCGTACACCAGCACGGTCAACCCCGCCGCCGGCCCGCTCACCTGAAGGCTGCTGCCAGGCAGCGTCCCGGCGACCAGTCCACCGACGATCCCGGTCACCAGCCCGAGCTCGGCGGGCACACCGGAGGCTATGGCGACCCCTACGCACAGCGGCAGCGCCACGAGAAACACGACGAGAGAAGCGAACAGATCGGCCTTGCAAGGACCATCGCGCAGGACACGCATATCAGGAGCACCTCCGGTTGCGAAGCCATCGGGAGATGCGTGGGCGTGCCGCGTCGGGGGAGTACCCGGCACTGAATCCCATTGTCAGGAAGGGGAGTTGATCGCGCAGCCCGTTCCGCCGAGCCACAGGGGGCTCTTGAGGCACACCGGCCGGACTGTCTGCTTCCGATCACGCCAGCACGCGCCTGCGCTGCCGCACCCGCCGCACGCACGCCGCTTGACGGGCCCTGGGCCCGAGAGCATTATTCATCGCATGATGAATTATGTGTCCGGTCCGCCCGACACCCCAGCCGTCCACGCCGAAGGCCTCACCGTCGTCCGCGGCACCCGCACGGTTCTGCGCGGCCTCGACTTCACCGTCCCCCGCGGCCAGATCACCGGCCTTCTGGGCCCCTCCGGCTGCGGAAAATCCACCCTCATGCGCTCCGTCGTCGGCACCCAGGCCAAGGTCACCGGTACCCTCGACGTCCTCGGCCGCCCCGCAGGACACCCCACCCTGCGCACCCGCATCGGCTACGTCACCCAAGCCCCCTCCGTCTACGACGACCTGACCGTCCGCCAGAACCTCGACTACTTCGCCGCGATCCTCACCCCCGGTCACGCCGCCGCCGACCGCCGCCACACCGACGTCACCCGGGTCATCCACGACGTCGACCTCACCAACCACGCCGACTCCCTCGCCGGCAACCTCTCCGGCGGCCAACGCAGCCGTGTCTCCCTGGCCGTGGCCCTCCTCGGCGCCCCCGAACTCCTCGTCCTCGACGAACCGACCGTCGGCCTGGACCCCGTCCTGCGCCGCGACCTCTGGAACCTCTTCCACGACATCACCACCCAGCGCGGCGCCACCCTCCTCATCTCCTCCCACGTCATGGACGAGGCCGAGCGCTGCCACCGCCTCCTCCTGATGCGCGAAGGCGAGATCCTCGCCGACGACACCCCGGACGCCCTGCGCACCCGCACCGGCGCCGACACCGTCGAAGACGCCTTCCTGCACCTCGTGGACGAGGCCGTCGCAGCCGGCCGCAGGCAGAACAAGACGGAGAGCAAGACGGAGAACAAGACGGAGAGCAAGAGGGAGAACAAGAAGGAGAACGACAAGGAGACGACTCGATGAGCACCACGACCGCGACCACCACACCCGTCACCCCCACCCCGACCAGCGCCCTCAACGCCTCCCGCACCCTCGCCACCGCAGCCCGCGTCCTGCGCCAGCTCCGCCATGACCCCCGCTCGATCGCGCTGATGATCCTGGTGCCCTGCGTGATGCTGTTCCTGCTGCGCTACGTCTTCGACGGCAGCCCGCAGACCTTCGACAACATCGGCGCCTCCCTGCTCGGGATCTTCCCGCTGATCACGATGTTCCTCGTCACCTCCATCGCCACCCTCCGCGAACGCACCTCCGGCACCCTCGAACGCCTCCTCGCCATGCCCCTCGGCAAAGGCGACCTCATCGCCGGCTACGCCCTCGCCTTCGGCACCCTCGCGATCATCCAGTCCACGCTCGCCACCGCCCTCGCCCTCTGGGGCCTGGGCCTCGACGTCACCGGCAGCCCCTGGCTCCTCCTCCTGGTCGCCCTGCTCGACGCCCTCCTCGGCACCGCCCTCGGCCTCTTCGTCTCGGCCTTCGCCTCATCCGAGTTCCAGGCCGTCCAGTTCATGCCGGCCGTGATCTTCCCCCAGCTCCTCCTCTGCGGCCTGTTCACCCCCCGGGACAACATGCACCCCGTCCTGGAGGCCATCTCCGACGTCCTCCCCATGTCCTACGCGGTCGACGGCATGAACGAGGTCCTCAAGCACACCGACATGACCGCCGCCTTCGTCCGTGACGCCCTGATCGTGGCCGGCTGCGCCCTGCTGGTCCTGGGCCTCGGCGCCGCGACCCTCAGGCGCAGGACCCAGTAGCCGCACGGGCGCCCACACCCCGCCCGGCCGTCCACCAGGACATCCCGCCCACCGGACAACCGAGCCACACCCCCACGCCCGGTGCGAGGATGAACCCCGGACGACGCAACCCCCGGAGGGCACCCGCAGCCATGACCCAGAAAGTCGCAGTCCTCGGCACCGGCAAGATCGGCGAAGCCCTGCTCAGCGGAATGATCCGAGGCGGCTGGGCCCCGGCCGATCTCCTCGTCACCGCCCGCCGACAGGAGCGAGCCGAAGAACTCCGTGCGCGCCACGGAGTCACCCCGGTTACCAACGCCGAGGCCGCCAAGACCGCCGACACCCTGATCCTCACGGTCAAGCCGCAGGACATGGGCACCCTCCTGGACGAGCTCGCCCCCCACGTCCCCGCCGACCGCCTGATCATCAGCGGCGCGGCAGGCATCCCCACCTCCTTCTTCGAGGAGCGCCTCGCCGCGGGCACCCCGGTCGTCCGCGTCATGACGAACACCCCCGCCCTCGTCGACGAGGCCATGTCCGTCATCTCCGGCGGCAGCCACGCCACCGCCGACCACCTCGCCCACGCCGAGGAGATCTTCGGCGCCGTCGGCAAGACGCTCCGCGTCCCCGAGTCCCAGCAGGACGCCTGCACCGCCCTCTCCGGCTCAGGACCGGCGTACTTCTTCTACCTGGTCGAAGCCATGACGGACGCCGGCATCCTGCTCGGTCTGCCCCGCGACAAGGCCCACGACCTCATCGTCCAGTCCGCGATCGGCGCGGCCACGATGCTCCGCGACAGCGGCGAACACCCCGTCAAGCTCCGCGAGAACGTCACGTCCCCCGCGGGCACGACGATCAACGCCATCCGCGAACTCGAGAACCACGGCGTACGAGCAGCCCTCATCGCCGCCCTGGAAGCCGCCCGCGACCGCAGCCGCGAGCTGGCCTCCGGCAACAACTGACCGCACCGGCCGCCCCACCCCGGGGAGGGGCGGCCCCGCGCCCGCCCTAAAGGCTCACGCCGATATCGGCGGCCGCCGGCAGCAAGCCGATCGCCCGATACGCGGCATCCACGGTCGGCCGAGCCATCGCCCTAGCCTTCTCCGCACCATCCCGCAGCACCCCCTCCACATAGCCCGGATCCGCGCACAACTCCTTGTGCCTCTCCTGCACGGGCCTCAGCACCTCCACCACGGCGTCCGCGGTGTCCTTCTTCAAGGCGCCGTACGACTCATATACACCGCTCAGCTCCTCGGGGTTCCCACCCGAGCAGGCCGCGAGGATCTCCAGCAGGTTCGCCACCCCCGGCCGAGCCTCCCGGTCGTACACGACCTCGGCCCCACTGTCGGTCACCGCCCGCATGACCTTCTTCCGCACCACGTCCGGCTCGTCCAGCAGATAGACGATTCCGGGCCCGACGTCGTCGCTCTTCCCCATCTTCGACGCCGGATCCTGAAGATTCATGACCCGAGCCGCCACCCCGGGACGCGTGACCCGAGGCACCACGAACGTATGGCCGTACCGCTGGTTGAACCGCACCGCGATGTCCCGCGCCAGCTCCACATGCTGCGTCTGGTCGTCCCCGACCGGCACCTCGTCCGTCCGGTACGCCAGGATGTCCGCCGCCATCAGCACGGGATACGTCAGCAGCGACAGCCGCACACTCCCGCCACGCTCCCGCTCCCGCGCGGCCTTCTCCTTGTACTGGATCATCCGCCGCATCTCACCGTCGGTGGCCACGCACTCCAGCACATACGACAGCCGCGCATGCTCGTCCACATGACTCTGCACGAAGACGGTGCACAGCTCCGGATCCAGCCCCGTGGCAAGCAGCAGGGTCGCCGCCTGCCGGCTGAGCCGCCGCACCCGCGCCGGATCGTGGTCCACGGTCAGCGCGTGCAGGTCCACGACGCAGAAGAGCGCGTCTGCCTGGTGCTGGTCCACGGCAGCCCACCGCCGCATGGCACCCAGGTAGTTCCCCAGCGTCAGATGCCCGGTCGGCTTGACCCCACTGAAGACACGCGTCATCTCTACTCCACCTCCTGGTCGGGACCGCCGCCTGCGCGGGCCGTCCCCCTGGAGCTCCGGAGGAGAAACGAGAACGGCCGCCGAAGCGGCGGCCGTTGAGTGCATACGTAGGTCCGGCCGCCGTCAGGCGGCCCACCACAGCTGGGTGTACGTACGCGTCGTCATGCGTCCCACAGTACGCCTGGAGGGTGCCCTCCGAAGTGGAGTTGACACACCCGGACCTGGTCCGTAGTGTTCTCCGAGTTGTCCGACGTGAGAGCCGACTCCGGTCGGTCCCCGGACAGCCATTCCGCAGGTACCAGCAAACAATCGACGATCCGTCGTCGTGCGTATTGCCGTGCGTATTCGCGAAATGAGGAATCCACGTTCGAAAGGACGCGGACCCCCGATTAGCTCGGGGGCCGGGAATCCGCTAAAGTCTCACTCGTCGGAACGGCCCAAGGGCCGGGAAGACAAGCCCCGCTGACTGGGAGTCAGGCCCGAAAGGATCTGATAGAGTCGGAACCGCCGGAAAGGGAAACGCGAAAGCGGGAACCTGGAAAGCACCGAGGAAATCGGAACCGGAAACGGTCTGATAGAGTCGGAAACGCAAGACCGAAGGGAAAAGCCCGGAGGAAAGCCTGAGAGAGTCTCTCGGGTGAGTACAAAGGAAGCGTCCGTTCCTTGAGAACTCAACAGCGTGCCAAAAATCAACGCCAGATTAGTTGATACCCCGTCTCCAGCCATTCGGTTGGGGCGAGGTTCCTTTGAAATAACACAGCGAGGACGCTGTGAACCATCGGATTATTCCTCCGGTGGTTCCGCTCTCGTGTGTGTCGACCGGATTACCGGTAAACATTCACGGAGAGTTTGATCCTGGCTCAGGACGAACGCTGGCGGCGTGCTTAACACATGCAAGTCGAACGATGAACCACTTCGGTGGGGATTAGTGGCGAACGGGTGAGTAACACGTGGGCAATCTGCCCTTCACTCTGGGACAAGCCCTGGAAACGGGGTCTAATACCGGATACCACTACCGCAGGCATCTGTGGTGGTTGAAAGCTCCGGCGGTGAAGGATGAGCCCGCGGCCTATCAGCTTGTTGGTGAGGTAATGGCTCACCAAGGCGACGACGGGTAGCCGGCCTGAGAGGGCGACCGGCCACACTGGGACTGAGACACGGCCCAGACTCCTACGGGAGGCAGCAGTGGGGAATATTGCACAATGGGCGAAAGCCTGATGCAGCGACGCCGCGTGAGGGATGACGGCCTTCGGGTTGTAAACCTCTTTCAGCAGGGAAGAAGCGAAAGTGACGGTACCTGCAGAAGAAGCGCCGGCTAACTACGTGCCAGCAGCCGCGGTAATACGTAGGGCGCAAGCGTTGTCCGGAATTATTGGGCGTAAAGAGCTCGTAGGCGGCTTGTCACGTCGGGTGTGAAAGCCCGGGGCTTAACCCCGGGTCTGCATTCGATACGGGCTAGCTAGAGTGTGGTAGGGGAGATCGGAATTCCTGGTGTAGCGGTGAAATGCGCAGATATCAGGAGGAACACCGGTGGCGAAGGCGGATCTCTGGGCCATTACTGACGCTGAGGAGCGAAAGCGTGGGGAGCGAACAGGATTAGATACCCTGGTAGTCCACGCCGTAAACGGTGGGAACTAGGTGTTGGCGACATTCCACGTCGTCGGTGCCGCAGCTAACGCATTAAGTTCCCCGCCTGGGGAGTACGGCCGCAAGGCTAAAACTCAAAGGAATTGACGGGGGCCCGCACAAGCAGCGGAGCATGTGGCTTAATTCGACGCAACGCGAAGAACCTTACCAAGGCTTGACATACACCGGAAAGCATTAGAGATAGTGCCCCCCTTGTGGTCGGTGTACAGGTGGTGCATGGCTGTCGTCAGCTCGTGTCGTGAGATGTTGGGTTAAGTCCCGCAACGAGCGCAACCCTTGTCCTGTGTTGCCAGCATGCCCTTCGGGGTGATGGGGACTCACAGGAGACCGCCGGGGTCAACTCGGAGGAAGGTGGGGACGACGTCAAGTCATCATGCCCCTTATGTCTTGGGCTGCACACGTGCTACAATGGCAGGTACAATGAGCTGCGAAACCGTGAGGTGGAGCGAATCTCAAAAAGCCTGTCTCAGTTCGGATTGGGGTCTGCAACTCGACCCCATGAAGTCGGAGTTGCTAGTAATCGCAGATCAGCATTGCTGCGGTGAATACGTTCCCGGGCCTTGTACACACCGCCCGTCACGTCACGAAAGTCGGTAACACCCGAAGCCGGTGGCCCAACCCCTTGTGGGAGGGAGCTGTCGAAGGTGGGACCAGCGATTGGGACGAAGTCGTAACAAGGTAGCCGTACCGGAAGGTGCGGCTGGATCACCTCCTTTCTAAGGAGCACTTCTAGGCAGCCGCAAGGTTGTCCAGAGGCCACTACGCAGGCAAACGTTCTGCGGTGGTTGCTCATGGGTGGAACGTTGATTATTCGGCACTTTCAGTCATCTCGGGCTGCCAGTACTGCTCTTCGGAGCGTGGAACGCTGATCACGAGTGGCGAAGGTGCCGGGCACGCTGTTGGGTGTCTGAGGGAATGAACCCCCTCGATGCCGGCCCCAGTGAACTTGTCCTGTAGAGGGCAGGGTGATGGGTGGCTGGTCGTTGTTTGAGAACTGCACAGTGGACGCGAGCATCTGTGGCCAAGTTTTTAAGGGCGCACGGTGGATGCCTTGGCACCAGGAACCGATGAAGGACGTGGGAGGCCACGATAGTCCCCGGGGAGTCGTCAACCAGGCTTTGATCCGGGGGTTTCCGAATGGGGAAACCCGGCAGTCGTCATGGGCTGTCACCCATACCTGAACACATAGGGTATGTGGAGGGAACGCGGGGAAGTGAAACATCTCAGTACCCGCAGGAAGAGAAAACAACCGTGATTCCGGGAGTAGTGGCGAGCGAAACCGGATGAGGCCAAACCGTATGCGTGTGAGACCCGGCAGGGGTTGCGCATGCGGGGTTGTGGGATCTCTCTTTCACAGTCTGTCGGCTGTGAGACGAGTCAGAAACCGTATGGATAGGCGAAGGACATGCGAAAGGTCCGGCGTAGAGGGTAAGACCCCCGTAGTCGAAATCTGTACGGCTCGTTTGAGAGACACCCAAGTAGCACGGGGCCCGAGAAATCCCGTGTGAATCTGGCGGGACCACCCGCTAAGCCTAAATATTCCCTGGTGACCGATAGCGGATAGTACCGTGAGGGAATGGTGAAAAGTACCGCGGGAGCGGAGTGAAATAGTACCTGAAACCGTGTGCCTACAAGCCGTGGGAGCGTCGGACATCAAGCTTGCTTGGTGTCTCGTGACTGCGTGCCTTTTGAAGAATGAGCCTGCGAGTTTGCGGTGTGTTGCGAGGTTAACCCGTGTGGGGAAGCCGTAGCGAAAGCGAGTCCGAATAGGGCGGTGGAGTAGCACGCTCAAGACCCGAAGCGGAGTGATCTAGCCATGGGCAGGTTGAAGCGGAGGTAAGACTTCGTGGAGGACCGAACCCACCAGGGTTGAAAACCTGGGGGATGACCTGTGGTTAGGGGTGAAAGGCCAATCAAACTCCGTGATAGCTGGTTCTCCCCGAAATGCATTTAGGTGCAGCGTCGTGTGTTTCTTGCCGGAGGTAGAGCACTGGATAGGCGATGGGCCCTACCGGGTTACTGACCTTAGCCAAACTCCGAATGCCGGTAAGTGAGAGCGCGGCAGTGAGACTGTGGGGGATAAGCTCCATGGTCGAGAGGGAAACAGCCCAGAGCATCGACTAAGGCCCCTAAGCGTACGCTAAGTGGGAAAGGATGTGGAGTCGCACAGACAACCAGGAGGTTGGCTTAGAAGCAGCCACCCTTGAAAGAGTGCGTAATAGCTCACTGGTCTAGTGATTCCGCGCCGACAATGTAGCGGGGCTCAAGCGTACCGCCGAAGTCGTGTCATTCATACAATAGGGCCAACGCCTGTATGGATGGGTAGGGGAGCGTCGTGTGCCGGGTGAAGCTGCGCCGGAAGGCAGTGGTGGACGGTTCACGAGTGAGAATGCAGGCATGAGTAGCGATTCACACGTGAGAAACGTGTGCGCCGATTGACTAAGGGTTCCTGGGTCAAGCTGATCTGCCCAGGGTAAGTCGGGACCTAAGGCGAGGCCGACAGGCGTAGTCGATGGATAACCGGTTGATATTCCGGTACCCGCTGTGAAGCGTCAAACATCGAACCAGGCGATGCTAAGGCCGTGAAGCCGCCCCGGAGCCTTCGGGCAAAGGGGAGTGGTGGAGCCGCCGGACCAGACTTGCAGTAGGTGAGTGATGGGGTGACGCAGGAAGGTAGTCCATCCCGGGCGGTGGTTGTCCCGGGGTAAGGGTGTAGGCCGAGTGGTAGGCAAATCCGCCGCTCATTAAGGCTGAGACCTGATGCCGAGCCGATTGTGGTGAAGTGGATGATCCTATGCTGTCGAGAAAAGCCTCTAGCGAGTTTCATGGCGGCCCGTACCCTAAACCGACTCAGGTGGTCAGGTAGAGAATACCGAGGCGTTCGGGTGAACTATGGTTAAGGAACTCGGCAAAATGCCCCCGTAACTTCGGGAGAAGGGGGGCCATCACTGGTGATCCGTTTTACACGGTGAGCTGGGGGTGGCCGCAGAGACCAGCGAGAAGCGACTGTTTACTAAAAACACAGGTCCGTGCGAAGCCGTAAGGCGATGTATACGGACTGACGCCTGCCCGGTGCTGGAACGTTAAGGGGACCGGTTAGTGCGCTTTCGGGCGTGCGAAGCTGAGAACTTAAGCGCCAGTAAACGGCGGTGGTAACTATAACCATCCTAAGGTAGCGAAATTCCTTGTCGGGTAAGTTCCGACCTGCACGAATGGCGTAACGACTTCTCGACTGTCTCAACCATAGGCCCGGTGAAATTGCACTACGAGTAAAGATGCTCGTTTCGCGCAGCAGGACGGAAAGACCCCGGGACCTTTACTACAGTTTGATATTGGTGTTCGGTTCGGCTTGTGTAGGATAGCTGGGAGACTTTGAAGCTCATACGCCAGTATGGGTGGAGTCGTCGTTGAAATACCAGTCTGGTCGTGCTGGATGTCTAACCTGGGTCCGTGATCCGGATCAGGGACAGTGTCTGATGGGTAGTTTAACTGGGGCGGTTGCCTCCTAAAGAGTAACGGAGGCGCCCAAAGGTTCCCTCAGCCTGGTTGGCAATCAGGTGTTGAGTGTAAGTGCACAAGGGAGCTTGACTGTGAGACCGACGGGTCGAGCAGGGACGAAAGTCGGGACTAGTGATCCGGCGGTGGCTTGTGGAAGCGCCGTCGCTCAACGGATAAAAGGTACCCCGGGGATAACAGGCTGATCTTCCCCAAGAGTCCATATCGACGGGATGGTTTGGCACCTCGATGTCGGCTCGTCGCATCCTGGGGCTGGAGTCGGTCCCAAGGGTTGGGCTGTTCGCCCATTAAAGCGGTACGCGAGCTGGGTTTAGAACGTCGTGAGACAGTTCGGTCCCTATCCGCTGCGCGCGCAGGAATATTGAGAAGGGCTGTCCCTAGTACGAGAGGACCGGGACGGACGAACCTCTGGTGTGCCAGTTGTTCTGCCAAGGGCATGGCTGGTTGGCTACGTTCGGGAGGGATAACCGCTGAAAGCATCTAAGCGGGAAGCCTGCTTCGAGATGAGTATTCCCACCCACTTGATGGGGTAAGGCTCCCAGTAGACGACTGGGTTGATAGGCCGGATCTGGAAGCCCAGTAATGGGTGGAGGTGACCGGTACTAATAGGCCGAGGGCTTGTCCTCAGTTGCTCGCGTCCACTGTGTTAGTTCTGAGGCAACGACCGTTGCCGGTTTTTTGAGCAGAACGCATCACTAATAACTACAGAGTGTGCTTGTTCGCTCGAAACCATTAGGGTTTCGGTGGTCATAGCGTGAGGGAAACGCCCGGTTACATTCCGAACCCGGAAGCTAAGCCTTACAGCGCCGATGGTACTGCAGGGGGGACCCTGTGGGAGAGTAGGACGCCGCCGAACAAATTTTGAGAAAACCCCCGCACCGGTTCGGTGCGGGGTTTTCTGCGTTTAGGCTCAAGGTTATGCGCTATGACCTGGTGATCTTCGACAACGACGGTGTCCTCGTGGACAGCGAGCCGATTTCCAATCGGTTGCTGGCCGCCTATCTGACGGAGCTCGGGCACCCGACCTCGTACGAGGACTCCATCCGGGACTACATGGGGTCCGCGATGCATCGGATCCATGATCTGGTGCTGGAGCGTACGGGGGAGCGGTTGCCGGCGGAGTTCGACGACGTCTTTCACCGGCGGGTGTTTGACGCGTTCGAGCGGGAGTTGAAGCCCGTGGGCGGTGCGGTGGATGTCCTGGAGGAGCTGGCGGGGGCCGGAGTGCCGTACTGCGTGGCGTCGTCCGGGAGTCACGAGCGGATTCGGGTGGGGCATCGGACGACCGGGCTGGACCGGTGGTTCGGGGAGTCGCGGATCTTCAGTTCGCAGGATGTGGGGCGGGGTAAGCCGGCGCCGGATCTGTTCCTGTACGCCGCCGAGCGGATGGGGGTGGCGCCGGAGCGGTGTGTCGTCGTCGAGGACAGTCCGCTGGGGGTCCAGGCGGCTGTGGCGGCCGGGATGGATGTGTACGGGTTCACCGCCATGACGCCCGCCGACAAGCTCGCCGGTGCCACTCAACTCTTCTCGGACATGGGGGACTTGGTCCATCTGCTTCGGTGATCTCGCGCCTGACATTTGTCATGGCTAGCTCCGGACGATCGTTTCTACTGGGGGACCCCTCGCGGACGAGAAGCTGAGGGCATGACGACGACGAGTACGAGCAAGCAGAACCCCTTCCGCCCCCTGGTCCTGGACGTGGCGGTGCCTGTCGGGTCGTACTACCTCTTCCGGGAAGCCTTCGGGATGAGCACCTTCGCCGCCCTGGCCTGGAGCAGTGTGGTGCCTGCCGGTCGGACGGTGTGGTGTGCGATCCGGGAGCGGAAGGCCAACGGGCTCGCGGGGCTCATCCTGGTCGTGAACGTCGTGTCGCTGCTGCTCAGCTTTGTCTCGGGGGATCCGCGGCTGATGCTGGCCAAGGACAGCGCGGTCAGCAGCACGGTCGGGATCGGGATCCTGGTGTCGGTGGTGCTGGGGCGGCCGATGATGACGGCCGCTCTCCAGCCCTTCCTCGTCAAGGCGGACGCGGCCAAGCAGGCCGCGTGGGAGCGGCTCCTGGGTGGTACCGCCTTCAGTTCGGCTTCGGCGGACTTCCGGCGGGCCGAGCGGGTCTTCTCCGTGGTGTGGGGTGTGGTGCTGCTCGCGGAGTGCGTGGCGCGGATCGTGGGGGCGTACACCGTACCCGTGGACACCATGGTGTGGTTGGGCTCGGTCGTCATGGTCGGTGCGATGGTGCTCGGGATGGTGGTGGGTGGGGCGCTGGGCGCCGGGCCCATGCAGCGGATGATCGCCGTAGAGGTTGAGGCCGGGGCTGAGGCCGGGGTTGAGGCCGAGGAAGCCGTCAAGGCGGGGGTTGCCGTCGCCGCCTGACGGGCTTGACCGTCAAAGCTGAGGGAAATTCATCTTTGGCTGGATCTACCCACGAGTAGTCCGGGGCCCTACGCTCGCCGCCATGACAGATGTGCTGCGGCGCGGTAGGGCCTCGTTGGCGTTCAGCTTCTTTGCGCAGGGGGTCGCCTTTGCTCTGCTGGTGACGCGGATTCCGGCGATCCAGGACCGGTACGGGATCTCCGACGCGCTGCTGCCGGCCTTCCTGGCAGCCGTACCGGTGCTGGCGGGGGTCGGGAGCGTCACGACCGAGAAGGTGGTGAAGCGAATACCGCCGAGTCGGCTGCTGCGCTGGGCCCAGCCGGTCGTGCTGTTGGCGCTGCTCGGGGTCGGGGCCGGGGACGCGATGGTCGAGCTGGCGATCGCGCTGGCCGCCTTCGGTCTCGCGGTGGGTGCGCTGGACGCCTCGATGAACATGCTCGGGGTGAGTCTGCAGCGGGCGTACGGGCGGAGCATCATGCTCAGCTTCCATGCCGTGTTCAGCCTGGGCGGGATCGTGGGCGCCTCGTTGGCGTGGGTGGGGGCGCACTGGGATTTGGCGTTGTTCGTGTCGTATCTGCCGGTGGTCATCGTGCTGCTGCCGGCCGCCTTCGTCGGGAGTCGGTGGTACGTCGACAGCGGTGAGCCCGAGCCGGTGGATGCGCAGGCCGGCGGCGGCGGGGGTGGTGTGGTCTTCAAGGCGCTGCTGCCGCTGTGTCTGGTGATGACCTTCGCGTACATCGGGGACTCGACCGTCTCCAACTGGAGTGCGAAGTATCTGGATGATGTGCTGGGGAGCTCGGAGCAGTTGGCTACCGTGCCATACAACGTCTATATGGTCACCACCCTGATCGGGCGGGGGCTCGGGGACTTCGGGGTGCGGCGGTTCGGGGCCGTGATGGTGGTGCGGGCGGGGGCCGTGGTGGCCGCGATCGGGTTCGCGGTGGTGGCGGTGGCGCCCGGGGCGTGGGTCGGGATGCTCGGGTTCACCTTGCTGGGGCTGGGGCTGTGTGTGCTGGTGCCGCAGACCTTCGCGGCGGCGGGGCGGCTGTTTCCGGGGGCGTCCGATGCGGCTGTCGCTCGGCTCAATGTCTTCAACTATGTGGGGTTTTTGATCGGTTCTCCGTTGGTGGGGGCGCTGGGCGACGCCTGGAGTTATCGCGGGGCGATGCTGGTGCCGATGGTGTTGGTGCTGGTGACGCTTGTGTACGCCCGGTCGTTCGCCGCTCAACCGGACCGATACGGTGGCGGGCATGAGCGGCCGCGCACAGCTGATGTGGGACGAGGCAGTAACGGGCTATGACTTCGGTCCGGAGCATCCGATGGATCCGGTCCGGCTCGCCCTGACCCGGAGCCTGGTGAGGGCCTTCGGGCTGGACCGGGACGTGGAGGTCGTGGCCGCGAAGCCCGCCGGGGAGTCGACGCTGCGGCTCGTGCACCGGGAGGACTACATCGAGGCCGTGAAGGCGGCGTCGGAGAATCCCGGGGCGGCGGACGGGGCGTACGGGATCGGGACGCTGGACGATCCCGCCTTCGCCGGGATGCATGAGGTGTCCGCGCTCATCGCCGGGCAGTCCGTGGGGGCGGCCGAGGCTGTGTGGCGGGGGGATGCGCTGCACGCGGTGAACTTCGCGGGTGGGCTGCATCATGCGATGCCGGGGGGTGCGTCGGGGTTCTGTATTTACAACGACGCCTCGCTGGCGATCGCGCGGTTGTTGGAGCTGGGTGTCGAGCGGGTCGCGTATGTGGATGTCGACGTGCATCACGGGGACGGGGTGCAGGCGGCGTTCTGGGAGGATCCGCGGGTTCTGACGATCTCGCTGCACGAGCATCCGCGGACGTTGTTCCCGCAGACCGGGTGGGCCGAGGAGACCGGGGCGGACGGGGCGGCCGAGGGGAGCGCGGTCAATGTCGCGTTGCCTGCGGGGACCGGGGACGCGGGGTGGTTGCGGGCGTTCCATGCGGTGGTGCCGGAGCTGCTTGCCGAGTTTCGGCCGCAGGTGTTGGTGACGCAGCACGGGGCGGATACGCACTTCGAGGATCCGTTGGCTCATCTGGCGGTGTCGTTGGATGCGCAGCGGGCTGTGCAGGTGGCCTGTCATGAGCTGGCGCACTCGTATGCCGAGGGGCGTTGGGTGGCGTTGGGTGGGGGCGGGTACGCGGTGGTGGAGGTCGTGCCTCGGTCGTGGACGCATCTTGTGGGGATCGCTGCGGGGCGGGAGTTGGCGCCGAAGAGTGTGGTGCCGGAGAGCTGGCGGCAGGAAGTGTTCGCGCGTACGCGGCAGTTGGCGCCCATGCGGATGACTGATGGGCGGTGGCCGGTGGAGTGGGCGGGGTGGGAGGCGGGGTACGACCCTGCGGATCGGCTGGATCAGGCGGTGCTGGCTACTCGGCGGGCGGTGTTTCCGTTGCGGGGGTTGCTGGCGTAGGGCTGGTCAGGGCGGTTGAGTAGGTGGCTGCCCGGTGTGGTGCTGGGCGGGGGTGGGTTTTCGCTTGCCCGCGCTGGCGGGGTGCCGCTGCGCCCACCCGTGCCGCCCCAGCGGCACGACTGCCCGCAGCTACGGAGGAAGGGCGGGTGTGCGTAACTGGGGCGGGTCGCGGTTTGCTGCAGCTGGGGCGGAGGGGCGGGTGGCCGTAGCTAGGTGGGGGCGGTTTTCTTTCTGTTACGCCAACTGTGCGGTGTTTTCCTGTTCCCATGCCGTTCGGCGGTTGCGTCCGTCAGCATCGCTCCCGTGTTGAGCACCGGCGCGTTGCGCGCCCATCTGTTGGCTGCTCGTCTGGCCGGGACCGTGGCTACCTCGCGGGAGGAGAGTCTGCGGAGTTATCGGCTTTTCGCCGCTCGGGATCCTCGGGTGCTGATCGGGCTTGATCCCGAGCAGACCTGGGGGCAGCGGGATTTGATCGAGTTGATGGCCGACAAGTGCGGGGTTTCTGGCGATCCCGGGCATACAACCGGCCATGATGTGATCGATCCTGAGCGGACTCTCATCGCGCTTGACGCCTTCGCTGCTCGGCTCGGTTCTGTCGCGGAGCGTGGCGCCACGGTGTTGCTGGGGACCGGTCATCCGCATCGGCTGCTCGGCTTCTACGCAGGGTTGGCGGACGCGCTGTCGGCGGCGGGATGTACCGTTCTCACCCCAGCGCAGGGTCACTGTGTCGACATAACGACCCGGTTCGGACTACGTACGTACAACCTTGACTACGTACGAGGAGTCGCGCTGGTGCGGGAACCCGGCGAGTTGAGCTCCGGTCGTGCGACCGGCGTGCACACGCACTCGCCGCTGCCGGTTCGGACCGTGCTGGGGGTCGCCGCGGAGCAGGGCATGGGCCTGCCCGAGCTTGTCATCGGGGACCACGGGTGGGTCTGCGGGGCAGGTCAGCTGGGGTTTGAGGCCATTGGGCTGGCCGACACGGATGATCCCGCGTTGTTCGTGGGGGAGGCCGAAGGGGTCGTGTCCGTCGTCGTTCCACTTGATGACGCTGTGCGGTCTGATTACTACCGGCCGCTTACCCGCTACGTACTCAATCGAGCGTGTCTGTCACAGTAGGCCGCCGATGGGTGCACCTCTTCCCCACTCGCATCACCCGCCCCTACATTGGGGAGTGAGCACGCAGCGACGAAGAGTCACCGGAAGGGGAAGCCGGTGGCCGTCGAGTGCGGAAGGTTCAGGTGTGTCATGGCTGCAGCTGGCGAGAGGCCTCTGAACGAGGTTCAGTTCCTTACCGTGGCGGAAGTCGCCTCGGTGATGCGAGTGTCGAAGATGACCGTGTACCGCTTGGTGCACAGCGGTCATCTGCCCGCGATCCGGGTGGGGCGGTCCTTCCGCGTCCCCGAGCAAGCGGTTCACGAGTACCTTCGCGAGAGTTATGTGGGGGTGGAAACCGCCTGATCATCGGTCGGCGACGCCCTCGATTACGACCTCAGCGCTCGGGCGGGTAGGCTGGCCCCTTGTAGGTCGTATGGGCCCATGGCGCCCAGCACCGAGTGATGAGAAGTGAGCGAGGGTAGTCGTGGGCTCTGTTATCAAGAAGCGGCGCAAGCGGATGGCCAAGAAGAAGCACCGCAAGCTGCTCAAGCGCACGCGCGTTCAGCGTCGCAACAAGAAGTAAGCGGCGCTGCGCAGGCAGTGTGACTGTGGCCCCCCACCACACCCGGTGGGGGGCCACACGCGTACCCGGAGTGCACCACTCCTTCACATGGCCTGGTCTGGTCGTACGACTGTGGATGTCGTCACTTCGAGCATTGGGCGGTCATCACAGCGCAACATCGACCCGCTAGGTTGGCCGCAGACGGGGAACGCGGCAGGGTACGCAGGGGGACGAGTGCGGGAAGGAAGGCGCTGATCTTGGGCAAGGTCGTGCTCGTGACCGGAGTGGCCCGTCAACTGGGGGGCCGGTTCGTCCGACGCATCCAGCGTGACCCGCGGGTGGACCGGGTGATCGCCGTAGACGCCGTGCCGCCCGAGCACCATCTGGGCGGTGCCGACTTCATCCAGGCCGACATCCGGCAGCCGACCATCGCGCGCGTGCTGGCCGAGACGGCCGCCGACACCGTCGTACACCTGGATGTGACGGCGATGGCGCTCGGCAGTGGCAGCCGGACCACGGTCAAGGAGACCAACGTCATCGGCACCATGCAGCTGCTCGGTGCCTGTCAGAAGTCGCCGACGGTCAAGCGGCTGGTGGTGAAGTCCAGTACGAACGTGTACGGGTCGGCGCCCCGTGATCCCGCCGTCTTCACCGAGACCACCCCGCCCAAGTCCCTGCCCAGCGGCGGGTTCGCCAAGGACGCCGTCGAGGTCGAGGGTTATGTGCGCGGGTTCGCGCGGCGGCGGCCCGATGTGGCCGTGTGTGTGCTGCGGTTCGCGAACATCCTCGGGCCGAGCGCGGACACGCCGCTCGCCTCGTACTTCTCGCTGCCGGTCCTGCCGACCGTGTTCGGGTACGACCCCCGGTTGCAGTTCGTCCATGAGGACGACGTGATCGAGGTGTTGCGCATCGGCTCGCACGAGCCGGAGCGGGGCACGCTCAACAGCGGCACCTTCAACATCGCCGGCGACGGGGTGCTGCTGCTCTCGCAGTGCTCGCGGCGGCTCGGGCGGCCGACCGTGCCGCTGCTGCTGCCTGCCGTCACCTGGGCGGGCTCGCTGGTCCGTACGCTGGGCGTGACGGACTTCTCGCCCGAGCAGATCCGGCTGCTGACCCATGGCCGGGTCGTGTCGACGGTCCAGATGCGGGAGACGCTCGGCTTCCGGCCGAAGTACACGACGGCGGAGACCTTCGCGGACTTCGCGCGGGTCCGTGGGCCCGGGCTGCTGCCGCCGGAGGCCCTCGCGGGGGCCGTCGACCGGATCGCCGCGCTGCCCGCCCTGGGCGGCGGCCATCTTCCGAGCCAGCCCCCGACGCAGAGCGCCAACTGAGGAGCGCATCAACGATGGCGGACGCCAAGGTCATTCCGTTCGACGACGACAGGTCTCGCGGGGCTGCCGTGCAGCGGCCGGCGCGGCGGCGCGGTGCGGGGAGCCGGCGCAAGGAGTCCTCGCTGGTCCGTGAGGTCCAACCCCTGCCCAGCAGGGCGCCGGCGCAGGATGATGTTCCTGTGACGCGTGAGGAACAGCCGCCGCCGGTCGGGCCGCAGGACGAGGACGGTGCCGGTGGTATCGAGCGGCGTATCGCCGGTGGGCTGTCGTTCCTGCGCCGCCGTCTCACCGGGGACTACGACGTCGACGACTTCGGTTACGACGAGGAGTTGACCGACCAGGTCCTGATGTCGCTGCTGCGGCCGGTGTACGAGAAGTACTTCCGGGTCGAGGTGAAGGGCATCGAGAACATCCCGGCGGAGGGCGGCGCGCTGATCGTCGCCAACCACTCGGGGACGCTGCCGCTGGACGGCCTGATGATGCAGGTCGCCGTCCACGACAACCATCCCGCGGGCCGGCATCTGCGCCTCCTGGCCGCGGACCTGGTCTTCATGCTGCCGGTGGTGAACGAGCTGGCCCGCAAGCTCGGCCACACGCTGGCCTGCGCGGAGGACGCCGAACGCCTCCTCGGACAGGGCGAGTTGGTCGGGGTCATGCCGGAGGGCTTCAAGGGCATCGGCAAGCCGTTCAGCGAGCGCTACAAACTCCAGCGCTTCGGCCGCGGCGGCTTCGTCTCGACGGCCCTGCGCAACGGTGCCCCGATCATCCCGTGCTCGATCGTGGGCGCTGAGGAGATCTATCCGATGATCGGCAACGCCAAGACCTTGGCCCGTCTTCTCGGCTTCCCGTACTTCCCGTTGACGCCGACCTTCCCGTGGCTCGGGCCGCTCGGCGCGATCCCGCTGCCGACGAAGTGGACGATCCAGTTCGGCGAGCCGATCCACACGGACGGCTATCCGCCGGAGGCGGCGGAGGACCCGATGCTGATGTTCAACCTGACGGACCAGGTACGGGAGCAGATCCAGCACACGCTCTACAAGCTGCTGGTGCAGCGGCGGTCGGTGTTCTTCTAGTCGGTGATACGACAGTGGGGGCGCCCTTCTCAGGAAGGGCGCCCCCACAGTCGTACTGGCGTCTCTAGCTTGCGTCTTCTTCGTTGATGCCCAGGCCGGGCAGGAGGCCGGGGAGGAGGGGTGGGAGGGTGACGTCCGGCTCGGTGGATGGGGTGGCGGTGGGGGTGGAGGTGCTGGTGCCGGTCTCCGGGGGGTCCAGGAGGCCGCCGGTGTTGCCGCCCAGCAGGCCGTCCTCGCTGCCGGACGAGGCGGAGTGGCTGGGGCTGCCGGAGCCGGTGCCCGCGCCGTCGGATGTGTCGCTGCCCTTGCTCGGGGCCGTCGAGCGGTCGGAGCCGGAGGTGCCCGTGGACGCCGTACCGGAGCCGCCCTGTCTGTTGCCCGTGCCGCCGCCCTGGGCGGGGGGTTGGGGGAGCAGGGACTGGAGCGGCGCGACCTCTTCGTCTATGGCGTCGAACACCGACGACACCTGCTGACTGACGTCGCCCAGCTGGACCGGGAGGCGGTCGCGGAGGGCGCCCCAGACCTCGCGGTGCGAGCGCGAGAAGGAGGACAGGGCCTGGATGGGGCCGAGGGAGCCCGGGTCGCGTTCGTACGCCTCGTGCAGCAGACGGTGGCCTTCCGAGGCGTCGTGCTGCATACCGAACAGCGCGCGGCGGATCTCGCCCAGCGACTCGTGGTCCAGTTGGCCGCCGCGGTCGCGGTCCATCAGCCGACGGGCCTCGTTGAGCCGCGTGGAGGCCTGGTCGAGATAGGCCTCGCCGCGCTCGTCGTCCCCGTCGGACAGGTAGTTGAGCTTGAAGTCCTCGATGCCGCGTTTGAGGCCGTAGAGCGAGTCGCCGGGGAGGGCGTCCGAGCTGGCCGCCGCGACCCCGCCGAAGGCTCCCGCGGCCACGCCGACGCTGAGCCCGCCGGCGGCGAGGCCCTTGGTGAGCCGGGAACGCGGTCGTAGCTTGCCCAGTCCGGTTGCCCGGTGGGCGCCTCGCGCGCGATGCGAGCGCTGCTCGGGCACCGCGTTGCCTGCCTCGCCCCCGACGGTGCCCTCTTGGAGCATGGCCTCGAACGCTGCCACCAGCTGGGCCCGCTGGACGACCTTGACCTCGGGATCCAGCTCCGGCTTCGGCAGCTCGCCGAGACATTCCGCGAGGGCCAGCATGCGGCCGCTCCCGGTCTGTTCGGCGGCGGCCGGGTCGGGCGCCGGTCCTTCGGCCTCTTGGGCCGCCGTGCCCCGGTCGGACTCGTCCTCCAGGGCCTGGGCGAAGGCGTTCGCCCGCCGGTGCGCCGATACGTTCGCGATCACTGGCGGCACCTCCTCTCGTCATGACGGTCGACTCCCCAGGGGGTCCTGAGGGTTGCACGCCCTGACCGCATGCACACGATCGAGTGATCGAAGTCGGCCAGGGAGTGACCACAGGGAGCCTGCATCCCGCACAACGAGCGGCGCGGCACTTGGGTTACGGACTGCGGATGATCGGATCGCGAAGTCAACAGACTTTAACTGACCGTGAGTTGGGTGTCGCGGAAAGTGGCGGAGCGTGGCGGACGGCGCCCGGGGTCAGCGGGCGTCTTCCGGCAGAAGCCGGGCGAGGGTGCGGACGGCCCGGTACTGGAGGGTCTTGATCGCGCCCTCGTTCTTGCCCATCACGCGCGCGGTCTCGGCGACGGACAGGCCCTGGAGGAAGCGGAGCGTCACGCACTCCTGCTGCTGCGGGTTTAGCCGGCGTACGGCGTCGAGGAGCGCGGCGTTGGAGAGGGACTCCAGGACGGAGTCCTCCGGGGAGCGCTCGACCTCGTTGGCGTCGAGCATCTCGCCGGTGGTCACCTCCAGCCGGAAGCGGCTCGACTTGAAGTGGTCGGCGACGAGGTTGCGGGCGATGGTGACGAGCCACGCGCCGAAGTCACGGCCCTGCCAGGTGAAGGTGCCGATCCTTCTGAGCGCCCGCAGGAACGTCTCGCTGGTGAGGTCCTCGGCGGTCGCCTTTCCGCCCACGCGGTAATAGATGTACCGGTAGACGGTGTCGCTGTACTGGTCGTAGAGCCGCCCGAACGCGTCGGCCTCGCCGGCCTGGGCGCGCTCCACGAGGTCCATCATCCGGGCGCTGTCGCTGTCCGCGGCGGGACGGCGGGCGGTAGTGGTGGTGGCCGCGCCGGCCGAGCGTCCCCTTCTGCCGACGGCCGCGCTGCTCTCGGCCAGTGCGTAGCACGGGCCGGTTGGTGCGGTGGCTACGGCAAGGGCGGGGACGGCGTACGCGGTGGGGACGAAGCGCATGAGGTTGTTGACCGTCGCGCGCAGCGTAGCCAGGCCCGAGGCGTCAACCCCGACGTGTGAGTACACGGGACTCCCAGAGGCAGAGCTTCCATCACGTGCAGTACGGGACCGTTCACCCGTCGTAGCGACGGAGGGGTACCGGATTGCGTCTGAGGAGAATAACGCTTCGTGCAGGCACTGCTACACCCAGTTGCTCTATTCATCGATTACGTCGCTTCTGTAACCGATTGATGCCCTCTCAAGTACCGCAGAGTGACCGGTTGTTGATCGATTGAGATCGAGTTCCGGTCAGGGTCGGGGCGTGTTGTGGCCGTGTGCCGACAAGACGACTGGAGGGAGGGGCTGGGGGGTAATGGTTGTGTTTTGGGTGCGGGCGCGTCGTGGCTTGTCGCGCAGTTCCCCGCGCCCCCAAAAGCAAAGGCCCTTTAGCGGCGGCGGCGATGCAGCGCGATCGCTGCTGCTGTGCCGCCTGCTACCGCGCCTACCCCCGCTGCCGCCGGGATGCCCACCTTCGCGGCCTTCCTGCCGGTGCGGTAATCGCGCAGGCGCCAGTCCAGTTGGCGGGCGTGCTTGCGCAGTTTTGTGTCCGGGTTGATCGCGTAGGGGTGGCCGACCAGGGAGAGCATGGGGATGTCGTTGTGGCTGTCGCTGTAGGCGGCGCAGCGGGAGAGGTCCAGGCCCTCCGCGGAGGCCAACGCGCGTACGGCTTCCGCCTTTGCGGGGCCGTGCAGCGGTTCGCCGACCAGCTTGCCGGTGTAGACGCCGTCCACCGATTCCGCGACCGTGCCCAGCGCGCCGGTCAGGCCGAGGCGGCGGGCGATCACCTGGGCGATCTCCACGGGGGCCGCCGTGACGAGCCACACCTTCTGGCCCGCGTCCAGGTGGGCCTGGGCGAGGGCGCGGGTGCCGGGCCAGATCCGCTCGGCCATGTACTCGTCGTAGATCTCCTCGCCGATGGACATCAACTCGGAGACGCGGTGGCCCTGGACGATGGAGAGGGCCGAGTCGCGGGCCTCCTGCATGTGCTCGGGGTCCTCGATGCCGGCCAGCCTGAACCAGGCCTGCTGCCAGGCGAACTTGGCGAGGTCGCGGGTCTCGAAGAACTTCCGCTTGTACAGGCCCCGGCCGAAGTGGAAGAGCGAGGCGCCCTGCATCACCGTGTTGTCGAGGTCGAAGAAGGCGGCTGCCTTGTCGTCGCCGAGTACCGGGAACTCCGGTTCCGGGGTGGAGGTCTCCTCGACCTCCTGTGACGACTTGCGCGCGGCCTCCGCCGAGGCCTCGCCTGCCAACACGCTCCGCGCCGTGGCGGAGCGCCTACGGGGAGTGAGCCATCCGAGAGCGGCCATGGCGTGAGCATAGCCAGTCTGTTCGGTGGTTCCGGAGTCGAGAGGTTTGGAGGGTGTGAACTCTCCGCGACTCCACCGTTAAAGGACTGCTCGCGGGCGGGTCGAGGGGCGCGGGACAATGGCCGGTATGAGTCCACTTTTCCGTCGCAAGCCGTCCGTGGCGCCCCAGGATCGGCTGGTCACCCTCATTCGCAAGCCCGGTTGTCATCTGTGTGATGACGCACAGCTCGTGGTGGAGAGGGTGTGCGGCGAGGTCGGCGCGCGGTGGGAGCAGAAGGACATCTCCACTGATCAGACGCTGCACGACCAGTACTGGGAGCAGATTCCGGTCGTACTCGTCGACGGTGAACAGCACACGTTCTGGCGGGTGAACGAAGATCGGCTGCGCAAGGCACTGACCGAGTAGTCCAAACGATCCGCAAACTCGCTTAGGATCGTTGGCGGCTTGGCCTCGGGGGTGGGATTCGTGAGGAGAGTGACCCGTTTTGCCCCCGAGACTGCAGTGCGTGACCCCGGTCACGTTGGCCGGGCAAATCGGACACCATCTTTGTGCACGCGTTCACAAAGACATAGCCTGCTTTCGACGGGGCGGTCTAGGTACGTGTGACCGCCTGCAGCCCCGCTCTACCCGCAGGAGCACCGTGGCAACTGGCCGAACTCACCGACCGGCGACCCGTAGCCGAGGGATTCCCGAGGCCACCGTCGCCAGGCTTCCGCTGTACCTCCGCGCGCTGACCGCACTGTCGGAGCGCTCGGTCCCCACGGTCTCCTCCGAGGAGCTCGCGGCCGCGGCGGGCGTCAACTCCGCGAAGCTGCGCAAGGATTTCTCCTACCTCGGTTCTTACGGAACGCGTGGTGTCGGGTACGACGTCGAGTATCTCGTCTACCAGATCTCCCGCGAACTGGGGCTGACCCAGGACTGGCCGGTCGTCATCGTCGGTATCGGCAACCTCGGCGCCGCCCTCGCCAATTACGGCGGGTTCGCCTCCCGTGGCTTCCGGGTCGCCGCGCTCATCGACGCCGACCCGGCCATGGCCGGGAAGCCCGTCGCCGGGATCCCCGTGCAGCACTCCGATGATCTGGAGAAGATCATCGAGGACAACGGGGTGAGCATCGGTGTCATCGCGACCCCCGCCGGTGCCGCCCAGCCGGTCTGCGACCGGCTCGTGGCCGCCGGTGTCACCTCCATCCTGAACTTCGCGCCGACCGTGCTGTCCGTTCCGGACGGCGTCGACGTGCGCAAGGTGGACCTGTCGATCGAGCTGCAGATCCTCGCCTTCCACGAGCAGCGCAAGGCCGGTGAGGAGGCCGCCGCCGGGAACGACGGGGGAGCTCCGGCCGTCGCCGCGCGCGGTGAGTCCGCCTCGGCCGACAAAGGACCCGACGGGGACGTACCCGCCGTGATGCCGGCATGAGTCTCCTCGTCGTAGGGCTGAGCCATCGCAGCGCTCCGGTCAGCGTGCTGGAGCGGGCGGCGCTGAACGCCGACGCCCAGATCAAGCTGCTCCAGGACACGGTCGCCGCGGAGCCGGCCGCCGAGGCCGCGGTGCTCGCCACCTGCAACCGCATCGAGCTGTACGCCGACGTCGACAAGTTCCACGCCGGTGTCGCCGAGCTGTCCACGCTGCTCGCCCAGCACAGCGGGGTGGGGCTGGAGGAGCTCACTCCCTATCTGTATGTGCACTACGAGGACCGGGCGGTTCACCACCTGTTCTCCGTCGCCTGCGGACTCGACTCCATGGTCGTCGGCGAGGGGCAGATCCTCGGGCAGATCAAGGACTCGCTGGCCAAGGCGCAGGATCTGCACACCGCCGGACGGCTGCTCAACGATCTTTTCCAGCAGGCGCTGCGGGTCGGCAAGCGGGCGCACTCCGAGACCGGGATCGACCGGGCCGGGCAGTCGCTGGTGACGTTCGGCCTTGAGCAGCTTGCCTCCGGCGGTGAGGTCGCGGACTGGGCCCGGGGGAAGACGGCGCTGGTCATCGGGGCCGGGTCGATGTCCTCGCTGGCCGCGGCGACGCTGGTGCGTGCCGGGGTCGGTGAGGTGGTCGTCGCCAACCGGACCGCCGAGCGGGCCTCGCGGCTGGTCGAGATTCTCAATGAGGGCGCCTCTTCCGACTTGGTTGTTGGGGACGTGCTGGCCCGCGCGGTACCGATGGATGCGGTGCCGGGCGAGCTGACACGTGCCGATGTTGTGGTGTCCTGTACGGGGGCGACGGGGCTGGTGCTCACCGGGGAGGCCGTTGCGGCCGCTGTGGGTGGGCGGGTGCCGGACGTGGAGGTCGCGCGGCCCGGCGCCGGCGGGGTGCCGTCTGCGCCCACCCGTGCGGTCCAAGCGGCACGACTGCCCGCAGACCAGACGGGGTCGGCTGACGAGAACTGTCCGCTTGATCTGAACGCCGTCCAGGCCACCCCCGGCTTCTCCGTGCTCGGTGAAGCCGCTGTCGCCGGGATGGGCGCCGCCGAGCTCGAGCAGCATGCCGCCTGGGTGGACAACGCCCCGCGGCCGCAGACTTCCGTCGCTGTCGACGAGGCCGGGGCCATTGCCGCCCTGGTCGCGACCGTCGCCACCGTCGGGCGGATTCCCGAGCGGCGTCGGCCGGAGCCCATCGCCGCGGGGCCGCAGCCCGTGCTCTTCCTGCTCGACCTCGCCATGCCCCGCGACATCGACGCCGCCGTCCACCGGATCGCCGGGGTACGGCTCGTCGACATCGAGTCGCTGGCCGAGGCTTCCGCCGACGCTCCCATGGCCGCCGACGTCGACCAGGTGCGGCGGATCGTCGCCGACGAGGTGGCCGCGTTCGGGGCCGCGCTGCGGGCCGCGCACATCACGCCCACCGTCGTCGCGCTGCGCACCATGGCCGCCGATGTGGTGGCCGGGGAGATGGCCCGGCTGGAGGGGCGCCTCCCGGGGCTCGACGACAAGCACCGCAGCGAGATCACACAGACGGTGAAGCGCGTGGTGGACAAGCTGCTCCACGCACCGACCGTACGGGTCAAGCAGCTCGCGGCCGAGCCCGGCGGTGCCGGGTACGCGGACGCGCTGCGGACCCTGTTCGACCTCGACCCGGAGACGGTGGCCGCCGTCTCCCGGGCCGAGGACAGCAACACCAATGAGAAAGACCGAGGGCCGGCATGAGCGGCATGAGTGACAGGGCGCTACGGCTCGGGACACGGCGGAGCAAGCTCGCCATGGCCCAGTCCGGGCAGGTGGCGGACGCCGTGAGCCAGGTGACCGGGCGGCCCGTCGAGCTCGTCGAGATCACGACGTACGGAGATGTGTCGCGGGAGCAGCTCGCGCAGATCGGTGGCACGGGTGTCTTCGTGACCGCTCTGCGGGAGGCGCTTCTCAAGGGTGAGGTGGACTTCGCCGTCCACTCGCTCAAGGACCTGCCGACCGGGCAGCCCGACGAGCTGTCGCTCGCCGCGATCCCGCAGCGCGAGGACCCGCGGGACGTCATCGTCGCCCGGGACGCGCTGAAGTTCACCGACCTGCCCCGCGGGGCCCGGATCGGTACCGGCTCGCCGCGGCGGATGGCCCAGTTGAACGCGTACGCCCGCGCCCACGGGCTGGACATCGAGACCGTGCCGATCCGGGGGAACGTCGACACCCGGATCCGGTACGTGCACGACGGTGAGCTGGACGCGGTGGTGCTGGCCGCGGCCGGGCTGAACCGCATCGGGCGCAGCGAGGAAGTGACCGACTTCCTGTCGGTCGACACGGTTTTGCCCGCTCCCGGCCAGGGAGCACTCGCGATCGAATGCACCGCGGACAACGCGGACCTGATCGCCGCGCTCGGAGAGCTCGACGACCCGTTCACGCGGGCCGCCGTGACTGCCGAGCGGTCGCTGCTCGCCGCCCTGGAGGCCGGTTGCAGCGCCCCTGTGGGCGCGCTGGCCGACCTGCTGGCCGACGGGCACGTTGTCAAGGAAATGCGCCTGCGAGGGGTGGTCGGTACCACCGACGGCTCTCGTACGGTGCAGATGTCCACCACCGGTCCCGTGCCCGAGACGTACGACCAGGCAATGGCGCTCGGCCGTGAACTCGCGGCCGAGATGCTTGCCCAGGGCGCGGCCGGTCTGATGGGGGAGCGAGCACAGTGAGCCCCACCGCCCTTCCTGCCGCCGGTCCTGAGCACGGGCACGTCACCTTCCTGGGTGCCGGACCCGGGGATCCGGGACTACTGACTCTGCGCGCCGTGGAGGCGCTCGCGAGCGCGGACGTTCTCGTCGCCGAGCACGAGGTGCTCGACGTCGTACGCGTCCACGCCCGTTCGGGCGTCGCCGTCGTGAACACGGAACCGGGGTCCTCCGCGGACCCGCTTCCGGGCACAGGCGCGCCTCAGCTGACGGTTGTTGACGGTTCGTCAGCAACCGCGGGTGTCCCTGCCGTGAGGGATGCCGCACATCTTGTCATGGAGGCCGCGCGGGGCGGCAGGCGGGTCGTGCGTGCGGTGTCCGGGGACCCCGGGCTCGACACGTACGCCGCCGAGGAGATGCTGGCGTGCGCCCGCGCCGGGGTGCCTTTCGAGGTGGTTCCCGGGGTCGCGGCCGCGGTCGGCGTGCCCGCCTACGCCGGTGTGCCGCTGCGGGACGCCCAGGGCGCGGACGTGCGCTTCGTGGACGCCCGGACCGCTTCCGACCGGTGCTGGACGGAGGTGGGGGCCTCGGACGGCACGGTCGTCGTGTCGACGACTCTCGACTCCGTCGGCGCCGCGGCCGGTGAGCTGGTGGCCGCGGGCCGTAAGCCCGACACCCCGATGTCGGTCACGGTCGCCGGTACGACCACGCGTCAGCGGACGTGGACGGCGACCCTGGGCACCATCGCCCAGACGCTCAAGCAGGCCAAGGTGCTGCCCTCCCCGGAGGGTGGCCGGCCGGTGATAGCCGTGGTCGGTGAGCGTTCCGCCGCCGCCCAGCGCGACCAGCTGTCGTGGTTCGAGAACAAGCCCCTGTTCGGGTGGCGGGTGCTCGTGCCGCGCACGAAGGAGCAGGCGGCCTCGCTCTCCGACCAGCTGCGGTCGTACGGCGCCGTGCCGCACGAGGTGCCGACCATCGCCGTCGAGCCGCCGCGCACGCCCCAGCAGATGGAGCGGGCCGTGAAGGGGCTGGTGACGGGGCGGTACGAGTGGATCGCCTTCACGTCGGTCAACGCGGTGAAGGCGGTGCGGGAGAAGTTCGAGGAGTACGGGCTCGATGCGCGTGCCTTCGCCGGGATCAAGGTCGCGGCGGTGGGTGAGCAGACTGCGAAGGCGCTGGTCGCCTTTGGTGTGAAGCCGGATCTGGTGCCCAGTGGGGAACAGTCGGCCGCGGGGCTGCTTGAGGACTGGCCGCCGTACGACCCTGTGTTTGATCCGATCGACCGGGTCTTCCTGCCGCGCGCCGACATCGCCACCGAGACGCTGGTCGCCGGGCTCATCGAGCTCGGGTGGGAGGTCGACGACGTCACCGCCTACCGGACCGTGCGGGCCTCGCCGCCGCCGGCCGAGACGCGGGAGGCGATCAAGGGGGGTGGCTTCGACGCCGTTCTCTTCACGTCGTCCTCCACTGTGCGGAACCTGGTGGGTATCGCCGGTAAGCCGCACAACGTGACGGTGATTGCCTGTATCGGGCCTGCGACGGCCAAGACTGCCGAGGAGCACGGGCTGCGGGTGGATGTGATGGCTCCTGAGCCGTCCGTGCACAAGCTCGCCGAGGCGCTGGCCGACTTCGGGCTGAAGCGGCGTGCCGCGGCGGTCGAGGCCGGGGATCCGGTGACGCGGCCGAGTGAGCGGCGGCCTGGGGCGCGGCGGAGGCGTACGACCACCTGACGCGTTCTGTTCTGTCTGCTGGTGCGGGCCGTCGTGGGCTGGATGCCTGCGGCGGCCCGTTCTGGTGCGTGGGGGCTTGTGCTGTGCGCGGTTCGGTTGCGTGGGGGCGCTTGCGTTGTGCGCGGTTCCGTTGTGTGGGGGCTTGCGTTGTGCGGTTCGGGTGCGTTGTGGGGCGGGGCCGCGCCGGGGGGTGTCCGTCCTCGGAACGGCGCGGAATCGGTCGCCTATAAGGGGCGGCCGTGTTGACGCGCCAACCGCTGCGGGCGGACACCCCCCGGCACGTCCCCTCACGTCCGAACGCGGGTGCCGCGCCGCGGGGCGTACGTCCGCTGCCTGGCCGTGCGGCGCCGACGAGGCGTCGGTAACGGGGGGTGTGGGGCGGGCGTAGCTTAGGGGTATGTCGAAGTACGGATCGTTTCCTGGTAGTCGGCCGCGGCGGTTGCGGACCTCGCCCGTCATGCGGCGGATGGTTGCCGAGACTCGGCTGCATCCTGCTGACTTCATTCTTCCCGCCTTCGTGCGGGAGGGGGTCAGTGAGCCGGTGCCTATTTCTGCCATGCCGGGCGTTGTGCAGCACACCCGGGACAGTCTGAAGAAGGCCGCCGCGGAGGCTGTTGCCGCCGGGATCTCCGGGATCATGCTGTTCGGGGTGCCGGAGGAGAGCAAGAAGGACGCTCTGGGGACGCCGGGGACCGATCCTGACGGGATTCTGCAGGTCGCGCTGCGCGATGTGCGGGCCGAGGTCGGTGATGAGCTGCTGGTGATGTCCGACGTGTGTCTCGACGAGACGATCGATCACGGGCATTGCGGGGTGCTGGACGGGGAAGGGCGTGTCGACAATGACGCCACCCTGGAGCGGTACGCCGAGATGGCTCAGGTGCAGGCCGATGCCGGGGCGCATGTGGTCGGGCCCAGCGGGATGATGGATGGGCAGATCGGGGTCATCCGGGATGCCCTTGATCAGATCGGGCGGGAGGACGTGGCGATCCTGGCGTACACCGCCAAGTACGCCTCCGCCTTCTACGGGCCGTTCCGGGAGGCTGTCGGGTCTTCGCTGAAGGGGGATCGGAAGACCTATCAGCAGGATCCCGCCAATGCCCGGGAGTCCTTGCGGGAGTTGGCCCTCGATCTGGAGGAAGGGGCCGACATGGTGATGGTCAAGCCGGCCGGGCCCTACCTCGACATCCTGGCCAAGGTCGCGGAGTCCGTGGACGTTCCCGTCGCCGCCTACCAGATCTCCGGCGAGTACTCGATGATCGAGGCCGCCGCCGAGAAGGGGTGGATCGACCGGGAGCGGGCCATTCTCGAGACCCTCACGGGTATCAAGCGCGCCGGGGCGCAGAACATCCTCACCTACTGGGCGGTCGAGGCCGCGCGGATGCTCTGACACGGTGTTCCGACCTGGAAGAACAGTCCGTTTCTGGTAAATGGGAACGGGACGACACGGGGGTGGAGAACGGTGACCGACGGCTCTGCCGCGGATGCTTTCGCCGAGTTCCTGCGGGAGTTGAAGGACCGCTCCGGGCTCAGCTACGGCGTGCTCGCCAAACGGCTTCACATGAGTTCGTCGACGCTGCACCGCTACTGCAACGGCGATGCCGTACCGACCGACTACGCGCCGGTCGAGCGGCTGGCGCGGCTGTGCAAGGCCTCGCCCGACGAGCTCGTCGAGCTGCATCGGCGGTGGGTGCTGGCGGATGCGGGGAGAGGGAAGAAGGGGGCGGCTCCAGCGCCGGCGCCAACGGCGGAGGCCGTAGCGGCAGTTGTGCCTGAGGTGGCGCAGGCGCCTGACGAGCTTGACGTGTCCGAGGTGTCCGGCGCGTCCGAGGCGCGCCCTCGTCGGCGCCGCCGTACCGCCCTCGTCGCCGCCATCGCCGTCGCCGGTGTGCTCGGTGCCGTCGGGCTTGCCCTGGGGTTGCCCTCGGGTGGGGACGACGACCCGGGTGAGCGGCCCGCCGGGTCCGTGTCCGTGGCCGGTGACGACGGGGCGGGGAAGGGCGGGTCCGCGTCGCCTTCGGCCTCGAAGGCCTCGCCGTCCGTCTCGCCCACGGCCACCGCGAAGGACAAGGGGAAGGAAGCGAGCGCCGGTTCGCGGGCGAGTTCGGTGCCTTCCGTCTCCTCCGGCGCCGATTCCGCCACCGGCACTCCGGTGACCGTCTCGGTCGCCCCCTACTCCTGGGAGAGCCCCTGCGCCCAGCGTTATCTCATCGACAAGCCGCCCGGCGAGGTGCCTCCGCCGCCGATCGAGCAGGACGCGGCGGCGTGGGTGGCGGCCACCGGGGCGGTGTCTTCGGGGGAGCAGTATGTGACGCTCACCGTGCAGGGCACCGGTGCGGAGACGGTGGTCGTCAAGGATCTGACCGTGCACATGGCCGGCAAGCGGTCGCCGGTCGCCTGGAACGACTACGCGATGGGATATCCGGGCGTCGGCTGCGGCGGCAATGTGCCGACCCGGTCCTTCACCGTGGCCCTCGACGCGACACGGCCCGCGGTCGTGCCCGAGTCGGGGCACCGGGACTTCCCGTTCAAGGTGAGCGAGTCGGACCCCGAGGTCTACTACATCCGGGCCGACGCCTCCGCGTACGACGTCAGTTGGTATCTGGAGCTGGACTGGTCCAGCGGTTCGCGCAGCGGCACGCTGCGGATCGACGACGGGGGCGAGCCCTTCCGGACCAGTGGCAACAACGGGCGGCCCGCCTACGAGTTCCCGCTCGGCGGGGAGGCCTGGGAGGCCGGCGACGGGTCGTCGTAGGTCAGGGAGGTCGACGAGGACGGGCCCTCGTCGCGCAGGCCCTCGCCGTCCTCACACGCCGTCAGGGTGAACGCGGCGACCACGACCGTCAGCGCGGCGAGCAGCCGGGCGGGGCGGGCGGTGGGTGCGGACCTGGGCATGGCGCGGCCCTTTCGGGTGGGGGAGTTCGGCAGTTCGGCAGGGCCCAGCTTGTGGGGCCGCGCGGGGCCGAGGCCAGGGGTGGCGGGGGATTCGGGACGTCAGAGTGGTGGGACGGGCGCTGACCTGCGGTTTCGTTGCGTCCCAGGTGGGTGGCACGGGACGGTACCGGATCCTGGAAATCTGCTTGTAGAGGGCAGGTAATTGTCTAGGGTGCTCCGCATGACCCTTACGAGCGCTCCCGCAGCATCCACAGACGTCCTCGCTCCCGTGCCGCCGCTCGCCGCGCGGGCCCGGTCGATCGGTGGTTCTCCGGTACGGGACATCCTCGCCGTCACCGCACGGCCCGAGGTCATCAACTTCGCGGGCGGGCTCCCGGCCCCCGAACTCTTCGACGCCGCCGGTGTCGACGCCGCCTTCCGGGCCGTCCTGGAGGAGGCGCCCGCGCAGGCCCTGCAGTACTCCACGACCGAGGGAGAGCCGACACTGCGGGCCGCGCTCGCCGGGCGGATGTCGGTGCGCGGGCTGCCCACCGACGCCGACGACGTGTTGGTCACCACCGGCTCCCAGCAGGCCCTGTCCCTGCTCGCGACCGCCCTCGTGGAGCCCGGCGACACGGTCCTGGTCGAAGAGCCCTGCTATCTGGCGGCACTTCAGGTGTTCGGGTTCGCCGGGGCGCGGGTCCTCGGGGTGCCCGGGGACGCGGACGGCCCGGACCCGGTGGCGCTCGCCGAACTCGTCGTACGCGAACGGCCGAAGCTGCTCTACACCGTGCCCACCTTCCAGAACCCCACCGGCCGGACCGTCTCCGCGGAGCGGCGGGCCGCGGTCGCCTCCGTCGCCGCGCGGCACGGGCTGTGGATCGTCGAGGACGACCCGTACGGCGAGCTGCGCTTCGAGGGGGAGCGGGTGCCGTGGATCGCCGCGCACGCGGAGGCCGCCGACCGGACCGTGCTGCTCGGTTCCTTCTCCAAGGTCATGGCGCCGGGGCTGCGGCTGGGATGGCTGCGGGCGCCGGCGGCGCTGCGGCGGGCCTGTGTCGTCGCCAAGCAGGCCGCCGATCTGCACACCCCGACCGTCAACCAGCTGGCCGCCGCACGGTACTTGGCGGACCGGGACCTCGACGCGCATGTGGCGCGGGTCGCGGCCGTCTACGGCGAGCGGCGGGACGCGATGCTCGCCGGGCTGGCGGAGGCCCTGCCCGAGGGCTCGACCTGGAAGCGGCCCGAGGGCGGCATGTTCCTGTGGGCGCGGCTGCCTTCGTCGTACGACACCACGGCCCTGTTGCCCGGGGTGGTGCGGCATGACGTCGCGTATGTGCCGGGTGCGCCGTTCTATGCCGGCGAGCCGGACCGGGCCACCCTGCGGCTGTGCTTCGTGACCGAGACGCCGGAGCGGATCGGGGAGGGGCTGCGGCGGTTGGGGGAGGGGCTCAGGGGCTGAGGGTCAGTCGGTCAGTCCCACCAGAAGTGCCACGTGGGTTGGTTGAGCAACTGCTGCTCGGCGTAGGCATGAAGGGTGCCGGCGCCCTGCCAGATGTTGTCCGGGCAGAACGCGAAGTGCTCGGCGGCCACGGCGAGTGCGTCGTCGAGGGTCGTGGGCGGGGCGGCGACGGAGACCAGCAGCTGGTCGAAGCCGAGCGCTACGACCCGGATGCCGAAGCGGTCCTCCCAGGAGCGGAGGATCGCGCTGAGGAGGGCCGTGTCGTCGGCGTGGTTCGTCGGTCCCATCCAGCCGAGCGCGGTCGGGATGTCCGCGCTGCGGCGTGCCGGGACCAGGGCGAGACGGGGGTCCTTGAGGGGGCCAGTGCCGACCGACAGAGAGTCGACGACGTCGGCGGCCACCGCATCGGGGGCGCCCTGCGCCGCGAGCGGGGCCGCCAGACCGGGCCAGTCGCCGGCCTCGCCCGCGCAGCACTCCTCCCAGAAGTCCGACAGGATCTCCTCGGGGTCGTGATCCCCGGGGTACGACATCTCCTCGGGCTCCAACTCCCATTCCCCCGGCCCGCCGTGGCCCGCGCCGACGTCGATGAGGACGGGGAGAAGACCGACCGCGCGCGGCGCCTGCTGGTACGTCGTCCAGTCACCGGGCTGCGCGGGGGCGTCCGCGAGCCACAGTGTGGTGCCGAGCAACGCCCCCGGCGGCAGCCCGAGTTCGAGGGAGTCCAGCGTGGGCAGCGGGTTGGGCAGGCTTGCCATCAGGCGGTCAGAGGCGCTCGGGGGTGCGGATGCCCAGGAGGGCCATGCCCTGGTGGAGGGTGCGGGCGGTGAGGTCGCAGAGGAAGAGGCGGTTCTGCTTCTGCTCCTCCGTGTCGGCCTTCAGCACCGGGCACTTGTCGTAGAACGACGTGTACAGCGATGCCAGCTGGTAGAGGTAGGCCGCCAGCTTGTGCGGGGCGTACTCCGCCGCCGCCTCGAAGACCGTGTCACCGAACGCGTCCAGGTGCAGGCCCAACGCCCGCTCCGCCGCGTGCAGTTCGAGCTCCGGGTGCGCTGCGGGCGCCACGGCGTCCGCCTTGCGCAGGATCGACTGGATACGGGCGTACGCGTACTGGATGTACACCGACGTGTCGCCGTTGAGCGACACCATCTGGTCCAGGTCGAACTTGTAGTCCCGGTTCGCCGACGTCGACAGGTCCGCGTACTTCACCGCACCGATGCCGACCTGTGCCGCCCGCTCCTGGATCTCGGCCTCGCTGAGGTCCAGCGCCTTCTCCCGGACCACCTCGGCGGCCCGCTGTGCCGCCTCGTCCAGCAGGTCCTCCAGCTTGACCGTCTCGCCCTCACGTGTCTTGAACGGCTTGCCGTCCGCGCCCAGTACGGTGCCGTAGCCCATGTTGTGCGCGGTGACCTCGTCGGTCAGCCAGCCCGCGCGGCGGGCCGCCTCGAAGACCATCTTGAAGTGGAGCGACTGACGTACGTCCACGACGTAGATCAGGGACGTGGCGTGCAGGTCCTGGACCCGGTTGCGGATCGCCGTCAGGTCGGAGGCCGCGTAGCCGAAGCCGCCGTCCGCCTTCTGCACGATCAGCGGGACCGGCTTGTCGTCCTTGCCGCGGATCTCGTCGAAGAACACGACGAGCGCGCCCTCGGAGCGGACCGCGACGCCCATCTCCTCCAGGAGGCGGGCGGTCTCCGGCATGCCGTCGTTGTACGCCGACTCACCGACGATCTCGTCGTCCCGGATCTCCATGTCGAGCTTCTCGAAGACGGAGTAGAAGTAGACCTTCGACTCGTCCACGAACCGCTGCCAGAGGTCGAGCGTCTCCTTGTCGCCGGACTGGAGGGCGACGACCCTCTTGCGGGCCCGCTCCTTGAAGGCCTCGTCCGTGTCGAAGACCGCGCGGGACGCCTTGTAGACCCGGTTCAGGTTCGACATGGCCTGCTCGCCGTCCGTGTCGGTCTCCGCGGCGAGTTCTGCCGGGTTCTCGATCAGGTACTGGATGAGCATGCCGAACTGGGTGCCCCAGTCGCCGATGTGGTGCCGGCCGATCGTCTGCTCGCCGGTGAAGTCGAGCATGCCGCGCAGGGCGTCGCCGATCACCGCGGAGCGCAGGTGGCCGACGTGCATCTCCTTGGCCACGTTCGGCTGGGCGTAGTCGATGACCGAGATTCCGGGCTGGTCCTTGAGGGGGACGCCGAGACGGTCGCCGTCGGCGGCACGGGCCGCGAGGGTCCGCGTGATCGCCTGGTCGGAGATCGTGATGTTGAGGAAGCCGGGGCCGGAGACCTCGACGTCCTTGATCAGGTCGCCGGTGGTGATGTGCGCGACGACCTGGGTGGCCAGCTCCCGGGGGTTGGCCTTGGCCTTCTTGGCGAGGGCGAGGATGCCGTTCGCCTGGTAGTCGGCCCGGTCGCTGCGTCGGAGCAGTGGGTCCACGTCGGTGGTCTCCGGCAGGGTGGCGGAGATCGCGGACGTGAGCTGTGCTTCGACGGAGGTGCTGAGCGGGGTGACCGGGGCCATGGGGTGGGAGCCGTTCTCCTCGTGGGATTGATAGACCCGGTCAGTATCCCACGGGGCCGCAAAGGGGTTTTTCCGTCTCGTTGCCGGGTGCGGGCCTGTGGGGGCTGGTCGCGCAGTTCCCCGCGCCCCCGATAAGCGGCTGCGCCGCTTATCGGGTCTGGGACAATGGCAACGCCAGCCGTAGACCGTACCGGCTGCTTCAGGAGAAAGAAGGACGTGCCCCGTGGCTCAGAGCACCGAGACCACCGACTGGGTCTCCCGTTTCGCGGATGAGGTCATCGAGGAGTCGGAGCGTCGGGCCCCGGGCAAACCGGTCGTCGTCGCGTCCGGGCTGTCACCCTCGGGGCCGATCCACCTGGGGAACCTGCGTGAGGTCATGACCCCACATCTCGTCGCCGACGAGATCCGGCGGCGCGGGCTCCAGGTTCGGCATCTGATCTCGTGGGACGACTACGACCGGTACCGCAAGGTGCCGGCCGGTATCGCCGGGGTCGACGAGTCCTGGGCCGAGCACATCGGCAAGCCGCTGACCTCCGTGCCGGCGCCGAAGGGCTCGTCGTACCCGAACTGGGCCGAGCACTTCAAGGCCGCCATGGTCGCCGCGCTCGCCGAGCTGGGCGTCGAGTTCGACGGCATCAGCCAGACCGCGCAGTACACCGCGGGGACGTATCGCGAGCAGATCCTGCACGCCATGAAGCACCGCGCGGACATCGACGCGATCCTCGCCCAGTACCGGACGAAGAAGGCGCCCGCCAAGAAGCAGCAGCAGAAGCCTCTCGACGAGGCCGAGCTGGAGGCCGCCGAGGGGTCGGGGGCGGCCGGTGAGGACGACGGGTCCTCCGGCGCCGGCGGGTACTTCCCGTACAAGCCGTTCTGCGGCAACTGCGAGAAGGACCTGACGACGGTCACCTCGTACGACGACGCCACCACCGAGCTGTCGTACACCTGCAACGAGTGCGGCTTCGCCGAGACCGTGCGGCTCAACGAGTTCAACCGCGGCAAGCTGGTCTGGAAGGTCGACTGGCCGATGCGGTGGGCGTACGAGGGCGTTGTCTTCGAGCCGAGCGGCGTCGACCACTCGTCTCCGGGGTCCTCCTTCCAGGTCGGTGGGCAGATCGTCGGGATCTTCGGCGGCAAGCAGCCCATCGGGCCGATGTACGCGTTCGTGGGGATCTCCGGGATGGCGAAGATGTCGTCGTCGCGGGGCGGGGTCCCGACGCCCGGTGACGCGCTCCAGATCATGGAGCCGCAGATCCTGCGCTGGCTCTACGCCCGCCGCCGTCCCAACCAGTCCTTCAAGATCGCCTTCGACCAGGAGATCCAGCGGCTCTACGACGAGTGGGACAAGCTCGACGCCAAGGTGGCGGAGGGTGCCGCCCTCCCCGCCGACGTCGCCGCGCACTCGCGTGCGGTGCGGACCGCGGGCGGCGAGCTGCCGCGGACGGCGCGTCCGCTGCCGTACCGGACGCTCGCGTCCGTCGCCGACATCACCGCCGGGCACGCGGACCAGGCGCTGCGGATCCTGAGCGAGCTGGATCCGTCGGACCCGCCCGCGTCCCTGGACGAGGTCCGGCCCCGGTACGACAAGGCCGAGGCCTGGATCAACACGCACGTCCCCGCCGACCAGCGGACCATCGTGCGCGACGAGCCCGACGCCGAGCTGCTGAAGTCCCTCGACGAGGCGTCCCGGGAATCCCTGCGGCTGCTCCTGGCGGGCCTCGCGGAGAACTGGTCGCTCGACGGGCTGACGCACCTGGTGTACGGGGTGCCGAAGGTGCAGGCCGGGTTCGCCGCCGACGCCACGCCCAAGGAGCTGCCGGCCGAGATCAAGACGGCCCAGCGGACGTTCTTCGCGCTGCTGTACCACCTGCTGGTGGGCCGTGACACGGGTCCGCGGCTGCCCACGCTGCTGCTGGCGGTGGGGCAGGAGCGGGTGCGGAGCCTGCTCGGCGAGTAAGCAGAGTCAAGGAGGGGCCCCGTGTGCGCACGGGGCCCCGCTCATTTGTTCATGCTGCGGTGAAGTGGGGAGTCGGGGCCGGTCATGAGTTGCCGCACTTCGCGAGCTGTTCGCCGACGGTGACCCGGTCGCCGACGGCCACGCGGAGCGAACCGCGCCTGAGGTGGGCGTATCCGGGGACGGACGTGCGGGTGAGATGGTCGCGGCGGCTGTCACCGGTGGCCACGACCACGCCGTCGCCGGGGGCCAGGACCGGGGCGCCGAACGCCGGGTAGTGGTGGGGCCGTTGAGGGCCGGCCAGCGGCCCTCGACCGGGATGCCGACCGGGCTCGGGGGTCGGTCCTCCCGCGGCCGCCGCCGCTGCCATGCCGCCCAGCGCAGGGCGCCGCCGAGCAACAGAGGCCGTGGTGCTTGCGCAGGGACGTCAGCAAGGAGGTACCTCGTTCGGCGGGGCGGCGAGGTGGCCGCACATGCCGTGCGGCGCCGTCAGGCGATGTGGTCCTCTTCCAGCTCCGCGTTGTAGCGGTTCGTGAAGCGGTTGACCATGCGCTTGGCCTCGTCCGGCGGGAGCGTGAGGCTGAACTCGGCCTCGACGTTCTCGCTGAACTCACGCGGGGTCGGGTAGCCGGTGCCGCCTATCGACTTCTTGAAGACCTGGTAGTACGACTCCTCGTCCGGCTCCGGACTGCCGCCGCCCTCGCCGAGTTCACGGGTGCGCTGGGGAGTCACCGGGATGGGGAAGCTGCCGGTCTCCTCCGGGGACGGCTCGTCGTAGACCGGCTGCTGCTGTTGCTGGTACTGCTCGGCCTGGAGCTGTTCCTCGTACCACTGCTCGTACTGCTGCTGCGGGTCGTAGGCGGGGTCATAGGTGGGGTCGTAGCCGCCCTGGTACTCGATCTGCTGGGGGACGTTGAACCAGGGGCTCTCGTCCGGAGCCGGTTCGAGAGCCGGTTCGGGGGCGGGTTGCGGTGGCTGGGGGGTGCTGTCCAGTTCCAGGCGCTGCCCGCCGCGGGGTACCGCTGCGCCCACCTGTGCCGCCCCAGCGGTGTCTGTCTGGGGTGCAGGGGGGAGCAGTACCGGTTCGATGCCCGCCGCCGCCAGGCCCGCCGGGGCCGTTTCCGCCAGCGGGACGCCGTAGCGGGCCAGGCGCAGCGGCATCAGGGACTCCACCGGGGCCTTGCGACGCCAGGCGCGGCCGAAGCGGGAGTGGAGGCGGGCCTGGTAGACGAGGCGGTCCTGCTCCAGCTTGATGACCTGCTCGTAGGAGCGCAGCTCCCACAGCTTCATACGGCGCCACAGGAGGAACGTGGGGATCGGGGAGAGCAGCCAGCGCGTGAGGCGGACGCCCTCCATGTGCTTGTCCGCCGTGATGTCGGCGATACGGCCGATCGCGTGGCGGGCCGCCTCGACCGCGACCACGAAGAGGACCGGGATCACCGCGTGCATGCCCACGCCCAGCGGGTCCGGCCAGGCAGCCGCGCCGTTGAAGGCGATCGTGGCGGCCGTCAGGAGCCACGCCGTCTGGCGGAGCAGCGGGAACGGGATGCGGATCCAGGTCAGGAGCAGATCCAGGGCCAGCAGGACGCAGATGCCCGCGTCGATGCCGATCGGGAAGACGTAACTGAAGTTCCCGAAGCCCTTTTTGATGGCGAGTTCACGGACTGCGGCGTACGAACCAGCGAAGCCGATGCCGGCGATGATCACAGCGCCGAACACGACCACGCCGATGAGAATGCGGTGCATCCGAGTCAGCTGCATAGGCGCGGCCACCCGTACTCCCCTCCCCTTGCGTGTTGTTGCGCGCAACAGAGTGGCACATGTGTGCGGCGCACGGGTGGCCGGTAGGGGTCGTCAGCCCCGCCTGAGCGCTTTGTCAGCTCTTCTTCGCGGCCGACTTGGACGGAGATGCGGAGGGAGAGGCGGACTTGGACGCCGACTTCGAGGCGGACTTCGAAGCCGACGGGGAGGGGCTGGTCTTGCCGCCGCCGTTGCCGCCGCCGGCCGTGTTCGCCTTCGTCACCGACGCCACCGCCTCCTTCGCGGCCGACTTCACCAGCTTCGCGAGGGAGTCGGCGCTCGGCGTCTTCTCACCGGCCAGGCCCGCCCCGTTGTAGTCGAGGGTGACGACGACGTTCTCGACGCGTGTAACCAGCGTCTGCTGCTTGAAGGCGCCTTCCTTCTTCTTCAGGTCGTAACGGACCAGCGTGGCCTGGTCGCCCGTGCCCGTCACCGGCTCCGCCTTCGCGTTCTTCGCGCCGTCCACCGCCTGGGCGTCCTGGACCTGCTTGTCGAAGTACTCCTGCGCCAGCTTGTCGCCCTCGCCGCGCGTGGCGTCGGAGTCGAAGCGGAGGAGGGAGACGTTCAGCCAGCGGAACTGGGAGCCCTTGACGCCGTTGTTGTCGAGGCTCGACCAGGAGCAGCTGCCCCGCGTGGCGATATCGTCAGACTTGCCCTGCTTGCCGGACTTGGACGCCTTCGGGACCAGGTCGCCGAGCGTGCCCTTCGACAGGGTGTCGCACGCGTCCGGAAGCGACTTGTACGCCGCCGCCTGCACGGTCGGCGAGGCGCTGACCGACGCGGAGGTCTCGGAGCCGCTGCTGCCGCTGGCGGCGGCGTTGTCGTCCGACGACGAGCCGGAGTCCGAGGAGCAGGCCGTGGCCACCAGCATCAGGGGGACGGCGGCTGCGCCGAGAAGCACCCGGTGGGCGCGCTTCCTTCGCGGGTCACGCTGGTCGCTCTGTGCTGCTGCTCGCTGCATGGTTCCTTCACTCATGACGCTGCTCGTGCTCCTGCGGTCGGATCGGGTCCGAGGGGCCACGGTACGCGGTGAGACAGCTGTGCGGTTCGGTTCACCGGCATCGCGGAACGTCACCGAGAGGCTTCAGCCCGCCAGCGCGTCCGCCAGCTCGGAGGCCAGATTCCTTGCCCTGTCCTGCATTTCCTTGCTGTCCGGCGCGGTCCCGACCGTCGTCGGCTGCTCCTCGTACTCGACCGTCACGATGACGTTGGACGTGCGGAACACCACAGTCACCGTGCGCTGCTGGGCCGTCGAACCCGAACTGCTCACCACGTCGTTCAGGAACGCCTCGTCGCCCAGGTCGTCGAGAACGCGGGGCTGGAGATCGGCGAGCGCGGACCCGTCCGAGGCGGAGGAGGAGGAAGAGGAGGTGGGGGAAGAGGAGGACGAGGAAGGGGAGGCGGAGGCGTCGTCGCCCGGCGTCGCCGAGGAACTCACGTCCGACGTCGCCGACTCGGACGGCTCCGGGAGATGCGCCGCCGTCTGCTGCTCCGCGAACAGCGCCTGCGCCTGGCTGTCGTCGCTGACGGAGTTGTCGTACGACACGACACGCTCCAGGTCGACGAGGAGATGGTCGGTGGCGTCGGTCGACTCCACCTTCCACTGGCAGCCGACCTTGCGGTCCGTGTCGAAGGTGGTCGTCGGGGTGCCCTCGTACGCCTTCGCCTGCTGGTCCTCGTTCGTGAGCTGCTGGATGCCGGGGAGGAGGATGTCGAGGGTGTCCTGGGCGACCGCGCCGCAGGGCTCGGGAAGCGTGCGGTACCGGCCGGGCTCGGCCACGGCGGAGGCGGTGCCGGCGTTGCCCGGGTTGGAGTTGTCGTCCGTGCCGCCGGTGTCCGAACCGCTGGTGCAGCCGGCGGCGAACAGCGCCACGAGGAGGGCCGCGACGCCGGGTACGTACGCCTTCCGCTGCACGGTCGGCTCCTCTCGATGCTGCTGGTAGCTGCGCTGATGGCTGCTGGTTATTCGTTTGCCGGGCGGGGGTGCCCCCTGCGCACCATGTGTATCGCACGCACAGCCGTGGACGCCGGTCCGTTGTCCCTTTCCTTGACCTTGGCGCCGGTTTTGCGATTTGAGACTTTGTACTGGGTTCCGGGGGAATGAGGACGATATGTCGTACGTGGAAATGCCGGGCGCGAAGGTTCCCATCCGTATGTGGGCCGACCCGGCGTCGGTGGAGGAGGGCGCGCTCCAGCAGCTGCGGAATGTCGCGACCCTGCCCTGGATCAAGGGCCTGGCGGTCATGCCGGACGTCCACTACGGGAAGGGTGCGACGGTCGGGTCCGTCATCGCGATGCAGGGGGCGGTGTGCCCGGCCGCGGTGGGGGTGGACATCGGGTGCGGGATGTCGGCGGTGAAGACGTCCCTGACGGCCAATGACCTGCCGGGGGATCTGTCACGGCTGCGGTCGAAGATCGAGCAGGCCATTCCGGTGGGGCGGGGGATGCATGACAGTCCCGTGGAGCCGGGTCGGTTCCATGGGCTGGCCACCAGTGGGTGGGACGACTTCTGGGGGCGGTTCGACGGGGTCGCGGAGGCGGTGAAGTTCCGGGAGGAGCGGGCTGCGAAGCAGATGGGGACGCTCGGGTCGGGTAATCACTTCTGCGAAGTATGCATAGATGTGTCCGGTTCGGTGTGGCTCATGCTGCATTCCGGTTCCCGCAACATCGGCAAGGAACTGGCCGAGCACCACATCGGCATCGCCCAGAAGCTCCCGCACAACCAGGGCCTGATCGACCGCGACCTCGCCGTCTTCGTGGCGGACACCCCGCAGATGGCGGCGTACCAGAACGACCTCTACTGGGCTCAGGAGTACGCCAAGTACAACCGCACGATCATGATGGCGCTCCTCAAGGACGTGATCCGCAAGGAGTTCAAGAAGGCCAGGCCGACCTTCGAGCCTGAGATCAGTTGCCATCACAACTATGTGAGCCGCGAGCGCTACGAGGGCATGGACCTGCTCGTCACCCGCAAGGGCGCGATCCGGGCCGGCTCCGGCGAGTACGGGATCATCCCGGGCTCGATGGGTACGGGTTCGTACATCGTGAAGGGTCTCGGCAACGAGAAGGCCTTCAACTCGGCCTCGCACGGCGCCGGTCGGCGCATGAGCCGTAACGCGGCCAAGCGGCGCTTCTCGACGAAGGACCTGGAGGAGCAGACGCGGGGCGTGGAGTGCCGTAAGGACTCCGGTGTCGTGGACGAGATCCCGGGCGCCTACAAGCCGATCGAGCAGGTCATCGATCAGCAGAGGGACCTCGTGGAGGTCGTCGCGAAGCTGAAGCAGGTCGTCTGCGTGAAGGGCTGACGACGAGTAGGCCCCGGCTCCGGCCGGGGCCTACCTGTCTTATCGCAGCCGCTTCTCCAGCAGCGTCACCGCGTACGGGCTGCCCAGGCCGCCGTCCTTCGCGGGCTGTTCGCCTACGACCGTGTAGCCCGCCGTCTCGTAGTACGTGCGCAGGCGGGGGTTGGTGGACAGGCAGTCCAGGCGGGCGTACGGGCGGCCCGTGGACGTGATGCGGGACTCCGCGTGGGTCAGGAGGGCGCCGCCTGTGTTGGGCGGGGCCAGGTGTGGGGTCGTCATCAGGCGGTGGATGTAACCCGCGTCCGTGGGGCGGGGGCCCCACGCCGCCTCGTCCGACCACCAGAGTTCGTACGCGCCGGCCAGGTGGCCGTCGGCGTACGCCAGCCAGACCTCGCCCTCGGTCATGCGGGTGCGGAAGTGGGTCGCGTCCTTCTCGGAGGGTTTCCACTGGTCGATGTTCCGGGCGAGCATCCACAGGGCCACCGAGTCGCGGAGGCGGACGAGGAGTTCGGCGTCCTGCGGTTCGGCCCGGCGGTAGGTCAGGGGTGGGTGTGTGGTGGGGGCCGGTTCCAGGAGGTTCGCCGCCAGCTTCGCCGAGAGGGACTCCGTGTCCATGCCGAGCGCCTGGGTCACGTATCCCTCCACCGAGCCGTATCGCTCCTTCAACAGCCCGAGGAAGCCGCGCATCACCGAGGCCGGGGCTCTGCCGAAGCCCAGCCAGGTGGGGGACTGGCCGTTGTTGCGGGCCTGCCAGTCGGCCAGGAGGGCCGGGGCCGCCAGTTCGGTGAGGGTGAAGTCCTCGATGATCGTGCGTTCGTCGACGCCCAGCAACGTCAGGACCAGCGCCGCCAGTTCGCCGGTGCGGTCCTTGCCGGAGGCGCAGTGGAAGACGAGGGGGGTGGCGGGGGAGGCGGCTTCCGCGATGCGTTCCAGGGCCTCGCGGATCTCCTTCCTGCCGTCCTCCGCCACCTGGAGGTAGCGCTCGGCCAGGTAGGGGCCGGGGTCCACCTCCGGGGGCAACGCCGCCTGGTTGTACGGGCGGTGCTCGATGCTGAGGTTGATGTAGTCGTAGGCGTGGTCGTGGGAGTCGGCCGCCGGGATGCGGCCCTGGCGTTCGATCTCCCACGGGTAGCGCAGGTCGATGACCGTGCGGATGCCGAGGGACAGGAAGCGGGACCAGTCGGGGGTACCGGGCGTCAACTTGCCCAGGGAATCGGAGCGGTACAGCACGCCCGGGCGGATGCGGCGGCCGTCTGCCGTCCGGTATCCGCCCAGGTCGCGGAAGTTGTGCAGGGCGTCGAAAGGCACGTGTCTGTCCACAGGCGGTGACCCTATGGTGCGGTTTCGCTCTCGCGCTGCCCTATTTCGCGTGCGTGACCGCGTAGATCATCACGAACGCCACGATGTGGATGCCGAAGAGGAAGTAACCGAGGTAGTACCAGACGATGCGTTCGCGCTTCTTCTCCAGTGCCAGGCGGCGCTGTTCCGCCTCGGAATCGTCGGCCCCGGTCATCACAGTTCCCTGTGCACCTTCGTGTTCGACGCCTGGGCGCGCGGGCGCAGGACCAGGAGGTCGACGTTGACATGGGCGGGGCGGGTGACGGCCCAGGTGATCGTGTCGGCCACGTCGTCGGCCGTGAGGGGCTCGGCGACGCCCTGGTAGACCTTCGCCGCCTTCTCCTCGTCGCCGCCGAAGCGGGTGAGGGCGAACTCGTCCGTCTTCACCATGCCGGGCGCGATCTCGATCACCCGGACCGGCTGCCCGACGATCTCCAGACGGAGGGTCTCGGCGAGGACGTGGCTGCCGTGCTTGGCGGCCACGTAACCGCCGCCGCCCTCGTAGGTGCCGTGGCCCGCGGTCGAGGAGACGACGACGACCGTGCCGTCGCCGCTCGCGATCAGCTTGGGGAGCAGGGCCTGGGTGAGGTTGAGGGTGCCGATGACGTTCGTCTCGTACATCGTGCGCCAGTCGGCCGGGTCGCCGGTCGCGACGGGGTCGGCGCCGAGCGCGCCGCCGGCGTTGTTGACCAGGACGCCGATCGTCCTGAAGGCACTGGCGAACTCGTCGACCGCGGCGCGGTCGGTGACGTCCAGCTGGTAGGCGGTGGCCTGGTGGCCGGCCGCGTTGATCTCCTCCGCCAGCGCCTCGATCCGGTCCTTGCGGCGGGCGGTGAGGACGACGCGGTAGCCGGCGGCGGCCAGCCCGCGGGCCGTGGCGGCGCCGATTCCGCTGCTCGCACCGGTGACGACGGCGATGCGGGACGCTGCGCTGGGCATGGGCGGGAGCTCCTCGGGTCGGCGATCAGGGGGCTTTCGGGTGGCCTCCGGTCGGCCTTCGACGGCCTTCGGTGACCTTCCCCAGGATAGGCGGGCTCCCGTGCTCCCTTCCGGGCGGTCCGTATCGCGGGCCGGTGAGAAAATGAGGGGGGTGATCCCCTGGAAGACGGAGGTGGATCATGGGAGAAGCGCGTGAGGTCATGGACCGGCTCACCGACGCGGTGACCGCGCACCCGGACCTGAAGGTCCTCGGCGAGCTGTACGCGGAGGACGCCGTCGCCTACACCCCCGACGAGGGCGAGATCCACGGGCGCGACCACATCGTGGAGTACTGGCGGCAGATGACGGAGTCGGTCCCGGACGGCAGGTTCGAGCCGCTGCACTCCTACGAGGTCGGCGACACCGCCATCGACGAGGGCGTCTACCGCGGCCACAACACCGGCCCGCTGTATCTGCCCGACGGCGGCACCCTGCCCGCCACCGGCAAGGAGGTCAGCATCCGCGGGGTGGACCTCGCCACCGTGAAGGACGGCCGGATCACGGAGTACCGGCTCTACTTCGACGAGATGGAGTTCCTGGGCCAGCTGGGGCTGCTGCCCGACGAGACGCCTTGACGCGGGGCAGGGGTCACTGTCCTCGCGGGGCGTACATGATGACCGCCATGCCCGCGAGGCAGATCAGTGCGCCCGCGATGTCCCAGCGGTCGGGGCGGTAGCCGTCCGCGGCCATGCCCCACAGGATCGAACCGGCGACGAAGACCCCGCCGTACGCGGCCAGGATCCGGCCGAAGTGCGCGTCCGGCTGGAGGGTGGCGACGAAACCGTAGGCGCCGAGGGCGAGGACGCCGCCGCCGATCCAGAGCAGGCCGCGGTGCTCCCGTACGCCCTGCCACACCAGCCAGGCACCGCCGATCTCGAAGAGGGCGGCGACGACGAAGAGGGCGGCGGAGCGCAGGACGTGCATGCCGGAAGGGTGGCACAGCGGCTTCACCTGATGGACGGCGCCTGCCCGGCGCTCCGCGTGGGATACATCCGTACGACCACGGTGGAGTCTCCTCTGAGGAGTGGGCGGTATGCGGGTTCTTGGTGTGTGCGTCGCGGCTGTGCTGGCGGTCGGCGGTGCGGCTCCGGCCGCGGTCGCGGGCGACGGGTCCGACGGGTCCGGTGGCGGGTGGTTCGACCCCGCCCCCGAGGCCGACCTCGCCTATCACGGGGCCGCCGCCATGGCCTCCGGCCAGGTCGATGTGCGGTTCACGCCGCGCAACCACGGGCCGTCGGCGGTCCCGGACGCGACCGTACGGCTGCGCTGGTCGGAGCCGCTGGCCAACCGGCAGCAGCTGCCGGACGGGTGCGCGCGCTCGGGTGCGCGGGTGGTGCTGTGCCGGGTGGGGGCGCTGGACGCGGACGGGCTGGGGGAGCAGATCGAGCTGCGGCTGCGGTTGCGCGGGGAGCCGTCGGAGGTGCTGGTGGACATCGACACGGTGTGGAGCGGCGGGGTGGTGGACCGGAACCGGGCCAACGACCGGCAGCGGGTGCTGGTGCTGGACACGGGGGACACGTACTACTTCTGACCGACGCCGGGCCTTCTTCGGCGGGCGAGTGTGTGCGTCGTACGATTTCTGCACGACGCAGACGAAGGGTGGCGGGCATGGGTGGCGGTACGTCACGTGAGCGGATGCTGGACGAGCTGTCCGTGGTCTCCCGGCGCTACATGGCCTCGTACGCCCTCTTCAACCAGGCCGTCGCCGACCATGTCGGCCTGCACCCCACCGATCTCCAGTGTCTGAACCTGCTGACGCTGGAGGGCGCTCCGGTGACGACCGGCCGGGTCGCCGAGCTGACGGGGCTGACGACCGGGTCGGCGACCCGGCTCGTGGACCGGCTGGAGCGGGCGGGTTATGTCGTGCGGCAGCGGGACGCGGCCGACCGGCGGCGGGTGCTCGTGACGACCGTGCCGGAGAAGGTCGCGGAGTTCGGGCGCGTGTGGGACAGGCTGGGGGGCGGCTGGGTGGCGCTCTTCGACGACCTCGGTGACGACCAACTGGCGCTGCTCATCGAGCACATGAGGCGTACGACGGAGTTCAGCGCGCGGCAGGTCGAACGGTTGCGGGCCGGGGACGTCTGAGACAGGCCTAGGCGACCTGTTCGTCCTGGGTGTCGTAGCGGTCGCGGGCCTCGTGGACCTCGTCGATGTGGGTCTCCGCCCAGTCCTTCACGGCCGTCAGGAGCAGGGCCAGGCTGTGGCCGAGCGGGGTGAGTTCGTAGTCGACGCGGACCGGGACGGACGGGGTGACCGAGCGGGCCAGGATGCCGTCGCGTTCCAGTGAACGCAGGGTCTGCGTCAGCATCTTGGGGCTCACGCCCGCGATCTTCCGGCCGAGGTCGCTGTAGCGCATGGTGCCGCCGGCGAGGGCGGAGACGACGAGGCTGACCCACTTGTCGCTGAGCCGGTCCAGGAGCTGGTTGGTGGGGCAGCCCTTGATGAACGCGTCGTACTCGATGCGGGCCTGTTCGCGTCGCTGGGCCGCCGTCATGGTCGCCATGGCTCACCTCTGGGGGACATACGCACTCTCAGGTAACTACTTACCAGGAGATAGTAGCTCTTCCTAGGGTTGCCGGCAGATGGAGCGCGGTCGCCGAGATCTTCGGCGGTCGCCGACAGCCGGTTTACTCAAGGGAGTTGGCAGTCATGCGTGCTGCGGTCGTGAACGCGTTCGGTGGGCCCGAGGTCGTCGAGGTCGTGGAGGCCGAGGTGCCCGAGCCGGGGGCGCGCGAGGTGCGGATCAAGGTGGCGGCGGCCACGGTCAACCCCGTCGACGCGGGGGTGCGGCAGGGTGTTTTCGGGGGTGCGGGCAAGCGGATCGGGCTGGGCTGGGACGTGGCCGGGACCGTGGACGCGGTGGGTGTCGCCAGTGCGTGGAGCGTGGGAGACGAGGTCGTCGCCCTCGACTACGGGATGGTGAAGCCGCTCGGTACTCATGCGGAGTACGTCGTCGTGCCCACGGACGCGGTGGCGCTGGCGCCTCGGACGGTGGGGGCGGTGGAGGCGGCGACGTTGCCGTTGAACGGGCTGACGGCTGCGCAGGCGCTGGATCTGCTGTCGCTTTCGGCGGGGTCTTCGCTGCTGGTGACCGGGGCCGCGGGCGCCGTCGGGGGGTTTGCGGTGCAGCTTGCCGCGCGGGCCGGGGTTGTGGTGACCGGGTTGGCTCGGGCGGGGGACGAGGAGCTGGTGCGGTCGCTGGGAGCGGACGACTTCGTCACGGAGGGGCGGGCGGGGGCGTTCGACGCGGTGTTGGATGCGGCCGTTCTGGGAGCGCCGGCCCTGGAGTGGGTGCGGGATGGTGGCGCCTATGTGGGGGTTATCCCGCAGGCCGCTCCTGAGGGTGTGCGGGGGGTTCGGGCGGGGGCCGTCGAGGTCGGTGCGGATGGGGCTCGGCTGGCGGAGTTGGTGGGGCTCGTGGATTCCGGGGCGTTGAGCCTGCGGGTTGCCGAGACCTTCTCGTTGGAGGATGCCGGGAAGGCTCATGCGCTGCTGGCCGGCGGTGGGGTTCGGGGGCGGGTTGTGCTGGTGCCGGGTGCCTAAGGGCTCGGGGTGGGCTGTTGTGTGGCGTGTGCGGGTGCGTGGGGGCTGGTCGCGCAGTTCCCCGCGCCCCTGGGTGGGTCAGTGGTGGCCTTCCTTTTGAGGGCTGCGCGGCAGTAGCGCTGCCAAGGGCAGGCAGGCCGTCAGTGCCGCTGCCACCGCCAGCAGGCTCCACGTGCCGCTGCTGTGGAAGTACACCGTCGTCACCGTCGCCGCGCCCATCGCGTTGGCGAGTTGCTGGACCGCGTTCAGGGAGCCGCTCGCGCTTCCCGCCTCGGACGGGGCGATGTCGCCGATCGTGAGGTCGTAGATCGTGCCGAAGCAGGTGCCCATTCCGATGCCGAGGATCACGAGGGGGGCGAGCAGCTGCCAGGTGGTGGTGTGGGTGCCGGTGTGGTGGATCTGGAGCAGGAGCCAGACGCAGCCCGCCAGGAGGATCAGCAGGCCGGTTACCGCCAGGCGGCGGCCGTACGTGTGGATCAGGCCGTGGCAGGCGATCGAGGCGATCACGATGCCGAGGGTCAGGGGGATCAGGCCCAGCGCGGTGTCCGCGGGGGTGCGGCCCAGGTCCTGCTGGAGGAAGAGGGAGATGACGTAGAGGAGGCCGGACGTCGCGGCGAAGGCGGCCACGCCGAGGGTGAGGCCCGCCGCGAAGCCCCGGTTGCGCAGGAGCGACGGCTCGATGAGGGGGTGGGCCGCGGTGCGCTGGCGGTGGCAGAACGCGGCGAAGGCGGCGACGCCGAGGAGAAGGAGGAGCAGGGGGCGGGCCGTCCAGGCTCCGGCCGAGCCGTCGATCAGGCCGCCCAGCAGGCCGAGCATCGCGCCCGCGAGGAGGGCGGAGCCGGGGCCGTCCACGCGGACGGACCTGTCGCCGGTGTCCCGGGGGAGCAGGCGGGCGGCGGCCAGCAGCGCGGCGCCGCCCAGGAGCAGGTTGATCAGGAACATGGGGCGCCAGCCGAGGCCCGCGAGGTCGGCGTCGACCAGGAAGCCGGCGAGGACCGGGCCGCCGACGGCGGAGAGGCCCATCGCGGGGCCGAACAGGGCGAAGGCCTTGCCGATCTGGTCGCGGGGCCAGGTGGCGCCGAGGATGCCGAAGCCCTGGGGGATGACGAGGGCTCCGAAGGCGCCCTGGACGAGGCGGGCGGCGACCAGGGTCGCGGGGGTGGGGGCCAGGCCGCAGGCCAGTGAGGCGGCGACGAAACCGGCGAGGCCGGTCAGGAACAGTCTGCGGCGGCCGTACTTGTCGCCCAGGCGCCCGCCGGGGACGAGCAGGACGCCGAGGGCGAGGGCGTAGGCGGCGCCCAGCCACTGGACCAGGCCGGGGCCGCCGCCGAGGTCGGCCGTGATGGTCGGGGCGGCGATGTTGGTGATCGTCGCGTCGAGGAGGTCGAGGATGTCGGCGGCGAGGATCACGGCCAGGATCGCCCAGCGGGCGCGGGCGGGGAGAGCGGCCTCGGATTTGCTTGCGTCGTGAAGTGTCTGCGTCACGCAGATAAATATGTGGGGTGGCTCGTCGGGTGTCAACCGGCTTTCGCCGCGCGTGGAATACCGGGAGCGGGGTGGTCGTTCAGGGGTATAGTTGAACGGTCAACAACTTGGAGGGTGATCGGCCATGCAGTTCGGGATCTTCAGCGTCGGTGACGTCACGCCGGACCCCACGACAGGGCGGACGCCGACCGAGCGCGAGCGCATCAAGGCCATGGTCGCCATCGCGCTGAAGGCCGAAGAGGTCGGGCTCGACGTCTTCGCGACCGGCGAGCACCACAACCCGCCGTTCGTGCCGTCCTCGCCGACCACCATGCTCGGCTACATCGCCGCGCAGACCGAGCGGATCGTGCTCTCCACCTCCACGACCCTCATCACCACCAACGACCCGGTGAAGATCGCCGAGGACTTCGCGATGCTCCAGCACCTGGCCGACGGGCGCGTCGACCTGATGATGGGGCGCGGCAACACCGGCCCGGTGTATCCGTGGTTCGGGCAGGACATCCGGCAGGGCATCAACCTCGCCGTCGAGAACTACGCCCTGCTGCGGCGGCTGTGGCGCGAGGACGTCGTGGACTGGGAGGGGAAGTTCCGTACGCCCCTCCAGGGGTTCACCTCCACCCCGCGGCCGCTCGACGGGGTCGCCCCCTTCGTGTGGCACGGGTCCATCCGGTCGCCCGAGATCGCCGAGCAGGCCGCGTACTACGGCGACGGCTTCTTCCACAACAACATCTTCTGGCCGGCCGACCACACGAAGAAGATGATCGAGCTGTACCGCTCGCGCTACGCCCACTACGGGCACGGGACCCCCGAGCAGGCCATCGTCGGACTCGGCGGACAGGTGTTCATGCGGGCCAGGTCGCAGGACGCGGTGCGGGAGTTCCGGCCGTACTTCGACAACGCGCCGGTGTACGGGCACGGACCCTCGCTGGAGGACTTCACCGACCAGACGCCGCTGACCGTGGGCTCCCCGCAGCAGGTCATCGAGAAGACGCTGAGCTTCCGCGAGTACGCCGGTGACTACCAGCGGCAGTTGTTCCTGCTGGACCATGCCGGGCTGCCGCTGAAGACGGTCCTGGAGCAGCTCGACATGCTCGGCGAGCAGGTCGTTCCGGTGCTGCGCGAGGAGTTCGCGAAGGGGCGGCCGGACGATGTGCCGGAGGCGCCGACCCACGCCTCGCTGGTGGCCGCCGCGAAGAATGACGTGAAGAAGGAGACCGTGTCATGAAGCTTGTCGTCGTCTCGGCGGGGCTGAGTGTGCCCTCGTCCACGCGGTTGCTCGCCGACCGGCTCTCCGCGGCCGTGGGGCGGCAGACGCCGGTGGACGTCCAGGTCGTCGAGTTGCGTGAGCTCGCCGTGGAGATCGCGCACTTCTTCACCAACGGGTTCCCCGGCAAGGCGCTGGCCGCCGCGCAGGAGGCGGTGGCCGGGGCCGACGGGCTGATCGTCGTCACGCCGGTGTTCTCCGCCTCGTACAGCGGGCTGTTCAAGTCGTTCTTCGACGTCCTAGACAAGGACGTGCTCGTCGGGAAGCCGGTGCTCGTCGCGGCGACCGGTGGCAGTGCGCGGCACTCGCTGGTGCTGGAGCACGCGCTGCGGCCGCTGTTCGCCTATCTGCGGGCCGTCGTCGTGCCGACCGCCGTCTATGCCGCGTCCGAGGACTGGGGTGCGGAGGGGCTTGAGGGGCGGATCGAGCGGGCCGCGGGGGAGCTGGCCGGGTTGATGACCGGGCTGGCCGGGCTGGTGGCTGGGCTGCCGGGGAGGTTGGCGGTGGGTTCGGGTCCGGGTTCGGGTTCGGATTTCGATGCGGATGCCGGTGCGGATTCGGGTGCGGGTGCTGCGGGTGCGGGTGCGTCGTTGTCGGCTGCTCGGGGTGGTGAGGGTGGCTTCGAGGTCGTGCCCTTCGCGGAGCAGCTCGCCGCGTTGTCGCCGCGGCGGTGAGAGGGCGGTAGGGGGACGGGGCGCGGTTGCCTCTGTGACGGTGAGAGGCGGGTAAAAAGGCTGATCGTCGGGTCGCTCACCCGGCTGAACCGGCGGATGCCTTGGCAGTATGGAGGCGTGCCTCAGACCGTGCTGCTCGCCGAAGACGACCGCGCCATCCGTCATGCGCTGGAGCGCGCCCTCACCCTGGAGGGCTACCGGGTCACCGCGGTCGCCGATGGGGTCGAGGCGCTCGCGCAGGCGCACCGCACCCCGCCCGACGTGCTCGTCCTGGACGTGATGATGCCCGGGATCGACGGGCTCCAGGTGTGCCGGGTGCTGCGGGCCGAGGGCGACCGGACACCGATCCTGATGCTGACGGCGCTCGTGGAGACCCAGGACCGGATCGCCGGCCTGGACGCGGGCGCCGACGACTATGTGCTGAAGCCGTTCGACGTCGAAGAGGTCTTCGCCCGGCTGCGGGCGCTGTTGCGGCGCACCGGGGGTGGGGGCGGCGGGACCGGGAGCGGTGGCGGGGGCGGCGGTACGGGTGCCGGTTCGGGGGCTGGTGCCGGTGCGGGGTCGGGGGGCGCCGACATCGCGCAGAAGGTCGTACCCGAGCGGTATCTCGAAGCCGCCGGGATCCGGATGGATCCGCAGGCGCGGCGGGCCTGGCGGGACGGGCGGGAGCTGGAGCTGACCCGTACCGAGTTCGAGCTGCTGGAGCTGCTGGTCCGCAACGCGGGGATCGTGCTCGACCACTCGACCATCTACGACCGGATCTGGGGCTACGACTTCGGACCCGGGTCGAAGAACCTCGCCGTCTACGTCGGTTATCTGCGGCGCAAGCTCGACGAACCGGGGGCGCCGCAGCTGATCCACACCGTGCGCGGCGTGGGGTACGTGCTGCGGGAGGACTGAGTGGGGCGCCTCGCGCGGCTGCTGCGTCGGCGGCGGCCCGGGCTGGTGTCCCTCGCGACCACGTTCGCCGTGTCCTTCGCGGCCGTCACCGCCGCCGTCACCGTGGTCGTCGGCATCCTGTCCTACAGCGCGGCGGCCCGGCTGGTGCGGGTCGACCAGCAGTCCGTGTTCGACGAGGTCGTACAGGATCTGCGGGACGAGGTGCGGCAGCACCGGATGGCGCCGGAGGACTTCTCGTCGTCGGCGCCCGGGCACGATCTGGTGCGGCCGGCTCGCACGGATGTGCAGGTGCTGGGGGCCGATGGGTCGGTGGTCGATCCTGGTAGTCCTGGGCTGCCTGTGACGGATGCGGATCGGGGTGTCGCGGGGGCCTCGGCGGCGGGGGAGGTCGCCGAGCACAAGGACGTCAATGTCGGCAGCGATGTGTATCGCGTCGCCACCGTGGCGCTCGGGGGTGGGCGGGGGGCCGTGCAGGTCGCCCAGGAGTTCAGTGACACCGAGGATCTGCTCCAGGCGCTCCAGCAGCGGACGCTCATTCTCATGGCGGCCGTGGTGGTGGGTGCCGGGCTGTTCGGGTGGTGGCTTGCTCGGCGGATCACTCGGCGGCTGGTTGTTCTCACGGGTGCTGCGGAGGACGTCGCTCGTACGCGGCGGTTGGGTGTTCAGGTGCCGGTGACCGGCTATGACGAGGTGGGGCGGCTCGGGCGGGCCTTCGACCGGATGCTCGGGCGGCTCGCGCAGTCGGAGGAGGATCAGCGGCGGCTGGTGCAGGACGCGGGGCATGAGCTGCGGACGCCGTTGACCTCGTTGCGGACCAATATCTCGCTGCTGCGGCGGATCGACGAGCTGCCTCCGGAGACCCGGGAGGAGCTGGTCGCCGACCTTGGGCAGGAGGCTCGGGAACTCACCGATCTGGTCAACGAGTTGGTCGAGCTGGCGGCCGGGCAGTCCGACACCGAGCCGCCGCAGCGGGTCGATCTCGCCGATATCGCGGAGGACGTGGCCGGGGTGGCTCGGCGGCGTACCGGGCGGGAGATCCTGGTGCGGGCCAGTGGGGACACGTCGACGGACGGGCGGCCGGGGATGCTGACCCGGGCGGTGTCCAACCTCGTGGAGAACGCGGTGAAGTTCGACCGGGAGGGGCGGGGGCCCGTCGAGATCCGGGTGGCCGGGCCTGCTCGTGCGGGGGTGGTGCGGGTGGAGGTGCTGGACCGGGGGCCCGGGATCGGGGACGAGGAGCTTGTGCGGGTGTTCGACCGGTTCTATCGGGCTGCGGATGCTCGGTCGTTGCCGGGGTCCGGGCTGGGACTGTCGATCGTGCGGGAGGTGGCGCTGGCCCATGGGGGTGCGCCGTTCGCCGTTCGGCGGGACGGGGGTGGGGTCGTCATCGGGTTCACGGTGGGGGGTGGCTGAGCCGCCGGGGGCGGTGCGGGTGCGGTGTGGGTGCGGTGCGGTGTGGGTGCGGTGCGGTGCGGGTGCGGGGCGGTGCGGGGCGGTGCGGTGCGAGTGCGTTGGGGGTCGGGGCCGCGCCGGGGGGTGTCCGTCCTCGGAACGGCGCGGAATCGGTCACCTATAAAGGGCGGCCGTGTTGACGCGCCAACCGCTGCGGGCGGACACCCCCCGACACGACCCCTTGCCGCCGTTGCGCGCTGCGGCTCCGCGGGGGTGCCGGTCCCGTCCTGGGGCTGTACGTCGTAGCGTCCCTGTGGATCCAACTGCCGGGGAGGCTCACTGTGTTGCTTGATCATGAAGCTGCCGTGCTCGATGCCATCGATGAGGCCACGGTCGCTCGTACGTTGATGGAGCTCATCGCCGTGCCGAGTGTCACCGGGAGTGCGGCCGAGGCGGAGATTCAGCAGCTGTTGGGGCGGCGGCTGGAGCTTCTCGGGCTTGATGTGGATCTGTGGCGCATGGATCTGGACGCGTTGCGCGCGCATCCGGAGTTTCCCGGCAGTGAGGCTCCTCGTGAGGAGGCCTGGGGGCTGGTCGGGCACCTGGGTGACGGTGGGGACGGGCCCCTTTTTGTCTTGCAGGGGCATGTTGACGTGGTGCCGGGTGGGGATCCGGGGGCCTGGGTGGGGGATCCCTTCGTGCCTCGGGTGGTGGGGGACGTTGTGCATGGGCGGGGGGCCTGTGACATGAAGGGCGGGCTGGCCGCGCAGTTGGCTGTGCTGGGGGCTCTGCGGGCGGCTGGGGTACGGCTGCGGGGGCGGGTCGGTGTGCATTTCGTCGTGGGGGAGGAGGACGGGGGGCTCGGCGCCTTCGGCACCTTGCAGCGGGGGTACGGGGGTGATGTGTGCGTCATCGGGGAGCCGACCGCGGAGACGCTGGTCACCGCCAACGCGGGGGCGCTCACCTTTCGGCTGACCGTCAACGGGCTTGCCGCGCACGCCAGTTCGCGGGAGAAGGGGGTCAGTGCCATCGATGCGTACATGGGGGTGCATCGGGCCTTGGGGGAGCTGGAGGCGCTGCGTAACCGGGAGCCGCATCCGTTGCTCGCCGGGTATCCGATCCCGTACGCGCTGTCGGTGGGGACCGTGCGGGCCGGGGACTGGGCCAGCAGCGTGCCCGATGTGCTGGTGGCGGAGGGGCGGCTGGGGGTGCGGCTGGGGGAGGAACCGGCTGCCGCTCGGCAGGAGTTCGAGCGGTGGGTGGCGGAGGTGTGCGGTCGTGATCCTTGGCTGCGGGAGCATCCCGTGGGGGTGAGCTGGCCTGGGGGACAGTTCGCCAGTGGGCGGTTGCCGGAGGGGCATCCGCTGCCCGGGGTGTTGCGGGAGGCGTATCGGGATGCGGGGGGTGGTGGGTCGTTGCGGGAGCGGGGGGCCACCTATGGGAGCGATCTGCGGTTGTACGCGGGGGCCGGGGTGCCTGCCTTGCAGTACGGGCCGGGGGACATCGAGGTCGCGCACAGTGCGCGGGAGTCTGTTGCGGTGGGGGAAGTGGTGGGTGTGGCGCGGACGTTGGCGCTGGCTGTGCTGCGGAGTGTCGGGGTGAGGTGAGGGTGGTCAGTCCGGTACGCCGAGCACCTTGAGCATCGCCCTTGCCGCCGGGCTCGGGTTGAAGCGGCTCCAGACCAGGTATTCGATGCGGCGGGGGCCGTCTGACACCGGGACCAGGGCCAGGGCGGGGTCGGCCGTGGCGAGTGGGGCGATGAAGGCCGATGGGAGGAGCGCCACGCCCAGTCCCCGGGCGACCAGGCGGGTGATCAGCTCGACCACTCCTGCCTCGTAGGCGACGTCTCGGACCAGACCGGCCGCGGCGAACGCCTGGTCGGACTGGGCCCGGGCGGGGGTGCCGGAGACGAAGTCCACGAAGGTCTCGTCGGCGATCTCGTGGAGGGCGACCTGGGGGGTGCCCGCCAAGGGGTGGCCGGCCGGTACGAGGAGGGCGTGCTCGTCGTGGTCCAGGGCCAGGGCCTCGACTCCGGCAGGGGGTTGGCTCGGCGGCAGGCCCAGGAAGGCTATGTCCAGCTCGCCTTGGCGGACGGCTGCCGCCAGGTCGTCGCTGCGGCCCGAGCGCAGGGCGATCCGGACCTGGGGGTGGTGAGTGCGGTAACGCTGGAGCAGCTCCGGTACGTCCACCGCGGCCGTCGTCACGATCACGCCCACGGCGAGCCGGCCCCGTACCGCCCCGGTTGCCGCCGCGGCGTCGGCCGCCGCGCGGTCGGCTGCGGACAGGCATTCGCGTGCCGCGGTGATGAACGCCTCGCCCGCGCTGGTCAGTTCTACGCGGCGGCTGGTGCGGGCGAAGAGCTTTACTCCCAACTCCCCTTCCAGGCCCGCTATGCGGTGGCTGAGCGAGGACTGGACGACGCCGCAGCTCTCTGCGGCGCGGGTGAAGTTGCGGGTTTCGGCGACGGCCACGACGTAGCGCATCTGCTGGAGGTCCATGTCCCGCATGATGCATGGGCGTAGTGCATGGGTGCCATGACAATCATGCTTTGGATTCATTGTTGTTCGCGTTGATATTCGATGCATGAGTGTCTTGATCGAACGGGCGCCGGGGGCCTCGCGGGTCGCCACCGTCGCGCTGACCGCGCTCGCCCCGGCGGCCTGGGGCACCACGTACGCCGTGACCACCGAACTGCTGCCGTCCGGGCACCCGTTGTTCTCCGGGCTGCTGCGTGCCCTGCCCGCCGGGCTGGTCGGGCTCGTTCTCACGCGGGTGCTGCCGCGCGGGGCGTGGTGGTGGAAGGCCGCGGTGCTCGGCGTGCTCAACATCGGTGCCTTGTATCCCCTGTTGTTCCTCGCCGCCGAACGTCTCCCCGGCGGAGTCGCCGCCACCCTCGGCGCCACCCAGCCCCTGCTGGTCGCCGGGCTCGCCGCCGCCGTGCTGCATGACCGGCCGACCTTGTGGCGCTGGGCCTGGGGTGTGGCCGGTGTGGTCGGGGTCGGGCTCGTCGTGCTCGGGCCGGGGGCGCGGCTGGACGGGGTGGGTGTGGTGGCGGGGCTCGGCGGTACGGCGTCCATGGCCGCCGGGATCGTGCTGCTGAAGCGGTGGGGGCGACCGCCGGGGGCCGGGCCGCTGACCTTGGCGAGCTGGCAACTCTCCGTTGGGGGAGTGGTGTTGGTGCCGCTTGTCGTCGTCGGTGAGGGGGTGCCCGAGTCGATCGACGCCGGGGCCGTCGCCGGTTATCTGTGGCTCGGCAGCATGGGTGGGCTCATCGCCCACATGCTGTGGTCCCGCGGGATCGGCAGGCTGCCGGTGGGGGCGTCGGCTCCGCTGGTGCTGTTGTCCCCGCTGGTCGCCGCCTTGGTGGGCGTCGTCGTGCTGGGTGAGTCGCTGAGTCTGTCGCAGACCCTCGGGTTCGTACTGGCGCTGACCGCGATGGTCGCGGCGCAGCTGGACGCCCCGACTTGGGCCACATATCGAGGGAGAGGACGTCGTTGATGAGGAACGACATGACCATTGCCGTGCTCGGTGCCACCGGGATGGTCGGCCGTCGTGTTGTCGGGGAGGCCGGGGCACGGGGGCATCGGGTGCTCGCGTTGTCCCGGAAGGCGGAGAGGGAGGAGGGGGAGGGCTTCACGCGGGCCGCGGTCGATGTCGGTGACTCGGCTGCCCTTGCCGAGGTTCTGGTGGGGAGCGGGGCTGACGTCCTTGTTCTTGCCGTGCGGAGTCATCCTGCCGACGAGGAGTTTCTTGTGGGGGCGACCCGTGCCGTGATGGATGTCGGTGCTCGGCTCGGTGTGCGGGTTCTTGTGGTCGGGGGTGCCGGGGCGCTGCGCAGTCCGGGCGAGGGGGAGCTGCTGGTGGCGCACGACCCCGCGTATGTGCCTGCCGAGCTGCGGGCCGTGGCCGAGGCAGGCGTCGCCCAACTCCGAGCGTGTGAGGGGCACGTGGGTGCCGAGTGGGTCTATCTGAGCCCGCCCGGGCTGCTGGAGCCCGGTGTGCGGACCGGGCGCTATCGGCGCGGTACCGACACGCTGCTCATCGATGCCGGTGGGCGGTCGTGGATCAGTGCCGAGGATCTGGCCGTCGCCGTTCTCGACGAACTGGAGAACCCGGGCGGGGAGCGGCACTTCACGGTGGTGGCGGATGAGGAGGATGAGTAGCTGAACCAGGGTTGAGTGAGTGATCGCGCCCATCCGCCGTGCCCCGGAGGCGGCTTGGCTTCCTCGTATGTCCTCGAACGATTCCCCCGCCCGTCCGACCCACCCCACCGGCGCCGGTGCCCTCGGCTGTGGCTGTGCCGTGCTCGTGGTCCTGCTCGGCGTTCTCGTCCTGGTGTTCGTCCAGCTCACCTGGGGTTCGGCGGGGGCGGCGGACCATCCTCGCGTCGCGCCCGAGGAGATGGCGGAGCGGGCCTTCGAACGGTCCCAGGAGGCGTACGGCGTCCTGGGGTTCACCCGGACCGTGCGGCCGGGCGTCGAGAAGGTCGGCGTCAGTACGGAGAACACCTTCGACTCCGGCTTCTGCTACGACGGGGGGCTGCTGGGCCTGGACGACAGGACCGTCGACGGCGCCTACACCATGAGCCACGACTGGGCCCTGGACGATGTGCCGGCGAGCCAGGCCGTGCCCGGGCTGCGGCGGCTGCACGAGCGGCTGATCGACGACGGCTGGGAGGTCACGTCGTATCGGGAGGGTAAGGACGGGCAGGACTGGAGCCTGTTCGTGCGGCGGGACGACGGCGACGAGCGGATGTCCTTCACCTGGTTCCCGGACCGTGAGTACTTCATGGGGGGTGCGAGTGTGCCCTGCGCCTACGACCCCGCCTGGGAGGAGGGCGACGTCGGTCCCGCCGGGGGCGATGTGCGGCCGTCGGTGTTCGGTCCCGCGTAGGAAGGCGGGGCGGCGCGCGGATCCGTGCGCACGGCATGATCTGTGGATCGCACGTGGGTGAACGGGAAGGGCGGCGGGACGTGGACGAGCGGGCTGAGATCTCTACGGCGAAGGAGGCCGCCGACAATCCGCTGGTGCTGGCCTTCGGGCGGCTCCAGGGGGCGGCCAACCGGCTGGAGTACCTCCTGGGCCGGGCCCTGGAAGAGGAGTGCGGGATCAGCCATCTGATGTTCGAGGTGCTGCTCATCCTCGGGCGGGCCGAGGGAGCCGGGCTGTCCATGCGGGCCGTCGCCCAGGAGCAGGTGCTGACGACCGGCGGCGCCACCCGGCTGGTCGACCGGATGGAGGCGGCCGGGCTCGTCGAGCGCGCCGAGGACCCGGGCGACCGGCGGGGGCGGCTGGTGCGGCTGACCGAGCTGGGGGAGCGGACCGCGGTCCGGGCCTCGCGGGTGCACGTGGAGAACATCCGGCGGTACTTCCTGGCGCCGCTGCCGGCCGAGGACCATGACCGGTTCGCCGAGGATCTGCGCATCCTGAGCCACTCCGCGCGGGATGTGCTGCCTCGGCTGCCCTGAGGCCGGGCATCGGCCGGTCGGCTTCGTCGACCTGCGGGTGGTGGGTGGCGCTGGTTCACTGGCTAACGGCGCTCCGGTGTGGCGGCTGTCACATCGCCGGTCATCTCGCCGGGGAAATACCTGACTAATCAGTTACTGTTGTGTCAGGTGAAATGCTCGCTTCCGGCGGGCGCCCCACACCCTTTGCCGAGGTCCTCGATGAAGCTCGTCTACGTCTTCGATGCTTACTGCGGTTGGTCGCACGGGTTCTCCGGGACCCTGCGCGAGGTCGTCTCCCGCCACCCCGGGCTGCCTGTCGAGGTCGTCTCGGGCGGCCTGTTCACCGGGTCGCGCCGGGTGCCGATCCGTGAGTTCGGGTACGTCCAGGGCGCCAACGCCCAGATCGCCGAGCTGACCGGCGCCGAGTTCGGGGCCGCCTACGACCGGCTGATCGCCGACGGCACCTTCGTGATGGACTCCGAGGCCGCCGCCCGCGGCGTCGCCGCCCTGCGCCAGGCCGCCCCCGACCGGGCCGCCGACCTCGCCGTCGCCCTCCAGCGGGCCTTCTACGTCGACGGCCTGAGCCTCTCCGACCCCGCCACCTACCGGAAGGTCGCCGAGGCCGCGGGTCTGGACGCCGACGCCGTCGTCGCCGCCTTCGAGGCGCCCGAAACGCAGGACGCGGCCGAGGCCGACTTCCGCCGTTCCGCCGCACTCGGCGTCACCGGCTTCCCCACCCTCCTCGGCATCGACGGCGACCTCGTCACCGTCCTCGCGCACGGCCACGCCACCGCCGACGACGTGGACCGGCGCCTGGCGTCCCTCCGCATCCACTGACCCCGCTCCCCGTCCCCACCCCGTCCCCTCTCCTGAAGGAGTCCTCGATGAGCACGCTCGACTTCAAGGTCCTCGACCTCGACTTCCCGGCCGGCAGCAAGAACAAGACCGCCACGCTCGTCACCGGTGAGAGCGAGGCCCTCCTCGTCGACGCCGCGTTCACCCGCGCCGACGGCCACCGCCTGGTCGCCGAGATCCTCGACTCCGGCAAGACGCTCACCACCGTGTTCGTCAGCCACGCCGACCCCGACTTCTACTTCGGCGCCGAGGTCGTCGCCGACGCCTTTTCCGAGGCGAAGTTCGTCGCGACGCCGATCGTCATCGAGCACATCCAGCGCTCCTACGAGGGCAAGCTCAAGGCCTGGGCCGCGCTCGGCCCCAACCTGCCCACCCGCCTGGTCGAGCTGGAGCCGCTGAGCGGCGACCTCACCCTCGAAGGCCACCGCTTCGAACTACGGGGCGGCACCCCCGAACTGCCCGACCGCCACTACCTGTGGCAGGCCGGGCACCGCGCCCTCCTCGGTGGTGTCCTGCTCTTCCAGCAGGAGCACGTCTGGGTCGCCGACACCGCCACCCCCGAGTCCCGCGCCGCCTGGATCAAGCTCCTGGACGAGATGGCCGCGCTGGAGCCGCAGTTGGTCGTACCCGGTCACCGGCTGCCCGGTACCGCCGCCGACGCCTCCGCCATCACCGCCACCCGCGACTACCTCGTGGCCTTCGAGGAGGAGCTCGGCAAGGCCGCCGACGGTCCGGCGCTCACCGAGGCGCTCGTGGCCCGCTACCCCGACAACGGCATGCTGATCGCCGCGCAGATCGGCGCGAAGGTCGCCAAGGGCGAGATGAAGTGGGGCTGACCATGACCGAGTTCGCGACCTCCCCCGCCCCCGCCGACGTCGTACGCCGCCAGTACCTGGCCTCCGCCGCCGGTGACCTCGACGCCCTGCGCGCCACCCTCGCCCCCGACGTGGAGTGGACGGAGATGGCGGGCTTCCCCCTCGCCGGCACGTATCGCACCCCGGAGGGTGTCACCGCCAACGTGATGGAGAAGCTGGGCCAGGACTGGGACGGCTGGACCGCCCACGACGACACCTACGTCGTCGACGGCGAGAACGTCGTCGTCCTGGCCCGCTACAGCGCCGTCAACAAGGCCACCGGCAAGGCGATCGACGTCCGCGTGGCCCACGCCTTCGTCGTGCGGGGTGGACTCATCGTCCGCTTCGAGCAGTTCGTCGACACCGCCCTCGTCCGCGACGCCATGACCGACTGATCCGTCAGCGCAGCGCGGTGGTCCCCTGCCGCCAGGCTTCCAGCAGCCTGGCGGCCAGGCGGTCCTCCAGGTGCGCGGTCGCGCGGACGCCGAACACCACGTCCGCTTCCAGACCCGGCTCGCTCTCCAGCAGACCGTCGACGACGTCCCGCCGTACGACCTGTTCGTGCACGGCGTCGGCCTCGACGTGCTCGGTGTAGAACCGTACGGCCGCCGGGCCCGCGCCCACCCGGCGCAGCGCCTCGGCGAGGCGGCGGGAGCCGGGGGACGAGGTCACCTCGACGGCGGCGAAGTGGCCGACGAGCGCGCCGCGCAGCGCCCGGTGCAGGCCGAACAGGGACATCAGGTTCACGGTGGCGAGCGCCTCCGCCGGGGCCGCGTCGACATAGTGGCCGTACGCCGTCTCCAGCTTCAGGTCCGTCATCAGGTCGGCGAACAGCTCCGCGTGGATCTCGTCCGGGCGGCCCGCGCCGAACTCGTCGAACTCCACCGCCACCATCCCGGCCTTGGCCCGCCCGTGCAGTCGCGGGATGACCCAGGCGTGCGGGTCGGCCTCCTTGAGGTGGTAGAGCGAGCGCAGCGCCGCGTACTCGCGCAGCTGGTCGAGGGTGCCCTCGTCGCGCAGGAAGAACGAGACGCTCGTGCCGTCGGGGTCGGCGGTCGGTTCGACCTGGAGCGCGTCCAGGGCGGCGGTGGCGGTGGTGTCGGTGGTCGGTACGTCCTCGCGCAGCGCGGTCAGGAAGCGGTCTTCGAGCGCGGCGCGGAAGGCGAGCAGGGCGCTGTCCCACTCCAGGTCGTCGGGGACGTCCTCGAAGCCCCGGTAGTGCAGTTCGTAGAGGGTGTAGAGGGCCAGTTGGAGGTCGTCGCCGTAAACGGGGGAGTCGGGAAGGCCGTCAGGGGCCGACGCGCCTTGCAGGGCCGCCGCCACCGCCGCGGAGAGGGGGCCGCGGGGGGTCGGCAGGGGCGGGGGGCGGTGCCGGGAGGCGGTGGTCACGCGGAGCCCCCTTCGTCCGACGGGCCGGTGCGCCGCTCACGGCGGCGGTGGCTCGTGTCGCACCACGGGAACAGACGGCTGCGGCGGCAGGTGCAGACCGCCACCTCGAATCGGTCGGACACCGTCACCTCGCCGTTCTCGTCGACCACTTCGACCGGCCCCTCGATCAGCAGGGGCCCGTCACGCTGGACACGGATGCGGCGGGGGCGGTCAGACGCGGCGGCCACGGATCACCACCAACTCCTCTGTCGAGTCGCCGTTCACCAGACCCCGGTCGCGCAGCCAGCCGAGGCGGGAGCGCAGGACCGGGCCGAAGGGCAGCCGGGTGCGGTCGACGACCTCCGCGCGCAGACCGGCCCCGGTGAGACGGTCCAGCGTGGCGTCGACGCCGCACAGATGCGAGTGGACGAGCAGCAGGGTGCCCGTCGGCTGGAGGACCGTCGGCGCGGAGTCGCAGACCCGGTCGACCAGCAGCCGGCCGTCCGGTCCGGCGTCCCAGGCGCGGGCGGGCCCGCGGGGCGCGGAAGCGTCGGGCGCGGGGACGTAGGGCGGGTTGGCGAGCACCAGGTCGAAGCGGCGGCCGGGTACCGCCGCGGCCAGGTCGCCGTGGCGCACGCGCAGGTTCTGGCCGTTGAGCACGGCGTTGAACCAGGCCGCCGCGACCGCCCGCCAGGAGATGTCGACCGCGGTCACCCGACCGCCGAGCCGCGCTGCCTCGACCGCGAGCGCCCCGCTGCCGGTGCCCAGGTCCAGCACGTCCGTCCGGTCGGTGATCGGTTCGCGGCGCAGGGCCCGCCCGAGCAGCCGGGTGTCGGTCTGCGGCGCGTACACGCCCCGCGGGACCCAGCAGCGGCGTGGGTCGGCGGGGGTGGGGCAGCCGACGGTGGTGGGGGTCATGGGGCTCCTGAGGTCTCTCCGGGCCGAGGGGGGTGCCAGGGCGCTGCGGTCACATGAGTGAGGGGTGTGCGCCTGCGGGCGCGGGCCCGGTCTCGTCAGCCGGGGGCCTTCAGCGGCCGGGCGGACAGGGCGCTCGCCACGCCGTGGAGGTTGTCGGCCATCGTGCGGCCGGTGCTGTGCGCCCAGTCGCGGCCCTTCTCCTCGTCGAGGTAGTCGGGGCCCGGGCCCGGGCCCAGGTGCCAGTACGTCCAGGCCTGGCCGGGGATCGTGTAGCCGATGTCCGCCAGTGCTCCGGAGATCTCGCTGATGACGTGGTGGGCACCGTCCTCGTTGCCGGTGACGACGACGCCGGCCACGCGGTTGTAGGCGACGGGGCGCTCCTCGTCGTCCGTCTCGGTCATCATCGCGTCCATGCGTTCCAGGACGCGCTGCGCGACCGAGGAGGGCCGGCCCAGCCAGGTGGGGGACGCGACGACGAGGATCTCCGACTCCAGGAGCCGCTCGTGGACGCCGGGCCACTCGTCGCCGTCGCCGGCGTCGGTGACCACCCCGGGCGCGATGTCGAGGTCGACGGCCCGGACGGAGGAGACCTGGACGCCGTACCCGGACAGCCTCGCGGTGACCACCTCGGCCAGTGCCTCGGTGTTGGAGGGGTCGGGGGACTTCTTGAGCGTGAGTTGATGACGAGTGCCTTCACGGTTCCTCCGGGATGGGGGAAGCCCTCGGTCGGTCTCGGGTCAGTCGTCGCCGCGGACGATGTTGGCTTCGCCGCCCGTGTCCGTGACGAGCGGGCAACTGCCGTCCTCGACGGGGGAGATGCAGGTGCGCAGGCCCTTCTCGCGGACGATGCGGGCCTTCCTCCAGCCCGTCCTGGCCACCCGCAGGGCGTCGGTGGGTTTGTTGTTGACGGTGGGCGCGGTCACGGCGGTTCAGCTTCTTCCTGAGGTGTCGAGCTGTCTTTTCGAGATGGCGACCGAGTTCCCTCGGGGGCTGTGCGGAAACGGTCGGAGTCAGATGTCACGCCGCTCCAGCGGGCGTACCGCGGGCCCCTGGAGGACGCTGCCGTCCGGGGCGAAGCGGGAGCCGTGGCAGGGGCATTCCCAGGCTTGTTCCGCGTGGTTGAAGGCCACGACACAGCCGAGGTGGGTGCAGTTCGCCGACACCGCGTGCAGCCCGCCGCCCGCGTCCCGGTGCACGGCGCAGCGGTGGCCGCCCACCCGCATCACGGCACCGTCGCCCGGCGCGAGGTCCTCCGGCGCCGGCCCCGACAGGGGCGGCAGCCGGTCGCCGACGAAGTGCCGGGCGACCTGCGTCTGGTGCTTGAGGAAGGACACGCCCTCGCGGACCACGGAGCCCAGGCGCCGCGGGTCGTACAGCCCGGCCCACTCGACCTCGCGGCCCGCCATCAGCTCGCTGATCAGACGGCCCGCCATGATGCCGCCGCTCAGCCCCCAGCCGCCGAAGCCGGTGGCCACGTAGGTGTGCCGGGCGCCGGGGTGGAGCGGGCCGACCAGGGGCACGGAGTCGGTGGAGTCGTTGTCCTGGGTCGCCCAGCGGTGGGTGAGGGTCAGGCCGGGGAAGCGGTTCTCGGCCCAGTCGGACAGCCGGGCGAAGCGTTTGTCGACGTCGGCGGTGCCCGGAGTGAAGTGCTCGCCGGTGACGATGAGCAGCCGTACGCCGGTGTCGTCTCCGTAGGGCGCGCTGCGCACCGAGCGGGTGTTCTGCTCCGGCGTGATGTACATGTCCCGCGGGGCCCGGTCGGCGTCGAGCGGGCCGGCCACGACCAGCTCGCGGCGCGGGGAGAGCCGGGTGAAGAGGAGGGCCCGGTCGAACACCGGGTAGTGGGTGGCGACGACGACGTCGTTCGCCCGTACCGTCACCCCGGCCTCGGTCGTCAGGACGCACGGCTCGCCCTCGGTGAGGGCGACGACCCGCGTGTCCTCGTACACCGTGCCGCCGCGCCGACGCAGGTCGTCGGCGAGCGCCAGCAGGTACTTGCGGGGATGGAACTGGGCCTGCCGCACCACCTTGACCGCGCCCGCCACCGGGAACGGCAGGTCGGTCGCGGTGACGAAGGAGGCCGCGAGGCCCGCCTCCCGTGCCGCCTCCACCTCGGCCCTCAGCTCGGCGACACCCTCGGCCTCCTCGGCGTAGGTGAACGCCGCCGCCTCCTCCCAGTCGCAGTCCACGCCCAGCTCCGCCACGATGTCCGCCGCGTGCCGGATCGCGTCCGTCTGCGAGCGGGCGTACAGCCGCGCCCCCTCGGCCCCTCGGGTGCGGCGCAGCCGGTCGTAGACGAGGGTGTGCAGGGCGGTCAGCTTGGCCGTGGTCCGCCCGGTCACCCCGGCCGCGAGCCGCCCCGCCTCCAGCACGGCCACCTCGCGGCCCTCCCGGACCAGTTCCCAGGCGGTGCTCAGCCCGGCCATGCCGCCGCCGATGACGGCGACGTCGACGGTGAGATCGGCGGTCGGCGGCGGGGCGGGGGTGCCCGGCGGGGCCGTCTCGAGCCAGTACGACCCCTTCAGTCCCTTCAGTCCTGCGTCGGCGTCCATGGCCGTCTCCTGTTCTGTGGTTGCGGCGCCTCTGCGCTGGGGTTCCTCGGGTTCTGCCCCCGCGCGGGGTTCACCGCCACGGAGTGCCGTGCTCCCCGGACCTGGTCCTCGCCTCGGGCCCGGCCTCGGTGACGCGGCACAGCAGCCGGAACGCCTGGAGCAGGGTCAGCGGCCACAGCGCGGCGAAGCACCACAGCAGGACGGGGTCGGAGGTGCGGACGCCCATGACGACGAGGAACACCGAGGCGCTCAGCAGGGCGGCCGTGGACAGCGGCAGCGCGCGACGGGGGGCCGGGCGGCCGGCGCGGTGGTGCGGGCGGCCGGCGCGGTGGTGCTGGCGGTAGGCGGGCTGGTGCAGGAGCCGGTGCATACGGCGGGTCAGGCGGCGGTCGCCGCTCAGTTCCGCCTCGATACGGCGCAGCGCCAGCCGCTCGTGCGGGGAGAGCACCACGTCGTCGGGGTCGCTGCGGTCGTTCACGATCGGCACCTCTTTCGTCACCGGCCGGGTTCCCCGCCGGGGTGAGGTGACGCCTCCCGGGTACTCGGCGCGGTGCACACAAGCAAGCGATGAGGGAGGAACTCATGAGCACGGTCAAGAAGGCGGTCGAGGTGGAGGTGCCGCTGCACCGGGCGTACAACCAGTGGACCCAGTTCGAGGAGTTCCCGAAGTTCATGGAGGGCGTCGACGAGGTGACGCAGCTCGACGACCGGCACAACCACTGGACCACCAGCATCGGTGGCGTCCGGCGCGAGTTCGACACCGAGATCGTCGACCAGCTGCCCGACGACCGGATCACCTGGCGTTCCGTCGGCGGCGACACCCAGCAGCGCGGCTCGGTCCGCTTCGAACGGGTGGACGACATGCACACCAAGGTCGAGCTGACCATGGACGTCGAGCCCAGCGGCGTCGCCGAACGCAGTGCGGACGCGCTCGGCATGATCGACCGCCGGGTCTCCGGCGACCTGCGCCGCTTCAAGGACTACGTCGAGAGCAGCGGCGACAGCGGTGGCTGGCGCGGACGGATCCGCCCCGAGGACCCGGGCATGACGTCCCTCTGATCCGGCCGAGAGGCCGGTGATCCGAGCCGTGAGGTCTCGCTGACCTCGGCCGAGAGGTCTGTCACCCCAGTCGAGAGGTCGTGAGCGTCGTGCAGCCCGAGGTGGACCGGATCGCGCAGCCCTGGGGCGAGCGCACCCCTTACGACCGTGACGGTACGTGGCCCGTGCGCGTCGACTCCTATCTGGCGTCCGGTGTCACCGCGGAGGAGGTGCAGCGGTGGGTGCCGACGGCATCGCTGCTGCACTCCAACGGCGACGCGATGGACATCGCCGTCGCCGACGGCCGGATCGTCGGCGTACGCGGCCGGTCCCGCGACCGGGTCAACCACGGCCGACTGGGGCCGAAGGACCTGTTCGGCTGGCAGGCGAACCACTCCCCGGACCGGCTGACCACTCCGCTGGTCCGGGAGGGCGGCCATCTCGTCCCCTGTGACTGGGACACCGCCATGGAGCGGATCGTCGACCGCACCCGGCGGCTGCTGGCCGAGCGGGGCGCCGACGCGCTCGGCTTCTACACCAGCGGTCAGCTGTTCCTGGAGGAGTACTACACCCTCGCGGTGATCGCCCGCGCCGGTCTGGGCACCAACCACCTCGACGGCAACACCCGGCTGTGCACGGCGACCGCCGCCGAGGCGCTGAAGGAGACCTTCGGCTGCGACGGCCAGCCCGCCTCGTACACGGACGTCGACCACGCCGATGTCATCGCCCTGTTCGGGCACAACATGGCCGAGACCCAGCCGGTGCTGTGGATGCGGGTGCTGGACCGGCTGGCGGGCGGGGATCCGCCGCGACTGCTGTGCGTCGACCCGCGCCCCACGCAGGTCGCCCGTCACGCCACCGTCCACCTCGCCCCGCGCTCCGGCACGAACGTGGCCCTGCTGAACGCCCTCCTGCACGAGATCATCCGCGCCGACCGGGTCGACCACGCCTACGTCGAGGCCCACACCGTCGGCTACGACGACCTCGCCGCCCGCGTCGCCGACTGCACCCCCGCCTGGGCCGCCGGCATCTGTGACGTACCGGCCGCGAGGATCACCGAGGCGGCCGAACTGCTGGGCGGCGCCGAGCGGTTGCTGTCCACCGTGCTCCAGGGCGTCTACCAGTCCCACCAGGCCACGGCCGCCGCCTGCCAGGTCAACAACCTCCAGCTGCTGCGCGGCATGCTCGGCCGCCCCGGCTGCGGGGTGCTCCAGATGAACGGCCAGCCCACCGCCCAGAACACCCGTGAGTGCGGCGCCGACGGCGACCTGCCCGGCTTCCGCAACTGGCAGAACGACGACCATGTCGCCGACCTCGCCCGGGTCTGGAACGTGGAGCCGTCCCGTATCCCGCACGACGCGCCGCCCACCCCGGCGATGGAGATCTTCGCCAAGGCCGAGCAGGGCGACATCCGGCTGCTGTGGATCTCCGGCACCAACCCTGCGGTGTCCCTGCCGGAACTGCACCGCATCCGCGGCATCCTGCGCCGCGACAGCCTGTTCACGGTCGTCCAGGACCTGTATCTGACCGAGACCGCGCAGTTCGCGGACGTCGTGCTGCCCGCCGCGACCTGGGGCGAGAAGACCGGCACGTTCACCAACGCCGACCGCACGGTGCACCTCTCCGACAAGGCCGTCGAACCGCCCGGCGAGGCCCGCCCCGACCTCGACATCCTGCTCGACTACGCCCGCCGCATGGACTTCCGAGACCGGGACGACGGGCCGCTGATCTCCTGGCACGACCCCGAGTCGGCGTTCCGGGCCTGGCAGGAGTGCAGCCGGGGCCGCCCGTGCGACTACACCGGCCTGTCCTACGACCGGCTGCGCGAGGCGGGCGGCATCCAGTGGCCCTGCACCAGCGCCTCGCGCGAGGGCACCGAACGCCTCTACACCGACGGCATCACCTGGGCCGCGCCGCAGATCTGCGAGACGTACGGCAAGGACGTGATGACCGGCGACTCGATGACGGAGTCGGACTACCGGGCGCTGAACCCGGACGGCAAGGCCGTGCTGAAGCCGGCGGACTACGTACCCCCGGACGAACTCCCGGACCCCACCTACCCGTTGCAGCTGAACACCGGCCGCACGATCTACCACTTCCACACCCGCACCAAGACCGGCCGCACCCCGCAGCTCAACGCCGCCGCGCCGGAGGTGTGGGTGGAGATCTCCGCCGGGGAGGCGCGGCGGCACGGTGTGGCGGAGGGCGACCTGGTCGAGGTCACCAGCCGCCGGGGCTCGCTGCGCGGCCGCCTGCGGATCACTGGCATCCGCGACGGCATGCTGTTCCTGCCCTTCCACTATGGCTACTGGGACACCCCCGAGGGCGATCGTCCCGGCAAGGACGGCGGCCGGGCGGCGAACGAGACGACGGTCACCGACTGGGACCCGGTCTCCAAACAGCCCCTGTTCAAGACGGCCGCGGTCCGACTGACCCTGCTCGAGCCCGCCGCCGGAGCGGTGAGCCCAGCCCCCACGACCACCGCCTCCGCCCCCTCCGGCCCGTCCCCGACACCCCCGACCACAGGCGGCCCACCGGCGACCGCGAGGCAGGAGGCGGGGTGAGGTAGCCGGCGCAGGGCGGGGCGGGGGCGGTGACTGTCCGGCGGGGGCGGAGTCGTGGAGTGGACTGCGCGTCCGGCGGCAGGGGCTGGGTGGCGGAGGCGGTCGTGCGGGAGGTGGAGCACGGCGGCGGAGGGTGAGGTGGTCGTGCTGCGGGCGGCGTCCGACGGTGGAAGTCGAGGCGGGCGTCGCCGGACGGGCGGAGGGATGGTGGAGGCGGCGGTCGTGCGGGAGGTGGAGCACGGCGGTGGACGGCGAGGGCGCGGTCGTGGGGCCGGCGGGGCGGGGGCGGTGACTGCGCGTCCGGCGGGGAAGGGCGGTTGCCCGTTTAGGACGGCACCTGGCCGCATTCCCTCGTAGCGTCGGGTTCGCAAGCCGGAGCGAACGTGAAAGGACGGTTCACGGCGGACTCACCGGGCCGCCGACTCGCCATGACCCACACCACCGCCCGCCCCAGGATCACCGACGACCACCGCCGAGCCCTCCTCGCCACCCGCCACCTCCTGACCCCCGCCACCCGCGCGACCACCTCCGAGCAGGTCGCCGACGCCGTACTGGGACTGCATGCCACGGACCCGGCCAGCGTGTACCTGACGGTGGCCGCGCGCATGGCGGCCCCTTCGACGGCCGACCTGGAACGCGCCCTGTACACGGACCACACGCTGATCCGGATGCTGTGCATGCGCCGCACCATGTTCGTCGTCCCGCGTTCCCTCGCCCCGGTCGTCGACGCCTCGACGGCCCGCGCCGTGGCCGCCCGTGAGCGGACCGGGCTGCTCAAGACCCTCGGCGAGCAACTCGGCTACGACGAGCACCGCCTGGCCGCCCTGGAGCAGGAGGTGCTCGTCGCGCTGGCCGGCCTCGGGGAGGCGACGGCGGCCCAACTCGGGGAGGCGGTGCCCGAGTTGCAGCAGAAGATCGTCATGGCGCCGGGCAAGGCCTACGAGGCGAGGCCGCGCATCACCAGCCGTGTCCTCGGGGTGCTGGCCGCCGAGGGCAGGATCCGCCGGGGCCGGCCGCTGGGCAGCTGGGCCTCCTCGCAGTTCCGCTGGACGGTGGCCGAACCCCACCCCGAGTTGCCCGCCGACGCGGCGCGAGCCGACCTCGCCCGCCACTATCTGGCCGCCTTCGGCCCCGCCACCACCGAGGACGTCAAGTGGTGGACCGGCTGGACCCTCACCGCCACCCGCAAGGCCCTGGCCGGCACGGAGGCCGTGGACGTCGACCTCGCGCAGGGCCAGGGGCACGCCCTGCCCGAGCACCTGGCGGCGCCCGCCGACCCGGGGCCCTGGGCGGCCCTGCTCCCCGCCCTCGACCCCACCCCGATGGGCTGGCGGGGCCGCGACTGGTACCTCGACCCCGCCCACACCACCGAACTCTTCGACACCAACGGCAACATCGGCCCCACGGTGTGGTGGAACGGCCGGATCGTCGGCGCCTGGACCCAACGCCCCGACGGCGAGATCGTCACCGCCGCGCTTCCCGGCATCCGCCTCACCCGCGACGCCCGCACCGCCGTCACCGCCGAGGCCGCCCGCCTGACCGCGTTCTTCGGCGACATCCGCATCCGCCCGAGCTTCCGCACCCCGCTGGAGGGGCGTCTCAGAGCCTGAGCCGGCCGCCGCGGGACATGAGAAAGGGCGGGGTCCGAGAACCCCGCCCGCAGACCATGAAGCCTCAGCTCACGGCCACACCAGGCAGTACGGCTGATGCCCCGCCTCATGGAGACGGTGGCTGAAGTCCTGCCACTCATGCAGCGATTGGGGGCGGGAGGGCGCTGACCTGCGGTTTCGCAGGGGAATGTGCGTTGACCTGGGAAAACTCCTCTCGGTAGTTCTCACGGGTCAACGCCGTTTCCCAGGCTCATGTGCCCTGGATGTGCCCTCGCGGTCTCACCAGAGGGCGCCTTGCTCGGCTGAGGGACGGGTGGTGGGCGGTGTCGTCGCCAGGCTCACTCGCGTCTTGGCATTGATGGCACGAGGTTCTGTCGTCACGGCGCCCGCCTCACGCAGCTGCCGGACGGCCTCGATCACTTGGGCCGGCCGGTAGACGGTCTCCAAGAGGGTGTACCGCTTGAGCTCCGGGATGGTTCGCCCGTCGGGCGCTTCGGAGATGAAGTCGTGCAGGATCCGTCGCAGCGGAGCCGTATCCGGTTCGAATACGAGATCAAGCATCTGCTGTTGAGTGTCCCTGGGGTCGCGGTAGCGGACGCCATAGGAAGGGTCCACCTTCCACATGGCGTCCTTCATCTTCTCCAGCCCCAGCTCGTGCTGGGTGCCGAAGATCAGGTAGAGGACCCTGCCGCCCTCGTCGACCATCTCGAAGTACAGCGTGTGCGTGAAGCCGGCGTGGCGCAGCGTGTTCCGGTACTGCTCCCGCAGGAACGTGAACTTGCCTGAGGGCGGCTGCTGGAAGACGCCTTGCCACTCCTGGCCTCCGAAGGCTTCGTCGCCGAGCTGACGGTGGCCGTCGTGCTTCTCGGCGAACCGGGTGAGGAAGCTGGGCTCGAAGGTCACCATCACTTCAGTGCTGGGATGGCGCCCCAGCTCCTGGAGGAGCGAGAAGGGGATGTCGGGTCCGCCGAAGCTGTCCAGCAGGACAAAGAGAGGCTTCCCCAATGCGCCGATGCCCCGCAGCTTCTGCAGGAGGGCCGGGTGGAAATCTCCGTGACGTATGTCGACCGCTATTCGTTTGGTGATGTCGTCCGTTTGCCTGGAGCGGACGAGCTCCATCTGGCGCTGTAACTCCTTGACGCGCCGGGCGTCCTCCTCCATGAGGATCACGCGCATACGTTTCGGGAACCTCTGCAGTGCCTCGGCGAAGACTTCGTAAGCGATGACCGGGGAGCCGGGCTCGCCCTGCTTGTAGACGCCGGCACCCGCGAAGCCTTCGGCGTAACTGATCACGTCGAGCCGTGACAACAGAATCGGCGCCCAGGCTTCCAAGTACCGCTTCAATAAGTCGTGTTTGGCCGCCGTGTGCGGATCGCGTTCCCACACGGCATCCTTCGGTACGGCCACGATCGCTCCCCCTACTCCCGTCGGCCCCGCTGGGGAGAGGGTCACACACCGTTGCCATATGCCACCAGAGTGCGTACGGCGTCTGCTGGACTTTGGCCGTTAATGGGCTGCGACGGGCAGGCGAGGCGGCATCTCGTCCCATGTCGCCCCATCGAGTTCGCGGCCCCCTGACTTCGGGCTGCGGCCACCCCATTGCTTGAAGAAGAAGGGCACTTCGGCGTGGTTGCAGGCGTCGCGGATGGCCAACAGCCACTCCTCCTTCACGGGCCGATGGTGGGGCCCGGACTCCCCGCCGGCAATAACCCAGCCGATGCCTTCCAGCTGTAGACCGGTAAGCGGACCGAGCAGCGGCTCACAGGACAGGAAGCGCACGGCAGCGGGAACTTGGCGAAGGTCGTCGACACGATCCAGGTGCTCTGCGTCTTCGACGGAGACGCCCATCCACAGGTTGGAGGGCCAGTCGAGTTCGCCGGCCACACGTCGCAACCTGCGGGCTCTCTTGGTCAGTAGCTGGTAGGTGTGCTGGGGAGTCTCGGCAATCACCTGGAAGACCTGCCGGACGAAGTCCAGGGGGACCTTGGCGTGGAATAGGTCGCTCATGGAATTGACGAAGACCATCCGTGGGGCCTTCCACTGGTGGGGAATGGCCAGTGCGTCAGGGTGAGGGGCGAGGCCGAAGCCCGGGCCGGACGTCCTGGGATCCCCGTCCGTCTGGTACTTGGCAACACCCATGGCCTTGAGCCGCCTGGATAACGTCAAGGCGTAGCAGTTGTCACACCCGGGGGAGATCCGGTCGCATCCTGTGGTGGGATTCCAGGTCGCCTCGGTCCACTCGATTGTGCTGCGATCGCCCATGGGTCCCCTCCCGTAGCGGGTGGACGCTGGTCATCAGCGCTTTCCCACCCGGCGCTTCGACTGCGCTGCCTAACGAGCGACGTGCCGAACTGACACGCGATCACCCCCATCCTTCACGTCGAACAGGTGTTCTGTGAAGGGGGTGTTGGGGTCGAAGGCCGATGCGTGACGTTCGCCTGAAGAGAAGGTCGGCCTGCGATTGCAGCCAGTCCGCTGCGAAACAACCGAAGCGTGAGGGTCGAGTTGTCGTTTGGCGTGAGGCTCTCTCCACGGGCGAACGTCGCTGGCGCGCGTGCCGTTCAGCATTGGGCTGCCACGACGGATCCTGTCGCCCTGTGACTGGCAGTCCCGCCCTCTAAGATCCGCCTCGACGCCATGAATGCTTGGCTAGGCGCATCGGCTACTCGGTGGGAGCAGCCTGCAGAGGGAAATCTGGCAGCCCTGCCCAGGACAGGGTCTCCCCAAGGTGGTTCGCCACGATGCTAGCCAGATGCTCGGCGCCTCCTCGGTAGGTTCGGGCACACGAGATAGCCCCATGCAAGGCAAGGGAGTGTTTCCCGCCCTTCATGGGACGTAGGACCGACGACGCGGGTACTACGTTGTTCTTCACCGGGCCGGGCCACACTTCGCTCCGCCAGCCACTGGCCATCCCGTGGGACAGACAATGGCGCACCTGCATCCACCCTTGGGCTGTGACCTTGGCCTGGTCCCAGGTCAAGGTGGCCGGCTTCCAGAAGGAGGCCCCAATCGCTGGCGGGGCCCACACGTCGACAGAGAAGCCCGTCTTGAGGCCCTTGGCCAAGGTCGGAAACTCCTTGACGATGAGCTTCTCGAACTCCTCGATATCAGGATTTGTCAGGTTCATCTTTCTGACGATCTGGGCGAAGCTCTGACCCTGGCCATAGAGAACCGTTGCGAAGAAATCCTCCGCAAAGCCCTCAAAAGCAGACAGGATCCCCAGGGTGATAGCCGGGGCAAGCGCCGCAGCGTTCCCTGCCCCACCGCGCTTTCGTGGATGAAGCGCCAGGAGCCGCGACGGGACAATCAACGACCGAGCGAATCGGTCAACGCTGGCCTGCAAGCTGGGAGCCAGAACTGCTGTTGCCACTGGGAGCCTCCTGGGGTTGATCCCTAAGAAGTCAGAGGATCCCATCCGGGGTGCTGCGCTGGTACGGGTTCGTCCCAGATGACGTGGCTGACACTGCACGCGGCGTTGCCGCCCAGTTCATACGCAGAGCATCGCTTCGGGCGGGCAGCTGAGCGCCTCGTGTACAGAGTGAGGCCGTCCGAGCCGTGGCCCAGCCGCCTCGACTGGGCCGTTGGTGAAGAGGGAGAGCGCGCTGCCCCTCTACCAGTCCCATCTCGACGGATCCGACCGGCGAGCTGATGAGGCCGAGAGATAGTCCGGCCAGCAGGTCCAGGGATCGCATGCTGCCGCGGGGGCTGACCAGGGCAGGCAGTATGCAGAGGCCGGGAGTGCGGGGCGCCCGATTTGGCCGTCGAACGAGGGCTGATGTCAGTGGGTGGGGGAAGAATGGGGGGTAAGCGAGGGAGGGACGATGTCCATACCAGGCGAGGGCTCTGACCTGCTCTTTCCTTCCCCCAGCGGATGCCGCTGGTGTGGAGTGGATGAGCGTGAGCACATGCAACGCTGGAAGCTGCCGGTTGGGTGGCATAAGTGGGAGGCGCCAACATTGGGGCAACGCAAGGAGCGGATGCTTGCTCGACGTCGTCGTACTGCCGGGCCCTTAGGGACAGGCTCGGCAGGCCCAACTACTCGGCTAGCTTCCTGACCTGTGCGAACACCTCTCGAAGCTGTTCTGGAACCTGCTGTGAACGATCTCGTGGGTGATCAGCCAGCGAGCGACTCTTCGCGTACAGCCAGGTCTTCGCCGTCCGCGAGGGCGGCGAGGTACCGCTCGGCGTCAAGCGCGGCCGCGCAGCCGCTGGCCGCAGCGGTGATGGCCTGCCGGTAGGTGTGGTCGACGACGTCTCCGGCGCCGAAAACGCCCGGGATGTTCGTACGGGTCGACGGCGACTGCACCTTCAGGTAGCCGGTGCTGTCCAACTCCAGCTGTCCTGTGAAGAGTTCGGTGCGCGGGTTGTGGCCGATGGCGATGAACAGGCCGGTCACGTCGAGGTCGCGGGTCGTGCCGGTGAAGACGTCGCGCAGGACGACTCCGGCGAGCTTGCCGCCCGCTTCCTTGATCTCCGCGATCTCGCTGTCGAAGGCGAAGGAGATCTTGTCGTCGGCGAAGGCGCGGTTCTGCATGACCTGGGAGGCGCGCAGGGTGGAGCGGCGGTGGACAACGGTGACGGAGCGGGCGAAGCGGGTGAGGAAGGTGGCCTCCTCCATGGCTGTGTCGCCGCCCCCGACGACCACGATGTCGCGGTCGCGGAAGAAGAAGAAGCCGTCGCAGGTGGCGCACCAGGACACACCGCGGCCGGACAGCTCGTCCTCGCGCGGCAGGCCGAGCTTGCGGTAGCCGGAGCCGGTCGCCACGATCACCGTCTTCGCGCGGTGCACGGTGCCCGACGTGTCCGTGACGGTGTTGATGTCGCCGGTCAGGTCGACCTCGACGATGTCGTCGTCGACCATCTCGGCACCGAAGCGCATCGCCTGGGCCCGCATGTTCTCCATCAGAACCGGGCCGTCGACGCCCTCGGGGAAGCCGGGGAAGTTCTCGACCTCGGGGGTCGTGGTCAGCGCACCGCCGACGAAGATCGCGCCGCCGAACACGAGAGGCTTGAGCTCGGCGCGGGCGGTGTAGAGGGCGGCGGTGTATCCGGCGGGGCCGGAGCCGATGACGATGACGTCGCGTATGCCGTCGCTATCGGGTCTGTCGGTTCCGTCGGTCACGGGGGTCACGCCTCCTGCTTGGCGTCGATCTCGGCGATCAGGGCCTCGATGCGCGTCTTGATCTCGTCCCGGATGGGGCGGACGGCCTCGACGCCCTTGCCCGCCGGGTCCTCCAGGGCCCAGTCGAGGTACTTCTTGCCGGGGAAGATCGGGCAGGCGTCGCCGCAGCCCATGGTGATGACGTAGTCGGACGCTTGGACGGCCTCGGTGGTGAGGATCTTGGGCTTCTGGTCGGCGATGTCGATGCCGACCTCCTTCATGGCCTCGACCGCGGAGGGGTTGACCTGGTCGCCCGGGATGGAGCCGGCGGAGCGGACCTCGATCCGGTCGCCCGCGAGGTGGCTGAGGAATCCGGCGGCCATCTGCGAACGCCCGGCGTTGTGGACGCAGATGAACAGGACGGAGGCGAGCGGGCTGGAGGACATCGGTTCTTCCTTCGGGAGTGGATCAAGAGGGCTGCGCGGGAGTCGGGTTCCAGCTCTCGGCGGGGAGGCCGGCGTTCGGTGAGATCAGCCCAAGCTGGTATCAGCCTGGAGTGATGTGAAAGTATCAGCCCATGCTGACGTCAGTCGACACTGATCTGATGCGGGTTCTCTCCGACCCGCTCCGCCTCCAGATCGTCACCTTGCTGGCCAAGGAGACACTCTGCACCACGCACCTGATCGAGGAGACGGGGGCCAAGCAGACCAACCTCTCCAACCATCTGAAGGTGCTGCGCGAGGCAGGGGTCGTGGAGACGGAGCCATGCGGCCGGTTCACCTACTACCGACTCAGGCCCGACGTCATCGCCTCGCTCGCCGGCCAGTTCGCCGACCTCGCGGAGACCGCGCGCGCCACCGCCGAGAACAACGTCAAGCGGTCCTGCCCCTGATCACCCCGCCTGACGGCGACCCGCACCGAGGAGTCCACTTGACCGCCACCGAGGCCACCGAGCACGACGGAACCGGGCAGTCCGCCATAGCCCCGGCCGCTGAGCCTCAGCCCGCCCCGGGCGCCACCCCGCCCCAGGCACCTCCGCTGCTCGCCAAGGCCGCCGCCGAACTGGTCGGCACCGCGGCGCTCGTCGCGGTCGTGGTCGGCTCCGGCATCCAGGCCACCGAACTAACCAAGGACGTCGGCCTCCAGCTCCTGGCCAACTCCACGGCCACCGTCTTCGGCCTCGGCGTCCTGATCCTCCTGCTCGGGCCGGTCTCCGGCGCGCACTTCAACCCCGCCGTCACGCTCGCTGAGTGGTGGACCGCTCGCCGAAGCGGCGTCGGCGTCACCGTACGGGAAGCGGCCGCCTACGTCCCCGCACAGATCGTCGGTGCGATCCTGGGCGCCGTCCTGGCCGACGCGATGTTCGGCGAGCCGCTGGTCAAGTGGTCCACGCACGACCGGTCAGCCGGGCACCTGTTGCTCGGCGAGGTCGTCGCGACGGCCGGGCTGATCCTGCTGATCTTCGGCCTGGCCCGCACCGACCGGCTCCGTTTCGCCCCCGTGGCCGTCGCCTCCTACATCGGCGCCGCCTACTGGTTCACCTCGTCGACGTCCTTCGCCAACCCGGCGGTGACCATCGGCCGCGCCTTCACCGACACCTTCGCCGGCATCGCGCCGGGGTCGGTGGCGGGGTTCATCGGCATGCAGCTCGTCGGCGCGGTGGTCGGATTGGCGTTGGTGGCCCTCATCTTCATGCCCGGCCGGGAAGCCAGCGAGTGAGGCACACCGCCCAGGTGGAGGTCCTCGGCGGCGACCTGTCGGGGCGCGCCGCCGGTTACCACCTGCGTCGGGAGATAGCGGCGCAGGTCGGCTGAACGTCGTCGACCACGGGCTTACGCCGTCTCCACCGCCGCGCTCTCCACCCAGCGCGCAAGGACGCTGAAAGCCGCCAACTGCTCCAACGCCTCGTGCTCGGGCAGCTCGGGGAGACCGTCCTCATGGCTGTTGGGGTTGCGTATCCCGGCGTAGCAGCCCTCCGCGAAGGCCATCGCGCCACGGTGGACGCTTCGGAAGGTGTCTCCGCCGTCGTCGACCATCAGTCGCAGACGGGGCTCGCCGGCCTTGGGCGAGTTCTGCGAGAAGACGCTCTGGAAGAGCTTCGTTTCGCTCAGGTCCCGGCGCCCGACCTTGTTCTGGGTCTCTGCGTTCACCTTGCGGGCCGCCGCGGTGACCGCCTCGCGGAAATGCCCACTCCGCCAGAGTGCCTTCGCTCCGTCCCATGCCCACGGGTGCATGAACCCTGCGCTCAGCTGTGGAGCGTCATCGCCGAGGCGGGCACGCACCTCGGCGTCTCGCTGCATGGCCGCATCCGCTCGCTGAGCCGCTTCGCGGTGCTGACACCAGCGGTTGACGGTCTTGTTCCTGTCACCGGGAACTTCGGTGCGCCAACGCGGGAGGACCCGGTCGAGGATCTGCTCCACCACATGGGCACTGGCCACGATCTCGGCTGGGGATCCTCGATTGGAGAGGTGCGAGCTGACAGTCATCACGCCGGGCGGGTCCGCGGGGCGGTACAGCTCGGTGAGCTTGAGGAACTGGGCCAACTCGTCGCGCGCCCAGGTGATGTCTATGCCCATGGCGTCAATCGTGCCGCACCGCACTGACAACGCCCTCGCTCTGAGTCGGTGCTCAGTCGATCTCAGGGCTGCGGCGCTCGATCAGGACGACGTCGCGCCACATTCCGTGGTGACGGCCGATGCGTTCGCGGGTGCCGATGGGCCGGAAGCCAGCTCGTTGGTGCAGGGCGAGGCTGGCGGTGTTCTCGGGGAAGATGCCGGACTGGATGGTCCAGATCCCGGCCGCCTCAGTGGAGTCGATCAGGGCCTTCAGCAAGGCGGCGGCCACGCCGCGGCCCCGGGCGCCGGGATGGACGTAGACGGAGTGCTCGACGACCCCGGCGTACGCACAGCGGTCGGAGACCCTGGTGGCGGCGACCCAACCGAGCACTGCATCCCTCTCGTCGAGGGCGACGAAGCGGTGCTCCGGCAACTTCGAGGAATCGAAGATCTCCCAGGTCGGGGCTGTCGTCTCGAAGGTGGCGTTGCCCTCGTCGATACCTGCTTGGTAGATCGCCAGGACCTCTTCGGCATGCGACGCGGCCATTGGCACGATCGTCACGCTGGTCGGCTTGGACACGCTGGCGTACCCCCTGAGTTCCCGGCCGAGGTCAGACTGCGGTCGGAGCGATCGTCAGCAGCTTGCCCATCGCGGCCAGCACGGACGGCTCGACGCGGTAGTAGACCCAGGTGCCGCGCCGCTCGGAGGTGAGCAGGCCGGCCTCCTTGAGCTTCTTCAGGTGGTGGGAGACGGTCGGCTGGGATACGCCGACGTCGGAGATGTCGCACACGCACGCCTCGCCACCCTCGTGCGAGGCGACCGACGTGAACAGCCGCAACCGCACCGGATCGCCGAGCGCCTTGAACATCCGCGCGGCCGTCTCGGCCTCCTCCGCGGAGAACGGCCGCTCGGTGAGCGGCGGGCAGCATGGCGCCACGGCGTCGGACTCAGCCTCGATCAGCGGCAGCACCTTGGTGTTCGACATGCATCTATGTTGACACATGTCGAATCAGGAAGCGGGACCGCCGCAGATTCGATGAATGTCTATGTTGACGCTTGTCGATACAGGTGTCATCCTGGCGGCGAAGGACATCGACAAACGTCGAAACAAAGGGGAATCTCGTGAACGCGCCCACCACCGACCAGCTGCCCGTCGTAGTCATCGGCGCCGGCCCCATCGGCCTGGCTGCCGCTGCCCACCTGGTCGAGCGCGGCCTCGACCCGCTGGTCCTGGAAGCCGGCCCGTCCGCCGGCACAGCGGTACGCGACTGGGCGCACGTCCGCCTCTTCTCCCCGTGGGCCGAGGTCACCGACCCGGCCGCCGAGAAGCTCCTCGCCCCCACCGGCTGGGCCCGCCCCGACGGCGCCACCTACCCCACCGGCGGCGACTGGGCCGAGCACTACCTCCAGCCGCTCGCCGACGTCCTCGCCGACAAGGTCCGCTACGGCGCCACGGTCACCGGCGTCGCCCGCGCCGGCCGCGACCGGATCGTCGACGCCGACCGTGACGAGCAGCCCTTCACCGTGCACATCGAGCTGGCCGACGGCCGCGAGGAGCGGATCAGCGCCCGCGCCGTCATCGACGCCTCGGGCACCTGGTCCATCCCGAGCCCCATCGGTGCCGACGGCCTGCCCGCCCTGGGCGAGAAGGCGGGGGGCGACCGCATCTCCTACCGTGTCCCTGACCTCAAGGACCCGGCCGTCCGCGCCCGGTACGCGGGCAAGCGCACCGCCGTCATCGGCTCCGGCGCCTCCGCCTTCACCGCCCTCGCCTACCTCGCCGACCTGGCAAAGGAGGAGCCGGGCACGCACGCGGCCTGGGTTCTTCGCCGCGGGATCGGGACGAGTACCTTCGGCGGCGGCGAGGCCGACCAGCTTCCCGCTCGCGGCGCCTTGGGCCTGCGGGCCAAGGCCGCCGTCGAGGACGGCCACGCCAGCGCCGTCACGGGCTTCCGTACACAGGCTGTGGAGCGTGACGGTGACCGGCTCGTCCTCATCGCCGAGGACGGCCGCCGTCTGGATCCGGTCGACGAGGTGATCGTGCTGACCGGCTTCCGCCCCGACCTGTCCTTCCTCTCTGAAGTCCGGCTCGGCCTCGACGAGCGCCTGCAGGCGCCGACCGCGCTCGCCCCGCTCATTGACCCGAACGTCCACTCCTGCGGCACCGTCTACCCGCACGGCGTGGGCGAGCTCTCCCACCCGGAGCAGGGCGTCTACCTGGTTGGCATGAAGTCCTACGGCCGTGCCCCGACGTTCCTGGCGATGACCGGCTACGAGCAGGTCCGCTCCATCACCGCCGCCCTCGCCGGCGACCAGGAAGCTGCCGAACGCGTCGAACTGACCCTGCCCGAGACCGGAGTATGCGGCGGCGCCGGCCTGTACGGCGACCCCGATGCCTCTCAGGCCAGTGACGGCGGCGGTTGCTGCGCCGCTCCGGACACGCTCCAGATCGGTGTCGCCGCCCCCGCAACCACGACCGGCGGCTGCTGATCCCCGTACCCACACAAGGAGGTTCACCATGTCCCGTGTACAACTCGCTCTCCGTGTCCCCGACCTGAACGCCTCCATCGCCTTCTACAGCAAGCTGTTCGGCACCGAGCCCGCCAAACTCCGCGACGGCTACGCCAACTTCGCCATCGCCGAGCCCCCGCTCAAGCTCGTCCTGATCGAAGGCACGGCGGAAGAGACAACCCGCCTGGACCACCTCGGCGTCGAGGTCGAATCGACAGAGACCGTGCAGGCCGCCACCGCCCGCCTCAGCGAGGCCGGCCTGGCCACCACCGAGGAGAACGACACCACCTGTTGCTACGCCCTCCAGGACAAGGTCTGGGTCCACGGCCCCGGCCAGGAGCCCTGGGAGGTGTACGTCGTCAAAGCCGACGCCGACACCCTCGCCAAGCAGTCGGGCAGCACCTGCTGCACCGACACGACTACGACCGCCGCCGAGACCAAGGAACCCGCAGCCGCGGGCGGCTGCTGCTGATCCGCCGATGACCCACCTCCACACCAGCGGGGCCGCGACCGGCACGGGGGACCGGTCGCGGCCCCGCGCCGCCCTGCCCGCACTGTGCGCTACTCAAATCACCAGCTGGGGAATCGTCTACTACGCCTTCCCCGTCCTCAACCCGCAGATCACCGCCGACACCGGCTGGTCGACGACCGCCACCACTGCCGCCTTCTCCGGGGCCCTGCTGGTCTCCGCCGTCGTCGGCATCCCGGTCGGCCGCATCCTCGACCGCCGAGGCCCACGCGCCGTGATGACCACCGGCTCCGTCCTGGGCGTCGCCGCGGTGCTGGCCATCACGTACTCGCCAAGCGTTGCGGCCTTCACCGCCGGTTGGCTGCTGGCCGGGGTGGCCATGGCCACCACCTTCTATCAGCCCGCCTTCGCCGCCCTCACCCGCTGGTGGGGCGGACAGCGTGTCCGAGCCCTCACGATCGTCACCCTGGCCGGCGGCTTGGCCTCCACCGCCTTCGCGCCGCTGACCGCCACGCTCGCCGAGCATCTGAGCTGGCGCGAGACGTACGCCGTCCTCGCGGCGATCCTGGCCCTCGTGACCATCCCCGCGCATGCTCTCGCGCTACGAGGACCGTGGCCACCGGCCTCGGCGCCAACGCCCCAACGGGACACCAACTCCGGCGCGGTGGCCCGCAGCCGACCGTTGCTGATGCTCGCCGCCGCGCTGACACTGAACAGCTTTGCGATGTACGCCGTCGTCATCGCCCTCGTTCCCCTGCTGATGGCACGCGGAGCCAGCCCTACCACCGCCGCTTGGGTTCTCGGGTTGGGCGGCGCCGGACAGACCCTCGGTCGGACTCTCTACGCGAACCTTGCCCGCCGCACCGGCGTCATCACCCGCACCGTCGCCCTGATCGCTCTCGGAGGGGCCACGACAGGCGCTTTCGCGATCGTCTCCGGCCCTGTCCCTCTCCTCGTGGGCATCGCGATCGGGGCCGGCATGGTGCGGGGTAACCTCACCCTCCTCCAAGCCACCGCCGTCACCGACCGATGGGGCACCACCCACTACGGCCGCCTCTCCGGACTCCTGGCTGCGCCGGCCACCATCGCCTCCGCGCTGGCACCCTTTGCGGGAGCCGTGCTGGCCGGGCCGCTCGGCGGATATCCCGGTCTGTTCGCCGTACTCGCGCTGGTCTCGGCCGTGGCGGCCCTTCTCGCGCTGGGTAGTTGACAGCCGCTGTCACCGGAGGAGCTGGCGCGCGTCATCTGCGTCATGCCCAAGAACTGAGGGCTAGGGCAGAGCGATCTCGATGGCGAGGGCGCCCAGGGCTTCCTTCTCGGGTGGGTAGATGGCGCGGATGTTGGCCAGTTGCTGGTCGTGAGTGGCGGTCGGGTTGACGTTGGTCGGTCCCTCGCCGTGGAGCAGGGCCTCGAAGTCGGTGTACTCGGTGACGCGAACGACCTTGACCTCGCAGGTCTCGTCGGTGCCCTTGATCCGGAAGCGGATGGTCTCGCCCGCGGCGAGGTCGGCAAGATGTGGGTACTTCACCCGTACCTCGATGGTCTTGGTGCCGGAGGCGACGAGGTCGAAGTACTGGCGGTAGAGGTTGAGTTCGCGAACGCGGGCGGTGGTGTCGGTCATGGGGCGGGAACGCTCCTGGGTGCTGGTGCGGTGATCAGGCGGCCGATCTCGGCTGCGGAGTACGAGCGGAAGAAATGGCGCGGGTCGGAAAGCATCGTCTCGGTCATGGCCAGCAGCTGGTCGGCGTACTCGGTGACGCTGCCGGGCCATTTCCGGGTGTCGAGCATCCAGTCCGCCGCGCCCGTCGGCAAGGTGGCGCGGCCTTCACGGATGAGGGACTTGGAGAGTTTCGCGCCGGTGTCGGTGACGACTTGGGGGCAGAACAGTCGCGCGGGGAGCTGGGCGCGGCTGAGGCCGACGGCCTGAAGGGCTTCGTCGATGAGGAGTGAGCCGAAGACCCAGTCGCCGCCCTTGACCATGACGTGCAGGGTGCCGCCCTCGCGAGGGTTGGTCAGGGCGAGTTCCTTGACGAGGTTGCGGTACAGAGTGGCCAGGTCGAGGTAGGCGCCGGCGGTGGGCGTGATGGTGGCCTGGTAGGGGCCGTGGTGGAGACAGACGGCGGCGACGGTGGCGGTGTCGCGGTCGGTGAGGTGTACACGCGTGCGTTCGGCGTGCTTCTCGGCCCAGCCGCAGCCGGGCTGGGGGCAGGGGACCCGGAGGTGCGGGGTGCCGGTGGAGGGGGCGAGCCACCAGCGGGCGGCGTCGAGGCGGGGCAGGAGCCGCAGCCAGGTGCGGCGGAAGTGCTCGCCGGCTTGCTGCTGGGTGTAGGTCTCGACGTGGTACGGGATGCCCAGGCGTCGGGAGAGGGCGGTGAACAGGGGCTGGTAGAGGGCGCCGATGAGGTCGGTCAGGGCCTGTTCGTCGGCGGCCTGGGCGTAGGCGCGTTGGTAGCGGTGGCCGCTGACCGGGTCGGTGGCCTGTTGGTAGGGGGCGTTGTCGAGGGCGCTGAAGAGGACTTCGGTGCGGATGCCGAAGCGGTCGCACAGGCGGGCGGCCATGGCGAAGGCCAGGGACTGCACGAGGGAGGTGCCGAGGTGCGGGGCGCCGTTTATTTGGGTGCCGACGACCAGCACGATGCGCGCCGGCGGCGTGGCCAGGATGCGTGGGGTCAGGACGTCTTCGGCGCGCAGGAGGGCGTTGGCGAGGACGGTGTTGGGTGAGATGGGTTTGGGTGTCACGGGTGTCCCCTTGCGGTCGGGTCGGAGGGCGGTCTAGACGCGGGCGTCGGATGAGGCTTCGTGGCAGACGGCCGTGACGTAGGAGTGCTGGAGCGCGGCACGCAGAGCACCGGGGTCGGTGAGGGTGTCGTCGTCGGGGAGCTCGCACCAGCCGCCGAACCAGTCGTCCATCAACTCCAGGCCAGGTGCCACGAGCCAGGAATTGCTGGAGAGGTGCCGGACAGGCAGGTCGTCCCAGCCGCTGTCGGAGGTGCCGGTCTGGATGGCGTAGTAGAGGCGTTCGTTGGGGCCGTCGTAGAGGACTGGACCGATGAGGGCGTCGGTGGCGCGGAGGTGGGCGAGGGCCAGGAATCCGATCTCTGCGGGCGTGCGTACGAGATCCCAGCCGTCGCCGACTCGCAGAATGCGCAGCCCGGAAATGTCGCCGATCATGGGGGCCCGGCGCAGCGCGTCTCGTACGGACATCAGGTGGCTCCCTGCTGGGTGGGGTGGAAGGGAGGCGCGCCGCCTGCCGCCTGCCTGGTGGAGCGGACCGTGATCAGGCGGGCGCCGGTTGTCGTTATCCGCCGCTTGCGCTCGGCGGCCACGGGCTTGGGGCCGAGATGGCCGAGTGCGGGGATCACGACGCCATAGGTGTCGGGGAGGCCGAGGGCGTCGAGTAGGCCGACGAAGGCGGGGGAGCGGAGGGCGACGGCCGGCTCGCGGTCGGTGAAGACACCGCACAAGGTCAGTTCATGGCGGCGGCAGTACTCGCTGAGGCAGCCGGTCAGCGCGGCATGCCGGGCCGCGCCGCCGGTGATCTGGCGCAGGTAGCCGAAGACGAGCGGGCCGGTGACCGGCCGGAGTTCGGTGATGATTTCGTCGTCCATGACCAAGAGCGTCGGTCGTCGCGAACGGCCTCGAAATGACCTGCTGTTGTACTTCCGTTGCACTTCGAGCCCCACATCGTCACCGAGAGTGCTTCCATACGTGACGGAGGGAGGTCAGCCGTGATCAACGTGCAGCACTGGAGCGGTCGGGAGGCGAGCGCCCTGCGTGCCGCGCTGCGCATGAGCACCCGCACCTTCGCCGACCACCTCGGCGTGGCCCTGCGCACAGTGGCCAAGTGGGAGAGCCTGGGCGCCGAAACACAGCCCCGGCCCGATACCCAAGCCATCCTCGACACCGCGCTCGCCCGCGCCGACTCCGCTGCCCACGCCCGCTTCGAAGCGCTGCTGTTTCCCGAGCGGAAGAGTGCACGACCGGCGGACTACGAGACGTGGACCGAGGACATCGAGCGGGCTGTGATCTGCGTGAGCCGCCAGAACTTCCCCTTTGCCTCGGCGCTGCTCAACCGCTGGCTAGGGCGCCACGACCCGCACGATCTCGATGACAAGGGCCTTTACCTGTACGGGCGTTCACTGGTGCTACTGGGCGATGTGCAACGCGACCAAGGGGCGATCCTCGGCCCGCTCTCCGCCCGCCAGTCCTACCTGACCGCCCGCGGCATGTTCTGCGAGCTCGACATCCCGCGCAGGGTGGCCCAGATCGAGCTGTCCCTCGCCGTGGTGCAGGAGATGTCCGGCCAGCTGGAGGTGTCCGCCCGCCGCTATGAGCAGCTCGCCCGGGACGAGCGCCTGAGCCGACGGGACCGGGCCCGTGCCCGCTTGTGGGTGGGGACGGCGCTGAGCAAGGAGGGCGACAACGACTACGCCACCGAGGTCATGGCGGCGGCAACCTGCGAGTTCGAGGAACTCGGCGAGCCGGAGGACTGGTCCGTGGCTCACCAGAAGATGGCCCTGGCCCACCGCGGCGCCGGCCACCTGGACCAGGCACTGCACTACATCGATATCGCGCGCACCACCGGCACGGTCGACTCCCCGATGCAGCGAGTGCGGTTGGACACCGCCTACGGACACATCCTTCTGTCGGATGCGGCGACCCGCAATGATGGGCTGTCCGTCCTCGACCAGGCGGCACAGGTGGCCCAGCAGTTCGGGCTGAGCCATCAGCTGCGCAGCATCGAGGGCATCCGAAAGGGCCAGCAAGGATGAGCCAGGGAGTGCCAGTGCCGCAGCACCAGCAGCGCCAGATCACCGACGAGCAGTTCCACGACGCGACGCTGATCTGGAACTACCACCAGATGGGCCACGAGCTGCGGCCCTGTTCGGCGGCGATCGGCCTGGGCAGCCACGACCTGGGCGTCGCGACCGCAGCCGCCGACCTCTACCGCGCCGGGCTGTTCCCAGTCGTGGTGTTCAGCGGCGGCAACAGCCCCACCACTCGGGCCCGCTTCCCGCGAGGCGAGGCCGTGCATTACCGCGAGCACGCCCTGGGCCTGGGCGTGCCGGACGAAGCGATCCTGGTCGAGCCGAAGGCCGCCAACACCGGTCAGAACATCACGCTCTCGCGGGAGCTGCTGGCCGAGGCCGGCGTCGCAGTCGACTCGCTGCTGCTGATCTCCAAGCCGTACATGGAGCGCCGCTCGTACGCGACGTGCCGCAAGTTGTGGCCCGAGGCCGAGGTTGTCTGCGCCTCCGAGCCACTGGAGCTGGACGACTACATCAAGTCCATCGGCGACGAGAAGCTCGTCGTCGACATGCTCGTCGGCGACCTGCAACGGGTGATCGAGTACCCGAAGCTCGGCTTCGCCGTCGAGCAGGACGTACCGGGGGATGTGCATGACGCCTACGAGCGCCTTCTGCGGGCCGGCTTCGACAGCCGCCTCATCGGCACCTGACCCGCCACGCGGCGGGGTGTGCGCGATCCATCAGCCAAACCTCTTCCCGAGACTTGCCACGCTGGCCAAGCTGTATGCCGCCGACCGGTGGATCGTCTTGGACGACGTCCAGTTCGCCCGGCGCGACTACCAGCATCGCGCCCGTCTCGCCGATCTGGACGAGCCCATACGCCAGCAGTGGCTCACGCTCCCCACGCATCTCCCCCAGGGGCGTTCGACGTTGATCCGTCAGGCACGGCTCGTTGACCCCCAGCGCTCGCGCCGGACGGTCCAGCTGCTCGTGCGTCAGTACTACGGCCGAAGCCCCCACCGGAAAGCCGTGTTCGACGTTCTCGACGCGGTCTTGGACACGCTCGACACCTCGGACCGCGTGGCCGACCTCGCGAGAACATCGACGATTGCCCTGCTCACGGTCCTCGGCTGGTCAGGGGACGTGCGGGACAGCAGTGAGATCCCGACCCGCCAAGGTCGCTCCCAGCGCCTGGCGGATCTCGCCGCAGCCACCGGCAGCACCCACTATCTGTGCGGCACCGGCGGCCTGCGGTACCTCGACGCCGATCCCTTCGACGCGCAGGGCATTCCCGTGCTGCCCTTCCACACCCCTGTGGATGACCTGCTCTGGCAGTGGGCCCGTCGTGTCAGCAGTCTTTGGGCTCTGAGCGCGATTGGTCCCGATGAGCTCGCGAACCAAGTGGCTGCCCAACGAGAAGCTCACCTTCGGAACGGGCTGCGCGCTCGTGCCCAGTGGTTCCGGTGATCGCCCACCGAACGCTTGCCCCCCGGCCTTGGCCTTGGCAGAGGGACTCGGCGTGTGTCCGGAATCATCGCGCCCTGCGAGGTTGATCGCCTCGGCCCGTTGAAGGCCGGGCAGTGCGGCCGTTGCCCGGGACCGCGGTGGTGGCGCGTTCGGGCACCGCGGTGGCGTCGGCGGGCAGGTTGGCCATGCGGCGCAGCCGCCACACCAGCACGTCGGTGACCGAGTCCGCGGTCGTAAGCTCCCGCCGTCCAGCCGCTTCGGCCAGGAGCCCGGCCGGGTCGTGACCGGCGGCCTCGACATCGGCGAGCGTGGCGGCCAGCGCAAACCAGCCCGGCTCGGCCAGAGCCCGTTCCGCCAGCTCCGGCACTGCCTGGCGGAGGTAGGCAGTCTGTCTCTGGCGCAGCGGTTGGGGCAGGTGTCGGCCCCGTTGGTACAGCGCGCCCAACGGGATGTCGGCGGCGGCCCGGTAGGCGGCGCGCAGATGCTCGGCGGCCTCTTGGGCGGCAGCCGCTTGCTGGGCGTGGTTCTTCTTGGCGTGCCAGTGGGCGGCGGCGGTGACGAGGAAGAACAGCATGTCGATGGCCATGGCGGTGGTGGCGCCGTCTTCCCCACGACCGAGGGCGGGCCCGCTGTGGACGAGGTCGCGGGCGGCCTGGCGAAGAGCGCGGTCGTGCCCGCGTTCGGCCTGGACGTGGGAGCGGGTGGCTCGCTCGAACACGAAGGCCGCCCCGCGCAGTTGTTTGCGGGTATGGGCGGCGGAGGTCTTGGCGAGCGCGTCCAACACCTCCCCGGCCGCCGCGATGTGCGCGGCCACCTGAGCGTCCTCACCGTGGTCGATGACCAGCACCGCCTGCCACGTAGCCGAGGCTGCCTGCCGCCGTGCCGTCGCTGGTCCGCTGGGGGCTTCGACGGAAGGCGTGTCCGAGTCCTGGTCAGGGGAGCCGCTGGAGAAGCGCTTGCGGATACGAGGCAGGGAGAGATCGGGGGAGAGGGTGGAGCCCGCGTAGAACACGGGCTCCTTGTCGCCGTTGCGGTCGTCGGGGAGGGCCACCGTGTAGCCGAGGAGGTCGCCGGAGGGCGCGACGCGCTTACGGATCAGCAGGCCGGCGGAGGCCATCCGGTCGAAGAACTCCTCCTCGCTCATGGCTCCCGCCACCGCCCGCCGTACGGTCTCCCGCAGCTTCTCGCGCGCCGACTGCTCGCGCCCCTCACGCTCGGCCTTGTGACGCTCGGCGCTGGTCGGCCGCTTCGCGGCGGTCCCGTCCCCGGCCGGGACGCGGCGCAGGTTGTAGTCGGCTTCGATGCGGCGGCATTCGGCCTGGGCGCGGCGGGCCTCGTTGTGCAGGCGGGGTCGGCGGCCGTCGTCGCGTACGAGGGTGGCGATGATGTGGATGTGGTCGTCGGCGTGGCGGACGGCGGCCCACCGGCAGGCGGCTTCGTCGCCGTCGGGAGCGATGCCGGTGGCGGCGACCGTGCGGCGGGCGATGGCCGCCCAGTCCTCGTCGGACAGGATCGGGTCCTCCGGCGCGGCCCGCACGGACAGGTGCCATACGTGCTTCTCGGGGCGCTTGCTGGCGGGTAGCGCGGTGACGGGCTGGTCGAGCAGGTGCTGGAGCTGTTCGTAGGTGGCCTTCGGGTCGCGGCCGGGGTCGGGGGTGAGTGGGTCGAAGGCGGCCACCAGGTGCGGGTCGATGTGCTCCTCTTTGGTACCGGGGCCGTAGAGGTAGCGGATCAGGCCGATCGTCTCGCTGCCGCGGTCGTGGATGCTGGGGATCACTCAGCGGCACCGCCGTCGCGGTGGGCGAGCAGGGCATCGGCGGCGTCCTCCATGCGGCGGGCCGCGCTACCGACGGCCGTGGCCATGGCGTCCAGATGGGGTGCGTCAGCGCCGGAGTTGAGGGCCTTGGCGACCTGGTTGAACAGGCCGTGAATGCGGCCCAGGTGCCGACGGGCGGCGAACAGCTCGTCGATAACCTGCCGTTCGGTGGCGATCTCGGCGGCGGTACGGGTCAGGTCGCGGGCGGCTTTGTCGACGGCGTAGGCGAGGAAGGCGGCCTTGGACATCTGGCAGTGGGCGGCGGCGTCGGTGAATCGCTGGAACTCGGCGTCGTTCATGCGGCAGCTGGGCTGGTACAGGCGCTTGCGGGATTTCGGCTGACGCGGGCGCTGACGTCTCTTCGCAAGGGACTCCGCCTGCCGTTCCCTTCCCTGCTGCGGTCCGCCCTCGGTCGCAGCCTGACCACCCGGTGCCCCCTGGCACCGGGCTGCTCCCGCCACCCCTGGGGCGGGAACTCCGGGAGCATTGCTCCCGGTACAACTTGCTGCGCTGTTCAGGCCGGTGTCCATCTCCTGCTGAGGGATGGGGAGTTCGTGATGCGGGTCGTGCATGGGTCGTTCTCCGTGGGGTGCTGGTGCTGGGAGCTGGGGACACGGGATGAGCCCGGGAGGGCAGCGGTGCGAACGCAGGGGTCAGGCGGCGTCGCCGGGGGCCGCGTCGAGGTCCCTCTGCTGCTGGGAGGCGGCTTCGTCGAGTTCGGCCTGAAGGATGTCCTTGAGCCTGTCCGCCTCCGTCCGGCCGATGGTCAAGTCCCTGTTGCGGAAGGTGGCTTCAATGTGGCGGCGTGAGGCACGCCCATTGCGTCCCAGTGGCGCAGTACGTGCGAGGGCGAGCCGTACGGGAGGGATTTCGCTGGCCTCGTGATCCTGTGATTCGGCGAAGGACTGTGGGTCCTCAGCCACTTCGGTGGTGCTAGGAGCCACGTCGGCAGCATCCCGCGCCACATCGGCGGGACCGTGAGCCGTGGGATGGCGGTGGACGACGATATAGAGGTGGACCGCGCCGGCCAGGGCGAGTGGGGCGATGGCGGACAGGGCGCCGACGGCGAAGTCGTCGAGGCGGAGGCCATCGCCTTGGCGGGTCTGCTGGTTGAGGCGGACGGCGTGCAGAGCGTTGGCCCAGATGCTCGTCACCGTTGCGGCGCCGACGAGTATCCATACGTAGGCGCGGGACCATGCCGAGGCGGTGCGCAGCATTACGAGGGTGCCTACGCCGATGGCGATGAACCCGTCGATCACGAGCGGGAAGACGTAGGTGAGAAGCCCGCGGATGTGGATGGCGACGGCCGTCTGCCGCAGGGCGTCATAGGAGAGGGCGAAGGCGAAGACGGCGAGTAGGGCGATGCCGACGCGAATCGCGTCGGTGGCGGTGCTGCGGGTAGGCAAGCGGGGTACTCCAGGCGGGCTCGGGGGCGGCGGCCTCGGAGCAGGGGAGAGCGAGGCGTGGCCGCCGTGAGAGGTGTCTGTCTCGTACCACTCGTCGCATGCCTGGTCAGAGCAGGTACGAGTGGATTGGTGATGTCGAGTCGACTCGTTGCGGGGCGTTCACTCGTCCCCGCGCTGACCTGGGCGGGGACGAGTGCGACGAGTCGGCGCGGGTCAGGCCGCGGTACCGGGAAGGGGCTCGGCCGCCGGTTGGGCGGGCTCGGCTGCCCGCGTCGGTTCGGGGCAGTAGCGGGCCCAGGTGTCGAGGAATTGGTTGCGGGCGAAGCCCTTGGCCTGGGTGCCGTCGGGGAAGCGACGGTTGGCCGAGCTGATGCCGTAGGGCTGCAGCAGCAGTTGCAGGCCGCGCGGGGTCAGCCCGTTGGCGCCGTACTCCGCCCACGGTGCTTCCTTGTCCGCGTTGAGGGCCTCCAGCAGGCGCTTCGTGCCCCGTACGGCCGGGTCGTTCTCGGCGGCGAAGGCGCGGCGGATGCCGACCAGGAGGCGGGTGCGCAGGCCGCCTTCCTCGTCCTGCCCGGCCTCGTAGTCGGTCATGACGCGGCACGCGGTGCGGGCGAGTGCGGGCCATTCGCCTCCGGCGAGGTCAGCGATGACCACCAGGGGTTCCCAGGTGTCGGCCGCGCGGTCCTCGACCGGCATGGGCGGCTCCATCTCCAGCGCCCGCTGGTACAGCGGCTGGAGCCAGGCGGAGAGCCGGTCGCGGATCGCGTGCAGGGCGGGGGTGTCGCGGTGGGTGCGGAAGTACGCCACCTTCTCGCCTCCCGCCCGGCGCCGCATCCGGATGACCACCGACCGGTCCATCACCGTGTCGGGCAGGTCACCGATCCCGGCGAGCGCCGCCATGGCGAACGTGGGGAACGCGGTGGGCTTGTGCTCGGGCCCGGTCACCCGGAGCGTGGGCCGGTTGCGCTGGTGACCGGCGTTGATGAGGCCGCGCACCTCCTCGTTCTTCTCCGCCGCCTTGACGGTGCTGAAGAGGGTGTCGGCCTCGTCGACCAGGAGAGCCGGTGGGTCCTCGTCGTCGATTGAGCGGAAGATAGCCGCCGGGCTGGCGTTGACCGTGATCAACGGGTTGCGCACGGTCTCGGTCACCACGTCCAGCAGCCGCGACTTGCCGCACCGCTTCTCCGGAGCCACGATCGCCAGACGCGGAGCGTGCTGCCACGCGCGCTGCAGGTGCGTCGCCGCGATCCACAGCGTGACTGCGGTCAGGGCCTCCTCGCTCGGCATCACCACGTACCGCTTGATCTGCGCCCGCAGGTCCGCCAGGATCTGCGCGCCCTCGGGACGCGGCCCTGCTGAGGACGCGTCGTCCCGGTCCCGGTCTGCGGAAGGTGCGGCGGGGATGGCCAGCTGGCCGGGGACGGCGACGACGGGTGTCAAGTCGGGCGTCGTGGATGGGGTGGTGGAAGACGTAGGTTCGTCCACAGGCGTTCCTCCTTGATGGGCCGGACGGGCAAGGCCCGACCCACCGGATCGATCATTCAAGGGCGATGGGGCAGGGACTCCGCGGCTCTCGGCGGTGGCTCGCCGAGGGCCGTTTCGTTGTCCCGCGATGGCGCCGTCAGACCGCGAGGTCGTACGCGGACTGGGCGTTCACCCAGGCGTCCACCTCGGACCAGCGGTAGCGCAGGTGGCGGCCGACCTTGTGCACATTGGGGCCGATGCCCCGGTACTTCCACTGGTAGAGGGTCTTCACCGGCACGCCGAGGTAGGCGGCGACCTCCTGTGGGCCGGCGAGCGGGCCGCGCCTGGCAGCCTCGGCGGTGGCAGGGGCGTTGGTGTTACGGGGAGAGGTATTCGGCACAGGGCTCCTTTTCGGTCTTGGTCATTGGGCCTGGACAACACAGCCACACCGCGGCGAGAAAAGTCCAGAGTTGGTTCTAAAACTCTCCAGCACTTCTCTGTGTGACCGAAGATTCCAAAACAGTAAGGGCGGATCCCCGGTTGCCGAAATCGCTCTCACGGAAGCCGATTTTTCTGCGGAGAAGCGACCGGCGGAGGTGTCGGAATCCGGCACCTCGGCAGCTCAGAGCCGCCTCGTGGCCGTCGTAAGCGACTCGGCCAATCCGCCAGGCATCACGCCCGGTACCCGCCCAAATCGCCCATCTCTGGGACGCGGAGGGAAAGTAGCACGGCTCTCCCAATGGGAGGGGTGACGATGTACCGGAATTCGATGAGACGAACACCACTTCGCGCCGGAACGACTTTTGGAGAGTTTAAGAACTAACTCTTGCCATAACGCCCGGCTGCAAGTTACAGATATCTGTCATGGCATCCCGACCTGTCGAAATAGGCCCCGCCGGCCTCCACTCCGCCCGCGCTATCGAGTGCATACGCCTCACACGCGGCCTGACCCAGCACCAGCTCGCCGCCCGCTGCACCGCAATGGGCCGCCCGATGACCAACACCGCCCTCAGCCGCACCGAGCGCGCCCGTCGCCGCTGCGACATCGACGACCTCGTCACGATCGCCGCGGCTCTTGGCATCGCGCCGGCGGCCTTGCTGCCGCTGTGGGTCACTCACGGTCCCGTGTCCCGCTCCGGCGGGTCCCTCGACTACCTCCAGGGGGGCCTCCTTGGCTGACGTGTACGACCGCTGGCACAAGTCCCACCCCAAGCCCACCGAAGCCGAGTGCGGCGACCACAAGAGCCGTACGAAGCGGATGGTCCCCACCGCTGATCACAGCATCGGCAAGCGCTGGCAGGTCCGCTACCGCGACCTGGACGGGCAACAGCGCAAGGAGAACTTCGACACGAAGGCCGCGGCCGACAACCGCGCCGCCGAAGTCGACGTCGAGATTCGGCGCGGCTCCTACGTCGTCCCCGCCGAGACGAAGCAGACGCTCGGCACCTACGCGCAGAAGTGGCTCGACGCGAACTCCGTGGGCCCGACGACCGCCCTCCGCTACGAGGCGACCGTCCGCAACCACATCGTCGAGCACCTCGGCCGACGTGAGCTGCGGTCCCTCAATCAGCCTTCGGTCATTCAGGGTTGGATCCGCACGCTTCAGGACGGCGGCCTGGAGGTGTCCACGATCGAGGGCATCTTCGACATCCTCTCCAGCATTCTCGGCGCGGCCGTGGAGGATGGGCTGCTGCCGAAGAACCCCTGCAAGGCGAAGTCGGTCAAGTTGCCGACGGCGACCAAGAAGAAGATCATTCCTTGGTCGCTGGAGCGGGTCCGCGCGGTCATCGCCGGACTCCCGAAACGCTTCCAGGCCGGCGGCAAGCTCGCCTTCGGCTGCGGCTTGCGCCAGGGCGAGGTGTTCGGTTTCGCGGTCGAGGACATCGACTTCAAGGGCGGCTGGATCCACGTAAACCGCCAGGTGCGGCTGGTCGGTACGAAGCCCGTCTTCGCCCTCCCCAAGGGCAACAAGATCCGGTCGGTGCCCCTACCGGCCCAGCTTGCCGCCGCCCTCAAGGCCCACATGAAGGAGTTCCTTCCGGTCGCGGTCACCTTGCCCTGGACCAAACCGGACGGTGAGCCGAAGACCTTCCGCCTCCTCTTCGTCGACGCGAAGGAGCGGGCGTACAACCGCAGCGTCTTCAACATGGGCGACTGGAAGCGCGCCCTCGCCGCCGCCGGCGTGATCCCTCCCCGAGAGCGGGGCGCGCGCTACCTCCAGGCGGCCCCCGAGGACGGTATGCACGCCCTCCGGCACGCCTACGCCTCCGTGCTCCTGGACGCAGGGGAGAGCATCAAGGCGCTCTCCGAGTACCTCGGGCACTCGGACCCGGGTTTCACGCTGCGGACGTACACCCACCTACTGCCGTCCAGCGAGACCCGCACCCGCAAGGCGATCGACGACGCCTTCACGGAAACGGAAGCCGAGGCGGAAGCGGAAGCGGAAGCGGAAGCCGACGGCGACCCACCCGCCACCCAGGGCACATCAGCACCCCCAGCAAAACCAATGTGCCCTCAATGTGCCCTGGCCGCCTGACGGCCCCTCCCGGCACCAAAAAGGGCGAGGCCCGAAGACCCCGCCCGATCCGCAAGAAACCCCAGCTCAGAGCCGGTCAGGGCCACACCAGACAGTACGGCTGATGCCCCGCCTCATGCAACCGATGGCTGAAGTCCTGCCACTCGTGCAGCAGCTGGTACACGTTGAACGCGTCCCGCGGACCACCCCGGTCCGGCACCGTCGACCAGATGAACGCCGCGGCGCCCACCGCCTCCTCGCCTATCCCGCGCAGCGGGTCCACGACCGTCATGGGGAGCTTGACCACCGCGTAGTCGGGGTGGAGGACGACCAGTTCCAGCGGGGGGACTTTGTGCAGCGGGACGCCTTCTATGCCGGTGAGGACCATCGCGGCCATCGTCTCCGGCTTGATCTTGGTGAACATGCCGTTCATCCCGAGCTCGTCGCCGCCGAGTTCCTCGGGGCGCATCGAGATCGGGACGCGGGCCGCGGTCGCGCCGTCGGGCGCGCCGAAGTACTTGTACGTCACCCCCACCCGACCACCATTCCTGCTCCCCGACCTCAGCCGATCGATCCGACGTTCGATACGTCGATCGTCCGCCTCTGACTCACCCGGTACACGTGCTGCCTCTGCGGCTTCCTCCGCGTCGCGTCGGTGCTTTCCCCGCCGGGCACGTCGAGGACCCAGGTCATCGGTCCCCTCGCCCAGTCCGCCACCGCGATGCATATCTCCACCCGACTGCTTTTCTAGGACGCGTGGCCCCCGCCGCGCAACCCGATCATCGTGTCAGTGACCTCCCCCACGGCCGCCCGCCGAAACGTGCGTTGAAACACCTGTCCGCAGGACGCTCACAAGGATCTTCGCGGCCTGTCGAACACCACGGGCCGTACGAGCTGTGTGTATCAGGTCCCAGTTTCGCAGATGCCACCGCACCTCAGCCCGCGGTCGGCCGGGGTGGCTTCAGGCCCTGCCCTACCCTGAGTGGGAAAGCCGCCAACCGGAGTCCGAGAGGTCGGAGACGTCGCAGGTCATGAGTGAAACGCCCTATTCATACGATGCGCCTGCCTCACAGGCCCTGTTCGACCGTGCGGCCACTGTCACACCGGGCGGCGTGAACTCCCCGGTGCGCGCCTTCCGCGCCGTGGGCGGCACGCCCCGGTTCATGGTGTCGGGGCGTGGTCCGTATCTCACCGACGCCGACGGGCGTGAGTACGTCGACCTCGTCTGCTCCTGGGGGCCCATGATCCTCGGGCACTCCCACCCGGACGTGATCGCCGCCGTGCAGGACGCCGTCTCGCGCGGCACCTCCTTCGGCACGCCCGGTGAGGGCGAGGTCGCGCTCGCCGAGGAGATGGTCGAGCGGATCGCGCCGCTCCAGCAGGTGCGGCTCGTCTCCAGCGGCACCGAGGCGACCATGTCCGCCATCCGCCTCGCCCGCGGCTTCACCCGGCGTACCAAGGTCATCAAGTTCGCCGGCTGCTACCACGGCCACGTGGACTCGCTTCTCGCCGCCGCGGGCAGCGGGGTGGCCACGTTCGCGCTGCCCGACACCCCCGGCGTCACCGGTGCCCAGGCCGGCGACACCATCGTGCTGCCGTACAACGACCTCGAAGCCGTGCAGGAGGCCTTCCACCGGCACCCCGGCGAGATCGCCTGTGTCATCACGGAGGCCTCGCCCGGCAACATGGGCGTGGTCCCGCCGCGGCCCGGCTTCAACCAGGGCCTCAAGGACACCTGCTCCAAGAACGGCGCCCTCTACATCTCCGACGAGGTCATGACCGGCTTCCGGACGAGTCGTGCCGGGTGGTACGGGATCGACGGGGTTGTCCCCGACCTGATGACGTTCGGCAAGGTCATGGGCGGTGGCTTCCCGGCCGCCGCCTTCGGTGGCCGCGCGGACGTCATGGCCCACCTCGCGCCCGCCGGGCCCGTCTACCAGGCCGGCACCCTGTCCGGGAACCCCGTCGCCACCGCCGCCGGTCTCGCCCAGCTGCGCCTGCTCGACGAGGCGGCGTACGACAAGGTCGACTCCGTGTCGGCGACCATCCAGTCGCTCGTCACCGAGGCGCTCTCCAAGGAAGGCGTCGCACATCGGTTGCAGACCGCCTCCAACATGTTCTCCGTCTTCTTCACGGACCGCGAGGTGCGCGACTACGAGGACGCCAAGAAGCAGGAGTCCTTCCGCTTCACCGCGTTCTTCCACTCGATGCTGGCGCAGGGCGTCTACCTTCCGCCCTCCTCCTTCGAGTCGTGGTTCGTCTCCACCGCCCATGACGAGCAGGCGGTTCAGAAGATCGCCGACGCCCTTCCGGCGGCGGCCCGTGCGGCAGCGGAGGCCACGGCAGCATGACCGGCAACACTGACATCACCGTCGTCCACGTCATGCGGCACGGCGAGGTCGCCAACCCGGACGGCATCCTCTACGGCCGCCTCGCCGGGTACCACCTCTCCGAACTGGGCCGGCAGATGGCCGACCGGGTCGCCGAGCACCTCTCCTCGCGGGACGTGACCTACGTCTGCGCCTCCCCGCTGGAGCGGGCGCAGGAGACCGCCACGCCGATCGCCAAGGCGCACGGCCTCGACCTCGCGACCGACGCGCGGCTCATCGAGGCCGACAACGTCTTCCAGGGCAAGACCTTCGGCGTCGGCGACGGGGCGCTGAAGAACCCCGACAACTGGAAGCACCTCGTCAACCCCTTCAAGCCGTCCTGGGGTGAGCCGTACGTCGACCAGGTCGTGCGCATGATGGGGGCGCTGGACGCGGCGAAGGACGCGGCGCGGGGGCACGAGGCGGTGCTGGTCAGCCATCAGCTGCCGATCTGGATCGTGCGGTCGTACGTCGAGCGGCGCCGGCTGTGGCACGACCCGCGCAAGCGGCAGTGCACGCTCGCCTCGCTGACGACGTTCACGTACCAGGGCGACAAGATCGTGTCCGTGGGCTACTCCGAGCCGGCGATCGACCTCGTACCGGCCCATCTGCGTGCGGGTGCGAAGCCGGTGAAGGGCAAGGACAAGGCCTTCGGGGCGTAAGTTCCCCTTGGGGGCTTCTGTTACGCAATCGCGAAAATACAGACGGAACGCCTCCGTTCGTCACGTCCTCTGAATGGGTGACCACCAGAGAACGTGACGAACGGGGATGCCATGCGCACTCTCACCCGCAGGGGAGCGATAGGACTCGGCGTCGGGGGTGCCGCCGCCGTCGGACTCGCGGGGTGCGGCACGCTCACGTCGTCAGACGGGCCGAGCCCGGCCTCGGGTTCCACCACCGGCGGCGAAAAACCCGGCAAGAAGACCCCGAGCGCCCGCCCCATCGGCGACGGCTCCACCTCGTACACCGGCAAGCAGCCCGGCCAGCCGGCCAAGCCCGAGCCCCTGGAGCCGGGCCAGACCCCGCCGCAGTTCGTCGTCTTCTCCTGGGACGGGGCGGGCGAGGTCGGCAACGGACTCTTTCCGCGCTTCCTGGACCTCGCCAAGGAGCACGGCGTCCACATGACCTTCTTCCTCTCCGGGCTGTATCTGCTTCCCGAGTCGAAGAAGCGGCTCTACGACCCGCCCAACAACCCCGTCGGCGCCTCCGACATCGGCTATCTCACCGACGAGCACGTCAAGGCCACCCTCACCAACGTGCGCCGCGCCTGGCTGGAGGGGCACGAGATCGGCACCCACTTCAACGGCCACTTCTGCGGCGGCTACGGCAGCGTCGGCAACTGGACGCCCCAGCAGTGGCGCAGCGAGATCGACCAGGCCAAGGCCTTCGTGAAGGAGTGGCGGACCAACACCGGCTGGACCGATGAGCCGGCCCTGCCCTTCGACTACGACAAGGAGCTCGTCGGCGGGCGTACGCCCTGTCTGCTCGGGCAGGACAACCTGCTGCCCACCGCCAAGGACCTGGGCTGGCGGTACGACGCCTCCTCGCCCGGCGGGCGGCAGGTGTGGCCGCAGAAGAAGGGCGGGCTGTGGGATCTGCCGCTCCAGCAGATCCCGTTCCCCGGGCGCAGCTTCGAGGTCCTCTCGATGGACTACAACATGCTCGCCAACCAGTCGATCAACTCCACCAACGCGCCCAGCCACAATTACCCGGCCTGGCGCAAGCAGTCCGCGGACGCGTACATCTCCGGCTTCCAGCGGGCATACGAGACAAATCGCGCCCCCTTCTTCATCGGTAACCACTTCGAGCACTGGAACGGCGGCATCTACATGGACGCCGTGGAGCAGGCGCTGAAGCACATCGCCGCCGAGAAGGAGAAGGGCGAGGACGTACGCCTCGTCTCCTTCCGGCAGTTTGTCGACTGGATGGACGTACAGCAGCCCGAGGTGCTGGAGAAGCTGCGCGGGCTGGATGTCGGGCAGGCGCCTGACGGGGGCTGGGCCGCGTACACGAAGGACACGAACAAGAGCTCTGTAAACGCTGCCTGATATGCGGGTTTCGGCCCGCAAGGGGGGTGCGCAAGATCCCCAGAACGGGCATGCGAAACTTTTCACATGAGTGCCGCCAGCAGCGCCCCCCAGCGCCCGAACCGCACCACGCGCACCCGCCGTCGGGCCCTTCTCCTCACCGGAGCCGCCGCGGCCGCCGCGCTGACCCTCACCGCGTGCAGTTCCGGCGGAGTGTCGGGAGGCGGTGGCGACACCAACTTCATCACCGGCAACAACGGCGTCGACACCGTCGCCGAGGGCAAGCGGTCCGCGGCGCCCGAGCTGTCCGGCGAGACCATCGACGGCAAGCAGCTGTCCACCGCCGACTACAAGGGCAAGGTCCTCGTCGTCAATGTGTGGGGCTCCTGGTGCTCGCCCTGCCGGGCCGAGGCGAAGAACCTCCAGAGCGTCTACGAGAAGGTCAAGGGCCAGGGCGTCGAGTTCGTCGGCCTCAACACGCGGGACGCCAGCACCACCCTCGCGAGGTCCTTCGAGAAGGAGTTCGGGATCACCTACCCGAGCATCTACGACCCGACGGGCAAGCAGATGCTCCGGTTCAAGAAGGGCACCCTCAACCCGCAGCTGATCCCCTCCACGCTCGTCATCGACCGCGACGGCAAGCTCGCCGCCCGCGCGCTCCAGGCGCTCAGCGAGGACACGCTGCTCGGCATGATCAAGCCCGTCCTCGCGGAGAAGTGACGTGAGCGCGGCCGTCACCGGAGTGACCACGCTCGCCGCCGGGGTGGGGCAGAACGACACCGTGATGAGCGGCGCCCTGCTGCTCGCCCTGCCGATCGCCCTGCTCGGCGGACTCGTCTCCTTCTTCTCCCCCTGCGTCCTGCCGCTGGTGCCCGGCTATCTGTCGTACGTCACCGGCGTCAGCGGCACCGATCTCGCCGAGGCCCGGCGGGGCCGGATGGCCGCCGGTGCGTCCCTGTTCGTCCTCGGCTTCACCGTCGTCTTCGTCTCCGGCGGGGCGCTGTTCGGCTACTTCGGACAGACCCTCCAGGAGGAGCGGGACGTCCTGTCCAAGGTGCTCGGCGTCCTCATGATCCTCATGGGCGTCTTCTTCATGGGCATGATGCCCTGGCTCACCCAGCGCGAGTTCCGCTTCCACACCCGGCCCGCCACCGGGCTGGCCGGCGCCCCGCTGCTGGGCGCCCTGTTCGGCATCGGCTGGACGCCCTGCATCGGACCCACGCTGTCCTCGGTGCAGACGCTCGCCATGCAGGACGGCAGCGCCCTGCGCGGCGCCATACTGACCGTCGCCTACTGCCTCGGCCTCGGTGTCCCCTTCGTGCTCGCTGCCGTAGCCTTCCGCAAGGCGCTCGGCGCCTTCGCCTGGGTCAAGCGGCACTACGTCTGGGTGATGCGCATCGGCGGCACCATGATGATCCTGACCGGTGTCCTGCTGCTGACCGGCGCCTGGGACAGCATCGTGCAGGAGATGCAGGCCTGGTCCAACGGCTTCACTGTGGGGATCTGATCGATGAGCAAGACGACAACCGACCCGACCCCGCCCGCCGGCGACGAGGACCTCGGCGCCGCCGCCTCCCAGCTGTCCACCGCGCCCGAGGACACCCTGAACGTGCCCTCCCTCGGCGTGATCGGCTGGGCCCGCTGGTTCTGGCGGCAGCTCACCTCGATGCGGGTCGCGCTCCTGCTGCTCCTGCTGCTGTCGCTCGGCGCGATCCCCGGCTCGCTGATCCCGCAGTCCGGGACCGACGAGACGAAGGTGGCCCAGTTCCGCAAGGACAACCCCACCCTCGGTGACGTCTACGACAAGCTCGGCCTCTTCCACGTCTACAGCTCGGTGTGGTTCTCCGCGATCTACATCCTGCTGTTCGTCTCCCTCATCGGCTGCATCATCCCGCGCACCTGGCAGTTCGTCGGCCAGCTGCGCGGCCGTCCGCCGGGCGCCCCGAAGCGCCTGGACCGGCTGCCCGCGTACACCACCTGGCGCACCGAGACCGAGCCCGAGCGGGTCCGCGAGGCCGCCCTCGCCCTCCTCAAGAAGCGCCGCTTCCGCGCCCACCTCACCGGGGACGCCGTCGCCGCCGAGAAGGGCTATCTGCGCGAGGTCGGCAACCTCGCCTTCCACATCGCCCTCATCGTGATGCTGATCGCCTTCGCCTGGGGCCAGCTGTTCAAGATGGAGGGCAACAAGCTGATCGTCGAGGGCGGCGGGTTCTCCAACACCCTCACCCAGTACGACGACTTCAAGTCCGGCAGCCTCTTCGACCAGGACGAGCTGGACCCGTTCAGCTTCCACCTGAACGACTTCCAGGGCACCTACGAGAAGTCCGGCCCCAACCGCGGCACCGCGCGCACCTTCCAGGCCGACATCTCCTACAGCGTGGGCGCGTACGGCAAGGCCAGGAAGACGATCGTCAAGGTCAACGAGCCGCTGGAGATCGGCGACTCGAAGGTCTATCTGACCGCCCACGGCTACGCGCCCGTCATCACGGTCCGCGACGGCAAGGGCGATGTCGTCTACCGCGACGCCGTGCCACTGCTGCCGCTGGACAGCAACATCACCTCCTCCGGTGTCGTCAAGGTCATGGACGGCTACCGCGACGCCAAGGGCGAGCGGCAGCAGCTGGGCTTCGAGGCCTTCTTCCTGCCGACGTACACCCCGGGCAACGAGGTGTCCTCCACCTTCCCCGCGCTGGGCAACCCGGTACTGAACCTGGCCGGCTACTACGGCGACCTGGGCGTCGACGCCGGTGTCCCGCAGAGCGTGTACCAGCTCGACAAGTCGCATCTGAAGGCGTTCAAGGACTCCAAGGGCGAGCAGCAGCGCAAGAACCTGCGGCCCGGCCAGACCATGACGCTCCCCAACGGCGCCGGCTCGATCACCTATGAGTCCACCAAGGAGTGGGCCAACTTCCAGGTGACCCGCCAGCCCGGCAGCGGCTGGGCACTGGCCGGTGCCGTCGCCGCGATCTTCGGGCTCGCCGGCTCCCTGTTCATCCAGCGCCGCCGCGTGTGGGTGCGGGCGGTCCGGGGCGACGACGGCGTCACGGTCGTCGAGATGGCCGGGCTCGGCCGCAGCGAGTCCGCGAAGGTGCCCGAGGAGCTCGGGGCGCTCGCCGACACCCTCTACGACCAAGCTCCCGGGGCACCTGACCCCGACGAAGACTCCACCGAAACCCCCAACCCCCAAGTCGTACCTGCCGAAAGGCCCGGGAAGTGACTCTCGCCGCCGCGACGGATCTGGCCGCCGCCACCAACGAACATCTCGCGAACCTCAGCAACACGCTGATCTACTCCGCGATGGCCGTCTACACGCTGGCCTTCTTCGCCTACATCACCGAATGGATCTTCGGCAGCCGCAGCAAGATCGGCCGCACGGCCGCCGCGCTGACAGCCGACCCGGCGGAGCGCAAGGCGCCCGCGGTCACGGTGAAGAAGGGCGGCTCCACCGCCGTACTGGAACGGCCGCAGGTCGTCGTACGGGCTGCCGCCGGGCAGCGCGACGTGCCGGACGGGCCCGGGGCGCACGGCGGGGACGAGCAGGGTGACCTCTACGGCCGTATCGCCGTGTCCCTCACGGTGCTCGCCTTCCTCATCGAACTCGCCGGCGTCATCGCCCGCGCGGCCTCGGTGGAGCGGGCGCCCTGGGGCAACATGTACGAGTTCAACATCACCTTCTCCACGGTGGCCGTCGGCGTGTACCTCTCGCTGCTGGCGCTGAAGAAGAACGTGCGCTGGATGGGCCTGTTCCTCATCACCTCGGTCCTCCTCGATCTCGGTATCGCCGTCACTGTCTTGTACACCGCCAGTGACCAGTTGGTTCCCGCCCTGCACTCGTACTGGCTGTACATCCACGTCTCCACGGCGATCCTGTGCGGTGCGGTCTTCTACGTGGGCGCGGTCAGCACGATCCTGTACCTGTTCAAGGACTCCTACGAGAGCAAGCTCGCGGGCGGCGGCAAGCCGGGCAAGTTCGCCACGTCCTTCCTGGAGCGCCTGCCGGCCTCCTCCTCCCTCGACAAGTTCTCCTACCGGGTCAACGCGGCGGTCTTCCCGCTGTGGACCTTCACGATCATCGCGGGCGCGATCTGGGCCGGCGACGCGTGGGGCCGCTACTGGGGCTGGGACCCCAAGGAGACCTGGGCGTTCATCACCTGGGTCGCCTACGCCTGCTACCTGCACGCCCGCGCCACGGCCGGCTGGAAGGGCCGCAAGGCCGCCTACCTGGCCCTCCTCGCCTTCGGCTGCTGGCTGTTCAACTACTACGGAGTCAACATCTTCGTCTCCGGCAAGCACTCGTACGCGGGCGTCTAGATCCCGTAAGCGGACGCGTGGCGGACGGCGTGCAGATCGTCGCGCCACGCGTCACGCTGGTGGCATGAGTGGATCCGTCGAACAAGGCGCCGGCCAGACGCACGGGAACACGCGCATACTCCACTTCCTGGTGCGGTTGCCCCGGCCCATGGAGCAGGTCTGGACGGCGGTGGCGACGCGGGAGGGGCTCGGCGGCTGGTTCACCGATGCCGGGATCCTCGAACCGCGGCTCGGCGGGGCCGTCCGCCTCGGGGAGCTGGGGGACGGGCAGATCACCGCGTGGGACGTGGACCGGGTCGCCGAGTACACGGTGGCGGGCGGGCGGCTCCGGTTCCTTCTGGAGCGGGACGGGGATGACGGCAGCGCGCTGCGGTTCACCCATGAGTTCCACGGGGAGGGCGTGATCGAGCCGCTGTGGCGGGCGCGCTTCGAGCGGCTCGTCCGCGTCCTCAGGTGACGGTGATCGAGTCCAGCTGGCCGCGCAGGTACACATGCGAGTCGACCGGCTCGTACGCCACGCGTCCGATCGGCGCCGGGACGGATTCCACCCGTGTCCCCGGCGTGCACTCGCCGAAGTAGACGAGGGACATCAGCTCCTCGGCGGGGGCGTCCGCGGGAGGCGGGAGGACGCGGTGGCGGCCGGAGCGCCAGCGGTCTCCCGTCCAACGGGCCATCAGGTCACCGATGTTGATGGTGAAGGCGGCCGGATCGAAGGGCGCGTCCTCCCAGCCGCCCGCGTCCGTCCACACCTGCAACCCGCCCTTCCCCGCCTGCCGGTCGAGGATCGTCACCGTGCCGAAGTCGGTGTGCGGGCCGATGCGGAACTGGCCGGGTTCCGGCTCGCCGACGACCTCGGTGCCCGGGTACCAGTTGATGTTGAAGCCGTAGGTCGGATGGTCCATGTGGCGGGAGAAGAAGTCGGGTTCAAGGCCGAGCGCCTCGCCCAGGAGGGACAGGAGCTCCTTCTCCAGGTCGGCCATCCTCCCCAGGTACTCCTCCACCAGCGCCCGCAGCTCCGGGACTTCGCCGGGCCAGACGTTGGGCGCGTACCACTCCGCGTTGACGACCGGGTCGTCGAACGGCTCGTGCGTCGCGAAGGACAGGGACTCCTTCAGGTCGGGCGGAGTCTCCGTGCCCTCCGAGTAGCCGTTCGCCTCCGCGCCCGGGCCGAGCCAGCCCCGCCCGCCGACCTTCACGGCGTAGGGCTGCTTGACGTCGGCGGGGAGCCGGAAGAACGTGCGGGCGGCCTCGCGGATGGCCGCGCGCAGGGCCGGGTCCACGCCATGGCCGGTGACCAGCAGGAACCCGGCGGTCTGGAGCGCCTCGTCGACGGTACGGGCGATGGCGGCCCGGGCCTCGGGGTCGCCGTGCGTCCAGGGCTTCAGATCGATCGTCGGGATACGGGGCTCACTCACCGATGTCCTCATTCCACAGAGCCGGGTTCTTCTCGATGAAGTCGCGCATCATCGACACGCAGGCGGGGTCGTCCAGGAGCACGATCTCCACGCCGTGCTCCGCCAGCCAGTCGTGCCCGCCGTGGAAGGTGGCCGCCTCGCCGACCACCACCCGCGAGATACCGAACTGGCGGACCAGGCCGGAGCAGTACCAGCAGGGGGAGAGGGTCGTGACCATCGTCGTGCCCCGGTAGGAGCGCTGTCTGCCCGCCGCGCGGAACGCGGCCGTCTCCGCGTGCGTCGACGGGTCGTCGTCCTGGACGCGCCGGTTGTGGCCGCGGCCGAGGAGCGTGCCGTCGGCGCCGTAGAGCGCGGCGCCGATCGGGATGCCCCCCTCGGCGAGCCCCGCGCGGGCCTCGGCGACGGCGGTCGCCAGCCAGGTATGTGCCTGAACCTGATCCATGCGTCCACTCTGCGGTGACCGAAACACCAGGGCAACGTGCGGAAAGTACTCTCCGGGCAGCCCACAGCCGGACGAACTGTCGGGCGGCCCACAGCCGGACACCTGTCGGGAGGCGCGCATGCCCGCACTCACCCTCCGCGAGATCCTGGCCCTCGACCCCGTCCGGGCCACCGAGCCCGAGCTGCTCGCGGGCGCCGAGGGCCTGGACCGGCCCGTGCGCTGGGTGCATTCGAGTGAGGTGTACGAGGGCGCCAACTTCCTCGACGGCGGCGAACTGCTGCTCACCAACGGGTTCGGGCTCACGGACGCCGAGGAGGAGGTGCGCCGCCGGTATGTCCGGGAGCTGGCCGCCCGGGGCGCCGCCGGGCTCGCGGTCGAGGTCGGGCGGTCGTTGCCCGCCATGCCCGCCGAGGTGACCGACGAGGCCCGCCGCCTCGCCCTGCCGCTGCTGGCGCTGCACCGGGTCGTGCCCTTCGTACGGATCACGGAGGCCGCCAACCGGGCGATCGTGGCGCGGGGGCTGTCGGGGCGTGGTGTCGTACGGCCCTGGGGTGACGACCATACGGCGGCCCTGCTCGCCGACCTCGCCGACCGGGCGGCGCTGAACCAGCCCGAGGTGGAGGCGCGGGCGGCGCTCGCCGGGTTCCATCCGGGGCCGGGGGTGCGGCTGCTCGGGGTGTCCGTGCACGGGACGCGGGAGACGGGGGTGGTCGACCGGGCGGTACGGGTGCTGGGCGGGGCGAGCGGGCTGCGGGCCGCGTTCCCGGGGGATGTCCTGGCCTTGCTGGCGCTGCCCGCGGCCCGCGGCGGTGACCCGGTGCGGTCGGTGCAGGACGCCTTCCGCGCCACCGCCGCACCAGGTCTGACCGTGGCGGTCGGGCACGCCGTCGCCGCGGGGAGCGGCTGGCTGCGCTGGAGCGACACGCTGCGTGCGGCCCGTACGACCCTGGAACTGGCGTTGACCGTGCCGGCCGCCGAACCCGGCTCTCCCGACGGCCCGTTGGTGACCTCCTCGCGGGCCCTCGCCCTGGAACGGGAGCTGACCCGGGGCGGTGTGGACGCCAACCGTGAGCGCCTCGCCGGACTCGTCCAGCACGCGCTGGGCCCGCTGTTGGAGTGGGAGGCGGCCCATCCGAGCGACCTGGTACGGACGTTGGAGATCCATCTGCGCAACGGCTGCTCGCCGACCCGCACGGCGGCCCTGCTCCACATCGGCCGCCAGTCCCTCTACCAACGGCTGGAGCGGATCGAGTCGTTGCTGGGCCTGGAGATCGGCGACCCGGATCTGCTGGGGGAGTTGCTGGCGGCGGCCTGTGCGCACCGGGTGGTGCGGGGCAACGGAGGCGAGGCGCGGGGCGGGCTGCGGACGGTGGCCTGAGGCCGGCCGGACCCTTGCACGTGGCGCAGGACACGTTCATGACAGGATTGCATTGGGGAAAGGTCAGGGAAGTCATAGGGCGCCCACGACTGCCGTGAAGGGATGACCCGTGACGTCCACTGCGCCTCCCCCCATACCCCGGGCCGCAGGATCGTTTCCGCTCATCGGCCACGCGCTGAAGATGCGCGACAACCTCGGCTTCATCGACTCCCTGCGCGAGACACGGGAACCCCTCGTCGAGATCGTCCTCCAGCCAGGGACGCGCACCATCGTCGTCCAGGACCCGGCCCTGATCCACCAGATGCTCAAGGCACTCGGCCCCAGCCTCGACAAGGGCCGGCTCTACGACAAGCTCGGCCAGCTGCTCGGCGACAGCGTCGTCACCGCCACCGGCCGCAACCACGTACGCAAACGCCGCCAGCTCCAACCGGCCTTCGCCCACACCGAGATCAGCCGGTACGTCGATCTCATGCGCGCCGAGGTGACGGCCACCGTCGCCGCCTGGGAACGCGGGCGGCCCCTCGACGTGCGTGAGGCGATGGTCGGGCTCAGCCTCGACATGCTGGCCAAGACGGTGTTCGCCGGCAGCCTCGACGAGGCCGTCTTCCAGCGGCTGCGCAGCGACCTGTCGGTGGTGATGAACGGCGTCGGCGTGCGCATGATGCTGCCCGACTGGGCCGAACGCCTGCCGCTGCCCTTCAACCGCCGCTTCGACCGGGCCCGCGCCGGAGTGCGCGCCACGATCAACACCGCCGTCGACGAACTGCAGGCCTCCGGGCACGACACCGGGGACATGCTCTCCATGCTGCTGCGCGCCGTCGACGAGGAGACCGGACGGCCGCTGACCGGGCACCAGATCAGCTCAGAGATCTTCACCCTGGCCGTCGCGGGCACCGAGACCACCGCGTCGGTGCTGTCCTGGCTGCTGTACGAACTCGCCCGCAACCCCGGCGTCGAGGCCCGGGTCCTGGCCGAACTGGACGAGGTCCTCGGCGAACGGCCGGTCACCTTCGACGACGTGCTGCGGCTGCCGTATCTGAACCGGGTGATCACCGAGACCCTGCGGCTGCACCACCCCGGCTGGCTGGTCACCCGGCGCACCATGGAGGAGACCCGGCTCGGCGCGTGGACGCTGCCCGCGGGCACCGAACTGGCCTACTGCCAGCACGCCCTGCACCGTGACCCGGCGCGCTTCTCCGACCCGCTCGCCTTCCACCCGGACCGCTGGCTCGACGGCGCGCAGACGCTGCCGCCGGGCGCGTTCCTGCCCTTCGGGGACGGCAAGCACAAGTGCATGGGGGACCGGCTGGCCCTCACCGAGATGGTCGTGGCGCTCGCCACGATGCTGCGCTCGGTACGACTGGAACTCGCCGAGGGCCAGGTCGTCCGCCAGGTCGCCCGGCTCACCGTACGACCGCGCGCCCTGCGGATGACCGTCAGCCCGCGGGACCGCTCCCGGGCCGGGGCGGGTCTGTAGCGCGGGTCTGCTCCCCGGACGCCGGAAGGCCGGCCCCGAATCCCGGGGCCGGCCTTCCTTGTGCTTGCCGCGTACGGCCTTGTCGCGTACGGCCGTGTCGCGTACGACCGTCAGTCCGTGCCGGACTCCATCGCCGCGCGGTCCAGCAGGGCCTCGTCCTCGGAGACCTCGCCGCGGGAGGCGATCGCCTCGGCGCCGCCCTCGGGCAGCTCCGGCATGGTGCCGATGAGGCCCGTCGCGGCGGCCTGGGAGGCGCCGATGGTGGGGCTGCCGGTGCCGATCAGGCCGAGGCCGACGTACTGCTCCAGCTTGGCGCGGGAGTCGGCGATGTCGAGGTTGCGCATGGTCAGCTGGCCGATGCGGTCGACGGGGCCGAAGGCCGAGTCCTCGGTGCGCTCCATGGAGAGCTTGTCCGGGTGGTACGAGAACGCCGGGCCGGTCGTGTCGAGGATCGAGTAGTCCTCGCCGCGCCGCAGCCGCAGGGTGACCTCGCCGGTGATCGCCGCGCCGACCCAGCGCTGGAGCGACTCGCGGATCATCAGCGCCTGCGGGTCCAGCCAGCGGCCCTCGTACATCAGCCGGCCGAGGCGGCGGCCCTCGATGTGGTACTGGGCGAGGGTGTCCTCGTTGTGGACGGCGTTGACGAGACGCTCGTACGCGGCGTGGAGGAGGGCCATGCCCGGGGCCTCGTAGATGCCGCGGCTCTTGGCCTCGATGATCCGGTTCTCGATCTGGTCGGACATGCCCAGGCCGTGGCGGCCGCCGATGGCGTTGGCCTCCATGACGAGGTCGACCGCCGTGGCGAACTCCTTGCCGTTGATCGTGACCGGGCGGCCCTGCTCGAAGCCGATCGTCACGTCCTCGGTGGGGATCTCGACCGACGGGTCCCAGAACCTGACGCCCATGATCGGGTCGACGGTCTCCAGGCCGGTGTTCAGGTGCTCCAGGGTCTTCGCCTCGTGCGTGGCGCCCCAGATGTTGGCGTCGGTGGAGTACGCCTTCTCGGTCGAGTCCCGGTAGGGCAGGCCGTGGGCGACCAGCCACTCCGACATCTCCTTGCGGCCGCCGAGCTCCGTGACGAAGTCCGCGTCCAGCCAGGGCTTGTAAATCCTGAGGTGCGGGTTGGCGAGCAGGCCGTAGCGGTAGAACCGCTCGATGTCGTTGCCCTTGAAGGTCGAGCCGTCGCCCCAGATCTGGACGTCGTCCTCCAGCATCGCCCGCACCAGCAGCGTGCCGGTGACGGCACGGCCCAGCGGCGTGGTGTTGAAGTACGCGCGCCCGCCGGAGCGGATGTGGAACGCGCCGCACGTCAGCGCGGCCAGGCCCTCCTCGACCAGCGCCGCGCGGCAGTCGACCAGGCGCGCGACCTCGGCGCCGTACGCCTTGGCGCGGCCGGGCACCGAGGCGATGTCGGGCTCGTCGTACTGACCGATGTCGGCGGTGTAGGTGCAGGGGACGCTGCCCTTGTCGCGCATCCACGCGACCGCGACGGAGGTGTCGAGGCCGCCCGAGAAGGCGATGCCGACGCGCTCGCCGACGGGGAGGGAGGTGAGGACCTTGGACATAGGAAGATTATGCATCGCGATGCATGGTCATGCAAACCCCGTGCTGGAGTGGTCCCCGTCACGTCCCCGTCACGTCTCCGTCGCGCCCCCATCGCGCCCCCGCCACGCCCCGGTCACTCTCCCGCGACCGACCTCCAGATACGTTCCGGCAAGATCCGCGTCGCCTCGTCCAGGTCCACGTCGTCCACGCCCGACAGCCAGCGCCTCGCCACCCCGATCACCGGGCCGAGCACCAGCGACTCGATCAGTCCGAGCGGCAGCGGGGCCAGCTCCCCCGACGCCACCCGCGGCTCGATCCACAGCGCGAACGGCGAGAGGCGCGCCTCCTGGGCGTCGCGCAGCTCCTTGCCGTGCGCCATGCCGCGCCGGTCGGCGAGCGGGGAGTGCAGCAGCAGGGCCGCGTCATGGTGCTCCCGGACGAACTCCAGATACGTCCGCACGATCGCCCGGATGCCCGAGCGGGCGGTGCGGGTCTGCTGCAAGGCTGTCGCCAGCTCGCCCAGCAGCCGGCCCAGCCAGCGGTGCATCAACGCGTCCGTCAGTCCGTTGATGCTGCCGAAGTGGTGGTAGAGGCTGCCGAGGCTGACGCCACTGGCCTTGGTGATCGCGGTGACGGTCAGGCCCTGCTCGCCCGACTCCGCGTACACCCGCAGAGCGGCGTCGAGGAGCTGCTCGACCGTGGCCTCGCCGCGTTGTTGCTTGGGGCTCATCGCGGCCAGAGTAGAACACGTGCTTTCTGAAGTGAATTTCTAGAAAAGATCTCCAATCAGGCTGCCCGGTGCTCCACACTCGTCCCTGTGTCGCAACAGGAGACCTCCATTTCGCTGACGCCGCAGCAGGCCGCTGTCGGCGCCGTCGTCACCGTGCAGCTGCCGACGGGCGCGGTCCGCGTCCGGGTGCCTCCCACCCGGGACGGCGACCTCGTACGGCTGTGGGTCGGGCAGCAGGAGGTGCTGCTGCGCGTCCGGGTCACCGCGGGCGCGTCGGGCGGGACCGGCGCGGCGAAGTGGGTGGGGGCCCTCGCGGTCGCGGCCCTGGTGGTGTTCGTGGCTGTCGTCGCCAACGGGGGAGACGACGACAGCGCGGACGACGCCTCGCCGTACAGCTCGTCCTACAGCTCGCCGTCGTACTCGTACTCGGGGACGTACGAGCCGTACACGGACGCCCCGTACTCCGAGGACCCGTACGCGTCGGCCGACCCCTACACGGACGACCCCTACACGGACGACCCGTACGCGGAGGAGACCGAGGCCCCCGACCCCTACACCTCCGGGACCTGCCTCAACGGCACCCTCCCCGACTCCACCACCGCGCAGGAGGTCGACGACGTCGAGGAGGTCGACTGCTCGGCGTCGGACGCGCACTACAAGGTGATCCAGACGATCCCCTTCAGCTCCGACATGAGCCAGTGCAACGCCAACCCCCGCACGCAGTACGCCTTCTCGTACCGCTACACGATGAACGGAACGGCCATCAACGAGTACGTGTACTGCCTCGTCGGCCTGGGGGCGTACGCCCGGTGAGCGAAGAGAGCAACGGGGCCGGCGAGAGCGACGACATCGTGGAGCCGCTCACCGACGACGACCCGCGGGTCATCGGGCCGATCCCGCTCGTCGGGCGGCTCGGCGCCGGTGGCATGGGCCGGGTCTATCTCGGCGTCCACGAGGGCCGGTACGCCGCCGTCAAACAGGTCCTGCCCTCGATCGTCGGCGAGGACAAGAAGTTCCTGCGCCGCTTCGGCCAGGAGCTGGACAACCTGGCGTCCCTGCCGGCCGGCGCCACCACCCCGCTGCTCGCGAGCGACGCCACCGCCCAGCCGCCCTGGTTCGCCACCGCGTACGTCCCCGGTCTCACCCTCGGCGAGGCCCTCGACGCGAACGGCGGTCCCCTGCCCGCCGAGTCCCTGTGGCTGCTGCTGCGGGAGGCGGTGAAGGGGCTGGCGGCCGTGCACGCGCTGGACATGGTCCACCGGGACCTCAAGCCGTCCAACGTCATGGTGACCCTCGACGGCCTCACCCTCATCGACTTCGGCGTGGCCCGCGCGGCCGAGCAGAGCCAGCTCACCAGCACCGGCCTCGTCGTCGGCACCCCCGCCTACATGTCGCCCGAACAGGCCTCCGGGGCAAGGAGGCTGACCGGCGCGGTCGACATCTTCGCCCTCGGCTCGGTCGTCGCGTACGCGGCGTGCGGGCGACCGCCCTTCGGGGAGGAGTCCGGGCACGGGGTGCTGTACCGGATCGTGCACGAGCAGCCGGACCTGGCTCCGCTGCGCGCACTGGACCCGGAGCTCGCCGAGGTCGTCGCCCTCTGCCTCGACAAGGACCCGGAGGGACGGCCGACGGCCGCGGAACTGCTGCGGCAGTTCGAGGGGGTGCCCGTGGCGTCGTCGTGGCCGGCGGCCGTCGCCGAGCGGCTGGCCGAGCGGGCGGCGTTCGCCGCGGACGTGCCGGAGATCGCCTTGCCGCCCGTACGCACCCCGACCCTGCCGGACGCCACTCCAGCCACTCCAGCCACTCCAGCCACTCCGGGTGTTGCGGAGCGGCGCGAGCGCAGCCGGCGTACCCGCATCGCGCTCGCCGTCGTACCGGTGGTCGTGGTGGTGACCGGCACGACGCTCGCCCTCCAGAACCTGCCGTACACGTCCGCCGCACCGCAGAACGAGGCTCAGGCGAACCCCTCGGTCACCGCGTCATCCTCGGCCACCCCGTCTCCGTCTCCGTCCCCGTCGGCGTCTGCGACGAGCCCCAAGGGCAAGCCGTCGCCATCACCCAGCAAGTCGAAGGCGTCGGACCGCGGGGAGAACGGTGGCTCGGGAGACTCCAACACGGGGAGTGGTTCCGGCAGTTCCCACACCGGGAGCGGCTCGGACGACTCGTCCTCGACCTCCTCCGGTTCGTCGTCGTCCGGTTCATCCTCCTCCGGTTCGTCGTCGTCCGGTTCGTCCACCGGCTCCCCGCCGCCGAATCTGACCAGCTACCGGCTCGACTACGTCAACTCCTGCGTCGGAGCCTGCGACATGCCGATCAAGGTGAGCTGGTCGACGGTCTCCCGGGCGACCCGCTACGACATCCACTACACCAACAAGGGCAGCAACTTCACCAAGAAGAACGTCGACACCGTCTACTCCACCGGCAACACCAGCTACACGATCACCGGCCCGTACTCGGGCGACGAGGTCTGCGTGACGGTGCGCGCGGCCAACAAGTACGGCGCCTCCGCCTGGGCGGAGACCTGGTGCGACACGGTGGCGTACTAGCCGGCCACCCGCAGCAGCAGCTTGCCCGTGCTCGTCCGTGCCCCCATCAGGCGGTGTGCCTCCGTGGCCTCCTCCAGGGCGAACTCGGCGGTGACCGGCAGGGTCACGGTCCCGTCGGCGACCTTCGCGAACGCCCGCTCGGCCAGGGCCCGCAGCTCGGCCGGGGCGGTCCGGGCCAGGGTGAGGATGGAGAAGCCGCCGACCGTGACGCCGTACGGATACAGCTCCGGCTGGCCCACGCTCCACGCCTCCGCCCCGCTCGCGTTGCCGAAGGAGACCAGGCGGCCGAAGACGGCGAGGGAGGCGAGGCCGGCGCGCAGGGTGTCGCCGCCGACCGGGTCGAGGACGAGGTCGACCCCGCGTCCGCCCGTCGCCGCCCGCACCGGCGCCTCGAAGTCACCGACGAAGACCTCGTCGTACCCGTACTCGCGCGCGTACGCGGCCTTCGCGGCGCTGGAGACCACGCCGTACACCGTGCCGCCGGCCGCCTTGGCCAGCTGTCCGACGACCGTGCCGATGCCGCCCGCCGCGCCCTGCACGAGCACGGTCTCGCCGGGCTGGAGCCGGCCCACGGAGTGGACCAGCGCGTACGCCGTCGGCAGCACCGTCGGCAAGGTCGCGGCCGTGCGCAGGTCGACGCCGGACGGGAGGGGGAAGACGGTCGCCGTGTCCGCCACGGTCACGTCCGCGTAGGCGCCGCCCTCGGTCAGCGCGGTGACCTCCTGGCCGACGGTCAGGCCGGTCACCCCCTCGCCCAGCGCCCGGACCCTCCCGGAGACCTCCAGGCCGGGCACGAACGGCAGCCGCGGCACCCGGTAGCCCGAGTCGCGTGCCTTGAGGTCGGCGAAGTTGATCCCGGCGTACGCCACGTCGACGCTCACCTGCCCGGGGCCCGGCTCGGGGACCTGCGCCTCGACGGTCTTGAGGACCTCGGGACCGCCGTACTCCTGGAACTCGATCGCGCGCATGCCGCACACCCCGTTCTGGACCGCTCAGACTGTTCAATGAGAAGCGAACACTCATGACTGTATGGTTTTCATCGAACACTCCGCAAGCGGGTCGAGAGGACACCATGGCGAGTCACCGTGCCGCCCCCGAGCACACCCACCCCGACGACGTCCCCGTCCTCACCGCGCTCGCCGCCCTCGCCGACCCCGTACGGGTCCAGTTGGTACGGGAGTTGGCCGCCTCCGCCGACTGGTCGCGCAGCTGTGGCACCTTCGACGTGCCCGTCGGCAAGGCGGCCAAGAGCCACCACTTCGCGGTCCTGCGCGCCGCCGGACTCGTCGAGCAGCGCGACGAGGGGCCCAAGCGGGTCAACCGGCTGCGGCGGGAGGAGTTCGACGCCCGCTTCCCGGGGCTGCTGGAGCTGGTCCTCAGGGGCGACTGAACCGGCTCGCCCCCTTCGGCGTCACAGTCGTATGAGGAACCGCAGCTGGATCGTGGCGGCCGTGGCCACCGCCGGTGTGGTGGTGGGGGCGGCCCTGTACATCGACGAGTTGGACACCGGGCACGCGTACATCGACGTCGAGGCGACCGTCTCGCCCTCGCCGCCCGCCGAGGACTGGTGCGTCGGCACCCTGCCGAGCCCCGAGGACGGCGACGCCCCCGAGGACACCCCGCTCTACCGGACCCTCGACCGCATCGACAAGCTGGCCGCGGGCGATTACGCCGACGTCTACACCGGCATGGGCGTCGACGAGGACGCCCACGCGGCCGACGTCTGGCGCATCCCCGACCACGACTTCGACACGGCCGCCTGCGACGCCGCCGAGAAGGGCGTGAAGCTGCGGCTGCACCCCGCCGACGTCGACCGCAGGACCCTCGACGCCCTCGCCGAGCGGATCGGCGAGGACATGACCCGCTGGGACGGCACCTTCCAGATGCGAGAAGTCGGCGTCGACGAGCGGGGGTTCGTGCATGTGGGCGTGGACGACCCCGGGACGGCCACCCCCCTCATCGAGAAGGCGTTCGGCGCCCGGTACATCAGGGTGGAGTACGTCGACCAGGCCTACGCGGCCGAGGACTGAGCCGGCCCGGCGGCCTTCCGCAGGACGGCGTACAGCCCCGCGCTCACCACGAACCCGATCACCGGCGTGATGTCGCCGAAGGAGGGCCAGTGCTTCGGGACGTAGCCGACGAAGTCCTCCTGGTTGGAGAAGAGCGGCACGGACACCGCGACACCGATCAACAGGGCCGTCAGCCCCGGCCAGTTGGTGAGGGAACGGTCGCTCAGGCGGGCGGTCAGCTCCTCGTCCGTGGCCGTGCGGGACTGGAGCCACCGCTCCACCAGGACGACGCCCAGCCACGGTGCCACCCAGTACGCGATCACCAGCAGGAACGCCTCGTACGCCGACCCCGCGTCGTCGAGCGAGGCCCACGCCGCCGCTGTACCGGCCACACCGGACACCACGACCAGCACGCTACGGCTCAGCCACGTCGGGAGCTTCAGGCCGAAGGAGGCGATGGAGATCGCGCCCGAGTAGATGTTGAGGGCGTTCGCCGAGATGGCGCCGAGGATGATGGCGACGAGCACCAAGTCACCAAGCCAGCCCGGGAGATGACCGGTGAAGGCCGCCGTCGGGGTGGCGTCCTTCGGAGCCACGATGGTCGCCGAGGCCGCGCCGATGACCGCCACGAGGGCGACGGACACGAACAGGCCGACCGCCGGGTAGACGATCGTCTTCAGCTTGTTCGCGGTGCGCGGCAGGTAGCGCGAGTAGTCCGAGGCGTACGGGTTCCAGCCGGCCGCGTAGCCCCAGGCCGCGCTGAACGCGAGCAGGAACCCCCCGATGCCGCCGCCCGTGCCGCCTCCGCCGAGGTTCGCGTCCTTGAAGGTCCACACGCCGGCGAGAAGGAAGATCACGGCGAGCGCGGGGAACGCGTACTTCTCGAAGGTGTGGACGAAGTTGTGGCCGATGAAGCCGATCACGATTTCGGCCACGACCACGAGCAGCAGGGAAGGCAGCGGACGCAGCCCGGTCAGCGTGTTCAGGGCGAAGGCCGCGCTCACGCTGTTCACCGCGAACCAGCCCACGCCCGCGATCAGGCCGTTGGCCGCGGACGGCAGGATGTTGCCGAAGTAGCCGAAGGAGAACCGGCCGATCACCATCTGCGGGACGCCGAAGCGCGGACCGTCCAGGGAGAGGAAGCCCTGGGTGATCGCGCCGAGGGCGGTGCCGAGGACGATGGCCGCGGTGGCCTCCCAGAAACTCAGGCCGAAGAACAGCACTGAGATCACGCCGATGAAGACGGTCGCGAACTCGATGTTCGGGGAGGCCCAGGTCCACAGCAGCTGGAGCGGCGAGCCATGGCGTTCGGCGTCCGGGATGGGCTCGGAGCCCGCCGTCTCGACGGCGATGACCTTGTCACCGTACGCGGGGGCGAGAGTGCCGGCGGAGTCGGCGGGAGCAGTCGTCATGCGAGGTAAGTGTCCGGTTCCGGCCGGTCCGGGCACAGGGGCGCAATGTCCGCATCGGAAGCCTCACCGGCGTACAACCTGCACGCATCGGCGCTGCCGATGGGGCCATCGGCAGGACGCCCCACTGGCGCGTGGACCAGCACGGATGCCCGCTCCTACGGTCAGGGACATGACCTCCGACCGCAAGGGCATCGCCCAGCTCACGACCGCCATGATCCTCTCCGGCACCCTCGGCGTCTTCGTCGTCGAGTCCGGCGCCTCCCCCTTCGACGTCGTCTTCTTCCGCGTCGTCTTCGGCGCCCTGGCGCTGGGCGGCTACGTGCTGGCCCGCGGCTGGCTCCGCGACCACGGCTTCACCCCGCGCACCCTCGGACTCGCCGTCCTGGGAGGTGTGTTCATCGTCTTCAACTGGGTGTTCCTCTTCGAGTCGTACGAGAACACCTCGATCTCCGTCGCCACGGTCGTCTACCACACCCAGCCGTTCTACGTCGTGCTGCTGGGCGCCCTCCTCTTCCGGGAGCGGCTCACCGCCGCCAAGGCGGGCTGGATCGGCCTGGCCTTCGCGGGACTGATCCTGGTCTCCGGGGTCACGCCGGGGGACTTCACCGGCGGCGGCTCCTATCTCCTGGGCGTCGGACAGGCGTTGCTCGCCGCGCTCCTCTACGGTCTGTCCACCCTGGTCACCAAGCGCATCACCGGCGTCCGCCCGCACCTCATCGCACTCGTCCAAGTCCTGGTCGGCATCCCGCTGTTGCTCCCCTTCGCCGACTTCGGCGCGATGAGCGGCGCGAGCGCGGGCGACTGGGGCTGGCTGGCCGGGCTCGGGTTCATCCACACCGGCCTGATGTACGTCCTGATGTACGCCGCCTACGCCCAGCTGCCGCTCTCCAAGATCGCCGTCCTGGCCTTCGTCTACCCGGCCGTCGCGATGGGCATGGACTGGGCGGTGTACGGCCACCACATCGGCCTCGTCCAGGCGCTGGGCGTCCCGCTGATCGTGCTGGCGAGCCTCAAGGTCACCCTTGCTCGGACACCAGCTTCCGCGCCTGCTCCAGAAACAGCCGGGCATGCGCCGGCAGCCGCTTCCCGGACCGCCACGCGAGCTGCGTCCGGAGCGTGAACGGCGGCTCCCAGTCCAGTCGTACGAGAGTGCCCTCCGCGAGTTCGGCGGCGACCGTGATCTCCGGCAGCAGCGCGATGCCGAGACCGGCCGCCGTCGCCCGTTTGGTGGCCTCGATCGTCCCGAACTCCATGAACTCGGCCGGGCCGCCCAGGGAGACGAGCTCCCGCTCGAACAAGTCCCGGTAGGCGCAGCCGGGTTCGGTCGCGAGGAGCGACTGGCCCAGGAGGTCGGCGGTCGCCAACTCCCCTCCGTTGAGCGGGTGTTCCGGTGACGCCACCAGTGCCAGCGGCTCCACCGCGAGCACCTCGCTCTCCAGGCCCGGGTGCGCGGTCTCGGCCTCCATCAGGAAGCCCACGTCGTACGTGCCCTGCCGCAGCGCCTGCCGGGTCTCGTCACCGAGGGTCGTGCGCAGCGACAGCCGTACCTTCGGATAGCGGTGGTGGAAGAACTCCAGGAGCGGGGGCAGCCGGTAGGAGGTCAGCGACTCCATGGTGCCGACGGCGAGCGTGCCCGAGGGCTCCTCGGTCCCTGCGACGGCCGCCCGCGCCTCCTCGTTCAGCTCGATGATCCGGCGGGCGTACGGCAGCAGCCGCTCCCCGGCCTCCGTCAGCCGGATCCGGCTGCCGAGCCGGTCGAAGAGCTGGGCGTCGAGGGAGTCCTCCAGGGCGCGGACCTGGCTGGTGACACTGGACTGGGCGTAGCTCAGCTCGGCGGCGGCCCGGGTGAAGCTGAGCACGGTCGCGACCTTCTCGAAGGTGACCAGCAGCCGCAGCTCCATCAGGCGTCCTTGGGGTCCTCGCCCTGTTCCTTCCTGCGGAGCTCTTCCTCGCGGCGACGGAGGTCGGCCTCCCAGTCCTTGAGCAGGGCCTCGTCCTTTTTGGAAGGCGCGGCGTCTTCCGCGAGGGACTTGAGGAACTCGGGGTTGTCGTCCGGGGCGACGAACCGTCCGCCGCCCATCGGGGCGCCGCCCGCCGTGGCGGGCCCGCGCTGCTTGCCGGCCACCAGCCAGGCGACCGGGCCGACGAGGACCTCGCCGAAGAGCAGCACGATGATCACCCAGACCACCTTCGGCAGCCCCTTGACCTGCTCCTCGGGGGTGTTGAGGCAGTCGATGAAGGCGTAGATCCACAGCGCCAGGACCAGCAGGAAGGGCAGATACCTGAGCATGAGTGGTGCGTTCCCCCAGGAGACGGTGGCAGGGCGTGGGACGGCCCCGGTGACGGGGCCAGGGTAGCCGGTACCGGATACTGGAACGCATGGCTTACGACGATCTTCGCTCGCTGCTCAGGGCCCTGGAACGCGAGGGCGACCTCAAGCGCGTCAAGGCCGAGGTCGACCCGTATCTGGAGGTCGGGGAGATCGTCGACCGGGTCAACAAGGCAGGCGGCCCCGCGCTTCTCTTCGAGAACGTGAAGGGCTCCTCGATGCCCCTCGCGATGAACGTCTTCGGGACCGACCGGCGGCTGCTGAAGTCGCTGGGACTGAAGTCGTACGAGGACATCTCCGACAAGATCGGCGGGCTGCTGCGGCCCGAGCTGCCGCACGGCTTCGTGGGTGTGCGGGAGGCGTTCGGCAAGCTCGGTGCGATGACGCACGTACCGCCGAAGAAGGTGAAGTCGGGGGACGCGCCCGTGCAGGAGGTCGTCCTCACCGGCGACGACGTCGATCTCGACGACCTGCCCGCGCTGTTCACCTGGCCGCAGGACGGCGGCTCCTTCTTCAACCTGGGCCTGACCCACACCAAGGACCCCGAGAGCGGCATCCGCAACCTCGGTCTGTACCGCCTCCAGCGCCACGACAAGCGCACGATCGGTATGCACTGGCAGATCCACAAGGACAGCCGGAACCACTACCAGGTGGCGGCCCGGCGCGGTGAGCGCCTGCCGGTCGCGATCGCCTTCGGCTGCCCGCCGGCCGTGACGTACGCGTCGACCGCGCCGCTTCCCGGTGACATCGACGAGTACCTGTTCGCCGGGTTCATCGCCGGCAAGCGGATCGAGATGGTCGACTGCAAGACGGTGCCGCTCCAGGTGCCGGCGCAGGCCGAGGTCGTCATCGAGGGCTGGCTGGAGCCGGGCGAGATGCTGCCGGAAGGGCCCTTCGGCGACCACACGGGCTTCTACACCCCGCAGGAACCCTTCCCCGCGCTGAAGATCGACTGCGTGACGATGCGGAAGCGGCCGCTGCTTCAGTCGATCGTCGTAGGCCGCCCCCCGACGGAGGACGGACCCCTGGGCCGGGCGACCGAACGCTTCTTCCTCCCCCTGCTGAAGATCATCGTGCCGGACATCGTGGACTACCACCTGCCCGAAGCGGGCGGCTTCCACAACTGCGCGATCATCTCGATCGACAAGAAATACCCCAAGCACGCCCAAAAGGTGATGCACGCTGTGTGGGGCGCCCACATGATGTCCCTGACGAAACTGATCGTGGTCGTCGACTCGGACTGCGACGTCCACGACCTCCACGAGGTGGCGTGGCGGGCCCTGGGCAACACGGACTACGCGCGTGACCTGTCGGTCGTCGAAGGACCGGTCGACCATCTCGACCACGCCTCCTACCAGCAGTTCTGGGGCGGCAAGGCGGGGATCGACGCGACGCGGAAGTGGCCCGAGGAGGGCTACACACGCGACGGTGGCTGGCCCGACATGGTGGTGTCGGACCCGGAGACGGCGGCGAAGGTGGACCGCCGGTGGAAGGAATACGGACTGTGAGTTCAGCGTCTGCCGCGATCCCCCAGCCGGGACGCACCAAGGCATTCCTCCGCCTGGTCATGATCGAGCACTCGGTGTTCGCGCTGCCCTTCGCGTACATCGCGGCGCTCACCGCGATGTTCGAGTGGGACAAGAACATCCACTGGGGCCGGCTGCTGCTGGTCACCATCTGCATGGTCGGCCTGCGCACCTTCGCCATGGCGGTCAACCGGATCATCGACCGCGAGATCGACGCCCGGAACCCCCGGACCGCCCACCGCGAGCTGGTGACCGGCGCGATGTCGGTCAAGCACGCGTGGACGGGCGCGCTGGTCGCGGTGGTGGTCTTCCTGGGCTCGGCGGCCCTGCTCAACCCGCTGTGCCTGGCGCTCGCCCCGGTCGCCGTCATCCCGATGGTCGTCTACCCCTACGGCAAACGCTTCACGAACTACCCCCAGGCCATCCTCGGCCTCGCCCAGGCGATGGGCCCGGTCGGCGGCTGGCTCGCCATCACCGGAGAGTGGTCCTGGGACGCGGTGATCCTCGGGCTCGCCGTCGGCATCTGGATCGGCGGCTTCGACCTGATCTACGCCTGCCAGGACGTCGAGACCGACCGCGAGATCGGCGTCCTGTCGGTCCCGGCCCGCTTCGGCATCCCGGCGGCGATCTGGGGAGCCCGGGTCTGCCATGCCCTGACCATGACCCTCCTCATCTGGTACGCCGTCGCCACCGACGCGGGCGGGTTCTTCTGGGTCGGTCTGATGATCGTCGCGGCGGCCTTCGTCTACGAGCACAACATCGTCCGCCCGCATGACCTGACCCGCCTGAACAGGGCGTTCTTCAGCGTCAACGGCTTCATCGGGATCGCCCTGTTCGTGTGCGCGCTGCTGGATCTCCTGGTCAGGGGCCTGACCGTCTGAGGATCCGCTCCACCGGTAGGCTCGGGAGGGTGAACGCAGGAGAAACGCAGCGCGTGCCTTGGATCGTGGGGGTGTCCGGAGCTTCCGGGACGCCGTACGCGGCTGCGGTGCTGCGGGCGCTGCTGGAGGCGGGGGAGGACGTCGACCTGGTCGTCAGCAGGGCCTCGCGGCTGACGCTGCTCGACGAGACCCAGATCGCCTTCCGGGACGCGCACTGGCAGGACGACCTGCGGGAATGGCTGGCCAGGGGGGCCGACGGGAAGCCGGGGAGCTTCGACGTCGACATCGCCCGTGTGCGGTACTGGAACGCCGGTGACCTCGCGGCCGGGCCGTCCTCGGGGTCGTATCCCAGCAAGGGCATGCTGATCGTGCCGGCGTCCACCGCCTGCGTCGCGGGCGTCGCCCTCGGGCTCTCCAAGGACCTGCTCCAGCGCGCCGCGAGCGTGACCCTCAAGGAGCGCCGCACGCTCGTCGTCGCCGTACGGGAGACCCCCTTGAACGGCCAGACGCTGCGGCACCTCGTCGCCCTCGACGACCACGGCGCGACCGTCGTACCGGCGTCGCCCGCCTTCTACGCCGGGGCCACCCACATCCAGGACCTCGTCGACTTCGTCGCCGGACGGGTCCTCGACGCGGCCGGGGTCGAGCACCGGCTGTACCGGCGGTGGAAGGGCGAACTCGGCGGCGGGTCCGGAACCCGCACGACGTAGGCGCCATCTGAGCAAGTCGCAGTACCTCTCATCACTTCGGGAACTTTCGGGATCCTCTTCAGCGGAAGGCTTCGATCGCATGGACGCGGTGGACAGGCAGCTCATCCAGGCCCTGAGGGAGAACGGCCGGGCCTCCTACGCGGAGCTGGGCCGCCTCGTCGGTCTGTCGGGACCCAGCGTCACCGACCGCATCAACCGTCTTGAGGCGGCCGGTGTCATCACCGGCTACCGCGCCACCGTCGACGCCGCCTCGCTCGGCCTCGGTGTCACCGCCCTCATCGGCATCTCCCTCTCCGACGCCGCCGACCATGAGGACGTGGCCCGCCGGATGAAGGACCTGCCGGAGATCGAGGACTGCTGGTTCATCGCGGGCGACGACTCGTTCATGCTCAAGGTGCGGGCGAGCGACGTCGACGGCCTGGAGAAGATCATCCGGCGGCTCAGCGGGACGAAGGGTGTCTCCCGGACCCGTACCACGATCGTGCTCTCCACGAAGTGGGAGAACCGGGTCGGAGAGCTTCCCGAAGAGGCGTAGCCGTACGGTTGTCGAAGTCGTCGGAGTTGTCGGAGAAGGGTGTGACCCCCATGGACGTCGGGCTCAAGCGTGAGCTGGAGCAGAAGGTCAGGGCCGGTGAGCGGCTGACCCGCGAGGACGGCATCGCGCTGTACGAGTCGGACGACCTGGCCTGGCTGGGCGGTCTCGCGCACGAGGTGCGCACGCGCAAGAACGGTGACGTGGTCCACTTCAACGTCAACCGGCACCTCAACATGACCAACGTGTGCACCGCCTCCTGCGCCTACTGCTCCTTCCAGCGCAAGCCGGGGGAGAAGGACGCGTACACGATGCGCATCGAGGAGGCGGTGAAGCTCGCCAAGGCGATGGAGGGCGAGAACCTCACCGAGCTGCACATCGTCAACGGCCTGCACCCGAACCTGCCGTGGCGCTACTACCCGCGGTCGCTGCGCGAGCTGAAGGCCGCGCTGCCGGATGTCTCGCTGAAGGCGTTCACCGCGACCGAGATCCATCACTTCGAGACGATCTCCGGGCTGAGCGCGAGCGAGATCCTCGATGAGCTGATCGACGCCGGGCTGGAGTCGTTGACCGGTGGTGGCGCGGAGATCTTCGACTGGGAGGTCCGGCAGCACATCGTGGACCACAAGACCCACTGGGAGGACTGGTCCCGCATCCACCGGCTCGCGCACGAGAAGGGGCTGAAGACCCCGGCCACCATGCTCTACGGCCACATCGAGGAGCACCGCCACCGGGTCGACCACGTGCTGCGGCTGCGTGAGCTCCAGGACGAGACGGGCGGCTTCCAGGTCTTCATCCCGCTGCGCTACCAGCACGACTTCGTCGACATGAAGGACGGGAAGGTACGCAACCGGCTCCAGGCCCGTACCCAGATGGCGACCGGCGCGGAGGCGCTGAAGACCTTCGCGGTGTCGCGGCTGCTCTTCGACAACGTTCCGCACGTCAAGGTCTTCTGGGTCATGCACGGTGTGCAGACCGCGCAGCTGGCGCTGCTGCACGGCGCGGATGACATGGACGGGTCGGTCGTCGAGTACAAGATCACCCACGACGCGGACAACTTCGGTACGCCGAACAAGCTGACGCGGGACGATCTGCTGGACCTGATCCGGGACGCGGGGTTCCGGCCGGTGGAGCGGAACACTCGGTACGAGGTGATTCGGGAGTACGACGGGCCTGACGCGGGGCGTCGGGAGTCGCCTCAGCCGATGCGTATCTGACTTCGGGTGCGGGTGTGTGGGGGCTGGTCGCGCAGTTCCCCGCGCCCCTGGGTGGGTACTCGGGGCGTATGCCTGATGAGGCGCCCGAAGGTGGCTACACCGCAGAGCCCTTTCTGCCTGACCGGGGTGGGCTTCCCGCCCTTCGGCGGGCCGCTGCCGGGTGCCGGGGCTGTCCGCTTCACCTTGCCGCCACTCAGACCGTCTTCGGGGCCGGAGACGCTCACGCGCGCGTGATGCTCGTGGGTGAGCAGCCCGGGGATCAGGAGGATCGGCAAGGGAAACCCTTTGTCGGGCCCGCCGGGAAGCTGCTTGACCGGGCGCTCGACGAGGCCGGCATCAACCCTGCCGAGGCGTATGTCACCAACGCCGTGAAGCATTTCAAGTTCACGCAGGCCGAGCCCCGTAAGCGGCGGATTCACAAGGCGCCCAGTCTGCGGGAGATGACGGCCTGCGGGCCGTGGCTGGCGGCGGAACTGGCGGTCGTGGAGCCGGAGTTGATCGTCGTGCTGGGGGCCACCGCCGGGAAGGCGTTGCTCGGGTCGTCGTTCCGGGTGACGGAGGTGCGGGGGACCGTGCTGGAGGAGGAGATCCACGGGAGGTCCGAGCGGCTGGTGCCGACCGTGCATCCGTCCTCCGTGCTGAGGTCGGACGACCGGGAGGCGGCGTACCAGGGCCTGGTCTCTGATCTGAAGGTGGCGGCCCGGGCCCTGGGGTGAGCGGACCCCCTGCAAGATCGGGGAGGGGGCGTGCTTCACTGGAAGGTGCCCTTTGGGAATGTTCAGGGGAACTTTCAGCCGGAACGGAAGAGTGGATTGAGATGCTCCGCTACACACTGATGCGCCTCGGGATCTTCGTGGGCTGCCTCGGGGTCGTCTGGGGCCTCGTCTACTCCGGCGTCGCCCCGCGCGGCCTCGGCGACTCCAACGGCATGTGGGTCGTCCTTCTCTCCCTGGTGATCTCGGCCCCGATCAGCTTCGTCGTCCTGCGCAAGGAGCGCGACCGCGCCTCCATCCAGGTCGCCGAGCGCGTGGACCGTATGAAGTCCAACCTGGAGGCCAACCGCAACCAGGAGGACGGCGCGGACGACGCGGCACGGGCGCAGGGGCAGGCGTCCTAGTCGCTCACGGAGTCCTCTCGCCCCGGCGGACGTCTTAGTCTTGGGCTCATGGGTGCCGTGAAGACCAAGCGGATGCCGCGGGCGGTCCGTGAGCAGCAGATGCTGGACGCCGCCGTGCAGACCTTCGGCCGCCGGGGGTACATGGCCGCCTCCATGGACGAGATCGCCGAACTCGCCGGTGTCTCCAAGCCGTTGGTCTATCTGTACCTGAACTCGAAGGACGACCTCTTCACGGCATGCATCCGCCGTGAAGCGCTCGCGCTCACCAACGCCGTGCGCTCCGGCGTCCGTACCGACCTGCCCGCCGACCGTCAGCTCTGGGACGGGCTGCTGGCGTTCTTCACCCACACCGGGGGCAACCCCGACGGCTGGTCGGTGCTGCATCTGCAGGCCCGGATCCACGGTGAGGCGTTCGCCGCGGAGGTCACGGCGATGCGGGAGGAGATCGTCGCGTTCGTGACGCAGCTGATCGTCGTCGCGGCGCGGGAGGCCCACCGGGATCCCGATCTGCCCGAGCGGGAGGTCGCCGGGCTGGCGGAGGCGCTGGTGGGGGCCGCCGAGTCACTCGCCGCGTGGGCCAACGCCACGCCGGGTGTCACGGCGCGGCAGGCGGCGGCGACGCTGATGAACTTCGCCTGGGCCGGGCTGGGGGAACTCATGGAGGGGCGGCCGTGGGCTCCGCCGGCGGCATGACACCTGTCATGCGGTAAGGCGGACACGGGACACTGGGGGAGCGTCATCCTCCGGCCGTACCTTCGTTCCCATGACGAAGAGCAGCGGGGAACGGCAGTCGCGAAAGACCGACATCAAGGTGAGCCTCATCGGCGGTCACCGCCTCGAAGGCGCCACCCTCCACGAGCGCACCCTCACCGCCTCCCTCATCGGCGGCGCCGACATCGACCTCACGGACGTCGACATCCCGGACGGCGCCGAACTGCGCATCACCAAGCTGAGCCTGATCGGGGGCGTGAGCCTCAGGGTGCGGCCGGACGTGCGGGTCGAGGTGCACGGCGTCCGGCTGGGCGGGGTACGGGACGACGGTCCCGCCGCGCCCGGCGGGCCGACCGTCCGCATCGACGCCTGGGGGCTCATCGGCGGGGTCAACGTGCGTCGCTGACCCGGCCGTTCACCACACCCGTGACGTGCAGACGGTCCCCGCCGCGCAGTTCGAAGCGATCACTCTCCGCCCCGTACGTCACCGTCCCCGGCAGTAGTACCGGCGCCCTGAACTCCGCCCGCACCTCACCCACCTGCGGGCTGCCGTGTGCGGCGACGCAGCGGGCGACCGTCCACATGCCGTGGGCGATGGCGCGTGGGAAACCGAAGAGGCGGGCGGTGAGCGGGCTCAGATGGATGGGGTTGCGGTCGCCGGACGCGGCGGCGTACCGGCGGCCGATGTCACCGGCCAGCCGCCACTCGGCGAGCGGGGGGAGGGGCGTCTGGGCGGCGCGCTCGGCCGCCGGCTCGGGCGCGGCCGAGGTGCGGTGCCGTGCCAGGTAGGTGCTGCTCGACTCCCATACGACGTCCGAGCCGACCCGAACCTCGGTGACGACCGTCGCCTCCGTGCCCCGCCGGTGCGGGGCCAACCCGGCGACGTACACCGTGAGTTCGTACGCCCCGGTCGCGGGCAGCGGCCGGTGCCGGGTGATCCCGATCGACGTGTGGACCAGGCCGAGGAGCGGCAGCGGGAAGTCCCGGGCGCTCATGAGTCGCATCGCCAGCGGGAAGCCGAGCACATGCGGATACGTCACCGGCAGCGCGTCGTCGCCCGTGGCGAACCCGCACACCCTCTCGTACGCCGCCAGCCGTGCCAGGTCGACGCGGAGGCCGGGCAGGACCAGGCGGGTGCGGGGGAAGTCGGCGTCCGGCCGAGGGCGTTTGAAGGGGGACAGCAGCGCGCCCCGGGCGAGCAGCGGCGCGAGCGCGGGGGAGCGGCGCAGGGTGACGTCCGTCATCACGCCCCCAGCAGGCTCTGGCCGCAGACCCGTACGACCTGCCCGTTGACCGCGCCCGACGCCGGGTGCGCGAGCCACGCCGTCGTCTCGGCGACGTCGATCGGAAGGCCGCCCTGGGCGAGGGAGTTCATCCGGCGTCCCGCCTCCCGGATGAAGAGGGGCACCGCGGCCGTCATCTTCGTCTCGATGAACCCGGGTGCCACGGCGTTGACCGTCACCCCGTGCTCGGCGAGGGCGCGCGGCGCGAGGGAGCGCACCAGACCGGCCACACCCGCCTTGCTGGCCCCGTAGTTGGTCTGCCCGGCATTGCCCGCGAGCCCCGCGATGGAGGCGGTGGCGATGATCCGGCCGTTCTCGTTGATCGCCTTGGCGGCGAACAGCGCGTCCGTGGTGCGCAGCACGCTCGCCAGGTTCACATCCAGCACCGAACTCCATCGGTCGGCGGACATGTTGACCAGACGCCGGTCGCGGGTGATCCCCGCGTTGTGGACCAACACGTCGATGCCGTCGGGGAGTTGCGCGGCGATCCGCTCGCCCGCGTCCGCTGCGGTGATGTCGAGCGCGAGGGCGCTGCCGCCGAGTCGACGCGCGAGCTCCCGCGCCTCCGCCTCGGCCTGCGGCACGTCCAGTACGACGACATGGGCGCCGTCCCTGGCCAGCGTCTCGGCGACGGCCGCGCCGATCCCGCGCGCGGCGCCGGTGACGAGGGCGGTGCGACCGGCGAGGGGCCGCTCCCCGTCGAGGTCGGTGGGGCCGGTCCCCTCCGTCACCTCGATCACCTGCCCGCTCACATAGGCCGACTTGGGCGAGAGCAGGAAGCGCAGGGTGGACTCGGCGGCGGCCCGGTCGGTGAGCCGTACGAGATTGACGGTCCTGCCCCGGCCGATCTCCTTGCCGAGCGAGCGCGTGAAGCCCTCCAGGGCCTGCTGGGCCGCCGCCTGGTGATGGTCGGCGGCGTCGAGGGGTGCGCCGAGGACGACGATCCGGCCGCTCGCGGCGACGGACCGGACGACGGGGTGCAGGGCCGCGTGGACGCCGGCGAGGCCTTCGACGTCCTGTACGCCGGTGGCGTCGAGGACGACGGCGGAAGGGCGGTCCACAGCTGTGGGCGCCGGCTCGCCCGCGGTGAGGTGGAGGACCTCGCCTTCGAGGGAGGTCCGCTCGGGTGACCAGCGGATGAGTTCCGCCGGCTGCGGCAGCCCCAGTCGGCGGGTCAGGAAACGGCCGGGCGCGGTGCCGGTGAAGCGCAGATAGCGGTCGGCCATGGCCGTCTCCCCACTCGGTGCTCTCTTGCTGACTCTGGAGTAAGGTTACCGGAGGTAAGCCTATGTCACACACGCCCATGTCACGCATGAGGAGCAGGTCGAGATGAGCCTTCTTCGGGCACCGGCGGCACGCCGGGTCGCGATCGTCGGCGGCACCCGCGTCCCCTTCGCCCGCTCCGACGGCCCCTACGCCACCGCCTCCAACCAGGAGATGCTGACGGCGGTGGTGGACGGCCTCGTGACCCGCTTCGACCTCGGACAGCCGGGCGCGGTCGGCGAGTTCGTCGCCGGTGCGGTCCTCAAGCACGCGCGTGACTTCAACCTGGCCCGCGAGACGGTCCTCGGCTCGAAGCTGGCGCCGACGACCCCGGCGTACGACATCCAGCAGGCCTGCGGCACCGGGCTCCAGGCCGTCATCGCCGCCGCCAACAAGATCGCCCTCGGCCAGACCGACTCCGCGATCGCGGGCGGCGCGGACACCACGAGCGACGCACCCCTCGGCGTCAACGACGACCTGCGGCGCATTCTGCTGGCGGCCCGCAGGGCGAAGTCCCTCGGCGGTCGCCTCAAGGCGCTCGCCCGGGTCCGCCCCGGCCACCTCGTCCCCGACATCCCGCGCAACGCCGAGCCCCGCACCGGTCTGTCGATGGGCGAGCACGCGGCGCTCACCGCACACGCCTGGGGTGTCTCGCGCGAGGCGCAGGACGAGCTGGCGGCGACGAGCCACCAGCGGCTGGCGGCGGCGTACGAACGGGACTTCTTCCAGGACCTGGTGGTGCCGTTCCGGGGCCTCGACCGGGACCAGAACCTGCGCCCGGGCTCGACGGTGGAGAAACTGGCCACCCTGAAACCGGTGTTCGGCACCGGCGGCCCCAACCCGACCATGACAGCGGGCAATTCGACGCCGCTCACCGACGGCGCGGCGGTCGTCCTGCTGGCCTCGGAGGAGTGGGCGGCGGCGCGCGGTCTGGAACCGCTGGCGTATCTGACGGCGTACGAGACGGCGGCCGTGGACTTCGTCGCCGGCGACCCCGCCGAGGAGGGTCTGCTGATGGCCCCGGCGCGGGCCGTGCCGCGCATGCTGGAGCGGGCCGGGCTCGGGATGGACGACTTCGACCTCGTCGAGGTGCACGAGGCGTTCGCGTCCCAGGTGCTGGCGACGCTGGCGGCCTGGGAGAAGGCGGGGCTGGCCCCGGTGGACCGGGCCCGCCTGAACGTGGCCGGTTCGTCCCTCGCCACCGGGCATCCCTTCGCCGCGACCGGCGCCCGGATCGTGGCGACGCTGGCCAAGCTGCTGGCGGAGCGCGGCGGTTCGGGGCGCGGGCTGATCTCGGTGTGCGCGGCGGGCGGGCAGGGGGTGACGGCGGTGCTGGAGCGGCCGTGATCCGAGAGCACCCGGTCATTGGTTCACACATAGCTGACAAAGGCTCACTTTGCGCCAGATGTTGCACAGACCCGGCCCGAGAGGCTCCCTGAACCCTCACAAGCTCGCCACCTGCGCCTCCTAGGATCGCCGGGTCCCCACGACCCCCTGACCGCCGGTAACCCCACAAGTCGCACTCGCCGGTGAACGTCCAGGTACGCCCGGTGCGTACCTATGCAGCAGAGCGGTATCCAGCTGCGCGCCCCAGGAGCTGCCCATGTCGTCGTCCCTCCCCTATGCCGCTGCCACCGACTACGACGGCGCGCCCGTGCTCGTGGCACCGGAGATACGCCGGCTGGACGGCGAGGTCCGGGAGGTCGCGGTCCCGCCGGTCGTACCGCCGGTGACGCACGGCTCCCTGGCCGACCTGCCGTTCGAGAACGCGGAGGCGGCGCCCGGGGACCGGGTGCTCAGCCGTCGTACGGCGGACGGGGGCTGGTCCGATGTGACGGCGGCCGACTTCGCCGCACAGGTGCTGGCGCTGGCGAAAGGCCTGATATCGGAGGGGCTCGTTCCCGGCGACCGGATCGCCGTCATGGCCCGCACCGTCTACGAGTGGACCCTCCTCGACTTCGCCGCTTGGGCGGCCGGCCTGGTCACGGTCCCCATCTACCCCACGTCCTCCGTCTTCCAGACCCGCTGGATCCTCCAGGACTCCGGTGCGGTGGCCCTGGTGACGGAGACCGTCTCCCAAGCCTCCGCTCTCGGACCGGAGTTGAACCGTCTGCCCGACCTGCGCCACCTGTGGGTCATGGAGAAGGGCCACGTCGACCGCCTGGCGGAGCTCGGCACGCACGTCCCCGACGCCGAAGTCGACGTACGCCGGGGCATGTTGGTCCCCGACACCCTCGCCACCGTCATCTACACCTCCGGCACCACCGGCCGCCCCAAGGGCTGCGCGATCTCGCACGGAAACTTCCTCGCCGAGGTCGACAACGCGATCGAGATCCTCCACCCCGTCTTCAGATCCCGCTCGGACGAGGAGCTGGCGACGCTCCTCTTCCTCCCCATGTCCCATGTGTTCGGCCGCATGGTGGCGGTGGCGTGCGTCCGCGCCCGGGTCCGCCTGGGCCACGCGCCGAGCCTGAAGTCGGACGACCTGCTCGGCGACCTGGCCAGCTTCCGGCCCACCTTCCTCCTCGTCATCCCCTACATGCTGGAGAAGGTCTTCAACAACGCCCGCGCCAAGGCGGAGACCGGTGGCCGGGTCTCCGCCTTCGACCGCGCGGCGAACGTGGCGATCCGCTACGGCGAGGCGCTGGAGGCGAAGGCGGCGGGCACCGGCGGAGGCCCGAGTACGGCGTTGAAGGCCGCCCGCACCTTCTACGACCCCCTGGTCTACCGCCGCATCCGCAACGCCATGGGCGGCCGGGTCCGCCACATCATCTCCGGCGGCTCACCGCTCGGCCGCAACATCGCCGCGTTCTTCGCCGGGGCGGGCATGGAGATCTACGAGGGCTACGGCCTGACGGAGTCGACGGGCGCGGCGACGGTGACGCCGCCCCTGAAGTCCCGCCTGGGCACGGTGGGTTGGCCCCTCCCCGGCATGAAGGTCCGCATAGCGGCGGACGGCGAGATCCTCCTGTCCGGCGGCCCGGTGTTCCGCGGCTACTGGGACCCGAACGCGGGCGGCGTCACCCCGGCCTCAACGGACGGCTGGTTCGCCACGGGCGACATCGGCAGCCTGGACGACGAGGGCTATCTGACGATCACCGGCAGAAAGAAGGAGCTCCTGATCACGGCGGGCGGCAAGACGGTCGCCCCCGCCCCGCTGGAGAACTGGCTCCGCCAGCACCCCCTGATCTCCCAGTGCATGGTGGTAGGTGACCGCCGCCCCTACGTCGCCGCCCTGATCACCCTCGACATGGAGGGCATCACCCACTGGCGCCAGATGAACGGCAAACACCCGGTACCCGCCGAACTCCTGGCCGGAGACGCCGAGTTGCACGCCATCATGCAGCGCGCGATCGACGAGGCGAACAAACTCGTCTCCCGCCCCGAGTCCATCCGCCGCTTCGAGGTCCTGCCACGTGACTTCACGGAGGCGGAGGGACATCTGACTCCGTCGATGAAGCTGCGGAGGGAGACGGTGATGAAGGAGTTCGCGCGGGAGATCGAGGGGTTGTACGAGCGCTGAGGGGGCTGGGGGCCAGGGCTCACAGCGTCGTCCGTGGCGCGGTGGGGCTTACGGCGCCGTACCGGACGTACCACTCCGTGGCGACGAGCCGCGTCCGCTCGGCGTCCGGCAGCGCGGCGAGCCGCCCGGGCAGGGCACCGCGTGCGACCTCGCTTCGGTGGGCGGCGATGGCGCGCAGCTTCTGGCCGAGCCAGGGACGTACGTCGATGACGGCGGAGACCCAGTCGTCAGGAACGCTGTACAACGCCCGCCCGGGCCGGACCAGTTGCCCGCCCAACGCATGTGCGGCGGAGTCGGGATGGGTGGCGAGATACAGCGCGCCGGGCTGCCAGGGGTCACCGGCTTCGGGGTAGAGGTGCCGCCAGCCGGCGGCCTGGACGGCGAGGGCGGTCACCCGATGAGTGTGGAGGTGATCGGGATGCCCGGTGAGCCCGCCGTAGGCGTCATGCGTGACGACGACATCGGGCCGGAACTCCCGCACATGGGTAACGAGTTCCCGTACGACGTCGTCGAGAGGCGCGTCGCAGAGGCGAGGCCGACCGGGCGCCGACTCCGGCACCCGCGCATCGGCGTAACCCAGCATCCGCGGCTTCCCGGCCCCGAGGATCCGCAACGCCTCCGCCAACTCCACGGCCCGCTGCGTCCCTTCACCCCAGGTAGCGGTGACCACGGCGGTCCGCGCACCGGAGGCCGCGTGTTGGGCGAGGACACCACCGGCGGAGAGGGACTCGTCATCGGGGTGGGCGAAGACGGCGAGGAGGCTGGGGAGGGGCACGATGCCGAGGGCGGCTATCGGGTGAGGTCCAGGACAGGGACGCCGCGTCCCTCGTACGCCTTGGCGTCGACGGTCGCGACCAGCGCGTCCGCTCCCCAGTCGGGCAGCTGCCGTACGGCGTGGATGGCGGCCCCGACGCCGGGCGGCACCCCGTCCCGGCGCAACTGGGTGACAGCGAGCGCGGCCGGATAGTCGAGGTCGAGTGTGTGGAGCACTTCGAGCTGCCCGATGTGCTCGGCGAGACCCATGCGCTCCGCGTCGGCCTCAAGTACTGACAGCGTGGGAGCCCACAGCCGGATCTCGGGCTCGTAGTGCGCCCCGTGGATGAGCGCGGACACCTGCCGGTTGCCCGACAGGGCGAGGAGCGTGGGCGTGTCGAGTACGAGATGGTGCTGGATCACGCGGCGGCGTCCGCCCGGTTGTCGAAGGCGTCCCGAAGCTTCCGCCTCATGGCCGCGCTCTCCTCGTCCGTCACCTCGACACCGAAGTGCTCGGCGAGGTAGGCGCGGGTGCGCTCGGCACGTTCATGGCGCTCCTCGGCCGTGAGGGTGGTCTCGGCGAATTCCTGAACGAGAGAACGGATCGACGTACCGCGGGACTCGGCGATCACCGCGAGACGGTCCCGGACCTCTGAGGGCACCCGGATCATGGCATCGGACATGAGGCGAGTATACGTCGACGTATACGTCGTTGTTCGCTTCTTCGCCGGAGAGGTGCTCGCCCTCGGCGCCCGACCGCTACCGTCCTGTCATGGGGCGGGACGAGGAGCAGGTCACGGCGGGTGGAGCGCGGTCGGTTGGGGCCGGGGGCGACATCAAAGCCGCGGTGACCGGTGACGGCAACAGCGTGACGATCATCGAGAACCAGTACGTGCAGCAGGCGCCGAAGCCGGCCGTCCTCTCGGAAGCGGAGACCGACGAGGCGTTACGGCGCTACGCGGGCCGCGTCCGGGAGACGTACGGGCGGCTGGACCTGGAGGTGCTGATCCCCACCGAGGAGGGGGAGCATCCACCGGTCGGGCTGGACGAGGTGTTCGTGGCGCCTACGGTGCGGGCGGATCCGCCGCCGGTGGAGTTGCCGCGGGATATCCGGCAGCGGTTGGTGGACGCGGGCGAGTGGCCGACGAATCTGCCGGCCGCCCTGGAGCGGGATGCCTTGAATCGTGCCCGGAAGGCCTACGCGGAACGACCGCCACGCGACGCCCTGGACGTGCTCGCCGACCCTGGCGAGACCCGCCTCGTCCTGCTCGGCGACCCCGGCGCGGGCAAGTCGACGCTCGCCCGGCATCTCGCGCTCACCCTCACGCGCGAAGCACTTGAGGCGGCAGACCCGCTGGCACCGCTCGCCGGCCGGGTACCCCTGGTCGTGGAACTCCGTGAGTACGCGGTGGGCGAGTGGCGGGAGCGGACGTTCGAGGACTTCCTCGCCTACCTGCACGGTACGAAGGGCATGGCACCGCCACCGGCGGTCATGGAACAGCTGCTGGCGGAGGGGCGAGCCGTGGTCGTCTTCGACGGCCTGGACGAACTCTTCGACCCCGCCGCCCGGGAACAGGTGAGCCACCGCGTCGCGGACTTCGCGGGCCGGTACGGCGGTCCCGGCGGCGTCCGTGTGGTCGTGACCTCGCGCGTCATCGGCTACCGGCGAGGCGTGCTCGAACACTCCGGGTTCTCCCACCACATGGTCCAGGACCTGAGCACCCGGCAGATCGAACGCTTCGCCCGCCAGTGGTACGCCACCGCGTATCCCCACGACGAGGAACGCGCCGCCCGTCTCTGCCGACGCCTGAGCGATGCGGTCGATCACTCCCGCCCCGTCGCCGAACTCGCCGGAAACCCCCTCCTTTTGACGATCCTCGCCATCGTCGGCCGACGCCGGGAACTCCCTCGTGACCGCCTCGGCGTCTACCGGCACGCCGTCGCGGTCCTGGTGGCCCACTGGGACGAACACGCCAAGCACCTGCGCGCACCGGACGACGTCGAGGCCCTGTCGTACCTGGGCGACGAGGACCGCCATGAGCTGCTGCGGCTCGTCGCGCGGCGGATGCAGGAGGGTGAGGGCGGCATCGCCGGCAACCACATCCATCAGGACGTACTGCTGGAGACGTTCCGGGACTACCTGCGTGAGCAGTACGAACTCCCGCTGGCTCAGGCGGTGTCGGCGGCCCGGGTGATGGTGCGGCAGTTCCGGGACCGGAACTTCATCCTCAGCCACTACGGGGGCGGGGTGTACGGCTTCGTCCACCGGGCCTTCCTGGAGTATCTGGCGGCCGTGGACATCGACCATCGCTACACGCGTGAACGGGAGTGGACACCGGAGGAGTTTATCGAGGAGATCTTCGCGGGGCATGCGGAGGATCCGGCGTGGCATGAGGTGTTGCTGCTGGTGGTCGGGCAGTTGGGGGAGCGGGAGGCGGGGGCGGCGGTTGATCGGTTGCTGGAGTTGCATCGGCGGCGGGTGGGTGCAACCTGGGATGGTGGGCTGCTGGCTCTGGCTGTGAGGGCTCTGGCCGAGGTCCGCAGGACCGGGGCGCTGGCGACGCAGAGCAGGGCCGTCGTGGACGCGATCATCGTGGCCTTGGAGGCGGCGGATTCGAGATTCGGCCTGTTGAGGGGGGACGAGGACATCGCCTCCGCGCTCAGGACGTTTCCACCGCACTGGAGCGGGAGGTCCAGGCTTCTGCGCTGGTTCCATCTACGTGGCCAGTTCCGGAATCGGCCTCAGCCCGGGAGGATCGCGGCCGCGCTCTACCAAGCGCGGGCATGTTCGCAGGTCATGGCTGTGCTGGCCGATGTGACGCACGCGCGGAAGGCTTTGCTGGAGATGTTGGCGGCGCGCTGGGGCGCGGAGCCGGACGTTCGTGCGCTGCTCCGGGAGGGGGCGGTGGCCGAACCGGACGAGTACGTACGCAAAGCGGCGTTGGAGGCTCTGTCCGAACTCGACGGGGCCGACGTCAGAGAGCTCATCAGGCAGCGCTCCACTGGGGACCGCTCGCTGGTCGTGCGTGCATTCGCGCTGTCGGTGCGGGGCGACGCTGAGGACCTGTGGGAGCCCATCCTCGAATTTGTCGCCTCCGAGGACGATACGGGGGCGCGTGCCGAAGCGGTGGATCTGCTCGTCGAGTACCGGATTCAGGATCCGGCGGTCAGGGCTCTGCTGTGTCGGCTGGCCGTCGAGGATTCCCAGGAAGATGTCCGCCAGCGTGCGGTAGCGGGTCTGGAGAGCCTGCTCGACGACGAGGGCATTCAGACGTTGGTACGAGGCCGGGCAACCGATGATCCGAGCGACATGGTCCGCAACAGGGCCATGCAGATGATGGTTGAGCAGGTGGGCGACTGGGAACTTGCCCGCAAAGCCGCACTTGAGGACAACCACTGGTTCGTCCGCACGGACGCCTTGTTCGCGTTGCGCACCCTCCGCCGCGTCGACGCCGACATGTCGAGCTTCCTCCGTCAGCGGGCCCTGAGGGACCTGTATCCACGGGTCCGCAGCGTGGCGTGCACGGTGATGGCGCAGACGATGGAATCCCACCCCGGCACCTGGGAGTTCCTGCGTGAGCGCCTTGCCCAGGATGCCAGTGGCCAAGTACGGGACGCCGCGCTCGGCGGGTTGGTGACGACAGGGAAGGACAGGGAGGAGACCTGGCAGAGCGTCCGCAAGCATCTTGTCGACGACCCCGATCGCGAGGTTCGCGAGTCCGCCCTGGCTGACTTGTGCAGATATCGGAGCCACGAGGCCACTACATGGCAGCTGGCGTTCGACCGGCTGGTGAACGACCCGGAAGAGGGTGTCCGGGCGGAGGCACTGCGTGCGACGAGGTACTACCGAGGCGACATCGACCTTCGGACCGTGATCCGTATCTGTATGGCCGAGGACCCCAGCCCGGTGGTGCGAGAAGTGGCACTCGCACTGCTGGTCACGACAGGCGGAGACGAGGAGACGACTGGCGAGACCCTCGGGGCTCGGGCCGTGGATGATCTCGATCCCAGGATCCGGGGCGTCGTCCTGCAATGGTGGGCCGTGCACCGAACGGACGAGAGCGGCGCCGCGTTCCTCCGGGACCGGACCGCCGCCGACCCCCACCCCTGGCCGCGCATCGCCGCCCTTCAGTCCCTGGCCTTCGGCTGGCCCGCCCACCCGGCGACGATCCCACTGCTCCGGGAACGGGCCGAGGCGGACGAGGACGAGGACGTACGCACGGAGGCCGCACGCATGCTGGCAGCGGCGGAGGCGCTAGCGCCGCTCGCCGACCAACTCCCCTGAGAGGAAGGCCGACCAGGTGGCGGGGGTGAGGGTGAGGCGCGGGCCGGAGGGGTGCTTGGAGTCGCGGAGGTGAATGGTGGCGGGGGTGATGGCGACCTCCAGGCATTCGCCGCCCTCACCGCCGCTGTAGCTGGACTTGAACCAGGTGAGCTGCTCGTTGTTCATAGCTCCTCCAGCTTCTGCTCGATCAACTTCCGGGACTCCGCAGGGGAGAGTGCCATTGCCCGCATGATCCCATAGCGGTCTACGATCCTGCGGACTTCTTCGGAGTCGGTGATCAGCCGTGGGTACCCCTGTACCTCGGTGTAGGCCACCTGCCCATGCCCCTTGGGCGTCAGTAGGTTGAACGCGCCGTCCATGTTGGGGTGTTCCTCTACTTGGCTCGGCATCACCTGGATCTCCAGGTTCTGCATCTGCCCCACGCCCAGCAGGCGGCGAAGCTGATCCGCCTGCACGCGCCGTCCACCGATCGGCCGGTCCAGCACGATCTCTTCGAGCACGTAACTCACGATCGGCGCGGGCCGACGCTCGAAGACCTGCTGCCGTGAGAGTCGGTCCGCAACACGCCTCTCGATCGTCTCCTCGTCCAGGAACGGCCGCCGCTTCGTGAACACCGCGCGCGCGTAGGTGTCGGTCTGGAGTAGGCCGGGCACCCCCTGGTTGGCGTAGAAGTGCAGCTCAACCGCCTCCGCCTCCAACCCCGCATAATCCCGGTACCACTCCGGATGCCGAGTCCGCGCCTTCGTCAGCGCCGCCTCGACCTCGGGGACGACCTCCCTGAACAGACCCCCGGCATCCAGCAGTTCCTCCGCCTTGAGCAGCACCTCGGGCCGGACCCTGCGCACACCCCGCTCCATCGCGGAGATCGCGTCAGGGCCGTACCCCGCCAGTTCCCCGAACTCGGTCTGCGTCAGCCCTTTCCGCTCGCGCAGAAACTTCAGCATCTTGCCGAGCGCGACGAACAACCCCGTCGCCCCCTCGGCCTCCGCGGGCGTCTCCGCCCTCTGCTCACTCACCCACCTCACCCCTCCCACCCGACACCTCGTACACCGAACGCACCGCACCCGTACAACTACCCAGAGTCGCCGAGTCGCACCTGGCCAGCGTAAGGACAACCCACCACGCTCAGTCACGTGAACGCCGAAATCTCCACCCGCCTCAGCGCCACCCCGCGCGGTGCGCGTCTTGCCCGACGTCTCACCGCCCAGCAACTCCACGACTGGGGGCATCCCTACGACTGCGAGGTCAACCACACCGCTCAACAGGTCGTCGCCGAACTCGCCGCCAACGCCGTCACCCACGGCAGAGTCCCGGGCCGGGACTTCGAGCTACGGCTCAGACTCACCCCGGAGGACACCGTCCGTATCGAGGTGAGCGACGCCCGCGCCGACCGCCGACTCCGGTACGTCACCGACCCGGAGGCCGCCAACGGCCGCGGTCTCATCCTCGTATCGCTGCTCGCTCAGACCTGGGGCGTCACCGAGCGGACCGTCGGCAAGACCGTGTGGGCCGAAATCGCCCTCAAGGAAACGGAGTCACCGATCGCCACTCCCGCCACAACCATCAGCCCTCGCCGTGAGTCTCCCTGCCACCAGACTTAGATCCACGCAGGAGACGCATGTTCACGCGCACCCCCCTCCGCTCCGCGCTCGCCACGGCCACGGTCGTGTCCCTCGCGGCCGGCGGACTGCTCACCCTCTCCGTGAGCGCCGCGAGCGCGGCCCCGGCGAAGTACGCCGACGACTTCAACGGCGACGGCTACCGCGACTACGCCTCGGCGGGCCTCGGCGGCGAGTTCACCGTCACATACGGGACGGCCACCGGTCCCGGCACGGTCAGCAAGGCGTTCACGCAGGCCACCGCGGGGGTCCCGGGGACGGCCGGGGACGCGGGCGGTTACGCCGACTCGTTCGGCGACGACCTGGCCGCCGCCGACTTCAACCGTGACGGATACGCCGACCTGGCCGTCGCCGACTCCTCGGAGAAGGTCGGCACCAAGGCCGGCGCGGGCGCGGTCACCCTTCTGTGGGGCGCGAAGTCCGGCCTCTCCGGCACCGGTGCCGTCCGCCTCAAGGTCACCGCCCACGCCGACTACGGCTTCGGCGACCAGGTGGAGACCGGGGACTTCAACGGTGACGGCAAGGCGGACCTGGCGGTGACCAACGGGGTCGACGCCGTCTACGTCTACCGCGGCGGGTTCTCCAAGTCCGGCACCACCGGCTCGGTCACCAAGCATGTCTCCGCCGACCTGCTCGAACCCACCGGTCTCGTCGCCGGCAAGGTCACCAAGGACAAGGCCACGGATCTCTTCGTCCTCGGCCAGGGGTACCACGACGACAAGATGACCCAGGACGTCTGGTTCCTGCGCGGAGGCTCCACCGTCAAGTCGGTCAAGCGGACGGTCGTCAACAGCACGAAGCCCGACTACAGCCCGACCGGTGTCGTCGCCGACTTCAACAAGGACGGCTACGGCGACCTCGCGGTCAGCGACACCCGGTACAACAGCTCCGCCGGGTCGGTGGTCGTCTGGCGCGGCGGCAGCACGGCCCCGACGACGAAGTACCGCATCTCGCAGTCGACCGCGGGAGTGGCGACGGCCGCGACCAAGGGTGACAACTTCGGCGACAGCATCTCCGCCGGGGACACCAACGGCGACGGCTACCCGGACCTCGCGGTCGGCGCCTGGGAGGAGACCGTCAGCTCCAAGGCGACCGCGGGCGGCGTCCACGTCCTGCGCGGCGGCACGTCCGGTCTCACCGGCAAGAACTCGCAGTGGTTCACCCGGGCCACCGCCGGGGTCCCCGGCTCCCCGAGCGAGTTCGGCTGCTTCGGCCAGCTCGTCCGGCTGCGCGACATCGACCGCGACGGCGACAAGGACCTGCTGGTGTCCAGCGACTACTACGACGGTGGCGTGCTGCTTCCCGGGACGGGCTCCGGCATCACCGGGTCGGGCGCGAAGCAGGTGCCGGTGGTGGCGTCCTTCCCGCTGTAGCGCGACGCGGATCTAACGCCCGGGCGTTCGCCGGAACCTCTCCACGGTGTCGGCGAACGCCCGCGCCGGCGGACTGAGCGCATCCCACCGCCGTACCGCCCACCCCACCGGCAACGGCCGCAGCTCCGGCACCGGGATCAGGCGAAGATCGTCCCCCGTCGCCGCCAGCCCGGACAGCTCCGGCACCACCGCCCGCCCCACCCCCAACTCGGCCAGCAGCAACGCCGTGTCCCAGTCGGCCACGTTCGTGTCATAGCCGAACCTGATGCCCAACTCCGTGCAGGCCGCGTCGAGATGGGCCGCCGACGCCGAGTTGGGCGGCAGCCCGATCAGCCGTACGTCCGCCAACTCGCCCGCGTCCAGCCGTTCCCGCCCGGCCAGCGGATCGTCCGACCGCACCGCGAGCACCCACGGCAGCTCCGCCACCGCCCGCTGCTCGATGCCCCGCACCGGCGGTCCGAGCGTGATCCACGCCAGATCCAGCGAACCGTCGGCGAGCGCGTCGAAGCTGCCGCGTCCCGAACTGACCGTCCGGAACTCCAGGTTGACGCGCGGATGGCGGCGCCGGAACTCCACGACCGCGTCCCCCATGAAGTGCCGCACGGTCGTGGCCCCGGTCGCCACCCGCACGAACCCGCTCGCCCCGTCGACCAGATCCCGCAACTGCCGTACGGCCACGTCCAGTCCGGCGATGCCCTCGGCCGCCGCCGACTCCAGCACCCGCCCCGCCTGCGTCGGTACGACACCCCGCGGTTGCCGCTCGACCAGCGCGACCCCCGTCTCCCGCTCCAGCCGCTTCACATGCTGGCTCACCGCGGACTGTGTGCACCCGAGCTCCCGCGCCACCGCGCTCAGACTCCCGGCCCGGCACACCGCCACGAACACCCGCAGGTCATCAAGGGTCATGACCTCCAAGCTAACACTTGGGTCCGGCCATAAATCCCAAGGATTGACTGAGCCCGGCGCGCGTACGACGATCACTTCAGGGCCCCACGGGCGGCAACCCGCTCCACCCCGGGACGGAGCGGGTGCCGACCCACCCAGCTGAAGGGATCCGTCATGGCGTACGACCCGTTCGCCCAAGCCGACCTGTTTCTGAGGGAGTTGGGAGCCCAGCACACCGCACACCCCGGCGGCACTCTCCTCACCCACCTCCACCGCGTGCGCGCCCGCCTCGACGCCTGGAACGCCCGCCCCGCCCTTCAACTCGCCGGCCTCTGCCACGCCTTCTACGGCACCGACGGCTTCCCCCAGCCCCTGCTCGCCCTCGACCGCCGCGCTGAACTCGCCGCGGCCATCGGCGAGGAGGCCGAGGCGATCGTCCACCTCTACGCCAGCTGCGACCGCGAGGCGACCTACCCGGCGCTCGCCACCCCCGGTGGTGCGTTCCGCGACCGTTTCACCGGCGGCACCCGCACGCCCGGCCCGTCCGCCCGCCGGGACTTCGCCGAGCTCACCGCCGCCAACGAACTCGACATCGCGGCCGAGGATCCCACCTTCCGCGACCGCCACGGCCCCGCCCTCCTCACGCTCCTCACCCCCTTCCGCCCGCTGTTGAGCGAACCCGCTTGGCAGGACTGCGTATCGGTCCTGGGGTCGTCAACTCAGCGGCACGGTCCTTGACTTCACATGGTCACCGCGCGACATTCCCCTTTCTGACACACCCTCAGAATGTGGGAGTGGCCCCATGAACCCGACCCGAAGACAAGTAATCGGCACCTCGGTGGCCGCCGGACTCGCCGTCGCCGCCACCGGTGTCCCACACTCCGCCCGCGCCGCCGACCTCCCCCTCCTCGGCACCTACGACGTCGTCGTCATCGGCTCCGGCGCGGCCGGGATGACCGCCGCGCTCACGGCCGCCAAGCAGGGGCTGAGCGTCGTCGTGCTCGAAAAGGCGCCGACCTTCGGTGGCTCCGCCGCACGCTCCGGTGCCGGGATCTGGATTCCCAACAACCCGGTGATCCTCGCGGCCGGCGTCCCGGACACGCCCGCGAAGGCCGCCGCCTATCTCGCGGCCGTCGTCGGGGCCGACGTCCCCGCCGCCCGGCAGCAGGCGTTCCTCGCGCACGGCCCCGCCATGATCTCCTTCGTCATGGCCAACAGCCCGCTGCGCTTCCGCTGGATGGAGGGGTACAGCGACTACTACCCGGAACTGCCGGGCGGCCTGCCGGGCGGGCGCTCCATCGAGCCCGACTACCTCGACGGCAACGTCCTCGGCGCAGAACTCGCCCATCTGAACCCGTCGTACATGGAAGTCCCGGACGGGATGGTGGTGTTCTCCGCCGACTACAAGTGGCTCACCCTGGCCGCCGTGAGCGCCAAGGGGCTCGCCGTGGCCACCGAGTGCCTGGCACGGGGGACGAAGGCCCTCACGCTCGGGCAGAAGCCGCTCACCATGGGGCAGTCGCTCGCCGGCGGGCTCAGGAAGGGGCTGCTGGACGCGGGCGTCCCGGTCAGGCTCAACACCCCCCTCACGGTCCTCCTCGTCGAGAGCGGGGCGGTGACCGGGGCCGTCACTCCCGCCGGCCTCTACCGCGCCCGGCGTGCCGTCGTCGTGGGCTCCGGCGGCTTCGAGCACAACCTCGCCATGCGCACGCAGTACCAGCGCCAGCCCATCGGCACGGACTGGACCGTCGGCGCGAAGGAGAACACCGGCGACGGCATCCGCGCCGGACAGCGGGCCGGCGGCGCCCTGGCCCTCATGGACGACGCCTGGTGGGGACCCGCGATCCCGCTCCCCGGCCAGCCCTACTTCTGCCTCGCCGAACGCACCCTGCCGGGCGGCCTCATGGTCAACGCGGCGGGCGCACGGTTCGTGAACGAGGCCGCCCCCTACAGCGACGTCGTCCACATCATGTACGACCGCAACCCCACCGACCCCGACATCCCGGCCTGGCTGATCGTCGACCAGAACTACCGCAACCGGTACCTGTTCAAGGACGTCAGCCCCACCCTCGCCTTCCCCGACGACTGGTACAGCTCGGGGGCGGCCCGCAAGGCCTGGACCGTCGACGCCCTCGCCACCGCCATAGGCGTGGCACCCGCGGCCCTGCGCACGACGGTCTCCCGCTTCAACTCCCTCGCCCTGCAAGGCAAGGACACCGACCAGCACCGCGGCGACAGCGCCTACGACCACTACTACACGGACCCCTCCGTCCTCCCCAACTCCTGCCTCGCGCCCCTGTGGCTGCCCCCGTACTACGCCTTCCGTATCGTCCCCGGCGACCTCGGCACCAAGGGCGGCCTCGTCACCGACGCCCGCGCCCGCGTCCTGCGCGACGACGGCACGGTCGTCCCCGGCCTGTACGCCGCGGGCAACGCCAGCGCCGCCGTCATGGGGCACAGCTACGCGGGCGCGGGCTCGACCATCGGACCGGCGATGACGTTCGGCTACATCGCGGCGAAGGACATCGCGGGCACGCTCTAGACGGCCGTCGGCACGCGGGCGATCAGGAACGCCTGCGCGGTCAACTCCGCCGCCTGGGCCGCCCGCACGGTCCGCGACACGACCTCGAACCCGGCGGCCTCCAGCAGGCCGCCGACGAACTCCGGCCGGCGCCGCTGGAAGTCGAGGATCACGTCGTGCCCGAAGGGCTTGTCGTGACGCTTCGGCTCGTCGCCGACCTGGAAGCCGATGAGCAGATGGCCGCCCGGGGCCAGTACCCGCCGGAACTCCCGGAAGAGAGCGGGCAGTTTCTCCACAGGGGTGTGGATGGAGGAGTACCAGGACACCGCTCCGGCGAGCGCCCCGTCCGCCACGTCCAGCTCCAGGATCGACCCCCGCACGAACAGCAGGTCCGGATTCTCCCGCCGCGCGATGGCGAGCATCCCCTCCGAGAGGTCGACCCCGAACACGTCCAGCCCCAGTGACCGCAGCCGGGCGGTCGCCCGACCGGGCCCGCACCCGAGGTCCGCCACCGCACCACCGGGGCCGACGAGTTCGGCGAACAGGGCGAACATCGCCCGCTCCACCGGCGCGTCCGCGAACGGATCACGGAACCGCTCGGCGTAGTCCTCGGCGACGGTGTCGTAGAACACCCGGGTACGGGTCAGAAAATCAGCGGTCTGGTTATCGGAGGTCTGGGAATCGGAGTCGGTCATGGCCGGGGACGCTACAACCCCCCACTGACAACCCCGCTCCCTCCGTCCCTACGCCACCCCCACCGCCCGCAGCACCGCCGCCGTCCCGGCCGCCCCCAGCACCACCACCACGAACGGCGCCTTGCGCCACGCCAGCGCACCCGCCACCAGCACTCCCGCCGGCCGCGCCCACCCCGCGAACCCGCCGCCCTCGGTCAACGCCCCGGTCGCGAGCAGCGCCGTCAGCAGGACGACCGCGCCCGCCGACAACAACTCCTGCACCCGGGCCGACAGTTCGATGCGCCCGTGCAGCGCGGGCCCCACCAGCCGGAAGGCGTACGTCCCCACCGCCAGCGCCAGGATCATGGCGACGGTCGCACTCATGCCGTACGCCCCTTCCCGAAGGCCAGGAGACCGGCCAGCGCCAGCAGCACGGGCACGCCCGCCGGGGCGACCGGGGTGAGAGCGAGGGCCAGGCAGGCACCGAGGACCGCTGATCGTCGTACGGCCGAATCCGTGCGCAGGGCCGGGAGGACCAGCGCCACCAGGACCGCCGGGAAGGCCGCGTCCAGGCCGTAGCGGGCCGTGTCGCCGATCGCGTCGCCGGCGAGGGCGCCGATCAGGACGCCGGTGTTCCATACGGCGAACAGGCCGAGCCCGGAGATCCAGAACGCCCTACGACGTCGTACCGGATCGGACTGCGCGAGGGCGAAGGCCACCGTCTCGTCGGTGACGAGGTGCGCCCCGAGGAGGCGTGCCAGTCGGCCTCGACCCAGGGTCTCCGCGACCGCGAGGCTGTAGGCGGCCGTGCGGGTGTTGAGGAGCAGGCCGGTGGCCGCGGCGGCGAGCGGGCCGCCGCCCGCCAGCAGGACGCCGACCGCGCTGAACTGGGCGGAGCCCGCGTAGACGACCAGGGACATGACGACGGGGACCCAGACCGGCAGGCCGCCGGCGACCGCGATCGCGCCGAAGGAGACGCCGACGACACCGCTGGCCAGCCAGACGAGGGAGGCGTCCCGGACCAGGTCGCGTGGAGGTGTTCGCTCTGCCGTACGCATGTTCTCTACAATGAACAGGAAGGCTCGCGTTCGTCAAGGCGAACAGTCGTACCGATGGAGAGAACGAACATGCCCGACAGCCGTCTTCCGAGTCGTCTTCCGCTGGAGTGGATCGCCGCCTCGCTGCGTCGTGAGCGCACCCGTACGGGGTTGTCGCTCTCGGAGCTCGCCAAGCGGGCCGGGATCGCGAAGTCCACGTTGTCCCAGCTGGAGGCGGGTGGCGGGAATCCGAGCGTGGAGACGCTGTGGGCGCTGGCGGTGGCGCTGGGGGTGCCGTTCAGCACGCTGGTGGAGCCGCCGGCGCCGTCCGTGCAGGTGATCAGAGCGGGGCAGGGTCCCGCGGTGGCGTCCGAGCAGGCGGACTACGTCGGCAGGCTGCTGTCGTCCAGCCCGCCCGGGGCGCGGCGGGACATCTACCACATCAGTGCGGAACCGGGCGCGGCCCGAGCGTCGGAGCCGCACATTCCGGGCACGTACGAGCATCTGATCGTGAGCACGGGGAAGGTCAGGGCGGGCCCGGCGGGCGAGGAGGTCGAGCTGGCGCCGGGGGACTACATGGCGTATCGCGGGGATGTGCCGCATTCGTACGAGGCGCTCGCCGCCGGGACGACGTTCGTGCTGGTCATGCAGCACATGTAGACATGCGCGGACAAAGGCAGGAGCCCCGTCGCCTTGCGGCGCGGGGCTCCTTGGGTACTGCACTCAGGTCCGGATCAGAGACTCAGGAGTCTCAGACGGGGGTGACGTTCTCCGCCTGCGGGCCCTTCGGGCCCTGGGTCACGTCGAAGGAGACCTGCTGGTTCTCCTCCAGCGAACGGAAGCCGTTCGCGTTGATGGCGGAGTAGTGGACGAACACGTCCGGGCCGCCACCCTCCTGGGCAATGAAGCCAAAGCCCTTTTCGGCGTTGAACCACTTCACGGTTCCGGTAGCCATAAGCCCTCCTTGGGCCCAAAGGGTTGCCCTGCTCCAGAACCTGCGATTGTGAAAACAGTGCTGCACAACTGCATACGTCTGAAAACGACTAGAGCCTGCGGTTACATGCTCCGCAGGCTCTGTACTGCAAGGGAAACCAAACTGCAACTTGCGGCGAGCCTAGCATGTGGGCAGCCGAAAGCAATAGAGGTCAAGATCACGTCACCCGAATGTTTGATCTCGCTCGTGTCGGGTTGACGGCGGGGGTGGTAATCGTACGTCAGCCCCCAGGGTCTAGCCTCACGATGTGGACAATTACCGCACCCGGCCGCGCGTCGGCCACATCCAGTTCCTGAACTGCCTGCCCCTGTACTGGGGGCTCGCGAGAACGGGCACGCTCCTCGACTTCGAGCTCACGAAGGACACCCCGGAAAAGCTCAGCGAGCAGCTCGTGCGGGGTGATCTCGACATCGGCCCCATCACCCTCGTCGAGTTCCTGCGCAACGCCGACGACCTCGTCGCCTTCCCCGACATCGCGGTCGGCTGCGACGGCCCGGTGATGTCCTGCGTGATCGTCTCGCAGGCCCCGCTGGACGAGCTGGACGGCGCCCGGGTGGCGCTCGGCTCGACTTCTCGTACGTCCGTTCGACTCGCGCAGCTTCTGCTGTCCGAGCGGTACGGCGTCCAGCCCGACTACTACACGTGCCCGCCCGACCTCAGCCTGATGATGCAGGAGGCGGAGGCGGCGGTGCTCATCGGCGACGCGGCGCTGCGGGCCAACCTGCTCGACGGGCCTAAGTACGGCCTGGAGGTCCATGACCTCGGCGCGTTGTGGAAGGAGTGGACCGGCCTGCCGTTCGTCTTCGCCGTCTGGGCGGCCCGCCGGGACTACCTGGAGCGCGAACCGGTGATCACCCGCCGGGTCCACGAGGCCTTCCTCGCCTCCCGCAACCTCTCCCTCGACGAGGTCGGCAAGGTCGCCGAGCAGGCCGCCCGCTGGGAGTCCTTCGACGAGCGGGTCCTGGAGCAGTACTTCACCACCCTCGACTTCCGCTTCGGTGGCCCGCAGCTGGAGGCGGTCGCGGAGTTCGCCCGCCGCGTCGGGCCGACGACGGGATTCCCTGCGGACGTGAAGGTGGAACTGCTTCAGCCGTAATCTGCATCTGAGTCCTACGGGGTCCTGAGCGAGTCGGCGGGGTCGCGGTGGAGTCGGACGGGGCTTCGGCTGAGTCAGACGGGGTCTCGACGGCCTCATGGGGGAGGGTGGGCGTCATGCAGCCACTCGGAGTCGACGAGCCGACCAGCGTCGGGCCCTACCGGCTGCTCGGCCGGCTGGGCTCTGGCGGCATGGGCCGGGTCTATCTGGGACGCAACACCGGCGGCCGTACGGTCGCCGTCAAGATCGTGCACCCGCACTTCGCGCTCGACGAGGAGTTCCGCGCCCGCTTCCGGCGCGAGGTCGAGGCGGCGCGGCGGGTGGGCGGCGCCTGGACGGCCCCCGTACTGGACGCCGACCCGGACGCGGCCGTGCCGTGGGTGGCCACGGCCTACGCGGCGGGTCCGTCCCTGACGGTGGCGGTGGCCGAGGACGGTCCGCTGCCCGCGCCTTCGGTACGGGCGCTGGGGGCGGGGCTCGCGGAGGCGCTGGCGGCCGTGCACGAACTGGGCCTCGTCCACCGGGACGTGAAGCCGTCCAACGTACTGCTGACCCTGGACGGCCCGCTCCTCATCGACTTCGGCATCGCACGGGCCACGGACGGCACGGCCTCCCTGACCTCGACCGGCGTCTCCATCGGCTCGCCCGGATACATGTCCCCCGAGCAGATCCTGGGCAAGGGCGTCTCGGGGGCGGCGGACGTCTTCTCGCTGGGCGCGGTGCTGGCGTACGCGGCGAACGGGGAGTCACCGTTCCCGGGCGACTCGTCGGCCGCGCTCCTTTACAAGGTCGTCCACGAGGAGCCCGAACTGGGGCTGCTGAGCGGTGACGTGCGGGAGCTCGTCGCCGAGTGCCTGGCCAAGGAGCCGGGGGCCCGGCCGAGCCCGGCGGACGTGGCCCGACGGCTCGCTCCGGAGGGGGCGGCGCGGCTGGTGGCGGGTGGGTGGCTGCCGGGGGCGTTGGTGGAGCGGGTGAGCCGGAGTGCGGTGCAGTTGCTGAACCTGGAGGTGGGTGGGGGGAGTTCGGGGGCGGCTTCGGGGGGCGTGGGCTCGGGGGTTGCGGCTTCGGGGGTGGTGGGCTCGGGGGATGCGGCTTCGGGGGTGGTGGGGTTCAGCAGTTCGGCGGCGGTGGGGGCGCCTGCGGTGCTGCCGACCGTGGGCGAGTTCGGGCCGCCGCCGGTGATGCCGGTGGTGGGGCCTGACGTACCGGTGACGCCGCCGAGGCCGGTGGTGGCGCCCGGCGGTGTGCCGGTGGCGCCTGGCGGCCTACCGGTGGTGCCCGGCGGCGTACCGGTGCTGCCCGAGCCGCGTGACGCGGTGCCGGAGGTGGCCGACGCGCCCCATGCCCTCGACGCGCCTTATGCCCTCGACGCACCTCATGCTCCCGACGCGCCCGGCAAGCTCTCCGTCTCCGTGGCGGCGACCTCCGTGCCGGGGGCGGGCGGGCGCGGGCGGCGGCTCAGCTGCACGGTGGCGCTGGCGGTCGCCGGGGCGTTGGCGGCCGTGACGGTGGGGTCGGTGTTCCTGTTCGACCTGTTGCCCAAGGACGACAAGGACACCAGCGCCGGCAGCTCCGACGCGTATTCGCCGCAGCAGACGGCGAGTTCGGCGCCGAGCCAGAGCAGCGGCGCGGAGGACACGGCCCCCGGGGGCGTCCCCGACCGCTACCTCGGCACCTGGGAGGGCCAGGGCACCGGCTCCGGCATTCCGATGGGCACCTTCCGGCTGACGGTCAAGGAGGTGGCCGTGGGCGAGCAGTTGGGCAAGCTCCGGCAGACCGACATCCTCGGCGGCGTCTGCAACGACGTACTGACCCTGAAGCAGGTCACGAAGACGGAGCTGGTCGCGACGTCCGTCGGCGCGAAGTCCAACCACGAGGGCTGCAACCCGGCCGCCCACACGGTCCGGTTGGTCCCGGTCGGCGACGATCTGAAGTACGTCTCGGAGAGCGAGGCGGAGGGGAACCCCGAGGCCAGGATGTCGAAGGTCAAGTAGGTCGCAGGTCAAGCGGGAGAAGGCGGGGCGGCCGCTCCACTCGCCCCGCCCTGGGCCTACCCGGGGACCACCACCGTGCGCAGCTCGCCGTCGCCGAGGTGGAGCATGCCCTTGCCCGGGGTGATCTGGCCGCCGACCAGGCCGCGGTTGAGGCGGACGCCGATGAGGTCGCCGGAGGAGGTCTCCTGCGGGGAGAGAAGGATGCCCCGGCGGGCCTTCTTGGCGTCGACCTGCCAGCCGGAGAAGCCGGAGCAGACGTCCTCCTCGTCACCGGCGATGACCATGGCGAGGCCGCGTTCGGCGCCGCGCGAGACGAGCTTCTTGAACTGGCTCGCGGCGTCGCAGTCCTCGAGGATCTCGCCGTCGTCGACGAGGACGACGATCGGTTCCTCCGGGCTCGCCTCGTCCATGAGCTCCTCGAACTCGTCCTCGTCGATGTCGTCACCGGTGAAGACCTTCAACACACCGTCCGTCCCGTCGAGTTGACGGAGCGGGGACTGGCGGGGGGCAGCGATCACCAGTCGTACGCCCTGAGACAGGTACGACTGCGCGAAGTTCATCAGGACCGTGGAGCGGCCGGACTTGGCCGGGCCCGCGACCACGAACGTCGGCACACCCTGCGCCAGGTCCGGGCCGAAGCCGACGATCTCGTCGCCGCCGATGCCGACCAGACCCCACAACTTGGCGCGGGACGCGTCCGGGTCGCGCATCTCCCAGGCCTCGGGGAAGGAGACCCGGCTCGGCAGGCTGTCGACGCGGAAGGGGCGGTGGGCGCGGGGAACGGCGGCGTCGCGCGCGGCGGCCGCCTCACCGATGGCCGCCAGCGCGGCGGCCTGGCCCTGACCCGTGGTGTCCTCGGAGAGCAGCGCGAACTGGGTCTCCGTACCGAACTCGTTGCGGTAGCCGCGGCCCGGCGGAATCTCCTCCGGCACCTTGCGGGCCGGGATGCCGAGCGCCGAGAAGTCGCTTCGGTCGGCGAGCCGCAGACCGTACTTGTCCTCGGTCAGGGTCGCGATCCGGCCCACCAGCAGCGTGCGGTCACCGGTGAGGACCAGGTGGATGCCGACCGAGGCACCCTCGCGCATCATCGTCTGCAACTCGTCGGTCAGCGAGCCGTGGTCGACCTCGCCGAGCGTGGGCACCCAGCCCTCCCAGCGGTCCAGGAGCACCACGATGTGCGCCAGCCGCTCCTCCTCGGCGACCGAGGCCCGCTGCTCGCCGATGTCCGCGAACCCCTTGTCGGCAAGGAGGTTCTGGCGCCGGTCCATCTCGCCCTTGAGGCGGTTGACGAGCCGGACGACCCGCTCGGTCTGGTTGCGCCCGACGACGGCGCCCACATGCGGCAGCCGGGTCAGCGCGTTGAGCGCGCCGTTGCCGCAGTCGATGCCGTACATGTGCACGTCCGCCACGGAGTGCGTGCGCGCGATCGAGCCCGCGAGCGTCCGCAGCACCTGCGAACGACCGCTGCGCGGCGCACCGCCGATCATCAGATGCCCGAAGGAGGCGAAGTCGACGGAGACGGGTCGGCGCGCCTGGAGGGCGGGCAGGTCCTCGACACCGTACGGCGCGGGCGCCAGCTTGCCGGGGCCGCCGGTGAACGCGGGCACCTGGATGTCGTCCAGCAACAGCGTCTCGTCGAGCGCCGGCAGCCAGGGGCTGTGCTGCGGCGGGATGCCCAGCGAGCGGTTGGCGTCGCGGATGGTGTCGACGAGGACCTTGAGGTCGGTGATCTCCTCGTCCTCACGGGACTCGGCCTTCGGCTTGACGAGCGCGGCCCGCCCGAGGTCCTCCCAGGACAGCGGCCCCACCCACGGCATCAGCACCGCGGGATCGGCGGCACCCGGCCGCCGGCCACCCACGCGCCCCGACTGGAACGGCACCAACGAGGCGTGCCCGAGCCGGACATACGCCCGACCCGGTGTGCTCTTGCTGATGTGCCCGGCCTCGGGGGAGTCGATGACGTCGGACGACTCACCGCCGTCGGTCACGCGCAGCGCGATACGGAGGTTGGTGTTGGCGCGGATCTCGGGAGACACGACACCGGAGGGCCGCTGCGTGGCGAGGAGCAGATGAATACCGAGGGAACGCCCTCGCTGAGCGATGTTGACAAGACCGGTCACGAAGTCCGGCAGGTCACGGACCATGGACGCGAACTCGTCGATGACGATGAGGAGTCGCGGCACGGGCGCGTGCGACGGATCTCTCCGCACCAGATCCTGATAGTCCTCGATGTCCTTGGCGTCGGCCTTGGCGAGGATGTGCTCGCGCCGGTGCAGCTCGGCACCCAGCGACTCCAGCGCCCGCTCCACCAGATGGGCGTCGAGGTCGGTCACCATGCCGACGGTGTGCGGCAGATGGACACAGTCCTTGAACGCCGCGCCGCCCTTGTAGTCGACGAGCACGAACGTCATGTTCTCGGGCGTGTTCGCCACGGCGAGCGCGGCCACGATCGTCTGCAACAGCTCGGACTTACCGGAACCGGTGGTACCGGCGATAAGACCGTGCGGCCCGTCCTTGCGGATGTCGATGCCGAAGGGCCCGTCGTACGACTCACCGATCACGGCCATCGTCGACTGTCCGCCCATCCGCCAACGCGCCACGATGGCATCGCTGGTGGGCGGTTCGAGCTGAAGGACGTCGAGCAGCCGGGAGGCGGAGGGCAGCGCCGAGTCCTCGGTCTCCCCGCTGATGTCCCGCAGCGGCGAGAGGGAGCGCGCGAGGCGCAGACACCAGGCCGCCGACACGAAGTCCGGCCGTACGTCCTTGATCCGCTCGGCACCCGCCTCCTCGACCCGCAGCCGCAGCTTCTCGGCGGCAGCGTCCTGGTGGGGGTCCTCGGCGGTCTGATGCCAGGCCTGGAAGGAGGGGAAGCCACCGCCGGCGACCTGCTGCTGAGCTTGCGCCTGCTGAAGGTAGTCGTACTCCTGGGCGGGCGGCTCGGCGACGACGTACGCCTGGCACTCACCCGGCAGGAAGCGCTCCTCGGCGTCGAGGCAGAGGGCGTAGATAGAGACGGCGGGCCCCTCGCGCAGGATGCGCACGACACCAGGAAGCGAGCGAAGCCGCCGAGACCCGTCCCATACGACGACGATGTCGGGATCGCTGAAGGAACTGCCCTGCCCCTTGTTCTGCTCGGCGGCCTTTTTGCGGGCGTCGAGGATCTGGGTCAGCTCACCGATGCGGGCACCGACGGTCTCGGCGTCGGTGCCGATGAGGACGTTGACGTCCTGCCCGGAGCCGGGCTTGGCGTGCGGCAGCCAGCGGGTCCAGTCCCAGCTGTCCTGGGCGCTGTTCTCGCTCAGGACGTAGAACTGCACGTCCATCGGGCTGTGCAGCGCGGCGGTCTGCGCGACGGCCCAACGCCCCATGGAACGGGCGGAGTCACCGGGCCCGGCCATGCCGATGACGCCGAGCGACCGGAGCGAGAGGGCGACAGGAGCGTCCTCGATCTTCCAGGTCACCTGCCGCTTGTGGTCGAGCTGTTCGGGATCGTCGAGGACGACTTCGGAGTCCATCTGCCCGGTGCCGACACGGATCAGCAGGTGATCACGATCGCTGCGCCGCCGCTCCCAGAGACGGGTCCGGGGCCCGGTGCCGAGGGAGAGGACGGTGGCCGGGTCGGGAATGGCATGCCGCCGGTCGGTGCGCTCGGCGACAAGCGCGTCCTGAGCGTCCTTCTCGACTTTCTCCTTCTGCTCCTCGTACTCCTTGACCTGCTTGGCGTGGGACTTGCGGCCGTGCTTCTTGTCGTTGAAGTAGTTGGCGAAGAGGAGGAGGGGGCTCAGGGCCGCCATGATCAGGTAGTACCAGCGCTGGAAGATCAGCACGGAGACGATGGCACCGACGAGCGGCGTGAGCGCCATCAGCCAGGGCAGCGGGCGGGCCTCGTACTCGCGGGGCGGGGACGGCAGCCGGAACTTGGTCTGCCGGTCCGGGGGACGCAGCCGCGGGGGCCGGTTGTAGTCGAGGCCGACGCCGTCGTCGGACCACTTGAGGGCGGCGTTGGGCGGTGAGTAACGGGCCAGCTCCAGCAGGGTGTTGCCGACGGCGATCTGCCCCCCGAGCGGCCAGTCGCTCTTGTCCTCTTCTACGGGGGTGCCGTCGAGGGTGACGGGTGCCGGATCATCGTCGCTCTCGGCCTTGGTGTGCACGGTGACCTGGCAGGTGCCGTCGGTGGCGACCGACAAGGTGAGGGCGCGGGCGTCGAGTTCGGGGTCGTCGACACGGATGTACGAGGCCGGGCCGCTGCCGATGTCGTACCGCCCGACGCCGAGCCGGTGCACGAAGCCGGCGACGGGGCCGCCGACGACGCGGAGTTCGACGAGGCCGGTGGGCTCGCCGGGCAGACACCCCGCGGGGTCCTGGAGGGAGACGACCGCGCCGTCGCGCAGCGGGGAGTTGACGACGGTGGCGGAGGGATCGACGCCGTATCCGTCGACGTAGACAAGGGGGGCGTTGTTGGCGGGGACCTGGTGCTGTTGGAGTCCGAGCGGAATGACCTGGGCGCCTCCGTGGGCCCCGACCTGCTTGGCGAGCTCTTCCGCGATGTCCCCGACGGAGGACTCGGGATCGGCATCGAGCACGACATCGGCGGTGCCACCACCGAACGGGTCGACGACGGTCAGAGTCAGGCGCACGCTATGTCCTCCCCACGGCCACTGTGGCCCCCCTGGCTGCTTCTGCAACGCAGGCCACGGCAGGAATCGACGATATCGGGTGGGTGTGACAACTGGGGAGCGGGGAGGCGGGGCATTGTGCTCTCGTCTGCGGTTGCTTCCCGATGGCAACGGCGTGTGCACGAGTTCACGACGTCTTGTTCACAACCGGGGATGTGACACCTCAGGTCCCACCCGTAAGCTGCTGCACCAAGAGCGGACGATCACACCGGTTGCCACCCGGTCACCCCGGGCGGCCCGGATGCCGATCGCTCTGCAAACAGGGAGCCACGGGGGTTGGCCCTGCGGCGTTTTGATAGGGAGCGGCCATATGGCCAAGGACCTTGATGTCACTTATCAGGACATGCGGGATGCTGCGAAGCATGTCGTGAAGGAGAAGGAAAAGCTCCAGGAGAAGCTGGACGGGCTGAAGAAGTACATCAACAACCTCGTCCAGTCCGGCTACGTGACGAAGAGCTCGTCCAAGGCCTTCGACGAGAACTTCGACGAGTTCGTCCGCGGCACGAAGGACACGCTGGACGGTCTGGACGGCATGGGGGACTACCTCACGACCGCGGCGGACAAGTTCGAGCAGATCGACGAGGAGCTGGCCAAGTCGGCTCGGAAGTAACTCGCGTCTTCTGACGGGGGTTGCTGTCGCCGGGTGCGGTGGGGTGGCGTGTGCCGCTCCGCCGCACCGGCTTCTTCTGGGGGAGGGGACAGGTGGAGGACGGGGACGCTGACCGCGAGCGCCTGTCGGACAGCCGCGTCTTCGAGTTGCCGTTCCAGCCCGGGTGGGTGGACCTGACGCGGGAGGAAGGCGGCTGGATCGAGGCCTGGTCGACAGCGACGGCGGTCGCGACGACGCAGTTCGACCCCGCAAAGCTCAAGGTCGGCACCAAGGCCCTCATCCGCGATCTGCGACGCCGGACGCTCGCGCTCAACAGCGGTGAGTCGAGTTCGGCGGCCGTCTATTACACGCCGGAAGGACGGGCTGTCGCGGAGCTCAGGACCGACTGGTACGGCGAGATCGGGGCGCCGAGGCCGTCGCCTGAGGAGGTAGTCCCGCTTCTTCTGGACGGGGCGGGCTCGGAGACGATCGGCGAACCCGACATCCGGTACATGGATCTGCCCTGTGGTTCCGCGGCTCGTGTCCAGGCCACGCTGGCGACGAGAGGGCGGCTGGGGTTCGGCAGCCGACGGGGCTCGTTCATCAAGTACGCGCTGTTTCCACCGGGAGTGCATGACCTGTGCGTGGTGTGGGTCTCGTGGTGGGACGAGCGGGACTCGGACGAGGCCGTGCGGCTGACGGATGAAGTGGTGGCGGGGATGAGACTGGTGCCCTTGGAGGAAGAGGGCACCGAAGCGCGCGTTCAGCCCTGAGAATCCCGGTACGAAAGGGCAACCGGGACGTGCCGGATTCGCAGCCGGCGCGCTTCTTCGGGTGACCAGTCCTATGACTTCCCCTGGCGCAGGATTCCGCCTCCTGTTTTCACCAGCGGGAGCCAGAAGCCATCGAGGAGGCACAGGACTCCGCGACGCGATTCACACCCACCGCAACGACGTCGCGATGGCTTCGCACAACTCGCCCATCGGGCCGCTGACACCGCTCAGGGGGAGGGTGAAAGCGAGAAGGAGATAACCGACTTCACCCGGCATCCGGACGTAGAAATCCAGCGTCGTGGTCGAGGTGACCCGTACCGCTTCCCCGGCGGGGAGGGAGGTGACGATCGCCTCGGTCCCTGGCCCCTTCCGGGCGGTCAGGGCCTGGGCCAGTTCGGTTGGTTGAGAGTTCAGCGCGCCCCGCATGGGGAGCAGGGAGATCAACAGAGTGGCCGGTGCAGCCATGCCGGCTGTGAGCTCGGTCCGTAGGAACAGCTCCAGTGATCCCTGGGACACGCCGCTCTCGGCGGTGTTGCGCAGAGCGGCCCAGAGGTCCCTTTTCATCTCGGCGGACATGGAGCGGCGAGCAGCCTGCTGGTCGACGAACTGCTTCAGTTGCGGACGCCAGCGGTCGAGCGTGAGGTCGATGCGGAACCAGTCCCGAGGAACGAGGAGTTTGTAGTCCTCAGGTGGTTCGACCTGTATGGAATCCGTCACGCGGAGAGCTCCAGCATGTTGCCCTCGTCGTCGAAGAGCGTGAGGCTCTTTACGATGCCCGCGAACATGGAGGAGAAGACGTCCCATCCTTCCTGGGAGGGGGTCACCATCTCCAGCACTACGGCGGTGCCGTTCGGCAGGGGTACCTGCACCTGGATGAACGATGTCCAGAAAGGCTCGTCGTGCCCGGACGGGGCGAGCGTCGCGTCGATGGCCGCCTGCCGGGTGCCGATCCAAGAGACAGCCGGCCCGCAGGGCAGGCTGATCTCTTGGACATCGCCTCGATCGAGACCGGTCAGTGCACCGACGGTCGCGCCGATCGGGTTGTATCGGGCCTGCTCCGCGATGTCCATGAGGGACACATGGACCGTGGCCGTACAGCGGATGCCGTCGACCTCGGTGACGACGAAGCCCGCGTACTGGATGCTGGCCTCCACGAAGGCGTCGTAGTTGCCCGCGCACAGGGCGGCCCACTGGTACTGCATGTCAGGCGTGCCCTTGGGGATCACCTTCCGGGCCAGTTCGACCAACTGCTCCGCGAGCTCGTCCGTGGACTCCACGTCCATGGGCAGCTCGAAGAACCCCTCGGGCATGATCCAGCGCACGTTGACGGACTCGCCGTCGGCGACGGAGACGGACCCGGTCTCTGATGTAACGGTGCTCATTGGGAGTTTGCCTCGTCGGGAAGTTCGAGTTCTTCGGCGTCGGCGTGGAAGTTCGCGGCGAAGGGGTACGGGCCGTAGTGCGGGTAGAAGGCGGGCAGCTCCGCACCGCCGCGCACCGCGGCGTGGGCGATGTTTCGGTAAGCGGCGGCCCTGGCTCGTACCTTCTGACGGGCACGGTTTCCCCAGTGCCGAGTCAGGCTGACGGCGTAGAGCAGGACGACAAGGGCCACGAAGGCACCCGAGGCCGCGTAGTAGAGCGACTGTGACTTCGTCGATTCCCAGTACTGAACGTATCCACCCCAGTAGACGAAGAGCGCGACGAGGATCAGTGCGGAAGGCACGCCCAACTTCATTCCGACACTGTGCAGCCTGGCCTCGTCCAGGTGGCGAAGACGCAGCATCTTCAGAACGGCCGCGTCGTCGAGGAAGTCGAACTGGAGTCGACGCCCCTCGGACTCGGCCAGTTCTCGTGCCGCCGGCACCGCGGCCAGCACATCGCCGGGCACCATTGTCCTGATGATGCTGCCTCGCGCCCGGTACTCGCCCGGGCCGGGCTCGCGGTCTTCATCCGACATCTGTCACGCACTCCTTCTGCGGAAACACACTCGACTAGTAGGCGAGAGCGGTGTGGAACGGTGTGGGCGACGGCGTGGGCGCCGGCTGCGGGGACGGTTGCGGAGTCGGGCCCGTCACCTTCGGCGCGTCACCGGGGTCGCCGGTTCGTTCGCCCGTGTGACCGGTGAAGACCTTCACAATCGCGCCGGCGAAACTACCTGACTTGATGGCTGCGGTGATCTTCTCACCCTTGATGATCGGCTTCCCGGCCATGGTGAGGATCTTGTTCACCGAATTCACGGCAACACCGTTGAAGAACTTGAAGCCGACTCCCTTGAGGGCCGCACCACCGCTGAAGCGGACACCACGCAACTTGGCAAGGCCCTTGAGTCCCTTGAGGGCCTTGAAGCCCTTCAGGGCGCCCAGGCCGGGCATGACTCCCAGTACGTCGAAGAAGAGTTTCGACGCACTGAATTTGCCACCCCGGACACTCATGTCATAAGCGTGACCGGCAAGGGCGAGCGCACTCGTCACGACCGCCAGGGTAGCGAAGATCGGAGCCAGCACCTGAAGTGGGGGAACGAATGTACAGATAACGGCCAGAATGGAGAAGAGGGCGGAAAGGTTGGCGAAACCATCGGCCCAGTCCGCCAGGAAGTTCATGATCCCGCCAGGGTCATGGACGCCGTCGTGGTGCACGATGTTCTTGATGTGTTTGGCGGCAGCATTCGCGGCATCATCGCGAATGATCTTCGCGCGGCCTATCTCGCTGTGACACTCGCGAATGACATCCATCGCCGCATCACGGTTCTTTTCGAGCCGGGTACGGTCCGATACGTCGTCCTTACTCGGAACCGTCCCCTCGTACTGTTTCAGGCCGCCGACGGCAGTCTTGTGGTCGCTCTCCGCATCCCGGTACTTCTTGAGTGCTGCGTCGGCGACCTTCTGGGCCCGATGCAGTTCACTCGCGTACTCTTTCGACTCGCCGCCTTCGACGACTCTCGTCCCCAGGGCCTTTGCCGCTTCGTCATAGCGATCGAAAGCGCGCTTGAGTCGCCCTGAAGTGCCGTCGGCTATCTCATGGAAGGCTCGGCCTGCATCGCTGTCCCAACCCTCCACGGAAGCGAGCGCCCGGATGTTCCCGGCCTGCTTCTCGATCTCGTCGGCCATGCCGCGCAACTTCTTGCCGAGGCTGGCTACTTCGTAGGGGTCTCCGGGGATCGGGTCGCCGTCGTGGAGAGGTTCCCAATCGCGCGGGCGTGAACTCACTTCTTCCCCTTCGAATTCTTGCGAGCGTCCCGCAGAGCCTGGGCGAGCTTGTGATCGATGTCGTCGTAAGTGTCTGCCGCAGTCTTGGTGTACTTGGCCAGATTTTCGATGTCCTTCATGAGTTTCTTACGTGTTTTCTTCCACGTGTCGGAGAACTCTTCGAAGACATCCCGCAGCGTGTTGCTGCCCAGATCGTCCATGTACTCATCGGCTGGATTTCCGTGCTCCTTGAACTCGCGATGAATCGAGAACAAGTTGTCAGAGCAATCTCGAATCATGTCGAGATCTGCTCGGGTGCGGTCACCCATGGCTTACCCCCGTGGCAATCTCTGTCCACTGTGTGGCGTATGGAATCGACGGCTGTTGCATTGGCCCCTGCGGAACTGGATTCCGCTGCTGATGCTTCTCTACCTGTTGACGGCCTGGATTTCCTGGACGGTCACGGCCTGTTCGTTGCCGAAGGTGCCGTCGGGCAGGTCGCCGCCGGCGCCGCCCGTGCCGGTCCAGGAGATGTCCCAGGTGATCGTTGCGCGGAGCTTGTACGTTCCGTCGCCCGACGAGCGCAGGTACTTGAGGCCGCAGGGCGGTGTCTCGTCCGACTTGCCCTTCGCGTACGGCTCCCCGATCGAGCCGTCGGCGTTGATCGTGCACGCGCCGGACGCCGGGTAGGTCTGGGCGTCGGCGGTGCCGGGTTCCAGCTTCAGGGACACCGGCTTGGCGGTGGTCGTCGCCTGGATGTTGAAGCCGGGGACGTTGACGGCCGCCGTGGCCTGGACCTCGTCGAACACGGCCTTGTCTAGCCAGGCCCAGGTCGGGAGGTTCACCTTGGTGGTGGCCGCGGGGGCGAGGGTGACCTTCGTGTCCGGCAAGGTCATGTGTTGGTACGCCAGGGCTGCCAGCATCTCCGGCTTGATGGCCTCTTCGTACTGGGGAGGCGGGGCGTCGCCGTTCGCGACCCAGAACGGGAGGTCGGTGCAGGAGCCGCGCTTGAGGACATCGGGCTCGTTGGGGTTCTCCACCCCGGCCCAGAACATCCCCTCGCCGTCCTTGTCGACGTTGTAGTCCTTGTAGCCGGGGGTGTCGGTCCAGCCGTAATCGTCCTCGTAGTGCTGCTCAAGCTGACCGATCGCCGTACCCGCGGTGCCGCCCATGCCGGGGGTGTTCTTGGCCTTCTCGATCTCCGCGGACATCTTCTTCTTGAAGTCCTTGGCACCGAGGTAGGGGGCGTACCAGCACGGTGGGGGCGTCCAGTTGACGTCGGAGGACGTCACGTTGCCGGTGCTGCCGTTCTTGGTCACGGAACCGGAGTACTGGATCTGGGCGGCGGCGTAGATGCCGGTGTCGTCGCTGCCGCCCTTCTCCTCCGAGCCGCCGCCCTTTCCGTCGCCCACGCCTGTTCCCGCGTAGGCGGATCCTGTGAGGGCGAGAGTGCTGAGAGCCATCGTCAGCGCTGCTGTGGCGAGGCGTGGGCCAAGTGAAGCCTTCACTGGCACTTCGCCGCCTTCTCCTCGACGTACACGTTCGACGCCTGCCACAGGTCGGTGCCCGTGGGGTGCTTGACCATGATGATTTTGAAGTAGCTGAAGTCCGTGATGCTGGGGTCGGTCGTGAGGACCTTCCTGGTCTTGATCTCCCTGGCGTAAAACTTGGTCGAGTCGGAGCAGAACGCCACTTCCACCGAACTGCCGTTCGCGGCGGACCGGGTGGTGGCGTCGTAGTGGCGTCGTGTGCCGGTGACAGTCCAGCCACCCTTGATGTAGGCGTCGATCTGGGTAGTCGCGTACTTCAGTGCGCCGCCGGCGGCGTACGTGGCGACGGCCGCATCCTTGGTCGTGCCCTTGTCGACGCCCCGGTAGATGGCGCGGAGGAAGTTCGCGGCGTCATCCATCGCCGCCGCCTCGTTCTTGTCCTTCGGCTTCTCCCAGTCGAAGACGAAGTCGACGTCCTTCGGCAACGACACATCCACACCATCCGGCTTGTCCTCCGCCGGTGCGCCGGACGCCGATGCCGAGGCGCTCGGCGTAGCCGACCCCTGGTCCGCGCCGGCGATCTTGTCGTTGCCCTTCGAGCCGTCGTCCCCGCTGCCGCAGGCCGTCAACAGCAGTGAAGCCGTTGCTGCCAGCGCGGCGGCAACGGGCAAGGTGCGGCGCTTCACAGTGAACTCCCCGTGAGACATAAGTTCAGTCAAGTGATCTGACGGTATCGGTGAGGTTCTCTGTTTCGCCAGAGCGAACTGGTCTGTGAACGGTGGCAATTCGGGACGTAAGTGGTGCTTGCGGGTGTGAGTCGTGTCCCGATCGTGCCCGAACCGCTGACGGCCCCGCGAGGGCTCGACGAAGATCCTTTACTCGTCCTTGGCGCCCGTCTTGCCTTGCTCTTGATCTGTCTCACTAGCGTCCCCCGTTGGCATGCGCACGGACGGACGGGTGGGGGCGGAACGGGATGTCGGACGGCGGTCTCCGGCGATGAGCGACGTCGATGAGTGACATCAAGGCGGACACCAAGCGGATCAAGGAGTGCTCGCGCGCCCTCCAGCGCATCTACGACACCTTCACCAACCGTGCGAACCCCGCCGAGGGGTACACGAACGCCGAACTCGGCAACCAGCTCGTCGCCGATGCCTTCCAGGACTTCGCCGACAACTGGAAGATCCACCGCAAGGATCTCGCCGAGCAGATCAGAACGCTCGGCACCATCACCTGGGACGCCGCCAAGAGCTACGACGCGATCGACTCGGAACTGGCCGCCGCCCTGCGCCGACAGGATGCCAAGGCGGGCAAGTGAGGCGTCCCCCCGCTCATGAGTGGTCCGTGCTCGGTGAGGACGGCGACCCGGTACCCGGCGACCCGGACGCCATCGCGCTGCTCGGTCAGTCGCTGCGTGACGTCGCCGACGACATTCGGCGCGAGGCCGGCGACGTGGAGGCGCTCTCCGCCGTCGAGTCGTGGCAGTCCAAGGCGGCGGACACCTTTCGCGATACGGCGAAGGACACGCTGGAGCCGCTGAGGAAGGCGTACCACCGCTACGACAAGGCCGCCCAGGCCATGGGCACGCGGGTCCAGGACGACAGCACCGCCGACTGGGCCTCCGCCCTGGAACACGCCCAGCACCTGGCTGACAAGGCGCTGCGCGACGGCCGTAGCGCCCATGACGACCATGAGTCGGCCAAGACGGCCATCGACAAGCTGCCGGACGACACCCCTGACGACGACCCCGAACTCGTCCGGCTGAAGAAGCGGCGGGACTTGGCCGCCGGCGACCTCACAGCTGCGAAGACCGCGCTCCAGCACGCGAAGGACGTACGGGACACCGCCGCGAGCAAGGCCGCCGGTGTCGTCCGGCGCGCCATCACTCACGACGGGATGCACGACTCCGGGTGGGACAAGGCCGGTGATCTGCTCGGTGACGTGGGGGACGCGCTGGAGGACGTGGGCGAGGTCGTCGTGTCGGATCTCGCGTCCATCGGCAATGCCATGGTGGACGACTTCGGCTCCACGATGACCGTGCTCGGCGGTCTCGGGATCGCCGCCCTCGGTGCCGGCGAGGAAGTCGGCGGCGGGCTGTTGGACGCCACGGGGTTCGGGGCGGCCCTCGGCATTCCCATCAACGTCGCCGCCGCCGCGCAGATAGGTGTGGGGCTGTCCATGGCGGGAGCCGGGATGGCGAACATCATGCAGGACGCGGCCGGGCCTGACCGGGTGGACATGACGTCCGACGGCAACGGTGGGGGAGGCGGTGACTGGGACGCCTCGGCCGAGGGGGGCCGTACGAAGCCGTCGGGGGAGCCCGATCCGGCCGGCCGACCACGAGGGAATCCGGAATCGCTCAGCAGGAACGACGACGCGGAGACGGTACGGGCCAAGGGCCGCGAGGTGCATTCCGCGGATACCCTGGCAAAACAGGGATACGACGTGGAACAGACACCGGGTACGATCAACGGGAAGAATCCTGATTTCCGTATCGAGGGCCAGGTATTCGACAACTACGCCCCGACCGCCAAGAATCCCCGTTCCATATGGTCGGCCGTCCAGAAGAAGGTGGACGCGGGTCAGACCGACAGGGTCGTCCTCAATCTGGGAGACAGCGACGCCGACCTCGGAGCATTGCGGTCGCAGTTCCAGGACTGGCCCATGGACGGTCTGAAAGAGGTCATGGTCATCGACCGCGCCGGCAACGTAGTTCACCTCTATCCATAGGACCAGGGATCAGCATGGCAATCTCTTACGACCTCGAGTATGCGACGGAGTCGTCCCCGGCCGAGGTCGCGGCCCGGCTGGCCGAGATCGGTAAGGGCATCGGCGTATTCGACGCCACGGTCACTCCCGAACTGCTCGTGGACCCCGGCGTGAACACCCGGCAGGGCAGCTGGATCCGGGTGACCCAGGTGCGACCGCCCCAGCCATGGCACCCTGTTGTCGCCGACCTGCACTTCACGCCGACGGTCTCCGCGGCGTTCCGTATGGCCAAGGGCGTCGAGGTCGGCGATCAGCAGGACGACATGCTTCGTCTGGTGCTCGCATTGCTGGAGCAGGTCGACGGTGACGCCGTACTCCACTACCAGTACGAGTCGATCTGGCTGTTGAGGAAGAACGGTGAGCTGAGCCTGAGCGAGAACGACGACCTCTGGCGTCCCCACCGGGTCCCGTTCGTGACCCAGCCGTACAAGCGCGTGACCCATCGCTTCGAGGACTGAGACCGGTTCACCGCACGCGGGGGCGGCCCGCACGGACCGCCCCCGCAGGCTTCACGCTGCCGTGTCAGTTCCCCCGGCACCTGCTGACGTCGATCCGCACGATCTGCGGGTCATGGTCGCTCGCCTGGTCCGCGAACTCCGCGTTGAGGTGGACCACGTCGTAGTCGAAGTGAGTCACCGCGGGGGTCGTCAGGGTGTGGTCGAGGGTTTGGGAGTTGCCGTCGTAGACGTAGGTGTAGCGCTCTGACGGCGGGAGGGTCGTGATCAGGGGGGTCAGGACGTTGCCGGATGTGAGGGTCTTGACCGTGTTCGAGAACTCGTAGTCGTTCAGGTCGCCCAGGACGACCGCCTTGGCGTCCTTGTCGGCCGCCAGGAGGGACTTGACGAAGGTGTTCACCTCGGTGGCCTGGGCCGCGCGCTGGGTCTCCGAGCTGCGGGCCGGCTGCTGGTAGCGGCCGTGGAGGGGCTGGTCGCCGCCCTTCGAGGTGAAGTGGTTGGCGATGACGAAGACCGACTCGCCGTGGAATCTGAACTCGCCCACCAGGGGCTTGCGGCTGCTGTCCCACGCCTCGCTGGTGGGGTTGATGCGGCCGGGGGAGTACGTGAGCTGCGCCCCCTTCCTCGTCCTCACCACGCTCGTCGCCGTCGTCGCGTCGCCGCCCGCGCGGTCCACGAAGTCGACGCGCTTGGGGTTGAAGAGGAACACCTGACGGATGTTGCCGCCGGGCTCGCCGCCGTCCGTGTTGTTCTCCGGGGTGATGTAGCGCCAGGAGTAGCGTGGGCCGCCCGCCGCGTGGATTGCGGCGGTGAATCGCGTAAGCGTCTCTTCCGACGTCAACGTGCCGTCGTTCGTCGCGCCGTTGTCATCCTGGATCTCCTCCAGGGCCACGATGTCAGGGGAGTTGAGGTTCGTCGCCACGCCCTGCGCCAGGCGGTCGAACTTCTCCTGGGCGTCCAGCGCGTCCAGGTTCTCCACGTTGTACGTGGCCACCGCCAGCTCGTTGCCCTTCTGGCGGCGGGTCACCTCCTGCTTGAGGCCGTTGTCGGCCAACGTGCCGAGCTGCGTGGCCTGGAGGATGTAGCCGCCGTACGTGGAGTAGTCGAGGGGGCCCGTCGTCGTGCCGGACAGTTCGTCGCCGACATTGGCGGTCGGGCCCGTGGTGTCCAGCGATGCCACCTTCACCCGGCCCGTGTTGGGCTGGGCGTAGGAGGAGTACAGCGTGCCGCCGCGCTTCGTCGGGTGCTCGTCCGGCTTCACCGTCACCCAGAACTCGTCGTAGGCGTCCGTCGCGCCGACCACGCGGGCGTCGCCGAACGCCGTCCGCATGCCCTCCAGGGATTCGTAGAAGTCCAGGGCGTACGTGGTGGGTTCGAGGGGGAGCGACTCGATGCTGCCGCCCGCCGCGTCCGGCGTGTACGCGTCCGGGACCGTCGTCGCGTCCAGCGTCACGGCCTCGGGAAGCGCGTTGCCCGACGACAGGACCGTCACCGTCGGGCCCGTGATCTCCGTGACCGACTGGCTGGTGCTGCTCGGGTGGTACTCACTGACCTTGCCCGTGACGAGGACCGAGTCGCCGACCGCCACCGTGGGCGTGGCCGAACCCGTGTAGACGAAGACGCCCTCACTGGTGCGGGCGTCGGTGTCCGCCTCCGGGTCCTGGATCCAGTAACCCTTCGAGCCCGACGTACGAACGCCGGTGACGATGCCGGGGACGCGCGTGACCGCCTTGTTCGCGTACGGCGAGAGGCGGGTGGTGCCCTGGATGTCGTGCACGCGGACGGTGCCTGGGTCCGTCGTACCGCCCCCGCCACCCCCGCCGCCGTCTCCGCCACCCGAATCAGGCGTCTGTCCCGCCGAGTTGACCGGCGTCGGCGTACCCGCCGTGAGGTCGGCCGCGTTGTCGTCCGTGTCGGACAAGGACTCGGTTCGGGCCACCGACGCGGTGTTGGAGGCGCCCGTCGCGGGGCCGCTGCCCTCGCGGACGACCGCAGTGCCGTAGCCGACGATGTCGAGCACCCGGCTGTCGGCCGTGCAGTCCGCCGCTGTCTTGCAGGTGAGCGCGGTGGTGCCGGAGACGAGGGCGATGGTGCCGGTTGTTGCGCTCATCGCGATCGAGCCGGAGGCGTCCGGGGTGGGGAGGGCCATGGTGCCTCCGGTGCCGGTGCCCTCGCCGATCAGGTAGCTGTTGCCGGCGGCGAGTGAGCCGCTGAGGGACGTGACCTGCCAGAGGGAGCCGGCGGAGGCCGAGCCGGGGAGGTACTGGACGCTGTACCCGGACAGGTCGAAGACCTCGGAGCCCGCGTTGGCCAGCTCGACGAAGTCCCGGGTCAGGGTCGCGCCCGAGTTGCCTCCGCCGCCGTACACCTCGGAGATGACCGCGGTGGCCGACGGTACGGCCGCGGCGGTCCAGGCAGGGAGGGCCGTCAGGGCTAGTGCGCCTACCGCGCCCACGGATATGAGGGGGTAGGCGGCGCGGCGGCCACATCTGGCGCGCACGGTTCTTCCATCGGGGCTGGACACGCTGGCGGTCTCCTCGGATCGGGCGCCGGGGGCGGCACTTGAAGCGGGGGCGGGGTGTGGGGGACCCGTGGGGAGTCGGCTCAAGTTACGCGCGTAGAAAGGAGGGTGCCAAGAGGGGCTACGTTAAATTCGGGGAACGGATTGGTGGCCGGCCTCAACGGAAGTGCGGCGTGCCTCGCGTTCCTACCGTACGTTCGTCGTCTCCCGCACCTTCCGGCCAAGCTTCGTGAAGCCCTCGGGGACGGCGGAGAGCAACTCGTCCTCGTAGTACGGCAGTCCGTTGGGCGGCAGCTTCAGCAGGCGGGCCGGGATCTTGTGCGGGTCGTCCAGGCAGACCGGGCACAGCGGGAGCATCCGCCTGCGGGTCTCCACGCTGGACGTCCGGACGTGGCGGCGGGTCTTCGCCGGGCCGTGCAGGGGGTTCACGCCGCAGCACAGGGTGCTGTCGTCGCCGGAGAGGGCGGCGCGGGTGGCACGGGCCAGGACGATGACCGCGGTGAGGGTGGCGGGGGCGAGCTCGTCCAGAGCCTCGTGGTCCGTCGCCAGGAGCATCGTCGCGTCGTAGCGGTTCCGGGCGCGGGTGTCAGCCGTCTCGCCGGTGCCGAACGCGCGGGCCAGAGCCTGGAGTTCCGTGCGTGCCGTGTCGTGCAGGTACGGCTTCGTCGGCATCGCCGGTGATGCGGTGGGGAGGGCCGAGGGCTGCAACGGTTCCGGGTTGCGGCGCAGGAGCGACTTGCGGACGATGCCCAGCGCCGCCGCCACCAGGGCGAGCACGGCGCCCGCCGCGAGGGCGCCGACGAACAGGCCCGGCCAGAAGTCGCCGTAGAAGAGGGGGTTGAGCTCGTCCTCGGTGATCGGGTCCGTGAGGGGGTACGGGTCACCGGGCGTCGTCGGCTCGTCCGTGCGCTCGGTCTTGTCGAGGGCGGTCATGACGGAGGTGAGGCGTTCGCCGAGGAGGTGGTCGTCGGCCGCGTCCGACGTCTCGTCGCCGTAGGTGACGGATTCCGGGAGGTCGTAAAGGGGGCCGTAGGAGTCAAGTCCCAGCCCGTAGTTGAAGACATTGATGTAGCCGTCCAGGGGGTCGGCGACGATGTACACGCCGTCCTTGCCCAGCTTGTCGTGGACGGCGTACGCGAAGTACTCCTCGTCGTTCCCGGACTCGTCCTCGTACAACTGCGGGACGAGGGCCATGAAGACCGGGCCGCCACCCTTCGAGGCGCTGAACTTCTCGATCCGGGCGTGGAGTTGGGCAAGCCGCGCGCGGCCCAGGGCTCGCGGGCTCTCCGCGTCCTGGTAGACCGGGTCCTGGGCCAGGCCCTCGACGACCCGGTCGATACGGGCGTTCAGGTCGATCGCGCGGGGGCGGGGGGACGCGCTGGAGGTCGTCTGGTCGTAGACGTGCGGGGCGGTCGCGGCGATGGCGACGGCGGTGGCCGCGGCGGCCAGAGGGAGGAGCCAGCGGGTAGGGCGGCGGGGGTTCGATGGACGCTTGGTCAAGGACACCGGGGCTCCGGGCCTACGACGCCACCAGCGTCGTACGTACGGAATCAGGAGCAGCATCGCCAGCGGTACGCCCGTGATCGCCATGCCCGTGAGAAACGACTGGTTGTCGCGGTCGCTCGGGCCGATGTACAGGTCGGCGGGTTCGCCGTCGGCGTCGTACTTGTCGCGGGCCGCCTGTGCGCGGGCGGCCGCCTTCGCGCCGCCTTCGGTGATGACGTCGACGAAGCGCTCGAAGCTGCGCAGCGGGCCTGCGTCGTAGGGGAGTTCGTAGGTGGCGGTGGTGACCGCGTCGTCGGCGGGGGCGCTCACGCCGTACGCCGTGGCGTCCGTGACCGACGAGTCGTCGATCAGGACGTACAGACCGCCCTTGCCCAGCCGGTCGTGCACCGCGTCGAGCAGGGCCTCGCCGTCGGTGGCCCCCATGGGGAGGACCAGGACGTACGTCGGGACGCCGGTGCGCTTCGCCAGCTTGGTGAAGGACGGGGTCGTGGACTTCGGGATCTCGCGGGGGAGTTGGTCGGTGACGTAGACCGGGTTGGCGCGGAGCTGCTGCGCCAGGTAGGCGGCTTGGGTGCCGGGGGAAGGGGAGGGGGACGGGGTTGCCGCCTGGGCGGTTGGCGTGGCGGTCGCGAAGAGTGTGAGCAGGACGGCTAGGAGGCGGAGGAGGGCAGAGATCGCGAGAACCCTCGTTCTGATGATTCGGCCCGCCTTCTCCGTCGCCGCCCGCATCGACAAGTCCCCCCGCTCCCCGCCTGTTTTCACGCGCGGCACTCTACTGGGGCGGTTCGCTAGTGCGAAACCTTCGGCGTTGGTTGCCCTAACCCAGCTTCTTGTTCTGGGCCTTGACGAGGTCCGTGGGGATGTCCGCCTCGCTGGAGCGGCCGTTGAGGAAGCCGTAGGTGTTGATCGAGAAGTAGTTGACGATCGTGTCGCCGAAGCGGAAGGTCTGGGTGCGCATCGTCTGGGTGCCCTTGTACGGGACCACCGAGGCGGTGGCGATCGACTCGTCCGCGCCCGTGTCCGTGTCCGTGCCCGTGGGAGCCGTCTCCTTCTTCACCGAGGAGTACGTGGTGGAGGCCTTGTCGGACTTCGCGGTGTAGCCCCCCGTGCAGGCGGAGGCCGCCTTGGCCAGACCCTTCATCGCCGCCTCGGCCTTGCCCGGCGCGTAGGTGGCGAGGGTGATGTAGTTGTAGGTGCTGGTCCCCTTGTCAGCCACGCGGACCAACGAGGCCTCCGGGGCGCCGAGGGGCAGGTAGTTGGTCGCGTACGCCATCGGGGCGCAGGCCGCCTTGTCGACCCGCAGCTGCTCCTGGGTCGTGGCCATGGCGTCGCCCGCTTCGGGTTCCCGGACGTTGTAGTCGCCGGCCTCGGCCTTCGTGACGAGCAGCTTGGCCAGCTCCTTCGCCGGGTCCACGGACGGCTTCGCCGGCGAGGCCGACGCCGTGGCCTTCGCCCTGTCGGTCGTCTTCGCGTCCGAAGCTCCGTCCCCGTCCCCACCGCCGCACGCCGTCAGCGTGGCCAGGGTCAGCGCGGAGAGGAGGGGGAGGGCGAGTGTGGAACGCTTCATGTGGGGGGTCCTCCGAGATCGTTCTCTGTGGTCATGGGGCGTACGTGCCGTGCAGCAACTTCTGTAGCTGCGGGGAGAGTTCGGGCACCTGCGCCCCGGCCGCCTGCGCCGCCGCGATCGCCCTGACGTACTCCGTCGCCTCCGCCCGCAGGCGTGCCTTCTCGCCGCCCTGGTTGCGGCCGGCGAGCCACACGATGATCGCGAGGGGGATCAGGGCGAGGGCCCCGTACCCGATCGGCTCGGTCTCCGACCAGGCCCACCCCGCGCCGACGGCGCCCGCGATGATCAGCAGGCAGCCCGCCTCGTCGTGCCAGCCACCGGTGTCGGCGATGCGCTCGTACTCGGCGACGGCCGGGGGCTTCGGAGGGACGGCGACGGGAGCGGGTGCGTATGCGGTGGGCGTGGAGGTGGGTGCGGGTGCGGCGGGCGTGTCCACCTTCGGGTACGACGGGATCGGTGTCGCCCCCTTCCGCTTCCCTGGCCCGTTCGCGCTCGCGTCGTAGTCCGGCCGCCCCTCCAGCCATGGCGGCACATGCGCCAGCGGCAGTCCGTGGGCCATGGCCACGCCCAGCAGCTCGCGGTAACCGGCCAGCGCCGGGTGCGTCAGCTCACGCTTCCACCCCTTGCGGACCTGGACGTACATGGCGATGGCCACGATGAGGACCGGTCCGGCCGCCACCGCCGTCCGTCGGTCGAGCGACGGCACCTGCAGGGCCACGACTCCCCAGACCACGGCCGCCGCCATCAACAGGCCGCTCAGATAGGCCAGCGGACGGTGCAGGGCCTTGTGCGCCACATCCCGGCGCTCCGCCAGCAGAGCCGACACCGCTGCGTCGTTCGTGTAGTCGACCCCGTTACGCGCCCCGATCGCCTGGGCCGCCGCCAGGACCCGCGGGTCGGACGCCAGCGCCGCCCCGCCGATCGGGAGAAGCCCCGCTTCTACGTCTGTCATTGACTCAACGCCCCCGTGTCCGTGAAACCGAGCAAAGATCATGGCACGGCGCCCTCGGGCCTTCGTGAGCGAATCGTGCAGGCCTCATGGCCGGGTCGTGACGAAGGTCGCGTTACGGGCAGGACGGGGTATGAGCCCCGGCTTCGCTGCCGCACAGGCGACAGCCCTCTTCCGGGTCCCGCAGAACTGGGCAACACGCGCCCGAAGTTGCAGATGGATAACGAGGAGCGGGGTGAGATGCATGACCTCGAACGCGCCTTGAGGGGCTTATGTGCGGCTGATACGGTGCCATGGCTTGACACTCACCTCAGCGATGGCTATTCGCACAAGTCGGGTAGACCCGGGTGAAGTGTCCTAATTTCCAACTCATTTGGCAGTTCTTTCTTGGGTGTACGGGGAGCGGTTGCGTGAAGATCCAAGAGCGTACGGGGGCGGGTCAGGGTCGTTCCGCCGCTCCGGCTCAGCCGTCGGTCGGTGACCGGCTTCCCACGCCGCCTCGCGAGCGCAAACCGGCGTTGGCCGCGTTGGCGGTGCTGCTGATTCTCGTGGGGGCGCTCGGCGCGACCATGCTGGTGCTGCAGGCCGGGGACCGGATCGAGGTCGTCAAGGTGACGAAGGAGATCCCCGTGGGCGGGAAGGTCACCGACAGTGACGTGACGTCCGTGATGGTCGCCGAGGACTCCGACATCAACTACGTCAAGTGGGCGCAGCTGGGCACCCTGAAGACGCTGAAGGCCGTCACGACCATTCCCACGGGCACCGTCGTCATGGGCCAGATGTTCGGCGACGAGGCGGGCGCCTCCGACGGCAAGACCCTCGTGGGCCTCTCCCTCAAGGCCGGTCAGTTCCCGGCCGGCATCAAGGTGGGCGACACCGTCGCCGCCTACCATGTCACCGACGGCGGCTCCAGCAGCAACAGCTCCGCCTCCACGTCCGGCAACAGCAACTCCGTGCTCACGGACAAGGCGACGGTGACCAGTGTGCCGAGCGCCGACAGCGACGACATCGTAGGCAGCGCCAACTCGGCCTACACGCTCGCCGTCGACTCCGACGTCGCCCCCGCTCTCGCCCAGGCCGCCGCCAACAGCCAAGTGGTCCTCGTCCTCGTCCCCAGCAGCAACAGCAGCAACTAGAAGGCGGCCCCACCCATGGCGCTCATCGCTCTCGCCGCCGACAAGGGTTCCCCCGGCGTCACCACCGCGGCCGTCGCCCTCGCGGCGGTCTGGCCGCGGCGTGTGCTGCTCGCCGAGACCGACCCGGCGGGCGGCGACCTCGTGTACCGCAGTGCCGCCGCGCACGGAGGCCCGCTCAACCCGAACACCGGCATGCTGTCCATCGCCGCCACGGCACGACGGGGTCTGGTTCCCGACCAACTCTGGGACCACGTCCAGCCGTTGAGCGGCGGGCTCGAAGTCCTCGTCGGTCTCGGCAACGCCGAGCAGGCCGCCGGTCTCGCCGGTCTCTGGCCCACCCTCGGCCACTCCTTCGCCTCGCTCGCCGAGTCCCCGCACGCCGCCGCCGACGTCATCGCCGACTGCGGCCGCATCGCCGGCGACACTCCCGCCGTGGACCTCTTCCCGCACGCCGCCCTCGTGCTGCTCATCTCCCGCACCGAGCCGGAGGCCATCGCGCGGGTCCGTGACCGTGCCGCCACCCTCGGCAACAAGCTGCACGGCGGTCAGCGCGGCGTCGCGGCCATGGGCAACCCGATGATCGGCGTCGTCCTCATCGCGGACACCAACAACGCGGCGAAGCTCGCGGGCCAGGTCAACGACATGCTCGTGCACGCCCAGACCGGCGCCCGAGTCGTCGGCACCATCGCCGACGACCCCGCCGGCGCCGACCAGTTGGCCGGCCGCAAGCGCGGGCGCCTCGACAAGTCGCTGCTCATCCGCTCCGCCCGCAAGGTCACCGCGGACCTCTACCAGCAGTACGGCGCCGCCTGGACCGTACCCACCCAGGCCCAGCACGGTCAGCCGCTCGGCCAGATGAACGGCCATGCGGAGGCCGGGCGATGACCGCTGTCGACCATCAACTGGTCAAGCGGTTCCGGCAGGACGCCGGTGACCGGATCGCCGAGCAGCGGCGTCAGGACCAGGTCGCCGGTGTCACGCCGATGTCGAGCGAGGACGAGCGGCACTACGCGCGCGCGGTCATAGCCCAGATCCTGGAGGACCACGCCCGCACCGAGATCAACGCGGGCCGTACTCCGTTGGACGCGGAGACCGAGGAGCAGTACGCCGCCGCCGTGCACGCCGCGCTCTTCGGCGTCGGACGGCTGCAACCGCTCCTCGACAACCCGGACGTTGAGAACATCGACATCAACGGGTACGACCAGGTCTTCGTCGGCTACTCCGACGGCCGTGAGGTCACGGGCGACCCCGTCGCCGAGTCCGACGAGGAGCTCATCGAGCTCATCCAGGTGCTCGGCGCCTACTCGGGTCTGTCGTCCCGCCCCTTCGACTCCGCCAACCCCCAGCTCGACCTGCGCCTGCCGGACGGTTCGCGTCTGTCGGCGGTCATGGACGTCACCCGGCGCCCGGCGCTGTCCATCCGTCGCGCCCGCATGGGCAAGGTCTTCATCTCCGACCTCGTCGGGAACGGGACCCTCAGCCCCGAGGTCGCGCATTTCCTCGCCTGCGCCGTACGCGCTCGCAAGAACATCATGATCGCGGGCGCCACGAACGCCGGTAAGACGACCCTGCTGAGGGCCCTCGCGAACGAGATCCCGCCGCACGAGCGCCTCATCACCGTCGAGCGCGCACTGGAACTCGGCCTCGACACCTTCGCCGATCTCCACCCCAACGTCGTCGCCTTCGAGGAACGGCTGCCCAACTCCGAGGGCCAGGGCATGATTTCCATGGCCGAGCTCGTCCGCCGCTCCCTCCGTATGAACCCCTCCCGCGTCATCGTCGGTGAGGTGCTCGGCGACGAGATCGTGACCATGCTCAACGCGATGTCGCAGGGCAACGACGGCTCGCTGTCCACGATCCACGCCAACAGCTCGCACGAGGTCTTCAACCGTATTTCCACGTACGCGCTCCAGGCCTCCGAGCGACTGCCCATCGAGGCCAGTCAGATGCTCATCGCGGGCGCGGTGAACTTCGTCGTCTTCATCCAGCGGCGCAACAACTACCAGACGGGCGGCCGCCTCCAGCGCATGGTCACCTCCGTCCGCGAGGTCAACGGCGTCGACGGCCGGGTGCTCTCCAGCGAGGTCTTCGCCGAGGCGCACGACGGCCGGATCGTGCCGCACGCGCCGATCGCCTGCGTCGAGGAACTGATCGCACAGGGCTACCGGCCCACCGGAACGTGGGGGTGACGCACATGTCTCAACAGCTTGCTGCTCTGGACTCGCTCGGCTCCATGGGCGGGCTCTTCTCCACCACCGTCCTCTACTCACTCGGCTGCGGTGTAGCCGTCGGCGGCGGTCTGGCACTGCTCGTCGCCGCCGTACGCGGTCTGCCCGCGAAGCCCGACCACGAGAAGCAGAAGGCCGCAGAGCGGGCCAGTGAGCTGATCCGGTTCGCGGGGCAGCGCGGGTCGCTCGCCGCGATCGTCGGCCTGGTCGTCCTTCTCCTCACCCGCTGGGCCGTCGCCGGTATCGCGGCCGGTGTCCTCGTCTTCTTCTGGGACCGCCTGTTCGGCGGCGCCAGCGAGGAGCGCGCCGCGATGAAGCGCGTCGAGGCACTGGCCTCCTGGACGGAGTCCCTGCGTGACACCATCGCCGGCGCGGTCGGCCTGGAGCAGGCCATCCCGGCATCCGCGCGCGCCTCAGCCCCCGTGCTGCGTCCGCACCTGGACGCCCTGGTCGACCGCCTCCGCGCCCGCACTCCGCTGCCCGACGCGCTCCAGCACCTCGCCGACGAGATCGACGACGCGTCCGCCGACATCATCGTCGCCGCCCTCATCCTCAACGCCCGCCTCCGCGGCCCCGGTCTGCGGCAGGTCCTCGGCGCGCTCGCCAAGTCGGCGCGCGAAGAGGTCGACATGCGTCAGCGCGTGATGGCCCAGCGGTCCTCGACCCGCCGCTCGGTGCAGATCGTGGTCGCGGTCTCGATCGCCTTCGTGCTCGGCCTGTCCATTTTCAACCGCGACTTCGTGGAGCCGTACGGCACGGCCGTCGGCCAGCTCGTACTCGCCTGTGTCTGTGGCCTGTTCGCGCTCGGCTTCTGGTGGCTGCGCAAGCTGTCCACCATCGAGACGCCCGAACGCTTCCTGGTCAGGGACGAGTCGTCGGTCCAGTTCGTCCGGCCGCGCAACCCGTCGTCCCAGTCGCCCCAGACGCTCCAGCAGGAAGAGGGGGTACGTCGATGAGTCTGACCATGCCGGTCGTCGTCGGCGCGGTCATCGGCCTGGGCATCTACGTCCTCGTCCGCGCACTGATGCCGTCCAAGCGCAGCGCGGTCGCCCAGGTCGCGCGAATCGACGCGATGCGGGCGCGCGGGGCGGCGTACGAGTCCGCCCGGACCTCCGCCGACCAGGGCCGGCTCGGCTCCCTGCGGGCCGATGTCGGCCTGCGCGTCGCCGAGTTCTACATGCAGCAGGGCTGGGAGCTGCGCTCGCTGCGCGCGGACCTCGCCGTCCTGGACCGCAGCTGGGAGAAGTTCCTCGCCACGAAGGTGCTGCTCGGCGTCGCGGGCCTGTTCTTCGGCCCGTTCCTCTTCGCGGTGGCGTGGACGCTGAGCCTGGGCAGCAGCCCGATCATCCCGGTCTGGCTGGCGCTCGCCTTCGGGGCCATCTTCTTCTTCCTGCCCGACCTGGAGGTACGGCGGGACGCCGCCGAGAAGCGTCGTGACCTGCGGCGCGTGATCGGGGCGTACCTCGACCTGGTCTCGATGAGCCTCGCCGGCGGCCGTGGCCTCCCGGAGGCGCTGATGGCGGCGGCGGAGGTCTCGGACGGCTGGGCCACCCAGCGCATCCGCAACGCCCTCGCCGACGCCCGCATCACCGGCATCAGCCAGTGGCAGGCGCTGGGCGCGCTCGGTGAGGAGCTGGGCGTCGAGGAGCTGAAGGACCTGTCCGCCTCGCTCGCCCTGGTCGCGGACGACGGCGCGAAGGTCCGCGAGTCCCTCGCCTCCCGGGCCGAGACCATGCGGCACCGCGAACTCGCCGAGATCGAGGGCAGCGCGGGCGAGAAGTCGCAGTCGATGCTCGTGGCCCAGCTGCTGCTCTGCGCCGGCTTCCTGGTCTTCCTGATCTTCCCGGCGGCGATGCGGGTCTTCCAGGTCTCCTGAAGCTCCCCCAGCCGTCGCCACCACTGCCGCCAACCGCTGTACCGAGAGGACAACACATCATGAACGGACGGAACTTCAGCACCGGGATCCCGGCCGTGGACTTCCTGGTCACCTTCCTGACCGCACGCGTCGAGCGCGCTCGCTCCGGAGAGCTGGACCGCGGTGCCTCCGCGGTCGAGTGGGTCATCATCTCCGCGGTCGTCGTGGCGATCGTCGGCGTCGTCGCCGCGATCATCAACGCCGCCCTGAGCGAGGGCGCCAACAAGGTCGGCGACTGCATCAAGGGTGCCGACGCGGGTAAGACCTGCTGATCTCAGTGATGACGGGGCCGAGTTGACGAGCTGATGAGTTGACGGGGTTGCGCGTGGGCGTAGGCGTGGGCAGATGGGTACGCCGCAGGGTGGAGACGGCTCGGAAAGAGGCGTCCGCCCGCGGCGACTCCGGCATGACCGCGATCGAGTTCGTGCTGCTCACCCCGGTCCTCTTCTTCATGATCTTCGCGACGGTCCAGTTCGCGCTGTACTTCTTCGCCGACCACGTCGCCCAGGCGGCGGCCCAGGCCGGCGCCCGCAAGGCCCGCGCCACGGCCGACGCCCAGCCGGGTGGCTGGCGTGGGGAGGCGCAGGACGTCGTCGACAGCTACATCAGCCAGCTCGGCCCACAGCTGGTCCTGTCGCCGAACGTGACAATGCTCCAGCCCGAGCAGAACACGGTCGGCGTGGAGATCACGGCGAAGGTCCCGACCGTCTTCCCCGGCCTGGACCTGACGGTCCACGCGCAGTCTCAGGGGCCGGTGGAGAGATTCGTCCAGGAGGACGGGAACTAGAAGATGACGTTCTCCAGATTCTCCAGGCTCTCCAAGTTCTCCAAGCCGTCCAAGCTGTCCAAGTTGTCCAAGTTCTCCAGCGACGACCGAGGGTTGTCCACGGTCGAGGTCGTGATCCTCGCCCCCGTGATGATCCTCTTCATCCTGGTCCTGGTCGCCTTCGGCCAGCTCGTCGACGGCCGGGGTGCGATCGACAGTGCCGCACGGGACGCGGCGCGCGCCGGTTCGATCCAGAAGGACCACGCCACGGCCATGTCCGAGGCCCGCAAGGCCGCGGAGGCCGACCTCGCGGACGTCTGCTCGGGCCCGGTCAACGTGAACCAGACGAGCGCGGGCTTCGAGGCGGCCACGTTCTTCACGGTAGAAGTGAGCTGCGAGGTCCGGGGGTTGGCCATGCTCGGCCTGGACGTCCCGACCACCCTGACGGCGAGCTTCAGCTCACCCCTGGATCCGTTCCGGAGGACGGCGTGAACGGCATGAGCGGTGTGAGGGACCGCGTCGGTGTCTGGCTGTCCGCCCGCCGGGCCGCGATGGACGACCGCGGCTCGGGTGCCGGCGCGGTCATCATCTTCGCGCTCGTCTTCCTCTCCCTCTCGGCCTTCGTCATCGACGGCGGCCTCTCCATCAGCAAGCGCGAACGCGCCGCCGACATCGCCGAACAGGCCGCCCGTTACGCCGCCCAGGACATCGACCTCGAATCCCTCTACGACGACGAGAACGGCCCCGCCCCGATCAACTTCGGCAACTGCGACGCCCGCGTGAAGGCGTTCGCCCGCGAGATGGACATGTCCGGCGCGGACATCGCCGCGACCCACTGCGTGGCGGCGGACGCCGAACAGGTCGAGGTCGAGGTGCAGTTGACGTACTCGCCGGTGTTCACGGGGATGTTCTACGGCGGGGATGTCGTCGTACACGGGCAGGCTGTGGCGGAGAACGAGGTCGGCTGAGGCGCTCTGATCCGCCTCCGACGCCGGGTCCCTCAGTCCTGAGCGGGTGAGGAAGGGCCTTCGGGGGCGGGGCAGTTGTCTGCGGGGGTGGTCGGATCCGGGACCGTGGGTTCGGGGTCGGCCGGTTCGGGGACAGTCGGATCCGGGGCAGGCGGTTCGGGTGCTGGAACTGCCGTGGTCGGCGGTTCGCTGGGCTCGGGAGCCGTCGTGGTGGGCGGGGGTGGGTCCTCAACGGGCGCCGGATCAGCGGGAGTCGGGGGCTCGGGCGCGGGGTCCGGGTCGGGCTTCGGGTCCGTTGACGGCGGGGGGTCCTGTACGGGATCAGGATCGGGCGTAGGCGTGGGATCGGGTGCCGGTGTGCTCGGCGCTTCGGCGGGCGGTGCCGGGTCCTCGGGGGTGTCCTGGGCGGGAGGCGCGGGGACGTCCGGCGTGTCCTGGGCCGGGGGTGCTGGCTCCTCCGGAGTGCCCTCGGTCGGCGGTGAGGGCTCCTGCGGGGCAGGGGCAGGGGCGGGGGCCGGGGCAGGCTCGACCGGGGGCGGGACGGTGTCGTCCGCCGGTTCGCCCGGAGTCTCCGTGATCGGCTCGCCACCCCGCGCTCGCGTGACGACCGACGCCCCGCCCCCACGCGGAACAGTGGCCGCCTGCACGGTCGTACGACCACCCCCACCCACCGGCGCCTCGGCGACCGGCCCTTCCGCCACCGGCTCCTCCGCCACCGGCACCCGCACCCCCGGCGCCTCCGCGACAGGCGTCCGTTCGGCCGGAGTCGGCGTCGAGTAGCCCGGCCCGAGCGCGAGGATGACGACGACCGCGCCTGCCACAACCGCACCGGCCGCGGCGACGGCGGCCTTGGAGCCACCGGCGGTGGCGTGCTGCCGTACGCCCTCCAGCACGCCCCCCTTCACCCCGACGGACCCCGCGGCGGTCGCACCGGCGAGCAGGTACTTGCCCGCGCCCCCCGCCACGAAGACCAACAACGCGGGCCCGACGAGCGCCGGCAACCGGTCGTTGGCGCTCATGAGCGCGGCCAGGCGGGCCCGGCAGTCGGCGCAGGCGTCCACGTGCCCGAGCAGCCGCTCGGACTGCCGTTCCGTGGCGGCACCCCGCACATAGGCCGGCATACGCGCCCAGTGCACCTGGCAGGCGGGATCGTCCGGCGCCCCGGTCTGGACGCGCAGGAACGCCTGCCGCATGCCCTCCCGGGCCCGGTGGAGCAGTACGGCCGTCGCCCCCTCCTTCGTGCCCACCTGCGGCCCGATCGCCGCCAGCGGCTGCCCTTCCGCCTCCGCGAGCCACAGCGCCTTGACCCACCGCTCGGGCAACTGCCCCAGCACCCGCACCAGGAGGTCGACGGAGGACACCTGCTCGGCCGGATCGCCACCGCCCGGCGCCTGCACCGGCGTTCCCTGCGCGGGGACGACGACCCGTTCGTCGCTGTGCGGGTCGCGAGGCGTCTCCCGTACGGCGGTTCCGGCGGCGGCGCTCGCGAGATGCCGCACGGTCGTCATCAGATACGCGGGCACGTTGTCGATCTCGTGCCCCTCGGTCAGCCGCCGCCACACCCTGAAGTGGGCCTCGGCGACGAGGTCTTCGGCGGTCCAGGAGTTCCGGGTGAGGGAGCGGGCGTACGCGACGAGGCGCGGTTGCTGCTCCTCGTATATCCGGGCATACGTCTGAGCGGAGGAAAGAGCGGAAGCAGTGGAACCGTCGGACATGGCGGAATGCTCCAGGGCCTGCGGGGGAGGGGCAGGGAAGGGTTTGTCAGCGTAGATGACAAAACTTTCAATCAAAGTTTCAAGCGTCACCGAAAGTGGCGCACGTCACAGGAGGTGTTCGTCGGAGTCGCGTAATGAAAGCGCCCCGCACCCGCTCGTACACCTACGTCGGCCCCAACGGGCCGTCGCCCCAGCCCCACACGAGACGCCCTGCAACGCTTCGGAGACCGCCCATGTCCATCACCCTGGAACAGCCCACCGGCGCCAGCCTGCTCACCCCCGACGACGAGGAGCTGGCGGTGACGGTGACCCTGCGCTACACCTCGCGCGACCCGCTGGCCGTCCACTTCGTCTTCCCGGCGTGGATCTCGCTGGACGGCGAGGAACTGACCTGGACGTTCGCCCGCGCTCTCCTGGAGGAGGGCATGGGCACCCCGGCGGGTGTGGGGAACGTACACGTGCGCCCGTACGGACCGGCCTGCACGGCGGTGGAGTTCCGCGCGCCGGAGGGCGTCGCGATCGTCCTCTTCGACACGACGACGCTCCACCGCTTTCTGCGGCGCTCGTACACGATCACGGAGCCGGGCGGCGAGCCCGTGGGACCGGAGCTGGAACAGGGACTGGCCTCCCTGCTGGGTGGAGTATGAGCCCGACGGGGGCCCCGGCGGCCTGGCCAGCTACTCCTTCTTCGGCCGCTTGTCCTCGGTCTTCATCTTGTCGTTGACCTGCTTGGCCAACTCGTCGTCGAGCTTCTTGAACTCGCGGACGACGGCGTCCGACATCTTCGACAGCGCGTCGAGCTGCTGCGTGATGTCCTCGCGGCCGTCCTCCCAGTTGGACTCGAAGTCGTCGAGGGCGTCATTGACGCTGCCGTCGCCGATGTCGTCCTTGTACTGCTCGAAGAGCTTCTTGGTGTGGTTGAGGCGGGTCTTGATCGACCGCAGCCGGCGTCCGTAGTCCTCCAGCTCGCTCAGCGGGAGCGAGAGGTCACTCTTGCCGTTCTGTCCCATGTCCCCGTCCCCCGGTCGCGGTGCCGATCTCGTACTCTGACGTGCACGGTACAACGCAACGGTTGCAGCGAGCGATCGAGCAAACGGAGAAGTAAGAACCACGGGGAAGGTCGACGTCATGGCCCGCTACATGGAGGCGCTCACGGTCGAGCGCGGGGGTTTCCAGATCAAGGTCCCCGAGTCGTGGTGGGAGTTCGACGTACGCCCTGAATCCCGGGACGACTCGATCCGCCGCATGGTGAACGACCGGATCGCCCAGCGCCCGGAACTGGCGCAGTACAAGGACGTCTACAACGACTTCCTCCGCAAGGCCGCGGCCGACGCCTGGAAGTCGGGCGCCCTGTACTGCGGCTGCATGGCGGAGAACTTCGGCGGCGACACCCCGATCACGGGCTCGGTGACGGTCTCGATGGTCGGCGGCCGCAACGAACGCGGCGAGCCCCTCTCCAACGACCCCTCCGTCATCGCGAGCCAACTCGCCGTCAAGGAAGCCAAGAAGGAGGGCGACTCCTGGCGCAAGGTGACGACGGTCGACATCCCCGGCGTCGGCCCGGCGGCCCGCACCTACGGCATCGAGGACATCGTCGTACCCGGCGACGCCCTCAACCGCACGATCCGCGCGGTGCTCATGCAGACGTACATCCCCGTCCCCGGCCAGGAGGGCAAGGTCGCCCTGGTCGGCGGCAGCAGCCAGGTCCTGGACCTCGCGGACTCCTTCTTCGACATCTTCGACGCGATCACGTCGACGTTCCGGTTCACCGGGTGACGGTGGCGCGGCCGATGAACGTGGGGCGGCGTACGACGTCTTCGGAGAGCGCGTGCCTCAGCCTCGAAGGTCGCGAAGGCCTCGACCGCCTGGGTGGGTGGCAGGAGAAGGATTGGACAGGGAGGGATCGGCATGACGTCCGACTGGAACTGGGAAACCGGTGAAGGCCTCCTCGGCATGGACGACCCTGCCGAAGTGGACGCCGCGCTCGACCGCAATGACGACAGTCTGGGCGCCGCGGTGATCGGCCTCGCCCTCAACTGCCCGCCGGAAGTGGTGTCCCCGCGGATCATCCGCGCCCTGGAGCTGCTGCCGCCCGGCCGGGGCCGTGACTTCCCCTTCACGGCGACCGCCCACCTGGCCCGTCTCGACGGCCGCCTGACTCCGGAGCTGTACGAGGCTCTGCGCGCCGAGGGCCTCGGGGGCGCTGCCGACCACGCGATCGACGACACGCTGTCCTTCGTACCCTTCAGGGATCTGCCGGTATGGCTGAAGCGGCGGTGGGTGTACGTGACGGTCAGGGAGACGCTGCTGCGGTGGTGGCTGCGGCCGTTGGAAGCGGTCGGTGAGGCCTGGCGGGCGCTGCGCGAACGCCGCCGTACCTGATGACATGCTGTTTGTCGCGTCGAACGACCGTTCCCTGTAGGTTCGCGGGTGCACATAGCTGTTGAGAGTGATGCACGCGTGACGGGGGTTGCGGTATGGCGGGGCATCGGCCCACGGACTGGCATGTCCTGGATCTGGAGAAGGATCCGACGCCGGGTGATCCGGACCGGATCAAGCGGCTGGCCAAGACACTTCACGATTTCGCCGACGACGTCTCGGATGCCCTGCGTCTGGTCAATGGCATGGCGGGTGAGGACACCCTGCTGGAGTGGGCTGGCAAGTCGGCGGAGGTCTTCAAGGACGAGTTCGGGGACGTTCCGAAGAACCTGAAGAAGCTGAAGAAGTCCTACGAGTTGTGCGGCGACGCGCTGACCGACTTCTGGCCGAAGCTGGAGCGCGCCCAGGCCCTCGCCGACCGGGCCCTCGCCAAGGGCCGTGAGGCGCAGAACGATCTCTCCTCCGCCAACTCCCGTCTCACCTCAGCCGATTCGTGGGTGACGCGGGCGAACAAGGAAGCCGACAAGTACAAGGACGACCCCACCGGCAGCAAGTCGGGCGGCGACAAGCCGGATGAGGGCAAGGTCCGTGCCGCCACGCGCGATGCCCAGCACGCCAAGACCGCGCAGACCAGCGCCCAGTCGGACGTCGACAGCGCCCAGGACGCGCTGGCCGCGGCGAAGAAGATGGCCGCCGACGCGCGCAAGATGCGCGAGGAGGCGGCCCACACCGCGAAGACGAAGATCGACGAGGCGTCCGACGCGGGTATTCAGAACCGGTCGTGGTGGGAGGAGGTGGGGGACTGGTTCACGGACAACTGGGACAACATCGTCGCCGTCTGCAAGATCGTCGTAGCCGTCGTCGGTGTCATCGCGATGATCATCGGCGGTCCGATCCTCGGTGCGATCGTGCTGATCGCGGCGCTCGTCGTGCTCGCGGACACGCTCTACAAATACTCCAAGGGCCAAGCCTCCCTATGGGACGTCGGGTTCGCAGCCCTGGACTGCATACCCGGCATGAAGGGCCTCACCACCCTCGGCGGTCTCGCCAAGGGGCTCAAGGGTGGCATGGCGGCGATGAAGGGAATCAAGGGCGGCCTGAAGGGCGCCGGCCTTGCTGTGCGCGGTCTGGGTAAGAACGCTCGCACCATGGTCACCGATGGAGCCAAAGGCGCCTACGACCGGGCCAAGAACCTGGTGAAGTCCAAGGGCAGCGACCCCGTGGACATGGCTTCCGGGGCGATGTACCTGCCGCAGACGGACGTCGAGCTGCCCGGCCTGCTTCCCCTGGCCTTCACTCGCCGGGTCGCCTCCGACTACCGTTGCGGCTGGTGGTTCGGCCCCACTTGGGCCTCAACTGTCGATCAGCGTCTCGAAGTCGACGACATCGGCATCGTCTTCGTCACCGAGGACGGACTGCTCCTCGCCTACCAGCACCCCTCGCACCCGCATCTGCCCGTCTCGCCCGAAAGCGGCCCTCGTCGGCCGCTGACCCGCCTGGACGACGGCGGTTACCGCGTCGACGACCCGCTCACCGGCCGCGCCCATCACTTCTCTCGCCCCACCGCCGACGGCATCGCGCTGCTGACCCGCATCGACGACCGCAACCAGCTCGCCGTCACCTTCGAGTACGACGAGAGCGGCACCCCCCTCGCGATCCGGCACTCCGGCGGCTATCACCTCAAGCTCACGACTGATGACGGCCGGATCACCGCCCTGAGTCTGGCCGGAGCCGCCGAGGACGGCACGGATGTCGTCATCAAGCGCTACGGCTATACCGACGGAAACCTCACTGCCGTGAGCAACTCCTCTGGTCTGCCACTGCGGTTCACCTATGACGAGCGACTGCGCGTCGCGTCGTGGGAGGACACCAACAACCGGCGTTATTACTACACCTACGACGACCAGGACCGCTGTCTCGCCGAAGGCGGCGAGGCAGGGCATATCGCGATCACCCTCACCTACGACGGGACCGAACCATCCTGGCCTGGCTGCCGGGTCACCACCCTCACCACCCCGGACGGCGCCGTATCCCGCTTCGTCGTCGACGAACGGTGCCTCGTCGTCGCCGAGATCGATGCGCTCGGCGGTACGGTCACCAACACGTACGACGCGCATCAGCACGTCATCACGGCAACGGATCAACTCGGCCACCGCACCGATTTCGTGAACAACGACGTGGGCCAGCCGGTCGAGGTCGTCCGGCCGGACGGTTCGGTGGTGCGCGCCGCCTACGACGACCGGCACCTGCTCACCGTCGTGACGCTGCCCGACGGTGCTCGCTGGCAGTACGCCTACGACGACCGTGGAAACGCCATCGCCGTCACGGACCCCTTGGGCGCGACCACCTGCTTCACTCGCGGGACGGACGGCAGCCTGATCGAAGCCCGGGACGCGTCCGGCCGCACCTCCACGTACACGAACAACGCCGCAGGACTCCCGCTGACCGTCACGGACGGCCTCGGCAACACCACGCGCTACGTGTACAACGGCTTCGGCCTGGTCACCGCCGTGACCGATGCGATGGGCCATGAGACCCGCTTCGAACGGACCGTCGAGGGACTGCCCACCAGGCGCATCGCACCCGACGGATCGTACGAGACGTGGGAATACGACGGTGAGGGCAACTGCGTCCGGCACGTGGACGCCGCCGGTCAGGAGACCGCCTTCGAGTACACCCACTTCGATCGGCTCAGCGCCCGCACCGGTCCAGCGGGCGAGCGCTACACGTTCACCCACGACGCCGCTCTCCGCCTCACCTCGGTGACCAACCCGCAGGGACTGGCGTGGAACTACACCTACGACGCGGTCGGTCAGCTCCTGACCGAATCCGACTTCGACGGCCGCACCACCCGATACGCCTACGATGCCGCAGGCCGCCTCCTGGCCCGGACGAACGCCCTCGGGCAGACGGTTCGCTACCAGCGCGACGCGGTGGGGCAGATCATCGCGAAGGACGCCGATGGCGCTACCAGCGTTTACACGTACTCGGCGAACGGCTCGTTGACCGGCGCCGTCGGCCCTGACAGCAGCCTGCGTGTGGAGCTCGACCCGGTTGGCCGCCGTATTACGGAGACGGTCGACGGCCGGACCATGAGCTTCGCCTACGACCGCGCCGGCAACCGGACGCTGCGCACCACACCTTCGGGTGCACGCAGCACGTGGGAGTACGACGCCGCAGGACGCACCGCCCGGCTGGCCACGGCGGGGCACAGCATCGACTTCGTGCACGACGCGGCGGATCGGGAGATCATCCGCCAAATAGACGGCGCCTTCACCCTCACCCATGGCTACGACAGCCTCGATCGCCTGGTCAACCAGGTGAGTTCGGCGCCGGGGGATCAGCGACCCGCTGAACGCTCGTACAGCTATCGAGCCGACGGCTACCTCACGTCGATCCAGGACTCACGCACCGGCAGTCGGCGCTTCGATCTCGACGCCCACGGCCGTGTCACGGCGGTGCACGCGGGCGGCTGGAGTGAGCGTTATGCCTACGACACCGCGGGGAACCAGACCGAAGCCGACTGGCCGGCGAAACACCCCGGCCACGAGGCTGTCGGACGGCGCGAGTACACGGGCACGCGACTGACCAGGGCCGGCGGCGTTCATTACGAGCATGACGCCCAGGGACGGGTGGTCGTACGACGGAAGACGCGGCTCTCACGGAAGCCCGATGTCTGGCGCTACGAGTGGGACGCCGACGACCGGCTCACGGCCGTCACCACACCCGACGGCACCCGCTGGCGCTACACCTACGATCCCCTCGGCCGACGAACCGCGAAACTCAGGCTCGACGCCGACGGGGAGACCGTCCTGGAGCGCACCGTCTTCACCTGGGACGGGAACACCCTTTGCGAACAGACCACCGAGCACGGCGAAACCGGCGGTCACACGACCCTCACCTGGGACCATGACGGTCTCTTCCCGCTGAGTCAGGCCGAGCGCATCTGGGCGGCGGACGCGCCGCAGGAAACCATCGACGAGCGCTTCTTCGCCATCGTCACCGATCTCGTCGGCGCTCCCACAGAACTGGTCGCGCCGGACGGGGAAGTCGTCTGGTACACCCGGTCCACATTGTGGGGGAGCACTGCCTGGAACAGCGGCGCACGCGCGTACACCCCGCTGCGGTTCCCCGGTCAGTACCACGACGCGGAGACCGGTCTCCACTACAACCATCACCGGCACTACGACCCGGAGACAGCCCGTTACACCGGCCCCGACCCTCTCGGCCTGCTCCCAGCGCCCAACCCCGTCACGTACGTCCACAACCCGCACACGTGGTCGGACCCCTTGGGGCTCGCGCCCTTGTGTCATCAGCACGGCGGGGACACTGGCAGCCCCGACGGCGCCGGCCTGCTCCCCGGACCCGCACCTCAGAACGCCGTGGACATGCTGAACAAGGTCAATGCCCGGCCCGGCGGCATCGGGAAGGTCGACGGTTACCATGGCAACGCGAATTGGGGTAACAACAAGTCTCAACTGCCCGGCGGCAAGTACAAGGAATGGGATGTCAACGCAAAGGTGGACCTCCCGCAGTGCAGTGCGCCGGGCTGTGGCAAGGAAATCAGAGGGCCTGAACGTCTGCTGACTCCGAAGGACGGCCCCGGTCCTGCGTATTACACGCCGGATCACTATGGAACTTTCTACTACGTCGGTGAATTCACAGGGTGATGCAGAAATGACTGGTTTCGACATCGCGGGGACTTCGGAGCCCTGGGTCCTCTTCGTTCCCCAGGGTGATGTCGAGGTTCTTCGGCAGCTGTCGGTTCTGGAAGCCAAGGGGGGGCGTGTCCACCGCTTCGACTCCCGCGATCTGGCGACTGAGCAGGGTATCTACGGGGCGTTCGCGGAAACCCTGCAGTTCCCCGGCTATTTCGGCAGAAACTGGGACGCGATGGTGGATTGTCTGGACGACCTGTGCGGCGCGGCGACCGGTGGTGTGGGGATCGCTGCGGTCATCGACGAAGCGGACGGGCTGCTGGCGGCGGAACACTTCCCACTGTTCGTCTCGGTCCTCTGCCAAGGAGCCGATCGAGCGAACTCTGCGGTCGATCTGGATGGATTCTCCCGGGGTCGCCCAGCCATTGCTGAACATTTCATTTTCGAGTTCCGTGAGTTCGATCCAGACATGATCGCCCGCCGGGTGGAGCAGCAGGATCTGACGGTGACCAAGGGGGACGGATTCGTCGGTGCGGCTCTGAATCCCGACGAATGGCATTGAACAGGCTCGGCTCGCGCAGTTCGTCGAATCCTGCCTGGTCGATGTGGAGGCCCGGCAGACGGGGGGTCTCGGTGCCGGACGCTGCTCGTGCGCGGGTTGAAGCGTGCACCGATCCGGATCAGCTCGAGGTGTGGGCCCAGCGGGCCGTCCACGCGTGCGACGCGCAGGATCTGTTCGTCGGCGCCGCGGACGACCCGGCCTGAGGGGCGGCGGTCGTGATGCGGCCGCGCGTCAGCGGTTGATCGCCTGCGGCGAGGTGGTACGGCTTGCCGTTCGTGGCCTTCAGGTAGCGGATGCCGCAGGGCGGGGTCTTGTCGGCGTCGCCCGTGGAGTACGGGGTGCCGATCGAGCCGTCCGCGTTGATCTCGCAGTCGCCGGAGGCGGGGAAGGTCTGCGCGTCCTCCGTGCCGGGGTTCAGGTGCAGCGCGACCGGCTTGGCCGTCGTCTCTGCCCACAGGCCCGTGTTGGGGAGCTCGGCGCGGACCTTGACCTCCTGGAACGTGCCCTTGTCCAGCCAGACCCAAGTTGGAAGGTTGACGGTCGACTTGGTGGTCGGCTTCAGCTCGATCTCCGTCGCCGGGATCTTCACCTTGTCGTAGGCGTAGTCGGCGAGGGTCTCCGCCGTGGGAGCGTTCGGGTCGTCCGGGATCTCACCGGCGTTCTGCCAGAACATGAGTCGATTGCAGAGTGACGTGTCGTCGATGCTGGCGATGTCCGGGGCGACCCCGTGCCAGAAGTAGCCCTTCTTACCGATGTTGTAGTTCTTGTAGCCCTCTACGGTTGCCGGGGTGCCGAAGTAGTTGACGGCGTCCTTCTCGTCCTTGAAATGATCGGTCCACAGACTCGATCCGATCCACCCCTGCCGGATGCTGACCTGGCCGCTGCCGTCGGTCTCCGCGAAGTTCTTCAACTGCTCTGGCGTGAAGAGGGGTTCGTACCAGCAAGGCGGGGGCTCCCAGTTCACGTCCGTCGACGACAGGGTGCCCTGCTTTCCGCCGGTCGGACCGCTCTCCTGGGTGACCTTGATCCTGGAGTACGAGGCGGAGGCGGCCAGTTCGGTGCCGTCTGCCTGGCCTCGCGTGTCGGTGCCGGCCTCCCCGATAGCCTCGGCGGGCGTCGACCCCAGCAGAGCTACGGCGAGCGATCCGGCGACCAAAGGTGCCACTCGGTACCGCGGGCTCACTTGGAGCACCCGCCTCGCTCGGAGTGGACGGACGCGTTCTGCCAGACGCCCTGCGCGTTCTTGGCCAGGGAGACCGAGTAGAAGACATAGGGGTCCGTGCCCGCCGGATTCCCCTCGACCTTGCCGGTCTTGAGGTTTCTGGTCTGCGCCGCGCTCTCGTCCGTGCAGTAGCTGAGTGACGCGCCTCTGCCGGTCTTGGCGACGCTGACCTTGGGCGCGAAGGCGGGCAGCTTGCCGATGAGGGTGAGGTTCTTGTCCGTGTAGGACTTGATCCACTCCCTGGTCTGCCCGACGACGCCCTCCGTGTCGTAGAAGGCGACGGCCTCGCTGTCAGGGTCGTTCGCGATGATCGCCGCGTATCCGGCCCGGACCTCCTCCTTGGCGTCGTCGAGCACCGCTTGCTCGACGGGGTCGCCGCTCGACCAGTTTTCGAAGGTGAGCTGGAAGCTGCCGGGGATGGTGATCTTCGGGCGTCCCGCATCAGGCGACGCCGAAGCCGACGGGCTGCTCGACGCCGTGTCCGCCCCCTTGATGTCGTCGGGGGAGGAGTCGTCGCTTCCGCCGCAGGCGGTCAGTAGCAGAGCTGCCGTCGTGGCGAACGCGGCGGCGGTGGTGGTCAGAGCGCGGCGGGCCACGGAAGTTCCCCCTGATGTCGACTGTGTGTGCGGCAGTTAACGAAGCTACCAGGGGCGAGTAACGCCTCTTTGAGAGGTAGCACCGGGTTGTGTGGGGGACGTGAGGGTGTGGCGTGGCAGTTGCGAACAGTGCATATGGCTCACGGTCGAAAACGGGGCAACTCCGTCCTGTCCGGCAGGTCGTGAGGAAGTGAGCGGGGGGAGCGGGGGGAGGTTGTCCACAGGGTCTGCCCGCTCTTCGACGCCGTACATAAGATCTCTGTACGCTCAGTGCACTCTCGTACTCCCTCCAATCCACCCTCTCCTCACACGACCCAGGACACCCGCCATGCCGCGACGCCGCAGCTCAAGCTCGTCAAGCTCGACGGGAAACACGACCGCCTCCGCGACCCCGGCTCCCCGCAACCGCACCCCGCAGCCCGTGCGGATCCGGCGGCGGACATTCGGGGACTTCGTCAAGGCGTTCTTCGCGTTCGTCGCGCTCGCCGTGCTGGTGGTCGGGGTGCCCGGGGCGCTCGCCGTGACGGTCGGGTGGCCGTTGCCGAGCGGGATGCCGAAGGTGGAGTGGCTGCAACAGCCGATCACCACCGGCACCTTCCTCCACATCCTCACGGTCATCGTGTGGCTCGCCTGGGCGCAGTTCACCGCCTGTGTGCTGGTGGAGATAAAGGCCGCCGTCTCGGGAATCGGAGTACCCGGGCGCGTGCCCGGCGCCGGGCCCAGTCAGATCCTCGCCCGGCAGCTCGTCGCCGCACTGCTGCTGGTCGGCGCCACGGCGGCCAGCCTCACGCCGGGGCTGTCCCAGTTGGGGAACGGCTTCGAGGAGAACCCGCGCGGTACCGTCGCCGCCGCCCAGCAGACCCCCGGACTCTTCGCCCAGCAGCAGGAGCAGGCGGCCAGCACCGCCGCCGCCCTCGCCGAGCAGGCCTCCCAGGCCGCCTCCCACGCGGACGCGCAAGGCGGCAGCACCGCCAAGTCCGACGACACGAAGTACTACCGGATCCAGCCGCCGGAGGGCCGGCACCACGACTCGCTCTGGGAGATCGCCGAACGCCACCTCGGCGACGGCCGCCGGTACAAGGAGATCTTCGAGCTCAACAAGGACCGCGTGCAGCCCGACGGCTCCAAGCTGTCCGAGGCCAGCCTCATCCGCCCCGGCTGGATCATGGAGATGCCGGGCGACGCGCGTGGCGGCGACCTCGTCGAGATGCCCGAGGCGCCCGCCTCTCCAGGCCAGCAGCAGGTCCATGACTACGGCAAGACCGGGGAACAGGGCGGCGACCACGCTCAAGGCGGAGGCCAACAAGGCGGCGCCTCCCAGGTCTCCCTCCCCGAACAGCGCCCCGCCCCCGACCAGCAACCCGGCCACCAGCAGCAGCCCAGCCACCAGCAGCCCAGCCACCAGCCGGAGGCGACGGCCGCTTCCCAGGAAACGTCCTTCGGTCTCCCCACGGCCCTCATCGGCGCCCCCCTCCTCGCCGCCGGCCTCCTCGGCGCCCTCGGCCGGCGTCGCCGTCAGGCCCTGTGGCAGTCGGCGTTCGGTGCCGTCGGCGGGCGGCGCGGCATGGAGCCGCCCACGCCGACCGGGGACGCCGCCGACGCGCAGGACGCGCTCCTCGTGGGCGCCGACCCCGAAGGCGTACGGCTGCTCGACCGCTCCCTGCGCGGCCTCGCCGCGTCCCTCGGTGCCGAGTCCCGCCCGCTGCCCACCGCGTACGCGGCCTGGCTCGGCGGCAACGGTGACCTTCATCTCCAGCTCGCCCAGCCGTCCGGCAACCCGCCCGCCCCCTGGCAGCTCGGGCAGGACCAGACGTTCTGGATGCTCGCGCGCAGCGACGCCGAGCGGTACGAGGACACCGACGCCGCCGCCCCGTACCCCGGCCTGGTCAGCCTCGGCACCATGGACGACTCCCGGCTGCTGCTGAACCTGGAGTCCGTGCCCGGCATCGTGTCCCTCTCCGGCAGCGAGGCGGACCGTGCCGCCGTCTTCGCCTCCGTCGCCGCCGAACTCGCCACCAACGGCTGGTCGGACCGGATGACCATCACCCTCGTCGGCTTCGGCGAGGACCTCACGCCGCTCGCTCCCAACCGGCTCCGGCACATCGACGGCATCGACGACCTCGTCGAGACCATGGAGGCCGAGACGCGGCAGCGGCGGGGGGCGCTCGGCGCCGCAGGGCACGACTCCGTGCTCACCGGGCGTACCGGGGCCGCCCAGCACACCCGTTGGGCCCCGCACCTCGTCCTCCTCGCCGCCGAGCCCTCCGCCGACGACGCGATGAAGCTCGCCGAACTGGCCGCCGACGCCAGCCGCCTCGGCATCGGCTACCTCGTCGGCACCGACAGCGGCGATCTGCCCGGCGCCGCCTGGGAGATGGAGGTCACCGGCGAGGGCAAGCTGCTCGCCCCGCTGCTCGGCCTCGAACTCGACGCCCAACTGCTGCCCGTGCCGTTGCAGCGCGCGGTCGTCGAGCTGTTCGTCGAGTCCGACCCGGAGCGCGAACCGCAGGGACCGGCCACCGCGCCGCCGTTCCTCGTCGACATCAGCGAGCAGGGCCGGCCGGCCGTCTACGCGCGGCTCGTCGGGCCGTACGAGATCATCGGCCTCGACACCCCCGACGGTGACCGGAGCGCCCTCCTCCACGAGGCGCTCGCCCTGCTGCTCCTGCACCGCGAGGGCGTCCACCCGCGCGTGCTGTCCTCGGCGCTGTGGCCGCGCGGCGTCACGGACGACGTCCGCGAGGCCCTGCTGGAGCGGCTGCGCGCCTGGCTCGGCACCGACCCCGACGGGGCGCCCCGTCTGAAGACCGACTCCACCGGGCGGCTCACCCTCGCCAAGTCCGTCGTCTCCGACCTCGACGTGCTGCGCTCCCTCTACCACGAGGCCACGCAGGGCCGTGGCGTCGACAGCCGTGTCGTGCGCGGCCGGCTGCTCACCGACGCGCTCGTCCTCGTGCGCGGGCCGCTCCTCGCCGACCGGCCCGAGGGCCGCTACCGCTGGCTCACCCACGAGATCATCGACGCCCAACTTCCGCTGCTCGTCGCCGACATCGGCCTCGCGCTCTCCGAGTTCCACCTGGTGAAGGACCGCGCGGAGAAGGCCATCGAGGCGCTGAACGCGGCCCTGAACTCCGCCCCCGGCGACGAGCGCCTCTGGCACGAACTGCTCCGCGCCACCCATGCCACCGGCGACACCGCGCGCCTCCAGGCCCTCGCCGCCGACCTCATCTCCCGCAGCGGCGCCCGCGGCCTGCCGCCGCGCACGGAGGCGCTGCTCGACGAGCTCCTGCCGACGTGGCGCGACGGCGTCGCGGCCGTGGGATGAGCACCTGGCTCCTCGTGGCGGCCGCCGCGCTGTGGGGCGCGGCGGCCGGCGCGCTGCTGCCGCGAGCCGCCTACCGTTTCTCGGCCCCCGCGGGGGAGCCGTGGCGGCAGGCGTGCCCCGAAGGTCATCCGGTACGGGGGTGGCTCGGCCGCGGCCGATGCGCCCTCTGCCCTCAGCCCTACGGTCCCCCCGCCGCCCTTCTCTCCCTGGTCACCGCCCTCGTCTGCGCCGCCCTCGCCGCCGCCACCGGCACCCGCCCGGAGATCGGCGTCTGGTTGCTGCTCGCACCGGTCGGCGTGCTGCTGGCGGTCGTGGACCTGAAGGTGCAGCGCCTCCCCGACCCGCTCACCCTCCCCTTCGCCGCCGCCGCGCTCGTCCTGCTCGGCGCGATGTCCTTCGTCCCCGAGCACACCGGCGACTGGCCGCACGCCGCCCTCGGCGCCCTCGCCCTCGGCGGCGGTTACTTCGTCCTCTTCCTCATCAACCCGGCCGGCATGGGCTTCGGCGATGTGAAGCTGGCACTCGGGGTGGGCGCGGTGCTGGGCTGGTACGGGTGGCCGACGGTCATGCTCGGCACCTTCGCCGGGTTCCTGCTGGGGGCGCTGTACGGCGGTGCGCTGATCGTCGTACGCAAGGCGGGCCGGAAGACGGCGATCGCGTTCGGCCCGTTCCTGATCATGGGGGCCTTCCTGGGCGTACTGATCGGGGCGTACGCGGCCTGACGTCGGCCCCGTCGGTGCCCTGGCGTAGGCTGGCCGAGTCCGCGCACATGGATGCTTCCGTCCACAACCCTTGACGAAAGGGACGCTCCGGTGACCGAGAAGGCCGACCTTCAGTCCGTCCTCGACCGCGCCGCCGCCGGTGGGCGGATCACCCCTGAAGAGGCGCTCGACCTCTACCGCGACGCCCCGCTGCACGCGCTGGGCTCCGCCGCCGACGCGGTACGACGCCGTCGGTACGCGGGTACGGAGCACATCGCGACGTACATCATCGAGCGGAACATCAACTACACGAACGTGTGCGTCACGGCGTGCAAGTTCTGCGCCTTCTACGCGCCGCCGAAGGACACGAAGAACGGCTGGACGCGCGACCTGGACGACATCCTGCGGCGCTGCGCCGAGACCGTCGAGCTCGGTGGCACCCAGATCATGTTCCAGGGCGGGCACCACCCGGACTACGGCGTGGAGTACTACGAGAAGCACTTCGCCGCCATCAAGGAGGCGTACCCGCAGCTCGTCATCCACAGCCTGGGGGCGAGCGAGGTCGAGCACATGGCCCGCATCTCCAAGGTGAGTGTGGAGGAGGCGATCCAGCGGATCCACGCCGCGGGCCTCGACTCCTTCGCGGGCGCCGGTGCGGAGCTGCTCCCCGAGCGTCCGCGCAAGGCCATCGCGCCGCTGAAGGAGAGCGGTGAGCGCTGGCTGGAGATCATGGAGACGGCTCACCGGCTGGGCGTCGAATCCACCTCCACCATGCTGATGGGCACGGGCGAGACGAACGCCGAGCGCATCGAGCACCTGCGGATGATCCGTGACGTACAGGACCGGACCGGGGGCTTCCGGGCCTTCATCCCGTACCTCTACCAGCCGATGAACAACCATCTGAAGGGCCGCACCCAGGCCACGATCTTCGAGTACCTGCGGATGATCGCGATCTCCCGGCTCTTCATGGACAACATCGCCCACATCCAGGGCTCCTGGCTGACCACGGGGCAGGACGCGGGCCAGCTGACGCTGCACTACGGCGCGGACGACCTGGGCTCGGTGATGCTGGAGGAGAACGTCGTCTCGGCGGCCGGTGCCAAGCACCGCTCCAACCTCCAGGAAATGATCGACATGATCCGCACGGCGGGCCGCACCCCGGCCCAGCGTGCCACGACGTACGAACACCTCGTCGTCCACGACGACCCGGCGAACGACCCGGTCGACGTGCGCGTCCAGTCCCACATCTCGTCCACGGCGATCGAGGGCGGCACGGCACATCCCGAGCTGAAGATCCTCGCCTCCAACTGACCTGCGGATGGAGACGATTCACGCCGCCGACGGGGTCCGGTACACCTGGGAGTCGGAGCCGATCAAGGGCGGTGCCGTCCTGGTGGGGCGGGACCGTGTCGGCGCCGTGGGCACGCTGGAGGAGCTGCGCGAGCGTTTCCCGGACGCTCGCGTACGTACCTGGCCAGGCGTTCTGGGGCCCGCTCGCATTCACGAGGGCCCCCTACCGGACGCGCCGAGCCCGCGTGAACGCATCCACGCGGTACTGAAGCTGGGCGCGGTGGCGGTCCTGGAGGAGCACGCCGATACGCCCGAACTCCGGGCGGCGGCCGAGCGCAACGACGTGGTCGTCCTCCCGCGCACACAGTCGACGGCGATCAGACAGACCGGCCGAGCCGACCTAGCCGTATTCGCAGAGACCGGCGAGTGCGTGGCCACGGTTTGCGCCGGGCGCCTGGTTCACAGACGACGCTGACAACGCCGCCAAGGGGCGCGGGGAACTGCGCGACAAGCCGCCACCCGCCCGCACCCGAACTACGACGAAAACGCCTCCCCGAACGCCCCCGAACTCTGCGACACCCCACTGCAGTTGGTCAGGGCATCCTCATCACCGGTGCACTCCTGATCCCGGAACGTCGACCACATGGACACCCACCCCACCCCCTTCTCCTCCGCGAACTCCCGCACCTGAGCGGCATCCGACAGCGTGAACGTCTCCCCGTCCACATCATTCGTGCCGATCATCGACGTGAGCGCCATCCCACCCCACGCCGTCGCGGCCGACGTACCGAAGACGTCCCGCAACTGCGTGTGCGCCGCCTTCGCCGCGGTGATCGCGTAGTCGCCCATGTCCCCGTCGTAGGACTCCGCGTAGTTCATGGTCATGAGATTGACCGAAGCGACCTGCACCGCACTGTTGTTGGCCGACTCCAGCAACGCGAGGGAGTCGTCGTCCAGCCCCGAGGGCATCACCGGAAGCGTGAAGACGACGCTCACGTCACTCCGCTCCTCCTGGAGCAGCGCTATCGCCTCCGACCGCAGCTCCACCGAGTCGGAGTCGGTCAGCGCGTCACCCTCGATGTCGAAGTCGGCCTGGGTGGAGCCGGCCGCGTCGAGCGCCTCGCCGTACGCCTCCGCCAGCTCCTCCGCGCTGTCGCACGTCTCCGCCAGCTCCTCACCGGACGCCCCGCCGAAGGAGACCCGGACGCTCGCCCCGTCGTCCTTGAGCGCCGAAATCCGGGAGGCCACGGCCGAGTTGTCGATGGCCGTCGTGCCGTTCCACTTCGGGGTGCAGCTGCTTCCGTCCGAGATCACGAACGCCAGGTTGTACGTCGCCGGCGATCCGGCGGAGTCGAGGTCGGAGGCTTCCGTCGCGCTGACGTAGGGGGCGTAGGAGGTGCTGGACGACGGCTCCGAGGAGGTGGCCGACGGGGCCGCGGACGTCTTGCTCGGGGCAGCGTCGGGCGCCGCGTCGGTGTCGGCCGAGCACCCCGTCGTGGCCAGGGCAAACAGGCAACCGAGCCCCGCCACCGGCCTCAGGAAACGCCGCATCGCGCATGCACCCGCTCTCGTGATTTCTGTCTCAGGATGGAAACAAACTGTGTTTCTGAAGTGGAAATGTCTCACACGCGGCTGGGCTTCATGAGGACAGTATTCGCATAGCGGGTCCATGGGCTGGGTCGAACAAAAAGGGCTAACCGGTCACCGAAACGGCACATTCAACTCTATTCGCCCCGGCCGGGGTTGCGCAGGCGTTCCAGCAAACTCTCAGGGAAGGGACAGGTTAAGACCTTTCTCATACGTGCCTCACATGGGAACCCGAGTTTTTGACACATAAAGCCTCCCTAATATCCGGGGAATGCATTCCGAGCCTGCCATCGAAAACCGCGCCCCGCGTGGTCGCCGCCGCAAACGCGGCAACGGGTCCGAAGACGAGGGACCCGTGTTCGTTGACAACTCCGGACGCCGCTCGAAGCTGCTGCGCCGGATCGGTGTCCTCGTCGGCGTCCTGTGCCTCGGGTACGCCGTCGTCCTGGGCCTGGCCTTCATGGGAATCGGCATGTCGAGCCCGTCCTCGCTGCTGCCCTTCGGGGGCGGCCAGGGCGGACCGGCCGGCCAGAGCGGCACCGGCCCGGGCGTCCGCCAGCAGGGCGGCGTCGGCAACGTCGTACAGCCCAGCGGTAGCCCGCCCGCGCTGCCCTCGGGCGCCCCCACGCCGTCCGCGTCCGTGAACGCGTCCGCGAACGCCAACTGACCGGAGCGCAGGCACCGTTATGACCACGACCACGACATCCCGCCGAGGCCGCCGCCGCGCCCCCTCCCGTATCGGGCGCGCGGCGGGCAAGGCCGCGGCGTTGCAGAAGCCGCGCGTCCTGCTCGCCCTGCTGCTTCTGCTGGCGCTCACCAGCGTGATGCTGCTCGACGGCTATCTGCGCGCCGAGGTCGGCGGCGACCAGCGCGTCCGTGACGGGGCCAGCTCCAGCAAGGTCCCCGACAAGATCCTCAACGGCGGGCCGATCCTCAGCTTCCGCGGCGGACAGGCCACGACCGTCTCCGTGCCCGACAAGACGATCGCCCTGACCTTCGACGACGGCCCCAACCCCACCTACACCCCGCAGGTGCTGGAGATCCTGGAGAAGTACGACGTCCCCGCCACGTTCTTCGTGGTCGGCTCGATGGTGTCGCGCTATCCCGGCATCGTGAAGGACATGGTCGAGCAGGGCAACGAGGTGGGCATCCACACCTTCACCCACGTCGACCTCTCCTACCAGAGCGACGCCCGCGTCAACCGCGAGATGCAGCAGACCCAGCTCGCGCTGGCGGGCGCGGCCGGCATCACCACCACGCTGTTCCGGGCGCCGTACTCCTCGGAGACGGACGCCATCGACAACTACAGCTGGCCCGTCTACCAGAAGCTCGGCGAGGACGGTTACACCAGCGTCTTCGTCGACACCGACAGCGACGACTGGAAGAAGCCGGGCGTCTCGAAGATCGTGAAGTGGGCGACGCCGTCCAAGAGCGACGGGGCGTCGGTGCTGTTCCACGACGCGGGTGGCGAGCGCTCGCAGACCATCAAGGCGCTGCCGACGTACATCGAGAAGATGAAGGCGAAGGGCTACACCTTCACCACCATCAGCGGGGTGCTGGAGAAGGAGCAGCAGCAGCCTGCCGGGCAAGGGGCCATCGGAGGCGCCACCGGCAACGGCACCGGCAACGCTACCGGCACCGGCGTGAACACCCTCCAGGCCGCCCACCGCGAGGCCACCGGCGCCACCCTCTACGAGGGCAAGGCCCTCATCGGAGCCGTCGCCGTCGCGGAGTGGGCCGTGCCCGCGCTCTCGGTCGGGCTGATGGTCGTCGGCGTCGCCGTCATGGGCCGCTTCGGGATGATGCTGATCCTCGCCCGCCGCCACTACAGACAGCGCAACAAACGCCGCTTCAGCTGGGGTCCGACCGTCACCGGCCCGGTGAGCGTGATCGTCCCGGCGTACAACGAGAAGGAGTGCATCGCCAACACCCTGGAGTCGCTGGCGCAGAGCACCCATCCCATCGAGATCATCGTCGTCGACGACGGCTCCACGGACGGCACCTCGGAGATCGCCCGCGCCGCGGCCGACAAGCTCGGCATGCACAACGTCCGGGTCATCCGGCAGGAGAACGCGGGCAAGCCCGCCGCCCTCAACAACGGTGTCCGCAACGCCAGTTACGACATCGTCATCATGATGGACGGCGACACCGTCTTCGAACCGGACGCCGTGCACCAGCTGGTGCAGCCCTTCGCCGATCCCGAGGTGGGCGCGGTCGCGGGCAACGCCAAGGTCGGCAACCGGGACACGGTCATCGGTGCCTGGCAGCACATCGAGTACGTGATGGGCTTCAACCTCGACCGCCGCATGTACGACCTGCTGCGCTGCATGCCCACCATCCCGGGCGCGATCGGCGCGTTCCGCCGTGACGCGGTGCTCCAGGTCGGCGGCATGAGCGAGGACACCCTCGCCGAGGACACCGACATCACCATCGCCATGCACCGTGCGGGCTGGCGGGTCGTCTACCAGGAGCACGCCAAGGCGTGGACGGAGGCGCCCGGTTCGCTCAAGCAGCTGTGGTCGCAGCGCTACCGGTGGTCGTACGGCACCATGCAGGCGCTGTGGAAGCATCGCAAGTCCCTTACGGACAAGGGGCCTTCGGGGCGCTTCGGCCGGGTCGGCATGCCGCTGGTGGTGATCTTCCAGATCGTCACGCCGGTCTTCGCGCCGCTCATCGACGTCTTCACCGCGTACTCGATGATCTTCATCGACTTCCAGGCCGCCCTGCTGGCCTGGCTCGCGGTGCTGGGCATCCAACTGGTCTGCGCGGCCTACGCGTTCCGCCTGGACAAGGAGAAGTACCGGTACCTGCTGATGATGCCGCTCCAGCAGCTGGCCTACCGGCAGATGATGTACCTCGTCCTCATCCACTCCTGCATCACGGCGCTGACCGGCGGCCGGCTCAGGTGGCAGAAGCTCAAGCGGACCGGCGAGGTCGGGACCCCGGCGGGGGTGAGCTGAGATGAGCTGGGAGCAGCAGGAGTATCAGCAGCAGGGCTATCCGCAGCAGCCGTACCCGCAGCAACAGGGATACGACTACGCGTACGGCGGCTATCAGCAGCCCCAGTACGTGCAGCCGCCGCAGTACGCGCAGGAGCCGTATCCGCAGCAGCTGTACGTCGACTACGGGCCGCAGACGGCGCCCCTCCCGGTCGTCGACCCGGAACCGGAGCCCGAAGTAGCGGTCGTAGGGGAAAAACCTGCGGAGCCGGCGGCGGAGGAGAAGCCGCTGTCCAAGCCCGCCGGTCGCGACCGCTACTTCGACACCCTGCGGGCCGTCGCCCTGATCCGTGTCGTCACCTATCACACCTTCGGGTGGGCCTGGTGCGGCATGGTCTTCCCCTCCATGGGGATCATGTTCGGGCTCGCCGGCACGCTGATGGCGAAGTCCCTGGAGCGCCCCGCCCTCAAGGTGGTGAGGAGCCGGCTGCGGCGTCTGCTGCCCCCGTTCTGGTTCTGGGGCGTCTTCGTGGTGCTGGCGATGCTCATCCACGGCTGGATGCCGAGGCACTACACCATCGTCTTCTGGATCGTGCCGTTCGGTGACCCACCGGGCAACAAGTGGGGCGTCCAGGCCTGGGAGATCCTCTGGTACCTGCGCACCTATCTGTGGTTCGTGCTGCTGTCCCCGCTGCTGCTGAAGGTGTTCCGGCTGGCGCGCGTACCGGTGCTGCTGCTGTCGCTCGCCCCGATCCTGGTCCTCAACTTCGTGTGGGCCGGTCCCGAGGGACGGCTCGGCAACGAGCTCTGGGACTTCTCGACGTACCTCTTCTGCTGGATCCTCGGCTTCGCCCACCGCGACGGGGTGCTGGAGCGGATGAAGCCCGCGGTGGTCGTGGTCCTGTCGCTCGCCGCGATCGGGTACGGCGGCTGGTACGCCTTCACCCACCAGGGCGAGGTCGGGACGTACGACCTCGACGAGATCCCGCTCGCGCAGGCCTTCTGGTCGGCCGGGTACGTGATGCTGCTGATGTGGGCGAAGGCGTACTTCCGCATCGACTTCGCCTGGCTGACCCGTTACCGGCGGCTGGACCGGGTCGTCACCGTCTTCAACGCGCGGGCCGTGACGATCTACCTCTGGCACGAGATCGCGCTGATCCTCGCCGTACCCCTGATCGACCAGTTCTGGAACGTACCCGCGTTCGAGAAGTACCTGCCGCTGGAGAGCCAGTGGTTCATGTTCGGGATCGGCTGGGTGCTCATCGCGGTGTTCGTGCTGGCGTGCGGATGGGTGGAGGACGTGGCGGCGAAGAAGAAGCCGAGGCTTCTGCCGTAGGGACGTACTGCAACAATGGGCCCGTGACCCGCGCTTCCCTGAACAAGCAGCCGCACGAAGTCGCCTCGATGTTCGACGACGTGGCGGAACGGTACGACCTGACCAACGACGTGCTGTCGCTCGGCCAGGACCGGGTGTGGCGCAAGGAGGTCGCGAAGGCGGTCGACGCCCGGCCCGCGCAGAAGATCCTGGACCTGGCGGCCGGTACGGCCACCTCGTCGCTTCCGTTCGCGCGGACCGGCGCGTACGTCGTCCCGTGCGACTTCTCGCTGGGCATGCTCAAGGTCGGCAAGCGGAACCACCCGTGGCTGCCGCTGACGGCGGGCGACGCGACGAGGCTGCCCTTCAAGGACGACACCTTCGACGCCGTCACCATCTCCTTCGGGCTGCGCAACGTGCAGGACTTCGACGCCGGGCTGCGCGAGATGTACCGGGTGACCAAGCCCGGCGGCCGGGTCGTGATCTGCGAGTTCTCCCACCCGACCTGGGCGCCCTTCCGCACGGTCTACACCGAGTACCTGATGCGCGCCCTGCCGCCGGTCGCCCGCGCGGTCTCCTCCAACCCCGAGGCGTACGTCTATCTCGCCGAGTCGATCCGCGCCTGGCCGGACCAGCCCGCGCTGGCCGGGCATCTGCAGAAGGCCGGCTGGTCGAAGGTGGCGTGGCGGAACCTGACGGGCGGGGTCGTGGCCCTGCACCGGGGGTTCAAGCAGAGCTGACGGCCACATAGGGGTCGCCGGGCTCGTCCAGCTCGCGCTGGAGGCCGCCCGTGGGGGGCCTCGGGAGGCGCGGCTCGCGCACTCCGCCGCCGCCTTCCCCTTCGCCGAAGTCGAACCACACGTAGATCACGGAGTCCCGGGGCACCTCGGCGTTGGGCTGCGGGTACTGGCGTACGACGTACTCGACCACCGTCCGGTGGAAGTCGGGCCGGTCCGGAGCGTTGACGAAGAGGCCGGTGGCCTCCGCCGTCCTGCGCGCGTCCATGGCCATCAGTCCGACGAGCCGCGGCACGCGCACTTCGGGTGTTTTGGGTGTTATTCGCACAGATGTCACCCCCAGCGGTACTGGAAGGGTAACCGCCCGGGGGTGCCGTCCGGAAGCTTCAGGTCGCGTTCTGTAGCAGATGGTTACTCTGCGTGACTCTTCTGTAGGTCGAGCCGGAAGCAGAGCGCGTCCTCCGAGAACCGCGGGTGCGGGAAGGTCTCCGCGAGGTCCATGCCGAGGCGGCGGGCGACCGCTACGGACCGCTCGTTGCCCGGTCTGACCATCGCCACCACGTCCGCCACGCCCGCCGCCCGCAACCGCGCCAGCGTCTCCTGGGCGGCGGCCGAGGCGTACCCCTTGCCCCAGTACGCGCGCCCGAGCCGCCAGCCGATCTCGATCTCGCCCTTCGGCCCCCACACGTGCGGCCACGGCTGGCCGCCCGTGAAACCGATGGCCCGCCCCTCCTCGTCGAGCATGGTCCACAGACAGAAGCCCAGTTCGGCGTCGTGCCGTCGCTGGCGGGCCGTGAGCTCCTCATAGACGTACAGCTCCGCGGACCGGCCGCCGTGGAACTCCATGACGTCCGGGTCGTCGAAGAGCCGGTGCCAGGCGACGGCGTCCTCGTCGGTGGGGACGCGCAGCCTTACTACGGGGAGAGCTCGGTTCACGGGGCAGCCCTTCAGCCGGGTGATCAATCGTGCTGAATAGACTGCCCATGTCCAGTGCTAGTCGGCACGCAGATTTCGAACTTGGGGAGATCCCGCCGTGACCGCCGTGACCGAGCCCCACTCCGAGCCCTTGTCCGAAAACACCGCTGACGTCATCGTCGTCGGCGCGGGGCCGGCCGGCTCCACGACCGCGTACTACCTCGCCAAGGCCGGTCTCGACGTCCTCCTGCTGGAGAAGACCGCGTTCCCGCGCGAGAAGGTCTGCGGCGACGGACTCACCCCGCGCGCCACCAAGCAGCTCGTCGCCATGGGCATCGACATCTCCGAGGAAGCCGGCTGGCTGCGCAACAAGGGCCTGCGCATCATCGGCGGCGGCGTCCGGCTCCAGCTGGACTGGCCGGATCTCGCCTCCTTCCCGGACTACGGCCTCGTCCGCAAGCGCGACGACTTCGACGAGCAGCTCGCCCGGCAGGCCCAGAAGGCGGGCGCGCGGCTGTACGAGCGCTGCAACGTCGGCGCCCCGATCGTCGACGACCGCACCGGCCACATCACCGGCGTGAACGCCAAGCTCGGCGAGGACAAGCGCGAGGTCACCTTCCACGCGCCGGTCGTCGTCGCCGCCGACGGCAACTCCACCCGGCTGTCCCTGGCGATGGGCCTGCACCGCCGTGAGGACCGCCCGATGGGTGTCGCCGTACGGACGTACTTCGAGTCGCCCCGGCACGAGGACGACTACCTGGAGTCCTGGCTGGAGCTGTGGGACCGCCGCGGGCCCGGCCCGGACCGTCTCCTGCCCGGCTACGGCTGGATCTTCGGCATGGGTGACGGCACGTCCAACGTGGGCCTCGGTGTGCTCAACACCTCCGACTCCTTCAAGGAACTCGACTGGCGCGAGGTGCTGAAGGCCTGGTGCGCCTCGATGCCGGAGGAGTGGGGCTACACGCCGGAGAACATGACCGGGCCGATCCGCGGCGCCGCCCTGCCGATGGCCTTCAACCGCAAACCCCACTACACCAAGGGCCTGTTGCTGGTCGGCGACGCCGGCGGACTGGTGAACCCCTTCAACGGCGAGGGCATCGCCTACGCCATGGAGTCCGGCCAGATCGCCGCCGACGTCATCGTCCAGGCCCACGCCCGCCCGACGCCCGCGAGCCGCGAACTGGCCCTCCAGCGCTACCCGCAGGTGCTGAAGGACACCTACGGCGGCTACTACAACCTGGGCCGCGCCTTCGTGAAGCTCATCGGCAACCCGAAGGTCATGAAGATCGCGACCCAGCGGGGCCTGACCCACCCCGTGCTCATGAAGTTCACCCTGAAGATGCTCGCCAACCTCACCGACCCGACGGGCGGCGACGCGATGGACCGCATCATCAACGGCCTGAGCAAGGTGGCCCCGAAGGCGTAACTACCCGCCCAGCGCCTCGATGTTGGCGGCCCGGCGAGCGAACACCTCTTCCCGCAGGGCCGTCACCTGCCGCAGCGCGTCCACGCGTTCCCGCTTCGACAGCCGGTCCAGATAGACGTGCCCGTTCGTGTGGTCGCTCTCATGGGCGAGGCAGCGGGCGAAGTACCCCGTCCCCTCGACGACGATCGGCGCCCCGCCCTTGTCGTAACCACGCACGACGGCCCGGTCCGGGCGCGGTACGTCCATGATGGCCCCGGGCACTGACAGGCACCCTTCGCTGTCGTCGAGCAGCTTGCGCTCGGCGGGGTCGAGCGCGTCGAGGACCGGGTTCACGACGTGCCCGACATGGCGGACCCCGTCGTCGTCAGGGCAGTCGTACACGAACAGCCGCAGATCGACGCCGACCTGGTTCGCCGCGAGCCCGGCCCCGTCCGCGATGTACATCGTCAGGAACATGTCGTCGATGAGCGCGGCGAGATCGGGCCCGAACTCGGTCACGTCACGGCACGGCTTGTGCAGCACCTCTTCACCGACCTCGGTGATGCGCCGCACCGTGCCCCGCCGGGCCTCGGGCGCGAGGGGCGGATACGAGTCGACGGGCCTGCCTTGGACGAAGACGCTGGGCATGTCTCTCCCTGTGGTGTGGATGCCGTGGGCGGCGGGACACCGAGGCTCCGGCCTCCGGAACCTCTCCCTGCTCCCGTCGCCCATCACAGCAGAACACCACGCGGACGCGCCCGACTTCTGTCCCCGTCAGGGAAAGGCGGAAGGGCCGCTGCCCCCGAGCGGCTGCGGCCCTTCCGACGTTCTGTGCGTCGATGCGCGTTTTGTCAGAGTACGCGTACGGCGCCCGTCGCCGGGTAACCCGAGAGGTCCTGGATGACGACGCCCTTGGACGGGTTGGCCGCGTCCAGGTACTGGCCGTCGCCGATGTAGACGCCCACGTGGTACGCGGAGCCCTTGGCACCCCAGTAGAGGATGTCGCCGACCTGCAGGTTGGACAGGGAGACGTCGGTGCCGGACATCGACTGGTCCTGGGAGACGCGCGGCAGGTCGACGCCGACCTGCTTGAACGCGGCCTGGACCAGACCCGAGCAGTCCCACGCGTTGGGGCCGGTGCCGCCCATGACGTAGGCGTCGCCCACCTGGGCCTTGAGGAAGGAGATGACGGTCGCGACGGAGCCGCTGGCGGGCGCCGAGACGGTCGTGGACGCGGAGAGGGTGCTCCGGGTCGAGGAACGCGAGACGGCGGCCTCCGCGGCGGCCTTGCGGGCCTCCTCGGCCTTCTTCTTGGCCTCCGCCTTCTTCTTCGCGTCAGCGAGGTCCTTCTTGGCCTCCTTCGCGGCCGCGGCGGCGGCCGCGTCACGCTCGGCCTCCAGCTCGTAGTTCGCGGCTGCCTGCTGGGTGGCGTCCGCGGACTGGGCGACCTGGGCGGCCAGGTCGGCCGTGAGCGTGGGCAGTTCGAGCGTCTGCGTGGTCTCGGCGGCGCTCGCCGAGGCCGACGCGCCCGCCGCTGCCATGCTGAGGACGCCACCGGCAACTCCGGCGCGCACGGCGATCGATGTCGTCGCGCTGCGGCGGGGTTTCCGGTGGCTGCGTATGTGAGCGGTGTGGGACATGAGAACAACCGGTATCAGGGGCTCCTCCATACCTTCAAGAAACGTGTCCTGCGCCACAGTTGTTCAATCGACCCCCCGAATCCCCGGCGTGACGCCCTTTATTGACGCCCTAACGGACATTGCGGGCACGACCCATCATGGCCTTGATCACGGTCTTTCATTGTTACGCCCGAATTGCCCCGCGCCTACCATCGGTTGGGACCGGTGGCCAAGCCCGCTTCTCAGAGGCCTCTCATCGATGTGGCGGAGGTCACGCAACGGTTACAGCGGCGCCCGCGTCACGCGCGCGCCCCTCGCCGTCACCCGCTCGTGAATGTGTGCACGCGTCCACATCGCGCCCCGGACCCCCCTCTCGCGTGTGAACGCCGCTCACTACCAAGCGGCCGCGTCCAGCGCCAATTTGCATGCACGGGAAGACTCTTGATATGGAGACGCTCTCCCCGCACCCCCTCTCAACTGCGCCGACGAGCCAAAATGTCACCTCTGGTGATCGCTCGGACGCTTCACGTACGAAGATCACCGCTCATCCGACTTCATGATCCTTCGTCAGGTGGTGGAGATCACAAAGCTTGTGCAATACCCCGTGTCGCAGATCACAGACCGGCGGGCATAAGATGCGGGTCAGTTGGGCTTGTGACCTGCTTCACATGTTCGCGATCTTCGTCGGGACGAACGGGGTTCGTGAGGCACGTGAGACGGAAGTGAACCCAACGCCATCGCCAGCAGTCAGTGCCGACTGAGAGGAGCGAGGAGCGGTGAACGCGTATGCGCCCATCCTCGTACTGGGAGCCCTCGGGGCAGGCTTTGCGATCTTCTCCGTGGTCATGGCCACGCTGATCGGTCCGAAGCGGTACAACCGGGCCAAGCTCGAGGCCTACGAGTGCGGGATCGAGCCGACCCCCACGCCGGCCGGCGGCGGGCGCTTCCCCATCAAGTACTACCTGACGGCGATGCTCTTCATCGTCTTCGACATCGAGATCGTCTTCCTCTACCCCTGGGCCGTCACCTTCGACGCCCTGGGTGTTTTCGGGCTCGTGGAGATGCTGCTCTTCGTGCTCACCGTCTTCGTCGCGTACGCGTACGTATGGCGGCGCGGCGGCCTGGAATGGGACTGAGGGGCCTTTAACTCATGGGACTCGAAGAAAAGCTGCCGAGCGGTTTCCTGCTGACCACCGTCGAGCAGGCCGCGGGCTGGGTGCGCAAGGCGTCCGTCTTCCCGGCCACCTTCGGCCTTGCCTGCTGCGCCATCGAGATGATGACGACCGGCGCCGGACGCTACGACCTGGCCCGCTTCGGCATGGAGGTCTTCCGCGGCTCACCCCGCCAGGCCGACCTCATGATCGTCGCCGGCCGGGTCAGCCAGAAGATGGCGCCGGTGCTCCGGCAGGTCTACGACCAGATGCCGAACCCCAAGTGGGTCATCTCCATGGGGGTCTGCGCCTCCTCGGGCGGCATGTTCAACAACTACGCGATCGTGCAGGGCGTCGACCACATCGTCCCGGTCGACATCTATCTCCCCGGCTGCCCGCCGCGGCCGGAGATGCTCATGGACGCCATCCTCAAGCTCCACCAGAAGATCCAGGGCTCCAAGCTCGGCGTGAACGCCGAGGAAGCGGCCCGGGAGGCGGAGGAAGCGGCGCTCAAGGCCCTGCCCACGATCGAGATGAAGGGGCTGCTGCGGTGAGCGACGCGAACGGTGCGAACGGGGCGTCGAACGGGGTGAACCCCGAGAAGGACCTCGGCGCCTCCAACCTCCCCGGACAGCGGGGCGACGGCGGCGAGGAGATCCGCGTCCAGCGCGGCATGTTCGGCGCCGACAACGGCGGCGACACCTCCGGGTACGGCGGCCTGGTCCGCTCCATCCGGCTCCCGGGGGCGGCCGCCCGCCCGTACGGCGGCTGGTTCGACGAGGTCGCCGACGAGCTGGAGGGCGCCCTGGAGGAGCAGGGGCTGCTTCCCGACAACGCCATCGAGAAGACGGTCGTCGACCGCGGCGAACTCACCTTCCACATCGAGCGCGAGCACCTGCCGCGCGTCGCCCGCACCCTGCGCGACGACCCCGCCCTGCGCTTCGAGCTCTGCACCGGGGTGAGCGGGGTCCACTACCCGCACGACAAGGGCCGCGAGCTGCACGCCGTCTACCACCTGCGCTCGATCACCCACAACCGGCTGATCCGCCTGGAGGTCAGCGCCCCGGACGCCGACCCGAAGATCCCGTCGCTGGTCCCGGTGTACCCGACCAACGACTGGCACGAGCGCGAGACCTACGACTTCTTCGGGATCGTCTTCGACGGTCACCCGGCCCTGACGCGGATCATGATGCCGGACGACTGGCAGGGCCATCCGCAGCGCAAGGACTACCCCCTCGGCGGCATCCCCGTCGAGTACAAGGGCGCCCAGATCCCGGCTCCGGACCAGCGGAGGTCGTACTCGTGAGCACTTCGCACGCAACCCCCCGCGAGACCACCGAGGGCACCGTCTACACGGTCACCGGTGGCGACTGGGACGAGGTCGTCCAGTCCGCGGCCCGCGCCGACGACGAGCGCATCGTCGTCAACATGGGCCCCCAGCACCCGTCCACCCATGGCGTGCTCCGCCTGATCCTGGAGATCGAGGGCGAGACGGTCACCGAGGCCCGCTGCGGCATCGGCTACCTCCACACCGGTATCGAGAAGAACCTCGAGTACCGCACGTGGACGCAGGGCACCACGTTCGTGACGCGCATGGACTACCTGACGTCCTTCTTCAACGAGACGGCCTACTGTCTCGCCGTCGAGAAGCTCCTCGGCATCGAGGACCAGATCACCGAGCGCGCCAAGATCATCCGGGTGCTCCTGATGGAGCTGAACCGGTTGTCCTCGCACCTGGTGTGCATCGCCACCGGCGGCATGGAACTCGGCGCCACCACGATCATGATCTACGGATTCCGTGATCGTGAAATGATTCTCGACATCTACGAGCTCATCACGGGCCTCAGGATGAACCACGCGTACATCCGCCCCGGCGGACTCGCGCAGGACCTGCCGCCCGGCGCGGTGGACCACATCCGCGAGTTCGTGAAGAAGATGAAGAAGAACCTCCCGGAGTACGACAAGCTCGCCACCGGGAACCCCATCTTCAAGGCCCGTATGCAGGACGTCGGTTACCTCGACCTGGCCGGCTGCATGGCCCTCGGCGCCACCGGCCCGATCCTGCGCTCCACCGGCCTGCCGCACGACCTGCGCAAGTCGCAGCCCTACTGCGACTACGAGACCTACGACTTCGAGGTCCCGACCGCCGACTCCTGCGACTCCTACGGGCGGTTCCTGATCCGCCTGGAGGAGATGCGCCAGTCGCTGCACATCGTCGAGCAGTGCCTGGACCGGCTCCAGCCCGGCCCCGTCATGGTCGCCGACAAGAAGATCGCCTGGCCCGCCCAGCTCGCGCTCGGCCCCGACGGTCTGGGCAACTCCCTCGACCACATCAAGAAGATCATGGGCACCTCGATGGAGGCCCTGATCCACCACTTCAAGCTGGTCACCGAGGGCTTCCGCGTACCGCCGGGACAGGCGTACGCGGCCGTCGAGTCGCCCAAGGGCGAGCTCGGGGTGCACGCGGTGTCCGACGGCGGCACCCGCCCCTTCCGGGTCCACTTCCGCGACCCGTCCTTCACCAACCTTCAGGCCATGGCGGCGATGTGCGAGGGCGGCCAGGTCGCCGACGTCATCGTCGCCGTCGCGTCCATCGACCCCGTGATGGGAGGCGTCGACCGGTGACCACCTCTTCTTCGGAGCGGGGCGTCAGCCTGGGCATGCCCGAACTGCCCGCGCCCGCCTACCCGGACGACGTCCGAGCCCGCCTTGAGACGGACGCGCGCGAGGTCATCGCCCGCTACCCCGACTCCCGGTCCGCGCTCCTTCCGCTGCTGCACCTCGTGCAGGCGGAGGAGGGCCATGTCACGCGCACCGGGATGCAGTTCTGCGCGGACGTCCTCGGCCTGACCACGGCCGAGGTCACCGCCGTCGCCACCTTCTACACCATGTACCGGCGCCGGCCGAGCGGTGACTACCAGGTCGGCGTCTGCACCAACACACTGTGCGCGGTGATGGGCGGCGACGCGATCTTCGAGTCCCTCCAGGAGCACCTGGGCGTCGGCAACGGCGGGACCACGGAGGACGGCAAGGTCACGCTGGAGCACATCGAGTGCAACGCGGCCTGCGACTTCGCGCCGGTCGTGATGGTCAACTGGGAGTTCTTCGACAACCAGACCCCGGCCAGCGCCAAGCGCCTCGTCGACGACCTCGTCGCGGGCCGCCCGGTGCAGCCCACGCGCGGGGCGCCGCTGTGCACCTTCAAGGAGACCGCGCGGATCCTCGCCGGCTTCCCCGACGAGCGGCCAGGAGCCGTCGAGGCGACCGGCGGAGCGGGACCCGCCTCGCTGGTGGGCCTCCGCCTGGCCAGGGGAGAGGCCGCACCCGCGCGCGTGGTCCACCCGCGCGACGGCGGTCCGCACGACACCGGCACACAGGACGCCGGGCCGCACGACGAACCGCAGGACAGGGCCGTGCACGAGCCGTCGCCCACCGAGCACCTCAGCTCGCACGACGCGCCGCAGGACACATCGGCCTCCGACCCGGCCCACCCGGCAGGGCCCGCCGCCGAGGAGGGGGAGTGATGACCTTGGCACCCGAGCTGAAAGACACCAGCCCCGAGAAGCTGCTCGCACCCGTGCTGTCGGCCTTCTGGGACGAGGACAGGTCCTGGACGCTGGACGTCTACAAGAGGCACGAAGGATACGAGGGCCTGCGCAAGGCGCTCGCGATGTCGCCGGACGACCTGATCGCGTACGTCAAGGACTCCGGTCTGCGCGGCCGCGGCGGCGCGGGATTCCCCACGGGAATGAAATGGCAGTTCATTCCCCAGGGAGATGGAAAGCCGCACTATCTAGTTGTCAACGCCGACGAATCGGAGCCCGGAACCTGCAAGGACATTCCGCTCCTCTTCGCGAACCCGCACAGCCTCGTCGAGGGCATGATCATCGCGTGTTATGCCATCAGGTCGTCGCATGCCTTCATCTATCTGCGTGGTGAAGTGGTCCCAGTTCTGCGGCGGTTGCATGCGGCCGTGAGCGAGGCCTATGCGGCCGGCTACCTCGGGAAGGACATCCTGGGCAGCGGGCTCGATCTCGACATCACCGTGCACGCGGGCGCGGGCGCGTACATCTGCGGTGAGGAGACCGCACTCCTCGACTCGCTCGAAGGCCGCCGCGGTCAACCGCGGCTCCGTCCCCCCTTTCCTGCGGTCGCGGGCCTCTATGCCTGCCCGACTGTGGTGAATAACGTCGAATCGATCGCGTCGGTTCCCGCGATTCTGAATCGGGGCAAGGACTGGTTCCGCTCGATGGGAAGCGAGAAGTCACCCGGCTTCACGCTCTATTCGCTCAGCGGCCATGTCGCCAGCCCCGGCCAGTACGAGGCCCCGCTCGGCATCACGCTGCGCCAGCTCCTGGAGATGAGCGGCGGCATGCGACCCGGGCACCGGCTCAAGTTCTGGACGCCCGGCGGTTCCTCGACGCCGATGTTCACCGACGAGCACCTCGACGTCCCTCTCGACTACGAAGGAGTGGGTGCCGCGGGTTCCATGCTCGGCACCAAAGCTCTTCAGTGCTTCGACGAGACGACCTGCGTCGTCCGCGCCGTCACCCGCTGGACCGAGTTCTACGCCCACGAGTCCTGCGGCAAGTGCACACCCTGCCGCGAAGGCACGTACTGGCTCGTGCAGTTGCTGCGCGACATCGAGGCCGGCAAGGGCGTCATGTCCGACCTCGACAAGCTGAACGACATCGCCGACAACATCAACGGCAAGTCGTTCTGCGCCCTCGGCGACGGCGCCGCCTCGCCGATCTTCTCCTCGCTGAAGTACTTCCGCGAGGAGTACGAGCAGCACATCACGGGCCGTGGCTGCCCCTTCGACCCGGCCAAGTCGACGGTCTGGGCCGACTCCCGCACGGAGGTGAACGCATGACGGTGACCACCAACGCTCCCTCGGGAGGGGGCGAGGCGGCGGTCCCGCCGGAAGATCTCGTCTCGCTGACCATCGACGGCGCCGAGATCAGCGTGCCCAAGGGCACCCTGGTCATCCGGGCCGCCGAGCAGCTCGGCATCGAGATCCCGCGCTTCTGCGACCACCCCCTGCTCGACCCGGCCGGTGCCTGCCGGCAGTGCATCGTCGAGGTCGAGGGCCAGCGCAAGCCGATGGCCTCCTGCACGATCACGTGCACGGACGGCATGGTGGTGAAGACCCACCTCACCTCGCCGGCCGCCGAGAAGGCCCAGCACGGTGTGATGGAGCTCCTCCTCATCAACCACCCGCTGGACTGCCCGGTCTGCGACAAGGGCGGCGAGTGCCCGCTCCAGAACCAGGCCATGTCCCACGGACAGTCCGAGTCCCGCTTCGAGGGCAAGAAGCGGACCTACGAGAAGCCCGTCCCCATCTCCACCCAGGTGCTGCTCGACCGTGAGCGGTGCGTGCTGTGCGCCCGCTGCACCCGGTTCTCCAACCAGGTCGCGGGCGACCCGATGATCGAGCTGGTCGAGCGGGGCGCGCTCCAGCAGGTAGGCACCGGTGAGGGCGACCCCTTCGAGTCGTACTTCTCCGGCAACACCATTCAGATCTGCCCGGTCGGCGCGCTCACCTCGGCGGCGTACCGCTTCCGCTCCCGCCCCTTCGACCTGGTCTCCTCGCCGTCGGTGTGCGAGCACTGCTCCGGCGGCTGCGCCACCCGCACCGACCACCGGCGCGGCAAGGTCATGCGCAAGCTCGCGGCCAACGACCCCGAGGTCAACGAGGAGTGGATCTGCGACAAGGGGCGCTTCGCCTTCCGGTACGCGCAGCAGCGCGACCGGCTGGAGACGCCCCTGATCCGCAACCCCGAGGGTGAGCTCGTCCCGGCCTCCTGGCCCGAGGCGCTGGAGATCGCCGCGCAGGGGCTGCTCGCCTCGCGCGGCCGGACCGGAGTGCTGACCGGCGGCCGGCTCACCATCGAGGACGCCTACGCGTACAGCAAGTTCGCGCGCGTGGCGCTCGACACCAACGACATCGACTTCCGCGCGCGCGTGCACAGCGGCGAGGAGGCCGACTTCCTGGCCGCCCGGATCGCCGGACACGGCCGCGACCTCGACGGTACGGGCGTCACGTACACCGCGCTGGAGAAGGCGCCCGCCGTCCTGCTGGTCGGGTTCGAGGCCGAGGAGGAGGCGCCCGGCGTCTTCCTGCGGCTGCGCAAGGCCTGGCGCAAGCACGGACAGAAGGTCTTCTCGCTCGCCACGCACGCCACGCGCGGCCTGACGAAGGCCGGCGGCACGCTGCTGCCGGCCGCTCCCGGCACCGAGACCGAGTGGCTGGATGCGCTCGCGAGCGGCGTCGGCCTCGAAGAGGGCGGTGCGCAGGCCGCCGAGGCGCTGCGCGGCGAGGGCGCGGTCATCGTCGTCGGTGAGCGGCTGGCCGCCGTGGCGGGCGGGCTGACCGCGGCCGTACGGGCCGCGTCCGCGATCGGCGCCCAGCTGGTGTGGATCCCGCGCAGGGCGGGGGAGCGTGGCGCCGTCGAGGCGGGCGCGCTGCCGTCGCTGCTGCCGGGTGGCCGTCCGGCCACCGATCCGCGCGCGCGTGAGCAGGTCGCCGCCGCCTGGGGCGTCGCCGACCTCCCGCACCGCTACGGCCGTGACACCACGCAGATCGTCGAGGCCGCCGCCACCGGCGAGCTTCAGGCGCTGCTCGTCGCGGGTGTGGAGGTCGCCGACCTGCCCGATCCGGCACGCGCGCGTGAGGCGCTCGGCGAGGTCGGCTTCCTGGTCTCGCTCGAACTGCGGCCCAGCGAGGTCACCGCGCTCGCGGACGTCGTCCTGCCGGTCGCCGCGGTCGCCGAGAAGGCCGGCACCTTCCTCAACTGGGAAGGCAGGGTGCGCTTCTTCGAGGCCGCGCTCAAGCCCGACCAGATGACCCGGCGCCTCGCACCCGCCGACGCGCGCGTGCTCCAGATGCTGGCCGACGCCATGGACGTCCACCTGGGTCTGCCGGATCTGCGCACCGTACGCGGTGAGATCGACCGGCTCGGCGCCTGGGACGGCCCGCGGGCCACCGACCCGCTGGAAACCGGCGCCCAGCTGCCGAGGCCCGCCGCCGGAGAGGCCGTGCTGGCCGGACACCGGCTGCTGCTCGACCAGGGGCGCCTCCAGGAGGGCGACGAGGCGCTGGCCGGCACCCGGCACGCCGCCCACGCGCGCGTGTCGGCCGCCACCGCGGCCGAGGCCGGCGTCAAGGACGGCGACGTCCTCGCCGTGACCGGTTCCTCCGGAGTCGTCGAACTCCCGCTCCAGGTCACCGAGATGCCCGACCGCGTGGTCTGGCTGCCGCTGAACTCCGTGGGCGGGGGCGTCGCCTCCGACGCCGGTGTGCTGCCCGGATCTCTCGTCCGCATCGGCCCGGCGACGCTCGACGCCGAAGCCCCCAAGGAGGTGGAGGCATGAGCCCGTACCTCGCGGCGGAAGACCTCTCGATGTTCGGCACCGACCCCTGGTGGCTGGTCGTCGTCAAGGCCGTCTTCTGCTTCGCGTTCCTGATGGTGACCGTGCTGTTCTCCATCGTCTGGGAGCGCAAGGTCGTCGCCTGGATGCAGCTGCGCATCGGCCCCAACCGGCACGGCCCCTGGGGCATGCTCCAGTCGCTCGCCGACGGCGTGAAGCTGATGCTGAAGGAAGACGTCATCGTCAAGCGCGCGGACAAGGTCGTCTACGTCCTCGCGCCGATCGTCGCGGCCATCCCGGCCTTCATGGCGATCGCGGTGATCCCCTTCGGCCCGGCCGGCAACGAGATCTCGATCTTCGGCCACCGCACCACGATGCAGCTCACCGACCTGCCGATCGCGATGCTCTACATCCTCGCGGTCGCCTCGGTCGGCATCTACGGCATCGTCCTCGCGGGCTGGAGCTCCGGATCGACCTACCCGCTCCTCGGCGGCCTGCGCTCCTGCGCGCAGATGATCTCGTACGAGATCGCCATGGGCGCCGCGTTCGCCTCCGTGTTCCTCTACTCGGGGTCGATGTCGACGTCGGCGATCGTCGAGGCGCAGCAGGACCGCTGGTACGTCATCCTGCTGCCGGTCTCCTTCATCATCTACATCATCACGATGGTCGGCGAGACCAACCGCGCCCCCTTCGACATGCCGGAGTCCGAGGGCGACCTCGTCGGCGGCTTCAACACCGAGTACTCGTCGATCAAGTTCGCGCTGTTCATGCTCGCCGAGTACGTGAACATGGTGACGGTCTCGGCGGTGTCGGTGACCCTCTTCCTCGGCGGCTGGCGGGCCCCCTGGCCGGTCAGCACCTTCTGGGAGGGCGCCAACCACGGCTGGTGGCCGCTGCTCTGGTTCGTCATCAAGGTCCAGCTGCTGCTGTTCTTCTTCATCTGGCTGCGCGGCACGCTTCCACGCGTCCGCTACGACCAGCTGATGAAGCTCGGCTGGAAGGTCCTCATCCCGGTCTCCGTCGTCTGGCTGATGCTCGTCGCGACCGTACGGACCCTGCGCAACGAGAACTACGACTTCGCCGACATCGCCCTCTACATCGGCGGCGGTGTCCTGGTCCTGCTGCTGCTCTCCTTCGTCGCGGACATGTTCCGCGGCAAGCCCAAGGACGCGGAGGAGCCCACGGCGGCCGTCGGATTCGATCCGATGGCCGGCGGATTCCCCGTACCGCCGCTGCCCGGACAGGAGTTGCCGTCCGTGCCGAGGCGCCGCTCGCGGCAGGAGCGGGAGCTGATTGTCAGTGGTGGAGTGAATACTCAGAGTGACGACGGATCTCTGGATGGAAAGGAGGCGTCCGATGGCTGAGGAGCCCAAGGAGACCAAGCCCGGTTTCATGAACCCCGTCGCCGGTTTCGGCGTGACCTTCAAGGCCATGTTCAAGAAGCGGCTGACCGAGCAGTACCCGGAGCAGGAGAAGACCACCGCTCCCCGCTTCCACGGACGGCACCAGCTCAACCGCCATCCGGACGGCCTGGAGAAGTGCGTCGGCTGCGAGCTGTGCGCCTGGGCCTGCCCCGCCGACGCCATCTATGTGGAGGGCGCCGACAACACGGACGAGGAGCGCTACTCGCCGGGCGAGCGGTACGGCCGCGTCTACCAGATCAACTACGCCCGCTGCATCCTGTGCGGCCTGTGCATCGAGGCGTGCCCCACGCGCGCGCTGACGATGACGAACGAGTTCGAGCTCGCCGACTCCAGCCGCGCGAACCTGATCTACACCAAGGAGCAGCTGCTCGCCGGTCTGGAAGACGGCATGGTCGACGCGCCGCACGCGATCTACCCGGGGACCGACGAGCAGGACTACTACCGGGGCCTGGTCACCGAGGCCGCGCCCGGCACCGAGCGGCAAGTGGCCGTGTCCAAGGGTGAGGTGGCCCAGGAGGCCGCGTCCACCTTCGGGCCCGACGAGCCTGCGTCGGAGAAGGTGATCGGCCGATGACCGCCTCCGTCCAGCTCGCCGCCTACTCCACCTCCACCGGCGAGGCCTTCCAGTTCTGGGTGCTCGGCACCGTCGCCGTGATCGGCGCCCTGTGCACCGTCTTCATGAAGAAGGCCGTGCACAGCGCGCTCTGTCTCGCCGGCACCATGATCATCCTGGCGGTCTTCTACCTCGCCAACGGCGCCTACTTCCTCGGCATCGTGCAGATCGTCGTCTACACCGGCGCGATCATGATGCTGTTCCTGTTCGTCGTGATGCTCGTCGGCGTCACGGCCGCGGACTCCCTGAAGGAGACCATCAAGGGCCAGCGCTGGCTGGCCCTTCTCAGTGGCCTCGGCTTCGGCATCCTGCTCTTCGCGGGCATCGGGAACGCCTCCCTCAAGCAGTTCAACGGGCTCACGCAGGCGAACGCGAACGGCAACGTGGAGGGTCTCGCGACCCTCATCTTCACCAAGTACGTCTTCGCCTTCGAGATCACCGGCGCCCTGCTGATCACGGCCGCCGTCGGCGCCATGGTGCTCACTCACCGCGAGCGCACCGAACGCGCCCTGACCCAGCGCGAGATGGCCGAACAGCGCGTCCGCGAGGGCAAGCACCTGCCGCCGCTGCCGGCGCCCGGCGTGTACGCCCGGCACAACGCCGTGGACATCGCGGGCCTGCTGCCCGACGGCACCCCCTCCGAGCTCACGGTCAGCAAGACCCTGCGCGAGCGCGGCCAGATCCGGGACGTGTCCACCGAGGCGCTCAATGACCTCAAGGCGCTGGAGCAGCGTGCCGAGGAACGCCTGGAGCGCGCCGCGGTCGAACCGTCCCACCTCAAGCGGGCCGAGGAGGCGTCGAAGTGAACCCCGTCAACTACCTCTACCTCGCGGCCCTGTTGTTCACGATCGGCGCCACCGGCGTTCTGATCAGGCGCAACGCGATCGTCGTGTTCATGTGCATCGAGCTCATGCTCAACGCCTGCAACCTCGCGTTCGTCGCCTTCTCCCGGATGCACGGCAACCTCGACGGCCAGATCATCGCGTTCTTCACGATGGTCGTCGCCGCCGCGGAGGTCGTGGTCGGGCTCGCGATCATCGTGTCCCTGTTCCGTTCCCGCCACTCGGCCTCGGTCGACGACGCCAGCCTGATGAAGCTCTGAGGGGTCGCTGAATCGTGGAGAACCTGATTGCGCTGCTGGTGGCGGCGCCACTGCTCGGAGCGGCCGTACTGCTGTGCGGTGGCCGGCGCCTCGACGCCGTCGGCCACTGGATCGGCACGGCCCTGGCGGCCGTCTCCTTCGCCCTCGGCGTCGTCCTCTTCGCCGACCTGCTCGGCAAGAACGCCGAGCACCGGACCCTGACGAGCCACCTGTTCAGCTGGGTCCCGGTCGAGGGCTTCCAGGCGGACGTCGCCTTCCGCCTCGACCAGCTGTCGATGACGTTCGTCCTGCTGATCACCGGCGTCGGCTCGCTGATCCACCTGTACTCCGTCGGGTACATGGAGCACGACGAGCGGCGCCGCCGCTTCTTCGGCTATCTGAACCTGTTCCTCGCGGCGATGCTGATCCTCGTCCTCGCCGACAACTACCTCCTGCTGTACGTCGGCTGGGAGGGCGTGGGTCTCGCGTCCTACCTGCTCATCGGCTTCTGGCAGCACAAGCCCAGCGCCGCCACCGCCGCGAAGAAGGCCTTCCTGGTCAACCGCGTCGGTGACATGGGCCTGTCGATCGCCATCATGCTGATGTTCACGACGTTCGGGACGTTCGCCTTCGGCCCGGTCCTCGGCAGCCACGAGGAGCCCGGCCTCGTCACCGGCGCCTCCGAGGCCACGCTCACCGGCATCGCGCTGATGCTGCTGCTCGCGGCCTGCGGCAAGTCCGCCCAGGTGCCGCTCCAGTCCTGGCTCGGGGACGCGATGGAGGGCCCGACCCCGGTCTCGGCCCTCATCCACGCCGCGACCATGGTGACCGCGGGCGTCTACCTGATCGTCCGCTCCGCCAACATCTTCAACCTCGCCCCGGACGCCCAGCTCGTCGTCACCATCGTCGGTGCGGTCACGCTCCTGTTCGGTGCGATCGTCGGTTGCGCGAAGGACGACATCAAGAAGGCGCTGGCCGGCTCGACCATGTCGCAGATCGGCTACATGGTCCTCGCCGCGGGCCTCGGCCCCATCGGCTACGTCTTCGCGATCATGCACCTGGTGACGCACGGCTTCTTCAAGGCCGGGCTGTTCCTCGGCGCCGGCTCCGTCATGCACGGCATGAACGACGAGGTCGACATGCGCAAGTACGGCGGCCTCAGGAAGTACATGCCGGTCACCTTCGTGACGTTCGGCCTCGGCTACCTCGCCATCATCGGCTTCCCGGGTCTGTCCGGCTTCTTCTCCAAGGACAAGATCATCGAGGCGGCGTTCGCCAAGGGCGGCACCGAGGGCTGGATCCTCGGCGCCTGCGCCCTGCTGGGCGCGGCCATCACGGCGTACTACATGACGCGAGTGATGCTGATGACGTTCTTCGGAGAGGAACGCTGGAAGAACCAGCCGACCCGCTCCCCGGAGGCGCCCAGCGCGGAGCCCGCCGCCGAGCACCGCGGCGAGCACGCCGAGCCGCACCCGCACGAGTCGCCCAGGTCCATGACGATCCCCATGATCGTGCTGGCCTTCGGCTCGGTCTTCGCGGGCGGCATCTTCGGCATCGGCGACCGCTTCCTGCACTGGCTGGAGCCCATCACCGGGCACGACCACGGAGACGCGCCGATCAGCGCGGGCACGGTCACGGCGGCCACGGTGGCCGTCATGGTCATCGGTGTCACCCTCGCGTACCTGCAGTACGGCCGCCGCCCGGTCCCGGTCGTCGCCCCGCGCGGGTCGCTGCTCACCCGCGCGGCCCGGCGCGACCTGCTCCAGGACGACTTCAACCACGTGGTCCTGGTCCGCGGCGGCGAGCACCTCACGCGGTCCCTGGTCTACGTCGACCACACGCTGGTCGACGGAGTCGTCAACGGCACGGCGGCCTCGGTCGGCGGCCTCTCCGGACGACTGCGCCGACTGCAGAACGGCTTCGCGCGGTCGTACGCGGTCTCGATGTTCGGCGGTGCGGCAGTGCTGATCGCCGCGACCCTGCTGATGAGGGCGGTCTGATACCGATGTCCTTTCCTCTGCTGACAGCGACGGCGGCGCTCCCCGCGATCGGGGCGGTCGTCACGGCGGCCGTACCGGCCGCGCGGCGCACCGCCGCCAAGTGGCTGGCGCTGCTCTTCTCGCTCGCCACCCTCGCCCTCGCGATCGTCGTCCTGGTCCGCTTCGACCCGGACGGCGACCGCTACCAGCTCACCGAATCCCACTGGTGGATCAAGGACTTCGGGGTCCGCTACGAACTGGGCGTGGACGGCATCGGGGTGGCGCTCCTCGCGCTCACCGCGCTGCTGATCCCGTTCATCATCCTCGCGGGCTGGCACGACGCCGACCCGCTGGAGACCGGCGCTGAATCTCTTGGCAGCTTCGCTGCGGGGCGGTGGCGGCCGACGCAGGGCTTCTTCGCCCTGATCCTGGCCGTCGAGGCGATGGTGATCATCTCCTTCGAGGCCACCGACGTCTTCGTCTTCTACATCTTCTTCGAAGCCATGCTGATCCCGATGTACTTCCTCATCGGCGGCTTCGGGGACCGGGCCCACGAGCACGGAGAAGAGGCGGCGTCGACGCAACGGTCGTACGCCGCGGTGAAGTTCCTGCTCTACAACCTGGTCGGCGGCCTCATCATGCTGGCCGCGGTGATCGGCCTGTACGTGGTCGCCGGGAACTTCAGCCTCCAGGAGATCGCCGAGGCGCGGGCCAACGGCTCGCTCGACATGGCGACCAACACCGAGCGCTGGCTGTTCCTCGGCTTCTTCTTCGCCTTCGCGGTGAAGGCCCCGCTGTGGCCGCTGCACACCTGGCTGCCGAACGCGATGGGCGAGGCCACGGCCCCGGTCGCCGTGCTGATCACGGCGGTCGTCGACAAGGTCGGCACGTTCGCGATGCTCCGCTTCTGCCTCCAGCTCTTCCCGGAGGCGTCGAAGTGGGCGACGCCCGCGATCCTCGTCCTGGCGGTCATCAGCATCGTCTACGGGGCGCTGCTCGCGGTCGGCCAGCGGGACATCAAGCGGCTGGTGGCGTACGCGTCGATCTCGCACTTCGGCTTCATCATCATGGGCATCTTCGCGATGACCAGCCAGGGTCAGTCCGGCGCGACGCTCTACATGGTCAACCACGGTATTTCCACGGCCGCGTTGATGCTGGTCGCGGGCTTCCTGATCTCGCGGCGCGGCTCGCGGCTCATCGCCGACTACGGCGGTGTGCAGAAGGTCGCCCCGGTGCTCGCCGGCACGTTCCTGATCGGTGGCCTCGCGACCCTGTCGCTGCCCGGACTCGCGCCGTTCGTCAGTGAGTTCCTGGTGCTGGTCGGCACGTTCTCGCGCTATCCGGTGATCGGCATCATCGCCACCTTCGGCATCGTGCTCGCCGCGCTCTACACCCTCGTCCTCTACCAGCGGACGATGACGGGCCCGGTGAAGGCGGAGGTGTCCGCGATGCCGGACCTCAGGGTCCGTGAGCTCGTGGTCGTCGCACCGCTGATCGTCCTGCTGATCTTCCTCGGTGTCTATCCGAAGCCGGTCACGGACATCGTCAACCCGGCGGTCAAGTCGACCTTGTCCGACGTACAGAAGAAGGACCCCCAGCCCGAGGTGGAGGCGGCCAAGTGAGCGCAACAGCCGTCCACAGCCTGTGGACAACCGCGGCCGATCCGATCTCGAAGATCGAAACGCCGAAGATCGAATACGGACAATTGTCGCCCACGCTGATCGTCGTCGGTGCGGCGATCATCGGGGTGCTCGTCGAGGCGTTCGTCCCGCGCAAGCAGCGGTACTACGCCCAGGTGTTCCTCTCCGCCGTAGCGCTGGCCGCCGCCTTCGCCGCGGTCGTCGCCCTCGCGGCCGACGGGTACGCCACCACCAAGGCCGGCATCGTGGCGATGGGCGCCATCGCCGTCGACGGACCGGCGCTCTTCCTCCAGGGCACGATTCTGCTGGCGGGCCTGGTCGGCCTGTTCACCTTCGCCGAACGGCGGCTCGATCCCGAGGCACACGGCAACCGGGTCGACTCGTTCGCCGCGCAGGCCGCCTCCGTGCCGGGCAGCGACAGCGAGAAGGCGGCCGTGAAGGCCGGGTTCACCACCACCGAGGTGTTCCCGCTGCTGCTCTTCGCCGTCGCCGGCATGCTGATCTTCCCCGCGGCCAACGACCTGCTGACGCTGTTCGTGGCCCTGGAGGTCTTCTCCCTGCCGCTGTACCTGATGTGCGCCCTGGCCCGCCGCAAGCGACTCATGTCGCAGGAGGCCGCGGTCAAGTACTTCCTGCTCGGCGCGTTCGCCTCCGCGTTCACCCTGTTCGGCATCGCGCTGCTCTACGGGTACGCGGGCTCGGTGTCGTACGCAGACATCGCGCAGGTCGTCGACGGCACGGTCACCAACGTCGACCCGGCGCTCGCGGACACCATGGGCAACGACGCGCTGCTGCTGGTCGGCGCCGCGATGATCGTGATGGGCCTGCTGTTCAAGGTCGGCGCGGTCCCGTTCCACATGTGGACGCCGGACGTCTACCAGGGCGCACCCACCCCGGTGACCGGCTTCATGGCGGCGGCGACCAAGGTGGCCGCGTTCGGTGCCCTGCTGCGCATCCTGTACGTCGTCCTCCCCGGCCTGCGCTGGGACTGGCGGCCGGTCATGTGGGGCGTCGCCATCGTCACCATGCTGGGCGGCGCGATCGTCGCGATCACGCAGACCGACATCAAGCGGCTGCTGGCGTACTCGTCGATCGCGCACGCGGGCTTCATCCTCGCGGGCGTCATCGCGACCACCCCGGACGGGGTGTCGTCCGTCCTCTTCTACCTGGCCGCCTACTCGTTCGTGACGATCGGCGCGTTCGCCGTGGTCACGCTCGTGCGGGACGCCGGTGGCGAGGCGACGCACCTGTCCAAGTGGGCCGGCCTCGGCCGCCGTTCGCCGCTCGTGGCCGCCGTCTTCGCGGTGTTCCTGCTGGCCTTCGCCGGCATCCCGCTGACCTCCGGGTTCGCCGGGAAGTTCGCCGTGTTCAAGGCGGCGGCGGAGGGCGGCGCGGCACCGCTGGTCGTGGTCGGTGTGATCTCGTCGGCGATCGCGGCGTTCTTCTACATCCGCGTCATCGTGCTGATGTTCTTCAGCGAGCCGCGGCCCGAGGGGCCGACGGTCGCCGTGCCGTCGCCGCTGACGATGACGGCGATCGGCGTCGGTGTGGCGGTCACGCTGGTGCTCGGTGTGGCGCCGCAGTACTTCCTGGACCTGGCCAACCAGGCGGGAGTGTTCGTGCGCTGACCCGCACTGCGCCTGGGCCGTGTTCGTGCGGCGGGCCCCGGTCCCCCTCGGGGGGCCGGGGCCCTTTCGCGTGCGCTCAGGCCGGGCACGTCACCTTAGGGTTGAGGGCCGTGAAGAGCCCGTCGGGGTTGGTCTTGTAGATCCACGCGTGGAGCGAGTAGACCTTCAGGACCGTGTCGTGGAAGAAGGTCTCGCCGAACAGCGTCGGCGCGGCGGTCACGGCCGTGTCCGGGACGATCCACTCCACCCCGACCAGCTTGCGGGTGCTCGGGTTGGACCCGCCCTCGTACAGCAGGGCCTCGGGCTTGGCGGCGTTGACGGCCGGGTCGGCCAGAAGCTGCCCGTTGACGTAGTGGTAGCCCATCTTGGGCACGCACGTGTTGGTGCGCGCGTAGCCGCCCGTGGGGGCGAACGGCTCGTACGCGTACTTGCCGGTCGCCGCGTACGTGGCGGTCAGGGCGGCCCATGGGTCGGCTTCGGCCGCGGGTGCGGCCTGCGCGGGGGCGGCGGTCAGGCAGAAGGCTCCGGCTATCGCCACGGCGACGGCGGCCTTGAGGGGCCGAGAGGACATGCTGGGGCTCCTTGAAGCGGAAGGGGCGCGCACCGGTCGAGGCGCGCTGTCCGAGAGGCGGGCCTCCCCTGTCCCGCCTGAGCAGCATGTCCCGGGGGCGGGGCGGGCTCCAGGTGACGCACACCATTGGAGTGAACGCGGACCGTGATGCCGTCGGCCTGTGGATAACTCCGGCGCTGTCGGTGCGGACCCCTATCGTGGAGGCAGTGGTCGAGGGACGACGTACGGGGGACAGGGCTATGGGTGGGATGGGTGGGATCAGCGAGATGCCAGCGGTGACCGAGGTGGCAGGGCCAGCCGGACCGGCCGGGAGCGAGGCGCTGGCCGCGCTGCACCGGGTCTTCGGGTACGACGCCTTCCGCGGCGAGCAGGAAGCCGTCATCGATCATGTGGTCGCGGGCGGTGACGCCGTCGTGCTCATGCCGACCGGCGGCGGAAAGTCCCTGTGCTACCAGATTCCGTCCCTGGTCAGACCCGGTACGGGCATCGTCGTCTCCCCGCTCATCGCGCTGATGCAGGACCAGGTGGACGCGCTGCGGGCGCTCGGGGTGCGCGCCGGGTTCATGAACTCCACGCAGGACTTCGACGAGCGGCGGGTGGTGGAGGCCGAGTTCCTCGCGGGCGAGCTTGACCTGCTCTATCTGGCGCCCGAGCGGCTGCGCCTCGACTCCACCCTCGACCTCCTCTCCCGCGGCAAGATCGCCGTCTTCGCGATCGACGAGGCGCACTGCGTGTCCCAGTGGGGCCACGACTTCCGCCCCGACTACCTCGCCCTCTCCCTGCTCGGCGAGCGCTGGCCCGACGTCCCCCGCATCGCGCTGACGGCCACGGCCACGCACGCGACGCACCAGGAGATCACCCAGCGGCTGAACATGCCGACGGCCCGGCACTTCGTGGCGAGCTTCGACCGGCCCAACATCCAGTACCGCATCGTGCCCAAGGCCGACCCCAAGAAGCAGCTGCTCAGCTTCCTGCGTCAGGAGCACGAGGGCGACGCGGGCATCGTCTACTGCCTGTCGCGCAAGTCGGTGGAGTCCACGGCCGAGTTCCTCTCCAAGAACGGCATCGAGGCGGTCCCGTACCACGCGGGCCTGGACTCGGGCACGCGCGCGGCGCACCAGTCCCGGTTCCTGCGGGAGGAGGGCCTGGTCGTCGTCGCGACCATCGCCTTCGGCATGGGCATCGACAAGCCGGACGTCCGCTTCGTCGCCCACCTCGACCTGCCGAAGTCGGTCGAGGGCTACTACCAGGAGACCGGCCGGGCGGGACGTGACGGCATGCCGTCGACGGCCTGGATGGCCTACGGCCTCAACGACGTCATACAGCAGCGCAAGCTGATCCAGTCGGGCGAGGGCGACGAGGCGTTCCGCCGCCGGGCCGCCGCCCACCTGGACTCGATGCTGGCACTGTGCGAGACCGCCCAGTGCCGGCGCGGGCAACTGCTGAACTACTTCGGCCAGGAACCGGACCCGGCGGGCTGCGGCAACTGCGACACCTGCCTCACCCCGCCCGAGACCTGGGACGGCACCATCGCCGCCCAGAAGGTCCTGTCGACCATCGTGCGGCTCCAGCGTGAGCGGGGGCAGAAGTTCGGCGCGGTGCAGATCGTCGACATCCTGCTGGGCCGGCGCACGGGCAAGGTCATCCAGTTCGACCACGACCAGCTGTCTGTCTTCGGTATCGGCGAGGACCTGACCGAGGGCGAATGGCGCGGCGTCGTACGGCAGTTGCTGGCGCAGGGCCTGCTCGCGGTCGAGGGGGAGTACGGCACGCTGGTGCTGACCGAGGCCAGCGGGGCGGTGCTGCGGCGCGAGCGCGAGGTGCCGTTGCGCAAGGAGCCGAAGAAGCCGACGGTCGCGAAGGCCTCGGGCTCCTCGTCCTCCTCCGGCAGAGGAAAGTCCAAGGCCGCCGCGGTCGAGCTGCCGGAGGCACTGCAACCCGCCTTCGAGGCGCTGCGGGCCTGGCGCGCGGAACAGGCCAAGGAGCACGGTGTTCCGGCATACGTGATCTTCCACGACGCCACGCTCCGGGAGATCGTGACGGCGTGGCCGACGTCGGTGGCACAGCTCGGAGAGATCGGCGGAGTCGGCGAGAAGAAGCTGGCGACGTACGGGGAGGGCGTGCTGGCGGTGCTGGCGGGACTGGGGGAGCCGTCGGCGGAGGCCGCGAAGGCCGACGGCGAGGCGGCGCCGCAGGCGGACGACTGGCCCGAGATGGAGGAGCCGGAGCCCGACTGGACGTAGGCGTGGGCCCCGGGGCCGTCGCCCCGGGGCGGGGCCGTCACAGTGCCCGTGCCGCGTATGCCCTCACATCCGCGTCCGGGTCGGTCGTCGCCGTGGCCAGGGCGGCGCGGGCGGCCTCGGTGGGGGCGTGCCGTGTCAGGGCCAGGACCGCCGCCTTGCGTACGTCGGCGTTCGGGTCGGCGAGCGCCTTGGCCAGGGCGGGGACGGCGGTGTCGGCGTCCGCTCCGGAGAGGGCGGTCGCCGCCCCGGACCGCACCTGCCAGGTGGCGTCGGCCAACGCGGCCACCGCGCGCTCGGCCAGCGGCCCCGGGCAGCCGGTGGTGCCCAGGGCGGCGTAGGCGGCGCCGCGCACCAGGGCGTCGGCGTCCGCCGTGAGGGCGGACAGGGCGGGCAGGACGGCATCGGGGCGCCCCGCGGACACCGTCGCGAGGGCCTTGGCGAAGGTGACGCGGACCTCGCGGGACGGGTCGGACCCCGCCGCGTGGGCCAGCTCCTCGGCGGCGTCGACCGAGACGAGGGCGCGCACGGCCTCGATGCGGACGGCGATGTCGTCGTCCGCCAGGGCGCCCGTGAACAGTGCGGCGTCGCCCAGCCGCAGGGCACGCAGCACGTCGAGGGCGGCGGCCCGCACGACCGGGTCGGGTTCCCGGAGCGCGACGGCGAGGGCCTCCCGTAGGGCGGGTTCGGGCGGGAGTGTCTCGACCAGCTCGCGCAGCGAGGCCGCGGCGGCGGCTCGGACCTCGGCGGCGGGGTCGCGGAGTGCGCCGGCCAGGGCGGGGCCGGTGCCCGGAGGCAGGGTCTCGGTGAGGACGGCGACGGCCTCCCGCCGGACCGGGGCCGCCGGATCGGCCAAGTAGGGCCGCACGGCGTCGAGTTCCGGCTCCTCCTCGGCGAGGGCCACCAGCTCCAGGAGCCGGGTGGCCGACTCCTCGGCGGCGGGACGGACGACGAGTCCGGGTCGGCTGTCGGAACTATCGGAACTATCGGCGTTGTCGGAACTGGCGGCACTGTCGGGACGGCCCGGACCGCCGTCCTCCGCTCCCGTCGCCACCGGCGCGCGGTCGCGGGAGCCGGCCGTCGCCACCTCCTCCGGGTGCACCTCACCGAGGTGCCGGGAGGGACCGCCGGTCGGGGTGAACTCCTCGATCGGGACCAGATAGGGAGCCACGGGACGGGCCGTGAACTCCATCGCACCAGAGGGGGACTTGTGCAGATCGAGGTGGTGGAACCAGGAAGCGTCGTCACGCTGGGGGTGGTCCAGACGCTCGTGGTAGAGGCCCCAGCGGGACTCCGTGCGGGCCAGCGAGGCGCGCGCGGCCATCTCCGCGCAGTCGCGGATGAAGGAGACCTCGGCGCAGCGCATCAGCTCGTGCGCGGTGCGGGCCCCCATCTCGGCGATGTCGTCCCGCATCCGCTCGAAGGACTCCAGGGCGAGCGACAACCGAGCCCCCGACTTCGGCGGGGCCACGTAGTCGTTCACGAAGCGGCGCAACTTGTACTCGACCTGGGGCTGCGGCGGGCCGTCCGGGTTGCGCAGCGGGCGGTAGATGAGTTCGTGCGCCTCGCGGAGCTGGTCGGCGGGCAACTCCCCTTCGTACGCCGCGTACTGGGCCGCGTCCGCGCCGGCGAGGTCGCCGAAGACGAAGGCGCCGATCATGTAGTTGTGCGGGACGCAGGCCAGGTCGCCGGCAGCGTAGAGGCGGGGGACGGTGGTCCGGGCGTGGTCGTCGACCCGTACACCGGAGGCCGAGTGGCCGCCGCACAGGCCGATCTCGGAGATGTGCATCTCGATGTCGTGGGTGCGGTAGTCATGGCCCCGGCCCGCGTGGAAGGTTCCCCGGGTGGGCCGTTCCGTGGAGTGCAGGATCGACTCCAGGGCCGAGACCGACTCCTCGGGGAGATGGCTGAGCTTCAGGTAGACCGGCCCCCGGTCGGACGCCACCTCGGCCGCGAACTCGGCCATCATCTGGCCGGACCAGTAGTCGGAGTCGACGAAGCGCTCGCCGTGCCGGTTGACCTGGTAGCCGCCGAAGGGGTTGGCGACGTAGGCGCAGGCGGGACCGTTGTAGTCCTTGATCAGCGGGTTGATCTGGAAGCACTCGATGCCGGTGAGCTCGGCGCCCGCGTGGTACGCCATCGCGTACCCGTCACCGGCGTTGGTCGGGTTCTCGTACGTGCCGTACAGGTATCCGGAAGCCGGCAGCCCAAGGCGGCCGCAGGCGCCCGTCGCCAGGATCACCGCGCCCGCGCGGACCGTCACGAAGCCGCCCGTACGGGTGTTGAAGCCGACCGCCCCCACGGCCCGCCCCTCGGCCGTCAGCACCCGCACCGGCATCACCCGGTTCTCGATGCGGATCCGCTCCCGCATCTCGCGCCGCCGCAACTGCCGGTACAGCACCTTCTTGACGTCCTTGCCCTCCGGCATCGGCAGCACGTAGGAGCCGGAGCGGTGGACCTGGCGGACCGCGTAGTCGCCGTGCTCGTCCTTCTCGAACTTCACGCCGTACGACTCCAGGCGCTGCACCATGCCGAAGCCGCGGGTGGCGGTCTGACGGACCGTGGACTGGTCGACGATGCCGTCGTTGGCGCGGGTGATCTCGGCGACGTAGTCGTCGGGCTCGGCGCGGCCCGGGATGACCGCGTTGTTGACGCCGTCCATGCCCATGGCGAGGGCACCGGAGTGCCGGACGTGGGCCTTCTCCAGCAGGATCACGTCGGCGCCGTGCTCGGCCGCGGTCAGCGCGGCCATGGTGCCGGCGGTGCCGCCGCCGATGACGAGGACGTCGCAGGAGAGCTCTTCGGCGTCGGTGAGGGCGGGGATCGCCAGGGGGGTGTTCGCGGGGCTGGTCACCGAGGGGCCTTTCAGGAGCCGAGGGAGGACAGGACGTCGCGCCGCAGCGCGAGCCGCGCCGGGTCGTCGCGCGCGGTGCGGTCACGGGGGCGCGGCACCTCGCGTACGGCGGAGAGGCGGCCGTTGCCGAGGAGGGCGACGCGGTCGCCGAGGAAGAGGGCCTCGTCGACGTCGTGGGTGACGAAGACGACGGTCGCGCCGGTGCCGTGCAGCACCTCCACGAGCAGGTCCTGCATGCCGGCGCGGGTCTGGGCGTCGAGGGCGCCGAACGGTTCGTCCATCAGCACCGCGCGCGGCCGGCCGGCCAGCGCCCGGGCCAGCTGGGCGCGTTGGCGCTGGCCGCCGGAGACGCGGTGCGGCAGCTGCCGGGACCGGTCGCCGACACCGACGCGGTCGAGCCAGTCCTCGGCCTGCCGCCTGCGCTCGGCACGCGCCAAGCCCTTGATGGCGAGGGGGAGTTCGACGTTCGCGCGCAGGGTGCGCCAGGGCAGCAGGGCGTCCTCCTGGAAGACCAGGGCGCGGTCGGCGGAGGGGCCCGTCAGCGGCCTTCCGTCCTGGCCGGCCTCGCCGTCGAGCGGGGTCAGCAGGCCGGCCAGGGTGCGCAGCAGCGTCGACTTGCCGCAGCCCGACGGGCCGACGACGGTGAGGATCTCGCCGGGGGCGACGTCGAGATCGACGCCGGTGACGGCGGGAACGCCGGGCCGGCCGAGGGTGGCGGCGCGGAGGGTGAGCCGGGTGCCGCGGGCGGGTGCGGTAGCGGTGACCTGGGGTGCCCTGGCAGCGGCTTCGGTGACGTCAGACGAAGTGCTCATCGCGTGCCTCCTCGGTCTTCGGAGCGGGCGCGGCGGACTTGGGCTCCCGCGCGGAAGGCACCGCGCGGACGTTCTTCGCCCGGCCCCCGGCGTCGTACGACGTCCGGGGCAGCCAGCGCGTCAGGCGGCGGCCCAGCAGCTCGACGGCCGTGGAGGTGAGCCAGCCGAGGACGCCGATGGTGACCATGCCGACGAAGACGCCCGGGTAGTCGACGACGGTGTAGTCCTGCCAGGTGCGGTACCCGACGCCGTACTGGCCGGAGATCATCTCGGCGGAGATCACACAGATCCACGAGACACCGATGCCGACCGACAGGCCGCCGAAGATGCCGGGCAGCGCACCCGGCAGGACGACCGAGCCGAGGATCCGCCATCGGCCGCCGCCCATCGTCAGCACGGCCTCCTCCCACACGGGCGTCAGCGCGCGGACCGCGTGCCGGGTGGAGACCAGGACGGGGAAGTAGGCGGCGGTGAAGGTGATGAAGACGATGCCCTGTTCGTTGGAGGGGAAGAGGAGGATCGCGACAGGGACGAGGGCGATGGCCGGTATCGGCCGGACCACCTCCAGCACCGGCCCGAGCAGGTCCTCGGCGAGGCGGGAGCGCGCCACGAGCACGCCCGTCGCCACACCGAGCACCGCCGCGAGCAGGAAGCCGCTGAGGATACGGGTCAGGCTGTCGGTGAGGTCGGTCCAGTAGTCGGGCCCGGACAGCCGCTCGGCGAAGGCGTGGGCCACGTCGGTGACCGTGGGGAACTGCGAGAAGCGCAGCCACAGGTCGATGTCGAGGCTGGTCAGCGCCTGCCACACCCCGAGGGCGACCACCAGAGAGGTCACCCGCAGGGCGTACCGGCCGGCGAGGGGCAGAGGCCGGCTCACGACGCCCGCTCCAGTGCGTCGGCGTACGTCACCACGCGGGCGCCGCCGTGCTCGGCGACGTACGCCCGCGCGGTCGCCGGTGTGACGAAGGGCAGCAGCTCGTCGCCGTCGGCGACCCAGACGGCCTTGTCGGCGAACCAGAGGGTGCCGGTGGTGGCATCGGGGACGTAGGCCGCGCGGATGCCGTCCTGGTGGGCCGAGACGTACGCCAGGAGTTCGGCGGGCGTCTTGAAGGCGCGGGTCGCGGAGGCGCCCTTGGGCCAGACCTCGCTCGCGGCGGCGGGCGGGGCGGCGGTGAGCTGCTTGGCGTACGACGTGCCGAGGGCCTTCTTGACGTACTGGTCGTCGACGAAGGCGTCCACGTCGATGTCGCCGGTCAGCTTGGCCGACTTCAGGATCGAGACGTCGTCCTTGAGCGCGGAGACCAGCCGGGGCTTGATCGCGGGGTCGAAGGTGGAGATGCCGTGGGCGCCGTTGTAGAGGTAGACGACCTCGGCGGGCAGCCGGGTGGCCTTCGCGACCTTCTCGGCGGCGTCGACGGGGTGCTCGTTCAGGTAGTCCGTGGCCTCGGCCTGGGCCTTGAGGAAGGCCTCCAGGACGGTCGGGCGGTGCTCGGCGAAGTCCTCGCGGGCGGTGACGCCGTGGAAGGTGGGGAGGTTCAGCTCGGCGCCGTCGTAGAGGGCCTTGGCCTTGCCCTGGTAGGTGAGCAGGCCGGGCCAGGCGACGAACTGGGAGAGCGCGTCCGCGCTGCCCGCCGACAGGGCCGAAGCACCTACCGCGGGCTGCTGGTTGAGCTTCTCGATGTCCTTGTCGGGGTCGAGGCCGGCGCGCTGGAGGGCCCGTACGAGGGTGCCGTCGGCAGCGGAGCCGACGCTGGTGGAGACCTTCTTGCCGCGCAGGTCCGTCAGCGTGGACAGCTTCGAGTCGGGCGCGGTGACGATCGTGTTGAGGCCGCCGCGGAGGTTGTAGCCGGTGACGGAGACCAGGTGGGTCGGCTTGCCGAGCTGCTTGCCGCGGGCCGCGTTGATGAGGAGCGGGAAGTCGCCCATCGAGCCGATGTCGATCTTCCCGGCGGTCATCTGGGCGGTGATCGGGGCGCCGGTCGCGTAGTCCTGCCAGTCGACCTTGTAGGTGGTGCCGTCGCCGAGGGCGTTGAGCTCCTTCTCGAAGTAGCCGAGCGAGCGGAGCAGGGTGCCGGCGGTGACGGTGTTGATGGTCCTGGACTGGTAACCGACGGTCACGGTGACCGTGGACCCGTCGCCCGCCTCGGCGCTGCCGCCGCAGGCCGTCAGGGGCGCCAGCAGCAGGAGGGCGGCTGCGGCGACTGCGTTGTTCTTCATGGGAGTCGGGACCTCTCAGCGGAGCAGATAGGGCATGTTGACCGTGACGGCTCCGGTGGGACAGCGGGCCGCGCACGGGCCGCAGTACCAGCACTCGTCGACGTGCATGTAGGCCTTGCCGCTGCTCTCGTCGATGGCGAGGGAGTCCAGCGGGCACATGTCGACGCAGAGCGTGCAGCCGTCGATGCACTTCGACTCGTCGATGGTCACGGGCACGTCGGCCCGCTGGGGCGCCAAGGGCATGGCTGTCTCCAGGAAGGTCCAGCTCGGAAGGGAGGGGCGGGTCAGAGGGACCGGTGCAGCAGACCGCTCATCGTGATGCGGTCGCCGCGGAAGCGGATGAACTCCAGGTCGACGGGGCGGCCGTCGGCGAGGTGGGTGAGGCGTTCCAGCATGAGGACGGCCGCTCCGCGCGGGGCTTCGAGCACGGCGGCGGAGTGGGCGTCCGCGTTGACCGCCTCCAGGGTGATCTCGGCGTGGCCGAGGCCCTGGCCGGTGATCGACTCCAGGAGCCGGAAGACGTCGGTGTTCTCCAGGTCGGCGCCGAGCAGGGCGGTGCCGATGTCGAGCGGGATGTAGGTGAGGTCGAGGGAGAGGGGCAGGCCGTTGAGCCGGCGGAGGCGTTCGATGTAGAGGACGTCGGTGCCGGGCGGGACATGGAGGCGTTCGGCGACCGGGTGCGGTGCCGGGGCGGGGCCCATCGTGCGGACCTCGTTGGTGACGGTGCCGTGCTCGCGCAGGGTTTCCGCGAGGCCCATCAGCCGGTCCAGGCCGTGCGGGTACTTCCGGGCGACGACCACGGTGCCGACACCGGGGAGGCGGTCGACGAGACCTTCGGCGCGGAGCAGGTCCAGGGCTTGGCGGACCGTGTTGCGGGAGGCGCCGTAGTCGGTGGCGAGGGTCGTCTCGTGAGGGAGGGCGCCGTCCTCGAAGCCACCGGAGAGGACCTGGTGGCGCAGGAGATCGGCGAGCTGCCGTGCCTGGTCCGCGCGCAGCCGGCGCCGCGCGCGGTGGGCGGCGACGGTGGTCGCGCCCTGGCCGGCGTGGTCACGGATGCGGTCGGAAGGGGGCATGGCGGGAACCATACCGATGGGGTAGGGAATGAAGTGTTGCAGGAGTGTTGCGCCACTCCAGAAGCCGCTGGATCAGCCTTTGACCTGCGGTTTCAGGGGTACGAGGGAGAGATCTGCCACCTCGCCTAGGCCAGCGCGCTCAACCCGGGTCCGAAAACGATCAGCAACGGCAGCAGCGGCACCAGCCCCGCCACCATGGCCGTCACCGCGCGGTGTCGGCGTCCCAGCCGGGGCCGCGGCTCCAGCAAGCGGTCCACCCGCTCGCCCAGCAGCCGGTGGCTGGACGCGCAGGACAGGACGCCCCGGTGCTGGTTCAGCTCGATCAGGGCCAACGCGGTGGTCAGATGGCCGCAGCGCCGGGACGCGGTGTCGTCGGCGGCGAGCTCCACCAGGCGGTGGGTCTGCTCGCAGAAGTGGGCGAACAGCGGGACCCGGGAGAAGCCGGTCGCCAGGGCCGTCGACAGATGCAGCAGCCAGTCGTGGTGGGCGCGGGCGTGGTCGCGCTCATGGGTGAGGACGGCGTCCAGCTGTACGTCGGTGAGGCGGTGCAGCGCTCCGGTCGTCACCACCAGCTGCGGCGGGCTGCCTGGCATCCACCAGGCGTCGGGGTACTCGTCCTCCAGCACCAGGAGCGGGCCGCGCGCGGCCTTCTCCAGCCCGCCGGGCAGTTCGGGGGCGCGCTCGCGCAGGTGCGCCCTCGTCCGGCCGCGCCGGCGGCGGGCCTCGACCAGTTCGCGGGCCAGCATCGCCGTCGTCCAGGCGGCGCCGCAGGCCAGCAGCAGGGTGAGGACGCTGGCCCAGGCAGGTGCGGCGGAGAGGTCGTACGCCGCCGTCACGGCCGGGGGCGCGGGCGCGAAGACATGGTCGCGGACCGTGTGGAAGACGGCCGCCGCGCTCAGGACCAGGGCGGTGAGATTGCACAGCAGCACGGTGGCGACCAGGCACTGCCACACCCACAGCGCGACCACGGGTTCCCGCTCGGGCCAGTCGGCCCGGGTCAGCGCACGCGGCGCCGGCACGGCGGCCGTCAGAGCGACGGCGCTCAGCAGGAGCAGGCAGACAGTCATGCCACGGGCTCCGGATCCTGGTCGACGGAAGGGGCGAGGAAGGGCTGCGCGGCGGGGGTGCGGGGCCGTGCGCACACCGTCCGCCGCCGTCAGTATGACGGCGCCGGGCGGCACATGGCAGACCTCGACGGCACCGCCGCCCGCCACCTCAACTCATCCTCGACTCCGCCGGTTCCCGAGCGGCAGGTCAGAGACCCGCGGACAGCCCGTCCGGGCCGCTGTTCGGCGCCGCGACCCGCCCCACGACCTCGCCGAGGCCGACCCGTACCCCGTCCGGTCCAGGGGCCCACGCCGACAGGGTCACCACGTCGCCGTCCTCCAGGAACGTCCGCTTGCCGTCCGGGAGTTCGAGGGTGTCCCGGCCGTTCCAGGTCAGCTCCAGCAGGGAGCCGCGTTCCTGTTCGGCGGGGCCGCTCACCGTGCCGGAGCCGTACAGGTCGCCGGTGCGCAGCGAGGCGCCGTTGATTGTCATATGGGCCAGCTGCTGAGCGGCCGTCCAGTACATGGAGGAGAAGGGCGGCTCGGAGACGACATGGCCGTTGACGGCGACGGAGATACGGAGGTCGTAGCCGGCGGGCTCCGCGTCGGGGACGGTGTCGTCGAGGTAGGGCAGCAGTTCGTGCGTCCGCTGCGGCGGGGCCACCCGGGCCTCCTCCAGCGCGTCCAGCGGGGTGATCCACGCCGACACGGACGTGGCGAAGGACTTGCCGAGGAACGGGCCGAGGGGGACGTACTCCCAGGCCTGGATGTCGCGGGCCGACCAGTCGTTGAGCAGGCAGAGACCGAAGACATGGTCCCGGAAGTCGGCCAGGGCCACGGAGGAACCCATCGGTGACGGGGCTCCGACGACGAAGCCGACCTCCGCCTCGATGTCCAGGCGGACGGAGGGGCCGAAGACCGGGGCCGGGTCGGTGGGGGCCTTGCGCTGGCCCCAGGGGCGTACGACCTCGGTGCCCGAGACGACGACCGTGCCCGAGCGGCCGTGGTAACCGATGGGCAGGTGCTTCCAGTTGGGGGTGAGGGAGTCCGCGGCGTCGGGGCGGAAGATCCGGCCGACGTTCCGGGCGTGGTTCTCGGAGGCGTAGAAGTCGACGTAGTCGGCGACCTCGAAGGGGAGGTGCGGGGTCACGGACGACAGGGGGTGCAGGAACTCCCCGATGGTGGCCTGGTGGGCCGGCACCGTCACCCAGGCCGTCAGCGCGCGCCGGACGTCCGACCAGGTGGTGCGGCCCGCGGCGAGCAGCGGGTTCAGCGAGGGCCGGGCGAGCAGGGGGGCGTAGGGGGAGCCGAGGGCGAGGGCCGCCGCGCCGGCGTCGAGGACGTGGTCGCCGAGGCGGACGCCGACGGTCCGGTCGGCGGCGCCGGACAGGGAGAAGACGCCGTAGGGGAGGTTGTGCGGGCCGAAGGGGTCGCCCTCGGGGAGATCGAAGGGGGGCATGGGGTGCTGCCTCACTCTCCAACGCTGGGTAGGTGATGTCACCGCGTACGCATGTGGTCGCGCCACACGTTACGGCCGAGTTGCCTGTCTCGGCAGTGCCTAAAGAGTTAGCAATGTCCTGATAAGCATCGGTCGGAGGCGGCAATTCCGGCTTAGCTTCCTTTGGGGACAACGGGCGGGGTGGGGCCGTTCCGTAGACGGGACACGTGGGGGGACCCGTGGCCAGGAGTGCTGACGTTCGTGTGCCGTTCGAGCCCGACCGGGAAGTACCGGGTTTGATCGTGAAGTTCGGCGACTATCCGCTGCACCACGGCGGGGTCGGCGCGATCCGCAGTCTGGGCCGTCTCGGCGTCCCGATGTATGCGATCACGGAGGACCGTTACACGCCCGCCGCGGCTTCCCGCTATCTCAGGAAGGCGTTCGTCTGGCCGACGACCGGGACCGAGGAGCCGGGCCGGCTCGTCGAGGGACTGCTCAGGATCGGCCGCAGGATCGGCCGCCCCACCGTGCTGGTGCCGACCGACGAGGAGGCGGCGGTGCTGATCGCCGAGCACCGGCTCGAACTCGGCGCCCGTTTCCTCGTCCCGCCCGTCGAGCGCGGCCTGCCCCGCCGCCTGGCCAGCAAGCAGGGGCTGCACGAACTCTGCGTGGAACACGGCATACCCAGCCCGACGGCCGCGTTCCCGCAGTCGTACGACGACATCGTCGCGTTCGCCGACAAGGCCCGCTTCCCAGTGGTGGCGAAGAACCGCGAGGCGTTCGTCCGGCGCACCCGGCCGGCCGTGAACGGCACGACCCGGATCGCCACCCGGGAGGGGCTGCTCGCCCTCGCCCGTGACTGGGGCGAGCAGCCCGCGGTGATCCTCCAGGAGTACCTGCCCCGGGAGGAGGCCGAGGACTGGATCGTGCACGCCTACTTCGACGCGGACTCCACCCCGCTCGCGATGTTCACCGGCGTGAAGGTCCGCTCCTGGCCGCCGCACGCCGGAATGACGGCGAACGCGTATGTCGTCGACAATCCGGAACTCGCGGACCTGGCCGCGCGTTTCATCAAACAGATCGGCTTCACCGGAATCATCGACCTCGACCTGCGCTTCGACCGGCGCGACGGGCTGTACAAGCTCCTCGACTTCAACCCCCGCATGGGCGCCCAGTTCCGGCTCTTCGAGAACGAGTCGGGGGTGGACGTCGTCCGCGCCATGCATCTGGATCTGACCGGCCGCTCCGTTCCGGAGGGGGAACAGCGCGCCGGGCACCGGTACATCGTGGAGAACATCGACCTGCCCGCCCTCCTCGCCTACCGCCGCAGCGGCTATACGACACCGCACGCGCCGGCCCGGGCGAGCGGGACCGAGCTGGCCTGGCTCGCGGGTGACGACCCGCTGCCGTTCCTCACGATGCTCGCGCGCTTCGTACGGCCGGGCGCGAAACACCTGTACCAACTGTGGCGGACCAACCACCGTGGCGCCGCCGCCCCTTGACGTGCCGAGTAAAGGCGCGACCACAGCACACGCACCACCACGAAGTGACGAAGTGATGTCCTGGGGAGGGACTTCGTGATCCGACCAGTCGCAGTCATCGGCGCCGGGCCTTTCGGGCTGTCGACCGCCGCACATCTCAGGGCCCGCGGCATCCCCGTCCGCGTCTTCGGCGAACCCATGGTGAGCTGGCGCGACCACATGCCCGCGGGCATGCTCCTCAAGTCCACCCCGGTGGCCTCCAACCTGGACGCCCCGCAGCCGGGCCACACCCTGGCCGACTACTGCGACGCGGCGGGCATACCGCGGCTGGTGACCGACGAGGACATCATCCCCGTCGAGACCTTCATCGCGTACGGCGCGTGGTTCCAGCAGAAGCTGGTGCCCGAGCTGGAGCGGGTGCGGGTCGTGTCCGTCGACCGGGACAAGGACCACGGCTTCGAACTGAAGCTGGACTCGGGGGAATTGTTCAGCGCCCGCGCGGTCGTCGTGGCCACGGGGCTCTCGGGCCTCGCACACCTGCCCCCCGAGCTCACGCTCGCCGACGGCCCCAGCCCGACGGGCCCCGTCTCCCACAGCTCCCAGCACCACGACCTCAGCCGCTTCTCGGGCCGCGACCTGATCGTCGTCGGCGCGGGTCAGTCCGCGCTGGAGACGGCCGCCCTCGCGGCGGAGGCCGGCGCCCAGGTCAGGGTCGTGGCGCGCGGCCGGGGCAGCGTCGCCTTCGGCGCACCGCCCTGGCAGCAGCCCCGGCTGCGCCCGGAGTCGCCGTTCGGCCGCGCCTGGTCGCTGTGGGCGCTCAGCTACTACCCCCACCCCTACCGCCATCTCCCGGCCCAGGCCCGCCACTACCTGGTCCGCCGGGTCCTCGGCCCGCTCGGCGCCTGGTGGCTGCGCGACCGCTTCGAGGGCAAGGTGCGGGTCAGCGAGGTCCGCCGCGTCCTCAAGGCCGACACCGCCGACGGCCACCCGTCCCTGTCCGTCCTCACCCCGACCGGCCACACCGAGCGCCTCGCCGCGGACCACGTCATCGCCGCGACCGGCTACCGCGTCGACCTCGCCGCGATGGACTTCCTCGGCCATGAGCTGCGCACCCGGCTCGCGGTGAGCCGGGGCGCGCCAAGGCTCGGCGCCGGTTACGTCTCCTCGGTGCCGGGCCTGTACTTCACGGGCCTCCCGTCGGCGTCGTCGTACGGGCCGGTGATGCGCTTCGTGTGCGGCACGGAGTTCGCCTCCCCGAGGCTGGCGAAACACCTGGCGACGGCCCACGGCTAGCGCCGGTCGGGCACGGGGCAGCGCCGGTCGGGCACGGGGCAGCGTCGGTCGGGCACGGGGCAGCGTCGGTCGGGCACGGGGCAGCGCCGGTCGGGCACGGGGCAGCGCCGGTCGGGCACGGGGCAGCGCCGGTCGGGCACGGGGCAGCACCGGTCGGGCACGGGGCAGCACCGGTCCGGCACAGGGCTAGCGCCCGTCCGGCACAGGGGCAGCGCCGGTCCGGCGCAGGGATAGCACCAGCCCCGCACAGGGCTGGCGCCGGTCCGGCCCGCGGGTAGGGCCGGCCAGGCCGGGGATCAGATCTCCCCGGCCGCCCGCTGCCACGCCATGAACTCCTCGACCAGCTCCGGCGGATTGGCGTACTCCGTCGCGTGTGCCTCCCAGCCGGGGCAGTCCATGTCGAAGACGATGACAGGCAGCGGGCGCCCGAAGGTCTTCTCGATCACGCCGTCGGCGTGGAGATGGCGGGCGAGGTCGATGACGGCGTCGTAGAAGTGCAGGCGGAGGAGGTCGGTCCGGGCGCTGAGGTCGTCGTCGTCCAGCACCCGGCCGAGGTCGAACTCACCGTCGTACCAGACACCGAGCTGCCTGACCTCCTCCACATACACCCGGCTGCCCACCGGGTCCTCGGGGATGTTGCCGAGCATCTCGAAGCCGTCGAGGAGCCAGTAGGCGTAATTCCAGCGGACCTCGCCCTCGTCACCCGGGTACCTCTCCCGCTCGTACTGGCTCTCGGTGTTGTAGCCGATGGCCACGTACGGGTGGCGGTCGTCGGCGTCGACGCGCCAGATGCGGAAGGAGAGGGCGTACATCTCGGGCTTGAGCCGCTCGGGAAAGCGTTCGAGGACGCCGACCGCCGCCGCCCGCAGATGGTCCAGGAAGGTCTCCGGCTGACCCGTTCGATCCGTTCGATCCGTCACCCCGCGAGGATCTCACCCACACCGACAGGAGCCCACCGTGGGGACAGCCCTGTCAGTGCCCTGTCAGTGCCCTGACGGCGACTACGACCGGTACCGCCCCAGCGTCCGCAGCCCCGGCAGCGCCCGGTCCTCGAAGTCGAACAGGGCCAGGTTCTCCCACGCGTTGCCGGACGTCGGGTCCTCCGGGTTCCAGCCGCTGCCTGAGCGGTAGGTCCAGGCGCCCTCCCAGTAGCAGTGGCCGAGGCCCTGACCGCCGGGGACTGCGGCCATGAGGTCGGCCACCGCGCGCAGCCACGCGGCCTGGCCCTCGGGGGTGGCGGGGAAGCCCGGGGTGAGCTGGGAGGGGCTGTTGAGGATGTCGTTGACGTCGTCCTCGCTGCTCAGCGTGAACGGGTACGCGGTCTCGGCGATGACGACGGGCTTGCCGTAACGGGCGGTGATGTCCGCGAAGTTGGCGGCGGCCGCGTCAAGGCCACCGTGCCAGAAGGGGTAATACGACTGGGCGATGATGTCGAAGTCGAGGCCCTGGGCGACCGCGTTGTCGAACCACCAGCGGGACGTGCCGTTGTCACCGCCCGCGGCGAGGTGCAGCATCGTGCGGATACGGGGCTGGGTGTCCCGCGCGGCGCTCAGCCCGGCCTTCAGGAGCAGGGCGAGATTGCCCCAACCCCCGCCGTCACTGCCCCAGTTCTTGCCCTCGGGCCACAGCATGCCGCCGTTGATCTCATTGCCGACCTGCACGAACGCGGCCGGGGTGCCCTGGCGCCGCAGTGCGCCCAGTACGTCGGCCGTGTGGTCGTACACCGCACGGGACAGGCCCGTCACGTCCAGGTCCGCCCACGCGGCCGGCTTGCTCTGGTGCCCCGGGTCGGCCCACGTGTCGGAGTAGTGGAAGTCGACCCAGATGCCGATGCCGGCCCGTCGCAGCCGGCGGGCGAGGGGCAGGATGTGCGCCTTGTTGTTGTAGCCGTCGACCGGGTCGACCCACACCTTCAGCCGGGCGTGGCTGATCCCCGCGCGGGCGAGCAGCCGGACCGGGTCCTCGCGGCGGCCGTCGGCGGTGCGGTACACGGCGCCGTGGTCCTCGTTCTTGGGCAGCGAGGAGATGTCGACGGCCCGGATCTCCAGGCGGCGCCCGCCCGTTGAGGCCGCGGCCGGCACCGCTCCCAGCACGGGGACGGCCAGCGCGGCGGCTCCCGCAGCGGTGAGCACACTGCGTCTACGCATGTCAGGGTCCTTTCACAGAGCAAGAGAAAACGCCCCCGCGTCTGTGAGCGTGCACATACTTCAGAGAGGGGGGACACCCGCGAGCAACAGTAGGAAACCCGACAGACCCTTCCTTGACAAGAGGGTGAAATGCTTCGTTCTCTGTGCACGCTCACAGAAACTCACGGACGCTCACGGATCCGTGGCCACGTCCCGCGGCCTCAACGGGACGCGGGCCGGCTCTCCGAGGACCCCAACTCCCCTGTCGTGGTGCGGGATTCCACTGGGGCGCCAACCGGAGCCGACGTCAACGGATGTGAAAGGTGCGGCCGTCCGGTTCGCGTCGAGTCGGCGGGGGATTCCATCCGTATTCTCTGATCATGGCCGCACCCACCGCATATTCACTCGTCGCCACTGACCTGGACGGAACCCTCCTCCGGGGCGACGACACGCTCTCCGACCGCTCGCTCGCCGCGCTCGCGCGGGTGGCGGCGGCCGGGGCCCGGCATCTGGTGGTGACCGGCCGACCGGCCCCCAGAGTGCGGCCGCTCCTCGACGACCTCGGCAGCACCGGCCTCGCGGTGTGCGGGCAGGGCGCGCAGGTCTACGACGCCGGCGCGGACCGTCTGCTGTGGTCGGTCACCCTGGACCGGGAGCTGGCCGAGACCGCGCTCGGCAAGATCGAGGCCGAGGTGGGGCAGGTGTACGCCGCCGTCGACCAGGACGGGGTCGACGGGCTCACGCTCATCGAGCCGGGCTATCTGATGCCGCACCCGACCCTGCCCGCCGTGCGGGTGGGCCGCCGCGACGACCTGTGGTGCGAGCCGATCAGCAAGGTGCTGCTGCGCCACCCCGCCCTGTCGGACGACGAGTTGGCGGCGACCGCGCGCGGAGTCGTCGGTTCCCTCGCGACGGTGACGATGTCCGGCCCCGGCACCGTCGAACTCCAGCCATGCGGCATCACCAAGGCGACGGGCCTCGCGCTGGCCGCCGAGTACCTCGGCCTCGGCCCGCGGGACACCCTCGCCTTCGGCGACATGCCCAACGACATCCCCATGTTCGACTGGGCGGCCCATGGTGTCGCGATGGCCAACGCCCACCCCGAACTCAAGGCGGTGGCCGACGAGGTGACCCTGTCGAACGAGGACGACGGCATCGCCGTCGTCCTCGAACGGCTGTACTTCTAGTAGGCGCCCCAGACGTTGTCGATCGACCCGTACCGCTGCGCCGCGTAGTTGCAGGCCGCGGTGATGTTCGCGACCGGGTCGTAGGAGTTCCACGAGGTGCCGGCCACGTGGTACGCGTTGAAGGTCGGGTCGATCACCTGGAGCAGGCCCTTGGAGGGCGTGCCCGCGATCGCATTGGAGTCCCAGTTGTTGATGGCGTACGGGTTGCCCGAGGACTCACGGATGACGTTGCGGTAGATGCCGTCGTAGCTGCCGGGGATCCCGTTCTGGGCCATGACCTGGAGCGAGGCGCGGATCCAGCCGTCGAGGGTGTCGGAGTAGCCGAGCGAGGTGGCGGTGACCGTGGTCGTGGTGGCCGCGGACGCGGTGGTCGCGCCGACGACGGGGAAGGCGAGTGCGGCGACGGCGGCACCGGTGACGGCGAGCTTGCGGGACAGACGCATGACGAAGTTCCTCTCCGGCGCCTGCGAGGTGAGCTGTCGGGTTCGGGCGGGAGCTGCCCGGCCATGCCGAAGTAGGCATGACTTCACCCCAAGCCGTACCGGAATGTCCGAAGACGTCCGGTCCGGCGACTTACCTGGTTCCCCCGCTCCTGCCGTGAAGTTCTCTGTGTGAGCGGTCTACGGGTGGCGGCAGGATTAGGCGTCCACCCGGGCCGGGAACGTATGCGACTGCACATGTCCGAAACAAGTACCGGATTCACAGATCGCACCTGTTGACCTTGGTGCGTGGATTGTGAGGCCCGGAATTACGGGGATTCGGGGCGTGGAAGCGTGAGGCATGTCACCGCCGAGCACGAGAACGGCAAATCGGGCAATCGCGCCCAACTGGCGTTTAACCGGCGGTCCGTGGAATCCGCTTCTCCCAGGTCCGATGGAAGACCACCTCGTCGCCCTCGGTGCAGATCACCTCGTTGGAGGTCAGGAACACAGCCGCCTCACAGGTGATCTCCGAGCGGGTCCGGACGGTCGTGTCCCAGCCCAGCTCCGGCCGGTGCAGCCGGATCGACCACTCCGAGCGGGCACGGGCCGACAGGGGGTCCGTCTCGTCGACCGTGTACGTCTCCAGCGCGTCCTCGGTGAACTCCAGGCCGTCGGGATAGACCCGGGTGCCGCCGTACCGCGGATCGACCTCAAGGCACCACTCGCCCTTGGCGACATCCCGGACGACCAGCCGCTCGGGGCGGGGTTCGTCGAGGGTGGCCGGGAAGTTGACGCCCAGGGGTGCGGACTGTTCGGGGTCCTCGAAGCCGATGTCGGCTGCCAAGTCATGGGTCCTGACCGGCAGTTCGAGGAAACTGCCCGCCGGGTCCAGCGTGAAGCCGGCCTCCGACTCGGGCTGCGGCCAGATCCACGGCCAGTAGGCGGAGGAGACCGCGAGCCGGATGCGATGACCCGGCGGGAAGACATGCCCGATGCCGTTCAGCTCGAAGACGACCTCCCCGGTCGCCCCCGGCTCCCACGGCACCGCCCGGTCCCGCCCGAGCCGCGCCGACAGATTCAGCACGCCCCGGGTGACCAGCGTCGACGCGCCGTCCGGCGCCACATCGCACAACCGTGCGATCACCTGCCCGCGCGGCACCTCGCACGTCACCCGCAACCGCACCCGGGGCCGCCCCAGCACCCAGGTCTCCTCACCCACCGCGAACTCGAAACAGGCCGAACGGGCGTCCTCCTCCCGCTGGTCCGGCGGCAGATCGGCATCGTTCCCGAACGGGAAGAAGCGCCCGGCGTCCACCCCCGTGTGCTGCGGGGAGCGGACGAGGACGGGGGCGCCCTGGAGGCCGTACGAGATGGTCGTGACGTGCGGGGAGGGCCAGGCCGGCTCACCGACCCAGCGGCCCGGGAGGGTGTCGTAGGCCGTGGCGGGGCGGTGCGAGTCGCTGACGTAGGCCCGCAGGAGGGGCTCGCGCATGACGCCGGTGTCGACGCCCTTCAGGTGCTGGTCCCACCAGCGCAGGGTCTCCTGGAGGAAGCCGATCGCCGGGCCCGGCGGCAGCCCGCGGTCCGGGTACTGGTGGGACCAGGGACCGACGATCCCGCGGACCCGGTCCGGCGGCAGATGCTCGACCAGACGGAGGACCGTGTCGCGGTACGGGTCGTGCCAGCCGCCCACCGCCAGGACCGCCGCGTCGATCGCGCCGTAGTCCTCGCAGACGCTGCCGTGGCGCCAGTAGGCGTCGCGGGTCTGGTGGTCCAGCCAGGTGTGGATGAACGGGTCGACGTGCTCCAGGCGTTCGAGCCACAGGTCCCGCCAGCCCGGGCCCGCGTACCGCGGATCGGGTGGCCGGGAGACGAAGGCCAGCATGGTCGCGGCCCAGGCGTGCATGTCGACGGCGAGGACGGAACCTCCCATGTAGTGCACGTCGTTGTCATAGCGGTCGTCGGTGGAGCAGACCGTGACGACCGCCTTGAGCGGCTCGGGCGCGAGGGCCGCGATCTGGAGTGAGTTGAAGCCGCCCCAGGAGATGCCGAACATACCCACCCGGCCGTCGCACCAGGGCTGCGCCGCCAGCCAGTTGACCACTTCGACCCCGTCGGCCAGCTCGGTCGCCGAGTACTCGTCCGTCGGCAGCCCCTCGCTGTTGCCGTGCCCGCGGACGTCGACGCGCACGGAGGCGTACCCGTGGCCCGCGTACCAGGGGTGGCGCTGGAAGTCGCGGGGCGCGGTCCAGTCGGTGAGCCGGTACGGCAGGTATTCGAGCAGAGCGGGTACCGGTTCTTCGGTGAGCGGTCGCCACACGCGCGCGTACAGCCGCGTCCCGTCCGGAAGCGGGATGCGGAGGTCCTCGTGGGCCGTCTCGTAGGGGAAGGACGTACGGATGTGCAGGCTCATCGCTGTGACCTCAGTGGACGGGGTGCATGGTGCGGCGCAGCCAGGGCGCGGCGGCCATCACCGCGAGACCCGCGGCCACCGCGATCGCGCCGTTGACGCCGAAGTAGGCCGGGTGGGAGACGTCGTCGTAGAGCTTCACCGTCTGCGCCTGGATGCCGTTGGCGAGGGCGAGGGAGAGGAACCAGAGGGACATGGTCTGGCTGGAGAAGGCGGCCGGGGCCAGCTTGGTGGTGGCCGACATGCCGGAGGTCTCCAGGAGCACGTCGCCGAGGCCCAGGAGCAGATAGGAGCCGACGATCCACCAGACGGACATCAGATAGTCGTCGCCGCTGTGCCCGCTCGTCGGCACGACCATGAGCAGGAACGACAGACCGCCGAGTACGACCCCGATGGCGATCTTGTTGGAGGCGTGCGGCTGGCCGCGGCCCATCCGCACCCACAGCGCGGCCACGACGGGCGCGAGCCCGACCTCGAAGGCGCCCAGCGCGGAGGCGTACCAGCTGGCCGGGAAGTCGAAGCCGAGGATCGTCGTCTCGGCGTTCGTCGAGGCCAGCAGCATCATTGTCGAGTAGGCCTGGAAGAGGATGAAGTTGAAGACCGTCGAGGCGAGGAAGAGCACGATGTACGGCTTGAGGCGGCCGCGTTCCTCGGCGGTCACCCGGGGGCTCGTGAACATCACCGTGAAGTAGACGACCGGCGCGATCACCGAGACCAGCGTGAGCAGGTCGACGAACCGGTCCATGGTCAGCCAGCCGGCCAGCGCGAGCGCGGTGGCGACCAGGCCCACGACCACGACACCCAGCACGATCAGCCCCACCGCCCGCCGCATCGGGCCCCGCGCCAGCGCGAACTCCGCGGCGTGTCTGCGCCCGGCCAGGTGACGGCGCCCGGCGACGTACTGGACGAGCCCGAAGGTCATGCCGATCGCGGCGGCCGAGAAACCCCAGTGCCAGCCCTTGTGGTCGCCCAGCCAGCCGGTGATCAGGGGGCCCGCGAAGGCGCCGATGTTGATCGCCATGTAGTACAGCGCGAACCCGGCGTCCCGCCGCTCGTCGTCGGTCCGGTAGAGCTTGCCGACCATGGTGGCCACGTTGGGCTTGAGCAGCCCGGTGCCGGCGCTGATCAGCCCGAGGCCCACCCAGGTCATGGTCGCGGTCGGCACGGCCATGGAGTAGTGCCCGCAGGCGATCAGGATGCCGCCCCACAGCACCGCTCGGTACGAGCCGAGCATGCGGTCGGCGAGCCAGCCGCCGGCGACGGAGACGAGGTAGACGAGGGTGCCGTAGGCAGCGGAGACGGAGGCGGCGGTTCCGGCCGACATGCCCATGCCCTCGTTCGCCACCGAGTCGGCGAAGTACAGGACGAGGATGGCCTGCATGCCCAGGAACGAGAAGCGCTCCCAGACCTCCAGACCGGAGAGGGTGAGCAGGCCTTTCGGCTGGCCGAAGAAGGCGGTGTCGTCCTCGGGGGGTGGCTGACTTCCGGGCTCTACGTCGACACTGGTTCCAGACACACTCCACTACTTCCGCTTAAGTCGATAGATATCCGTTCTTTTCAGGTGATCAGAAACATACCGGCCGTGATCCGATACCGCCCGCGCTGCACGGGTGGGGGGCGACGGTGATCGAAAGGTGACCGGATACGCTGACTTGAGTGAAGGCAGCGACCTATCGACAAACCGCGTAAGCGCCAGTAGACACCAGCAGACAGGAGACCCCTCGTGACCGTCGTCGGGCCGTTCGGGCTGAGCGTGCGGGACCAGGCTCTCGAAGCCGATGTCCAGGCCGGATTGGCTGCTGTCGAGGAGGGTTTGCTCGAAGCGACCAAGAGCGAGGTCCCCTTCATCACGGAGGCCGCACAGCATCTCGTCCGCGCGGGCGGCAAGCGCTTCCGGCCGCTGCTCGTGATGCTCACCGCCCAGTTCGGCGACCCCTACGCACCCGGTGTGGTGCCGTCGGCGGTGGTTGTCGAGCTGACCCATCTGGCGACGCTGTACCACGACGACGTGATGGACGAGGCGACGGTGCGGCGCGGCGTCGACGCCGCGAACACCCGCTGGGGCAACTCCGTCGCCGTCCTCACGGGTGACTTCCTGTTCGCCCGCGCCTCACAGATCCTCGCCGACCTAGGGCCCGAGGCGGTCCGTATCCAGGCCGAGGCGTTCGAGCGGCTGGTGACCGGACAGATCCTGGAGACCGCCGGGCCGGTGGACGGCCGGGACCCGGTCGAGCACTACCTGGATGTGCTGGGCGGCAAGACGGGATCGCTGATCGCGGTGGCGTGCCGGTTCGGCTCCATGATGTCGGGTGCCGACGAGACGGTGGTCGACGTGCTGACGCAGTACGGGGAGCGGCTCGGCGTCGCCTTCCAGCTCGCGGACGACGTGCTCGACATCGCGTCCGACTCCCATGAGTCGGGGAAGACGCCGGGGACGGATCTCCGCGAGGGCATTCCCACGCTGCCGGTGCTGCGCCTGCGGGAGCGGGCGGCGCGGTTGGGGCTGGCGGAGGACGTGGCCCTGTGTGAGCTGCTGGACTCCGATCTGAGCGATGACGCGCGGCTGGCGGAGGCGTTGGAGGCGTTGCGGACGCATCCCGCGCTGGAGCAGGCTCGGCGGGACACGGTTCGCTACGCGGAGGAGGCGCGGGCTGCGCTTGCTCCGTTGCCGGAGTGCGACGCCAAGGCTTCGCTGACCGAGCTGTGCGACGCCGTGGTGCATCGGGCGGGGTAAGCCTCGGGGCCTGCTGTTCTGGTGCCCGGTGGTTCCCCGTGCCCCTGGGCGGCATCAATGTGATGCCGCTCACATATTTGGGCTGAGTCCAGGCTGGATCTGTCCCGTATGTCTCCACGGAAGTCGGCGCAGGGGGTGCCGGCTCCGGGAGACGGGGAGACACGTTCATGCGTAAGAGGCTGATCGTCAGCGCTGTCGCCGTGGCCGCCGTGGCTGTCCCCACGTCGGCCTCGGCCGTCGGGAACACCACCGAGACCCCGACCGTCCTCGCCGCCAGTCTGCGGGGGGCCAACGAGGTCGGCGTGGGGGACTCGGACGGGGCCGCGTTGGAGTTCGTCAAGGTGGACGGGGATCAGGTCTCCGTCGCCGTGAAGTGGCGGGGGCTCGACCGGCCCACCGCCCTGCATCTCCACCAGGGTGCCAAGGGAGTCAACGGCGACGTCAGGGTCGACTTCGGCAAGGTGCTCGGGAAGGGCAGGGGGCACAGCGCCACCGGCACGGTGACGGTGAAGGACGCGGCACTGCTCGACGCGCTGAAGTCCGATCCCGGGTCGTTCTACGCCAACCTGCACACCAAGCAGTTCCCCGGTGGAGCCGTGCGGGGGCAGTTGCACCAGGTCACCGTCGCCGGGTTCGGCTTCCGTGACGCGCTGAAGAACCTCCAGGCGTCCGTGGTGAAGGGCGAGCAGATCTACGAGTGCAAGGCGGCCACGGGCGGCGGGTACGCCTTCGCCCAGCGGGACGTCAGCGCCGTCCTCGGCGGCCGTATCGCACACTCGTTCGTGGCCCCCAACTCCGGTACCCCGCAGTGGGTCGCGCCCGACGGCAGCGCGGTCGTCGGCGCCGTCCTGTCCCGGACCCCGAACGGCGACGGCAACATCCCGGAGCTGGACCTGAAGGCCACTCAGTCCGGCAGGCAGCACGGCCTGCTGGCCCGTACGACCGAGATCCTGCGGCTCAACACCGTCGGCGGAGCAGCCCCGTCCGGCTCCTGCGCGCCGGGACAGATCGTCGCGGTGCCGTACCACGCGGACTACGTGTTCCTGCGCGGCTGACCAGCACGTCCGGAGCGGCGCCTTCCGTGCGACCCCTACGGGTCGGGGGAGGCGCCGCCTCCGTGTGTCATACCCCAGGTGTACGTGGAGTTGAGCCCGCGGGCTGACGCCCCGCCGCCGCCGATTTGGTCAGATGGGAACCACGGGAAAACACCAATCCTCACCGATTCGGGTGAGAATGGCGGCTACGGGTTGGACGTGGGGGGCACCTCCCTGGGCAGGGAGAGCGCTTCAGAGGACGCCGCCGCCGACGACGGAGGTAGGGCACACATGGCACCGTACGAATCCGACGACATCACGCTCGCGGACGAGGCCGAGGACCTGCGCGCAGGGCGTCGCAAGGCCGCGCGGTACGTCGTCCCGGCCGCGGTCGTGGGGGTGGCCGCGGCGACCATCGGGCTCGTCCCCGCGCTCGCCGACTCAGGCGACCCGGACCTGCCGAAGATCAGCGCACAGCAACTCATCGAGAAGATCGCCGCGTCGGACGTACAGCAGCTGTCCGGCACGGTGAAGATCAGCACGGATCTGGGGCTGCCCGACTTCGGCGGGCTCGGCGACGCCTTCACGGGCGGCGGCTCGCGCTCCGGCGGGGACGGGTCGTCCGCCGCCCCCTCCACCAAGCTGACCGAACTCGCCACCGGCACGCACACCCTGCGCGTCGCCTCCGACGGCCCGGACAAGCAGAAGGTCTCGGTCCTGGAGGACGCCGCCGAGTACAGCCTCATCCACAACGGCAAGAACGTCTGGGGCTACGACAGCAAGTCCAACGAGGTCTTCCACGCCGCCGCCGACGAGAGCGCCGAGCACGCCGAGGAAGCCCCGGCCACGCCCAAGGACTTCGCCGACGAGGCCCTCAAGGCGGTCGACGACACCACGTCCGTGACGGTCGACGGCACCGCGCAGGTGGCCGGCCGGGACGCGTACCGGCTCGTCATCAAGCCCAAGGACGACGGGTCGACGATCGGCCAGATCACCGTCGCCGTGGACGCGAAGACCGGACTGCCGCTGAAGTTCACGCTGACCCCGGCGAGCGGCGGCGCGGCCGTCGTCGACGCCGGCTTCACCCAGGTCAGCTTCGCCAAGCCGGCCGCGTCCACCTTCGACTTCACCCCGCCCAAGGGCGCGAAGGTCACGGAGGAGGACAGCACGGCCGCCCCGCGGGAGCACACGAAGCCGTCCGGTGCCGAGGGCTTCGGCGCCGGCCTCGACGGGCTGAACGTGATCGGGGACGGCTGGGACTCCATCGCCGCCTTCGACACCGGCGGCCAGGGCATCCCGTCCGGCTCCGAGGCCGGCGGCGCGTTCGGCGGCTTCCTCGACTCGCTCGGGGACAAGGTGAACGGCACGTTCGGCGAGGGCACGGTCTTCAAGACGCGGCTGATCAACGCCCTGGTCACGGAGGACGGCAAGGTCTACGTCGGCGCCGTGACCAAGGACGCGCTGGTGAAGGCGGCGGACGCGGCGAAGTAGGTGCCGTAAGGGCTGGGCTGGATGAATCGAGGGAGCCGATGGGGCAACTGCCCGCCACGGAATCGCATCCGGAGGGCGCGGGGGACGTGGAGGACGACAGCGTCATCCACACCCGCGCGCTCACCAAGCGCTACCGCGGCGGGCAGCTCGCCGTCGACGGTCTCGACCTGACCGTCCCGGCGGGCAGCGTCTTCGGCTTCCTCGGCCCCAACGGCTCCGGCAAGACCACCACCATCCGCATGCTGATGGGCCTGATCGAGCCCACGTCGGGCACGGCCCGGGTCCTTGGCCGCCCCATGCCGCGCGCCACCCGCGCCGTACTCCCGCACGTGGGCGCCCTCATCGAGGGCCCGGCCCTCTACGGCTTCCTCTCCGGCCGCGACAACCTCGTCCGCTACGACGCCGCCGACCCGACCGCCGACCCCCGCACCCGGCGCACCCGCGTCGCGACGGCCCTGGACCGGGTCGGCCTCGCGGCGGCGGCCGGCAAGAAGGCGAAGGCGTACTCGCTGGGCATGAAGCAGCGACTGGGCCTGGCGTCAGCCCTCCTCCAGCCCCGCAAGCTGCTGGTACTGGACGAGCCCACCAACGGCCTCGACCCCCAGGGCATGCGCGAGATCCGCTCCCTGGTCCGCGAGTTGGCCTCCGACGGCACCACGGTCTTCCTCTCCTCCCACCTCCTCGACGAGATCGAGCAGGTCTGCACGCATGCGGCGGTCATGGCCCAGGGCAGATTGATCACCCAGGGTCCGGTGACCGACCTGGCGGCCAAGGGTCGCTTGGTGGTGACGACGCCGGACACGGGGGAGGCGGCGAGGGTACTGAAGGAACAGGGAGCGGCGGACGTGGTCATCGCGGAGGACCGCGTGACGGCAGAGCCACCGGAGGGCGAACTGGCGGACATCAACGCCGCGTTGGTGGAAGCGGGGGTGCGAGTCCGAGGGTTCGCGGTGGAACGAGCGTCCCTGGAAGAGGCCTTCGTAGCGCTGACGGGGGAGGGCTTCGATGTCGCAGGCTGAGTTGACCCACCAGGGGCGCGGGGAACTGCGCGCTCAACCCCCACCCACCCGCACCCGCCGAACAACCCTCAGAGGCACCCTCTTCGCCAACGAACTGCTCACCACCTTCCGCCGCTGGCGCACCCTCGCCCTGCTCACCGTCCTCGCCGCCGTCCCCATCCTCGTAGGCATCGCCATCAAGATCGAGACCAGCGACGGCGGCGGCGTGGGCCAGGGCCGCGGCGGAGGCGGAGAAGGCCCCGCCTTCATCTCCCAGGTCACCAACAACGGCCTCTTCCTGGTGTTCACGGCGTTGGCGGCCACCCTCCCCTTCTTCCTCCCCATGGCCATCGGCGTGATCGCGGGCGACGCGATCGCAGGCGAGTCCAACGCCGGCACCCTGCGCTACCTCCTCGTCGCCCCGGCCGGCCGCACCCGCCTCCTGCTCACCAAGTACGCGACGGTGATGACGTTCTGCGTGGTGGCGACCCTCGTCGTGGCGATCTCGGCGCTGGCCGTGGGCGCACTCCTCTTCCCCCTCGGCGATCTGACGACCATCTCCGGAACGCGGATCACCTTCGCCGAGGGACTGGGCCGGGCCTTCCTCATCGCCCTGGTCGTCGCCGCGTCACTGACCGGCGTGGCCGCCCTCGGCCTCTTCGTCTCGACCCTCACCGGCAGCGGCATCGCGGCGATGGCGACGACCGTCGGCCTGCTCATCACGGTCCAGATCCTCGACCAGATCCCCCAACTGCACGCGCTCCAGCCGTACTTCTTCTCGCACTACTGGCTGTCCTTCGCCGACCTCATGCGCGAGCCCGTCTACTGGGACGACCTCCAGAAGAACCTGGGCCTCCAGGCCCTGTACGCGGCGGTGTTCGGCTCGGCGGCGTGGGCGAGATTCACGACGAAGGACATCACGGCGTAGCTCAGACCTCCTCGTACGGGAAGCGGGCGAGCGGCGCCTCCTGCGCGAAGAACGTCTTCGCGCGCGCCAGCGCCTGCGTGTCGCCCAGGACGTCACCCGGCTTGCTGCCGTTGCCGAGCAGCACCCCGCCGAACCGCATCCTCAGGTACGCCGCCGAGTGGTGGAGCGTGCCGACCAGTGGGTCGGCCACCTCCAACTCCTCGTGGGCGAGCGCGGTGACGCCCCACAGGGTGCGGCCCGCCATCGTGGCCTTGAAGTCGATGCCGGGGGTGCGCAGCCAGCCCGACCAGTAGTCGAGGTAGCGCTTGGCGTGGCCGGAGACCGAGTACCAGTAGAGCGGCGACGCGATCACGATGTCCGTCGCGGCGATCGTGGCGTCGAAGAGCAGCCCCGTGGCCCCGTCCGTCGGGCGCACATGGTCGCTGTCGTGCCGCAGGTCCTCGAAGTCGGGCAGCGGATGCGCCGCGAGGTCGATCCACCGCTGCTCGACGTCCGCGGGCAGCTGCTCGGCGGCCCGGCGGGCCAGCAGCTCGGTGTTGCCGTCGCTGCGGCTGCTGGCCAGGAGGAACAGGAAGCGGCGGGTCATGGGGACTCCAGGCGTCGTTGGTGGCGTACGACAATTACAAGCACCTGCATTATATGCGCGCGCAATCAATCGGGGAAAGGCCTACGGGAGCCCCCTCAGCGCGGCCGCCCCGCCGCCCCCGTGAGCCGGGCCAGGGACGCCGTCTCGCGCGGTGGGTGCCCCAGGAGATCGCCGAGGCGCCAGTCCGGGACCCACGGGACCCGGTACACGTCGATCACCGACTCGATGACCTTGACGTGCTGCGCGAGCGGTTTCGGCAGCCGCCCCGGCGCGTCCGCGACCAGGACCACCGCGTCGAGGTCCAGTCCCGGCGGAGCCTCGCCGCGCCGGAAGAGTTCCAGCGCGCGCAGCACCGCCGCCAGCCCGGCCGCATGGGTACGGGCCACGAGCAGCACCGACGGGGGATCGGCGGGACCGGGCCAGTCACGGCCGCAGTCATGGCCGCCGTAGACGAATGAGAGAGTGGAGGTGCCGGCGCCGCCGTGGGTGCCGACCCAGGAGAAGCGCCGTGCCGTGGCGGTGGCGTGGACGGGCTCCGGGGGCGGGCCCTGCGGTACGGCCACCGGCCCGCGGATCCAGATCTCCGGCCCCTGCTGCACCTGCGGTCTCCTTCCCGAGACGTCTCCCGTCTCGCCTGGGACGAGTCTGTGACGCCACGGTGACGTGAGAACCGGGAGCGAGCGGAGAGACTACTCAACAGTACGGGTACGACCGGCTCTTGACGCCGGGGGAGCGGAAGGCCGACGGCCAGAGGGAGCACCATGGGACTCGAACACGCCGTCCGCCCACTCCCCGACGCACCGAGTGAGGGAACGATGTCGCGACTTGGCCGTGAGAAGCGGGAACAGCAGGGTGCCGTGCTCGCGGCGGCGCCGCTCGATGTGCTGGTCGGGCCCGGCGGCGCCACCGTCGGTGGTGTGCCGGTCGGCGCGGTCCCCGGCGAGGAGATCCAGCAGACGGTCCTGAACCACCTCCATCGCATCGCCCTCGCCACCGGACACCCCGTGCACGTCACGGTCCGCGACGAGCGCATCGGCTATGTCGTCGCCCTGCTGATCGAGAGGGACGGTTCCAGCCGGTTCACGGCGGAGCCGCACCGCACGGCTCCCCCGGCCGGCGTGGGGGAGACGGCCTGGCCGACCGCGGCGGGCCAGGAGGACCTGGCCCCGTCAGGGCCCGCCCCCGTTCCCCTCCCCGCGACCGCGGACGACCGGCCCCCGCGCGACAAGCCGACCCACATCCTCCGTGCTCCCTCCGAGGCCAAGACCGAGGCCGAGACCGAGAGCGGGGCCGAGACCAAGCGCGACACCGGGACCGAGGCCGGGGCGCGGGAACAGCAGGAGCCGCGGGACGCCATGCCGACGTTCCGGCTGCGGGCCGTACCGGAGTGGGTGGAGAACGCGGCGCCCGGCACGGTCGCGCCCCCGACGGGACAGTTCGGCCCCCCGCCGGTGATGGACGCGCCCACGACGGACGCCGAGCCGGCTGCCCGGCCCACCCCGGCTCCCGCTCCCAAGCCGGTCCTCGACCTCGCCGCCGCCACCCCCCTCGACGACCCCGACCCCAAGCCCACCCCGCCGCGCGGCTTCGACGCCGTGGCCGAGGCGGTGCTCGGGGACGATCCGGCGACCGCGTACGACGGGGGCGGCACCGCGATGCTCGCCGAGCCGATGGCCCGGATCAACGACGCGGTCAAGGAAGGGCGGGTGGAGGAGGCGGCACGGCTGTCCGAGCACACCGTGGTGCAGGCCTCGGCGGCGCTCGGCGCGGAGCACCCGGAAGTGCTGCGGCTGCTCGAACTGACCGCGTACATCGCCTACTTGGCCGGTGACCCGACGCGCGCCTTCGGACTCTCCCTGGACCTGGCGAGGACCCGCAGCCGCGCCCGGGACGCGGAGGCCGCGTACGGCAACGTCCAGAGCGCGGCGACCGCCTGGCGTGCCGTACGCGACCCGGAGCTGGGGCTGCGCATGGGTGTGGACCTGATCGGACTGTGGACCGAGCTGACGCACGAGGACGGTCCGGCGGCCGAGGACATCGAGCAGCTGGAGTCCGCCCACGCCCGGATGAACCGGCTCGCCGAACGCGCCCGCAAGCTCAGCCGTTAGGGCCTGTCCGGCGCCTCATCGACGCAGCTTTCCTGCGACTTGATCCGCCGGACAGGCCCTGGGCCCGGGGACTACGACGACAGCGCCCAGACGGCGTACGCGATCGCGTCGCTGTTCCGGTTCAGCGCGGTGTCGTTGATGTTGGACGTGGTGTCGCAGGACGAGTGGTAGCAGCGGTCGAAGGCCTGTCCCGACGTACCGCCCCACTTGGCCGCCTGTGCCGCCGTCTTGATGTAGTCGGCGCCGCTGAACAGGCCGCCGACCGGGATGCCGGCGTTCTTGAACGGCGCGTGGTCGGAACGGCCGTCGCCCTCGGTCTCGATCTCCGTGGCGACGCCGAGACCGGCGTAGTAGTCCTTGAAGGTCTTCTCGATCGTGGGGTCGTCGTCGTAGACGAAGTAGCCGGGGTTGGGGGAGCCGATCATGTCGAGGTTCAGATAGCCGCTGATCTTCGCTCTGTTCGTCGAGGACAGGCTGTTGACGTAGTAGCGGGAGCCGACCAGGCCCAGTTCCTCCGCGCCCCACCAGGCGAATCTCAGATGCTTGGTGGGCTGGTAGCCGGCCCGGGAGACGGCCAGCGCGGTCTCCAGGACGGCCGCCGAGCCGGAGCCGTTGTCGTTGATGCCGGGTCCGGCGGTGACGCTGTCGAGGTGCGAGCCGGACATGACGACCCGGTTGGTGTCGCCGCCCGGCCAGTCCGCGATCAGGTTGTAGCCGGTGCGGCCCGAGGACGTGAACTGCTGGATGGTGGTGGTGAATCCGGCGGCGTCGAGCTTGGCCTTCACATAGTCGAGGGAGGCCTTGTAGCCGGCGCGGCCGTGCGCGCGGTTGCCGCCGTTGGCGGTGGCGATGGACTGGAGCTGGGTCAGATGCGCCTTGACGTTGGCGAGGGGGATGTCCGGGGCGGCGGCCACCGCGGGGTGCGGGGCGGGGGCCGCCCCGGCTATGGATCCGCCGATCAGGAGTGTCGCGGCCGCGGTGACGGCGGTGGCCGTCGCGCGTCCGGGAACCGAGAGCTTCATGTGGGGGGCTCCGAATTCCTAGGGAATCACAGGGATTCCACAGCGAATGGGGTGCCTGGATGGTGAAGCTGTGACTAACTCTCCGTCAAGAGCGGTATCAGGACAGCGGTGTTCGTATACCGGTCGGCCGCGTCCCTGGGGTCGGACTCGTCACTGCACGCAGAACTCGTTCCCCTCCGGGTCGGCCATCACCACCCACGCGCCCGAGGGTTCCCGCACCTCCCGCAGCACGCGCGCACCGAGCCCGGTCAGCCGCTCGACCTCGGCCGCCCGCAGTCCGTCCCCGGGGTGCAGATCGAGATGGAGCCGGTTCTTCCCGGTCTTCTCCTCCGGCACCCGCTGGAACAGCAGCCGCCGGCCGAGCCCGGTGCCGCTGTCCTTGTCGTACGGGTCCTCGGGATGCCGTACGGCTACCAGGTCGCGGAAGGCGAGACGGGCGTGGAACTCCACGGTGGCCTCGCGCGGCAGCGCGCCGAGTTCCAGGAGCCGCTGGATGAGGGCGTCGTTGTCCTCGACCTCGTAGTGCAGCGCGGCGGCCCAGAAGTCGGCCTGGGACTGCGGGTTCGCGCAGTCGATCACGAGCTTCCAGTGCACGGGGGCTGGGGTGGTCTGCGTCATGCGCTCACTTATAGCGGCGCACTGGGTCGGAGGCTGTCCTAAACGCGGTCCGTGCCGCGGACGAGTTCTCCGGCCGCGTCCACCGGGTCGGCCCCGGCGACGACGGTGTCCGTGTCCCGTACGGGGACGGGGGCGCCGGTCGCCGGCGTGGCGGCGGACCTGGCCGGCCGCGTCCGCGCCCTGCGGGCCGATCGCAGTGCGTCCCAGGTCAGCAGCGACAGGGCCAGCCAGACCAGGGCGAAGCCCGCCCAGCGCTCGGGCGGCATGGCCTCGCCGAAGTAGAGGACACCGAGGAGGAACTGGAAGACCGGCGCCAGGTACTGCAACAGGCCGAGGGTGGACAGCGGCACGCGGATCGCGGCGGCGCCGAAGCAGATGAGGGGGAGCGCGGTGACCAGGCCGGTCCCGGCGAGCATCGCGGCGTGTCCGGGACCCTCGGTGAGGACGGTGGCGTCGCCGTGCGAGGCCAGCCACAGCAGATATGCGGTCGCGGGCAGGAACTGCAGCGCGGTCTCGGCGGCCAGCGACTCCAGGCCGCCGAGGTTGACCTTCTTCTTCACCAGGCCGTAGGTGGCGAAGGAGAAGGCGAGGATCAGTGAGATCCAGGGCGGACGCCCGTATCCGATGGTGAGGACGACCACCGCGGCGGCGCCGACCCCGACCGCCGTCCACTGCACGGGCCGCAGCCGCTCCTTGAGCAGCAGCACGCCCATCGCGATGGTGACCAGCGGGTTGATGAAGTAGCCGAGCGAGGCCTCGACGACCCGGTCGTTGTTCACGGCCCAGATGTAGACGCCCCAGTTCACGGCGATGACGGCCGCCGCGACCGCGATCAGCGCGAGGCGGCGGGGCTGGCGCAGCAGCTCCCCGGCCCACCTCCAGCGGCGCAGGACGAGCAGGGCCAGGGCGACGACGAGCAGGGACCACACCATCCGGTGGGCCAGCACCTCGAAGGGGCCGGCCGGCTTCAGCAGCGGGAAGTACAGGGGGAACAGCCCCCACATCCCGTATGCGGCGAAGCCGTTCAGCAGTCCTATGCGTTGCTCACCGCTCGGCTTCCCGGTCACGGGGCCTCCCTCTCGAATGCGTCGCCCGGATGAAGGTAACGCCGAGCGCCCCCGCCTGTCATGCCCGTATCGCTATACGGTCATGACAGACGGGGTGGGAGGCGGCGCGGGTGCCGTCAGCCCTTGAGGGCGGTGGCGATCGCGTCGGCCAGCGGGGTGGTCGGCCGGCCGGCGAGGCGGGACAGGTCGCCGGAGTCGACGACCAGCTCGCCCTTGGCTATGGAGGCGTCCACGCCCGCGAGGATCAGGGCGAACGGCTCGGGCAGCCCGGCGCCGGTCAGGATGCCGATCAGGGCCTCGCCGGGCACGTCGTTGTAGGCGATCTCCTTGCCGGTCTGCCGGCTGAGCTCGGCCGCGTACTCGGCGAAGCTCCACGCGGTGTCGCCACCGAGCTCGTACGTCTGGTTCTCGTGCCCCTCGCCGGTGAGGACGGCCACCGCGGCGGCGGCGTAGTCGGCGCGCGAGGCGGAGGAGACCCGGCCCTCGCCGGCGGCGGCGACGACGGCGTTGTGCTCCAGGGTGGGGCCGAGGTTCTCGGTGTAGTTCTCGTGGTACCAGCCGTTGCGCAGCAGCGTGTAGGGCAGGCCGGAGGCGAGGAGCACCTTCTCGGTGGCGCGGTGGTCGTCGGCGAGCGCGGCGCTGAGGCTGCCGGGCGCGCTGGTGTAGGCGAGCAGGGCGACGCCGGCGGCCTTGGCCGCGTTGATGACGACCGTGTGCTGGCCCGGGCGGTCGTTGCCGACCTCGCTGCCGGAGATGAGGAGCACCTTGTCGCCCTCGGCGAAGACGCTGTCGAACGTCTCGGGGGTGTTGTAGTCGGCCACGGCGATCTGCACGCCCTTCGCCGCGAGCTCGGCGCCCTTGTCAGCGCTGCGCACGACCGCGGTGACCTGGTCGGCCGGGACCTTCTCCAGCAGCTGCTCGATGACGTGGCGGCCCAGGTGACCGTTGGCTCCGGTGACGACGATGCTCATGATGTGCGATCTCCTTGTGGGGTGCGGATGCACTAACCGTAGGAGATGCGCTAACTGATGGAAAGTACCCACTTTGAAGTAAGGTACTGGCATGGCAGTAAGTAACCCCTCTCTGTCCGGGGAGGCCGTGGAGGCGATGTGCCCCCACCGCCTCGTCCTGGAGCACGTCACCAGCCGCTGGGGCGTCCTGGTCCTGATCGAGCTTCTAAACCGCCCCTACCGCTTCAGCGAACTCCGCCGCGCGATCAACGTCCTCGGCGGCCGGGGCGTCAGCGAGAAGATGCTCACCCAGACCCTTCAGACCCTCGAACGCGACGGCCTCGTCCACCGCGACGCACGGCCCGTGATCCCCCCGAGGGTGGACTACTCCCTCACCGACCTGGGCCGGGAGGCGGCGGAACAGGTACGGGGCCTGGCGCTGTGGACGGAACGGCGGATGGGCGAGGTGGAGAAGGCGCGGCAGGCGTACGACGAGGCGAAGAACCGCGCCTGAGCTCTGAGCGGGCGTCCTTCCGTGCGCCCCCTTTCCGCCCCGAGCGCGGACCCGGACCGCCGGGCACCATGAGGGTCCGCGACCAGGGGGGACTCGTTGCCATGGCCACACCGTTACGCGCGCTCTTCGGCCGGGGTGCCCGCCGCAGGCGCCAGGAGGAACTGCTGGCGGCGCTCCTGGGGCAGCTGACCCTCATGACCGAGGAGATCCGCCGCGCCAACCTCATCCAGCACCACCGCCTGATCGCCGAACAGCAGGGCCGGGCCATGGACGACCCGTCGCTCGCCGACGCCGCCAGCTCGCTGACCGGCGTCTCCGAGGAGAGGCGCCGCCAGATCCTGTTCGTGAACCGCTGGTACGCGGCCATGCTGCTCTCGTACCGGGTCGGCTCGGTCGACTGGGAGGAACTCCGGGGCCATCTGCGGGTGTTGTGCCGCGGCGGAGTCTTCGCGGAGTACTGGGAACGCACGGCCGAACACCGCCGCGAACTCCCCGAGGACTCCCTGGAGGCCAGGGTCGGGCGGGCCGTCGACGCGATCCTGGAGGAGCGGGCGGACGATCCGGACGAGTGGTGGGTGGTGGGGTCACCGCGGATCTGATCACGCTAACGAGTGGGAATGCGGAGTCGTTTGAGCGGTCATAGATCAAGAGTCGCGTCAAGCAAGTCCGCTCACGTCGTGGTCGTGTCGCGCGGCAAACCCCCCGAAGGAGTACACCGTGAAGTTGGACGAACCCCCAGTCCGCCTCATCAGTCGAAGACTGGGCGACACTCCGCGCCAACGAGGCAGCCATTCCAGCGAGACCTGCCCCGACCTCTTCGAACTCTCCGACGGCAACTTCGCCGTCATCGGCACCGAGGCCACCGACGAACTCGAGCCCCATCTCCCCGCCGACGCAGGCCGCGCCGACTACGAACGCATCGTCGTCGTCAGCCGCGAGACGCTGATCAGGGCCAAGCGGGACATCCCCGACGCCTGACAGCCGCGAGGCCTGGATGCCGTACGACATCCAGGCCCCCGGGACGCGTCAGCCCACGACTCAGCCCACGACCGTCCAGGTGTCGCCGCCCGCCAGCAGCGCCGCCAGATCACCCTTGCCGTTCTGCTCGATCGCCGTGTCGAGCTGGTCGGCCATCTGCGTGTCGTACACCGGCCGGTCCACGGACCGCAGGACGCCGATGGGCGTGTGGTGCAGGGTGTCCGGGTCGGCGAGGCGGGAGAGGGCGAAGGCCGTGGTCGGGGACGCCGCGTGGGCGTCATGGACCAGGATCTCGGCCTCGTTGTCCGCGGTCACCGTCACCACCTTCAGATCACCGGTCAGCCGGTCCCGTACGACCCCCTTGGAACCGTCCGTGCCGAAGCGGATCGGCTGCCCGTGTTCGAGGCGGATCACCGCCTCCTCGGCCTGCTGGCGGTCCTTCAGCACCTCGAAGGCGCCGTCGTTGAAGATGTTGCAGTTCTGGTAGATCTCGATCAGCGCCGTACCCGGGTGGGCCGCCGCCTGGCGCAGGACCTCCGTGAGGTGCTTGCGGTCGGAGTCCACCGTCCGCGCCACGAACGACGCCTCCGCGCCGATCGCCAGCGACACCGGGTTGAAGGGCGCGTCCAGCGACCCCATCGGCGTCGACTTGGTGATCTTCCCGACCTCGGAGGTGGGGGAGTACTGGCCCTTGGTCAGCCCGTAGATCCGGTTGTTGAACAGCAGGATCTTGAGGTTGACGTTTCTGCGCAGCGCGTGGATCAGGTGGTTGCCGCCGATCGACAGCGCGTCACCGTCACCGGTGACCACCCATACGCTCAAGTCCCGCCGGGAGGTGGCCAGTCCGGTCGCGATGGCGGGGGCGCGGCCGTGGATGGAGTGCATGCCGTACGTGTTCATGTAGTACGGGAAGCGGGACGAGCAGCCGATGCCCGAGACGAAGACGATGTTCTCCTTGGCCAGGCCGAGTTCGGGCATGAAGCCCTGCACGGCGGCGAGGATCGCGTAGTCACCGCAGCCGGGGCACCAGCGCACCTCCTGGTCGGACTTGAAGTCCTTCATCGCCTGGCGTCCCTCGGCCTTCGGGACGAGGGAAAGCGCCTCGATCGTGCCCGTGCCTTCCGTGGACGTCTCAGCCATCGATGGCCTCCTTGAGAGCCGTGGCGAGCTGTTCGGCCTTGAACGGCATGCCGTTGACCTGGTTGTAGGAGTGGGCGTCCACCAGGTACTTCGCCCGGATCAGCGTGGCCAGCTGCCCCAGGTTCATCTCCGGGATCACGACCTTGTCGTACCGCCGCAGCACGGTGCCGAGATTCCGGGGGAACGGGTTGAGATGGCGCAGATGGGCCTGCGCGATGGACTCGCCGGCCGCCCGCAGCCGGCGCACGGCCGCGGTGATCGGGCCGTACGTCGAACCCCAGCCCAGCACCAGGGTGCGCGCCTCGTGCGGGTCGTCGACCTCGACATCCGGTACGTCGATGCCGTCGATCTTGGCCTGCCGGGTGCGGACCATGAAGTCGTGGTTGGCGGGGTCGTAGGAGATGTTGCCCGTGCCGTCCTGCTTCTCGATGCCGCCGATGCGGTGTTCGAGGCCGGGCGTGCCGGGGACGGCCCAGGGGCGGGCCAGGGTCTGCGGGTCGCGCTTGTACGGCCAGAAGACCTCGGTGCCGTCGTCCAGGGTGTGGTTCGGGCCCTGCGCGAACTGCACGGTCAGGTCCGGGAGTTCGTCCTGCTCCGGGATGCGCCAGGGCTCGCTGCCGTTGGCGAGGTAGCCGTCGGAGAGCAGCATCACCGGGGTGCGGTAGGTGAGCGCGATACGCGTCGCCTCCAGCGCCGCGTCGAAGCAGTCGGCCGGGGTGCACGGGGCGACGATCGGGACCGGCGCCTCGCCGTTGCGGCCGAACATCGCCTGGAGCAGGTCCGCCTGCTCGGTCTTGGTCGGCAGACCGGTGGACGGGCCGCCGCGCTGGATGTCGATGACGAGCAGGGGCAGTTCCAGGGAGACCGCGAGGCCGATCGTCTCGGACTTCAGCGCCACACCGGGACCACTGGTGGTCGTCACCGCCAGCGAACCGCCGAAGGCCGCGCCGAGTGCCGCGCCGATGCCGGCGATCTCGTCCTCCGCCTGGAAGGTGCGGACACCGAAGTTCTTGTGCTTGCTCAGCTCGTGCAGGATGTCGGAGGCCGGGGTGATGGGGTACGAGCCCAGATACAGCGGCAGGTCCGCCTGCCGAGACGCGGCGACCAGTCCGTAGGACAGGGCCAGGTTGCCGGAGATATTGCGGTAGGTGCCGGTCGGGAAGGCGGTGGCGGCCGGGGCGACCTCGTAGGAGACCGCGAAGTCCTCGGTCGTCTCACCGAAGTTCCAGCCCGCGCGGAAGGCCGCGATATTGGCCGCCGCGATGTCCGGCTTCTTGGCGAACTTCGAGGTCAGGAACTTCTCCGTGCCCTCGGTCGGCCGGTGGTACATCCACGACAAGAGGCCGAGCGCGAACATGTTCTTGCTGCGCTCGGCCTCTTTGCGGGACAGGTCGAAGTCCTTCAGTGCCTCCACCGTGAGGGTCGTCAGGGGTACAGGGTGGAGGCTGTACCCGTCGAGCGACCCGTCTTCCAAGGGGCTCTCGGAGTATCCGACTTTCTGCATCGCCCGTTTGGTGAACTCGTCCGTGTTGACGATGATCTCCGCGCCACGTGGCAGATCGGCGATATTGGCCCGCAGGGCCGCCGGATTCATCGCGACGAGGACGTTGGGAGCGTCACCCGGGGTCAGGATGTCGTGATCGGCGAAGTGGAGCTGGAAGCTGGAGACACCCGGCAGGGTTCCGGCAGGGGCCCGGATCTCGGCGGGGAAGTTGGGGAGAGTGGACAGATCGTTGCCGAAGGTGGCCGTCTCGGAGGTGAAGCGGTCGCCGGTGAGCTGCATACCGTCACCCGAGTCCCCCGCGAAGCGGATGATCACCCGGTCGAGGCGGCGGACGTCCTTGGTCCCTGCCGCTTTGCGCTGCTCTCCCACGACGGCTTCGTCGGCCTGCTCCGCTGGGCTACTGACCTGGCTGGTCACTGAACTGGACCTCCTTCGAGGCGGCTGTCCGGGACAGGCCTTCCCGCGGGCCTTCCCTGGATCAACCCTACGTCCGTAAGGGTCGCCTTCCTGTGGCCAATCGCATGATGGACACGATTTTGAGACGCCCTGCCGCCCTGACTTGTCATGATTTCCCGCCCCCCGGCGCTTCCCTACAAGACGCCCAGCACTCCCGTTCGGTTCTCGGACTCGGTGACCGTTGCACCCATACGGCTGACACGGTGTCAGGTCATCAGGAGTTCAGATAGGTGAGGACCGCGAGAACCCGACGGTGATCCCCGTCACTGGGGGACAGCCCCAGCTTCAGGAAGATATTGCTGACGTGCTTCTCCACCGCTCCGTCGCTCACCACCAACTGCCGGGCGATCGCCGAGTTCGTCCGTCCCTCGGCCATCAGCCCCAGCACCTCACGCTCCCGCGGGGTGAGGCCCGCGAGCACGTCCTGCTTGCGGCTGCGCCCCAGCAGCTGCGCCACGACCTCCGGGTCCAGGGCCGTACCCCCCTGGGCGACCCGCACCACCGCGTCCACGAACTCACGCACCTCGGCTACCCGGTCCTTGAGCAGATAGCCGACACCGCGACTGGACCCGGCGAGAAGTTCGGTCGCGTACCGCTCCTCCACGTACTGCGACAGCACCAGCACTCCGAGCCCCGGATGGGCCTTGCGCAGCTGTACGGCGGCCCGCACCCCTTCGTCGGTGTGCGTGGGCGGCATCCGCACATCGGCCACCACCACATCCGGCAGCTCCCCCTGCCCGTCGAGCTCCGTGATGGTCTTGACCAGCGCCTCCCCGTCACCCACCCCGGCGACGACGTCATGCCCGCGGTCGGTCAGCAGCCGGGTCAGCCCCTCCCTGAGCAGCACTGAATCCTCGGCGATGACCACCCGCACCCTGTCCTCCACGATCTCCGGCCCCCCACACCCCGACTCCGCGCCCGTCTCCCCGACGAGCAAAGTCCAGCATTCCAGCATTCCCGCCGGCTCGCGCCGGAGCAACGGGATTCGGGGCCGATGAACGCCGATGAACAGCGTGTGAAACGGGCCGACGGGGCCCGTCCGGCAGAAATACGGGGGTCGCCATGAGGAGTTCCGGCCTCCATCGCGGCTGATCCCTACGGAGAGATCCAGCACCGCCTCGGAGACTTCGGCGAGCCGGACGGGGAAGACGGTGACGGGACGGGAGGCCGCGGTGGGGGAGGGGGCGGCGGGGGATCTGTTGGTGGGTGACCGGGTTGCCGCGTATCTGTCCGACGGTGGCGGCTACGCCGAGTACGCCGTCGTCCCGGCCGCCTTCGCCTTCCCGCTCCCCGACGCCCTCGACCTGCGCACCGGCGGCGGCGCCGCCCTCGTCCTGGCCGGGGCGGCCCGCCTCGCGCCCGGCGACACGGTCCTGATCCACGCCGCCGCGGGTGGCGTCGGAGGCGTGGCCGCACAGCTGGCCCGGGCGCTGGGGGCGCGGGCGGTGTACGGCACGGTGATCACGCCGGAGAAGGCCGAGTACGCCCGCACCCCCTCCGGGACGCCTTCCCGGAGGGGGTGCGGGCGGCGACCGCCGGCCGTGGTGTCGACGTGGTCCTGGACCCGGTGGGCGGCGCGACCCGGTCGGAGAGCCTCGACGTCCTGGCCCCCTTCGGCCTGCGCACCCACGCCCTGAACGCGCTGAGCCTGGCGGGCCCGCGTAATCCAGCCCGTCCGGCGTTTGAGGACGAGGCCCCTTCAGGGCCGAAGCGGGGGTCTGGGGGCGGCAGCCCCCAGGGACGCGGGGTCGAAGGGGCGGCAGCCCCTGGTGATGGGAACGGGTAAGGGCGGCGGGGGCGAAACCACTGGACGCGAAACCACTGGACTCGAACCCACTGGACGCGAATCCCCACCCCCCGTCACCTCATCCCCGCTCCCCCCGCCAAGGCAACTCCGCGGTGATCCGCGTAGGCCCGCCCACCGGCGAGTCCACCACCAGAATCCCGTCCACCGCGTCCAGCCGCTCGGCCAACCCGGCCAGCCCCGACCCGCCGTCGGCACTCGCACCGCCCACCCCGTTGTCCACCACCTGCAACATCAGCCGGTTCTCCACCCGCCACACATCCACCCCCGCCCACGTGGCCCGCGAATGCTTGCTGATGTTCTGCAGCAGCTCCGACACCGTGAAGTACGCGATCCCCTCGATCGCCGGCGCCGGCCGCTCCACCAGGTCCACCTCCACCTGCACCGGCACCGTGCACCGCGAGGCGACCGCCGACAGCGCCGCGTCCAGCCCGCGGTCCGTCAGCACCGCCGGATGGATCCCGCGCGCCAGGTCCCGCAGTTCCTGAAGCGCCGTCTTCACCTCACCGTGCGCCTCGTCCACCATCCGCGCCGCCGCCTCGGGATCCTCCGCCAGCTTCTCCTTCGCCAGCCCCAGATCCATCGCCAACGCCACCAGCCGCGCCTGCGCACCGTCGTGCAGGTCGCGCTCGATACGCCGCAGATCCGCCGCCGCCGTGTCCACCACGACCCCCCGGTCGGACTCCAGCTCCACCACCCGCGTCGCCAGCCGCGACGGTCCGAGCAGCCCGTGCACCAGCAGCCGGTCGACCTGCGTCAGGGCCCGCACGATCCACGGCGTGGCCAGCGTGAACAACAGCCCCACCAACGCCGTCACGCCGATCTCGAAGGGGTTGTCGAGATAGATGTGATGCGTCTCGTCGCCGTACAGCTGAAGCCCGTCCTGCCCGCCGTAGGCCGGGAACAGCCAGAACCACAGCGGATACGTCAGCAGTGCCCACCCGTACGCCCAGAAGTTCACGGCGACCACGAAGGAGAACACCGACCACGGCAACTGGATCACCGAGTACAGCAGCGCCCGCCACGAGGCGCCGCTCTTCAGTACGGCCCCCATCCAGGCCAGGAAGCCGTGCCCCCGCATCCTCAGCGGCTCCGGATCGGCGACCTCGAGACCCAGCAGCCCGCGCGCCCGCGCCCGCTCCATCGCCCCGAAGCCCCGGCACCCGGCCAGCCCCGCCGCCAGCACCGGAACCCCCAGGAACGTCACCAACAGCCCGGCACCGATCGCGACCATCGTGACGCCGTACGTGAACAGCACGATGCTGATCGGCAGGCTGAGCAGCACATATCCGAACTCACGCCAGGTGCGCCCCTCGAACGGTGCCCGCAGCCCGGTGGGCAGCCGATGCCGCCGCGGCTCGTCGAGGAACCCGTAGCTCTGTCCGTAGTCCGTGGCCATCGGCGTCGTCCTTCTTCTCGTCCCGCGCCTGGGTGTCGTACCGGTGTCTGTCGTATCTCCACCCTGCTCGACCGCAGGTCAGCGGACCATGGAGTCCGTCGGCGTCTTGAAAGGGGGGTTTTCCCTACCCCCGCCGAGCGCCCTACCCCCGACGCGCGTCCTGCGCCCGGTCCCGCCACGGCAGCTCCGCCGTGACCGTCGTGGGCCCGCCCACGGGCGAGTCGATGACGAACAGCCCGTCGACCGCGCCGAGCCGCTCCGCGAGCCCCTGCATCCCGCTGCCCGCGTCGAGGCGGGCGCCACCCCGGCCGTCGTCCCACACCTGGATGAGCAGCCGGTCGTCCGACCGCCACACCTCCACCGACGCCGACCTCGCCCCACTGTGCTTGCTGATGTTCTGCAGCAGCTCGGAGACGGTGAAGTACGCGATGCCCTCGATCGCCGCGGCCGGCCGGGCGTCCAGGTCGGCGGTCACCTTCACCGGCACCGTGCACCGCGAGGCCACCGACGACAGCGCCGCGTCCAGCCCCCGGTCCGTCAGCACCGCCGGATGGATCCCGCGCGCCAGATCCCGCAGCTCCTGAAGCGCCAGCTTCACCTCGCCGTGCGCCTCCTCGACCATCGCCTGCGCGTACTCCGGGTCCTCCAGCAGCTTCTCCTTCGCCAGCCCGAGACCCATGGCGAGATTGACCAGCCGGGCCTGCGCCCCGTCGTGCAGATCCCGCTCGATACGCCGCAGATCGGCCGCGGCCGTGTCGACCACGACCCCCCGGTCCGACTCGAGTTCCGCGATACGGCGTTCCAGCTCGTCCGACGGCGACAGCAGCCCCCGCACCATCGCCCGGTCCGCGTTGGCGAGCCCCCGCGCGATGAACGGCAGCACCGGCCACAGCACGAACAGCGAGGTCAGCGTGAGCGTGAAGGTGAGGATGCCCCAGGGCAGCCGGATGAAGTCGTACAGCACCGTCCGCCAGCCCACCGGGTCCTTCAGCATCATCCACAGCTGCTGGAAGAAGCCCGAGTTCTTGGTCTTCAGCGGCAGCGGACTCGGCTCGTCGATCCGCACCCCGAGCAGCTTCCGGGCCCGCCGCCGCTCCAGCGCGCCCAGCTTCCGCGCCCCCATCAGCCCGGCCGCCAGCAACGGGAACCCGATCACCGTCACCGTCAGCCAGAAGCCGGTGAACAGCACCGTCGTGACATACACGAACCCGAGCAACGCCACCGGGAGATTCAGCAGGAGATGCGCGATCTCCTTCCAGGTGTGCGCGTCATAGGCGAAACGGACGGGCGGCAGCGGCGACACGTTCTCGGCCCGCGCATGCTCGGCCTGTCGGGAATCTCTGGGGCGTTCGGTCATATGGGCTAGCGTGCCGCGCGGCGCGCCGCGACGCCATGAGGCGGACCGCCGCGCCACCCGGGGGAAAACCCCACCCTGCCCCCCTTCGTCACTTCTCTGTCTCCCCTCCGGGCATCTCAAGCTGTGACGGGCTGCTTACGCTCTCTTTAGCAGGCCCTAGACTCCCGTGCGTACAGATCGTCGAACGACGTTGTTCACAGGGAGCGAGGGGCGGACGTGCGAGAACCGACCACTGTCGCCGCGTCGGACTACTCGGACTACTTCCAGTCGTACTCGGTCGTCGGACTGCTCGCCGTCGTCGGCGTGCTGTTCGTCGCGGTCGCCTTCGGTGCCGGACGACTGCTGCGCCCCGTGGTCCCCACCCCCGAGAAACTCCTGACGTACGAGTGCGGCGTCGACCCCGTCGGCGAGGGCTGGGCCCACACCCAGGTCCGCTACTACGTCTACGCCTTCCTCTACGTCATCTTCGCCGTCGACTCGATCTTCCTGTTCCCCTGGGCCACGGTCTTCGCCGCCCCCGGCTACGGCGCCACCACCCTCGTCGAGATGTTCGTCTTCCTCGGCTTCCTGGCCATCGGCCTGCTCTACGCATACAAGAAGGGCGTCCTGACATGGGCGTGACGCCGGAAGGAACCTCGGAAGGAACCTCGGGAGTGACCTCGCCGGAGCCCGTGATGCTGCCCGAGCCGAAGCGCCTGGGCGCCCTCGCCCGGCTGGCCCCCGAGCCGATGAAGGTGGTCCTCAACTGGGGCCGCCGCTACTCGCTCTGGGTCTTCAACTTCGGCCTCGCCTGCTGCGCCATCGAGTTCATCGCCGCGTCGATGGCCCGCCACGACTTCATCCGCCTCGGCGTGATCCCCTTCGCGCCGGGTCCGAGGCAGGCCGACCTGATGGTGGTCTCGGGCACGGTCACGGACAAGATGGCCCCGGCGGTGAAGCGCCTGTACGAACAGATGCCGGAACCCAAGTACGTCATCTCCTTCGGCGCCTGCTCCAACTGCGGCGGCCCGTACTGGGACTCCTACTCCGTCACTAAGGGCGTCGACCAGATCATCCCCGTCGACGTCTACGTCCCCGGCTGCCCGCCCCGCCCCGAGGCCCTCCTCCAGGGCATCCTCAAACTCCAGGAGAAGATCGCCCGCGAGTCGCTGGGCGAGCGGTACGGCACGAACGCCCCCGCCGCCGCCCGCCCTTCCCCGACCGCGTTGCAGAGCGACCTGCTGAAGGCCCCCTCTCCCGCCTCGCCCGTCCCGGGAGAGGAACGATGACCACGACCGGCTGGCTGCCCACCCCCACCGAGGAACTCTTCGGCCCGGACGCCACGGCCGACGAGTCCTACGACGTCCTCACGGTCGACGTCCCCCCGGCCTCCTGGATCACCTCCCTACGGACAGCCCGCGACGAACTGGGCTGCACGTACTTCGACTGGCTCAGCGCCGTCGACGAACCCGGCACGGGTTTCCGCGTCGCCGCCCACCTCGCGGCCCTCTCCCCGGTCCGCCGCCTCCTCCTGCGTACGACGGTCCCGCACGAGTCCCCGACCCTGCCCACCGCCGTCGACGTCTTCGCCGGCGCGGCCTGGCACGAACGCGAGACGCACGAAATGTTCGGCGTCGTCTTCGAGGGCCACCCGGCCCTGGACCACCTCCTCCTTCCGGAAACCTTCGAAGGCCACCCCCTCCGCAAGGACTTCGTCCTCGCCGCCCGCGTCGCCAAGGCCTGGCCCGGCGCGAAGGAACCGGGCGAGTCCGAACACGGCGGCCCCAAGCGCCGCCAGATGCTCCCCCCAGGCGTCCCCGACCCCAACGAATGGGGCCCCCTCAAGGGCCAACTCCCCCCAGCCCCGGCCCGCCCCGCCCGCACAGCGGGCCCCCGCGCCACCGGCGCCGCCCCTGGCGAACGCCCCACCCGCACCACGACAGAAGGCTCAGCGCCCCAACCGCAGCCCCCGACACCCGCCGCAACCCCGCCCGCTCCGGCTACCGGGCCTCGCCGTTCGCGCTCAGCGGCGGAGGGCTCAGCGAGCCAGACGGAGGTCCCGGGCGCTTCGGGGTCTGCGTCGGCTGAAGGGGCGCCGGGGGCTCCGGCTGCGGGGCCTCGTCGGTCGCGTTCGGCAGCGGAGGGCTCGGCGAGCCAGACGGAGGTCCCGGGGGCGGCGGGAGCTGCGCCGACTGCTGAGGCACCGGCCGCGGGTCAGCGGCGTTCGCGTTCGGCGGCGGAGGGTTCCGCCGGCCAAGCGGACGCACCCGTGACGCCCGCGCCCCCGGCAACCGGCCCCCGGCGCTCCCGCACCGCCGCGCAGGGCTCGGCGAGCCAGACGGCAGCCGACGGCGATGCCGTCGCCGACGCCCAGAGCGAGGGCTCGGCCTCCCAGCGCCCGGCAACCGGCACAGCCCCCGCAGGGCCGCGCCGCTCCCGCAGCGCATCGGACGGCTCCACCAGCCAGCGCCCCGCACCTGACATCACCGACTCCGGGACCACGTCGGCCGACGATGCGCCCGCGCCCTCCGCGCCCACGCGCCCCGCCTCAACGGCTCCCCGCAGCGCCGACGCCCCGTGGCACCACGCCCGCCCAGCCTTCGACGCACCGGAACCCGAACCTGAACGGGAACCCGAACCGGAACGCCAACGGGAACCCGAACCCCACCGCGAGCCTGACTCCGAACGCGGTCCCGAAGCCGAACCCGATGCGGAGCGATCCCCGGGCTCCACGGCCGAACCGCCACCCGACGCCGAGCCGCGCCCGAAGACCGAGCAGGACCCTCAGGCCCAGATTCAGGACCCGGGCCAGGTTCAGGACCCGGGCCAGAACCATGTCCGTGCCCAGGAGGATCAGGCCGCCGCCCCAGACGAGGCCTCCGAAGCCCCCGAGACGCCCGACACCCTCGGCACGCCGGAAACCCCCGACGCTTCCGAAGCCCCCAGGACTCCGAACACCCCGAACACCTCGACCACCTCGAACACCCCGAGCAAGCCCCACACTCCCCGCACCCCCGAAGACCCCGCAGGAGGCCCGCAGTGAACGACGCTCTCGACGTCGCCCTGCGACTCCTGATCGTCTTCGTCGTCTTCCTCACCTTCCCCCTGATCGTCGGCCAGACCGAGCACAAGGTGATGGCCCATATGCAGGGCCGCCTCGGCCCCATGTACGCCGGCGGCTTCCACGGCTGGGCCCAACTCGTCGCGGACGGCGTGAAGTTCGCGCAGAAGGAAGACGTCGTACCGGCGGGCGCCGACCGCCGCATCTTCCAACTCGCCCCTGCCGTCGCCCTCCTGCCCTACCTCCTGGTCCTCCTCGCCATCCCCATCGGCCCCGGTGAGGGCGCCGTCGGCGAGGTCGTCGACGCCGGCATCTTCTTCGTCCTGGCCGTCATGGGCGTGGGCGTCCTCGGCTCTCTCATGGCCGGCTGGGCCTCCGCCAACAAGTTCTCCCTCCTCGGCGGCCTCCGCACCGCCGCTCAGCTCCTCGCCTACGAACTCCCGATGCTGCTGACCGCCGCCTCCGTCGCCATGGCGGCCGGCACGGTCTCCCTTCCCGGCATCGTCGACGCCTTCGAGTGGTGGTGGCTGCCCTGGCAGATCGTCGGCGCGATCGTCTTCTTCGTCGCCGGCCTCGCCGAACTCCAGCGCCCGCCCTTCGACATGCCCGTCGCCGACTCGGAGATCATCTTCGGCGCGTACACGGAGTACACCGGCCTCCGCTTCGCCCTGTTCCTGCTCGCCGAGTACGCCGGGATCATCGTCCTGTGCGGCCTGACCACCGTCCTCTTCCTGGGCGGCTGGCACGGCCCCTGGGGTGCCGACGGCCTCGGCTGGGTGTGGACCCTCCTGAAGACGGCCGTCCTCGCCTTCATCGTGATCTGGCTCCGCGTGACCTACCCCCGGCTCCGCGAGGATCAGCTGCAGAAGCTGTCCTGGACCCTTCTCGTCCCCCTCTCTCTCGCCCAGATCGCCCTCACCGGCATCGTCAAGGTGGTGATCTCCTAGTGGCCGAGCCCGTTCCGCCCACCCGGCCCCGCTTTCCCGGCTCCGGCCTCGCCAAGGGCCTGGCCGTCACCCTGCGCACGATGACGAAGAAGACCGTCACCGAGCAGTACCCCGAGGTCCAGCCCGACCTCCCGCCCCGCACCCGCGGTGTCATCGGCCTGTTCGAGGAGAACTGCACGGTCTGCATGCTGTGCGCCCGGGAGTGCCCGGACTGGTGCATCTACATCGACTCCCACAAGGAGACGGTCCCGCCCGCCGCTCCCGGTGGCCGCGAGCGCAGCCGCAATGTCCTCGACCGCTTCGCCATCGACTTCTCCCTGTGCATGTACTGCGGTATCTGCATCGAGGTCTGTCCTTTCGACGCCCTGTTCTGGTCCCCGGAGTTCGAGTACGCCGAGACCGACATCCACGAGCTCACCCACGAACGCGACAAGCTCCGCGAGTGGATGTGGACCGTCCCGGCCCCGCCCGCCCTCGACCCCGCCGCCGAGGAGCCGAAGGAGATCGCCGCCGCCCGCAAGACCGCCGAGAAGCTGGCGGCGCAGGCGGAGCAGCAGGAGGGAGAGTCGTGAGTCTTGCCGCCGAAACCCACGGCTTCCTCTCCCCGACCGGTGTCGAGATCGCGTTCCTGCTCGTCGGCCTGGTCACCTTCGGCGCCGCCCTTGTCACCGTGACCACCCGGCAGCTGGTGCACGCCGCCCTGTGGCTGGTGGTGACCCTGGGCGGTCTCGCCGTCGAATACCTCCTCCTCACCGCCGAGTTCATCGCCTGGGTGCAGGTCCTCATCTACGTCGGCTCCGTCGTCGTGCTCCTCCTCTTCGGTCTGATGCTCACCAAGGCCCCCATCGGCCGCTCCCCGGACGCCGACTCCGGCAACCGCTGGGCCGCCCTCACGGTCGCCGTCGCCTCGGCCGGTGCCCTGATCTGGGTCGTCGTCGACGCCTTCCGTGCGACCTGGATCAATCTGGACGGCCCCGCCGCCGGCTCGACGGAGGCCACCGGAGCGAGCCTCTTCCAGAACTGGGTCCTGCCCTTCGAGGCTCTCTCCGTCCTGCTCCTCGCGGCCCTCGTCGGCGCGATCGTCCTGTCCCGCAAGACGAAGGCGGAGTCGAGCCCGCCCCCTGTGAACTCCCGGGCGGTGTCCGGTGGTTCCCCGTTCGTACCGGATTCCCGTAATCACCCGATCGGGCGAAAAGCCCCGACTTCGGGAACCGAGTCGGCCGAGCAGGAAGGCGCCCGCTGATGCACCTCGCCTATCCCGCCGTACTCGCCGCCCTGCTCTTCTGCACCGGCCTCTACGGCGTCCTCGCCCGCCGCAACGCGATCCTGGTCCTGATGTCGGTCGAGCTGATGCTCAACGCCGTCAACCTCAACCTGGTCGCCTTCGACGTGTGGCTCAGCAGGACCGCGGCGGAGACGCTGCACTCCGGCCAGGCCCTGACCCTGTTCACCATCGCCATCGCCGCCGCGGAGATCGGCATCGGCCTGGCCATCGTCCTCGCCGTCTACCGCAACCGCGGCACCTCGGACATCGACAAGCTCCGCGACACCGCCGAGGGACACGGACCTGAAGGACCCGACGGGCCAGACGGACCTGACGGGTCCGGCGGATCGGGCGGGTCCGGCGGATCGGGCGGTCCCGACTCCGACAACTCCGACGACTCCGATGGCGACGCCCCCGCGGCCGAGAAGGCAGAGGCCACCGCGTGACCACCACCACCCTCGCCGTCCTCGTCCCCCTCCTTCCCTTCCTGGGCGCCGTCGTCGGCCTGCTCCTGGGCCGCACCGCCCCCGGCTTCGTCCGCCCGCTCGCCGTGCTGCCGACGCTCGGCTCCCTCGTGCTGGCCGCACTGGTCGCGGTACGCCAGGGCGGGGGCGAGGCGGTGAACGCCGCCACCGAGCTCACGCCCACCGGCTCGGTCCCGATCGAACTCGCCCTGCACATCGACGGCTTCGCCGCCCTCGTCGCCGTGCTGGTCGGCCTCGTCGCGAGCTGCGTGCAGATCTACTCGACCGGCTATCTGCGCGACGACCCGCGCTACCCCTCCTACGCGGCTCTCGTCTCCCTCTTCACCTCCGCGATGCTCCTCGTCGTCTACTCGGGCGACCTGATGGTGCTGCTGGTCGGCTGGGAAGTCATGGGCATCTGCTCGTACTTCCTCGTCGGCCACTACTGGGAGACCCCGGAGGCCCGCGCCGCCTCCATCAAGGCGTTCCTCGTCACCAAGCTCGGCGACGTGCCGTTCCTCATCGGCCTGTTCGCGCTCGCCACCGACGCCGGGTCCTTCCGCATCACGAAGGTCCTCGGCGCCGTCGCGAGCGGGGGACTGGACCACCCGACCCTGATTGCCCTGCTGCTCCTGGCGGGCGTGGCCGGCAAGTCGGCGCAGTTCCCGCTGCACACCTGGCTCCCGGACGCGATGGCGGGCCCCACACCCGTCTCTGCGCTCATCCACGCGGCGACGATGGTCGCCGCCGGCGTCTACTTCGTCGCGCGACTCCTCCCCGTCTTCGAGGCCTCGCGGGCCGCGATGGTCGTCCTCGCCGTCATGGCCGCCGTCACCATGGCCGGCTCGGCACTGGCCGCCCTCGCCCAGGACGACATCAAACGCGTCCTCGCCTACTCGACGATCGGCCAGCTCGGCTACATGACCGGCGCCCTCGCCGTCGGCGACCGCGGTGCCGCCGTGTTCCACCTCCTGTCGCACGGCGCCTTCAAGGCGCTGCTGTTCCTCGCGGCCGGCGTGATCATCCACGCCGCCGGCACCAACTCGCTGGCCGCCATGTCCCGCATGGGCCATCTGCGCGAACGCGTGCCCGACGCCTACTGGACGATGACCGTGGCGCTCCTCGCGCTCGCCGCGATCCCGCCGTTCAGCGGGTTCTTCTCCAAGGAGTCCGTCCTCGGCGCCGCCGAGCACGTCGCCACCGGCCACACCGAGCACGCTCCCGGCGCGGCGGGCTGGCTCGTCCTCGTCGCCGGCCTGCTCACCGCCCTGCTCACCGCGGCGTACGCGACGCGTCTGTGGCTGCTGGCCTTCCGCGGGCAGGGCGCCGAAGCGCCCGACCACGGCCGTCAGCCCCTCACCATGACCGTCGTGCTGTGGGTCCTCGCGGTCCCGTCCCTCGCCGTCGGCGGACTCGCCTACCGGGTGCTCCCCGACTGGTTCGACGGCCGTGACCTCACCCCGACCCTCACCACCTCCGTCCTCGGCACCGGCGTGGCCCTGGTCGGCGGCATCGTCACGTACGCGGCCTGGCGGCACACCACCGCACTCGCGGCCCGTGTCCCGCTGGGCGCGGTCGCCGCCCACCCGGAGGGCGACGCGGCCCGCGTCGAGGCCGAGGCCATCGCCAGCCACGAGCCCGCGTACGGGGACATCGCCTACGCGCCCGACCCCGCGGACCCCGGCCGACTCCTGCTCGGCCCGCTCCACCGGCACGCGGCCGTCGGCTTCCATCTCGACGCCGTCTACTCGGCCCTCTTCGTCCGCCCGGTCCAGGCCGCCGCCACCCTCGTACGGTTCCTCGACCGCGAGGTCGTCGAGACCTACGTCCGTGGCGCGGGCGCCCTGCCCCGCCTCCTCGGCGCGGCCGTGCGGCGGGCCCAGACCGGCAATGTGCAGACCTATGTGAGCGCGCTGCTCGCCGGCACCGTCGTCCTGGTGGTCGCCGCCGTCCTCGTCGCCACGGGAGCGTGAGCAGGCGTGATCGATATCAACGAGTCCGTGATGCAGTTCCTTCTGGCGTTCGTCGTCGTCGGCCCGCTCCTCGGCGCCGTCGCCGCCCTCCTGCCGGCCCCGCCCGGGCTGAAGGGGAAGTCGCCCGAGCAGGCCGTACTCCGGCACGGCGTGACCGTGACCGGTGTGATCCTCCTCGCCGCGATCGCCCTCGCGCTCGGCTTCGACCATGACCATCCGTCGAAGATGCAGGCCACGACCGACATCAGCTGGATTCCCGCACTCGACGTGCGCATCCACCTCGGCATCGACGGCATCTCCCTCCCCCTTCTGGTCCTGACCGCGCTGCTGACGTTCCTCTGCGCGCTCTATTCGTACTTCAAGCTGCCCGCGGGCCCGACCCCGAAGGCCTTCGTCGCCCTGCTGCTGGTCCTCGAGTCCGGCACCCTCGCGACCTTCGCCGTCCTCGATCTGCTGCTGTTCTTCCTGGCGTTCGAGACGGTGCTCATCCCGATGTACTTCCTCATCGCCCGCTGGGGCGGCGAGGACCGCACCCGGGCCGCCTGGCGATTCATCCTGTACACGCTGCTCGGTTCGGTCGTCATGCTGCTGGGCCTGCTCCTGATCGGAATCAAGGCGGGCACGTTCGACATGGTGGCACTCGCCACTGACAACGGCCGGTCGCTGACCACATCCGTGCAGGTCATCGCCGTATTGGCGATCGGGATCGGGCTCGCGGTCAAGACCCCGATGTGGCCGCTGCACAGCTGGCTTCCCGACGCCCACACCGCCGCGCCGACCGTCGGCTCGGTCCTGCTGGCCGGCGTCCTGCTGAAGATGGGCACGTACGGGTTCGTCCGGATCCTGCTGCCGATCGCCCCCGGCGGCTTCGCCGACTTCGCGCCCTACCTCGCCGCCTTCGCCGTCGTCGGCATCATCTACGGGTCCCTGGCCTGCCTGGCCCTCGCCAAGCAGGGCGCGAAGGGCGACCTCAAGCGCCTCATCGCCTACTCCTCCGTCGGCCACATGGGCTTCGTCCTCCTCGGCATCGCCACGATGACCCCGACCGGCGTGAACGGCGCCCTGTTCGCCAACATCGCCCACGGCCTCATCACCGGCCTGCTCTTCTTCCTGGTCGGCGCGCTCAAGGACCGCACGGGCACCACCGACCTCGACGCCCTCGCCGAACAGACCGGCGCCGCGCTCTACGGCAAGGCACCGCGCCTGGGCGGCCTGCTCGCGTTCGCCGCGGTCGCCTCCCTCGGCCTCCCCGGACTCGCCGGGTTCTGGGGCGAGATGCTGGCCCTGTTCGGCGCGTTCGACCCCGCAGACGACCTCAGCCGCCCCGCCTTCCTGACCTTCATGGCGATCGCCGCCTTCGGCACCCTCCTCACGGCCGCGTACCTCCTCGCCGTGGTCCGCCGCGTCTGCATGGGACCCGTACCCCAGGACGCGCCGGAACTCGCCGACGTCTACACGTACGAGTTCGCGGCCTGGACACCGCTCGTCGCCCTCACCGTCGTAGCCGGCCTGTGGCCCAAGGCCCTCCTGGGCCTGACCGACCCGGCCGTGCAGCAGCTCCTCGCAGGAGGCACCCGATGAGCTCCCTGGCCGCCGCGGCCCAGCCGTTGGCCGCGAACCTCGTCCAGTCCGTCGACTGGCTCGCCATCGCGCCGCCCACCATCGCGGCGGTCGTCGGCCTCGTGGTCCTCGTCGCGGACCTGTTCGTCGGCGACGCGAGGAAGGCGCTGCTCGGCTGGCTGTCCATCGCGGGCCTGGCCGCCTCCACGGCGATGCTCCTGCCCCTCCTGGACGGCGACCGCGCGACCTTCTGCCTGACCGGCGCCACCGACGTCTGCAGCTACACCGTGGACCGCTTCACCCTCGTCCTCCAACTCCTGGTGCTCGGCGGCGCCCTACTGGCCGCCCTCCTGTCGGTCACCACCCTGAAGGACGCTGACAAGGGACTCCCCGAAGGGGAGTACTGGTTCCTGCTGCTCTCCTCCGCCGCCGGCGCCGCCCTGCTGCCCGCCTCCCGCGACCTCGCCACCCTGATCGTCGCCCTGGAGGTCGCCTCCCTGCCGGCCTTCGCCCTGGTGGGCCTGCGCCAAGGCGACCGCAAGTCCTCCGAAGCGGCCCTGAAGTTCTTCCTCTCCTCGGTCACCGCGACCGCGGTCAGCCTCATGGGCATCAGCTTCGTGTACGCCTCCACAGGCACCCTCTACCTGACCCAGATCGCCGACCGCATCCAGCACGTCGACGGCCAGCTCCACACCCTCACCCAGACCGGCGTGGTCCTCACCCTCATCGGCTTCGCCTTCAAGACGGCCGCCGTGCCCTTCCACTTCTGGGTCCCGGACACCTACGTAGGAGCCCCGCTGCCGATCGCCGCCTACTTGTCGGTCGTCGGCAAGGCGGTCGGCTTCTCCGGCCTGATCCTCCTCACCGTCGTGGCCCTCCCGTCGTACGCCGACGTCTGGGGCCCGGCACTGGCCGCACTGGCCGCCCTCACGATGACCGTCGGCAACGTCGGCGCCCTGCGACAGCAGGCCACGCGCGCGTACAGCGCCGTACGCCTCCTCGCCTGGTCCTCCGTCGGACAGGCCGGCTACCTCCTGGTGCCGATCGCCGCCGCTGCCTACTCCGACGACGCCGAGCACTCCATCGGCTCCACCGTCGCCTACGCCCTCATGTACGCCGCCGTGAACCTCGGCGCCTTCGCCGTGGCCGCGGTCGTTGGCCGTACGAAGTCCCGCAACCGCATCAGCGACTACCGGGGCCTGTACGCCTCCCACCCCCTCGCCGCGCTCCTCCTGGCGTTCTTCCTGCTGTGCCTCGCAGGACTCCCGCCCGGCATCATCGGCCTCTTCGCCAAGGTCACCGTCTTCTCCGCCGCCGTCGACGCCGGGCTCGGCTGGCTCGCGGTGGTGATGGCCGTCAACGTCGTGATCGCGCTGTTCTACTACCTCCAGTGGACGGCCCTGCTGTTCCGCGCACCCGAGGGCGAAGCCGTACGCCACAGGGTCCCCGCGCCCCTCACCGCCGCACTCGCCCTCACCGGCGTCCTCGGCATCGCCCTCTCGGGCGCGCCCCAACTGGTCCTGCGCTTCGCCGACACCGGACTCTTCTGAGGGCACGCACCACCGCACGACCAGGCCGCTTCCGGGCCCTCACCCGGACGGCTCACGCCCCGCCCCGCACGCACAAGGGAACTAGCGGCTCTCGCCTGGCGTTGACCAGAACGGGAGGGTCCACTGGACATACACCAGAAGGACCGCAGATCAGCAAGCAAAGGGTTCCCCTGCTGCACGACTTGGAGGGCGTACCGTGCACCGCCGGCACAACGGGCTCAGGACCGCAGTACTCCTCGGGGGACTGTCCGCACTCATCATCGTCATCGGCAGCTTCTTCGGCCGCATGGGGCTCGTCGTAGCGGTCCTGGTCGCTCTGGGGACGAACGCGTACGCGTACTGGAACAGCGACAAGCTGGCGCTACGCGCGATGCGCGCCCGTCCGGTCAGCGAGTTCGAGGCCCCGGCGCTGTACCGCATGGTCCGAGAGCTCTCCACCCAGGCCCGCCAGCCCATGCCGCGCCTGTACATCTCCCCGACGGAGGCACCGAACGCTTTCGCGACGGGCCGCAACCCGCGCAACGCTGCGGTGTGCTGCACCGAAGGCATCCTGCGCCTCCTCGACGAGCGGGAATTGCGCGGTGTCATCGGCCACGAGCTCAGTCATGTCTACAACCGCGACATCCTGATCTCGTCGGTCGCCGGAGCCCTCGCCTCCGTGATCATGTTCCTCGTCAACTTCGCCTGGCTGATCCCCATCGGCCGCTCCAACGACGACGACGGCCCCGGCATCCTGGGCATGCTGCTCATCATGATTCTCGGCCCGCTCGCCGCCTCCGTCATCCAGCTGGCCATCAGCCGCTCGCGTGAATACGAGGCGGACGCGTCCGGCGCCCAGCTCACCGGCGACCCGCTGGCGCTGGCCAGCGCCCTGCGCAAGCTCGAGACCGGTACCAAGCAGCTCCCGCTGCCCCCGGAGCCCCGCATCGAGACCGCGAGCCACATGATGATCGCCAACCCCTTCCGCCCGGGCCAGGGGCTCTCCAAGATGTTCTCCACGCATCCGCCCATGGCGGACCGCATCGCCCGCCTCGAGAAGATGGCAGGACGCCACCAGTGAAGACAATCCTGAACGTCATATGGCTCGTCCTGAGCGGCTTCTGGCTGTTCCTCGGCTACTTGGCCGCCGGCGTGCTGCTGTGCATCACGATCATCGGCATCCCGTTCGGCATCGCGGCGTTCCGTATCGGGGTGTACGCCCTGTGGCCCTTCGGGTACACGACGGTCGAACGCCGCGACGCCGGCGCCCCGTCCTGCTTGGGCAACGTCCTGTGGCTGATCCTGGCGGGCTGGTGGCTGGCCCTCGCCCACATCGTCACCGGCGTGCTGCTGTGCATCACGATCATCGGCATCCCGTTCGGCATCGCCAACTTCAAGCTGATCCCGGTGTCGCTGCTCCCGCTGGGCCGCGAAATCGTGTCCACGGACAAGCCGTTCGCGTCCTCGGGCTGGTAGAGCCGCGGTTCTCCACAGCCCGGCGGTTGTCAACAGCGCGGAGGTTGTCCACAGCCCGGCGGTTGTCCACAGGCTGCCCCGCTTGTCAGTGCCGGGCCGCATCATGAACGCATGACCGCACACGAGCAGCTGCGGGCACAGAGGGCAGCCGGGACGAGCAACACCCGCCCATGGGCCCGCACTTCACCAGAGTTCCAGAGCCTGGCCCCGCCCGATACGCCCCGCCCGGCGAACATATCCACCGCCCCGCGCACCACCACGGCCTGAGGCACATCGCGACGACGCCCACTGCAACGTGCCCCGCACCCGCGCCTACCGTGACGCGCCCCCACCCGTTCGCCTACCGCGCCGCACCCCCCACCCGCCTCCGTACGCCGTACGCGACCACCCCCACGACCAGCACCCCCGCACCCACGACCACCGAAACCCCCGGCAGCGCGAACGCCAGCACCACGCACCCGAGCAGCCCGACCGCCGGCACCACCCGCGCCGCCGGAGCCGAACCGAGCGTCCACGCGGAGGCGTTGGCCACCGCGTAGTACGCCAGCACACCGAAGGAGGAGAACCCGATCGCGCCCCGCACGTCCACCGTGGCGGCCAGGACCGCGACCACCGCGCCCACGGCCAGCTCCGCCCGGTGGGGCACCTGGAAACGCGGGTGCACGGCCGCCAGCGTGCCGGGCAGATGCCGGTCACGAGCCATGGCCAGTGTCGTCCGCGAGACGCCCAGGATCAGGGCGAGCAGCGATCCCAGCGCGGCCACGGCGGCGCCGACCCGCACCACCGGCACCAGCCCGGACACCCCGGCCGCCCGCACGGCGTCGGTCAGCGGTGCGTCCGCCTGCCCGAGCCCCTCAGCCCCCAGCACGGAGAGGACGGCCACCGCCACGCACGCGTAGACGGCCAGCGCGATACCCAGGGCCAGCGGGATCGCACGGGGGATGGTGCGCGCGGGATCCCGCACCTCCTCGCCGAGAGTCGCGATCCGCGCGTATCCCGCGAACGCGAAGAACAGCAGACCGGCGGCCTCCAGCACGCCGCCCACACCGCCCGAGGCGCCGCTGCCCAGTCGCCCCGCGTCGGCGGCGGCCGACCCCAGACACACCACCACGACGGAAGCGAGGACAGCGAGCACGACCGCCACGATCACCCGCGTGAGCAGCGCGGACTTCTGAACACCGCCGTAGTTCACCGCGGTCAGCGCCACGACCGCCGCGACGGCCACGGCGTGTGCCTGCCCCGGCCAGACGTATGTGCCCACCGTCAGCGCCATCGCCGCACACGAGGCCGTCTTCCCGACCACGAACGACCAGCCCGCGAGATAACCCCAGAAAGGACCGAGCCGCTCCCGCCCGTACACGTACGTGCCACCGGAAGCCGGATACAACGCGGCCAGCCGCGCCGACGAGGTGGCGTTGCAGTAGGCGACCACCGCGGCGACCGCCAGCCCGACCAGCACCCCGGAACCAGCCGCGCGCGCCGCGGGCCCGAGGGCGGCGAAGATGCCGGCCCCGACCATCGAACCCAGCCCGATGACCACGGCGTCGCCCACGCCTAGAGTGCGCCGCAGCTCGGAGCCGGGACCAGGACCTGCGTCGGAAGGTGACATGCGCCGCACCCTACTGAGCAGTGCAACCGCTCGGTGGACGTGTGACGTCCTCCTCATCAACACGGCACGAACTCACGCTGCCGCCACAGCGGGGACACGGAGCGCACACGCGCACCCGTCCTGGCGCACAGTCGGTCCGGACGAAGATCACAGGGCCGGAACAGTGCGGGCACAGCGCGGAAGGGCAGGTTCAGGGCATGAGCATCATCGGTTGGATCATCCTGGGGCTTCTGGCCGGAGCCATCGCCAAGTTCCTGCTGCCGGGCCGCGACCCGGGCGGCTTCGTCGGTACGACCCTCATCGGCATCGCGGGCGCGTTCATCGGCGGCTGGATCTCGGCGCGCTGGCTGGACCACCCGGTCACCAAGGACTTCTACGACGGCACCACATGGGCCGCGGCGATCGGAGGCTCACTGGTCCTCCTGATCGGTTACCGCATCCTGTTCGGCAACTCGCGCGACTGATCGACTCCCGAACCGCAGCCAGCAGGGGAGAAGGGTGGGCACCGGCCAGGTGCCCACCCTTCCTCGTACGACACGTCACCGGCCGTGGACCAGTCATGGCACACGTCGTGAACCAGCCGTGGACTACCGGTAGTTCACGAACTGCAGGGCGAAGTCGAAGTCCTTGCCCTTGAGCAGGGCGATGATGGCCTGAAGGTCGTCGCGGCTCTTGGAGCTGACGCGCAGTTCCTCACCCTGGACCTGGGCCTTCACACCCTTCGGGCCCTCGTCGCGGATGATCTTCGCCACCTTCTTCGCGTTCTCCTGGGAGATGCCCTCCTCGATCGACGCGAAGATCTTGTACTCCTTGCCGGACAGCTGAGGCTCGCCGGCGTCCAGGGCCTTCAGCGAGATACCGCGCTTGATCAGCTTGGACTGGAAGACGTCGAGAACGGCATTCACCCGGTCCTCGGAGTTCGCCTCCATCAGGATCTTCTCGCCGGACCACGAGATGGAGGCGCCGACGCCCTTGAAGTCGTAGCGCTGGGAGATCTCCTTGGCGGTCTGGTTGAGGGCGTTGTCGACCTCCTGCCGCTCGACCTTCGAGACGATGTCGAAACTGGAGTCGGCCATGTCCTGTGGCTCCTTGTATCGGGGTGCGTATCGGGGTGCGTACCGGGTGCGGTTCGGCGGGCGTGGGGCTGCCCTGGGGCTGCCGCCGAGCCGGGCACCGTTCCCGGGCCGCATCCGGACAAGCCTAGCCACCTCGCGTCCCCCGAGTGCTGATCAATCGAGTGGCGAAGCACCCCGCTCCATCGGGTATTGTTTACGTCGTTGCCACGGAGCACCGCCGGAAAGCGGTTCGAAGGGCAGCAAACCCCGGCGGTGTGCCCGAGCGGCCAAAGGGAGCAGACTGTAAATCTGCCGGCTTCGCCTTCCCAGGTTCGAATCCTGGCGCCGCCACATGAAGGCAGACCCCCTCCCCACTGCGGAAACGCAGCGAGGAGGGGGTCTCTTCGTATGGTCGGGTGCCGTGTCGAAGACGGGTGGTGATGTGCCTCACGATGTGGGGCGACAGCGCGTCCGGGGCACACTGACCCCATGTCCAGCCGTCGCAGAAGCTGCCCCGAATGTCAGCGTGAGATCGCCGTGGTCGCCGGGCGCTACGCGCGGCACGATCCGCCCGGGGCCCGGGAGAACGGCGAGCTCACCTCCTGTGTGGGCTCCCGCCGACAGGCCCAACTGGGCGCCGCGCAACCCGCGTTGGACGGCTACACCGTTCCCGAGTTCCCGGGCCAGATGCCGCTGTTCTGAGCCCGCCCCGCGAGCCCGCCCACGCGAGCCCGCCCCGAGCGAGATGTGCCCGCCCGGCGAGAGGTGAGCCCACCGGCGCGCTCTCAGTTCCCGGCCACCGACTTCACCGCCACCGACACCGGTGTCGACCCGCCGACCAGTTCCAGGGTCAGGCCGGCCGTCGCCGGTGTCTCCAGCAACTCTGCGAGCACGGCGGCCACATCGTCCCGCGGGATCGGCCCGCGGCCCGTGTGGGCCTCCAGGCGGACGAGCCCGGTACCGGCGTCGTTCGTCAGCTGACCCGGGCGCAGGATCGTCCAGTCCAGGGCGTCGAGGCCGCGGACGTACGCGTCGGCCTCACCCTTGGCGCGCAGATAGACGTCGAAGATGTCGTCGCCCTGATGCGCGGGGTCGGCGCCCATCGACGACACGACCACATGACGTCGTACCCGAGCCCGGACCGCCGCGTCCGCGAACAGCACCGCGGCGCCCTTGTCCACCGTGTCCTTGCGGGTCGCCCCACTGCCCGGCCCCGCACCCGCCGCGAAGACCGCCGCGTCCGCGCCCTGCAGATGGGCCGCGACCTCCTCGACGGACGCCGACTCCAGGTCGAGCAGCACCGGTTCGGCTCCGGCCTCCCGCAGGGCGTCGCCCTGTTCCGCCTTGCGGATGATGCCCGCGACCTCGTTCCCACGCACGGCGAGCAGCCGCTCCAGCCGCAACGCGATCTGACCATGACCACCAGCGATGACAATGCGCATGTCTTCGACCGTACGCCCGTACGACGTCATCCGCCGTACGGACCGCACCCGTCGCACCGGGCACGCGGACCCCATGGAACGGCGCGGCACACAGAGCCCTTTCCGTGCCCTCCCGCAGAGCCCCTTCCGTGCCCTCCCGCCGTACGACTAGAGCCCCGCCCCGGCGAGTTGAGCCCGCCTACGGCACGTCTCCCCGCCCCGGCGGGGCGGGCCCGCCTACGGCACGTCCCCCCGCCCCTGCCGAGGCAACCCCAGCTCCACAGCCGCCGCCGAGTCGCAGAACTCCCGTACCGCGCTGGTCCGCGCCACCACCCGCCCCCGGTGCACGACGATGCGGCTGTACGCGAGCGACAGGGCCCCCGCCAGCCGTTCCCCGCGCACCGCGAGCAGTTCGGCTGGGAAACCCGCCTCCACGCGCACCTCGGGCAGCCCCAGGACGGCCCGCGCGGACGTGCTGACGGAGTCGTAGGCGTCCTCCGGTCGCAGGCCGTACCGGGAGGCCAGGAGGTAGGCGGCCTCCAGCGGGTCACCACGCCCCACCGGGTTGGACACGTCCCGCAGCGCGCCGCTGCCGGCGGCCACCCGCACGCCGGCCGCGCGCAGCAGCCGTACGGGAGCCGTGCCGCGCCGCTCCACGCCCCCGCAGCCGCCCTGCGGCAGGCATACGACCGTCAGGCCGGCCGCGGCGAGCTGGTCGGCGGTCCGCGAGGCGACGTCGGAGGGCAGGCTGTCGAGGCTGCCGCAGGGGCTGAGGGTGACACCGGGGCGCAGACCGCCGGCCATGGCGGCGAGGCGGGACAGGCGGGCGGGGTCGGAGGCGTCGGTGTGGAGGTCGACGGGGCAGCCGTGTTCGGAGGCCACGTCGAGGACCGCCTGGACGTAGCCGGTCGGATCCGGATCGAGGTCGGGGCAGCCGCCGACCACCGAGGCGCCCATCTTCACCGCGTCCCGCAGTATCGCGAGCCCCTCGGCCCCGGCCGCACCGGTCAGCAGCCGTGGCATCGCCACCGTGGTCAGCTCGGTGAGCCCGCGCAGCGAGCGCCGGGCCTGGAGTACGGCGGCCAGGGCGCCCAGCCCCTGTACGTCGCCCACGCGCACGTGGGCGCGCAACGCGGTGGCCCCGTGCCCGAGTTGCAGCAGCGCGGCCTCGGTCGCCCGCCGCTGGACGTCCTGGGGGTCGTACGAGACCGGTCCGTCGGTGTCGTCGGAGAGCGCGGTGTCGCCGTGGGCGTGCGGCTCGACCGGGGCCGGGAGGAGCAGGTAGCCGCTGAGGTCCACGCGCGCCCCGCACGCGCGCGTGCCGCCCGCCGCCAGGCTGCCCGCCGTGCCGACCGCCTCGATGCGCCCGCCGCCGAGCCGTACGTCCACGGTCCGGCCGTCGGTCAGCCGGGCCCCGCACAACAGCAGCGAGGTCGCCTCGGAGGAGCCGGAGGAGGACGACGAGGACGACGAGGGGGGCGGCTGCGGCTGGCTGTCGGGCATCGCGCTCCAGGGGCTCACGGGGCTGCGTACAGCGGGGACGCAAGATCACGCAGAGTGAGTCGAGCCTAGGGCGGTGATCCGCTCACGGCGCGGAGGAGCGCAATAGTCGTACCGGTGTGGTCCGCCGTACGGGAGGGGTCTCGGAGGGCGGTGGGGACGGCGTCGGAGCGGTCTCGGAGGGGGCCTCGAAACGGATTTGGGTGAACGGCTGCGGACCGTGTAATGTCTTCATCGCTCGCCCCAATAGCTCAGTCGGTAGAGCGTCTCCATGGTAAGGAGAAGGTCTACGGTTCGATTCCGTATTGGGGCTCTGGTGGGTGAGGTTCCCGTCGCGAGACGGGACCTGATCCCATCAAAGCGGTGTAGCTCAGTCGGTAGAGCAAGCGGCTCATAATCGCTGTGTCACCGGTTCAAGTCCGGTCACCGCTACTGACAGTAGCCGATTGTGGGGTCGGTCCTTCGATCGGCTACTCTTCTTTGCGTTAAATCAGTCCTATCCGTTCGTCAAGGAGCACTCCTGTGGCTGCCACCGACGTCCGCCCGAAGATCACGCTGGCCTGCGTGGAGTGCAAGGAGCGGAACTACATCACCAAGAAGAACCGGCGTAACAACCCGGATCGCATGGAGATGAAGAAGCACTGCCCGCGTTGCAACGCGCACACCGCGCACCGCGAGACGCGATAAATCAGGCTCGTACGCGAGGCCGCCCCCAGTAGTCAGGGGGGCGGCCTCGCGTCGTTCTCAGGCCACTACCGGCCAGTACCAGCCAGTACCGGCGATCAGCAGGAGGTGCCGAGCCCATGGCGCTCGACCAGTCCTTCGTGGGGCGGACCTACCCGCCCACCGAGCCCTATGAGGTGGGCCGGGAGAAGATCCGTGAGTTCGCGGAGGCCGTGGGGGACAGCAACCCGGCGTACACCGACCCGGACGCGGCCAAGGCGCTCGGGCACCCCGATGTGATCGCGCCGCCGACCTTCGTCTTCGCGATCACCTTCAAGGCCGCGGGCCAGGTCGTCGCCGACCCGCAACTGGGCCTGGACTACAGCCGTGTCGTGCACGGCGACCAGAAGTTCGCCTACAGCCGCCCCGTCCGCGCCGGTGACCGCCTCACGGTCACCTCGACCATCGAGGCGATCAAGTCCCTCGCGGGCAACGACATCGTGGACATCCGCGGCGAGGTCCATGACGAGGCCGGCGAGCACGTCGTGACCGCCCTGACCAAGCTGGTCGCCCGCGCGGCAGAGGAGGCGTGAGGAAGAACATGACGGCGAAGATCGCATACGACGACGTCGAGGTCGGCACCGAACTGCCGGCCCTGACTTTCCCCGTGACCCGGGCCACGCTCGTCCAGTACGCGGGCGCGTCGGGGGACTTCAACCCGATCCACTGGAACGAGAAGTTCGCCAAGGAGGTCGGGCTGCCGGACGTCATCGCGCACGGCATGTTCACCATGGCCGAGGCGATCCGCGTGGTGACGGACTGGGTCGGCGACCCGGGTGCCGTCGCCGAGTACGGCGTCCGCTTCACCAAGCCCGTCGTCGTCCCCAACGACGACCAGGGCGCCGTCATCGAGGTCAGCGGCAAGGTCGCGGCCAAGCTCGACGACAACACGGTCCGCGTGGACCTGACCGCGACCAGCGCCGGGCAGAAGGTGCTGGGGATGTCGCGAGCGGTCGTACGACTGGCCTGAAGCGCAGATGAAGTAAGGGGCGCCCGCTATTGCGGGCGCCCCTTACTCGTTGTCCGCGCGGGTGGGGCACGGGGTCTCTTGACTTAGTTAGTGATTGAGTACTAACTTACTGAGCATGGCCAGGATGAGCGCAGAGGAGAGGCGCGAGAGCGTGATCCGCGCGGCGACGATCGAGTTCGCCCGCGGCGGTTACCACGGCACGTCGACCGAGGCGATCGCCAAGCGGGTCGGGGTCTCGCAGCCGTATCTCTTCCGGCTCTTCCCGGGCAAGAAGGCGATCTTCCTGGCGGTCTCGGAGCGGTGCGTGGAGGACACGATCCGCACCTTCGAGGAGGCCTCCGCCGGCCTGCACGGCGAAGAGGCCCTGCACGCCATGGCGAACGCGTACACCAAGGTCATCGCGGAGCATCCGGAGCGGCTGCGGATGCAGATGCAGATGTACGTCGCCGTGGGCGCGGCCGAGGAGGAGGGCGACCACGAGTTCGGGGCGGCGGTGCGTGAGGGCTGGATGCGGCTGTGGGACACGGTCCATCTGCCCCTGGGTGCCGACGTCGGCGAGACGACGGTCTTCCTGGCGTACGGGATGCTCATCAACTGCCTGGTCGCGATGGGGTTTCCGCCCGAGCACCGGGTGTGGGAGGGCATGTATCCGTCGGCGCGGCTGAAGGGCCGGCTGGAGAAGTGAAGCGGGTGGAGGCGGGCGTCTCCGGCGTCTTTTTGTGAGCGCAAAAGTTAGTGATCGATAACTATCTATCAATGCTCTGGGGGAGCGATGTCACAGCAAGCCGTACCGAGCGCACCACGCGGGGGAGCCGTCTGGGCTCTCGTCATCACCAGCGTCGCCGGATTCATGGCGGCCCTCGACAACCTCGTCGTCACCACCGCCCTGCCGTCCATCCGCGAGGATCTCGGCGGCGGGCTGCACGACCTGGAATGGACGGTGAGCGCCTACACCCTCACCTTCGCCGTCCTCCTCATGTTCGGCGCGGCCCTCGGCGACCGCTTCGGCCGTCGCCGGCTCTTCCTCGCGGGCCTGACGGTCTTCACGGGAGCGTCCGCCGCGGCGGCCCTGGCCCCCGGCATCGACAGCCTGATCGCGGCCCGCGCGGTCCAGGGCGTCGGCGCGGCGATCATGATGCCGCTGACGCTCACGCTCCTCACGGCGGCCGTTCCCGCGGCCAAGCGCGGGATGGCGTACGGCATCTGGGGTGCCGTCAACGGGCTGGCGGTGGCCTCCGGACCGCTGATCGGCGGCAGTCTGACCGAGCACATCTCCTGGCAGTGGATCTTCTGGCTGAACGTCCCGCTCGGCGTCGCGCTGCTGCCGCTCGCCCGTCTCCGCCTCGCCGAGTCCTACGGCACCGGCGCCCCGCTCGACATCCCCGGAACGCTCCTCGCCAGTGGCGGGCTCTTCGGGATCGTGTACGGCCTGGTCCGCGGCCCCGCGGACGGCTGGACGGACGGCGTGGTCCTCACCGCCCTCTTCGCCGGAGCCGCCCTCCTCGCCGGGTTCGTGATCTACGGCACCCGCGCCAAGAACCCCATGCTTCCGATGCGACTGTTCCGCTCCCGGGCGTTCGCCGGCATCAACGCGGCGAGCCTGCTGATGTTCCTCGGCATGTTCGGTTCGATCTTCCTGCTCAGCCAGTACATGCAGGGGGTGCTCGGGTACTCGCCGACCGAGGCGGGGCTGCGGATGCTGCCGTGGACGGGTATGCCGATGCTGGTCGCGCCGATCGCGGGCATCCTCTCCGACCGGATCGGCGGACGCCCGGTGGTGGCGACCGGCCTCTTCTTCCAGGCGGCGGGCCTCGGTTACCTCGCCTCGGTCATCACCGTCGACGCGTCCTACGCCGTCCAGCTGCCCGGTCTGATCATGAGCGGTATCGGCATGGCACTGTTCTTCGCTCCCGCCTCCAACCTGGTCATGTCGAGTGTGCGGGGTTCGGAGCAGGGGATCGCTTCCGGGGCGAACAACGCGTTGCGTGAGGTGGGGGGTGCGCTCGGTATCGCGATCATGGGGTCGATCTTCTCGGCGCAGGGGGGATACGAGACCGGGCAGACGTTCGTCGACGGGTTGCGGCCGGCGCTGGTTACGGGGGCTGCGGTGGTCGCTCTCGCCGGGGTTGCGGCGCTGGTGATTCCGCGGGGGCGTGTTGCGCAGGCTTCCGCGGCGGAGGACGCGGTGGCGCCGGTACGGGAGACGATCGCGGCCTGAACCCTTGTGAACGGCCCTGCCCCTCGGGGTGGGGCCTTCTTTCTCGCCCCCGCCGCCCCTACCCGTCCCATCCCCAGGGGCTGCCGCCCCTTCGACCCCGCGTGCGCCCAAGAGACTGCCGGGGAGGCAGGTCGGGCGGCTGCGGGCGCATTGTGGCTGGTCGCGCAGTTCCCCGCGCCCCTAGGGGCGTAGCCCGGACGTACCCGCAGTGCGCGACGGCGGCAAGGGGACGTGTCGGGGGGTGTCCGCCCGCAGCGGTTGGCGCGTCAACATGGCCGCCCCTTATAGAGGACCGATTCCGCGCCGTTCCGAGGACGGACACCCCCCGGCGCGGCCCCGACCCACATCGCACTCGTCCGTCCCGCACCCCCGGCGCGGCCCCGACCCACATCGCACTCGTCCGTCCCGCACCCCCGGCGCGGCCCCGACCCCCACCGCACTCGTCCGTCCCGCACCCCCGGCGCGGCCCCGACCCACACCGCACCCGTCCGTCCCGCACCCCCGGCGCGGCCCCGACCCACACCGCACCCGTCCGTCCCGCACCCCCGGCGCGGCCCCGACCCACCGCCAACCGTCCGCCCCGGACCGCCACGTACCCTTGACGCGTGCAGGAACGACACGATGCCCCCCTCGCCCCGCTCACCACCTTCCGTCTCGGCGGTCCGGCTACCCGGCTGGTCGTCGCGAGCACCGACGCCGAGGTGATCGAAGCCGTTCGTGAGGCCGATGACACGGGCACGCCCCTCCTGCTCATCGGCGGCGGATCGAACCTTGTCATCGGCGACAAGGGGTTCGACGGGACCGCTCTGCTGATCGCCACCAAGGGCGTCGAACTCGACGGCACCCATCTGGAGCTCGCCGCCGGCGAAGTGTGGACCGATGCCGTCGCCCGCACCGTGGAGGCCGGGCTCGCCGGGGTCGAGTGCCTCGCCGGCATCCCCGGCTCCGCAGGTGCCACCCCCATCCAGAACGTCGGCGCCTACGGCCAGGAAGTCTCCGCCACGATCACCCACGTGATCGCCTACGACCGCGTCACCCGCGACAGCGTCACCCTCACCAACGCGGAGTGCGCCTTCTCGTACCGCCACAGCCGCTTCAAGGCCGACCCCGACCGGTACGTCGTCCTCCGCGTCCGCTTCGAGCTCGAGGACGCCGACGGCCTCTCCGCGCCGCTCAAGTACGCCGAGACCGCCCGCGCCCTCGGCGTCGAAGCCGGCGACCGGGTGCCGCTCGCCGACGCCCGTGCGACCGTACTGAAGCTGCGCTCCGGCAAGGGCATGGTCCTCGACCCCGACGACCACGACACCTGGTCGGCCGGCTCTTTCTTCACCAACCCGATCCTCACGGACGCCGACTTCAGCGCCTTCCACGCGCGCGTGAAGCAGCACCTCGGCCCCGACGCCGAACCCCCCGCCTACCCCGCCGGCGCGGGCCACACCAAGACCTCCGCCGCGTGGCTCATCGACAAGGCCGGCTTCACCAAGGGTTACGGCACCGGCCCCGCCCGCATCTCCACCAAGCACACCCTCGCCCTCACCAACCGCGGCGAGGCGACCACGGAGGACCTCCTCGCCCTCGCCCGAGAGGTCGTCGCAGGCGTCCACCGCATCTTCGGCGTCACCCTCGTCAACGAACCGGTGACCGTCGGCGTGAGCCTGTAGGCGCGCGGAATCTCGGTTGCCGGGCCCCGGACCCGCCCGGAACGCTTGAGCGATGCGTCTGAGACTCACCGAGTACACGCCCCGCATCGGCCCGCACCAGCGCCGCGTCGTCCGCCCCCGCACAGCCCTGCGCCACACCTCGCTGAGCGCGCCCGACCCGATCGGCCTGCTCCTCGGTGATCACGACGGGCTGAACCGGCTCGCCGGCCTGTTCTCCTTCGCCGCCTACTCGCGCCACACGATCGTCCACGTCCCGCTCCGCGACGGCGTCCCACCCGACGAGGGCTGGGGAGAGCGGGTCGACCTCGTGCTGGCCCACGACAGCGTCGGCCTGCGCGCGAGCCAGTGGCCCGAGCTGCGCCGCAGACTCACCCACGGCACCCCGCTGACCGTACGCACGGACGAGGCCCGTACCGCGCGGGACACGGAGTCCTGGCGCGCTCGCCGCTCACACACGAACGCCCCGGACGACTTCCGGCACGCCACCCACGCGCGGACGTTCTTCCTGTTCGGCACCAGGGATCTCTTCGCCGAGATGGCCACCGAGTTCGCCTACGCGGCCGGCTGGGGTCCGCACGAGAAGCACGCCGCCAAGGGGAGCATGGCGTTCATGACGGCCGTCACGCTCGCCGAACCGCCCGGCACGGGCGGGCACCCCCTGGAGATAGACATCTGCTTCAAGCCGTATCCGCCCTACGCCCACTTCAAGCGGCCGGGCGAACGAGCCACTCGTCGACCCCGGCCAGCAGTCGCGCCTTGACGTCCTCCGGCGCCGCCGAAGCCCGCACGGACTGCCGGGCGAGTTCCGCCAACTCCGCGTCCGTGAATCCGTGATGCCGACGCGCGATCTCGTACTGCGCCGCCAGCCGTGAGCCGAACAGCAGCGGGTCGTCGGCGCCGAGCGCCATCGGCACGCCCGCCTCGAACAACGTCCGCAGCGGCACGTCCTCCGGCTTCTCGTACACCCCGAGCGCCACGTTCGAGGCCGGACAGACCTCGCAGGTCACGCCACGGTCGGCCAGCCGCTTCAGCAGCCGGGGGTCCTCCGCGGCCCGCACCCCGTGCCCGATCCGGTGCGCGTCCAGGTCGTCCAGACAGTCCCGCACCGACGACGGCCCGGTCAGCTCCCCGCCGTGCGGCGCCGACAGCAGCCCGCCGTCACGGGCGATGGCGAAGGCGCGGTCGAAGTCCCGCGCCATGCCCCGCCGTTCGTCGTTGGAGAGCCCGAAGCCGACGACGCCCCGGTCCGCGTAGCGCACCGCGAGGCGGGCCAGCGTCCGCGCGTCCAGCGGGTGCTTCATCCGGTTCGCGGCCACCAGCACCCGCATCCCGAGCCCGGTCTCCCTCGAGGTGGTCTCCACCGCGTCGAGGATGACCTCCAGCGCCGGGATCAGCCCGCCCAGACGCGGGGCGTACGACGTCGGGTCGACCTGGATCTCCAGCCACCCCGAGCCGTCCCGGACGTCCTCCTCCGCCGCCTCCCGCACCAGCCGCTGGATGTCCTCGGGCCGCCTCAGGCACGAACGCGCCGCGTCGTAGAGCCGCTGGAACCGGAACCAGCCCCGCTCGTCCGTGGCCCGCAGCCGTGGCGGTTCCCCGCTGGTCAGCGCCTCCGTCAGCGCGTCGGGCAGCCGTACGCCGTACTTGTCGGCCAGTTCCAGAACCGTCCCGGGCCGCATGGACCCGGTGAAGTGCAGGTGCAGATGGGCTTTCGGCAGCTCAGAGACATCACGTACACGCTCCATTCGCTGATCCTGCCGTACGCCCCCGCCGTCCCGGTAGCGCTTTCCCCGAACGTGGTCTTGCTCGCACGCAAACACGAAGCGGGCCGCCTCCCGAAGGAGACGGCCCGCCCGGCACACAAGGTCAGTCCCTGGCCTCCGCCAGCAGCTTCTGGATCCGCGAGACACCCTCGACGAGGTCCTCGTCGCCCAGCGCGTACGACAGACGCAGATAGCCCGGCGTTCCGAAGGCCTCACCCGGGACGACCGCGACCTCGGCCTCCTCCAGGATCAGCGCGGCCAGCTCGACCGAGTTCTGCGGGCGCTTGCCGCGGATCTCCTTGCCGATCAGGGCCTTCACCGACGGGTAGGCGTAGAAGGCGCCCTCGGGCTCGGGGCAGAGCACACCGTCGATCTCGTTGAGCATGCGCACGATCGTCTTACGGCGACGGTCGAACGCCTCCTTCATCTCGTCGACGGCCGACAGGTCGCCGGAGACGGCGGCGAGGGCGGCCACCTGGGCCACGTTGGAGACGTTGGACGTGGCGTGCGACTGGAGGTTCGTCGCGGCCTTGACCACGTCCTTCGGGCCGATGACCCAGCCCACGCGCCAGCCCGTCATGGCGTAGGTCTTCGCCACACCGTTGACCACGATGGTCTTGTCGGCGAGCTCGGGCACGACCACCGGGAGGGAGTGGAACTCGGCGTCGCCGTAGACCAGGTGCTCGTAGATCTCGTCGGTCAGGACCCACAGGCCCTTCTCGGCGGCCCAGCGGCCGATCTCCTCGATCTGCGCGCGGGTGTAGACGGCGCCGGTCGGGTTGGACGGGGAGACGAAGAGGAGGACCTTCGTGTTCTCCGTGCGCGCCGCCTCCAGCTGCTCGACGGAGACGCGGTAGCCGGTCGTCTCGTCCGCGACGACGTCGACCGGGACACCGCCGGCGAGGCGGATCGACTCCGGGTACGTCGTCCAGTACGGGGCCGGGACGATGACCTCGTCGCCCGGGTCGAGGATCGCGGCGAAGGCCTCGTAGATGGCCTGCTTGCCGCCGTTGGTGACGAGGACCTGGCTCGCCTCGACCTCGTAGCCGGAGTCGCGCAGCGTCTTCGCGGCGATCGCGGCCTTCAGCTCGGGCAGACCACCGGCCGGCGTGTAGCGGTGGTACTTCGGGTTCTTGCACGCCTCGATGGCGGCCTCGACGATGTAGTCCGGGGTCGGGAAGTCGGGCTCACCGGCGCCGAAGCCGATCACCGGGCGCCCGGCGGCCTTCAGGGCCTTGGCCTTGGCATCCACGGCGAGGGTGGCGGACTCGGAGATCGCGCCGACTCGGGCGGAGACCCGGCGCTCGGTGGGAGGGGTTGCAGCGCTCATGGGGCCCATCGTTTCAGACCGGAAACGCCCCCGGCACGCGGGTTTCACAGACTGAACAACCGCTGAACAACTGTCCGGATCGGCAGGGCTATTGGCGCGGTGGCCTGGGTGATCTTCGCCCGCCGTCCGGTGGTCGCCGGGACGATCTTCGGCCGGAGCGGCCCCGGCAGGCCCTTTCTGTTCGACGGGGGGCTCCGGAACACGTACACTCTCACCTCGTTGGCCTCACAGCGGCCGCACTCATCCGGTGCACACCGAGCACTCGGGCGGATGCGGTACGTTTGGGGGGAACCACAAAGGGTCGTAGCTCAATTGGTAGAGCACCGGTCTCCAAAACCGGCGGTTGGGGGTTCAAGTCCCTCCGGCCCTGCTACACACTCCTTCGCCAGGATGTGTGCGCATGTACGTACAGCAATGCACCGCCGTGCGGCTCAGACCGGGCGCGGCACGGCCACGACCCGGGAACAGGTGAGGACGAATGGCGGACGCCGTGGGCTCCATCGATACGCCTGATGCCCAGGACGAGGCGCCAGAGTCGAAGAAGAAGGCCCGCAAGGGTGGCAAGCGCGCCAAGAAGGGCCCGCTGAAGCGCCTCGGTATCTTCTACCGACAGATCGTCGCAGAACTTCGCAAGGTCGTCTGGCCTACGCGCAGTCAGCTGACGACGTACACGACCGTGGTGATCGTCTTCGTGATCGTCATGATCGGCCTGGTCACCGTGATTGACTATGGACTCAACCACGCCGCCGAGTACGTCTTCGGCTGATCAAAGAGCGATAGGGCGCCGTGGTTACCGGCGCCCCTTTCGCATGTTCCACCCCTATGTATCCAGGAAGAAGCAGCCACCGTGTCTGACCAGAACCTGAACGACGCCATCGAGCCGGACGAGTCCGTGGAAGACGAGCTCGACATCGTCGAGGGCGCGGACGAGGACCTGGACGAGGTCGAGGCTGCCGATGAAGAGGCGGGCGACCCCGCCGAGGAAGCCGCCCTCCACGTCGAGGACGAATCCGACGAGGACGCCGAGGACGAGTCCGGCGGCGATGTCGAGGACGTCGAGGACGAGGAAGAGGCAGTCGAGGAAGAGCCGGCCGAGCCGGTCGACCCCGTCGTCGCCCTGCGCGAGGAACTGCGCACCCTCCCCGGCGAGTGGTACGTCATCCACACCTACGCCGGTTACGAGAACCGCGTGAAGACCAACCTCGAGCAGCGCGCCGTCTCGCTGAACGTCGAGGACTACATCTTCCAGGCCGAGGTGCCGCAGGAAGAGGTCGTCCAGATCAAGAACGGCGACCGCAAGACGATCCGTCAGAACAAGCTCCCCGGCTACGTCCTGGTGCGCATGGACCTGACGAACGAGTCCTGGGGTGTCGTCCGCAACACGCCCGGCGTCACCGGCTTCGTGGGCAACGCCTACGACCCGTACCCGCTGACCCTGGACGAGATCGTCAAGATGCTCGCCCCGGAGGCCGAGGAGAAGGCCGCCCGCGAGGCCGCCGAGGCCGAGGGCAAGCCCGCTCCGCAGCGCAAGGTCGAGGTCCAGGTCCTGGACTTCGAGGTCGGCGACTCGGTCACCGTCACCGACGGCCCCTTCGCCACGCTGCAGGCCACGATCAACGAGATCAACGCCGACTCGAAGAAGGTCAAGGGCCTCGTCGAGATCTTCGGCCGCGAGACCCCGGTCGAGCTGTCCTTCGACCAGATCCAGAAGAACTGACCCCGGAAGGGCTGACGTTCTTGGCCGACACAGCCAGCAGTGAAGGCGCCTCCCCGGTGAACACCGGGCCGGGGCGTCTTCGCCGTTTCCGGGCGCCCCTGCTGCTTCTGCTGTTCGCGGCGCTCTTCGCGATTCCGCCGCTCTATGTGGGCATCACGCAGTGGCAGCGGGTCGCCGAGGTGCAGGACGGCGTGCGCGCGGTCGGCACCTTCCACTCGGACGGTCAGAGCAACTGCTGGGCCCATCGCTGCTGGGTCGAGTTCGAGGTCGACGGCAAGCGGGTGGAGGCGGATCTGCCGGCCCTCACCGGAACCCGGGACAACAAGGTCTCGCGGGACGGCAAGCCGATCGTCGTCCGGTATCTGGCCTCCGACCCGACCGTGGCGGCGGAGGAGGACGGATTCGGCTACGTCGGTGCCATGACCGCCGGGCTCGGCGTGCCGACCGGCATCCTGCTGATCCTCGGCATCGGCAGCCTGGTCTCCGTACGGAAGGGCCGTCCGCCCTTCGCTCCGTGGTCGTCGCCGTCCCCGGCCTGAGCTGCCGATTTCATGTACTGAGGGCAGAGCGGCTATCGTGGTGCGGTATGCCATCTGCCTGATGATTCATCCGAATGACGCAGGTGGTAACCAACTCTCAGTAAGGACCCGGAGAGAGCATGCCTCCCAAGAAGAAGAAGGTCACGGGGCTTATCAAGCTCCAGATCCAGGCCGGTGCGGCCAACCCGGCTCCGCCGGTCGGCCCCGCGCTGGGTCAGCACGGCGTCAACATCATGGAGTTCTGCAAGGCCTACAACGCCGCGACCGAGTCGCAGCGTGGCTGGGTGATCCCGGTGGAGATCACGGTCTACGAGGACCGTTCCTTCACCTTCATCACCAAGACGCCGCCGGCCGCGAAGATGATCCTGAAGGCCGCGGGCATCGAGAAGGGCTCGGGCGAGCCGCACAAGACCAAGGTCGCCAAGATCACCGAGGCGCAGGTCCGCGAGATCGCCACGACCAAGCTCCCCGACCTCAACGCCAACGACCTGGACGCCGCCGCGAAGATCATCGCCGGTACCGCGCGTTCCATGGGCGTCGTCGTCGAGGGCTGAGCCCCACCCGTAACCAGCAGTAGTGGCGGGGCCTGCTCGGCCCTAACCACGACTCCTAAGAATCTCCAGGAGAAGTAGTGAGCAAGCGCAGCAAGTCTCTCCGCGCTGCGGACGCCAAGGTCGACCGGGAAAAGCTCTACGCCCCGCTCGAGGCCGTCCGTCTCGCCAAGGAGACCTCCACCTCCAAGTTCGACGGCACCGTCGAGGTCGCCTTCCGTCTGGGTGTCGACCCGCGCAAGGCCGACCAGATGGTCCGTGGCACCGTGAACCTTCCGCACGGCACCGGTAAGACCGCCCGGGTCCTGGTCTTCGCGACCGGTGACCGTGCCGAGGCCGCACTCGCCGCGGGCGCCGACATCGTCGGCTCCGACGAGCTCATCGACGAGGTGTCGAAGGGCCGTCTGGACTTCGACGCCGTCGTCGCCACCCCGGACCTCATGGGCAAGGTCGGCCGTCTCGGCCGAGTCCTCGGCCCCCGTGGTCTCATGCCGAACCCCAAGACCGGCACCGTGACCCCGGACGTCGCCAAGGCTGTCAACGACATCAAGGGCGGCAAGATCGAGTTCCGCGTCGACAAGCACTCGAACCTGCACTTCATCATCGGCAAGACGTCGTTCGACGACACCAAGCTGGTGGAGAACTACGGCGCGGCGCTGGAGGAGATCCTCCGTCTGAAGCCGTCCGCCGCCAAGGGTCGCTACATCAAGAAGGCCGCGATCAGCACCACGATCGGCCCCGGCATTCCGCTCGACCCGAACCGCACCCGCAACCTCCTCGTCGAGGAGGACCCGGCCGCGGTCTGAGCCTGAGGCTCACCGAAGTCAGGTACCGGGCCCCGCAACCTTTCGAGGTGCGGGGCCCGTCCCTTTTCCCGGGTACATGTGTCAGTGGCTCGCGCTAACGTGCGGGACAGGAATCACATAGGGGTGGGACGAATGAAGAGCACGACCGTACGCCGGATGGCTCTCGCGATCGCCACGACGACCGCTCTGACGGGCCTGGCGGCCTGTTCGTCGGGGGACTCGGGGGGCTCCGGCAAGGACGACCGGACCTCGGGGAGCGGCAAGGGCACGACCAGGGTCAGCCCGATAGCCGCGCTGCGTTCCGCCGAGAAGTCCACCGACGCCGCCGACTCCGCCAGGGTCGAGTCCACGACCGTCATGGGCTCGATGATGTCCATGACCGCCGACGGCGCCCTCGGCTGGGCGGACGGCATCACCGGCACCGTCACCATCGAGTACACCGGCGGCACCCTCGCCGACAACATGCGCCAGCTGGGCACCACCTCGATGGAGGCCCGGTACCTCCCCGACGCCTACTACGCGAAGATGGGCGAGGAGTTCGCCGAGCAGGCCGGCGGCAAGCACTGGATCAGGTACGACTACGACGACCTCGCGGATCTCGCGGGCGGCTCCGGCGCGTACCTCAAGGACCAGATGCAGAACACCACGCCCAACCAGTCGGTGAAGCTCCTGCTGGCCTCCGGGGACGTGAAGAAGGTCGGCGAGGAGAAGGTCCGCGGCGAGAACGCCACGCACTACTCCGGCACCGTCGACGTCGCCGACCTCGCCGGCAAGAACTCCAGCCTCACCGCGAGCCAGCTCGCCGACCTCAAGAAGCAGCTCGACCAGGCCGGGGTGACCACGGAGACCGTCGACATCTGGGTCAACGACCAGGACCTCCTGGTCAAGAAGGTCGAGAAGGGCCGTATGGCCACCGGAGACCTGACCCAGACCGCCTACTACAGCGACTACGGGGTGAAGGTCTCCGCCGAGGAGCCCCCGGCGGGCGACACCGAGGACTTCAAGAAGCTCCTGGAGAAGCAGGGCGGCACGGTCGCCGGCACCACCTCCTGAGCCCCACGGAATTACAGAGACCGCTTACATCGCATCGGTTAGGCTCACGATCCTGCTGTGAATCGACCATGTGTTCCGTGTGACCGTGGTCCTCGTGTTCCTTGGGGGGAATCGATGGGGATTTCTGTACGACGTTCCGCGCGCTGTAGGACGGTCGGCGTGGGGCTGGCCGCCGTGGCCCTCGCCGCCGGTGCGGTGAGCTGCTCCAAGGGGGAGTCCGAGGAGTCGCCGAAGATGACGCCGGCCGCCGCGGTGGCCAAGGCGGCGAAGAACTCGGACGACATCTCCTCCCTGCGGTACCGGATGACGGGTGAGTACCCGGAGCAGGGGCGCATCAAGGCCGAGGCCTCGATGCGGATCAAGCCCAGCATCGCCATGAGCATGAAGATGACGGCGCTGGACCAGGGCAAGGACGGCTCCGCGGAGATCCGGCTCGTCGACAAGGTCATGTACATCGGGGGCAACCCCGAGCTGGCCAAGGAGATGGACGGCAAGACCTGGATGAAGTTCGACATGTCCGCGCTGAGCGACGAGCAGCTCGGCGGGGGAGCCGCGGGCGCCGGACAGGCCGAGCAGAACCCGGCGGCCGAGTCCACCTTCATGACCGGCGCCAAGGACGTGAAGAAGGTCGGCTCCGAGAAGGTCGACGGGGTCGAGACCACCCACTACTCGGGCACCCTGACCCTCGACGCGCTCCGGGACTCCTTCAAGGACGAGGACAAGGCGACCCGCGAGAAGCGCGAGAAGAGCGTCGAGCAGTACGAGAAAATGGGCGTCGACAAGCTCACGATGGACATGTGGATCGACGGTGACGACCACACCAAGCAGTTCCGCATGAAGGGCGACGCCGACAAGGGCCCGCTCGACCTCACCATCACCTTCCTCGACATCAACAAGCCGGTGACGGTCGCGGCGCCGCCCGCCAAGGACACCGTCGACCTCGCCGAGATGATGAAGGAAGCCCAGAGCGGCTGAGCACCGTACGACCGGATTTGCCTGACGGCGATCCGGTCACGTACTCTCCTACAGAAGCCAAAGACCGCTGGTCGTTGCCGTGTGCTCGCGAGAGGGCGCGGTGGCCGAAGGATCCGCTGATTACCGCGGACGACCCGCGCAGGTGACTGTGGAAGTCGCTCCCGTATGGATTCGTCCGTCTGGTTGAGCTACGCCCCGTGCGCCTGCGCCGGGGCGTTTCGTTTTTCGCAGCTCCTTCTGAGCGGTCCTCATCACCCGGAAGGAGGCCACGCTTATGGCAAGGCCCGACAAGGCTGCCGCGGTAGCCGAGCTCGCGGACCAGTTCCGCAGCTCGAACGCCGCTGTGCTGACCGAGTACCGGGGTCTCACCGTGGCGCAGCTCAAGACGCTGCGTCGTTCGCTCGGTGAAGACGCCCAGTACGCCGTGGTGAAGAACACGCTGACCAAGATCGCGGCCAACGAGGCCGGGATCGACACGCTTGACGACCTGTTCAACGGTCCGACGGCGGTCGCCTTCATCTCCGGTGACCCGGTGACGTCGGCGAAGGGTCTTCGTGACTTCGCCAAGGACAACCCGAACCTCGTCATCAAGGGCGGTGTCCTTGACGGCAAGGCGCTGTCCGCCGACGAGATCAAGAAGCTTGCGGACCTCGAGTCCCGCGAGGTTCTGCTCGCCAAGCTGGCGGGCGCCATGAAGGGCAAGCAGACGCAGACTGCGCAGCTCTTCCAGGCGCTTCCCTCGAAGCTCGTCCGCACCGTGGACGCGCTCCGTGCCAAGCAGGACGAGCAGGGCGGTGCCGAGTAACTCGGCTCGCATCATGACCGCCGCCTGAGGCTCCCCGCCACAGGAAGTGGTCGTAGCGGGCCGACCGTACGCCCGCCAGACATGTACATCCGGCACCAGCCGAATTAATTGGAAGGAAGCCATCATGGCTCTCACCCAGGACGAACTGCTCGCCGAGTTCGAGGGCATGACCCTCATCCAGCTCTCCGAGTTCGTGAAGGCGTTCGAGGAGAAGTTCGACGTCACCGCCGCCGCGGCCGTCGCCGTTGCCGCCCCCGCCGGTGGTGCCGGTGGCGCCGCCGAGGCCGTCGAGGAGAAGGACGAGTTCGACGTCGTCCTCACCGGCGCCGGCGAGAAGAAGATCCAGGTCATCAAGGTCGTGCGTGAGCTGACCTCCCTGGGTCTGAAGGAGGCCAAGGACCTCGTGGACGGCGCCCCGAAGCCCGTTCTCGAGAAGGTCGCCAAGGACGCCGCGGAGAAGGCCGCCGAGGCCCTCAAGGGCGCCGGCGCCTCCGTCGAGGTCAAGTAACACCTCTCGGGTCCGTCATGGACTCGTGCGAGCCACAGGCCTCGTAAGAGGGCTGTAACGCTGACGCAGCGAAGAGCGATCATCCATCCGGGTGGTCGCTCTTCGGCGTTTCCGAGGGCCCGGCGGCGGCTGCCTTGCACCCGGGACGGCGGGGAGTATGGTGATCTTCGTCGTGCCTGGAGTCTGCCTGGTGCACGCCTGGAGCACGCCTGGTGGGCAGGCCGCAAGTGACGAGCGCAGCACCCGGTTTGGGCGAGACAGGCCTTGACGAACCGCACGCCGCGCGCAATTCTCAGGACGCGTCGCCAGAACGGTCCGAATCCGAGGCATGGATCGGCGACGAAGAGGGCAGTATCAACGTGCGTTGAGGGCAGGCATGCCGAAGGCGTTGAGGGTGACGAGGGTCAAAGAAAAGCGGGGCTGGACATCAGTGCGCCAAGTGGCTACACTGACCCTTTGCGCTGCCTGTTAGCTGCCCCCTGCCCGTCACCAGGGGTCTGCCCTCGCCTCAGCATCGACGACTAGAGCATCTCCGACCTGGGATCTCTGTGTTTGTGCGCTGGAGAGGGACCGGTACGCGCGTAGTGAGTCCGAGCCCTCGGAAGGACCCCCTCTTGGCCGCCTCGCGCAACGCCTCGACCGCGAATACGAACAACGCCGCCAGCACTGCCCCGCTGCGCATCTCTTTTGCAAAGATCAAGGAGCCTCTCGAGGTTCCGAACCTGCTCGCGCTGCAGACCGAGAGCTTTGACTGGCTGCTCGGGAACACCGCCTGGCAGAGTCGGGTCGAGGAGGCCCTGGAGTCCGGTCAGGACGTCCCCACCAAGTCCGGTCTGGAGGAGATCTTCGAGGAGATCTCTCCGATCGAGGACTTCTCCGGGTCGATGTCGCTGACGTTCCGCGACCACCGTTTCGAGCCGCCGAAGAACAGCATCGACGAGTGCAAGGACCGCGACTTCACGTACGCGGCCCCGCTCTTCGTGACGGCCGAGTTCACCAACAACGAGACCGGCGAGATCAAGTCCCAGACGGTCTTCATGGGCGACTTCCCGCTCATGACCCACAAGGGCACCTTCGTCATCAACGGCACCGAGCGTGTCGTGGTGTCGCAGCTGGTCCGTTCGCCGGGTGTCTACTTCGACTCCTCCATCGACAAGACGTCCGACAAGGACATCTTCTCCGCCAAGATCATCCCGTCCCGGGGTGCCTGGCTGGAGATGGAGATCGACAAGCGCGACATGGTCGGTGTCCGCATCGACCGCAAGCGCAAGCAGTCCGTGACCGTTCTGCTCAAGGCTCTCGGTTGGACGACCGAGCAGATCCTCGAGGAGTTCGGCGAGTACGAGTCCATGCGCGCCACCCTGGAGAAGGACCACACCCAGGGCCAGGACGACGCGCTGCTCGACATCTACCGCAAGCTGCGTCCGGGCGAGCCCCCGACCCGTGAGGCCGCGCAGACGCTGCTCGAGAACCTCTACTTCAACCCGAAGCGCTACGACCTCGCCAAGGTCGGCCGCTACAAGGTCAACAAGAAGCTGGGCGCGGAGGCCCCGCTCGACGCCGGCATCCTGACCGTCGAGGACATCATCTCGACGATCAAGTACCTGGTGAAGCTGCACGCGGGCGAGACCGAGACGGTCGGCGACAGCGGTGTGAACATCGTCGTCGAGACCGACGACATCGACCACTTCGGCAACCGTCGTCTGCGCAGCGTCGGCGAGCTCATCCAGAACCAGGTCCGTACGGGTCTGGCTCGTATGGAGCGCGTCGTGCGTGAGCGCATGACGACCCAGGACGTCGAGGCGATCACGCCGCAGACCCTGATCAACATCCGGCCGGTCGTCGCCTCCATCAAGGAGTTCTTCGGCACCAGCCAGCTGTCGCAGTTCATGGACCAGAACAACCCGCTGTCGGGTCTGACGCACAAGCGTCGTCTCTCGGCGCTGGGCCCTGGTGGTCTGTCCCGTGAGCGGGCCGGCTTCGAGGTCCGTGACGTGCACCCGTCTCACTACGGCCGTATGTGCCCGATCGAGACGCCCGAAGGCCCGAACATCGGTCTGATCGGTTCGCTCGCCTCCTACGGCCGCGTCAACGCGTTCGGTTTCGTGGAGACGCCGTACCGCAAGGTCGTCGACGGTGTCGTCACCGACGACGTCGACTACCTGACGGCCGACGAAGAGGACCGATTCGTCATCGCGCAGGCCAACGCCACGCTCGACGACGACATGCGTTTCACCGAGAACCGCGTCCTGGTCCGCCGTCGTGGCGGCGAGGTCGACTACGTCCCCGGTGACGACGTGGACTACATGGACGTCTCGCCGCGCCAGATGGTGTCGGTCGCGACCGCCATGATCCCGTTCCTCGAGCACGACGACGCCAACCGTGCCCTCATGGGCGCGAACATGATGCGTCAGGCCGTGCCGCTGATTAAGTCCGAGTCCCCGCTCGTCGGCACCGGCATGGAGTACCGCTCCGCCGTCGACGCCGGTGACGTGGTCAAGGCCGAGAAGGCGGGTGTGGTCCAGGAGGTCTCCGCGGACTACATCACCACGGCCAACGACGACGGCACGTACATCACGTACCGCCTGGCCAAGTTCGCCCGCTCCAACCAGGGCACCTCGGTCAACCAGAAGGTCATCGTCAACGAGGGCGACCGGATCATCGAGGGCCAGGTCCTGGCCGACGGTCCGGCCACCGAGAACGGCGAGATGGCGCTGGGCAAGAACCTGCTCGTGGCGTTCATGCCGTGGGAGGGTCACAACTACGAGGACGCGATCATCCTGTCGCAGCGCCTCGTGCAGGACGACGTCCTCTCCTCGATCCACATCGAGGAGCACGAGGTCGACGCCCGTGACACCAAGCTCGGCCCCGAGGAGATCACCCGGGACATCCCGAACGTCTCCGAGGAGGTCCTCGCCGACCTCGACGAGCGCGGCATCATCCGTATCGGTGCCGAGGTCGTCGCCGGCGACATCCTCGTCGGCAAGGTCACGCCCAAGGGTGAGACCGAGCTGACGCCGGAGGAGCGCCTGCTCCGCGCGATCTTCGGTGAGAAGGCGCGCGAGGTCCGTGACACCTCCCTGAAGGTGCCGCACGGCGAGATCGGCAAGGTCATCGGCGTCCGCGTCTTCGACCGTGAGGAGGGCGACGAGCTGCCGCCGGGCGTGAACCAGCTGGTTCGTGTCTACGTGGCGCAGAAGCGCAAGATCACGGACGGTGACAAGCTCGCCGGCCGCCACGGCAACAAGGGTGTTATCTCGAAGATCCTTCCGATCGAGGACATGCCGTTCCTCGAGGACGGAACTCCGGTCGACATCATCCTCAACCCGCTGGGTGTCCCGTCCCGAATGAACCCGGGACAGGTCCTGGAGATCCACCTCGGCTGGCTCGCCAGCCGCGGCTGGGACGTCTCCGGTCTCGGTGAGGACTGGGCGCAGCGCCTGCAGGTCATCGGCGCCGACCAGGTCGCCCCCGGCACCAACGTCGCCACCCCGGTGTTCGACGGTGCGCGTGAGGACGAGCTCGCGGGTCTGCTGAACCACACCATCCCGAACCGCGACGGCGACCGCATGGTGCAGCCGACCGGTAAGGCGAGGCTGTTCGACGGCCGCTCCGGTGAGCCGTTCCCGGACCCGATCTCGATCGGGTACATGTACATCCTCAAGCTCCACCACCTGGTCGACGACAAGCTGCACGCCCGGTCGACCGGTCCGTACTCGATGATCACCCAGCAGCCGCTGGGTGGTAAGGCCCAGTTCGGTGGCCAGCGCTTCGGTGAGATGGAGGTGTGGGCGCTGGAGGCATACGGCGCCGCGTACGCCCTCCAGGAGCTGCTGACCATCAAGTCCGACGACGTCACCGGCCGCGTGAAGGTCTACGAGGCCATCGTCAAGGGCGAGAACATCCCCGAGCCCGGCATCCCCGAGTCCTTCAAGGTGCTCATCAAGGAGATGCAGTCCCTGTGCCTCAACGTGGAGGTGCTGTCCTCGGACGGCATGTCCATCGAGATGCGCGACACCGACGAGGATGTCTTCCGCGCTGCGGAGGAGCTTGGCATCGACCTGTCCCGGCGCGAGCCGAGCAGCGTCGAAGAGGTCTGACGGGAGTTCGGCGGGCCTTCTGAAGCCTTTGGAAAGGTGAAGGAAGGCCCCGCCGGCCCCAGGACCCCCGTATCAGACCCCATGACTTACAACCCTGAGAGGGATTGACGCATAGTGCTCGACGTCAACTTCTTCGACGAGCTCCGGATCGGTCTGGCCACCGCTGACGACATCCGTCAGTGGAGCCACGGCGAGGTCAAGAAGCCCGAGACGATCAACTACCGCACGCTCAAGCCCGAGAAGGACGGACTCTTCTGCGAGAAGATCTTCGGTCCGACCCGGGACTGGGAGTGCTACTGCGGCAAGTACAAGCGCGTCCGCTTCAAGGGCATCATCTGTGAGCGCTGTGGCGTCGAGGTCACTCGCGCCAAGGTGCGCCGTGAGCGGATGGGCCACATCGAGCTGGCCGCTCCCGTCACGCACATCTGGTACTTCAAGGGCGTTCCGTCGCGCCTCGGCTACCTGCTCGACCTCGCTCCGAAGGACCTGGAGAAGGTCATCTACTTCGCGGCGTACATGATCACGTACGTCGACGAGGAGCGCCGCACCCGCGACCTGCCCTCCCTGGAGGCGCACGTCTCCGTGGAGCGTCAGCAGGTCGAGAACCGTCGCGACGCCGACCTCGAGGCCCGCGCCAAGAAGCTGGAAAGCGACCTGGCCGAGCTGGAGGCCGAGGGCGCCAAGGCCGACGTGCGCCGCAAGGTGCGCGAGGGTGCCGAGCGTGAGATGAAGCAGCTGCGCGACCGTGCGCAGCGCGAGATCGACCGTCTCGACGAGGTGTGGACCCGCTTCAAGAACCTCAAGGTCCAGGACCTCGAGGGCGACGAGCTGCTCTACCGCGAGCTGCGCGACCGCTTCGGCACGTACTTCGACGGTTCGATGGGTGCCGCGGCGCTGCAGAAGCGCCTGGAGTCCTTCGACCTCGACGAGGAGGCCGAGAAGCTCCGCGAGATCATCCGTACCGGCAAGGGCCAGAAGAAGACCCGTGCGCTGAAGCGGCTGAAGGTCGTGTCTGCGTTCCTGCAGACCTCCAACAGCCCCAAGGGCATGGTCCTCGACTGCGTCCCGGTCATCCCGCCGGACCTTCGCCCGATGGTGCAGCTGGACGGTGGCCGCTTCGCGACCTCCGACCTGAACGACCTGTACCGCCGTGTGATCAACCGCAACAACCGTCTGAAGCGCCTGCTCGACCTGGGTGCTCCGGAGATCATCGTCAACAACGAGAAGCGCATGCTTCAGGAGGCCGTTGACGCCCTCTTCGACAACGGTCGTCGTGGTCGCCCGGTCACCGGTCCCGGTAACCGCCCGCTGAAGTCCCTCAGCGACATGCTGAAGGGCAAGCAGGGTCGATTCCGTCAGAACCTGCTCGGCAAGCGTGTGGACTACTCCGCGCGTTCCGTGATCGTCGTCGGTCCGCAGCTGAAGCTGCACCAGTGCGGTCTGCCGAAGGCGATGGCGCTGGAGCTCTTCAAGCCGTTCGTGATGAAGCGCCTGGTCGACCTGAACCACGCGCAGAACATCAAGAGCGCCAAGCGCATGGTGGAGCGCGGCCGCACGGTCGTGTACGACGTCCTCGAAGAGGTCATCGCCGAGCACCCGGTTCTGCTGAACCGTGCTCCCACCCTGCACCGCCTCGGCATCCAGGCCTTCGAGCCGCAGCTGGTCGAGGGCAAGGCCATCCAGATCCACCCGCTCGTCTGCACCGCGTTCAATGCGGACTTCGACGGTGACCAGATGGCCGTGCACCTGCCGCTGTCCGCGGAGGCGCAGGCCGAGGCCCGCATCCTGATGCTGTCCTCGAACAACATCCTCAAGCCCGCCGACGGCCGTCCGGTGACGATGCCGACCCAGGACATGGTCCTCGGTCTGTTCTTCCTCACCACCGACGGCGAGCTGCGTGACACCAAGGGCGAGGGCCGCGCGTTCGGCTCCACGGCCGAGGCGATCATGGCGTTCGACGCCGGCGAGCTGGCGCTCCAGTCGCCGATCGACATCCGCTTCCCGGTGGGCACCATCCCGCCGCGTGGCTGGACGCCGCCGACCGCCGAGGAGGGCGAGCCGGAGTACCAGGCCGGTGACAGCTTCCGGCTGCGCACCACCCTGGGCCGCGCGCTCTTCAACGAGCTGCTGCCCGAGGACTACCCGTTCGTCGACTACTCGGTGGGCAAGAAGCAGCTCTCCGAGATCGTCAACGACCTGGCCGAGCGCTACCCCAAGGTCATCGTGGCGGCGACGCTCGACAACCTGAAGGCGGCCGGCTTCTTCTGGGCGACCCGTTCCGGTGTCACCGTGGCCATCTCCGACGTCGTCGTTCCCGAGGCGAAGAAGGAGATCGTCAAGGGCTACGAGGCGCAGGACGAGAAGGTCCAGAAGCAGTACGAGCGCGGTCTGATCACCAAGGAAGAGCGCACGCAGGAGCTCATCGCGATCTGGACCAAGGCGACCAACGAGGTCGCCGAGGCGATGAACGCGAACTTCCCCAAGACGAACCCCATCTTCATGATGGTTGACTCGGGTGCCCGAGGAAACATGATGCAGATGCGGCAGATCGCCGGTATGCGTGGTCTGGTGTCGAACGCCAAGAACGAGACGATCCCGCGTCCCATCAAGGCGTCCTTCCGTGAGGGCCTGTCCGTCCTGGAGTACTTCATCTCCACGCACGGTGCCCGTAAGGGTCTGGCCGACACCGCCCTGCGTACCGCCGACTCGGGTTACCTGACCCGTCGTCTGGTGGACGTCTCGCAGGACGTCATCATCCGCGAGGAGGACTGCGGCACCGAGCGCGGTCTCAAGCTCGCGATCGCGGAGGTCGGCGCGGACGGCGTGCTGCGCAAGGCCGACAACGTCGAGACCAGCGTGTACGCCCGTGCGCTGGCCGAGGACATCACGGTCGACGGCAAGGTGCTGGCCCCGGCCAACACCGACCTCGGCGACGTCCTCATCGACGAGCTGGTCAAGCACGGTGTCTCCGAGGTCAAGACCCGCTCGGTCCTGACCTGTGAGTCCGCCGTCGGCACCTGCGCGATGTGCTACGGCCGCTCCCTGGCCACCGGCAAGCTGGTCGACATCGGTGAGGCGGTCGGCATCATCGCCGCCCAGTCCATCGGTGAGCCCGGTACCCAGCTGACGATGCGTACCTTCCACACCGGTGGTGTGGCCGGTGACGACATCACCCAGGGTCTGCCGCGTGTCGTCGAGCTCTTCGAGGCCCGTACCCCGAAGGGTGTCGCCCCGATCTCCGAGGCGAGCGGTCGCGTTCGCATCGAGGAGACCGAGAAGACGAAGAAGATCGTCATCACGCCGGACGACGGCAGCGACGAGACGGCGTTCCCGATCTCGAAGCGCGCCCGTCTTCTGGTCAGCGAGGGCGAGCACGTCGAGGTGGGCCAGAAGCTCACCGTGGGTGCCACCAACCCGCACGACGTGCTGCGCATCCTGGGTCAGCGTGCCGTCCAGGTCCACCTGGTCGGCGAGGTCCAGAAGGTCTACAACTCGCAGGGTGTGTCGATCCACGACAAGCACATCGAGATCATCATCCGGCAGATGCTCCGCCGTGTGACGATCATCGAGTCCGGCGACGCCGAGCTGCTGCCCGGCGAGCTGGTCGAGCGCTCGAAGTTCGAGACCGAGAACCGTCGTGTGGTCCAGGAGGGCGGTCACCCGGCCTCCGGTCGTCCGCAGCTGATGGGTATCACCAAGGCCTCGCTGGCGACGGAATCCTGGCTGTCGGCCGCCTCCTTCCAGGAGACGACCCGAGTCCTGACGGACGCGGCGATCAACGCCAAGTCCGACAGCCTCATCGGCCTCAAGGAGAACGTCATCATCGGTAAGCTCATCCCGGCCGGTACGGGTCTGTCCCGCTACCGCAACATCCGGGTGGAGCCGACCGAGGAGGCCAAGGCCGCGATGTACTCGGCCGTCGGCTACGACGACATCGACTACTCGCCGTTCGGCACGGGCTCCGGCCAGGCCGTTCCGCTGGAGGACTACGACTACGGTCCGTACAACCAGTAGGGCTTGAGTCTGTTGGAGGGCGGTCACCTTTCGGGGTGGCCGCCCTTCGGCGTTGTGGCCCGGTCACAGATCCCGGTCACAAATAGGGCCGGAGCCGGTGCAGCCGGGTCGGGTAGTCGGGGTGGGTGGCCAGCAGGCGGGACAAGAACCCAGACGCTGGGTCCTCGGCGCCGGCTGCCGCCTTCGCCGCGAGCCTGGCCGTGCGCTCGGCCTCGTGCATGGCCTGGAGCACCGTGGCGAGCTCAGGGGCGAATCCCAGCACGGCGGCGTGCTGGTCCGCGCGCAACTCGGCCCTTCGGGCCACCGCCGCGATGAGATAGGGCGTGACCAGCAGCACGAGGGGCAGCCCGTAGAGCATCTCCAACGTGGAGAGGGCCAGCATGCCCGTCACGAAGATCAGCAGGGCCGTTGCCAGCCAGGAGTAGTAATCGGCCCAGGTCACGGCCAGCTTCAGCAGATACCGGATCATCCGCCAGATCAGCCGGCCTGGCAGCGCGTACCACTGGCCGAGCAGGGCGGACCAGACGTGCCCGCCGGTGTGGTGTCCCAGCTCGTGGGCGAGTACGGCGGCCAGCTGTGCACTCGTCAAGTTGTCCAGGGCGAACCGGGTGACGCCCACGATGTGCCCGGCGGCGGCGTACGCGTTGAGCTCGTCGCTGTCCTCGACCCATAGTTCGTACGTCCTGCCGTCGACGCCTGCCCGAGCGGTCACCTCGCGCCATATCGGCGTCAGCCGGGCTTGTTCGTCGGGAAGGGGGCGTTGCAGCCGTAGGAGGTACCGGGCGAGGAAGTCCTCGACGGAGCGATGGAAGAGCAGAGCTCCCGAGAGCAGCCAGACCGCAGGCAGGACCCAGAAGGGGACGCCCAGCAGGGCGTCGAGCCCGGCGGAGACGAGCAGCAGCATCAGCAGACTCATGACGGTGCCGGGGAGATACAGGACGAGCTGGCCCAACGCTGTTGCGTCGAGTCCTCGTTGGCGGGCGGCGAAGTGGAGCCTGCCCGTGCGGTGCCGGTAGTCGAGGTCGTCGTCGGGTGAAGGCGGAGGGGTTTCCTCGGGATGCCTGGGATCGGTCGGTCGGGACATGGGATCTCCAGAGTGAACGGAACGGCTGGAACACAGCCGGTGCGTCAGCCGATGAGCAGGGAGACGGGCAGCGTCACCACGGCGACGCCGAGGGCGATCAGCCCGACGCGGATCCACCGGTGTTTGCGTACGGCGATTTGGCTGATCTCGGTCAGCGCGGTGAACGTGCCCGCCGCCGGGGCGCGTTCGGTCTCGGCGAGGGCTTCGGTGAGATGGCCGTCGTGCACGGCCCGCTGGATGTCGCCGAAGTACGACAGCGGGGCTCCCGGCGTCCAGCGTGTGGTGCCGTGACGCGGCAGGACGGCCATGAGCAGGGCCAGCAGTGTGACGGCCAGCGCGGTGAGCCCCGCGCACCACAGGGCCGTGCCGGGCGCGGAGAGCCGGGGCGACGCCCAGGCGCGTCCGCCGGACAGGCCCCCGAGGACCCCGGCCACCACGCCGAGGGCCGCCACCAGTACCGCCGCCTTCGCGTCCGCGCGGGCGATCTCGGAGCGCAGCTCGGCGAGCAGGCGCTCCGCGGCCCGGCTGCCCGGCGGAGCCCCTGTGCCGGCGCCGCTCATGGTGCGGACTCCTCGGGGGTCGGGGTGGCGGGCCTGACCGGTGAGCTGCCGTAGCCCGGAGGCGGTCGCCAGTCGGAGAAGGCACCGTGGTCCGGGTCCGCCGGGGGATCGGGCTCGGGGTCGGCGGGCGGGGCGTCTGCACTCTCTTCGGTGAGCGGTACCCGCGTGGGCGGAGGAGCTGAGGAGTGTTCGCGCGGTACGCCCGGCAGGTGCTGGTTGAAGATCTCGTACACGGCGTCGAAGGCCAGTCGTCGGGGCCCTTCCAGCTCGTAGCCCTCGGCGTTGTCGCCGCTCATCAGCGCCTTCGCCAGCTCCATCTTGGCCTGGATGAAACGGCGTTGGTCCTCGCGCATGCCCTCGATGACCAGCCGGGTGTCCTCCGGGTGCGCGCTGAGGTGCAGGGCCCAGGCCACCACGCCGCCCTCTTCCAGGTACTTCTGGTAGAACGCGATCTTCTCGGCTTCGAGCCGTTGGAGCTCGGCCTGGTAGTCGGCCTGCCGGATGTCCTGTTCCTGCTGCCACTCCTGGCGTCGCAGGGTGAGTTCGTGTTCCATGCGGCCGTACTCGGTGGCGCGCGTCATCTGGAGTGCGTCCTGTCGGCGGGTGCGCTCGTCGAGTTCGGTGTCGTAGTCCTTGGCCAGCCGTTCGGCCCGTATCTCCTCGGCCGAGGCGTGGCCGATGGCCTGGAGACGTTGCTGGTGCTCGATCTCCTGCCGGTCCTGGCGCAGCCGCAGCGTCCAGACCACCCTGAGGCCCGCGGCGGCGCCGAGCGGAGGGCGCTCCGGGTCGGTCAGGCCCCGCAGCAGTGCCGCCTCGGCGCGTGCGCTGTCACGGTTGGCGAAACAGCGGGTGAGCGGACAGGCCAGTTGGTGCAGTTCGCCGAGCAGCAAGGCCGGTACGTCCCGGTTGCCGCTGCGTACGAAGGCCTTCGGGGAGGCGACCTGCCAGGACAGCTCGATCGTGGCGGTGAACTCGAGCGCGTCGTTGTCGCTGGGCAGGTCGAGTTCGGCCCGGTGGGGGTGGACACCCATGTCGACCTCGTAGACCGCCGTGTAGCGCCTGGCGGCGGCTTCGGCGCGGCTGGGGCGTACCGGGGGAAGGAAGTCCTCGTAATCGCCCTGGGGGGTCGAGAAGACCAGGGCGTGGTCGATGCGGGTGAGCGCCTTGCGGGAGAACCCCCAGCGGGAGAGCTGCCGTACCGTGACGACGGGATCGTTCAGCGGGGTGTGTCGGTCGGCGGGTTGCTCGAAGTCCGGCGGGTTGCGCAGGTCAGCCATGACGATTGTCTCCTGGGCCGGTTCACGGGGTCGGTTGGAGTGCCAGGTCGGGGGCGGGGAGTACGGCGAGCAGCCGGGCCGCCACCTCCGGCGGGGGCGCTCCGTCCTCGCCGGGCAGGGTCCGCAGGAGGTGACTCAGGCGGTGGTACTCGGCGTCGGTGGCGACCAGGGCCCGCAGCAGCGACGCGAGCGCCCATTCGGTCGGCTGGTTCCGGTCGGCGATGCGGACCCATGCGCCGAGTGCTTTCAGGGCACCCCGGGTCCGGTGGCGGTCGTCGAGCGCGGTGCGCCACAGCCGGACGATGCCGTCGGCCGCGGGGCCGCCGCCGACGGCCGCGGTGGCGTACCAGCCGAGCAGCAGCGGTATGCCGTCGGGCCGGTTCTCCTCGGTGCGGGCACAGGCATGCAGGAAGCCCCGCAGGGCGAGGGCACGAGCCGGCCGGTCGTGCTCGAGCCGTGCCAGCAACTCGGCGAGGACCTGGTCACGGGCGGGGGAGAGCAGCAGCATCTCCACTGACTGGGCCAGCTGGTCGACCATCAGCTCGTCGAGGCCGGACTCCTCCTCGGTCCCCTCGTGCTGCTTGTACTCCTGGCGGATGGCTGCCCGGAGCGCGGCGAGGGTCCGCTTCGGCTGTTCGGCGCCGATGAGGCCGTACGCCCGGATGGCTACCCAGCGCCGCCCCGCCTCCTCGGCCTCGGTCGTCCCGCACCAGTCGTCGAGGATGTGCGGGATGTTGGGCGCGTCGAGCACGTGCGCGAGCGTCAGCGCGTTGACGGCGACGAGGCGGTGTCGGAAGAGGCGAGAGTCCGCCCACGGTTCGACGACCAGGGCCATGGTGGACGGCAGATCCGCGTAGGCGAGCACGGCGACGGTCGAGGCCGCGCGGGTACGGACCAGAGGCCGTCCGTCGTCGGCCAGCCGCTGAAGCCAGTCCACCAGGGCGGGCCGGGCCGAGGGATGCCCGGTCCACACCTCGCGCAGCAGGACGAGGGAGACCCGGTCGTCCAGGAAAGAGGCCTTGGACTGCAGGACCGGACCCCACTCGGTGTTCTCCTCCTCCTGGTACAGCGTGGCGCGGGCGAGTTGCAGCCGCTTGCCGATGTGCGTGCCGAACACCGGTACCTGCGGCTGGCGTGCGGAGTCCGCGGTGTTCTGGAGGAAGGCGTAGAGCTTGTCGCTCACTTCGGCGGTGAGGGCGTACGGGCCGCCGTCGAAGGCCGCCAGGGCGATGAGAAACGCCTTGTCCCGCAGGGGGACCCGCTCCTCGTCCTCGTCGAACCACTCCTGGACCTGGCTCTCCAGGCTGAACAGCGAGAAGCCCGCCACGTCCGCCGCGGTCACCTCGCCGTCCGCGTACCGCCTCAGCTGCCTGGCGAAGGCCGCGACCTCGCGCAGCTGATGGTCCCGGCCGAGGAACTCCGCGACGGCGGGCAGCTCCAGCAACCGGTGCGCGGTTGCCTTGTCCGTCAGCTCACGCAGATGCGCCTTCAGTACGGCGTCGGCGGCGGGCGGCTCCCAGGCGACGGGGGAGATGTCCTCCAGAGCCGCCATGGGCCCGACCGTGATGACCAGGTAGGCGTCCTCCTTGGCCAATTGGTCGCGGGCGGCGAGGAGATGGGGCTCCCGCAGTGGCTCGTCCCGGTCCGTGGTCAGGTCGCACAGCACATAGCCCCTGGCCCGGTGCTCCTTGTCTCCGAGCCGCTGGACGAGTTCCGCGGGCGAGGTGTCGCGGACCAGGATGCGGACCGGGGACGCCCGCAGCCTGCGCAGCAGCATCAGCGCGGCCGTGCGCCGGCCGGTGAAATGCGAGCCGGAGAGCACGATGACCCGTTCCGTGCGCAGCCGCTCGACCAGACCCTCGAAGGCGCCCTCGTCAGTGACGAAGTACGGGGCGAGACGGTCCAGCGTCGACTGCGGGACCTCGCCGGAGCTGTGGGACGAGGCGGAGATGCCGAACTGGTAGACGACCTCCGTCTTGCTGCCCATGATCACGTCGCCGGCGACCAGTCCGCCGCTCACGCCGTGCTGGTCACCCGAGACCAGGCTGCCGCCGAACCGGGAGTTGGCACCGACCCCCATGGCCTTCGGGCTGTGGTCCACCAGGTCCCGGCGGGCCGACCAGGCGTCCTGCGGCCGGTCGTGTTCCTCTTGCTTCTCCTTGTCGGCCTCCGTCTCGGCACCCTCGGCACCGGACTGCTGCGGGGCGTCGCCCTGCGGGTTCTTGTCGCTGTTCTGTTGCGGTGGTGCGGAGCCCGGTGTCTCCGTGCTCATGCCCGCTCACCGTGCCCGGTGGTCTTGCCGCCCATGACCACGTCCCCGGTGACCTGGCCACCGCTGACGCCGTGCTGGTCCCCGGCGACGTAGCCGCCGCCGAAGGAGGCGTGGCCGAGGTCGACGGAGGCAGGGCGGGAACGCGGCGGCTCCTCCTGCTGCCGCTCCTCATCGGGGCCGTCCGCGGGCGACGGCTCCCCGTGCAGCCACGCCACGGTCGGCCCCTCCTTGGTCTCCACCGTGATGCGGTGGAAGTCGTCGGGGCGGACGCCCAGGGGGCCGTGGCGGACCACGCCCTGGTAGATGCCGTCGGAGACGCACAGGACGCTGGCGTCGTCCCGTTGTTTGAGCGCGTCGCGCAAGGGGTCGGAGTTCAGGAGGCGTACCGCGTGGTTGAGGTCGGAGCCGACCCAGCCGTCCAGTTCGTCGATGGCCACGTAGCCGGAGGACAGGACGACGCGCAGGCGGATCCGTGCGCTGTCCGCGATCAGGCGGTTCTTGTTGTGCAGGAGGGCGGGGGTCTCGGTCAGAAGGGTCTTCACCAGGGCCGGCACCGACACCTGGGTGTCGATCAGTTCCATGACGGAGTCGCCTCGGTCCGCGCGCAGCCGGGTCGTTTCGTCGACGGATGCGGCGAGGAGGGTGCCGTCCACGACGTCGTACAGGACCCTGCGGAGGAACGCCTGCTCCACGTCGTCGCGGGAGCCGTACTGCTCGATGTCGAAGAGGAGGATCGTGCGGTACACGGGGTCGGTCATGGCTGCCTCTCGTGCGTAGATGTCCGTGCCCAGCACGATGGCGGGTGGCGGACATGCCTCAGAGGGCCGATGACACGGACGAACTATGACCGTGTGCATGGAACGGGACGGCGTCGTGTGCCTTCAGGCGGACTGCTCTCCGATGATGCGGCGCAGGGTGTCAGGGCGGAGAACCACGATGCGTCGGCGTCTGGTCGCCACGATCTGGCGGGCGCGCAGTTCCTTGAGGAGCCGGGCGACGGCCTCGAGGGAGGAGCCGATCGAGCCGGCGAGCTCCTGTTGGCTGAGCCCTATCGTGAGCTCGATGCCCTCATCGGTCCTGCTGCCATGGGTGCGAACCAGTTCGAGGAGCAGGACGGCCAGCCGTTCACGCACGCTCAGTGCGGCCCACTCCAATCGGCGGCGGTCGGTCGAGCGCTGCCGGTCGGTGCACAGGCTCAGCAGGTGCAAGGCCACCGGGGAGTTCTGGGAGAGGAACGTGGTGAACCGGCTCTGGTCGATGACGACTGCCTCGACCGGTTCCAGCGCCGTGACCGTCGCCGAGCGTTGACCTCTGCTCAGGGCAGCGCCCTCGCCGACGATGTCACCGGGGCCACGCAGGGCGAGGAGAGCCTCGTACCCGTTGGCCGCGAGCGCCGTGACCTTGGTCCAGCCGTGCAGGAGGAGCAGGACGTGGGCGGATGGTTCGTTCTGCCGCATGAGGACGTCCCTCGCCCGGTAGGACAGGAGCCGGCCGGTGGCCAGCAGCGCGGTCCGGTGCTCCTTCTCCAGGCGGGCGAGGAAGGGCACCCTGTCGTCGAAGCCGTCGTCGTCCCACGCGCGTGTCTGCCCCCCCGGCCATGCCTGCTGCCCCCGCATTTCCCTTGTTCACCTGCACCGATGCCCGCGCTTCGCAACCAGTCAACGTACTTGAAGAGTGCGGCGGGGAAACCGGCGACAACCGGCCGGGTGGCCGATGTGTGCTCCTCGGCGCGACCGTCCGGCCGGGGGTGAGGCTCGCGGGTCTCAGGGGTGCCTCCGGGTTTTCTCCGGGTGGACACCTGATGCCGGGAATGCCGGTTCGGCGCACGATGGAGGGACTCCGATCCGTGCGGGGGAGGTGCTCCATGACTCAGCCCTCGTGGCAGCCGTGGCAGGGGAGCGGGGTCCCACAGCCGTGGCAGGGTGGCTCCTCGATGCTCGCGTCGCATGCCGACCGTGAGCGGGCCGTCGACGTGCTCCGGGCGGGGTTCGGAGAAGGGCGGCTGGAGCAGGCGGAGTTCGACAAGCGGGTCGGGCGGGCCTATGCCGCGCGCACGGTGGGGGAGCTGGCCCTGCTGGTGGCCGATCTGCCCCTGGGGCCGCTGCCGCACCCCGCGCCGGTAGCCCCCGTGCCGCGGACGTTCCAGGCGGTGCCCGGGCCACGGATCAACGGCAAGGCCGTCGGGGCGGCGGTGTGCGGGCTGCTGTGTCTACCGACGTTCGGGCTGATGGGGCTTCCGGCTGTGGTGCTCGGGCATGCGGCGCGGTCGGAAATACAGCGTTCCAGGGAGGCGGGGGACGGGCTGGCGCTGACCGGGCTGGTCCTCGGCTGGTTGTCCGTGGGCGGCTGGGCACTCGTCCTGACGCTGCTGCTGATCGTGAGTCTTGTGGCCGGATGAGCGGCTGTCGGTGCTGCGCCGACGTGTCCGGAGCATGAAATCGAAGATCATCCACGACGGAGGGCCTTGACATGTCCCTCCCGCCTCGGTGGGCGACGTCCATTTGTTTTGACCGCAGCGAATGAGGTAGGTACGCTCAGACCTTGTGCCTGGGGTGTGCCCTGGCTCTCGTGCGTGTCTTCAGCCGCACTCGGGAGCCGTGACACGGCCACCGTGATCTGCGCTCTTCTCGCCTTGCGGCGAGGGTCTACCGGATTCGACACACCCGACCGCGTGGGTCGGCGATGTTCCAGGTTAGCTTCACCATTCGGCACACAGAAACCGGAGAAGTAGTGCCTACGATCCAGCAGCTGGTCCGTAAGGGCCGGCAGGACAAGGTCGAGAAGAACAAGACGCCCGCACTCGAGGGTTCCCCTCAGCGCCGTGGCGTCTGCACGCGTGTGTTCACGACCACCCCGAAGAAGCCGAACTCGGCCCTGCGTAAGGTCGCGCGTGTGCGTCTGACCAGCGGGATCGAGGTCACCGCTTACATTCCGGGTGAGGGACACAACCTGCAGGAGCACTCCATCGTGCTCGTGCGTGGTGGCCGTGTGAAGGACCTGCCTGGTGTTCGCTACAAGATCATCCGCGGTTCGCTTGACACCCAGGGTGTCAAGAACCGCAAGCAGGCCCGCAGCCGCTACGGCGCCAAGAAGGAGAAGTAAGAATGCCTCGTAAGGGCCCCGCCCCGAAGCGCCCGGTCATCATCGACCCGGTCTACGGTTCTCCTCTTGTCACGTCGCTCATCAACAAGGTGCTGCTGAACGGCAAGCGCTCCACCGCCGAGCGCATCGTCTACGGCGCCATGGAGGGCCTTCGCGAGAAGACGGGCAACGACCCGATCATCACGCTGAAGCGCGCTCTGGAGAACATCAAGCCGACCCTCGAGGTCAAGTCCCGCCGTGTCGGTGGCGCGACCTACCAGGTCCCGATCGAGGTCAAGCCGGGCCGTGCGAACACGCTCGCCCTGCGCTGGCTGGTCGGTTACTCCCGCGCCCGTCGCGAGAAGACCATGACCGAGCGTCTGCTCAACGAGCTTCTCGACGCTTCGAACGGCCTCGGTGCGGCCGTCAAGAAGCGCGAGGACACCCACAAGATGGCCGAGTCCAACAAGGCCTTCGCGCACTACCGCTGGTAGTCGCTACCCACGACGAGACCGAGAGAAGACGAAAGCCTTATGGCTACCACTTCACTTGACCTGGCCAAGGTCCGCAACATCGGGATCATGGCCCACATCGACGCGGGCAAGACGACCACCACCGAGCGGATCCTCTTCTACACCGGCGTCAGCTACAAGATCGGTGAGGTCCACGACGGCGCCGCCACCATGGACTGGATGGAGCAGGAGCAGGAGCGTGGCATCACGATCACCTCTGCTGCCACCACCTGTCACTGGCCGCTCGAGGACAACGACTACACGATCAACATCATCGACACCCCGGGTCACGTGGACTTCACGGTCGAGGTGGAGCGTTCGCTCCGCGTCCTCGACGGTGCCGTCACCGTGTTCGACGGTGTCGCGGGTGTGGAGCCGCAGTCCGAGACGGTGTGGCGTCAGGCCGACCGTTACGGCGTGCCGCGCATCTGCTTCGTGAACAAGCTTGACCGTACCGGCGCGGAGTTCCACCGCTGCGTCGACATGATCAAGGACCGTCTCGGTGCGCAGCCGCTCGTCATGCAGCTGCCCATCGGTGCCGAGATGGACTTCAAGGGCGTTGTGGACCTGGTCCGCATGAAGGCGCTCGTGTGGTCCGCCGAGGCCGCCAAGGGCGAGATGTACGACGTCGTCGACATCCCGGCCACGCACACCGAGGCTGCCGAGGAGTACCGCGGCAAGCTCATCGAGGGCGTCGCCGAGAACGACGAAGAGATCATGGAGCTGTACCTGGAGGGCGTCGAGCCCACCGAGGAGCAGCTGTACGCCGCGATCCGTCGTATCACCATCGCCTCCGGCAAGTCCAAGGACGTCACGGTCACCCCGGTGTTCTGTGGCACCGCGTTCAAGAACAAGGGCGTCCAGCCCCTGCTCGACGCGGTCGTGCGCTACCTGCCGACCCCGCTCGACGTCGAGGCCATCGAGGGCCACGACGTCAAGGACCCCGAGGTCGTCGTCAAGCGCAAGCCGTCCGACGAGGAGCCCCTCTCGGCGCTGGCGTTCAAGATCATGAGCGACCCGCACCTCGGCAAGCTCACCTTCGTCCGGATCTACTCCGGTCGCCTGGAGTCCGGCACCGCCGTGCTGAACTCCGTCAAGGGCAAGAAGGAGCGCATCGGCAAGATCTACCGTATGCACGCGAACAAGCGTGAGGAGATCGAGTCGGTGGGCGCCGGTGACATCGTCGCCGTCATGGGCCTGAAGCAGACCACCACCGGTGAGACGCTGTCCGACGACAAGCAGCCGGTGATCCTGGAGTCCATGGACTTCCCGGCGCCGGTCATCCAGGTCGCCATCGAGCCCAAGTCGAAGGGCGACCAGGAGAAGCTGGGCGTCGCGATCCAGCGCCTGGCCGAGGAGGACCCGTCGTTCCAGGTCCACTCGGACGAGGAGACGGGCCAGACCATCATCGGTGGTATGGGCGAGCTGCACCTCGAGGTGCTGGTCGACCGTATGCGCCGTGAGTTCAAGGTCGAGGCCAACGTCGGCAAGCCGCAGGTCGCGTACCGCGAGACGATCCGCAAGGGCGTCGAGCGTCACGACTACACGCACAAGAAGCAGACCGGTGGTACCGGTCAGTTCGCCAAGGTGCAGATCGCGATCGAGCCGATCGAGGGCGGCGACGCCTCGTACGAGTTCGTGAACAAGGTCACCGGTGGCCGCATCCCGAAGGAGTACATCCCTTCGGTCGACGCGGGTGCGCAGGAGGCCATGCAGTTCGGCATCCTGGCCGGCTACGAGATGACCGGCGTCCGCGTCATCCTTCTCGACGGTGGCTACCACGAGGTCGACTCCTCCGAGCTCGCGTTCAAGATCGCCGGTTCGCAGGCCTTCAAGGAGGCCGCGCGCAAGGCGTCCCCCGTGCTCCTCGAGCCGATGATGGCCGTCGAGGTCACCACGCCCGAGGACTACATGGGTGAGGTCATCGGCGACATCAACTCCCGCCGTGGTCAGATCCAGGCCATGGAGGAGCGGGCGGGTGCCCGCGTCGTGAAGGGCCTCGTGCCCCTCTCGGAGATGTTCGGTTACGTCGGCGACCTGCGCAGCAAGACGTCCGGCCGTGCCAGCTACTCCATGCAGTTCGACTCCTACGCCGAGGTTCCGCGGAACGTCGCCGAGGAGATCATCGCGAAGGCCAAGGGCGAGTAACGCACACCGTTCACACGCTTTAGGCTTGACACCGACCGCCGGGGATCGCCCGGCACGGGAGAACCCCGGCGGGCGGCATCCCAGCAAAGATCACCTGGCGCCGATGAGTAAGGCGTACCAGAACCACTCCACAGGAGGACCCAGTGGCGAAGGCGAAGTTCGAGCGGACTAAGCCCCACGTCAACATCGGCACCATCGGTCACATCGACCACGGTAAGACGACCCTCACGGCCGCCATTACCAAGGTGCTGCACGACGCGTACCCGGACCTGAACGAGGCCTCGGCCTTCGACCAGATCGACAAGGCTCCCGAGGAGCGCCAGCGCGGTATCACGATCTCGATCGCGCACGTCGAGTACCAGACGGAGACCCGTCACTACGCCCACGTCGACTGCCCCGGTCACGCGGACTACATCAAGAACATGATCACGGGTGCGGCGCAGATGGACGGCGCCATCCTCGTTGTCGCCGCCACCGACGGCCCGATGCCGCAGACCAAGGAGCACGTGCTCCTGGCCCGCCAGGTCGGCGTTCCGTACATCGTCGTCGCCCTGAACAAGGCCGACATGGTGGACGACGAGGAGATCCTGGAGCTCGTCGAGCTCGAGGTCCGTGAGCTCCTCTCCGAGTACGAGTTCCCGGGCGACGACCTGCCGGTCGTCAAGGTCTCGGCGCTCAAGGCGCTCGAGGGCGACAAGGAGTGGGGCGAGTCCGTCCTCAACCTGATGGCCGCCGTCGACGAGTCGATCCCGACCCCCGAGCGTGACGTCGACAAGCCGTTCCTCATGCCCGTCGAGGACGTCTTCACGATCACCGGTCGCGGTACGGTCGTCACCGGCCGTATCGAGCGTGGTGTCCTGAAGGTCAACGAGACCGTTGACATCATCGGCATCAAGCAGGAGAAGACCACCACCACGGTCACCGGCATCGAGATGTTCCGCAAGCTGCTCGACGAGGGCCAGGCCGGTGAGAACGTCGGTCTGCTCCTCCGTGGCATCAAGCGCGAGGACGTCGAGCGCGGCCAGGTCATCATCAAGCCCGGTTCGGTCACGCCGCACACCGAGTTCGAGGCCCAGGCCTACATCCTGTCCAAGGACGAGGGTGGCCGCCACACGCCGTTCTTCAACAACTACCGTCCGCAGTTCTACTTCCGTACGACGGACGTGACCGGCGTGGTGACCCTCCCCGAGGGCACCGAGATGGTCATGCCGGGTGACAACACCGAGATGAAGGTGGAGCTCATCCAGCCCGTCGCCATGGAAGAGGGCCTGAAGTTCGCCATCCGTGAGGGTGGCCGGACCGTGGGCGCCGGCCAGGTCACCAAGATCAACAAGTAAGTCTTGTTGGCTTGATCGCCTGGTAGCTCATTGAGCTCCTGAAGGGGCCCGTACGACTTCGGTCGTGCGGGCCCTTTCGCGTTGTCACGCAGCGGTTTCGGGTGCCGGCTGCGGGCCGACGGCCATGACGGCGAGGACGCTGACCCGTACGACGACTCCGCCGAGCAGCGCGGCGAGGAAACCGTCGACATGCAGCCCGCCGTCCATCTGCGAGCTGATCCAGGAGACGAGCAGCCAGATGAGGGTGTCCTGGACGACACCGACCGCGGCGAGGATCAGCAGCGCGATCGGGGGAGCGGTGCGGATGCTGCTGGGATAGCTGGAGATCAGCTGGTTCACGACGAGGAACACGATGCCGGGCAGCAGCGCCGCCCAGGCCACGTTGTCGTCGATCGGCCGTATACCGGGGAGCAGGACGGCGGCGAGCACCACGCCGAGGTAGGCGCCGAGGGCGCGTCTTCGTTTGTACATGGGCGTGATCATGGGGGTGCGCCGACGGCCTGGGCAAGACGCGGGTCACTGAATGTCGGGGTCGAGTCGAGCCCTAGTGGGGGTGCGTAGCGTGCAAGTCGCCCTTGGCTCACTGGACTTCGCCTACGGAGGGACTCGCCCGATGATGCTGACGGTGGACGTGGCGGTGCTGCTGGCCGTCATCCTCGCCCTGCGGTTGCGGCGGACGGTGCATGCGCGGAGTCGTTCCGACCAGAGCGTGACGGTGGGGCTGGCGCTGGTGTTCGGAGTCCTGGTGGCGCCGACCGCGTTCGGGCACGGGGTGCTGGATGCGGTGGGGCAGGTGGTGGAGGGCGTTTCGGGGGTCGGGGGGCCCTGAGCCGGGGGTGTCGGTTTGGCTCGGGTCACTGGATGTACTGCTGGTGCGGGTGGTCGTACGACGTCGTACAGACGTAGATCTGGAGGGCGTGGTCGCGGCCGATGTTGAGGTGGGTGGGGCGGCCGGGAACCGGGGATTCGCCGAGGGGGCGCCAGGTGATGCCGCCGCTTTCGTAGCCGTCGATGGTGAGCAGGGGCTGCACGGGCGCGCCGCACTCCGGGCAGGCCATGGGGAACGGGTCGGTGTAGCTCCAGGGGGCGTGTCCGCCGAGCTTGCAGCCCGGGGCGACGGCGAGGTCGTACTGGTAGCCCACGCCGTGACTCTCGGCCCAGTCCTCGACGCGGTCGGCGAGGGGCTCGGGGAGTTCGTGCGGGGCGGGGTATTCGGTGACGGGTTCCGGGTGGAGGACGCAGGGTTCGGGGAGGTAGCGGTCTTTGCCGATCACTGCGGGGTGGGGGGCGGCGGTGAGGGGGTCGGTGATGTGTGCGGTGGTTCGCCAGCGGAGTTCGGTACGGGGTGTGGGGCCCGTTCGGCCTTTGTGATCGAAGGGGCACCAGAGGAGTTGGAGGAGGTCGGCGCCGGGTGGGGCGGGGAAGGCGACGGTCTCGGGGGTGTCGCGGGCGTAGAGCTGTGTGATGGGGAGCAGGGGGATCGGGCCGGGCTGGGGGATGGGCCTGGGCTGTGAGGCTCCGTCGACGATGACCCGCTCGTCCGGGGTGAGGAAGTCGGTGCCCTCGGGGTGGGGGCGGTTGCGGGCCGCGTCGAGGATGCGGCGGCGGTGGCGGACCTCATCCGGTGAGAGGGCGAGGGCGGCGGGGTGCTCCGAGCAGGTGGGCCAGGGCTCGACTGCCGGCCAGAGGAGGGGGCCGCCGAGGGAACTGTCCGCCGTGGCGGGGGAGCCGGGGCGGGGGTGGAGGCGGATGGTGGTGCGGGCGAGTGGGGCGAGTTCGGGGAATGTGGCGGTGACGTCGAGCGGGCGGGGTGGCGTGGTGAGCCGCGGCATGAGGGGAGGGTATGCGGGAACGGGGCGTCGGGCTGGGGTCGTTGCGGTCGATCTACGATGAGCCGATGGATCTACGTGCCGTACTGGCGGACTTCCCTGGCGTGCGGCCCTTGGCCGGGCTGTCGGATGCCTGGTACTGGTCGCGTGTTCCCCTCTTCGGTTTCGCGGGAGCGCTGAGCGCCGACGGTGCGCGGCTGCTTCAGCTGAGCGGGCGGGGGTCGTACGACGAGGAACTCGCGGTTGCGGTACTGGGGTTCGCGAGGGAGCGGGAGGGCGAGCTCTTCGCACGCAACACCCATTGGGGAGCGCTCGACGGTTTCCAACCGCCTACGGGGCGGCGGGACTTCGACTCGGTCGTCGGCATCTCACCCGACGTCCACCGCGCCTACCGCGCGGAGAATCCGGCGCTGACCCCGTACGTCCGGCTGGTTTTCCCGGCGTTCGCCTGTGAATTCGCCGCCGCGGGTGACGAGACGCTGGACGAGGCGATCACCCGCTATCAGATGCTGCGGCTGAACGAGCTCGGCCGCGGACCGTTGCCGTATCTGAAGATGCGGTACGCCAACACCCGTACGCAGGGCCGGAGTACAAACATCGGCCGTGGCTTCACCGAGCCTCGTCGGCTGGTGGATGAGCTGCGGTGGATGGAGGGCGGGGACGGGAGCTTCGTCGAGTTCGAGAACCGGTGGGGGCGGGTGTGGCGGGTGGAGTGGCGCGGGGGATGGTTCGTGGCGGAGTGCGGAGAGGAGCCTCGGGCGGTCGGGGTCGAGGAGGCCGTCGAGTTCGCGACGGCTCGGCTGTACGACCGGGCCGGGCGCCGATCGTGCCGTAGCTGAAACGACGACGTGGCACCGAGACGGCGCGCACGCCTGGATCCAGGGCAACGGGCCGTCTGTGCAGTGATGCGTGAGTACGGTGTGGGCGCGGTGGGCGATGAGGAGGGGGAGTGGCTCTGATGCGGCCGGGAGCACGTACGGCGAGCGAGCCCTTGGCGGTGTTCCGGCTGATGCCGAGCATGAAGCGGTTCCGGACCCTCTCTCTGGAGGAGCACGCCCACCGCAGGCTGATCCGCTGGATGCGCACCGGGGCGGCCGAGGATCTGCCGGTTTCACTGCGCGCCGAGTGGGTCGGCGATCCGCGGTTGCGCCGGGCCGAGTTCCCCTGCGGATATCCGGGCGCGCCAGTGTTCAGCCGCCGTGCCGCCGATCTGCTGGCGTACGACCTGAAGGCGGCGGGCCGGCAGCTCCCGGTCGTCCCGGAGGACGCCGCCCCGTCCGCCGAGTCGCCGTACGTCCTCCAGCTCGTCGAGCAGGTCGTCGACTGCGTCGACACCCGCAGGTCCGCCAAGCCCAAGAAGGCCACGGGCCAGATGAAGACCACGGTCTTTCGTCCCGACGCCCTCCCCTCTCACCTCCCCGCCTTCCGCGTGCCCGAGTTCCCGGGCGGCGTCCACTGGAACGGCTGGGCGGTACGCTGCCTGACCGAGCTCCTCGGTGACGACCTGGAGGCCCGCCTGATCTGGTCCGAGGATCGGAAACCGACCCCGCATCCGGCCCCGTGGGGCTTCTGAACCAGTTCGGAGATCACCATGAGCTGCTACGGCAGGCAGGGCACCCCCTGCAACCGCTGACAGGCACGAGCCTCGCGCGGGGAGTCTTCGCGCCCCTCGGCGGAGTGGTGGAGGTCGGGGCGGTGAACGCCACCGGCACGTACGTGCTCGCGGATGTCTCGGTGGGGGAGTTCCTGGCGCGCCGGCACGCTGACGTCGCGCGGCTGATGGACGGGGTCCGGCAGGCGTGCGGGTTCGACGACGCGGTCATGCGGACGGCGGACGAGTTCGGCTGGTTCCGTGACTACAAGGTTGAGGCGGCGCACCTGCTGCTGTGGTCCGCGGGCGTCACCGGAGTCCCGGACTCGATCGAAGGACTCGACGAATCGCCCGTGATCCGGCGCATGTGCCGCATGGCAGCGGACCTGCAGCTCACGGAGTTCCTGCACGCCGTGATCACGGCCGCCGTCGCGGCGATGACGGACCCCCGGCGAGGCGCGGCAGCGATCGTCGACGTACTCACGACCGCCTGCGACCTCGCGGACGCCACGGGCGGCGTCGTACCAGCACAGGTATACAGGACGTGGCGGGTCGCCCATCTGCCGGGCGTGCTGCGCCCCCAGTCGGATGCTCCGGAGTACGGCAAGGCGGGGTTCCGGGCGTACGACGCGGAGCTGGAGCGACTGTTGCTCGGTGACTGACATTCACCTGAAGCCGTCGAACGGGTGAGGTAGGTGTGGTGGGCCGTCCACCCGTGACCCTCGTGACCTTTTCACCGAACGGATGTTCCCGGTAAGTTCGCGTGTGCATACGGTTGTTGACGATGCAGGCGTGACGGGGGTTGCGGTATGGCGGGGCATCGGCCCACGGACTGGCATGTCCTGGATCTGGAGAAGGATCCGACGCCGGGTGATCCGGACCGGATCAAGCGGTTGGCCAAGACACTTCACGATTTCGCCGACGACGTCTCGGATGCCCTGCGCCTCGTCAATGGCATGGCGGGTGAGGACACCCTGCTGGAGTGGGCGGGTAAGTCGGCGGAGGTCTTCAAGGACGAGTTCGGGGACGTTCCGAAGAACCTGAAGAAGCTGAAGAAGTCCTACGAGTTGTGCGGCGACGCGCTCACTGACTTCTGGCCGAAGCTGGAGCGGGCGCAGGCGCTCGCCGACCGTGCGCTCGCCAAGGGGCGTGAGGCGCAGAGTGACCTCTCCTCCGCCAACTCCCGTCTCACCTCCGCCGATTCGTGGGTGACGCGGGCGAACAAGGAAGCCGACAAGTACAAGGACGACCCCACCGGCAGCAAGTCGGGCGGCGACAAGCCGGATGAGGGCAAGGTCCGTGCCGCCACGCGCGATGCCCAGCACGCCAAGACCGCGCAGACCAGTGCGCAGTCGGACGTCGACAGCGCCCAGGACGCGCTGGCCGCGGCGAAGAAGATGGCCGCTGACGCGCGCAAGATGCGCGAGGAGGCCGCGCACACCGCGAAGACGAAGATCGATGAGGCGTCCGACGCGGGTATTCAGAACCGGTCGTGGTGGGAGGAGGTGGGGGACTGGTTCACGGACAACTGGGACAACATCGTCGCGGTCTGCAAGGTCGTCGTCGCGGTGGTCGGTGTGATCGCGATGATCATCGGCGGTCCGATCCTGGGTGCGATCGTGCTGATCGCGGCCCTCGTCGTGCTTGCCGACACGCTTTACAAATATTCCAAGGGCCAGGCCTCCCTCTGGGACGTGGGTCTGGCCGCCCTGGACTGCATACCCGGCATGAAGGGCCTCACCACCCTCGGCGGCCTCGCCAAGGGCATGAAGGCTTTTGCCAAGGTTGGTCTCAAAGGCATGGCGAAGGGGCTGGGAGGCAATCTGCGTAAGCGTGCGTTGAGCATGCTCAAACGCACCTGCAAGAACGACCCGATCGACGTGGCGACCGGTGAGATGGTCATGTCCGAGGACGACGTGTTCTTGCCGGGCGTGCTTCCCCTGATCCTCAGACGGCACTACGTAACGGGTCAGCGCGCCGGCCGTTGGTTCGGACGGGCGTGGACGTCAACGCTGGACCAGAGACTGATCCTGGAACAGTTCGGTGCCCGGCTGGTGACCGAAGACGGCATGGTTCTTGAGTACCCGACCCCAGAGCCGGGTCTGCCTGTACTGCCGGTGGAGGGGCCTCGCTGGGAACTCGCCTGGGACGGCGCGGCCGGTACCCCGTTGACCGTCAACCAGCCGGAGATCGGTCAGGACCTGCACTTCGCTCCGGTCACCCGCCACCGGCCGGCCGAGCTGTCCCTCGTCGCGATCACGGACCGGCATGGAAATTCGATCACTGTCTCCTACAGTGACCAGGGCGTGCCCGAGGCCGTCACGCACAGCGGCGGCTACCACATGGCCGTGTCCGTGGCATCGGACCGGATCACGGGGTTCGTCCTTGCCAGCGATCCTGATGCTCCGGTGTTGAGGCGATACGGGTACGACGGGACGGGACAGCTGACACACGTCCACGACGCATCGGGAAGCCCGGACAAGATCTTCTACGACGAGCAGGGGCGCATCAGCGGTTGGGAAGACCGCATCGGAACGGTCTTCCGTTACGGCTACGACGCCGAAGGACGCTGCGTCCGGACGACCGGGCCGGACGGCCTGATGAACGGTGCCTTTGAGTACGACGAGGACAACAAACGTACGCGGTACACCGATTCACTCGGTCACGTCACGACGTACGAGATGAACGACCATCTCCAAGTGGTCCGCGAAATCGATCCTCTGGGTTCGATCACCGTTCGTGAGTGGGACCGGTACGACCGCCTGCTGTCCGAGACCGATCCGCTGGGCCGTACCACCGGCTACACCTACGACGATCGCGGCGATCTCGTCGAACTGCGTCTCCCGGACGGTTCGAGCGTGCGCGCCGAGTACAACGACTCTCATCTGCCCACGACCGTCATCGAGGCCGATGGCGCACGGTGGCAGCGTGTCTACGACGAGCTAGGGCGTCTTACGAGCTCGGAGAATCCGGTCGGTGGTACGACGCGCTATGCCTACGACGAAGCGGGGGCGAGGTCTCTGGTCGTCGATCCATTGGGAAACTCTCGCCACATCGAGAACGATGCCGTCGGACTCCCGGTCGCGGTCATCGATGCCCTGGGTCACATCACCCGCTATCGACGGAACGCCCTGGGACAGGTGGTGGCCGTCCTGGACGCCGCCGAAGCGGTGACGAGGCTTACGTGGACGGTGGACGGCCGCTTGCTTGCCCGGACGCTACCGGACGGGGCGACCGAACACTGGCGACTGGACGCGGCCGGCAACCCGGTGGCTTTCGAGAGCGCGACAGGAGCGCTCACCCGTTATGAACAAGGACCCTTCGGCCTCCCCATGGCTGTGACCCAGCCCGACGGGTCGCGCCTCACCTACGCATACGACACGGAGCTGCGGCTCACCGCCGCCACCAACGCGCTGGGGCAGACGTGGTCGTACAGGTATGACGCTGTCGGCAATCTTCTCAGCGAGCGCGACTTCAGCGGCAGGCAGACGACGTACCGCTACGACGCGGCGGGGCAGCCCGTCGAGCGAATCAACGGGGCCGGCCAGAGGCTCGTCTGCACCTTCGACGCACGCGGCAACCTCCGCACCCGGGCCACCGATGACGGTGTGACCCACTACCGGTACGACGGAGCCAGCCGTCTGCTGGAGGCAGCGAGCCCGTCCGCCGTGATCACCTATGAACGAGACGTGCTCGGTGCCGTTGTCCGGGAGACCTGCAATGGACGCGCGCTGGAACTCGACTACGACCTCATGGGGCGCCGCACACGTCGCCGTACTCCTACTGGCGTCACAACGCACTGGGAGTACGACGCGGAGCACCGGCTGACGGGGCTGCACACGTCGGGTTCCGGTGTCCGCCTCTCCTACGACGCTGTCGGCAGGGAAGTCCAGCGCACCCTGGGGGCAGGTGCGGCGCTCGGTCAGTCCTGGGACGCGGCCGGCCGCACCACGGGGCTCGTTCTGAGTTCTGCCCGATCGGGCGGCGACAGCTGGCGACGCACCTACGGTTATCGCCCCGACAACTTTCTTACGGCCATTGACGACACTGTGCAGGGACCTCGCCGACTCAGCCTGGACCCTGTCGGTCGTGTCCTCGCCGCGCAGACCACGGACCGGCAGGAGACCTACAGCTACGACAGCTCCGGGAACCTGGTGAACAGCCGAGTGATTCCCGAGCCGACGGAGGCGATCGGCGCCTCCGGGACCCGGGAGTACGACGGGCCGCTCCTGCGCCGACTGGACCGCACCCGTTACGAATATGACGGTCAGGGGCGGGTCGTGTCCGTGACGCGGCGTCTGCTGTCGGGTGCGAAGCGGATATGGCGGTACCGCTGGGATGCTCTGGACTGCCTCACTGAGGTGATCACTCCCGATGGTTCTCGGTGGCACTACCTGTACGACCCGCACGGTCGCCGTATCGCCAAACAACTGCTGACGGACGACGGCGCGGTCGCCGAACAGACCGACTTCGCCTGGGAGGGCACCCGTCTTGCCGAGCAGACCGAGTCGCGCGGCGGCGGGGTGCTGAAGACGACCACGTGGCACTGGCAGCCCGGAGAACACCGACCACTGGCTCAGACGGAGATGGTCCGTACTGCGTCCGCCGGTATCGCGGAGGACCAGGAGCAGGTCGACGCCCAGTTCTACGCGATCGTCACCGATCTAATTGGAACACCGACCGAACTCATCGACGACGAGGGGAGGATTCGCTGGAGTCGCCATGCGTCACTCTGGGGGTTGCCTTTCGACGGCGCGGACGAGGAAACGCATTGCCCACTGGGCTTTCCCGGCCAGTATCACGACCCGGAGTCGGGACTCGACTACAACGTCCGGCGCTACTACGACGCGGAGAACGCGCGCTACATCTCACCGGACCCGCTCGGCCTGGACGCGGCCCCCAACCACTACGCCTACGTCCCCAATCCCCTCACCTGGAGCGATCCGCTCGGCCTTGTCTGTACGGATCTGGGTGGCTGGTACGGAAGGCTCTCGCCCGCGCGCAAGGGGAACGAGATCAACCACATACCGGCCAAGGCCGCCTATTCCCATCTCAGTCTCACCGACTGGATGGGGCCCGCCATACGCATGGAAAGACGCGATCACAGGCTCGTCTCCAGCACGGACTCGCGTGGCTATTCGGCGACCCCCTGGCGCAATGCGCAACGTGACCTGGTAGATCAGGGGAAGTTCGACGAGGCGATGAAGATGGACATCGACGACATCCGAGCCTTGCACGGCGACAAGTACGACCAGCACATAGCCGACATGGTCGCCAGCATGAAGGACAACCCCGGGTTGCAGAAAATGCTGACCGACAACGGCTGGACGATCAACTACGACCTACTGAAGTGAGGCAGAGGTATGGAAATCATCCTGGACCCTCCGCATGGTGTTCCGCCGGTGCGCATGGGAATGCCCTTCGAGGAGGCTGCGCAGGCCGCGTCCTCCTGGGGTGAGGTTCGTGTGGTGGGTCCGCTCGCGCACAACCCCACGGTGAAGATCCAGGCCATGGGGGATGACTTCGACGTCATCGTGATTCTCCGGGACCAGGAGACGGTCAATGCCGTGGATGTCTCCGCCCCTGAAGAAGAGGAATCGGACCTTCGGGTCCTGTGGCGGGGCAACGACGTCTTTCGAACCCCGGCGCGTGAGCTGCTGAAGATCTTCTCCGCCGCGGGCTACGAGATCGATGACTCCAACCCGGAGGAGCCGGTGGTGCGGGACCTGACGATCGTCTTCAGCCGCGAGACCTCGCAGGACGTACCCCTGGACCCGGAGGACGGCCTTCCCCTCTACTTCACGGCTGCTCTCGTCTCACACGAGAACCCTGCCTTCTGACGGCGGCGCGGTCCGCGTGTGTTTGACCTACGTCACTCCCGGGGTATTGTCTCCGGCTCGATTGGCGGACACCCCGCCCCATATGGCAGACTGTCGGAGTTGCTCGGTCGAGTGTTGATGCTGCGCGCCTCCCGCCGGGAGGACCGGAAGCGAGTCCCACAGTACTCGTCGCCCTAACTGCCACATGGCAGCGCTGGGGCGGACGTACGGGAATCTTTCGGGAAGCAAGGTACGGCACAGGCCAGGCGCCCGGTGATTCTCTTTCTCAGGCAAGGGATGTTCGAACAAGGGACATCTGTGTCAGCGAAAGCGCGACACGCCCGACCGCGTGGGTCGGAGCGAGGGGTCAGGAACACCGGGTTCCAGAGCGTTAAACGAGACAAAGGACTACTGAGTAGCCATGGCGGGACAGAAGATCCGCATCCGGCTCAAGGCCTACGACCACGAGGTCATCGACTCCTCGGCGAAGAAGATCGTCGAGACGGTGACTCGCACTGGTGCGTCGGTCGCGGGCCCGGTGCCGCTGCCCACTGAGAAGAACGTGTACTGCGTCATCAAGTCGCCGCACAAGTACAAGGACTCGCGCGAGCACTTCGAGATGCGCACGCACAAGCGCCTGATCGACATTCTCGACCCGACGCCCAAGACCGTTGACTCTCTGATGCGACTCGACCTCCCGGCCGGTGTCGACATCGAGATCAAGCTCTAAGGGTCGGTGATCTGAGAATGGCTAAGCAGATCAAGGGCATCCTGGGCGAGAAGCTCGGCATGACGCAGGTGTGGGACGAGAACAACCGCGTTGTTCCGGTCACCGTCGTCAGGGCCGGCCCCAACGTCGTCACCCAGGTCCGCACGAACGACGTCGACGGCTACGAGTCCGTCCAGATCGCGTTCGGCGAGATCGACCCGCGCAAGGTGAACAAGCCCCTCAAGGGCCACTTCGCCAAGGCCGATGTCACGCCGCGTCGCCACCTCGTCGAGATCCGCACCGCGGACGCCTCCGAGTACACCCTCGGCCAGGAGATCACCGCTGAGGTGTTCGAGGCCGGGATCAAGGTCGACGTGACCGGCAAGAGCAAGGGCAAGGGCTTCGCCGGTGTCATGAAGCGTCACAACTTCAAGGGCCTCGGCGCCGGTCACGGCACCCAGCGCAAGCACCGCTCGCCCGGTTCCATCGGTGGCTGCGCCACCCCGGGCCGCGTGTTCAAGGGCCTCCGCATGGCGGGTCGCATGGGCAACGAGCGGGTCACCACCCAGAACCTGACCGTCCACGCCGTTGACGCGGAGAAGGGTCTGCTGCTCATCAAGGGCGCTGTCCCCGGTCCGAACGGCGGCCTCGTCCTGGTCCGCACCGCGGCCAAGGGGGCCTGAGGTACCGATGAGCACTGTTGACATCCTTTCGCCTGCCGGCGAGAAGACCGGAAGCGTCGAACTCCCCGCGGAGATCTTCGGCGTGGAGAAGGTCAGCATCCCGCTGATCCACCAGGTCGTCGTCGCGCAGAACGCGGCTGCCCGTCAGGGCACGCACAAGACCAAGACCCGTGGCGAAGTCCGTGGTGGTGGCAAGAAGCCTTACCGCCAGAAGGGCACCGGCCGCGCCCGTCAGGGCTCGACCCGCGCGCCGCAGTTCGCCGGTGGTGGCGTCGTGCACGGTCCCGTGCCGCGTGACTACTCGCAGCGGACCCCGAAGAAGATGAAGGCTGCCGCGCTGCGTCACGCCCTCACCGACCGGGCCCGCAACAACCGCATCCACGTCGTCACCGGCGTGATCGAGGGCGAGGCTCCTTCCACGAAGGCCGCCAAGACGCTGTTCGGCAAGATCTCGGAGCGCAAGAACCTGCTCCTGGTCGTCGAGCGCGCCGACGAGGCCGCGTGGCTGTCCGCCCGCAACCTGCCCCAGGTCCACATCCTGGAGCCGGGCCAGCTGAACACGTACGACGTGATCGTCTCGGACGACGTGGTCTTCACCCAGGCCGCTCTCGAGTCCTTCGTCGCCGGCCCGAAGGCCAACGACACCGAAGGGACTGAGGTCTGATGGCCATCCGTCACCCCTCTATCGCCTCCAAGGCGGCCAAGGCCGCCAAGGCCGCGCGCGTCGCCAAGGCGCGTCGTCACGCCGCCGAGGGCAAGAACACCGTCGAGACGCCGGTCAGCAAGTCGTTCACGGACCCCCGTGACGTGCTGCTGAAGCCGGTCGTGTCGGAGAAGAGCTACGCGCTCCTCGACGAGGGCAAGTACACGTTCATCGTCGCCCCCGACGCCAACAAGACCCAGATCAAGCAGGCCGTCCAGGCGGTCTTCTCGGTCAAGGTCACCGGGGTCAACACGCTCAACCGCCAGGGCAAGCGCAAGCGGACCCGCACCGGCTTCGGCCAGCGTGCCGGCTCCAAGCGCGCGATCGTGACCCTTGCTGAGGGCGACCGTATCGACATCTTCGGCGGTCCGACCGCGTAAGCGGGTCGGATCGTCCGATATCGGACGAGGACTGAGAAATGGGAATCCGCAAGTACAAGCCGACTACGCCGGGCCGTCGTGGCTCCAGCGTCGCCGACTTCGTCGAGGTCACGCGGTCCACGCCGGAGAAGTCGCTGGTCCGCCCCCTGCACAGCAAGGGCGGCCGTAACAACGCCGGTCGTGTGACCGTTCGCCACCAGGGTGGCGGACACAAGCGCGCCTACCGCGTGATCGACTTCCGTCGTCACGACAAGGACGGCGTGCCGGCGAAGGTCGCGCACATCGAGTACGACCCCAACCGCACCGCGCGCATCGCGCTGCTGCACTACGCGGACGGCGAGAAGCGCTACATCCTCGCCCCGCGCAACCTGCAGCAGGGTGACCGCGTCGAGAACGGTCCCGGGGCCGACATCAAGCCGGGCAACAACCTGGCGCTCCGCAACATCCCGGTCGGTACCACGATCCACGCGATCGAGCTCCGTCCCGGTGGCGGCGCCAAGTTCGCCCGCTCCGCCGGTGCCTCCGTGCAGCTGCTCGCGAAGGAGGGCACGATGGCCCACCTCCGCATGCCTTCCGGTGAGATCCGCCTGGTCGACCAGCGCTGCCGCGCCACGGTCGGCGAGGTCGGCAACGCCGAGCAGAGCAACATCAACTGGGGCAAGGCCGGCCGTAAGCGCTGGCTGGGCGTCCGCCCGACCGTTCGCGGTGTGGCGATGAACCCGGTTGACCACCCCCACGGTGGTGGTGAGGGCAAGACCTCCGGTGGTCGCCACCCGGTCAGCCCCTGGGGTCAGAAGGAGGGTCGTACTCGTTCGCCGAAGAAGGCTTCGAACAAGTACATCGTCCGCCGCCGCAAGACGAACAAGAAGCGCTAGGAGCGGGTTTAGATGCCGCGCAGTCTCAAGAAGGGGCCCTTCGTCGACGACCACCTGATCAAGAAGGTGGACGCCCAGAACGAAGCAGGCACCAAGAACGTCATCAAGACCTGGTCCCGTCGCTCCATGATCGTGCCGGCCATGCTCGGCCACACGCTCGCGGTGCACAACGGCAAGACCCACATCCCGGTGTTCGTCACCGAGTCGATGGTCGGTCACAAGCTCGGCGAGTTCTCGCCGACTCGTACCTTCCGGGGTCACGTCAAGGACGACCGGAAGTCGAAGCGCCGCTAGTAGCGGATCGCATTCAGACACGTAAGTAACTGAGAGGGACAACCATGGAAGCCAGGGCCCAGGCGCGGTACATCCGCGTTACGCCCATGAAGGCCCGCCGCGTGGTGGACCTTATCCGTGGCATGGATGCCACGGAGGCTCAGGCTGTTCTGCGATTCGCTCCGCAGGCAGCCTCCGTGCCGGTCGGCAAGGTGCTCGACAGCGCCATTGCCAACGCCGCGCACAACTACGACCACACCGACGCCGACAGCCTCTTCATCTCCGAGGCGTACGTCGACGAGGGTCCGACCCTGAAGCGGTTCCGGCCGCGCGCCCAGGGCCGTGCCTACCGGATCCGCAAGCGGACCAGCCACATCACCGTGGTCGTCAGCAGCAAGGAAGGAACCCGGTAATGGGCCAGAAGGTTAACCCGCATGGGTTCCGGCTCGGCATCACCACCGACTTCAAGTCGCGTTGGTACGCCGACAAGCTGTACAAGGACTACGTCAAGGAAGACGTCGCCATCCGTCGGATGATGACGTCCGGCATGGAGCGCGCGGGTATCTCGAAGGTGGAGATCGAGCGCACCCGTGACCGTGTCCGTGTGGACATCCACACCGCGCGTCCGGGCATCGTCATCGGCCGCCGTGGCGCCGAGGCCGACCGCATCCGCGGTGACCTCGAGAAGCTCACGGGCAAGCAGGTCCAGCTGAACATCCTCGAGGTCAAGAACCCCGAGACGGACGCTCAGCTGGTTGCTCAGGCCGTTGCCGAGCAGCTCTCCTCCCGCGTCTCCTTCCGTCGCGCCATGCGTAAGAGCATGCAGTCGGCGATGAAGGCGGGCGCCAAGGGCATCAAGATCCAGTGCGGTGGCCGCCTCGGTGGCGCCGAGATGTCCCGCTCGGAGTTCTACCGCGAGGGCCGCGTGCCCCTGCACACGCTCCGCGCGAACGTGGACTACGGCTTCTTCGAGGCCAAGACGACCTTCGGCCGCATCGGTGTGAAGGTCTGGATCTACAAGGGCGACGTCAAGAACATCGCCGAGGTCCGCGCCGAGAACGCTGCGGCCCGTGCGGGTAACCGCCCGGCCCGTGGTGGCGCCGACCGCCCGGCCCGTGGTGGCCGTGGTGGCGAGCGCGGCGGGCGCGGTCGTAAGCCGCAGCAGGCTGCCGGCGCCGAGGCCCCCAAGGCCGAGGCTCCCGCCGCCGCCGCTCCGGCTGAGAGCACCGGAACGGAGGCCTGACCGACATGCTGATCCCCCGTAGGGTCAAGCACCGCAAGCAGCACCACCCGAAGCGCCGTGGTCAGGCCAAGGGCGGTACGACGGTCGCGTTCGGCGAGTACGGCATTCAGGCCCTCACGCCGGCGTACGTGACCAACCGCCAGATCGAGGCGGCCCGTATCGCCATGACCCGCCACATCAAGCGTGGCGGCAAGGTCTGGATCAACATCTACCCGGACCGCCCGCTCACGAAGAAGCCTGCCGAGACCCGCATGGGTTCCGGTAAGGGTTCGCCGGAGTGGTGGATCGCGAACGTGCACCCGGGCCGGGTCATGTTCGAGCTGTCCTACCCCAACGAGAAGATCGCCCGTGAGGCCCTGACTCGCGCAGCCCACAAGCTGCCGATGAAGTGCCGGATCGTCAAGCGCGAGGCAGGTGAAGCGTGATGTCGGCCGGTACCAAGGCGTCCGAGCTGCGCGAACTGGGTGACGAGGAGCTGCTGAACAAGCTCCGCGAAGCCAAGGAAGAGCTGTTCAACCTCCGCTTCCAGGCGGCGACCGGTCAGCTCGAGAACCACGGTCGGCTCAAGGCCGTCCGTAAGGACATCGCGCGGATCTACACCCTGATGCGCGAGCGTGAGCTGGGCATCGAAACGGTGGAGAACGCATGAGCGAGAGCAACGTGACTGAGAACGCAGAGGCCCGCGGCTTCCGCAAGACCCGTGAGGGTCTCGTCGTCAGCGACAAGATGGACAAGACCGTCGTCGTCGCCGTCGAGGACCGCGTGAAGCACGCCCTGTACGGCAAGGTCATCCGCCGTACGAACAAGCTCAAGGCGCACGACGAGCAGAACGCTGCCGGCGTCGGCGACCGGGTCCTCCTCGCGGAGACCCGCCCGCTGTCCGCCACCAAGCGCTGGCGCATCGTCGAGATCCTCGAGAAGGCCAAGTAATTCCTGCGGCCAACCCCGCAGGTCAGTTCCGCCAGGCTCGGCAGGGGCGCTCGTACTGAGGCCCCTGCCGGGAACCGGCAGACAAACAGGAGATAGACGTGATCCAGCAGGAGTCGCGACTGCGTGTCGCCGACAACACTGGTGCGAAGGAGATCCTTTGCATCCGTGTGCTCGGTGGCTCCGGTCGCCGCTACGCGGGCATCGGTGACGTCATCGTCGCCACCGTCAAGGACGCGATCCCCGGCGGCAACGTGAAGAAGGGTGACGTCATCAAGGCGGTCATCGTTCGCACCGTCAAGGAGCGCCGCCGTCCGGACGGCTCGTACATCCGCTTCGACGAGAACGCCGCTGTCATTCTCAAGAACGACGGCGACCCTCGTGGCACCCGTATCTTCGGCCCGGTGGGCCGGGAGCTGCGCGAGAAGAAGTTCATGAAGATCATCTCGCTCGCGCCGGAGGTGCTGTAAGCATGAAGATCAAGAAGGGCGACCTGGTTCAGGTCATCACCGGTAAGGACAAGGGCAAGCAGGGCAAGGTCATCGCGGCCTACCCCCGCGAGGACCGCGTCCTGGTCGAGGGTGTCAACCGGGTCAAGAAGCACACCAAGGCCGGCCCGACCGCCAAGGGTTCGCAGGCCGGCGGCATCGTCACCACCGAGGCGCCCGTCCACGTCTCCAACGTCCAGCTGGTCGTGGAGAAGGACGGCAACAAGGTCGTCACGCGTGTCGGTTACCGCTTCGACGACGAGGGCAACAAGATCCGCGTTGCCAAGCGGACGGGTGAGGACATCTGATGGCTACCACCACCACTCCGCGTCTCAAGACGAAGTACCGCGAGGAGATCGCGGGCAAGCTGCGTGAGGAGTTCTCCTACGAGAACGTCATGCAGATCCCCGGCCTCGTCAAGATCGTGGTCAACATGGGTGTGGGCGACGCCGCCCGCGACTCCAAGCTGATCGAGGGCGCCATCCGCGACCTCTCCACGATCACCGGCCAGAAGCCGCAGGTCACCAAGGCCCGCAAGTCCATCGCGCAGTTCAAGCTGCGTGAGGGTCAGCCGATCGGTGCCCACGTCACGCTCCGTGGCGACCGCATGTGGGAGTTCCTGGACCGCACCCTGTCGCTCGCGCTGCCGCGCATCCGCGACTTCCGTGGTCTGTCCCCCAAGCAGTTCGACGGCCGTGGCAACTACACCTTCGGTCTCACGGAGCAGGTCATGTTCCACGAGATCGACCAGGACAAGATCGACCGTACCCGGGGTATGGACATCACCGTGGTGACCACGGCGACCAACGACGCTGAGGGCCGCGCCCTCCTTCGTCACCTCGGCTTCCCCTTCAAGGAGGCGTGAGCGAGATGGCGAAGAAGGCTCTGATCGCGAAGGCTGCTCGCAAGCCCAAGTTCGGCGTGCGTGGCTACACGCGCTGCCAGCGCTGCGGCCGTCCCCACTCCGTGTACCGCAAGTTCGGCCTGTGCCGCGTGTGCCTTCGTGAGATGGCTCACCGTGGCGAGCTGCCGGGCGTGACCAAGAGCTCCTGGTAGTCCCTGCTTTTAGGGATTCCAAGGGCTCTCGGTAAGCACTGGGCGTGTCAGGCGCCCTCCTCTCCATGGCTTAGGCTTGGAGGGTTGGGCGCCTGACGTCGCCCGATACGACTTACTACGCCGTAGGTCCACCGCACCGCACCCGCCTCGTCTCGGATCGAGGAGAGGGATGGGCACCTGGAAACCCCGGCGAGAGAGGCCGAAGGCCAATTCATGACCATGACTGATCCGATCGCAGACATGCTTACGCGTCTGCGGAACGCGAACTCGGCGTACCACGACTCCGTGACGATGCCGACGTCCAAGATCAAGTCTCACATCGCGGAGATCCTCCAGCAGGAGGGCTTCATCACGGGCTGGAAGATCGAGGACGCCGAGGTCGGCAAGAACCTCGTTCTCGAGCTGAAGTTCGGCCCGAACCGTGAGCGCTCCATCGCGGGCATCAAGCGGATCTCCAAGCCCGGTCTCCGGGTTTACGCGAAGTCCACCTCCCTGCCCAAGGTGCTGGGCGGCCTCGGCGTGGCGATCATCTCCACGTCGCACGGGCTCCTCACCGACAAGCAGGCCGGCAAGAAGGGCGTAGGCGGAGAAGTTCTCGCCTACGTCTGGTAGCGGAAAGGAATCGGAGGAAAAAGCTATGTCGCGTATTGGCAAGCTCCCCATCACGGTTCCCGCCGGCGTGGACGTCACCATCGACGGCCGTACGGTCTCGGTCAAGGGCCCCAAGGGCTCGCTGACCCACACCGTTGCCGCGCCGATCGACATCGCCAAGGGTGAGGACGGCGTTCTCAACGTCACCCGCCCCAACGACGAGCGTCAGAACAAGGCCCTGCACGGCCTGTCCCGCACGCTGGTGGCGAACATGATCACCGGCGTGACCGAGGGTTACGTGAAGAAGCTCGAGATCAGCGGTGTCGGTTACCGCGTGGCGGCCAAGGGATCGAACCTCGAGTTCGCGCTCGGCTACAGCCACTCGATCACGGTCGAGGCGCCCGAGGGCATCTCGTTCAAGGTCGAGAACCCGACGCACTTCTCGGTCGAGGGCATCGACAAGCAGAAGGTCGGCGAGGTTGCGGCCAACATCCGCAAGCTGCGCAAGCCCGACCCGTACAAGGCCAAGGGCGTCAAGTACGAAGGCGAAGTCATCCGCCGCAAGGTCGGAAAGGCGGGTAAGTAAGCCATGGCATACGGACAGAAGATCCTCAAGGGCGACGCTTACAAGCGCGCCGCGATCAAGCGCCGTCACATCCGTATCCGTAAGCACATCTCGGGTACGGCTGAGCGTCCGCGTCTCGTCGTGACGCGCTCGAACCGCCACATCGTGGCCCAGGTCATCGACGACATCAAGGGTCACACCCTGGCGTCGGCGTCGACCCTGGACACCACGATCCGCGGCAACGAGGGCGACAAGTCCGCGCAGGCCAAGTCGGTCGGCGCCCTGGTCGCCGAGCGCGCCAAGGCCGCCGGCGTCGAGGCTGTCGTATTCGACCGTGGTGGCAACCAGTACGCCGGGCGCATCGCCGCCCTGGCGGACGCCGCCCGCGAAGCCGGGCTCAAGTTCTGAGCCGCTCGTAGCTAGCGGAAAGAGAGAGGTAATCCAATGGCTGGACCCCAGCGCCGCGGAAGCGGTGCCGGTGGCGGCGAGCGGCGGGACCGTAAGGGTCGTGACGGTGGCGCTGCTGCCGCCGAGAAGACCGCTTACGTTGAGCGTGTCGTCGCGATCAACCGTGTCGCCAAGGTTGTGAAGGGTGGTCGTCGCTTCAGCTTTACTGCGCTCGTCGTGGTGGGCGATGGCGATGGCACCGTCGGTGTCGGTTACGGCAAGGCCAAGGAGGTGCCGGCCGCCATCGCCAAGGGTGTTGAGGAAGCCAAGAAGCACTTCTTCAAGGTCCCCCGTATCCAGGGCACCATCCCGCACCCGATCACGGGTGAGAAGGCGGCGGGCGTCGTCCTGCTCAAGCCGGCGTCCCCCGGTACCGGCGTTATCGCCGGTGGCCCGGTGCGTGCCGTGCTCGAGTGCGCCGGCGTTCACGACATCCTGTCGAAGTCGCTCGGTTCGTCGAACGCGATCAACATCGTGCACGCGACCGTGGAGGCCCTGAAGGGTCTGCAGCGTCCCGAGGAGATCGCGGCTCGCCGTGGTCTGCCCCTCGAGGACGTCGCTCCCGCGGCTCTGCTGCGTGCGCGTGCCGGGGCTGGTGCTGCGTAATGGCTCAGCTCAAGATCACGCAGACGAAGTCGTACATCGGCAGCAAGCAGAACCACCGTGACACCCTGCGCTCCCTTGGTCTCAAGGGCATCAACACGCAGGTCGTCAAGGAGGATCGTCCCGAGTTCCGCGGCATGGTGCACACCGTCCGCCACCTCGTGACGGTCGAGGAGGTCGACTGATCATGGCGGAGAACAACCCGCTCAAGATCCACAACCTCCGTCCCGCCCCGGGCGCCAAGACCGCCAAGACCCGTGTCGGTCGTGGTGAGGCGTCGAAGGGTAAGACGGCCGGTCGTGGTACCAAGGGTACGAAGGCCCGTTACCAGGTTCCGGAGCGCTTCGAGGGTGGCCAGATGCCCCTCCACATGCGTCTTCCGAAGCTGAAGGGCTTCAAGAACCCCTTCAAGGTCGAGTTCCAGGTCGTGAACCTGGACAAGCTCGCCTCGCTGTACCCCGAGGGTGGCGAAGTCACCGTCGAGGGTCTGGTGGCCAAGGGTGCCGTTCGCAAGAACAGCCTCGTCAAGGTCCTCGGCCAGGGCGAGATCTCCGTGGCGCTGCAGGTGACGGTCGACGCCGTCTCCGGCTCCGCCAAGGAGAAGATCACCGCCGCCGGCGGTACCGTCACCGAGCTCGTCTGAACACCTCAGGCGTCTCGATGACTTGAGCGATCCCGACCGGGGATACCCCACAAAAGGGGTATCCCCGGTTGGTCGTTCCTAGGGTGGCAGTCTCGCCGGTAAGGTGGCCTGCACTGCCAACTTCACAGGGTGCTTCAGCTGGGGCACCCTGAGCGGCAGTTGACCGTTATGCATTCGTCTTCATCCGTCGAACCTCAAGACCGTCACCCTTGACGCAGTAGCGCGGGGGTCGCAGGAGGCACCGTGCTCACCGCGTTCGCCCGGGCGTTCAGGACGCCCGACCTGCGCAAGAAGCTGCTCTTCACGCTCGCCATCATCGTGGTGTACCGGATCGGTACGCATATCCCGATCCCGGGCGTCGACTACAAGTCCGTCCAGCAGTGCGTCGACGAGGCGTCCGCGAACCAGGGCCTCTTCGGTCTGGTCAACATGTTCAGTGGCGGCGCGCTGCTCCAGATCACGATCTTCGCGCTGGGGATCATGCCGTACATCACGGCGAGCATCATCCTGCAGCTGCTGACCGTCGTGATCCCGCGCCTGGAAGCCCTGAAGAAGGAGGGCCAGGCCGGTACGGCGAAGATCACGCAGTACACCCGTTACCTGACCGTGGCGCTCGCCATCCTCCAGGGCACCGGCCTCGTCGCCACCGCCCGCAGCGGCGCCCTCTTCTCCGGCTGCTCGGCCGCGTCGACGATCGTCCCGGACCGCTCGATCTTCTCCACGATCGTCATGGTCGTCACGATGACCGCCGGTACGGCCGTCGTCATGTGGCTCGGTGAGCTCATCACCGACCGCGGCATCGGCAACGGCATGTCGATCCTGATGTTCATCTCGATCGCCGCCACCTTCCCGTCCGCGCTGTGGGCCATCAAGAAGTCCGGCACCCTGGCCGACGGCTGGATCGAGTTCGGCACCGTCATCGCGGTCGGCCTGGTCATGGTCGGCCTGGTGGTCTTCGTCGAGCAGGCCCAGCGCCGCATCCCGGTGCAGTACGCGAAGCGGATGATCGGCCGCCGCGCCTACGGTGGTACGTCGACGTACATCCCGCTGAAGGTGAACCAGGCGGGTGTGATTCCCGTCATCTTCGCGTCGTCGCTGCTCTACATCCCGGCCCTGATCGCGCAGTTCTCGAACGACCAGTCGGGCTGGAAGACGTGGATCGAGCGGAACCTCACCAAGGGGGACCACCCGATTTACATCACGATGTACTTCTTGCTCATCGTTTTCTTCGCCTTCTTCTACGTGGCTATCTCGTTCAACCCCGAGGAAGTCGCCGACAACATGAAGAAGTATGGTGGCTTCATCCCGGGCATCCGGGCTGGCCGACCGACCGCTGAGTACCTGTCGTACGTGCTCAACCGGATCACCTGGCCGGGTTCGCTGTACTTGGGCCTGATTGCTCTCGTCCCGACGATGGCGTTGGTTGGTTTCGGGGCAAACCAGAACTTCCCCTTCGGCGGTACCAGCATCCTGATCATCGTGGGTGTCGGTCTCGAGACGGTGAAGCAGATCGAGAGCCAGCTCCAGCAGCGCAATTACGAAGGGTTCCTCCGCTGATGCGAATCGTCCTCGTCGGGCCGCCTGGCGCCGGAAAGGGAACGCAGGCCACGCGCCTCGCCGAGAAGCTGCGTGTCCCGCACATCTCCACGGGCGACCTGTTCCGCGCCAACATCAGCCAGCAGACGGAGCTCGGCAAACTCGCGAAGTCCTACATGGACGCCGGCAACCTCGTCCCCGACGAGGTGACCATCGCGATGGCCAAGGACCGTATGGAGCAGGCGGACGCCGTGAACGGCTTCCTCCTGGACGGCTTCCCGCGGAACGTCTCGCAGGCCGAGGCGCTGGACGAGCTGCTGAACACCGAGGGCATCAAGCTGGACGCCGTGCTCGACCTGGAGGCCCCGGAGGAGGAGGTCGTCAAGCGGATCGCCGGCCGGCGCATCTGCCGCAACGACTCCGCCCACGTCTTCCACGTGACGTACAAGAAGCCCGCCAAGGAAGGCGTCTGCGACGTCTGCGGCGGCGAGCTGTACCAGCGTGACGACGACTCCGAGGCCACCGTCCGGACGCGGCTGGAGGTCTACCACACGCAGACCGAGCCGATCATCGACTACTACAAGGCCCAGGGCCTGGTGGTGACGATCGAGGCCATGGGTCCGGTGGACGAGGTCACCACCCGCGCGCTGGCCGCGCTGAAGCGTGAGGGCGACGACCAGTAGTCGTCGTCCTGGTACGGCCGTGAAGTCCTGAGGGACTCCACGGCCGTACTGTTGTTGTGCAGGTAACCCGAACCGGTCGAGTGACGGAGAGCGCAGGACCCCCATGGTGCAGATCAAGAGCCCCGAGCAGATCGCCAAGATGCGTCAGGCGGGGCTGGTCGTCGCCGCGATCCACGCGGCCACGCGTGAGGCCGCGGTCCCCGGCGCCAGCACCAGGGACCTCGACGAGGTCGCGCGCAAGGTGATCGCCGAGCACGGCGCGAAGTCGAACTTCCTCGGGTACGGCGGTTTCCCCGCGACCATCTGCACCTCCGTCAACGAGGTCGTCGTCCACGGCATCCCCTCGGACGAGGTCGTCCTCAAGGACGGCGACATCATCTCCATCGACGCCGGCGCGATCGTCGACGGCTGGCACGGTGACGCGGCCTTCACCGCCTTCGTGGGCTCCGGTCACGCTCCGGAGCTGATCGAGCTCTCCCGGGTGACCGAGGAGTCGATGTGGGCCGGTATCGCGGCGATGAAGCAGGGCAACCGGCTGCTGGACGTCTCCAAGGCGATCGAGACGTACATCCGCCGCCAGCCGAAGCCGGGCGGCGGCAAGTACGGGATCATCGAGGACTACGGCGGCCATGGCATCGGCACCGAGATGCACATGGACCCGCATCTGCTGAACTACGTCGACCGGCGCCGGGGCAAGGGTCCCAAGCTGGTGCCGGGCTTCTGCCTCGCGATCGAGCCGATGGTGTCGCTGGGCACGCCTCGGACCGAGGTGCTGTCGGACGACTGGACCGTCATCACGACGGACGGCACATGGTCCTCGCACTGGGAGCACTCGGTGGCGCTGACCGTGGACGGTCCGCTGGTGCTGACCGCTCCCGACGGGGGCAAGGCGAAGCTCGCGGAGTACGGCGTGGTCGCCGCTCCGGATCCGCTGGCCTAGGTTCGCGCTTAATGATCTACGCTGCCGGGCATCCTTCCTCGATTCGTCTTTCCGGGTGCGCTGACGTAGACTGACTCGTCGGCTCTCGTGCACCCGCATGTCCGCATGCACTCGTAAGAGACAAGTGCGGGAGTCGATCAAGGTAGTCGATTCGAAGGGCGAAGCGTGGCCAAGAAGCAAGGTGCCATCGAGATCGAGGGCACTGTCGTCGAGTCTCTTCCGAACGCCATGTTCAAGGTCGAGCTCCAGAACGGCCACCAGGTCCTGGCACACATCAGCGGCAAGATGCGTATGCACTACATCCGCATCCTCCCTGACGACCGGGTCGTGGTGGAGCTGTCTCCGTACGACCTGACGCGTGGCCGGATCGTCTACCGCTACAAGTAGATCCCTCTGACTCGGAGAACCTCAATCCCATGAAGGTCAAGCCGAGCGTCAAGAAGATCTGCGACAAGTGCAGGGTGATCCGCCGTCACGGTCGGGTCATGGTCATCTGCGAGAACCCGCGCCACAAGCAGCGCCAGGGCTGACGCACGATCGACCGAACCCTCTGCATCTGAACCGCAGAGATTCGCGCGACGCGAGCTGAATTTGTTCATACGCAGAACCCAGGACGAGCGATCGTGCCTGACACCCCCGGTTCGGAGGCCGGGGACCCAGTTCGTACCTGGTACGGCGGCTGGGAACCGGTTCTGTGGAAGACCTCCGAAGATCACCAGGAGCCATTGAATGGCACGCGTTTCCGGTGTTGACATCCCGCGCGAAAAGCGTGTGGAGGTCGCCCTGACCTACGTGTTCGGCATCGGTCGGACTCTCTCCCAGCAGACGCTGGCGGAGACCGGCATCGACCCGAACACCCGCGTTCGCGACCTCTCCGAGGAGCAGCTCGTCGCGATTCGTGAGTACGTCGACAGCAACATCAAGACCGAGGGTGACCTCCGTCGCGAGATCCAGGCCGACATCCGCCGCAAGGTCGAGATCGGCTGCTACCAGGGTCTCCGTCACCGTCGTGGTCTGCCCGTCCGCGGTCAGCGTACGAGCACGAACGCCCGCACCCGCAAGGGCCCGCGTCGCGCCATCGCCGGCAAGAAGAAGCCCGGCAAGAAGTAGTCCTCAGCGGACAACGCTTCACCAGCGGTCTTCGCTGTAGGACCGACCACCTCCCCGTAGGAGTAACTAGATGCCCCCCAAGGGTCGTCAGGGCGCTGCCAAGAAGGTGCGCCGCAAGGAAAAGAAGAACGTCGCTCACGGGCACGCCCACATCAAGAGCACGTTCAACAACACGATCGTCTCGATCACGGACCCCTCGGGCAACGTGATCTCCTGGGCCTCCGCCGGCCACGTCGGCTTCAAGGGCTCGCGCAAGTCGACCCCCTTCGCCGCGCAGATGGCCGCCGAGTCGGCCGCCCGCCGCGCGCAGGAGCACGGCATGCGCAAGGTTGACGTCTTCGTCAAGGGCCCGGGTTCCGGTCGCGAGACCGCCATCCGTTCGCTCCAGGCGACGGGCCTCGAGGTCGGCTCCATCCAGGACGTCACCCCGACCCCGCACAACGGCTGCCGTCCGCCGAAGCGTCGTCGCGTCTGACCTCGCTTCGCAGGGCTTTTCGGGCGGTACGGCTCTTCTGAGTCGTATCGCCCGTACCCTTGTTGCATATCAGGGCATCAAATAGTGGGTGCCCCTGACTGAAGGATTCACCGCATGCTGATCGCTCAGCGTCCCTCGTTGACCGAAGAGGTCGTCGACGAGTTCCGCTCCCGGTTCGTGATCGAGCCGCTGGAGCCGGGCTTCGGCTACACCCTCGGCAACTCCCTGCGCCGTACCCTCCTGTCGTCGATCCCCGGCGCTGCTGTCACCAGCATCCGTATCGACGGTGTCCTGCACGAGTTCACCACCGTGCCGGGCGTCAAGGAGGACGTGACCGACCTCATCCTCAACATCAAGCAGCTGGTCGTCTCCTCGGAGCACGACGAGCCGGTCGTGATGTACCTGCGCAAGCAGGGCCCGGGTCTGGTCACCGCCGCCGACATCGCGCCCCCGGCCGGTGTCGAGGTGCACAACCCCGACCTGGTCCTCGCCACGCTCAACGGCAAGGGCAAGCTGGAGATGGAGCTCACGGTCGAGCGCGGCCGCGGTTACGTCTCCGCCGTGCAGAACAAGCAGGTGGGCCAGGAGATCGGCCGTATCCCGGTCGACTCCATCTACTCGCCGGTGCTGAAGGTCACGTACAAGGTCGAGGCGACCCGTGTCGAGCAGCGCACCGACTTCGACAAGCTGATCGTCGACGTCGAGACGAAGCAGGCCATGCGTCCCCGTGACGCCATGGCGTCGGCCGGTAAGACCCTGGTCGAGCTGTTCGGTCTCGCCCGCGAGCTGAACATCGACGCCGAGGGCATCGACATGGGCCCGTCCCCCACGGACGCCGCCCTCGCCGCTGATCTGGCGCTGCCGATCGAGGAGCTGGAGCTCACCGTTCGGTCGTACAACTGCCTCAAGCGTGAGGGCATCCACTCCGTGGGTGAGCTCGTCGCCCGCTCCGAGGCCGACCTCCTCGACATCCGCAACTTCGGTGCGAAGTCGATCGACGAGGTCAAGGCGAAGCTGGCCGGCATGGGCCTGGCCCTCAAGGACAGCCCGCCCGGATTCGACCCCACGGCCGCCGCCGACGCCTTCGGCGCCGACGACGACGCGGACGCGGGTTTCGTGGAGACCGAGCAGTACTGAGCGCTTCAGCCCAGCACTGACCGGTCGTTGCCGGTGAGCATCCGCTCATCGGGTTCCTGACCCCGGTACCTGATACGGCCGGGGCAGACACACAGGAGATAGAAATGCCGAAGCCCACCAAGGGTGCCCGTCTGGGCGGCAGCGCCGCGCACGAGAAGCTCCTCCTCGCGAACCTCGCGAAGCAGCTCTTCGAGCACGGCCGTATCACCACCACCGAGGCGAAGGCCCGCCGTCTGCGGCCGTACGCCGAGCGTCTGGTCACCAAGGCGAAGAAGGGCGACCTTCACAACCGCCGCCAGGTGCTTCAGGTCATCACGGACAAGAGCATCGTGCACACGCTCTTCACCGAGATCGGCCCGCGGTACGAGAACCGTCCGGGTGGCTACACCCGTATCACCAAGATCGGTAACCGCCGTGGCGACAACGCGCCCATGGCTGTCATCGAGCTGGTCGAGGCGCTGACGGTCGCGCAGCAGGCGACGGGTGAGGCCGAGGCCGCCACCAAGCGCGCTGCGAAGGACGCCGAGGCTGCTCCGGCCGCCGAGGAGACCACGGTCGACGTGACCAAGACCGACGAGGTCGAGGACGCGGCGGCTGAGGAGTCCAAGGACGCATAAGCGTTCCGCACAGTGGGCCCGTTCCTTTCGAGGAGCGGGCCCACTGTCGTGTTCTTGAGAGGATCTCCCTGTGAGTGAAGAAGCAGCGCCCGGTTTCGTACGTGTCCGTCTCGACCTGTCCTACGACGGGAGCGATTTCCGTGGCTGGGCCAAGCAGGCCGGTGGGCAGCGGACCGTGCAGGCGGAGGTCGAGGACGCTCTGCGGACCGTGACGCGGTCGGGAGAGACGACGTACGAGCTGACCGTGGCCGGGCGGACGGACGCGGGGGTGCATGCCCGGGGGCAGGTGGCCCATGTCGATCTGCCCGAGGACGTGTGGGCGGAGCATCGGGAGAAGCTGCTCAAGCGGCTGGCCGGGCGGCTTCCCAAGGACGTGCGGGTGTGGGCGGTCGGGGAGGCCGCCGAGGGGTTCAACGCCCGGTTCGCCGCGTTGTGGCGGCGGTATGTGTACCGGGTCGGGGACCGGCCCGGCGGTGTGGATCCGCTGCTCCGCAACCATGTGCTGTGGCACGACTGGGAGTTGGACGTCGAGGTGATGGACACCGCCGCCAAGTCGCTGGTCGGGGAGCATGACTTCGCCGCCTACGCGAAGAAGCGCGAGGGGGCGTCGACGGTTCGGGAGATCTTCGACTTCGGGGTGCGGAGGAACGCGGACGGGGTCGTCGAGATCGAGGTCCGTGCCGATGCGTTCTGCCACAACCAGGTGCGGTCCATGGTGGGGGCGCTGTTGTTCGTGGGGGACGGGCACCGGGGCGTGGAGTGGCCGCGGAAGGTGCTGGACGCGGGGGAGCGGGACAGTGCCGTGCATGTGGTGCGGCCGCATGGGCTGACGCTGGAGGAGGTCGCCTATCCGGCGGACGAGCTGCTCGCGGAGCGGCAGCGGCAGGCTCGGCGGGTGCGGGGGCAGGTGCACTGAAGAGGGGCCCCGGTTCCGGGGCCCCTCTTTTGTGTGTTCTGGGCCGGCTCTGTGTTGTGGGTCAGTCGGCCAGGATCTTCTTGAAGGTCGGCTCCAGGAACGACTCCAGGGACTTGGCGTAGCCGCCGGTCATATGGCTGTTGTCCCAATAGACCACGTGTCCGCCGATGACCGCAGGGCAGTAGCCGTCCGCGCAGAAGGCGGGGAGCGTGTTGATGACCGTGGCTCCGTGCTCCTCCGCGACCTCGCGCTCCAGCTTGCGGAACTCGGGCAGGTCGACGGCCGTCTCCGCCTTCAGGGTGCACGAGGAGAGGGCGTCGGACTCCTCGGCCAGGCAGTCCGGGACGCTGAAGGTCGGCTTCGGTGTGTCGGTCAGATAGATCAGGTCCGACCCAGTGGCCTCGAGCTTCTTGAACGTGTCCTCGGCGCCTTCGCGCACGGTGTTGAACTGGACCCGGTTGGCCACCGCGATGACGTCCGGCCTGAGCTTCTTGATGTACGCGAGAGCCGACTTCCGCCAGCTCGTGCACTCGGTGTACTCGCGCCCCAGATCCTCGCGCGTGATCTGGTAGACCTCGGGCGAGCAGCCGCTCTTGATGACCGTGATGACCTTGACGTGCAGCTTGCGGCCGAGCGCGTCGAAGGCATTGCCCCACTGGTAGGCGTGCGAGTCGCCGAGCAGCACCAGCGTCCTGTCGGACTCCTTGTCGCCGATGACGCAGTCGTCGTGCAGGGTCCAGCTGCTGACCAGCAGCTGGTCGATGCAGCCGTGGTCACCCCGGTCCTCGGGGGAGTTCAGCAGGACGCTCCGGCTGACCTTGGGGTCGGACCGCTCGCTGACCGCCTTCTCCACGGACTCGGTGCCGTTGAACCCGGTCAGGGCGGCGGCGGTTCCGGCGGTGCCGATGGAGAGGTTGAGCGGCACCTGAAGGGCGACCACCATGGCGACGGCCGCGGTACCCGTGAGGGCGCCGCCGGTGAGTATGCCCAGCCAGGGGCGCACGACCAGCTTCACGTTCTCCCTGAACCGCTTCTCGACGATGAAGTGCATGACGATGGCGAGCAGGAAGGAGAGGACCGCCACCCGGAAGCGGTCCGAGTAGCCGAACTCCCAGCCGATGATGTGCGGCCAGAGGATCAGCAGCGGCCAGTGCCACAGGTACCACCCGTAGCTGACCTTGCCGATGAAGTCGAAGACGGGGTTGTCGAGGAGCTTCTCCGCGCCGAAACCGGGGTTGGCGCAGCCGCCGGCGATGATCAGCCACGCGCCGAGCACGGGACCGGCGACGGCGTAGCCCGGCAGCGGGGTGTTCTCGGTGATGAGCATCCCGGTGACCAGGAGGGTGCCCAGGCCCAGCCAGGAGACGGCGGCGGCCAGACCCCGCGGCATACGGGACAGGAACGGTGCCCAGAGCGCGAGCAGGACGCCGAAGGTGAGTTCCCAGATGCGGGTGTGGGTGCCGAAGTAGGCCAGCGGCTGGTTCGGCGTGGTCAGGCTGTAGCCCAGGTAGAACGATCCGCCCACCGCGCCCATGAGGACCAGCCCCACCAGGACGCGGTTGCGGAAGATGAGCCGGCTGAGCCAGGCCACGGCGACGAGGACGATCGGGGCGGCGAGGTAGAACTGCTCCTCGATGCCCAGCGACCAGAAGTGCTGGTACGGCGACTGGCTGCCGTCGTTGGCGAAGTAGTCGGTGCCGTTCTCGGCCAGCCGCCAGTTGATGAGGCTCACGGACGCGGCGAGTCCGTCGTCCATGTACTCGCGGAACCTGAAGGGGCTCGCGTAGATCCAGGACAGAACGCCCACGGCGACGATGGTGACGGCGGCGCCCGGCGCCAGACGCCGGAAGCGGCGGGCCCAGAACTTACTCAGGGAGACCTTGCCGGTCTTGTCGATCTCGGCGAGGAGCTGGCTGCCGATGAGGAAGCCGCTGAGCACGAAGCTGACGTCCACGCCGCCGTGGATGTCGAGGATGCCGCAGTGCATGGCGACGACCATCATGATGGCGACGGCACGCAGGCCCTGAATGTCAGGCCGGTACTTGCGAAGGCGCTCCGCGTTCGCGGCCTTGGAACGATGGCTGGTCACGGTTCTCCAGTAACTGTCCGGTCAGGCCGGCGACTTCAGTGGACTGTCGGGCAGGCGACGGCCGTACCGCTGACCCGCACACCCTGGGCGGGGATGCGGATGCCGCACGACAGCCGCAACTGGGCGGGCAGCTCGTTCTGGGCGCCGACGTGCGAGTGGCAGCCCACGACGACCTCGCGCAGGAGCGACTCCTCGCCGATCGTGGAGTCGTGGTCCACCACGGACTCGTGGACCTGGGCGCCCTCGGCGACCGTGACGTGCGCGCCGATGATCGAGCGGTCGACGACCACGTGCGCGCCGATGACGGCGTGCGCGCCGATCGTCGAACCGCCCGTGACACGGGCGGTCGGGTCGATGACGGCCGTGGGGTGGATCAGCGCCTCGGAGGGGCCGTCCACCAGGGGCGAGGTCGCCCTGCCGCTGACCAGGTCGGCGGAGCCGTGCACGAAGGCCAGCGGGGTGCCGAGGTCGCGCCAGTACTCCTGGGTGGTGTGGCCGAAGACCCGGCCGCCGCCGGCGACCAGCTGTGGGAAGGTCTCCTGCTCGACCGAGACCTCGCGGTCGGCGGGGATGGCGTCCAGGACGGAGCGGCGGAAGACGTAGCAGCCGGCGTTGATCTGGTCGGTGACGATCTCCGCGGCCGTCTTGGGCTTCTCCAGGAAGGAGAGCACCCGCCCGTCCTCGTCGGTGGGGACCAGGCCGAAGGCGCGCGGGTCGAGGACCCGGGTGAGGTGCAGGGTCACGTCCGCGTCCTGGGTCTCGTGCCGCTCCAGGAGGGCGCGCAGGTCGACGCCGGACAGGATGTCGCCGTTGAGGATGAGGACCGGGGCGTCCGGGTCGTCGCCGCGCAGCAGACGGCCGGCGTTGCGGATCGCGCCGCCGGTGCCGAGGGGCACCTCCTCGACGGCGTACGAGATCGCCAGGTCCTGGGAGAAGTCCTTGAACTCCTCCTCGAAGAGACTGGCGAGGTAGGAGGTGGCGAACACGACGTGCTCGACGCCGGCGTCCATCAGCTTGGCTATCTGGTGCCGGATGAAGGAGGAACCCGCGACGCTGAGCAGCGGCTTGGGGGTGTGGTTGGTGAGCGGGCGCAAGCGCGTTCCCTTGCCGCCCACGAGGATGATGGCTTCCTGCATGATTGCCTCGCTCGGTCAGCTGGTGGAGTCGTCGGTCCCGGGACCTGCGTAGTCAGAGCTGAAGCAGGTCTTGATGGCCTTCTCGGTCAGGGGGCGTCCGGCGAAGTCGAGTCGGGAGGCGGTCTTGTCGTCCGGTGCGGTGTTGGGGTCGTCGTCGAAGTGGATCGACCACCAGTAGACGCCCTGCATCTGCCGCTCCTGGACCACCTGACAGACCGCCGTGTACCAGTTGGCCTGCACCTTCTCGTTGACCGTGCGCCTGGCGTAGAAGTCGCCGGGGGCGTGGTAGGCGCCCTTCATGGCACCGATGCCGGATTCGGCGATGAGGATGTTGGGGAGCTTGCCGGTGGCCTTCCGGTCCAGCCAGTCGTTCCAGCCCTTGGCGAGCGTGCCGACGGACGCGGTGTCCGCGACCTTGACCGGGAAGTAGGCGTCGACACCGAGGTGGTTGACCGGCATGCTGATGCGGCCGCGGACGTAGTTGTCCCAGTTGGCGTCGTACGAGACCTCGCCGGAGAAGCTCTTCTCGGCGGAGGACACCAGGGGTCCCCAGCCGACGTCGCCCTCCAGGGAGTTGAGCTCGGTACCGATCACGAACGTGTTCGTCTTCGCCTCGTCGGCGACCTTGAGGTACGGAGTGACGAGCTTCTTGTACGAGGCGAACCAGGCGGAGCGGGAGTCGGGCTCGATGTTGCCGCGCCAGCCGTTCGCCTGCTTCAGACTCCCCTCGTCCATGATCGGGCGGAGGGTGGTGCGGAAACCGGCGTCCTTGAACACCTTCAGCACGCGCTCGACGCGCGCCGGGGACGGTGTCTTGGCGCCCTCCGAGAGCACGTTGGACGTGCGGCTCTCGATGTAGAAGGGGAAGGAGACGGACACCGAGTTGGCGCCCAGGCCGATGAGGTACTTGGCGTGCTTCTCGGCCTGCTTCTCGATGAACGCGTCGGAGCGCTTGGTCTTCTCCTCCTCCCAGTAGAGCTGTACGCCCCACTGGGGCATGCCCTTCTTCCAGGGCTCGGCGACCTTGAGCGGGTCGGCGGTGGGAGAGGGAGAGGCCTTCACATCGGTGGTGTCGGCCGGGGCAGTGGATTCCGGGGCGTCGTCCAGGACGAGGGTGGGCAGCTTCGAGCCCGCCTCCCAGCGCACCGGATGGTCGCCGAAGAGGAAGGGGGTGCCCAGCACGACGGTGAGGACGGTCACCGGGAAAATGGCAAGCAGGGGCAGTCGTGAACGCATGTCAGTGGTCTTCCGGGGTCAGGCGGGCTTGGCGATCACGACGAACTTGTTCTCCTCGCGCCGGACGAACTTCAGGAAGCCCTTGAAGCCACCGAGTCCCTCCATGATCGAGAAGACCGGGATGAGAGCGACCACGACGATCGGCTCCCACCACTTGCGTCGACCGCTGACCGAGGCGAGGGCGTTCAGCCGCAGCCCCTCCCAGTAGGTCCAGATCACGTAGGCGAAATTGAGGGCCCAGAGGATCGTGACGGACTGCGTCACCGGCGAGGTGTTCATGTCGTTGAAGAGCCAGCCGATGAGGAGCACGGCCCCGATGTGCTGGAGCGGGCCGAGGATCCAGGTGGCCACGCAGATCGAGAGGAACCAGCGGTAGCGCAGGGGCACCGCCCGGTTGAAGCAGAGGGCCACCAGACCCCAGGCCCAGCGGTCGCGCTGCTTGACGAAGTCGGCCGCGGTGGCGGGCGAGGCGCCGTAGCAGCGACCGTTGAACCAGTCGCTCCGGCCCGGGTACTTGCGGCAGAAGGTCAGCGCGAGCCGGGCGTCCTCCACGATCTCCTTGGGGCCGAAGTCCCAGCCGATCTCCGCCTCGATGGACGCGCGTAGCACCAGCAGCTCGCCGTGCACTCCGGCGGCCGGGGTGCCCATGCCGGTCAGCGCCCGGAAGCGGGCGATGTCGTCGGCGGGGCGCACCGCGTCGGCGAGCCAGGTGAACATGTTGACCGCGTTCTCGCGGGGGTACGTGAGGATGCCCTGGGCCATGTGCTTGGCCTCGTCGGGGTGGGCACGTCGCTGCCGGTTGATGAACTGGGCGAGCGAGGAGGCGGTGTCGGGGCCGACACCGGTGTCGTCGTCCATGTGCAGCACCCAGACGTAGTCCAGGGCCTCGCCCTCGGCGATGCGCAGCTCGTGGGCGTAGTGGTTGGCGCGCGCCTTGAAGCGGGTGCCGTTGGCCGGGACGTAGTCCTTGGGGACGGTGATCACCCGGATCAGCGGGTGGGACGCGGCGAGCCGGTCGATGGCCTCGGTGGCCTCGCAGCCCTCCTCGGTGAGGATGTCGACCCGCATGTACGGGAAGTACTCCGGCAGGTGCTCGACGTAGGAGAGGATCGAGCGCTCCAGCGCCGGGTAGGTGTCATGCCGCCCGATGGTCGGGCACAGCGCGATCAGGAAGTCCTGCTCGGCGGGTGCCGGCGGAGTCATCTGATCGCTCTTGCGGACCCGTCGGCGGATCAGCAGAGCACCTTGGATGCCGACCATCACACCGGCAACCGGCAGTGACCAGACGACGGTCAGGATCCAGCTCATCAGGGACGAACTGGGTCTGTAGCTCCACAGTCCGAACGCGGTCAGAAGCACGAAGGGCAACAGGAACGGGAGAATGCCCGGCTTCCAGGACGCGGTGCGCTTGGCGAGTTTCTGATTGTGCCGCGAATACTGCGGCACCCCCCCGTCGACCAGTGTCGATGTCATGACGGCTGCGGAACTCCTGTGAGATCGGTGGTGCGTTGAGGCAACGACGGATCTCGGCCACGGCGCGCGTCAGCGCACCACGACGTCCTTGTTGTTCCGGGCCCAATCCCCCTCAACGCCTTCTCTGGCGCCTCGGCCAGCTGCCGCTCAGATGCCCCCCCGGGCGCCCGGACCACCGACCGAATATGCCACCGATACTCGCATACGTGCCCGATACAGGGAACATTTGTGAGGGGGATGTGTTCGAAAGTTAATCAAGTTACGTCTTGTGTGGTGACCTTCACGAGGCGTCACTGGCGTCACTGGCCGGAAAGTGATCACCGCTGGTGATCGTCCGCGGTGATCCGTAGGTGCGTCGCACATCAGCCGCGGTGTTCCGGTGCCGGGGAGCGGAGAGGTTCTCGTAGGACAGCGCCTGGCCCCACACCGTCCACAGCACCCACGGGGTCCGGTTCAGGGTCTCCGGCTGGGCCGCGTTGAGCGGTACGTGGAAGGACTCGGCCATGATCCGCGGCCTGCGGTACCGCTCCAGGCCGCGATACCAGACCTCGGTCCAGGCACCCCCGCCGTAGGGCTCGGCCGGGGTGTCGCTGTAGTCGTCGACGCCCACCAGGTCGACGTAGCGACCGCCCGGGTAGTACGCGTGCGGGTCGCGCACGGAGCCGCCGTGCCAGGAGTTCGGCGCCCAGACGAAGAGCAGGTTGTGCAGGCCGCGCCGGTGCACCAGATGGTCGTACGTCAGCCGCCACAGCCGGTGGAAGGCGGCCGGGTCCTGGCCCGCCCACCAGAATCCGTGGTCCGGCGCCGTGTTCATCTCGTGGTACGGGCGCAGCAGTACCGGCACACCCTGGTCCGCGAGGTAGCCGAGGTGGTCCGCCAGGAAGTCGAGGTCGTGTAGCAGGGCCCGGTGTTCCGGGCTGTCCTCGGTGACCACCCGACGGAACCAGCCGGGGTCGTCGGCGCCGGGGGAGTTGCGGAACTTGGTCTGTTCGAAGCTCTTGACGGGGCTGCCGGGGTAGGGCTGGTGGAAGGAGAATCCGACCAGCCCCGCCGGGGCGCCCCCGTTGCGGGGGAGCGAGACCCGGGCGCCCGAGAAGCACTCGGTGTGGGTGCCGGAGGACCGGTAGGAGCCGTCGGCCGCCCGCGGCAGGCCCGCCCACACGCCGACGGCGAGATCCACGGCGTCCTCGACATATCCCCAGTCGCGGCGGCAGCTCGGCCACGAACCGTTGTAGGAGCGGGCCTGGCCCACCGCCCAGCCGGGTTGGCCGTAGCCCGGACCCAGGTCCAGCTCCAGGAAGCCCGGCAGCCGCCCCGTGATGTCCTGGGCCTTCTTGTAGTAGTAGCCCGGCTGCTTGGTCCCCCGGTAATCGCCGTACTTCGGGTTGTACCGCTCGTTGTGCAGCTCCACGTGCTGGCCGATGAGCGTGCGGGAGGGGCGGCCGCGACGGGCGTCGTTCTCCAGGCCGGCCAGGAACGTGTAGATCCGGCGGGCGGCCGGGGTGGCGTCCGGGTCGCGGTCGCGCAGGTCGGTGGGGACGAGCCGGGGAGCCTCGTCCTCGTCCTCGTTCCCGTCCTTGTCCCAGACCGACCACAGGGCGAGCGGCCCCAGGATGGCTGCCGCCGCGCCCGCCCCTATCAGCCGAACCCGGCCTCGCATGTGCATGCCGTGGCCCCCTTCCGGAGGGCGTTGGCCGGACGAAGCCAAGAGACCCCCCACGGTCGCGCTGATCAACGGCTGATGATCGACGACTGTGGAGGGTCTCACACGGTTTCGGCGGGTGTCACCCGGCCGCTGCCGCCGACGCCTGGGCCTGGCCGCGGCGGCGGATCTGGCGGAAGGCGAACTCGGCCAGGTCGTTGCCGATCGACTCGACCTTGGTGCTCTTCTCCGTGACGTTCTTGCCGTTGAGGAAACCGGCGGTGGTGAAGTAGGCGTAGCGGCCGTAGGAATTGGTCGTCGTACGGCACACCGCGGCGTTGCAGAAGGCCTTCACGCCGTCGCCGGACAGCGAGGCGATGACGCTCTTGTTGTCGGCCTGGCCCTTGGCCTTCTTCGCCTGGGCCTCGGTGTCGAAGACGGCCACGCCGACCGTCACCGCGACGCCGTCCTTCATGTACGAGACCCGCATCACGAGGGTGCAGCCGTTGGCCGTGAGGATCTTGCCGAGGGTGCCGTTGGCGTTGGCGGCCGAGGCGCACTTCTTGGTGTCGGCCGTGGCGCCCTTCTTGTAGACCGTCTCGCCCATGGTCAGCTGGGTGCCCGGGAAGAGGATCTCCGCGCTCAGCGGCGCCGTGTCCTTGTTCTTGCTGGAGACGAAGTCCTTCGGGTCCAGCGGCGGCGGGGCGCTGGTCGGCGCAAAGGACGGGTCGGTCGCGGACTGGCTCGGTATGTCGGCCGTCGCGGGCAGTGACGACGTGGTGGACGCCTCGTCGCCGCCGTTGGCCGAGACCACGGCCATGGCGACGGCGGTGCCTATCGCCGCGGTGGCGAGGGCGCCACCGACGATGAACAGCAGCTTGCGCCGCTTGTTACGGGTCTCCGACGCCTCCGCGAGCGCCGCCCAGTCCGGGGTCCGACCGTCGTCGGCGCCGTTCCACGGCTGCTGGGAATTCGGTTTCCAGGGATCCCACTGGGACTGGGGTCCCCCCTGCTGCCCAAAGCTCATGGGGCGCATCATAGAGGGGGGACGCGTGGGGCCGTCGGGCCCGCTCGTTTTGACCCGTCCGGGGTAGCGCTAGTACCCTTGCGGTTTGTTATGCGTATTGGCTTGGTCGTTCTGACGCCAGAAGCCAGTGCGTAGGTTCCCTGGAGCAGTTACCAGTGGGCGGCATACGGGCAGTGTTCCCGGCTTCTGTCGTCCCCAGCTGCACGATCGCTTCAAGGATGCCTGTGTCAGCACCCATCCCTGAAGAAGAAGGCTGAGAAGTGCGTACGTACAGCCCTAAGCCCGGCGATGTGACTCGCCAGTGGCACGTCATTGACGCTCAGGACGTCGTCCTGGGCCGTCTGGCCACCACCGCCGCGAACCTCCTCCGCGGCAAGCACAAGCCGACCTATGCCCCGCACATGGACATGGGCGACTTCGTCATCATCATCAACGCCGACAAGGTGCACCTGTCCGGCAACAAGCGGACCCAGAAGCTGGCGTACCGCCACTCCGGTTACCCGGGTGGTCTGCGTTCGGTCCGCTACGACGACCTGCTCCGTGACAACCCGGAGAAGGCCGTCGAGAAGGCCATCAAGGGCATGGTCCCCAAGAACTCCCTGGGTCGTCAGATGCTCTCGAAGCTGAAGGTCTACTCGGGCGACCAGCACCCGCACGCTGCCCAGCAGCCGGTGCCGTTCGAGATCACCCAGGTCGCGCAGTAGTTCCGGCCACCCCCTAAACAGAAAAGAATCTGAGGAGCATCGTGGCCGAGACCACCGCTGAGCAGCCGGTCGAAGAGACCGAGACCGAGCTCGTCGACATCGACAGCTACACCACCGAGTCCGAGGTCCCCGTCGAGGGCGAGTACACCTCGGAGTCCCTCGCCGGCCGCTTCGGCGACCCGCAGCCGGCCGCCGGCCTGGGCCGTCGCAAGAACGCCATCGCCCGCGTCCGGATCGTCCCGGGCACCGGCAAGTGGAAGATCAACGGTCGCACCCTTGAGGACTACTTCCCCAACAAGGTGCACCAGCAGGAAGTCAACGAGCCCTTCAAGGTGCTCGAGCTCGACGGCCGCTACGACGTCATCGCCCGCATCGCGGGTGGCGGTGTCTCCGGTCAGGCCGGTGCGCTCCGTCTCGGTGTCGCCCGTGCGCTGAACGAGGCCGACGTCGACAACAACCGTGGCGCCCTCAAGAAGGCCGGCTTCCTCCGCCGCGACGACCGTGCGGTCGAGCGCAAGAAGGCCGGTCTGAAGAAGGCCCGTAAGGCTCCGCAGTACAGCAAGCGTTAAGCTTCGCTGCCTGCAGCCCGTACTCGCACTTCAGCAGTACGTCCGAACGCCCCGGCGGCACGCCACAGTGCCGCCGGGGCGTTCGTTTATCACAGCCTTGGGCGTATAACGGCACAAGACGCTCAAAGGCTTGTGTGATCGGGTGATCCTGGGTGATCTCCGAAGGTGACCTCGAAAGTGACGCTTCATCAGGAGGACAAGTGGGACGACTCTTCGGCACGGACGGCGTGCGCGGCGTCGCCAACGCGGACCTGACCGCCGAGATGGCGCTCGGTCTGTCCGTCGCGGCGGCCCACGTGCTGGCCGAGGCGGGTACTTTCGAGGGCCACCGGCCGACGGCGGTGGTCGGACGGGACCCGCGTGCGTCCGGGGAGTTCCTGGAGGCCGCCGTGGTGGCGGGCCTGGCGAGCGCCGGCGTCGACGTGCTGAAGGTCGGTGTGCTGCCGACCCCGGCCGTGGCGTATCTCACGGGCGTCCTCGGCGCCGACCTCGGCGTCATGCTCTCCGCCAGCCACAACGCGATGCCCGACAACGGCGTCAAGTTCCTCGCCCGCGGCGGGCACAAGCTCGACGACGAGCTGGAGGACCGGATCGAGTCGGTCTACGACGCCCACCGGCACGGCGAGCCCTGGGAGCGGCCGACCGGCTCGGGCGTCGGGCGGGTGCGGGAGTATCTGGAGGGCTTCGATCAGTACGTCGCCCATCTGATCGGTGTGCTGCCGAACCGGCTCGACGGGCTGAAGATCGTCCTCGACGAGGCGCACGGCGCTGCCGCGAGGGTGTCGCCGGAGGCGTTCTCGCGGGCCGGTGCCGAGATCATCACGATCGGGGCCGACCCGGACGGGCTCAACATCAACGACGGGTGCGGGTCCACGCACCTCGGGCTGCTGAAGGCAGCGGTCGTGGAGCACGGTGCGGACTTCGGTATCGCGCACGACGGGGACGCGGACCGGTGCCTCGCCGTCGACCACACCGGTGACGAAGTCGACGGCGACCAGATCATGGCCGTGCTGGCGCTGGCCATGCGGGAGCGGTCCGTGCTGCGGGCCGACACCGTTGTCGCGACGGTCATGTCCAACCTCGGGTTCAAGCTGGCGCTTGAGCGGGAGGGGCTGACGCTGGTGCAGACGGCTGTGGGGGACCGGTATGTGCTGGAGTCGATGAAGGAGCACGGCTACGCGCTCGGGGGTGAGCAGTCCGGGCACGTCATTATTCTGGATCACGCCACTACCGGGGACGGGACGTTGACCGGGCTGCTGCTCGCGGCGCGGGTTGCTGAGACCGGGCGGTCGCTGCGGGAACTCGCCGGTGTGATGGAGCGGTTGCCTCAGGTACTGATCAATGTGCCGGACGTGGATCGGACTCGGGTGGGGAGTTCCGCGGAGCTCGCTGCCGCCGTTTCCGAGGCTGAGCGGGAACTCGGTGAGACCGGGCGGGTGTTGCTGCGGCCTTCCGGGACCGAGCCGTTGGTTCGGGTGATGGTCGAGGCCGCGGACATTGATCAGGCGCGGTCTGTGGCTGGGCGGCTTGCTGATGCCGTCAAGTCGGCGCTGGGGTAGGGCTGTTCCGGGTTGGGGGTGGGGGTTCTGTGTGTTGCGGGCTGCGGGTTCGTTGTGGCTTGTCGCGCAGTTCCCCGCGCCCCTAAGGGCGTTGAGCCTTAGGGCGTTTCCATAGCCACTTCTGGATGAGCAGTGTCAGGGTGCCCGCCATGACGATGCCCAGTAGGTTCAGCAGGAGTTGGTTCGTGGAGCCGAGCATCTGCTCTGTGTCGCCGTAGGCCAGGGCCACTGCCGCGTTCGCCGCTGCCGGCACTGTCGTGACCGAGATAGCGACTCCCACCAACGCCCCCGACTTCGCCGACGTCAGGGACAGCGTGCCGGCGATGCCCGCCAGGACCGCCACCACGAAGGAGAAGGCGTCCGGGGCGTAGACGAAGGCCGTGTTGGGGCGGTCGCCCTCCAGGTCGGACTTGTGGAACAGGGTCGCGGCGTCCATGAACCAGCTGAAGCCCACCGTCACCGCCATCGCCACCGCGAAGCCCACCAGCAGGGCGATCAGGGAGCGCAGCGCCAGTCGGGGGTGGCGTTGGACGATGGACGTGCTGAAGGCGGCCAGGGGGCCGAACTCCGGGCCGACGGCCATGGCGCCGACGATGAGGATCGCGTTGTCGAGGACCACGCCGCAGGCCGCGATCATGGTGGCCAGGGTGATGAAGGCGACGTAGGTGATGGAGAGCGTCGACTCCTCGTGGGTGGCGTCCGTCAGGTGCTCCCACAGGACCGCGTCGGCGCCCTCGCCCGGTGCTTCGTCCTCGGCCTTGTCCGCCCGCTTGGACAGCGACAGGTCGATGTTCTCGACGGCGATCGAGCCGGTCTTGTCCAGTCCCAACTCACGCAGGGCGCCGATGAGTTCGTCGCCCGCCTCGCGGGCCACGTCGCACATCACGACATCGCCCACCGGGTTGCGGGCCGCGTTCGGCACCACGACGAGGTGGGTGGTACCGACGGTCTTCTCGATCAGGCGGACCACGTCGTCCGTCGTGTCGGACGGTGTGATCAGACGCAGATGCAGCATGACGCCTTTTCTAACAGGCCCCGGTCATTTGTTCACAACTTGCGCAGGCTCAACCGGCGCACCTTGTGGTCCGGGCCCTTGCGGATGACGAGGGTGGCGCGGCCCCGGGTGGGGGCGATGTTCTCCACCAGGTTCGGCTTGTTGATGGTGCGCCACTGGGTGCGGGCGTAGTCGAGGGCCTCCTCCTCGGAGACCTGGGTGTACTTGCGGAAGTACGAGTTGGGGTCCTGGAAGGCCGTCTGGCGCAGCTTCTTGAAGCGGTTGAGGTACCAGCGCTCGACGTCGTCGGGGTTGGCGTCGATGTACACGCTGAAGTCGAAGTAGTCGGCGAGGCCGACGCGGGTGCGGCCGTCCTTGCCGGGGAGCGCCGGCTGGAGGACGTTGAGGCCCTCGACGATCAGGATGTCCGGGCGGCGCACCACGAGCTTCTCGTCGGGGACGATGTCGTAGATGAGGTGGGAGTAGACGGGTGCCGTGACCTCGTCCTTGCCCGCCTTGATGTCGGCGACGAACTTGGTCAGGGCCCGGCGGTCGTACGACTCGGGGAAGCCCTTCCTCGACATCAGGCCGCGTGCCTGGAGCTCCCTGGTGGGGAGCAGGAAGCCGTCCGTCGTCACCCGCTCGACGCGCGGGTGCTCGGGCCAGCGGGAGAGCAGCGCCTGGAGGAGCCGGGCGACGGTGGACTTGCCGCCGGCGACCGAGCCCGCGACCCCTATGACGAACGGGGTGCCGGTCTGGGTGCCCGTCTCGCCGAGGAAGGTGTTCAGGGCGCCTCTGAGGCCGTCCGTGGCGCCGATGTAGAGGTTGAGGAGGCGGGAGAGCGGGAGGTAGATGTCCCGCACTTCGTCGAGGTCGATGACGTCGCCGAGGCCGCGCAGTCGCTCGACCTCCTCCGCCGTCAGGGGCAGGGGCGTCTTGTGGCGCAGTGCGCTCCACTCGGAACGGGTGAGGTCGACGTAGGGAGTCGCCTCCGGCTTGTTCCGGTGGGCGCTCCGGGGGGTCGAGGAGACCGGAGAGATCACAGTCCATTGTTAACGGAGTTTGAACGAGTTGGCGGGTGGGGTCCGTCACGCCTCCACCGAGGCTCGTACGCCAGGGTCCTTACCACCGCGTTCGTATGGCCGTGGGAATTTCCGATATCGGGCACGCGGAAGCCCTTTTGGTCGGCCGATCGTGCGTAGGCTGCCGCGCATGTGCGGAATCGTGGGATACGTGGGGTCGCAGTCTGCGCTCGAGGTCGTGACGGCCGGACTGAAGCGGCTGGAGTACCGGGGGTACGACTCGGCGGGTGTCGCCGTCCTCGCCGACGGTGGGCTCGCCGCGGCGAAGAAGGCCGGGAAGCTGGTCAACCTGGAGAAGGAGCTGGTCGACCGGCCGCTGCCGACCGGGCCGACCGGCATCGGGCACACCCGCTGGGCCACGCACGGCGGGCCCACGGACGCCAACGCGCATCCGCATCTCGACAACGCCGGGCGGGTGGCGGTCGTCCACAACGGGATCATCGAGAACTTCGCCGCGCTCCGGGCCGAACTGACCGAGCGCGGCCACGATCTGGCGTCCGAGACCGACACCGAGGTCGTCGCGCATCTGCTCGCCGAGGAGTTCTCCTCCTGCGGGGACCTGGCCGAGGCGATGCGGTTGGTGTGCCGACGTCTGGACGGGGCGTTCACGCTGGTCGCCGTGCACGCGGACGAGCCGGACGTGGTCGTCGGGGCCCGGCGGAACTCGCCGCTCGTGGTGGGTGTGGGGGAGGGGGAGGCGTTCCTCGCGTCCGATGTGGCGGCCTTCATCGCGCACACCCGCTCCGCCATCGAGCTCGGCCAGGACCAGGTCGTCGAGCTGCGCCGCGACGGGGTGACGGTGACCGGCTTCGACGGGCGTCCGGCGGAGGTCAGGTCCTACCACGTGGACTGGGACGCCTCGGCTGCCGAGAAGGGCGGCTACGACTACTTCATGCTCAAGGAGATCGCCGAGCAGCCGAAGGCGGTCGCCGACACGCTCCTCGGGCGCATCGACGCGGCCGGGTCGCTGACCCTGGACGAGGTGCGGATCCCGCCGGGGGTGCTGCGGGAGATCGACAAGGTCGTCGTGGTCGCCTGCGGTACGGCCTTCCACGCGGGGCTGATCGCCAAGTACGCCATCGAGCACTGGACGCGGGTCCCCTGCGAGGTGGAGCTGGCCAGCGAGTTCCGCTACCGCGATCCGATCCTGGACCCGCGGACCCTGGTGATCGCCATCTCCCAGTCCGGCGAGACCATGGACACGCTGATGGCGCTGCGGCACGCGCGCGAGCAGGGCTCCAAGGTGCTGGCCATCTGCAACACCAACGGCTCGACGATCCCGCGCGAGTCGGACGCCGTGCTGTACACGCACGCCGGTCCCGAGGTCGCGGTCGCCTCGACCAAGGCGTTCCTGACCCAGCTGGTGGCGTGTTACCTGGTCGCCCTGTATCTGGGCCAGGTGCGGGGCACCAAGTGGGGCGACGAGATCGTCGCCGTCATCCGGGACCTGTCGAAGATCTCCGGCGAGGTGGACCGGGTCCTGGAGACGATGGAGCCGGTACGGGCGCTCGCGCGATCGCTCGCCGACAAGGACACCGTGCTCTTCCTCGGGCGGCATGTCGGCTACCCGGTCGCGCTGGAGGGCGCCCTGAAGCTCAAGGAGCTCGCCTACATGCACGCCGAGGGGTTCGCGGCGGGTGAGCTCAAGCACGGGCCGATCGCGCTGATCGAGGACGATCTGCCGGTGGTGGTGGTCGTGCCGTCGCCGCGCGGGCGGTCGGTGCTGCACGACAAGATCGTGTCCAACATCCAGGAGATCCGGGCGCGCGGGGCCCGGACCATCGTCATCGCGGAGGAGGGGGACGAGGCGGTGGTGCCGTACGCCGACCACTTGATCCGGATTCCGGCCACGCCCACTCTGCTTCAGCCGCTGGTCGCCACGGTCCCGTTGCAGGTGTTCGCGTGTGAGCTGGCGACGGCCCGGGGCAACGAGGTGGACCAGCCGCGGAACCTCGCGAAGTCGGTGACGGTGGAGTGAGCGGCCCGCGGCGGGCCCGTCACCGCCAGAACTGGGCCAGTACGCCCTGTCTGAACGGTGCCGGGCTCACCGCCAGGTCCCCCGAGAACGGCCGGTCCAGGGTCAGACACAGCAGCACGCTCACCCCGATCAGGACCGCGACCGACGTCACGAACATCAGCTGGGCGCGTACGTCCCGGATGCCGTAGAGGAAGGTCAGGGGCAGCATGATGAGCGCGCCGCCGTAGACGAGGACGCTGAGCAGGACGGGGAGCTGCTGCTGGGAGTCGGAGAGGCGGGTGCGGCGGGCCGAGGCGAGTGAGCCGAGCGTGGAGACGGCCTCGGAGTAGTACGCCTTCTGGGACTCGGTGCGCGGCTCGTAGTCCTGGAACGCCTTGTACAGGCCCTTGATCTGGGGTTCGGTCAGGTTGGGGTCGGGCCTGCCCTCGCGCATCAGGGGCCACTGCTTCTCGACGACGGAGTGGACGTAGGCGTGCATCGCCGCGGTGATCCGCTCCCGCTGTCCGGCGGGGAAGGCGTCGGCGGTGCGCAGCACCTCGGCGGTCTGGGAGGCCTCGGCGGCCACGTTGGTGGTCGCGTCGTTGAGGCTCTCCCACTCGGCGACGACGACGAAGGCGAGGATGATGCCGTAGATCGCGGCGTACATCCCGAGCACGACGCCGATCATGTCGTTGTGCTCGCCGGTGTCCACCAGGTGCCGGAACCGCCAGCGCATCAGCGCGACACCGCCCACTCCGATGAGCAGGGCGCTGCCCACGAGCAGGGTGGCCAGGGCGGTGGTGCTGAAGTTGTTGAGCAGCCAGACTTCCACAGGTGCCGATCTTCTCTCGATGGGGGGAGACCGTCGCAGTCTGTGGTGAGCGTGATCCCAACTCCGCGCGGACACACGGGAATCGGACCTGGTGCATCACTTCGTGTGTACCGCGTCCGGGGTGGTGGGGCCTGCCTTGGACGGGGCGTTCCGTAGAGTGCGCGGGTGAGCATCATCGGGGTCGGTATCGACGTGGCGGAGATTGACCGGTTCGCGGTGTCGCTGGAGCGCACGCCCGGGATGGCCCAGCGGCTGTTCCTGGAGAGCGAGTTGCTCCTGCCGAGCGGGGAACGGCGGGGCGTGGCCTCCCTCGCCGCCCGGTTCGCCGCGAAGGAGGCCCTGGCCAAGGCGCTGGGGGCGCCCGCCGGGCTGCTGTGGACCGACGCCGAGGTGTACGTCGAGGACAGTGGGCAGCCCCGGCTGCGGGTCTTCGGGAGTGTCGCCGCCCGGGCGGCCGAACTCGGTGTGCAGTCCTGGCATGTGTCGCTCAGTCACGATGCCGGTGTCGCCTCGGCGGTTGTGGTGGCGGAGGGGTAGCAGCGGGGAGACTCCTCTCCATGCGTACTGCTTACAGCGTGGAGACCGTCAGGGCCGCCGAGCGGGAACTCATGGCACGGCTGCCGGAGGGCACGCTCATGCAACGGGCCGCCGCCGGGCTGGCCGCCGCCTGCGCCGATCTGCTGGGCCGGGTGTACGGGCGGCGGGTCGTACTGCTCGTCGGCAGCGGCGACAACGGGGGCGACGCGCTCCACGCCGGCGCCCGGCTCGCCCGCCGGGGGGCCGGGGTCGCCGCCGTGCTGCTCGCGCCGGAGCGCGCCCACGCCGGTGGGCTGGCCGCGTTGCGGCGGGCCGGAGGAACGGTCGTCGCAGCAGGGTCCGCCGAAGAGGCGCTCCTGCGGGCCGACCTCGTCCTCGACGGCATCGTCGGGATCGGCGGCAAGGGCGGGCTCCGGCCGGATGCGGACCGGCTGGTCGCCGTCGCCGAGCGGTCCCGGGCCGCCGTCGTCGCCGTCGATCTGCCCAGCGGGGTCGACGCCGACACCGGCGAGGTGCACGGCGGCGCGGTGCGGGCCGACCTCACCGTCACCTTCGGGGCGCACAAGCCGGGGCTGCTGATCGATCCCGCGCGGGAGTACGCCGGGTCGGTACGGCTGGTCGACATCGGCCTTGAGCTGCCGGCCGGCGCCGAGCTGGAGGCCCTGCACCACGCCGACGTCGCGGCGCTGCTGCCCACCCCCACCGGCGAGAGCGACAAGTACCGGCGCGGTGTCGTCGGTATCGCCGCCGGGTCGGCCCGTTACCCCGGGGCTGCGGTGCTGGCCGTCGCCGGGGCGCTGCGCGGCGGTGCCGGAGCCGTGCGGTACGTCGGGCCCGCCGGGGACGCGGTGATCGCCCGCTTCCCCGAGACGCTCGTCTCCACGGGGGGACCGCAGCAGGCGGGGCGGGTGCAGGCCTGGGTCGTGGGGCCGGGGGCCGGGGACGACGCCTCCGCCGTGGAGGAGGTGCTCTCGGCCGACGTGCCGGTACTGATCGACGCGGACGGACTGCGGCTGGCCGCCCGGGACGCCGTACGCCGACGGAGCGCACCCACCCTCATGACGCCGCACGCCGGGGAGGCCGCCGCGCTGCTCGGGGTGGAGCGCGGGCAGGTCGAGGGGGCCCGGCTGGCCTCGGCACGGGAGCTCGCCGCTCGGTACTCCGCCACGGTGCTGCTCAAGGGGTCGACCACGCTCGTCGCCGACGCCGCCGGCGGTGCCGTGCGTGTGAACCCGACCGGGACGGCCTGGCTGGCCACCGCGGGCAGCGGGGACGTGCTGTCAGGGCTCGCCGGGTCGTTGCTGGCGGCCGGGCTCGGGGCACTGGACGCCGGGAGCGTGGCGGCGTATCTGCACGGGCTGGCCGGACGGTACGCGGCGGACGGGGCCCCGGCCGGGGCGCATGACGTGGCCGAGACGATTCCGGAGGCGTGGCGCGATGTCCGCGCCGGGTGACCGTCGGCTCCAGGGGCAGGGGCCTGGCGGCGACCCGGAGCACAGGCGTACGACGGGAGCGTCCGGCCCTCTGAGAGACTGAGGGCGCCATGAGTGAGACAGCTGCCCAGTCGAGTGCGCCCCTGCGTGCCCGCGCCGAGATTGATCTGGCCGCCCTGCGGGCGAACGTGCGGACCCTGCGCGCCCTCGCGCCGGGAGCGGCCCTGATGGCCGTGGTCAAGTCCGACGCGTACGGCCACGGCGCGGTGCCCTGTGCCCGCGCGGCCGTGGAGGCGGGCGCCGACTGGCTGGGGACGGCCACGCCCGAAGAAGCCCTCGCCCTGCGTGCCGCCGGGATCGACGGGGTGCGGATCATGTGCTGGCTGTGGACCCCGGGCGGGCCCTGGCGGGAGGCCGTCGAGGCCGATCTCGACGTGTCCGTGAGCGGGATGTGGGCGCTGCGGGAGGTCGTCGATGCGGCTCGGGCGGCGGGGAGGACCGCTCGGGTGCAGCTCAAGGGCGACACCGGGCTCGGGCGCAACGGGTGTCAGCCCGGGGACGACTGGGCCGAGTTGGTCTCGCACGCGCTGCTCGCCGAGGCCGAGGGGGTCATCCGGATCACCGGGCTCTGGTCCCACTTCGCCTGCGCCGACGAACCAGGGCACCCCTCCATCGCCGCCCAGCTCACCGTGTTCCGCGAGATGCTCGCGTACGCCGAACAGGCCGGCGTGCGCCCCGAGGTGCGGCACATCGCCAACTCGCCCGCGACCCTCACCCTCCCCGAGGCCCACTTCGACCTGGTGCGCACCGGTGTCGCCGTCTACGGCATCTCACCCAGCCCCGAGCTCGGCAGCTCGGCCGACCTGGGGCTGCGGCCGGTGATGACGCTGAGCGCGGCCGTCGCGCTGGTGAAGCGGGTGCCGGGTGGGCACGGGGTCAGTTACGGGCATCACTACGTCACCCCGGGCGAGACCACCCTCGGACTGATCCCGGTCGGGTACGCGGACGGCGTTCCGCGGCACGCCTCCGGCACCGGGCCCGTGCTGGTCGGCGGCAAGTGGCGGACCGTCGCCGGTCGGGTGGCCATGGACCAGTTCGTCGTCGACCTGGGGGGCGACGAGCCCGCCGTCGGAAGCGAGGCCGTACTCTTCGGGCCCGGTGATCGCGGCGAGCCCACCGCCGAGGACTGGGCGCAGGCGGCGGGGACCATCGCGTACGAGATCGTCACCCGGATCGGAACGCGCGTTCCCCGCGTCTATGTGAATGCGTGAGTTCTTTACGTGAACGAGGGATCAGCTGGGTAACCGGCCCAGCAGCGACCAGCAGTCCAGCAGCCCGGCGAAGAGGAGCGGTACGTGAGCGAGAGCAGTGCGGAGGCCGCCCTTGCCGTCGCCTCCGCCACGGGGGCGGCCGCCGGGAACTGGCGCCGGGCGACCGGGATCGCCGGTGCCGCGATAGGAGTGGTCGCCGCGGGTGCCGCGGCCGGTGTCGCCCTGGAGCGGATGACCGTCGGACGCGGGATGCGCAAGAAGGCGCGGCTCGCACTGGACTCGGCCGGGCCGTACGGCTCGCTGCGCGGAATGCCGGGGAAGGCGTACGCCGACGACGGCACGGAGCTGTACTACGAGGTCGACGAGGTGGAGCCGGAGGGCGGGTCCGCGCCGCGTCGGCGCCGCCTCTTCGGGCGGAAGGCGCCGCTGCCCGTCACCGTCGTCTTCAGCCACGGGTACTGCCTGAGCCAGGACTCCTGGCACTTCCAGCGGGCCGCGCTGCGCGGGGTCGTGCGGACCGTGCACTGGGACCAGCGCAGCCACGGGCGGTCCGGGCGCGGGGTGCGGCAGGTGCAGGACGGCGTGCCGGTCGACATCGACCAGCTCGGGCGTGATCTGAAGGCCGTCGTCGACGCCGCCGCGCCCGAGGGGCCGCTCGTGTTCGTCGGGCACTCGATGGGCGGGATGACGGTCATGGCGCTCGCCGACCAGTATCCGGAGCTCATCCGGGGGCGGGTCGTCGCCGTGGCTCTGGTGGGTACGTCGTCCGGGCGGCTCGGCGAGGTCAACTTCGGGTTGCCCGTCGCGGGTGTGAATGCCGTACGACGTGTGCTGCCGGGGCTGCTGAAGGCGCTGGGGCAGCGGGCCGAGCTGGTGGAGAAGGGGCGGCAGGCCACCGCCGACCTGTTCGCCGGGATCATCAAGCGGTACTCGTTCGCGTCGCGGGACGTCGATCCCGCGGTCTCCCGGTTCGCCGAGCGGATGATCGAGGCGACGCCGATCGACGTGGTCGCGGAGTTCTACCCGGCGTTCACCGACCACGACAAGACCGAGGCGCTCGCTCACTTCAGAGACCTTCCGGTGCTCGTGCTGGCCGGGATCGGGGATCTCGTCACGCCCAGCGAGCACAGTGAGGCCATCGCCGGGCTGCTGCCGGACGCCGAGCTGGTGCTGGTGCCGGACGCGGGGCATCTGGTGATGCTGGAGCACCCGGAGGTGGTCACCGACCGCCTCGCCGACCTCCTCACCCGGGCGGGGGCGGTGCCGGCAGGGGCTACGGTGGGCGGTTATGGAAGCAGTACCGCACAGCCCGGCTGAGACCGGGCTGACCGTTGAGACCGGGCTGACCGTCACCTCCCCCGAGCAGATGCGCGAGCTGGGCCTGAAGCTGGCCAAGCTGCTGCGGGCCGGTGACCTCGTGATGCTCAGCGGGGAACTCGGCGCGGGCAAGACCACGCTGACCCGGGGGCTGGGAGAGGGGCTGGGCGTGCGGGGTGCCGTCACGTCCCCGACCTTCGTCATCGCCCGCGTCCACCCGTCCCTCGGTGACGGTCCGCCGCTCGTCCATGTCGACGCCTACCGGCTGGGCGGCGGGCTCGACGAGATGGAGGACCTCGACCTCGACGTCTCGCTGTCCGACTCGGTCATCGTGGTCGAGTGGGGCGAGGGCAAGGTCGAGGAGCTGACCGAGGACCGGCTCCAGGTGCAGATCCACCGTGCGGTCGGGGACACCACGGACGAGGTGCGGCACGTGACGCTGACCGGGCTGGGCGAGCGCTGGGCGACGGCCGACCTGAGCGTGCTCACCGCGTGATCCGCCGGGCAGGCCCCGATTTCGGTGAACGTTCCGACAAGACGTCGGCAAGATATTGCTTTAGGCGTCTTGCGCGTGGTCACATGGTATCCAGTTCGTAGTTAGGTCTACCTAACCACGTCCGCCCCCGGTGCTCAGGAGGCGACCATGTCGGCCACGGAACGAGACGAGTCGACGCCGCGCGCGGTGTCCGCGGTACCCATGCGCGACCTGCTGGCGGCCTGCGCCGCGGCGCACACGATCTCGACGCCACCCCGGCTGCCCGACCCCGAGACGATCGAGAGAGCACAGCACCGCGAAGCCGCCTAGGGCCTGTCCGGCGGATCATGCCGCAGACGCGGGGTCTGGCGCGTCGGCCTGCGGCGTTGTCGTCGGTTGCCGACTCCCCCACTCTCGGCTTCGCTCGAGCGGGAGGGGCCCCCATCGCGTCGCCGCCCTCCTCCGCCTTGCAGTCCAACGCTCCCCCACGCTCGAACAACCTCGCGCGGGGGCACCCCCATCGCCCCCGCTCACCTGCATCGATGAGGCGCCGCAGCTTTCCTGCGACTTGATCCGCCGGACAGGCCCTAGCGGATCACGATCACCTTCTGGCCGATCGTCGCGAAGGTCCACATCGCGGCGCCGTCCGCGCGGGACTCCCGGATGCCGCCCGTCTTCACCGTGGGGTCCGGCGGTGCGGTGGCGGGTGCGACGGCCGCGCTGAAGCCGATCGTCACGTTGCCGGCGGTGGCGAAGCGGACGACGTGCTCGATCGGCGTGCCGTCGGTGCCGGTGACCGAGTTCGAGCGGGACGTGACCCAGTAGGAACCCGGCGCCGGGTCGACCGTGCCGGGGACGACCTCGAAGGTGCGTTCCACCTTGTCGCCCGCGCCGACGAGCCAGACCCGGTCGTCGTCCACCGAGTACACGACCCGTTCACCCTTTCCGGAACCGGCCGGCAGGGCGGCGGGGTGACGGGTGTCGCGGGGCGCCTTCGCGGCGGCGATCCCGGGCGAGCTGTCCGTGGGCGGCTGCCCGAGCGTCGCGGGCACGGTCGCCGAGGCCTGGTAGGCGAGGACACCGACGGTGACGAGGGCCGCGGCCGTCAGTCCGGTGACGATTCCGGCGGAAGTGCTGGGCACGGTCGTCCACCTCTTTGTCGTACGCAGTGATCCTTCGCGACGTTAGCAGTCGGGAGGCGGCTCACCGGGGCGGCGATGTGCGCGGCGCGGGAGCCGTAGGCTGTTTGCGTGCTCTTGCTCGCTCTGGATACCGCCACCCCCGCCGTCACCGTCGCCCTGCACGACGGAACGGACGTCGTCGCCTCGTCGAGCCAGGTGGACGCCCGCCGGCACGGCGAGCTGCTGCTGCCGGCCGTCGACCGCGTCCTCGCCGAGGCCGGGCTGAAGCTCGACGCCGTCACCGGCATCGTCGTAGGCATCGGACCCGGCCCCTACACCGGACTGCGTGTCGGGCTGATGACCGCTGACACGTTCGGCCTCGCGCTCGACGTACCCGTGCACGGCGTGTGCACGCTGGACGGGCTCGCGTACGCCACCGAGGTCGAGGGCCCCTTCGTCGTGGCGACCGACGCCCGGCGCAAGGAGGTCTACTGGGCGCGTTACGACGACCGCCGCACCCGTGTCACCGACCCCGCCGTCGACCGGCCCGCCGACATCGCCGAGCAGGTCGCCGGGGTGCCCGCGGTGGGCGCCGGCGCGCTGCTCTACCCCGACACCTTCCCGGACGCGCGGGCGCCCGAGCATGTGTCGGCCGCCGCCCTGGCCGCGCTGGCCGCCGAGCGGCTCGCCGCGGGCGAGGAGCTGCCGGCGCCCCGGCCGCTGTATCTGCGCCGGCCCGACGCCCAGGTCCCCAAGAACTACAAGGTGGTCACCCCCAAGTGACAGCGGCACTGCGGGAGATGCGCTGGTGGGACATCGATCCCGTGCTGGAGCTTGAGAAGGACCTGTTCCCCGAGGACGCCTGGTCGCGGGGGATGTTCTGGTCCGAGCTGGCCCATGCGCGGGGCGCCGCCGCGACCCGGCGGTACCTGGTCGCCGAGGAGGACGGGCGGCTCGTCGGGTACGCCGGGCTCGCCTCCGCCGGGGAGCTGGCCGACGTGCAGACCATCGCCGTCGCCCGCGACCACTGGGGCACCGGTCTCGGCGGCCGGCTGCTGACCGAACTGCTCCAGGCGGCCACCGCGTTCGAGTGCGCCGAAGTGATGCTGGAGTGCCGGGTCGACAACGACCGCGCGCAGAAGCTGTACGAGCGCTACGGCTTCGAACCCATCGGCTTCCGCCGCGGCTACTACCAGCCGGGCAACGTCGACGCCCTCGTGATGCGCCTGATCATCGACCCTGCGAGTGAAGAGAAGAACCATGGCTGACGAACCACTCGTCCTCGGCATCGAGACCTCCTGCGACGAGACCGGCGTCGGCATCGTCCGCGGCACCACGCTGCTCGCCGACGCCATCGCCTCCAGCGTCGACGAGCACGCCCGCTTCGGCGGTGTCGTGCCGGAGGTCGCCTCCCGCGCGCACCTGGAGGCGATGGTGCCGACGATCCAGCGCGCCCTGAAGGACGCGGGCGTCACGGCGAACGACCTCGACGGGATCTCCGTCACCGCCGGCCCGGGTCTCGCCGGCGCGCTCCTGGTCGGCGTATCGGCGGCGAAGGCCTACGCGTACGCCCTCGGCAAGCCCCTCTACGGCGTCAACCACCTCGCCTCCCACATCTGCGTCGACCAGCTGGAGCACGGCAAGCTGCCCGAACCGACGATGGCGCTGCTGGTCTCCGGCGGACACTCCTCGCTGCTGCTGTCGACCGACATCACCGCCGACGTACGGCCGCTCGGCGCGACCATCGACGACGCGGCCGGCGAGGCCTTCGACAAGATCGCCCGTGTGCTGAACCTCGGCTTCCCCGGCGGCCCGGTCATCGACCGGTACGCCAAGGAGGGCGACCCGGGCGCGATCGCGTTCCCGCGCGGTCTGACCGGCCCGCGCGACCCGGCGTACGACTTCTCCTTCTCCGGGCTGAAGACGGCCGTGGCCCGCTGGATCGAGGCGAAGCGGGCGGCCGGTGAGGAGGTGCCGGTGCGGGACGTGTCGGCGTCCTTCCAGGAGGCGGTCGTGGATGTCCTGACGCGGAAGGCCGTGCGGGCCTGCAAGGACGAGGGCGTCGACCACCTCATGATCGGCGGCGGTGTCGCGGCCAACTCGCGGCTGCGGGCGCTGGCCCAGGAGCGCTGCGAGGCGGCCGGCATCCGGCTGCGGGTGCCACGCCCCAAGCTGTGCACGGACAACGGGGCGATGGTGGCCGCGCTCGGGGCCGAGATGGTGGCCCGTAACCGGCCCGCCTCCAGCTGGGACCTGTCGGCCGACTCCTCGCTGCCGGTGACCGACCCGCATGTCCCCGGGCACGACCACGTCCACGAGGTCAGCAAGGAGAACCTGTACTCGTGACGGTCGCCTTGATGTGGGAGGCGCGGGCGGTCGAGGGCCGGGGCGAAGCGCTGCTGGCCTGGGCGCGGGCGCAGGAGCTGGCGGTGACGCCGTTGCGCCGGGAGACGTTCCGGGCGCCGCAGGACCGGGTGCTCGTCATCACGTGGTGGGACGCCGCCTACGACGCCGTACTCCCCGAACTGCCCGAGCCGGACGGGGAGTTGGTGACCCGGGCCGTGCATCGGTGGCGGTTCGAGTCGGTGGAAGGTTAGGGCTGCGGGGCGTTCAGGGCCCACATCGAGGTCGACAGGGTCGCGAAGGCCAGGGTGTGGCCGCCCACGGCGAGCAGGGTGCCGTCGGCCGTCAGGAAGCCCGCGGCGAAGCCGAGGACGGCGCCGAAGGCCGTGGCGGGCCAGGCCTGCCACCACCAGGCGTGGGCAGGGCGGACGAGGGTTCCGGCGGGGACGATGAACGCATCCCGCAGGTCGCCGCGGACGGTCCGGAGGTCGGCGAAGGTCGTGCGGGCCGGTTCCCGGTGGCGTAGGCGGCCGACCGGGACCGGACGGGTGCCGTCCGGCAGGACCGCTACGGCGGTACGGGTGCCGTGGACCGTCACCGGGAATCGGCCGGGGCGGTCCTCCAGCGCGGGGTGCCACATCACGCGCTGCCAGTGGCGGCCGTCCAGGACGAGCCAGAGCGTGGTCGCGCTGCGCCAGGGGAAGGTCTGGACGCGCTCGCCGAGCCGCACCTCGGCCGTCATGGGGCGGCCCGGGCGGTGGGACGCGAGCCGGAAGGCCAGGCCTCGGCGGGCCCAGGCGGCGCAGAGGGCGGCGGCGACGATCCCGGCGGCGACGGCGGAGCCTATGAGGTCGTCCTCGTCCAGGGGGTCGGGCCCGTGCTCGCCCACTTGGTAGGGGTGGGCGTGGGGGTTCTTCCCGGTCGGGTCGTACTCCAGGAACAAGCGCGCGTACTTGGGGTAGGGGTAGGTGTCGTCGTCAGGCACGAAGCTCTGGACGTGCGTGTGGCCCGCGTCGTCCGTCCAGCGGGCACGGATCTTGTCGCCGGGGCTGAGGGCGTCCTCCAGAACGTCGCCGACGGCGAACTCGGTGTGCTCGTTGTAGCGGTCGACGGCCCGGTCGTTGGCGTACGCGTTCCCAGCCAGCCACGCGCCGAGCAGGGCGTACCCCGCGAGCGTGACGGTCAGGCCGAACAGGGCCACGCGCAGGGCCGGGCGTCTCGGGGCGGTCATACGGCGGCCTCCTGCCGGCCCAGGAGGGCACGGACGGGGGCGGGGTCGTCGCTGTCCAGGGCGGCGGTCAGGGTGTCACCGACGTCGATTGTGGTGCCGTCGGGGGCGGTGAGCACGCTGGTGCGCCAGCGGCTCGCGCGGGTCCAGCCCGCCGCGCGCAGGGCCTCGGTGACGGGCGGGAGCAGGGCGTCGGTCAGTACGTCCCGGGCGAAGGCGCGGCGCACCGAGGCGGGGACCTGGCGTATGCGGGGTTCGATACGGCGGGCGAGGCGGGGCCAGGTGCCGTCGGCGACGGCGTTCAGGGCGGCCTCCAGGGCTTCGGGTGACCGGAGCGGCGAGGACCCCGCGTCGTCGAGGAGTTCGTGGAGGCGGTCGTCCGTGAGGCTGAGAAGGCTGAGCGGACGCGGCGGCCGCGTGGCCTTTTTACCTCTCGGGCGGCGGCCCCGGCCTCGTGCCGTGGGGTGTGCGAGGAGCTGTTCCACGCACCAGCGCTCCAGCGCCTCGGCGGTGCGCAGCGGTATCGGTTCCTCGCCGTACGGCGTGGCGGTGGCCGGGTCCGTGTCCGGCAGTGCCGTCAACCGGGCGGCGACGGGCGGGTGGTCGGCGGTGGAGTAGGGGTCCACGGCCTCCAGTTCGGCGGCGACACGGGCGGCTCGGCGGGCCACGTACGGATCACCGGCGGCGGTGTCCAGGGCGTCGTAGAAGTCCTGTGGATAGCTGTCGTCCCGGGCGAGGGCGGCCCACCAGCGGCGGCCGAGGCCGCTGTACACCGCGTCGAGCAGGACGGTCCGTTCGAGGGCCGTCGTGGTCGCGCGGGTGCCGGTGACACGGGCGGCGTCGGTGTCGGCGTCCGTCTCCGTCCGCCAGGCCCGGGGCTGGGTGGCTCGCAGGAGCGGGGCGGCCACTGGGGCCAGGGGGCGCAGGCGGGGTGTGAGCCAGACTCCGAGGAGGTGGCGGGAGCGCAGCAGCCAGGAGGTGCGGCGGTGGCCCATGTGCTGTTCGTGGGCGAGCTCGTGCGCGACCACGGCCGCCAACTGGTCGGCGGTCAGGGCCCGGAGCAGGGGGAGGCCGAGCACCAGGACGTAGGCGTGGATGCCGGAGACCTTCGCGCGCCGCAGGGAGGCGTGCACATCGGGGACGACCCGGACCAGCAGCGGTTCACGGAAGCCGAGTCGTTCGGCGACGTCCTGCACCAGCGCGGCCAGTTCCGGCTCCTCGGGGGGCCGTACCGCCCGGCCGGGGAGGCGGCGCGAGGCGGCCACGGCACCGAAGCCGGCGATCAGGAGGAACAGCACCGGCATCATCGCGTCCGAGTGCTCGCCCCAGGCCGAGACGGCGACGAACAACCCCACCAGCGCCGCCGTCGGTGGCAGCACGGCGAGCGTCAGCATGGCCGTGATGAGCCACCACTCCCGGGCGGGCCCGGTTCCCTGCGCGTTCATGGCATCCCCCGTCGCCCACCCTCAGGGGCGTCGGCGGATTCTGGCACAGGGAACCGGTGTTCGGCCCCCTCCGTGATCAGGCCGTTTCCTCCGCCCCCGGCTCGACCTCCGTCTCGCAGCGCAGCCGGCGGTCGGTGCCCAGCTCGCGTACCGGCCCGGTGAGCGTCAGCCGGGCTGTGTGGCGGACGTCGGTGCTGGAGGCCGCCAGCCGTAGCTCCAGGGCGCCGGGTTCCACCACCCGGCGGCCGGTGCGGTCGGTGAACGCCGAGTGGTCCGCGTGGAAGCGGAAGGTCACCCGGGACGCCTCTCCCGGCGCCAACTCCAGCCGCTGGTAGCCGATCAGCCGGACGTCCGGACGGGTCACCGTCGCCACCGGGTCGTGCAGGTACAGCTGGACGACCTCGGCGCCCGCGCGGTCACCGGTGTTGCGGACGGCGACGCTCACGTCGTACGAACCGTCGGTTGTGATCTCTGCCCCGACCGCCTCCGACTCCCACGCGAACGTCGTGTACGAGCGGCCGTGTCCGAAGGGGTACAGCGGGGTCGGGTCCAGGTTGCTGACCTCGCCCGCGAGGCCCAGCGGAGGCTGGAGGTAGGTCCAGGGCTGGCCGCCCGGCTCCTGCGGGACGCTCACCGGCAGCCGCCCGGACGGGTTGACGCGGCCCGACAGCACTCCCGCGACCGCCGGGCCGCCCTCCTCCCCCGGGAAGAAGGCCTGCACGGACGCGGCCAGCCGGCCGTGCCAGCGGCCCAGCGCGTACGGCCTTCCGGTCAGCAGAACGAGGACGACGGGCACCCCGGTGGCGACCAGGGCGTCCAGCAACTCGCCCTGAACGCCGGGCAGTCGCAGGTCCGTCGCGTCACAGCCCTCGCCCGAGGTGCCCCGGCCGAACAGGCCCGCCCGGTCGCCGAGGACGGCCACGCAGACGTCCGCCTCGGCGGTCCGGGCCACCGCCTCCTCGAAGCCGCCGGTGTCCGGGGTGTCGACCCCACAGCCCTCCGCGAACGTCACCTTGGCGTCCGGGAGTTCGCCGCGCAGGGCCTCCAGGACGGTCGGGATCTCGATGCCCATCGGGATGTCGGGGTGGTGGGTGAGGACATGGGACGGGAAGGAGTAGCAGCCGAGCATCGCGAGCGCGTCGGCCGCCCTCGGGCCCACGACCGCGATCCGGGTGTCGGGGGAGAGGGGCAGCACGCCGTCCGGGTTGTCCAGCAGGACCACCGACCGCTCGGCGAGCCGGCGGGCCAGTGCCCGGTTCGCCGTCGAGTCGAGGTCGATACGGCCGGTGGGCTCCGGGTCCCAGTCCTCGTCCAGCAGGCCCAGTTCGCACTTCTGGAGCAGGACGCGGCGGGCCGCCCGGTCGATCAGCTCCTCGGCGATCTCGCCCGCCCGTACGGCCTCCAGGAGGGGCTTGCCGTAGCACTTCAGGGTGGGCAGTTCGACGTCGAGGCCCGCCGCGAGCGCCGCGTGGGCGGCCTCCGCCTCGGTGCCGGCCACCCGGTGCTGGGTCTGCAGGAAGCCGACGCCGAAGTAGTCGGCGACGACCGTGCCGGTGAACCCCCATTGCTCCCGCAGGAGTTCGGTGAGCAGGCCCGGGTCGGCGGAGGCCGGGATGCCGTCCGTGTCGGTGTACGCGGCCATCACCGAGCGCGCCCCGCCCTCGCGCAGCGCCAGTTCGAACGGCGGCAGCGTCACATCGGCGAACTCGCGCACCCCCGCCCGGACCGGCGCCAGGTTGCGGGCGCCCGCGGAGGAGGCGTACCCGGCGAAGTGCTTGAGCGTGGCGACCACGCCGGCCGACTCCAGGCCGCGGACATAGGCGGCGCCGACCGTGCCGACCAGGTACGGGTCCTCGCCGATGGTCTCCTCGACCCGTCCCCAGCGCGGGTCGCGGACGACGTCCAGGACGGGGGCGAGGCCCTGATGGACACCGACCGCGCGCAGATCGCGGCCGATGTGCCGGCCCATCTCCTCGACGAGCGGCGGATCGAAGGCGGCGCCCCAGGCGAGCGGAACCGGATACGCGGTCGCCTGCCAGGCGGTGAAGCCGGCCAGGCACTCCTCGTGCGCGAGCGCGGGAATGCCGAAGCGGCCGGACGAGGCGATACGGCGCTGGGCGCGGGCGAGTGCCTGCGCGCCCAGCGCCGGGTCCACGGGGGCGGTGCCGAAGGGGCGGGTGAGCTGGCCGAGCCCATGGGTGATGAGCTCGTCCCAGTCGTACTCGGCGGTCATCTCGCGTTGCAGCGGGGCGACGCCGTCCCCGTCGGTGCTGGCCCCCACCCACACGCCGTACAGCTGGGCTGTCTTCTCCTCCAGGGTCATCCGGGAGAGGAGGTCGTCGACGCGGGCGGCGGCGGTCAGGGCGGGGTCACGCCAAGGCGCGGTGGTCATGAAACTCCTGTCGGGTCGAACGACCTCTCACGAAGGGCTCTCACGAACGTCTCTCGCGAATGTTTCGATGTGTAATCCGAATGTTTTGGGAACCTAGGCCGGTGCGAAGGGTTCGTCAAGAGGTCGTGCAGGGATACGATCGCCGCCATGACACCCCCGGAGCCCGGTGAAACCAGGACAGCAGGACGCTCGACGCAGACCGCGACGCTCGCCGAGATCGCGCGCGAGGCCGGAGTCTCGGCGCCGACTGTTTCGAAGGTCCTCAACGGACGGGCCGACGTCGCCCCGGCGACCCGTACCCGAGTGGAAGAGCTGCTGCGCGCCCACGGCTATCGCCGGCGACGGGCCGAGGCCAGCCGTTCCCCGCTCATCGACCTGGTCTTCCACGAGCTGGAGAGCGCCTGGGCGATGGAGGTCATCCGGGGTGTGGAGAACGTGGCGCGGGACGCCGGGCTGAGCGTGGTGCTCAGCGAGAGCGCCGGCCGGCTCACCCCGGGCCGCACCTGGGCCGACCAGGTCGCCGCCCGCCGCCCGCACGGCGTCATCCTGGTCCTCTCGGGGCTCGACGAGTCCCAGCGCGCCCTGCTGACCAGCCGCTCCATCCCCTTCGTCGTCATGGACCCGGCCGGCGACCCGGGCGCCGACGTGCCGTCCATCGGCGCCACCAACTGGCAGGGCGGCCTCGCTGCCACCCGGCATCTGGTCGAGCTCGGCCACACCCGGATCGGCGCCATCAGCGGCCCGTCCCGGATGATGTGCAGCCGCGCCCGTGTCGACGGCTACCGGGCCGCGCTGGAGACCGCCGGGCTGCCCGTGGATCCGGCGCTGATCAAGAACGGCGACTTCCACCACGAGGCCGGTTACCGGCTGGGCCTGGACCTGCTGCGCCGCGAGGACCGGCCCACCGCCGTCTTCGCCGGCAACGACCTCCAGGCGCTCGGGCTCTACGAGGCCGCTCGTGAGCTGGGGCTGCGCATTCCGGAGGACCTGAGCGTCGTCGGCTTCGACGATCTGCCGGTCGCGCCCTGGGTGGGGCCGCCGCTGACGACCGTACGGCAGCCGCTGACCGAGATGGCCGAGGCGGCGGCGAAGCTGGTGCTCGACCTCGCGCGCGAGGAGGGTTCGCCCGCGGCGACGCGGGTGGAGCTGGCGACGAGCCTGGTGGTGCGCAGCAGCACGGGGGCGCCTCCGGCGGTTTAGCGGGCCGCGCGGTTCAGCAGGGATGAGGCGTTGCTGTATTGACGGGTGTGCCGCGGCACCCCACACTGCCCCGAAGCCAATCGGTTGTTCGACCGAAACTTTCGGAGGCACCCGCAATGAGATCTCTGAGAACCGGCTTATCCCTGGCGTCCCTTCTCGCGACGCTGGGCACCCTCCTGCTGACGGCGCCCGCGGCGCACGCCGCCGACACGCCCCTGCGTGACCTCGGCACCGCCAAGGGCAAGGTCATCGGCACCGCAGTGACCGGGTCCAAGCTCACCGGGACCTACGGCGACATCGCCGGGGCGCAGTTCAGCTCGCTGACCCCCGGCAACGCCATGAAGTGGGGCTCGGTGGAGCCGACCCAGGGCAGTTTCAACTGGGCCGAGGCCGACCAGATCGTGAACTTCGCCGAGGCGCACGGCCAGCAGGTGCGCGGCCACACCCTGGTCTGGCACAGCCAGAACCCGAGCTGGCTGACCAACGGCAGCTGGACCCCGGCCCAGCTCGGCACCCTCCTCGACAACCACATCGCCACCGAGGCCGGCCGCTACAAGGGCCGTATCGCCGCCTGGGACGTGGTCAACGAGCCGTTCAACGAGGACGGCACCTATCGCTCGACCCTCTGGTACAACGGCCTCGGCTCCGGCTACATCGCCCGGGCCCTGACCGACGCCCGCGCCGCCGACCCGGCCGCCAAGCTCTACATCAACGACTACAACGTCGAGGGCGTCAACGCGAAGAGCACGGCCCTCTACAACCTGGTCAAGTCGCTGAAGGAGCAGGGCGTCCCGATCGACGGCGTCGGTCTCCAGGCCCACCTCATCCTCGGCCAGGTGCCGTCCACGCTCCAGCAGAACATCCAGCGCTTCGCCGACCTCGGCGTGGACGTGGCGATCACCGAGCTGGACATCCGGATGGCGCTGCCGGCGGACAGTACGAAGCTCGCGCAGCAGAAGGCCGACTACAAGGCGGTGACGGCGGCCTGCGTGGCCGTGACCCGGTGCGTCAACCTCACCGTCTGGGGCTTCGCCGACTCCGACTCCTGGGTCGACAGCACCTTCCCCGGCTACGGGGCGGCGACCCCGTACGACGCCAACTACGCGCCGAAACCGGCCTACTACGGCATCGCGGAGGCGCTGGGCGGTACGACGACACCGCCTCCGACGGGGGCGTGCTCGGCGGCGTACAGCGTGCCGAGTCAGTGGAACACCGGGTTCACCGGGAACGTGACGATCTCCTGCTCAGGTGCCTCGCTGTCGTCCTGGAAGGTGACCTGGACGTACGGCGCCGGGCAGCAGATCACGCAGGCCTGGAACGCGACCTGCACCCAGACCGGGGCGGCGGTCAGCTGCACCAACGCCTCCTACAACGGGACCGTCCCGGACGGCGGTTCGGTGACCTTCGGGTTCAACGCCAACTGGAGCGGGAGCAACCCCGTCCCCACGGTGACGCTGGGCTGAGAAAAGTGAGATTTTCCGAAGAAAGGCGGCCTGGGCAGTGCCCTCGTAATAATTCGGACTTACGTTCCTCTCCGTGAACGGAGACGACGAAGGCAGACCAGTGGGCCGGCGGCGGTCACGCGTGCTGAAAGCCGCCGGCCTCACTCTCGCGGGTGTGCTGGTGGCGGGCGCCGCCGCGGGCGGCTGGGTCTACTGGCATCTGAACAGCAACATCAAGAGCGTCGACATCGACCAGGCGCTCGGCGACGACCGCCCGGCGAAGGCCACCGTGACGCCCGCACCTTCCGCCTCCGCGTCCGCGAGCCCGCTGCCGACCGAGGCCGTCAACATCCTGGTCCTCGGCTCCGACTCGCGCAGCGGCAAGGAGAACCAGGCCCTCGGCGGCGGCGACAGCTCCGGCGCCCGCTCCGACACGGCGATGGTCGTGCACATCGACGCGGGCCGCACCGAGGCGACGGTCGTCAGCATCCCGCGCGACACCCTCGTCACCCGCCCGTCCTGCCCCCTCGAGGACGGCGGTTCCACGGCGGTGGCGTACAACGCGATGTTCAACAGCGCCTATGCGCTGGGCGGCCCGGTGTGCGCCGTGAAGACCGTCGAGTCGATCACGGACGTCCGCATGGACCACTACATCGAGATCGACTTCTCGGGCTTCGCGAAGCTGGTGAACGCGCTGGGCGGGGTCACGGTCACGACGGACGAGGACATCGACGACCCCAGCAGCCACCTGACCCTGAAGGCCGGCACCCACCACCTCGACGGCAAGCAGGCCCTCGCGCTCGCCCGCACCCGGCACGGCATAGGCGACGGCAGCGACCTCGGCCGGATCGGCCTCCAGCAGAAACTGGTGAAGGCCCTGCTGGAGCAGATCTCCTCGACGAACCTGCTCACCTCGCCCACCAGGTTCTACTCCGTCGCCGACGCGATCACCGGCAGCCTCACCACCGACACCGGCCTCGACTCGCTGACCGAGCTGATGAGCCTCGGCCAGAGCCTGAAGGGCCTGTCGGCGGACCAGGTGAGGACGGTGACGATGCCGGTCCTCCCGGCACCCTCGAACCACAACCGGGTGGTGGCGCAGGAGCCGCAGGCGAGCAAACTGTGGAAGTCCCTGAGGTGACTACAACCCCTTCACCCGGCGGCGGGTCATGTGCGGTGACTGTGTCGCCGTAAGTGAGAGGGTCGCCCATGTTCTCCCTTCGTACATACGGCCGTTGGGCGGTCCCGCTGGCCGCGGGCCTGCTCGCGCTGGGCGCCCTGCCCACCGCCACCGCCACCGCCGCCCCGTCCGCCCCGGTCCGCGACGACTTCGACGGCGACGGCTACCAGGACCTCGCGGTCGGCGCCCCGGATGCCACGGTCGGCGGACAGAGCGCCGCGGGCTACGTCGTCGTCCTGTACGGCGGCCCGCACGGCCTGACCAAGGACCGGCGGACGGTCATCAGGCGCGCCACCACCGGCGTCCCCGGCAGCCCCGCCAAGAACGAGAAGTTCGGCATCCAGCTCTCCAAAGGGGACCTGGACGGCGACGGACGGGCGGACCTGGTCGTCGGCCATGTCTCCGCGACGCGTTCGGCGGTGGTGGTGTGGGGCGCGAAGGGCGGCCTGTCCGGCGGTACGGCGATCCCCGCGTCGACCACCCAGGCGGGTGACTTCGACGGCGACGGCGAGCTCGACCTGGCCCTCTTCCAGGGCGGCCGCGCCCAGGGCGACGACCCGCTCGGCACGACGGCGACGGTGTGGACGGGCCCGCTCACCCGCACCGGAAAGCCGGCGGGTACGAAGGCCCTCGACCCGGAAGGCCTCCGGTACGTCGATGTCTGGGACGGCGCGACGGGCGATGTGAACGCCGACGGCCGCGACGAGCTCGCCCTGAAGGTGTACTGCGGAGACGGCAGTTACTGCACCCGCTTCTGCGTCGGCTCGCCCACGGGCCTCGCTCCCGCTCCCGGCGGTACGTTCCCGGGCGGGGGCGGCGGCCTGGCCTTCGGCGACTTCGACGGCGACGGCCACGACGACCTGGCGGTCGGCAACGCGCCGGACTCGTCGGTGACGGTGGCGGTGGGCTCGCCCTCGGGGCTCGCACCGAGCGCGACCTGGCAGCGGTACACCCAGGACACTCCAGGAGTGCCGGGCGCGTACGAGGACGTCGACTTCTTCGGCGCCTCGGTCGCGGCCGGCGACATCAACGGCGACGGCCGCGCCGACCTGGCGGTGGGAGCGCCGGGCGAGGAACTCGGGTACGACGACGGGGCGGGCATCGTCGACGTCCTGTACGGCACGGGTACGGGCTTGACGGGGACCGGGGCTCAGGCGTTCACGCAGAACACGGCCGGGGTGCCGGGGGCGGCGGAACCGGGGGACGGGTTCGGCGGCGCGGTACGGCTCCTGGACCTCAACGGGAACGGCTACGCGGACCTGGCGGCGTCTGCCGCGAGGGAGAACTCCCGTGCGGGGGCGGTGTGGTCCCTGCGGGGCCGGCCGACGGGCGTCGTGACGGACGCGGCGTTCGTGTTCGGGGGGAAGTCGGTGGGGGCGCCGTACGCGAAGGCGGCGTTCGGATCCGAGCTGAACTGAAGGCCGGTGAAAGACGCCCGTAAAAGATCTTCAAGAAAGTTCGGCGTGTGTGTCGATCCCGGTCTCTCCCGATCGACGCATGGTTGAGAGGCCGGAAAGGACCCGGCCCCCGACCCAAGGAGCCACCGATGCCCCGCTTCCTCTCCCTCGTGCAGATCGACGAAGCCAACGCCCCCGCCGAAGGCCCCAGCCCCGAACTGATGGAACGCATGGGCGCGCTGATCGAGGAGATCACCAAGGCCGGGGTCATGCTCGACACCGCCGGTCTGACCCCGTCCTCGCAGGGCACCCGCGTGCACTGGGAGGGCGGGAAGATCTCCGTCACCGACGGGCCCTTCACCGAGGCCAAGGAGGTTGTCGGCGGGTACGCGCTCATGCAGTGCAAGGACAAGGCCGAGGCCCTCGAGTGGACCAAGCGGTTCCTCCAGGTCCACGAGGAGTACTGGACCGTCACCTGTGAGGTGCGGGAGATCGCGGAGGGCTGAGTCCGCCCCTGAACCTCCTTGGCGGGCGGCGCCCGCGGGTGTTGCATGGGGGCTGTGAGCCCACAGTCACAGTCCCCCGGCGACACCGACGCGCGTCATGCCATCGAGACCGTCTTCCGTATCGAGTCCCCCCGCATCGTCGCCGGCGTCACCCGCGTCGTCCGTGATGTCGGCATCGCCGAGGAGCTCGCCCAGGACGCTCTCGTCGCCGCCCTGGAGCAGTGGCCGCGTGACGGTGTCCCCGACAACCCCGGCGCCTGGCTCATGACCGCCGCCCGGCGTCGCGCCGTCGACCTGGTCCGGCGCCGGGAGAACTACGCCCGCAAGCTCCAGGAGATCGGCCGGGAGGTGCCGGAGACGGTCCCGTTCGACGAGCCCGCCGACCCGGACGACATCGACGACGACCTGCTCCGGCTCGTCTTCACCACCTGCCACCCGGTCCTCTCCGCCGAGGCCCGCATCGCCCTCACCCTTCGTCTCCTCGGCGGGCTCACGACGGCCGAGATCGCCCGCGCCTTCCTCGTCCCGGAGGCGACGATCGCCCAGCGGATCGTCCGCGCCAAGCGCACCCTCGCCACCAGGAACGTCGCCTTCGAGGTGCCGTACGGCCCCGAACGCGCGGCCCGGCTCGCCGACGTCCTCGATGTCATCTACCTCGTCTTCAACGAGGGGTACGCGGCCACGGCCGGTGACGACTGGCTGCGGCCGGGGCTGTGCGAGGACGCGCTGCGGCTGGCCCGGGTGCTGGCCGGGCTGATGCCCAAGGAACCCGAGGTGCACGGTCTCGCGGCGCTCCTGGAGTTCCAGTCGTCCCGCTCCGCCGCCCGTACCGGGCCCGACGGCGAGCCCGTGCTCCTCAGGGACCAGAACCGGCGTCGCTGGAACCGCATGCTCATCGGCCGCGGGGTCACGGCCCTGGCACGCGCCGACGCCACCGCAGGGGGCGCCCCCGGCCCGTACGTCCTCCAGGCCACCATCGCCGCCTGCCACGCGCACGCCTACACCTACGAGGAGACCGACTGGGCCACCATCGCCACCCTGTACGGCCTGCTCGCCACCCGCGCCCCGTCCCCGGTCGTCGAACTCAACCGCGCGGTCGCGGTGTCGATGGCGCAGGGGCCCGGGGAAGGACTCGCTCTCGTCGATCGGCTCGCCGCCGAACCCGCCCTGCGTGACTACCACTTGCTGCCCAGCGTCCGCGGCGACCTGCTGGCCCGCCTCGGGCGTACGGCGGAGGCGAGGGCGGAGTTCGAGCGGGCGGCGGGGCTGGCGGGGAACGGACGGGAGCGGGAGCTGTTGCGCGAGAAGCTGCGGTCGCTGCCCGCGCGGTGAGTGTCGGGATCATCCACGGAAACCCATTCCCTTCCTGGTCAGGGACGGTTTACAGTGGCGCGGCCGCCGCAGCCGGCGTGTCCCTTCCGCGGTGCGGCAGCACTCCGACACCCGTGGGGGGTACATACACGTGCGATCTTCCGGATCCACCAGGCTGGTCAGACCTGCCGCGCGCCGCAGACTCGTCGCGCTCACCGCCGTGACGGCCCTGGCCGTCGGCACCGCCACCGCGCTCGCCCCGGGCGCCTCGGCCGACGTGGCCGGATGGCCGGCCACCGACGGCGCCATCGCCGTGGTCAACGACGGCATCACTTTGGTCGACACCGAGGGCGCGGGCTCCGCGTACGTCACCCGTGGCTCCGACGACGAGGCGCCCGCGTGGGCGCCCGACGGCAGCCGCGTGGTCTTCGAGCAGGCCGGAACCCTGCGTACGGCGAGTGTCGCGGGAGGTGCCTCGACCCTGGTCTACGAGTACAGCGGCCGTTCGGCGTCCCACCCGACGTACTGGGGCTCCGGCAGCCGGATCGTCTTCTCCGCCGCCAAGAAGCTGTACCACGTCCCGTCCGCCGGCGGGACCGCGACCGCCCTGCTGCCCAGCGGCGCCGGCTGTGACACCCGCCCGAGCGCCGCCGCGGTCAGCGGGATCGTGGCCTTCCAGCGGGGCGGCACGTCCTGCTCCGGCACGACCCCGTCGGTCGTGCTCTACGACGCCGCCACCGGCAAGCAGACCACCCTGGTCACCAACGCCGCCGCGCCCGCCCTGTCGCCCGACGGCACCAGAGTCGCCTTCGTCCGCGGCGTCGACGGCCACGCCCAGCTGTTCTCCGTCAACACCGACGGCACGGGCGAGCGCCGGCTCACCCAGGACACCGCGGACTACGACTCCGTGTCCTGGGCGCCCGCGAGCGACCGGCTGGTGGTCCACTTCGACCGCAAGGAGACCGCGACGGGCGGCTGCTGCATGACGGGCAACGTCGTCCTGACCCTCACCGCGGACGGGGTGAGCGAGGGCACCGTCTTCCCGTACGGCGGCCGCTCGCCCGCCTGGCAGCCGCTGCGCAAGAACGGCGTGGGCCGGGTGTGGGGCGCCGACGTCTACGGCAGCAACATCGCCGCGTCCCGCTGGACCTGGAACACCGTCGGCCAGAGCGAGGCGGGCCTCAAGAACGCCTCGTCCGCCGTGCTGGTCTCCAAGGACAGCCAGGCCTACGCGCTGACCTCTCCCGCGCTCGCCGGCAAGAAGGGCGGCCCGGTCCTGCTGACCTCGGCCACCTCGTTGACCTCGGCAGTGCAGAGCGAGCTGAAGCGGGTCCTCAAGCCCGGCGCCCCGGTCTACCTCGTCGGCGGCACGTCGATCCTGAGCGGTGCCGTCGCCTCGAAGGTCACCTCGCTCGGCTTCACCCCCAAGCGCCTTGCGGGTACGTCCCGTTACTCCACCTCGGTGGCGGTCGCCAAGGCGATCACCAGCGCCCCGACCGATGTCTTCCTCGCCACCGGCACCGACTACCACTCGGCGCTGGCGGCGGCTTCCGCGGCCGGTGGGCTGGGCAAGAGCGGCAAGGCCGTCGTCGTCCTCAACGAGGGCAACAAGCTGACCACGTCCGTGAAGTCGTACCTCAACGGTCTCGACCCGCGAGAGACGCACGTCATCCCGGTCGGTGGCTCCGCGAAGTACGCGCTGACGCACACGACGTTCTCCCACTGGCCCTCGACGTACACCTACTACCCGGTCACGGGGAGCACCCACGAGGCCACGGCGGCCGCGCTCGCCCGCTTCTGGTGGGGCGGTCCGCGCAACGCCGCGCTGGCCTCGGTGGACAGCTGGCGTGGCGGCACCTCCGCCGCGGCGGCGATGAACGTCTACGGCCCCCTGCTGTGGACGAAGGTCGACGCGCTCTCCGCCGACACGAAGTCGTACCTGGTCAAGGGTGCCGCGAGCCTCAGCTACGTGGCCGTCTTCGGCGGCACCGGGTCGGTGTCGACGCCCGCGCTGAACTCCGCGGGCGGCGCGATCAGCGCCGGCAGCGGCCAGTGGGGTTACACGCCGTACTACAACGGCCTGGAGCCCACGGCGGCGAACTCCGGAGCCCTGGCCGCGCCCAAGGCGAGCCCGGGCATCGCCGCACTGCGGACGACGGCCACCCGGTAGTGACGCTCAGGCGGGGGCTCCGATCAGCATCGTCGGCGCCCCCGCGACCCGGGTCAGGAACACGGTCGCCTCGGCCTTCCCGTTCGACTTCGGCAGTGCCTTCCGCCGCAGTTCCTCCGGCTCCACCGCCGACCCCCGCTTCTTCACGGTCAGGATCCCGACTCCCCGCTCCCGCAGCAGCGCCTTCAACTTCTTCACGTTGAAGGGGAGTTGGTCGGTGATCTCGTACGCGGTGGCGTACGGGGTCGCGTGCAGTTCGTCGGCGGTGATGTACGCGATCGTCTCGTCGATCAGCCCGCCCTCCAGGTCCTCGGCGACCTCGGCGACCAGGTGGGCGCGGATGACGGCGCCGTCGGGCTCGTACAGGTAGCGGCCGACGGGGCGGACTTCGGGGTCGGGCAGACCGCGCCCGAGCAGGGTGCCGGGGCCCGGCAGCAGGGTTGCCCGGACGGCTCCCGGTGCCGTCCCGAACCACAGCACCGCCTCCTTCACGTCCCCGCCGTCGGAGATCCACTCGGCCTCGGCCTCGGCGGGGATCGCCTCGTGGGGGATGCCGGGGGCGATCTTCAGGGCGGCGTGCGGGGCCTTGAGTGCCGTTTCGATCGCCCAGGACAGGGGCGGGGAGTAGGCCTCCGGGTCGAAGATCCGGCCGCGCTTCGCGGATCGCCGGGCGGGGTCCACGAACACGAAGTCGTAACCGGCGGTGTCGACCTCCGTGACGTCGGACTCTCTGACCTGGATGAGATCGGACACGCCCAGCGCTTCCGCGTTCGCCCGGGCCGTCGCCGCCGTCAGCGGGTCGCGGTCCACCGCGAGGACCCTGATCCCGGCCCGGGCCAGCGCGATTGCGTCGCCGCCGATGCCGGAGCACAGGTCGGCGACGGAGGTGACCCCCAGCTCCTTGAGCCGCCGCGCGCGGTACGTCGCCACACTCGCCCGCGTCGACTGCTCCACGCCGTTCGGGGTGAAGAACATCCGCGCCGCGTCCTCGTCCCCGAACTTCGCCACCGCCCGCTGCCGCAGCCGCGCCTGGCCGAGCGCCGCCGAGACCAGGTCCGCGGGGTGGTCGCGGCGCAGCCGGGTGGCGACGGCGAGTTCGTCGGCGGGGGCGGTGCCGCGCACCTCGTCGAGGAGGGCGCGGCCGGCGGGGGTGAGGAGGGGGGCGAGGTCGTTCACCGCCTCATTGTGGGCCAGTCGGTGGACCGTATGCCTCCGGCGGCGGTGTCGGCCCGGCATCAGGGCGGTGACCTGCGAGGATCCGGCGCCATGGGATCAGTAGTACAAAATGACAAAAGTCGGGCCAGGTGGGGTTCGACGGGTCTTCGGGGCACCCTCGCCGTCCTGGCCCTCGCCGCCGTCGCCTCCGGCTGTGGCGCGCAGGGTGAGAGCGCCAAGGTCCGCCCGGCGCCCGGCCAGCAGCCCCTGAAGGCGCCCCCGGCCCGCGCCCTCGACGCGTACGCCGGCAAGCTGCGCGCACAGGCGAGGATCGCGAAGCGCTGGGGACTGGCCCGGGCTCCGCTGACACCGCCCGCCCCGCCCGCGAAGAAGCCGCACATCGCCACCCGCAAGGGCTTCGAGGTCGACGGTCACGAGGAGCGGGGGCTGCCGCCCGTCTTCACCACGATCCCCACCGAGGAGAAGATCGTCTTCCTCACCATCGACGACGGCGCCGAGAAGGACCCGGCGTTCCTGCGGATGATGAGCGAGCTGAAGATCCCGTACACCGCCTTCCTCAGCAACTTCCTGATCAAGGAGGACTACGGGTACTTCAAGCGGATGCAGGACCAGGGGGTCGTGCTCAACAACCACACCCTCCACCACCCCTATCTGCCCGGTCTGTCCTACGGCCGTCAGAAGCGCGAGATCTGCGGCATGCAGGACGTCATCGAGAAGCACTACGGCAAGCGGCCCCTGCTCTTCCGGCCACCCTTCGGCAACTACAACCAGGACACCCTGGTCGCGGCGAAGTCCTGCGGGGTGAAGTACGCGCCGATCTGGAACGAGGAGGTCTTCGTCGACCACTGGGAGTACCGCGAGTGGGACCGGAGGATCCACCCGGGCGACATCGTGCTGAGCCACTTCCGCGGCCGGGGGGAGTGGAAGGGCACGATGCCGGACATGATCCGACGCTTCCTCGACAAGGTCACGGCCGAGGGGTACGCGGTGGCGCGGCTGGAGGACTACCTGTGAAGGCCTTGACGACGGCTCTGGCGCTCGCGCTGCTTCTGACCGGCTGCGCCCAGTCCGTCGACCCGATCGAACGGCTGGGCAAGAAGGCCGTGACGTACGGGGCGAAGGGGGTGCGGTCCGGGCCCGCGGCCGTGCCCGTCGTCCGGCGGGTCACCACCTCCGAGAAGGTCGTCTTCCTGACGTACGACGACGGCGTCGAGCGGGACCCGCGCTTCGTCGAACTGGTCCGTCGACGGCGGCTGCCCGTCAGCATGTTCCTCACCGACAGCGTGGTCGGCCCGGGCTACGGCCACTTCGCGCGCCTCCAGTCGGTGGGCGCGTCGATCCAGAACCACACCCTCGACCACACCGCCCTGCGCGGCCTGCCGTACGCCGGCCAGCGCGCCGAGATCTGCGGCCAGCAGGACAAACTCGGCGCCCGCTTCGGCATCCGCCCCCGTCTCTTCCGCCCGCCCTACGGGACGTACGACACCACGACCCTGCGCGCGGCCACCGACTGCGGCGTCGGGGCGGTCGTCCTGTGGCGGGCGTCGATGGAGGGGGATCACCTGACCTACGCGTCCGGCACGCACCGCCTGCTCCCCGGCGACATCGTCTCCCTGCCGTCGACGGAGACGACCGGTCTGACACTGACCGAGCGAACGGCACGGCTGCTGCGGGAGATCGAGGGGGCGGGATTGAGGGTAGGGCGGCTGGAGGACTACGTCTGAGGGGCGGGCTGGTGGCCCGATGTAGGGACGCGATTAGCAGTCCGCTTGACCGAGTGCTAATCGCGGTCATAGTCTCGGGTCTGGCACTCCCCCCTGGAGAGTGCCAATAGCGACGGGCAGGTCCGGCACCCGCGACGACGGATCGACCTGGTCGCCACCTCAGACAGTTAACCCCGTGAGATCTCCGAAGGGGGAGGTCGGATCGTGACGACCGCCAGCTCCAAGGTTGCCATCAAGCCGCTCGAGGACCGCATTGTGGTCCAGCCGCTCGACGCCGAGCAGACCACGGCCTCTGGCCTGGTCATTCCGGACACCGCGAAGGAGAAGCCCCAGGAGGGCGTCATCCTCGCCGTCGGTCCGGGCCGCTTCGAGAACGGCGAGCGCCTGCCGCTCGACGTGAAGGTCGGCGACATCGTGCTGTACAGCAAGTACGGCGGCACCGAGGTCAAGTACAACGGCGAGGAGTACCTCGTCCTCTCGTCCCGCGACGTCCTCGCGGTCATCGAGAAGTAAGACCTCCAAGCACATTCTGCTTTTGAGCTGCGCCCCGGGCCCCCGCGACCTTATGAAGCCGGGCGTCAGGGGCGCAGTTCGCTTTTTCACCCACGTTTTCCGAGAGGGCTGAACCGCTCCCATGGCGAAGATCCTGAAGTTCGACGAGGACGCCCGTCGCGCCCTCGAGCGCGGCGTCAACAAGCTTGCCGACACGGTCAAGGTGACGATCGGCCCCAAGGGCCGCAACGTCGTCATCGACAAGAAGTTCGGCGCCCCCACCATCACCAACGACGGTGTCACGATCGCCCGTGAGGTGGAGATCGAGGACCCGTACGAGAATCTCGGCGCGCAGCTGGTGAAGGAGGTGGCGACCAAGACCAACGACATCGCGGGTGACGGTACGACCACCGCCACCGTGCTCGCCCAGGCGCTGGTCCGCGAGGGCCTGAAGAACGTCGCCGCGGGTGCCTCCCCGGCGCTGCTGAAGAAGGGCATCGACGCGGCCGTCGCCGCCGTCTCCGAGGACCTCCTCGCCACCGCCCGTCCGATCGACGACAAGGCGGACATCGCCGCCGTCGCCGCGCTCTCCGCGCAGGACCAGCAGGTCGGCGAGCTCATCGCCGAGGCGATGGACAAGGTCGGCAAGGACGGTGTCATCACCGTCGAGGAGTCCAACACCTTCGGTCTTGAGCTGGACTTCACCGAGGGCATGGCCTTCGACAAGGGCTACCTGTCCCCGTACATGGTGTCCGACCAGGAGCGTATGGAGGCCGTCCTCGACGACCCGTACATCCTGATCAACCAGGGCAAGATCTCCTCCATCCAGGACCTGCTGCCGCTCCTGGAGAAGGTCATCCAGGCCGGTGCCTCCAAGCCGCTCCTGATCATCGCCGAGGACGTCGAGGGCGAGGCCCTGTCGACCCTGGTGGTCAACAAGATCCGCGGCACGTTCAACGCCGTCGCCGTGAAGGCCCCCGGCTTCGGTGACCGCCGCAAGGCGATGCTCCAGGACATGGCGGTCCTCACCGGCGCCACGGTCATCTCCGAGGAGGTCGGCCTCAAGCTCGACCAGGCCGGTCTGGACGTGCTGGGCTCCGCCCGCCGCGTGACCATCACCAAGGACGACACGACGATCGTCGACGGCGCCGGCAACTCCGAGGACGTCGTGGGCCGCGTCAACCAGATCAAGGCCGAGATCGAGAACACGGACTCCGACTGGGACCGCGAGAAGCTCCAGGAGCGCCTCGCGAAGCTGGCCGGCGGCGTGTGCGTGATCAAGGTCGGCGCCGCCACCGAGGTGGAGCTGAAGGAGAAGAAGCACCGTCTGGAGGACGCCATCTCCGCGACCCGCGCCGCGGTCGAGGAGGGCATCGTCTCCGGTGGTGGCTCCGCGCTCGTCCACGCCGCGAAGGTCCTCGAGGGCGGTCTGGGCAAGACCGGCGACGAGGCCACCGGTGTCGCCGTCGTCCGCAAGGCCGTCGTCGAGCCGCTTCGCTGGATCGCCGAGAACGCCGGTCTTGAGGGTTACGTCATCACCTCCAAGGTCGCCGAGCTCGACAAGGGCCAGGGCTTCAACGCCGCCACCGGCGAGTACGGCGACCTGGTCAAGGCCGGCGTCATCGACCCGGTCAAGGTCACCCGCTCCGCCCTGGAGAACGCCGCCTCCATCGCCTCCCTCCTCCTGACGACCGAGACCCTGGTCGTCGAGAAGAAGGAAGAGGAGGAGCCGGCCGCCGCCGGTCACGGCCACGGCCACTCCCACTAAGGCTCCGCGAGCCTGAGCGAAGCCCCCGGTCCGCTGCGGCGGACCGGGGGCTTCCCCTTTCTGCGTACTCACTGCTCCAGGTCGTCCAGCGCCCCCAGCTGCCCCATCAGCCCCAGCCGGTCGTACTGCCACCAGCCCTCGGCGATCTTCCCGTCGGGACCGCACCGGTGGATGGTCGTGCCGGTCATGGACACCCGCTTTCCCGTCGCCGGCATCCCCATGAAGTCACCGGTGTGTGTGCCGTGCCAGGTCCAGCGGGTGCACACCCGGTCGCCCTGGGCCAGCTGATCGTCGACGGTGAAGTCGAAGTCGAAGCCGGTCTTCCACGCCTCGACCTCTTCGCGCACCGCGTCCAGCCCGATCACGTCCTGATCGTTGGACGGATCATGATCGTGGTAGTCCTCGGCCAGCAGCCCCTCCAGCGACGGCGTGTCCTTCCCGCCCACCGCCTCGAAGAAGCGGCGGGACGTGGCGGCGTACAGCTGCTCGTCCCGTACGACGTCGAGGTCCGTGAACGTCGGCATCTCGTCGCAGAGAGCGACCATCTCCTGGAAGATCTTGTCCGTCTCGGGCAGGTTCGAGTTCCGCATCGCGTCCTCGTACGACGGGAACTCCACGATCTGAAGGAAGTGCGACGCGTCGGAGCGGTCCTTGCCGACGAGGTCGTGCGTCGCGGTCCGTTTCCCCTTGGTCTGTTCGACCCACCGGTCCATCAGTCGGTTCATCTCGTCGAACCGACTGGTCTTGCAGTCGATGAGCTGTACGAAGGTCATGGCACGCCTCCGGCCCCCTGCGTCCGGTAGTACGGGACCATTCTCCTCCCATGGGGCCACGATCTGCATATTGGCCCTGTGGCTCCACTCGCGATCAAGCCAGACTCATGACCGATCCAAGGAGGAGGAATCCGTAATGACGAAGCTTGATCGGTCCCGACTCGAGAGCCTGGCCGAGGAATTGATGGAGAAGCAGTTCCAGCGCGTCACCAAGCTGCGCGAACTGCACGCGGGCGAATGGACCGACCGGGACTACTACATTCGTCACATCACCGAGACGGTTCTGCGTATTCGGCTGAACAACGAGGTCGACACCTACGCCCTCTTCAAGGTCGGCTCGAAGGACGACAGCCTCGCCGCCAAGCTCGCCCAGTACCTGGCCGAGGAGTTCGGGCACGAGGGCATGTTCACCCGTGACCTCAACAAGTTCGGCTTCACCAGCGAGCAGCTGGAGGCCACCGACGTCTTCCCGTCGACCAAGCAGCTCATGGGCTATCTGCGTCTGGAGGCCGACAAGCGCGGCCCGGCGCCGACGACGGTCTGGGACTGGTTCGTCGAGTGGTACTCGGACCGCTACAACCAGATCATCACCAACAAGGCGGCCGAGGAGTTCGGCACCGAATTCACCCAGGGCACCCAGACGCACCTGGACTTCGACGAGTCGCACGACCACGACGAGCTGATGTTCCGCACCGTTTCCCAGGCGGTCGAGGGATTCGGCTCCGCGGAGCAGGCGTACGCCGATCTCGCCACGTACATCGAGCTGATCGGTGATTACTTCCAGGAGCTCTACGACACCACCGTCGGCGCCCGGGAACTGGCCTCCGCCTGATTCGGTAGAACGTTTGACGGACGACCCGGTAATTGCAGTTCAGCGATCTCGGAGTAATTCCGGGTCGTCCGTCGGGCAGAGCGGAGAAACAGAATCCCCATGTCTGCAACCAGAATTCTGGTCGTCGAGCCGATGTCCTCGGCGAACGGTCTGATCCTCGCCGCCCACGAACAGGGTTTCGAGATCGTGGTGGCCTCCCACCACAGCGGTGACCGCACGATCCCGGACACCCTGCTCCAGCACGTCGACGAGCTGCTCGTCGTCGACACCAACGACGAGGCGGCGCTCACCGAGGCGGTGATCGCGGCCCACCGGCGGCGCCCGCTGACCGGCATCCTGCCCGGCTTCGAGTTCTACGTGGACAGCGTCGCCCGCCTGGCGCACCGGCTGGGTCTGCCGGGTCTGCCGGTGGAGACGGTCGCGGCGCTGCGCGACAAGTCCGTCATGCGCGCCCGCGCCGAGGCCGCCGGTCTGCGCGTGCCGCGCTACGCGGAGGCGTCCGGCCTCGACGAGCTGCTCGCCGCCGCGGCGCACGTGGGCTTCCCCGCGGTGCTCAAGCCCGCGGCCTCGGCCGGCAGCGTGCACGTCAGCCGGGTCGACGACGAGGACGGGCTGCGCCGCGCCTACGACTGGCTGGTCTCCGACACCCGTACCGACGCGGGCCGCGGCCTGGACGGGCGGGTGCTCCTGGAGGAGTACGTCGCCGGTCCCGAGATCAGCGTCGAGGGGTACGTCACCGACGGCGAGGTCGTCGTCTCCGCCCTCACCACGAAACTGCTCGGCCCCGAGCCGCACTTCGTCGAGATCGGCATGGTCGTCCAGCACGAGACCGACCCGGAGACCCGGGCCAGGATCGAGGCGTACGTCGTCGACCTGTGCCGGGCGCTCAACCTGCCCCTCGGCATCTTCCACTGCGAACTGCGGCTGCCCGAGGGCGACCCGGTGCTGATCGAGATCGGCGCCCGGCTCGCCGGACACCGCATCCCGCACCTGGTGGAGCTGGCCACCGGCACCTCGCTGACCCGGATCATGCTGGCCCACTACACCGGCCAGGACCCCGCCGAGCTGGGCGCCTTCACGGCCCCGCGCGCCAAGACCGCCGCCATCCACTGCTTCACCGCGGAGGGGCTTGAGGTCTTCCACCGGGTCGTCGGCGTCGAGGAGTTGCGGGAGAGCGCCGATGTCCTGGAGGTCTCCGTCTACTACCGCGAGGGCGAGGAGGTCCCGCCCGCCGAGGACTTCCGGGCGCTGCTCGGCCATGTGGTCTTCGCGGCCGAGTCGCACACGGCGGCCCTGGAGCGCATCGCGGCGCTCGGCCGGGAGGTGCGCGTTGAGTAGCACCCCCGGGGCGGCCGTCCCCACCTACCTGGTGCTCAACCGGTACGACGACGAGTTCGGCGAGTACCACCGTTTCGTCGAGCCGGGCAGCTGCCGACTGGCGTATGTGACCCTGCCGTACGGCCTGCCGATCCTGGACCGCGACGGCGCCCTTGACCTGGTCGTCGCCGACGATCTGGAGTTCGAGACCGTCCTGCCGATCGCCCGGCGCCTGGAGGAGCGGTACGGCGCCTTCGACGGTGTGGTGGGGCTGTCGGAGTACGACGTGCTCACCGCGGCGCGGCTGCGCGTCGAGCTGGGTGTGCCTGGCTGGCGGCCCGCGTTCGTGACCGCCTTCCGTGACAAGCCGCGGATGAAGGAGCTGGTCGGCGCCGCCGGGCTGCGCGTACCGAGGTTCCGTGACCTGGACGCGGCCACCACGGCCGGGGAGATCGCCGGCGAGCTCGGGCTGCCGGTGATCCTCAAGCCGCGCGACGGCTGGTCCTCGCGCGGGGTGGTGCGGGCGGACGACGTGCCGGCCCTGGCGCGTGCGCTGGCCGAGGTCGATCCGGCGGCGTACGAGTGCGAGGAGTACATCGAGGGCCGGGTCCTCCATGTCGACGGCATCCGGCGCGGCGGGAAACCGCACTTCGTCAGTGCCTCCGGCTATCTCAACACCTGCCTGGACTTCCTCGACGGCCTGCCGCTCGGCTCGGTGCTGCTCGACCCGGGCCCCGAGCGGGACCGGGTGACCGGCTTCGCCGACGCGTGTCTTGAGGCGCTGGGCCTGGACGACGGGCCCTTCCATCTGGAGCTGTTCGCCACCGAGCAGGGGGAGTTGGTCTTCCTGGAGGTGGGGCTGCGGCCCGGCGGCGCCGAGGTGGGGTTCGTGCACCGGGACCTGTTCGGCATCGACCTGTTCGGCGAGGCGTTCCGCGCCACGCTCGGGCTGCCGCCGCTGAAGGCCGCCGAGGAGTACGACAACACTCCGGGCGGCGGCTGGGTCAGCGTGCCCGAACCGCGCCCGCTGCCCTGCCGGGTGGTGTCCACGACACCGCTGCTCGGCGAGGTCCCGGAGGTCTACGCGGAGGTCCTGCCGGACATCGGCACGGTCTTCGACGGCACCGGCGGCTACGACCACATCGGCGGCCGGTTCCGGCTGCGCGGCGCCGATCACGCGACCGTGCGCGAAGCGGCGCTGACGGTCATGCGGACCTACCGGGTCGTCGCCGAACCGGTACCGCAGAAGCAGGGGAACTAGGGCCTGCGCGGCGGAACAGGTCGCAGGAAAGCAGCGGCAGTTCATTGGCGCCGGTGAGCGGGGTCTGGGGCGTGCAGCTGCAAGGCGGAGGAGGGAGTCGACGCGGAGCGTCGGCGAGTGACGACAACGCGGCAGATGTGCGTGCCAGACCCCGGGTCTGCGGCATGTTCCGCCGCACAGGTCCTAAGGGGGATACCAGTGCTTGGCACCAGCCGTCGTCCGACGGGGGAAGTCGGGGAGGGGTCGGCGGAGAACCCGCCGGCCGATGACGCGGAGGCGGTACGCGAGACGGAGAACCCGTCCGGGCGGGCCGCGGCGCAGCTGACGGAGAAGCTGCTGGGGCCGGAGTTCTCCTGTGTGGCCGGCAAGAGCGCGCAGCTGCGCGGCACGCTCGTGCACCGTCACTTCGGCCGGCTCGCCGAGCCCGCCACGACCCGGGAACTGCACGCGGCGCTCGCCGACTTCGCCGCGCGGCGCGAGGACATCGACCCACTGATGGCGACGTTCGCGGCCACCTTCTCGGGACCGGCGGACACGGACGAGAACCAGTTCGAGGAACTGTTGTGGCGCCAGCTCCAGACCCTGCACGACCTGGACACCGGCCAGTACCCCTGGGACCCGCTGGTCGACCCCGACCCGGCGTCCGAGCGGTTCGGCTTCAGCGTCGGCGGCCACGCCTTCTTCGTGGTGGGCCTGCATCCGGGCGCCTCCCGGATCACCCGCCGGTTCCCGCTGCCCACCCTCGTCTTCAACTCCCACCTCCAGTTCGGGCGGTTGAAGGAGAAGGGCATCTACCAGCGCATCCAGGGCCAGGTCAGGGAGCGGGAGCTGGAGCTCCAGGGCTCGCTCAACCCCAACCTGTCCGAGTTCGGGGCGGCCTCGGAGGCGGTGCAGTACTCGGGCCGGGCCGTCCCGGACGACTGGACGTGCCCGTTCCACCCGGCGGCGCAGGCCTACCCGGCCGACCCCGCCCCGGTCGCCCACAAGGCAGACATCGAGGAGAGCAGCACCCCATGACCAAGTGGACGGTGATCACCGGCGGTACGGCCGGGATCGGGCGGGCGGTGGCGGAGCGGTTCCTCAAGGAGGGACTGCCGGTCGCGGTGCTCGCCCGGCGCGTGGAGCGCCTCGACGACCTGGTGGACGCCTTCGGGCCCGAACTGATCCGGGTCGAGCGGGCCGACGTACGGGACGGCGAGTCCGTCGCCACCGCGGTCGACGCGGTCCTCCAGGACGGCGGCGAGATCGCCGCGCTCGTCAACAACGCCGGGCTCTCGCTCGGTCTCGGCGCCCTGCACGACGGGGCCGTCGAGGACTGGGACACCATGATCGACACCAATGTCTCGGGTGTCCTGCACGGCATCCGCGCCGTGCTGCCGGCGATGCGCCGCACCGGTGCCGGGCACATCATCAACCTCGGCTCGCTGGCCGCGGAGTACCCCTTCTTCGGCGGCAACGTGTACGCGGCCACGAAGGCGTTCGTCCACCATCTGTCGGCCAACCTCCGGGTGGACGTGCAGGGCACCGGCATCCGGGTCACCTGTATCGCCCCCGGCATGGTGCGCAGCGAGTTCGCGCTGGTCCGCTTCAAGGGCGACCAGGACCGCGCCGACGCGCTCTACGACGGCATCCGCCCGCTCGCGCCCGAGGACGTCGCCGACACCGTGCTCTGGGCCCATCGGACGCCCGCGCACGTCAACGTCAACTACGTCGAACTCATGTCCATTGACCAGCCGTTCGGTCTCTCGCTGACCCGTCCGGCACCGGCACAGCGAAAGGAAACGCCGTGAGCTCCGTCAGGTCGTTCAACGACTTCGGACAGCTTGAGGAGATCGTGATCGGAAGTGCCGAGCACTTCCACATCCCGGACGCGGACACCTCGCTGCGCCACTTCTTCGGTCTGCCCGAGGACCACACCGGCGACCAGGTCACCGAGGCCGACCTGGCCCGGATCGTCGACGAGACGCAGGAGGACCTCCAGGCGCTTGCCGACACCCTGACCTCCTTCGGCGTCACCGTCCGCCGCCCGGCCCCGGCCGTCCACGGCTCGCCGCTGACCGTCGCCGACTGGACCACGACCGCCAACCACTCGCTGATGCCCCGCGACTGCCTCCTGGTGGTCGGCGAGAACATCATCGAGGCGCCGATGCCGGTCCGCGCCCGCTACACCGAGACCTTCCCCTTCCGCGGACTGCTCTCCGAGTACTTCGACTCCGGCGCCAACTGGCTCGCGGCCCCGCGCCCCCGCCTCGCCGACGCGACCTACGCCTACGACGGCGACACCCCCGTACTCGCCGAGATCGAGCCGCTGTTCGACGCCGCGAACCTGCTGCGCGCGGGCAGCGATCTCTTCTTCAACGTCAGCAACACCGGCAACCGCACCGGTGCTGCCTGGCTGCGCCGGGTGCTCGGGTCCGAGTTCACCGTGCACGAGATCTCGATCTGCGACGACCACGTGGGCACCACCCTGCACATCCTGCGTCCCGGCGTGCTCCTCGCCAACGCCGGCCGGCTCACCCCGGAGACCATCCCGGCGCCGCTGCGGAACTGGAAGATCATCTGGTTCGACGAGCCCGAGGACGACGGCTACGGCCTCACCTGGCCGCGCGCCTCCACCTGGATCGGCATGAACATCCTCTCCGTCAACGAGGAGACGGTGATCGTCCCGGCCAGGCAGACCGAACTGGCCCGCCAGTTGGAGAAGGAGGGCTTCACCGCCGTACCCGTGCCCTACCGCCACGGACGCACCTTCGGCGGCGGCTTCCACTGCTGCTCCCTGGACGTACGCCGCCAGGGTTCCCTCGAGTCCTACGTGTAGCGGCCATGCCCATCAACCTGAACACCAGCAAGGTGATCGACGTCGCCCTGAGCCGGGGCGGTGACGAGTTCGTCGACGTCCGGTTCCGCCGGGCCCGCGCCGAGGACGCCGAGGCGATGTACCGGCTGTCGCTGCCCTTCATGGACACCGGGCAGCTCCTCGTCCGTGAACGCGCGCTGTTCGAGACCCTCTCCGAGGACTTCCGGGTCCTGGAGGCCGACGGCGAGGTCGTCGGCTGCGCGGGACTGCGCGGCTTCGACACGCTCGCCGAGATCTACAACGTCGCCGTCGACGAGAACCGGCACGGCCTCGGCCTCGGCCGGCTGCTGCTGGCCAGCATGGTCGGCGCGGCCCACGCCGAGGGCTACCCGCAGGTGCTGGTCTTCTCCAAGACCACCTCCGCGTGGTTCGCCCGCTACGGCTTCCGGCCCGTCGACTCCGCCAGGCTGCCCGCGGCCCGCCTCGCCCTGGTCGACCCCGCCCGCGAGTCCGTCGCCCTGGGCCGCGCCACCGTCGGCGGCTACGACGGGGTGGAGGTCCTCGCGGCACTGACCGAGCTGCGGATCACCTTCGACCGCAGCTCCGCCGAGTTCAGCTGGGACGGCTCCTACGACTCCCTGCTGCCCTTCGCCGACGACAACGGCGTCGAGACCAAGTCCCTGTGCTGGGCGGGCGTCTGCGGCACCTGTGCCGTACGGCTCAAGCGCGGCACCGTCCGCTACCACGTGCCGCCCCAGGGCGACCCCGACGAGGGGGAGGTGCTGCTGTGCATCTCGCAGCCGGTGACCGACCTGGTGCTGGACCTGTGAGCGCCGCGCTGCCCGTCGTACAGCTGTGGCGCTACCCCGTGAAGTCCATGGGCGGCGAGCGGGCGGACCGGCTGTTCCTCGGGCCCAGCGGGGTGGTCGGCGACCGTGAGTTCGCGGTCGTGGTCGAGGCCACCGGCCGGGTCCTCACCGCCAAGCGGGAGCCGCGGCTGCTGGACGCCACGGCCCGCCGCCATGAGGCCGGGGCCGAGCTGACCCTGCCCGACGGGCGGCGGTTCACCACCGCCGACCCGGACGCCGACGCGATCCTGAGTGACTGGCTCGGCCAGGCCGTGGAGCTGCGCCGCCAGACCGGCCGGGTGCACACCGTCGAGGAGTACCGCGCGGACCCGGCCGAGCCCACGTCCCTGTCCACCTTCGACCTGCCCGCCGGCAAGTTCGTCGACGAGGCCCCGGTGCATCTGCTGAGCGAGGGCGCCCTGCGCGCGGCCGGCGCCCGTCACCCCGACGGCAGCTGGGACGTACGCCGCTTCCGGCCCAACGTCCTGCTGGGCGGACCGGGGCAGGACGTCGTCCTGGGCACCCGCGCCCAGATCGGCAACGTCCTCCTGGACATCACGGAAGCCACCAAACGCTGCGTCATGGTGACCCAGCCGCAGCGGAACCTGCCCAAGGACCGCGAGATCCTGCGCTCCCTCGTGCAGGCCTCGGCCGGCACCTTCGGCGTCTACGCCACGGTCGCCCGCCCCGGCACCGTCCTGCTCGGCGACACCCTCGCAACGGAGAACATCGGCGCGAGGGAGCTCGTGCCATGACGGACGCGATCACCCGGGCCTACAACGAGTCCGTACGCCCCGACTCCGCCCCGACCCTGCGCAGGGCGCCCTCGCTCGCCGACTGGCCCGGCGAGTACCTCTCCCGCCCCCTGTTCGTGGCGAAGGACCAACTGCACGGCTTCGCGGCCGACCTCGACGGCATGCTGGCCCTGCTCACCTCCCTGCCCGAGCGGCTCTACGACGGTGATCTCGACGCCTTCTGCACCGCCCTGGGCCTGGACGAGCGGCGCGGCGCGGTGATGCGCAGGCTCGGCGGCGGCGCCCCGCCGCACGCGGGCCGGGCGGACGTCTATCACGACGGCACGGCGTTCAAGCTCCTGGAGTTCGGCATCGGCAGCGAGGTCGGCGGCTGGGACCGGGCCGGGGAGATCCCCCGGGTCCTGCTGGAACAGGACGACGCCTTCGCGTCCTTCGCCGCCGAACACGGCCTCGGCTACACCCACACCGGCCGCGCCCTCGCCGACGCGCTGCGCAAGGCGGGGGCGGCTGTCGCCTCGGGCGGCGACCCCGTGGTGGCGCTGCTCGAAGGCCCCGGCGGCCTCGACCGGTGGGGCGCGACCTGGCAGCCGCTGCGGGAGCTGATGCGGGGCTTCGGCCTGGACTTCCGGATCGGGGAGATCGGCCAGATCGCCTTCCGCCACGGCAAGCCGTACCTGGACGGCACCCCCGTCGACGTGGTCTACCGCTGCTTCGAGGCGGACCAGGTCTATCTCGACCCCGAGGCGATGGCCCTCGTGGAACCGCTGTGCCGGGCCCACGAGGAGGGCACCGTCGTCCTGTGGACCCCGCTGGAGAGCAACCTCTACTGCGAGAAGGGCTGTCTGGCCCTGCTCTCCGACGCCCGGCACCGGGACCGGTTCAGCGCCGGCGAACAGGCCCTGATCGACCGGGTGCTGCCCTGGACCCGGGTGCTGTACGGCGACGGCTTCCTCGCCGACGCGGACCTGGTCGCGCGCTGCCATGACCGCCGTACCGAACTGATCCTCAAGCCCAACGGGCTCTACGGCGGCAAGGGTGTCGTGGCCGGCTGGGAGACCGGCGCGGAGGAATGGTGGCGGGCGGTCCGCGAGGCCGCCGAGGGCGGCTGTGTGCTCCAGGAACGCGTCACGCCCCGGCCGGAACCGGTGATCGACCCGCTGACCGGCGTCACGGCGGACTGGCAGGCGGCCTGGGGGTTCTTCTATCTGCCGCAGGGGCACGCCGGCGCCTACGCCAGGGTGCTGCCGGCCGGGGACAGCGCCGTCATCGGCATCAGCGCCAACGACAAGACCCGGACGGCCGGCGTCTTCCACTACGCGACGTGAGGATCAGCCTGTCATGAGCGAGTTGTCCGTACCGGACGCGGCGGAGGACGAGGAGAAGAGCGGCGCCCAAGGCAAGGGCATGGGGCGGGAGTTCCGCCTCCTGTGGTCGGCCGACCTGATCGCGACCCTCGGCGACGGCGCGCTCGTGGCGGCGATCCCGCTGCTGGCCAAGTCGCTCACCAGCGACCCGAGCCTGGTGGCCGGCGTGGCCACCGCCCGCACCCTGCCCTGGCTGCTGCTGGCCCTGATCGGCGGCGCGCTCGTGGACCGCTTCGACCGGCGCCGGCTGATGGTCGGCGCCCAGGCCGCCCAGGTGGTCCTGGTCGTGGTGGTCGCCGTCATCGCCACCTTCGACCTGGCGCAGATCTGGATGCTCTACGTCCTGGCCTTCGGAGTGGGCTGTGCGGAGATCCTGTTCACCGGCGCCAGCCAGGCCCTGGTGCCCACTCTGGTCAAGTCCGACCATCTGGAAGCGGCCAACGGACGGCTCGTCGCGACCGCATCGGTTTCCCGAGAATTTGCCGGCCCGCCGCTGGGCGCCGCGCTGTTCGCGTTCGCTATTCCGCTGCCGTTCTGGCTGAATGCCGTCGCGTTCTTCGTGTCGTTGCTGTTGTTGTCTCGAATTCGCGCCACCGGCCGGCCGCCGCGTCCCGAGAAGCCGACCGCGATGCGCACCGAGATCGGCGAGGGGCTGCGCTGGCTGGCCAAGAACCGGCTGCCGCGCACCCTCACCCTCATCGCCGGCTCCGGCAACTTCTGTGAGTCGATGGCCCTCGCCACGCTGGTGCTCTTCTCGCACGACGTCCTCGGCATCGGCGACCGCGGCTACGGTCTGCTGCTCGCCGCGATGGCCATCGGCGGTGTGATCGGCGGGCTCGTCAGCAACCGGGTCGTGGATCGCTTCGGTGCCCGGCAGGTCGCCATCGGCGTGCAGATCGTGTGCCCGCTGGCCTGGCTGGCGATCGGCCTGGTGGGGCGCGACCCGGTCACCGTGGTGGCCCTGTTCACCCTCTTCTCGATCGCGCTGTCCATGTGGAACGTCGTGTCCTGGTCGGTACGCCAGCGGCTCATCCCCAACGAGCTCATGGGCCGGGTGAGCGGCGCCGGGCGGATGTTCGCCTTCGGCGCGATGCCGCTGGGCGCGCTGGTCGGCGGATTCGTCGCCGACTGGCTGGGACTCGTCGCTCCGTGGATCATCGGCGGCGCCCTCTCTCTGCTGGTCGCGGCATTTGCACTGCCCGCTCTCCGCAAATGGGACGGTGCGTGACAACGTTGGCCGGAATATTTCCCGATCGTGAAAACTTTCCAAAAGATCTTGTAGTGGCGCTGTTCTCGGCCAAGACTCCCGCTGGCAGGAAAACGAACCTGACTAGCGGGGGGACCGCAATGAGGGACGACGTCGCCCAAAAGGTGAACGCGGACCAATTGGCAAGACTGCTCGGCGACTGGCGACAGGGCACCGCGTACATGGACCTGGCGCAGGCGCTCAAGGCACTGATCCTGGACGGACGGCTCTCGGTGGCGGCCAGGATCCCGGCCGAACGCACCCTGGCAGCGTCCTGGGGCATCAGCCGGAACACCGTGGCCTCGGCCTACCAGCGGCTGCGCGAGGAGGGCTACCTCCGCAGCCGACAGGGCGCGGGAAGCTACGCGGCCCTGCCCGACGGCGCGGAACGCGCGCCGCGCGCCCTGTCCTGGGTACCGGGACAGGCCGTCGACACACACATCGACCTGACCTGCGCGTCGCTGCCGGCACCGGAACCGGCGTTCAGCCTCGCCGTCGCCGAGACCGCGACCCGAATGGCCCGGCACTCCGACGGCCACGGCTACGACCTCGTCGGGCTGCCCGCCCTGCGCCAGGCCATCGCCGACCACTACACCGCCCGCGGCGTGCGCACCAACGCCGACCAGATCATGGTCACCGTCGGTGCCCACCACGCCTGGGGGCTGCTGCTCCGGCTCCTCGTCCGGCCCCGGGAACCGGTCCTGATCGACAGCCCGACCTACCCCAACGCCCTGGAGGCCATCCGCAGCCACGGCGCCCGGCCGATGCCGGTCGGTCTGGACGACGCCGGCTGGGACGTCGACCTCATCGAGAGCGCCGTGCGCGGCACCCGGCCCGCCGTCGCGTACCTCATGCCCGACTTCCACAACCCCACCGGCCTCGTCATGCCCGACGCGACCCGCCGCGCCGTCGTCGACGCGGCGCTGCACAGCGGCACCTACGTGGTGGTGGACGAGACGCTCTCCGAGGTCAACCTCGACGCGGGCCCGCTGCCGCCCCCGATGGCCGCGTACGGCAGGTCGGGCGCCGTCATCAGCATCGGCTCGCTCAGCAAGACCGTCTGGGCCGGGCTGCGGGTGGGCTGGGTCCGGGCCTCCAAGTCGGTCATCTCCCGCCTGGTCGCCGTCCGCGGCCCCAGCGACCCCGGCAACCCGCTGGTGCAGCAGCTCATCGCCTGCCGCCTCTTCGAGACGTACGACGACCTGCTGCGCGCACGCAGCGAGGAACTGGTCGCCCAGCGCACCGCCCTGACCGACGTGCTGCGCGCTCAGCTGCCCCAGTGGCGGTTCACCGTGCCGCGCGGCGGACTGTGCCTGTGGGTCGACCTCGGCGCCCAGCTCAGCACCAAGCTCTCGCTGGCCGCCGGCAGACACGGCGTCCAGCTGCTGCCCGGCCCGCGCTTCGGCGCCGACGGCACCCTGGAGAACCGACTCCGCCTGCCCTTCGCCCTCGACGCGACCACCCTCGCCACCGGGGTCGCCCGACTTCGCGAGGCCTTCGACGAGGTCACAGCCGAGCAGACCACCCCACCCCGCCCCTGGACCCGCACCCGCATCCCCGCACCGCACCTTCCCGCTACGCGCGTCAACCCCACGGAAAGGCTCCCGCGATGACCCGGCTCACGGACGCGCGCAGCGCGGCTGTCGCGGGGGCCGTGCTCATGGGCGCGTGCACCGAAGGGCGCTCCGCCGGCCGGTTCGCGGGTGTGTGCACCGACGCTGCCCCGATGACCCGGCTTGCGGGCGCGTGCAGCGAAGGGTGCTCCGCCAGCCGGCTCGCGGGTGTGTGCACCGAGGCTGTCGCGATGGCCCGGTTCGCGGGTGTGTGCGCCGAGGCTGTCCCGATGACCCGGCTTGCGGGCGCGTGCAGCGAAGGGTGCTCCGCCGGCCGGTTCGTGCGCGTGTGCACCGAGGCTGTCGCGATGGCCCGGTTCGCGGGTGTGTGCGCCGAGGCTGCCCCGATGACCCGGCTCAGGGGCGCGCGCACCGAAGAGCGCCCCGCCGGCCGGCTCGCGGGTGCGTGCACCGAAGAGCGCTCTGCCGGCCGGTTCGTGCGCGTGTGCACCGAGGCTGTCGCGATGGCCCGGTTCGCGGGTGTGTGCGCCGAGGCTGCCCCGATGACCCGGCTCAGGGGCGCGCGCACCGAAGAGCGCCCCGCCGGCCGGCTCGCGGGTGCGTGCACCGAAGAGCGCTCTGCCGGCCGGTTCGCGCGCGTGTGCGCCGAGGCTGCCCCGATGACCCGGCTCACGGGCGCGCGCAGCGAAGTTGTCCCGGCGGCCCGGATCACTGGCACGTACACCGAAAGGCGTCCCCGATGACCCGCGGCACCGCCGCGCACACCGGAAGGTTCACCCGATGACCCGGATCACCGGCGCGTACCTCGACGCCGCGGACGTCGCGGTGGAGCTGTTGAACCAGCCCGCCGTCGCCGAGCGCTGGGAGGAGGCGAGCGCGCTGGCGGAGTGGAGCGTCGGCGGGCTCGCCGGGCATCTCGCCTGGCAGGTCTTCTTCATTCCGGCCGTCCTCGACGAACCCGCCCCGACCCAGCGGGTCATCGGGCTCGACGACTACTACGCCCGCGTCCGCTGGATCGACGCCGGTCTGCACGACGAGGCCAACGCCCGGATCCGGCGCGGCGGAGAGGACGCGGGCGCTCAGGGCGTACGGCCGCTGGCGGACCGGGCTGCCGACACCGTACGAGCCCTGCGCACTCGGCTGCCCGCCGAGCCCGACCGGGCCGTACGGCTGCCGGTGTGGGGCGACTACGCGCTGAGCCTCGACGACTTCCTGACGACCCGTCTGATGGAACTGGTCGTACATACAGACGACTTGGCGTTCAGCGTCGGCATCCCGACCCCCGAACTGCCCGAGCCCGCCGTCGAGGCGAGCGTCGGCCTGCTGACCCGGCTGGCCCTGCGCCGCCACGGCCAGTCCGCCGTACTGCGCGCACTCAGCCGCGCGGAACGGGCCCCGTCCGGCATCGCGGCGTTCTGACATGGACGACACCCCTGACCTCACCCCCTTCCGCGGCCGTACCGTCGTCGTCAAGCTCGGCGGCAGCGCCATGGCGGACCGGACGCTGCTGCGCACCTTCGCCCAGGACGTGGCCCGGCTGCACCGCGCCGGCGTCCGGCTGGTCGTGGCGCACGGCGGTGGCCCGCAGATCAACGCGCACCTGGAGAAGCTCGGCCTGCCCGTCACCTTCACGGCCGGCCTGCGGGTCACCACCCCCGAGACCATGGACGTGGTCCGCATGGTCCTCGCCGGTCAGGTGCAGCGCGATCTCGTGGGCCTCCTCAACGAGGACGGCCCGCTCGCCGTCGGCATCACCGGCGAGGACGCCCGTCTGCTCACCGCCGCCAAACGCCTCGCCGTCCTGGACGGTGACGAGGTGGACATCGGCCTCGTCGGCGACGTCACCCGCGTCGACACCCACGTCCTGCGCGCCCTCACCGACAGCGGCCTGGTCCCGCTCGTCACCGGCATCGGCCGCGGCACGGACGGGCAGGTCTACAACATCAACGCCGACAGCGCCGCCGCCGCCCTCGCGGCCGGCCTGCGCGCGGACCACCTGGTGATCCTCACCGACGTGCCGGGCCTGTACGCCGACTGGCCACGCCGGGACCAAATCGTCGAACACCTGACCGTCACCCGGGCGGCGGAACTGCTGCCCACCCTGTCCGGCGGCATGGCCCCGAAACTCGAGAGCTGTCTGCGGGCGGTCCGGGCCGGGGTCGGCCGCGCCCAACTCCTCGACGGCCGGGTTCCGCACGCCCTGCTGCACGGCTGCCTCGGCACCGGGCACACCGGGACCTCCGTCGTGCCCGACCCTCCCGACACCCCACCGAACCACCTGGAAGACGACACATGCGCCTCATCACCTCCGCGTCCGCCCGCCTCCTCGGTCTGCACCACGTCCGGGTCTGGAAGCTGACCTCCGACCAGCCCCTGCTGCGTGCGGACGACGGTCTGAGCGCCGAGGCCGCCGCCGGGGCGTGGGAGCAGGACGCCCCGGAACTGCCCGCCGGATACCGCACCTTGCTGGCCGACCTCGGCTACGCGGGCACCACCCCCGCCGGTGAGCGGCTCCGCGAGGGCGTCCGCACCCGCGGCTGGCGCTCGCACGGCGCGGTGGTCGACGCGGTGAGCGTGGCGACCCTGCGGCACGGCGCCGGCATCGGACTGCACAGCCTCTTCAAGGAGGACGAGGGCAGCGACCTCGTCATCACCCGGGCGGCCGGCACGGAGCGGATCGTCCCCGCCTTCTCCACCAAGTCCAAGCCCGTCCCGGCCGGTGACCTGCTCTACGGTCTGGCGGATCCCGACGGCGCCGTCGAGGAGCCCTTCGCCTGGCTGGGCCGCCGCGACTGCGACGCCGCGAGCCGCCAACTCGCCCCCGACAGCGGGGAAGCGCTTCTCGTCGTGCTCGGTTGCCCCGGCGAGGACGCGGCCCACAGCGAGGCCATCGGCGCCACGGTCGCGACCCTCCTCGCCGGCCTCCGCCCGGACGTCACCCTGACCCCGGTGGCGTAAACGGCCCTTACTGTGGGCCGTACTTGCGCCCCGTCCTGGAGGTGATCCCCCCGAGCAGCCCTCGGGGCACCACCTTCACCACGCCCATCAGCGCCTTGTACCGGGGGTCGGGAATCGACAGCGTCTTCCCCCGGGCAAGGTCGCTCAGCGCGGACGCCACGAGCTTGTCCGCGTCCAGCCACATCCACCCCGGGATGTTGTCCGTCCCCATCCCGGCCCGCTCATGGAACTCGGTGCGCACGAACCCGGGCGCGAGCGCCATCAACCGCACCCCGCTGCCCGCCAGATCCTTGGCCGCGCCCTGCGTGAACTGCACGACCCACGCCTTGGAGGCGCCGTACGTCCCGCGCGGCACGAAGGCGGCCACGGAGGCGACATTGACGACACCGCCCCGCCCGCGCTCCCGCATCGCCTCCGTCGCGGCCGACGTCAGCCGGAGCACCGCCTCGCAGTGCACCTTGAGCATCCTCAGCTCGTCGGCCATGGAGACGTCGAGATAGCGGCCCTTGTTGCCGAAGCCGGCATTGTTGACGAGCAGGTCGACGGGGCTGCGGCGGTCGGCGAGCCGGGCCGCCACCGACTCGATGCCCTCGTCCGTGGCCAGGTCCGCCGTCAGGACCTCCACCTCGACGCCGTGCCGGTCGTGCAGCTCGGTGGCCTGGTCGCGCATCCGCTGGGTGTCGCGGGCCACCAGCACGAGGTTGTGCCCGTCAGCCGCCAGCCGTCGTGCGAACGCGGCACCGATGCCCGCGGTCGATCCCGTAATCAATGCCGTTGTCATGGCGCAAGGTTAGTGACCCGGACCGACAGCGTCCGATTGCCGTCAGGGCTGGCGTTCCGCGTGCTCCTCCCCGTCCTTCTCCCCATACTTCGCCACGTACTCGCGCGCCGAACGGAGCACCTCCGGATGCAGCGCGTCACCTGCCGCCAACATCCGTGGCAGCAGCGCCCGCTCGGTGGTCGTCGCCCGGAAGGCCAGCGCGACCGTCACGTCGTGGTCGGGCCGGTGCACGATCTCGACCGGGTCCCCGGCCCGCACCTCACCCGGCTCTATCACCCGCAGATACGCGCCCGGCGCCCCCTTCCGGGTGAACCGCTTCACCCATCGCTGCTCGTCCATGTGGCCCTGGAAGGTGCCGCACGGAATCCGCGCGCTGGTGATCTCCAGCACCACCTCGGGCCCGATCCGCCAGCGCTCGCCGATCAGCGCCCCAGACACGTCCAGACCGAGGGTGGTGAGGTTCTCCCCGAACGCGCCGTCGGCCAGCGTCCGCCCCAGCTCGCGCTCCCAGTCGTCCAGGTCCTCGCGCGCCACGGCGTACACCGCCTGGTCGTCCCCGCCGTGATGCTGCCGCTTGCACACGTCGTCCCCGGCGAGCCCGCTCCCGCCGATCCCCTTCGGCCCGGGCGCCGCCACCCGCACGGGCCCCGCCACCGGCTGCTTGTCGATACCGGTCAGCCCCTCCGGGTTGTCCGTGTACGCCACGGCCTTCGCCCGCCCCAGGTTCACTGACAGAAGCCTCATGTACGGCACGGTAGGCGCCGGCCTTCAAAGCCGCCACGCATTATTCGGCGCCGTATCAAAGGCTGGCTTATCCTCGAAGGGTGATCGAAGCCCGCCATCTGCGCGTCCTGCGTGCCGTCGCCGCCACCGGCTCCTTCTCGGCCGCCGGCCGCGAGCTGGGCTGCACCCAGCCCGCCGTCAGCCAGCAGATGAAGGCCCTGGAGTCGTCCGTCGGCACCCCGCTGCTCGTCCGCAGCGGCCGCGAGATGCGCCTGACCCAGGCGGGCGAGGCCCTCGTCCGGCACGCCGCCGGGATCCTCTCCGGACTCACCGCCGCCGAGGAGGAGGTCGCCGCCATCGCCGGCCTGCGCGCCGGGCGCGTGCGGCTGGTCTCCTTCCCCAGCGGCAGCTCCACCCTCGTCCCCACCGCCCTCGCCGCCCTGCGCGCCGCGCACCCCGGCACCCGCGTCTCCCTGGAGGAGGCCGAACCGCCGCAGTCCGTCGAGATGTTGAGGGAAGGTGACTGCGACGTCGCGCTCGCCTTCCGGTACGAAGGCGCCGCGCGCGGTGGCGACGAGTGGGAGGACCTCGTCGTACGGCCCCTCTTGCGGGACCGGCTGGTCGCCCTCGTACCCGAACGGCACCGGCTCGCGCGGGCCGGGTCCGTCGCCATCGGGGACCTCGCGCGCGAGCCCTGGATCGCCGGATGCCCGCGCTGCCGCGGCCAGTTGGTGGAGGTGTGCGAGGGCGCCGGGTTCACCCCCCGCATCGACTTCGCCACCGACGACTATCCGGCGGTGGTCGGACTGGTGGGCGCGGGCCTGGGCGTCGCCGTGCTGCCACAGCTCGCCATCGAGTCCGTACGGCCCCGGGGCGCGCGCACGGTCACCCTGGAACCGGCCGTGCGGCGGGAGATCGTCGCGCTGACCCTGCCCGACCTGGCCCAGGTGCCGGCCGTGGCGGCGACCCTGGACCGGCTGGAGCGAGCGGCAGGGCGCAAGCAGCCGTAGCCGTGGCCGCAAAAGCGAAGAGGCACGCGTACGCGTGCCTCTTCTGAAGAAACGTTCCTTCAGTTGTTCGAAGCGGCGTGTCCGCCACTCGACGACGATGCCGTCACCAGGCGGTTGCGCGCCCGGCCCATGAGCTCCTCGCGCTCGTCCTCGGTCAGGCCGCCCCACACGCCGTACGGCTCTCTCACCGCCAGCGCGTGCGCCGCGCACTGCGCGCGCACCGGGCACCTCATGCAGACCTCCTTGGCCGAGTTCTCACGAGCACTCCGCGCCGCACCGCGCTCACCCTCCGGATGGAAGAAGAGCGAACTGTCGACCCCGCGGCAGGCAGCCAGGAGCTGCCAGTCCCACAGGTCCGCGTTCGGTCCGGGAAGGCGGGAGAAATCTGCCATTGCGTGACCCCTTGTAGCCGTTCTGCGGCGGATACGGTGTCCACGACCGTACATCTACGATCTAAGGAGATGAAAATATGACTCATTGCGAATCTAGCCTCAGACACCAGCAAAAGGGAAGAAATAGGGCTAAATGGGGCACCGGTTGTGATGAAACGTTGTGGGTCCGCCGCGCATGTCTGCACCGTGTCCGCGCCCTCACGTAGAGTGCCGAAGACGGCGCACGGCCCCGTAACTCTTTCGAGTGACCGTCGTTGAGAGTGCGGAGGCGGTTGAAGCAACAAGTGCTCGGGCAGGCGTCCGGGACGGTCGACCGCACAGGTGACATTTCGTACCAGCCTGGAGGCTCAAGGTGACGTGCATCAGCTGCGGAGGGCGGCCATGACATCCGTCCTCGTCTGCGACGACTCCCCGCTTGCCCGAGAGGCGCTCCGCCGCGCGGTCGCGACCGTGCCCGGCGTCGAGCGCGTGACGACCGCGGCCAACGGCGAGGAAGTCCTCCGCCGCTGGGGTGCGGACCGCTCGGACCTGATTCTGATGGACGTACGCATGCCCGGACTGGGCGGCGTCGAGACCGTGCGGCGGCTGCTGTCCGCGGACCCCGGTGCGCGGATCATCATGCTCACGGTGGCCGAGGACCTGGACGGCGTCGCGCTGGCCGTCGCCGCGGGTGCGCGGGGCTACCTCCACAAGGACGCCTCGCGTGCCGAGCTGAGGGCCACGGTGACTCAGGCCCTGGCCGACCCCACGTGGCGGCTGGCTCCGCGTCGACTGCGGTCCGCCGAGATGGGCGCCGCGCCCACGCTCACCGCGCGTGAGATCCAGGTGCTCGAGGGTATGAGCCACGGCCGGTCCAATGCGGAGATCGGGCGGGAGCTGTTCCTGTCCGAGGACACCGTGAAGACGCATGCTCGGCGGCTGTTCAAGAAGCTGGGTGCGTCCGACCGGGCGCATGCCGTGGCGCTCGGGTTCCGTTGGGGCCTGGTTCGCTAAGAGCTCGGTCGCACAGGTTTGTCGCCGTGTGCAGGTCGTTTGTGGCTGGTCGCGCCCACGCGGCGGAGCCGCACAATGTCCCGCCCCGCGCCCCTTCCGGGGCGCGGGTGTCGTTGCCCGCTGCTTGTTTCTCCGCCGATGCCGCATCCTTGAGATGTGGAGTCTCTCGGGGACGAGTCGGTCGAGCGGAAGGGGAGGGCGCAGGAGATGAGTTCCGGCGCACCTGCTCATAACGCTTCGGTGCACAACATCGGGCGTGGTGCCGCGGATGAATCGGCCGCAAGGCACCATGGACCGATGCGCGAGGACGAGACGACGGTGATCGGTGGGCTTGTCCATCGCGCCGTCGACGGGGATGAGCAGGCGACACACGACCTGCTCGCCCACGTCCACCCGCTGGCGCTGCGCTACTGCCGTACGCGGCTGTCGCGGCTGCCCGGCGATGCCCGCCACTTCGTGGAGGACCTGGCCCAGGAGGTCTGCGTCGCGGTGCTGCTCGCGCTGCCTCGCTACCGGGACACCGGTCGGCCCTTCGAGGCCTTCGTCTTCGCCATCGCCGCTCACAAGGTCGCCGACCTCCAGCGCGCGGCGATGCGGGGCCCCGGCTCGACGGCGGTGCCGTCGGACGAGATGCCGGAGCGGCCGGACGACTCGCTCGGCCCGGAGGAGCGGGCGCTGCTCAGCAGCGACGCCGAATGGGCCAAGAAGCTGTTGGCCAACCTGCCCGAGAACCAGCGGGAGCTGCTGCTGCTGCGGATCGCGGTGGGACTGACGGCCGAGGAGACGGGCCAGATGTTGGGAATGTCACCCGGCGCGGTGCGGGTGGCCCAGCACCGTGCGTTGAGCAGGCTGCGGGCGCTGGCCGAGCAGTAGGGCCCGCTGTTTGTGGCTTCGGTGAACAGGCCCTCTCTCGGTTCCGTACGAAGATACGAAGCCGGTAGCAGGACGGAACCGTGGAATTCGGGACCCTTCCTTCCCGTTAGCATGGACATCCGCACCGATCAAGGCCATTGGGGAAGGTGTCATGACTGCAAACGTCGACGGAGTGCCCGCCAAATTCGCGACGCTCGGGCTGACCTACGACGACGTGCTGCTGCTGCCGGGCGCGTCGGACATGGCTCCCGACGAGATCGACACCGCCTCGTACGTCTCCAAGAACGTGCGGGTGAACATCCCGCTGCTGTCCGCCGCCATGGACAAGGTCACCGAGTCGCGCATGGCGATCGCGATGGCCCGCCAGGGCGGCGTCGGCGTACTGCACCGCAACCTCTCCATCGAGGACCAGGCCAACCAGGTCGACCTCGTGAAGCGGTCCGAGTCCGGCATGGTGGCCGACCCGATCACGGTCCACCCGGATGCCACGCTCGCCGAGGCCGACGCGCTGTGCGCCAAGTTCCGCATCAGCGGCGTCCCGGTCACCGACCCGGGCAAGAAGCTGCTCGGCATCGTCACCAACCGCGACATGGCCTTCGAGAGCGACCGCACCCGCCGGGTCCGCGAGGTCATGACGCCGATGCCGCTGGTCACCGGCAAGGTCGGCATCTCCGGTGTCGAGGCCATGGAGCTGCTGCGCAAGCACAAGATCGAGAAGCTTCCGCTGGTCGACGACGAGGGTGTCCTCAAGGGCCTCATCACCGTCAAGGACTTCGTCAAGGCCGAGAAGTACCCGAGCGCCGCGAAGGACGCCGAGGGCCGCCTCCTCGTCGGTGCCGCGGTCGGTGTCGCCGGTGACGCCTTCGAGCGGGCCCAGGCGCTGATCGAGGCGGGCGTCGACTTCATCGTCGTCGACACCGCGCACGGCCACTCCCGGCTGGTCGGCGACATGGTCGCCAAGATCAAGTCCAACCACACGCGCGTGGACGTCATCGGCGGCAACATCGCCACCCGTGACGGTGCCCAGGCGCTCATCGACTCCGGTGTGGACGGCATCAAGGTCGGCGTCGGCCCCGGTTCCATCTGTACGACCCGTGTCGTCGCCGGCATCGGCGTCCCGCAGGTCACCGCCATCTACGAGGCCGCGCTGGCCGCCAAGGAGGCCGGGGTCCCGGTCATCGGCGACGGTGGCCTCCAGTACTCCGGCGACATCGCCAAGGCGCTCGTGGCGGGCGCCGACACCGTGATGCTGGGCTCGCTGCTGGCGGGCTGCGAGGAGTCCCCGGGCGAGCTGCTGTTCATCAACGGCAAGCAGTTCAAGTCGTACCGCGGCATGGGCTCGCTCGGCGCGATGCAGTCCCGCGGCGACCGCAAGTCCTTCTCCAAGGACCGCTACTTCCAGGAGGGCGTCGCCTCCGACGAGCAGCTGGTCCCCGAGGGCATCGAGGGCCAGGTGCCCTACCGCGGCCCGCTCTCCTCGGTCGTCCACCAGCTGGTCGGCGGTCTGCGCCAGTCGATGTTCTACGTCGGCGGCCGCACCGTGCCGGAGCTCCAGGACAACGGCCGGTTCGTCCGGATCACCTCGGCGGGCCTCAAGGAGTCGCACCCGCACGACATCCAGATGACGGTCGAGGCGCCGAACTACAGCCGCAACAAGTAGTCACCGGCTTCCCGAGGGCGGTCCCGGAGCATCCGGGGCCGCCCTTGTCGTACCCGTCGGGGATACTGGAAGGCGCTGCAACGCATCAGGGAAAGGCCACACACGTGACTGAGATCGAGATCGGGCGCGGCAAGCGCGGCCGCCGGGCGTACGCCTTCGACGACATCGCCGTCGTCCCGAGCCGTCGTACGCGCGACCCGAAGGAGGTCTCGATCGCCTGGCAGATCGACGCCTACCGCTTCGACCTGCCGTTCCTGGCCGCCCCCATGGACTCGGTCGTCTCCCCGGACACCGCGATCCGCATCGGCGAGCTGGGCGGCCTCGGTGTGCTCAACCTCGAAGGCCTCTGGACGCGGTACGAGGACCCGCAGCCGCTGCTCGACGAGATCGCCGGGCTGGACGCGGAGACGGCCACCCGCCGCCTCCAGGAGATCTACTCCGCCCCCATCAAGGAGGAGCTGATCGGCGCGCGCATCAAGGAGGTGCGCGACTCCGGCGTGGTCACGGCGGCCGCGCTCTCCCCGCAGCGCACGGCGCAGTTCTCCAAGGCCGTGGTCGACGCGGGCGTGGACATCTTCGTCATCCGCGGTACGACGGTCTCCGCGGAGCATGTCTCCGGTTCGCACGAGCCGCTGAACCTGAAGCAGTTCATCTACGAGCTCGACGTCCCGGTGATCGTCGGCGGCTGCGCCACGTACACCGCGGCCCTGCACCTGATGCGCACCGGTGCCGCGGGTGTCCTCGTCGGCTTCGGCGGCGGCGCGGCGCACACCACGCGCAACGTGCTGGGCATCCAGGTCCCGATGGCGACCGCGGTCGCCGACGTCGCCGCGGCCCGCCGTGACTACATGGACGAGTCCGGCGGCCGGTATGTGCACGTGATCGCCGACGGCGGTGTCGGCTGGTCCGGCGACCTCCCCAAGGCCGTCGCCTGCGGCGCGGACGCCGTGATGATGGGCTCCCCGCTCGCCCGCGCCACGGACGCGCCGGGCCGCGGCCACCACTGGGGCATGGAGGCGGTCAACGAGGAGCTGCCGCGCGGCAAGAAGGTCGACCTCGGCACCGTCGGCACCATCGAGGAGATCCTGACGGGTCCCTCGCACATCCCGGACGGCTCCATGAACTTCTTCGGCGCCCTGCGCCGCGCGATGGCCACGACGGGCTACAGCGAGCTCAAGGAGTTCCAGCGCGTCGAGGTGACGGTCGCGGACTCCCAGCACAAGCGGTAGGTCGTACGGCGGTCTGTACGACACGAGGGCCCGTCCACCGGGGAGGTGGGCGGGCCCTTCGTCATGTCTGACGCGTGCTTACGCGACGGCCTTCTTCGCGCCGGAGAACGCGGCGGCCGCGCCGATGGCCAGGAAGGCGAAGGTCAGGATGTCGGCGTCCTCGCTCCAGACGTCCGTCACCAGGCCGAAGTGGTCGGTGAGGATGGTGCCGATGTTCATGCCGGACTCGTCGGCGCCGATCATGGCGATGCCGAGGATCTGGCCGGCGTAGACCGCGCCCAGGGACAGGACGGCGCTCACGATCGGGAGGACGGGGTTCGCGCCGCCGACCTTGCCGGCGACGTAGCCGACCGCGAAGCCGACGCCGACCGCGACGTAGCCGATCTCGTGCTCGGTCGACTTCAGGATGGCGCCGTAGACGAGCGCGGTGACCAGGGCCACGACGACACCGGCGAGGACGCCGAGAGCGACGTTGCCCTGGGCCGGGGCGGCGGGCGGTACCGGGGCGGGCGCCTGGGCGAACGGGTTGCCGTCGGTGGGCTGCTGCGGCGGAGTTGGCTGGGTCATGACAGAGATCCCCCCATGGGACGGGCTGAGCGAGCGGTGTGGGGTGTGCGCACGACTGTGCGACGAGGCTCGCCGGGGAGGCGAGTCGCCGAAGAGTAGCAGGCACACCGACCGCCTCCACCAGCCGTTTTCGTCGGCCGTTTTCGTCCCGGAGGCGGTCCCTTCCGCCGCGTGACCGGGCGGTTCCCGCTCAGAGGCGGTGCGCGGCCCCGGTCGGGGTGGCGCCCCGGGTGTCCAGCAGGAGCTGGGCCTTCACCGACAGGCCCTGGAGGTCGTACGTGCGGTGCTGCTGGAGCAGGATCGTCAGGTCCGCGTCGGCGGCGGCCTCGTAGAGCGAGTCCGCGCGGGGGACCGGGCGGTCCAGGACGTTCCAGGAGGGGACGTGCGGGTCGTGGTAGCTGACCGAGGCGCCGAGCTCCATCAGCCGGACCGCGATCTCACGGGCGGGGGTGGCCTGTTGGTCGGCGAGGTCGGGCTTGTAGGTCACGCCGAGCAGGAGCACGCGCGCGCCCCGCGCCGACTTGCCGTGCTCGTTGAGGAGGGTGGCGGCGCGCTGGACGACGTAACGCGGCATCTGACTGTTGACCTGCTGGGCGAGTTCCACCATGCGCAGACCGCGGCCGGCCGGCGCGCCGGTCAGGTCCTGCGGGACCGCGTGGCCGCCGACGCCGGGGCCGGGGCGGAAGGCGTGGAAGCCGAACGGCTTGGTCTCCGCGCAGCGGACCACGTCCCACAGGTCGACGCCGAGGTCGTGGCAGACGACGGCCATCTCGTTGACGAGGGCGATGTTGACGTGCCGGAAGTTCGTCTCCAGGAGCTGGACCGTCTCCGCCTCGCGCAGTCCACGCGCGCGTACCACCTTGTCGGTGAGGCGCGAGTAGAACGCGGCCGCGGACTCGGTGCAGGCCGGGGTGAGGCCGCCGATCACCTTGGGGGTGTTGGCGGGGGTGAAGTCACGGTTGCCCGGGTCGACCCGGCTGGGCGAGTAGGCGAGATGGAAGTCGCGGCCCGCGCGGAGCCGGGAGCCCTCTTCGAGGAGGGGGCGGAGAAGGTTCTCGGTGGTGCCCGGGGGGACGGGCGACTCCAGGATGACGGTGGTGTGCGGGCGCAGCTGCGCCGCGAGGGTGCGGGCCGCGGCCTCCACCTGGCTGAGGTCGAGGCCACCATCCGCGCCGCGCGGGGTGGGCGCGCAGATGACCGCCGTACGCACCCGGCCGAGCTCGGCGGGTGAGGTGGCCGGCCGGAAGCCCCCCGAGAGCATCCGGCGCAGTTCGGCGGGGCTGAGCGAGCCGGTCTCGGGGCCGGTGCGGTAGCCGAGGGTGGGGATGCCGGCGGCGACGGCCGCCTGGGCCAGGGGCAGTCCGTAAGGGCCGAGTCCGATGACGGCGAGATCTGCGGGCATGGCGAGGACCGTCCTTCCCAGTAACCGAAGCGGGACAGGTGCGCAAGCCCGGTGGACAGGATGGGCGAGCGCAATGTCAGACTAGGAGGAAATATGACTGATATGCGGCATTGATTCCGTGTGTCTTCCTGTGAGGCCTGGGGTTTGGTCCATGTGTCCTGGAAGTTGTCCACAGGCTGGGGGTGACTGGTGGCTGAAGTCGGGCAAGCCGGTCAGAATTTGGGCATGAGGGATACGGACCGGGCCACTCCTCAAGAGTGACCGGCGTGACCGACAGCGGGAGGCAGCGGTGAGGACAGCGACACTGGGGCCGGCGCAGCGCGCCGAGGCACTCGCATCAATGGCCGAGCGTGAGCTGGACCTACTGGTGGTGGGCGCCGGCGTGGTCGGCGCGGGCACCGCCCTCGACGCGGTGACGCGGGGCCTGTCCGTGGGCCTCGTGGAGGCGCGTGACTGGGCGTCGGGCACGTCGAGCAGGTCGAGCAAGCTCATCCACGGCGGCCTGCGCTATCTGGAGATGCTCGACTTCGCGCTCGTCCGGGAGGCGCTCAAGGAGCGCGGGCTGTTGCTGGAGCGGCTCGCCCCGCACCTGGTGAAGCCGGTGCCCTTCCTGTACCCGCTCCAGCACAAGGGCTGGGAGCGGCTGTACGCCGGTTCGGGCGTCGCGCTCTACGACACGATGTCGATGGCGCGCGGGCACGGACGCGGACTGCCGATGCACCGTCACCTGAGCCGTCGTCACGCCCTGCGCGTCGCGCCCGCGTTGAAGAAGGACGCCCTGGTCGGCGCCTTGCAGTACTACGACGCCCAGATGGACGACGCCCGCTTCGTCGCCACGCTCGTGCGCACGGCGGCGGCGTACGGCGCGACGGTCGCCAACCGCGCACGCGTGACCGGCTTCCTGCGCGAGGGCGAACGGGTCGTCGGCGCGCGCGTCCAGGACGTCGAGGCGGGCGGGGAGTACGAGATCCGCGCCAAGCAGATCGTCAACGCGACGGGCGTGTGGACCGACGACACCCAGGCCATGGTGGGCGAGCGCGGCCAGTTCCACGTACGCGCCTCCAAGGGCATCCACCTCGTCGTGCCCAAGGACCGGATCCACTCGACGACCGGACTGATCCTGCGGACCGAGAAGTCCGTGCTGTTCGTCATCCCCTGGGGCCGGCACTGGATCATCGGCACCACGGACACCGACTGGGACCTCGACAAGGCGCATCCGGCCGCGTCCAGCGCGGACATCGACTATCTGCTGGAGCACGTGAACTCGGTGCTCGCGGTGCCGCTGACCCGCGACGACGTCCAGGGTGTCTACGCGGGCCTGCGGCCGCTGCTGGCCGGTGAGTCGGACGCCACGAGCAAGCTGTCCCGCGAGCACACCGTGGCCCATCCCGTGCCGGGGCTCGTGGTGGTGGCGGGCGGCAAGTACACGACGTACCGGGTCATGGCCAAGGACGCGGTGGACGAGGCGGTGCACGGGCTGGACCTGCGGGTCGCCGAGTGCGTCACGGAGGACGTGCCGCTGCTGGGCGCCGAGGGGTACCGGGCGCTGTGGAACGCGCGAGCGCGGATCGCCGCCCGCACGGGACTGCACGTGGTGCGGGTGGAACACCTGCTGAACCGATTCGGCGCACTGGCCGAGGAGGTCCTGGAGCTCATCGCCGCGGACCCCACGCTGGGCGAGCCCCTACAGGCGGCCGAGGACTACCTGCGCGCCGAGGTCGTGTACGCCGCCTCGCACGAGGGGGCGCGGCATCTGGACGACGTGCTCACCCGGCGGACCCGCATCTCCATCGAGACCTTCGACCGGGGCACCCGCAGCGCGCGCGAGGCCGCGGAGCTGATGGCGCCGGTGCTGGGCTGGGACAAGGACCAGATCGAGCGGGAGATCGAGCACTACGAGAAGCGGGTCGAGGCCGAGCGGGAGTCGCAGCGCCAGCCGGACGACCTGACGGCGGACGCGGCGCGGCTGGGGGCGCCGGACATCGTGCCGTTGTAAGCGGACGTCGTGCCGCTGTGACCGGACGTCGTGCCGCTGTGAGAGGCGGCGGGACGGCGGGATTCGGTGAAGGTCACTCGAACGAGTGTCGTGAGCCGGGATCTTCGTTCGGAACCCGGGCGTTCTACGAGGTGCGGGGGCAGAACTCGGCGGCGAGCAGGGCCGGTTCGAGGTCGGGGTCTGCGATCGCGGTCGTGTTCACACGGAAGGTGAGGACCCGACGTCCGTCGACGGTGGCCGCGGTGCGCACGTAGCTGCCGTTGATACGGCCGTTGTGCCCCCACACCGTCGTGCCGCACGGCAGCTTCACCGGAAACAGCCCCATGCCGTACAGGCCGTGTGCGGCGCGGGTGTCGAGCATCTCGCGCAGCCGGCGCGGGGGCAGCAGCCGGCCGCCCAGGAGCGCCGCGTAGAAGCGGTCCAGGTCGGCCAGCGTGGTCACCAGCTCGCCCGCGGCCCCGGCCACCCGCGGGTCGAGCTCGGTGACATCGGTGCCGTCGCTCGCGTGGGCGCGGCCGTGCGGGGAGGGCAGAGAAGTGCGCGAACCAGGGAAGGAGGTGTCGGTCAGGCGCAGGGGAGCGAGGATGCGGCGCTCGGCCTCGAAGGCGTAGGAGTGGCCGGTGACCTCTCTGATCACCATGCCGAGGAGCACGTAGTTGGTGTTGGAGTAGACGTACCGGCCGCGGCCGGTAGGGGGGTGGGTGAGGGCGATGCGCACGGCCTGAACAGGGGTGAGCGGGACCAGTCCCCGGGTGTCCGCGGTGAAGTCGCTCAGACCGCTGGTGTGGGTGAGCAGCGCGCGCAGTGTCAGGGTGCGGCCGTCGTTGCCCGCGCCGCGCACCACGCCCGGCAGGTGCCGGTCGACGGTGTCGGACAGGGCCAGCCGGTGTTCCGCGGCCAGTTGGAGGATCACCGTCGCGATGAAGGACTTCGTGATGCTGCCGGCGCGGAAGTGGTCGGCGCGGGCGATACCGGGTCCCGCCTCGGCGTAGCGGGTCCCCGTCTCCTCGCGGGCCAGCAGGGCGGCGGCCGGTGCCTTGCCCGTGGTGAGCAGCAGGGGGAGGACCGCGTCCGTCGGCGATGCGGCGGGGGCGGAGGAGGCGGCCGGGGCCAGGGCGAGCAGCGCCAGCGACACGGGTACGGCCAGCAGGGTCCGAAACGGCGGCACGGCGGGTCCTCCTGTTCGGCACGGCGGTTCCTCCGGTGGCGCGCCCATCATCCATGGTGGCCGGAACTCGGCGTCGGGTGGTCGCCGAAGTGCGGGTGCGGGGTGGGTGCGGTGTGCCTTTGAGGTGGCTTTGGGCTGCCTTTGCGGCGCCTGGCCGCCACGCGCTGTGAGGGCTCGGTCGCCCTGATGGTCGGCTTGTCGTCAGGGGCACCCTGGGCGTCGGGCACTTGTCGGGTGAGGGACAATGGAGGCTCTGTCAGGGCGGGTTGTATGAGGGGACGCATGTCGGAGGCGGAGCGGGCGGGGGCATCCCGTCAGGACAAGAGCGAACGTCTCCTCGCCGGGCGGTACCGGTTGGGAGCAGTGCTCGGCCGCGGCGGCATGGGCACGGTGTGGCGTGCCGAGGACGAGACCCTGGGCCGGATCGTCGCCGTGAAGGAGCTGCGGTTCCCCTCCAACATCGACGAGGAGGAGAAGCGCCGGCTGATCACGCGCACGCTGCGGGAGGCCAAGGCGATCGCGCGGATCCGCAACAACAGCGCGGTGACGGTCTTCGACGTGGTCGACGAGGACGACCGGCCGTGGATCGTGATGGAGCTCGTCGAGGGCAAGTCGCTCGCCGAGGTCATCCGTGAGGACGGGCTGCTGGAGCCGAAGCGGGCGGCGGAGGTCGGGCTCGCGGTGCTCGACGTGCTGCGCTCGGCGCACCGCCAGGGCATCCTGCACCGGGACGTGAAGCCGTCCAACGTGCTGATCTCCGAGGACGGCCGGGTCGTGCTCACCGACTTCGGCATCGCCCAGGTCGAGGGCGACCCGTCCATCACCTCGACCGGCATGCTGGTCGGCGCGCCCTCCTACATCTCCCCGGAGCGTGCCCGAGGGCACAAGCCGGGGCCCGCGGCCGACCTCTGGTCGCTGGGCGGGCTGTTGTACGCGTCGGTGGAGGGTGTGCCGCCGTACGACAAGGGGTCCGCGATCGCGACGCTCACCGCGGTGATGACCGAGTCGCTGGAGGAGCCGAAGAACGCGGGACCGCTGAAGGACGTCATCTACGGGCTGCTCACCAAGGACCCCGACAAGCGGCTCGACGACGCGGGTGCCCGCGTGATGCTCAACGCCGTGATCCACGCACCCGAGCCGAAGCCGGAGGAGCCGGCGTCGGCGCCGGACGCGACGAAGGTCGTACCGCTGCCTGCGCAGCCCGACCGGGGCGAGGGCGGGGAGCGGCTGCGAGGGGCGCTGCGTTCCGTGCGGAAGGCCGCGGTGGCGGCGGGGGCTGCGGGGACCGCGGCTGCCTCGCGGGCCAAGTCCGGCGCGGGGAAGGGCGGTTCGGGGGCCCAGTCGACTTCCGGCGCCGCTGGTGCCGGTGGCGCTGCTTCCGGTGCGGGGGCCGGTGCCGCTGTTGGTGGTGGGGTTGCCTCCGGGTCGCGTTCGGTCGGGGTGAGTGGTCCCAGGACCGGCGGCGGGGCCGGGGCGGCGGGTGCGGGGAGCAACGCGGGTCAGGGCGGGCCGAGTTCGGGGTGGCCCGTGATGACCCCGCCGGATCTGCCTCCGCGGCCGGTGCCCAGGGCGCCGATCACCGATGTGGTGCCCCGGCGGACGCTGGTGATCATCGCGGTGGTCGTGGTGCTCGCCGTGGTCGCGGCCGTGCTGGCCCTCACGCTCGGCGGGGACGACGACGCGTCCGCCGACTCCGCGGGCGGCGGCGCCAAGGCCTCGGTCGGCGCGAGTGCGAGTGCGAGTGCCTCCACCAAGGAGGACAAGGGCGCCGGCGGCGCTCAGACGGACGGTCAGGCCAGCGCCTCGGCGGACACCGGCACCTCCGGGAGCACGCCGAGCAACAGCCCCACCGCGACCGGCGGCAGCGAGGCGGGCGGTTCGGCCGACGAGGGCAGCACCGCGGTGAAGCAGTACAAGGGCGGTCAGGGGTACTCGATCGGGCTGCCCAAGGGGTGGAAGTTCCAGTCCTCGGGGTCGGCGGGGGATCGTTTCACCGGCCCCGAGGGTCAGAAGCTGCTGGTCGCCTGGACGTCCACGCCGAAGGGTGACCCGGTGGCGGACTGGAAGAACCAGGAGCAGTACATGGTGCGCTCGGCGTACCAGCGCGTCCGCATAGCCGAGGTGGATTACCGGGGCTGGCTCGCGGCCGACTGGGAGTTCACCTACACCGAGGGCGGGACGAAGTACCGGACGATAGACCGGGGGTTCGTCGTGAACGACCATCTCGGATATGCGCTGATGTACACGGCGAAAGCCGCCAATTGGGGCACCGAGCTGCGCAAGGACACCTGGCGGACACTCGCGAAGACGTTCGAACCGAAATCGTGAAGTGACCGTGCGGTGACCGGTCCCGCGTTTCGGACATGAGATCTGGCATCCCCTCTTTGCGGGTTGCCTCCGGCACGTATCGTGAGTGCTTGTGGACCGTACGCATCCAGGTAGGGGTGCGGAACGGCACGCGAGGCGAACGGAATTGACCGACCGGGCTGCCGGGGGAGGCAACGTGGACGACTATGCGGGACGGGTACTCGCCGACCGCTACCGCCTGCCGCTGCCGCCCTCCGATGAGTACGAACTCACCGAGACCCGGGCCTTCGACACCTACAGCGGGCAGGAAGTCCTGGTCAGGCAGGTGCCGTTGCCCGAGGTCGTCGAAGCGGAGGTGCTCGACGCGGAGGGTCTGCCCGACGGTTTCACGGCAAGGGACCCCCGGGACAGGGGAGTTCGGCGCTCGGGTTCCGCGGCGCGGACCAGTACGCGCCGGCCGACCGATCCCGCCGTGCGGCGCGCTGTGGAGGCCGCTCAGGCCGCTGCCTCGATCCCCGACCATCCGCGGCTCGACCAGGTCTTCGACGTGTTCGCCGAGGGCGGGTCGCTGTGGATAGTGAGCGAGTTGGTGGCCGCGCGGTCGCTGGCCGCGCTGCTCGCGGAGAAGCCGCTGACGCCGTACCGGGCGGCGGAGGTCGCCTCCGACGTCCTCATGGCCCTGCGGGTGCTGCACGCCCACGGCTGGGTGCACCGGAACATCACCGCCCGCACGGTGCTCGTCTGTGACGACGGCCGCGTGATGCTGACCGGCCTCGCGGTCGGCGCGGCGGAGGAGGCGCTGTGCGGGTACGATCCGGTGCCGGCTCCGGAGAGTGACGGGGGCGGGGGCGTCGGACGCGGGAGCGGGGCGCCGGGCGGGCAGGGTGTGCCAGGCGCGCCCGAGGTGCCGGGGACCTTCCGGGGTGCCGCAGCGGTGAGTGGTCCCGCGAGCGCCATGGATCCCGAGGCCGCGCGGCGGGCCGCGATCGAGGCTCGGGAGGCCGGTGGGCTGCCGGGGCTCGGCGGCGACACGACGAACGGCGCGGGCGGGTCGGGCGGATCGGGCGCGGTGGCGCGCCGGGCCGTGGAGACCACCGGCGGGGACGTCCGGGCGGCGCGGGCAGGGGCGATCGCCGCGTATCGCGCGGGCGCCCGGGCCGCCGCCCGAGTCCAGGAAGCCCAGCAGAACGGCCATGCGGCCCTGCCCGGCGCCCTCCCGGCGCCCGAGGGAGAACCCGCGACCGGCGCAGGTGTCGCTGCCGGTGCCGGTGCCGACGGTGGGCCGACACCGCCGTACGGCGCGACGGGCGGCGCCCGGGTCGTGCCCGGCTCCCCGCACCCCGGTGAGACGGGGTGGGCGGTACCCGGCTCCGGGCCCCTGGGCGGTGCCGTCACGCCCGGCCGGGAGGAGCACCGGCGGCCCGGGGCCACGCCTCCTGGGCAGATAGCCGACCCCTACGGGGTGCGGGCCGACACCTGGCCGGGAGCGGGCCCCCGTGCCGGTGGCGCGGGCGCTCCCGGCGTCGGAGGTGTGGGTGCTCCCGGCGTCGGAGGTGTGGGCGCTCCCGGCGTCGGAGGTGTGGGTGCTCCCCGTGCTGGTGGCGTCGCGTTGCCTGGCGGACGGCCCGGCGCTGGTGGTGCCGGATTGCCCGGCGCAGGCCCCGGCGCTGGTGGTGCCGCATTGCCCGGCGCAGGTCAGGGGCGTACCGCCGCACTGCCTCCCGGGCCCGGGCCCGACTCCGCGCCCGCGCCCAGTCGTTGGGACGAGCTCGCCGCCGCCGTGCCCGCGTCCCGCGGCCCCGCCACCGCGCTCGCCGCCGAGCGGGCGCGGCAGGCGAGGATGGCCGTCGTCGGGCCGGTGACCGAGCGATGGGCGCCGGAGCAGGCCGGACCCGTGCACGAGAACTGGCAGCTGGCCGCGCCGATCGGGCCGGCGACCGACCTGTGGGCGCTGGGGGCGCTGCTGTACCGGGCCGTGCAGGGGCATGCGCCGTACCCGGAGGAGTCGACCGCCGAGCTGGTGCAGATGGTGTGCGCCGAGCCGCCGGCCTTCGCCGAGGAGTGCGGGCCGCTCCGCCCGGTCGTGGAGTCGCTGCTGCGCCAGGACCCCACCGAGCGGCTGGACTTCGAGGAGCTGCGGGGCTGGCTGCGCTCGCTCGTGCGGTCCGCGCCGGAACCGGAGGCCGGTGCGTATGTCGTCGCCACGCCGCCCGTGGAGGGCAGTCGGCTGCCCGTCGTACGGCGGCGGGGCGAGCTGGTGCGCAGGCGGCGCGCCGGGCTGCCCGCGACCAGTGCGCACGGCCGGCACAAGCGGGCCAAGGCCGGCCGGCAGGAGGAGGCGTCCCCGCGCAGGCTCGGCCGCACGCTGCTACTGCTGGTGCTGCTGCTGATGGCCGGGGCGATCGCGTACGCGATGCTGTTCATGCCGAAGTCGGACTCGGCGGACGGCGCCGGCGGGACCGGTGCCGGCGACCGGACCGGTGCCGCCGGTGAGGTCAGCGAGGCGCCGCAGCAGGACGCCAGCAGCGAGCCCCGGCCCGAGCAGACCACCCCGAAGGCCGACGACAGCAGCAGCTCGGCCGAGCCGCAGTCCGGCGACGGCCCCGACGTCGCCGACGGCTTCACCCTGCGCTCGGACACCGCCGGCTTCCGCGTCGCCGTGGCCGACGGCTGGGACCGTACGCCGAAGAACGGCCGCGGTCAGGTGGTGTACTCGCACGGCGACTTCGACCTGATCCTCGTACCCGGACGGGACAGCGCGGACGAGTACGGCGAGGATCCCATGGCCTACCAGCGGGAGGACGAGCGCGAGCTCCAGCCGTACCGCGACTCCAGCTGGGCCAGCGCCTCCGGGCTGAAGACGATCTCGGTGGGCGGGCGGACCATGGCCGAGGGGCAGTTCACCTGGACCGACAGCGCGGGGCGCGAGCTGTTCGTGCGCAATCTGGCCATCCTCGTCGGCGGGAAGTACCACGTGGTGCAGGTACGGGGGCCGGAGGCGGAGCGGGACGAGGTCACGCGGCTGTACGAGCAGGCGTCGGCGACCTACCAAGTGACCGGCTGAGCGCGCTCGGTGACGGTTGCGTCCGGCAGGTGAAAGCGACAACTGTCACAGTGCCGTTTCCTTGGCACCCCCGTGGTTCCCTGCGTACGGACCGGTCCTTACGCTGACCTTGTCAAGACCATTGCGGGGCAACGTGAATCAGATGCAGGGCCTGCTCATCGCGGGCCGCTACCGGCTCGCCGACACCATCGGCAGCGGTGGCATGGGCCGCGTGTGGCGGGCCCACGACGAAGTGCTGCACCGGGCTGTCGCCATCAAAGAGCTGACCGCTGCCCTGTACGTCTCCGAGAGCGACCAGGAGCGGCTGCTCCACCGCACCCGCGCCGAGGCCCGCGCGGCGGCCCGGATCAACCACTCCGCCGTCGTCACCGTCCATGACGTCCTCGATCACGACGCCCGTCCGTGGATCGTGATGGAGCTGGTCGAGGGCCGCTCGCTGGCGGACGCGGTCAAGCAGGACGGGCGCATCGAGCCCGCCGAGGCCGCCCGTATCGGCCTGTGGGTGCTGCGCGCGCTGCGCGCCGCGCACGACGCCGGTGTCCTGCACCGCGATGTGAAACCCGGCAACGTCCTGCTCTCCCACGACCGCCGCGTCCTGCTCACCGACTTCGGCATCGCCCAGATCGAGGGCGACACGACGATCACCCGCACCGGCGAGGTCGTCGGTTCCGTCGACTACCTCGCCCCCGAGCGGGTCCGCGGCCACGACCCGGGCCCGGCGTCCGACCTGTGGGCACTGGGCGCGACGCTGTACACGGCGGTCGAGGGCAGGTCCCCCTTCCGCCGCACCTCGCCGATCGGCACGATGCAGGCGGTCGTCGAGGAGGAACCGGCCGCCCCGGCCCACGCCGGTGCGCTGGGGCCCGTCCTCGCCGCACTGCTCCGCAAGGATCCGGCCGATCGGCCGACCGCCGCGCAGGCCGAGCAGATGCTCGCGGAGGTGGCCGAGGGACGTCGGTCCAGCGCGGCGCAGGCGCATGTGCCGACGCAGCACGGGCGGTACGAGACCGGGACCACGCCACAGACGTTCGGCGCGGCGCCGGCCTTCGGTACGGGATCGCAGACGGCGGCCGGCACGCCGTACCCGCCGGTCACCGTGGGCCCGCACGCGCCCGCGCCGAGGCGCCGTCGTGGCCTGCGTACGTTCGCTTTGGTCGTCGCCGTCGCGGCGATCGTGGGGGCGGGGGGTGCGGTGGCGTTGCAGCAGTGGAACTCGGGCAGCCCCTCCGTCTCGTCGAGCTCCGGACCGACTCCGAGCCCATCGTCGACGGAGGGGGCCCAGGGGCTGGTTCCCGCCGGTTGGCAGAAGTACGACGATCCCCTGGGCTTCAGCCTGTATCTGCCCAGGGGCTGGGACCGCACAGTCTCCATCAAGGAGACGGACGGTCTGACGCAGGTCGACTACTCGCCCGACCAGGGCAAGACCCTCGTGCGCGTCGCCGTCGACACCGCGCCGGACTACAACAGCTCGTACGACCACATGCGCGAGCTGGAGGCGGCAAACAAAACGCGGCTGAAGGACTTCGCGACCCTGAGCATGAAGCAGGAGTTCTACCGCGACCGGCAGAGCGTGCGCTGGGAGTACACCTGGACCCAACTGGCGAAGGACTCGTCCTTCCCGGGGGCGTTTCGGGCGCTCGACGTGGCGTACATAACCCGCGACGGTGTCGAGTACGCCCTGTACACCGCCTCGCCGGTTGCCGACTGGGACGCCACGAGCAAGCGGTTCACCTCGGTGCTGCGGGGCTGGCAGCCCAACCCGGCCTGATCCGCTCGAACTTGGCCGGTCACCGCCCCGGAAGCGGCCCGTCCGGCGGGGCATCATGGGGCTCATGGGGACCCAGGGGGACAACTTCCGTGTCATAGCGGGGCGGTACCGCCTGGAGGTTCGGCTCGGTCGGGGCGGGATGGGTGTGGTGTGGCGGGCCACCGATCTGCTGCTCGGGCGGCGGGTGGCGGTCAAGGAACTGTCCCTGGACGAGACGCTGTCGCAGGCCGAGGCACGTTGGCAGCGGGAGCGGACGCTGCGGGAGGCGCATGCCGTCGCGCAGTTGCGGCACCCGCACATCATCGGCCTGCACGATGTCGTCGAGCACGATGAACGGCCCTATCTGGTCATGGAGTTGGTCGACGGAGGCACCCTCGCCGACCGGATCGCCGGGCACGGCCCGGTCGATGCCGTCGAGGCCGCGCGGATCGGCGCCGATCTGCTGGGCGCGTTGCGCGCGGCGCACGCGGCCGGGGTCCTGCACCGGGACATCAAGCCCGCGAACGTCCTGCTGGAGGCCGGTACGGGGCGGGTCGTGCTCACCGACTTCGGTGTCGCGCGGGTCTTGGGCGCCACCACGCTCACGGAGGCCGGTTCCTTCGTCGGCTCGCCCGAGTACACCGCGCCGGAGCGGATCTCCGGGCTCAGCACCGGCCCCGCGTCCGACCTGTGGTCGGTGGGCGCGCTGCTGTGCGCGGCCGTCAGCGGTGAGTCGCCGTTCCGGCGTGACTCGTTGAGCGGCGTGCTGCACGCCGTCCTCGCCGCCGAGCTACGGCCGCCCGCGCAGGCCGCGCCGATTCTGCCGGTCGTACGAGGGCTGCTGGAGCGCAATCCGGAGCGGCGGCTGGACGCGGAGTCGGCGGAGCGGATGCTGCGGACCTTTCTGGAGACGGGACAGATGCCGGGCGTCGAGCGGCGTTCGCTGCGGGGCGCGCTGACGGCGGTGCTGCGCGCGCGTCGACGGCCATGACAGGGATTGGTCACGGGTCTGTGACCGGCAAGCGTTCTGGCTGGATACCTGGGCGCTTGCCGCGATATGAACGGACCCATGAGCAGCAACGGGGGAGCCCCTCACGGGTCCGACGAGCCCACGAGTTTCGGTCTGCGACCGCCGAACCCGCCCATGGCGGTGCCGCACCCCGACAACCCGTACGCGACCCCCACCCAGGTCGTGCCGCAGCAGACGGCGCCCCAACCCGACCCCGGCACCGGACGGTTGATCGCCGGACGCTACCGCCTGCTGGCCAAGCTCGGCGACGGCGGCATGGGGACGGTGTGGCGGGCCAAGGACGAGACGGTGGACCGTGAGGTCGCCGTCAAGGAGCCCCGCGTACCCGACCATCTTCCCGAGCGGGAACGCGCCAACGCCTTCGAGCGGATGCGGCGCGAGGCGCGGGCGGCGGCCCGCCTCGATCACCCGGCGGTCGTGAACGTCCACGACGTCGCGATCGTCGACGGCCGGCCGTGGATCGTCATGGAGCTGGTGCAGGGACGTTCCTTGGGCGACGCGTTGCAGGAGGGCACCCTCGGGGCGCGCGAGGCGGCGAGAATCGGCCTGGAGGTGCTGGCGGCGCTGGAGGCCGCGCACGCGGCGGGCATCCTGCACCGGGACGTCAAGCCGGACAACGTCCTGCTCGGCCGCCACGACCGGGTCGTCCTCACCGACTTCGGCATCGCCCAGATCGAGGGCGAGACCAATCTGACCGACACCGGCGGCTTCGTCGGCTCGCCGGAGTACATCGCCCCGGAGCGGGTGCTGGGGCAGCGGCCGGGCCCGGCGTCCGACCTGTGGTCCCTGGGCGTCGTGCTGTACGCGGCCACGGAGGGCGTGTCGCCGTTCCGCCGCAGCAACACGCCGGCCACCCTCCAGTCCGTCCTCAACGCCACGCCCGCCGCGCCGGCCGCCGCGTCCGGACCGCTCGCCGAGGTCATCACCGGGCTGCTCCAGAAGGAGCCGGGCCGCCGCCCGAACGCCGCCCAGGTGCGGGCGCTGCTGGAGAAGGCCGCCGCCTCGGCGGTTCCGGCGCCGACGCAGGTCGTGCAGCCGGCCGAGGGTTCCCCGAAGGGCATCCGGCTGGGCCGCAGGACGCTGATCGGGCTCGGCGCGGCGGTCGTCGCCGCGGCGGTGGCGGCGTATCTGGTGATCGCCGACCCGTTCGCGGGTCCGTTGCCGGACGGCTGGAAGACGGTGCACGAGAAGGACGTGGCCGCGTCGCTGGCGGTGCCCGCGGAGTACCAGCCGGGGTACCCCGACCGGAAGACCGACGAGGCGCACTGGGTCACGTACACCGACTGGAGCGGCAGCATCTGGATCGGCCTGCGACTGGACAGGAAGGCCGAGGACACGAGCGACAGCATCGCGGACTCCGCCGCCGCCGAGATGTACGAGGACAACAAGCAGTTCAAGGACAACGGCGAGTACGAGCTCCAGATGCCGGAGAACCCGACGACGAAGACGGACGGCGGGGTCTCGTACCAGGGCAAGCAGGCCGCGCAGAACACGATCAAGTACACGACCGACGACACGCAGAACCCGCGCCCGCGGGAGCTGCAGATCTTCTACTACAAGACTTCCAAGGGCGACATGTACAAGCTCACCATCAGTTACCCGCGGAAGGGCGACTTCGCCGCCCGCGGCCGGGAGGTGGCGAGGACCGCCATCGCCAACCTGGACGTCGACGTGCTCTAGCCGCACCACGGCCGCCCCGCGTCGACAGCCCGCCACATCACACGGTACTGATGGGGACATGAGCAACGACGGGGGCGGCGCGAGCCCCAAGGGACGACTCATAGGCGGGCGTTACCGGCTCGTCGAGCGCATCGGGTCGGGCGGGATGGGTACCGTCTGGCGGGCGCTCGACGAGCTCGTGGTCCGTGAAGTCGCCGTGAAACAGCCGAGGTTGCCCGGCGACCCGGAGGACGAGGCCCATCAGCGGGCCTCACACCGGCTGTACCGCGAGGCGCGTGCCGCCGCCCGGGTCGACCACCCCGCCGCCGTCTCCATCCATGACGTCGTCGTGGAGGACGGACTGCCCTGGATCGTCATGGAGTTGATCCGGGGCGAGTCCCTGCACGAGGTCCTCCAGCGCGGGCCCGTGACCTCGGCCGAGTCGGCCCGGATCGGCCGCGCCGTCCTCGGCGCCCTGCGCGCCGCGCACTCCGTCGGCATCGTCCACCGTGACGTGAAGCCCGCCAACGTCCTGCTGGGCACGCACGGCCGCGTCGTCCTGACCGACTTCGGCATCGCCCACGTCCAGGGCGAGGAATCCCTCACCGTCAGCGGCGAGTTCGTCGGCTCGCTCGACTTCGTCGCGCCCGAGCGGATGTCCGGCAAGGGCGCGGGTCCGTCGTCCGACCTGTGGTCCCTGGGTGTGTTGCTGTACGCCGCCGTCGAGGGGGAGCCGCCCTTCCGGCGTACGACGGTGGAGTCCACCCTCGCCGCGGTCCTCTCCCACGAGCCGCCCGAGCCGGAACGGGCCGGGTCCCTCGGGCCGCTCATCACCGGGCTGCTCGCGAAGGACCCGGACCGGCGGCCGGATGCGGAGGAGGCCGCCAAGGTGCTGGACGCGGTGGCCGAGGGGTCGCCGGTGCCGGCGCTCGCGCAGACACCGGTCGTCGTCCAGAAGCCCGACCGCATCACCGAGTGGGGCGAGGACTCGGGCACCGTACGCCTGAAGAAGCCCGAGCCGGCCGCACGCCCGGACAGCACTGTCGTACCGGAAGCGCAGCCGGACACCACCGTCGTACCGGAAGCGCAGCCGGACACCACCGTCGTACCGGTGTCGAAGCCGAAGCCGCGTCTGCTGCGCCGCCCGCTCCCCGCCGCCCTGCTCGGCGCCGCCCTCGCCGGTGGGGTGGGGCTCGGCGCGTCCTATGTCCTGGCCGAACCCGAGCCCGCACCCGCGCCCATCAGCGTCGCCGAGCCCCAGTACAGCTCCACCCCGGCCGCCACCGCCACGGACATCGCCGACGAGCCCTGGGGCAGGACCCGGGAGAAGGACATGAAGGCCGTCCTCTACGTCCCGAGCCGGTACAAGGAGGACCACCGGCAGGGCGACGCCACCGACCAGCCGCGGATGGTGATCTACGACGGCGGTGAGGTGCAGCTCCGCCTCAGTGAATGGGACGCGGCCCCCGCCACGCCCATGGGCCGCGCGAAGCAGCAGGCGGACGAGTGGGCGCGGCTCGGCGAGGCCGACACCCAGTTCACGGAGACCAGCCTTGAGGACTGGCCCGCCGTGGTCGCCGACACCACCTACGACGCCGAGGAGGGGCGCCCGACCCGGGTCATGCAGCTCGTCCTCACCACCGGCGACGGCCGGATGTACGAGCTCCGCGTCGACATGCCCAAGGGCACTGTGGACGAGAAGGAGGGGACCTCGGTGTTCAAGGCGGCGCGGGACCGGCTCGAAATCGGGAAAGCCGCCTCCTGAGCTGCCGGCCGCCGTGATCGTCCCCGCACAACGCCCTGATCAGCGGGTTTGCAGCCAGTGATCGCTGGCGCCGTGTGTGCGGTCGGTGAATCCCTGTTACCGACGGGTACCCAAAGTCCCCGACCCGGCATACCCTGCGCGTCATGACGGACTCGCAGGCCCCGGAACTGACCGGCACCAATCCCCTCGCCCCCGCCCCGGAGGGCGCCCGCACCGCCGCCGACGTGGTCACCCCGGAGCTGGTCGCGCAGCTCACCAAGGGCGTGGTCGGTTCCGGTCGCACCGCCAACCACACGCCGTTCACCGGCGAGAAGCTGGCCGACCTGCCCGAGTCGACGCCCGAGGACGTGGCGAAGGCCTTCGAGGCGGCCCGCGCGGCACAGGCGGTATGGGCGCAGACTCCCGTACGGCAGCGCGCGGCCGTGCTGCTCCGCTTCCACGACCTGGTGCTCGAACGCCAGGCCGAGGTGCTCGACCTCATCCAGCTGGAGACCGGCAAGGCCCGTTTGCACGCCCATGAGGAGGTGCAGGCCATCGCCGTCGCGGCCCGGCACTACGGCCGTAAGGCACCTTCCTATCTGCGGCCGAAGCGCCACGCGGGCGCCATGCCCACGCTCACGCGCGTCACCGAACTCCGTCATCCGCGCGGCGTGGTCGGCCAGATCGCCCCCTGGAACTATCCGCTGGAGCTGTCGGTCGGCGACGCCATCCCCGCGTTCGTCGCGGGCAACGCGGTCGTCATGAAGCCCGACACCGAGACCTGCCTGACCGCCCTGTGGGCACGCGACCTGCTCATCGAGGCGGGACTGCCCGCCGACGTCTTCCAGGTCGTCCTCGGCGAGGGCCCCGTCGTCGGCCCCGAGGTCGTCCGGCACGCCGACTACGTCTCCTTCACCGGCTCCACCCGCACCGGCCGCGAGGTCGCCCAGGGCGCCGCCGCCCGCCTCGTCGGGGTCTCCCTCGAACTCGGCGGCAAGAACGCGATGTTGGTGCTCCAGGACGCGGACATCGAGAAGGCCGCGGCCGGCGCCGTCCGCGCCTGCTTCTCCTCCGCGGGCCAACTCTGCATCTCCATCGAGCGGTTGTACGTCCACGAGTCGGTCGCCGACGCCTTCCTGGCGCGCTTCGCCGCCCGCACCAAGGCCATGCGGCTCGGCAGGTCCCTCGCCTACGGCGCCGACATGGGCTCCCTGGTCGGCGAGCGGCAGCTGGAGACCGTCACCCGGCATGTGGAGGAGGCCGTCGCCAAGGGCGCCGAGGTCGTCGCCGGTGGCGTCGCCCGCCCGGACATCGGCCCCTACTTCTTCGAGCCGACCATCCTCGACGGCGTGACCGAGCCGATGGCGATCTGCGCCGAGGAGACCTTCGGCCCGGTGGTGTCGATCTACCGCTTCAAGGACGAGGAGGAGGCCATCGCACAGGCCAACTCCACCTCGTACGGCCTCAATTCCTCGGTCTGGACGAAGGACGGCCGACGCGGTCGTGCGGTCGCCGCCCGGCTGCGCACCGGCACCGTCAACGTCAACGAGGGCTACGCGCCCGCCTACGGCAGCGTCCAGTCCCCGATGGGCGGCATGAAGGACTCCGGCCTCGGCCGCCGCCACGGCTCCGAGGGCATCCTCAAGTACACCGAGGCCCAGACGGTCGCCCAGCAGCGGCTGCTGCCGATGGCGCCGTCGCTGGGGATGGACGACGAGAAGTACGCCCAGTTCATGAGCCGCAGCCTGAGGCTCATGAAGGCGTTCCGGTTCCGGTAGGGAGAGCACACGTGCCACAGGACGACTACGACTACGACGTCATCGTCGTGGGTTCCGGATTCGGCGGTTCGGTCACCGCTCTCCGCCTCACCGAGAAGGGCTATCGCGTGGGCGTCCTGGAGGCGGGCCGCCGGTTCACCCCCGGCACCCTCCCCAGGAACTCCTGGGACATCAAGAACTACCTCTGGGCCCCCAGGCTCGGCATGTACGGTCTCCAGCGCATCCATCTGCTGGGCAACGTCATGGTGCTGGCGGGCGCGGGCGTGGGTGGCGGCTCGCTCAACTACGCCAACACCCTCTACGTACCGCCGAAGCCGTTCTTCGAGGACCCGCAGTGGCGTGACATCACGGACTGGGAGGAGGAGTTGAAGCCGTACTACGACCAGGCGCGGCGCATGCTCGGCGTACGGCTCAACCCGACCACGACCCCGTCCGACGTCCATCTCAAGGCCGCCGCCCAGCGGATGGGCGTCGGCGACACCTTCCACATGGCGCCGGTGGGCGTGTTCTTCGGCGACGGCCAGGACGCCGACGGGTCGGTCAGGGCGAAGGCGGGTGAGCAGGTCGCCGACCCCTACTTCGGTGGCGCGGGACCGGCCCGCAAGGCCTGTACCGAGTGCGGCGAGTGCATGACCGGCTGCCGGCACGGCGCGAAGAACACCCTCAACGAGAACTACCTCCATCTCGCCGAGAAGGCGGGCGCGGTCGTGCACCCCATGACGACGGTCGTGTCGGTCACGGACGACTCGCAGGGCGGCTACGCGATCGCCACCCTCCCGACCGACCGGAGGAAGAAGGGCGAGGGACGGACCTTCAAGGCCCACCGGGTCGTCATCGCCGCCGGCACCTACGGCACCCAGACGCTGCTGCACCGGATGAAGGCGAGCGGTCAACTGCCGTACCTCTCGGCCAAGCTGGGCGAGCTGACCCGCACCAACTCCGAGGCGCTGGTCGGCGCGCAGACCGACAACCGGCGCTATCGCAAGGTGACGGGGGAGAAGCGGGTCGACTTCACCCGGGGCGTCGCCATCACCTCGTCCATCCACCCGGACGAGAACACCCATATCGAGCCCGTCCGCTACGGCCGGGGCTCCAACTCCATGGGCGGCCTGTCCATCCTCCAAGTGCCCTACGCCGAGGGCTCGTCGAGGGTCCTGGGCTGGGTCGCGAACGCCGCCCGCCATCCCGTCCTCGTACTGCGGTCCCTGTCCAACCGGCGGTGGTCGGAGAAGACCATCATCGGGCTGGTGATGCAGTCTCTGGACAACTCCCTGACGACGTACCTGAAACCGGACGGCGTCGGCAAGGGCCTGCTGACCGCCCGGCAGGGGCATGGCGCCCCCAACCCCAAGCAGATCAGGGCCGCTTCGGAGGCCGCTTCCGCGATCGCGGCGGAGATCAACGGCTTCGCGGGCTCGAACGTCGGCGAACTGATGGGCACCCCGCTCACCGCCCACTTCCTGGGCGGCTGCCCGATCGGCGCGAGCCCGGAGGAAGGGGTCATCGACCCGTACCACCGGCTCTACGGCCACCCCGGCATCTCGGTCGTGGACGGCGCCGCGGTCTCCGCCAACCTCGGCGTGAACCCGTCGCTGACGATCACGGCCCAGGCCGAGCGGGCGATGTCGTACTGGCCCAACAACGGCGAGGCCGACCCACGTCCGGCCCAGCACGAGGCATACGTCAGGCTCGCCGCCGTCGAACCCAAGTCACCGGCGGTCCCGGCGGACGCCTTCGGCGCACTGAAGCTGCCGTTCCTCGGAATGCCGACGGTGCCCCCGAAGTCGTAGCCCGCACAGCGGACATGGAGAAGGACCTGCACCCCCCTCCGAGCGCAGGTCCTTCTCTGTTCTTGCAGCCGGCTTGTGTTACGCCTGCGCGCCGGCCTTACGACGACGCACCGCGAAGACGGCACCCGCACCGGCGACGATCGCGACACCGCCCACGAGACCGATGGTCGGCAGCGCGGAGCTGGAGCCGGTCTCGGCGAGGTTGCCGGTCGGCAGCTCGGAGACGTCGCCCTGCGGCTTCTTCACCGAGCCGTTGCCGTTGTCGCTCGGCGTGGCCTCACCCGGGTCGTCGTTCTTGGAGCCGGCCTTGAGGACCGAGAAGTCGTACTGGGCCCAGCCCTCGGCGATGCAGTCCTGACCGTCGACGTTGTCGAGGTAGGCGCCGGAACCGAAGGAGTAGGCGTCACCGGCCGGGGCCTTGGCGTCGATGCTGACGCGCAGGTTGACCGACTGGCTCTTGCCCGCCTTCAGCTCGTCGACGTAGAAGAAGTAGTCACCGGCGAAGTCGTCGTCGCCGATGCGGTCCCAGGAACCCGTGTCAGGGTTCTTGAACTCCAGGTCGACGTACGGGCTGAGCCACTTGGCCTCGTCGATCTCGTAGTTCTCGATCTCGGCGTAGAAGGCCACGCCGTCGACCGTCGTGTCGGACTCGTTCGTGACGACCAGCTTGAAGCTGTGGAAGCCGTCACCGGCGACGATTTTGCCCGGCAGGCCCTTGATGTCCGCGGACACCTTGGCGTCCGTGAAGTCCTCGTCGAGTTCGTCGCAGTACGGGACGTCCGGGTCGGTCGGCTCCTCGCTCGGCTCGGCCGAGTCGGTGGGCTCGGGCTCGCCCGTGTCGGTCGCTGTGGCGGTGGGCGAGGTGGTGTCCGTGGCGGTCGCGGTGGGCGAGGTGGTGTCCGTGGCCGTCGGCGAGGCGGTGTTGCTGGGCTCCTCGGTCGCCGTCGGGGAGACGGTGTCGCTGGGGAGCTCGGTCGGCGTCTCCGTCACCGTCTCGGTGGGGGTCGGCGTCGACGTCTCGTCCGCGAACGCGGCAGGCGCGGACAGCAGCGCGAGCGGGCCTATGACAGCCGTCGCAGCCGCTGCGGCCATGGCACGGCGAAGCTTCATGAATGACCTCGAGAAGTCCGGTGTGCTGCGCGTCGCAGCACGCGAGTGGGGCGGGTGGGACCCCGCGTGTGGGGCGCGGCTGTGGCCCTTGGTACGCATGGTTTGATCCACGAGGGCTGTGAATGGTTGCACTCGCATTCACAGAATTTTTATGTGGCCTGAGTCACAGCCGGATCCCGTCGGATTTTCCTTGTGAAGGCGCTTTCCGAACCCCTAGAACTGAGGTTCGTGTCTGACAAGCCTGCCGAGGACTCCTCCTCGACCCCCGAAGTCCCCGACGAGGTCTGGGAACAGTTCGTTCGCGCCAATGAACAGGCCGCTCCCAAGGAGCCCTCGGCCCGCGCCCGCATGGTGACGGACCGGCTCCGGCAGCAGGAGGCGCGGGGTGAGCTGCCCGAGGGGTGGCGTACCGGACCCGCACGGCAGGAGAGGAAGCGCGGTCGTGCGGTGGGGAAGGCCCTCGGCGTGCTGCTCGCCGTGGCCGTGGCCGTCGTGGCGATCAAGCCGTCGCTGCTGCCCGGCGACCCCTTCGGCTCCGGCACCGGTTCCGGCTCCGGCGCCGCGGACGAGGCCGTCGAGACCCTGCCCGCGGAGACGGCGGCGCCGACCGGTCCGCCGCAGTCCGCGGCGGCCGGCACTCCGACCCTGGACGATCCGTTCGCCGGTTCCCCCGCCAAGCGCTGGGCCGACGGCGAGGCCGGCATCGTCGTACCGAAGGCGAAGGCGGTCGGCGCGCAGTCCGCGGCGAAGGTCGAGCAGACGCTGGAACTGACCCGCAAGCTCCTGATCGAGTCCAACCTCGACAAGGCCACCCTCCGCGGCGAGACACCCACGGCGGCCCTGAACCTCCTCGACCCCGAGCAGGACGTCAGGAGCGAGCTGAATGAGGCCCTGAGCCGGCCGAGCAAGGACAACGACCCGCTGACGATGTTCAGCCGCTTCGACCCCGACGAGATCCGGCTGGTCGGCGACGTGGTCAAGGTCCGGGGCCGGATGACGTTCAAGGAGGGCGAGCACGCCTCCGTCGCCGTGCACGCCGACTACACCTTCGTCTACCCGGTGGTCCGCACCGACGGCACCACCGAGGTGACCCGCACCATCGTCCGCCGGGTCCTCGACGTCGAGATACCCGACCCGGCGAGGTACCGGGCCACCGCCGGCAAGCTCACCGTCCTGCGCCGCGACGAGAGCGCCGGCAACTCCTCCTGCGACGTGGACGACGGCTTCCTGCACCCGGAGTTCCCCTCGTCCCAGCCCACCGGCACGTCTCCGTCGGGGCCGACGACGGACCCGTACGACCGCAGCAAGGACATCGGGGACGAGAAGGACTGCGGCACGGTGTCCCGCACCTGACATGGCTGACCGGCATGCGAAGGGCCCCGCGGGACGGAACCGCGGGGCCCTTCTTTCGTCAGCACCGGCGTCAGGGCAGCGCCGGTGCCTGGGGAGCGGCGCCGGGGGGTTGCGCCGCTGGTCCTGAGGACTGCGCGCCTGGCGTATGCCCGGGGTCGGCGCCCCGGCGTGACCGGGACGTGCGGATGGTCTGGACCTCTGGCAGTGCCGAAACGCACAGACAATGTGGGTGTGTACAGGGGGACTTGGGCTTTGTAGGCATCGTGCTGGATGGACCCGGCCTCCGCAACCGTTTGACCCAGCCTTCTGTCCCGTCGGCCGGCCCCGGGCGTCCCCGGAGCCGACCGTCTCTTGGGTGACCGGGCTGCTGTCCCCTGCCGTCCGGTCACTTACCTGGAGCGAGGTCCCACGACGTACGGCAAGATCCGAACGTCTCATCGCCCCAGCGAGCCACGCGTGGTTCTTTCGGGCCCGCCCCTGGCTGACGCGGACACCACCACCAACGAAGCGGTTCGCGACGCGGTCACGCGCCGTACGGGTGAGACGGGGTCCGAACTCAGATGCGACCCCTGCACAGTTCGAGCAGCGTCATCGCGAGGGACGTGCCCGGCTTGCCGAGCGCCTCGCTGAAGTGGTGGAGGACCTCCATCTCGCGCGCGAGGTGCACACGCCGCCCGCCGGAGGCGATCCGGGTCTGCTGTACGACGGCGGAGACGGCCGCGCGTTCCTGGATGAGGCCGATGATCCGGTCGTCGATGGCGTCGATGCGCTCGCGGGCGTCGGCGATGACCGCGTCTGGCGTGGTGGTGGTCACGGGGGCTCCTCGTGGTGTCTGTGGTGTCTTTTCGAGGGCTGCCCCGGAGCGGCAAGATCCGGAAGGAAACGACAGGCGCCCCGGACCTTGTCGGCCCGGGGCGCCTGGGAAGTCGCTTGTCAGTAGCTCAAGCAGCACGACCATGGCAGCCGGTGGGCCGGTTGCCATAGGTAAAGAGGGAGGTCGGGTGCGTGAGCATGGCAGCAGTATGCACGGGTGTCGGACCCTGTCCAACCGGGGTCCATCCACCGGACGGGGAGGGGTGAGGCGCCTGCCGGGAGAGGGCGGGCTCACCGCTCGGGACGGGGCGCGGCCGCACCCCGTTAGAATCGGTCGTACAGCCCTCGCCCAAACCGCCGGAAGGCACCCCGTGTCATCAGCGACCCCCGCCGCCGCCCCCGACACCGTCCTGGTCGTCGACTTCGGCGCGCAGTACGCCCAGCTCATCGCCCGTCGCGTCCGCGAGGCGCGGGTCTACAGCGAGATCGTGCCGAGCACCATGCCGGTCGAGGAGATGCTCGCCAAGAACCCGGCGGCGATCATCCTCTCCGGCGGCCCCTCGTCCGTGTACGAGGAGGGCGCCCCGAGCCTCGACCGCGCCATCTTCGAGGCCGGAGTCCCCGTCTTCGGCATGTGCTACGGCTTCCAGCTGATGGCGCGCTCCCTCGGCGGCACCGTCGACAACACCGGCGCCCGTGAGTACGGCCGCACCGATCTGCATGTCTCGAAGTCGTCCTCCACCCTCTTCGAGGGCACCCCGGACGAGCAGCACGTGTGGATGTCGCACGGCGACGCCTGCTCCGCCGCCCCCGAGGGCTTCTCCGTCACGGCCTCCACGGACGTCGTCCCGGTCGCCGCCTTCGAGAACGACGAGAAGAAGCTCTACGGCGTCCAGTACCACCCCGAGGTCATGCACTCCACGCACGGCCAGCAGGTCCTGGAGCACTTCCTCTACCGGGGCGCGGGCCTCAAGCCCGACTGGACCACCGGCAACGTGATCGAGGAGCAGGTCGCCCTCATCCGCGAGCAGGTCGGTGACAAGCGCGCCATCTGTGGTCTGTCCGGCGGCGTCGACTCCGCGGTGGCCGCGGCCCTCGTCGCCCGTGCCATCGGCGACCAGCTGACCTGCGTGTATGTCGACCACGGTCTGATGCGCAAGGGCGAGACCGAGCAGGTCGAGAAGGACTTCGTGGCCGCGACCGGCGTCAAGCTGGTCGTCGTCGACGCGGAGGAGCGCTTCCTCACCGCGCTCAAGGGGGTCTCGGACCCCGAGGAGAAGCGGAAGATCATCGGCCGCGAGTTCATCCGGGTCTTCGAGCAGGCGCAGGCGGAGATCATCGCGGACGAGGGTCCGGCGGTGGAGTTCCTCGTCCAGGGCACGCTCTACCCGGACGTGGTCGAGTCCGGTGGCGGTACCGGCACGGCCAACATCAAGTCCCACCACAACGTCGGCGGCCTCCCCGAGGACCTCGAGTTCCAGCTCATCGAGCCGCTGCGCAAGCTGTTCAAGGACGAGGTCCGGATGGTCGGCCAGGAGCTGGGCCTGCCGGACGAGATCGTCCAGCGCCAGCCGTTCCCGGGCCCGGGTCTCGGTATCCGGATCGTCGGCGAGGTGACGAAGGAGCGGCTCGACCTGCTCCGTGACGCCGACGCCATCGCCCGCGAGGAGCTGACGCTGGCCGGCCTCGACCGGGACATCTGGCAGTGCCCGGTGGTCCTGCTCGCGGACGTCCGCTCGGTCGGCGTCCAGGGCGACGGCCGCACCTACGGCCACCCGATCGTCCTGCGCCCGGTCTCGTCCGAGGACGCGATGACCGCCGACTGGTCGCGCCTGCCCTACGAGGTGCTGGCGAAGATCTCCACGCGGATCACCAACGAGGTGGCGGACGTCAACCGAGTCGTCCTCGACGTGACCTCGAAGCCGCCGGGCACGATCGAGTGGGAGTAGGTCTCCCCGCGTCTCACTAGGTTCGTTTGAGAGTCCGCACCGGCTCTCCGGGCTTCCAGACCTGGACGACGAGGTACGTGTCGTCCTCGACGTAGGTCCTCACGACCTCCGTCAGCTCGGTGCGGAAGAGGTGGAACGGCTCCGGCGGTTCCACCTCTTCGCCGTACGCGGCCTTGGTCGCGGCGTCCACGACCTCGATCGCCCGCCCGCTGATCCGCACATCACCGCCGCCCAGGGTCTGCCCCTCCCCGGGATTCGCCTGGAGCGCGAAGCGCGGGTCGCGCAGCAGATCGAGCGCCTTGAGCGACTTCGGCATCATGCCGAGCCACAGCTCACCGTTCAGGAACCGCACCTCCAGGCCGCTGGTGCGGGGTGAGCCGTCCTTGCGGAGGGTCGCGAGGGTGTGGTGCGTGAAGGCGCCGAAGCGTTCTTCGACGACCTTGGCGAGATCGGGTTCGGCGGCGGTGAAGACGGACCAGTTCGCAGTCATACGACGAGTGTGGCGCCGATACCCGACATGTGCTGTCCGGTATTACACGGCCTGCGTGCCCTGCGCGGCGTACGGCAGCGGGCGCACGTACCGCTCCCGCCCCGCGTCGTCCCGTACCTGCGCGCAGCCGCCCGCCGTCAGCTGCGCGGCCAGCTTGGCGCGGCGGACCGTGTTGATGCGGAGGGCGCCGTACATGAACGCCGGCGTCAGCACGGCGAGCGGCAGGAGGACGGCGTACTTGCCGGTCAGCGGGGCCATCAGCAGGAACAGGGCGGCGGCGCCCCAGCCGATGGTCTTGAGCTGGCGGGGGTTGCCCGCCTCGACCAGGGCGTCGTACTTGATGAGCGCGATGATCAGGTCGATGTCGGCCTGGGCCTCGGGGACCGGCGTGAGCGAGTTCAGGTACATGCCGGGGACCGTGCCACCCGCGCCCACCTGCGGGAACGCGGCGAGGTTCGCGGCGGCGCGCTGCTGGGCCGCGGGGTGGGTGTCGCGGACCAGATGGACGTGGAGGATCTTGTGGCGGCCGACGAGGCGGACACCGGCGTAGCGGAAACCGAAGCACTCGGCGACGTAGACCAGCGCCCCGAACAACTTGTGCTCGGCGAAGGGGTGGACCAGCTCGACGTGGTCCTGCGTGGCGAGCTGCCGCATGAGGGAGCTGAGGTGACGTTCGACGAGGCTCAAGGAGGGCTCCGGGGTGACTGAAAACAGGTGCTGAAGTGTCGGGAACTTGAGGTTCCGCACAGCAGACAGCCGAACCCCCGGAACGGTTGCACACGGCATCGTTACCTCATACTCCTGTTCTCCTGCGCTGACCGACGGTAACTTCCGCCCCGTGAAGCCACCCCAGTGCTGGAGGACCGATGCACGGGACGTATGAACCGGGACCGACCCCGCCCGCCCCCCTGCCCACCGACAGCCTCCGGTTCGCGATGCCGCCGATGCACGACTCGGTCGAGGACGAGCGCCGGCACCGCAAGGAGAGGCTGGCGGGCGCGCTGCGGATCTTCGGGCGGCAGGGCTTCGAGGACGGGGTCTCCGGCCATATCACCGCACGCGACCCGGAGTTCACGGACTGCTTCTGGGTCAACCCGTTCGGCATGCCCTTCCGGCACGTCACCGTCAGCGACCTGGTCCTCGCCAACACCGACGGACAGGTCATCGAGGGCCGCTACCACGTCAACCAGGCCGCCTTCACCGTGCACGCCCAGGTCCACGCCGCCCGCCCCGATGTCGTCGCGGTCGCCCACTGCCACTCCGTGCACGGCCGCGCCCTCTCCGCCCTCGGCGACCTCCTGGACCCGATCACCCAGGAGAGCTGTGCCTTCTACGAGGACCACGCGGTGTACGACGCCTATTCGGGCGTCGCCGTCGACACCGCCGAGGGCCGCAGGATCGCCGCGGCCCTCGGTTCCGGGAAGGGCCTGGTCCTGCGCAACCACGGACTGCTGACCGTCGGCGACTCGGTGGACGCGGCGGCCTGGTGGTTCCTGTCCATGGAACGCTCCAGCCAGGTCCAGCTCATGGCCAAGGCGGCCGGCCGCCCGATCCTCATCGACCACAAGGCGGCCGTCGCGACCAGGGAGCAGTTGGGCGGCGACCTGGTGGCGTGGATCAACTACCAGCCCCTGTGGCAGGACATCAGCCGCAGCGAGCCGGATCTGCTGAGCTAGCGGGCCGCTGCGGGGGGCTGGAAGCCCCGCAGCACCACGGCCTTGGTCATCGCGAACTCCTCGTCCGTCAGGACGCCTTCGCGATGCAGCTCGCCCAGCTCCCGCAGCCGGCGCAGGAGTACGTCGTGATGGTCGGCCTGGGGTGGGATCGCGGACGGCAGCCGGCGCGGTCGGTCGGGGCCGTCGGTCACCGAGCGGGTGGAGGGGTGCGGGAGACGGGCGGTGACCGCGGTGGCGACCAGGGCCGTGAGGAGGTCGCGACGGGCGCTGCCCCACAGGTCGAGGGCGTACGGGTCCTTCTCCGGCGGGAGTTTGGAGAACGCCGTCTCGCGGGTCACGAAGCGCAGGAAGCCGTCCTCGTAACCGGAGTTGGGCAGCCACTCCACGCCCGCCAGGTCGGTGATCGCGATGATCCGCGGGCCGGTCGCCCGTTTCACCCGGTCCGAGGTGTCGGTCCAGTCGATACGGACCTGGAGGCCGTCGAAGGAGACCGTGCCGTCGGAGGAGCGGACGGAGACCGGGACCGGCGGCCCGGACAGCAGATACGTCTTCGTCGGCTCCTTCGGGATCTGGTCCAGCAGCAGCGCCCGGCGGATCTCCTCCGCCACGTACTCGGCGACCCCGGCCCGGTCGACGTCCACCGCCAGCCGGTACGGGTCCGCCGCGTCCGGCAGCCGGCCCCCGGTCGCCTGCAACAGCGGATCCGCCCCCTCCCGCAGCCGCATCCGCAGCCGCCCCCGCTTGCGTTCGGGCTCGAAGACGACGCCGGAGACGGCCTCCAGGGGCACGGTGATCTCCCCGTACGTCTGCCGGAACAGCGGCACCGAGCGATGAAGTCCCGGTGTGATCCTGACCGTCGTGCCGTCGAAGGCCCAGGTCCCGTCGCGCTGGATGATCTCGGCCATAGAGAAATTCTCGCAGCCAGGTCAACACGGCGGCCCCGGCTTCACCCGCCCTGACCAGACCTGCCGGACGAGCCGCCCGTGGCGTAGGGCACAATTCGCTGTCATCGCACGGGAGTTGCAGAGCGGCGGCCGAGACCTCGGCAGAGGCCGCGCATCGTGGAGATCGCGGGGAAGGCGGGCGTCGGGCGTGGCGGTGCAGGAGGCGAGACAGAGCGGGGAGACGGGCGCGCACGGAGGCGGCTGCACCTGCGGCGACTGTCCCCACGGAGCGCGGGAGGGCCATCGGCGGGCGGTCGCCGAATTCCTTCTGCGACGGGACGAGTTCGCCGCCGGTCAGGGCCTGCCGGCCGCTGTGGCCCACTCGGCCTCGGCCTCCCGTCAGTGGGTGTCGGAGGAGCTGACCCAGTCCGCGGAACTGGTCGCCGAACGCGGCCGCGCCGAGGGCGAGGCCTGGCTGGCCCGCCTGTGGATTCGTACCGCCTGCACGGTGTGGGCCGGTGTCGTCGTCCTCCTGCTCGTCCAGGCGTTGACCGCGATCGGTGCGGGCTGGACCTCCGCCCGCACCGCCGGGCTGCTGGCCGCCCTGCTGACGGCCGGCGCCCTGACCGCGGCCTCCTGGTTCCACCGCGCCCGGGGCGGCGCGCTGGCCCCAGTCATCGGCGAGGACAACCGCCTCTCCACCTCCCGCGCGATCGCCGTGGCCTGGGTGCTGTTCGTCGCGTACGCGGTGCTCGTCCTCGTCGGCCGACTCGCCGCCGCGTCCGACCCGGGCGAGCGCGACGCGCTCATCTCCGGCCTCGAACTCGCCCGCGGCGCCGGTGTGGTGACCGTCCTCGCCGTCGTCAGCGGGATCGCGGTACTGGTACGGCGCGTGGTCGGGCTGCGGGTGCTCGGGCAGCGGCTGCAGAAGGTGCGCGCCGACCGCCCCAGGGCCGCCGACCTGCTCACCGACGACGCCGGGCGCGGCACCTTCGCCGACATCCAGTACGTCGTGATCGGCGCGGTGGCGCTGCTGTTCGCCGCGGTACGGCTGGCCCGCCGCCCCGACCAGCTGCCCGACCTGCCCTGGGGGCTGGCGGTCGTGGTCCTGATCTCGGCGGCCACCTACGTGGCCGGCAAGTACGCCGAGGGCGGTCGCCCCGTCATCCTCTCCGTCGTACGCGCCCGCGAGGCCGGTGACCTCGACGCCCCGATCCGCACCGGCGACGACATCGAGATCCGCGGCGCCGGCTTCGTCCCGCCGGGAGCCCAGGGCGCGGAGCGGCTGTCCCGTATGACGGTCCGGGTGGGCACGGTCCATGTCCACGTCCCCCTCGTCCCCGTCACCGGCGGCTTCAGCAACCCCACGGACGCCGTCCTGACCGTCCCCGTCCCGGCGGACGTGGAACCGGGCCGGGTGGAGGTCCAGGTCATCACCGCGGCGGGCGTGGAGACCAACCGCTACGCGATCGACGTGACGGACTGAGCGATGGACGATCACCGGCGATACCTCTCCCTTCACTTCCCTTCACTGACGACGACAAGGCCTGGACCATGAGCGACGACGTCCTCTCCGTCATCCCGACCGACCCGTACTGGCAGCCCGAGCCCTCGGCCGCCGACCGGGCCGGCACCCTGATGACCGCCCTGACCGGAGGTCTGGCCGCCGACACGGACGCCGAGACGGAGGTCGACTGGTACGACGCCCCCACCGTGGTCGACAGCGGGCAGAACCTGGAGCGGATCGGGTGCCCCGCCTGCCGGGCGTCGATCGACCGGGCGTGGTGGGAGGACCTGGTGGAGGCCCACGAGGACGGCTTCCCGACCCTCGACGTCTCCGTCCCCTGCTGCGGCGCCGCCACCACGCTGGACCGGCTCGACTACGACCGGCCCTGCGGTTTCGCCCGCTTCGAGATCGCCGTCTGGAACCCGGAGACGGACGGGCTCGGCGACGAGGAACTGGCCGCCGTCGCCGAGGCTCTGGGCCACCCCGTGCGCCAGATCCGGGCGCACATCTGAGTTGTTGAAACTTGTCGCTCCGGCATTGAGCGGCTCCTCCCTTTCGTGCGTATCGTCTTTTGAGGGGTCACGGCACGCTGGGTGAGAGGCGGCTAGGAGCGATGACTCACGGTTTTCGTACGGACACGCACACCCCCTACTTCGACGGCGGCCGCGGCCGGAGCTGGCGCGACACCGCCACCCACTACGCCCTGCTCCCGCTCCGCGTCTTCCTGGGCGTCACCTTCATCTACGCGGGCCTGGACAAGATCACCGACAGCGCCTTCATGAAGGACTCGGGCGCCGGCTCGATCGGTGACCAGATGCGCAACGTCAAGCAGTCCTCGGCGATCCCCGCCATGGTCGACCTGGCCCTGAACAACCCCGTCGGCTTCGGCTACGCCATCGCCTTCGGCGAACTGGCCGTCGGCCTCGGTACCCTCTTCGGCCTCCTGGCCCGCCTCGCCGCCCTCGGCGGCGCCCTGATCTCCCTCAGCCTGTGGCTGACGATGAGCTGGGCCGCCGAGCCGTACTACTACGGCAACGACCTCGCCTACCTCATGGCCTGGCTGCCGCTGGTCCTGGCCGGGGCGCCGTATCTGTCACTGGACGCGATGATCAGGGGCCGACGACGACAACCCGCGGGAGCGTACTGACGCCGCGTCCGGTCGGCGGCGGCTATCGAGGTATCTCCGTGGGAGGGGCGTCCGGTGTTCCCGGCGTGCTGCCCGCCGTTCCGCGCCGGCGGCGTATCGAGTGGCTCAGGAACCCCACCGCGCCCGCCAGGCACAGGCCGCCCGTCACCACGGGGATGATCGCGAACCACGGTGTCTCCCAGGCACCGCCCGCGTCACCGGCGTAGATGACACCCGCGAGGGCCAGGAAGAACCCGGCGATCAGCTTTCCGGGCCGGAACTCATGACGCAGCACGGCTCACCTCCGCCTGTCCGACACCGACCTGGAGATCGATGTCGAGGGTGCCGGAGGCCTTGACGTCCTTGGCCGGTGCCAAGGTCACCTCCTTGTTCTTGCCCGGTTCCACGTCCACGTCCTCCTTGTCGTCACCGGGCAGCTGGATGTCGCCCACGCCCACGTCGATATGGACCTTCACCGTCGCGTTCTTCGGCACGATCACCTTCACCTTGCCCACGCCCACCTCGACCTCGGTCTCCAGGGTCTGCCCCTTGGAGAGGTCCAGCCCGCTCAGATCGAGCGTGCCGACGCCGGTGCCCAGGTCGTACTTCCGCTCGACGTCCGCCACCGCGGCCGGCCGCCAGTTCTCACGGACCCAGTCCGTACCGATGTTCTTCGGCAGGGCGGCCGCCCCGGCGAGCAGTCCCGCCGTGAGCACCGCCAGGAAGATCGAGCCCGCCCCCGTGCGCCCGAGGAACGAGCTCGCCATGATGCCGAGGCCCAGAACGATGAGCGCGCAGGCCAGACCGGTCTGGAGGCTGGTGCCGAGCGGGTGCTCCTCCCACGTCAGACCCGTACCGAGACCGCCCGCGAGGAGGGCGAGCAGGAAGAGCCAGCCGCCGATCCAGCGCGGGCCGCGCTGCCGGGGTGGCTGCGGGCGCGCGGCCCGGATGTCCGCGCCGACATGGCCGTAGCCACGGGCCAGGCTGAAGTCGATGGCGTCCGCGATGTCCCGGGTGCGGGCGTCGCCCGGACCCCAGAGATAGCCCGTGCCGCCCTCGTGGGTGCCGTCCTTGACGATGGGGTCGCGCCACCACGAGGGATACGTGGCGCTGACCGGCGGGGCCTGGGCCTCCGGCGGGGCGTCGGCGGCGGCCTGGGCGGCCAGCGGGTCGGTGTCGGGGGTGCCGCGCTGCCGCGCCCAGTACCCGGAGCCCGCGAGGAGCAGGGAGACGATGACGGCGAAGGTCAGCACCGTCCCGTTGTTCAACATCGTCAGGAACACGCCGCAGCCGACCAGCGCGAACAGCACGGCCGCCAGGGCCTGGCCGTCGACACGGCCGGTCAGCAGCTTGCGGACCTCGTTCTCCTCGTCGTCCTCGTACGGCACGAAGAGCCAGGCGAAGCCGTAGAAGATGAGGCCGATGCCGCCGGTCGCGGAGAGCACGGCGAGCGTGATCCGGAAGATCACCGGGTCCATGTCGCACTGTCGCCCGAGGCCGGCGCACACCCCGGCGAGCACCTTGTGCCGCCGGTCGCGGCGGAACCGGGCGGGCGGAGGGGACGCCTCGGCGTCGGTCTCGGTCTTCGTCCCGCCGGGAACCCGGGAGCTCTCACGGGCGTTGCCCGGTCGTCCGGCCGCGCCCGGTTCCCGCTGTTCTTTCCGCGCGCCCGCCTGCTCGTGCGCGCCCACCCGCTCGTGTGCGCGCGGTTCCTCACCGGCGGCGGTCGCGGAGGGCGCGGCGGACGAGGGGCCCTCGTCGGGCACCCGGTCCGCGGCGTGCTGGTGATCTGTCATGTGTCCATGGTGACGGGCGAGCTGCCGCGACGGGAGTCGGAATGACCCTGGCCGGACCCTGATATCGCCCCTGACCCGAGGCCGGGGAGACGTTCGAGGGCCTCGCCGCTCCGGCCCGTTTCGAAGATCAGGGGAGTCTAGGGGGCCGACCCTGATGCCCGGGCCGTCGCGCCGTGTGAACATCGATGGCATGCCGGATGCAGCCGCAGCAGCGCCACTCGTCGAACCGCGGCCGCCGCGCAAGCTCTACCGCAGCAGTGACGGACGCTGGCTCGGGGGGGTGGCGCGGGGGCTCGCCGGGCATCTCGGGCTGCCCGTGATCTGGGTGCGGCTCGTCTTCGCCGGTCTGTTCATGGCCGACGGCCTGGGCGCCCTGTTGTACGCCGCGTTCTGGTTCTTCGTGCCGCTCGGCGTCGGTGGCGTGAGCGGGCAGAAACCCCCGTCCTTCGTCACCACCGAGACCTCGCCGGACGGCCGCCGCCGCCTCGTCGCCCGCAGACCGGACAAGGGCCAGATCGTCGCCCTGCTCCTCATGGTCGTGGTGGCCATGGTCTTCGTGGGCAACGTCAACGTGGGCACCGGCGCCAAGGCCTATCTCTGGCCCGCCGTCCTCGTCGGCGCCGGAGTCGCCCTGGTCTGGCGGCAGGCGGACAACGCCCGCAGGGCCCGCTGGGCCGAGGTGGGCCGCCGCAGGCGGACCCTCAGCCTGCTGCGCGCCGCGGGCGGTGTCCTGCTCGTCACGGCGGGCGTGTCCGGCATCTTCGTGATGCAGGGCTCGGCCGCCCACCTCGGCTCGGTCCTCCAGGCAGCCCTCGCGGTCCTGGTCGGCATCACGCTCCTCGCCGGCCCCTATCTCGTGCGCATGACCCAGGACCTGTCCGAGGAGCGCCTGATGCGCATCCGCGCCCAGGAGCGCGCCGAGGTCGCCGCCCACGTCCACGACTCCGTGCTGCACACCCTGACCCTGATCCAGCGCAACGCGGAGAACGCGAACGAGGTGCGCCGTCTCGCCCGAGCCCAAGAGCGCGACCTGCGCACCTGGCTGTACAAACCCGAGGGCACCGGCAAGGACGAGGCCGACGAACCCGACACCCTCGCCGAGGCGGTGCGACGCAACGCGGCCGAGGTCGAGGACAAGCACGGCGTCCCCCTGGAGGTCGTCATCGTCGGCGACTGCCCGCTCGACGAGCGGATCGGGGCACAGATGCAGGCCGCGCGCGAGGCGATGGTGAACGCCGCCAAGTACGGTGGCGAGGGCGGCGCGGTGCAGGTCTACGCCGAGGTCGAGGGAAAGACGGTCTTCGTGTCGGTCCGGGACCGCGGTCCCGGCTTCGACCCGGAATCGATACCCGCCGACCGCATGGGTGTCAGAGAATCGATCATCGGCCGCATGGAGCGTCACGGCGGCACGGCCCGCCTGCGCGCGGTGCCGGGCGGCGGCACGGAGGTCGAACTGGAGATGGAGAGGGCGGAGAACACGTGATGAGCGACCCGACCGAGGCGAACGACACGGTGACGGGCGAGCGCCGGGTGCGAGTGGTGCTCGTCGACGACCACCGTATGTTCCGTACGGGAGTTCAGGCCGAGATCGGCCAGACCGAGCAGACCGGCGTGGAGGTCGTGGGCGAGGCCGCCGACGTCGACCAGGCGGTCACGGTCATCACCGCGACCCGCCCCGAGGTGGTCCTCCTCGACGTCCACCTCCCGGGCGGCGGCGGCGTCGAAGTACTGCGCCGCTGCGCCCCGTTGATGGCGGACGCGGAGCAGCCGGTCCGCTTCCTGGCGCTGTCCGTCTCGGACGCGGCGGAGGACGTGATCGGCGTGATCCGAGGCGGAGCGAGGGGTTACGTCACCAAGACCATCACCGGCACGGACCTGGTCGACTCCATCTTCCGCGTCCAGGACGGCGACGCGGTGTTCTCCCCGAGGCTCGCGGGCTTCGTCCTCGACGCCTTCGCCTCGACGGACGCGCCCCCGGTGGACGAGGACCTCGACCGCCTCACCCAGCGTGAGCGCGAGGTACTGCGACTGATCGCCCGCGGCTACGCCTACAAGGAGATCGCCAAGCAGCTGTTCATCTCCGTGAAGACGGTGGAGTCCCATGTGTCGGCGGTACTCCGGAAGTTGCAGCTGTCGAACCGGCATGAGCTGACGCGGTGGGCGACGGCGAGGCGGCTGGTGTAGTCGCGTCGAGGTCGAGCGTGAACCAGATCGTCTTGCCGAGACCGTTCGGGCGAGGCTCCGTGCCCCATGCGTCGGCGAGCAGGGTGACCAGGATCAGGCCGCGCCCCGACTCGTCCTCCGGGGACGGGTTCCGGAACGTCGGCATCGTGTCGCTCGCGTCCGTCACCGAGACACGAAGCCGGCGACCGTCATCCTCCAACGCGCAGCGCGTACGGATCTCGCGGCCGGGTGAGACCTGGGCGTGCCGATAGGCGTTGGTCATCAGCTCGCTGAGCAGCAGCACGGCTGTGTCGGTGACGTCGTCCGGGAGTTTCCAGTCGGCGGCCTGCTCACAAAGCCGTGCGCGGGACCGGCCCACGCTGCGGGGGTGGCGGGGCAGTTGCCACTCGACTGCTTCCTCGGGCATGCGCGCGTCTCTTCCGTGCGGGTGCTTCTCCGTCGTTTGCCGTGATCAGGCTGGTGGTTGACGCGTAACCTCGGCGAGTGGCGGAGTGTGTACAGAGGGTGCGTGTACACGGGGGTCGGCGGGAGACGGGTGGGCGCGAACGATGACTCAGCCGAACTGGCGGTACTGCGGCGGGCAGGTCAAGCTCTGGCGCGAGGAGGCGGGCGTCGGTCGACAGGCGCTCGCCGAAGAGGCCGGGTACGACTACGAGTACGTCAAGTCGATGGAGTGCGGGCGGCGACGGCCGACGTTGCGGTTGTTGCAGGTGGCCGACCAGATGTGCGGGGCGCGGGGGAAGTTGCTGGCGGGGCATGAGTTTCTGAAGCCGGAGCCGTTTCCTGCGCGGTCGCAGGAGTACATGGAGTTGGAGGCCGAGGCGATCGCCGTGCACGACTATTCGCTGGGGCTGGTTCCGGGGTTGTTGCAGACGCGGGAGTACGCGGCGGCGCTGATCGGCGAGAGCTGTCCGCCCTTGGACGACGAGACGGTGGAGGAGCGGGTTCGGGGGCGGTTGGCGAGGCAGGAGGCGTTGCGGCGGCGGGCGGGCACGGTGTACGGCTTCGTCATCTATGAGGCCGCGTTGCGCACGGGGGTCGGCGGGCCGGAGGTCATGCGAGAGCAGCTGCTCCATCTGCCCGAGGTGGGCGCGCGGCGCAACGTGTCCATCCAGGTGTTGCCGTTCGGTAAGTGCGGGGGCCTCGCGCTCAACGGGTCGTTCATTCTGCTGGAGACGGCTGATCACGAGCACTTCGCCTACGTCGAGAGTCCGGAGACCAGCGCACTTCATGCTGATGCGCACAAGGTCAGTGACCTCGCACAGGCGCATGGCATGATCCGCATGCAGGCTCTCGGAGTTGAGGAGTCGGCTGCGTTCATCAGGAAGGTGGCACAGGAGCTATGAAGACTGAGCTGACGTGGGTCAAGTCCAGCTACAGCGACTCCCAGGGCGGCGCCTGCCTCGAAGTCGCCCTCCACCCCCACACCACCCACGTCCGGGACTCGAAGCTCGGCCCCCAAGGCCCTCGCTTCGACGTTCCCGCAGACGCCTGGGCCGCGTTCATCGCGCACGCCTCCCGCGAGGCCTGAGCTCCGGGCTTCGGGCGTCGAGATCCGAGCTCCTCTTTCAAGGAATGGGCGGAAAGAATCCACCCACCCTCCCGCCCCTCATGTGCGCCAACTTCCGCGCATGACAGCGGAGATGACTTTTCGTGATCAGGTTGCGACGCACAGTCGCGAACCTCTAGCGTTCGCGACAACAAACAACCCCGGTCGGGTGTTAGCAGCACCCGCCGGGGTCTCGCCCTCAAGATCAGGACCGATCTCGTGGCTTACGAAAACTCTAACGCTGCCCTGCCCGCGCCCGCAGCCCATCCCATGGCCAAGCCCGGCTACGGCAAACGCTCCGCCCCAGACCAACAGCGGGCGAAACCCGGTGACTTCCAGCACCTCCCGCCCCGCGAGGCCTATCTCGCGAGCTTCATCGACCAGCTCCCCGAGAACGCCGCGATGGACGCCAAGACCCTCGCCAAGGCCCAGCCCCTCTACGGGCAACAGGCCGTGCGCTCGGCGTTGAACGAACTCGGGCGCGCGGGGCACCTGCGGCGCGTACGGCGTCGTATCCCTCCTGCTGAGGGCGAGACCGGCACGCGGTGGGTGTTCCACACGTTCTGGTCACGTCCCGCACGTGACGACGAATGGTGGGCCGGGACGCTCGAAGGTGACGTGACGCCGCCCGAGGTCGAGACAAAGGCAGTCGTGGCCGACGTACCGCCACCGTCCGAGGCCTACGACACCCTCGCCCGCCTCGGCCTCCGCGACCCGCGCCTCGCCCTGTCCGCCGCCGACTGTGCCGCGCTCGAAGAGCTGGCATGTGAATGGCTCGCCCGGGGTACGTCGCCGGACCAGTTGTCTCAGGTACTGGTCGCCGGGCTCCCGGACCAGGTGCACTCGCCCCGCGCCTTCCTGCGACGTCGGCTGGTCGACCGGATGCCGCCCGAGCGTGCCGTCCCTACGCCCGCGCGAGAACCCCGCCCCCTGATGGAGTGCACCGACTGTGGGGTGCCGGGGCGGGTGGAGGCGTTGCCCGGAGGGCTCTGCCGGGCGTGCCGTGGCCGGGGCAGGGATCTGGACCACGCGCCGACCTGGGCGCAGATCCTGCAGGTGCAGGCCCGGGTCGAGCAGATGCGTGCCGCCGTTCGTGCGCCGCAGCGCGCGTGAGTGTGTGGAGACAGGCTCAGAGGAAGAGGGAGCGGCGCTCGCGTCTGCTCGGTGGTGTTCTCCGGAGGAGGATGGCTGCGAGCGCCAACAGGGACCCCTGCAGCGCGATCTGGGATACCAGGATCGCGGTGTCGGTGTAGAGCGAAGCGCTCGCGACATACGAGAAGGCCACGCTGTACAAGATCAACAAGACCACCATCGTGTTCCGTATGGAGCGCCCTCGCCGGAAGTCCGCCCGTGACACCGCGAGATACTCCGTCGCCAATGGGCCCAGCCCGAGCCGTGCCTCTTGCCCTTGTTCTCCCACGAGCGTCAGACCCTGCTCGCCGAGGAGCGCCGACACGGGGCGTTCGGAGCGCTCCCACTCCTCGGCGGCAGCGGATAGCTGCTCCCGCAGCAGGAGCAATGACCTCGCATCATCGATCCACGTCCGGAATCGCGGCCAGGCATCCACCAGCGCCTCGTGGGCAAGTTGGACGCAAGGTTCCTCCTGGGCGTCGGCCGTGATGACCAACAGTCGCTGGCGGACCATCTGCTCGCACACCGCGGCGGTCCCGCTTGCCGCGAGCGTTGCCATGGGCACCAGGAGCCTTGGGTGTCGGCCACGGGCATCGACCGACACGAGGCGCAGCAGAAGTTCACGAGCACGCGTCCGGTCGTCCGCGGAGAATGAGGTGAACAGCTGCTCCGCAGCGCGGGTCAGACTGCTGCGCACCCCGCCCGTCTCGACGTAAGACTCGTGCGTGAGGTACCCCTGCCGCCGCCGCTGCCACACCTCGCGCAGCGTGAACTGGAGCAGTGGCAGAGAGCCCGGTTCGCCACCCACGTCATTGAGCAAACGGTCGGTGAGCCCTGGCTCCAACTGGAGCCCGTAAGCCTGGGCGGGCCGAACCACTGCCTCCCGCATCTCGTCGACGGTCATGGAAGGAACGACCAGAGGCCGTCCCACCAGGAAGGGTGCCTGTTCGCTGGCCTGCACGAGGAAGTCCGCGCGGAGCACGGTGATCGGCACGACCACCGGATCACGGGTGGAGGTCAGTGTCCGCAACAGGGCGATGGTTCCCTCGTGTTGCGTGTCGTCGGACTCAGTGAGTACTTCCTCGAAGTGGTCGAGTACGACGACCACGTGCTGGTATCGCCGGCCGAGCACCTCGTTCAGGTCCTCGGGCCGGAACCCCGTACTGGCCGTCGGGTCGTCCACCAACGCGGACAGCTTGGCCAGCAAGGTCGATACGCCGCGATCGCCACGTACCGTCACAATCGGCCAGAGTTCGCTGCCCGGCAGTTTCCCCGCCCGCAGCGCCGGCAACAACCCCGCGTGCACCAGGCTCGTCTTGCCGCTGCCCGCCCCGCCGGTGATCGCGCACGTGCCGTACCGGTTCATGGCGGACAGGACGTCCTGGAGGACCTTGTCCCGGCCGAAGAACACGTCCGCCTCGGCCTCGGAGAAGGCGTTGAGGCCCGGGTACGGGCACCGGTTCAGACGGTCCCGGTCCGGGAGAGTCGGTGCCGGCGGGCGCAGCCCCGCCCGCACGATCTTCAGCAACCGGTCCGCGTCGAGGCCGCTCCGGAAGTCGAGGAAGGCGTATCTCTCCAACTCCGTTGGCGGGCCGCTGACTCCGGGCAGCAACACTGGCAGCAGGCGCGCATCACTTCTGACGGTCAGAGAGGCGAGTGCGCGGCGCTGGTACGCGCTCTGCTCGCTTCCCGGACTGACGAGAACCAGGTTCACCTTCGCGCGCACGGCCTCCTGAAGAGACTGATCCGGCAGCGGGTCGGCGACCCGGAGCCCGTGTACGGTCAGCAGGTCGCGGATCTCGAGGGCCGTGTCTCTGTCGACGGGGTGGAACGACAGCAGAACGTCCGCTGACGCGAACCGGGTCGTCGGGTCGTACTGGGTTTCCAGCGGCTCCGCCGCACCCCTGCCCTGCCCCTCGTCGACCGGCGCGGAACGCAGCGCCGCGACCGCGTTGTTCTCGGGCGCCACCAGCGCGATCGCGTGGCGCAGGTTCTCGTACGCCCTGGCCAGACCCCGTCGCTCGGCCGCGCGGCCGGGGTCGGTGATGACCTGTTCTTCGAAGGCGCACCCGGGAACGTAGGGAACCTGTAGGTCCCAGAAGGAGAGGCCCGCCGCCGTGAGAGTGCTCGGGGTGAACGAGTCGAAGCCGGCGCGGAAGCGGTTCGCGAAGGTGTCGAGGAGGTCGGCGTCCTGCTGGTCGACCCGTGCCGGGACCACCAGGACCTCCAGCGGGCGGTTGCCGCGTACCGATCGGACCTGGGGAGAGAGGAAGTGCCGGACCATCCATGCCGTGCCCTCGACGTTCTGCAGGTTGGGAGCGCAGAGGGCGACCACGGCGTCGGCCAGCTGGTAGGCGCAGACGCCACCCAGTTCCGTCACTCCCGTCCGGCTGTCGACGAGGACGATGTCGTAGCGTTCGGCGCAGACGCGGCGGAACCACTCGAAGAACAGCTCGCCCGACCAGACGTAGTAAAAGTCCTGCCAGTCGAAGCGGCGCAACTCCGCGCCGTAACGGGTGATCTGCTCGTCCGTCTGCCGCAGGCCGGCGGGGATCAGGTCCAGACAGCCGCCGTCCGAACCACGCGGATACACGGTGGAGATGTAGCGGTCGAGGTCGCGGAAGGCGTCCTCCTCCCCGTCGGTGTCCGAAGCGGCCACGGACATGGCGTACTTGAAGGCGAGGAGCAGATCGAGCAGCCCCTCCCGGCCCCTGACCCGCCGGTGGTCGATGGGGAAGAAGTGCTCCAGGCCCGGGGCTTCGAGGTCGAAGTCGACCATCAGGACGCGCGCACCGCTTCTGGCCAGCTGGTCGGCGATGTTGGCCAGGGCCATGGAGCGGCCCACGCCGCCCTTGTACGAGTAGAAGGTGACGATCACGTCGTTCCGCCTTCTGTGATGAGCCGGGCCATCCCCGGGGAGGGCCGGGCGCCGAGCTCGGCTTGCAGCTGCCGGGCCTTGTCCGGGCTGGGCCGGGCGTTGCGGTAGGCGTCCAGGGTCTGCGGCAGGCTGACGCGGAGCCAGCGGTCGAAGTGGCGTCTGCTCGCGACGTTCATCTCGCAGAGAGGGTCGAGTTCGCCGCCGTAGCGGTGGTCGGCGCGATGGAGGCGGGCGGCCAGTTCACGCCGGATGAGTTCGTGGGCGGTGCCTACCGCCGGGTCGCCCGGGGAGACGGTGATCAGGGACACCTGGGCGCCGTGGTAGAGCGGAGAGGAGAGGAACGTCTGCTCCAACGCCGGGTGGAGGAGGGAGAGTTCGTCGGCCACCACGAGGCATCCGTTGCGCGCCAGATCGGTGAAGAGGAGCGTGTGCGCGAGATCGTAGGAGAGCAGATCGTCGAAAAGGTAGGGCTGGAGCCGGATGGTTCTGCCCCGCAGGAGCAGGTCGGGGCTGTTGATGCCGGTCACGGCTTTCCGCAGGACCTGGTCGATGGTCCGGTCCGCTTCGCCGAAGGGCTTCCATTCCCCACGTGTGGTCCCGTAGCGCGCGCGGACGGCCTCTGCGGTCAGGCCCAGCCGCTGCACGATGTCCGCCACCTTGCCCGCCTTGGTGGTGATCAGGCTGTCCGCCTCCGCGCCCGTCATGGCCACCACCACTACTGGCAGACCTACCTCCTGGTCGGGGTGGGGCAGCCCGACGGTTCTCGAGAGCGTCGCGTTCAGTCGGTTCGGCAACGGCAGGGACGGCGACCCGGCTATGACCTCGGTGATTCCCCAGGCGGTGCTGTCGGGCGGAGCGTCCTCGTGTCCGGGGGCGACGACGCCGAGGAGCGTCCCGCCGGTGCGCGTCCGGGCCAGGTCCAGGATCCGGCGGGTACGGTCGGGGTTCTCGGCGAGGACGGTCGCCAGGGACGGGGAGAGCAGGAGGCCGACCGAACGCGACGCGGTGACCGTGCGGTCCAGGTCCGCCATCTCGGCCGGAGTGGTCGCCAGCAGGTCCGTGCTGGATGTGCTGACGGTCCACATGCCTTGCACGGCGGCGGCCAGCTCGGCCGCGTCGTCCTGGTCCTTGAGGGCGTGCAGGAGATGCAGGTCGTGGGTCAGACGCCGGGGGTGCGGTGGTTCCGCGACCGGCCTGGGCGCTTCGGCGGGCGGTGCAAGCTGCAAGAGGGCGGTGACGGACGACGTCACCTTCCTCGCGAGGTGATCGGGGTTGCGGAACCAGCCGACGCCATGCACCTTCGACAGTTCGGCACGCAGCCGCTTGATGTGCTCGTTGGAACCTTCGTCGGCACCTTCCTGGCCGTCGATGCGATCCGTAGGCCAGGGGACACCCGGCTTCAAGAGGAAGATCAACCGCTTGCGGCCCGCCTCGCAGGCCTTGCGGTACTCCAGCTCGGTGATCGACCGGCCGTCCGGGTTCAGCGGCCCGATCTCGGGCACGTATCCGTAGCGGAGAGCGAAGACGCCCACGTATACGTCACAATCCGCCACGTCCGAAAGGCACTTCTCGACCGGACGCTCGTCGAAGGCCGGGTAGTTCTCCATGGCGACGACGTCCAGCGGCAGCGACCGCAGCGCGTCCAGTACCGCCGCCCGGCACTCCTCCAGGTCGGACACCGTCGACGACAGATAGACCCTCACCCTGCGTACCTCGCTCCTCACGCGGTGAGGACAAGGTACAGGCGGCGAAGCCGGAGGGAGGTCCGCTTGGTCACACCACCCGCGTCGCCCCCGCGAACGGCATCTCATCGATAGGCGCGATCCGTACCGGCGCCGTCGGATTCGGTGCGTGGATCATCTGGCCGTTGCCGATGTAGATGCCGACGTGGGAGATGGCGGAGTAGAAGAAGACGAGGTCGCCCGGCTGGAGTTCGGAGCGGGAGACGCGGCGGCCGGCGTCGATCTGGGCGTAGGTGGTGCGGGGGAGGGAGATGCCCGCGGAGCGGTATGCCGCCTGGGTGAGGCCGGAGCAGTCGAAGGCGTCGGGGCCGGTGGCGCCCCAGACGTAGGGGCTGCCGAGTTTGGTGTAGGCGTAGGAAACTGCCGCTGCTGCACGGGAGTTGGGGGCCTGGGCGGCGGAGTCCGTGGTGGGGGTCAGGGTTTCCCGGGCGCCGCCCGTGCTTGAGCCCCGCGACGCGTGCTGGGTGTCGGTCGCGCGTTCCTCCGCCGGGAGCTGGGCCAGCAGGCGGCGTGCCGCGTCCAGCTTTCCCGTGATGGTCTTCTTGTGCCGCTTCAGCTCCGCCTGGCGGGACTTGAGGGAGGTCAGTTCGATGTGGGCGGCGCCTCGGAGCTGCTCGATCTCGCGTAGTTGCCTGCGCACGCTCGCCACCGACGCCGCCTGCCGTGTGCCCGCGCGGTCCACGAACTCCGCGCTGTCCAGGTAGTGGTCGGGGTCGGAGGACAGGGCCAGTTGGAGGGACGGGTCCAGGCCGCCCTCGCGGTACTGTGCCGCCGCCATCGAACCCAGCGCGTCCCGCGCCGAGTTGAGCTTGTCCGTCTTGCGGGCCGCCTCGTCGCGCAGCGTCTTCAGCCGCTCCTCGGCCGCGTCCGCCTTCTCCTTCGCGCCGTTGTACTTCTCGGTGGCGACCTCCGCCTCCTGGTACAGCTTGTCCACCTTCGCCTTCACCTGAGCCGGGGTCAGATTCGGCTCGGCGTGCCCGATCCCGTCGAAACCCGTCGCGGTCGCCGCGCCCGCGAGGGCGATCGTCGCCGCCGTGCGGGCCGTGTTGCCCCCGACCGAGCGCTGTCTGGGCTTGCGGTGCGCTGCCACGTGGACTTGCACGTCCTTTCGTACGACCGCCTCGACCGGAGACCCGGTGGTGGCCGCCCCGGGCCGTCACCGGCCGCGCCGACGCCAGGGGGAGCGTCGTACGGCCGCCCGGGGCGGTTTACGCGTCCGGCGGCGGCCCGCACAGGGGGAGCGGGCCGCCGCCGGACCTTCTCGGCGGTGGTGATCGACTGCCGCCCCTGGCCCGGGCGGCGGTGGGGAGCCGGTCACCTGGTGGAGGACGCTAAACCTGTGTGTGTCGTGGGGGTAACGGGTTGCGCGGAACTGCTCCCAGGCGGCCGCCGGTTGACCGGATACGACCACGAGCCCGTTGCCTCGCCGCCGACTTCGCGCGGGGTGATGACCGAAGTGCGGATTTCCCGATATGGGTGGGTCGCCGAGTGCTATGGCGCATATATGCAAGTCCGCCAGAGGCGGGTGACGGGGCGGTCCAGGGTTACTCAAGGGGGCCTGAAATAGGCTCCGGGCCCATGGACGTACTCATCTCTGTCTTCCTCGTTCTGCACTTCGTCGGCATAGTCGTGCTGCTCGGCGGCTACCTCACCCAGGTGAAGGCGATGAACCAGGGGACCGCCCGATTCAACCCGCTGATGCTCCGTGGCGCGCTGGCCATGCTGGGGACCGGCGTGCTCCTGGTCGCCCTCAACAAGGCGGACGACCAGTCCCTCAACAGCGTCAAGCTCGCCGTGAAACTGGCCGTGCTCGTCGTGATCCTCGGCCTCGTCTATGTGAAGCGGGACGAGGAGCGGGTGGACAAGGCGCTGTTCAGCGCGGTTCCCGCACTCGTCGTGGTGAACATCCTCATCGCCACGCTGTGGAGCTGAGGGCGTCAGGGGCTCAGGGGGTCCGCAGAGCGCCGACGCCGGCGCGGGCCGCCCCCGCGGCTCCCACCGCGACCGCCAGCCACACCGCCACGGCGATCCACAGCAGCACCTCGCCGGGCGTCCTCAGCCAGGACACCTCCAGGGCGGTGGCGACGGACAGCGTCGCCACCGCCGTCATCCCCATCGGGAACACGGTCGCCCAACGGCGTACGTCGTAGTGGGGGCGCCGCCACCCGATCTCGGCGATCAACAGAACGACGTACCAGGACAGGTCGAGGACGAGCAGAGCGAGGGTCACGGCGCGCAGGACGCCGCGGTCGTCGTCGTTCCACAGATACAGGCGCGCGCTGTCGGCCGCGATCAGCTTCGAGCCCGCCAGCGCCGAGATGGCCATCGCCCCGCCGGCCACCCAGTGGTCCCCGGCGCCCTGCGTGACCTGGCGCAGATCGAAGTGGGCCAGTGCCAGGCCGTAGGCCACCAGACCCAGCCAGAACAGCACCAGCGCCACGCGCGCGAGCCACGACGTCGACAGCGCCCCGGCCAGCGTCGCGCCCAGCACGGCCAGCCCCTGCGTGGCGACACAGGCCAGGAACACCGCCCCGGGCATCCGCCGCTTCCAGTGCCCGACCACCAGCACGATCAGCACCGGCCACAGCAGCGCCGACAGCGCCAGCAGCGCCTCGGCGAGGGTCTGCCAGCCGAGCGCGGAGAAGCGGGTGCCGAGCACCGTGGTCGCCGCGACAGCCGTGAGCGCGCCCGGCGTCTGCGCCTCCGTCACCCACCGCGACCGTTGCCACACCAGTCGTACGACGAAGTCGGCGGCCAGCGCCACCCAGGCCACGCTCGCCAGCGCCAGCGCGACGCGGGACACCACCTCGTACCCCGTCAGATGGAGACCGACCGACAGGATGCCGGTCGCCATCACCGCGGAGCCCGCGGCGGGCGGCCGCTGCGCCCACCAGGTACGGAGGGGGGAGGTATGGGGTGTATCGGGCATGGGGTGATGCTATGGAGCGGGGTGGGGGTTGAGAGCGGGGCACGCGCGCGTGGGGGAGAAAAACGCGCGGGGTGAGGGCAACTGAGTAGTTGCGCTCATGACAGGAGGGGAGGGGGGTGGGGAGACTGCGGCACATGTCCTACCGACGATCAGTCGTCCTGGCCGTCCTCGCCTCCCTCGCGGTGCTCGCCCTGACCGCCTGTGGCAGCGAACGAGCCGGGGAACGGTCCGCCTCCGCGCCGACACCCACGCCCTCCTACCCGCCCCCGCCCAAGTGCGCCCAGGCCGCCGAGACGCCCCCGCCCGCGCCCTCCTCGCCCGTGCCGAGCGCGACCGCCTCGCGGGGCGAGGGAGCCGGAGACCAGCCCCCCAACTACGCCGACAACCACGCCTACCGCATGCAGGCGTCCCTCAGCGCCGAACGCGAGGCCAGTGGACTGGCCTCGGCCGGGCTCATCCGCAAGGAGCTGGAGAAGGTCCGGGCGGCAGGCGGGGCGGGGGCGTACGGGGTCTACGGGGACGAGCGGGTCGAGGCGGCGCTCCGGCGCCTCGGCTGCGGACCGGAGCACGGGGTCTTCGTCGGGAACGGGTTCTACGCCGTCTACACCGGCCTCGCGTGCGTGTCCGGGCGGGTGACCGCGGACGAGCTGACCACCGAGGTGCACGGTGTCTACGCCGAGCCCCAGCCCGGGGCGGGGCCCTGCGTAGAGAACCGTGGGGGTCACTGACCTGCGTCAGGCCGGGCGGACCACGCTGTGGATCGCCGACTCGCCGTCGTAGTAGATCGACTCCTCGCGGACGTACGCCCCCGGCTTCGGCGCGTGGATCATCATGCCGTTGCCGATGTAGATGCCGACGTGGCTGACATCGTCGTAGAAGAAGACCAGGTCGCCGGGCCGGGCGTTGGCGAGGGAGACCGTGGTGCCGAAGTTCACCTGGTCGTAGGTGGTGCGGGGGAGGGAGATGCCGGCGGCGTTCCAGGCGGCCTGGGTGAGGCCGGAGCAGTCGTAGGAGTCGGGGCCGGTGGCGCCCCAGACGTACGGCTTGCCGATCTGGGAGCGGGCGAAGGCGAGCGCCTTGTCGGCCTTGGTGGCGTAGGAGGAGTCCGTGGAGGTCTCCGAGGACGAGCCGCTCCCCGTCTCCTGGGTCGCCGCCGCTTCCTGCGCCGCCTTCTGCTCGGCGGCCTTCTGCTGCTCGGCCAGCTCCGCGGCCTTGCGGGCGGCCTCCTCCTGCTTCTTCCTCTCGATCGCCGCGAGCCGCGCCTTCTCCTCGGCGGTCAGCTGCGACAGCAGCTCGCGCGCGTCGGAGAGCTTGCGCTGGACGGTCGCCTTGGCGGTCTTCAGGTCGCTCTGCGACTCGGTGAGCGTCTCGAGGCTCTTGGTGGCCTCCTGGCGCTTCTTCATCGTCGCCGACTGCGCGCTGACGTAGTCGTCGACCGCGACCTTCTGGCGGTCCGTCATGCGGCCCATCAGCTGCGTCTGGTCGAAGTAGTCCTGCGGGGTGTCCGCGAGCAGGAAGGTCGCGGTGTCGGGCGCGGAGGCGCCGGTGCGGTACTGGGCCGCGGCAAAGGAGCCGAGCTCCTCGCGGGCCTCGTTGAGCTTCTGGGTGCGCTTGGCGACGTCGTCGAGGAGGGTGTCGACCTGCTCGCGCTGCGTTGCGGTCTTCTCCTTCGCCGAGTTGTACTTCTCGGTCGCCGACTCCGCCTGCCGGTAGAGGTCGTCGACCTTCTTCTCGACTTCCTCCAGGCTCGGCTTGTCGTCGGTCGAGGGTGCGGCGGTGGCCGTCTGGGAGAGCAGGGCCACGGAGGTGAGGGCGGCCGTTGCGAGCGCGGGGGTGCGTATGCCTGCTACGCGCGTTCCCGCAGGACGCGGCTTTGCGTGCGACGCCAAGGGAGGCGACTCCTTCCACGTTCCGCCTACCGAGTTAGCTGTCGGGTTCGGGCGGGTGGTTCGGAAGGTGTGCCCTACGGCCGCTCCCGGGAGGGAGTCGGGCCGATTCACCCCAAGGTCGGTGTGGGTCCCCGGCTCCGGCTGCCATGGCGGCGCACCGGACTCGGCGGAGGCCGCGCGGCCCGGCGACGTTCGCCGGTGGGGGTCGTACGGCCTGTCCGGCACGGTAGCCAACTGGTGTGGTCCCTGTGAAGGTTGATGTCCGATAGGCCCGATACATTTTCGTGACCTTGGGTGGTCGGGGGAGATGATCACTCGATTTCTCACGGAACGTGACGGGGTCGTCCTGGAGGGTGAGAGGGCCCGACTTCTCGGGGCGGCGGCGGGGTGTCAGTGGGGAGCCCTAGACTCGGAGAGCGATGACAGGCCTCTTTGACGACAGCTTCCTGGCGAACCTCCAGGCCCCCCAGGGGCACGAGGAGGAACCCCCGCCGCCGCCCGAGGACGAGCAAGATCACGGGCCGGGATCCGAACCCGTTCCGGACGATCTGTTCGGCGGGAAGTTCGACGTGCCCCCGGACCGGGACGCCTACTACCGCGACGGCGCCCCGCGCCCCGCGCTGGACGCGGCGGCGCTGATCGAGGGGCTCAACGAGAACCAGCGGGCGGCCGTCGTCCACTCCGACACCCCGCTGCTCATCGTGGCCGGCGCCGGCTCCGGCAAGACGCGCGTGCTCACGCACCGCATCGCCTATCTGCTGGCCGAGCGGAGCGTGCACCCGGGCCAGATCCTCGCGATCACCTTCACCAACAAGGCCGCGGGCGAGATGAAGGAGCGCGTCGAGCAGCTCGTCGGCCCGCGCGCCAACGCGATGTGGGTGATGACCTTCCACAGCGCGTGCGTGCGGATCCTGCGGAGGGAGTCGAAGAAGCTCGGCTTCACCTCCTCCTTCTCGATCTACGACGCCGCCGACTCCAAGCGCCTGATGGCCCTGGTCTGCCGTGACCTGGACCTCGACCCCAAGCGCTTCCCGCCGAAGTCCTTCAGCGCCAAGATCAGCAACCTCAAGAACGAGCTGATCGACGAGGAGGACTTCGCCGCCCAGGCCACCGACGGCTTCGAGAAGACCCTCGCCCAGGCCTACGCCATGTACCAGTCGCGGCTGCGCGAGGCCAACGCCCTCGACTTCGACGACCTGATCATGACGACGGTCAACCTGCTGCGCGCCTTCCCTGACGTCTCCGAGCACTACCGCCGCCGCTTCCGGCACGTCCTGGTCGACGAGTACCAGGACACCAACCACGCCCAGTACGCGCTGGTACGCGAGCTGGTGGGGACCAGCGAGCACCCGGTCGACGTACCCCCCAACGAGTTCGACGTCCCGCCCGCCGAGCTCTGCGTCGTCGGTGACGCGGACCAGTCGATCTACGCCTTCCGGGGCGCGACGATCCGCAACATCCTCCAGTTCGAGGAGGACTACCCGAACGCGACGACGATCCTGCTGGAGCAGAACTACCGCTCCACGCAGACCATTTTGAGTGCGGCGAACGCGGTCATCGAGCGCAACGAGTCCCGCCGCCCCAAGAACCTGTGGACCAACGCGGGCGCCGGCGCGCGCATCACCGGCTACGTCGCGGACACCGAGCACGACGAGGCCCAGTTCGTCGCCGAGGAGATAGACCGACTGACGGACGCGGGCGACGCGAAGGCCGGCGATGTCGCCGTCTTCTACCGCACCAACGCCCAGTCCCGAGTCTTCGAGGAGATCTTCATCCGCGTCGGCCTGCCCTACAAGGTCGTCGGCGGCGTCCGCTTCTACGAGCGCAAGGAGGTCCGGGACGTCCTGGCCTACCTCCGGGTCCTCGCCAACCCCGAGGACTCGGTGCCGCTGCGCCGGATCCTCAACGTCCCCAAGCGCGGTATCGGCGAGCGCGCCGAGGCGATGATCGACGCCCTCTCGCAGCGGGAGAAGATCAGCTTCCCGCAGGCGCTCAAGCGCGTCGACGAGGCGTACGGCATGGCCGCGCGGTCGACCAACGCCGTGAAGCGGTTCAACGTGCTGATGGAGGAGCTCCGTACGATCGTCGACTCCGGCGCGGGACCGGCGACGGTCCTGGAGGCGGTGCTCGAACGCACCGGCTATCTCGCCGAGTTGCAGGCCTCTACCGACCCGCAGGACGAGACCCGGATCGAGAACCTTCAGGAACTCGCCGCCGTGGCCCTGGAGTTCGAGCAGGAGACGGAGGAGGGCGAGGAGTCCCCCGGGCTCGCCGCCTTCCTGGAGCGCGTCGCGCTCGTCGCCGACTCCGACCAGATCCCTGACGAGGACGAGGACGGCTCGGGCGTCATCACCCTGATGACTCTCCACACCGCCAAGGGACTTGAGTTCCCGGTCGTCTTCCTCACCGGCATGGAGGACGGCGTCTTCCCGCACATGCGCTCCCTCGGCCAGACCAAGGAGCTGGAGGAGGAGCGGCGCCTGGCGTACGTCGGGATCACGCGCGCGCGGGAACGGCTCTATCTGACCCGCTCCTCACTGCGCAGCGCGTGGGGTCAGCCGTCGTACAACCCGCCCTCACGCTTCCTGTCGGAGATTCCGGAGCAGCACGTGGAGTGGAAGCGCACGGGTGCCACGGCCGCTCCCGCGGGCCCGGTCTCGGGTGTCGCGTCCTCGCTGTCGTCCTCCCGCTCCCGCTCCTCGGCACGGGGTGCGTCCGGCTTCGCCACGAGTCGTGCGTCTGACAAGCCGGTTGTGTCGCTGGCTGTTGGTGACCGGGTTACGCATGACCAGTTCGGGCTGGGCACGGTCATGGCGGTGAAGGGTACGGGGGCGAACGCGGAGGCGACGGTCGACTTCGGTGAGGCCAAGCCGAAGCGGTTGCTTTTGCGGTATGCGCCGGTGGAGAAGCTGTAGCAGTCCGCTGCGGGGCGGTGGGGGCTGGTCGCGCCTCGCGGCGGAGCCGCTGATCGACACAGCCCCGCGCCCCTTAGGGGGGCGCGATGCTTACGTCGGGTCCAGGCCGTGGCTTCTCAGCCACGGCAAGGGGTCGATCGCCGAGCCGCCTGCCGGGCGGACCTCGAAGTGCAGGTGCGGGCCGGTCGAGTTGCCGGAGTTGCCGCTGTACGCGATCGGGTCGCCGGCCTTGACCGTCGTACCGGAGGCGACGCGGTAGCTGGAGAGGTGGCAGTACCACGTCTCCGTGCCGTCCTTCGCGGTCACGATCATCATGTTGCCGTAGGCGCTGTTCCACTGCGTCCGCACGGTGCCGTCGGTCGCGGCCATCACCGTCGTGCCGTACGAGACGGGGAAGTCGATGCCGGTGTGCACGGACATCCAGTTGACGCCGGCCTGACCGTAGTAGGCGCTGAGGCCGTGCTGGGCGACCGGGAGGGCGAACTTGGGGCGCAGCCGCTCCTTGCGGGCCGCCTCCTCCGCCGCCTTCTTCTTCTCGGCCACCTGCTGGGCCTTGAGGTCGATGCGTTCCTGCGTACGGCTGGCCCGGTCGGCGAAGTCGTCGGCGCCCGCGGAGAGGGACTCCAGCTGGGTGTCCAGCTTGTTGTTCGCGGCGGACGGCTTGACGGACTTGGTCGTGGCGTCGGACGCGCTCGCCGAGGTGTTCTTGTCGTCGCTCAGGCCGCCCACGGAGGCGGCGGCGATCCCGGTGACCCCCATGACGCACGCGGACGGCACGGCGATCTTCATCAGCGCGGAGCGCTTGGCGGGCGGACGGCGGCGGGAACGGCCCGCGTTGCGGGCGGCCATGCGAGAACCCGGGGCGGGGGCGGGGTCTTCCTGGTCGTCGAGGAGCGGGGCGTCCGCGCCATCGGCGTCGGAGAGGGCGGGCAGTTCGCCGGTGGCGCTCAACTCGGCGTCGTGCTCGGCCGGTTCCTCGTACGGGACCTGTTCGAACATCGCCGTCGACCCGTGGTCCACCGGCTCCTCGTGGAGCTGAGCGGCGTCACCGCTGTCGGAGTTCCACTGGGTGGCGTCGTACGCGCCGGTGTCGAAGGCCTGCGTGCCCCATTCCCAGTGCTGGGTCTGGTCGGCCGGGCCTGCCGACTGGTCGGGCTGGAGCCAGGCGTTGGCGTCCCACTGGCCACTCGCGTCCACCGCGCCGACCTGCGGCGGGATCGCGGAGAGCTGCTGATGCTCGCCGGTCCAGCCCGTCGTGTCGTAAGCGCCCGTGTCGTAGGCGGCGTGGTGCTGGGCCGCGTACTGGTCGTAGTTCAGGGTCTGCTGACTGCCCGTGGCCCACTGTTGGGCGTCGTACGACCCGGTGTTGTCACCGGGGAGACTGCCGAACAGGGGGTCGGTGTCGAAGTGGGCGGTGGTGGCGTGCGCGCCCGTGTCGTAGTGATAGCTCGCGAGGTCGCCGTACTGGGCCTCCTGGGTGCCGTACGACGCATAGTGCGCCGACGAGGCATCAGAAGCCGGAGCCGGGGTGGTCATGGTCCCCGACGTGTACGGGTCGTTCACCAACTTCTCTTTCGCCTCGACAACAGGGGCTGCCAGAGCAGTGCGGCGACTGTACCCGGCGGTATGCGGGCACGACAATCTTCCGCAGGTTTCGTGCCCGAAGGAAACGGGCATTCGGCCGTGTTTCGGGGGACTGCGGGCGCGACTTTGGCTTTGTGTTCGAAGGTTGTTCGATGTCGGACGACTGTCCTGGGGCTGTCACGCCACTGTGAGGCCTCCGGTGGCGGCATCGGCCGTGGCACCCGGCCTCGTCGTGTCGAGCGCCTGCCGTATCCCCGTCGCGACGGCCGGGTGCACGGGCAGGGCGAGATGCCCGATCCCGCTCACCTGGACGTTCTGCGCCAGCAGATCGGGATGGTCGATACAGGCGGTCTCCAACGGGTCCATCAGATGGTCGAGGTCGCTCCAGAAACTCACGAACTGCGTACGGCAACCCGGCGCGGGCCGGCTCAGCTCCTCCAGGACCGCCGAGCCGGGGCGCATCTGCCGCACGATCGGATGGGCGTCGGCCAGCGGGACCACCCGGGTACCGGAGTGCGGGGTGCCGAGCGTGACCAGGGTGCGGACCCGGAGGTCGCCGCCGAGGCGCTGCACGTAGTAGCGGGCGATCAGGCCGCCCAGGCTGTGTCCGACGACATCGACCTGACGGCTGCCGGTGCGCTCGCAGATCTCCTCTATGTGCCGGCCGAGCAGCTCGGCCGCGACGCGGATGTCGCAGGTCAGCGGGGAGTAGTTGAGCGATTCGATGGGCCGGTGCCCGTGCTGGGCGAGGCTGCGGCGCAGCAGGACGAAGACCGAGCGGTTGTCGATGAACCCGTGCAACAGGACGACCGGCGGCCTGGCCTCGGTCGGCAGCTGCGCGGTGCCGTCACCGGGCGCGGGGAGCGGCGGGGCCGGTGACCGGCGCTCCTGGACGATGCCGGAGGGATAGAGGAGGAGGTGCCCCGCGAGGATCGCCAGCTCCAGGGCGGTGGCCTTCAGCAGTGTCGCGGACAGGCCGGCCAGTCTGCTCGGGAGCAGGCGCTGACAGAGCGGAAGAAGGGGCTGCATTGCCCGGGTGACCTTCATGGCCGACCTCCTGTCGGCACGCTGGAGGACGCCTCTGTCCCCCGTGTGCCCTCATGGGATGCCGGGCTCGCGGCGGGCGGCGGGGCCTGCGGACGCCTTGTCGGCCCCGCCTGCCCTTCCTCCCGCCGTCGGCACACCGCACCGCCACGGCGCGCGGCCCGCGGCGCGGTGGTACGGAGACCTCGTTGCGGCTCCCGTTGCGCTTGCTCCCGGTGCGGTACGGGGGCCGCAGGGTGCTGCGGTCCGGGTGCCGCAAAGACTCGGAACGGTGCGCGGCTGACGTGTCCCACCGTGTGATTTCCCCCTCGGTCAGCACCGCGAAACTGCCGGTTGCGGGATGCTGGAGATAACGTTCGTTCACTTCCTCGCACACTGTGGTGTGAGGAAGCCGAAGGCGCTTCATGGAGGCAGTGATGGGTGTGGCAGCCGGTCCGATCCGCGTGGTGGTGGCGAAGCCGGGGCTCGACGGCCACGATCGCGGGGCGAAGGTGATCGCGCGGGCGCTGCGCGACGCCGGTATGGAGGTCATCTACACCGGCCTCCACCAGACGCCCGAGCAGATCGTCGACACCGCGATCCAGGAGGACGCCGACGCGATCGGCCTGTCGATCCTCTCGGGCGCCCACAACACCCTCTTCGCCGCGGTGATCGAGCTGCTCAAGGAGCGCGAGGCGGAGGACATCCTCGTCTTCGGCGGCGGGATCATCCCCGAGGCGGACATCGCACCGCTGAAGGAGAAGGGCGTGGCGGAGATCTTCACGCCCGGCGCGACCACCCAGTCGATCGTGGAGTGGGTCAGGGAGAACGTGCGGGAGTCGGCGGGGGCGTAGGACGCCGTCGGCAGCGACCGGCACGGGGTCGCGGGGGCGCGGCATCTCGGCTGAGGCGCGTCGGCCGGGCATTTCGGCTGAGGCGCGCCGCGGGATGCTGGTTGAGGCGGGCCCGCGGGGTATTTCGGTTGAGGCGCGTGGGTGCGGCATGGCAGTTGAGGCGTGTCGGCCGGGCATTTCGGCTAAGCCGCGCCGCGGGATGCTGGTTGAGGCGGGCCCGCGGGGTATTTCGGTTGAGGCGCGTGGGTGCGGCATGGCAGTTGAGGCGTGTCGGCCGGGCATTTCGGCTAAGCCGCGCCGCGGGATGCTGGTTGAGGCGCGTCCGCGGGGTATTTCGGCTGAGGCGCGTCGGCGTGGCATGGCAGTTGAGGCGTGTCGGCCGGGCAATTCGGCTAAGCCGCGCCGCGGCATGCCGGTTGAGGCGCGCCTGCGTGGCATGGCAGCTGAGGCGTGTCGGCGCGGTTGAACGGCTACGCCGGCCCCAGCTCCTGGAGCATCGCCGCCCGCAACCGCAGCGTCGTGCCCAGGCGCTGGAACGCCTCCGCCCAGTAACCCCCGGCCCCCGGCGACGCGTCCTCCGTCTCGTCCGGCACCGCGAGCAGCCCGTCCAGGCGGCTCGCCTCCGCCGGATCGAGGCACCGCTCGGCCAGCCCCATCACCCCACTGAAGCTCCATGGATAACTCCCCGCGTCCCGAGCGATGTTGAGCGCGTCCACCACAGCTCGCCCCAGCGGTCCGGCCCATGGCACGGCGCACCCTCCGAGCAGCTGAAACGCCTCCGACAGTCCGTGGGCCGCGATGAAACCGGCCACCCACTCGGCCCGTTCGCCCGGATCCAGCGTCCCGAGCAGCTTGGCGCGCTCGGCCAGCGACACCGCCCCGGGACCACCGGCCTCGGGCGCCGCGGGAGCCCCGAGCAGGGCCCGCGCCCAGCCCGCGTCCCGCTGCCGGACCGCCGCCCGGCACCACGCCGCGTGCAGCTCGGACTGCCAGTCGTCCGTCACCGGCAGCGCCACGATCTCCACGGGCGTCCGCCCGCCGAGCCGCGCCGACCACGTCCCCAACGGGGTCGCCTCCACCAACTGGCCCAACCACCACGACCGTTCACCCCGTCCCGCCGGAGCCTTGAGTACGACACCGTCCCGCTCCATGCTCGAATCGCACTCGTGGGGCGCCTCAACGACGATCCACGGCACCTCGCGCGTACGGTCCACCGCCACACACGCCGCCGCCCGCACCGCCATCCGCGCGGCGAGCGCCGACCCCGGCAGCGCCGAGAGCAGCTCGGCGGCCGTCGCCCGGACATTGCGACTGCGGTCCGACAGCGCCTGCTCCAGGAACGGCTCGTCGTCCGCGCCCAGCCCCGTCCGCAGCGAGTCGAGGAACATCAACCGGTCCTCGGCCCGCTCCGTCGACCACGTCGCCGCCAGCAGCTCCCGCGCGACGGCGGGCTCGCGGGCCCGTATCGACGCGAGCAGGGCGACCCGCTCGGCGAACAGGCCCTCCTGCCACAGCTGCCGGACCCGCTCCCCGTCCCGCGGCTGCGGCAGCGCCGCGTCGCCGCCCGGTGCCGCGCGCAGGGCGAACCGCCAGTCCGGGTTCAGCCGCGCCAGCCACACCGCGCGCGGCCCGGCGAACGCCAGCGCCGACGGCCGCAGGTCCGTACGCCCCCGCGCCGCGTCCAGCAGCGCCGGCAGCATCTCGGGGGGCGCCGCGAACCCCCGGGCGTTGGCCGCCGCGAGCCATTGCGGCAGCAGCTCCATGAGGTCCGGCGCGCTGCCCCTGCGGCCACCGCCACCGGTGCCGGGACGGTCGGCCAGCAGCAGCGCGAGCCTGCGGGCCGCGGCGGCGGGCAACGCGGGGCGCGGGTCCGCGGGCGCCGGCTCGGGACGCGCCGCCGCCCGCGCGGGACGCAGCCCGGCACGCCGTCGTACGGTCTCCGCCGCGGCCGCGTCCAGCAGCGCGACCGGCGCCTCCCGCCCCGCCGCCCCGACCGCCGACGAGCGCCGGTCGGTCCCCAGGAGCGCCGCGGTGACGAGCTCTTCCCAGACGATGACGGGGGCCGGCGGTGGGATGGGTGCGGGGGTGGGTGAATGCACCGGCGTGGGCGTCCTGTTCATACGAGTGCCTTCCGTCGGCGGGCGCGTGCGGTGGCGTGGGCGTTGCCGCCCGTGTACGTGATGTGGACGTTGTCGTCGTCCTCGTGGGCCTGGCTGCCGGCGTAGGTGGCGTGGACGTTGTCGTCGTCGTGCGTGGAACGGACGGTGAACGTGGCGCGGCCGGTGGTGTACGTGTGCGCTCCCAGGTCGGTCGGGTACGGCGGTGAGGTCACGTCGGTCGGGTAGGTCAGCGAGGTCACGTCGGTCGGATACGTCGAGAAGGGTGCGTCGGTCGGATGCGCCGGTGAGGGCGCGTAGGTCGGAGCCGGCGGTGTCAGCACAGTCGGACCGGTTCGCCCGGGCCCTCCGGCCAGGCCGTCAGCGGGGTGAAGCCGCGATGGCCGCACTCGCCGAAAACCTTGACCGGGGCGCCGCCGGACAGGGCGACCAGGCGCCACAGGCCGGGGCGGGAGCGGGCGGTGGCGGTGAGTGGCAGGGCGGCCTCGCCGTCGGCGTCCGCGAGCTGCCAGCTGCTGCCGTCCGGCGTCGGGACGACCTGGTCCAGGGTCACCGGGACCGACTCCAGCCACGGGTCGTCGCGGAGCGCTTCGCCGTAACGGGCGGCGGCCCGGGTCGTCGTCATCCCCGGCGGACGTACAGAGGAGGGAGCCGGTGGCGCGAACTGTTCGGTCAGGGCCACGCGGGGCTGCCCGGCACCCGGGTACGTGGAGACCTCCGCGTCCAGGGCCAGGCCCACCGGCAGGGCGAGTTCGGGGGCGCGGCCCGCGGCGCCATAAGAGAGGAGCAGGGCACTGCGGCCGGAGTCGGCGCCGTGCAACCAGATGCGGCGGGTCGTCAGACGGGTGTCCGCCGTGTCGTACTGGGCGAGCACCAGCCAGTGGTCCCGTACCGGAGGGCCGTCCGGGGAGGCGGGCAGGCCGATACGGGAACGGACCGTCGCCGCCAGGCCGTCCGGCAGGCGTTCGCGATGCAGCCAGCCCTGGTCCAGGAGGTGGAGGAGAGCGCACTCCTCCAGCAACCGCACCGGCCAGCCGGGTCCGGAGGACGGGATCGCCCCCAACTCCCGCACCCGCGCCGCGAGTCCGGATGCCTGGGCGTCGACCATGCGGGCCGCCGTCTCCTCCCACAGCCCGTACCCCGTCTGCTCCGCGCCGGCCAGCCCGCCGCGCAGCAGATCCATGAGCCGCTGCTCCAGCTCCGTCGCCCCCGCGGTGATCCGCTCGGCCCGGCGCTCCGCCCGGCGCCGGGCCGCCTCCGGATCACCTGAGCCGGACGGCGACGCTCCCGCGTCCTTCTTCTCCTCCGCCCTCTTTCTCCTCCCCTCCATCCACTGCTCCGCCCAGTCCGGCGCCGACCCCCGCGGCACCGCACCGTCCTCGCCCGCCCAGAGCAGCAGCAGCCCGAGTGCGTGCTTGCACGGGAACTTCCGGCTCGGACAACTGCACTTGTACGCGGGCCCGGACACGTCCGCGATGTCCACGACCGTCTGATACGGCTTGCTGCCACTGCCCTTGCACAGCCCCCACACCGTCCCCTCGTCGGAACTCCCCGCCCCGGACCACGTCCCCGCCGCCCCGAGTTTGCTTCCCGCTTTGCGTGACGATGCGTCAGGCGCCAGTGCCAGCACCTGGTCCGCCGTCCAGCGCACCCCCTGCTGAGTCATGTCTTCGACGGTAGATCCCACCACTGACAATCGGTCCGCCGAGCGCTACTGCGAGTGCGTTTTCCCAGGTCAGAGCGATTGTCAGTGGTGTGGTGCAAGGTGGGTGCCAGATCCGAGAACGGCAGAACCGGCCGAGCTGGAGGGGGACTTCGCCATGTCTGTGTCCGTTGAGCCCATGCCCGTGGAAACAGGGGAGACGACGCCTGCCCAGGCGTTGCGACCGCACGCCGAGGACGCCTTCGCCACAGAACTCCTCGCGCTGGCCGCCCAGGACGACCGGCCCCGCCCGGCCCGCTGGAAAATGTCGCCCTGGGCGGTGGCGACGTACCTGCTCGGCGGCACCCTGCCCGACGGCACCGTGATCACCCCGAAGTACGTGGGCCCGCGCCGCATCGTCGAGGTCGCCGTGACCACCCTCGCCACCGACCGCGCCCTGCTCCTGCTCGGCGTGCCCGGTACGGCGAAGACCTGGGTCTCCGAGCACCTGGCCGCGGCGGTCAGCGGCGACTCGACCCTCCTGGTGCAGGGCACGGCCGGCACACCGGAGGAGGCGATCCGGTACGGCTGGAACTACGCGCAGCTGCTGGCGAACGGCCCGAGCCGCGACGCGCTGGTGCCCAGCCCGGTGATGCGGGCCATGGCCGAGGGAATGACGGCGCGGGTCGAGGAGCTGACCCGCATCCCCGCCGACGTCCAGGACACGCTCATCACCATCCTGTCCGAAAAGACGCTGCCGATACCGGAGTTGGGGCAGGAGGTGCAGGCCGTCCGCGGCTTCAACCTCATCGCCACGGCCAACGACCGCGACCGCGGGGTCAACGACCTGTCCAGCGCCCTGCGCCGCCGCTTCAACACGGTCGTGCTGCCGCTGCCGGAGAGCGTCGAGGCCGAGGTCGACATCGTCTCGCGGCGCGTCGACCAGATCGGCCGCTCCCTCGACCTGCCGGCCGTGCCCGAGGGGATCGACGAGATCCGCCGTGTGGTGACCGTCTTCCGCGAACTGCGCGACGGGGTCACGGCCGACGGCCGGACGAAGGTCAAGTCGCCCAGCGGCACGCTGTCGACGGCGGAGGCCATCTCCGTCGTCACCAACGGCCTCGCGCTGGCCGCCCACTTCGGGGACGGCGTGCTGCGCGCCGGGGACGTGGCCGCGGGCATCCTCGGCGCCGTCGTCCGTGACCCGGCGGCCGACCGGGTCGTCTGGCAGGAGTACCTGGAAGCGGTGGTCCGTGAGCGCGACGGCTGGACGGACTTCTACCGCGCCTGCCGCGAGGTGAGCGGATGAGCGGCGAGGACCTGGGATGGGGGAAGCCCGGCGGGGGCCAGGGAGGCGGCGGCTCGGGTGGCGCGGGCACAGGCGGCACCGGTGGGGGACAGGGGTCGGCGGTTCCTGAGAGGAGGGGATGGTGTGACCGGGATTGACGGGGGCGGGGGCGGGGGCGAGGGCCGGGTGACCGGGACTGACGGGGGCGAGGGTGAGGGCAGGTTGACCGGTGGGGCGCCGTTGCTGCTCGGCGTACGGCACCACGGGCCCGGGTCGGCACGGGCGGTGCGGGCGGCACTGGACGCGGCCCGGCCGCGGGTCGTGCTCATCGAGGGACCGCCCGAGGCGGACGCCCTGATCCCGCTGGCCGCCGACGCGGACATGCGACCGCCAGTAGCCCTTCTGGCCCACGCCGTGGACGAGCCGGGCCGGTCCGCGTTCTGGCCGCTGGCCGAGTTCTCGCCGGAGTGGGTGGCGATGCGGTGGGCCCTGGAGCATGAGGTCCCGGCCCGGTTCATCGACTTGCCGGCGACGCACTCGCTGGCGTGGGGAAGCGACGAGGCGACTCACGAGACGGACGGGACGGAGACTGCCGAGTCGGTCGACGTTCGGGTCGACCCCCTCGCCGTGCTGGCCGAGACGGCCGGTTACGACGACCCCGAGCGCTGGTGGGAGGACGTCGTCGAGCATCGGAGCGGCGGCCAGGGAGATGCGTTCGGTCCGTTCCTCGCGCTGGAGGAGGCCATGGGGGCGCTGCGCGAGACGTACGGGCACGGGGGTCATGACAAGGACCTCGTGCGGGAGGCGTACATGCGGCTCCAAGTGCGGGCGGCGCAACGCGAGTTCGAGGGCGGCGCGGCCGTCGTGTGCGGGGCGTGGCATGTGCCCGCGCTACGCCAGAAGGCGTCCGTCGCCGCCGACCGGGCGCTGCTGAAGGGGCTGCCGAAGGTCAAGGCGGACATGACGTGGGTGCCGTGGACGCACCGCAGGCTCTCCCGGGTCAGCGGCTACGGGGCGGGCATCGACTCGCCGGGGTGGTACGGGCATCTGTTCACCGCGCAGGACCGGCCGATCGAGCGGTGGATGACCAAGGTGGCGGGACTGCTGCGGGCGGAGGACCGGCTCGTCTCCTCGGCGCATGTCATCGAGGCGGTGCGGCTGGCGGAGACGCTCGCGGCGATGCGCGGGCGCCCGTTGGCCGGGCTGAGCGAGACCACCGACGCCGTGCGGGCGGTGATGTGCGAGGGCTCGGACGTACCGCTGTCGCTGGTCCACGACCGGCTGGTGGTCGGGGACGTGCTCGGCGAGGTGCCCCAGGGGGCGCCCGCGGTGCCGTTGCAGCGGGACCTGGAGCGGGCGCAGCGCCGACTGCGGCTCAAACCGGAGGCGCTGGAGCGGGAGTTGGAGCTCGATCTGCGCAAGGAGACCGACGCCGGACGCAGCAGACTGCTGCACCGGCTGCGGCTTCTCGGCGTGGCGTGGGGCGAGCCCGTGGCGTCGCGGGGGAGCACGGGCACGTTCCGGGAGACATGGCGGCTGCGCTGGGAACCGGAGCTGTCGGTGCGGGTCGCGGAGGCCGGGGTGTGGGGCACGACCGTGCCGACCGCGGCGACGGCCAAGGCGGAGGCGGACGCCGTCGGGGCGCCGAGCCTCGCCGACGTCACCGCCCTCGCGGAACGCTGTCTGCTGGCCGAACTCCCGGACGCGCTCCCGGTGGTGATGCAGGTCCTCGCCGACCGCGCGGCACTCGACGCGGACGTCGGTCATCTCGCCCAGGCCCTGCCGGCCCTGGTCCGCTCCCTGCGCTACGGCGACGTCAGAGGCACCGACACCCACGCCCTCACGGAGGTCGCCGAGGGCCTCGCCGAACGGATATTCGTCGGCCTCCCACCGGCCTGCGCCGCCCTGGACGCGGACGCCGCCGAAGAGATGCGACGCCATGTGGACGCGGTGCATGGGGCGGTGGGGTTGCTGGGGGAGACGGGCGCGGCGGAGACCGCGGCCGATCACGGAGACATGGCCGTGGAGGGAGTGGGGGCCGAGCCGGCGGGCGCGGTTGCAGCGCGGGATGTGGTTGCGGCGCAGGGGGTGGTTTCGGCTCGTGGGTCCGGTGGGCTGCGTGGCCGATGGCACTCCGTGCTGCGGGTGCTGAGCGGGCGGGACAGCGTGCCCGGGGTCGTCCGGGGGCGGGCCGTGCGGTTGTTGCTCGACGACGGGGAGTTGAGGCAGGACGAGGCGGCGCGGCTCATGGGGCTCGTGCTGTCGCCGGGGACGCCACCGGCGGACGCGGCGGCCTGGATCGAGGGTTTCGTCGGAGGGGGCGCCGGGGGCGGGATGCTGCTCGTGCACGACGAGCGGCTGCTCGGCCTGGTCGACGCCTGGCTGACCGGGGTTCCGGCGGACGCCTTCACGGATGTGCTGCCGCTGCTGCGCAGGACCTTCTCGGCCTACGAGGCGGGGGTGCGGCGGACGCTCGGCGAACTGGTCCGGCGGGGACCGGGCGAGCGACGTGGCGGTGTGCCGGGCGGCAGTGCCGGCATCCCCGGTTTCGCGGCCGAGCTCGATGCCGCGCGGGCGGACGCGGCGCTGCCGGTGGTGCGGCTGTTGCTGGGGCTGGACGGCGTTTCTGTTCAGCGGGGCGCTGACGACAACGACCTTGCGGGGGTGGCGAGATGACGACCGACTGGATGAGCGGACCGGGGGAGAACGCCGAGGGGGCGGGCGTGGACGCGGTCGCGGACGGGCAGGGGGCGGAGCTGTCGACGACGAGCGTGCGGGTGATGCCGCTCTGGGCGCGGCCCCTGGGGGAACCGGAGGAGCCGGGCTGGTCCATGGAAGGGCGAGCGGGGGTGGGTTGGAGCGCCCCGAGCGCCACGAACGCCTCGAGCGCCCCGAGCGCCACGCCGCGTGATCCGGCCACGGAGCGACCGGCGACACACCGACTGACGGCCGGCCGAGCGGCGATGGGAGGGGCGGCGACCGGCCGAGCGGCGATGGGAGGGGCGGCGACCGGCCGAGCGGCGACGGGAGGGGCGGCCGCCGGCCGGACGGCGACGGAAGGGCTGGCGATGGTGCCGACGGCGAGTGGTCCGCCGACAACAACGCGGGCCGCGGGCGGTCAGCCGCAGTCCGGGCAGTCGGTATCCGGGCAGTCGGTATCGAGGCAGTCGGCGTCGGGTCGGCCGGTGTCGGGGTGGCCGGCGTACGGGGCGGCAGCCCGGCAGGCTCCGACGGGTCGGTGGCGTAAGGGGGTCGGCGTATGACGGGCGCGGTGATGGACCCGGCGCAGGAGCGGCTGCGGCGGTGGCGGCTGGTGCTCGGTGGGGACGCGGCGGACGGGACCGGGTGCACGCTCTCCGGGCAGGACGCCGCCATGGACGGGGCGCTTGCCGCGCTGTACGGGAAGGGGGACCGGCAGGGGCAGTCGGGGCGGGACCGTTCGGCGGGGCTCGGGGCCTCGGCGCCGGCCGTGGCGCGTTGGCTCGGCGACATCCGGACGTACTTCCCGTCCTCGGTCGTCCAGGTGATGCAGCGCGACGCCATCGACCGACTCGGCCTTGCCACGCTGCTGCTGGAGCGGGAGATGCTGGAGGCGGTGGAGGCCGACGTGCATCTCGTCGGCACGCTGCTCTCGCTCAACAAGGCGATGCCCGAGACGACGAAGGAGACGGCTCGGGCCGTCGTCCGCAAGGTCGTCGAGGATCTGGAGAAGCGGCTTGCCACCCGGACCCGGGCCACCCTCACCGGCGCCCTCGACCGCAGCGCCCGGGTCAGCCGGCCCCGCCACCACGACATCGACTGGAACCGTACGATCGCGGCCAACCTCAAGCACTACCTGCCGGAGTACCGGACGATCGTGCCCGAGCGGCTCATCGGTTACGGGCGGGCCTCGCAGTCGGTGAAGAAGGAGGTCGTCCTCTGCATCGACCAGTCCGGGTCGATGGCGGCGTCGGTCGTCTACGCGTCCGTGTTCGGGGCGGTGCTCGCCTCCATGCGGTCCATCGACACGCGACTCGTCGTCTTCGACACCGCGGTCGTCGACCTCACCGACCAACTGGACGATCCCGTCGACGTCCTCTTCGGCACCCAGCTCGGCGGCGGCACGGACATCAACCGGGCGCTCGCGTACTGCCAGTCGCAGATCACCCGGCCCGCGGAGACGGTCGTCGTGCTGATCAGCGACCTGTACGAGGGCGGCATACGCGACGAGATGCTCAAGCGGGTCGCGGCGATGAAGGCGTCGGGCGTGCAGTTCGTGGCGCTGCTCGCGCTGTCCGACGAGGGGGCGCCGGCCTACGACAGGGAGCACGCCGCCGCGCTCGCCGCGCTGGGCGCACCGGCCTTCGCCTGTACGCCGGACCTGTTCCCGGAGGTCATGGCCGCGGCGATCGAGAAGCGGCCGATTCCGGTGCCGGAAGGGTGATTTGTCGATCCATTGACCACTGACACGGGCCAGCAAAACGGACATGAGTACCCATCGGTAACAGGGGGCTTGCGCAACCTCCGCACTCCCGTGCGAGTATCGACGCCTCTTCTAGCTCGTCACGCGTGATGTGTTCCGCCGTACGGGGAGGACCCGCCCGTCTTGACCTGGTCAGCCGCACTGCCCGGTGCCGCCCTGCGCGTGTTGCGCACGGCGGTGGGGCGGCGTGCGCTGCAAGTGGTCGTGCTGGTGGGCGGGTTGTTCGCGCTCGGGTTCCTCTGCGGGGAGCGGGCGAGTGCGGCGGAGGGTCTGCCTACCGCGACGTCCGTGGTGACGTCCGTGACCTCGGCGACCGCCACGGGCGGTACGTCCGAGGACAAGGTGCTTCGCCCGGTGACCGAACAGGTCGTCGGAGCCGTGGACAGCGTGGACAGCAAGGTCGTACAGCCGGTCGGTGACCTCGTCGAGACGGTCACCGATGGGCTGGCCGAGGTGCCGGAGCGGGTGCCGCCGCTGTCGACGTTGCCGAGCCTGCCGTCCTTCCCGTCCGCGCCCGAGCTGCCGGTGGTGCCGGTGTCGCCGGTGCAGACTTTGCCGGCGCCGGTCGCGGAGACGCCCCGACCGGACGCGCCGGCGCAGGGCTCGACCGACGGACACGGCTCGACCACTGGACACGACTCCGGCAAGGCGGCCAAGGCCGCGACCGCAGCCACGCATACGGCCGTCGGCGACTACGGCCCGCCGTCCGTCGCCGGTTCCCCCGCGACGGGTGCGCCGTCCCGGGCGCACGGGCATCGTGCCGCCGCGTCGGCCGGGTACCTCCCCGTGCGGCAGGCGCCCGTGGGTGACCAGGGCTGGGCGCTGGGCCATCGGCCCGGTATGGACAACGGCTCGCCGCGGCACGGCGACGCCCAGGCCGTGTCCCTGAACGACCGGGCACCGCTGCGGCTTGTGCCGGGCGGCATCGTGCGGGCCGACGCGGACGGCACGCGGGACAGGCACCGGGACATTCCGGTTTCCCCGGCCTAGGCAGGCGCCTCCCCCGCCGCCGACCTGCCGCGCGGGGGCGGACCAGGTCTGCCCGCCGGTCCGGACCGCTTCTCTTCGAAGCGCCGCCGGACATGTCCCCAGCCATCCGAAGCCGGCCCGCACCCCCAGGGCCTTCGGACCTCCAGTTCCCGAGGATCTGACGTACTCATGAACAAGAACATCCGCCGCTCCATCGTCATAGCCGCCGGCGTCACCGGCGCGTGGGCGCTCGGCTCCAGCGTCGCGAGCGCCGACGAACTGCCGGCCTCCTCCCTCTCCGTCTCGGACACGACGACGGACCTGACGAACGGCGTCACCGACACGGTCTCGGACACCCTGACCGGCGTGACCGACACGGTCGACGGCGTCGTCTCCGGCGTGACCTCCACGGTTGCGGACACGCCCACGGACTCCACGACAGAGGCCACCACCACCGCCCGGCAGACGAAGCCCGCCACAGCCGCCGCGACCGTCCCGACCTCCAAGGCGTCGAAGATCAAGGGCGCCGCGGCGATCCAGGGCGCGAAGGCCGCCCGAGCCGCGCAGGCCCAGGCCAAGACAACGGCCGCCGAGGCGGTCAGCACGACTCAGACGACCGCTCAGCCGACCGCGCAGACCACCGCGCAGGCCGCCGCCCGAACCGCCCTCTCCGACGCCGGCGCCCCGCAGGACGAGGTCGACTACCTCTTCGGCCCCCTCATCGCGTTCGCCCCGGAGCTGGAGCGGGCCCTCGCCGGTGCGCAGACCAAGCTCCAGGGCGCCCAGTCGGCGGCGCGCACCCAGGCGCAGGGCGTCGACGGCGTCGTACGGACGAAGGCGCAGCAGGTCGTGGCGGGCGCGGGCCGCACCACGTCGGCCACGACCGTCACCGCGCACACGACACTCACCGGCGCCGAGGGGCGGGTGGCCGACGCACAGCAGCATGCCCTCGGCACCGCCACCGCCCTCCCCACCACCCTCGCTCCCATCGCCGACGAGACGGCAGCCGCAGCCGTCCCGCCCCTGGCCACCACGGCGGTGAACGGCGTCGACCCGGTCGCCACCGCCGCCGTCGCCGGTGTCCGCCAGATCGCGGCCGGTGTCGTTGCAGACGTGCCCCCGTACGCCACCGGTCTCGTCGGGGAGGTCGCCGGGGATGCCACCGGGGCCGTGCTCCCGCCGGTGGTGAACAGCGCCGTGCGCGGGGTGGTGCCCGTCGTGGGGCAGGCCGTGGTCGACGCGGGGGCGCTGGCGTACGGCGTGACGGGGGACGTGCGCGAGACCGTCGGCGAGGTGGCTCCGCTCGCGTACGGCGTGGCCGGGCACGCCACCGATCTGGCCTCCGGCGTCACCGGTGCCGTCCAGCCGGTCGTCGCACTCGTGCAGCCGGTCGTGCAGGGCGTCGGCGGCAGCGCCGAGACCTTCGCGTACGGCGTGACGGGCGACGCGTGGCAGACCCTCGACGCCGTCGCGCCCGTCGTCGAACACACGGTCGACGGCGTGACTCCCGTCGCCGCGAACGCCGTCACCGGTGTCCAGGGCGTCGCCGAGTCGGTCACCCCGGGATACGCCCAGCAGGCCCAGAACTCGTACGGGACGTCGTACGACGTCTGACCCCCGACTCCGCGAGAGCGCACGCTCGGACGGCCGAAAGCCATCGGTTTGTCCGGCGTGGCCCCTCGCGGTCGGAGCCGGGCGGTCCCCATTGGGGTGGGGATCAGCGGCTCTGTGCCCCTAAGGGGCTGTTCAGGGGCCTCACCGGGTCAACCCCAGCCCGGTGAGGCCCTTTCGCCTGTGTTCCGAAGGCCTCACTTCCGGCACGCCGTGCCAGTGAGGGCGGCATCATGTGACAGGTATCACCGCTCAGGTGTGACCCTCGATTTAGGGGCCCTCCGCAACCAGCGATAACCTGCGAGACGGACATGCCGCGCGCTCGGACACCGTGTGCGCCTCCCTTGTGACACAGACAGTGGTCGGACGTCACGTTGCCCTCGCGGCACGCCCACGCAGACAACGAACCGCGAGATCACTGATAGGGACGGAAGCGCGTGGACCTGTTCGAGTACCAGGCGAGGGACCTCTTCGCCAAGCACGATGTACCGGTGCTGGCCGGTGAAGTCATCGACACGCCTGAGGCGGCCCGCGCAGCCACTGAGCGTCTCGGTGGCAAGTCCGTAGTCAAGGCCCAGGTGAAGGTCGGCGGCCGTGGCAAGGCCGGTGGCGTGAAGCTCGCCGCCACCGCCGACGAGGCGGTCGAGCACGCGACCAACATCCTCGGCATGGACATCAAGGGCCACACGGTCCACAAGGTGATGATCGCCGAGACGGCCCCGGAGATCGTGGAGGAGTACTACGTCTCCTACCTCCTGGACCGTGCCAACCGCACCTTCCTCTCCATCGCGTCCGTCGAGGGCGGCATGGAGATCGAGGAGGTGGCGGAGACCCGCCCCGAGGCCGTCGCCAAGACGCCGATCGACGCCAACGTCGGTGTGACCCCCGAGGTCGCCCGCCAGATCGTCGAGGCCGCGAACTTCCCGGCCGAGGTCGCCGACAAGGTCGAGAACGTCCTGGTCACCCTCTGGAAGACCTTCATCGAGGAGGACGCCCTCCTCGTCGAGGTCAACCCGCTGGCCAAGGTCGCCTCCGGTGACGTCATCGCCCTGGACGGCAAGGTCTCCCTCGACGAGAACGCCGAGTTCCGTCAGCCGGAGCACGAGGCCCTCCAGGACAAGGACGCGGCCAACCCGCTCGAGGCCGCCGCCAAGGAGAAGAACCTCAACTACGTCAAGCTCGACGGCGAGGTCGGCATCATCGGTAACGGTGCCGGTCTGGTCATGTCGACGCTGGACGTCGTCGCGTACGCCGGTGAGAACCACGGTGGCGTGAAGCCGGCCAACTTCCTCGACATCGGCGGTGGCGCCTCCGCCGCCGTCATGGCGAACGGCCTGGAGATCATCCTCGGCGACCCCGACGTCAAGTCGGTCTTCGTCAACGTCTTCGGTGGCATCACCGCCTGTGACGAGGTCGCCAACGGCATCGTCCAGGCGCTTCAGCTGCTCGCCGACAAGGGCGAGGAAGTCACCAAGCCGCTGGTCGTCCGGCTGGACGGCAACAACGCCGAGCTGGGTCGCAAGATCCTCTCCGACGCCAACCACCCGCTGGTCCAGCGCGTGGACACCATGGACGGCGCGGCCGACAAGGCCGCCGAGCTCGCGGCTGCGAAGTAAGGGAAGAGGGACAGAACAGCCATGGCTATCTTCCTGAACAAGGACAGCAAGGTCATCGTCCAGGGCATGACCGGCTCCACGGGCATGAAGCACACCAAGCTCATGCTCGCCGACGGCACGAACATCGTCGGTGGCGTGAACCCGCGCAAGGCGGGCACAACCGTGGACGTCGACGGCACCGAGATCCCGGTCTTCGGCACCGTCGCCGAGGCGATCGAGAAGACGGGCGCCAACGTGTCCGTCCTCTTCGTGCCGCCGGCCTTCGCCAAGGCCGCCGTGGTCGAGGCGATCGACGCCGAGATCCCCCTCGCCGTCGTCATCACCGAGGGCATCGCGGTCCACGACTCGGCGGCGTTCTACGCCTACGCCGTGTCGAAGGGCAACAAGACCCGCATCATCGGCCCGAACTGCCCCGGTCTCATCACCCCGGGCCAGTCCAACGCCGGCATCATCCCGGGCGACATCACGAAGCCGGGCCGCATCGGCCTGGTCTCGAAGTCCGGCACGCTGACGTACCAGATGATGTACGAGCTCCGTGACATCGGCTTCTCGTCGGCCGTCGGCATCGGTGGCGACCCGGTCATCGGTACGACGCACATCGACGCGCTCGCCGCGTTCGAGGCCGACCCCGACACCGACCTGATCGTGATGATCGGTGAGATCGGTGGCGACGCCGAGGAGCGCGCGGCCGCGTTCATCGCGGAGAACGTGAAGAAGCCGGTCGTCGGCTACGTCGCGGGCTTCACGGCTCCCGAGGGCAAGACCATGGGCCACGCCGGCGCCATCGTCTCCGGCTCCTCCGGTACGGCCGCCGCGAAGAAGGAGGCCCTTGAGGCCGCGGGCGTGAAGGTGGGCAAGACGCCCACCGAGACCGCCAAGCTGGCGCGCGAGATCCTCGCCGGCTGAACAGCGCCCTAGCTGAGCGTTGGTGGCCCGTTCCCCGGGGTGGGGGCGGGCCACCGGCGTTTCGCTCACCCGCGCCGGCGGGGTGCCGCTGCGCCCACCCGTGCCGCCCCAGCGGCACGACTGCCCGCAGCCAAGCGAGTTCAGGGGCGCGGGGAACTGCGCGATCAACCCCCACCGGGCCCGCGCCTAACGACTCAGCGGTTGCACCCTCTCCGGACCGCTCGTCAGTCCGCCCCGCAGCTTCTCCCGCAACTCCACCTCCGCCTCCGACAACGGCCCCTGCGCCACCCTCTCCGGCACCCCCTGGATCTCCGCCCCCGGCGCGATCGGCGGTTCGTAGTGCGTGGGTGCCGTCCGGACCGTCAGTGCCGTCGTGCCGATCAGTGCCACCGTGAACGCGATCGCCGCCCGGGTCCAGAACCGGGCCCGGCGTTCGCTCCCCGTCCGCACCACCGGCGGCCTCGCCGCACGCAAGCGCTCCGTGGAGGCGAGTCCGGTCAGCCGGCGGTGCAGCTCGGCGGGGTCGGAGAGCTCCGGCAGACGCGCGGCGATCGCCTCGCGCGCGTTCATCAGCCGCCCGGCCGCCGCCGGCGTGCTCGCCTCCGTCTCCGCCGCCGTCTCCGGCAGGTCGAGGCCGACACCGTCGTACAGCACGAGCGTGCGCCGCTGGGGTGTCGGCAGACGCAGGAGTACGGCCATCAGGGCGCGGTCGGAGGGGTCCGGGGGCGGGGCCTCCGGGTGGCGGTAGCGGGGGCGGAAGCGGTGCCAGGGGGAGAGGGCGTACTCGTACGCCGTGGCCCGCACCCAGCCCGCCGGGTCACGGTCGACCGCCACCTCTGGCCAGCGCTGCCAGGCCAGCTGGAACGCCCGCTCGACCGACTCACGGGCCAGCTCGCGCCGCCCGGTGAGCAGATAGGCCTGCCGGACGAGGGCGGGGGCGCAGAACGCGTAGAGCGCGTCGAAGGCCTGAGCAGGGGTCAGGGGAGGCGCCGGTGGAGCCGGTTCGGCGACCGGTTCCTGAGGCTCCGGTTCCGTCACCTCCGGCGCACTCTCCTGAGGTTCCGTCACCTCGGGCTGCTGGGGCTCTTCTTCTTCCACCAAGGTGCTCAGCAGCCTCGCGTAGACCTCCCGCTTGCGTCCGCGGGGCTTCGTACGGCCGGACTCCCACGCGCGGACCGTCTCCCGGGTGACCCCCACCCGTTCGGCGACCTGAGCCTGCGTCAGGGACCCGGCCTCGCGCAGGCGTCGGCGTTCCTTGGGCGAGGGGAGCGGGGTTGGAGGGCTCTGCGTCACAGGGCGCCCCTTCGTACGAAAAAGTACATAGTCGTATATTGAGCGACACGGCAAGAGTTCGCCTGTTACGACGGGAAAGCGCGTGTCGTTGGGACCATGGCGGTCGTGATCCAGATGACCCTTCGCCGAACGCCTCTGTCGTCCCTGCTCGCCCGGTGGCGCGACCGTTCGCCCGGACTGGCCGCGGGCCTGCTCGGCGGGGCGCTCGCGGCGGGGCTCGGACTCGGCTCGCTCGCCGTGCTGGTGATGGTGCTGTGGATCAGCTCGCCGTATCCGGACAGTGGGCCGGGGGGCGCGCTGCATGTCGCGGCGGGACTGTGGCTGCTCGCGCACGGCGCGGAACTGGTCCGCACGGACACGCTGTCCGGGGTCCCGGCACCGGTCGGCGTCACCCCGTTGCTGCTGCTGATCCTGCCGGTGTGGCTGGTGCACCGGGCGGCGCGCGACGCGGTCGCCGACGACGAGGATCTTGCCGCCGTCTCGGGACGGACGGCGTTCACGGGTGTCGTCCTCGGCTATCTGACCGTCGGCACCGGGGCCGCGCTGTACGCGGCGAGCGGCGAGCTGCGGCCGTCATGGGCGTGGACCGGGGTGTGCGTTCCGCTCGTGGTGGTGACAGCGGCGGGCGCGGGCGTCTGGACGGCGTACGGCCGCCCGCGCGGCCCTGTCGACAGCGCGCTGCTCCTGTTGCCGGCGTCGGTCCGCCGGCTCGTCCTCGGCCCGGACGCCCGCCAGCGGCTCGGGGTGGCGGCGCGGGCGGCGGGGGCCGGGGTCGCCCTGCTCGTCGGTGGCGGTGCGCTGCTGCTGGCGTCGTCGTTGGTGTGGCACGGCGGGGAGGCGCGGGCCTCCTTCCTCCAGTTGACGGAGGGCTGGTCGGGCCGGTTCGCCGTGCTGCTGCTGTGTGCGGCGCTCGTGCCGAACGCGGCCGTCTGGGCGGTGTCGTACGCCGTCGGGCCCGGGTTCGCGCTGGGCGCGGGGCATGTCGTGGGCCCGCTCTCCTCCGCACCGGCTCCGCTCCTGCCGCCGTTCCCACTGCTGGCGGCGGTGCCGGAGACGGGGCCGGGGACGTGGCTCAACTGGGCGGCGGGGACGGTGCCGTTGGTGGCCGGGGTGACGGTGGGGTGGTTCGTGGCGGGGGCGGCGAGCGGTTCCGTGGTCCCGGGCGGTGTCGACACGCGGCGCGGGGGAGCCGGAACGGTGGGCGGCCGTCAGGAGAAGAGAGCGCGTGCGGCGGCCGGTGGAGCAAGGGTGGACCAGGGCGCCGATCCCTGGTCGGGAGGGCGGACGGCCGGTACCGCCGGGCTCGCCGCCGCGCTCTGCGCGGTCGCGGTCGCGGTGCTCGCCGCGCTCGCGGGCGGACCACTCGGTGTGGCCGCGCTGGCCTGGTTCGGACCGGTCTGGTGGCTGACCGGAACGGCGACACTGCTGTGGACCGCGACGACGGCGATCCCCACGGCACTGGGATTGCGGGCCTGGCGGTGCCGGGAGCGCGGGACACGGCGAGCGCGCGGGACACGGCGGACGCGGCCGGCCAAGGCAGCCGCGTCGAGGGGAGAAGTACCGGGGTCGCGGGGACAGGCGTCCGAGGCTGGGGCGCGGGAGCCAATGGGCTTTGCGGGCGCTGTGGGCTCCGCGGGCGCCCCGGGGTCTGCGGGCGCTCCAGGCTCTATGGGCTCTTCGGGCTCCCCGGGCTCCGCGACGGCCACACGGGCCACCTGGGCCGTAGGGGCTGAGGCGGGGCCGGAGGCGACGGCGAGGGTGGCGAGGCGCTGGTTCGGGCGTCGAAAGCGTGTCGGTCGGCCCGCGACCCCCGGCAGCCATGTCCCCCAGGCGTCTGTCTCAGGGGCGCCCGCCGCCCAGGCGCCGCTCCAGCAGACGTCTGTCCCAGAGACCTCCATCGACTTTCTGCCCGCCGCCCCCCACCGGCCCGCGCCGGGGCGCGACCAGAGTGCCTGGCACGACGACGACGCCTCCCGTGAGGCCCGCTGGGCGGCGCTCAGGGAGGCGTCGGATACGGAGTGAGGGTCAGCCGGTGCCCAGGATTCCGCGCAGTTCCTTGGGCAGCAGGTCGCTGCAGGAGTCCTTGGCCTGGTTGGTGAGCGCGTCGCTGGTGCAGGTGTAGTAGTCGCTGTAGACGAGCTGGGCCGTGAAGCCGGCGCCGACCAGGACGATCGCCAGGGACGCGGTGACCAGGCCGCTGATCGCCGCCGTGGTCTGGGGGCGGGAGCCCGAGGTGTCCGGCGCGGGGGTGTCGGGGTCGGCGGCGCGGGGCTTGTTGCGCAGGGCGCTGACCCCCCAGTACAGGGAGAGCGCGCCGAGCAGCAGGGCGACGTACGGCCAGCTGAACAGGGCGAAGAAGAACGCCCACATACCGCTCAGGAGCGAGTAGCGCGCCCGGCGCTGGGTGGGGTCGGTGGGGTCCCAGCGCATGCCCGTGCCGGGACCGCCGCCGGAGCCGCCGCCCTCGGGGCCCGAGCCGCCGGGGCGGTCGCCGAAGCCGCCGCCGGAGGAGCGGCCGGGCTGACGGTCGCTCCACTGGCTGCCCCACGGCGAGTCGGAGCCGTCACCGCCACCGGAGGAGTCGTCGCCCGAAGGGCGGCGCGGCTGCCAGGGGCGGTCCGGGGTGCCCTCGGGCGGCGGGGCGAAGGGGTTGTCGTCCTCGGCCGGCTTCTCGGCCGGCTTCTGGTCCGACGGGGCGTCGGGAGGCGAGGCGGGGCGCTCCCGCAGCAGCACGCCGCGGCGCTCCCCTCCCTGCGCCGACTGCGGGGGGAGCGTGAGGAGTCGCAGGCTGCGGTCCGGCATCAAGTGAGCGTCTTCCCCTAGGTGATACGGCTGATACGGCTGTCTGAGGTGAGCCTTCGCTTCGGAAACGCACCGCACGACGACCACGTTCCCGAGTCGGGCCCTCCCAGACGCTACCTTCCGGCCACGCCCCCGTCCCGTGGGGGCCGTCAGGAGTGCCGGTATCGTTGCTGGCGTTCGGCCGCTTCGTAGACTTCCCCGTATCCCGGGGCGCGAAGCATTCGTACGAACGTACAGAGTGAACCGAACGTACAGAGTGAACGTTCCCCGAGAAAGGGCCCCTCGTGGCTAAGCGCCTCGTCGTGCTGGTCTCCGGCTCCGGCACCAACCTCCAGGCGCTCCTCGACGCCGTCGCGGCGAGCGGCACCGAGGCCTACGGCGCCGAGATCGTGGCCGTAGGAGCCGATCGCGAGGGCATCGAGGGGCTCGCCCGGGCCGAGCGGGCCGGTGTCCCCACCTTCGTGTGCAAGGTCAAGGAGTACGGGACCCGCGAGGAGTGGGACGCCGCGCTCGCCGAGGCCGTCGCCGCGTACGAGCCCGACCTGGTCGTCTCCGCGGGGTTCATGAAGATCGTGGGCAAGGAGTTCCTCGCGCGCTTCGGCGGGCGGTTCGTGAACACGCACCCGGCCCTGCTGCCCAGTTTTCCCGGCGCCCACGGCGTCCGTGACGCGCTCGCGTACGGCGCCCGGGTCACCGGCTGCACCGTCCACTTCGTCGACGACGGCGTCGACACCGGCCCGATCATCGCCCAGGGCGTGGTCGAGGTCCGGGACGAGGACTACGAGGACGAAGGTGTCGCTCTGCACGAGCGCATCAAGGAAGTCGAGCGCAAGCTGCTCGTCGAGGTCGTGGGGCGGCTCGCCCGCAACGGCTATCGCATTGAGGGACGAAAGGTAGTTATCCAGTGACCGCCGAGAGCAACGCCAAGCGGGCCATTCGCCGTGCACTTGTCAGCGTCTACGACAAGACCGGTCTCGAGGAGCTCGCCCGTGGGCTGCACGAGGCCGGCGTGGAGCTCGTCTCCACCGGGTCCACCGCCGGCCGTATCGCCGCCGTCGGCGTCCCGGTCACCAAGGTCGAGGAGCTGACCGGCTTCCCCGAGTGCCTGGACGGCCGCGTCAAGACGCTGCACCCGCGCGTGCACGCCGGCATCCTCGCCGACCTGCGCCTGGAGGACCACCAGCGGCAGCTGGCCGAGCTGGGCGTCGAGCCGTTCGACCTCGTCGTCGTCAACCTGTACCCGTTCCGTGAGACCGTCGCGTCCGGCGCCTCGCCCGACGAGTGCGTCGAGCAGATCGACATCGGCGGCCCCTCGATGGTCCGCGCCGCGGCGAAGAACCACCCGTCGGTCGCGGTCGTCACCAGCCCCGCGCGGTACGCCGACGTCCTGAGCGCCGTCCAGAACGGCGGGTTCGACCTCGTCACCCGCAAGCGGCTCGCCGCCGAGGCCTTCCAGCACACGGCGTCGTACGACGTCGCCGTCGCCTCCTGGTTCGCGTCCTCCTACGCGCCCGTGGACGAGTCGCAGTTCCCCGACTTCCTCGGCGCCACCTGGGAGCGCGAGAACACCCTCCGCTACGGCGAGAACCCGCACCAGCCCGCCGCCCTGTACGTGGACGCCTCCGGTGCCGGTCTTGCCAAGGCCGAGCAGCTGCACGGCAAGGAGATGTCGTACAACAACTACACGGACACGGACGCCGCCCGCCGTGCCGCGTACGACCACGACGAGCCGGCCGTCGCGATCATCAAGCACGCCAACCCGTGCGGTATCGCGGTCGGCGCGGACGTCGCCGAGGCGCACCGCAAGGCGCACGCGTGCGACCCGCTGTCGGCGTTCGGCGGCGTGATCGCCGTCAACCGTCCGGTCAGCAAGGAGATGGCCGAGCAGGTCGCGGAGATCTTCACCGAGGTCATCGTCGCGCCGGACTACGAGGAGGGGGCCCTGGAGGCCCTCGCCAAGAAGAAGAACATCCGGGTGCTGAAGGCCGAGGGCGCCCCCGCCAACCCGGTCGAGGTCAAGCCGGTCGACGGCGGTGTGCTCCTCCAGGTCACCGACCGTCTCCAGGCGGACGGCGACGACCCGGCCAACTGGACGCTGGCGACGGGCGAGGCGCTGTCCCCGGCCGAGCTCGCCGAGCTGGCCTTCGCCTGGAAGGCCTGCCGCGCGGTGAAGTCCAACGCGATCCTCCTCGCCAAGGACGGCGCCTCGGTCGGCGTCGGCATGGGCCAGGTCAACCGCGTCGACTCCGCGAAGCTGGCCGTCGAGCGGGCGGGCGCCGAGCGTGCGCAGGGGGCGTACGCGGCCTCCGACGCGTTCTTCCCCTTCCCGGACGGCCTGGAGATCCTCGTCGAGGCCGGCGTCAAGGCCGTGGTCCAGCCGGGCGGCTCGGTCCGTGACGAGCTGGTCGTCGAGGCCGCGAAGAAGGCGGGCGTGACGATGTACTTCACCGGGACGCGGCACTTCTTCCACTGAGCCGCACGCAGGTGACGAGGGCCCGTCGGTCGTGACCGGCGGGCCCTTCGGCATGCCGTCGCGGACGCTCGGCGTAGCGCCCGGGTTGTACGCGTATCAGCTGATTGCCCGCGCCCCGTAGTTGCGCTTTCATCCCCGCAGAGCCCCGGCACCGGACCGGGGCACCTGCCTTCTGGGGGAACAGATGGCCAGAACCGAGCGCGGTACGGGACGGCGCAGGGCGTTACGCGCGGCGGGCGGTGGCGTCCTCGTCGCGCTGCTGACCGCCGCATCCTTGCCTACGGCCGACGCGGCACCGGCTCCCGCGTCCGCGACCCTGCGGATCAGCGTCGCCGCCGACGGCACCGAGGCGAACGGCCCCTCGGGTCAGCCGGTCGTCAGCGCCGACGGCCATGTCGTCGCCTTCACCTCGTACGCCACCAACCTCGTGCCCGGCGACCCCGACGACGACGCCGACCTCTTCGTCCGCGACCTGCGCACCGGCACCCTGCGCCGGGTGGCGGCCGACGGCGACATCTCCTTCCCGGCGCTCAGCGCCGACGGCCGCTATGTCGCGTACGGCACCCAGAGCGGCGCCGAATCGGCCGTGTACGTACGGGACTTGAGGACGGGCCGGACGGAACGCGCCGACGTGGGCCTGGGCCCGGAGCACACCGGCGGACAGACCCCCGCGCTCTCCGCGGACGGCCGAACTGTGGCGTTCGCCGCCTACGGGACGCGGCCCACGGACCCGACCGCCCTCTACGTCCGCGACCTGCGGGCCCATCGCACCGAGCGGATCAGCCCCGACGCCGGGCCGGGTCACAGCTTCCGGGCCCCGTCCCTGAGCGCCGACGGTCGCGAGGTCGCCTACCAGGACATCGTCGGCACCCCGCCGCGCGGCGACTGGTCCGACCTCTACGTCCACGACCGCCGCACCGGCCGTACCGTCCAGGCCGACACCCCCTACGACGGCGGCCCCGCCGACAAGGCCGCCACCGGTCCGCTGCTCAGCGCCGACGGCTCCACCCTCGCCTTCACCTCCGGCGCCTCCGACCTGGTCCCGGGCCCCGACCCGAACAGCAGCTTCAACCCCTTCGTCCGTGATCTGCGCACCGGCACTCTCACCCGGGTCGACGCGGTGTTGCCGGGGCCCGAGGGCGTCCTGTCCGCGGACGCCCTGTCGGCCGACGGAACGAAGCTGCTGCTCGACGTCCGGCCGATCCTCACCACCGAGGACGCGGGGTACGTGCGCGACCTGCGCACCGGTACGGACGTCCTGGTCACCCCGGACCGGGACGGTGGGCCCGCCGGCGCCGTGGACGCGCGGATGGACGCCCGCGCGCGGACCGTCGTCTTCTCGGGCTTCGACAGCGAGCGGTTCGTGCCGGACGACGGCAACGGCGTGCAGGACGTGTTCGTGCGCCGGGTGCGCTGAGCCCGGCGTCAGCGGATCGCCCCGGCCGGCGCGGGGCCGACGCACCAGGGCCGTGTCCCCTCGTACGAGAAGGACACGGCCCTTGGACCGGAGGGGCGTCGGCGGTTCAGTACCGCGGACGCGCGAACCAGGCGGTACCGCTCGGCACCACCGGGGCGGCGGTGATGATGGAGCCGAACACCACCCACAGCAGCGGCAGGATGACCGCGGAGGCCATGCCCGTGTCGAGGCCGATGAAGAGGCCGATCAGACCGACGATCGTGCCGAGCGCGCCGTAGATGACCGTGGTGATGCGGACGCCCTGGCCGCCGCGGCCGAACTTGACGCCCAGCGTGATGGACAGCGCCGCCAGCGCGAGCAGGAAGAGCGCGATGCCCGTGATGATCCCGGCCGCCGCGTCACCGATGTCGCCGATCCCGCTGAACGGGTCGTCGGAGGACGAGCTCAGGGAGTCCGCGGAGTCCGAGACGTCGTTCACGAACGCGGCGACGTACAGGTAGATCAGGCCGGCGATGATCTGCACCGCCGAGATGATGTACAGGAAGACACGGGCCGTCACCAGCAGGCCCGGCATCGACTGCGGGACCATGTTGGCGCCCGGGTAGCCGGGGTACGCCGGTGCCTGCGGATAGGCGCCGTAGGGCTGCTGGGGAGCGCCGTAGGGCTGCTGCGGCGGGATGCCGGGCGGGGCCTGCTGGGGGTAGCCGTAACCGGGAGCGGCCGGCGGCTGCTGGGGCGGGGGCCCGTAGGGGTTGTTCGGATCGCCGAAACTCATGGCGGTGTTCCTCCGTTTGCCGAATGTGCGGGGACGACGAGCGGCACGGTCGGAGGAAGGTTCTACAGATGCGGTTCGTCCCCCCGGTACAGCCCGCGGCACTGTGCCGACAATCGTTCTTCAGTGGCTGGTTCGTTGTCCAGCCGCATTCCATATGTGTTGTGCAAGTGCAACAGAAGCGATCATGGTCGGATACGGCGGACATCCCCCGGGGACCCGGATTGGAACCGGGGCCCGGTCATCCGCGAGGATGGGGGCATGACCGCCCAGATTCTCGATGGCAAGGCCACCGCAGCCGCGATCAAGTCCGATCTGACCGCCCGCGTGGCGGCGCTGAAGGAGAAGGGCGTCACGCCCGGCCTCGGCACGATCCTCGTCGGGACCGACCCCGGCAGCCAGAAGTACGTAGCCGGCAAGCACCGCGACTGCGCCCAGGTCGGTATCGCCTCCATCCAGCGCGAACTGCCGGAGACGGCCACGCAGGAGGAGATCGAGGCGGTGGTGCGCGAGCTGAACGAGGACCCCGCCTGCACGGGGTACATCGTCCAACTCCCGCTTCCCAAGGGCATCGACGAGAACCGCATCCTGGAGCTGATGGACCCGGACAAGGACGCCGACGGTCTGCACCCGATGAACCTCGGCCGCCTCGTCCTGAACGAGCCGGCCCCGCTGCCCTGCACGCCCAACGGCGTCCTCACCCTGCTGCGCCAGTACGGCGTGGAGATCAAGGGCGCGGAGGTCGTGGTCGTCGGCCGCGGTGTCACCATCGGCCGCCCGATGCCGCTGCTGCTCACCCGGCGCAGCGAGAACGCGACCGTCACCCAGTGCCACACCGGCACCCGTGATCTCTCGTCCCACCTCAAGCGCGCGGACATCATCGTCGCCGCCGCCGGCTCGGCCCACCTGATCCGCCCCGAGGACGTGAAGCCGGGCGCCGCCGTCCTCGACGTCGGTGTCTCGCGCAGCGCCGAGGGCAAGATCGTGGGCGACGTCCACCCCGGTGTCGCCGAGGTGGCCGGGTGGATCTCCCCGAACCCCGGTGGTGTCGGCCCGATGACCCGGGCCCAGCTGCTGGTCAACGTGGTCGAGGCGGCGGAGCGCAGTGTCGGCTGACCGCGAGGAGAACGACATCGAGGTCCGGGACCCGATCAGCGCGCCCGACGCCGAGGGGAGGCCACGCCGCGTCACCCGCCGCTTCCCGCTGTTCACCAGGGACACCGCGCGCCCCGAGGGCGGCGGCCGGGCCGCGCCGCGGGACGCCCCGGCGCCCGCCCGGCAGTGGCCGATCCTCGCCGTGCTGGCCACGGTCGCGGTCGGTCTGCTGGTGATCGCGACCGACCAGTTCCGCGTCGGCTCGCTGCTCATCGGCGCCGGACTGCTGGCCGGCGGAGCGCTGCGCTGGCTGCTGCCGGACGTCGGCATGCTCGCGGTCCGCTCCCGGTTCACCGACATCGTCACGTACGGCGTGCTGGGCGCCGTGATCGCCCTGCTGGCGATGATGGCCCAGCCGAGCCCGTGGCTGGTCATCCCGTTCCTGAAGGACGCGCTGCACTTCACGGTCAGCAGCTGACCCGGTGGCCCCATGACGGCGGCCCGTCCTCTCCCCCGAGGAAGGACGGGCCGCCGTCCGCGTCAAGCCTGGTGCACGGCGAAGGCCCTGTTCAACGGCTGTCAGCGCGCTGTGCCGCGGAAGTGACCGTTCCGCTACGGTGTCCGGGCCCTGTCACAGCGGCCGGGGCGGGCGGAACCGATCACCGGCCGGGTGTCGTCCGACACCGTGGAGGTGGGTGATGGGCGCCTGGCAGTCGCTGCCGGAGGAGCTGCCGCCGGAGGTGCGGCACTTCGTGGAGCAGCTGCGGCGGCTGAAGGACACGACGGGCCTCAGCCTGGCCGCGCTAGGCGCGCGCACCGCGTACAGCAAGTCCTCGTGGCACCGCTATCTCAACGCCGGCCAGCCGCCGCCCCGGCAGGCGGTGCTGGCGCTGAGCAGGATCGCCGGTGAGGACCCCGCGCGGATGAGCGTCCGCTGGGAACTCGCCATCCAGGCCTGGCCCCGCCCGGCCAACCTGCCCGAACGCCCCGCCGGGGCCGAGGAGTACGAGGACGATCCCACGCTGCCCTGGTGGGAGGAGCCGCCGTCCGCGCCGCGCGGTCCGCACCGGATGCTGCTGGCCGCCGTACTCCTGCTGCTCGGGCTGGTCCTCGTCACGGTCGTCGGCGCCGTGGTGCTTGGGTGAGCCTCGTACCCGAGGGGCGCGCGTTACGGGCGATGTGCACCCCATGTGTCGATGTATTGACAAGTTCGCGCATGTGCAACGAATCCGTTCGACAACAGGGCTAGCGTGACCGATCGGGACGGTCCGGGGCGTCCCCGATGCACCAGTGCGCCCCCACCCCGGGAACTGAGATCCTGGTCGGGCGCATCCCTTTGGGTAGCCAGACGGGGAAACGCAGCAACAGCCAGCACGACCGGGGGGAAAGAGGGGGGAAGCAATGCCTCGTTGGAGGGCCTTGCCGGATGAACTGGATCCGCAGGTCAGGGAGTTCGCCAGCCAGTTGCGGCGGCTCGTGGACCGCAGCGGACTGAGCATCGCGGCGGTGGCCGACCGCACGGGCTACAGCAAGACGTCCTGGGAGCGTTATCTCAACGGCAGACTGCTCGCGCCCAAGGGCGCGATCGTGGCGCTGGCCGAGGTCACCGGCACCAATCCCATTCACCTGACCACGATGTGGGAACTCGCCGAGCGCGCCTGGAGCCGCTCGGAGATGCGCCACGACATGACCATGGAGGCCATCCGTATCTCCCAGGCGCGCGCCGCGCTCGGGGAGTTCGGGGCGCCGCCGGCCAACGCCAAGGGCGGCAAGACCGCCCGCAAGAGCGGCAGCGCCACGGCGACGCCGGGTGTGGCCGGTCCCGCGGGCGTGGCACCGACGGTGCCGCCGCAGCCGGCGTCGCCGGATGTGCGGGACGCCCAGGTGTCGCAGGCCGCGCAGTCCGCACCGGGCTCGCGGGGCGAGTCGGCGCAGGGGAGCCGGGAGAGCGGCGTCAACTCCTGGGGCCTCGCCGGCTACTCCGGGCCTTCCCCGACGGGCGGACGCGCCCCCGACGGACCGGCCTGGTCGCCGACCGCGCAGACGCCGTACGGCGAGCCCGCGCAGAGCCCGCGCCCGGCCGGCGGGTCCGGCACCGGCGCACCCGGCCCGGCCCGGCCCGGTTCCGGCGTGCCCCGGGGCAAGCGGCGGCTGACGATGTTCCTCGCGGGCGTCGTCGGCGTGCTCGTCGTCATAGCCGCGGCCTACTTCCTCACCGACGGCGGCGGCGACAAGAAGAACGAGGGCGGCAAGGCCTCGCCCAGCCCGACCGCCTCCACTCCGGCGAACCTCCCGGCCGGGGTCAAGTGCAGCGGTGACTCCTGCACGGGCAAGGACGCGGAGAGCATGGGGTGCAGCGGCGACCTGGTGACCACCGCCAAGACCGCCACCGTCGGCACCACCGTCGTGGAGGTCCGCTACAGCAAGACGTGCGGTGCCGCCTGGGGTCGTATCACGCAGGCCGTGCAGGGGGACGCGGTCGCGGTGACCGTCGGCAAGAGCAAGCAGACCGGCTCGATCACCGCGGCCGGGGACACGATCGCGTACACGCCCATGGTGGCGGTGAAGGACGCGGGCGAGGCGAAGGCCTGCGTGACGCTGGCGGCGGGGACGAAGGGGTGCACTCCGTAGCCGTCCGCGGCTGAGAGGAAAGAATTTCCGGGCCGCAGGCATGGCCGGACGAATCGTGGGCACGCGAACCGTACCCCCACGGGAGTCCGGCCAGGTCGGTACCCCCCATACGGCGGCCGTCTCGTCCCACCTCTCCCGGACGGGCGGCCGTCGCTCTCTGCGCGGGGCGCATTTCCGGTCGGCTTCGCGGCTTTGTGTGCTGGGCCACAGGGACCCGGCCATCCGAGATCCCGGATGCGCGATAGCCTGACCGGTGGATCTCTTGATGCCAAGAGATCGATCATTTGTACGTCCCGCACCCCGGGGGCAGGGACGCCCCACCGACAGCTGTCATACGGAGAACGCCATGACCCGCACTCCCGTGAACGTCACCGTCACCGGCGCGGCCGGCCAGATCGGTTACGCCCTGCTCTTCCGCATCGCCTCCGGCCAGCTGCTCGGCGCGGACGTGCCGGTCCGCCTGCGCCTGCTGGAGATCACCCCGGCGCTCAAGGCCGCCGAGGGCACCGCGATGGAGCTGGACGACTGCGCGTTCCCGCTTCTGCAGGGCATTGACATCACGGACGACCCGAACGTCGCCTTCGACGGCACCAACGTCGCCCTCCTCGTCGGCGCCCGCCCGCGCACCAAGGGCATGGAGCGCGGTGACCTCCTGGAGGCCAACGGCGGCATCTTCAAGCCGCAGGGCAAGGCCATCAACGACAACGCCGCGGACGACATCAAGGTCCTCGTCGTCGGCAACCCGGCCAACACCAACGCCCTGATCGCCCAGGCCGCCGCCCCGGACGTACCGGCCGAGCGCTTCACCGCGATGACCCGCCTCGACCACAACCGCGCGCTGACCCAGCTCGCGAAGAAGACGGGCACCACGGTCGCCGACATCAAGCGCCTGACCATCTGGGGCAACCACTCCGCCACCCAGTACCCGGACATCTTCCAGGCGTCCGTCGCGGGCAAGCCGGCCATCGAGGCCATCGGCGGCGACGAGAAGTGGCTGGCCGAGGACTTCATCCCGACCGTCGCCAAGCGTGGCGCCGCGATCATCGAGGCGCGCGGTGCCTCGTCGGCGGCCTCCGCCGCGAACGCCGCCATCGACCACGTGCACACCTGGGTCAACGGCACCGCCGAGGGCGACTGGACCTCCATGGGCATCCCGTCGGACGGCTCCTACGGCGTCCCGGAGGGCCTGATCTCCTCCTTCCCGGTCACCACCAAGGACGGCGTCTACGAGATCGTCCAGGGCCTGGACATCAACGAGTTCTCCCGCACCCGCATCGACGCGTCCGTCGCCGAGCTGGCGGAGGAGCGCGAGGCGGTTCGCGCGCTCGGCCTCATCTGAGCCACGCGCTTCGCGTAACAAGCCTGCACGGGCCCTGTTCCGGTTTCTTCCGGGGCGGGGCCCGCGCCCGTTTTCACCGCTACCGTCAAGAACGTTACCCGCCAAGGTGATTCGGGGGGTTCGCGATGAACAGCGGATGGCACGGGAACGGTTACAGCTCGGGTTCCGGCGAGCACGAGCCCAGCGAGGACAGCGGCCAGGCGGCCTGGGGAGCACAGGGGCAGAACGGTGGTGGCGCGCTGCCGCCGTGGGCGTCGGCGGAGACGCAGACGTCGTACACCCCGCCGTGGGCCACGCCTCCGCCGCAACCGCACGCGCCCCCGCCCCAGCCGTACGTCCCGCCGCCCCAGCCATATGTCCCGCCTCCGCCGCCACCGCCTCCCGGCGGCCCGCGCCGTCTGCTGGTGGTCCTCACCGTGATGGCCGTGCTGGGCTCGGGAGCCGGGGCCGGTGTCTGGTTCCTGACCCGCGACGGCTCGGTGGGTGCCGGTGCCACCCCGGGACCGAGCGTGGTCGTCACGACGTCCGCGTCGACGCCGTCGCCTCCGGAGTCCACCCCCTCGGTGACGACGTTCGAGTCGCCTCCGGCATCACCCGGCCCCGCAGCCGGTTACCGCCTCGCCGAGGACCCGGTCGGCTACACGATCGTCGTCCCCGAGGGCTGGACCCGCAGACAGAAGCAGGGTGAGAAGGCCGCGGTGGTCTTCTACGACGCCCCGGACGACGGCCGTCAGCTGCAGATCTTCCGGCTGGCCGAGGACAGCCCCGGCGAGTCGCTGCGTCAGGCCGAGAACGACCCCGGCTTCGGTTTCGCCCGCCAGCCCGGCTACCAGGCCCTCGAACGGGACGAGGACACCACCTGGTCCGAGCTCACCTACCGCTACGACGACGAGGACAAGGGCGCCCGTCAGGTGATCGACCACCGTTTCGAGGCGGCCGACGGCACTCTCTACGCGATCCGGGCGAGCGGCCCCGAGGACCTGTCTCCCGCGCAGGTCCGCGAACCGCTCGCCATGGCGCTGAGCTCGTTCTGCCCCACGGGACAGGAGTGCGCGTAGGCACCCGGGTACGCCGGGATCGCCATGTGGTCCGTCACGCGTTCTCCAACTCCTGCTGGAGCTTGCCCACGTCCACCGACTCGTCGGCGGAGGGTGTGGCCGTCGGTACCGGCTTGTCGTAGTCCGTGAAGGTCAGGGTCAGGTCGGTGCCGCCGCCACGCTGGGTGGCCTTCACCAGCCGGTGCGGGGTGTCCGAAGTGACGTACAGGACCGCCCGCTTGCCGTCCTCCACGCCCTTGAGCGGGATCACTTTCGTCCCGTCCACGGTCGTCTCGGTGCCCTTCTTCAGGGTCGACGCCTTGTCGTCGCCCGCGACCTCCTTCTGGAAGGAGGTCAGATCGCAGGTGTCGGCCATGCCCTTGAGCATGGCGTCCTTCGTGGAGCCGTGGATGTAGCGGTCCTTGAACAGCTCGGCCACCGCGTCGCCCTCGCCGCCGGGCACCTGTGCCTTCCAGAAGTCGGCGTCCGGCTTCATCCACACCTCGGCGCCCTGCTTGACGATGTCCACGCTGCCGCCGTGCGAGCCCATCGTCATGGAGCCCACGCAGTTGCCGTGCTGGTCGAGGGCGAGGTCCATCGAGGTGGGCCGGGTGGTGCTTGTCCGGGTGTCGGTACTGCGATCGGTCAGCTTGAGATGGACGGACTTCGCGTCGAGGAGGTGGTCCTTCGCCTGGTCGGCGAGTTGCCGCGCGGTCAGGTCGTCGCCGTCGTCGCCGTCCGCGGCGATGAGGACCGGCGAGAGGAGTAGAACCGCCGTCGCGCATATCAGCGCCTTGCCTGCCATGCGCCACCTCCGTGATCGGCGCCACACTGCGGAGCATCTCTCAGCGTACGATTTGCCCCATTTACCCGCACGTTCGGTGACGCGGGGCACTTTCGGGCACCGATTGCGCATGCAACGCGGGGGTGGGGGCAGGTGCTGACGGTCCCGCTGAGTGACACCCGTGTGACTCAGGGGAACCGAACGGGAACGGAAGGCGACAGCGAGCATGGCAAGGCAGCACGAACAACGGACGATCCATGTCGACGGAACATGGCGGGACGCGGTCTCCGGTGCCACCCGCGAGATCCTCGACCCTGCGGACGCCCGGCCCTTCGCCGTCGTCGCCGAGGGGGACGAGAAGGACACCGACCTCGCCGTGGCCGCCGCCCGGCAGGCGTTCGACCACGGTGACTGGCCGCGCACCCCGGTCGCCGAGCGCGCCGCCCTGCTCTACCGCGTCGCCGACCTCCTCATGCGCGACCGCGAACGGCTCGGCCTGCTGGAGAGCCGCGACGCGGGCAAGACCCTCGAAGAGGGCCGTGTCGACATCGACTGTGTCGCCGACGCCTTCCGCTACTTCGCCGGGCTCGTCGCCGCCGAGGCCTCCGGCCGGGTCGTCGACGCGGGCTCGCCCGACGTCCACAGTGTCGTCGTGCACGAGCCGGTGGGGGTCTGCGCCCTCGTCACCCCGTGGAACTACCCGCTCCTCCAGGCCAGTTGGAAGATCGCCCCGGCGCTCGCCGCGGGGAACACCTTCGTCGTCAAGCCCAGCGAGATCACTCCGCTGACGACCGTCGCGCTGATCGAACTGCTCGTGGAGGCCGGTCTCCCGGCCGGGGTCGCCAACATCGTCACCGGCCCCGGCGCCTCGGTCGGCGCCCGGCTCGCCGAGCACCCCGACGTGGACCTCGTCTCCTTCACCGGCGGCCTGCTCAGCGGCACCAAGGTGGCCCAGGCCGCCGCGCCCTCGGTCAAGAAGGTCGCCCTGGAACTCGGCGGCAAGAACCCCAACGTCGTCTTCGCCGACGCCTGCGCCACCGAGGAGGGCTTCGACACCGCCGTCGACCAGGCCCTCAACGCGGCCTTCATCCACAGCGGCCAGGTCTGCTCGGCGGGCGCCCGCCTCATCGTCGAGGAGTCCGTCCGCGAACGCTTCGTCGCCGAACTCGCCGACCGGGCGGGCCGGATCAGGCTGGGCCGCGGCACCGACGACGGCGTCGAGTGCGGACCCCTCGTCTCCGAGCAGCAGCGGGCCAAGGTCGAGGCGTACGTCGCCTCGGCGCTCGCGGAGGGCGCGGTGCTGCGCACGGGCGGCAAGCGGCCCGAGAGCCTGGACGCCGGGTACTTCTATGAGCCGACCGTCCTCGACGCCTGCCACCGCGAGATGAAGGTCGTACGCGAGGAGGTCTTCGGCCCGGTCCTCACCGTCGAGACCTTCCGTACGGAGGACGAGGCGGTGTTCCTCGCCAACGACACCGAGTACGGCCTCGCCGGCGGCGTCTGGACCGCCGACGCCGGACGCGCCCGCCGGGTCGCCGGCCGGCTGCGCCACGGCACCGTCTGGATCAACGACTTCCACCCCTATCTCCCGCAGGCGGAGTGGGGCGGCTTCGGCAAGAGCGGCGTCGGCCGTGAGCTGGGCCCCGCCGGGCTGGCCGAGTACCGCGAGACCAAGCACATCTACCAGAACCTCGCGCCCAAGCCCGTCCGCTGGTTCGCCGGCTGAACGGCCCGAGCCCGTCGGCTGGTTCGCCACTGAACGGCCCAAGCCCGTTCGCTGGTTCGCCTGCTGAACCCCGCCCTCCCCCCACCTTCCAGGAGCAACCCCCATGCACCACAAACACGAGTACGACTATGTCGTCATAGGCGGCGGCACGGCCGGTTCCGTCATCGCCTCCCGGCTCACCGAGAACCCGGACGTCACCGTCGCCGTCATCGAAGGCGGCCCCAGCGACGTCGACCGCGAGGACGTCCTCACCCTGCGCCGCTGGATGGGCCTCCTCGGCGGCGACCTCGACTACGACTACCCCACGGTCGAGCAGCCACGCGGCAACTCCCACATCCGGCACAGCCGCGCCCGCGTCCTCGGCGGCTGTTCCTCCCACAACACCCTCATCTCCTTCAAGCCGCTCCCGTCCGACTGGGACGAGTGGGAGGCGAACGGCGCCAAGGGGTGGGGCGCGGTACCGATGGAGGCGTACTACGCGCGGCTCCTCAACAACATCGTCCCGGTCGACGAGAAGGACCGGAACGCCATCGCCCGCGACTTCGTCGACGCCGTGCAGAAGGCGACGGGCGTCCCGCGCGTCGAGGGTTTCAACCGACGGCCCTTCGACGACGGCGTCGGCTTCTTCGACCTCGCCTACCACCCCGAGAACAACAAGCGGTCCTCGGCGTCCGTGGCGTATCTGCACCCGGTGATGGACGAACGCCCCAACCTGACGCTCCTGCTGGAGACCTGGGCCCACCGACTCGACCTGGACGGCACGCGCGCCCGGGGCGTCCACGTCCGCGCCAAGGACGGCGAGGAGTTCGTCGTACGCGCCCGCAACGAGGTGCTGCTGTGCGCGGGCGCCGTCGACTCGCCCCGGCTGCTCCTGCACTCGGGCATCGGCCCCGCGCGCGACCTGGAGGCCCTCGGCATCCCCGTCGTGCACGACCTGCCGGGCGTCGGTGAGAACCTGCTCGACCACCCCGAGTCGGTGATCGTCTGGGAGACGAACGGTCCCATCCCGGAGAACTCCGCGATGGACTCCGACGCGGGCCTGTTCGTCCGCCGCGACCCCGAACACGCGGGCCCCGACCTGATGTTCCACTTCTACCAGGTCCCCTTCACCGACAACCCGGAACGGCTGGGCTACGAACGCCCCTCCCACGGCGTCTCGATGACCCCCAACATCCCCAAGCCGAGGAGCCGCGGCCGCCTGTACCTGACCAGCGCGGACCCGTCGGTCAAACCGGCCCTGGACTTCCGCTACTTCACGGATGCGGACGACTACGACGGCCGCACCCTGGTCGACGGCATCCGCATCGCCCGCGAGATAGCGCGCACCGAACCGCTGGCGGGCTGGCTCAAGCGCGAGGTGTGCCCCGGCCCGTCCGTCACGAGCGACGACGACCTCAGCGAGTACGCCCGCAAGGTCGCTCACACCGTCTACCACCCGGCCGGCACCTGCCGTATGGGTGCACTGGACGACGAACTCGCCGTGGTGGACCCGGAGTTGCGCATCCGCGGCCTTGTGGGCATCCGGATCGCCGACGCCTCGGTCTTCCCGACGATGACGGCCGTGAACCCGATGATCGGGGTGCTCATGGTCGGTGAGAAAGCCGTGGACCTGATCGGAGGCGGTGCGTGATGAGCGAGACCCCTGTCTTCTCCGTGAACGGGCTCTGGAAGGTCTTCGGCCCCAAGGCCGACAGGATCCCCGCCGACCCCGAACTCGCCGCCCTCGACCCCACCGGACTCCGCGCCCGCACCGGCTGCACCGCCGCCGTCCGGGACGTCTCCTTCGACGTCCGCAAGGGCGAGGTCTTCGTGGTGATGGGCCTGTCCGGGTCCGGCAAGTCCACGCTGGTGCGCTGTCTGACCCGGCTCATCGAGCCGACGGCGGGCACGCTCGCCATCGACGGCGAGGACGTCCGCGCCATGGACCGGTCCCGGCTGCGTGAACTGCGCCGCCACCGCGCCGCGATGGTCTTCCAGCACTTCGGTCTCCTCCCGCACCGCACGGTCCTCGACAACGTGGCCTACGGCCTGGAGATCCAGGGCATGGGGAAGGCGGAACGCAGGGCGCGGGCGGCGGAGGTCGTCGCCAAGGTGGGCCTGGAGGGCATGGAGCAGCGCAGGCCGAGCCAGCTGTCCGGCGGCCAGCGCCAACGCGTCGGTCTCGCCCGGGCGTTGGCCGTGGACCCGGAGGTCCTCCTCTTCGACGAGCCCTTCAGCGCGCTCGACCCGCTGATCCGCCGGGACATGCAGGAGGAGGTCGTCCGTCTGCACCGCGAGGAGGGCCGCACGATGGTCTTCATCACGCACGACCTGAGCGAGGCCCTCAAACTCGGCGACCGCATCGCCCTCATGCGCGACGGCAAGGTGGTCCAACTGGGTACCCCGGAGGAGATCGTGGGCTCCCCGGCCGACGACTACGTCCGCGAGTTCGTCCGCGACGTACCGAGGGAGCAGGTCCTGACGGTACGGACGGCGATGCGGTCGGTGTCGGCCGGCGACGCGGGCAAGGGCCCCGCCGTCCCGCCGAACGCCACGGTCTCGGAGGCGATCGAGGCGGTGGCCCGGGCGGGGGAGCCGGCTCGGGTGGTGGACCAGGGGCGGTGCGTCGGAATGGTGGACGCGGACGGGCTGCTCGGGGTGGTGGCCGGTACGGCCAAGGAGGCGGTCTGATGGCTGCGATCACTGTCTTCTCCCCGCGCACCGTGCCCGCCGTCCTGCGACACCGTGCCGTCCACAAACTCGCGCTGCTGGCCCTGGCCGCCGCCGTCCTCGTCCCGCTGGCGACCGCCCGCTGGGCCGGCGGCGCATGGCCGGACGCCCTCACCGTCGACCTCTCCGACCCGCTCACCCGGACCAGCACCTGGATCGTCGACAACCGCGACACCCACCCCCTGTTCCTCTACTTCTTCGGCCACATCAGCAACGCAGTCGTCCTTTCCGTACGCGCCGTCTACCTCGTGCTGCTGGCGGCCGGCTGGGCCGGCGTGACGGCCCTGAGCGCCCTGGTGGCCTGGCGGGTCGCGGGTCTGCGCCTCGCCCTCGGCACCGTGGCCGCGTTCCTCACCTGCGGTCTCCTCGGCATGTGGGTGCCGACGATGCAGACCCTCGCCCTGATGGTCGTGGCCGTCGCCGCGTCCGTCGGCGTAGGAGCCGTCCTGGGCCTCGCCGCCGGTCTGAACGACCGCCTCGACCGCGCCCTGCGCCCGGTCCTCGACACCATGCAGGTCCTTCCGGCGTACGCCTATCTCCTCCCCGTCGTCCTGGTCTTCGGCATGGGCGTCCCCGCCGCCGTCCTCGCCACCGTCGTCTACGCCGCCCCGCCCATGGCCCGCCTCACCGCGCTCGGCCTGCGCGGCGCCGACAAGGAGGTGCTGGAGGCGGTACGGTCCCTCGGCGCGACCGCCCGCCAGCGACTGCTGACCGCCCGGGTCCCGCTGGCCCGCAAGGAGCTCCTCCTCGGCCTCAACCAGACGATCATGATGGCCCTGTCGATGGCGGTCATCGCGTCGGTCATCGGCGCGGGCGGCCTCGGTGACCGCGTCTACCAGGCCCTCGCCTCCGTCGACGTCGGCGCGGCCCTCGCCGCCGGCATCCCGATCGTGCTGCTGGCCGTCGTACTGGACCGGGTGACCGGAGCGGCGGGTGGCGGCTCGACGTCCCCCTCGCAGACGCGCCGCCGGGGAGGGCCGTACGCGCTCGTCGCCGCCCTCGCGATCGCCGTCGCCGCACGTCTCATGGGCCGCCTCGACTGGCCCGACGCCTGGACCGTGCCGATCGCCGAGCCCGTCAACCGCACCGTCGACTGGATGACCGACCACCTCTACTCCGGCGTCCCCGTCGTCGGCGGCACCGCCGACTGGGCCGCCCACTTCACCACCTGGGTCCTCAACCCGCTCCGGGACGGACTGACCTGGCTCCCCTGGTGGTCGATGCTGCTCCTGGTCGCGACCCTCGCCTGGCTCATCGGCACCTGGCGCACCGCGCTCACCGCGGTCCTCGCCATGGCCGCGATCGGCGTCCTCGGTGTCTGGACACCGGCGCTCGACACCCTCTCCCAGGTCCTCGCGGCCGTCGCCGTCACCCTGGTCATCGGCTTCGCGACCGGTATCGCGGCGGCCCGTAGCGACCGCCTCGAACGGGCCCTGCGCCCCGTCCTGGACGTCTTCCAGACGATGCCGCAGTTCGTCTATCTGATCCCGGTCGTCGCCCTGTTCGGCGTCGGCCGCGCCCCCGCCGTCGCCGCGGCCGTCGTCTACGCGCTGCCCGCCGTCGTCCGCATCACCACCCAGGGGCTGCGCCAGGTCGACCCGGCGGCGATGGAGTCGTCGAGCTCGCTCGGCGCGACGAGCTGGCAGCAGCTGCGCCAGGTTCAGCTCCCGCTCGCCCGCCCGGCCCTGCTGCTCGCCGTCAACCAGGGCGTGGTCCTGGTCCTCGCCGTCGTCATCATCGGCGGCCTGGTCGGCGGTGGCGCCCTCGGCTACGACGTCGTCTTCGGCCTCGCCCAGGGCGACCTCGCGACCGGTCTGGTGGCCGGCGCCGCGATCGTCTGCCTCGGCCTGATGCTCGACCGGGTGACCCAGCCGACGGAACGCCGAACGAAGAAGGGAGCGTGACATGCGCATCCGTACCCGTATGTGCGCGACCGCCGCGGTCGCCTCGCTGCTGCTGCTCACCGGCTGCGGCGCCGCCGACATGACCCAGCAGTCCTCGCCCTTCGCCCATGCCCAGGGCGCGAAGACGGTGACCCTCTCCGTCCAGTCCTGGGTCGGCGCCCAGGCCAACGTGGCCGTCGCCCAGTACCTCCTGGAGCACGAGCTCGGCTACCGCGTCGACACCGTCCAGGTCGACGAGGTCCCCGCCTGGGACGCGCTCAGCCAGGGCCGGGTCGACGCGATCCTGGAGGACTGGGGCCACCCCGAGCAGGAACAGCGCTACGTCGACGACAAGAAGACCATCACGCACGGCGGCGAACTCGGCGTGACCGGCCACATCGGCTGGTACGTCCCCACGTACTTCGCCAAGCAGCATCCCGACGTCACCAGCTGGAAGAACCTCGACAAGTACGCGGACCTCATGCGCACCGCCGAGAGCGGCGGCAAGGGCCAGCTGATGGACGGCTCACCGTCGTACGTCACCAACGACAAGGCGCTGGTGAGCAACCTCGACCTGGACTACCAGGTCGTCTTCGCCGGCTCCGAGGCCGCCCAGATCACCCAGATCAAGCAGTTCGCCAAGGAGAAGAAGCCCTTCCTCACCTACTGGTACGCGCCGCAGTGGCTCTTCGAGAAGGTCCCCATGACCGAGGTGAAGCTCCCCGCCTACAAGGAGGGCTGCGACGCCGACCCCGCGAAGGTCGCCTGCGCCTATCCGCACACTCCGCTGGAGAAGTACCTCAACTCCGACTTCGCCCGCTCGGGCGGCTCGGCGGCGGCCTTCCTGAAGAAGTTCAAGTGGACGACCGAGGACCAGAACGAGGTCTCCCTGATGATCGCCGACCAGAAACTGACGCCGGAGGAGGCGGCGCGGAAGTGGGTGGAGGGCCATGAGTCCACATGGCGGGCGTGGCTCTCCTGAACGTCCCTGTTGGTGATCTGTTGTCTTGTTGGAGATCTGTTAGGCCGGTCAAGCGACGGTTATCTCCGTGTGTTCCCTTTGGGGAGATCCGTCGAGAGGGTGTCGGGAATCGGTGCCATCCGGGCGAAACCGATTTCGTCGGTCCCCGCATCCTCTGGTGAGCTGAGGCGCATGAAGAAGATCACCTCTCTCTCCCTGGCCGCCCTCACCACGTTCTCCCTTCTCGGGCTGGCCGCCCCGTCCGCGGACGCCGCCACCACCTGGTACTGCAGCGGCAAGCTGACCAAGCGGTGCATCACCAAGTCGGGGACCAAGGTCAAGGTCAAGTTCTCCAACACCACGTCCCGGTCCGCCACCGGCAAGTTCGGCGTGACCTGCTTCGGCCCCGACGGCCAGAGCCCGAAGGTGTTCAAGGACGGCAGGATCGACGGCTACGACACCTACACCTCGGCGTGGTACCAGTGCCCCAAGGGCATCCGCACCGGAGCCTCCGGCTGGCAGATGAGCAACGGCAAGGTCTACCGCACGCCGGAGGTCCGCTTCTGATGCCGACGGGGCGGCCTGCCGTCAGCGCATCTCCTCCATCAGGTCGTGGAGGATCGCGCCCGCCCGCCGCTGAAGGCCCGGCCCGAACGTGATGCGGGTGGCTCCGAGTTCGCCCAGCTCGGCGGGCGAGGGGCCCGCCCCGACCTTCGCGAACACGTTCACCGGCCCATGGATCCCGGACCGCAGCAGGGGCAGTACGTCCGCCGGGGCGCCGATCGGATACACGCAGTCGGCGCCCGCGGCGGTGTACAACGCGGCCCGCTCGATGGCCTGTTCGGGATCGTCGACTCCGCGCAGGAAGGTGTCGATGCGCGCGTTGACGAAGAGCTCGTCCCCGGCCGCGTACCGCACCTCGGCGAGCCATTCGGCGTGCTGGTGCGGGTCCTTGAGGACACCCCCGTTGGAGTCCTCAAGGTTGCAGCCCACGGCACCCGCCTCCAGCAGCCGCTCCACCAGCTCCTTGGGAGCCAGCCCGTACCCGTCCTCGACGTCCGCGGACACGGGCACGTCCACGGACCGGGTGATCCTCGCCACCGCCGCGAACATCTCGTCGGCCGGCGTCTCCCCGTCCTCGTAGCCCAACGAGGCGGCGACCCCCGCGCTGGGCGTCGCGAGCGCCGGGTAACCGGCCTCCACGAACACCCGGGCGCTGGCCGCGTCCCAGGGCCCCGGCAGGACGAGCGGGTCGTCGACGGCCCGGCGCCGATGGAGCCGCTGGAAGATCTCGACCTTGCTCATCTCGGGTGACCCTCCGACGCTCATGCTGTGTAACCCCCCGGCGGGATACGGCGGCTCACCATCACCCGGTTCCAGTTGTTGATGGCGACGATCAGACCGACCAGATGGGCGAGCCGCGTCTCGTCGAAATGCTTGGCCGCCGTCGCGTACACCTCGTCCGGCACGGAACCTCCCCCAGAGCCGAAGGCCTGGGAGGTGCCCCCGGTCAGGACCGTCACCGCCTCCGTCAGCGCGAGCGCGGACCGCTCCCGCTCGTCGAAGACCCCCTCGGCCTCCTCCCAGGCGGCCAGCAGATCCAACTGCTTCTCCGGCACCCCGTGTTGACGCGCGATCGTCAGATGCATGTCGAGGCAGAACGCGCAGTGGTTGAGCTGCGAGGCCCGGATCACGACGAGCTCCGCCAGCGCGGGATCCCCGAGCCCTCTCTTCGCCGCGGCGCTCAGAGTGGACATGGCCTGCGCGACCGACTTGTCCAACAGCCGCGTACGCGCCGTCACTTGTGCCCCGGCTGGTAGTGCCCGGGAACCAGCCGGCAGGTCACTCCGAACCGGTTCCACGCGTTGATCACCGTGATCGCGGCGATCAGCTGCGCCAGCTCGGCCTCCTCGAAGTGCGCCGCCGCCCGCTCGTACACCGCGTCCGGCACGAACCCGTCGGTGAGCACGGTCACCGCCTCCGTCAGCGCCAGCGCCGCCAGCTCCCGCTCCGTGTAGAAGTGCTCCGACTCCTCCCACGCGCTCAGCTGCACGATCCGCTCGACGCTCTCGCCGGCCGCGAGGGCGTCCTTGCTGTGCATGTCGACGCAGAGCGCGCAGCGGTTGATCTGCGAGGCGCGGACCTTCACCAGCTCCAGCAGCTTCGGGTCGAGGCCCTTCCGGGCGGCGGCGTCGAGCCGGACCATCGCCTTGAAGACCTCGGGAGCCTGCTCGGCCCAGGCCAGCCGCGGGGTGTGCGCGGGGGCGTAGCCCACGGTGCCGGTTCCGTGATCGGTGGGGGTCCTGTCGTCGGTGTGCGTCGTCATGTCCTCGACCCTAGATTCGAGGCAGCCCACCGGTATGGTCCATTCCCATGGCGAAATCATGGGCCACTTTGGGCGTCGACCTCCACCTGGAACCCGCCGGCCCACATCTGCGCCGGGGCCTGACCGACGCCCTGCGCGAGGCGGTCCGCACCGGCCGCCTGGCCCCGGGCACCCGGCTGCCCTCGTCCCGCACCCTCGCCGCCGACCTCGGCATCGCCCGCAACACGGTCGCCGACGCCTACGCCGACCTGGTCGCCGAGGGCTGGCTCACCGCCCGGCAGGGCTCGGGCACGAGAGTGGCGGAGCGCACGGTGGCCGCCCCCTCCGCCCCGGGCGGCCCCGGCCCCCGGGCACCGCACCGCCCCGCCCACGACTTCCGGCCCGGCGCCCCCGACCTCGCCGCCTTCCCACGCGCCGAGTGGCTCAAGGCGGCCCGCCGCGCCCTTCTCGCGGCCCCGAACCACGCCCTCGGCTACGGCGACCCGCGCGGCCGCATCGAACTGCGCACCGCATTGGCCGACTACCTCGCCCGCGCCCGCGGCGTCCGCACCGACCCCGACCGCGTCCTTATGTGCTCGGGCATCGCCCACGGCCTGCGCCTGCTGGGCACGGTCCTGCGGGCCCGCGGCGTCCGTACGGCCGCCGTCGAGTCGTACGGCCTGGACGCGCACTGGAACCAGCTGGTCGGAGCCGGTCTGCGCACCCCGCCGATCCCCTTCGACGACCGCGGCACGAACCCGGCCGACCTCGGCGACGCGGGTGCTCTTCTGCTCACCCCCGCCCACCAGTTCCCGATGGGCGTCCCCCTCCACCGGGCCCGCCGCACCGCGGTGGTCGAGTGGGCCCGCCGCACCGGCGGCCTGATCCTGGAGGACGACTACGACGGGGAGTTCCGCTACGACCGCCAGCCCGTCGGCGCCCTCCAGGGCCTGGACCCCGACCGTGTCGTCTATCTCGGCACGGCCAGCAAGTCCCTCGCCCCCGGCCTCCGCCTCGCCTGGATGGTCCTGCCCCCGTCCCTGGCGGCGGAGACGGCGGCGGCCAAGGGCAAGGTGGACACCTCCAGCGCCCTCGACCAGCTGACCCTGGCCGAATTCATCACCTCCGGCGCCTACGACCGTCATGTCCGCGCCTCCCGCCTGCGCTACCGCCGCCGCCGCGACGCCCTGCTCACCGCCCTCGCCGCCCAGGCCCCCGACGTCCACATCACCGGCATCGCCGCCGGCCTCCACGCCGTCCTGCGCCTCCCGCCCGGCACCGAACACTCCGTCGTCCAGTCCGCCTCCTGGCAGGGCGTCGCCCTCCACGGCCTCTCCTACTTCCGCCACCCCGAAGCGGCCCCGGACGGCCTGGACGCCCTGGTCGTCGGTTACGGCACCCCGCCGGACAGCGGGTGGACGGGGGCCCTGGAGGCACTGTGCAGGGCGATGCCGTAGGGGGCGCCCGCGGGTCGAGGACGCGGCGCCGGAGGAGCCGCACCCGGGGCGGTCACCCGGAGGCCCCCGCACTCCTCGCCCGGTCCGCACCCTCCCCGGCCCCATCCTCGGAGGCAGGAGCCTCACCGAAGCGGGCCAGGCCCAGCGCCCCCGCGACCGCCACCGCGAACCCCAGCACCGCCAGCCACCCCATCCCCTCCCGTGTACGGTCCCCGAGCCACACCACCCCCACCAGCGCCGGCCCCACCGTCTCGCCGATCACCATCGCCGCGGTCGCCGTCGTCACCGACCCCCGTTGCAGTGCCGAGGTCAGACACAGGAACGCGGCACCCCCGCCGAGGAGCAGCGCATACGTCGCCGGATGTGTGAGCAGCGAGGACGGGGCAAGGGAGTCGATCAACCGCACCGCCACCTCGACCACCCCGAACCCGACCCCCGCCCCGAGCCCGAGCACCAACGCCCGCCAGCGCCCCGCCAACCGCCCCCCGGCGAGCCCGAGCAGCAGCACCCCCACGGCCACCCCGAGCATCACCCACTTCAGCGCCTCCGGCCCGTCCAGATCCCCCTCCGTCCCGGACGCGACCCCCAACATCGCGAGCCCGGCACACACCACCCCCACCGCCCCCCACTCCGCCCCGCTCAACCGCACCCCCAGCAACCGCGCCGCGACCACCGCCGTCACCGCGAGACTCGACGCCAACGCCGCCCCGACCGCGTAGATCGGAATCGACCGCAACGCCACGATCTGCAGCACGAACCCCAGCCCGTCCAGCCCGAGTCCGGCCAGGTACCGCCACTGCCGTACCGCCCGCAGCAGCAGCGCCGCCTCCCCGCCGGAACCGTCGGGCGTGCCCGCCGCCCGCGCGGCGACCGCCTGCAACACCGTCGCCGTACCGAAACAGACCGCCGCGCCCAGCGCGCACACCATCCCAAAGAGCACAAAGCGACTGTAGGGGAGGCGTGAAGACGGACGGGGTGCCCGCGCGAGCACTCTCACCGATCTCTAGGCTGACCGCCGGACAACAGCTTCGACGCATCACGGGGAGACGGGGAACATGGCGGAAACTCGGCGACGGCTGCGCTCCAGCACCGTCGTGCTCGGCGGCATGGGAGTCGTCGCGGCGGCACTGACCTCCTGCGGCTCGGACCCCGACCGCCGCTGCGTCGACCGCGACAGCTACACCTACGAGGGCTACAAGGTCGTCGCCGACAAGAACTGCAACTCCGGCAGCTCCGGCTCCTCGTCCTCCTCCGGCAAGGGCGGGAAGAAGAAGACCGGCACCGGCAAGAGCGCCGACGCCGCCTGGTACTACGACGCCGACGTCAGCAACGGCCGCGCCGACTACGGCACCTTCAGTAAGAGCGAGGCCGTGGACCGCGGCGGCTTCGGCTGCTCCGGCGGCAGCGGCGGCGGCTGAGCACGGACCCGCCCCGGAGAGACGCCATGGAACGCCGAACCATCGAACCCCGCCCCGGCTGGCAGCAGACCGTCGAGGAACAGGGCCTGATCTACCCGCTCACCCGCTACCCCGACGACTCCCTGCGCCCCTACTGGGACGAGAGCGCCTACTACGCCTTCTCCCTTGAGGAGGTCGAGGCCCTGGAGGACGTCGTCGAGGAACTCCACCGCATGTGTCTGGTGGCGGCGGACCACATCGTCACCGCGGACCGCTTCGCCGACCTCGGTATCAGCGACCCGCGCGTCGCGGACGCGGTCGCCGAGGCCTGGCGCCGCCGCGCCGAACTCCCCTCCCTCTACGGTCGGTTCGACCTCCGCTACGACGGCACCGGCCCGGCCAAGCTGCTGGAGTACAACGCCGACACCCCCACCTCCCTCGTCGAGGCCGCCTCCCCGCAGTGGTTCTGGATGGAGGAGCGCTTCCCCGGCGCCGACCAGTGGAACTCCCTCCACGAACGCCTCGTCGCCGCCTGGAAGAAGCAGGCCGCGCTGCTCCCGCCGGGCAGCCCGCTCTACTTCGCGTACTCCTCCGCCGACGAACTCGGCGAGGACCTCATGACCGTCGCCTACCTCCAGGAGACCGCCGACCAGGCCGGCCTCGACACGGCCTGGATCTCCGTGGAAGAGATCGGCTGGGACCGGCTCTCCGGCCGCTTCGTCGACCAGCGACTCCGGTTCATCCGCAGCTGCTTCAAGCTCTACCCGTGGGAGTGGCTGACCACCGACCGCTTCGCCGACCACGTCCTCGCCACCCTCGACAACGGCGGCGGCACCGGCACCACCTTGTGGATCGAACCCGCCTGGAAGATGCTCCTCAGCAACAAGGCACTTCTGGCCATTCTCTGGGAGCTCTACCCCGGCCACCCGAATCTCCTCCCCGCTTACCTCGACGGACCCAGGGAGCTGGCCACGACGGCGGGCTACGTCGCCAAACCACTGCTCGGCCGCGAGGGCGCCGGCGTCACCGTCCACGCACCGGACACCACCGGTGACCTCCCTGTCCTGCGCGAAGAGCCCTGCTGCTACCAGGAGTTGGCGCCCCTGCCCGATTTCGATGGCAATCGTGTCGTCCTGGGCGCCTGGGTCGTCGAGGACGAGTCGGCGGGCCTCGGCATCCGTGAGTCGGCCGGACTGGTGACCGACGAATACGCGCGCTTTCTGCCCCATGTGATCCTCTGACGCGACAGAATGATCGGCCCACAACCAACGAAGAGGGGCGATCGGTGGGCGACACGGCCACGATGGAGAGCGGATACGTCTTCGACCCGTCCTGGGAGCGGGAGCACGGGCGGTTACTGGCCCTGGAGGAGATCTACGACGACCAGAGCCGCCACCGCCTGACCGAGCTGGGAGTCGCCGAGGGCTGGCACTGCCTGGAGGTGGGCTGCGGCGCCGCCAGCATCGCGCGCTGGCTGGCCAAGCAGGTCGGCGCCGCCGGGCGTGTGCTCGCCACCGACCTGGACACCCGCTTCGCCCACGACCGCGGTCTGTCCAATCTGGAGATCCGCACCCACGACCTCCTCACGGACGACCTGCCCGCCGACGCCTTCGACCTCGTCCACGCACGGGCCGTGGTGGAACACCTGCCCGACCGCGACGAGGCACTGCGACGCCTGGCCGCGGCGACCCGCCCCGGCGGCTGGGTGGTCGTCGAGGACTTCGACATCGACGGCCCGATGTACCCGGCCGCTGCCCGCTACTACCCGCCCGAGCACCTGGAGTTGGCCGAACGCCTCGGCCGCGCACTCCGCGCCGCCTTCGGCGCCGCCGGGGTCGACCCCGGAACGGGCCGCCGACTGCCCCAGGCCCTGACGGACGCCGGACTCACCGAGATCGGCGCACAGGTCCACGCCCCGGTCCTCACCGGCGGAGCCGCCGCCTTCTTCCCCCTCACCCTGCGCTCACTGCGCCCCCGCCTGCTGGCCACCGGCGAGGTCAGCGACGCGGACATCGAGGAGGTCATCACCCTGACGAAGAGTCAAGGCACCACCTACATACCCAACTTCATGGTCATCGCCTGGGGCCGTAAGCCCCTCTGACCGGAGGCCGGCACCCCCCACCCGTATCCGCTCCTCACGGGCCGGGGCGAGCCCCCAGCACCGCCCGCACCTGGTCCAGTCCCCAGTCCAGGTCCTCCTTGCCGATCACCAGGGGTGGAGCGATACGGATCGTCGCGCCGTGGGTGTCCTTCACCAGCACGCCGCGGTCCATCAGCTTCTCGGACACCTCCCGGCCGGTGCCATGGGCGGGAGCGATGTCGACGCCCGCCCAGAGACCGCGGCCGCGCACCGCGGTGACATGGCCCGTGCCGGACAGGGTGTTCAGCTCGCGGTGCAGATGGTCGCCCAGCTCCGTGGCCCGCGCCTGGTACTCGCCGGTGCGCAGCATGGCGATCACCTCCAGCGCGACCGCGCAGGCCAGAGGGTTTCCGCCGAACGTCGAGCCGTGGTCACCGGGCCGGAAGACGCCGAGGACCTCCGCGCTCGACACCACCGCCGACACCGGTACGACCCCGCCGCCCAGCGCCTTGCCGAGGACGTACATGTCGGGCACCACGTTCTCGTGCTCACAGGCGAACGTCCGACCCGTGCGCCCCAGCCCCGACTGGATCTCGTCCGCGATGAACAGCACGTTCCGCTCGCGCGTCAGCTCCCGGACCGCGGGGAGATAACCGGCCGGCGGGACCAGGACGCCCGCCTCACCCTGGATCGGCTCCAGCAGCACGGCCACCGTGTTCTCCGTGACCGCCGCACGCATCGCCGTCGCGTCCCCGTACGGCACGATCTCGAACCCCGGTGTGTACGGGCCGAAGTCCGCCCGCGCCTCCGGGTCGGTCGAGAAGCTGATCAGCGTGGTCGTACGGCCGTGGAAGTTGTTGCCCGCGACCACGATCTTCGCCATCTCCGCGGGCACGCCCTTGACCCGGTACCCCCACTTCCGCGCGGTCTTCACCGCCGTCTCCACCGCCTCCGCGCCGGTGTTCATCGGCAGCACCGTCTCCATCCCGCACAGCTCGGCGAGCTCCGCGCAGAACGCGGCGAACCGGTCGTGATGAAAAGCCCGGCTCGTCAGCGTCACCCGATCCAGCTGAGCCTTCGCCACCTCCACGAGACGCCGGTTGCGGTGACCGAAGTTGAGCGCCGAATAGCCGGCCAGCAGATCCAGATACCGCCGCCCTTCCACATCCGTCATCCACGCCCCGTCCGCCGTGGCCACCACCACGGGCAGCGGACGGTAGTTGTGCGCACTGTGGGCCTCGGCCGCGCCGATGAGCCTCTCCGTCGCGTTCACGGGCACTCCCAGGGGTGAGGGTGGCCCCCTTCCTATCGTCGCTCGCATGGTGGACGCGGGACCTCCGTCGTCCGGCGCGCCCGGTAGGCTGACCGGCAGGCCGTGACTGGCGCGCTGGGATGGGACGGACCATCGGGGAGCGGCCTGGGAATGACCGAGTGCCGTGCGCCTGGGCCGAACCGTGAATCGTGACCGCAACCCGCCACGCCATCCGGAGGCCGACGAATGTCAGAGCAGCAGCCCCTCTCCAGCGAGTCCACCGCCTTTCGCGCCGCCCTCGACGTGATCCGCGCCGTCGAGCCGCGCGTCGCCGACGCCATCGGCCAGGAGGTCCACGACCAGCGCGAGATGCTCAAGCTGATCGCCTCCGAGAACTACGCCTCCCCCGCCACCCTGCTCGCCATGGGCAACTGGTTCAGCGACAAGTACGCCGAGGGCACCATCGGCCGCCGCTTCTACGCCGGCTGTCGCAACGTGGACACCGTCGAGTCGCTGGCCGCCGAGCACGCCAAGGAACTCTTCGGCGCCCGCCACGCCTACGTCCAGCCGCACTCCGGCATCGACGCCAACCTCGTCGCCTTCTGGTCCGTCCTCGCCGACCGCGTCGAGGTCCCTTTCCTGGAGAAGACCGGCGCCCGCCAGGTCAACGACCTCACCGACGCCGACTGGGCAGAGCTCCGCCAGGCGTTCGGCAACCAGCGCATGCTCGGCATGTCCCTGGACGCCGGCGGCCACCTCACCCACGGCTTCCGCCCCAACATCTCCGGCAAGATGTTCGACCAGCGCTCCTACGGCACCGACCCGGCGACCGGCCTGATCGACTACGAGGCGCTGCGCGTCTCCGCCCGTGAGTTCAAGCCGCTCATCATCGTCGCCGGTTACTCCGCCTACCCGCGCCTGGTGAACTTCCGCATCATGCGCGAGATCGCCGACGAGGTCGGGGCGACCCTGATGGTGGACATGGCCCACTTCGCCGGCCTCGTCGCGGGCAAGGTGCTGACCGGTGACTTCGACCCGGTCCCGCACGCGCAGATCGTCACCACCACCACCCACAAGTCGCTGCGCGGCCCGCGCGGCGGCATGGTCCTGTGCGACGACTCCCTCAAGGACCAGGTCGACCGCGGCTGCCCGATGGTCCTCGGCGGCCCGCTGCCGCACGTCATGGCGGCGAAGGCGGTGGCCCTGGCGGAAGCCCGGCAGCCCGCCTTCCAGGACTACGCCCAGCGCATCGTCGACAACTCCCGGGCTCTGGCGGAAGGCCTGATGCGCCGCGGCGCGACCCTGGTCACCGGCGGCACCGACAACCACCTCAACCTGATCGACGTCGCCACCTCCTACGGCCTCACCGGCCGCCAGGCCGAGGCCGCGCTCCTCGACTCCGGCATCGTCACCAACCGCAACGCCATCCCCGCCGACCCCAACGGCGCCTGGTACACCTCCGGCATCCGCATCGGCACCCCCGCCCTGACCACCCGCGGCCTGGGCACCGCCGAGATGGACGAGGTCGCCGGCCTCATCGACCGCGTCCTGACCACCACCGAGCCGGGCACCACCAAGTCGGGCGCGCCCTCCAAGGCCGCGCACGTCCTGGACGCCAAGGTCGCCGACGAGATCTCGCACCGCGCGACCGACCTCGTGGCGGGCTTCCCGCTGTACCCGGAGATCGACCTGGGCTGACAAACGCCCTGTTGAGTTGTCAAGGAACGGCGACTCACGAAGATCGTCGATGGATCAGACATCGATCAGAGATCACGGGTCACGGGCAGCGGGTCACAGATCAGAGATCACAGATCACAGATCGATGAGCTCCTGGCGTGGTTCCTCCCGCGGCGGTCCGGCCTTCTGCCGGGCCGCCGCGCGGCGTATCAGCAGCGTCCCGCCCGCCCCGGCCGCGATCCCCGGTAGCGCCCACCACCAGTCGGTGGTGCCGTCACCCGGTCCGGACGATCGGGCGGAGGCCGCGGCGAGCGTCGGATCGGGGCTCGGGGTCGCTCCCACGCCCGTGCCGTCCGCGCCCTCCAGGCCCTCCGCCGTGTCCCAGGGAGGCGGATACTCCACCGCGAAGTCGCCGTCTGTGGCCTTGCCCATCACGCCCAGGTCCTTGAGCAGGTCGCGGAGCACGGCGGGCTGCCGGGCGCGGTGCCAGGTGCCGTTCGCCGACGCGTTCAGGTTCGCCGCCGTGTGGATCCAGACCGCCTCGGAGCCCTTCGCCGGGTAGACCCGGTCGACCCGCCAGGGCGACACGTCGTGCACCATCCAGGTGACGTTGAGCTGCGGGCCGACGATCAGGTCGGCCTCGGGCGGCTTGTCCGCCGTGCCCGTGCCCGGGGCGCCGAGCAGGCGCTCCAACACGCCGTACTCCCGGTCGGAGTGGTACAGCGACGCCGTCTCCGCGCTCTCCGGGGAGACGATCAACACGCTGGTCGGCCCGCCGGCCGCCGCGGACCCCGCGCTCCCGAGCGTGAGTCCGAGCGCCGCCGCCGACACCCCTGCCACCGCCGTCAGCCGACGACAGCCGCCCCTCCAGCCGCTTGCCTGCGTATGCATCACGAGCCCCCAACTAGCCGATGCCGTACGGCCCGCCCCGGTCCCCGCGAGCCGTGTGTCACTTCTGGTACACCGCTCGGCCCGCCGGGGTTCCCACCCGGCCCGCACTATTGCGAGGAAGTCCCCGAACGCTCCGCGACCGACTTCGCGATCTCCACCGCCCGCCCCTTCGACGCCACTCCCTCCAGCCGCAGCGTCACCTCCGCGAGACCGACCGCACGGCTCCACAGCAACGTCGGTCCGGCGGTCCGCTCCTCCCGGCCGAAGCGCTCCCCGTCCGCGTCCACCAGCCAGAAACTCAGCAGGTGGGGACGGGGAAACCACAGCGCCGTGCCACCCGCGCCGCCGTGGTCGAAGCCGCCCAACGAGATCCACTCCGGCTGCTCGCGCACGGTCTTCGTGAACGCCAGGTCCAGCCCCGCGGCGAACTCGTCCAGCCGGATCGTCTTCCCGTCCTCGCGCCAGCACAGCGTCACGACGAACCGCCCTCGCGGCCCACCGGACACCGACATCGCCTCCGGCGCACCGAGCGCCTCCGGCACCAGCGGCTCGAACCCGGCCCGCCGCTCGGCCTGCGCCGCCGACACCGACCTGCCGCAGCCGGGCACCTCGGCACCCGGCGAGGGCGCAGCCGACGGGTCGTACCGCACCCCGACCCCACCGAAGTCGAACCAGTCGTAGACAGCGGCCCGCACCGGCGGAGTGAGCGCGAGCACGGTCAGCAGACCGCACAGCGCAGCGGTCAGGGACCGCCAGCGCACCCGCGTCCAGCGCCGGACCGTCCGTAGCCGCTCCCGGGCGCCCCGGGGTTCGGCCACCGGCACCGGCACCCGCTCGGCCAGTATCTGTCCCAGCACCCGCTCGACCATCGTCTCGGAACCGAGAGCGCCGTCGGCGCCCCCGTCGGCGTCCAGCGACCGTCCCAGCGCCCGCAGCTCCTCCGGCAGCCGCGACGCGTCGACCGGAGGCCCGCCGTCCCGACCGCGCCGACCCGATCCGGGACCCCGCTCGCCGCCCCGGCCGCGCGGGCCCCGGCCACCGGCGCCCCCGGGACCACGGCCGCCCTCACCGCCGTAGGACTCGTGTCCCTCACTCACGCTCGTCACCCCCTTCCCGAAGCTCGGCGTCCGGCAGTAGTCGGCCCAGTTTCCGCAGCGCGCGGTTGAGCCGGGATTTCACCGTCCCCCGCGGCCAGCCCAGGGCCTGGGCCGTCTCCGACTCGTCCATCTCCAGCAGATAGCGGTAGGTGACGACCAGGCGGTGCTCCTCGCTCAGCTTCGCCAGGGCGGACTGGAGTGCGGCACGGCGCTCTCTCTCCAAGGCCGCGACCGCCGGGTCCGCCGATTCCGGTATCAGCGGCTCCGCCTCCACCAACGCCGCCTCCCGACCGGCGAGCGTGCGCTGCCGGGCCGCCGTCCGCACTGTGTTCCTCGTCTCATTGGCGACGATCGACAGCAGCCACGGCCGGAACGACGCGCCGTCCTTGAACCTGCCCAGCGCGCAGTACGCCTTGACGAAGGCCTGCTGCACCACGTCCTCCGCGTCCGCACCCGCCCCGAGTGCCGCGGCCGCCCGGAGCGCGATGCCCGTATGGGCGCGCACCAGCTCCGCATACGCCTCCGGGTCCCCGGCGCGTACACGTGCGATCACCGCGGCCTCATCGACGATGCGGCCCCCCTCCCGCGTTCTCACATTCTTGTTACACCGCGGGAGACGGATCGGTTCCCATCTGTTTCCGACCAGTTCCGGATCGGACCCCGACACCTGAGAGAATGGTGAGCATGGCCTCTGATCGTCCTCGCGTGCTCTCCGGAATCCAGCCCACCGCAGGCTCGTTCCACCTCGGCAACTACCTCGGCGCCGTCCGTCAGTGGGTGGCCCTGCAGGAGTCCCACGACGCGTTCTACATGGTCGTCGACCTGCACGCGATCACGCTTCCGCAGGACCCGGCGGACCTGCGGGCCAACACCCGCCTGGCCGCCGCCCAGCTCCTCGCGGCCGGTCTCGACCCGGACCGTTGCACGCTCTTCGTGCAGAGCCACGTCCCCGAGCACGCGCAGCTCGCCTGGGTCTTCAACTGCCTCACCGGTTTCGGCGAGGCCTCCCGCATGACCCAGTTCAAGGACAAGTCCGCCAAGCAGGGCGCCGACCGCGCGAGCGTCGGTCTCTTCACGTACCCGATCCTCCAGGTCGCGGACATCCTGCTGTACCAGGCCAACGAGGTCCCCGTCGGCGAGGACCAGCGCCAGCACATCGAGCTCACCCGCGACCTCGCCACGCGCTTCAACGGCCGCTTCGGCGAGACCTTCACGCTTCCGAAGCCGTACATCCTCAAGGAGACGGCGAAGATCTACGACCTTCAGGACCCGTCGATCAAGATGAGCAAGTCGGCGTCCACGCCGAAGGGCCTGATCAACCTCCTCGACGACCCGAAGACCACCGCCAAGAAGGTCAAGAGCGCCGTCACCGACACCGACACCGTCATCCGCTTCGACACCGAGAACAAGCCGGGTGTCAGCAACCTGCTCACCATCTACTCGACCCTCACGGGCACGGGAATCGCGGAACTGGAGCAGAAGTACGACGGCAAGGGCTACGGTGCGCTCAAGACGGACCTCGCCGAGGTCATGGTCGAGTTCGTGACCCCGTTCCGGGAGCGCACCCAGCAGTACCTGGACGACCCGGAGACGCTGGACTCGATCCTGGCCAAGGGTGCGGAGAAGGCGCGTGCCGTCGCGGCCGAGACGCTGGCGCAGGCCTACGACCAGGTCGGCTTCCTGCCCGCCAAGCACTGAGGCGAGCACGCGCGCGTACCACCGCACAGAACCGTACAGACGTACCACTGGGCAGAGCGCTGCACATCACTACGGTTGCGCCTGCCCACAACACAGCCGTGGCCGTACAGTCGATAGCCGGACGGCCGGGACGAACCCGACAAGGGGGAGACCCCCGACACCCGAGAGGGAAGACAGGAGACGACGTGGGGACCGTAACGATCGGTGTGTCGATCGCGGTCCCGGAGCCTCACGGCAGCCAGCTCCAGCAGCTGCGCGCGGGCTTCGGCGACGCCGCGGCTCACGGCATCCCCACGCACGTCACCCTGTTGCCCCCGACAGAGGTCGAGGCCGACGCGCTGCCCGCCATCGAGGCGCACCTCACCGAGGTCGCCGCGGCCGGCCGCGGGTTCCCGATGCGGCTGTCCGGCACCGGCACCTTCCGGCCGCTCTCGCCGGTTGTGTTCGTCCAGGTCGCCGAGGGAGCCGAGGCCTGCACCTGGCTCCAGAAGCAGGTCCGTGACGCCTCCGGGCCGGTCGCCCGCGAACTCCAGTTCCCGTACCACCCGCATGTCACCGTCGCCCACGGCATCGACGAAGCGGCCATGGACCGCGCGTACGAGGAACTCGCCGACTACGAGGCCCGCTGGCCGTGCACCGGCTTCGCCCTCTACGAACAGGGCGCGGACGGCGTGTGGCGCAAGCTGCGCGAGTACGCCTTCGGCGGGACCGCCGTGGTGCCTCCTCAGGGTTCCTCCGCCTCCGTGGAACAGGGCACGACCGCCCACTGACCCGGCCACGACGGGACGGCGGGGGAGGAGCTCGGCACGGCGGCCGCTAGATCGGCAGCCGTCGGAACGCCTCGCGCGGGACGTGCCGCAGAGCCGACATCACCCACCGGAGCACCCCGGGCACCCACACCGTCTCCGAACGCCGCCTGAGACCCAGCTCCACGGCCTTCGCGACCTCCTCGGGCGTCGTCGCGAGCGGTGCCTCGGGAAGGCCGGCGGTCATCTTCGTGCGGACGAACCCGGGGCGCACGACCATGACGTGCGCGCCGGTGCCGTGCAGGGCGTCGCCCAGGCCCTGGGCGAAGGCGTCGAGGCCGGCCTTGCTGGAGCCGTAGATGAAGTTGGAGCGGCGGGCACGTTCGCCGGCGACCGAGGAGAGGACCACCAGGGAGCCGTGTCCCTGCGCCTGCAACGCGCGCGCGGAGACCAGGCCCGCCGACACCGCGCCGGTGTAGTTGGTCTGTGCGACCCGCACCGCGTCCAGCGGTTCACGCTCGTCGAGCGCCTGGTCACCGAGGACACCGAAGGCCAACAGCACCATGTCGATGTCGCCCTCGGCGAAGACCTTGCCGAGAACCGCGTCGTGGGACTCGGGGTCGAGCGCGTCGAAGGCGACCGTGCGCACGTCGGCCCCCAGGACGCGCAGGTCGGCCGCGGACCGCTCCAGCGCGGGCGACGGGCGCCCCGCCAGCCACACCGTGCGGGTGCGGCGGGCGACGAGACGGCGGGCGATGGCCTGCCCGATCTCGGACGTACCGCCGAGGACGAGCAGGGACTGGGGGAGGCCGAAGGCGTCCTTCACGGCGAGCAGCTCCTATGGGTCGAGCCAGAGGCTCCGGAAATCGAGGCACTACGGGGCGCTAGAGGTCGAGGCGGCGGGACAGGTCCGAGACGAACACCCCGCGCGGGTCCAACTCCGCACGCAGCGCCCGGAAGTCGTCGAGGCGCGGATACATCGCGGCGAGCAGTTCGGGGCGCAGCCGGGAGTCCTTGGCGAGGTAGACCCGCCCGCCGGCCGCGGCCACCTCCTCGTCCAGTTCGTCGAGGAGGGGGCCGAGGCCGGGCAGCCCGGTCGGGATGTCCAGGGCCAGGGTCCAGCCGGGCAGCGGGAAGGAGAGCCAGCCGGGGTCGGCGTCCCCGAAGCGCTTGAGGACGGCCAGGAATGACGGACAGCGGCGCTCCGAGAGGCGGCGCACGATCCGGCGCAGGGTGTCCTCCTGGCCGTACGGCACGACGAACTGGTACTGCACGAAGCCGCCGCGGCCGTAGATCCGGTTCCAGTGCGGGACCCCGTCCAGGGGGTGGAAGAACGTCGAGAGCTTCTGGAGCCGGCCGGTACGCGCGCGGGGGGACGTGCGGTACCAGAGCTCGTTGAACCAGCCCACGCCACGGCGGCTCAGCAGTCCCTCCGGGAGGTGGGCGGGCGGGGCCGGGAGCCGCGAGGGCCGGAACGCCAGCGCGTCTTCACGCGCACGCGTGCCCAGCGCGTCGAGGGGCGCGTGCTCACCGCGCGTGAGCACCGCGCGGCCGGTCGCGGCGCCTCGCGCGAGCAGGTCGATCCAGGCGACCGAGTACCGGTAGTGGTCGTCGGTGGCGGACAGCCGGGCCATCAGGTCGTCGAGGTCACGCGCGCGTTCGGTGTCGACCGTCATCAGCGAGGTCTGCACCGGCTGGAGCTGCACCGTCGCCGTCAGGATCACGCCCGTCAGGCCCATGCCGCCGGTGGTCGCGTCGAACAGGGGCGTGCCGCGGCGCACGGTGCGGATCTCGCCGTCGGCGGTGAGGAGTTCGAACGACAGCACATGCCGGGAGAAGGCGCCGCAGACGTGGTGGTTCTTGCCGTGGATGTCGGCGCCGATGGCTCCGCCGACCGTGACGTAGCGGGTGCCGGGCGTGACCGGGACGAACCAGCCGAGCGGCAGCAGGACCCGCATCAGCCGGTGCAGGGAGACGCCCGCGGCGCACAGCACGGTGCCGCCGTCGGCGTCGATCGCGTGCACGCGGTCCAGTCCCGTCATGTCGAGGATCTCGCCGCCGGCGTTCTGCGCCGCGTCGCCGTACGCCCGTCCAAGGCCTCTGGGGATGCTTCCGCGGGCCCCGCAGCCGCGGACCGCGGCCACGGCCTCCTCGTACGTCCGGGGGCGGACCAGACGGGCCGTGGTGGGCGCCGTACGGCCCCATCCCGTGACGGAAACGGTGTCGGCAGACATGCCGGTGACCGTATCGCCCTCAGGTGGGCGATTGGTTTGTGGACATCCGGAACATCACAGAACATCAACCCTCTCCCCGAAATGGGTGATTAATGGGATGTCGCTCAATATTGCCGGTGTTCAGGCGGCGTCCGCGTGAACAGTGAGGCCTCATGGGCCTCTTCGACCACCACGTCGCGCACGACGGCATCGACCACCGAATCCTTTCGGCACTCTGGGCGTCCGGTGCCGATCCACGCGTCGGTGGTGCCGCGCGGGCGTTGTCCCAGGCCGGCGAGCACGGGGCGCTGTGGCTCGCGGCGGGTCTCGCGGGAGCCGCCGTGGACGGCGCGCGGCGCGGCGCCTGGTTGCGCGGAACAGCGCTCATCGCGGGCGCGCACGCCGCCGGCATGGGCGTGAAAAGGGTGGTGCGCCGCCCCCGCCCCACGCATGTCGAACCCCTCGTCCGCACCGTCGGCCGCTACTCCTTCCCGAGCGCGCACGCGGCCTCCGCCGCGGCGGCCGCGGTCGCCTTCGGCGCGCTGGGAGCGTTGGGAACGAGCGAGGGGCGCTCCCGGCACGGCATGCGTCTGATCCCGCCCCTCGCCGCCGCCATGTGCCTCTCGCGCCTCGTCGTCGGCGTCCACTACCCCTCCGACGTCGCGGCGGGCGCGGCCCTCGGGGCGCTCACGGCGCGCTTCGGAGCGCGCTGGATGCGGAGGGGCGCGCATGACTGAAACAGCGCCCCTCACCAGCGGCGCACACCCCGACAACGGCCATCCCGCTGGTGCGCATCCTGACAACGGCCGTCCCCCTGCCGCACACCCTGACAGCGGCCGCCCCCCTGCCGCACACCCCGACAACGGCCATCCCGCTGACGCACACCCCACCACCCCGGCGCTCCTAGGCCAACGCACGCCCCCGCGACCCCCCGCACCACCCCGCCGCCCACGCTCCCTCCTCCTCGGCCTGCTCAAGACCGCCCGCCCCAAGCAGTGGGTCAAGAACGTCCTCGTTGTCGCCGCCCCCGCAGCCGCAGGCCAGCTCTTCACCCGGCACGCGCTCACCCAACTCGCGCTGGTGTTCGCGCTGTTCACGGCCTGTGCGGCCGCCGTCTACCTGATCAACGACGCCCGCGACGCCGACGCCGACCGCGCCCACCCCACCAAGCGCCACCGCCCGGTCGCCGCGGGCGAGGTCCCCGTACCCGTCGCGTACGCCGTCGGAGGCGTCCTCGCCGTCCTCGCGCCCGCCGTCGCCTGCCGGCTCACCCCGCCCCTGGTGCCGGCCCTGCTCATCGCCTACCTCGGTATGCAACTGGCCTACTGCGTCAGCCTCAAGCACGTCCTCGTCGTCGACCTCGTCGTCGTCACGACCGGGTTCCTGATGCGGGCGATGGCCGGCGGGCTCGCCCTCGGGATCCCGCTGTCGCGCTGGTTCCTGATCACGACCGGCTTCGGGGCGCTGTTCATGGTGGCGGCCAAGCGCTACTCCGAAGCCGTGCAGATGGCGGGCGCGGCGGGCGCCACGCGCGCGTTGCTCACCGAGTACACGACCGGCTATCTGCGCTTCGTGTGGCAGCTCGCGGCCGGGGTCGCCGTCCTCGGGTACTGCCTGTGGGCCCTGGAGGACGGCGGGACACACCTCCTGGGGGCGCACCCCGCCCCCGCGGCCACCGGCCTGCTGCCGTGGCGTCAGTTGTCTGTCGTGGCGTTCATCCTGGCGGTCCTGCGCTACGCCGTCTTCGCCGACCGCGGCACCGCCGGTGAGCCCGAGGAGGTCGTGCTCGGCGATCGCGCACTCGCCGTCATCGGCCTGGTGTGGCTGGCGATGTACGGGCTGGCGGTGGCGCACTGGTAGACCGCCCGGCGGCTCCCCGAACGCGGCGCCAACGCGACGTCAACGCGGCACCTCGGACGCCACTGTCCAGCGCTTTCGGGGTACCCGTACATGGGTCTTCAGGACGTGGGGCATACCTGGGTCACCGAGCACAGAGGCGGACATGGACTGGCTGAAGAACCTCCCCGTAGTCGGGCCGGCGGTCGTCCGGCTGATGGCCACGCACGCGTGGCGGTCGTACGAGCGCCTCGACCGGGTGAAGTGGACGCGGTTGGCCGCGGCGATGACGTTCATCAGCTTTGTCGCGCTGTTCCCCCTGCTGACCGTGGCCGCGGCGGTCGCCGCCGCGACCCTCAGCACGGCGCAGCAGGACGAGCTGCAGAACAAGATCGCCGACCAGGTGCCCGGCATCTCCGACCAGCTCGACATCGACAGCCTCGTCGCCAACGCGGGCACGATCGGGCTCATCGCCGGCGCCGTCCTGCTGTTCACCGGCATCGGCTGGGTCGGCTCCATGCGGGAATGCCTGCGCGCGGTGTGGGAGCTGCCCGACGAGGAGGTGAACCCGCTCCTGAGCAAGGCCAAGGACACCGGCATCCTGCTCGGCCTCGGCGGCGCGCTGCTCGTGACCATCGCCGCGTCCGCCGTCGGCTCCGCCATGGTCGGCTGGATCAGCGACCAGATCGGCATCGACCGGGAGGGCTGGGGTGCGGTCCTGCTGCGGTGCGCGGCGTTCCTGATCGCCGTACTCGCCGACTTCCTGCTCCTGCTGTACGTCCTCACCCTGCTGCCCGGCGTCGAACCGACCCGCCGTCGGCTGCTGGTGGCGGCGCTGATCGGCGCGGTCGGGTTCGAGCTGCTGAAGCTGCTGCTGAGCGGCTATATGCAGGGCGTGGCCGCGAAGAGCATGTACGGCGCGTTCGGCGTCCCCGTGGCCCTGCTGCTGTGGATCAACTTCACGTCGAAACTCGTCCTGTTCTGCGCCTCCTGGACGGCGACGCAGAGCAAAGAGGACGAGCCGGACGAGGTCAGCGACGACGCCGTACGAGATCCGGCAGCGGCCACCGGCGGTTGACCAGGTAGGCGCCGGCCGCCAACAGTGCCAGTACCCCGCCGGTGATCGCGAGGGCGATGCCCATGCCGCCGGTGCCGGAGGATGCCGTGGCGCTCGCCACCGGCTTGGCGGAGGACCCACCGCTGCCACCGACGGCCCCGCCCGCCTCCCCGGAGGCCGTCGCACCCGGCTGGGCGCTCGGCTGCGCCGCGCTCTTCGGCAGGACCAGCTCGCCCACCGGCTCCACCTTGCCCGCGGCCTTGAAGCCCCAGTCGAAGAGCTTCGCGGTCTCCTTGTAGACCTCGTTGTGCTCGTTCTTCTCGGGGTTCATGACGGTGACAAGCAGCACCTTGCCGTTGCGCTCGGCGACGCCGGTGAACGTGGCACCCGCGTTGGTGGTGTTGCCGTTCTTGACGCCGGCGATGCCCTGGTACACGTCTATGTCGGAGTCGCCGGACAGCAGCCGGTTGGTGTTCTGGATCTCGAAGGACCCGCGGACCTTCTTGCCCTTCTTGTTCTTCTTCGTCTCGCCCGGGAACTTGGCGGTGACGGTCGAGCAGTACTCGCGGAAGTCCTTCTTCTGCAGCCCGGAGCGGGCGAACAGCGTCAGGTCGTACGCGCTCGACACCTGGCCCTCGGCGTCATAGCCGTCGGGGCTGACCACGTGGGTGTCGAGGGCCTGGAGCTCCTCGGCGTGCTCGTTCATCTCCGCGACCGTGTTCTTGACGCCGTCGTTCATCGCGGACAGCACGTGCACGGCGTCGTTGCCGGAGCGCAGGAAGACGCCGAGCCACAGGTCGTGGACGGTGTAGGTCTCGCCCTCCTTTATGCCGACCATGCTGGATCCGGCGCCGACGCCCGCCAGGTCGGAGGGGACGACCTTGTGCTCGGTGGTGCTGGGGAACTTGGGCAGGACGGTGTCGGCGAACAGCATCTTCAGGGTGCTCGCGGGGGCCAGCCGCCAGTGCGCGTTGTGCGCGGCGAGCACCTGGCCGGACTCGGCGTCGGAGACGATCCATGACCGCGAGGTGAGGTTCTTGGGCAGCACCGGCACCCCGCTCGCCAGGTTGACCTGGGTCCCGGCCTGCCCGAGCCGGGTGCCGCCGACGGTCGACATGGTCGCGGGCGGGGTGGCCGAGGGGGACGTCGAAGGGCTGGGCGCGGCGAGCACGGGGGCGGCGGTCAGCGCGGCGGACGTCAGGGTGGCGGAAACGACCAGCAGGGTGCGCCTTGCGGTCTTCTTGGGTGCGGACACGGTCGGAAACGTACATGCCACCGCCCGTGAAGTCCCAGCGCCCTCCCCACCCCGGCCGCGGAACCGGTCACCCGGCGGAGATACTGGACGTATGAAGCTCAGCCGCCCCGTCTCCTGGTTCCTGCTCGCCTTCGGGGTGTGGAGCTGGGTCATCTGGGTCACTTTCGTCAAGAATCTCGTCAAGGACGGCAGCGGACTCGCGTTCGACGACGCGGGCGACCCGACCGCCTACTTCTGGGTCCACCTGACGCTCGCCGTCGTTTCCTTCGTATTGGGGACGGTCGTCGGCGGCATCGGGTTGCGCGGGGTGCGCGCATTGCGGCAGACGTCATAGCGGGCCGGAACCCCGCAGAAGCCAACAAAGGGATACGACTTCGTGGTCATCGTCTTCGCCGTGCTCGCCCTGGCCGTCCTGGTGACCGCCAACTGGTATCTGTGGCGCCGTCTGTTCCGTGACACGACCAGCGGCCCCGGGTGGGTCCGGCGGACGGGCGCGGTGGTCGTCGCCGGTGGCTGGCTGCTGGCGATCGGCGCCCTCGTGGGCGAGCGCACCGGAGCGCCCTTCTGGCTCCAGCAGGTGCTGGCGTGGCCCGGCTTCCTGTGGCTCGCGCTGTCGATCTACCTGCTGCTGGGAGTGGTGGCGGGAGAGGCCGTACGACCGCTGCTGCGCCGCTTCCTGGAGCGGCGGGACCGGCGGAACGCGCCTGCCGCCGTCGCCGTACCGCAGCCGGAGCCCGTTCCGGCGGGCCCGGTCCACGAAGAGCCCGCCGAACCCGCCTCCCCGCGTCTGATCGCCGCCCCCTCCCGCCGCCTCTTCGTCTCCCGCGTGGTCGGCGGAGCCGCCGCCGCGGCGGCGGTCGGGACCGTCGGCTACGGGACGTACGGCGTGCTGCGCGGGCCTCGGGTGAAGCGGGTCACCGTGCCGCTGGCCAAACTGCCGCGCGCGGCGCACGGGTTCAGGATCGCGGTGGTCAGCGACATCCACCTCGGCCCCGTCCTCGGCCGCGGCTTCGCCCAGACGGTCGTCGACACGATCAACTCCACGCAGCCCGACCTGATCGCGGTCGTCGGCGACCTGGTGGACGGCAGCGTCAAGGACCTCGGCCCGGCCGCGGCCCCGCTCGCGCAACTCAAGGCGCCGGCCTACTTCGTCACCGGCAACCACGAGTACTTCTCCGGCGCCGAGCAGTGGGTCGAGGAGGTGCGCCGCCTCGGACTGCTCCCCCTGGAGAACGCCCGCACGGAACTGCCCTGGTTCGACCTCGCGGGCGTGAACGACATCGCCGGGGAGAGCGAGGGCCAGGGCCCCGACTTCGCCAAGGCGCTCGGCGACCGCGACACCACGCGCGCGTGCGTGCTCCTCGCCCACCAGCCCGTCCAGATCCACGACGCCGTCGACCACGGTGTCGACCTCCAGCTCTCCGGCCACACCCACGGCGGCCAGCTCTGGCCCGGCAACTTCCTCGCCGAGGCCGCGAACCCGACCGTCGCGGGCCTGGACCGCTACGGCGACACCCAGCTGTACGTCAGCCGCGGCGCGGGCGCCTGGGGGCCTCCCACGCGCGTAGGCGCGCCCTCGGACATCACGGTCGTCGAGCTGGCGTCACGGCAGGCGTGAGGCCACGCGGAGCCGCTCTGAAACCGTTCGCGGCGGACTCTGTGGGAGCCCTGTGAAACTCTTCCGTAACACCTTGCGGCAATGACTTTCTCAACTCTCAAGATCCCTCTTCCCCAGGGTGAAACCCGTGTGATTAGGTGAGCCGCGCCGCTAGGGGAGTGGCAGATGCGCTTGGGGGCCGTCAGGGGCCCGGGGAAGGAAACCGATGCGATCGGTTCGCATACGGATTCTCGCGACGCTGCTCGTGCTGGCGGCCGTGGGAGTGGGCGGCTGGCAGCTGATGCCGTCGCAGGAGGACACCGGCAAGACCATCACGGTCGGTACGACGGACGTCGTGACGTCCCTCGACCCGGCCGGCGCCTATGACGCCGGGTCCTGGGCCCTGTTCAGCAATGTCTTCCAGTCGCTGCTGACCTTCGACTCGGGCGGCACCAAGCCGGTGCCGGACGCGGCGGAGAACTGCGACTTCGTCGGCGGCGGGCTCAGGACGTACCGCTGCGAGCTGCGGTCGGGCCTGGAGTTCCCGAGCGGGCGGGCGATGACCGCCGAGGATGTGAAGTACTCCTTCGACCGCGTCAAGAAGATCAAGTCGGACGTCGGCCCGGTCTCCCTCCTCGACACCCTCGACTCGGTGACGGCCAAGGGCCTGACGGTCACCTTCCACCTCTCCTCCCCGGACGCCACCTTCCCGTTCAAGGTCGCCACCGGGGCCGGCTCGATCGTCGACCGCGAGAAGTACCCCGCCAACGGCCTGCGCACCGACAACGGCGTGGACGGCACCGGTCCGTACGAGCTCACGTCGTACACGAAGGACAAGAAGGTCGCCCTCGCGCCCAGCGGCCGCTACAAGGGCGCCGTCAAGGACTCCGGCCGCCCCGTGGAGCTGCGCTACTTCAAGGACGCCGACGCGCTGAACTCGGCCTGGAAGGCCCATCAGATCGACGTCGCCACCCGCCAGCTGCCGCCCGAGGTGCTCGCCTCGCTCAACCCGAGCGACCCCTCGATGCGGGTCTCCGAGGCCGACAGCTCCGAGGTGCGCAACCTCTACCTCAACACCCGTTCCTCCTCGCCGCTGCACGACACCAAGGTCCGGCAGGCGATGGCCTGGATGATCGACCGCGAGCGGCTGGCCGCCACGGTCTACGAGGGGACCGTCGACCCCCTCTACTCGCTGATCCCGGCCGGCCTCACCGGCCACACCACGGCGTTCTTCGACGCCTACGCCAAGCAGAGCACCGCGAAGGCCAAGGAACTGCTCACCGAGGCCGGGGTCTCACTGCCGGTGAAGTTCACCTACGGGTACGCCACCGGCCGCGGCGCCGCCGACAAGGAGGCCGCGGAGCTCAAGAAGCAGCTGGAGGCGGGCGGCCTGTTCAAGGTGACGCTCAAGCCGTACGAGTGGACCGCCTTCCAGAAGGCGTGGGCCACCGGCAAGCTCGACGCCTACGCGGTCGGCTGGGTCGCCGACTTCCCCGACCCGGACACCTACGGCGGCCCGCTCGTCGGCACCGACGGCACCATGAACACCGGCTACAGCAGCGCCGAGGTCGACAAGCTGATTCAGGCCAGTCAGCAGTACGCCGACCGCGCGGACGCCGCGGACGACTTCCGGTCGATGCAGGACGCCGTCGCGCGCGATGTTCCCGTCATCCCGCTCTGGCAGGCCAAGGAATACGTCGTGAGCAGCGAGGACGTCGGCGGTGGCCAGTACCTTTCGGACGGCACCGGTGTCTTCCGCCTCTGGCGTCTCAACTGGATCTGACCCGAACTCGCGGCATTGACCTGCGCCCGAGTGACGCCGGGCAGCCGCCCGACGCAGCACCATGTGACGGAGGTGTGTGCGGGGTGAGGAGCAAACGTGCTGAGACGCAACTCCTTCCGGCTGCCCCGGCATCCGGCTTCCGTCGGTCTGGCCCGGCGCCGGGTCCGGGACCATCTGGCCGACTGGGGGCACGGGAGTGACGACCCGGCCCTGTCGGACGCGGTGCTGCTGGTGTCCGAGCTGGCCACCAACGTCGTACGCCACGGGCCGCTCCTGGAGCGCGAGTTCGAGGTCGCGGTGACGGCGCTCGCCGACGGCTCCTGCCTCATAGAGGTCTCCGACGAGGGCCAACTGGAGCCACGGCTCAGGCTGGTGGGGGAGGGGGACGAGGCCGGTCGGGGACTGCACCTGGTGGAGCACATCGCCGCCGCGTGGGGCGTGTGGAGCCGGGGGCGGCACGGCAAGACGGTGTGGGCCCTGGTGCTGGCCGGCACGTGAGACGCCCGCGCGCGTCCGTGTCCGGCGGCGGCCGGTACGTGGGACGCCCGCGTCCGTGTCCGGCGGCGGCCGGCACGTGAGACGCCCGCGCGCGTGCGTGTCCGACGCCGGCCGGTACGTGAGACGCCCGCGTCCGTGTCCGACGCCGGCCGGTACGTGGGACGCCCGCGTCCGTGTCCGGCGCCGGCCGGTACGTGAGACACGCGCGCTTATGCCCGCGTCGGCAGCATGACCGTCACCGCCAGCCCCTCGCCCGGTGCCGTCTGCACCGTCACCCGCCCGCCGTGGGCCTGCACCACGCCCTGCACGATCGCCAGACCGAGCCCGCTGCCCGCGCCCCCGCCGGCCCGGAAGAAGCGGTCGAAGACACGAGCCGCGTCCTCCTCGGCGAGGCCGGGACCCTCGTCCGCGACGCACAGGCGTACCGCCCCGAAGGACCGCTCCACCCCGAGCCGCACCGGCACATCGGCCGGCGTGTGGGTGCGGACGTTGCCCACCAGGTTGCCCAGGACCTGTCTGAGCCCCGCCTCGTCGGCGTGGACCAGCAGCGCCCCGTCGGCGTCGACGCTGATCGGCCGCCCCGGTTGCTGCACCCGCAGATCCTCGGCCGCGTCCCGCACCAGCCGGGTCAGATCGACGTTGCGGAACCGCAGTTCGGGCTGCTGGTCGAGGCGGGCGAGGGTGAGCAGCTCGTCCACCAGGCGTCCCATCCGGTCGGCCTCCGCCATCACCCGGCCCCACGCGCGCTTGCGCTCGTCGGGGTCCTGGAGCATCCCCTTGTCGTACAGCTGGAGATAGCCGCGTATCGCGGACAGCGGGGTGCGCAGTTCGTGCGAGGCGTCGGCGACGAAGCGGCGCAGCTGGGTCGCGCTGCGCTCGCGCGTGCGGTACGCCGACTCGACCTGGTGGAGCATGGAGTTGAGGGCGGTGCGCAGCTGCTCGACCTCCAGGGTGGCCTCCCGGCTGGACGGGACGCGCCGGGTGAGGTCGCCCTCGGCGATCGCCGACGACGTCTCCACCATGTCCTCCAGCGGCCGCATCCGGCGCCGCACGCTGAACATGGTCAGACAGGCCAGCAGCGCCAGCAGCAGGCTGCCGATGGCGAGGTCGAGCCGCACCGCCTTGCCGATGCCCTTGTGGACGGCCTCGGTGGACGTGGCGAGCAGGATGTACGAGCCGTCGCTGAGCCGGGTCGCGGTGGCCCGGTAGGCGTCGCCGCGCACCCGGATGTCGTGCGGCTCGGTGTCGGCGGCCAGCGCGCGCGGGTCGGTCACGGTGTCCGCGAGCTCGCTCTGCACGTCGCTCGGGGCGAGATGGCCCAGCGCGATGGGGTCGCCCCGCTCGTCGACGACGGTGATGATCTGGTCGGGGCGGGACCGCCCGGCGTCCTGCTGGAGGAACTTGTCGCGGACGATCGCCAGGTCCGCCAGGCCGTTGATCGTGTCCATCGTGAGCTGCGAACTGCCCAGGGACGTACGGGTCTGGGCGAGCTCGGAGTCGATCTGGTCCAGCAGGTAGTACCGCATGCCCATCACACTCACCGCGGTCGCCGCGACGATGCCGAGCGCGAGCAGCGCCACGTTCGCCAGCGTCAGTTGGGCGCGCAGGGAGTGGATGCCGCGCTTGCAGCCCAGCTTGCGCAGCCTCATGCCAGCCCGTACCCGACGCCGCGCCGCGTGGTGATCATCGGCGGTCCCAGGGCGTCCAGCTTGCGCCGCAGATAGCTGATGTAGGTCTCCACGACGGTCGACTCCGGCGGCGTGTGCTCGTACTGCCAGACATGGCGCAGGAGTTGCTCCTTGGGCACGATCCGGCCGCCGTTGCGGACCAGGAACCGCAGCAGCGCGTACTCGGTCGGGGTCAGCTCGACCGTGCGTCCCGCGCGGTGCGCCGAGTACGTCGTCTCGTCCAGCTCCAGGTCGCCGTAGCGCAGCACCGGCCGCTGCGGCAGGACGTCGGCGGGACGGGTGCGGCGCAGCACGGCGGTGATCCGGGCGACGACCTCGTCGATGTTGAACGGCTTGGTGATGTAGTCGTCGCCGAAGCCGAGGGCGCCGACGACCTCGGAGGGTGCGTCGCGCGCGGTGAGGAAGACCAGCGCCAGCTCCGGCCGCTCGGCGCGCAGTTGTCGCCCGAGGGCGCGTCCGTCGCCGTCGGGCAGCATCACGTCGAGCAGCGCCGCGTCGGGCCGGGTGCGCTCGGCGAGCGCCAGGGCCTCACGGACGCTGCCCGCGACCATCACCTCGAACCGGTGGTAGCGCAGCGCGATCGCGAGGACGTCCGCGATGCTCTCCTCGTCCTCCACGACCAGCACGGTGCCTGGAGCCGTCGTCATGCCCCCAGTATCGGCGGCCCCACTGACAGCGGGTGGGTCCGGTGCTTTGGAGTTCCTTGAGAGTCGGTCGGCTTCGGTGTCCCCGCACGCGTGCCACCGCCAGTCTGTTGCCCAGGACCTGGGGGACCGACCGACGACCGACTGGGGAGTGTTTCGCGTGGCGGCATTGGCACGGTGGTGCTATCGGCACCGGCTGGTGGTCCTGTTCTTGTGGGTGGGGGCGTTGTTCGGGCTGGGCGCGGCGGGTTCGGCCGCGGGCACCGACTACGCGAACGTCTTCTCCCTGCCGGACACGGACTCGAAGACGGCGTACGACCTGATGACGAAGGCCTTCCCGCAGAGCGCGGGCGACACCGACACGGTGGTGTGGAAGGTCGACGAGGGCTCGGTACGGGACGAGTCCGTACGATCCCGGCTCGAACCCGCACTCAAGGAGATCGCGGCGATGAAGGGCGTCGGTGAGGTCACCGACCCCTACGCGGCCGAGGGCGCCGCGCAGATCAGTAAGGACGGGCGGATCGCGTACGCCCAGGTCACCTTCGCCGAGCAGGCGAACGCGGTGCCCAAGGAGCTGATCGAGGACGTCGTCGACACCGCGCAGGCCGCGGAACGGGACGGACTCCAGGTCGAGTTGGGTGGCCAGGCCATCGCCCGCACCCAGGAGCCCCCGCAGGGCACCGCCGAGCTGGTCGGCATCGTCGCCGCGGCGGTCGTGCTGTTCCTGGCCTTCGGCTCGCTGTTCGCGATGCTGCTGCCGCTCGTCGTGGCCATCGCGGCCCTCGGTACAGGGCTGATGGCGACCTCGCTGCTCAGCCATGTCACGGACGTGCCCGAAGTCGCCCCGCTGCTCGGCTCGTTGATCGGCCTGGGTGTCGGCATCGACTACGCCCTGTTCATCGTCACCCGGCACCGTCGCGGCATCCTGCGCGGCATGAAGCCGGAGGACGCTGCCGTCACCGCACTCAACACCTCGGGCCGCGCGGTGCTGTTCGCGGGCGGCACCGTGTGCATCGCGCTCGCCGGCATGCTGGTGATGAACATGCGCTTCCTGGACGGTGTGGTTGTCGCGACCTCCCTGACCGTCGTCCTGAGCGTGCTGGCCGCGACGACCCTGCTGCCCGCCCTCCTCGGCATGCTCGGCATGCGGGTCCTCAGCCGCAGGCAGCGACGCCGGCTCACCGCGAACGGCCCCGAGTCGGCGGAGGCGAGCGGGCTCGCGGCGCGCTGGTCGTCGTACGTCGAGAAGCGCCCGCGCTCGATCGCGGCAGGGGCCCTCGTGGTGATGGTGATCCTCGCGCTGCCCGTCCTGTCGATCCGGCTCGGCGCCACCGACCAGGGCAACCACCAGGAGTCCCAGACCACCCGGCAGGCGTACGACCTGCTCGCCGAGGGCTTCGGCCCCGGCTTCAACGGGCCGCTCCAGGTGGTCGTCGAGAAGGGCGACGCCCAGGCGCTCGCGACGACCATCAAGTCCACGGAGGGTGTGGCCCAGGTCGCCGCCGCGCCGCCCGCGAACGGCATCTCCGTCATCCAGGTCGTCCCGACGACCTCACCGCAGTCGGAGAAGACCGACCAGCTGATCGACCGGCTGCGCGACGACGTGATCCCCGCCTCCGGCGCCGAGGCCCATGTGGGCGGCGTGACGGCGGTCTTCAAGGACTTCGCGGCCGTCACCGGTGACCGGCTGCCCTACTTCGTCGCCACCATCATCGGCCTCGGCTTCCTGCTCCTGCTGGTCGCCTTCCGCTCGCTGGTGGTGCCGCTGACGGCGGCCCTGATGAACCTCATCGCGGCGGCCGCGTCCTTCGGCGTACTGGTGGCGATCTTCCAGTGGGGCTGGGGCACGGAGTTCATCGGCATCGGCAAGGAGGGGCCGATCACGGCGTTCCTGCCGGTCATCATGTTGTCCCTGCTGTTCGGCCTCTCCATGGACTACCAGGTGTTCCTGGTGAGCCGGATGCACGAGGAGTGGGTCCACACGCGCGACAACGCGCGCGCGGTGCGTGTCGGCCTAGCCGAGACCAGCCGGGTCATCAACTGCGCGGCCCTGATCATGATCTGTGTGTTCTCCGCGTTCGTGCTCAGCGGCGACATGGAGGGCGCCATGGCGGGCATCGGCCTCGCCGCCGCCGTAGCCCTGGACGCGTTCATCCTGCGTACGGCGCTGGTGCCGGCCGCGATGCACCTGCTCGGCAACTCCAACTGGTGGCTGCCGGAGGGGCTGGAGAAGCGGCTGCCGCATCTGGCGGTGGAGCCGAAGGAGGACGAGCCCGCTCCGGTGATGGCGGCCCCGGACGGTCCGGCCTCGGCCGTCCACGGCTTCGTCCGCAACGCCGACGGGGAGGCAGTGGAGGGCGCCTCGGTGTCGCTGCTCTCGCGCGGTGGACGCCAGCTGGACCGGGTGGTGTCGCTGGCCGACGGCTCGTACATCGTGTCGGTCCCGGCGCCGGGCACCTACCTCCTGGCGGTGTCGGCGGCCTCGTACGGCTCGCGCGCGGGGCACGTGGTCGTCGCGGACGGGCCGCTGGTGTACGACGTGGAGCTGGCCGAGGGCGAGGTCGACGCCGTCAACTGACGCGGCTACGAGGGCTTCCTGCCGGGGTCGGGCATCATCTTCGTCATCCCCGGCAGGAAGTCCGTGAACAGCTCGTGCACCTCCCGCACCAGCGGCCGCAGCACCCGGAAGCGGGCCAGCGCGACCCCGCGCGCGGTGAGCCGGGCCCCGCGCTCGGCGAGCCGGTAACTCCGCTCCCGCCCTGGAGTCCGGTCGAAGATCCAATACAGTACGAGCCCCATCTGGGAGAGCCACATCAGCTCGGGCAGCACGTCCCGCAGCTCCTCCGGCACCTTGGTCCTCGTCCCGGCGAGCACCTGGCGGTGGACCGAGATGGCCTCCACGCGCGCGTGTTCCGACTCCTCGGAGAAGGGGCTGAGCGGGCTGTCTGGGTCGGCGGCGTTCTTGAAGAACTGCACCGCGAACTCGTGGTACGGCGTGGCGATGTCCAGCCACGCCCGCAGCACGCCCGCGAGCCGCGCCTCCAGGTCGGTCTCCCGGGCCAGGACCGCCCGGACGGCCACCTGGTGCTCGGCGGCGATCCGGTCGTAGAAGCCCTGGATCAGGTGCTCCTTGCCCTCGAAGTAGTAGTACGCGTTGCCGACGGAGACCCCGGCCTCCTTGGCGATGGCCCGCATGGTCGTCTTGTCGTAGCCGCGTTCCTGGAAGAGCCGCATGGCGGTCTCCAGGATGAGGGCACGGGTCTGTTCGGACTTGCTGGACGGCGCGGCGCCGCCCTGTTCTTCTACGTTCTCTACGTTCTTCGCGGGCACGTACGAGAGCCTAGAGGCACCCGCGTCACGGCCTGCGCCCGAGCTCCGGACGCCTGGTGTAGTCGGTGAACCCCAGGACGTTGCCCCAGGGGTCGGCGACCTCGACGGTCCAGCCGGTGGCCACCGAGAACGGCTCGTCCAGCAGCGCGATCCCGGCGCCGCGCAGCGTGCGCGCGGCCACGCGCGCGTCCGGCACCTCCAGCCACACGCGGGGGGCCGGCCACGGTGGCGGACGGTGCCCCACCGCCTCCTCCTGCCGGAGCAGGATCCCGGGCGTCTCACCGCCGACCTTGAGCAGCGCGATCCCGGCCTCGTCGAGCCGGAACCCCACCGTGAACCCCGCGCGTTCATAGAACCCGACGGCCTCGCCGAGATCGCCGACGGGCAGCAGCACGTTGTCGAAACCGAGCAGTTCGTACGACTCGTCATCTGACATGCGATCAGATTAGGTGCGGGGACGACGGTTGCCGGGCGGACCGCCCACGAGGTCACTCATTGGGCCGAGAAAGCACGCGCCGCGTCGGTACGCTGAGCGCTCGCCGGCGCTGTACGACGGAGGGGGCGGGGATGGTTCCGGGAGCAGAGGCCTTCTTCGGCGAGGTACGGGCGGCGTTCGCCGGGACCGCGCGAAGACTGGCGCTGGACGGTCCGTTGGAGCAGACCGCCGACCGGCATCTCGCGGTGGTGACGTACACCGGCGCCGACGTGCGCTACAAGGCTGTCCTCGGGCTGTGGGCGGGCGACGTCGAGATCCACGTCTGCCGGGACGCCGAGGCCACCGAGTGCAAGGTCGGCGTCGAGAAGCTGGCGCGGGCCGCGGGGGTCGGGGGCGCGGCCTCGTTCGGCGCCCGCAGCATGCGCCAGCTGCGGAAGTCCCTGACCAGCCAGGTCCGTTACGTCGAACTGGTCCATCCGCTGGTCACCGTCGAGCTGATGCGGGCGGCCGGGGCACGGGAGTGGAGCCGGCCGCTGGTGCGGTGAGCCCTGCGGGAACGGCGTTGTCAGTGGTGGGCCGTACTGTCGGCGGCATGGGATTCGTGACGTTCGTCGACGAGACGACAAGCGGGGGCCGCAGCGACGGCTGGGGGCTGGAAATCGCCGAAGAGCGGCTCAGCGTGCGGGAGTTGATCCGCCGCCGGGTCTTCCAGGAGGTCGCCGAGTACAACGCGCGCACCCCCGAGGTCTTCCAGGGCCTGGTGCAGCCCGACGACACCGAGCGCGTGCTCAACGGCTACGCGCTGCGGACGCCCCGCCGCATAGACCCGGAGAAGCAGACGGCCCTGGCGCTGAGGGCGTTCGCGGGGAACGGCTTCCTGGTGCTGGTCGGCGACCGCCAGATGACCGAGCTCGACGAGGAGATCGAGCTGGGCCTGTCGACCGAGGTCACCTTCCTCAAGCTCGTGGCCCTGGTGGGTGGCTGATGACCGAGTCGACCGAGGGGCGCGCCGAGCTGATCCGGGACGTCCTCGCGCTGACGGCGGCCGAGGACGCCGAGAGGCTGGCGCCGAAACTGCTGGAGCTCGCCGAGCTGGTCGGCGGCCCATGGGGCGGGCCCGAACAGGAGGTCCTCAAGGCGCTGCGGATCGTCGAACCCCCGTTCCGGCCCCGGCTGATGCACCGGCTGGCCGAGCGGTACTTCGAGCTGGACCAGGGCGCGGACGGCCGCCGGCACATCATGCACATGCTGGCCAACCTGCGGGACCGGACGATCGACGACGACCATCCGCGCGACCTGCGGTCCGTCCTGATCGCCGTGCTGTCCGAGCAGGAGGCGCACCACGACGTGACCCAACTCCTCCGCCTCACCGAGCTGGAACGCGCGGACGGCAACGACCTCCCGGGCGACTTTGTCGCACTGATCCGCCGCACGCGCCTGACGTCGTGGAACGGAAAGGAGCGGCTGAGCCCCTTGGTCGCGACGCTCACCCACCCCGTGGTGAACCCGGGAGAGGCCTGGTCCGACCACGCCCTGGCGGACCTGGCCGGACTCGACGAGGACTGGTCGCGGCTCGTCGCCCACGCGGCGACCGCCACCGCCGCCCGCCCCTCGCCCAAGTGGGAGGAGACCGGGCGGGCCCTGATCGAGGCCGTCGGCCCGGAGCCGGTGCGGCAACGCCTCACGGACTGGCTGCGCCTGGTGGGACGCCCCCGCACCCGCCCCCTCCTCGTCCCGCCGTACGGCACCGACCCCAACGTCACCTTCGACCCGTACAACGCCGACGTCCTGCGCGGACTGACCTGGCTCCTCTCCTTCCTGCCGCCCCACCCCGAGACCGCCCGCACCCTGGGCGCCGTCGTCGAGACCTCGCTCAAGAAGGTCTCCGGCCTGGGCCCGGTCAACCCCAAGGTCGCCAACGCCGGTGTCACCGCCCTGGCCCGCGTCGACGGCGCGGCGGCCCTCGCCGAACTGGCCCGCCTCGCCACCCGGGTCACCTACAAGGGCACCCTCAAGCTGCTCAACACGTCACTCGACGCGCGCGCCGAGGCCATGGGCCTCAGCCGCGGGGAGATCGAGGAACTGGCCGTCCCCGCCTACGGTCTGACGGCGGTGGGCCGTGCCGAGCACCAGCTCGGCGAGACCACGGCGACCATCGAGGTCCAGGGCACCAAGGCGGCGCTGGGCTGGCGCAACGCCGCCGGAAAGGCCGTGAAGAGCGTCCCGGCCGGCGTCCGCCGCGACCACCCCGACGAACTCAAGGAGCTCAAGGCCGCGGTCAAGGACATCGACAAGATGCTCTCGGCCCAGAGCGAGCGCCTGGACCGTCAGTTCCTGGCCCGCCGCACCTGGTCCTTCGCCGCCTGGCGCGAGCGCTACCTGGACCACCCCCTCGTCGGCACACTCGCCCGCCGCCTGCTGTGGACGATCGACGGCACCACGGCCGGCTATGCCGACGGCGCCCTGCGCACCCTCGCCGACACCCCGGTGGACAGCGGCAGCGAGGTCGCGCTCTGGCACCCCGTCGAGCATGAACCCGCCGAGATCGTCGCCTGGCGCGACTGGCTCGAACGCCACGGCATCACCCAGCCGTTCAAGCAGGCCCACCGCGAGGTGTATCTGCTGACGGACGCGGAACGCGCGACCGGCACCTACTCCAACCGCTTCGCCGCGCACTACCTCCGCCAGCACCAGTTCCACGCCCTGGCGGCGGTCCGCGGCTGGCGCAACAAACTGCGCCTGAGCGTGGACGACGAGGCGCCGCCCGCCACCCGCGAGCTGCCGGAGTGGGGACTGCGCGCCGAGTACTGGATCGAGGGCGACGGCGGCGAGAACCACGAGGACCTCACCGACTCGGGCAGCTTCCTGCGGCTGCGCACCGACCAGGTCCGCTTCTACCCGATCGACGCACCGGAGAACTCCGCGCACTGCTGCGGCGGCGAGTACGGCATGTGGCTGCGCGACGGCGCGGACCCGGTGGACCCGATCCCCGTCACGGAGATCCCGCCCCTGATCCTCTCCGAAGTCCTGCGCGACGTGGACCTGTTCGTCGGAGTCGCGAGCGTCGGCAACGACCCGACCTGGCAGGACGGCGGCCCCGGCGGCCGGTTCCGCGAGTACTGGACGTCGTACGGCTTCGGCGAACTGGGCGCGGGCGCCGAGACCCGCCGGACCCTGTTGGAACGCCTGATCCCGAGGCTGGCGATAGCCGACCGCTGCACGCTGGAAGGACGCTTCCTCCAGGTCAAGGGCGACCGCCACACGTACAAGATCCACCTGGGCTCGGGCAACATCCTGCGCACGCCGAACGACCAGTACTTGTGCATCGTCCCGAAGTCCAACCCGTCCGCCCCGCAGGCCGGTTACCTCCCCTACGAGGGCGACCGCATGCTCGCGGTCATCCTCAGCAAGGCGATGATGCTGGCCGCCGACACGAAGATCACGGACCCGACGATCCTGAGCCAGCTGTAGCCGCTGCTGTGTACGGCCTCAGCCTCCGCAGCCACCCACCCGCCGCGTCGGGAAGGTGAACGGGTTGCCGGTGCCTCCGGTCGACACCGTCAGGTCGGGCTGCTCGACGCCGTCGAAGTAGATGGTCACGCGGTTGTCTGTCGCGTCCAGATGGAAGGCCAACACGGGAGGCCGAGGTCCGAACCCACGCCCCAGAAGTTGCCGTGGTCGGTGGGCGCGTACTGCCCGCCGAGCGGACGGACGAGCGTGGGGGCGACCCCGGACGCCTCGGCGATCATCCAGTGCGCCCAGTCCGGGGCGGTCGGGAAGGCGTCCACCCTCAGACGCAGCCGGGCCCAGTAGCTGTTGCCGGGTGCGGTCAGGTCCGGGAAGACGAGGAAGGCGCGGCCGTTGCCCTCGGTGTGGAGGCGGAGTTCGCGACCGTGGCCGGTGGAGCTGGGAGCGACGGTCAGGGAGCCGTCGGCGGTGTCGGCGGTCCACCCGTGGCCCTTCGTCACCGGGCCCAGTGGGAGGCGGTCGAAGGTCTCGCGGGCGAGGGTGCCGTGTGGGGTGGGGGTCGCCGAGGAGGGGGTGGGGAGCAACTGGGGTCACCCAAGTCCCAGGTGTCACAGGGGAGTTGGCTGGATCTCAGCCGCTCTTCGGCTGGCCTGCCTTGAGGATCTCCGCGACGTCGAGGGTGACTTCGGCGCCGATGGAGTCGGGGAGAGTGACGACTTCGCCGGGGGCGTGAGGGCGGTGGTTCTCGTATTTGTCCCCGGCGGGGTCGGTGAGGACGTGGAGGCGCTGGTGCTTGCGGTCGACGATGACGTAGACCGGGACCTTCGCCTCCGCGTAGGCGGTGACCTTGGTGCGCAGGTCGGCCCGGTAGTTGCTGGAGGTGACCTCCAGAACCAGGCGGAAGCAGACCGGGTCGTAGCAGTTGTTCTCGATGTAGTGATCTTCGAAATCGGCGTCGAGCAGCGAGAGGTCTGGGATCGCGTAGTCCTCGAGGCCAGTCGGCAGCCACAGTCCAACGCCCTGCAGTACCGCTGATCCAGCCCCGTGGAGACCGGCGGACAGGAATGGCAGCATCAAGTCGGTCAGGGCCTTGGCGTGCGGGGCGTCGGGGGGCGGGGACACGAGGATCTGGCCTCCGATGATCTCGACGCGGTAGCCCGGGTTGCGCTCCATGAGCCGATTGGCCTGAGCGATGAGCGGCCGGTCGCCGTGAGGCTGCTCGACGGCTGTTGCGGACATCGCGTGCCTCCCGTGGGCTGGTGCCGAGAACATCATCGTAGGCCGACCCCCACCGGTATGTCCTTAACGATCACGTTCACCCAAACGGGTGTCCACACGCCAGAAGGCCCCGCTCCCAAAGGAAACGGGGCCTCACAGCCGTACCGGAATCGACCTCAGAACCGGCGCGTGATCAGCGCCTTCTTCACCTCGGCGATCGCCTTCGTGACCTCGATGCCACGCGGGCAGGCGTCCGTGCAGTTGAAGGTGGTGCGGCAGCGCCACACACCGTCACGGTCGTTGAGGATCTCCAGGCGCTGCTCCCCGGCCTCGTCACGCGAGTCGAAGATGAAGCGGTGGGCGTTGACGATGGCGGCCGGACCGAAGTACTGGCCGTCGTTCCAGAAGACCGGGCACGAGGAGGTGCAGGCGGCGCAGAGGATGCACTTCGTCGTGTCGTCGAAGCGCTCGCGGTCCTCGGCCGTCTGGAGACGCTCGCGCGTCGGCTCGTTCGTGTCCTTCGTGATGAGGAAGGGCATGACGTCGCGGTACGCCTGGAAGAACGGCTCCATGTCGACGACCAGGTCCTTCAGGACCGTCAGACCCTTGATCGGCTCGACCGTGATCGGCTTCTCGGGGTTGATGTCCTTGATGAGGGTCTTGCAGGCAAGACGGTTCTTGCCGTTGATCCTCATCGCGTCCGAGCCGCAGATGCCGTGGGCGCAGGAGCGGCGGAAGGTCAGCGTGCCGTCCAGGTCCCACTTGATCTTGTGGAGGCCGTCAAGGACGCGCTCCTTGGGGTCGATCTCCAGCTGGAAGTCTTCCCAGGTCGCCTCGGCCGAGATCTCCGGGTTGAAGCGGCGGACTCGGAACGTGACGGTGATGTAGGGAGAGGCCGCGGACTCCGCCTCGACCTTGTCCAGAACAGGGGTAGCCATCAGTACTTACGCTCCATCGGCTGGTAGCGGGTCTGGACGACCGGCTTGTAGTCGAGACGGATCGACTCGGCGCCGTCGTCGCCCACCTCGCGGTACGCCATGGTGTGGCGCATGAAGTTGACGTCGTCGCGGTTGGGGTAGTCCTCGCGGTAGTGACCGCCGCGGGACTCCTTGCGGGCGAGCGCGGAGACCGCCATGACCTCGGCGAGGTCGAGCAGGTTGCCGAGCTCGATCGCCTCCAGCAGGTCCGTGTTGAAACGACGGCCCTTGTCCTGGATCGCGACGTTCTTGTAGCGCTCGCGCAGCTCCGCGATCTTCTCGACCGCCGTCTTGATCGTCTGCTCGGTGCGGAACACCATGACGTTGGCGTCCATGGTCTCCTGCAGCTCGCGACGGAGGACCGATACGCGCTCCGTACCCGTTGACGCGCGCAGCCTCTCGACCTGCTCGACCACGAACTCGGCCGGGTTCTCCGGCAGCTCGACGTAGTCGGCCGTGTGGCTGTACTCGGCGGCGGCGATGCCCGCACGCCGGCCGAACACGTTGATGTCCAGGAGGCTGTTCGTGCCCAGACGGTTGGCGCCGTGCACCGAGACGCAGGCCACCTCGCCGGCCGCGTACAGGCCCGGAACGACCGTGGTGTTGTCCGACAGGACCTCACCCTGGACGTTCGTCGGGATGCCGCCCATGGCGTAGTGCGCGGTGGGCTGGATCGGGATCGGGTCCGTGTACGGCTCGATGCCCAGGTAGGTGCGCGCGAACTCGGTGATGTCCGGGAGCTTCGCGTCCAGCTGCTCCGGCGGGAGGTGGGTGAGGTCGAGGTAGACGTGGTCGCCCTCGGGACCGCAGCCGCGGCCCTCACGGATCTCCGTGTAGATGGAGCGCGACACGACGTCACGGGACGCGAGGTCCTTCATGACCGGCGCGTACTTCTCCATGAAGCGCTCGCCGTCCTTGTTGCGGAGGATGCCGCCCTCACCGCGGGCGCCCTCCGTCAGCAGGATGCCCATGCGCCAGATGCCGGTCGGGTGGAACTGGAAGAACTCCATGTCCTCCAGCGGCAGACCGCGGCGGTACACCGCGGCCTGGCCGTCACCGGTCAGGGTGTGGGCGTTCGACGTCACCTTGAAGAACTTGCCGGTGCCGCCGGAGGCGTAGATCACGGCCTTCGCCTGGAAGACGTGGATCTCGCCGGTCGCGAGCTCGTACGCCACCACACCGGCCGACTTCTTGACGCCGTCGACCTCGGTGATGAGCTGGTCGAGGACGTAGAACTCGTTGAAGAACTCCACACCCTCCTTCACGCAGTTCTGGTACAGCGTCTGGAGGATCATGTGGCCGGTGCGGTCGGCCGCGTAGCAGGACCGGCGGACCGGGGCCTCACCGTGGTTGCGGGAGTGACCGCCGAAACGGCGCTGGTCGATCGTCCCGTCGGGCGTCCGGTTGAACGGCAGGCCCATCTTCTCCAGGTCGAGGACGGCGTCGATGGCCTCCTTCGCCAGGATCTCGGCGGCGTCCTGGTCGACCAGGTAGTCACCGCCCTTGACCGTGTCGAAGGTGTGCCACTCCCAGTTGTCCTCCTCCACGTTGGCCAGCGCGGCGGCCATGCCGCCCTGCGCGGCGCCCGTGTGGGAGCGGGTGGGGTAGAGCTTGGTGAGCACGGCGGTACGGCTGCGCTTCGTCGACTCGATCGCGGCGCGCATGCCGGCGCCGCCCGCGCCGACGATGACGGTGTCGTACTTGTGGATCTTCATCAGGAATTCCTCAGCCCCGTGCCTAGCGGATGTTCGGGTCGAAGGTGAAGATCACCAGCGTGCCCAGCAGGATGGTGAACACCGTGGCGGTGTAGAGCAGGCCCTTCAGCCACAGCCGGGTGTTCGCGCGCTCCGCGTAGTCGTTGATGACCGTGCGCAGGCCGTTGGCGCCGTGCAGCATCGCGAGCCAGAGCATCAGCAGGTCCCAGACCTGCCAGAACGGGGACGCCCAGCGGCCGGCCACGAAGGCGAAGCCGATCTTGGAGACGCCGCCGTCGAGCACCAGCTGGATCAGCAGGTGGCCGATGACCAGGACGACCAGCACGACGCCGGACAGGCGCATGAACAGCCAGGCCGCCATCTCGAAGTTGCCCCGAGTGGACTTCGGGGTCTTCTTGGTGCGCTTGCGCGGCGCCTCGATGAACGGGGCCGGGTTGTCGACGTTGTAGAGCTCGCCGCCCTCGACGGGGCCGATCCCGGAGTCGGCGCTCTTCTCAGTAATGGACATGCGCGTCAGCTCCCGAACAGTTCACGAGCGGCGTGGCCGAGGACGGGGTAGACCGCCCCGATCATCAGCACGAGCCACAGGCCGACGACCGACCAGAGCAGCTGCTTCTGGTAGCGGGGGCCCTTCGACCAGAAGTCGACGGCGATGACACGCAGGCCGTTGAGCGCGTGGAAGAGGATGGCGGCGACGAGGCCGTACTCCAGCAGCGCAACGATGGGCGTCTTGTACGTGGCTACGACCCTGTCGTAGTCCTCAGGGGAGACACGGACGAGAGCGGTGTCCAGCACGTGAACGAACAGGAAGAAGAAGATGAGGACGCCGGTGACTCGATGAGCCACCCAGGACCACATTCCTTCCCGGCCGCGGTACAGCGTTCCAGCCGGCACGGAAGTCCCTCCGGGAGCGGGGATTGGGGCCGCGCCGGCTTGTGCTGTCGGTCGGGCCCGGCCGGGTACGGTCCACCGGCCCCCAGCATGTTATCGATGCGGCGGGATTTGGCTTACGCCGGGCCTACCGGTGTGATCAAAGTGGCATGCGTATGGGTGAGTGGTGCGGCTAATGGGGTGGGGTGTCCTGGTATTCGCCGGGCGCGGCGCCGTCGTGGCTGGTCGCGCAGTTCCCCGCGCCCCTGAGTCGCTCCACCAAGCGTGCCTTTGCAAGGCGGCGGAGTTCCTCCCAGGCCACTACCCGCTCCTCCTCCGGATCGTTTGTCAATCGTGACCGGATCCCGGCCAGTACGTGGTCCAGGGCCTCGTCCGGTTTCAGGCCGTCCAGGCAGATCACGAACGCATGTCCGAACTTCGCCTCGTATGCGGCATGGGCGGCGTCAAGTGCCATATGGGCGATGTCGTACGTCTCGTCCGGCAAAGCCGTCAATGTCTCGCCCGCCAGTGCCTCCGACAGGTCCGCCGGGGTCAGGTCGTAGGCCGCCTCGTCGGATGCGGCGAGTAGGGCCGGGGCGTCCGGGTAGGGGCGGTGGGCGGTGATGCGGTCCGCCCAGCGGAGGCTGCGGAGGCAGGTGAGCAGGAGCTTTTGGGCCTCGGCTGCGGGGGCGATGTTGAAGGCGTCCAGGACTGTGGGCAGCGCCGGTATGGCGACTCGGCCAGGAAGGTGTGTGGGCGTCACGTGTGTTTCGGCAGGGGATGCTGGGAGAGGTGTGACGTCACGCTATCGAGTGCGGACATGACGTGTCCGACAGATGCCCGAATTTCACTCGCACGGGAGAGTTTCGGAACGTGTGGTGGACACTTCCGGCCACCCCTACACCCTAGGTTGGGCTCGTGAGCCAGCACAGGCGTCGGCCGCCGGCGCAGAAGGCGCGGCAGGTGAGGACACGGGCGGTGATCGTGACGGCGGTGGCCGTGACGGTCGCGGCCGGGGTCGGGATCGGGCTGTGGGCCTCGGGGGACGGGGACGACAGCGGTCCCGCGGGGTCCGCGGCGCGACAGCCCTCCGAGGGGCGGTCGGCCACGTCCGCCGGCCCGTCGTCCGCTTCGCCCAGTCCGAGTCCCAGTCCGACCCGCAGCTATCCCCTCTCGCAGTCCCCGCGGACGATTCCCGCGGTGGCGGCCCACACGCCGGAACGGGGGCCGGGCTGGCGGCCGCGGAGCGGGGAGCGGGTCGTGGTGAGCGACGCGGAACTCGCCGACGAGGGGCGGCTGGTCGCGAGTGAGCTGGGGCTGACGTACGCGGGGCAGAAGAGCGACACACGGGGCGGGGATCTGCGGCTCGTGCTGAACGACGACGCCGGGGGCGATCCGGAGTCGTACACCATGACCGTGCGCGGCGGGCAGGTCACCATCAGCGGGGCCGCCGACGCCGGGGTGTTCTACGGGACGCGGACGCTCAAGCAGGAGGTGCGCGGCGGGGGCACGGCGCCCGAGGGCGTCGTCAAGGACGCGCCGGCCAAGCCGGTGCGCGGGTTCATGCTGGACATCGCGCGCAAGCACTACACCGCGGGGTGGATCGAGGACCGGGTGCGGGAGCTCGGGGATCTGAAGTTCAACGAGCTGGGGCTGCACTTCTCCGACGACCAGGGGTTCCGGATCGAGTCGACGTCGCATCCCGAGATCGTGTCCGCGCAGCATCTGACCCGGGCCGAGGTGAAGCGGATCATCGACCTCGCCGCCGAACGGCACATCACGATCGTCCCCGAGATCGACTCGCCCGGGCATCTCGGCGCCGTCATCGCCGCGCACCCCAGCCTCCAGCTGCTGAACGCGTCGGGCGTCGCCGCGCGGGGTGCGGTGGACATCTCCCAGGACGCGGCCGCGACGATCGTCGACGAGCTGCTCGACGAGTACGCCGACCTGTTCCCCGGCGACCGATGGAACCTCGGCGGCGACGAGTACCGGGCGCTGATGGTGTCCGACCCCGAGGCGTCGTACCCGCAGCTCGCCACCGCCGCGCGCAAGGCGTACGGCACCGGCGGGACCGTCGCCGACCTCACCACCGGCTGGCTCAACGACCGCGCCGACACGATCCGGAAGCACGGCAGGACGATGCGCGTGTGGAACGACGGCTTCTTCCGGGGGACGTCCGTGCAGCCGGCCAAGGACCTTCAGGTGGCCTACTGGACCGGCAAGGAGATCGGGGCGCGGCAGCCGACGGAGTATCTGAGCGCGGGCCGCGAGCTCATCAACTACAACGACCTGTTCCTCTACTACGTCCTCGGCCAGCCGAACCAGTTCTACTACCCCACGGGTCAGCGGATCTACGAGGAGTGGACCCCGCGCGTGGTGCGCGGCACGCAGGCGGTCGACGCCAAGTACGACGACCAGATCCTCGGCGGCTCCTTCGCGGTGTGGGGCGACTATCCGGGCGCCCAGACCCAGGAGCAGATCGCGGCCGGCATCCGGCTGCCGCTGCGGGCGCTCGTGCAGAAGCTGTGGGACGCGGACAAGCCCCCGCTGACCTGGACGGAGTTCAAGTCCCTGGCGGACCGGCTGGGTTGAGAAAGCGTCTGGACTTACCGGGTTGGCGAACGTATGTTCCCCACTCGTGATCGACAACCGACATGACCACTTCATCGCGCCGGCCGCCTGGCTCCAGTCACCGATCGGGCTCGGTCGGGCCGCCGTCGCCGGGCTCGGCGTGGTCGTCGCCACCGATGTGTTCGCCATCGGGTCGGGCGTCTTCGTCTACGACGTGAGCGGCGACCTGGAGAGCGGCGCCCTCCTCGACGGGCGGGCCGAGCTCGCGGACCGGCTCTACTCCGGGGCCGGCGTCGCCCAGACCGTCGCGCTGCTCACGACCGCCGTCCTCTTCCTGTGCTGGTTCCACCGGGTACGGGTCAACGCCGAGGTCTTCGACCCGTACGGGCACGACAAGACGCGCGGCTGGGCGATCTGGGGCTGGCTCGTGCCGATCGTCAACCTCTGGTACCCGCGCCGGATGACGCTGGACATCTGGGACGCCAGCAGCCCCTGTAGCGCGCCCCGGCCGCACGGCCTGGTCAACACCTGGTGGACGTTCTGGGTGATCTCGCTGCTCTCCGACCGGGCCGCGTCCACCGCGTACCGCGGGGCCGAGAGCGCCGACGAGATCCGGGACGCCGTGGGGCAGCTGATGTTCACGGACGCCGTCGACGTCGTCGCCGCCGCCCTCGCCATCGCCGTCGTGCTGCGGCTGAACCGCATGCAGTACGAGAAGGCCCTCGCCGGCCCCGCCCCGCTGCCCGCCTGAGTCGCGGCGGATTGTCCGATACGGCTGCGAACTGCCGTGCGACTGTGGTGTATTCGGCCCGAGCCGCAGCCGAGAGTGTGCCGGGGGGAGCCGGAATGGGCTACTGGGGGTATTTCGTCGTGGGCCGCAGCGAGCGGCCGCTCAAGGAGCTGGAGGCGCTGGCCGGGGCGGCCGAGGGGCTGAGTCCCAGGAGTGAGGCGGCCGACGGCTGGCAGGTGTGGGAGTACCCGAGCGGGGACGGGGACGTCGGCAGCATGAACGCGCTGGCCCGGGAGACCGGGGCGCCCGCGCTGTTCGGGTATGTGATGGACAGCGCCTGTGTGGTCGTCGAGGCAGCCGGGCCGGAGAGTGGGGCCTGGACGACCTGTCTGGCGCGGGCGGCCATGGCCGGGTACATCGGCGCCGGTCAGGAGGGCCTCGTGCTGGAGGACTACTTCCTGGAACCGCCCGACGCCGCCGAACGGGCCGCCGCCTGGGCCGAGGAGGCGGGGCGGGCGGTGGACGCCGGGGGACTGCTGGACGTGCTGACCGCAGAGCCCGACCCACTGGCCGAAAACTTGTTCTTCCGGCTGCTCGACCAGCTGACCGTGGTGCCCCTGTGACACTCCGGGGCCGTTGCACGCAGTAAGGGGAAGTGCGGGCTCCGTTAGGGAGTTTCGCAGGCGAAGCGGTGTGACCGGGCTCCGGACGGCTCGGCGGCACCCCTCAGGGAGGCGTGGATGAGTCTGGTGGAGCTGATCGCTCAGGCCGACGAACGCGGACTGGCCGCCAGCGGGTTGGCTTGTTTGGATCGGTGCGTGCCCCTGCTGGGCGGCGACGACGAGATCCTGCGGCCGCTGTGGGCGAGCCTCGCCGACAGCGGTGCCGGCGACTGGGAGACGGGGCTGCGGGTCGCGCGGGACAAGCTCGCCGGGTCCGCCGACGCCGCCGAGGACGAGGCCGCCGACCAGGCCCGCCGGATGCTCGACGCCGCTCCGGCCGCGCTGGACGCCGCAGAGATGCGGGCGTGGGCCGACGCGTGCTCCGTCGCCTCGCTGCGGATCCACCGGCTGCTCGATCCGGCCGCGGACGACGTCCCGCTCGACGCCCGCCGCGAGGGCCGTACGGAGGGCATGCCACCGCTCGTCGCCGCCGAACTGCGGCGCCAGGTCATCGTCCTGGAGGTGCTCGCCGGGCACGGCACGGCCGGGCTGCGCCGCGCCCTGGAGGTCTCCGTCGAGGGACGGCGCGTGCTGCGGGCGGTGGTGTCACGACGGGCACGCGGCACGCGCTGACCCCCCGCCTCGCCCTGAGGACCCTTACGCCCCTTACATCCCCTGCTTTCCCTACGGCACGAGCCACTTCACCACCGCGTCGCCGTAGTGCGCCGTCTGCCCGTAGAACGCGGTGAGGTCGCGGTGGGCCGCCGCGAAGACGCCGTGCACCTCCGGCTCGGTGTCCGTGCCGCCGTACGTCGGCAGCAGCAGGTCGCGCGCGTCCAGCCACAGGTCCTCGAAGTCGGCCTCGGCGAGATAGGCGGCGACCCGGCCCGTCTGGGCGGCGGTGAGCAGCAGGAACGGAGGCAGGCCGGGGTCGCGGTGCGGTATCGGGCGGCCACCGAGCACCACATGGGTGTGCGGGCCCTCGTCGTCGCGCGTGCCGGCGTAGAGGAGTTCGTTGTCGAGGTAGCCCTTGTCCAGGATCTCTTCGCGATGCCGGCCGATCCGCTCGCGTACGGCGTTCCAGTCGTCCTCGAAGAGCTTCTCCAGCCAGGCCGGGCTGTTGCGCAGGGCCGCTGGCGGTATGGCGCGGAAGTGGAAGTACATGCTCATCAGTGACTGGAGCGCACGGGAACCGTGAAGCGTCACTCACGGGCGGACCACACATGTGAGAGGTGTCCGGATCCGGGTGACGAACGCCACGTCCGGAACGCTCTTGTGGGTGTGACGACACAGTACGAAACCAGGCCCGCGGCGGCGACGAAGCCGGTGCGGTGGGCGGCGGACGCGGTGGCGACCATGCGCGAGGGGGCACGCGTGCGGCTGGACTACTCGGCACAGAGTCTGTGGCGCGTCGACCGGATGATCGACGATCTGCGCCGCGAGGAGACTCCGTACGCCGCCGTCGAGACGGTGCTGCGCGGATTCGGGGCGTACGCCGGTGAGGTGATCGTCCGTCAGACCGGTGCCGAGTGGTGGGCGAGCGGCGGCGACCACTGGATACGTACGCCCGACGGGCGGTTGTGGGATCCGCTCGACGAGGCGCGGCTGTGTTTCGCGGGGAACGGGTCGCTGCGGCTGCTGTGCCGGGACGCGACCGGGGCGGGTTCCCCAACGACGTGAAAACGGCCGGGATCCCGCACGGTCGTGGGGATCCCGGCCGTCGCCTCGGGCGCCTACGGCGTCAGCGTCTGGCCCAGTCGGGCGTCCGTCGGCGTCGCCAGCGTCGTCTTGCTGTAGATCGCCGCCTCCGTGTAGCCGAGCCCCGTGCTGTTGCTCGGGAGGTGGAGGAGGATGCCGTCGCCGCCGTCCTCGTTGTCGGCGCCGAAGGTGAGGTCGGCGCGGCCGTAGCCGGAGAGGTCGGACAGGGAGACCGTGGAGCCGAAGCGGTCGTCGGTCTCCGTGGAACCGGGGATGCCCGAGGTGTCCTGGGAGACGGCGATCGAACCCGTCCCTGTCAGACCCGCCGAACCGCCCTTCACCAGGATCGCGTTGCCCGCGTTCGTACGGTTCACACCGTCGCGGACCAGGTCCTCGCCCGGCGCCCCCGCGAGCGCGTCCGCGTAGCCGTCGGCGTTGTAGTCGCCGACCGAGACGGAGCTGCCGAAGGCGTCGCCGGACTCGTTGCCGCCGGGGACGGACGCGGTGTCCTGGTGGATGGTCGTCATCCCGGTCGTCGTGAAGCCCGTCGACGTGCCCGGCACCATCGTGATCTGCCCGCCCGACTTGCCGCCGGACTCGGACGCCACCGGCTGGCCGATGACGATGTCGTCGTAACCGTTGCCGTTGACGTCACCGGCGGCGATGGACCGGCCGCCCTTGACCGAGATGACGCCGGCCTTGGTCAGCCCGGTCGCCGAGCCCGCGAAGCGGACGACGCGGCCGATGCCGCCGGTGTCCCGGTAGTTGAGGGCGACGTCCGCGTAGCCGTCCCGGTTGAAGTCGCCGGTCGCGGCGTCGAGGTAGGCGACGGAACCGGTGGCGGTGGTGAGGGTGCCGTAGGTCGTCTTGCCGCCGGTGATACGGACGTTGTAGCTGCCGCCCTTGCCGGCGCCCGCGGCGAACACGTCCGCCTTGCCGTCGCCGTCGAAGTCGCCGACGGTGACGGTCGAGCCGAGCTTGGCGCCCGCCGCCGTGACCCCTGAAGTGGTGTACGAGAAGCCGGTGTTCAGGGCCGGGCCGTACATCACCGTGACCTGGCCGCGGTCGGCGTTGCCGCTGGTGTCGTCCTCGCCGGGGGCGCCGATCGCGAGGTCGGCGTAGCCGTCGCCGTTCACGTCGCCCCACGCGGTCGAGGTGCCGAAGGCGTCACCGGACTCGGAGGAACCGGGGACACCGGGGCTGGACTGGGTGAGAGAGACCTTCGCCGCCGTCACCGGCCCGTCGACACTGCCCGGCACGATCCGCACCGCGTTCGCCTTCGGCACGCCCGCGACCAGGTCGGTCACGCCGTCCCGGTTGTAGTCGCTGGTGGCGAGGGCGTGCGAGATGCCCGGTGTCTTCGCGAGCGCCGCGATCCGCGACAGCTTGGAGTAGAGGTTGGCGCCCGGGCAGGCCGTGGCGTTGGTGTCCCGGTGTCCGAAGACGCGCGGCAGGGTGATCGAGCTGCCCTTGGCGACCTTGTTGCCGTCGACGCCCGCGTCACTGCCGGAGACCAGGGTGACCTTGCCGGTCGGGTCGATGCCGTACATGCCGAACTTCCACGCCACGATCCGCGCGATGGAGTCCAGCGCGGCCTTGCTGGGCTTGGCGCTCTCGTAGTTGCCGATGTACGAGATGCCGACCGTGTTGGTGTTGAACCCGATGTCGTGCGCGCCGATCACCGGCAGGTCCATGCCGCCGCTGCGGCCCTCGAAGATCTGGCCGCACTTGTCGACGACGAAGTTGTAGCCGATGTCGTAGTAGCCGCGCGCGAAGTGCTCCTGCTGGATGGAGCGCATCCGGGCCCGGGAGTTCGCGCAGGACAGGGTGTTGTCGCTGTCCATGCCGGTGTGGTGGATGACGGCGGCCTTGATCTCGGCGCCGTAGCCCGGCGTGCCGTCGTAGTCCGTCGACGCGCCCCACTCCGCCTGCGTGATGACCGGCGGCTTCACGACCGTGGAGGGCCGGGGGGCCGGGACGGTGGAGGTGGGGGAGGGGGAGGGAGACGCGGTGGTGGTCTCCGTCGGAGAAGGCGACGCCGAGTCGGTCGGCGTCGCCGAAGCCGACGCCGAAGCCGACGCCGACTCCGAAGCCGACTCGGAAACCGATGGCGACACCGACTCGCTCGGCGAGGCCTCCGGCGTCGTCGTCTCCGCCACGAACGCCGCGGGCTCCGCAGGCTCCGCAGGTTCAGCGGAGGCCGCCGACACCCCGCTGTCCCTCGGGTCCGTCCCCGGGTCCAGCAGCTTGACGTCCATCCCGGCCGGCTGGCCGCCCGCCTCGGTGCCGTCGGCGTTGACGACCCGCACCTCGACGCCGTCCGAGTCGCCGGTCCACAGCGACTCCGTACCGCCGCGCAGCGCCGCCCGCTCGCCCTCGGCGCCGTCGGCCTGGCTGGGGTCGACGGTCAGCTTCTGCCAGCCGGACCACTTGCCGGTCTCCAGGTCCCGGGTCCGCACCTCGGGCCGGCCCTTGGCCTTTGCCTCGGCGTCGTCCCAGGTCAGCAGGACCGCGCTGAACCGCTCCGTGCCGCGCTTGGCGAGGCCCTTGCGGCCCGCGCCCTCGCTCTGGAGCTTCAGTGTGTGGATGGCGGGCTTGCGGCTGACCGCCTTGCCGTCGGACTGCGCGCCCTGGTCCGCCATCGCGTACGTGACGATGCCCGCGCCGCTCAGTACGACGGCCCCGGCGGTCAGCCAGGCCCGTCTCCTGAGACTGATCGGTCGGTACGCACGGCTCCTGCGAGGACTCAACTACCCCACCCCTGTGAAATGAACTCGGTCGCATCACCTGCCACTTGGGCAGCACTTACACACAGCGCATGGCTCTGGCCAAACATCACTGGCCCAAAGGGTTGTACGGCGGCCGTGGTTTTCCTGTGTGGGAATCGCCACGCCCGTGCCCCGTGATGTTCGGGGGACGGCATCCGCTGGAACAGCGGGAGAGCCGAGCGAATGGGGTGGGGGCTCATGGGGAAGCAGGCCGAACGCGTCACCTGCGCGGACGGGATGCGGGGACAGGCGGGGGAGTTCGTGACCCGGGTCACGGCGCGCGGCCGGCTGCCGCTGGACTACTCGGTGGCCAGCCTGCGCGTCGTCGACTTCCTGATCGACGGACTGCGCAAGGGCGGCGCCGACCAGGACCGGGCGCGCGAGCCGCTGGCGGGTCTCGGTGCCTACGTCGGTGAGGTGCTGGTGCGCCGGGCGGGCGCCGTGTGGGTCGACCTCGACGAGTTGCAGCGCACGTACTTCGGCCAGGAGGTCGGCGTCCGGATGCCCGACGGCCGGGTCTGGAACCCGCTCGGCAAGGTCCTCAACCGCTTCGTGTCGGGCGGCCCCGAGGACTCCCTGCAGACCTTCTATCTGACCCTGCACGGGCGGGTCCGGCGGACCGCCGCCTGAGAAGGGCGGCCCCGGGCGTGCAGTGACACTTCCGCGCGGCCCGGCGCTGTTGTGCGTGAAGGACTTACGCAAGGGTGACCGCATCTGACGGTGCGAGATCGCCGCGAAACGTGATGAACAAGGACAGTTCTTGGGTCGAGGAGGCGAACCCCGCCGCGTGCAGGCGTACGACGTCGAGCTCGGCGCGGCTGTCGCGCGGGCCCAGGACGGCGACGAGGCCGCCTTCGCGGTCGCGTACCGGATCGTGCAGCCCGGGCTGCTCGGCTACCTCCGGGGGATCGTCGGCGACGACGCCGAGGACGTGGCTTCCGACGCCTGGCTGGAGATCGCCCGCGACCTCGGCCGGTTCAAGGGCGACGGGCCGGGCTTCCGGGGCTGGTCGGCGACGATCGCCCGGCACCGGGCGCTGGACCATCTGCGCCGGCAGAAGGTACGGCCCCGGTCGGCGACGCTCGAACAGGATGTACTGGAGCTGCCGGGCCCGCACAGCACGCACGACCAGGCCCTGGAGTCGCTCTCCACCGAGTACGCCCTGGAGCTGGTGCGCGGACTGCCGCGGGACCAGGCCGAGGCCGTGCTGCTGCGGGTGGTCGTCGGCCTCGACGGCCCCGCCGCCGCCCGCGTCCTCGGCAAGCGGCCCGGCGCGGTGCGCACCGCCGCGTACCGGGGGCTCAAGCGCCTCGCCCAGCAGCTGGGCGTCGACAGTGTGACGGATGACGACCCCCACACGCTGGGGGAGTCGAAGTGAACGACGACGGGCCGGACAGAGACAGGAACGGACATGGGTGAAAGGCAGAACGGCGGGCCCCCCGGCCGCCGGCGTGTGCACCCAGGCGCCGGCGTCCCCGGTCCACAGGGTGCGGACGGCACGCACGACGCGGCCGGTCCGGACGGCGCGGACGGCCTGGAGAAGCTCCTGGCCGAGGCCATGCGGGCGCATCCCTTCGGCGGCGAGGGCGAGCAGCGGGCCGTCGCCGCGTTCCGGGCCGCCCGGGACACGGGCACCCACCGCGCCCGTACCCGTCGCCGCGACGACTGGCGGCCACGGGAGCGCAGGAGTGCGGGCCGCTCGCTGAAGACCACCCTGTCCGTGCTCGTGGCGAGCCTGACCATCGGCGGCGTCGCGTTCGCCGCGATCGGCACCTCCGGCTCCGGCTCCCACGGCTCCGCCGGCCCGACCCCGACCCGGCAGCCGCACAGCGCCGCCTCCGAGCAGGCGGCCGGCACCACCCCGGACACCGCCACCTCCGAACCCTCGGACCGCCCGGTCACCGCCCAGGACACCGAGGCCCACTGCCGCTCCTACGAGAAGCTCCAGGGCCGCGGCAACGCCCTGGACTCGGCGGCCTGGCAGCGGCTGATCGAGGCGGCCGGCGGCGAGGACCAGGTCGCGGCGTACTGCGCGCGGCAGTTGGCGCAGGACACCCCTCACGCCAAGGCGTCGGGCAAGGGCAACGCGGCCACGGACGCGCCGGGCAACAGCGGGACGAAGCCCGAGAAGGCCACGGGCAAGAAGAAGCAGTAACCACGGGAAACCCGAAAAAAGGGCCCAGCGACTTCGCTGTGCCCTCTGCCCCGCGCCCGCGGCACGCGGAGACGGCCGGGGCCGCCACCCCCCACAGGAGAGGCCCCGGCCGTCGCGCGGCACGGGCCGCGCGGCGGCCCGTACTTCCTACAGCGCCATGAGTGCGTTTTCTGTCACACCCGGCTCGAATCGGGGTCCGCCCACCCCGTCACGAGGTAGTTGCATCTTGTACGGACATGGACGAGCAGCGGTTTCAGGTCGTAACGTGCCTTTCGCGCCGAGCGGGAGGCGAGGAACCACCGCAATCGCAGGCGGCCCCGGGGGGCCGCGACCATCGACCGAGGAACCATGCGTGCTGGGGGATGACGCGGAGCTGACCGCCGCGGTGCTTGCGGCACAGGACGGGGACGAGACCGCGTTCCGGACTGTGTACCGCGCCGTGCACCCGCGGCTGCTCGGATACGTCCGCACGCTGGTCGGCGATCCGGACGCCGAGGACGTCGCCTCCGAGGCCTGGCTGCAGATCGCCCGGGACCTCGACCGCTTCAGCGGGGACGCCGACCGCTTCCGCGGCTGGGCCGCCCGGATCGCCCGCAACCGCGCCCTGGACCACATACGCATGCGCGGCCGCCGCCCCGCGATCGGCGGCGACGAAACGGAACTGACCGGGAAGCCCGCCGAGTCCGACACCGCGGGCGAGGCCATCGAGGCCCTGGCCACCGACAGCACCCTCTCCCTCATCGCCCGGCTTCCGCAGGACCAGGCCGAGGCCGTCGTCCTGCGCGTGGTGGTGGGCCTCGACGCCAAGTCCGCGGCGGAGACGCTGGGCAAGCGGCCCGGAGCCGTGCGCACCGCCGCGCACCGCGGGCTGAAGAGGCTCGCCGAACTCCTGGGCGCCGAGGCCGCGGACGCCGCGGACGCAGCCGAACCGGAATCGGCCGAGGCCCTCGACGCCCTGCCGCCCCAGCGAGAACCGCGCGACCGCGCGGTGACGTCCGCGAGTGTGACGCATACGCGTGCGCGGACGCAGAAGGACATGTGATGGCCGACAAGCAGTACGAGTGGCTCGACCGCGAACTGGCGGAGCGATTGCTGCGCGGCGACTCACTGGACAACGCTGTCGACCCCGCCGCCCGCGACGAGGCCGAGCGGCTCGCCAAGACCCTGGGCGCGCTGTCCCAGGACCCGCCGCCGAGCACCCTCGAACTCCCCGGCGAGGAAGCCGCCCTGGCCGCCTTCCGCAAGGCCCACGCCGACCGGGGCACGATCCCCGCGGGCCCGGCGCGCGCGGACGACGGGGGCAGGGCCGCCGCGCATGCCGACGTGGGCCTCGTCCGGATCGGCGGACGGCACGGCCGTACCGCCCCTCCGGCCCGCCCCCGCCGCTCCCGCCCCGTCCGTCTCGCGCTCGCCGCCGCGCTGGCCTTCGGCCTGGCCGGCGGAGTGGCCGCCGCGGCCGGCGCCGGGCTGCTGCCGACCCCGTTCGGCGACGCCGAACCCGGCCCCAACGCCTCCGTCTCGGCCGCCGTGACCTCGGACCGCCCGCTGGTCTCGCCGTCGCCGCCCGCCGGCACCGGTGAGGGCGAGGCGACGCCGGACGGGTCCAGCGGCGCCTCCGCCGACCCCGGCGGCGGACGCGACACGGCCCGCGGTGGCGCGAGCGCCTCCCCGGGCGCCGGCACGGACGGAAAGGACGGCACGTCGGGCTCCTGGTGGAGCAAGGCGCCCTCGGCCTGCCGTGACCTGCGCGACGGCAAGGAGCTGTCCGGTGACCGGCGCCGGGCCCTGGAGGGCCTGGCGGGCGGTTCGACCCGGGTGTGGAAGTTCTGCCAGGGCGTCCTGGACACGTCCTCCGGTGCCCGTTCCGACAGCCGACCCGGCACCGGCGAGGACCGGGACGGCGCCGGCAAGGACCAGGACGGCAACGGCAAGGGCGACGGCAAGGGCGACGACGACGGTCACCACAGAGGCTCCGGCGGCGGCCACGGCCGCGGCAATGGTGGCGGCGACGGTGGCGGCAACCGGCACGACGAGGACGGGGGCCGCTCCACCGAGGAGCCGGACACCGCCGCCCCGCTCCTGCCGAAGCGGACGGAGACCTCACCGGAACCGGCGCCGAGCCCGTCGTACTCGACGCTCTGAACTCCTCCGCGGCGGGCCCCGCGGAACTTTTTCCGGGGGGTGTGACGTTTTTGGACCCGGCGACGCAGTACTGAGTGAGCCGACTGGTCATCGGCCGTCGCACAGAGCCGGGGTTCCCCCCGTACCTACGGCTCGTGCATTCGGCGCGGGCGGGACACGTTCCCCCGGTCCCGCCCGCGCCCCACACACCGCTCCGCGGTTCACCAGTGCACGACGACCTTGTCGCCGTCGCGCACCTCGTCGAAGAGCTCCGCGATCGCCGCCTGGTCCCGTACGTTGACACAGCCGTGCGAGGCGCCCGCGTAGCCGCGGGCCGCGAAGTCCGTCGAGTAGTGCACGGCCTGGCCCCCGCTGAAGAACATCGCGTACGGCATCGGTGAGTCGTAGAGCGTCGAGTAGTGGTCGCGGGACTTCCAGTAGACGTGGAAGACGCCCTCGCGGGTGGGGGTGTAGTCGGACCCGAACCGCACCGGCAGCGTCTTCAGCGTCCGGCCGTCCACCATCCAGCGCAACGTACGGCTCGACTTGCTGATGCACAGCACCCGCCCGGTCCTGCAGCGCGCGTCCGGCGCGTCGGCGGGCTGGCCGCCCATCAGATACAGCTCCCACTTGCCCGGCTCGTGGGTCATCTTCTTCAGCCGCTGCCAGGTGACGGCATCGGTCTCGCCGGTCCGCGGCAGCCCGCGTTTGCCCTGGAAGCCCTTGACGGCTTCCTCCGTCGCGTCGTCGTACGTCCCCGTCGGGCCCTCGAAGATCCAGGCGACCTGCCGCAGCCGGGCCTGGAGTTCACGGATGTCCCGGCCGGTGTCGCCCGGGGACCACAGGACCGTGGACAGGAGGCTCGTGGACGGGGTGGGGGAAGCAGGGGTGGTGCGCGGTGCCGGCGAGGTGCTGTCCGGCAGCTCGATCCGCACCGGCGACCGGTTCTTCCCGTCGTCCTGCGCGCCCTGCACGGTGCAGCCGCCCAGGGCGGCCACGACCACCAGCGCGGCGACCACTCTCCCCATGCCCTCGATACGCATCGCGGCCCCCGTCGTCTCACCCTGGCATTGTGGGAACCAGTACCCCAGTGACGGGAGGCGGCACACCATGACGCGCGAGTCGGGCAGTGTTCGATTCACCGAGAGTGGACTGCCCATCGAAGCGGTGTACGGACCGGAGGCCCTGGAGGGCTGGGACCCGGCACGGCAGCTGGGTGAGCCGGGCGCCTACCCCTTCACCCGGGGCGTGTATCCGTCGATGTACACCGGCCGCCCCTGGACCATGCGCCAGTACGCCGGTTTCGGTACGGCCGTCGAGTCCAACGCCCGCTACCGGCAGCTCATCGCCCACGGCACCACGGGCCTGTCCGTCGCCTTCGACCTGCCCACCCAGATGGGCCACGACTCCGACGCCCCCCTCGCGCACGGCGAGGTCGGCAAGGTCGGCGTCGCCGTCGACTCGGTCGACGACATGCGGGTCCTGTTCGACGGGATTCCGCTCGACAAGGTCTCCACGTCGATGACGATCAACGCCCCGGCGGCGCTGCTGCTGCTCCTGTACCAACTGGTGGCGGAGGAACAGGGCGTCGCGGCCGGGCAGCTGACCGGCACGATCCAGAACGACGTCCTGAAGGAGTACATCGCGCGGGGAACGTACATCTTCCCGCCGAAGCCCTCCCTCCGGCTGACCGCCGACATCTTCAAGTACTGCCAGGCCGAGATCCCGAAGTGGAACACCATCTCGATCTCCGGCTACCACATGGCCGAGGCGGGCGCGTCCCCGGCGCAGGAGATCGCGTTCACGCTCGCCGACGGCATCGAGTACGTGCGGACGGCGGTGGCGGCGGGCATGGACGTCGACGACTTCGCCCCCCGCCTCTCCTTCTTCTTCGTGGCGCGTACGACGATCCTGGAGGAGGTCGCCAAGTTCCGCGCTGCGCGGCGCATGTGGGCCCGCGTGATGCGCGACGAGTTCGGCGCCCGGAACCCCAAGTCGCAGATGCTGCGCTTCCACACCCAGACGGCCGGCGTCCAACTCACCGCCCAGCAGCCCGAGGTGAACCTGGTCCGGGTCGGAGTCCAGGCCCTGGCCGCGGTGTTGGGCGGCACGCAGTCGCTGCACACCAACTCCTTCGACGAGGCACTCGCGCTGCCCACGGACAAGAGCGCGCGGCTGGCGCTGCGCACCCAGCAGATCCTCGCCCACGAGACGGACGTGACGGCGACGGTCGATCCGTTCGCCGGGTCCTACGTCATCGAGCGGATGACCGACGACGTCGAGGCCGCGGCGGTGGATCTCCTGCGCCGGGTCGAGGAGCTCGGTGGCGCGGTCGCGGCCATCGAGCACGGCTTCCAGAAGGACGAGATCGAGCGCAACGCCTATCGGATCGCCCAGGAGACCGACGCGGGCGAACGGATCGTGGTCGGTGTCAACCGCTTCCGGCTCGACGCGGAGGAACCGTACGAGCCGCTGCGGGTCGATCCCGCCATCGAGGCCCAGCAGACGGAGCGGCTGGCGCGGCTGCGGGCGGAGCGGGACGGGGCGGCGGTCGAGTCGGCGCTGGCCGCCCTGAGGAAGGCGGCGGAGGGAGAGGGCAACGTCCTGTATCCGATGAAGGACGCCTTGCGGGCGCGGGCGACGGTCGGTGAGGTGTGCGGTGCCCTGCGGGAGGTGTGGGGGACCTACCTTCCGTCGCATTCGTTCTAGCGTGCGAGACTCCTTCGCATGCTCGGTGTCATAGACCTCCCCACCTATCTGGCAGGACTCGTCCTGATCGTCCTGCTCCCCGGTCCGAACTCGCTGTACGTCCTCTCCGTCGCCGCCCGGCGCGGGGTACGGGCCGGGTACACCGCCGCGGCCGGCGTGTGGTGCGGGGACGCCGTGCTGATGACGCTGTCGGCGGCCGGGGTGGCGTCCCTGCTCCAGGCCAACGCCGTGCTGTTCGGGATCGTGAAGTACGCGGGCGCCGGTTATCTGACGTGGCTGGCGTTCGGGATGCTGCGGGCCGCGTGGGGGATGTGGCGGTCGCGGACGGCTCCCGCCGGGGAGCAGCCCGGTGAGGTGGTCGCCGATGAGCGGCCGTACCGCCGGGCCCTGGTCATCAGCCTCTTCAACCCCAAGGCGATCCTGTTCTTCGTCGCCTTCTTCGTGCAGTTCGTCGATCCCGGGTACGCGTATCCGGCGCTGTCCTTCGTGGTGCTCGGCGCGTTCGCGCAGCTCGCGAGCTTCCTGTACCTCACCGCGCTGATCTTCAGTGGGACGCGGCTGGCGGACGCGTTCCGGAGGCGGAAGCGGTTGTCGGCGGGGGCGACGTCGGCTGCGGGGGCGTTGTTTCTGGGGTTCGCGGTGAAGTTGACGATGGCTAGTGCTTGATGGTGGGTGCGGGTGCGTGGGGGCTGGTCGCGCAGTTCCCCGCGCCCCCAAGAAACCCAACTCGCCCGACGTACTCCATTAGTCCGCTCCGCGATTCGCCTGCCCAGCCGATGTAGCCGTCCGGCCTCACCAGGAACAGGCCGGTTCCGTACGACGCCTGCGCCTCTCCCCGTATGACCCTGATCGCTTCCGATACCTCCGGCGCCTCCACCCCCACCGCCACCAGCGTCCAGTGCGGCCCCCGGAACGCGTCGAACAGTCGGACGCCACTCAGCATGCCGTCAGGTGCGCGGTCACCAGCCCGCACCGGACCCGGCAGCGCGCCCGCTTCCTCCGTCAGTGACGAGTCCCGGTACCCCAGGCCCAGCTGGCGCGTAGCGTCGCCCCGCCGTGTCTCCCCCCGGTGGACGCTCGTCGTCAGGCCGAGCATCTGGGCGGCGATGGGTCGGCGCTCCTCCTCGTAGGTGTCGAGGAGGGACTCGGCCGCACCCCCCACCAGTACCGCGCCCAGCTTCCAGCCCAGGTTGTAGGCGTCCTGGACGCTGGTGTTGAGGCCCTGGCCGCCCGCCGGGGAGTGGACGTGGGCCGCGTCCCCGGCGAGGAAGACGCGGTCGGCGCGGAAACGGTCGGCGAGGGCCTGGCGGGGGCGGAAGTCGGAGGCCCAGCGGAGTTCCGTGAGGGCGTCGGGGGCGAGGTGGGAGCGGGCGGCGACGACCTTGCGGACGCCGTCCAGGGAGACGTCCACCGCGGTGCCCTCCGGGAACTGGGCCACGACCTGGAAGTCCTCGGTCCCGGCCAGCGGGCAGATCGCGAGGAAGCCGTCGCCGTCCCCGCGCGGCGGGAAGACGTGCCAGTACTCGCGGTCGAGGCCGGTCAGCCGCACGTCGGCCACCAGCACCGGGTTCGGGTCGACGGTCTCGCCGGTCATGGCGATGCCGAGGGCCCGGCGGACGGCCGAGCGACCGCCGTCGGCGGCGACGACGTACCGGGCGCGGAGGTCGGGGCCCTCGGCGAAGTGCGCGGTCACCCCGTCCTCGTCCTGGGTGAGGCCGGTGAGCTCACGGCCGAAGGCGACCGTGCCGCCCAGCTCCGCCAGCCGCGCCGCCAGGATCTCCTGCGTGCGCCACTGCGGCACCATCCACGGCTCGTTGTAGGGAGAGTCCTCGGTCGGCTCGGCCGGTTCGAACATCTGGTGCTCGCCGGCCTGCTTGCCGTCCTGCCAGATCATCCCGACCGGGTAGGTGCCGCCGGCCGCGCGGATCGCGTCCCGGACGCCGAGGTCGTCGAAGACCTCCATGGTGCGCGGCTGGAGGCCCTTGCCGCGCGAGCCGGGGAACAGGGCGTCGGCCTTCTCCACCACCAGCGCGTCCACCCCGCGCCGGGCGAGGTCGATCCCGAGGGCGAGGCCGGTGGGGCCGGCTCCGACGATCAGAACGTCCATGATCCATCTCCTTAACGCTGTTAAGTGCCGTCGATGACAAGACTGCCCTTAACGCTGTTAAGCTGTCAACCGTGAGCACGGAGAAGCGCGCCCCCCTCGACCGCGGCCGGGTCGCGGACACCGCCCTGACGCTCCTGAACGAGCTGGGCCTGGACGGTCTGACCCTGCGGGCCATCGCCAGGGAGCTCGATGTCAAGGCGCCCGCCCTGTACTGGCACTTCAAGGACAAGCAGGCACTGCTCGACGAGATGGCGACGGAGATGTACCGCCGGATGGTCGCCGGGACCGCGCTGGATCCCGGCGACAGCTGGCAGGAGCGGCTGCGGAAGACCAACCGCGGACTGCGTACCGCCCTGCTCGGCTACCGCGACGGCGCCAAGGTCTTCAGCGGCACCCGCTTCACGAGCCTCGTGCACGTCGAGGCGATGGAGGACAACCTCCGCCTGTTCACGTCCGCCGGCTTCACCCTCGCCGAGGCGGTCCGCGCGGCCCAGACGACCTACCTCTACACCCTCGGCTTCGTCACCGAGGAACAGGGCGTCGAGCCCTTGCCGGGTGACCGAAGAGAGGGCTTCGACGTAGAGGAACGAGCCCGCCTGATGGCCGACTTCCCATTGTCGGCAGCGGCGGGCAGAGAGATCTTCGCCGATTACGACAAGCACTTCGAGGAGGGCCTGGCCCTGATCATCACGGGTATCGCAAACGCCGCCAAGGGGCGCGGGGAACTGCGCGACCAGCCCCCACACACCCGCAGCTAACTACGAACGTTCAAAGCCTTCCTGACGACACGAGTGACAACTGGCGGCACCAAATCCGCCACAATCCGGCGCACAGGTGACCGACGGCGCTTCGGGGCCACGACCACGGCCGACGGCGCCACATAATGCCGCGACCTGGGAAACTCCACCGCCCGCATCCCTGTGGAACGCACCCGCACCAACCGCTGCCCCGCCGCCTCCTGCACACTCAGCCCGCAGTCCGCCCGCCCCCGGAGCATCTCCAGCAGCTCCTCCTGCACCACCCCCGGGTCACCCCACGTCCCGTACAGCTTCTGCGTGCTGAGGCAGACCACCCGCAGCCCCCGGTTCAGCACCGCCTCCCACACCGCCACCGACACCCCCGGCGTGTGCTCGGAGCGGAAGTCGTCGAGGACGACGATCCCGTCCGGCACCAGCAACTCCCGCGCCGCACCGATGTCGTCGCGGACGTGCTCGTACAGGTGCGAGGCGTCGATGTGGACGAAACGGCAGGTCTTCGGGGCGACCTCGGAGGAGATCACGGAGCTGGGCGCCTCGATGACGCGGGGCAGCTCGTCGTGGAAGGAGAGGTAGTTGCGCTCGAAGGACTGCCGGGTGAGGGAGGCGTACGACTTCGCCGTCTCGGCCCTGTTCGCCCCGTCCGGTGCCTCCCCGCCGAACAGGTCGCAGACGGTGAACTCCTCGCCCGCGCCCAGATGCCGGCCGAGCAGGATCGCGCTCCTGCCCAGGTAGGCGCCCAGTTCCAGCAGGTCACCCTGGACGCCCTGGCGTCGCTGGCGGTCGAGGAACCAGGTGAACAGCATCTGGTCGAGCGGCGGGAACCAGCCGGGTACGTCGCTGAGTTCACCGGGGTACGTGTACGTCTGCTGTGCGTTGACCATGAGACATTCCTGCTCGCCCACGGCCGGACGAACTGACCCTCGGCGGAACGTCAGATGAACAACCTCACCGAGCCTTGGCCAGAGCCGAACGCAGTTTCGGAGTCAGCGGCTTCTCCACGTACCGGTTCAGCAGCCAGGCCAGCAGGAGCATCGCGGCGACCGTCAGGGCGAAGGTCGCCGCCGACGGCAGGCCGAGGCCGATGTGCAGGGCGTGGATGACCACCCAGCCGAGGTGCTCGTGGACCAGGTAGAACGGGTAGGTCAGCGCCCCGGCGACCGTCAGCCAGCGCCAGTTCGCCCAGTGGAGCCAGCCCAGCGCGATCGCCGCGACCGCGAGGAAGCCGAAGGCGACGACGGCCACGATCCCGAGCGTCGTCCGGTGCGCGAAGGCGCCCGGGTCCGTGGCGTTCCACAGGCCGCGCACCGCGTAGTGCTGGCCGATCAGGAAGCTGACGCCGACGATGCCCCACGCGTACACGTCCCGCCGGTCGCGGTGCACGAGGTAGAGGCCGACACCGCCGATGAAGAAGGGCGCGTACTCGGGCATCAACACGACGTCGAGCAGCGGCTGGTGCGCGGCCTGCGTGATCGCCGCCGCCAGCGTCCAGCCCGCGCAGAACAGGATGACCCGGCGGCGCGAGGCCCCCGGCAGGACCACGCACAGGGCGAAGAGGGCGTAGAAGCGGACCTCGGCCCAGAGCGTCCAGCAGACCCCGAGCACCCGGTCGACGCCCAGCGGCTGCTGGAGCATCGTCATGTTCACCAGCGCGTCGCTCGGCGAGACTGTCCGGTACGCCACCATCGGCAGCGCGAAGACGGCGGTGACGAGCACGACCGCCGCCCAGTACGCCGGCAGTAGTCGGGACGCGCGGGACGCGAAGAACGACTTCAGGGGCCTGCCCCAGCCGCTCATGCAGATCACGAATCCGCTGATCACGAAAAAGACCTGGACGCCGAGACAGCCGTACGAGAAATACTGGTGCAGCGTCGGGAACTGGGATTTCGGGGAACTTCCCCAGGCCGTCGTGACGTCGCCACCCCGGCCGCCGTAGTGGTACGCCGCCACCATCAGCGCGGCCACCAGCCGCAGCCCGTCCAGGGCCCGCAGTCGGGTCTCGCGGGGCGCCGCCGGTTCCGGCCGCAGGGGCGTTCCGGACACCTCGCGGACGGTCAACGTGGTCACGGATATCCCCTCGACAAGCTGTTCGTGTGCTGTTCCTACGGGTGCACACAGGGACATTAGTCCGAATCACAGGGATGTCTTGGCCGGCCAGCCAACGATTAGCCGCCCGGTCCCGGTGAGTTCACCTGGATGTCGTTTTGGCTTCCTAAATTCCCTCAGAATCCGCCCATGCAAGCGGCTAAACCCAAGAACTCGTCTGAGCTTTGGTAAGAAGACAAAACAGGAGTGCCATGACGACGGTCCAGAAGAGACGTGCACGTGCGCGTGGAGGGGAGCTGGACGACTGCCTGCGCGCCTGCGCGGTACACAGCGGAAAGGTTGTCGGCAGCGTCGACCGCCGTCGCGTCGAACTCGCCGAGCAGTTGCGCAAGCTCCTCGTCGTATGGGGTACGACGAGTGCCGCCCCCGCGCCCGCCCCGGCCGGTGGCGCCACCGCCCTGCTCAAGCGGGCCGTCAAGGGCGCCGCCGCCCCCGCGAACGGCATCCCCAACGAACTCCTCGACGCCCTCCTCGCCGTCGCCAACAAGGCCCTGGAGTGCGGTTACGACGACGAGTTGAACCTCGCCCTCGTCATCAGCGACACCGTCCTCGCCCAGCGCAAGAACTCCCGCGCCGGCTGGCGGCTGCGCGCCCGGCTCCTGGAGACGCTCGGCGAGGAGACCGAGGCCGTCGAGGCGTACGACAAGTACCTCGCCCTCACCGACGACGACGGCTTCGGCGTCCGCGCCAAGATCGCCGGGCTGCGCGCCGCCGCCGAGAAGGAGCGCGAGCTGCTCACCCTGCTGCGGCGGCAGAACCCGCGCGCCGAGGAGTTCACCCGGCGTGCCGCCACCGCCGTCTGGGCCGAGGGCCTCGCCGCACAGGCCGTGGGGGACTGGACCGAGGCCGAGCCGCGCCTCGTGGGAGCGCTCCTCGCCCTGGCCGCCGAGGACGCCCCGGTCGCCGACCGGCAGGAACTCCTCAGCCAGTACCTGGACTTGAGGATGACGCGGGAGACGGACCTGCCCGCCCTCACCGAGGCCCTCGCCCTCTACGCCGAGCAGCGCCGCAACCGCATGCGCGGCCCCGTCGCCGACCCGACCGTCGGCGGCGTGCAGTGGATCAGCCTCGGCGAGTTCCGCAACCGCATCGCCGGCAAGTCGATCTGCCTGATCGCCAACTCCGGCCGCGTCGGCGCCAGTTCGATGGGCGCGGAGATCGACGCGTACGACCTCGTCGTCCGCTTCAACTCGTACAAGATCGAGCCGAAGCACACCGGCAGCCGTACCGACATCCACGCCACCATCCACAAGCACGGCTTCAACTGGGACCAGCGGGTCGACACCCGGCTGGTGTTCGGCGGGATCTCCGGCGACTGGAAGTACTCCCTGCGCAACCGGCTCGTCCCCGGCGCCCAGACCTTCCTCGGCGACGAGTCGCTGCGCTGGCCCGTGCGCAACATCGGCAAGCTCTCCGCCGACGTCTGGTCCGGCATCCCGACCACCGGCTTCAACATGCTCTACCTGCTGGACTTCCTGGACGTCAGCCCGACGCTCGACCTGATCGGCTTCGACTTCTACGAGAGCGGCGCCTACCGCGTCCAGGAGGCGATGAAGCTCGCGATCACGTCCGTGCACGAATACACCAGTGAGAAGGCATGGGTCATGCAGCGGGCCCAGAGCGTGACCGACATGAGGATCTCCCTGCGATGACCACGAACACCCTGACCGCGGCGCCCGTCACCGACGCGGCGGCCCTCACCGGCAAGCGCCGCATCGCCTTCGCGTCCTACGTCGACGAGAACTACCTGCCCGGCTTCCTGAACCTCCTCAGGAGCCTCGCGCTGTCCAACCCGAGCGTGTGCGAGGACTTCGTCGTCCTCTACGACGATCTGCGCCCCGGTTCGATAGCCAGGATCCGCGCCCTGCACCCGCGGATCGTCCTCAAGCGCGTCAACGACACGCACTACGACGCCTACAAGAAGGGCGACCAGGACAACTACCTGGTCCGCAAGGCGTACTTCATCCTCGACGTCTTCCGGATCCGGGAGTACGACACCGTCATCACCCTCGACACCGACATGGTGGTGCTGGGTGATCTGCGCGAACTGCTGGAGTTGCGCGAGGGGTTGGCGGCCGTCCCGCAGTTCTTCTACGGGCAGCACAAGCTGAACTCGGGGCTGCTGGTCATCCAGCGCGAGTACCTGAGCGACGAGTTCTGCGCGCGGCTCGACAAGTGCGGCATCTCCGGCGACTACGAGCTCGACAAGCACGACCAGGGCATCCTCAACGCCGTCCTCGACGGCGACTTCGTGCGCCTCGACCCGCGCTACAACTTCGTCAAGCGGCGGCTCTCCGGTGACCTGCCGGTCCCCGACGACACCGCCATCCTGCACTTCACCGGCCGCCACAAGCCGTGGCAGGGCGGTGAGGCGGGGTACAGCCAGGCGGAGGACCGCTGGCGCGAGTACGAGCTGTCCGACGCCGACTTCCACGCCGCGTACCTGGAATCCAGCGGCGGCCTCCACCACGACCTGGTCGTCCACTTCGGCACCCCGCACGTGAAGCGCACCGGCGAGGTCGAGGTGGCCCGGAAGGTCGCCGCCGCACACATCGCGAACGGCGACTACCAGGACGCGGTCGACGTCCTGAGCGCTGTCCGCATCCCCCTCGACGAGGCCTGGCCGCACGAGGTCCTCGGCCACGCCCTGATGAGCGTCTCCCGCCACGAGGAGGCCAAGGCCCAGCTGCTCCTCGCCACCGCCGCCCCCAACCGGGCCGCCACCGCCTACGCGCGACTGGCCCAGCTGGCGTGGGTGCACGGCGACAACACCGAGGCGCTGCGATACGCCACCGCCGGCATCACCGTCGACCCGACGCACCGGTCGAGCCGGCTGTGGGCCCAGCGGGCCGCCGCCGTCCCCTCCCAGGAGCGGGGGAGCGCCGATGACCAGCTCGCCCATGTCGCCTTCTACATGGACCGGCAGGGCAACGCGGGCGACAAGCTCCTCCCGGAGACGGTCCGCCTGGCCTTCGGCCCGGACACCACGTCCCGCCGCTGGCACTCCGTCCACGCCCACCGGCTGTTCGACGAGGCGGCGCTGGAGCGGGTGAACGCCCGCCGAGGTCTGGTGATCGGCGGCGGAGGCCTCTTCATCCCGGACACCATGCCCAACGGCAACAGTGCCTGGCAGTGGAACGTCCCGGACGCCCTGTTGAACCGCATCGACGTGCCCATCGCCGTCTTCGCGGTCGGCTTCAACGCCTTCGACGGCCAGTCCTACCGCGCCAACCGCTTCCGCGAGTCACTGCTCCAACTCGTCGAGCGCTCCGCCTTCTTCGGCCTGCGCAACCACGGCTCGATCGAGAAGGTCCGTGCGATGCTGCCGTCGCACCTGCACGACAAGGTGCGCTTCCAGCCCTGCCCCACCACGGTCATGCGCCAGCTGGTGGCGGGCTGGCAGGACCCGGCCGAGCGCGACGACACGATCCTGATCAACGCCGCCTACGACCGCGCGGGCCTCCGTTTCGGCCACGACTACGCCTACTTCCTCGCCCAGATGGCCCAGGCCGTACGTGACCTGGGGGCACTCGGCGAGGTGAAGTGCGTGGCGCACTCGCTGGACGACGAGAAGATCGCCTTCGACCTGCGCCGCGAGCACGGCATCTCGATGCCCGTCATCCCGATGTACGACTTCGAGAACGACGAGATCCGCGAGCTGTACGCCCGCACCAAGCTGGTCATCGGCATGCGCGGCCACGCCGGCATGATCCCGTTCGGGGTCGGCACACCGATCATCAGCCTGATCTCGCACCCGAAGATGGCGTACTTCCTGCGGGACATCGAGCGCCCGGAGTGGGGCGTCTCCGTCCACGACCGCCACCTCGCGGCCCGGCTGGTCGAACGCGCGAAGGACCTCCTCGCCGACCACGCCAAGACGGTCGCCGACGTCCACGGCCGCCAGCAGGAGCTGTGGAAGGTCACCGAGGCGAACGCGGCCGACCTCAGGGTGATCCTGGGCAGCTGAGAGACCGGTGCGGGCCCCCACGGCACAGGGAGGCCCGCACCTCACTCGTCCGGGAGCGTTTCGAGTACGAGAGCGACGGCCTCCCGCGCCGTCTCCACCCGGCCCACCACGTCCTGACGGGTCGGGCCCATCACGAAGTACGTTCCCCTGTACTCGGACAGCACGAAGCGGGCGTCCCAGGTCCACGGATGCTCGGTGGTGCGGCTGAAGTGCAGCTCGCCCATCCCGATCCACGGGTACCGGCGCCGCAGCCGGGGCTCCGCGTAGGCGAGGTCCAGCAACTCCTCCCGTACGCGCCCATCGGCCCGCGCCTTCCGCCAGCCCGCCTCCACCGCCGCATCCGTGTCCATCGGCCCATCATCAGCGGCCGACGGTCCTGCGCACCACCTTGTCAAGGAACGACGGCTCGCTGTCGTACGCCTTCCTCAGCTGCTCGAAGTGGTCGGCCCGGGTGCGGCTCAGGTACTCGTCCGACCGGAGCGGCTTTGCGAGGGACCAGGCGCGCCGGTGCTGGCCGGCGTAGTGGGCGACGTACGCCTTGGAGAGCTCCAGGACGGACTTGAAGGGGATGCCGCCGGTGTGGTCGCGGTCGATCTTCTCCTGGACGGCGGAGATGAGCGCGAGCTTCTCGTCGACCGTGTAGTCGTCCTCGGTGATCCGCTTGAGGACGTCCGCCGGGATCGGCTTCGTCACCTCGAAGGCGAGCGTGGAGCGGATCGGCGGCCCGGCGATCTCGATGTACGGCAGCAGCGCGCCGGTGCTGTGGTGCAGCCACGGCAGCCGGGGCCCGGCGAAGTCCTGGTGCAGGACGACCGAGCCGGGCCGCATCCGGCTCAGGAACCGCTCCGAGACACAGCGGAAGACCCGGGCCGTCTTGGCGATGTCGATGTGCAGGAACTCCACCGGGGTCGTGTCCTCGGGGTCCGAGGTCTGCCACAGGTCACCGGCGTGAATCTCCACGAACGGCAGGAACGGGCCGAGGCGGCGCTTGAAGTCGTCCAGGAAGGAGTTGTCGTCGGCCGGCTTGTGCCCGGAGTCGAAGAACTTCTCGGAGGCGAACGTGCCCTTGCCGACGCGGAAGAAGTCGTACGCGTGCAGCCGGCCCTTCCGCGTGTCGAACACGGGGCTCTCGCTCAGCCCGAGCGCGAGGGCGTACGTCGACCCGCCGCCCCCCGAGCCGAGTTCGACGATCTGCCCCTGGCCCGTGAGGTGGTGCCGGCCCACCAGGTACAGGAACTGGAGCTCCCAGCTGCTGCACTGGGTGTAGGGCAGGTCCTCCGGCAGCTCGACGCTGTCGAAGAGGGAGTAGAGCCGGCCGAGCTTCGTCATGAGAGCCTCACGGGATACGGAGAGCGGTGCCCGTGATCCTAGGGACCTCGGGCACCGCTTCACCATGGAATCAACGGAGTAACTCGATGATGGGGCCGTATTTCCATGCCCTTTCCGGGGAGTTCATGCCTGGTTCGCTCAGCGCTTCACGGCCTTCTTCAGCGCCCGGGCCTGGCGGACGACCCGGCGTGCCGTGGAGTTGTGCGGGAGGAACGCCAGCCGCTCCGGGATGCCGCCGGGCAGGCCCAGGGAGGTGAGGCGCTTCTTCTTGAAGTAGCGCTGGGTGCGTGGGCGCAGGTGCTTGGCGAGGTATTTCTCCGCCGTCGCGCGCCGGGCGGGGTAGATGCGGTCCTGCATGGTGAAACCGACCGCGACGACCAGGTCGGTCAACTCCTCGCCGGGCAGCGGCTCCTCGCCGCTCCGCTGGTCCAGGTCCGGCAGCACCGCGTCCGCCAGCACCACCGGGACGCGGTTGCTGTTCTGGTAGGGCGTGAGGCGGTCCAGGAGGGGCGCGGTGCCGACGCGGGCGACCGGGAGGCCGTAGAACTCGGCGGCCGTGAACAGGGCCGTGGAGAAGCAGCCGACGACCAGTCCGGGGCGGGCCTTCTCGAACAGCACCTCGGCGAGGACGGGGGTGTCGAGGACGGTCAGGTCGACGCCCAGTTTCTCCGCCTCGGTCTCCAGGGCGCGGCTGAAGCGGGCCGGCGCGGTGGGGTGCGGCTTGAACACGACGGAACGGTGCCCGCGTTCGACCGCGCCGCGCAGCATCCGCACATGCAGGTCCTCCTCCTCCTTCGCGGAGAGGATGTTCAGCGCAGACAGGTACTGGCCCAGCAGCAACGCCGAGTTGTCGGGCAGCAGCGGCACGTCCTCGACCGTGTCGGCGAGTTCACGGAGCACCTTCAGGAAGGCGCCGGACGGCACGACCTGCGCGGGCACGTCGAACTCGGTGAGCAGCAGGGGCGTGAGGCCCGGCACCAGGTCCAGGTGGAGCAGCCGGCGCACCCGCGTGCCGACCAGCGGGTCGAGCTTGTTGCGGGTGGGGCCGTAGCTCATCAGGCCGTCCGCGTAGACGTGTACGGGGGCGCCGGTGAACAGCTGGGCCACGGTCAGGGCGGGGGTGACCTGGATGGACTCCAGGACCAGCTCCACCCGGTCGTCCCCAAGGCCCCACAGCAGCCGCAGATAGCGCTCGAAGAGCGGGATGTCGTCGGCGCGCGGGGTCCAGGCGCCGGGGTGGAAGGGATGGATGGCCTCGTTCCAGGACAGCACCGCGTCGAAGTGCGCGCGGAGGGGTTCAAAGCCGGGCATCGCGTCCAGCGGGAGCGTGGTCTCCGGGGTCGCCGAGTTGTTGAACACCAGCAGGACCCGGCGCTCGGCCTCGTCGAAGAGGTCGGAGTCGACGGCGGCGGCGAGCGTGGCCGCCCCGTACAGCGTGGAGGCGCAGAAGATCTGGGTCGTGGGCATCTCAGGCAGCCGCCTTCGCTGTGCTGACCCTGCGCCGCAGCCGTCGCAGCTTGGAGGAGCGGCGCAGGTCCATCGTGTCGAGTACGTCGCCGAGCATGTCCTGCGGCATCCGCTTTATCGCCGCCGCGCTGCGGGCTCGCAGCTCCTTGGCGACGGCCGGCTCCCACTTGGCCTCGTCGGAGAGGTGGTGGGCGATGATCGCGCAGTACGTGCGCACGGCCTTCGGCAGCAGCCGGTCGGCGTCCGGGTCCTGCGCGGTCTCCTCGACGACCTGGTCGAAGGCGCGGATGAAGTCCAGCTGACGGGCGTCACCGATCTGCGTGAGCGAGGAGGCCACCCCGCGCCGGTAGAAGACGCCCAGCAGGCTCACCACGGCGAACGACTCGGCCTCGCGGTGCAGCTTCCAGATCCAGGGCCGGTCCTCGGCGGTCCGCAGCCCGTCCGTGAAGTGCAGCAGCCCCTGGTCGAGCAGCCGGCGGTGATAGGCCCCCGCCCACGCGTAGGCGTAGTCCACGGACGTCGTCCGGTCGGCGGGCAGGATCGCCTCGCGCGGGTTCAGCACCTCCCCGCGCAGTCCGACGGGGGCCCGGTGCACGGACCGGGCGCGGGCGGTCGCCTGCACATGGTCGGTGCGCACGAAGTCGCAGCCCAGCCCCTCGATGGCGGCCACCAGCTCGGCGAAATAGCCCGGCGCGAGCCAGTCGTCGCCGTCCAGGAAGGTGAGGTATTCGCCGGTCGCCGCGTCCAGTCCCGTGTTGCGGGCGGTCGCGAGACCTCCGTTCGTCTCATGGCGGATATATCTCACCTGCGCGACATCGGAAAGCGACTCGGCCGCCCGTTCGAGAATCGCGGGCGTTTCATCCTTCGATTTGTCGTCGACGAGGATGAACTCGAAGTCGCTCCGGGCGTTGAGCCGCAGACTTCTGAGGGTGTCCGGGGCGTATTGCTGCACGTTGTAGAACGGCACGATCACGGAGAGCTTTGGCACCCGGGAAACGCTAGAAGGCCGTCCGGCTGGGCAACTTGACGCCGATGGTACGGGGGGTGAACTCGATGTGTCGGAATGGTGCACCCCATGTACTTCCGGGGCTTTGCCGGGCCAGTTCGGTTCTCGGTGGGCTGTTGTTAACTTTTCGTTGATTCGCGGTTGGGCCGTACCTAGAAATTGCTTCCTAGCGTCTTCGACGTGCCAGCAAGTACGCCAGCAACCACAACGCCGCCGCTGCGAATCGCGGTCCTCGCGGACTCCGACACCCGCTGGAAATGGGGTGCCCTCACCGCTCATCGCATCGCACCGCGCGACCCCGCGCAAGACGCCCTCTCCCTGAGCGGCTTCCTGCTGCGCGGCCGGGCCACGCCCACCCCCCGCCAGCTGGCGGAGGTCGGGGTCGAGGCCGAGTCGCTGCGCGAGGTGACGTCGGTGGAGTTCCTGCGGGCCATGGCCGAGGAGCCGTACGACATCGTCGTGCTCGCCCTCGTCGGCGGTGGCGTGCAGGCGATGCTGCACGGGCTGAAGCGGGTGTGGGAAGGGCGGTCCGCTCGCCCGGTGGTGGTGACCGGTTACGTCGGAGTCGTCTACGAGAAGCTCGCCGACGGACTGCTGCTGCGGCACGGGGCCGACCTGGTCCTCGCCAACTCCCGCCAGGACGCGGAGCGTTTCCGGTCCGTGTACGAGGGGGTCGGCGCCGACGCCTCGGCGGTGACGGAGGTGGCGCTGCCGTTCCTCGGCGGTGCGGCCTACGAGGGCGAACACGACCCGTACACCGTCGTCTTCGCCGTCCAGCCGTCCGTGCCGGACAGCCGCAGGGACCGTACGTATCTGCTCGACCGGCTGATCAAGCACGCCCGGTTGCATCCCGAGCGCGAGGTGCTGCTGAAGCTGCGCTCCAAGCCGGGGGAGCACACCACGCACATCGAGGAGCAGCCCTATCAGAAGCTGGTCCAAAGGCTCGCTCCGCCGGCCAACTTCCGTCTGGTGTACGGGAACATGGGCGAGGTTCTGGACCGGACGGATCTGCTGGTCACGATCAGTTCGACGGCGGCCCTGGAGTCACTGCACCGGCGTATCCCGACGGTCGTGCTGACCGACCTGGGCGTGCGTGAAGTGCTGGGCAACCATCACTTCGTGGGGTCCGGCTGCCTCGCCTCCTGGGACCAACTCGACGACGGCTACCGGCCGGTGGCCGACGCGGAGTGGGTGGCGCGGCAGGGGGTGGCGGCGGACGGTTCGTACGCCACGGCCTTCGACGCGGCGCGGGAGCGGCTGGCGAAGTTTCTGTCCGGTGCCTTGCCGCCGCTGACCCCGTACTACACCCCTGCGACTGCCCCCGGTTATCTGCCCGGCATCCTCGCGCGCCATCACCTGGGCCCCGACGGCAGTCCGCTGCCGGGGGCGCCCGCCGCGGACAAGGAGCCCGGACCGGTTCGGCAGATCGTCCGGCGGGCTGCGCGTGGCGCCTACCGGCACGGGGTGCAGCGGGTGGCTCCCGCCATTCGGCGGATGGGGGAGCTGTGAGTGCCTCCTCGGCTCGTATCCCGGCTGCCGCGCCGTCTGGGCTGGTCGCGCAGTTCCCCGCGCCCCTGGAGGGCGGCTTCGCCGGCCCTCCCCATACCTCTGCGCTAGGAGTGCAACCCATGTCCGACTCACCGGTGGTGCGTCGTGTGCTCGCCGTCATCCCTGCCCGCGGGGGCTCCAAAGGGGTGCCCGCCAAGAACCTCGCCTCCGTCGGTGGCGTGCCGCTCGTGGCGCGGGCCGTGCGGGAGTGCCGGGCCACCCGGCTCGTGACGGACGTCGTCGTCTCCACCGATGACCAGGGCATCGCCGCCGCGGCCCGGGAGGCGGGGGCCGAGGTCGTGTTGCGGCCCGCGGCCATCGCCGGGGACACGGCGACCTCCGAGGCGGCCGTGCTGCACGCCATGGACACCCACGAGGCGCTGCACGGCGCGGCCGTCGACGTGGTGATGCTCGTGCAGTGCACCAGCCCCTTCATCGTCCGCGAGGACGTCGAGGCGGTCGCCGCGGCGGTCGTGGAGAAGGGCGCGGACACCGCCGTGGCCGTCGCGCCCTTCCACGGGTTCGTCTGGCGCGACGAGACCGACTCCACGCAGGAGCCCGGCGGTTACGGCGTCAACCACGACAAGGCGTACCGGCCCCGCCGCCAGGACCGCCCCCAGGACCTGCTGGAGACCGGCGCCGCCTACGCGATGGACGCGGCCGGCTTCCGCACGCACCAGCACCGCTTCTTCGGTCGCACCGAGCTCGTACGCACCGACCCCGCGCGTGTGCTGGAGATCGACGATCCGCACGACCTCGCACGGGCAAGGGCGCTCGCGCCCCTGTTCGACGCGGATCGCCCCGGCGCCCTGCCGTCCTTCGAGGACGTCGACGCGGTCGTACTGGACTTCGACGGCACCCAGACCGATGACCGGGTGCTGATCGACGCCGATGGAAAGGAGTTCGTCTCCGTGCACCGCGGGGACGGACTCGGCATCGCGGCCCTCCGCAGGAGCGGCCTGAAGATGCTGATCCTCTCCACGGAGCAGAACCCGGTCGTCGCCGCCCGCGCACGGAAGCTGAAGCTCCCCGTGCTGCACGGCATCGACCGGAAGGACCTCGCCCTCAAGCAGTGGTGCGAGGAGCAGGGCATCGCGCCCGAGCGCGTGCTCTACGTCGGCAACGACGTCAACGACCTCCCGTGCTTCGCCCTCGTGGGCTGGCCCGTGGCGGTCGCGAGCGCCCACGACGTGGTACGCGGCGCCGCCCGTGCGGTCACCACCCTCCCCGGTGGCGACGGCGCGATCCGAGAGATCGCCAGCTGGATCCTCGGCCCCTCTCTCGACTCCCTCGACAAGTAAGGAACGTCTGAGCCATGTCTTCCAACACCCGTCTGCGCACCTTCGGCACCGAGCGCATCGCCGGTCCCGGCCAGCCCGTCTACATCTGCGGCGAGATCGGCATCAACCACAACGGCGAGCTGGAGAACGCCTTCAAGCTCATCGACGTGGCCGCCGAGGCCGGCTGCGACGCCGTGAAGTTCCAGAAGCGCACCCCCGAGATCTGCACCCCGCGCGACCAGTGGGACATCGAGCGCGACACCCCCTGGGGCCGGATGACGTACATCGACTACCGCCACCGCGTGGAGTTCGGCGAGGACGAGTACCGCCAGATCGACGAGTACTGCAAGGAGAAGGGCATCGCCTGGTTCGCCTCCCCGTGGGACACCGAGGCCGTCGCCTTCCTGGAGAAGTTCGACGTCCCGGCCCACAAGGTGGCCTCCGCCTCCCTCACCGACGACGAGCTGCTGCGTGCCCTGCGCGCGACCGGCCGCACGATCATCCTCTCCTCCGGCATGTCGACGCCGAAGCAGATCCGCCACGCCGTCGAGGTCCTCGGCTCGGAGAACATCCTTCTCTGCCACGCCACGTCGACCTACCCGGCCAAGGCCGAGGAGCTCAACCTGCGCGTGATCAACACGCTCCAGGAGGAGTACCCGAACGTCCCGATCGGCTACTCCGGCCACGAGACGGGCCTGCAGACCACCCTCGCCGCCGTCGCCCTCGGCGCCACCTTCGTCGAGCGTCACATCACCCTCGACCGCGCGATGTGGGGCTCCGACCAGGCCGCGTCGGTGGAGCCGCAGGGCCTGACGCGCCTGGTCCGCGACATCCGCACCATCGAGGCCTCCCTCGGCGACGGCGTCAAGAAGGTCTACGACTCCGAGCTCGGCCCGATGAAGAAGCTGCGCCGCGTGACCGGTGTGGTGGCCGAGGCGGAGATCGCCGCGGCGGCGGGCGAGCCGGTGGCGGTCTGAAGCGCCTGACTCCTTGATCCCCCTGATTCCCTTACGACGGGACGGTCGTACGTAGATGAGCCGCCGCGCCGGGTCAGCCGGCCCCCACACTCTCGCGTTCGTCGAGAGCCCGGTACAGCTGCTGAACGTGCTGGAGTGGGCGCATGCGCACGAGCATGCCTCGGGCGAGGCCCTGGGCGCGGGGCTCACCCTCGTCGTCCTGTCCCCGACGGACCCCATGACCCGGGGCCAGCTGCGCCGGATGGCGGAACTGGCCCGTGAGGAGGGGCACGAGGTCCGCTGGGAGGAGGCGCGGGGCGGCCCGGCGGCCCCCTTCCAGACGATCGGCGGCCTCGCGGGCATGCTCCGCAGGGCCGACCGGGTCGTCCTGGGCGACCCGTTCTCGCGCTACGTACAACTGCTGCTGACGATCACGAAGGCGCCCGCCCTCGTCGTGGTCGACGACGGCACGGCCACGATGGAGTTCGTGGCCCAACTGGCCCGCGGTGAACGCCTGGTGCGCTGGCACCGCAAGGGCGGCCGCCCGGGCCCCCGCGACCTGGTCTTCGCCCCGGTCTCCTCGGCGGCCCGCAGACGTCTGACGCCGTCGGGCGACCGGAAGGTCGAGATCTTCTCCTCGATGCCGATGGAGGAGAAGCCGGAGGGCGTGACGACGACCGCCAACACCTTCGCCTGGACCCGCTCCCGCTTCGGCCCGCCGCGTATCACCAAGGGCGCGGACATGGTGGGCACGTCGCTGGTGGAGACAGGGGTGGTCGACGGCGACGCCTATCTGGAGGCGGTACGCACGCTGTCCAAGGCGCACGGCACGACCCGCTACTTCGCGCACCGCCGCGAGAGCGCGGAGAAGCTGCACCGGCTGGCGGTGGAGACGGGCCTGGAGGTGGTCCGCCCGGACCTCCCCCTGGAACTGATCGCCCGCCGGGGCCCGATCGGCCGTACGATCCTGAGCTTCCCGTCGACGGTCGTCCACACCTTGCCGCTGGCCCTGACCGGCACGGACGTCAAGGTCGCGGTCTGCGACATCGACCCGGCCTGGCTGACGGAGAACGCGTCACCGCGCGCACAGGGCTTCCTGTCCGGGGTGACGGGCACGGCGAGGGACGTCACGCGGCTGTCGGCGGTGGCGGCGATGTGATGCCGACAGGCCGCTGATCATCCGTCCTTACGGGCGAGGACATAGGCCTTCCGGTACTTCTCCTGGCCCTGGGGCTCGCGCACCGTGCGGCTGTGGAGCTGAAGCCCGGCGCCGGTGAGCAGCTCGACGACCTTCTCCGGCCCGCGCCAGTAGTAGTCGAGCGAGATGGCGTGCCCGAACCGCTCGTCGAGATGCAGGTGATCCGTCTCCTCGTCGTACTGAAAGGCGAGCAGCAGATACCCGCCGGGTGCGAGCACGCGCCGGAACTCCGTGAACACGCCGGGAAGTTCCTCGTCCGGCACATGAATGACCGAGTACAGAGCGGCGATTCCGCCGAGCGTCGCGTCGGGCAGGTCGAGGGACGTCATCGAGCCCACATGGAACCGGAGTTCGGGATGGTTCCGCCGGGCCATGGCCACCATGCGCGGCGAGACGTCGATCCCGAACACGGGCACCCCGAGCGCGTGCAGCCGCGCGGTGACCACCCCCGGACCGCTCCCCACATCAGCGACCGGCTCCTGCCCCCGCTCCTTCACCAGCTCCGCGAAACCGCTGATCAGCGCCCTGTCGAAGGTGTGAATGCCGGCCCAGTCCGCACACTGCTCGGCATAGTCGTCGGCGATGATGTCGTACGCGGCACTGGTGGACCGTATGAAGTCGGGGGTCTCGGCACTCATGGGGGCACCCTAGCGAGGCACCTTGAAGTCGGCCTGCCTGATGGCTTGTTCAGCTGTATGACGCTGAGCTTCCGGGCCGATCGTATGGTCGAGATCCCGGTCCCGGACGAACCGGCGATCTTCACCGGGTACTTCGTCCTGCGTCTCGACACCGCGTGGAGCGTGGTGCGGAGCTTCGCCCGGGCGGGAGCGTGTGCGGAGCCGGGGGAGTGGGTGGTGCTGTGAACGGGGCGGCGGCCGGGCAGGGCGTCAGGGGGTGTCGTCCGCCGTCCAGGTGAAGGACTCCAGCGGTCCGAGGTGCTGCTCCTCGGTCGGGGCCGACCGGTCGCGTCGGCGTCGGAGCAGCCATACTCCCGCCCCCAGCACCCACCCCGCCGCGATCATCACAACCAGGGCCGCCAGGCCCAGGCCCAGCGTCCCGTAGAGGCCGATCCTCGCCAGCAGGCCCGGGATCCTGTCCTCGCCGCAGCCGCACGCCTGCCAACCGTGAGTGACCGGAGCCGACGCGGCCGTCGTAAGCGTCATGCCGGGAAGCGTGCCCCGGCCGGAGGGGCCCGTCACGCCGCGTGGCGGAAACGTCGCGTGGCGGTGATGATTCCGGGACCGGAACAAGCGTCTCAGCGGAGGCAGGGTGGATTCCTGGCTTAGTACGGTCCCGACAGGTGAACACGGGCGACGCGGGGGCATCGCGGCGTGGTATCCCAGGAGGAGGGGACGAGTGACGGGTGTGGCCGATTGCCTTCGACCGAGGCAGTCGCAGGTCAGTCGGCGGTCACTCTCCGTGGGTCACATGATCCATCCGGCCGGGAGGCCGGCCGAGTTTACCCATCCCAGCTCATACGTATGCGCCCAGCGGCCAGATTTTCTTCCCCTAACGGGTTGAACTTTTGTTGATCGAGGGTCAGTTGGCCACCCGGGCGTCCTACCCTTCAGAGGGTGAAGCAATTGATGTCGCAAGAGTCCGAGGCCGAGCCGGCCGGGGAAGCCGTGCTTCCCGGCACGCTGCCCGAGAGCCTGCGTGCCGAACTCGTCGCGTTCCGACGCGACTTGCACATGCACCCCGAGCTCGGCAATCAGGAGTTCCGCACGACCGCGGCCATCAAGGCGCGGCTCGAGAAGGCCGGGCTGCGGCCCCGGGTGCTCCCCGTGGGCACCGGGCTCATCTGTGACATCGGTGAGTGGGACGGACAGAAGCCGATGCTCGCGCTGCGCGCCGACATCGACGCCCTGCCCATCCCGGACACGAAGAGTGACTGCTCGTACCGGTCCACCGTGCCCGACCGGGCCCACGCGTGCGGACACGACGTGCATACGACCGTCGTCCTCGGGGCGGGCCTCGTGCTGGCCCGGTTGCAGCAGGAGGGCAGGCTGCCGCGGCCCGTCCGGCTGCTCTTCCAGCCCGCCGAGGAAGTCCTGCCCGGCGGCGCCGCCGACGCCATCGACTGCGGGGTGCTGGAGGGCGTCGGGAAGATGATCGCCGTGCACTGCGACCCGCGGGTCGACGCCGGCCGCATCGGACTGCGCACCGGCGCCATCACCTCCGCCTGCGACCGGCTGGAGGTCTCCCTCGACGGACCCGGCGGACACACCGCCCGGCCCCACCTGACCACCGACCTCGTCACCGCCGTCGCCCGCGTCGTCACCGACGTGCCCGCCGTGGTCGCCCGGCGCGTCGACAGCCGCAGCGGCCTCGCCGTCACCTGGGGACGCATCGAATCCGGCCACGCGCCGAACGTCATCCCGCAGCACGCCGAGCTGTCCGGAACCGTGCGCTGCCTGGACCTCGACACCTGGCGGCAGGCGCCCGACATCGTCGTCGCCGCCATCGACGAGATCGCCAACCTGCACCGCGCCAAGTCCGAGATCAACTACGTCCGGGGCGTCCCGCCCGTCGTCAACGACGCGGACGTGACGGAGCTGCTGCGGGACGCCATGACCACCCGGCGCGGTGCGGAGTCCGTCGAGAGCACCGAGCAGAGCCTCGGCGGCGAGGACTTCTCCTGGTATCTGGAGCAGGTCCCCGGCGCCATGGCGCGGCTCGGCGTCCGCACGCCGGGTGAGCGGACCGTGCGCGACCTCCACCAGGGGGACTTCGACGCCGACGAGGCCGCCATCACCGTAGGCGTGGAACTGTTCACGGCTGCCGCGCTGCTCGACGCGGCTTCCTGAGAACACCCCAGGGGCCGGCCGGGAAGATCATGTGAAGGGGCGCCACCATTGGTGCCCCTTCGTCCCCTTGTGTCACCCGTGCGTAACCGGGTTCTCGCGAACGTAACCCGATGGCGGCACGGTTCGATAACGGCCACGAGAAACCCCGTTCCCCTCCCCTTCTACGCGCGTTACTGTGCGCCGAAATCGCCACCGTTGGCGGCACATTGGGGATGCGGGGCCGTTCGGCGGTGCCGTGGGGATGAAGGGGTGCTTGCTGTGCGTCGAATATCTCGGAGGACCAGGTTCTCCCAAGCGGTGGTGGCTGTCTCGGTCATCGCCCTCGCGGCCGTCGGATGCGGTGAGTCCAGCACCAAGGCCGACAGTGACAAGGCGTCCACCTCGGCGGACGGCAAGTACTCGGGCAAGGGCATCGGCCTCGCCTACGACATCGGCGGCAAGGGCGACCAGTCCTTCAACGACGCGGCCTTCGCCGGCTTCGAGAAGGCCGACAAGGAATTCGGCATGGGCGGCACGGACATCGAGCCGCAGGACGGGGAGTCCGACGCGGACAAGGTCCAGCGCCTGGAGCAGCTCGCCAAGGCCGGCTACAACCCGATCATCGGCGTCGGCTACATCTACGCGCCGGCCGTGAAGGAGGTCGCCGCGAAGCACCCGGACATCACGTTCGGTGTCATCGACGACGAGCAGGTCAAGGCCGCCAACGTCGCCGACATGGTCTTCTCCGAGGAGCAGGCCTCCTACCTCGCGGGCGTCGCCGCCGCCAAGGCCTCCAAGGCCAAACACGTCGGCTTCATCGGCGGTGTGGACATCCCGCTGATCCACAAGTTCGGCGCGGGCTTCAAGCAGGGCGTCCAGTCCGTCGACCCGAAGATCAAGATCGAGTCGCAGTACCTGACCCAGACCCCGCAGGAGGGCGGCTTCTCCAGCCCCGACAAGGGCAAGGAGGCGGCCAGCGGCCAGATCGAGAAGGGCGCCGACGTCATCTACCACGCCGCCGGCCTCTCCGGTCAGGGCGTGATCTCCGAGGCCGCCGCCAAGAAGGTGTGGGCCATCGGCGTCGACTCCGACCAGTACACCCAGGACGCGCTGAAGAACTACAAGGACTACATCCTCGGCTCGGCGCTCAAGAACGTCGGCGGCGCGGTCTACGACCTCGCCAAGTCGGTCTACGAGGGCAAGCCGCTCACCGGTGTCGTCCGCGGCGACCTCAAGTCCGGCGGCGTCGGCTTCGCCGACTCCAACCCCAAGTACAAGGCCATGACCGACGTCGTCGCGGCGGTCGAGGCGGCCAAGAAGGACATCATCGAGGGCAAGGTCACCGTCAAGACCTCCTGACCCCGCCCCACAGCAGCCCGCCAATAGGCCCTCTGGGCCCTTTGCAGGCCATACGCCCCTGAAGGGGCGGGCGCCCAATTCGCGCCTGCCCCGCGGCGTCTGGCACGCACGCTCGCGGCGTTGCCGGACCGCCCACGTGGCTCCTCCCCCACTCTCGGCTTCGCTCGAGCGGGGGGACCCCCATCGCGGACGCCCCGGCGCCTTGCGATCGCACGCACCAGACGCCGCGGGGCCCGCCCTACCGGGCGGACGACGCGAATTCGACGCCCGCCCCTTGCCTCCCGCAAGGGGCGTACTGCTGTCCGTAGTCTGTCCACCAACTGTGGCCACAGCTCGATAACGGACCGGACAGAAGGGGTTTTCCGTCTGGTCTACGCGCGTTACGCTGCGGCGGAACCAGCGCCTGGTTTGGGCGCTTGCACAAAGGAGTCACGTTCCATGCGCCGGGTGTCCCGTATCACCGTTGCGGGTGTTGCTACCGCAGCCCTCGCTCTGACCGCGTCTGCCTGTGGCAGCTCGTCCAGCTCGTCCAGCAGCAGTGACAGCAAGGACCTGGGCCTGGCCCTGGCGTACGACGTCGGTGGCAAGGGCGACCAGTCCTTCAACGACGCCGCCACCGCCGGCCTGGACAAGGCCGACAAGGAGTTCGGTTACAAGTCCACCGCCGTCGAGCCGCAGGACGGCGAGTCGGACGCGGACAAGGTCCAGCGCCTGGAGACCCTGGCCAAGCAGGGCTACAACCCGGTCATCGGGGTCGGCTACGCCTACGCGCCCGCCGTCAAGGAGGCCGCGGCCAAGTACCCGAAGACCACCTTCGGCATCGTCGACGACGAGCAGACCAAGGCCGACAACGTCGCCGACCTGGTCTTCTCCGAGGAGCAGGCCTCCTACCTGGCCGGCGTCGCCGCCGCCAAGGCCACCAAGTCCAACGTGGTCGGCTTTGTCGGCGGTGTGGACGTGCCGCTGATCCACAAGTTCGCGGCCGGCTTCAAGCAGGGCGTCGAGGACACCAAGAAGGGCGTCCAGGTCAAGGTCCAGTACCTGACCCAGACCGCCGCCGAGGGTGGCTTCTCCAGCCCCGACAAGGGTGAGAGCGCCGCCGAGGGCCAGATCGACGACGGCGCGGACGTCGTCTACGCCGCCGCGGGCCTGTCCGGCCAGGGTGTCATCAAGGCCGCCAACGCCAACAAGATCTGGGCGATCGGCGTCGACTCCGACCAGTACAAGCAGGACGCGCTGAAGGCGTACAAGGACTCGATCCTGACGTCCGCCATGAAGAACGTCGAGGGCGCGGTCTACGACCTGGCCAAGTCCGTCCACGACGGCAAGCCGGAGACCGGTGTGGTCCGCGGCTCGCTGTCCAACGGCGGCGTGAGCGTCTCGCAGTCCAACCCCACGTTCGCGGACAACACCGCGATCCAGGACGCGATCAAGAAGGCCGAAGAGGGCATCAAGGACGGCTCCATCAAGGTGAAGACCTCCTGACCGTCTGATCCCGACCCGGTCACAGGCCTTGGCCATACAACCGCTGTAATGGCAGCGTGACGACCGCGCAACGGGGCACCTGGAGCATGGCTTCCTGTGCCCCGTTCTCGCGGCAGAATGCTCGGAACAGATCGTCGTTTCAACGAAGACGGTCATATCCGGGCACTATTTAAAGCAGGGGCGCTACGCGCGTAGAGTGGCCCCTTCCTCAAGGAGAGTGCGCCATCGACGCGACCAGCAGCCCTCCGCTCACCGCGCCGTCGACGATCGCGGTCGAGCTGGCGGGGATCACCAAACGATTCCCGGGTGTCGTCGCCAACCACGACATCCACCTGACTGTCCGCAAGGGCACCGTCCACGCCCTCGTCGGCGAGAACGGCGCGGGCAAGTCGACCCTGATGAAGATCCTCTACGGCATGCAGAAGCCGGACGAGGGCACGATCGCGGTCGACGGCGAGCAGGTGACCTTCGGCAGCCCCGCCGACGCCATCGTGCGCGGCATCGGCATGGTCCACCAGCACTTCATGCTGGCCGACAACCTGACGGTGCTGGAGAACGTGGTGCTCGGCAGCGAGAAGCTGTACGGCATCGGCGGCGCCGCCCGTAAGAAGATCAAGGAGATCTCCGACCGCTACGGTCTCGGCGTCCGCCCCGACGCCCTGGTCGAGGACCTCGGTGTCGCCGAGCGTCAGCGCGTGGAGATCCTCAAGGTCCTCTTCCGCGGCGCCAAGACGCTCATCCTCGACGAGCCGACCGCGGTCCTGGTGCCCCAGGAGGTCGACGCGCTCTTCGACAACCTGCGTGAGCTGAAGTCCGAGGGCCTCTCCGTCATCTTCATCTCGCACAAGCTCGGCGAGGTGCTCTCCGTCGCCGACGACATCACGGTCATCCGGCGCGGCACGACGGTCGGCACGGCCGTCCCCTCCGAGACCACTCCGCGCCAGCTCGCCGAGATGATGGTCGGCAGCGAACTGCCCACCCCGGAGACCGCTGAGTCCACGGTCACCGACAAGCCCGTCATCCAGGTCGAGGGCCTCACCGTCTACGCCTCCGGCGGTGCCTCCCTGGGCGTCGAGGCCGAGCCGTCCGGCGGCGTCGGCCTCGCCGCGGACAGCGGCGAGGTCAAGAAGGTCCTCGACGACGTCACCTTCACCATCCACGCCGGTGAGGTCATGGGCATCGCCGGCGTCGAGGGCAACGGCCAGACCGAGCTCATCGACGCGCTGATCGGCACCAAGAACGCCGACTCCGGCACGATCGCCTTCCTCGGCGAGGACATCACCTCCTGGGTCACCCGCAAGCGCCGCCAGTCCGGCGTCGGCTACATCCCCGAGGACCGGCACCGCCAGGGCCTGCTCCTGGAGGCCCCGCTCTGGGAGAACCGCATCCTCGGCCATGTCACCGAGGCCCCCAACGCCAAGGGCTTCCGCCTCACCCCCAAGGCCGCCCAGGCCGACACCCGCCGGATCGTCGAGGAGTACGACGTCCGCACCCCCGGCATCGACGTCACCGCCGCCTCCCTGTCCGGCGGCAACCAGCAGAAGCTCATCGTCGGCCGCGAGATGAGCCACAACCCCAAGTTCCTGATCGCCGCCCACCCCACCCGCGGTGTGGACGTCGGCGCGCAGGCCCAGATCTGGGACCGTATCCGCGAGGCCCGCCGGGACGGCCTGGCCGTCCTGCTGATCTCCGCCGACCTCGACGAGCTGATCGGCCTGTCGGACACGCTGCGGGTGATCTACGACGGCAGGCTGGTCGCCGACGCCGACCCCGCCACGGTCACCCCGGAGGAGCTCGGCTCCGCCATGACGGGTGCCGCCACCGGTCACCTGGAGCACGTCGAGGAAGAAAGCGCCCCGGAGGACGAGGCCCGATGAAGAAGTTCGACAAGGAGCGCGTGCTCCTCGCCGTGGCCGGACCGGCCCTGGCGCTCGTCGCGGCGATCCTGCTGACCTCGGTCGTGCTGCTCGCCTCCGGCAAGAGCCCGATCGAGCCCTACCGGCTGATGATCGAGCAGGCCACCTACTCCGACGTACAGGTCCTGATCATCAACCAGGCGTCGATGTACTACATCGCCGCCCTCGGAGTCGCCCTCGGCTTCCGGATGAACCTGTTCAACATCGGCGTCGACGGCCAGTACCGCCTCGGTGCCCTGATGGCCGCCATCGTCGGCGCCCACGTGGCACTGCCGGCCGCCCTCCAGGTGCCGATGCTGCTCCTGGTCGCCGCGCTCACCGGCGCCATGTGGGCCGGTATCGCGGGCATCCTGAAGGTGACGCGCGGCGTCAGCGAGGTCGTCGCGACGATCATGCTGAACTCGATCGCCACCGCCGTGATCAGCTACCTCACCCTCCGCGACAACTTCGGCGTCGCCCTCGGCGACAACACCACTACCGGTGAGATGAAGGAGTCCGGCTGGGTCCCCGGCATCGACCTGGGCGCCGACGTCGGCGAGATCTACGGTCTGGTCTTCCTCGCCCTCGCCATGGGCATCGGCTACTGGTTCGTCCTCAACCGCACCCGCTTCGGCTTCGACCTGCGCGCCACCGGCGCCTCCGAGACCGCCGCCGCGGCCTCCGGCGTCAACGCCAAGCGCATGGTCCTCACTGCGATGCTGATCTCCGGCGCCGTCGCCGGCATCTCCGGCCTGCCGCTGCTGCTCGGCGACGCCCACACGTACAGCCTCAGCTTCCCGGCCGGCCTCGGCTTCACCGCCATCGGCATCGCCCTGCTCGGCCGCAACAACCCCGGCGGCATCGCGCTCGCCGCCCTGCTGTGGGCCTTCCTCGACAAGGCGTCCCCCGCTCTCGACTACGCGACTCCCGAGCCGTACGAGAAGGAGATCGCCACGATCATGCAGGGCCTGATCGTGTTCGCGGTCGTCATCTCCTACGAGGTCGTCCGCTCGTGGGGTCTGCGCCGACAGCAGAAGCGCGTCGGTGAGGAACTCGCCGCGGCCGCGGCCAACACCAAGAAGGAGGTGGCGGTCTGATGAGCACCGCGACCATCGCCAAGCCCGCGGCCAAGCAGCCCGGCAAGGGCGGCCGGCGCATGTCGCTGCCCGTCCTCCTCCTGGTCATCTCGGGCGTGCTGATCCTGGTCTCGGCCGTCCGGCTGATCACCGGCGCCGACGGCATCACGTCCACCGGCCAGATGTCCACCGCCCTGCGCGCGGCCGTGCCGATCGGCCTCGCCGGCCTCGGCGGTCTGTGGGCCGAACGCGCGGGCGTCGTCAACATCGGCCTTGAGGGCATGATGATCCTCGGCACCTGGTTCGGCGCCTGGGCCGGCTACCAGTGGGGCCCGTGGACCGGTGTGCTCGTCGGCATCCTCGGCGGCGCGCTCGGCGCCGTACTGCACGCGATCGCCACGGTCACCTTCAACGTCAACCACATCGTCTCCGGTGTGGCCCTGAACATCCTGGCGCTCGGCACCACCCGCTATCTGTCGAAGTTCACCTTCGAGGACGCCCCGCAGGGCTCCTCCAAGCAGTCCCCGCCGATCGACTCGCTCGGCACCTTCGACGTCCCCGGCCTGTCCAGCTGGCTGGAGACCCTCAACCAGAAGCACTGGTTCCTGATCTCCGACATCGCCGGCCTCGTCGGCGGTCTGATCACGGACCTCTCCCCGCTGACCGTCGTCGCCGTCGCCCTGATCCCGACCACCTGGTACGTCCTGTGGCGCACCTCGTTCGGCCTGCGGCTGCGCTCCTGCGGCGAGAACCCGGTGGCCGCCGAGTCCCTCGGCGTCAACGTCTACAAGTACAAGTACATCGCCGTGATCATCTCCGGCGGCTTCGCCGGCCTCGGCGGCGCCTTCCTGTCGATCGTGGCGTCCAACGTGTACCTCGACGGCCAGACGGCCGGCCGCGGCTACATCGGCCTCGCCGCGATGATCTTCGGCAACTGGATGCCGGGCGGCCTCGCCCTCGGCGCCGGCCTGTTCGGCTACACCGACAGCCTCAACCTGCGCGGCGGCACCACCAACGTCCACGCGCTGCTCCTGCTGCTGGCGATCCTGCTGGTGTTCGGCGTCGCGTACCTCGTCTGGAAGAAGAAGTACGTCCCCGCCGTCATCACCGCCGCGATCTCGGCCCTGATGTTCATCTGGTACGTCAACACGGACGAGGTCCCGAACCAGGTCGTGTCGGCCAGCCCGTACGTCATCACCCTCCTCGTCCTCGCGCTCTCCGCGCAGCGCCTGCGGATGCCGAAGGCCGACGGACTGCCGTACCGGAAGGGACAGGGCAAGTGACCGTCTCCGCCGACTTCGACTGGGAGCCCCTGAGGGCGGTGGCGCGCGAGGCGATGAGTCACGCGTACGCCCCCTACTCGGGCTACCCGGTCGGCGTCGCGGCCCTCGTCGACGACGGCCGCACGGTCTCCGGCTGCAACGTCGAGAACGCCTCGTACGGCCTCGGCCTGTGCGCCGAGTGCGGGCTCGTCTCGGAGCTCCAGCGCACCGGAGGCGGCCGGCTGACGCACTTCACGTGCGTCGACGGCCGCGGCGAGGTCCTCGTCCCCTGCGGCCGCTGCCGACAGCTGCTGTACGAGTTCGGCGGCCCCGACCTGCTGCTGGAGACACCGGCCGGGATCCTGCCCCTCTCCGAGATGCTGCCGCAGGCCTTCGGGCCGGACCATCTCACCTCCAAGTAACTCCCGTGCGGCCCCTCTGCTTCGGCGCGGAGGGGCCGTGCGATTTCTCTGTACGTCCGGAAGGAAAGCCATGGCCATGGACGCCATCTCCGTCATCCGCACCAAGCGGGACCGCGGTGAGTTCAGCGACGAGCAGATCGACTGGGTCATCGACGCGTACACCCGCGGCGAGGTCGCCGACTACCAGATGGCCGCGCTGAACATGGCCATCCTGCTCAACGGCATGAACCGCCGCGAGATCTCCCGCTGGACCGCCGCGATGATCGCGTCCGGCGAGCGCATGAACTTCTCGTCCCTCTCTCTGCCGACCGCCGACAAGCACTCCACGGGCGGCGTCGGCGACAAGATCACGCTGCCGCTCGCCCCCCTCGTGGCGGCGTGCGGCGCGGCCGTGCCCCAGCTCTCCGGCCGCGGCCTCGGCCACACCGGCGGCACCCTGGACAAGCTGGAGTCGATCCCCGGCTGGCGTGCGCTGCTCTCCAACGAGGAGATGCTGCACGTCCTCGACACCACCGGCGCGGTCATCTGCGCGGCGGGCGACGGCCTGGCCCCGGCGGACAAGAAGCTGTACGCACTGCGGGACGTCACCGGCACGGTCGAGGCGATCCCGCTGATCGCCTCCTCGATCATGTCGAAGAAGATCGCGGAGGGCACCGGCTCCCTCGTCCTGGACGTGAAGGTCGGCTCCGGCGCCTTCATGAAGACCATCGATGACGCGCGCGAGCTGGCCTCCACGATGGTCGGCCTCGGCACCGACCACGGCGTCAAGACGGTCGCCCTCCTGACGGACATGTCGACCCCCCTCGGCCTCACCGCGGGCAACGCGCTGGAGGTCCGCGAGTCGGTGGAGGTCCTGGCGGGCGGCGGCCCGGCGGACGTCGTCGAGCTGACGATCGCCCTGGCCCGCGAAATGCTGGAGGCCGCCGGCGTCCGCGACGCCGACCCGGCGAAGGCCCTCGCCGACGGCTCCGCGATGGACGTCTGGCGCCGGATGATCGCGGCCCAGGGCGGCGACCCGGACGCCGAACTGCCGGTCGCCAAGGAGCAGCACGTCATCAAGGCGGGCGCCGCCGGCGTCCTGACCCGCCTCGACGCGTACGACATCGGCGTCGCCGCCTGGCGCCTCGGCGCGGGCCGCGCCCGCAAGGAGGACCCGGTGCAGGCGGGCGCCGGCATCGAGATGCACGCCAAGCCCGGCGACACGGTCACCGAGGGCCAGCCCCTCCTGACCCTCCACACGGACACCCCGGAGCGCTTCGAGTACGCGCTCCAGGCGATCGAGGGTTCGTACGACATCGCGGCGGCGGGGACGGACTTCACGGCGTCGCCGGTGGTGCTGGAGCGCATTGCCTGACCTGCAGGTTCATCTTTCAGGTGAACGGGATCGGTGTTTCGGCGCCGGTCCCGTTCGGCATGTTGGATGCGGCCATGAGCGCGATCGAGGGCGATTACATCCTGACCGACAGTGAGTGGGACGAACTCGTCTGGGTCTGGGGGCAGACGGATGTCCCCAAGGGCTGCAGGGTCGAGATCATCGAGGGGCTCATCACGGTGACGCCGTACTCGGCCCAGGCCCACCACCTCACCGTCGAGCCCGTGCGACGACGGCTCTACGAGGTGATTCCGGAGGACTGGGGCGTCTACCAGCGACTGACTCTGGCCGTGCCGTCTCGGCTCGGGCTCTACGTCCCCGACCTCGTTGTGGTGCCCGAACAGGCGTTGCGCGGGGCGGACGACACCCTCGTGCCTGCCGGTAAGGCTCACCTCGTGGTGGAGGTCACCTCGACGGCGACCGCCGACAACGACCGCGTCCACAAGGTCAGGGGCTACGCCGAGGCAGGCATCCCGCTCTATCTGCTCATCGACGCCGTGGCGCCAGACGGCCCCACGATCACGTTGTACGGCGAACCTGGGGGAGACGTCTACCGACTCCTCAGCGTGGGCAAGTTCGGCAGCCGCCTCGTACTGCCCCAGCCCTTCGGACTTGCCCTCGACACCAACGAGTTCCCCGAACCCTGAGTCAGCCGAGCAACGCCGCCACCACCACCAGTACCGGCACCGACAACACCGTCGACACCAGGATCGAGTCCCTCGCCAACCGCTCGCCGACCCCGTACTGGGACGCGTACGTGTAGAGGTTCTGTGCGGCCGGGAGGGCCGAAGTCACGACCACGTCCAGGAGTTGGTGGCCGCGCAGGCCGAAGACGCCCGCCGCGAGGACCCAGGCGAGCGCGGGCTGGCCGAACGACTTCAGGGCGACCGACAGCAGGACCGGGACGCGGTCGGGGCCCTTGCCCGGCATCGTGGAGCCGCACAGGGAGATGCCGAAGGCGAGCAGGACCGCCGGGACGGACATGCCGCCGATCAGGGTCAGCGGGTCCATCACCGGACTCGGGACATGCACACCGGTCGCCGCCGCCAGCACGCCCGCCAGGGAACCCACGGCGATCGGATTGCGCAAGGGCGTGAGCAGCCGGCGCCACAGCGGGCCCTTGTCACCGTCGCCGGACAGGTCCAGGACCGTCACCGCGATCGGCGCGACGAGGACGAGTTGGAACAGCAGCACCGGCGCCACCAGTGAGGCGTCCCCGAGGACGTACACCGCGATCGGGATGCCCAGGTTCCCGGAGTTGACGTAACTGGAGCAGAGGGCGCCGATGGTCGTCCGGCCCACCCCCCAGCCCCGTACGACACCCACCGCGACGAACACGCCGGCCGCCGCTGCCGTGCTGAGCGCGGTCACCAGCAGACGGCTGGAGAAGACCACCGACAGATCGGCCTTGGCCAGCGTGGTGAACAGCAGGGCGGGGGACGCCACATGGAAGGCGAGCTTGGTCAGGACCTCGCGGCCCTGGTCACCCAAGTAGCCGCGCAGACCGATGACATAGCCGACACCGATCACGACCGCGATCACGGCGAAGCCCGTCAGCACTCCCTGCACGGAGCCTCCTCACAGGTGAGAAGGGCGTGCGGGATCGAGGGCGGTGCCGATATGTGGGGCATGCACCTAACCCTCTGGGGCAGAAGGGCCGCAGGTCAATGTGATCCCTGTCGGGCCACGCTGTCGGCCCGCGCGATGAGTTCCGTCCTTTCCTCCGGTCTACCGCTCGTGGACGCTGCCATGACACCCGCCGTACTCGTGCTCGCCGGCCCCGTCACCCGGGACGAGGTGGCAGGGCTGTGCGACGACGTGCGGGCGCTGCTGGAGGCCAGCGGGGCCGGGGTCGTGGACTGTGACGTCGGCGGGCTGGGCCCGCCGGGGCTCGGCGTCGTCGACCTCCTCGCCCGGCTTCAGCTCACTGCCCGGCGGGCCGGGGGACGGATCAGGCTCCGCGATCCCGACCCGGCCCTACACGCCCTTCTCGACCTGGTCGGACTCCGCTTCGACAGCGTCCAGATGGAGGGGGAGCCCGAACAGCGGGAACCACCGCTGGGTGTCGAGGAAGAAGTGGAACCCGGTGAGCCGGCCGTCTGAGATCTCCAGCACCTGCACCGCCCAGGGGGTCCAGCCGCCCTTCTCGGGGTCCGGCTTGTACTGCGCGAAGCCCGGCAGACCGTTGACCTGGACCGGCATCAGCCGGGAGCCCTCGCAGGCCGAGCCCAGTGTGGTCATGAAGCCCGTGATGTCGTCGTGGCCCGTCAGCCACAGGTCGAACGGCGGCATCGTCATGATGGCGTCCTCGTGCAGCAAGGCCGTCAGCGCCGTCATGTCGTACCCCTCGAACGCCGCCACGTAGCGGTCCAGGAGCTTCTGCTGCTCGTCGTCCAACGGGTCGGAGACGGTCGCGTCCGCGCCGTGCTGACCGTCCCGCTCGGCGAGGGTGGCTCGGGCCCGCTGAAGGGCGCTGTTCACCGACGCGACCGAGGTGCCGAGCAGCTCGGCGACCTCGCTGGCCTTCCATGCCAGCACCTCGCGCAGGATCAGCACCGCGCGCTGCTTGGGCGGGAGTTGCTGGAGGGCGGCCATGAAGGCGAGGCGCACGGACTCCTTGGCGACGGCCGCCTCCGCCGGGTCCTCGACGGTGGGCAGGATGCGGGCGTCCGGCATGGGTTCCAGCCAGGTGTGGTCGGGGCGGGGGGAGAGGGCGGCCTGGGCGAGGGGGGTCGACTCGCTGAGGTCCATGGGCCGGGCCCGCTTGTTGCCTGCGGACAGCATGTCCAGGCAGACGTTGGTCGCGATCCGGTACAGCCACGAGCGCAGACTCGACCGGCCCTCGAACTTCTCGTAGCTCCGCCAGGCCCGGACCATCGTGTCCTGCACCGCGTCCTCGGCCTCGAAGGAGGAGCCGAGCATGCGATAGCAGTACCCGGTCAGCTCGACCCGGTGTTTCTCCAGCCTGATGTCGAGGTCTGCCGTCGTCGTGTCCGTCATCGTCCACCCACCCCTGTGGCCGTTCTGCGTCGCGCCTTTGCGCCCAGCACGTTCGAAGCTATCGCAGCCCACTGACAATGGCGTGCGGAGTGGGCAAACGTGCAGGTGAGAAGCTTCTTTCGCCCCCGCCGCCCCTACCCGTCCCATCCTGGGGGCTGCCGCCCCCAGACCCCCGCTTCGGCCCTGAAGGGGCCTCGTCCTCAAACGCCGGACGGGCTGGTTGGTCAGCCCCTCCGGCGTTTGAGGAGCGGGGGTCCAGGGGGCGGAGCCCCCTGGGGATGGGACGGGTAGGGGCGGCGGGGGCGAGAAAAAAGGCCGATCCCCCTGGCCGACCGACCTCGACCAGGGGGAAGACAGGGGGAGTGAAACGTACGGCTCAGGCCGTCACGAGCCGCTGCTGGACCCGAGCCGCACGCGTACCGAGGAGCGTGATCGTGACCACGCCGAACACCGCCAGGAGGCCGACTCCGACCGTCCCGGCCCAGCCGCCCGCGTGGAAGGCGATCGCGCCGACCGTGCTGCCCGCGCTGGAGCCGATGTAGTACGCCGACTGGTAGAGCGCCGATGCCTGGGCGCGCCCCTCCGTCGCCGTCTTGCTCACCGCCGAGGACGCCACCGCGTGCCCCGCGAAGAAGCCGCCCGTGATCAGGACCAGGCCCAGCAGAACCAGGACGAGGGAGTCGGCCAGCGACAGGACCAGCCCCGCCGTCGTCGTCGAGCCCGCCGCGTACAGCGCACCCCGGCGGCCGAGCCGCCCCACCAGCCGACCGGCCGTCGACGCCGAGACCGTGCCGACCAGGTAGATCAGGAAGATCGAGCCGATGACACCCTGCGGCAGCCCGAACGGCGCCTCCGTCAGTCGGTAGCCGATCACCGTGTACACGCCGCCGAAGACGGTCATGAACAGCGCGCCGATCGCGTACAGCCGACGCAGCAGGGGGTTGGAGAGATGGTCACGGACCGTCCCCACCAGCACCCTCGGCCGCAGCGACCCCGCGACGAAGTGCTTCGGCGCCGGAAGCAGCAGCCGGAACGCCACCGCGCACCCGACGGCGATCACTCCGATCACGCCGAGGGCTGCCCTCCAGCCCCATTCCTGAGCCACCCACCCGGTGATGACCCGGCCGCTCATCCCGCCGACACTGTTGCCCGCGACGAACAGGCCGATGGCCGTGATCAGCGCCTTGGGCCGGACCTCCTCCGCCAGGTAGGCGGTCGCGGAGGCGGGCAGTCCGGCCAGCGCCGCGCCCTGTACGGCCCGTAGCACGACCAGCGCCGGCAGTGAGGGAGCCAGCGGGACCAGCAGACCGACCGTCACCGCCACCGCCAGCGAGGCCGTCATGACCGTACGCCGTCCGAACCGCTCGGAAAGGGCACTCATCGGCAGGACGAAGAGCGCGAGCCCACCCGTGGCCGCCGCCACCGTCCAGCTGGCGTCGCTCGCCGCCACCCCGAACTCGTCGGAGATCAGCGGCAGCAGGGCCTGCGTGGAGTAGAGCAGGGCGAAGGTCGCGACACCGGCGAGGAAGAGGGCGAAGCTCATCCGGCGGTAACCGGGATCGCCCGGGGACATACGGGAGTCGACGACAGGAACGACGGGGTCGGCGCCCACGCGGGTGGTGGACGCCTCGGTACTGGCAGGCATGACTCGAAGCTACGACCACCTGCGTTGATGCGTCCAATGCATGAACTCGCCATAATCGTTCCCATGGTGCATCAACCCAGCTCACAGCCCCGTCTGTCACCGTCCAGTGACACAGAAGACATGACCGAGATGTCGTTGCTGCTGGCCCCGCGGCTCGCCTACTTCGCCGGGGTCGCCCGCACCGAGCACGTCACCCGGGCCGCCCTGGAGATGAACGTCCCCCAGTCCACGCTCTCCCGAGCGATGGTCCGCCTCGAACAGGACCTGGGCGTCGACCTGTTCGCCCGCATCGGCCGCACGGTCTCCCTCACCCCGTCCGGCCGCGCCTTCCTCCAGCACGTCGAACGCGCCCTCGCCGAGATCGACCGAGCCGCCGAGGAGGTCCGCGCCGACGCCGACCCGGCCACCGGCAAGGTCGCCTTCGGCTTCCTGCACACCATGGGTTCGGAGACGGTCCCCGGCCTGATCCGCGCCTTCCGCGCCGACCACCCGCGCGTCCGCTTCAGCCTCGTCCAGAACTACGGCGAGGCGATGATCGAACGGCTCAGGGCGGGCGAGCTGGACCTCTGTCTCACCTCCCCGGTGCCGGACGCTCCCGACCTCGTGGCCCGCCGCCTGGACGAGCAGAAGCTCCGCCTCGTCGTCCCCGCCGACCACCCGCTCGCCTCCCGCAAACGCGTCCGCCTCGCCGAGGCCGCCGACGAGACCTTCGTGACCCTGGAGCCGGGCTACGGCCTGCGCCGCATCACCGACGACCTGTGCAAGGAGGCGGGCTTCCGCCCGAGGGTGGCCTTCGAGGGGGAGGAGGCGGAAACACTGAGGGGCCTGGTGGCGGCGGGCCTGGGGGTGGCACTCCTCCCCCCGCCGGCCGTGGCGCGCCCGGGGGTGGCGGAACTGACGGTCACGGCACCGAGGGCGGCGAGGGAAATCGGCGTTGCCTGGCTCGACGGCCACCCGGACACACCCCCAGTGGCCGCCTTCAAGAAGTTCCTGCTCTCCAAGAGGGGAAGCCTGTTGACCTAGCTCTACCGCCGCAAAGACCGCCCGAACCCAGAAGCCAACGGCATCCGCAACCCCAACGGCGGCGGCGCGGCCAACGCGTCCTCCACCGGACGCGACAACGGCCTCCCGAACAACGCCCCCATCACGAAGTCCTCCGCCAGCGCCAGCACTTCGTCCCGGTACTGCCGCAACCCGTGGCCATCGGCGTGCACTTCGAACCGGCACACATCCCGGTTCGCCTTCTTCGCCCGTGACGCGAGCCGGAACGACAGCTCCGGGTCCGTACGTTCGTCATGCGTGCCGTGCACGACCAGCACCCGCCGCCCCACGAGCTGCTTCACCGGTTCGGGTGCCGCCGCCACATCCTCCTCCGGCAGCCAAGGAGCCAGCGCCACCACGGAGTTGACGGCTTCGTGCCCGCCCGCGTGGAGCGCCGCCCGTCCGCCCATGCCGACCCCGGCGAGGCACACGGAGACATCGCCGTAGCGTCGTACGACCTCGTCCGCGGCCCATGCGGCGTCCCGCGCCAGATGGGCCTCGGAGCCGTTCCAGCCGCGATAGCGGTAGTGGACGACATGCGTGGCCAGACCGTCCTCGCGGCCCGCGCGGGTCAGCCGGCGGCCGAGGGCGCGGACGGAGGCGTTCGCCAGCATGGGGGACGGTCGGCGCTCGGAGGTCTCCTCGCCGCCGGGGAGCAGCAGCACCACCCCGCTCACCGCCGTCGGTTCCGGACCCGGTGCCCGCCCCAGCCGGGCCGTGCGAACCGGCGTCGATTGCTGTGCCATGACAGAACAGTGTCAGAAGCAAGGGTGTACGCCACCCTGCGGGGCGGTCACCGTTACGTATCGGCGGTGTTGTACACCGCGCGATCTACGCGCGTAGGAGTTAGAGTGCGGAAATGACGAGCCAGACTGACCGGATGGGGAACACCCCGAGCTCGGACCAGATCCGCCGAGCGCCCAAGGTTCTGCTGCACGATCACCTCGACGGCGGGCTGCGTCCCGGCACGATCGTCGAGCTCGCCCGGGAGACCGGGTACGGCCAACTCCCCGAGCACGACGCCGACAAGCTCGGCATCTGGTTCCGTGAGGCCGCCGACTCCGGTTCGCTGGAACGGTACTTGGAGACCTTCTCGCACACCGTCGGTGTCATGCAGACGCGGGACGCGCTGGTGCGGGTCGCTGCCGAGTGCGCCGAGGACCTCGCCGCGGACGGGGTCGTCTACGCCGAGGTGCGGTACGCGCCCGAGCAGCACCTGGAGAAGGGGCTGACCCTCGAAGAGGTCGTCGAGGCCGTCAACGAGGGCTTCCGGGAAGGCGAGCGGCGGGCCCGGGAGGACGGGTACCGCATCCGCGTCGGCGCTCTGCTCACCGCCATGCGGCACGCCGCCCGTGCGCTGGAGATCGCCGAACTCGCCAACCGTTACCGCGACCTGGGCGTCGTCGGCTTCGACATCGCGGGCGCGGAGGCCGGGTTCCCGCCCACCCGGCACCTCGACGCCTTCGAGTACCTCAAGCGGGAGAACAACCACTTCACCATCCACGCCGGAGAGGCCTTCGGGCTGCCGTCGATCTGGCAGGCGCTCCAGTGGTGCGGTGCCGACCGGCTCGGGCACGGGGTGCGGATCATCGACGACATCGAGGTGCGGGACGACGGGAGCGTGAAGCTCGGCCGGCTCGCCTCTTACGTCCGCGACAAGCGGATCCCGCTGGAGCTGTGCCCGAGCTCCAACCTCCAGACCGGGGCCGCCGCCTCCTATGCCGAGCACCCCATCGGGCTGCTGCGGCGGCTGCACTTCCGGGCCACCGTGAACACCGACAACCGGCTGATGTCCGGCACCAGCATGAGCCGGGAATTCGAGCACCTGGTCGGGGCGTTCGGCTACACGCTCGACGACATGCAGTGGTTCTCCGTCAATGCGATGAAATCAGCGTTCATTCCTTTCGATGAACGACTGGCGATGATCAATGACGTCATCAAGCCCGGATATGCCGAGCTGAAGTCCGAATGGCTGTTCCAGCAGACCGCCTCCACCAGCGGTTCTGTAGCGGAAGAGGGCTGATCGGGGGATATTGCGCGCCTCGGAATGCGGGCGGGTATTCACAATCCGTCCGCATTTCGATGTTTGCGGCGGGTGGCCTGGCGTGTTTACGGTCGTGGACCGCTCACACCCCGTCATCCCATTTCGAGGACGCAATTTCATGAAGCAGTCTGCTGCCAAGACCCTCGGTGTCGCCGCCCTCGGTGCCGCCTTCGCCGCCGCCGGTGCGGGTGCCGCCAGCGCCGCCCCGGCCGTCCCGGACGCCTCCCAGGCCCTGGACACCGTCACCAAGACGCTCCCGGCGGAGAACGTCGCCCAGGCGCTGCCCGGTGCCGGTGAGGCCCTGTCGCAGGCGCAGCCGGCGCTGGGAGCGGGGCTGGCCGCAGCGCAGCCGGCCGCCGAGCGGGTGCTCGCCGACGGTCCGACCGCGCCGGTCGCCGGTCTGCTCGGCGGTCTGCCGGTCGGCAAGGTTCTGCCCGGCGGCAGCGGCACCGGCCTGAACGGCCTGCCGCTCGGCTGAACCCCGTTGCTCCTCGTACGCGCCGGTGGGGCGCACCCCGTTGTTTCGAGGGTGCGCCCCACCGGCGTACGTACGGACGGGAGTTACCAGGCGGCCTGCGTCCGGTCGGCCTTGCCCTCGGACGGGAACAGGATCCACAGGGCTATGTAGAGCAGGAACTGCGGGCCGGGCAGCAGACACGAGAGCAGGAAGATCACCCGCATCGTGGTCGCCGAGGTGCCGAAGCGCCGAGCCAGCGCGGCGCACACTCCGCCGATCATGCGGCCGTGGGTGGGGCGGGCGAGGCGGTTCATCAGCTGCTCCTTCGTGAGCGTCGGGTCAGAGGCTTCTCGTCCGGGTTCTTCCGGTCGCCTCATCTGCCATCAACGCTACGGAGACGAAGGGGGCAAAGCGTCGCTCTACGGTGCGATCCCGACCCTGGGAAACGTCGGGGTTCGACCCTGAGCCGCTTCCTCCTGCGGGACGGCGGCCCGCGCGTGGCGCTCGGAGCGGCGGCGCAGCCAGGAACGGGACGCGGGCACGACGGCGAGGTGGGCGAGCATCACGCCGACCGTGTTGAGGAGCAGGGAGTCGACGTCCGGGACCCGGCCGGGCACACCGGTCTGGAGGAGCAGGACGCCCAGGGAGACCAGGGAACCGGCGGCCGCCGTACGGATCAGGGACCCCAGCGGAGACGCCTCCAGCCTGCCGTGGGCCGCCGGGAGCAGGACGCCCAGCGGGGCCAGCAGGACCAGGCCCTCGGCGATCCGCCGGGCCGCCCCGGGCCACCCCAGGGCCCAGTCGGCCCGGATGCCGGCGAGCGGCGTCAGATTGGGCGGCATCACCCAGGGCACGTCCAGCGGACGCAGCGTGAACCAGGCGACGAACGCGAGATGTGCGGCCAGGAGGACACCCCCTGCCGCACGGACACGGATCGCGGCGTTGCCGCCGATGAAGCCTTGACGCTGCACGCCCCCCAAGACGCCGCTCCCGGCGCGATCGGTTCCGGAACCCCCCGAAGCGCCTGGGTGAGGCGTGCGCCACAGCTCCACGCCGCCCCCTGACACGAGCCGGCCCACGAGCCACCTCACCCGCAGACCGCCTGCCCGTCCCTCGAGGGCCCGCCGACCGCCCGCCGTGAGCCGCCCGACGCCGGTCCGCCCAGCCGTCAGCCGTCGCTCATCGGCCGCCGCGAGGTGCCGTGCGTCAGCCGCTCGTCAGTCCGCTCGCGAGGGGGCTCCATCCGCAGGCATCTTGCCCGTCCCTCGCCCGCCGGTGCCGTTCCGCCGACCCGCCGCGAACCACCGCCGCCGCCGCTGGCCGACCGCCGACCTCGACCGGCCGTCCTCGTGCGTTGGTCAGCCCTCCGTGACCTCCGACGACGGGGGCTTCTCGTGGTTCGGGTCGGTGCGGACGTCGTCTGTGCACTCGTAGGCGCGCAGGGGGGTCTTGTCCGGGCCGCCGAGGATGACCGAGCCGTCGCCCTCGGCCGCCGCGGAGTCGGAGAACGTGCAGACGATCTGGGCGAGGGCGGAGCCCGTGAGCGCGTCCGGCGGGAAGCTGAGCCTCAGGGTGTCCTCGGGGTCGTCGGGGTGCGGTCCGCTCACCGTCATGCCGTCGCGGACCGTGGTGGTGTACCCGGCCTCCCGCTCGGCGGTCGAGGGCGCCGTCGCGAGCTGGTTGAGCAGCTCCTGCGCGACCTGGACCCGGCGCCGCGAGTCCGGCGTACCGTCCTCGACGCTCACCGTCCGGTCGACGGCCACCAGCGACGAACCGCACAGCAGGAACACCTGCACGGGCAGCCCGCGCGAGGACTGCGTCGAGATGTCCGGCGAGGAGGCGGAACAGGCCACCCGGGACGGGGCGGGACCGAAGTCCGTCGGGACCTCGGTGGCCCGGATGCCGCATCCGGTGAGCAGCGCGGCCAGCGCCGGCAGCGCGAGGAGGCGTCGTAGGTTCGTCAACTCTTCTTCTCCTCGCCCTCCCGCGCCAGTTCCGACGCGTCCCTGGGCAGGTGCAGGGTGAACACCGCTCCGCCCTCGGAGGAGTTGGCGGCGGTGATCTCGCCGCCGTGGATGTGGGCGTTCTCCAGGGCGATGGAGAGGCCGAGTCCGCTGCCCTCGGAACGGGGGCGGGAGGCGCTCGCCTTGTAGAAGCGGTCGAAGACGTGCGGCAGGACGTCCTCGGGGATGCCGGGCCCGTGGTCGCGCACCTCGATGACGACCTCGGAGTCCGCGGTCCGCACCGCGACCCGCACCGGCGAGCCGCCGTGCTTGAGGGCGTTGCCGATGAGGTTGGCGAGGATGACGTCGAGCCGGCGTGGGTCGAGACGGGCGTGGATGCCGCGCTCGGCGTCCAGGTCGACCGCGTCCAGCCAGGCCCGGGCGTCGATGCAGGCGGTGATCTGGTCGGCCACGTCGACGTCGTCGAGGACCAGACGGGCGGTGCCCGCGTCGAAGCGGGTCACCTCCATGAGGTTCTCGACCAGGTCGTTGAGGCGCCGCGTCTCACTGACGACGAGCCGGACGGCCGGCTCGATCATCGGGTCCATCGACCCCGACTCCGCCTCCAGCTCCTCCTCCAGGATCTCCGTCACGGCGGTGATCGCGGTGAGCGGCGTACGGAGTTCATGGCTCATGTCCGCCACGAACCGCCGGGACGCCTCGTCCCGCGCGGCCATGTCGTCGACCCGTTTCTCCAGCGCCTCGGCCGCGTCGTTGAACGTCCGTGACAGATCGGCGAGTTCGTCCGTGCCCGACACCCTCAGGCGCGTGTCGAGCTTGCCCTCGCCAAGCCTGCGCGCGGCGACACCGAGCCGGTGCACCGGCTTCAGTACGGTCGTGGCGGCGGCCTGCGCGAGCAGCGCCGAGCCGATCAGCGCGAGACCGGTGGCGATACCGAGCGACCAGGCGAGCGAGTTGAGGTCCTTCGCCTCCGGCTCCAGGGACTTGAGCATGTACCCGGTGGTGCCGCCGTTGATGACCTTCGTACCGGCCACCAGATACGGGGTGCCGTCCTCCACCACCCGCTGCCAGTACAGGTGGTACGCGTACTTGTTGTTGGAGTCGACCTTCTGCTCCTCGCCCACCGCCGTACGCAGCGACTTGGGCACGTCCTGGAGCGAGAAGCCGTTCAGGGCACCGGAGTTGGCGGACACGTCCTCGCCGGCCGCGTTCTGCGCGACGAGCAGCACGCTGAAGCGCTGACTGCTGGTCGCCATCTCCCGGGCGGTGCGCTGGAGTTCGTACTGTTCCGGACGGGCGCGCAGCAGGCCCGCGCGGTTCTGCATCTCCTGCTGGAAGTCCCGCAGCACCGCGTCCTGGGTGCGGGTGAGGACGGCCTCGCGGTTGAGCCAGTACGCGATCCCGGACGCGGACACGGCGGCGGTGAGCGCGACGAGACCGAAGACGACGACGAGCCGGAGCCGCAGACTGGTGAAACGCAGCCGCGACAGATGTCCCTTGCGAGCCGCGGCCCAGCCGCGGACCCCCCCTTGCGGTGCTGTCACTGAGGCGAGTCCAGCCGGTAGCCGACACCGCGGACCGTACGGATCAGGGTCGGGGAGGACGGCACGTCCTCGACCTTGGCGCGCAGCCGCTGCACACACGCGTCGACGAGCCGCGAGTCACCGAGGTAGTCGTGTTCCCAGACCAGGCGCAGGAGTTGCTGCCGGGAGAGGGCCTGACCGGGCCGCCGGCTCAGCTCCAGGAGCAGCCGCAGCTCGGTCGGCGTGAGCTGAAGGTCCTCGCCGTTCTTGGTGACGGTCATGGCGGCACGGTCGATGACCAGACTGCCGAACGTCGCCGCGTCGTTCGCCTCGCGCTCGCCGCGCCGCAGCACGGCACGGATACGGGCGTCGAGCACCCGACCCTGCACGGGTTTGACGACATAGTCGTCGGCGCCGGACTCCAGGCCGACGACCACGTCGATGTCGTCGCTGCGCGCGGTCAGCAGAATGATCGGCAACTGGTCCGTGCGCCGGATGCGCCGGCACACCTCGAACCCGTCGATGCCGGGCAGCATCACATCCAGCACGATCAGGTCCGGCCGTTGCTCGCGCAGCAGCTTCAGACCGTCCTCACCGGTGGCAGCCGTGGCAACCCGGTGACCCTGGCGCGTCAGAGACAGCTCCAGGGCCGTACGGATGGCGTCGTCGTCCTCGATCAGCAACAGGGAAGGCACGGGGCTCATTCTGGCCCATGGTGGGGTGGGGTTTCGACACCTGTACGGGTACGTGCACATACCGCTGCTCTCGGTGATCGGCCTGTGCGATTCCTGAGACAAGCCCCTGTGACAGGTCTGTGACAGTCGGCGGACACGGCCATGAAGGTGCGAGGGCAAGCTTCTCGGCACAGGCAAGGAAGCAAGACGCCGAGCACCACGCAACAAGCCGAACACCGGAAGTCCACGACGGGGGGCGCGAGATGAACACGCTGCACAGCAACAGCACCAGCGCAGTGATCACGCGTCTGCACGACGTGAACGGGGGCCGGGGTTCCGAGAAGTCCGGTGCCGTGAGCGGGCGGGGGTGCGCTCGCGGCGCCGGGCGTCAGCACACCGCGTACATGACGGTGGTTGACGGTTTCACGGGGGAAACGCACGGGGGAGCCGCGTACGGGGAGGGCTCGGGGGAGCGTCGTTCGCTGTCGGAGGCGGAGTTCACCGCCTACGTCCAGGAGCGCCGCGCCTCCCTGTACGCAACCGCCTACCACCTCACCGGTGACCGCTTCGAGGCCGAGGACCTGCTGCAGAGCGCGCTGTTCTCGACGTACAAGGCATGGGACCGGATCAGTGACAAGGCCGCGGTCGGGGGCTACCTCCGCCGCACCATGACCAATCTGCACATCAGCGCGTGGCGCCGCCGCAAGCTGAACGAGTACCCGACCGAGGAACTGCCGGAGACGCCCGGCGACACGGACGCGATGCGCGGCACCGAACTGCGCGCCGTCCTGTGGCAGGCGCTGGCCCGGCTGCCCGAACTCCAGCGCACGATGCTGGTCCTGCGCTACTACGAGGGCCGCACCGACCCGGAGATCGCCGAGATCCTCGACATCAGTGTCGGCACGGTCAAGAGCAGCATCTGGCGGTCGCTCCGCCGGCTGCGCGAGGACGAGGTCCTCAGCCACGACCGTGACGAGCAGAACGCCTTCGGGGAGCTTGTCGCCTGAGGGTTGGGGGGAGCGCCACCACGGGGGAAGCGGTAGCGGGGTGGCGCGGTAACACGGGGGAGCGGTGACCGGGGGGTCGCCGCACGGGGGAAGCACCACGGGGGAAAGTACGGGGGAAAGTACGGGGGAGCACCAAGAAGCGGGGCTGGAGGGCCGGGGGGTCCGTCCAGTCCCGCTTTGGTGTGCGGTCAGCGGGCCGTCATGGGAGCCGCGTCGGCGGGGGTGTCCCCCACGGCGACGCTCTCGGCGGGGTCCACGCCCTCGATCGCGTACGCGCCCGTCCGTCGCTCGGCGGAGCCGTTGTCCACGCCGTCCCCGGTGTCGTCGCAGGCCTCGACCGTGGCGGTGCCGAGCCGCGCGCCGACGGTGAAGACGGACTTCTCGGTGGGCAGATAGCCCCGCCCGTCATAGGTCACCAGTCCCGAGCAGGAGGCCGAGCCGCCGCCTGACTCCGTGCATCCGGTCAGGGCCAGCATCGCGGCCGTCACCAGCAGTGCTCCACATCTGATCGTCGTCATGGTCCTACGACGGTGGAGGCGCCGCGGTCGTTCAGCCCGCCTGTGTCGAAGCCGCCGGACGGCGTCCCGCCGCCGCTGCCGCCAGCCGGCCCAGCGCCTCGTCCTTGTCGCAGGCGTGGGCGCCGAGGGCGGTCTGCCGGGTGATGATCGTGCGCTCCAGGCGCATCAGCCGCCAGCCGCGGCGGAGCAGGAACGGCACCGACTTGCGGCCCTCCTTGAGGTCCCGCAGGAAGCGGCGGCGGAACGTCTGCAAGGGACCGCGGCTCAGGCACAGCGCGTCGGCGAGGACGCCGGCCTCCCGGCAGCGGGTGACGATCTCGGCGGCGAAGATGCCCTCCGCGATGAACAGCGGGGTCCGGCCGATGTCGACGGTCTCGGCGCCGGTGATGCCGCTCAGCGAGATGTCGTACTGCGGGACGTCCGTACGGCCCGTGCGGCACAGTTCGGCGATGGCCGCCACCGCCGCGTCCGCGTCCCACGACTGCGGGTGGTCCCAGTCGATGTCGGAACTCCCCGCCACCAGCGGCAGCGTCGGGTCGTCGCCCTCCTTGTAGAAGTCGTCGAGGCGCAGCACCGGCAGGCCGGAGCGGGCCGCGAGAAGGGACTTGCCGGAGCCGGAGGGGCCGCAGAGCAGCACGACTCGCGTCGGTATGGACGAAGGGGAACTCACGGGACACCAGTGTGCGGCATTCACCTGCTGTTCAACGACCCCGCGGGTCGGCTTTGAAGCGCGCGTCACACGTCAACTACCCTTCGTGTCGACCTGATTACCCTGTGCAAGTCGAAGGTGGCAGCAGCAATGGCCCGACACGCGTCCTCCTCCACTCCCACCGCCCAGCGCGCGCTGGCCGCCCTCGCGACCGCGGGCGTGGCCCTGGGCGCAGGCGCCGCGTCGGCCGCCGCGGACACCCAGCCCGTCGACGAGCTGGTGCACACCCGCCCCACCTCGCTGGGCCGGATCGACCCGCAGGCCGGCCTCCAGGGCCTGACGAACACGGTCGGCTATGTCACCGGCCCGGTCGCCGGCCTCAAGCCCAACCCCCTCGCCGGTACCGGCGTCGACCCCCTCGACAACGGACTCGGCACGCAGGTCGCCGACTTCCAGCCCATGACCTCGCAGATGCTCACGGCGCCGGTGGCACAGGCCCAGTCCATCGGGAGCATGCCGGTGGTCGGGCAGGTCACGGGCCTGTTGGGCAACGGCTGAGACCACCGCCGGGCGCAGCGGAGAGCCGCGTCTCCCCCGGACGGAGGGGAGACGCGGCTCTCCGGTCTCAGAAGCCCGTCAGTACGGCTCGGCAGCCCGTCAGTACGACGAACCCGACGCGCCCAGCGAACCCGTCGGGTGCCAGACCGTCTTCGTCTCCAGGAACGCCGTCATGCGGTCGATGCCCGGAGTCGCGACCCAGTCGTCCACAGGCTGTGGACGCAGAACCCGCTTCAGGTTGTCCGCCGCCGCGATCTCCAGCTCCTTCGCCAGTACGGCGTCGGCGCCGGCCAGATCGATCGCGTTGACGTCCTGGTGCGCGGCGAGCGGCGTCGAGATCTCCGCCGTACGGCCGGACAGGACGTTGACCACACCGCCGGGCAGGTCGGAGGTGGCGAGCACCTCGCCCAGGGACAGGGCGGGCAGCGGGGCCTTCTCGGAGGCGATCACGATCGCCGTGTTGCCGGTCGCGATGACCGGGGCGACGACCGAGACCAGGCCCAGGAAGGACGACTCCTGCGGGGCCAGCACGGTGACGACACCCGTCGGCTCCGGCGAGGAGAGGTTGAAGTACGGGCCCGCCACCGGGTTGGCGCCGCCGATCACCTGGGCGATCTTGTCGGTCCAGCCCGCGTACCAGACCCAGCGGTCGATCGCCGCGTCGACCTGGTCGGCGGCCTTGGACTTGGACAGGCCCTCGGCGTCGGCCACTTCGCGCACGAACTGCGCCTTGCGGCCCTCCAGCATCTCCGCGATCCGGTACAGGATCTGGCCGCGGTTGTACGCCGTCGCGCCTGCCCAGCCGCCGAACGCCTTACGGGCGGCGACCACGGCGTCACGGGCGTCCTTGCGGGACGAAAGCGGTGCGTTCGCCAGCCAGTTGCCCTTGGAGTCGGTCACCTCGTACACCCGGCCGCTCTCGGAACGCGGGAACTTGCCCCCGACGTACAGCTTGTAGGTCTTGAAGACAGAAAGTCGCTCAGACATCGAGGTACGCCTCCAGGCCGTGCCGACCGCCCTCGCGGCCGAAGCCCGACTCCTTGTAACCGCCGAACGGCGAGGTCGGGTCGAACTTGTTGAACGTGTTGGACCAGATGACGCCCGCGCGCAGCTTGTTGGCCACGGCGAGGATCCGCGAACCCTTCTCCGTCCAGATGCCGGCGGAGAGGCCGTACTGGCTGTTGTTGGCCTTCGCCACCGCCTCGTCGGGGGTACGGAAGGTCAGCACCGACAGCACCGGGCCGAAGATCTCGTCCCGCGCGATGGTGTGCGCCTGGGTGACGTTCGTGAACAGCGTCGGGGCGAACCAGTAGCCGGAGGTGGGCAGTTCACAGGCCGGCGACCAGCGCTCGGCGCCCTCCGCCTCGCCCGCCTCGACGAGCGAGGTGATCCGGGTCAGCTGCTCCTCGGAGTTGATCGCGCCGATGTCCGTGTTCTTGTCCAGCGGGTCGCCGAGACGGAGCGTGGACAGACGGCGCTTGAGGGAGTCCAGCAGCTCGTCCTGGATCGACTCCTGGACGAGGAGGCGGGAGCCCGCGCAGCAGACCTGGCCCTGGTTGAAGAAGATGCCGTTGACGATCCCCTCCACCGCCTGGTCGATCGGTGCGTCGTCGAAGACGATGTTCGCGCCCTTGCCGCCCAGTTCCAGGGTCAGCTTCTTCGACGTACCCGCGACCGTGCGGGCGATCTGCTTGCCGACGGCCGTGGAGCCGGTGAAGGCGACCTTGTTGACGTCGGGGTGGGCCACCAGCGCGGCGCCCGTGTCGCCGTATCCCGGAAGGATGTTGACGACGCCCTTGGGGAGACCGGCCTGACGGCAGATGTCCGCGAAGAACAGCGCCGACAGGGGCGTGGTCTCCGCCGGCTTCAGGACGACCGTGTTGCCGGTGGCGAGCGCGGGGGCGATCTTCCACGCCAGCATCAGGAGCGGGAAGTTCCAGGGGATGACCTGACCGGCCACACCCAGCGGACGCGGGTTCGCGCCGAAGCCGGCATGGTCGAGCTTGTCGGCCCAGCCCGCGTAGTAGAAGAAGTGCGCGGCGACCAGGGGCAGGTCCGCGTCGCGGGTCTCCTTGATGGGCTTGCCGTTGTCCAGGGTCTCCAGGACGGCCAGCTCACGGCTGCGCTCCTGGATGATCCGGGCGATGCGGAACAGGTACTTGGCGCGCTCGGCGCCGGGCAGCGCCGACCACTTCTCGAAGGCCTTGCGGGCGGCCCCCACCGCACGGTCGACGTCCGCCTCGCCCGCCTGGGCGATCTCCGACAGGACCTCCTCGGTCGACGGCGAGACGGTCTTGAAGACCTTGCCGTCGGCCGCCTCCACGAACTCGCCGTCGATGAACAGGCCGTAGGACGGCGCGATGTCGACGACCGAGCGGGACTCGGGTGCCGGTGCGTACTCGAATGCAGATGCCATGTGGATCAGTCCACCGTCACGTAGTCGGGGCCGGAGTAGCGGCCGGTGGCCAGCTTCTGACGCTGCATCAGCAGGTCGTTCAGGAGCGAGGAGGCGCCGAAGCGGAACCAGTGGTTGTCCAGCCAGTCCTCGCCCACGGTCTCGTTGACCAGGACGAGGAACTTCACGGCGTCCTTCGTCGTCCTGATGCCGCCGGCGGGCTTCACGCCCACCTGTACCCCGGTCTGGGCGCGGAAGTCGCGGACCGCCTCCAGCATCAGGAGGGTGTTCGCGGGGGTCGCGTTCACCGCGACCTTGCCGGTGGACGTCTTGATGAAGTCGGCGCCGGCCAGCATGCCGAGCCAGCTCGCCCGCCGGATGTTGTCGTACGTCGACAGCTCGCCGGTCTCGAAGATGACCTTGAGGCGGGCGCTGGTCCCGCAGGCCTCCTGCACGGCGACGATCTCGTCGTACACCTTCATGTAGTGGCCCGCGAGGAACGCCCCGCGGTCGATGACCATGTCGATCTCGTCGGCGCCCGCGGCGACCGCGTCGCGCACGTCGGCGAGCTTCACCGCCAGGGCCGCGCGACCCGCCGGGAAGGCCGTGGCGACCGAGGCGACCTTCACGGTCGAACCGGCGACGGCCTCCTTGGCGGCGGCCACCATGTCGGGATAGACGCAGACGGCCGCCGTCGCGGGGGTCGTCCGGTCGGTCGGGTCGGGGCGGACCGCCTTGGCGCCGAGCGCCCGGACCTTGCCCGGGGTGTCCGCGCCTTCCAGCGTCGTCAGATCGACCATCGAGATGGCGAGGTCGATGGCGTACGCCTTCGCGGTGGTCTTGATGGAACGGGTGCCGAGGGACGCGGCGCGCGCCTCCAGGCCGACCGTGTCGACGCCGGGCAGCCCGTGGAGGAAGCGACGCAGCGTGCTGTCGGACGCGGTCACGTCCGTAAGAGCGTGTGCGGGAGATGCAGTGGTGGGCATGGTCACCAGCCGAGCATATCTACGCGCGTAGCGGCTGTACAGCCCCGCGTGCTCATCGCATCGGGCCCCACCACTGACGAGCGCCGCCGTACCCGTCGGGCACAATCGGGCCCATGACGACCAAGGACCGGATCTACCGCTCACCCGCGGCCATCGCCGGAGGCGTGCTGCTGCTCGCCATCGCCGTGTGGCTCGGCATCGACGCCCTGGTCCAGGGCACGGGCCGGACGCCCTGGCTGGCGCTCGCCGCGATGATCCTGGTGATCCCGCTGGTCGCCGCCTTCACCCTGCGCCCGGCCGTCTTCGCCGGCGAGGACCGGATGCGGGTCCGCAACCCGTTCCGCGTGATCGTGCTGCCCTGGGGCCAGGTCGCCGCCTTCCGCTCCAGCTACTCCAACGAGGTCGTCGCCGCCTCCGGCACCAAGTACCAGCTCTGGTCCATCCCGGTCTCCCTGCGCGCCCGCAAGAAGGCGGCGCGGCGCACGGCCCGGGCGGAGTCGGGCGGCGGGCGTTCCCGGGGGACGGGCGGGCTCGGCTTCCCCGGCGCCGGTTCCACCGCTGCCGCCGCCGATGCCGCCGACGGTCCGCTGCGCGCCGAGACCGACAAGGTCATGGACGAGCTGCGCGAGCTGTGGGAGGCGCGGGAGAAGGCGGAGAGCGCGCAGGGTGAGGTGTCGGTGCGCTGGGCGTACGAGGTGCTGGCGCCGATGGTGGCCGGTGCGGTGCTGCTGGCGATCCTGATCGCGACGGGCTGACCCACGGGTTCACAGCTTCCGGGGTGATGATCTGCCCCGCCTCGGCCGTGCCGGATCCGAGGACCGCAACCACCGGCGTGGTCCGAGTGTCTGGAAGACGATGAGTACGAATCCTCAGCTGCCCCTGCCGCTGCCCGCCCACGCGATACCCGACGGCTGCGCGCCCTGGAGCGGGGAAGAGGCGCGGCACTGGACGCGGGCGCTTCCGTCGCGCCGGGTGCCCTCGCGGCCGCGGACCGAGGCCGTGATGGCGGTGGTGCTGCTGGGCCTCGGCGCCGCGCTGACGCTGGTCGCCGTCACGGACGGGGGCGTACCGCCTGTGGCCGCCGCGTTCATGGCCCTCCAAGCGGTCTGGCTGGTGACCCGGCCCGAGGTCGTACGGTTCACCGCGCCGACGGCGGTCGTCATGGCCGTGGCACTGGAGCCCTCCTGGCCGCTCTTCCTGGCCTGCGCCGTCCTCGCGGGGCTGTGCGCACGGGCCGCCGAGACACGGCTCGCCGCCCGGAATCGGCAGCGCGCGGCGGCTCTCTCGGCGGCCGGGGGCGTCACCGCGCCCGTGCCGTACGCCGAGCTGCCGGTGACCCGCGGGAAGGGGCTGGCCTGGTTCGGCTCCGCCGTGCTGGCGGCCGGTGTCGCGGTGCGTGTCACCTCCGGGGTCTGGGACGACGTCGTCGACCGGGAGGGGGCCGCGACCGCGGGCCTCTACGGGGCCGGTCTCGGGCTGACCGTCCTGCTCTCCGCCGCGCTGGGCCGCCGCCGGGCCGTCGCACTGCGCCGGGAGCCGGTGCCGGTGCTGCGGGTGCTGGTGCGGGAGAACGCGGACGTGGACGCGGAGGTCTTCGCCGCCGATGACCTGGGCGCGCTGCGGCCGCTGTTCACCGTCTCCACGCTGGAGCTGGACGAGGAGGAGAACGAGGCCGACGGTTCCGATACCGAGGACGACGACGAGCTCGACGAGGAGGAGCTGAACGCCCTCCTCGACCGGCTCGACGACGACGCTCCCGGGCCGCTGCGCGAGGCCGTCCTGTACGGGACCCCCTACGACGGTGCCGAGATCGTGCTCCTCGCCGCCGACGAGGACCCGGACGAGCCGCCCGTCGCCGAGTACTCGACCGGGCCCGTACGGCCGCTCTCCGACCGCGCTGTGAACCGCGCGCTCGTCAAGGAGAAGCGAGCCGCGGCGGAGGAGGGGCGGAGCCAGGCCGCTGCCGTACCGATGCCGGTGACCCTGGGGCGCTGGCATGCCGGATGGCCCGACCGGCTCACCGCCACGGCGGTGGTGCTGTGGGCCGGCCAGAACCTGTGGGGCGAGACCGGGGTGTGGCGGTGGGGCGCCGGCGGCGTCCTCGCCCTCTGCGGAGCCTGGGTGCTGACCTACTGGGTCGGCTGGCGCATCACGGCGGACAGCGCCGGGCTCTGGTTCAACGGGGTGCGGCGCACCCGGCACATCGCGTGGGACCACATCCGGATCGTCCGCTGCAAGGGCACCGAGCTGAGGATCGACAGCCGGCGGGCCACCTTCTCGGAGTGGAAGGCGTTCAGCCTGCGCTGGCGATGGCTGGAGCGGAAACTCGGCTTCGTCCACCCCTACGAACAGGTCGCCGCCGAGATCACCGCCATGTGGAAGGACCCGTCGGCCCGGCCGACCGGCGAGATCGACGCACGGGAGCGGGACCGCCGCCTGTGGCCGGTGACGCTCGCCCTGCTCCTCGCCTGGGCGGCGGCCCTCTACCTCATGCCGTAGGCCGGTGCCCTACGGCGCGCTCGGCCACACCAGCACCATGTACGCCCCCCAGTACGCCGACCCCAGCACCGCCCCCGTCAGCACCAGTGCGCGGTAGTGGGCGGGGAGGCGGAGGAGGCGGACGGTGAGGGGGAGCAGGAGCGGGAACGCCGGCAGGAGGAAGCGGGCGCGCGGGAAGTAGACACCGCCGCTGGCCAGGACGATCGCCAGCAGCACGCCGGTGAACACGAGCAGCGGAAGCGGCTGGCGGTCCCGCAGGCTCAGCGCGAACAGCGCCACCGACACCAGCAGCGTGCACGTCACCAGGACGAGGAACAGCTCCGGCGTCGAGTCGCGCACCAGCAGTTCCCGGAACCGCCGCAGGGTCTCGCGGCCGCCGTCCACCTCGTTGCGCCACAGCGCCTGTACGGCGAAGTAGCCGTCCCAGCGGCCCAGACGAAGCCCCACCCAGCCGACGTACCCGCACCAGCCGAGCGGGGCGATCAGGGCGGCGGCGAGAGCGCGTACGGAGAACCCGCGGCGCAGGGCGAGCAGACACGTCACCGTCACCGCCGCGGCGACCGCGACGCCCGTCGGGCGGGTCAGGCCGGCCAGGACCGCGAGCCAGGCCGCGGTGAGCGGACGGTCGGCGAGCAGGGCGTACACGGCCCAGGCGGCGAACGCCGTGAACAGGGACTCCGTGTAACCCATCCACTGCACCAGGCCCACCGGGAACGCGGCCCAGAGGGTGGTGAGCAGGATGCCGGCGCGGCGGCCGTGCAGACGGTCGCCCACCGCGAACACGCCCCAGGCCGCGCCGAGCGAGGCGAGCACGGCGATCAGCAGGCCCGTGGTGGCCCGGGTGCCGGGGGTGACGGCCGCGACCGCCTTCACCAGCACCGGGTAGAGCGGGAAGAACGCCAGGTTGTTCGCGTCGTACGCGGTGCCCAGCTCGTGCGCGTAGCCGTGGTCGGCGATGCCCAGATACCAGTCCGCGTCCCACTGCGTCGCCAGGATCGGCCAGACGCCGTGGCCCTGGTGGTGCGCCCAGAAGGAGAGGAACACCAGGCCCAGGACACGTACGGCGACGTAGGCGAGGAGCGCGGGGGCGGCCCGGTGCAGGACGGGCGCGGCGGGGCGGGCCGTGGGCGCGGTGTCGGGTCGCCGGCTGCCCGGGATGCTGGGGGCGGTCGAGGACACGGGGCGGCTCCGGGGCGTGCGGCGGACGGGTCGTCCGCTCACCGTTTCCCGGGGAGCCGGTCAGGGGGTGGAGGTATGGGGGCAGGGGGCGGGAAATCACCCGTTGGGGTGCCCCGACGGGTCGGGACGGGTCGGGACACCCCAACGGGCCGGTGGGTCAGATGCCGGCCGCCGCCGACAGGTCCCGCTTGATCGTCTCCAGTACGTCCGTCGCCCTGGCGTGGGCCGCCGGGAGGTCGGCGTGCGTCGCGACGGGGACGACGACCTCCAGGTAGCACTTCAGCTTCGGCTCGGTGCCGCTGGGACGGACGATGACCCGGGCGCCGTCGAGGGTGTACCGCAGACCGTCGGTGGGCGGGAGCCGGTCCGTGCCCTGGGTGAGGTCCTCGGCCCTGGTGATCGCGAGACCGGCCAGCTCGGTGGGCGGCTGCTCACGCAGGCGGCGCATGGCGTCGGCGATGACCGACAGGTCCTCGACGCGCACCGAGAGCTGGTCGGTGGCGTGCAGGCCGTGCTGTACGGCGAGGTCGTCGAGGAGGTCGAGGAGCGTGCGCCCCTCCTCCTTGAGCTCGGAGGCCAGTTCGGTGATGAGCAGGGCGGCCGTGATGCCGTCCTTGTCCCGCACGCCCTCCGGGTCCACGCAGTAGCCGAGGGCCTCCTCGTAGCCGTACCGCAGACCGTCGACGCGGGCGATCCACTTGAAGCCGGTCAGGGTCTCCTCGTACGGCAGACCCGCCTTCTCGGCGATCCGGCCGAGCAGCGAGGAGGAGACGATCGACTCGGCGAACGTGCCCTGTGCCCCGCGGTTCACCAGGTGCGCGGCGAGCAGCGCGCCGACCTCGTCGCCGCGCAGCATCCGCCAGTCGCCGTCCGCCTTGACGGCGACGGCACAGCGGTCGGCGTCCGGGTCGTTGGCGATGACCAGGTCCGGGTCCGTGGCGCGGGCCTTCGCGAAGGCGAGGTCCATCGCGCCGGGCTCCTCCGGGTTGGGGAAGGCGACGGTCGGGAAGTCCGGGTCGGGTTCGGCCTGTTCGGCGACGAGTTCCGGGGCGGGGAAGCCGGCGCGGGCGAAGGCCGCCAGCAGGACGTCCTTGCCGACGCCGTGCATCGCCGTGTAGACGGTGCGGGCGGTGCGGGGGGAGTCCTGCGCGAGTACGGCGTCCGTGCGGGCCAGGTAGGCGTCGAGGACGGCGTCGTCGAGGGTCTCCCAGCCGGCGTCCGGGCGAGGGACGTCGTTGAGGCTCGCGATCGCGTCGATCTCCGCCGCGATCTCCGCGTCGGCGGGCGGGACGATCTGGGAGCCGTCGCCGAGATAGACCTTGTAGCCGTTGTCGCGGGGCGGGTTGTGGCTGGCGGTGACCTCCACACCGGCGACCGCGCCGAGGTGCCTTATGGCGTACGCGAGGACGGGGGTGGGCAGGGGGCGGGGGAGGACGGCGGCGCGGAGTCCGGCGCCCGTCATCACCGCGGCGGTGTCGCGGGCGAAGTCCGCGGACTTGTGGCGGGCGTCGTAGCCGATGACGACGAGGCCGCCGGTCCTTCCCTGCTTCTTCAGGTACGCCGCGAGGCCGGCCGCGGCACGGATGACCACGGTGCGGTTCATGCGCATGGGGCCGGCGCCGAGTTCGCCTCTGAGGCCCGCGGTGCCGAACTGGAGGGTGCCGCTGAAGCGGGCGGTGAGCTCGGTGACGTCCCCGGCCTCGATGAGCTTGCCGAGTTCGTCACGGGTCTCGGAGTCGGGGTCCTCGGCGAGCCATGTCCGGGCCTGGGTGATGAGGTCGTCGTGCACCGGGGTGAGCCTCTCGTCGGTTGTGCGGGTGCGGGTGCGTGGGGTTCGCGGCCCTGGGGGCTCCGCCTCCAGACCCCCGTTTCCCAGCCGCCCACCCGTCTCGGCCAACTGGATGGTCCAGCCTTTCAGCCGACCGAGACGCGTGGGTGTGGTGGGCAGTCGGGGGTCCAGGGGGCGGAGCCCCCTGGGACGGTCAGATGCGGCCCAGCACCTGGGCCAGGAGGGCGCCCATCTGGGTCGCCGAATCCCGGCCCGCCTGGAGGACCTCTTCGTGGTTCAGGGGCTCGCCCGTCATGCCCGCCGCGAGGTTCGTCACCAGGGAGATGCCGAGCACCTCCGCGCCGGCCTCACGCGCCGCGATGGCTTCCAGCACCGTCGACATGCCGACCAGGTCCGCGCCGATCACGCGGGCCATGCGGATCTCGGCCGGGGTCTCGTAGTGCGGGCCGGGGAACTGGGCGTACACGCCCTCTTCGAGGGTGGGGTCGATCTCCTTGCACAGGGCGCGCAGCCGAGGCGAGTAGAGGTCCGTCAGGTCGACGAAGTTCGCGCCGACGATCGGGGAGGTAGCCGTGAGGTTGATGTGGTCGCTGATCAGGACCGGCTGACCGGGGCGCATGCCCTCGCGCAGACCACCGCAGCCGTTGGTGAGGACGATGGTCTTGCAGCCCGCCGCCACCGCCGTACGGACGCCGTGCGCGACCGCCGCCACGCCGCGGCCCTCGTAGTAGTGCGTGCGGCCCAGGAAGACCAGCGCCCGCTTCTCGCCCATCTGGTACGAGCGGATCTTGCCGCCGTGGCCCTCGACCGCCGGCGGCGGGAACCCGGGCAGCTCGGTGACCTGGAACTCGGCGTCGGGAGCGCCGAGGGCGTCCACGGCCGGCGCCCAGCCGGAGCCCATCACGAGGGCGACGTCGTGGGTCTCGGCGCCGGTCAGTTCGCGCAGGCGCGCGGCGGCGGCGTCGGCGGCGGCGTGCGGGTCGCCCTGGATGTCGTCCGGAAGAAGAGATGCGTTCACGCGGATGAGCGTAGCTGGTCTGGGCCTACGCGCGTAGATGACAGAGCGAACGGGATGGCGATCGTTGTCTTGTCGTTTCCAACGAGAGCGGTGACGCGCGCTTCAGCAGGGACGCTTGCGCAGTTCCATCACATAGTCGTGCGGCGCGCCCGCCGATTCGGCCGCGTCCGCGATCTCGCCGAGGTACCGGGCCGAGGGCAGCCCGCCCTCGTAGGCGTCGAGGACGTACACCCACGCCGACTCCTCGGTGTCGAGCGTGTGCACCCGTACCCGCATTCGGCGGTAGATGCCGAGACCGACGCCCTCCCACCGGTCCATGGACTCCTCGTCCGGCGGGGCGAGGTCGTACAGCGCGACGAAGACCTGGGAGAGGGGGTCCTCGACGAGGGTGGCGAGGGCGCCCTCCCAGCCCATCTGCTCGCCGCCGAAGGTGAGCCGCCAGCCGTTCAGCCAGCCCGTGGCGCGCAGCGGCGAGTGCGGAGCGCGGCGCGTCATCAGCCGGGCGTCGAGATTGCCGGCGTAGGCGGCGTAGAGCGACATGCAGGAGAGGGTACGGCAGCGGCATCCGGCGTCACTCCCGTAACAGTGCCGTCTCGGGCGGCCCCCCGGGCAGTAGCACCTTGAAGCGTGCGGGACAATGGAGTACGTGACTCGGATCGTGATCATCGGTGGCGGACCCGGCGGATACGAAGCGGCGCTGGTCGCGGCGCAGCTCGGCGCGGAGGTGACCGTCGTCGACTGCGACGGTCTGGGCGGAGCGTCGGTGCTGACCGACTGCGTGCCGTCGAAGACCCTTATCGCTACGGCCGAGGTGATGACCACCTTCGACTCGTCGTACGAAGAGCTCGGCATCATCGTGGCCGACGACACCCCGCCCCTGGAGCAGGCCGCCCGGGTCGTGGGGGTGGACCTGGGGAAGGTCAACCGGCGAGTCAAGCGGCTCGCCCTCGCCCAGTCCCACGACATCACCGCCTCCGTCACCCGCGCCGGCGCCCGGGTCATGCGCGGCCGTGGCCGTCTGGAGGGCATGCAGGGCCTCGACGGCTCCCGCAAGGTGATCGTCAGCACCGCCGACGGCACCGAGGAGACCCTCGTCGCCGACGCCGTCCTCATCGCGACCGGCGGCCACCCCCGCGAGGTGCCCGACGCGCTGCCCGACGGCGAGCGCATCTTCAACTGGACGCAGGTCTACGACCTCACCGAGCTGCCGGAAGAGCTCATCGTGGTCGGTTCCGGTGTGACGGGCGCCGAGTTCGCCGGCGCCTATCAGGCGCTGGGGTCCAAGGTCACGCTCGTCTCCTCGCGCGACCGCGTGCTGCCCGGCGAGGACCCGGACGCCGCCGCCGTCCTGGAGGACGTCTTCCGCCGCCGCGGCATGAACGTCATGGCCCGCTCCCGCGCCGCCGCCGCCAAGCGGGTCGGCGACCGGGTCGAGGTCACCCTCTCCGACGGCCGTGTCATCTCCGGCACCCACTGCCTCATGGCCGTCGGCGCCATCCCCAACAGCGCGGGCCTCGGTCTGGAGGAGGCCGGCGTCAGGCTGCGCGACTCCGGGCACATCTGGACCGACAAGGTCTCCAGGACGACGGCTCCCGGTGTGTACGCCGCCGGCGACGTGACCGGCGTCTTCGCCCTCGCGTCCGTCGCCGCCATGCAGGGCCGTATCGCCATGTACCACTTCCTGGGCGACGCGGTGGCCCCGCTGAACCTCAAGACCGTCTCCTCCAACGTCTTCACCGACCCGGAGATCGCGACCGTCGGCTACACCCAGGCCGACGTCGACGCGGGCAAGATCGACGCCCGGGTCGTGAAGCTGCCCCTGCTGCGCAACCCGCGCGCCAAGATGCAGGGCATCCGCGACGGCTTCGTCAAGATCTTCTGCCGCCCCGGCACGGGCATCGTGGTCGGCGGTGTGGTCGTCGCGCCGCGCGCTTCGGAACTGATCCATCCGATCTCGATCGCGGTCGACAACAACCTGACCGTCGAACAGATCGCGAACGCGTTCACCGTGTACCCCTCCCTTTCGGGGTCGATCGCCGAGGTGGCGCGACAGCTCCACACCCGGAAGGAAACCGGCGGCGCCTGACGGCCGAAACCGACTCCCCGCTGGTCACAGGGAGTTGTCGACCATTCGTGCGGCATAGTCGGGGCGATTAGGCCCTATACCACTTCCGACTCTGCCGTGCGAACAACTTCGTTTATTCGGCGCATACTGCTGAAAGCAGACGGTCGTCCGCGTTACTGTCAGTTTCGTGTTCGCTGCAGAACGTCGCCAATTGATCCTCGAAATGGTGCGAGCGAACGGGGCCGTGTCGCTCCGTGAGCTCGCCCGCGTCGTCCAGACCTCCGAAGTGACCGTACGGCGGGACGTGCGCGCACTGGAGGCAGAAGGACTCCTCGACCGCCGACATGGCGGTGCGGTATTGCCGGGCGGGTTCACGCGGGAGTCCGGCTTTCCGCAGAAATCGCATCTCGCGACCGCCGAGAAGACGGCCATCGCCGACCTCGCCGCGAACTTCGTCGAAGAAGGCGAAGCCATCGTGGTCGGGGCGGGTACGACGACACAGGAGCTGGCCCGCCGGCTCGCTCGCGTACCCGGGCTGACCGTCGTCACCAACTCCCTGTTGGTGGCTCAGGCGTTGGCCCATGCCAACCGGGTGGAAGTAGTGATGACCGGCGGCACGCTGCGGGGCTCCAACTACGCGCTGGTCGGTTCCGGCGCGGAGCAGTCCCTGCAGGGGCTGCGGGTGTCGCGGGCCTTCCTGTCCGGCAGTGGTCTCACCGCCGAGCGCGGGCTGTCCACGTCCAACATGCTGTCGGCGTCCGTCGACCGGGCGTTGGTGCAGGCCGCTGCGGAGGTCGTGGTGCTCGCCGATCACACCAAGCTCGGTGCGGACACCATGTTCCAGACCGTGCCCACCGATGTGATCACGCGGCTGGTGACGGATGAGCCGCCGGCTCATGACGACCGCGCCGGCACGGAGTTGCAGGCGCTGGCCGATCAGGGTGTGCAGATCGCTGTCGCGGGGGCGTCGGGAAACTCGGGGGGTTCGGGGGGCTCGGGTGATTCCGTCCCCCCGCGCCAAGCTCGCCGTGACGTGGCCCTGCCGGGGCCTCGGCGGGGGCAGGTTCCGGGGGCGGGGCTTCGGACGTTGACGTCTGAGGCGCCGGGGGCTGAGCAGCAGCGGGCGCGGGTTGCGGATATGCGGCGGCGTTGAAGGGCCGATGCCTAGTCGCCGTAGGGGTTCGTGTGAGTGCGCGAGTGCAGGCCGTATGTGGCTGGTCGCGCAGTTCCCCGCGCCCCTAAGTAAGTCCCCGCAGCGTTAGTTGCAACAACCTGTCCGCCAAGTCCTCGTCCCCCGGGCTCTCCTCCGCCGCCAGTGCGATCGCATGGGTCAGTTGGAGGAGGTCGGTGATGGCCACGTCTCCGCGTACCGCGCCCGCCTCCTGTGCTCTCGCCAGTAGCGCGCTGCCCGCCTCCCTGATCGGGTCGCTGCACCGTGCCAGTGCCGACGTGTCGTCGGATGTCACCGACATCAACTGCCTTGCCAGGCCCCGGTATTCGCTCGCATGCGTGACGATCTCGCGCAGCCAGGTCACCAGGGCCGCGCAAGGGTTGGGGTCGGCCAGCAGCTCGCGTGAGCGCGCCAGCAGATCGGCCACCGCGTCCTCGAAGACCGCGCTCAGCAGGGCGTTGCGGTTGGGGAAGTGGCGGTAGAGGGTGCCGATGCCGACGCCCGCGCGTCTTGCCACGTCCTCCAGGGACGCCTCCGCGCCGTGCGTGGCGAAGGCCGAGCGGGCCTCGGTGAGGAGGCGCTCGTAGTTGCGGCGGGCGTCGGCGCGCATGGCGCGGGTCGGTGCGGGGGCCGCCGTGGCCTCCCGGTTCTCCGCGGTCTCCCCTGAGATCGCGCTCACCATGGCTCCCACCTGCCCTCTCGCACGCCCCCGGTATGCCCCCAGGATGCCATCGGAGACGGCCGACCGGGCTTGCCGGGGTGCGCTGAGGCCGTACCTTCTTCTCGGGAGAGCCTTTCTCGGGGTTTCCCCTGACATCTCAGGACTTCTCAGGGCGAGAGCGGCGCCGGGAGAGTGCGTATGGAGATCGCCGGTGCGGATGTGCGGCGGGTGCTCGGGATCGCGGGTGAGCTGGAAGACGCCGGGTCGGAGCGGGAGTTGCGGGGGCGGGCGCTGGGGGCGCTGATGGAGTTGATCCCGGCGGACGCGGGGCAGGCGTACCGGCTCTCCGTCGACGGGGCCGGGGTGTCCGCCCTGTCCGTGCCCGAAAACTCCTTCCATGCCGACCCGAGGGTGATCTACGACCATCCCCTGGACCACCCGCTCACCGAGATCATGCTGGAGACGCCCACGTCGGCGGCCTGGCGGGTCAGCGATGTCGCCGGGGACCGGCAGTGGCGGCGTACCCACTGCTTCAATCTGGACTTCCGGCCCTTCGGGCTGCGCCGGCATCTGGTGGCGACGGCCGGTGCCGGGGAGGGCGCGGTCGAGGGGTACGCGCTGGTCAGGTCCGGCGCCGACTTCAGTGAACGGGAACGCGATCTGCTCGGCTTCGCCCAGCTGCAACTCGCCGGAGTGGAGCGGCGCTTGGCCGACCGGCAGCGGCTGCTCGCGTTCTCCGCCGCCGCGCTGGCCCTCGCCGCGAGTCATGGGTGGGGTGTCGCGGTACGGGGTGAGGACGGGCGGGCCCAGCCGCTGAACGCGCTCGCCGCCGACCTGCTGACCGTCGTACGCGACGATCCCCGGCTCGGCCACGAGCACCGTTTCACCGTCCGGGACGTCGAGGTGTGGCCCGTGCCGCCGGCCGCGCCCGAGTCGCCCGCGTTGGTGCTTCTCCGCGACCTCGCCCGAGGCCGGGCCGCCGCCCGACTGTTCGGTGTGACCGAGCAGGAGCACCGGACCCTGCGCCACCTCCATGACGGCCGTACGGCGACGGAGGCGGCCCGGCGGATGGGGCTCTCGCCGACCACCGTGCGCGGCTATATCGCCTCCCTGCACCGGAAGTTGGAGGCGGGGCACACGGCGGCGCTACTGCGGCGAGGGCGGGACCTGGGGCTGCTGACCGACTGACCGCCCGAGGACCGGCCGCCGCAACCCTCAGAATTGACGGATGGTCACCGGCCGGGTCCGCTCGGTTCACTGGCCTGAGGCGCTGTGAAAAGACGCGACCTCAGGGGGACTTCCATGGCCACTACGTCGTCACACCCGCCCACCACCACCGAGCCGGCGCCCGCCGGGACCGCACGGCGGCTCGCGGCGGTCGCGGCCGTACTGGGGCCGCTGCTGTTCGCGGCGGCGTTCCTGATCAGCCCGTACGACACCAACGCCGACGCCGACGAGATCGCCCGGGTGATCGCCGCCCACCAGGGCGCCACCGAGGTGTCCGTGTGGCTGTGGACGGTCGGGACCGTCGTCCTTGCCCCCGGTCTGGTCGCCGTCGGGATGCTGGCCACCGCGCGGTCCGCCCGGCTCGGCCTGTGGGGCTCGGTCCTCTTCGGCACCGGGCTGCTCGCGATCACCGCGACCCCGTCGCTGGACACCGTCGCCCTCGGCGCGTTCGACAAGGGAGTCGACGTGGCCACCCTCGCGAAGGTGGCCACGGGGACCAACGATCTGCCCGCGGTGGGTGTCCCCGTCCTCTACTTCATCGCCGCCCATGTCGTCGGCGCCGTCCTGCTCGGCGTCGCGCTGCTGCGCGGCCGGACCGTCCCGGCGTGGGCCGCCTGGCTGCTGATCCTGTCCATGCCGTTCAACGTCGCTGGCTACGCGACCGGCGTCGGCCCGGTGACCGTGCTGTCGTTCGTGATGCTCGCCGTGGCCTTCGGCTACGCGGCCCTCGCCTTCGTGTGCCATGGCACGGGATGGGTCCGCAGCCCCTCGTAGACCACTGCCTCGGGGGAGAAGGAAACGGGGCGCCCGGCGGACTGACTGCTCCAGTCCGCCGGGCGCCCCGGTATGCCGTGAGGACCTGCTCAGTCCTTGATCTCGCAGATCGCCGCGCCGGACGTGATCGACGCGCCGACCTCGGCGGACAGGCCCTTGATGGTGCCGGAGCGGTGCGCGTTGAGCGGCTGCTCCATCTTCATGGCCTCCAGGACGACGACCAGGTCGCCCTCCTTGACCTCCTGGCCCTCCTCGACGGCGATCTTGACGATCGTGCCCTGCATCGGGGAGGCGAGGGTGTCGCCGGAGGCGACGGGGCCGGACTTCTTGGCCGCGCGGCGCTTGGGCTTGGCGCCCGCCGCGAGACCGGTGCGGGCCAGCGTCATGCCGAGCGAGGACGGCAGGGAGACCTCGAGGCGCTTGCCGCCGACCTCGACCACGATCGTCTCGCGGTCCTTGTCGTCCTCGTCCGCCTCCGCGTCGGTGGGGGCGGCGAAGGGCTTGATCTCGTTGACGAACTCGGTCTCGATCCAGCGGGTGTGGACCGTGAACGGGTCGGCGGAGCCGGTGAGTTCGGGGGCGAACGCCGGGTCCTTGACCACTGCGCGGTGGAACGGGATCGCCGTCGCCATGCCCTCGACCTGGAACTCCTCCAGGGCGCGGGCGGCTCGCTGGAGCGCCTGCTCACGGGTGGCACCGGTGACGATCAGCTTGGCCAGCAGGGAGTCCCACGCCGGGCCGATCACGCTGCCGGACTCGACGCCCGCGTCCAGGCGGACGCCCGGGCCGGTCGGCGGGGCGAACGTGGTGACCGTGCCGGGGGCCGGGAGGAAGTTGCGGCCCGGGTCCTCGCCGTTGATGCGGAACTCGAAGGAATGGCCGCGCAGCTCCGGGTCGCCGTAGCCGAGCTCCTCGCCGTCGGCGATACGGAACATCTCGCGCACCAGGTCGATGCCGGCGACCTCCTCGGTGACCGGGTGCTCCACCTGGAGACGGGTGTTGACCTCCAGGAAGGAGATCGTGCCGTCCATGCCGACCAGGAACTCGACCGTGCCCGCCCCGACGTACCCGGCCTCCTTGAGGATGGCCTTCGACGACGCGTACAGCTCGGCGACCTGGGCGTCGGAGAGGAACGGCGCGGGCGCCTCCTCGACCAGCTTCTGGTGGCGGCGCTGGAGCGAGCAGTCACGCGTGGACACGACGACCACGTTGCCGTGGCTGTCGGCCAGGCACTGCGTCTCCACGTGCCGCGGCTTGTCGAGGTAGCGCTCGACGAAGCACTCGCCCCGGCCGAACGCGGCGACGGCCTCACGGACCGCCGACTCGTACAGCTCCGGGACCTCTTCCAGCGTCCGGGCGACCTTCAGACCACGGCCACCGCCACCGAAGGCGGCCTTGATGGCGATCGGCAGGCCGTGCTGCTCGGCGAACGCCACGACCTCGTCGGCCCCGGAGACGGGGTCCGGCGTACCGGCGACCAGCGGCGCGCCCGCGCGCTGGGCGATGTGCCGGGCGGCGACCTTGTCACCGAGGTCGCGGATGGCCTGCGGCGGCGGGCCGATCCAGATCAGGCCCGCGTCCAGGACCGCCTGCGCGAACTCGGCGTTCTCGGACAGGAAGCCGTAGCCGGGGTGGATGGCGTCGGCCCCGGACTCCCGGGCCGCGTTCAGGATCTTGTCGATCACCAGATAACTGGTCGCCGGGGTGTCACCGCCCAGGGCGAACGCCTCATCCGCGGCGCGGACATGCAGAGCGTCCCGGTCCGGGTCGGCGTATACGGCCACGCTCGCGATACCGGCATCCCGGCAGGCCCGGGCCACGCGGACAGCGATTTCGCCACGGTTGGCGATGAGCACCTTGCGCACGATTGAGGCTCCCTCCTTGAAACAAGCCGAGTTTAGGGACTGCCGACACGGCACTTCGACCCGTCCCCAATGGTGAGCTTGCCCACACGGAGCGTGATTCGAGGCTCGCTCGACCCGTGAAATCCCTTGTCGCGCTTCGGTACGCAGGACTCCTCCGGGAAACCCTAGCCCTCCCTTGTGGTCAAGGTCTCTGTCACCACGTGCTGCGGGCCACTCCGTTTCTTTGTGGAGTCCCTACGAATGGCCCAATGATTCTTTGCCGTCCGCAGAACCCTTGTCCCACGGTTTACCCGTTAGTAGCGTTCGGGCTGTATCGAACGTACTTGGAGTAACCAGGGCTCGGCTTGAGAGTGGGTGGGGGCCGGTGGTGCGCAGGCCGGTGGCGTGGATCGTGGCGATAGTCCTCTTCGCGGAGGCACTCGGGATCGCGGCGGTCAACTGGTTCCTCGGGGTGGTCGTCGACCGTCAGGACATGTCCCTGGCCGGCCTCGACCCCGACATGATGTCGATCTCCTCGAAGATCGGCGGCGTCGTCTTCGGCCTCTACTTCGCCTTCTGCGGACTGGTGGCGCTGCTGGTCGCCCTGCGCGACCGCGCCCCGGCCGGCTTCGGGCGCATCCTGCTGATCAGCGCGGCCGTGGTGCACGCCCTGCTGGGCGCGTTCGCGTGGGGTCTGCTGGGCCCGGCCCAGTTCGGGTTCATGGTCGTCGTACTGGCACTGATCGTGCTGCTCCTGATGACGTACGACCGTCCTCAGCAGCCCAAGGAGGACGCCGTTCCGGTCAGTTCTCCGCCGGCGCCCACAACTCCGTGATCCCGACGCCCAGTTCGGCCAGCAGCTTCCGGACGAGGGGCAGGCTGATGCCGATCACGTTGCCGTGGTCGCCGTCGATGCCGTCGATGAACGGCGCGCTGCGGCCGTCGAGGGTGAACGCCCCGGCGACGTAGAGGGGTTCGCCGGAGGCGACGTAGGCGGCGATCTCCTCGTCGCTGGGCTCGCCGAAGCGGACGACGGTCGAGGCGACGGCGGAGACATACCGGCCGGAGACGGTGTCGTAGACGCAGTGGCCGGTCTGGAGCGTGCCCGCGCGCCCGCGCATGGCCTTCCAGCGGGCGGTGGCCTCCTCGGCGTCCGCGGGCTTGCCGAGCGCCTCGCCGTCGAGGTCGAGCACCGAGTCGCAGCCGATCACGATCGCGCCCTTGACCTCGGGCTTCGCCGACACCACGGAGGCCTTCGCCTCGGCGAGCGCGAGTGCCAGTTCGGCCGGGGTGGGGGCGCTGACGGCGTCCTCGTCGACACCGCTCACGATCACCTCGGGCGCCAGTCCGGCCTGCCGCAGCAGATTCAGCCGGGCGGGGGACTGGGAGGCGAGGACGAGTCGGCGGCGTGGCTGAGCAGTCATGCGGTCAGGGTATCGGCGCCCGTCACTTCGTGCCGAGCACGATCATCGCCAGCACCATGGCCAACGCCAGGAACAGTCCCAGTCTCCGCAACATGTCCTGCATGTCGCGCAGTTCCTTGGGCGGTTCGTTCTCGGGGTCGGACCAGAGCATGGGTCCAGCGTGCGCCGCGGGGGTGGGGCGGCGCCTGAGTACGCGTACTCAACTTCACCAAAAGGGTCTGCGGTTCCGTTAGTGTGTCTGTTGTTAAAGGAACTATGGTCCCGTTTGAAGGGTCGTGCCGCTGTGTTCACCACTGTCTGGGCTGCTTCCCCCCAGCTCCCGAGCGAAGGCTTCACCCCCAACTGGTCCCGCGAGGGCTTCTGGCGCCAGTCCCTGCGCCAGGTCGTGCGGCTGAGCGGGGGCGGGGAACGGGTGCGGATACGGCTGTCGAACGCGTACGGCACCTCGCCCGTGCGGGTCGCCGGGGCGAGCGTCGGCGGGCGGCGGCTGAGCTTCGGGGGCGCCCGTGACGTGGCGATCCCGGCGCGGAGCGAGGTCGTCAGCGACCCCGCTCAACTGGCCGTCGGCGCGGGGGAGTCGGTGGCCGTCACGCTGTACTTCGAGGCGGTGACCGGACCGGCTACGTTCCATGCGCAGGCCTTCGCGACGAGCCGGCGGGGCGAGGGGGATCTGCTGGACAGTGCCGAGGGCTTCGATGCCGTGAGCGAGTCCTGGTACTTCCTGAGCGCCGTGGAGGTCGACGCCGGTCGCAGTGACGGGGTGGTGCTGTTCGGGGACTCCCTCACCGACGGGTTCGGGTCGACCGTGGACGCGGACCGGCGGTGGTCGGACGCGCTGGCCCGGCTGACCGGGCGGCCCGTGCTCAACGCCGGGATCGGCGGGAACCTCCTGCTCAACGACTCCGCGTGGTACGGGGAGAGGGGGGTCCGGCGGTTCGGGCGGGATGTCCTCGGGCTGACCGGCGTGGACACGGTCGTGGTGCTGCTCGGGCTGAACGACATCGGGTTCAGCGAGACGGACGAGCAGCCTACGTACAAGCCCTCGCCGGTGGTGGAGGCGGATGAACTCATCGCCGGGTATCGGGAGTTGATACGGCAGGCGCGGGGGCTGAGGGTCGTCGGGGGGACCTTGCTGCCGTTCGGGGGCTCGGACCACTGGGGGGAGCGTGCGGCGAAGGTGAGTCACGAGGTCAACGAGTGGATTCGGGGCGCGGGGGAGTTCAGTGAGGTGGTGGATCTGCAACGGGTGATGGCCGATCCGGGGGATCCGGATCGGCTGCACCCCGCGTATGACTTCGGTGATCATCTGCACCCCAATGACGAGGGGTATGCGGTGATGGCCGAAGCCGTGTTGGGTTGTTTGTAGCTGCGGGCCGTGGGGGCTGGTCGCGGCCACGCGGCGGAGCCGCATATCGATACAGCCCCGCGCCCCTGGGTGGGTGCAGCTAGCTCGGCCAGTAAGTGCGGGCCCACGTACTGGGCCCAGGCTGGGGCAGGCGGCGTGTCGCGATGCGGGACGGGTCCGACCACCCGTCCCGCTGTTCGGGGGCGCCGGACGGCGTCTGCGCTGCCGCCGCGGCGCGGGCTCGGACCACCGCCAGGGCGGCGGCGAGCTCCTCGGGGGTGGGGTTGCCCCGTACGACCTTGATGTTCACAGCGTCTCCTTACAGGGGGATGTTGCCGTGCTTCTTCGGGGGCAGGGACTCCCGCTTGGTGCGCAGCTGGCGCAGGCCGCGGACCACATGGCGGCGGGTGTCGGACGGCATGATCACGGAGTCGACGTAGCCGCGCTCGGCCGCGATGTAGGGGTTGAGGAGCGTGTCCTCGTACTCGCGGATCAGCCGGGCGCGCACCACCTCCAGGTCCTCGCCGCCCGCCTCCGCCTCGGCGATGGTGCGCCGGTGCAGGATGTTGACCGCGCCCTGGGCGCCCATGACGGCGATCTGCGCGGTCGGCCAGGCGAGGTTGATGTCCGCGCCGAGGTGCTTGGAGCCCATGACGTCGTAGGCGCCACCGAAGGCCTTGCGGGTGATGACGGTGATCAGCGGGACCGTCGCCTCCGCGTAGGCGTAGATCAGCTTGGCGCCGCGGCGGATGATGCCGTCGTGCTCCTGGTCGACGCCCGGCAGGAAGCCGGGGACGTCGACGAAGGTGATGACGGGGATGTTGAAGGCGTCGCAGGTGCGCACGAAGCGCGCGGCCTTCTCGGACGCGGTGATGTCGAGGCAGCCGGCGAACTGCATCGGCTGGTTGGCGACGATGCCGACCGGGTGGCCCTCCACCCGCCCGAAGCCGGTGAGGATGTTCGGGGCGAACAGCGCCTGCGTCTCGAAGAACTCGGCGTCGTCCAGGATGTGTTCGATCACCGTGTGCATGTCGTACGGCTGGTTCGCGCTGTCCGGCACGATCGTGTCCAGCTCGCGGTCCTCGTCGTTGAGGTCGAGGTCCGCCTCCTCCGGGTAGACCGGCGCCTCGGAGAGGTTGTTGGACGGCAGGTACGACAGCAGCTGCTTGACGTACTCGATGGCGTCCTTCTCGTCGCCGGCCATGTGATGGGCCACGCCGGAGACGGAGTTGTGGGTCCTGGCCCCGCCCAGCTCCTCGAAGCCGACGTCCTCGCCGGTGACCGTCTTGATGACGTCCGGGCCGGTGATGAACATGTGCGAGGTCTGGTCGACCATGACGGTGAAGTCGGTGATCGCGGGGGAGTAGACCGCGCCGCCCGCACACGGGCCCACGACCAGGCTGATCTGCGGGATCACACCGGACGCGTGGGTGTTGCGGCGGAAGATCTCGCCGTAGGCGCCGAGCGAGGCGACGCCCTCCTGGATCCGGGCGCCACCGGAGTCGTTGATGCCGATGACCGGACAGCCGGTCTTCAGCGCGAAGTCCATGACCTTGACGATCTTCTGGCCGTAGACCTCGCCGAGGGCGCCGCCGAAGACGGTGAAGTCCTGCGAGAACACGGCGACAGGACGTCCGTCGACGGTGCCGTACCCGGTGACGACCCCGTCCCCGTAGGGGCGGTTGTTCTCCAGACCGAAGTTGGTGGAGCGGTGCCGCGCGAACTCGTCCAACTCCACGAAGGAGCCCTCGTCGAGCAGCAGCTCGATCCGCTCACGGGCCGTCAACTTGCCCTTGGCGTGCTGCTTCTCCACGGCACGTGCGGAGCCGGCGTGCGTCGCCTCGTCGATACGACGCTGGAGGTCCGCGAGCTTGCCCGCGGTGGTGTGGATGTCGATCTCTTCCGGCTCGGACATCGGGTCGCGGCTCCCTGCCTGCTCAAAAGGGGGGACGGTTACTCATCCGTAGAGTAGTGCGGGGCCTCCTCATCAGCAGTGCGGCGTAGGACACACCTAGGGTGGCTTGCATGACGCCGCGCGATGCTTCAGACGACAACCGCTGGTCCGACCTCGACCGTCCGCCGCTCAACGTCACCGCGCTGCGGCGTGGGCTGGTGCGGGAGGGCGGGCTGTGGCGCGAGGTGGACGTGGTGCAGAGCACCGGATCCACCAACAACGACCTGGTGAACCTGGCCGCGAAGGGGGCGGCGGCGGAGGGCTCGGTCCTCGTCGCCGAGGAGCAGACCGCCGGGCGGGGGCGTCTCGACCGCCAGTGGACCGCGCCGGCCCGCTCCGGGCTGTTCTTCTCCGTCCTGCTGAAGCCGGCGGAGGTGCCGGTGTCCCGCTGGGGCTGGCTGCCGCTGCTGACCGGCGTGGCCGTCGCCACGGGGCTGTCGCGGGCCGCGGGGGTGGATACGGCACTCAAGTGGCCGAACGACCTGCTGGTGACCGTGGGGGGCCAGGAGCGCAAGGCGGGCGGGATTCTCGCCGAGCGGGCCGGGGAGGACGGGGTGGTGGTGGGCGTCGGCATCAACGTCACCCTGCGCGAGGACGAGCTGCCGGTGCCGGCGGCCGGTTCGCTGGCACTGGCGGGGGCCGTGAGCACGGACCGGGATCCGCTGCTGCGGGGCGTGCTGCGGGCCCTTGAGGAGTGGTACGGGCGGTGGCGGGCGGCCGGCGGTGATCCGGCGGTGAGCGGGCTCCAGGAGACGTACGCGGCGGGATGCGCGACGCTGGGGAGAACGGTACGGGCCGAGCTGCCGGGCGATCGCTCGATCACGGGAGAGGCGGTGGCCGTCGATGGGGACGGCAGGCTTGTGATCGCGACGGAGAACGGGGTACAGGAACCGGTGGGTGCGGGAGACATCGTCCACTTGCGGCCGGCGTGAGCGTGAAGGCTTTTAGGGGCGCGGGGCTGTGACATGAGCGGCTCCGCCGCGGGGCGCGACCAGCCACGATGGCGCCGCAGCCGACCACGCACCCCCAACCACCCCCTCCTTCGGCTCCACGGGAGTGAGCTACCGCACACCTGCCGTAAAGTGAAGGCCGGTCGATACCTGACCGTGACAGATCGGAAGGGCAGCTGGCGTGACCGTCGACGACACGGGTTCCGGCGCGGACACGAACGGCGCCGACCCCGGAGGGGACCCGCACCCGCTCGCCGTGCGTCTCGAAGCGCTGATCCTCGGTGCGGAGCGGCGTTACACGCCCTTTCAGGCGGCCCGTACCGCCGGTGTCTCCATGGAGCTGGCCACCCGCTTCTGGCGGGCCATGGGCTTCGCCGACGTCGGACAGGCCAAGGCCTTCACCGAGGCGGACGTCCTCGCCCTGCGGCGCCTCGCCGGTCTCGTCGAGGCCGGGCTGCTCAGTGAGGCGATGGCCGTGCAGGTGGCCCGGTCCACCGGGCAGACCACGGCCCGGCTGGCCGAGTGGCAGATCGACTCGTTCCTGGAGGGGCTGACCGAGCCGCCCGAGCCCGGTATGACCCGCACCGAGGTGACGTACCCGATCATCGAGCTGCTCCTGCCCGAGCTGGAGGAGTTCCTGGTCTACGTCTGGCGCCGGCAGCTCGCCGCGTCCGCGGGGCGGGTGGTGCAGGCGGCCGACGACGAGGAGATGGTCGACCGGCGCCTGGCGGTCGGCTTCGCCGACCTCGTCGGCTTCACGCGCCTGACCCGGCGCATGGAGGAGGAGGAGCTCGGCGAGCTCGTCGAGGCCTTCGAGACCACCGCCGCCGACCTGGTCGCCGCGCACGGCGGGCGCCTCATCAAGACCCTCGGTGACGAGGTGCTCTACGCCGCGGACGACGCGGGGGTCGCCGCGGAGATCGCGCTGCGCCTCATCGAGACCATGGCGAACGACGAGACCATGCCCGAGCTGCGCGTCGGCATCGCCTTCGGCACGGTCACCACCCGGATGGGCGATGTGTTCGGTACGACCGTGAATCTGGCCTCGCGGCTGACCTCCATAGCTCCCCGTGACGCCGTCCTCGTCGACACCGACTTCGCCCAGGAGCTGATCCGTACCGCCGAGGCGCCGGCCTCCGAGGCGGAGGCGGCCGAGGCGGCGGCCGCCGCGGAGAAGGAGGGCGAGGAGCCGCCGGTGTACCGCTTCGCGCTCCAGCCGATGTGGCAGCGGCCGGTGCGAGGGCTTGGGGTTGTGGAGCCTTGGTTGCTTACTCGGCGGAGTGAGGCGACCGCCTGAGGATGTGCCGCCGGGGCTTGTCGGGCGAGTGCGGGCGGGTGGGGGCCGGTCGCGCAGTTCCCCGCGCCCCTTGGGGCGTTTATCGACCCAGCGGACCTACACACAGGCCGATCACCGGAACGCACACCCCACCGCCGCCAGTGGGCTGGCTCGGCGTCGGTGTCGCCGGGGCCGGTGGCGGTGTGCTCGTGTTCTGACTCGGTGCCGGAGACGGTGTCGGTGTCGGTGTCGGCGTCGGCTGTGGGGTCGCGGTCGTCGGGTTCGGGGCGTCCGGGATGGTCGTGGGGCCCGGGGTCGACGCCACGACCCGCGCCGGTGTCGACGGCCGCAGCGGCACTTGGCTCACGCCACCCATGGGCGTGGTCGCCGACGGGCTCACCTTCGGGGCCGCCGGGAGCGTGGCCGCGGCGTTGGTCGCGCGGTCCGTGCCGGAACCGGCGTGCGGGTCGTCGAGGCGGGGTTCGGCCTCCGCGGTGCCGAGCCCGCCGCCGCCCAGGGCGCCCTCCGGAGCCATGCGGACGAGGCTCAGCGCCCCGGCAGCGACGGCCAGCCCTCCGACGGCGAGCAGGATCTTGCGGGGCCGGGGACGGCGGTGCCGGCCGCGTGAGCCGAAGAGACGCTGCGGTACGGCGTCGGGAACCGACAGCCCGGCAGCCGTGGCCTCCTTGTGCATGTCCGTCATCGTCGTCATGGCGACCCCTCCCAATGCCCTCGCGCCCCCGATGCGCCGTGGCGGAGCGCACGCTATGCGCTCTCGTGGGCGAAGGGGCCCGAGTTGGGCGGGATGTCACTCGAACGGGGTGTCGGGCGGCGATACAGGAACCGACCGCTCTTCCGCCGCTCCGGCCGGGCTGCGATGATCGGGCCCGGTGAAGTCTGTTAACCCGCGTTAACTGGAGGGTGTCATGAGCGAGGAACGGTACGGGGAGTTCGTGCTGGTACGGCGGCACGGGCACGTTGCGGAACTCGCCCTGGACCGGCCGAAGGCCATGAACGCCGTGTCGACGGAGATGGCCCGCTCGGTCGCCGCCGCCTGCGCCGCGCTGGGCGACGACAGGGACGTACGGGCCGTCGTGGTGACGTCCACCCATGAGCGGGCGTTCTGCGTCGGCGCCGACCTGAAGGAGCGGAACTCCTTCACGGACGCCGATCTGGTCCGACAGCGACCCGTCGCGCGCGGCGCCTACACCGGCGTACTGGAACTGCCCGTCCCGACCATCGCCGCCGTCCACGGCTTCGCGCTCGGCGGAGGCTTCGAGCTGGCCCTGTCCTGCGACCTGATCGTGGCGGACGGTACGGCGGTGGTAGGGCTGCCGGAGGTGTCGATCGGGGTCATCCCGGGCGGCGGGGGAACGCAGCTCCTGCCGCGCAGGGTGGGTGCGTCCCGAGCGGCGGAACTCATCTTCACGGCGAGGCGAGTGGAGGCCGCGGAGGCACGGGAGCTGGGCCTGGTGGATGTGTTGGTGGAGGAGGGTCGAGACAGGGAGGAGGCACTGGCGCTGGGCGCCCGGATCGCCGCGAACTCCCCGGTGGGCCTGAGGGCGGCGAAGAAGGCACTGAGGCTGGGGCATGGGCTGGACCTGCGCGCGGGCCTGGAGGTGGAGGACGCGGCCTGGCGCTCGGTGGCGTTCTCGGGGGATCGGGCGGAGGGCGTAGCGGCATTCAATGAGAAGCGGAAGCCCGAATGGCCGGGCGAGTAGAAGGCTTTTCAGGGGCGCGGGGAACTGCGCGACAAGCCCCCACCGGCCGTCAGTCGCCCCACAAGCCGCTGCCCCTGTCACCCCAGGCGCCCATCCAACGCACCTTTTCCCCCAAAACCTCCCTAACCTGGAGCAATGGCGGAGGACACGCGGCTCACGGCAGTCGTCGCGCTGGCGCAGGGCATGGCCGCAGCCCACGGCTCACGCGAGGCCTGGCGCGCGGCAGCGACCGGCGCCTGCCGCGCCCTGAGCGGCAGCTTCGCCGCCCTGTCGGTATGGGAACGCGAGCTGGGCCGGCTCCGCGTCCTCGTCAACGTCGGGGACCGCGCCCCCGACGAGGACGAGTTCCCCGACGCCGAGGCCTACCCGGTGCACCAGTTCCCGGAGATCACCGAGTTCCTGCACGAGCGCTGGGCGGGCGGCGGTGAGCCCAACGCGTGGGTGGAGACGGCCGAGGGGCCCGCCGCGGGGCGCCGTCCGGGGTATGTCCATCAGCGCGTCGCCGCCCTCCGCAGGAGAGGCCGCGGATGTTGTGTCGTCGCGCCGATCGTGCTGAACGGCCGGGCCTGGGGTGAGCTGTACGTCGCCCGCCCGGCCGGTGAGCCCGTCTTCGACCGGGCCGACGCCGATTTCGCCACCGTCCTGGCCGCCGTCGTCGCCGCCGGGATCGCGCAGGCGGAGCGGTTGGAGGAGGCCCGGCGGCTGGCGTTCACCGACGCCCTCACCGGGCTGGCCAACCGCCGTGCCGTGGACGTACGGCTCGACGAGGCCATCGACCGGCACAAGCGGGAGGGCGTCGTCGTCAGCCTCGTCGTCTGCGACCTCAACGGGCTCAAGCGGGTCAACGACACCCTCGGGCACGCCGTCGGCGACCGGCTCCTGGAACGGTTCGGGTCCGTGCTGTCGCTGTGCGGCGCGATGCTGCCGGGGACGCTGGCCGCGCGGCTCGGCGGGGACGAGTTCTGTCTGCTCGCGGTCGGGCCGCCCGCCGACGAGGTCGTCAAGGCGGCCGACGAACTCTGCCGCCGCGCCGCGGAGTTGGAGCTCGGGGAGGGGGTGGCCTGCGGGGTCGCCTCCACCGAGGACCCCATCGGGCCGGTGCGGTCGGCCCGGCGGCTGTTCCGGCTGGCCGACGCCGCCCAGTACCAGGCCAAGGCGGAGCGCGCCGCCAAACCGGTCGTCGCGGGGCGGGAGGGGCCGGACGATCCCGTCGTACGGCTCGCGGACGCGCCCGCGGGGGAGCGTGAGGCGCACGGGGAGCGCCGTCGCTTCCGCGGGCGCCGACTGTGACGTACGGGACCCTTGGCGGACTGGTGACGGGTCAGTAAGGGGCGAACCCCGTCCCCACTCGTGACATCTTCGTCTTCACTGCGTACGCTCCTGAATATGGATATGCACACTGTGGTGGTGGGGACGTCCGGGGTGACCGCGTCCGACGTTCTCGCCGTGGCGCGCGACGGCGCCCGCATCGAGCTCTCCGGGGAGGCGGTCGCGGCCCTCGCCGCCGCCCGCGAGATCGTGGACGCGCTGGCCGCCAAGCCCGACCCGGTCTACGGCGTCAGCACCGGCTTCGGCGCCCTGGCGACCCGGCACATCAGCACCGAGCTCCGCGCTCAGCTGCAGCGCAACATCGTCCGCTCGCACGCCGCCGGCATGGGGCCGCGCGTCGAGCGGGAGGTCGTCCGGGCCCTGATGTTCCTGCGGCTGAAGACCGTCTGCTCCGGCCACACCGGTGTGCGGCCCGAGGTCGCGCAGACCATGGCCGACGTGCTGAACGCCGGGATCACCCCCGTCGTGCACGAGTACGGCTCCCTCGGCTGCTCCGGCGACCTCGCGCCGCTGTCCCACTGCGCCCTGACGCTGATGGGGGAGGGCGACGCGGAAGGCCCGGACGGGGTCGTGCGGCCCGCCGGTGAGCTGCTCGCCGAGCACGGCATCGCGCCCGTCGAACTGCGCGAGAAGGAGGGCCTCGCGCTCCTCAACGGCACCGACGGCATGCTCGGCATGCTGGTCATGGCCCTCGCCGACCTGGAGATGCTCTACAAGTCGGCCGACATCACCGCCGCGCTGTCCCTGGAGGGCCTCCTCGGCACGGACAAGGTCCTCGCGCCCGAGTTGCACGCCATCCGCCCCCACCCGGGGCAGGCCGCCAGCGCCGCCAACATGCTCGCCGTGCTGAAGGACTCCCAGCTCACCGGCCACCACCAGGACGACGCCCCGCGCGTCCAGGACGCCTACTCGGTGCGCTGCGCCCCGCAGGTCGCGGGCGCCGGACGCGACACGATGGCACACGCCCGGCTCGTCGCCGAGCGGGAGCTTGCCTCCGCCGTCGACAACCCCGTCGTACTGCCCGACGGGCGGGTCGAGTCCAACGGCAACTTCCACGGCGCGCCCGTGGCCTACGTCCTGGACTTCCTCGCCATCGCCGCCGCCGACCTCGCGTCCATCGCGGAGCGGCGCACCGACCGGCTGCTCGACAAGAACCGCAGCCACGGGCTGCCGCCGTTCCTCGCCGACGACGCCGGCGTGGACTCGGGGCTGATGATCGCCCAGTACACCCAGGCCGCGCTGGTCAGCGAGCTGAAGCGGCTGGCCGTACCGGCGTCGGCGGACTCCATCCCGTCCTCCGCCATGCAGGAGGACCACGTCTCCATGGGCTGGTCCGCCGCGCGCAAGCTGCGCACCGCCGTCGACAACCTCACCCGGGTCGTCGCCGTCGAGCTGTACGCCGCCACACGCGCCGTGGAACTGCGCGAGGGACTCACCCCGGCGCCCGCCTCGCGCGCGGTCATCGAGGCCGTACGCAAGGCCGGTGTGCAGGGGCCGGGCCCCGACCGCTTCCTGGCCCCGGACCTGGCCGCGGCGGACGCGTTCGTGCGCGGCGGGCAGTTGGTGGCGGCGGCGGAGTCGGTGACGGGGCCGCTCCAGTAGGCCGCAGGCAGTCGAAAGGGGCCCTGTCAGGTGACAGGGCCCCTCTTCTTACGAGTGCTTGTACGCGTGCTTACTTGAGCTTGGCGACCTGGGCCGTGACGACCTCGGCCGGGATCTCGGTCTTGCCGCCCTTGCCCAGCGCGGCCAGGTTGACGGAGTAGAACGTCGCGACGGTGTTGCCCTTGCGGACCACCTCGGTGAGGAACGTGGCCGTGCCCTCGCCGTCCATGTCGACGTCCTCGGAGAACGCCACCGACTCGTCACCGGCGCCGGAGCTCTTCGCCGTGGCGACCTTGACGACCTTGGAGTTCTCGCCCTCGGCCTTGATGCCGTAACCGCCGGAGCAGGCCGTCACACCGTCGGAGACGGCCTTCACGGCCTTCTCGGCGCCGTCGCCGTCGTACGAGGACAGACCGACGAACGTGATGCTCACGTCGAAGGCGTTCTCGATGTCGGACTCGCTGAGGTCCGACGGGTCCTTGGAGGCCGCAGAGGTCTCCGCGGTGAGCGTGTTGCTGGCGTTCGCGTCCGTGTCGCCCGGGGCGAGCGCGGCGGTGGCCCAGGCCAGCGGGTCGCACTCCGCCTTGTCGGTCTTCACGTCGCTCTTGGACTTCGGGAGGGTGTCGTCGCCCGACTCGGCCTCGAAGCCCTTGATGTCGCCCTTGGCGAGCAGCAGCTTCTCCAGCTCGGCGGAGGTCAGCGCCTTCGCGGCCGGCGCCGACGAGGCGGCGGCCGACTCCTTGGCGTCGCTGCCCTTGGTGTCGTCCGAACCCTTGTCGGAGCAGCCGGTGATGAGGGCGAGCGACAGCGCGCTCACGGTGAGCGTGGCCGCTATGCGGGCCCCCGATGATCTCTTCATGAGCGGACTATGAGGTTTTGGTCAAAGGTCCGTCAAGTCGATTCAAAAACCGTGACGTTCCCGGCGTACGGAGTAGGTGACGAATCCGGCACCGAGCGCGAGGAAGGCCGTACCGCCGACGACGTACGGGGTGGTGTCGAAGCTTCCGGTGTCGGCGAGACGCGTGTCCTCGACGGTGCCCTCGGTGCTGACGGTGGACACCCTGGCCTGCTGCGTGACCTGCGATCTCGCCGGTTCGTCCTGGGTCGCGTTGGCGGACGGGACGAACCACAGGGCACACAGGAGCGTGCCCGCGGCGGTGGCGGTCAGCAACGAACGGCGAGCGGATGACACGGAATATCGATCCCCTTGTGGCGCTGGCGAATTGGCCGTGTGGGCAGATGTTAGTGAAAGGCGCGGGTCACGGGAAAGTCACGGGAGAAAAGGGCCGTACTCTCCGGGGCATGAGCACTGAAGAGACTTCACGGTTTGTGCGGCTTCGGGTGGAATTGGTGGTGGAGGTCGAGCAGGAGGACGCCGTCACCAAGGCCGCGCTGGAGCGGATCGCCGACGATGTGGAGATGCCGGCCGATGAGCAGGCGCATGCCGAGGGGGCTGTGACGGAAGACACCGCGGAGGCCCTCGCCTATCTCGTCGACCCGTTCGACCTGGTCAGCGAGGTGCCCGGGGTCGAGCTGGTGCAGGCCTCCTGGTCCAGCGAGCGGATCGACTACGACCCGGATTCGCCGGACTGGGACCTCGACGAGGATGATGAGGACGCGGAGGACGAGGAAGAGGCGGCCGGCTGAACTCCCTTGGGGAAATCGTGACCCCGGGTGGCAACCGCCGTCCGGGGTTTCGTCGTCTCAGGGGGCGCACGGTCGACAGTCGCACCACCCGCCACGGCGGACGTGGTGTGCCCCACACGTTCGAAGAATGTGGAACGGGACGAACCGGTCGTAGCGTTTAGGTTTCATTGACGGGACTCTCGGGTTTGACGGGGGGCTCTCGGGTCTTTGGGGAATCGGCAACGATGGAGAAGCGTGTGATGACGGTCAGTAAGCGGCGCAGGGGCCTGGCGGTCGCGTCCGCACTGCTCGGCGGTGTGCTGGTGCTCTCGGCGTGTTCCGGTGGCGACGACGACGCCTCCGGCAGCGGCAGCAAGGACACCTCGCAGGCCAAGGCCGACGAGGCGGCGGCCAAGAAGACGTCCGAGGCCGACATCAAGATCACGCCCAAGGACGGCTCCGAGAACGCCTCCATCAACAACTCGGCGGCCGTGACCGTGAGCAAGGGCATGCTCACCGAGGTCACGATGACCACCGCCGACGGCGCGGCGGTCAGCGGCGCGATATCCGCGGACAAGACCAGCTGGAAGCCCAGCGCCCAGCTGGAGCGGTCGACGACCTACAAGGTCAACGCCGAGGCGAAGGACTCCGACGGCCGCGTGGCCCACGAGAACGCGTCCTTCACCACGGTCTCCCCGTCCAACAGCTTCCTCGGCTACTTCACGCCGGACGACGGCTCCACGGTCGGCGTCGGTATGCCGGTGTCGATCAACTTCGACAAGGCGATCACCAACAAGGCGGCCGTCCAGAAGGGCATCACGGTCTCCTCGTCCAGCGGCCAGGAGGTCGTCGGCCACTGGTTCAATGCCAACCGCATCGACTTCCGTCCCGAGGACTACTGGACCGAGAACTCCACCGTCACGCTGAAGCTCGCGCTGGACGGTGTCGAGGGCGCGGACGGTGTCTACGGCGTCCAGCAGAAGACGGTCACCTTCAAGATCGGCCGTAACCAGATCACGTACGTCGACGCGAAGACCAAGCAGATGAAGGTCACGCAGGACGGCAAGACGATCAAGACCATCCCGATCTCGGCGGGCTCCCCGGAGAACAAGACGTACGAGGGCATCATGGTGATGTCCGAGAAGTTCAAGGAGACGCGCATGAACGGCGCGACCGTGGGCTTCACCGACGACGACGGCAAGGGCGAGTACGACATCAAGGACGTGCCGCACGCCATCCGCCTCACCAACTCCGGCACCTTCGTGCACGGCAACTACTGGGGCGCGAAGTCCATCTTCGGCAGCGTCAACACCAGCCACGGCTGCGTCGGCCTCTCCGACACCAAGGGCGCCAACGACAAGGGCACGGCCGGCTACTGGTTCTACAACAACTCGATCATCGGCGACGTCGTGATCGTCCAGAACACCGGCGACAAGACGGTGTCCCCGGACAACGGCCTCAACGGCTGGAACCTGAACTGGGCGGACTGGAAGGCGGGTTCGGCGGTCTGAGCCGGGCCTGACACCAACTGAGCGAGGGCGGTCACCCGATGGGGCGACCGCCCTCAACTTTTGCCTCGCGTAAGGGCGTTGCCGGTAATGCCCGGCACGTGACGCGCCTCGGGTGCGCCTCCCTATGGAAAGGGAGGCGCACCCTATGGGACGTCATGCCAGGCCGAAACCGACTCTCGTGTGTCGGCTCACCCGGTGTCTGCCGGAAGCGTGGGCCAAGCACGTGAGGCGGTGGTGGCTATGGTGGCTCGGCAGGTAGCGGTAGATCCCTATACCCACTAGGGACCTCCCCGTAGCTCCTGGCTGAGCTGGAGCCCCTGTCACGGATTCCGGCCGTGGCGGGGGCTTCTTGCTACCAGGAAAGTACACCGACGGCGCCCTCCGCAACCGGAGGACGCCGTCGGTGTTCAGTTCGATCCGGTGCCCCGCGGACTACTTGCCGTAGTACGCGTTGTAGATCGAGACCGTCGACTTGTTGTTCTTCTTGTCGGTGATCTTGGCGTGGAACGAGATGCCCTTGCCCTTGTCCGGGTTCTTCACGGTGATCTTGCCGTCCTTGACCGTGACCTTCTTCCAGGTCTGGCCGTAGTCGTAGGACACGTACACCGTGAGGGACTTGAGGTTCGAGCCCTTGGCCGCGCCCTCGACGCTGACCGGGATCTTCACCGTCTCGCCGGCCTTGACGCGGCTGTCGAGCCCCGTCTTGGCGTTGAAGCGGACCGTGGAGGCCGGCAGCGTGACCGAGTCCTCGGAGGAGGCCTTCTTCGAGCGGAACGTGAAGCTCACGTCGATCCGCGTCGAGGCCGCCGCCAGCTTGACGCTCCGCTTCACGGACGACGTCAGCTTGTACTCGGCGTCCGCCGCGGGAACCGTGAACACATCACCGAAGAGCGGGTCCTGGTTGGAGCCGATCTTCGTGCCGTTGCGGTACAGCTCCGTCTTCACCGAGGTGAAGTCCGACGATCCCGCGTGCTGCGCCCCGTCCGCGAACAACGGCAGCGACCCGTAGAGGTAGTTGCCCTCGCGGAAGACGCCGTAGTCCTTGTTGATGTGCGGGCCGAAGACCGCGGTGTTGAAGGTCTTCTTGTACGTGGTGCCCGCCTTGAAGGTCTGCGGGTTCCCCAGCGTGTAGCCGGCCTCCGGGATCGAGTTGCCCTGCTCGTCCTTGGCTCCCCCGTACTGCAGGAAGTCCAGGCCCCACTTGATCTGGTCGCCCGTCGACAGCAGCATGGTGCGGGTACTCGGCAGCTTCTGCTCGACGACGGTACCGAAGACACCGTCCTCGGGCAGTTCGCCCCACGGGCTGAGCGCACCGGTCTTGCCGCTCGCCGCAGCACCCATGTCGGCCTTGACCGTGGCGAAGTCGCTCGCCTTGTAGTGCTTGACCTTGTCGCCCACCAGGTGCTTGACCTTGGCCTGGGTCGCCACGTCGTACTCGGCGTTCGCACCCTTGGCCCACTGCCCGTACCAGGTCTGGGTCAGGCCGCCGGAGACATCGGCACCGAGGGCCGCGATCCGGATGTTCGCGAAGGAGTCCATGTTGACGCCGACCGGCAGCAGCGCGGGCTCGTAGAAGTAGCTGATCATCGCGGACAGCGGCTTGGCCGAGGCGTCCGGCACCGTGATGTCGGCCGCCTTGGTCTTGCGGGCGTCGATCGTCACCGTGCGGTTCTTGGTCAGGCTCAGCTTCGGCTGCATCACCCAGTCGAGGCCGCCCTCGAAGGTGACCCAGTCCTTGGCGATCCAGGCGTCCAGCACGTAGGTGCCCTTGGGCAGCCGCATCTTGGTGGTGCCGGACTCGTCGATCGTCACCTGGTAGGCGCGGTCCTTGGCCAGGCCGGTGTAGCCGAACGCGACGGTGTTGTAGTCCGCGGTCGGCTTGCCGTCCTTGTCGATGTGCTTGATCGTGAGGTCGTACGACTCCATCTCACGCTGCACGGCAGCCGCCGTACGGACCGTCTGGCCGCCGCCCGTCGCCGTCACGTACGCGGAGTACGCGCCGTCGACCGTGCCGCCCAGCTTGGTGTTGACGGTGAAGTCCACGGAGGCCGTGCCGCCCGCCGGGACCTTCACCGAGGTCGCGCCGAGCTTGAAGAAGCCCGCCGGAGCCGCCGCGCCCTTGGGGTTGGTGGCCGTCGAGGACAGCTTCAGCGTGACGTCCGCCGTACCGAGGTTGCGGTACGTCAGCTTCTTGGCGACCGGCTTGTCGTCGGTGTGCGGCCACGCCTGCGTACCGAAGCTCACCGACACCGGGTCGGCGATCACGGTCTGCTTGATGGCCTTGTCGACCTGGATGCGGCCCGAACCCTGCTCGAACGGGTTGTACTTGCCGCCCTTCGCGGAGCCCGTCAGGGCGCCCTTCAGTTCGGCGTACGTCCAGTCCGGGTGCTCCTGCTTCAGGATCGCCGCCGCGCCCGCCACATGCGGTGTCGCCATCGACGTACCCGAGATGGTCAGATAGCCGGCCGGCTTCTCGCCGACCTCCTGCTCGATGACGCTGCCCTTGGCCGAGGCGGCCGTGATGTCCACGCCCGGCGCGGTCACGTCCGGCTTGATGGCGCCGTCGCCGACGCGCGGGCCGGTGGAGGAGAACGGGGCGAGGACGTCCTTGTCGTCGATGGCGCCGACGGTGAGCGCGGCGTCCGCGCTGCCCGGCGAACCGACCGACTCGGGACCGGAGTTGCCCGCCGCGATCGCGAAGAGGATGCCCTTCTCGGCGGACAGCTTGTTGACCGCCGCCTCCAGCGGGTCGACCTCCGGGGTGTCCTGGCCGCCGAGGCTCAGGTTGACGACGTCGGCGCCCTCGGCGGCCGCCCACTCCATGCCGGCGAGGATGCCGGAGTCGTCACCTGAACCGGTGTCGTCGAGGACCTTGCCGCTCAGGATCTTGGCACCCGGCGCGACACCCTTGTACTTGCCGTTCGACTTGGCGCCGGTGCCCGCCGCGATGGACGCGACGTGCGTGCCGTGACCGAAGTGGTCGGTGGCGTCGGTGGCCGTGGAGAAGTTCTTGGCCTCGATCACCTGGTCCTTGAGGTCCGGGTGGCTCGCGTCGACACCCGTGTCCAGGACGGCGATCTTGACGCCCTTGCCGTCGTAGCCCGCGGCCCACGCCTTGGGGGCGCCGATCTGCGGGACGGACTTGTCGAGGCTGGCGGTGCGGACGCCGTCCAGCCAGACGTGCGCGACACCGGCCGCCGTCCTGTCGCCGTTGGTGACCGCGTCCCACAGCTCGGGCGCGTCGGCGGTCGGGGTCTGCACCGCGTCGGCGTTGAGCGTCTTCAGGGACTGCCGCAGGGTGCCCGCGTCCCGGACGTCGTCCTTCGCGGCGGTGGCGGCGCCCTTGTACCCGACGATCACCTTCAGGCCCTTGGCCTGAGACTTGCGGGTCGCTGACTTGTTGAGCTCGGTGATGTCGAACAGCCGCTGGTCCAGCTTGCCGGCGGCGACCAGACGGGCCGCGTCCCCGGGTATGACCAGGGTGTGTCCGTCGGCCTTGCGGACCTGGAACGGTATCTGCTCCCGCCCCTTCGCCCGCTCCACGCCGACGACCCGCCCCTTGGCGTCGACGGCGACCCGGTCACCCGTGATCAGGGTGATGTGGTGAGGGGCACTGAACGGCTGGCTCGACCAGCCCGCCGGCTGTGCCTGAGCCTCTGACTTCGCCGCTGCCGGGCTGGTCATGCCCGCGGCGAGAGCGACCGCCGCCCCCGTGGCCACGGTGGCAGCACAAACTCTTTTCACTTGTCTGCGCAAGACTCCCCCTTGCTGAAGGTCCGGGCGAATTCCCCGTTCACCCGGCCGGGGGTGGTCCTGCACAGACAAGCGTGCACCCCCCGGAACACGCAGTATGCCGGGGGGTGATCAGACGCCTCAAGAGACAGGTGACGCACAGCATCGGACTGTTACGCGTTGCTCATACTCAGGAGGGGACGAGTTCTCGTACTCAGGAGCACACGCTCTCGCACTCAGGAGCTCGCGTTCTCCTTCACCGTGATCTTTCCCTTGCGAATGGTGGCCAGCCGTGGGGCCTTCTTCGCGATCGCGGAGTCGTGCGTGACCATGATGAAGGTCAGCCCGAGCTCCTTCCACATGCGTTCGAGTACGTCCATGATCTCGTCGCGCATCGACTCGTCGAGGTTGCCGGTCGGCTCGTCGGCGAGCAGCACCTTCGGCTGCTTGACGAGGGCGCGGGCGATGGCGACGCGCTGCTGCTGTCCTCCGGACATCTCGGAGGGGAGGTGGCCGAGGCGTTCGCCCAGGCCGACCGACTTCAGGGCCTCCGCGGCTCGTTCGCGGCGGTCCTTCACCTTGACGCCCAGGGGGACGAGGGCGGTCTCCACGTTCTCCTGGGCGGTGAGGGTGGGGATGAGGTTGAAGCTCTGGAAGACGAAGCCGATGTTCTCGCTGCGGACCTTGGTGAGCTTGGCCTCGGACAGTTTCGCCAGGTCCGTGCCGTCCAGGACGACTTCGCCGGACGTGGGCTTGTCCAGGGCGCCGAGCATCTGGAGGAGGGTGGACTTGCCGCCGCCGGTGGGGCCCTGGATGACCAGGCGGTCCCCGTCGGCGATGGTGAGGTCGACGCCGGCGAGGGCGTCCACGGTGTCCTTGCCTCGGGTGTAGCGCTTGGTGACGCTTTTGAGTTCGTACATTTTGGGTGGCTCCTGGTTGTTGTCCGGGTGCGGGTTCGTTGTGGCTGGTCGCGCTCACGCGGCGGAGCCGCATATCAGATGCAGCCCCGCGCCCCTGAACAGCCTTCGAGCTCCCGTTCGCCTGAAAAGTGATCGCTACTCGACTCGCCTCAGCGCGTCCGCCGGGCGCAGCCTCGACGCTCGCCAGCCGCCGAACGCGCCCGCTATCAGGCCGCCCGCCACCGCGAGGCCCACCGCTATCGCCACCGTCGTCGCGCTCACCGGGGCCGTCAGGGCGACCTCCAGGGTCTTGGAAGCCGTCTGACGTCCGGGGCCGCCGAAGCCGCCGCCTCCGCCGGGGCCGCCCATGCCGCCACCGCCGCCGGTGCCGCCGCCCAGCTGGGCTTCCAGGGTGGGGCTGATGGCCGTGACGACATACGCGCCCGCCAGGCCCAGGCCGATGCCGAGGGCGCCGCCGAGGAGGCCGTTGACCATCGCCTCGCCGACGACCTGCCGGGTCACCCGGCCCGAACGCCAGCCCAGCGCCTTGAGCGTGCCGAACTCGCGGACGCGGCGGGAGACCGCGGAGGAGGTGAGCAGACCGGCGACCAGGAACGCGGCGACCAGGACCGCGATCGACAGCCACTTGCCGACGTTCGTCGCGAGGGAGGACGCCGTGGAGAGGGAGCCGGAGACGGTGTCGGCGAGGTCGGCGGAGGTCGTCACCGTCGTACCCGAGATGTTCTTCTGGATCGTCGACTTGACCGAGTCGATCTGCTGGGAGTCGGTCGCCTTGACGTAGATCGTGGTGACCTTGTTCTTGGAGTCGCTGAGGGTCTGCGCCTGCTTCAGCGGGATGTAGAGGTTGGCCGCCGCGTCACCGCTGCTCGCGGTCGCGACACCGATCGCCTTGTACTTGGTGCCCTTGATGGTGATCGTCGAGCCGACCTTGTACTTCTTCTCCTTGGCGTACGCCGAGTCGACGACCACGACCTTGGCGTTCGTCTCGGAGGTCTTGAAGGTGCGGCCGCTGGTGATCTCCGAGGAGGTCAGCGGGCCGAGGGCCGGCTCGGTGACGTCGGTGCCGAAGACGGAGTAGTTGTTGACGTCGAAGTCGGCGCCGCCGCCCTGCACTTCACCCTGCGGCTGGCCGGTGCCGCCACCGCCGGGGCCGCCCTGCTGCTGGCCGCCGCCGTTGCCGTTCTGCTGGAACTGGCCGCGGGTGAACTGACCGCTGACCTTGATGACCTGGAGGCTGAGGCCGCCCACGGCGTCCGAGACGCCCTTCTGGTCGCCGACCTTGGTGACGGTCGAGGTCGCCAGCGTCTGGAAGCCCTGGACCATGACGCGGTCGCTGCTCTGCTCCTCGTCGGAGTCGCTGTCCTGCGCGTCGAAGTTGAAGCGCGGGCGCTCGGAGCTGTTGGCGGAGGGAGCGGCGGCGGCCTTGGTGACCGTCATGTCGGTGCCGAGGCCGTACAGCGACTGGAGGACCTTGTCCTGGGCCTTGCCCATGCCCGAGGACACGGAGCTGACCACGATGACCAGCGCGATACCGAGCGCGAGCCCGGAGGCGACGACGAGGGCCGCCTTTCTGCGGCGGCGCAGTTCGCGCCTCAGGTAGGTGAAGAACATGGCCGCAAGCTAGGTACGGCGCGTGATGGCTGGATAAGGCTGAAATAAGAGAACGATGAGAAGGCTGTCCCTGGCCCAGGAAACAGCCCGTACGGACCTGTCAGGCGGAGGAGCAGCTTCCAGCTCGTCCGGCGTGTGAGTGTGGGGGCATGACCGCAGAGACCGTCGAATACATCCGTTACCGCATCCCGGAAGACCGTTCGGCCGAGTTCCTGTCCGCCTACACGCGAGCGGCGGCCCAGCTGGCGGCGGCCCCGCAATGCGTCGACTACGAACTCGCCCGCTGCGAGGAGGACTTCGAGCACTTCGTCCTGCGCATCACCTGGACCTCGACGGAGGACCACATCGAGGGCTTCCGCAAGTCCGAGCTGTTCGCCGACTTCCTCGCCGAGATCCGGCCCTACGTCGGTGACATCGAGGAGATGCGGCACTACAAGCCGACGGCGGTACGGGGGCGGGGGGCCGCCGTGCCCACCCTGTACGCGTGGGCGGGCGGCGCGGAAGCCTTCGCCCGGCTGACCTCGGTCTTCTACGAGAAGGTGCTGAAGGACGACCTCCTCGCCCCCGTCTTCGCCGGGCTGGCCCCCGAGCACGCCTCGCATGTGGCGATGTGGCTCGCCGAGGTCTTCGGCGGCCCGGCGACGTACTCCGAGACCCAGGGAGGCCACGGCCACATGGTGGCCAAGCACATGGGCCGCGGCATCACCGAGCCACAGCGCCGCCGCTGGGTGAACCTGATCCAGGACGCCGCCGACGAGGCGGGCCTGCCGACGGACGCCGAGTTCCGTTCGGCGTTCCTGGCGTACGTGGAGTGGGGCACACGGCTCGCCGTGTACTTCTCCGGCCCGGACGCCAAGCCGCCCGCCGAGCAGCCGGTGCCGCAGTGGGGGTGGGGGGTGGCGCCGCCGTACCGAGGGTGAGCCGTCAGGCCTTGGGCGTCAGCCGTCAGGCCTTGGGCGTCGTGGCGTCCTTGCCCGCCCGCGTCGCGTCCGCGCCCCAACTGGCCAGCAGGCGCAGGGCCTCGGCGGACGGGGAGCCGGGCTCGGCGGAGTAGGTGATCAGGGTCTGCTCGGTGCCGTCGGTCAGGCGGAACGACTCGAAGTTCAGGGCGAGTTCGCCGACCAGCGGATGCATCAGACGCTTGACGCCGTAGCTCTTCTCCTTGACGTCGTGCGTGGCCCACAGCCGTCTGAACTCCTCGCTCTTGAGGGAGAGTTCACCCACGAGCGCGGCGAGGCGCGGGTCGTCGGGGTGGCAGCCCGCGGCCATGCGCAGGAAGCTGACCATGTCGTACGCCTTCTGGTCCCACTCCACGAACAGGTCGCGGTACTCGGGCTGGAGGAACACCAGCCGCGCCCAGTTCCGCTCCTGCGGCGGCAGCTCCGACCAGTCACCGAAGACGGCCGCCGCCATCCGGTTCCAGACGAGGATGTCGGAGCGCCGGCCCGAGATGTACGCCGGGACGCCGTCCATCGTGTCCAGCAGCTGCCGCAGCGGCCCGCGCACCTGCTCGGTCCGGGCGGCCGGCTTCTTCTTGTGCTGCTTCGGCTTCGCGAGATGGGAGAGGTGCGCGTGCTCGGCGTCGCTCAGCCGCAGCGCGCGGGCGATGGCGTCGAGGACCTCCGCCGACACGTTGCGCCCGTTGCCCTGTTCCAGGCGGGTGTAGTACGCCACCGAGACACCCGCCAGCTGCGCCAGCTCCTCGCGCCGCAGCCCCGGCACCCGCCGGTGCCGCCCGAAGTCGGGCAGCCCCACGTCCTCCGGCTTCAGCCGGGCCCGCCGGGTACGCAGGAACTCGCTGAGCTCGGCCCGCCGGTCCAGAGCGCCACCGGCTCCGCCCCGCTCCTCCGCCGTCTCGGCCATGTCGTCCATACGTCAAGTATTCACGGTCGTACGTCCACCATCCTGTCCCCGCCAGTGGTAGGACCAGCGAACGTACGCAAAGCTGTGGCCTGGGTGAACAGTGTCCGTTCGGGCACGCTGGACATCGTGCCCGGCCGGAAGGCAGCCGGGCACGACCCCCCTTTGCTAGGAGAACCCCGGCATGACCACCGTTGCCGCTTACGCCGCCCCCGCCGCCAAGGCCCCGCTGGAGCGGACCACCATCGAGCGACGCCCGGTCGGCGAGTTCGACGTCCTGATCGACATCAAGTTCGCCGGCATCTGCCACTCCGACATCCACCAGGCCACCGAGGGCTGGGGCCAGGCCATCTTCCCGATGGTCCCCGGCCACGAGATCGCCGGCGTCGTCTCCGAGGTCGGCCCCGGCGTCACCAAGTACACCGTCGGCGACCGGGTGGGCGTCGGCTGCCTCGTCGACTCCTGCCGGGAGTGCGACAACTGCAAGGCCGGCCTGGAGCAGTACTGCACCGGCGGCAGTGTCCCCACGTACAACGGCGTCGGCAAGGACGGCGAGCCCACCTACGGGGGCTACTCGGAGAAGGTCGTCGTCGACGAGAACTTCGTCGTCCGCATCCCCGACGGCCTCTCCCTCGACGAGGCCGCGCCGCTGCTGTGCGCCGGCATCACCACGTACTCCCCGCTCAAGCACTGGAACGCCGGTCCCGGCAAGAAGGTCGCGATCCTCGGCATGGGCGGCCTCGGCCACATGGGCGTCAAGATCGCGCACGCGCTGGGCGCCGAGGTCACCGTCCTCTCCCAGTCCCTGCGCAAGAAGGACGACGGCCTGAAGCTGGGCGCCGACCACTACTACGCCACCAGCGACGAGAACACCTTCAAGGAGCTCGCGGGCACCTTCGACCTGATCCTGTCGACGGTCTCGGCCCCGCTGAACCTGGACGCCTACCTGTCCCTCCTGAGGACGGACGGCGCCTTCGTGAACGTCGGCGCCCCCGAGGAGCCGGTCAAGCTCAACCTCTTCTCGCTCATCGGCGGCCGCAAGACCCTCGCCGGCTCCGGCATCGGCGGCATCCAGGAGACCCAGGAGATGCTGGACTTCTGCGCGGAGCACGGATTCGGCGCCGAGATCGAGCTGATCAGCGCCTCGGAGATCAACGAGGCCTACGAGCGCGTCCTCGCCAGCGACGTCCGCTACCGCTTCGTGATCGACACCGCGACCATCTGAGCTCCGAAAAGAATCCGCACCACCTGTCACATCGCTCCGGACCGCTCCGTCATACCCGCGAAGACACTTCGGCGAGATGAAACGGGAGCGGTCATGAAGCACAGGGATCAGGCGAACCGGACGGACCAGATGGACCGGACGGACCAGACGGAGACCGTCCTCGTCACCGGCGGTACGGGCACCCTGGGCGGCCACGCCGTACCGCTGCTGCGGGCGGCGGGCCGCACGGTACGGGTCCTCAGCCGCCGGGGCCGCGAGGACACGGACGGGGTCGAATACGTCACCGGCGACCTGATGACGGGCGAGGGCGTCGACGCGGCGCTGGCCGGGGTCGGGACGGTCCTCCACCTTGCGGGCGGCCCCAAGGGCGACGACGAGGCGACCCGCACCCTCGTCCGGGCGGCCCGCGCGGCGGGCGTACGCCACCTCGTCTACATCTCGGTCATCGGCGCGGACCGCGTCCCGCTGGCCTGGCTGCGGACCAAGCGGGACGCGGAGCGGGCCATCGCCGACTCGGGCATCCCGTGGACGACACTGCGAGCGGCCCAGTTCCACGACCTGACCCTGACGATGGTCGAGAAGATGACGAAGCTCCCCGTCCTGCCGGTACCGGGCGGGCTGCGCCTCCAGCCGGTCGACTCGGCCGAAGTGGCGGCGCGGATGGTCGAGTTGGCGCTGGGTGAACCGGCGGGCCGGGTACCCGACATGGCGGGACCGGCGGTGTACGACATCGCCGAGCTGGCCCGCCCCTACCTCGAACTGCTGGGCAGGAAGAGCCGGTTGAGGATGCCGGTGCGCATTCCGGGCAAGGCCGGAAAGGCGTACCGCGCGGGCGCGAACCTGACGCTGGAGGGGGCGGAGACGGGGGAGCGGACCTGGGAGGAGTTCCTGGCGGAGCGGGTGTGAGGGGGGCGACGCCCGGCCGCAGGAGCAGAAGGCGCACGCCCGCTGCTGGGGCAGTGGGGAGTGGGGAGTGGGGAATGGGGAGTCGGGGGCGCGGCTTCCGTCGCGGGCGCGGCTCGCCGAGGAGTACGGCGTCGGGCGCAACGTCACCCAGCGGGCCGTGGACCGGCTGATCGTCGAGGGGCTGTTGGAAGGCCGGACGGGCTCCGGAACGTACGTCCGCACACCGCGCGAACGCCTGCGGATCGTCCGCTCCCGGCACCGCGACCGCCCGGGCGGCGCCTCGCAGGAGCGCGGCAGGGCCACCTCCTGGGACGCGCAGAGTGAGGCGGGCGTCCCCGCGCCCAAAGGCATCGCCGAGCGCCTTGCCATCTCCCCCGGGGACCTCTGCGTCACCACGCACTACGAGTTCCTCACCGACGGCCGGCCCGTCCAACTCTCCTGGTCCTGGGGGCCGTTGGCGCTCACAGAGGGAACCCCGGTCGTCGTCCTGCCCGAGCGAGGTCCCCTGGCCGGTCGGGGGCGTTGGGGGTGGGGCGGTGGGGATGACGCTGAGCGCGCTTCCCGCGTGCTGTCACCGCTACGCGGGGCGCCGGGTCACGTCGCCTTGGCCAGAGGGTGAGGGGCGGCGAGCAGGGCGCGCAGGGGAGCGGTGTCGGGTGTGTCGGCCACGGCCGCGTCGAGGGCGTCGTCCATGCCCTTCTCCCATGAGTCGGGCAGGACGAGGCCTGGCCGGCCCGACCAGGCGATGTCCGGCTGGGCCTGGCCGGACTCGGCGAGCCGCAGATGGATCAGGCCGGCGAGCCCGTCGAAGATCCGGGGGCGGATGAAGTTGCGGGCGGACGGGCCGATGAGTCGCGCCGCCTGATACGGCTTGGGCATCCGGTCGGCGACCTCCATCCACAGCAGGCCGCGGTCGAAGGCGTCGAGTGTCTCCTCCAGGCCGGGCAAGGGGGAGTTGGGCGTGCGGGGCGTGTTGGCCGGGTTGAGCGGGCCCGAGGGTGTGGTGCCCCGGCGTACGGGCGCCGGGCCGTCTGTCTTCTGCTCTGTCGTCTGCTCAGCCTTCTGCTCAGCCTTCTGCTCTGCTGAGCGAAGTGTCCTGGCCACGGCGACTTGCAGCGGTCGGGACCAGCTCTCGGCGTCGGCGATCGCGCGGGCCATGGTGAGCTCGTCCCAGCTCTTGCGTGGCAGTTGCGCGACCGCCGGTGGGAGCGTCCTGGCTTCCAGGGCGGCGAACACGTGGTCCGTGTCGCGTAGGAGGGCCAGTGCGGGGGTGGGCTGATGCGGGGTGTTGCTGTGCGGGTCGCGTTCGGCGTCGGTGGGGAGTTCCTCGATCAGGGCGATGCGTTCGGCCAGAGGCGGATGTGAGTCGTACGGGTGTGGCCGCGGCGGCCGTTGGCCCGCGGCGAGTGCGGTGAGCCCCTCCCCGGTACGGGCCGCGAGCAACCGGCGGAAACCGCCGTACACCTCGCCCACGGGCGGCAGCGCTTGCCCCGCTGCTTCTGCTCCGTCGGTTCCCGCTACTCCTCCTGCTCCCTCTTCCGTCTCCTGCGAACCGCCCATGGAGGCGTACGTCTCCAGGTAGTGGGCGTATGCGCTCGCGAGTACCGGAAGGGCCCGTAGCGCGGAGGCCGTCGCGTCCCGCCCCGCGTGGCGGGCGGCCATCCGGTCCGCGGCGAGTTCCTGGTGGCGGGCCACCGACTGCGTGGTGCGCAGGAACATCCGGGCGTAGCCGACGTACAGGACGCCGATCAGATAGTGGAAGTGGGTGCTGCCGTCGCGAAAGGCCTCCACCGTGTGGATCAGGGCTGTCCGGCCGCGCATCGTGACGGCGCCGAGCCGGGTGTCGAGGTTGCTGACGTGCCCGAACTCATGGACGAGGACGGCGCGCAGCTGGGCGGGGGTCAACCCGGCCAGCAGCGGCAGGCCCAGGAACATGCGGCGTCGTCCTGGCAGCAGCCCCAGCCACCGGCTCTGTTCGGCGACCCCCGCGTTGACCTCGGTGACCAGGTAGAGCTCGTCCGGCGGCTGCTGTCCTGTCGCTTCGGCGGCGGCCCGTATCTGTTCCCACAGCTCGGGCTGGTCCTGCGGGGTGACCGCCACCGCGTCGGTCACCGGCGGCAGCCGCCCGGCCCGCAGAAACGCGAACATGCCGCGCAGAATCGCCACCGCCAGCAGGAAGGTGACGGTCAGCAGTCCGCCTTCGACCCAGGCCGCCCGTGCGCTGTACAGCTTCGTCAACACCAGCCAGTCGAGCACCGCCATGGCCGCCAACAGAACCACGCCCATGAGAAAGAAGCCGACCAGCAGCGCGAACGCGCGCATAGCGCGCAGTCGGAACGTCATCGAGGTGCCCCCACCCACATGATTCAGCGGCCCTCGACGAGAGACCGGAAGTGTCGGCGGATACTACCTTCGGCCGGCGCGGGTCCAGAGGGTGAGGTCGCTGCTGGTGGCGACGGCGAGGGTGTGGCCGGAGGGGGAGAAGCCGACGGTTCGCAGCTCGCTGTAGTGGGAGTTGAAGATGTGCCACCACCCCTCGCCGTGCGGCTCACGGTGGGGCATGCCGCTTCCGTGGGTGAGCAGGACGCGTTCGTGGGGCCAGACCGGGTGGACGACCTCCAGGCCCCAGCCGCCGAAGGCGGTCAGATGGAGCCCGCCGCCGTAGAGCCCGGCGATGCGCACCCTGGTCCCGGCGATCGGACCCAGCCCCGGGCACGTCAGGTCGGCGGTGGAGTCGGGGGTGGCGTCCTCGGGATCGGGGTCCCGCTCCCGGGCGATCTTCTCGCCGGTGACGGCGTCGAAGAGACCGTGCCCGTCGTGCGAGACGACCATGACCAGGTCGTTGCCACTGTCGTTGCCTCTGCCGTTGCCACTGTCGGGATGACTGTCGGGATGCGTGGCGAACCCGATCCCGAGCAGCCCACCGACGGGGGCGCACGAGGCGAAGACCGGCCGCCAGGGCTCGGGTGCGGGGAGCACGGGTGCGGCGAGCATACGGTCGCGCAGGGCCTGCTGGTACGGGGTGAGCACGGAGCCGAGCGGCGGCTCCGTCGGCTGCTCCGCCGACTGGGCCTTCGCGGCACGCTTCTTCACGCCGCAATGATCCACGACCGGCGCGGGTGAGGTGCCCCGGCCCGGCGTCCACGGCCGGGTTCGGATGCCGAGATCCGCATTGTCTGCCTTCGAGAGCCGCGAACGTCGCGTCATCCGTGCAGGTGGGCGAGGGGTGCGTCTCCAAGCGGGTAGGGGCGTTCCTGGGGCAGCAACCGGGCGGCTTCGTCCAGGTCACCCCTTTCGACGAGGGCGTGGATCTCGTGGGCGAGTGGTGTCACGTCGCGGATGGCGACCGTCCACTCGTCCGCGTAACGGCGTGCGGCCTCACCGGAGAGGCCGAGTTGCAACGACCGGTACGGCAGGGGCCGCAGGCGCAGATCCCGCTCCGGGTCCCACTGCACACGAGCGGGCGCACGCTTCAACTGGCGCTGCCAGGTGGCGCGGTCGGGATGCACCTCGCGGACGTAGCTCGACAGACACGCGTTGCGCAGCGCCCAGTCGAAGCCTTCGCGGCTGATCTCGACGGCCAGAACGGTCTCCTGCCCCTCCTTGGCACCCCACCCGCAGCGGTACATCATCCACAGGAACGACGGCTTGATCCACGTCATCCTGTCGCGCTTCCACGCAGCGGGGAAACGGCCCTCGCGGACGGCGGGCAGACCGATGTGCGGGGAGTACGCCTGGTAGACGGTGATCGTGGCGTCCGCATGGGCCGCGCGGATCTCACGGTGGGGCTGTTCCATGACGTACAGCGTGGGGGCGGCCGGCTTCAGTCGACCACTGATTTTCAGTTGGCCCGGCAAGGCCCCTCGGTGGGGAGTGCCGGGCCCGCGCACCCGGACAGGTCAGCCCTCGGCCTTGGCGACGCCGATCGGGCAGGACACCCCGGTGCCGTCCAGCCCGCAGTAACCCGCCGGGTTCTTGTCGAGGTACTGCTGGTGGTATCCCTCGGCGGCATAGAAGGGGCGGCTCTCCGCCGGGAGGATCTCCGTGGTGATGCTGCCGGTGTGGCCGGAGGCCGTCAGGGCCTTTTGGTAGGCGGCTCGGGAGGCGGCCGCCGTCTCGGCCTGGGCCGGCGTGTGGGTGTGGATCGCGGAGCGGTACTGGGTGCCCACGTCGTTGCCCTGGCGGAAGCCCTGGGTGGGGTTGTGGGATTCCCAGAAGGTCCGCAGGAGGCGGTCGTACGAGACGACGGCGGGGTCGAAGACCACGCGGACCATCTCCGCGTGGCCGGTGAGGCCCGAACAGACCTCCTCGTACGTGGGGTTCTCGGTGTGGCCGCCCTGGTAGCCGACCAGCGTGGTGTACACACCGGCCGGGAGCTGCCAGAACTTGCGCTCGGCGCCCCAGAAGCAGCCCAGGCCGAAGTCGGCGATCTCCAGGCCCTCCGGGTAGGGGCCGAGGAGCGGGGTGCCGAGGACGGTGTGGCGGTCGGGGACGGTGAATATCGGTTCGGGGCGGCCCTTCAGTGCTTGTTCGGGGGTGGGGAGGACCGGCGTACGGCCGAACAGCATGGCGGCTCCTTCGTCGGGGAGGCGGGGAGGCGGGGACGCGGGGAGGGCGGCACGGCCGTCAACACCGGCCCGCCGCCCCGCATTCCGGCGCCCCACCCTGCATTCAGGCGCCTCACCCCGCATTCCGGCGCCCCACCCCGTATCCCGCCGCCCCGCCTCAGTGCGGCAGTGTCGCCGGGCTGCCGCCGTTCGCCTCGTAGCCCGCCACCGCCAGCGCGCGGTAGACCGCGAACTCCGCCGCCGGATCCGGGGACAGGGTCCACGGCAGGGCGCCCACGTGGCCGTCGATGTGTATGAGCTGGTTCATGGCCTCCGCCCAGCGCTCGCCGCGGACCAGGAAGAAGACCAGCATGTGCCGGACGTGCGCCAGCATCGGGTCGTCCGCGCGGGCCGAGTGCACGGCGTGCAGCGCGCCGTGGATCGCCTTCGTCACCACCTCGCTCTGATAGAAACCGGCGACCAGGTTGACCTCGGGCAGGTGCTCGAAGACCGCGAACAGCGGCATCGCCGCCAGCAGCGAGCCCTGGGGCGCGCGGGCCGCGGCCGCCTCCGCGAAGGACATCGCCTGCTCGCGCGAGCCGTGCCACTTCTCGCACCAGTAGTGCAGCGCCGCCAGATGCGCTCCCATGTGCGCCGGGGCGCGGTCCAGGATCTTCAGCCAGAGCTGCTCGAACTCCTCGCGGGAGTACGCGAGACCGCGGGCCACCGACAGCTCGACGATGTACGGGATCGGGTCACCGGGCGCCAGCAGCGCGGCCTCGCCGCACGCCGCCCTCGCCTCCTCCATGATGATCCGGAAGTCGTCCGTGCCCGGCGTCGCCGTCCGCCACGCCTGCTGCACCAGGAACTCCGCGTGCACGGCCGCACCGCCCGCGTCCTTGGGCGCCTCGGCCCGCCACACCCGCAGCCACTGCCCGCCCGGCGTCTCGCTCACCCCGCCCGGCCGCTGCGCCAGCTCCAGGGAGGCCGCACCCGCGAAGGCCTGCACACGCTGCCAGCGCGGCTCGCCCTCCGCCCCGGTGCCGGCGAGGAGCTGGGAGGCCGCGCGGTAGTCCTGGGTGCGCTGCACCAGGTCCAGTACGTCCAGCAGGTCCTGGTCGGGTCCGGGCATCCGGACGTCCAGCTCCTCCTGCCGTACGAAGCCGTACTCCGCCGGGTCCGCGGCGTCGGGGTGGCCCGGCGGGACCCGCTCGATCATGCCCCTCCTGCGCCGCAGGACGGGCAGCACCACGAAGCCCAGCATGACCAGCGCCATCAGGACCCACAGAATCTCCATGCCACAAGCGTTCCAGACGCCGCCGACAATTGGCCAACCAGGGCCCCGGCCTGTGGACAACCGGGGACGGACAGCTCCGCAGCCAGCGGCATGTACACCTCATCGCCGACATCGGTCCGGAATGCGGACTACGCTCGGGGCCCATGAGCGACAGGCACATCAGTCAGCACTTCGAGACCCTCGCGATCCACGCGGGCAACACCGCCGATCCCCTCACCGGCGCGGTCGTCCCGCCGATCTACCAGGTCTCCACGTACAAGCAGGACGGCGTCGGCGGTCTGCGCGGCGGCTACGAGTACAGCCGCAGCGCCAACCCGACCCGCACCGCCCTGGAGGAGAACCTCGCCGCCCTCGAAGGCGGTCGCCGAGGTCTCGCGTTCGCGTCCGGACTGGCGGCCGAGGACTGCCTGTTGCGTACGCTGCTCAGCCCCGGCGACCACGTGGTCATCCCCAACGACGCGTACGGCGGCACGTTCCGCCTCTTCGCCAAGGTCGTCGCCCGCTGGGGCGTGGAGTGGTCGGTCGCCGACACCAGCGACCCCGCCGCCGTACGGGCCGCCATCACCCCGAAGACCAAGGCCGTGTGGGTGGAGACCCCCTCCAACCCGCTGCTCGGCATCACCGACATCGCCGCCGTCGCGCAGATCGCCCGGGACGCGGGCGCGAAGCTCGTCGTCGACAACACCTTCGCCACGCCCTACCTCCAGCAGCCGCTCGCGCTCGGCGCGGACGTCGTCGTGCACTCCCTGACCAAGTACATGGGCGGCCACTCCGACGTCGTCGGCGGTGCGCTCATCGTCGGTGACGAGGCGCTCGGCGAGGAACTGGCGTACCACCAGAACGCGATGGGCGCGGTCGCCGGGCCCTTCGACTCCTGGCTCGTGCTGCGCGGCACCAAGACACTCTCCGTGCGTATGGACCGGCACAGCGAGAACGCCACCAAGGTCGCCGACATGCTGACCCGGCACGCGCGCGTGACGAAGGTCCTCTACCCGGGCCTGGAGGACCACCCCGGGCACGAGGTCGCCGCCAAGCAGATGCGGGCCTTCGGTGGCATGGTGTCCTTCCAGGTCGAGGGCGGCGAGGAGGCGGCCGTCGAGGTCTGCAACCGCGCCAAGGTGTTCACGCTGGGCGAGTCCCTCGGCGGCGTCGAGTCCCTCATCGAGCACCCCGGCCGCATGACGCACGCGTCCGCCGCGGGCAGCGCCCTGGAGGTGCCCGCCGACCTGGTGCGCCTCTCCGTGGGCATCGAGAACGTCGACGACCTGCTGGAAGACCTCCAGCAGGCGCTGGGCCGGTAGTTCCAAGGAGCCCGAGGGCTCACCAGTCGGTGAGCGGTGGGGTCGTCTGCGACGGCGGCTCCACCCAGGGGCGGGCCAGGACCGCCCACACGATGAAGGCGACGCTCGCCGCGAAGAGCAGGGACCACATCACGCGGCGGGCCGCCCGCCTGCGCCGCAGCATGCGGGCGCCCCGGCGCACCACCTCCGCGTGCAGTTCCGGGGGCACGGGCGGCGGCGCCTGGTCCATGATCCGCCGTACGGCGGCCTCACGCTCGGGCCGGTTCACGGCCACCTCCCGCCGGTCAGCCCCGGCCCGTTCATGACGGCGCCATCTTCGCCCCGCCCACCGCGGGCGCCGGGCCCCGTGGCGGGTGCAGCAGGGTCGCTGTCGCCCGGTCGCAAATCGTGTGGACGCGCTCCGTCGGCAGGCCGAGGAGAGCCGCCGTCTGCTCCTCGGCGACACCCTCGTAGAGCCTGAGGACGAGGACGAGCCGCTCCTGCGGAGCCAGACCGGCCAGGGGGCTGGCGGGACGGGGACGGGCGCCGGCCAGACCGCCGTACTGGTGCCAGGCGCCGCGGGCGAACCGGGTGGCCAGGTACTGACGGGTGCGGTCGTACGGGTCCTCGCCGTGCAGCCCGTCCCAGCACGCGTACGTGTGGGCGAGCGCCAGCGTCAGCAGGCGCCGCGCGCGCGGGTTGTCGTCCGGGGCCTCCGCGGTGAGGAGGGTCGCGGCATGCAGCAGCCGCCCGGCCGCGCCCGCGACGAACGCCTTGAACTCCCGGGCACGGCGGGCGTCCTGAGACGCATGCCGTTGTCCCACCGCGCCTCCCGCCGCAGACCGACCGTGTGAGGGAACCGGCCTCCAAGTCGCGTACGCGATACGCAACCGTGTGCGACTCGGGACCCGGTCTCATATGAGGCCAGGGGTGGCCTTTCGGTCAAGAGCCGCGCGCGGACACATCAGCCGTTGAGGAAGCCGACAGACCGCTCGGGTCGGCGGCTGTTTCCGGAAGCCGACCCCTCAGGAAGCCGACGGGGAGTCCGCCCCCGGCAGTCCCTGTGCCGCCATCCGGGAGGAGAGCGCGGTGTTGAAGCGCGTGAGGAGCGTGCAGAACGCCTCGCGCTCCTCCGGCGCCCAGTCGTGTGTCAGCTCGGCCATCAACTGACGCCGCGAGGAGCGCACTTCCTCCAGTCGCGACAACCCGCGCGGGGACAGCTGGAGCACCACGGCCCGCCCGTCCTCCGGGTGCGAGGTGCGCTTGACGAGCCCGGTGTCCACGAGCGGCGCCACCTGCCGGGTCACCGTCGACGAGTCGATGCCCATGCTCGCGGCGAGCGCCTTGACGCCCATCGGGCCTTCCTTGTCGAGGCGGTTGAGCAGCAGGTATGCGGCGCGGTCCATGGAGTTGCGCACCTGCCCGACCCCGCCGAGCCGGGTCTGTTCGGCACGGCGGGCGAAGACCGCCACCTCGTGCTGCAGCGTGTCGAGGAGACCGGTGTCACCGACGGTCGTCATGTCCATCGACATTTCAGGTGTTGTGGGCATGGCCGGGGGCTCACTTCAGATAAGGGGTGCTGGGTTGGGGGACAGGGTACGCGGCTGGAAGGCGGGCCGTACCGGCGCTGCGCAAACCGGTCTCGGAGGTTGGTCACAGCGGTCGCTCGCGCCTGTGAACTGCGATGCTTGTGTCATGAGCTACGGCACGGCTGACTCCTTGCACTCCCTGCGGTCCGTCACCCTCGACGATGTGAAGGGTGCCCAGAAGATGCTCACGGGAGTGGCCCGGGTGACCGCGATGGAGGGCAGCCGGCACCTCTCCCAGCTGGTCGGCGCGCCGGTGCACTTCAAGTGCGAGAACCTGCAGCGCACCGGGTCGTTCAAGCTGCGCGGTGCCTACGTCCGGATCGCCGGGCTGCTGCCCGAGGAGCGGGCCGCCGGGGTCGTCGCCGCGAGCGCGGGCAACCACGCGCAGGGTGTCGCGCTGGCGTCGGCGCTGCTGGGCGTGCGGTCGACGGTGTTCATGCCGAAGGGCGCCCCGCTGCCGAAGATCAGCGCGACCCGGGACTACGGCGCCGAGGTGAGACTGCACGGGCAGGTGGTCGACGAGACGCTGGCCGCCGCGCAGGAGTACGCGGAGCGGACGGGCGCGGTGTTCATCCACCCCTTCGACCACCCCGACGTCATCGCGGGCCAGGGCACGGTCGGTCTGGAGATCCTGGAGCAGTGCCCGGAGGTGCGCACGATCGTCCTCGGCATCGGCGGCGGCGGTCTCGCGGCCGGCGTCGCGGTCGCGGTGAAGTCGCTGCGGCCCGACGTGCGGATCGTGGGCGTCCAGGCGGCCGGCGCGGCGGCGTATCCGCCCTCGCTGGCGGCCGGGCGGCCGGTGTCGATCGAGAACCCGGCGACGATGGCCGACGGCATGAAGGTCGGGCGGCCCGGCGATGTGCCGTTCGGGATCGTCGGCGAACTGGTCGACGAGGTGCGTACGGTCAGCGAGGACGAGCTGTCCGCGGCGCTGCTGCTGAGCCTGGAGCGGGCCAAGCTGGTCGTCGAGCCGGCCGGCGCGAGCCCCGTCGCGGCGCTGCTGAGCGACCCCCGGGCCTTCGAGGGACCGGTCGTCGCCGTGCTGTCCGGCGGCAACGTCGACCCGGTGCTGTTGCAACGCGTGCTGCGGCACGGCATGGCCGCGCAGGGCCGCTACCTGGCCGTACGCCTGCGGCTGACGGACCGTCCCGGCGCTCTCGCCACGCTTCTCGGGGTGTTGTCAGTGGTGGACGCTAACGTCCTCGACGTGAGCCATGTGCGGACCGATCCACGGCTCGGGCTCACGGAGGCGGAGGTCGAGCTGCATCTGGAGACGAAGGGCCCCGAGCACTGCGCCGAGGTCGGCCACGCCCTGCGGAACGCGGGTTACACGGTCATCGACTGAGGTCCGCCCGGCTCATCGTCCGAGGTCAGCGGCTTGGATTCACCCTTTCGTGAAAGTCCATTGAGACTCGCGATACATCGCGTTATGGTGTGTTGCGAGAAAAGGACAGGCGGCAGAACCAGCGCAAACCTAGGCTTTTCGAAGAATCCCCGACGACGTGGAGACTCATATGCCAGGCGCCATCTATGCCGAAGGCCTGGTCAAGACCTTCGGTGACGTAAAGGCTCTGGACGGCGTCGACCTCGACGTGCCGGAAGGCACCGTCCTGGGCCTGCTCGGGCCGAACGGCGCGGGCAAGACGACGACCGTCCGCTGCCTCACGACCCTGCTGCGCCCCGACAGCGGCTCGGCGGTCGTCGCGGGCATCGACGTCCTCAAGCACCCCGACGCGGTACGCCGTTCCATCGGGCTCTCCGGCCAGTTCGCCGCGGTCGACGAGTATCTGACCGGCCGCGAGAACCTCCAGATGGTCGGCCAGCTCTACCAGATGAGGGCCAAGGCGGCGAAGGCCCGGGCGGTCGAGCTGCTGGAGCAGTTCGACCTCGCGGACGCCGCCGACCGCCCCACCAAGACCTACTCCGGCGGTATGCGCCGCCGACTCGACCTCGCGGCCGCCCTGGTCGTCTCCCCGCCCGTGATGTTCATGGACGAACCGACGACCGGCCTGGACCCGCGCAACCGCCAGCTGCTGTGGGAGGTCATCAAGCGGCTCGTCTCCGGCGGCACCACCCTGCTGCTGACCACGCAGTACCTCGAGGAGGCCGACCACCTGGCCCATGACATCGCCGTCGTCGACCACGGCCGTCTCATCGCCCAGGGCACCTCCGACCAGCTCAAGGCCCGCACCGGCGGTGAGCGCGTCGAGGTGGTGGTCCATGAGCGCGAGGACATACGGACCGCCTCCGAGGTCCTGCGCGGCTTCGGCAAGGGCGACACCACGGTCGAGGAGCACACCCGCAAGCTCACCGTCCCCGTCACCGGCGGCGCCAAGCTCCTCGCCGAGGTCATCCGCGAGCTCGACACCCGGGGCATCGAGATCGACGACATCGGCCTGCGCCGCCCCACCCTCGACGACGTCTTCCTCTCCCTGACCGGCCATGTGGCCGAGGAGAAGGACGAGGCGAAGGGCGAGGCGAGCGGCAAGGCCGGCGGCAAGGAGGCCGTCAACAAATGAGTGCTGTCACCGACGCCGCACGCATCGCACCGGCCGGCAACCCGGTCAGCCAGTCCGTCCGGGACTCCCTGGTCGTCGCCAAGCGCAATCTGATCCGGATGTCCCGGATCCCGGAGATGATCATCTACGGGCTGATCCAGCCCATCATGTTCGTGGTGCTCTTCACCTATGTCTTCGGCGGTTCCATGCAGATCGGCGGCAGCACCAGCGCCGTCGACTACAAGAACTTCCTGATGGCCGGCATCTTCGCGCAGACCGTCACGTTCGCCACCGCCAGCTCCGGCGCGGGCATCGCCGACGACATGCACAAGGGCCTCATCGACCGCTTCCGCTCGCTGCCCATGGCAAGAGGCGCCGTGCTCACCGGGCGCACCTTCGCCGACCTCGTGCAGACCGCGCTCACCCTGATAGTCCTCGCGGTGGTCGCCCTCCTGGTCGGCTGGCGAGTCGGGTCGGACGCGGACACCAACGTCGGCAAGGTGCTGGGCGCCTTCGGGCTGCTGCTCCTGCTCGGGTACGCCTTCACCTGGATCGGCGCCCTGATCGGCATGTCCGTCCGTACCCCCGAGGCGGCCACGTCCAGCGGGCTGATCTGGCTCTTCCCGGTCACGTTCATCTCCAACGCGTTCGTGGACACCAGCCATATGACGCCGTGGCTGCGCCATATCGCCGACTGGAACCCGTTCAGCGCGACGGTCCAGGCGAGCCGGGAGCTGTTCGGCAACCCGGGGGTCTCGACCTCCGAGGCCTGGCCGATGCAGCACTCGGTATGGGCCTCACTGATCTACTCGGTGCTGATCATCGTGGTGTTCAGGACCCTGTCGGTCAGGAAGTACCGCTCGGCGACGGCGTGACCGCGAAGGCATGACCATGGCGGTATGACCGCGCAGGCATGACAGAGCCCCCGGCGCCGGGAGGCGCCGGGGGCTCGTCGAAGCGAACGGCTCAGCCGCTGTAGGGCTCGGCCGTGAGGATCTTCACGGACGCCTTCTTGCCGTTGGGCAGCTCGTACTGCGCGTCCTCGCCGACCTTGTGGCCGATCACGCCGGAGCCCAGCGGGGACTGCGGCGAGTAGGTCTCGATGTCGGAGCTGGCGTACTCGCGGGAGGCGAGCAGGAAGGTCATCGTGTCGTCCTCGTCGCCGTCGAAGGCGATGGTGACGACCATGCCGGGCGCGACCGTGCCGTCGGCGGACGCCGGGGCCTCGCCGACCTTGGCCTTCTCCAGGAGCTGGGTCAGCTGGCGGATGCGGAGCTCCTGCTTGCCCTGCTCTTCCTTGGCCGCGTGGTACCCGCCGTTCTCGCGCAGGTCGCCCTCCTCGCGCGCGGCCGCGATCTTCGCGGTGACTTCCTCGCGCGCGGGACCAGACAGGTACGCCAGCTCTTCCTTGAGCTTGGTGTACGCCTCCTGCGTAAGCCAGGTGACGTCTTCGCTGGTCTGGGTCACAGGTGCTCCTCGTAGGTACTGGGAATACAAAGCATCGCCCTACCCAGAAGAATGTTCCTTCACGGAAGGGCGAAACCACGAGCCTAACAATTCAACGGCCCAAGGGGGAGGACATAACCCACCAGATTCACGTCAACGCAGGTCAGCCAGTACGTAATGCAGATGAACTCAGTCGGCGTGACAGCCCAGGAGCTCGGCGGTGGTGCCCTGCGACGTCGTACGGAGCGTGACGACCTTGTCGATGCGGGTGGCGTCCCCGGAGAAGCGGAAGTCGGCCCGGCCGACCTCGGCGCCGTTCTCCGCCTGGGAGCGGATCGTGCAGTAGCCGCTGGCGCCGGCGTCCTTGCGGACCTCCAGATGCACCCGCACCGCGTCCTGCTGCGGCTCGAAGGTGATCACTTCGGCGCTGATCTCGTTCTTGGCGACGTAGTGCCAGGCGAAATAACCCATCATCGCGACCAGCAGGGCCCCGAGGACGACGGCGGCGATCCTGAGCTTGTGGTCGGCGCGCTCGTCCGAGGAACGGCCGTAGCGGCCCTCGGGCAGTCGCGTGGTCGACGCGCTCATGATCGTCCTCTCGGCAGAAACCGGACGGATACCGGGCCTCGTACCGGCCCCGGAATTATTCGCCCTCCGATTCGGTCACTATAGAAGCGCCGATCGCACCCGAAGACACCGGGGCGCCGACTTACTGAGGATTGAGTCTTGACTGACCAGTTGCGACTGATGGCCGTTCACGCGCACCCCGACGACGAGTCGAGCAAGGGCGCGGCCACCATGGCGAAGTACGTGTCCGAGGGGGTGGACGTGCTGGTCGTGACCTGCACGGGAGGGGAGCGCGGCTCCATCCTCAATCCGAAGCTGCAGGGGGACAGGTACATCGAGGAGCACATCCACGAGGTACGCAAGAAGGAGATGGACGAGGCCCGCGAGATCCTCGGCGTGAAGCAGGAGTGGCTCGGCTTCGTCGACTCCGGTCTGCCCGAGGGCGACCCGCTGCCGCCGCTTCCCGAGGGCTGCTTCGCCCTGGAGGACGTCGACAAGGCGGCCGGTGAGCTGGTGCGCAAGATCCGCGCGTTCCGTCCCCAGGTGATCACCACGTACGACGAGAACGGCGGCTACCCGCACCCCGACCACATCATGACCCACAAGATCTCGATGGTGGCGTTCGAGGGCGCGGCGGACACCGAGAAGTACCCCGAGGCCGAGTTCGGCCCCGCCTACCAGGCGCAGAAGCTCTACTACAACCAGGGCTTCAACCGTCCCCGCACCGAGGCGCTGCACCAGGCGATGCTGGACCGCGGCCTGGAGTCGCCGTACGGGGAGTGGCTCAAGCGCTGGAGCGAGATCGAGCGCGCCGAGCGCACGCTGACCACGCACATCCCGTGCGCCGAGTACTACGAGATCCGCGACAAGGCGCTGATCGCGCACGCCACGCAGATCGACCCCGACGGGGGCTGGTTCAAGGTCCCGATGGAGATCCAGAAGGAGGTCTGGCCGACGGAGGAGTACGAGCTCGCGAAGTCCCTCGTCGATACCTCCCTCCCCGAGGACGACCTCTTCGCGGGCATCCGGGACAATGCCTGACATGAGCGCAAGCGTGAGCCTGGCAATGACGCATCTCGTCCCCCTCGCCAAGGAGGTGGACGAGAACAAGGTCACCCCCGGCGTCCTCGGCTTCATCGTCTTCGCGGTGATGGCCCTGGCGGTGTGGGGCCTGATGAAGTCGATGAGCCGGCAGCTGGGGAAGGTCGACTTCAAGGAGACCCCGGACCCGGAGGCCGAGACCGTGTCCGAGACGGCCTCGGCCAAGCCCGGCCAGAGCTGACCACGGTCCGGCGGGGTGGCGGTCAGTTCCTGGCCGCCACCGCCACCCCCATGACCTCCCGCGCATGCCGGTTCGGGACCATGCCCAGCCGCCATGCCTGCCAGCCGGACTCCAGGCTCACCCCCCGCTCCAGCAGGAGCAGATACGCCTCGATGTAGTCGTCGAGCTTCTCGTCCCGGGACGGATGGCCGCCTCGGGACAGCTGGGACAGCTCCTCCTGCGCGACCGCCGTGCCGATCTCCATGCCGCCCGGGGCCGCGTAGGGGAGCAGGGTGCAGCGCAGGAAGCGGGCCCAGTCCTCGCCGCGGCGGTCGCCGTACGAGGTGAACAGGCCGATCGCCTCGTCGCACAGGGCGAGCGCCTGCGGGGTGCGGGCGTTGCCCGCGTCCACCACGGCCAGCTCCAGACAGGTCCACGCCTCGCCGTGGGCGACGCCGATCCGCTGGAAGTCCGCGCGCGCGTCGACCAGGAGCTGACGGGCGAAGCCGGAGTTGCGCAGGGAGCCGGTCTGGGCCGCGCGCTGGTCCCTCGTGGCGCGCGCCGAGTGATGCCGGGCGCAGGCCAGACCATAGACGTCGCGGATGCGGGAGAACATCGTCCGGGAGCGTTCCAGCTCGCGCACCGCCAGATCCAGGTTGCCGGTCTCCTCCAGGGCCTGGCCCAGGTAGTAGACGGACCAGGCCTCACCGCGCGCGTCCTCGTTCTCGCGGTGCCGGGACGCCGCCTGGCGCAGACCGTCCACCGCCGGCGAGGGATCACCGGCGACCAGCCGGGCGCGCGCCAGCTGGGTCAGGGCCCAGGCCTCGCCGCGGGCGTCGCGGGTGCGGCCGTAGAGATCCAGGGCGGTGCGCAGTTCCTGTTCGGCTCGCGGTACGTCGCCCATGCGCAGGGCCAGCTGGCCGAGCTGGAAGTGGGCCCAGGCCTCGCCGTGCACGGACTCGCCCGCGTGGTGCAGGACCAGGGACTGGGTGAGCAGGTCCATGGCCTCGGTCAGATGGGCCCGGTCGCGTTCCACGGCCGCCAGAGCGTGCATCGTCCAGGCCCGGTCCGTCGCCAGCTCGGGGGCCGCCTGGAGGTCCAGGGCCTCGTGCAGCCGGGCCGCCGCCTCCGTCAGGTTGCCCTGGTGGTGCAGGGTGATGCCGAGGGAGCAGAGGGCTCGTGCGGCGCCCGCGTCGTGGTGGGCCTCCATGTACAGGTCGACCACCGAGGTCAGCGTCGTGCGCGCCTTGTCCAGCTCGCCCAGCTGACGCGCCGCGATACCCGTGCGCCACTGGACGGAACGGACCAGGAGACCCTGGTCGACCGCCTGCGCCAGCTCACTGATCTCACCCAGGCGGTAGAGATCGCCGCGCAGCAGGCAGTAGTCGCACAGCGCGCCCAGGAGATTCAGCACCGCCGCCTGGTTCACGCCCTCCGCGTGCCGCAGCGTCGAGGTGATGAAGCTCGACTCGTCGTCCAGCCAGCGCAGCGCCTCGTCCAGCGAGGTGAAGCCGTGCGGGGAGAAACGGTCCGAGCGGGTCGACATATTGCCGTCGACCAGGCGCAGCACCGAGTCGGCGAGCTCGGCGTAGTTCACGATGAGACGTTCCTGCGCCGCCGTACGCTCCGCCGGTTCCTCCTCGTCCAGAAGGCGGGCCTGGGCGAAGGCGCGGACCAGGTCGTGCAGGCGGTAGCGGTCACCGCGGACATGGTCGAGCAGACCCGCGCGGGAGAGCGCGACGAGCTGCCGGGTCGCCTCCGCCTGGTCCGTGGCGAGCAGCGCCGCGGCGGCCGCCGCGCCCAGGGAGGCCCGGCCCGCCAGCGCCAGGCGGCGCAGCAGCCGGCGGGCCGGCTCGGACTGGTCGGTGTAGCGCAGCCACAGCACCCGCTCGATCGGCTCCACCGGGCCGTACGCGCCCAGGTCCGAGGCCAGTTGACGCGGTGAACGCGGGCCGAGCGACGAACCCGCGATGCGCAGCGCGAGCGGCAGACCGCCGCACAGTTCCCTGATCCGGTCGGCGGACTCGGCGTCGTACGGCGCGGTCTTGTCCTGCGCGGACGCGGCGAGCAGCTCCTCCCCGCCCGCCGGATCCAGCGCCTCCACCGGGAGGTGGTGCACCCAGGCCGGAAGGTCGGCGGGCAGCTTCAGCGGAACCCGGCTGGTGACCAGGACCAGGCTGTCGGAACGCTCGGGGACGAGCGTGCGGACCTGCTCGGGGTCCGAGGCGTCGTCCAGGACGACCGTCACCGGCAGACCCGTCAGATGCTGGTGGTACAGCTCGCTCAGCCGCTTGACCTGCTGGTCGGGGGAGGAACGCTCCCGGAACAGCAGCTGCTCGCGGGGCGCGCCGAGCCGGTTCAGCAGATGCAGCAGCGCGTCACGGGTGGGCAGCGGCGGCTCCTCCGGGCTGTCGCCGCGCAGGTCCACCACACACGCGCCCCGGAAGTGGTCCCGCAGATCGTGCGCGGCGTGCAGCGCGAGCGTCGAACGGCCGCTGCCGGACGGACCGTGCAGCACCACCACCGTCGGGCGGGTCTCCGTGCTCGCCCGCGCCGACTGCACCCAGTGTCTGATCCGGCCCACCTCCTGCCGTCGGCCCGCGAACGCGGCCACCGGATCCGGAAGTTGGCCGAACGACTGCTCCAGCACGTTCCGCCCGCGGGCCGCCGCGCTCTTGTCGGCGCCCTTCAGCCGCGGCCCCGTCTTCTTCGGCCCGGTCGACGCGCTCCGCACCCGCTGCTGATCCAGGAACGGCCTGATGCCCCGCACCTCGAGGGCGGTCAGCCACGACAGCCTGAGCTGCTCGGGCCCGCCCGGCTGACTCGCCGCGCCCGCCTGGTGGTGCGCGGCCGGCAGATGTGACCCGGCGACCTTCACCACGGTCGCCGCCGCCCCCACCACCCCGACGGTCACCCCGGCACCGAGGGCCGTCCCCGCGCCGGTCCCCAGCACCAGGTCGGCGACGACGGCGGCTGTCGCGGCAACCCCGGCCACCAGCAACGGAGTTCCGCCGCCCTCCTTCGCGTACCGCTGCCCGAACGTCAGCTGCCCGGCCGCCGCCTCGTCCAGCGCGCGCGTGTACGCCTCGTACTCCTCGGTGGCCGTCTCGGCCATGGAGTCCAGTGCGCCGCGCGCCCGTGACAGCAGCACACCCCCGTCGATGCGCCCGCCCGACCGCCGCACCTCCTCTTCCACGGCCCGAGCCACCAGCCGCTCGGCTTCCACCCGATGGCTGTCCCGCATGTCTCGTCCCCCTCCGACGACAACGGTGTTCTTGGTCAAGTGTGCTGCCGTCGGGGCGCTGTGGGGAGAGGGCCGGAGGATCACCTTCTGCGACACGCCTGCCGCGTGACGGCCGGGGTACTGCGGCAGGATGGACCCCATGCCGAACCGACTGGCCCAAGAGACGTCCCCCTACCTCCTCCAGCACGCGGACAACCCCGTCGACTGGTGGCCGTGGTCAGGCGAGGCCTTCGAGGAGGCGCGCAAGAGCGGCAAACCCGTACTGCTCAGCGTCGGGTACTCCAGCTGCCACTGGTGTCATGTGATGGCTCACGAGTCCTTCGAGGATCAGGAGACCGCCGACTACCTCAACGCCCACTTCGTCAACATCAAGGTCGACCGTGAGGAACGCCCCGACGTGGACGCCGTCTACATGGAGGCCGTGCAGGCCGCCACCGGGCAGGGTGGGTGGCCGATGACCGTGTTTCTGACGCCGGACGCCGAGCCCTTCTACTTCGGTACCTACTTCCCGCCCGCGCCCCGGCACGGGATGCCGTCGTTCCGGCAGGTGCTGGAGGGGGTGCGCGGGGCGTGGACCGACCGGCGGGACGAGGTCGCCGAGGTGGCGGAGAAGATCGTGCGGGACCTCGCCGGGCGGGAGATCTCGTACGGCGACGCGCAGGCGCCCGGCGAGGAGGAGCTGGCGGGGGCGCTGCTCGGGCTGACGCGGGAGTACGACCCGCAGCGCGGCGGGTTCGGCGGGGCGCCCAAGTTCCCGCCTTCCATGGTCGTGGAGTTCCTGCTGCGGCATCATGCCCGGACCGGGGCCGAGGGCGCCCTGCAGATGGCGGCGGACACGTGTGAGCGGATGGCGCGGGGCGGGATCTACGACCAGCTGGGGGGCGGGTTCGCGCGGTACTCCGTCGATCGGGAGTGGGTCGTGCCCCACTTCGAGAAGATGCTCTACGACAACGCGCTGCTGTGCCGTGTCTACGCTCACCTCTGGCGGGCCACCGGCTCCGAGCTCGCCCGCCGGGTCGCGCTGGAGACCGCCGACTTCATGGTGCGGGAGCTGCGGACCGCCGAGGGCGGGTTCGCCTCCGCGCTGGACGCCGACAGTGATGACGGGAGCGGGAAGCATGTCGAGGGGGCGTACTACGTGTGGACGCCCGCGCAGCTCGTCGAGGTGTTGGGCGAGGAGGATGCCGAGCTCGCCGCGCAGTACTTCGGGGTGACCGAGGAGGGGACCTTCGAGGAAGGGGCCTCCGTTCTTCAACTGCCGCAGCACGAAGGGGTCTTCGACGCCGAGAAGGTCGAGTCCGTCAAGCGGCGGCTGCTCGACGCCCGCGCCGAGCGGCCCGCTCCCGGGCGGGACGACAAGGTCGTCGCCGCCTGGAACGGGCTCGCGATCGCCGCGCTGGCCGAGACCGGCGCCTACTTCGACCGGCCCGACCTGGTCGAGGCCGCCGTCGCCGCCGCAGATCTCCTCGTACGGCTGCATCTGGACGAGCACGCGCGGCTCGCCCGGACCAGCAAGGACGGTCATGTCGGCGCCAACGCCGGGGTGTTGGAGGACTACGCGGATGTCGCGGAGGGGTTCCTCGCGCTCACGTCCGTGACGGGGGAGGGGGTGTGGCTGGAGTTCGCCGGGTTCCTGCTCGACCATGTGCTCGCGCGGTTCGTGGACCCGGAGTCGGGTGCGCTGTTCGACACCGCCTCCGACGCCGAGCAGCTCATCCGGCGGCCTCAGGACCCGACCGACAACGCCGTGCCGTCCGGTTGGACCGCCGCCGCGGGGGCGCTGCTGAGCTATGCCGCGCAGACCGGTGCCGAGCCTCATCGCACGTCCGCGGAACGGGCGTTGGGTGTGGTGAAGGCGCTCGGGCCGCGGGTGCCGCGGTTCATCGGGTGGGGGCTCGCGGTCGCGGAGGCGCTGCTCGACGGGCCGCGGGAGGTGGCCGTCGTGGGGCCCGCCATCAACGATGCGGCCACAAAGGCCCTGCATCGCGCGGCACTTCTCGGCACCGCACCCGGTGCCGTCGTCGCCGTGGGGGTCGTCGGGAGTGACGAACTTCCCCTGCTGGCCGACCGGCCGCTCGTCGGCGGTGAACCGGCCGCGTACGTCTGCCGTAACTTCACCTGTGACGCACCGACGACCGAGGTTGAACGGCTTCGATCATCGCTGAACGGGTGAAGTCACCACACCCCTACGAAACATAGTATTTATCGGAAGATCCCTCGCACTTCACAGATCACCCATAACCTCTCCACAGTGACGCGGCAGGAGCAACAGGCCTGCCGCGACCGGGGGTTTTCAGGATCTGGGGGGATCTTTGCTGACGTCTGTGCTCATCGCTGCCGTTTCACTGGCCCTGTTCTGGATGGCGGCGTTCACGCTGTGGTGGCAGATGCACGCGTGGCGTACGCCCGAGGTGCTCGCCTCCACCCGGTTCAGCAGACCGGACGGGGGCGAACACGTCTCGTTCTCGCTGCTGCTGCCCGCGCGGCACGAGCAGGCCGTGCTCGACCACACCATCCAGCGACTGCTGGAGTCCAGCCACACCGACTTCGAGATCATCGTCATCGTCGGACACGACGACCCGGAGACCACGGCGGTCGCCGAGGCGGCCGCCGAGCGTGATCCGCGCGTCCGGGTCGTCGTCGACACCCACGAGAAGAAGAACAAGCCGAAGGCGATGAACACGGCGCTGCCGCACTGCCGCGGCGATGTCGTCGGGGTCTTCGACGCCGAGGACCAGGTCCATCCGGAGCTCCTCGCCCATGTCGACCACGCCTTCAGGACCACCGGGGCGGACGTCGTGCAGGGCGGCGTCCAGCTCATCAACTTCCACTCCAGCTGGTACTCCCTGCGCAACTGCCTGGAGTATTTCTTCTGGTTCCGCTCCCGGCTGCACCTGCACGCGCAGAAGGGGTTCATCCCGCTCGGCGGCAACACCGTCTTCGTGCGCACCGGCACCCTCAAGGAGGCCGGGGGCTGGGACCCCGACTGCCTCGCCGAGGACTGCGACCTGGGGGTGCGGCTGTCGTCCGTCGGCAAGAAGGTCGTCGTCGCCTACGACTCCGACATGGTGACGCGGGAGGAGACCCCGGGCTCGCTGATGTCCCTGCTCAAGCAGCGCACCCGCTGGAACCAGGGCTTCCTCCAGGTCTACCGCAAGAAGGACTGGAAGCAGCTCCCGGGCTTCGGGCAGCGGCTGCTCGCCCGGTACACCCTGATGACACCGTTCCTTCAGGCGTTCTCCGGTGTGATCATCCCGCTCAACGCGGCCGTCGCGCTCTTCCTCGACGTGCCCGTCGGGATCGCCTTCATCACCTTCCTGCCGGCCGTCACCGCGCTCGTCACCTTCGTCTTCGAGCTCGTCGGACTGCATGACTTCGGCAAGCAGTACGGACTGCGGGTGCGCTTCGTGCACTACCTCAAGCTGATCGTGGGCGGCCCCTTCTACCAGGTCCTCCTCGCCGGGGCCGCGATCCGCGCCGTCTGGCGTGAGCAACGCGGCCGGAACGAATGGGAGTTGACCAGTCACGTCGGCGCCCATCTGAACACCACAGCGGTAATCCGAGAGGACGTCCCTGCGTGACCTCCACCCTTCCCGCGGTGACCGCTCCGAAGGTCCCCGCGCAGCGGCAGCCTGTGCCTGAAGCGCGTTCGACCGATCGAACAACATCGAAGTCGAAGCGCCCCGATCTCCTCCTCTGCGGTGCCCTCCTCCTCGCGATCCTCGTCGTCCAGGGCTGGAACATCGCCGACTACCCGACCCTCAGCGACGACGAGGGCACCTACCTCGCCCAGGCCTGGGCCGTCCAGGAGGGCAAGGGCCTCGCCCATTACACCTACTGGTACGACCACCCACCGCTCGGCTGGATCCAGCTCGCCCTGCTCACCTGGATACCGAAGCTGCTGAGCCCCGACTCGATGACCGTCGGCTCGATGCGGGTCATGATGCTGCTGATCAGCGGCATCAGCGCGGTCCTCGTGTACGTCCTCGGGCGCCGGCTCTCCCTGCCCCGCTGGGCGGCCGGGCTCGGCATGGCCCTGTTCGGGCTCTCGCCGCTCTCCGTCGTCCTCCAACGCGAGATCTTCCTCGACAACCTCGCGGTCATGTGGACCCTGCTGGCGTTCACGCTGGCCGCCTCCCCGAGCCGCCACCTCTGGCACCACTTCGGCGCGGGCATCGCGGCGGCGACGGCCGTGCTGACCAAGGAGACGATGCTCTTCGTCCTCCCGGCGGTCTTCGTCACCATGTGGCGGCACAGCCACCGCGAGACCCGCAAGTTCGCCCTGACCGGCGCGATCACCGCCTGCGCGCTGATCGGCCTGTCGTACCCCCTCTTCGCCCTCCTGAAGGGCGAGCTGCTGCCCGGCAGCGGACATGTCTCACTGTGGGACGGGGTCAAGTACCAGATGACCAGGCCCGGTTCGGGCTTCATCCTCGACGCCGGCTCCGGCTCGCACGGGGTGCTCACGTCCTGGCTCTACTACGACCGGGTCCTGCCCCTCGGCGGACTCGCGGGCGCGCTTCTGCTCCTGGCCACCTGGCGCTGGTCCGTCACCGCCCGCGCGCTCGCCGGGCCCTCGCTGGCCGTGGGCATCCTCGCCCTGGTCGCCATGCGGCCCAGCGGCTATCTGCCCGCGATGTACATCATCCAGGCGCTGCCGTTCCTCGCCCTCGTCCTCGCCGGCGGCACCGCCTCCATCGCCCACGCCGTCCTCAACAGGCTGCGCTGGGTGGGCCGTTACGGCATCGCCGTCCTCCTCGCCGTCGCCGCCTGCGTGTATGTCGTACCGCGCTGGTACGACGGTGACCGCACCGCCCTCACCGCCGACGCCAACGCCCCCTACCGGGCCGCCGCGAAGTGGCTGGCGACCGAGGTGGCGCAGCCGGAGAAGACGCGGGTACTCGTCGACGACGCGCTCTGGCTGGACCTGGTGCACTCCGGGTACCGGCCCGGCCTCGGCGCCATCTGGTTCTACAAGGCCGACCTCGACCCGGCGGTCACGAAGACGATGCCGCGCGGCTGGAGGGACCTCGACTACGTCGTGGCCTCGCCGACCGTACGGCGCGACGCGGTCGACCTGCCCAACGTCAGGGCCGCCGTCCAGCACTCGACGCCCGTCGCCGTCTTCGGCACCGGCGCGGACCGGATCGAGATCCGGCAGGTACAGACCGCCCCTGGAGGCGTCCGATGAGCCATGAGTACACCGCGCCCGTCCCGCGCGTCGAGACCGCCGAGGTCCCCGAACCGGCCGCCGTCACCATCGTCGTACCGACGTACAACGAGTCGGCGAACATCCGTGAACTCCTGCACCAGATCACCGCGTCCGTGCCCGCCCGGCTGCCCTGCGAGGTCGTCTTCGTGGACGACTCCACCGACGACACCCCCGAGGTGATCCGCGAGACCGCGAAGGACTGCCCCTTCCCGGTGACCGTCCTGCACCGGGACGAGCCGGTGGGCGGGCTCGGCGGGGCGGTCGTGGAGGGGATGAAGGCGGCGGGGTCGGACTGGATCGTCGTCATGGACGGCGACTGCCAGCATCCGCCGTCCCTGGTACCGGAGTTGGTGGCGACCGGACAGCGGGCGAACGCCGGGCTCGTCGTCGCCTCCCGCTACATCAAGGGCGGCAGCCGGGCCGGGCTCGCGGGCAGCTACCGCGTCGCCGTCTCCCGCGGGGCGACCTGGCTGACCAAGTCCCTCTTTCCCCGCAGGCTGCACGGCATCAGCGATCCGATGAGCGGCTTCTTCGCGATCCGGCGCAGCGACATCGCGGCGGAGGCGCTGAAGCCGCTCGGCTACAAGATCCTGCTGGAACTGGCGGTGCGGAGCCGGCCGCGCGCGGTCACCGAGGTGCCGTTCGTGTTCCAGGAGCGGTTCGCGGGCGAGTCCAAGTCCACGGCCGAGGAGGGGCGCCGCTTCCTGCGGCACCTCGCCGGACTGCGCACGGCGACCCCGCTGGCCCGCATGGTGGTGTTCGGGCTGATCGGGCTCACCGGTTTCGTGCCCAACCTGGCCGCCCTGTGGGCGCTCACCCACGCGGGCCTGCACTATCTCCCCGCCGAGATCGTCGCCAACCAGTTCGGCGTGGCCTGGAACTTCCTCCTCATCGAGAAGGTGCTCTTCCGCGACCGGCGCCGCCACCGGCACTGGGCCGACCGCACGGTCCGGTTCGCGCTGCTCGCCAACGCGGACCTGGTGCTGCGGATCCCGCTGATCGCGCTGCTGGTCACGCACTTCGGGCTGGCGGCGCTGCCCGCCACGGCCCTGGCCCTCGTCATCACGTTCGTCCTGCGCTTCGTCGGGACCGAAGCGCTGGTCTATCTCCCACGCCGTAGGAGCCGCACCACATGAAAAACCGCCGTAGACAAGCCCTGTTGGGGGTGACCGCCCTCACCGCCGGTCTCCTCCTCGCCACTCCGCAACCCGCCTCCGCCGCCAACCTCATCAAGAACCCCGGCTTCGAGACCGCCGGCGGCGACATGCCGTACTGCTGGGAGAAGTCGGGATGGGGGGACAACGACTTCACCTTCAGCACCACCGCCGACGCCCATTCCGGCACCAAGGCCATGAAGGTCGAGCTCACCCGCCGCGTCGAGGGCGACCGCAAGGCCCTGATCACCGAGTCGACCGAGTGCGCGCCGGTGGTGACACCGGGCAAGCAGTACGACCTGAGCCTCTGGTACAAGTCGACCACCCCCGACACCGCCGTCACCCTCTTCCGGCACGACGCCACCGCCGGCTGGCAGTACTGGACGGACCTGAAGACGCTGGATATGGCCGGCAGTTGGACGCAGGCGAGCGTCCGCACCCCCGAAGTGCCCACCGGCACCGACCGGATCACCTGGGGCGTCTCCGTCTACGGCACCGGCTCCGCGACCACCGACGACTACACCATGGAGCAGGTCGCCGACCCGGTCCCGCCGGCGCAGTGCACCGGCACGGCCGACCAGTGCGCCAACGGCCGCTGGGACGTGCTGCCCACGCAGAACCCGGTGCGCTCCATGCACTCCGTCGTCCTCAACAACGGCAAGGTGCTGCTGATCGCGGGCTCCGGGAACAGCGAGGAGCAGTTCAACGCGGGGACCTTCACCTCGGCCGTCTACAACCCGGCCACCGGCGCCTACAAGGTCATCCCCACCCCGAAGGACATGTTCTGCGCCGGGCACGTCCAGCTCCAGGACGGGCGCGTGCTCGTGATGAGCGGCAACAAGGCGTACCCGGTCGTCGGCGGGCACGGCTACGAGGGGTTCAAGGACTCGTACATCTTCGACCCGGTCACCGAGACGTACAGCAAGACGAACGACATGAACGACGGCCACTGGTACCCGTCGGCGACCGTCCTCGGCAACGGTGACGTCATCTCCTTCGGCGGGCTGCGCGAGGACTCGACCGGGTCGGTGACCGCCGAGCTGTTCTCCCAGGCGGAGCAGCAGTGGCAGCCGCTGTGGAAGGTCAACCAGACCTGGTCGTACTGGGGCCTGTACCCGTCGATGATCCTGATGCAGGACGGCCGCCTCTTCTACTCGGGCAGCCATGTCTTCGGCAACAACATCCCGGGCACCGGCAGCGCGATCTACGACTACGGCGCCAACACGGTCACCCAGGTTCCCGGCCTCCAGAACAAGGACGAGCGGGACCAGTCCGCGAGCGTGCTGCTGCCCCCGGCGCAGGACCAGAAGGTCCTCACCCTCGGCGGCGGCAACATCGACTCCAACCCGGAGGCGAACCGGCTGACCGACGTCATCGACCTCAAGCAGCCCAATCCGGCGTACGTCGCCGGGCCGCCGCTCCCGCAGGGCACCGTCGACCTCGGCAACGGACCGCAGCCGGAGACCGGCAACCAGGGCAAGATGTACGTCTCCGCCGTGCTGCTGCCCGACGGCAAGGTGCTGGAGACGGGCGGCGGTCTGCACAACCGGGCCAACCCCGTCCACGAGTCCTCGCTCTACGATCCCGACACCGGCACCTTCGACCCGGTGGCCGCCGACCCCGAGGCGCGCGGCTACCACTCCTCCGCGTTCCTGCTGCCGGACGGCCGGGTCATGGCCACCGGCGACAACCCGGGCAACGGCACCTGGAACCACAACGTGTCGATCTACACCCCGCCCTATCTCCTCAAGGGCCCGCGTCCGTCGATCACTTCGGTCATCGACACCGAGTGGACCTACGGCGACACCCAGCGCATCACCGTCGACCGGCCCATCGCCAAGGCCGAGTTGATCCGCCCGGCCGCGGTGACGCACTCCTCCGACCCCAACCAGCGGTTCGTGGACCTGCCGCTCGCGGTGGACGGCAACAACGTCGACCTGAACGTGACGAGCAACCCCAACCTGGCGCCCCCCGGTTGGTACATGCTGTTCGCGGTGGACGCCAACGGCGTGCCGTCGGTGGCGAAGTGGGTGCACTTGCAGGGCCCCGCCGCGCTGAGCGCCACGGACGCCTCCGCCCACGTCCACGCCTTCGCCGACGATCTCTCCGGCAAGGTCACCGGGCCGGGCAAGAAGCGCACCTCGCAGAAGGTCAGCCCGACCCTCTCCGGCTGTGACCGCCACTACGGCTCGCTCAACGTCTGCGTGCCGACGGCGTTCCCGAAGGAGGTGAAGGCGACGGCGGCGGCCCGCTGCACCTGGCTGAAGAAGAACGACTACGGCCGCCTGAAGGTCAACGGCAAGGACGACCCGCTGGGCCTGGACCGGAACAAGGACGGCATCGCCTGCGGAAAGGCGGACGTCAGGAAGCGTTAGGGAATTCCTTCAGGGCGCGCTCCACGATGGCCTCCAGCTGGTCGTGGTGCGCGCCCTTCCAGTACGCCCGCCCGCACTCGGCGCACTGCGCGAAGACGTCGTACGACCGGTGCGTACCGCTGGCCAGCTGGTCCGCGACCTCGTCCTTCGTGGCCTCCTTCAGCAGGCCGTTGCAGGCGGTGCAGCGGGTCCAGGGGCGCAGCTCGGGGCGGAAGCGGTCGAGGATGTCCTGGAGCTGCTCCTCGGGGCGGGTGCTGTAGACATAGGCGCCGGCCCACAGCTCGCGGCGCCGCAGCAGCCCCCGGTCGCGGCTGAGCATGACGCGTCGCTCGGCGGCGGAGAGCGCGGCGAGGGCGGGGTCGCCGAGGTCCGTGGACTCGTACGCCGTGTCCACGCCGAGCAGGCGCAGCCGGCGGGCGAGGGTGCCGAGGTGGACGTCGAGGAGGAAGCGGAGCGGGGCGCCGGGGACCCGCTGGGGCCGGGCGACGGGCCGTACCTCCACCTGGTCGCCCGCCACGGGGACGTACGAGGTGGGTACCTCCCGGCCGTTGACCACCAGCGAGCCGGCCTCGGGCAGTGGGACGCCGAGGGACTCGACGACATGGCCGAGGGTGGAGACACCGTCGGTGGTCACCGGGGTGGCTCCGGACCGGCGTCCGTGCGGGACGAACAGGGCCAGTTCAGGGGCGACTTCGAGGTGGATCTCCGGTCCGTTCACCCGGTCAGGATGTCACGGGCGGGGGAGCCGGGCTCAGCTGTTTTTCGTGGGGAGGCCGCGGTCCAGGACGGTCAGGGCGCGTTCGAGGAGGGTGTGCAGGTCCTCCTCCATGTCGTTCTCCGCCCAGTACTGGTAGATCTCCGAGAGGCCGCCGATCAGGGACATCGTGTAGACCCGTACCTCCAGGTCCTCCGGGTCCCGGCCGGTGCGTTCCGCGACCGCCTGCGACAGCAGTTTGCCGGTGACGGACATGCTCTCCATCATCCGGGCGCGCACGGCGGGGACCTGGACCATCAGATGGGCGCGCACCCGGGTGATCCGGACCATCTCGTCGGAGACGTCGATGGCCTTGTGCATGATGTGCCGCACGGAGTCCATCCAGGGCTCGTCCACGGGCCGGGTCCGCAGCTCCTCCAGCATCACCGGGTCGTACTCGTCCGTGAGGACGATGTCCTCCTTGGTGGGGAAGTAGCGGAAGACCGTGGACGGCGACACCTCGGCGCGGTCGGCGATCTGCTCGATCGTGGTGGCCTCGTAGCCCTGCTCCTCGATGAGGGCGTACGTCGCGTCGCGGATCGCCGTCCGGGTCTTGATCTTCTTCCGCTCACGAAGTCCCAGTTGGGGGGCGTCGGTGAGCGGGAGGGGGCGTGCGGGCGTCATGAGGTCATTGTCGGGCATCGGCCGGCGGCGCCACCATGTCCGGGGTGCCCGCGGTCTCGTCGGCCTTCCGCGCTCCCGGCAGGAACGCCGCCGCGAGCAGGGCCGAGACGAGGGCGGCGACTCCGCAGACCAGCAGGACGACGCCCATGCCGTGGACGTAGGCGCTGTTCGCGGAGGCCGCCAGGTCGGCGGAGCCGGTCCGCTCGGCGACCAGGTGGGCCGCGACCACCGACTCCCCGGCGGTGTCGGCGGCCCGGTCAGGCAGCCCTGTGACGTCGAGGCGGTCCTGGAAGGTGCCGGCGAGCAGGCTGCCGAGCAGGGCGATGCCGATCGCGCCGCCGACCTGGCGCAGGGTCATGAGGAGCCCCGAGCCGCTGCCGGCGCGGTCGCGGGGGAGGGCGCCGAGCGCGTTGCCCATCGCCGGCATGAGCGCGAAGCCGAAGCCGAGGCCGGTGACGGAGAGCCAGAGCGCGGTGTAGCCGTAGCCGGAGTCGACCGTCGTACGGCTGCCGAGGAACGCGGCGAAGGCGAGGACCACCAGTCCGGCGCTGACCGTGGCGCGTCCGCCGAAGCGTACGGCGGCCTGTGGGGCGGTACGGGAGGCGATCAGGATGCCGCCCATCATCGGCAGCAGCCGCAGACCGGTGCCGAAGGCGTCGCTGCCGAGGACCGCCTGGAGGTAGGGCGGCAGTACGAACAGCAGTCCGGACAGGACGAACATCACCAGGGTCGCGGCGATCGTGTTGAAGAGGAAGCCGCGGTGGGCGAGCAGTGTCATGTCGAGCATGGGGCGCTCGGCCCGGCGTTCGCGCAGGACGAGGGCGGTGATCAGGGCGACGGACGCGACCAGCGTGGCGACGACCAGCGGGTCGCCCCAGCCGCGGGCGGGGGCCTCGATGATCGCGTAGACCAGAGCGCCGAGGCCGGTCGCGGTGAGCGCGGTGGCGAGGGCGTCGACCCTGGGCGAGGCGGGGTCGCGGGTCTCGGGGAGCAGGAAGACACAGGCGGCTATGCCGATCGCGGCCATCGGGACGTTGACCAGGAAGACCGAGCCCCACCAGAAGTGGTTGAGCAGCCAGCCGCCGATGATCGGGCCGAGCGGCAGACCGAGCGCGGAGGCGGCGGAGACGATGGCGGTCGCCTTGGGCTGCTCGTCGCGGCTGAACAGCGTGGGCAGCACCGAGAGCGCGAGCGGGGTGACCAGGGCCGCGCCGACACCCATCACGGCACGGGCGGCGATGACCCAGTTCACGTCCCCGGCGAGGGCGCCGATCAGTGAACCGGCGAGGAAGATCACGAGGCCGGTGATCAGCATCCTGCGGCGGCCGAACCGGTCGCCCAGCAGGCCAGCGGGCAGCATCAGCGCGGCGAAGACGACGACGTACGCGTCCGCCATCCACTGCTGCTGGCCGGTGGAGGCGCCGAGGTCGGCGGCCATGGTCGGCAGCGCCACATTGAGGATCGTCGTGTCGAAGCCGAGCGTCAGCATGCTGGCGACCAGGGCGGCCAGGGCCCACCAGCGGCGAGGGTCGGAAGTGGAAGTCTCCATGAAATGAGAGTAGCTCTCAAAATAGAGTGTCTGTCAACTGGAAACAGCCATCAAAAAGGGCCACGGCTTGAAGCCGTGGCCCTCGGAGGGGTGTGGGACGGGCGTTACGCGTGCTGGTACGCCACCAGCGAGATCCCCACGTAGTGGACGACGAACGCCGCCAGCGTCAGGGAGTGGAAGACCTCGTGGAAGCCGAAGAAGCGCGGTGACGGGTTGGGGCGCTTGATGCCGTAGATGACACCGCCCGCGCTGTAGAGCAGTCCGCCGACGATCACCAGGACCAGTACCGCGATGCCGCCGGTGCGCATGAAGTCGGGCAGGAAGAAGACCGCCGCCCAGCCCATCGCGATGTAGCAGGGGGTGTACAGCCAGCGCGGGGCGCCGACCCAGAAGACCCGGAAGGCGATTCCGGCCAGTGCCGCGCCCCAGATGCCCCAGAGCAGCCACTGTCCCTTGCTTCCCGGCAGGAGCAGCATGGTCAGCGGGGTGTAGGTGCCCGCGATGATCAGAAAGATGTTGGCGTGATCGAGTCTGCGCAGGACGCCGTCCATGCGCGGACTCCAGTTGCCCCGGTGGTAGAGGGCGCTGACGCCGAACAGCAGGCAGGCCGTCAGGGCGAAGATCCCGCAGGCGATCCGGCCCCGGGTCGAGTCCGCGAGAGCGGTGAGTACCAGACCCGCGATGAGTACGGCCGGAAACATGCCGAGATGCAGCCAGCCCCTGAGCTTCGGCTTGATCTCTTGCGACAGGGAGAGCGCTACAGGACCGCGGCCGGCGGCCGAGGGGTCCAGATGCGCGTCGGAGGCGGACGCAGTCATGTCCGGCATCGTACCTACGGACCCGTAAGTCGCGGATGAGGAGGAGCTGATAACCGGCCGAGAGTGGCCATCATCTCACGGCAGTTGACGCGCCGGAGGCCTTGGTAAAGAACCCTCAAGTCAACCCAACGTGCACGCAAAGAAGCGCTCCGGCAACAGCGCGTCACGTGGCAATCCTCACTCCGCTCACCTGTGATGCCCTCTGGACAGATGGGCGGTAGCGTCGGATGATCAAATGAGTGCGGTCGGCACCGGATGAGCGCCAAGGTCACCACCGAGAAGCATCCGGGTCGCAGCCCCCACGGGGCCTCCAAACAAAAAATCCCTCATCAAGGAGCAATCGTGGCGCGCGACATCGCGGCTCCCCCCGTCATCCCCACCCAGCACAAGGAACTGATCTCGTGGGTGAACGAGATCGCCGAACTGACCCAGCCGGACAACGTGGTCTGGTGTGACGGATCCGAGGCGGAGTACGAGCGCCTGAGCGAGGAGCTCGTGGCGAAGGGCACCTTCAAGAGGCTCGACCCGATCAAGCGCCCCAACTCCTACTACGCGGCCTCCGACCCGACCGACGTCGCGCGCGTCGAGGACCGCACCTTCATCTGCTCCGAGAAGGAGGAGGACGCGGGCCCGACCAACCACTGGAAGGCCCCCGCCGAGATGCGGGACATCTTCCAGGGCGAGAAGGGCGTCTTCCGCGGCTCCATGAAGGGCCGGACGATGTACGTCGTCCCGTTCTGCATGGGCCCCCTCGGCTCGGACCTCTCCGCGATCGGCGTCGAGATCACCGACTCCGCCTACGTCGCGGTCTCCATGCGCACCATGACCCGCATGGGACAGGCGGTCCTCGACGAGCTCGGCACCGACGGCTTCTTCGTGAAGGCCGTGCACACCCTCGGCGCGCCCCTCGCGGAGGGCGAGGCGGACGTCCCCTGGCCGTGCAACAGCACCAAGTACATCTCGCACTTCCCCGAGAGCCGCGAGATCTGGTCCTACGGCTCCGGCTACGGCGGCAACGCCCTGCTCGGCAAGAAGTGCTACGCCCTGCGCATCGCCTCCGTCATGGCGCGCGACGAGGGCTGGCTGGCCGAGCACATGCTGATCCTCAAACTGACGCCCCCGCAGGGCGAGTCGAAGTACGTCGCCGCCGCCTTCCCGTCCGCCTGCGGCAAGACCAACCTCGCCATGCTGGAGCCCACGATCTCCGGCTGGACGGTCGAGACGATCGGCGACGACATCGCCTGGATGCGCTTCGGCGAGGACGGCCGCCTCTACGCCATCAACCCCGAGGCCGGCTTCTTCGGCGTCGCGCCCGGCACCGGCGAGCACACCAACGCCAACGCGATGAAGACCCTGTGGGGCAACTCCGTCTTCACCAACGTGGCGCTGACCGACGACAACGACATCTGGTGGGAGGGGATGACGGAGGAGACTCCGGCGCACCTCACCGACTGGAAGGGCAACGACTGGACGCCGGAGTCACAGACCCCGGCCGCCCACCCCAACGCCCGCTTCACCGTCCCGGCCTCGCAGTGCCCGATCATCGCGCCCGAGTGGGAGGACCCCAAGGGCGTGCCGATCTCGGCGATCCTCTTCGGTGGCCGCCGTGCCTCCGCGGTGCCGCTGGTGACGGAGTCCTTCGACTGGAACCACGGCGTCTTCCTCGGCGCCAACGTGGCCTCCGAGAAGACCGCCGCCGCCGAGGGCAAGGTCGGCGAACTGCGCCGCGACCCCTTCGCCATGCTGCCGTTCTGCGGCTACAACATGGGCGACTACATGGGCCACTGGGTCGATGTCGCGAAGGACAAGGACGCCGCGAAGCTCCCCAAGATCTATTACGTCAACTGGTTCCGCAAGAACGACGAGGGCAAGTTCGTCTGGCCCGGGTTCGGCGAGAACAGCCGTGTCCTGAAGTGGATCGTCGAGCGCCTCGACGGCAAGGCGGAGGGCGTGGAGACCCCGATCGGCATCCTGCCGACGCGGGAGGCCCTCGACACGGCCGGCCTCGAACTGGCCGACACCGACCTCGACTTCCTCCTCACCGTCGACAAGGAGGTCTGGCGCGAGGAGGCCGCGCTGATCCCCGAGCACCTCAACACCTTCGGCGACCACACCCCGAAGGAACTGTGGGACGAGTACCGGGCGCTGGTGCAGCGCCTCGGCTGAGTCCCCGCACAGACCGCCGCGGTCGGCTCCGATCGTGCCCTGACCAGCTGTATCGTCACGGCCGACCGCGGTGACAGCCGACGAGGTTCCGTACAACGGCGTGCGGGATCAGGCCGTGTCTTTCGGATCAGCCCGACTCGGAGCGTCGGCGACCGACGACAACGCGGCAGATGTGCGTGCCAAGCCCCGGGGCCCCGGGATGATCCGAAAGACACGGCCTAAGGCCTGGCGTCGCCTCCCGTCCGCCCCGACGGGAGGCGACGCCAGGCCTTCGTCTTCTTGTGGCGCTTCGTGTGGCTGGGTCAGTTCGCCCGGCCCCGGTCCTCCAGATAGCGGGTGTGCGACTCCTGCCGCCTGGCCTCCGTCTCCCGCAGCGCTGCCGCCAGCCGTTCCGCCTCCTCCTGGAGCAGGGTCAACTGTCGTTCCAGATGGCGTTCCGGGGCTTCCTGGCCCGGCGCGAGGCGGGTCCACCACCTGGTGCGTACGAAGGTGTCGACGGCCTCGGGAACGTCCTGCCGTACGGCCCGGGCGAGCGTGTGGACGCCCTCCGGGTCCTGGGAGAGGAGTTCCGTGGCCCAGCCGGGGTCCAGCAACGCCGTCAGCAGGTCGGTCAGTTCGGTGAGGCGGCCTGCGGCGGCCGGGGGCAGCTCGACCTCCGCCAGATAGGCGCACAGTTTCCCGAAGTCGTCCCGCAGGGCGTCCAGCTGGGCCGACGGGTCGGGGAAGGCCGGCAGCGCGGGCCGCTCCGGCGGGGCGACCAGCGCCCCGGCGCCGTACAGCCCCGCCACGACCACCGGCCAGTACGCGCCCGCCACCCCCGCGAGTGTGAGCCCGACCCCGACGAGCCCGCACACGCTGCCCGCGATGTTCTTGCGGGACTCCAGATATCTACTGATAGCCACGGATCTCCTCGAAGGCACCGTCCAGCGACCCCTTCTGGGCGTCGAAGAGACGGCCGCCGGTCAGGTCGGCGAGGTGTTCCAGTTCGGAGCGGTCGGAGTCGCCGAAGAGGATGGGGAAGACGGGTATCTGGCGTTGGGCGGGGCTGAGGGCGCGGTAGAACGCCTCGAACTCCGCGGCCGTGCTGCCCGTGGTGTTCTCACCGTCCGTCATCAGCACGATCGAGGTGAACATGTCCCGCTCACCCCGGAGTTGCTCGTAGGCCTCCTCCAGCGAGGAGTAGATCGCGGTGTCACCCTCGGCGGTGAGCGCCCGGATGTCCGCACGGATGTCCTCGATGCCGCCCCGGGGGTCGGCACCCATGGTCAGGCCCCGCACGTCCTTCACCGCCGAGCCGAACGGCATCAGCGTGACCTCCTCACGGCCCCGGAAATCGGCGCTGACGTCGGTGAGCGCCTTCTTCAGCCGCTTCAGCCGGTCACCCTCCATCGAGCCCGAGGTGTCGAGGACGTACACGGTCCGGGACGGCCGGCGCAGCTCGTTGTCGTACGCGTCGAGCAGCCCGTCCGCGATCGACCGGCTGCCCGGGAAGGGGAGTTCACGCCGTCGGTCGGTGCCGAGGCCGGCCGCGGGGGTGACTGCGGGGACCACCGGGCGGCGATGGGTGCGCTCGGTGATCTCGCGCTGGTTCTCCGGTGTGCGCAGGGCCTCGGTCAGCCGGCGGACGGCGTCGCGCTGTGCGGCGTCGGCGGTGGTGAGCGTGGAGAGCGGGTAGTCGGCGGTGACGACCCCGTCGCGGGGGCGGATCACGGTCAGTTCCGGGATGCCCTTGAGGACGGACTCGTAGTTGATGAGCGCGTCGACGTTCCCGCGCCGCTCGTACGCCGAGGCCAGCCAGCCCGACGATCCCGAGGTCAGCTGCTGCCCCCGGAAGAACTCCTTCAGCCTCGGTGTCGCCTTCGTGACGTCCTCGTCCGTGAGGGCGGACTGCGCGCCGGAGAGCGCCGAGGCGACCGCGATCAGTGTGGAGAAACCGGAGTTGGAGACCGTGGGGTCGGTCATGCCGTACGTCAGCGCGTCGTCCCGCACGGCCTCGGCGACCTGTGCCCAGGTGACGTCGTCGGGCTGCCAGCCCAGTTCCCCGAGGGTGGCCGGCTTGACGCCGATGGCGACCGGGCTGGCCATCACCTCGGTCTCCGACACCACCCGCCGGGCGGCTTCGGGGCGCAGCCGCAGATAGTCGTTGGAGGACAGCCACACCGCCTGGTACCGGTGGTCCGCCTTCCCCTTGGCGAGCGTGTCCACCGCGTCGAGGGTGCCCGTGTAGGACAGGGACACGTCGACGCCGATGTCGGTACCGACCCGTTCGATGATCGGTTCCATGTCGCGGAGTTCGCTGGAGGCCAGGATCCGTACCGCGCCCTCGGTCGGCCCGTCCTTCTTCTCCGTCGTCGCCGTACAGCCCGACAGCAGGGCGACGGCGGCGAGGGCGCCGGTCAGTACCCGTCTCATCCGAGGCCCCCTTCCAGCGCGCCCTGCGTCCGGCTGCGCTCCAAGTAGGCGCCCGCGTGCTGGAGTTCGGCGGTCAGGGACTCCACGGTCGACGCCATGGCCTCGGTGGCCTGCACCTTGTAGGTGTCGATGGCGTCGAGGGTGCGATAGATCTGCTGGAACGCCGACCGCAGGGTCTCCGCGCCCACGGCCGGGTCGGCGGCGATGCGCTGGATCTCCCCGCTCTGCGTGGCGAGCATCTCGGCGTTGCCCCGGATGAGGTCCTCGGTCGTCCCGCGCAACGCGTTGACCTGCTCGACGACCTTCTTCTGGTGGTCCAGCGCGGAGGCCAGCATCACGGAGATCCGCAGCGCCGACACGGTCGTGGTCGCGGCCCGGTCGACGCCCTTGATCAGTTCCTCGTTGTTGCGGCGTACGACGTCCATGGCGAGGTAGCCCTGGGCGCACACCGCGAGTTGGGTCAGCAGGTCCTGGTGCTTCTGCCGGACCGGGAAGAGCACGTCGGCCCGCAGACCGTCGGCCTGCTGCGGGTCACCGATCCCGTCGATGTGGAGCTCGACGGCCGTGTCCAGGGCCTCGGTGAGCACGACGTACTCCTGGAGCTTGCCCATGGTCTCCCACAGCCGTGCCCGCTCGGTCTGCAACGCCGCGTTGTCCCGCCGCAGTTCGTCCTGCCCGCCACGCAGCGCGCCCACGATCCGGTTCAGCGTCCCCTGTGCGGAGGCGTACTTGGCGAGATGGTCGCGTACCTTGTTGCCGCCGGGCAGCCGGGACAGGAACTTCCGTCCCTTGGTGGCGGCCAGGTCACGCGGGTCCAGGTCCTCGACCACCCGCCGCAGTTCGACGAGCGACCCGGCGACCTGCGCCTGTGCGTCGCCGCCCTTGTCGGGCAGGCTGCGCACGGTCCGCTCCAGCATCCGGTTGGACTGCGCGGCGGCACTGCGCATGTCCCCGGCGCCCAGTCCGGTGATCTCGCCGACCTTGCCCGCGAACTCGGGGGAGCGGGCGTCGAGCGCCGCGAGCCCGGCCACATAGTCGGCGGCCTTCTGCGCCATCCCCGTACGGACGGACTCGTCGACGGGCACGAGCCCACCGGCCCGCTCCCGCGGTACGGGAGCGACCGCCTCGGGCGGCGTAAGGGTGAAGTCGTTTGTGTAGTCGGTCACTTGTCGTCCCCCGTCGCTCGGCGGGCCAGCTCGTGCAGCACCGCGGAGGTGGGCACGGGAGCCTGGCGGACGCCGGTCAGTTCCTGCTTGAGATGCGCGTCGGCCGAGCCGAACGCGGTGGCCGCCCCCTGCGGCCGGAACCCGTGCCGGACCAGCAGCCTGCGCAACTCCTGGTCGGTGGAGAGGAGTTCGGCGAGCGCGCGCCCGTCCTCGGTGAGCGGTACGACGGTGTGGTCGCTGTTGACCGTGGTGTCCGGGTAGAGGACGACCAGGTCACCGGGCTGCTGCCCGCCCACGAGAAGCGAGGCGACCTGTGACTCGTACACGAGAACCAGCGGATTGCCGACCCCGCTGACGAAGTCCCGGAAGGACGCGTCGGTACTGGTCTGCTGGGTGCCCTGGACGCTGACGAGCTTCTTCAGCAGCGGTGCCGTGCGCTCCACGTCGGCGTCGCTCGCGACCACCTTGCCGCCGTTGGCGACATAGGAGGTGGCGGCGAGATAGAGGGCGCCTGAGTTGGAGGACTCGGGGTCGGTGCTGGAGATGTAGAGCGTGCCGCCCAACTCCCCGTACTTCCCTGCCCCCTTGAGCTGTTGCCAGGTCCGGCCGGCGCGGGCCGCGTCGAGATACGCGGCCATGTCCAGGGTGCCGCGGCTCTTCCCGTCCAGCTTCGCGAGCCCGTTGCCCGCGAGCACCTCGGCGGCGCTTCGGTGCGCCACGACGACGAGGGGCGAGTAGAACGGGCGGGGCAGCGTCCCCCGTACCTTGTACTTCGCGGCCAGCTCGACGGCCGGCGCCTGGCTGGACGGCAGGGCGAAGTCGTAGCCCTTGAGGTCCATCCCCTCCATGGCCCATGATCCGGAGGTCTCGGCCTGCACGGTGTAGCCCTTGGCGGCGAGGGCCTTCACCACGTCGGGATCGGCGAAGAACTCCGCCTTCTCCGATCCGATCACTCCTTGCACGGTCTTCGTTGCCGTGCCGTTGTCCCCGGATTCCCGGCCCGCCACGACGGCTACCACCACGCCGCCGACCAGCAGGACCGCGAGGACGATTCCGATGATTCGTCTCACAGGAGGAGAGTGCTCGCGGAACGAAACATTCCCGGTGGGCCGGAGTGAACGGGGGATGTCCTACCGGCCCCGGTGCTGCAACGCCCCCAGGGGCGCGGGGAACTGCGCGACAAGCCACGACGAACCGGCACCCGCAAACGAACGTGAACCCCTACGGCGAACAGGCACCCGGCTCAAGCCAACGCAGTGCATGGCGCCCGGTCCGCGCGTCGCTGCGGGTGCACGCGGACCGGGGCCGTTCCTGGGGTCAGCCGACGCTGCTCAGCGCGTGGGCGTCCATCCGCTCGGCGGCGAGGATCGCCACCGCGGTGTCGGCGCGCGACGCGGCCACGACCAGCGCCCGGCCCGCGAGGGCATGCGCCCGCTCGTGCAGGGTCGCGGCATCACGTGTACCGGAGGTGACCGCGCGAACCGGCGCCCCGCCACCGCGCAGTCGCGTCACCTGCTCGGCGAGCCGCTCGGCGGCGGTGTCGAGATCCTCGGTCGGCTCGATCGAGCGCAGCGAGTCCGTGACCGCGAGCAGCGCCGCCAGATGGCCCGCGAGCTGGATGTCCAGCTCCTCCTCGCGGGTGCGGTGGGGGAAGTCGGAGGTGGTGTCGGCCATCGTGCTGTGGACCGACTTGGTGCGGATCGGTTCGTACATGGGAAGGCCTCCGTCGCGGTCAGGAAACCATCCTAGCTTAGATTCATTCTAAAGTTGGCTGCGATCGCGAAACCGGCTCCACCAGCGGAGCGCTACGGCTGGCTGTAGCCGTCCAGGAAGTTCCCGATCCGCGTGATCGCGTCCCGCAGATCGCGGGCGTTGGGCAGGGTCACGACCCGGAAGTGGTCCGGCTCGCCCCAGTTGAACCCGGTGCCCTGGACGACCATGATCTTCTCGCGCCGCAGCAGGTCCAGGACCATCTGCCGGTCGTCCTTGATCTTGAAGACGTTGGGGTCCAGGCGCGGGAAGAGATACAGCGCGCCCTTGGGCTTCACGCAGCTCACCCCAGGGATCTGCGTCAGCAGCTCGTACGCCACGTCCCGCTGCTCGCGCAGCCGCCCACCCGGCAGCACCAGGTCGTTGATGGTCTGCCGGCCGCTCAGCGCGGCCACGACTCCGTGCTGACCCGGCATGTTCGCGCACAGCCGCATGTTGGCCAGGATGGTCAGGCCCTCGATGTAGGAGTCGGCGTGCGCTCGCGGGCCGGAGATGGACATCCAGCCCACCCGGTAGCCGGCCACCCGGTACGCCTTCGACATGCCGTTGAAGGTGAGGGTCAGCAGGTCGGGCGCGACGGACGAGGTCGGGGTGTGGGTGGCGTCGTCGTAGAGGATCTTGTCGTAGATCTCGTCGGAGCAGACGAGCAGGTTGTGGCGGCGCGCGATGTCCGTCAGGCCGCGGATCATGGCCTCGTCGTACACCGCACCCGTCGGGTTGTTCGGGTTGATGATGACGATCGCCTTGGTGCGGTCGGTGACCTTCCGCTCCACGTCCGCGAGGTCCGGCATCCAGTCGGACTGCTCGTCGCACCGGTAGTGCACGGCCGTGCCGCCGGACAGGGACACGGCGGCGGTCCACAGGGGGTAGTCGGGGGACGGGACGAGCACCTCGTCGCCGTCGTCCAGCAGCGCCTGCATCGCCATCACGATCAGCTCGGAGACGCCGTTGCCGATGAAGACGTGCTCGACGTCGGTCTCGATGCCGAGGGTCTGGTTGTGCATCACGACGGCCCGGCGGGCGGCGAGCAGGCCCTTGGCGTCGCCGTAGCCGTGCGCCGACGACACGTTGCGCAGGATGTCCTCGAGGATCTCCGGCGGGCAGTCGAACCCGAAGGCGGCCGGGTTGCCGGTGTTCAGCTTGAGGATGCGGTGGCCCGCCGCCTCAAGCCGCATGGCCTCCTCGAGAACCGGGCCCCGGATCTCGTAACAGACGTTGGCGAGCTTGGTCGACTGGATCACCTGCATGCCAGGGAGCTTACGGCCCGGTAACGCGGCTCGGGCCGTGTTTTCCACCACTTGAGACGCGGCGGTTTGGGTGGTTATCGCCGGTAGCTGTCTCGGCGGCCCCCGCGTCCCTACAATGCGCGGCCATGTCCAGGCCACCCCAGAACGAGAACGGCATCGGCGCGGCCGGAGCGCCCCAGGGTGCGCCGAACGTGTACCACCCGCGGGCCGAGCCGCCCCCTTCCTACGACGAGTACGCCGACCCGGCTGTCGCGCACGGGTGGCAGAACGCGTACGACGAGACGGCCGAGCTGCCTTCCCTGCCGGGTGTCACAGACGTGCCGGGTGCCGCAGACGTGCCGGGTGTCGCGGGCGTGCCGGGTGCGGCGGTCGCCCCCGGTCCCCGCTCCCGGCGTAAGCCCAAGCCGAGCCCCTGGCGCTCGCGGCGCGTCGTGGTCGCGGCCGGTGCGGTGGGCGCGGTGTCGATGGCGGCGCTGGTCGCCGGTTTCTCCCTGTCCGGGGCCCCGGGCGGCTCGGAGGGCAAGGAGCGGCGTACGGGTTCCGCGGCGCCGGACGTCACGGAGGGCTCCGCCACCGACACCCCGGGGGTGACCGACGCTTCACGGGGCGGGTCCCCGTCCGTGGCCTCGTCGGCGCCCGCGCCCTCGTCCCCGGCATCGACGAGGACCGCGTCGGAGTCGGCCGCTCCCGCGGACGTCACCCCCACCGCCACGGCGAGCGCCTCCGCCCCCACCGCGACCCGTTCCGGCGACCCGGGTGACTCCGGCTCCGGCTCCGACGGCAAGCCCGGCAAGGGGCTGGGCAACACCAAGCGCCCCCGCTGAGCCATGTATGCATGAAGTCCCCAACCCCGGGCAGGAGTCCGCAGGTTCGTAGGGAAACCCCCACGACTCGAAACAAGTCCTTGCCCGGCCGCCCCGCCAAGATGACAATGCGCATGACAACTTGGCGGGTGGCCGGAGATTCTCCGGTCACCCTCGTCGCAATTGAGGGGACCCCCACATGAAGAAGCCTCTCGGTGCCGTAGTGCTCGCCCTGGCGTTGGCCGGGGTCGGCGCGGCACCAGCGGTCGCGGCCCCGGACACCACGGGCGCGGTGGACACCAGCACCGCCGTCTCCACCGTCTGGGACACGGTCACGTCCGCCTCGGCGAGCCTGAACCAGGCCCTCGCGCCCCAGCTCCAGGCCGTCAACTTCGCCGGCACCGTCTCGCTCAGCAACTGTTCCGGGTCCGTCATCCGCTTCCCCAACTCCGAGGCCGACGACCCCGCGCTGGTCATGTCCAACGGCCACTGCCTGGAGACCGGCTTCCCGGCGGCCGGCGAGGTCATCGTCGACCAGGCCTCCACCCGGAGCTTCGGGCTCCTCAACTCCTCTGGCACCAGGGTCGGAACGCTCCGCGCCAGCAAGATCGCCTACGCGACGATGACCGACACCGACGTGTCGATCTACCAGCTCACGCGCACCTACGCCTCGATCAAGAGCACGTACGGCATCGACGCGCTCACCCTGAACAACACCCACCCGGTGGCCGGCACCGCCATCACGGTCGTCTCCGGCTACTGGAAGCGCACGTACGCCTGCAACGTCGACGGCTTCGCCTACCGCCTCAAGGAAGGCGAGTGGACCTGGAAGGACTCGGTCCGCTACACCTCCGCCTGCCAGACCATCGGCGGCACCTCGGGCTCGCCCGTCATCGACAACGCCACCGGCAAGGTCGTCGCCGTCAACAACACCGGCAACGAGGACGGCGGCCGCTGCACCGACAACAACCCCTGTGAGGTCGACGCGAGCGGCAACGTCACCGTCCGCCAGGGCATCAACTACGCCCAGGAGACCTACCAGATCCCGGCCTGCTTCGGCGTGGACAACAAGCTCGACCTGAGCGCGAGCGGCTGCACGCTGCCCAAGCCGTAGCAGTACTACGGGGTTCGCCGGACGGAGCGTCCCGCGAGGACGTCCGTCCGGTGGCCCTCCTCGATCACGAAACGGCCGTCGACCAGGACGTACGGGATGCCGGTCGGCAGGGTGCGGGGGGCCTCGAAGGTCGAGCCCGCCGCCACCGTCGCCGGATCGAACAGGACGAGGTCGGCGCGGTAGCCCTCGCGGACCAGACCGCGGTCGGGGAGGCGGAGCCGGGCGGCCGGGCGGCCGGTCAGATGGGCTACGCACTCCTCCAGGGACAGCACGCCCAACTCCCGTACGTAGTGGCCGAGATAGTGCGGGAACGTGCCGTACGCCCGCGGGTGCGGCTTCGCACCCTGGAGGATGCCGTCCGAGCCGCCGGTGTGGACGCGGTGGCGCATGATGTGCCGGACGTTCTCCTCATGGCCCACGTGCTGGATGATCGACGGGGCCAGCCGGTCGGCGAGCAGCAGCCGGCGGGCGGTCGCCCAGCCGTCGAGGCGGCGGCCCACCTGGTCCGCCAGCGCGGGATCGGCCACCCCCGAGATCTCGATCGTCTCCCAGTCGACCGGCACCCCGTGACAGCCGTTCGAGCCGACGACCTCCAGATGGTGACGGATGCGTTCCGCGGTGCCGTCGTCGGCGAGCCGCCCGAGGATCTCCTCCGGGCCGCCCTCGCTCGCCCAACTCGGCAGCAGCGCGGCCAGAGTCGTACTGCCCGGGGTGTAGGGGTAGGTGTCGAGGCTGATGTCGGCACCGTCCGCCAGCGCCTTGTCCAGCAGCGCGGTCAGCTCCGGCGCCCGGCCCTCGTTCACACCGAAGTTCATGGTGGCGTGGGCGAGATGGAGCGAGCAGCCCGCCTCCCGGGTCAGGGCCACCATCTCCTCGTACGCCTCAAGGGCGCCCGCCCCGTAGGAGCGGTGGTGCGGGCAGTAGTAGCCGCCGTACGACGCCACCACCCGGCACAGCTCGGTCAGTTCGGCGTCCTTGGCGTACATGCCGGGCGTGTACGTCAGCCCGGACGACATGCCGACCGCGCCCTGCTCCATGCCCTCGGCGACGAGCCGCCGCATCCGGTCCAGCTCGGCCGGGGTCGCCTCGCGGTCCTCCCAGCCGACGGCGAGCATCCGGACCGTCCCCTGGGGGATGAGGTAGGCCGCGTTGACGGCGATGCCCCGGTCCAGCCGGTCGAGGTACTCGCCGACGGTCCGCCAGTCGAAGTCGATGTCGTCGCCGTACCCGTTCCACCCGGTGATGGCGCGGCGCACCTCGGCGAGCGTGCGGTCGTCGACGGGGGCGTACGACAGCCCGTCCTGGCCGAGGACTTCGAGGGTGACGCCCTGCGCGGCCTTCGCGCTGTGGTCGGGGTCGCGCAGCAGGGCGAGATCGCTGTGGGCGTGCATGTCGATGAAGCCGGGGGAGAGGACGAGCCCCTCAGCGTCCAACTCACGCCGCGCTGTCGGGCGTTGGCACCCGGCGTCGGCGGCCTCCTTGACGATCGAGACGATCCGGCCGCCGTCGACCACCACATCGGCGCGGTACGAGGGCGCACCGCTGCCGTCGACGACGTCCGCGTCCCGGATGACCAGTTCCTCCACGGTCGTACCTCCTAGAAGAACGTACGGATGTAGTCGACCACCGTGCCGTCCGCCTCGGCCACCGGGATCAGCTGCCACTTGTCGAAGGACGTGCAGGGGTGGGAGAGGCCGAGGCTCAGCCAGTCGCCGACCTCCAGGTCCGCGCCGGGGGCGGTGCGCAGCCAGGCGTGCTGGTCGGACAGTCCGGTGACCTCGATCCCGGTCGCGGGCCGCTCCGCCGTCCCTTCCCGGCGTACCACCTGGGCGAACGGCAGATCCAGGTCGTAGGCGGCGTCCCGCTTGCCCGCGTTGACGAAGGCCTGCTCGGCGGAGGGCCGGGAGACGACCTGCGACCAGAGCCGGAACGCCGGTTCCAGGGCGCCCTCCTCCGGGACCCGGTTGAAGGGGGTGATCTTCCGGTAGTGCCCGTCGTCGTGCGAGACGTAGGCGCCGGAGCGCAGCAACTTCAGTACGGGGAGGGAGAGTTCGGGGATCTGCGCGAAGACGTCCGCCACCGCGTCGAACCAGGCGCTGCCGCCCGCGCTGACGACGATCTCGGTCACGCCCTTGAAGCGGTCCGCCTTGTCGAAGTCGACGGCGAGCGCGATCAGCCGCCGCAGCCAGGCGTGCACCCGCTCGGGATCGGCCTGGGGCACCTCGCCCTCGTATCCCGCGACCCCGACGAGCCGCAGGGTGTCGGTGCCCGCGACGGCGTCGGCGACCGCCGCGCACTCCGCCTCGGTGCGGACACCGGTACGGGCGCCCTCACCCGCGGCGAGTTCCACGACGACGTCCACCGGCCGGACGGTCCCGCGCAGCGCCTCGTCCATCAGCTCGACGCCGCGCACGGAGTCGACGTAGCAGACGAGCCGGAAGGAGGGGTCGGTCGCCAGCTCACCGGCGATCCAGCGCAGGGCGGCGGCGTCGGTCAGTTCGTTGGCGAGGAAGATCCGCTGGATGCCGTAGGCCCGGGCGACGCGGACCTGGTGCGGCACGGCCAGGGTGATGCCCCAGGCGCCGTGCTCGATCTGCCGCTGGAAGAGCTGGGGCGCCATGGAGGTCTTGCCGTGCGGGGCGAAGGCGAGGTGGTGGCGGGTCGCGTACGTCTCCATGAGCCGGAGGTTGTGTTCGAGCCGCTCGGCGGAGAGGGCCAGCACCGGGGTGGTGAAGCCGTCGGTGAAGAGGTTGCGGCGCTGGGCGGCCAGCTCGGCGACGGTGAGGCCGTCGGCGTCCGGGGGGAGGCCCTTGAAGCGGTGGTCGACCCGTTCCTCGGCGAGGCGGGCGAGAGCTTCGGTACCGGTGTCGAGGGACACGGGGCCTCCCTGATCAGGTCAGTTGCATGCTCTGCAACGTCCATTGCGTATGTCGCTTACTGGTGTCTAACATCCTGGCCAACGCCGGGTCAATGGAGCCGCCCGGGCCCGAGACGACGAGGAGCCATGACCATCGTGAACGCCCCCGACGTCGCGGATGTCGTCTCGCTCGGCGAGTCCATGGTCACCTTCCTGCCCACGCGGCCGGGCCGCCTCGCCGACGTGCCGTCCTTCGACCGGGCGATCGGGGGCGCGGAGTCCAACGTGGCCTGTGCGCTGGCCGCCGCCGGTCATGCGGTGCGGTGGGTGAGCCGGGTCGGCGCGGACGGGTTCGGGGACCACCTCGTCGAGACCGTCGGGTCGTACGGCGTGGATGTGAGCGGCGTGCGACGGGACGTTTCGCGGCCGACGGGGGTGTACTTCCGTACGGCGGGGGAGCGGGGGACGGCCGCGCACGAGGTCGCCTATTACCGGGCGGGGTCGGCGGCGTCGGCGATGACGGTGGGGAACGTGGAGGTGGGTGCGGGTCGGGTGCTGCACCTGTCGGGGATCACGGCGGCGTTGTCCTCCGGTTGCCTGGAGCTGATGCAATCACTTACGGCGCCGCGTGAGGGACGTCCGGTCGTCTCCTTCGACGTGAACCACCGGTCGGGGTTGTGGCGCGACGCCGACGGGGCTCGGGTGCTGCGGGAGCTGGCGCGCGGGGCGGATGTGGTGTTCGTGGGGGAGGACGAGGCGGAGGAGGTGTGGGGGGTCACGGGTGGGCCGTCGGCGGTCCGTGAGGTGTTGCCGGAGCCGGCGGTGTTGGTGGTGAAGCAAGGAGCAGAGGGGGCTACGGCTTTTGTGTCGGCTGCGGGCCGAAGGGGGCTGGTCGCGCAGTTCCCCGCGCCCCTTGGGTCGGTCAGCGCCCCGGAGTCACCACCGCAGGCCGCAGGGGCGGCACCCGCCCATCCGCCCAGCTGCGGGCAGTCGTGCCGCTGGGGCGGCACGGGTGGGCGCAGCGGCACCCCGCAAGCGCGGGCGAGCGAAACGGCCCCCACCGCAACCCCCACCTCCCGCACCTTCGAACCCGCCCCCACCGTCGACGTCGTCTCCACCACCGGCGCCGGTGATGCCTTCGCCGCCGGGTTCCTGTCCGGCCTCCTGCGGGGGCTCCCCGTGGGCACAAGCCTCCGCACCGGGCACCTCTGGGCCGCCGCCGCCCTCACCGTGCCCGGTGATCTCGCGACGCCCCCTTCCCGCGCACACGCCGATCAGCTGGTCGCTCTCGATGAGCCGGCGTGGGAGAGACTTCGTCTCGGCCCCGGCTGGACGCAAGCCGCGCAGGCCCCGGAGGAGGTACGCACCCCATGAGTCAGACCGTCGACCGCGCGCTCAGCATCCTGCCGCTGCTCGCCGAGGGCCCCGCCGATCTCGGGCAGGTCGCCGACCGGCTCGGCGTGCACAAGTCCACCGCGTTGCGGCTGCTGCGCACGCTCCATGAACACGGCATGGTCTACCGCCAGTCCGACCAGCGCTACCGCCTCGGCGCCCGGCTCATCGCCCTCGCCCAGGAGGCGATGGAGAACCTCGACATCCGCGAGATCGCCCACCCCCACCTCGTACGCCTCAACGAACAGGTCGGCCACACCGTCCACCTCGCCGTGTACGAGGAGGAGGACGTCCTCTACATCGACAAGGTGGAGAGCCGCTACCCGGTGCGGATGTACTCGCGGATCGGGAAGCCCGTCGCCATCACGGTCGCCGCCGTGGCGAAGCTGCTGCTCGCCGACCTCCCGGAGGGCGAGCGCCGCGCTCTCGCCGACAAGCTCGACTACCCCCTGTACACGGCCCGTTCGACACCCAACGCCCCTGCCTTCCTGAAGGAGTTGGAGCGGGTGCGCGAACAGGGCTGGGCCACGGACCTCGGTGGCCACGAGGAGTCCATCAACTGCGTCGCCGCACCGATCCGCGGCGCCGACGGCCGGGTCGTCGCCGCGATGTCGGTCTCCGCGCCGAACGTCGTCGTCACCGCCGACGAACTCCTCACCCTGCTCCCGCTGGTCCGCCGCACGGCGGACACGATCAGCGGGGAGTACTCCGGCAGAACCCCCGTCAAGGAAGTCACCCCATGACCGAGAAGATCGCGCTCACCCCCACGACCCACACCACCCCGCCCGCGAAGTTCTCGCACGGGGTGCGCAAGGGCAACATCCTCCAGGTCGCCGGGCAGGTCGGATTCCTGCCGGCGGTGGCGGGCCAGGCCCCGACGCCCGCCGGGCCGACCCTGCGGGAGCAGACCCTCCAGACCCTCGCCAACGTCAAGGCGATCCTGGAGGAGGGCGGCGCGTCCTGGGACGACGTGATGATGATCCGCGTCTATCTGACCGACGTCGACCACTTCGCCGAGATGAACGCCCTCTACAACACCTACTTCGAGGAGCAGGGGCTCACCCAGCCGCCTGCCGCCCGTACGACCGTCTACGTCGGTCTCCCCGCCGGGCTCCTCATCGAGATCGACGCGCTCGCCGTCCTCGGCTGAAGCTGAGGCCGAGGCTGACGCCGACCCCTCTCAACTCCCGCACGCCGTAAGCAGACGGCATGGCCCCCCACGGGTGGCCATGCCGCGATCCGCCCTGCCCGAAAGCTCCATGTTCTTACGCAGAGGACCCCCGTATGTCCCTTCCGCTCGCCGCGACCACCCCCACCGAGGCGCCACCCCACACCGGTGGACTGCTCCTCCTCATCGACGGCACCGCCGGTCTGCTGACTGTCGCCGCCCTCGGCATCGCGCTGCTGCTGTTCCTCATCATCAAGGTCAGGATCCAGCCCTTCGTGGCGCTGCTGGCCGTGTCCATAGCCGTCGGCCTGCTCGCCGGTCTCTCGGTCACCGAACTCTTCGGCACCGTCCAGCGCAGCGACGCCGTGTCCACCATCGAGTCCGGCATGGGCGGCATCCTAGGCCATGTCGCGATCATCATCGGCCTCGGCACCATGCTCGGCGCGATCCTCGAAGTCAGCGGCGGGGCCGAGGTGTTGGCGTCCCGGCTGCTCAACCTCTTCGGTGAGAAGAGGGCGCCGCTCGCGATGGGCCTCACCGGCCTGATCTTCGGTATCCCGGTCTTCTTCGACGTCGGCATCTTCGTCCTGGCGCCCATCGTCTACGCGGCGGCGAAGCGCAGCGGCAAGTCGATCCTCCTCTACTGTCTGCCCCTCCTGGCCGGCCTGTCGATGACCCATGCCTTCCTGCCGCCGCACCCCGGTCCGGTGGCCGCGGCAGGGCTGCTCCATGTCGACCTCGGCTGGGTCATCCTCATGGGCGTCGTCTGTGGCATCCCCGCGGTGCTGGCCGCGTGGGCGTTCTCGGCGTGGATCGGCAAGCGCATCTTCGTCGCCGTACCGCAGGACATGGTCGAGGCGGCGGCGGAGGCGCGGCTCGCGGTGATCGAGGAGCAGCGCGCGCAGGGCGTCGTGCCCCGCGAGGACCCCGTTCCGCTCGGCACGGTCCTCGGCATCATCGGTACGCCGCTGGTCCTGATCCTCGCGGCGACGTTCTCCTCGATCGCCCTCGACCCGTCCACGCTCCGCTCGGTGGTCGAGTTCTTCGGCAGCCCCTTCGTCGCCCTGACGATCGCCCTGCTCCTCGCGTACTACCTCCTCGGCATCCGCCGCGGCTGGTCCCGCAAGTCCCTGGAAACGGTGTCGACCTCCTCGCTCAAGCCGGTCGGCAACATCCTCCTGGTCGTTGGTGCGGGCGGGGTCTTCGGTGCCGTCCTCAAGGCCAGCGGCGTCGCCCAGGCCCTGTCCGACACCTTCAACGACGTCGGCCTCCCGGTCATCGTCCTCGCCTACCTGATCTCGGTGGTCCTGCGGGTCGCCCAGGGTTCGGCCACCGTCGCCATCGTCACCACGGCCGGCATCGTCGCCCCCCTCCTCGCCGAGACCGACCACTCCCAGGCCTTCGTCGCCCTCGTCATCATGGCCATCTCCGCCGGCTCCATCTTCGCCTCGCACGTGAACGACGGCGGCTTCTGGATGGTCGCGAAGTACTTCGGCATCAGCGAACGGGACACGTTGAAGACATGGACGGTGCTGGAGTCGGTGTTGTCGGTGGTGGGGTTCGTGATGGCGGCTGTGTTGAGTCTGGTGGTGTCGTAACTGCCTTGAGAACGACCTGAGTTCGCCCCGGCCGCGACCCGTTCGCGACCGGGGCGTGCGCTGGAATGGGTGTACGGGGCGGGCTTGTGAGGCTGGCGGCGGCGGTGCGATCCTGATCGTCATGCCGCCGTCTCCTCACGTGCCCGATCACGGAGCGGTGCTGGCGGAGGTGCGGAAGGTGCGGCGGGCCGGAGTCGTCAGGTTGCGCGCACTCGACGTACCGGCGCTCGCCGGGGCCGCCCGTGAACTCCCGCGGGGAGACGGCGAGTCGCCAGGGGGGCCGGTGGAGAAGGTGCTGCGGCTCGCCGTCTCGCGGATCGGCGGCGGCACGCTCCAGACCGCCGCCGAGTACAGCCTCGGGCTCGCCCAGGGCACCCGCGACTGGCCGGCCGCCGACCGGCGCAGACGGGCCGCCCAGGTGTACGGGGTGAGCGTCGAGCGGTTCCGCAAGCACCACGAGCTCATGGTCCTCGGGCAGGTCGCCGAACAGGTCGTCCAGCTCGTCGTCCAGGGGGCCGGGGAAACACCGACCCCCTCACCGTCGTACGCACGCATGCCCGCCGCCCATCGCGCCCTGCGCCCGCGCGTCGACCGCCGTACCGTCCCCGTCACGCTGCACGTCCACTCCGTCGACCTGCTGCGGGACATCGATGTCGTCGTCTCGCCGTCGAACACCTACTTCGCGCTGCCCGCGCCCTACAAGTCGTCCGTCTCCGCCACGCTGCGGCGCGCGGGGGCGCGCAGAGACCCCGTCGGGGGACTCGTCGAGGACAGGATCGACGACGAGTTACGGGGCTGGACCGCCCGGCACGGGTCTCCCGGCCGGGCGGCACAGCCCGGCACGGTCGCCGTCACCTCGGCGGGCGCCCTTCAGGGCCAGGGCATCCGGCGGATCTACCACGTCGCCGTCGCCGTACCCCGGCCCGAGACCAACGACTACGACGTCCAGCCCGCCGACATCACGCGAGGCGTCGCCCGGGTCTTCGCGCTGCTCGCCGAGGAGGCCGGCGCGCACGACCCGCCGCTGCGGTCCGTCTGTCTGCCCCTGCTGGGCGCCGGGCGTGGCGGACTCACCCCGCTGGAGAGCTTCGGCGCGCTGTGGGCCGCCGTCGAGGCCGAACTCGCCCGCGGCGCCGACTGGGAGATCCACTTCGTCGTACGCCGCCACGCCCGCGCCGACCTCCTGGAACGGCTGCTGACCAGCGACGCCCCCGCGGAGGGCGGCCGATGAGCGCGCCCGACGACCCGTATGTCGTCCTCGCCGCCGCCGCGGCCCGCTGGGACCGGGTCTCCGGGCGCCTCGGCACCGCGGAACGCGAGCGGCTGACCGGCCTGGTCGCCGTCGTACGGGACCGGACACGGGACGAGCGGCTGCGGTACGCCGCCGCCCGGCAGGCCGCCGATCTGCTCGCGGCGTGGCTGCCGGACGAGTTCGGGGCGGACACCGGGGCGCGGTTCACCGGCACGCCGGCCACACCGCAGATCAGCGGGCGGCCGACCGTGCAGGGGTTCGACGCCGAGGATCTCGCGGTCCTGCTCATCGACGGACACCGTATGGTCGGCCCGGTCCTCGGGCCGGTGCGCGAACGGCTGCTCGCCGAGCCCGCGCTGGACGCCGAGACCCTGCTCCGACGCGGCGGCGCCCCCTTCGCGCCCGAACTGATCCGGCTGCCCGGCACCGGTGGACGGCTCCGTCTGCCACGCTTCCAGTTCTCCGAGGACACCCTGCCCTGGCTGGTCGTCCTGGAGGTCAACGCCCTCCTCGCCGCCGACCGCGACCCGTGGGGTGCCGCCGACTGGTGGCTGTCCGCCAACGCCTGGCTCGGCACGACCCCGGTGAGCCTGCTCGGGACGGAACACGACCGACAACTCCCGGACGTCGCCCAGTTCTTGATGAGCAGTGGAGAGTGAGCCGCCGGGTGGGAAACGATCTGCCGGACGGGAAGTGATCAGCCGGATGGGAAGTGACTGAACGTGCCCAACTACCGGCCGCCCGACGCCCTGACCGGCACCCCCGGCAAGGTCACGCTCACCCGCGGCACCCCGCTCTACCGCATCCACGGCTCCCACCGCCCCGCCGCCGGCTTCAACCCGAGACCCTCCCACTGCCTGTACGGAGGCGGCCGCTTCGACGCCACCTCCTGCGACCCCTACGGCTATCTCTACGCCGGCCTCGGCCCCACGGCCGCCGTCTGCGAGACCCTGCTGCGCTCCCTGCCCTTCGACCCCGCGGGCGGTCCCCGGCTGCTGCCGCGCCGTGCCGTCGAGGGCCGCCGGCTGAGCACCCTGCGGCTCGCCGCCGACGTGGACGTCCTGCCGCTGGTCAGCGCCCAGGACCTGGCCGCCGTCCACCAGGACACCTGGCTCGTGCACACCGAGGCCCACGAGTACCCGTACACCCGCGACTGGGCCCACTGGATCCGCCACCACACCGACCCCTGGGCCCAGGGGTTGCTGTGGGCGTCCAAGCGGGAGCCGGCCGACCGCACGGTGGTGCTGTTCGGCGACCGCAGCCCGGAGGGCGCGCTGCGCGCCGAGGAGGGGGACGCCGTGGACTTCGACACGGCCGAGGGGCGGGAGTGGCTGAACTCCGTACTCCAGCCGTACTACGTCCAGTTGGCGCCCTAGGTACCCGCTACGGCACGACCGTCCTGAGGGTGATCGTCTGTGTGGCCCAGCGGCCCGCCGCGCCCTGGCCGGCCGGTCCGAGGTCGCGTCCGCCGGAGGGTGCGCCGAAGCGCAGGACGTCCTCGTCCATGCCGCCCGCCCACTGGTTCCACGCCCGCATCCGGAACGGCACGGTGTTCAACTCGCCCTCCGCCACGATCAGTTTGAGCCAGTCCCGTACCTCCGCACCGGACCTGACGGCCCTGGACTCGGGCAGGGCCGGCCGCACCGGCTCCCCGTCCAGGGCGTGACCCGTCCGCCCCGGCCCGATGAAGTGGCCCGGGAACAGCACCGGGTCGCTGGCATAGCTGTCGGTGAGATCGAGCAGCACGCACCAAAGAGGCCGCTGAGAACGGTTGGTGAGCCGCACGGACACCGACGGCGGCTCCCCGTCCGGCCCGTACGCGCACACGATCTCCCCCCGCCCGTCCGGTACCAGCGCGCCCCCACCGCCCCAGGGCACGATCTCCACCCGCACCTGGTTGTCCAGGAGCGACGGCCGCGAGCCGAGATCACGGAGCCGGTGCCAACGGGTCAGGTGCGCAAGGCAGTCGACGACCACCCTGCCGTCGTACGACGCTGTCGCGGCCGCCGGTGAGCCGTCCCGGTCGGCCGGCCGCGCGCCGAGCCGCAGCGGATCCACGAACCGCGTCCCGTCCCGCCCCAGCACCTCCACCGTGCCGCCACCCGCCGCGACCACCCGGAAGTGCAGGTCGCCGAAGTCCTCCGGGGAGTCCACGACCTGGAGCAACGGGGTGGCGTACGAGGTGACGGCCGCGCGCAGCCGTGCGTCCGCGCCCTCGACACTGACCGTCGCGGGCGGTGCGGCCAGCGCCGTCGGGCTGACCGGGTAGGCCCGCCCGAGGTCCGGTGTCCAGTCCACCGGCTCCACCAGCGACCGGTCCGCCCGCACCGCACGAGCCCTGACGACCCGCCCGTCCCCGATGACCCCGAACTCCGTGCCCCCGGCGTCCGCCCCGCCCCGCAGGCCGTGCACCGTCCCGCAGTCCACCTCCCACCCCTCAGGACCGCACCGCAGCAGATGGTCGCCGACCGCGGTCGCCCCCGCGCCCGCCAGGAACGGCAGGTCGGCGGTCTCGGCCGTCTCCGGGAACAGCACCGGCTGCTGCCGGCCGCCGGACCGCCGTACCCGCGCGTCCGCCGCCGCCAGCACCTGGCGGTAGGTGGCGTCCGGGCCCGCGGTGCGGGCCGCGTCCAGCAGGGCGTGCGTGAAGACGCCGTGCCGACGGCCGTCGAACCAACCCTCGTAAGAGAGCTGATCGAGCCGGCTCGCGGCCAGCAGGAGATGCCGCGCGGTGCCTGGAGCGGGGGCCGCGTCGCGGGGGGCGGGCCACTCCGGGCGGGGTGGCGCCCAGCGTGCGGTCAGATCTGCCGGGATCCGGTCCTCGCGGGTCGCGCCGCCCGAGTAGCAGCAGTCCAGGACCGCCACCACCTGCGCCCCGCGCCTCGCCACCTCGTCCAGCAGCACGCCCAGGCGCTTGTCGGACAGCGGGCCGTCCACGCAGACCAGCGCCTGGCTCAGACCCGTCGCCTCGACGAGGAGCTCGGCACCGGTGGCCACCCGCTCACTGCCGTGCCCCGAGAACCAGAACAACGCCGTGTCCCCGGCCCCGGCCGACCCGAGGAACGTGCGGATGCCGTCCTCGACGACGGAGACCGTCGCCGCGCCGTCCAGCACCGTCCGCACCTCGACGCTGTCCCCGCCCCGCTCCTCCAGCAACTCCCGGGCCGCGCCCACGTCGTTGACGCAGCCCGAGAGGGGTGTGGCGATATGCGGTGGGTAGGCGTTGACGCCCGCCATGAACGCGTAGATCGTCCCCATGGCCGGAAGTCTGGCACGGCACCCTCAGGCAGGGGTGCCGCTCCGCTCCCTCAACTCCGTTCCCCGGCGGCGTCCAACTCCGCGACCCGGGCGAGGAGTTCCTCGCGTCCGATGGCGTCGGCCCGCGTCGAGGGCACCGTGCAGGCGTGGGCGCCGGCGATCGCCCCGTACCGGGCGCAGCGCAGCGGGTCGGCGCCGTCCAGCCAGCCCAGCAGGAACGCGGCGGCGAAGGCGTCACCGGCGCCGTTGGAGTCGACCACGGGGGCCGGCGGCGCCACCACGGGCACGTGCGTGATCTCCCCGTCGACCAGCAGATACGCGCCCTCGGCCCCGGCGGTGGCGACGACGATCCGGGCCCGGCCGCGCGCGACGATGTCCCGCATGGTGGCCTCCGGGTCGGCGAGCGCGGTCGTCGACAGGAAGACCAGGTCGGCGCCGAGCGCGAACGGCTCGTGGTACGGGTTCGCGCCGTCCCAGTTGTGCAGGTCGGTCGAGATGGTGACCCCGGACTCGCGCAGCACCGGCAGGGCGTACGAGCACGGGTGGGTGATCACCACATGGGCGTGCCGACTGTCGGCGGCCAGCGTGCGCAGGGTGTCCTCGGGCAGCCGGTCGGACTCCTGGCTGCGGGTGTCGTCGTACAGCGAAAGGCGCCGCCCGTCCGGGGAGACGAGGTTGACCGCGCGCTTGGTGCCCGCGGCGGACAACACCTCGGTGAGGCCGATGCCACGGTCCCGGTGCAGTGCCCGGACCAGGTCGCCCTCGGGGTCGTCGCCGAGCAGGTCGATGTGGTGGGTGCGCAGCCCCAGGGAGTGCGTGCCGAGCGCGAAGAAGTCGCCGCTCTGGCCGCCGCGGGTCACGATGCCCGGCCGGATCATGTAGCTGTCGGCGTAGGGGAGCGGCAGCTCCGGGACATGGACGACGGTGTCCACGCCCGCGCCGCCCAGGACGAGGACGTCGGTCTCGGTGCTCATGAGGTCGGCTCGTTCCTCTCAGGGGCCAAGGCCTGGTGAGTCAAGCAGCCGCCCGCGACGACTGGCAAGAACTTGCAGCAAGTTTCAGCAAGCTGGCTGGAGGGCGGCCTCATTCGCCCCCGCCGCCCCACGGCACAGCTTTGTCCGCCATACTTCCGACCGTGGAGCAGCGCATAGGTTCGAGCAGCAAGCCCCTGGAAGGCGCCGGATTCGACCCGGCCTTCATCCCCGGGCTGACCTCACCCGTGTCCGGCGAGCCCGAGGACGCCAAGCCGGAGGACGCCGAGGAGCCCCTCGCACAGGACGAGGCCGCCCCCGAGGAACCGGAGGCGGCCGAAGAGGCCGAGGCGGACGAGGACGCGGCGGCCGACGGCCCCGTCTTCGAGGCCGCCGACCGCCGCGCCAGGATCGTCGCCGACGCGAAGGGCGTACGCCTGAGCCTCGACGAGGAGCGGTGCGAGTTCGGGTGGGACGAGATCGGCGCGGTCGAGACGGAGTCCCCCCGCTTCGGCAAGCGATTCACGATCACGGTCCACACCCCTGACCGCCGCTGGTACCCGATCGAGATCGAGGCGGCGGCCAGGGCGGACTTCAAGGAGTGGGAGGAGCAGCTGGACGCTGTCCTCGACGCCTACTTCGAGGAGTCCGACTAGCTAGCCGCAGTACTGGGCTTCCTTCCCGATGGACCGGTACATACAGTCCGCGTTCTCCAGCAGCTGCAACACGGCGTCCCGGTTCCTGGCGGTCTCCCGAGCGATCACCTCGTCGGGAGGGTAGAACCCACCCTGGGAACTGGACGTCGGGTACATCTCGAAGGTGTAGGCGAAGATCTTCTGGTTGCCCCACAGCCAGTCGTCGATCGACCCGTCGGTGATGTACAGGTCGCTGGACTGCTCCGGCGTGTAGCCGTTGCTGGCGGCCATCTTCTGCCCGACCGTGGCGAACGCGTTCCGGTCGTCCGTGGTCATCCCGGTCGCCGTGTCGGCCGTCGTGTACCCGAACGGCCACAGCACCAGCTCGCTGTAGGTGTGGAAGTCGATGCCGGCCTTGATCTGCTGAACTCCACCCACCACACGGCTGCGCACGAAGTTCGCGACGACCTTGACCTCGGGAGCCGACTCGGCGGCCGACCCGCGGTACGTCTCCGAGGACGTCGATCCGGACGAGCCGCCGCAGCAGCCCCACCGGTAGTTCCAGTTGCGGTTGAGGTCCGTACCGACGTACGAGGAACCGGAGTTGGGCTGCCGGTTCTTGCGCCAGGAGCGGTACGAGCCGGTGGCCACGTCGTACTCGCCGCCGTCGGGGTTGAGGTCCGGCACGATCCAGATCTCACGGTTGTTGACCAGGTTGGTCACGCGTGAGTCGGTGCCGTAGCCCGAGGTCAGCTGGTCGAGCAGATAGAGCGCCATCTCGACGGTGAGGTGCTCGCGCGCGTGCTGGTGGTGCGTGAAGAGCACCTCGGGCTCGGACTCGTCGGTCGCCACGTTGTCGCTGATCTTGATGGCGACGATGTTCCGGCCCTGGTAGGACGTGCCGATCACGCGCTGGCTCACGATGTCCGGGTGGGCCGAGACGGCGGAGTTGATCGCGCTCGTCATCTCCGCGTAGTTGTGATAGCGCGAGTCGGCCGACGGGAAGTCGTACAGCCGCATCTCGTCCTCGGCCAGCCGGTCCGGGGCAGTGCCCAACGCCTGGACCTGGTACCCGAGTCGGCGCAGCTTCTTGATCTGGTCGGCGCGGCCGGAGACCACCACGGTCTCCTCGTCGGCCTCGTCCACCGTGACCCCGGTCTGCTGAATGGCGGTGCGGGTCACCGGAGTCGTGTGCTGGTGGATCTCGTACTGCCGGACGTCGTCCGCGGAGGGGGCCGCCTTTGCGGCGCTGTCGGCGGAGGCGTCCATCGAGGTGAGCGGCGCGGCGAGCGCCAGGGCGAGCAGGGCGGCGAAGGCGGCGGTGCGTCTGCCGCCCCGGGCGCCCGAGCCTCGTGTCCGAAGTCGCATGAAGTCTCCTTGTGGGAGTGGGGAGTGGCGATTCAGTGCGACGTACGTGGTGCGGGTGTGCGGCTCATCGTCGACTCATGGCATGAGCAGGTCAAGGGCGAATAAAGACGCGGTGGCGCGAATCGTGCGCCGGCGGACGGGCCCGCCCTCTTGTCAGTGCTGGATCTTTGCGGTTTGTTGACCTTCATGGCGGACACCACGGGACACCCCACTGACACCCAGGTATCGACCACCCCCACACCCCGCAAGTCCAGTTGGAAGTACATCGGCCCCGGCATCGTCGTCGCGGCCACCGGCGTCGGCGCCGGCGACCTGGTCGCCACCCTCATCGCCGGCAGCAACTTCGGCTACACCCTGCTGTGGGCCGCCGTCATCGGCTGCCTCGTGAAGATATCCCTCGCCGAGGCCGCCGGCCGCTGGCATCTGTCCACCGGCCGCACCCTGTTCGACGGCTGGGCGAGCCTGGGCCGCTGGACCACCTGGTTCTTCGTGGTCTACGTCGTGATCTGGGGCTTCGTGTACGGCGCGGCGGCGATGTCGTCGAGCGCGCTGCCGCTCCAGGCGCTGTTCCCGGACGTGATGGACCTCAAGTGGTGGGCGATCGCCTGCGGCCTGGTCGGCCTGGTCTTCGTCTGGTTCAACAAGTACGCGGTCTTCGAGAAGGTCATGACCGTCCTGGTCGGCGTCATGTTCGTGGTGACCGTGTACCTGGCGATCCGGGTCACCCCGAACCTGCCCGACGCCTTCGCGGGCCTGCTCCCCGTCCTGCCCGACGAGAAGGACTCGATCCTCAACACCCTCGGTCTGATCGGCGGAGTCGGCGGCACCATCACGCTCGCCGCGTACGGCTACTGGGTCAACGCCAAGGGCTGGACCAACACCGGCTGGATGAAGGTCATGCGGCTCGACAACCGGGTCGCCTACGCCACCACCGGCATCTTCGTCATCGCGATGCTCTTCGTCGGCGCGGAGCTGCTGCACTCGGCGAACGTGGCCATCGCCAGCGGCGACAAGGGCCTCATCCAGCTCACCGACATCCTGGAGAAGGAGTACGGGGCGGCGACCGCCAAGTTCTTCCTGATCGGCTTCTTCGCCACCTCCTTCACCTCCCTCATCGGCGTCTGGCACGGCGTGAGCCTGATGTTCGCCGACTTCGTGGCCCGCTACCGCTCGACGGAGACGGCGAAGGGCGAGGAGGTCGCCTCCGGTGCGCGCGAACGCTCCTGGCCCTTCCGCGCGTACCTGCTGTGGCTGACCTTCCCGCCCATCGTCCTGCTCTTCCAGGGCCAGCCCTTCCGCCTGATCATCCTCTACGGCGTCCTGGGCGCGGCCTTCCTCCCCTTCCTCGCCGGCACCCTGATCTGGCTCCTCAACTCCTCACGCACCCCCACGGAATGGCGCAACGGCCTGGTCAGCAACGCGATGCTGGTGATCGCCGGGCTGCTGTTCCTGGTGCTGTGCGTGAAGCAGATCTGGGATCAGCCCTGGTCGGAGTTCTTCTGACCGCCGGGCGGGCTACTGGAACCAGGTGGGGTCCAGAGCGATCGCCCGGAGCTGCTTCATGGACAGGGCCGGGGTCTGGCGGGTCGGCGCCTCGTGCTGGGTGCCCGCGTTGAAGGCGCTGATCACCACGCGCGAACCGTCGGTCCGCAGGGTGTCGACGGTCCACATCGCCTGGCCCGTGACGCCCTTGTCGCCCCCGCTCTTCCGCTCGGCGACGAGCGTGCCGTCACCGAGCGTCTCGGCGCCGCTGAAGGCCTCGGTCGAGGCCATGTCCCCCATGTTCGACTGGACGTTGACCTGGACGAGACTCTTTCCGTGGCCGTCGTCGACGACGACATAACCGAACTCGGTCCCCTCCACCTGACCCGGCGTCACCACCTTCACACCCTTGGGGAGAAGTCCGGTGAGGACCGCGGTGACATTGCGGGAGGAGACGGTCTCCTCCGGCTCGGGCGAGGGCGCCTCGCCGGGAATGGCGGCGATCGCCGTCAGCCACGCCGGTGCGGAGGCCAGCTCCTTCAACTGCCCGGCGTTCAGCGGCGGATCGGTCCGGGTGACCGGCGAGCCCTTCTCCGACTCGGAGTTGTACTCGCTCACCGACACGTGCTCCCCCTTGGGAGTCACCAGGTCGGCGGTCCACCGCTTGGGGCTCCCGCTCTTGTCGGCGTACACGTACCCCTGGAAGAACGTGAACAGTGAGCCGTCGGTCAGCCGACTGGTCTTGCAGCTGTCCTGCTTCGTGTACACCGGGTCCGGGCACTCGGTCACCGCGCGGGCCTGCGGGCTGCCCGGCGCGACCCTGCGCAGACTCACGGCGACGAGGGAACCCCCGTGCCCGTCGTCCCACACGAGCTGCGCCACCGGGCCGAACTTGGCCGCCGTGCCGCTGCCGCTCTGCTGACTGAACTTCCCGTGTCCGAGGAGCTTCTCCAACGTCCCGATCAGCTCCTGGTCGGACACCGGCGCGGCGGACGTGGCCCTGCTCGGCGTCGAACCCACCGAGGCCTTCTCCGCGTCCGCACCCCCGCCGGGCAGCAGCAGCGCCCCGCCCACCCCGACGAGCGCGAGCGACGCCGCGCCGCCCACGACGGCCGCCCGGCGCCGCAGCCGCAGCCGTCGCCCACGGGCCAGTCCGGCGGAGGTGAGCGCGGCCGGGTCGGCGTGGAACTGCCCACCGGTGGCGCGCAGTTCGTCGGCGACACGGTCCTCGAAGGGATCGCTGTGCTGATGTACGGGCATGGCAAACCACCGTTTCCGCGAGGTCTGAGTGAAGTGAGGTCGTAGGGACGGAAAATGAAGGGGCGTCAGGGGGCCAGGGCGTCGTCAGAAGCGGGCGTATTCGCCGAGGTCCTCGCCCAGCAGCTCCCGCAGCCGCCCGAGGGCCCGTGTGCACCGGGTCCGTACCGCCGCCGAGCTGACGTTCATCGCGTCGGCGGTCTCCTCGATCGAACGGTCCTCCCAGTAGCGCAGGACGACCACCGCCCGGTCCTTGGCGGGCAGCCGCCCCAGCGCCTCCAGCAGCGTCAGCCGCAGCGGCACGTCCCGCGGGTCGGCGGCGGCCCGGTCCGGCAGGGAGTCGGTGGCCCGCTCGGTGCTGCTGCGCCGCCGCTGGTGGGCGAGGAACGTCCGGGTGAGCACGGTCTGCGCGTACCCGGCCGGGTTGCCGACCCGGCTCACCCGCTGCCAGCTGATGTACAGCCGGCCCAGGGCCTCCTGCACCAGATCCTCGGCGAGATGCGTGTCACCGGCGGTGAGCAGGCACGCGGAGCGGTACAGATGCCCCGCCCGTGCCGCCGCGAACTCCGCGTACTGGTCCGCAAGGACCTGTCTCATGTGTTCCCCCTGCTCGTGGGTGCCCGGCGCGCACCGTCCTCACTTGTACTGATGCGGTGGACCCGGGGAAATGTTTCACGGGTAGGTTGCGGTACCGAGGTCGCACGACAGTTGTACGAGACACCCACCGGGGGACACCGATGACCCAGCCGCCGCCCTACGGCCCACCACCAGGAGCCTTCGGCCCCCCGCCCCCGCAGTACGCGCCCCAGCCCCAGCCCGTTGTGCCGGTCCCGGCCGGCCCGGAGTTCCTGGCCGTCGACCGCCACAACTCCGTGGTCATCGACATGTCCGGCGTCGCCTTCGAAATGCGCGGCGCGGAGGCCGAGTTCAGCTGGCCCGAGATCCACACCGTCCACTACAAGGCGACCCCGAACGGCAAGGCCCTGGTCGTGGCGGTGGTCCTGCACAGCGGCCAGTTCTACGAGTGCGCGGTGGAGGCGAAGCCCAAGGACCGCCTGCGCGAGTGGTTCGCGGGACTCCAGGCGATCCTCGGCTACTACAAGCCGATGCGATGACCCGCACGACCCCGCCCCGCCCCTTCGACATCGAGACCCTGTTCCCCGAACTGGCCGCACACCGAGGCACCTGCACCCGCCTCCACCCCCGCCCCGGCACCCCGACGCCGTACGACAGTTCGGTGGGCGGCCCGCTGCTGTGGCCCGCCGACGAGCCCTGGCCGACCTGCACGCAGGAGCACCGCAGGAACAAGGGCCGCAGGATCGCGGACATCCACGAGGAACGCCGTCTCCACGCGGAGGCGAAGGACCGCCCCCTCACCGACGAGGAACGCGAGCGGCTGACGACACTGCAACGGCGTCACAAACTCCCGGACATCGAAGCCACCCACCCCGTCCCGCTGCTCCCGCTGGCCCAGCTGTACGCCCGTGACGTGCCGAACCTCCCGGCCCCGCCCGGCCTCGACCTCCTCCAGGTGCTGTGGTGCCCCTTCGAGGCCCACGGCTTCCCGCACGCCCCTGCCGTCCACCTGCGCCGGCGCGACTCCACGGCCGCCCTGGACGCCGTACTCACGAACCCGCCGCTCCCAGCGGTGGTCGGCTACGAGGGACTGGTCCCCGAGCCCTGCGTACTGCACCCCGAGCCGGGGGTCGTGGAGTACGAGTGGCCCGAACTCCTCGACGAGGACCTTCAGTCGAGGATCGAGGATCGAGGAGTGGGAGGAGAGCCTCTGGGAGGAGGAAGGGGAATCCGACGAATCCCTGGGCTACGACGCCGACTTCGCGGTGGCCGCCGGCTGGAAGGTGGGCGGATACGCCTACTGGGGTGTCACCGGCCCGCACCCGATGGTCTGTCCCTGCGGCACGCCCATGGAACTCCTGCTGGCGATCCGCCCGACAGAACACGGCGGCACCCGCAGCTGGATTCCCCTGGAGGACGAGGTCCTCAACCCCACGCACGTCAGTGTGGGCCGGGGCGGAACGTTCAACGTCTTCGTCTGCCCCGCGGACCCGGCACACGACCACCGGACATCCCTTCAGGGTTGAGACGTGCCCCGGAAACACGAAAGGCAAGGAGGTCCGGACACCCCTTGCCATATTCAATGTATAGCGCACCGGGGGCCTTGCGGCAAGGCCCCCCTCGTGCCGCAGAATCGTCGGCCTGAGCCCGGGACCTGCGGAAACGAGGAAGTCGCTGATGCGTGTTGTGCTGCTGACGTACGGATCGCGCGGGGACGTGGAACCGATGGCGGGCCTGGCGGTGGCGTTGCGGGAGCTGGGCGTGGAGGTGTCGGTGTGCGCGCCGCCCGACTTCGAGGAGCTGCTGGCCGGGGTCGGTGTCCCACTGGTGGCGATCGGTCAGTCCGTGCGCGTACTGGCGACGGACGCCCTGACCGGTAAGCCGACGAAGCTCCCCCCGACCATGCGGGAGCGTGCCGCCGCGCTGTTCGCGTCGGTGTACGACACGGTCGCCCCGGTGGCCGAGGGCAGCGACCTGGTGGTGGCGACGGGACTCCTCCCGGCGGCCGCCGCGGCCCGCGCCGCGGCGGAGAAGTCGGGCGTCCCGTACGCGTTCGTCTCCTACTTCCCGTCCTACCTGCCCTCCCCGCACCACCCGCCGCTCGCCTTCCCGGGCCACCCGCTGCCCGCGGACGTCACGGACAACCGGACGCTGTGGGACCAGAACACCGACGTCCTGAACGAACTGTTCGGCGCGGCCGTCAACACCCACCGCGCCGAGCTCGGCCTGCCCCCGGTGGCGAACGTCCGCGACCACGTCCTCACCGACCGCCCGCTCCTCGCGTCCGACCCGGCCCTGAGCCCCTGGCCCGAGCCCGCCGAACTCGACGTCGTCCAGACCGGCGCCTGGATCCGCACCGACGACCGTCCGCTCCCCGAGGACCTGGAGAAGTTCCTGGCCGCGGGCGCCCCACCGGTGTACGTCGGCTTCGGCAGCATGCCGCTGCGGGACGCGGCGGACGTCTCCCGGGCGGCCGTGGAAGCGGTCCGCGCGCACGGACACCGGGTCCTGCTCGGGCGCGGCTGGGCCGACCTCGCGCTGACCGACGGCCAGGACGACTGCTTCGTCGTCGGCGAGGTCAACCAGCAGGAGCTGTTCCGCCGGGTGGCCGCGGTCGTCCACCACGGTGGCGCCGGTACGACCACCACCGCCGCCCGGGCCGGGACGCCGCAGGTCGTGGTGGCCCAGATGGCCGACCAGCCGTACTGGGCACAGCGCGTCGCGGAACTCGGCATCGGCGCGGCCCACGACGGCCCCACCCCGACCTACGACTCCCTGTCGGCCGCCCTCACCGTCGCCCTGGCCCCCGAGACCCACGAGCGCGCCCGGTCCCTGGCGGCCGAGATCCGCACCGACGGGGCGACGATCGCGGCGAAGCTGCTGGTCGACGTGGCGGGTCCCGCCGTGCCGTAAAGACGGCCATGCATGCTTGAACATCGTCCATCACCCGCATTCGGCCTCCATCGGAGCTGATCACGTGAACCCCCAGGGAACCGCCGGCACGGCGTTCGACCTGCCCGACCGCCTCTCCGCCAAGGCCGACCCCGCCCTGATCGCCGCCGACGAGGAGCACTTCGCGGCGATCGCGGCGAGCCTGGAGGAGTCGATCGCCGAGCTGTCCGAGCGGCTCGACGCCGAGCTCAGGGCCCCCGGTGGCGCGGGCCGGGCCGCGATGGACCGGGACGCGGAGATCCACCGACTGACCGCCCGCCTGCGTACGCTGCGCCGCTTCGGTCTCGACCTGTGCCTCGGCCGCATGGTCGGCGCCGACGACGCCGAGCCGCTCTACGTGGGCCGCCTCGGGCTCACCGACAGCGAGGGGCACCGGCTGCTGATCGACTGGCGTTCGCCGGCCGCCGAGCCGTTCTTCGCGGCGACCCACGCGAACCCGATGGGCCTCGCGAGCCGCCGCCGCTACCGCTGGACCGAGGGCCGGATCAGCGACTACTGGGACGAGGTGTTCACCGCCGACGGCCTGGAGCGCCAGGTCGCCCTCGACGACCAGTCCGCCTTCATCGCCAGCCTCGGCAGCAACCGCTCGGACCGGATGCGGGACGTCCTCGCCACCATCCAGTCCGACCAGGACGCCATCATCCGCGCCGGTTCGCGCGGCGCGCTCGTCGTCGACGGCGGCCCCGGCACCGGCAAGACCGTCGTCGCCCTGCACCGCACCGCCCATCTCCTCTACTCCGACCCCCGCCTCGGCCACCGCAGGGGCGGCGTCCTGTTCGTCGGCCCGCACCGCCCCTACCTCTCCTACGTCGCCGACGTCCTGCCGAGCCTCGGCGAGGAGGGCGTACAGACCTGCATCCTGCGCGACCTGGTCGAGGAGGGAGCGGAGGCGACCCTGGAGACCGACCCGGAGGTGGCCCGACTGAAGTCCTCGGCCGACCTCGTGAAGGCGATCGAGAAGGCCGTACGGTTCTACGAGGAGCCGCCCACCGAGGGCAGGACGGTCACCGTCGACCACACCGACCTCCGCCTCACCGCCGCCGACTGGGCCGAGGCCTTCGACGCCCCGGAACCGGGCACCCCGCACAACGAGGCCCGCGGCGAGATCTGGAACAAGCTCGTCGCGATCCTGCGGGAGAAGTACCAGGGCAAGGACCTTGCGCCCGAGCAGTTCCGCAGGGTGCTGCGCCAGGACAGGGAACTGGTGGAGGCCCTCAACAGCGCCTGGCCCCTGCTGGAGGCGGCCGACCTGGTCGGCGACCTGTGGACGGTCCCCGCCTATCTGCGGCTGTGCGCCCCGTGGCTCACCCGCGACGAGGTCCGCACCCTGCAACGCGAGAACCCGGCGGCCTGGACCGTCTCCGACCTCCCCCTTCTCGACGCGGCCCGGCAGCGCCTCGGCGACCCGAAGGCGGACGCCCGCAAACGCCGGCAGGATGCCGCCCTCGCCGCCCAGCGCGACCAGATGGCGCGGGTCGTCGAGAACCTGATCGCGGCCGACGTGGACGGCGAGGGCCTGATGACCCAGCTGCGCCGCGAGGACTTCCAGCGCAACCTGGTCGACGACTCCGAACTCACCGCGGCCGAACCCGACCTCCTCGCGGGCCCCTTCGCGCACATCGTGGTGGACGAGGCCCAGGAGCTGACGGACGCCGAATGGCAGATGCTGCTGCTGCGCTGTCCGTCCCGCAGCCTCACGATCGTCGGCGACCGCGCCCAGGCCCGCCACGGCTTCACCGAGACCTGGGAGGAACGCCTGCGCCGCATCGGCCTGGACCGCGTCACCATGGCGTCCCTCAGCATCAACTATCGCACCCCGGAAGAGGTCATGAAGGAGGCCGAGCCGGTCATCCGCACCGCCCTCCCGGACGCCAACGTCCCCACCTCCATCCGCAGCAGCGGCATCCCGGTCACCCACGGCTCCACCGGGGACCTGACGTCGATCCTCGACACCTGGCTCACCGAACACCCCGCCGAGGGCATCGCCTGCGTCATCGGCGACCCGGCCTTCCGGGCCACGGCACGCGTCCGCTCCCTGCCGCCCGAGCTGTCGAAGGGCCTGGAGTTCGACCTGGTGGTCCTGGTCGACCCGGAGAACTTCGGCACGGGCGTGGAGGGAGCGGTGGACCGCTATGTCGCGATGACACGCGCGACCGAACGACTGGTCGTCCTGACCAGCTCCTGACAAGGTGAGGCATGTCGTCGACCGCCCAGGAGCCCTTCATGACAGTCGTCCGCGTCCGCAAGCGGCCGGTCACCGTGCGCGCGCTGCTCTGGACGGGCCGCAAGCAGGACCTGCCCGCCGTCCGTGCCTTCCTCGGCGACGACTTCGTCGCCATGGAAGAGCGGGACGGCGGGCAGGTCCTCCGCATCCGCACCATGGAGCGGGGCGCGGAGCCGGACGAGATCCCGCCCGGCTGGATGCTGATCGAAGGGGTGCGCGGCGAGCACTACGCCTGTGAGGGCGAGATCTTCGCCGAGACCTACGAGACGGTCGACGGCGAGGACGGCTGAGCCGCGGGCTACGGCAGCCCGTGCACGTGCGGTCCCACCGCGTTCGACCAGGCGTTCCCGGCCGACGCGTCCCAGTTGGTCGACCAGGTCATCGCGCCCCGCAGGTCCGGATAGGTCTTGGACGGCTTGAAGGAACCGCAGCCGGTGCCCTTCGTCAGACAGTCCAGGGCGTTGTTCACGACGGTCGGTGACACGTACCCGCTGCCGGCGCCGCTCGTCGAGGCGGGCAGGCCCAGCCCCACCTGGGACGGGGCGAGTCCGCCCTCCAGCTGGATGCAGGCGAGCGCGGTGAGGAAGTCGACCGAGCCCTGCGAGTACACCTTGCCGTCGCAGCCCAGCATCGAACCGCTGTTGTAGTACTGCATGTTGACGACGGTGAGGATGTCCTTGATGTTGAGCGCGGTCTGGAAGTAGCCGTTCGACGTCGACTGCATGTCGATGGTCTGCGGCGCCATCGTGATGACCAGTGAAGAGCCCGCCTTGGACGACAGCGACCTCAACGCCTGTGTCATGTAGGTGGCGTTGATGCCGTTCTCCAGGTCGATGTCGACGCCGTCGAAGCCGTACGTCTGCATCAGGGAGTAGACGGAGTTGGCGAAGTTGGTCGCCGAGGTCGTGTCGTTGATCGACACCGTGCCGTTCTGACCGCCGACCGAGACGATCACCTTCTTGCCGGCCGCCTTCTTCGCCGCGATGTCCGCCTTGAACTGGTCGACGGTGTACCCGCCCAGCCCGGCCGAGTCGAGGTTGAAGGTGACCGCACCCGGCGTCGTCGTCGCGTCCGCGAAGGCCACGGCGATGATGTCGTACTGGGACGGGACGGCGGAGATCTTCTGGACGGTGGCGCCGTTGTTGAAGTTCTGCCAGTAACCGGTGACGGCGTGCTTGGGCAGCGCCGGGCCGGTCGGGGTCGCGGTCGTCGTGCCCGTCACGGCCGCCGACTTCGGTGACTCACCGGCCGAGTTGGTCGCCGTGACCTGGAAGGAGTACGAGGTGGAGGCCGCGAGGCCGGTCACCGTGGCCGAGGTGCCGGTCACGGCCGTCACCTTCGTACCGTTGCGATAGACGTTGTAGCCGGTCGCGCCGGAGACCGTGTTCCAGGCCAGGGACACCGACGACGACGTCGTACCGGAGACGGACAGGCCGCCCGGCGCCGCCGGGACCGTGGGCGTCGGGTCGGTGCCGCCGCCCCCGTCGGGGCCGTAGACGGAGAGGTCGTCGGCGTAGTAGGCGGCCTGGCCGTACCAGCCGTGGGTGTAGACCGTCACGGACGTGGTCGAGGCGCCGGTGGTGAAGGTGGTCGACAGCTGCTTCCAGGACGCGGAGTCGGGGGTCCAGGTCGACACGTCCGTGGTGCCGGTGCCGGTGACGCCCAGATAGCTGTAGCCGCCCTGGACCCAGGCGCTCAGGGTGTACGTCGAGCTGGGCTTCACGGCGACGGACTGGGTGCACTTGGCGTTGTCCTGCCCGGCCGGGGTCGCCTTGAGGGCGGCGGCGCCCGAGTGGACCGGCGAGGAGACGGTCGTACCGCTGCTCGCCGTGCAGGTCCAGTTGGTCAGGCCGGACTCGAATCCGGCGTTCTTGGCGTTGTTGACGTCGGCTGCGGAGGCCTGTCCCGCGCCCGCGAGGGAGAGGGAGAAGGCGACGAGGGTGGCGGTGACGACTCCGGACCAGAGCCGGGTCGATCGTCTCTGTGGGGACATGACAATAAGCTGGTCCAGACCAATCCATCTGTCAATAGGTCCAGACCAGTTCGTTGCCGAGGGCGGTCCGGCGATGTGGGTCCCTGGGCCCAGTCGACGACCCTGGCAAGGGCCCGGGGGTCGAAATGTGGCGGGCGAGATGCTCAACCTGCCCCGATTTGACGCAACTTGTGTAACGGCAGTTCCTCGCCAGCTACACAAACGCTGTTCTCCGGTCACAACCGCGTGGTTAGAGTGCTGGCATAGTCACGCAGTGAAGTCGACTGGGTGGGTCGGGTAACGCCGGTCGGGCCGGCGGGGCATGGGAACGGGGAGCTGCGCGTGCCAACTGCCATTGCCGTGACCGGTGCCGACATGGCACTGCCGCCACAGGACGAGCGCACCGTGCCCGCGATCGTCCTCAAGGACCTCGACCGGCAGCCGCTGGACCACGCGCTGGCGGCGCTTCAGGGGCTCATCGACCAGCACGGACATGTGATCGTCGTGTGCTCCCAGGCCGCGGCCCCCGGCGTGGAGCGGCGGCTGCACACCATCCGCTCCCTCCTGGAGAGTGACCGGATCGCGCTCTTCCGTCCCGCTCTGCCACCCCTCGGACTGGCCGTCCTCGCCCGCCAGTTGCGCCAGCTCGCCTCCTGCGACCTCAGCCCCGGCGTGCTCGCCTCCGCGGGCCGCCTGCTCACCCACTACATCCACGCCGGGGCCGTCCTCGGCTCCGTCGCCCGACTCGACCGCGTCCCCGTCGGCTTGAAGTCCCACGCCAAGTCCTGGGTGCCCGGCAGCCAGTTCGGCGTGATCGCCCACCCGGAGCCGCAGCTCGTCCGCGTCGGACCGGAAGCCACCCTCTGTGGCCCCGAGTTCGCCACCTCGATGCTGGTCGCCAAGGGCCAGTTCCAGTCCGACTGGATCGCGGGCACCCTGGCGCCCGCCTGGAACGTCCAGGGCCTGCGCGAGACCCCGCTGCCCGCCGAGTCCGCGACCTGGTGGGGCACCCCGAAGGTGGTCGAGTTCTGCACCTTCCTGCCCGACCTCTCGGTCCTCTACCAACTGGTGACGTCCGTACGGCAGTCCAGCTGCCACTGGTGCGGCATCGACGTCATCGGCGACCGCTGCGTCTTCTGCTCCGCCACCCCGCCCACCGACCAGCATCCGAGCCCGCACCAGAGCCAGAACCAACTCACCGCAGGGTGAGCCCTGTCGACCGATATCCCCCAATGAGGTTGTCCGGTTCATGAACTCCCGTCAGCGCCGCGGCGTAATACTCCTGATCCTGTCGGTCGTCTGCGCCCTGGCGGCCTTCGCCGGCGTGCTCTCCGTCATCAACGACGTGAAGTCCAAGGTCGGCCCCGAGGTCACCGCGTACGAGGTCAAGTCCGAGATCCAGCCCTACACGGCGCTGAGCAGGGCCCAGTTCGAGAAGATCTCGATGCCCGAGCGCTGGCTCTCGGACAACGCCGTCACCGATCTGCGCCAGATCGAGGGCAAGATCGCGGTGACCAAGCTGGAGAAGGGCTCCCTGCTGCAGAGCGACATGATCGTGGCACAGCCGGCTCTGCAGCCCGGGCAGCAGGAGGTCGCCATCATGATCGACGCGGCGACCGGCGTCGCCGGCAAGATCACACCCGGCTCCACGGTCAACGTGTACGCCACCTTCGAGGGCGAGCGGGAGGGTAGCCCCGCCCAGTCCAAGATCATCGTAACCAATGCCAAAGTCCTCGACGTCGGCAGGCTGACCTCGCTCGACCCCGACGAGAGCAACCGGGACCAGCGCTCCAAGGAAGCCGTCCCGATCACCTTCGCCCTCTCCACCCTCGACGCCCAGCGCCTCACCTACGCCGAGTCGTTCGCCGAGCGGGTCCGCCTCGCCCTGGTGGCCCCCGGCGGCGCCCAGCCCGTTCCGGACCAGGACCGCACGTACGAACTCGCGAAGGACAAGTGAGAGCCGTATGCCCACGAGGATCCTGCCGGCCGTAGGCGACGCGGACGCGGTCCGTTCCCTCACCACGCTGCTCAGCCAGCTCCCGGACGCCGAACCGGTCGCCCCGGTCGTCGACTCCACCCAGCTCGTCGACACCCTCGCCCGCCTCGCCGCCGAGTCCGTCGACGAACTGCCCGAGGTCGTCGTCGTCCACGAACGCATCGGCCCCGTCCCGGCGCTGGAACTCATCCGCGAGGTCGCCCTGCGCTTCCCCGCGGTGGGCGTCATCCTCGTCACCTCCGACGCGAGCCCCGGCCTCTTCCAGGCGGCCATGGACTACGGCGCCCGCGGCCTCGTCGCCCTGCCCCTGCACTACGAGGAGCTGGCCAACCGCGTCCAGGCCGTCGCCGCCTGGTCGGTGGGCGTACGGCGTCATCTCGGCGCGGGCGCCGACGTGTTCACCGGCGTCGGCGGCACGGTCGTCACGGTGAGCGGCGCCAAGGGCGGCGTCGGCGCCACCCTCACCGCCATCCAACTCGCCCTGGCCGCCCAGGCGTCGGGCCGCCCCACCGCCCTGGTGGACATGGACCTCCAGACGGGAGACATCGCCTCCTTCCTGGACGTGCAGTTCCGCAGGTCGGTGGTGGACCTGGCGGCCATCACGGACATCTCACCGAGGGTCCTCGCGGACGCCGTCTTCCGCCACGACACCGGCCTCGCCCTCCTGCTGGCCCCCGGCGAGGGCGAACGCGGCGAGGAGGTCACCGACCGCGCCGCCCGCCAGATCGTCGGCGCCCTGCGCTCCCGCTACGAGGTCGTCGTCGTCGACTGCGGCGCCCAGCTCGGCGGCGCCGGCGCGGCGGCGGTGGAGATGGCGGACGTGGCCCTGCTGGTCACCACGCCGGACGTGGTGGCGGTACGCGGCGCCAAGCGGACCGTACGGATGTGGGACCGGCTCCAGATCCGCAAGGGGGAGGAGACGACGGTCGTCGTCAACCGCCACACCCGCGGCACGGAGATCCAGCCGCACCTGATCCGCAGGATCACCGGCACGCCCGTCGCCGGAACCGCGATCCCCGCCAACTTCAAGGAGCTGCAAGGGGTCGTGGACGCGGGCCGCGTGCACGAGCTGGACAACAAGAGCGTGGTGAAGCAGGCGCTGTGGACCCTGGCGGGGGAACTGGGGCTGGTCAAGGCCAGGGAAGGCGCGCAGCGGGAGCGGGGTTCGACGGCCTTCCGGCGCCGCAAGGAGATCGGACCGTGAAGCGGCGCTACGGGGACTCCGGCCAGGTCGCCGTCGAGTTCCTCGGGATGACGCCGATCATCATCGTGACGCTGGTGCTGGTGTGGCAGTTCGTGCTGGTGGGATACACCTTCACGCTGGCGGGGCACGCCGCGGACGAGGCGGTGCGGGCGGGCACGGCGTCGGAGGGACAGGCGGCCTGCGAGGAGGCGGGCCTCAAGGACCTCCCGGGCGCGTGGCAGGGGGACGCCGAGGTGAACTGCACGGCGGACGGCACGTATGTCACGGCGGAGGTGTCCCTCAAGGTGCCGGTGCTCTTCCCGGGCGCGATCGGCTTCCCGTTCACCGTCGAGGGCCACGCGGGGGCCGTGCAGGAGGAGAAGGACTGAGATGTCGTACGACGCGAACGACTCCGAAGTCCGCGACGGCCGCAGCGGTGCCGTCGGCCGCCGCGACCGCGGCCAGGTGGCCATCGAGTACCTGGGATTCATCCCGATCCTCCTCCTCGTCGCACTCGCCGGCGTCCAGGTCGGCCTCATCGCCTACGCCGCCCAGCAGGCCGGTACGGCGGCCAGGGCCGGGGCCCGGGCGGCCTCCCTCGACCACGGCGCGCAGGAGGGCTGCGCGACGGCGGTCAGCGACTGGCTGTCCGTCACCTGTTCCGAGTCCGGCGGCGACGACTCGGTGACCGTCACCGCCACCGTCGACATCCCGAACCTCGTCCCCTTCTGGGACTTCGGCACCGCTCAGAAGACCGCGACCATGCCGCTCGACCACTGAACGAGGTACGACCATGAGCCTGCGCGCACGCATCAACACCCCCGAGGAGAACGGCGCCCGGGGCGAGGACGGCCACCTCGTCGCGTCGTACCGCGCCAAGCTCCTGGAGGAGATCGACCTCGCGGAGATGAGCTCGCTGGCGGCGGCCGAGCGCCGGGCCCGTCTGGAGCGTGTACTCGGCCACATCATCAGCCGCGAGGGCCCGGTCCTGTCGACGGTCGAACGCTCCCAGCTGATCCGGCGGGTCGTCGACGAGGCACTCGGCCTCGGCATACTGGAACCGCTCCTCGAAGACGCGTCGATCACCGAGATCATGGTGAACGGCCCCGACGCGATCTTCGTCGAACGCGGCGGCAGGGTCGAGCAGTTGCCGCTCCGCTTCCCCTCCCACGACCAACTGATGCAGACCATCGAACGGATCGTGTCGACGGTCAACCGCAGGGTGGACGAGTCGAACCCGATGGTCGACGCCCGACTCCCCTCGGGCGAGCGAGTGAACGTGATCATCCCGCCGCTGTCCCTGACCGGCGCGACCCTGACCATCCGCCGCTTCCCGCGCTCCTTCACCCTGCACGAGATGGTCGGCTTCGGCTCGCTGGACGAGCACATGCTGTACCTGCTGGCGGGGTTGGTGCGGGCGAAGTTCAACATCATCGTCTCGGGCGCGACGGGCACCGGGAAGACGACCCTCCTGAACGCCCTCTCCGGCCTGATCCCGGAACACGAACGCATCATCACCATCGAGGACTCGGCCGAACTCCAGCTCCAGCAGACACACGTCATCCGCCTCGAGTCCCGCCCCCCGAACGTCGAGGGCAAGGGCCAGATCACCATCCGCGACCTGGTCCGCAACTCCCTGCGTATGCGCCCCGACCGGATCGTCGTCGGCGAGGTCCGCGGCGGGGAGTCCCTGGACATGCTCCAGGCGATGTCGACGGGTCACGACGGCTCACTCGCCACCGTCCACGCCAACAGCACCGAGGACGCGCTGATGCGGCTCAAGACCCTGGCGTCGATGTCCGAGGTCGGCGTCCCCTTCGAGGCGCTGCACGACCAGATCAACAGCGCGGTGGACGTCATCATCCAGCTCACGCGCTTCCCGGACGGAGCCCGCCGGATCACCGAGATCGCGGTGCTGGACAGCCACGGCGGCGAACCGTACCGCCTCGCCACGGTGGCCCGCTTCCACGCCCAGCCGATGGCGGCGGACGGCCGCGTCTACGGCGCCTTCGAGTACTCCCCGCTCCCACGCCGTACGGCCAACCGCCTCTACATGGCGAGCCAGCCGATCCCGCAAGCCTTCGGCGTGGCCCAGACCGTGGCCGAGCTGACGACCCGAGAAACCAGGTAGGTGGACTGGCTGATGGAACTGCAAACCCTGGTCCAGCTGGCCACCGGCCTCACCCTGGTCACCTGTGGCCTCGCGGTGGCGGGCCTGCACGCGTACGCCATGGGCAAGGCCCAGCGCCAGGCCCTCATCGACCGCCTCTCGTCCACCGGCCAGATCGAGGCGGGCGGCCGCAGGCGCCGTTTCCCGAAACTGGACCGGCGGCTGCGCCGCACGAAGCTCGGCAGGAAACTGGAACTCCGCCTCGCGGCGACCGGCCTGGACATCACACCGGGCGAGTTCTTCGTCTACATGATGTCGAGCGCGGCCGGCCTGTTCCTCATCGGCCAGGCGTCCCTGGCACCCTTCTTCGGCCCCATCGCCGGCCTCCTGGGCATCTGGGCGGCGCTCCAGTTCCTCAACTGGCAACGCCAGAAGCGCATCGAGAGGTTCATCAACCAACTCCCCGAACTGTCCCGGATCCTGGCGAACGCGACTCAGGCCGGCCTGGCCCTGCGCACGGCGATCGGGATGGCGGCGGAGGAGCTGGAGGCCCCGGCGGGGGAGGAGTTGGGGAAGGTGGCCAACCAGCTCTCCCTGGGCGCGTCCCTCGACGACGCGCTGGGAGAGATGGCGGAGCGGCTGCCGTCCCGTGAGCTGGTGGTGCTGGTGACGACCCTGGTCCTGTCCAACCGGGCGGGCGGTCAAGTCGTGGGCGCGCTGCGCAACTTGACGGAGACCCTCGAAGAGCGCAAGGAGACCCGTCGTGAGGTCCGCACCCAGCTCTCGCAGGTCAACATGACGTCGTACGCGGTCCCGATCCTCGGCATCGGCTCCCTCTTCCTGATGAACGGGGTGAAGGACGGCGCCCTGGACCGCATGACCGGCTCCCCGGTGGGCCAGGGGGTGGTGATCGTCGCGTTCGCGATGTACGCGGTCGGGTTCATCCTCATCCGCCGCCTGTCCCGTATCGACGTCTGAAGGGGGCAGAGAGATGGCGATAGGACTCGCACTGCTGATGGGGCTGGCCGTCTGGGGCGTCTTCGCCGGCATCCGCATGTACCGGGCGGACGCGAAGCTGCCGAGCGACCTGGTGCTGGCCCTGGAGATCGGTGCCACGCGCACGGGCGCGGTGGACTCGGTGATCGACCGCCTGGGGATGCGGTACGCGCCGGCGGTACTGCGCCTGATGGGCCCCAAGCAGGTGGCCAAGTACCGCAGGAAGATCGACCTGGCGGGCAACCCCGGGGGCCTGACGATCGACCGCTACGCGGCGCGCCGCGCGGTCTACGGCTTCCTGGGCGGCTTCGGCGGCCTGCTGTCCCTGATGCGCGGCAACCTGCTCCTGGCCCTGCTCCTCTTCGCGTTCGGGGTCTTCTGGACCGAGGTCGGCATCTGGTCGGCGATCCGCGTCCGCAAGGACGTCATCGAGCGCACCCTGCCGGACTTCCTGGACGTCCTCGCGGTGGTGGTCAGCGCGGGCCTCGGCTTCCGCCAGGCCCTCGACCGCGTCGCCACGAAGTACGAGGGCCCGTGGGCGGACGAACTCCGCATCACCCTCCGCCAGATGGACCTGGGCATGAGCCGCCGCCAGGCCTTCGCGGAACTGCGGCGCCGCAACGACTCCGAACAGGTCGCCATGTTCGTGACGGCGTTGCAGCAGGGCGAGGAGCTGGGCGCCCCGATCGTCGACACGCTCATCGCCCTCGCCAAGGACATGCGCCGCACCGACGCCCAGAACGCCCGCCGCAAGGCCGCCCGCGCGGTCCCCAAGGCCACGATGATGATCACCACCTTCATGGTCCCGGCCACGATGCTCCTCCTGGGCGCCGGCCTGATCCTGGGCTCGGGGACGGACTTCGGTTCGATCACGGGGAAGTAGGGAGGGGACGGGATGGCTATGACGAGGCCGAGGCCGAGGCCACAGCCGAGGACCGGGGCGGTGGTGGAGGGCTCCCGTTTGCTGCGCAGCCGCTTTGTACGGTCAGTCGCCGACGCCGCTGAGCCCCCACAGGACCCACCCACACCCGCCCTCACCTCCGCCCCCGCCCCCGCCCCCACCATCCCCCTCCAGACCAACGCCCTCCAAGCCATGTGCCGCCAGGTCTTCGGCTTCCGCCTGGCCATGATCGCGCTCGCCGCCCCCGCCGCCCTCCTCAACGCCGCCCCCGGCCTCAGCGCACGCCTGGTCGCCGCGGCCGTACTGGTCACCTTCATGGGCTCTTACGTCCTCTTCAGGGACTGGGAACGCTTCGGCCCCCTGCTCCTGCGCCACCCCACCCTCCTGGCCGCGGACACCCTCTTCGGCGCCCTGCTCCTGGTCTCGGCCGGCCCGGACACCACCCTCGCCTACGTCAGCGTCTGCACCCCCCTGCTCGCGGGCCTCGTCTACGGCTGGCGAGGCGCAGGCTGCTTCGCCTCCCTCCAGGGCCTGATACTCGTCACGGTCTACGCAAGCTCCAAGGACCTCCACCCCACGGTCGCCGAGGCCCTCCTCCTCCCGGGCCTGTGCGTGGTGACCGGAGCCATGGGCGTGACCCTGCGCAACCTGATGCTCCGTTTCGGCGCGGCGACCCAGGCCCTCACCACGGTCCAGGCCCGTCTCGCGGCGACAGAAGCGGTCAGCGCGGAACGCGCCCGCCTGGCCCGCGAGATGCACGACTCGGTGGCGAAGACCCTGCACGGCGTGGCCCTGGCCGCGGACAGCCTGGCGACGTCCGCGGGAGCGGCGCACACCGACCCGGCACGCATACGGCAGCAGGCCGACCTGGTGGCCCGCTCCGCCCGCAGGGCCGCGGCGGAATCCCGGGAACTCCTGGCCGACCTCCGCCGCCAGGAGACCCCGGACCACGGCACCGACGTCATGGCGGAACTGGCGGCCAGAACAGCCGACTTCAGCACCCGTACGGGCGTGCCCGCCACCTACCACCCCACCGGCGACCACACTCTCCCCCCGCTCCCGCCTCCCGTCGCCCGGCAACTCCTCACCATCGCGACGGAAGCCATGGAGAACGCCCACCGCCATGCCTCCCCGACCCGAGTGGACGTGAGCGGCGGGGTGGAGGGCGACCTCCTGCGCATCACGGTCTACGACGACGGCCGGGGCCTCCCGCACGACCTCACCCTCGAACAACTCCGCAGAGCGGGCCACTTCGGCCTGGTGGGCATGGTCGAACGAGCGGCAGCACTCGGCGCCCGCATCCGCATCGGCCGAGGAGACCACCCCAAGGGCACGGAGGTCCGCCTGGAACTCCCGCTGGCCACGATCCGAGAGGAGGCCGCGTGATGCCGACCCGTTTGCGGGTGCTGGTCGCGGACGACAACCCGGTGGTTCGCGCGGGCCTGACCGCCCTGCTCTCCGGCCACGAGGACATCACGGTCGTAGCGCAGGCGGCCGACGGCCGCGAGGCCTACGAGGCCGCCCACCGACACCGCCCCGACGTGATCCTCCTCGACGTCCGTATGCCAGGCGTCGACGGCATCTCGGCACTCCCACACCTGGTGCCGATCGCCCCGGTCCTGATGCTGACGTACAGCAGCGAGTCGGAGATCGTCCACGAGGCCCTGCGCCGAGGCGCCGGCGGCTATCTGGTGCACGGCGAGTTCACCACGGACCAACTGGTGGCGGCGGTACGGGACGCAGGAACCGGAAGCGCCCACCTCACGGCGTCGGCGGCGGGCGCCGTCATGGCCCGACTGCGCAGTTCGAAGGCCGCGACCCTGCCGGAGAACCTCGGGGTGGCGAGTGCAACTGCATACGATGCGGAGATCCCAAACCCCCATCCACAAGCCAGTTCTGCCAAAACCCTTTCGCAACTGCAACCATCTGTGGCACAGTCTCGCTATCAACTCAGCACGAGGGAGGCGGAGGTCATGGAACTCATCGCGTCCGGCATGAACAACCAGCAGATCGCCGCCACCTGCTTCATCAGCGAGAAGACCGTCAAGAACCACATCAACCGCATCTTCGCCAAACTCCACAGCACCAGCCGAGCCGAGGCCGCCGCCAAGTGGCTGGGAACGGCGCCGGATTCCTACGGAGACCTGCGGTGACCGGGTTTTGGGCCCGGATTTGGGCCCTGGGACCCTCTGGGGCTCATGGTGTCGGCCCGTACGTTGCCGGTGTCGCAGACAACGGAGAGGCACACCATGAGCAACTGGATCAACACCACCGTCTCGTACCTCAAGGCCCGCGTCGAGCGAAGCGACAAGGGACAGACGGCCGTGGAGTACCTGGGGATCATCGCGGTGGTTGTGGCGATCATCCTGATTCTCCTCGGTACGAACTTCGGCCAGCAGATCGCGGACGCGATCACCACCAAGATCGGAGAGATCACGGGCTGATGCGCGGGCGCGCACGCGGCGACGCAGGGCAGGCGTTCCCCATCTACATCACGGTGGTGGGGGCCCTGCTCTTTCTCGCGTTCGCATACCTTGCGGTCGGCCAGGCCGCGGCGAACAAGAACGGTGCAGCGACGGCCGCCGACGCGGCGGCCCTGGCGGCAGCCCAGGACCGGCGGGACCAGCTTGCGGACCTGTGGGTGACGGACGTCCTCGACCCGACCAAGTGGCAGGACATCTTCGACGGCAACGCGGAGGGACTCGGCCCTTCGTGCGGACGTGCGGACCAACTGGCGGCGCAGAACGACGCCGTGGTGCTGGTGTGCGACCCGGAGGGACTGTTGGCCTACACGGTCGAGGTGAGGACCAACAAGACCGTGGGGGAGTCCGTCATCCCCGGCACGGAGGACAAGCAGTCGACGGCATCCGCCACCGCCGAGATCGAGTCCCTGTGCACGTTCGAACCCCCGGCCGAGGACGCGACGGACGACGTACTGCCGCGCCTCTCCTGCAAGGACAGGAACTGGGACCTGGACCCGGAGCACCTCGGTGTTCTGCCCGAGCCCGAGGACCTCTTCGATGTCCACCTGGCCGACTGACAAGCGAACGACGAGTGACGAAGGAAGCGGACGCATGAGCAGCATTCGGTTCACGGCGAAGGCTCGCAGAGGGGCGGTCGCGCTGGCACTCGCGGCCGGACTGGCCGCCGGTGTGGCCGGCTGCGGCGGAGGTGGTGACGACGACAAGAAGCCAGATGCGACGGCGTCTGCACCGCAGAAGGGCGGATCCGACCCGAGCCCTCAAGAGGGCCAGTCGGACGAGATCCAGGCCGAGTTGAAGGGTTCGAGCGGCCTGATCCTTCAGATCACCTCAGCTGAGCGGGACTCCGGCGGTTTCGTAACGGTGAACGGCACGCTGAAGAACGACGCCGCCAAGCCGGTCACGGTCCCGGCGGCATTGCAGGGCGACGAGACCGAAGTCATGGCGCACGGCAGGTCGCTCGGCGGAGCCACTCTCGTGGACTCCAAGGAGAAGAAGCGCTACTACGTCCTGCGTGATACGGAGGGGCGTCCCCTCACGACAACGGGCTTCTCGATCCTCAAGGCGGGTGAGGCGGTTGCTGTCTTCATGCAGTTCCCGTCCCCTCCCACGACCACCACAGACGTCACCCTCCAACTCCCCACCTTCTCCAGCGCCACGATCAAGATCTCCGGATGAGGCAGGCGATGACCCTCACCTCCTCCCGCGTGGCCTGGGCCGCCGCGACGGTCCTGATCGTCACCAACCTCTACGGCGTCACGACCGCCCACGCCGACGAGACGCCCAGCGTCCCCCCGGGCACCGAAGCCACCGCCACCGCCCCCGTGAAGGTCGACCCGAACGACCCCGACCTGAAGCTCCCCGAGGGCGCCACGCTCGCCGAGCCGAAGGTCCTCGACATCAAGCAGGTCGTGGAGGACGAGGGCGGCGAGGAACGCCGCGAAGACACCAACGCTGACGTCAAGTTCGCACTCCAGGCCGAGGTCCTGTTCAGCAAGGACAGCGCGAAGCTGAGCGACGACTCCAAGGCCCGTATCGCCGCGATCGCGGACGAGATCAAGAAGCAGAACGCGACACGGATCAGGGTCTTCGGCTTCACCGACAACCTGGGTTCGTCGGCGCACGGCGACGTCCTGTCCCGCCGGCGGGCGAACGCCGTCCAGGACGTCCTCGACGAGGAACTGAACGACGCGGGCATCACGTACGAGGTACGCGGCTACGGCGAGCAGTACCCGATCGCCGACAACTCGACGGAGACGGGCCGGAAGAAGAACCGAAGGGTGGAGGTCTCCTTCCCGCGCACGGAGAGCTGACGGCCACATGACCGTGCTGATGGCGACCGCGGCCGTGTACGGGGTCGTACAACTGCTCTTGCTTTCCTGGCCCACCCGTTCCGTGGGTGTGGCGACGGTCCTTCTGGCCGTCCTGGTCGGCGTGTACGCATGCGGTACGGCGGCGGCGCTGCTGGAGTTGTCGTACACCAGGCTGATCGCCGACCAGACGGACCAGTCCCTGATCCGGGTCGTGAACACAACCGCCTACACGACCGCCCCCTGGGTCGAGGAGCTGCTCAAGATCTCCCCCCTCCTCCTGGTAGGGCTGTACGCGAAGGTCCGCCGCCAGTGGGGTCTCACCGACTTCACGCTCCTGGGCGCCGCCCTGGGCGCCGGTTTCGGGCTGCTGGAGGCGCTGCTGCGCTACTCCCTGAACGCGGACCGCGCCATCGCCGCGCACGGCGGCTGGATCGTGCCGGAGAGTCTGTCGGCGCCGTATGTCCCGGGCCCCTCCCAGGTGTTCACGTCCTGGTTACCGGCGCCCGTCGCCCCTCTGGACCTGAGTCATGGGGGAGAGGTGGCGGTCGGGACGTTCACGCACCTGGTGTGGTCGACGGTCGCTGGCCTGGGCGTGGGAGTGCTGTGGCGGGCGAAGGGGTGGTGGAAGCCCCTGGCCCTGCTCCCTCTCTCGGCGGCGGTGGCCCACCACACCCTGAACAACTACGCGGCCACACACGCACGTACACCCGCGGACGACTGGCTGGAGAACCTCCAGTCCACGCTCGCCCTCGCTCCATTCGCCGCTCTGTTCCTGGCCATGGCGGCAGACGTGCTGACCCTGCACCGAGCGAAGCGCGGCCTCCCCGACACGCTCCTCCCGGCCGAATGCCGCGACGGCGACACGATCGCGGCCGTACTCCACTACGCGACCCTGCGCTTGCCCTGGACCCCCCTCATAGCTCTGCGCTTCCTGCGCCTGCGCCGAAACCTCTTCTACTTCCACACGGCCGTATCCACGCCCCGGCCCCCCGATTCGACGCCCTTACGCCGCACCGTGGCCGACCTGGCCACCCGCATCTCCGCCACCGACGACGCGAAGACATGGCGCACGCCGGACCTGAGAGCCCGGATCCGAAGTGCCGCGGCCCACCCCACGACCACCCGCCGCGGACGCCTCCTGGCCTGGCTGGTCCCGGGCATCCTGCTTCTGCCGGCCGTCCTCTTCCTGGGCGTCGGTTCCTTCAAGGCGACGGCCGGGCTGCAGGAGTACTTCACGACGGGCGCCGGCCCGCAACTCCTTCGAGCCTTCGCTGTCGCCGCCCTGGCCTGGACCGCTTGGCAACTCACCACCCTGCTCCGCATCTGGCGCCGGACAGCAGCCACCCCCCTCCTCGCCGAGCCCTTGGCCACCCACCGCTTCCGCACCGCGTCAGCCCTGGGTGCGGCCACCACCGGAACCCTCCTCCTCTGGCGAAGCCTGGGCGAAGCAGGCACGGAAGGCCGGGCCATCCCCACCGCCCACCTCTTGGACGCCCTGGACCACTTCCTGATCTACCTCGGCTTCGCCCTGCTCCTCCTTTCCCTCCTGGCCCTGTTCCCACCCGGAGCGGGCCTGGCCGTGGCGGGCGCGGCCGTCACGGGAGAGGGGGCGCTGGGCGCCGCGCTCGCCGCCCGACTGGGGTTGGCGGGGATAGCGCTCATGGTCGCCGGGGCAGCGGGTGGGGAGCGGGGTGATGGAAGGGACGGACGCACGGAGGGCGACAGCGGGAGTTCCCGCAACAGATCCATAGACGAGTCCGAAAAGGCGTTCAATCCCAAAGAGCGACGGATCGCCGAGGCGCTGCAGAATGAAGGTCGTCACGTCAAGGCTCTCAAAGAGTCTTCAGTTGAAGGGCAAAGAACTCCGGATGCGCTCGTGGACGGCGTTCCGACAGAGTTCAAGACCCTAGACCCGGGCGCCGGTGCGAACTCCGTCAAAAACACGCTGAACACCGCGAAGAAGCAGGCCCGCGACGCGATCGTCGATGCGCGGGGTAGCGGTCTCGATGAGACTGGTGCACGAGAAGGGCTCGGAAATTTCCTGCGCAACAATCCGCCGGGACGAATGAACTCGATCCGGATTATCGGAGACGGCTACAATATTCGATGGCCCTGAGGGCGTTGCATGGGGGTTTCGCATGAGTGCGTATCACTACATCTTTGTTCGCCCGGGTTTCCCGCGAGATCGGCTCGTCCGGGACATCTCCGAGGCATGCGGCGCCGAACTGATGTCCACCGAGGACGAGTTCATCGACTGCGCCGCGAGTCTCGGACACGCCGCGGTCGAGGTCGAGTTCACCCATGAATACGAGGACGACCACGGCATGACGTTCGAGCGGTACGACTCGCTGCTCACCGTCAGAGACTTCGGCGCGGACCCGAAGCGCCAAGAGGCGACGGCCCGACAGATCTTCGAGAACCTGTCTGCCCTCGGCCGCTACGACCTGATCCTCGTACGAGACCTGCAAGAGCTGCTCGCAACGTCCGAAGCGGGGGGTGACGACGCTTGAGGAAGGTCAGTTACTGGCAACTGGTGGGTTTCGAACACGTCCACCTCGAGAACAGCTTTGTCCTGGACATACAGGCTTCCCCGGGCCGCCTGAGACTGGACGTGGAAGTGGTGCTCGTTCCCGGGCACCCCGACCATCGCCCACCCGCTCCCGATGAACTGAACTGCTACGCACGCGCCACGATCGACTTCCCGAACCTTCGAACCCTCGCTTGGACCGGCCAGGGAACGCCACCCGCGGTGGACGCCTCCGGCGAGACCGACTACGGCGGAATCGACACGTTCTTCTGGGACGGAACGTCGTTCCACCTCGAAGGGGACTGGGGCGTCATCGACCTCGTGAGCGCGCCGCCCGTCACTCACCTCGGTCACGAAAGGGGCGGGAAGTGAAGCTCACGCCCCAGACCGTCACCGCGCGAACATGAACTTCTCCGTCGCCGCCAAATCTCTGTTCCAGTACGTGACCTGCGGGGTGGCGCTGACGGCGGGATCCCCGACGTTCAGGAAGTCCGTGCCCTCGGGGAACTCCACGGCGAGCTGTGCGACCCCCGCCTCGACGTTCTCGATGTCCACGAATCCGATCGTCATCGACTTCACGGCGGTCGTCTCCTCGTCCGCCCGCCACAGCAGCAACCCCGCGTACCCCTTCCCGCCCGGCGCGACCGTCGCGAGCTTCTGTGGCTTGGACTCCATCGGGCCGATCTGCTCCACGGCACCGTCACCGAAGGAAACGTACGGGTAGAGGTACAGCGTGCACTTCGAGTCACTGATGTTCGTCGCCGTGAGGAGCAGATGCCGGGCCTCGTCGTGCGGGTAGACCTTCGTGACGACGGAGACGTCGGAGTCGGTGCAGGGCCGGGCTTCCTCGCCGGAGGACTCGCCGCCGGCGTTGTCGTCGTCGTTGTTGTCGTTGTCGTTGTCGTTGTCGGGAGTGGCCGTACCGGGCGTGCCGGAGGCGGACGCGCTCGGCGTACCGCTGGACGAGCTGGACGGCATACCGCTCGTCGCCGCGTCGTCCGTGCTCCCGCCCGGCTCGCACGCCGTGGACGACAGCAGCGCGGCGACGGCGGCGGCGCCGAGGGCGTACGTCTTGAGTCTGGTGCGGGCAGCGCCCATGGTGTTCCCCCGTGTGATTGGCCTGGACCGGCGCTCTGATTCTGCACAGCGGAGCGCACCGATCCAGACACCCTCCGCGATCGTTACGGATCAAGGACATGGACGGGACGCTTCCGTTTCGCCAGGTCAGCGCGGCGAAACGAGTCAAGCGGCGGCAAGCTCGCACCACACGTACTTGCCTCGCCGGCCATCCCTCGAGAGAGGCTGCCACCCCCACAGATCGGCACAGGCCCGGATCAGCACGAGCCCCCGCCCCTCCTCCGCGAGCCGCAACTCCTTTACCGGGGCGGGCGGTTGCGGGTCCGCGTCCCACGCCCCGATCCGCAGCACCCCCGCCGACCAACGCACCCGCAACGCCGCAGGTCCATCCGTGTGCCGTACGGCGTTGGAGACCAGCTCGGCCGCGAGGAGCTCCGCGACGTCGACGAGCCGGATCAGGCCGTGCATCGTCAGGATGAGGCGAAGGGTGCGACGGCTGACGGTGACGGAGCGGGGGTCGTTCGGGATGTAGAGGGTGTACTCCCAGGGTTCGGGCATGGGTGAACTCCGTTCGGGTGTGGGGGGTGCGCGGTGGCGGTGCCGCTGTCGCCATGGCAGGGCGGGGCGGTGCCCTTCCGCAGCGTGTGCGTTGCGTCACCGACGGTAGGGGGTACATGTAACTTCGAGCAAGCCGATCGCGTAATCTGCCCCCGAACGGGCCTCACTGGCAGGCGTGTTGAATCGAGGAGCGGCGGATGGTCCCGAGGCGTGAACCAACTGCACGTCAGATGCGCCTGGCGGTCGAACTGCGCAGGCTCCGCGAGGCGGCCGGGCTCACCGCTATCGAGGCGGCGGCACTGCTCGGGGTGAACCGGGTCCAGATCAGCCAGATCGAATCCGGCATGAAGGGTGTAAGCGAGCAGCGTCTGCGTCGCCTGGCGTCCCGCTACGCCTGCACGGACAAGGAGTTCATCGACGCCCTGGTCGTCATGGCCACGGACCGCACACGCGGATGGTGGGAGGAGTGCAGGGGGCTGCTGCCCACGTCGTTCTTGGATCTCGCGGAGTTGGAGCACCACGCCACCTACCTGCACGAGGTGGCGATCCTGTACGTTCCGGGCCTGGTGCAGACGGAGGACTACGCCCGAGGAGTCTTCTCCTCCAGAGTTCCCGAACTGGCCCAGGACGAACTTGAGTTGCGACTACGTCATCGAATGCGGCGCCAGCGGATCACCACTCCCTACGAGTTGGTGATCCATGAGTGCGCCCTGCGGATCAGGGTCAGCGACCGTACAGCCGCCAAGGCGCAACTCGCCAAGCTCCTGGAGGTGTCCGAGGCCGACCACATCACCGTGAGGGTGATCCCGTTCGACCTTGACGGTTTCGGCAGCGCGGCCAGCGCCATGACCTATGTCGGCGGCCCCCTCTCCAAGTTGGACACCGTCGTGCGCGATGTGCCCCAGGGCCTGGCGTTCGTCGACTCCGAAGCCCAACTCGAGGTCTTTCGAACGCGCTTCCGTAAGGTGGAAGCCGTATCACTCGACCCCGACCAGTCACGTGACTTCATCCACCGACTGGCGAGAGACCTGTGAGGCACCCCATGGACAACTGGCGGAAGTCGTCCTACTCAGGCCCTGACGACGGCAACGCCTGCGTGGAAATCGCGAACTCCTCCACCCACGTAGCCATCCGCGACTCCAAAATCCCCTCAGGCCCCACCCTCACGTTCCCCACCACCACCTTCACCCCCTTCATCGAAGCGCTGAGGACGACGCCCCCCACCCCGTAACGCGCAATGAGCGGCCGGCGAAACCGATTGGCGACCGCTCGCAACGCCGTGCGAGGCTCCACCCATGGGCAACTCCAAGGCATATGCGGTGCTTCGCACCACCGACGCGGCGACGGCATACACGCAGGCGAAGCGCCTCGTGGAGCTGCTGGAGCAGACCGCGGACGAGGTATGGCTGATGGCCGAGCTGCACACGGTCGCGGACGTACGCAGGATGGCGAAGGCACTCCCGCAGGCCCCGTACGAATACACGAACGCCCGCAAGGACCCGTCCACGGGCGAGTACCTCAGCTTCGATGCGGACGTGACGACAGCGGACGACGCCACACTGGAGGCGGCCCTGCCCCTGAACCTCTCGGAGGAGTTCCCGAGGGGAGAGCTGGAGGACCTCTTCGTGGCGGCCCTCGGAGTGGGGACGGCCTCCATCGACTGGCACGGCAGATGGCCGGAGGACGACGAGGCGGACTGCCACGGCACGCCGCGATACGACGGCGTCCAGGTCGTCTTCCACGGCAACCACGCCCAGTGGGACACCTGGACCGAACACCACACCGTCTTCGTCCACACGGACAAGTGGGGCGACCTGCCGAGGGCCCGCAAACTGGCGGCGCACATCGGGAGTGAGGTGGTGGGGGAGAGCCAGTTGGGCTGGTAACACCCCTCGCCCCCACCCGCCCCCACCCCTACCCCTACTCAAGGGCACCGCCCACAACCTCGCCCACGACCTCCACCCGCACCCCGCCCCGCAGCCCCCACCCGGCCATGACACCGGCCTCGGCCTCCACCACATGCCGAGCCCGCACCCGAGGCAGCCCCAACCGCCCGGGCTTCATGGTCCGGACGGCGATGACGACGAGATGGCGATCGAGATAGGCGACGTCGATGGCCATACGCATCCGAAAGGTGTGCACGCTGTTGGCGGGCGACAACAACATGGCCCCCTCAACACCGTCCCGCCCCAACAGCCCTTTGGTACGGGCCCGATAGGAGGCGGCGACCTCAACCGGAACAGAAACCGCCCCCGCCTCCCCCCGCACAACCAACACTCCCCGCCCATCCCGAAACCGCCGCCCCACGCCCGTCCCACCTCTCTCCCGCCCGAAAGCACAGAGGGCGTGTGCTGCCCCGCCCCTTGGATAGCGTTCCTCACCCAAGAAGGCCACACTCCAGGAGGCTGACCTCACCCTGAGGCCGCGGTGGATGGCGACGGCACCGCTTCACTCAGCAGAGGATCGACTCACAGTGAGGAAGCGCCAAGTGCCAGCCGTGCATAAGACCGGTGGCGAGCGACATCACCACTTCCTCCTTTGCTCATTCATAAGTGGAACAACCAGTTCGCCGTGCACTCCGGCCACCTGCCCCCGCGTTACCCAACCGTGACCGCCCAATCGGGCCTGGGAGTGCACGATTTGGCCCCATACATACCCCCAAGTGCTCCGCTTCACCCTGGTGTCCCCCCATCCCGCTGGATAGCGTTGGTTCGCTCAAGAGAAGCCTCGCCTCACCAGGAGCCGATCGTGAATCGCCGCCCCACCCTGATCGCAGCGCTCACGCTGACCGCCGCAGCGGCCCTGACGCTGTCCGCGTGCGGGAGCGATGACAGCTCCAAGGACGACAACGACAAGATCGCGGGAGCGGACACCGGTGGCGACAAGTCGGCGTCGCCAACGGCATCGGCCTCAGCGGCTGTCGATCGCCCGAAGATCGAGCTGCCCGCCGATCTGTCGTACACGTTCGACTGGTCCAAGACGGGCGACAAGGACAAGGACGCCGTCCTGTCCGACAGTGAACAGTCGATCAAGGCCGTCGACTTGGCGATTGTCAACCAGGATGCCCTCGACAAGGCTTACCTCTTCTATTACGAGGGAGAGGCGGCGGCCAGCACGCAGGAATTCATTCAGGCGTATGTCAAGGCCAAAGCCAGGGTCACCGGGGATTACCGCTACTACGACGCGACTGTCAACGTGAGCGCCAAGGACAGCGCCTCCCTCGTCTACTGCGAGGATCAGAGCAAGGCGTACGACATGTACTTGAAGACCAAGAAGGTCAACAAGACGCCGGCCACGAAGAACAGCTACGTGCTCTACATCACGCGGTTGCACAAGAACGACGAGGGTGTGTGGGCCGTCGAGAAGATCGAGTCTCAGAGGGGGAGCGACAAGTGCCAGCCTTGAGCGTCACGTCGCGGGTTCTGATAGCGCCTGCTGTGATCGGTGTGGTGTTGCTGAGTGGTGTGCCCGCCCTCGCCGACAACACGATTGGCGGTGGCGCTCAGGCGCCCAACACAAATGCTGACACCAACGGCGACACTCTCTCCGTCACCGCCGGAGGCGTCGTCTTCGACCGTTCCAAGAACGGCAGCGGCACCTCCACCGGCGCCCTGACGTCGAGCACCTCCTGGACCCCGCCGCCTTGCTGGTACGCGCCCAAATACACCCCGGAGCAGCTCCAGAAGACGCTGGAGCCGATCTGGGAAGCGGAGTCGACCGGCTACGAGTGGGATGCCGAGCAGCGGAAGAAGTACAACGCGGACGACGAGGAAAAGGGCTTCAACAAGGACAAGACCGGCAAGGGTTACTGGTGGGACTCCTACGTCGACAAGAGCTACCCCCCGGGCTGGGACTCCTGTGACAAGGGACCGTTCTGGGTGGACACGGGCGACGCCCCGCCGGCCCAGTACGAGAACGCCGTTACCCCCGAGATCCTCGCCGAACTCGCCTACAACGAGATCCGCGTCCCGGGCACCGAGGTGACCCTGGCCCCCGCCGAAGCGACCAAGGTCAACCTCCCCACCTGGGCCTGGCTCGACGGCGCCGCCTTCAAGCCGGTGTCCGTCACGGCCTCCGTCCCGGTCCTCAACATCAACGCGACCGCGACCGCGGAACCCGTCTCCCTGAAGATCGAGCCTGGCACCGCCGACGCCGTGACCTACCCGGCATCCGGCGTCTGCGAGATCAACAACGGCCGCATCGGCGAGCCGTACGCGAAGGGCAAGGCGGACCAGACGCCACCCTGCGGCGTGAAGTACCTGCGTTCGTCGGGTGACGCGACGTACCCCCTCAGGGCGACCGTCACCTGGAAGATCCAGTGGACCGGTAGCGGCGGTGCGGGAGGCGACCTGCCCGACGGCAACTTCGGCGCCACGCAGAACGTCGTCGTACAGGAGATCCAGGCCGTCAACCGCTAGCTGTCGCGCGTGAGGGCCACGGCGGGCCGGGGCATCGAGTGGAGCCTGGCCCGCCGTGCGGCAGTCTGCCTGGATCACGAGGACAGCCAGGCGTCCGCTTCCTCATCCGGGCTGATCCGGATGATACGGGCGAATTCGTCTACGTCGTCGAGCGCTCGGAGGATCCGGCCGGCGTCGGGATCGGCCAGGATGACCAGGACGTCCGCGGCTTCCGGGCCCTTCTCGTAGCGCCAGGCGTAACGCAAGCCGACATATACCTCGTTGCTGTCCTCGTCCTGGTAGTAGCGCAGCACGCGCAGACCGGTTCCGAGATACGGCGAGTCGAAGTCCTCGACGATGGGCGGCTCAACGGTGTAGCTCGCATCGGCGTGGGTCAGCTCACGCAGTGTCGCTTCCCGGTCTTCGCCCTCTTCGATCTCGACCAGGTCGACGTACGCGGGAAGCGGGATCTCCCGTGGGTGCGGGACATGGAGAAAGACCTCGAAGTCTGGATAGGCCGCCGGGGCCCGGACGGCGTACATCAACAGAATGTTGGTCAGCAGATCGACTTCGCCCGGCTCCGGCCTTTCCGGCGCGGCATCCGCCCAGAGGCCCTCAGCCCAGTAACGCGCCCACGCTTCTGGGCTCTGCGCCTCCTCGACGTCCTCAAGTCCTGGCTCCGGCCAGATGAGCGGGATCCGGATCCAAGGGGACAAGGCCATGGCGTGCTTGACGTTGAGCCAGCTCACTCGTAACTCCATTTGAACGTGCTGACCACCGCGTCGAACAACTCAACCAGCACATCGGTGAATTCACTGTCGGCGTCGCCGTCACCCGGGGTGGAGAAGTTGATGCTGATCCAGCGGCCGGGATCGTTGGCCACGGGGATCACGTAATCGACCCGCCGTGTCAGCAGCTCCCCTTCGTCGAGGGCTGATCGGTAGTCACGGCGCAGCGCGGGTGCCCCCGCCACGTCGACCTCTGTCGCCGCTCCGCCGGGCACGCCGTCGTCAACCAGACGGGCGAGCACCTGCCCCGGAGGTACGCCATGTTCTTGACCGATCGGCATCTCGGCCACGATGAACGAGGCCATGAGGAAGATTCCCCCGCGCGGGAGCACCGGAAGATAGAGGTCAAGACCGCCGTTTCTGCTGGCCGCACGGGCCTGCTTCTCCAACTGGCGACGCATCTCCAGTCTGAAGCGCATCGCGTCGTCGCGGGGGATGCCTTCCGGTACCTGCCCCATGTGGGAGAAGAGGATCTTCTCCAGCGCTTCCTTCGTGCCCTCGCGGAGAGGGATCCGGATCCAGCCGGGCGGTAGGACGAGTTCGTAGCGGTGAGGAGCGGTCACCTCGGCGACTGGTGCCTGTTGCTCCAGTTCGGATCTACTCACGCGCGGGCCTGCTTCTTGAGCTGACGGCCAGCGATGAGGATTGTCAGACAGGCGAGGATCGGGATGATGGCTAGCCACTTGTAGCCGAAGGCCAAGATGATGTTCCAGAACAGGTACATACCGGCAATCATCTTGATCGTCTGGGAGAAGTTGGTGCCGATCTGAGGGTTGCGGATGAGTTCTTGGTTCCTGATAAATAGGATGAGCATGAGTACAGGCGCGATCATGATCGGCCAGGCGGCGTAACCTCCAGTGAGCCAGTCCATTCCACCGTACTTGCTTCCGAGGTCTTGGAAGGCGAAACAGAGGACCGGTGTCAAGGTGAACGCAGCAAGGTATTTCATCGCGCGAGACTCTACTGGGCTTTTTGCCGGGAATCTTCCCACTATCTCTCACTCCATGAAATTTTGTTCTGGACTTTTGCGATGCCTGACCAAATTCGGTCTAACCTCGCGTGAGTTCCTCACCAGCGACTTCCGACTTCACGCGTGAGAACGTCTTTGGCATTTCCGTATGGGTCGCCCACGAACTCTTCTCCAAGCTTGTCTCCAACGTCTACGCTGGTGGCCGCCAGGTAGTTCGCGCGGTAATTCCTCGCCGCCTTCCCCACCGCATCCGCCGCCTTGACCACCTCAGGATCCCCCGAGAACTCGGCCCGCATCGCCTTGGCGAACTTGCTCGCGCTGACGACCTCCCCGTCGCCGCCCAGTAGACGTTCCACCCGAGTCGCCCCCGGCCGCGTTTCCCGCGCCCCGATCTGACGCAGCGCATCCTTAGCACGCGCCGCTTTCGCGCCCCGCTCCGAATTCGTGCCGTACCGCAGGATGTTCTTGTTGAGAAGCTTGCGCAGATTTCCGTACCGCTGGAACCGTCCCGCCCTGCTCGCGGCCTTGAGGGATGCCGTCGCGGACTTCAGGCCCTTCATGGCGACGCTGCCGAATCCCAGTGTCGCCAGTGCGAAGACGTCCATGGCGACATCTGCCCAACTCCCCTCACCTGAGGCTGCCAGCGCCGCGTGCCCGACGCCGACGAGCACCGTGAGACTGATGGTGGTGATCGCGATGGCGGTCGCGATCCATCCGACCGGTGTGAAGAGGAGGGCGATGATCCCGATGGCGGTCGCAATCCAACTCAGGGCGTCGACAACGGATTTGATCGTGTCCGCATGCTCGTGCACCCAGTCCTTGCGGTTCTCCCACCAGCTGTCCTTGATGATGTCGGAGATGTCGCTGCCGATGTTCTCGGCGTAATGCCGGGCGCGGGAGTCGCGTTCGCGGCGGATCTGGGCAAGCTGCTTGTGGTACGACGCCAGGTGGCTGTTGGGGTCGGACTCCTCCGGTGACGTCTTGCCGCCGTCCTTGCCGCCGTTCTTGGCCTCGGCTTCCTTCTTTCTCACCTCGGCCGCGTGTTCTTCATCAGCCGTCTTCGCGGCTTTGAGGACGCTGTCGGCCCGTTCCTGGAAACCTTCCAGCTCGTTGGCCCAATTGCCGAGGTCGCCCACCACGCGCTCGTAACGGGCCGCCGTCTCACGGAAGTGCTTTTCGAGGTCGTCGGACTTCTCGCGGATCTTGTCGGCGTACTTGCCCTGCAGCGCGTCGCCGGTGGCGGCCTTGCGCAGGATGGCCGCTTGCTCGCGAAGGGTTGAGGCGAGGTTCGTCATCTTGGTGACCTCGTCGCGGATGTCCTCTGGATCGCCGGGGACGGGGTCCTTCTCCGTCAGTGGGTGCCAGTCGACCGGTCGGCGCCTGCCCTTACCCGTACCCATCCGTCAATTTCCCCCGCTTTTAGACTTCTTCTTCTTGTTCGCGTTGGCGAGATCGAGGTCCAGCTTCTCGAAGCTCTTGAGCGCGGTCTCTACGTGCTTGCCCAACTGCTCGACGTTGTTCAGGAGTTCACGCCGGTAGTTGTCCCAGTTGTCGACAAACTCGTCCATCTTTCCGGCGATGCTGTCGTGGCCCCAGATTTCCTGGATGTCGTCTCGGTGTTTGTCGATGCCTTTGAGAGCCTTCTTGATGTCCCGCAGATTCGTCTTCGAAGATTCCAAGAGTTCGTAGTCGACTACCAGGCGGTCGTGCTCCCCCATGAGCCTCTCCGTTTGCACTCGCGTGGCCAGAACGCAGGCGGCCTTTCCTGATGCAGCATCCTCTCGCATCACACCTGTGCTGACGCAACCCGGTGTCGTCTCCGGCATACCGCCCGGACCCTGGTCGCGGACAGCCCTCCTCCTGAGGCCGACGGCCACCGCAATCGGGTTGCCTGCTCATGCCTCCCTGGGTAGGAAGGTCCCCATGACCGCACTAGGCGCCGTCTTCCGCCCCCAACTACCCCCCGAACGCCTCCGAGACATCGCCCGCCTCGCCGACGAGTCCGCTCTCGATGAGCTCTGGCTCTGGGAGGACTGCTTCAGAGAGGGCGGCGTCTCCACAGCCGCAGCAGCCCTCGCCTGGACCGAGCGGGTCAAGGTCGGGGTCGGGTTGCTTCCCGTGCCGTTGCGGAACGTTGCGATCACCGCAATGGAAGTCGCGTCGCTGGACAGGATGTTCCCGGGACGGGCCGTCGTCGGTGTCGGGCACGGGGTGCAGGACTGGATGGGGCAGGTCGGGGCGCGGGTCGAGTCGCCGGTGACCTTGCTGCGGGAGCATCTCGTCGCGCTGCGGGCGCTGTTGAGAGGGGAGCGCGTCACCACCGACGAGCGATGGCGGTACGTCCGTCTCGATGACGTCGGCCTCGACTGGCCGCCCACCGCTCCCGTGCCCGTCCTCGCCGGCGCCACCGGCCCCCGTACCCTGCGGCTCACCGGTGAAGCCGCCGACGGGACCATCCTCACGGCCTCCACCACCGCCGACGGCGTACGACGGGCGCGGCAACTCATCGACGAGGGGCGGGAGTCCGCCGAGCGAGGGGGCCGGGGCGGCGGAACGCATCGCGTCGTCGTCTACCTTCTCACCGCCACCGGGCCCGACGCCGCCCGGCGGCTGCGCGCCGAGCTTGCCGACGAAGGGCTTCAGGACGTTCCCGATCTCGGGGTCGCCGGCGACGCGGGTGCCGTCGCCAAGGCCGTTCAGCGGCTTGCCGAGGCCGGGGCCGACGCCGTGATTCTTCAGCCGACCGGGGACGAGCCCGACCCGGAGGGGTTCGTGCGGTTCGCCGCGGAGGAAGTACGGCCGCTGGTGCCTTGAGATGAGCGCCGGTGACGACGGAAGGGTGCGGCTGCGGGCCGTCAGAGACACCGACCTCGAATGGTTCCTCGCCTTCGAGCATGACGAAGAGGCCCTGCGGCGGTCCCGGTTCACCGCCCGGCCGCGCGAGCGGTTCATGGCCCACTGGCGCGACAGCGTCCTCGGTGACGAGAGCTGTCTCGTCCGCACCGTCACCGTGGACAGCCGGCCCGCCGGGCATGTCGTCAGCTGGTGGGAGGAAGGGGAACGGCGCTTTCTCGGGTACTGGCTCGGGCGGGAGTATTGGGGGAGAGGCGTCGGCAGCGCCGCCCTGACGTTGTTTCTTCAGTACGAGGAACCCATCCGGCCGCTCTACGCCGATCCCTTCATCGGCAATACCGCCTCCGTACGGCTCCTCGAGAAGCTCGGCTTCCGGCACACCGGCACGGTGCGGCACGGCGACGACGAACACGCCCTCCTCGTGCTCCCCAGCCACCTCAATCCCGCCGGTGATCCCCCGTAGCCCCGTCGAGCAGCTCCCGCACCACATCCATGTGCCCGGCGTGCCGAGCCGTCTCCTCGATCATGTGGACGAGGACCCAGCGCAGGGACACCTCGTGGTCACGCCAGGACGGGCGGCCCAGCCCCTCCAGCGGGGTCTTTGCGATCACCCGGTCCGCCGCCGCTCTCGCACGACCGTAGAACTCGACGATCTGCGCCGTCGTCTCACCCTGGTCGGCCCGCATGTCCTCGTCCGTCCCCGGGTCGAACCAGAGCTTCTCCACCTCGCCGCCGAAGGTCTCCGCGAACCAGCCGTACTCCACCGACCCCAGATGCTTGACCAGGCCCAGCAGACTTGTGCCCGACGGCGTCATCGGGCGGCGCAGCCGCTCGTCGTCCAGACCCTCCAGCTTCCACAGCACCGCGTCCCGATGCCGGTCCAGGCTCGCCCGCAGCGTCTCCTTCTCACCACCGCGGTACGGCATACCGGACATAGCGGCCCCCTCGTCCCCCGTGGCCTCAGCATTCGTCATGCCGGAAAAATTAGCAGCGCCCACTGACATCGCTCTGCGACGATCACCCCTATGCCCGCCGCCGCCGAGAACCACCATCACCACGCCACCTTCGACGACCTCGTCGCCGAGGGCGCCGCCGTCCCCACCGACGGCTGGGACTTCTCCTGGTTCGAGGGGCGGGCCACCGAGGCGCGGCCCTCTTGGGGGTACGCCACCGCGATGGCCGACCGGCTCGCCGGCGCGACCGCCGCCCTCGACATCCAGACCGGGGGCGGGGAAGTGCTCGACTTCGCCCTCGCCCAGGTCGAGCCGAAGGCCCCCGTCCTCGCCGTCGCCACCGAGGGCTGGCCGCCCAACGTCACCAAGGCCACCGCCCTGCTCCGCCCCCGCGGTGTCGCCGTCGTCGCCGTGCCCGAGGACGCGCCGCTGCCCTTCGCGGACGAGGCCTTCGACCTGGTCAGCAGCCGGCATCCGGTCAGCCCGAACTGGCCGGAGATCGCGCGCGTGCTGCGGCCCGGCGGGACGTACTTCGCCCAACATGTCGGCGCGCGCAGCGTGTTCGAGCTCGTCGAGCACTTCCTCGGACCGCTCCCGGGCGAGCAGAGCGCCGTCCGCCTCCCCGAGCGGGAGCGCGTGGGCGCCGAGGCCGCCGGTCTGGAGATCGTCGACCTGCGCTCGGAACGCCTCCGGATGGAGTTCTACGACATCGGCGCAGTCGTCCACTTCCTGCGCAAGGTGGTGTGGATGGTCCCGGACTTCACCGTCGAGAAGTACGAGCCCCAACTCCGGTCCCTGCACGAGCGGATCGAGTCCGAGGGCCCCTTCGTCGCCCACAGCTCCCGCCACCTCTTCGAGGCCCGCAAGCCCCAGCCCCACGAGGCCCGCTAGCCCCAGCCCCACGAAGCCCGCTAGCCTCCAGCCTTACCCACGAGGCCCGCAAGCCCCAGCCCCACGAGGCCCGCTAGCCCCCAGCCTTACCCACGAGGTCTGCAAGCCCCAGCCTCACGAGGCCCGCTAGCCCCCAGCCTTACCCACGAGGTCTGCAAGCCCCAGCCTCACGAGGCCCGCTAGCCCCCAGCCTTACCCACGAGGTCTGCAAGCCCCAGCCTCACGAGGCCCGCTAGCCCCCAGCCTTACCCACGGGCCCGCAAGCCCCAGCCCCCGCCCGAAACTCAAGCGTGCGGCCCCGTCGTCACCTCGCCCACCACCAGCTCCGCCCGCGCCACCTCCAATACCTCCCCGACTCTCTCCACCTGTTCCCCCAACTCCCGTTCCTGCCGCGCCGTCAGCCGCCCGAGCGGCTCCACCGTCACCGTCGTACGACGCCCCTGGCGCCGCTGATGCCAGACCCCGGCCACCACGTCGTCCACCAGCAGCACCGGGTAGTTGCCGGCCTGGCCGCCCGCGAGTGCCCTGCGGTACGCGTCCCCGGGGAACAGCCGCTCCCGGGGCTGCGCGGCGATGCCGTACGCGTCGAAGTACGGCAGCAGCCGCACCCCAGGCACGCGCCCCCGCCCCCGCCCCCGCGTCGGCCCGCGCCCCGTCCCCGCGTCCGGGAATTCCGTGTCCCCGGCCGCCACCCACGCGTCCCCGACCCCCTCGAAGGCGACCCGCTCGATCCCGCCCTCCTCCGCCATCCGGGCGAAGAGCCGTGCCGCCCAACCCCCGGGCGCCGCCAGCCACTTGGCGAACCACGCCGGTGTCGACGGGCCGTAGGCGCGCAGAAAGCGGCGTACGAGTTCACGTACCGCCTCGTCCTGCGGCAGCGGGTCGAAGTGCGGGGGGCGGGTGTACGTGACCTTGCGGCCCCGGTTCGGGCCGAAGCACAGTGCGCCGGACTGGCCGGCCCGGTGCAGCACCTGGCGCCAGCGGGGCCAGAGGGTCTGGAAGGCGGGCATCACCAGGTCGCCGGCCCAGGGACCCGTGCGGGCCACGACCTCCTCGCTCAGTTCGTCGATCGTGAGGTGTACGCCGTCCAGGGCGTCCCCGATGGCAGCCACGACCTCGTCGGCCTGCTGCCCGCTCAGCCGTACGTCCGGCGCCTGACCGCCCGCCCCGGACGGGACGGCGGGCAGGGCGGCGCACCACAGGGGGAGTTCGGCGGTGGGGAGGAGATGGACGGTGCCTCGTGGGCCGTGGGTCTTCACCAGGGAGCGGTCCTCCCACAGTGCGGTGCGTACGTCCGCGCGGGTCAGCCCGGTGCTTCGTACCCCTACCGAGAGTTCAGCCGCGGACATGACCTGCGCGTGCGCCCCGAGCATCGCGGCGACCACCTCGGCGGGCGGGACGTCCTCGGGGGCGGAGATGGCCAGGAACTGGCGGTCGAGTCGGCGTGCGCTCGCCTGATCCCACGTGATGGTCGTCGTCATGGGGGCGACGCTAGGACGGAACGAGGTCAGAAACTGTCCTCTTAGGGCTCGCGAGGCCGCTACTGAAACAGTAAGCGCAAATCGGGCAATCTGCGCATCAACCCCCCAGCCCCCCTTCACATCCACGGGATTCACGAGGTTTCCACATCGTTATCACCGTCAGCTCGCTTCTTACCTTCTCCTCACGTAAGTTCAGACCAAGGCAATTCGCGTGAGCAAAGCTGCGTGGGTGGTACCGCGCAGCGGAGGGGGCTGCGCGGTGCCCTGCCTCACAGCTCGCGGGGCCGGGGGGTCTGCGTCAAGGGCGCGCGCGGGGCCGGGGTCACCCGGGTGGGGGATGCGAACGCGACACGCCCGGACCGTGTCGGCGGTGCCACGAGCCCTCCGGGTCTCGCCGGATCTCATCGGATCGCGCACAACAACCTTGAGAATCAGCTGTGTTCCGGCCATGAGCCCGCCGTGAATGGGGTGTTTCGCGACCACCGGGCCGTCGCCACATGACTGCGGAGAGTAGTTGTGGCACGCCGATGCACGCAGCATCACTTACGAAGGGTTATGGTGGAAACCCCCCCTCGGGCCGGTCCGTCTCCCCCCCACGGACCGGCCCGTTTTTTGTGTCCTCGCACTCCCCGTCAGGCCCGGCGCCCCCACCCGCCCCGGCCCGCGCGGGAACCGCCCCCACCTGCCCGGACCCCCGCACCAGGGGCGCCCGCCGGACCTCCGCCCGCACCCCGAACACCGCCCACGTTCTCAAGTCGTACGCGACCCGCGCTCAAGCCAGCCTCCACTGTCCCGGTAGGCTTCCGCGCGCGGGGACCGCATCTGCACGGAGGGGCTGACAATCTCGTGAACCTGCGCGACAAGCTGCGTGGCCTGCTGGTCAGGCTCTACGCACGCCGGGTGGAAGGCCACCTGGACCACGCTCAGGTGCCCAAGCACATCGGCGTCATCATGGACGGCAACCGCCGCTGGGCGAAGGCCGCCGGCTCCACCACCGTGCACGGTCACCGGGCGGGTGCAGAAAAGATCGAGGAATTCCTCGGCTGGTGCACCGAGACGGATGTCGAGGTCGTCACGCTGTGGCTGCTGTCGACGGACAACTTCGACCGGCCGCAGGACGAACTCGGGCCGCTGCTCGGCATCATCGAGGACGTCGTACGGACGCTCGCGGCGGACGGCCGCTGGCGGGTGCACCACGTCGGCACGCCCGACATCCTGCCCTCCCAGATGCAGATGGCGCTGAAGGAGGCGGAGGAGGCGACCGTCCATGTCGACGGAATACTCGTCAACGTCGCCATCGGCTACGGCGGCCGCCAGGAGATCGTCGACGCGATGCGCTCGATGATGCTGGACGCCGCCCACAAGGGCACCTCACTGGAAGAGCTCGCCGACTCCGTGACCGTCGACGCGATCAGCCGTCACCTCTACACCGGCGACCAGCCCGACCCCGACCTCGTGATCCGTACCAGCGGCGAACAGCGGCTGTCCGGATTCATGCTGTGGCAGACGGCCCACTCCGAGTACTACTTCTGTGAGGTCTTCTGGCCGGCCTTCCGCAAGGTCGACTTCCTGCGCGCCCTGCGCGACTACGCGGCACGCCACCGGCGTTACGGCGGCTGACACACGTACTCCGCCAAGGGGTGCCCCGGGTACCCCGTTTGGGACGGAAGTAACAGAGAGTTCACCAGCGCGCCGTCATATGCACTGGCATGGCCGCGCGTGTTCGAGGGCATAAGGCAAGCAGGTCGACACCCGAACCACGGGTGTCGGATCCTCAGCGGGCGGCACGGGGCCGTCCGCCCGGGAGGCCCTTTGCACCAGCCCGATCGTGCGGCGACCGCACGGACGAACAGGCGGAGGGCCGGTTCCCGGCCCGTGCAGACGGGCCGTCGACCGGTCCAGCTCCACTCCGTCGCTCCCCGACCTCATCCGAGGGGGTACGTCCTTCCGTGGTGACCAGCACAAAGCGCCGTATGCCTGACCGGCGCACCTATGTTCTCGACACCAGCGTTCTGCTGGCCGACCCGAACGCCCTGAGCCGCTTCGACGAGCACGAGGTCGTGCTCCCCATCGTCGTGGTGACGGAGTTGGAGGCCAAGCGGCACCATCCCGAACTCGGCTACTTCGCCCGGCAGGCGCTGCGCCTGCTCGACGAGTTCCGGGTGCGGCACGGCCGCCTCGACGCCCCCATCCCGATCGGGGAACTCGGCGGGACCGTCCGTGTCGAGCTCAATCACTCGGACCCCAGCGTGCTGCCCAGCGGCTACCGCCTGGGGGACAACGACTCCCGTATCCTCGCGGTCGCCCGCAATCTGCAGGCCGAGGGGTTCGACGTCACCGTCGTGTCGAAGGACCTCCCGCTCAGGATCAAGGCGTCCTCGGTCGGTCTCCTCGCCGAGGAGTACCGCGCCGAACTCGCCATCACGGACTCCTCCGGCTGGACCGGAATGTCCGAACTGACCCTGCCGGGCGAACAGGTGGACATCCTCTTCGAGGAAGGGCATGTGTATGTGCCCGAGGCGTCCGACCTTCCCGTGCACACGGGCCTGACCATCCACTCCGAGCGCGGCAAGGCGCTGGGACGCGTCTCGCCGGACGGGAACGTCCGTCTGGTACGCGGCGACCGGGAGGCGTTCGGCATCAAGGGCAGGAGCGCCGAGCAGCGGATCGCGCTCGACCTGCTCCTCGACCCGGACGTCGGCATCGTCTCGATGGGCGGCCGGGCCGGCACCGGCAAGTCGGCGCTCGCGCTCTGCGCGGGTCTCGAGGCCGTGCTGGAGCGGCGTCAGCATCAGAAGGTGATGGTCTTCCGTCCGCTGTACGCGGTGGGCGGGCAGGAGCTGGGCTATCTGCCGGGTTCCGAGGCCGAGAAGATGAGCCCCTGGGCGCAGGCGGTCTTCGACACGCTGTCCGCGGTCACCAGCCGCGAGGTCATCGAGGAGGTCACCGCGCGCGGGATGCTCGAAGTGCTGCCCCTCACCCATATCCGCGGACGCTCGCTGCACGACGCGTTCGTGATCGTGGACGAGGCGCAGTCGCTGGAACGGAATGTGCTTCTCACCGTTCTGTCCCGAATCGGCGCCAATTCGCGGGTGGTTCTCACCCATGACGTGGCCCAGCGGGACAATCTGCGGGTGGGCCGGTACGACGGTGTCGTCGCCGTCGTGGAGAAGCTGAAGGGGCATCCGCTCTTCGCCCACGTCACGCTGACGCGGTCCGAGAGGTCCCAGATTGCGGCCCTTGTGACCGAAATGCTGGAGGACGGGCAAATCTGAGATAGTCACGGCCAGTTGGCGCCGTCCGGAAAGGCGAAGAGCCTAGCCGGGCGGCGCCTTCGCGTGTTGCTGTTTCTCGGAATCGCTGGGGTCAAACGAGATGTGAGCTTTCACACGCAACTCAGAATTGCCACCCGGCGTCCGGTTACGGCAGAGTCTCATTCCTGTCAGGCCCCGCATACGACACATCTGTACCGCCAGCGGTATGGCACCACAGCAACACCAGCTTCAACTCCATAGTCGACGTCGTATGCCGCCCGAGCACCACGCGGCGCCTCCCGCACGGGAGTTGCCCACCGGGCCCGTACCTCCCGTGACCCAGCAGTTGGGAGGTCAGCGCCAGGGGCAAGATTGCGTCCGCCAGGGTCACCGAAGCGGACGACGCTGGAAGGAAACCGTGTGAGTCCGATTTCGGTCCGGGGATTCGCAGTGGCCTCTGCCACCGCGGTCACCGCTGTCGGAAGCGTCGTCGGCGTTGCCTCGGGCAGCACCGCACAGACCAACGACGCCGAGGCGGCAGTTGCCGATTCGACGCTCCTCGCGGACATACCCGCGGGCCAGCAGGCCCAGGTGCAGACCGCATCCCTGACGCAGCAGGCCAACGTCCAGGCCATCCAGGCCGACGCGAGCGCCAAGAAGGACGCCGAGGAATCGGCCCGCAAGGCCGCTGCCAAGTCGGCGATCCAGAAGAAGGCCGACGCCGAGCAGGCCGCCAAGGAAGCCAAGGAGCGCCTGGAGGCCAAGGCCGCCGCCTCCCGCAGCTCTTCCAGCTTCCCGGTGCAGAGCTCGTACACCACGGCGCAGATCCAGGCGATGGCCGCCCAGATGGTGCCGAGCGGCCAGTTCCAGTGCTTCAGCAACATCGTGAACCACGAGTCCAGCTGGAACTACACCGCCGTCAACGCCTCCTCCGGCGCCTACGGCCTCTTCCAGGCGCTGCCCGGCTCGAAGATGTCCTCGGTCGGCGACGACTGGCGGACCAACCCGGCCACCCAGATCAAGTGGGGCCTCAACTACATGGACAGCCGCTACGGCAGCCCGTGCGAGGCGTGGACCTTCTGGCAGGCCAACCACTGGTACTAGGCGGGCCCGGTACGGAGTCGTACCCCGCTCAACCCTGCAAGGCCCCTCACCGTCCTTTCGGTGAGGGGCTTTCGCTGTTCTCCGGCCCCGCATGTACGGTCGGGACGGACGGCTCCAGGGGGAGTGGTGGGGAGAGACGGGGGAAGAGGACGGATCATGTCGCGAGTGCCACGGTGGCTCGGCCGGGTCGGAGCCGGACTGAGCGAGATGGGGGAACGGTTGGACGAGCGTCGCGCCGAGGTGGAGCGGGAGGAGGCCGAGGACTCCGCCGAGCCGCCCGTGCCGACGCCGCCCCCCGCCGACCAGGCGCCCGTGGTGGTGGTCCAGCGTCCCGATCCCGCGCAGGCGGTGCCGTGGGGTGTGCGGGTCGCCGCGGAGGCAGGCTGGCGGCTGCTCGTCCTCGCGGGCACCGTCTGGGTCCTGATGCGGGTCATCAGCGCCGTACAACTCGTCGTCTTCGCCTTCGTGGTGGCCCTGCTCATCACGGCCCTGCTGCAACCGACGGTGGCCCGTCTCAAGCGGTACGGCGTGCCGAGCGGCCTGGCCACCGCGCTCACCGCGATCTTCGGCTTCGTCGTCCTCGGGCTGCTCGGCTGGTTCGTGACCTGGCAGGTCATGGAGAACATCGACGACCTCTCCGACCAGATCCAGAACGGCATCGACGATCTGCGTGACTGGCTGCTGAAGAGCCCCTTCCATGTCACCGAGAAGCAGATCAACCAGATCTCCAAGAACCTGGCGGACGCGGTCGGCGCCAACACCGACCAGATCACCTCCGCGGGCCTGGAGGGCGTCCAGGTCGTGGTCGAGGCGCTGACCGGCATCCTGCTGACGTTCTTCTCCACCCTGTTCCTGCTGTACGACGGCCGGCGCATCTGGGAGTGGACGCTGAAGCTGGTGCCCGCGGCGGCCCGGCCGGGGGTCGCGGGCGCGGGTCCGCGGGCGTGGCGCACGCTGACGGCCTATGTGCGGGGCACGGTGATAGTGGCCCTGATCGACGCCATCTTCATCGGCCTCGGCATCTACTTCCTCGGTGTGCCGATGGCCGTGCCGCTGGCGGTCTTCATCTTCCTGTTCGCGTTCATCCCGCTGGTCGGCGCGGTGGTCTCCGGCGCGCTCGCGGTGGTGGTCGCGCTGGTGACGCAGGGCGTGTTCACGGCGGTCATGGCCCTCGCGGTCGTGCTGGCGGTGCAACAGATCGAGGGGCACATCCTCCAGCCGTTCATCCTGGGCCGCGCGGTGCGGGTGCATCCGCTGGCGGTGGTGCTGTCGGTCGCGGCGGGCGGGATGGTCGCGGGGATCGGCGGCGCGGTCGTCGCGGTGCCGCTGGTGGCCGTGACCAACACGGTGGTCGGCTATCTGCGGTCGTACTCGCAGGGCGGCGCGGAGGCCCCCCAACCGGCGGTGGCGACCGCGGAAGGTCCGGGGACACCGCCTCCGGACCCGGTCGAGGACGCCGCCACTCGGCCAGAACCCCCTCAGCCGCCGGCGTCACCCTGACCACCCACAAGGTGCATTGATCGCCGAAATCGCTACGCTTGGTCGTGTTGATCGAGGGGAGCTATCGGTGACCGTGAGTGGCGTCGGGGCCAAGAGGCGTCAGCCCAGCCTCGCCCAGCTGCGTGCCTTCGCCGCCGTCGCCGAGCATCTGCACTTCCGGGACGCCGCCGCCGCGATCGGCATGAGCCAGCCCGCCCTGTCCGGCGCGGTCGCCGCGCTGGAGGAGACCCTCGGGGTCACGCTGCTGGAGCGCACCACCCGCAAGGTGCTGCTCTCACCGGCGGGCGAGCGGCTCGCCGTACGCGCGAGAGCGGTCCTGGAAGAGGTCGGCGCGCTCATGGCGGAGGCCGAGGCCGTACGGGCCCCCTTCACCGGCGTACTGCGGCTCGGTGTCATCCCCACCGTCGCGCCCTACCTCCTGCCCACCGTCCTCCAGCTCGTCCACGACCGCTATCCGCACCTCGACCTCCAGGTGCACGAGGAGAAGACCACCAGCCTCGTCGACGGCCTCACCACCGGCCGCCTCGACCTGCTTCTGCTCGCCGTCCCGCTCGGGGTGCCCGGAGTCGTCGAACTCCCGCTCTTCGACGAGGACTTCGTGCTCGTCACACCTCTCGATCATCCGCTCGGCGGACGCGAGGGCATCGCGCGCGAGGCGCTGAAGGAGCTCAACCTGCTCCTCCTCGACGAGGGTCACTGCCTGCGCGACCAGGCCCTCGACATCTGCCGCGAGGCCGGACGCGCGGACGCCCCCGTCACCACCACGGCCGCCGGACTCGCCACCCTGGTCCAACTCGTCGCCGGCGGGCTCGGGGTGACGCTGCTGCCGCGGACCGCGGTCCGGGTCGAGACCTCCCGCAGCGACCAGCTCCGCACCGCCTCCTTCGCCGAACCCGCCCCGGCCCGCAGGGTCGCCCTCGCCCTGCGCACGGGCGCGGCGCGCAGCGCGGAGTACGGCGAACTGGCCGCCGCCCTGCGGGAAGCGCTGCGGTCCCTGCCCGTACGGGTGCTCGACCGACCGGAGAAATTCACCTGAGGTTCGTTCAAATGAGCGCCGAACACAGCGAATTGCGCGGCGCCGTATTTCAAATTCCGTCAGGTGGAGGCAGCTAGGAATACGCCGCCCGACATATGCCCTACGGCTGATACACATACCCCCCTCAGTGCTACGCGCCAGGCGTATGTGCGAAATGCCAGGGGGAGTGATGGCGGGCATGCGGTACTCCCTCGACCGCGTCGGCTACGACCTTCTGGCGCACGCCCTGCACCGGTGCGGGCGCGAGGAGTTCACCGGGCGGCTGCACGTGGCCGGGGCGCCCGGCGGCACCCTTCATCTGCGGGCCGGGCTGGTCGTGGGCGCCGAGAGCCCCGGCGCGCCGGGACCGGAGGCGCTGCTGCTGCGCTCCGGGCGGGTCAGCGGCGAGCAGTGGGCCGAGGTGGTACGGGAGTCGGGCGGGGCGCGCTGGCCCGCGACCGGGCTGATCGGGCGGGGCTACGCCGGATCCGCCCAGCTCAGGGTCGTCTGTGTGATGGCGCTGCACGACGCGGCCTTCGCGATCGTCGCCGGCCGGGTGCACGGCTGTGAACGCGTCGCCGAGGCCGAGCCGTTCGCCACCGTCGCCGTGGGCGAGACCTGCGTACGGCTGCTCCAGGACGCCACCCGCCGGCTCGCCGCCCTCTCCACCCTGCCCCACCCCCTGCGTCCCGACCGCGAGCGTCCGATTCCCGTCCCCGGCGCCGACGTGGGCCCGCTCACCCCGCTGCAACGTGTGCTCCTCGATGAGGCGGACGGTCGTAGCACCGCACGGGACCTGGCCTTCCGTACCGGTCGCGGGGTCTACACGGTGACCGTCGAGATCGCCCGGATGCTCGCCGACGGGCTGCTGGAGTGCCCCGACGCACCGGTCCCGATCGCGGTCCGCCCGCCGCCCGACGGCCAGGGCGTCCGGCAGCGGAAACCGGCGCCGGTGTCGTCGGCGCCGCCCGCGGCGGTACCGCCCGCCGTGCCCGACGCCCTGCCTCGAAGACGCCCCGGTGCCAGCGGTATCGCCGAAGCTCTCGCCCCGGACCGCACCGGAGTGAGCTGGAAAGGGTTCTTCCGCCTACGAAACGGAGCCCCGAAATGAAGAAGCCGAACAGATGTGAACAGAAACAGGGGAGTTGATTACATGGATCGCGAAGCACTGGCCCTGGAAATGCGGGGACTACGGGAACAGGTCACCGGTATCACCGACACCGCCGTGGCCGCCGCCGACGGGCTGCTCATCGCGGCCGACACCGCCGACTCGATCGACCCGGAGGGCCTCGCCGCCCTCGCCGCGGCCGGTCTCGGCCTCGCCCGCCGCACCGTGGGCGCGACCGACCGCGGCACCCTGCGGCGGACGGTGACCTACGGCAGCCACGGCTGTGCCGCCTTCTACGCCGTCGGCGACACCGCGCTCATGGTCGTACTCGGAGACGAGGGGATGGACGTGGACGGCCTGCACCGGGCCAGTCAGCCGGCGCTGGACCGGATCGACACGATCCTGAGCGCGCCCGCCGAGAAGGCGGCGGAAGGAGTCTGAAGGGATGGCGACGAAGCGTATGACCCCCGGTTTCTCCGACCAGGTGATGGGCCTGGTCAAGTCCCTCCGTACCGATGCCCCCGACTGTGTGGCCGCGGGCATCGTCGACATGTCCACGGGCATGCTGCTGTCGTACGAGACCGTCGACAACCATCCGCCCGAGGTCCTGGACCTGCTGGCGGGCGCGACCCTCGACCTCTTCCAGGGCCGTACGGTCGTGATGATCGAGGATGTCTTCAAGGAGCGGCGCGGGATCAGCAGTGACAACCACTTCTTCCAGGAGATCCTCGTCAACAGCGAGAACCTCACCCACCTGTTCGTGCGGCTGACCGAGCAGCAGGACGTGGTGGCCGTGGTGGTGTGCCGCAAGTCGGTCAACGTGGGCATGCTCTTCGCCCAGGTGCGGCGCGTGGTGCGGGAGTACAGCCTCTGAACGCAGGGAAGAGGGGCCCCGAGCGGGGCCCCTCTCCTCACTTCATTCCTTGCTCACTCCGTGCGCAGTCCGTCCGGCCGCATCAGCCGCAGCAGCGGCGGCAGGCTGAGCAGGGTGACCGCGAGGACGACCGCGGCGCCCGCGCCCGTCATCTGGAGCACGCTCGTCCAGTCCACGGACACCGGGGTGGCCGTCATCTTCAGCAGGACGACGCCGAGCGTCAGCCCCACCGCCGCGGCCAGCAGCAGCCCGAGGCCGATCGGGATCGCCGTCTGCCACAGCACCGACAGGCTCAGCGTGGAGCGCCGGGTGCCGAAGGCGATCAGGGACGACAGCAGCTTCTTGCGCTCGCGCAGCTGCTCCAGCTGGGAGACCAGCAGGCTCGCGCCGATCAGCATCAGCACGCACGAGGCGCCGACGAACAGTCCGCCGCGGATGGCGGCGTAGTTCTCGTTGCGGTCGATGTTCGTGAACTGGTTGGGCTCCTCGTACGGGTCGAGGCGTGCCGCCGTGTTGCGGACGTGCTCGCGGGCGTCCGGCACCGATGTGTCGAGCCGCAGGAACAGCTCGGTGGTGAGCATCCGCTGGGCACCCGAGGGCAGTGCCGCCGGGGTCATCAGCAGGCCGGCGCGGCCGATCCGGGTCGAGTCCTCCGTGGGCCGGACGTCCTTGACGTCCTTCGGGACGGTCCAGGCGAGCGGTTTCGTCGCCGGGTCGTCGTCGGAGTCGTCGAACCAGAGGGTCTTGCCGTGCTTGACCACGTCGGTCGTCTCGTAGTCGTAGGCGTCGCCCTTGAGGAGGAACACGTCGCCGTCCCGGCAGGAGGGGAGCTTCGCGACCTCGCGGAGCGAGGCACAGCTGCCGACGGAGACGGGGGCGAAGTGCTGGGGGTCGGTGCGGGTGTCGCCGAGGTAGCTGTCGGAGATGTCGTAGACGTGCTCGACGCCGCGGGTCGTGGCGAGCTGCTTCTCGGCCGTGGCGACCGGGGTGCCGCCCATCACGCGCACGGACATCTCCGCCCCGGTGGCGACGTTCTCGTTCTTCCGCTCCGTGTACTGGCCGTCGACCCCGGCGAACAGCATCTGAAGGGCGATGGCGCCGGCCACCGCGACGGCGATGCCGTTGACCATGCGGGCCGCCGTGCCGCTGCTCAACTGGAGTCGGCGTACGGCCAGTTGCCAGGCGACCGGGCCCGCGCCGAGCCGGGAGACGACCGCCTCGACGATCCAGGGCAGCAGCGCGGTCACGCCGACCAGCAGCAGCATGACGCCGCCGACGGTGAGGTACTGGTTGAAGTTCCCGCGGTCGTTGCCCTGGCCGATCATCGGGTAGAGCATCGCGAGCCCGCCCACCGGCAGCAGCAGCCGCCACCACAGCCGGCGCCGCGAGGGCTTCGCCGTCCGCACCACGCCGAGCGGCTCGATGACGACCCCGCGCAGCGCGAGCTGGGTGACCAGCACGGCGGCGGCGGGCACCGCGACGGCGACCAGCAGGGCCAGCAGCGGAGAGGGGTTGAGATAGCTGGGGAAGAAGCTGTAGTCGAACAGCTCGACGGAGCCCGCGATCTCGCGCCCGATCATGAAGAACCCGGCACCCAGGACCAGACCCACCACGGCCCCGGCCATCGCCTCGCCCGCCGCGACCCGCCGGGTCATCCGGGCGTCGGAGCCGACCAGCCGCAGCGCGGCGAGGCGCCGGTCGCGCCGCTCGCCGCCGAACCGTACGGCCGCGGCGATGAAGACGGCGACGGGCGTCAGCAGCACCGCGAAGACGACGAGGATCAGCAGCAGCAGTACCGGATCCAACGGATCGGACGCCGGACTCGGCTCCCCGAACCGCTTGATGCGGTCCACGTTGCCGCCGTCGATCTTCGGCGCGAGCCCCTCGGCGCCCCGGTAGAAGGCGAGTTCGGCCGAGCCGATCAGCCCCTTCTCCCCGATGGTGCCGACGATCCGCTGCGGCAGCCGCTCCCGCAGCAGCTTCCCGTCGGCGGAGTCGAGGAGCTTCTTCAGCGCGGGGGAGACCACCATCTCGCCCGGCGCCGGGAAGTCCGAAAGCCCCGGCGGCAGCGGCGACTTGGATCCCTCGGGCTCCAACTCCCGCCCACGCACGCTCTTGTCGTGGTAGGTGGTGGTGACGTACCCGACGACCAGGGTGTCGTCGGCCTTCTTGATCCGGGTCGCGCTGTACGACATGTCCTGCCGCGCGGCCTCCCGCTGGTCCCGTACCGACATCGCGTTCGGGATCGCGGTCGTCAGCAGCAGCAGCGCCACCCCGAGCCCGACCCCGACGGCCGTCAGCAGGACCCGCACCCAGCCCTCGCGTCCCCCCGCGAACGCGAATCTGACCCCCATGGCCAGATCTCGCACCCACTGTCCCCCTGGTGAACTCATACGATCCGCTCCATGTCCCGGGACTTGCCGTCCCGTACGACGATCTCGCGGTCGGAGTAGGCGGCCACCCGTGCCTCGTGCGTGACCAGCACGACGGCCGCGTTGGTGGACCGCGCGGCTTCGGTGAGCAGTTCCATCACGCGCTCGCCGTTGAGCGAGTCGAGCGCGCCGGTCGGCTCGTCGGCGAACAGCACACGCGGGCTGGTCACCAACGCCCGCGCCACGGCGACCCGCTGGCCCTGACCGCCGGAGACCTCGCCGGGCCGCTTCTTCCGGAGATCGTCGACCTCGAGGCGCTGCATCCACCCGAGGGCGGTCTTCTCGGCCTCCTTGCGGGAGGTGCCGGTGAGCCGCAGCGGCAGCGCGACGTTCTCCACGCAGGTCAACTCGGGCACGAGCTGGCCGAACTGGAAGACGAAGCCGAACTCGGTGCGCCGCAGTTCGCTGCGCTGGGCGTCGTTCATGGTCGCCATCTCGCGGCCGTTGTACGTGATCGAGCCCGAGTCGGGCGTGACGATCCCGGCGAGACAGTGCAGCAGCGTCGACTTGCCGGAGCCGGAGGGGCCCATCACGGCGACGACCTCACCGGGGTGGATCGAGAACTCGGCGCCGTCCAGCGCCAGGGTCGGACCGTACGCCTTGCGCAGGTTGTCGGCGACCAGCAGGGAACCGGCGGGAGTCACTTGGCCACCACCTGCGCCAGCTTGTCGAGGCGCGCGGCGGTGAGCTCCAGCCAGCGCAGATCGGCTTCGAGGTGGAACAGGGCGTGGTCGCAGATGAGCTGGTCCGCGAGGTCCCCCTTCCGCTTCCGGTCGGTGAGGATGCGCATCATCCGCAGATGCTCCGAACGCTGGGTGTCGAGGATGTCGGCCGCGTCCCGGTGCGTCAGCAGCGCGAGCACGATCTTGGTGTAGAGGGTCGACTGCAGATACGGCTCGGGCTTCTCGGGCGTCGCGAGCCACTGCTGTACGTCGGTGATCCCGGCCTCGGTGATCGCGTACCGCTTCCGCTCGGGCCCGCCGCCGGGTTCGATGCCGTCGACCTCGACGAGGCCGTTCTTCAGCAGCCGGGACATCGTCGAGTAGACCTGGCCGTAGTGCAGCGGCCGGTCGTGACCGAACTTCTCGTCGAAGGCCCGCTTCAGGTCGTAGCCGTGGCGGGGCCCGGACTCCAGGAGTCCCAGGAGGGTGTGACCGATGGACATGGGGAGGACTGTACACACGGCGTATACCCGCCGTGTATACGCGGAGTGTGTAGAGGGCTGCGGGAAGCGTGAAAACGCAGGTGAGAGCCGATTGTCACGGTTCTGCTACTGCGTCGGCGGCCTTCCCCGGCGGGGAATCGGCTTGGCCTCGCCCGGCAGCCGGCCGGCGTCCGCGAGGGCCTTGCGCAGCAGGAACTCGATCTGCGCGTTCGCCGACCTGAGCTCGTCCCCGGCCCAGCGGGCCAGCGCCTCGTACACCGACGGGTCCAGCCGCAGCAGCACCTGCTTGCGCTGCTGCGGCCGCCGAGCCTTCGGCGTGGACTCGTCCGTCACTGGTAGAGGGTCCCGGTGTTGAGGACGGGCTGGGCCGCGCGGTCCCCGCACAGCACCACCATCAGGTTCGACACCATGGCCGCCTTCCGTTCGTCGTCCAGCTCGACGATGTCCTGCTCGCTGATCCGGGCGAGCGCCGCCTCCACCATGCCGACCGCCCCGTCCACGATCTGCCGGCGCGCCGCGACGATCGCCCCCGCCTGCTGCCGCTGGAGCATCGCCGAGGCGATCTCGGGAGCGTACGCGAGGTGCGTGAAGCGGGACTCGATGATCTCCACCCCGGCGGCCTCCACGCGCGCGTGCAGTTCGAGCGCGAGTTTCTCGGTGATCTCCTCGGCGTTGCCGCGCAGCGAGAGGCCGCCCTCGTCATGGGCGTCGTAGGGGTACTCGATCGCGATGTGGCGGACCGCCGCCTCGGTCTGCGTCGAGACGAACTCGAGGTAGTCGTCGACCTCGAAGGTGGCCTGCGCGGTGTCCTCGATGCGCCACACCACGACCGCGGCGAGTTCGATCGGGTTGCCGTAGGCGTCGTTGACCTTCAGGACGGCCGTCTCGTGGTTGCGCACCCGGGTGGAGATCTTGGTCCGCGAGGTGAAGGGGTTCACCCAGCGCAGTCCGTCCTGCCGGATCGTCCCCCGGTAACGGCCGAAGAGCTGCACGACCCGCGCCTCGCCCGGCGCCACCGTGTTGAGCCCGCACATGGCGAGGAAGGCGGCGAGAGCGACCAGGATGCCGCCGACGATGAGCGCCGCCTTTCCGCCGGTCGACGAGACCGCCGTAGCGCCCGCAATCATTCCGGCCCCGGCGAACAGGCCCAGCAGGCCGAGCAGCAGGGCGACTCCGCCGCCGATGCTGTGCGCGGCGAACTCTCGCACGCGTGGGGCGGGCATCGCGGGTACGTCGGCGATCGTGTCGTCGTGGGTGGTCATGGGGATCCCCCGTTCTCGTACGGCATAGCTTTGGTCTAGCTAAGTGATATCACTTTAGCCCACCAGGGCAACCTTGGGCAGCCCTCGTACGTCGGTTCCATAGGAACGGGTGCTGATTGTCACGTCCGCAAAAGGCCGGATCGGCAGCCCTTTGTCACATCTCCCGGTGTTAGCTTTCTGAGCTGACCTGAGCGGCGAACCTGTGTGACAGACGCGTACACATGAACGAAGCGGAGCGGAACGGGCCCATGGGACGAGCGGAAGAAAGACGAGCGCGACAGCGCGGCGGTCGACGTGCCGCGCCCAAGCGCCGTTCGTCGCAGGCGACCGGCAGCGCGAGCGTCGGCGCCGGCGCCGGGGCGCGGAAGAGTCTCATACGCAGGCTCTTCACCTGGAAGAAGATCCTGGGCACGTTCCTCGGCTTCTGCCTGCTCGGCATCGGCGCCTTCATCGTGCTCTACATGATGGTGGAGGTGCCCGAGGGGAACGCCGACGCCCAGCTCCAGAGCAACACCATCAAGTACAGCAACGGTGACGTCCTGGTCCGCGACGGCAAGGTGAACCGCGAGAACGTGGAGCTCGCCAAGATCCCCAAGAAGGTGCAGCTCACCTTTGTCGCCGCCGAGAACAAGAGCTTCTACCAGGACTCCGGCGTCGACCTGAAGGGCACCGCCCGCGGTCTGCTCAACACGCTGTCCGGCAAGGGCAAGCAGGGTGGTTCGACGATCACCCAGCAGTACGTCAAGAACTACTACCTGACCCCGGATCAGACGGTCACCCGTAAGCTCAGGGAGCTGGTGATCTCGCTCAAGGTGGACCGTCAGAAGTCCAAGGACGAGATCCTAGAGGGCTACATCAACACCAGCTACTACGGCCGCGGCGCCAACGGCATCCAGGCCGCCGCGCAGGCCTACTACCGCGTCGACGCCGACAAGCTCAGCGTCGAGCAGGGCGCCTACCTCGCCGCGCTGCTCCAGGCGCCGAGCCAGTACGACTGGGCGGTCGCCTCGGACTACAGCAAGAAACTGGTCCAGCAGCGGTGGAACTACGTCCTCGACAACATGGTCGAGGAGGGCTGGCTGGACGCCGGCAAGCGCGCGGACATGAAGTTCCCGAAGCCGCTGAAGCAGAAGGCCGAGGCCGGGCTCAAGGGGCAGAAGGGCTACTTCGTCAAGCTCGCCAAGCAGCAGCTCGTCAAGCAGTTGATGGCCGACGACGGCCTCACCGAGGACGAGGCGCAGGCTCAGATCGACAAGGGTGGCTGGACCATCACCCTGAACATCGACAAGAAGAAGCAGGCGCAGCTGGAGAAGGCCGTCAAGACCCAGCTCACCGACAAGCTGGACCCGGACAAGCGGACGGTCGACAAGAACATCCAGGCCGGCGCCGTCTCCGTCGACCCCAAGACGGGCAAGATCGTCGCTCTCTACGGCGGCGCGGACTACATCAAGCACGACTACAACAACGCCAACCGCGAGGACTACCAGCCCGCGTCGACGTTCAAGCCGGTCATCCTGGCCGCCGCCCTGGAGGAGGGCGCCGAGACCCAGGACGGTGACAAGATCACCGCGAACACGGTCTACGACGGCACGAGCAAGCGTCCCGTCGAGGGCAGCGACATCGCCTTCGACCCGGAGAACGAGGACGACACCGACTACGGCGACGTCACCGTCCAGACGGCGATGAACAAGTCCATCAACTCCGTCTTCGCGCAGATGGGCGTCGACGTCGGCATGGACAAGGTCCTGAAGACGGCCGAGAAGCTCGGCATGGACACCGGCGACCTCAAGGGCCTGCCCGCCTACACCCTGGGCACGATGGGCGCGAGCCCGATCCAGATGGCCTCCGTCTACGCCACCCTCGACAACCACGGCAAGCAGGTCACCCCGACCATCATCAAGTCGGCCGAGCGCAACGGCAGTGAGGTCGAGATGTCGGACCCGATCGGCGAGCAGGTCATCAGCCGGGAGACCGCCGACACGGTGACCTCGGTGCTGACCGGCGTGGTCGACGACGGTACGGCCAAGACGTCCGTCCGCGACAACCCCCTGCGCGACGGTCAGGAGGTCGCGGGCAAGACGGGTACGTCCGACGACAACAAGTCGGCCTGGTTCACCGGTTACACCCCCGACCTGGTCACCTCGGTCGGCCTGTTCGGCGAGAACCACGCGAAGCCGGGACAGGCCAAGATGTACGGCGCCGGCGGCTTCGACCGCGTCAACGGCGGTGGCTTCCCGGCGCAGATCTGGGCGGCGTACATGTTCGGCGTGACCTCCACGTCCGCCGAGTTCGACCTGGACACCGACCAGGGCGCGGCCGTCGAGCCGACGTACACCCCGACGCAGACGCCCAGCCGGACGGCGACGCAGACGCCGACGGAGGAGCCGACGACCCAGGAGCCGACCACCGAGGCCCCGACGACTCAGCCCGCGACGCAGACGCCGACCCAGACACCCACCCAGACGCCGACGCAGACACCCACCCAGACGCCGACGACGAGGCCGCCGACGGACGACACGGATCCGCTGGATCCCGGGCTGGATCAGTAGCCGCGGGAAGACAGAAGGGGGCGCCCGGTTCTCACCGGGCGCCCCCTTCTCCGTGTCCGCCTCGCGGGGTCAGCCCCCGCGGTTCAGCTCGAACCAGACGACCTTGCCGGTGCTCAGCCGGGTCGCCCCCCACCGCCGGGCCAGCCGGTTGACGAGGTACAGCCCGCGCCCGCCCTCGTCGGTGGCCCGCGCCTGCCGCAACCGGGGCAACTGAGGCACGTCGTCACCCACTTCGCAGCGCAGCACGTCGGTCCGCAGCAGCCGCAGCGTGACCGGCCGCGACGCGTAGCGCACCGCGTTGGTGACGACCTCGCTGACCAGCAGCTCCACCGAGTCGCTCATCTCCTCCATGCCCCAGCGCGACAGGGCCCGCCGGGCCAGCCGCCGGGCACGGCCGGGGGCCGCGTCCTCCGGCTCCAGGAACCAGTACGCCACGTCGCTGGGCGCGATCCCGTCGAAGCGGGCCGCGAGCAGCGCGATGTCGTCGTCCCGGTCGCCGGGGCCGAGCATGTCGAGCACCTCGTCGCAGAGGGCCTCAAGGGGTGGCGGATGATCAGGGCCGGTCAGCTGCGCGGTCGCGGCGAGCTTCTCGCGCAGCTGCTCTATGCCGGTCCACACGTCCCGCAGCCGGGACTCGACGAGCCCGTCCGTGTAGAGGAGCAGGGTCGCTCCGGCCGGGGCGTCCAGTTCCACCGCCTCGAAGTCGACGCCGCCGACACCGATGGGCGCGCCAGGGGGCACCCGCAGCACCTCGGCCCGGCCACCGAGGTGGAGCAGGACGGGCGGCGGATGGCCGGCGTTGGCGATGGTGATCCGGTGCGAGACCGGGTCGTAGACGGCGTAGAGGCAGGTCGCCATGCGGTCGGTGCCGAGCCGCTGCGCCTGCTCGTCGAGGTGGTGGAGCACCTCCTGGGGCGGCAGGTCGAGCCCGGCCAGCGTCTGGGCGGTGGTCCGCAGCTGGCCCATGATCGCGGCCGAGGTCATGGAGTGGCCCATGACGTCACCGACGACCAGCGCCACCCGGCTGCCCGGCAGCGGGATCGCGTCGTACCAGTCGCCGCCCACGCGCGCGGTCTCGGCGGCCGGGAGATAGCGCGAGGCCAGCCGGACACCCGTCGGGCGCGGAAGGGTCTCCGGCAGCATCGTGCGCTGGAGTTCGTCGGCGATGTACGCCTCGCGGCCGTACAGCACCGCCTTGTCGATGCCGAGCGCGCTGTGCGTGGCGAGCTGGGCGGCGACCAGCAGGTCGTCCGGCTCGAAGGCGATGCGGTCGGGGCGGCGCAGGAACAGCGCGGCACCGATCACCCGGCGCCGGCCGCGCAGCGGGGCGAGGATCGCCCGCTGTCCCGCCGGAACGATCAACTCACCGCCCTCGCCGAGCAGTTCCGGCAGCGCGGCGCGGGCCGCGGGGGAGTCCGTGAAGACCGGACGGACGCCCCGCAGCACCTCGGCGAGTGCGCCTCCCGCCCGTACCTCGCACAGTTCGGCGGTGACGGCCGACAGCTCGGTCAGCTCCGTCGGTTCCGGCTGGAGCGCGGGCGAGACGAAGCCGCCCTCGGTGTCCCGCTCCTCCGGGATGCGGTCGGTGCGGCGCAGGCGCAGCACCAGCGGGCCGGTGGGCCGCTCGTCGCCGACCGGCAGCGGGTCGCGCAGATAGACCAGGATCGCGTCGGAGAAGGTCGGCACGGTGGCCCGGCACAGCCCCATCACGATCTCGTCGAGGTCGATGCCGCGGGCGATTCGTCGGGTCGCCGCGCCCACGAAGCGCAGCCGGTCCCCGTCCCGTCGCATCGGCGTGGGCCGGCCGGGCTGCACACCCTGTCCGGTGCGGCGCTCACCGGCCGCGGAGTCGCCGCCGCCCTGGGCCGGGATCGTGTCGGGGAGTTCGGGCACGGGCCTCGGCCGGTGGGTGTCGGGCTCGGCGGCGACGGTGGGCTGGGAGTGCTCCGGGTCGCTGCCGGGCTGCGGTGTGGTCATGTCAGGTCCGGGGGCAGGCGTCTCGCCGGCTCGGGCTTGTGCCGGTAAGGCGCCCGGCGGGGGCGTGGAGGCACGCAGGAGCGCCCCGCGAGGGTCCGCGGGGTCGGGGCCCGTCTGTGGGCGTTCGAACGAGGTGGGCTGCTCCGTCACGCGTGTCGATTCCGTCCGTTGGGGGCTGCGCGCCGCGCGTGCAGTTCGTCCCGCAGAAATGCCGATACCCGGATTGCCTGCCCCAGGAACGGAATTCCCGCGTGGTCAGCGGCCGTTCCTGTGCCACGGCCGCACCGTCCGACCCTGGGGCCCGCGTCGTCCGTGTGGCCCTCGTACCCCTCGATCACGTCCTGCCGCCCCTCGGTGACGAATGGTCAAGCTCAGTGCACGCTCCGGTAGTTGCCACCGCGCGCTCTTGCGGAGGACGATCCTACGTTTGTTGCCCGGGGGCGCATCAAGGGTCTCATGAGGACACGTGCGCGGGCGTACGGTCCCAGTCTTCCGGGAGCAACGGTACGGCCCAGGACGGATCCGGGCGCCAGTGCTGCCAGCCGTCCGCGTACGGGCGTCCCCAGGAGCGGATCACCTCGACCGCCGAACGGCCCGCCTGGCGCACCTGTTCGGCGAGGTGGGCGTCCATCAGCCCGTCCCGCTGGGCCTGCGCGAACTCGTCCTCGTCGCGCCAGTGCCAACTGCGGTCGGGGTGCACGGAGATGTCGAGAAAGTGGTCCTCGGAGTCGACCCCGCCGTCCCAACGCGCCAGCGGGGTCTCCAGGTTCACGTACCAGTTCTTGAACTGCCAGCCCGGCTCCCAGAACAGCCACACCGACCAGGGTTCACCGGGCCGCGCCAGTTTCAGCACCCCCGTACCGAACCAGCGGTCGCGCTGGACGGTACGGGGCTTGGTGTAGCGGGTCTCCAGCGGCTCGGCGTGCACCGGGGTGCCGTCGGCGAGCACGGGCTTCACACACTCGGTGCCCGGCGCCATCCACACGGCGAGCAGGTCGTGATCGTCGCGCACGACGGTCACCGGGCGGGCGATGTGGACATGCTCGCCGCCGTTCTCCCGGTAGCGCCACAGGATCTGGGCCCCGGGCTCCCAGAAGGACGCCGACGGACCCGCTTCCGCTGCTCTCACCGCTCCACCCTCTGCCATGCACAGATATTAGGTGCCCTGGGCATACGACGCTGCGGCACGCGTCACGGTTCTACGGACCTGCGTCTCTTGTTACGGACGCGTCATCCGCAGGACATCCAGCGCTTCGTCGAGCTGTTCGAGGGTGAGGTCGCCCCGCTCCACATACCCACCCTCCAGGACGACTTGACGAATGGTCTTCCGCTCCGCGAGCGCCTTCTTGGCGACCTTGGCGGCCTCCTCGTACCCGATGTACTTGTTCAGCGGCGTGACCACGGACGGTGACGACTCGGCGTACTCACGCGCGCGTTCCCGGTGCGCGACGATCCCGTCGACGGTGCGGTCGGCGAGCAGCCGCGACACGTTGGCGAGCAGCCGGACGGACTCCAGAACGTTCTTCGCGATGACCGGCAGCATCACGTTGAGCTCGAAGTTCCCGGCGGCGCCGGCGGTGGCGACGGTGGCGTCGTTGCCGACGACCTGCGCGGAGACCATCAGAACGGCCTCGGGAATGACGGGGTTGACCTTCCCGGGCATGATCGACGACCCGGGCTGAAGGTCGGGGAGGGAGATCTCGGCGAGCCCGGTCCTGGGCCCGGAGGCCATCCACCGCAAGTCATTGGCGATCTTCGTCAGCCCGACCGCGATGGTCCTGAGCTGCCCGCTGGTCTCCACGATCCCGTCCCGGGCGCCCTGCGCCTCGAAGTGGTCGCGGGCCTCGGTCAGCGGCAGCCCGGTGGCGCGGCCGACCTCCTCGATGACGGCGGCGGAGAAGCCGGGCGGCGTGTTGATCCCGGTCCCTACCGCGGTCCCGCCGAGCGGCAGTTCGGCGAGCCGGGGGAGCGAGGCGTAGAGCCGCTCGACGCCGTACCGCACCTGAGCGGCATACCCCCCGAACTCCTGCCCCAGGGTCACGGGCGTGGCATCCATGAGATGGGTCCGCCCGGACTTCACGACATCGGCGAACTCCTCCGCCTTACGACCGAGGGAGTCGGCGAGATGCTCCAGGGCGGGGATCAGATCGCGGGTGACGGCGGCGGTTGCGGCGATGTGGATGGAGGACGGGAAGACGTCGTTGGACGACTGCGAGGCGTTGACGTGGTCGTTGGGATGCACGTCCCGCCCGAGCCGCTGGGTGGCGAGCGTGGCGATGACCTCGTTGGTGTTCATGTTGGACGAGGTCCCGGACCCGGTCTGGAACACGTCGATGGGGAAGTGCGCGTCCCACTCCCCACGGGCGACCTCCTCGGCCGCCTCCTGAATCGCCTCGGCGACATCCTTGTCGAGCACCCCGAGCCGCGCGTTCACCTTCGCGGCGGCCCCCTTGATCCGCGCGAGCGCCTCGATGTGCGCCCGCTCGATCCGCTGCCCGGAGATGGGGAAGTTCTCGACGGCCCGCTGGGTCTGCGCCCGCCACTTGGCGTCCACCGGGACGCGGACCTCACCCATGGAGTCGTGCTCGATGCGGTATTCGCTCATGCCGGGTACAGCGTTCGGGAACGCCACGATGTTCCGGACGCTGGGCCGAACGGAGACGGGGGCCGCCGGCGACGGACGAGGCCCTGCCGCATCACTCAGCCCGTCCGGCGCTTGAGGACGAGGCCCTTCGGGCCGATGGGCCCGGGGCGGAGCCCCGACGGGGTCGAAGGGGCGGAGCCCCTGGGGGTGGGACGGGTAGGGGCGGCGGGGGCGAGCATCGTCCCCGCCGTACCCGGGGGTGTTACGCCAGGCCAGGTCCCCGTACCGGGATCGAGGTGAACGTCGGTGCGGGTGCCGGGTCCTGGAAGAAGTCGTTGCCCTTGTCGTCGACCACGATGAACGCCGGGAAGTCCTCGACCTCGATCTTCCAGACCGCCTCCATGCCGAGCTCCTCGTACTCGACGACCTCGACCTTCTTGATGCAGTCCTGGGCGAGACGGGCGGCGGGGCCGCCGATGGAGCCGAGGTAGAAACCGCCGTGGGTGTCGCAGGCGTTGGTGACCTGGGCGGACCGGTTGCCCTTGGCCAGCATGACCTTGGAGCCGCCCGCCGCCTGGAACTGCTCGACGTAGGAGTCCATGCGGCCGGCCGTGGTCGGGCCGAAGGAGCCGGACGCGTAGCCCTCGGGCGTCTTGGCGGGGCCCGCGTAGTACACCGGGTGGTCCTTCAGGTACTGCGGCATCTCCTCACCCGCGTCGAGCCGCTCTTTGATCTTGGCGTGCGCGATGTCACGGGCGACGACGAGCGGGCCGGAGAGCGAGAGACGGGTCTTGACCGGGTACTTCGTCAGCTCCGCGAGGATCGACTCCATCGGCTGGTTGAGGTCGATCTTCACGACGTCGCCGGCCTCGTCGAGGTGCTCGTCCGTCGTCTCCGGCAGGAACCGCGCCGGGTCCGTCTCCAGCTGCTCCAGAAAGACACCCTCGGCGGTGATCTTCGCGACCGCCTGGCGGTCGGCCGAGCAGGACACGGCGATGGCGACCGGGCAGGACGCGCCGTGACGGGGGAGGCGGACCACCCGTACGTCGTGGCAGAAGTACTTGCCGCCGAACTGCGCCCCGATCCCGATCTTCTGCGTCAGCTCGAAGACCTTCTCCTCCAGGTCCTTGTCACGGAACCCGTGGCCCAGCTCCGAACCCTCGGCCGGGATCTCGTCCAGGTAGTGCGCGGAGGCGTACTTGGCCGTCTTCAGGGCGTACTCGGCGCTCGTACCGCCGACCACGATCGCCAGGTGGTACGGCGGACAGGCGGCCGTACCGAGCGAACGGATCTTCTCCTCCAGGAACTTCATCATGGAGGCCTCGTTCAGGACGGCCTTCGTCTCCTGGTAGAGGAACGACTTGTTGGCCGAGCCGCCGCCCTTGGCCATGAAGAGGAACTTGTAGGCACCGCCGTCGGTGGCGTACAGCTCGATCTGGGCGGGCAGGTTCGAGCCCGTGTTCTTCTCGTCCCACATGGTCAGCGGGGCCATCTGCGAGTACCGCAGGTTGAGGTTGAGGTACGCGTCGTAGATGCCCTTGGACAGGGCCTCCTCGTCGCCGCCGGACGTCAGGACATTCTGGCCGCGCTTGCCCATGACGATCGCGGTGCCCGTGTCCTGGCACATCGGCAGGACGCCCGCCGCCGCGATGTTCGCGTTCTTCAGCAGGTCAAGCGCCACGAACTTGTCGTTGCTCGACGCCTCGGGGTCGTCGATGATCCGGCGCAGCTGGGCGAGGTGCGCGGGGCGCAGATAGTGCTGGATGTCGTGGATGGCCTCTTCGGCGAGCTTGCGCAGCGCCTCCGGCTCGACCCTGAGGAACGTGCGCCCGTCGGCCTCGAAGGTGGAGACACCCTCGGAGGTCACCAGCCGATAGGGGGTGGTGTCCTCTCCCATGGGGAGCAGATCGGTGTACGCGAACTCAGGCATCTCAGCCCATTCCTCACTCGACAGACGACGGCCGGCCTCCATTGGCGCAGGCCTCACCAGCGTAGAACCTGTCGGACGCCCGAAGTTTGTGAGGTAAGGCTCAGTTGGTCGGGGTCAGGTTTTCCACAGGCCTAGTCGCGATCTATCGCGTTTGGGTACGCTGCTGCCGTGGACCTTGAGAAGCAGACCCCGACCGCTGCCACCACCGACCTGCGCGCCTCCGACGCCGACCGCGACCGCGTCGCGGACATCCTGCGCGAGGCGCTCGCCGAGGGGCGCCTGACCGCCGACGAGCACGCCGAGCGGGTCGAGGGCGTGCTGGCCGCCAAGACCGTGGGCGAGCTGGACGTCTTCATCCGGGACCTGCCGGCCGCGCATGAGCGCCGGGAGACGGCGACGTACTCCGTGGCCCCCAACCGCCCGACCACGGGCGCCATCCCGGTCGACCCCGACGAGAACGTGGTGGCGGTGTTCAGCAGCGCCGTCCGCAAGGGCCGCTGGCGCGCGGGCCGCCGTATCCACGCGTACGCGGTCTTCGGCAGCGTCGAGATCGATCTGAGCGAGGCCCTCTTCGAGTACCGGCAGGTCGTCGTCAAGGCGATCTCGGTGTTCGGCACCATCGAGGTCCGCGTCCCGGAGAACGTGTCGCTGCGCGGCACCGGCGGCGGCGTCCTCGGCAACTTCGAGGTGCACACGCTCGACGCGGCCGACCCCGAGGCCCCGGTGGTCTACGTGGACGGCTGGGCCGTCCTCGGCAACATCGAGGGCAGGGCCCGGCGCGGCAGGCTCGTCGCGGACATTCTCGATCGCGTGCAGCACAAGGTCGACCGGAGTTTGCGCAAACACCTGGATCGTTGACGGTTGTGAATCCACCCCCGACCGGAGGGGGTTGGTCCGCTCGCGGACCGCTCCGGGGGCGTCCGCGGTCCACCAGGAATCCAGCGGTTCGGAACTCAGTGCATAGGCACGCGCACAGCGGGTAGGCCTTGCTGCATCGTCTCTCGCTCGCGAAGCCGTCGTCAGGAGTAGACCGTGCTGCAACCGCCGCATTCGTCCCTGCAGGTAGCTGCTGTTCCGGCTCAGCGGGTGCCAGTGCGAGACAGGGACCAAGACGCACCATGGCACACCGAGGCGGTGTGCCGCCGCGACGAGGCCGGCCTGTTCTTCGCCCCCTCCAAGGAACCCACCGCGGCCCGGCTCTCCCGTGAAGAGGCCGCGAAACGGGTCTGTGCCCGCTGTCCCGTCATGGTCGAGTGCCGAGAGCACGCCCTCCTGCAACCAGAGCCCTACGGCGTCTGGGGCGGCCTGACCGCAGCAGAACGCCGAGTGGTCCTCGCCAGGAGGCGCCGCCGCGACATGGAACTCAAGAAGACGGCCAGGACACCGGACCACATAGCGCAGGCAGGCTGAAGACAGCCCGCACGTAAAAAGGGGCGCTCCCTCCGCACCGGGAGCGCCCCTCGCTTTTCTACTTACGGAGTGTTCATGCTGTTAAGGGGCGCGGGGAACTGCGCGACCGGCCACAGCGAACCCGCGGCCGCCGAACCACAGAACCCCCCGAACCCGTAGGCGCCGTCTCCCTACTTGGCCCGATCAAAGTCAATCGCGCTGTAAGCCCGCAGCTTGCTGAGCCGGTGCTCGGAATCGATCCTCCGCACCGTCCCCGACTTCGACCGCATCACGATCGAGTCGGTCGTCGCGGTCTCCGACCGGTACCGCACACCCCGCAGCAACTCCCCGTCCGTGATCCCGGTCGCGACGAAGAACACGTTGTCCCCGGCGACCAGGTCGTCGGTCATCAGCACCCGGTCCAGATCGTGCCCGGCGTCGATCGCCCGAGCCCGCTCCTCGTCGTCCTTCGGCCACAGCTTGCCCTGGATCGTGCCGCCCAGGCACTTCACGGCGCAGGCCGAGATGATGCCCTCGGGCGTGCCGCCGATGCCGAGCAGCATGTCGACGCCGGTGCCCTCGCGCAGCGCGTAGATGGAGCCCGCCACGTCACCGTCGGAGATCAGCTTGATCCGCGCGCCGGCCTCCCGGATCTCCTTGATGATCCCCTCGTGCCGGGGCCGGTCGAGGATGACGACCGTCACGTCCTCGGGCGTGGACCGCTTCGCCTTGGCGACCCGCCGGATGTTCACGGACACCGGCGCGTTGATGTCGACGAAGTCGGCGGCCTCGGGGCCGGTGACCAGCTTGTCCATGTAGAACACGGCGGACGGGTCGAACATCGACCCCCGGTCCGCGGCGGCCAGCACGGAGATCGCGTTCGGCATGCCCTTGGCGGTCAGCGTCGTGCCGTCGATCGGGTCGACGGCGATGTCGCACTCGGGCCCGGTGCCGTCACCGACCCGCTCTCCGTTGAAGAGCATCGGCGCCTCGTCCTTCTCGCCCTCGCCGATGACGACCACGCCGTTCATCGACACGGTGGAGACGAGGGTCCGCATGGCGCGCACGGCGACACCGTCGGCGCCGTTCTTGTCCCCGCGCCCGACCCAGCGGCCCGCGGCCATCGCGGCGGCTTCGGTCACCCGGACGAGTTCCAGGGCGAGGTTGCGGTCGGGGGCCTCGGAGGGTACTTCGAGTTCGGACGGAAGATGATGATGCTCGGTCATCGGAGCGCACCTTTCTGATACGACGACGGCCGGATGAGGGTTCGATCCTCGACTCTATCGTCAGTCCGACAAAATGAGCAGGGGACCCCACGGATGAGCGGCCCGGGCACCTGCGACGATGGGGGCGTGGCAGGTTCGAATGGCAAGAGCGGCAAGCAGAAGACGGTCCGGGACATGGTGCTCTCCCTGGCCCTGATCGGTCTCATGGCAGGTGTCATCTACCTGTTCATCCCGCACGACGACTCCGAGCCCGACGTGAAGCGGGTCGACTACCGCGTCGAACTGCTGACGGCGCGCCGCGCGGCCTCGTACCCGGTGCTCGCGCCCGAGGGCCTGTCGGCCGACTGGAAGGCGACCTCGGTCCGCTACGACGGCGCCGATTCGGAGACCTGGCACCTGGGCTTCGCCACCCCGGGCGGGGAGTACGCGCAGGTCGAGCAGTCGGCGACGCGGAAGGCGGGGGCGTTCATCGACAGCGCCAGCCAGGGCGGCGAGGAGACGGAGACCACCGCGGAGATCGGCGGCCGCACCTGGACCCGCTACGACGGCGGCCGCTACGACGCGCTCGTGTACCAGGGCGACGGCGCCACCACCGTCGTCGCGGGCACCGGCGGCTATGACCAGCTGGCGCAGATGGCGAAGGCGCTCCAGGCGAAGTGACCCCACGCGCACGAGAAAGGCCCCCGGAAGCCGGGGGCCTTTCTGCTGTTCAGGCGGGTCAGACCGTGGTGACGACCTCGTTGTAGCCGAGGCGCGGCGAGCGCGGGTAGGAGGCGTTCTCGCCCGGCTTGCCGATGTTGACGACCATCAGCGGGGTGTGGTCGTCGTCGAGGAACTCCTTGCGGACGCCCTCGTGGTCGAAGCCGGTCATCGGGCCGGCGGCGAGACCGGCGGCGCGGACGCCGACGATGAAGTACGCGGCCTGGAGGGCGGCGTTCATCCTGGCGGCGGACTCACGGGCCGGACGCTCGCTGAAGAAGACGTCCTTGGCCTGCGGGAAGGCCGGGAACAGGGTCGGCAGCTCCTCGTGGAACTCGTTGTCCGCGGAGAGGATCGCGACCAGGGGCGCGGTGGCGGTCTTGGGCTGGTTGCCCTCGGCCATGTGCTGCACCAGGCGCTCGCGGGCCTCGGCCGAGCGGACCAGGGTGATGCGCAGCGGGGTCTGGTTGAAGGCGGTCGGGCCGAACTTGACCAGGTCGTAGATCGCCTGGATCTGCTCGTCCGTCACCGGCTCGGCGGTGAAGGCGTTCGCGGTGTGGGCCTCGCGGAACAGCAGGTCCTGGGCAGTGGGGTCAAGAACGAGAGACATGCGGGGAACCTTCTCGTGGCGACGTCGGGCCCGGGGTGCCGGACCGGCTGACACATATGACTCTACGCGATTTAGGTTGAAGCTTCAACAAAAAGCGGGGCGTGGTGATCCGCTTCACAGATCACGCAGATCACGCAGAACGCACCCGATCACGCAGAACGCACCCGATCACGTAGATCACACCCGATCACGCAGATCGCAACAGGAAACCTCAGTCGGAGTCCTCGTCGTCCCCGGAGCCGGCTTCCTCCTCCTCGGCCAGCGCCGCGTCCAGCCGCGCCCGCGCCCCTTCCAGCCACCGCCGGCACACCTTGGCCAGCTCCTCGCCGCGCTCCCAGAGCGCGAGGGACTCCTCCAGCGTCGTACCGCCAGCCTCCAGCCGTCGCACGACGTCGATCAGCTCGTCCCGCGCCTGCTCGTAGCCGAGCGCCTCATCCACCTTGCTGCTGGTCATGCGCCCACCCTAAGAGTCGACTCGGACAGTGAACTCACCCTCGGACACCCGCGCCCGCAGCACCTCGTCGCCCGTGACCTCCTCCGGGTCGCGCACGACGTGCCCGTCGGCCCTCTGCAGCACCGCGTACCCCCGCTTCAGGGTCGCCGCGGGGGAGAGGGCCACCACCCGCGCGTGCGTGTGCGTCAGCTCGGACTCGGCACGGTCGAGGTGGTGCCCGAGGCAGCGCCGGGTCCGGTCGACCAGGGAGGCCACCTGGTCGGCGCGCTCGTCGATCATCCGGTGCGGGTCCTCCATCGCCGGCCGGGCGAGCGCGTGCGCGAGCCCGCGCTCTTCGCGCTCGACGATCCCCACGACACACCGCCGCGCGCGGTCCCGCAGCATCCGCACCCGCTCGAACTCCTCGCCCACGTCCGGTACGACCTTCTTGGCGGCGTCGGTGGGCGTGGAGGCCCGCAGGTCGGCCACGTAGTCGAGGAGCGGGGTGTCCGGCTCGTGCCCGATCGCGGACACGACGGGGGTACGGCAGTCGGCGACGGTCCTGATCAACTGCTCGTCGGAGAACGGCAGCAGATCCTCGACGCTGCCTCCGCCCCGGGCCACGATGATCACGTCCACGGAGTCGAGCGCGTCGAGCTCCTTGACGGCCTGCACCACCTGCGGCACCGCGTGCACGCCCTGCACGGGCACGTTGCGCACCTCGAAGCGGACGGCGGGCCACCGATGGCGGGCGTTCTCCAGCACGTCCCGCTCGGCGGCCGACGCCCGCCCGCACACCAGCCCGATGAGCTGCGGCAGGAACGGCAGCGGTTTCTTCCGGTCGGTGGCGAACAGCCCCTCGGCGGCCAGCGTCTTCTTCAACTGCTCAAGGCGCGCGAGCAGTTCACCGACGCCCACGGGCCTTATCTCGGCGGCCCGCAGCGACAGCTGCCCCCGCGGCGCGTACCACTCCGGCTTCGCCAGGACGACGACCCGCGCGCCCTCGCTCACCACGTCGGCGACCGCGTCGAACACCTGCCGGTAGCAGGTGACGCTCACGGAGATGTCGTACGACGGGTCGCGCAACGTCAGGAAGACGACACCGGCGCCGGGGCGGCGGGACAGCTGGGTGATCTGGCCCTCCACCCACACGGCCCCGAGCCGGTCGATCCAGCCCCCGATGAGCCGCGACACCTCACCGACGGGGATGGGGGATTCCGCGGACGTGTTCACAGCCATGCCGGTGAGCGTAACCGCAGGCACCGACATCGATGCGGCGCGCAGAGTGTCTCAACGGATCGCGTGTTCCGCCGCCCCCGTCACGCCCGTCCTCGCTGCCCCACCAACACCGCCACCCCCACCACGAACCACACCGCCCCCACCACCTGCGCCGCCCCCGACGCCTCCACGATCACCGCGACCGTGATCACCGCGCCCACCACGGGCATCAGCACATGGCGCCACCAGCTCACCGGGCCCCCGGCCCGCCGCACCGCGAACCAGCCCACCACGCTCGCGTGCAGCAATGTGAACGCCACCAGCGCGCCGATGTCGACCACCGAGACCAGGTGGTCCATCCCGTCGTCCCGGCGGGCCGCCCACACGGCCGCGACCAGCGTGATCAGGGCCGCGCAGAGGAGAGCCACGCGCGGTACGCCGGACTCCGTCCGCGCCAGCGCCCGCGGCAACCGCCGGTCCCGGCCCATCGCGAACAGCAGCCGTCCCGCCGCCGCCTGCCCCGCCAGCGCCGCGAACGCGGCGCCGACGGCCTTGCTGACGGCCACCAGGTCGTGCAGCCAGGTCCCCACCGACACGTCGACGGCGTCGTAGAACGCGGACCCCTGCCTGCCCGGGTCGGCGGCCAGTTCGGCGGAGCTGACCGGCTCCAGGAGCGCCACCAGATACGTCTGCGCCACGAACAGCACACCCGCCAGCGCCAGACAGAACAGCACCGCCCGCGCGACCTTCTCCGAGCCGCCCGTGACCTCCTCCGCGAAGGTCGCGATCGCGTCGAAGCCCAGATACGAGAGGACCGCCACCGACACGGCGCCGATCACCGCCGTCAGCGCGAACGCCCCTTGCGTGCCGTCCCCGGACAGCGGTGACAGCCAGCCCCGTTCCGCGCCGTCGCGCGAGAGGACGACGGCCGCGGAGACCACGAAGACCAGCAGGACCACGATCTCCAGCGCCAGCACCAGGAAGCCGACCCGGGCCGCGGCCCGTACGCCCCACAGGTTCAGCAGGGTCGTGACGACGACGGCGAGGGCCGTCCACACCCAGCGCGAGACCTCCGGGACCAGCGCGTTCATCGCGATCCCGGAGAACAGGTAGGCGACCGCGGGGATCAGCAGATAGTCCAGCATCGCCATCCACCCGGCGATGAACCCGACCTCCTTGCCGAGCGCCACGCGCGCGTAGGCGTACACCGAGCCCGCGCGGGGGACCACCCGCACCATCTGCGCATAACTGAAGGCGGTGAACGCCATCGCCACCGTGGCCACGAGGTAGACCAGCGCGACCGCCCCGTGCGACCTGGCGTCGAGCGTGCCGAACACGCCGACGGGCGCCATGGGGGCGATGAAAAGCAGGCCGTAGACCACCAGATCCCGGAAACCGAGACTGCGCCGCAGGTCGTCGCCCGCCTCGGGCGCTCGGTTCGCCGTGCCGGTCTCGGACATCGATGCCTCCGCCAGTCGCCTGTCGTCGCGCGGGCCCCGCCCTTCACACTTCCCGGCCAGTCTCGCGGTCCACGCGATCTTTGACCCGTCGGGCGCGGCCTTACGATGGGACGCATGACTGCTTCGCCTGGCCGCCGTGTCCTGCTCGCCGCCCCCCGGGGCTACTGCGCGGGTGTGGACCGCGCCGTGATCGCCGTCGAGAAAGCCCTGGAGCAGTACGGCGCTCCGGTGTACGTCCGGCACGAGATCGTCCACAACAAGTACGTCGTGCAGACCCTGGAGAAGAAGGGTGCCGTCTTCGTCGAGCGGACGGAGGAGGTCCCGCCGGGCAACATCGTCATGTTCTCGGCGCACGGCGTCGCCCCCGTCGTCCACGAAGAGGCCGCGCGCGGACAGCTCGCCACCATCGACGCGACCTGCCCGCTGGTCACCAAGGTCCACAAGGAAGCCGTCCGCTTCGCCAACGAGGACTACGACATCCTCCTCATCGGCCACGAGGGCCACGAAGAGGTCATCGGCACCTCCGGCGAGGCCCCCGACCACATCACGATCGTCGACGGCCCGGAAGACGTCGCCAAGGTCGAGGTCCGCGACGAGTCGAAGATCGTCTGGCTCTCCCAGACGACCCTGTCCGTCGACGAGACGATGGAGACGGTCGACGCCCTCAAGGAGAAGTTCCCGCAGCTCATCTCCCCGCCCAGCGACGACATCTGCTACGCCACGCAGAACCGTCAGCTCGCGGTGAAGCAGATGGGCGCGGAGGCCGAGCTGGTCATCGTGGTCGGCTCCCGCAACTCCTCCAACTCCGTGCGGCTCGTCGAGGTCGCCAAGCTGGCGGGCGCCCGCGAGGCGTACCTGGTCGACTTCGCGAGCGAGATCGACGAGGCTTGGCTGGAGGGCGTGACGACGGTCGGTGTCACCTCCGGCGCGTCCGTGCCCGAGGTCCTCGTCGAAGAGGTCCTGGAGTACCTCGCCCAGCGTGGCTACGGCGACGTCGAGCTGGTCAAGGCGGCCGAGGAGTCCATCACCTTCTCGCTCCCCAAGGAACTGCGCCGCGATCTGCGCGAGGAGGCCGCGGCCCTGGTCGCGGAGCGCAAGGGCACCTCGGGGGAGTGACTGTCCGTCGTCCGTCGTAACGTAGGGCCATGCAGATCTTCGGTGTGGACATCGGCGGATCCGGGATCAAGGGCGCCCCTGTCGACTTGGCCAGGGGCGACCTCGCCCAGGAGCGGTGCAAGGTGCTCACCCCGCATCCGGCGACGCCGGACGCGGTGGCGGACGGCGTGAAGGAGGTCGTCGACCACTTCGGGTGGACGGGACCGGTCGGGCTGACCTTCCCGGGCGTGGTCACCGGCGGTGCCACGATCCGTACGGCGGCCAATGTCGACAAGGGCTGGATCGACACGGACGCGCGCGCGTTGTTCAGCGAGCGGCTCGGCGGGCTGCCGGTGACGGTGGTCAACGACGCGGACGCGGCGGGCGTCGCCGAGATGGAGTTCGGCGCCGGTCACGGACGCGGGGGCACCGTCATCCTGCTGACCTTCGGCACCGGCATCGGCAGCGCCCTCTTCGTCGACGGCGTCCTCGTCCCCAACACCGAGCTGGGCCACCTCGAACTGCACGGCCACGACGCGGAGAAGCGCGCTTCCAGCAAGGCTCGCGAGGACGGCGAGCTGACGTGGGAGCACTGGGCGCGCCGCGTCCAGAAGTACCTCGCCCATGTCGAGATGCTCTTCTCGCCCGAGCTGTTCGTCATCGGCGGCGGCGTCAGCCGCAAGGCGGAGAAGTTCCTGCCCCACATCGAGGGCATCAAGGCGGAGATCGTCCCGGCGCAGCTGCAGAACAACGCGGGGATCGTGGGAGCGGCGATGCGGGCGGCGAAGCAGTAGCTCACCCGGGACGGCGGCTCGCCCGGCGCCGGCGGTTCATCAGCCGGACCTTGCGTACGGTCACGATCAGACCGGCGACGAGCGTCCCGCCGTACAGCCATCCGGCCTCGGTGGCGAGCGCCGTCACCAGGCCCATCAGCCGGGCGCCGAGCCCGTCCCCGCCCTCGGTGACGGGTACGACGCCCACGGCGAAGGCGATCGGGACCACCACGGGCGCGGTGACCAGGTCGCCCCGCCGCACCCAGACGGCGGTCAGCACGCACACCGGCAGGAACAGCACGCCGTACGCCGTCAGCGACCCGAAGGTCAGGGCGTCCAGGCAGCCGAGCAGCAGCATCGTCGCGATGCAGAACAGACCGCCGCCGAGTCCGGTGAGCCGCGGGTTGGGAAAGCGTCGTACGGACTGCACGGCCGGGGGAGCGGGCCGCCGTACGGCCGCCGGACGGGCCGGGGGACGCCCGCCGCGGGCCGCCTGCGGGGGCAGGGAAGCCGTCTCGCGCCGTGCTCGGATGTGCGGGGGTCGCGTCCTGTGTTGCTCCACTGGACCAACTTAGGACGGTTTATATGCAGAATCGCCCCTCAGACACGCCGAGGGATCGTCCTTGGCCAAGTGTTCGACGCGTCGCGAGGGCGGCGCCGGGCACGCCGTAGACTGGTGGATCGGCCCTCTGAAGTCCCCCTCCTCTCATATACGGGAAGTCGCAACGTGTCGCTCACGATCGGAATCGTCGGTCTGCCGAATGTCGGCAAGTCGACCCTGTTCAACGCCCTGACCAAGAACGACGTGCTCGCGGCCAACTACCCGTTCGCCACGATCGAGCCGAACGTCGGCGTGGTCGGCGTCCCGGACCCGCGCCTCACGAAACTGGCCGAGATCTTCTCCTCCCAGAAGATCCTTCCGGCGACCGTCGACTTCGTCGACATCGCGGGCATCGTGCGCGGCGCCTCCGAGGGCGAGGGCCTGGGCAACAAGTTCCTCGCGAACATCCGTGAGTCGGACGCGATCTGCCAGGTCATCCGTGCCTTCAAGGACGAGAACGTCGTGCACGTGGACGGCAAGGTCTCGCCCAAGGACGACATCGAGACGATCAACACCGAGCTGATCCTCGCCGACCTCCAGACCATCGAGAAGGTCCTGCCGCGCCTCCAGAAGGAGTCGCGGATCAAGAAGGACATCGCTCCGAAGGTGGCGGCGGTCGAGGCGGCCAAGGAGATCCTGGAGAAGGGCGACACGCTGTTCTCGCAGGGCATCGTCCAGGGCGGCGAGCGCGCGGAGCTCCTCCACGACCTGCACCTGCTCACCGCCAAGCCCTTCCTCTACGTCTTCAACGTCGACGAGGACGAGCTGACCGACGACTCCTTCAAGGACGAGCAGCGCGCCCTGGTCGCCCCCGCCGAGGCGATCTTCCTCAACGCCAAGCTGGAGCAGGACCTCGCCGAGCTCGACGAGGAGGACGCGATGGAGCTGCTGGAGTCGGTGGGCGCCGAGGAGCCGGGCCTGGCCACCCTCGCCCGCGTCGGCTTCAACACCCTCGGCCTGCAGACCTACCTCACGGCCGGCCCGAAGGAATCCCGCGCCTGGACCATCAAGAAGGGCGCCACGGCCCCCGAGGCCGCCGGTGTGATCCACACCGACTTCCAGAAGGGCTTCATCAAGGCGGAGGTCATCTCCTTCGCCGACCTGGTCGAGACCGGCTCGGTCGCCGAGGCCCGCGCCAAGGGCAAGGCGCGCATGGAGGGCAAGGAGTACGTCATGCAGGACGGGGACGTGGTGGAGTTCCGCTTCAACGTCTAGCGGACACGGACACGGACACGGACACCGACAGGCCGACAAGGGCCCGGCTCTTCGGAGTCGGGCCCCTGGTCGTTCCCGGGCTCAGAACATGGTGTTGTCGTTCTGGGAGGTCGGCGGGATGACCTGGAGGACGTCCCAGTGTTCGACGATCCTGCCGGTGGCGTCGAAGCGGAAGATGTCGATGCCCGCGTACTCCTCGTCGGGCCAGACCTGGTGGCAGTGCAGGACGACGTGGTCGCCCTCGGCGAAGGCGCGCCTGAACTCGACGCGTTTGCCCGGGTACTCGGCGGCCATGCGGTCGAAGTAGTCGACGAACGCCTGCTTGCCGTCGGCGACGTGCGGGTTGTGCTGGGTGTAGGTGTCGCCGGCGTAGCGCGCGATGGCCTCGGCGGGGCGGCACTGGTTGAACATCAGGTCGTAGAACGCCTGGGCCGTGGCTTTGTTCTTCTCCGGGTCGCTCATGCTGTCACCGTACTTTCGCGAAGGGGCCGGGTCAGAACAGGCCGTTGGGGTGCGGGAGCTCGGCCGGGACCGGGGTGATGACGTCCCAGTGCTCCACGATCCTGCCGTCCTGGACGCGGAAGAGGTCGTAGTAGGCGACGGGGACACCGAACTCGCCCTCGGACTGGAGCAGGACGAGATCACCCTCGGCGACGACCCGGTGGACGGTCCTGTAGACGAGGTTCCTGCCCTGCTCGGCCCACCGCGCGGCGGCGGCGCCGAAGCCGTCGAGGCCGTCGGCCGCCTCCGGGTTGTGCTGGTGGTAGGTCTCGGTGGAGATGTAGTCGGTCAGCACCGAGTAGTCGGCGCCCTTGAGGACCTTCTCGGCGAACTCCAGGACCAGCGCGCGGTTGGCCTCGGTCCGGTCCAGGTCGGCCGGGTCGGTGGGGCCGTCGGTCTGGGAGCGCCCGGAGACGGTGTCCGCGATCAGCGGGGTCAGCGCGTCCCAGTGCTCGGCGAGCCTGCCGTCGCCGTCGACACGGAAGATGTCGAAGCCGACCAGCGGATCCGGGCCGAAGCCGTGGTACGTGCCGTGCAGGGCGACCAGGTCGCCGTCGGCGATCACCCGGGCGCCCTCGTAACGGAAGCCCTCCGGCAGACCGGCGACCAGCCCGCGCAGTGCCTCGGGCCCGTCGGCGGCGAGGGCGCTGTGCTGGCGGTAGCCGGCGGCGACCCAGCGGTCCACCGCGCTCGGATCCCGCTTGCCGAACAGCTCGCCGGCGGCGGTCAGGACGGTGTGCTTGGCGTTGCTCATGGCGGGTACTCCTTGCGGGGTGGGGAGGGTGTGAGGGTCGGGGGCACACGGAGAGCCGGATGTCTGCTTTCTGACACCGGCTCCGCGCCGGACGGGCTGACATCTCCAAGCTAGAGGCGATTACCAGGCCCAATCGGATACGCTCGTGACTCGCTATGGTCAGAATGCGACACGACGCCGATCGCGGTATCCCGGAGATCTCCTTCGCCGCGCCCGCCGGAACCCCCGCCGGCGTGGAAGTGCTGCGCCTCGCCGACCTGCGCCACCGAATGCCCGTCGAGCGGCTCACGGCTCCCCGGCGACCCGACTTCCACCACCTGGTCACCCTCTCGTCCGGCACCCTGCGGCACACGGTCGACTTCACCGCGTACGCCCTCGAACCCGGCGCCTGGCTGTGGGTCCGCCCCGGCCAGGTCCACCAGTGGGGCGACCTCACCCACGCCGACGGCACCCTGATCCTGTTCCGGCAGGAGTTCCTCGACCCGGCCACCGCCGCCGGTGCCCGTACGGAGGACCGGCACGCCATGGTCCTGCGCCGCCCGCTGCCCGACGACGAGGCGGCCCTGCGGCTCGCCGCCGACCACCTCACCACCGAGTTCCACGCCCTCGGCCGGCTGCCCCTGGAGATCCACACCGCGGCCCTGCGCCATCTGCTCGCGGTCCTCGTGCTGCGCCTGGCCCACCTCACCGAGCCCGCCGGCCGCCCCGCACCCGAACCCGACGCCACCTACCTGCGCTTCCGTGACGCCGTGGAACAGGACTTCACCCGCACCCGACGCGTCGAGGACTACGCCCGCGCGCTCGGCTACTCGACCCGCACCCTCTCCCGCGCCACCCTCGCCGCCGCGGGACTCGGCGCCAAGGAGTTCATCGACCGCCGTGTCGTGCTTGAGGCCAAACGCCTGCTGGCGCACGGCGACCGGACCGCGACGAGCATCGCCGGCCACCTCGGCTTCGCCAGCGCGACCCACTTCAGCAAGTACTTCCACCAACGCACCGGACAGACCCCGATCGCCTTCCGGGATACCGTCCGGAACCCGGGCTGAGACCGACCGGGTCTGCCTGCCCATGTCTGCCATGTCACCCAGAGCGCTCCGCCACCCCCCGCCCCGCCTCCGCATAGGCCCGTACCAGCGCCCTCCGCTCGCCCCTCCGCCACGCCAGCGCGTACCGGCTGGGTGACACGCCGCGCACCGGCCGGGTCACCACCCCGCCCAGGGTGATCAGGGGCGCGTTGCCCGTGGCCACGAGGCAGATGCCGAGGCCGGCCACCAGGGCCTCGTACGTCTCCTCCGTACCGGCGATCTCCGCGCCGACGCGGGCCGGGCGGCCGGCGCGGGAGTCGAGGGCGAGCCAGTGGTCGCGCAGCGGGCCGGCGCTCTCGGGCAGGGCGAGGAACGGTTCGTCGGCCAGGTCGGCGAAGTCGATCTCCGTGCGGGAGGCCAGCGGATGGCTCTCCGGGAGGGCGATCAGCCGGGGTTCCTCGGCGACCACCGTCCACGCGTAGCGCTCCGCGTCCGGCAACGGCAGCCAGACGAAGGCGACATCGACGTCTCCGGCGGCCAGCCCCGCCGTCGGGTCCTCCCAGCTCACCTGCCGCAGCCGTACCGTCGCCTCCGGATGGGCGGCGGTGAAACGGGAGCGGATCGCCGGCAACAGCCCGCCGCGCCCGGGGCTGGTGCTCATCCCGACGGTGAGCGTGCTCCGCCCCGCCGTGCGGACCGCGTCCAGCGCCGCCGCCCCCTCCGCCCATCCGTCCAACACCCTCCGGGCATACGGCAACAGCGCCTCGCCCGCCGCGGTGAGCGCCACGCCGTGCCGGTCGCGCCGGAACAGTTCGGCGTCCAACTGCCGCTCAAGGGACCGCACTTGCTTGCTCAGCGCGGGCTGGGACACGTACAGCCGCTCGGCGGCCCGGGTGAAGTGCAGCTCCTCGGCCACCGTGAGGAAGTAGCGCAGGTCCCGCAGATGCACATCGGTCGTCATGCCCATCGGTTATCACCACGGGTCTTGGACGGGCAACCGTCCACCGCAGCAAGCTGGTGCACGGAAGACGGACCCACAAGAGTGTGACGGGAGCGGTCATGAACAAGGTGTGGCTCATCACCGGCGCGAGCAGCGGATTCGGGCGGGCGATCGCCGAGGCGGCCCTCGCCGACGGTGACGTGGTCGTGGGCGCCGCCCGTCGACCCGAGGCGCTGGACGACCTGGTGGCCGCCCACCCCGACCAGGTGGAGGCGCTGCGCCTGGACGTCGCCGACACGGCGGCGGCCGAGGCGGCGGTACGGGACGTGGTGGCCCGGCACGGCCGGATCGACGTCCTGGTCAACAACGCGGGCCGCACTCACGTCGGTGCCTTCGAGGAGACCGGCGAGGACGAGCTGCGGGCGTTGTTCGACGTGCATGTCTTCGGGCCTGCGGCCCTGGTGCGGGCCGTCCTGCCGGCCATGCGGGAGCGCCGCTCGGGCGCGATCGTGCAGCTGAGCAGCATGGGCGGGCAGATGTCCTTCGCGGGCTTCTCGGCGTACAGCGGTACGAAGTTCGCGCTGGAGGGGATGTCCGAGGCGCTCGCGGACGAGGTCGCCGAGTTCGGGATCAAGGTGCTGATCGTCGAGCCGGGGGCGTTCCGGACCGGGCTGTTCGAGAAGGACCGGGCGGGCGTCAGCACCGACAGCGGCGTCTACCCCAAGGTCAGCGCCACCCGCGGCTTCGTCGCCGACGGCGGCGGCACCCAGCCAGGCGACCCGGCCAAGGCGGCCGCCCTGATCCTGGCCGCCCTCCGCTCCGACCGCACTCCGCTCCGCCTCCCGCTCGGCGACGACGGTGTCACCGCGGTCCTCGGCCACCTCGACCAGGTCCGCGAGGACATCACGCCGTGGGAGAAGGACGCACGGGCGACGGCGTTCGACGCCTAGGGTCTGTCCGGCGGATCATGCCGCAGACGCGGGGTCTGGCACGGGCCTGCGGCGTTGTCGTCCGTTGCCGACTCCCCCGCTCTCGGCTGCGCTCGAGCGGGAGGGCCCCATCGCGTCGCCGCCCTCCTCCGCCTTGCATTCCGACGCTCCCCCACGCTCGAACAACCTCGCGCGGGGGCACCCCCATCGCCCCCGCTCACCTGAGTCGATGAGGCGCCGCGGCTTTCCTGCGACCTGATCCGCCGGACAGGCCCTGGCCGAGGTTCGTGTCCTCGCGGAAAGGCGTCGGGTCGGTGATCCAGCCCGCCGCGAGGGCCAGCCGGGACGCGCGGTGGACGGCGAGGAAGCCGAAGGGGAGGTGGCACAGGCCCGCTTCGACTCGTGGCCCGGCTCGGGTTCCCAGTCCCGGGCCGCGCCCGTCGCCCCGCGTTGACCGCGTCGATCACCCTCAGAAGTCCTCGTCGTCCTCGTCGTATGCGGGGTATTCGGGCTCTTCGGGATACTCCGCCGGCTCCGTGACCCAGCCCGCCGACAGCACGAGCCGTGAGTGGCGGTGGACGGCGAGGAAGCCGAAGGGGCGGTCGAAGCGGGCGTCGACCCGGGTGGTGATCCAGCGGAGTTCGGGGATGCCGGCCCCGGCCGCGCCGAACGCCGTCACCGCGCCGGCGCGGAACCCCAGGGCGGTGAACCGGGCCATGGCGGTCTGCTTGGCCGACTCGACGGCCAGGGGAGTGCCGGCGCTGATGCCGGGGAAGTGGCCCCTGCCCGTGTCCATGGCCGTCGTGAGACCGAACAGCCGGTGAAGTTCGAGGAGGTCGTGCAGGGCGTCGACGTCGAAGCCCACCGTCGCCACGTGCAGTGTCGGCGGCTCGGGCCGCGCCGCCCGCACCTTCACCACGCTCAGCCCCGGCCCCACCTCTCCGTAGGGCAGCCGCGGGCCCGGCAGGACGCTCACCCTCCGCGCGAGGACGTCCACCCCGGCCCCCAGGACCTGACCCGGCGTCATCCCCTCCTCCCCGAGCAGCAGACGTACGTCGATCGCGTTGTCGCCGTGGACCTTCAGCTCGGTGACATGCCCGGCCGGAGTGTCCGCGACGCCGATCCGGTCGAGCAGGGCGCTGCTGCGGTGCAGCCCGGCCAGCTTCCGGTCCGCCCACGGTCCCGTCCGCGGCCACATCGGCCAGTCCTCGAACCGGCTCAGCCACTGCGTCCGCAGCGCCAGCGCACTCGCGAGCACCATTTCGGTGTCCCGGGTCACCCGCACGGGCATCTTCTCGATCAGCCCGTCCGTCCGCTTCGCCGCCCACGCGTCCAGCGCCGCCTGGTCGGCGGCCTCGTCCCCCGTCAGCACGCCGTGCGCCGCCGCCGGCAGCCCCGCCTCCCACCGCTCCCGCAGCTCCAGCGTCCGCCCGGTCCACAGCCCGAGGGCCGAGTCGAGGCCCCGCATCCGCCCCATGGCACCCAGCAACTCCCGCGCGGCGCCCGCCGATTCCGCCGCCGGCATCCCGACGGCCTCGGCCAGCTCCGCCCGGGCCGCGCCCGCCGCCCCGTCCGCCAGAAACGCCAGCAGCGGCCAGACTCCCGCCGCCGAGAAGACCGTCCCGCCGTCCGAGACCCCGGCCCACCGCGCGGTCAGCCCGTTGACCGCCTGAATCGTGGCATTCGTGACCACCGTTCCGCCCCCGCTCACCCTGCGCTTACCATGCGCCCAGTCGTACGACAGTTCGCCACCCCAGTCCGAACCAGGAGCACGGTACCCGTGTCCATACCTCCGCCTCCCGGCCCCCACCAGCCCCAGGGGCCCTACCCGCCGGGTCCCTTCACCCCGCCCGGACCCTGGGGCTACGGCTACGGCGGTTACGCGCAGCCGGTGCCGGTCAACGGCGTCGCCATCGCCGCCCTGGTGCTCGGCATCCTCTGCTTCCTGCCGGCCGTCGGTCTGGTCCTCGGCCTGATCGCGCTCGCGCAGATCAAGCGGAAGGGTGAGCGCGGCAAGGGCATGGCGATCGCCGGGGCCGTGCTGTCCACCGTCGGGCTCGTGCTGTGGACGGTGTCGCTGTCGACCGGCGTCGCCTCCGACGTCGTCGACGGCTTCAAGGACGCCGCGCGGGGTGAGGGCACCGCCTACGCGCTCGCCAAGGGCGACTGCTTCGACTCGGGCACCGGATCCCTCCAGGGCGACGCGTACGACGTCGACGAGGTGCCCTGCTCCCGCGCCCACCACGGAGAGGTGTTCGCCGTCGTCACGCTGCCCTCGGGTTCGTTCCCCGGCGACGACGAGGTCACCGATCTCGCGGACGACAAGTGCTACGCGCTCCAGGAGGACTACGCGATGGACGCGTGGGCCGTACCGGAGAACGTGGACGTGTACTACCTGGTGCCGTCCGAGGACAGCTGGACCTTCGGCGACCGTGAGATCACCTGTGTCTTCGGTGACGTCGACGAGAAGAAGAGCCTGACGGGCTCGCTGCGCAACGACGCCACGACCCTCGACGCGGACCAGATCGCCTTCCTGGAGTCGGCCAACGCCCTTGACCGGGTGCTGTACGAGGAGCCCGAGGACTACGCCGAGGACGACCTCCCGGCGAACCGCGCGTGGGCCGCCGACGTCGACAAGGCCCTCGGTGAGCAGGCGAAGGCGCTGCGCGGCCACTCCTGGACCGGCGCCGACGAGAAGGCCGTCGCCGACCTCGCCGCCGACATGGAGGCCGCGCGCAAGGAGTGGGCGAAGGCCGCCGCCGCGAAGAACGTCGACTCGTACTACGTCCACTACGACGCCGGGTACGAGTTCGTGGACGGAGACACCACGGTCACCGCACGCAAGGCTCTGGGCCTGGCCACCACGGTGCCCTCGTACGACGAGGACTACGAGGGCGGAGGCGGCGGCGGGGACGCGGGCAACCTCGATGTGTGATCGCCGCTATAGCGGGGAGAAAGTGCCTGCGTAAAGCCTGAGGCGGGCACATGTCACTACATCGAGTGATTCTCTGGCCTTTGCTTGCACGGCTCAACCCACGGTTGCCACGCTGTTGCTGTCTGTACAACCTGATGGGAGCGGCCAGTGACTTTCGGTGAGCAGCCGGCGTATCTGCGTGTCGCGGGTGATCTCCGCAAGAAGATCGTCGACGGTTCGCTGCCCCCGCACACACGGCTGCCCTCCCAGGCCAGAATCCGCGAGGAGTACGGCGTCTCGGACACCGTCGCCCTGGAGGCCCGCAAGGTGCTGATGGCCGAGGGGCTGGTGGAGGGGCGTTCCGGCTCCGGGACCTATGTCCGCGAGCGGCCCGTGCCCCGCCGGGTGGCCCGCTCCGGGTTCCGTCCGGACGGCCTGGCCACACCGTTCCGCCAGGAGCAGGCCGACGGCGAGGCGCGCGGCACCTGGGAGTCCAGCAGCCGGCAGGCCGAGGCCAGTGTCGCCGTCGCCGAGCGGCTCGCGATCCGCCCCGGCGACCGCGTGATGTGCACCAAGTACGTCTACCGGGACAACGGCGAGCCGATGATGCTCTCCACCTCCTGGGAGCCCCTCGCCGTCACCGGCCGCACCCCCGTGATGCTGCCCGAGGAGGGCCCGCTCGGCGGCATGGGTGTCGTCGAGCGCATGGCGGCCATCGACGTGATCGTGGACAACGTCACCGAGGAGGTCGGCGCCCGCCCCGGCCTCGCCGAGGAACTCCTCGCCCTGGGTGGCGTCCCCGGCCATGTCGTCGTGGTCGTCCACCGGACGTTCTACGCCTCCGGCCGCCCGGTCGAGACGGCCGACGTGGTCATCCCGGCCGACCGCTACCGGGTCGCGTACCACCTTCCGGTGAAGTAGCGCACACCTTTACGGCCGTTGCCCCGGACGCCGGGTCAACGGCCGCCCTTTCGAACGGCGTTGGATTCTGGCCGTTCTCGCAGGTGGCCCCGTGCGCGCGGACACGCCTCTGACCGGACGCATCAACGCCCGCGCACGGCGCGTTCGATGCCGCACGCCCCCCTCGTTCTGGCCGGTTGCGTACCTCTTTGTGAAAAGGCGTATTCGCTGCGTAAAGGTTAGGCGTAGGCTCGGGCATATGCGGATTGCGGTTTCCTTAGCGGGCGGAGCGTTGTCGGGAAGGAGCAGTGGGGGGCGATGAACGACAGCACGATCACTCTTCCCTGGCTCGTCATACGACAGGACGACAACGGCAACCGCTACCGCGTGGGCCGCTACGCCACCCGAGCCGAGGCCCAGAAGATCGCCGACAGCCTCGACGACCGCGGACACAAGCAGCTGTACTGGGTCGAGCGCATCGGCCAGAACGGCGAGGCCACCCGCAACGCGTAGGCTCCCCGCATGAGCGAACGCACGGTGGTGGTAGGAGCCGCCCTCCTCGACACCGGCCGCCTCCTCGCCGCCCGCCGCAGCGCCCCGCCCGACCTGGCGGGCCGCTGGGAACTCCCGGGCGGCAAGGTGGAACCGGGCGAGACTCCGGAAGCGGCCCTGGCGCGAGAGCTCCGCGAGGAACTGGGGGTGGAGGTCGAGGTCGAGGACCGCGTGCCGGGGGAGTGGCCCCTTCGAGCTCCCTACGTCCTCCAGGTCTGGACGGCCCACTTGCTCCCTGGCTCTCCCGACCCCAAGCCCCTACAGGACCACGACGAACTCCGCTGGCTGAGCCCCGCCGAGCTGTGGGACGTGCCGTGGCTGGACCAGGACATCCCGGCGGTTCGGGAAGTGGCGACCAGGTTGCTCACCTAGGGGCGCGGGGCTGTGTCGATACGCGGCTACCGCCGCGTGGGCGCGATCAGCCCCCACACACCCGCACCCGCCCCACAACCCGAGCCCCCCGAGCTCCTAGGCGCCCCCCATACCCCCGTTCGCACCACAGCGCGCCCCACCACACGGTAATCCCCACCGGATATCGGGTATGTGCCCATTAACCCCACGAAACCGGACATGGGTGTGGCCTGGGAAGTGATCGGCGTGATCGACACCGAAGGCGACTGCGCCGAGTGGTCGTTCCCCGCGGACCCCGGCGCCGTGCGCGCCGCCCGCGGAGCCGTCCGCGGGCGACTGCGCGAGTGGGGCCTCGACAGTCTGGCCGACATCACGGCCCTGCTGGTGAGCGAACTGGTGACGAACTCCCTGCGGCACGCCACCGGCCCGATCGGTGTACGCCTCGTCCGCCCCACCGGCCTCGATGACGTCCTGCTGGTGGAGGTCTCCGACCCGCTCCCCGACCCGCCCCGCGAGCGCGTCGCGCGTCCTGAGGACGAGAGCGGACGGGGTCTTCAGCTGGTCGCCCTCTCCTCGCGTCGCTGGGGTACCCGCCCCGGCGTGGCCGGAAAGACGGTGTGGTTCGAGCTCGCGGTGCCGCCGTGAACGCGGCGGTGCATCGGGGGCGTACGGGCTGTACGCGTGCGCCCGCGCTGTCCACCGACAGGTTCAGGCCACTGACGGTTGTCGGAGTACGTGATTCGACTGTGTGTTGGCTGGTTAGAAGACTGGAAGTGTTGTCGCGGTGCGGTCCAAAAAACGCTGGGACCGTGCTGTGATCGTGAACACCGTGTTGTGCGGCGCCGTAGTGCTGGATACTGCGGGCAGCCGCTGCCGGTGACCGGTGCCGGACGCGGTGAGCTGGAGGGGACGGTTCGCGTGAGCGAGATACCAGCGAAGGCCACGGAGTCCGAGGACCCGTCGGACGGCGCGAGGTCACAGGCCGCGGCTGACGCCGTGGCCCCGCAGGGTGACGCCATGTGGCAGAGCAGTCCGCCCGGCTCGATCTACGACTACATCAAGGTCGCCTCGTTCTCCATCGGTCCCGACGGGCTGGTCGACCAGTGGAGCCTGCGGGCCGAGCAGGTCTTCGGCATCGCCGCCGCGCAGGCGGTCGGCATGGACCCCATCGAGGCGTTCATCGACCCGGACCGGCGCGAGCTCGGCCAGCGCAAGATGGCCGAGATCCTCGACGGCCGTGAGTGGACCGGCGTCGTCCCCTTCCGCGCCCCGGACACCGAGGACGGCACCCCGGGGGCGGAGGGCCTCGCCGAGGTCTATGTCATGCCGACCCGGACCGAGGACGGCGAGAAGGCCGCCGTCTGCATCGTGGTCGACGTCCGCACCCTGCGCAGCATCGAGACCGACCTCGCCGCCTCGCAGTCGATTTTCGGTCAATCTCCCTTCGGCTTCCTGCTGATCGACCTCGATCTGCGGGTGCGCCGCGCCAACCAGCGGTTCGCCACCGTGTTCGGCGGGACACCGGACGACCACCGGGGCAGGGGGGTGCACGACTATCTCCCGCGCCCCGAGGCCGAGCGGGTCACGGCCACCCTCCGCCGTGTCCTGGAGACCGGCGACTCCATCACGGACATGCACGTCACCGGCTTCGTACCGGGCTCCGAGGAGCGCCGGCACTGGTCGGTCAACCTCTACCGGGTGCACAGCGGCTCCGGCCGCCCCATCGGCATCGCCTGGCTCGCCATCGACATCACGGCCCGCCGGCAGGCCGCCCGGGAAGCCGCCGCCGCCCGGCGCAATCTCGCCCTCCTGAACGAGGCCGGCGCGCGGATCGGCAACTCCCTCGACCTGGAGACCACGGCCCGCGAACTCCTCGACGTCGTCGTCCCCGGCTTCTGCGACCTGGCGACCGTCGACCTCTACCAGGGCCTCCTGGCCGGCGACGAGACCCCGCCGGGCCTGGCCGACGGCAGCGCGCAACTGCGCCGGGTCGCCTTCGCCAGCGCCGTCTCCGACGCACCCTTCATCGGCGCGGGCCCGCCCATAGCGGTCGGCGCCGTCCACCACTACCCCTTCAACTCGCCCTGCGCGGACGCCCTGCGCACCGCCCGCCCGCAGTACATCCCGGCCGAGGAGGGCGGCCTCGTGCAGTCCACGCTCGCCGTGCCGATGGTCGCCCACGACACCGTCGTAGGCCTCGCGCAGTTCGCGCGGACCAAGGGCAGCGAGCCGTTCGGGGACCGGGACCGGGAGCTGGCGGTCGAGCTGGCGGCGCGGGCCGCGGTCTGTATCGACAACGCGCGGCTGTACCGGCGGGAGCACGAACGCGCGTTGATGCTCCAGCGGTCCCTGCTGCCGCCCGGCGACCCGGTCGCCTCCGGCCTCGACATCGCCTGCCGCTACCGGCCGGGCAACTCCTCCTCCGACCGGCCCAGCGAGGTCGGTGGCGACTGGTTCGACGTCATCGAACTGCCCGGGCACCGTACGGCGTTGGTGGTCGGGGACGTCATGGGGCGCGGGCTGCGCGCCGCCGTGGCGATGGGGGAACTCCGCTCCGCCGTCCGCACCCTGGCCCTTCTCGACCTCGAACCGGCGGAAGTGCTCAGCGCGTTGGACGAGATCGCGCGGGGGCTCGGCGCGCCCGGCGGCGTCCAGCAGGCCACCCGGGCCGCCCGCCGGCCCCGTGAGGCCGACCTGTCGGAGGTGTACCTGGCGACCTGTGTGTACGCCGTCTACGACTCGGTGACACGCAGGTGCACCTTCGCCAACGCCGGTCATCTGCCGCCCGTCCTGGTGGAACCCGGTGAGGCGGCGCTGATGCTCGACGTGCCGCCCGGCATGCCGCTCGGCGTCGGCGGGGAGCCCTTCGAGGAGGTCGAGGTCGAACTGCCCGAAGGCGCCCTGCTCGCGCTCTACACGGATGGACTGGTCGAAAGCCGCGATCACCCCCTCGACGAGGGTCTGCAAGCCTTCGTGGGCGCGCTGACCGACCCGACCCTCCCCCTGGAGGACGTCTGCGACCACGTCCTCAACACCCTCGACACCCATCACGGCGAGGACGACATCGCCCTGCTGATGGCCCGCGTCCAGGGCCTGCCCGCCGACTCCGTAGGCGACTGGACCCTGCCGCGCGAGCCGCGCAGCGTGGGCCGGGCGCGGGAGTACGCGCGCGGGCGGCTGCTCAGCTGGGACCTGGAGCCCCTGGTCGACACCACGGAGCTGCTGGTCAGCGAGCTGGTGACCAATGCCCTCAGATACGGCGAGGGCGAGATCCGGTTGCGGCTCCTCCTCGACCGCACCCTGGTCTGCGAGGTCTGGGACTCCGGCCTGGTCCAGCCGCGCCGCCGCCGCGCCCGCGACACCGACGAGGGCGGCCGGGGCCTGCAACTGGTCGGCCTGCTCAGCGCGGCCTGGGGCTCACGCCGTACGCCGCGCGGGAAGACGGTGTGGTTCGAACTGCCGCTGCCGGACGGCGAGACGGGGCTGACGGACCCGGCGGAGGCGTTGCTGAGCCTGTTCTAGAGGCCTGCGCGCCTGCGCCAGAAGTCCGTTCCAGACGCCCGCCCCAGGAGTCGGTTTTAGGCGCGGCGCCCCCGGCCGCGTGGGCCGCCGAAGCTGGCCGCCGCTCCGCCGTCCAGCAGGATGCCGCCGAGCACCGCCCCGGCGCCCCCGCTCTCGTGCTCGGTTGCCCCGGCGACGGGGTTGCCGTGCATGCGGACGTCCTGCTCGGCCAGCTCACGGGCCGCCACGGCGAGCGCGTCGGCGGCCACCGGGTCCGCGGCGAGCAGCCGAGCCGCCTCCGCCAGCCGGGTGCGGGCCGTGGCACCCACCGCGCCCCGGTGCGTGGCGACGAAGTCGTCCGCACCCGCGACCGAGGCCCGCCCGACCAGCGCCGCGGCGGCCCCCAGCACCCCGGCCGTCGGCTCCGCGGCGAGCGGCGCGACCGCCCGCACGATCCGGCGCAGGGCGTCGAGCGGATCGTACGGAGCGCTGCCCGCCACCTCGTCCCGTACGAAGGCCAGCACGTTGTCGGCGTGCAGGATCCGCGCCCGCAGCTCGCCGACGGGCGTCTCGGCACCGCTGTTCCGCAACCGGGCGAGTTCCGTCTCCGCACCGGTCAGCGCGGCCGGCAGCAGGGCGGCGGCCCCGGACAGCTCCGTGTCGAGGCGTTCGACCGCGTGGAGGAAGACGGCGGCCTGGGCGATCGCGCCCTCGGCGGCGCGCAGATGCACGGCGGCGCGGTCATGAGCGGCGAGGTCGGTGGCCTGGCGGGCCTGGTTGAGCCGGAGGGTGGCGAAGACGAGCCGGTCCTTGGCCTGCTCGACGTACCCGGTGACCGCGCCGACGGCGGCGGAGCCGTACCGGGCGGCCGGCCCGGTGAGCAGGGCGTCGACGGCCTGGGTGCGTCCGGTGAGCGCCCGGAACCGGGTCTCCGCGAGCCCCAGCGCGTCGCCCGCGCCCTGTTCCAGGCCGCGCAGCTGGTCGACGCCGGCGGCGGCCTCGTCCAGCCGTCGCCCGGCCTCCTCGCAGCGGCCGACGATCCCGGCGAGCGCGTGCTGCCGGGCCGCGGCCTCCTCCGGTACGCCGTCGTCGTATTGCTGCCGCATCCGGAAGGCGGCCGCCAGCTCGGCCTCGGCGTCCCGCACGGCGAGCACCCAGGGCTCCACCGCGCTCTGTCCGAACCGGGCCTCGACGAAGCCGAGCTCCTCCCGGCTGGTGCGGACGCTGTCGTCGGCGGCCACCAGCAGGGCCCGGGCCCGCTCGTCCCGTTCGGTGGGCGGAGGCGGTGCCGAGAGCGGGGTGGGGACGCCGCCGGGGGTGGTCCGGGTGCGGGCCCGCCGGGTGCGCCGTACGTACGCGTACCCCGCGACCAGGACCGTGGCGCCCACCGCCACGAGCGGCAGCACGAGGTCGGCGGCCGACGACCCGTCCGCGTCCGGTGCGCCGGACCGGACGGCGGCCTGTGCGCGCTTGTCCGCAACCGGAGCACGGTCGTCGATCGTCATCCCCGGCAGCACCAGCCACATCACGCCGATCAGCGCACCCAGCAAGGTGTGCAGCACGCGCGCGGATATGTGCGAGGCCGCGCGCCGCGGCCGGCCCCGGATCAAGGATGACGTCACATTTCGGAGCGTATGAGCAGGAATGCGGGGACGCGACCGGGAGGGGGAGCGAGGACGGCATGGCAGTGAGCGCCGAGAACGAGCCCGAGCGGGAGGCTGAGAAGGGGCCTGAGGGGGAGCCTGAGAAGGGGCCTGCGAGGGAGCCGTCTCGGCCCCGGTGGTTCCGCCGCCGCTGGTTCCGGTGGACGGTCGTCGGGCTCGTCTGCGCCTTCCTCGTCCCCGTTCTCGCCGCCGCCCTCGCCCTCCGCCTCAACTACACCGGCGACCTCGCGGAGGGCACCCGCACCAGGAACCGCGACGCCCTGTGGCTCGGTCACGCCTGGGTGGACGGCCGCAAGACCGACGCGGATGTCACCGCGCTCGCCGCCCGCCTGAAGACCACCGGCATCCGTGACCTCTACGTCCACGCGGGACCGCTGGAACATGACGGAACGCTGCCGGCATCGTCGTACCCGAGAGCCCGCGCCTTCCTCGAAGCCGTCCACCGGGCGGCCCCCGGCGTCCGCGTCCAGGCCTGGCTCGGCGACAAGCTGGCGAGCGAGGAACCCGACGGACTGCACCTGGAGCGCGCGGCGACCAGGGCGGCCGTGGTCCGCTCCACCCGCGAGATCCTCGCCACCGGGTTCGACGGCGCCCACTTCGACCTGGAGCCCCTCCACTCCGGCGACCAGGACTATCTCGGCCTCCTCGACCGCCTGCACGAGGTCACGCGGGCCCAGGGCGTTCCGCTCTCCGTCGCCGCCCACCAGATCGACCCGCTGCCGGCCCTGCACTCCGTCGCGGGCGCGCTCACCGGGCACCCCAAGTGGTGGTCGCAGGAGTACTTCGGGCAGGTCGCGCGGCGGGTCGACCAGATCGCGGTGATGTCGTACGACACCGCCATGCCGCTGGAGAGCCTGTACGGCGGTTACGTCGCCCAGCAGACCTCGCTCGCCCTGGAGGTCACCCCGCCCACCACCGACCTCCTCATGGGCCTGCCCTTCTTCCACGAGAACGACATCGGCCACCACGCCGGCGCCGAGACCGTCGCGGCGGCCGTCCGTGGCGTACGGCTCGGCCTGTCCCGCACCGACGCCGACCGCGCCCGCTTCGGGGTCGCCCTGTACGTCGACTTCGCGGCGACGGAGGGCGACTGGACGGCGTACCGGAAGGCCTGGGTGCGCTGAAAGTACGGTGGCGACCAGCGGGGCCGGGTGCGCTGAAATACGGCTGCGGTCGGTGGCGCCGGATGCCAGGATCGGGCGGATGACCGCCACCCGCAGGGCCCTCACCCGCGAAGACCTCGTCCCGCTCGCCCGTGCCGCCGTCGGCGGTGGCCGGGTCCTCGCCGACGCCACGCGGCTGCGCGGCGGCACCAAGAAGGGCGTCTACCGGCTCACCTTCGACGACGGCTTCAGCGCGGTCGCGTATGTCTGGTCGCCGGACGAGGACTACTGGGACGCGGGCCCCTCCGACCTCCGCGACCCCTTCTCCCACGGCAACTCCCTCGACCTGTTCCTCGCCGCGCACGACCGCCTGGCCGCCGCGGGTGTGCGTACGCCGCGACTGCTGCATGCCGACACCGAGAACCGTCAGGCGGTCGTCGAGGACCTCCCCGGGGGCAGTCTGGAAGCCGCGCTGCCCCGCGAACCTGCCCTCATGGACCGGTTGGCCGCCCTCCTCGACACCCTGCACGCCCACCCGGGGCCACGCTTCGGCAAGGTCGCTCTCGTCGACAACGGCGGCTCCTCGTACGGGCCTTCCTGCGAGCGGCGGGTCCTGGAGGGTGCCCTGCGGGACATCGAGGAGGCCGCCGGGCGGGAGCCGCGTATCGCCGACGTACGGGAGCAACTCGCCGATCGGCTGCGGGCGTTGGCGGAGAGGGTTCGTCCGCGTGATCGGCACGCCCTCATCCATGGTGAACTCGGCCCGGATCATGTGCTGTTGACCCGGGACGGCGACCTCGCTCTCATCGACGTCGAAGGGCTGCTCTACTTCGACGTGGAGTGGGAGCACGTCTTCCTGGAACTCCGGTTCGGGGAGCGGTACGACGTCCTGCGCTGCCCCGGCCTCGACGAGGACCGGCTCGCGCTCTACCGGCTCGCCATGCATCTGTCCCTGGTCGCCGGGCCGTTGCGGCTGCTCGACGGGGACTTTCCCTTTACCGAACCCATGCGTGCCATTGCCGAGCACAACCTGGTGCGCGTCCTGGAGCTGGTGGGACGATGATCGGCGTGCACGGGATATTGGTGATCACGGCAGTCGCGGTGCTGACGGCCGGGCTGGTGATCGGGGGCGCCGCGGTCATCACCGGATGGCTGCCCCCGGGGCGCGGGCGGGCCAAGGTGGCGCGGCCCAAGCTGTGGGGGTACGGCACGCTGACCGGAACGGCCGGGATGGGCACCTTCCTCTTCGTCGGGCCGCTGCGCGGGCCGACCGCGGAGGGCATGCCGTACGCGATGGCCGGCATGGTGGTGTTCGTGCTCGGGCTCGCTGTGCAGCGCCAGGCTATGAAGACCTCCTCCTGATCTTCGAACCGAGCCACACCAGCGGGTCGTACTTGCGGTCCACGGCCCGTTCCTTCAGTGGGATCAGCGCGTTGTCCGTGATCTTGATGCCCTCGGGGCAGACCTCGGTGCAGCACTTGGTGATGTTGCAGTAGCCGAGACCGTGTTCGTCCTGGGCGGTGGTCTTGCGGTCCAGGCCCGTCTCCGCCGCCGCGTCCAGCGGATGCATGTCCAGCTCGGCCACCCGCATCAGGAAGCGCGGGCCCGCGAACGCCTGCTTGTTCTCCTCGTGGTCGCGCACCACATGGCAGGTGTCCTGGCACAGGAAGCACTCGATGCACTTGCGGAACTCCTGCGAGCGGTCCACGTCCTCCTGCATCATCCGGTACTCGCCGGGGCCCAGGTCCGCGGGCGGCACGAACGCCGGGACCTCACGCGCCTTCTCGTAGTTGAAGCCGACGTCGGTCACCAGGTCGCGGACCACCGGGAACGCGCGCAGGGGGGTGACGGTGATCGTCTCCTCCTTCGTGAACACCGACATCCGGGTCATGCACATCAGCCGGGGCCGCCCGTTGACCTCCGCCGAGCACGAACCGCACTTGCCCGCCTTGCAGTTCCAGCGGACGGCGAGATCGGGGGCCTGGGTGGCCTGGAGGCGGTGGATGATGTCGAGGACCACCTCACCGTCGTTGACCTCGACCGTGAAGTCCTCCAGGCCGCCGCCCCCCACATCGCCCCGCCACACCTTGAACTGGGCCTTGTAGCTGCTCACTCGTACAGCTCCTCTTCGGCGAGGTACTTGACCAGCTCCTCCTTGTCGAAGAGGGCGAGCAGGTCGGGGCGGATGGGGTCGGTCGTCTCGCGGGTGAGGGCGATCTGGCCGCGGACCGGGTCCGTGGCGGCCAGGCCGCCCGTGGGGTCGGTGAGCGCGCACAGCAGGTTGACGTTGCGCCAGGTGCGTTCCATCGCCGGGTGGTCCTCGCGGGTGTGGCCGCCGCGCGACTCGGTGCGCTCCAGCGCCGCCCGGGCCACGCACTCACTGACCAGCAGCATGTTGCGCAGGTCGAGTGCGAGATGCCAGCCGGGGTTGAACTGGCGGTGGCCCTCCACTCCGGCGCGCCGGGCCCGTACCCGCAGCTCCGCCAGCTTCTCCAGGGCCTGCTCCATCTCGGCCTCGCGGCGGATGATGCCGACGAGGTCGTTCATGGCCTGCTGGAGCTCCTGGTGCAGGGTGTACGGGTTCTCCGGCGGGCGGCCGTCCTCCTCGCCCGGCGCCGGGCCCTCCGCGGAGAACGGGCGCAGCGCCTCGGCCGCCGCCGTGTCGACCTGGGTCTCGTCCACCGCGGGGCGCTCGAAGGCGAGGGCCGCCGCGTACTCGGCGGCGTGCAGGCCCGCCCTGCGGCCGAACACCAGCAGGTCGGAGAGCGAGTTGCCGCCGAGCCGGTTGGAGCCGTGCATACCGCCCGCGACCTCACCGGCCGCGAACAGCCCCGGCACCCCGCGGGCCGCCGCCGTGTCCGAATCGACCGCGATGCCGCCCATCACGTAGTGACAGGTCGGCCCGACCTCCATCGCCTCGGCGGTGATGTCGACGTCCGCCAGCTCCTTGAACTGGTGGTACATGGACGGCAGCCGGCGCTTGATCGTCTCGGCGGGCATCCGCGTCGACACGTCCAGGAAGACGCCGCCGTGCGGGGAGCCGCGGCCCGCCTTGACCTCGGCGTTGATGGCGCGGGCGACCTCGTCGCGGGGGAGGAGCTCCGGTGGCCGGCGGTTGTGGTCCGGGTCCTCGTACCAGCGGTCGCCCTCCTCCTCCGACTCGGCGTACTTCTCCTTGAAGACGTCGGGGACGTAGTCGAACATGAACCGCTTGCCGTCCGAGTTGCGCAGCACTCCGCCGTCGCCGCGGACCGACTCGGTGACGAGGATGCCCTTCACCGACGGCGGCCAGACCATGCCCGTGGGATGGAACTGCACGAACTCCATGTTCAGCAGCGGCGCCCCCGCGAGCAGGGCGAGGGCGTGACCGTCGCCGGTGTACTCCCACGAGTTCGACGTCACCTTGAAGGACTTGCCGATGCCGCCGGTCGCGATGACCACGGACGGCGCTTCGAGGACGAAGAAACGGCCGGACTCGCGCTCGTACGCGAAGACTCCGGAGACCCGGCTGCCGTCTTTGAGGATCCGGGTGACCGTGCACTCCTGGAAGACCTTCAGCCGGGACTCGTAGTCGCCCGTCTCGCGATGGTCCTGCTGTTGCAGCGAGACGATCTTCTGCTGGAGGGTCCGGATGAGTTCCAGGCCCGTGCGGTCGCCGACGTGCGCGAGGCGCGGGTACTCGTGGCCGCCGAAGTTGCGCTGGGAGATCCGGCCGTCCTTGGTGCGGTCGAACAGGGCGCCCCAGGTCTCCAGCTCCCACACCCGCTCCGGGGCCTCCTGGGCGTGCAGTTCGGCCATCCGCCACTGGTTGAGGAACTTCCCGCCGCGCATGGTGTCGCGGAAGTGCACCTGCCAGCTGTCGTGCTCGTTGGCGTTCGCCATCGCCGCGGCGATGCCGCCCTCGGCCATCACGGTGTGCGCCTTGCCGAACAGCGACTTGCAGATGACCGCCGTACGGGCGCCTCGCTCCCGTGCCTCGATGGCGGCGCGCAGTCCGGCGCCACCGGCACCGACCACGACCACGTCCCACTCCTGGCGTTCCACCACGGACATCAGAACAACCTCGGATCGTCGAAGGCGCCGGAAGCGACCAGGTAGACGTAGAAGTCGGCGAGCGCCACGCTCACCAGCGACGCCCACGCCAACAGCATGTGACGGGCGTTCAGCTTCCCGACGAACTTCCATGCCCGGTAGCGCACGGGATGCTTGGAGAAGTGCTTGAGCTGGCCGCCGACGATGTGCCGACAGGAGTGGCAGGAGACGGTGTACGCCCAGATCAGCACGATGTTGACCAGGAACACGAGGGTGCCCAGACCCATGTGGCCCCACGCGTAGTGCTCGTCGCGGAAGGCGAGCACGGTGTCGTACGTGAGGATGCCGGCGACCACGATCGCGGCGTAGAAGAAGTACCGGTGCAGGTTCTGCAGGACGAGCGGGAAGCGGGTCTCGCCCGAGTACTTCTTGTGCGGCTCGGCCACCGCGCAGGCCGGCGGGGACGCCCAGAAGCCCCGGTAGTAGGCCTTGCGGTAGTAGTAGCAGGTCAGGCGGAAGCCGAGCGGGAAGATCAGGATGAGGATCGCCGGGGACAGCGGCCACCAGCCGCCGAAGATCTCCCAGTTGGGGCCCGAGCGCATGGTCTCGCACTTCTCCGCGAGACAGGGGGAGTAGAACGGCGAGACGTACGGCGCCGCGTAGTAGTCCGCGTTCGTGAAGGCCCTCCACGCCGAGTAGACGACGAAGGCGAGCAGCCCGGCGGCGGTGGCGGCGGGCGCCAGCCACCAGCGGTCGGTCCGCAGATGAGGAGCGGCGATCGCGGCGCGCGTACCGGACCGTACGCCGCCGCTGTTCTGTTGGGGTTCCGTACCAGTGGCCAACTCATGACTCCGGTCGGGTTCAGGGGGCGTGGCGGTCGCGGGCGCCGAGACCCTCGTCGTCCGAGTCCGTCCACAGGCTGTTGTCGTACGGGGTGTCGGGGATGGAGACGAGGTCGGTCCGCTTCGACTGGGCGAGCGCGGGATCGGCCTCCTTGAGCAGGGCGAGGCTCTCGCGCAGGCGGTCGGTGTCCACGCGGACACGGCGCATCTCCAGGCCGCCGCTGCCGAGTTGCTGCTCCAGGCGTTTCACATACCGGTGCAGCTCGTCGAGGCAGCGCTGGGCTGACGCCAGTTCGTCGTGCAGGGCCATGACGTGACCTCACTTAGGGCGGCAACGTTCATGTGCGCCTGCGAGTGTTGCGCGTCACACCGGCCCATGTGAAGGGACGTGCATGGATTGGCGGATCGTGAGCCTCCGTGCGCGCCCCTCGTGCGCCGTCCATTGCGCCGCACGGGTGGGCTTCCGCGCCGCCCCCGCCGTGTCGCCACCGACTGCCGAACCCTTTCCTCTTCAGTGGCCGCATACATCTGATCAGCTCCATATACCGCCAAACGTGATCCAAACCAGGCGGCGCACCCCCGGAGGTAGACGGCATGTCCCCACACGGCGTCGCACTGCGCGCGGTGATGCGCTCGGTCGCCTTCCTGAGCGCGGGCGCGCTCGCGGTCCCGCTGCTCTCCGGATGCAGCTCCGAGGATCCGGCCGGAAAGCCGCTCGCCGGGCAGGACATCGGGATCGCCGAGCGTTCCCTGGTCGCCGACGGCGGCACCCTGCGCTGGGCGGTGGACTCGGTGCCGGACACCCTCAACACGTTCCAGTCGGACGCCGACGCCACCACCACCCGGGTCGCCCAGGCCGTCCTGCCGGCGATGTACCGGCTCGACGCGAACGGCCGCCCCCAGGTCGACGCCGACTACCTGGAGAAGGCCGAGGTCGTCGAGACCGAGCCCCGCCAGGTCGTGCTGTACAAGCTGAACCAGCAGGCCGTCTGGAGCGACGGCCGCGAGATCGGCGCCGCCGATTTCGCCGCCCAGTGGCGCGCCCTGTCCGGCAAGGACACCGCGTACTGGACGGCCCGCAACGCCGGCTACGACCGCATCGAGAAGATCGAGCGCGGCAAGAACGACCTGGAGGTCAAGGTCACCTTCGCGCGGCCGTACGCCGACTGGAAGTCGCTGTTCTCCCCGCTGTACCCGAAGGACGTCATGGGCACCCCGGACTCCTTCAACGACAGCGCCCGCAAGAAGCTCAAGGTCACTGCCGGTCCCTTCGCGCTGAAGAAGGTCGACCGCAAGGACGACGAGGTCACCCTCGCCCGCAACCCGCGCTGGTGGGGCAGACCCGCCAAGCTCGACGAGATCGTGCTGCGCGCCGTACCCCGCGACAAGCGGGCCGCCGCACTCGCCGCGGGCACCCTGGACCTGGCCGAGATCGACCCCGAGTCGGTCAAGCGGATCACCGTGGCGGCCAAGGGCCGGGCGAGCGCCACCCCGCTCATGGGCCCCGGCAGCAATCTCACCGCCGCCGACTCCCTGCGCTCCTGGGCCGTCGCCAAGGGCACCGACGAGGACGCCGCCGACGACGAGATCAGCGCCCGCGAGCAGCAGCGCCAGGAGATCTCCGCGTACGCCCGCCAGCAGCAGGCCCTGCGCGGCTTCGAGGTGCGCCGCTCCCTGGAGCCCGCGTACACCCAGCTCGCCCTCAACGGCGCCGAGGGCCCCCTCGCCGACGAGCGGGTCCGCCGTGCCGTGGCCCGCGCCCTGGACCGGGACGCCCTGGCCTCGGTCGTGCTCAGCCCACTCGGCCTGCCCGCCGAGCCGGTCGGCAGCCACCTCGCGCTGGCCGGGCAGGCCGCCTACGCCGACAGCAGCGGCGCCCTCGGCGGCCAGGACACCACTGAGGCCGAGGCCCTCCTCGCGGACGCCGGCTGGGTGCCGGGCGGGCCGTTGAAGGAGGAGAAGAAGAAGGGCGAGAAGGCCGCCGGGTCCAAGGGCGAGAAGACTTCCGAGAAGGCCTCCCAGGAGGACTCCGAGGACGGTGACGACAGTACGTACATCGTCGGCGAGGACGACAAGGCGCCGCGCGAGGCGGACAAGGTCCTGCGTGAGGCCGACCGGGAGAAGAAGCAGGACCCCAAGAAGCACGGGAAGAGCGGGGACGGCTCCCAGCACCTCGCGCAGGACGGCAAGCAGTACGCGAACAAGCTGAAGCAGGGCGGCGCCCCCGGCGCCTACGCCCCCCGGGGCACCGCCGCGCCCGCCGGTGCCGCGGCCGGGATGCTCGCCAAGGACGGCAAGCCGCTCACGCTCCGCTTCGTCCTGCCGTCGGGACCGGGCTCGCAGACCCTGCGCACGGTGGCCGACCGGATCTCCGGGATGCTCCAGAAGGTCGGCATCCGCACCGAGATCAGCAAGGTCGCCGACGAGAGCTACTTCAAGGACCACATCGCGTCCGGCCAGTTCGACCTCGCCCTGTACTCCTGGCCCGCCTCCGCCTTCCCCGCCACCGACGCCCGCCCGATCTACGCCAAGCCGGTCCCGGCCGCCGACGGCTCCCTGAACGTCGAGCAGAACTACACCCGCGTCGGCACCGACCAGGTGGACCAGCTCTTCGACCAGGCCGTCTCCACGCTGGACGAGGGCGAGAGCCGGGGCCTGATCCGCAAGGCCGACTCCCGGATCTGGGCCGCCGCCGGCTCGATCCCGCTGTATCAGCGCCCCCAGCTCACGGCGGCGAGGAAGAACATCGCCAACGCCGGTGCCTTCGGCTTCCAGACGCCGGTGTACGAGGACATGGGCTTCCTGAAGAAGGGGGCCCACCCCTCGGCGAGCCCCAAGGAGAAGTAGGGGAGCGCGGTAGGGGATCATCGTCTGCATGTACATGCGGACGTGGGTGGTGGGGGCCGCGCTGGTGGCCCTCGGGGCGGGGCTGACGGGGTGCAGTGGTGACTCGGACGCGCGGGCGGGAGCCTGCGCGGACGGGACGTACGCCTGGTCCGGTGTACGGCACACGGAGAAGGTGACCTACCTCGCCGAGCCCATCACGATCGAGAAGCCGACGGCGTCCTACAAAGCCCAGCTCAACGTCATCGACACCGTCGTCTACCACCAGACGATCAGTCCCCGGCCAAAGGGCGCGAGCAGTTCGGACGTGCTCGCGTCACTCGGCACGTATCTGAAGCTCGACGGACCGGCCGGAGGCTCCAGCGGGCGGATCAACACCTCGATCGGTGCCGGGTACGAGGAGGGGACCGGGCTGGAGAAGGGCTCGTACTACGCCTGGGGCTACGTCAATCTGGTCGATGCCGACTTCACGTACACCTGCGGGGACGGCGAGCCCGCCAAGGGCCATGTCCGCAGCTGGGACAAGACCGGCTCCGACTTCCGTTCCTGTGCCGAGGCCGCGCCGAGCGACAGCGGCCGGGAGGCCGCCGCCCGCCGCTGCCCGACCGGCTCAAGGGCCGCGCAGGAGGCCTGAAACCGCCCCCGGAGGCCGCCGCTGCCAATGCCACGTACCATGGGGTGAGGCCGTGGCATGTACAGCCCGGCAGGGTCCGCGTAGCAGAGACGTACGCGCAGGCCCCTTCCACACCACTCCGGGAGTACGCCGCACTATGGCCACGCGCCACGACATCCGCAATGTAGCCATCGTCGCCCACGTCGACCACGGCAAGACCACCATCGTCGACGGCATGCTGAAGCAGGCCGGCGCCTTCGCCGCGCACCAGCTCGAAGGCGTCGACGACCGCATGATGGACTCGAACGACCTGGAGCGTGAGAAGGGCATCACGATCCTGGCCAAGAACACGGCCGTGAAGTACCACCCGAAGGATGGCGGCGACGTCATCACCATCAACATCATCGACACCCCCGGCCACGCCGACTTCGGTGGCGAGGTCGAGCGTGGTCTGTCCATGGTCGACGGTGTGGTGCTGCTGGTCGACGCCTCCGAGGGCCCGCTGCCGCAGACCCGCTTCGTGCTGCGCAAGGCGCTCCAGCAGCGCCTCCCCGTCATCCTGTGCATCAACAAGACGGACCGTCCGGACTCCCGGATCGACGAGGTCGTCAACGAGACGTACGACCTCTTCCTCGACCTGGACGCGGACGAGGAGCAGATCGAGTTCCCGATCGTCTACGCCTGCGGCCGTGACGGCATCGCCTCGCTGACCAAGCCGGAGAACGGCACGGTCCCGGCCGACTCCAACAGCCTGGAGCCGTTCTTCTCGACGATCCTCCAGCACATCCCGGCCCCGACCTACGACGAGGACGCGCCGCTCCAGGCCCACGTCACCAACCTGGACGCCGACAACTTCCTCGGCCGTATCGCGCTGCTCCGCGTCGAGCAGGGCGAGCTGCGCAAGGGCCAGACCGTCACGTGGATCAAGCGCGACGGCTCCATGTCCAACGTGCGCATCACCGAGCTGCTGATGACCGAGGCGCTCACCCGCAAGCCCGCCGAGGTGGCGGGCCCCGGTGACATCTGTGCCGTCGCCGGTATCTCGGACATCATGATCGGCGAGACCCTCGCCGACCCGGAGAACCCGATCCCGCTGCCGCTGATCACGGTCGACGAGCCCGCGATCTCCATGACCATCGGCACCAACACCTCGCCGCTGGTCGGCCGGGGCGGCACCGGCAAGGGCGCCGACAACAAGGCGGCCGTCAAGGACCGCAAGGTCACCGCCCGCCAGGTCAAGGACCGCCTGGACCGCGAGCTGATCGGTAACGTCTCGCTGCGCGTCCTCGACACCGAGCGTCCCGACGCCTGGGAGGTCCAGGGCCGTGGTGAGCTCGCGCTCGCCATCCTGGTCGAGCAGATGCGCCGCGAGGGCTTCGAGCTGACCATCGGCAAGCCGCAGGTCGTCACCAAGGAGGTCGACGGCAAGACGTACGAGCCCGTCGAGCGCATGACGATCGACGTGCCCGAGGAGCACATGGGCGCGGTCACGCAGCTCATGGGCGTCCGCAAGGGCCGCATGGACAACATGTCCAACCACGGCTCGGGCTGGGTGCGCATGGAGTTCGTCGTGCCGTCGCGCGGTCTCATCGGCTTCCGGACCGAGTTCCTGACCCAGACCCGCGGTACGGGCATCGGGCACTCCATCCACGAGGGCTTCGAGCCCTGGTTCGGCACTCTCCAGACCCGTAACAACGGCTCCCTGGTCGCCGACCGCTCCGGTGCCGTCACCGCCTTCGCGATGACGAACCTCCAGGAGCGCGGTGTGCTGTTCACCGACCCCGGCACCGAGGTGTACGAGGGCATGATCGTCGGCGAGAACTCGCGCTCCGACGACATGGACGTGAACATCACCAAGGAGAAGAAGCTCACGAACATGCGGTCGTCGTCGGCCGACTCGTTCGAGGCGATCGTGCCGCCCCGCAAGCTCTCCCTGGAGCAGTCCCTGGAGTTCTGCCGTGACGACGAGTGCGTGGAGGTCACCCCGGAGGCGGTCCGCATCCGCAAGGTGAACCTGGACGCCCGCGAGCGCGCCCGCGCCGCGAGCCGCGCCAAGCACGGCTGATCGCCGATCGGTTCTGAGCCCGGGCACCCCCATCAAGGGGGGTGCCCGGGCTTTTTGCAACCCGTTTTCCGTCAGGTCCCTGTGGATCAGCGGTGAGTCATGTCCGTAATGCGGAGATCCTCGCCCGATACACATGTAACACGTCCGTTTCGCGCCCTTCTCGCACCAGACAGTTTGTCCAGATTTTGGAAGATGTACGGGCCAGCTGTGACTGAATTGAGATTTAAGAACAGTGGTCGGTACTTGGCTCATGGCAGATAGTTAGCCGCGTAGCGCTCGGGTCAATGGGTCTCGCGCCGTGGGGACGGCGCCGACTCACGAGCACCAGGGGGTGCCTGACCCTCCGTCAGGGGTGTCGGAGGACGGGCAGTACCCCCTCCTGTTGGTGAACACGTGGAGTCATGAGGAGGAGTCCCATGCGCGGTGTCACAAGCACCAGGTGGGTCACAGCGTCCGCAAACTGCGTCAACTCCGCGCCGGCGTACGGCGATCGGCTCTGAGGGGCTTCGCTCCTACCACTACGCGCGTCCGGCTGCGGGTTCTTCCGCGGGCCGGAGCATGCGCCGACGCTTCTTCATGATCCGACCCGCGATCGCGCACACCCGTGCCGGTCGCCGGTTCGGCACACCCACACCTGCGAAACGGACGAACTGTGACCAGTCCTATCGACATCGAAGGCGGCGGGACCCCGGTCGTCGTCGACGGCGACCAGCAGCCGAAGACGAAGCCGGAGGAGGCCAAGCAGCTTGAGGGCCGCTCTCCGGGCCAGTTGATGTGGATCCGCTTCAAGCGCGACCGCACCGGAGTGATCTCGGCATACGTCGTGATCTTCTTCTTCGTGGTCGGCCTCGCGGCCCCGCTGATCTCCAAGCTGTACGGCAAGGACCCCTACACGGTGTTCGCGGACGAACGCCCCGAACTCTTCGACAGCGCGGGCGTCCCGTTGCAGCCCAACGGCGGTATCAGCGGCGAGTTCTGGTTCGGCCTGGAGCCCGGCAACGGCTACGACGTCTTCACCAAGCTGCTCTACGGCATCCGCAACTCCCTGATGATCTCGCTCGCGGTCACCGTCGCGACCGTGCTGACCGGCATCATCCTCGGGGTCGCGGCCGGCTATCTCGGCGGCAGGACCGACCAGTTGATCAGCCGGGTCATCGACTTCCTGCTCGCCTTCCCGGCCCAGCTGTTCTTCATCGCGAGCATGCCGGTCGTGGTCTCGCTGTTCGTCAGCCCGCGCGACGAGACGCCGGTGTACGTCCGGGTCGTCGCCCTCATCGCGGTGCAGTGGTTCCTCGGCTGGATGAGCCTCGGCCGCATCCTGCGCGGCACCACACTCTCGCTGCGAGAACGGGAGTTCATCGAGGCGGCCAAGGTCAGCGGAGCGTCTCCCACCCGGATCATCCGCAAGGAGATCCTGCCCAACGTGGTCACCCCGATCCTGGTGCAGTCGACGTACATGCTGCCCAACTTCGTGACCGCCGAGGCCGGTCTGAGCTTCCTCGGCGTCGGGATCGTCGAACCGACGCCGGACTGGGGGCAGATGTTCTCCAAGGCGTCGACCGAACTCGTGATGCAGAACGACATCACCTACATGTTCTTCCCGGGCATCTCGATGATCATCTTCATCGTGGCGTTCAACCTGCTCGGGGACTCGGTCAGGGACGCCTTCGATCCCAAGACGGCGCGCTGACCGACGAGTTGTGGGCGTCCTCGCCCGACACCGACCGGACGGCACGTTGCCGGTCCGCACTTCAAACCGCACTGGCGCAGGTCGCACCGGTGACACAAGATGGGTGGAATCTGAGTGATGGGTAAGGGTGGACGCCACGCGTACGCCGCGCTCTCACTGCTGGCGGCGGGGGCTCTCGTGCTCACCGGCTGCAGCGAGGGCGGCAGCAAAGGCAGCGACAACGACAAGCAGGACAAGGAGAACGCCCAGCGGCAGCAGGCCGGCATCTCCTTCGGCAACGCCAAGGAGTCGACCGGACCGGCCGCCGAGATCGCCGGCGCCAAGGCGGGCGGCACCATCACGGTGCTCCAGCGGGACAGCTTCGCGCACCTGGACCCGGGCCAGATCTACGTCTCCGACGAGATGGCCCTCTCGCAGCTCATCCACCGCGGTCTGACCGCCTACAAGGCCACCAGCGACGACGGCAAGAAGCACCAGGTCGTCGGCGACCTCGCCACCGACAGCGGTACCACCAGCGACGGCGGCAAGACCTGGAAGTACACGCTCAAGGACGGGGTCAAGTGGGCCGACGGCTCCGCGATCACCGCCAAGGACGTGCGCCAGACCTTCGAGCGGCTCTTCGCGCCGTTCATCTCCAATGGCCCGACCTACATCCAGCAGTGGCTGGCCGACACCCCGGGCACGGAGTACCGCAAGCTTCTCCCGGACGGCCCGTACAAGGGCAAGCACCTCCCGGACACCGTCCTGGAGACGCCCGACGACAAGACGATCGTCTTCAAGTTCAAGTCGCCCAAGCCCGACCTGCCGTACGCGCTCGCCATGGCCGGCTACTCCGTCGTGTCCGCCGAGAAGGACACCAAGGTCAAGTACGACAAGTCCCCGATGACCTCCGGTCCTTACAAGATCTCGGAGTTCAAGTCGGGCAAGACGATGACGCTGGTCAAGAACACCAACTGGGACCCGAAGACCGACGCGGTCCGGCACCAGTACGTCGACCAGTTCAACATCGAGTTCAACAAGCAGTTCGAGGACTCGACCAAGGCCATCCTCGACGACTCGGGCGCCAACGCGACGGCGATCAGCCTCAGCAACCAGGTCGACGCGGGCAACCTGACCAAGGTCCTCAACGACGCCGCGATGAAGAACCGTACGGTCTCCGGCTACCAGCCGTACGTGGGACAGATGAACATCAACCTGTCCCAGCCGGAGATGCAGTCCAAGGAGGTCCGCGAGGCCATCGCCTACGCCCTGCCGATCACGCCGTTCGTGCGTGCCTTCGGCGGCACCGACGCGATGGAGGTCGCCGGCGGTCTGATCAGCCCGACCGTCTCCGGCTACGACCCCAAGTTCGACCCCTTCGGCAAGAAGGCCAAGCCCGCCGGTGACCCGGCCAAGGCCAAGCAGCTCCTGGAGAAGGCCGGCAAGGTGGGCCTGAAGCTGACCTTCGGCTACATCAACACCCCTGAGGGCCAGCAGTACTCCACCGCCATGGCGGCGGGCCTGGAGAAGGCCGGCTTCGACGTGCAGCGCCAGGAGATCCCGGCCGAGACGTACTACGACAACGTCAGCAAGGTCAAGAACAACTACGACATCTACCACACCGCGTGGGGTGCCGACTGGCCGAGCGCGTCGACCGTGATCCCGCCGCTCTACGACGGCCGCCAGATCCAGGACGGCTCCTCGAACTACTCGCACATCAACGACCCGAAGGTGAACGCCGACATCGACAAGGCGAACACCATCACCGACCCGATCAAGGCCGCCGAGGCCTGGAACAAGATCAACGAGTACATCGTGAAGGACGTCGTCTCCAACATCCCGACGGCGTACTACAAGCAGACCCAGATCGCCGGGTCCAAGATCGGTGGCCTCGCGTACGACGACGTCATCGGTGGCGTCGACCCGCGCAGGCTCTTCGTGAAGTAACCCGTCCAAGCGGCGTCCGGTGCGTCCCGCCCCGTTCCTGTGGTGGGGCGCACCGCGCCGCCCAGGCTTCGCCCGAAAGCTGCCACTGAGATGCTGCGCTTCCTCCTCCGCCGGATCCTCGGCTCACTCGTGATCCTGGTCCTGCTGACCGTGGTCGCCTTCCTGCTCTTCTTCGGCATGCCCCGCGATCCGGCGCTGCTGATGTGCGGCAAGACCTGCACGCCGGACTCCCTGGCGAACATCCACCACACGCTGGGGCTCGACAAGTCGATCCCGGAGCAGTTCTGGATCTTCCTGTCCGGGCTGGTCACCGGACGCAACGACTTCGAGCAGGGGCCCTGCCCCGCCCCGTGCTTCGGGTACTCGTACCACACCAACGAGCAGGTCTGGTCGACCCTGATGGACCGGCTGCCGCTGACGCTATCGCTCGCGGCCGGCGCCACCGTCGTCTTCCTGTTCGTCGGGCTCGGCACCGGACTGCTCGCCGCCTGGAAGCGCGGCACCCTCGTGGACAAGTCCTTCACCGCCGGGTCCATGGTGATCAGCTCGATGCAGATCTACTTCCTGGGCCCGCTGGCGCTGGCGATCCTCGTCTACCAGACCCATATCTTCGACGAGCCGGACTACACCCCGATCACCGACAACCCCGCCGCCTGGTTCACCGGGCTGATCATCCCCTGGGCGGTGCTGTCCACCATCTTCGCCGCGCAGTACACGCGTATGGCGCGCTCCTCGATGATCGAGCAGCTCCAGGAGGAACACGTCCGCACCGCCCGCGCCAAGGGCATGAGCGGCCGCTACGTCTTCTTCCGCTACGCCTGGCGCGGTTCGCTGATCCCCATCATCACCATCCTCGGCATCGACCTCAGCTCGCTGCTCGGCGGCGCGATCATCACCGAGTTCACCTTCGGACTGCCCGGCCTCGGACGGCTCGCGGTGGAGTCGGTGCAGTTCAGCGATCTGCCGCTGCTGCTCGGCGTGATGCTGTTCTCGGCCGCCGTGATCCTGCTGTGCAACATCGTCGTCGACGCCTGCTACGCCTTCATCGACCCGCGCGTGCGGCTGTCCTAGGAGCTCTGTCGTGACCACTGTGACCAAGGAGGACGGGGCGCCCGTCCCGTCCGACGCGGGCGCCTTCCTCTCCGTGCGCGACCTGCACGTCAGCTTCCGCACCGAGGACGGCGCCGTCCGCGCCGTCGACGGGCTCTCCTTCGACCTGGAGCGCGGCAAGACCCTCGGCATCGTCGGCGAGTCGGGCTCCGGCAAGTCCGTGACCAATCTGACGATCCTCGGGCTGCACAACCCGAAGTTCACCACCGTCGAGGGCGAGATCCTGCTGGAGGGGCGGGAGTTGACCACCGCCCGGGAGCACGAGCTGGAGAAGCTGCGCGGCAACAAGGTCGCCATGATCTTCCAGGACCCGCTCACCGCGCTGTCGCCGTACTACACGGTGGGCCGGCAGATCGCCGAGCCGTACATGAAGCACCGGGGCGCCTCCAAGAAGGCCGCCTGGGACCGCGCGGTGGAGATGCTCGGCAAGGTCGGCATCCCCAACCCCAGGGAACGGGCGAAGGACTACCCCCACCAGTTCTCCGGCGGTATGCGCCAGCGCGCGATGATCGCCATGGCCCTGGTGTGCGACCCGGACCTGCTGATCGCCGACGAGCCCACCACGGCCCTCGACGTCACGGTCCAGGCCCAGATCCTCGACCTCCTCAAGGACCTCCAGCAGGAGTTCGGCTCCGCGATCATCTTCATCACCCATGACCTCGGCGTCATCGCCGACATGGCCGACGACATCATGGTGATGTACGCGGGCGGCGCGATCGAACGCGGCACCACGAACGAGGTCCTGCGCTCACCCCAGCACCCCTACACCTGGGGCCTGTTGAACTCGATGCCGCGCATCGACTCCGACCTCGACGCCCCGCTGGCGCCGATCCCGGGTCAGCCGCCGTCCCTGCTGAACCCCCCGTCCGGCTGCCGTTTCCACCCCCGCTGCACCTTCCAGGGCCGGGTCGACGGCACCCGGTGCGTCGACGAACGCCCCTTGCTGGCCCCGGACCGCGCTTCCGCCTGCCATCTCACGGCGGACCAGAAGCGGACCATCTTCATCGAAGAGATCAAGCCCAGTCTGGGCTAGGGCCTGTCCCAGTCGTAGTCCCAGTCCTAGGAGGACACGTCATGAAAGAGGACCTCGTCCTCCCGGCCCCGCGCGAGGCAGTCGGCGAATCGTCCGGCGACCCGCTCCTCGTGGTCGAGGGGCTCACCAAGCACTTCCCGGTCAAGGGCGGCTTCCCGATCCGCCGTACGGTCGGCGCGGTCCAGGCGGTGGACGGCATCGACCTGTCGGTCCACGTCGGCGAGAGCTTCGGCCTGGTGGGGGAGTCGGGCTGCGGCAAGTCGACCACGGGCCGGCTGATCACCCGGCTGCTGGAACCGACGGCCGGGACGATCTCGTACCGCGGCAAGGACATCACGCACGCCAGCCGCAGGGAACTGGCGCCGATCCGCTCCGAGATCCAGATGATCTTCCAGGACCCGTACTCGTCGCTGAACCCGCGGCAGACGGTCGGCAAGATCATCTCGGGCCCGATGGAGATCAACGAGATCGAGCCGGAGGGCGGCCGGGAGCGGCGGGTCCGTGAGCTGCTGGAGATCGTCGGCCTCAACCCCGAGCACTACAACCGCTTCCCGCACGAGTTCTCCGGCGGACAGCGCCAACGCATCGGCGTGGCAAGGGCATTGGCGCTCGAACCCAAGCTGATCGTGGCGGACGAGCCGGTCTCGGCCCTCGACGTCTCCATCCAGGCGCAGGTGGTGAACCTGCTCCAGAAGGTCCAGCAGGAGCTGGGCATCGCGTTCCTGTTCATCGCCCACGACCTCGCCGTCGTACGGCACTTCTCGCAGCGCGTGGCCGTGATGTACCTCGGCAAGATCATCGAGGTCGGCGACCGCGAGTCCATCTACACCCGCCCCCGGCACCCCTACACCCACGCCCTGCTCTCCGCGGTGCCCGAGGTGAGCCTCACGGGGGAGGCGGACGCGGGCGGGCGGGAGCGCATCCGGCTCGCCGGGGACGTGCCGTCGCCGATCTCGCCGCCGTCGGGCTGCCGCTTCCGGACCCGGTGCTGGAAGGCGCAGGACAAGTGCGCGGCCGAGGAGCCGCAGCTGGTCCGGATCTCCGGGAACCATGACGGCCATCTGACGGCCTGCCACTTCCCGGAGGACCCGACGATCGAGGGGCGCGACGAGGACATCGTGCTGGACCCGGCGCTGGCGGCGCTGGAGGAGGACCTGAACGACGACCGGTGAAAGACCGGCGAAAGACCGGTGAAAGACCGGGGAAAGACCCCTGCCCGAGGCTGGGACGCAGGCGCGGGACGGTCGTTGTTGGACGGCCGCCCGCCGCATCCGATCCATCGGAAAGGGAGAGCACCGTGGAACACACCACGCACGCCGAGACCTTCGGTGACCAGGGCACGCCCGGCACCTCCGAGGCGCCGCAGCAGCCCGAGTTCATCGAGGTCCGGCTGCTGGACAAGATCGAGACGATCCAGAACAAGCAGATCGACACCTGACAACGGCAGACCCCGGCGGCGGCCCCGAACCGCCGCCGGGGTCGTTCTTCGAAGGAGACGATCGTGCAGCTGCCCCGGATCAAGGCGGAGCACACCCCGCACCGCTTCGACGACGGAACCCTCCGGCTCGGCGGCGGGGTCTACGGAGTCGCGGCGGAGATCGCCGATCCGCACGGCTGGGTCTGGGACGCGCTCACCCTGCTCGACGGCACCACACCGCCGGACCGGATCGAACGCGCCCTCGCGGACAGCTACCCCGCGCTGGGCCCCGAAGGCGCCCGCAAGCTGCTCGCCGAACTGCTGGACACCGGCTATGTCGAGGACGCCGCCGTCACTCCTCCGGACGGCCTCACCGACCGCGAGCGCGAGCGTTACAGCAGGAACCACACCTACTTCCGGTACATCGACCTGCGCCCCGGCGTCGACGCCTGGTCCTCCCAACTGCGCCTCAAACAGGCCCGCGTGACCGTGCTGGGCGTGGGCGGCTCGGGCAGCCACGCCGCGTGGGCGCTGGCCGCCGTGGGCGTGGGCACCCTGCACCTGGTGGACCCCGACGTGGTCGAGGAGTCCAACCTCAGTCGGCAGGTCCTCTACACCGAGGCCGACCTCGGCCGCCCCAAGGCGGAGGTCGCGGCCCGCCGGCTCGCGGCCGTGAACTCCTCGGGCCGCTACACCCACGAGACCCTGCGCGCCGACACCGAGGCAGCGCTCACCGAACTCGTGCGGGACCGGGACGTCTTCGTCCTGTGCGCCGACGAGCCCCGCGGCGACCTCATCCGGAAGATGACGAACCGGGTCTGCGCCTCCCTGGGTGTGCCGTGGGTGTCCGCCGGCTACAGCGGCCCCCTGGCGACGGTCGGGGTGTACGCACCCGAAGGCCCCTGCTTCGAGTGTGTCGGCGCGGGCGAGGAGGCCAAGCTCAAACCCGGGTGGACCCCGCACCTGGGCACCGCCGGCGCCCTGGCCCCGGCCGCCGGTATCTCCGGGCAGCTCATCGCCCACGAGGTCGTCACCCTGCTCACCGGCATCGGCGCCACCCCGCCCGGCTATGTGCGCGGGGTGAACCTGATCGCGCCCGACCAGCATGTCTTCGTACGGCACCCGGCCCGGCCCGACTGCCCGCTGTGCGGGACGTGACGGCCGCCGCGCCCCCGGAGCCCGACCCCACGGTCGTCCTGCACCCGCTGGAGGTACGCCAGGACCGGGACGAGTGGATCGTCGGCCGGCAGGGCAACGAGCAGGTCGTCGCCCTCCCCGAGATCGGCATGGCCGCGCTCCGGCTGCTCGCCGAGGGACGCACCGTCGGCCAGGCCCGCGGCACGCTGCGCCAGGACACCGGCCGTGACCTCGATGTCGAGGCGTTCGCCGAATCGCTGGCGACCGCCGGTCTGGTCGCCGCGATCGGGGCCCGGCGCTTCGAGACCGTGCCGGTCCCGGTCTCCCTGCCGCGACTGCGGCAACGCCACGTCCGCTGGGTGCTCGCTCCCGCTCTCCACGCCGCCGTCCTCGCCGTCCCCGTGGCCGGGCTCGTGGCCGTCATGGTGCGGGGGAGCGGCCTGCCCTCCTGGGACGACCTGGTGTGGGCGCGGCTCGGCACCGTCAACCTCCTCGTGCAGTCGCTCGCCGCCTGGTGTCTGATCGGCCTGCACGAACTGGCGCACCTGGTGACCGCGCGGGCCGCCGGAGTGGCCGGGCGGGTGCGGCTGGGCACCCGGCTTCAGTTCCTGGTGGCGCAGACCGAGGTGTCCGGGATCTGGCTCAAGGGCCGCCGTGCGCGGCTCACCGTGTATCTGTCCGGGCTCGCCGTGGACGGCGCCGTCTGGGGCGGCTGTCTGCTCGCCCTCGCGGCCGGTGCCGACTCGCCCCTGCTGCCGGTCGTCGCGATGACCCTGGTCACCTCCTTCGCCAACCAGTGCCTGGTCTTCATGCGCACCGACCTGTACTTCGTCGCCCAGGACCTGACCGGGTGCCGCAACCTCTACGGCGACGCCGGCGCCTGGCTGCGCCACCTCGGGGCCCGGCTCCTTGGCCGGGCGAGCCGCGACCCGCTGGCCGGGCGGCGCCCCGCCGAGCGGCGGATGCTGAAGGCGTACGCGGCGGGCGCGGTGGCGGGCTCGATCGGCTGTGTCTTCGTGGGGCTGCGCCTGCTGCTGGACGTCACCTGGCCGCTGCTGGCCCGCTCCGGCCACCGCCTGCTGACCGACACCGGCCCGCTGCTGCGGCTCGACTCCCTGGTCACACTGCTGCTTCTGACGGGACTCCAGCTGCTGTGGGCACGGTTGTGGTGGCGCCGGCACGGGCCGCGGGTGCGCGCGGCTGTGCGCGCCGCACGCCAATTCCTGTGAGCCGGGCGGGCGTTGCTTGCCCGTCAGCCCTGGATTACGTTCTGTGAATGCTCACCCCCCGGCTTTGCTTTCGTGTGCTCGGCCCCCTGGAAGTCGAGATCGAAGGGCAGCCCGCCGCACTCACCGGACGGCAACGCGCGCTGTGCACCGCGCTTCTGCTCCACGCCAACCACGTGGTCTCCGTCGACCGGCTGATCGACTTCCTGTGGGACAGCCGCCCACCCGGAGCGGGCGCCGCACGCGTGCGCGCCCTCGTCGCGGAGGTCCGACGGGTCCTCGGCCCGCTCGGCCCCAGCCTGCTGACCACCCGCCGGCCCGGCTACGTCATGCACGCCCGCCCCGGCGAACTCGACCTGCTCACCTTCGAGCAGCTGGTCGAGGACGGTTCGCGCGCCGCGGCGGACGGCGACTGGGACACCGTGCGACACCACGCCGAGCGGGCCCTCGGCCTGTGGCGGGGCGAGCCGCTGTCCGACCTCCCGGAAGCGGCCGTCCGGGAAGCGGAACGGCGACGGCTCGGCGAACTGCACCTCGCGGCCCGGGAGAGCGCGGCCGAGGCGGACCTGGAGACCGGCCGGCACCGGCAGGCCGTCGCCGAACTCCTGCGCCTCACCACCGCCCACCCCCTGCGCGAACACCCGCACGCCCTGCTGATGCGTGCCCTCCAGGCGGACGGACGGCCCGCCGAGGCCCTCCAGGTGTACGCCGAGCTGCGCCGCCGCATGGTCGACGAGCTCGCCCTGGAGCCCTCGGACGACCTGCGGACCCTGCACCGACGGCTGCTGGCCGGCAGCCCTCCGCCAACCGCGCCACCCATACGCCGCCCGCCCGCGCCCGCCACCCCAAAACGGTCCGCGCGCCGGGTGCCACGCCAGCTCCCGCCCCCGCCCCGGCGCTTCGTCGGCCGCGACGCCGAACTGCGGCGCCTGGACTCCGGTCTGCACAGTGCCGAACCGCTCGCCCTGCTCGTCGGCCCGGCCGGCGTCGGCAAGAGTGCCCTGGCCCTGCGCTGGGCCCACCAGGTCGCCGACCGCTTCCCCGACGGACAGCTCTTTTTGGACCTGCGGGGTTTCGACGACGCCGAACCCATGGGCCCCGAGGAGGCGTTGCCCCTGCTGTTGCAGGGACTGGGCTGCGGCCCGCGGGACATCCCGCTGGGCACCGAGGCGCAGACCGCCCTGTACCGGACCCTGCTGGCGGACCGCCGGGTCCTCGTCGTCCTGGACGACGCGGCGGACCCCGCGACCGTACGGCTGCTGCGGCCCGCGTCCCCCGGGTCGCTGACCCTCGTGACCAGCCGTGACAAGCTCAGCGGACTGGTCACCCTGGACGGCGCGTACCGGGTGGCGTGCGACGTCCTGGACCCCACCGGTGCCCTGGAGCTGATCAGCTCCGTGGTCGGCGCCGAGGCCGTCGACGCCGATCCGGAGGCCGCCGCAGAACTGGTCGAGCTCTGCGACCGGCTGCCGCTCGCCCTGTGCGTGGCCGGATCATGGATCGGCGGCAGACCCGGCAGCATCCGGACCTACGTCCGCGACCTCGCCGACCGCGGCCGGCTCGCCCGGCTGCATGTCGAGGGCGAGGAGAGCATCGCCGTACGCGCCGCCCTCGACCTGTCGTACGGCGCCCTCCCGGACGGCGCCCGACGCGTCTTCCGGCAGCTGGGCCTGGTCCCCGGCACCGGCCGCTCGCTCCGTGCGGCCGCCGCGGCCGCGCACACCGACGAGGCCGCGGCGAGCGACCTGCTGCGACTGGCCCAGCGCGTGCACCTGCTGCACGACGCCGGGCACGGCCGCACCTCCTGGCACGACCTCGTACACGAGTACGCCCGCGACCGCACGGCCGCCGAGGACACGGCCGCCGAACGCGCCGCGGGCGTCGAGCGGGTCCTCGACCACTATGTGCAGAGCGTCGTCAACGCGGCCAGGACGGCGGGGCTGTACCTCATGCGGGACCGCCCCGACGCCGTCGACGGCTCGCTGCCGCGGGAGTTCCGCACGACGGAGGAGGCGTACGACTGGTTCGACGCCGAGTGGGACGACATCGCGGCGGCCATCGGCCATGCCGCCGAGCACGGCCCCGCCCGGTTCGCGTGGGGACTGGTCGACGCCCTTCAGGACCTCTTCCACCACCGGCGCCCGCTCGCCGACTGGATGCGGCTGGCCCTGCTGGCCCGGGCCGCCGCCGAACGCGACGGAGACCTGCGCGGCCAGGTCGCGATGTATGTGTCGGTGGGCCACGCCCGCTGGCGCAACGGGGACCTGCGCGGCGCCCTCACCGAGTACGAGCAGGCGGAGGAACGGGCGCGCAGGGCCGACTGGACCCACGGCGAGGCCGTGGCCCTCCAGGGCCGGGCCGTCACCCTGAAGCTGCTGGGCGAACCGCTGCGGGCCCTGCCCTGCTACCGGCGCGCCCTCGCCCTGTACCGCGCCCTGGGAGACGTCAAGAGCGAGGAGATCATGCTGATCAACACGGCCTCGCTGAACCTGGCCCTGGGCCGGACCGACGCGGCCGAGGAGGCGGCCACCGCCGCGCTCGCCCTGATCGGCGGCACCGCACACCACCACCGGGCGATGGCCCTGGTCAACCTCGCCCTGACCCGGCAGAAACAGGCCCGGTTCGCCGAGGCGGAGGCCGCGCTGCGCACCTCGTTCCTGGTCTGCCGTGACTCCGGGTCCACCTACGCCGAGGCGGTCGCCCTGGAGACCCTGGGCCGGGTACGGGCCGACGCGGGCCAGGACGAACGCGCGCTGCCGGTCTACGAGGACGCGCTCGCCGTCTCGCTGCGGGCGGAGAACCGCAACTGCCAGGTCGACTCCCTGGTGGGGCTGGCGGCACTGAACCTACGGGCCGGGTGGGCGGACGAGGCGGCCGGCCACCTGGATGCCGCCTTCGAGATCGCCGAACGCACCGGGCATCGCGCGGGCCACGTCGAGATCCTCGTGGAACGCGCGGCCGTCGCCCGCGCGGCCGGCCTCCCCGGCGTGGCCCTTGACCACCTGGAGCGCGCCGCACGCCTGGCCGCCGACGGCAGCCCGCTCACGCTTCCCCGGGTCCAGGTGGCCGCCGCCGTGATCCGGCGGGAGAACGGCGACCCGGCCGGAGCGCTGGACGCGGCCGAGGAGGCGGTCGCGCTGGCCCGGGACTCAGGCCAGCGACTGATCCACGCCCGCGCCGTGCTGGCCCTGGCCGCCGCTCAGGAGGCACAGGGCGACCCGGAGTCGGCCACGGCGGCGCGGGCGCGGGCCGCCGCCCTGTTCGACGCGACCGGCACCCCGCAACACGCCCGCACGGCGCTGCACGGACCACCCCCCGGCCAGGTACGGCCCCGGCCGGCGGCCCCGCACCGTGAGCTGCCGATGGACGCGGAGTCCCGGCTCGACCTGTATCTGACCGAGCACTTCACCGAGCCCGGCGACGACGGATGAGAGCGGAGTGTGGCGTGGACCGGGGGCTGTCCGGGGCGAGGGGGAGGTCAGCGCGGTGCCGCCGTGTGGACGGCGGCCGGGAGCAGATCCGGGTCCCGGGCCAGGATCCGCCCGTGCAGGGCACGCAGTTCGGGACCCGGCTCGCAGCCCAGCAGGTCGGTCATCCGCAGGCGCAGCAGGTGGAAGCAGTCCAGCGCGTCCGCCTGCCGGCCGGCCTGGTGGAGAGCGAGCATGAGCAGACCGGTGACCTTCTCGTCGAAGGGATGCATGTCCGCCAGCCGGCTCAGCCGCCGCAGGCTCTCCTCGACCCGCCCGGACCGCAGACCGAGTTCGGCGCTGCCGACCAGAGCCTCCCGGTGCTCGCGCCGCAGCGCCACCCGTGCCGTCTCCGCCCAGGGAGTGGGCACATCGGACAGCGGTTCGCCGCGCCACAGTTCCAGGGCCTGGGCGTACAGGTCGAGCGCGCGCTCGGTGCCGCCGTCCCGGGCGCTGAGCCGGGCCTGCCGTACCAGCGTGCGGAACCGCACGGTGTCCACGCTCCGTTCGTCGATGACGAGGACGTATCCGCCGCGTCTGCGGGACAGTTCGAAGGCCTCGCCCGCCCGGCCGGCGCCACCCAGCGCCTTGCGCAGCCGCGTGGCCTGGATGTAGAGCGCCTCGCGCGGATGCTGGGGCAGCCGCTCGGACCACACACGCTCCGCCAGTACCTCGTCGGCCACGAAGGTGCCCGGAGTCCAGGCCAGGGCAGCCAGCAGGAGCTTTGTGCCGTGCGGGAGCGGCACCCTTTCGCCGGTGCGGACGCGTGCCTCCACGCATCCGAGCAGCTGTACGTCCATGGCGTCCCCCGTATCCGGAACCACTGAGACCACCACTGTGCCGGGCCGCTGTTCGGCTTCCGCACGGATCCCGCACGGCCGCCCGGGCGGTGGGCCGGCGCAGGGGCGTCAGCGGTGTCCGGCGACGGTGATGATCTCGGGGCTCGCGGCGGTCAGCGGCCCCCGCCCCCAGTCCCCGTACTGCTCCGTCACCGTCAGGCCCGCCTCGGCCAGGAACCGCTCGATGCCGTGCCCGTCGAGGAAGCGGAGCGTGGTCGTGCTGATCCGGGGACGGTCCCAGTGGGCGCCCTCGTAGGTCTCGGTGAAGGTGACCCGGTCGCCGAGGACGGGGCGGGTGACCTGCTGCCACATCCAGGCGACCGATCCCTCGGCGTCGGCGCACTCGCGGATGTGCTCGGGGCCCCAGCCCTCCCACGCCCGGGCGGCCGGGTTGCGGGTCTCGAACACGAACCGCCCTCCGGCGCGCAGCGCGTCCCGGACGGCGCGCAGGGTCTGCCGTACGTCCTCGTCGGCGACGAGCGTCTGGAAGGCGTGCCCGGTCATCACGACGAGGTCGAACTCCCCGTGCCAGACCCGCGATCGCAGATCGCCGAGCACCCACTCCACGCCCGGTTCCCGGCGCCGCGCCTGGACCAGCATGGCGGCGGCCGGATCGACCCCCACCAGCCGCCCGTGATGCCCCGTGGCCCGGGCCCGGGCGAGCAGCCGTCCGGTGCCGCAGCCGACGTCGAGGACGGTGGCGGCGCCCCGCATGAGACCGACGTAGAAGTCGTCGCACGGGCCCCAGGGGTTGAGGGAGTCGTACAGCGCGGCGAGCGAGAGATCCGCGAACGAGCGATCGACCATCGCGGCAGTGTGCCACACCCTACTGAACGGCGTGACAGGATCAGGCCTCCACGACCCTGGAGGGAGCGGGAGTTGCTGCACCACGTCGAGCTGTGGGTACCGGATCTGGAGCGGGCGGTGACGTCCTGGGGCTGGCTGTTCGAGCGGCTGGGCTGGGAGCCGTACCAGGACTGGCCGGCGGGCCGCAGCTGGCACACGGGGGAGACGTACGTCGTCCTGGAACAGTCCCCGGCGCTGACGGGCGACCGCCACGACCGGCTGCGCCCCGGCCTGAACCACCTCGCGTTCCACGTACGGGATCGCGCGACGCTCGACGAGCTGGTGACGTCGGCCCCCGCCCACGGCTGGACCCTGCTCTTCCCCGACCGGCACCCGTTCGCCGGCGGGCCGGGACACTACGCGGCGTATCTGGAGAACGCGGACGGGTTCGAGGTGGAGCTGGTCGCCGCGGACGCTCGCTAAAAGGTTCGACACGGTGGTGCCGGGCGGGCATGATCCCACCCGATGACAAGAACTGACACCCCCGCCGCCTGGGACGAACGCACCCAGCTCACCACCTTCCTCGACTACGCCCGGGCCACCGCCGTGGCCAAGTGCGAGGACGTCTCCGCGGAGAACGCGGTGAAGGCGCCGCTCCCGGACTCGCCGCTCATGACCCTGGCCGGCCTGGTCAACCACCTCCGCTGGGTGGAGTACTGGTGGTTCCAGGTCGTCTTCCTCGGCGAGGAGGAGAACGGCCCCTGGACCGACGAGGACCCCGACCGCGAGATGCGCATCGCCGTCGACATGCCCCTCGCGGACGTCCTGCGCGACTACGAGGAACAGTCCGCCCGCTACCGCGAGCTGGTCACCTCCCACGACCTCGACACCCCGTCGAAGCGCCCCATCCGCGACGGCCGTCACCCCGACCTCCGCTGGGTCCTCCTCCACCTCATCGAGGAAACGTCCCGCCACAACGGCCACCTGGACATCGTCCGCGAACTGGTGGACGGGACGACCGGGGTGTGAGCTTCGGGGGAGTGCGGACGGCGGACGACGTCGACCTCACTCTCGGCAGCACAAAGGCCCGCGCCTGGGTGGGTGCGGGCCTTTGTTTTCCCCTGGAAGCGGACGATCTCGGGCTCGGGTCAATGGGCCTTGAGAGTCCGTTCCCTGAAGGAGACGGCTGACGGAAAGGGGTGTGTCAGCTCGCCGCCTGGGGGTCCTTGGAGAGACGCGGGGCCGGAATGGTTCCCTCCGTCTCCGGGTAGTGGCACGCCGTCAGGTGGCCCGGCTTGTTGCCCTCGACCTGGACCAGCGGGGGCGCCTCGGTCGCGCACTTCTCCGTCGCCTTCCAGCAGCGGGTGCGGAAGCGGCAGCCCGACGGCGGGTTCAGCGGGGAGGGGACGTCGCCCTGGAGGCGGATGCGCTCGCGGGCCGGCGTCTCGTCCACCGTCGCCTCCGGCACCGCGGACAGCAGGGCCCGGGTGTAGGGGTGGCGCGGGTTGTCGTACAGGTCGTCGCGGTCGGCGATCTCGACGATCTTGCCGAGGTACATCACGGCCACGCGCTGCGAGAAGTGGCGTACGACGGCGAGGTCGTGGGCGATGAAGACGAACGCGATGCCCAGCTCCTGCTGGACCTTCTGGAGCAGGTTCACCACCTGCGCCTGGATGGAGACGTCGAGGGCCGAGACCGGCTCGTCCGCCACGATCAGCTTCGGCTCCAGGGCCAGCGCGCGGGCCACACCGATGCGCTGACGCTGACCGCCGGAGAACTCGTGCGGGAAGCGGTTGTAGTGCTCGGGGTTGAGGCCGACGATCTCCAGCAGCTCACGGACGCGCTTCTCGCGACCGCCCGCCGGGTTGATGTCGTTGATCTCCATCGGGCCCGCGATGATCTTGCCGACCGTCTGCCGCGGGTTCAGCGAGGCGTACGGGTCCTGGAAAATCATCTGGATCTCGGAGCGGATCGGCGCCAGCGCCTTGCGGCCCGCGTGCGTGATGTCCTGCCCGCGGTAGGAGATCTTGCCGCCGGTGGGTTCCAGGAGGCGCGTGATGAGGCGGCCCGTCGTGGACTTGCCGCAGCCCGACTCGCCCACCAGGCCGAGGGCCTCGCCCTCGTTGACCTGGAAGTCGAGGCCGTCGACGGCCTGCACCGCGCCGACCGTACGGCGGATCGGGAAGCCGCCCTTGACCGGGAAGTGCTTCGTCAGACCGGTGACGTCCAGGAGGGGTTTGGTGTTGCTCATGATGGTCAAGTCCCGTCTCGGTTACGTCAGTGCCGGGTCGCGGCGAGGTCGGCGAAGAATTCCTGGCGCTGGTCCAGCGTGAGGTGGCAGGCGGAACCCCGGCCGTCCTCGACCTTCAGCAGCGGGCGCTCGGTGGAGCATCGCCCGCCCGGGACCTTCTCGGCGAAGGAGCAGCGCGGGTGGAAGCGGCAGCCGGACGGGGGGTTCAGCAGCGAGGGCGGCGAACCGGGGATCGGCGACAGCGGCACGTCCACCGGACCGTCCAGGCTCGGCATGGAGCTCAGCAGGCCGACCGTGTAGGGGTGCTGCGGCGTGCGCAGCACCTCCTCCTTCGTACCCCGCTCCACACACCGGCCGCCGTACATCACCAGCACGTCGTCCGCGATGTCGGCGATGACACCGAGGTCGTGGGTGATGAAGATGATCGCGGTGCCGAACTCCTGCTGGAGGTCCTTGAGCAGGTCCATGATCTGGGCCTGGACCGTCACGTCGAGCGCGGTGGTCGGCTCGTCGGCGATCAGCAGCTCGGGGTCGCAGACCAGGGCCATGGCGATCATCGCGCGCTGGCGCATACCGCCGGAGAACTGGTGCGGATAGTCGTCCACCCGCATGTCCGGCTGGGGGATGCCGACACGCCGCAGCATCTCGATCGCCCGCTTGCGGGCCTCCGCCCTGGAGGCACCGGTGTGCTTGCGGTACGTCTCACCGATCTGCTTGCCGATGGTGTGGTACGGCGACAGCGAGGCCAGGGCGTCCTGGAAGATCATCGCCATCTTGTTGCCGCGCAGCTTCTCCAGCTCGGACTCGCGAGCCGTGGTCAGCTCCTTGCCGTCGAGCAGGATCTCGCCGTCGACGGCGGTGCGGTGCCGGTCGTGCAGGCCGAGGATCGTCAGGTTGGTGACGGACTTGCCTGAGCCGGACTCGCCCACGATGCCGAGGGTCTTGCCCTTTTCGAGGTCGAACGAGAGACCGTCGACGGCCTTGACGACGCCGTCCTCGGTGGAGAAGTGGACTTTCAGGTCCCTGACGGAGAGGAAGGCCTGCTGATCGGTGCTCGTCACGGGGACGCTCCTGGGGGTCATGCCGGGGGGTAGCTGGAGGGGGACCGGATCAGGCGAGCCGGATGCGCGGGTCGATGAGGGCGTAGACGGCGTCCACGATGATGTTGGCGAAGACGATGCCGGCCGCCGCGATCATGGTGACGCCGAGCAGCATGGGCAGGTCGCTGTCGTCGACCGAGCGGACGGCCAGGGTGCCGAGGCCCTGGATGCTGAAGACCGACTCGGTGATGATCGCGCCGCCGACCAGGGTGCCCATGTCGATGCCGAAGATCGTCACGATCGGGCCCATCGCACCGCGCCAGGCGAAGCGGAAGAAGACGGAGCTGCGGGACAGGCCCTTCGCCCGGGCCGTGCGCACGTAGTCCTCGCTGAGCTGTTCCACGAGCTGCGAGCGGGTCATACGCGTGTAGTTGGCCGTGAAGATGATCGACAGCACCAGCCACGGCAGCAGCAGGCCGGAGGCCCAGGCGCCGGGGTTGTCGGTGAACGGCGTGTACGAGGGCTGGTCCAGCAGGTGGAGCTGGGTCACCAGGAGGAACATCGCGATGTAGCCGACGAAGTAGATCTGCATCGACGAGCCGATGAGCGAGAACGAGCTCGCGGCCTTGTCGAGGAACTTGCCCTGCTTGAGTGCGGCCAGCATGCCGGTGCCCACACCGATGATCAGGAAGAAGAAGGCGCCGCCGATGGCGAGCGAGATGGTGGTGGGCAGCCGCTCCATGATCGTGTCGAACACGTTCACGTTGTTGCTGAACGAGTAGCCGAAGCAGGGCGCGTCGCAGTGCCCGACGCCCACGTAGTCCCGGCCCACGAAGATGGCCTGGAGCCAGTGCCAGTACTGCACCGGCATCGGGTCGGCGATCCCGAGGTTCTGCCGTACCTGTGCGAGCAGTTGGTCGTCACAGACCTTGCCGCAGGCCATCCGTGCCGGGTCACGCGGGATGGCGTAGAAGAGGAAGAAGGTGACGGCGCTGATGATCAGCAGAATCACGAGTGCGCCGAGCACTCGGCGGACCAGGAAACGGAACATGGGGTGAGACTTTCCGGACGGGGCGCCGTCGCCGGGGTGTGGGGAGCGGGCTTGGACGGGGCCGGGGCGGCGGTCGGTCGGACCGCCGCCCCGGGAAAGCGTCAGGCCTTCGCGAAGACCTTGCCGATGGCGACGCAGGTGTCACCGGCGTTGTAGACCACGCCGCCGACCTTCGAACCGTAGAAGTAGTTACGGATCGGGTTGTAGTCGGGGACGCAGGCGGCGAGCGTCATGATCTGCTTGTCGATCGCGCCCCAGGCCGCGTTGGCCTTGTCCGCGTCGGTGATCGTGGTGGCGGCGGCGATCGCCTTGTTGACGCTGGTGTCGTTCAGCTGCGACCAGTTGACGCCACCGTCGGCGATCTGGCTGCCGTCCCAGCAGGGCTGGATGACGGCGTAACCGGCCGGCCAGTCCGGGCCCCAGCCCGCGGCGAACAGGTCGAAGCCGTTGTCCAGCTGACCGATCTCGGAGTAGAAGGTGGTCTTGTCGACCTGCTTGGTCACCACGTCGAAGCCCGCCTTGGTGAGGGCGTTCTTGATGGTGACGGCTTCCTTGACGGCCTTGTCGGACTGCTGGAAGGCGATGACCAGCTTCTGGCCCTCCTTGCCGGCTTCCTTCAGCAGCGCCTTGGCCTTCTCCGGGTCACCGGTCGGCTTGGTCTTCTTGCCGTACAGGTCGAAGTCCTCGTGACCCGGGGTCAGCGGGGAGATGATCGTGGTCGCGGTCGCGGTGACCTGCGAGCCACCACGCTGCTGCTTCAGCTGCTGCGCCGGCCACGCCCAGTTGATCGCCTGACGGACCTTGACGTCCTTGATGCGCGTCATGTTGATCGGGAAGTAGTAGCAGGTCGTGTCGACCTGGGTCAGCACCCGCTGCTTGAGCGTGGCGTCGCCGAGCACCTTGGTGATGCGCTCGGAGGCGACCTCGTTCAGCAGGGACAGCGCGTACTGGTCGTTGCCCGAGTCGGCGATGTAGCGGTCCGTGGAGGCCAGGCCCTGGAAGCCGAACTGCATGACGATCTTGTCCGGGTAACCGTTGCGGCACGGGTCGAGGCTGGCGTCCCAGTTCTCGTTGCGCACCAGGGTCAGGGACTTGTCGATGCTGCGGGACTCGATCTTGTACGGACCGCAGGAGAACGGACGCTGGTCGTACTTCTTCTTCGTGTCCTTGGCCTTGGGCACGATCGAGTAGCCGCGCATGGCGAGCATGAACGGGAAGTCGGCGTGCGCCTCCTTCAGACGGAAGGTGACGGTGTTGCCGTCCGTCTCGATGGAGGAGAGGTGCTTGCCGTCGTAGGGGCCCTTGTACTTGTCGGCGCCCTCGAGCCAGTTCTGCGGGTAGCGGGGGCCCTCGGTGACGAAGTCGGCGAAGAGGCGCTCGAAGGTGTGACGGACGTCGTCGATGGTGACGGCCTTGCCGTCCTCCCACTTGATGCCGTCCTTCAGCGTGAAGGACCAGGTCTTGCCGCCGTCCTTGACGGTGCCGGCGTCGGTGGCGAGGTCGCCGACCAGGGTGGTGTTGCCCTTGGAGTCGACGCGGTAGCCGGTCAGACCACGCAGGAACAGGACCGAACCGGCGCCCGTGTACGAGGAGTAGATCTGCGCCGGGTCCAGGTGGTCGAAGTCGATCTGGTCGAGCGTGTAGATCGTGCCGCCCTTGCGCGCGCCCGGCATCTCCGGGGCGGGGCCCTTGGAGTCGGTGGCGGTGCCGACGGCGATCTCGGCGGCCTTGCCCTTCTCGACCGACGGGGTCTTGCTGCTCGAACCACCGGCGTCGCCGCTGCTGCAGGCGCTCAGGACGGTGCTGGCACCCGCCGCCACACCGGTGGCGATCAGGAAGTTTCTGCGGGAAAAGGACATGGCTACCTGCCTAGACGTGATGGATGAGAGAGACGTGCTGCCGCTGACGGCCGGTGGACGACTGTGTCCGGGCCGGGGAACTCAGCGCTTGGACTTCGGGTCGAGTGCGTCGCGGACCGAGTCGCCGAGAAGGTTGAACGCCAGGACGAAGATGATCATCGAGACGCCCGGGAAGATCATGAAGGTGATGTCGTCCGTGTAGTACTGCGCTCCACGCTGGATCATCACGCCCCAGTCCGGGGTCGGGTCCTGGATGCCGACGCCGAGGAAGGCGAGGCCCGCCTCCGCGGTCACGAACGCCGGGAGGGCGAGGGTGGACTGGATGAGGATCGGAGTCCACAGGTTGGGCAGCAGTTCCTTGAAGATGATCCGGCCGGGGGAGGCTCCGGTCACCTTGGCGGCCTCGACGAACTCGCGCTCACGCAGGGCCAGCACCTGACCGCGCAGCAGGCGGGCGATGGAGGCCCAGCCGAAGGCCGTGAGCAGCACGACCAGGCAGACGCCGCGTCCCCAGGCGGGGATCTCCTCGTCGGCGGCCCAGAAGAGGCCGTACACGACGGGCGTGAAGGCGATGAAGAACAGGGTGGAGGGGAACGACAGCACGATGTCGATGACCCGGCTGACGAGATAGTCCGTCTTTCCGCCCAGGTAGCCGGCGGAGACGCCGACGATCACACCGAGGACCGTGACCAGGACCGTGGTGATCGTGGCGATCATCAGCGAGGTCCGGATGCCGTAGAGCAGGAACGTGAACACGTCGCGTCCCATGGCCGGCTCGATGCCGAACCAGAAGTTCGCGTCGATACCGCCGTTGGGTTTGATGGGGTAGCCGGCGTCGTTCAGCAGCGTGCCGATCGGCGCGTCCTGGCCGTACTGGTCGTACGGGTTCTTCCCGTACAGCTTGGCTATGAGCGGAGCGGCGACGGCGATCGTGAAGAAGAAGATCACGATGTACGCCGATATGACGCCCGTACGGTCACGCTTGAACCGGCGCCAGGCGAGCTGCCCGGGTGAGCGGCTTTCGTTGGCCTTCGGAGAGGGAGAAGTGATCGACTTCTCGGCGCTCTCTTCGGTCACCTCAAGCGGGGCAGCCGCCGATGGAGTTGGGGGGGTCATGGTGCTCCTGGCCCAAGGGAGGGTCTGATGACTCCGCAGGGCACTCCCCTACGGGCTACGCCGGACTTTTTCAACGCAATTCATTCAAGGTCAATAAATTCTCGGTCGACTTGGGTTTCTCTTTACTTTCTTTGCCTGGACTTGACCAATCTGTAGCTACGCGTGTAGCGCCTCGTGATCGATCCGTGTTTTACATCGGGCCAACTGCCCTAATCGGGCAATGAGTTCGATATGCGGACTGTGGCGTGTCGAAATCCGTACATAGGCGGGTCGCAATCCAACGGTTCTGTATCGGAACGTGAAGATCCATTGCGTCCTACACGCAAGATCCACTGACGGAGAGGTCGGACCTTCCCGGGAGGTCTCCACCCGTTCCCCTAAAGGGCTCAATACGTGTGCGGTTTGCCTGATTTACGTCGATATTTGCCGGTAACGGATCAGCGCAGTCAATCAGGAGGCACTCCATGCGTGGAGCCACGCACGCCAAGTGGGCCGCATGCGCGGCGGCGGTAGCCCTCGCGGCGACGGCCTGCGGAGGTGGGGACAGCGACAGCGGCGGCGGCAGTGGCGACAGCAGCGCGACGCTCAGCGCCTCCTGGGGCGACCCGCAGAACCCGTTGGAGCCGGCCAACACCAACGAGGTGCAGGGCGGCAAGGTGCTCGACATGATCTTCCGGTCCCTGAAGAGGTACAACCCGGAGACCGGCAAGGCCGAGGACATGCTCGCCGACAAGATCGACACGAGCGACTCGCAGAACTTCACCGTCACCGTCAAGAACGGCTGGACCTTCTCCAACGGCGAGAAGGTCACCGCCAAGTCCTTCGTCGACGCCTGGAACTACGGGGCCAGCCTCAAGAACAACCAGAAGAACGCGTACTTCTTCGGGTACATCGACGGCTACGACAAGGTCCACCCCGAGGACGGCAGCAAGCAGACCGCGCAGACGCTCTCCGGTCTGAAGGTCACCGGCGACCTGACCTTCACGGTCAAGCTCAACCAGAAGTTCTCGACCTTCCCCGACACGCTCGGCTACCCGGCCTACGCCCCGCTCCCGCAGGCCTTCTTCACCGACCACGACGGCTGGCTGAAGAAGCCGGTCGGCAACGGCCCGTACACCATCGCGTCGTACACCAAGGGCTCGCAGATGAGCCTGAAGAAGTGGGACGGCTACCCCGGCGAGGACAAGGCGCAGAACGGCGGCGTGACCCTCAAGGTCTACACCGACAACAACACCGCCTACACCGACCTCATGGCCGGCAACCTCGACCTCGTCGACGACGTCCCCGCCGCCCAGCTCAAGAACGTCCAGGCCGACCTGGGCGACCGCTACCTCAACACCCCGGCCGGCATCATCCAGACCCTCGCCTTCCCGTTCTACGACAAGAAGTGGAACAAGGCGGGCATGGAGAAGGTCCGCACCGGACTGTCCCGGGCGATCAACCGGGACCAGATCACCAAGACCATCTTCAACGACACCCGCACCCCGGCCAGCGACTGGACCTCCCCGGTCCTCGGCGAGGCCGGCGGCTTCAAGGAAGGTCTGTGCGGGGACGCCTGTGAATACGACGCCGCCGCGGCGAAGAAGCTGATCGAGGAGGGCGGCGGCCTCCCCGGCGGCCAGGTCAAGATCACGTACAACGCGGACACGGGCTCGCACAAGCAGTGGGTCGACGCGGTCTGCAACTCGATCAACAACGCGCTCGACAACGACAAGGCCTGCGTCGGCAACCCGGTCGGCACCTTCGCCGACTACCGCAACCAGATCACCGCGAAGAAGATGAGCGGTCCCTTCCGGGCCGGCTGGCAGATGGACTACCCGCTCATCCAGAACTTCCTCCAGCCGCTCTACTACACCAACGCCTCCTCCAACGACGGCAAGTGGTCCAACAAGGACTTCGACAAGCTCGTCGACGAGGCCAACGCCGAGACCGACACCGCCAAGGCCGTCTCGAAGTTCCAGGACGCCGAGAAGGTGCTGCGGGACAACATGGGCGCGATCCCGCTCTGGTACCAGAACGGCAGCGCCGGCTACTCGGAGCGGCTCTCCAACGTCAAGCTCAACCCGTTCAGCGTCCCGGTCTACAACGAGATCAAGGTCAGCTGACCCGCCATGGGACGCTACGTCGTCCGGCGTCTGCTCCAGATGATCCCGGTGTTCATCGGCGCCACGCTCCTCATCTTCCTCATGGTCAACGTGATGGGCGACCCCATCGCGGGCCTGTGCGGCGACCGGCAGTGCGACGCCGCCACCGCCGCCCAGCTGAAGAAGGAGTTCGGCCTCGACAAGCCGGTCTGGCAGCAGTACCTGACCTACATGGGGAACGTCTTCACCGGCGACTTCGGCACCGCGTTCAACGGGCAGAAGGTCACCGAGCTGATGGCGACGGCGTTCCCCGTCACGATCCGCCTGACGATCGTCGCGATCCTCTTCGAGATCGTCATCGGCATCACCCTGGGTGTCGTCACGGGCCTGCGCCGCGGCAAGCCCGTCGACACCTCGGTCCTGATGCTGACGCTCGTCGTGATCTCGGTCCCGACCTTCGTCACCGGCCTGCTGCTCCAGCTCCTCCTCGGCGTCGAGTGGGGCTGGATCAAACCGTCGGTGTCCACGGACGCCACGTTCAGCGAACTGATCGTGCCGGGCCTGGTGCTGGCGTCGGTGTCGCTGGCCTACGTGACCCGGCTGACCCGTACGTCGATCGCGGAGAACCGCCGCAGCGACTACGTCCGTACGGCGGTGGCGAAGGGGCTGCCGAGACGGCGGGTCGTCATCCGCCACCTCCTGCGCAACTCCCTCATCCCGGTCATCACCTTCATCGGCACCGACATCGGCGCCCTGATGGGCGGCGCGATCGTCACCGAGCGCATCTTCAACATCCACGGCGTCGGCTACCAGCTCTACCAGGGCATCCTGCGCCAGAACACCCAGACGGTGGTCGGCTTCGTCACCGTCCTCGTGCTGGTCTTCCTGGTCGCCAACCTGCTCGTCGACCTCCTGTACGCCGTACTCGACCCGAGGATCCGCTATGCCTGAACCCCAGGAGCCCGAGGGCGCGATCGCCGGGACCGGCATGGGCGGGGCCATGGACCTCGCGGTCAGCGAGGCGACCACGCTGGAGAAGGGGCCCGGCCCGTCGGGCGGCCCCCAGGGCAAGCCCCGCTCGCTCTGGTCGGACGCCTGGCGGGACCTGCGCCGCAACCCGGTCTTCATCATCTCGGGCCTGGTCATCCTCTTCCTGGTCGTCATCTCCCTCTGGCCGTCGCTGATCGCCTCCGGCAACCCGCTCAAGTGCGACCTGGCCAAGGCCCAGGAAGGCTCCCAGCCAGGCCATCCCTTCGGCTTCGACGGCCAGGGCTGCGACGTCTACACCCGTACCGTCTACGGCGCCCGTACGTCCGTCACGGTCGGCGTCTGCGCCACGCTCGGGGTCGCGATCCTGGGCTCGGTCCTCGGCGGCCTGGCCGGCTTCTTCGGCGGCTTCTGGGACTCGATCCTGTCCCGCATCACCGACGTGTTCTTCGCGATCCCCGTGGTCCTGGGCGGCCTGGTCCTGCTGTCCGTGGTCACCAGCAACACGGTCTGGCCGGTGATCGGCTTCATGGTGCTGCTGGGCTGGCCGCAGATCTCCCGCATCGCGAGGGGCTCGGTCATCACGGCGAAGCAGAACGACTACGTCCAGGCCGCGAAGGCGCTGGGCGCGTCCCACTCCCGCCAGCTGCTCCGCCACATCGCGCCGAACGCGGTGGCCCCGGTGATCGTGGTCGCGACCATCGCGCTCGGCACGTACATCGCGCTGGAGGCGACGCTCTCCTACCTCGGCGTGGGCCTGAAGCCGCCGACCGTCAGCTGGGGCATCGACATCTCCGCGGCCTCCGCCTACATCCGCCAGGCCCCCCACATGCTCCTCTGGCCCGCCGGCGCCCTCGCCCTCACCGTCCTCGCGTTCATCATGCTCGGCGACGCGGTCCGCGACGCCCTCGACCCGAAGCTGAGGTGAGGGCCGTGCGCGTACTGGAAGCCGCGAGGCTGCCGCGAGCCGTTGGGGCACGGGGCGTCGTGAGGGCGCCGCGAGTCGTGAGGGTGCCGGGCGTCGTTACGGCGCCCCGCGCCCTGAGGCCGTCCGGCGTCACGGGCGCGCCTGAAGGGCGTCGTGGCGTGCCGGCTCCCCTCGACCGACCCAGTGGCGATGTCGTCGCCCGGTCGGTTGCCGTATCGGCGTTCGTTGTCCGCATGGGCCTCGTCCGCGACGCCCTCGACCCGGAGGTGAGGGGCGTGCGGGTGTTGGAAGCCGTGAGGGTGCAGGAGGGGCATGGTCTGCCTGCTCTCCTCGACCGACCCGGTGGCGATGCCGCCGCCCGGTCGGTCGCCGTATCGGCGTTCGTTGTCCGCATGGGCCTCGCCCGTGACGCCCTCGACCCGGAGGTGAGGGGCGTGCGGGTGTGGGAAGCCGTGAGGGTGCCGGAGGGGCATGGTCTGCCTGCTCTCCTCGACCGACCCGGTGGCGATGCCGCCGCCCGGTCGGTTGCCGTATCGGCGTTCGTTGTCCGCGTGGACCTCGTCCGTGACGCCCCCCGACCCGAAGCTGAGGTGAGTCGTGCTCCTGGAAGTGCGTGATCTGCACGTGGAGTTCAAGACCCGGGACGGGGTCGCCAAGGCGGTCAACGGGGTCGACTACGCCGTGGACTCGGGGGAGACCCTGGCCGTGCTGGGGGAGTCCGGGTCCGGGAAGTCCGTGACCGCGCAGGCGATCATGGGCATCCTCGACATGCCGCCGGGGCGGATCGCGGGCGGCGAGATCCTCTTCCAGGGCAAGGACCTGCTGAAGCTCAAGGAGGAGGAGCGGCGCAAGGTCCGTGGCGCCGAGATGGCGATGATCTTCCAGGACGCGCTGTCGTCGCTGAACCCGGTGCTGTCCGTGGGCGATCAGCTCGGTGAGATGTTCGTGGTGCACCGGGGCATGTCGAAGAAGGACGCGCGGGCCAAGGCGATCGAGCTGATGGACCGGGTGCGCATCCCGGCGGCGAAGGAGCGGGTCAAGCAGTACCCGCACCAGTTCTCCGGCGGCATGCGCCAACGCATCATGATCGCCATGGCGATGGCCCTGGAACCGGCCCTGATCATCGCCGACGAACCGACCACGGCCCTCGACGTCACCGTCCAGGCGCAGGTGATGGACCTGCTCGCGGAGTTGCAGCGCGAGTACAACATGGGGCTCATCCTCATCACCCACGACCTCGGCGTGGTCGCCGACGTCGCCGACCGGATCGCGGTGATGTACGCGGGCCGCATCGTCGAGCAGGCGCCGGTCCACGACATCTACAAGGCCCCGGCACACCCGTACACGCGCGGCCTGCTGGACTCCATCCCGCGCCTGGACCAGAAGGGCCAGGAGCTGTACGCGATCAAGGGGCTGCCGCCCAACCTGATGGACATCCCACCGGGTTGCGCGTTCCACCCGCGGTGTCCGATGGCCCAGGACGTGTGCAGGACGGACGAACCCCCGCTGTACGAGGTGTCGCAGGACCGCACGAGCGCCTGTCACTTCTGGAGGGAGTGCCTCAATGGCTGAGCCGATCATCGAGGTGAGCGGACTGGTCAAGCACTACCCGTTGACCCAGGGCGTGCTGTTCAAGAAGCAGGTCGGTGCCGTCAAGGCGGTCGACGGTGTGGACTTCACGCTGGGCAGTGGAGAGACGCTCGGGATCGTCGGGGAATCGGGCTGCGGCAAGTCGACCGTCGCCAAGATGCTGGTCAACCTCGAGCAGCCGACCGCCGGTTCGATCAGGTACAAGGGCGAGGACATCACCAAGCTGTCCGGCAAGGCGCTCAAGTCGGTGCGCCGCAACATCCAGATGGTGTTCCAGGACCCGTACACCTCCCTCAACCCCCGTATGACGGTGGGCGACATCATCGGCGAGCCCTACGACATCCATCCCGAGGTCGCACCCAAGGGCGACCGCCGCCGGAAGGTCCAGGACCTCCTGGACGTGGTCGGCCTCAACCCCGAGTACATCAACCGCTATCCGCACCAGTTCTCCGGCGGCCAGCGCCAACGCATCGGCATCGCACGGGGCTTGGCGCTGCGCCCGGAGGTCATCGTCGCCGACGAACCCGTCTCCGCGCTCGACGTCTCCGTCCAGGCGCAGGTCATCAACCTGATGGACCGCCTCCAGAACGAGTTCGACCTCTCCTACGTCTTCATCGCCCACGACCTCTCCATCGTCCGCCACATCTCCGACCGCGTCGGCGTGATGTACCTCGGGCGGATCGTGGAGATCGGCAGGGACGCGGAGATCTACGACCACCCCACGCACCCCTACACCCAGGCGCTGCTCTCCGCCGTCCCCGTGCCCGACCCCGAGGCCCGCGAGCACCGCGAACGCATCATCCTGTCCGGCGACGTCCCCTCCCCGACGAACATCCCCTCCGGCTGCCGCTTCCGCACCCGCTGCTGGAAGGCCCGGGAACGCTGTGCCATGGAGGTCCCGGCCCTGGCGGTCCCGAGCGAGTTCCGCCTCCTGCCGGGCCCCGCGGCCCATGACTCGGCCTGCCATTTCGCGGAGGAGATGCAGGTGGTGCCACCCGAGGCGCCGGAGTAACACGGAGGCAACTTGGCTGACCCGGTTCCGATATACGGACGCGTCAGGCTGAACAACGTACGGCCGTGCGGGTGCCGTAAACGGGCCGGGACGCGCCATGTCGTCCCGGCCCGTTGCCCCTTTTTGCGCCTAAGCCGGCGCCGCTCTCGCGGACCTGGCCGGTGTTTCGTCGTGGTTCCTCAATTATTGGTTGCGGTGCTCTGTGGAGGGTCCCGGCTCAGCCCAGCCTGAGAGCGCGCCGTAGGAAGTCCACCTGGAGCAGCAGCAGGTTCTCCGCGACCTCCTCCTGCGGGGTCATGTGGGTCACCCCGGACAGCGGCAGCACCTCGTGCGGGCGGCCCGCGGCGAGGAGGGCCGAGGACAGCCGCAGGGCGTGGGCGAAGACCACGTTGTCGTCGGCGGTGCCGTGCACGATCATCAGCGGGCGGTGCGGCTCGGCGGGGGCGGACAGGCCCTCGTCCGTCACCAGGGAGCTCTTCGCGTACACCTCCGGCGCCGTACCGGGATCGCCCAGGTACCGCTCCGTGTAGTGGGTGTCGTAGAGCCGCCAGTCCGTCACCGGGGCGCCCGCGATCCCGGCGTGGAAGACGTCGGGGCGGCGCAGGACCGCGAGCCCCGCCAGCCAGCCGCCGTACGACCAGCCCCGGATCGCCACCCGGTCCAGGTCCAGCGGGTAGCGCTCCGCCAGCTCGTGCAACGCCTCCACCTGGTCGTCCAGGGACACCGTGAAGTCGTCGCGGATCGCCTTCTCCCAGGCCGGCGAGCGGCCCGGGGTGCCCCGCCCGTCCGCGACCACGACCGCGAAACCCTGGTCCGCGAACCACTGACTGGTGAGGTGCGCGTTGTGGGCCGCGAGGACGCGCGGACCGTGCGGTCCCCCGTACGGATCCAGCAAAACCGGAAGACGCTCATCCCCTTGGTGGTCCCGAGGCAACAGCACGGCGCACGGGATCCGCCGTGCGCCCCCCTCGGTCAGGGTCACGCGCGGGGACATACCAGGATCTTCGGCGTACGAGGTGATCGTCGCCGTCGGCTTCCCGTCCCGCAGCACCTGCGCCACGGACCCGGCCCGCCCCGGCACCGCCGAGACCAGCACGCCCACGCTCCCGGCCCGCACCGCCGAGTGCACCCCCGGCTCCTGCGAGACCCGCTCCACCCCGAGCTCGTTGACCCGGTACACATGCACCTCGCCGGTCTCGGGCGCCGCCGCCCGCTCCCCGGCCGACGCCGAGACCAGCACGTCGTCGTCGGACACGTCCAGCACCGCGCGGACGTGCAACTGCGGCCCCGTCAGCGGGCGGTCGCCCACCGCGAGGACCCGCGCGCCGCCCTCGTCCGCGATCCGCACCAGCCGCCCGGACGGGCTCCAGCAGGGCACCCCTGGGAAAAGATCAAGCCAAGTTGGATCTTCGTCGGCATGCACCATCCGGGTCGTCCCCGAGGCCGGATCCACGGCCAGGAACAGCTGACTGCGCTGGTCGCGCGCCTGTACGAGGAGGAGCGGGGCACCCGCCGCTGACCAGTGCACATGCGCCAGATACGGGTAGCGGGCCCGGTCCCAGGAGACCTCCGTGCGGCCCCCGTCGAGGCCGACCACGAACAGCCGTACCTCCGCGTTGGCCGTCCCGGCCCTCGGATACGCGACGTGCTGTGGATCACGTTCCGGATGGGCCGGGTCGGAGATCCACCAGCGCCCCACCGGCGTGTCGTCCGCGCGCGCCACCAGCAGCCGGTCCGCCTCCGGGGACCACCAGAACCCCCGTGACCGGCCCATCTCCTCGGCCGCGATGAACTCGGCGAGACCATAGGTGACGTGATCCGACTCCGGCTCCGCCAGGGCCCGGTCCCCCTCGCCCTCGGCGCCGACCACCCGCAGGGCGCCCTGGGCGACGTACGCGACGAAGCGGCCGTCGGGGGAGGGGCGAGGGTCGATCACCGGTCCCGGGACCCGGAGTTCACGTGCCGTACCGGCCCGCAGCTCGGCCGTGAAAAGCCGCCCTGACAAGGCGAAAGACGCCAACTCCACGGCCGCGTCGGTGGCGTAGCCGACGATCCCGGCGCCGCCCTCCCGGCTGCGTTCGCGTCGCGCCCGCTCCTGCGGCGAGAGGTTCTCCGTGGAGCCGCCGAGGAGGGCGCGCGGGTCGGCCGCCACGCGCTCCCCGCCGTCCGCGGGGTCGAGCACCCACAGCGAACTGGCCCGGTCCGTACCGGAGGACGAGCGCAGGAACACGACACGGGAACCGTCGGGAGCCACGGTGAACGCACGCGGCGCGCCGAGCGTGAAGCGCTGGGTGCGGGCGTGCCGGCGAGGAAAGGAGTCGGACGTCGTCGTCATGCCCCGACCATATTGGCCATACGCCCCCTTGTGCGTCCGTGCGCCGACCGATGCGCGAGTACGGATAGTTATGATCACTAGCGCATAGTGGGTATGAACCTGCTGGCTGTCGTATGGATTTATCTGCCCCCCTGGTCCGAACCCCCGCGCTCTTGGGATCTTTGGAGGTGAGCCGCCGTGGCGCTCTCGATTTCGGCGGTAGTGCTGCTGGCGATCATCGTCTTCCTTCTGGTCAAGAAGTCAGGACTGAAGGCCGGGCATGCGGTGGTCTGCATGCTGCTCGGGTTCTACCTGGCCTCTTCGACCGTCGCGCCCACCATCAGTGAGCTGACGACGAACATCGCGGGGATGATCGGCAGTATCAAGTTCTGACCCGTCCCGAGGTCGCCTTTAGGGTGGTCCCATGACGGAACCACCGGCCCGACGCCTCCTCCTGGTGCACGCGCACCCGGACGACGAGTCGATCAACAACGGCGCGACGATGGCTCGCTATGCGGCCGAGGGTGCCCGGGTGACCCTGGTCACCTGCACGCTCGGTGAACGCGGCGAGGTCATTCCGCCGGAGCTCCGGCACCTGTCGGGCACCGCCCTGGGCGAGTACCGCCTGGGCGAGCTCACCGCCGCGATGCGCGCACTCGGCGTCGAGGACTTCCGTCTCCTCGGCGGCCCGGGCCGCTACCGGGACTCCGGGATGATGGGCCTCGCCGACAACGGCGACCCCGCCTGCTTCTGGCAGGCGGACGTCGACGAGGCCGCCGCCGCTCTCGTCCGGGTGATCCTGGAGGTACGGCCGCATGTCCTCGTGACGTACGACGAGAACGGCGGCTACGGCCACCCCGACCACATCCAGGCCCACCGCGTCGCCATGCGCGCCGCGGACCTGGCGGCCGAAGCGGGCTGGACGATCCCCAAGGTCTACTGGAACCGCGTCCCGCGCACGGTCGGCGAACAGGCCTTCGAGCGGCTGGCCGAGGCGCTGCCGGGGCTGCCCTTCGACAAGCCGGGCGTCCTCGACGACGTACCGGGTGTCGTAGACGACAAGCGGGTCACGACGGAGATCGACGGAACCGCCTTTGCCGCCGCCAAGGCCGCCGCGATGGCCGCGCACGCCACCCAGATCACGGTCGCCGCACCGTACTTCGTCCTCTCCAACGACCTCGCGCAGCCCCTCTTCACCACCGAGTACTACGAGTTGGTACGAGGGGACCGGGCACCCGGGAATCGGGAGACCGACCTCTTCGCCGGCACCGGGGGCCTCTCATGAACGACCACGGATCCCTGCTCGCCCAGCCCCTCAAGGCCCCCTCCGCCGCACGAGCCCTCCTCTACCTGGGCCTCTTCGTGCTCGGCGCGCTCGTCGGCGCCGCCGGGTCCCTCGTGCAGTCCGGCTGGTTCCCGGGCGGCCTGCTGCTCGCGCTCGCCGGCGAGGCCGGGCTCTGCCTCGGCGGTGCGCGTGCCGTCGGCGGCCGGGGCGGGGCCGTCGCACCGGCGGCCGGCTGGATGCTCGCCGTCATCCTGCTCACCGCCACCCGCCCCGAAGGCGACTTCCTCTTCGGCGCGGGAGCGGGCTCCTACCTCTTCCTGCTCGGTGGCATGGCTACGGCTGTGATCTGCGCCACGCTCGGGGCGGGGCGGCAACCGGACGGCGACGCCGTCCGACTTGGCAAGTGACGTACCACTTCGCCGCGACAGGGACGTGCGAGTCCCGTGTGGGTTTCCCCAGCGGTCGTGGGATACGGGCCAGAAGTGGCCAGTATGGTGGTGCGCGCCGCCGAGCCGCCCGAAGCACTGGGGCCGACACGGTCGGTGGAGCCAACCGGGAGAACCTGCCTTGAGTCGTGAAACTGACAGTCCGTCCTCCGGGCCCAACGGGCGCGGCGGAGCCGCATACCCTTCGGGCACGCCGCCCTACGGGACCCCCATGGCTTCCGACGACGGTGCGGACGCGGGCCGTTCGGCCTCGCAGTCCGAGGAGCGCAAGACCGAGACCACGCTGACGACCCGGATCCGGATCAACATCCCCGGGTCGCGGCCCATCCCGCCGGTCGTCGTCCGGACGCCCGTCGCGGACGCCGAGGGCACCGCGGGGGACACCACGGCCGAGACGCCGGCGCCGAGCGCCCCCGTCGCCGACAGCGCGGCCCACGGCACCGTCGAAGCTCCCGCCGAGCCGGCTCCGTCCGCCGAGGAGAAGACGAGCGACTGGTTCGCCCCGCGCAAGTCCGGCCCCGCCAAGGGCGGTCAGGGCGGAGGCGCCACCAACGGGGCGGGTCTGCCCGGGGGTTCGGCGCCCGCACCGGCCGCTTCCGGCGCCGCGCCGGGCGCCCCGGCCGGTGCCGCTCCCGGCGGTGCGCGGCCCGGTGCCGGGCGCCCCGGTGGGGTGGTCGGCTCCATGAGCGTGCCGGGCGCTTCCCGCTCGGGCTCCACCAACGGCGCGGGCCTGCCCGGCGCGACCGGCGGTCCCGTGGCCCCGGGGCACGGCGGCGGCACGGGCTCCTTCGATGTGACCGAGGCGCTGGCGGCGGGCCCGCTGGGCGGCGGCTCACGCCCCGGCGGCGAGCCGCGGCGCGACGACCTGCCGTACTTCTCGGAGAACGAGGGCGCCCAGAACGCCCAGAACGCCCACAGCGGTCAGAATGGCCCTATGGGGCAGAACGGTTACGGCGCCCAGGGCGGCCTCCCCGGTGGTGCGGACGACTTCAACAGCTCGACCGGCTCGCACCGCTTCCCGCCCGCCAACGACTTCAACGGGCCGAACGACTTCGGCGGCCCGGCCGGCTACGGCGGCCCGCAGGGCCCCGCAGGCCCGACCGGCGGCCCGGTCACCGGCGACGGTCCCGTCGTACCGCCGGTCGGCGGCCCGCGGGGCGGACCGGGCGGACCCGGCGCCCCCGGCGGTCAGCGCCGCCAGGGCGGCCCCGGTCTTCCCGGCGCGGCCTCCGCCTCCACCGGTTTCGCCGGACCCGGCGTCACCGCCCCGCCCGGCGCCCCCGGCGCCGGTCCGCAGGGTGGCCCCGGCCGCGGTCCCGGTGGTGGTCTGAGCGACGACACCGCGATCCTCACCCCGCAGAAGCCGGCCCCCGAACCGGGCACCCCCGGCTACGGCACCCCGCCGGACAACGTCTCCGGACACACCGTCACCAGCGGCATCCCGGTCGTGCCGTCCACCGGCCAGAACTCCCCGTTCGGGCCGGGCCCCGGCACCGACGGACCGCTGCCGCACACGCCCCCGAAGCTGCCCGAGCCCGTCGCGCAGAACGTGCCGGCGTCCTCGAAGAAGAAGCCGAAGAAGAAGGGCCGCAGCAAGCTGACCCTGGTCGGCGTGGGTGTGGTCGTCGTCGCCGGCGGCGCGTACGGCGCCGGTCTGCTGATGAACCACTCCGACGTGCCCAAGGGCACCACGGTCCTCGGCGTCGACATCGGCGGCGGCACTCGCGACGACGCGGTCAAGAAGCTCGACGCGGCCTTCGACAAGAAGGTCAACGAGCCGCTGAAGCTGTCGGTGGACGGCAAGACCGTCCAGCTCCAGCCCGACCAGGCCGGCCTCCAGTTCGATATGCAGGCCACCGTCAGCAAGGCCGCGACCAGCGACTACAACCCGGTCTCCGTGATCGGCTCGCTCTTCGGCGGCCAGCGCGTGATCGAGCCGGAGATGCCGGTCGACGAGGAGAAGCTCACCGCGGCCCTGGAGGACGCCTCCGGCAGCTCCGGTTCGGCGACCGACGGCACGATCAAGTTCAAGAACGGCAAGGCCGTCGCCGTCTACGGCAAGACCGGCAAGGGCATCGACGTCGCCAAGTCGACGACGGCGGTCCAGCAGGCGTACCGCACCCAGGTGGAGACCGGCTCGGCCGGCGCGGTCACGCTCCCGACGACGACCAAGCAGCCGACGATCTCGAACGCCGAGGTCGACGCGATGATGAAGTCCATCGCGGAGCCCGCGATGGCCCAGACCGTCCAGGTGCAGACCGACGCGGCGCACTTCATCAAGTTCGGCCAGCTGTCGCTGCCGGACATCCTGAGCTTCAAGGCCGTCGACGGAAAGCTCGTCGACTACTACGACCTCAAGGCGCTCAAGGCGGCGTACGGCACCACCTTCGACGGCGTGCAGATCAACGGCGCGAGCGGCAAGCGGGATGTCCTGCCCGAGGACGTCGCCTCGGCCCTCCGCAAGGCCCTGCGCGGCAAGACGACGGCGGAACGCGTCGTCACCATCGACACCGACCCGAGCTAGCCGCACCAGGCTCTGACCAGGGGCACCCGGCACTCGCCGGGTGCCCCTGGTCGTCGTATGACATCTGTCATCCGGCAGTCAGGACCGCCGACACTGCCGGGCAGGGGGCCTCGGCGGCCACTCTGGATCACATGACAACGACAGTGGTCGCGTTCGACCAGGTGAGCAAGGCGTACGGCGAGGTGCGGGCCGTCGACGGTCTGACACTGAGCCTTCATCCCGGGGAGACCGTGGCCCTGCTGGGACCCAACGGCGCCGGCAAGTCGACCACGCTCGACCTGCTGCTCGGACTCAAGCAGGCGGACAGCGGAAGCGTCCGCCTGTTCGGCACCAGCCCGCGTGAGGCGATCGTCGCCGGGCGGGTGGGCGCGATGCTGCAGAGCGGCGGGCTGATGGACGAGGTGACCGTCGCCGAGCTGGTGCGACTCGCCTGCGACCTGCATCCGAAGCCGTACAAGGCGAAGGACGTCCTCGCCCGGGCCGGTATCACCCAGATCGCCGACCGGAAGGTCAACAAGCTCTCCGGCGGCCAGGCCCAGCGGGTCCGCTTCGCGCTCGCCACCTCGGGCGACAGCGATCTGATCGTCCTGGACGAGCCGACCACCGGCATGGACGTCACCACCCGCCAGGCCTTCTGGGCCACCATGCGCGAACAGGCCGACCAGGGACGGACGGTGCTGTTCGCCACCCACTACCTCGAAGAGGCCGACGTCATCGCCGACCGGGTGCTCGTCCTGCACCGCGGCCGGCTGCTGGCCGACGGCACGGCCGCCGAGATCAAGGCGAAGGCGGGGGCGCGGAGGATCTCCTTCGACCTGGAGGGCCCGATCGACCCGGACACGCTGCGCGATCTGCCCTTCCTCGCCCACCTGTCCGTCTCCGGCAGCACCGTCTGCATCCAGTCCGCCGACGCCGACGCCACCGTGCACGCCGTCTACGGCCTCGGCCTCTACCCCCGCAACCTGGAGGTCGCCGGGCTCGGCCTGGAGCAGGCCTTCGTCGCCATCACCGAGGCCGAGGAGGCCCGTTCGTCATGCTGAACACCCTTGCCTCGCGAAGCCTCGTCAAGCTGGAACTCAGCCGCGCCCTGCGCAACCGCAAGTTCCTGTTCTTCTCCGTCCTCTACCCGTCCCTGCTCTTCCTGCTCATCGCGGGCAGCGCCGACGGCACGGACCGGATCGACGGCACGGGCCTGACCCTGCCGACCTACATGATGGTCTCCATGGCCTCCTTCGGCGCCCTCACGGCCGTCCTGATGGGCAACAGCGAGCGCATCGCCAAGGAACGGGAGAGCGGCTGGGTACGGCAGTTGCGGCTGACGACCCTGCCCGGGCACGGCTATGTCCTCGCGAAGACGGCGAGCGCGGCCGTGGTGAGCCTGCCCTCCATAGTCGTCGTCTTCGTCGTCGCCGCGGCCGTGAAGGACGTACGCCTTGACGCCTGGCAGTGGCTCGCGCTCACCGGCGTGATCTGGGCCGGCAGCCTCGTCTTCGCCGCGCTCGGCGTGGCCATCGGCTATCTGGCGAGCGGGGACGCGGTCCGGCCGATCACGATGATCACCTACTTCGGGCTGTCCATCCTCGGCGGTCTGTGGATGCCGACGACGACCTTCCCGGACTGGCTCCAGGACATCGCCAAGTGGGTGCCGACGCACGCGTACGCTGCCCTGGGACAGGCGATCGAACAGAGCCAGGCCCCGCATGCCAAGGACATCGCCGTCCTCGCCGTCTTCTTCGCCCTGTTCACCGGCGGCGCGGCCTGGCTCTACCGGAAGGACACGCTGAAGGCGTGAGCGCGATGACGGATGATCTGCGGCCCGACGACGAAGCGCGGGCGGAACGGCTGATCCGGATCGGCCGGCCACCCCGCAACCGCGGCGAGGCGATCCGGAAACTGGTGTGGGTCCTGCCCTGGCTGGTCTTCCTCGCCTCCCCGGTGCGGGACCTGAACTCCGGTGACCACACCACCGCGGCCACGGCGGCCGGCTGGACGGGTCTCGTGGCCTTCGTCGCGCTCTATCTGACCCTGGTCTTCCGCACCATGGGCCGGCCCTTCCGCGGCGGGATCATCACCGTCCTGGCTGCCACCTTCTGGGCGCTCGGACTCGCCCTGGCCTTCGGCTTCGGCAGCGAATGGCTCGGTCTGTTCGTGTACGTCTCGGTCACCTGCGGGGTCGCCTTCCCACTGCGGACCGCCTACTGGACGATCCCGCTCACCACCGCCGCGATGATGCTGGCGGGCTGGCACGCCCACAACCTGGACGAGGCCTGGGGCCTGTTCCTGGTGGTGCTCCTGGTCGGCTACTCCATGACCGGCATCCGGCAACTCGTCGCCACCACCGTCGAGTTGCGCAAGGCCCGCGCCACCGTCGCCCAGCTCGCCGCCAACGAGGAGCGGCTGCGCCTCGCCCGTGACCTGCACGACCTCCTCGGCCACTCCCTGTCCCTGATCACGCTGAAGAGCGAACTCGCCGGCCGGATGCTCCCCGACCACCCCGACAAGGCCGCCCAGCAGGTCGCCGACATCGAACAGGTCAGCCGCCAGGCCCTGGTGGACGTCCGCGAGGCCGTCACGGGCTATCGCCGACCCCGGCTGTCCGAGGAACTCGCGGGCGCCCAGGTCGCGTTGACGGCCGCCTCGGTCACCGCCGACGTACCCGCCGAACCAGACCTCAGGGACATCCCCGAGGAGAGCGAGAGCGCCCTCGCCTGGGCGCTGCGCGAGGCGGTCACCAACGTCGTACGGCACAGCGGCGCGACCCGCTGCACGGTCGAGGTGCTGCACCGCCAGACCCTCGACGGACCGGTGCTGGAACTCTCCGTCGAGGACAACGGCTCGGGCGGCTCCGGCAAGGGCCCAGGCAACGGTCTCACGGGCCTCACCGAGCGCCTGGAGAAGGCGGGCGGCACCCTGGAGGCGGACCGCACCAAGCAAGGCTTCCGGCTGGTCGCCCGCGTCCCCGCGGGCACCCCGGCGCCCGTAGGATCCGGGGCATGAGCCCTACGATCAAGGTCCTCCTCGCCGAGGACCAGTCGATGGTCCGCGAGGCCCTCGCCGCTCTCCTCGGCCTGGAGGACGACATCGAGGTGGTCGCCCAAGTGGCTCGGGGCGACGAGGTGTTGGCCGCCGCTCAGACCCACGCGGTGGACGTGGCCCTCCTCGACATCGAGATGCCCGGCATGACCGGCATCCAGGCGGCGGCCCAGGTCCACAAAACCCTGCCCGGCGTGAAGCTGGTCGTCCTGACGACCTTCGGCCGCCCCGGCTACCTCCGCAGCGCCATGGAGGCGGGCGCCGACGCGTTCCTGGTCAAGGACGCCCCGGCGGCCCAACTGGCGGCGGCGGTACGCAAGGTGCTCGCGGGCGAGCGCGTCATCGACCCGACGCTGGCGGCAGCGGCACTGGCAGAGGGCGCGAACCCCCTGACGGACCGGGAGCGCGAGGTCCTGAGGGCAGCGGAGGACGGCTCGACCAACGCGGAGTTGGCAACGAAGCTGCACCTGTCACAGGGCACAGTCCGCAACTACCTGTCGACGGCGATCCAGAAGTTGGCGGTACGCAACAGGGCAGAGGCAGCCCGCCTGGCAAGGGAGAAGGGCTGGCTGTAGGGGCTTTTGTCTTTTGTCTTTTGTCTTTTAGGGGCGCGGGGAACTGCGCGACCAGCCACAGCGAAGCCCGCACCCGCCCACCATCACAGGCCCCTACGGCGAACTCAGTTCAACATCGCCCGAGCCGACCGAGCCTGCCCCCGCACCCGCTCAGCCGCCCCCTCGTCCACCGCCCCCACCACCTCCGCATAAGCCTCCAACTCCGAGGCCCCCGCCAGAAAATCCCCCCGCTTGACCAGCAACTGAGCCCGCTCGTACCGCAACCGAGCCGGATGAGAGGGCAACAGCAGCGACAGCTCCACACCCCACAGCGCCACATCCGACCGCTCCGGCCGAGCCGCCGCCCACGCCCGCACGTTGTTGAGAATCCGCACCACCACCTCCAACGGATCGGCCGGCGCCAGCATGGACGGCTGCAACGGCGCCCCCGTGGCCCCCACGACCAGCAACTCCGCGTCGGACCCGGTCAGCACCCGGCCCCCCTCGAAGGGATCGGCCAGCACCTGCTCCTCCGCGGCGCCGAACCCGACCACGAAGTGCCCCGGCAGCGCGACCCCGTACACATGCGCCCCCGCCCGCCGCGCCACCTCCATCCACACCACGGACAGCAGGATCGGCAGCCCGCGCCGCCGTCGGAGCACCTCGTGCAGCAACGACGACTCCAGCCGCTGATAGTCCGCGGCGGAGCCGCGGAACCCGCACCGCTCGCCGAGCAGCTCGCGCAGCGCCACCGCCCATGACCGCGGCCCGCCCGGCCGGAACGGCAAGCGTCCGGCCAGCTCGTCCAGTTCGATCTGCGCCGCGTCGATGCCCGCCTCGTCCAGGCCCGCGTCCGCCTGCGCGCCCAGCAGCAGACAGAGCGCGGCCAGGTCGGGCCGCTCGGAGCGGGCCTCTTCGGCGAACCGCTCGCGCAGCTCGGCGGAGCGTTCGGGGGACGGTGGATGCGGCAGACGCATAGCTGGCTCGTGCCCTCTCACAGCGATCGCTACCGGCTGATTCCGGCGCCCGCCGGTCCGGCCGCCGGTTCGCGGTAGTGGTGGTACGCGTGATGCGCCGCGAAGCCCATCCCGGCGTAGAGCGCCCGCGCCCCCGCGTTCTCCGTCTCGACCTGGAGCCAGGCCGCCGACGCGCCCTCGTCGAGCGCCCGCCGGGCCAGCGCGGCCATCACCTCGGTGGCGAGGCCCCGCCGCCGATGCTCAGGACCGACCTCGACCGCGGCGAAGGACGCCCACCGCCCGTCCACGACACACCGCCCGATGGCGGCAGGCACGCCACCGTTTCCCGGCACCTGCGCGAACCACACCGAGGGCCCGCTCGACAGCACCTTCAGCGCCACCTCGCTCACCCCCTTGCGCTGGTACCGCGCGAGCCACGCCTCGTCCACGTCCCGGGAGAGCTCCACCCCGGTGCCCTCGGCCCGGTCGGCGATCGGCGCCAGCGCCCCGATCCACAGCTCGGCCGTCACCTCGCGCACCCACCCGCGCCGCTCCAGCTCCGCGCACAGCAGCTCCTGCGTGCCCTCGGCGCCGGTCGCGGTCTGGACGTAGGCGGGCAGCCCGCGAGCGCCGTACCAGCGCCGTACGGCGTCCAGGGCGTCGTCCAGCGGCAGGCCCGGGTCGCCGACCGGCAGCACCGAGTTGGCCCGCCGGGTGAACCCCGACGCGGCCCGCAGCTCCCACTCGCCGAGCCGCTCGCTCTCCACCGGCCGCCACGCGCGTGTGGAGACATGGGCGAGTTCGGCGTACGAGGCGGAGGGCCCCCGGCGGCGGGCCGGGGCGCTCGGCACCACCTTGCCCGCGACCAGCGAGGATTCCGCGATGTGGACGGTCTCGCCGCCCTTCCGTGTGATCAGCAGCACACCGTTGTCCCATGATGCGAGAACACCCACCGTGTCGGTGAACTTCTCACCCGGAACCGCAGGATCGTTCATGCGGCGTACAGAGACCCGTTTACCCACGTCAGCAGCGGTGATGCGGACCTCAAGGCGCCCTGTCGCAGAGATTTCCACAGGTCAGTTCACCCCTCCTGTTCGGATCATGCCCAAGAACGGAGATACTAGGGGCGGGCATCGACGACGCCGCGCTCCCGCGCGCCAGGCGGCAGGGCCTGAGGAGGCCCGCCAGCGCCCTATCGAGGAGGAACGACAGCGTGACCTACGTCATCGCGCAGCCTTGTGTCGACGTGAAGGACAAGGCGTGCATCGAGGAGTGCCCGGTCGACTGCATCTACGAGGGCTCCCGGTCCTTGTACATCCACCCGGACGAATGCGTCGACTGTGGTGCCTGTGAGCCGGTCTGCCCGGTCGAGGCGATCTTCTACGAGGACGACACTCCGGAGGAGTGGAAGGACTACTACAAGGCGAACGTCGAGTTCTTCGACGAGCTCGGCTCCCCCGGCGGCGCCAGCAAGCTGGGTCTGATCGAGCGGGACCACCCCTTCATCGCCGCGCTGCCGCCCCAGGCGTAAGCGCGTAAGCGGCCCGCAGTCTTCGTGCCGCCTCGGTCCCGTACGGCCGGATCAGCTCTGATCGCCGTACGGGACCGAGGCGTTTGCCGTACGTACCAGAAAGTGAGCCAGTCCCCGTGTCCGCAGTCTCCGACCGCCTCCCCACCTTCCCCTGGGACAAGCTGGAGCCGTACAAGAAGACGGCCGCGGCCCACCCCGGTGGCATCGTCGACCTCTCCGTCGGCACCCCGGTCGACCCGGTTCCCGACCTGATCCAGAAGGCCCTGATCGACGCGGCGGACTCCCCGGGCTACCCGACGGTCTGGGGCACCCCGGCGCTGCGCGACGCGATCACGGGCTGGCTGGAGCGCCGCCTCGGCGCCCGCGAGGTCACCCACCGGCACGTGCTGCCGATCGTCGGCTCCAAGGAGCTCGTCGCCTGGCTCCCCACCCAGCTGGGCCTGGGCCCCGGCGACCGCGTCGCCTACCCGCGCCTCGCCTACCCGACGTACGAGGTCGGCGCCCGTCTGGCCCGCGCCGAGTACGAGGTCTACGACGACCCGACGACGCTCGACCCGGCCGGCCTGAAGCTCCTGTGGCTCAACTCCCCGTCGAACCCGACCGGCAAGGTCCTGTCGAAGGCGGAACTGACCCGGATCGTCGCCTGGGCCCGCGAGCACGGGGTGCTGCTGTTCTCCGACGAGTGCTACCTGGAGCTCGGCTGGGAGGCCGACCCGGTCTCGGTCCTGCACCCGGACGTCAACGGCGGCTCGTACGAGGGCATCGTGGCCGTCCACTCCCTCTCCAAGCGCTCCAACCTCGCCGGGTACCGGGCGGCCTTCCTGGCCGGCGACCCGGCCGTCCTCGGCCCCCTGCTGGAGATCCGCAAGCACGGCGGCATGATGACGTCGGCGCCGACGCAGGCGGCGGTCGTCGCGGCACTGGGCGACGACACCCACGTACAGGAACAGCGCGAGCGGTACGCCGCTCGCCGCGAGGCGCTGCGCGAGGCGCTGGTGAGGCACGGCTTCCGCATCGAGCACAGCGAGGCCAGCCTCTACCTCTGGGCCACCCGCGACGAGTCCTGCTGGGACACCGTCGCCCACCTGGCCGAGCTGGGCATCCTGGTGGCGCCGGGCGACTTCTACGGCGAGGCGGGCGAGACGTACGTCCGCGTGGCGTTCACGGCGACGGACGAGCGGGTGCGGGCGGCCGTGGAGCGCCTGTAGCGCCAAGGCACAGCGATGGGGCCCGGGGAGAACCCCGGGCCCCATCGGCGTTCAGGCTGTTCAGCCGAGCGGCAGCGACTTCACCGGCAGCGAGTCGGCCGCGGGCAGGCCGCCCTTGGTGAGGGCGTCCGTCGGCAGGCCGCCCTTCGTCGCGGTGGACGTGGTGTCGCCCAGGATGTCGCCGGCGGAGCCCGCCGCGTCACCGGCCGTCTGCTGGGCGGCGGGCGCCGCCTTCTTCGCGACCTTGCCGCTGGTCTTGCCCGCCGTCGGCACGGCCTTCTTGACCGCGTTGCCACCGGTGTTGCCCGCGAGCTTGGTGACGTTCTGCGTGGCACCGTCGACGTTGTTGCCGACGCTCGCCGCGTCCAGAGCGGTCAGACCGCTCAGGTTCGGAGTGGCGGGGAGCTCGGCGGGGGCCGCACTGGCGGAGCCGGCCGCACCGACCCCGGCTGCCGCTCCCGCAGCGACGAGCAGCGCGGCACGGGCGATCCTGCGGGTCAGGGGGAGGGACATGATGCTCCTTTGACGGGAGAGAACGAGGAAGTGTCCAGCCGATCCCGGCAGTTGATCACCGGGCTCGGACGCAGTGACTACCGCTCGAAGCCCGCGAAGGTTGCGGACGCCCAACGTAAAGAGTTGGCAATGCGTCGCATTATCGGCTGCGGATAAAAACGGGCAAAAGGCGCCCGATCCGAAAGTCCGCCGAATCCTTACAGCCCTGTGTTCGCAAGGGATTCGGCGGATACGAGGGTGAGACCACGAAAACCTGCGCACACCCGCGTCCGCGGCGGGCCCGCGTAACCCCTGCGGGTGACGGCCCGTACTACTGACCAGTCACGATCCGCACGGACCCGGTGCCCTGCTCCGCCCCGCCCGCGCCCTCGGCCGCCACGGCCCGCCACTCGCTCTGGGTGTTCCCTGCGGTCCACTGCCGCCCGGCGTAGCGGACGCTCTCGATGTGCAGCGTGGCGGCGTTGGCCACGGCCCAGTGCGCGAGCTGCCAGCCCCGCTGCCGCGCCGAGCGCTTGGCCGCCGAGTCGTCGGCGGTGACGGGCACGGTCAGCGTCCGCTCCGCGGCCGTCGCCTCGGCGGCGGGGGACGAGGACGCGTCCTCGGCCACGTCCTCGGCGGCCGTGTCCAGCGCGTCCCGCCCGAAGTCCTTCACCAGCGCGTCCCGCACCCCGGCCGGTCCGGCGGCCAGGGTGGCCGCCGGCCGGCCGTCGCAGGTCAGCGTGGCCGGTGAGGATCCGGTGAGCGCGGCGGCGAGCAGCGTCGCGTCCGGCTCGTGCTTGGCGTACGCCTCCGGGTAGCCGCTGCGCTGCACGCGCTGGGCGGCCTCGGTGAGCGGCATCTTCGTATAGCCGGAGACCTTGACCAGATGCTCGTAGAACTTCCCCGCCGCGTACGCCGGGTCCATGATCTGCTTCTCCGTGCCCCAGCCCTGCGAGGGCCGCTGCTGGAACAGGCCGAGCGAGTCCCGGTCGCCGTGGGTGATGTTGCGCAGCCCCGACTCCTGGATCGAGGTCGCCAGCGCGATCGCCACCGCCCGGTCGGGCAGCCCGCGCCCGGTGCCGACGGCCGTGATGGTCGCCGCGTTCACCGCCTGCTCCGGCGTGAAGTCGTACGCCGTCCCGTCGTCCTTGCCCGAGACCACCGTGCAGCCCGGCTTCCCCGCGCCCCCGGTGACGTACTGCACCACGAGATAGCCCGCGACGGCACACAGGACCACGAGGGCCCCCATGAAACGGAGGAAGCGGCCACGACGACGGCGTCGTGAAGAGGGTGACGGCTCTGGCATCCGTACAAGGTACTGGAGGCCTCTGTGGCCCCCGAGCCGGGTGTGGACAGCGACCGCGAGCGCCCGGGCGTTAGGGTCGGGGCCATGGCCGATACCCCGCTTGACCTCACGCTGGACGCCGCGGAGCTGACCGCGCGGCTCGTCGACTTCCCCTCGGTGAGCGGTACCGAGAAGCCCCTCGCGGACGCCATCGAGACCGCGCTGCGCGCCCTGCCGCACCTGACGGTCGACCGGTTCGGCAACAACGTGGTGGCCCGCACGAACCTGGGCCGCGCGGAGCGGGTCATCCTCGCCGGCCACATCGACACCGTCCCGATCGCCGACAACGTCCCCTCCCGCCTCGACGAGGACGGCTACCTCTGGGGCTGCGGCACCTGCGACATGAAGTCCGGCGTCGCCGTCCAGCTGCGCATCGCGGCGACCGTCCCGGCCCCCAACCGCGACCTCACCTTCGTCTTCTACGACAACGAAGAGGTCGCCGCCCACCTGAACGGACTGGGTCATGTCGCCGAGGCCCACCCCGACTGGCTGGCGGGCGACTTCGCGGTGCTCCTCGAACCCACCGACGGCCAGGTGGAGGGTGGCTGCCAGGGCACGCTCAGGATGCTGCTCCGGTTCACAGGGGAGCGGGCGCACTCCGCGCGCGCGTGGATGGGCTCCAACGCGATCCACGCCTCCGCGCGCGTGCTGGCCAAGCTGGCGGAGTACGAGCCGCGGCAGCCGGTGGTGGACGGGCTGAAGTACCACGAGAGCCTCAACGCGGTCCGCATCGAAGGCGGCGTCGCCACGAACGTCATCCCCGACGCCTGCACGGTCACCGTCAACTTCCGCTACGCGCCCGACCGCAGCGAGGAGGAGGCCGAGGCCTTCGTCCGCGACTACTTCGCGGACTGCGGCGTGGACGAGTTCGTCGTCGACGACCACACGGGCGGTGCGCGGCCGGGCCTGAACGACCCGTCGGCGGCGGCGTTCGTGAAGGCCGTGGGCGGCGAGGTGCACCCCAAGTACGGCTGGACGGACGTGGCCCGCTTCAGCCGCCTCGGCGTCCCGGCCGTCAACTACAGCCCCGGCAACCCGCTGCTGGCCCACAAGGTCGACGAGCGCGTGAAGGCGTCCCTGATCCCGGTGGCGGAGGAGCGGCTGAGGGCGTGGCTGACGGCCTGAGGCCGTAAGGCTTCACGGCGGACACGCACATGTCCCCCCTCCGTAACCGGCGTGGATCTACGCTGAAGCGGAACTACCCGCTAGTGGAGGGAGCGCACATGGCTACCGGCAACCCCGAGGGGAAGAAGCAGCCACCGTCGGAGCAGCGCCTGGGACCGGTCCTCCGAAGGCGTGAGCAGGTGACGGCCAGCACGACCGACCAGCGGCTCCTCGACGCGGGCGGCCCCTCCGACTGGGTCCACACCGACCCCTGGCGGGTCCTGCGCATCCAGTCGGAGTTCATCGAGGGCTTCGGCACGCTCGCCGAACTGCCGCCCGCGATCAGCGTGTTCGGCTCGGCGCGGACACCGGCGGACTCCCCGGAGTACGAGGCGGGCGTGCAGCTCGGTCGAGGCCTGGTCGAGGCCGGCTTCGCGGTGATCACGGGCGGCGGTCCAGGGGCGATGGAGGCGGCCAACAAGGGCGCCTGCGAGGCCAAGGGCATCTCGGTGGGCCTCGGCATCGAGCTCCCCTTCGAGCAGGGCCTCAACCCCTACGTCGACATCGGCCTGAACTTCCGGTACTTCTTCGTCCGCAAGATGATGTTCGTGAAGTACGCGCAGGGCTTCGTCGTCCTCCCCGGCGGCCTCGGCACCCTGGACGAGCTCTTCGAGGCCCTGACCCTCGTCCAGACCCAGAAGGTCACCCGCTTCCCGATCGTCCTCTTCGGCAGCGCCTACTGGGGCGGCCTGGTGGACTGGATCAAGAACACCCTGATCGCCCAGGGCAAGGCCTCCGAGAAGGACCTCCTCCTCTTCCACGTCACGGACGACGTGGACGAGGCGGTGGCCCTGGTGTCGAAGGAGGCGGGCCGCTAGGCCGTCAGGCGAGTCCCCGGCGGGCGACCGCCGGGGGCCGGTGGCCCGCGATCGACGCCACCATGTCCAGCACCTGCCGGGTCTCGGCGACCTCGTGCACCCGGTACACCTGCGCCCCCAGCCACGCCGACACAGCGGTCGTCGCCAGCGTCCCGATCACGCGCTCCTTCACCGGCTTGTCCAGGGTCTCGCCCACGAAGTCCTTGTTGGACAACGACACCAGCACCGGCCACCCGGTCTCGACCATCTCGCCGAGCCGCCGCGTCGCCTCAAGGCTGTGCCGTGTGTTCTTCCCGAAGTCGTGCCCGGGATCGATCATCACCGACTCCCGGGGCACCCCCAGCGCCACGGCCCGCTCGGCCAGCCCCAGCGTCACCCGCAGCACATCGGCCACGACATCGTCGTACGTCACCCGATGCGGCCGCGTACGGGGCTCGGCACCCCCCGCGTGCGTGCACACCAGCCCGACCCCGTACCGCGCGGCCACCTCCGCGAGCCCTGGATCGACGCCGCCCCACGCGTCGTTCAGCAGGTCCGCCCCGGCCTCGCACACGGCCTCGCCGACCGAGGCCCGCCAGGTGTCCACGCTGATGACGACATCCGGAAACCGCCGCCGCACCTCCGCCACGAACCCGACCGTCCGCCGCGCCTCCTCCTCGGCGGACACCTCCTCGCCCGGCCCGGCCTTGACCCCGCCGATGTCGATGATCGCGGCACCCTCGGCCACCGCCTGCTCCACGCGCGCGAGGGCGGGCTCGTCGCGGAACGTCGCGCCCTGGTCGTAGAAGGAGTCCGGGGTCCGGTTCACGATCGCCATGATCACCGGCTCGTGCGGCCCGAATTCCCGCCTGCCCAGCCTGAGCATCCCCTGTGACCTCTCCTAGTACGTCCTGGCAAGTCGTCGGCCTACGGCCGCCTGCGACCCTAACTGTCAGACTCGCATGGCACGATCGGACTCTGACACATTCGACTCCGACACATTCACCGAGCGTGGGGGCCCACAGCGATGGTTATGTTCTTGTTCCTCGTCGTCGCGCTCGCCGTCGTGATCGCCGCGGTGACGCTCGCCGTCGTGGGCGGCGGTGAGACGGGCCCGCTGCCGGAGGCCGCCCCGGAGCGCCTCCAGGACCCCCTGCCGTACGACCGCCCGGTCAACCGCGCCGACGTCGAGTCCCTCCGCTTCCCGCTCGCCGCGCGCGGCTACCGCATGGCTGACGTGGACGACGCCCTCGGCCGCCTCGGCGCCGAGCTCGCCGAGCGCGACGCCCGCATCACCGACCTGGAGTCCGCGCTGGCCGGCGCCCAGGCCGCCGCCCATGGCGCGCACGCCTCGCACGCTCCCCATGTCTCCATGGAGAAGCCCGCGCAGGAGGACCAGTGAGCGACGGCACGGCTCTCGCCGGCCCGGACGGCCGCCTGCGCTGCCCCTGGGGCGTCTCCACCGAGGACTACCTCGCCTACCACGACGAGGAGTGGGGCCGCCCGGTCCACGGCGACGACGCCCTTTACGAACGTCTCAGCCTGGAGGCCTTCCAGTCCGGCCTCTCCTGGATCACGATCCTCCGCCGCCGAGAGGGCTTCCGCGCGGCCTTCGCCGGCTTCGAGATCGCCAAGGTGGCGACGTTCACGGACGCCGACCGCGACCGCCTGCTGCTCGACGAGGGCATCATCCGCAACAGGTCCAAGATCGAGGCGACGCTCGCCAACGCGCGCGTACTGGCGGATTGGGCGCCGGGTGACTTGGACACCTTGATCTGGTCCCACGCCCCGGAAACGCCGGGCCCGGCTCCGAAGGCGGTGAGCGACGTCCCGGCGATCACGCCCGAGTCGACGGCCCTGTCAAAGGCCCTGAAGAAGAAGGGCCTGCGCTTCGTAGGCCCGACGACGGCGTACGCCCTGATGCAGGCGTGCGGATTGGTGAACGATCACTTGGAAACATGCGTGACCAGACGCACCTGAGGGGCGCGGGGCTGTATCGACTTGCGGCTCCGCCGCGCGGGCGCGACCAGCCAGGACGCACCCGCACCCGCACCCGCCAACGAGCCTCAGCGCCCCAAATACTTGGGCACTTCCTTGTTCACAAACGCCCGCACAGCGATCGCATGGTCCTCCGACGCCCCCGCCCGCGTCTGCAGCTCGTCCTCCTTCTCCAACGTCTCCGCCAGAGAGTGCGAGAACCCGTAAGCCACGGCTTCCTTGATCGCCGCGTATGCCACGGTCGGGCCCTCGGCCAGAGCACGCGCCACCTTCTCCGCCTCACCCGGCAGCTCGGTCGATGGCACCAGCCGGTTCACGATCCCCAGCTCGTAGGCTTCCTGGGCCTTGATCGTCCGAGGGAAGAGCAGCAGATCGGCGGCCCGCCCCGGGCCCACCACCCGCGGCAGCGTCCAGGAGATGCCGGAGTCCGCCGTCAGCGCGACCCCCGCGAACGACGTGTTGAAGCCAGCCGTGTCCGCCACCACTCGGTAGTCCGCAGCGAGCGCGAGCCCGAAGCCGGCCCCGGCCGCGACACCGTTCACCCCGGCCACCACCGGCTTCGGCATCTGGGTCAGCGCCCGTACGACAGGGTTGTAGTGCTCCGCGACCGTGCTCATCACCTGTGTGGAGCCCTCGGCGAGCAGCCCGATGTGCTCCTTGAGGTCCTGCCCCACGCAGAACGCCCGCTCCCCGGCGGCGGTCAGCAGCACCGCCCGCACGGCGTCGTCACCGGCCGCGGACTCCACCGCCTCGCGCAGCGCGACCTTCGTCGCGATGTTCAGCGCGTTCATCGCCTCGGGCCGGTTGATCGTGATCGTCGCGAGTCCGTCGCTCACCTCGTAGAGCACGGTGTCGGCCATGGTGCGTCCCCTCCTGCGTCCTTGCGGGTTACTTGCGGGTTACCAGGGACAGCATGGCGGAGATCACCGCCGGGAGACCGGAACGGACGTGTGACCTGCGTCAAAGAATCCGCGGCCGAAATCCGTCGCCGAACGTGTGCGCGGCCGCGCAGTATCGCAGTCACATCGCCGAATTGAGTGGTTTTGCTCGCGCGCGTTGCCCAAGCGATGCCGACTGATGTTGGTCATCGGGTCCTGAGATGCGGGATAATGGCCTGGAAGCAATGTGTTCGATGCCGGTGTCGCGTGCTCACGCACGACACGCGTGCCCTCCCAGGGGCCGTCGGCTTAGACGATGAGCTGGTTTCAGGAAGGGGAACGAGCATGGCGGCCATGAAGCCGCGGACGGGCGATGGCCCGCTCGAGGTGACCAAGGAGGGGCGGGGCATTGTCATGCGCGTTCCGCTCGAAGGCGGCGGTCGGCTCGTCGTCGAGCTGACCCCTGACGAGGCCGACGCGCTCGGTGACGCCCTCAAGAAGGTCGTCGGCTGACGCGGAAGCGACCATACCTTTTCGACAACCCCGGCATCGCACGCGGTGCCGGGGTTGTCGTTGTCCGCAGAGGTGTCCGCAGAGGTGTCCACAGAAGTGGCCGTCCGCCGACCGCGGACCCGCCCTGACGCCTGACCGCCGGACCCGTCCTAACGCTTGACCGCGCAGAGCAGCCCGTCACCCACCGGCAGCAACGACGGCACCAGGTCCGGACTCTCCCGTACCGCGCGCAGCAGCTCGCGCAGTCGCAGCACCTCGGTCGGCTGCGGGCCGGAGTCCACCGTCCGGCCGTGCGCGAAGACGCCCTCGAAGACCACCAGGCCACCCGGTCGCAGCAGGCGCAACGATTCAGCGAGGTAGTCCATGACCTCCTGCCGGTCGCCGTCGCAGAAGACGAGGTCGTAGCCGGCGTCGGCGAGGCGGGGGAGGACGTCCAGGGCGCGGCCGGGGATGAAGCGGGCCCGGTTGCTGGCGAAGCCGGAGGCGCGGAACGCCTGCCGGGCGAACTGCTGGTGCTCCGGCTCGGGGTCGACCGTGGTGAGCACGCCGTCCGGGCGCATGCCGTGCAGCAGATGGATGCCGGAGACTCCCGTACCGGTACCGATCTCGGCGACGGCCTTGGCGTCCACCGAGGCCGCCAGCAACCGCAGCGCCGCGCCCGCGCCGGGCGACACCGAGCGCAGCCCCGCCTCGCGGGCCCGGTCACGGGCCCAGAGCAGCACTTCGTCCTCGGCGACGTAGGCGTCGGCGAACGCCCAGCTCGTCTGCCGGTTGCCGGTAATGACCCTCTCCTGTCCCCGTGGTTGCCTGGGCGTGACTGTATCCGTTGGGGGCGGGAACCTGCTGATGGGACCGGGCGTTTAGAGGGGTGGAGACGCACACGGGGGGACACAGTTGGATCACGACGACGGGCAGGCACTCGGGCGGGCGGTGACGCAGCCGCACGAGCGGTATCAGCCCAGATCAAATTCTCGTAAAACCGCTTATCCGGAGCTAACGGGCGAGGTGGCTATGGTAGGGGCTCCACTGGACACCACCAGAGCCGACAGGGGAGGTGCGGCCGCGCCTGTGGATCGCGGAGGGGCGCTGCGGCGCTTCCTCGGATCGGCGGGCAAGCCGAAATCCGTGAACGACACCGCTGCTGACCACCGCCACGACGAGTACAGCCAGACCGCGACCTTCTCCACCGACGCGGACGGGCAGGCGTGGACTCCTCCGACCTGGGAGGACATCGTCAGCACGCACAGCGGCCGGGTCTACCGGCTCGCCTACCGTCTGACGGGCAACCAGCACGACGCGGAGGACCTCACTCAGGAGGTCTTCGTCCGCGTCTTCCGCTCCTTGTCGACCTACACGCCCGGCACCTTCGAGGGCTGGCTGCACCGCATCACCACCAACCTCTTCCTGGACATGGTGCGCCGCAAGCAGCGCATCCGCTTCGACGCCCTCGGCGAGGACGCGGCCGAGCGCCTGCCCAGCCGTGAGCCGAACCCGCAACAGGCCTTCAACGACGCCCACTTCGACGCGGACGTCCAGCAGGCCCTCGACACCCTCGCGCCCGAGTTCCGCGCCGCGGTCGTCCTGTGCGACATCGAAGGACTGTCGTACGAGGAGATCGCCGCGACCCTCGGCGTCAAGCTCGGCACCGTCCGCTCCCGTATCCACCGCGGCCGTTCCCAGCTGCGCAAGGCCCTCGCGCACCGTTCGCCGGAGGCCCGCAAGGAGCGCCGCTCCTTCGTGCCCCGCGTCGCCGCACTGGGAGGAGGGGGCGCGACCGCGTGAGTGGATCCCGGCCCAATCCCGCCAAAGGGCATCTCGCGGAGCAGCATCTGGGAGACCGACTCGCCGCGCTGGTGGACGGCGAGCTCGGTCATGAGACGCGCGAGCGCGTCCTCGCTCACCTTGCCACCTGCACCCGGTGCAAGGCCGAGGCCGACGCCCAGCGCCGACTGAAGAACGTCTTCGCGGAGGCGGCACCGCCGCCCCCGTCCGAGAGCTTCCTCGCGCGCCTGCAGGGGCTGCCCGGAGGAGGTGGCACGGACGACGGCGGTGGCTCGCCGTTCGGGGGAGGCTTCCCCGACGCCTTCTCCGACCGATCAGGAGCCGACCGAACCACCGGAATCTCGGGGGTCTCGGGGGTCTTCGGACTGAAGCGCGGCGAACGCTTCGAGTTCGACTACGTCCCCGCCCGTGCGCACGGCTCCGTCCTGCCGCCCGGCATGGACCGCGGTGGCTTCCGTATCCACGACGTCAGCCGGCATGAGGCCGAGCGGACGGCGTCGCGGGGCATGCGCTTCGCGTTCGTCGCCGCCGGTGCCGTGTCGCTGGCCGCGATCGCGCTGGGCGGTGTCACCTCCGGAGTCCCGGCCGACACCGACGCGCGTGGTGGCTCGGGCGGCAGCAATGTGACCCCGGCCCGCTCCCAGGGTGCCGGGGCCGCGGCCACGCCCGACAGCCAGCGCCGCCGTGCCGTGGGCCCGCTGCTCGCCGCCGGTCAGTCCCGGGTCGGCGACACCCCGGTCGCCCCGACCGAGGTGTCCGCCCCGCTCCTGCCCGGAGTGCCGGTCCAGGCGGACGCGCACACGCTGACCACGCCCGTCGTGGCCGGCGCGGCTGCCATGTCCCCTCTGATACGCCCGCTCAGCACCACCCCGCAGCTGACGCTCACCTCGTGGTCCACGCCCCCGGACCTCACCCCGCCCGCCCTTCTCGCCGCACCCGTCCCCGACGCGACCTCTTCTCCTTCCACCTTCTCCGGCCCCACCGGCTGACCGGCGTCTGCGCACCGGCCGGTGAACCTGGTTGAATCCAGGGAGAGCCATGCCGTGGCCTGTCCGGCAGCTCAGGCCGTGTCATCGAAGGTGACGCGCCTGATAGGTGTAGGTGAGCGGGGTCTGAGGTGCCGGACAGGCAGGCCCTGGCTGTGGGGAGAGCATGAACGAGGGGAAGCCCACGAAGGCGAAGTGGTGGAGCCGTGCGGGCGGAGGTGACGCGGCCCCGCCCGGGGGAGACTACGAGCTGAGGCGCCCCCAGGACGCCTCAGCCGTCGACGGCCCCGAACCGGCCCTGCCCGAGGGCGATTTCGAGCTGCGCTCACCCCAGGACGTGCCGACCCGGAGTGACTCACCGAGCGAGAACGGGCCCGGCGACTCCGGCAACTCCCGCGACTCCCGCGACTCCGGCAGCTCCGGCGACTTCGAGCTGGACCACCCGGCGGAGGCACCCACGGCCGTGGCAGAGCGCCCCAAGCCCCTGCACGACCCCGACCCCTACAGCACCCCGCCGTACGGTGAGCCCGGTCCCTGGGCCCCCGCCCCGCCGGTCCAGCACCCGGTGACGACCCCGGCCCACGGGACGCCCGCGGCGACCCCGCCGGCCGGCGCCGCCGCGTCGGCCCCGCCGCACGACACCCTCCCGGCGCCGCTCCCTGCCCCCGCGCCGGCCCCGCCGCACGCGACCGCCACACCGGCCCCGCATCACGGCGCCACCCCGCCCCAGAACCCCGTACCGCCCGGCGCCACCCAGCCCCCTGCCACCACACCCCAGGTACCCGACGCCACAACCCCACCCCCCGCCAACCCCTGGCAGAACTACGACCCCTGGGCCGCCGCCCCGGCCGCCTCCGCCACCCCCACCTCCCTCCAGACGCCCCTCTACCCGCACCCCCACACCCCGTTCCAGCAGAACGGTGCCGCAGTAGCCACCCAGGACCAGCGGCGTAAGCGGGCCAAGAAGGCGCTCGTCGTGGCCGCGCTGCTGCTCGCGCTCGTGTCAGGGGGCGTCGGCGGGGTCGTAGGGGCTTATCTGGAGCGCAACGGAGGGGTGGGGGACATCGAGCTGCCGCAGGCCGCCGCGGAGCCCGCGGGGCGGGCTCCGGACAGCGTGGCCGGGATCGCGGCGCGGGCGCTGCCCAGTGTCGTGACGCTGCATGTCACCGGCTCCGAGGAATCCGGCACCGGAACCGGCTTCGTGCTCGACGACCGGGGCCACATCCTCACCAACAACCACGTCGTCGAACCCGCCGGCGCGGACGGCGAGATATCGGTGACGTTCCACAGCGGGGACACCGCCAAGGCCACGGTCGTCGGCCGGGACAGCGGCTATGACCTCGCCGTGGTCAAGGTCAGCGGAGTCAGCGGGCTCAAGCCCATGACCCTCGGCAACTCCGACAGCGTCCAGGTCGGTGATCCGGTGGTCGCCATCGGCGCCCCCTACGACCTGGAGGGCACCGTCACCTCCGGCATCATCAGCGCCAAGGAGCGGCCCATCACGGCCGGCGGCGAGAGCGGCGACGGAAGCGATGTGTCGTACGTGGACGCGCTCCAGACCGACGCGCCCATCAACCCCGGCAACTCCGGCGGACCGCTGCTCGACTCCCAGGCCCGGGTGATCGGCATCAACTCCGCCATCCGCTCCGCCGACAGCGGCTCGGAGGAGAGCGGTGGCCAGGCCGGCTCCATAGGCCTCGGCTTCGCGATCCCCGTCAACCAGGCCAAGCGCGTCGCCGAGGAGCTGATCAACACCGGCAAGGCCACCCACCCGGTCATCGGTGTCACGCTCGACATGGACTACCTGGGCGACGGCGCCCGCGTGGGCACCAAGGGCAACGACGGCGGCGCCGCGGTCAACGCGGGCGGCCCCGGCGACAAGGCCGGCATCAAGGCGGGCGACGTCATCACCGAGGTCGACGGCCAGCGCGTCCACTCCGGCGAGGAGCTGATCGTCAAGACCCGCGCCCACCGCCCGGGCGACCGCCTCGAACTCACCGTGGAGCGGGACGGCAAGGAGATGACCATCTCCCTGGTGCTCGGATCCTCGGACGGTGACTGAGGGAACGGACACAGCGGACCGATTGACAGAAACCTCATAGCCGCGCCCCGAAACCCCGTCCCACATGGCAAACAACCCTCAAAACCGCCCATGCGCGCGCACTCCGGGGGCTCGGGACAGTACCGGTCGTACCGGATCGCCGGGTACCGTGGACCCGGCCCGGACATGGCAAGGAGCTTCAGGTGTTCAATGACATAGGACCGCTCGAGCTGGTGACGCTCGTTGTCCTCGCCGTGCTCGTCTTCGGTCCGGACAAGCTCCCGAAGGTCATCCAGGACGTCATGCGGACCGTGAAGAAGATCCGCGAGTTCTCGGAGACCGCCAAGCAGGACATCCGCTCCGAGCTCGGCCCCGAGTTCAAGGACTTCGAGTTCGAGGACCTGAACCCCAAGACGTTCATCCGCAAGCAGCTGGACAACGACGAGCTGGGGCTCAAGGAGATCCGCAACGGCTTCGACATCAAGAAGGAGATGGCGGAGGTCACGGACGCGGTCCACGGCCGCGACTCGGACTCGTCCGCCTCGTCTTCTTCTTCCCCCTCCTCGTCCGGCGGCCGGATCGACATGACCAAGAAGCCCGACGACGACGGCAAGGACGACCGCCCGGTCTTCGACGCGGACGCCACCTGACCCTCGCACGAACGAGAACGACCGAGTACGACCCTCGTACGTGACGCGTTTCATACGCCACCCGAGCCCCGTACGGCCTGAACCCGCCCGTCGCGCGACCCACGCGGCGGGCGGTTTCCGTTCCCGTCCCAGTGAGGTGGCTATGCTGCCGAGTTGTTGTGCGGACCGGACGAGTCGCCCGAAGGGGGGCGGGCCGTTCCGGTCCGACGAGGAACGAGGAGGCGTCCGGGCACATGGAGACGACGAGTCAGGCAGTCGCGCAGGCGCCGGCCGCGGAGGGCGGACAGCAGGTCCCCTCCGCCCGGCGTACGGTCGACGGCTACCTGCAGGCGCCCTTCCCGTGGTACGGCCTCGACGAGGCCTTCACGGGGCCGCGGTGGCTGATGCAGGTCGGAACGGCGGCCGACGGTGCCGTCGAGCACGGTTCGATCGGGCACGGTGACGAGCCCTCCGTACGCAACGAGGCCTCGGAGGACAAGGAGAAGTTCGCGGTGGTGGTCACCGTCGCGGCGAATCCGTCCCGCAGGAGCGCGGACGGCACGGGGCTCCTTGAGGCCACGTCCGTCTCCTCCGCCGCCTGGCTCGCGGGCGTGGGGCTGCTCTCCTTCACCTGGCCCGGCTCGATGGACCACTCGCTGCGCGACGACTGGCTGGACCAGCAGACCGAGACGGCGTGGGCGCTGGCCGACGACCTGGACGGCCCGGACTGGTCGACCCTTTCGCTCCCCGTGGACGGGGTGCCGACGTCCTTCCACTACCGCGAGTCCGAGTTCGGCTGGGTGCTCGCCGGTTCGACCCAGGAGGGCGTGCACGTCGGGGCGTACGGCAGAGGCATGAGCGCCTACGGCCTCGGCTTCGCCATGATCAAGGACATCAGCGTCTACGCGTAGACGGTGCGATACGACGAGGGGGGCGCCGTCCGCAGCGGACGGCGCCCCCCTCGTCGTAAGAGATGAGCTAGAACTTGTTCCTCGGGGTGATCCCCAGGGACAGGCCCGAGAGGCCGCGCTGGCGGCCGCCGAGCTTGCCCGCGATGTCGCGCAGGGCCTTGCCCGCCGGGGAGTCCGGGTCGCTCAGCACGACCGGCTTGCCCTCGTCGCCGCCCTCGCGCAGGCGGACGTCGATCGGGATGGCGCCGAGGACGGGGACCGTGGCACCCGTGGTGCGGGTCAGACCGTCGGCGACCATTTGGCCGCCGCCCGTGCCGAAGACGTCGACCATCTCGTCGCAGTGCGGGCACGGCAGGCCCGACATGTTCTCGACCACGCCGACGATCTTCTGGTGGGTCTGGACGGCGATGGAGCCGGCCCGCTCGGCCACCTCGGCCGCCGCCTGCTGCGGGGTCGTCACGACCAGGATCTCGGCGTTCGGCACCAGCTGGGCCACCGAGATCGCGATGTCACCGGTGCCCGGCGGCAGGTCGAGGAGGAGGACGTCGAGGTCGCCCCAGTACACGTCCGCGAGGAACTGCTGGAGCGCGCGGTGCAGCATCGGGCCGCGCCACACCACCGGGGCGTTGCCCGGGGTGAACATGCCGATGGAGATGACCTTCACGCCGTTCGCCGTCGGCGGCATGATCATGTTCTCGACCTGGGTGGGACTGCCGTCGGCGCCCAGCATGCGCGGTACGGAGTGGCCGTAGATGTCGGCGTCGACGACACCGACCTTCAGGCCGTCGGCCGCCATCGCCGCCGCCAGGTTCACCGTCACCGAGGACTTGCCGACGCCGCCCTTGCCGGAGGCGACCGCGTAGACGCGGGTGAGGGAGCCGGGCTTGGCGAAGGGGACCTCGCGCTCGGTCTGGCCGCCGCGCAGGGCCGTCGCCAGCTCCTTGCGCTGCTCGTCGCTCATCACGTCGAGCGTGACGTCGACACGGGTGACGCCCTCCACGGCCGCGACCGCGTCCGTCACGCGCTGCGTGATCGTCTCGCGCATCGGGCAGCCGGAGACCGTCAGATAGACGGTGACCGCGACCGCTCCGTCCGCGCCGATGTCCACCGACTTGACCATCCCCAGTTCGGTGATGGGTCGGTTGATCTCGGGGTCGTTCACCGTCGCCAGTGCCTCGCGCACCGCGTCTTCGCTAGCCATAAGGACGATGGTACGGCTCGGTAGCCTGCGCCAGGGATGCCCGTCAGCGGTCTTCTACGTCACGTCCGGGCGACCGTTCTGCCGGGAATACTCCGTGCTCGTTGCCCTGGCCGTTCCCGTGGCCGCTCCCGTGGCCGTTCTGGCGCTCCTCCAGCTCCTTCACCAGGTCCTGAAGCTCGGAGCGGATCCAGTCCCGGGTGGCGACCTCACCCAGGCCGATGCGCAGGGAGGCGATCTCGCGGGTCAGGTACTCGGTGTCCGCGATCGACCGCTCGTTCTGCTTGCGGTCCTGTTCGAGGTTGACCCGGTCGCGGTCGTCCTGCCGGTTCTGCGCGAGCAGGATGAGGGGAGCCGCGTAGGAGGCCTGGAGGGACAGCATCAGGGTCAGGAAGATGAAGGGGTAGTTGTCGAAGCGCAGGGCGCCCGGCGCGAAGACGTTCCACAGCACCCACGCGATGATGACGACCGTCATCCAGACGATGAAGCGTCCCGTGCCGAGGAACCGCGCGATGCGCTCCGAGAGCCGTCCGAAGGCCTCCGGGTCCCACTCGGGCAGCAGCCGGCGCCGCGGCGGGCGGGGCTGGTCCAGGCGGGTGCGCGGGCGGGTGGTGGCGGTGGCACCGCTCGGGGCGCGTTCGCGGGTGGTCGTCTCGCGCTCAGGAACCATGAGGGGCCACCTCGCCCTCGCCGAGCTCCTCGTCGAGGTGGAACTCCGTCTCCCGCCAGTCCTCCGGCAGCATGTGGTCCAGCACGTCGTCCACGGTGACCGCGCCCAGCAGCGACCCGGAGTCGTCCACGACCGGCGCCGCGACCATGTCGTACGTCGCGAAGAACCCGGCGACGACCGGCAGCGCCGCGTCCGGGTCCAGCGGCTGCAGGTCGTCGTCGATGATCGCGCTGACCAGCGTGTACGGCGGGTCCCGCAGCAGCCGCTGGAAGTGGACGGTTCCCAGGTACTTGCCGGTCGGCGTCTCGTCGGGCGGACGGCAGACGTAGACCTGGGCGGCGAGCGCGGGGGAGAGGTCGGCGTTGCGCACGCGCGCGAGGGCGTCGGCGACGGTCGCGTCGGGCCGCAGGACGATGGGCTCGGTCGTCATCAGACCGCCGGCCGTGTGCTCCTCGTACGACATCAGGCGCCGCATGTCGGCCGCGTCGGACGGCTGCATCAGGCTCAGCAGCCGCTCCTGGTCCTCCTCGGGCAGCTCACCCAGCAGGTCGGCCGCGTCGTCCGGGTCCATGGCCTCCAGCACGTCGGCCGCCCGCTCCTCCTTCAGCTTGCCGAGGATCTCGATCTGGTCGTCCTCCGGCAGCTCTTCGAGTACGTCGGCCAGGCGGTCGTCGTCGAGGGCGGCGGCGACCTCTGCGCGCCGCTTGGGGGAGAGGTGGTGCAGGACGTTGGCGAGGTCGGCGGGGCGCAGCTGCTCGAAGGTGGCCAGCAGGCTCTCGGCGCCCTGTCCGTGCTCCTCCAGGGAGAAGCCGGTGACCGCCGACCACTCCACGGTCAGGGACTCGCCCTTGCGCCGGAACGCGCCGCCCTTGCCGCCCTTACGGACGAAGACCTTGTCGATCTCCCAGTCCCGGCGGGCCGGCAGCTGCTGCACGGACACGTCCAGGACGGTCACCTCCTCGCTCGTCTCGACGAGGGTGACGCGTCGGTCGAGCAGTTCGCCGAAGACGAGGCGCTCGGTGGGCCGTTGCTCGAAGCGGCGGACGTTGAGCACACCGGTGGTGATGACCTGGCCGGACTCGATGCTGGTCACCCGGGTCATGGGCAGGAAGATGCGGCGCCGCGTGGACAGTTCGACGACCAGCCCGAGCACGCGCGGCGGCTTGCGGCCCACGCGCAGCATGACGACCAGGTCGCGCACCCGGCCCACCTGGTCGCCGTTCGGGTCGAACACGGCGACACCGGAAAGGTGCGAGACGAAAATCCTGGGGGCGCCCCCTGCCATCGCCACGACTCCTTTCCGCTCTCCGCTTGAATTGTCCGTCCAGGTGGGCTTCAGGCTAGCCCGTCCCGATCCGGTACGCCCTGGTGAGGGGTCCGGACGGTCTGGCTCCGCTCGGCCCGCGGAGCCCCGGTACTCTGCGGTACGCCGCTTGATGAACCCTCGTCGGAAAGGCGCCCCACCTGTGACTGCGATTCCCCAGGGCCGTACCCGCCGGATGGGACTGCTGGGCGCGATGTGCGCCCTGGTCGTGACGGGAACGGGCCTGACGGGGTGCAGTAGCGACGACCCCGACGCGGGCACCAACGGTGTCGGCAAGCTGCCGGCCGACCAGATCCAGACGAAGACCCGGGCGGCCGCGGACGCCGCGGACGCGGTGCGTCTCTCCGGAACCGTGGTGACCAGTGGGCGCACTTACAAACTCGACATGCGTCTCAAGGCCGACGGCGGCACCGGCTCGGTCACCGCGGAGGGGGCCACGTTCCGGCTGCTGCGGGTCGGGAAGAAGCTGTTCCTCAAGGCCGACGCGGAGTTCTGGACCCACGAGGACGGCAAGGCCGACGACCAGGGCACGGACACGGCCGCCGCCGACAAGCTCGACGGCAAGTTCGTGAAGGTGCCTCAGGGCGACCCCTCGTACAAGAAGTTCAGCGGCTTCACCGACAAGGACGTCCTGCTCGCCGGGCTGCTCACCCTGCACGGCGACCTCGCCACCGACGGCCACCACGAGCAGTCCGGCACCCGCACCATCCGCATCACCGGCGACGACGGCTCCGGCGGCACCCTGGACGTCTCCCTGGAGGGCACGCCCTACCCGCTCCGCCTGGAACGCGCCGGCGGCGCGGGCACGCTGACCTTCTCCGGCTGGGGCAAGTCCTTCGAGCTGACGGCACCGGCCAAGGGCGAGACGGTGGACTACGGCAAGCAGCTGCCGACGTCCTGACCTACTTCCGGCGGCGCCGCTTCAACAGCAGCTTCGGCAGCCCCGCCGGGATCGGCTGCCGGGTCGTGGCGGACGTCGGCACCGGCGCCGTGGCCAGGTCACCGTCGGGCAGCGGCGCCATCGCCCCCGTCGGCTCAAGCCGCAGCACCCGGCACTCACGCCCCCAGCGCTCCGGCATCGCCTCTCCGTCGGGCGCGTTCAGGCGCTTGCCCTTGAGCTCGGCGACGGCCGCCTCCCAGGCCTGCGAACCCGACGGCAGCTCCACGACCTTCGCCGTCCAGGAGACCAGCCGCCCGCCCTTGTCCTTGCTGCGGACCGTGACCTCGGCCGAACCGCCGTCCGTCAGCCCTGGCAGCGGCTGCTCGCCCGGCCCGTCCCCGACCAGACACGCGGCACCCTCGTGCCACACGTGCCACAGCGCCCGGGCGGGACCCTCGGGACCCCTGACCCAGATGAGACCGGACTTCTTCGTGGCCTCCTCGACGAGGGCCTGGTCGAGCAGCTCGCTTGTCATGGGGGCAGCCTATCCAGGCGGTCTACAGCCAGCCGTTGCGCTTCAGGGTGCGGTGGATGCCGAGGCAGATGACACCGGTGATCATCATGATCACGGGGTAGCCGTACTTCCAGTGCGTCTCGGGCATGTAGTCGAAGTTCATGCCGTACACGCCACACACCATCGTCGGTACGGCGATGATCGCGGCCCATGAGGTGATCTTGCGCATGTCCTCGTTCTGCGCGACGGACGCCTGCGCGAGGTTGGCCTGGAGGATCGAGTTGAGCAGCTCGTCGAAGCCGATGACCTGCTCCTGCACGCGCGCGAGGTGGTCGGCGACGTCCCGGAAGTACTTCTGGATGTCCGGGTCGATCAGCCGCATCGGCCGCTCGCTCAGCAGCTGCATGGGCCGCAGCAGCGGCGACACCGCGCGCTTGAACTCCAGTACCTCACGCTTGAGCTGGTAGATCCGGCCCGCGTCCGAACCGCGCGGGGAGCCCTTGCGCCCCGGCGAGAACACGTCCGTCTCCACCTCGTCGATGTCGTCCTGCACCGCGTCGGCGACCGCGATGTAGCCGTCGACGACGTGGTCGGCGATCGCGTGCAGCACCGCCGAGGGGCCCTTGGCGAGCAGCTCGGGGTCGTCCTGGAGGCGGTGGCGCAGCGCGCGGAGCGAACCCTGGCCGCCGTGCCGGACGGTGATGAAGAAGTCCCGTCCGGTGAAGCACATGACCTCGCCGGTCTCGACGACCTCGCTGTTGGCGGTGAGGCGGTCGTGCTCGACGTAGTGGATGGTCTTGAAGACGGTGAACAGGGAGTCGTCGTAGCGCTCCAGCTTGGGCCGCTGATGGGCCTGTACGGCGTCCTCGACGGCCAGCGGGTGCAGCCCGAACTCGCCCGCGATACCGGAGAATTCGGCCTCGGTCGGCTCGTGCAGGCCGATCCAGACGAAGCCGCCGTCGCGGCGCACCTGACGCATCGCCTCGTGCGGCGTCAGGGGCGTCGGGGTCTCGACGCGGGCGCCGTCGCGGTAGACGGCGCAGTCGACGACGGCCGAGGGGGTGCCGGGGTCGCGGGTGGTGTCGTACGCCCCGCTGTCCATGCGCACGCCCTTGCGGAGCGAGGGGCGGGACGGGCGGACGACGGCTCGCAGGTCGCGGATCATCGACATGGCAGGCTCCTTCGCGACAGGCAACGAAAGGCCGCTTCAACGGGTGGAACTGCCCGGAATGAGGACGTCCTGACTGCGGATGTTTGGCACGTCCACAAAGCGGGGAGCACCGCACCATTGCGGTAGCGGGCTGCTTCGCTGCTGATACAGATGCTGATTCGAATCAGACAGATCAGGCAAAACGAGACGAAGTGCTCTTCCGATGAAGACGCGAGCGTGAAGAGAGGCGGCGGTCAGCCGGAATCCGGATCAGCTACATCAGCGGGCGGAAGAACGAGTGGTACTGCACGGGTGACTTCGATCCATGACAGCCCCACCTCCTCCGGCCGGTCCCTCGTAAGGGACGTCCATTCCCCGTAGGGGAGTTCCCCCGTAGGGGATTTTCATGGCGTCGGGACTCGATCGCGACGCTTCTGCGTGCTGCCCCGAACGACCGGGCAAGAGTATCAGCCGACTGAAGTGTCAAGGCGCTGCTTTGCCCGGTACTGACGAGTTCTATGCTCGCGACATGGCTGATGTTCTTCCTCTGGTCGAGGCCCGGTTGCGTTCCGCGCTGGGCGAGCCGGACGCCCGCGCGGCGGTCACCTTCCTGGGCACGGACCGCATCGAGGTGCTCCGCTTCCACGAGGGCGACATCGTCCGCTACGCCACCCTCGGCATGTCGGCGGCCCCGATGGGCGACCCCACGGCGATGCTCGCCGACCCGGTCAAGGGGCCCCGTGCCGAGCTCGTCCTCTCGGTCCGCGCGGGCCTCGCCGACACCGACAAGGCGCTGCGCCCGCTCGCCGTCCTCGGCGCGTCCCCGCAGGTCGAAGGTGTGATCGTGGCCCCCGGCGCCTCCCTCGACGTGGGCGAGCCGCTGTGGCCCGGCGCCCCCTTCACCTCGGTCCTGGTCGCCGAACCGGGCGGCCTGGTCGAGGACCTGGAGCTCGACGAGCCCATGGACCCGGTCCAGTTCCTCCCCCTGCTCCCCATGACCCCGAACGAGGCCGCCTGGAAGCGGGTGCACGGCGCCCAGGCCCTCCAGGAGCGGTGGCTGACGAACGGGACGGACCTCAGGGACCCGTCCCGGAAGTCCGTCCCGCTGGAGTGATCCCCGCGTGAGCAAGGTCACCAAGTGGTGTCCGGAAGCCGTCAGTTGGCGAAGACGGCCACACCGTCCTCGGTGGCGTGCCTCGACTCCAGCTCCGCCGCCTGTCGAGTGAGCGCGGTCCGCCGTACGACGACCACGAGCGCGCCCACGAGCGCGGTCACCGCCGCCACCACGAACGGGACTTGGACGTCGGTCCACTCCTCGATCTTCGGCGCGAAGTAGGGCGCCGCCGCGGCCGCGAACCACCGTACGAAGTTGTAGCCGGCACTGGCGACCGGACGCGGAGCGTCGGAGACACCGAGGGCCAACTCCGTGTAGACGGTGTTGTTCACGCCGATGAACGCGCCGGACAGGATCGTGCAGACGATCGCCGTGGTGTGACTGCCGTATCCGAGCACCAGCACGTCCGCCGCGAGCAGTACCAGCGAGCCGCCGAGCACCTTCAGCGAACCGAACCGCGCCTGGAGCCGCGGCGCCACGATCACCGAGAACACCGCGAGCAGCACACCCCAGGCGAAGAACACGGCACCCGACTTGTACGGGGTCATGTCCAGCACGAACGGGGTGAAGGCCAGCACGGTGAAGAACGTGTAGTTGTAGAAGAACGCCGAGGCGGCGGCGGAGGCGAGACCCCCGTGGCCGAGCGCCTTCAGCGGGTCGAGCAGCGAGGTCTTCGTGGCGGGCCTCGGCTGCTCCTTCAGGAACACCGTGATGCACAGGAAGCCGACCGCCATCAGGAAGGCCGTGCCGAAGAACGGGTAGCGCCAGCTGGCGTCGCCGAGCAGCGCGCCGAGGAGCGGGCCGCACGCCATGCCGAGGCCGAGCGCGGACTCGTACAGCAGGATCGCCGCGGCACTGCCGCCCGCCGCCGCGCCGACGATGACCGCGAGGGCTGTCGAGACGAACAGGGCGTTGCCGAGGCCCCAGCCCGCCCGGAAGCCGACGAGTTCGGCGACCGAGCCCGAGGTGCCGGCGAGGGCGGCGAAGACGATCACGAAGGCGAGGCCGAGCAGCAGGGTCTTGCGGCCGCCGATCCGGCTGGAGACCCAGCCGGTGACCAGCATCGCGAACGCGGTGATCAGGAAGTACGAGGTGAAGAGCAGGGAGACCTGCCCTGCGGTGGCGTCGAGGCCCTGGGCGATGGACGGCAGGATCGGGTCGACCAGTCCGATGCCCATGAAGGCGACGACGGAGGCGCCGGCCGTGGCCCAGACCGCCTTGGGCTGTCGCAGGAGGCTGTTCGCTCCCGCGTCGAGGGCGTCCATGGTTTCTCCCTTTCCGATGTTCAGGTCAGGTTCGGAGATGGTTGGTATATGCACATAGTAAGTTAGGGACGCTAATTAATGCAAGCTACATCTAGTTCCGTACGGTGAGCGGTTCCGTCCGGACGGGTGATCGTCCTTGACGTGGCGGGGCAGGGGTAGGACCGTGGGGCCCTATGAGGGGCGAACCCAGTTGCCCGAAGTGTGGTGGCCGGGTCAGGGCTCCCGGACTCTTCGCCGATTCCTGGCAGTGCGATGTGCACGGGACCGTGCACCCGCTGCAGCCCGTGATCCCGCCCAGCGTCGAGGCCCTCGGCGTCGTGGTGCATCGCACGCAGGTGCCGGTGTGGATGCCGTGGCCGCTGCCGGTCGGCTGGCTCTTCACGGGCGTCGGCAGTGCCGGTGACGACCGCAGCGGCGGGCGTGCGACGGCTGTGGCGTGCTCGGGGCCCGGACCGCTCGGCGGTTTCGGCGAGCTGATCCTCGTCGCCGAGGAGCTCGGCGTCGGCCTCGGCGCGCGGTACGCGGGTATCGACGGGCCGGACCCGGGACCGTACATGAGCGTCGAGAAGCCACCCCAGGCCAAGGTGCTGGCCGCCGGCCGGCCGACACCGCTGTGGCATGTCTCCGGCACCCCCGAGGACCGGGCCGTGTTCGCGGGCGAGGCGCTCGGGCTGTGGCTGTGGGCGGTCGTGTGGCCCGAGCAGTCGGGGCTGCTGATGTACGACGAGCTGGTGCTGACGGATCTGCGGGACGCGGGGGCGGAGTTGGAGTTGGTGCCCTGCGGGGCGTTGTCGCCGCGCTTGCTCAAGCCGTAGCGCCCACTGGGGTGCCGGGTTTGCCCGGTGGGCGGCTGTGGGTTCGGGCCGGCTGGTCGCGCCCGCGCGGCGGTAGCCGCAAATTCAGCGGGGCCCCGCGCCCCTTAGGTGGGTGTGTGTAAAGGTCGCTCACAGGTTTCGGGTGTGACAGTGGTGCTCGAAAATCCGGTTATCCTTGAGCGTCCCCACCCGTACCGTCACCGCCTGGAGTTCGCGTCGTGCGTATCGATCTGCACACCCACTCCACCGCGTCCGACGGCACGGACACCCCGGCCGAGCTGGTGCGCAACGCCGCCGCTGCCGGGCTGGACGTCGTCGCGCTGACCGATCACGACACCACCCGCGGTCACGCCGAGGCCGTCGCCGCGCTCCCGGAGGGGCTCACCCTCGTCACCGGCGCCGAGCTGTCCTGCCGTATCGACGGCGTCTCCATGCACCTGCTGGCCTACCTCTTCGACCCCGAGGAGCCGGCGCTGTTCGCCGAGCGTGAGCTCGTGCGGGACGACCGGGTGCCGCGGGCCCGGGGCATGGTCGCCAAGCTCCAGGGGCTGGGCGTGCCCGTCACCTGGGAGCAGGTGGCGCGGATCGCGGGCGACGGCTCGGTCGGCCGCCCGCATGTCGCGACCGCGCTGGTCGAACTGGGTGTCGTACCGACCGTGAGCGACGCCTTCACCGAGGACTGGCTGGCGGACGGCGGCCGGGCCTATGTGGAGAAGCACGAGACGGACCCCTTCGAGGCGATCCGGCTGGTCAAGGCCGCGGGCGGGGTCACCGTCTTCGCGCACCCGGGCGCCAGCAAGCGTGGCCGTACGGTCCCTGAGGACGCGATCGCGAAGATGGCGGCGGCCGGGCTCGACGGCATCGAGGTCGACCACATGGACCACGACGCCGAGACGCGCGACCGGCTGCGCGGCCTCGCCGCCGATCTGGGGCTGCTCGTCACGGGCTCCTCGGACTACCACGGCAGCCGCAAGACGGTGACGCTCGGCGAGTACCGGACCGACCCCGAGGTGTACGGGGAGATCATCCGGCGGGCGACGGGCGCGTTCCCGGTGCCGGGGACCGGCGGGGCCTGAGGGATCGTCCTCGGCCCATCTGATCTGCTCTTTTCTCTCCGCAAGGCTCTTTCGTGTTCGACGCTGCCGTTTTCGGCTCTCTCTTCCTGACCCTGTTCGTCATCATGGATCCCCCCGGGATCACCCCGATCTTCCTCGCCCTGACCGCCGGCCGGCCCGGCAAGGTGCAGAAGCGGATGGCCTTCCAGGCCGTCTGCGTGGCCGGTGGAGTGATCGCGGTCTTCGGGCTCCTCGGCCACCAGATCCTCGACTACCTGCATGTCTCCGTTCCCGCGCTGATGATCGCGGGCGGACTGCTGCTTCTGCTGATCGCCCTGGACCTGCTCACCGGCAAGACCGACGAGCCCAAGCAGACCAAGGACGTCAACGTCGCCCTGGTGCCGCTGGGCATGCCGCTGCTGGCCGGGCCGGGCGCGATCGTGTCCGTGATCCTCGCCGTGCAGAAGGCCGACAGCGTCGCCACGCAGGTGTCGGTGTGGACGGCGATCCTCGCCATCCATGTCGTGCTGTGGCTGGTCATGCGGTACTCGCTGCTGATCATCCGGGTCATCAAGGACGGCGGCGTCGTCCTGGTGACCCGGCTCGCGGGCATGATGCTCTCCGCGATCGCCGTGCAGCAGATCATCAACGGGATCACCCAGGTGATCCGGGGCAGCTGAGAAAGCGCAGAGCCCCCGTACGACATCGTTGCCGTACGGGGGCTCTGAAGCTGTGTTGGTTATGAGGCCGTGGTGTCGGCCGGGCGAATCCAGAGACGCTGTCCGATGGCGGCGGCCTGCTGAACGATCCGGTTGACGGAGGCGGCGTCCACGACGGTGCTGTCCACGGGGGTACCGTCGACATCGTCGAGTCGCATGATTTCGAAGCGCATGGGCTTCTCCCTTCGTCTGGTCATCCTCCTGAGGAGAACATCTGCGTACGTCTGTATCTAACGGGCTGCGTGTTACAAACATTCCCTACGCTAAAGAAATTTTTCGAACGACTAACTACTGACCGGTAAGCGGTCGGTACGAGACTGACCGGGACCGGTTGTGTTCGCAGCGTGACCGCCGGGACAATGGTGGCGATGAACGACGACCACGAGGCGCTGGGCGCCCGCATCGACCACACCAACGAGCTGTTGCAGCGCATGCTCGCCGAGGTGGCGAAGACGCCCTCGACCCACGCGATCTTCGTGGACGCGGGGTATCTGTACGCGGCCGCGGGACGTCTGGTCGCCGGCACGGAGGACCGCCGCGCCTTCGACCTCGACGCCGAGGGACTCATCGAGGCGCTCATCGACCGGGCTCGCACGATCTTCGCGGACAGCAGACTCCTCAGGGTCTACTGGTACGACGGCGCCCGCCGCCGTATCCACACCGCCGAGCAGCAGTCGATCGCCGAACTCCCGGACGTGAAGGTGCGGTTGGGCAATCTCAACGCCAACAACCAGCAGAAGGGCGTCGACTCACTGATCCGCTCCGACCTGGAGTCCCTCGCCCGGCACCGCGCGATCAGTGACGCGGCCCTGCTCGGCGGCGACGAGGACCTGGTCTCGGCGGTGGAGGCCGCCCAGGGCTACGGCGCCCGTGTCCACCTCTGGGGCATCGAGGCGCCCGAGGGTCGCAACCAGGCCGAGCCCCTGCTCTGGGAGGTGGACAGCCAGCGCGTCTTCGACCTCGAGTTCTTCAAGCCGTACGTCGCCCGCCGCACGGCCGCCGGGTACGAGGCCTCCGTGAACCGGCCCACCCGCGAGGACGTTCGTTTCGTGGGTGCCCAGATCGCGGCGAAGTGGCTGGCGGCGCGGGGGCGCGAGGCCCTGGTGGAGCTGCTGCCGGGCCACCCGTATCTGCCCGGCTCGGTCGACCAGGACCTGCTGGTGGAGGCGGAGGGGCTGCTCCAGTACTCCCTGCGCGGCCAGGCGGACCTGCGGCGGGCGCTGCGGGACGGCTTCTGGGAGCACTTGCGGACGCAGTACTAGGGCCTGTCCGGCGGATCAGGTCGCAGGAAAGCCGCGGTGCCTCATGTGGTGCGGTGAGCCCCCGCGTCTGCGGCATGATCCGCCGGACAGGCCCTAGCCCGTGGGAATGCCGTCCCAGAAGTCGGCGAAGGCGCGGGCCGTCTCCAGGGGGCGGTCGGTGTTGGGGGAGTGCTCGGCGCCGGCGACGACGGTCCGGTGCGCGTCGAGCCGTACGGCCATCTCGTCGAGGAGCGGGACGGGCCAGGTGTCGTCGTGCGCCCCGGACAGCACATGGAACGGCAGCGGTACGGCGGCCAGTTCACCGACCCGGTCCGGCTCGGTGCACAACTGGCGTCCGGTGGCGATGAGTTGGGCGGGTTTGTTGCCCAGCCAGCGTCGCCGCAGATCGTCCCGGTCGTCGAGCCCCTCGTCCAGGTCGCCGGTCTCGGTCTCCTCGGGCGGCTCCATGGCCTGGATCGCCGCCCACACCTCCGCCATGCTCATCACCGCGAGGGCGTCCCGCAGCAGCTTGACGCGCTGCTGCTGGGAGCCGGAGATCTGGGCGGGGCCCGAGGCCATCAGGGTCAGGGAGAGGAACGGCCCGGGATCGAGGAGTACGGCGGCCCGGGCGATCTGCCCACCGAGCGAGTGCCCGACAAGGTGAACGGGCGTCCCGACAGCCGTGGCCTGCGCGAGCACGTCCTTCGCCAACTCGTCCTGGGCGTAAGCGGATTCATCGGCCTCGGGCCCGTCCGACTCGTACTGCCCGCGCCCGTCCACGGCGACGGTCCGGTACCCGCGCGCGGCGAGCGGCTCGTGCAGCGGGTTGAAGTCCTCCTTGCTGCCGGTGAACCCGGGCAGCAGCAGCGCCGTCCCACGAACCGCGACACCGTCCGCCACCGGAGCGTCCACGACGGCGAACTCACCACGCGAGGTGCGCAGGGAGTAGGCGCGGGCGCCGGGGGGTGGGGCGAAGGTGGGGGGACGGCTCATGGGGTGAGGCTATAGGGCGGGAGGGGAGAGTGCCGGGTTGGGTGGCGCCGTTCAGGGGCGCGGGGCTGTATCGATTTGCGGCTCCGCCGCGTGGGCGCGACCAACCCCCACGACCCGCAGTCGCACAAGAACCGTTGCACCCCCTCTCATAGGCGCCCCTAACGCCGACGGCCCGGCCCACACGCGGTGGACCGGGCCGTCAGCGACAAACGAACGCTCAGCCTTCCGAAGCGGCCGCAGCCTTACGGGTACGCCGTACCTTCGGCTTGGCCTCCGCCTCTTCCGCGGCCTGCGCCGGGATCTCGGCGGACGCAGCGGCCTTACGGGTCCGACGAGGCTTCGCCTCGGTCGTCTCCGGCGCGGCGGCAGCCGTCTTGCGCGTACGACGCGGCTTCGCCTCGACGGCTTCGGCAACCTCGGCGGGAGCCTCCGCGGCGGCAGCGACCTTGCGCGTACGCCGTACCTTCGGCTTGGCCTCCGCACCCTCCGCCGTGTCGACGGCGGCCTCGGCGGCCGGGGTGGCCGCGGTCTTGCGCGTCCGGCGCGGCTTCGCCTCCGCCTCGGCGGGAGCCTCCGCGGCCTGGGCCGGGATCTCGGGGGCGGCAGCGGCCTTCTTCCGCGTACGACGCGGCTTGGCCTCGACGGCCTCGGCGGTGTCGACGGCGGCCTCGGCAGCCGTGGTGGCAACGGCGGCGGTCTTCCGCGTCCGGCGCGGCTTGGCCTCGGCGACCTCCGGGGCGGCCTCGGCGGGGGCCTCCGAGGCGACGGCGACCTTGCGGGTACGCCGTGCCTTCGGCTTCGCCTCGACGGCCTCAGCCGTGTCGACCACGGCCTCGGCGGCGGCAGCCGTCTTGCGCGTACGACGACGCGGCGCGGCGGCCGGAGCCTCGGGCTCGGCGGCGACCACAGGAGCGGCCTCGACGACCTCGGTGGCGACCGGCTCCGCCGTCTTACGGGTGCGGCGGCGCGGCGTGGCCTCGGTCGCCTCGGCGGTGTCGACCGCGGTCTCGGCGGGTGCCGTGGCCTTGCGGGTGCGACGACGCGGCGCGGCGACGGGAGCCTCGGGCTCGGCGACGGCCACAGGCGCGGCGACGGGTGCGGCCTCGACGACCTCGGTCACCTCGGCGGCCACCGGCTCCGCGGTCTTGCGGGTACGGCGTCGACGCGGCTTCGTCTCCGTGACCTCGGCCGTCTCCACGGCGGCCTCCGCGGCCTCCGACGGAGTGGCCTCGGGCGTCACGGCCACGGCCTGCGCCTGCTCCGGCGCGGCACCGTTACGGGTGCGGCGACGACGGCGCGGGGTGCGGGACGCGGGGGCGTCCTCGGTCAGCGCGGTGTCCGCGGACGGCGCGGTCGCCTCGGCGGTGGGCGCCGGGGCCCCGTCCGGATTGGCTCCGCCGCGGGTACGACGGCGACGGCGCGGCGTACGGGACGGGCGCTCGCGGTCGGCGGAACGGGACTCGTCCCGGCCGCCACGACCACCCCGGTCGTTCCGGTCGCCGCGACCGCGGCCACCACGGCCGCCGGTCTCGCCCAGGTCCTCGAGCTCCTCCGCGTCGAGGCCCGCGCGGGTGCGCTCGGCACGTGGCAGGACACCCTTGGTGCCCGCGGGGATGTTCAGCTCCTCGTAGAAGTGCGGGGAGGTGGAGTACGTCTCCGGCGGGTCGTTGAAGTTGAGCTCCAGCGCCTTGTTGATCAGCTGCCAGCGCGGGATGTCGTCCCAGTCGACGAGGGTGATCGCGATGCCCTTGGCGCCCGCGCGGCCGGTACGGCCGATGCGGTGCAGGTACGTCTTCTCCTCTTCGGGAGACTGGTAGTTGATGACGTGGGTGACGCCCTCGACGTCGATACCGCGGGCGGCGACGTCGGTGCAGACGAGGACGTCCACCTTGCCGTTACGGAAGGCGCGCAGCGCCTGCTCGCGGGCCCCCTGGCCGAGGTCGCCGTGGACCGCGCCGGCTGCGAAGCCACGCTGCTTGAGCTGGTCGGCGAGGTCGGCCGCGGTGCGCTTGGTGCGGCAGAAGACCATGGCCAGTCCCCGGCCGTCGGACTGAAGGATGCGCGCGACCATCTCGGGCTTGTCCATGTTGTGCGCGCGGTAGACGAACTGCGCGGTGTTCGCGACCGTCTTGCCCTCGTCGTCCGGCGCGGTGGCGCGGATGTGCGTGGGCTGCGACATGTAGCGGCGCGCGAGACCGATGACCGCGCCCGGCATGGTCGCCGAGAACAGCATCGTCTGACGGCGGGCCGGCAGCAGGTTGATGATCTTCTCGACGTCGGGCAGGAAGCCCAGGTCGAGCATCTCGTCGGCCTCGTCGAGGACGAGTGCCTTGATGTGCTTGAGGCTGAGCTTCTTCTGGCCCGCGAGGTCCAGGAGGCGGCCCGGGGTGCCGACGATGACGTCGACGCCCTTCTTGAGGGCTTCGACCTGGGGCTCGTAGGCCCGGCCGCCGTAGATGGCGAGGACGCGTACGTTGCGGACCTTGCCCGCGGTCAGCAGGTCGTTGGTGACCTGCTGGCACAGCTCGCGCGTGGGGACGACGACGAGGGCCTGCGGGGCGTCGGTGAGCGCCTCGGGGGCGGCGCGGCCGGCCTCGACGTCAGCGGGGACGGTGACGCGCTCAAGGAGCGGGAGGCCGAAGCCCAGCGTCTTGCCGGTGCCGGTCTTGGCCTGGCCGATGACATCCGTGCCGGAGAGGGCGACGGGGAGGGTCATCTCCTGGATGGGGAAGGGGGTGATGATGCCGACGGCCTCAAGGGCCTCGGCGGTCTCGGGAAGGATTCCGAGATCTCTGAACGTCGTAGTCAGGGTGCTGCCTCTTCTGTGTGCGCGGTGCGAGGCGAGCTCGGGGGTCTCTTGAAGACCGTGCTGGGGACGTCGACTGCCTTACGGACCAGTCCGTAATGACACGGGACCTCTGCCGACGCTCTAGCGCTCGAACCGCTGAGGGTCCCTCCGGGTGCCGTACGCACAGTGCCGTACGGGCGAGGAGAGCTGTCAGGTCGGAGCCGATCGGGCCACCGACCGGGCATCCTCATACGTGCAGCCCGTCGAATACTCGGCAGGCGCATTACCACCATACCTCGGAATCACGCACATGCGATGGCCGATTTGGTCACGTAGTCGTCGTCACACTGATTGACCAGGGCCTTCCAAGGCTCGGCGAGCGGACTATTGTGCGCTTCATGACGACGCCTGACAACACCTCTGACGCACCCGCCGAGCCCACCGGAGTGGCGGCCCAGGACTGGGCCACGGCCTCCACGGAGCCGCAGTACAGGGCCGCGGTCGTCGACCTCCTCGGCGCACTCGCCTACGGCGAACTCGCGGCGTTCGAGCGGCTCGCGGAGGACGCCAAGCTGGCGCCGACGCTGGCGGACAAGGCGGAGCTGGCGAAGATGGCGTCGGCGGAGTTCCACCACTACGAGAAGCTGCGCGACCGGCTGACCGAGATCGGCGCGGAGCCGACGCAGGCCATGGAGCCGTTCGTCGCCGCGCTGGACGGCTTCCACCGGCAGACGGCGCCCTCGGACTGGCTGGAGGGGCTCGTCAAGGCCTACGTCGGGGACTCGATCGCGAGTGACTTCTACCGCGAGGTCGCGGCTCGGCTGGACGCGGACACGCGGGAGCTGGTGCTCGCCGTTCTCGATGACACCGGGCATGCCGGGTTCGCCGTCGAGAAGGTGCGGGCCGCGATCGACGCAGATCCGCGCGTGGGTGGGCGTCTCGCTCTGTGGGCTCGGCGTCTCATGGGTGAGGCGCTGTCGCAGTCGCAGCGGGTTGTCGCTGACAGGGACGCGCTGTCGACGATGCTCGTCGGTGGGGTGGCCGACGGGTTCGATCTCGCCGAGGTGGGGCGGATGTTCTCGCGGATCACCGAGGCGCACACGAAGCGGATGGCTGCGCTGGGGTTGGCGGCGTAGCGCCCAAGGGGCGGGGGCTTCTGTGTGAGGGCGGCTGCGGGTTTCGTGTGGCTGATCGCGCCCACGCGGCGGTAGTCGCAAGTCAATACAGCCCCGCGCCCCTGAGGGGCGCTCCCCTGAAGGGCGTTGGAAAGGTCAGGCCGCGACTGATCGGCGGCGGAGTCTGCCCGCCGGGCGGAGCAGGAGCGACAGGGACGCGATCGAGACCACTGTCGCGCCGATCAGGGTGAGCAGGACGCTGCCCGTCCCCAGGGCGCTGTGGGTGATGAAGGCGCCGAAGAGGGCACCGGCCACGCCCGTTGCGAAGACCAGGGATCGGGCGGGCAGACGGTGGGCCAGGCGGTGGGCGGCGACGGCCGCCAGGACGAGACCGAGCAGAGCGGAGCCGAGCGCTTCCAGCAACATCATTGAGAGTCCCTCCCACACGGCCACGCTGCGTATGTCGGTCGTAGCCCGTCATACCCGTGACCTGCGGAATGCAATCCTCCTCTGTGCGCGACTTGTGCTCCATATGTGGAGAAAAGAATCTTGAGGAGCGCTGCTCGTACGACGAGAAGGGCCCGGCGACCGTGAAGTCGCCGGGCCCTTCCGTATGCGTCTGCCTACAGCGCGCCGAAGCCCACCTTGCGCGGCGCCGGCTCACCGAGCTCGACGTACGCGAGACGGTCGGCCGGGACCAGGACCTTGCGGCCGTGCTCGTCCGTGAGGCTCAGCAGCTGCGACTTTCCGGCGAGCGCCTCGGCCACCACGCGCTCGACCTCCTCGGCACTCTGACCGCTCTCCAGAACGATCTCGCGGGGCGCGTGCTGCACGCCGATCTTGACCTCCACGGCTATGTCCCTCCGACGGTCAGTGAAGTGCGCGTCCTTCCGCGCCGTACCCCGCACACATTAGCCCGGTGAGGGGACGTACACGCTCCGCGCAAGAACGCCAGGAGCGAACAGCGGACGGGAACAAATGTCCCCGCACGCGCGCGGTCAGTGGTGGTCGATGCCGTGCAGCGGGAAACCGGCGATGCCTCGCCAGGCGAGCGACGTCAGCAGCTGGACCGCCTGGTCGCGCGGGACGCTGCGGTCGCTGTGCAGCCAGGAACGGGCCACGACCTGGGCGAGGCCGCCGAGCCCGGAGGCCAGCAGCATGGACTCGGCCCGCGACAGACCGGTGTCCTCCGCGATGACGTCGCAGATCGCCTCGGCGCACTCGTTCGTGACCTTGTCGACGCGCTCGCGCACCGCGGGCTCGTTCGTCAGGTCCGACTCGAACACCAGCCGGAAGGCACCGCCGTCGTCCTCGACGTACGCGAAGTAGGCGTCCATGGTCGCCCGCACGCGCTGCTTGTTGTCGGTCGTCGAGGCGAGCGCCTGCCGTACGGAGCCGATCAGCGACTCGCAGTGCTGGTCCAGCAGCGCGAGATAGAGGTCGAGCTTGCCCGGGAAGTGCTGGTAGAGCACCGGCTTGCTGACGCCGGCGCGCTCGGCGATGTCGTCCATCGCGGCCGAGTGGTAGCCCTGCGCCACGAAGACTTCCTGGGCGGCGCCCAGCAGCTGGTTCCGTCGGGCACGGCGCGGCAGGCGCGTGCCTCGCGGGCGCGCCGCCTCTGTCTGCTCGATGGCTGTCACGCCGCCTCCCATAACTCGTCCACTTGCGGTGTGCGCCGCGCCGCCATCGTACTTTTCGGTAACCGTGGTGTGCGCGGTGCGAGCGCAGAATTTCACGTACCGGACGATGACGAAAGCCTCCCAAAGGTTTCAAAGAGGGATCGACCGGGCAATGGCCGGACCTCTCCGGACCTCGCCCGCTCACCGTCGCGGTGGGTGCGGTCAGCGGTAGTCGTCCTCGTCGGTCCGGACGACGCGGGCCTGTTCGATGAGGTCCGCCTCGTTCGCCCGACCGGGATCGACGCCGGTCAGCGGGTCGTCGCGGTCCGTGGTGACGTCCGTCCGCTGTTCGGCGGCGTCGTTCTCGGGGGCCTCGACATCGAGCTCGGCGCGGTCGCCGTCCTCGAAGGTGTCGGGGTCGCTGGGGTCGTAGGCCATGGCGGGCTCCCTTCCTAGAACGTCCCTGGGGAAGCAGGGGGCCACATGCGGGTGCCCTGCGTACGAGCCTAGGAGACACACGATTCCGGCGCTATGCGATCCGGGGCGGGGGAGGGGGTGGGAGGCCGGTCGGGAGATGAGGCGGGGCGTGAGCTGGGATCTGGGTGCAGCCTGTGACGGCGAACACATGAACCAGTGCGTGATCGTCTCGTAACATTGCCGCATGTCTTCGACCGAGGTGCCGTTCGTGCCGGCCACCAATGTGCTCCCGAAGGTGGCGGCCGTCAGGGTCGCGGAAGGTGAGCGGCTGCGCTCGGTCGGGCTGCCGGGGATCACGCTGACGGTGCGGTCGAGGCCGCCCGCGCGTGAGGGGCTGCCGGCCGCGCTCTACGTCCATGGCCTCGGCGGTTCCTCGCAGAACTGGTCGGCGCTGATGCAGGAGCTCGACGCGGTGGTCGACGGCGAGGCCGTCGATCTGCCCGGCTTCGGGGACTCGCCGCCACCGGACGACGGCGACTACTCGATCAGCGCACACGCGCGTGCGGTGATCCGCTATCTCGACGCCTCCGGGCGCGGGCCGGTGCACCTGTTCGGCAACTCCCTCGGCGGCGCGGTATCCACGCGGGTAGCCGCGGTGCGCCCCGACCTCGTCCGCACGCTCACCCTTGTCTCGCCGGCGCTGCCGGAGATCCGCGTGCAGCGCAGCGCGGTGCCCACGGCGCTGCTGGCGGTGCCCGGGGTGACCGCGCTCTTCACCCGGCTCAGCCGCGACTGGACGGCCGAGCAGCGTGTCCGCGGAGTCATGGCGCTCTGCTACGGCGATCCCGAGCGCGTGACGCCGGAAGGGTTCCGGCATGCCGTCGAGGAGATGGAGCGGCGGCAGCAACTGCCGTACTTCTGGGACGCGATGACGCGTTCCGCGCGCGGCATCGTGAACGCGTACACGCTGGGCGGGCAGCACGCGCTGTGGCGTCAGGCCGAGCGCGTCCTCGCGCCCACACTCCTCGTCTACGGCGGCCGCGACCAGCTGGTCGGCTACCGCATGGCCCGCAAGGCGGCCCGCGCGTTCCGCGACTCCCGACTCCTCACCCTGCCGGACGCGGGGCATGTGGCGATGATGGAATACCCGGAGACAGTGGCCCGGGCGTTCACCGAACTCCTCGCGAGCCAGGGTGACTTGGAGGCGGGCGTGGGTGCTGGTGGAGTCAACAGGGGTGGCGCCGAGGGAGCGTTGGCCTCGGAGGCGGTGTCCGGCGGTGACGTCGGCTCCGCGCGCGCGGGTGACGGCATCGATGACGTGGTCGAGTCTTCTGGTGCGGGGGGCTGAGGGGCGACGTGGGACGCCACAGCCGCCGCGGACCCGCCCCCAAGGGCGACTCCGCGGACATATCCGCAAGGGGAGGCGGCCGGGGGGACGAGGGTTCTCCGGGGCCGCGAGGACAGGGGCAGGTCTCGTCGCCGCAGAGCGGGGCTGCGGGGCAGCCGGGCGCCGGGCGACAGCAAGGTGCGGGTGCGGGTCGGCCGCAGGGGGCTGGGCCTTCGGTAGGCGGGCCTTCGGTCTACGGGGATCCGGTTTATCGGATCCCGCAGGGGGCTCGACTCCCGGATGGGACGCCCGCGCGCGGTGTGCCGAGGTTTGCCGACGGGACGCCGGCCCAAGGTGTCCCCAGGCTTCAGGATGGGACGCCAGCTCGTGGTGTACCGCGCTTCGGTGACGGGACGCCTGCTCGTGGTGTGCCGAGGCTTCCCGATGGCACCCCTGCTCGCGGTGTGCCCCGGTTCGCTGACGGCACTCCTGCGCACGGCAGCCCTCGCGTGCGGGGTGGTCACCCCGAGCAGCGTGAAGGCGGGGGCGGTTGGGGTGAGTTGGGGGCGCACGGGGCGGCCTCCGGGCAACCCGGTGTCGCGCTGCCCCGGCAGCGGCAGGCGCCTCCCGGTGATCCCCGGCAGGGGCGGGCGGCTCCCAGTGATCCCCGGCGCGGGCGGGGGGTAGGGCCTCGGCAGGACTATCTCGATGCCTTCGGGGACCAGGACGTCGACCTGTTCGCGTCGCGGACCGGTCAGGGCGCCGAGTTCTCCCGCCGTACCGCGCACGCCGCCGTGGCCACCGACCCGTACGCCTCCGTCAGCGACTGGCGGACCGTCCCGGAACCGCGTACCGGTGCCGAGGGCGACGGCGACGGCGAGGACGGGCCGCCCGCCGGTGAGCCCGTGCGCGGTAAGGGCGGCAAGGGGCGGACGTTCACCGGGATCGCGGCGGCCGCCGTCACCACCGTGCTGGCCGTCGTCGTCGCCGGTCAGGTCGCCGAGCGGCAGGACGACTCGCCCGTACAGTCGCAGTCGGCCAACGACCAGGCGCGGGACGCCCGCGACTCCGCCTCGCGCGGGGACGGGCGGCCGACGCCGTCGTCGCCCGGCGTGGCGACGCTGACGTACGCGCAGAAGATGGACAAGAAGTACGCGCTGGCCGCCGGGCTGAAGGGGTCGGGGAAGTTCGACGCGGTGAAGAGCGTCGCCAAGGCGCCCGGCAGAGGGCAGAAGTACACCTACCGAGTGGATGTCGAGCAGGGGATCGGGCTCGACGCGGAACTGTTCGCCGACGCGGTGCAGAAGACGCTCAACGACGACCGGAGCTGGGCCCACAACGGCGCCCGCACCTTCGAGCGGATCTACTCCGGCAAGCCCGATTTCGTGATCACCCTCGCCAGCCCGGGCACCACGGCGGAGTGGTGCGCCAAGTCCGGTCTGGACACGACCGTGGACAACGTGTCCTGCGATTCGGCCGCCACCGAGCGCGTGATGATCAACGCGTTCAGATGGGCGCAGGGGTCCAAGACCTACGGCGACCAGATCCACGCCTATCGGCAGATGCTGATCAATCACGAGGTCGGCCACCGGCTCGGCAACCACCACGTGACCTGCGACAAGGACGGCGAACTCGCCCCGGTCATGCAGCAGCAGACCAAGTTCCTGGACCACAACGGAATCCACTGTCTGCCCAACCCCTGGCCGTATCCCGGGAGTTGACGGACGCCTCACAGGTCACGTTGACATGCGCAGAAAAGTCGTACTAATTTTCTGCGCATGTCGTCCCGTCACGCCTCCGTCCGCGCCGCCATCGAGCTGGCGCTCATCGGCGTGACCGCGTTGTGCGTGGCCGACATTCACTGTCGCTGACGTCCGCCCTCTGGCGTTCGCGTCGCGATCTTTTCTTTCTCCCGTGAGCCGTCGCTCGCGGTTTTTCGACGACCTGACGCCCGGGCAGACGTCTGTTCACCTCCGTCTCACCCTTCGTCAATCTGTCTCGTTATCCGAGATGGGCAGATTCATCCTTCGAGAGGTCGTCTCCGATGCGTCAACCGTCCGTCATCGCGCGCCGCGTGGCCGCGGCATCCGTAAGCCTGGTTCTGGCCGCGGGCGCCGCCGCCTGCGGCCCCGAGGACAACGATGCCAAGAGCTCCGGTGGCGACTCCGCGCCCCACAAGGGCGGCACCCTCACGGTCCTGAACTCCGAGCCGCAGACCGACTTCGACCCGGCCCGGCTGTACACCTCGGGCGGCGGCAACGTGCCCTCCCTCGTCTTCCGCACCCTCACCACCCGCAACCGCGAGAGCGGCGCCGCCGGCGCGAAGGTCATCCCCGACCTCGCCACCGACACCGGGCGCCCCAACAAGGACGCGACCGAGTGGACGTACACCCTGAAGAAGGGGCTCAAGTACGAGGACGGCACCGCGATCACCTCGGCCGACATCAAGTACGGCATCGAGCGCTCCTTCGCGCCCGAGCTGTCCGGCGGCGCGCCCTATCTGCGGGACTGGCTGGTCGGCGCGGCCGACTACCAGGGGCCGTACAAGGACAAGGGCGGGCTCGGCGCGATCGAGACGCCGGACGACCGGACCATCGTCTTCCATCTGAACAAGCCCGAGGGCGAGTTCCCCTTCCTGGCCACGCAGACGCAGTTCGCGCCCGTGCCGAAGGCCAAGGACACCGGCACGAAGTACGAGGAGCACCCGGTCTCGTCCGGCCCCTACAAGGTGGTCAAGAACGAGAACGACGGTGAGACCGTCCTCCTGGAGCGCAACACGTACTGGTCCGCCGCGACGGACGCCGAGCGCAAGGCCTACCCGGACAAGATCGACGTCAAGTCCGGGCTCGACTCCGCGGTGATCAACCAGCGACTGTCGGCGTCCCAGGGTGCGGACTCGGCGGCGGTCACCACGGACACCAACCTCGGCCCCGCCGAGCTCGCCAAGGTGACCGGCGACAAGGAGCTCGCCGCGCGGGTCGGCACCGGGCACTTCGGCTACACGAACTACATAGCGTTCAACCCGACCGTCAAGCCGTTCAACAACGTCAAGGTGCGGCAGGCGATCTCGTACGCCATTGACCGCTCGTCGGTCGTGAACGCCGCCGGCGGGTCGTCGCTCGCCGAGGCCGCCACCACCTTCCTGCCCAACCAGAAGTCCTTCGGCTACGAGCCGTACGACCTGTTCCCCGCGGGTGACTCCGGCAACGCGGCCAAGGCCAAGGAGCTGCTGAAGGAGGCCGGTTACCCGAACGGGCTCACCGTCACGCTGACCCACAACAACGCCCAGAACTTCAAGACCAGCCCCGAGATCGCGACCGCGCTCCAGGACGCGCTCAAGAAGGCCGGCATCACGGTCAAGCTCCAGGGCCTGGAGGACAACAACTACTCGGACACCATCCACAGCGTGAAGACCGAGCCGGGCTTCTTCCTCACCGCGTGGGGTGCCGACTGGCCTTCCGGCGGCCCCTTCCTCGCCCCGATCTTCGACGGCCGTCAGATCGTCAAGGACGGCGCGAACTTCAACTCGGGCCTGCTCAATGACAAGTCGGTCAATGCCGAGATCGACGCGATCAACAAGTTGACCGATCTTGACGCCGCCGCCAAGAGGTGGGGTGCGCTGGACAAGAAGATCGGCGAGCAGGCGTTGACCGTGCCGCTGTTCCACCCGGTCTACAAGCGGTTGGTCGGCAAGGACATCAAGAACGTCGTGATCAGCGACTGGACCGGTGTGCTGGACATCTCGCAGGTCGCGGTCAAGTAACCCGATGAGCGAGGCACTTGTCGCCGTCGAGACCCCCGGGGCAGCCGTCCCGGGGGTTTCGGGGGCTCGTCAGTTCTGGCGGCGGCTGCGGACGCAGCGGGCCGCCGTGGTCGCGGCGGGCGTCGTCGCGCTGCTCGTCCTGGTCGCCCTCGCGGCGCCCCTGCTCACCGCGCTGGAGGGCCAGGACCCCACCACCTACCACCCCTCCCTGGTCGACTCCGCGCGCGGCGGTGTGCCCGTCGGGTCGCTCGGCGGCATCGGCGGGGACCACTGGCTGGGCGTCGAACCACAGACGGGGCGCGACCTGTTCGCACGGCTCGTGTACGGCGCCCGGGTCTCGCTGGGGGTCGCGCTGGCCGCGACCGTCGTCCAGGTGTTGATCGGTGTCGTCGTGGGTGTATCGGCCGCGCTGGGCAGTCGATGGGTTGATCAACTGTTGAGCAGGTTCACGGATGTCATCGTCGCCATGCCCCTCATGATCATGTCGTTGGCGCTGCTCGCGATCGTCCCGGCGAGCTTCCCGCGGCCTGTACTGGTCGCGGGAGTCATCGGGTTGATCGGGTGGGGCAGCATCGCCAAGATCGTGCGCGCCCAGACGCTCACGCTCAAACAGCTCGACCATGTCGCCGCGGCCCGGCTCAGCGGCTGGGGCACCTGGCGCATCGCCCGCCGTGAGCTGCTGCCCGGGATCGCCGCGCCGATCATCACCTACGCGGCGCTGCTGGTGCCGTCCAACATCTCCGCCGAGGCGGCCCTGTCCTTCCTCGGCGTCGGTGTGAAGCCGCCGACGCCGTCCTGGGGACAGATGCTCACCGCCGCCGACGTCTGGTACCAGGCCGCCCCGCAGTACCTGCTGCTGCCCGCGGGCGCGCTCTTCGTCACCGTCCTCGCCCTGACCGTCCTCGGCGACGGCGTACGCACCGCCCTGGACCCGCGCGCGGCGTCCCGGCTGCGCGTCGGCACCGGCCGCAAGAGGGAGGCCAAGGCATGACCGGCTTTCTCCTGCGGCGCGTCCTCGGCGCCGTCGTCACCCTGTTCGCCATCTCGGTGATCGTCTACGTCGTCTTCTACGTCACCCCCGGCAACGTCGCCCAGATCACCTGCGGTCCGCGCTGCTCGCCGGAACAGGTGCACCAGGTCGCCCAGCAGCTCCGGCTCGACGACCCCCTGTACGTGCGCTACTGGCACTTCCTGGAGGGCCTCGTGGCCGGCCAGGACTACTCCACCGGCACCTCCGTGGAGCACTGCTCGGCGCCCTGCCTCGGGCTGTCGTACCAGAGCGACCAGCAGGTCACCCAGCTGATCCTGAACAAGCTGCCGGTCAGCCTGTCGCTGGTGTTCGGCGCGATGGTGCTGTGGCTGATCCTCGGCGTCGGCACGGGCGTCCTGTCCGCCTGGCGGCGCGGCCGGCTCAGCGAACGGCTGCTGACCGGCGTCACGCTCGCCGGCGTGGCCACGCCGGTCTTCGTCATCGGCCTGGTCCTGATGATCGTCGTCTGCGGACAGCTCCAACTGCTGCCGTTCCCGCAGTACGTGAACTTCACCGACGACCCGGAACAGTGGGCCTGGAACCTGCTGCTGCCCTGGCTGTCCCTCGCCCTCATCGAGGCCGCCGCGTTCGCCCGCCTCACGCGCGCGTCGATGCTGGAGACGCTCGCCGAGGACCACATCCGCACCTTCCGCGCGTACGGCCTCGGCGAGCGGTCCGTCATCGGACGGCACGCGCTGCGCGGGGCGTTCGCGCCCGTCATCGCGCTCAACGCCAACAACTTCGGCAGCGCGGTCGGCGGCGCGGTCCTCACCGAGACACTGTTCGGCCTGCCCGGCATCGGACAGGAACTGGTCCACGCGGTCAATGTGATCGACCTTCCCGTCGTGGTCGGCATGGTCCTGGTCATCGGCTTCTTCGTGGTCCTGGCCAACGCCGTCGCGGACGTGTTGTACGCGGTGGCCGACCGACGGGTGGTGCTTGCATGAGTACGGTCAATATCACCGACGACCTGGTCAACATGGGTGACAGCCTGGTCAATGTCACCGACCTGACCGTCGAGTTCGGCTCGCTGCGAGCCGTCGACGGGCTCTCCTTCCGGCTGGCACAGGGGGGCGCCCTCGCCCTGGTCGGCGAGTCCGGCTCCGGCAAGTCCACCGTCGCCGCCGCCCTGCTGGGGCTGCACCGCGGCACGGGCGCGCGGGTCGGCGGCTCGATCGAGGTCGCCGGCGTCGACGTGGAGAAGGCGTCGGACGAGGAGCTGCGACGACTGCGCGGCGGCAAGGCCGCGATGGTCTTCCAGGACCCCCTGTCGTCCCTCGACCCGTACTACGCGATCGGCGACCAGATCGCCGAGGTGTACCGCGTGCACACGCGCGTGTCGCGACGAGCCGCACGCGCGCGTGCCATCGAGGTACTGGACCGCGTGGGAATCCCGGACGCGGCACACCGGTCCCGGTCCCGCCCGCACGAGTTCAGCGGAGGAATGCGCCAGCGCGCACTGATCGCCATGGCGCTCGCCTGCGAACCGGCCCTGCTGATCGCCGACGAACCGACCACCGCCCTCGACGTCACGGTCCAGGCCCAGATCCTCGACCTGCTGCACACCCTGCGCGAGGAGACCGGCATGGGGCTGCTGCTCGTCACCCACGACGTGGGTGTCGCCGCGGAGAGCGTCGACGAGGTACTGGTCATGCGGCACGGACGGGCCGTCGAGCATGGGCCGGTCGGCACGGTGCTCGGGCAGCCGGGGGAGACGTACACGCGCGACCTGCTCGCCGCGGTCCCGCGCGTGGACGCGCCCCGGACGGCTGTCGGGAAGCCCGGCGAGGTCGTCCTGGAGGCGACGGGCCTGCGGCGCGAGTTCGGGCGCGGCAAGAAGGCGTTCACGGCCGTCGACGACGTCTCGCTGACCGTCCGCCGGGGCGAGACGCTCGGCGTGGTCGGGGAGAGCGGCAGCGGCAAGACGACACTCGGCCGGATGCTGGTCGGCCTGCTGGAGCCGACGGCCGGGGAGATCAAGCCCGGTGGCGGAGTGCGCCCCGACATCCAGATGGTCTTCCAGGACCCCGTCTCCTCCCTCAACCCCCGCCGCAGCGTGGGCGAGTCCATAGCCGACCCGCTCCGCGCGCGGGGCGAGCGCGACGAGCAGCGCATCAGGGGGCGCGTGACAGAACTGCTGGAGCGCGTGGGGCTCGAAGGGGCGCACTACGACCGCTACCCGCACGAGTTCAGCGGCGGACAGCGCCAGCGCGTGGGCATAGCCCGGGCGCTCGCCGCCGACCCGCGCGTCATCGTCTGCGACGAACCCGTCTCCGCGCTGGACGTCACCACGCAGGCCCAAGTGGTGGCCCTGCTGGGCGAATTGCAGCGCGAACTCGGACTGGCGCTCGTCTTCGTCGCGCACGACCTGGCCGTCGTACGACAGGTCAGCGACCGCGTGGCCGTGATGCGGCGCGGCCGGATCGTCGAGTCCGGACCGGCCGACGAGGTGTACGACAACCCCCAGGACCCGTACACCCAGCAGCTCCTGGCCGCCGTACCGGCACTCGACCCCGACGAGGCCACGCGGCGCAGAGCGGCTCGTCGGGAACTGGCCGTTGCCTGACGTAACGTAACTGCTTGATCTCTTAGCGCGATCGAACGCGACCCGCACGGGAAAGTTACGGCCGTTCACCCCTTTTGGTGGCGCGATGGACAACCGTCCATCGCGCCACCGCCTTGTCCGCATACGTTCGTCCCGCTGCGAGCCGCCGGGTCAACGGCGGCTCCCCATACGGGAGATCGGGGGTGCACTCGTGCGCATCGGACTGCTTACGGAGGGTGGCTATCCGTATGTGAGCGGTGACGCCAGGCTGTGGTGCGACCGGCTCGTGCGCGGGCTCGATCAACATGAGTTCGACATCTACGCGCTCAGCCGCAGCCGGCGGCAGGAGGACGAGGGCTGGGTCACGCTTCCGCCGCAGGTCAGCCGCGTGCGCACGGCACCGCTGTGGACCGCCGAGGACGACGGGACCGTGCTCGGGCGCCGCGCGCGCCGACGGTTCGCCGAGCACTACGGCGAGTTGGCGGCCGTCCTGTGCGCGGGCCGCTCCGAGAGCCCTTCGGCCGCTGAGGCGGACCGTTTCGGCAGCGCGCTGTACGGCCTCGCCGAACTCGCCCGCGACGAGGGCGGGCTGACCGGCGCACTCCGGTCCGAGATCGCCGTACGCGCCCTGGAGCGCGCCTGTCGTACGCCGGGCGCCCACCGCGCGGCCCGTGAGGCACGCGTCCCCGATCTGCTCGCCGTCGCCGCACACCTGGAGCGCGCCCTGCGCCCCCTGTCCCTCGACTGGTACGAGGACGCGGGCCTCGGCTCGGTCGACCTCTGCCACGCCGCCTCCGGCGGCCCCGCGGCGCTCCCCGGCCTGCTCGCCCGGCACTTCTCCGGCGTACCGCTGCTGGTGACCGAGTACGGCGTCCAGCTGCGCGCGCACTACCTCTCCGCCACCGAGGCCTCCCCGTCGGTACGCGCCCTGCTCGCCGCCTTCCACGGCAGGCTCGCCGCGGAGGTCTACGCCCGGGCCGCCCTCGTCACCCCCGGCAACGCACACGCCCGCCGCTGGCAGGAACGCTGCGGCGCCGACCGCGACAAGATCCGCACCGTCTACCCCGGCATGGACGCCGGCCGCTTCGCGGAGGTCGGCGAGTCCCCGGAGTGCGCGGACCCGGACACGCTCGCATGGGTCGGCCGCGTGGAACCGACGAAGGACCTGATCTCCCTCCTCCACGCCTTCGCTGAGGTCCGCAAGGAGGAGCCGAAGACCCGCCTGCGGATCATCGGCGTCCCGGCGGGCAGCGAGGGCGCGGCCTACCTCGGCCACTGCAAGGCGCTCGCCGCCCAGCTCTTCCCCGACGAGGCGGACGGTCTCCACTCCGTCGGCGACAACCCGGTGTCCTTCGAGGAGATCGGCGGCCCGGACATCCCGAGCCCCGCCGAGGCGTACGCGTCCGGCGCGGTGACCGTGCTGTCCAGCGTCGTCGAGGGCTTTCCGATCAGCCTGGTGGAGGCCATGTTCTGCGGCCGCGCGACGGTGTCCACCGACGTCGGCGCCGTGGTCGAGGTGATCGGCGGTACCGGACTCGTCGTACCCCCGCGCAATCCGCGGGCGCTCGCGGAGGCGTGCGTGGCGCTGCTGCGCGACCCCGAGCGCCGCGCACGCCTCGGCGCTGCCGCGCGCGCCCGGGCGCTCGAGCTGTTCACCGTCGAACAGAACATCACGGCATTTCACAGCATTTACCTGGAGATCGTCTCGCGCCACCCGGTCCGCCGGGTCGTCCTGGACGACACCACGGGCGAACCCCGCCCGTTCGCCGTCCCCGCCGAGGCCCACATGCCCGGCCGCTGGACCGGCCCCGCCGCCCGCGTAGTGGCCCGCGGCGGCCCCGGCTGGGCGGCAGGCCCTCCGGTGCGCGCCAACACCCCGCTGCCCGCGACGGAGGGAGCGCGATGAGCGACCTGGGCGAACTGGACCGACCAGGCACCCCGGACAGCCCCGGCGCGTGGGACGCGCGGTCGCAGGAGTGGACGACGGGGGAGACGGGGCGCACGACGCCGGACACCGCCGACGCCTCCCGCGCGGAGGCACGCACCCACGTGGCGCCCATCTCCAAAGCGCTCCAGGCGCACGAAGACCACCCCGCGCCCGCCCACCGCACCACACGCACCCCCACCCCGGCCCCCACACCCACCCCCAAGGCCGCTTCCACCCCACGCCGAACCGCCGGGGACCCGGTCAAGGCCCTGATGCACCGCCATCGAGAGCTGTGCGAACGAGCCGTCGACCCCTTGGAGATCGCGGCGGGCCTGGAGGCACACGGCGTCACCGACCGCACCGCGACCCGCTTCCGCCACCGGGACGTCTTCTCACTCGCCGAGGAGATGTACGCGCGCGCGTCCCGAGAAAGCGAACCCGCCGCAGCGGCCGCGCCCCCCGAGATCCCCCGGGCCCGCGCTGACTGGGCGCTGCTGACCTTGCTGCCGGGCGCCCTGAGCGCGGCGACCCTCACCGGCATTCACCTGACGCACGGCCAGTCGCGCCTCATCACAGCGGCCGTGGGCACCCTCACCGTGACCCTGGCCCTCCGCGCGGCACTGGCCAGAGGCCCCCTGCGCACCACCCACCCCACCCACCCCCGAACCCGCACCCTCACCTGCTGGCTGATCGCCTACGCCCTGCTCGGCGACGGCCTGCTCCACTCCGCCCTCACCGGCGGCCCCGACACCCTCCCCACCGGCGCCGCGAACGCCCCCTGGCCCATGTCAGGCGCCCCCGCGCTCGCCCTGGCCCTTTCCCTGGCCCCCGCCGCCTGGAGCGCCCACCTCCTCACCACCCGGGCTCGCCGCAAAGTGACGGCCAGCCGAGGCCTGGAGGACTTCGCGGCAGCCGTACGCCCCCTCCTCCTGGGCGCGTTCGCCCTCTACCTGTCCACGCTGACGGCCCTTCTTGCCGTAACGGCAGCAGCCCTGGACGAGCCGGCCCCGTACGCCCAGACGCTCACCCTCGGCGCACTCCTCTTCCTCTCCCGCCTGCTCACCACCCACGGCTTCACCCACGCGCCCGTCCTGATCCTCACGGCCACGGCCGCCACAGAGGCAACAGCCCTGGCCACGGCCTTCGCGTCCCGCCTCCCCGGCTGCGACGCCCTGGGGACCCCGGTGACCACCCTCGCGGAGAACTGGGGCCCCGGCGCGATCCCCACTCTCGTCTGCGGCATCGCAGCGGCAGCCCTCCTCCTCCACGGAACCCGCCGGCTGACCCGAGCCTCGGCCCACGCGACCACGGACGCACAGTGCTGAGCCGGCCGCGACGGCGGAAAGCGGCCGGAAGCACCCCAGCGGAGCCGCACAGCGCAACGGCGGTGAGGGGCCGTGTCGGGGGGTGTCCGCCCGCAGCGGTTGGCGCGTCAACACGGGCGCCCTTTATAGGTGACCGATTCCGCGCCGTTCCGAGGACGGACACCCCCCGGCGCGGCCCCGCCCAACAACGAACCCCGAGCGCCCGACACGAACCCGCACGGACGCACCCCGCGCTACCCACCCCGCCATCCCCCACCCCCACCCTCACCCCCGCCCCCACCCTCACCCCCGCCCCCACCCCGCACAGGCCGCCGCAGGCATCCCCGCCCACCGCCGGAGCCCGGAGGCACACCCTGCTGAAGGAGAGCACCAGATGATCACCTCCCGACCCGACCACGAGGCCCCGGGAGCAGCACGATGAGGGTCCTGCTGATCGGAGCCAACGGCTACCTCGGCCGCTTCGTGGCCGACCGCCTCCTCGCCGACCCGGCCGTCCAGCTCACCGCGCTGGGCCGCGGCGACGACGCCGACGTCCGCTTCGACCTCGCGTCCGGCAGCCCCGGCGCGCTCACCCGCTTCCTCGACGCGGTCCACCCCGGCGTCGTGGTCAACTGCGCCGGCGCGACAAGGGGCGGCGCCCGCGAACTCACCCGCCACAACACGGTCGCCGTGGCCACCGTCTGCGAGGCGCTGCGCCGCAGCGGCTGCGGCGCACGGCTCGTCCAGATCGGCTGCGGCGCCGAGTACGGCCCCAGCCAACCCGGCAGCTCCACCGCAGAGGACGCGGTCCCGCGCCCCGGCGGCCCGTACGGCGTCAGCAAACTCGCCGCCACCGAACTCGTCCTCGGCTCCGGTCTGGACGCCGTGGTCCTGCGGGTCTTCTCACCCGCGGGCCCGGGCACCCCCGCCGGCTCCCCGCTCGGCAGGCTCGCCGAGGCGATGCGCCGCGCCATGCAGTCCGGCGACGGCGAGCTGAAGCTCGGCGGCCTCGGCGTCCAGCGGGACTTCATCGACGTACGGGACGTCGCCCGCGCCGTGCACGCGGCGAGCCTGTCCGCCGCGCAGGGCGTCATCAACATCGGCTCCGGCCGCGCCGTCCGCCTCCGGGACGCCGCCGCGGTCCTCGCGCGCGTGGCCGGCTACGGCGGCGCCCTCCACGAGCTCGACGGTCCGCCCGGCCCGTCGCTGCGTCCCACCATCGGCCACCCCCGTCCCGAGCCGGACCACGCGGCCCCGGTCGCCTACCCGTACCCGGACGGCTGCGGCAGCTGGCAGCAGGCCGACGTACGCACCGCCCGCGACCGCCTCGGCTGGCGTCCCCGTATCAACCTCGAAGAGTCCCTGGCGGACATCTGGATGGAGGCGGCATGCCGCATCTGACCAGTACCAACCGAACGAAACAGGGCACCGGTCTGCACACCGGTCTAGGCATCCCGGGTTTCGCCCACCCCCTCGTCGCCCCCGCCGAGTGGGCCGAACTCACCCGCCCCCGCTCCGCGCCCCTGCACTGGGTCGTCCTCAATGTCGCCGACGGCCCGGGCAGCCGCCCCGACCCGCACTGTCTGGCGGCGGCGGGGCGCCTGCGCAACGCGGGTATCCGTGTCCTCGGACACGTCGACGCCACGTACGGGGCACGGTCGTTCGGGGAGATGGTCTCCGACGCGCACCGTTACATCGACTGGTACAAGGTCGACGGCTTCCTCCTCGACCGCTGCCCGACCGAACGCACCGCGCTCCCCGAGATCCGGCGCACGGTCACCACGCTGCGCGCGATAGCCGACAAGGACGCCCATGTCGTCCTCGGTCACGGCACCCATCCCTATCCCGGCTATGCCGAGAGCGCGGACCAGTTGGTCACCTTTTCCGGCCCATGGAGCGACTACCGCTGGTCGCAGGTGGCCGAGTGGACCGCCGACTATCCGCCCGACCGCTTCTGTCACTTCGTCCACGGCGTGCCGGCGCCGCATCTCGACGAGGCTCTGCGCATCGCCCGCTGGCAGGGAGCCGCCACTCTCTACTTCACCGACCGCACGGACCGCGACGGCCGGAGCGACCCCTGGGAGACGATGCCCGGCTACTGGGACGACATCGTCTCGCGGATCGGGACGGGTGTCTCGGAATGAAAAAGGCCATGGCAGTGTTACGGGGAGAACAACCGTAATGATTGACCGACCAACGGAGTCCCCGTGTCGCTGCCACCCCTGGTCGAGCCCGCTGCCGAGCTCACCGTAGACGAGGTCCGCAGGTACTCCCGCCACCTGATCATCCCCGACGTCGGGATGGACGGGCAGAAGCGGCTGAAGAACGCCAAGGTGCTGGCCGTCGGCGCCGGCGGCCTGGGCTCGCCGGCGCTGATGTACCTGGCCGCGGCGGGCGTCGGCACGCTGGGCATCGTGGAGTTCGACGAGGTCGACGAGTCGAACCTGCAGCGCCAGATCATCCACAGCCAGGCCGACATCGGCCGCTCCAAGGCCGAGTCCGCGCGCGACTCCGTCCTCGGCATCAACCCGTACGTGAACGTGGTCCTTCACGAGGAGCGGCTCGAGGCCGACAACGTGATGGACATCTTCAGCCAGTACGACCTGATCGTCGACGGCACGGACAACTTCGCGACCCGCTACCTGGTCAACGACGCCTGCGTGCTGCTCAACAAGCCGTACGTGTGGGGCTCGATCTACCGCTTCGACGGCCAGGCCTCCGTCTTCTGGTCCGAGCACGGGCCCTGCTACCGCTGCCTCTACCCGGAGCCCCCGCCGCCGGGCATGGTCCCCTCCTGCGCCGAGGGCGGCGTCCTTGGCGTGCTGTGCGCGTCCATCGGCTCCATCCAGGTCAACGAGGCCATCAAGCTCCTCGCGGGCATCGGCGAGCCCCTGGTCGGCCGCCTGATGATCTACGACGCCCTGGAGATGCAGTACCGCCAGGTCAAGGTCCGCAAGGACCCCAACTGCGCGGTCTGCGGCGAGAACCCGACCGTCACCGAGCTCATCGACTACGAGGCCTTCTGCGGCGTCGTCTCCGAGGAGGCCCAGGAGGCGGCCGCCGGCGCGACGATCACTCCCAAGCAGCTCAAGGAGTGGATCGACGACGGCGAGAACATCGAGATCATCGACGTCCGTGAGATCAACGAGTACGAGATCGTCTCGATCCCCGGCGCCAAGCTGATCCCGAAGAACGAGTTCCTCATGGGTACCGCCCTGGAGGGCCTCCCGCAGGACAAGAAGATCGTCCTGCACTGCAAGACGGGCGTCCGCAGCGCGGAGGTCCTCGCCGTGCTCAAGTCCGCCGGCTTCGCGGACGCGGTGCACGTCGGCGGCGGTGTGATCGGCTGGGTCAACCAGATCGAGCCGCACAAGCCGGTCTACTGACCGAAGGTCTGCCGTACGGCGGGGGCCGCGTGCACCACGGGTGCGCGCGGCCCCCGCCGTCGTCATGAGCAGACCTTGCCGTCCTTCGGCACCGTGCCCTTGAGCAGGTACGCGTTCACCGTCGAGTCGACACAGTCGCTCCCGCTGCCGTACGCGCCGTGTCCCTCGCCCTTCCAGGTGAGCTCCACACCGACGCCCTTGCCCAGCTCGTCCGCCATCTTCCGGGCGCCCTCGTAGGGGGTCGCCGGGTCGCCGGTGTTGCCGACCACGAGGACCGGCGCCGCGCCGGGCGCGCTCACCTCCGGGGTGTCCCACTGCCCGGCCACCGGCCAGTCGTGGCACCAGCCGGCCGTGTCCCAGCCCAGGAAGGCCCCGAAGACGGGCGAGAGCTTCTCGAACGTCGGCAGGAGCTTCTTCGTCTCCGCCGCGGTCGGCCGCTGCTTGTCGTCCAGGCACGATATGACCCGCTGGGAGTGGGTCGTCGTGCCGTAGTGGCCCGAGGTGTCCCGTTCGTTGTAGCCGTCGGCGAGTGTCAGCAGCTCCGAGCCGTCCCCCTCCTCCGCGGCCTTCAGCGCACTGGTCAGCGTCGGCCAACTGGCCTTGCTGTAGAGCGGCAGCACGATGCCGGTGACCGCGAGGGTCTGGGTCAGCTTCCGTGAGGTCCCCGTCGGCAGTGGGTTCGCGTCGAGGTCCTTCAGCAGCGTGGCGATCTTCCGCGTGCCCTGTTCGGGGTCCTGGCCGGTCGACTTCAGGTAGTCGTCCAGCGCGCGCTGGAAGCCCCGGGTCTGGTTCTCGGCGTGCCCCACGGTGTCGGCGCTCGGGTCGACGACCGCGTCGAGGATCAGCCGCCCCACGTTCTTCGGGAACAGATGGGCGTAGACGCCGCCGAGTTCGGTGCCGTACGAGATGCCGAAGTAGTGCATCTTCTCGTCGCCCAGCACCTGGCGCATCAGGTCCATGTCGCGGGCGGTGTCGGTGGTCGAGACATGCGCCAACAGCTCGCCGGCCGCCTTCTGACAGCCCTTGCCGAAGTCGGTGGCGTCCTGGAAGTAGGCGGCCTCCTCGGCCGCGGTGTCCGGCGTGGCGTCGATCGACTCGGCGGACTCGATCGCCCTGTCGCCGCGGCAGCGGACGCCTTCGCTTCCGCCGACCCCGCGCGGGTCCCAGCTCACCAGGTCGTACCGCTCGCGCAGGGGCGAGACCGTAGCGCCGTACAGCGGCATCATCGACACACCGGAGCCGCCCGGGCCGCCGAAGTTGAACAGCAGCGAGCCGATCTTGTCGTCGCCGCGCGCCTCGGCGCGGATCAGTGCGAGGCCGATGGTCTTCCCCGACGGCTTGGCCCAGTCCAGCGGCACCTTGAGCGTCGCGCACCGCCATTCGCTGCTCGGGGCGGGGGAGTCGGCGGTGCCCTTGCAGTCTTCCCAGTCGAGCTTCTGCGAGGTCAGCGAGGCGGGCAGCGCTGCCGCGGCCTCGGTGTCGGAGGGGCTCGACGACGGGCCGGACGCGTGGGTCTCCCCGTCGCCCCCGTCGCCCTTTCCGTCGTCGGACGAGCCGCCGCTACAGGCCCCCACCAGTAGTGCCGCGGCGGCGGCCAGAGCCGTCCACCGTACGAAACGCGTCATCGCAGTCCCCCCTCGCGGGCCGTCCGCATCGTGCCGCGGATGGCGGTCATGCCATGGTAGGCGGATCACACGACGACCGCCGAGGCCTGTGGATAACGTTCTGACCTGCACTTTTCTTGATGCGGGAGGGTCAGGAACACACGGTCCCGGCCGTCGGCACCCTGCCGTCCAGCAGATAGCCGTTCACCGCGCTCTGCACGCACTTGTTCTTGCTGTCGTAGGCGCCGTGTCCCTGGCCCTTGTACGTCAACTCGACGCCGACGCCCTCGCCCAGGGCGTCCACCATCCTTCGCGCCCCCTCGTACGGCGTGGCCGGATCGCCGGTGTTGCCGACGACGAGGATCGGCGCCGAGCCGGCCGCGCTCACGTCGGGGTGCTCGGCGGCGCCCTTCACGGCCCAGTCGGTGCAGCTGACCATTCCCCAGGCCAGATAGTCGCCGAAGACCGGGGAGGCGGACCGGAACTCGGGGAGCTTCTGCTCGACGTAGTCCTCGGTGTACCGGGCCTTGTCGTCCGCGCAGTTGATGGCGATGTTGGCCGCGGTGAGATTGCTGTACGTGCCGTCCTCGTTGCGCCCGTTCATGGAGTCGGCCAGCAGCATCAGGACCCTGCCGTCCCCGGCGTACGCCTGGTCCAGGCCCTCCGTCAGGTACTCCCAGAAGTCCTGCGAGTACAGCGACTGGGCGATGCCGCTGGTCGCCGCGGTCTGGGTCAGCTCACGCAGTCCGACCCCGGGGATCGGCGTTGTGTCGAGGTCCTTCAGGAGTTTGGCGATGCGGTCCTTGACGTCCTGTGCGGTGTCGCCGATCGGGCAGTCCTCGGTCTTCGACACACAGTCCTCGGCGAAGTTGTCGAGGGCGAGCTGGAAGCCCTTGGTCTGGCCGAGCGAGCCCTGCTCGGAGTCCTCGGTCGGGTCGACCACGGCGTCGAAGACGGCCCGGCCCACCCGCTTGGGGAACAAGTGGGCGTACACGCCGCCGAGTTCGGTGCCGTACGAGATGCCGAAGTAGTGCAGCCGGTCGTCGCCGAGGACCTGGCGCATCAGGTCCATGTCGCGGGCCGCGTCGGTGGTGCGCACATGGGGGAGCACCTTCTTGGAGTTGTCCTCGCAGGCCGCGTTGAACTCCTTGGTGTTGGCCAGGAGCTTGGTGCGCTCGGCCGTGTCGTCGGGGGTGGCGTCCTGCTGGAAGTACGCGTCGAGCTGGAGGTCGTCGAGGCATTCCACGGGGGCGCTGCGTCCCACTCCGCGCGGGTCGAAGCTCACCAGGTCGTACCGGGTGCGCAGTTTCGCGTAGTCCTCGCCGAAGGCGGGCAGGGTGGTGACGCCCGAGCCGCCGGGGCCGCCGAAGTTGAAGATCAGGGAGCCGATCCGCTTGCTCTCGTCGCCGCTCGTCCTCGCTCGGATCAGCGCCAGTCCGATCGTGTCGCCTTTGGGATCGGCCCAGTCGCGGGGCGCCTTGAGGGTGGCGCACTGCCACTCGTCGCCGTCGGGCAGAGGCGACGGGGCATCACCGCCGCCCTCCGCCGTGGACGGGGCCGGGCAGTCCTCCCAGCTCAGCTTCTGGGCCGTCAGATCCTGGTCCTTGGAGTCGTCGCCGCAGCCCGCCAGCACGCTGGACAGCAGGACGGCGGAGGCGGTCAGGGCAGCGGCCCGCAGACGGGGAGGGTTCGGCATGGTCCCATCCTGCGGGCGGGCAGGACGGCCCGCTCGGGGCACGGGCCGTACGAGGTACGCGCGCGTGCCCTGGTACGGGACCCGGGGTCGTGCCTACAGCGCTCCCTTGCGGGACAGGTGGTTGAAGGCCAGCCAGCCCGGCAGCACCGGCAGCCACAGGGTCAGCAACCGGTACAGGAGGACGGCGGGTGCGGCGACCTCGCTGGGCAGGCCCACGGCGATCAGACCGACCGTCAGGGTCGCCTCCACGGCGCCCACACCGCCCGGTGTCGGAGCCGCCGAACCGAGCGCGTTGCCGGCGAGGAAGACGACCGCGACGCTGGCGATGCTGAGCGAGGAACCCTCGGTGCCGAAGGCCCGGATCGAGGCGTCCAGACACATCACGAAGCAGGCGGTCAGCAGCAGCATGCCGCCGATGCCGGTGAAGAGCTTCTGCGGCCGCTGCAGCACGTCGAGCATGCGCGGGATGACGCCGGCGAAGAGCGAACGCACGCGCGTGACCACGAACTTCCGCAGGAACGGCACGGAGGTGACCACCAGCACGAGCACCGCCACCGTCAGCAGACCCGCGATGACCGTCCGGGAGGGCGACAGCGACGGCGTCTTCTCGGTGCCGGTCAGGTAGCCGAAGGAGAGCAGCATCAGGATGTGGCAGCCGAGTCCGAACAGCTGCGAGGCGCCGACACTGGCCACCGCGAGCCCGGGCCGCACTCCTTGGCGTTGCAGGAAGCGCGTGTTGAGGGCGACGCCGCCCACCGCGGCCGGCGCGACGATCTTCACGAAGGACCCGGCGACCTGCGCCCCCACGGTCCGCATGAAGGGCACCCGCTCGGGCACGAACCCCAGCAGCGACATCGCCGCCGCGAAGTAGCTCGCCGCCGAGAACAGCACGGCCGCCGCGACCCAGCCCCACTCGGCGTTCTGGATGAGGGGGCCGAACTCGATGTGGGTGAGCTGCGTCAGCAGGAAGTACGCGCCGATGGCACCGGCGATGACGCTGATGAGCGTGCGTGGCCGCACCCGCTCCAGACGGGCCGGCTCGACGGGCGCCTGGGGCCTGATCAGCAGCACCTCATGGCGGATGAGTGTGAGCAGATCGTCCTCGCGCGCCTCGTCCAGTGCCTCGTCGATGGCCCGCTTCTCGGCCCGCGCCTCCGCGCGTACGGCCTTCTTGTCGGGCTTGTCGAGGACCGGCTTGGCGTCCTCGTGGGCCTCTTCGAGCCTGGCCTGCTTGGCCTGTCGGGAGGCCTCAAGGATCGCGTCGCGCTCGCGCTGGGCGCGTTCCCGGGCCAGGGTGCGCAGGGTCGCGCGCGTGGAGCGGCTCAGGGCGATGGGCTGGAGCATCGGCAGACAGTCGGCGACGGCGTCCGGGCCGAGCACGTTCACCGCGGCCGCCACCGCGCGTTCGGCGCCCACGCGCAGCCCGAGTGTCACCAGCAGCTGGGAGATGTCCATGCGCAGCAGCAGGTCGCCGGCCGCGATCTCGCCGACGCGCAGGTCGGTGAGGATCACGGTGCCGGAACGATCCACCAGAATCGCGTCGCCCACGAGGCGCCGGTGCGCGATGCGCCGGGACTGCAGGGCCCGCACCTGGTGCCAGGTGTCACGCAGCAGGTCGTCGGTGATCTCCTCGTCCGCCAGTGAGTCGAGGGTGCGCCCGCCGGTGTGCTCGTAGACGAGCATCACGGCGTCGGGGCCGAGCTCGGAGGTCGCGATCAGCTTGGGCGCGTTGGCGCCGGCCGCGATGGCGGCATAGGCCAGCAGGGCCTCCTGCTCCAGGGCCTGGCGCAGGGAGGGCAGGCTGCTGCGGGTGGCGAAGCCGCGCAGGGTCAGATTCCTCCACGCGCGGTAGAAGAAGCCCTGCGCCTGCTGCTCCCGGTCGACGACCGTCACGTCGAGCGGCGGGCCGTCCTCCAGGGTGACGAAGTAGCGTCGGCCGCGGTCACCGGTCTCCGGGGTCTCCACGGCCTCCTCGCGGGCCGCGCTGACCGGGTGGAAGCCGACGTGCCGCAGGCCCGCCATCAGCGTGCGCCCGGTGGGCCGGACGTTGGGCGAGCCGACCGCGTACAGCGTCCCGTAGGCCACGGTCCAGCCGATGAGCACCGTCAGGATGATCGAGAACGGGGTCGTGTAGCCCGTGACGAGCATCGAGAAGGCGTCGAGCATCAGCACGATCCAGAGCACCGCGCGCCAGCGCGGCCGCCGGGACATGCCGACCGCCGTCATGTACGCGATGACCGGCGCGAGATAACCGTGCACCGGGTCGGTCAGGGCGTGGATGTCGCCCGGGGAGGGCTGGGTCAGCGCCTCCTGGATCGAGTCCGGAGCGGCCTTGGCGACCCAGAGGTCGGTGGCCAGGGTCACACCGTGGGCGAGGACCGCCGCGAGCACGCCGTCGGCGATGCGCAGCCCGTCGCGTTTGATCAGCCGCTCGATCGCGAAGGCGACCGGCACCAGCAGGATCGCGATGCTGGAGGCCAGGCCGGCGATCTTGATGAGCAGGTCGGGCGCCTGTCCGGTGCCCTTGTTGATGTCCTGTTCGAGGCCCGAGGTCGTGCCGTGCGCGAACGCGGCGATCGCCAGCAGCACGGCGACCGCGAGAACGCCCACCAGGAGCCGCATCAGGTCCGAGGGGCGGTGCACGCGCGCGGGGAGGAGGGGTTCGTCGCCCTCGACCTCTTCGGCGTGGGTCTCCTCGTCCAAGTCGGCGCTGGTCGCGGAGGTGTCGGCCGCGTCGTCGGCGCCGGGGCGCGACGAAGCGTCAGAGGTGCTCTCCGCGTCCTCCGGGGGCACGCCCTGTTGCTTCATCGTCTCTTCTTGATCTCGTATCACCGGTCACCGCCCGCACGATGGTGGCATGCTCCGCTGACACACCGGGGCGTCAGGGTGCACATGCGGGGGCGCACAGTCTGCCGGAAGCGCCGCTCCAGGGCGAGGGATCCCCGCGGTCGCCAGCGCGTCACATTGTCGGTGGGGTGGGGCAGGATGGGGCGGATGAGCGACGAGAGCCTTGCGCGGGACGTCCCGCCGGACGCCCTCCCGGAGTACGCCGAGCGCGTCCTCGAGGTGGCCGATCTCATCCCGCCCGGGCGCGTCATGACCTACGGCGACGTGGCCGAGTGGTTGGAGGAGGGCGGCCCGCGTCAGGTCGGCCGGGTGATGGCGCTCTACGGAGGCGCCGTCCCGTGGTGGCGTGTGGTCCGCTCGGACGGCGTGCTGCTGCCGGGCCACGAGCTGCGGGCGCTCGATCACTACCGGGCCGAGGGCACGCCCCTGAAGACGGCGAGCAGGGCCGCCGAGGGCCACATGCCGCGCCTGGACATGAAACGGGCGCGGTGGGACGGCGGTGAACGCGCGGAGGGTCACACCTGACAGCTTCCGCCATCGGACGGGCCCTGGGGGAGCCTGTGATCCGTACGGGGGAACAGGGGCACGTCCGTGGCATGGCGTACGTTCGAGGGGCGAGGGACGTACGTGCCGCGAGGGTCGCGAATGCTCCGGGGGACGTACGGGTCGAGAGTGCCGCGCGTGCTCCGAGGGAAGAAGCGGAAGCCCTGCTTCCGATCCGTTGGTCGGCGTAGCGTCGGCTGCACAGGCCCCCCTCACCCCGCGATCACCGCCCTGCACGCACGGCGGACAGCCAACCAGCACACCCACCAGGACCGGCGAACCACGTGAGCTCCTCTTCCTCCACCAGGCGCCTGGCGCACCCCCAGGTGCGCCAGGGGAACCGTGGCGCTTACCGACTGGTGCGTACCCCGCCGGCCCGCGTGGATCCCCCTCCTCTGGACGCCGCGCAGCGCTCCGTGGTTGAGCACAAGGGCGGCCCGTTGCTCGTCCTCGCAGGTCCGGGCACGGGCAAGACCACCACCCTCGTCGAGTCCGTGGCCGCGCGCATCGCCCGCGGCGGTGACCCCGCACGCGTGCTCGTGCTGACGTTCAGTCGCAAGGCCGCCGTCGAACTGCGTGACCGCATGGCGCTGCGCATAGGAGCAGGCCGGGCGCCGCAGGCGACCACGTTCCACTCGTTCTGCTACGCCCTGGTCCGCGCCCACCAGGACAGCGACCTGTTCGTGGAACCGCTACGGCTGCTCTCCGGCCCCGAGCAGGACGTCACCGTCCGCGAACTCCTGGCCGGCCAGCCCGACCTGGAGCGGCTCGGCCTCGCGCATGTGCGCTGGCCGGACGAACTGCGGGCCTGTCTGACCACCCGGGGCTTCGCCGACGAGGTCCGCGCGGTGCTCGCCCGCAGCCGCGAACTGGGCCTGGACCCGGCCGCCCTGGACGCCTTCGCCCGCCGTATCGGCCGCCCCGACTGGCGTGCCGCCGCGGCCTTCCTCGCCGAGTACCTCGACGTCCTCGACCTCCAGGGCGTCCTCGACTACGCCGAACTCGTCCACCGCGCGGTACTCCTCGCCCACAGCCCGGAGACCGCCGGGCGGCTCGCCGCGCAGTACGACGCCGTCTACGTCGACGAGTACCAGGACACCGACCCGGCCCAGGTGAGGCTCCTGCACGCCCTCGCAGGCGGCGGACGCACCCTCGTCGCGTTCGGCGACCCCGACCAGTCGATCTACGCCTTCCGCGGCGCCGACGTGAACGGCATCCTGGACTTCCCCGACGCCTTCCCGCGCGTGGACGGCCGCCCGGCGCCCGTCGAGGTCCTGCGCACCTCCCGCCGCTCCGGCGCCGGACTGCTGACCGCGACCCGGCTGCTGACCCAGCGCATGCCGCTCACCCGGCTGCCCGCCGAGAAGGTCCGCGCCCACCGCGAGCTCACACCGGTCAGGGAGGGCGGGCGCGTCGACGTCTTCACGTATCCCACGCCCGGTACGGAACTGGACAACGTCGCCGACATCCTGCGCCGGGCCCACCTGGAGGACGGCGTGCCCTGGGGCGAGATGGCCGTCCTGGTGCGCGCCGGGTCGCGCACCATCCCGACGGTGCGCCGGGCGCTCACGGCTGCGGGCGTACCCCTGGACATCGACGGCGACGACCTGCCGCTGCGGCACGAACCGGCGGTGGCCCCCCTGCTGACCGCACTGCGGGCGGTGGCGACGGCGGAGGCCGGGGCGCGGTCCGAGGAAGCTGAACCCCAGCCCCAGGAACCCGAGACCTGCTGGCTCGACACCGAGACCGCCCTCACCCTCCTCACCTCCTCCCTCGCCGGCATGGACGCCGCGGACCTGCGCCGTCTCGGCCGCGCCCTGCGCGACGAGGAGCGGGCCGCGGGCAACGCCCTGCCGCCACCCTCGGACGAGTTGCTCGCGCGGGCGCTCGCGGAGCCCGAGCGGCTGGCCGTGCACGACCCCGCGTACGCGCGAGGCGCCCAACGCCTGGGCGCACTGCTGCGCAAGGCCCGTGAGCGCCTCGCTGGCGGCGGCAGCGCCGAGGAGGCGCTGTGGGACCTGTGGAACGGCACACCGTGGCCCGCCCGCCTGGAGCGGGCCGCCCGGCGCGGCGGCGCGGCCGGCCGCAACGCCGACCGTGACCTGGACGCCGTGTGCGCGCTGTTCGCCACCGCCGCCCGCGCGGAGGAGCGCAGCGGCGGCCGGGGCGCCCTCAACTTCCTGGAGGAGATCGACGCCGAGGACATCGCCGCCGACACCCTCACGCGGCGTGCCGTACGCCCCGACGCCGTCCGTCTGATGACCGCGCACCGCTCCAAGGGCCTGGAGTGGCGTCTGGTCGTCGTCGCCGGCGTCCAGGAGGGTCTGTGGCCCGATCTGCGCCGCCGCGGCTCCCTCCTGGAGGCCGACCGCATCGGCCGCGACGGCCTCGCCGAACCGCTCACCCCGGGGGCGCTGCTGGCCGAGGAACGCCGCCTGTTCTACGTCGCCGCCACACGCGCGCGTGAGCGCCTCGTCGTCACGGCCGTGAAGGCCCCGGCCGACGACGGCGACCAGCCCTCCCGCTTCCTGACCGAGCTCGGCGTCGAACCCAAGGACGTCACCGGCCGCCCGCGCCGCCCCCTGTCCGTCGCCGCGCTCGTCGCCGAACTCCGCGCCACGACCGTCGACCCACGCGTGTCGGACGGCCTGAGGGAGGCCGCCGCCCGCCGGCTGGCCCGGCTCGCCGCCCTCACCGACGAGGACGGGCGCCCCCTCGTCCCCTCCGCCCACCCCTACCGCTGGTGGGGCATGTTCGAGCCGACCGAGTCCAAGGTGCCGCTGCGCGACCGCGACCAGCCCGTCGTGCTCTCCGGCAGCGCCCTCGACCAGCTCGCCAACACCTGCGCCCTGCAATGGTTCCTGGGCCGCGAGGTGAAGGCCGACGCGCCCGCGACGGTCGCCCAGGGCTTCGGCAACGTCGTGCACGTCCTCGCCGACGAGGTCGCCTCCGGACACACCCCGGCCGACCTCGCCGTCCTCATGGAGCGCCTCGACTCCGTGTGGAACGCCCTCGCCTTCGACGCGCCGTGGAAGTCGGCGCAGGAGAAGGAGAACGCGCGCGTGGCGCTCGAACGCTTCCTGAAGTGGCATGTCATGGACCGCACCGGCCGCACCCCGGTCGCCAGCGAACACGACTTCGACGTCACCCTCGAAGCCGGCGACTACGAGGTGCGCATCCGCGGCCAGATGGACCGCGTCGAGGCGGACGGCGACGGCCGCGCCTATGTCGTCGACTTCAAGACCGGCAAACAGGCGCCGACCGCGCGCGAGGTGGAGCACCACCCGCAGCTCGCCGTCTACCAGCTCGCCGTCCGCGAGGGCGCCGTCGACGAGGCCTTCGACGGCGTACGCCCCGAGCCGGGCGGCGCCGAACTCGTCCAGCTGCGCCAGGGCGCCGCCAAGCGCGACGGCGGCGAGACCCTGCCCAAGGTGCAGGCACAGGACCCCATCGAAGGCGCGGCGGGGGAGTGGGTCGGCGACCTGCTCGCGACGGCCGCCGGCAAGGTCCTCGACGAGCGGTTCACCCCGACCACCGGCCAGCACTGCACCCACTGCGCCTTCCAGGCGTCGTGCAGTGCCCGACCCGAGGGACGCCAGGTAGTGGAGTGACCGGACGGCTGTGACGCGTCGCACCACACGTACTGACCTGCGCTTCTCTCGAATCGGCGGTCGATTCGTCCTCGACTGTCAGTGGCCGCCGCTAGCCTCTGCGACATGCCCGCCCGTATCACCGATCCCGATCAGCTCAAGGAGCTCCTCGGTATCCCGTTCACCCCGGAGCAGACGGCCTGCATCGTCGCGCCGCCCGCGCCCCAGGTGATCGTGGCCGGCGCGGGCTCCGGCAAGACGACGGTGATGGCGGCCCGCGTGGTCTGGCTGGTCGGCACCGGCCAGGTCGCCCCCGAGCAGGTCCTCGGCCTGACGTTCACCAACAAGGCCGCCGGTGAACTCGCCGAGCGCGTCCGCAAGGCGCTGATCAAGGCGGGCGTCACCGACCCCGACATCATCGACCCGGACAACCCGCCGGGCGAGCCGGTCATCTCGACGTACCACGCGTTCGCGGGCCGCCTGCTCACCGACCACGGCCTGCGCATCGGCCTCGAACCGACGTCCCGCCTCCTGGCCGACGCCACCCGCTACCAGCTCGCCGCGCGCGTGCTGCGCGAAGCCCCCGGCCCCTACCCGGCGCTCACCCGCTCCTTCCCGGACCTCGTCGGCGACCTCCTCACCCTCGACGCCGAGCTCGCCGAACACCTCGTACGACCGGAGACCCTGCGGGCGTACGACGCCGAGCTGCTGCTCGCTCTCCAGGGCGCCAAGCTCACCAACGCGGACCTGCGCAAGGTCCCCGAAGCGGCCGCCGCCCGGCGTGAACTGGCCGAGCTGGTGGGCCGCTACCGGGCCGCGAAGCGTGAGCGCGACCTGCTCGACTTCGGCGACCAGATCGCCCTGTCCGCCGAGCTCGCCCAGATCCCCGAGGTGGGCCGCGTCCTGCGCGACGAGTTCCGGGTCGTCCTGCTCGACGAGTACCAGGACACGTCGGTCGCCCAGCGCATCCTCCTGGCGGGCCTCTTCGGGGGCGGGACCGGCCACCCCGTGACCGCGGTCGGTGACCCCTGCCAGGCGATCTACGGCTGGCGCGGCGCCTCCGTCGCCAACCTCGACGACTTCCCCGAGCACTTCGCCCACGCCGACGGCAGCCAGGCCACCCGCCAGGCGCTCAGCGAGAACCGCCGCAGCGGCGGCCGCCTCCTCGACCTCGCCAACGGCCTCGCCGAGCCGCTGCGGGCCATGCACGCGGGCGTGGAGGCCCTCCGCCCGGCGCCCGGTGCCGAACGCGACGGCGTGGTGCGCTGCGCCCTGCTGCGCACCCACGCCGAGGAGATCGACTGGATCGCCGACTCGGTCGCCCACCTGGTGAACACGGGCAAGGCGCCCGGCGAGATCGCCGTCCTGTGCCGTACGGCGACCGACTTCGCCGAGATCCAGGGCGCGCTGGTCGCCAGGGACGTCCCCGTCGAGGTCGTCGGGCTCTCCGGGCTGCTGCACCTGCCCGAGGTCGCCGACCTCGTCGCCGTCTGCGAAGTCCTCCAGGACCCCGGCGCCAACGCCTCCCTCGTCCGTCTGCTGAGCGGCCCGCGCTGGCGCATCGGCCCGCGCGACCTCGCCCTCCTAGGGCGCCGCGCCCGTCTGCTGGTGTCCCACGCGCGCGTGGACGCGGGCGACGACCGGGACCGCCGACTCGCGGAGGCCGTCGAGGGGGTCGACCCCTCCGAGGTGATATCGCTCGCGGACGCGCTGGACACGTTCGTGGAGCTGCCGTTCGCCACCGAGCGCGAGGAGGACGGTCTGCCGTTCTCGCCGGACGCGCGCGTGCGGTTCGCGCGGCTGGCCACCGAACTGCGCGACCTGCGCCGCTCCCTCTCGGATCCGCTGATGGACGTCCTGCACCGCGTCCTAGCGGTCACGGGCCTGGAAGTGGAGCTGTCGGCGTCCCCGAACGCCCTGGCCGCCCGCCGGCGCGAGACCCTGTCCAACTTCCTGGACGTCGCCGCCTCCTTCGCCGCAGGCGACGGAGAGGCCACCCTGCTGGCCTTCCTCGGCTTCCTGCGCACCGCCGCCCAATACGAGAAGGGCCTCGACAACGCGCTGCCCGGCGGCGAGAACACCGTCAAGGTGCTCACCGCCCACAAGTCCAAGGGCCTGGAATGGGACGTCGTCGCCGTCCCCGGCCTGGTCACCGGTACCTTCCCCAGCACCCAGGGCCGCGAGAAGTGGACCGCCCAGGGCAAGGTGCTGCCGCACGAACTGCGCGGCGACGCCGCCACCCTGCCCGACGTCGACGCCTGGGACTCGCGCGCCCTGAAGGCCTTCCAGGAGGCCATGAAGGACCACCAGCACACCGAGGAACTCCGCCTCGGCTACGTCACCTTCACCCGCCCCCGCTCGCTGCTCCTCGGCTCGGGCCACTGGTGGGGGCCCGCCCAGAAGAAGCCCCGGGGCCCCTCCGACTTCCTCCAGGCCCTCCACGACCACTGCGCGGCCGGACACGGCGAGATCGAGGCCTGGGCCGAGGAGCCCGCCGAGGACGAGGAGAACCCGGCCCTGCACCGGGCCACCGAGGACCAGGTGTGGCCGCTGCCCCTGGACGACGCGTCCCTGGCCCGCCGCCGCACCGCCGCCGAGACGGTCCTGGCCCACCTGGAGCGCCTCGCCTCCCGCGCGGACGCCCACGACCCGGACGACTACGAGGACCCCGACTGGCCGCCCCCGCCCGAGGACGACGAAGGCTCCTACGATGAAGCCCCCTACGAGGAGGAGCCCTCCTCCGAGGACGACCTGAACGATCCGGACGACTGGGACTCCTGGACCACGGACCGTCCCTCGGTCCCGCACCAGGCGACCGCGCCGGAACCCCAGGCGCAGGCCCCACACGCGCTCCCGCACCCCACAGACCGGGAACCCTTCACCCCGGAACCCGGCCCCGTCGCCCCGGAGCCCGCCCCCTTCACCCCGGAGGAAGCCCGGACGCTCGCCTCCTGGGACCGCGACCTCGACGCCCTCACCGGCGAGCTCCTGCGCGCGCGGGAGGCCGTCACCGACGTACCCCTGCCCGCCTCGCTCACCGTCTCCCAGCTGATGCGCCTGGCCGAGGACCCGGACGGATTCGCGCAGGAACTCGCGCGCCCCATGCCGCGCCCCCCGCAACCGTCCGCGCGCCGGGGCACCCGGTTCCACGCCTGGGTGGAAGCCCGCTTCGAAGAGCTGACGCTGCCCATGCTCGACCCGGAGGAGCTGCCCGGCAGCGAGGCCGACATCGCCGACGAACGCGACCTTGAGGCCCTCAAGGAGGCCTTCGAACGCACCGAGTACGCCCACCGCACGCCGTACCGCGTGGAGGCACCGTTCCAGCTCGCCATCGCGGGCCGGGTGGTCCGGGGGCGCATCGACGCCGTCTACCGGCAGGACGACGGCGGGACGACGTCGTACGAGATCGTCGACTGGAAGACCAGCCGCGACGGTACGTCCGACCCCCTGCAACTCGCCCTCTACCGGCTCGGCTGGGCCGAGCAGCAGGGAGTGCCGCCGGAGTCGGTCACGGCCGCGTTCGTGTTCGTGCGCACCGGCGAGGTCGTACGGCCGGACGGTCTGCCCGGGCGCAGAACGTTGGAGCGATTGCTTCTGGAGGGCTCCTCCGCGCAAGCAAACTGTGAGGAACCGCCCACCGAGGATGTCGGTGCGGGCCGATAGGCTCGTGACCATGAGCCTGACCCCGGACAGCGCCGTCCGTACGTACATCGAGCAGCACCGCACCGCCTTCCTCGACGACCTCGCCGAGTGGCTGCGCATCCCCTCCGTGTCGGCCCAGCCCGACCACGCGCCCGACGTACGCCGCAGCGCCGACTGGCTCGCCGCCAAACTCACCGAGACCGGCTTCCCGACCACCGAGGTCTGGCCGACCCCGGGCGCCCCCGCCGTCTTCGCGGAGTGGCCCTCCGACGTCCCCGGCGCACCCACGGTCCTGGTCTACGGTCACCACGACGTACAGCCCGCCGCCCTGGCGGACGGCTGGGACAGCGAGCCCTTCGAACCCGTCGTCCGCGACAACCGCCTCTACGCGCGCGGGGCGGCCGACGACAAGGGCCAGGTGTTCTTCCACACACTCGGCGTCCGCGCCCACCTCGCCGCCACCGGCCGCACGGCCCCCGCCGTCAACCTCAAACTGCTCATCGAGGGCGAGGAGGAGTCCGGTTCGCCGCACTTCCGTGCCCTCGTCGAGGAGCACGCGGAGCGCCTCGCCGCCGACGCCGTCATCGTCTCCGACACCGGCATGTGGGCCGAGGACACCCCCACCGTCTGCACCGGCATGCGGGGCCTCGCCGAGTGCGAGATCCAGCTGTACGGCCCCGACCAGGACATCCACTCCGGATCCTTCGGCGGTGCCGTGCCCAACCCGGCGACCGCCGTGGCCCGCCTGGTCGCCGCGCTGCACGACGAGCACGCACGCGTGGCCGTCCCCGGCTTCTACGACGGCATCGTCGAACTGACCGACCGTGAGCGCGCCCTCCTCGCCGAGCTGCCCTTCGACGAGGAGCAGTGGCTGCGCACCGCCAAGTCGTACGCCACCCAGGGCGAGGCCGGGCACACCACCCTGGAGCGCATCTGGGCCCGCCCCACCGCCGAGGTCAACGGCATCGGCGGCGGCTACCAGGGAGCCGGCAGCAAGACCGTCATCCCGTCCTCCGCCATGGTGAAGCTGTCCTTCCGGCTCGTCGCCGGACAGGAACCCGACCACGTCGAGAAGGTCGTCCGCGCGTGGGCCGCCACCCAGGTACCCGCCGGGATCCGCTGCGAGATCACGTTCAGCGGCGGCACGCGCCCGTGTCTGACCCCGCTGGACCACCCGGCCCTCGAGTCCGTCGTCCGCGCGATGGGCCGCGCCTTCGAGAAGCCCGTCCGCTTCACCCGCGAGGGAGGGTCGGGGCCGGCGGCCGACCTCCAGGAGGTCCTGGGCGCCCCCGTGCTCTTCCTCGGCATCTCCGTCCCGTCCGACGGCTGGCACGCGCCCAACGAGAAGGTCGAACTGGATCTCCTCCTCAAGGGCGTCGAGACCACCGCGTACCTGTGGGGCGACCTGGCGGAGCACTGGCGCCATGAGCCCTGAACCTCGACCGTCCCGCCGAACCGCCCGCCGAAACAATCCGTTCCACCGGGGGAGTTGGAAGCACCCGTGACCACCTGGACCGACCACACCGCCGACCGACCCATCTCGCTCACCGCCCCCAGCGGCATCGACCGGGCCGCCCACCACCGGCTCGACGAGGCCTGGCTCGCGGCGGCCTGGAGCCACCCCACGACCCGTTGTTTCGTGGTCTCCGGCGGTCAGGTCCTCATCGACGAGACGGCCGAGGGCCGCACCGAACTCGTCATGACGCCCGCCTTCGAGGCTCCGCTCACCGAGGCCCACCGCTACTTCCTCGGCATCGACGAGGACGGCGTCAGCTACTTCGCCCTCCAGAAGGACACCCTGCCCGGCCGTATCGACCAGTCGGCCCGTCCGGCGGGCCTGCGGGAGGCGGGCCTGCTGCTGTCGCCGCGCGAGGCGGGCCTCATGGTCCACGCCGTCGGTCTGGAGAACTGGCAGCGCACCCACCGCTTCTGCTCCCGCTGCGGCGAGCGCACCGTCATCGCCGCCGCCGGGCACATCCGCCGCTGCCAGGCCTGCGGCGCCGAGCACTACCCGCGCACCGACCCCGCCGTGATCATGGCGGTCACCGACGAGGACGACCGCATCCTGCTCGGCCGCCAGGTCCACTGGCCCGAGGGCCGCTTCTCGACGCTCGCCGGCTTCGTCGAGCCCGGCGAGTCCATCGAGCAGGCGGTGCGCCGGGAGGTCTTCGAGGAGGCCGGCGTCTCCGTCGGTCAGGTCGAGTACGTCGCCAGCCAGCCCTGGCCGTTCCCGTCCAGCCTCATGCTCGGCTTCCTGGCCCGCGCCACCTCCACCGAGATCAACGTCGACGGCGACGAGATCAGCGAGGCCCGCTGGTTCTCCCGCGACGAGCTGGGCGCCGCCTTCGACTCCGGCGAGGTCCTGCCGCCGTACGGCATCTCGATCGCGGCCCGGCTGATCGAGCTCTGGTACGGCAAGCCACTGCCGACGCGCAGCGTCTGAGCATGCGAAGGGGCCGCTCCCAGCAAAGGGAGCGGCCCCGAAGCGCCGTACGTCCGCTCAGGCGGCGATCTTCTGCTTCACCTGGGCCAGCGACGGGTTCGTGAGCGTCGAACCATCGGCGAACAGCACGGTCGGAACCGTCTGGTTTCCGCCATTCGCCTTCTCCACGAACGCGGCGGACGCCGGGTCCTGCTCGATGTTGATCTCGGTGTACGCGATGCCTTCGCGGTCCATCTGCTTCTTCAGCCGCTGGCAGTAACCGCACCACGTGGTGCTGTACATCGTCACAGTGCCCTGCATGTCTCGCGCGCTCCTCTGGTGGCTCGGGGGAAGAGGTCGTCCAGTGGGGGAAACGTACGCGAGCGGGTCACCATTCCCACCCGGGGTATCCCCGCACGTGACGCCTGCCGCATTAGTACGACTGCGAGCCCCTGCCTGTGGACAACCGGCACAGCCGTCTCCGCCGACCTGGCAGCATGGCGGTGTGACAGCAGCAACGCACTCCCCCCTCTTCCCGCAGGTACCGGACTCGGCCGACGCGGTGCTCGAAGGGCTCGACCCCGAGCAGCGCGAGGTGGCCACCGCCCTGCACGGCCCGGTGTGCGTGCTGGCCGGAGCCGGGACCGGCAAGACCCGGGCGATCACCCACCGCATCGCCTACGGCGTGCGCGCCGGCATCCTCCAGCCCTCCAGCGTGCTGGCCGTCACCTTCACCAACCGCGCCGCCGGCGAGATGCGCGGCCGGCTGCGCCAGCTCGGCGCGGCCGGGGTCCAGGCCCGTACGTTCCACTCGGCCGCCCTGCGTCAGCTCCAGTACTTCTGGCCGAAAGCCGTCGGTGGCTCCATGCCCCGGCTCGTCGACCGCAAGATCCAGCTCGTCGTCGACGCGGCCGCCGCCTGCCGCATCCGCCTCGACCGCGGCGAGCTGCGGGACGTCACCGCCGAGATCGAGTGGTCCAAGGTCACCCAGACCGTCCCCGGCGACTACGCCCTCGCCGCCGCCAAGGCCGGCCGTGAGTCCCCCCGCAACCCGGCCGAGATCGCCCAGCTCTACGCCGCCTACGAGGCCCTCAAGCGGGACCGCGCGGTCATCGACTTCGAGGACGTCCTGCTGCTGACGGTGGCCGTCCTCCAGGACCGGCACGACATCGCCGACCAGGTCCGCGCCCAGTACCAGCACTTCGTCGTCGACGAGTACCAGGACGTCAGCCCCCTCCAGCAGCGGCTGCTGGAGCTCTGGCTCGGCGACCGCGACAGCCTCTGCGTGGTCGGCGACGCCAGCCAGACGATCTATTCGTTCACAGGAGCAACTCCCGACCATCTTCTCGACTTCCGCACCCGCCACCCCGGCGCCACCGTCGTCAAGCTGGTCCGCGACTACCGCTCCACCCCCCAGGTCGTCCATCTCGCCAACGGTCTGCTCTCCCAAGCCAGCGGTCGCGCCGCCGACCACCGTCTGGAGCTGGTCTCGCAGCGCGCCCCGGGCCCCGAACCCGTCTACAGCGAGCACACCGACGAGCCCGCCGAGGCCGAGGGCGCCGCCCGCCGCATCCGCGAACTGCTGGCCGCCGGCGTCCAGGCCGCCGAGATCGCCGTGCTGTTCCGTACGAACGCCCAGTCCGAGACCTACGAGCAGGCGCTCGCCGACGCCGGCATTCCCTACCAGCTGCGGGGTGCCGAGCGCTTCTTCGACCGCCCCGAAGTGCGCAGAGCCATCGTCAACCTGCGCGGCGCGGCCCGCTTCGGCGGCAACGACTCACGGCTGGACGACGCCCCCGACCTGCCCTCCCAGGTACGGGCCGTCCTCTCCGGCGAGGGCTGGACCGCGCAGCCCCCGGCGGGCTCCGGCGCGGTCAGGGAACGCTGGGAGTCGCTCGCCGCACTGGTGAACCTCGCCCAGGACTTCACCGCCGCCAGAGCCGACGCCACCCTCGCCGACCTGGTCGCCGAGCTCGACGAGCGGGCGAACGCCCAGCACGCCCCGACCGTCCAGGGCGTCACCCTCGCCTCCCTGCACTCGGCCAAGGGCCTGGAGTGGGACGTCGTCTTCCTGGTCGGCGTCGCCGAGGGCATGATGCCGATCACCTACGCAAAGACCGACGAGCAGATCGAGGAGGAGCGCCGCCTCCTCTACGTCGGTGTCACCCGCGCCCGCGAACACCTCCATGTCTCCTGGGCCCTCTCCCGCTCGCCCGGCGGTCGCCCCAACCGCCGCCCCAGCCGCTTCCTCGACGGACTGCGCCCCGGCTCGGCCACGGCCGTGGGGCGGACCGGCGGCGGAGGCCCCGGGGGCGTCGAACGGGGCTTCACGAGCAGTACGGCGGCCGACGTGGTGCCGCGCCGGACCCAGCGCACCCCCGCCCGCTGCCGGGTCTGCGGCCGCACGCTCACCGACGCCGGCGAGATGAAGCTGATGCGCTGCGAGGACTGCCCCTCCGACATGGACGAGGGTCTCTACGAGCGGTTGCGCGAGTGGCGGGGCACCCAGGCGCGGCTCAGCGGTCAGCCGGACTTCTGTGTCTTCACGGACCGGACCCTGATCGCCATCGCCGAGACGGAGCCGAGCACTCCGGCCGAGCTGTCGCGCATCCCCGGCGTCCTCAAGCGCAAGCTCGACCGCTACGGAGCCGATGTTCTGGCCATCTGCGCAGGCCAGGACCCCGGGGCGGAAGAAGTTGGGGACTGAGGCGAACTCGTCGAAAAAATAGTTTGCGCATGCCCCGGCAATCCCCATAGGTTCTTAGGCGTTGGAACGGAGGCCTTCTCTGAGGGCCCTCTTCCATGCTGTACTTACATACCCGTAGGACTGGCTCACCCCAGTCCCCCCGAGACGCCGAGAGGAGGCGAGTCCAGTGACCAGCATCAACGCCAGCTTCACCGCGAAAATGACCGATCGCTCGGTCGTCGCCTCCCTGTGCATGCTCGCCGTCTCGAACCAGGGCACCGGTCTGTCCGGCATTCGTGTCGCCGGCCCGGCGTCCTCCGTGTCTCTCGCGGGTCTCCCCGTTCGTGAGCGCAATGAGCGACCGACCAAGGCACTGGAAGCAGTAGAGGGACAGGCGCATGCCTATGCCTTTACGGCAGCCGGTGCCGGAAGCCGGAAGCAGGCAACGCAGCACCACCTGATGTGGGCCTTCCGTGGGCCAGAACCCTGGAGTGATCCAGCCTGATCGACTCAGGCCGGCGCCTTCAGGGCCGCGGAACCCCATCCGGGATCCGCGGCCCTTTTGTTTTCCCCTCACCGGGAGAACGGACGAAGGAGCCTCGGGACAAGAAAAGAACCCGGTACCAAGCCGACCACCGGTCCAACAGGACCGGACCGACCAGACGAGGAAAACCAACCGTGCAACTCGAAGCGCACGCCCCGTCCGTACCGCCTTCAGACGCGATCCCCAAGCCCGGCCTCACGGAGGACTCCACCTTGATCCCGCTCACCGCGCTCACCGCGCTCGACGACGCCATCGAGAACCTCGGCGTACCCGTCCCCTGCCGTTCCTACGACCCGGAGGTCTTCTTCGCCGAGTCGCCGGCCGACGTCGAGTACGCCAAGTCGCTCTGCCGCACCTGCCCGCTGATGGAGGCCTGCCTCGCCGGCGCCAAGGAGCGGCGTGAGCCCTGGGGCGTCTGGGGTGGCGAGCTGTTCGTCCAGGGTGTCGTCGTCGCCCGGAAGCGGCCGCGTGGTCGCCCGCGCAAGAACCCGGTCACGGCATGAACACCATCGCAGGAACGATCGACCGCCCCCTCACGCACGACCCCAAGAAGCAGGCCCCGATGAAGCCGTCCACCACTGAGCCCGCCGGCTCCGCGATTCCAGACTTCACCATCACCGGTGCGACCGACTTGCGCCAGAACAGGACCCGAGAGATGCAACTCCAACCAGAAGCCCTGGCTCGTGCGCATATGCACGAGCGACTGCACGCCGCGCAGCAGGAGCGCCGGGCCGTGAGCCTGGCGGCCGCGCGCCGGATGCAGCGCAGGGCCGAGCGCGCCTCGATGCGCGCCCGCCGTGCGCTCGCCATCGCGGTCATGCAGTGATCACCACCACCTGAAGCGGTGGCCTCCCGGACCCGGGAGGCGAATGCTCCCCGCGGGGGCCGGTCTGTCCGAACGGACCGGCCCCCGCGGTGCGTTGTGCGCCGTTCCGCCGGGCGCGGGGATATCGTCGCGGCGTGACGAGTCTTCCCGGCGGTAGTGACGAGGGCGGCTCCGCCCCGGAGCCCCCGCCACTCGTGTGCGCCCGCTGCGGTGTCACCGCCGACGGCCCGCGACCTACCTGGACCTGCTCCGTGGAGAACGGCGTCCGCGAGTACTTCTGCGACACCTGCTCCAGGGAGAACCTCAGGGCGATCGAGGGGCGGCTGGACTCGGCCTGGTGGTAGGCCCCCGCTCAGCCCCCATGCCTCAGCCCTTCGTGCCTTCGCCGCTCACGCCTCCGCCGCGGGCTCCTCGGACGCCTCCTCCGCGGGCACGAACCCCGGCAGCCATGCCTCCAGTTCCTCGCGGAGCCGGACCGTCGCGCCCAGCTGGCACAGGACGCCGATCGTGCTGAGCGTCACCCGATGGATGAGCAGATACGCCGGCGGAAGGTTGAGCTGCTTGCCCAGCTGGTAGGCGGGGGAGCGGATGTCGGCGATACGGGCCGCCTGACTGCGCATCCAGCCACGGGTGAAGGTGAACTCGTCGACCAGCGCCGGTTCGATGATCGGCCGGAGATAGTCGAGGACGGCGTCGGGATCGAGGTCTATGGAGTCCTTGACGAAGCCTTCCGCACGGAGCAGTTCGTAGACGGCCTCCGCCTCGTCGCCCAGGGTCATGCGCAGGGAGTCGCCGATGGGCGTGGGCAGGCCGCCCGGAAGACGGTCGACAGTACCGAAGTCGAGGACGCCCAGACGCCAGTCGTCCTCACCCTCCGGGCCGCCGGGCAGCAGACGAAAGTTGCCCGGGTGCGGGTCGGCGTGGAGCAGGCCGGTGCGGGCCGGGCCGGAGAACAGGAAGCGGGCCAGGAGCTGGCCGGCGCGGTCGCGCTGCTCCGGGGTGCCGTCCGCGATGATCTCGGACAGCGGGACGCCGTCGATCCACTCGGTGACCAGGACCTGCTCGCACTGGTGGACCACCGCCGGCACCACCACGTCCGGGTCGTCGGCGAACTCCTCGGCGTGGACCTGCTGGGCCTGCGCCTCCAGGCCGTAGTCCAGTTCCTCCGAGACCCGGTCCCGGAGCTCCGCGATCAGCGGCTTGATGTCCATGCCGGGGATCAGCGGACCCAACAGACGGGCGAAGCGGCTCAGTTGGTTCAAGTCGGACAAGAGCGCCTCTCCGGCGCCCGGATACTGCACCTTGACCGCGACCTCGCGGCCGTCGTGCCACACCGCCCGATGCACCTGCCCGATCGAGGCCGCCGCGGACGGCTTGTCCTCGAAATCCAGGAACAGCTCCTGCCAGTCCTTGCCGAGCCGCTCCTCCAGCACGCCGTGCACGGTCCGGGTCGGCATCGGAGGCGCGGCCTCCTGGAGCTTCGTCAGGGCCGCGCGGTAGGGACCGGCGACCTCCTCGGGCAGCGCCGACTCGAAGACGGACAGGGCCTGGCCGAACTTCATCGCACCGCCCTTGAGCTCGCCGAGCACCTTGAACAGCTGCTCAGCCGTGCGTTGCTGAAGCTCACGGCCGACGATCTCCGCGGACTCCCCGACGATTCTCTTGCCGAGCCCCCAGGTCGCCCGGCCGGCGAAGCCGAGCGGGAGCGCGGCGAGCTTGGCGGTCCGGGTGACCGCCTTCCGGGGAAGATCAGACATGCGCCCTCCAAGTCCCAGCCGGCCGTGTCGACTGCCTAGCGGCGTGGCTCCGTCGACGGCCCTAGTCCCGACATTGTCTCGTGCGACTCCCCGGCATTGGAGGTGTGTTCTGCCTTACCTTTCTCCGCGGCCCCGCAGGGGCATGCGGGATGCACCCAGACCGGCCGCGCATGCCAGTTGAGGGCGGGCAGCGAAACCTCCCACCGGGCACCGGCACTCGACGGCATCCGCCCGTCGAGGAAGGCGAGGGCGTGCGCCGCCGCCAGCCCGGCGACCGTCGTGGCCAGCGCGAGATCGCAGGGCGGCACCTGGCGACCCCGGCGGCCCCCCGACCGCCACTGAGCGACCAACCGCGGCCACGCCGGGTCCCGGTCGACGCGCCACTCGTGAAGACAGCCCGCACAACTCGTCTCGCCGGGCAGCACCAGCGGGCCGACGACACCGGTCGCCTCCACCACTCCGGCGTACAGATGGGGCGTACCGGAGTCGACGAAGGAGTCGGCGGGGGCCGGGGCGTGGACCGCGACATCGTCCCTCGGAGCGAGGATCACCAGGGAGTAGCCCGGGTCCTCGGCCCCGGGCGGGGTTCTCGGACCGCGGCGCAGCGGGTTGTCGGGGGCGCAGCGGCGTACGGCGCGCCGGGCGGCCTCGTCCCTGCGGACGCCGACGGACTCGGCCGGCAACCCGCCCGGTGCGACGTCCCATGCCTCGACATGGCCGCCGTCGCGCACGTCGACTTCGCCGATCCCGGCACCCGACAGCAACGAGGCCAGCACCGCGCCGACCCGGCCCGCGCCCCGCACCTGGACGCGCAGGGTGCGACGGGTGGCCAGCAGTTCCATCGCCTCGCCGGCTTCGGACGTGGTCAGGGACAGCGAGGCCAGGTCGGGCCGCAGACGGTCGAGGACCTTCTTCCTCCTCCTCAGTTCCTCCACCGCCGGGTCGCCGCCCCGCGCGTCGTCGAGGAGCCCGGCGCGCGCGAGCCCCTCCAACAGCCCGTCGACATGGCCCTCCGGCAGATCCATCCGCTGCCCCTCCTCACGCAACAGCGCCGGACCGCGGGTGCCGTTGAGCAGGTCGAGGAAGCTGCCCGTCGCCGTGTCCATCGGGCCCAGCGTCATCGCGTGCGCCGGAGTCATCCCGAACTGCACGGTGTTGAGATCACGCCAGCCGCGGCGCAGCGCGGGCTTCAGCACCGGCACCACCGGGATCCGCACCGGTGCCTTCTTCGACACCGGTACCGACGAAACGCTCGACACCGGTACCGACGCAACGCTCGACGCCGCGACCGGCGAAGTCTTCGACTGCATGACAGACCCCCGTAGTCCTCGTGGAACAACCCCGTACGCCGCGCCGAGCGCTCCCGGTGGTCGGCCGTGGCTCCGGCGGCGAGTGCCAGCATGCCCGGACGCGACGGACCGTGCCGAAAGTTGTCCACAGGCGGGGGGTATTCGTCGTACAAATCCAGCGCATGGCGGGGGATCGGAACCGAACCGTCCCGGAGTCGGGACTTCCGCCATGTACAGCGGGTAACGTCGGGGCGTGTCCGCCGACCCACTGCACCGTGCCGGAACACCACAGCGCAGCACGACGAGCCAGCCGCCGAGCGGCTCGGGGGCGACCGCGATCGAGGTGCGCAGGAGCGCTCGTCGACGTCGGACGGTCTCCGCGTACCGCGAGGGCGATCGCACCGTCGTGCTGATCCCTGCCCGGATGTCCGAGGCGGAGGAGCAACGCTGGGTGAGCGTCATGCTCGACAAACTCGCCGCCCAGGAGAGCAAGCGGGTGCTCGGCGACGCCGAGCTGGCCGAGCGCGCCGAGCGGCTGTCGGCGCAGTACTTCGACGGGCGGGCCCGCCCCAAATCCGTGCGCTGGGTCACCAACCAGAACACGCGCTGGGGTTCGTGCACCCCCGCCGAGGGCAGCATCCGCCTCTCGCACCGGCTCCAGGGCATGCCCGAGTACGTCGTCGACTACGTCCTGCTCCATGAGCTGGCGCATCTGCTCGTGCCGGGACACGGGCCGCGTTTCTGGCGGCTCCTGGAGGCGTATCCGCGGACCGAGCGGGCCCGGGGCTATCTCGAAGGGGTGGTCGCCGCCGAGCGGCTGCCGCATGTGCCGGGCGCGCGGGGGGAATGACCCGCGTTCCCGAGTGCTCCCGGGCAGGGGATTGTGTACCGGCTCTGTACCGACTTCGTCCGCTCCCAGAGTTTGCCGTTAGCCTGGCGCGACGCACTCGCTTTTGGATGGGGGACGGTCGTTACGCATGGCCAGGGAATTCCAACGCGGCCACAAGGCCAAGGTCAGTGACCTCACCGCGGGCACCGATCTGTACGTAGGCGTGCAGATCACCGGCCCCGGGCTGAGCTTCGACATCAGCTGCTTCGGCCTCGACGCCGACGAGCGGCTCTCGGACGACCGGTACTTCGTCTTCTTCAACCAGCCGAAGTCCCCCGAGGAGTCCATTCAGCTCCTGGGCGCCCAGGCGGGTGACACGGAGTCCTTCCGGATCACCCTCGACCGGGTCCCGGCGCAGATCCAGAAGCTGTCGTTCACCGCGACGATCGACGGCGCCGGGCAGATGTCGCAGGTCGCCCCCGGCTACCTCCGGATCGTGGCGGGCGGCGAGGAGGTGGCCCGCTACTCCTTCAACGGCTCGGAGTTCTCCACCGAACGCGCCGTGATGCTGGGCGATTTCTATCTGAAGGACGTCTGGCGCTTCGCCGCGGTCGGACAGGGCTTCGACGGCGGCCTGGAGGCGCTGCTGAAGAACTTCGGCGGCGAGGTCATGGAGGAGGAGGCCCCCGCGGCCCCCGCCCCGCAGCAGCCGCAGGCCGGTGCCACGCCCGGGTTCGCCCCGCCCGCGTTCGGCGCCCCCGCCGCTCCGGCCCCCGCTCCTGCCCCGGCCCCGCAGCCCGCCCAGGGCTTCGCGCCGCCGCCCGGAGCGACCCCGCCCCCGGCACCCGCACCGGCCCCCGCGCCGAACGTGCACGCCGCGCCCACCATCGTCGCGCCCCTGACCCCGCCCGGCGGCGCCCCGGTGCCGCCCCCGGCGCCCGCACCGGCCGCCCCCTACGGCCAGCCGCCGCAGCAGCAGCCGTACGGCCAGGGTGCCCCCGGCCAGACCGCCCCCCTGCCTCCCGGCTACGGCGGCCAGCCCCACGCCCCCCAGGCACCGCACGCCCCGGCCCCGCCGCCCGGCTACGGCCAGCCGACCCCGCCCCCCGGGTACGGTCAGCAGCCCCCGTACGGCCAGGTCCCCGGCCAGCCCGCCCCCTACGGCGCACCCCAGGGTGCGCCCCAGGCCCAGGCGCCCGGAGTCGCCGCCGCGCTCCAGCAGTTCAAGGAGACGCCGACCGGCCAGCGCTGGACGCAGCAGAACAAGAAGATGGTCCGCGTCGACCTGGGCATCGGCGGCCAGCCCGTGCTCGCCCGGCAGGGCAGCATGGTGCTCTACCAGGGCAAGGTCGACTTCAGCTACAAGGGCGCGGGCTTCGCCGGCCGGATCGTGGGCAACGTGACCGGCCAGGAGATGCAGCTGATGCGCTGTACCGGCCAGGGCCAGGTGTTCCTCGCCGAGAACTCCACGATGCTGCACCCCATCGAACTCCAGGGCGACGGCATCTGCGTCTCCGCCGAGAACGTCCTCGCCTTCGACGAGAGCCTCCAGTACGAGGTCCGCCGCGTCGAGGGCCACGGCATCCCCGGCGGCGCGCTGTTCACGATGCAGTTCACCGGCACCGGCACGATCGTCGTGAAGACCCACGGCACGCCCGTGGTCCTCCCGGTCACGCCGACCACCTTCGCCGACGCCAACGCCGTGGTCGCCTGGTCGTCCGCCGCTCAGGTGATCGTCTCCAGCCAGGTGCGGATGCGTCGCAACGCCTATCCCGGAGACACCGGAGAGAGCGTCAACCTCCAGTTCCGGGCCGCTCCCGGCAACTTCATCGTCGTCCAGCCGTACGAGATCTGAGGGAGCCCGTCATGAACCAGCCGCTCGCGGGCTTCGCTCCCGCGCCCGTCTCCGCGCGCATGGAGAACCACGGCAACCACATGCTGAAGGTCGCCATGCAGACGGGGAACGACCTCTTCGCGCGCGTGGGCTCGATGGTCGCCTACGAGGGCTTCGTCCAGTACGAGCCCAACCCGCCCGCCGTCCGCCAGATCGCCAAGGACTGGATGACCGGCGAGGGCGCTCCCCTGATGAAGTGCACCGGCGACGGACTGCTCTACCTCGCCGACTACGGCGCCAACGTCGTCGTCATCAACCTCAACGGCGACGGCATCTCCGTCAACGCCACCAACCTGCTCGCCTTCGACGCGCATCTGACGTGGGGCGTGGAGCGGGTCAAGGGCCTGGCCAAGTTCGCCGGACAGGGCCTGTGGAACACCAAGATCTCCGGGCAGGGCTGGGTCGCGCTGACCTCCCGGGGCAAGCCGATCGTCGTCGACTGCGGCGGTGGCGAGGACGAGACGTACGTCGACCCGGACGCGCTCGTCGCCTGGTCGCCCAACCTCAAGGTCAAGGGCAAGCGCAGCTTCAAGGCGCAGTCGCTCATCGGCCGGGGCAGCGGTGAGGCCTACCAGATGGCCTTCTCCGGCCAGGGCATCGTCGTCGTCCAGCCCAGCGAGGACAGCACCGACCGTCTCCGGGTCCGGGGCTGAGGGGGAGCCAGAAACGCCATGCAGAGCCCGATTTTCGCCTACAACGACCAGCAGACCCAGGACCGCTGGAGTCTGCAGAACAAGCAGATGCTCCGCGTCACCCTGGAGGGCCACGACGACATCCTCGCCCGCAAGGGCACGATGGTCGCCTACCAGGGGATGATGGAGTTCGACGCCGAGTACCAGTCCAACCAGCAGGGACGCGCGCGTGCGCGCACCGGCGAGGGCCTGGACCTCATGCGCTGCCACGGGCAGGGCACGGTCTACCTCGCCAACCTCAAGCAGCACGTCCACCTCGTGGACGTGGAGCAGGACGGCCTCACCGTCGACAGCTCCTACGTCCTCGCCATGGACTCCTCGCTGCACCACGAGGTCATCGCCGTCGACAGCCTCTACGGCATCTCCGGCTCCGGGAAGTACCAGCTCAACATCACCGGCCGCGGCAAGGTCGCCCTCATGACCTCCGGCATGCCGCTGATGATGCAGGTCACCCCCGACAAGTACGTCAACTGCGACGCCGACGCGATCGTCGCCTGGTCGACCTCGCTGCGCGTCCAGATGCAGGCCCAGACGCATTCCTCCGGGGTGTTCCGGCGCCGTGGCAACACCGGTGAGGGCTGGGAACTCAGCTTCATGGGCAGCGGTTACGCCATCGTCCAGCCCAGCGAGTTGCTGCCGCCGCAGAACGCACAGATCGGCTCCGGCATCGCCGCCCAGTACGGGATGGGCCAGCAGGGCGCACGCGGGCAGAACCAGGGCAACGTCTGGAGCTAGCCGGCACCTGGCAGGTAAGGGGCGACCGCAAGGGCGGTCGCCCCTTACACGTTCACAGCCGCGCGCGCGTCGCTTCCAGCAGGCGTACGACCGAGTCGTCCGCCACGTCCGCCACCTCGTCGTACGCGAACCAGCGCAGGTCCAGGGACTCGTCGCTGATCGCCTCGACCGAGCCCACCGGGGCGAGCGCCGCGTACTGGACGTCGAGATGCCAGGCACACGGGGTGTGGTGACGGTCCAGGCGGACCGGACCGCCGGGGAGCAGGGTCAGGCCGTCGATACCCGACTCCTCGGTGCCCTCGCGCAGCGCCGCCGCCTCCAGCGTGGCGTCCGCCGGCTCGCAATGGCCGCCCATCTGGAGCCACATCCGCAACTTCTTGTGAAGGGTGAGCAGCACGCGCCCGCGTGACGGGTCGATCACCAGTGCGCTCGCCGTGATGTGCCCGTCGCCGCAGGCCTTCCACATGCCGTCCGGGTGGCTCGCCAGATGGTCGAGGTAGGTCTGGCGCAGCTCTTCCTGGTCCTCGTAGCTCTTCAGTACGAGGACCGCGTCGTCGAACAGGCTCACTCGGAGTCGTCGCCCTTTTCGTCCTCGTCCTTCTTGCGCAGGTCGGGCTTCTCCGCCGCCTCGCCGAGCATCTTGTCCAGCTCGGAGAAGTCCAGCTGCTCGCGGTGCACGAAGCCGTCCGGGTCGTCCAGGTCGGACGCGGTCGGCAGCATGTCCGGGTGGGCCCACAGGCCGTCCCGGCCGTCGACACCGCGCGCGTCCGTGAGCGAGGCCCACAGCCGGGAGGCGTCGCGCAGGCGGCGCGGGCGCAGCTCCAGACCGATCAGCGTGGCGAAGGTCTGCTCGGCCGGGCCACCCGAGGCACGGCGGCGGCGCAGGGTCTCGCGCAGCGCGTCCGCGGACGACAGCCGGGGCTTGGCGGCCGCGTGGACCACCGCGTCGACCCAGCCCTCGACGAGCGCCAGAGCCGTCTCCAGACGGGCCAGGGCCGCCTTCTGCTCAGGCGTGTCCTCCGGCTGGAACATGCCCTGCTGGAGCGCGTCCTGGAGCTGCTCGGGGTTCTGCGGGTCGAACTGGCCGACCACGTCCTCCAGCTTGGCGGTGTCGACCTTGATCCCGCGCGCGTAGCCGTCGACCGCGCCGAACAGGTGCGAGCGCAGCCACGGCACATGCGTGAACAGGCGCTGGTGGGCGGCCTCGCGCAGGGCGAGATACAGCCGCACCTCCTCCTTGGGCACGCCGAGGTCCTTGCCGAAGGCCTCGATGTTGATCGGCAGCAGCGCCGCCCGGCCGGCCGGGCCGAGCGGCAGGCCGATGTCGGTGGAGCCGACGACCTCGCCCGCGAGCACGCCGACGGCCTGCCCGATCTGCGTGCCGAACATCGCGCCGCCCATCGAGCGCATCATGCCGATCAGCGGGCCGGCCATGGCCTGCATCTCCTCCGGCAGGACGTCGCCCATGGCGGTGCCGACGCGCTCGGCGACCGGGTCCACGAGCTCCTTCCACGCGGGCAGGGTCGCCTCGACCCACTCCGCGCGGGACCAGGCCACGGCGGAGCCCGCGCTGGACGGCAGGGACGTCGCGTCGTCCAGCCAGAGGTCGGCCAGGCGGACGGCCTCCTCGACCGCGGTGCGGTCGGCGGGACCGACGCTCGCGTCCTTGGTGCCGTCAGAAGTGCCCTGGGAGACTGTCTGGCGGGCGATCTGCTTGGCCATGTCCCAGTTCACCGGACCGCCCTCGTACGAGAGCATCTGGCCCAGCTGCTGGAACGCGGCGCCCAGGTCGTTGGGGTTCAGGGAACCGAACATGGCCGCGAACGGATTGTCGGCGCCGGGGGAGCCGAAGCCGCCCGCGCCGGGCAGGCCGCCGAAACCGAACGGGTTGGCCGGGCCCTGACCACCACCGCTCTGCTGGTCCTTCTTCTTGCCCTCGTCGCCGTCGTCCGGCTCCTCCGGCGGAAGGCCGAATCCGAATGGGGTGTCACTCACGGGATTCCTCGGCTGGTAAGGCCACCGGTGTCCCGGCGGCGCGACTGCCCGATAACACCACCCAGCGTAAACACCGCGGGCGGTTCGGGCCTCGGTGCTCCGCCGACTCGCGGCCTGCGGCAGGATGGATGCCACCTGGTACGTACGCGTCACTAGCGCTCGTACTGAAGACAACCGCTGGAGACGCCCGGTGAGTTCCCCTGATCCGCAGGTTCGCGCAGCGCGAAACCAGTCAACCGGTCCCGGCCTGCGCGGGCCCGTCGTCGCCGTGACCGGTGCCGCCGCCGGAGTCGGCGCGCTGCTCACCGAGCGGCTCGCCGCCTCGGAGGAGATCAAGCAGGTCATCGCCATCGACGAGCGGCGCGGCGAGTGCGCGGCGGCGCAGTGGCACATCCTCGACGTACGGGACCCGGCGATCGCGGAGAAGCTGCGCGGCGCGGACGTCGTGGTGCATCTGGCCCTGGACCTCGATCTGGAGACGGACGCGGCCGCCCGGACGGCGTACAACGTGCGGGGTACGCAGACCGTGCTGACCGCCGCCGCCGCGGCCGGGGTGCACCGGGTCGTGCTGTGCACGTCCGCCATGGTCTACGGGGCGCTGGAGGACAACGCGCTGCCGCTGTCCGAGGACGCGGAGCTGCGGGCGACCGCGGAGGCGACCGGCGTCGGGGACCTGCTGGAGGTCGAGCGGCTCGCGCGCCGGGCACCTCGGGCGCATCCTGGGCTCAATGTCACCGTGGTGCGGCCGGCCGTGCTCGTGGGTGGCACCGACACCGCGCTGACCAGGTACTTCGAGTCGCCTCGACTCCTTGTCGTCGCCGGGTCGCGGCCCGCCTGGCAGTTCTGCCATGTCGAGGACCTGTGCAGCGCTCTGGAGTACGCCGTCCTGGAGAAGGTCGAGGGCGAGCTCGCCGTCGGCTGCGACGGATGGCTGGAGCAGGAGGAGGTCGAGGAGCTCAGCGGGATCCGGCGGATGGAGCTGCCGTCGGCGGTCGCGCTGGGGGCGGCGGCCCGGCTGCACCGCATCGGGCTGACGCCGTCTCCCGCCGGGGACCTCGCCTACACGATGTACCCCTGGGTGGTGAGCGGCAGCCGGCTGCACGACGCAGGGTGGCGGCCGCAGTGGACCAACGAGGAGGTTCTCGCGGAGCTGCTGGAGGAGGTCTCCGGGCGGCACACGGTGGCCGGGCGGAGGCTGGGGCGCAAGGACGCGACGGCCGCGGGTGCGGCTGGGGCGACGGTGGCGTTGCTGGGCGCGGCTGCGGTGGTGCGGAGGGCTCGAAAGGCTCGTCGGCGGATCTGAGCGAGATGCCCGGGGCGAGGGCTGGGCGGGGGTGGGTTTCGCTCGCCCGCGCCGGCGGGGTGCCTCCCCCAGAGGGGGGACCCCCAGCGCCCACCCGTGCCGCCCCAGCGGCACGACAGCCCCCAGCTGAGCAAGTCGCGGCTCCTGTAGAAGGCTCCAAACGCGCACACACGCGTGCCGGGCGATAGCGCTATTCCCCGTGTTCCCGTGCGTGAGGCACGATGGGGTCATGGGAACCACCTACGACCATCCCGGTGAGCGGACTGCCGACGAGCCGATCAAGCTCATCGCCATTCGTGAGACGCCCCTCTCGCTGGACGAGGTCTTCACGGCCGTCGGGGACGAGGCGGCCGGGGGAACCGCGCTGTTCGTGGGGACCGTGCGGAATCACGACGGGGGAGCGGACGTCGACGCACTCGGCTACTCGTGCCATCCCAGTGCCGAGGCCGAGATGCGGCGCATCGCGGAGAAGGTCGTCGCGGAGTACCCGGTGCGGGCGCTGGCCGCCGTGCATCGCGTCGGGGATCTGGCCGTCGGGGACCTCGCCGTCGTCGTCGCCGTCTCCTGTCCGCACCGGGGTGAGGCCTTCGAGGCGTGCCGGAAGCTGATCGACGACCTCAAGCACGAAGTGCCGATCTGGAAGCACCAGAAGTTCTCCGACGGGACCGAGGAGTGGGTCGGCGCCTGCTGACCCCCGGCCATACCACCTGCTCCTCCCTCCAGTTGCGTAACCGCACCCCGCACATGAGCGTTGTCAGTGCGGATGGTTAATCTGCTGATCAGTCAGTTGCGGTTGCTCATCGGTTGGGAGGTCGGCATGGCGGCGCTCGCCTGGTTGCTGATTCCGCTTGTGGCTGCGATCGGTGCCGGTGTGTGGGGAAGCTGGGCCAACCGGACGCGCAGCGCGCGGAGCGACGGGCCCGAGCTGGACGGTTACGCCCGGTTCCGCAAGGCGATGGAGAAGCAGCCCTGATGGAGAAGCAGCCCTGACGGGACGCTGACAGGCGCGTCCCGTACTGTCGTTCCATGCCACGCCGCACCGCGACGATGCTCGCCTCCACCCTGATGCTGATCGCGCTTCTCTGCGCGGGAGTCTTCATCCCCGTCCCGTACTCGGAGATGTCCCCGGGGCCGACGGTGAACACCCTGGGCGAGCACGACGGCGAGCCGGTGCTGCAGATCTCGGGCCGCAAGACGTACGCCACGAGCGGCCACCTCAACATGACCACCGTCCGGGTCACCAGCGCCGACTACAAGATGAACCTGGTCGAGGCGGTGTACGGCTGGCTCGCGCACGACAACAAGGTCGTGCCGCACGACACGCTCTACCCCGACGGCAAGACCGAGGAGCAGTCCACCCAGGAGAACGCCGAGGAGTTCAGCCAGTCCCAGGAGAGCGCCAAGGTCGCCGCCCTGAAGGAGCTGGACATCCCGGTGAAGTCCTTCGTGATCGTCTCCACGGTCGCCAAGGACTCCCCGTCCGAGGGCGTCCTGCACGCCGGTGACGTCATCAAGGCCGTCGACGGAACCGCCGTCAAGGAGCCCACCGACGTCGCCGAGCTGGTCACCAAGCACAAGCCCGGTGAGAAGGTCACCTTCACGATTGTGCCCGCCAAGGAGCAGGCCGCCGCGGAGAAGGAGAACAAGACGGCGACCGGGACCGAGGACGTGACCATCACGACCAAGGAGTCCGACGACGAGCTCGAGAAGCGCGCCATCGTCGGCATCACCGCCGGGACCGACCACACCTTCCCGTTCACCATCGACATCAAGCTCGCCGACGTCGGTGGCCCGAGCGCCGGTCTGATGTTCTCCCTCGGCATCTACGACAAGCTCACCCCGGGCAGCCTCACCGGCGGCTCGTTCGTCGCCGGCACCGGCACCATCGACGACGACGGCAAGGTCGGCCCCATCGGCGGCATCGAGATGAAGACCGTCGGCGCTCGTGACAAGGGGGCGCAGTACTTCCTGACGCCCGCCGAGAACTGCGCCTCCGCCGCCAAGGACACCCCCGGCGGGCTCACCCTGGTCAAGGTGCACACCATCGAGGACGCCCTCGGCGCCCTCAAGGACATCCGCTCCGGCAAGACATCCGACCTGCCGAAGTGCACGACCAAGGGCTGACCGGACCGGCACACGCGTACATGAACGGGGGCGCCCTCAAGACCGAGGGCGCCCCCGTTTACGTACACGAGGCAATCAGTCCTCGAACGTCGCCGCCAGGGCCTCCGCCAGGCCCGGTACCAGGGCGCCGCCCGTGAGGACCTCCGTCGGGGAGTCCTTCTCGCGCAGGCGTACGGCCGAGTCGCGGGTGCCGTCGCGCAGGACCGCGACGGTCATGCGGACCTCCTGGCGGTCGGGGTGCTTGGCGACCCACTGGGCGAGCTTCTTGTCGCTCAGGCCCTCCGGGACCTGGGCCTCGGCGGACGGGGGCAGCATGAGGCGCTCCACCGTCAGGGCGCAGCCGGCGACGGCGTCGGGCCAGGCGATCGTGCCGAGGAACTCGTCCAGCGGCTTGCCCGCCGGGATCTCCTCCTGCTCGATCGGGGTGAGCGCGGCGGACTCCTGGCCCTCCTCCAGGCCGAGCTGGGCCGCGAGGGCGGGTTCCTGGACCCGCAGTCGCGCGGTGTCTACGAGGGCGAAAAGGCGAGCGGGCTGATCCCAGCCGAGGCCGGAGACGTACTCGTCGATCTCGAGTACGGCCCGGGTCAGGGGGCTCGCCGCCATGGGGGTGTTGGACATGGTCACAATCCTGCCTCGTTCATGGCCGGAATCGGGAACCGAGTAAAGCGTGAGTAAGTTGCATAGGTGAGGGCCTACGATCACGTGGCCCACGGACGGCCCGTGAAAGCGCGGGCCTGACGGACCAACAGCGAACTTCGAGGTGCGCACCTTGGCTTTCCAGATGCCGGACCGCGGCGGAGGCCCCACGGGGCCGCGGATGAGAGTGGGCCGCCCGTCCCGGCGTGTCCGGACCCTGCTCATGACGCTGGGCGTCCTTGCCGTACTCGGCATGGCGTTCACCATGTTCGCCGGGTTCTGGACCGACTGGCTCTGGTATCGGTCGGTGAAGTACTCGTCCGTGTTCACGACCACCCTGTGGACCAAGATCGGGCTGTTCTTCGTCTTCGGCCTGCTGATGGCCCTGGCGGTCGGCTTCAACATCTGGCTGGCGCACCGGCTGCGGCCGCCGCTGAGCGCGATGTCGATGGAGCAGCAGAACCTCGACCGCTACCGCATGGGCATCGCGCCGTACAAGAAGTGGCTGCTGCTCGGGATCACCGCGCTGGTCGGTCTCATCGCGGGTGCCTCGGCGTCGAGCCAGTGGCGGACCTGGCTGATGTGGGTCAACGGCGTGTCCTTCCACCAGAAGGACCCGCAGTTCAAGCTCGACATCTCCTTCTACACCTTCGACCTGCCCTGGTACCGGTTCCTGCTCGGCTTCGGCTTCGCCGCCGCGATCCTGTCCGTGATCGCCGCCGCGCTGACCCACTACCTGTACGGCGGTCTGCGGATCACCTCCCCGGGCGCGCGCGCCACGGCCGCCGCGACCGGGCATCTGTCGGTGCTGCTCGGCATCTTCGTCGCCCTGAAGGCGGTGGCGTACTGGCTCGACCGGTACGGCCTCGCGGTCAAGTCCAGCGACTTCAAGGCGACCGACAACTGGACCGGCCTCAGGTACGTCGACGCGAACGCGTATCTGCCGGCCAAGACGATCCTGTTCTGCATCGCCGTCATCTGCGCCCTGCTGTTCTTCGCCACCCTGTGGCGGCGCACCTGGCAGCTGCCGGTCATCGGGTTCGGCCTGATGGTGCTCTCCGCGATCCTCATCGGCGGTCTGTACCCGGCGATCGTCCAGAAGTTCCAGGTCCAGCCGAACGAGCAGGCCAAGGAAGCGCCGTACGTCGAGAAGAACCTCAAGGCGACGCGTGAGGCGTACGGCATCGACGACGCCCAGGTCACCGAGTACGACGGCACGTCCACCACCTCGGACAAGACCAAGCTGCGCGACGACGTCGACAGCACGGCCAGCATCCGCGTGATGGACCCGAACATCGTCTCGCCGACGTTCCAGCAGCTTCAGCAGATGCGGAACTACTACGCGTTCCCGACCAACCTGGACGTCGACCGCTACAGCAAGGACGGCAAGGACCAGGACACGGTCATCGGTCTGCGTGAGCTGAACCTCAACGGCATTCCGAAGAACAACTGGATCAACGACCACTTCCGCTACACCCATGGCTACGGCGTGGTCGCCGCCAAGGGCACCGCCGCCGACTCCGAGGGCCGCCCGGTCTTCACCGAGTCCGACCTGCCCTCACAGGGCGACCTCGGCACGTACCAGCAGCGGGTCTACTACGGCGAGAAGACCACCGAGTACTCGATCGTCGGCGGTCCCCAGAAGGAGATCGACTACTCCGACGACAACGGCGAGAAGACCTTCAGCTACACCGGCGACAGCGGGGTCAACCTCTCCAACCCGATCAACCGGGCCGCGTACGCGGTGGCGTTCAGCGAGCCGCAGATCCTCTACTCCGGTGCGATCGGCGAGGGTTCGCGGATTCTGTACAACCGCACGCCCAAGGAGCGCGTCGAGGCGGTGGCGCCCTGGCTGACCATCGACGGTGACGCCTACCCGGCGGTCGTGGACGGCAAGATCCAGTGGATCGTCGACGCGTACACGACGACGAACGGCTACCCGTACTCGTCCCGTACGACCCTCGGTGACACCACGGCCGACTCGCTGACCGCGACGAACAACTCGCGCGCGGTGGTGGCCCAGCAGAACCAGGTCAACTACATCCGCAACTCGGTGAAGGCGACCGTCGACGCGTACACCGGTCAGGTCAAGCTCTACCAGTGGGACACCCAGGACCCGGTCCTCAAGACCTGGATGAAGGCGTTCCCGGGCACCGTGAAGGACAAGAGCGAGATCTCGCAGTCGCTCATGGACCATCTCCGGTACCCGCAGGACCTGTTCAAGGTCCAGCGCGAGCTGCTCAGCCGCTACCACGTGAAGGACGCCACGACGTTCCTGTCCGGCTCCGAGGTGTGGCAGGTGCCGGACGACCCGACCAACACCTCGGGCGACGCGGTGCCGCCGTACTACCTGAGCATGAAGATGCCCGACCAGTCGTCGCAGGCGTTCTCGCTGACGACGACGTTCACGCCCAACGGCCGGGACAACCTCAGCGCGTTCATGTCGGTCGACGCCGAGGCGGGCACCGGTGGGTACGGCAAGATCAGAATCCTGAAACTGCCGACGAACACCACCGTTCAAGGTCCCAAACAGGTACAGAGCCAGTTCAACTCCGAACAGGAGATCGCCGAGACCATCAGCCTCCTCAACAGAGGCGATTCCAAGGTGGAGTACGGCAACCTGCTGACGGTGCCGCTCGACGGGGGACTGCTCTACGTGGAGCCGGTCTACGTACGCGGTGGTGGACTGAAGTACCCGCTGTTGCGGAAGGTGTTGGTGACCTACGGAGGCAACACCGCCTTCGAGGACACCCTCGGCGAGGCCCTCAACAAGGTCTTCGGCGCGGAGGGCGACACCACCACGCCACCGGAGGACGACGGCGGGGACACCACGACGAAGCCACCGACGTCCGACAACCCGACGGTCCAACAGGCGCTGGACGACGCCCAGAAGGCCTTCGAGGACGGCCAGGAAGCCCTGAAGAAGGGCGACTGGGAGGCGTACGGCGTGGCGCAGAAGGACCTGGAGGACGCGCTCCAGCGGGCCGAGGAGGCGCAGTCCAAGCAGGACAAGACCACGCCGAAGCCCGGCGCGAGCCCCAGCGCCAGCCCGAGTTCCAAGCCGAGTTCCAAACCGAGCGCCAGCCCGAGCAGTAGTCCCAGCGGCTGATCAGCTGTTGATCGAATGACCGTCCCCGCGCCGTGATACGGTTGCTTCACAACGGCGCGGGGTGGAGCAGCTCGGTAGCTCGCTGGGCTCATAACCCAGAGGTCGCAGGTTCAAATCCTGTCCCCGCTACTGAAAACGAAGGCCCGGATCCTGATCAAGGATCCGGGCCTTCGTGATGTGCGAACGGTCTACGAACGCGTGTGCCGCAAGGAGGGATGGACGTGCCGCCGTGGGGAGTTGGGGGAACTGTGTTTGACTTGTCTCTCTGTGGGCATGTCGACAAAACGCTGAAGTGACCTCACTGGCTGCGGTATACCAGGTGTACCCAGGTTGCAGGTGGTGCGACGATGGATGTTATGGGGGACAAGGCAACTCTGTACGAGACAGGGCGATTTGCGCAGCCCTCCGATCGCGACGGGGCGGTGGAGGGCGCCGAGGAAGCTGCCGAGGAAGTGCGTCGGCGCCTCGCCGCGGAAGCCGGCGACGTCGAGGCGATGAGCGTCCTCGGGGCCATGCTGCTGCGCCGCGGTGATCTCGACGGAGCCGAGCCCCAGTTGCGTGCCGCCACGGCCGCGGGCGACCGGGCCGCGGCCAACAACCTGGGTGTCCTTCTCCACCAGCGTGGTTACGCCGACGAGGCGGCCGGATGGTGGCGGATCGCCGCCGTCGCCGGCTCCGCCGCCGCCGCGCACGCCCTCGGCCGCCATCACCGCGAGCGGGGCGACGAGCCCGCCGCCCAGTACTGGCTCCAGCAGTCCGCCGAGCAGGGCCACGCGCTCGGCGCGTACGCCCTCGCCGACCTGCTGGAGCACCGCGGGGACGCCGGGGCCGGCCAGTGGATGCGCGCCGCGGCCGAACGCGGGCACCGCGAGGCGGCGTACCGCCTCGCGCGCGCCCTTGATCGACAGGCGTCGAGCGCGGACGACGACGGGGCTGACAACGGTGTCTCATCGGCGGAGGCCGAGAACTGGTACCGGCAGGCCGCCGCGCGCGGACACCAGCGGGCCGCGCTGCACCTCGGCGCGATCCTGGAGAAGCGCGGCGAGCTCAAGGAGGCCGGGCGCTGGTACCTGACCTCCGCCAAGGACGGCGAGGCCCGGGCCGCCTGTGCGCTCGGGTTCCTGCTGCGTGACGCCGGGGACACCGAGAGCGCCGCCGTGTGGTGGCTGCGGGCCGCGCAGGACGGTGACGGCAACGCCGCCAACGCGCTGGGCGCGCTGCACGCCGAGCGGGGCGAGACCCAGACCGCGGAGCGCTGGTACCGGGCCGCGATGGACGCCGGTGACGTGAACGGCGCGTACAACCTCGGGCTGCTCTGCGCCGAGCAGGGGCGGACCGCCCAGGCCGAGCAGTGGTACCGGCGGGCCGCGTACGCCGGGCACCGCGAGGCGGCGAACGCGCTGGCGATCCTGCTGCTCCAGGTCGGGGACGCGACCGGGGCCGAGCCGTGGTTCTCCAAGGCGGCCGAGGCCGGGAGCGTGGACGCCGCGTTCAACCTCGGGATCCTCTTCGCCGGACGGGGCACCGCCGAGGACGACGTCGTCGCGCTGCGCTGGTACGAGCGGGCCGCCGCCGCCGGGCACACCGAGGCCGCGCTCCAGGTCGGCATCGCCCGGCTGCGGGACGGCGACGAGCCGGAGGCCGAGCGGCATCTGCGATGCGCCGCGGGAGGCGGCAGCGCGGAGGCGGCGTACCGCCTGGCCACCGTGCTGGACGCCAGACGGCCGCCCGCGCCCGCGCACGAGCTCGGCGAGTCCGTGCACCTGTCCAAGACCGAGTGCGAGGAGTGGTACGAGCGCGCTGCCTCTCAGGGGCATCGGCGGGCGCAGGTGCGGGTGGGCATGCTCGCGGCGGCTCGCGGCGACGTCGTGGAGGCGGCTCGGTGGTACCGGGAGGCGGCGGAGGCGGGGTCGCGGAACGGCGCCTTCAACCTGGGGCTGCTGCTGGCGCGCGAGGGGAGTGAGCCGGAGGCCGCCGTGTGGTGGACACGGGCCGCTGACGCGGGGCACGGGCGGGCGGCGTTGCGGTTGGCCCTGGTCTACGCGCGTCGGGGGGAGCTGGCGGAGGGGCAGCGCTGGGCGGACCGGGCGGTGTCGCTGGGACCGGCGGAGGTTTCGGAGCGGGCGACGCGGTTGCGGGACGCGCTGCGGGAGGAGCTGTCGGCGTGACGGTGGGGTGGGGCCGTTTGCCGGGTGCGGCTGGGTGGGGGCTGGGGTGGTCGGGGTTTCGCTGCCCGCGCTGGCGGGGTGCCTCCCCCAGAGGGGGGACCCCCAGCGCCCACCCGTGCCGCCCCAGCGGCACGACTGCCCGCAGCCGGGTAGGAATGGGGCGTGCGGGTATTGATTTGCCTCTGCTCTTGTCCTTGACGTAGTGTTCAGTTCATCGACGCGGGGTGGAGCAGCTCGGTAGCTCGCTGGGCTCATAACCCAGAGGTCGCAGGTTCAAATCCTGTCCCCGCTACTGAAGGCCGAGGGCCGGAATCCGAAAGGGTTCCGGCCCTCGGTGTGTTCCGGTGGGTTCAGGGGGCCTGGCCCACGGCCTCCTCGTAGAAGGAGCGGTCCACCGTCCTGGTCTCGGGCAGGGCCGCCCCTTCCGTCACGCCCTGCGCCTTGTACGCCGCCTGGAGGCGGTCCGTCGTGCCCTTGCGGATCTCCCAGTCCATGCGGAGGGGCGGGGTGGCGGCCAGGATCGCCTTGTCGGTCTTCAGGAGCTTCGCCAGATAGGTGACGAAGGTCTCGTCGTGTTTATAGTCCGTGGCGAAGTACGAGTTCACCGTGCGGATGTACGCCCGCAGCAAGGCCACGCCCGCGTCCACGTCGTCCTGGAGCAGGCTGCGGCCGTACAGCATGCCGCCCAGGGGCTCACCCGCGGGCTGGCCGCCCAGGAAGGCGTAGCCCGGCTCGCCGTCGACCTTGCGCCACACCGGGTCGAGGAGCCAGGCGGAGTCGACGCCGCCGTTCTGAAGGGCGGTGAGGACGTCGGCGGAGCCGAGCTGCTGGTAGGTGATCTTGTCGAGGGCGCCACCGTGCCGCTCCAGGGCCTTCTCCATGGGGTACGCGATGACGGAGCCCTTGCCGATCATGGTGCCGAGCTTGCGGCCGGCCATGGACACGTCGTTCGCCGTCTCGCCGTCCTTCAGCCGCACCCACAGGCCGCTCTTCGACTCCGGGTCGGGTGAGAAGTTCCCGGCGACCCACCGGATGTCGAAGCCGCCCCGGATGCCGTTCATCACGGCCGCCTCGGGCGCCGCCCAGACTGCGTCGACGTCACCCTTGGCGAGGAGGGGCAGCGCGTCGGGGGTGGGGAGGACCTTCAGGGTGACGTCCAGCCCCTCTTTCTTGAACTCGCCCTTGTCCAGGGCTACTTGGAGGGGTGCTACATACTCCGCACTCAGCGTGCCCGTCGCGATCGTCAGCTTGCGTCGCTCGGTGAGGGGCCGCGCGGGCGGGGCGCCCTGCTGGCAGCGGGCCGGTTCCCGGGTCGGGGAGAGGTCGGCGGGGTCCGTCAGGGCCGTGTCGCCGCAGCCCTCCACCGGGCTGATCGTGCGGTGGCCCGCCCTGGTCCCGGGCCGGGTGTCCGAGTCGTACGGCGATCCGCCACAGGCCGATGCCGTCAGGAGTACGGCCGTCGCGGCGGCCAGCGCGCAGACGTGCTTCCTCATGACTGCCCCCGGCCCCGGTCCCGCGGTGCCCACGGCGTGAGCAACCGGCCCACCACCCGCACCAGTTCGGAGAAGACGACGCCGAGCACGGCCACGCACACGATGCCGACGAACATCACGTCGTTCTGGAACAGGGCACGTGAGTCGAAGATCAGATGGCCGAGGCCGTTCGTCGCGGCGATCTGCTCCGAGGCGACGATCACCAGGACCGCCACGCCCGCCGCGATCCGCGCCCCGACCAGGACGGCGGGGAGGGAGGCGGGGAGCAGGACATGGCGGAACATCTGCCAGGGAGAGGCGCCGAAGACCTGGCCGGCGTCGCGGTGGCCGGAGGGGATCGCCATGACCGCGGACATCGTCGAGATCCAGACGAAGAAGAAGACGGTCGTCGCCACCAGGGCCACCTGAGGGCCCTCGCCCAGGCCGAACATGTTCAGGAAGATCGGGAGCAGGGCGAGTTTCGGGACCACGTACAGGGCGTCCAGGAGCGGTTCCAGGGCTGCTCGGAGCAGGGAGAGGGAACCCATCAGGAGGCCCAGCAGACAGCCCGCCGCCGTGCCCAGCGCGTAGCCGGCGAGGACGCGTTTCACAGTGGCCCACACGTCCGGCCACAGGTCGCCCACCGCCGCCCGGTCCCAGCCGTCCGCGAAGATCGTGGACGGTGCCGGGTAGACGCGGGCGTCGATCCAGGACCGGGTGGCGGCCAGTTGCCACAGGAGGATCAGGAGCAGGGGGACGGCGACCGCGAGGGACAGTTCAACGGCCCTTCGGCGGCGGTGGGTTCGTACGGGATGCAGTTCCCGCGGGCCCGGGGCGCGGACCAGCACCGACTCCCGGTCGGGCGCGAGCGTCGTCATGCCGGTATCGCCTCCTTGCGCAGCAGGTCCCACAACTCGCTCTTCAGGGACGTGAATTCGGGGGTGTCGCGGATGTCGCCGGTGCGGGGGCGGGGGAACGGCGGGCGGTGCTCGGCGATGACGCGGCCCGGGCGGGCGGACATCACCAGCACCCGGTCGCCGAGGACGATCGCCTCCTCCAGGCTGTGCGTGATGAAGAGGGTGGTCGTGCGCAGCGCTTGGGTCAGCTCCAGCAGCTCGTCCTGGAGGATCACGCGGAGCTGGGCGTCCAGCGCGGCGAACGGCTCGTCCATCAGGAGGAGTTCGGGCTCCACCGCGAGCGCCCTGGCGATCGCCACGCGCTGGCGCATGCCGCCCGACAGCGCGGCCGGGTAGGCGTCGGCGAAGTCGGCCAGGCCCAGCCGGGCCAGCCAGGAGTCGACGCGGGCGTTCGCCTCGCCGCGCGGGACACGCTGGATGTCGAGGCCGAAGCGGACGTTGGCGCGGACCGTCTTCCAGTCGTAGATGCCGTAGTCCTGGAAGATCATGGCGGCAGGGTGGCGGCTGGTGGTGCGGATCTCCAGGCGGCCCGTGCTCGGGCGCAGCAGGCCTGCCGTGATGCGCAGCAGGGTGGACTTGCCGCAGCCCGACGGGCCGACGACACAGACGAACTCGCCGGCGGTCATGGAGAGGTCCAGCGGGCCGAGGGCGGCCACCGCGCCCGGGCCCCGGCCGAAGGTTCGGGTCAGGTCATGTGCGTGGAGTTTCGGATACGGCTCTCCCACGGGGTCTCCTCGCGGAGGTGCGGAACGGACTGGTGGGTGCCGTAGACCATATGACGGTCCGTCAGATCCGGGAAGCCTGTGGGCAGCACGAAGCCCCGGTACCGCGGAGGGCGCCGGGGCTTTGTGCGTGCTCGCTTACGCCGCCGCGCAGTTCGGGCAGATGCCGCGGTACGTCACCTCGACGTCCGAGACCTTGAAGCCGAAGCGCTCGGAGTCGGGGAGGTCCGCCAGCGGGTTGCCGCCGGGGTGGACGTCCTTGATCGCGCCGCACTGGGCGCAGACCAGGTGGTGGTGCGGACGGTGCGCGTTGGGGTCGTACCGCTTGGCGCGCTTGTCGGTGGCGACCTCGAGGACCTCGCCGAGCGAGACCAGCTCGCCCAGCGTGTTGTAGACGGTGGCGCGGGAGATCTCGGGCAGCTTCGCGACAGCCCGTGAGTGGACCTCGTCGGCCGTCAGGTGGACGTGATCGCCGTCGAGGACCTCGGCCACGACGCGCCGCTGCGCGGTCATCCGCCATCCACGTCCGCGAAGTCGTTCCAGAAGGTCACTCATAGGCGCCAGCCTAACAGAAGGGGACCAGGTCGCGAATGAGTTTGACTTTGGACTTTGTCTAAATTGGCGGGCGCGATGGGTGCGATGGGCTCGCCGGGTTCGATGGGTTCGATGGGTTCGGTGGGTTTCAGTGGGAGAGGGTCATCTGCTGTCGCGCGGGCGCCCAGCAGCGGATGATGTCGCGCACCGAGACGATCCCGATGGGCTCGCCCCGGTCCAGGACGATGAGGTGGCGGAAGCCGCCGTGGGCCATCGTCCGCGCCGCCTCCTCCAGGGTCCAGGACGGCGCCGCGAAGACGACGTCGGTGGTGGTGTGGGCGTGGCTGGGTTCGCTGTCCGGGTTCTGGCCCAGGCCCACGGCGTTGAGGATGTCGCGTTCGGTGAGGATGCCGATGCCGGTGCCGTCGGGGTCGAGGACCACGGCCGCGCCGACGTGACGGGCGGACATCAGGGCGGCTGCCTGGCGGAGGGTGTGGGTCGGGCCGATGGTGAGGACGACGGTGCTCATGGCGTCGCGAACGAGCATGGGTGCGGAGTCACCTCCTGAGGAATCGCTGACTTAGTTCAGCGATTCACAAGTTCACAAATGAGGGTCTCCCCAGAGTCGCAGGTAAAGCGAGGGTCAACAAGGGGGCGCGTGCGGCCAATTGAGGGCGCACGCGCTCATCTGCGCTTTTCGGTGAAGAGGTGGGGAACGATCAGTACCGCTCGTTCAGATACCCCAGCAGCTCGTCGTGGAGGAGCCCGTTCGAGGCGGCCGCGTTGCCGCTGTGCGGGCCGGGGCGGCCGTCGAGGCCGGTGAAGCTGCCGCCGGCCTCGGTGACGATGATCGAGTTGGCGGCCATGTCCCAGAGCGAGAGCTCCGGTTCGGCGCAGATGTCGACCGCGCCCTCGGCGACCAGCATGTAGGGCCAGAAGTCGCCGTACGCGCGCGTGCGCCACACCTCGCGGGTCAGGTCGAGGAAGCCGCCCAGGCGGCCCTGGTCCTCCCAGCCGGAGAGGGAGGAGTAGGAGAAGGAGGCGTCGGAGAGCTTGGAGACCTGGGAGACGCGCAGTCGGGAGGCCGAGGAGAGGCTGCGGCCCGTGAAGGCGCCGTGGCCCTTCGCGGCCCACCAGCGGCGGCCCAGGGCGGGGGCGGAGACCACGCCGACGACGGGCTGGTAGCCGCCTTCGCCCGCCTCCATCAGGGAGATGAGGGTGGCCCAGACGGGGACGCCGCGGACGTAGTTCTTGGTGCCGTCGATCGGGTCGACGACCCAGCGGCGGGGGCCGGTGCCCTGGAGGCCGTACTCCTCGCCCAGGACCGCGTCGCGCGGGCGGGCGCGCTGGAGCTGGGTGCGGATCAGGTCCTCCGCTGCCTTGTCCGCCTCGCTCACCGGCGTCATGTCCGGCTTCGTCTCGACCTTGAGGTCGAGGGCCTTGAAGCGGTCCATGGTGGCCGCGTCGGCCGCGTCGGCGAGGACGTGGGCGAAGCGGAGGTCGTCGAGGTAGTCCGGCATGCGACGAACGGTATCTGCCGGGTGCGGTACGGGGCTACAGGGGCCGGAGTGTGGACAGTGTGCGCGGAGTGGACGGAACCTGGCGGACCGGCGGCCTCCGCTCCCCGCGGGCTCGGCGGACCGGAGGCCGTCGCCCACCTGCGGAGCCCGGTGGAGCGGCGGGTGTGCGGCGGCGTACGGCGGATCAGGGGCGCCCCCTCGTGCCCTCGCGAACCCTTGACAGTGCCATCACGCGCGTCAAATCTGGGCGCAGAGCCGCTCGCCCCTAGGAGGCGATGATGCCTGCAGCGAGGGAGTCCCTGCTCGACGCCGCGTACACGGCGCTCGCGCGCCGGCCGTGGTCCGCGGTGCGGATGGTGGACGTCGCCGCGGCGGCCGGGGTGTCCCGGCAGACGCTGTACAACGAGTTCGGGAGCAAGGAAGGGCTGGCCCGCGCGCTCGTCAGAAGGGAGGCCGACGGGTATCTCGCCGGCGTCGAACGCGCGCTCGCCACCCACGCCGACGCCCGTGACCGGCTCACCGCCACCGCCGAGTGGACGGCCGGCACGGCCCGCGAGAACGCGCTCGTACGGGCCATGCTCACCGGCTGCTGGAACGAGCGCCTGCCCGCGCCGACGCTCTCCGCGGTCCCGTCCTCCTCCGCGGTGCCGGCCCAGCGCCGGGCCGACGGTCCGCTGCCCTCGCCCGGCGACTTCGTGGCGCTGGTGCGCGACCGTGCCGTGGCGGCACTGGGCGGGCCCGGCGCGGCCAAGCAGGACACGGCCGAGCTGGCCCGCTCCTGCGAACTCGTCGTACGGCTCGCACTCTCCTGTGTGTCGGCCCCGCCGGGGGAGGGCGGCGTCACGGATCTCGTGCGTGCCGCGCTGTATCGGCAGCCGGTCTAGCGAGCGGCGTTCAGTGCGCCGAGCCCGACAGCTGGAGGCCGATCACGCCGACGATGACGAAGCTGATCGAGACGAGCTTCAGGGTCGAGACCAGGTCGCCGAGGAAGATCATCCCGTAGATCGCCGTCCCGGCCGCGCCGATGCCCGTCCACACCGCGTACGCCGGGCCCACGTCGAGCTTCCTCAGCGACAGGGTCAGCAGACCGAAGCTGCCCAGGGCGAAGATGCAGAAGGCGACCGTGGGCCAGAGCCGGGTGAAGCCGTGGGAGAGCTTGAGACACACGGCGAATCCGGTTTCCAGCAACCCGGCCACCACTACCAGCAGCCACGCCATGTGCTGTCCTCCCGTTGGTCCGGCTCGGTCCGGCTCGGTGCGATTATGCACTTACCGGACTCGCGGGCCCACAAACAACGCGGAGGTCAGTCGCCTTCCTTCCGCTCCCGGGTGGCCAGCAGCCGACGCAGCGAGTAGAGGCGGGCGGGATCCGCGTGGCCGTCCGCCACCCACTGGTCGAGCGCGCAGTCCGGCTCGTCATGACTGCACGCGCGCGGACAGCCCTCGGTTCCCGGTTCCAGGTCCGGGAACGCGTGGATCACCCGGGACGGGTCCACGTGGTGCAGGCCGAACGACCGGACGCCCGGAGTGTCGATCACCCAGCCGTCGTCGCCGTCCAGGGGAAGCGCCAGCGCCGAGGTCGTGGTGTGCCGGCCGCGGCCCGTCACCGCGTTCACATGGCCGGTCTGGCGCCGCCGCTCCACCGGGACCAGGGCGTTGACCAGGGTCGTCTTGCCGACGCCCGAGTGGCCGACGAACGCCGTGATCTTGCCGTCGAGCTGCTCGCGCACCCGGCCCGCCGCGTCGCCGTTCTCCAGCTCCTCGCGGCTGGTGACGACGTAGGGGATGTCGAGGTCGCCGTACAGCTCAAGCAGCTTGTCCGCCGGGGCGAGGTCCGACTTCGTCAGGACCAGGAGCGGTTCCAGGCCGCCGTCGTACGCCGCGACCAGGCAGCGGTCGATCAGGCGGGGGCGGGGCTCGGGGTCGGCGAGGGCGGTGACGATGGCGAGCTGGTCGGCGTTGGCGACGACCACCCGCTCGTAGGGATCGTCGTCGTCCGCCGTGCGGCGCAGCACCGAGGTGCGCGGCTCGATGCGGACGATCCGGGCCAGGGTGTCCTTCTGACCGGAGAGATCGCCGACGATGGCGACCCGGTCACCGACGATCGCCGCCTTGCGGCCCAGTTCGCGGGCCTTCATGGCCATCACGACCCGGTCCTCGACCAGACAGGTCAGCCGGCCCCGGTCCACGGTGAGGACCATGCCCTCGACCGCTTCCTCGTGCTTCGGGCGGATGTTCGTACGCGGCCGGTTGCCCTTGCGGTTGGGGCGGGAGCGGATGTCGTCCTCGTCGGTGTGCTTGCCGTAGCGACGCATGGCGGTGTGTCCCTACGCCCCGTCGCTCCCGAGCATCCCGGTCCACAGGTCGGGGAAGTCCGGCAGTGTCTTCGCGGTCGTCGCCACGTTCTCGATCTGTACGCCCTCGACCGCGAGGCCGATGATCGCGCCGGCCGTCGCCATGCGGTGGTCCTCGTAGGTGTGGAAGATCCCGCCGTGCAACCGGCGCGGGCGGATGTGCAGACCGTCGGCGGTCTCGGTCACGTCACCGCCGAGTTCGTTGATCTCCTTGGTGAGTGCGGCCAGCCGGTCCGTCTCGTGCAGCCGCAGGTGAGCCACCCCGCGCAGCGTCGAGGGGGAGTCGGCGAGGGCGGCGACCGCCGCGATACCGGGGGTCAGTTCGCCGACCTCGCTCAGGTCCACGTCAATGCCGTGGATCGCACCCGAACCGGTGAACACCAGCCCGTACTCGGTGAGTTCGCAGGAACCACCCATCTCGGTGAAGATCTCCCGCAGCTTGTCACCGGGCTGCGTGGTCCGGGCCGGCCAGTCCGGGACGACGACCTTGCCGCCGGTCACCAGGGCAGCGGCCAGGAACGGCTGGGCGTTGGAGAGGTCGGGCTCGATGGTGAGGTCCCGGCCGAGCAGCGCGCCCGGCGTCACCCGCCACACGTTCGGCTCGCCACCCGACTCCGGGGTGTCCACCTGGGCACCGACCGCGCGCAGCATGTCGACGGTCATCCGGATGTGGGGCATGGAGGGCAGCGTGGCGCCGACGTGGCGCACCTCCACGCCCTGGTTGAAGCGGGGGCCGGAGAGCAGGAGGGCGCTCACGAACTGGGACGAGCTCGACGCGTCGATCTCCACCGGGCCGCCGTCCAGCGCGCCGCCGCCGTGGACCGTCAGCGGCAGTGCGCCACGGCCGTCGTCGTCGATACGGGCGCCGAGGACACGGAGGGCGTCGATCACGCCGTTCAGGGGGCGCTCGTACGACCTCGGGTCACCGTCGAAACGGATGGGGCCGTCGGCGAGGGCGGCGACGGGCGGGAGGAAGCGCATGACGGTGCCTGCGTTGCCGACGTTGACGGTGGCCGGGCCACGGAGGCCGGCCGGCAGCACGCGCCAGGTCTCGCCGGTGCCGTCGGGGCCCACGCCCTCCTCGATGCCCACGCCCATCTCGCGGAGCGCGGCGGCCATGAGGAGGGTGTCGCGGGAGCGGAGGGGGCGGCGCAGCCAGCCGGGTTCCGAGGCGAGGGATGCGAGGACCAGGGCGCGGTTGGTGACGGACTTCGACCCCGGGACGTGGACTGTCGCGTCGACGGCTCCGCTTGCATAGGGGGCGGGCCAGAGGGCGGTTTCTGAGGGGTTCAAAGCCATGAGGTCCACTTTAGTGGTGGGCGGTCTTTCGGGTGCGCCGCCGTTGTGGCTGGTCGCGCCCACGCGGCGGTAGCCGCAAATGAACACAGCCCCGCGCCCCTGGCGCTTGCCCCTTCGGGGCGCGTCATACCTCCAGCAACCACCTGCCGCCACCTATCAGCGAACACAGGCTCACCGCGTGGAACAGGAACAACCACAGGCCCGCCGGTACATGCGTCAGCCTCGACAGCTGGTCCGCGTCCGAGTCGCCCGCTCCTCCGCGTGCCCGCTTCGCCTGCAACTCGAATGCCGGTCGAACTCCACCGAGCAACAAGAACCACACGACCGCGTAGGCGAAAGCGGCCTGCACCTGAGGGCCCGCGAGCCATGACACCACCACGAACGTGCCGCCCGTGAGCACCACCGTCAGGGCGCCGTACGCGTTGCGGATCATCACCAGCATCGCGACCAGGAGCGCCGTGGCCAGCCACAGGAGCAGGGTGATGCGGCCGGCCGCGAGGAGGGCCGCGCCGCCCAGGCCCAGCAGCGGGGGAGCGGTGTAGCCGGCGGACGCGGTGAGGATCATGCCGATGCCGTACGGCTTGCCCTTGCTGACGGTCAGGCCGCTGGTGTCGGAGTGCAGCCGTATGCCGGTCAGCGTGCGGCCGGTGAGCAGCGCGACCAGCCCGTGGCCGCCCTCGTGGGCGATGGTGATGGCGTTGCGCGAGATGCGCCACAGGGTGTGCGGGACGACTATGGCGAGCGCCGCGCCCATGGTGGCGAGGACCACCCACAGGTCGGGGTCGGGCTGGGTGCCGATCAGCTCGTCCCAGAGAGAGGACGCGGTACTGGTGTCCATGTTCGGCGGTGGCTCCCTCTCGTCGTACGGAGTCTGGCAGTGTGGCACGTATGTGCGGACGGTATGCAGCTAGTCGTAGGCCCGAGGATCTCGCAGGAATCTTTGAGATCGAGAAGTGGGAGCCCGAGGAGACCCTGGCCCCCGACTACAACGTGGCCCCGACCAAGGAGGTCTACGCCGTCCTCGACCGTCCTCTTAAGGACGCCGACGATCCGAAGCCGGTTCGGCAGCTCCGCAAGCTCAAGTGGGGACTGGTGCCGAGCTGGTCCAAGACCCCCGAGGGCGGCGCCCGGATGATCAACGCCCGCGCGGAGACCGTCCACGAGAAGCCCTCCTACAAGCGGGCCTTCTCCTCGCGCCGCTGCATCATCCCCGCCGACGGCTACTACGAGTGGGTCACGGCCGCCGCCGAGCGGGAGTTGGAGGTCGAGGGGAAGAAGAAGCGGCCGCGCAAGCAGCCGTACTTCGTGCTGCCCGCCGACGGCTCGGTGTTCGCGATGGCCGGGCTGTACGAGTTCTGGCGCGACAAGACCCTGCCCGACGACCATCCGCAGTCCTGGTGGGTGACCTGCTCGGTGATCACGACCGAGGCCGAGACGAGCCCGCTCGCCGTGGCCCCCGCCGACGGACCGCACGCGCTCGCCGACATCCACCCCCGGATGCCGCTGATGCTGACGCCGGACCGCTGGGACTCCTGGCTGGACCCGTCCCGCACGGACGTCGAGGACCTGCGCTCCCTGCTCGCGCCGCCCCCGCCCGGGCTGATGCGCGCCTACCCCGTCTCCACCGCCGTCAGCAACGTCCGCAACAACGGGCCGGAGCTGCTGAAGGAGCTGGAGGGGCCCGAGGAGGGCACACTCTTCTGACGTGACCACCACTGAGATCGTCAGCACGGACGCCGGGGACGCCCGCATCACCTGGCACAAGGCCAGAAAGAAGGCCCGCCTCGTCCTCGCCGTCAGCCATGGGGCGGGCGGTGGCATCGAGGCACGGGATCTCCAGGCCCTCGCTCGGACCCTCCCGGCGCACGGCGTGACCGTCGCCCTCGTCGAGCAGCCCTGGCGGGTGGCGGGCAAGAAGCTCGCCCCCGCGCCCAGGACCCTCGACATCGGGTGGCGCGGGATCTGGCCCGCGGTCGCGAAGCCGGGGCTCCCCGTCGTCTCCGGCGGGCGCAGTGCCGGAGCCCGGGTGGCCTGCCGTACCGCCGTGGAGCTGGGCGCCGCCGCGGTGCTCGCCCTCAGCTTCCCGCTCCACCCGCCGGGCAAGCCGGAGAAGTCGCGCGCCGAGGAGCTGCTCGGCTCCGGGGTGCCCACCCTCGTCGTACAGGGCGGCAACGATCCCTTCGGGAAACCGGACGAGTTCCCGGCCGGGGGCGCTTACGAACTGGTCGAGGTGCCCTACGGCGATCATGGATTCGCGGTGCCGAAGAGGGCGGACATCGGTCAGGACGAGGCCGTGACGGTCATCACGGACGCGGTCTTGAAGTGGGTCCAGTCACTCGGGTAAAGAGCCGGGAATGTTGTGCGGCGGACCTCTGTTGAGCGGGACAGAAGCGCTCACACGTCTGAGGAGAGGAAGTCCGCCGCATGGGTTCGACCTTCTGCCCGACCCGCAGCAGCCGCGCTGACCTGGACTGGACGGTGCTGCACGCGGGCAAGACCACGCCTATTCGAGGCGCGGCGGGCACGGGTAGTCGTCTATCCTCCGATTCTGGTGGCATCGGCTTCGACGCCGCCCAGAAACTTGAGGAGGTGGGTCCGGTTCCCGGTACCGACGCAGGGACCGAACACGGCCAGGCGGAGCAGCCCGAGGGCCAGGGCACGGGCACGGAGTCCACGACGGAGCGCAGCGCGCGCTTCGAGCGGGACGCGCTCGAATTCCTCGACCAGATGTACTCGGCCGCCCTGCGGATGACGCGCAACCCGGCCGACGCCGAGGACCTGGTGCAGGAGACCTACGCCAAGGCGTACGCGTCCTTCCACCAGTTCCGCGAGGGCACCAACCTCAAGGCGTGGCTGTACCGGATCCTGACCAACACGTTCATCAACTCGTACCGCAAGAAGCAGCGTGAACCCCAGCGCTCCGCGGCCGAGGAGATCGAGGACTGGCAGCTGGCGCGCGCCGAGTCGCACATGTCGACCGGTCTGCGCTCCGCCGAGTCGCAGGCGCTGGACCACCTGCCCGACTCGGACGTGAAGGAAGCGCTCCAGGCGATCCCCGAGGAATTCCGTATCGCCGTGTATCTGGCGGACGTCGAGGGCTTTGCCTACAAGGAGATCGCGGACATCATGGGGACACCCATCGGTACGGTGATGTCCCGGCTGCACCGGGGCCGCCGTCAACTGCGCGGCATGCTCGAGGACTACGCCCGTGAGCGCGGGCTGGTCCCGGCCGGCGCCGGAGAGTCGAACGAAGTGAAAGGTTCGGGCTCATGAGCTGCGGAGAGCCGCACGAGACGGACTGCAGTGAGGTACTCGACCATCTCTACGAGTTCCTCGACAGCGAGATGCCGGACGTCGACCGGGACAAGTTCAAGCAGCACTTCACCGAGTGCTCGCCTTGCCTGGAGAAGTACGGGCTCGAAGAGGCCGTGAAGAAGCTGGTCAAGCGGTGCTGCGGACATGACGACGTCCCCACGGACCTGCGTTCCAAGGTGCTTGGCCGGCTCGACCTGATCCGCTCCGGACAGGCCGTGCCGGACCACGACGTCGCCGCCGCCCCGGCCACCCCGCAGGAATCCTGAACGCACGGTCGTCACTCGAACGTGCTAATCCACGGGTCATAAGCCCGCGGACCTCCCCCTCACCGCCCTAGGCTCCCGTGCTGGAAGCGCGTGCCCGGGGAGGGGTGTATGGAGGCGATACCCGCACGGGCCCGTGTGTACCTCGGCTGTGTGGCCCTCGCCGCCCTGTACTGCCTGCACCTGCTGCCGGCGGTACGCGCCCCGTGGTGGGCGGTGGCCCTGCTCGCCGTCCTCTACGCGGGCGGCGAGCGGCTCTCCGGCTCGTTCTACCCCGTCCTGCTCGCCGGTGCCTTTCTGCTGCCGCCGCCCGCCGCCGCGCTCGTCGCGGTGCCGGGGGCGCTGCTCTCCCCGGTGGTCCGACGGCCACGGCTGCCGCGCCGGATCTGGCGGGCCTCCCAACTCGCCCTCGCCGCCTGGGCCGCGTCCCGGGTGCACTGGGCGCTGGGCGGCCGCGACGCCGTCGTCCACTCCGACTTTCCCTACGCGCTCGTCCCGGCGGGGGCGGCCGTCGTCGCCTTCTGCCTGGTACTGACCGTGCTCGACGGCGGCATCCTGGCGCTCGCGGACGGCGTCCCGGCCCGGCTGGCCTGGCGGGGGCTCTTCGTACGGTCCCTCGCGCCGATCGCCGTGCACGGGCTCGCCGGGCTCATGATGGCCGTCCTGTGGCGCAGCCCGTACGGGCCCGTCGCCGCGCTGCTCGTGCTGCTGCCGATGTGTGTGTCCTGGTGGGCGTTCGCGCAGTACCACCGGGAGCGGGCCGCCCACCAGGCGACCATCCGCGCGCTGGTGCAGGCCGTCGACATCAAGGACGAGTACACGCGCGGACACAGTGAACGCGTCGGCCAGGCCTCGATGATGATCGCCCGTGAGCTGGGGATGGACGAGGGCCGTATCGAGGTCCTCCGCTTCGCCGGCATCCTGCACGACGTGGGCAAGCTGGGCGTCCCGACGCGGCTGCTGCGCAAGGACGGACCGCTGACGCCCGAGGAACGCCGGATCATCGAGCTGCATCCCGAGTACGGGCACGAGATGGTGCGCGGCATCTCCTTTCTGGGGGAGGCCCGGGCCGCCGTACTGCACCATCACGAACGGCTGGACGGCAGCGGGTACCCGTACGGGCTGGTCGGGGCGCAGATCCCCGAGTCGGCGCGGGTGGTCGCGGTCGCCGACGCCTTCGACGCGATGACGTCCACCCGGTCCTACAGCAGGGCGCGGCCGGTGGGGACGGCGCTGGAGGAACTGGAGCGGTGCGCGGGGACGCAGTTCGACCCACGGATGGTGACGGCACTCGTCCGGGCCCTGGGACGCCACGGCTGGCATCCCGCGGTGACGGCGGACGAGGCGACCCGGCTGCCGGCGCCGCGGCGTCCGGTGGGCGGCCGGTCCGGGGTACGGCGATGAGCGGGGCGGGGCCGGGTGGGGGTGGTGCGGCGATGAGCGAGGTCGTGCCGGGCGCTAGGAGTGACGCCACTGGGGCGGGTGCCGCGGGCGGCGTGTCCGTGGCGGGGGCGAGGGCGGGGTCGGTCTCGGCCGGTGCGTCGGCGCGGGTGTGCCGGGCGCCGCTGCTGTTGAGTCTCGTCCACACCTCCGCCGCCCTGGTCGCCGGTGTCTCCCTCGCCGTCACCCTCTGGACCGGCCTGGAGGAGCGCGGCGTCGCGGTCGCCTTCGGGGTGCTGATCGGCGTGGGGGAGCTGACGCGGTGGACCGGCGCCCAGGTCAGGGAGGCCGCGCCGCTCGGGGCCGCCGGGGCGCTGTCGTACGCGCTGCTCGGGGCGGACGCCGGGCGGGCGACAGAGCACGGGGTGGCCCAGGTGGTGGCGGTCGTCGTCGCGGCCGGGCTGCTGGGCAGCGTGCCGCACATCTGGCGGGGCAGCGGACGGGCGCCGGACCATCTCGCGCGGCGCGTGCTCAGCACCGGCTTCGCCGCCGTGTGCTTCCAACCCCTCTACAACCAGGGCGTGTTCACCGCCTGGGGCGGACCGGCGTACGCCCTGCTGCTGATCGCGATCCTCGCCCTCACCGCCCTGTGCGACGCCGTGCTCGCCGCCGCGCTACGGCACTCCCGCACCCGCTGGCCCTTCGGCCCCCTGCTGCGCGACGAGCTGCGGGCGCTGCTCGGCATCGGCTCCGCCGTCTGCGCGACCGGCGCCGTCATGGCCCTCGCGGTCGCCGTCATCGGCCTGTGGGCGCTGCCGGTGTTCTGTGTGCCCCTGCTGCTCACCCAGCTCTCCTTCCGGCGCTACGCCGCCGTCCGCACCACCTACCGGCAGACCATCGCCTCCCTCGCCCGCGCCACCGAGATCGCCGGATACACCCCCGCCGGACACGCCCGCCGTGTCGCCGCGCTCAGCCGTGCCGTCGGCCGGGACCTGGGGCTGTCCGGGCGAGACCTCACCGTCCTGGAGTACGCCGCCCTCATGCACGACATCGGACAGCTCAGCCTGGTCGACCCGGTGCCCGCCGGGGCCACGGCCGCCCTGCCCCCAGCGGAGCAGCGGCGGATCGCGCTGCTCGGCGGGGCCGTCGTACGGCAGACCGGGGTGGACGGCGCGGTCGCCGTGGTCGTGGAGCGGCAGGCCGACCCCTACCGGCAGCAGCCGGTCGCCGCGCGGATCGTACGGACGGTGAACGCCTACGAGGAGAAGGCGCGGGACGCCGGGCCCGGAGGGCCCTTCACCGCACTGGAGGAGCTGCGGCTCGCGACCGCGGGGGACTACGCGCCGGAGGTCGTGGAGGCGCTGGCCAGGGTGCTGGCGAGAGACTGTCTGACCCTGCCCTCGGCTGGGTAACCCATGGGTAATGAGCGCCCCTCCAGCCGCACGTGGTTGGATGCGAAGGAGAGGGATTCCGGGGGCAGTGGCGAGGTCACTGAGGGCAACTGGCAGGCGGGAATCGTGAGGATCTTCGGCAAAGGACGGCACCGGCCCTCCGCCTCCTGGCGGCAGGCCACCGACCGCGCGTTCACGCTGATCGGCGACGGTCGGTACGAGGACGCGGGCGCGCTGCTGACGCGCGCCGCCGATCTGGAGCCGTGGCTGTCCGAGTCCTGGTTCAACCTCGCCCTGCTGCACAAGTTCCGGCACGACTGGGAGCAGGCCCGTGCGGCCGGGCTGCGTGCCGTCGCCCTCCTCGACCGGGAGACGGGCGCACCCGACTGGTGGAACGTCGGCATCGCGGCCACCGCGTTGCAGGACTGGCCGCTGGCCCGGCGGGCCTGGCAGGCCTACGGGCTGCGGGTGCCGGGCGGGGCGGCCGACCCCGGTGAGCCGGTCGGCATGGACCTCGGCAGCGCGGCCGTACGGCTCTCGCCCGAGGGTGAGGCCGAGGTGGTGTGGGGGCGTCGGCTGGATCCGGCCCGGATGGAGGTGCTGTCCATTCCGTTGCCGTCCTCCGGGCGGCGGTGGGGTGAGGTCGTGCTGCACGACGGGGTGCCTCATGGGGAGCGGACGACCGCCGCCGGGCACTCCTATCCCGTCTTCGACGAGATCGAGCTGTGGGCGCCTTCGCCGGTGCCGACGTGGGTCGTGCTCCTTGAGGCCGCCACGGAGGCGGATCGGGACGCGCTGGAGCAGCTCGCGGCCGACGCGGGGTTCGCGGCGGAGGACTGGTCTTCCTCGGTGCGGCTGCTGTGCCGGATGTGCTCGGAGTCGCGGATGCCGTCGGACGAGGGTGACGGGGAGCATCTTGATCCGCACGATCACAGTGAGCCGGGGCATCCCGGGCCGCTGGGGCATCGGACGGACGGGCAGTTGTGGGTGCCGGAGCGGGAGTGTGGGGTTGCGGCGCCGGCTTCGCTGGTGCGGGGGTTGTTGGACGGGTGGGTCGCCGACAGCCCTGATTCTCGGGACTGGCGCGATCTTGAAGAGGTGTGCTGACTTCTTTCGGCTGCGGGCTCGTCGTGGCCGGTCGCGCCCACGCGGCGGAGCCGCATATTGACACAGCCCCGCGCCCCTAAAAGCAAGCTCCCCTTACCCTGTATCAGCATCAACCCCCTGTTTTGGTTTAGGAAGGCATCGTCGGTCATGGCGCAGCAGGACACCGATCAGCAGCACGCGGGCGTGCTTCCCGTGGACGACGAGGGTTTCGTCATCGACACCCAGGACGCCGAGGAGCGCGAGAACGCGTGGCGTGAGCGGGGCACCTCGCGGCCCATCACCGTCGTCGGGAACCCGGTGCTGCACAAGGAGTGCGAGGACGTCACCGAGTTCGGCGCGGAGCTGGACCAGCTGGTCGCGGACATGTTCGCCTCTCAGCGCACCGCCGAGGGCGTGGGCCTGGCCGCCAACCAGATCGGCGTCGATCTGAAGGTCTTCGTCTACGACTGCATGGACGACGAGGGCGCCCGGCACGTCGGTGTCGTCTGCAACCCCAAGCTCGTCGACCTGCCCGCCGAGAAGCGCCGCCTGGACGACAGCAACGAGGGCTGTCTGTCGGTGCCGACGGCGTACGCGCCGCTCGCGCGCCCCGACTACGCCGAGGTGACCGGGCAGGACGAGAAGGGCAACCCGATCAAGGTGCGCGGCACCGGGTACTTCGCTCGGTGTTTGCAGCACGAGACCGATCATCTGTACGGGTACCTCTACATCGACCGGCTCTCCAAGCGTGAACGCAAGGACGCGCTGCGGCAGATGGCCGAGAACGAGCCCCGCTACCCTGTCGTCGCGAACGACTGAGAGCGACCGGGACCCCACAAGTCCCCTCCGTACGGCGTCTGTTCAGGAACCCCTTCCTGAACAGGCGCCGTTCGTCTGTCCGTCGTACGTTCGATCGCTTGTGCTCCCTTACTGATCCAGAATCAGTCACACAAGGGGAGATTCTCGGCACTGTGGGGTAGTGAATGGTGCAAATCCGTTCCCAGACCGGTCAGTTGTAGGGCTGAATGGGAAGTGCGGGGATACGCAACGGCGCACGCCCGGTACAGCGGGAGGGGCGTGCGCAACTGGCGGCTGAGAGGGGTTAGTTCGTGCATGCTTTCTCACACGGCACCACATCGACACCGACAGCGGTCGCGGTCCCACCCTCGCTCCATCTCTCGGTGATCGAGGCGGCGTTTCCCCGGCAACTCCACCCGTATTGGCCCCAGCTCCAGGAGAAGACACGCACCTGGCTGCTGGAAAAGCGGCTCATGCCGGCGGACAAGGTGGAGGAATATGCCGACGGTCTTTGCTACACCGACCTCATGGCGGGCTACTACCTGGGCGCCCCCGACGAGGTCCTCCAGGCGATAGCGGATTACAGCGCGTGGTTCTTCGTCTGGGACGACCGGCACGACCGCGACATCGTCCACGGGAGGGCCGAGGCCTGGCGGCAGCTCAGGTTCCGGCTGCACGCGGCCCTCGACGCTCCCGGGGACCATCTGCACCACGAAGATCCGCTGGTCGCCGGGTTCGCGGACAGCATGGTGCGGCTCTACTCCTTCCTGCCGCGAACGTGGAACGCCCGGTTCGCCCGGCACTTCCACGAGGTGATCGAGGCGTACGACCGGGAATTCCACAACCGCACCGAAGGCGTGGTGCCGACCGTCGAGGAATACCTCGCCCTGCGCCGCCTCACCTTCGCGCACTGGATCTGGACCGATCTGCTGGAACCGAGCGCGGGCCGGGAACTCCCGGACCGGGTCCGGAAACACCCGGCCTATCGGCAGGCGGCACTGCTGAGTCAGGAATTCGCCGCCTGGTACAACGACCTCTGCTCACTGCCGAAGGAAATAGCGGGTGACGAGGTCCACAACCTCGGAATAAGCCTCATCAAACACGAGGGAATGAGCCTCAAACAGGCGGTACGCGATGTCAGGCGACGGGTCGAGGAATGCATCGACGCATTCCTCGTCGCCGAGAACGACGCCTTACGGTTCGCGGATTCCCTCGCCGACGGAACGGTCCTGGGAAAGGAGCTGAGTCACACCGTGCGCGCCTGCGTCGGCAATATGCGCAACTGGTTCAGCACCGTCTACTGGTTCCACCACGAGTCCGGCCGCTACACGGTCGACAGCTGGGACGACCGGTCCACGCCCCCGTACGTCAACAACGAAGCGGCAGGTGAGAAATGACCGTCGAGTCTGTGAAGCCCGAAGCGCCGGCGACCCCGGCGTCCGGGCTGCGTGAAGCACCCCTGGCGGGCGGCGGCGTCCCGCTCCTCGGACACGGCCTGAAGCTGCTGCGCGACCCGCTGGCCTTCATGTCCCAGCTCCGCGACCACGGCGAGGTCGTCCGGCTCAAACTGGGTCCGAAGGAGGTCTACGCGCCGACCACGCCGGCCCTCACCGGAGCCCTCGCGCTCAACCCCGACTTCGTCATCGCCGGGCCGCTGTGGGAGTCCCTGGAAGGCCTGCTCGGCAAGGAGGGCGTGGCCACCGCCAACGGCCCGCAGCACCGGCGTCAGCGGCGCACCATCCAGCCCGCCTTCCGGCTCGACGCGATCCCCGCGTACGGGCCGATCATGGAGGAGGAGGCGCATGCGCTGACCGAGCGCTGGCGCCCCGGCGAGACCGTCGACTGCACCACCGAGTCCTTCCGGGTGGCCGTCCGGATCGCGGCCCGCTGTCTGCTGCGCGGCGACTTCATGGACGAGCGGGCCGAGCGGCTCTGCGTCGCCCTCGCCACCGTCTTCCGCGGGATGTACCGGCGGATGGTCGTGCCCCTCGGGCCGCTCTACGACTTGCCCCTGCCGCCCAACCGGAAATTCAACGCGGCCCTGGCCGATTTGCATCTCCTCGTCGACGAGATCATCGCCGAGCGCCGGGCGTCTGGTCAAAAGCCGGACGATTTGCTGACGGCATTGCTGGAGGCGAAGGACGACAATGGCGACCCCATCGGGGAACAGGAGATCCACGACCAGGTCGTCGCGATAGTCACCCCGGGCAGCGAAACGGTGGCGTCCACGATCATGTGGCTGCTCCAAGTCCTCGCGGAACATCCGGAACACGCGGACAGGGTGCGCGACGAGGTCGAATCCGTAACGGGCGGCCGTCCCGTCGCATTCGACGACGTCCGCTCGCTCCGGCACACCAACAATGTCGTCGTCGAGGCCATGCGTTTGCGTCCCGCGGTGTGGATATTGACGCGCCGCGCGGTCACCGACACGGAACTCGGTGGCTATCGCATTCCGGCCGGTGCGGACATCGTCTACAGCCCGTACGCGGTCCAGCGCGACCCGAAGTCGTACAAGGACAGCCTCGGCTTCGACCCCGACCGCTGGCTTCCGGAACGGGTGAAGGAGGTGCCGAAATACGCCATGAGCCCCTTCAGCGTCGGCAACCGCAAGTGCCCGAGCGACCACTTCTCTATGGCGCAGCTGACGCTGATCACGGCGGCGCTCGCCACGAAGTACCGCTTCGAGCAGGTGGCGGGGTCGAACGACGGGACCCGGGTGGGCATCACGCTCCGCCCGCACAAGCTGCTGCTGCGGCCGGTGGCGCGATGAGCAGGCGGATCAGGCGGCTTCCGGCCCCCTGAACGTCCTTCGATAGGCGTTCGGGGTGGTCCCCAGCGCCCGTACGAACTGATGGCGCAGTGCGGCCGCGGTGCCGAACCCGGTTCGGCCCGCGACCGCGTCCACCGTTTCGTCCGTCCCTTCCAGCAACCGCTGGGCGAGCAGGACGCGTTGCCGCAGGATCCAGCGGTACGGCGTGGTCCCGGTCTCCTGCTGGAAGCGGCGGGCGAAGGTGCGCGGGGACATGAGCGCGCGCTCGGCGAGCTGCTCGACGGTGACCTCCTCGTCGAGATGCCGCTCCATCCAGACGAGGACCTCGCCGACGGTGTCGCAGCGGTCCTTCGGCAGCGGCCGCTCGATGTACTGCGCCTGTCCGCCGTCCCGGTGTGGCGGTACGACCATCCGCCGGGCGATCTTGTTGGCGACCTCGGGGCCCTGTTCCTTGCGGACGATGTGCAGACAGGCGTCGATACCGGCGGCGGTGCCGGCGGAGGTGATCACGGGGTCCTCGTCGACGTAGAGCACGTCCGGTTCGATGATCGCCCGCGGATTCCTGACGGCCAGCTCGTCCGCCTGCCGCCAGTGGACGCTGCACCGCCGCCCGTCGAGCAGCCCGGCGGCGCCCAGCACGAAGACGCCGGAACAGACGCTGAGGACCCGGGCGCCGCGGTCCACGGCCCTGCGCAGGGCGTCGAGCAGCTCGGGCGGATACTCCCGCACGACATAGTCCGCCCCCGCCGGTACGGCGATCAGGTCGGCCTCCTCCAGCCGCTCCAGCCCGTACGGCGTGGAGATGCTGAGCCCGCCGACATGGGTGCCGAGCGTCGGCCCCTCGGCCGAGGCCACGGCGAAGTCGTACGTCGGCAGCCCCTCGTCGCTGCGATCGATACCGAACACCTCACACACGACACCGAGTTCGAAGGGATGCACTCCGTCGAGCAACACGGCGACCACGTTCTTCAGCATGCTGCCAGTGTGCCTCGCGTATGGCAGTAAATCGAGGGTGTGCGGCAGTCCTGCCACTGTTTGTCAGGAGTGTTCAGCGCGAGAGTGGTGTCATGACTACCGCACAGACAGAAGGACTGATCGGAATGCTGACCGTGCTGGCCATCCTGTTCGTGCTGGTCCTGCCGTCGGTGATCGGCATCGCCCGCGACCGGCGCATCGACCGCGAGATCAGGGAGGCCGAGCAGGGCCGCCCGAAGAGCGCCGCCCCCCAGGCCCAGCCGCGGCGCCGCTACGTCACCGCCACGGTGACCCACCGCTCCTGAACCCCCTGGCACGCGACGGATCCCTCCTCGCCGCATGACGTTCGGCGGCGAGAAGGGATCCATCCCGTCGGGCTAGAAGTCCTCGTCCAGGTCGACCGTGCCCTCCACGGCGACCTGGTACGCGGACGGGCGGCGTTCGAAGAAGTTCGTCAGTTCCTGGACGCCCTGGAGCTCCATGAAGGAGAAGGGGTTCTCCGAGCCGTACACCGGGGCGAAGCCCAGGCGGGTGAGGCGCTGGTCGGCGACGCACTCCAGGTACTGGCGCATCGAGGCCGTGTTCATGCCCGGCAGACCGTCACCGCACAGGTCGCGGCCGAACTGGAGCTCCGCCTCGACCGCCTCCCGCATCATGTCCGTGACCTGCTGCTGGAGCTGCTCGTCGAAGAGGTCCGGCTCCTCCTTGCGGACGGTGTCGACCACCTCGAACGCGAAGCTCATGTGCATGGTCTCGTCGCGGAACACCCAGTTGGTGCCGGTGGCGAGACCGTGCAGCAGACCCCGGCTGCGGAACCAGTAGACGTACGCGAAGGCACCGTAGAAGAACAGGCCCTCGATGCACGCGGCGAAGCAGATGAGGTTGAGCAGGAAGCGGCGGCGGTCGGCCTTCGACTCCAGGCGCTCCAGCTTCTCGACCTCGTTGATCCACTTGAAGCAGAACTCCGCCTTCTCGCGGATCGACGGGATGTTCTCCACCGCCGCGAACGCCGCCGTCCGGTCCTCCGGGTCGGGGAGGTAGGTGTCGAGGAGCGTCAGGTAGAACTGGACGTGCACTGCCTCCTCGAACAGCTGGCGCGACAGGTACAGGCGCGCCTCAGGGGAGTTGATGTGCTTGTAGAGCGTGAGCACCAGGTTGTTCGCCACGATCGAGTCGCCCGTCGCGAAGAACGCCACCAGGCGGCCGATCAGGTGCTGCTCCTCCGGCGTCAGCTTCGCCAGGTCGGCGACGTCCGAGTGGAGGTCGACCTCCTCGACGGTCCAGGTGTTCTTGATGGCGTCCCGGTAACGCTCGTAGAAGTCCGGGTAGCGCATGGGACGCAGAGTCAGCTCGAAGCCCGGGTCGAGCAGGTTCTTGAATGTGGAGGTGCCGGCACGCAGTGCCGCCGTTGAGGGGTGGTGGTCGGGCGACGGGTGGGCGGAGCTCATTACTGGCAGGCCTCGCAGGACTCGGGGTTCTCAAGGGAGCAGGCGATCGCTTCGGGGTCAGCGGCCTGCTGTACGGGGACAGTTGCCTGTGCGGCGCGGGCGATCCTCGTCGCCGGGCGCGAGCGCAGGTAGTACGTCGTCTTCAGGCCCTGCTTCCAGGCGTACGCGTACATCGAGGAGAGCTTGCCGATGGTCGGCGTCTCCAGGAACAGGTTCAGCGACTGGGACTGGTCCAGGAACGGGGTGCGCGCGGCGGCCATGTCGATGAGGCCGCGCTGCGGGATCTCCCACGCCGTGCGGTACAGGTCGCGGACGTCCTGCGGGACCCAGGTGAAGCCCTGCACCGAGCCGTTGGACTCACGCAGCGCCTCCCGGGTCTGCGCGTCCCAGACGCCGAGCTTCTTCAGCTCGGCCACCAGGTAGGAGTTGACCTGGAGGAACTCGCCGGACAGCGTCTCGCGCTTGAAGAGGTTCGAGACCTGCGGCTCGATGCACTCGTACACGCCCGCGATCGAGGCGATCGTGGCCGTGGGCGCGATGGCGAGGAGCAGGGAGTTGCGCAGGCCCGTGGTCGCCATCCGCTCGCGCAGCGCCGCCCAGCGCTCCGGCCAGGTCAGCTCGACGCCGTAGTGGTCGGGGTGCAGCACACCCTGGGCGGTACGGGTCTTCTCCCACGCCGGGAGCGGCCCGTTGCGCTCGGCCAGGTCGGTGGAGGCCTCGTACGCGGCGAGCATGATGCGCTCGGCGATGCGCGTGGAGAGAGCCTTGGCCTCCGGCGAGTCGAAGGGCAGCCGCAGCTTGAAGAAGACGTCCTGGAGGCCCATCGCGCCGAGGCCGACGGGACGCCACTTGGCGTTGGAACGGCCCGCCTGCTCGGTCGGGTAGAAGTTGATGTCCACCACGCGGTCGAGGAAGGTGACGGCGGTACGGACGGTCTCGTCCAGCCGCTCCCAGTCGAGGTCGCCGGTCCTCTGGTCGACGAACGCACCCAGGTTCACCGACCCCAGGTTGCAGACCGCCGTCTCCCCGTCGTCCGTGACCTCCAGGATCTCCGTGCAGAGGTTGGAGGAGTGGACCACGCTGCCGGGCAGCGCCGTCTGGTTGGCGGTGCGGTTGGCGGCGTCCTTGAAGGTCATCCAGCCGTTGCCGGTCTGCGCGAGGGTGCGCATCATGCGGCCGTAGAGGTCACGGGCCGGGATGGTCTTCTTCGCGAGACCGGCCGCCTCCGCCTTGCGGTACGCGGCGTCGAACTCCTCGCCCCACAGGTCGACCAGCTCGGGCACGTCGGCCGGGGAGAACAGCGACCACTCGGCGTCGGCGTTCACGCGGCGCATGAACTCGTCCGGGATCCAGTGCGCGAGGTTCAGGTTGTGCGTACGCCGAGCGTCCTCACCGGTGTTGTCGCGCAGCTCCAGGAACTCCTCGATGTCGGAGTGCCAGGTCTCCAGGTACACCGCGGCCGCGCCCTTGCGCCGACCGCCCTGGTTCACCGCGGCGACGCTAGCGTCCAGCGTCTTCAGGAACGGCACGATGCCGTTGGAGTGCCCGTTGGTGCCCCGGATGAGGGAGCCGCGGGAACGAATCCTGCTGTACGACAGCCCGATGCCACCGGCGTGCTTGGACAGCCGTGCCACCTGGTGGTAGCGGTCGTAGATGGAGTCCAGCTCGTCCAGAGGGGAGTCGAGGAGGTAGCAGGACGACATCTGGGGGTGCCGGGTGCCGGAGTTGAAGAGCGTGGGGGAGGACGGCAGGTAGTCGAGGCGGCTCATGAGCCCGTAGAGCGCGGCGACTTCGTCCAGGGCGCGGGTCGTGTCGTCCTCGGCGAGGCCGGCGGCGACGCGCAGCATGAAGTGCTGGGGAGTCTCGATGACCTGGCGGGTGATCGGGTGCCGCAGGAGGTAGCGGCTGTGCAGGGTGCGGAGCCCGAAGTAGCCGAAGCGGTCGTCGCCGGCCGGGTCGATCAGCGCGTCGAGCCGCGCCGCGTGGACCCGTACGAACTCCGCCGTACGGTCGGCGACCAGGCCCTCGCGGTGGCCGACCCCGACGGACTCGGTGAAGGACGTGACGCCCTGGGAGGCGGCCTCGGCGGCGATGCTGATGGTCAGCAGCCGGGCGGCCAGCCGGGAGTAGGCGGGGTCCTCGGAGATGAGACCGGCAGCGGCCTCCGTCGCCAGCTCGCGCAGCTCCGCGCCGCCATCGGAGTCCGCCCGGCCGGAGCGGCCGCGCAGCGCGGCGGCGGCGACCCGTCCGGGGTCGGCGTCGGGCAGGTCGGCGGTCAGCTCGGTCAGGGTCCGCAACAGGGCGGTACCGGGACCGTCGTTCTCCGCCTGGACCGCTGAAGCCGGATCGGCTGGCGCGATGGTCACTGGGGGGCTCTCCCTCGCTCGGCACGGGGCCTGGCGGAGAGCAGGGGGCAGCACGAGCGCACACGGCGTCGCGTCCACCGGCCCACTCCACGAGGCCCGGACGTCATGGCACCCGGGCCACGGCGGCCTGGGCACGCTGTCGGCAGGTCCTCGGACTGACTCCCGTACACGCACAAGACATGCACAAGTACACCGTTGCGGGACAGTTCCGGATTCGCACCGGATTCCCCTGTGGCGACAGCGAGCATGAGCATACATCTTGTGCCGGGTTCGGGTGGCACCCCTAGATGTTGTGTCGCGGCGACTTCAGAGCGTCAACTCATAGGTGAGAAGCGTGAACTCCACACCCGGGATCGGCTGCCAGTCGCGCTCGGGCGCGCGGACGAAACCGAGGCGTTCGTAGATGCGGTGGGCGGCGTACATGATCTCCTGGGTCGACAGCACGATGCCCGTGCAGCCCTCCGCCGCCCTCGCCCGGTCGACGCAGGCGCGGACGAGGGCCTCGCCGGCCCCTCTGCCGCGCGCCGCGCGGCTGACGGCGAGCATGCGGATCACGGCCTCGTCGGGCCGGGCGTGCTCGGCCAGGGCGCCGCCGGCGGCGACGTAGGTGACGGTGCCGACGGGCTCGCCGCCCAGGGTGGCCACGAGTACCTCGGCGGAGGCGGCCCGCTTGGCGACGTCTCTCAACTCGCCCAGGTACCAGTCGCTCTCGCCGAAGGCGAGGAGGTCGTCCAGGAGATAGGCCTGGGCCGTGATCTCACCGATCGTGTCGTATTCGCTGGGTTCCGCAGCCCGGATCTCGATGTCCATGGGAGCGAGTGTGCCCGACCGGTACGACAACGGGCCGCCGGATGTTCCGACGGCCCGCTGAGCACGGAAATCCTCAGTGCGAGGTGCCCGCCGTCGCCGGCGGCAGCTCGACCTGGACGCCGGGGTCGCCCGCGTCCGCCGTGTAGTCCTCGGGGCTCGTCTCGTCGACGCCCTCCGGGGCCTTCACGGCCTTCAGGACGAAGGTCAGGACCACCGTGACGACGACATTGAGCACGAACGCCGTCAGGCCGATGTAGCCGATCTCGCCGATGCCCGGGATCTCCTTCGACGAGCCGCCGAAGTGCTTCTGGGTCGGGGAGGCGACGCCGTACGCGGCGACCGTGCCGTAGATCATGCCGACCGCCCAGCCGGCGAGCAGGGCCCAGCGGTGGAACCAGCGGGTGAACAGACCGCCGACCAGGGCCGGGAACGTCTGGAGGATCCAGATGCCGCCCAGGAGCTGGAAGTTGATGGCGACCGTCTTGTCCATCGTCAGGACGAAGACCAGCGCGCCGACCTTCACCAGCAGGGACACCAGCTTGGAGATCTTGGTCTCCTGCTCCGGAGTCGCGTCCGGCTTGATGAAGTCCTTGTAGATGTTGCGGGTGAAGAGATTCGCCGCCGCGATGGACATGATGGCGGCGGGCACGAGCGCGCCGATACCGATCGCCGCGAAGGCCACACCCGCGAACCACGCCGGGAACATGTCCTCGAACAGCTGCGGGATCGCCAACTGGCCGTTGGTGACCTTGACCCCGGCCGCGATCGCCATGAAGCCCAGCAGCGCCAGCAGACCCAGCATCAGCGAGTACAGCGGCAGGATCGTGGTATTGCGGCGGATCACCTCACGGCTCCTGGAGGAGAGCGTCGCGGTGATCGAGTGCGGGTACATGAAGAGCGCGAGCGCGGAGCCCAACGCCAGCGTGGCGTACGTCCATTGGCCCGGCTCGCCCGGCACCAGCGCACCGCGCGGCGCGCCCGTCGCCGGGTTGGTCTGGCTGTACGCCTCGCCCGCCTTGGCGAAGATCTCGTCGAACCCGCCCAGCTTGATCGGGATGTAGATGATCGCCACCGCGATGACGATGTAGATCAGCGTGTCCTTGACGAACGCGATCAGGGCGGGGGCACGCAGACCGGAGGAGTACGTGTACGCCGCGAGCACGCCGAACGCGATCAGCAGCGGCAGGTCCTTCACGAACCAGTTGGTGTCCTCGCCACCGCCGACGCCCATGACGTCCAGGACGGCCTGGATACCCACGAGTTGGAGGGCGATGTACGGCATCGTCGCGAGGATGCCGGTGACGGCGACCGCGAGCGACAGGCCCTTCGAACCCCAGCGTCCGCGGACGAAGTCGGAGGTCGTCACATAGCCGTGCTTGTGCGAGACCGACCACAGGCGGGGGAGGAAGGTGAAGATCAGGGGGTACACGAGGATCGTGTACGGCACCGCGAAGAAGCCGGCCGCGCCCGCCGCGTAGATCGCCGCCGGGACGGCCACGAAGGTGTACGCGGTGTAGAGGTCGCCGCCGAGCAGGAACCAGGTGACCCAGGTGCCGAACGACCGGCCGCCCAGGCCCCATTCGTCCAGCGAGTGCTCGTTCTCGGCCTTGCGCCAGCGCGCGGCGAGGAAGCCCATGACCGTGACGGCCAGGAAGAAGAAGATGAAGACGCCGAGCGCGACGCCGTTCACGCCGTCGTTCACTTGGTACCTCCACGACGGGCGCGCTGGTCACGCTGCCAGAGCTGGTACGCGGTCATCGTCAGCGCGGTGGAGATGAGCACCCACAGCATCTGGTACCAGTAGAAGAACGGGATGCCGATGAAGGTCGGGTCGACCTTCGCGTACGACCCCACCCACAACATCGCTACGAAGGGCGCGAAGAGGCACAGGGCGATGACCACGCGGACGGGTGTCACCACCGGTGGTCTGGCCTCGGGCGAATCTGATGACATGCGGCGGCTCCATCCCCTCACTGATCACCGTGTAACGCGCAGGCAATCTAGGTCACGGTGTGACAGGAGTGGAAGACCTCGTCCGCATATCGGTATGTCGATTCGGTGAAGGTCCGACATCGGTGTCAACCGCGAGCCTCAGCAGCGGCGGAAGCCCTGACGCGGGTCCTCCTCCTTCTCGTCCCGCGACGGGAACAGCCCGGCCGGGGCGACGAGTTGCGACTCGACGTACGGCGGCGGGGGCGGCCCTCGTCCGGTCGACAGAGCGGTCCTCCCGTCCATACGGAGACGGGAGGACCGTAGAGCAGGAAGCGCGGGTGCGCTACACCACTAGTCGAGGGGGCGCTTCAGCCGCGCCACGAACTTGTACCGGTCGCCCCGGTACACCGAGCGCACCCACTCCACCGGCTCCCCGTCCTTGTCGATGGAGTGGCGGGACAGCATCAGCATCGGCAGGCCCACGTCGGTGCCGAGCAGGCCGGCCTCGCGCGGGGTGGCCAGCGAGGTCTCGATGGTCTCCTCGGCCTCGGCGAGATGGACGTCGTAGACCTCGGCCAACGCCGTATAGAGAGAGGTGTACTTGACCAGGCTGCGCCGCAGCGCGGGGAAGCGCTTCGCGCTCAGGTGGGTCGTCTCGATGGCCATCGGCTCGCCGTTCGCCATGCGCAGCCGCTCGATGCGCAGTACCCGGCCGCCGGCGGTGATGTCGAGGAGCTCGGCGAGGCGGTCGTCGGCGGTGATGTAGCCGATGTCGAGGAGCTGCGAGGTGGGTTCGAGGCCCTGGGCGCGCATGTCCTCGGTGTAGGAGGTGAGTTGCAGCGCCTGGGAGACCTTCGGCTTGGCGACGAACGTGCCCTTGCCCTGGATGCGTTCGAGGCGGCCCTCGACGACGAGTTCCTGGAGGGCCTGGCGCACGGTGGTGCGCGAGGTGTCGAACTCGGCCGCGAGCGTGCGCTCGGGCGGGACGGGCGTGCCGGGCGCCTGGGTCTCGGTCATGTCGAGCAGGTGCTTCTTCAGGCGGTAGTACTTGGGCACGCGCGCGGTACGGACGGTCGCCCCACCCTCGTTCTCCGCGCTGCTGACCTCGGTGCTCATGCCTCTGCCTTCCCGGCTCCGGATGCGGATCACATCGTGATCCCCTCTGTATACCGTCGCCGACTCTGTTGGTCTAGTCCATAGCCTCAAGTGGTCTAGTGGAAGACAGTACTCCGGCGGCGCTGTTTTCGCTGGCTTCTTACTTAAAGGTTCCTGCATATGTAGGTCGGATAACGGCTGGTCAGAGGCTGTTCGGACGCCCTTGACAGGCCCCGTGGTCTGGTCCAAGCTCCCGGTACTGGTCTACACCATTGGTCCAGGGCCCCAGCTTCGTGGGCGGGGGGTGTGGGCATCCTGAGGAGGATGGCGTGAAGCGCAAGCTGATTACCGCGATCGGTGTCGCGGCCATGTTGGTCTCCGTCGCGGCGTGTGGGGGCGACGACGGCGGCGACAGTGGTGACAAGGCGGGGGCGGACGGCTACGCCGGCCAGACCCTCACCGTCTGGGTCATGGACGGCTCCTCGCCGGACCAGTGGCAGAAGGACGTGCAGGCCGCCTTCGAGAAGAAGACCAAGGCCAAGGTCAAGTTCGAGATCCAGCAGTGGAACGGCATCCAGCAGAAGCTGACCACCGCCCTGTCGGAGGAGAACCCGCCGGACGTCTTCGAGATCGGCAACACCCAGACCCCGGCCTACGCCAAGACCGGCGGCCTCGCCGACCTCGCCGACCTCAAGTCGTCGGTCGGCGCCGACTGGACCGAGTCGCTGAACAAGTCCTCGATCTACGACGGCAAGCAGTACGCGGCGCCCTGGTACTTCGCCAACCGTGTGGTCATCTACAACAAGAAGGTCTGGGCCGACGCCGGCATCAAGGACACCCCGAAGACGCGGGACGAGTTCTACAACGACCTCAAGCAGATCGGCGAGAAGACCAAGGCCGAGCCGATCTACCTGCCCGGCCAGAACTGGTACCACTTCGTCGGTCTCACCATCGGTGAGGGCGCCGAGCTGGTGAAGAAGGACGGCGACAAGTACGTCTCCAACCTCGACGACCCGAAGGTCGCCGCCGCCATGGAGACCTACAAGAAGTTCCAGGCCCTGTCCAAGGCCCCCAAGGACAAGGACGAGGCCACCCCGCAGCAGGCCGAGGTCTTCGCCAAGGGCAACGTCGGTGCCTTCATCGGTATGGGCTGGGAGGCCGGTACGGCCGTCGCCGCCAACAAGAAGATCGAGTCGGACATCGGCTACTTCACCATCCCGGGTGCCACGGCCGACAAGCCCGAGGGTGTCTTCCTCGGCGGCTCCAACCTCGCGGTCGCCGCGGGCAGCAAGAAGCAGGCGCTCGCCAAGGAGTTCCTGAAGATCGCGCTGTCCGACAAGTACGAGGGCGAGCTGGCCAAGCTCAACGGCGTCATCCCGAACAAGGAGTCGCTCCAGACCAACCTGACGGGCAACGCCGTCGCCGAGGCCGCCGCTCCGGCCGCCGCCGGTGGTGGCACCACGCCGCTGATCCCGGAGTGGGCCGCGGTCGAGAACGCGCCCAACCCGGTCAAGACCTACATGACCGCCGTCCTCAACGGCAAGACGCCGGCCGAGGCCGCCAAGCAGGTCGAGAGCGAGTTCAACAAGCGCCTCGCCCAGCAGCAGTAAGGGCAACGGGGCGGGGGCCGGCCAACGGTCCCCGCCCCGCGTTCCGGTAGGTCGAGTAGAGAGAACGCGAGCATGACCGTGCAGACCGAACGGCCGCCCTCCGGTCCGGTGGACGTGACGAAAGTGGACCAGCGAGGGCCCGGTGAGCAGCGACCGGCGTCCCGCGCGGGCGCGCTCGCCCCGTACCTCCTGCTGCTGCCCGCCTGCGCGGCCACCGTGCTGCTGCTCGGCTGGCCGCTGCTGAAGGACCTCCTGCTGTCGTTCCAGAACCTCAACATGGGACAGCTGATCCAGCATGTCACCGAGTGGAACGGCATCGACAACTACAAGCAGGCCCTCACCGGCGAGGACTTCTGGCGCGTCACCGGCCGCTCCGTGCTGTTCACGGCGGTCAACGTCGTCCTGACCATGCTCCTCGGCGCCCTGGTCGGCCTGCTGCTCGCCCGCCTCGGCAAGCGGATGCGGGTCACCCTGATGATCGGGCTCGTGCTGGCCTGGGCGATGCCCGTGGTCGCCGCGACCACCGTCTACCAGTGGCTCTTCGCCCAGCGCTTCGGCGTCGTCAACTGGGTCCTGGACAAGCTCGGTTGGCACTCCATGGCCGACTACAGCTGGACCAGCAGCCAGCTGTCGACGTTCTTCGTGGTGACCGTGCTGATCGTCTGGCAGTCGATCCCGTTCGTCGCCATCAACCTGTACGCCGCCACGACCACGATCCCCGGCGAGCTGTACGAGGCCGCGGCCCTGGACGGCGCCGGCTCCTGGAAGAGCTTCACCACGGTGACGCTCCCGTTCCTGCGGCCCTTCCTCTACGCCACGACGTTCCTGGAGGTCATCTGGATCTTCAAGGCGTTCGTGCAGGTCTTCACCATCAACGGCGGCGGCCCCGACCGCCTCACCGAGATCCTGCCCGTCTACGCCTACATCGAGGGCGTCGGCAACCAGCACTACGGCATGGGCGCCGCGATCGCCGTCCTGACCATCCTGATCCTGCTGGTCATCACCGCGTACTACCTGCGGATCGTGCTCAAGCAAGAGGAGGACGAGCTGTGAAGCGCTCGCTGTTCAGCCGCATCTGGCCCAACGCGACGGCCGTCATCCTGTTCATCGGCTTCGTCTTCCCCGTGTACTGGATGTTCGCCACGGCCTTCAAGCCGACCGGCGACATCATCTCCGAGGACCCGGTGTGGTTCCCGACCCACATCACGCTGGAGCACTTCAAGACCGCCACGGGCGTCGACCACTTCTGGACGTACGTCTCCAACTCGCTGATCGTCACGGTCTGCGCGGTCGCCCTGTCCCTGACGGTCGCCCTGCTCGGCTCCTTCGCCCTCGCCCGGATGCGGTTCAAGGGGCGCCGGGGCTTCATCATCGGGTTCATGCTGGCCCAGATGGCGCCCTGGGAAGTCATGATCATCGCGATGTACATGATCGTGCGGGACGCCTCCATGCTGAACAGCCTGGTCCCGCTGACCGTCTTCTACATGATGATGATCCTGCCCTTCACGATCCTGACGCTGCGCGGCTTCGTCGCCGCCGTGCCCAAGGAACTGGAGGAGGCGGCGATGGTCGACGGCTGCACCCGCAGCCAGGCCTTCCGCAAGGTGATCCTCCCCCTCCTCGCCCCGGGCCTGATGTCCACCTCGCTCTTCGGCTTCATCACCGCGTGGAACGAGTTCCCGCTGGTCCTGATCCTCAACAAGGAGGCCGAGGCCCAGACCCTGCCGCTGTGGCTGTCCAGCTTCCAGACGGCCTTCGGCAACGACTGGGGCGCGACGATGGCCGCCTCGTCCCTCTTCGCCGTCCCGATCCTGATCCTCTTCGTCTTCCTGCAGCGCAGGGCCGTCAATGGTCTGACGGCCGGCGCGGTGAAGGGATAACGCCACCCGATGACGACTTTCGCCAAGGGCACCGACACCCTCACGCGCGACGCGCTCACGGTCCTCCAGCCCGGTTTCACCGGCACCACCGCCCCCGACTGGCTGCTGCGCCGCCTCGGCGAGGGCCTGGCCTCGGTGGGCCTGTTCGGCCGCAACATCGCCTCGCCCGACCAACTCTCCGCGCTCACCGCCCAGTTGCGCGCCGAACGCGACGACGTCCTGGTCGCCATCGACGAGGAGGGCGGCGACGTCACCCGCCTGGAGGTGCGGACCGGCTCCAGCTTCCCCGGCAACCACGCCCTGGGCGCGGTGGACGACGTGGAGCTCACCCGCGAGGTCGCCTTCGAACTGGGCCGCCGCCTCGCCGCCTGCGGGGTGAACCTCAACTGGGCTCCGTCGGCCGACGTGAACTCCAACCCGGAGAACCCGGTGATCGGCGTCCGCTCCTTCGGCGCCTCCGCCGACCTGGTCGCCCGCCACACGGCCGCCTATGTCACCGGCCTCCAGTCGGCGGGCGTGGCCGCCTGCACCAAGCACTTCCCCGGCCACGGCGACACCGCGACCGACTCCCACCATGCGCTGCCCCGCATCGACGCGGACGCCTCGGTCCTCCCGGAGCGCGAACTGGCCCCGTTCCGCGCCGCGATCGCCGCCGGCAGCCGCGCGATGATGAGCGCTCACATCCTGGTCCCGGCCCTGGACCCCGACCACCCGGCGACGTTGTCCCGCAAGGTCCTGACGGACCTGCTCCGCGGCGACCTCGGCTACGACGGCCTGATCGTCACCGACGGCATGGAGATGCAGGCCATCTCCGCCACCTACGGCATCGAACGCGGCAGCGTCCTCGCCATCGCGGCCGGAGCGGACGCGATCTGCGTCGGCGGCGGCCTCGCCGACGACGAGACCGTACGGCGCCTGCGCGATGCCCTGGTCGCGGCCGTCCGCTCCGGCGACCTCCCCGAGGAACGCCTCGCGGACGCCGCCGAACGCGTCCGCTCCCTCGCCCGCTGGACGGCGGCGGCATCCGCGGCGGACGCCTCGGCCACCGGCGACCCGGACGTCGGCCTGCGCGCGGCCCGCCGCGCCCTGACGCTCACCGGCGCCGCCGGCTTCACCCCGCCCACCGAGGCCCCGTTCGTCGCCGCCTTCACCCCGGTCGCGAACTTCGCGGTCGGCGACGAGACCCCGTGGGGCGTGGCCGCGGAACTGACCCGCCTCCTCCCCGGCACCGACACCGGCAGCTTCGCCGGGGACGGCGCCGGCATGGCCGCCCTGGCCGCCGCGGGACGCCGCCGCATCGTCGCCGTCGTCCGCGACGAACACCGCCACCCCTGGATGACCTCGGCCCTCGACTCGGTCCTGCGCACCCGCCCGGACACGATCGTGGTCGAGATGGGCGTCCCGCAGGCACCGCCCCGAGGCGCCCTGCACATCGCCACGCACGGCGCGGCCCGGGTCTGCGGCCGGGCCGCGGCGGAGGTCATCGCGGGGGAGTAGGAAGTCGTACGACAGAACAGGCGCCGGTTCCCGCAAGGGGACCGGCGCCTGCGACGCATTCCTGACCCGGCGGCTTAAATCCCCTGCCAGTCCGGCTTGTTGACGTACGTGTGCCGGAAGTAGTCCGCCAGCTTCAGCTTGGAGGCCGCTCCCTCGTCCACCACGACCGTGGCATGCGGATGCAGTTGCAACGCCGACGCCGGGCACACCGCCGCCACCGGTCCCTCCACCGTCGCCGCCACCGCGTCCGCCTTGCCCTCACCGGTGGCCAGCAGCACCAGGTGCCGGGCCTCCAGGATCGTCCCGATGCCCTGGGTGATCACGTGATGCGGGACCTGCGCGATGTCCCCGTCGAAGAACCGCGCGTTGTCCACCCGCGTCTGCTCGGTCAGCGTCTTGATCCGGGTCCGGGAGGCGAGCGAGGAACACGGCTCGTTGAACCCGATGTGCCCGTCGGTCCCGATCCCGAGCAACTGCAGATCCACGCCCCCGGCCGCCGCCAGCGCCGCGTCGTACGCCTCGCAGGCCCCCGGGATGTCCTCCGCGGTCCCGTCCGGCCCCATGAACGCGTCCATCCCGATCCCGAGCGGCTCCAGCACCTCACGGCGCAGCACCGAGCGGTACGACTCCGGATGCTCCGCCGGCAGCCCCACATATTCGTCGAGCTGGGCGATCCGTGCCCGCGAGGCATCCACGGCACCGGACCGCACCCTGGCTGTCAGCGCCTGGTAGATGGGCAGCGGCGTCGAGCCGGTGGCCACCCCGAGCAGGGCGTCGGGCTTGCGCCGCAGGAGCTGCGCCATGGCCTCGGCGATGAGCTCGCCACCCGCCTTGGCGTCCGGAACGATGACAACTTCCACGCTGGGCCTGCCGATCTGAGAGACGGTCTGTGAGAGGGCTCGACTGGACCCCAAAAGGGCCATGTGGTTTAGACCAATCTAACAGAATCAGGCCAACGGGCCCAGGGGCGAGGGGCGGGGACGAGGGGGCGCGGGGCCGGTCGGAGCCGCTGGTGACGAGGACGGACGGCTCCCCACCAGCCGAACGCCGACCCTGCGTCACCCGGAGGACAGGCGCCGTTCCGCCCCGGGGAGTGAAATGGGACTGCCGGCGCACTGCCGGCGCACTGCCCGGTGCGCCGCCGAACCCGTACGCACCCCCCGTACAGAATCCCTACGCACCCCGTCCCTCACGCCCCGGGAGGCCCCCGCGATGACCGCCCCGACTCCGCCCCAGGCCCCCCAGGACGACCTCCCCGGCCGGATCATGGCCCGCGAGATGGCCGAGCAACCGGCGGTGCTGCGCCGCATCCTGGAGCAGGGCGCCCCCGGCATCCGGCGGACCGCCCGGGAGATCGCCGCCCGGCGGCCGCGCTTCGTGCTGCTCACCGCCCGCGGCACCTCCGACAACGCCGCCCTCTACGCCAAGTACCTCCTGGAGATCCGCCTCGGCCTGCCCTGCGGCCTCACCTCCATGTCCACGACCACCGCGTACGGCGCCCGTCCCGATCTCACCGACGTCCTCGTCGTCACCGTCAGTCAGTCCGGCGGCTCCCCGGACCTCGTGGCCTCGACCCGGGCCGCCCGCGAGGCCGGTGCGCTCACCCTCGCCGTCACCAACAACCCCGACTCACCGCTGGCCGGCGTCTCCGAGTACCACCTCGACATCATGGCCGGACCGGAGAAGGCCCTGCCCGCGACCAAGACCTACACCGCCTCCCTTCTCGCGCTCTATCTCTTCGTCGAGGGACTGCGCGACGGAGACGGCGCCGGAGCCAAGGCCCTGCCGGACCTCGCCGAGCAGCTCCTGGCCCGGCAGGACGAGATCCGCGCCCTTGCCGCCCGCTACCGCTTCGCCGAGCGCATGGTGATCACCTCGCGCGGCTACGGCTACCCCACCGCAAAGGAGGCCGCCCTCAAGCTGATGGAGACCAGCTACATCCCCGCCCTCTCCTACTCCGGCGCCGACCTGCTGCACGGCCCCCTCGCCATGGTCGACAACGTCTCCCCGGTCATCGCGGTCGTCACCGACGGCAAGGGCGGCGAGGCGCTCCAGCCCGTCCTCGACCGGCTCCGCGGGCGGGGCGCCGATCTGGTCGTCATCGGGCCGCGCGGACAGGTCGAGCAGGCCTCGGCCGGTTTCGTCCTGCCCACCGAAGGTGTCCCCGAGGAACTCCAACCCGTGCTGGAGATCATCCCGTTGCAGCTCCTGGCCTACGAGGTCACCATCGCCCGCGGCCAGGATCCGGACGCGCCCCGTGCGCTGGCCAAGGTGACGGAGACGCGATGAACGCGGGGTGAGGTAGGACCAAAAGCCAAGGAGCCACGAACCAAGAGGGGCCTACGTAAGGGAACCTCCTGTCGCATCGACCCAGCTCCCCGTGACCCACCGGCCCGCGTCCGACGCCAGGAACGCCACCACATCCGCCACGTCGGCCGGCTCGCCCACCCGGCCCAGCGCGGAGTAGGCCGCCGCCTGTGCCCACGCCTCGTCGCTCGCGTGCAGCAGCTCATGGGTGTTGTCGGTCGCGATGATGCCCGGGGCCACCGAGTTCACCGTGATGTTCCGCGGGCCCAGGACCTTGGACAGGTCCCGGGAGAAGACGTCCAGCGCGCCCTTCGTCATCGCGTAGGCCATGTTGTTCGGCATGGCGGCGGTGCGGGCGAGGCCCGAGGAGATGTTGATGACGCGGCCGCCGTCCCGCAGACGGGTCATGCCGTGCCGGACGAGGAAGAAGGGGGCCCTCACATTGACGGCGAAGACACGGTCGTACTCCGCCTCGTCTATCTCCTCGATCGGGCGGGACACCCCTATCCCCGCGTTGTTCACCAGGATGTCCACCCCGTCCGCGTGCCGGTCGAACTCCTCCCACAGCGCCTCGGCGTCACCCGGCCGCCCCAGCTCCACCCCGATCGCGAACGCCGAGCCGCCCGCCTCCTCGATCGCGGCGACCGTCTCCTTCGCCGCCGTCTCGTTCGTGCCGTAGTGCACGGCGACCCGCGCCCCGTCGCGCCCCAGCCGCTCGGCGATGCCCCGCCCGATACCCCTGCTCGCCCCCGTGACGAGAGCCGTCCTGCCTGCAAGCACGCCCATGTCGGCGCCCCCTTCTCAGTTTCCTAGCGTTCGCTACAGAAAGACCGTACAACAGTCCGCCGACATTTCTCTAGCAGCCCCTATAGAATTCACTCCATGGAGCGCATCGAGGAGACGAACCCGCAGGTCAAGCAGGCGAAACCGCGTGGCCGTCCCCGCTCCTTCGACCGTGCCACCGCCCTGGAGAAGGCGATCCTCGCCTTCTGGGAGCACGGCTACGAGGCCACCTCCGTCTCCGACCTCACCCGGGTCATGGGCATCGGCGCCCCGAGCCTGTACGCCGCGTTCGGTGACAAGCGGGCCCTGTTCGAGGAGGTCGTCCTCGAGTACGGCAGGCGCTACGGCTCCTTCGGCGACCGGGCCCTCGCCGAGGAGCCCACCGCCCGGGCCGCCGTCGAGCGGATGCTGCGCGAGGCGGCCGTCGAGTACACCGCCCCCGGCCGCCCGCACGGCTGCCTCGTCATCCACGCGGCCACCAACTGCACCAGCGCCGAGGTCGAGGAGTCCCTGCGCGACCGGCGCAACGCGAACATCGCCGCCTTCGAGAGCCGTATCAGGGCGGACGTCGCCGCGGGGGAGCTGCCGGCCGGCACCGACGCCGCGGCCCTCGCCCGGCACGCGGGAGCGATGATCCAGGGCATGTCGCAACAGGCGCGGGACGGGGCGAGCCGGGAGGAACTGGAAGCGCTCGCGGAAATTGCCATGGCCATCTGGCCCCGCACATGAACCCACACGGGTTAGGCTGCGTGGTGGATGCTAGGGCGTCCCAGTAGTTCTCCAGCACGGGTCGAGGCGCTCGCGGGACCCTCGGAGAACTGACAACAACAAACAGCCTCCAACGCATGGACACACCGAGTGGTCTAGTCCACAATGCGTAAGAGAGTTGAAAACAGAACACGACAGACTTCCGCCCTCCCCGCACAGGAAGGCGGACCGAGGAACCGGTGCTCTCTGCCCTGACTGCCCCGGATCCTCATCCTTCGGCCGTCCGGGACCGCACACCCCGTGGCCGATATTGCTCCGGGCTGCGGTGCCGGGAGGGCTGAGGGTCCCTCCCAGGCGCCGCGGCCCGCGGGTGTTCTCAGGGCCGGGTGACTGGTTTCCGGCCTGGTCCGTACCGCCAGGTACGCTCGCACACGTGCCCTCCATGAACGAACTGGTCCGCCAGCACACCGCCCTCGACGACTCCGACCTCGAGTGGCTCCATCTGCTGGTCTCGGAGTGGCAGCTGCTCTCCGACCTCTCCTTCGCCGACCTCGTCCTGTGGGTCCCCACCCGGGACGGCGCCCGCTATGTGTCGGTGGCCCAGATGCGGCCCAACACCGGCCCCACCTCCTACCAGGACGACATGGTCGGCCACCTCGTCCCGCGCGGCCGCCGCCCCCTGCTCGACGCCGCACTCGACGAGGGCCGGATCGTGCGCGAGGGCGACCCCGAGTGGCGCGAGGAGGTGCCGGTCCGGGTCGAGTCGATTCCGGTACGACGAGAGGGCCGTGTCCTCGGCGTCATCGCGCGCAACACCAACCTGCTCACCGTGCGCACCCCGAGCCGTCTCGAACTGACCTATCTCCAGAGCGCGTCGGATCTCGCGCAGATGATCGCGGCCGGCTCCTTCCCGTTCGCGAACCAGCAGATGGACATGGACGCCGCCCCACGCGTCGGCGACGGCCTGATCCGCCTCGACGCCGACGGCGTCGTCCAGTACGCGTCGCCGAACGCACTGTCCGCCTACCACCGTCTCGGCCTCGCCTCCGACCTCGTCGGCCACCACCTCGGCATGACCACCGCCGAACTCGCCCCCACCCGTGGCCCGGTGGACGAGGCGCTCGCCAAGGTCGCCAGCGGCTGGGCCCCGCGCGAGTTCGAGATCGAGTCGGGTGACGGGGTCATCCAGTTCAGGGCCATTCCGCTCAAGCCCAAGGGCACCCGTATCGGTTCCCTGGTGCTGCTCCGCGATGTCACCGAACTGCGGCGCCGCGAGCGCGAGTTGATCACCAAGGACGCCACCATCCGGGAGATCCACCACCGGGTGAAGAACAACCTCCAGACGGTCGCCGCCCTGCTCCGTCTCCAGGCTCGCCGGATCGACTCCGACCGGGGCCGCGAGGCTCTCGAAGAGGCGGTCCGCCGGGTCGGATCGATCGCGATCGTGCATGAGACGCTGTCCCAGAACCTGGACGAGCGGGTGGAGTTCGACGAGATCGCCGACCGGGTGCTCGCGATGGTCGCGGAGATCTCGCCCGGCAAGGTGACCGGCCGGCGCACCGGACGCTTCGGCATCCTCGACGCCGAGGTCGCCACCCCGCTGTCGATGGTTTTGACCGAGATCCTCCAGAACGCCCTGGAACACGGCTTCCGTGAGGGCGAGACCGGCACGGTCGAGGTCTCGGCGGTCCGCGGGGGCACGACCAAGGAGGCCCGCCTGCTCGTCACGGTTCAGGACGACGGGGTCGGCCTGCCCGAGGGCTTCGACCCGCACACCGCGGGCAACCTCGGCCTCCAGATCGTACGGACGCTGGTGGAGGGGGAGTTGGGCGGCACGTTCGACATGGTCCCGGCGCCGGAGCGCGGTACCCGGGTCATCCTCGACGTCCCGGTGCGCGCCAACAAGTAGCGCCGGAACCGGCAGGCGGGATCGAAGTCGGCAACTCAGAGTGAAACAGCCTGTGTTCAGAACAAGGGCACAGCAAGAAGCCCCGGACCAGAATCGGTCCGGGGCTCGAATGCTCGTTGCCAGCTTGTGCTGCGCACCGGGGGTACTGCGCGCTGCGGCTCGGGGGCGGGAGATGCGTACTCGCTGTACGCGCCGCCAAGCTCAGGCGGGGTGGGTGTGTCAGGCAGAAGCCTGACGGGCCCGGTTGCGGGCGGCGCGGCGCTTCATCGCACGACGCTCGTCCTCGCTGAGACCACCCCAGACGCCGGAGTCCTGACCGGACTCGAGCGCCCACTGCAGACACTGATCCATAACGGGGCAGCGACGGCAGACGGCCTTGGCTTCCTCGATCTGCAGCAGCGCAGGACCGGTGTTGCCGATGGGGAAGAAGAGCTCGGGGTCTTCCTCGCGGCAAACGGCGTTGTGACGCCAGTCCATGGCTGCTACCTCTCCTTGGTATTACGTGCAAGTTGCTTGTGAATGTGAACGCTTTCACGAATCCCTCAACAAGTGAAGGGCCGCCCGTCAGGTTTCCCTGGCGAGGTCCTGTGAGTTGAAGAGGGGTTCCGGTGATCTGTGGAGCCGGTGTTGCGGGCTGTCCCGATCGCCACGTAGAGACTCGCAAACCTCAGCGGCGGATACAACCCCTTCTGGAAAGTTTTTTTTGATTCCTCGGTGTCGACTAGGTCACAGCCGTACTTCCATGGGGTGGATGCTGGCCTAAACGTTCGAGTGAAAGGACTTCAGCCCTTTCTGCTCACACAATCACACGCAGTGCATGGCGTACGCCTGTGAACGTCACGCTCGTACGCAGCCCGAGGTGGTCGCCGTCCATCTGAAGGGGCAGAGGGACCTTCGAATGCAAGGTGAACTGGTCCAGGTCGTGCAGGGACACCGCGTGCTTGCCATGGGGTCCACGCTCGGGGGACGAAGTGAGCAACTGGGTGCCATACCGGGCGACAGCGGTCGTCGTCATACGGCTGAGACCGAGTACGTCGAGTCCTTTATCGAACGACGCCTTAGGCGATGCGTACATCGGGTGATTGCCCAGGAAGGTCCACGGAGACGTGTTCGAGACTATGGAGAGGACCAGATCGGTCACCGGCTCCGCGTCCGGACGCTCCAGGGTGATCGTCCCGTGCCGGCGGTGGGCCTCGCCGAAGAACTGGCGCAATGCCTGGCGGACGTAGAGAGCGTGTGTGGATTTCCTGCCGCGCTCACGCTGCTGCTCCACCCGCCCCACCACACCGGCGTCGAATCCGAGCCCCGCGTTGAAGGTGAACCAGCGGCCCGGGACGGCCTCGTCCTCGGTGCCGGGTGTGCCGGAGGTCAGCCCCAGGCCGACCGTGCGCTCGCTGCCCTCGCGCAGGGCGTCGAGCAGCGCGCCGGTCGCCTCGACCGCGTCGTTGGGCAGGCCCAGGGCGCGGGCGAAGACGTTGGTGGAACCGCCGGGGACCACGGCGAGACCGGGCAGGTGCTGGGGGTTCGGGCCGGCGTGCAGCAGGCCGTTGACCACCTCGTTGACCGTGCCGTCGCCGCCCAGGGCCACGACCAGGTCGATGTCCTCGCTCTCCGCCGCCTGCCGGCCGAGGTCGCGCGCATGGCCGCGGTACTCGGTGGTGACCGCCTCGAGTTTCATCTCGCTCGCGAGCGCATGGATCAGGACATCGCGCGTACGTGCGCTTGTGGTGGTTGCCGCCGGATTGACCACGAGAAGTGCACGCATGAGTTGCAGCGTACCTACTGGGGGGTACCGGGCACAGGCCGAGGTAGGGATCACGTAAGACTTCGGTGCGTGAATCTTGCCACGGGCGGGCCGGGCAACCCCGGCGAGCGGCCGTGCGTCACCCCGCCTGGCCGGGGGAGCCGGAGGGGCGACGGATACCCTTCAGGGGTGACCAGAGAGCAGACGCCCGCCCCCGAGGAAACCGCAGGACCGCGCCCGCGGCGCCTGACCTACGCCGCCGCCCTGGCCGCACTGGAGGGGCTCGCGCTCGTCGTCGGCGGGGTCTGGATGCTCGTGGAGGGCTTCACCGGCGACCCCGACGACCGGCAGACCGCCGTCACCGGCGGCATCACGCTCGTGGTCCTCGCCCTGCTGCCGTTGCTCGCCGCGCGCGGTCTGCTCGCGCTGCGGAGCTGGAGCCGGGGGCCCGCCGTCATCACCCAGATCCTGGCCCTGCCGGTGGCCTACAACCTGCTCCAGGCCGACAGCATGGCGATCCCGGCGGGCATCGCCCTCGCGGTCGTCGCGGTGACCGCGCTGGTCCTGCTGGTCAACCCGGCGACGACCCAGGCCCTCGGGATCAAGGGGCCGGGTCGCGCACAGGACGGGGAGCGCTAGTCGGTCGTACGGCGTCACAGGCGCCGGAAAGCCCCGACCGGACCGTCACTCCTCCACGAGGAGCTTCTCCCGCAGCTGGGCCAGGGTGCGGGCCAGCAGACGGGAGACGTGCATCTGGGAGATGCCGACCTCCTGCGCGATCTGCGACTGGGTCATGTTGCCGAAGAAGCGCAGCAGCAGGATCCGTTTCTCCCGCGGCGGCAGGTCCTCCAGGAGTGGCTTGAGGGACTCGCGGTACTCGACGCCCTCCAGCGCCTCGTCCTCGGCGCCGAGGGTGTCGGCGACCGCCGGGGACTCGTCGTCGGTGTCGGGGACGTCCAGGGAGAGGGTCGAGTAGGCGTTCGCCGACTCCAGGCCCTCCAGGACCTCCTCCTCCGAGATGGCCAGCTTCTCGGCCAGCTCGTGCACGGTCGGGGAGCGGCCGTGCTGCTGGGAGAGCTCGGCGGTGGCCGTCGTCAGCGCGAGGCGCAGCTCCTGAAGCCTGCGCGGGACGCGGACCGCCCAGCCCTTGTCGCGGAAGTGCCGCTTGATCTCGCCGACGACCGTCGGGGTCGCGTACGTCGAGAACTCGACGCCGCGCTCCGGGTCGAAGCGGTCGACCGACTTGATCAGGCCGATGGTGGCGACCTGGGTGAGGTCGTCCAGCGGCTCACCGCGGTTGCGGAAGCGGCGCGCGAGGTGCTCGACGAGCGGCAGATGCATCCGGACCAGCCGGTTGCGCAGCTCCGCGTACTCCGGGCTGCCGTCCTGCAGCTTGCGCAGCTCGATGAACAGCGCGCGCGCTCCGCTGCGGTCCTGAGGGTGGTGCTGGGTGGCCTGGCCGCTCTGCTCGCCCTGCTGATCGTCTCGCTCGTGCTCGCTCATCGTCCTGCCCGTCGCCCTTCCCCGAGCCGGCGTCTCCGCTCGGACAGGGGAGACCCCGATCCGTCCGTCCAGAGGCGTGCTCCGCACGGCACCTTCCTGATCCCGCTGCCCGTCGTCCAGGAAGCCGGCCCCGGGGGAGCCGTCCTCCGGATGCGGCCGGGCCTGTTCGGGGATGCCGGCGACTCCGGCCGCATCGACAGCGCCGTCGATGGAATCCCCCGTGTGTCGGGACCCGCCTGTGCCCTCGGCCGGCAGCTCCCGTGTGCCGCGCTCTTCGTCACGCACCGGCCCGTCCCCTGTCCTCACGCCGGCCCGGGTCCCGCGCCGCGCTGTTTGTAGAGGCTGATCGAAACGGTTTTGTCGTCGTCCACGGCGGAGGAGACCTTGCCCGCGAGAGCGGACAGGACGGTCCAGGCGAAGGTGTCACGCGCGGGGGCGTGACCGTCCGTGGTCGGCGCCGAGACGGTGACCTCCAGAGAGTCGTCGACAAGGCGGAAGACGCAACTGAGCACCGAGCCGGGCACGGCCTGCTGGAGCAGGATCGCGCAGGCCTCGTCCACCGCGATGCGCAGGTCCTCGATCTCGTCGAGGGTGAAGTCCAAACGGGCCGCGAGGCCGGCAGTCGCCGTACGCAGCACCGACAGGTAGGCACCCGCAGCCGGCAGCCGGACTTCCACGAAGTCCTGGGTCGCGGGCTCGCCTGCGATCTGGGACACCCTCACCTCCAAGGTGGTACAAGCTTTTCGGGGCCGAGGGTCGCCCCCCGGAGTAACGCGAAGTGTGGTTCAGCGGTGACGCTATCGCGCTCTCAACTTTCCTGTCCCCGGGACCCCGACCCCGTGCCGTCACTCACAGTAAAACTGTGGACACGCTCCGTGTCTAGGGGTCTGCGGCTCCAATTGGGAAGAACGCGCGCCGGGTTGACGTACCCAGACGTCAGACCGTCGAACCGTCCGGAAACGGAGTCGGTACCGGCCTGGTCGCGACCCGGACCCGGTCACACGAGAACGTGGTCCTCGAAGCACCAGCGCCAGTCCTCGCCGGGCTCGAACGTGCGCATGATCGGGTGGCCGGACTCCTTGTAGTGCGTGGTGGCGTGTCTGCCGGGCGAGGAGTCGCAGCAGCCGACATGACCGCAGGTGAGGCAGAGCCGCAGCTGCACCGGGTGGGTACCGTCGCGCAGACACTCGGGACATGTGTCGTTGAGCGGAGCGGGTTCCGGGTGCGGCAGCGCGTCGGCGTGCGTGCACTGTTTCATGATTGCCAGGTTACGACGGGTGTGCGGACGGCCGCGCGGAAAATCGACGGCGGGGCGGATACCGATGGACGAGGGCGGGCGAGGGCCATGGACGTGATGCCACTGCTGTTGCTGGTGGCGGGGAGCGCAGCGATCGCCGCGGCGGCCCGGCGCACCCCGGTGCCGGCGCCGCTGCTGCTGGTCGCCGCCGGGCTGGTCTTCTCGTACGTCCCAGGGGTCCCTGAATACACGCTCGACCCGGATGTGGTCCTGCCTTTGATCCTGCCCCCGCTGCTGCACTCGGCGGCCACCGACAGCTCGTACCTCGACCTGCGGGCACAGATGCGGCCGGTGGCGTTGCTGTCCGTCGGGTACGTGCTCTTCGCGACCCTCGTCGTCGGCTGGGCCGCGTACCGGATCGTGCCGGGCCTCTCGCTGACCGGGGCGCTCGTGCTCGGCGCGGTGGTGGCACCCCCGGACGCGGTCGCGGCGACGGCGGTGGCCCGCCGGGTCGGACTGCCCTCCCGGATCACCACGATCCTCCAGGGCGAGTCCCTGGTGAACGACGCGACCGCGATCACCGCCTACCGGGTCGCCCTCGCGGCGGCGGTCGGCGAGGGCGCGTCCTGGGCGGGCGGCATCGGCGAGTTCCTGCTCGCGGCGATCGGCGGTGTGGTGGTCGGCCTGGTCCTGATGGTGCCGATCCACTGGCTGCGCACCCACCTGAAGGAGCCCCTCCTCCAGAACACCCTCTCCCTCCTGATCCCCTTCGTCGCGTACGCGGCCGCCGAGCAGTTCCACGCCTCCGGGGTCCTCGCGGTCGTCGTGGTGGCGCTCTTCCTCGGACACCGCGCGTGGGAGGTCGACTTCGCGACGCGCCTCCAGGAGGACGCCGTGTGGAAAATGGTTGCCTTCGTTCTCGAATCGTCGGTGTTCGCGCTGATCGGACTCCAGTTGCCGGTCGTCCTCAAGGGCCTCGGGGAGTACGAGGGGGGCAGCGCCGCCTGGTACGCGCTCGCCGTCTTCCTCGTGGTCGTCGCCTCCCGGTTCATCTGGGTCTATCCGGCGACGTTCCTCCCGCGCGTGCTGTCCGCGCGGATCAGGGAACGCGAGGAGAACCCCACCTGGAAGGGCCCGTTCGTGATCGCCTGGGCCGGGATGCGCGGAGTGGTCTCGCTGGCCATCGCCTTCTCCATCCCCGAGCACCTGGACGGCGGCGAGCCCTTCCCCGGCCGCAACCTGATCCTCTTCCTCACCTTCACGACCGTCATCGGCACGCTCGTCGTCCAGGGCGTCACCCTGCCCCCGCTCATCCGTCTCCTCAAGCTCCCCGGCCGTGACGCCCAGGCCGAGACCCTCGCCGAGGCCAACGCCCAGGCGCAGGCCTCCCGGGCCGCCGAACGCCGCCTGGACGAGCTCCTGTCCGACGAACGCAACACCCTCCCGCCCCCGCTCGCCGACCGCCTCCGCACCGTCCTGGAGCGCCGCCGCAACGCCGTCTGGGAGCGCCTCGGCGCGGTCAACCCGGTGACCGGCGAAACCGTCGACGACACCTATCGCCGTCTCTCCGGCGAAATGATCAGCGCCGAGCGCACGGTCTTCGTGAAACTCCGGGACGGCCGCTACATCGACGACGAGATGCTGCGCACCTTGCTGCGCCGGCTGGACCTGGAGGAGGCGGCGGCTTACCGGGAGGCGGAGTGAGGGCGAGGCCGGTGCGCGGAGTTCCGTACCCCGCTGTCAGCCTGACGGGGGATCATAGGAGGGAAACGATCGGTACGGGGTGACTCGGGGGACGTGATGACCGGCACCGGGCAGCGGTTCTTCATCAGCTACGCGGGCGTGGACCGCCCCTGGGCGGAGTGGGTGGCCTGGCACCTGGAGCGTGGCGGCCACCGGATCATCCTCGACGTGTGGGACTGGCGTACCGGGGACGACTTCGTCCGGCGCATGGACGAGGCGCTGGAGCGTGCCGACGCGGTGGTCGCGCTGTTCTCCAAGGCGTACTTCGAGGACGGGCGGTGGACCGGGGACGAGTGGTCCAACGCGGTCGCGCGCCGGGACCGGTTCATCCCCCTCGCCATCGAACCGCTCACCAACGATGACGTCCGTCCCCTGCTCGCCTCGCGCATCCGGAAGGATCTCCACGGGCTGGAGGAGGAGGCCGCGGTGGCGGCCCTGAGGGAGGCCGTGAACGGCGGTCGCAGGCCGACGGAGGCTCCGCCGCTGCCGGTACCGGAGGCCGAAGAGGCGGCGGTGGCCGAGGTGGTCGCGGTGGGCGCTGCCGACAAGCCCCGTCTGCCCGGCAGCACCGGGCGGCCCGACGTGTGGAACGTGCGCCGCCGCAACCTCGACTTCTCCGGCCGCGAGGCCCAGATCGCCGACCTCCGCGACGGTCTGCTTGGGGGCGAGCACTCCGTCGTGTACGCCCTGCACGGCATGGGCGGCATCGGCAAGACACAGTTGGCGCTGGAGTACGCGCACCGGTTCGCCGGCCAGTACGACCTGGTGTGGTGGATCGACGCGGAGCAGGCGGACCAGATACCGGTGCACTACACGGAGCTTGCCGACCGGCTGGGTATCGCCGTCAAGGAGGCGGGGGCGGAGCACAACGCGCGGATGCTGGTGCAGCATCTGAGCGGCCGGTCGCGATGGCTGGTGATCCTGGACAACGCGGAGGATCCGGACCAGGTGGAGCGGTGGCTGCCGGACGGCCCCGGACACGTCCTGATCACCTCACGCAACCCCAACTGGCGCCGCCTGGCCCGTCCGACGTCCCTCGACGTGTTCGCGCGGGCGGACTCGCTGGCCTATTTCAGGACGCGGGTGCCGGGGATCGGCGAAGCCGACGCCGATGTGCTGGCCCGCGAACTCGGCGATCTTCCGCTGGCGTTGGCCCAGGCCGCGGACATGATCGAGCGCGGCACGCACGTCGATCTCTACCTACGGCTCCTGCACGAGAACACCAGCCCGGTGCTGCGCGAGGGCGAGGTCCCGGACTATCCCGAGCCGCTGGCCGCCGCCGTGGCCATTGCTGTCGAGGACCTCGACGGGAAGCACCCGGACGCCGCGGCCCTGCTCAGGCTCGCCGCGTTCCTCGGCCCCGATCCGATTCCCACCGAGTGGCTGGTGGACGCGCGGGAGCGGTTGTCCACGATTCCGGCCCAGACGGACGCACTGACGTGGATGAGGACCACGCTCGAACCGCTGCGCCGTAACAGCCTCGTACGCATCGACGGCTCGGGCTTCCAGGTCCACCGGCTGACACAGGCCGTCCTTCGGGACCAGGTCGACCCGGCGCGAAAGGAGGCGATCCGTGACGATGTGGCGGCAGTCCTGGCCTCCGTCACCCCGGGGGACCCGGAGACTCCGGGCCACTGGTCCGCGTGGGCCAGCCTGACCTCGCATTTGGTCTCGCAGCACATCGACATCCACCACCGGCCGGAACTGCGCGCGACACTCCGCGGCGCGGTGAACTTCCTCATCCGCAGCGCCCAGCCCCGGGCGGCCGCCGAACTGGCCGGCACCCTGCGCGACACGTGGACCGCTCAGCTGGGTCGTGACCACCCCGATGTGCTGACCGCGACGCAGTTTCTCGGCCACGCCACATCGGACCTCGGTGACATCTACGGTGCGCGGCCGATCATCGAGGACACCCATACCCGCCGCCGCGCGACGCTGGGTGACGACCACCCCGACACGCTCCAGTCGGCCAACGACCTCGCAGCCATCCACACGCGGCTCGGGTTGTACAGCGTGGCGCATGCCATGCACCAGGACACCTTGGACCGGCGCCGCCATGTGCTGGGTGACGACCATCCCGACACTCTCCAGTCGGCTGCCAATTTCGCGGCGTCCCTGTACCGGATGGGCGGCATCGCCGCGGCACGTGAGTTGGACGAGGACACGCTGGCTCGACGGCGTCGTGTGCTCGGGGAGGACCATCCAGAGACGCTTCGGTCGGCGCTGCAGTTGGGGGAGGTCTGCTTCGAGCTCGGCGAGGTGACCGAGGCGCACCGCATGCACACGGAAGCCTGGGAGCGCTGCCGTACCGCGCTGGGGGACAACCATCCCGTGACCCTCGGTGCTGCCGGGTGCCTGGCCAACACGCTGGCCGAGATGGGCAGGGACGAGGCCAAGAGCATGATCGAGGACGCGCTGGACCGGTGTCGCCGTATTTACGGGGAGAGCCATCCCGACAGCAGGAGGGCGACGTACACCTATGCCTGCGTCATGTTCGGCCTGAACAACCATGAAGAGGCCCGTCGCATCCTCGTGGACCTCATGGCCTTGCAACGCAGCGTCCTGGGTCGGGATCATGCCGAGACCCTGGTGGCGATGAACCAACTCGCGCTCACATTGAGCGAGTTGCGGCAGTACACGGAGGCTGTGCGTCTCCTGGAGGACGTTGTCGCCTGGCGGAGCAAGGCATACGGGGAGGATCACCCGGAGACCCTCAAGCCCGCTTTCAACCTCGGGGCCATCCTGTACGAAGCGCGATCTTTCCAGGCCGCCGCCGCGGTGCTCGAAGACGTACTGGCGCGCCGTCGCGGCATACTCGGGGACGGCCACAAGGACACGCAGAAGACCGTCCAGGTCCTGACAGCGACTTACAAGCGGATGGGCCAGAACCGCAAAGCCCAGAAACTCACCGCCAAGAAGTCCACCAAGAGCCGCTTCCGCAAGAAGTCCCGCTAGTCACCCGGTGAACGGCGCCCCCGTGACCACCGCGGCCACCCTGCTCCCCACCGGAAACGCCCCTTCCCCGGCCAGAGCGACAAGTCCGTACAGCAACTTGGCGACATAGAGACGTTCCACTGCCACCCCGTGCCGGTCCTTGAAGTCCTTCGCGAAGGCGTCGAGTTCGGGGGTCGTACGGGCGTAGCCGCCGAAGTGGAAGCGGTCGTCGAGGGACCAGTCGCCGCGGGGTTCCCCGAAGGCGGCCTCCTGGAGGCCTTGTATGTCGGCGGTCAGGAAACCGCCCTTGAGAACCGGTATCCCCAGGGCCCGCTGCCCCGCCCCCAGGCCCGCGGCCATCCCCGCGAACGTGCCCCCGGTGCCGCACGCGACCGCGACCACCTCCGCCCGGTCCCGCAGCTCCTCGCCGAGCGCCCGGCACCCTCGTACCGCGAGGGTGTTGCTGCCGCCTTCCGGTACGACGTACGCGTCCTGAGCCCCCGCTGCCCGCAGGATCTCCCCAAGCACCGGAGGCTCGCCTTTGCGGCGGTAGGTCGATCTGTCGACGAAGTGCAGCCGCATGCCGTCGGACACGCAGCGGGCCAGGGACGGGTTGAGGGGGCGGTCCGCCAGTTCGTCGCCGCGTACGACCCCCACCGTCGGGAGGCCGAGCAGTCGGCCGGCGGCGGCTGTGGCGCGGAGGTGGTTGGAGTAGGCGCCGCCGAAGGTGAGGAGGGGGCGGCCGGCCGCGGCGGCCAGGTTCGGGGCCAGCTTGCGCCACTTGTTGCCGACCAGGTCCGGGTGGATCAGGTCGTCGCGCTTGAGGAGCAGGCGGACGCCGTGGCGGGACCAGCGGTCGTCCTCGATCTCCTGCAACGGCGACGGGAGCCGAGGGCGCAGGGAGGCGAGATCGAGGCCGGTCACGCCCCCATTGTCACCGGAGGCGGTCTCCGATGCGCTCCCGCATCGACGCCATGGTGAAACCGCGGGGATCCACCTTGCCGGGCTGCCACTCCAGGTGGCCGATGACCGACCGTTCCGTCCAGCCGTGGTGGCGGCAGATCGCGGCGGACACCCGCTCGATCGCCTCCAGCTGGGCGTCCGGCCAGGGATCGTGGCCGTCGCCGAGGTTCTCGCACTCGAAGCCGTAGAAGTGACGGTTGCCGTCGGTGTTCGCCTCGTTGTCCGGCGGGAGGCGTTTCTCGGCGATCACCGCGCGCAGCACGTCGTCGTCGCCGAGGCCCGCGTGGTTGGCGCGGCCGTAGCCGACGAGGTGGAGCCGGCCGTCCTTGGTGATGACGCCGTGGCAGAGCGGGCCGGGGAGCTCCGCGTAACCGTCGCGGCAGAGTTCGACCGTGTGTTCGCTGCCCTGCGTGACCGTGTGGTGGATCATCACGCCGTGCACCGGGCCCCACGGGCCCTTGTGGTTGCGGTTGTGATGTCTCCAGTCGCCGACCTCCACGACGGTGACGCCCTCGCCCCTCAGGGCGTCCAGGAAATCCGCCGCGGACATGGGTGGGGCCATGCCGCCTCCTTCAGCTGCGCGCCGACGGCCGCCTGCCGCGGACGTCTCGTCACGGTGCTTGTACCGAAAGCGGACGGCCGGGACTCCTTGTTCGTACGGCGTGCGAGCCGTTTCGGACAAAGGCCGTGGAGCCGACCGGAACAGCACGCATGTGCGAGAGCTGCATCAATGCCCAGCAATCGAAGATCCAGTCCCCCTCTTTCGGGTAATACCACCGCCACGCTCCGTGAGGAAGGCTTGCGCGTACAGATGTCCCGGCGCAGACCGGCGCCCGGGCATGTACGGGAGGGCGTTTCTCATATGTCGGTAGGCGAAGAGGTCCGTGCGGAGCAGGGCCGTCCGCAGCAGAGTCTCGGTACGGCAGCCGCGCGGAACCTGGCCACCACGACCAAGTCCGCACCCCAGATGCAGGAGATCAGCTCCCGCTGGCTGCTGCGCACGCTGCCATGGGTGAACGTCCAGGGTGGTACGTACCGCGTCAACCGCCGACTGACCTACGCCGTGGGGGACGGCCGGGTCACCTTCGTCAAGACGGGCGACCGCGTCGAGGTCATCCCGGCCGAGCTGGGCGAACTGCCGGCGCTCAGGTCGTACGAGGACGAGGAGGTGCTCGGCGAACTCGCCCGGCGCTGCCAGCAGCGTGAGTTCGCGCCGGGCGACGTGATCGCCTCCTTCGGCAGCCAGGCCGACGAGGTCTATCTGCTGGCGCACGGCAAGGTGGAGAAGATCGGCACAGGACCCTACGGCGACGACGCCGTGCTCGGAGTCCTCGCCGACGGCGCCTACTTCGGCGACCAGGCCCTGCTCGACCCCGACGCCATCTGGGAGTACACCGCCCGCGCGGTCACCGCCTGCACGGTGCTGGTCCTGCCGCGGGGCGACGTCGACCAGGTCGCCGAGCGCACCGACACCCTGCGTGAGCACCTCCAGGAGCTGCGCTCGATCCCGGAGCAGAGCACCAACAAATACGGCGAGAAGGAGATCGCGCTCGCGGCGGGCCACAGCGGTGAGCCGGACATCCCGCACACCTTCGTCGACTACGAGGCCCGGCCGCGCGAGTACGAACTGAGCGTCGCCCAGACCGTCCTGCGCATCCACTCCCGCGTCGCCGACCTCTACAACCAGCCGATGAACCAGACCGAGCACCAGCTCCGGCTGACCGTCGAGGCGTTGAAGGAGCGCCAGGAGCACGAGCTGGTCAACAACCGTGAGTTCGGACTGCTCCACAACTGCGAGTACGACCAGCGCCTCCAGCCGCACGACGGTGTGCCCAGCCCCGACGACCTGGACGAACTCCTCAGCCGGCGGCGCGGCACCAAGCTGCTGCTCGCCCATCCGCGCGCGATCTCCGCGATCGGCCGTGAGTTCAACAAGCGCGGACTCGTCCCCGAGACCATCGACGTCGGCGGCAACCGCATCCCGACCTGGCGCGGTATCCCGATCTACCCGTGCAACAAGATCCCGGTCACCGAGGCCCGTACGACCTCGATCATCGCCATGCGTACCGGTGAGGCCGAGCAGGGCGTCATCGGACTCCAGCAGGCCGGCATCCCGGACGAGATCGAGCCGAGCCTGTCCGTCAGGTTCATGGGCATCAACGAACAGGCGATCATCAAGTACCTCGTGACCGCCTACTACTCCGCCGCGGTCCTCGTGCCGGACGCGCTCGGCGTCCTGGAGAACGTCGAGATCGGCCGCTGGCGGTGACCCCGCTCCACTGCGGGGCCCCGCGGAGTACGTGACACGGCGCGGCGGTTGAGCGCTGGGACAACAGAGGGCCGTACTGCTGCACGGACACAGGTACAGACACCGGCACCGGCACGGCTACGGACAGGGGCGCGGCGGATTCAGGCGGCCGACCCCAGACCCCGGAACCCCCGGGGCCGCGCGGCTCCTGACCCCGCGCGGCCCCGAGGGGCTCCGGTCCGGCGGGTCCCGCACATCCCCACGGCGTGCGGGCCCCGCCCCTTCGGCGCGCCCGCCACACCGTCCCCGATAGAGTCAACGGCCGGACGAGCACGGCCAGTTGAGAAAAAGGGGCGGGCCATGGGTGTGGCGATACGGGCGGCGGGCCAGGACGACCGCGATCTGGTCGTACGGCTGCTGGACAGGGCCTTCCAGAACGACCCCGTCAGCCGGTGGGTCTTCCCGGGCGACGAGTACCGCCGCGCCACCCACCACAAGCTCATGGCCGCCTTCACCGACGTCGTGCTGGCCGACGGCCGCATCGACCTCGCCGAGGACGGCGCGGCCTGCGCGCTGTGGCTCCCGATGCCGGCCGAGGCGAACGGCGAGGGCGGTGACAAGGAAGGCGAGGGTGACGACGGCCCCGCCCAGATGCGCGCGAGCATCGACCCCGCCAACGAGCGCATCGAGCTGATCGCCCGGCTCACGGAGGACATCCACCCCGTCGGCCGCGCCCACGAATACCTCTGGATGATCGGCGTGAGCCCCGACCGTCAGGGTGCGGGCCTCGGTACCGCCCTCATCGGCGCCGTCCTCGACCGCTGCGACCGTGAGGGGCTGCCCGCCTACCTGGAGGCCAGCAGCGCCCGCAGCCGCGTCCTCTACGAACGCCTCGGCTTCGCCCTCCAGAACCGCCCGCTGGACCTCCCCGACGGCCCCCAGATGTGGCCGATGTGGCGCGAACCCCGCCCCTGACCGAGCAGCCTCCACACTCGAGCCGCCGACACCGGCGCGGCCCACACCTCTCGCTCAGCGAGGCCCGCACTTGCGCCCCGCGGGCCCGCATTTCGGCCTGACGCCCCAGCTGCAGCCCCTACCCCATGGAGCCGGAGCGAAGGTCGTCGACGCCTGAACCACGATCCTGCGCCCCCGCCTCCGACCGCACGAGCCCGCAGCCCACGTCCACCCCACCCCTCGCCCCCTGCCGCCGCCCTCCTCACCCCTCCGGCACCACCGTCTCCACGATCCGTTCCACCAGGCCCTCCGGTACCCCCACCCCCGGCAGCACCCCCTCCAGTACGCCGGGCAGGGTCAGATGTTCCAGGAGCAGGCCGAGCATCGCGAGGTAGAGGACGGTGACCGTCTCGTCGCCGCCGGGCAGCTCCGCGTCGCGGTGGAACTCCATGCCCTGCTCCAGGTCGGCGCGCACCGAGCGGGTGTAGGACTGCCGGAGCTCGGGGCGGCGGGTGGCCTCCAGGCGCATCTCCAGGAGGGCCAGATAGCCGGTGCGGTCGGCGGTCGCGCGGGACATCAGGTCGTGCATGAACGCCGTGACCAGCGCCCGGTCCTTCGGCCTCGCCAGCAGCCCGGCGAGCACCTCGGGATCGGGCGCCAGCCGCACATGCAGCCGCGCGTCGATCTGCCGCAGCAACTCGTCGCGCCCGGTGAAGTAGTTGGAGGCCGTGCCCACCGGCACCCCGGCCTCGGCGTCCACCGCGCGGAACGTCAGCCCCCGCGCCCCCTCCCGGGCGAGCACCGCGACCCCGGCGTCGACCAGCGCCGCCCGCCGCTCCGGATTGCCGGCCATGCGGAATCACCTCTCCTCTTTTCCGGTACTTCCACTCACGCACAGAAAAACCCTTGCAACCACTACAAGTGAAGTACTACAACTGAAGCACTACATCTGGAGTGGTTCACACGACAGGGCGCAGCCTACGAAAAGAGACCAGCTTGCGAAAGCTCACGTACTTCGTCGCCTGTTCGATCGACGGCTTCATCGGTGACGAGAGCGGCGACGCGTCCTTCATGTACCCGTACGTCGACGAGGAGTTCATCGCGTTCCTCACCGCCGAGTACCCGGAGACCATGGCCGCCCACGGCCGCAGGGCCCTCGGCGTCCACGACCTGCCGCCCAGGCGGTTCGACACCGTCATCCAGGGCCGCGGCAGCTACGACGTCGGCCTGAAGGAGGGCATCACCAGCCCCTACGACCATCTGCGCCAGTACGTCGCCTCCCGCACCCTCACCGAGTCCCCCGACCCGCACGTCGAGATCGTCGGCGCCGACCTTCTCGGGAAGGTCCGCGAACTCAAGGCGGAGGAGGGTGAGCTGGGGATCTACCTCTGCGGCGGCGCACAGCTCGCCGGCCAACTGCGCGACGAGATCGACGAGCTCGTCATCAAGACCTACCCGGTCGCCCTCGGCACCGGCATGCCGATGTTCGCCGCCGGCTTCTCGGTCGCCGAGTTCGCCCTCGACGAGGTCCGCGTCTTCAAGAACGGCGTCGTCGTGCGCGCGTACAGCAGGAAGCGCTGACGCCCGGGCCGCCCTACCCTGAAGGCATGGACAGCGAAGAACGCGTCTGTCCCGTCTGCGGACAGCCTGTCGAAACAGTCGTCCACCGTCACAAGACGCTGGGCGCGTGGGTCCCGGTCTGGGTGGCGGGACCCTGTCGCAATCCGGACTGCGCGGCATACGCCGAGGAGGGCACCGAGCCCGACGACGAGCGCGCGAAGAGAGCAGCCGGAAGGTCCGCCAGGAAGCCCGCCGGGCAGGTCGGCGGAGAATCCGCCGGAAAGAATTCCTGAACCCGTGTCGTGAAACTGTCGAGAACCCCGGCCCGGCTCCGACGTCCCCGATGAGAAGCCGCCCACGGAAGGCGCGGCCGGAGCCGAAGGAGCGGACCCATGAAGTACCTCATGATGGTGCAGGGCACGCAGCAGGACTACGAGGCCATGCGCGGCAAGGCCTCCGAGAGCTCCCCCGCCTGGAACGACGACGAGATCCAGGCGATGTACGCCCATATGTCCGCGATCAACGACGACCTCGCCGAGACCGGTGAGTTCATCGACGCACAGGGTCTCGCCGAGCCCGCGAAGATCCGTCACGTCACGCTCGGCGCGGACGGCAAGGCCGTGATCACGGACGGGCCGTACAGCGAGACCAAGGAGCTGATGGCCGGCTACTGGGTGCTGGACTGCGCGAGCCTGGAGCGGGTCACCGAGATCGCCGACCGCGTCACCCGCTGCCCGCAACCCGCGGGCGCACCCGTCTACGCGGTGGTGATCCGTCCCATCCTGGACGGCGCCGGCGACATCTGAGCCCCGTGCGACGGACGACCGAGACCGAGGACCTGCTGCGCCTGCACGCGCCGCAGGTCCTCGGCGCGCTGATCAGGCGGTACGGCCATTTCGACGCCGCCGAGGACGCGGTACAGGAGGCACTGCTCGCCGCGGCCGGGCAGTGGCCGTCGGCCGGCGTCCCGGACAATCCGCGCGGCTGGCTGATCAGGGTGGCCTCGCGGCGGCTCGTCGACGCAATGCGGGCGGAGCACGCCCTGCGGGCGCGGGAGGAGCGGGCCGCGGCGCTCGGCGAACGCCTGGCGTCCGGGGCGGACCGGGCGCCGCGGGAGGACGACACCCTCGCCCTCCTCTTCCTCTGCTGTCACCCCGACCTGCCCCAGCCCGCCCAGATCGCCCTCACCCTGCGCGCGGTCGGCGGCCTCACGACGGCCGAGATCGCCCGCGCGTACCTGGTGCCCGAGGCGACCATGGCCCAGAGGATCAGCCGCGCCAAGCAGAAGGTGCGAGGCGTGTCCTTCGGCCGGCCGGACCACTGGGAGGCACGGCTGCCGGCCGTCCTGCAGACCCTGTATCTGATCTTCAACGAGGGCTACACGGCGACCTCCGGCCCGGCGCTGCAACGCCGTGACCTCGCCGGTGAGGCCGTCCGGCTGACCCGCGCGGTCCACCGGCTGCTCCCCGGCACCGGCGAGGTGACCGGGCTGCTGGCCCTGATGCTGCTCACCGACGCCCGCCGCGAGGCCCGCACCGGCCCGGACGGCGATCTCGTGCCCCTCGACGAACAGGACCGCGAGCGCTGGGACAAGGCCGCGATCGAGGAGGGCGTCGCCCTGATCACCACGGCCCTCGCGCACGGCCCGGCCGGCCCCTACCAACTGCGCGCGGCCATCGCCGCCGTCCACGACGAGGCGCCGTCCGCGGACACCACCGACTGGCGGGAGATCCTCGGCCTCTACGACCTCCTGGTCCGCCTCGTCCCCGGCCCCGTCGAACGCCTCAACCGCACGGTCGCCGTCGCCATGGTCCATGGTCCGGCGGCCGGCCTCGCGGAACTGGACGTGCTGGAGGGCGGGTTGGGGCACCGCCGGGACGCCGTACGGGCGCATCTGCTGGAGCGCGCCGGGTCGTACGACGAGGCCCGCGCCGCCTACGAGTCGGCCGCCGCGCAGACCCTGAGCCTGCCCGAGCAGCGCTATTTGCGGAGGCGGGCGGCCCGGCTGAGGCCGTAGCGTGGCGGCATGTCCCAACGCATCGTGCACCTCACCGAACGCTCCCTCTGGGAGGAAGCCCGCGCCCGGGGAACGTACGAGATGTCGACCCGTGGCAAGACCCTTCAGCAGGAGGGCTTCATCCACTGCTCGACCCGCGCCCAGCTCCCCGAGGTCGCGGCCTTCCTGTACGGCTCCTACGACGGCCCCGACGAACTGGTGCTGCTGGTCATCGACCCCGACCGGCTCGGAGTGCCCCTGAAATGGGAGGCCCCGGAGCCCGGCGCCGACGAGTTCCCGCACATCTACGGGCCGCTCGCGGTGGACGCCGTGGTCGACGTGGAGGCGTGGGGGTGACGAGGCGGCCCCGGTTATGGCGGTGGGTCCTGGTCGTGTGGGCGGTCGTGGTGGCCGTCGGGGCCGGGCTCACCTGGTGGCTCCAGGACTCGGGCGAGCCGCAGCAGCCCGCAGGCGGGACGGAGTTCAGCCCAGCGCCCTCGCTTCCGGAGGGGTGGGAGAGCATGTGCCCGGCGCTCACGGAAGGCAAGGGCGACGCCCTGTGCTTCATCAGGACACGCTAGGCAGCCCGCCGGTCTCCGGGTCCCGGCCGGTCAGGCAGTAGGTGCCGCCGGCCGGGTCGCGCAGCACCGTCCAGTGCCGGCCGTGGGCGACCGTCTCGGCGCCCAGCTTCTCGTGGCGCAGCCGGGTCGCCTCGATGTCGGCGCAGGCCAGGTCCACGTGGGCGGAGGCGGGGCGGTCCTCGCCGAGGCGCTGGAGGAGGATACGGACCGGGAGACCGGGTGGTGGCGCGAGGACGTGGAACTCGGGGAGGGAACCGGCGCGGGACTGCCACTCGGGCAACAGGGCGGTCCAGAACGCCACTTCGGTTTCGTAGGCCGAAGGCGCGAGGTCCAGGCAGACCTGGTCGAGGCGGGAGCCGTCGACGACGGGCGGGCGGACTGACTCGCCGTGCCAGGGCACCGCGCAGAACAACTGCCCGGCGGGGGACCGCAGTACGGCCCACCCCTCGTGCTCGGCGGCCGTCGACGCCCCGAGCCGGAGCGCCGACCGCACGAACCCCGGTACGTCGTCCACGCAGAAGTCCAGGTGCGCCCCACCCGCGCCCGAGTCGACGCCCTGCACCTTGACGCACGGGTCGGCACCGGACGGCACCAGCGTCACGAACTCACCCCGGAACGGGGAGAGTCGCGTGTCCGTGACCGCCGTCCAGAACTCATGGGCGCGGGCGACGAGTTCGGCGGGGCGGTCGATGAAGGCGTACGTCCAGCGGATGCTCATGCCGGGGATCGTAGGTCAGGGGGCCTGCATGAACCGCAGCATATTTCCGGCGGGGTCACGGAACGCGCAGTCGCGCACGCCGTACGGCATGTCCGTCGGCTCCTGGAGCACCTCGGCGCCGGACTCCTGGACGCGGGCGAAGAGGGCGTCGCAGTCGGCGGTGGTGAAGTTGACCCCGCGGAGCACGCCCTTGGCCAGCAGCTGCTCCATGACGTCCCGGTCGGCGGGGGAGAGGTCGGGGTTGGCGGCCGGCGGCTCCAGGACGATCGACACGTCCGGTTGCAGCGGTGATCCGACGGTCGTCCAGCGCATCCCCTCGTACTTGACGTCGTTGCGGACCTCAAGGCCCAGGACGTCGCAGTAGAAGGCGATCGCCTTGTCGTGGTCGTCGACGGCGATGAAACAGGTGTGGAGTCTCAGGTCCATGGGGCCAACCTATGGCCGACACCGTCCTCACGCCCGTCTCGGCCGGGTGTACGCCCGCACCACACAGGGCGGGATCTCCGCGCTCTCCTCGTGCGACCGGGCCCGGTAGGAACTCGGTGTCTCGCCCACCAGCTCGGTGAAACGGGAGCTGAACGAGCCGAGGGACGTACAGCCGACGGCCATGCACACCTCGGTGACGGTGAGGTCACCGCGGCGCAGCAGCATCTTCGCGCGCTCGACGCGGCGGGTCATGAGATAGCCGTACGGGGTCTCTCCGTAGGCGTCCTTGAAGCTGCGCTGGAAGTGGCCCGGGGACATCAGCGCGGTGCCCGCGAGGGCCGCCATGTCGAGCGGCTCGGTGTACTCGCGGTCCATACGGTCACGGGCCTTGCGCAGTCGCACCAGATCCTCACGGTTCACCCGGCCAGCATCGCACGCTCGCCCGGGCACGGTCAGCTCACTTCAGGTACACCAGGCCGTCCGTCGTCACCGTCGGACGGCCACTGGTGGCGGCGACCACGATCTTGACGGTGTGCTTGCCACCGCTCGACCAGGTCTTCGCCCAGATCGCGTTCCGGTACGAGGTCGTCGTCGACCTCAGATCGACGGTGGCGACCTTCTTGCCGTCCACGTAGACGTACGCCCGCCCCGAGGTCGAGGCCCGCGAGACCACCCAGGCCGCCGAACGGCCGGTGAACGTCCAGCTGAGCGAGGAGTTCTTGGTCCTGCTGGTGTACGACGTGCCGCCCAGGTAGCTGTACGAGGACTTGGCGGTCCAGGTGCCCGACCTGGTCGCCGCCGTCTCCTGGAGGATCACCGGGGTGCCGCTGACCGAGGCGCCGGCGGTGTTGCCGGCCTGGTCGTAGGCCTTCAGTGACCAGGTGGTGGCCGTACCGGGCCTGGCGTTCTGGAGGGTGCTGGTCGTCGTGGGGCCGTAGGTCGCGGTGGCCGGGGCGGTCAGTCTGACCTCCTTCAGCGCGGCCGAGTCCGTGGCCTTCCACTTCAGGGTGAGCGGGACGGCCGTGGCGCTCACCGTGCCGGTGCGCAGGGCGGGGGCGGGCCTGGTGGAGAAGGTGGGCGCGGTGGTCTCCGCGACGACCGTGGCCGTCGCCGTGGTGGTCGACCTCCCGGACTGGTGGACGGCGCGTACGGCGACCTTGTGCGTCCCCACGGGCAGCGTGACCTTGGCCGAGGTGGCGGAGCCGGCGGCGGTGGCGGCCACCTCGCCGTCGACCAGCACCTCGTACCGGGAGACGAAGGCGGCCGGGCTGGTGATCGACCAGTTCAGGGTGACCGAGGCATTGGTGTACGCCGTCGAGCCGACCGTGCCCGAGCCGGTGACCGACTTCAGGGCGAGGCCGGTGACCGGGCCCGCGGCCCAGGAGCGGATCGTCGGCAGCTCGGCGTAGAAGGCGGTGCCAGGGCACTCGGTGTTGTAGCCGTCGCGGTGGCCGATGATCGTCGGGAACTCCAGCCGGGCGCCCAGCGTCCAGGTCCTGCCCGAGAAGTTCCCGCCGGTCGCGCCCGCCGTCAGCGTGGTCGTGCCGTCCGGGTCGACGCCGTACAGGCCCAGCTTCCACGCGGCGATCCGGGCGACGGAGGTCATCGCCGCCGTGCTCGGGGCGGTGTCCGTGTAGGTGCCGAGGACGGAGATGCCGGCCGTCTGCGTGTTGAAGCCGTAGGTGTGCGCGCCCAGCACCGGCTGGTCGACGCCCCCCTTGCGGCCCTCGTAGACGGTGCCGCACTTGTCCACGAGGAAGTTGTAGCCGATGTCCCTCCAGCCCAGCGTCTTCACGTGGTACGCGTAGATGCCGCGGACGACGGCCGGGGCCTCGGCGCAGGTGTAGGCGTTGGAGCCGACGGTGTGATGGACCGTCACCGCCTTGATCCTGCCGCTCGGTAGGTACTCCGGCTCCTGCGGGCTGATCGACTCGTCGGCGCCCCAGCCGGCCCGCGAGGTGATCGCGGGCCGCGGGACCGCGGACGCCGGGGCGCCGGACGACGCGGTGGGCGTCGCCGAGGCCGAACCGGCGGCCGGGGCCGGGGACGTGGCCGCCGTGCTCGGGGAGGCGGCGGAAGTCGCGGTGTCGTCCGGCGCGAAGGCGCCCGGTTCCACGTCGGAGCCGGTGGCGGAGCCGGGGTCGATCATGTCGAGGCGCAGGCCCGCGGGCAGCTTGGCGGAGGCCTTGCCGTCCACGCGTACCTCGACGCCGTCGGAGGGCCCGACCCAGGCCGGTTCCGTACCGCCGCGGGTGGCCCCGTCCTCGCCCGGCCCGTTGGCGGTGTCCAGCGTCAGCCACGGGGACCAGGTGCCGGTTCTCGTGTCCCGGGCACGGGCCTCGATCCTCGCGGCCACGCGCGCGGACGGGTCCGACCAGGTGAGGCCGAGCAGACTGAAGTCCGCGGTGTCCCGCTGGGCGAGCCGGGCCGAGGCGCCGTCGGCGGCCACAGTCAGCTCGGCCGCGCGGTCAGTGCTCCTGACGGGCCGTGACTTGCCGTCGTCCGCGGCGCTGTCCGACGTATCACCGGGCACGCCCTGGACGACCAGTGCCCCGGTCACCGTCGCCGCTGTCAGCGCGGCCGCCCACCACCAACGACGTCTCATCGCGACGCGCACACCTTTCGCAGCAGTGTCCCCAGGGACATCACAGGTGTGACGCCGAGGGAAAGGTATGCGGAACGTAAACGATCAAAAGCCCGTCAATCCGGAAGAACACGCCCGGTTACGCACGACGGCGGCGCAGTGATCTGTATCACTGCGCCGCCGTACGGCGAGACTTGGCGAGGCTCAGGCCTTCTTGGTCTCCCAGAAGATCTTGTCGATCTGGGCGATGTAGTCCAGCGCCTTCTGGCCGGTGGCCGGGTCGGTGGACGCCTTGGCGGCCGAGAGGGCCTTGAGGGCGTCGTTGACCAGCTGGTGCAGCTCCGGGTACTTCTCGAAGTGCGGGGGCTTGAAGTAGTCGCTCCACAGCACCGACACGTGGTGCTTCGCGAGCTCGGCGCGCTGCTCCTTGATGACGGTGGCGCGAGCCTGGAAGTGCGGGTCGTCGTTGCCGGCCATCTTCTCCTGGACGGCCTTCACCGACTCCGCCTCGATGCGGGCCTGGGCCGGGTCGTACACGCCGCAGGGCAGGTCGCAGTGGGCGCTGACCTTGACCTTGGGGGCAAACAGGCGGGAAAGCATGGAGCATTCCTTCCTCGTGATCGTCTTCTCAGGTGGGACATTACTCCCTGCGAGACGGGTTTTCGCGAGTGCCCCCATGGGCTTAGGACAAAAGTCCGGGGTCAGACTGAGACTGGTGGATGAACGTACCGGGGAGGTGCCGGGGATGCCGGAGCTGTCGCAGGAGACCGAACACGGAGCGCCGCTCCCGCCCTTCGGGTGGGTGGAGGTGACCGGACCGTCGATGGTGCCCACGCTCTATCACGGGGACCAGCTCCTGATCCGCTACACGGGCCGGGTCCGGTCCGGCGACATCGTCATCCTGCGCCATCCCCTCCAGCAGAACCTGCTCGTGGTGAAGCGGGCGGCGGAGCGCCGGCCGGGCGGCTGGTGGGTGCTGGCCGACAACCCGCTGGGCGCGACCGCCGACAGCGAGGACTTCGGCGTCGTGCCCGACGACCTGATCCTCGGCAAGGTCCGCTTCCGCTACCGCCCGCCGGAGGCAGGTCGGCGCTCGCCGCTCGCGCTGGCCCGCTGGGTGCTGTCGGCGGCCAGGCCCGTCTTCTCCGGCCGGTCCGCCTCCAGGCGCTTGCGGGCGCGGTAGGCGGCCACGTTGGCGCGGGTCGCGCAGCGGTCGGAGCAGTAGCGCCGGGAGCGGTTCGTGGAGGTGTCGAGGTAGGCGTTGCGGCAGGGCGCGGCCTCGCACAGGCCGAGGCGGTCCACGCCGTACTCGGTGAGGTGGAAGGCCAGCCCCATCGCGGCGATGGCCGCGTAGCCGGCGGTCACGTTGGACGGGTGGTCGGCGAGGTGCATGTGCCACAACGGGCGGCCGCTGTCGTCCCGGTGGTCGTGCCCGGAGATCTGCGGGCTGACCGGGAACTCCAGCAGGAGCGCGTTGAGCAGGTTGACCGCCAGGCTCTCGTCGCCGGAGTCGGCGGCCTCGAAGACCGCGCGCAGCCGGCCGCGGACCGAGCGGAAGCGGGTGACATCGGAGTCGGTGGCCCGCCGGGCCGCCTCCTGGCTGCCGCCGAACAGCTCGCGGATGGCCTCGACCGAGGTCAGCGTGTCCTTGCCCCGGGCCGGGTCCTCGCTGTTGACGAGCCGCACGGCGTAATCCGAGTAATAGGCCAGTTCCACTTGTAGTCCTTACGAGGGTGAACTAGGGTCGGTAACAGCTGATCGTGCTTCCAGGGTATTACGTATGCACAGGAAGAGGGGGATCCCTTGACGACCGGAACCGGAACCCACACCGACTGGCAGGCCTGGCAGGAGAGCTGGGACCGGCAGCAGGAGTGGTACATGCCCGACCGCGAGGAACGCTTCCGGATCATGCTCGACATGGTCGAGGCCCTCGTCGGACCCCGCCCGCGCGTGCTGGACCTGGCCTGCGGCACGGGAAGTATCACGGCCAGGCTGCTCGCCCGGTTCCCGGAGGCCACCAGCACCGGTGTCGACCTCGACCCGGCGCTCCTCGCCATCGCCGAGGGCACCTTCGCGGACGACGACCGGGTCACCTTCGTGACCGCCGACCTCAAGGACCCCCACTGGCCGGCGAAGCTGCCGTACGCCACGTACGACGCGGTCCTGACCGCCACGGCCCTGCACTGGCTGCACAGCGAACCCCTCGCGGCCCTCTACGGTCAGGTCGCGGAACTCGTCCGCGACGGCGGTGTCTTCATGAACGCGGACCACATGATCGACGAGACGACGCCCCGGATCAACGCGGCCGAGCGCGCCCAGCGTCACGCCCGCATGGATCAGGCCAAGGCGGACGGCGCCCTCGACTGGGCCGAGTGGTGGGAGGTCGCCGCCCAGGACCCGGTCCTCGCCGGCCCGACCGCCCGCCGCTTCGAGATCTACGGCGAGCACGCCGACGGCGAGATGCCCTCCGCCGCCTGGCACGCGCGCGTGCTGCGGGAGCAGGGCTTCGGGGAGGCCAGGCCGGTGTGGGCCTCGCCGTCGGACACGCTGCTGCTCGCGGTCAAGTGACCGTACGACGAGGAAGGGGCGGTACGGGAATCCCGTACCGCCCCTTCCTCGTCGTACGACCCGCTACAGGACCTTCGACAGGAACGCCTGCGTCCGCTCGTGCTGCGGGTTGGTCAGGACGTCGCGCGGGTTGCCGGACTCGACCACCACACCGCCGTCCATGAAGACCAGGCTGTCGCCGACCTCGCGGGCGAAGCCCATCTCGTGGGTGACGACGACCATCGTCATACCCGACTCGGCGAGGTCGCGCATGACGTCGAGGACGTCACCGACCAGCTCCGGGTCGAGGGCCGAGGTCGGCTCGTCGAACAGCATCAGCTTCGGGTCCATGGCGAGGGCCCGGGCGATCGCGACGCGCTGCTGCTGGCCGCCGGAGAGCTGCGAGGGGTAGTTCTTCGCCTTGTCGGCGAGGCCCACCTTCTCCAGGAGCTCGCCCGCCCGCTCCCTGGCCTGGGCCCGGCTCGCGCCCTTGACCTGGACCGGGGCCTCCATGACGTTCTCCAGCGCCGTCATGTGCGGGAACAGGTTGAACCGCTGGAACACCATGCCGATGTCCCGGCGCTGGAGCGCGACCTCGCTGTCCTTGAGCTCGTAGAGCTTGTCGCCCTTCTGGCGGTAGCCGACGAGCTGGCCGTCGACGTACAGCCGGCCGGCGTTGATCTTCTCCAGGTGGTTGATGCACCGGAGAAACGTGCTCTTGCCGGAACCGGAGGGGCCGATGAGGCAGAACACCTCGCCCTGCTTGACCTCCAGGTCGATGCCCTTGAGGACTTCCACCGGGCCGAAGGACTTGTGCACGCCCTCGGACTTCACCATGGCGGTCATGCCGTGTTACCCCTCTCGCGGCTGAAGGCCATCATGTTGACCCTGATCTTCTGCCACGGTGTGGGCGGCAGGTTCCGGGACGAGCCGCGGGCGAAACGCCGCTCCAGGTAGAACTGGAAGACGCTGAACACGCTGGTCATGACCAGGTACCAGATACACGCCACGAACAGCATCTCCATGACGGCGTACGACGTGGAGCCGATCGTCGACGTGGCGCGCAGCAGTTCGTTGTACGTCACCGCGTACACCAGCGACGACGTCTTGAGCATGTTGATGAACTCGTTGCCGGTCGGCGGCACGATCACCCGCATCGCCTGCGGGATGACGATCCGGCGCAGCGTCTTGGCGTGGCTCATGCCGAGCGCGTGCGAGGCCTCGGTCTGGCCCTCGTCGACGGCCAGCAGGCCGGCGCGGCAGATCTCCGCCATGTACGCGGCCTCGTTCAGCCCCAGGCCGAGGAGCGCGGCCATGAACGGCGTCATGACGTCGACCATCTCGTCCTTGTAGATCGGACCGAGATTCAGCATGGGGAAGATCAGCGCCAGGTTGAACCAGAGCAGGAGCTGGACGTAGACCGGCGTCCCGCGGAAGAACCAGATGTAGACCCAGGCCACCCAGCTCGTCACCGGGTTCTTGGAGAGCCGCATGACGGCCAGGATCACGCCCAGGACCACGCCCATGATCATCGCGAGCACGCTGATCAGCAGGGTGCGCCCGGCACCCTTGAGGACCGTGTCGTCGAAGACGTAGTCGCCGACCGCGGACCACTGGATCTTGTCGGCCGTGGCGAAGGCGTTGACCAGCAGGCCGACGAGCGCCAGGACGATGACCGCGCTGACGTAGCGGCCCCAGTGGCGGACCGGGATGGCCTTGATCGCCTCGGGCGCCACGGAGGCGGCGGCAGCGGAGGAGGAGGCCTCCTTGGAGACCGGCGGCGTCGCGTCCGCCGGCTCCTTCTCGAACTTGTCAGTCACCGTGACTGCCCTTCAGTGGTGCGGGACGTCACTTGCCGCCGTTGACGGCGGCCTTGTCGATGGCGCCGGACTGGGCGCCCCACTTGTCGAGGATCTTCTTGTACGTGCCGTCCTCGATGATCGCGTTGACGGCCGCCTCCAGCGCGGAGGTGAGCTCCTTGTTGTCCTTGTTCACGGCGATGCCGAACGGACCGGCGTCGACCTGCTCGCCGACGACCTCGAAGGCGTTGCCGCCGTCGGCCTTGCGGGCCAGGTCCACGGCGACCGGGTAGTCGTTGACACCGGCGACGGCGCCGCCCGACTTCACACGGGTCTGGGCCTCGGTGTCGTTCTCGAACGACTCGATGTTGATCTTCTTCTTGCCGTCCTTCGTGCAGGCCTTGGACTGCGTCTGAAGGGCGGCCTCGTACGTGGTGCCGCGCTGCACGGCGGCGGTCTGGCCGCAGAGGTCCTCGATGGACTTGATGCCCTTCGGGTTGCCCTTGGCGACGTAGACGGCGGTGCCGGCCTTGAAGTAGTCGACGAAGTCGACACCCGGACCGAGCTTCTTGCCCTTGTCGTCCAGGCCCTCCTGACGCTGCTTGGTGTCCGTCATGGAGGACATCGCGAGGTCGTAGCGGCCCGAGTTCAGGGCGGTGATCAGGCCGTCGAAGGAACCGGAGGTGAACTTGAACTCCACGCCCAGCTGCTCGCCCAGGGCGTTGGCGATGTCGATGTCGACACCGACGATCTTGCCGCCCTCCTGGTACTCCATGGGGGCGTACTCGGCGTTGGTACCGGCCTTGATGACGCCGGCCTTCTGGATGTCCGCGGGCAGCTTGTCGAAGAGCGGCGCCTTGCTGGAGGACGCGCTCTCCTTCGAGCCGCTGTCGTTGCCGCTGTCCGTCTGGTCACCGCAGCCGGTGAGGATCAGGGCGCCTGCGACCGCGATCGAGCCGACCGCTGCGAGCCGGGAGCGGGCGGCGGTCGTACGACGGGTGGAGCTTGCGGTCATGGTGGGTTCCTCCGGCGGATGGGTGGAGTTGCCGATGGGGCGGGCTTCTGCCGATGGGGTCGGCAGGGGCCTTGGTTTCCTAGGTCGACGAGAGCACACGCCTTCGAGTGCCGCGACCTCGTGTGATTACGGCATCTTGCCATTCGGACTGCGCCATTCAGGGGGCCAGCCATGTCAAAATCGGATAACGGGTTACCCCCGAACCGCATCAGGTCGGACATCATGACGGCACCTCTTGCGGGAATCCATCCTTCCGGCCGGAGGATCTCCGGTGCATCTCACGATGTGAGCGCCAAGCTCCCGGCATGCACGGCGGCTCGACCCGCTGTCAAGAGGGTGTCGAGCGTGTGTCCACATATTTGTTCATGATTCATGTCACCGATATGTGATGTGCGCGGTCCGTCATGTGACCTTGCACGTATTGGACTCGTCGCGGGTGCCGTCCGTCCGGTAAGAAGGTTCTTTACACCCCTCATCCGGGGCTCAGGGCGCGTGTGCGGCGCGCCCGTCGTGTACGGCCCGTACGCATCACCGACACAGGGCCGTACGCGGTGCCCGCCCACTTCTCAACCAGGAGTGGCCACCCTCAAACCATGAATATCTAAGGGGTAGAACAAGTGGCAGCGGAGATCGTCAATCCTCGCAGCGACAGCGATACGGGCCAGGACGGAGGGGCGGAGCCCCTCGATTCCTTCGACCCCGCGTTCGCGCTGCACCGCGGCGGCAAGATGGCAGTGCAGGCCACCGTGCCGATCCGTGACAAGGACGACCTGTCCCTCGCGTACACGCCCGGCGTGGCGAAGGTGTGCAGCGCCATCGCCGAGCAGCCCGAGCTCGTCCACGACTACACGTGGAAGTCGTCCGTCGTCGCCGTCGTGACCGACGGCACGGCGGTCCTCGGACTCGGTGACATCGGGCCCGAGGCCTCCCTTCCGGTCATGGAAGGCAAGGCCATCCTCTTCAAGCAGTTCGGCGGCGTGGACGCGGTGCCGATCGCGCTGGACTGCACGGACGTCGACGAGATCGTCGAGACCGTGGTCCGCCTCGCTCCCTCCTTCGGCGGGGTCAACCTGGAGGACATCTCGGCGCCGCGGTGCTTCGAGATCGAGAAGCGCCTCCAGGAGCGCCTCGACATCCCGATCTTCCACGACGACCAGCACGGCACGGCCGTCGTCACGCTGGCGGCGCTGCGCAACGCGGCGCGGCTGAGCGGGCGGGAGATCGGGCAGCTCCGCGCGGTCATCTCGGGCGCCGGCGCGGCCGGTGTCGCCATCGCCAAGATGCTGGTCGAGGCCGGCATCGGGGATGTCGCGCTGGCCGACCGCAAGGGCGTCATCTCGACGGGTCGTGCGGACCTGACGGACGTCAAGCGCGAGGTCGCCTCCTTCACCAACAAGGCCGGGCTGACCGGTTCCCTGGAGGACGCCCTCGCCGGCGCCGATGTCTTCATCGGCGTCTCCGGCGGCACGGTCGCGGAGGAGGCGGTGGCGTCTATGGCAGAGGGCGCGTTCGTCTTCGCCATGGCCAACCCGAACCCCGAGGTGCACCCCGACGTCGCGCACAAGTACGCGGCGGTCGTGGCGACGGGTCGCTCCGACTTCCCGAACCAGATCAACAACGTCCTCGCGTTCCCCGGCATCTTCGCCGGCGCGCTCCAGGTGCGGGCCTCCCGGATCACCGAGGGCATGAAGATCGCGGCGGCGGAGGCACTGGCGTCGGTGGTCGGCGACGACCTCGCCGCGGACTACGTCATCCCGTCCCCGTTCGACGAGCGGGTCGCTCCGGCGGTCACCGCGGCGGTCGCCGCCGCGGCTCGCGCGGAGGGCGTGGCGCGCCGCTGAGGCGGGTGATGGTGCGGGTGACCCCGTTCGGCTCAATGCCGGGCGGGGTCACTTCTTTACTCGGGGGCGGGGCCGTTCGGGTGGTGGTGAGGGCGATGGCAAGAGGGTGTGTGTCACAGCGCCCCATGGTTCCGTCGGGACGCCGCGGACCCTATCGTCACCCTCATGTTCGCCGCCTACGCCGCCCGCATCGACCGTGACCAGCCGCTGACCGGCCTTGAGTTGGGGGAGCGCCCGGCTCCCGAGGCCCGCTCGGGGTGGAGTGTCATCGACGTCAGGGCCGCCTCCCTCAACCATCACGACCTCTGGTCCCTGAAGGGCGTCGGCCTGTCCGAGGACAAGCTGCCGATGATCCTCGGGTGTGACGCCGCCGGTGTCGACGCGGACGGCAACGAGGTCGTCCTGCACTCGGTGATCGGCCAGAGCGGCCATGGCGTCGGGCCCAGGGAGCCGCGTTCCATCCTCACCGAGCGCTACCAGGGCACGTTCGCCGAGCAGGTCGCCGTGCCGACCTGGAACGTGCTGCCCAAGCCCAAGGAGCTCTCCTTCGCGGAGGCCGCCTGTCTGCCCACGGCCTGGCTGACGGCGTACCGGATGCTCTTCACCAATGCCGGTGTGCGGCCCGGTGACTCGGTCCTCGTCCAGGGCGCCGGCGGCGGGGTCGCCACGGCCGCGATCGTGCTCGGCAAGGCGGCCGGTCTGCGGGTCTTCGCCACCAGCCGTGACGAGGCCAAGCGCAAGCGGGCGCTCGAGCTGGGCGCCGTGGAGGCGGTGGAGTCCGGGGCGCGGCTGCCGCAGCGTGTGGACGCCGTCATCGAGACCGTCGGCGCCGCCACCTGGTCCCACTCGGTGAAGTCCCTGAAGCCGGGCGGCACGCTCGTCATCTCCGGCGCGACCAGCGGCGACCGCCCCTCGCACGCCGAGCTGACCCGGATCTTCTTCCTCGAACTCAAGGTCGTCGGCTCCACGATGGGCACCAAGGACGAGCTGGAGGACCTGCTGTCCTTCTGCGCCGCGACCGGGGTCCGTCCGGTCATCGACGAGGAACTCCCGCTGGACCGGGCCCGCGAGGGCTTCGAGCGGCTGGCGTCGGGGGAGCAGTTCGGGAAGATCGTGCTGACGAACGCCTGAGTTCGCGGGAGACGGTCGGGGCGGGTCCGGTGTCCGGGCCCGCCTTTCTCGTGCCGAGTCTGTCAACTTTGGTTGACATCTTGTGAGTGTCAACGTAGGTTGACATCATGACCGAAGCAACGGATCTCGCCGAGCGCGCGGGTGATCGCGACCCCAGGGTCGGTCTGCGGGCCGTCGCCGCCCTGCGCCGCCTCCTTGAGCAGTTGGAGTCCGTGCAGGTGCGCAGCGCGCGCAACCAGGGCTGGTCGTGGCAGGAGATCGCCGCGGAACTAGGTGTGACCAGGCAGGCCGTGCACAAGAAGTACGGGAGGCATTGATGTTCGAGCGGTTCACGAAGGACGCCCGTGCCGTGGTGACCGGTGCGGTCGCGCACGCGGAGCGGGGTGGGGCGGAGGCGGTCGACGCCGAGCATCTGCTGCTCTCGCTGCTCGACCGGGAGGGCAGCCGGGCGTCGTTCGCGCTCGCCTCGGTCGGCGGTGCGGGATGGCTCGACTCGGTACGGCGGGCGCTTGATGAGGCCCGGCGCCGCGGCGGACTGTCCCAGGCCGACACCGACGCGCTGGCCGGCCTCGGGATCGATGTGTCGGAGATCGTCGCCCGGGTGGAGGAGGCGCACGGTGCCGGAGCGATGTCCGGCGACCGGCCGGGAGCGGGGCGGTGGTCGGGGTGGTCGGGGCGCCGTCCGTTCAGCCGGAGCGCCAAGGACGTGCTGGTACGTGCTCTGCGCGTCGCCGTCGGCCGCAAGGACCGGCATGTCGGCGACGAGCACATCCTGCTGGCCCTCGCCTCGGGCCCCGGCGTGCCCGCCGAGGTCCTCGCCGATCAGGGGGTGACGTACGGAGCGCTGATCCGTGTCCTCTACGGCGGGGGAGAGGCGAAGGCGGGCTGAGCCGGGCGGCCCGGCGGCCCGGTGGCCTGGCGTTGTCCGGTGTTGTCCGGCGGTGCGGCGTTGTCCGGTGGCGTCGGCGGAGTCGACGGCGCCACCGGAGGTGAGCTCAGCGGGCCTCAGGCCTTCGGCGTCCGCAGCAGCGCTCCGATGTGGGCTGCCGCCGCCGACAAGTGGCGGCGCGCGTCCCGGAGTTGGTCGGAGGTGACGCCGTGGTCGCGGGCCGCGTCACGAATGTCGTCGCGGAAGCGGTCGAGGAGGCGGTCCAGGTCACGGGCCGGGTCACCGGTGCCCGCCTCGTGGGCCCAGGACGGCTCGTAGTCGGCCGGGAAGTCCTCCGGGGTCTGGCCGTACTCGGGCGCCGGTGCCGACTTCGCCGACTTCCGGCCCTGTCCCGAGTCACCGCCCCGGCCGAACCCGAAGTCCTTGCCGAACCCCTTGCCGTAGTCCTTCCCGAACTCGCCGAACTCCTTGGCCAGTTCCGTCAGCCCCTCACGCACCCCCGTGGGCCAGTCGCCCCGCGCGAAGTGGTCCTGCACCTGCTCCTGGACCCGCCGGGCGATCCGCTGCACCTCCTCCTGGGCCTGCTCCCGAGCCCGCTCCTGCGCCTCCTTGGCCTGGCGCCGGGCCCGCTGGGCCTCCTCACGGGCCCGCCGGCTCTCGTCCTTGGCGCGCCGGGCCTGCTCCTTCCACTCCTGCTTGACGCGGCGCATCTCCTCCTTGGCGGCACGCCACGACTCGTTGTCGGTGTGCTCCGCGAAGTCCCCGGGGCCGCCGTCCGGTACGCGACCGCTGTCACCGCCCGCGCCGCCGCGCCGGGCCTCGGAGGCGGCGGCGCGCATCTCGCGGCGCAGATCACCCGCCGCGCCCCGCACATCGGCCCGGATCTCGGCGGCGAGCTCCGCGACCGACTCCCGGATCTCCAGCTCCAGGTCGGCCAGTTCACCGCTGCGGTCGGCCAGTTCGGCGCGGCCGGCGTCCGTGATGGCGTACACCTTGCGGCCGCCCTCGGTGGTGTGGGTGACCAGGCCCTCGGCCTCCAGCTTGGCGAGCCGGGGGTAGACGGTGCCGGCCGAGGGGGCGTACAGCCCCTGGAAACGCTCCTCCAGCAGCCGTATCACCTCGTAGCCGTGCCGCGGGGCCTCGTCGAGCAGCTTCAGCAGGTAGAGGCGGAGGCGGCCGTGGGCGAAGACGGGGGGCATGTCAGAGCACCTTCTTGTCGGTCGTGCCGTCGGCCGGGGCGGTGGGGTTGGTGGCGGTGGGGCCTGTGGGGGCTGTGGCGTCCGTGCTGTCGATGCCGTCCGTGCCGTCACCCGGGCCGGAACCGGAATTGTCCCCCGAGGCGCCCCGCGGCCCGTCCACCGGGTCGGAGGTGTCCGTCGTACCGTCGCTCTCCGTCCCGGCATCCGGCCCCGCATCCGGTTCCGAGTCCACCACGAGGTGCTCCACCCGGCGGTCGGCGTGATCCCCCGCGCGGTCCTCCGTCACTCGCTCCACCCGGTGCTCCGCGTGGGCGTCGACATCGTGCGGGTCCTCCAGGCCTCCGTCCTGCGCGGCTTCCTCCTCGTCCTCCCGGGCCGGCCGGTGCAGCAGGGCGATCGAGCCGGAGACCGTGGTCGCGCGGAGCTTTCCGGTGCCGGCGCCGAGGCGGCCGGTGACCTTGTGGGCGCCCCACTGGCCGTGGACCCGGAGGCCGTCGAAGGCGTTGGAGATGGTGCCGCTGGCGGTGTTGGCCTCGACGTCGGCGTCGGCCGGCTGAGGCAGCCGGATGGCGATCTCGCCCGAGACGCTGGTCAGCCGGATGTCGGTGGGGCCGTCCGGATCGAGGTCCACGATCATCGAGCCGCTGACCGAGTCGGCCTTCACGGAGGAGCCCGAACCCTCGACGACCGTGAGGTCGCCGGAGACGGAGTTGAAGCGCAGGTCGCCGGTGACGGCCTGGGCCTCCAGGTTCCCGGAGACGGTGTCCGCGCGGACCGGACCGGAGAGGCCCACCAGTGTGGTGTCGCCCGTGACGCCCTTCACCGACGAGGGGCCACTGAGGCCGGAGACGACGGCCCCCGCGCCCACCACGCCGAGTTCGACGCGGGTGGCGGCCGGCACGGCCAGGGACACGACGGCGCTGCGCCGCCAGCCCTTGCGGTCGAGCCACTTGAGGAAGCCCTTCCAGGGCAGGTCGTCGTAGGCGACCGTGAGGGTGCCGGCCTCCTGGCGCACGACCAGGGGTGGGCCCTCCAGTTCGGAGACCTCCAGGCGGGCGGAACCTTCGTCCGTCCCCACCACGTTCACCGTTCCGTTGACGATGCGTACATGGAGCTCGCGCACCGGCTCGTCGAACGAGAGCTTCCCGGGCTCTGAGACGGACCACTCGGACATGGCGCTGACCTCCCCGTGACAACGACACACGACATCACGCCACACACGCCATATCGCGTCTTCTGTCATTCACGATATATCGCGGACCCGGAAAGTCAAGACACCCGTTTCGGGCACACTTGGCACACTCGGCGCCCCAGAAATGCCCAAACCGCACAAATCGCCCTAGCGTGTGACCATGCCGACGGATCGCTCCGCTCCCACCCCCGCCCCCGGCGCCCTGCTCCTGTGCCGTGCGGAGCCCGAGGCCGTCGCCCCCGTCGCCCAACTGCTGCGCGAACCCATGCTGCTCACGCGCGCGGGCCGGGACTGGAGCGTCCTCGTCCCCGAGGGCAAGCCCTGGCGGGACGGCGCCGAACCGGTCGACCGCGTCCTCACGGGCTGGGCCGGGGCCCTCGCCGTCGGCGCCCCCTGGCCGGTCCTCGCCCTGTGGTGGGACGCCGACCGCAGCGGCTACACCCTCGCGTCCGGCTTCCGCCGCCCCGTCGGCTACGTCTGGCTCGCCAACGGCACCCCGGCCGGCGAGGACGAGGCGATGCGCACCTTCGCCGCCCGTCTCGGCCTCGACCCGGTCCTGGACGTGCAGTCCCTGGACCAGCTGACGAAGCCGGACGCCGCCGCCGACGCCCGCGCCCGGCTGACGGGCCTGCTCGCCGTCCTCACGCGCGCGGGTCTCACACTTCCCGCCGGCCTCGCCCCCGGCGAACCCGCCGACCGGCTCCGCGAGGCCGCCCGCGCCCAACCTGACACCCGGCCCGTCGAGTGGGAGGGCTGGCGCGAGACGGTCCGCGGTGAGCTCGAAGCCGTCGCGGGCCACCGCCTGGCCCCGTGGCTCCCCTGGTCCGGCGACCCCAGGGCCCGTGCCCTCGCCCTGGCCCAGGTGGCCGCCGGCCTCCCGCTCGCCGCCCTCGGCCTACGGCGCCGCAGCGGCGGTTGGATCACGGCGGGCGCCCTGCTGCTGGCGCACGGGGCGCTGGGACTGGCGTACGACCTCAGCCACCCGCGCGACTGAGAGAGCGGGCGCGCGGCCGGGCCCCCCGCACCAGGCCCGGCGTCTTCCCCCGCGCGGCTTGCATAGGCTGTCCACGGAACCCGAGACCGGGAACCCGGCACCCGCATCACGGAACCCGGAACACAGACGTACGCAGGAGAACCCATGTACTTCACCGACCGCGGCATCGAGGAACTGGAGAAGCGGCGCGGCGAGGAAGAGGTCACCTTCGAGTGGCTTGCCGAACAGCTGCGCACGTTCGTCGATCTCAACCCCGACTTCGAGGTGCCGGTCGAGCGGCTCGCGACCTGGCTGGCCCGTCTCGAGGACGAGGACGACGAGTAGGAACCGCCCCCCGACCACGGACGATCGCCCAACTGCGCCCCCTCGCGCTCCACTTCACGGGGAGTTAGCCTTCTCCTCCCATCGCGGTAGGGACGCTTCCCTCGATGCGGGGGAGCCGGAAGCGAACGGACGGGGGCGCCGTGGGCGGAGGGATCGAACGGATAAGGCTCGACGACGGAACCGTCGTATGGGCCAGGATCGGCGCGGCGGACGGCGCCGCGTCGCACGGGGGCGGTTTCCGGGACACAGGCGCCGGAGAGCGGATCTCCTCGCTCGCGGGCGGGCTCGCCGGCACCGTCGGCGGAGTCGTGCGCTCCCTGCGCGCCGGGCTGGAGACCACGGCACCCGTGGAGGTGTCCGTCACCTTCGGCATTGAACTGTCGGCGCAGGCCGGACGGGTCGTGAGCGCCATCGCGGGAGCGGGCGGCCAGACCTCCTTGACGGTGTCGCTGACCTGGACGGAGCCCGCCCACGACGGCACCGGGCAGGATCCGGGGCAGGGGAGCGGCGGCACCCCCGAACCCTCACCCCCCACCGGCGGATGACCGCCTTCGAGGAGCCCCTGAGCTCCCTCGAGGCGATGGTGCGCCCCACGCTCGCACGAATCGTGGCGTGCGGTGACGGGTATGCACCTGACGGTGACGGCTACTGGGGCAGCGGTTTCTTCGTCGCACCGGGTTGGCTGCTGACCTGTGCGCATGTCGTGGGGGAGGGGGGAGCGGCCGTGATGCGAGAGGGCGGCCCGGTCGGTGTCAGCTGGGAGGGCGGCACCACCACCGGCCAGGTGATCCTCGCCAAGCCCGGCCACGAGGCGCTCGGCGGCGGCCGCGGCTCCTGGAAGTTCCCGGACATCGCCCTGGTCAGGGTGCGCGGAGCCGACGACGCGCGGTGCGTGTGGCTGAGCGACCGGGCACCGGCGCTGCACGCGAGCGTCAGTCTGCACGGCTGGTCGCGGGAGACCGGTGACCTCGGCGTCCGCTACGGCACCGGACAGATCAGCGGCGTGGACGGCAAGGCGCTGCTGCTCAGCGGTGCCCTGCCGGTCGGCGGGCTGTCCGGGGGGCCGGTGCTCGACCGGCGGTCCGGCGCCGTCATCGGCATGAACAAGGGACGCGGGGAGCACGAGGGAGCCGCGGTCCCGATCACCGCCCTGCGTGAACTGTTCGACCTGGCCGGCGGTGACGTCCTGCACACGGTGGTGCGCGAGCACGACCGTCACCATCTGCGGCGCTTCACCGAGTCACCGGCCACCGCCTGGACCACGGCCCAGACCGAACTCCACCGCTCCGGGGTCCCCGGCGTCGACCCCGCCCTGCGGGTCCGCCTCTACGGGTACTTCGCGGAACTGCGCCCACCCACCGGACCGCGCCCGGTCCTGGACCTCGTCGGCCGGGTCAAGGCCACGGTGACCGGCGAGGACAACCACCCGCTCCTCCTGCACGATCCGCAGACCTGGCGCGAGGGCGCGGGCCTGCTGCACGGCCTCCGCGACCGCAGCGGCAGCCGCAGCAGTGCCGACGTCGAACTCGACGCCGTACTCCTGTACGCGGCGCAGGTGGCCCGGCGCGCGGCCGGGCAGGACGCCCGGCTTCTGCGGGCGTTCGCCGGCTGGATCACCGAACAGGCCGAGCGGCACGCGTACTGGCCGGTCGGCGAGGCGATCCGCGCCCTCCTGACGGACCTCGCCGTCGCTCCCCGCCCGGCCGCCGCGCCCCTCGGCACCGCCGACGCGCCCCACCCGACCGCCACGGCCCTCGCGACCGTCGCCGCCCCCGAGGCCACGGAGGCGCCGGCGACCCGGATCGACGTCCTCGTACGGATCGGCGACATCCAGTACGGCGACCGCTATCCATGGAGCGTCCAACTCCTCTACGACGGCCAGGTGGTCACCCCCGTCGACGGCGACGACATCGGGGTCCCGCTCGGGCAGCTGGAGGAGTCCGTGCGGGGAGCGCTGGCGAAGGCCCTCAGCCTCGGCGACCACGACGAACACCTCGCCGCCGTCGAGGTGTTCCTGCCGCGCCGTCTGTTCGACCTGCCGGTCGACGAGTGGCAGCTCACCCCGCCCGGAGCGGCGGACGACGACTCCGACGCGCTCGACGAGCAGTCCATGCCCATCGGTCTGCGCAGAACGGTCGTCGTGCGCGCCCAGCACCGCAACACCCGGCCGCCCAGCCCCGAATGGCGCCGTCGCCGGCGCGGGGTGGCGCGCGGTCCGCTGACCGCCGTACCCCTGCGGGCCGAGGCGTCGGCGGAGGGCCATGTGCCCGGCGCGCACCGGGAGGGCGCGCTCGCGGTGTACGGCCGCCTGGGCGGCGCGGACGACGCGTGCGTGCCGGTGCACTGCGGGCCCGTGGGCAGCGGCGACGGGCTGGAGGCCATGGGGCGCGCGCTGCTCGCCGGGCACGCCGTCGCGGTGTGGCGGCGGGACGCCCATCCGCCGGAGGAGTGTGCGGCGTTCCACGCGCAGGCCGCCCGGCTGCTGGAGTCGGCGGGCCGGGCGGACGGTCTCGCCCGCCAGGTACGGGAGTTGCGCATCCGCCTGTCCGACCCCGACACCGCCCGGACCCAAGGGCTCAAGGGGAGGATCGCCGTACTCCTGGACCCGCCCGACCGGCCCCGCCACGGAACCGAGTCCATCCACCCCCCGGCCCTGGCCGGACCTGATTCGTAAGCCCATGTCAACTCACCTGTCTGACAAGGGGGTTGATCGACCTCAAGCGATATTCGACACGCCGGGATCTCGGCAGGCCCGGCCGCCGGGCGGTAACGTGGCGGCGGACGGCCGGGACCGCTGCATGATCACCAGAGCCGGGAGGAGCCCATGGTGAACGACTGGCGGATCTACCGCGGTGCGGGGCAACCGCACGACGGTCTGCGGCAGTTACCCGCACCCCCGCCCTGGCGGGACTTCGCGGCGGCGCGCGACGGTGCCGAGGCCGGCCCGGAGGACCCCAGCAGCGCCCGCCGACTCGGCGTCCAGCGCCGGCTCGTGGAGAACTACGCCCCCCGCCCCGCCGAGGTCGACGCCGTCAACGCGGCCCTCTATCTGCGCCGCCCGCTCCTGGTCACCGGCAACCCCGGCACCGGCAAGTCCACCCTCGCCTACGCGATCGCCCACGAACTGGGCCTCGGCCGAGTGCTGCGCTGGCCGATCGTCAGCCGCACCGGCCTCCAGGACGGCCTCTACCGCTACGACGCCATCGGCCGCCTCCAGGACGTACAACTGGAGCGCGCTCAGGGCACCGAGAGCCCCGCGGCCACCGCGTCCGGCATCGGCTCCTATCTCCGTCTCGGCCCGCTCGGCACCGCGCTGCTGCCCGCCGAACGGCCCCGCGTCCTGCTCATCGACGAACTCGACAAGAGCGACCTCGATCTGCCCAACGACCTGCTGAACACCCTGGAGGAGGGCGAGTTCGGCATTCCCGAGCTGGAACGCCTCGCGGACCGCGAGCCCGTCGTCGACGTCCTCACCGACGACGGCGAGCGGGTGGCCGTGCACGGCGGCCGTATCGCCTGCGCCGCCTTCCCGGTGATCGTGCTGACGTCCAACGGCGAACGCGACTTCCCCGCACCCCTGTTGCGCAGGTGCGTCCAGCTGGAGCTGGAGCCGCCCGGCGAGGAGCAGCTCACCGCCATGGTCGAGGCGCACCTGGGCGCCGAGGGCGCCGCCGCCGGACGCGACCTGATCGCCCGGTTCCTCGCCCGCGACCCGGGCGAAGTGGTGGCCGCCGACCAGCTCCTCAACGCGCTCTTCCTCACCCAGCACACCCCGCACGCGGAACGCCTCACCCGGGAGCGGATCGCGGACATGCTCATGCAGCCGCTCGACCGTTCGAGGTGATGGCCGGATGCAGGGGACGCATCTGGACGAACTGATCGCCCGGCTGCGCCGCGCGGGCCTCGACCTGTCCGCGGAGGAGGTGGCGGACGCGGTGTGGCTGGCCCGGTGGCTGGACCGCTCGGCGCCCCGCGACGCCCCGGCCGGCCCCCCGCCCCCACCGCCCGCCCCGGGCACCGCTGAACCGGGCACACGCGCATCGCGGCCCGCCGACGCCGACGAGCCGTACACCCCCGGAACCGGCCCGGACCCCCGGGCGGGCGCCGTCCCCCTGCACACGGCGGGCGCCGGCCCCCGGCAACGCGCCCAGGGCGGCAGCCGGCCCGCCTTCCCGGTGCGCGCCCCCGCGGCCACCGCGCTGCCCGGACTGCTCGGCCTGGAGAAGGCCCTGCGCGCCCTCGGCCGCTACCGTGCGGCCTCCGCGGCCCCCCAGGACGAGCGCATCGACGAGGAGGCGACCGCCCAGCACGCCGCCGCCAGCGGCGTACTGCTGCCCGTGCTGCGCCCCGACCGCCACCACCGCTGCGACATCCAGCTCCTCATGGACACCGGCCCCGCCATGGCCGTGTGGGGGCAGATGGTCGAGGAACTGCGGCAGGCCTGCCAGCAGTCGGGCGCCTTCGCCTCCGTCCGGGTCCACCAGCTCTACGACGACGGATCCGGCACCCCGCTCGTCGGCACCACCGCGGGCCCCGGCCGGCACACCCGGCTGCGCGGCGCCGAGGAGCTCCACGACCCCACCGGCCGCCGTCTCACCCTGGTGATCAGCGACTGCGTGGGACCCCTGTGGCAGCAGGGCGGCGCCCAACGCCTGCTGCACCGCTGGCCGCGCACCTCCCCGCTCGCCGTCGTCCAGCCGCTGCCGCCGCGCCTGTGGGGCCGTACCGCACTGCCCGCCGAACCCGGAGTGCTGCGCAGGCCCGCCGAACTCGGCGGCCGGCTCGCCTTCGCACCCGACGAGGACCCCTGGGACGAACCCGCCCCGTACGCCCGCCCGGTGCCGGTGCTGCAACCGACCCCCGAGGCCTTCGAGGCCTGGGCCCGCCTGCTGTCCGGCACCGGCCCCACCAGCGAGCGCGCCTGGGCCGCCTGGACCACCCCCGACGCCGTACGGCAGCCGGCGGGCCCCGCGCCCGTGCGGCGCTCCGACGACGAACTGCTGCGCGCCTTCCGGGCCGGCGCCTCACCCGGCGCCCTGCGCCTCGCCGTCTATCTCGCCGCGGCCCCCCTCACCCTGCCGGTCATGCAGCTCGTCCAGCGCGCGATGCTCCCCGACACCGGCCCCATGGAACTCGCCGAGGTGCTCCTGGGCGGCCTCCTGCGCCGCCTGCCCGGCCCCGGCGACCAGCCCTGCTTCAGCTACCCGGGACGCGTACAGGACCTGCTCCTGGGCGACCTGGAGCAGGAGACGGCCGGACTCGTCCTCAAGCACTGCTCCGCCTACGTGGAACGCCACTTCGGCAAGGGCACCCGCAACTTCGCCGCCCTCGCCGCGGCCCGCCTCGCCGACCACGATCCGGCCGCCGGAGCCGGGCCGGCCGTCGACGAGGACGATCCGCGCGAGGACGAGGTCAACGTCGAGGCGGAGCTGTTCGCCCGCATCCCCGCACGCGTGCTGCGCTTCTACCAGCCCGACCTGGTGACGCCCGAGCCCCTGGCCGAGGCGGAGCGGCTGCTCGGGCAGTGGCAGGCGCTGGCCGACCCGGAGGTGCTGCACCGGGCGAAGGAGCAGGCCGAGGCGGCCGTACGCCTGCCCGGCCCCGACGACGACGCCCGTGCCCGGCTGCTCCTCGGCCGCGTCCTGCGGGCCGAGGCCGGTACGGCGGCGGCACGCGGCGGGGGACACCGGGCGGACCTGCTGCGCGAGGCGGTGGAACAGCTCACTTCGGCCCATCGCACGGCCCCGGCCGACACCGCCGCCCAGGCCGAGGCGGCACTGGAACTGGCCGCCTGCCGACGCGAGCTGTGGCGGCTGACGGGTGAGACGGAACACCTGACGGCCGCGCTGGAGGTTCTGGCCGGGGATGTGGCGCCCTGGCCGACCGTGACACCTCGCGCGCGCGAGTGGCTCCGGAGCAGGAGCGGAGGGCCGGGCGGGTCCGGGGGGCAGGCACGTGCGGCTGCCGCGCCGGCTGCGCCGAGCGGTCCGGACCAGGGGGCGTCGGGTGCGCACGGGCAGGGCGGGACGGGTGACTTGGACGCGTGGGCGGCGGGAGCCCATCGGGCCCGGCTGCTGCTGCGGGGTCGGATGTCGCTCGATCTGGGCCGGGCCCGGGCCGCCGTGCCCGAGTTGGCGGAGGGCTGCGAGTTCCTGGAGGCCGAGGGGGCAGGGGGCGCCGTGCGCAGTCCCGCTCTGCTCGATCTGGCGCGGGCGCTGCGGGCCGCCGGCGCGGAGGACGTCACGACGCTGGACGCGCTGAGCAGGGCGGAGCACGCCGCCGGTGACGAGCCGGAGCTGCGATTGCCGTGTCTGGCCGCCCGGGCCGCGTTCCATGACGCGGCGGGGGAGGCGGGGGAGGCCGACGACGCGTACGAGAAAGCCACCATGATCGCGCCGCCCGACAGCCAGCGGCGCTGCGAACTTCTCACCGCCTGGGGCGAGTCCTTGCTGCGGCGTGCCTCAGGGCGGGACGGCGCACAGCTCGTGGACCGTGCCGAATACGTGTTGCGCGAGGCGCTCCACGCGCTGCCCGCACGGTCCGCGCAGCGAGGGAGGTTGCAGGGCCTGGTCGGCAGCGCGCTCGCCCAGCGCTTCCGTCATGTCGGCTTCCTCCCCGACCTGTTCGAGAGCCGTCATCTGCTCGGCCAGGCCGTGCGCGCGGCCGCCGACGCCGCCGTGCGCGCCGAGGCCTGGCTTCAGCTGGGGCGGGTGCGGCTCGAAGGCTGGTACCGGGCCGGGACACCGGTGCTCATGGACGCCCTTCAGGCCTACGAGAACGCGGAGCGTGAGGCACAGGCCGCACATGGTGTCGACCCCGGCTCGGTGACCGCCGCGCGGGCCCGGCACGGGTGCGGCGCTGTGCTGGTGCTGATGGGTCGGCCGGGGGCCGGCCGCGCGTCCTACCGGTCCGCCCGGGAGCAATGGCAGCGGCTGGTGGGGGCGTTACGGGAAGTCGACTGGGCGGAGGTGGAACTGACGCGGCGCACGGACGAGGAATTTGCCGACTCGCCGAGTCCGCCTGGGGCCACACGCGAGATGCCGGAGTCGGCCTGGCTGCGGTCGGCGCCGCCCTGGTACCCCTGGACAGAGTCCTGGAACAACTGGGCCGATCTTGACCGGAGTTGATCCGTTAGGGGTTTCTGTCTCCGGCCCCTCGGGAAGAACTGGGCAGCCGCTGCGGCCGTACGGGGCGGGCGCGGGCAGGGAGGAGCCGAGGGTGGGGGAGCTGAGGAAGAGGACGGTCGGTCCTGGCGCGAAGGACGCGCGGACCGCGCTCCTGCTCGACCTCACCGCCGTCGACCTGCGGACCTTGCGTGCTTCGGACGACCCGGAGCTCCTGACAGCCGTCGACCGCGTGCTTGAGGAAACCTCCGGCCCGAAGGAGATCTGGTACGTCGGCAGCGAGGGCGGCCGGCGTACGTTTCCAGCCGAACTCGCTGGTGGCGCCGATGCCGAGGACGCCCCGGGATGACCCTGGCGGCGGCCTTCTCCGAGGTCTTCACCGAGTTGGCGACGACCCGTCCGCTGCCGTCGGCCACCGAGGCACTGCGTGGCGCTGTCCACGCGCGTCGCATGCTGCTCCTCAAGTCCCTCCTCGTCCGCGTCGAACGGCGGCGCGAGCTGCTGACCTCCGCGGCCCGCCGCGACTTCGAGCAGGACTGGGCGCTTCTGGAACGGGCCGAGGCGACCGACCCGGCCGCCGCGCGTGCCGTCGTCGACTATCCGATGACGGGCACCTGGCTCGCCGAGGCCCTTGCCGCGCCTGACGCGCCCGCCTTCGAACGGCACCTGGCTCATCTGCGGGGCGTGGCCGTCGCCGCCGCGGTCCGGGCCGGGTACGAGGTGAGCGCAACCGTCACGGTGCGCGCGGGCACCCTGGCCCTGCCCGGACTCGGTGTGCTGCGCTGCCCGTCCGGTCGCGCCCGCCTCGACGGGAGCGGTGGACTGATGCGGATGACCGACGCTTCGGACGGCGAGGGGCTGATGCTGCCGCACTCCACAGCCCGGCCGGGTTCCGGCGGGTACCGCCCGACCGCCACCGGGACCGGCTGGACCGGGCTGAGGAGCCTGCCGGGCAGCACCGTCGTCCTGGACGACCTGGATCCCTACCGGGTGCCGGAGCCCGGGATCGGCCCCGAGGCGCTCCCCGCAGCCGAGCACTCGTCCGTCGCCCATCGGCTCTGGGCGCGGTGCTGGCGGGAGGCGCACGAACTGCTCTCGGTGACCGATCCCGAGCGTGCCGCGGAGGTCCGGGCCGTGCTGCGCGCCCTGGTGCCCCTGGAACCGTCCGACCGGGCCGTCGGCACTCCCACGAGCGCCACACTGCGGGCCGCCCCCGGCGCCGTTCTCTCCCAACTCCCCAACGACGTCGGCAAACTGACGGAATGCCTGGTGCACGAGACCCACCACACGAAGCTGGCGGCCGTGCACGAGGTCGTGCCCCTCTACCGCCCCGGCCCCGGCACCCTGCACCGCGTGGGCTGGCGCGCCGACCTGCGGCCGATCCCGGGGGTGCTCCAAGGGGCCTACGCCCATCTGGCCCTCAGCGACCTGTGGTGGCGGGCGCACAACCGTCGGCCGACCGCGTGGCGGCGCCGGGCGGAGCGGCAGTTCGAGACGTATCGGGAACAGGTCGGGGAAGCCTTGAGCATCCTCCGCGAATCCGATGAACTGACCTTTGCTGGAAGGCAGTTCGTTCGGGAGATGGGCAGGCACCACAAGAGTCTCGGCCTGCTCGCCCGGAAGACCTCGTAACGATGTGTGCAAGATGAGTTGCGTTACGTTATGCGCAGGTAGACGCGACGGCGCCGCAGGCGCGGGAACAGGGAGCGACGATGGCGGATCAGCGGCGGTCGGGCTCGGACGGTGCACCGGCACCCGAGCACTTCCTGGTGGTCTTTCCCGGCTACCACCGCTCGTGGGCCACGTGGATCGGGCACAGCCTGGAGCGCCACGGCCAGCGGGTCACCCTGCACCGCTGGGACCCGCCGCGGGAGGTCCCGCTCGAGGACTCGCTGGGCGACCTGCTGCTGGCCAGTGGACGGGTGCTGCTGGTCCTCAACGACTGGTTCTTCGAACTCGGCCCCCGCCCCGCGGGCGAGTGGAACGACGCGCTGCGCGGCTTCGTCGCCGCACACGCCGACCGCTTCGCCGCCGTCAACCTCACCAACCGGCCCCTCCTGCCCGCCACGGCGGTCCTGGAACCGGCCAGCCTGTGGGGACTGAGCGAAGAGGCCGCCGAGGAACGCCTGCTCAGCCGACTCGGCCTGGAACGCCGCCGATCGCCACGCATCCTGCTCACCGGGGTCCGCTACCCGGAGACCCGTTGTGAGATCTGGGGCGAGGTCCCGCGCCGCAACCCGCGCTTCACCGGCCGCGACGACCTGCTCACCGATATCCACCAGCGCCTGGCCGACGCCGAGCGAGGCGCCGCCGCCTGCACCCTGCTCGGCATGTCCGGCATCGGCAAGACCCAGCTCGCCGCGGAGTACGCCCACCGTTTCAGCACCGACTACGACATGGTGTGGTGGGTCAACTCCGACGACCGCAACATCCAGCGCGACCGCATGGGTGAACTCGCGGTGGAACTCGGTCTCCGCATCGGCAGCGAGCCCGGCGAGCGCATCCGTGCCGTCCGGGACGCGCTGCGACGCGGGGAGCCGCACTCCAACTGGCTTGTGGTCTTCGACGGCTGGGACGATCCAGAGGGCGCCACCACCCTGCTCCCGCAGGGCGCCGGGCATGTCCTGATCACCTCCCGCAACCGGGCCTGGAGCCAGCACACCGACATCCTGGAGGTCCCCGCCTTCGTCCGCGCGGAGTCCACGGGCTATCTGATGCGCCGCGCGCCCCACATCACCGCCGACGAGGCCGACGAGGTCGCCACTGAGTTCGGTGACGTGCCTCTGCCGCTGGTCCAGGCCGCCTCCTGGCTCGGCGAGTCCGGCATGGATGTGCCCGAGTACCTGCGGATGGTCCGCGAACGCAGACTCTCCACCGTGGACGAACCCGCCACCGGCGAGGGCTTCCCGCAGTCGTCCATGACCTCCTGGTCGATACTGCTCAACCGGCTGCGCCGTGCCCAGCCGCAGGCCATCGACGTCCTCAGCCTGTGCACGTCCTTCGCGCCCGGACGCATCCCCCTCGGCCTCATCCGCGCCTACCCGCGGGCGGACCTCCCTGAGGATCTGCGCTGGATGGTGACCGACCTTCCCGCCTGGACACGGGCGCTGGACACGCTGGTCAACTACTCGGTCCTCACCCGCGAGACCCGCGGCCCGGCCGGTGCCGAGATGGGTCCGCACCAGGAGTCGGTGCACATGCACCGCCTCGTCCACGACATCGTCTCCAAGCTGACCAGCGACGACAGCCGGGCCGGCCACCGCAGGGCGGTCCACACGCTGCTTGCGGAGGCCGACCCCAAGAACCCGATGGACACCCGGAACTGGCCCCGGTACGCGGAGTTGCTCCCGCACCTGGAACCCTCCGGCGCGCTCGACAGCACCATGCCCAAGGTCCAGGAGACCGTCCTGAACTGCCTGCGGTACTGCTTCCGCAGCGGGGAGTACAACGGTGGTCTCGAACTCGCCCGGCAGGTCCGCGAACGCTGGTCGCGGACCCTGGACCCACTCGGACAGCCGATGCTCGACCTGACCACTCAGGAGAGCAACATGATGCGGGCCAGCGGCAGGTTCCGGGAGGCCTACGAGCTGGACAGGGACGTCCTCGGGAAACTGCAGGCCACCGCGGAGCGCAACGAGATCGGCGAGCTGAACACCAGGGGCGCAGTGGCGACGAGCCTGCGCCACCTCGGACGGTACGAGGAGGCGTACGACCTTCAACGCGAGGTCCACCAGGGCAACCTCAGGCTGCTCGGCGCCGACGAGATCCCCACGCTGATCGCCAGGTTCAACCTCGGCGTCAGCCTGCGCCTGATGGGCCGTTACGCGGAAGCGTACGAGCTGGACCTGGAGACGCTCTCCCGCCGGGAGAACGTGCTGCGTGCCCGGCACATCAGCACGCTCAACTCGGGCAGCGCCGTGGCCCACGACCTGCGTCTGCTCGGCCGCTACCGCGACGCGCTCGCCCGCCAGGAACCGGTGGTCCGCCTGCACGTCCAGGTGCTCGGTGCCCAGCACCCGCAGACCCTGGAGGCCCGTGCCCAACTGGCCATGTGCCGTCGCCGCGAGGGCAGCTACTCCCAGGACGTGGGGCCGTCGATGGCGAGCCTGCTGGACCAGTTGGAGCAGCTCCATGGCCGGGCCCACTACCGAACCCTGGCCTTCATCACGAACTACGGCAACTTCCTGCGCGAACACGGCGACCTCAGCCAGGCCCGCGACCTCATCGACGAGGCGGAGACCGGCTACCGTTCCCTCCTCGGGCCCGCCCATCCGGTCGCCACGGGCATGCTCTCCAACACCGGCCTCGTGATGCAGGCCGCGGGCGAACGCGCCGAAGCGATGTCGATGTTCGAGGCCGCGCTCGCGGGTCTGACCGCCACGCTCGGTGCCGACCACCCCTGGGTGCTGGGCTGCGCCCTGAACGCCGCCAGCGCTCGCAACTTCAACGGCCGCATCGCCGACGCCGTCGACCTGAGCCGGGACACGCTGCGCCGGGCCCGGCACGTGCTCGGGGACGAGCATCCCCTCACCTTCTCCTGCCAGGTGGCACTCGCCGCCGACCTGCGGGCCGCGCGTGAGCAGGAGGAGGCCGGCAAGCTGGAGGAGGACGGTCTGCTCGGGCTCACCCGCACCCTGGGGGTCCAACACCCCCACACCATCTCCGCTCGCCAACGCACACGGCCCTACTGGGACTTCGAGGCATACCTGGGCTGATCGGGAGCGGTGGCGAACAACGAAGGGCCCGGCCCCGAGTCGTACGACTCGGGGCCGGGCCCTTTCGCGTGTGCGCCGAGACCTACGCCTCGAACACCTCACGCACCAGCTGCTCCTGCTCGGCCTGGTGCCGCTTCGCGGAACCCACCGCCGGGGACGAGCTGTGCGGGCGCGAGATGCGCCGCAGCCGCTCGCCGTGCGGGACGTCCGCGCCGACCGCCAGGTCGAGGTGGTCGATCAGGTTGAGCGCGATGAACGGCCAGGCACCCTGGTTCGCCGGCTCCTCCTGGGCCCACAGGTACTTCTCGACGTTCGGGTACTTGGCGATCTCCGCCTGGAGCTCGGCACCCGGCAGCGGGTACAGCCGCTCGACGCGGACGATCGCGATGTCCGTGGCGCCGCGCTTCTGCCGCTCGGCCTCCAGGTCGTAGTACAGCTTGCCCGCGACGAACACGACCTTGCGGACCGCGGCCGGGTCCACCGACGCGTCGCCGATGACCGGGCGGAACTGACCCGACGTGAACTCCTCCGTCTTCGACGCGGCGGCCTTCAGGCGCAGCATCGACTTCGGGGTGAAGACCACCAGCGGCTTGTGGTGCGGGTTGTGCACCTGCCACCGCAGGAGGTGGAAGTAGTTCGACGGCAGGGTCGGCATCGCGACCGTCATGTTGTTCTGCGCGCAGAGCTGGAGGAAGCGCTCGATACGGGCCGAGGAGTGGTCCGGGCCCTGGCCCTCGTAGCCGTGCGGGAGCAGCAGGGTGACGCCGGACGTCTGGCCCCACTTCTGCTCCGCCGCCGAGATGTACTCGTCGACCACCGTCTGGGCGCCGTTGACGAAGTCGCCGAACTGCGCCTCCCACAGCACGAGCGCGTCGGGGCGGGCCAGCGAGTAGCCGTACTCGAAGCCCATGACCGCGTACTCGGAGAGCAGGGAGTTGTAGACGTTGTAGCGGGCCTGCTCCTCGGCGAGGTACTGGAGCGGGGTGTACTCCTCGCCCGTCTCGCGGTTGATGAGGACCGCGTGACGCTGGCCGAAGGTGCCGCGCTGGGAGTCCTGGCCCGACAGACGGACCGGGGTGCCCTCCAGGAGCAGCGAGCCGACGGCGAGGGTCTCGCCCATGCCCCAGTCGATCGTCCCGTCCTCGACCATCGTGGCCCGGCGCTGCAACTGGGGCAGCAGACGCGGGTGGACGTGGAAGGTGTCGGGGATGTTGACCTGGGACTCGGCGATCCGCTTGACGACCTCCGAGGAGATCGCGGTGTTCACGGCGACCGGGAACTCCGCCTGCGGGTCCGAGATCGGGCCCTCGGCCGGCTGGGCCGTGATGGCCTCGCGGACCTCGGTGAAGACCTTCTCCAGCTGGCCCTGGTAGTCCTGGAGCGCCTGCTCGGCCTCTTCCAGGGTGATGTCGCCGCGACCGATGAGGGACTCGGTGTAGAGCTTGCGCACCGAGCGCTTCTTGTCGATCAGGTCGTACATCAGCGGCTGGGTGAAGGCCGGGTTGTCCGACTCGTTGTGACCGCGGCGGCGGTAGCAGATGAGGTCGATCACGACGTCCTTGTTGAACGCCTGACGGAACTCGAACGCCAGCCGGGCCACGCGGACGACGGCCTCGGGGTCGTCGCCGTTCACGTGGAAGATCGGCGCCTCGATCATGCGGGCCACGTCGGTGGCGTACATGGAGGAGCGCGACGACTCGGGAGCCGCCGTGAAGCCGACCTGGTTGTTGATGACGATGTGGACCGTGCCGCCGGTGCGGTAGCCGCGCAGCTGCGACATGTTCAGGGTCTCGGCCACCACGCCCTGGCCCGCGAAGGCCGCGTCACCGTGCAGGGCGACCGGCAGGACCGTGAAGTCCGTGCCGCCCTTGTTGATGATGTCCTGCTTGGCGCGGGCGATGCCCTCGATGACCGGGTCGACCGTCTCCAGGTGGGAGGGGTTCGCGGCCAGCGAGACGGTGATCTGCTCGCCGTCCAGGCCCGTGAAGGTGCCCTGGGCGCCCAGGTGGTACTTCACGTCGCCGGAGCCGTGCATCGACTTCGGGTCGAGGTTGCCCTCGAACTCGCGGAAGATCTGCGCGTACGACTTGCCCACGATGTTGGCGAGCACGTTCAGCCGGCCGCGGTGGGCCATGCCGATGACGACCTCGTCCAGGCGCGACTCGGCCGCGGAGTCGATGACCGCGTCGAGCAGCGGGATGACGGACTCGCCGCCCTCCAGGGAGAAGCGCTTCTGGCCGACGTACTTGGTCTGCAGGAAGGTCTCGAAGGCCTCCGCCGCGTTCAGCCGGCGCAGGATGCGCAGCTGCTCCTCGCGCTCCGGCTTGGAGTGCGGGCGCTCGATGCGGTCCTGGATCCACTTGCGCTGCTTGGGGTCCTGGATGTGCATGAACTCGATGCCGGTGGTGCGGCAGTACGAGTCGCGCAGCACGCCGAGGATGTCGCGCAGCTTCATCAGGGACTTGCCGGAGAAGCCGCCGACCGCGAACTCGCGCTCCAGGTCCCACAGGGTGAGGCCGTGCTCGGTGATGTCGAGGTCGGGGTGCTTGCGCTGGCGGTACTCCAGCGGGTCGGTGTCGGCCATGACGTGGCCGCGGACCCGGTAGGAGTGGATCAGCTCGAAGACACGGGCGGCCTTCGTGACGTCGTCGTCGTGGCTGGCGTCGATGTCCTTGAGCCAGCGGACCGGCTCGTAGGGGATGCGCAGCGCCTCGAAGATCTCGTCGTAGAAGTTGCCCTCGCCGAGGAGGAGGTTCGCGACGATCCGCAGGAACTCGCCGGAGGCGGCGCCCTGGATGACCCGGTGGTCGTAGGTCGACGTGAGCGTCATGACCTTCGAGATGCCGAGCTTGTTCAGGGTGTCCTGGGAGGTGCCCTGGAACTCCGCCGGGTAGTCCATGGAGCCGACGCCCATGATGACCGACTGGCCGGGCATCAGGCGCGGGACCGAGTGGACGGTGCCGAGGCCGCCGGGGTTGGTCAGGGAGACCGTGACACCGGAGAAGTCGTCCATCGTCAGCTTGCCGTCACGGGCGCGGCGGACGATGTCCTCGTAGGCCTGCCAGAACTCGAAGAAGTTCAGCGTCTCGGCCTTCTTGATGCCCGCGACGACCAGCTGGCGGTCGCCGTTGGGCTTCACCAGGTCGATGGCGAGGCCGAAGTTCACGTGGGCCGGCTTCACCAGGGTCGGCTTGCCGTCCTTCTCCTGGAAGGAGTAGTTCATCGACGGCATGGCCTTGATGGCCTGCACCATCGCGTACCCGATGAGGTGGGTGAAGGAGATCTTCCCGCCCCGGGCGCGCTTGAGGTGGTTGTTGATCACGATGCGGTTGTCGAAGAGCAGCTTCACCGGGACCGCACGCACGGACGTGGCCGTGGGCACCTCGATCGAGGCGTTCATGTTCTTCGCGACCGCGGCGGCGGGGCCGCGCAGCGTGACCAGTTCGGGACCCTCCGCGGACGCGGCGGCCGGCGCGGCCTTCGCGGCCGGCTGGGCGGCGGGCTTGGCCGGAGCCGGGGCGGCGGCCTTCGCGGGCGCCGGAGCGGCGGCAGCGGGCTGCGCGGCCGCGGGGGCCGGCGTGGGCACCGAGGGCGCCGCAGGAGCCGCGGGGGCGGCAGGAGCCGCCGGAGCCGGGGCGGCGGGGGCCGGAGCAGCAGCCGCGGCCGGGGCGGCGGCCGCACCCGGCTTGTAGTCGGCGAAGAAGTCCCACCAGGCTCGGTCTACCGAGTTCGGGTCCTGGAGGTACTGCTGATAGATCTCGTCGACGAGCCACTCATTGGCGCCGAACGCGGCAGCGGGGTTCTTTCCCGCTTGGTCTGCGTCGGTCGAGATGCTCGAGTTACTGGGGGACTGTGGCGACACGGCGGCAACCGCCCTCTTCCGCTTCACAAGGTGATGGACAGCGGGAATAAAGGCTACGCCTCCCTGGCCGGGAAGGTCAGGCCGGGCATGGTCATCGTCGTGTAAGTCACATCGGAAAGCGTGTTTCGGGGCCAGAAATGGCGGGAAACAAGCGTGGTTCCGCTTCTCACGGCGGCACCTGGCAAGGGGTGAGCACGGCCCCGGACGCCGATGGCGCGGGCCTGTGGCCGATCACACGTGTCCGTCAGCGCGGACGCCCGTGGATCTTGGGGCTCCGCTTCGAACTTTACGTCAACTTGGCAGAGATGGAAGTCCCGGAAGAGTGACAAGAATCCGGCAGCCACGCTCGGATTCGGCCACTCCGATCCCGCCACCGTGCAGATCCACCGCCCAGCGGGCGATCGCCAGACCGAGCCCCGTACCGCCGTCGCTGCCCGGGCCGTGCGGCCGGGTGATGTTGCCGCGGTTGAACCGCTCGAAGACCCGATGCCACTCCGAGCGCGGAATGCCGGGACCCTCGTCGAGAATCTCCAGCTCAAGGGATTCGGGCAGCGGGCCGCGCCGGGCCTTCACGGTGACCCGGCCGTGCGGCGGGCTGTGCTTGACCGCGTTGTCGATGAGATTCGCCACCACCTGGTGGATCCGCTCCGGGTCCGCGTGCGCGGTCAGCTCCGGCGGGGTCACGTCCAGGTGCAGATGTACGTCGGTGCGGGTGTGGCTGCCGGATCCGGATCCGATGCCCGCACGGGCCGAGGCGACCATGTTGGCCTCCTTCAGCACGCCCGACAGATACGGCCACACCTCGAAGCGGCGCCGCTTCAGCGGGACGACGCCGTTGTCGAGGCGGGAGAGGTCGAGGAGCGTCTCGACCAGCCGGCCGAGCCGCTCCGTCTGCTTCAGGGCCGTCCGCATCGTCTCGGGGTCCGCGGGCGAGACGCCGTCCACGATGTTCTCCAGCACCGCCCTGAGGCCCGCGATGGGCGTGCGGAGCTCGTGGGAGACGTTCGCCACGAGCTCCTTGCGCTGCTGTTCCTGGGCCTCCAGGTCGTCGGCCATGCGATTGATCGTCTCGGCCAGGTCCCCGAGCTCGTCGCGGCGGTTCTCGCGCACCCGGCGGGTGTAGTCGCCGTGCGAGATGGAGCGGGCGACCGCGTTCATCTCGTCCAGCGGGGCCGTGAGCGAGTGCGCCACGAACTGGGTGATGAGCAGGGTGGCGATCATGGAGAAGACCGTGATGAACCGGATCTCCGTCTTGGTCTGCACCGCGATCATCGACAGGCCCGTGGTGATCAGGACCGAGGCGACGACCAGCGCCCCCAGCTTGGTCTTGATCGAGAACGGGCGCACGCTGCCCCAGGGCTCACCGGGAGCACCCTTGGGATCCCCGGGCCCCCAGGGGCCTCTCCGTCCGGCCGGACCCTCGCTCATGGCGTCGGCGTCTCCAGGGCGTAGCCCACGCCGTGCACCGTGCGGATCCGCTCGGCGCCGATCTTCCGCCGCAGCGCCTTGATGTGGCTGTCGACCGTGCGGGTGCCGGAGGCGTCAGCCCAGTCCCACACCTCGGCCAGCAGCTGCTCCCGGGAGAGCACCGCGCGCGGGGTGTTCGCCAGGCACACCAGCAGGTCGAACTCGGTCGGCGTGAGGTGAACGTCCTCACTGCGCACTCGTACCCGGCGCTGCGCGTGGTCGATCTCCAGCTCGCCCAGGCGCAGGATGCCCGAGCGGGGCGTGGCGGCGGCCAGCGCCGCCCGCTCCACGCGCCGCAGCAGGACGTGCACCCGGGCCGCCAGCTCACGCATCGAGAACGGCTTGGTCATGTAGTCGTCGGCGCCCACGCCGAGGCCGACCAGCATGTCGGTCTCGTCGTCCCGCGCGGTCAGCATCAGCACCGGCACCGGACGGGCGGCCTGTACCCGGCGGCAGACCTCCAGGCCGTCGAAGCCGGGCAGCATGATGTCGAGGATCAGCAGATCGGGCTGCCAGGCCTCGGCCGTGTCGACCGCGGCCGGACCGTCGCCCGCGGTCTGCACGACGAATCCCTCGGCGCGCAGCCGGTTCGCGATGGCCTCCACGATCGTCGGGTCGTCCTCGACCACCAGCACCCGGCGCTGTGCGCCCGGGGTGGCCGTAGCCGTGCCGTTGTGGGAGGTGTGTGTCTGCTCCATCGCCCGCCCCAAAAGTTGCTTTCCGGAATCAGTGGGGTGATTCCGCTCTCTGGCTTGCCTGCGCATGCTTGCGATTGACGCTTGAATGATCTGCGTCAGGGAAGCAGAGTACGGGGAGTCACCGCGCCACGGCTATCCAGGTCGGACGCCGAGATGCACGACGTCCGGAACGCCCCGGGCAACCGGGATCTCTTCGGTACGCACCTGTTGGAACCCGGCATTCCGTAGGGAACTTTCAAATTCCGGAGAGGGCTGCGCCGACCACACGGCCAGCACCCCGCCCGGTCTCAACACCCTTGCGCAGCTGGCCAGTCCGGACGACGAGTACAGCCCGTCGTTGCCCTCGGTGACCGTCCAGTCCGGTCCGTTGTCGATGTCCAGGCACAGAACGTCGTACGTGTCCGATGTCTCATTGACGTAAGTGACAAGATCCGTTTCCAGAATCTTTGCGCGTGCATCCGCCAGGGCGTGCGCGGTGAGCGCGGACAGCGGGCCGGTCCGGTGCCAGTCGATGATGGCGGACTCCCGCTCCACGACCGTGATCCGGCCCCAGCGCGGATTCCCGGCGGCGTGCACGAGCGAGAAGCCGACGCCGAGGCCGCCGATCAGCACACTCGGCGCGGCCCGGTCGTCCAGCGCGGCGAGCGCGGCGTCGACCAGCAGCCGCTCGGAGCGGCCGTCGGAAGTGTCCATCAGGAAACAGCCGTTGGCGATGATCTGGAGCAACTCCCCGTGCCGGCGCAGCACGACCTCGCCGTACGGGCCCTCGCGACGGTCCAGGACTTCGGGGATGTCGTACGAGACGGGCATCAGCCCATCCTGGCAGGCCGGTTGGCCGCGCACCGGGATTTACCGGAGGGCGCCGGACTGCCGGACGGTTCTTGAGAACCGCCTGTGAATCGGCGCCCGCGTGGCGCCGGTCACAGACAAGGGTGTGGCCGGGGGCGAATCGTGGGGTGAAACGGAAGGAGCGCCTCGCGGTGGAACGGACTGAGACGGCCGGCCTTCCCGATGCCGCCGAGCTGCTCGACGGCATCCCGAGTCAGCGAGGGCCGACGCCGGCGGCTCGCACCGCTCCGGCCCGCCTCCGCCCCCGGCACCTGCTCCCCACCCCCACCGGGACCCCCTTCACCTTCGGGTACGCCGCCGTCCTCGCCGTGACCTCGCTGGTCACCGAGTACGCCGACCCCGACCTCGTGCACACCCTGCTCCAGGGCTCCAGCACCGACGTGGCCCACCTCGTGCGGACGCCGGTGCTCGTGCTGCTCGCCAGCGGGCTGTGGATCGCGGGCGGGCTGCTGGCGCCGTACACCCTCGGCTTCCTGGTCGTGCTGACCGCCCTGGAGCGGCGGATCGGCGGGGCGCGGGCGGCCGTGGTGTTCCTGCTCGGGCATGTCGGGGCCACGCTGGCGACCGAGGTACCGGTGGGGCTCGCGGTGCTGGTCGGGCAGTTGCCGGACAGCTCGCTGCACCGCCTGGACTACGGCATCAGCTTCGGGGTCGCCGCGAGTTTCGGGGCGCTCGCCGGGTTGCTGCGGCCTTGGCTGCGCTGGCCGTTGCTGGCGCTGTTCGGCGGGATGCTGGTCCAGGACCTGCTCGCCTTCACCGATCCGCTGAGCAACTGGGGACATCTGTTCTCGCTGGCGATCGGGGTGGCCGCGTGGCCGTTGGTCAGGCGGTGGCGGCGAGTTGGGAGAGCAGTTCGCTGACGATGGTCTGCGGGGTGTGACGGGCGAGGTTGCGGTACTGGGTGCGCTGGAGGAAGTCGGGGAGTTCCATCCGCTCCAGACAGACCGGCACCAGCCGTACGTCGCCCTCGATGGAGTACCGGTGCAGCTCGCGCGCCTCCAGCATGCAGTACTTGCTCTCCAGGTACTCCTTCGACAGCAGCAGCACCCCGACCGCGGACTTGGCCAGGTTCCCCATCAGATCGTTGAGCCAGTCCTCGCCGACACCGATGGCGCCGTGCTGCCGGAAGTCGAAGACGTTCTGGAAGCGGTCGTTCAGCAACTGCGCGAACGTGGCCGCCTGGTCGTGGTTGGCGGACGCGTAGCTCAGGAAGACGCGTTCGTTGCGCTTGGCGGCGGAGCGGAAGTACTCCAGGGCCTGCGCGGTGCTGCCGATGTAGCGGGGCTGTTCGTCGATGACCCGCAGATGGGGTTCGACGGCCGCGACGAGGTCGTCGGGATCGTCCCAGCGCACGATCGCCTTGCGATGGCCGGTCGGGATCTCGCCGTAGAGCGTCTGCTCCAGCGACCCGGAGGCCCGGGGCGAGACGATCGGCAGCGTCGGGACGAACTGACCGTGGGTGAAGGCGGCCACGAGCTGGCCCTGCGCGCTGTCCAGATCGACGATCACCCAGTCACAGGCCCGCAGCCGGGTGATCAGGTCGAGGTCGAGGCGGGGCGGCCAGGGCAGGACGACCGGTTCCCAGGAGTGCTCCTCCAGGGCCTCGGTCAACACGGACGTGGCGGACCTGTTGTCGGGCGAGACCACCAGCCCCACCCGGCGCTGGTGAGGGGAGCGTCGCCGCTGCGCCGAGGCCGACGCGTGCGCCTCGGCGAGAAAGCCGCGGTAGACCGACTCGACCTTCCCCGGCAGCGCGGAGTGGTTCGCCGCCTCGGTCTCCTGGGCGTCGTACGGCACCAGACGCACACTCTGCGGGGCCCGTAACGCGGGCAGCAGCCGTTGGTCGTGGAAGACGACCGCCGGCTTGCGGGCCCGCACGGCCATGCCCAGTTCGAGGCGGAAGTACCGGGCCATGTCCCGCAGCCGGGGCAGCAGATGCACCTCGCGGGCCCCGCCCGGCAGGGGGTGGATGCCGACGAACCCGTCCGCGTCCCGGATCATGCGCTCCAGGCGCACCGGGCTGGTGAAGGACACCGCTTCGTCGACCCGGAACGACACGTCCTCGGCGGAGCTGAGCAGCTCCCAGAAGTACAGGTTCTCGGCGGGCGAGTGATAGCGATGGCTGAGGAACACCTCAAGCCTGGCCGACGACTCCATCAGGCGCCCCCGGGTCCCTGCGGCGGCGTCGCCCCGCCCGGCACCCCTGCCGGCAGACCCGGAACCACCGGCGGCACGGGCGGCTCGGTCTGCTTGAGGCGGTTGTAGACGGCGTCGAAGGTGAAGCCCGAGACATAGCCGACGGCGAGGACGAAGAACAGCAGCCGGCGGACGCCCTCGCCGGCCAGGATGTCGGGGGACGCGGCGAGTTGGGCGGAGACGAAGAGCAGGAAGGCGATCCCGCCCGCCGACATGCCGAGCACCGCCGTCCGCGCCCAGTGCGTCTCGCGCTCGAAGACGGTGCGGGTGATCGCCCCCGAGGTGCCGGTGGCCAGCGCGCCGATGATGAGCGCGGTGAGGTTGACCGCGGTGCTCGACTCGACGGCGTAGGTGAGCGGGATGGTGGCGAAGCCGAGCAGGAGCAGCAGCATCCCGGTGGCCGCGCCGAGCCCGGCGCGCAGGGTGGCGCCGCGCCGGGATCTGGCCTCCTCGCGCTGCTTCTCCGCACGGCGTTCCCGCTGCGCGCCCAGCACCTCGACCAGCCGCTGTGCGCTGCCCGGACGCCACTGGGCGCCCATGGCCGAGACCTCGTCCGGCGTGGCGTGGTGGGTGGAGCGGTTCATGGTGTCCCAGACCTTGCGGGAGGCACCCCCGAACCACGCCACCGGATACACCGGTATCCCGAACGCGAGGCAGATCATCCCGGTGACCAGCGTGGAACGTCCGCCGCCGACCAGGATCACCCCGTCGACCTCGCGCAGCGACCGGTAGAAGCCGACCTCCCAGTCGGCGCCTGGATCGTTGCGTACGTCGAAGACCTCCGGCCGCTCGGCGAGGTGCGGGAAGTCGGTCTCGGCGTCCTCGTCGTAGGGCGGCCGCACCTGCACCGAACCCGGCGGCAGGTCCTCCCGGGTGAGGTATCCGGTGACGACACGGTCCTCCACGAACTGCGCCTCACTGGAGTACACGATGATCCGGCACCCGGCCGCGGCCAGCGCCGCCCCGATCTCCTCACCGGCCGCCAGCGCGGCCTCGGTGTCGCCCATCGGCGGATCGTACGACCGCTCCGGATCCGCGCTCCCCAGCACCGCGATCAACGGCCCCATAGGCCATCCCCCCTCCGCGCCGCCTCAGAATACGGCGCGCAGGAGGTTCCCTTCCGTCAGTTCCCGTCCCGCAAACGGGCTTTGGCCAGCGCCGCCGCCAACGCCGGTACACCGAGCCGCTGTTCGCCCTCCGGACCCGCGCCGTGCAGACGGTTCCGCAGCTGATACGGATCGGCGCGCAGGTCGTAGTACTCGCGGAAGAGCACCTTGCCGTCGCCGTGCGGGCGGCCGTCGGTGCCGAGGCGGGTGCGGTAGTACTCCGTGTACTGCTCGGTCCTGCCGACGTACGACGCCCAGGTGTGGATCGGCTGCTTGTCCTGCCGGTTCCACCACCACTCGGCGAGCAGATGGGTGCGGTCGTTGTCCCGGTCGAGCAGGGAGTGACCGTCGTGCGGGGTGTCGGGGGCGACGCCCGCCGCGGCGAGGAGGGTGGGCGCGATGTCGACGTGGCCGGTGAGCCGGTCGTCGGTGCGGGCGCCGCCGTGGCCGCCGGCGGGCCAGGAGAGGTGGAAGGGCACCTCCAGGCTGGGCCGGTACGGCACCGACTTGCGCAGCCAGCCGTGGTCGCCCCAGCACAGGCCGTGGTCACTGGTGAACAGCACGAGCGTGTTGTCGAGTTGGCCGAGCGCGCGCAGCTTGTCGCGGAAGTCGCGCATCGCGTCGTCCACGGAGAGCAGCGTGCGCAACTGACGCGTGCGCAGGGCGCTGCCCTCGGCGAAGGTGTGGTGGGCCCGGCGGAGGTAGGGAGGTTTGTCGCCCTTGCTCGGTTCGAGGACGGACGGGCGGCCCTGCCACTCGGGCACGCGCGTGTGGGCGTACTTCCGCTCCGGGATGTTGACCTCGTGCGCGGAGCGCGTGGCCACGAACGCGAACCAGGGCCGGGTGTCGTCGCGGGAACGCTCGATGAAGTCGAGGGCGCGGTCCTTGATGACGGTGGTGTTGTAGCCGGGGACGGTCCGGACGGTGCCGTTGTCGTTGTAGTGGCCGTTGTAGTAGCGCACCGGTTCCTGGAGCAGCCACTCGTCGAAGTGGGGCGGGTTGTGGCCGGTGGGCCAGTAGTTGAGGTACTTGCCGAACAGGCCGGTGCGGTAACCCGCCTCGTGCAACCGGCGCTGGACCGTGGTGCGTTGGTCGAGGTGGCCGGGGTGGCGGGTGTCGAGCAGGCCGTGGTTGTGGGCGTACCGGCCGGACATGATGGACGCCCGCGACGGGGCGCAGAGCGGGGTGTTGGCGTGCGCCCGCCCGAAGGTCGTACCGCTGCCGCCGAGCCAGTCCAGGGTCTGGGGGAGCGCCCAGTCCGTGTCCTTGGGCTGGTCGTCGGTGAGGACCAGGAGGATGTTGGGGCGGTCGTCCCCGCGGGTGGCGGGGGAGGGGGCGCGGCTCGCGACGGGGGCGGCGGTGGCGCCGGCCGTGGGGGAGTCGCCTCCGGTGGCCCTGAGCACGAGCGGTAGCGCGGCCCCCGTCGCCGCCACGGCCGCCCCCGTCAGCACCGCGCGCCGCCCGGGCCGTCGCCGCTGCTCCCCGTCGCTCATCCCTGTCCCCAAGTCCCCGTAAAACCCCATACAAACGCTCAACCGAGCTGTGAACGAGCTTGCAGTGTGCAGGCACTTCCTTTGAACGGCGTTGCGGAGATGTCGCGGCGGGCTTGCGATGACGTGGAGATCAGGGCCGGTCAGGGATCTTCGGTCAGGTCGGGCGCGTTGATAGGTCACGCCTCGGGCGGCGGCGAGGGTGGCGAGGGTGGCTACGAGGGCGCGGTAGATCCCGCGGCCCCGCCACGCGGCGAGCGTGGAGCCGCCCCACAGGCTCGCGAAGTCGGTGCCCGCGCGGAAGGCCGGCCAGGCGGCGGAGACGACCTCGCCGTCCGCCTCGGCGACGTAGACCGCGATCTCGTCGGGAGCGGTGGCGACCCGCCCGATGAGATCGTCGGCGAGCCAGCCCCGGTCCTGGCCCCACACGGCCGACTCCATGGCCGCGATCCGCCGCATGTCCGCGTCGGCGGTGACGCGCCGCGGGGTGACACCGTCCGGCAGCACGGGCTCCCGTACAGCCATCTCGGCCGCGCGGCCGATCAGCATCGTCTCCCGGTCCTCCGGTAGCTCGTCCAGTTACTCGCCCTCCACCCCGAGGTCGCGCGGCCCGCTCACGAACCCCCGGAACTGCCCGCCGATCCGCAGCAGCGGCCTGTCCCTCTCGTACGTCACCCCGGTCGGCGGGGTGGGGCAACCGGTCTTGCCCGCCCCCCGTTTCAGTCCCCGGTGTACTTCGCGCTCGTCAGCACCGCCGACACCGTCCAGCCCAGCGACTCGTACAGCGCCCGTCCCGCGGGCGTGCCCGCCAGTACGCATCGCTCCGCCCCCTCCTCCAGCGCCGCTCGCTGGAGGGTGCGCATGACGAGGGTGGCGAGGCCGCGGCGCTGGTGGGTGGGGGAGGTGGCGATCTGGTCGGCGACCGCGGTGGCGCCGGTCGGGGCGAGCTGGCCGCGGGCCGCCCAGGAGCCGTCGGGGCCGGCGACCATGGTGCGGACGACTCCGCCGCGCGACCAGGTGTGCTGCCGGTAGCCCTCCGGGAGCGGGGGCACCTCGGCGGTCGCCGGGGTGAGGGGGAGCGTCATCAGATAGCCGGGCTCGGGGTCGATCCACCAGCGGTCGTCCAGCCAGCCCGAGACCACGGCCGGATGCCGGAACGCCTTGAGCCAGACCCCGGCCCCGGTCACGCCCTCGGCGACCTTCCGTACGGCCGCCCGCTCGACGCCCTCGCCGATCCCGCCGAGGACATGCCGGGTGACGTGCCCGTCCATGCCCATGTCGATCGTGCAGCCCCAGGGCTCCAGCACCGGCGGGGCCGCCCCGCGCGAGACGACCCACCCGTCCACCCAGGCCCGCACGGTCTCGTCCACGACATCTCCTCGTAATGAGTGAAATACTTGAGTGACTATTACTAAGGAGACGATACGCGGCTCGTCACGCGCCCCGACAGACGTGATCGCTCACAGCGAACGCGTCCGGGGGAACATTCAGAGGCTCACGTGCATTGAGTCGGCATAGCTCAACTTGAGTGCCGAAGGGGAGATCATGGCTTCGACGTCCACACTGCTCACTCTGCCTGTGCTGCCGCTCGACGACGAGGTCGTGCTGCCCGGAATGGTGGTCCCGCTCGATCTGAACGACGCCGATGTGCGCGCCGCGGTGGAGGCCGCCCAGGCCGCCGCCCGCTCCGAGCCCGGAAAGCCCAAGGTCCTGCTGGTGCCCCGGATCGACGGCACCTACGCGAGCACCGGTGTCCTCGGCACCGTCGAGCAGGTCGGCCGGCTCGCCGACGGCGACCCGGGCGCGCTCATCCGCGGTCGCGGCCGTGTGCAGATCGGCGCCGGCACCACCGGCCCGGGCGCGGCGCTGTGGGTCGAGGGCACGCGCATCGACGAGACGGTCCCCGAGCCGCAGCCCGGCCATGTCACCGAACTGGTCAAGGAGTACAAGGCCCTCGCCACCGCCTGGCTGCGCAAGCGCGGCGCCTGGCAGGTCGTGGACCGCGTGCAGGCCATCGACGACGTCTCCACGCTCGCCGACAACTCCGGCTACTCGCCGTTCCTGACCACCGAGCAGAAGGTCGAGCTGCTGGAGACCGCCGACCCGGTCGCCCGCCTCAAGCTCGCCACCCAGCAGCTGCGCGACCACCTCGCCGAGCAGGACGTCGCCGAGACCATCGCCAAGGACGTCCAGGAGGGCGTCGACAAGCAACAGCGCGAGTTCCTGCTCCGCCGCCAGCTGGAAGCCGTACGCAAGGAACTGCGCGAGCTCAACGGCGACTCCAAGGACGCGGCCGAGGAGTCCGACGACTACCGCGCGCGCGTGGAGGCCGCCGACCTGCCCGAGAAGGTCCGCGAGGCCGCCCTCAAGGAGGTCGACAAGCTGGAGCGGTCCAGCGACCAGTCCCCGGAGGGCTCCTGGATCCGCACCTGGCTGGACACCGTCCTCGAACTCCCGTGGAACGAGCGGACCGAGGACGCGTACGACATCCAGGGGGCCCAGTCCGTGCTCGACGCCGAGCACGCGGGCCTGGAGGACGTGAAGGAGCGGATCACCGAGTACCTGGCGGTGCGCAAGCGCCGCAGCGACCGGGGGCTCGGTGTGGTCGGCGGGCGGCGCGGCGGTGCCGTACTGGCCCTCGTCGGTCCGCCCGGTGTCGGCAAGACGTCCCTCGGTGAGTCCGTCGCGCACGCCATGGGCCGCAAGTTCGTCCGTGTCGCCCTCGGCGGCGTCCGCGACGAGGCGGAGATCCGCGGCCACCGGCGGACCTACGTCGGCGCGCTGCCCGGCCGGATCGTGCGGGCCATCAAGGAGGCCGGGTCGATGAACCCGGTGGTCCTGCTCGACGAGATCGACAAGGTGGGCTCGGATTTCAGGGGTGACCCGGCCGCGGCGCTGCTCGAAGTCCTCGACCCGGCGCAGAACCACACCTTCCGCGACCACTACCTGGAGGTCGAACTCGACCTGAGCGACGTGGTGTTCCTGGCGACGGCGAACGTCCTCGAAGCCATCCCGGAGGCCCTGCTCGACCGTATGGAGCTGGTCCGCCTGGACGGCTACACCGAGGACGAGAAGGTCGTCATCGCCCGTGACCACCTGCTCCCGCGCCAGCTGGAGCGGGCGGGACTCGCGGCGGACGAGGTGACGCTGGACGAGAGCGCGCTGCGCAAGCTCGCCGGCGAGTACACCCGTGAGGCGGGCGTCCGCACCCTGGAGCGGGCGATCGCGAGGCTGCTGCGCAAGGTCGCCGCCCAGCACGAACTGGGCGAGCGGAAGCTGCCGTTCACCGTGACGGACGGGGAGCTGCGCGACCTGATCGGCCGCCCGCACCACGTCCCCGAGTCCGCCCAGGACCCGGCCGAGCGCCGCACTGCGGTGCCGGGCGTGGCGACGGGCCTGGCGGTGACGGGAGCCGGTGGTGACGTGCTGTTCGTCGAGGCGTCCCTGGCCGACCCGGAGACGGGCGCGGCGGGCCTGACCCTCACCGGTCAGCTGGGCGACGTGATGAAGGAGAGCGCGCAGATCGCCCTGTCCTTCCTGCGCTCGCACGGCGCCGAACTCGAACTGCCGGTCGGCGACCTGAAGGACCGGGGCGTGCACATCCACTTCCCGGCGGGCGCGGTCCCGAAGGACGGCCCGAGCGCGGGCATCACGATGACGACGGCGCTGGCGTCACTGCTGAGCGGACGCCAGGTTCGCACGGACGTGGCGATGACCGGCGAGGTCTCCCTGACCGGCCGGGTCCTGCCCATCGGCGGTGTGAAGCAGAAGCTGCTGGCCGCGCACCGGGCGGGCGTCACGACCGTCATCATCCCGAAGCGCAACGAGGCCGACCTGGACGACGTCCCGTCCGAGGTGCTGGACAAGCTGGAGGTCCACCCGGTGACCGACGTCCGCCAGGTCCTGGAGCTGGCGCTGTCCCCGGCGACGGCGGGGGCGACGCCGGAGGTTCCGGTCGCGGCGTGACGCCTGGCGGCGGCATGACGTCCGGTGGCCGTGTGACTTCCGGTCGCGGCGTGACGGACGCGACCGGATGAGGTGAAGGCCCGGGTTCTCGTGAGGGAGGCCCGGGCCTTCGCCGTACGTTCGTCGATCATCCGTTGGCGAGGGCGACGACCCTGTCGAGCGCCCCGTTGCTGCATCTTCCGGGGGGCGACCCCCGGGCCCCCAGCCGGAGGGGGTGTTGCACTATCCGTTGGCGCGGGCGACGACCCTGTCGAGCGCCCCGTTGCTGCATCTTCCGGGGGGCGACCCCCGGGCCCCCAGCCGGAGGCGGCGTTGCGCTATCCGTTGGCGAGGGCCACCACCCTGTCGAGCGCCCCGTTGAACTTGTTGTGGTCGCCGACGGTCGGCCCGGAGGAGGTGTACTGCCAGATGGTCTGGTAGGCCCACCCCGCGGGCAGCGTCCCCACCGTCGTCGCGTACCGCGCGATCCACAACGGGTTGGCGGCCGCGAACCCGCCGTAGTTCCCCGTGCACTCCGTCCACCAGGTGGTGGCGGTGTAGATGACGGCGTCACGTCCGGTCCGCGCCTTGTACCGGTTCAGGAAGTCACGGATCCAGGTCACCATCGCGCTCTGCGTCTTGCCGTAGCAGGAGGCGCCGTACGGGTTCCACTCGATGTCGAGCGCCCCGGGCAGCGTCCTGCCGTCCTGGGACCAGCCGCCGCCGTGGTCGACGAAGTAGTCGGCCTGGGTGGCGCCGCCGGTCGTGTCCGGGGTGGCGAAGTGGTAGGAGCCGCGGATCATGCCGACGCTGTAGGAGCCGTTGTACTGCTGGGCGAAGTAGGGGTTCGTGTAGTACGTCCCCTCGGTCGCCTTCGCATACGCCCACTTCACGCCGCTGCTCCACAGCGTGGACCAGGCGACGTTGCCCTGATGGCTGGAGACGTCCACGCCCTCGGTCTGCGCGGCGCGCGTGTCACGCGGAGTGCCGCTCTGGCCGTCGTGGGCGAGGACGCCGATACCCATGTAGGCGGAGCCGCGGGCCGGGGTGTCGGCGGCGGTGGCGGTGGCGGGGAGGGAGACGGCGGCGAGGAGGGTGGCGAGAACGGCCGTGAGGAAGAGGCGAACCGGTCTGAGTCTGTGCACGGGCATGCGTGCCTCCGAGGGCTCGGTGGGGGGACGTGCCGGAAACGTGGGGGGTGGTCTCATGTGACTTCTGGCGTGACCATGCCAGTAAGTGCCTGGTAAAGAAGCTACGCACGTAGAAGAGCGCGGGGGAAGAGGGACCGGGGGCTGCCGTTGGTCTTGACCTGCGAAATACTGACCGAGCTGCGGCGATGACGGCATTTGGCGGAAACTTTCACGACCCGGAAACCGAGGCAGGGACTGACGTGCACGAAGACGCGAACGGCGGCGGACGCGGAGCCGGCTCCGCCCTGCCCGGGAGTGGTGTGGACCAGCCCGAGTTCCTGGCACTGGAACGCGAGTTGACCGTGCTGCTGCGGCGCGCCCGGGCCAACCAGGGCGAGATGGCCCGCGAGGTCCACCCGGACCTGGAGTCCTCCGCGTACGGCCTCCTGGTCCGCCTCGACGAGCACGGCCGCCAGCGGGCCACGGAACTCGCCGCGTACATCGGCGTCGGCAAGGCGACCATGTCCCGCCAGCTCCGGGCCCTGGAGGACCTCGGCCTCGTCACCCGCGCCCCCGATCCCGCGGACGGCCGGGCGTGGCTCGTCGAGTTGACGCACGAGGGGCGGTCGCGGGTGGGACGGGTACGGGACGCGCGGCGGGCCCGGTATGCGGGGCGGCTGGCGGACTGGGATCCGAAGGAGGTCTCGGAGCTGGCGCGGCTGCTGAACCAACTGAACCTGGGCATGGAGCGCTGAACCCCTGTCTGCCGCGCCGGGCGGCCACTAATCTGACCGCCCGGGGGACGGGGGTGGCCGTCGATGGCGGGTGCGGCGGAGTGGCGTGCGCGGGTGGTCGGGGGTGCGCTGCTGTTGTTGGTGGTGCTGGGGGCCGGTTGTTCTCATGCGGGGTGGATACAGGCCGCTGACGGGCTGTTGGCGGCGCCCACGCAGGGCGGGGAGTCCTCGTCCTCCCAGTACGAGACGTGGAAGGCTGCGGATGCCCGGTACCGGGCGAAGGGGCATCCTGAGCGCTCTGGCAGCACCGAGCTGCGCGTCTTTCCCGACAGGGGCGAGTGGACGGCCAAGGCGACACACATGCTCGAACTCCAGGCTTCCGACCCCATGGTCAAGGACCTTCGCACCGGCGATCAGACGGTGGAGGCGTGGACGCCGCTCCTGACCCATCTCGGTGGGAGGTCAGAGGCGTGCGGGATGCAGGGCCTCCGCGGGGATGCCGAAGAGAGCTCGCTCGCACAGGAGACAGCGACCTCGACGGTGTACGCCTCCTACGTACAACGGGCGACCTGGCCCGGGCCGGAGTCGGAGTACGAGTGTCCCGAAGGCCATGCCACGTTCACGTTCGAGGACGGCGAGGGCATGCTGGGCAAGGACGGCGTTTACGACTCCTGGAGCGTCACGGTCGACGTCCCCACGCGTCTGCTCCTCACCATCAGGGGCGGCACCGTCCTGAGTCAGGACGCCCACCACGCCGAACTGCGCCTCGGCAAGAAGGGGGAGCGGCTGACCGTCGTGCTCGGCCCTCCGGGCACCGGGAGCCGTGAACAGGGTGACACGGAACATCTCGGCGTACTGCTCCAGAAGGAAACGCCCCAACGGGAGGCGTTCTGGCTGGCGGCGGCCGCCGCTGCGGTGACACTGTGCTGGATCCTGCCCTTCGTCGGGGAGTGGGCGCCGCCCGCCACTCGGCGCCGCTGGACCGCCGCCGCCGCGACCGCGTGTTCTCTGACGGGTGCGTCGCTGCTGTACGCCCTCGCCGGTTCGGCCGAAGTGCCCTGGCCGGGCTGGCTCTATCCGGGGCGGGGAGCGTTGCTCGCGGTCTGGTGGTGGGTGCTGCTGCCCTTCCTGCTGTTCGCCTGTCTGCCACGCCTCATCAAGGGACGCCCACCCGAGCCCCGGGAACTGTTGCCGATGCTCCTGCCGAGTGCCGTACTGCCGGTGCTGGCCTGCGTCTTCGCGGTGTGCGAGGGAAGGTGGTGGCCGCTGCTCTCGGTGGCTGCCGCGGCACTGGTGACAGCCGCGGTGGCGTACGGTCTGCGCGGCGGTGCACTGGGGTCGGCGGGGCGCCGGTGGGCGGTCACCGCGGCCGGCGCGGCCTGGCTGACGGTGCTGGCCGCCGGGCCGGGTACCGGTCTTCCCCCGCGCGAGGACCCGCAGCCGGTGTGGGATGTCAGCAACTCCCTGGCCATGCTCGAACTGAACTGGGGCTGGTACGGGCTGGTCTGGTCCATCGTGGTGGTCGTGAACAGGCGTGCCTGGCTGGGGTGGCCTCTGCTGTACGGCAGTTTCGTGGCGTTGGCCATCGCGGAGGACTGGGCCCCCCTGTGGTACCTCTGGGGCGACGGTGGGTCCTGGGACATCATCGGGCGCTATCCGGCGGGTGCCGCGTCATACCCGGTCGCACAGCTGGTCCTGGCCTTGTTGGTGACGCTGCTGGTCCTGCGGACCCACGACGCCTGGTACGAAGGCTGGCCGCTCCACGTGCGCACCATCGCCGTCGGGCTGGGAATCGCCGCGGCGGGCACCGGCCTGGCCGCGTACGGGCTGACCATGTTCGGCGACGATGCGCAGCGCGGCGGCTACTACATAGCCCTCCTCATCGCCGCAACGGGCTTCACCTGGCTGCTCCCGCCAGACGCCGAGAACCGGGCCGTACGGCTGCACCAAATCCGACCGGCCGCCCACAACCGTCTGATGCACGCCCTGCTGAAGGACCAGACCCTCGCGGCAGGGCGGCGCGAGTTCCTGACCGCCTCCCGCACCGCGCTCGCGCAGGGAGAGCTGACCGCCCGGCAGTGGAGTGCGCGCTGGCGGCGTCTCGGCGCCCTCGGTGACCGGGCCACGGCGCCCCAACACTCGGTCAACCTGCGCCTGGCCGCCCTGGGCACGTCCGGGGGCCGCACGGCCCTGCGCAACGGGACGGCGGCCGCGGTCCTGCTCACGGTCCTCAGCCTGCCCTGGTTGGGCTACACACTGCCGCCTCCGCTCAGTGCCGACTTCCCGGAGGACGCCCAGGTCTGGGCCTACGCCCTGCGCTGGGCGGTCTACGGCTTCGTCTACGGCTACGTCTACTCCTGGCTCCGCGGTGGCAGCCCTATCGGCAAGTCCCTGTGCCTGCTCGCCGTGGTCCTGCCCGCGGAACTCGCGCAGCTGCTCTACCAAGGGCTGGAACCCAGGCACTTCGCCGTCCAGCTGTTGCTCACGACGGGCAACTGTCTCGCGATCTTCCTCATTCTCGGCCTGTACTGGGAAGCCCGTCTGGTCCGTGTCGCAGGACTCCGCTGGGGACAGATCCGCAACTTCCGCTCGCTGACAGCCGCGGCCGTCCCGGCGACGACGGTGCTGGTGGCGGCGGCCACGGCGCTGGCCACCGCCATGGTGGGCGCCTGGATCGCGCCGGACGGCAACCCGACCCCGACGAACCCCGGCACGGACGCGTCCGTGAGCGCCGATCCCAACCCCGGCCCCTGACGCCCCCTCACCACTCCACAAACACCACCGAAGCATCGTCATGCCGCTTGCCCCGCCCCAGAAGCACCCCCTCCACATCCGCCCCCTCCAACTCCCGCACCCGCCCCACCAACGCAGCAGCCCCCTCCTTCCGCACCACCCGCAAACAGTCCCCCCAACCCCCCTCCCGGAACTTCTCCACCCACCGAGTCGCCCCGTCCGTCATCGCGGCCAACGCCCGCACCGACGCCCCCGGCAACACCCCCGTCACCGCACGCCCCACCACCGAAGGATCCGCGGCCGCGGTGAAGAAGCCGCCCTCCTTGTTGCGCAGGTGTGCGTCGATGAAGGCGGCGGTTGTCAAAGACGCTCGCGGCAGCAGGGCCAGGCGGTCGTCCGCCAGGACCGTCACCGCTCCGTCGGGGGCCTCCGCCAGCAGGACGGAGTCGGAGAGGATCAGGTACTCCACCGCCTCGGAGGACCACCGCGCCACCACCACCGTGGCCTGAGGTGTGCGTGGGTGAGAAAGGTCACACGTGTGTGCGTGGGCATCGGCGGTACGTGCAATCGCAAGGCTCAGCGCCTCGGTCAGCGGAACATCCGGGAGGGAAACGGTCAGTTCGGTCAGCGCGCCGCCCAGGCGTGAGACGAACCAGGGGACGGAATGCAGACAGCCTGTGGGGCCGTTCGGTGGTGTCACGCCGTCGAGGAGCACCAGCACCCCACCCCGCCCGGACGCGGGAAGGCTCACGCTCGCGAAGTCCTCGTTGGGGCGGGTCGGATCGCCGGGCTCCGAGACGAGTTCAGTACGCATCCAGCCAGTCTGCACGAGCCCTTCACAGCGTTCACGAAAGGCTGGCATCGATCGCCGAATCGGTGCAGGCGCGCAGGTCAGGCGTCTGATTTGGGCTGGAATGCTTCACTCCGGCGGCGCGTGGCGGCAGATGATGCCATCGTGCGCCCCGGACGTCCAACCGGCCCGCCGCGCAAGGCCCCTGACTGTGCCACGGGAACTTGCTCCCCAACTCCCCTCCGGGGTTCACTCCTTCGAGTGGCGGGTCGGGTGATGCGCGACCACTGCCCACTGGCGCTGGGAGGGTCGGGAACCGTACCGGGAGTACCCGTCAGTTGACGGAGCGTCACCCGGGCCCATGAGTACACGAGTCAGGAATGCGAGCACCGGTGCAGAAGACGCGGCCACGTCGTACGAGCAAGCAGACGGCCACCGCCGACACCACCTCTGCCTCCGCCACCGCCCCTGACGGGGTCGTCGTGGGCAAGGGCCGTCCCACCCACGTACGCAACCGGCTCATCGTGGCCGTCGCCGTCGTGGCCGCCGCCATCGCCGGGGCCGGAGCCCCGTCCGTGCTCGCCGCCTCCCAGGACCTCAGCGACTCCCAGGACCTGGTGACCCTGGCCGAGCAGACCCAGGACGCGCTCGCCCTCGCCCACGCGCTCGCCGACGAGCGGGACGAGGTCACCTCCTACGTCGCCGCCGGCCGCCCCCGTTCCAAGGCGCCGTCCGAGCAGCGCAGCGCCCGCGTCGACCGGCAGGTCGAGGAGCTGCGCGCCGACACCGACACCCCGGCAGACCTCCGTGCCGACCTCGACGGGATCGCCGCCCTGCGCAGAGCGGTGCTCACCGGCAAGAGCACCGCTCTCGAAGCGCACACCTCCTACTCCGCCACCATCACCGAACTGCACCGACTCGCCGAGCAACTGGCCGAGCAGCTGCCGCCCCGGGCCGGCTCCGGCGCGTACTCCCTCGCCGAGCTGGACTCCGCCGTCCAGCAGGCCGCCGCCACCCGCGGTCTGCTCCTCGCCGCCCTCAGCGTGCCCAGCAGCACCCAGACGGTCACCGACCCCATCACCGGGATCGCCTCCACCGTCACCACCACCTCCGAGGCCGACGCCAAGCAGCGCGCCGCCCTCACCGCCGCCGCCCAGCAGGCCCGACTGCGTTCCGACGCCGCGCTCGCCGACTTCCACGAGACCGCGCCCAAGGACACCGCCGCCCGCTACGACTCCACCGTCACGGGCCCCGAGGTCAACTCCGCCGAGAAGTACCTGGCCTCCCTCACCGACCAGCCCACCCTCTCCGACCGCGAACTCGACACCAGCGCCAAGAAGCTCGACGCCGCCCTCTCGGCCCGCGTCGAGCTGATGCGCGGCGTGGAGTCCGCGCTCTACCACCAGCGCACCGAGGACCTCGCCCGGCTCCGCGACGACGACGTGACCGCCTGGGAGATCCGCATCGCGGTCCTCGGCGCCCTCATGCTGCTCGCCGTCGGCATCGCCACCGCCATGGCCCGCACCCTCACCCGCCCGCTGGCGGTCCTGCGGCTGGGCACCGCGCGCCTCGCCACAGCGGCGGACCCGGCCACCGCGGAACCCGTCAAGTTCACCGGACGCAACGACGAGTTCGCCCAGGTCGTCCGCTCCGTCAACACGCTGCACGCACACGTCCTCGGTGTCCAGGGCCGGATCACCACCCTTGAGGCCGACCGCAAACACCTCGTCGCCCAGCGCCAGAAGATGGCCGACGCCCGCGAGGAACTCCGTGCCGAACTCGCCGACTCCGCCGCCCAGCTGACCCGGCTCAGGGAGAGCATCGGCGGCACCTTCGTCAACCTCGCGCTGCGCACACTCGGCCTGGTCGAGCGCCAACTCGCCGTCATCGAGGGTCTGGAGGAGCGCGAGCAGGACCCCGACCGGCTCGCGACCCTCTTCAAGCTCGACCACTTCGCCACCGTCATGCGCCGCCACAGCGAGAACCTCCTGGTCCTCGCGGGCACGGAACACGTCCAGCAGCACGCGGGCCCGGTCCCGCTGGTGGACGTCGTCCGGGCCGCGGTCAGCGAGATCGAGCGCTACGAGCGGGTCCGCATCGCCGCCCTGCCCCCGCACGCGCACGTCGCGGGCTTCGCCGCCGACGACCTCTCCCACCTCCTCGCCGAACTGATGGAGAACGCCACCTCGTTCTCCCCGCCGGACATGCCCGTCGAGGTCTCCGGCTGGCTCCTGGAGAGCGGCGAGGTCATGCTCTCCGTCCAGGACGAGGGCATCGGCATGACCGAGGACCGCCTGGACCGCCTCAACTCCCGCCTCGCCGAGTTCGACCCGGACTCCCCGTACGACCAGGAGGGCGAGGAGGGTCTCGGCCTCGGCCTCTACGTCGTCGCCCGCCTGGCCCACCGCCACGGCGTCCGCGTCCGGCTGCGCGAGCAGAAGCAGGGCGGCATCGCGGCGGTGGTGGTCCTGCCGAAGCCGCTGCTGGCGGCCGCGCCCTCGGCGGCGGTCCCGTCCGCGACCACCCCGCTGTCGGCCACGACCCACTCCTTCTCCCTCCCGGGCGCCGACGCGGAGGCCAACTCCAACGTCCTGCCGGGCCGTTCGGGGGGCGCGGGGGACCCGCTGGTGGAGCTGGCGGAGAAGACCGTACGAGAGCATGGGCCGACGGCGGAGAAGACCGTACGGGAGCGGGAACGGGCGGGGGAGGAGACCGCACGGGAGCGGGAGCCGGTGGGGGAGGAGACCCCGTCGGAGACCACGATGGAACTCCTCGCCCCGGTGCCGGCGCCCACCGACGAACCACCCGCGGCCGGCGAAGGCGAAGCCGAGACGGAACACCATCGCGCCCCCGACGACGAACAACTCACCGCCAAGGGCCTCCCCAAGCGCACCCCGAAGATCACGGCGCCGGCGGAACCGCCCCGCCAGCGCAGCGCCTCCGTCGACGCCGAAGCCCTCCGCCGTAGGCTCGGTGGCTTCCGCCGGGGGGCGGAGGCCGGCTACCGCGACGTGGAAGCAGAGATCGCCGAACAGACGGGGCAGACGAGGACGCCCGCACAGTCCGAAGAAGCCACGGGGGGCACTCCCGAGGAGGCAAGCAGTTGACCGCGCCCAGTACCTTCGGACTGAGCAGTGAAGCCCGCAACCTGCACTGGCTGCTGACGAACCTGGTCGAGGAGGTGCCGGGCATCCAGTCAGTAGCGGTGGTCTCATCGGACGGCCTGCTCCTGCTCTCCTCCGACCCCGGCCGCAATAGCGAGGCCCGCACCCGCGCCCCCGAGATCAAGGGCCCGCGCGGATCGTCGGCCGATCTCGCCACCATCGTCTCCGGCATCGGCAGCCTGACCATCGGCGCCGCCAAGCTCATGGAGTCCGGCCCGGTGAAGCACACCATGGTCGCGATGGACGAGGGCAGCCTGTTCGTGATGTCGATCAGTGACGGCTCGCTGCTCGGAGTGCACGGCTCCGCGGACTGCGACATGAGCGTCGTGGCGTACCACATGGCCCTGTTCGTGGGCCGCGCCGGCCATGTCCTGACCCCCGAACTCCGCAGTGAGCTACGAAAATCCCTGGAGAGCGAGACCCAATCGGCAGGGAGCACCCGATGACCGATCGCCCCCACCTTCCCGTCCGCGGCGGCGACCGCAAGCCCGCCCGCGTCCGCCCCTACTCGCTCACCGGCGGCCGTACGCGCTTCGGCCACGTCCTCCTCGTGGAGACGTTCGTCGCGGCACTTGAGGCCCCGGAGGAGCGGAAAGAACTGACGAATGGTTCCCTCAACACCCGGGTCATGCCCGAGATGCGGGCCATCGTCGAACTCTGCCGCCGGATGCGTACGGTGGCCGAGATCGCCGCGCTGCTCAAGATGCCGCTCGGCGTGGTCCGGGTGCTGCTCAGCGACCTCGCGGACCAGGGAAAGATCCGTGTGTACGGCACCGGCACCGGTCACGGCACCGGCCGTCCGGACCGCGCTCTGCTCGAAAGGGTGCTGAATGGACTCCGTCGTCTTTGAGAACGTCGGTGCGGACCTCGACGAGGACCTCAAGTCCTGGCAGACGGACCGCACCCGGGCCCCGGTCGCGACGAAGATCGTGGTCGCCGGCGGCTTCGGCGTCGGCAAGACCACCCTCGTCACCGCCGTCTCCGAGATCACGCCCCTGCAGACCGAGGCGCTGATGACCGAGGCGAGCGAGGAGACCGACGATCTCACCGCCACGCCCGGCAAGCTGACGACCACCGTGGCCATGGACTTCGGCCGCCTCACGCTCGACGACGACCTGGTGCTCTACCTGTTCGGCACGCCGGGCCAGCAGCGCTTCTGGTTCATGTGGGACGACCTGGTGCGCGGCGCGATCGGCGCCGTCGTCCTGGCCGACACCCGCCGCCTGAAGGACTGCTTCCCGGCGCTGGACTACTTCGAGAGCTGCGGACTGCCGTACGTCGTCGCGGTCAACCACTTCGACGGCAGCGAGCTCTTCGAACCGGAGGACGTGCGCGAGGCGTTGACGATCCCGGCGCACATACCTGTAATGATCATGGACGCGCGCCGCCGGATCTCGGCGATCGAGACCCTGCTCTCCCTGGTCGGCCACGCCCTGGACGAAACCCCCGAGTAGCACCCACCAAGGAGTCACCACCCGCATGCGGAAGATACTCGTCGTAGGAGCCGGCCAGTCCGGACTCCAGCTCGCCCTCGGACTCCAGTCGCACGGGTACGAGGTCACCCTGATGTCGAACCGGACGGCGGACGAGATCCGCTCCGGCCGTGTCATGTCGACGCAGTGCATGTTCCACACGGCACTGCAGCACGAGCGCGATCTCCAGCTGAACTTCTGGGAGTCCCAGGCCCCGAAGATCGAAGGACTCGGCGTCTCGGTCGCGGCACCGGGGTCGTGGGGCGAGGGCCCGGCGGCCCGTGCCATCGACTGGGTGGGCAAGCTCGACGGGTACGCGCAGTCGGTGGACCAGCGGGTGAAGATGGCCGGCTGGATGGAGACCTTCGCCCAGCGCGGCGGCCAGCTCGTCATCCACGGCGCGGCGGTCTCCGACCTCGACTACTTCTCCCGTACGTACGACCTGGTGCTGGTCTCGGCGGGCAAGGGCGAGCTGGTCTCGATGTTCGCCCGGGACCCCGAGCGCTCCCCCTACACCGAACCCCAGCGCGCCCTCGCCGTCTCCTACGTCCACGGTCTCGGACCGCGCCCCGAGCACCCGGAGTTCGACGCGGTCCGCTGCAACCTCGTCCCCGGCGTCGGCGAGCTGTTCATCATGCCGACGCTCACCACCTCGGGCCGCGCCGACATCCTGTTCTGGGAGGGCATACCCGGCGGCCCGCTCGACGTCTTCAACGGCGTCAAGGACCCGGCGCAGCACCTCTCCCTGACCCTGGAACTCATGGAGCGGTACACGCCCTGGGAGCACGCGCGGGCCGCGAACGTCGAACTCACCGACGCGGGCGGTACGTTGGCCGGGCGCTACGCGCCGACGGTCCGCAACCCGATCGGCCGCCTTCCTGGCGGCGGACTGGTCCTCGGTGTCGCGGACGTCGTCGTCGCCAACGACCCGATCACGGGACAGGGCTCCAACTCGGCCTCCAAGTGCGCGGCTTCCTACCTCGCCTCGATCCTGGAGCGCGGGGAGAAGGAGTTCGACGAGGAGTGGATGCAGGGCACGTTCGACCGCTACTGGGACACCGCCCAGCATGTCACCAAGTGGACGAACGCCATGCTGGCGCCGCCGCCGGAGCACATCCTCAACCTCATCGGCGCGGCAGGCCAGTTGCAGCCCGCCGCCGACCGCTTCGCCAACGCCTTCAACGACCCGTCCGACTTCGAGAACTTCTTCTACGAGCCGGAGAAGACGGCGGCCTACCTGGCGTCCCTGTCCTGAGCTCCGTCGGGGCGCACCGCGCCCAGGACCGGGTGGGAAGCGAGAGGGGAGACCTTGACCTTCTCACCCGTCCGCGGGGCCTGTACGACCTGCCCGCCGCCCAGATACATGGCCACATGGGTCGCCTTCGGGAAGTAGACCACCAGGTCACCGGGGCGGAGCTCACGCAGCGGAACCCGCGGCAGCCGGGCCCACTGCTCCTGACTGGTCCGCGGAATGGGCCGGCCCGCATGCTCCCAGGCCTGCGAGGTCAACCCTGAACAGTCGTACGCCTCGGGCCCCTCGGCCCCCCACTCGTACGGCTTTCCGAGCTGCTGCACGGCGTACCGCACGGCACGGTCCGCCGCCCGCGTCGGCTCGCCCGAGTCCTCGCCACTGCCCAGGGCGCCCGAGGTGACGAGGTCCTCCTGAGCCGCCTCGACATCCGTCCGCTCCAACTCGGCGACGGCGCCGAGCTGTTCCTCCGTCAGGGAGGCGAGCAGCTTCTCGACGTCGTCCAGCTTCTTCCGTACGTCGTCCCGGTCCTTCTTCTGCCGTACGGCGAGGGTGAGTTGCCGGTCCAGCGCCTTGCGGGCGGCGCGGGCCAGCCCGTCGGCCTTCTTCTCGCTTCCCGTCAGCCGGCCCACTGCCTCGGCCCGCTCCCGCGCCAACTGCCCGATCACATGGCCCTGGTCGAGCGCGTGCTGCGGATCACGGGCCAGGAGCAGGCGTACGTACGGCGAGATGTCGGTGCTGTTCTGGTACTGCTGCCGGGCCAGGCGCCCCGCGGCCCCCCGGCTGTCGTGGAGCGAGAGCCGGGCCCGCGCCAGCCGGCCGTCGAGCCGGCGCACCTGCGCCCGCTGCTCCTTCAGTTTCTCCGCGGTGGCGTTGTACGTCTCGGTTGCCTCCTCGGCCTCCTGGTACAGCCGCTGAAGGTCCGTCAGCAGCTCGGAGACGCTCCGCCCGCCGGGCGTGGGCGGCTCCGGTACGGCCGCCGCGGGCAAGGGCGCGAGGACGATGCCGGCCGCCACCGCCGCCGTACACGCCAGACGCAGAAGCCTTCCTGACACGTCATCACCTCCGGTGCGCAGCAGCCCCTCTGCTCCGCACCGCGAGCATGGGACGGGCGCCCCGCCCGCGCGCGCCGGGTGTACGCGGTTCGGCGCAACCACGTCACCCGTCGGTGTCGTCCGGCTTGCCGCCCGGCGTGGCGTCGGGCTTGGACCACGGCCACCTGAGCCGCGACGGCCTGCCCTCCGGCTCGTACTCGTATTTCCACCCCTGCTGGAGCCCCAGCTTGCTGTGCCCGCGCGGCACGCGGCGGTAGATCAGCACGGTGGGCGGACCGCCGTCCGGGTCCGGGAGGGGGATGCGGTACTGCTTGGGCGGGTGCCCGGTCGGGCCGAGGAGGACCGGAAGGACGCGGCCGTCCATGGGACCGCCCTCGAAGGGGGTGTCTTCGCTCTTCACGCCACCAGTGTCAGCCATCCGCCCCGAGGGCCCGCACCAGCGCCTCGGTCTGCGGGTCGCGCCGCGCGGTCACCGACAGCACGGCGACGAACTGCTCCACCAGCCAGTCCCGCAACTCCTCGACCGGCGGTTCCTTGTCGTCGTCCAGCCACAGCAGCGAGGCCGCCTCCACGGCCGTGATCCACATCCGTACGGTCATCCGCAGCCGCCGGCTGGGCTCGGTGACCCCGAGATGGCTGAGGATGTGCTGAGCGGCGGCCCGCCGTACGCCGTCCACGATGGCCGTCGTACGCGAGGTCTCCACCACGCTTCCGCCCTGGAGCAGCGCGCTGAACCCGGCGTCGTGCTGGTCGACGAACGCGAGATACCGGTCGAGAGCGCGGGAGAGACGGTCGAGCAGCGGGCCTTCGTGAGGCTCGTCGAAGCACTGCTGGAGCTCCTCGGCGGCGGATCGCAGAGCGGCCTCGTAGAGCTGCTGCTTGCCGCCCGGGAAGTACCGGTACACGAGGGGACGGGAAACTCCGGCCGCCTCGGCCACGTCGTCGAGGGAGACGTCCTCGGGCACGCGGTGCGCGAAGAGACCGAGGGCGGCCTCAAGGAGCTGACTGCGCCGCTCCTCGACACTCAGGCGGCGATAGGCGGGGGCGGCGGGGGTCATGGGTGCAGCGTAGTCGTGCGGCTGCGGGCGCGTCGTGGCTGGTCGCGCAGTTCCCCGCGCCCCTGAGGTGGGTGCAGTCACCGGCGTGCCTAGCTGGACCTAGCTAGGGGCGCGGGGAACTGCGCGACCAGCCCCCACAACCCGCAGCCGACACTCAAGCCAGCAGCCCCGAAGACTTCCACAACCGCCGCCCGACCCCCCGCAGCACCCCGATGTCATCCAAGAAGTCCGTCAGCCTCTTCGCCCCGGTCTGCATGACCTCCCGCCGATGCCCACTCGCCTTCACCTGAGCCACCGCCTCCCGCCGGTCCAGCCCCACATTCGTGTAGACCTCGGGATTCACGAACGCCACCGAGAACACCCGCGCGAACTCCCCGGACGTCACCCGCGTGAACTCCTGCGACCAGCGCGGCGCGGTCACCATCTGCCGCCGCAGCTCCTCGCGGGCGTACCGGACATGGCGGGCCTCCTCCACGACATGGATCCGCGTGACCCCCCGGATCAGCGTCTGCACCCGCTCGTCCGGGAACGTCAGCCGCTGCATCCAGTCGAGGACCTCCTCGCCGAGCAGCGTGGCGGTGAAGGACCCCGGCGTCGTCGAGATGGTCTTGAACAGCCGGCCCAGCTGCTGGTGCGCCCGGCTCACCGGGTACCACGGGGTGTCCCCGTGCGAGATCAGCCGCGCGAACATCTTCGAGTGCCGGCACTCGTCCTCGATCTCGGTGAGCGCGTAGCGCACATGCGCGCTCGTGGCGGCCTTGTCGTAGATGTGCCGCACGAGCAGCTGCATGAGGATGAGCTCGAACCAGATCCCGAGCGAGGCCAGCGCGGCCGCCTCGTGCTGGGAGAGCAGGATCCGCTGCTCCTCGCTCATCCGCTTCCACAGCGGGGTGTCGTACAGCGACACCAGCTCGGGGGGCCAGAACCACTTGCCCTCCTCGAAGGGCGCGTCCCAGTCGAGTTCCTTGTCGGGGTCGAAGGAGTGCTTGGCGGAGGAGTCGAGCAGCCGCTCGGCCACCTGCTCCCGGTCCTTGAGCAGGCCGAGCGCATCGCGCAGCCCCGCGAGCGCATCGGCTTCCGTGAGCGTCGTCATGAGGTTATGAGACTGCTTGTCAGCAAGCTCGTCAATCCCTTGCGCACGACTTGTTGACCGCCGGTCTACGAAGGGGCAGCCTGCGGAACATGCCGACTTTCGACCTGTACGCCACGGATCCGGGAGACCCCCACTGGCAGGTGCCGGCGACCGGCGCGGCGCGTTTCAGCTGGGAGTACGACGACGGACGCGACCGTCTCCTCGCGCTCTACCAGAAGGGCAAGGACAAGCAGTGGGACGGGCAGAAGCGCATCGACTGGGACCTGGAGGTCGACCCGTACGACCCCCTCGGCACCCCCGACGAGTCCATGTCCCTCTACGGCACCAAGCACTGGGCGAAGCTCACCGAGAAGGACAAGGGCGAGCTGCGACAGCATTACGCCTCCTGGCAGTTCAGCCAGTTCCTGCACGGTGAGCAGGGAGCCATGGTCTGCGCCGCGCGGATCGTCGAGTCCGTCCCCGACCTCGACGCGAAGTTCTACTCGGCGACCCAGGTGATGGACGAGGCCCGGCACGCGGAGATCTACGGCCGGTTCCTGCACGAGAAGATCGGGATGCTGTACCCGATCAACGACAACCTCCAGTCCCTGCTCGGCGACACGCTCCGGGACAGCCGCTGGGACATGCCCTACCTCGGTATGCAGGTCCTCATCGAGGGCCTCGCGCTCGCCGCCTTCGGCATGATCCGCGACACCACCGACAAGCCGCTGCCGAAGCAGATCCTCGCCTACGTCATGCAGGACGAGGCACGGCATGTGGCCTTCGGGCGCATGGCGCTGCGCGACTACTACAAGCAGCTGTCCGACGCCGAACTCCGCGAGCGCGAGGAATTCGTCATCGAGGGCTGCTGGTTGATGCGCGACCGCCTGCGGGGCGTCGAGGTCCTGGAGAACTTCGGCATCCCCACCGCCGAGGCGGAGGAGTACAGCGAACAGTCCGAATTCCTCGCCCTCTTCCGTCAGTTGCTGTTCTCCCGGATCGTCCCGTGCGTCAAGGACATCGGCCTGTGGGGCAAACGGCTCCAGCAGGCCTACGTCGACATGGGGGTCTTCGGGATGGGCGACTCCAACCTCGACCTGCTGATGGCGCAGGACGAGGAGATCGCCGAGAAACTGGACGCGGAGCGGTTCGCGGCGGAGGAGCGTGACCGGGTCGCCGAAGTGCAGAACATGATCGACCAGGGGACTCCATGAACACCGAGACCCCGGACAGGTCCTAGACCCCGCAGCCCAGATCCTCCGGCACCGCGAGCGACACCGGCTCTGAAGCCCCCGCCGGGAACGACGTCCGCAGCGTGAAGGCGTACGGGGTGGGGCCGTTGGCCCGCAGATGCAGCAGGCGGGACTCGGCCTCGGCGACCGTCGGGCGGTGGCCGGCCGGTACCCACCACAGGGCCGTCATCGCCTCCGTCACCTTCTCGAACCACTCCCGGCGGCGGGAGAGCAGCTCGCGGTGCTGCCCCTGGTACATGAAGGCGGTCAGCGCGTTGGTGTCCCGCCACACCGTGAGGTTGATGATCAGCCAGTCGTCGCCGAAGACCTTGATGTCGGTCGCGTCGCCACCCTCCGACTGAAGGCGCCAGACATAGCCGTCGGCTGCCTCCGCGGAGGCGTTGACCGGGTCCAGCGCGTCGACGAAGTCCTTCAACTCCGGTGAGTCCAGCGGGAACTTGAGGCGGGAGATGTTGACCTGGGCGAGTTCGTACGCGGCGACTGAAATCATGTACCGAACGGTAGGTCGGGAGTCCGGGCGGCGGTACCCCCGTCTCAGTCGGTGAGCACCGCCTCCATCACCGCCCGCGCGATCGGCGCCGCGTCCCCGCCCCCGCTGATCTCCCCCCGGTCCGCCTCCGCGTCCTCCACCACCACGGCGACCGCGACCTTCGGTTCCAGGTCACGCTCGCCCTGCGCCCAGGAGATGAACCAGGCGTACGGCGTACCGGAGTTGTCGACGCCGTGCTGCGCGGTACCGGTCTTGCCGCCCACGGTCGCCCCCGGGATCGCGGCGTTCCTGCCGGTGCCCTCGGTCACCACCTCCTCCATCAGCTCCTTCAGCCGCACCGCGGTCGCCGGATGCATCGCCTGTCGCACCGGCCGCGAGCCCGCCGTCGCCACCGTCGTCCCGCCCGACCGCGTCGTCCGCTCCACGAGGTACGGCGAGCGGATCTGCCCGCCGTTCGCGACGGCCGCCGACACCATCGCCATCTGCAACGGCGTCGCCCGCGTGTTGTACTGCCCGATCGACGACAGCGCGAGCTGCGCCTTGTCCACGGACACGTCGAAGGTCGACTCGGCGACGGAGTACGGGATCCCGAGCCCGGTGTCGTTGAAGCCGAACCGCGCCGCGGTGGCCGCCATGTCGCTCACCCCCACCCGCACACCGAGCCGTGCGAAGACCGTGTTGCAGGACCACATGAACGCGGCCCGGATCGGCGCGTCCTCACAGCCCGTGGACTCGTTGGTGAGCGAGGTCGTGGTGCCCGGCAGGGTGTACGGATCGGGGGAGTCGGTCGCCTCGTCGACGTCCGTCACCACCCCCGCGTCCAGCGCGGCGGCCAGGGTGACGACCTTGAAGGTCGACCCCGGCGGATAGGTCTGCCGTACCGCCCGGTTGAGCATCGGCTTGTCCGGGTCCGCGTTCAGCCGCGCCCAGGACCGCTCCACCGCCGCGTCGTTCCCCGACAACACCTGGGGGTCGTACGACGGGCTCGTCACCAGCGCGAGAACGCGCCCGGTCGACGGCTCCACCGCGGCCACCGCGCCCTTGCGCCCGGCGAGTCCCTCGTAGGCGGCCCGCTGGGCGGCCGTGTCGATGGTCGTGACGACGTTGCCGCCCGGGTTCTGGCGCCGCGTCAGGTCGTTCCACAGCGGGAACGCCGACAGCATCGGGTCCGTGCCGGAGAGGAGGTCGTCCTCGGCGTGCTCCAGGAAGGTCGTGCCGTAGATCTGCGAGGCGAAGCCGGTCACCGGCGCGTACAACGGGCCCTTCGGGTACGTCCGTTCATAGCGCAGCCGCCCGTCCGTGTCCTTCGAGCCGGTGACCGCCGAGTCGCCGACCAGGATGTCGCCCCGCGGCTGACCGTAGCGGGCGATCTCGGTACGGCGGTTGGCCGCGTTGTCGTCGTAGGACTGGGCCTGGAAGACCTGGATGCGGGTGGCGTTGACGAGGAGCGCCACCAGCAGCAGGGCGCAGAAGCAGGCGGCGTGGCGGATGTGGCGCGTCATCCGGATGCTCCGCGTCATGCGGTGACCTCCCCGTCGTACTGGCTGCGGGCCGAGTCGCTCACCCGGATCAGCAGGGCCACGATCGCCCAGTTGGTGACCACCGACGAGCCGCCCTGGGCCAGGAACGGCATCGCCATGCCGGTGAGCGGGATCAGCCCGGTCACCCCGCCCGCGATGACGAACACCTGCAACGCCACGATCGAGGCGAGCCCGACCGCGAGCAGCCGCCCGAAGGGGTCACGCAGGGAGAGGCCCGCACGGTAGCCGCGCTCCACCAGCAGCCCGTACAGCAGGAAGATCGCCGAGAGGCCCGCGAGGCCCAGCTCCTCACCGGCCGTCGCCAGGATGAAGTCCGACTTGGTGGCGAAGCCGATGAGGGTCGAGTGGCCGAGTCCGAGCCCGGTGCCCATCGTCCCGCCGGCGGCGAAGGCGAACAGCGACTGCGACAGCTGGTTGGGGCCCTGACCGGCCTCGATGGTGGCGAACGGGTGCAGCCAGTCCTGCACCCTGCTGTGCACATGCGGTTCGAGCCAGCCGACGGCGACCGCCCCCAGCGAGGCCAGCAGCAGCCCCACCGCGATCCAGCCGGTGCGCCCGGTGGCGACGTACAGCAGCACCACGAACAGTCCGAAGAACAGCAGCGAGGTCCCGAGGTCCCGCTCCAGGACCAGTACCAGCACACTCAGCAGCCAGATCGCCACGATCGGCCCGAGCACCCGCCCGGTCGGCAGCTGGAGCCGCCAGATCCGGCGTCCGGCGTAGGCGAGCGCGTTGCGGTTGGCGGCGAGGTAGGCGGCGAAGAACACCGCGAGCAGCACCTTCGCGAACTCGCCCGGCTGGATGGAGAATCCGGCGATCCGGATCCAGATCCGGGCCCCGTTCACGGCGGGGAAGGCGATCGGGAGGACCAGCAGCACGAGCGCGGCGGCGACACACACGTACGCGTACCGCTGGAGCACCCGGTGGTCCCGCAGGAACAGCACGGTCATGATGAACAGCGCCACACCGACCGTGGACCACACGAGTTGGGTGGGCGCCGCCCGGTCGTCCGGGGTCTCCAGGTCGAGCCGGTAGATGAGGACCAGGCCGAGGCCGTTGAGCAGCACGCCGATCGGCAGCAGCAGCGGATCGGCGTACGGCGCCCGGTAGCGCACCGAAAGATGCGCGACGAGCGCGAGCACGCCGAGCCCGGCGCCGTAACCGGCGGCGCCGGGCGGGACGGTGCCGTGTCGGGCGAGGCCGACCGCGCAGTAGCCGTACACGGAGAGCAGTACGGCGACGACGAGGAGGGCGAGTTCGATGCCACGGCGCCGGGGGAGACGTACAGCGGGAGCGGGGGGATCCGCTTGAGCCACGGTGGTTCCGGCCTTGGTCATGTCCGGAACCTACCCAAATAGGGAGACTTGTCTTCCCCGTCTTCCGGGTCTTCCTAGCACCAGCGTGGCGCCGCCCCGATGTTGTCGATGTACCGCGCGGCACCCCAGGCCCAGGTGCCGTCCGTGAGGAGGTACCAGAGCGGGTTGCCCTGGACGCTCTGGCCGGGCGTCTTGCAGAAGATCGACACGACCTCGCCCCGGTAGGCGGTCCGGATGATCTGCGACCCGCGGTTCGGCGCGCTGCGCAGATTCAGCGTGCTCGCCGTGACGACACCCCGGTACAGGCGCGGGTTCTGGTGCTGCTGCTGGTTGTTCCCCCACTGCTGCTGATTGTTCCCCCCGTCGCCGCGCTCGCCGTCCCAGTCGTCGTTCGCGACGGCGGGCACGGCGGCGGTGACGGCGAGCAGGGCGCCGGCGACGAGGGATATGGAGAGACGGGAGCGCAGGGACATGGCGGAACCTCCACGAAGGGGGCGAACTTGACTAATCGCCACATTAGGAGGGGTGTGTCAGGGGCGCCTTTCTGACTGGGCCATAGGAGAACCCCGCTCAGGGGTGTGGGGAACCCCGCAGGGTGAGTACGGCGACGGCTCCTCCGTCGATGGCGTTGCGGAAACTCAGCTCCGCCCCCAACACCTCCGCCTGCCCGACCGCGATGGTCAGCCCCAGCCCGTGCCCCTTCGCCCCGCCCTCCGTACGGAACCGCTGCGGACCATGCTCGACCAGGTACTCCGGATACCCGTCCCCATGATCCCGAACGGTCACCATCGCCCCGTCGACCGTCAGCGACACCGGCGTCCGCCCATGCCGGTGCGCGTTGGCCACCAGGTTCCCCAACACCCGTTCGAGGCGCCGCCGATCCGTCTCGACGACGACACTCCGCACGACCCTGACCTCGGTGTCGGTCCCCGACGCCCGCACCACCCGCTCCGCCAGCGCCCCCAGCGGCACCGCGTCCAGATCCAGCCGCTCCCGACCCGTGTCCAGGCGCGAGATCTCCAGCAGATCCTCCGTCAGCGTCCTGAGCGCGGCCACCCGGTCCCGCACCAGCTCCGTCGGCCGCCCCGGCGGCAGCAGCTCCGCCGCCGCGTGCAGCCCCGTCAGCGGCGTCCGCAACTCGTGCGCCACGTCGGCCGTGAACCGCTGCTCGCTCAGCAGCTTGCCCTGCAACGAGGCCGCCATGGAGTCCAACGCGCCCGCGACCGCGGCCACCTCGTCCTGAGGCCGTGTCGGATCCTTCGTGCGCGGATCGTCGACACGGGCGTCCAGATCACCGCCGCTGATCCGCCGGGCCACCCGCGCGGTGGCGTGCAGCCGCCGGGTCACCCGGGTCACCGCGAACGCGCCGACCAGCAGCGTCGCCCCGATGGCGAGGGCCGAGGACCACAGGATCGCCCGGTCGAGGGCGTTGATCGTACGGGCCTGCTGGGAGTAGTCGACGACGACGGCGAGGGCCCGGTCGCCGTCGGCGGGACCGGCCGCCCACATCGTGGGGCGCCCCTCGTGATCGGCGACCATCGTGCCGCGGTCGCCCGCCACCGCGAGGGCCCGCAGCGACGCGGGCAACCCGGGCGGGTCGACGCCCGCGCCCGGCAGCAGCGTGTCCCCGGCCTCGTACGCCGAGGTCGCGTCCGCCAGCCGGGACAGCGCCAGGTCACGGGCCTGCCCCACGGTCTGGTTGGTCACCGAGACATGCACCAGGATGCCGAGCAGCGCGGCCAGCCCACAGCACATGACGGTGATGAAGACGAGGGCCTTCAGGGCGAGCGTGCCGGTCCACCGGGGGAGCGTGAGCCTCATCAGGGGGTCGCCGAGGGGGTGGGGGAGGCCTTCGGCCTCTTGCCGATGTGCAGCATCTCGTCGTGGGTGAGCAGCATGACGTGCTGGTCCGGGTCCCAGGTCCACTGGAACCGGTACTCGTAGTCCGCGAGGGCGGACGGCGCGTGGATGATCACGGAGTGCCCGGCCAGCTCGACCTCGCTCACCGAGTCGTCGTTGCTCATGACCTGGACCAGTCGGCCGCCCTGCACGGTGTAGACGCGTACGGCGGTCTGGTTGCCCGGCAGCAGCCGGAAGCCCAGCGTCAGATCCGCGTGTCCGTCGCCGGTGAGATCGCGGTAGTACGCCTTGAGGACGGGGCACCGGCTGTCCGCGGGCGACTTGCCGCAGTAGGCCATCCGGCGGGTCGTCTCGCGGTAGGTCGCCTTGGCGCCGGTGTAGGCCTCCGGGTGCCGGCGGATCTCCGCCCGCACGACCGCCACCGGGTCCACCGCGCGGACGTCGTCACCGGGCACGGCGATGCCCTTCATCACCTCGGCCTCGCCGTCGTCATAGTTCCAGGCGGGGCTGGACGCCGGGGTCAGCTGCGGCCAGAGCTTGGCCGGGCTGGTCGCGGTCGGGGTGGAGCCCGCGCCCTGGAGGCCGCCCGCGTCACCGCAGCCCGCGGCGGTGGCCAGCAGCAGGGCGGTGGCGAGGGCGGTACGGACGGGGCGTGGCACTGTGCTCCAGGGGCGGGCAGGTGGGGCGGGCGGGGCGGAACAGGCGAGGGACGACTACCGGCCCGTACACCTTATTCGTACGCAAGTCCTTTTTGCGCACCCGTCGCGCCCGTCGCACCCGCCCGGGACGGGAACTATTCGGCCAGCTCCTCCAGCAGCCGCGCCGTGGGCAGTCCGGCCCGCAGATAGTCGACGAACAGGTCGTTGTGCAGCGCCCAGGGTGAGCGGCGGTCCCGGATCGTGCGGATCGCCTCCTCGGCGGAGTGCCCGGCCCGGATCAGGGCGTGCGCCACGACCAGCCCCGAGCGGTTGTAACCGTGAAAACAGCGGACGAGGACCTTGCGGCCCTCGCCGACGGCTTCACTCGCGGCCCGCGCGAGGCGGATCACTCCCGCGAGCTGGGTCCCGTCCAAAGGCCCGTCCGGTATCGGCCACACATGGTGCTCCACGCCGGGGTCGGGCCCGTGCCCCGGCAGCCTCAGCAGAGTCTGGACGAGATCGAACTCGTCCCGTACGACGGCCAGTTCCCGCTGCCCCGAGGGTCCCCGGAACTCATGTCCGCCCATCCACAGGCCGGGCACGATCTCGTTCCAGGGACGGTCCGGGGCCGGTACGTCGGGCTGCTTCCTGCGGGTACGCAATAACGCCTCCCCAACTCCCCCTCCCAACTACCTCCCAACCACCCCCAAAGGTAACCGCCTTCTTGCCCCTGGAGCACCCCGCCTGTTCCCATGGTCAGGGGGTGATGGTGCATGAGCGGACTGCGCGTCGTACCGACCTGGCGCCATGGTCAGGAGCGGCTCTACGTGTGCCTGACGGACGGGCGGAACGTCGCCTGGTACGACAGGGAGGCGGCCCGGGTCAACCTGCTCAGCGAGGCGAGCAGACAGGACGTACTGGAGGTGCTCGGCCCGTTCCTGACGGGCCCGGTCGCGGTCGGACCGCCCCCTGTGCCGACCCCCGCGGAACTGGCCCGGCTCACCCTCCACCCGGACGACGACCTGGCGCCCAACCGTCCCGGCGAGGCCCTCCACATCGCCCTCGACCGCGACCCGGGCCCGCCGCACCGGCTGCGCCCGGACCCGCGCCGCCGGGCGCTGCTGGCCGAGCAGACGGTGGGGGACGCCCTCGACCGGCTCGACGGGGCGGGCTGGCACGCCCTCCACTCGCTCCCGCTCCCCGGCGGCGACCGCGTCCACCACCTCGCGATCGGCCCCGGCGGCCTCTTCGCCATCCACACCCTGTACGCCCGCAAGCAACGGGTGACGGTCGCCGACCCCATGGTCACCCTGGGCCGCCACGACCCCCACCCGCTGCTGCGCCGCGTCCGCGCCGACGCCGACCGCGCCTCCTACGCCCTGACCGCCGAGGTCCATCCGGTCCTCGCCCTCGTCGGCCCGACGGACGTACGCGTCACGGCCCCGCTGCGCGAGGTCCGCGTCATCGAGGACACGGGGGTCGAGTCCCTGGCCCGGCTCGGCGGGGTGCTGAAACCGGCGGACGTGGAGGCCCTGCACGCGATGGCACGGGACCGCACCACGTGGGCGTCCGCCGGCTGAGTTGGGCCGGGGGATGGTGGTGCCGGGGCCCGTGGTGGTGCGGGGCTGAAGCCGGTTGAGCCCTGTTGCGGTCGCGCCCGTGGGGCGTCGGTGTCCCGTCCGGGTACGGCGTTGGCGTTCCCTCTGTGTCGGCCGTGTCGGCCGTGGCGGCCGGGCTGCCGTCGGTGCCGGCGCGCCGGGCCGGGTGGATCGGGCGCTCGGCAGGGCGGACCGTCAGGGGAGCGGGGGCAGCCGTCCCGCGGAGCGCGTGTCGAGGAGCGGCGCGAGCAGATCGCCGTAGTCCTGCAACCGAGGCCCGATGTCCGGTGCGAGGAAGGCGAGTTGACGGGCCGACCGGCACTCCTCGACCTCCGTCCAGGTGACCGGCGCGGAGACGCTGGGCTCGGGGCGGGCGCGCAGGGTGTACGGGGTGGCGGTGGTCTTCCGGGCGGCGTTCTGGCTCCAGTCGACGAACACCTTCCCGGGCCGCAGGCTCCGCGTCATCCGGTGCACGACCCGCTGCGGCATCGCCCGCTCGGCGGCCACGGCGAGCTCCTTGGCGTACTCGGACACCCGTTCGGACGGCGTCGGCCGCACCGCCGCCAGCAGATGCAGCCCCTTCGACCCGGACGTCTTGGCGTACGCGGCGATCCCGTCCGCCGCGAGCCGCTCCCGCAGCCACAGCGCGACCTCGCAGCACTCGACGACGGAGGCGGGCGGCCCCGGATCGAGGTCGAAGACCATCCGGTCGGCCTCGGCCGGCGCGCCGACGACCCACTGCGGCGTGTGGAACTCGGTCACCAGGTTCGCCGCCCACATCAACGACGGCAGATCCTGTACGACGACCATCCGGGCCGGCCCCTCCGACCTCGGCACCTCGGCGGTGGTGACCCAGTCGGGCGTACCCGGCGGCACGTTCTTGGCGAAAAAAACCTGCCCGTCGGGCCCGTCCGGGTAGCGCAGGAAGGAGACCGGGCGGCCCCGCAGGTGGGGGAGCAGGGCGTCGGCGGTCGTGGCGTAGTAGTGCAGCACCTCGCCCTTGGTGAACCCGGTCGCGGGATACAGCACCTTCTCCAGGTTGCTGAGCGCGAGCCGACGGCCCTCCACCTCCGTGATCGGCGTCATACGATGAGAATCTCACGCAAATAAGGTGATACCGACCGCTATGTGTCGAAAGGGTACTGACCGTGCGATCCATATGGAACGGTGCGATCTCGTTCGGGCTGGTCAGCATCCCGATCAAGCTGGTCAACGCCACCGAGAGCCACTCGATCTCCTTCCGCCAGATCCATCTGGAGGACGGCGGCCGCATCCGCTACCGCAAGGTGTGCGAGCTGGAGGAGAAGGAGGTCAGCGGGGCCGAGATCGGCAAGGGCTACGAGGACGCGGACGGCACGATCATCCCCATCACCGACGACGACCTCTCCCACCTCCCGCTGCCGACGGCGAAGACGATCGAGATCGTGGCGTTCGTGCCGGCCGACCGCATCGACCCGCTCCAGATGGACGCCGCGTACTACCTCGCGGCGGGTGGCGCCCCCGCGGCGAAGCCGTACACGCTTCTCAGGGAGGCGCTGAAGCGCAGCAACAAGGTGGCGATCGCCAAGTACGCGCTGCGGGGGAGGGAGCGGCTGGGGATGCTGCGGGTGGTCGACGACGCGATCGCCATGCACGGCCTGCTGTGGCCGGACGAGGTCCGCGCCCCCCAGGGCGTCGCTCCCGACACCAAGGTCACCGTCAACGACAAGGAACTCGACCTCGCCGACGCCCTCATGGACACCCTGGGCGAGATCGACCTCGAAGACCTCCACGACGAGTACCGCGAGGCCCTGGAGGAGGTCGTCGCAGCGAAGGCCGCCGGTGAGAGCCCGCCGGAGTCCCCGGAACCGGCCAAGGGAGGCAAGGTCCTCGACCTCATGGCCGCCCTGGAGAAGAGCGTGCGCGAGGCGAAGGAGTCCCGCGGCGAGGAACCGGCGGAGGTCAGACAGCTCCCGCAGCGCAAGACGTCCCGCACGACCCCGAAGCCGGCGACCGGCAGAAAGTCGACGTCGAAGACGACCGCGAAGAAGACGGCATCGGCGTCGACATCGGGATCAGCGAAGAAGTCGACGGCGGCAAAGAAGACGGCGTCGGGCTCCGCCAAGAAGACGGCGGCGGCGAAGAAGACGGCGTCGGCATCGACGGGTACGGCGAAGAAGACATCGGCGAAGAAGACCACACCACGCAAACGCTCAGCCTGACCCGGACCCGGCGGATTCGGGGGCCCGGACCCGGACCCAGGCGGATTCGGGGGCCCGGACCCGGACCCGGATTCGGGGGTCGGGCCCAGATTCGGACCGAACCCCGCTGGGCCCCGCCGCCTCTTACTCCACCCTTTCCCGGCCCATCCGCCGCAGGGCCAGCACCGCGTTGTGCCCCCCGAACCCGAACGAATTGCTGAGCGCCAGATCCCCGCTCCCCGGCAACTCCCGCGGAGCCACCGTCACCACGTCCAGCCGCACGTCGTCGTCCACCTCCGCACACCCCACAGTCGGCGGCACCACTCCGTGATGCAGCGTCAGTACGGTGGCCACGGCCTCCACCCCGCCCGCGGCCCCCTGCAGATGCCCGAGGTGCCCCTTGAGCGCGGTCACCGGCACGGCCCCGGACGTCGACCGGTTCCCGAACACGGCCCGCAGCGCACCCGCCTCGGCCAGATCCCCCTCCACGGTCGCCGTGGCGTGCGCGTTCACATGGACGACGTCCACGACATGCCCCCCGGCGTCCCGCACGGCCCGCCGCAGCGCGAGCGCGACCCCGCTGCCCGACGGATCGGGCGCGGCCATGTGGTGCGCGTCGGCGGACAGTCCCCATCCCGCGGCCTCGCAGTAGATGCGCGCGCCCCGGGCGAGGGCGTGCTCCTCGGCCTCCAGGACCAGAACCCCCGCCCCCTCGCCGTTCACGAACCCGCCCCGGTCCTTGGCGAACGGCCGTGAGGGCGAACGCCCGTCCTCCAGGCCGGCCTGGGACAACGCCCGCATCGAGGCGAACGACGCCATGATCGCGGGCGTCACGACGGCTTCCGCACCGCCCGCGAGGGCGACGTCGACCCGGCCGTACCGTATGCGGTCGATGGCCTGTCCGATCGCCTCGGTGCCGGAGGCGCACGCGCTGGTCACGGTCCGGGCCTCGCCGGTGATGTGCAGATCGAGAGAGACCTGCGAGGCGGCCTGCGAGGGCACGGTCATCGGCGTGGTGAGCGGTGAGACGCCCCGGGGCCCCTTCTCCCGCAGCTTCCGGTCGCCGCCGACCAGCACGGAGGCGTCCCCGAGGATGGCTCCCAGACTCACCCCGACCCGCTCGGGCGCGAGCCCGCTCTCCCGGGTCCCTCCGTCCACGAACCCGGCGTCGGCCCATGCCTCCCGCGCGGCGAGCACGGCGAACTGGGCGGCCCGGTTCATCCGCCGCGCGGCGGCCCGTGGCAGCAACGCGGCAGGATCGACAGGCACGGTCCCGGCCACCCGCACGGGCAGTTCACCGAACTCGTCCCCGTCCAACTCCCGTATCCCGTGCCGCCCGTCGAGCAGCCCCCGCCACAACTCATCGACCCCCACCCCGAGCGGAGTCACGGCCCCGAGCCCGGTGACGACGACCCGCCGCGGCCCACCGGCGGCGGCCTCCCGCGCCGGCCGCGGGTGATGCCGTACGACATACCCCTCCCGGTCGGCGTCACGAGCCCACCCCCGCACCTCCGAGTCCGTCACCGGCTCCTCCGCACACACGTCGAGATCCCGGTGCCAGGCGCCCCAACGCCGTACGTACGTCACCTCGACGGCACGCGGATCGACGGCCCGCACCGAGCCGACCCGGTCACCGTCCCGGAACGCGACGTCGTCGAGTGGCGGCGAGGACAGCCGGGGCACGGCCGCCACGTCCAGCCGATGGCAGGCGACGGTGACGGTCCCCTCCCGGCCGAGCACCACGTCCCGGTCCACCCCGCCGAGCGGCGGCCGGAGCGACATCCGGATCGTCTCCGGCGACTCGGGCAGCGTGTGCGTGACGACGTACCAGCGCTGCCGCTCCACGTCCCCGGCCGACAGGGCGACCAGGTCACCCGGGATCACCTCGGCGACGCCAACTGTGTGTGGATTTATCGGGACTTCAGACGTCTCGGACGAATTGGACATAGCCGTACATGCTTCCCATAGTCTGAACTGCCTTGCGGGGGACGGTTCTGAGTGAACGGGACGAAAGCCGGAAAGGCCATTGTTGAAACAAAAACCTGCCCCGCTCCTTACCCTCCGCAAACGATCAGCGAACGGAAAACCACCTCAACTGCCCTCTTGGCCAACGGAGTTGTCCCCCACCTGCGAACGATCTGTGGCAAAGCTCACGACCGCACACACCCCGGTGATCGGCCCCACCCGAACCAAACAAATAAAGAGCGGGACCCAGTCGGACTGGGTCCCGCTCTCAGCAATGTGCCCACGGCAGGATTCGAACCTGCGCACACGGTTCCGGAGACCGTTGCTCTATCCCCTGAGCTACGCGGGCGTCCGCCGCACTGTGCGCGGCGACGGGTAGAACCCTACCAGCTTCGATGGGGTCTTCATGAACAGGTATTTCCGGCGGTCAGAGGGGGTGGCGGTCCCCGGTACGGGTGGAAGTCGGGAAAACCCGGACGCGGTGGCCGGTCCGGACCTACTCTCGAGTTGTGCCAGGCGCGTCGGGCCGGGTGCTTGTTGTGGACGACAACAAGGTCATCCGGCAGTTGATCAGGGTCAATCTCGAGCTGGAGGGTCTCGAGGTCGTGACCGCGGCCGATGGTGCCGAGTGTCTGGATGTCGTGCATCAGGTGCGGCCCGATGTGGTGACCCTCGATGTCGTGATGCCCCGCCTCGACGGGCTTCGTACCGCCGCTCGGCTGCGCTCCGACCCCCGGACCCGTGATCTGCCGCTCGCCATCGTCAGCGCCTGTACGCAGTACGAGGTCGAGAGCGGCCTCGACGTCGGTGTGGACGCCTTCCTCGCCAAGCCCTTCGAGCCCGCCGAACTCGTCCAGCTCGTGCGGCGGTTGATGGAGCGCAGGCACGGCGCGGACCAGACGGACGGGGATGAGGACGGGGTCTTCGACGGCGTCCTCGGCGCCGGTGAGGCCGAGCGCGCCGGGCGGGCCGGCGGCTGATCGGCGCTGCCGCTCCAGTTGGCGGATCGCTGTTCCCTGGCTGTCCACGGGCGTCCATATGCCGGACCTCCGCTAAACCGACTCGCTTACCCACCCCCCTCCTCCCATACGCTTGTCCCGTGACCCCCGTCGAACTCTCCCGCACCGTGCTGCGCGCGGTCCGTCGCGCTGTCGACGGGGGAGAGCTGAGCGTGTCCGTGCCGGGACGGGCTGTCGTCACCCTCCCTGGGCCTGGGGGGTGTGGCGACTACGCCACCAACATCGCCCTTCAGCTCGCCCGCCCCGCCGGACAACCGCCCCGCCGCGTCGCCGAGATCCTGCGGCCGCATCTGAGCGGCACCGACGGCATCGCCGACGTCGTCGTCACCGGGCCCGGCTTCCTCAACTTCAGCCTGAGCGACGCCCAGGCCCTTCCCACCGCCCTCGTGGCGGAGATTCTGGCGAGCGGGGCGCGGTACGGGTTCGTGGACGGGCCCAGCGGCCAGGTCGTGCAGCTGCACGCGGCCCGCGAGGTACGTGCCGTCGTCGTCATGGACGCCGTCTCCCGCATCCTCCGCTCCCAGGGCGCCCTCGTCCGCAGCAGCTGTGAAGGGCCTCCCGCGGCCGAGTGGACCGACACCCTCGGGGTGCGCGTCGACGCTTACGGCACCCCCGAGGCCCCCGCCCCCCTCGACATCGGCATCCGCCCCGTGCCCGCCCCGGCCGACCCCGTCCCCCTCGGCCGCGACGCCGCCCGCTGGGCCCTGCTCCACCCCGCCGCCCACGACCGGCCCCGGATCACCGACGAGCACCTCGTCCAGCGTGAGGGCAACCCCCTCTTCCGCGTCCGCTACGCCCACGCCCGCACCCGGGCCCTCCGCCGCAACGCCGCCGAGCTGGGCTTCACCGCCGAATCCGGTGCACGCGCCGAACCCACCGCCGTACACCCAGGGTCCACCCTCACCCCCCTCCTGGCCGACCACCCCCGCATCCTCGCCCAGGCGGCCGCCCACCACGCCCCCGACCGTCTTGCCCGGCACCTCGTCACCGTCGCCGATGCCGTGCTCGCCGTCCTGCCGACCGTGCTGCCGCGCGGCGACGAGAAACCCTCGGCCGCCCACCGCGCCCGGCTCGCCCTCGCCGAAGCCGCCGGGACGGTGCTGGCCGGTGGCCTGTCCCTGCTCGGCATCGACGCACCCGAACACCTCTGAGACAGCGAACAGAGAGCCAGCGAAGAACATGAGCCGTTCCGCCCACCCCGCCGGGCCCCGCCACGCAGACGTCCTCACCGAGGGCCACTACTCCGCGCCGCCCGCCGACCTCAACACCCTCGACCCCAAGGTCTGGGCCCAGACGGTCACCCGTGACGAGGACGGTGTCCTCACCGTCGGCGGTATCGACGTCAAGACCCTCGCCGAGGAGCACGGCACCCCCGCCTACGTCCTCGACGAGGCCGACTTCCGGGAGCGGGCCCGTGCGTGGCGTACCGCCTTCGGGGCCGACGCCGACGTCTTCTACGCGGGCAAGGCGTTCCTGTCCCGTGCCGTCGTGCGGTGGCTGCACGAAGAGGGGCTCAACCTCGACGTCTGCTCCGGCGGCGAACTCGCCACCGCCCTCTCCGCCGGCATGCCCGCCGACCGCATCGCCTTCCACGGCAACAACAAGTCCAAGGACGAGATCCGCCGGGCGATCGAGGCAGGTGTCGGGCGGATCGTGCTCGACTCCTTCCAGGAGATCGTCCGCGTCGCGCACATCGCCCAGTCCGAAGGCAAGCGGCAGCGCGTGCAGATCCGGATCACCGTCGGGGTCGAGGCGCACACCCACGAGTTCATCGCCACCGCCCACGAGGACCAGAAGTTCGGCATCCCGCTCGCCGGCGGCCAGGCCGCCGAGGCCGTGCGCCGTGCGCTCCAACTGGACTCCCTCGAACTCATCGGGATCCACAGCCACATCGGGTCGCAGATCTTCGACATGTCCGGCTTCGAGGTCGCCGCGCACCGCGTCGTCGGGCTGCTCAAGGACATCAGGGACGAGCACGGGGTCGAGCTGCCCGAGATCGACCTCGGGGGCGGGCTCGGGATCGCCTACACCTCCGACGACGACCCCCGCGAGCCGCACGAGATCGCCAAGGCGCTCACCGAGATCGTCACGCGTGAGTGCGAGTCGGCCAAGCTCCGAACCCCCCGTATCTCCGTCGAGCCCGGTCGCGCCATCGTCGGCCCCACCGCGTTCACCCTCTACGAGGTCGGCACCATCAAGCCCCTCGACGGGCTGCGCACCTACGTCTCCGTCGACGGCGGCATGTCCGACAACATCCGTACCGCGCTGTACGACGCCGAGTACAGCGTCGCTCTCGTGTCACGGACGAGCGACGCCGAGCCGATGCTCGCCCGCGTCGTCGGCAAGCACTGCGAGAGCGGCGACATCGTGGTCAAGGACGCGTTCCTGCCCGCCGACATCGCGCCGGGCGACCTGATCGCCGTACCGGCGACCGGGGCGTACTGCCGTTCCATGGCGAGCAACTACAACCACGTCCTGCGGCCGCCGGTCGTCGCCGTGCGCGACGGGGAGTCCCGCGTGATCGTCCGCCGGGAGACGGAGGAGGACCTCCTGCGTCTCGACGTCGGATGAGACGTCGGATGATACGTCGGATGAGACGTCCGACAGCCGCCCAAGGCCGGGGGCGGAAGATCTCCTGTCTTCCACCCCCGTACAAATGAAATAGATGTCTCACGATCCGGACGAAGGGTAGAAACTCCCGTCCGGTGAGTGAGACTGGACCAACCGTAGACGGTATGAGGAAACGAGGTCGGATGATGCGTACGCGTCCGCTGAAGGTGGCGCTGCTGGGCTGTGGGGTTGTCGGCTCAGAGGTGGCGCGCATCATGACGACGCACGCCGAAGACCTCGCCGCGCGCATCGGCGCCCCCGTCGAGCTGGCGGGGGTCGCGGTACGGCGGCCGTCCAAGGTCCGTGAGGGCATCGACCCCGCCCTCGTCACCACCGACGCCACCGCCCTCGTCAAACGCGGGGACATCGACGTCATCGTCGAGGTCATCGGCGGCATCGAGCCCGCCCGCACCCTCATCACCACCGCCTTCGAGCACGGCGCCTCGGTGGTCTCCGCCAACAAGGCCCTCCTCGCCCAGGACGGCGCCGCCCTGCACGCCGCCGCCGAGGAGCATGACGCCGACCTCTACTACGAGGCCGCCGTCGCCGGCGCCATCCCGCTGATCCGCCCGCTGCGCGAGTCCCTCGCCGGCGACAAGGTCAACCGCGTGCTGGGCATCGTCAACGGCACGACCAACTTCATCCTCGACAAGATGGACAGCACGGGGGCGGGGTACCAGGAGGCGCTCGACGAGGCCACGGCCCTCGGGTACGCCGAGGCCGACCCGACCGCCGACGTCGAGGGCTTCGACGCCGCCGCCAAGGCCGCCATCCTCGCCGGTATCGCCTTCCACACGCGCGTGCGGCTCGACGACGTCTACCGCGAGGGCATGACCGAGGTCACCGCCGCCGACTTCGCCTCCGCGAAGAACATGGGCTGCACCATCAAGCTGCTCGCCATCTGCGAGCGGGCCGAGGACGGGGGGTCGGTCACGGCTCGCGTACACCCGGCGATGATCCCGCTCACCCACCCGCTGGCCTCCGTGCGCGGCGCGTACAACGCCGTCTTCGTCGAGTCCGACGCCGCCGGGCAGCTCATGTTCTACGGTCCCGGCGCCGGCGGCGCCCCGACCGCCTCCGCAGTCCTCGGCGACCTCGTCGCCGTCTGCCGCAACCGGCTCAACGGCGCGACCGGTCCCGGCGAATCCGCGTACGCGGCCCTTCCCGTCTCGGGGATGGGCGAGGTCGTCACGCGGTATCACATCAGTCTCGATGTCGCGGACAAACCGGGTGTTCTCGCCCAGGTCGCGACCGTGTTCGCCGAGCACGGGGTTTCCATCGATACGGTTCGCCAGACGGGCAAGGACGGCGAGGCCTCCCTCGTCGTCGTCACCCACCGAGCCTCCGACGCCGCCCTGGGCGGGACCGTCGAGGCGCTGCGCAAGCTCGACACCGTGCGCGGTGTCGCCAGCATCATGCGGGTTGAAGGAGAGTAACCAGCAATGACCCACCAGTGGCGCGGAATCATCGAGGAGTACCGGGACAGGCTGCCCGTCTCCGCCACCACGCCGGTCGTGACGCTCCGCGAGGGCGGCACGCCCCTCGTGCCCGCGCAGGTGCTCTCCGAGCGCACGGGCTGCGAGGTCCACCTCAAGGTCGAGGGCGCGAACCCCACGGGGTCCTTCAAGGACCGCGGCATGACCATGGCGATCACGCGGGCCAAGGAGGAGGGCGCCAAGGCGGTCATCTGCGCCTCCACCGGCAACACCTCGGCCTCCGCCGCCGCCTACGCGGTGCGCGCCGGCATGGTCTCCGCCGTGCTCGTGCCGCAGGGCAAGATCGCGCTCGGCAAGATGGGCCAGGCGCTCATCCACGGCGCGAAGATCCTCCAGGTCGACGGCAACTTCGACGACTGCCTCACCCTGGCCCGCGCGCTGAGCGACAACTACCCAGTGGCGCTGGTCAATTCGGTCAACCCGGTGCGTATCGAGGGCCAGAAGACCGCCGCCTTCGAGATCGTCGACATGCTCGGCGACGCCCCCGACATCCACGTCCTCCCGGTCGGCAACGCGGGCAACATCACCGCGTACTGGAAGGGCTACAAGGAGTACGCCGCCGACGGCATCGCCGCGAAGACCCCCCGTATGTGGGGCTTCCAGGCCTCCGGCAGCGCCCCGATCGTGCGCGGCGAGATCGTCAAGGACCCCTCGACGATCGCCACCGCCATCCGCATCGGCAACCCGGCGTCCTGGCAGTACGCGCTCGCCGCGCGGGACGAGTCCGGCGGCCTCATCGACGAGGTGACGGACCGTGAGATCCTGCGCGCCTACCGCCTGTTGGCCGCGCAGGAGGGCGTCTTCGTGGAGCCCGCCTCGGCCGCGTCCGTGGCCGGTCTGCTGAAGGCCGCCGAGCAGGGCCTGGTCGACCCGGGCCAGAAGATCGTGTGCACGGTCACCGGCAACGGCCTCAAGGACCCCGACTGGGCCGTCGCGGGCGCCCCGCAGCCCGTCACCGTCCCGGTCGACGCGGCGACGGCCGCCGAGCGCCTCGGTCTCGCATAAGGGCATCCCGGGGCATCCCCGAGCGACATCCCCATAAGGGGGTGCACAGGGGGCTTACGACACGCATCGTGCGCCTCCTGTGCGCCCTATGTCGCCACAGAACCTTCCTTCGATAGGCTGTACCGAACCCGCCCGCCGCATATGCCCGAGCGCATGGCCGGGAGCCGCGTCATCTCCGCGGCCCGCGGGGTCTCCACGTACGTATCGAATGTCTTCGACAATCACGCAGCTCAAGGAGAGTCATCGAGCGATGGCCGGTCCAGCGTTCCGCGCCGCCGCCGTCCGGGTGCGCGTCCCCGCCACCAGCGCCAACCTCGGCCCGGGCTTCGACAGCCTCGGCCTGTCGCTGGGGCTCTACGACGACGTCGTCGTCCGGGTGGCCGACTCAGGGCTGCACATCGACATCGCGGGTGAGGGCAGCGAGACCCTCCCGCGCGACGAGAAGCACCTGCTCGTACGGTCCCTGCGCACCGCCTTCGACCTGCTCGGCGGACAGCCGCGCGGCCTCGAGATCGTGTGCGCCAACCGCATTCCGCACGGCCGGGGCCTCGGGTCCTCCTCCGCCGCCATCTGCGCCGGCATCGTCGCCGCGCGTGCCGTGACCATAGGCGGCGAGTCCAGGCTCGACGACGCGGCGCTCCTGGAGCTCGCGACCGAGATCGAGGGCCACCCCGACAACGTGGCCCCGTGTCTGCTCGGCGGTTTCACGATCGCCTGGATGGAGGCCGGCGCCGCCCGGGCCATCCGGCTGAAGCCCGCCGATTCCATCGTTCCGGTGGTTTTCGTGCCCGGAAAGCCGGTTCTGACGGAGACCGCGCGCGGTCTCCTCCCGCGCACCGTGCCGCACGTCGACGCCGCCGCCAACGCGGGCCGTGCCGCCCTGCTCGTCGAGGCCCTCACCCGGAGCCCCGAGCTGCTGCTGCCCGCCACCGAGGACCGGCTGCACCAGGAATACCGCGCTCCGGCCATGCCGGAAAGCGCCGCACTCGTCGAGCGCTTGAGGGCGGACGGAGTTCCCGCGGTGATTTCCGGAGCCGGGCCCACCGTTCTCGCCCTGGTCGACGAGGAGAGCGCCGACAAGGTCGCCCACCTGGCAGGCGAGGGCTGGGCCGCCAACCGGCTGGAACTCGACGCGCAAGGGGCGAGCGTCTTGCCACTGGCACCTTCCGGCGACATTTAAAGAGCTCGGTTGCCGGATTTCGAGAGGGGGAATGTTTGTTGGATCCGGTAGTGTTAACCTCAAGTCTGCACCCGACCCCACCATGGCGAGGTGCTTCACGTCCCCGTCCGGGACAGACATTCTTCCGGGAGCCTCCCAAGCCGCACTGTGTTTCGTACGACGTACGCGGGCAGTACGTCGTACGCGAGCACTGAGCGACTTGCCGGGCACGCTCCGGAACCGGTGCGACCGAGCCACGCGACGCAGACAGTCGGTGTCGCTGCTCTGGGAAGCGCCATCACCAGATTCCTCCGCCGCCCAGGCGGACCACCGCCCCGGCACGGTCCACAAGGATGGGACCGACGTCGGACAGCACAACCGGTCGCCGAGCCAGACAGGCCGACGTCCGCTCCAGGGAAGGACCCTTCGTGAGCGACACCACCGATCTGATGGGCGCACGTGTCGAGGAGACCGCTGCCGCGCCCGCCACGGACGCCTCCGCGCCTGCCAGCGGTGCCGGCTCCCGGCGGCGCCGCGGTACCGGCCTCGAGGGCATGGTGCTGGCCGAGCTGCAGCAGGTCGCATCCGGCCTCGGTATCAGGGGCACCGCGCGGATGCGCAAGAGCCAGCTGATCGAGGTCATCAAGGAGGCACAGGCGGGAGCGGGTGCCGCGGCTCCCAAGGCGGACGCCGCTGCCGAGACCAAGCCCAAGCGCCGCGCCACCTCCAAGGCCCGCACCGGCGAGAGCGCCGAGAAGAAGGCCGACGCGAAGGCCGAGGCCACCGCCGAGAAGGCGACGGCCCAGCAGCAGATCGAGATCCCCGGCCAGCCGGCCTCCGACGACGCCCCGGTGGAGCGTCGCCGTCGCCGCGCCACCGCCGAGGCGGGCAGCCCCGAGACCGTGGTCGCCGAGGCGAAGAGCGAGCCCAAGGCCGAGACGCCCGCCGCGCAGGCGCAGGGCGAGGCCAAGGGCGACGCCGGTGACGCCGAGGGCCGTCAGGGCCGTCAGGGCCGTCGTGACCGCGGCGACCGCGGTGGCGACCGTGAGCGTGGCGGTGACCGTGACCGTGGTGGCCGCGACCGCGACCGCCGTGGCAAGGGCGACGACCAGCAGGGCGGCGGCCAGCGCGGCCAGCAGCAGAACCAGCAGCAGGGCGGCGGCCGTCAGGACCGCAACGCCGGCCCGCAGGACGACGACGACTTCGACGGCGGCCGCCGTGGCCGTCGGGGCCGTTACCGGGACCGTCGTGGCCGTCGCGGCCGTGACGAGATCGGCGCCCCCGAGCCGCAGCTCGCCGACGACGACGTCCTGATCCCCGTCGCGGGCATCCTGGACATCCTCGACAACTACGCCTTCATCCGTACGTCGGGCTACCTGCCGGGTCCCAACGACGTGTACGTCTCCCTCGCCCAGGTCCGCAAGAACGGCCTGCGCAAGGGCGACCACATCACCGGTGCGGTCCGTCAGCCCAAGGACGGCGAGCGTCGCGAGAAGTTCAACGCGCTCGTGCGTCTCGACTCCGTCAACGGCATGGCGCCCGAATCCGGGCGTGGGCGCCCGGAGTTCAACAAGCTGACGCCGCTGTACCCCCAGGACCGCCTCCGTCTGGAGACGGACCCGGGCGTCCTCACCACCCGCATCATCGACCTCGTCGCGCCGATCGGTAAGGGCCAGCGCGGTCTGATCGTGGCCCCGCCGAAGACCGGCAAGACCATGATCATGCAGGCGATCGCCAACGCGATCACGCACAACAACCCCGAGTGCCACCTGATGGTCGTCCTGGTCGACGAGCGTCCGGAAGAGGTCACCGACATGCAGCGGTCGGTCAAGGGCGAGGTCATCTCCTCGACCTTCGACCGTCCGGCCGAGGACCACACCACGGTCGCCGAGCTCGCCATCGAGCGCGCCAAGCGTCTGGTGGAGCTGGGCCACGACGTTGTCGTGCTGCTCGACTCGATCACGCGTCTGGGCCGTGCGTACAACCTCGCCGCCCCGGCCTCCGGCCGCATCCTGTCCGGTGGTGTCGACTCGACCGCCCTGTACCCGCCGAAGCGCTTCTTCGGTGCGGCCCGCAACATCGAGGACGGCGGCTCGCTGACCATCCTCGCCACCGCGCTGGTGGACACCGGGTCCCGCATGGACGAGGTCATCTTCGAGGAGTTCAAGGGCACGGGCAACGCCGAGCTCAAGCTCGACCGCAAGCTCGCCGACAAGCGGATCTTCCCGGCGGTGGACGTGGACGCGTCCGGCACCCGTAAGGAAGAGATCCTGCTCGCCAGCGACGAGCTCGCCATCGTCTGGAAGCTGCGCCGGGTGCTGCACGCGCTCGACCAGCAGCAGGCGGTCGAACTGCTCCTCGACAAGATGAAGCAGACGAAGTCGAACGCCGAGTTCCTGATGCAGATCCAGAAGACCACGCCGACGCCGGGCAACGGCGACTGACGTAAGTCTTGGTAAAGGGTCACCCCTGTTGCAGGGGTGGCCCTTTCTGCTTTGTGCGGCCGGTGTACGATCGCGCTCTTCGGTCACTTATTCGACCATTGAACTTCTGATCCCGAGGGGGGACTTGCGTGGGTACAGCCATGTCCGGGGGCGGTCGGCACAGACGTCGGATGCGGATCGCCCTGCCCATCGGCGCGGTGGGTGTCGCCGCCGCCGTGGCAGCCGCGCTGATGACCACGTCGGCCGGGGCCGCGACCGCGCTGCCGACGCCGACGGTCAAGCCGGCCGTCACCACGGTGTCGCAGGCCGAGCTGACCAAGCGCGTCGCGGGCGGTGTCGCCGGTGACGACACCGCGGGGGAGACGACCTCGAAGTCGGCGCAGAGCTCCAGCACCAGCAGCGGCAGTGTCGACCCGAAGATCATCGGTGGCTCCACCACGACGATCAGCTCCGCGCCGTGGATGGCCCAGCTCTGGTACTACGACGACAACGGCACCACCTCCGACACCTCCGACGACATCGGCTTCTTCTGCGGTGGCTCCGTCGTCACGCCGACGAAGATCCTGACCGCCGCGCACTGCGCCAAGGGCTACGACTGGGCCAAGAACGGCGCGATCGTCACCGGTACCACGACGCTGCCCGACGAGAACGGCAACACCAACGGCACGGTCACCGGCGTGGTGCGCCAGTGGACCCACCCGTCGTACAGCGCGCGGACCATCGACAACGACATCGCCGTCCTCACCCTGAGCAGCCCGGTCAAGGCGACGCCGATCCGGATGACGACGTCCACGGACACCACCTCGTACAAGGCCGGGACCAGCGCGAAGGTCTACGGCTGGGGCCGTACCAGCTCCACCACGCAGGACATCTCCGAGACGCTGAAGACGGCCACGCTGCCGATCCAGTCGGACACCACCTGCGGCAACTACTACAGCGCCGACTTCATCAAGGGCCACATGGTCTGCGCGGGCAACCCCGCCACCGGCAGCGACACGGGCACGACGTCCGCCTGCAACGGTGACTCCGGTGGTCCGCTGGTCGTCTCCGGCCGCATCGTGGGTGTCGTCTCCTGGGGTGTCACGGACTGCGTCGAGAAGGGCGCGTACAGCGTCTTCTCGAAGGTCAGCACCTACCTCGGCGCCGCGTACGCGCAGGTCGACGACGCCAACATGAGCTACACCGACGCCAAGGCCGACCTGTTCGTCCGCAACAAGAGCACCGGTGTCGCCTACGAGAAGGACTCCAAGGGCACCTCGTTCGGCGCCCGTCAGTCCCTCGGCGACTGGGGCGGGGTCAACCTCGTCACGCAGACCGACCTGAACCGGGACAGCGTCCAGGACTTCGTGTTCCGCCAGAGCTCCACCGGCGACGTCTACTGGCTGCGCTACGTCTGGTCCACCGAGACGTGGACGGAGAAGAAGATGTTCTCCGGCTGGAAGACCCGCACCCGGATCATCACCCCCGGTGACCTGACCGGCGACTACAAGCCCGACCTGGTCTCCGTGGACTCCGCCGGCAAGGCGTGGCTCTACCCGAGCAATGGCGACGGCACCTTCGCGGCCCGCAAGCAGATCGGCACCGGCACCGGCTGGAACTCGTACAACATGGTGCGCGGCAAGGGCGACTTCAACGGTGACGGCAAGGCCGACCTGATCGCCCGCAACAAGAGCACCGGCGCCATCTACCTCTACAAGGGCACCGGCAACGCCTCCAGCCCCTTCTCCGCCCGGGTGAAGGTCCGTACGTGGAGCAACACCACGTACAACGCCTTCGACGCCGTCGGTGACGTCACCGGCGACGGCAAGGCCGACTTCCTGGCCCGTACGCCCGGCGGCACGCTCTACCTGTACAAGGGCACCGGCAAGGCCACCAGCGAGATCTTCGCCACAAGGATCTCGGTCGGTACCGATTTCAAGCAGTACGACATCTTCGGCTGAAATCGCTGGTGAGCGAGGCCTGACCTCGTTCGGCGACTACGCACTGTGCCCACCCGTCCACCGGGTGGGCACAGTGCGTTGTGCAACCCTTTTCCCGGTTTCCCCGTCTGACCCGACGGAGCGACCATGGTGAGGTCCGGGTCGCACGCGACCACGTCTGACCCTGAAAGCAGGGGGTAACCGACCGGACGAGAACGAGGAGCACATGACCGCCGAGAGCACGCCGGAGCCCGGCATACCGGGCGACTCCGGCACCACGGGCCCGCGCCACCGCGCCAAGGGCCGACGCCGCAAGACTCACGGCAACCACCGAGGCCTGAAGATCGCGGCCTGGACCGCCGCGGGCATCGTCGTGCTGGGGGGCACCGGCGCCGGATACCTGTACTTCAAGCTCAACGGCAACATCAAGAGCGTCGACATCGACCAGGCCCTCGGCACCGACCGGCCCACCAAGGTCGACAACGGCTCCGAGAACATCCTCGTCCTCGGCTCGGACACCCGCTCCGGCACGAACAAGAAGCTCGGCGGCGGCGCCGACGACGGCAGCGCCCGCTCGGACACCGCGATGGTCGTGCACATCTACGAGGGCCACAAGAAGGCCAGCGTGGTCTCCATACCCCGCGACACCCTGGTCGACCGCCCCGAGTGCACCGACAGCAACGGCACCGAGCACGACGCCGCGTCCATGGCGATGTTCAACTCCGCGTACTCCACGGGCGGCGCCGCCTGTGCCGTGAAGACCGTCGAGTCGCTCACCGGCATCCGCATGGACCACTATCTGGAGGTCGACTTCTCCGGCTTCCAGAAGCTCATCGACGAGCTCGGCGGCGTCGACGTGACGACCACCAAGAACATCACCGACCCCGAGAGCCACCTGAACCTGAAGGCCGGCACGCACACCCTCACCGGCAAGCAGGCCCTCGGCCTGGTCCGCACCCGGCACGGCGTCGGCGACGGCTCCGACCTCGGCCGCATCCAGCTCCAGCAGGCGTTCATCAAGGCGCTGATCGACCAGATCAAGCACGTCGACGTCTTCGGCAACCCGAAGAAGCTGTACGACCTCGCCAACACCGCCACCAAGGCCGTGACGACCGACTCCGACCTCGGCTCCGTCAAGAAGCTCATGTCCTTCGCCAATGGCCTCAAGGGCATCAGCTCCAAGAACATGACCATGGTCACCATGCCGGTCCAGTACGACCCGGCGGACGGCAACCGCGTCCTCGTGGACGAGGCCAAGTCCAAGGTGGTCTGGAAGGCTCTGGAGAACGACCGGGCGATCCCGAAGAGCGCGACCCAGGGCACGGCCACCGGCCAGGCCGAGGGCGTGGTCACCGCCTCGTAGGCCGGTCGGGAATAGTTCACGGCCACCCCCCGTTTTGGGGGATGCGGCCAGTCCTGGCAGACTGGTACGTCGGCCCCGGTTCACGCCCCCGCAACCCGCGGACGGCGACCCGGTGCCCTCCCGAAACTAGGAGACACCTTGAAGCGCGAGATCCACCCCGAGTACGTCGAGACGCAGGTCAGCTGCACCTGTGGCGCCTCGTTCACCACCCGGAGCACCATCACCAGCGGCACCATCCGTGCCGAGGTCTGCTCCGAGTGCCACCCGTTCTACACGGGCAAGCAGAAGATCCTCGACACCGGTGGCCGTGTGGCCCGCTTCGAGGCCCGCTTCGGCAAGGCTGCTGCCAAGAAGTAGCGAGCCACCAGCGCCGGTCCACGGTCGCGCTCCTCGGAGCGCGCCGGGACCGGCGTTTTTGGTCGCCCGCCTTCCCTTTTTCGTTCGCAGTACAGGAGCCCTGAGATGTTCGAGGCCGTCGAGGAACTCGTCGGTGAGCACGCCGACCTGGAGACGAAGCTCGCCGACCCGTCGGTCCACTCCGACCAGGCCAACGCGCGCAAGCTGAACAAGCGCTACGCCGAGCTCACCCCGATCGTCGCCACGTACCGCTCCTGGAAGCAGACCGGCGACGACATCGAGACGGCGAAGGAGTTCGCCGCCGACGACCCCGACTTCGCCGCCGAGGTCAAGGAACTGGAGAAGCAGCGCGAGGAGCTCACCGAGAAGCTGCGCCTGCTGCTCGTCCCGCGCGACCCCAGCGACGACAAGGACGTCATCCTCGAGATCAAGGCGGGCGCCGGCGGTGACGAGTCCGCCCTGTTCGCCGGTGACCTGCTGCGCATGTACCTGCGCTACGCCGAGCGCGTCGGCTGGAAGACCGAGATCATCGACGCCACCGAGTCCGAGCTGGGCGGCTACAAGGACGTCCAGGTCGCCGTGAAGACCAAGGGCGGCCAGGGTGCCACCGAGCCCGGCCAGGGCGTCTGGGCGCGGCTGAAGTACGAGGGCGGCGTGCACCGCGTGCAGCGCGTCCCGGCGACCGAGTCCCAGGGCCGCATCCACACCTCCGCCGCCGGTGTGCTGGTCACGCCCGAGGCCGAGGAGGTGGACGTCGAGATCAACCCGAACGACCTCCGCATCGACGTGTACCGCTCCTCGGGCCCCGGCGGACAGTCCGTCAACACCACCGACTCCGCCGTGCGCATCACGCACATTCCCACCGGAGTCGTCGCTTCCTGCCAGAACGAGAAGAGCCAGCTTCAGAACAAGGAGCAGGCCTTGCGTATCCTGCGCTCCAGGCTGCTCGCCGCGGCGCAGGAAGAGGCGGAGCGGGAAGCCGCCGACGCCCGCCGCAGCCAGGTCCGTACCGTCGACCGCTCCGAGAAGATCCGTACGTACAACTTCCCGGAGAACCGCATCTCGGACCACCGCGTCGGCTTCAAGGCGTACAACTTGGACCAGGTCCTGGACGGCGACCTCGACGCGATGATCCAGGCCTGTGTCGACGCGGACTCGGCGGCGAAGCTGGCGGCCGCGTAAAGGCACGTGTGAAGGCACGCGTGGGGGCCGCGAACCAGGCACCTACGCACGACCGAGTACGACACGGAGGACTTGCGTGAACCTGCTGCTCGCAGAGGTGGCCCAGGCCACCCAGCGGCTGGCCGACGCCGGCGTGCCCTCGCCGCGCAACGACGCGGAGGAGCTCGCCGCGTTCGTGCACGGCGTGAAGCGGGGCGAGCTGCACTCCGTGAAGGACGCGGACTTCGACGCCCGCTACTGGGAGGTCATCGCCCGCCGTGAGCAGCGCGAGCCGCTGCAGCACATCACCGGGCGGGCGTTCTTCCGGTACCTGGAGCTCCAGGTCGGGCCCGGTGTCTTCGTGCCCCGGCCCGAGACCGAGTCCGTCGTCGGGTGGGCGATAGACGCCGTCCGCGCGATGGACGTCGTCGAGCCGTGCATCGTCGACCTGTGCACGGGCTCAGGCGCCATCGCGCTCGCCCTCGCGCAGGAGGTCCCGCGCTCCCGGGTGCACGCCGTGGAGCTGTCCGAGGACGCCCTCCAGTGGACCCGCAAGAACGTGCAGGGCTCCAGGGTCGACCTGCGCCAGGGCAACGCCCTGGACGCCTTCCCCGACCTCGACGGCCAGGTCGACCTGGTCATCTCCAACCCGCCCTACATCCCGCTGACCGAGTGGGAGTACGTCGCTCCCGAGGCGCGGGACTACGATCCCGAACTCGCCCTGTTCTCGGGCGAGGACGGCCTCGACCTCATCCGCGGCCTGGAACGCACCGCGCACCGGCTGCTCCGCCCCGGTGGTGTCGTCGTCATCGAGCACGCCGACACCCAGGGCGGCCAGGTGCCGTGGATCTTCACCGAGGAACGGGGCTGGGCCGACGCGGCCGACCACCCCGACCTCAACAACCGACCGAGGTTCGCCACGGCACGCAAGGCGCTGCCGTGAGCGCCGTAAAGACTTTCGACCAGAAGTACGTGTACGAGGAGGCCCGCTAGACATGGCACGGCGATACGACACCAACGACGCGACCGACCGCTCGACGGGTCTGCGCGAAGCCGCGTCCGCCGTCCGTCGTGGCGAGCTGGTGGTCCTCCCGACCGACACGGTGTACGGCATCGGCGCCGACGCGTTCTCCTCCGAGGCCGTCGCCGATCTGCTGGAGGCCAAGGGCCGGGGCCGCAACATGCCCACACCCGTCCTCATCGGCTCCCCGAACACGCTCCACGGTCTCGTCACGGACTTCTCCGAGATGGCGTGGGAACTGGTCGACGCGTTCTGGCCGGGCGCGCTCACGCTCGTCGCCAAGCACCAGCCGTCCCTCCAGTGGGACCTGGGCGACACGAGGGGCACGGTGGCGGTACGCATGCCCCTGCACCCGGTCGCCATCGAGCTCCTGACCGAGGTCGGCCCCATGGCGGTCTCCTCGGCCAACCTCACCGGCCACCCGGCGCCGGAGGACTGCGACGCGGCCCAGGACATGCTCGGCGACTCGGTCTCGGTCTACCTGGACGGCGGCCCGACCCCCGGCAACGTCCCGTCCTCGATCGTCGACGTGACGCGCGAGGTGCCGTTGCTGCTGCGCGCGGGTGCCATCTCGGCCGAGGAGCTGAGGAAGGTCGTACCCGACCTCGAGGTGGCGAATTGACGGCCCCTGACGCGGGGCGTGGCATATGGGACATGGAAGAGACGCGGACCTTCACCGGCCTCCCGCGTGACACCTTCCGCATCCTCCACGTCAGCACCGGCAACGTGTGCCGCTCGCCGATCACCGAGCGGCTGACTCGCCATGCCCTGGCGAACCGGCTCGGCGACCCGCTGTGGGGCGGCCTGGTGGTGGAGAGCGCGGGCACCTGGGGCCACGAAGGGGCCCCCATGGAGGCCAACGCGGAGGCGGTCCTGGCCGACTTCGGCGCGGACGCCACCGGCTTCACCGGCCGGGAGCTCCTCGACGAGCACGTCATCATGGCCGACCTGGTCCTGACAGCCACCCGCGACCACCGCCAGCAGGTCATCTCCATGGGCCACTCGGCGGGCCTGCGCACCTTCACCCTGAAGGAGTTCACCCGCCTGGTCCGAGCCATAGACCCGACCACGCTGCCCCCTCTGGAGGACGGCGTGGTCGACCGTGCCCGTGCCCTGGTCCGTGCGGCGGCGGCTCTACGCGGGTGGCTGTTGGCTCCGACGGCGGAGGCGGACGAGGTGTACGACCCGTACGGGGCGCCGCTGACGTTCTTCCGGTCGATCGGTGACGAGATACATCAGGCGGTGGATCCGGTGGTGACGGCGCTGACGGGGGTTGCCGCGCGGGCGTGACGCGGCTGGTGTGAGTCGGCGGACGGAGTCCGACGCAGCGGCTCGAAGCCCGGGAGGCCCGCCAGGGCCGAGCGGTGCGAGGGGCGCGTCGGGGACGGGGTCCCCACCACGCTGCCCCCTCTGGAGGACGGCGTGGTCGACCGTGCCCGTGCCCTGGTCCGTGCGGCGGCGGCTCTACGCGGGTGGCTGTTGGCTCCGACGGCGGAGGCGGACGAGGTGTACGACCCGTACGGGGCGCCGCTGACGTTCTTCCGGTCGATCGGGGACGAGATACATCAGGCGGTGGATCCGGTGGTGACGGCGTTGACGGGGGTTGCCGCGCGGGCGTGACGGGCGAGCACCTCGGGGGTACCGGGCCTACATTGGTCGTACGTCATCGTCGACGCCCCGGAGTCCACCATGTCGGTCACCCATGCGCCCGAGACCGCCGATGTCCTGCGGCGGCAGGATCCCGAGCTGGCTGAGATCCTGCTCGGGGAGCTCGAACGGCAGTCGACGTCATTGCAGTTGATCGCCGCCGAGAACTTCTCGTCGCCCGCCGTGCTGGCCGCCCTGGGGTCGCCGCTCGCCAACAAGTACGCCGAGGGGTATCCCGGCGCCCGGCACCACGGTGGCTGCGAGATCGTGGACGTCGCCGAGCGGGTCGCCGTGGACCGGGCGAAGGCGCTCTTCGGGGCCGAGCACGCCAATGTGCAGGCCCATTCGGGGTCGTCCGCCGTGCTGGCCGCCTATGCGGCCTTGTTGCGGCCCGGGGACACCGTTCTTGCCCTTGGGCTGCCGTACGGCGGGCATCTCACGCATGGCTCGCCCGCGAACTTCTCCGGGCGGTGGTTCGACTTCGTCGGGTACGGCGTCGATGCCGAGAGCGGGCTCATCGAGTACGAGCAGGTGCGGGCCCTGGCGAGGAATCACCGGCCCAAGGCGATCGTGTGCGGGTCCATCGCCTACCCCCGGCACATCGACTACGCCTTCTTCCGCGAGGTCGCCGACGAGGTGGGCGCCTATCTGATCGCCGACGCCGCCCACCCCATCGGGCTCGTCGCCGGGGGAGCGGCGCCCAGTCCGGTGCCGTACGCCGATGTCGTCTGCGCCACCACGCACAAGGTGCTGCGCGGGCCCCGCGGCGGGATGATCCTTTGCGGAAGCGAGCTGGCCGAGCGGGTCGACCGGGCTGTCTTCCCGTTCACCCAGGGCGGCGCGCAGATGCACACCATCGCCGCCAAGGCCGTCGCCTTCGGCGAGGCGGCAACTCCGGCGTTCACGGCGTACGCCCATCAGGTGGTCGCCAATGCGAGGGTTCTCGCGGCGGGGCTGGCCGGCGAGGGGCTCGTCGTCACCACCGGAGGCACGGACACGCATCTGCTCACCGTCGATCCCGCACCGCTCGGCGTCGACGGGCGCACCGCGAGGGGGCTGCTCGCCGCGGCCGGCATGGTCCTCGACTGCTGTGCGCTGCCGCACGCGGACGTCCGCGGACTGCGCCTCGGGACCGCCGCCCTGACCACGCAGGGCATGGGGGAGGAGGAGATGGCCCAGGTCGCCGCCCTGCTCGCGGGGGTGCTGCGCGGGGAGACCGAGGGGCAGAAGGCCCGTGAAGAAGTGCGGGAGCTGGCGGGCAGATTTCCGCCGTACCCCGCTCAGTAGGGGTAGGCGCAACCCTGTAGAACCCGCCGTGGAACCCGTCGGACACCTGGTTTCAACCCTGGTGCACAGCCACACGTGCAACCATCGTCGCTACCCGGAAGTCCCCAACCATATGCGTCCGTCGCTAGGGTGTGGGGCTGAGATGGCCAGCGAGACCTGTGGGGAAGCCTGTGCGTGAATACCTGCTGACGCTCTGCATCACGGCCGCGGTGACGTATCTGCTGACAGGGCCGGTACGGAAGTTCGCGATCGTGGCCGGAGCGATGCCGGAGATCAGGGCCCGTGACGTGCACCGGGAACCGACTCCGCGGCTCGGCGGTATCGCCATGTTCTTCGGCCTGTGCGCCGGACTGCTGGTCGCCGACCACCTCACCAACCTCAACGGGGTCTTCTCCCAGTCCAACGAGCCGCGTGCGCTGCTCTCCGGCGCCGCCCTGATCTGGCTGATCGGCGTCCTGGACGACAAGTTCGAGATCGACGCCCTGATCAAGCTCGGCGGGCAGATGATCGCCGCCGGTGTGATGGTCATGCAGGGTCTGACGATCCTGTGGCTGCCCATCCCGGGCTTCGGCTCGGTCGCGCTGACCCAGTGGCAGGGCACCCTGCTGACGGTGGCGCTGGTGGTCATCACCATCAACGCGGTCAACTTCGTGGACGGCCTCGACGGCCTCGCGGCCGGCATGGTCTGCATCGCGTCGGCCGCGTTCTTCCTGTACGCCTACCGCGTCTGGGTGTCGTACGGCATCGAGGCCGCCGCCCCGGCGACGCTGTTCTCGGCGATCCTCATGGGCATGTGCCTGGGCTTCCTGCCGCACAACATGCACCCCGCGCGGATCTTCATGGGCGACTCGGGCTCGATGCTGATCGGGCTGGTGCTGGCCGCCGGCGCGATCTCCATCACCGGACAGGTCGACCCGGACGCCTTGAAGCTGTTCGCCGGGTCCGAGAAGGCGGCGGTGCACCAGACGGTGCCGGTCTACATCCCGCTGCTGCTGCCGCTGACCATCATCGCCATCCCGGCCGCCGACCTGGTGCTGGCGATCGTGCGGCGCACCTGGCGCGGTCAGTCGCCGTTCGCGGCCGACCGGGGGCATCTGCACCACCGGCTGCTGGAGATCGGGCACTCGCACAGCAGGGCCGTCCTGATCATGTACTTCTGGTCGGCGCTGATCGCGTTCGGCGCCCTCGCCTACTCCGTGAACTCCGCGTCCATGTGGATCGTGCTCGGTGTGGTGATCCTCTCGGCGATCGGGCTGCTGCTCCTGCTGCTGCCGCGCTTCACACCGCGTGCCCCGATGTGGGCGCAGGCCTTCGTGCCGCCGCGATATCGCCGTCGCCGCAAGGCCGTTGCGGAATCCACGCCGGTCGCGGAGCCGGTCTCCGCCGAGGCGGAGGAGGAAGAGCGCACTCCGGTCGCGGTCGGGGTGTCCGGCGTCAACGGGGCGACCGCCATCGGCGCCCGTTCGCGGTTCCTGGACCGGCGGAAAGCCGAATCGTCGCGCTGACGCGGCAAGGTAAGAATCTGACTAGAGCATTGCCAAGTCGTGGGAGTGAGTTGGGGGTGTAAAGCGCCCCAATACCAGACATGTCGGCCGTGTTCTTGCACAGACGCGCACGGTCACTCTCATGTGTGACAGCGAGCACACCAACCAGGTAAAGACCTCATCAAATAGTTTGTGATACGGTTCACGAGAACCCGGGGTAGAGCCGAAGGACCGTAGTGCGACGGTCCATTGGTGTGAGGTCCCCTCTCGACCCGGGACTACGCTCGTCCATGACGACACCCCTTCCCCCTTTGAAAGCGGAGTTGCCGCCATGCCGTCCAACGACGTCCGGATCCTGGCCCAGGCTGCTGTGCCCACAGCTGCCGTCGGCGCGATTGCCGCCGTCGTCAGTGGTGTGGTCGCCGGCGGCAAAGGGGCGATCGGGGCCGGCGTCGCGACGCTGATCGTGATCCTGTTCATGGGAATCGGTCTCTACGTACTGCAGCGCACTGCCAAATCGCTTCCGCACCTGTTCCAGGCGATGGGCCTGATGCTCTACGCGGCTCAGATCCTGCTGCTGTTCGTGTTCGTCGCTGCTTTCAAGAACACGACGTTGTTCAACCCCAAGGCTTTCGCACTGACTCTGGTCGCCGGCACCCTCGCCTGGATCGCCGCCCAGACACGTGCCCACATGAAGTCCAAGATCCTCTACGTCGAGCCCGATTCGGGTAACAAGCCCGAAAAATCGGGGCACTCGTCGTGAGGGGTAGGGGCGGGATAAAGGGGCACGAGAAGTCCTGCTATCGTCCGGTGCCAACTGCGGCATCGCGGGCGCGGGCATCTGAGCTGACGCCTGCTCGATCTCACTCGCGAGGCGAGATGCCCCCCAGCCGCCCCCACATCCGTAACACCAGTCCCGTGCCGAACCGCGGCCCTGCGCCGCGCCGACACAACGAGGTTGCCGTACCTATGCGCCACGATGAAGGAGCCCGCGGTGAGTGCTGACCCGACGCAGACGCTCGCTTTCGACACGAGCTGTCACCTGTTCGACGGGTGCGGCTTCCCGGCTCCGGGCCTGCACTCGTTCATGTTCGAGCCGCTGTGGGGCGACGCCGACGGCAACGGCGCGTACTTCAACAAGCCGATGCTGCTGGCCCTCCTGGGCTCCATCATCATCGTGGGCTTCTTCTGGTCCGCCTTCGCCAAGCCGAAGCTGGTCCCGGGCAAGCTCCAGATGGTCGCCGAGGCCGGCTACGACTTCGTACGCCGCGGCATCGTCTACGAGACGATCGGCAAGAAGGAGGGCGAGAAGTACGTTCCGCTCGCCGTCTCGCTGTTCTTCTTCATCTGGATCATGAACCTCTGGTCCATCGTGCCGGTGGCGTCCTTCCCGGTGACATCGATCATCGCCTACCCCGCCGTACTGGCCGCGATCGTCTACGTCACCTGGGTCTCGCTCACCTTCAAGCGGCACGGCTTCGTGGGCGCCTTCAAGAACTTCACCGGCTACGACAAGTCGCTGGGCCCGGTGCTCCCGCTGGCCATGACCATCGAGTTCTTCTCGAACCTGATCGTCCGTCCGTTTACGCACGCGGTGCGACTGTTCGCGAACATGTTCGCCGGTCACACCCTGCTGCTGCTCTTCACGATCGCCAGCTGGTACATGCTCAACGGCATCGGCATCGCCTACTCCGCCGTGTCGTTCGTGATGGTCATCATCATGACCGCCTTCGAGCTGTTCATCCAGGCGGTTCAGGCGTACGTCTTCGTCCTCCTGACCTGCACCTTCATCCAGGGCGCGCTCGCCGAGCACCACTGAGCACCGCCCCCTGCGACACCCCTAGAGACATCCGGTGGCCAACCCCCACCGGTCACTGAAAGAGAAGGAAGAACCGGCATGTCCGCTCTCCAGACCCTCGCTGCGGTCGAAGGCAACCTCGGCTCCATCGGTTACGGCCTCGCCGCGATCGGCCCGGGCGTCGGCGTCGGCATCATCTTCGGTAATGGCACGCAGGCCCTCGCCCGCCAGCCCGAGGCGGCCGGCCTCATCCGCGCCAACCAGATCCTCGGCTTCGCCTTCTGTGAGGCGCTCGCCCTCATCGGTCTGGTCATGCCGTTCGTCTACTAAGACGAACCAGACGACCAGCCGTAATTAGACGAAAGGCACTGATGTGAACCACGCACTGGTTCAGCTGGCGGCCGAGGCGGAGAAGGAAAACCCCCTCATTCCGCCGTGGCCGGAGCTCGTCATCGGCCTGATCGCCTTCGTCATCGTCTTCGGCTTCCTCGCCAAGAAGCTCCTCCCGACCATCAACAAGGTTCTGGAAGAGCGGCGCGAGGCCATCGAGGGCGGTATCGAGAAGGCCGAGGCCGCACAGACCGAGGCCCAGAGCGTCCTTGAGCAGTACAAGGCACAGCTCGCCGAGGCCCGCCACGAGGCCGCGCGCCTGCGCCAGGAGGCGCAGGAGCAGGGCGCCACGCTCATCGCCGAGATGCGCGCGGAAGGCCAGCGGCAGCGTGAGGAGATCATCGCCGCCGGTCACGCGCAGATCGAGGCCGACCGCAAGGCCGCCTCGTCCGCGCTCCGCCAGGACGTCGGCAAGCTCGCCACCGACCTGGCCGGCAAGCTCGTCGGTGAGTCCCTCGAGGACCACGCCCGGCAGAGCCGCGTGATCGACCGCTTCCTCGACGAGCTCGAGGAGAAGGCCGAGGCCGCGCGATGAACGGAGCGAGCCGCGAGGCCCTGGCAGCCGCACGTGAGCGTCTGGACGCGCTGACGGACAACACGTCCGTGAGCGCCCGCACGCTCGCCGACGAACTGGCCGCCGTCACCGCGCTGCTCGACCGCGAGGTGTCGCTGCGTCGGGTCCTGACCGACCCGGCGCAGGCCGGCGAGGCCAAGGCCGACCTGGCCCGGCGTCTCCTCGGCGGCCAGGTCGGCGGCGAGACCGCGGACCTGGTGTCCGGCATGGTGCGCTCCCGCTGGTCGCAGTCGCGCGACCTGGTGGACGCCCTTGAGGAGCTGGCGGTTCTCGCCGACCTCACCGCCGCGCAGCAGTCCGGTGCGCTCGACGACGTGGAGGACGAGCTGTTCCGGTTCGGCCGGATCGTCGCCTCGAACACCGAGCTGCGGGCCGCGCTGACCGACCGCGCCGCGACCGGTTCGGCCAAGAGCGAGCTGCTGCGCAGCCTGCTCGGCGGTCGTGCCGACGCTGCCACCGAGCGCCTGGTGACGCGTCTTGTGACCGCGCCGCGGGGACGTAGCCTGGAAGCGGGACTGGAGTCCCTGTCCAAGCTCGCCGCGGACCGACGCAACCGCCTGGTCGCCGTCGTCACCTCGGCGGTACCGCTGAGCGACGCGCAGAAGCAGCGCCTGGGCGCCGCACTCGGGAAGCTCTACGGCCACCCGGTCCACCTGAACATCGACGTGGACCCCGAGGTCCTCGGCGGTATCCGGGTGCAGGTCGGTGACGAGGTCATCAACGGCTCCATCGCGGACCGCATCGAGGACGCCGGCCGCCGCCTGGCGGGCTGAGCAGCAACTTCATAGCAGTACGTACTTACGACGGCCCTGGTTGGGCCGTACATGAAGAATCCTGGGGGTCGCCCCCAGACCCCCAAAGTGAAACTTCGGGCCCAACAAGGAGAGCAGGGAACCCAGATGGCGGAGCTCACGATCCGGCCGGAGGAGATCCGGGACGCGCTGGAGAACTTCGTCCAGTCGTACAAGCCGGACGCGGCCTCGCGCGAGGAGGTCGGTACGGTCACCCTTGCCGGCGACGGCATCGCGAAGGTCGAGGGTCTGCCCTCGGCCATGGCCAACGAACTGCTGAAGTTCGAGGACGGCACCCTCGGCCTCGCGCTCAACCTGGAAGAGCGCGAGATCGGCGCCATCGTCCTCGGTGAGTTCAGCGGCATCGAGGAGGGTCAGCCGGTATCCCGTACCGGTGAGGTCCTCTCCGTGGCCGTCGGCGAGGGCTACCTCGGCCGCGTCGTCGACCCGCTCGGCAACCCGATCGACGGCCTCGGCGAGATCGAGACCAGCGGTCGTCGCGCCCTTGAGCTGCAGGCTCCGGGCGTCATGGCCCGTAAGTCGGTGCACGAGCCGATGGAGACCGGCTACAAGGCCGTCGACGCGATGACCCCGATCGGCCGTGGCCAGCGTCAGCTGATCATCGGTGACCGCCAGACCGGCAAGACCGCCCTGGCCGTCGACACGATCATCAACCAGCGCGACAACTGGCGCACCGGCGACCCGTCGAAGCAGGTCCGCTGCGTCTACGTCGCCATCGGTCAGAAGGGCTCGACCATCGCCTCCGTGCGTGGCGCCCTCGAAGAGGCCGGCGCGCTGGAGTACACGACCATCGTCGCCGCCCCGGCGTCCGACCCGGCCGGCTTCAAGTACCTGGCGCCGTACACCGGTTCGGCCATCGGCCAGCAGTGGATGTACGAGGGCAAGCACGTCCTCATCATCTTCGACGACCTCTCGAAGCAGGCCGACGCCTACCGCGCCGTCTCCCTGCTGCTGCGCCGCCCGCCGGGCCGTGAGGCCTACCCGGGTGACGTCTTCTACCTGCACTCCCGCCTGCTGGAGCGCTGCGCGAAGCTCTCCGACGAGCTGGGCGCCGGTTCCATGACGGGCCTGCCGATCGTCGAGACGAAGGCCAACGACGTCTCCGCGTTCATCCCGACCAACGTCATCTCCATCACCGACGGCCAGTGCTTCCTGGAGTCGGACCTGTTCAACGCCGGTCAGCGCCCCGCGCTGAACGTCGGTATCTCCGTCTCCCGAGTCGGTGGTTCCGCGCAGCACAAGGCGATGAAGCAGGTCTCCGGCCGACTGCGCCTCGACCTGGCCCAGTACCGCGAGCTGGAGGCGTTCGCCGCCTTCGGTTCCGACCTGGACGCCGCGTCGAAGTCCCAGCTGGAGCGCGGTCAGCGTCTGGTCGAGCTGCTCAAGCAGCCGCAGTACCAGCCGATGCCGACCGAGGACCAGGTCGTCTCCGTGTGGGCCGGTACCACCGGCAAGATGGACGACGTCCCGGTCGCCGACATCCGCCGCTTCGAGAAGGAGCTCCTGGAGTACCTGCACCGCAAGGAGCAGGGCCTCATGACCTCCATCAAGGAGGGCGGCAAGATGTCGGACGACACCCTCACCGCTGTTGCCGACGCCATCGCCGAGTTCAAGAAGCAGTTCGAGACCTCGGACGGCAAGCTTCTCGGCGAGGACGCCCCGGCCGCCGCCAAGTGACGTAAGGAAGGGACCTGACTCATGGGAGCCCAGCTCCGGGTCTACAAGCGTCGCATCCGATCCGTCACCGCGACCAAGAAGATCACCAAGGCGATGGAGATGATCGCCGCCTCGCGCGTCGTCAAGGCGCAGCGCAAGGTGGCGGCCTCCACGCCGTACGCGACCGAGCTCACCCGCGCGGTCACGGCGGTCGGTACCGGCTCGAACACGAAGCACCCGCTGACCACGCAGGCCGAGACGGTCGTGCGGTCCGCGGTGCTGCTCCTCACGAGCGACCGTGGTCTCGCCGGTGCCTTCAACTCCAACGCCATCAAGGCCGCGGAGCAGCTGACCGCGCGTCTCGAGGCCGAGGGCAAGCAGGTCGACACGTACATCGTCGGCCGGCGCGGTCTGGCCCACTACAACTTCCGCGAGCGCAAGGTCGTGGAGTCGTGGTCGGGCTTCACCGACGAGCCCTCGTACGCGGACGCGAAGAAGGTCGCGGGCCCGCTGATCGAGGCCATCGAGAAGGACACGGCCGAGGGCGGCGTGGATGAACTCCACATCGTCTACACCGAGTTCGTCTCGATGATGACGCAGACGGCGATCGACAACCGTCTGCTGCCGCTCAGCCTCGAAGAGGTTGCGGCGGAGGCGCCCAAGGGCGAGATCCTCCCGCTGTACGACTTCGAGCCGTCGGCGGAGGACGTCCTCGACGCCCTTCTGCCGCGGTACGTCGAAAGCCGTATCTACAACGCGCTGCTCCAGTCGGCTGCCTCCAAGCACGCCGCCACCCGCCGCGCGATGAAGTCGGCCACCGACAACGCCGGAGAGCTCATCACGACGCTCTCCCGGCTTGCCAACGCGGCCCGCCAGGCCGAAATCACCCAGGAAATCAGCGAGATCGTCGGAGGCTCCGCAGCCCTGGCCGACGCGACCGCGGGGAGTGACCGCTAATGACCACCACTGTTGAGACCGCGACGGCCACGGGCCGCGTCGCCCGGGTCATCGGCCCGGTCGTCGACGTGGAGTTCCCCGTCGACGCGATGCCCGACATCTACAACGCTCTTCACGTCGAGGTGGCCGACCCGGCCCAGGACGGCGCGAAGAAGACGCTGACCCTGGAGGTCGCCCAGCACCTGGGTGACGGCCTGGTCCGCACCATCTCGATGCAGCCCACCGACGGTCTGGTCCGCCAGGCCCCGGTGACCGACACGGGTGCCTCCATCACCGTGCCGGTCGGCGACTTCACCAAGGGCAAGGTGTTCAACACCCTCGGTGAGGTGCTGAACGTCGACGAGCAGTACGAGGGCGAGCGCTGGGGCATCCACCGCAAGGCCCCGAACTTCGACGAGCTCGAGTCGAAGACCGAGATGTTCGAGACCGGCGTCAAGGTCATCGACCTTCTCACCCCGTACGTCAAGGGTGGAAAGATCGGTCTGTTCGGTGGTGCCGGCGTCGGCAAGACGGTGCTCATCCAGGAGATGATCTACCGCGTCGCCAACAACCACGACGGTGTCTCCGTGTTCGCCGGTGTCGGTGAGCGCACCCGTGAGGGCAACGACCTCATCGAGGAGATGGCCGACTCGGGCGTCATCGACAAGACCGCCCTGGTCTTCGGTCAGATGGACGAGCCCCCGGGCACCCGTCTGCGCGTGGCCCTCGCCGGTCTGACCATGGCGGAGTACTTCCGCGATGTGCAGAAGCAGGACGTGCTGTTCTTCATCGACAACATCTTCCGCTTCACGCAGGCCGGTTCCGAGGTGTCGACCCTGCTCGGCCGTATGCCCTCCGCGGTGGGCTACCAGCCGAACCTGGCCGACGAGATGGGTCTCCTCCAGGAGCGCATCACCTCGACCCGTGGTCACTCGATCACCTCGATGCAGGCGATCTACGTCCCCGCGGACGACCTGACCGACCCGGCCCCGGCCACCACCTTCGCCCACCTCGACGCGACGACGGTGCTCTCCCGTCCGATCTCCGAGAAGGGCATCTACCCGGCCGTGGACCCGCTGGACTCGACGTCCCGCATCCTCGACCCGCGGTACATCGCGGCGGACCACTACAACACCGCGATGCGCGTCAAGACGGTCCTGCAGAAGTACAAGGACCTTCAGGACATCATCGCGATCCTCGGTATCGACGAGCTGGGCGAGGAGGACAAGCTCACCGTCCACCGTGCCCGTCGCGTGGAGCGCTTCCTGTCCCAGAACACCCACGTCGCCAAGCAGTTCACCGGCGTCGACGGGTCGGACGTCCCGCTGGACGAGTCGATCGCGGCCTTCAACGCGATCATCGACGGCGAGTACGACCACTTCCCGGAGCAGGCGTTCTTCCTGTGCGGTGGCATCGAGGACCTGAAGGCCAACGCCAAGGAGCTCGGCGTCTCCTGAACTCAACCGAGTTCCAAGTGAGCCCTGTGGCTCACACCTGAGGGGGCGGGGCACGTCCCGCCCCCTCTTTCACGCCTACTAGACTTGTAACCCACACCCGGCAGAACCGCCGGGTGGTGACCCGAGGAGCCACCTTGGCTGCTGAGCTGCACGTCGCGCTGGTCGCGGCCGACCGAGAGGTCTGGTCCGGCGAGGCCACCCTGGTCGTCGCGCGCACCACGTCCGGCGACATCGGCGTCATGCCCGGTCACCAGCCGCTGCTCGGTGTGCTGGAGTCGGGCCCGGTGACCATCCGTACGAGTGACGGTGGAACGGTCGTCGCCGCGGTGCACGGCGGTTTCATCTCGTTCGCCGACAACAAGCTGTCGCTGCTGGCCGAGATCGCCGAGCTGTCGGACGAGATCGATGTCCAGCGTGCCGAGCGTGAGCTGGAGCGCGCGAAGGCGGAGGGTGACGCCGCCGCCGAGCGTCGCGCGGACGTACGCATCCGTGCGGCGGCGACGCGCTAGCCTGCGCAAGACCGTATGACGTCACTCAGCCGCGGCTGGGACCGGAGAAATCCGGCCCCGGTCGCGGCTGAGGCAAATGTGGATGTTTTTTCCATTCCGTTACCGAGTAGACGAGGAGGTCGGTGTCGATGGTCCTCGCTCTGACTGTGTGCGGAATCGTGGTCGCCCTGGTGGTGCTCGGGCTGTTCGTCTTCGGCCTGCGTCGCAGACTGATCCAGCGCTCGGGCGGCACCTTCGACTGTTCCCTGCGCTGGGACGTCCCGGAGAAAACCGACACCAGCGGAAAAGGCTGGAGCTACGGAGTAGCCCGCTACAACGGCGACCGGATCGAGTGGTACCGCGTCTTCTCCTACGCCTACCGCCCGCGCCGCGTCCTGGAGCGCGCCGCGATCGAGGTCGCGGGACGCCGGCTGCCCGAGGGCGAGGAGGAGCTGGCGCTGCTCTCCGACGCCGTCGTCCTCACCTGCCTGCACCGGGGCACGCGTCTTGAGCTCGCCATGAGCGAAGACGCGCTGACCGGTTTTCTCGCGTGGCTTGAGGCAGCCCCGCCCGGTCAGCGCGTCAATGTCGCGTAGTACGGGTACCGCTAGCTGAGCCCGCTGTTGATGGCGCTCACCAGCTCACCGTTGGAGCTGTCGCCGCTGAACTCCCAGAAGAAGGCGCCGCCGAGGCCCTGGCTCTTGGCCCAGGCCATCTTGGTGCCGATGGTGGCGGGGGTGTCGTACGACCACCAGTTGCTGCCGCAGTAGGCGTACGCGGTGCCGCCGACGGTGCCGGTGGCGGGGCAGGACGTCTTGAGGACCTTGTAGTCCTCGATGCCGGCCTCGTAGGTGCCGGTCGCCGGGCCGGTGGCGGTGCCGCCGGGGGCGGCCTGGGTGACGCCGGTCCAGCCGCGGCCGTAGAAGCCGATGCCGAGCAGGAGCTTGTTCGACGCCACTCCCTTCGCCTTCAGCTTGGCGATCGCGTCGGCCGAGTTGAAGCCGGCCTTCGGGATGCCGGAGTACGAGGTGAGCGGGGAGTGCGGGGCGGTGGGGCCGGTCTTGTCCCAGGCGCCGAAGTAGTCGTACGTCATCACGTTGTACCAGTTGAGGTACGCCGAGGCGCCGCCGTAGTCGGCCGCGTCGATCTTGCCGCCGCTGGACGCGTCCGCGGTGATCGCGGCGGTGACGAGGTAGTCGCTGCCGAACTCCGAACGCAGCGCCGACACCAGGTTCTTGAAGGCCGCGGCACCGGAGGTGTCACAGGTCAGACCGCAGGCGTTCGGGTACTCCCAGTCGATGTCGATGCCGTCGAAGACGTCCGCCCAGCGCGGGTCCTCGATGACGGACTTGCAACTCGCGGCGAACGCGGCCGGGTTGGCGGCGGCCTGGGCGAAGCCGCCGGAGTAGGTCCAGCCGCCGAAGGAGTAGAGGACCTTGATGTTCGGGTACTTGGCCTTCAGCTCACGCAGCTGGTTGAAGTTGCCGCGCAGCGGCTGGTCCCAGGTGTCGGCGACGCCGCTGACGGACTGGTCGGCGGTGTACGCCTTGTCGTAGGCGGCGTAGGTGTCGTCGACGACGCACTTGCCGTCCTTGACGTTGCCGAACGCGTAGTTGATGTGCGTGATCTTCGCGGCGGAGCCCGAGGTCACCAGGTTCTTGACGTGGTAGTTGCGGCCGTAGACGCCCCACTCGGTGAAGTAGCCGAGCTTGACCTTGTCGCCGCCGGTGCCCGGGTCGGTGGTGCCGCCGCCGGTGGTCTTCACCGAGACCGCGCCGCTGACCGGGCCGGTCTGGTCAGCGGTGTCGCGGGCCTGGACCGTGTAGGAGTAGGACGTGCCGGCGGTCAGGCCGGTGTCGGTGTACGAGGTCGTCGTCACCGTCGCGACCTTGCTGCCGTTGCGCAGGACGTCGTAGTTCTTGACGCCCTTGTCGTCGGTGGCCGCGCTCCAGGAGAGCTTCACCGAGGTGTCGGTGATGCCGGACGCGGTCGGGGTGCCGGGGGCGCTGGGCGCGCTGTCGCTCGGGTTGGTGGTGCCGCCGTCGCAACTGCCGCCGTTCAGCTTGCAGTTGGAGGGGGAGCCGGAGCCGGAGCCGTTGAAGCCGAAGGAGACGGAGGCGCCGGGGGCGAGGGTGCCGTTCCAGGACTTGTTCTTGGCGGTCCAGTGGGTGCCGGAGGAGGTGACGTCGGCGTCCCAGGCGGAGGTGACCGAGGTGCCGGAGGGGTAGTCCCACTCCACGGTCCAGGAGCTGAGGGTGGTGTCGCCGGTGTTCTTGACGGTCCACTTGCCTTCGAAGCCGGTGCCCCAGTCCTGGGGCTTGGCGAAGGTCGCGGTCGCGGACGTCGCGGCCTGGGCGGGACTGGCCAGCCCGACCAGTCCGGCGAAGGGGAGCAACAGCGTCGCGAACCCTGCCGCGGCTCTGTGTCTGAAGCGCATACCGCGCCTCCTTCTCGGGGATGGGGGCACGACTGAGCCTTCGTGCCCACGGTGCCGCGAGAATAGAAAGGTCTGGACCACGGGTCAATAGGTCTGGACCACTCTCGTATGCAACCGCTCAGACACCCAACTCCTGCGCGAGTACGGCCGCTTGCACCCGGCTCCGCAGGTCCAGCTTGCCCAGGAGGCGGCTGACGTGCGTCTTTACCGTTGCCTCCGCCATGTCGAGGCGGCCCGCGATGTCCGCGTTGGACAGTCCCTCGCCGAGGCAGGACAGCACCTCGCGTTCACGGCGGGTGAGGGAGTCCAGGACCGCTGGGTCCGCGCTCGACTGCCGTACGGGCTTCGCCGCGAACTCGGCGATCAGCCGACGGGTGACGGCCGGGGCCACGATGCCCTCCCCGCGGGCCACCGTGCGCACGGCCTCGACGAGGTCCCTCGCCTCCGTGTTCTTCAGCAGGAACCCGGCCGCGCCCGCCCGCAGCGCCCCGAACACATACTCGTCGAGGTCGAAGGTGGTCAGCACGAGGACGTCCGCGAGCCCCTCCTGCGTGACCTTCCGGGTCGCCGACACTCCGTCCAGACGCGGCATCTGCACGTCCATCAGGACGAGATCCGGCCGCAACTCCCTTGCCAGCGCCACCGCCCGCTCCCCGTCGGCCGCCTCACCGACCACGTCGATGTCCGGGGCGCTGCGCAGGATGAGGACGAGCCCGGCGCGCACGGCGGACTGGTCCTCGGCGACGAGCACACGAATCATGTGGGGTCTCCATCGGTGAGGGGGAGGGCGGCGCGTACGGCCCACAGGGTGCCCTCGGGGCCGGCCGTGAAGGTGCCGCCCAGCAGCGCCACCCGCTCCCGCATGCCGACCAGACCGGCGCCGGAACCGGGGGCGCTCGGGCCCTCCCGGCGGCCGTACGGGCTGCTCACGAGCACGTCGAGCGAGCCGTCGCGCCGGGCCAGGCTGACGGTGACCCGGCCGGGGCAGGCGTGCTTGAGCGCGTTGGTCAGGGACTCCTGGACGATGCGATAGGCGGCGAGCTCGACGGGGGCGGGCACGGTCGTGCCGTACCCGGGGTCCAGCGTGACGTCGAGGCCGTTGGTGCGGGCGTCCTCGACGAGGGCGGTGAGACCGTCGAGGGTCGGCACCGCGCTCGGCTCCTCGTCGCCGTCGCGCAGGATGCCGATGAGCCGGCGCATCTCCTCCAGCCCCTTGACGCTGTTCTCGCGGATGACGCCGAGGGCCTCCGCGGAGGTCTTCGGGTCGTCCAGTGACAGCGCGGCGGTGGAGTGGATCGCGATCGCGGAGAGGTGGTTGGCGACCATGTCGTGCAACTCCCTGGCCATCCGGGCGCGTTCGGCGACGACGGCCTGGTTGCGGTCCATCTCGGCGAGCAGCGCGGTCTGTTCGGCGCGCAGCCGGGCCGCCTCGGCGGCGTCGCGGTGGTTGCGGACGATCCAGCCGGTGGCGGCGGGCCCGTACGCCACGACGCCGACGACCACACCGATCAGCAGCGCCTCCGGGACCCGCCACACCGCGAACGGCACCAGCGTCGCGACCACCGTGAGCAGACCGGTGATCCACTGGATGCGGCGGGCCGAGGCGAGCGGGCCGTACAGGACGGCCGCGTAGACGAGGTCGGTGAACATCAGCACCGACGCCAGGCTGCCCTGCGTGGTCAGGTCCGCGCAGATCGCGACCGTGCCGGTCAGCAGGGCCGCGCGCGGTGCCGTGCGGCGCAGCAGTTCGCACCCGGCCAGCACGGTGAGCGGCAGCAGTACCGGCCAGGGGCCGTCGAAGAGGGTGATCGGGTCGTCCGAGCGCCGGGTGCCGAGCCCCAGCAGCACGAGCAGCAGACCGCCGAGCAGTCCGCCGGCCGCGACGTACACGTCGAAGCGGTGCGGGCGGGGGAGTCGTACGGCCATGCCCCCATGAAACACGGCCGCCGCGCCGCCCGCCTGATCCCCGGGGACGGTCCTGGACTGCATCTTTCGATGTACGGCGAGTTCGTCGTCGGCGACGAGGAAAGCGGGGGAATCCGGGCCGAGCCTGGAAGGGTGACGGACTTTTCTGTGAGGAGCGAGCCGTGCTGGTCGCGTTGATCATCGCCTGCGAGGTGGCGTTCTGGGTGCTGCTGGCCGGGGGGCTGGCCTTCCGGTACCTGCTGAAGATGCCGCGTACCGGGCTGGCCCTGTTGCTGTGCGAGCCGCTGCTGGAGGTGGTGCTGTTCACGGTCACCGCGATCGACCTCCGCAACGGCGCCGAACCCGACTGGAAGCACGGCCTGGCCGCCGTCTACATCGGCTTCACGGTCGGGCTCGGCCACTCCACGATCCGCTGGGCCGACGCCCGCTTCGCCCACCGTTTCGCGGGCGGCCCGCCGCCGGTACGGCCGCCGAAGTACGGCACGGCCCGCGCCGTCCACGAATGGAAGGTCGCGGGCCGCTGGATCGTCGCTGCGGTGGTCGCCATGGCCCTGCTCCAGGCCGCGATCTGGTACGTCGGAGGCGCCGGCGACACCGATTCGCTCCAGGCGTGGCAGCAGCGCATGCTCTGGCTGATCGGCATCAACGTCGTCATCGCCGGCAGCTACACGCTGTTCCCCAAGAGGGAGGCCTAACGCTCCCCGCCGGGCACCCACAGCACGTCCCCGACCTCCTTGTTGGCGGTCCGCGCCAGGATGAACAGCAGGTCGGACAGGCGGTTGAGGTAGGTCGCGGTCAGGGGGTTCATGACCTCCCCGTGCACTTCCAGCGCCGCCCACGTCGACCGTTCCGCCCGGCGTACGACCGTGCAGGCCTGGTGCAGCAGGGCCGCGCCCGGGGTGCCGCCCGGGAGGATGAACGACCGGAGCTTCTCCAGCCGCTCGTTGAAGTGGTCGCAGTCCGCTTCCAGCTTGTCGATGTAGAACTGCTCGACCCGAAGCGGCGGGAACTCCGGGTTCTCGACGACGGGCGTGGACAGGTCGGCGCCGACGTCGAACAGGTCGTTCTGGACGCGCGTGAGGACCTTGACGACCTCCTCGGCGAGCCCGCCGAGCGCGATCGCCGTCCCGATCACCGCGTTCGCCTCATTGGCGTCGGCGTACGCCGAGATCCGCAGATCGGTCTTGGCGACCCTGCTCATGTCGCCGAGGGCGGTGGTGCCCTGGTCGCCGGTCCTGGTGTAGATGCGCGTCAGATTGACCATGCGACCAGCCTAGTTACGCGCCGGCCGTCCGGAAGACGCGTGTGCCCACTGTCACGGCGAGCGCCGAGAAGCCGAGGGCGACCAGGACGCCGTACGCCATGTGGGCCGTGGCGTACTCACCGACGTACGCGTCCCGCATCGCGTCCACCAGATAGCGGAACGGCATGAAGTGGGAGAGGACGTCCAGCCAGGCGGGGCCGAGGGTCATCGGGAGCATCAGCCCGGACAGCAGCATCGACGGCATCGACACGGCGTTGATGAGCGGGCCGAACTCCTGGGGTGTGCGGACCTTCATCGCCACCGCGTAGGACAGCGAGGCGAGCGAGATCGTGAGCAGCCCGACGAAGGCGAAGCCGATCAGGATGCCGACGAGCGGTGCCCGCAGCCCCATCACCAGCGCGGCCAGCACCAGCAGCACCGCCTGGAAGACGAAGACCGTAGCGTCCCGCAGTACCCGCCCCAGCAGCAGCCCGAGCCGGCTGACGGGCGTGACCCGCATCCGGTCGACGATCCCCGACCCCTTCTCCAGGATGATCATGAACCCGGCGAACAGGGCTCCGAACAGCCCGAGTTGGAGGAGGAGTCCTGGCACCAGCACCTGCCAGGAGCTGCCCTGTCCGCCGAGCGGCAGATCGGTCAGGAGGGGACCGAAGAACAGCAGGTACAGCAGCGGCATCAGCACCCCGAAGAGCAGCGCGAAGCGGGAGCGCAGGGACTGGCGCAGATAGCGGCCGTAGATGAGCGCGGTGTCGTGGAGAAGCATGAAGCGGGTCCTATACGGCTACGGGGGCGGCGTCGGCCTCAGGCGCGCTGCGGCCGGTGATGGTGAGGAACGTGTCCTGGAGGGTGGCGTCGATCGAGCCGCCGTACTGGAGCTTGAGCGCGGTCGGGGTGCCTTCGGCCACGACCACACCGCGGTCGACGATCACCAGGCGGTCGGCGAGGGCGTCGGCCTCGTCGAGGTAGTGGGTGGTCAGGAAGACGGTCGTGCCGTGCTCGGCGCGCAGGCGTCGGATCAGGTCCCACAGGTCGGCGCGGCTGCCGGGGTCGAGGCCGGTGGTCGGCTCGTCGAGGAAGAGGACCTTCGGGCGATGGGTCAGCGCCATCGCGATGTCCAGGCGGCGCCGCTGGCCGCCCGACAACTCCCCGCACCTGCGGTCCAGCAGCTCGGTCAGGCCCAGGTCGCGGGCCAACTCCTCGGCGCGGTCGCGGGCCTGGGTCTTCGCCAGCCGGTAGAGGCGGCCCTGGGTGACCAGTTCCTCGCGCACGCCGATCTGCGGGTCGACGCCGCCGGACTGGGCCACGTATCCGCAGGCCCGGCGCACTCCGGCCGGGTCGGTGGCGAGGTCGTGGCCGGCGACGGTGGCGGTGCCGCCGGTCGGCGCGAGCAGGGTCGTGAGCATGCGCAGGGTGGTGGTCTTCCCGGCGCCGTTCGGGCCGAGGAAGCCGAGGATCTCGCCCTCTCGGACGGTCAGGTCGATGCCGCGCACGGCTTCTACGGGGCCGCGCTTGGTCTGGAAGGTACGGGCCAGTCCGGCCGTACTGATGACGGTCATGCGCCCAGAAAAACAGAGAGACTTAAATTTTGCAATGGCCCCAAAAATCAACCGACACCAGCGAAGCTAGGATGTGGACCATGGCTGAAGGGCTCAGGGAGCGGAAGAAGCGCGAGACGAGACAGCGGATCTCGGACATCGCCACCGGGCTGTTCCTGGAGCGCGGCTTCATGGACGTGACCATCGCGGATGTGGCCGAAGCCGCCGACGTCTCCGTCAACACCGTCTACAACTACTTCGCCACCAAGGAGGACCTCTTCCTCGACCGCAGCAAGGGCGTCGTCGACCGCCTCGCCCGCTGGGTGCGCGGCCGGGACGCCGGCGAGTCGGCCGCCGCCGCGCTGCTGCGCGAACTGCGCGACGAGGTCGAGGCGGTCTCGCCCCGGGTCGGGCTGATGGTCGGCTACGACCGGTTCATGCGGGTCATCCATGAGGCGCCGCCGTTGCGGTCCCGGCTGTGGAGCATCCAGCAGGAGGTCCAGGAGAACCTGGAGAGGGCCCTGCGCGAGGAGACCGCCGCCGCCGACGACGACCCGGTCCCCACCCTGATGGCCGGTCAGCTCAACTGGATCCATCACACCGTCATGGGTGTTATCGGGCGTGAGATGGTCAAGGGCCGCAATCCGGATGAAGTGTCCCGAGAGGTGCTCGTACTGATGGACGAGATCGAGGGGCTGTTGAGCGAGAAGGTGCTCAACTACGCCGTACGGGACCCGGCGTGAGGTCTGCCGGTGTGATGTCCGTCAGATGAGACGTGACGCGCATTACTTACCGGTCACACAGCACCTCACGAACGCTAAGGTCCGCCGGAGAAGCAATCTCAACAGTGGGCAAGGCGTACAAAGGGGAGTCACAACAGTGGCACGGAAGCTTGCCGTCATCGGCGCCGGCTTGATGGGTTCCGGGATCGCCCAGGTCTCCGCATCTGCGGGCTGGGACGTCGTCCTGCGGGACGTCACCGACGAGGCTCTCAAGCGTGGCACCGACGGCATCAAGGCCTCGTACGACAAGTTCGTCAGCAAGGGCAAGATGGAGGCGCACGACGCCGACGCCGCCCTCGGCCGGATCACCGCGACCACCGATCTGGACGCCGCCGCGGACGCCGACATCGTCGTCGAGGCGGTCTTCGAGAAGCTGGAAGTGAAGCACGAGATCTTCCGCGCGCTCGACAAGATCGTGCGGCCGGACGCCGTCCTCGCCTCCAACACCTCCGCCATCCCGATCACCAAGATCGCGGCGGCCACCGAGCACCCCGAGCGGGTCGTCGGCGTGCACTTCTTCTCGCCGGTGCCGATGATGAAGCTCGTCGAGCTGGTCCGCGGCTACAAGACGAGCGACGAAACCCTCGCCACCGCGCGGGAGTTCGCCGAGTCCACCGGCAAGACCTGCATCGTCGTCAACCGGGACGTCGCCGGCTTCGTCACCACCCGGCTCATCTCCGCCCTCGTCGTCGAGGCCACCAAGCTCTACGAGTCGGGCGTGGCCACGGCCGAGGACATCGACCTCGCGTGCAAGCTGGGCTTCGGGCACGCCATGGGCCCGCTCGCCACGGCCGACCTCACCGGCGTCGACATCCTGCTGCACGCCACCGGCAACATCTACACCGAGTCCCAGGACGAGAAGTTCGCTCCGCCGGAGCTGATGCGCCGGATGGTTGACGCCGGTGACATCGGGCGCAAGAGCGGGCAGGGCTTCTACACGTACTGATCTTCACCCGGTACACGTACTGATCACCACCCGGTACACGTACTGGTCAACGTCCGAATTCACTTACGCCCCTCAGGTGTCACACCGAGGGGTGAATTCGGTATCGGTTCGCTTACAGACGGCAACCTCTGACCGCCTCGCGCAGTCAGAGGTTGCATCACCGGACATCACATTCGCGGAGCACGAGACGCACCACGGGGAGCGCATATGTTCATCAGGGGCGACCACGTCGAGCTGGTCGTCGGGGGCCGCCTCGACGTCCGCAGCGCGGCGGACGCCCGTACGGTCCTGCACTCGGCCGTCGACGACGGAGTCGGCGATCTCGTGCTCGACCTGTCCGAGCTCGACTCCTGGGACGCCACCGGACTCGGGGTGATCATGGGGGCCCACCGCAGGGCCGGCCGCTGCGGCCGACGCCTGGTGCTGCGCGACGTACCGCCGCAGATGCAGCGCCTGCTGGTGGCCACCCGGCTGCACCGGATCCTGGCGATCGAGGGCGGCATCGGAGTGGAGTCGCTGCCCCGGGTGTGAACCCTCGTGTGCGTGCGATGTGAGCGCCCGGTGTTGCAAAGGTGAAAGGCGCGCCGCGCACAATCCTCACGAGACTGTGACGTCTCGGACGGCGCGGTACCCCGGGCTGTCGTAGATACTGTGCGAAGGTTTAGGGTTCGGTCGCCCGCTGGATGTACGTCCCTGAACGAGCGGGCCCGGACCAGAAGCGACAGCGCGGTGTGCAGCAGGCCGGAGGGGGCCTGGGTCCCGGAGGACCCACGACACACGAGACGCTTTTGGGGGGCTTGAACCTATGGACCCGAACAACCGGGGACCCGAGGAGTACGGCCACGACGGCGACGGCAGCCCGTCGCGCCAGCGTCCGCCCAGGGACCCGCTCACACCCGACTTCGGCCAGAGCACACCCGCCCTGGCCCGCGCCGTGCAACTGGTCTCCGGCGACCACCTGCTCACCGTCAACCCCGTCGACGGCAGCGAGATAGAGGCCTGCCCGCCCGGCGAACGGCCCGCCCGGCCGCAGAAGCTCACCGCCGCCGACCGTGCCGAGAGCGACCGCGCGGCCCGCCCGCCGGTCCCGCCGGGACCGACCCCGCCCAGGCTGCCGCTGCTGGCCCGCCAGGACGAGCGCGAGCGCCTCGTGCGGCTCCTCGCCCGCGGCCGCTCCGTCCGCCTCACCGGCCCCGCCGGGTCGGGCCGCACCAGCCTCCTCGACGTCGTCGCCGAGGACTGCTCGGACCTCGCGCCCGACGGTGTCGTTCGCCTCAGCGGCTTCCACCGCACCCCGGACGACCTCCTCCACGACCTCTTCTACGCCGTCTACGACGCACCCCTGCACCGCCCGGGACCCGAGGACCTGCTCGCCCTCGTCCGGGAGATCGGCGCGGTCGTCGTCCTCGACGACGTCGAGTTCGGCGGTGCCGCGCTCGACGACCTCCTCGACGCCACCCCCGAGTGCGCCTTCCTGGTCGCCGCGACCCCCGACGTCCCCGCCCCGTCGGCCGACTCGGCCCTCGAAGAGGTCTTCCTCGGCGGCCTGGACCGGGCCGGCGGAGTGGAGCTCCTGGAGCGTGCCGTCGGCCGGGTCCTCACCGAGGACGAGGCCAACTGGGCCGGCGACCTCTGGTTCGAGTCCGAGGGCCTGCCGCTGCGCTTCGTGCAGGCCGGCGCCCTGCTGCGGCAGCGCGACGAACTGCGCGCCAGCGCCGAGGCCTTCGACGAGTTCGGCGTCTTCCAGGAAGCCCAGATCGACGCCCCCTTCGAGGCCGGCGACGGCCACGACGTACCCCTGCCCTCGCTCGCCGAGGGCGCCGCACCGGCCACGCTGCTCGCCGGACGGCTCAGCGACTCGGCGCGCACCGCCCTGCGGTTCGCCGTGGCGCTCGGCGGCGAGGTGCCGCACCAGGCCCATCTGCCCGCCCTCGTCGGCGACACCCACGCGGACGCCGCCCTCGGCGAGCTGCTGAGTTCCGCGCTGATCACCCCGGTCGGCGCCCGCTACCGGCTCGCCGCCGGTGTGCAGACCCAGCTGGAGGGCGCCGGATACGGCGACGACACCGAGGCCCGGGCGCTGGCCGCGGGCCGCCACTACGCCTGGTGGGCCGGGCATCCCTCGGTCACGCCCGAGCGTGTGTGCGCCGAGGCCGACGCGGTGCTCGCCGCCCTCGCCGTGCTCGTGCCGGTCGCGGAGCCGCCCGCCGAGGACGAGGAGAACGTCCCCGTCCAGCTGGCCCGCACCGCGGCGCCCGCGTTCGCCGCGGGGCTGCACTGGAGCGCCTGGGAGCGGGCCCTGAGGTTCGGCGCCGAAGCCGCCCGGGCCTCCGGAGAGGTCGGCGAACAGGCCTACTTCCACCATGAGTTGGGCATCCTCGCACTCTGCGCCGACCAGCTCGACCGGGCCCGCGCCGAGCTGGAGGCCGCCATCGCGCTGCGCGGCGCCCTCGCCGACAAGCGCGGCACCGTCGCCGGCCGCCGGGCCCTCGCCCTGGTCTCCGACCGGTCCGGGGTACCGCTGGGGATCACCGCGACCGCCGGCGAGGAGGTGCCCGACGCCCGCCGTGAGGAGTCGCAGTCGCCGCCCGGCGGCGTCCCGATGGCCTTCCCGCCGCTCCAGCCGCCGAACGAGACGGCGACCCTGGTCACCCACCGGGCCGCGGCCCCCGCGGGCCCCGTCCCGAACCGCAAGGCCCGCGGCGGCCTCAAGGGCCTCGCCCGGCGCAACCTCGTCGCGGCCGGTGCCGGCGCGCTCCTCGCGGCCGTGCTCGGCACGGTGGTGACGCTCGGCGCGACGTCCGACAACGACGCGAACAACCCCTCCGACAAGGTCGGCGTCAACCCGTCGGCCAGTCAGGACGTGGACGACGGCAGCCTCGGCGCCGACGTCCCGAAGAACGACGACGGCAAGGGGGACACCGGCAAGGCCACCAGCCGCCCGACCGACCCGGGCCCCGACGGCACGTTCGGCACGTCCGACGACCCGACGCCGACGGAGAGCGCGGAGCCTTCGGACGACCCGAGCGGGACGAAGAAGCCGTCCTCGTCGAGTTCGCCTTCGAAGACGACGACGTCGAAGCCGCCGTCGTCGACTTCCAAGCCGCCGTCGAACACCCCGACCCCGACGCCGACGCCGACCGAGCCCTCGGACACGCCGACACCGACGACCAGCCCGACACCGGATCCGTCGACCACGCCGTCCACCTCCGACTCCGCCAGCGGCCCCGCGTCGTCCAGCGCGCCCGCCAGTGCCACGGAGAGCAGCGCCGCCGGGACGCCCAGCTCCTCGGGTTCGGCGTCGGACACGGTGATCTGACGCGCGTACGCCAGCAGTGAGGGCCGGGTTCCCCGTGGGAACCCGGCCCTCATCGTCGTAGAGCCTCGAAAACCGCTGTCAGAACAGCCGCAGCTTGTCGTCCTCGATACCGCGCAGGGCGTTGTAGTCGAGGACCGTGCAGCCGATGCCGCGGTCCGTGGCGAGGACGCGGGCCTGGGGCTTGATCTCCTGGGCCGCGAAGATGCCGCGCACCGGGGCGAGATGGGGGTCGCGGTTCAACAGCTCCAGATAGCGGGTGAGTTGCTCGACACCGTCGATCTCGCCGCGCCGCTTGATCTCCACCGCGACGGTCTGGCCCGCGGAGTCCCGGCAGAGGATGTCGACCGGGCCGATGGCGGTCATGTACTCGCGGCGGATGAGGGTGTAGCCGTCGCCGAGGGTCTCGATGCGGTCCGCGAGGAGTTCCTGAAGGTGTGCTTCCACGCCGTCCTTGATCAGGCCGGGGTCGACGCCCAGTTCGTGCGAGGAGTCGTGGAGGATCTCCTCCATCGTGATGATCAGCTTCTCGCCGGCCTTGTTGATGACGGTCCAGACGCCGTCCTCGTCGCCGGAACCCTCCTTCAACGTGCAGGGCGGCGACATCCAGTTCAGGGGCTTGTAGGCCCGGTCGTCCGCGTGGATCGAGACGCTGCCGTCCGCCTTCACGAGGATGAGGCGGGGCGCGGACGGGAGGTGGGCGGTGAGCCGGCCCGCGTAGTCGACGGAGCACCGGGCAATGACGAGACGCATGGTGGGCAACGCTACTCGACGGCCCGCCGTCGAAGCGATTCGGCCCGTACCACCCGGAACGACCCTTGTTCGTTTGTGGCCGATTGTGTGCCCATTGGGGACCCTCTATGTACGCAATCTCCTGGTGCCGTCACGGTCCGTTGCCTACCGTAGTAAACGGGAGGTCGCGAGGCATGTACTCAGCGTGTTCGGCGTCGCGGACTCCCTCAACTGTCCGGCAACCCCTGTTGCTTGGGGGTGCGAGAGGAGAACCCATGTCGCTCGACGTCTCACCGGCCCTACTCGAGAAGGCCGAGCGAGGCGAGGTCGACGAAGCGGAATTCGTCGACTGCGTCCGGACCTCCCTGCCCTACGCATGGGAGATGATCAGCTCCCTGGTGGCCCAGCTGAAGGTCGACGGCGGTGCGTTCGCCGACAACCAGACGCCTCCGCCGGACGAGCAGGCACGCGGTCAGCTGCTGCGTGCGCTCGCGAGTGACGCGATACGCGGCGCGCTGCAACGGCACTTCGGAGTACGGCTGGCCTTCCAGAACTGCCACCGGGTGGCGGTGTTCCCGCTGGACGCCTCGGTGGACGAGACGCTGGCCCGCTTCACCTCGGTCCGCAGTCAGCTGCTGAACCAGTCCCCGGAGTTCCGGGACTGCTGACGCGGTGAGCCGTTCGCTTGCCGCTCCGTACGCGGGAGGTGCATTCAGTACCGGGGCGGCAAGCTCTGCGCGGGTCTCACGGTCAGCCGAGGTGGGGGAGCACCTCGGCGCCCAGCCGTCGTACGTTCTCCTCGGTCGCCGCGAGGTCTCCCGAGCCCTCGACGAGCAGGGCGAAGCGGGAGATGCCGGTCCGCTCGCTGGTGGCGGCGAGCCGGTCGGCGCACAGCCGGGGGGTACCCACGGGGTGCAGCCCGCAGAGCAGTTCGGTGTACGCCAGTGGATCGCGCATCGAGCGATGGCGGCCGTCGACCGTCACATGCGCCTCAAGACCCTGCCGCAGCCACCCCGGCATCGCCTTCACCAGCGCCTCCACGGCGTCCGTGCGCTTGTCCGCGATCTGGCAGACACCGGCGGAGACATGGCCCGCGCCCAGGATCTCGTCCCGCGGACGGCCCGCCGCGCGCGCGTGCTGACGCCACAGGCCGACCATCTCCGCCTTCTCCTCGTCCCCGACGTGCATCCCGAGCAGCATCGGCAGCCCGCGCTCGGCGGCCAGCCGCACACTCGCCGGGGAGGTGCACGCGACGACGACCTCGGGTCCCGACCCGGGCTCCTCCGTCAGGGACTCCGACGGGCGCGGTACGACGGGGACCTCACGGAAGCGGTAGCGCTCGCCGTCGGCCGCCACGGAGGGCTCGCGCAGCCAGCGCACCAGCAGATCGAGTGATTCCGGGAACCCCTTCTCGTACGCCGCGAGCCCTGACCCGAAGACCTCCAGGTCGACCCACGGCCCGCCACGGCCGACGCCCAGCGAGAAGCGCCCGCCCGAGGTGAGGTGCAGCAGCGCGGCCTGCTCGCCCAGGGCCACCGGGTGGGCGGTGGGCAGCACACTGACCGCGGTGCCGACCCGGAGCCGGCGGGTACGGCCCAGCAGTAACGCGGCCAGGGTGATCGCCGACGGGCAGGTGCCGTACGGCACGAAGTGGTGCTCGGCCAGCCAGACCGAGTCGAGACCCGCCTCCTCGGCCACCTCGGCCGAGCGGACCGCGCGGTGCAGCGCCTCCCCCTGGCCCTGTCCCGGGAACTGGGCCGCCAACACGAAACTTCCGACACGCATGTGCTTTTCCTGCTTCCTTGGCTCCGACGCGGAGCTCCCCCACCCGGCATAACCGTGTGACACGTGCCGAGGACACGGCCTGGCGAAGAGATTTGCGGATTGTCTGCCGAATGCGGCGTCCGCGAGGGGGACTTGCGAGGGTTGGTGCCCTTCGCGTGCCCCTGTCCGTGCCGCGTAGGCTGGACACGGCCCGTGCTTCCTGTATAGCCCCGAGAGGTGTTCCGTGTCCCCGCGTCGCAACCGACCCAAGGGTTCCGATTCCGGCCGGAGCGCCGAGGACGACCGGTCCGGCCGGTACGGCGGCTGGCAGTCCACGGAGAACTGGCAGGGCGAGGAGTGGAACATCCGCCATGTGGCGGGTGCGAGCGCGCAGGGCAAGTCCTACCGCTGCCCGGGCTGCGACCAGCTGATCCCGGACGGCGTCCCGCACGTGGTGGCCTGGCCGGAGCACTCGGGGGTCGACGAGCGCCGGCACTGGCACAAGGCGTGCTGGAACGCGAAGGACCGCCGCACCACGCGGGTGCAGCGGTCCAGGAACGCGCCGAAGTTCTAGGTCGTGTCCGCAAAGTCCCGCCTGCCGGGAGCCGCCATGCACGCCCTCTCGCCGCACCGGGCACAAACCCACGTACAACCAGTACGCGGGTTCGTGCCCGGCACGCCGAGAGCACGCACCTGACGCCGCCCGGCCCGCCCTCCGGGCGGACGACGGGACTTTGCGGACACGACCTAGGGACTTCGCTCAGACGTCCCGCTTCTCCAGCAGTGCGCACGCGCCCGCGAACGCGACGGCCGTCACGCCGAGCATGATCCACAGCGGGTCCCAGCCGGACGGGCCGCTCTCGGTGAGGGAGTTGGAGTAGAAGACGCTCAGCTGGTTCGGGATGGAGTACTCGAACAGGGCCTCGCGCAGCTTCTCCAGCGAGGACGAGAACATGAACAGCGCGATGACCAGCGGGGCCAGCACCACGCCGATCATGATGGTGATCGCGCCCGCCGAGTGCCGGATGATCGAGCCGATGACGAGCGAGAGCAGGCCGAGCAGCGCGATGTAGAGCGAGATGCCGAGGGTGCCCTTGAGCCACTCGCTGCCCGAGGGGTCCCGCACGCCGCTGCTGTCGAGCAGGGCCACGTCCGCGAGGGCGACCAGCAGGACCGACGTGAAGGTGACCACGAAGGCGACGGTGAAGAACACGATCGCCTTCGCCGCCAGTACGCGGACCCGGCTGGGGCACGCGGTCGTGGTGGTGCGGATCATGCCGGTGCCGTACTCGGAGGCGGTGGTCAGCACGCCGAGCGTGATGACGCACATGGTGCCGAGCAGCAGCCCGAAGAAGCCGAAGGAGAGCGGGTTCTCACCGGCCAGGTCGGTCTCGCCGGCGCTGCTCGACACGACCACCGCGGCCAGCAGCCCGATCCCGACGACGAGCAGGATGAACACGCCGAGCGTCCACATCGTCGACCGCACGGAACGGATCTTCGTCCACTCCGAGGCGATCGCGTGCCCGAGGTGCGTGCGCACGACGGGGATGGGCGAGGTGTACCCGGCGTACGCGGGGGCCTGCGCGGACTGCCAGTGGGGCGCGGGGGCCTGCGGCAGCGGAGGCTGAGGTGCGGCGGCCTGTGGCATCGGAGGCTGGGGCGCGGCGGCCTGCGGCATCTGAGGCTGGGGCGTGCTCATCGGGCTTCCTCGGGCTTGGTCAGGTCGGCGGCGGGCTGCGCGGGGGCCGGGGCGGCGGGCGCGGAGGCGGAAGCCGCGGCCGGGGCGGCCGCGGGCTGTGAGGCCGGCTGCGTGGGAGCGGCCGGCGGGGCCGAGGGCGTTCCGGACGGAGTGCCCGCCGCGGGCTGGTTGGCGAGGCCGGGGGCCTGGGCCGGGGCCTGCGGTGCCGGAGCGCCGCTCGGGGCGGCGTACGGATTGGCGGCCGGGGCCTGGGCGCCCTGAGGAACGCTAGGCGGCTGCGCGGCCGTGCCGGGGGCACCCGGAGCGCCCGGGGCGCCGTACGGGCCCGCCGAGGGCTGTCCCGGGGCGTAGGGGCCCGCGGGGGCCTGGCTCTGCGGGGCGTACTGCTGCTGGGGCGGCGGCGGGGCGTACCAGTCGGGCTGGCCCTGGCCCGGGACCGGCATCGGGGGCTGGGCGCCTGGCGGGAGGGGCTGTTGCAGCCCGGCCTTCTGGTCGATGGTCGAGCGGTAGTCGACGGCCCCCTGCGTCATCCGCATGTACGCCTCTTCGAGGGAGGCGGAGTGCGGGGACAGCTCCCACAGGCGTACGTCCGTGTCGTGCGCGATGTCGCTGATGCGGGGGAGCGGGAGCCCGGTGATCCGCAGGGCGCCGTCCTGCTCGGGCAGCACATGGCCGCCCGCGTCCGTCAGCGCGGACGTCAGCTTCTCGCGGAGCTGCGGCTCGGTGTCGGGGGTACGGACGCGCGCGAAGCCGGCGGAGTTCGCCGCGATGAAGTCGTTCACGCTCATGTCGGCCAGCAGCTGCCCGCGCCCGATGACGATCAGATGGTCGGCGGTCAGCGCCATCTCGCTCATGAGGTGCGAGGAGACGAAGACCGTACGGCCCTCCGCCGCCAGGGACTTCATGAGGTTCCGCACCCAGAGGATGCCCTCGGGGTCGAGGCCGTTGACCGGCTCGTCGAACAGGAGGACCTGGGGGTCGCCGAGGAGCGCGGCGGCGATGCCGAGCCGCTGGCCCATGCCGAGGGAGAAGCCCTTGGAACGTTTCCGCGCCACGTCCTGGAGGCCGACCACACCGAGCACCTCGTCCACCCGGCGGGCCGGGATGCCGGACAGCTGGGCGAGGCAGAGCAGGTGGTTGCGGGCGTGCCGGCCGCCGTGGACCGCCTTGGCGTCGAGGAGCGCGCCGACCTGACGGGGGGCGTTCGGGAGCTTGCGGTACGGGTAGCCGCCGATCGTCACCTGCCCCGAGGTGGGGTTGTCCAGGCCCAGGATCATCCGCATCGTCGTCGACTTGCCCGAGCCGTTGGGGCCCAGGAAGCCGGTGACGGAACCGGGCCGCACCTGGAAGGAAAGGTTGTACACAGCGGTCTTGTCGCCATATTGCTTGGTCAGGCCGACTGCCTCGATCATGCTCCGCACCCATCGAAAGGTTCAGGACAGCAGGGCGCACGCCCCCGTAAGGGTTAGGAGCTTATCCGGGCGCTGACGGTTCCACTCAAGAGGCCGTAAAGCCTCAGGCATCCCGCTTCTTCAGCAGCACGTACCCGCCCGCGATCGCCGCCGCCACCCACAGCACCATGATCGCGAGCCCGCCCCAGGGTCCGTAGGGAGTGTCGTCGTCGAGCGGTGTGACCACCTGCATGATCCTGCTGCCGGCCTGGTCGGGCAGGAACTGCCCAACCTTCTTGGTGGCCGGGACATTGCCCAGGATGTTGGAGATCAGGAAGAAGAACGGCATCAGGATGCCCAGCGACAGCATCGGCGAGCGCAGCATCACGGCGACGCCCATGGAGAACATCGCGATGAGCGTCATGTAGAGGCCGCCGCCGATGACCGCGCGCAGCACGCCCTGGTCGCCGATGTGCGCCCGGTGCTCGCCGAGCATGGCCTGCCCGAGGAAGAACGCGACGAAGCTGGTGAGGAGGCCGACGACGAGGCAGAGGCCGGTCGCGACGGCGATCTTGCTGAACAGGAAGGTGCCGCGCTGCGGTACGGCGGCCAGCGAGGTGCGGATCATGCCGGTGCTGTACTCGTTGGAGACGACGAGCACCCCGAACACGATCATCGCGAGCTGGCCGAGGCTCATCCCGGCGAAGCTGATGAAGGTCGGGTCGAAGGAGAGCTGGTCCTTGCGGCTCATCTTGTCGAACTCGTTCTTCGACAGGGCCGAGATCAGCACGCCGAGGGCGAGCGTGACGACCACGGCCAGCGAGAGGGTCCACACCGTGGACGCCACCGACCGGATCTTGGTCCACTCGGACCGGACGACCTGGGCTGCCGGCATGGTCAGTTCCCCTTCCAGCCGTCGCCCCAGGGCTGCTGTTCCTGAGCAGGCTCGGTGTGTGCGTGGTACTCGACCGACTCGGCGGTCAGCTGCATGAACGCCTCTTCCAGGGAGGCCTGTTGGGGGCTGAGCTCGTGCAGCACGATCTGGTGCTGGGCGGCCAGCTCACCGATGTGCTCGGGCTTGCCGCCGTCGACCTCCAGCGCGCCGGCGCCGGTCTCCACGACCGTGATCCCGGCCCCGTGCAGCACGTCGAGGAGCCGTTCGCGCTGGGGCGAGCGGATCCGGACGTACGACCGCGAGTTCTGCTCGATGAACTCGGCCATGGACGTGTCGGCGAGCAGCCGCCCCTGACCGATGACGACGAGGTGATCGGCGGTCAGCGCCATCTCGCTCATCAGGTGACTGGAGACGAACACCGTCCGGCCCTGCGCGGCCAGCGATTTCATCAGATTGCGGATCCAGTGGATGCCCTCGGGGTCGAGGCCGTTCACCGGCTCGTCGAACATCAGGATCCGGGGGTCGCCGAGGAGCGCGCCCGCGATGCCGAGGCGCTGGCCCATGCCGAGCGAGAACCCCTTGGCCTTCTTCTTCGCCACGGCCGTCAGACCGACGGTGTCGAGCACCTCGGCGACCCGGCCGCGCGGGATGCCGTTGCTCTGCGCGAGACAGAGGAGATGGTTGAAGGCGCTGCGCCCGCCGTGCATGGCCTTCGCGTCCAGCAGGGCGCCGATGTAGGTGAGCGGGTCCTTCAGCCGGTCGTAGTGCCGGCCGTCGATGCGGACGTCCCCGGCGGTGGGCCGGTCGAGGCCGAGCATCATGCGCATCGTGGTCGACTTGCCGGCGCCGTTGGGACCGAGGAAGCCCGTGACGATGCCCGGTCTGACGGTGAAGGTCAGATTGTTGACCGCGACCTTCTCGCCGTACCGCTTGGTCAGGCCCTCGAGCTCGATCATGCGGCCACGCTAAGACGGGGCCTGGGACGCTGCCACTTGAGCCGGTCGCAGGCAGGACAAAGGGCCCGCACCGTTCGGGGGAGAGGGTGCGGACCCTTGTCGCTGCCGTCAGGCGGTGTTACCGGGACTGCTGAGCCGGGACCCCGCGGGAGATCGGCTCGTCGTCCGTGGCCGGCGTGCCGGCCGCAGCCACCGCGGCGCCCGTGAGCGTCGCCAGCATCTCGCGGACGTTCGTCAGCTGGGCGTTGATCGAGTCGCGGCGGTTCGTCAGAGCCGCCAGCTCGCGCTCGGACTCCGAACGGATGCGGTCGGCCTTGGCGTTGGCGTCCGCCACGATGTCCTCGGCCTGACGCTGAGCCGTCTCCACCGTCTGGCGGGCGCGGCGCTCGGCGTCCGTACGCAGCTTCTCGGCCTCCAGGCGGAGCTGCTCCGCGCGGTGCTCGATCTCCGCGAGACGCTTCTCGGCCTTCTGCTGACGGGACGCCAGGTCGCGCTCGGACTGCTCGCGACGCTTGGCCAGGTTGGTCTCGAAGTCGGCCGCGGCCTGAGCGGCCTTGGCGCGGGTCTCCTCGAAGAGGGCGTCCGCCTCCTCACGCTTCGACTGCGCGTCCTTCTGGGCCTCGGAACGCAGCTGAGAGGCGTCGCTCTTCGCCTTCTCGACGATCCGGACGCCCTCGTCCTCGGCCTTGGCCTTGCGCTCCGCCGCGAACGACTCCGCGTCGTTGCGCACCTGCTGGGCCGCCGACTCGGCGAGTTCGCGGTGCTGCTCGGCCGCGCGACGAGCCTCCTCGCGCAGGTCCTTTGCCTCCTCCTCGGCGAGGCGGAGGATCTTCTCGACACGCGCGCCGAGGCCGGCGTACGACGGTTCCGCGTCGCTTACCTGGGCCTGGGCGTTCTGCGTTTCGAGGTGGAGCTCCTCGATGCGCTTTTCCAGAGCGGTGATGCGGGTGAGAGCGCTGTCACGGTCGGAGACGAGCTTGGAGATCCGTTCGTCCACCTGAGCGCGGTCGTACCCACGCCGCACAAGCTCGAAGCCGTAGGGGGAAGTGTCGCTCATGGGGTTCCTGTCAAATGAGACCGGTGAGGTGATAGGGGGAATCCTAGGGGCCGAAGCGGTGTGTCATCGAGCGGATACGTGTTTGATCTGGAGAATGACACCCCTTTTGAGTGGCTAACCCACGGACGGCTTGCCAAAAACTTGGTCAAAGGCCCCAGATGACACCGGAGTTCGACCGGTCGTAACCGGTCGGAACCTGTCGGTTAGCTGTCCGAAGGCTTACCCGAACGAGGGGCGCCGACCGAAACGCCCGCCTTGACGCCCCCGTCCTTGCCCCCGGCGGGAGCCTCGAAGGACTCCAACGCCTCCAGGACGTCCTGGACACGGGAGATCTCGGCGTTGATGTCCTCGCGGCGCCGCACCAGGATCTCCAGCTCGCGCTTGCCCTCCTCGACCGTGCGCTTGGCCTCGCGGATCGCCTCCGCCTTGAGCTCCTCGGCCTCCCTCACGAGGGCCGACTTCTTCTGCTCGGCCTCCTTCAGCAGCAGCTCGGCCTTCTTCACGGCGGCGATCCGGACCTTGCCGGCCTCCGAATTGGCCTCCGACACCAGCTCCTTGGCCTTGGCCTGAGCCTTCGCCAGCTGCTCCTCGGACGCCTTGATGAGCGCGTCGCAACGGTCGCCGGTCGACTTCATCGTCTCGGCGGCCTCGCGGCGGGCCCGCTCGTGCAGGCTCTCGATCTCGGTGGTGATGCGGTCGCGCAGCTCCTCGGCCCGCTCCCTTATGGCGGTGGCGTCCCGGCGGGCGCCGACGAGCAGCTCGTCCGCGTCCGTACGGGCCTTCTCCACCAGGGAGTTGCCCTCGACCGTCGCCTCGGAGACCAGCCGGTCGGCCTCCTTGCGGGCCGCGCCGACCATCGTGTCGGCCTGGCCCTCCGCGTCCGCGGTGGTCTTGTGGGCCTGCTGCTGCGCCTCGGTGAGCAGCTTGTCGGCTTCGGCGGTCGTCTCGTTGATGAGCGTGTCCACCTGCTCGGCCACGTCCTGACGCCGCTTGTTGGCGTCCTTACGGGCCTCGTCAAGAGTGTGCTCGGCCTCCGCGCGCGCGGCGCCCAGCATGCGCTCCGCCTCGGCCAGGGCGTCGGCCTTGACCCGCTCGGACTCGCCGCGGACCCGCTCGGCGTGCTGCTGGGCGGAGCCGACCGTCTCGGCGGCCTCGGCCCGCAGCCGCTCCGCGTCGTCGGTGGCGTCCGCGATGAGCCGCTCGGCCTTGCTGACGGCCTCGGCCCGGACCCGCTCGGCCTCGGCGACCGTCTCCTGACGCAGCCGCTCCGCGTCGGCGACCGTGTCCTGCCGCAGCCGGTCGGTGTCCCGCAGTGTCTCGGTGGTGAGCCGCTCGGCCTCGTTGCGCGCCTCGGTGATCAGGGTGTCGGCCTGCGACGCCGCGTCCGAGCGGATGCGGTTGGCGTCCTCACGGGCGTCCGCCCGGGTCCGCGACGCGGCCTGGTCGGCCTCGGCGAGCGCGTCGGAAGCCTCCGTGCGCACCCGCTGGGCGTACTCGGCCGCCTCCGTGCGCACCCGCTCGGACTCGGACATCGCCTCCGCCATGGTGCGCTCGGCGAGCGACTTGGCGGCCTCCGACTCCTCGTTCGCCTCGCGCCGGACACGGCTCGCGTCCTCGCTGGCCCGCTCCCGCTCGGCGTAGGCGTCGGCGCGGACCCGGTCCGCCTCCTCCTCGGCCTCGCGCCGCGTACGGTCCGCCGCGTGCTCGGCGGCACTGCGCAGCCCGGTGATCTCCTCCTGGGCCTGCTCGTGCAGCCCGGCCACCGAGTCGCGCACCTGCTGGGCGTGGAGCTCGGCCGCCGACACCATCTCGGTGGCGCGCCGGTCGGCCTCCTCGACCAGCCGCACCGCCTCGGCCTGCGCCTCCTCGACCCGGCTGCGCGCCGCGGCCAGCAGCTCGTCGCTCTGCTCGCGGGCCCGCACACGCTCCTGGTCGGCCTCCTGACGCGCGGCGCCCAGCGTCTCCTCGGCCTCACGACGACGCCGTACGGCCTCCTCCTGCGCGGCGGCCAGCGTCTCGGACGCCTCCGTCGCGAGGCGCTCCGCGGCGGCCTGCGCCTCGGTGCGCACCCGGTCGGCGGTGTCCTGGGCCTCTGTCTTGAGCCGCTCGGCCTCGGCCGCGGCCTCCGAACGCAGCCGTACGGCGACGGCCTCGCCCTCGGCCCGGGACGCGGACGCGTCGGCGGCGGCCTCGGTGCGCAGCCGCTCCGCCTCCGCCTCCGCCTGCTGCTGCAAAGTGCGGATGCGGTCGGCGGCCTCGGAACGCAGCCGGTCGCTCTCCTCGGCGGCCTCGCGGCGGATCCGCGCGGCCTCCTCACGGGCCTCGGTCAGCGCCTGTTCGGCGGCGGTGAGCCGCTCCTCGGCCTCGGTCTGGAGCCGGGTGAGCCCCTCGGCGGCCTCGGCCCGGCGGGCCTCTATGGCCCGCTCGGTCTCCTCGCGCAGCTCGCGCGCGGCCTGCTCGGCGTCGTTCCTGATGCCCTCGGACTGCTCGATGACCTCTTCGCGGTGGCGCTCGGCCTCCTGCCGGGTGCGCTGAAGGGTCTCCTCCGCCTGCCGGCGCAGGGTGGTCGCCCGCTCGATGGCCTCGGTGCGGACCTTCTCGCTGTCCGCCGTCGCCGTCTGACGCAGCTCGTCCGCGTCCTGCTTGGCCTTGGCGAGCAGCTCCTCCGCGGTCTTGGCCGCCTCCTCGATCTGCTGGACGGCCTCCTTGCGGGCCTCCGCGCGGATCTTCTCGCCCTCGGCGACCGCGTCGGCACGCAGCTGCTCGGCCTCACCGCGCAGCCGGCGGGCCTCCTCCTGGAGCTCGACCGTCTTGGCGCGGTACTCCTTGGTGTCGTCCTTCGCGGAGCCCTTGAGCTGCTCGGCGATGTCATGCGCCTCGGACCGCAGCCGGTCGGCCTCGGCCTCCGCCTCACGGCGGATCCGCTCGGCCTCCTCGGCGGCCGCCTTGGTGGTGTTCTGCGCGTCCTCCTGCGCCTTGTTGAGGACGTCCTCGGCGGTCTTGGCCGCCTTCGACAGCTGGGTCGCGCTCTCCTCGGCGGTGATCGTGCGGGCCTTCTCGGAGGCCTCCTCGACGATCCGCTCGGCCTCCGCGCGGGCGTCCGCGACGACCTGCTCGGCGTCCGCCTTGGTGGTCTCGGCCTCCTGGGTGGCCTCGCTGACCAGCCGGGCGACCTGCTCCTTCGCCGTACGGACGCGCTGTTCGTTCGCCGACTCGGCGCTGGACAGGGCCTTCTCGGCGGCCGTCCTGGCCTCGGTGAGCACCTTCTCGGCCTCGGCCTGCGCCTTGCGCAGCGCCTCCTCGGCCTCCGTCATCCGCTGCTCGGCGGCGCGGCTGAGCTCGGTGGCCTGGCGGCGGGCGGTGTCCGACTCGGTCGCCGTGGACGTACGCAGTTGCTCGGCGTGGTCGGTGGCCTCCTGGGCCTGTGTCGACGCCGCGTTCAGCAGCCGCTCGGCGTCCGCGCGGGCCCGGCGCAGCAGCTGCTCCGCCTCCGCGCGGGCCGCCTCGGCCTCGCTCTGCAGGCGCTGGCGGGCCTCGCTCGCGACCCGCTCGGCCTCGGCGCGGGCCGCGGCCACGGCCTGCTCGGCCTCGGCGCGGGACTCCTCGACGAGCCGGCGCGCCTGCTGCTCGCTGCGGGCGCGCAGCTGCTCGGCCCACGCCACGTTCTCGTTGACGTGCGACTCGACGGTCTGGCGGCGCTCGGCGAGCTCCTGGTCCAGCTGCTGGCGGCGGGTGACCGCCTCCTGGTGCAGCTCCGCCTGGAGCCGCGCCGCGTTCTCGGCGTGCTCCTGGAGGATGCGCTGGGTCTGCGCCCGCGCCTGACTCAGCTCGCGCTCGGCGTCCTGACGCAGCTGGTCAGCCTGCATCTGGGCGTTACGGAGCAGCTGTTCGGCCTGATAGCCGATGTCGCCGCCCGTGAACTCGGGCCGGGACATGATGGTGCGGCGCGCCTCGTGCAGCTTGGCGCGCAGCACCTCGACCTGGTAGCCGAGGTCCTCGGCGTGCTGGATCGCCTTTTCCCGCTCGGTCTTCAGCCGATCCATCTCGGCCTCGAACCGAGAGAGGTGGTCGACGTCAGCCGCCGGCTCTCGCTCCTGGCGTTCGTAGCCCCGCACTGCGCGGTCCCATCCGTCCCCTGGTCGCAAGTCTGGCCAAACGAGCTCCGTCCGTCCGCCGAACGGGGCCCCCGGGGAATGGTGTCAGATCAACGGCGGAGCACGGGCTGCTGCCCCGACGCTCGCCCCCCGAAACCGGGCCCCGGCATGCGGACACCCCCCTTTCCGGGAGCGACCGCCCCCAACCCTACCGGCCCATATGTACGAGGGTCAGTGCTCAGGTGACTCAACCGGCGCCGAAGTGACCAGTTCTGTCAGTACGCCATGGCAATCCTTGGGGTGCAGGAAGGTGATGCGTGACCCCATGGAGCCACGTCGCGGCTCCTCGTACAGCACGCGTACGCCCTTGTCCTTGATGTCCGCGGCGTCCGCATCCACGTCCGCCGTACCGAAAGCGATGTGGTGGACGCCTTCGCCGTTCTTGTCCAGCCACTTGGCGACGGTCGAGTCGGGGCGGGTCGGCTCCAGAAGCTGCAGGTAGGAGGCGCCGCCGTCGGAAGTGTCGTTGATCTTGAGCATGGCCTCGCGGACGCCCTGCTCCTCGTTGACCTCGGAGTGGAAGACCTCGAAGCCGTAGGTGGCCCGGTAGAACTCGACAGTCTTGTCGAGGTCGAAGCAGGCGATCCCGATGTGGTCGATTCGCGTCAGCATGGTGTTAGTGCAGCGCTCGGGAGATGGTTACGCAACGTGCCAGCGATCACACCGACGGGCCGGTGACGGCACGGAGTGCCACTCAGTACATTCGAAGTAAACCCTCGTTCACTCCTCGGCTGTCCAGCTGGAAGGGGATCGCACCTCATGTCTTCCGGAACTACTTCGGTGATCGTCGCGGGCGCTCGTACGCCCATGGGACGGTTGCTCGGTTCGTTGAAGTCCTTCTCCGGGGCCGACCTCGGCGGCTTCGCGATCAAGGCCGCCCTCGACCGTGCGGGGATCGGTGGCGACCAGGTCCAGTACGTGATCATGGGTCAGGTCCTCCAGGCCGGGGCGGGCCAGATCCCGGCCCGCCAGGCCGCCGTCAAGGGCGGCATCCCGATGAGCGTCCCGGCGCTGACCATCAACAAGGTCTGTCTGTCCGGCCTCGACGCCATCGCGCTGGCCGACCAGCTGATCCGCGCCGGCGAGTTCGACGTGATCGTCGCGGGCGGCCAGGAGTCCATGACCAACGCCCCGCACCTGCTCCCCAAGTCCCGCGAGGGCTTCAAGTACGGCGCCATCGAGATGCTCGACGCCATGGCGTACGACGGCCTGACCGACTCCTTCGAGGGCATCGCCATGGGCGAGTCCACGGAGAAGCACAACACCCGCCTCGGCATCCAGCGCCCCGAGCAGGACGAGATCGCCGCCCTGTCCCACCAGCGGGCCGCCGCCGCGCAGAAGAACGGCGTCTTCGAGGCCGAGATCACCCCGGTCGAGATCCCGCAGCGCAAGGGCGAGCCCGTCGTCTTCAGCAAGGACGAGGGCATCCGCGGCGACACCACGGCGGAGTCCCTGGGCAAGCTCCGCCCCGCGTTCACCCGCGACGGCACGATCACGGCCGGCACCTCCTCGCAGATCTCGGACGGTGCGGCGGCCGTGGTCGTGATGAGCAAGGCCAAGGCGCAGGAGCTGGGCCTGGAGTGGATCGCCGAGATCGGCGCCCACGGCAATGTGGCGGGCCCGGACAACTCCCTCCAGTCCCAGCCTTCCAACGCGATCCTGCACGCCCTCAAGAAGGAGGGCCTGGAGGTCGCCGACCTCGACCTGATCGAGATCAACGAGGCCTTCGCCGCCGTCGCGGTCCAGTCAATGAAGGACCTCGGCGTCTCCACCGAAACGGTGAACGTCAACGGCGGAGCCATCGCCCTGGGCCACCCCATCGGCATGTCCGGCGCCCGTCTGGTCCTCCACCTGGCGCTGGAGCTGAAGCGGCGCGGCGGTGGCGTCGGCGCGGCCGCGCTGTGCGGCGGCGGGGGTCAGGGTGACGCGCTGATCGTGCGGGTACCCAAGGCCTGAGTTCCCGTAGGTTGTCGAGTTCGAGCTGATCGGAGCTGTGATGCAGGACGTCTCCACCCTGGTGTCCCAGGCCAGGGAAGGCCGGCCACGGGCCGTGGCCCGGCTGATCTCCCTCGTGGAGGGGGCGTCCCCGCAGCTCCGTGAGGTCATGGCGGCGCTGGCCCCGCTGACGGGTGGGGCCTACGTCGTGGGCCTGACGGGATCTCCGGGCGTCGGCAAGTCCACGTCGACGTCCGCCCTGGTGACCGCGTACCGCAAGCAGGGCAAGCGGGTCGGCGTCCTGGCCGTCGACCCGTCCTCGCCGTTCTCCGGCGGCGCGCTGCTGGGCGACCGGGTGCGGATGTCGGACCACGCCTCCGACCCCGGCGTCTACATCCGCTCGATGGCGACCCGAGGCCATCTCGGCGGTCTCGCCTGGGCCGCCCCGCAGGCGATCCGGGTCCTGGACGCGGCGGGCTGCGACGTGATCCTGGTGGAGACGGTCGGCGTCGGCCAGTCCGAGGTGGAGATCGCCTCCCAGGCGGACACCTCGGTCGTTCTCCTGGCCCCCGGCATGGGCGACGGCATCCAGGCGGCCAAGGCCGGAATCCTGGAGATCGGCGACGTCTACGTCGTCAACAAGGCCGACCGCGACGGCGCCGACGCCACCGCCCGCGAGCTCAACCACATGCTGGGCCTGGGCGAGTCCCGCGGCCCCGGCGACTGGCGCCCCCCGATCGTCAAGACGGTCGCCGCCCGCGCGGAGGGGGTCGACGAGGTCGTCGAGGCCCTGGAGAAGCACCGCGCGTGGATGGAGGAGCACGGCGTCCTGACCGAGCGCCGCCAGGCCCGCGCCGCCCGCGAGGTGGAGACCATCGCGGTCACCGCCCTGCGCGAACGCATCGGCTACCTCCACGGAGACCGCCGCCTCGACGCGCTGGCGGAACGGATCGTGGCGGGGCGACTGGACCCGTACCGGGCGGCGGACGAGCTGGTGGCGGGCCTGACCGAGAGCTGAATCCTCTGGTCGACCCGCTGTCGATGTTGGTACGTTGACCCCCGTGTTCCTCCTCTTGGCATAGAGCGCGCCCCGCTCGCGACCCGCTGATCACAGCCGTCGCGGCCTTCGGCGTCCCTTGCTCATGCCTCACGCAGAGGAACCCCTCCCATGTCCGCGTCCTCCACGCGGCGGCCCTCGTATGCCGCCGTGCTGTCCGTTCCCCATGCCCGCCGCATCTTCACCGCGGCCCTCGTCGGCCGCCTGTCCTACGGCGTGGCCCCCATCGCCGTGATGCTGGCCGTAACCCGCGCGACCGGGTCGTACGCCGTGGCGGGCGTCGTCATGGCGCTGTTCGGCGCCGCGGTCGTCTTCCTGTCGCCCTACCGCGCGGCGCTGGTCGACCGCTACGGCCCCCGGCGGGCCCTCCTCCCCATGTCGCTGCTCCACTCCGGCCTGCTCTGCGCGCTCGCGGCGTTGAGTTGGCGGTCCGGTGCGTCCGCGGTGGTACTCGGCGCGGTGGCCGCCGTCGCGGGCGCCTGTGCGCCGCCGCTGGGCCCCACGATGCGTGCCGTGTGGGGCGAACTCGTCGGCGACCGAAGGCTGTTGCAGCGCGCGTACAGCCTGGACGGGGTCGCCGAGGAGCTGCTGTACGTCGTCGGCCCGTTGCTGGTCGGCGCGGTGATCGCCGTCGCGGCACCGGCGGTCGGTGTGGTGCTGGGCGCGCTGCTGATGGCGGTGGGCACGTTCGTCTTCGTCACCTCGCCCGCGATGGCGGCGGTACGCCCTGCCGGGCGGCCCAAGTCCCCTTCCGGCGGCACGGGTTCGCTGCGTGGCCGGGGTCTGTTGCAACCGGTGGTGGTCGCGGCCGGTACGGGGCTCGCGCTGAGCGCCGTGGACCTGCTGGTCGTCGCCTTCGCCGCGGAACGCGGGCAGGGGGACGACACCGTGGCCTGGGTGCTGGCGGCGTTGTCGGCGGGCAGTGCGGTGGGCGGGCTGGCGAACGGTGCCGTCGACTGGCGTTCGTCAGCCCGGGCCCGACTCGCCCTGCTCGCCGCGGGGTTGGGGCTGACCCTGTGCCTCGCCGGGCTCGCCCCGGGCGTCGGCGTCCTCGCGGTTGCCGCCGCCTGCGCCGGGTTCTTCGTCGCACCGGCGCTGACCACGGCCTATCTGATCGCCGACGAGGCCGCTCCGGAGGGGTTCCGTACCCGGGCCGGCGCCTGGGTCAACACCGCCGTGAACGCCGGGAGTTCGACGGGGGCGGCGACGGCGGGGCTGCTGGTGGAACGGCTGCCGCTGGGGTGGTGCTTCGTGGTGGCGGGGAGCGTGGCGCTGGGGGCGGCGGGGGTGGCGGGACTGAGTGTTCTTCGCCCCCGCCACCCTTACCCGACCGGCCCGAAGGGCCTCGTCCTCAAACGCCGGACCGGCTGATCAGTCGTCCAGGTCCGCGGTGACCTCACCAGTGCGGAGGTCGACCTTCCAGTCGCCCTTCGTGGTGTCCACGCTCCACACCACCGCGCCGCTGTCGTCATCGTCGTCGAGGCTCACCTCGGTGACCGTGCCCTTGGCGGCGGCAGCCAGGGCGGCCTCGCGGGCGTCGGTCTTCGCGTTCTTCAGGGCGGTGAGTTCGGCGCGGTCGTCGGCGTCGTCGTCGGTGTCGTCGTCGTGGTCCTTGTGCGCGCCGACGACCTTTCCGGTGTCCGGGGAGACCTTCACGGTGTACTCGGTGCCGTCGCCCTTCAGCACGTCCACGTCCCACACCCCGGCGCCGTCGTCCTCCAGGTCCACGGAGGCGACGGTGCCCGGGGTGTGCCTCAGCGCCGCGCTGACGGCGTCGGCGGCCGTCGCGCGGTCCGCCTCCGCCGCCGACCGCACGTCCGCCCGCTGCGACGCGCTCTCCCCGTCCGAGGCCACCGCGAGGGCCGTGGCCGTGCCGCCCCCGATCAGAGCGGTCGCGGTGAGGGCGGCGATCACGATGTTGCGCTTCATGAGAGTTCCTCCAGATACGTCACGTCACGTCTCGTTCCGCTTTCGACGTGCACCACCGTCCCCGACCGACGCTGAGGAGAAGCTGAAGCCACCTGAAGGGATCTTCAGGTTGGCTTTGTCAGGCTGTACGCATGCGTCTGTTGATCGTCGAGGACGAGAAGCGGCTGGCCCTGTCGCTCGCCAAGGGACTCACCGCCGAGGGATACGCCGTGGACGTCGTCCACGACGGCCGCGAGGGCCTGCACCGGGCCACGGAGGGGTCGTACGACCTCGTGATCCTCGACATCATGCTGCCCGGCCTCAACGGCTACCGCGTCTGCGCCGCCCTGCGCGCCGCGGGCCACGACGTGCCGATCCTGATGCTCACCGCGAAGGACGGCGAGTACGACGAGGCGGAGGGGCTGGACACCGGCGCCGACGACTACCTCACCAAACCGTTCTCGTACGTCGTCCTCGTCGCCCGCGTCAAGGCGCTGCTGCGCCGCCGCGGACCGCGGGGCGGCACGGCGTCACCGGTCCTCGCGCACGGCGACCTCAGGGTCGACACCGCGGCCCGCCGGGTCTTCCTCGCAGAGGACGAAGTGACGCTCACCGCCAAGGAGTTCGCGGTCCTTGAGCAGCTCGTCACGCGCGCGGGGGAGGTGGTGTCCAAGGCGCAGATCCTGGAGCACGTCTGGGACTTCGCGTACGACGGCGATCCCAACATCGTGGAGGTCTACGTCAGCGCCCTGCGGCGCAAACTGCGCGCCGGGCTCATCCGGACGGTGCGCGGCGCCGGGTACCGGCTGGAGGCGGAGGAGCGATGAGACGTCTCTTCGGGTCCGTGCGGGCGCGGGCGACGCTCGGCGCCGCCCTGGTCGTGGCCGTCGCCCTGGTGGCGGCCGGCACGGCCGTGCTGCTGTCGCTGCGGTCCAACCTCGTGGACCAGGCGGACACCCAGGCGGAACGTTCGGCGCGGAGCGTCGCCACGCTGATCAGCAACGGGACGTCGTACGCCGGACTGGACCTCGACGACGACCGTCCGGTGCAGGTCGTCGACGAGGGCGGCAGGCTGGTCGCCGTCAGCGACGGCCTGGAGCGGATCGGCGGCACCGCCACCGACGCGGTGAAGCCGCGGGCCGGCTCGGGTTCCGCCGCGGGCGACTCCGATGACGACGACGCGGACGACGACAGCGCCTCGCTCGAACCCGGCGAGATCGGCGACGACGCCGTGCTCTCCGACGGCACCGCGACGATCGACGGCGACAGCGCCGACTACCGCTTCGCGGCCCTGGAGGTGGAGACCCGGGACGGCGTCCCGCTCACCGTCTGGGCCGGGGAGTCCCTGGACGCCGAGCAGGGCGCCGTGCACACCGCGCTCTCCGTCATGCTGGTGGGCTTCCCGCTGCTGCTCGGGGTCGTCGCCGCCGTGACCTGGCTGGTCACCCGGCGGGCGCTGCGCCCGGTCGAGGGCATCCGGCGCGAGATGGCCGCGATCACCGCGTCCGAGGACCTCGCCCGGCGGGTGCCGGAGCCGGACACGCACGACGAGGTGGCGAGGCTCGCGCGCACCACCAACGAGACGCTCACCGCCCTGGAGGCCTCCGTCGAACGCCAGCGCCGCTTCGTCGCCGACGCCTCGCACGAACTCCGCAGCCCCATCGCCAGCCTGCGCACCCAGCTCGAAGTGGGCATCGCGCACCCCGGGCTGCTGGATCTGGACGGGGCCGTCGAGGACACCGTACGACTTCAGCGGCTCGCCGCCGATCTGTTGCTGCTCGCTCGGCTGGACGCGGGGGAGCGGCCCGGGGGCGGGCGGTTCGACCTGGGGGAGCTGGCGCGGCGGGAGGCGCGGGGACGGGACGGGGTGTCGGTCGAGGCGGAGGCCGTCGAAGTGGCCGGATCCCGGGGGCAGGTGGGGCGGATTCTGGGCAATCTGCTGGACAACGCCCAGCGGCACGCCCGGTCGACGGTCACCGTGTCCGTGCGCCGGGACGGGGCCTGGGCGGTGGCCGAGGTCGCCGACGACGGGGACGGGGTGGCCGAGGCCGACCGGGAGCGGATCTTCGAGCGGTTCGTCCGGCTCGACGAGGCCCGCAGCCGCGACGACGGCGGCGCCGGGCTCGGTCTCGCCATCGCCCGGGACGTCGCCGCCCGCCACGGGGGCACCCTCACGCTCCGCGACGCGCCGGCAGGCGGAGCCCTGTTCGCGCTCCGCCTGCCGCTCGCCTGATCAGTGCGTCACGGGCGCCCGCGGTGCCCCCGCAGGTGCTCCGCGATGGGCTTCAGGGACTTGTCCAGCTCCGCCAGCGCCTCGGGGGAGACCAGGTCGATGAAGTGCCGCCGCACGGACGCCACGTGGTGTGGCGCGACCTTCTTCATCGTCTCCATGCCGTGCTCGGTCAGTACCGCGTACAGGCCGCGGCGGTCGGACTCGCAGTTCTCCCGGCGGACCAGGTCCGCGTTCTCCATCCGGGTGATCTGGTGCGAGAGCCGGCTCTTGGACTGGAGGGTGGCGGACGCGAGATCGCTCATCCGCATCCGGACATCCTCCGACTCGGAGAGGTTCACCAGGATCTCGTAGTCGTTCATAGTCAGGCCGAACGGCTGGAGGTCCTTCTCGAGTTGGTACGTCAACAGCCTGTTGACCTCCAGGTGGGTGCGCCAGGCGCACTGCTCCGCATCGGTCAGCCAGCGCGTGGCCGTCTCGGTCTCCATGAATGAAGTCTACCTAAGAAGTTGAAAGGCGAACTAGTGAGGGTTTGTTCGTGACGGCGTGCACACGTTCGACGTCACACTCCGCAGACTACCGCTCACAGCCCGAAGCGACGCTGGAGGTCTCCCAGCTGTCCGGGAAGGCGCGGTGTGCCCGCAGGCTGTGAAGGGCCTGTGGACGGCACTCCGGAACCGGGTACTCCGGCCTGCTGTGGAACCATTCCCGTCGCCTGCTCCGCCATCAGCGTCTCGGACGACTGGAGCAGTACGGTGCCGGCGCCCACGAACTCGAACTGGTGCTCCTCCCCGGAGGCCCCACCGAGGCCCGTCATCGCACGTAGACCGCCCATCAGGCCGGTCATGTAGCCGTGGTCGTAGTGATGGCACGGCGACGGGCAGTCGGCCCAGCCGACAAGCGCCTGCGGGTCCACCCGGATCGGGGGTTCCATGAACACCACCGGACCGTTAGATGCCGCCACGAACTTTCCGGTTCCGATCAGCGTCAGAAAACCCGGCACGATCGACTGCTTGAGCGCGAGACTTGGCTGAAAAGCGAGCAGATTGCCCGAGCGAATGGTCAGATTGCCGTTCTCCAGGTCGTACGAGTTCACGTCGAAGGCCCGGTCGGCGAGGAGCATCTTGCCCGAGCCCTCCGCCACGACCCAGTCGCTCGCGTGCAGAGGCGAATGGAAGGACGTACGGACAAGTCGGTCCAGTCGCCCGTGCCCGACGCCGTTGAAGTCGATCGAGCCGTAGTAGGCGATCATCTTCCCCTTCTGCAGGAACCACTGGCTCCCCTTGAGCTCCACGCAGAAGGTGTAGTTGTTGACGTTGTCGTCGCGGGGCAGCGTCGTCGGGTCGTGCACGGTGGGACCCGCGCCCGAGTAGTGGCTCACAGCTTCTCCTCCGAGGCCTGGACGTACACCGCTCCACTGCCGCTGAGCTCCAGCTGGAAGGCCTCGCCCGAGCCGCGGCCCACCATGTCGCGCCAGCCGAGCGCGGTCGACAGCTTGTTGCGCACGTCGCCGTGATGGGCGACGTAGGCCTGTGGGTCGACATGGACCGGGCGCTGGGGGGTGATGGGGAGTTCGATGACTCCGCCGTGCGCCATCACGGCCACCGCGCCGCTGCCCTTGAGCTTGGTGGTGAACAGGCCCTGCCCGGAGACCTGGCCCCGCACCATGCCCATGACGCCGCCCTGGGAGCCCATGAACATCGTGCCCTGCTCCAGGGTGCCCTCGAAGGCGAGGAGACGGTCCGCCTCCACGTAGAGGGTCTCGCCGGAGAGGTTGATCACCTGGATGTGATGGCCGCCGTGCCCGAACAGCACGGTGCCGCTGCCCTCGACCGTCATCAGCGGGGTCGCCTCGTTGGCCACCCGGCGACCGATCATCGACATCAGCCCGCCCTGGCCGCCGCTCATGTTGGGGGTGAAGGACACCTCGCCCCGGTAGGCGAGCATCGCCCCGCGCTGGCTGAACAGCCGCCGGCCCGGCAGGACGGTCGCCTCGACCATCTTCGAGTTGAGCTCCCGGAAGGTCATGTCAGACGTCCCCCGCGATCGTGTTCCGCTCGCTGGGCTGGACGTACACCAGGCCGTCGCCCTCGAAGCGGATCTGGAAGGCCTCGCCGCCGCCCTCGCCCATGAGGGTGCGGAACGTCACGCCCGACTGGAAGGACTGCCGCAGGTCGCCCTGGTGCGCGATGTACGCCCCCGGGTCGACGTTCAGCGGGAACTGGGGGCTGACCCGCAGCACCACGGCCGGGCCGTCCGAGGTGATCGCCGCCTGGCCCTGCCCCTCGACGGTCGTCGTGAACAGTCCGTTGCCCTGCGAGGCGCCGCGCAGTCCCGTGAAGCTCGTGCCCGTCCGCAGGCCGCCGTCGGTCGCGAGCAGGTTGCTCGACTCCACGTACAGCTTGTCCCCCTGAAGGCCGACGAGATTGATCTCGGAGGCGCGATCGGCGAACCAGCAGGTCCCCTGCCCCCTCACCTCCATCACCGTCATCTGCTCACCGGTGATCCGTCGGGTCACCATCCCCCGGATCCCCTCGCCACCCCCGCTGAGCTTCTTGAACGCCATCTGTCCGTCGTACGCGACCATCGAGCCGTTCTTCGCCTTCACGGCGTCCCCGGTCATCTCGACGGCGAGCACCTTGCTGCCTTGAAGTCGGAACATCGCCACGCTGCGAAGGTAGCCCGCGGCAAGGCCTTGCCGACAGGGCCCGTGGGTGGAGATGGACCCTGAACGCGCCCCTAGGGGATCAGCCGCGCGTCCCCGGAATCCGGGGCAGGGTCACCGGGAAGACGAATCGCACACCCACTCCTCAGGTCTCCACCGACCCCCGAGCCTGCTTCCGCTCCGTCGTTTGCCACAATGGACGAACGTTTGTGCATGTGTTCACAAACCGGCAGGCCCCCTCTCGACGCAACTCCCACCGAAGGTGACCCGTGGACCTCAAGACCGCCAGCGCCCTCCGCCGCCTCCGTCTCGTCTCCGCCCCGGAGGCGGTCTCCTTCCTGCTTCTGCTCGTGTGCTCGGTGCTGAAGCGGACCACCGACTTCAACGCGGTGCCGGTCATGGGCATGGTCCACGGCGTTCTCTTCGTCCTGTACGTGATCTTCTGGGCGGACGCCTGGAACCGCGCGAAGTGGTCCGTCGGCACCGCCACCCTCTACTTCGTGCTCTCGGTCCTGCCGACCGGCGGCTTCTTCGCCGAGCGCAGGCTCCGGCGTGAGGCCGAGGACGCGGTCATCGCCTCCCGCGCGCGGCATGAGCAGGCGGTGAAGACCTCGTGATCGTCGCCTTCTCCGTGACGCCGCTGGGGGTCGGCGAAGAGGTGGGGGAGTACGTCGCCGACGCCGTCCGCGTCGTCCGCGAGTCCGGTCTGCCTCACCGCACCGACGCGATGTTCACCTCGATCGAGGGGGAGTGGGACGAGGTGATGGACGTGGTCAAGCGCGCCGTCGCGGCCGTCGAGGCACGGGCCCCGCGCGTGTCCGTGGTCCTCAAGGCGGACATCCGCCCCGGGGTGACGGACGGTCTGACGTCGAAGGTGGCGACGGTGGAGCGGCACCTCGCCGAGTAGGCCCGAGCCTCCGTCTTCCGTTTCCGGTGAACCCCGGCCCGCGCGGGCCGGGGTTTTCTTGTGCCCGCTGTTTGAGCGATCGCTCAAACGGGTGTAGCTTCTGCCCCAGAGAGTTTGAGCAGTCGCTCAAACATCAGGTTGACCTGGGGGAATCGAATGGGTCAGAGAAATCTCTACGTGGAGGCGCACATCCGTGCCGATCTCGACGAGCTGTGGGCGCGTACCCAGGAGCCGTCCGAGCATCAGCGCTGGGACCTCCGGTTCACCGAGATCGGCTACCTCCCGCGCGCGGAGGGCGAGCCGCAGCACTTCCGGTACGCCACGCGTGTCCTGCCCGGCCTCACCGTCGCCGGGACCGGTGTCTCGGCCGGCGAGAAGGAGCGCCCCGACGGCACCCGTACCTCCGCCCTGCGCTTCTCATCCCCGCATCCGCTCTCCCTGCTCGCCGAGGGCAGCGGCTACTGGCGATACGTACCGGAGGGTGACGGGGTCCGCTTCCTGACCGGCTACGACTACCGGCCCCGCTGGGGCGCCTTCGGCGCGTGCGCGGACCGGTTGCTGTTCCGTCCGCTCATCGGCTGGGCGACGGCCTGGTCCTTCGACCGGCTCCGGCTGTGGCTGGAGCGCGGGATCACCCCGGAGCGGGCGCGGACGAACTGGCTGCTGGAGATGGCGGGGCGGACGCTCCTGCTGGTCCTCGCGTGCACGGGCTTCGGCTTCGGCAGCCTGCTGCGGCTGACCGGGCCGCTCGCCCCGCTCTTCTTCTACTGGATGCCCACGCTCGCCCTGGTCACCCTCGCCCTGGCCCTCCTCGCGCCGCCCCTGCCCGGCACCCCGGCGGCCCGCCGCTGCCTACGCCGACCGCCGACCCGCATCCAGGCACCTCGCCTGCTGCGCACCCTGGAGAACCCGCGGTGACCAGGCCGGCCGCGAGCAGGAGAGTTCCCGGGGCGAACGCGCCTTCCTCGCACCGGGGAGCCCGCGCGGCGACGCCGCCGTCGCTCCGCGGAGGCGCTGCGACGACCGGGCCTGCCGGGTGCCCGAGAGATCTGGCTGCGACGGGTCTTCCGCTCGCCTTGGATACTCCGCGGTGACCGTGCCTGCCGCGCGTGGGGAGTGCCCATGGCGAACGCGACTTCCTTGCGCCGGGGAGCGCTTGCGGTGACCGTGCCCCCTTCGCGCCGGACATACCTCGCGGCGACCACGCCTGCCGCACACCGGTGAGAGCCCGCGACGGCTGCGTCTTGCGCGTGGGACCCCCGCGGTGACCGCCCACCCCGCGCACCGGCAAGACCCCGCGACGACCGCGCCTCCCCCGGACAGACCCGGCGACGCCCGCACCCCCGCCCACCCGAGAACCCGCGCCGACCGCACCCCATCAGCCCTTCCGCCCGCCAGACCACCCCCGCGACGACAGCGCCCCACCACCCGAGAACCCCCGCGCCCACCGCGCCTTCCCGCCCACCCAGGAGCCCCGCGATGACCACGCCTCCCGTGCCCTCCGAAACGCCCGCTCCCCACGCGTCGCCCGCCCCGACCTCGATCTTCCGTACCGCGATGGGCCCCGCCTTCGACACCCTCCACCCCCAGCTCCAGCGCCGGTTCTCGGTCGGCCTGGTGAGTGGGGAGGCCTGTATCGGGCGGGGTGTCATGGAGCGGATCTGGCACGGCGGGGCGTTCGTGAAGCCGTTTCTCGCGCTCGGTACCACCCGGAACATCCTGGTCCCGCGTACCGGACGGAACGTTCCCTTCGTCATCGAGAACGTGCCGTACGCCGACACGTACGGCCGTGAGACGGTGACCTTCGTGCGTACCTTCGACCTGCCCGGCCGCTCCCGTCGCTTCGACGCCCAGATGGTTCTGGGCCCCCGGGGCGACCGGATCCTGGACTACCTCGGCACCCACCAGCACCTGGCCACCGACCTCCGCTTCCACGCCGAGTCCGACGGCTCGCTCCTCATCCGTTCCGGTGAACACCGGTTCAGGGAGGGTGTGGTGGACGTCCGCGTGCCCGAGCTGATCGGCGCGACGGCCGAGGTCCGTGAGTCCTACGACGACTCGACGGGCCGTTTCCGCATCCGGGTCAGGGTCGTCAACAAGTACTTCGGGCCCCTCTTCGGCTACGAGGGCTCCTTCAGGGCGACGTACCGCGACATCCGCTCCTGCGGCGTCCGCCCCGGCCTGCGCCCGGTCCGTGAGGAGTCGCGCGCGTGAGCCCGGAGACCGCGAAGTCGGCGGAGACGAAGACCAAGCTGCTGGAAGGCGCCCTGCGGACCCTCGTGGACCAGGGCATCGCCAAGGCGTCGGCCCGTACGATCGCCTCGGCGGCGGGGGTCAACCAGGCCCTGGTCTTCTACCACTTCGGCTCGGTCGACGAACTCCTCGCGGCGGCCTGCCGGTACGGCGCCGAGCAGGCCGTGGCCCGCTACCGCCCCCGCTTCGACCAGGTGGGCTCGCTCTCCGAACTCCTCGTGGTGGGACGGCGGATCCACGAGGAGGAGCGCTCCGGCGGCCATGTCGCCCTCCTCGGCCAGCTCCTGGCCGGCGCCCAGACCCATGAGAGCCTCGCGGCGGCCACGGCGGCGGGCCTCGAGTCCTGGATCACCGAGATCGAGAAGGTGCTCAGGAGGGTGCTCGCGGGCACGCCGTTCGAGGAGTTCACCGATCCGGCGGGCCTGGCGCGGGCGGTCGCCGCGTCCTTCGTGGGCATCGAGCTGTACGAGGGCGTGGACCTGCCGGGCGCGACGGCGGCGTTGGACGCGCTGGAACAACTCGGCGTCCTGGTGGCCGCGTTGGAGGAGCTGGGGCCGGTGGCCCAGCGTGCGGTACGACTTCATCTGCGGCGCACGAACCGCCGTTGACCTGTAGGACCCGCGTACCCGAGAGGACCCCATGGCCACCGACAGCCTGTACGAGATCCTGGACGACCGCTTCCGCACCGGGCGTTGCACGAACGGCGACAGCAGGCTGGAGGTGCTGTACGACGACTGCCGCTGGGCCGAGGGGCCGCTGTATCTGCCCGCGTGGCGGCAGTTGATCTGGAGCGACATCCCCAACGACCGCATCCTGCGCTGGGACGAGGGCACCGGCGCGGTGGGGGTGTTCCGCAGCCCGGCCGGATACAGCAACGGCAACACCCTCGACCGGCAGGGGCGGTTGGTGACGTGTGAGCAGGGCAACCGGCGCCTCACCCGTACCGAGGCCGACGGTACGGTCACCGTCCTGGCCACCCACTACGAGGGCAGGCGGCTCAACTCGCCGAACGACTCCGTGGTCCGCTCCGACGGCACGATCTGGTTCTCCGACCCGGACTTCGGCATTGTGACCGACTACGAGGGCCATCGCGCCGAGTCCGAGATCGGTGCCTGCAACGTCTACCGGATCGACCCGGCGGACGGGCGGGTGCATCTCGCCGCCGACGGGTTCGAGGGGCCCAACGGCGTCATCCTGTCGCCGGACGAGCGGCGGCTGTACGTCTCCGACTCCCGGGCCGCCCGTATCCATGTGTACGACGTCCACGACGACGGCACGCTCGTCGGCGGCAAGGTCTTCGCCGAGGCCCGTGACGGCGTCCACTTCGACAACATCCGCTTCGATGACCAGGGGCGCCTGTGGGCGGCCGCCCTCGCCGACGGAGTCCACTGCTACGACCCCGACGGCACCCTCATCGGGCGGTTGCGGGTGCCCGAGCCGGTCGCCAACATCGCCTTCGGCGGGCCCCGGAACAACCGTCTGTTCATCGCCGCCAGTACCTCGCTGTACTCGCTGGTGATGTCCGTGACCGGGGCCCCGCGCCTCTGAGTCCACGGTCGCCCGGCTGGACCCTCCCAGTTCGACACACCCAGGAAACTCCACTTTTGTGTCTCTATCGGGCATATCGGATGTTTCGATCACTGGAGGGCGCTGTGCGGCCGGAGGGCTACGACTACGACACCTACAGCCGACTGGCCGGACCGCTGACGGAGCCGTCCGGCTCGTCGTACCGGGTGCAGTACACCTCACTCCTCGCCGGCGAGCCGCACCGAATACGCGCCATCCTGCTGATGTCCCTCGCACCCGTGCTCACCGGCGTCCTGCTGGTGTACCTCGTCTGGCCGACCCACTGGGTCGAGCGCGAGGGCGGCGACGCGTGGATGGTAGGGCTCGACATCACGATGCTCATAGCCATCGGGCTCATCGAGCTGTTCATGGTCGTCAACGTGGCCTCCGTGGCCCACGCGACCCTCGTCGCCCGTGACCCCGTCCCCGTCACCCCCGAACCCGGCACCCGCGTCGCCTTCCTCACGACGTACGTCCCGGGCAAGGAACCCCTCTCGATGGTCCGCGCCACCCTCGAAGGCGCCACGAAGGTCACCCACACCGGCCCGCTCGACGTCTGGCTCCTCGACGAAGGGGACGACGAAAAGGCGAAGGCCCTGTGCGCGGAGCTCGGCGTCCGGCACTTCACCCGCCACGGCGTCCCGGAGTGGAACCGCGCCAAGGGTGTCCACAAGGCCCGCACCAAGCACGGCAACTACAACGCGTGGATCGCCATGCACGGCGCCGAGTACGAGTTCTTCGCCTCGGTCGACACCGACCATGTGCCGCTGCCCAACTTCCTTGAGCGCATGATGGGTTACTTCCGTGACCCGGACGTCTCCTTCGTCGTCGGCCCGCAGGTGTACGGCAACTACCACAACCCCGTCACCAAGGCCGCCGAGTCGCAGCAGTTCCTCTTCCACGCGCTGATCCAGCGGGCCGGCAACCGCTACCGCTCACCGATGTTCGTCGGCACCAACAACGTCGTACGGATCGCGGCCGTCAAGCAGATCGGCGGCCTGTACGACTCCATCACCGAGGACATGGCCACCGGCTTCGAGCTGCACCGGCACCGCAATCCGAAGACCCGTCACCACTGGCGTTCCGTCTACACCCCGGACGTCGTGGCGGTCGGCGAGGGACCGGCCTCCTGGACGGACTTCTTCACCCAGCAGATGCGCTGGTCGAGGGGGACGTACGAGACCCTGTTCAAGCAGTACTGGAAGGCGCCGTTCACGATGCCGCCCGGGCGGCTGTTCTCGTACACGCTGATGCTCGTCTACTACCCGATGACGGCCGTCAACTGGTTCCTCGGCATCCTCAGCTGCTTCCTCTTCCTCTGGTTCGGCGCGTCCGGCACCCAGGTCGCCGCCTCCGTCTGGCTGATGCTCTACAGCGACGCGGCCGCCCTCCAGATCGGCCTCTATCTGTGGAACCGCCGCCACAACGTCTCCCCGCACGAACCCGAGGGCTCGGGCGGCCTCGCGGGCATGGCGATGTCGGCGCTCTCGGCGCCCATCTACCTCAAGTCCCTCGGCGCGGCCCTGCTGCGCCGCCCCAGCCGGTTCGTCGTCACCCCCAAGGGCGGGGACGCCAGTCCGGACCGGCTCCTCACCTTCCGTATCCATCTCTTCTGGGCGGTCCTCCTCGGGACCTCGCTGGCCGCCTCGGTCGTCCTCGACCACACGCATGTGGCCATGCGCACCTGGGCGGTCCTCGCGATGGCCATCTCGCTGGCCCCGGTGGCGGTCTGGGCGGCCACGCTGCTGAAGGAGCGCCGCGAGCGGCAGTCCCTGCACGGCTCCGCCCGGGTCGTCGACGGCAGCGAGCCCGCCCTCGCCGCCACCTCCAGCACCACGACAGGAGGCAACTAGGCCATGGCCTACCAGCCGTCCCAGAAGACCAAGAAGACCGTCCTCGGCATCGGCGGCATCGCCGTCCTCGCCGGCCTCAACGCCCCGGCCGCGCTGGACTTCGCCGGGAAGCAGTACCACGCGTACAAGATCGCGCAGCCCGAGTACCAGGCCAAGTACGGGAGTTGGGCCACGGTCGACATCCCGGAGCAGTACCGCACCAACGCCATCCATGCGGCGCTGCTGCACACCGGCAAGGTCCTGATCGTCGCGGGCTCCGGCAACGAGCAGAAGAAATTCGACGAGGGCTCCTTCGACACCATCCTGTGGGACCCGAAGACGGACACCTTCAAGAAGATCCCCACGCCCGACGATTTCTTCTGCTCCGGCCACGCCCAACTCCCCGACGGCCGCCTGCTCGTGGCCGGCGGCACCGCCCGCTACGAACTCCTCGACGGCGAGATCGACCGGGCCGGCGGCGGCATGCGGGTGAAGAACGAGAACCCGGACAAGGCCATGGTCCTGAAGAAGGGCACCCGCTTCCGCTCGCCCGCCGGAGTCGAGTACGTCACCAGGTTCGACGTCACCGTCCCCAAGGCGAAGAAGAAGTTCAAGGTCACGTACGACGCCCGCGGTGTGATGCAGCCCTGGCAGACGAAGGTGACGGCGAGCGAGGCCCGTGTCTTCGTAGAGGCCGTCGAGAAGGGCCCGATGTCGGTCACCGAGAAGCGGGCCCAGTACGAGGTCGTCGGCCTGAAGGGCAAGGACGCGGCCAACACGTACGGCCTGTCGGAGAAGATCACCCTCGACAAGCAGGACTTCCAGGGCATCCGCGCCGCCTACGAGTTCGACCCGGCCGCCGAGCGGTACATCCCCGTCGACCCGATGGACAAGGCCCGTTGGTACCCGACCCTCGTCGGCCTCGACGACGGCCGGGTCCTCGCCGTCTCCGGACTGGACGACGTCGGGGTGATCGACCCGGGCGACAACGAGATCTACGACCCGAAGACCAAGAAGTGGTCCCGCGGCCCCAAGCGGTACTTCCCCACCTACCCCGCGCTGTTCCTCACCAAGGGCGGCAAGCTCTTCTACCCGGCCTCCAACGCCGGCTACGGGCCCGCCGACCAGGGCCGCGAGCCGGGCCTGTGGGATCTGAAGACCAACACCTTCGAGAAGATCCCGGGCCTGCGCGACGCCGACGAGACCGAGACCTCGGCCTCCCTGCTGCTGCCGCCCGCGCAGGACCAGAAGGTGATGATCCTCGGCGGCGGAGGCGTCGGTGAGTCCAGGAAGTCGACTCCGCGCACCGCGGTCGTCGACCTCAAGGCGGCCGACCCCGTCTTCAAGGACGGCCCCAACCTCCCCCAGGGGACCCGCTACCTGAACAGCGTGATCATGCCGGACGACACCGTCTTCACCTCGAACGGCTCCGAGGACTACCGCGGCCGCAGCGCCAGCAACATCCTCAAGGCGCAGTTCTACGACCCCAAGGACAACGTCTTCCACGAGGCCGCGGCCCCGACGGTCGGCCGCAACTACCACTCCGAGGCGCTGCTGCTGCCCGACGGCCGGGTCGCCACGTTCGGCTCCGACCCGCTCTTCGACGACCAGCAGAACACCAAGCTCGGCCACTTCGAGCAGCGGATGGAGGTCTTCACGCCGCCCGCCCTGCACCGGGCCGGCGACGACCGGCCCGTACTGCGGGGCGGTGCGGAGGTCCTCGACGAGAACCACCGCGCGACCTACCGCACCGACCACCCCGACCGGATCGTCAAGGCCCGGCTGATGCGGCCGAGCGCGGTCACCCACACCACCGACGTCGAGCAGCGCTCCATCGAACTGGGCCTGACCAAGGACGCCCACTCGGTGACGGTCGAGGTGCCGAAGGACCCGAGCCTCGTCCCGCCGGGCTGGTACATGCTGTTCGTGACGGACGCGGACGGCACGCCGTCGGAGGCGAAGTGGATCCAGGTGAAGTGAGCTACGAGCCCTGGGTGTTGCGCGCCAGGCCCAGCGCGTACTCCGGCCACCACTGTCCGGCGGCGGGACCGCCCTCGCAGGTGCCGTCCGACTCGCCGGGCCGCTTCACCCACAGATAGGCGTCGAGGGTGGGCTCGTCGGTCCTCGTGGTCGGCCGGGTCCCCAGGGCCCGGCCGGGCGGGTTGCACCAGGCGCCCGGCAGCGGCCCGTTGCCGTTGCGGCTGGAGTCGATGACGAAGTGCTTGCCGCCGAGGTCCTGGGACAGCCGGAGGCCGTACTTCTTGGTGACGGCGTCGGTCTGGAAGTTGGAGACGTTGAGCGAGAACCCGTCCGCGGTCTCCAGCCCGGCCCGTTTCAGCGGCTCGACCAGTCTTTCCGGGTCCCGGATCCAGGACGGGTTGCCCGCGTCCAGGTACACCTTGGTGTGCGGCTGCCGCTTGAACCGGCCGATCGCCTCGCCCAGCAACTGCTCGCGCTCGGCGTGGTACTCGCCGGGCGTGCACCCGTCCACGATGTGCGCGACGGCATCCGGCTCCAGCACCACCAGCGCCTTGGCGTCGCCGAGCGCCTGCGCGAACTTCCCGATCCAGTCCCGGTAGGTGTCCGCGTCCGCGGCCCCGCCCGCCGAGTGCTGACCGCAGTCCCGGTGCGGGATGTTGTACGCCACGAAGAGCGCGGTGCGGTCCTCGGCCCGCGCCGCCGAGGTCGCCGCCCGTACGGTCGGGCCGGGGTCGATCTCCCCGGCCGGCCACAGCGCGGTGGGCTGGTCGGCGATCTTCCGCAGCAGCGCCGCGTCCGCCGTACGCCCCTCGCGTCGCCACAGCTCGATCTGCTCGGCGGCGGGGCCGGCGGGGTCGACCCAGAACGGCGAGTTCGGGTCCGGGCTCGCGATTCCGCTGGCCGCGCCCGCCACGGAGGCCTCGCCGACCTCGGAGACGGACGAGCAGCCGGCGGTGAGCCCGAGCGCGGCGGCGGTGGTGAGGGCGGCGAGGGTGTGGGTCAGCCGGGACATGCTGCTCCCTTGCGCGAGGGGATGTGCGGTGGCGTATCAGACCGATATGTGAGGTTTGTAGGTTTGTGACCCATCGTCACATGGGTCACATGTCCGAGCCGGACGCGACACCGGGCCCCGACGCCAGCGCGATCCCCAGCGGCGTGCGCTCGTACAGCACCTGGTGGCCGTACCGCCGCGAGGTCAGCAGGCCCGACTCGCGCAGCACCGTCAGATGCGCCGACACCGACGACGGGGCGAGCCCCAGGCGGTGGGCGAGCGCGGTGGTGGTGGCGGGTTCGTCGAGGGCGGTGAGCACGGACGCCCGGCCGCGCCCCAGGAGTCGTACGAGCGAGTCCGGCGTACGGTCGGCGGACTCCGCCCACAGACCGCCGATGCCCCGCGCCGGATACACGAGCATCGGCTGCCAGGGCGGATCGAAGGTGCTGACCACGTCCGGCCAGACGAAGACGCTGGGCATGAGCACGAGCCCCTGCCCGGCGAGCCGCCGCTCGTGCCGGCCGTTGCTCTCCACGGTCAGCGTCCCCGCGTCCCAGCCGCACCGCCGGTTGATCTCCGGCAGCAGCCCGCCCAGCCCCACCTCGGCCAGTCGCCGCGAGTGGAACGCCACGTCGGCCTCCAGCAGGGCGCGCAGCCGGGGCCAGTCCGGTTCGATGAGCCGGTGCCAGGCCGCCTCCATGGCGTCCGCCAGCTCCCGCACCATCCGCACCGGATCGGCCAGCCAGGCCCGCCCGTACGGCGAGTCCAGCGCGCCCGGGGTGTCCGCGAGGGACTGGGCGGTGTCCTCCCGGGCCGCCTCGGGATCGGCCGCCCGGACCGCCGCGATCTCCTCCTCGAACGTCGCCGCGCTGCTCGGCGGCGGACACAGCCAGTCGGGGGAGTGGCCGCGGCGCGGCATCAGCAGCCACAGCGGGGTGAGGTCGAGCGTGGCGGCGGCGTCCCGGATCCGCCGCAGCCAGGGCGCGTGATAGCCGTGCCGGTCCGGCCGCTTGAGCGTACGGACCGCGTCCTGCGTCTCCCACAACGGCGACACGGCGAAGCGGCAGCGGAGGAAGTCGTCCTCACCGAAGTGCAGACGGGACGGCATGACGCGCCCTTTCCTGGACCGGGAAGATTCGGCTGACGCCGAAACTCTATGGCGTGGCTCCGGCGCCGGTCACGCTGCTGCCCATGACGGACACCCTCAGCGCCCCACCCACCGGATATGCCCGCGTCTTCGCCGTACGGGAGTTCCGCGCGGTCTTCGCGGCACACCTGCTCTCGCTCCTGGGCGTGGTGGTCGCCGAGATCTCGCTGTCCGTCCTCGTCTACGACCTGACCGGCTCGCCCCTGCTGAGCGCGCTCGCGTTCGCGCTCGGTTTCCTGCCGTACGTCGTCGGCGGCACCCTTCTCGCGGGGGTCGCCGACCGTTTCCCGGCCCGGCGGGTGCTGGTCCTGTGCGATCTGGTGTGCGCGGCGTGCGTGCTGCTGATGACGCTGCCGGGCGCGCACATCGCGGTGCTGCTCGCGCTGCGGTGTGCGCTGGCCGTGGTGTCGCCGGTGTTCGCCGGGACGCGGATGGCGACGCTGGCCGACATCCTGGGCGACGGCGACCCGTTCGTGCTGGGCCGCTCCCTGCTGCGGATCGTGTCGCAGGGGGCGCTGCTGGCCGGGTACGGCGTCGGCGGCCTGCTCCTGACCGCCGTGTCCCCACGCCACGCCCTGCTGATCACGGTGGTCACCTTCTGCGCCTCGGCGGGACTGCTGCGGTTCGGGACCCGGCGGCGGCCGGCGCGGGCGAGTGGGGGCTCGCTGGTGACGGACTCCCTGAAGGGTGCGCGGCAGGTACTGGCGGACCGCAGGACCAGGGTGCTGCTGTTCCTCTTCTGGGTGCCGCCGATGTTCGCGGTGGTGCCGGAGGCGCTGGCGGCGCCGTACGCCGATGACCTGGGCGTCGGTTCGGTGGGGCTCGGGTTGCTGATGTGCGCGTTGCCGGTGGGCACGATCGCCGGGGAACTGTGGGCGGGCGCCCGCCTCCGCCCCGAGGCGAGGGAACGGATCGCGCTTCCGTTGGTGTGCGTGACGCTGCTTCCGTACGTGGGCTACGCCCTGCGCCCGGGCCTGCCGACGGCTCTCCTTCTCCTCTTTCTCTCGGGCGCCGGCTCGGCGTACACGCTGGGCCTGGACCAGTGGTTCGTGCGGGCGGTGCCGGAGGGGCTGCGGGGGCGTGCGATGACCTTGCTCACGGCCGGGCTGATGACGATCCAGGGGGTGGGCATGGCGCTCGCGGGGGTCGCGGCGGAGTTCGCGGGGGTGGCGTGGACGGTCGCGGGAGCGGGGGTGCTGGGGGCGGGGTGCTGTGCGCTGCTGGCGGTGGAGGCGCGGCGGACGGGGTGACGGGGGGTGCGGTGGACCGAATACCAAGACGGGGCTGACCACCATGTGACCGGCCGGTAAGGTCGGTGCCGTGCCGAAGCCCCTCAGTCTCCCCTTCGATCCCATCGCCCGCGCGGACGAGCTCTGGAAGCAGCGCTGGGGAAACGTGCCGTCGATGGCCGCGATCACGTCGATCATGCGTGCCCATCAGATCCTGCTGGCCGAGGTCGACGCGGTGGTCAAGCCCTACGGACTGACCTTCGCGCGCTACGAGGCCCTGGTTCTGCTCACCTTCTCCAAGGCCGGCGAGCTGACCATGTCCAAGATCGGCGAACGCCTGATGGTGCACCCCACGTCGGTGACGAACACGGTGGACCGCCTGGTCAAGTCGGGCCTGGTCGACAAGAAGCCCAACCCCAACGACGGGCGCGGCACGCTCGCCGTCATCACCGATAAGGGCCGCGAGGTCGTCGAGGCCGCCACCCGCGACCTCATGGCCATGGACTTCGGCCTCGGCGTCTACGACGCGGAGGAATGCGGCGAGATCTTCGCCCTGCTGAGACCACTGCGGGTGGCGGCGAGCGACTTCGACGAGGACTGAGACCGCGGGTCAACGCGGACGGGGCTGATCGCGCCTGAAGGTGATCTTCCCCGCGCATAATCGATCCGGCGGCAGGGGCCCGGCGTCCGCTCTGCGATCTTGTGGATCGGCCGTGATCCGGTGATTCGGAATCCGGATCCGCGTGAAGCAGGGAGATGCGCGTTGTCGACGTTACGTAATGCCACCCGCCGTCTGGTGACCGCCGGAGGAGCGGTCGCTCTGATCGCCGCCGTGACCCTGGGGGCCGGAGGTCCGGCACGGGCCAGTGCCACCGGGTCGACCCCGATCGGGACGTTCGACTACGACCTGCGGGGAGCGGGTGTGAAGGTCCCGGTGGGGTGCTTTCTGACGCACTCCATCGACGGCTCGGGCAGGCGGATCAAGAGCCAGCTGGCCGGTGTGGACTGTATGGGGCTCGCGGCGACCTTCTCCAAGTTCTGCAACTGGAGGATCGACTTCGCCTTCGCGGACACCGACAACAGGACGTACAGGACGTCACGCGGCGCGACGCACCTGGAGTGCCGGGGCAATCCGCTGCGACGGGCCTCGGCGCAGACGCTGCCGAAGTACGGCAAGGCCTGCGCGAAGTTCTATGTGAACGGGAAACTGCGCGCCGTGCAGTGTCACTTCATCACGAAGTGAGGTTCAGGCCGCGGCCGTCTTGGGGGTCGCGTCCTCGAGGACGAGTGGCGTGACCTCTCGGGTGACCTTGCGCTCTACGAAGAAGGCGGCGGTCGGGACCGTGCCGGCCAGCAGGACCCAGGCGAGACGGCCCAGCGGCATCTTCGCCTTCGTGCCCAGGTCGAAGGCGAAGACCAGGTAGAGCACGTACAGCCAGCCATGGGCGATACCGACGCCGGTGACGAAGCCGTCGAACCCGTCCAGGCCCAGCACTCGCTTCCCGATCACGCCGATCGTCAGCAGGATGAGCAGCACGGCGGTGACGTAGGCCATCACCCGGTAACGGGTCAGGACGCTCTTCTTCATGCCGTCGAGAGTAACGGGTGGGTCGCCATCGACATTTACTAGGACGTCCTAGTAAATTCGAAGGTATGGACGCTGACGCCATCGAAGAGGGCCGCCGACGGTGGCAGGCCCGGTATGACTCCTCTCGTACGCGGGAGGCCGACTTCACCACGTTGTCCGGGGACGCCGTGGAGCCGGTGTACGGGCCTCGGGCGGGGGATCGGTACGAGGGGTTCGAGCGGATCGGGTGGCCCGGGGAGTACCCGTACACTCGCGGGCTGTACGCCACCGGGTACCGGGGGCGGACCTGGACCATTCGGCAGTTCGCCGGGTTCGGGAACGCCGAGCAGACCAACGAGCGGTACAAGATGATCCTCGCCAATGGCGGGGGCGGGCTGTCCGTGGCCTTCGACATGCCCACCCTCATGGGGCGGGACTCCGATGATCCGCGGTCGCTCGGCGAGGTCGGGCACTGCGGGGTGGCCATCGACTCCGCCGCCGACATGGAGGTGCTGTTCAAGGACATCCCGCTCGGGGACGTCACCACCTCCATGACCATCAGCGGGCCCGCTGTGCCGGTCTTCTGTATGTATCTCGTCGCCGCCGAGCGGCAAGGGGTCGATCCCGCCGTGCTCAACGGGACGCTCCAGACCGACATCTTCAAGGAGTACATCGCCCAGAAGGAGTGGCTCTTCCAGCCCGAGCCCCATCTGCGGCTCATCGGGGACCTGATGGAGTACTGCGCGGCGGGCATTCCCGCCTACAAGCCGCTCTCCGTCTCCGGGTATCACATCCGGGAAGCCGGGTCGACGGCCGCGCAGGAGCTTGCCTACACGCTCGCCGACGGGTTCGGGTACGTGGAGTTGGGGCTCTCGCGCGGGCTCGATGTGGATGTGTTCGCTCCGGGACTTTCCTTCTTCTTCGACGCGCACGTCGATTTCTTCGAGGAGATCGCCAAGTTCCGGGCAGCGAGGCGGATCTGGGCCCGGTGGATGCGGGATGTGTACGGGGCGAAGTCCGAGAAGGCTCAGTGGTTGCGGTTCCATACGCAGACCGCCGGTGTTTCGCTGACTGCCCAGCAGCCTTACAACAACGTCGTGCGGACCGCCGTCGAGGCGCTCGCCGCCGTGCTCGGCGGGACCAACTCCCTGCACACCAACGCCCTCGACGAGACCCTCGCGCTGCCGAGCGAGCAGGCCGCCGAGATCGCGCTGCGCACCCAGCAGGTCCTCATGGAGGAGACCGGCGTCGCCAACGTCGCGGATCCGCTGGGCGGTTCCTGGTACGTCGAGCAGCTGACCGACCGTATCGAGGCCGACGCCGAGAAGATCTTCGAGCAGATCAAGGAGCGGGGGCTGCGGGCGTACCCCGACGGGCAGCACCCCATCGGGCCGATCACCTCCGGGATCCTGCGGGGCATCGAGGACGGATGGTTCACCGGGGAGATCGCCGAGTCCGCGTTCCAGTACCAACGGGCCCTGGAGAAGGGGGACAAGAGGGTCGTGGGCGTCAACGTCCATCACGGCTCCGTCACCGGGGACCTGGAGATCCTGCGGGTCTCCCACGAGGTCGAGCGGGAGCAGGTGCGGGAGTTGGGCGGCCGTAAGGCCGGGCGGGACGACGCCGCGGTGCGGGGGGCGCTGGACGCCATGCTCGCCGCCGCGCGGGACGGGTCCAACATGATCGGGCCGATGCTCGACGCCGTGCGGGCCGAGGCGACGCTGGGCGAGATCTGCGGGGTGCTGCGGGACGAGTGGGGGGTGTACACGGAGCCCGCCGGGTTCTGAGTGGCCGACGGATGAGGCCGGCGGGGTGGGTTGCGCAGCCCGGCGCTACGGGGCGCCGCCCGCCCCCGCCCCTGCCGCCTCGGCGGGGTTCGCGCCGTCCGACGCCCCCGCCAACCCCAGCAGCAACACCCGCGTGAACCCCCGTACCCACTCCTCGTCCGCCGGTTCCGCGCTCACCAGGGTGCGGTGGACCACCGCACCCGCCACCACGTCGAAGATCAGGTCGACCGTGCGGGACGTCTCCCCGGGGTCCGTCTCGGGAGGCAGCTCGCCGCGCCGCTGTGCGCGCGCCCGGCCCTCCAGGACCAGGCGTTTCTGGCGGTCGACGATCGAGGCGCGGATGCGTTCGCGCAGGGCGTCGTCCCGGGTCGATTCCGCTACGACCGCCATCAGGCCGCTCTTCGCCTCCGGGCGGGCCAGGATCGCCGCGAACTGGAGGACCACGCCCTCGATGTCGGCGGCCAGGGTGCCGCGGTCGGGGAGGCGCAGTTCGTCGAAGAGCTCCGCCACCGCGTCGACGACGAGTTCGTTCTTGCCGGGCCAGCGGCGATAAAGCGTCGTCTTCGCAACCGCCGCCCGCGTCGCCACGTCTCCCAGCGTGAGCTTGGACCAGCCCAGCTCCACCAGAGCCTCCCGGGTGGCCGCGAGGATCGCGGCGTCCGCGGCGGCGGAGCGGGGGCGTCCGGTGGCGCGGGGGACGGGAGTGCGGCTCTGCATCCACCGACCATAACCGGCGATTCCTGTGAAGCCGTGAGGGAGATCACCGGGGAGTGGTCGCGAGGAGGCACTGAGTGCCATTACGCTACGACTCGTAGCGAAACCACTGGCGTGGGGTGGGGACCCGGCGTCGAACAACGCACCGCAGGACCAGTACAGAGCCTGACCAGCTTTCATGATGCTTTTCACGTACGCGCGCGAACGGGGGAGGATAGACGCATGCAGCCACGGAACATGTCCATGAGCGGAGTCGTCGACCTCGCCGCGGTGAAGGCGGCCCAGGAGGCCAAGGCGAAGGCGGAGCAGGCGCGGGCCGAGGCGGCCCGGCAGGGCGGCGGCCCCGGGGCCGTGTCGCCCGCCGACCTCGTCATCGACGTAGACGAGGCCGGGTTCGAGCTCGAAGTCCTGCAGCGCTCCACCGAGGTGCCGGTCGTCATCGACTTCTGGGCCGAGTGGTGCGAGCCCTGCAAGCAGCTCAGCCCGGTGCTTGAGCAGCTCGTCCTCGAGTACAACGGACGCCTCCTCCTCGCCAAGATCGACGTCGACGCCAACCAGATGCTGATGCAGCAGTTCGGGGTCCAGGGGATCCCGGCCGTCTTCGCCGTCGTCGCCGGTCAGGCCCTGCCGCTCTTCCAGGGCGCCGCGGGCAAGGAGCAGATCCAGCAGACCCTGGACCAGTTGGTACAGGTCGCCGAGCAGCGCTTCGGTCTCACCGGCCTCACCGTCGACCCCGACGCCGCGCCCGGTGCCGAGCGGGTCGCCGCTCCGGCCGCTCCCGCCGGGCCCTACGACGCCCTCCTGGAGGCCGCCGTACAGGCCCTGGATGCGGGGGACTTCGGCGGTGCGGTGCAGGCGTACAAGAACGTCCTGAGCGACGACCCGGGCAACACGGAGGCCAAACTGGGCCTCGCCCAGGCCGAGTTGCTGTACCGGGTGCAGGGGCTCGACCCACAGCGGGTGCGGCAGGACGCGGCCGCGAAGCCGGGAGACGTGGCGGCCCAGGTCGCCGCGGCCGACCTGGATCTGGTCGGCGGACATGTCGAGGACGCCTTCGGGCGGCTCATCGAGACCGTGCGGCGCACGGCGGGCGACGACCGGGACGCCGTACGCGTACGGCTGTTGGAGCTGTTCGAGGTCGTCGGGCCCGATGAGCCGCGGGTGATCGCGGCGCGCCGGGCGCTCGCGCGGGCGCTGTTCTGAGCGGGCCGTCGACCGGGGCGAGGCCCCCGTTCTGAGCAGCCTCTAAACACCCGGGCATGTGGTGCCCGAGTGAAAGATTTGCCGATGGAGCGTCACTGCGGCCGCGCTTTACCAAATCTTGGTAATCGCGGCCGCTGTTACTGGAAGTAAGTTCTGGGCGTTGTTCTGTCGGATTATGTCCAGCCGTCAACGTCTTTGTCCGGCCCCGGAGTGCTACCGGGAGTCGTCGTCCGAGACCAGCGGGTCGTTGTTCGGTTATCCGGCCGTTACTACCGAGTAACGAAGCCCCTTGTGCGGGCGGCGAGAATGCACCACGATCGGCGACGCTCGGTCCATTCCCGTACCCCGACAGCCGGTCGGGCCCGCGGGAACTCCTGGGTCCCCACCGAGCAGAGCCGACGGCAGTGGCGCCGGCTCTTGGACAGGGGGGTCTTCGTCCACTTGGCGAAGCCTGTCCAGGTTGTGCGTGATGTGCGTCAGGCGCGACCAGTGGTTGTCGCTCGGGGGTGATCGCCGGTGATCGGTGCGCGGTTCGCGCCTGAGTACGGGCGCTCCCCTTCCCGAGGACGTAGCACTTCTCCCATCCCTGCCCGGCTGAGCCGTCTTGTTCGACAGGGGCAGTCAGGGTCAGGAGATGTACGTCCGAGAAGGAGGAAATATGGAGTCCCAGGTGCGTGGCGGGACCAGATGGAAGCGGTTCGCCGTCGTCATGGTGCCCAGCGTGGCCGCCACGGCTGCGATAGGTGTCGCCCTCGCGCAGGGCGCTCTCGCCGCGTCGTTCAGTGTGTCGGGTCAGTCGTTCAAGGTGACGACCGACCAGCTCGACGGCAAGGGCTTCGTCCAGTACGGAGCCATTGACTCGGGTTACACGATGAGCGGCCAGAAGACGGCCCACCCGGTCGCGGTGTCGGGCTTCAAGTCCGCGACCATCAAGAACCTGTGCCAGTCGGTTGTCACCCCTGACATCCCGCTGCTCGGTTCCGTCAGCCTCATCCTGAAGGCCGGCGGTGGCGACACCCCGGTCGAGGCCGAGAACCTGTACATCGACGTCGCCGACCTCAGCGCCGACGCCACCTTCCGTGGCATCGACATCGGTGTGGCGGCCAAGGACGCGGCCAAGGGTCCGGGTATCGCCAAGGGCGACACCGCGAACCCCTACGGGTTCGCGCAGCAGGCCGACTCGGTCACCCTGACCGGTGTGAAGCAGACGGCGTGGGCGACCACCGCCGGAACCTTCAAGCTCAGCGGCCTGAAGATGTCGCTGGCGACGGGTGTCAAGGAGTGCTACTAAGCACTCGCTGACGGGCGGGGGGGCCGGTGGCGCCCCCGCCCGTCCACTCTCCGGCCGCTGTTCGCACGTTCTCCACAAGCGGCCGCACGAAGCACGACTCACCACCACAGCAACACCGTGACAGGGAGCTGTTTTCCATGAGCGCCGAGACTCCTGCCGTACCCGGCCACGATGAGCACTACCTCCGGGTCGCCAAGCGGAAGTTCCGCGGCTGGCGGGGTGACCGGCCGTTCTGGGCCGGCCTGTTCGTCATGCTCGGCGGACTCCCCATCGCTTACTTCCCGTACGCAAACCTCCAGATCGGCCATCTGACGCTGGCGATGGCCACCACCGCGGGCGCGGGATCCCTGATCATCGGTGTGCTGCTGGTCGTCCTCGGCATCAGCCTCTGGTTCCAGAAGCACGTCCGCACCTTCGCGGGCGTCGCGGCGATCCTGCTGGCCCTGGTGTCGATCCCGGTCTCGAACCTCGGCGGCTTCCTCATCGGCTTCCTCTTCGCCCTCGTCGGCGGAGCGATGGCCGTGGCGTGGGTGCCGGGCGAGGCGCCCGAGGCGCAGCCGGTGGCGGAGGCCGGCGCCGGGGAGAGTGACGCGCCTCAGGGCGCGGTCCCCACGCTCTCCAAGGACGCGTACGACGTTGAGCCGAACGATCTGTCAGGAACGAGCCCGGCGAACGGGGCGAACGGGAGGCACAGTGCCGGCTGACGAGGTGACCCACGGGACTGATGTGGACGAGTCCCGTGTGAGAACCGGGCCGCGGCACGCGGCACCCAAGAAGCCGCTGTTCACCCGGTTCCACATGCCGGCGGGCAAGGCGATAGCCCTGGCGGCGATGCCGACGGCGGTCCTCATGGGGATGGGATTCACGCCGACGCTCGCCAACGCCGAGGACCAGCCCGCCGCGAAGAGCCTCACGGCGGACGAGTACAAGGACTGTGTCGCGGCCCTGGAGGACGGCGCGTCCGCGTCGGCCACGCCGTCCGCGAGCGCGAGCGAGTCCAAGGACGAGGCGACGCCGACCCCCTCGGCCTCCGAGTCCAAGGACTCCGGCTCCTCGGACAACGGCTCCTCGGGCAGCGGCTCTTCGTCGGATTCAGGTTCCGACGACGAGGCCACGCCCACGCCGTCCGCGTCCGCCTCCAACGAGGCGCAGTCGGGCAGCACGGCCACGCCCTCGCCCTCGGCCTCCGAGAGCAGCGGCAACGTGCTGGACGAGATCGGCGACGCGATCACCGGCATCTTCACGGGTGGCGAGAGCGCTTCGCCGTCCGCGAGTGCCAGCCCGACGCCGTCCGCCTCGGCCTCCGCGACGGAGGACGGCAAGGACGACGCGGGCGACGCGGTCAAGGACACCACCGAGAAGGTCACCGACACGGTCGAGGACACCGTGAAGGACACGACCGACACGGCGACCAAGGCGGCCGAGGACACCACGGACGCGGTCAAGGAGGCGGCCGCCGAGGCCACCGCCAGCCCGTCGGCGAGCTCCACCACGGACCCGGACGACTGCCCGGTCGCCACGGACGCGGAGAGCGGCGTCGACAACACCGTGCCGCTGCCCGACGACCCCTGGTACCTGAACGCCAGCTCGCTGCTGCTGAAGGGCGCCGACTACAAGGGCATCGTCGAGGTGAAGACGGCCAACGGCACCAAGAAGAAGGTGCTGAAGTACGTCATCTCCGACGGCACCGACATCGGCGACCTGCACCAGACGGTCAACGACGAGCAGTCCGGCAAGACCTACCACGTGCAGGCGGCCAAGGGCTCGACGTCGACCATCCGGGACGGCGAGACGGTGATGTACACGGAGTCCATCTCCGGGAACCTGCTGGGCCTGATCCCGATCACGTTCGATCCGGAGAACCCGCCGCCGCTCAACATCCCGCTGATCTACTTCACCAAGGTGAAGGTCGTGCAGGCCGGCCAGTTCGGCGGGACCCTGCATGTGCCCGGGCTGCATCAGTACATCGACTGAGCGCCCGCACAAGCCCGTTCGGGAGCCGCACAAGCGCTGAGGGCGCCCCCTGTCGCAGGGGGCGCCCTCAGCGTCGTACAGGACCCTTGTGGGGTTACTTCTCGCCGCCCAGGTGGTGGACCCGGACCATGTTGGTGGTGCCGGGGACGCCGGGGGGCGAGCCGGCGGTGATGATGACGATGTCGCCGTTGCTGAAGCGGTTGAGCTTGGAGACCTCGCCGTCGACCAGGTCGACCATCTCGTCGGTGCTGTTCACGAACGGCACGACGTGCGACTCCACGCCCCAGCTGAGCGCCAGCTGGTTGCGGGTGCCCTCGTCGGTGGTGAAGGCGATGATCGGCTGGGCGGCGCGGTAGCGGCTCAGCCGGCGGGCGGTGTCACCGGACTTGGTGAAGGCGATGAGGCCCTTGCCGCCGAGGAAGTCGGCGATCTCCGCGGCGGCGCGGGCGACCGAACCACCCTGCGTGCGCGGCTTCTTGCCGGGGACGAGGGGCTGCAGACCCTTGCTCAGCAGCTCTTCCTCGGCCGCCTGGACGATCTTCGACATCGTCTTGACGGTCTCGATCGGGTAGGCGCCGACCGAGGACTCCGCCGAGAGCATGACCGCGTCCGCGCCGTCCAGGATCGCGTTGGCCACGTCGGAGGCCTCGGCGCGGGTGGGGCGGGAGTTGGTGATCATCGACTCCATCATCTGGGTCGCCACGATCACCGGCTTGGCGTTGCGGCGGCACAGCTCGATGAGGCGCTTCTGCACCATCGGGACCTTCTCGAGCGGGTATTCGACGGCGAGGTCACCACGGGCGACCATCACGGCGTCGAACGCCATCACGACGTCCTCCATGTTCGCCACCGCCTGCGGCTTCTCCACCTTGGCGATGACCGGGACGCGACGACCCTCCTCGTCCATCACCTTGTGGACGTCCTGCACGTCCTGGGCGTCCCGGACGAAGGACAGCGCGACCATGTCGCAGCCCATGCGCAGCGCGAAACGGAGGTCCTCGACGTCCTTCTCGGACAGCGCGGGCACGTTGACGGCCGCGCCGGGCAGGTTGATGCCCTTGTGGTCGGAGACGACACCGCCCTCGATGACGATCGTCCTGACCCGGGGGCCCTCGACGTCCAGGACCTTCAGCTCGACGTTGCCGTCGTTGATGAGGATCTGGTCGCCGCGCGAGACGTCGCCCGGCAGGCCCTTGTAGGTGGTCCCGCAGATGGCCTTGTCACCCGGGACGTCCTCGGTGGTGATGACGAACTCGTCACCACGCTCCAGCTCGACCGGGCCCTCGGCGAAGGTCTCGAGACGGATCTTCGGGCCCTGGAGGTCGGCGAGGACACCGATGGCCTTGCCGGTCTCCTTGGCCGCGGCACGGACGCGGTCGTACCGGCCCTGGTGCTCGGCGTGGCTGCCGTGGCTGAAGTTGAAGCGGGCCACGTTCATGCCGGCTTCGATCAGGGACACGAGCATTTCGTGGGAGTCGACCGCGGGGCCGAGAGTACAGACGATTTTCGAACGGCGCATGGGGCGATCCTATCGGTTTGTTTCGCAACGGAATATTCCGTCTGGCGGAAGATACAAATGGGCGGCAATGCGCTCACGCGTGTTACTGCCGTGTAATGCCTCAGTTGTTCCGTCCGACCAGTGCGTAAGTCTGTGTCGCGATCTCCAGTTCCTCGTCGGTCGGCACCACGGCGACGGCCACGCGCGCGTACTCCGGCGAGATCAGCCGCGGCTGGTCACTCCGTACGGCGTTCAGTTCGGCGTCCACCGCGAGGCCCAGCTCCTCCAGGCCCGCCACGGCAGCCTCCCGCACGGGGCTCGCGTTTTCGCCGACTCCCGCTGTGAAGGCGACGGCGTCCACCCGGCCGAGCACCGCGTAATAGGCGCCGATGTACTTCTTCAATCGGTGAATGTAGATGTCGAAGGCGAGTTGCGCCTGTTCGTCACCCTCGTCCACCCGGCGGCGGATCTCCCGCATGTCGTTGTCACCGCACAGGCCGATCAGGCCGCTCTTCTTGTTGAGAAGAGTGTCGATCTCGTCCGTGGACATTCCGCCAACACGCATCAAATGGAAGATGACGGCCGGATCCATGTCACCGGAGCGCGTACCCATCACGAGCCCCTCCAAAGGCGTCAGCCCCATGGAGGTGTCCACGCATCGGCCGCCCTGTACCGCGGAGGCGGAGGCCCCGTTGCCGAGGTGCAGCACGATGAGGTTCACGTCCTCGGGCGCCTTCCCCAGCAGCTTCGCCGTCGCCCGGGCCACATAGGCGTGCGAGGTGCCGTGGAAGCCGTAGCGCCGGATGCGGTGGGCGTCGGCGGTCTCGGTGTCGATGGCGTAGCGGGCGGCGGACTCCGGCATCGTCGTGTGGAAGGCGGTGTCGAAGACGGCGACCTGGGGCAGGTCGGGGCGCAGCGCCTGGGCGGTGCGGATGCCGGTGAGGTTGGCGGGGTTGTGCAGCGGGGCGACGGGGATCAGCCGCTCGATCTCGGCGAGCACGGCGCTGTCGACGACGGTCGGGGCGGTGAAGGCCTGTCCGCCGTGCACGACCCGGTGCCCGATGGCGGCCAGCTCCGGCGAGTCGAGGCCCAGCCCGTCCTTGGCCAGCTCCTCGGCGACGGCCTTCAGCGCGGCCTCGTGGTCGGGGATCGGGCCGGACCACTCGCGGGTGGTGTCGGACTCGACGTGGGTGTGCTTGAGCCGGGAGGTCTCCTCACCGATCCGCTCGACGAGCCCCACCGCCAGCCGGCTGCTGTCGCCCATGTCGAGCAGCTGGTACTTCACCGACGAGGAGCCGGAGTTGAGGACGAGGACGCGGGAGGCGCTCACTGGGCGGTGGCCTTCTCGATCGGGGACGGGGCGGGGGACTGGGCCTGGATGGCCGTGATGGCGACGGTGTTGACGATGTCCTGGACGAGGGCGCCCCGGGACAGGTCGTTGACCGGCTTGCGCAGCCCCTGGAGGACCGGACCGACGGCGATCGCGCCGGCCGAGCGCTGCACGGCCTTGTAGGTGTTGTTGCCCGTGTTGAGGTCGGGGAAGATCAACACGCTGGCCTGCCCGGCGACTTCGGAGTCCGGCAGCTTGGTGGCGGCCACCGTCGGCTCGACCGCGGCGTCGTACTGGATCGGCCCCTCGATGCTGAGGTCGGGCCGCCGCAGCCGTACCAGCTCGGTCGCCTCGCGCACCTTGTCGACGTCGGCGCCGGAGCCGGACGTGCCGGTGGAGTACGACAGCATCGCGATCCGCGGGGCCACGCCGAACTGCTCGGCGGTCGCGGCCGACTGGATGGCGATGTCGGCCAACTGCTCCGCGTTCGGGTCGGGGTTGACCGCGCAGTCGCCGTAGACGAGCACCTTGTCGGCGAGGCACATGAAGAAGACGGACGAGACGATGTCGGCGTCCGGCTTGGTCTTGATGATCTCGAAGGCGGGCCGGATGGTCGCGGCCGTGGAGTGCACGGACCCGGACACCATGCCGTCCGCGAGCCCCTCCTGGACCATCAGGGTCCCGAAGTAGTTCACGTCGGAGACGACGTCGTAGGCCAGCTCCACCGTCACGCCCTTGTGGGCGCGGAAGCCGGCGTACTTCTCGGCGAAGGCGTCCCGCAGCTCGGAGGTGGCGGGGTCGATCAGCTGGGCGTCGGCGAGGTCGATGCCGAGGTCGGCGGCCCTCTTGCGGATCTGGTCCACCGGGCCGAGGAGGGTGAGCGCGCAGACCCCGCGGCGCAGCAGCACCTCGGCGGCGTGCAGCACCCGGGGCTCGGTGCCCTCCGGCAGGACCACGCGGCGCAGATCGGAGCGGGCCTGCTCCAGGAGCTTGTGCTCGAACATCATCGGCGTGAGCCGGTCGCTGCTCGGCGCGGAGACCCGCTTGAGCAGGTCGCCGGTGTCGATGTGCCGCTCGAACAGCCCGAGCGCGGTCTCCGCCTTGCGCGGGGTGACCGCGCTCAACTTCCCCTCCAGGGAGAAGAGTTGCTCGGCGGTGGGGAAGCTGTTGCCGGGCACCGACAGCACCGGGGTGCCGGGGGCGAGGCGGGCGGCGAGGGTCAGGACGTCGTCGCTCGGCACCTCGTCGAGGGTGAGCAGCACCCCGGCTATCGGCGGGGTGCCGGCGCTGTGCGCGGCGAGCGAGCCGACGACCAGATCGGCCCGGTCGCCCGGCGTCACGACCAGGCAGCCCGGGGTCAGGGCCTTGAGGAGGTTCGGCAGCATCGCCCCGCCGAAGACGAAGTCCAGCGCGTCCCGGGCGAGCCCCGCGTCGTCGCCGAGGAGCACCCTGGCGCCGAGGGCGTGGGTGACCTGCGCGACGGTCGGCGCGGCGAGGGCGGGTTCGTCGGGCAGTACGTAGCAGGGCACGGGCAGCCGGGAGGCGGCCAGCCGCTCGGCGATGAGGTCGCGGTCCTCGCGGTCGACCCGGTTGGTGACCATGGCGAGGACGTCGCAGCCGAGGCCGTCGTAGGCGCGGTAGGCGTTGCGGGTCTCGGCGAGCACCGACTCGGCCGGCTGCTTGCGGCCGCCCACGACGGGGATCACGGACGCCCCGAACTCGTTGGCGAGGCGGGCGTTGAGGTTGAGCTCGTCCGGGAGCTGGGTGTCGGCGAAGTCGGTGCCGAGGACGAGGACGACGTCGTAGTCCCGCGCGACGAGATGGAACCGGTCGACGAGCGTCGACACCAGCTCGTCCGTCCCCTGTTCGGCCTGGAGGGCGGAGGCCTCGTGGTAGTCCATGCCGTAGACCGTGGCCGGGTCCTGGGAGAGGCGGTAGCGGGCGCGCAGCAGCTCGAACAGGCGATCGGGACTGTGATGTACGAGGGGCCGGAAGACACCCACCCGGTCGACCTGCCGGGTCAGGAGTTCCATGACCCCCAGCTCGACGACCTGGCGGCCGTCGCCGCGGTCGATACCGGTCACGTACACGCTGCGGGTCACGCGTGCTCTCCGTTCCGTCGGGTGTCATAAAAATCGCCCACCGAGGTGAGCAGAACCCTCTTGACAATACCTCTCACGGTGGTTAAGGCGCCCGTCAAGACCGGATGCGGCAGCGCGCTGTGGGACGTGGAACAATCGGACAAGGCTCACCGGTATCAACAGCGAGCAGGAGACACAGCACGATGCGCATCGGAGTTCTCACCGCAGGCGGCGACTGCCCTGGCCTGAACGCAGTGATCCGGTCGGTCGTGCACCGAGCCGTCACACAGTACGGCGACGAGGTCATCGGCTTCGAGGACGGATACGCCGGCCTCCTGGACGGCCACTACCGCACCCTCGACCTGGACGCGGTGAGCGGCATCCTGGCCCGCGGCGGAACCATCCTCGGCTCCTCCCGCCTGGAGCGTGACCGGCTGCGCGAGGCCTGCGAGAACGCCCCCGACATCGCCCGTGACTTCGGCATCGACGCGCTGATCCCGATCGGCGGCGAGGGCACGCTGACGGCGGCCCGGATGCTCGCCGACGCCGGTCTGCAGGTGGTCGGCGTCCCGAAGACGATCGACAACGACATCTCCTCGACGGACCGCACCTTCGGCTTCGACACGGCCGTGGGCGTCGCCACGGAGGCGATGGACCGTCTCAAGACGACGGCCGAGTCCCACCAGCGCGTGATGGTCGTCGAGGTCATGGGCCGCCACGCGGGCTGGATCGCGCTGGAGTCCGGGATGGCGGCGGGCGCGCACGGCATCTGCCTGCCCGAGCGCCCCTTCGACCCCACCGACCTGGTGAAGATGGTCGAGGAGCGCTTCGCCCGCGGCAAGAAGTTCGCGGTCATCTGCGTGGCCGAGGGCGCGCACCCCGCCGAGGGCTCGATGGACTACGGCAAGGGCGAGATCGACCAGTTCGGCCACGAGCGCTTCCAGGGCATCGGTACGGCCCTGGCGTACGAACTGGAGCGCCGCCTCGGCAAGGAGGCCAAGCCGGTCATCCTCGGCCATGTCCAGCGCGGTGGCGTGCCGACGGCGTACGACCGCGTCCTCGCCACCCGCTTCGGCTGGCACGCGGTGGAGGCGGCGCACCGGGGCGAGTTCGGCCGTATGACGGCTCTGCGCGGGACGGACGTCGTGATGGTGCCGCTGGCGGAGGCCGTGACCGAGTTGAAGACGGTGCCGAAGGACCGGATGGACGAGGCGGAGTCGGTCTTCTAGGTCTTTGCCTGTAGGTCGTTTCCTGGGTGTTCGCCCGGTTGGCTAGCCGGTGATCTCCTGGACGTTCGTCCAGAAGTGATCCACGATCCGGTCGAGGAAGTCCCGGCCCGACGCGCCCGCCCCGTTGTCGCCGCCGCTGCCGCCCCAGCTCAGGGTGGCCACCATCTGCCCCTGGTACTCACGGTGCAGCTCCTGGAGGGCGTCCTCCAGGAGCCGCCGGTCCAGGGGTACGAGTTTGGTGATGGGGCGGACGTAGGCCTGCCACCGCGTGGTGACCGCGCTGCGAAGGTGCTCGGCGAGGCGCGGCTCGCGCCCCGTGACGGTGACGAAGTCCGGCAGGTCGAGTTCGAGCAGCTCGGCGAGGGCGGAGGCCTGGCGTTCGGTGCCGCGCCAGTCGTTGTTCTCCTCCATGCGCAGATAGGCGAGGATCTCCAACCCGAGGGCGCGGGCGACGTCGTCCGGGGCGAGGCCGCGGGTGATGCGGTGCTCGCGCAAGGTGCGCGGCCGCCCGATGAGCTCACCGGGGGAACACCACAGCACGCCCGCGAGGGCGGTCAGTTCCGGGCTGGTCGGCGAGACCGTGCCCCGCTCCCAGGCGATCACGAGGTCCGGGGTGACGTACGGCATCCCGTACGAGGCCCGCATGCCGTAGGCGACATGCTCGGGCCCCATGTTGAGGGCGGCTCGGAGGCGGCGGGCGGCGGGAGCGTTGAAGGGAGGACCTGGCTGGTTCGGGAGAGCTGGGGGTCGGCGCACGGGGCACAACGTAGGGGCGTGCGCCGGTGGTGACTACGGTCTGTTCGGCCAGGATCACGGATTGTAGGAACGTACGGTTTCGGCCAGGGATTCTAGTGTCCGGAGATCGGTTGGTGAGGAGGTCGTCCGACGGCCGGCGCGTGCGTGCGGGGACGGGCGGCGACTCCGTGTACTAGGTGAACGGCAAGGTGGAGGGGCATATTCGCGAGCGGCTGCCGACGCCCGACTCAGGGCACCTCGCGATGGTCGGCGCCGAGGGGACGCCACAGATCTCGCCCGTGTGAACGGATCTCGAAGGCGAGTACGTCATGGTCAACACGCCGATCGGACGCGTGAAGGAGCAGAACCCGCGGCGCAATCCCGCCGTCTCACCCCTTGACCGCCCCGCCCAGCGCGAACCCACCGCCCAACCGCCGGGCCACCAGCACATACAGCAGGATCACCGGCGTCGAGTAGACGACCGAGAACGCGGCCAGCTGCCCGTACGCCACCATGCCCCGGTTCCCGAAGAACTCGTTGATGCTCACCGCCGCAGGCATCTGGTCCGGGGTGAGCAGGAGCATGAAGGGGACGAAGAAGTTGCCCCACATCATGACGAACGAGAAGACGGTCACGACCGCCAGTCCCGGACCCATCAGGGGGAGGACGACGCGCAGGAGGGACTGGAACGGTGAGGCGCCGTCCGTCCAGGCCGCCTCCTCCAACTCCTTCGGTACGCCGTCCATGAAGTTCTTCATCAGCCAGATGGCGAAGGGGAGTTGGGAGGCGGCGAAGAAGAAGATCGTGCCCTGCACGGTGTCGATGAGGTTCACGCGGACGAACAGGGCGTAGACCGGGACCATGATCGCGGTGATGGGCAGGCTCGTCGCGAAGAGGATCGTGAGGAGGAAGGGGCGGTTCAGGCGGGAGCGGAAGCGGGAGAGGGGGTACGCGGCGAGGGCCGCGCAGGCCACCGTCAGCGCCGTTCCGCCGCCGCAGAGGAGGAGGCTGTTGAGGAGGGGGGTGAAGGTGATGTCCGGTGTCAGGATCGCGTCGAAGTTGTCCAGGGTCAGGCTGCCGGGGACTTTCACCTTCAGGTTCGCGTCCGGGTCCAGGGCGGACAGCAGCACCCAGGCGAGGGGGAGCAGGAACGCGGCGGCGACGACCAGGAGGCCTGCGTCGGCGGCCAGGCGGCGGGTGGTTGCGCGGGGTGCCGATGCCACGGGGTCAGACCTCCGTTCGTAGCAGGCGTACGTAGACCATCGAGAACAGCCCGCCCACCACCAGCAGCAACAACGCCACCGCCGTGCCGTAGCCGATCATGCTCTTCTGGAACGCTTCCTCGTACATGAAGAGGGGGAGGGTTTGGCTCTTGCCGCTGGGCCCGCCTCTCGTCATCACCCAGATCAGGCCGAAGACCGACAGGGTCTGGAGGGTGATGAGCATCAGGTTGGTGGCGATGGAGCGGCGGATCATCGGGAGGGTGATGTGCCACATGCGGCGCCAGCCGCCCGCGCCGTCCACCTCCGCCGCTTCCGTGATCTCCTTCGGGATCTCGTTCAGGGCCGCCGAGTACACCAGCATCGAGAAGGCCGTACCCCGCCAGACGTTCGCGAACGACACCGCGAGGATCGGGAGCGTGAACAGCCAGTTCTGGGTGGGGAGATGGAGCCAGTCGAGGAGGGCGTTGAGCGTGCCCTCCTTGCGGAAGAAGGCGTAGAGGAGGAAGCCGGCGACCACCTCCGGCAGTACCCACGCGGTGATGACGATCGCGCCTGTCAGGGTGCGGACCGGCTTCGAGGCGCGCTGCATGAGCGCCGCCAGCGCCAGGCCCAGGGTGTTCTGGCCGAGCAGCGCCGACACGACCGTGAAGACCAGCGTCAGCCATACGGCGTTGAGGAACGCCTCGTCCCCGAACGCCGTACGGAAGTTGTCGAAGCCGACGAACGACTCATGGGCCTGGCCGGTGAGTTGGAGGTCGGTGAAGGCGATGTAGGCGCAGTACGCGATGGGGCCGGCGAGGAAGAGGAGCAGGAGGACGGTGGCGGGGGTGAGGGGGAGGACGCGGACCAGGGATCGGCGGCTCATGCCCGGATCATTTCCGGATCACCTGGCCGTCGGCCGCCGACTCCAGTTCCTCGTCGTACTCCTTCGCCGCGTCCGCCACCGACTTGTCGCCCGTCGTGACTCCCTCCATCGCCTCCTGGATCGCCGTCGACACCTTCGGGTACGCGGGGAACGCCGGGCGGTAGTGCGTGCTCGCGACCAGGTCCGTGAAGAACTTGATGCCGGGCTGGGCGGCCGTGTACGCGGGGTCCTCGGCGACGTCCTTGCGGACGGCGATGCCGGAGTTGGCGATGTACCACTTCTGGGCGTTCGCCTTGGTCTGCATGGTCCTGATGAAGTCGAAGGCCAGGTCCGGGTGGGCCGCCTTGGCGGGGATCGCCCAGGTCCAGCCGCCGGACATGCTCACCTTGCCGGGGGCCTGGCCGTGCTGGGTGGGCATGGGGGCGAGCCCCAACTCCTTCGACCACTGCGGCCATTCGTGGCCGCTGCCCTTCAACCAGTCCTGCGGGAGCCAGGAGCCGTCGAGGTCGATGCCGAGCTTGCCGTTGGGCAGCAGGTCGCCGCGGACGATGGTCTGGATGTTGGGGTCGAGGGCGGTCTCGACGTCCGGGCCGAGCTTCTCCTTGTAGACGGTCTCCACGAAGGCGAGGGCGTCCTTGAAGCCCTGGCCGCCGGCGATCCACTTCTTGGCGGCCGAGTCGTACAGGGGGTCGGTGCCGCCGGTGTCCGTGCCGTACAGGAGCATCTCGAAGCCCTGCATCGTCGCCGCCTCGCCCGCGGGTTTGCCGGTGTAGACGTTGAGGGGCGTGACGTCGGGGACCTTCGCCTTGATCGCGCGGGCCGCGTCGAGGACGTCGCCCCAGGTCTTCGGCTGCCAGGTGGTGGGGAGACCAGCCTTGGCGAAGATGTCCTTGTCGTACCAGAGGCCGCGGGTGTCGGTGCCGTCCGGGACGCCGTACGTCTTCCCGTCCTCACCCCTGGCCGCCGACTTCGCCGTGTCGATGAACTGGTTCCAGTCCGGCCACTTGGCGAGGTACGGGTCGAGGGGCTTCAAGTACCCGCTGGTGATGTCGGAGTTGATGAGGAACGTGTCCTCGTAGACCAGGTCCGGGGCGGTCTTGGGGGAGCGGAGCATCTGCTGGACCTTGGTGTAGTACTCCGAGTCCGGGGCCTTGATGGGGATCAGTTCGACCTTCTTGCCGGGGTACTTCTTCTCGAACTGCGTCTTGATACCGGCGAGATAGTCGTCCATCACCTTGATGGAGTTGTCCGTCGACTGCTTGAAGGAGACATTCAGAGTGTCCGGGTCGCTGCCGGAGCCGCTGCCGCACGCGGTGAGGGCGGTGGCGGCGAGGGCGGCTGCGAGGAGTGCGGGGAGGGCGGCGGTGGGGCGCACGGGCATGACCTCCTGCGGGCTCACGTGGGGGTGGGGCGCGGGATGGGTGCCTGGTGAAGGTAGGTGGGGTGGTCTAGTCAGGTCAATGCCCTCGACACCCTCACCCTCGCCCCCTCTAACGCCCCGACTCCCCCTTGACCCACCGGTACTGCAACTCAGGCCGCCCCACAGTCCCGTACTGCGGAGCCCGTGCCGCCCGTCCCGCGTCCACCAGATGCTCCAGATACCGCCGAGCGGTGATCCGCGAGATCCCCACCACCTCGGCCAGCCCGGTCGCCGTAAGGCCCTCCCCGGACTCCCGCAGAGCGACCGTCACCCGTTCCAACGTCGGTGCGCTCAAGCCCTTCGGCAGCGCCGCCGGCCCCGGCGCCCGCAGCGAAGCCAGCGCCCGGTCCACCTCGTCCTGTCCGCTCGCTTCCCCCACGGCCGCATGGAACTCGGCGTACCGCACGAGCCGGTCCCGCAGTGTGGCGAACGTGAACGGCTTCAGCACGTACTGCACGACCCCCAGCGACACCCCCTCCCGCACCACCGTCAGATCCCGCGCCGACGTCACCGCGATCACGTCCGCCTGATGCCCCGCCGCCCGCAGCGACCGCGCGAACTGCAAGCCGTGCACATCCGGCAGATGCAGGTCCAGCAACAGCAGATCCACCGCCGTACGGTCCAGCAGTCGCCGCGCCTCCGCGCCCGTGTGCGCCTTGCCGACCGCGACGAACCCCGGCACGCGTCCCACGTACATCACATGGGCGTCCGCGGCCACCGGGTCGTCCTCCACGACCAGGACGCGGATCGGCTGTGGCTGGGTCGTCATGCGTCGCCTCCGGATGCGGTGCCTTGCGCAGCTCGCTCGGTCTTGGCCGGTACGGCAGCTGTCGTCGACGCATCTTCGACCATGCCCGCAGGCGCCGTACCCCCGGCATCCCGCAACGGCACCCGCACCTCGAACTCGGCGCCGCCCCCCTCCGCCTCCGACACAGCCAACGTCCCCTCGTGCCGCGCAACCGCCTGCCGCACCAGCGCCAGCCCCAGCCCCCGCCCACCCGGCCCCGCCGGCTTCGTCGAGAACCCGCGCTCGAACACCGCCTCGGCATGCGCCGGGTCGACACCCCCGCCCGTATCCGCGACCCGCAACACCAGCTCGCCACCGTCCGTGTACGCGGTCACCGTCACCCGCGCCCCCACACTCCCCTGCGCCGCGTCCACCGCGTTGTCGATGAGGTTCCCGAGGATCGTCACCAGATCCCGCGAGGGGAGCGACGGCGGCAGCAAGCCGTCGTCCAGGCGGCTGTCCTCCGACACCACCAGCTCCACGCCCCGCTCGTTCGCCTGTGCCGTCTTCCCCAACAACAGCGCGGCCAGCACCGGTTCGCTCACCGCCGCGACCACCTGGTCCGTCAGCGCCTGCGCCAACTCCAACTCCGCCGTCGCGAAGTCCACCGCCTCCTCCGCCCGGCCCAGCTCGATCAGCGAGACCACCGTGTGCAGACGGTTCGCGGCCTCGTGCGCCTGCGAGCGCAGCGCCTGCGTGAAGCCCCGCTCCGAGTCCAACTCGCCCATCACCGACTGGAGTTCCGTCACGTCTCGCAGGGTCACCACCGTGCCCCTGCGCTCGCCCCCGGACACCGGGGAGGTGTTCACCACCAGCACCCGGTCCGCCGCCAGATGCACCTCGTCCACCCTCGGCTCCGACGCCAGCAGCGCGCCCGTCAGCGGTGCCGGCAGCCCCAGCTCCGCCACCGAGCGGCCGACGACCTCGCCCTCCGAGGCGACGCCCAGCAGCTCCCGGCCACCGTCGTTGATCAGCGCCACCCGGTACTGGCCGTCCAGCATCAGCAGCCCCTCGCGCACCGCGTGCAGGGCCGCCTGGTGGTAGTCGTGCATCTGGCTCAGCTCGGCCGCGTTCATGTTGTGGGTGTGGCGGCGCAGGCGGGCGTTGATGGCGTACGTGCCGATCGCGCCCAGCGCCAGCGAGCCCGCCGCGACGCCGAGCAGGGCCGTGAGCTGGCCCTGGACCCGCTTGCTGATCGCCTCGACCTTGATGCCGGCGCTGACCAGGCCGATGACCTTGCCGTCCTCCATGATCGGCGTGACCGCGCGGACCGAGCGGCCCAGGGTGCCCTTGTAGGTCTCGGTGAAGGAGTCGCCGGCCAGGGCCGGGGCGATACGGCCCAGGAACTTCTTGCCGATCTCCTTCTGCGTCGGGTGGGTCCAGCGGATGCCGTGGGTGTTCATGATCGTCACGAAGTCGACGTCCGCGTCGCCCATGACCTGAAGGGCGTACGGCTGGAGCCGGGCCGACGGGTCGGCGGTGTGGATCGCCGCCCGGACGGAAGGTGAGTCGGCGACCGTGCCCGCCACCGCCATGGCCTGCCGGCCCGCCGCCTCCTCGGCCTGGCTGCGGTCGCTGACGTACGTGAACAGCGCGTATCCGGCCACGAGTACCGCTATCAGCACGGCCTGCATGGCGAAGAGCTGGCCGGCCAGGCTGCGGGGACGGGGGACGGGGATGCGCATGTCGTCAGTGTGCCTCCCCGGTTAAGCATGAACTAAATGAACGGAAGGGTGACCGCCCTCACAGGGCAGGAGATAGTCACCGCATTCCTCAAACAGCCCGGACGTGAGCCGCACGCCGGTCATGCCGACGAAGACGTCAAGGAGGGCAGCCGTGGCCGCCAGCACCCCCGGATCGACTGGATCACCCGATACGGCACCCGTGGTCAAGAAGGACCGCACGCACTATCTCTACATCGCGGTGATCGTCGCGGTCGCCCTCGGCATCCTCGTCGGTATGGTCGCACCGGACTTCGCCGTCGAGCTGAAGCCGATCGGTACCGGCTTCGTGAGCCTGATCAAGATGATGATCTCGCCGATCATCTTCTGCACGATCGTCCTGGGCATCGGCTCGGTACGGAAGGCCGCCAAGGTCGGCGCCGTCGGCGGTATCGCCCTCGGCTACTTCATGGTCATGTCGCTGGTCGCGCTCGGTATCGGCCTCGTCGTCGGCAACATCCTCGACCCGGGCACCGGCCTCGCCGTCACCGACGCCGTCAAGGACGTCGGCCACGCCCAGGTCGACGCTGAGGCCAAGGACACCACCGAGTTCCTGCTCGGCATCATCCCGACGACCTTCGTCTCCGCCTTCACCGAGGGCGAGGTCCTCCAGACCCTGCTCATCGCCCTGCTGGCGGGCTTCGCGCTCCAGGCCATGGGCTCCACGGGGCAGCCGATCCTGCGCGGTGTCGAGCACATCCAGCGGCTCGTCTTCCGGATTCTCTCCATGGTGATGTGGGCCGCCCCGATCGGCGCCTTCGGCGCGATGGCCGCCGTCGTCGGTTCCGCGGGTGTGGACGCGCTGAAGGATCTCGCCCTCCTCATGGTGGGCTTCTACATCACCTGTTTCCTGTTCGTCTTCATCGTGCTCGGCGCGCTGCTGCGGGTGATCGCGGGCCTGAACATCCTCAAGCTCTTCAAGTACCTGGGCCGCGAGTTCCTGCTGATCCTCTCCACCTCCTCCTCCGAGTCCGCGCTGCCGCGGCTCATCGCGAAGATGGAGCACATGGGCGTCAGCAAGCCCGTCGTCGGCATCACCGTCCCGACCGGCTACTCCTTCAACCTCGACGGCACCATGATCTACATGACCATGGCCTCGCTGTTCATCGCCGACGCCATGGGTACGCCGATGTCGCTCGGTGAGCAGATCCCGCTGCTGCTGTTCCTGTTCGTCGCCTCGAAGGGCGCCGCCGGTGTCACCGGTGCCGGTCTGGCCACGCTCGCCGGCGGTCTCCAGTCGCACAAGCCGGCCCTGGTGGACGGCCTCGGCCTCATCGTCGGCATCGACCGCTTCATGAGCGAGGCCCGCGCCCTGACCAACTTCGCGGGCAACGCGGTCGCCACGGTGCTGATCGGCACCTGGACCAAGGAGATCGACCGCACCCGGGTCGACCAGGTGCTCGCCGGACAGCTGCCCTTCGACGAGAAGACGCTGCTGGACGAGGACGGCGACGGCGCCGACGTGCACGCGCAGCTGCCGGAGCAGGGCGGCGAGAAGGAACTCGCCAAGGCGTGAGCGCCCGCTGAGACTCCGGGCGGCTGAGTAACTCCCCCGTCGCTCAGCCGCCCGGGCCACACCACCGCGAGGGCCGTGGCCTCACCGAACTCTTACCCGCCCCCACTAGCCTGCCGCGCCTGCCCCCTACAGGCGCGGCAGGCTTTTTCGGTGGAGAGGCACGGGGGATGACGATCGACTGGGACCGGCGGACGTGTGCGCGCCGCGGCCATGTGACCTACGCGCCGGACGACCCCCGGCTGCGGATCCGGCTGCGTGCCGAGACCGCACTCGGCGAGGTCTGGCGCTGTCTGCGCTGCGGTGACTTCGTGCTCGGGGAGCCGCATGGCTCGGGTCCGGCCGCCGAGGCGCCCCTCGTGCCGCGCGGCAAGGTGCTGCGGGATCTGTTCGTGCTGCGCTTCCTCGCGATCGAGCGGGGCGTGCGCGGGGTGTTCATCGTGCTGGTCGCGGCGGCCGTGTGGAAGTTCAGCAACTCCCAGGACGCGGTACGCCGGCTCTTCGACGAGTATCTCGACGTCTTCCGCCCCGTCTTCCGGCACTTCCACTACGACCTCGACCATTCACCGGTCGTCGGCACCATCCAGAAGACCTTCGGGTACCGGCACAACACCCTGCTCCTGGTGGCGGTGCTGCTCCTGGCCTACGCGCTCATCGAGCTGGTCGAGGCGGTCGGCCTCTGGTACGCCAAGCGCTGGGCGGAATATCTGACGGTCGTCGCCACCGCCGCCTTCCTCCCCCTGGAAATCTACGAACTCACCGAGCACATCAGCTGGTTGAAGATCGGCACCCTGGTGCTGAACATCCTCGCGGTGCTCTACATCCTCCTGACCAAGCGCCTGTTCGGCCTACGCGGCGGCCACCGAGCCTTCGAGGAGGAACGACGCGGCGCCTCACTGCTGGAGGTGGAGGAGGCGGCGACCGCACCGACCGAGGCGGGTCGGAGGTAGGAGGCGGCCGCAGGCGTCCGGGCGGGGCGGAGGTTGGGCCACGGCCGTAGGCGTCCGGGCGGGGCGGAGGTTGGGCCACGGCCGTAGGCGTCCGGGCGGGGCGGAGGTCGGGCCACGGCCGTAGGCGTCCGGGCGGGCGGAAGCGGCGGCGGCCATTACCCCTTCAGGCCGGGCGGAAGTAGGCGGCGGCCGCCTCCACGAAACGGTCGTGTGCGGCTCGGGCCGCTTCCTGTGCCGCGTCGAGCGCCTCGGCGCTGGTGGCCGCGTCGACCATGTCGTACGTCGCCACGACCATCTCCTGTGCGGTGGCGTGGACCCGCGGATCGGGAATCAGGAGCCGCAGGGTGACCAGCGGGCGGGTGATGGCCGAGCGGGTGGCGTGGGACCTGGCGCGCAGTTCCTCCAGTTCCGCCTCGTCGGCACCGCGCAGCCGGGCGAGACCGCGCATCCGCAGGGCCCGGCGATGGTCCGAGCCGGCCGAGGCGAGGGTCGTCACCGCTTCGAGGCGCTCGCGGCGCAGCTGTTCGGCGGCGGCCGTCCGTTCGGCCCGGCCGGCCGACAGGTGCTGGAACGTGCCGGTGACTATCGATCCGAGGAGCGTGCCGGCGACGGCGAGGACGGCGGTGAGCATCGGCTGGCTGTGTTCCTGTTCGGCGACGGCTGGATATGGTCCTGTTCGGCGACCGAACCCGGCGGGAGGGTGTCAGGCCCAAGGGTCGGTGATTTCCCGCAGCAGCGTCAGCGCCTCCCGTAGTTGTTTCATGCGCCGCTTGCCCAGGTGTTCCTCCCACTCCCTCTCCACCTCGGCCACCACCCCGTCGGCGACCTCCTTTGCCTCCCATGCCTTCCGTGCCCCGCACACCAGTCGGGCCCGCTTGTCCGTCGGGTCCGGTGTCCGGGTCACATAGCCCGCCTTCTCCAGCTGGTCGACCAGGAAGCCCGCGGTCTGCTTGGTGATCTGGGCCTGTTCGGCCAGTTCGGTCAGCCGGGTGCCGTCGGGGCCGATGCGCTGCATGACCCGGGCCTGGGCGGGGGTGAAGTCGTCGAAACCGGCCTCGGCGAGCGCGGCGAAGACACGGTTCTCCAGCGCCCGGTACGGGAGGAACAGGAGCACGCCCGTGTTGAGCTCGCTCTCCGCCACCATCGTCGACGCTCCCTCGGTCTGTCCTGATCTGCTTGACTTTGGTCAGAGACTCTGACTAATTTGGTCAGAGAAGCTTACCACTTGAGTGGGTGATTCCCATGGGCGTCATGCTGGAGACCGACGAGTTGTGGCAGGTCGTCGACCGTGAGCGCGCGAGCCTCGCGGACCTGCTGGAGAGCCTGGACGCCGAGGAGTGGGAGACACTCACGCGGTGCGGGGACTGGCGGGTGCGGGACGTGGCCGCCCATCTGACCCTCGCGGCGCGTATCACCCGAGGGCAGGCCGTACGGGAGATGATCCGCGCCCGCGGCAACTGGAACCGGATGATCCATGACACGGCCGTGCGTGAGGCCGAGGCCCCCGGTGAGGTGATCGTCGGCCATCTGCGGTCGATCATCGGCTCCCGGCGCCTCGCGCCCATGACCTCACCCCACGAGCCCCTGCTCGACCTCCTCGTCCACGGCCAGGACATCGCCCTCGCGCTGGGCCGGGAGCGCGAGGTGTCGCCGACGGCCGCCCGCGCCGCCGCCGAGCGCGTCTGCACCATGCGGCTCCCGCCCCGGCCGTGGCCCCTGCCCAAGGCGCGGCTCGTCGCCACCGACATCGAGTGGACGCGCGGGGCCGGGGACGAGATCCGGGGCCCGATCGCCGCCCTGCTCCTGCTGCTCACCGGCCGCCCGGAGGCGGCCCGCGAGTGGGCGGGGCGCACCGGGGAGCCGTGGACGGGGGTCACGACTCCCCGGTGACGCGACTCCCTGGTGACGCCGTGACATGCCCTGTCCCTTTCCGGGCTCTTCGCGACCAGTTGCCCCAAATGCTTTGACCCGCCGTCGTGCGAGGGCCCAGGCTGGAGAGCCACGACGGGCACGGTCGTGGGCGGTCGCGACACACGGAGGTGGGCATGGGGGAACCGGGCGATGTGGAGATCCTCGGCAGCAAGGAGTACGAGGCGAGGTACGGCGAGCACCGGGAACCCTCACCCCTGTCGATCAACCGCATCAACGAGCTGTTCTCCGAGTTCCTCATGGCCGTCGCCCGCCCCGGACGCGCCGACCCCGACGGCAGCCGCGACCTCGCCAAGCGCCTCCGCGACCATCTCGGCGCGGCCCCCACGGACCGCCCGGTGGTGAAGGCCGCGTACGCCTCCTTCGAACTGCCCAACGTCCATCTCGCCCTGGAGCGCTGGTTCGCCGCCGACGGCCGCACCCATGAGCTGATCGGCATGCGCGGCGCCCAGCACCACGGCGAACTCACCCTCGGCGACATCATCGACGCCGCCGACCGCTACGACCGCTTCGTCGTCGGCGCCGTCGACTACGCCCAGTTGCCCGTCTCCCCGGACGCCGAACTGGCCTGCGTCTCCTGCGGCTTCTACCTCGGTACGGACGGCGAGGAGCGGTTCGCCGTCCTGCTGCGCGGCCCGCAGGACGAGTACGGACGCAACAAGGTCGAGGTCGAAGTCCTCGCCGCCGACAAGGAGTTCGCGGACCGGCTGCTCGCCGAGGTGGACGTGCTCGTGCGCGCGCACAACGTCTTCCGCGGCCAGGTCCTCTCCTTCGAGGGCTCCGAGTTCGGGCACGGCCTCGGTCCGTTCCGCTTCCACCGCCGCCCCGGTCTGACCCGCGAGGACATCGTGCTGCCCGCCGGGCTGCTGGAGCGGGTGGAGCGCCAGGTCGTGGGGGTGGCCCGGCGCCGGGAGCAGCTCCTCGCGGCCGGTCAGCACCTGCGCCGCGGCCTGCTGCTGTACGGTCCGCCCGGCACCGGCAAGACCCACACCCTCCGGTATCTCCTGTCCCACCTGCCGCAGTTCACCGTGGTGATCCTGTCCGGCGAGAGCATCTCGGCCATCGGCCCCGCCTGTTCCCTCGCCCGGATGCTCCAGCCCGCCCTCGTCGTCCTGGAGGACTGCGACCTCATCGCCGAGGCCCGCGACTACGGCGGAGGTGAACAGCCCCTGCTCTTCCAGGTGCTGAACGAGATGGACGGCCTCGGCGACGACGCCGATGTCGCCTTCCTCCTCACCACCAACCGCGCCGACCTGCTGGAACCCGCCCTCGTCCAGCGCCCGGGACGCGTCGACCTGGCCGTCGAGATCCCGCTCCCGGACGCCGAGGGCCGCGCGGCCCTGCTGGCGCTGTACGGGGGTGGACTCGGCCTGGGCGGGGAGATCACGGACGAGGTCGTGGCCCGCACCGACGGCACGACCGCCTCCTTCACCAAGGAGCTCGTACGCCGCTCCGTGCTGATCGCCGCCGAGAGGGAGTCGGCGCGCACCGAGGCGGGCGATGTCCGCGAGGCCCTCGACGAGCTGCTGTCCGACCGCGACCGGCTGACCCGCAGGCTGCTGGGAGTGCGGGGCGCGAGGGACATCGAGGACGAGGAGTGGACCGAGGACTAGGGCCTGTCCGACAGGCCCTGACCGAGCGGCTCCAGCTGCGCCAGCTCCCGCCCGCTCAGTATCAGTTCCGCCGCGCCCGCCGAGTCCCGGATCGTTTCCGGGCGGCTGGCCCCGGGGATCGGGAGCACGGTCGGTGACTTCGCCAGCAGCCAGGCCAGGCCCACCTGTTGCGGGCTGACCCCGCGTTCCGCCGCTATTTCGTGGAAGGCGCCGAACCGGACGGAACCCGTCAGGCCCGACGGGCCGTCCAGCGAGCTGCGGGAGAGGCCGCCCAGCGGGCTCCAGGGGAGGAAGGCGAGGCCGAGTTCCGTGCAGAGCCGCAACTCGGCCTCACTGTCCCGGACCTCGGGCGAGTAGCGGTTCTGCACCGAGACCAGGCGGTCGCCCAGGATGCCGTGTGCCACCCGGATCTGGTCGACGTCGGTGTTGGAGACGCCGGCCAGCCGGATCTTGCCCTCGTCGAGCAGTTCGCGCAGCGCGCCGACCGACGCCTCGAAGGGGACGGCGGGATCGGGCTTGTGGAGCTGGTAGAGGCCGATGGCCTCGACGCCGAGCCGCTTCAGGGAGCCCTCGGCGGCGCGCTTGAGGTGGCGCGGGTCGCCGTTCACCGTCCAGCTGCCGTCGGCCGGCCGGCCCCGGCCGCCCTTCGTGGCGATCAGGACGTCGGCGCCGGCCAGGGCGCAGGCCACGAGTCGTTCGTTGTGGCCGGGTTCGGCGCCGGGCAGGTGGTACGAGTCCGCCGTGTCGAAGAGGGTCACCCCGGCGTCCAGCGCCGCCCGCACGGTCGCCAGGGCACGCTCCTCGTCCGGCCTGCCCTCGATGGACAGCGGCATCGCGCCGAGGCCTACTGCGCTCACCTTCAGGTCGCCGAGAGTGCGGTACCGCATGTCAGTCGCCGTCCTTTCCGAGGGTCTCCGCCACCGCCGCCGACAGCCACGCCGGTGCGGCGCGGAAGACGAAACCGAGCCGTGTGGCACGGGAGTTGTCCATGCCGTAGGAGCGGAAGAAGGAGAACGGCGAGACCTCGCCGACCTCGACGAGCTGGAGTATGACCTTGCCCTCGGGAATCCGCGCGACGACCGCCTCGCACAGGTCCACGGTGGTCAACAGGCCGTGGGAGGCCGCGTTGATGGGGCCCGTGAAGTCCTCGCCCACCGTCCAGGCCAGGAAATCGGCGATCTCCTCGACGTGGATGTAGGTGGCGGGCTGGTTGGAGAAGGGCACCGCGATCGGCTCGCGGGCCCGGATCCGGGCGGCGTAGTGATCGAGGCGTCCCGTGAAGTCGTCGGCGCCGCCCAGCACATGGGCCACGCGCACGGCCACGTACGGGAAGTCGGGGGCGGCCGCGAACACCGCCTCCGCCTGCCGCTTGCCCTCGCCGTAGTGGGAGTCCAGGAACTCCGGGTCGCCCCAGGGGAGTTCGAGATCGACCGCGACCGTCGACGGATCGACGGCGTCCTCCCGTACGGGCGCGAGGGAGTCCTCGTACTCGTACACCTCGACCGTCGACGTCATCACATAGCGGCCGGTGCGGCCCGTGAAGACCCGGCGGGCGAGCGCCGCCTGGCGCGGGGTGTAGCAGACCTGGTCGACGACGACATCGAACGTGCGCGAACCGAGGGCTTCCCGAAGGGACTGCTCGTCGTCGCGGTCGGCCACGAGATGCACCGCACCGGGCGGCGGCGCCGACGAGCCGCGGTTGAGGACCGTCACCCGGTCCCCGGCGGCCAGCAGCCGCGATATCAGCCGCTTGCCGAAATAGCGGCTGCCGCCGATGACCAGTACCTCTCGTGCCTTTTCCATGACCATAATTCTCCCGGCGTACACCCACGTCCTGAAGGGGGAACCATGGGAGTTCAGGCCGCGGCACCGAAAGAACCTCGGCAGTTGCGCCCCGCCGCCGGCGAAACCTCGGCGGGCTTCGACGCGCTGGACCGGGAGATCCTCCAGCTGCTCCAGACTGACGGCCGCATCAAGCTGAGCGAGCTGGGCCGCCGGGTCCGGCTGAGTCCCGCGGCCGTCACCGAGCGGGTGCGGCGGCTGGAGGCAGCGGGCGTGATCAGCGGCTACGGCGCCCATGTGGTGCCGAGCCGGCTCGGGTACGGCATCCAGGCGTTCATCCGGGTCAACCCGCACGGCGGCTACAACCTCAAGCATCCGAGGACCCTGGAGCTGATCGAGCGCCCGGAGATCATCGAGGTGCACCACGCGGTCGGCGAGGACTGCTGGATCCTCAAGGTCGCCGTCCGGGACACCGTCCATCTGGAGGAGGTGCTCGAAGAGGTCTCCGCCCTCGGCCGCACCACGACCTCGATCGTGCTGACCTCCCCGGTGGAGCGGAAGCCACTGTTGCCTTGACGTCGGCGTAAAGGACTACGTTCGTGGACATGCGCATCGGCGAGCTGGCCGCGCGGGCCGGGACCACGACCCGGACGCTGCGGTACTACGAGTCACGCGGGCTGCTGCCCGCCCGGCGGGGCGGCAACGGATACCGGACCTACGACGAGAGCGATCTGCGGCTGCTGCGGCAGATCCGGACGCTCCAGGACTTCGGGTTCGACCTGGAGGAGACACGGCCGTTCGTGGAGTGTCTGCAGGCCGGTCACCCCGAGGGGGACACCTGTCCCGCCTCGATCGACGTCTACCGCCGCAAGCTGGCGGAGCTGGACGAGCTGATCGGCGAGCTCCAGGCGGTACGGGCGCAGATCGGCGTGCGGCTGGCCACGGCCGGGGGCGAGCCGCCCCTGTGCGAACTGGGAGGGCAGGAACTGTGATGGATGTGACGGACGCGGACTTCGCGGACGAGGTGATCGGGGCCGAGCTGCCGGTGCTGGTGGAGTTCACGGCGGACTGGTGCCCGCCGTGCCGGCAGATGGGGCCGGTGCTGCGCGCGCTCGCCGCCGAGGAGGCGGACCGGCTCAAGGTGGTGCAGCTGAACGTGGACCACAATCCGCTGACCACGAACGCCTACAAGGTTCTCTCGATGCCCACGTTCATGGTCTTCCGCGGCGGTGAGCCGGTGAAGTCCATGGTGGGGGCCCGGCCGAAGCGGCGGCTGCTCGAGGAGATCGCCGACGTGATCTGATTCCGCCATAACGAAAGAATCCCCCCGGCAATTGCGCCGGGGGGATTATTTTGCTTACACTCAATGGTTCGCGACTTTACGGGAATTGAGTCGCGGAGAAGTTCAGTAGGCACAGTATATCGGCGTGGGAGTGGAATTGTCAAACAGCGATGAAATTCGCGGTGAGCAGGAATTCATCGACACCCTGTACGCGCGCGTGGACGCCCTGCGCGCAGACACCGAGGTCGGAGTCACCGACGCCCTCGCCCAGGGCAACACGCCCATGCAGGCCCGGCTGGAGCGGGACATCCTGGTCGCCGAGCGCTCCGGGCTGCTCGCCGCGCTCAACGCGGTCGACGGCTCGCTGTGCTTCGGCCGGATCGACCTGACGTCCGGGACCAGCCATCACATCGGCCGTATCGGACTGCGCACGGACGACGCCGAACGCACCCCGGTCCTGATCGACTGGCGGGCGGAGGTCGCCCGGCCCTTCTATCTGGCCACCGGCCACACCCCGATGGGGCTCAGGCGCCGACGCCATCTCACCACCGAGGGCCGTACGGTCACCGCCCTGCACGACGAGATCCTCGACCTCGGCGACCAGGAGCGCACCGGCCACGAGGACCCGACCGGCGACGCCGTGCTGCTGGCCGCGCTGGACGCCGCGCGCACCGGCCGGATGCACGACATCGTGCAGACCATCCAGGCCGAGCAGGACGAGATCATCCGCGCCCCGCACCGCGGGGTACTGGTCGTCGAGGGCGGACCGGGCACCGGCAAGACGGCCGTCGCCCTGCACCGCGCCGCCTATCTGCTCTACGAACACCGGGAGTTGCTCGCCAAGCGCGCCGTGCTGATCGTCGGCCCCAACCCCGCCTTCCTCGGCTACATCGGCGAGGTGCTGCCCTCGCTCGGCGAGACGGGCGTGCTGCTCGCGACGGTCGGGGAGCTGTTCCCCGGGGTGAGGGCGACGGCCACCGACACCCGGGCCGCGGCGGCGGTGAAGGGGCGCGCCGACATGGCGGACGTCCTCGCCGACGCCGTACGCGACTGGCAGGCGCTGCCCGACCCGGTGATCGCGATCGAGCACGACCGGGAGGTGCTGATGCTCGACGACGGGCTGGTGAAGGTGGCCCGGGAGCAGACCCGGGCCGCGCGGCTGCCGCACAACGTGGCGCGCGAGCACTTCGAGGGCCACATCCTCAACACGCTCACCGAGCTGTACGCCGAGCGGGTCGGCACCGACCCGTACGACGGCGGCAGCCTCCTCGACCCGGCCGACGTCACCCAGATCCGGGACGAGATCGCCGAGAACCCCGAAGTATGGGCCGCCATCGACCAGTTGTGGCCCCGGCTCACCCCGCAGCGGCTGGTCGCGGACTTCCTCGCCGATCCCGTGGGCTACCTCCCCGACGAGGACGCGGCCGCGATCCGCCGCCCGGTGACCCGGAGCTGGACGGTAGCGGACGTACCGCTGCTCGACGAGGCCGCCGAACTCCTCGGCGTGGACGAGCGGGTGGCGCGGGCCCGCGCCGAGCAGGAGCGGGAGACGCAGGTCGCCTATGCGCAGGGCGTCCTTGACGTGTCGTACGCCTCCCGTACCTATGAGTTCGAGGACATCGACGACGAGGACTCCGAGGTGCTGTCGGCGCACGACATCATCGACGCCGAACGGTTCGCCGAGCGGCAGGAGGAGGACGACCACCGCAGCGCCGCCGAGCGCGCGGCGGCCGACCGGACCTGGGCGTTCGGCCACATCATCGTCGACGAGGCGCAGGAACTGTCGCCGATGGCCTGGCGGTTGCTCATGCGGCGCAGCCCGACCCGCTCGATGACCCTGGTCGGCGACCCGGCCCAGACGGCGGAGGCGGCCGGTGTCGGCTCCTGGTCGGACATCCTGGAGCCGTATGTCGCGGACCGCTGGGAGCACACCCGACTGGGCGTCAACTACCGCACCCCCGCCGAGATCATGGACCTCGCGGCGGCCGTCGTACGGGCCGAGAACCCGGACTTCGAACCGCCGAGCTCGGTCCGTTCCACGGGTGTACGGCCCTGGGTCCGCGCCACCGACGACCTGCCCGGCGCCGTCGCCAAGGCGGTCGAGGAGCTGACCCCCGCGGAGGGCCGGCTCGCGGTCATCGCCCCGCGCCATCTGCACCGCAGGCTGGCGGCCCAGCTGGACGGGGTCACGGCGGGCGCCGAGCCCGACCTCACCCGGACCGTCGTACTCCTCGAACCGCGCCAGTCCAAGGGCCTGGAGTTCGACTCGGTGCTGGTGGTCGAACCGGGGCTGTACGGGACCAGCGATCTCTATGTCGCGCTCACGCGGGCCACGCAGCGGCTGGGGGTGCTGCACACCGGGCGGCTGCCGAAGGCGCTGGCGGTTCAGGAGGACGGGCTCGCCGTGGGTGAGGGGGAGTAGGTCGGGTGCAGCGACGGGGCGAGGGGCTCCAGGGACGCGCACAGGGCGGTCGGGAAGTCCGGCTCCCTGTCCCGCACGGCCTGGCAGCCCCCTTCCGTCGTCCGGAAGAACGGCTTCCAGCCCGGCTTCTCGGCCTTGTAGAACCAGCGGTCGCCCAGCCGGGAGGTGCAGGCGCTGTCCGCCGGGTCGCCGCAGACCGGGCCGGTGCGCCAGGAGAGGTCCAGGACCAGCCACTTGCCGTCGCAGTGCTCCGCGTCGCGGTAGGTGTGCGCGGGCGCGTCGACCGCGTACACCGCCTGCTCGTAGGAGCCGGTGGTGCAGCCCGTGGCCGGGGGTGTGCAGCCCAGGTCGCCGCAGAGGCGCAGGGCGGGCGGGGTGGCGCCGTCGGCGGTGAAGACGGTGCCGGGGTAGCCGACCACCAGCTCGTCCTTCCCCAGCGGCTCGGTGAGCTCGACCCGGGCCTTGGCCGTGGTGGTCCTCGTGCAGCCGGAGGCTCGGTCGCCCGACGGTGAGTCGTAGGTGACCTGGACGTGCACGGTGTTCCGCACGGGCTCGGTGAGGACCGCTTTGAGGTTCCGCACACAGGGCTTCGGGCCGCTGGGCACCGTCGCGGCGAGCGTCACCGTGCGCTGGTCGGAGCTGAGGGTCGCGCTGGTGACGTCGATGGGTGCGGACAGCGTCCAGGGCAGGGCGGTGGCCGACGGGGTGGGCCCGTTCTGACCGGCCACCTGCGTCCCGCACGCGCCGAGGAGCAGGACGGCGAGTGTGCTGAGCAGGGCGGCCATGACCGCCCCGCGTATGTCTCCGGACCGCACGTGCCGCCCCCGATTTCCCCGTGAATGACCCCGACCGGGCGACTCTACCGAGCGGCTCGGCCGGCTACGCGGGCCGTAGCCAGACCGTTGCCAGGGGCGGAAGCGTCAGCTGGACGCTGGCCGGGCGGCCGTGCCACGGGGTGGCCTCCGGTTTCACGGCGTCCGGGTTGATGACGTCGCTGCCGCCGTACCTGCCGAGGTCGGTGTTGAGGGCCTCGTGCCAGGCGGGGATGTCGTCGGGGACGCCGAGGCGGTAGTCGTGGCGGACGACGGGGGCGAAGTTGGAGACCGCGAGCAGGGGCGTGCCCTCGGCGTCGTAGCGCAGGAAGGCGAAGACGTTGTCGTCCGCCGCGTCCCCGACGACCCACTGGAAACCGTCGGGATTGGTGTCGCACTGCCACAGCGCCGGGGTGTGGCGGTAGACGACGTTGAGGTCGCGGACCAGGTCACGGACGCCGCGATGGTCGGGTTCGGCGCCGTATGCCGGGTCGAGGAGCCACCAGTCCGGCCCGTGCGCCTCGGACCACTCGGCGCCCTGGGCGAACTCCTGCCCCATGAAGAGGAGTTGCTTGCCGGGGTGCGCCCACATGAAGCCGAGGTAGGCGCGGTGGGTGGCGCGCTGCTGCCACCAGTCGCCCGGCATCTTGGAGACCAACGACCGCTTCCCGTGCACCACTTCGTCGTGGGAGATGGGCAGGACGTAGTTCTCGCTGTAGGCGTAGACCATCGAGAAGGTCATCTCGTGGTGGTGGTACTTGCGGTGCACCGGCTCGTGCTGGACGTAGCCGAGCGAGTCGTGCATCCAGCCCATGTTCCACTTCAGGCCGAAACCGAGGCCGCCGAAGCCGCCCGGGCCGATGTGGTGGGTGGCCCGGGTGACACCGTCCCAGGCCGTGGACTCCTCGGCGATGGTGACCACGCCCGGGGCCCGCCGGTACACCGTCGCGTTCATCTCCTGGAGGAACGCCACCGCGTCCAGGTTCTCCCGGCCGCCGTGTTCGTTGGGCAGCCACTGGCCCGGCTCGCGCGAGTAGTCCAGGTAGAGCATGGACGCCACCGCGTCCACCCGCAGCCCGTCGATATGGAACTCCTCGCACCAGTAAAGGGCGTTGGCGACCAGGAAGTTGCGCACCTCACGGCGGCCGAAGTCGAACTCCAGGGTGCCCCAGTCGGGGTGGGCGGCACGGAGCGGATCCGCGTGCTCGTACAGCGGCCGACCGTCGAACTCGGCCAACGCCCAGTCGTCACGCGGGAAGTGGGCCGGGACCCAGTCCATCAGCACACCGATCCCGGCCTGGTGCAGGGCGTCGACGAGGAACTTGAAGTCGTCGGGGGTGCCGAGGCGGGCGGTCGGGGCGTAGAACCCGGTGACCTGGTAGCCCCAGGAGCCGCCGAAGGGATGCTCGGCCACCGGCATCAGCTCGACGTGTGTGAAGCCGAGGTCCTTGACGTACGCCGGGAGCTGTTCGGCGAGTTGGCGGTAGGTCAGGCCGGGGCGCCAGGAGGCGAGATGGACCTCGTACACCGAGAACGGCGCCTCGTGCGCGGGGACGGCCGCCCGGGACTCCAGCCAGGCCGCGTCCTGCCACACATGGTGCGAGGCGTGCACGATGGACGACGTTTCGGGCGGGACCTGGGTGCGGCGGGCCAGCGGGTCGGCCCGCAGGGTCCTCGAACCGTCCGGACGCGTGATCGCGAACTTGTACAGCTCGCCCTCGCCGATGCCGGGCACGAACAGCTCCCAGACGCCGGAGCCGCCCAGCGAGCGCATCGGATGGCCCGTGCCGTCCCAGAAGTTGAAGGTGCCGGCCAGGCTGACGCCGCGGGCGTTCGGCGCCCACACCGTGAAGCGGGTGCCGGTCACGCCCTGGTGGGTCATGGGCTCGGCGCCGAGCGCCCGCCACAGTTCCTCGTGCCGCCCCTCGCCGATCAGATGCAGATCCAGTTCGCCGAGGGCGGGCAGGAAGCCGTACGCGTCCTCGATCTCCTGTTCCGAGCCCTCGTACGTCACCAGCAGCCGGTAGGCCGGGACCTCCCTGAGCGGGAGGAGACCGCTGAAGAACCCGTCCCCGTCGTCGTGCAGCTCGGCGCGCAGGTTGTCGGCGAGGACGGTGACGGAGAGGGCGTACGGCCTGAAGGCGCGGAAGGCCGTGCCGCCGGGCACCGGGTGGGCGCCGAGGACGGAGTGCGGGTCGTGGTGGGTGGCGGAGAGGAGACGGTCGCGGTCGTCCGCGCCGATGGCGGGGGAGACGGGGGCCTCCGGCAGCGGGGCGGGCTTCGGGGCGACGGTCTTCTTCGCCTTCGCGGTGGTCTTCTCGGCTGCCGCTTTCTTGGCTGTCACCTTCTTGGCTGTCGCCTTTTTGGCCGTGGCTTTCTTGGCCGTCGCCTTCTTGGCTATTGCGTCCTTGGCTGTTGCCTTCTTCGTTGCCGCCTTCTTGGCTATCGCTTTCTTCGCTGTCGCTTTCTTCTTCGGGTCCGATCCGCTGGGCGTGGGCGGAGTCACGGGGGAGCCTCCTCGGCGAGCGTGAAGTCAGAACAGGTCGGATGTGGCGTACCGCTCGATCGCCGCCAGCGGCACCGGCAGCCAGTCCGGGCGGTGCCTGGCCTCGTAGACGACCTCGTAGATCGCCTTGTCCGTCTCGTACGCGCGCAGCAGGACCGGGTCGGTCCGCGGGTCCGCGCCGCTGACCTCGGCGTATCCGGAGCAGTACGCGGCCCGGCAGGCGTGGGCCCAGCCCGGCGCCGGCGGGTCGGCGGAGAGCGCCGCGTAGTCGAAGGAGCGGAGCATGCCGGCCACGTCCCGGGCGGGTGGTTGCGGCATCCGCCGTTCGGCCAGCGGCTTGGACGGCTCGCCCTCGAAGTCGATCAGCGACCACTGCCCGTCGGGCGCGCGCAGACACTGGCCGAGATGCAGATCGCCGTGGACGCGCTGCGCGGTCCAGGTACGGCCCTCCGCGGCCAGGTCGGCCAGCGCGCTGAACGCCGAGTGCAGCCCGGGGCCGTACGACGTGAGCGCGGGCACCGCCTGGACGGCCGCGTCGAGGCGCTCGATCATGCCGTCGACCAGGAGGCGCAGTTGAGCGGCGCCGAGCGTCACCGAGGGCAGGGCGCCGGCGAGCGCGGTGTGCACCTCGGCGGTGGCCCGCCCCAGCGCCCGCGCCTCCGCGCTGAAGTCCTCGCCCTTGGCCAGCTCGCGCAGCGCCAGCTCCCAGCCGTCCGCCGCGCCCTTGACGAAGGGTTGCAGCACGCCGAGGACGTACGACTCCCCGTCCAGCTCGGCGCTCATCCACGCCGTCGGTGCCGGTACCCGCGGGCAGCCCTCGCGGGCCAGCGCCAGCGGCAGCTCCAGATCGGGGTTGACGCCCGGAACGACCCGGCGGAGCAGCTTGAGGATGAACGTATCTCCGTAGACGACCGACGTGTTCGACTGCTCGGCGGTCATCACGCGGGGCACCAGACCCGACCGGATCTCCTGGCCGGGGTCCCGTTCACAGCGGAGCCCGCCGATGCGGGTCCGGGAGCGCAGCGCCTCCAGGAGCACCTCGGCGGGCCGGGGGTCGTACAGGGCCTCGTACACCGTGCGTCCGGCGAGGGGGCCCTCTTCCACATGGCCGATCAGCGCGGGCGCGAGATGGGGTGGCAGCGCCTCGCGCACGCCTATGAGGAGCTGGTAGCAGTCCCAGGGCGCGGCCGGCTGATGGGCCTGGACGAGCAGGTGGTACAGGCCCAGCTTGCGGTCGGCGGGCAGCAGTTCGGTTGCCGCGACCAGCGTGAAGCCGGTGATCGGACGGCCCTTGCCGGCGAACCAGCGCTGCCGCGGCAGCCATTCCCGCAGCAGCGGATCAAGTGACGCAAGCAGGCCCGGATGTGTCGTGGCAGTACGGATGACGGCTTCCGACATGGCGTCGCGTCCTTTCCCCGGGTGGTCGGGGTGTTACTGATGCGTGCCCAGGGCGGGGCGGGAGAAACCGGGAATCCGCCGCCCCGCCGGGTCTCTCAGGCGGCGTCCTTGCGGAGCCGGAACCAGTAGAAACCGTGCCCTGCCAGCGTCAGCAAGTACGGCAGCTCACCGATGGCCGGGAATCGCACCCCGCCGAACAGCTCCACCGGGTGCCGCCCGTTGAAGGTGCTCAGGTCCAGTTCCGTGGGCTGTGCGAACCGGGAGAAGTTGTGCACGCACAGGACCAGGTCGTCCTCGTACTCCCGCAGGAAGGCGAGCACCGCCGGGTTCGACGATGGGAGCTCGGTGTAGGAGCCGAGGCCGAACGCCGGGTTCTGCTTGCGGATCTCGATCATGCGGCGGGTCCAGTGCAGCAGCGAGGAGGGCGACGCCATCGACGCCTCGACGTTGGTGACCTGGTAGCCGTGGACCGGGTCCATGATGGTCGGCAGATAGAGCCGCCCGGGGTCACAGGAGGAAAAGCCTGCGTTACGGTCCGGGGTCCATTGCATGGGGGTGCGGACGGCGTCGCGGTCGCCGAGCCAGATGTTGTCGCCCATGCCGATCTCGTCGCCGTAGTAGAGGATCGGCGAGCCGGGCAGGGACAGCAGGAGAGCGGTGAAGAGCTCGATCTGGTTGCGGTCGTTGTCGAGGAGCGGGGCGAGCCTTCGCCTGATGCCGATGTTGGCGCGCATACGCGGGTCTTTCGCGTATTCGGCCCACATGTAGTCGCGTTCCTCGTCGGTGACCATCTCCAGCGTCAGCTCGTCGTGGTTGCGCAGGAAGATGCCCCACTGGCAACTGGAGGGGATGGCCGGGGTCTTGGCGAGGATCTCGGAGACCGGGTAGCGGGACTCCCTGCGTACCGCCATGAAGATGCGGGGCATGACGGGGAAGTGGAAGGCCATGTGGCATTCGTCGCCGCCGGACCGGTAGTCGCCGAAGTAGTCGACGACGTCCTCGGGCCACTGGTTCGCCTCCGCCAGCAGCACCGTGTCCGGGTAGGACGCGTCGATCTCCTTGCGGACCCGTTTGAGGAACTCATGGGTTGCCGGAAGGTTTTCGCAGTTCGTGCCTTCCTCCTGGTAGAGGTACGGCACCGCGTCGAGCCGGAAGCCGTCGATGCCGAGGTCCAGCCAGAAGCGCAGGGCGGAGATCATCTCCTCCTGGACCGCCGGGTTCTCGTAGTTGAGGTCCGGCTGGTGGGAGAAGAAGCGGTGCCAGTAGTACTGCTTGCGGACCGGATCGAAGGTCCAGTTGGACGCCTCGGTGTCGACGAAGATGATCCGCGCGTCCTGGTACTGCTTGTCGTCGTCGGCCCAGACGTAGTAGTCGCCGTAGGGGCCGTCGGGGTCCCGCCTCGACTCCTGGAACCACGGGTGCTGGTCGCTGGTGTGGTTCATGACGAAGTCGATGATGACGCGCATGCCGCGTTGGTGGGCGGCGTCGACGAACTCGACGAAGTCGGCGAGGTCACCGAACTCGGGCAGGACGGCGGTGTAGTCGGAGACGTCGTAACCGCCGTCGCGCAACGGCGACTTGAAGAAGGGCGGAAGCCACAGGCAGTCGACGCCCAGCCATTGCAGGTAATCGAGTTTGGCGGTGAGGCCCTTGAGGTCGCCGACGCCGTCGCCGTTGCTGTCCTGGAAGGAACGGACGAGCACCTCGTAGAAGACGGCGCGCTTGAACCAGTCGGGGTCCCGGTCCTTGGCCGGGGTGTCCTCGAAGGTGTCCGGGACGGGCTCGTTGACGATCATGTTGTGGGTGACCCTCCGATCTGCGGGGTGGACGGTCGCAGGACGGTGAGGATGTGCGCGGGACGAGTACCCGGTTCGAGACGCACGTAGTTCGCCCTGCCCCAGTGATAGGTCTCGCCGGTGAGCTCGTCGCGCACCGGCACCGACTCGTGCCATTCCAGGCCGAGTTGCGGCATGTCCAACGAGACCGTGGCCTCCTGGGTGTGGTGGGGGTCGAGGTTGGCCACCACCAGAACCGTGTTCGAACCGCTCTGCTTCGAGTAGACGATCACCTCCTCCTTGTCCGCGTGATGGAAGTGCAGATCGCGCAGCTGCCGGAGGGCGGGGCTCGCCCGCCTGATCTGGTTGAGGCGGGTGATCAGGGGGGTGATGTTGTCCTTCTCCGATTCCCAGTCGCGGGGGCGGAGTTGGTATTTCTCCGAGTGGAGGTATTCCTCGCTGCCGTCCCTGAGGGGGGTGTTCTCGCAGAGTTCGTAGCCGCTGTAGATGCCCCAGGTGGGGGAGAGGGTGGCGGCCAGGACGGCGCGGACCTCGAAGGCGGGGCGTCCGCCGTGCTGGAGGTAGGCGTGCAGGATGTCGGGGGTGTTGGCGAAGAAGTTGGGCCGCATGGAGGCGGCGGCCTCCCCGGACAGCTCGGTGAGGTACTCGGTGAGTTCCTGCTTGGTGTTGCGCCAGGTGAAGTACGTGTAGGACTGCTGGAAGCCGATCTGCCCCAGGGTGCGCATCATCGCGGGCCGGGTGAAGGCCTCGGCGAGGAAGATGACGTCGGGGTCGGTGGTGTTGATGTCCGCGATCACCCTCTGCCAGAAGAGGACCGGTTTGGTGTGCGGGTTGTCGACGCGGAAGATCCGCACTCCGTGGTCCATCCAGTGCCGCAGGACCCGCAGGGTCTCGGCGACCAGGCCGTCCATGTCGGCGTCGAAGGCGATGGGGTAGATGTCCTGGTACTTCTTGGGCGGGTTCTCGGCGTAGGCGATGGTGCCGTCGGGGCGGTGGTGGAACCACTCGGGGTGTTTGTGGACCCAGGGGTGGTCCGGGGAGCACTGCAACGCGAAGTCGAGGGCGATTTCGAGATCAAGCCTGCGGGCTTCACTCACGAAGTAATCGAAGTCCTCGATGGTGCCCAGGTCCGGGTGGATCGCGTCGTGTCCGCCCTCGGGGGAGCCGATCGCCCAGGGCACGCCGACGTCCTGGGGGCCGGCGGAGAGGGTGTTGTTCGGGCCTTTGCGGAAGGTCGTGCCGATGGGGTGGATCGGGGGGAGGTAGACGACGTCGAAGCCCATCGCGGCGATCGCGGGGAGCCTGCGGGCGGCGGTGCGGAAGGTGCCGTGGGGGTGTTCGGGGGTGCCCTCGGAGCGGGGGAAGAACTCGTACCAGGAGCCGTACAGGGCCCGTTCCCGTTCCACCAGCAGGGGCAGTGGCTCGGAGGCGGTGACGAACTCCCGCAGCGGATGCGCGGCCAGCACCGCGTCCACCTCCGGCGTCAACGCCGCCGCCAACCGGGCCGTGGCCGGGCGGGAGTCGTCCCTGAGGGCGGTCACGGCGGCTCGGAGGATCTTGCGTTGTCCCTTGGGAGCGCCTTCGGCGGCCCGCTCGTACAGGCGCGCGCCCTCCTCCAGGACCAGTTCGGTGTCCATGCCGGCCGGGATCTTGATGCCGGCGTGGTGGCGCCAGGTGGCGATGGGATCCCCCCATGCCTCCACGTGGAAGGTCCAGCGTCCCGTCGAGCCCGGGGTGACGTCGGCGCCCCAGCGGTCGGTGCCGGGGGCGAGTTCACGCATCGGCGTCCAGGGGCCGGGGCGCCCCTCGGGATCGGTGAGGACGACGTTGGCGGCGACCGCGTCATGGCCCTCGCGGAACACGGTCGCGGTGACCTGGAAGGTCTCGCCGGTGACGGCCTTGGCTGGGCGGCGGCCTCGCTGGACGACCGGGCGGACGTCCAGAACAGGTATCCGGCCGATGTCAGGTGTGCCGTCCGCGGAGGGTGGCTCCGGAGGGGACGGTGGCCCGGTGACGGCGGGCCGGGTGCTGGACGTCGGGGGTGCTGACGAGTGGTGCGTGGCGGGCATGACCGCTCCTGTCCGCGTCAACTGGGGGTGGGCGGATGGCTGTGGGGAGGTGGGTCCTGCGTGGTGATCCCGAGTGGTGCCGTGTGGTCCCGTGATGTGGCTGGGGGTGTACCGGAGGAGCCTTCCCACCCTATTCGGGTGGGCAATCCGGCACTTTGTTAACTACTCACGCGTATGTCTACACACAAGACCGGCCCCGTCCGAAACGAACGGGGCCGGTGTTCGCCGAGCGTGCCCGCAGCCTCGCGCACAAGTGCTACGGGCCAGGAACCTGTAGGAGTCTGTCCGGTGAACCCGGCCCGCGTCCGGAGATCTCGCCGGACGCCGCCAGCGTGACCAGCGCCTTCGACACCTGAGCGGGCGTGGCCTTCGGGTGGTCGGACAGATGGAGCGCGGCGGCGCCCGCGGCGTGCGGGGTCGCCATCGACGTACCCGAGTAGGTGGCCTTGGCGCTGTCGCCCTTGTTGGAAGATGACGTGATCGCGACGCCCGGGGCGAACAGGTCAAGGGCGGAGCCGTAGTTGGAGAAGCTCGCCCGGGTGTCCGTGGAGTCGGTCGCGCCGACCGTGATCGCCTCCTTCACGTCCGCGGGGGAGTAGAGGCCGGCCGGCAGCCCGTCGTTGCCCGCCGCGACCGCGTAGGTGACACCGGACTTGATCGAGTTGCGTACGGCGGCGTCGAGTTGGGCGTTGTGGTAGCCGCCGAGGCTGAGATTGGCGACGGCGGGCTTCCTGGCGTGCCGGGTGACCCAGTCGATGCCGGCGATGACCTGGGCCGTCGTACCGGATCCGGCGTTGTCGAGGACGCGGACGGCGACGACCTTGGCCTGCTTGGCGATTCCGTACTTGCTGCCCGCGACGGTACCGGCGACATGCGTGCCGTGGCCGTTGCCGTCACCGGCGTACTTGTCGTCGCCGACGAAGTCCCAGCCGTATCCGGCCCGTCCGCCGAAGTCCTTGTGCGAGATGCGGATGCCGGTGTCGATGATGTACACCGTGACGCCGGCGCCCGCGGAATTCGGCCAGGTGTAGCTCTTGTCCAGCGGCAGATCCCGTTGGTCGACGCGGTCGATGCCCCAGGACGGCGGGTTCGGCTGGGTGCGGTCGAGGCTCACCCGGGTGTCCTGGACGACCGAGGCGACCCGGGAGTCGGCCGCGAGGAGCCTCGCCTGTCTCTCGTCGGCCCTGATCGCATAGCCGTTGAGGACCGTGCCGTAGGTGTGGCTGATTCTCGCCCCGTACTTCTCGGCGATGCTCTGTCCCGCCGACGACGGAGCCTGCGTATCCCCCTTGAGTGTCACCAGGTAACTTCCGCCGACGGAGCCGGGGGCTCCGGCGCCGAGTATCCGCCCCTGAGGTGCGGCGTGCGCGGGCAGGGTGCTGGCCGAAAACGCGGCGGCACAAGTCACCGCGGTCAAGACCCCCGCCCGGCGCAGACGCCGGGTTCGCGTCCGTGCCATGGTGTGAGTTCCCCTCCTCGACTCGGCGTACGGCGGTCGTGGTGCGCCAGGAGTCACCGGCGGGTGACCGGTACGCCACTTGCAGCCTCTCGTGGGGCGTGAAGTCACCACAAGGACGCCTACGGGGGCGGAATCGGCCATATCGGCCATGGGGGGTGCGTGAAGGTTGCGGCGATTTCCGGTCCGATTCCGGTCTGGTTCCGTTCTGTCTGCCTCCGCGGCACCGTGGTTACGGAGGCCCCTCACCGATACCGTCGGTGTCGACGACGGGACGCACAACGCGGTGCGTCCGCTTCCGCACGCCTGACGAGACGCCTGACGAGGTGGCAGTGGCAATGAAGGCTATCCGTCGTTTCACCGTCCGACCCGTACTCCCCGAACCCCTCCGCCCGCTGAGTGACCTGGCACGCAATCTGCGCTGGTCCTGGCACGCGGAGACCCGCGACCTCTTCCAGTCGGTCGACCCCGAGCAGTGGGCCGCCTCCGGCGGCGACCCGGTACGGCTGCTGGGCAGCGTGCCGCCCCGGCGGCTCGCGGAGCTGGCGGAGGACCGCCGCTTCCTGCGCCGGCTGACAGCGGTCACCGACGATCTCCACGACTATGTCTCCGGCGAGCGCTGGTACCAGGTCCAGCCCGGCGAACTCCCCGCCGCCGTCGCCTACTTCTCGCCCGAGTTCGGCATCACGGCCGCGCTCCCGCAGTACTCCGGCGGCCTGGGCATCCTGGCCGGCGACCATCTGAAGGCGGCCAGCGACCTCGGCGTACCGCTGATCGGGGTGGGCCTGCTCTACCGCCACGGCTACTTCCGCCAGTCCCTGTCCCGGGACGGCTGGCAGCAGGAGCACTATCCCGTCCTGGACCCCAACGAGCTGCCGGTGGCGCTGCTGCGGGAGGAGGACGGCACCCCCGCGCAGGTGTCCCTGGCGCTGCCCGGCGGCAAGCAGCTGCACGCCCGCGTCTGGCTGGCGCAGGTGGGCAGGGTGCCGCTGCTGATGCTCGACTCGGACGTCGAGGAGAACGACCTCGGCGAGCGGGGCGTGACCGACCGGTTGTACGGCGGCGGCAGCGAACACCGGCTGTTGCAGGAGATGCTGCTGGGGATCGGCGGGGTGCGGGCGGTGCGGACGTACTGCCGCCTGACCGGCCATCCCCAGCCGGAGGTCTTCCACACCAACGAGGGTCACGCGGGCTTCCTGGGCCTGGAGCGGATCGCCGAACTGTGTGCCGCCGAAGGGCTGGACTTCGACGCGGCCCTGGAGTCGGTCCGGGCCGGAACGGTCTTCACCACCCACACCCCCGTCCCCGCCGGCATCGACCGCTTCGACCGCGAACTGGTCGCCCACCACTTCGGCCCCGATGCCGAACTCCCCGGCATCGACGTGGAACACGTCCTGCGCCTGGGCATGGAGACCTATCCGGGAGGCGAGCCGAACCTCTTCAACATGGCGGTGATGGGCCTGCGCCTCGGCCAGCGGGCGAACGGGGTCTCGCTGCTGCACGGCCAGGTGAGCCGTGAGATGTTCTCCGGCCTGTGGCCGGGCTTCGACGCGGACGAGGTTCCGATCACGTCCGTGACGAACGGGGTGCACGCTCCGACCTGGGTCGCCCCGGAGGTCTTCCGCCTCGGTGCCCGGCAGATCGGCGCCCAGCGCACCGAGGACGCGCTGACCGTCGGCGGCTCGGACCGCTGGGACGCGGTGGGCGAGATCCCGGACCAGGACATCTGGGAGCTGCGGCGCAACCTGCGCGAGCAGCTGGTGGTGGAGGTACGGCGGCGGCTGCGCGCGTCCTGGCGCCAACGCGGCGCGGGCAGCGCGGAGTTGGGGTGGATCGACGGGGTACTGGACCCGGACGTCCTGACGATCGGGTTCGCGCGCAGGGTCCCCTCGTACAAACGCCTGACCCTCATGCTGCGCGACCGTGACCGGCTGATGGACCTGCTCCTGCACCCCGAGCGACCGATCCAGATCGTGGTGGCGGGCAAGGCGCACCCGGCGGACGACGGCGGGAAGCGGCTGGTGCAGGAGCTGGTGCGGTTCGCGGACGACCCGCGGGTCCGCCATCGCCTCGTCTTCCTGCCGGACTACGGCATGGCGATGGCGCAGAAGCTCTACCCCGGCTGCGACATCTGGCTCAACAACCCGCTGCGCCCGCTGGAGGCCTGCGGCACGTCCGGCATGAAGGCGGCGCTGAACGGCTGCCTCAACCTGTCGGTGCTGGACGGCTGGTGGGACGAATGGTTCCAGCCGGACTTCGGCTGGGCGATCCCGACGGCGGACGGGACGGGCACGGACCCGGACCACCGGGACGACATCGAGGCCGCGGCCCTGTACGACCTGCTCGAACAGCGGGTCACCCCGCGCTTCTACGAGCGCGGCCAGGGCGGGCTGCCCGACCGCTGGATCGAGATGGTCCGCCAGACGCTGACCCTGCTCGGCCCCAAGGTGCTGGCCGGACGCATGGTCCGCGAGTACGTGGAGCGCCTCTACACCCCGGCCGCGCACGCGCACCGTGCGATGGACCCCGCGGCGGCGCGGGAGCTGGCGGGCTGGAAGGCGCGGGCCCGCTCGTCCTGGCAGGGCGTGACCGTCGACCATGTGGAGACGTCCGTGACGACCACGACGGCGGAGCTGGGGACGACCCTGGGGCTGCGGGTCCGGGTCGGCCTGGGAGAACTCGGCCCCGAGGACGTGGACGTCCAGGCCCTCTCGGGCCGGGTCGACGAGGAGGACCGCATCACGGACGCGCTGACCGTGCCCCTGAAGCCGGTCGGCGGGCCTGATCCGGAGGGGCGGTGGGTGTACGAGGGGCCGCTGTCGCTCGACCGCACGGGGCCCTTCGGATACACCGTCCGCATTCTGCCGGCGCACCGGCTGCTCGCCTCCGGGGCGGAGCTGGGGCTGGTGGCGGTGCCTTCCGAGGAGGCGGTGGAGGCCGCGGGGGTGTTGCTGCGATGACGGCCGGAGGACTGGGCCCGGCTCAGTCCTCCTCCCCGCCGGACAACCGGCGCAGAACCACTCCGCAGCGGCGCGCGTAGGCGTGCTGCAACCCCCGGGTCGCCGGTCCGCCCGCCTTCGCGTACCACTTGGCGCCCCGGCTGAACGCGGACACCGTCAGCCACACCGTGCCGTCCCCGGTGCGGTCCACGACGAAGGACTCCTCGCCGCACTCCGGGTGGCCGGAAAGCGTCCCGTAGGCCCAGCCCGCGCGGCGCGGTTCCTCGACCGTCCACACCACCCGGCAGGGGGCCTTGATGACCCCGGCCAGGGTGACCGTGACGTCCACGTCCGGGGCCGCCCGGTCCGCCGCCGCGTCGATGCCCACGCCCATCGCGCGGTGCATCTCCCAGGTCAGGACCGCTTCCGAGGCGCGGTCGAAGACATCGTGGCCCTCGCCTATGCGGGTGCGGACGTGGAGGGGGTGGAAGTCCGGGGGGCAGAAGCCGGGGCGGCGGGTCGCGCCCACGTCGGCGTAGGTGAAGGGGTTCGGGGGCTCATTCGGCGGCATGGGAGACAAGGGTAGGGCGGCACCCCGGAATGCCTTCCTCCCGGGTGCCGCCCGTCAGTCCCGTCAGTCCCTCTCGGACTAGCTCACGTTCACGGCCGTCCAGGCCGCCGCGACCGCGTTGTACTCGGTGCTGCCGGAGCCGTACAGGGCGGCCGCCGCGGACAGGGTGCCCGTGCGCGCCGACTTGTAGTTGGTCGTGGACGTGAAGTACGTCGTCAGCGCCTTGTACCAGATCTGCAGCGCCTTGGCGCGGCCGATGCCGGTGACCGTGGAGCCGTTGTACGTCGGCGAGTTGTAGCTGACGCCGTTGATGGTCTTCGAACCGCTGCCCTCCGAGAGGAGGTAGAAGAAGTGGTTCGCGACGCCGGACGAGTAGTGCACGTCCAGGTTGCCGACCGACGAGGACCAGTAGTTGGCGGAGCCGCCGTCCTTGCTGGGCTGGTCCATGTAGCGCAGCGGGGTGCCGTCGCCGTTGATGTTGATCTTCTCGCCGATGAGGTAGTCGCCGACGTCGGAGGAGTTCGCCGCGTAGAACTCCACACCCGTGCCGAAGATGTCCGAGGTCGCCTCGTTGAGGCCACCGGACTCGCCCGAGTAGTTCAGGCCCGCCGTGTTGGAGGTGACGCCGTGGCTCATCTCGTGGCCGGCCACGTCCAGCGAGGTCAGCGGGTGCGTGTTGCTGGAGCCGTCGCCGTACGTCATGCAGAAGCAGCTGTCGTCCCAGAACGCGTTGACGTACGCGTTGCCGTAGTGGACGCGCGAGTAGGCCGCGACGCCGTTGTTCTTGATGCCGCTGCGGCCGAAGGTGTTCTTGTAGAAGTCCCAGGTCTCCGCCGCGCCGTAGGCGGCGTCGACGGCCGCGGTCTGGTCGGTGGTGGAGCTGGAGGCCGCGCCGGTGCCCCATGTGTTGTCGGCGTCCGTGAACAGCGTGCCCGCGGAGGAGCTGGTGCCGTGGGCCTTGTTGTACGTCTTGTGGCTGCCGCGGGTGCCGTCGGTCAGCTGGTACGTCGAGCCGGAGAGGGTGGTCTCCAGGCTGACCGTGCCCGAGTACAGGCTCTTGCCGGTGCCGGTGGCGTTCTCGATGCCCTGGTACTCGAAAAGCTTCTTGCCGGTGGCGGCGTCGGTGATGACGTGCAGCTGGTTCGGGGTGCCGTCGTCCTGGAAGCCGCCGACGATGGTCTCGTAGGCGAGGACGGGGGTGCCCGAGCCGGCCCAGATGACCTTGCGCGCGCCGTCGGCGGCGGTCTTCTCCGAGCCCGCGGCCTTGGCGGCGGTCAGCGCCTGCTTCTCCGCCTTGGCGACGGTGAGCTTCGGGGTCAGGGAGGCGACCTTGATGGTTCTGGTCGTCGCCTTGGAGACGGCCTTGGTCGCACCGGACTTGGACGCGTGGACGACCAGGTCGCCGCCGAGGACCGGGAGGCCCGCGTAGGTGCGCTCGTAGCGGGTGTGGACCGTGCCGTCGGTGTCCTTGACGACGTCCTTGACGACCAGCTTCTCCTTGGCGCCGAGGCCTATCTCCGCGGCGGTGTCGGCGGCGCCGGCCTGCTGCTGCTTGATGAGCGTGGTGCGCGCGGCCGGGGAGAGCTGGAGGGGCGCGGCGGCGAGGGTGGCCTTGCCGCTTGTCTCCGCCGGGGTCTGGGCGGTGGCGGTACCGGTGGCCAGACCGGTGGTGAGGAGGGCTCCGGCGGCAACGGCGGTGGCGATGGCCAGAGTGGTGCGCTTGTGACGCGCGTAGACGGGGGTCACACAAGCTCCTTCGTGGGGGAGCCCGGCCTGACGTTGGGGTAGCGGGCCGGGGTAGTTGTGAAGTTGTGCGGCGGGTGTGAGGAAGCCTGGCATCAGGGCGCGTACATGTCAGGACCCTGAAGTGATGTTGGCTGAAAGTCGACTGTCGGGTGAATATTGCCGCAATGTAAAGCGACTTGACCTCGGCAAAGGCCCAACAAGCCGTCGGTAAGCGGATGGCAAAAAGAGGGCGCCGCCCCGGGGAGTTGAACCACCGGGGCGGCGCCCTGTCCAGGAGGCCTCAGAAGGTGACGGCCTACGGGAAAGTGATCTTCCAGCTGTTGATGTAGCCGGTGTCGATGGCCGCGTTGTCCTGGACCCTCAACTTCCATGTCCCGTTGGCTACCTCGGAGGAGGCGTTCACGGTGTACGTGGTGTTGATGTTGTCCGCGCTGCCACCGGTGCCGTACGCCTTCAGCGTGTACGCACTGCCGTCGGGGGCCACGAGGTCGACCTTGAGGTCACCGATGTAGGTGTGCACGATGTCGACCGCGACCTGGAGGTTGGAGGGCGCGTTGCCCGTCCGCCCGGAGACCGTGATCGACGAGGTCACCGCGGCCCCGTTGTCCGGAATCGATACGTCGGCGGTGTTCTCGAAGGACGTACCGCCGCCGCCACCGCCACCGGAGCGCGAACCGACCGCCACGGCCGCCCACGCGTCCTGCACCGCCTTGTACTCGGTGCTCGTGGTGCCGTACAGCTCACCGGCCGCCGCGAGGGTGCCCGTGCGGGCCGCCGCGTAGTTGGTGGTGGAGGTGAACTTCGTGGTCAGCGCGCGGAACCAGATCTTCTCCGCCTTGTCGCGGCCGATGCCGGTGACCGGGAGGCCGTCCGAGGTCGGCGAGTTGTAGCTGACGCCGTTGATGACCTTGGCGCCGCTGCCCTCGGACAGCATGTAGAAGAAGTGGTTCGCCGGGCCGGACGAGTAGTGCACGTCGACCGAGCCGATACCGGAGTACCAACTGTCCTTCGACGCGCCGTCCTTGCTCGGCTTGTCCATGTAACGCAACGGCGTGCCGTCGCCGTTGATGTTGATCTCCTCGCCGATGAGGTAGTCACCGACGTCGCTGGCGTTGGCCGCGTAGAACTCGACGGCCGTGCCGAAGATATCCGAGGTGGCCTCGTTGAGACCGCCGGACTCACCGCTGTAGTTGAGGCCCGCGGTGTTGGAGGTGACGCCGTGCGTCATCTCGTGGCCGGCCACGTCGATCGACACGAGCGGGTTGGTGTTGCCCGTGCCGTCGCCGTAGGTCATGCAGAAGCAGCTGTCGTCCCAGAACGCGTTGACGTACTGGTTGCCGTAGTGGACCCGGCTGTAGGCCGCCACCCCGTCACCGCGGATACCACTGCGCCCGTGGATGTTCTTGTAGTAGTCCCACGTCAGCGCCGCCCCGTAGTGCGCGTCCGCCGCCGCCGACTCCGCGTTCGAGGCGCTGCCGTTGCCCCAGACGTCGTCGGAGCCGGAGAACAGCGTGCCGGTGCCGGAGGTGCCGCGGTTGAGGTTGTACGTCTTGTGGCCGCCGCGGGCGCCGTCGGTGAGGTTGTACGTCGAACCCGACTGCGTCGTCGTCAGGTTGACCGTGCCCGAGTACACCGTGTTGCCGGTGCCGGTCTCGATGGCCTCCCACTCGTACAGCTTCGCGCCGGTCGCCGCGTCGGTGATGACGTGCAGCTCCTGCGGGGTGCCGTCGTGCTGGAAGCCGCCCACGACCGTCTCGTAGGCGAGCGTCGGCTTGCCGTCGGCCGCCCAGATCACCTTGCGCGGGGCGTGGCTGACGGCGGGGCTCTTGGCCTTCTCCGCCTTGGCCGCGCTCAGCGCCTGCTTCTCTGCCTTGGCGGTCGACAGCTGCGGCTTCACGGAGGCGACCTTGATGGTCTGCTTCGTCGCCTTGGTGACGGACGCGGTGGCGTCGGCCTTGGTGCTGGTGACGACCAGGTCGCCGCCGAGCACGGGCAGCCCGCCGTAGGTGCGCTCGTAACGCGTGTGGACCGTGCCGTTGCCGTCCTTGACGACGTCACGGACGACCAGCTTCTCCTTGGCGCCCAGGCCGAGTTCCCTGGCGGTGTCCGCCTTGCCGGCGTTGGCCGTGCGCAGCAGCTCGGCGCGCTGGGCGGGGGTCAGCTTGACCGACTCGGCGCCCGGTATGACCTTGCCCGCGGCCGACGGTGCCTTCTCCGGGGCTGCGGACGCGGCGCCCGACTGGACGGCCGCGGCGATCAGGGCGGACACACCGACGAGCGCGACGGCGGCGGCACGGCGGTGCATGGTGTGGGAGGTGCGTCTGTGGGAGGAACTCTCTCTCAACACTGACTCCTGCGTCTGCGGGCCGCGGGTCGCGCGGCCATGGGGAGACCGGGCGGCTGGTGGGCCGGCCGGGCAGAACGGGCATTGCGCGTGCGGGAGTTCGACCGCGGCACAGCACTGTGCGCATGCTGTGGGGTTGCTGTGTCGTGGCCGTGGGAAGAGTCGCAGGAGTTTGCGGTTTCTGTCAGGACCGCGTCAGGAAGTTGGCTGGAAATCGTCCGTTGCCCGGATAGTCGTGTTCGTTATACGGGCAATGTGCCTGAAGGTCAGGACGGCCGGTCCCCGTGCCACGAGTGCCACAGCGCCGCGTACGCCCCGTCCGCCGCCACCAGCTCCTCGTGCGAACCGAGTTCGGTCAGCAGGCCGTCCGCCATCACCGCCACCCGGTCCGCGTCGTGCGCGGTGTGCAGCCGGTGCGCGATCGCGATGACGGTACGGCCCTCCAGTACGGCGGCCAGGGCGCGCTCGGTGTGCCGGGCGGTCGTCGGGTCCAGCAACGCCGTCGCCTCGTCGAGGATCAGTGTGTGCGGGTCGGCCAGCACCACGCGGGCCAGGGCGAGTTGCTGCGCCTGCGACCCGTCCGTACGGCAACCGCCCTCCCCGAGCGGGGTGTCGAGACCGTCGGACAGCTCACGCACCCAGGTGTCGGCGCCGACGGCGGCCAGCGCTGCCCACAACTCCTCGTCCCCGGCGCCGGGTTCGGCGATACGGAGATTGTCCCGGACCGTGCCCAGGAACACATGGTGCTCCTGGGTGACCAGCACGACCTGGCGGCGCAGCTGCTCGGGACCGAGCGCGCCGACCGGAACGCCACCGACGGTCACCGTGCCCTCGGTGGGCGCGTCGACGCCCGCCAGCAGCCGGCTCAGCGTGGTCTTCCCGGCCCCGGACGGGCCGACGATCGCCAGCCGCTCCCCGGGCCGCACCGTCAGATCCACGCCGTGCAGCACCTCGCCGCCCCGGCCGTAGGAGTAGCGCACGCCGGTGACGTCGATCCGGTCGTCGGCGGGCGTCGGGGAGTCGCCGCGGGGGACTTGAGGGGCTCGGGCGAGTCCCTCCACCCGGGCGAACGAGGCGCCGCTGCTCTGGAGTTGCTCGACCCGGACCAGGATCTGGTCCAGCGGGCCGGTGAGCTGCTGCAGATACAGGGCCGCCGCCACCACGGCCCCCAGGCTCATCGACCCGTGCGTGTGCAGCACACCGCCGACGATCAGGACCCCGGCGATCGGCAGGACGTACGACACCTCGACGGCAGGGAAGAAGACACTGCGCAGGTAGAGGGTGTGCAGGCGGGTGCGGCGCGCGGTCGCGAGCGCGTCCCGGCTCGCCGCGATCCGCTCCCCCTCCAGCCGCAGCGCCTCCACCGTGCGCGCCCCCGACGCCGTCGACGCGACGATCTCGGCGACCTCCGACGTGGCCGCGCCCTCGGCCAGATAGCCGTCCCGGGCGCGGCGCAGATACCAGCGCAGCGCGAGCCAGATCGGCGCCAGGCAGAACAGGCCGACCACGCCGAGCAGCGGGGCGAGCACGAACACCGCGACGAGCGCGATCAGGAAACGGACCGTGTTGATGAGGAGGTCGGGGCCGGCGTCGCGGAGGGTGGTGCCGACGGTGGAGACATCGGCGGTGCCGCGTGCCGTGAGGTCACCGGTGCCCGCCCTCTCGACCGTCGACGCGGGCAGGGCCAGCGTGCGGTCCACGAACTCCTCGCGCACCCGGGCGAGGGTGCGTTCGCCGAAGCGGTGACCGACGAAGCGGGCCCAACGGGCCAGCAGTAGCTCCGCTACGCAACATATGAGCAGCGCGAGGGCGAGGTGGTCGACCGTGCCGACGCCGGCCTTGGATCTGACCTCGTCGATGATGCGGCCGAGGAACCAGGGACCGCCGAGGCCTGCGACGGCTGCGGCGGCGTTGAGGGCGAGGGCGGTGATGAACGCGGTTCGGTCGGCGCGGATCAGACGTTGGGCGGCCCTTCTGACATCGGCCGGCTCTGCAACGGGGAGGTGGCCGGAAGTCATCGCATGGCCTCCTCTGTGTCGGTGTCCCTCGCCACGAGGGCCTTGTACGCCGGGTCGTGGTCGAGGAGGGCTTGGTGGGTGCCGGTGGCCGCGACCTTGCCGTCGACCAGGTGGATGACGGTGTCCGCGTGGGCCAGGACCAGGGGGGAGGTGGTGGTGACGACGGTGGTGCGGCCGTGGCGGGCTTCTTTGAGGCGGGTGGCTACTCGGGCCTCGGTGTGGGCGTCGAGGGCTGAGGTGGGTTCTGTGGCGAGGAGGATCTCGGGGTCGGCGGCGAGGGCTCTTGCCAGGCGGATGCGTTGGCGTTGGCCGCCGGAGAGGTTGCGGGCGTTCGCGTCTATGGGGGAGTCGAGGCCGTCGGGGAGAGCTTGGACGATGTCTTCGGCTGCGGCTGTGTGGAGGGCGGAGGTGAGGTGCGCGGGAGGGGGTGCCGCGTGGTGTTGAGTGGCGGGTGCGGCGCCGTCGTGGCTTGCCGCGCCCCGCGGCGGAGCCGCAGTTCGATACAGCCCCGCGCCCCTGAAAGCCCTGTACACACCGCCGATTACCTCGTGCAGGCGTCCTGCGAACACGTCCGCCTCGTGGTCCGCCACCAGGATGCGCTGTCTGATCTGCGCCAAGATGATTTCGTCAAGCGGCACTCCGGCCCACGTCGCCCTCGACGGGGTGTAACGCCCGAGACGGTCGATCACCTCCGCGGCGTCCGCAGGACGGGCTCCCGCCAAGGCCGTCAAGCGGCCCGGCAGGATCCGCACCCCCGATTCGGGGTCGTGCAGCGCCGACGGTTCCGCGGGGGCGTCCCTCGTTCCTCTGTCCTCCATCGGTTCCAGGTTCAGGAAACGTACGACCCTGCGTGCCGCCACCACACCCCGGCTCAGCATGTAGCCGCACTCGACCCAGAACGCCACCGGGCCCACCAGAACGGCGACATAGCCGTACACGGACACCAACTCGCCGATGCTGATGTGCCCCTGGGCGGCCAGGCGGGCCGCCAGCCAGGTCACCACCGCGAGGAAGAGCGTCGGCAGGCCGACGCCGAGGGCCTGGACCCAGCTGGTCACCGCGCCGACCCGGTAGCCCTGTTCGCGCAGCCGCCCGGAGTCGCGCCGGAAGGCGTCGGCGAACAGGCCCTTGCCGCCGAGGCCGTTGAGGACGCGCAGGCCGCCCGCGAGGTCGGCGATACGGGCGGTGAGGACGCCCTGGCGTTCGCGGTACTCGGTCTCGGTGCCCTGGAGGCGGGTGAGGAGCGGCCCGACCACGCCGACGATCAGCGGCATGCCCAGCAGCACGACCACGGCGATGACCGGCGAGACCGAGACCAGCAGGCCCGCGACCACGAGATAGGCGATCACCGCGCCGACACCGGGGCCGACCACGGTCAGGGCGGAGGCGATCGTCTGTACGTCGCCCACCCCGATCGTGACGACCTCCCCCGCGCCCGCCCGGCGGGAGAGCGCGGCGCCCAGCCGGACCGCGTGGCCCACGACCACCTTCACCGTACGGAAGTTGGCGTCCATCCGGACCCGGGTCATCGTGCGGTGCCGCATGATGCTCAGCCACGCGTTGAAGGCGCCCACCAGGAACAGCGCGGCCGACCAGACGGTGAGCCGGCCGAGGTCGCCCGGCTCCAGGCCCTCGTCGATCGCCCTCGCCATCAGATACGGCGTCGCCGCCAGCAGCACCATCCAGGTGCTGGCGATCAGCGCCCCGAGGGCGGAGCGGCCCCGCTGGCAGCGGACCAGCCACCACAGGTAATGCCAGCCGCCCCGGCGGTCGGGTGTGCCGGGATCCTCGTATGCGTCGATCATGTCCCCCCTGCCCAGAGCCGTGTCACGCCAGGCTGTCCCGCCACGCCCGGTGCAGATCCGCGAACCGGCCGGTGCCCGCGATGAGTTCGGCCGGAGAGCCGTCCTCCACGATGCGGCCGTGCTCCATCACCAGGACCCGGTCGGCGATCTCCACCGTGGACAGCCGGTGCGCGATGACGACCGCGGTACGGCCGTGCAGCACCGTCGACATGGCGCGCTGCACCGCCCGTTCGCCGGGGATGTCCAGGGAGCTGGTCGCCTCGTCGAGGATCAGGACCGCCGGGTCGGCCAGCAACGCCCGCGCGAAGGCCACCAGTTGACGCTGACCCGCTGAGATCCGGCCGCCGCGCTTGCGTACGTCCGTGTCGTAGCCGTCGGGCAGGGCGCTGATGAACTCGTGGGCGCCGATCGCCTTCGCGGCCCGCTCGATCTCCTCGCGGGAGGCGTCGGGGCGGCCGATGGCGATGTTGTCGGCGACCGTGCCGGAGAAGAGGAAGGCCTCCTGCGTCACCATGACGACCCCGCGCCGCAGTTCGGGCACGGACAGGTCACGCAGGTCGACGCCGTCGAGCAGGACCCGGCCCTCGGTGGGGTCGTAGAAGCGGGCGAGGAGCTTGGCGAGGGTCGACTTCCCGGCGCCCGTGGAGCCGACGACCGCCACCGTCTGCCCGGCCGGGAGGGTGAGGTCGAAGGTGGGCAGGACCTCGCCGCCGGTGCGGTAGGCGAAGCGGACATCGTCGAAGACGACCTCACGGCCGGGGTGCTCGGACTCCAGCGGCGGGAGTTCGCGGGGCGTGGCCGGCTCGGGGACCGACGGGGTCTGGGCCAGCAGGCCCGCGATCTTCTCCAGCGAGGCCGCCGCGGACTGGTAGGAGTTGAGGAACATGCCGAGGCGGTCGATCGGGTCGTACAGCCGACGCAGATACAGCACCGCCGCCGCCAGCACACCCAGCTCCAGCGAGCCGCCCGCCACCCGGTAGGCGCCCCACAGCACGATCAGCGCGACCGCCGTGTTGGCGACCAGCCGGGACCCGACGACATAGCGGGCCATCTCCAGCAGCGCGTCGCCGTTGGTGCGTTCGTGACGCTTGTTCAGTACGGCGAAGTCGGCGTCGTTGGCGGCCTCGCGCCGGAACGCCCGCACCGGGCGGATGCCGTTCATCGTCTCGACGAACTTCACGATGACGGCCGCGATGGCCGTGGACCGCAGCGTGTACACCCGGCCCGCGCGCTGCCGGTACAGCCGTACCAGGAGGTAGAGCGGCACGAACGACGCCACCGCGACCGCGCCGAGGCCCAGGTCCAGCCAGAGCAGCAGCGTGGAGATGTAGACGAAGGACAGGATGACCGTGATCAGCTCCTGGAGGCCCTCGTTGAGGAGCTCGCGCAGCGACTCGACGTCCGTGGTGGAGCGGGAGATCAGCCGGCCCGAGGTGTAGCGCTCGTGGAAGTCGACGCTGAGCGCCTGGGCATGGCGGAAGATCCGGCCGCGCAGATCGAGGAGGACGTCCTGGTTGATCCGGGCCGAGGCGCGGATGAACGCGTACTGAAGCCCGCCGGACGCCACCGAGCACAGCAGATAGGCCACGCCGACCGCGATCAGCGGCCCGTGCCGGTCCTCCCGGAACGCCGGTACGGCACGGTCGATCGCGTACGCCACCAGCAGCGGGCCCGCCTGCACCGCCGCCTGCTGGAGCAGCAGCAGAAGGGTCGTGCCGACGACCCGGGCCCGCATGGGCGCGAGCAGGGAGCGCAGGAGGAGGGAGGTCGCGCGGGGCGGGGTGGGCAGGACGTCACGGTCGAAGGGGTCGCCGCCGCCCGCGCTCCTGTGGACGTCCGGTTCCTCGTCGTCGGCGGGGGCGGGCGCGGCCGTCGTCGGCGCGGTCATCGGGCGTCCTCCGTCGCGGGCAGGAGAGGGGCCTGGGAGCCGGACCCGAGCCGGTCCTCGGAGCCCGACATGAGATGGGCGTACTCGGCGTTCGTCCGCAGCAGTTCGTGGTGGGTGCCGACTGCGGTGATACGGCCGTTCGACAGCAGCGCCACCCGGTCGGCGAGCAGCACGGTCGACGGGCGGTGGGCGACGATCAGGGCGGTGGTGTCCGCGAGCACGTCGCGCAGGGCGGCCTCGACCGCGGCCTCGGTGTGCACGTCCAGCGCGGACAGCGGGTCGTCCAGGACGAGGAACCTGGGCCTGCCGACGACCGCGCGGGCCAGCGCGAGACGCTGGCGCTGGCCGCCGGAGAGGCTCAGTCCCTGCTCGCCGATCCGGGTGTCGGTGCCCTGGGGGAGGGCGTGCGCGAAGTCGGCCTGCGCGATGGACAGGGCACGGTCCAGTTCGTGGTCGGCGGCGCCCATCAGGACGTTCTCACCGACGCCGGCCGAGAAGAGGGTGGGTTCCTCGAAGGCCATGGCGACCAGGGAGCGCAGCTCTTCGCGGGACATGGCGGTGATGTCCTCGCCGTCGAGGGTGATGCGGCCCTCCGTCACCTCGTGCAGGCGGGGGACGAGGGCGGTGAGGGTGGTCTTGCCGCTGCCGGTCGCGCCGACCAGGGCCATCGACTCGCCGGGGCGGATGTGGAGGTCGACGAGGTCGAGGGTGGGCGGGGAGTCCGGTGCGGCGTCGGGGTAGCGGAAGCGGACGTGGTGGAACCGCAGCCCGGTGCCCTTGGCGCTCGTGGGCCGGGCACCGGAGACGGCGGTGCCCTCGGCGCTCGTGGCCCGGGTACCGGAGACGGCGGTGTCCTCCGGCGCCTCGTCCATCACCTCGAAGTAGCGCTCCGTCGCACTCGCCGCGTCCTGGCTCATCGCCAGCAGGAAGCCGATGGAGTCGATCGGCCACCGCAGCGCCAGCGCGGTCGACAGGAACGCCACCAGCGTCCCCGCCGACAGCTCCCCGTCCGCCACCTGCACCGACCCCAGCACCAGCGCCGCCCCGATCGCCACCTCCGGCAGCGTCACGATGACGGCCAGGATCGCGGCGAGCAGCCGGGCCTTGCGCAACTCCGTCCCGCGCAGCGTCCGGGACAGTTCCCAGAACGCCCGCGCCTGACTGCGATGCCGGCCGAACCCCTTGATGATGCGGATGCCGAGGACGCTCTCCTCGACGACGGTCGTCAGATCGCCGACCTGGTCCTGGGCCTGCCGGGCCACGGAGGAGTAGCGCTGCTCGAAGAGCAGACAGGAGACGATCACCGGGATCGCGGGCCCCAGGATCACCAGCCCGAGCGTCCAGTCCTGGATCAGCATGATGATCACACCGGCGAGGATCGTCACGCTGTTGACCAGCAGGAACGTCAACGGGAACGCGAGGAACATGCGCAGCAGCATCAGGTCGGTCGTGCCCCGCGACAGCAGCTGACCGGACGCCCAGCGGTCGTGGAAGGCCACCGGCAGCCGTTGCAGATGCCGGTAGAGGCCCGCTCTCATCTCCGCCTCGACATGCGACAGCGGCCGGGCCACCAGCCACCGCCGCAGCCCGAACAGCAGCGCCTCCCCGAAGCCCAGCAACAGCAGGAACAGCGCGCCGAGCCACACGCCCGCCGGGTCCCGGTCGGCGACCGGGCCGTCCACCATCCACTTGAGGACGAGCGGGATCACCAGGCCGGTACAGGAGGCGAGGACCGCCACGAACGCGGCGGTGAACAGCCGCGCCCGCACCGGTCTGACGTAAGGCCAAAGACGCAGCAGGGTCCTGACGGCGGAGCGTTTCCTGGTGGTTGCACGTGTCGTGGGCATCAGCAGCGAGCCTACGGATCGGCACTGACAACGCCTACCGAGTTTTGGCCTGACCGGGGTCGGGCGCTGGTCCTACGACCTGCGCGTTCGAAGGGTCGTACCACGGCATCGACCGATCGGTTGATGTCCGTTCGAGCGCGACGGTCGATGTGCGCGAGCCCCCCTCACCGCGACGCTGAGGTCATGTCCGTCATCGAAGTCAGCGAACTGCGCAAGTCCTACGACGGCCGAACCGTCGTCGACGGTGTCTCCTTCGCCGTCGAGGAGGGCGAGATCTTCGGCGTCCTCGGCCCCAACGGAGCCGGCAAGACCACCACCGTCGAGTGCGTCGAGGGCCTGCGGGTCCCCGACGCGGGCCGCGTCCGGGTCACCGGCCTCGACCCGGTCGCCGACCACGAGAAGGTCGCCCGCGTCCTCGGCGCCCAGCTCCAGCAGAGCGAGCTCCAGGCCAAGCTCACCGTCCGCGAGGCCCTGGAGCTGTACGCCTCCTTCCACGCCCGCCCCGCCGACTGGCGGCCCCTCGCCGAACGCCTCGGCCTCACCGACCGGCTCACCACGCGGTTCGCCAAACTGTCCGGCGGGCAGAAGCAGCGCCTGTTCATCGCGCTCGCGCTCATCGGCGACCCCCAAATCGTCGTCCTCGACGAACTCACCACCGGCCTCGATCCCCGCGCCCGCCGCGACACCTGGGAACTCATCGAGGACGTCCGGGCCGGCGGCGTCACCGTCCTGCTCGTCACCCACTTCATGGAGGAGGCGCAGCGGCTGTGCGACCGGATCGCCGTGATCGACAAGGGGCGGATCGCCGCCCTGGACACCCCGGCCGGTCTCATCCGGCGCTCGGCGGGCGCCACGGTCATCAGCTTCACCCCGTCCGCGCCGCTGGACGACCGTGAGCTGAACACCCTCCCGGGGCTCGCCTCCCTCGCGCACCACGACGGCCGCGTCACCCTGTCCGGCACCGACGAGACCGTCAGCGCCGTACTGACCCTCCTCGCCCGGCTCCACATCACCGCCCACCAGCTCCGCGTCACCGAAGCCACCCTCGACGACGCGTTCCTCGACCTGACGAAAGAGGCCGCGGCATGAACACCGCCGTCCTGCGCACCGAGATCCGCCTCTTCCGCCGTGAACCCGGCGCCCTCTTCTGGATCCTGCTCTTCCCGACCCTGCTGCTGGTGATCCTGGGCTCGGTCCCGTCCTTCCGGCACGCGGAGGCCGACCTCGGCGGGCTGCGGACCATCGACGTCTACGTCCCCGTGGCCGTCCTGCTCGGTCTGATCGTGAGCGGCCTCCAGGCGATGCCGCAGACCCTCACCGGCTACCGCGAGCGCGGCATCCTGCGCCGGATGTCGACCACTCCGGTCCGCCCGTCCGCCCTGCTCACCGCCCAGATGACGGTGTTCGCCGGGGCCGCCCTCGGCTCCGCGCTGCTCGCCCTCGCCGTCGGCCTGCTCGCCTTCGACGTACGCCTGCCCGAGCAGCCCCTCGGCTATCTCCTCGCCCTGGTCCTGGCCGTCCTCGTCGCCCTCGCGCTCGGCGCGGTGGTCTGTGCGCTGTCCCGGACCACGAAGATCGCCGGTGCCATCGGCTCCGCCGTGTTCTTCCCGGCGATGTTCTGCGCGGGGCTGTGGGCGCCGGTGCAGACCATGCCGGACGTCCTCGCCCGGATCGTCGGCTGCACACCCTTCGGGGCGGCGGCCGAGGCGCTGAACCGGGCCGCGGCGGGCCACTGGATCGGCTGGACCCACCTTGGCGTCCTGGTCGCCTGGACGGTCCTGCTGACGGCCGGCGCCGCGCGCTGGTTCCGCTGGGAGTAGGCGGTCCACCGTGCAGACTGGGGGCATGACCGCGGCGGACGAGCAGATCGAGCGGCGCTGGAACCAGTTCCACACCTGGGGCGCCTACGGGCTGCTCGCCATCGGCAGCTTCCTCTCGGCCGTCACCGGCGACCTGATGATGGGGCCCGCAGAGTGGTACGCGGCCGGGGCCCTGGTGATCGCCGCCCTGGTGCTCCAGCTGTGGCACGGACCCCGCCGGGGCCGCCGGGTCCCGTCCCGGCGCGGAGTCGTCTACTACGTCCTGCGCTGGGCCATCGCCTTCGTCCTCACCTGGATCAACCCGTTCTTCGCGTTCTACGCGGTCACCGGCTACTTCGACGCCGACGAGGTCATCCCGGGCGTACGGCGGCAGCGGCTCGGGCTGTTCGCCACCTCGATCGTGGTGGCGGGCTCACAGTCCGGCGGGCTGCCGTTCCGCAGCTGGGCCCAGGTCGCGGTGTTCGGCGGACTGCTGGTCGCCAACAACGCGCTGCTGATGGCCGTCGCCCACCTCACCTTCCAGGAGGAACAGCGTTCCCGGGAACGCGCGGCCACCATCGAGGCGTTGCGCCAGGCGCTCGACGAAAACGCCTCCCTGCACTCCCAACTCCTCGTCCAGGCACGGGAAGCGGGCGTCGCCGACGAGCGCCGGCGGCTCGCCGCGGAGATCCACGACACCATCGCGCAGGGCCTGACCGGCATCATCGCCCAGCTCCAGGTCGTCGCGAACGCCCCCGACCTGGACCTCGCCCGCACCCATCTGGCCCGCGCCTCCGACCTGGCCCGGCACAGCCTCGGCGAGGCCCGCCGCTCCGTGCACAACCTCGCCCCGGTGGCGCTGGAGAACGCCGGACTCGCCGAGGCCCTGAAGAAGACGGTCGCCGAATGGGGCGAACGGACGGGCGTACGCGCCGAGTTCACCGTCACCGGCACCGCCGAGCAACTCCACGACGAGGTCTCGGCGACCCTGCTGAGGATCGTCCAGGAGGCCCTGTCCAACGCCGCCCGGCACGCCCAGGCCGGCCGGGTCGGCGTCACCCTGTCCTACCTCGGCGACGAGGTCATCCTCGACATCCGCGACGACGGCCGGGGCTTCGACCCCGCCACCGTCCCCGAACGCACCCGCACCGGCGGCTTCGGCCTCGACGGCATGCGCGCCCGCGCCGAACGCATCGCCGGCTCCCTCACCGTGGAGTCGGAGCCGGGTCAGGGCACGGCCCTGTCGGCTCGCGTACCGTTGGTCCGCCATGACCCCTGACATCTCGCTGCTCATCGTCGACGACCATCCCGTCGTACGGGACGGTCTGCGCGGCATGTTCGAGAACGCCCCCGGCTTCCGTGTCCTCGGTGAGGCGTCGAATGGTGTCGAGGCGCTGGAGAAGACAGCCGCCCTCGACCCCGACGTTGTTCTCATGGACCTGCGCATGCCGGGCGGCGGGGGAGTCGACGCCATCCGCGAGCTGACCCGCCGCGCCGCCCGCGCGAAGGTGCTCGTCCTGACGACGTACGACACCGACTCCGACACCCTGCCCGCCATCGAGGCGGGCGCGACGGGCTATCTGCTCAAGGACGCCCCGCGCGACGAGCTGTTCACCGCCGTTCGGGCCGCCGCCGAGGGCCGCACCGTCCTCTCCCCGGCGGTCGCGACCCGGCTGGTCTCCGCCGTCCGCGCCCCCGGCAACGAGCCGCTCTCCGCACGCGAACGCGAGGTGCTGACACTCGTCGCCAAGGGCACGTCCAACCGCGAGATCGCCCGCGAACTCTTCATCAGCGAGGCCACCGTGAAGACCCATCTCACCCACCTGTACGCCAAGTTGGGCGTCAACGACCGCGCGGCGGCGGTCGCGACGGCGTACCGGCGGGGGATCCTGGGCTGATGACCTCTTCTCATCGGACCGGCGGCGAGGAGGAACTCGCCGCCGCGAAGAAGCGGCTGGGCCTCCCGCACATCGTCGTGATCTGCGGCTCCACCCGGTTCATGGCCGAGATGGCCGAGGCCGATCTGCGGGAGACGACAGCCGGACGGATCGTCGTCAAGCCGGGCTGCGACCTGAAGTCGCCGCACGCACTCTGGTCCGATCCTGTCGAGGCCGAGGCGCTGAAGGCGCGACTCGACGACCTGCACCGAGCGAAGATCCGACTCGCCGACGAGGTGCTCGTGGTCGGCGACTACATCGGAGACAGCACCCGAGCCGAGATCGCCTACGCCCGGTCGCTGGGCAGGCCCGTGCGGTTCACCCACCCCGAAGTCGACCCGAAGTGATCATCTAGGCGGGATACGGCAGCAAGGTGGCGGCCTTCTTCTCCCACGCCGCCTTCAGCTCGGCCAGCAACTCCGGCTTGTCCGGGGCGAGATCGGCCTGCTCGCGGGCGTCGGCGGCCAGGTTGTAGAGGTGGTCGGTCTGGTCGGCGTCCTGGTAGTACTTCCAGTCGCCGCGCCTGAGCGCCCGGTTGGCCCGCACCCGCCAGAACAGGTCGCGCTCCGGCAGCTCCTCGCCGCGCAGGAGATAGCCCGCGAGGCTCGTGCCGTCCAGGGGGTACGCCGGGTCGGGACGGGCGCCGCCGAACTCCAGCAGGGTCGCCGTCCAGTCGGGGGAGAAGTTCGGCTCGTGGCTGACCTGGTGGCCGTCGATGCGGGCGGGCCAGCGGACGATCGTCGGGACCCGGATACCGCCCTCCAGGAGGACGAACTTCTCACCGCTGAGGGGCCAGTTGTAGGAGTAGCGTTCGCCGCCGTTGTCGCTGGCGAACACCACGACCGTGTTCTCCTCCTGCCCCGAGCGGCGCAGCGCGGCGAGCACCTCGCCGACGGCCGCGTCCAGGGACTCCACCATCTCCGCGTACTTCTCGACCGAGCCGCCGTCGTAGTGGTTGAGCGCGGCGACGACCTCGGCCTGTGACGTGGCGGCCCGGATCTTCGCCTCGATCTCGGCGCCGGTCTCCTCGTCGCCCTCCGCGAGCCAGGGCCAGTGCGGGGTGGTGAAGTTGAGGTTCAGCAGCCAGGGCTTGTCGTGCTTGCGGCCCACGTACTCGACGGCCCGCTCGGTCAGGACCTCCGTGTAGTAGCGCAGGTCCTTGTAGGTGGCGTCGCCCTCGTAGAGGTCGTACTCGCCGAGCTGGCCGAGCTTGGAGAAGTACTCCAGCACGCCGCCGTGGTTGCCGAAGAACTCGTCCCAACCCGACTTGGTGGGGCTGTAGTCGGGCAGCCAGCCGCAGTGCCACTTGCCGATCAGGGCGGTGGCGTAACCGGCCCCCCTCAGCAGGGAGGCGAGGGTGGGGTGGTTCGGGTCGAGGCCCTGCGTCCGGTTGCCGATCGGCTCGGCGAGCCCGCCCGGCGTACGGCCCGGATAGCGTCCGGTGTAGAGGCTGAACCGGGTCGGGGAGCAGGTCGCCGACCCCGAGTACGCGTCCGTGAACCGCACACCCTGCCGGGCGAGACGGTCGAGGTGCGGCGTCTTGATGTGCGGGGCGCCGTAGGAGGAGAGGTCGGCCCAGCCGAGGTCGTCACCGAGGATGACGAGGATGTTGGGACGCCGGCTCGTACCGCCGGCACGTGCGGTGAACGGGCGCTCGGCAGGAGCGGCTTCGGCGGCGGTGGTCGTACCGGCGACGGCGGTCACGGCACCGCCACCGACGAGACCACCGAACGTACGGCGGGAGATCTTCGGCATGCGGCCGAGTCTGATCGCCGGACGGGTGTCCTGGCCAGGAATCACAGGCGGAGTTCACGGGGCTGCAACGACCCCGCAACGCGGGTCTCAGCGGCGGGGCGGGAGAGCCGCCAGCCGGTCCAGCACCGGATCGAGCTCACGCCGCAGCAGCTTGCGCACCGAGAACACGCTCGGCACCCGCAGCGTCGACGGATCGAAGCGCACGAACCGCGGCTGCCAGTCGGGACCGAAGACGATCACGCCCTTCAGCGCGAAGTCCCAGAGCAGCCGTTTGCGGCCGCCGTTCATCAGCACCTCCCACCGGGGCCGCTTTGGACGGGCGGGCGGCGGGTACTCCGGCAGGGCGCACCGCTCCGCCACGACCTCGCGGAACGCGTCGTAGGCCGTCCGGTCGCAGTAGATCAACAGCACCAGCCGCTCGGGCGGCAGCACGCGCAGGGACTCCACGAACTCCCACACCGTGCCCTGCCCCGTGCCCACCGACAGTGTCACCACCCGCGCCCGCGCGATGAGGCCGCTCACCACCCGCTGCCACTCGTCGTCGGCCACGTACATGCGCTCGGCGCCGGCCTCCGGCAGCGGCTCCCCGGGACGGCCGATCGCGACCACCCGGCCGAGCCGCCCAAACCGCCTCACCAGGTCCTCCTCCAAGGTCCGGCCGGAGAGGAAGAAGACGTTGGTGAGACTCGCCCCGCCGCCCGAGAGCTCCATCGGCATGCCGGACATGACCGTGTCGAGGTCGAACGGCCGCAGATACAGGACGTGTTCGGTCGAGTGGGCCGCCCGCAGCGGGTCGAGGATCTCGGCGGTGTGCCGTCTGCCGTTCTGCTCCCAGACCCGGCCCAGGGCGAACCCGCACCAGCCGAGGAAGAAGACGGGCACGCACACCAGGAGAGCCAGCAGCCACCCGCCCTGGTGCGATGTGCCTTCGAGGAGGCGCCGGACACAAGCCTGGGCGACGAACACGCTCCCCAGCCCCAGTGCGGCCCCGCCCACCCGCAGCACCCACCCGACGACGATCAGCCGCCGCCCCACGCCACGGTCCTGTCGCCCGCGTGGCGACCGGTCGTTGTTCCGCAGGAAGTACGTGTTCCCGTTGGTCACCGCCGACTCCTACCCGACGCGCAGCAGCAGAACCGCCCGCGCCGGAACCGTGATCGCCGCCCCCGCCCGGTGCACGACCCCCGGCGCCGACCCCTGCTCCTCCCGCGAGGTGTCGACGACGACCTCGTACCGTTCCGCCCATGGCGGCCCCGGCAACACGAAGCTCGCCGGACGGTCCCCGGCGTGCAGCACGGCGAGGAAGCTGTCGTCGAGGACGGCATCGCCGCGCTCGTCGCGGCCCGGGATGTCCCGCCCGGAGAGATACATACCGAGCGTGGCGGCCGGCGCGTACCAGTCCCGTTCCGTCATCTCGGCGCCCCGTGCCGTGAACCACGCCAGATCGCGCAGCCCGTCCGCGGAGTGCGCCCGTCCTGAGAAGAAGGCCCGCCGACGCAGTACGGGGTGCTGGTGGCGCAGCGCGATGAGCCGGGACGTCAGCTCGAACAGCGCCTTCCAGCCCGGCTGTTCCAGCAGCCCCCAGTCCAGCCAGCTGATCTCGTTGTCCTGGCAGTACGCGTTGTTGTTGCCCCGTTGGGTGCGCCCCAGTTCATCGCCCGCGACCAGCATCGGCACGCCCGTCGACAGCAGCAGCGTGGTGAGCAGATTGCGCAACTGGCGGCGCCGCAGTGCCCGTACCCGCTCCTCGTCCGTCTCGCCCTCCGCGCCGCAGTTCCACGACCGGTTGTCGTTCGAACCGTCCCGGTTCCCCTCGCCGTTGGCCTCGTTGTGCTTGCGTTCGTACGACACCGTGTCGCGCAGCGTGAAACCGTCGTGCGCCGTCACGAAGTTGACCGAGGCGTACGGCCGCCGCCCGCCCCAGGCGTACAGATCGCTCGACCCCGACAGCCGGTAGCCGAGATCCCGTACGTCCGGCAGCGCGCCGCGCCAGAAGTCCCGTACGGCGTTGCGGTAGCGGTCGTTCCACTCCGTCCACAGAGGGGGGAAGGCGCCCACCTGATAGCCGCCCGACCCGACGTCCCACGGCTCGGCGATCAGCTTCACCCGGCGCAGCACCGGGTCCTGGGCGATCACCGCGAGGAACGGGGACAGCATGTCGACGTCGTGCATCGAACGCGCCAGCGCCGCCGCCAGGTCGAAGCGGAAGCCGTCGACACCCATCTCCGTGACCCAGTAGCGCAGCGAGTCGGTGATGAGGCGCAGGACGTGCGGCTGGACGACGTGGAGGGTGTTGCCGCAGCCGGTGTAGTCGGCGTACCTGCGGGCGTCCGACTGGAGCCGGTAGTAGCCCCGGTTGTCGATGCCCTTCAGCGACAGCGTCGGGCCCAACTCGCCCGCCTCCGCCGTGTGGTTGTAGACCACGTCGAGGATGACCTCGATGCCCGCCTCGTGCAGTGCGCGCACCATGTCGCGGAACTCGCCGACCTGCTGGCCGGTGGTGCCGGAGGCGGCGTAGCCGGCGTGCGGGGCGAAGTAGCCGATGGAGTTGTAGCCCCAGTAGTTCTTCAGACCGCGGCGCAGCAGATGGTCCTCGTGGGCGAACTGGTGGACGGGCAGCAGCTCGACGGCCGTGACACCGAGCTTGGTGAGGTGCTCGATGGCCGCCGGATGCGCCAACCCCGCGTAGGTGCCGCGCAGTTCCTCGGGGATGCCGGGGTGCAGTTTCGTGAACCCCCGTACATGCAACTCGTAGATGACCGAGTCCGCCCACGGTGTCTTCGGGCGGCGGTCGTCCGCCCACTCGTCGTCGGGGGCGTCGTCGTGGACGACCACGCCCTTGGGGACGTACGGCGCCGAGTCCCGGTCGTCGCGCACGGTGTCCGCGACCTGCTGCTGGGGCCAGTCGCGGACATGCCCGTACACCTCGGGCGGCAGGCTGAAGTCGCCGTCCACGGCACGGGCGTACGGGTCGAGGAGCAGCTTCGCCGGGTTCCAGCGCCCGCCGGTCCAGGGGTCCCAGCGTCCGTGCACCCGATAGCCGTACCGCTGACCCGGCCCGACGCCCGGCACGAACCCGTGCCAGATCTCGTGCGTCAGCTCGGTCAGCGGGGCCCGGGTCTCCTTGCCGTGCTCGTCGAAGAGGCACAGCTCGACGCCCTCCGCGCCGCCCGCCCACAACGCGAAGTTGGTGCCCGCGACCCCGTCCGGGCCCACCCGGAACCGGGCCCCCAACGGCACGGGCGCACCGGGCCACACGGGCACGGCCGGCGCCGACGGCGTGCGCCGCGCACCGTTCACGGCAGCCGGCCGTACGTCGTCGGCCACCGCCTCCTGCTCGGCTGCGCTGGACACCTCAGGCCTCCCACGGCTCGCGGAACGACACGAAAACGAGCGCACGGCGTCCCGGCCGCGGCTCCCCATCGCGTCGTCCTCCCCACTGTTCTGCCCAGAGCTAGGCTCGCACTCACGTTTCCCCAGGGCGGGCCTGATCGTTGGACCCCCCGTGAGGCATGCACACAGGCGCGCTCGGCGCGCAGGGGCCGCTCTGGCCGCCGTACTGACATGGGCAGGACTGCTGGCCGGCTGCACTTCGGGGTCGGGCGGGCTCGACCTCGGGGGGCTCGGGAAACCACCCGCACCCGAGGACGTCATCCGGGTCACCCCGGACGACGGCAGCAAGGGCGTGGAACAGGACAGCCGGCTGCGGGTGCGGGTGCCCAGCGGGCGGCTGGAGTCGGTGAAGGTCGTCAAGTCCCAGGACGCGCAGGACACCCCGGTGCCCGGTCGCGTCTCCGAGGACGGGCTGAGGTGGGAGCCCGACGACGGGCGGCTCGCCCTCGCCGCGAAGTACACCGTCGACGCCGTCGCCCTCGACGGCCACGGCCGCCGCTCCGCCCGGCACACCACGTTCACCACCTACGTCCCCGAGGAGCGCTTCATCGGGTACGTCACCCCGGAGAACCGCTCCACGGTCGGCACCGGGATGATCGTCTCCCTCGGCTTCAACCGCGACATCGAGAACCGCGCCGCCGTCGAACGCGCCGTCCACGTCAGCGCCGAGCCGCCCGTGGAGATCCGCCCGCACTGGTTCGACAAGGGCCGCCTCGACTTCCGCCCCGAGCACTACTGGAAGCCCGGCACCCAGGTGACCGTCTCGCTCCGCCTCCGCGACGTCGAGGGCGCCCCCGGCGTCTACGGCCTGCAGTACAAGACGTTCTCCTTCACCGTCGGCCGCAGCCAGGTCTCCCTGGTCGACGCCGCCAAGCACACCATGCAGGTCAGACGGGACGACGAACTGCTGGCCACGGTGCCGATCACGGCCGGGGCACCCCGGACCACGACCTACAACGGCAAGATGGTCATCACCGAGATGCTCGAAGTGACGCGGATGAACAGCCGCACGGTCGGCTTCGGCGGCGAGTACGACATCCCCGACGTCCCGCACGCCCTGCGCCTCACCGACTCCGGCACCTTCCTGCACGGCAACTACTGGGCGCCGGACGCCCCCGGCAAGGTCAACGTCAGCCACGGCTGTGTCGGTCTGAGGGATGTGAAGGGGGGCGGTTCGGACACCCCCGCGGGCTGGTTCTTCGACCGCAGCCTCATCGGGGATGTCGTCGAGGTCGTCCACAGTGATGACAAAAAGGTCGCTCCTGACAACGGGCTCGGAGGGTGGAATATGGGATGGAAGGAGTGGAAGGCGGGCAGCGCGGTGAAGTAACCAGGTGGGGGGGGCGGGTTGACGGGCGGGGCGGGGGTCACGGTTGGGACCGAACGGTGACAATCACACCCCGCCGACGGCCGGGATCTTCTGGTTAATATGCGCCGAGTGCGCGGGACGCGCAGGGGGTTGCGGGCCTGGACCGGGCCCGGCGAGGGGAGAAACACTTTGAACGTGCGACCGATATCGGGGGCGTCGGTTGACGCACGCGTGCGGCGGCGCAAGGGCTGGATGGCCGTGGTGTCCGGAGTGATGCTGGTCGCCGTCACCGCGTGCGGGGGCGGCGGCGGGGACTCGGACGGCAAGGCCGGGGCCGGCAAGGGCGAGGACGCGAGCGCCGCGGAGAGCAAGCAGTCGGCGGCCGTCGTCGCCATCGCGCCCAAGGACGGCGCGAAGTCCGTGGAGACCAGCGGCGCCCTCAAGGTGAGCGCCACCAAGGGCAAGCTGACGGCGGTCGAGGTCAAGACGGCCAAGGGTGACAAGGTCGACGGCGAGATATCCGCCGATGGCGCCTCCTGGACGCCGTCCACCCACCTGGCCGGTGCCACCACGTACGCGGTGCACGCGGTCGCGAAGGACTCCGAGGGCCGTGAGGCCGCCGAGGACTCCAGCTTCACCACCCTGACGCCGAAGAACACCTTCGTCGGCAACTTCACGCCGGAGGACGGCTCGAAGGTCGGCGTCGGGATGCCCTTCTCGATCCGCTTCACCCGGGGGATCACCAACCCGGACGACGTCGAGAAGGCCATCAGCATCAAGACCGAGCCGGCCGTCGACGTCGAGGGCCACTGGTTCGGCAACGACCGCCTCGACTTCCGCCCCGAGGACTACTGGGCCGAGGGCACCAAGGTCACCGTCGACCTCAACCTCGACGGCGTCGAGGGCCGGGACGGCGTCTACGGCAAGCAGGCCAAGTCGGTGTCCTTCACCATCGGCCGCAACCAGGTCTCCGTCGTGGACGCCAAGAAGCACACGATGAAGGTCATGCAGGACGGCAAGGTCATCAAGACCCTGCCCGTCACCACCGGCAAGCCCGGCTACGACACCTGGAACGGCCAGATGGTCATCAGCGAGCGCCTCCGGGTGACCCGGATGAACGGCGAGACGGTCGGCTACGGCGGCGAGTACGACATCAAGGACGTCCCCGACGCCATGCGCCTGACCAACTCGGGCACCTTCATCCACGGCAACTACTGGGGCGGCGACGCCTTCGGCAACTACAACGCCAGCCACGGCTGCGTGGGCCTGCGCGACAACCGCGGCGGCGGCGACCGCTCCGCGCCGGCCGCGTGGTTCTTCGACCACTCGATCATCGGCGACGTGGTGGTCGTGAAGCACTCCAACGACGCCACGGTCGCCCCGGACAACGGCTACAACGGCTGGAACATGTCCTGGTCGGAGTGGAAGAAGTAGTCCGAGAAGTGGGGTGAGAAGTAGTCCCACGACGCTCGGCGTGCGGCCCCGGTGTGAGCTACTCCACCGGGGCCGTTGTCGTTAGTGGCCGTTAACCTTCCCCCATGACCGTAACTCTGGAAGTCGCCGAAGGCGTCGGCACCATCCTTCTCGACCGTCCGCCCATGAACGCGCTGGACGTCGCCACCCAGGACCGCCTCAAGGAGCTCGCCGAGGAGGCGACGCGGCGTGAGGACGTGCGGGCCGTGGTGGTCTACGGCGGGGAGAAGGTGTTCGCGGCCGGCGCGGACATCAAGGAGATGCAGGCCATGGACCACACCGCGATGGTCCTGCGCGCCCGGGCCCTCCAGGACTCGTTCACGGCCGTGGCCCGCATCCCCAAGCCGGTCGTCGCGGCCGTCACCGGCTATGCGCTGGGCGGCGGTTGCGAGCTGGCGCTGTGCGCGGACTTCCGGATCGCCGCCGACAACGCCAAGCTGGGCCAGCCCGAGATCCTGCTCGGTCTGATCCCGGGCGCCGGTGGCACCCAGCGTCTGGCCCGGCTCATCGGCCCGTCCAAGGCGAAGGACCTCATCTTCACCGGCCGGATGGTCAAGGCGGACGAGGCGGAGCGGCTGGGTCTGGTGGACCGGGTGGTCCCGGCCTCCGAGGTGTACACCGAGGCGCGGGCGTGGGCGGCGAAGCTGGCACAGGGTCCGGCGATCGCGCTGCGGGCCGCGAAGGAGTCGATCGACACGGGTCTGGAGACGGACATCGACACCGGGCTCGCCGTCGAACGGAACTGGTTCGCGGGCCTGTTCGCCACCGCCGACCGGGAGATCGGCATGCGCAGCTTCGTCGAGGAAGGGCCGGGGAAGGCGAAGTTCCTCTGACGGTCCGGGCGGAAAAGCCGGTGGTGAAACTTCCTTGAACCACTTGCAATTGACGGGATGTCTCATCCGGGTCCCTCGATGGGGCGGTTTATGGGAGCCTTAACGCAACCTTAAGTCTGCCTTGTCGAGGGGGACCGTCGATTGCCACCAACCGAGCCTCCGTCGCAGGTCAGCGAGACTGTCGACCACCCCGAACTGCCGCTGGCATATGCCGATCGGAAACAGCGGAATGGTGGATTCCGGGGGGCGTATTCGGCAGGAACGGCCCCGGAGGGCGGCCGGTGCGGCCATGATGGGGGCATGGCGGGGCTGGAGGGTATCGAACAGCCGCGGGGACACGGCCGTGCGACCGCGGCGCGCTGGTCGCCCACGGTCGAGGACGAACACGCGCAGAAGGCGCTGGAGTTGTTCGGAGATCCCACCGAGGCGGAGGTTCCGCTTCCGTCCCGCCCCGAGTCCGCGGCCACGGCCCGCCGGCTGACCCAGGTCGTCGTCCTCCGCCAGTGGGGGCTCACCCCGAAGATGACCGAGGACGCCGTTTTACTCGTCTCCGAACTCGTCGGCAACGCCGTCCGGCACACGGGCGCGCGGGTGTTCGGGCTCCGGATGCGCCGGCGGCGGGGCTGGATCCGCGTCGAGGTGCGCGACCCCTCGCGCGGGCTGCCGTGTCTGATGCCGGTGCAGGAGATGGACATCAGCGGGCGGGGGCTGTTCCTGGTGGACAAGCTGTCCGACCGCTGGGGCGTCGATCTGCTGCCGCGCGGGAAGACGACGTGGTTCGAGATGCGGGTCGCTGATCGGTAGTCGAGGCAAACCGCCCTTAAATGGGGCAAGTGACCACTACCGATCGTCGGACAGTGCTCCGCGCCACCGCCGGGCTCGCGTTCACCGCCGGACTCGCGTTCACCGCCGGGTGCGCCACCCATGGTGCCGTCGCTCATCCGGCCCCCTCCCGGTCCGCCGCCCCCTCGGCCGGACCCCCCGCCCCCGGCCCCCGCCGCTTGCCCGGCCTTCCCGCCCAGCTCACCCACGGCCCCCGCGACCGTCCCCGCGTCGCCCTCACCTTCCACGGCAACGGCGAGCCCGCCACCGCCCGGGCACTGCTCTCCGCAGCCGAGGCACACGGCGCCCGTATCACCGTCCTCGCCGTCGGCAGCTGGCTCGACGCGCACCCCGAGCTCGCCCGCCGCATCCTCGACGGCGGCCATGACCTCGGCAACCACACCCTCCACCACCTCGGCGTCAACGACATGTCCGAGGCCGACGCGCTCGCCGAGATCGAGGGTTGCGCCGACCGGCTGCGCGGCCTCACCGGCTCCATCGGCAGCTGGTTCCGGCCCTCGCGCGCCGCCCGGGCCTCGCCGCTCGTCGAACGGCTGGCCCGCCGCGTCGGCTACCCGCACGTCCTGTCGTACGACGTCGACGCCCTGGACTTCACCTCGCCCGGCGCCCCCGCGATCACCCGCAAGGTGCTCGGCGAGGTCCGGAACGGGTCCGTGGTGAGCCTGCACTTCGGGTACGCCGACACGGTCGCCGCCCTCCCCGCCGTACTGGAAGCACTCGACCGCCGCGGCCTGGCCGCGGTGACCACCACGGAGCTGTTCAGCTGATGCACCGCCTTGTGAAGCAGACCCTGGCCGCGGGGGCCGTCCTCGCCGCCCTCGCCGCCTGTGGCACCGACACCCGCGACCACGCCGCGCCCCACCACACCCCCACCCGGGCGGCTCCCACCCAGGCGGCCGTCCCCGCGCCGCCGAAGAAGAAGCCCGTCCACGGACTGCCCGGCATGCCGCCGGTCCTCGATCCGCGGGACGTCTACGCCGCCGACCGCCCCAACAAGCTCTCCCCGGTCGTCAAGGACTTCCCGTCGCGGGTGTACGTCCCCAACACCGAGTCCGACACGGTCTCCGTCATCGACCCGAAGACGTACCGGATCATCGAGACGATCCATGTCGGCCGCCAGCCCCAACACGTCGTCCCCTCCTGGGACATGAAGACCCTGTGGGTCAACAACAACCGCGGTCACACCCTCACCCCCATCGACCCGAGCACCGGGAAGGCGGGCAAGCCGGTCGAGGTGCACGACCCCTACAACCTCTACTTCACGCCCAACGGCAAGTACGCCGTCGTCATGGCCTCCCTCGACCGCGAACTCGTCTTCCGCGACCCGCACACCATGGAGCGCAAGAAGACCGTCCCGGTCACCTGCTACGGCGTCAACCACGCAGACTTCTCCCTCGACGGCCGGTACTTCATCGTGTCCTGCGAGTTCAGCGGCGAGCTGCTCAAGGTCGACACCGAGAAGATGAAGGTCGTCGGACAGCAGAAGCTCCCCTTCCGCGGAGCCATGCCGCAGGACGTGAAGATCTCGCCCGACGGCAAGCGGTTCTACGTGGCCGACATGATGGCCGACGGCATGTGGGTCCTCGACGGCGCCACGTTCGACAAGCCGAGGCTGATCCCCACCGGCAAGGGCACCCACGGCCTCTACGTCAGCCGCGACTCGCGCGAGATGTACGTCTCCAACCGGGGCGAAGGGACCATCTCCGTCTGGGACTTCGCGCAGGACAAGGTGACGAAGAAGTGGCGTCTGCCCGACGGCGGCAGCCCCGACATGGGCGGCGTCTCGGCCGACGGCAAGGTGCTGTGGCTGTCGGGGCGTTACGACGCCGAGGTGTACGCCATCGACACCCGCACCGGCACCCAGCTGGCCCGCATCAAGGTCGGCAGCGGCCCGCACGGGCTCGCCGTCTACCCGCAGCCCGGACGCTACTCACTGGGCCACACCGGCATCTTCCGCTGATCTTCGGTCAGTTGACACGCCGCCGCACGAGTGAAGATCCGCAACCCGACCGGCCCGGGCCGGGAGGGTGCTCCCATGATCACCACTCGCCTGCGGCGGCGTGCCGCTGCCGCCGTCCTGTCCCTCGCCGCCGTCTTCGCCACCACGGCGGCCACCGCTCCCTCGAAGGCCCCCACGACCCCTGACTGCAAGGTCCAGTTCGACGACCCGATCAAGGCCGCCGTCGACCGAACCGTCGACGTCGGTCGCATCACCCCCGAGCCGGTCTGGCGCAAGAGCTGCGGCACCCTCTACCGCAGCGACGGCCGCGGCCCGGAGATCGTCTTCGCGGAGGGCTTCAAGCCGAAGGACGTCGTCGACGGCCAGTACGACATCGAGAAGTACGTGCTGGTCAACCAGCCCTCCCCGTACGTCTCCACGACCTACGACCACGACCTGTACAAGACGTGGTGGAAGTCCGGCTACAACTACTACATCGACGCCCCCGGTGGCGTGGACGTCAACAAGACCATCGGCGACACCCACAAATGGGCCGACCAGGTGGAGGTGGCCTTCCCCGGCGGCATCGCCCGGAAGTACATCATCGGCGTCTGCCCGGTGAACAAGACCACCAAGGTCGAGATCATGAGCGGCTGTCAGAGCAACCCGCATTACGAGGCGTGGCACTGAGCAGCAGCACCTCCGCCCCCACCGGCCGGTAACCGGCCGCCTGGAACGCCCGCGTGCTGCGGGCGTTCCCCGGCGCGACCTGCGCCCACAGCGGCTCGGCGACGAGCTGCCGGGCGGCCGTCACCAGCAGCCGCCCCAGCCCCCGGTGCCGCACGCCCTCGTCGACCTCGACCGAGACCTCCAGGCGGCCACCGATCCCGCGCCCCATGACGAGCACCCCGCCGTCCGCCGTCCAGGCCCGCACCTCGTCACGGCGCCCGCGCGCGTAGGCGATCCGCGGATGACCGGCGTCCTCGATCTCCCTGAGCGCGAGCGGCGGTTCGCCGGACAGGGGCGGGCCGACCAGCATCGTGTCGATCGTCTCGGCCCTACGCCCGGTCCGCTCCAGGAAGGCCGCCAGGAACCGCGGGTTCATGGTCGCGGCGAGCGGATCGCAGTCCAGCCCGCGCAGCGTCTCGTGCACCCAGTTTGGATCCTCGTCGGTGAAGACGACGGAGTGCGCGGTGAAGGCGAGCACCCCCGCGTCCCGGGCCGAGTGCTGCGGCACGACCGTCGTACGGCCGTCCGCCGGCGGGAAGACCCCGCGGGCCGCCGCGTCGAGAATGTCCCGAAGAGTCTCCACCGCACCCGCCCTTGAGTCTCCACCCACTGGAAGGCCCAGACTCACACACATGATCGACGACGGCACCGGACTTCTCACCATCGGCGAGCTGGCCCGGGCGACGGGCCTGACGGTCCGGACCATCCGCTACTGGTCCGACGAGGGCGTACTCGTGCCAGTGACCCGCTCCGCCGGGGGCTACCGGCTCTACGACACCTCGTGCGCCGCCCGCCTGGAGCTGATCCGCACCCTGCGCGAGCTGGGCCTCGGCCTGGACGACGTACGGAAGGTGCTGGACGGGGAGCGGACCGTCGTGGAGGTGGCGGCGGCGCATGTGACGGCGCTGGACGCGCAGATCCGTTCGCTCAAGGTGACCCGGGCGGTGCTGTCGACCGTGGCGCGACGCGGTTCGACCGCAGAGGAGATGACCCTGATGAACAAGCTGGCACGGCTGTCGGCGGCCGAACGGGCCCGGATCGTCGAGGACTTCACGACGGAGATCTTCGACGGGCTCGACACCGCCGACCCCGAGATCCGCACGCGGCTGCGGTTCGCCCCGGCGGATCTGCCGGACGACCCGACGCCCGAGCAGGTCGACGCGTGGGTCGAGCTCGCCGAGATGATGCAGGACCCCGAGTTCCGGACGCTGATGCGCAGGATGATCGAGTTCAACGCGGCCGACCGCGGCCCGGACGTGCCCGCGGGCACCTCGCTGTGGTTCATGAGCCGCCTGGTGCAGCTCGCGGGGGAGGCGCTGGAGCGGGGGATCGCGCCGGACGCGCCCGAGGCCGCCGACCTGCTGCGGGGACTGCTCGGCGACGCGGACCCGACCGAGGTGCTGACCCGGCTGGAGGCGGGCTCCAACGTGCGGGTGGCCCGCTACCGCCGGCTGTGGGCGGCGGTGGCGGGGCTCGGACCGCAGGCGGCGTACGAGGAGGAGTTCGCGTGGGTGGTCGCCGCGCTGCGCTCTCGGACCGCCGGTTAATCTGACCCCCGGCAACAAGCCAAGCAAGGTACGACGAAAAGGGGCGGATCGGTGGCGAACATCGACGAGGCACGCAAGGACTTCGAGCGGATCGACACGGACGGTGACGGCTTCATCACCGCCGCGGAGTTCAAGAGCGCCCTCGCTCAGGAAGGCGACTGGAACGTCACCGAGTCGGTCGCCGAGGTGATCATCAAGACCCGTGACCTCAACGGCGACAAGGTGCTCTCCTTCGACGAGTTCTGGGCGTACCTGAGCAAGTGACGCGAGCGGGAAGGGGGCGCCCGAGGAGCCGCAAGAGGCTTTTGGGGGCGCCCCCTTCGTCATGCCCGGCGCACGCTCCAGCGGCCGTCCCGCCGGTCCAGGACCAGGGGCAGGTCGAAGCACTTGCCGACCTGGTCACCGGTGAGGACCTCGGCGGCCGGACCCCGGGCGAGGACCCTTCCCTCGCGCAGGAGCAGGGCGTGGGTGGTGCCGCCGGGGAGTTCTTCCAGATGGTGGGTGACCAGGACCGTCGCCAGCGTCGGATGCTCCCGGCGCAGCTCGTCCAGCGCCCCGATCAGGTGCTCCCGTCCGGGCAGATCGAGGCCGGTCGCCGGTTCGTCCAGGAGCAGCAGCCGCGGTTCGGGCATCAGCGCCCGCGCGATCAGGGTGCGCCCGCGCTGCCCCTGCGAGAGCGTGGGCCAGCGGGCGTCGCGGAGCGCCGTGAGACCGAGCGTGTCGATGAGCCGGTCCGCCCGTTCCTCCTGCGCGGGCGTCGGACGCCAACGCGGCAGCGGGGCCACGGAGTTGGTCAGCCCGGTCAGGACGACGTCCCGGGTGCGCAACGGCTGTGTGAGCGGATGGCGCGGATCGACATGACCCACGTACGCCCGCAGCTCCCGCAGATCGACCCGGCCCAGGCGGCGCCCGAGCACCTCCACCGTCCCGCGTGTGGGATGGACCACCGCGCCCAGCAGGCTCAGCAGCGTCGACTTGCCCGCCCCGTTGGCGCCGAGGAGCGCCCAGTGCTCGCCGGCCCGGACGGTCAGGCTCACCTCCTGGAGAATCGGCCGCCCCTCCCGTACGACGTCCACGCCCTCCGCGCGCAGCACCTCCGTCATCGCAGCCCCCGGTTCACCGCGGACAGCACCGCCGCCGTCGCGCTCTCCCCGGCGCCCCACGCGGTGCGGCCGTTGACCTCGACCTCGGCGTAGGCGGCCCCGGCGTCCTCGGTGAAGTCCAGGACGCGAACCGTGAACCCGGCGCCGGCGAGGGCGTCGACGAAGGCGGAGACCGGGCCCGCGCCCGTGCCCTCGTAGTCGCCGACCCGGTCACCGGTGCGCAGGGTGCAGACGAAGCGGTGTCCGCCGGAACCGTCCGGTTGGGTGGACCAGGTCTCCAGCGCCACCTCGCCGTCCGCGACGACGTACGTCGAGCGGAACAGGTCGTACAGCTCCTTCGGTGTCATCTCCCGCCCGCTGTCGTCCGTGGCCTCCTGCACGACCCGGGAGAAGTCCGGACGCATGCGCGGCGGCAGGTCGACGCCGTGGTGGGTCTTCAGCAGGTACGCCATGCCGCCCTTGCCCGACTGGGAGTTCACCCGGATCACCGCCTCGTAGGAGCGGCCGATGTCGGCCGGGTCGATCGGCAGGTACGGGACGCTCCAGGGCTCGTCCGGGTGAGCGGCCCGATGTGCGAGGCCCTTGCTGATGGCGTCCTGGTGGGTGCCGGAGAACGCGGTGTGGACGAGGTCGCCCGCATAGGGGTGGCGGGGGTGCACCGGCAGGCGGTTGCAGTGCTCGACCGTCTCCTTGACGCGGTCGATGTCGCTGAAGTCGACCATGGGGTCCACGCCTTGGGCGTACAGGTTCATGGCGAGGGTCACCAGGTCGACGTTCCCGGTGCGCTCGCCGTTGCCGAACAGACAGCCCTCGACGCGCTGCGCACCGGCCAGGACGGCCAGTTCGGCGCAGGCGACGCCTGTGCCGCGGTCGTTGTGGGGGTGCACGGAGAGGATGACCGAGTCACGGCGGGACAGGTTGCGGTGGACGTACTCGATCTGGTCGGCGTAGACGTTCGGGGTCGCGATCTCCACCGTCGCCGGGAGGTTGTGGGTGACCGGACGGTCCGGGCTCGCGTCCCACAGTCCGGTCAGCAGGTCGCACAGTTCCAGCACGAAGTCCGGCTCGGTGAGGTTGAAGGTCTCGGGGGAGAACTGGAAGCGGACACCGGGGTGTCGGCCGAGCCGGGCCATCCGCTCGGCCGCCTCCCGGACGGTCCGCCGGATGTCCGCCCGGTCACGGCCGAGGACGACCTCGCGCCACACCGGTGACGTGGCGATGTACAGATGGACGACGGCCCTCGGCAACCCCTCGATCGACGCGAAGGTCCGGTCGATGAGGTCGGCCCTGGCCGGGGTGAAGACGACGGGGGTGACGTCGTCCGGTACGGCGTCGGTGGTCACCAGATGCCGGACGAAGTCGAAGTCGGTGCGGCTGGCGGACGGATAGCCCACCTCGATCTCCTTGAACCCGGTCGCCACCAGCAGGTCGTACAGACGGCGCTTGCGCGGGGTGTCCATCGGTTCGGCCAGCGCCTGGTTGCCGTCGCGCAGGTCCACGGGGACCCAGAGCGGGGCGCGCTCGATCCGGGCGGAGGGCCAACTCCGGTCGGATGCGGGGACGTTCACCCGCTCGTCGTACGGGCGGTAGCGGTGGTACGGCATGGGACTCGGGCGCTGTGGATTCCAGACGCTGGTCATGGCTTCGGCGTTTCCTTCGGCTCGGTCGCGGGAGACCGGCGGCAGCACGGCGCCCGCGGCGGGGTGCCGGTCGCGTCAGGCCCCGCCGCGGCAGCCGAGAAGAAGGAGACCACGGAAGATCATGGGGGTACGCTAGCCACTCCTCAGGTCCTCAGACAAGTGGGAAACGTGAAGTGAGTACGTCGTCATCGCCCCTGGGCCCCCTCCGGCCCAGCCCGCTGGTGGAACAGGCCGCCGAACGCCTGCGCGCCCAGATCGCCGCCGGCCACTGGGAAGTCGGCAGCAAGCTGCCCGGCGAGACCACCCTCGCCAGGGAGTTGGGCGTGGGCCGCTCCACGGTCCGCGAGGCCCTGCGCGCCCTGGCCGGCGCGGGGCTGGTCCAACCCCGGCAGGGCGCCGGGGTGTTCGTCCTCGCCACGGAACCGACGGCGGACTGGCCGACCCGGCTGCGGCGGGCCGCGGTGACGGATGTCTACGAGGTGCGGATGGGTCTGGAAGTGCACGCCGCCCGCCTCGCCGCGCGGCGCCGGACACCGGAGGACGTGGCGGCCATGGAGCTGGGGCTGCGGGGCCGCAGGGCGGCTTCGCAGCGGGACGACGAGGCGTTCATCGACGCCGACATCGCCTTCCACGCGGCGGTGGTGGGGGCCGCCCACAACCCCGTACTCGCCGATCTCTTCACGGAGTTCACCCCGGTCCTGCGACAGGGCCTGATCGAGCTCCTGGCCCTGACCGGCCTGCGCAGCCACGACCCCAACACGGCCGACGAGGCCCATGAGGCGCTGGTGCGGGCGGTCGCGGACGGGGACGCGGAAGCGGCGGCGGAGGTGGTACGGGCAGAGCTGGAGGACCCGTTCGCGGCTTAGGAGGCGTGCCTGCGGTACTGCCCCGGCGCTACCCCGTACTCCCGCTTGAACGCCTTGGCGAAGGCGAACTCCGAGGTGTAGCCGGTGCGTTGGGCGACCTGGCGGAGCGGCAGGTCCGCCGCGCGCAGCAGTCGGCCGGCCGTCGTCATGCGCCACCACGTCAGATACGCGAGCGGCGGCCGCCCCACCAGCGTGGTGAACCGGCGGGCGAACGCCGCCCGGGACAGGCCGCCGTGGGCGCCGAGTTCCTCCACCGTCCAGGGGTGGTCCGGCGCGGCGTGGATGGCCTGCAACGCCGAAGTCACCGCGGGGTCGGCGAGCGCCGCCGCCCAGCCGGTGGGATGCCGGTCGGTGCGGGCCTCGCCCTGCCACCAGGCGCGCAGGATGTAGAGCAGCAGGGTGTCCAGGAGCGAGGCGACGATGATGTCCGCGCCGGGCCGCGGTTCCTCCAGCTCGGTGCCCAGCAGTTCCACGGTCGCCCCCAGGGACCGGTGGGCGCCGACCGTGGCGGGCAGATGCACGACCTCCGGCAGCTCGGTAAGCAGGGGGTGCGCCCGGCTGCGGTCCAGCCAGTAGGCGCCGCACAGCAGGACCGTGTCCGGCACGGCGTCCCGCACGGGAGGCGGGGGCGGGGACGGGGGTTCGTCCGGGCGGAACCGGACGACCGTCGGCTCCACGTCCGGACCGCTGGTCAGCGCGTATCCCCGCCCGTGCGCCAGGAACACCACGTCCCCCGGTGCGAGCGCCACCGGCTCGCCCGCCGAGGGCAACAGCCAGGCCGACCCGCGCAGCACCACATGGAACCCGGCGCCCTCCGAGTCCTCGATCCGCATGCCCCAGGGCGCGTACTTGTCCCGCCTGCCCGAGTGCGGCCGCCCGGTGCGCATCGCGGCGATCGCGTCGCTGAGTACGTCCATGTCCGCCACCGTAGCCGGGAGTTGGGGGAAGAGACGCTGGGACAGGAAACGGAGATCGACAGACATGGATCGTCTCAGCCGTGGCTCCTAGCGTGGACGACATGCCAACCACCGCACGTACCGTGCTCTTTCATGACCTGGGCGGACCCGAGGTGCTGACGATCGAGGACGTTCCGGTGTCCGCCCCCGGTCCCGGTCAAGTCACCGTCCGCGTCGAGGCGTTGGGCCTCAACCGCGCCGAAGCCCTCTTCCGCTCCGGCGCCTACTACTACCAGCCCGCCCTCCCCGCCTCCCGCCTCGGCTACGAGGCGTCCGGAGTCGTCGAGGCGGTCGGCGAGGGCGTCACCGCACTCACCGTCGGCGACCCGGTGACCACCGGACCCGGCATCGAGATGAGCGCCCAGGGCGTCTACGCGGAACGGGTCGTCCTGCCCGAGACCTCGGTGCTGCCCCGCCCCGCTTCCGTGGACGCCGTCACGGGGGCGGCGTCCTGGCTGACGTACACGACCGCCTACGGAGCCCTCCTGGAGACGGCCGGGCTCAGGCCCGGCGACCACGTCCTGATCACCGGGGCCTCCAGCGGGGTGGGTACGGCGGCGATCCAGGTGGCCCGCCGTATCGGCGCGATCCCGCTGGTGACGACCCGTACGGAGGCCAAGCGGCAGGGGCTGCTGGAGGCGGGCGCGGCGGAGGTGATCGTCTCCGAGGGCGGCGCCGAGACGGTGGCGAAGGAGGCCAGGCGGCTCACCGGCGGTCAGGGCGTCGAGGTGATCTTCGACGCGATCGGCGGCCCCGGCTTCCGTCCCCTGGCCGAGGCGCTCGCGGAGGGCGGTTCGGTGGTGGCCTACGGCTGGCTGGACAGCCGTCCCGCCGAGATCCCCTGGAACTGGCCCTTCACGATCCACACGTACGCCAACATGATCCTCACCGCGACGCCGGGCGGGCGCCGCCGCTCCACGGCCTTCCTCAACGCGGGCCTGTCCGACGGCGGCTTCCGGCCGGTGATCGCCGAGGTCTTCGAGGGCCTGGACCGCATCCGGGACGCCCATGCTCTGATGGAGTCCAACCGCCATACGGGGAAGATCGTGGTCCGGATCTGAGCCCGCCGGAATACACCCCGGCCGACCGGGGTTGATGCCACTCAGACATATGCACATGCATAAGATCTGGAGGGCTTGTCATGAAGATCGGCATCATCGGCGCGGGCAACATCGGCGGCAACCTCACCCGACGGCTCACCGCCCTCGGGCACGAGGTGGCGGTGGCCAACTCCCGCGGCCCCCAGACCCTCACCGCGCTAGCGGAGGAGACGGGCGCGACGCCGGTCCCGGTCGAGGAGGCCGCGCGCGGTGCGGAGGTGGTCGTCGTCACGATCCCGCTCAAGGCGATCCCGGACCTGCCGAAGGGCGTCCTCGACGGGGCGGCGGACGGGGTGGCGGTGATCGACACCGGCAACTACTACCCGAAGCAGCGGGACGGCCGGATCGCCGGGATCGAGGACGAGGGTCTGACGGAGAGCCGCTGGACGGAACAGCACCTCGGCCACCCCGTCATCAAGGCCTTCAACGGCACCTACGCCCAGGACATCCTGGACCGCCACCGCCCGGCCGGCGCCCCCGACCGCCAGGCCCTCCCGGTCGCCGGCGACGACGAGGCGGCCAAGGCGAAGGTCCGCGCCCTCATCGACGAACTCGGCTTCGACACGGTCGACGCGGGCGGCCTCGACGACTCCTGGCGCCAGCAGCCGGACACGCCGGTGTACGGACTCCAGGAGGGCGTGGACGCGGTGGCGAAGGCCCTGGCCGACGCGAGCCCGGAGCGCCCGGAGGGTTTCCGCGCCTGACGCCTGCCGACGGTCAGACGATCTCCAAGGGCACGTGCGGCCCGTCCGGCAGCTCCACCACGATCCCGTCGCCGGGCCGCACGACCCCGCCCTCCAGGACGACGCTCATGATCCCGCCCTTGAGCCGGAGCTTCCCCTCGGCGTCCCGGGTGACGACCTGCTTCAGCAGCCCTTGCCGGAAGTTGTCGATCTGAAGACAGGGGTTCCGCAGCCCGGTCACCTCGACGACGGCCCGCTCGCCGAGGCGCAGCCGGGCCCCGACGGGCAGCGCGAGCAGATCGATGCCCTGTGTGGTGACGTTCTCCCCGAGCTCCCCGGCGCCGACCTCGATGCCGGCTTCCCTGACCTCGTCGAACAGCTCCTGGTGAAGAAGGTGCACCTGGCGCAGATTCGGCTGAGAGGGGTCCCTCGCCACCCGGGACCGGTGCTTGACCGTCACCCCGGCGTGCACATCCCCTTCGACTCCCAGCCCGGCGAGCAGCGTGATGCTCTCCCGGTTGGGTTTGGTGAAGGAGTAGGTCCCGTTGCTGCTGACCGCAGTGATCTTCCCGCCCATGGCACGGACTCTACGTCAGGCGTCCTCGGCCCATTCGCGCAGTGCGGCCTTGCTCGTGAAGTCCGCCACGTTCTTGTCCAGCGGGTCGTCGGTGTACTGGTGGAAGCGCCACTTCGCCTTGATGCGGGGCTTGCCCGCCGTCACATAGTCGGCGATCCAGAGACCGTCCCCCGCGTAGGAGGTCGTGTCGATGTTCAGCCAGTAGTTCCGGTTCGTGTAGAGGACGACCCGGTTGTCCGGCCGCAGCTCCTTCACCTTCCGGATGAACCGGTCCTTCTCCGCGTTGGTCGCGTGCGTCCCCTCGCCCGTGGTCTCCCAGTCCACGGCGAGGATGTCGCCCGCCCGCTCCGGGGCCTTGCTCACGAAGTACTCCGCCTGGGCCGTCAGGTTGCCCGGCCAGAGGAAGTGATAGAAGCCGACGACCAGCCCCGCGTCCCGGGCCCGCTTCGTCTGGGCCGCGAGTTTGGGGTTGGTGTACGTCCGCCCCTCCGTCGCCTTGACGAAGACGAAGGAGAGGCCGTCGGTGCTGTAGGAGGAGGACTGGTAGGCGCTTACGTCGATGCCGCGCAGCATGGGGGCTCCCTGAAGTGCCGTTGGGGGGCAGGGGTCGGCGGGTGAATCGCCAACCACCTTGGCATGGAGGCCCCTTGCCCGTTCAGCACTCGATGATGTTCACCGCGAGTCCGCCCCGAGCCGTTTCCTTGTACTTGACGCTCATGTCGGCGCCGGTCTCCTTCATGGTCTTGATGACCTTGTCGAGGGAGACCTTGTGGGAGCCGTCGCCGCGCATGGCCATGCGTGCGGCGGTGACGGCCTTGACGGCGGCCATGCCGTTGCGTTCGATGCAGGGGATCTGGACGAGTCCGCCGACGGGGTCGCAGGTGAGGCCGAGGTTGTGTTCCATGCCGATCTCGGCGGCGTTCTCGACCTGCTCCGGGGAGCCGCCCAGCACCTCCGCCAGCGCGCCGGCGGCCATGGAGCAGGCGGAGCCGACCTCGCCCTGGCAGCCGACCTCGGCGCCGGAGATGGAGGCGTTCTCCTTGAAGAGCATGCCGATGGCGCCGGCGGCCAGCAGGAACCGCACGACCCCGTCCTCGTCGGCGCCCGGAACGAAGTTGATGTAGTAGTGCAGGACGGCGGGGATGATGCCGGCCGCGCCGTTCGTCGGGGCTGTCACCACGCGCCCACCGGCCGCGTTCTCCTCGTTCACCGCCATCGCGTAGAGCGTGATCCACTCCATCGCGTGCGCCAACGGGTCGCCCTCCGCCCGGAGTTGGCGGGCGGTGACGGCGGCGCGGCGCTTGACCCGGAGTCCGCCCGGCAGGATGCCCTCACGGCTCATGCCGCGTGAGACGCAGGCCTGCATGACGCGCCAGATGTCGAGGAGCCCGGACCGGATCTCGTCCTCCGTGCGCCAGGAAAGCTCGTTCTCCAGCATGAGGGCGGAGATCGACAGGCCGGTCTCCTTCGTCAGGCGGAGCAGCTCGTCGCCGGTGCGGAAGGGGTACTTCAGGACCGTGTCGTCCAGCTTGATGCGGTCCGCGCCCACCGCGTCCTCGTCGACGACGAACCCGCCGCCGACCGAGTAGTACGTCTTCGACAGCAGCTCCGCCCCGGACGCGTCGAACGCCCACAGCGTCATGCCGTTCGCGTGGTAGGGGAGCGTCTTGCGGCGGTGCAGGACCAGATCGTCGTCGTAGGAGAACGCGATCTCACGCTCACCCAGCAGGTTCAGCCGCCCCGTGTCCTTGATCGACGACACCCGGTCGTCCGCGGTCTCGACGTCCACCGTACGAGGGGACGCGCCCTCCAGACCCAGCAGCACCGCCTTGGGTGTGCCGTGGCCGTGGCCGGTCGCGCCCAGGGAGCCGTACAGCTCCGAGCGGACCGTCGCCACCGAGGACAGCACGCCCTCGTTGCGCAGACGGCGGGCGAACATACGGGCCGCACGCATCGGGCCGACCGTGTGCGAGCTCGACGGACCGATGCCGATCGAGAACAGGTCGAAGACCGAGATGGCCACGGGAACTCCTAAAGAAAGGGTGGGGGCACACGCCATCGGGTGCCCCCACCAGGGAACTACTTGTTCAGACCGGGGTAAAGCGGGTGCTTGTCGGCGAGTGCCCTGACCCGGGTCTTGAGGCTTTCGACGTCGTACGACGGCTTCAGCGCCGACGCGATCACGTCCGCGACCTCGGTGAAGTCGGCGGCGGTGAAGCCGCGGGTGGCCAGGGCCGGGGTGCCGATGCGCAGGCCGGAGGTCACCATCGGGGGGCGCGGGTCGTTGGGGACGGCGTTGCGGTTGACCGTGATGCCGACCTCGTGGAGACGGTCCTCGGCCTGCTGTCCGTCCAGTTCGGACTCGCGCAGGTCCACCAGGATCAGGTGCACGTCCGTGCCGCCGGAGAGCACGTTGATCCCGGCCTCGCGGGCGTCCGCCGCGGTCAGGCGCTCGGCGAGGATGCGTGCACCCTCCACGGTACGCCGCTGGCGCTCCTTGAACTCCTCGGAGGCGGCGACCTTGAAGGAGACCGCCTTCGCGGCGATCACGTGTTCCAGGGGGCCGCCCTGGAAGCCGGGGAAGACGGAGGAGTTGAGTTTCTTGGCGAAGGTCTGCTTGGCGAGGATGATGCCGCCGCGCGGGCCGCCGAGGGTCTTGTGGGTGGTGGAGGTGACCACGTCGGCGTGTTCGACGGGGTTGGGGTGCAGTCCTGCGGCGACGAGGCCGGCGAAGTGGGCCATGTCGACCCACAGGTAGGCCTCGACCTCGTCGGCGATGCGCCGGAATTCGGCGAAGTCCAGCTGGCGCGGGTAGGCGGACCAGCCGGCGATGATCACCTTGGGGCGGTGTTCCTTGGCGAGGCGTTCGACCTCGGCCATGTCGACGAGTCCGGCGTCGTCGACGTGGTAGGCGACCACGTTGAACTGCTTGCCGGAGAAGTTCAGGCGCATGCCGTGGGTGAGGTGGCCGCCGTGGGCGAGGTCGAGGCCGAGGATGGTGTCGCCGGGGGAGGCGAGGGCGAAGAGGGCGGCCTGGTTGGCGGAGGCGCCGGAGTGGGGCTGGACGTTGGCGTACTCGGCGCCGAACAGTTCCTTGATCCGGTCGATGGCGATCTGTTCGGCGACGTCGACGTGCTCGCAGCCGCCGTAGTAGCGGCGGCCGGGGTAGCCCTCGGCGTACTTGTTGGTCAGGACCGAGCCCTGGGCCTCCATGACCGCGAGCGGGGCGAAGTTCTCGCTCGCGATCATCTCCAGGGTGGACTGCTGACGGTTCAGCTCGGCGTCGACCGCGGCGGCGACCTCCGGGTCGAGCTCATGCAGGGACGTGTTCAGGACGGACATACGTCTACGACTCCTCAGCCGGCGGAAAAGGCGGTGTACTCGTCGGCGGAGAGCAGGTCGGCCGGCTCGTCCGCGATGCGTACCTTGAACAGCCAGCCGCCCTCGAAGGGGGCGGAGTTCACCAGCGACGGGTCGTTGACGACGTCCTCGTTGACCTCGGTGACCTCACCGGAGACGGGGGAGTACAGGTCGCTGACCGACTTGGTCGACTCCAGCTCGCCGCAGGTCTCGCCCGCGGTCACCGTGTCACCGACCTCCGGGAGCTGCACGAAGACGACATCGCCGAGCGCGTTGGCCGCGTGCTCCGTGATGCCGACCGTCGAGACGCCGTCCTCGGCGCCCGACAGCCACTCGTGCTCCTTGCTGTAGCGCAGCTGCTGGGGGTTGCTCATGGCCTGAATTCTCCTGTACGCGGGGTGATGATGAATGTCCGGGACTGCTGGGAACGTGCGTGAGCAGCGGAAATGTGCGCAGGGTCACGTGCGGACGCGCGACCTGGCGTCCAGTGTCTACTTCTGCCGCTTGTAGAAGGGGAGAGCCACGACCTCGTACGGCTCGTGGGTGCCCCGGATGTCCACCCCGACGCCGGAGGTGCCCGGAGCGGCGTGCGCGGCGTCGACGTACGCCATCGCGATCGGCTTGCCCAGGGTGGGCGAGGGGGCGCCGGAGGTGACCTCGCCGATCACCTGGCCGTCGGCGACCACGGTGTACCCGGCGCGCGGGACGCGGCGGCCCTCGGCGATCAGGCCGACGAGGACGCGGGGCGGGTTCTCGGCGGACCGGGCGGCGGCCTCCTGAAGCGCCTCGCGCCCCACGAAGTCGCCCTCCTTCTCGAACTTCACCACCCGGCCGAGCCCGGCGTCGAAGGGGGTGAGCGAGGTGTTCAGCTCATGCCCGTACAGCGGCATGCCCGCCTCCAGGCGCAGGGTGTCCCGGCAGGACAGGCCGCAGGGGACCAGACCGACGCCCTCGCCGGCCTTGGTCAGCGCCTGCCACAGCTCGACCGCGTGCTCCGGCTTCACGAACAGCTCGAAGCCGTCCTCGCCGGTGTAGCCGGTGCGGGCGATCAGCGCCGGGACGCCGGCGACCGTGCCGGGCAGACCGGCGTAGTACTTGAGTCCGTCGAGGTCGGCGTCGGTGAGGGACGCGAGGATGCCGGGGGACTCGGGGCCCTGGACTGCGAGCAGCGCGTACGCGTCCCGGTCGTCGCGCACCTCGGCGTCGAAGCCGGCGGAGCGCTCGACGAGCGCGTCGAGGACGACCTGGGCGTTGGAGGCGTTGGCGACGACCAGGTATTCAGAAGAAGCGGCCTCGGTGTCTTCGAGCCGGTAGACGATCAGGTCGTCGAGGATGCCACCGTCCTCGCGGCAGATCATGGTGTAGCGGGCGCGGCCGACGCCGACGGAGGCGATGTTGCCGACGAGGGCGAAGTTCAGCAGCTGGGCGGCCTCAGGCCCGGTCACCGTGATCTCGCCCATGTGGGAAAGGTCGAAGAGCCCGGCCCTCGTCCGCACGGCGTTGTGCTCGTCGCGCTCGGAGCCGTAGCGCAGGGGCATGTCCCAGCCGGCGAAGTCGGTCATCGTCGCGCCGAGCGCGCGATGCAGGGCGTCGAGCGCGGTCAGACGGGGTTCATTGCTCATCGGACGGTTGTCTCCCAAGGCATGACAGGCGAGGTCGTTCCTCCCCATCTGTCATCGGAACCTGAGAGGTTCGCCATGACCGTAGGGGACATGACTTGCACCTTGGGTGGAGCCACCGGAGGGCGGCTCGCTTTTCAGATGTGCCTCGCCCGCGCGGTAACGGGGCCTGAGAGATTCAAGGGAGGGACTTGCTCCTTCGGCGCCCCAACCAGTGGTGGGGACTCTCCCGCGCGGATTCAAACGGCCGGTATGCAGTTGGCGCGGACATCATTGCACGCATCCGTCATCAACGGCAGGGCCGCACCTGGCGTGGCCTTTGTAACTGGCTTGTGGCAGGACGATCACCAAAACAAGAGAGACACCCCATTACCTTCTCTTTACGCTCGGTGGGGAGGGGAACCCCCTGACCCCGGAGGAGGACGATCACGGTGAACAGGCCCACTGCGTACGCCACCACCTCGGCCGTCGCGCTGCCCGCACAGCCGACCGCTCCGGCCCAGGAGGCATGCGCACCGCGGCCGGTCGTGCGTGACCTGCGCGACCGCGCCGGCCACACCCCGCACGCCCTGCTCTTCGCCCCGGCCGACCTGGTCGTGATCACCGGCCTGCCCGGCAGCGGCAAGTCGACCCTGATGCGACGCGCCGTCAAGGGCGCCCGGATCGACTCCCAGGACACCCGCGACCGCTGGGACGCCCGCGCGCCCCGCCTTCTGCCGTACGCGCTCTACCGTCCCCTGGTCCGCTTCGCCCACTACGTCGGTCTGCGCCGCGCCCTGCGCTCCGGCGAGGGGGTCGTGGTGCACGACTGCGGCACCCAGACCTGGGTGCGCGGCTGGCTGGCCCGCGCGGCCCGGCGCCGCGGCGGCACACTGCACCTGCTGCTGCTCGACGTCACCCCGGACACCGCGCTCCAGGGCCAGCGCGAGCGCGGCCGGGGCGTCTCGCGCTACGCCTTCCTCCGCCACCGCACGGCGGCCGCCCGCCTGATCCGCTCGGTGGAGAAGGGCGAACTCCCACAGGGCGTTGGCTCGGCGATCCTCCTGGACCGGCAGGCAGCAGACGCCCTGCGCCGCATCGGCTTCACGGGCTGACGGGTCTGCGCCGGGTCGGCTTCACGGGCTGACGGGTCTGCGCCGGGTCGGCTTCACGGGCTGACGGGTCTGCGCCGGGTCGGCTTCACGGGCTGACGCGCCCTGCGCCGGATCGGGTTCGCGGACTGACGGTTCTGTGCCGGGTCGGGTTAGCGGGCTGACGCGCCTGCGCCAGGTCGGGTTCACCGGCCGGCGCGCCCTGCGCCGCATCGGGTTCGCGGGCTGACGGCCAGGGCGCCAGGGGCCCGTCACCCGTTAGCCTTTCAGCCACATCAGCGGTACTCGGCAGGCGGACGGACAGATGGACTTCCCGGCACAGGACTTCCCGGCACAGGCACACCCCCATCCGCACGGCGGCGGATGGCCCGGCAACGAGCTGGAGGAGGTGCTCTCGGCCTCCCTCGGCGTGCCCGGGGCCGGCGGCCGGATCATCGAGGTCCTCGGCCGCAGCTTCGTCTGGATCCCCCTGCCGAACGGCGGCGGCGCCCACACCGGCCCCCTCGATCTGCCCACCCTCCAGATCGAGGGCCAGGCCTACGTCCCGGTCTTCAGCTCGGAGGAGCAGTTCCGTCAGGTCGCCGGGGCGCACATGTCGTACACCGTCGCCCCCGCGGTGGAGTTCGCGCGCGGCCTCCCGCCGCAGCTCGGCCTGGCCCTCAACCCGGACGGCGTGGTCGGCGTCCCCCTGCCGCCGGCCGCCGTGGCGGAGCTGTGCCGGGTGGGCCGCACCCCGCTGGACGGCCCCAACAGCGGCGGCCGCGTCAAGCTCTACGAGCCCGACTGGCAGGACGACCCGGTGGACTTCCTCGCCGCCGCCTCCGCCGAGTTCGCCGCGACGGGAGTCGTCCTGACGGCCCGCCGCTGCCTGGCCGCCATCGAGACGGCGGAGCCCGTGATGTTCGTGGGCGTGGAACTCTCCCCATGGGAGGGCGATTTGCGTACCCTCCCGATGGACGCCCTGGGCCGGGCGCTGGGCCGGGCCCCGGTGGCCTGGCCGGTCAACCTGGTCCTGCTGGACGTGGCGGACGACCCGGTGGGGCATTGGCTGCGCGAAAAGGTACGTCCGTTCTACACGCAGGGCATGTAGACGTACCCAGGGGCGCGGGGCTGTGTCGATGTGCGGCTCCGCCGCGTGGGCGCGACCAGCCCCCACCGACCCGCACCCGCGGACCACCGCAAGCCCCGAGCTCTCAACGCTTAAGCTGTTTCCGACTACGAAACTTTCCCGAAGGGGCGGTAGAAGGTGAGTGCCAGCGGCACAGCGACCGGCACGGTCGAGCACATGCTGCGCCAGGTGACGCCAGGGCGCTATGACGCCTACGAGGCACTCCTCCGCGCCCTCGCCACCCCCTCCTCCGGCCAGATCTGGATGCTCCTCTGGCACGGCCAGGCGGGCTCCCCGGACGCCCAGTACGGAAACATGGAGGTCGACGGCCACGGCTACGCGCCCTGTGTCACCTCCGCCCAGGAACTGAGCGCGAGCGGTTGGAACCGCTCGTACGAGGTCGTCGACGGAGTCGACGTGGCGCGCACCCTCTACCCGGACCAGTTCGGTCTCTGGCTGAACCCGCACGCCCCCGGCGGCGGCGTCGGCATCCCCTGGCTCGACCTGCGCCGGATCGCGACCGGCCTGGAGCGCCAGCCCGCGGGCCCCCTCCGGCTGTCGGAACCCGGCATCGAGATCCCGCAGTTCTACGCCCTGATCGCGCAGAACGCCCACCGCACCCCGGCCGTCCGCTCGCTGCGCCGCGCCTGGGTGCAGCCGGCGCTCGGGGCGCCGTACCTCGCCATCGGGCTCGACGTCTACGACACCAGCCCGCCCGCCGTCGACTCGGTGCGCGCGATGATGCAGCAGTCCATCGGCGCGGTCCCGGACGGACTGCCGGTGTCGACGGTCGCCATGTCCGACGAGTACGACCCGGTCGCGATGTGGATGCGGGCCGGTGCCCGTCCCTTCTACGACCGCGAGGCACACGCGGCCCCGGCGCAGGCGCCGGCGGCCGGGTACGGCTACCCTCCGGCGCCCGGCGGCTACTGAGCCGAACCGGCCACAGGCTCTCGTGTTACGGGAGTGTGTCTGCGCGCGTAGATGAGGGCAGAAGGCCCCGTGAGGCCCGTATTGCCCCAACTGGCCTGCGTCCGACGGCCGTTACCTGCTGTCCGGATAACGGAACCCTGCAGCCCGCATCACGTTTATGCATCCTTTCCTCGCCAAGTCTGGCAACAGATCGCCAAAGCGTTGAAGACTCCCGCACCAGGGGTGGGTTCGCCCCTGTGTACGACGGACTGATCACGCCGCTACAGCGGCAAGTGCGGGCCGGCTACCGCCGGTTGAGAGGGGTCCCTGCCAGATGACGGCACCATTGCACGAGCCGACCGCGGAAGCGGCCCCGAGCGCGGCCGAAGAAGCGGCGGTCAACGCCGGCGCCAAGGCCGTACAGGGACGTTCCCTGGGCCGGATCGCCTGGGAGCGTTTGAAGCGGGACAAACTCGCCCTCGCGGGCGGCATCGTCGTGCTCCTCCTCATCGCGGTCGCACTGCTCGCGCCCGTGATCACCAGCCTCTACGGCCAGGACCCGAACACGTACAACGACAAGGACCTGATCGACCCGCTGTTCGGCACCCCCAAGGGGTCCTTCGGCGGCATGAGCGGCGACCACTGGCTGGGCGTCGAGCCGGTCAACGGCCGTGACATCTTCGCCCGTATCGTCTACGGCGCCCGGATCTCGCTGCTCGTCGGCTTCCTGTCCGCGATCGTCGCCGTGATCATCGGTACCGTTCTGGGCGTCCTGGCCGGCTTCTTCGGCGGCTGGATCGACTCCGCCATCAGCCGGGTCATGGACGGTCTGCTGGCCTTCCCGCAGCTGCTGTTCATCATCGCGCTGGTCTCCGTCATGCCGAACGAGATGCTCGGACTGTCCGGCACGGGCGTGCGCCTGTTCGTGATGATCCTGGTCATCGGGTTCTTCGGCTGGCCCTACATCGGACGCGTGGTGCGTGGCCAGACGCTCTCGCTGCGCGAGCGTGAATACGTCGAAGCGGCCCGTTCGCTCGGCGCCGGGCGGCTCTACATCCTGTTCAAGGAACTGCTGCCCAACCTCGTCGCGCCGATCATCGTGTACACGACGATGATGATCCCCACCAACATCCTCACCGAGGCGGCGCTCAGCTTCCTGGGCGTGGGCGTCAAGCCGCCCACGGCCTCCTGGGGGCAGATGCTCTCGAACGCGATCGACTACTACAAGTCGGACCCCACCTACATGGTGGTCCCGGGTGTAGCGATCTTCATCACGGTTCTTGCCTTCAATCTCTTCGGCGACGGCGTGCGGGACGCGCTGGACCCGAAGGGATCCCGCTGAACTGCCGTACACAAAGCGTCCCGTGGCACCAACACGGGGTCTCTCATCAAATCCGGAGGATCCGAGATCGTGACTACCCAACGCACCTCAGGGCGGCGGAAGCAGGCGTTCGCCGCTGCCGCCGCGGTCGCCGCGCTGCTGACGACGGCGGCGTGCGGCGGCGGCGATGACGACAGCGGCAACGGCAAGGGCTCCTCGACGGGCGCGGCCGGCTTCAACGCCGCGAACAACAAGGTCGCCCAGGCCTCGCTCGCCAAGAAGGGCGGCGAGCTGAAGTTCGCCGGTGCCCAGGACGCCGACTCGTGGGACACCACGCGCGGTTACTACGGCTTCATGTGGAACTTCGCGCGCTACTACAGCCGCCAGCTCGTCACCGGTGCCGCGGCTCCGGGCGAGAAGGGCACGGAGCTCACCCCGGACCTCGCCACCGGTCTCGCCAAGGTCACCGACGGCGGCAAGACCTACACGTACACCCTGCGTGACGGCATCACGTGGGAGGACGGCAAGGAGATCACCTCCAAGGACGTCAAGTACGGCATCGAGCGCGTCTGGGCGCAGGACGTGCTGTCCGGCGGCCCGGTCTACCTGAAGGACGTCCTCGACCCCAAGGGCGAGTACAAGGGCCCGTACAAGGACTCCTCCGCCGACAAGCTCGGTCTGAAGGCGATCGACACTCCGGACGACAAGACCGTCGTCTTCCACCTGCCGGAGCCCAACGCCGACTTCGAGGAGATCCTCGCCCTGGTCTCGGCCTCCCCGGTCCGCCAGGACAAGGACACCAAGTCCAAGTACGGCCTGAAGCCGTTCTCCTCCGGTCCGTACAAGTTCCAGTCGTACAGCCCGGGCAAGGACCTGGTCCTGGTCCGCAACGACAAGTGGAGCCAGGCCTCGGACCCGATCCGCAAGGCGTACCCGGACAAGATCTCGGTCAAGTTCTTCTCGAACGCCAACGACCTGGACGCCCGTCTGCTCGCCGGTGACTACGACCTGGACATCAACCAGACCGGTCTGTCCCCGCAGGGCCGCACCAGCGCCCTCCAGGAGCACAAGGCCAACCTGGACAACCCGGTCTCCGGCTACATCCGCTACGCGACCTTCCCGCAGAGCGTGAAGCCGTTCGACAACGAGCACTGCCGCAAGGCCGTGATCTACGGCGCCGACCACGTCTCGCTGCAGACCGCGCGCGGTGGCCCGGTCGCCGGTGGTGACATCGGCACCAACATGCTCCCGCCGACCGTCCCCGGTTCCGAGGGCCAGTCGTACGACCCGTACGAGCTGAACGGCGCGAACAAGAACGGCAACGTCGCCAAGGCCAAGGAAGAGCTGAAGGCCTGCGGCAAGCCGAACGGCTTCAAGACCACCATCGCCGTCCGTAACAACAAGCCGGTCGAGGTCGCCACCGCCGAGTCGCTTCAGGCCTCCCTGAAGAAGGTCGGCATCGACGTCAACATCGACCAGTTCGACGGTTCGCAGACGTCCGGCATCATCGGCAGCCCCTCCAACGTGAAGAAGAAGGGCTACGGCATCATCATCATGGGCTGGGGCGCCGACTTCCCGTCGGTCCAGGGCTTCGGTCTGCCGCTGTGGGACGGCAAGTACATCCTCGAGAGCGGTAACAACAACTTCGCCCTGATCGACGACAAGAAGATCAACGGCCTGTTCGACACCTACGTGAAGACGCAGGACGACGCGGGCAAGCTGGCGATCGCGAAGGACATCAACCACGCGGTCATGGACGGCGGCTACTACCTGCCGTTCGTCTTCGAGAAGTTCGTCAACTGGCGCGGTGACCGTCTCGCGAACGTCTACACGTCGGACAACTACAGCGGCATGTACGACTTCGTGAACCTCGGTCTGAAGTCCGCGAAGTAATCCCGGCACACCCGCCGTACGGCACGAAAGGCAGGTGAAGGCCGGCGACGTGGGAGCGCGGGCCACCGGAAGACCTCCGGTGGCCCGCGGCCCGCGGCGGGCCGAGAGCTGTGCTCGCTTACCTCATCAGGCGGCTGTTCGCCGCCGCAGTGATGCTCGTGGTCATCATCATGGTGGTCTTCGGCATCTTCTTCCTCGTCCCCAAGTGGGCGGGCGTCGACGTCGCCTTGAGCTTCGTGGGCAAGCAGGCCGACCCCGCCGCCGTCGAGGGCGTGCGGCAGAAGCTCGGACTGAGCGACCCGATCTACGCTCAGGTCTGGGAGTTCTTCAAGGGTCTCTTCGCCGGCCGCACCTATGTGGGCGGTGGCGACTCCGTGCACTGTGCGGCGCCGTGCTTCGGCTACTCCTTCCGCACCGAGCAGGCCATCTGGCCGGTGATCACCGACCGCTTCCCGGTGACCCTGGGTCTCGCGCTCGGTGCCGCCTTCCTGTGGCTGCTGTTCGGTGTGGCCGCGGGTGTGCTCTCCGCGCTCAAGCGGGGCAGCCTGTGGGACCGCGGTGCGATGGTGGTCGCCCTCGCGGGTGTCTCCCTCCCGATCTACTTCACCGGTCTGCTGAGCCTCGCGATCTTCTCGTACAGTCTCGGCTGGGTCGAGGGCGAGTACGTGCCCCTCGACGAGAGCTTCACCGGCTGGCTCGGCGGCATGATCCTCCCCTGGATCACCCTCGCCTTCCTCTACGCGGCGATGTACGCCCGGATCACCCGGGCCACCATGATGGAGATCCTCGGCGAGGACTACATCCGCACCGCCCGCGCGAAGGGCCTCAAGGAGCGGGTCGTCATCGGCAAGCACGCCATGCGCTCGACGATGACCCCCATCCTGACCATGCTCGGCATGGACCTCGGCGCCCTCATCGGCGGCGCGATCCTGACCGAGACCACGTTCAGCCTTCCCGGCCTCGGCCAGGCGGTGCTCAACGGCATCAAGACCCAGGACCTGCCCATCATTCTGGGCGTCACCCTGATCACTTCTCTCGCGGTGCTGATCGCCAACCTCGTGGTGGACATCCTCTACGCCGTGATCGACCCCCGAGTGAGGCTCGCATGACCGAACTCAGCAAGAGCGGAGCGGCCGTGGGCGAGCCCACCCCCGCTTCGCCCGCGCCGACCTCCTTCCTGGAAGTGCGCGACCTCAAGGTGCACTTCCCGACCGACGACGGTCTGGTCAAGTCCGTCGACGGGCTCTCCTTCAAGCTGGAGAAGGGCAAGACCCTCGGCATCGTGGGCGAGTCCGGCTCCGGCAAGTCGGTGACCTCGCTCGGCATCATGGGCCTGCACACCGCCGGTCAGTACGGCAAGCGCAAGGCGCAGATCTCCGGCGAGATCTGGCTGGACGGCACCGAGCTGCTCACCGCCGACCCGGACCATGTGCGCAAGCTGCGTGGCCGCGAGATGGCGATGATCTTCCAGGACCCGCTGTCGGCGCTGCACCCGTACTACACGATCGGCCAGCAGATCGTGGAGGCGTACCGCATCCACCACAAGGTGGACAAGAAGACCGCCAAGCGCCGTGCGGTGGAGATGCTCGACCGGGTCGGCATCCCGCAGCCGGACAAGCGGGTGGACAACTACCCGCACGAGTTCTCCGGCGGTATGCGCCAGCGCGCGATGATCGCGATGTCGCTGGTCAACAACCCCGAACTGCTCATCGCGGACGAGCCGACGACCGCCCTGGACGTGACCGTCCAGGCGCAGATCCTCGACCTGATCCGGGATCTGCAGAAGGAGTTCGGCTCCGCGGTCATCATCATCACCCACGACCTGGGCGTCGTCGCCGAGCTCGCCGACGACATCCTGGTGATGTACGGCGGGCGCTGCGTCGAGCGCGGTCCGGCCGAGAAGGTGTTCTACGAGCCCCGCCACCCCTACACCTGGGGTCTGCTCGGTTCGATGCCGCGCCTCGACCGTGACCAGCAGGAGCGCCTGATCCCGGTGAAGGGCTCCCCGCCCTCGCTGATCAACATCCCGTCCGGCTGCGCCTTCAACCCGCGCTGCCCGTACGCGGACATCCCGAAGGACAACGTCACCCGCACGGTTCGCCCGGAGCTCGCCGAGGTCGGCAGCCAGCACTGGGCCGCCTGCCACATGACGCAGGAGCAGCGGGAGCGGATCTGGACCGAAGAGATTGCGCCGAAGCTGTGAGCGAGGACAAAGTGAGCATCCCTGCGCAGAGCGACGGCACGCTGGTCACCAAGGCCGACGCCGCCCCCGGCGAGACCCTGCTGAAGGTGACCGGGCTCCAGAAGCACTTCCCGATCAAGAAGGGCCTGCTCCAGCGGCAGGTCGGCGCGGTCCGCGCGGTCGACGGCATCGACTTCGAGGTCAAGTCCGGCGAGACCCTCGGTGTCGTGGGCGAGTCGGGCTGCGGCAAGTCGACGATGGGCCGGCTGATCACCCGGCTGCTCGAACCGACGGCCGGCAAGGTCGAGTTCGAGGGCCAGGACATCACGCACCTCGGTGTCGGCGGCATGCGTCCGCTCCGCCGTGATGTGCAGATGATCTTCCAGGACCCGTACTCGTCGCTGAACCCGCGCCACACCATCGGCACGATCGTCGGCGCGCCCTTCAAGCTCCAGGGTGTGACCCCCGAGGGCGGCATCAAGGCGGAGGTCCAGCGGCTCCTTTCGGTCGTGGGCCTCAACCCCGAGCACTACAACCGCTATCCGCACGAGTTCTCCGGCGGTCAGCGTCAGCGCATCGGCATCGCCCGCGCGCTGGCCCTGAACCCGAAGCTGGTCGTGGCCGACGAGCCGGTCTCCGCGCTCGACGTGTCCATCCAGGCCCAGGTCGTGAACCTGCTCGACGACCTCCAGCAGGAGCTCGGCCTGACGTACGTGATCATCGCGCACGACCTCTCGGTCGTCCGGCACGTCTCGGACCGGATCGCGGTGATGTACCTCGGCAAGATCGTCGAGCTGGCGGACCGCGAGTCGCTGTACAAGGCGCCGATGCACCCGTACACCAAGGCGCTCATGTCGGCGGTGCCGATCCCGGACCCGCGGCGCAAGAACGCCAAGTCCGAGCGCATCCTGCTCAAGGGTGACGTCCCGTCGCCGATCTCCCCGCCGAGCGGCTGCCGCTTCCACACCCGGTGCTGGAAGGCGACGCAGATCTGCACGACGACCGAGCCGAAGCTGGTGGAACTGAAGCCGGGCCAGCAGGTGGCATGCCACCACCCGGAGAACTTCGAGGACCAGGCTCCCCAGGACACCGTGCTGCTGACGGTCGCGAAGGAAGCGGCCGAGCTGGTCGCGGACGAGGTCCTGGCGGAGAGCGCGGAGACGTCGGCGGCGGTCGCGGCGGAGGTCGCTTCCGAGGGTACGCCTGCCGCCGAGGAGGCACCTGCCTCCGAGGAAGCGGAAGCCGACGGTCAGGAGTCAACTGACAAGTAACGCATGACGACTTAGCAAAGTCATGCACATGCCCGACCGGGAGGGTCCAGAGTCGTCCGTGTCCGACTTATCGGTACACGCTCGAAAGGGACGACACATGAGACTCTCCCGTTCGGCACAATTAGGGGCCATCGCCACGGCGGTGGCCTCTTTCTGCGTCATCGCGGCCGCCCCCGCTCCGTCACCCGGAGCGGCCGGCGTAGGCGACCCCTACTTCCCGCTCCTCGGCAACGGCGGCTTCGACGCCCGCCACTACGACCTCGACGTGGCGTACAACCCGGACACCGACCGCCTCGACGGCCGTACGACCCTCACCGCCCGCGCCACCCAGAACCTCTCGTCCTTCGACCTCGACCTCCAGCAGTTGGAGGTCACGCGCGTCGAAGTGAACGGCAAGCGGGCCCAGTTCACCCGCGACGGCGACGAACTGCGCGTCACCCCGCGAGGAGCGCTCCCCAAGGGGCGGGACTTCACCGTCCGGGTGACCTACGGCGGCGTACCCGAACCGCTCGGCGGCCCGATCGTGTTCGGCTCCGACTACGGGTGGATGAAGACCGCCGACGGTGTCTTCGTCGCCTGTGAACCCAACGCCGCCTCCACCTGGTTCCCGTCCAGCGACCACCCCGACGACAAGGCGACGTACGACATCCGGATCAAGGCGCCCAAGGGCCTGACCGGTGTCTCCAACGGCCGGCTCGTCTCGACGTACGACAAGGGCGACTCGACGTACACCCACTGGCGCGAGAGCAAGCCGATGGCGACCTATCTCGCGACCGCGACGATCGGGAAGTTCGACGTCCGCACCGGCACCACCCCCGCCGGCACCCCGATCTACGTCGCGATCGACCCCGTCCTCGCCAACAGCAACAACGTCGACGTGTACGCCGTCACGGCCGCCGCCACCGACTACTGGTCCGAGGTCTTCGGGCCGTATCCCTTCGAGGAGACCGGTGCGATCGTCGACGACATGCCCGAGGCGGGGTTCTCGCTGGAGGTGCAGTCGAAACCGGTCTACTCGGCCGTGCGCAGCGAGACGACGATCGTGCACGAGCTGGCCCACCAGTGGTTCGGCGACTCGGTGTCGGTGGAGCGCTGGAAGGACATCTGGCTCAACGAGGGCTTCGCCACATACGCGCAGTGGCTGTGGGCCGAGCACCAGGGCACCCGCAGCGCCCACGACTCGTTCCTGGCCGGGTACAACGCCCGCCCGGCCGACGCCCCCTTCTGGCAGGTCACCGTCGGCGACCCGCAGCGCGACACCATGTTCGCCTCCGCCGTCTACCAGCGCGGCGCGATGACGCTCCAGGTGCTGCGCGAGCGCATCGGCGACGCGGCCTTCTTCAAGCTGCTGCCGGCCTGGACGAAGATCCACCGCTACGGCAACGCGAACACGGCGGACTTCATCCGGCTCGCGGAGAAGGTCTCGGGGCAGCAGCTGGACGACCTGTTCCAGATCTGGCTGTTCACCACAGGGAAACCGACCCTCTGAGCCTTGCATTGCAAGGGTAACCACCATGTTCAGGTAAGAATGTGGGGTGCTTGAGCAACTGTTCAGTCCTTCCGTCCAGCACACGCTCGACGTGATCGGCATCTTCGTCTTCGCCATCTCGGGCGCGCTGCTGGCCGTGCGCAAGAACTTCGACGTCTTCGGCATCGCCGTCCTCGCCGAGGTCACCGCGCTGGGCGGCGGGCTGTTCCGGGACCTGATCATCGGTGCCGTACCGCCCGCCGCCTTCACGGACCTGGGGTACTTCATCACCCCGCTGCTCGCCGCGCTCCTGGTCTTCTTCCTGCATCCGCAGGTGGAGCGCATCCAGCTCGGCGTGAACGTCTTCGACGCGGCGGGCCTCGGCCTGTTCTGTGTGACCGGGACGACGAAAGCGTACGACTACGGGCTCGGCCTCACCCAGTCCGCCACCCTCGGTCTCGCCACCGCGGTCGGCGGGGGTGTGCTGCGGGACGTGCTCGCCAACGAGGTGCCCTCGCTGCTGCGCTGGGACCGCGACCTGTACGCGGTCCCGGCGATCGTCGGCGCCACCATGGTGGTGCTCTGCATCCGTTACGACGTCCTGAACCCCTTCACCAGCTCTCTCGCGGTCGTCACGGCCTTCGTGCTGCGGCTGCTGGCGATGCGGTACCACTGGCGAGCTCCGCGGGCCTGGAACCGGCGCTCGACCGTGAGCGAGGAGTAGTCCCGCCGGCCCGGCCGTGCAGCAGTCCCATCTCCTCGGTCAGCCAGCGGAACGCCGGGACCACCTGGGGCCGCCACAGCGCCATGTTGTGGCCGCCCGCGCTCCTCGGGACGTAGACGACGTGCACGGTCGTCGGGGCTTTCGCGATCTGTTCGAGGCCGGCGGCCGCCTCGTAGCCGTCGCCGGGCTGGCCCGACTGGTAGAGCGCGACCGCGGGCGGGGTACGGGCGTCGCGCAGCAGGACGTAGGGGTTGTTGGCGCGGCGCAGGGCGGGCGTCTCGGCGGCCAGCGAGGTGCGTTCACCGATGGGGTCGTTGTAGCCGGACATGCTGATCGCGGCCCGGTAGCGGTCGGGGTGGGCGACGGCGAGCTTGGTCGCGCAGTGCCCGCCCGCGGAGTACCCGGCGGCGGCCCAGCCGGCCGGGCCCGGCTGGGCGCGGAAGTTGTCCGTGACCATCTTCGGCACGTCGACACTGAGCCAGCTGTCGGCGTTCACCGTGCCCGTGATGTTGGCGCACCCGGTGTCGACCCCGGCCAGCAGGTTCATGCGCGGGGCGACCAGGATGAACGGCGCCACCCTGCCGTCGCGCATGAGGGGTCGCAGCTGGTTCACCGCGTGCAGTGAACCGAACCAGGCCTTCGCCGAGCCCGGGTAGCCCGACAGCAGCTCCACCACGGGGAACTTGTGGTGCCGGTAGGCGGCCTGGCGGTACTGCGGGGGCAGCCAGACGTAGACCTCGGCGTTCACGCCCGACACCCGGCCCTTGAGCTGGGTGACCCGGACGCCGCCCATGCCCGGGCCGGAGGCGGTGGTGAAGCGCTGATGGACCCTGGGCAATCGTTTCAGCGCGATACCGCCGGTGCCGTCGGCGCCCAGGTTCGCGGCCTGCTGGACGTGGTCGCCGGTGCCGATGAGGTCGGCCCAGTTGTCGTACAGGTTGTTCTCGTTGTTGACCAGCACGAAGACGAGCGCGACCGCGGTGCCCTGGGCGAACAGCACCATCAGCAGCCGGCCCAGGGCGCGCAGTGGCTTCGGCCCGCGCAGTCGCGACCACAGCGCGAGCGGGAGCAGGACGGCGACGACGGACAGCACGATCAGCGTGTAGAGGAACGCGGTCCCGGTGAGGCTCATGTCCCTAGAGAGGGGGCGGCGGGGCCCCGGGTTGAGGGACGACTACGGACACTTACCAGGAAATTGCCCGGTTCTCACCCTCCTGGTCGGCTTGACCTCGGCTCGGGTCGGCCAAAAGCTACCGCTTAGTAATCACTTGTTGTACCGTTCAGGCATGCCAGAAGCAGCCTCCGCCACGCGTGCCAGGATCGGCGACAGCGAGTTCGACCGGGACACCGCGGTCACCCGTCGCGAGCCCGGTGTCTACGACATCGACCTCTCCGCCGGCTGGACGATCATCAGCGCCGTCAACGGCGGCTATCTGCTGGCCGTCCTCGGCCGCGCCCTCGCGGACGCCCTGCCGCACCCCGATCCGTTCACGATCTCCGCGCACTACCTCACCGCGTCCCAGCCGGGCCCCGCGGTGATCCGCACGGACGTGGTCCGCACCGGCCGCACCCTCTCCACCGGCCAGGCCTCGCTCTTCCAGTACGACGAGCAGGGCGCCGAGGTCGAGCGCATCCGCGTCCTCGCCTCCTACGGCGACCTGGACTCCCTCCCGGACGACGTCCGTACGGCGGCGAAGCCCCCGGTGTTCCCGCCCATGGACCAGTGCTTCGGCCCCGATGACGGGCCCGCCCCCGTCGAGGGCAGCTCGGCCATCACCGAGCGCCTGATGCTCAAGCTGGACCCCTCGACCCTGGGCTGGGCCCTCGGCGCCCCGTCCGGCAAGGGCGAGATGCGCTCCTGGTTCGGCCTCGCCGACGGCCGCGACGCCGACCCGCTCTCGCTGCTCCTCGCGGTGGACGCGCTGCCGCCGACCGCCTTCGAGATCGGCATCAAGGGCTGGGTCCCGACGGTCGAACTCACCGTCCACGTCCGCTGCCGCCCGGCGCCGGGCCCGCTGCGCGTCTCCATCACCACCCGCAACCTCGCCGGCGGCTTCCTGGAGGAGGACGCCGAGGTCTGGGACAGCGCCGACCGACTGGTCGCCCAGTCACGGCAGTTGGCGCGGGCCAAGCTGGCCTGAGGGGCGGGAGGCATCCTGGTGCCGTGAAGTCCGACCGGCTCCTGTCCATCCTGCTGCTCCTCCAGACCTGCGGCCGGGTTCCCGCCCCCGAACTCGCCGACCGGCTGGACGTGTCCGTGCGCACCATCTACCGGGACATCGAGGCGCTGTCCGCCGCCGGCGTCCCGGTCTACGCCGAACGCGGCCGGCACGGCGGCATCGAACTCCTCGCGGGCTTCCGCACGGACGTCACCGGACTGACCGCCGACGAGTCCCGCGCCCTGTTCGTCCTGGCCGCGCAGGGCGCCCACGCCGCCCTCGGCCTCGACGCGGCGCTCGGCTCCGCGCTGCGCAAGGTGATGGCGGCCCTCCCGGCCCCGCACCGCCCCGCCGCCGACGTGGCCTCCCGCCGCATCCTGGTCGACGCCACCCGCTGGCAGGGCGGCCCCCAGGCCGCCGTCGACCTGGGCGTGTTGCAGGACGCGGTGTTCTCCGACCGCCGACTGCGGCTGCGCTACCGGCACAGCGGGGAACAGGAGAACCGGACGTACACGGTCGACCCGTACGGCCTCGTCGCCAAGGCGGGCGTCTGGTACCTGGTCGCGGACCGGCGGGCGAAGCCGCGGCTGTTCCGCGCGGACCGGGTGCGCTCGGCGGCCGTGCTGGCGGACGCCGTACGGCGGCGGCCGGGAGTCGAACTCGCCGACGCCTGGGAGGTGTTGCGCCGCCAGGTCGAGGAACGCCCCGGCGGCATCGACGTCGTCGTCCGCGTCCGGCGCGACCGGCTCGACCTGTTCCGGCGGATGACGGCCGGCCGGCTGACCGAGTCCCCGGAGGACGACGGGGGTGACTGGGTGACCGCCCGGCTGTCCTACGGCGTCGTCGCCGAGGCCCGTCAACTCCTCGCGTTCTCCGACCGCGTGGAGGTCCTCTCGCCGCCGGAGGTGCGCGAGGAGCTGGCCCGGGCGGCCGCTTCTGTCACGGACCTGTACCAGCGAGTAGGTCGGGATCCGGAAGAAAACCCCAGCTCAGAGGCGTGACTTGGGATCCGCTTTGCCCTACGCACAGGCCGGGGACAGCGCGGGCCCAAGGAAGCCCTAAGCCGCGTTGATTGAGTGCCCGCCTCAAGACTCCCTCATCTTTCTTGGAGTTGTTTCTCATGAAGCGTGTGCGTCTCGTCCCCGCAGTGGTCCTGCTGGCGCTCTCGCCCCTCGCCCTGGTGGCCTGTGGCTCGGGCGACTCGTCGTCCTCCTCGAACAGCGGCAACTCCGGACAGCAGTCCTGTCAGGCCCCGTCCGGCGCGCCCAGCGGCAACCCCTCGGGCATGCCGTCCGGCGCCCCGTCGGGTGCCCCCACGGCCAACGGCACCGCCCAGCCGTCCGGCGCGCCCTCAGGTGCGCCTTCGGGGATGCCCAGCGGTGGGCCGGGAGGCGGTCAGGGCGGCCCCGGCGGCGGCCAGGGCGGCGGCTGCGGTGGCCCCGGCGGCGGTGGCGGTGCGGCGCCCAGCGGTGCGCCGAGCGGGCAGCCGTCGGAGTCGGCCACGAAGAGCTGACCCGACGCGTCGTGCGACGAGGGGCGGCACTCCCGGTGAACGGGGGTGCCGCCCCTCGTCGTCGAGGCTCTCCGGCTCAGCTGCGCCAGTGCTCCCGGCCGATGCTGATGAGACGCATCTGACGGGTGGCGACCTGCGCGACCCGCTCCCGCTCCTCGGCAGGGCCCTCCAGCGCCTCCAGGAACAGCGAGGCCGTGATCAGCATCTGGTCGACGTACAGGTTGGCGAGCATGAGGAGGTCGTCCTCGCTCCAGCCCGCCGACTCCGGATCCTTGGCCAGCTCGTCCTTCACCTCCTGGCCGAACCTGGCCAGTTGCTCCCGGATGGCGTTCCGTACCGGCTGGACCCCGCCATGTCGTTCCCGGGCGATAAAACGGACATGAGCGGGGTACGCGTCCACGTGACGGGCGATCAGCTCGACGGCGCGCTCTATGCGTTGTTCGCTGTCGTCCGCCGTGGACACCGTCGTCCGGATCATCGGGTGCAGGCTGCCCAGCGCCTCCTCGACCAGTGCCGTGCCGAGATCCGCCGTGGAGCGGAAGTGCCGGTAGAAGGCGGTCGGGGCGACGCCGACCGCGCGGGTGACCTCGCGCAGGCCCAGGCTGCTCAGACTCTGCTCCTCCAGCAGGCCCAACGCGGCGTCGAGGAGCGCCTGTCGGGTCTTCTGCTTCTGGGCCTGCCGGATGCCGAGGGTGTGACTCATGTCATCAGTAAACAACTGTTCTCTGTAATTGAGAAGCCGTCATGCGCGCTAGACTCTGTAGTCAGTGAACAACTGTTACTACAACTGTTCACCGAAACGTAACGAGAGATGCCCACGAGGGGTGTCTCGGAGGGGGTTTGCATCCCATGCTGTTCCTCGTCGCCGCACTCCTGCTCTTCGGTGCCGTCCTGGGCACCGTGGCCCACGCGCCGCTGACCTTCACCGCCGTCGCCGCCGCCGTGATCGCCGGCTGGCTCGGCATCTTCGCGCTCCGCGAGCGCCACGCACGCCGTCACGGCTCGACCCACTGATCCGCAGACTCACCCGTCCTGGGGGACTGATCACCATGCAGCTCACCGCATCGCGCACCGACAGCGCCACCACCGCCACCCGCCCGGCCGGCCGCGACGCCGACGGCATGGCCGTGGCCGCCTTCATCCTCGGCCTCGTAGGCCTCCTCGTCCTCAACGTCTTCCTCGGCCCCGTCGCCATCGCCCTGGCGAGCGTCGCCCTGTGGCGCGGCACCGCCCGTCGTGGCCGCGCCTTCCTCGGCCTGGGTCTCGGCGTCGCCGACCTGCTCGTCCTGGTCGCCGCCATGCAGATGGACAGCACGGTGTCCTGGAGCTTCTAGGGGCGGGCCTGAAAACCGGGCCCAGCGACCGGGCCCGTAGAATCGGGTCACCATGGCTTACCTCGACCACGCCGCGACCACCCCGATGCTTCCCGAGGCAGTCGAGGCACTCGCCGCACAGCTGGCCGTCACCGGCAACGCCTCCGCCCTCCACGCGGCCGGCCGCCGTGCGAGGCGCACCGTCGAGGAGTCCCGTGAGGCGCTCGCCGAATCCCTAGGCGCCCGCCCCAGCGAGGTCGTCTTCACCTCCGGTGGCACCGAGGCCGACAACCTCGCCGTGAAGGGCCTGTACTGGTCCCGCCGCGACGCCGACCCGGCCCGCACCCGGGTGCTCGCCAGCCCCGTGGAGCACCACGCCGTCCTCGACGCCGTCCACTGGCTCGGCGAACACGAGGGCGCCACCGTCGAGTACCTCCCGGTCGACGCGTACGGCCGCGTCCACCCCGACGCCCTGCGCGAGGCCATCGCCCGCGACCCCGACGACGTGGCCCTCGCCACCGTCATGTGGGCCAACAACGAGATCGGCACCATCCTGCCGGTCCGCGAACTGGCGGACGTCTGCGCCGAGTTCGGTGTCCCGCTGCACGCCGACGCGGTCCAGGCCTACGGCCAGATCCCCGTCGACTTCGCCGCCTCGGGACTGGCCGCGATGACCGTCTCCGGCCACAAGGTCGGCGGCCCCTACGGCATCGGCGCCCTGCTGCTGGGCCGCGAGTACACCCCTGTCCCCGTCCTGCACGGCGGCGGTCAGGAGCGCCATGTCCGCTCCGGCACCCTCGACGTCCCCGCCATCGCGTCCTTCGCCGTCGCCGGCCGGCTGGCCGCCGAGCAGCGCGAGTGGTTCGCCCGCGAGATCGGCGCCCTGCGCGACGCGCTCGTCGAGGCGGTCCGTACGGCGGTCCCGGACGCGATCCTCGGCGGCGACCCGGTGGACCGGCTTCCCGCCAACGCCCACTTCACGTTCCCGGGCTGCGAGGGCGACTCCCTGCTGCTGCTGCTCGACGCCCAGGGCATCGAGTGCTCCACCGGCTCCGCCTGCACCGCCGGCGTCGCCCAGCCCAGCCATGTCCTCCTGGCCACCGGCACCGACCCCGACCTGGCCCGCGGCACCCTCCGCTTCTCCTTCGGCCACACCTCCACCGAGGCGGACGTGGAGGCGGTGGCCAAGGCCATCGGCCCGGCGGTGGAACGGGCGCGGGCGGCGGGGCTGACGTAGCGCGGGGGCCTCGCCCAGTGTCGACAGTAAGGGCGATTTCGTCGATTCCTTGCCGGGAATGCGGCCAGGTGTCGACGATGAGCCTGTGGCTGCCGTCGGCGCTTCCACTGCCGGCGGCAGCCCGCTCATGAGGCCGCAGGGGCCAGTCAGCTCTCCGTGACCATCAGGGACGCCATCATGCCCTCGTCCTCGTGCTGGAGCAGATGGCAGTGGAGCATGTACATGTACGTGTCGTCGGCGAAGTCGGTGAACTCCATCGCGATCACGATGGTCCCGCCACCGACGACCTCATAGGTGTCCCGCCAGCCGAGGTCGACCCCGGTGGGGGCCTCCCCGTTGATCGACACCAACTGGTACGGAACGTCGTGCAGATGGAACGAGTGCTCCAGCTGACTGGCGTTGGTGACGGTCCAGATCTCCTTGGCGCCCAGCGTGGTGCTGATCATGGCCATGCTGGACATGGTGAGACCGGCCGAACCGTTGATCTTCATGGTCGCGCCCGTGTTGCTGAGCGTGATGGTGCGGGCCGTGAAGTCGCTGGTGTCGTACCGCTCGATGGTGTTGAGAGTGCTCGGCAGGTCGTCCGGGGTGTCGGTGCCGCCCGCGTTGACGGTGAGGAAGTCGAAGGTGCCGGAACCGCCGCGGATCCAGCCCGTGGTGATGACGACCTGGAGGGTGACGTCCTCGGTGACGTCCATGACGAACTCGGCGCGGGAACCCGCGACCAGCCGGATCGTCGTCACCTCGGCCGCCTCCGTCAGATAGCCCTGCTCGGTGGCGATCTGGGTGAGCGTGCCGCCGTCGCTGCGCTGGAGAGTGATGATGTCCGACGGTGAGGCGTTGAGCGCGCGGAAGCGGGTGCGGGTCTTGGTGGCGGTGAAGCCGAGCGTGGTGTCGTCGACGTTGGTGCCGTTCACCAGGACCGGGAAACTGAGACCGCTGCTGAGATAACCGGTCTGGTCGTACTTGATGTCCCCGGCGCTGTCGACCGCCAGGCACTGGAAGATCAGCGGGATGTCGTCCACGCCGTACTCGCTCGGCAGCGCGGCGGAGACGTCCGAGTCGTCCTCGACGATGATCATCCCGGCCAGGCCGTGCACGGCCTGCTTGGCCGTGGTGCCCAGGGCGTGCGGGTGGTACCAGAGGGTCTTGGCCTCGTCCAGGACCGTGAAGGTGGGCTCCCAGGTCGCCCCCGCGGAGAAGGCGTTCTGCGGGCCGCCGTCCATGCTGGGCGGGACGTGCGCGCCGTGGAAGTGGACGGTGGTCTCCTCGTCGAGACCGTTGGTGATGTCCAGCGCGACGACGTCGCCCTTGGTCCACTTCATGGTCGGGCCGAGGAACGACTGGTTGTAGCCGGCCGTCGAGCTGGTGACCCCGCTCAGCACCTCGCTGGTGCCGGTCTGCGCCTCCAGGGTGTAGGTGGTGGTGCCGTCGCTGGTGGTGCCCTCCAGCAGCTCCGGAATGGTCAGGGTGCCGTCCGCCGCGGCCGCCCGGTTGCTGTTGCCTTCCGTGAGCAGGGAGAAGACGGCGCCTGCCGCGCCGACGGCTGCCAGTCCCGCGGCGCCGGCCACGCCGCCGAGGAACTTCCGCCGGTGCAGCCCCTTGCGGCCGCCGCCCTCCTTCGTGTGCTCGCCCTTGACGCCCCGCTCTCTGCTCGCGTGGGCGTCCTTGCGCTGCTGTCCCGCGCCGGAGGCGGGATCGGTGGTGTGGGTCATGGCTGAGGAGCATCGGACCCGGGACTGTGGGACAACTAGGCCGAAGTGGGGAGCGAGCCAGGGAGCCTGTGGACCCTGAAGGCCCCTTGCCGGCCCTCAACTCCCTTGAAGAAAAGCCAAGTTGGCACGTCGCAGGTCAGGTCAGGGATAGGGGACACAACGGGCGGCCGCGCTCCTTACGGGGCGGCATCTGTGTGACCTGTGTCACGGGGCTCGTCAGGCGGCGGCGGTGCGCGCCTCGCGCACCAGCTTCATGTACCGGTCCCAGTCCCAGTGTTCGCCCGGGTCGGTGTGGTCCGTGCCCGGCACCTCAACATGGCCGATGATGTGCTCGCGGTCGACGGGTATGTCGTAGCGCGCGCAGATCCTCGCCGTCAGACGCGCCGAGGCCGCGTACATCGCGTCCGTGAAGTCCTGCGGCCGGTCCACGAAGCCCTCGTGCTCGATGCCGACACTGCGTTCGTTGTAGTCGCGGTTGCCCGCGTGGTACGCCACGTCCAGCTCGCGGATCATCTGGGTGACCCGGCCGTCCTGGCCGACTATGTAGTGCGCCGCCGCCTGGTGCCCCGGGTCCTGGAAGGCCTTCACCGCGCTGGCGAGGCTGCCCTGGGTGACATGGACGATCACCATGTCTATCGCGTAGTCGTCGGGCCGGTCCGCGCGCCGCCAGTTCGCGTCGGAGGCGGCCACCCACTTCGCGCCCCGATAGTCGACCGCGCCCTTCACCCGCGGCTTCTCCACCCCCGGCGTACGCCACCACAGCCGCGCCAGCTCGTCCCGGGCCAGCAGACCGGTGCCCACCGCGGCGGCCGCCCCGCCGATCAGCAGCGCGCGGCGCCCGATGCGCCGGTCGCCGTCCTTGGATGCCTCTGTCGCCCCCATGTGATCGTGAACGGATACTCGTGGGCTCCGGTTCCCGCGCCCCCGTACCCTGGAGGAGTTATGACTCACTCCACGCAGCGCCCCCTTCGTGTCCTCGCCGCCATGTCCGGCGGCGTGGACTCCGCCGTCGCCGCCGCCCGCGCCGCCGAGGCCGGCCATGACGTGACCGGTGTCCACCTCGCCCTGTCGGCGAACCCGCAGTCGTTCCGCACGGGCGCGCGTGGCTGTTGCACCATCGAGGACTCACGCGACGCCCGCCGCGCGGCCGACGTCATCGGCATCCCGTTCTACGTCTGGGACCTCGCCGACCGCTTCCGCGAGGACGTGGTCGAGGACTTCGTCGCCGAGTACGAGGCCGGGCGCACCCCCAACCCGTGTCTGCGCTGCAACGAGAAGATCAAGTTCGCGGCCCTGCTCGACAAGGCGCTGGCGCTCGGCTTCGACGCGGTCTGCACGGGCCACTACGCCCAGGTGATCGTCCGTGAGGACGGCTCCCGCGAGCTGCACCGCGCCTCCGACATGGCGAAGGACCAGTCGTACGTCCTCGGCGTTCTGGACGAGAAGCAGCTGGCCCACGCCCTCTTCCCGCTCGGCGACACGGTGACGACGAAGGACGAGATCCGCGCCGAGGCCGAGCGCAGGGGACTGGCGGTCGCCAAGAAGCCCGACTCCCACGACATCTGCTTCATCGCCGACGGCGACACCCAGGGCTTCCTCGCGAACCGGCTCGGCAAGGCCGAGGGCGACATCCTCGACGAGTCCGGCTCGAAGGTCGGCACCCACGAGGGCGCGTACGGCTTCACCATCGGCCAGCGCAAGGGCCTGCGCATCGGCACCCCGGCCGCCGACGGCAAGCCGCGCTACGTCCTCGACATCTCCCCGGTGGACAACACGGTGACGGTCGGCCCGGCCGCGTCCCTGGACGTGAGCGCCCTCACCGCGATCAAGCCCCGCTGGTGCGGCACGGCCCCGACCGGCCCCGGCATCTACACCGCCCAGCTCCGCGCCCACGGCGGCGAGACCGAGGTGACCGCTGAACTGGTCGACGGCGAGCTGCGGGTGTCCTTCACTGAGCCGGTCCGCGGCATCGCTCCCGGCCAGGCGATCGTGCTGTACGACGGCACGCGCGTGGTGGGCTCGGCGACGATCGCGACGACCACGCGCGCGACGGCCGCCGCTACCGCGTGAAGTAGTCGGCGAGCACCGGAGCCAGGGCGTTCGGATCCACCATGTGGGTCTGACCCGCCAGGTTCCGGTACGAGCCTTGCGGCACCGTCTCCGCGACCGCCCGCGTGGCCTCCTGGAGCCAGTCGGGGCTCGCGCCGCCCGCGACGGCCAGGACGGGGACGGTGATCGAGGCCAGCCGCTCCCGGGGCAGCAGACCGTCGCCCATGACGGCGTTGTCGTAGGCGAGACTCGGTGCGGCGGCCTCCATACCGGCCCACATGGGGGACTGGCGGGCGCCCTGGATCATCTCGTCGGGCATGCCGGTGAGCCGGAGGAACAGCTCGACCGCGTCCCCACGGCGGCCCTCCGCCAGCGCCGCCGTCAGGTTCTCGGTGTACTCGGCGCGCTCCTTCGCACCCTGCTCGGAGAAGTCGGCGAACGGTGTCTCGTACACGGCGACCTTGCGCACCGGCAGCCCGCTCGCCGCCGCCTCCAGCACCAGCGCCCCGCCGGACGAGACGCCCCACAGGCACGCCTCGCCACCCACTGCCTCGATCAGCGCACCGAGATCCTCGACCTCACGCGCCACCGCGTAGGGCGCCGTGTCGCCGCTCTCGCCGCGGCCCCGCCGGTCGTACCAGAGGACCGTGAAACGGTCGGAGAGGGCCGCTGCCAGGGGTGCGACGGTGCCACCGGTGGACATCGCGCCGCTGATCAGGATGACTGCCGGGCCATGGCCGCCGAGCTCGTAGGCGATCGACGTGCCGTCCCGGGAGAGAGTCTTCTTGTCCATGCCTGTGGAGACTGCCACCGGCCGGGGAACTAATCGGTGATTTCGACCTCGTAGAAGCAGAGGTGGTCCCTGATCCGGGCGACGTCCGGCTTGGGGTCGGGATAGGACCACACCAGGTCCGCCGCGTCCGGCAGCGACCAGTAGGACGCCGTGCCCTTGAACGGGCAGTAGGTGTGGGTGTCGGACGGGGTCAGGAGGTCGAGGCGGACGTCCTCGGCGGGTATGTAGTACCGCACCGGACTGCCCGTCTCCCTGAGGACCAGCGGTCGTCGGGTCTCCGCGAGGACCTGGTCGCCGTGCACCACGCGCACGTGCTGGTCGCCTTGCTCGATGGTGATCGTGTGTCCTGAGGCCATGGGAGGAAGAGCGCTCGCGGGCCCCCGGTTCTTCCCGCGTACGGTGGCCTCATGCGTATCTGTGTCTTCCTCTCCGCCGCCGACCTCGACGACCGTTACACGCGCCCCGCGCGTGAGTTCGCGAAACTGCTGGGCAAGGGCGGGCACACGCTCGTATGGGGCGGCTCGGACGTCGGCCTGATGAAGGTCGTCGCCGACGGCGTGCAGGAGGCGGGCGGCCGGCTCGTCGGGGTGTCGGTGGAGTTCCTCGCCGCCAAGGTCCGCCCCGGCGTCGACGAGATGGTGATCGCCAAGGACCTCGCCGAGCGCAAGAGGCTGCTCCTGGAGAAGGCCGACGCGGTCGTGATCATGGTGGGCGGCACCGGCACGCTCGACGAGGCCACCGAGATCCTGGAGCTGAAGAAGCACGGCCACACCGACAAGCCGGTGGTCCTGCTCAACACCGCGGGCTTCTACGACGGGTTGAAGGAGCAGTTCCGCCGCATGGAGGACGAGGGCTTCCTGCCGCTCCCGCTGACCGACCTGGTGTTCTTCGCGGAGGAGCCGGTGGGGGCGCTCGCGTACCTGGAGGAGGGCCAGGGCATCGCGTAGTGCGACGATGACGACCATGGCTACACATGTGATCACCGGGGCGGGCTCCGGCATCGGCGCGGCCGTCGCGCGCCGCCTCCACGCGCGCGGCGACGACCTCGTCCTCCACGCGCGCGACGCGGGCCGTGCGAAGGAACTGGCGGCGGAGTTCCCCGGCGCGACGACGCTCGTGGGCGACCTGGCGGACCCGGACAAGCTGTCCTGGGCCTTCTCCCACCAGTCGCTGCCCGACTGGGTCGACTCACTCCTGCACATCGCCGGAGTCGTCGACCTCGGCCCGGTCGGCGACCTCACCCCGAAGTCCTGGCGCCACCAGCTGAACGTCAACCTCGTCTCCCCGGCCGAGCTGACCCGCCACTTCCTGCCCCAACTCCGCGTCGCCCGCGGCCATGTGGTGTTCGTGAACTCGGGCGCGGGCCTCAACGCCCACGCCGACTGGTCCGCGTACGCCGCGTCCAAGCACGGCCTGAAGGCCCTCGCCGACTCCCTGCGCCACGAGGAGCACGGCAACGGCGTCCGGGTCACCTCGGTCTACCCCGGCCGCACGGCGAGCCCCATGCAGGCCAAGGTCCACCAGCAGGAGGGCAAGGAGTACGACGCCTCGAAGTGGATCGACGCCGAGTCGGTGGCGACGACGATCCTGATGGCACTCGACCTGCCCAGGGACGCGGAGGTCAACGATCTGACGGTCCGGCCGGGCCGGTGAGCCGATGACGGGCGGGCGCGGGAGCGGCGCGGAGATCCAGGCCTGGCTGGACGACGTCTGGAGCCGAACCGAGGCCGCGGTCGTCGTCCGGGGCGGCGACGACGGCGGGCCGCTCGCCCGTCGCGAGATCCTCGCCGAGTTCTACGACGACGAGGCCCTCGCGGAACTGCGCCGCCTGACCACGACCGGTGTCTTCCAGGACGACATCTGCCGCTGCCACGGCAGCGTGACGGTCGCTCTGCTGGACGCCACAGGGGCGTTCATCGGCAGCGGCAGTCACCACGGCGGGACCGACATCTCCTGGGAACGCGCGAGGTTCCGCAACAACCTCGAAGTCGCCGACCCGCAGGGGCTGCTCGACTTCCTCGACCGGCACGGAGTCCATGGCTGACGAGCTCGGCCCCCTGGGCATTACGTAGGCTTCCCTGGTGAGTGAGAGCAAGCAGTTCACCTTCGCCCCCGCCACCGGCATCGGCTCCCTGCCCGGCGGGGACGCCCGGGAAGCCGCCAGGACGGCCACGGGCTCTTTCGAGGACTTCCCGTTCCTGCCCGAGCTCCCCGCCCGCGGACCCGGCGCCGACATGATCGGCCGCAGCGCGGGGATGCTCGTCGAGCTGTACGCGCGCGTGGAGCCCAGCGGCTGGCGGCTCGGGGACCGGCCGGGCCGGGACACCAGACGGGCGTGGTCGTGGCTCGGCGAAGACCTCGACGCGCTGGAGGAGTTCACCCAGGGGTACGAGGGACAGCTGAAGGTGCAGGCCGTCGGCCCCTGGACCCTCGCCACCGCCCTGGAACTGAGGAACGGCGAGTCCGTCCTCTCCGACGCGGGCGCCTGCCGCGACCTCGCCGGCTCGCTCGCCGAGGGACTGCGGCAGCATCTCGCCGAGGTGCGGCGCAGGGTCCCCGGTGCCCAGCTCGTCCTCCAGCTCGACGAGCCCTCGCTCATCGCCGTGCTCCGCGGGCACGTCAAAACCGCCAGCGGCTACCGCACCCACCGCGCCGTCGACCGGCAGGTCGTCGAGTCCACGCTCCGCGACGTCGTCGGGGTTCACGGCGAAGGGCCCGTCGTGGTCCACTCGTGCGCACCGGACGTCCCGTTCGCCCTGCTGCGCCGGGCGGGCGCGGCGGCGATCTCCTTCGACTTCTCGCTCCTCACCGAGCGTGACGACGACGCGATCGGTGAGGCCGTGGAAGGGGGTACCCGGCTCTTCGCCGGTGTCGTACCGGGCACGGACTCGGGATTGTCAGACCCTGCCGGTAGCGTCATGGGTGTCAGGACGCTGTGGCGCAGGCTGGGGCTGCATCCGGGGCTTCTCGCGGAGGCGGTGACGGTCACTCCGGCGTGCGGCCTCGCGGGGGCCTCCCCGCAGTACGCGCGCAGGGCGCTCGCCCACTGCGTCCAGGCGGCGAGATCTCTCGCGGACAACCCAGAGTAACGGGAGGACAACACGGTGGCCGGCGACAAGCAAGCGGAGACGACGGTGCCCGCGGAGGCGCGGGAGCAGCACGCGCAGCTCGCTGAGCAGATCGAGGAGCACCGCTTCCGGTACTACGTGAAGGACGCGCCCGTCATCAGTGACGCGGACTTCGACAAGCTGTTGCGGTCCCTGGAGGCGCTGGAGGACGAGTACTCGGAGCTGCGCACGCCCGACTCGCCGACCCAGAAGGTCGCGGGGGCGTACGAGACCGAGTTCACGTCCGTCGAGCACCGCTCGCGCATGCTCTCCCTCGACAACGCCTTCAGCGACGAGGAGCTGGCCGCCTGGGCCGAGCGGGTCGCCAAGGACGTCGGCGGCGCCGACTACCACCTCCTGTGCGAGCTGAAGGTCGACGGCCTCGCCGTCAACCTCACCTATGAGCACGGGCGGCTCACGCGCGCGGCGACCCGCGGCGACGGCCGCACCGGAGAGGACATCACGCCCAACGTCCGCACCATCGCCGAGATCCCGGACCGTCTCAAGGGCGACAAGGTGCCCGACCTGGTGGAGATCCGCGGCGAGGTCTACTTCCCGATGGAGAAGTTCGAGGAGCTCAACGCCCGCCTGGTCGAGGCCGGCGACAAGCCCTTCGCCAACCCGCGCAACGCGGCGGCCGGTTCCCTGCGCCAGAAGGACCCGCGCGTCACCGCCACCCGCCCGCTCCACATGGTGGTCCACGGCATCGGCGCCCTGGAGGGCTTCGACGGCATGACCCGCCTCTCCCAGGGCTACGACCTCCTCAAGACCTGGGGCCTGCCCACCGCCCAGCACAACAGGGTGGTCGACGACCTCGACGGCGTACGGGAGTTCATCGCGTACTTCGGCGAGAACCGGCACTCGGTGGAGCACGAGATCGACGGGGCGGTCGTCAAGCTCGACGAGATCCGCCTCCAGGGCCGCCTCGGCTCCACCGCACGCGCGCCGCGCTGGGCGATCGCCTACAAGTACGCGCCGGAAGAGGTGAACACCAAGCTGATCGACATCAAGGTCGGTGTCGGTCGAACCGGTCGCGTGACGCCGTACGCCCAGGTCGAACCGGTGACGGTGGCGGGCTCCGAGGTCGAGTTCGCCACCCTCCACAACCAGGACGTCGTCAAGGCCAAGGGCGTCCTCATCGGCGACACGGTGGTGCTGCGCAAGGCCGGTGACGTCATCCCGGAGATCCTCGGCCCGGTCGTCGACCTGCGGGACGGCAGCGAGCGGGAGTTCGTGATGCCGGCCGAGTGCCCGGAGTGCGGGACGCCGCTGAAGGCCATGAAAGAGGGCGACATCGATCTGCGGTGTCCCAACGCCCGCACCTGCCCGGCCCAGTTGAGGGAGCGTGTCTCCTATCTCGCGGGCCGGGAGTGCCTGGACATCGAGCACTTCGGCGACGTGGTCGCCGCCGCGCTCACCCGGCCGCTGGAGCCCACGGATCCGCCGCTCGTCGACGAGGGCGACCTGTTCGACCTGACCGTCGAGAAGCTGCTCCCGATCAAGGCATACGTCCGCGACAAGGACAGCGGCCTGCCCAAGCGCGACCCCAAGACGGGCGAGGAGAAGGTCGTCACCGTCTTCGCCAACCAGGAGGGCGAGCCGAAGAAGAACACGCTGGCGCTCCTCAAGAACATCGAGGAGGCCAAGAGCCGTCCGTTCGCCCGGTTCCTCAACGGGCTCTCGATCCGCCATGTCGGACCCGTGGCAGCCCAGGCGCTGGCCCGTGAGTTCCGCTCGATCGAGCGGATCGAGCAGGCCACCGAGGAGGAGCTGACCAACACCGACGGCGTGGGCGGGATCATCGCCAAGTCTGTGAAGGAGTGGCTGGCCGAGGACTGGCACCGCGAGATCGTCCGCAAGTGGAAGGCGGCCGGAGTCTCCTTCGAGGAGGAAGGCACCGGCGAGGACGAGGGCCCCCGCCCCCTCGAAGGGCTCACCGTCGTCGTCACCGGCACCCTGGAGAACTTCACCCGCGACGGCGCCAAGGACGCCCTTCAGTCGCGCGGAGCGAAAGTGACCGGTTCTGTTTCCAAGAAGACGTCTTTCGTGGTTGTGGGTGACAATCCTGGTTCGAAGTACGACAAGGCGATGCAGCTCAAGGTGCCTGTTCTGAACGAGGACGGCTTCACCGTCCTGCTGGAACAGGGTCCGGAAGCAGCCGCCGAAGTCGCACTTCCCATCGAGGAGTAGGGCGGAGCAGCGGTTGAAGGCCACCCGATCGGCGCATACCAGATGCATACGGGTGGCCGGGGCGCATTCGGGCAACCGTCGACGACCGCTGCCCGTGGAAGCCTTCTGCGGCCTACTGTTGAGACGTGCGCCTGCCGTGCCCAGCTGCGGTTGGGGCAACCCCGTGCTCCTCAGGAGCACGGGGCAGGGTTTTCCAACGCGGCGCCGTAGCGGGTTTGTCGGGCAACGGGCCGCGTGGCGTGGGCACCGCCGGCTGTGAGAGGGACGGGAATGGAACCGACCGAGAGCGCCGCCCCGTACTCACGGCTGCGCCGGATGGCCGGCGCATGGCGGGGGAGCCGCCGGGCGACGGGCACCGCGGAGCGCCCGCGCGACGAGGGGCGAGCCACCGGACCCACCATGCCCGCCGGACCGTACACCACCGTGGACGACCGCACCGCCCAGCTCACCGCCGACCGCACCCCCGGACTGCCCGGGGCCGAGCACGAGCGGCATCTGTCCTGGCCCGCGCTGCCCGCCGGGGTCGTCGCGGCGGCCGGGTTCGTGCTGGGGGCGGGGTTCTACCGGGCGTTCACCGGAAGCCACGCCCTCTTTCCGTCCGGCGCCGTCGGCTGGGCCCTCGCCGTGCTGACCGGCGTCATCGTCGGCCACCTGGTCGCGCTCGGCCGCGCCCGCTGGTGGGGCGGCACCGGCTCCGGCGCCGCGCTCACCCTCGCCGTCCTGATCCTCTACGGCTGGGTCCCGGCCGGCATGGTCAGCCTCACCGTCGTCGTCCTGGTCGGCATAGCCAGGCGCCACCGCTGGCGGCAGGGCGTCCTGCACGGCGCGGTGGACATCCTCGGCATCGCCACCGGCGCGCTGATACTCGCCGCCTTCGGCCGCGTACCGACCGTCGAAACCCCCTGGAACCCCGACACCTGGACCCTCTACACGGTCCCCGAGATCGTCCTCGTCGCGGCCACCTATCTCGCGGTCACCCGCACCCTGCTGTGGTACCTGCACGCCCCACGCACCGGCGGACTGCCCACGGTCGCCCGCACCGCCCTGGTCAGACAGGGCCTGGTCGCGGTCGCGCTGCTCGGCATCGCCCCGCTGGTCTGCGTCGTCGCCGTGGCCAAGCCGGTGCTGCTGCCGCTGTTCTCGATACCGCTGATAGCCCTCGACTCCACCCTGTGGATGGCCCGGGCCCGCGCCGAGGAACAGCTGCGCGACCCGCTCACCGGGCTCCCCAACCGGCAGTGGCTCCTCGAACGCATCTGGACCGCCCTGGACGACGCCGAACGCATCGGCGCCCGCTCGGCCCTCATGCTCATCGACCTCGACCGGTTCCGGTCGGTCAACGACACCCTCGGCCACCTCGCCGGTGACCGACTGCTCCTCCAGATAGCCGACCGGCTGCAACAGGCCCTGCCGCGCGGAGCGGAGGCCGCGCGGCTCGGCGGTGACGAGTTCGCCGTCTTACTGCCGGTCGCCGACTCCACGACGTCCGCGACCCGCGTCGCCCGCAACCTCGTCGCGGCCCTCAGCTCCCCGCTCGACCTCGACGGGCTCACCCTCGTCCTGGAGGCCAGCGCCGGCGTCGCCGTCTTCCCCGACCACGCCCTGGAGGCCGAGGGCCTGCTGCGCCGGGCGGACGTGGCGATGTACCAGGCGAAGCGGGACCGTACGGGCGTCGAGGTCTACGAGTCCAAGCGGGACTCGAACACCCCAGACCGGCTCGGTCTGCTGGGCGACCTCCGCCGCGCACTCGACGCCCACGAGGTCGAGCTGCACTACCAGCCCAAGGTCCGCTTCGACGGACAGGTGGCGGGCCTCGAAGCCCTGGTCCGCTGGGTGCACCCGGAGCGCGGGAAGGTGCCGCCGGACGAGTTCATCGCCATCGCCGAGTCCTCCGGGCTGATGCCCCATCTCACGGAGTACGTCCTCGACACCGCGCTCGCCCAGGTCGCCCAGTGGCGCGCCCAGGGGCTGTACGTCCCGGTCGCGGTCAACGTCTCCCCACGCGACGTGCACACCCCCGGTTTCGCGGGTTCGGTCGCCGCCCGCCTGGCCCGCCACGGTGTCCCCGCGGGCTCGCTCCAGCTGGAGATAACGGAACACGTGCTGCTCGAGGACCCGCAGCGCGCCGCCGACACCCTCGCCGGGCTGACCGGCCACGGCGTGAAGATGTCCCTCGACGACTTCGGCACCGGCTACTCCTCACTGGTGCATCTGCGTCGGCTCCCGGTCAGCGAACTGAAGATCGACCGCTCGTTCGTGGCCCGTCTCGCCGTCGACACCGAGGACGCCGAGATCGTGCGCTGCACCGTCGACCTCGCCCATTCCCTCGGCCTGCTGGTCGTCGCCGAGGGCGTCGAGGACGACGAGACCTGGGAACGCCTGCGAGACCTGGGCTGCGACGCCGTACAGGGCTGGCTGGTGGCCGCCGCGATGCCGCCGGAGGAGACGACGGCGTGGCTGCGGGCCAGGGGTTCGCGGGGCTGGCAGCGGCCGAAGGCGGCCTTGCCCGCGGCGGAGTGAACACCCCCTCCGAATCCGTTTAACGGCCAGAGGCACTCGCCCCATAGGATTGGCCCCAAACCACACGCACTCACCCCCAGAGGATCGCTGCATGCCTGGCATCACGCGCGAGGAGGTCGCCCACCTCGCCCGGCTGGCGCGTCTGGAGCTGAAGCCCGAAGAGCTCGAGCACTTCGCGGGACAGCTGGACGACATCATCGGCGCGGTCGCACGCGTCAGTGAGGTCGCCGACCAAGACGTACCGCCGACCTCGCACCCGCTCCCGCTGACGAACGTCATGCGGGCGGACGAGGTCCGTCCGTCGCTCACCCCCGAGCAGGCGCTCTCCGGCGCCCCGGCCCAGGAGCAGCAGCGTTTCAAGGTGCCGCAGATCCTGGGGGAGGACTAATCACCATGACGGACATCATCAAGCTCACTGCCGCCGAGACCGCCGCGAAGATCGCTTCCGGTGAGCTCACGGCCGTGCAGGTCACCGAGGCCCACCTCGCCCGTATCGAGGCCGTCGACGAGAAGGTGCACGCCTTCCTGCACGTCGACCGCGAGGGCGCGCTGGCCCAGGCCCGCGCCGTCGACGAGAAGCGCGCCAAGGGCGAGAAGCTCGGCCCGCTCGCCGGTGTGCCGCTCGCGCTGAAGGACATCTTCACCACCGAGGGGATTCCGACCACCGTCGGGTCCAAGATCCTCGAAGGGTGGATCCCGCCCTACGACGCCACCCTCACCAAGCGCCTCAAGGCCGCCGACGTCGTCATCCTCGGCAAGACCAACATGGACGAGTTCGCCATGGGGTCGAGCACCGAGAACAGTGCGTACGGCCCCACCGGCAACCCGTGGGACCTCACCCGCATCCCCGGCGGTTCCGGCGGCGGTTCCTCCGCCGCGCTCGCCGCGCACATGGCGCCCCTCGCCATCGGCACCGACACCGGCGGTTCCATCCGCCAGCCGGCCGCCGTCACCGGCACGGTCGGCGTGAAGCCGACGTACGGCGCGGTCTCCCGCTTCGGCATGGTGGCGTTCTCGTCCTCCCTCGACCAGGGCGGCCCCTGCGCCCGCACGGTCCTGGACGCGGCGCTGCTGCACGAGGTCATCGCCGGGCACGACCCGCTGGACTCGACGTCGATCGACGCCCCGGTCCCGCCGGTCGTCGAGGCCGCCCGCAACGGCAGCGTCCAGGGCATGCGCGTCGGCGTCGTCAAGCAGTTCCGCGGCGAGGGCTACCAGGCCGGCGTCATCCAGCGCTTCGACGAGTCCGTCGCCCTCCTCAAGGAGCTGGGCGCGGAGATCGTCGAGCTGGACTGTCCCTCCTTCGACCTGGCGCTGTCGGCGTACTACCTGATCGCGCCCTCCGAGTGCTCGTCCAACCTCGCCCGCTTCGACGGCCTGCGCTACGGCCTGCGGACCGGCGACGACGGCACGAACTCCGCCGAGGCGGTCACGTCGATCACCCGTGAGGCGGGCTTCGGCCCCGAGGTGAAGCGCCGGATCATGCTCGGCACGTACGCGCTCAGCAGCGGGTACTACGACGCCTACTACGGCTCCGCCCAGAAGGTGCGCACGCTCATCACGCGCGACTTCGAGAAGGCCTTCGAGCAGGTCGACGTGATCGTGTCGCCGACCACGCCCACCACCGCCTTCCCGATCGGCGAGCGTGCCGACGACCCGATGGCGATGTACCTCGCGGACCTGTGCACCATCCCGACGAACCTCGCGGGCAACGCGGCGATGTCGCTGCCGTGCGGTCTGGCGCCCGAGGACAACCTCCCGGTCGGCCTCCAGATCATCGCCCCGGCGCTGAAGGACGACCGGCTGTACAAGGTCGGCGCAGCCGTCGAGGCCGCCTTCGTGGAAAAGTGGGGGCACCCGCTCCTCGAGGAGGCACCGTCGCTGTGAGCAAGCTGACCAAGGCCAAGGACTTCAAGAAGTCCAAGTCCGGTACGTACCTGTCGATGGCCACCACCGCGTTCGGCGCGCTGAGTGTCGCCAAGCAGATCAAGAGGGCCCGCACCGAGCAGGACACGCTCCGGCTGATCGACGCCACCGTCTCCGCGGTCGCGATCGTCACCGGCCTCGCCATCCTGTACCGCGAGCTGAAGCGACTGGGCGACGACGACGTCCTGCTGGGCTGAGAGGGAAGTTTCACCGTGACCACCACGACCGACCTGGTGTCGTACGAGGACGCTCTCGCGTCGTACGACCCCGTCATGGGCCTTGAGGTCCATGTCGAACTCGGCACCAAGACCAAGATGTTCTGCGGCTGTTCGACCGAGCTCGGTCAGGACGCCAACACGCAGACCTGTCCCACCTGCCTCGGCCTGCCCGGCGCGCTTCCGGTCGTCAACGCGACCGGCGTCGAGTCGGCGATCAAGATCGGTCTCGCGCTGAACTGCGAGATCGCCGAGTGGTGCCGCTTCGCCCGGAAGAACTACTTCTATCCGGACATGCCGAAGAACTTCCAGACCTCCCAGTACGACGAGCCGATCGCCTTCAACGGCTACCTCGACGTACAGCTGGAGGACGGCGAGACCTTCCGCGTGGAGATCGAGCGCGCCCACATGGAGGAGGACACCGGCAAGTCGACCCACGTGGGCGGCGCGACGGGTCGTATCCACGGCGCCTCGCACTCGCTCCTTGACTACAACCGGGCCGGCATCCCGCTCATCGAGATCGTCACCAAGCCGATCGAGGGCGCGGGCGAGCGCGCTCCCGAGGTCGCCAAGGCGTACGTCCGTGAGCTGCGCGAGGTCATCAAGGCGCTCGGTGTCTCGGAAGCCCGCATGGAGATGGGGCAGATGCGCTGCGACGTGAACCTGTCGCTGCGCCCGCACGGCCGTGAGAAGTTCGGCACGCGCTCCGAGACGAAGAACGTCAACTCCCTGCGTTCCGTGGAGCGTGCGGCCCGGTTCGAGATCCAGCGGCATGCCGCGGTCCTGAACAGCGGCGGCACGATCATCCAGGAGACCCGGCACTTCCACGAGGACACGGGGTCCACGACCTCGGGCCGCGTGAAGGAGGAGGCCGAGGACTACCGGTACTTCCCGGAGCCGGACCTGGTCCCCGTGGCCCCCTCGCGCGAGTGGGTCGAGGAGATCCGGGCCGCTCTGCCGGAGCTGCCGCTGGTCCGCCGTAACCGACTCCTCGCGGAGTGGGGCATCTCGGCCACCGAGATGCAGGCGATCCTCAACGCCGGTGCCCTGGACCCGATCGTCGCCACGATCGACGCCGGAGCCGACGCGGCCTCCGCCCGCAAGTGGTGGATGGGCGAACTGGCGCGCAGCGCCAACGAGTCGGGCAAGTCGCTGGACGAGCTGGCGATCACCCCGGCGCAGGTCGCCCGGGTCACCGAGCTCGTCTCGAAGGGTGACCTCAACGACAAGCTGGCCCGTCAGGTCATCGAGGGCGTTCTCGCCGGCGAGGGCACCCCGGACGAGGTCGTCGACAAGCGCGGTCTGAAGGTCGTCTCCGACGAGGGTGCCCTCGGCACCGCCGTCGACGAGGCCATCGCCGGCAACCCGGGCATCGCCGACAAGATCCGCTCCGGCAAGGTCGCCGCGGCCGGTGCCCTGGTCGGAGCGGTCATGAAGGCCACCCGCGGTCAGGCCGACGCGGCCCGCGTCAAGGAGCTGATCCTGGAGAAGCTGGGCGTCAGCGAGGGCTGAGCCCACCGACGCGTACGGCCCCGGAAGGATGCCTTCCGGGGCCGTAGTGCTGCTTACTTACGGCGTCCTACGAGTCGTACGAAGCCCAGCGCCCGGCCCTGGTCGGCCCGGACCGCCTCGCGCACCCGGCGGGCCATGTCGCGATGGAACTCCTCCGGGCTCTCCTCGGCGACGACGTCGCACCACAGCAGCCAGTCCTGCCAGCCGTCCGGCTGCCAGTCGGCCGTCTCGACCTCGACGGCCCCGCTGCGGGTCCACTGGCGGCGCCACCACTCGGCGGAGTGGAAGCACCACCAGTCGGGCTCCCAGTACTCCTTGAGATGCTCCGGCGGCTCCACGCCGGTGATCTCCTCCCGTACCGCCGGTACGACGATCCCGATCCGCCCGCCCGGCTTCAGCAGCCGGGTCAGAGTGGGCAGATAGAGGTCGTTCGTACCGAAGTACTGGTACGCGTCGATGCTCACGATCGCGTCGAAGCTGCCCTCGGCGAACGGCAGGGCGTGCGCCTCGGTGTGCACGGGCAGCACCCGGTCGGCGAAGCCGGCCTCGGCGATGCGCTGTGCGTTCTCGTCGGGCTTGACCCACAGGTCGGCCGCGGTGACCTGGACGTCGTACTCCCTGGCCAGGAAGACCGAGGTCATGGCCCGGCCGCAGCCCAGGTCGAGGACGCGGGCGCACGGGCGCAGGGCGTCCAGACCGAGTGCGGGCGCGAGCCACTCCAGCAGCCACAGCGCGTTCGGGCCCATCTGGTTCTCGACGACCCAGCGGACGTCGTAGTGGTTGCTGCGCGGGTAGCGGGCGTGCGTCAGCCGCCGGGTGAGGTCATCGTCCGAGGACCTCGGGGTGGTGATGTCTGGCATCGGTGAACGGGCTCCTTGAGTCCGGGAAGACGGAAAGGGATACGTCGGAGCTCGGTCGGACGCTCAAACAATGCACCTGCTTCGGCCGGGGGCGGACAGCCCGGGGATTCTCAGCCGGACACGCTACGCTCGCCCGCCATGAACGCGCACCCGGATTCCGACTCCGACATACAGGAGGAGTACGACGAGCAGGTCCTTGACGCCCGGCGGGCCCGCTGGACGGCGTCCGGGGCCGGAGGGCTGCTGGCCCTCGCGGGCCTGGCGGCGGCGGTGCTCCGGCTGAGCGGCACCGCGCCCACGCTGGTGCCGGCCGCCTACGCGTTCGGCGCCGCCGTGTGTGTGCTCGCGGCGGTCCTCGGCTCCCGGGGGCGCACCCGGCGGGCGCTGTGGCTGCTGATCGTGGGTGTGATGGTGATGGCGTGGGGCGACCAGTTCGACTGAGGGTGACAGAGCGGTCGTTACTGTCCTGTGATCTGCCTCCCACTCCTGTGAATAAACCCACGAACGGCATAAAGGATCATTTCTGCCTGCAAGAGTGGTCCTCGCATTGCTCATGCGTTCTTTGCGGGCTGTTCACCACATGAACGACTGTTCCCGGTCAAAGATCCACAATTCACCCCTGGGAGCAGCAACGTGGCAGCCCTCGCGCGCTGGTGTGTCCGACGGCGACTCGTCGTCGTTCTGCTGTGGCTCCTCGCTCTCGGCGGGGTGAGCACAGCCGCCGCGCTCACGGGCTCCGCGTACTCCAACGACTACGAGGTCCCCGGCACCGAGTCCGGCCGCGCCACCCAGCTGCTCCAGGAAGGGTTCCCGCAGCTCGGCGGGGACAGCGACACCGTCGTCTGGCACACCACGTCCGGCACCGGCACCGTGCGCGCCGCCGACGTCGAGCAGACGATGACGCAGACCCTCGACAAGATCGCCGACCTGCCCGGGGTGGCGTCCGTGGTCGGCCCGTACGACGGCCAGAACGGCGCGCAGATCAGCTCCGACGGCCGTACGGCGTACGCCACGGTCACCTTCGAGGACCGGGCCGAGAACCTCGACACGGCCGAGGTGCGGGCGGTCGTGTCGGCGGCCGAGAGCGCCGACTCGAAGGCACTCCAGGTGGAGCTGGGCGGCAGCGCCATCGCGCTCACCGAGTCGTCGGGCGGCCATGTCGCCGAGGCGGTCGGGGTGGTCGTCGCCGCGCTGGTGCTCTTCCTCGCCTTCGGTTCGCTCGCCGCCTCCCTGTTGCCGATCGCGACCGCGCTGGTCAGCGTCGGCACGGCGTACGCGGGGATCGTGCTGCTCGGGCACGCCATGACCGTCGCCGACTTCGCGCCCATGCTGGGCATGCTGATCGGGCTCGGCGTCGGCATCGACTACGCCCTGTTCATCGTCACCCGCCACCGGCGCGGGCTGAAACGCGGGCTGGACGTCGCCGAGGCCGTCGAGAACGCCGTCGCCACCACCGGACGGGCCGTCGTCTTCGCGGGTGCCACCGTTTGCATCGCCCTGCTCGGGATGCTGATCCTCCAGCTCAGCTTCCTCAACGGCGTCGCGATCGCCGCCTCGCTCACCGTGGTCCTGACCGTCGCCGCCTCTGTCACGCTGCTGCCCGCCCTGCTGTCCCTCATCGGCATGCGCGCCCTCAGTCGGCGCGAGCGACGGCACCTCGTGGAACACGGGCCCCAGCCGGAGCTGCCGACCGGGCTCGCCGCCCGCTGGTCGGCGTTCGTGGAACGCCACCCCAAGCTCCTCGGCGCCATCGCCCTGGTGGTCATCACCGTGCTGGCCCTGCCCACCCTCGGGCTCCGCCTCGGGACCTCCGACCAGGGCAACAACCCGACCTCCGCCACCACCCGGCAGGCCTACGACCTGCTCGCCGACGGCTTCGGACCCGGCGTCAACGGTCCGCTCACCCTGGTCACACACGTCGACGGCGCCGAGGACAAGCTGCTCCTCGACAACCTCGACGCCACCATCCGTACCACCGAGGGCGTCGCCTCCGTGACGCCGGTCACCTACAGCGCGGGCGGCGACACCGGCTACTTCACCATCGTCCCCACCTCGTCCCCGCAGTCGCGGCAGACCAGCGACCTCGTCGACCGGCTGCGCACCGAGGTGCTGCCCCGCGCCGAGACCGGCACGTCCCTCGACCTCCAGGTCGGCGGGGTGACGGCGTCGTACGACGACTTCGCCGATGTCATCGTCGGCAAGCTGCCGCTGTTCGTCGGGGTCGTCATCGGGCTCGGCTGTCTGCTGCTCCTGCTCGCCTTCCGGTCCGTCGGTATCCCGCTGAAGGCCGCCGCGATGAACGTCGCCGCCGTGGCCGCCGCGTTCGGGGTGGTCGTGGCGATCTTCCAGTGGGGGTGGGGGAGCGAGCTGCTGGGACTGGGCAGGGCCGGGCCGATCGAGCCCTTCCTCCCCGTGATCATGGTGTCCGTGCTCTTCGGGCTCTCCATGGACTACCAGGTCTTCCTGGTCAGCCGGATGTACGAGGAGTGGCTGGAGACCGGCGACAACCGGCGGGCCGTCCGCGTCGGGCTCGCCGAGACCAGCCGGGTGATCAACTCCGCCGCCGTCATCATGATCTCGGTCTTCCTCGCCTTCGTCCTCAGCGGCGACCGTGTGATCGCCATGTTCGGCATTGCGCTGGCCGCCGCGGTCGCCCTGGACGCCTTCGTCCTCCGTACGCTGCTCGTACCGGCCCTCATGCATCTGCTCGGCGGTGCCAACTGGTGGCTGCCGCGCTGGCTGGACCGCCGGATGCCCCGCATCAGCATCGAGCCGCCCGAGTGCCGCGCCGCCCATGAAAGGGTGGACGCGGTCGTGGGGGACATCGAGAAGGAGCGGGACGAGGATGTACGCGATATCGCTGGGTGACGGGGCGGAACTGCGGCCGCTGGAGCCGTGGCACGCCGAGGAGTTCCTGGCGAACCTGGAGCGGGGCCGGGAGTTCATCGGGCAGTTCATCCGCTTCGGCTCCCAGGTCGTCGACGTCGAGTCCGCGCGGGAGACGCTCCGCAAGTACGCCCAGATGCGCGTGGACGACACCGGCGGCTACCACGGCATCTGGCTCGACGGAAAGCTCGTCGGCGGCGTCCTGACCCTCAACTTCGACGCCGGGCAGGGCAACACCGAGGTCGGCTGCTGGCTGGAGCCCGCCGCCACGGGACGCGGGCTGATCACCCGTGCGATGCGCGTGCTCATCGACCATGTGATCGAGGAACGCGGCATCCACCGTGTCGAATGGGTCGCCGCCGCCGGGAACACCGCCAGCCTGAACGTGGCCAGGCGCCTGGGCCTGACCCGCGACGGAGTGCACCGGCAGGCACATCCCTATCGCGGGGTGCGGCACGACCTGGAGGTCTGGTCGGTGCTGGCGCCCGAGTGGCGTGAGGCACGCGCGCGTGCCGCTCACAACGATCATTAAGAGACCTCTCAGACTCCGTCCGTACGGTGCGAGGTATGGGAACCAAGACTGTGGACGAGACCGGGACCGCGACGGGCCCCGAGACGACGACCGACGAGGAGAAGCTGGACGTCACCAAGGTCGACGAGACGACCGAGGCCGACGCCTCTGATGACACCGACGACGTCGACGAGCCCGAGGGCCTCGCCGACACCGAGCAGGAGGGCCCGACCGGCGTCGGTCAGGGCGCGGGCGCCGTGGTCTCCGCCGCGCTCGGCCTCGTCTCGCTGACCGGCGGCTGGATCGCCACCGTCGCCGCCGCCCGCGAGACCCTCGTCGGCCAGCTCCAGACCTCGTCGACCGCGAGCGTCGCCACGCAGGTCAAGGAGGTGTACGGCGACGCCTGGCACACCACCGCGCTCTGGGGCGGCCTCTTCGCGCTCGCCGCGCTGATCGTCGGCGTCGCCGTGCTGGCCCGGCCCGCCTTCGGGGCGCCCGGCAAGCCGCAGGCCCTCTGGATCAGGTCGGTCTCCTGGGCGGGCGTCGCGCTCGGCGTCATCGGCCTGCTCCTGGCCGTCCTCAAGTACACCGACGTCCTGCTCGGACTGCCGTCCACCAGCTGAGTCGCCGCAGGCCACGAGGGGTCTTAGAACCGCCGTAAGCACCTTAGGCAGGTTCTGAGGCCCCTCCCACACGTCTAAGGCCCCACCGGCCGCCGAAGATGCGGAACTCTCCCGATGTGGCGCGCCCGCCTTGGAGACGAAGGTTGAGGCATCGCAGAAAGCGAAGCACGAAACCGCATCTCACAAGGGACACCACATGTACGAGTACGAGCTCTCCCAGCTCCGTTCCGACGAACTGATCCGCCGGGCCCAGCACGAGCGTCTCGTCCGCGAGGCGGTCCAGGGCCGCCGTGCCGCCCGCCGCGAGGCAGCCGGCCGCGAGGCCGAGAGCGGGGTGCATACCGGCCGCTCCCGTCGGCACCGGTTCCTGCGCACCGCATGAGCGCCGGGGGGAGGGAGGACGGCCGTACGCCGGCCACGGACACGGCCGTCCTCCCCACAGCCGACGCACCACTGACAGCCAAAGCTCCAATGACAGCCAAGGCTCCACTGACAGTCGAAGCTTCACTGACAGTCAAAGCACCACCGGCCTCCGACGCCGTCCCGCACGCCGGGGCGGCGTCGGAGGGCGTTTCCGTGGGCGTTTCCGGCCACGGGCGGGGCGTCAAGATCGCGCCCTCGGCGAAAACCGGTGCCGCGCTGTCGGACCCGCGTGCGATGCTCGGGCCCGTGGAGACCAGGTCCGTCAGTCCCGTGTTCGTCGGTCGCTCCGACGAGCTCGACACCTTGAACGACGCGCTCGCCCGTGCCGCCGCGGGGGAGCCCCAGGCGTTGCTGATCGGCGGCGAGGCCGGGGTCGGCAAGACGCGCCTCGTCGAGGAGTTCGCGACCACCGCCTGCGGCCGGGGCGCCGTCGTCGCGCTCGGCGGCTGCGTGGAGATCGGCGCCGACGGACTGCCCTTCGCCCCCTTCTCCACCGCCCTGCGCGCCCTGCGCCGCGAACTGCCCGAGGAACTCGCCGCCGCGGCCGCCGGGCAGGAGGAGGAACTGGCCCGGCTCCTGCCCGAACTGGGCGAGGCCCCCGCCGGACGCCATGACGAGCAGAGCATGGCCCGTCTCTTCGAACTCACCGCCCGCCTCCTGGAACGCGTCGCCGCCGACCGCACCGTCGTCGTCGCCCTCGAGGACCTCCACTGGGCCGACGCCTCCACCCGCCACCTCCTGGCCTACCTCTTCCGCACCCTGCGCACCGGCCGCCTCGTCGTCGTCGCCACCTATCGCGCCGACGACATCCACCGCCGCCACCCGCTGCGCCCCCTGCTCGCCGAACTCGACCGGCTGCGCACCGTCCGCCGCCTCGAACTCGGCCGCTTCAACCGCACCGAGGTCGGCCGTCAGATCGCCGGCATCCTCGCCGCCGAGCCCGATCCGGCGCAGGTCGACGAGATCTTCGAACGCTCCGACGGCAACGCGTTCTTCGTCGAGGAACTCGCCGTCGCCGCCCACGAGGGCTGCTGCACCGGCCTCACCGACTCCCTCCGCGACCTGCTCCTCGTACGGGTCGAAGGGCTGCCGGAGAGCGCCCAGCGGGTCTCCCGGATCGTCGCCGAGGGCGGCTCCACCGTCGAGTACCGGCTGATCGCCGCCGTCGCCCGGCTCGCCGAGGACGACCTCATCGAGGCCCTGCGCGCCGCCGTCAACGCCAACATCCTCAGTGCCGCCCCCGACGGCGACGGCTACCGCTTCCGGCACTCCCTGGTCCGCGAGGCGGTCAGCGACGACCTGCTGCCGGGCGAACGCTCCCGGCTCAACCGCCGCTACGCCGAGGCCCTGGAAGCAGACCCGACCCTGGTCGCGGCCGACGCCCGGGTCATGCGCCTGGCCAGCTACTGGTACCACGCCCATGACGCCGCCAAGGCCCTGCCCGCCGTCCTGGACGCCTCCGTCACCGCCCGCCGCCGGCACGCCTTCTCCGAGCAACTCCGGCTCCTGGAACGCGCGATGGAGCTGTGGGACACCGCCCCCGAGGACGTCAGGGCCGCACTGCGCCCCGTCGACTACACCGAGGCCTTCCCGCCCTGCGGCTGCAACCCGGCCACCACCCCGCTCCGCTACCTCGACCTGATGGCCGAGGCCGCCGTCGCCGGCCGGCTCGCCGGTGAACGGGAACGCGCCCTGAAGATCACCAAGAGGGCCCTGCACCTGCTGGAGGAAGAGGGCGATCCGGTGCGCGCCGCCTGGTTCTGGGTGATGCGCTCCCGGCTGGTGCAGGCGCTCGCCCGCGGCAACGGCTGGCAGGAGCTCGCCACCGCCCAGGACCTGGTCCGAGGCCTGCCGCCCTCCGAGGTGCACGCCGACGTCCTCGCCCATGTCGCCAACTGGTCCATGGTGCACGTCCCCGGCCCCGACGCCTTCACCGCCGCCGAACGCGCCGTGGAGTACGCGCGCATGGTCGGCGCCCGCGAGACCGAGATGAGCGCCCGGCTCACCCTCGGCAGCCTCATCGTGCACTCCGGCGACCTCGAAGCCGGCCTGAAGGAGATGTTCGAGGTCAGACGGCAGACCACCGAGAACGGCATGACCGCCATCGCCGCCCGCGTCTACGTCAATCTGCCCGACGCCCTGGAAGCCGTCGGACGCTCCGCCGAAGCCGTGCCCATCCTGGAGGAAGGCGTCGCCCACACCCGGAAGTTCGGCCTCCTCGACAGCGAGGCCTGGGTCTGGGGCAACCTCGCCGAGTCCCTCTTCAGCCTCGGCCGCTGGGACGAGGCCGCCACAGCGGCCGGGAAGTCGGAACACGTCGGCCAGAGCGCGAAATCCCGCGGTTTCCGCGCCACCCTCCGCGCCGAACTCGCCCTCGCCCGCGGCGACCTGGCCGAGTGCGGCAGCCAACTCGCCGCGGCCCGCGGTCACTTCGGCACCCATGACCGCGCGCCCCAGCACGAGATGCCCCTCGCCCGCATCTCGATCGGCCTCACGGCGGGCGAAGGCCGCCTCCTGGACGCCCGCGCCGCACTCCACCGCGCCCTGGACGAGGGCTTCCCGCCCGACACCCAGCGCTATGGCTGGCCGCTGCTCCTGACCGCCGCCGCGGCGGAGGCCGACGCGCTCGGACTGCCCGCCACCGACGCCGGCCGCGCCGAAATCCTCCAGGGCATCCGCGAGGCCGCCAAGACCCTCACCACCAACGCGCCCGTCTGGCACGCCCACGAACACTGGGTCCGCGCCGAACTGCTGCGTGCCGAGGGATACAGCGATCCCGACGACTGGGCCGCGGTCACCGCCGCCTTCGAAACCCTGGACCGCCCCTACGACCTCGCCCGCGTCCGCCACCGCCTCGCGGAGTCCCTCCTCACCGTCGGCGGCGAGGACGAGCGCGACCGCGCCACGGAGCTGCTCCGCCTGGCCCACGCCGTCGCCGACCACCTCGGCGCTCGCCCGCTGGCCGACGCCGTCACCCGGCTCGCCCAGCGCGCCCGCCTCGGCCTCGCCCATGTCCCGAAGCAGGCCCAGGCCCCCGCCGACCAGGCCGATGCCCTCGGCCTCACCGGCCGGGAACGCGATGTGCTGCGCCTGGTCTCCGCCGGACGCACCAATCGCCAGATCGCCGAGGAACTGTTCATCTCCCCGAAGACGGCCAGCGTCCATGTGTCGAACATTCTGGCCAAGCTGGGTGTCTCGGGCCGTGGCGAGGCGGCGGCGGTGGCCCATCGGCTGGGGCTGTTCCCCGCCGAGCACCTCTCGAGTCGAACAGCGGGGTGACGTTTTACGCTGTAAGTGACCGGCCTAGGGAGGTCCTGTGTTCAACCCCTTCGAGGAACTGTTCGCACCCGGTCGAAAACACACCCGAGACGAACAGAACCGACTGGAACTGACGCGGGTCGACGTGGGTGACGGCGACCCCGGACACGGGCCGATAGATCTCTCGTCGGGAAAGGTCGTCGTACGCCGCCCGGAGCCGGACGAGACAGAGGACGGGACGCAGGACGAGGCGCAGGGCGAGCCCTCTGCGTAGGTGACGGGACGCAGGACGAACCCTCTGCGTAGGCAATCGGTCAGCTCACCTGGATCTCCAGAATCCGGTCGTCCCCGTCCTCAGGGTTCCCCCGTCCGTCCGTGTTGCTGGTGACCAGCCACAGCTTGGCGCCGCCGGCCGAAACCACCGTGCGCAGCCGGCCGTACTCGCCCTTCAGGAAGGGCTGGGGGTCGGCGGAGGCCTCCGTGCCCTTCAGCGGGATGCGCCACAGACGCTGGCCCTTGAGGCCCGCCATCCATATCGATCCCTCGGCGTAGGCGATGCCGCTGGGGGAGGCGTCGTCCGTGGCCCACTGGGCTATCGGGTTGTGGAAGCCGGAGTCGTCGGACTTGCCCTCGGCCTCGGGCCAGCCGTAGTTGTCGCCCGGCTTGATCGCGTTCAGCTCGTCCCAGGTGTCCTGGCCGAACTCCGAGGCGAACAGCCGCTGCTCGGGGTCCCAGGCGAGGCCCTGCACATTGCGGTGGCCGTAGGAGTACACGGGGGAGTCGGGGAACGGGTTGCCCGGAGCCGGTTCGCCCTCCGGGGTGAGGCGCAGGATCTTGCCGCCGAGGGACTTCTTGTCCTGGGAGAGGCCGGTGTCGCCGCTCTCGCCCGTGCCCGCGTAGAGCATCTTGTCGGGGCCGAAGGCGATCCGGCCGCCATTGTGGACGAAGCCCTTGGGGATGCCCTTGAAGACCGTGTCCGGTGCGCCCAGCTGCTCGCCGGACGGCTTCTTCTCCTCGTACAGCATGCGGACGACGCGGTTGTCGGAAGCCGAGCTGAAGTAGGCGTACACCATGTGGTCCGAGGCGTAGTCGGGGGAGAGGGCCAGGCCCAGGAGGCCGCCCTCGCCGGCCGGGGAGACCCCCGGGACCTCGCCCAGCTCCGTCTTCCTGCCCGTCTCCGTGTCGACCCGGGTGATGGTGCCCTTGTCCCGGGAGGAGACGAGCAGATCGCCGTCGGGCAGCGGGGCCAGGCCCCAGGGGGTGTCCAGGCCGGTGGCGACCGTGCGCAGCACCTTCACCGAGCCCTTCGCCGGGGGTGTCTCCTCGGCGGCCTGCCGACTGGGCGAGGACGCGGACCTCGACGTCGTACCGCTCGGAGTCGCGCCGCCGGCGGAGCCCTCGCCGTCGTCCGAGGAGCAGCCGGCCGCCAGCAGGAGCGTGGTCGCGGCCAACACGGCCGTCACAACTCGACGTTGCACGATCTGGTCCCTTCGACGCGGCGGGTTCTCCTTTTCATACACCGCTCGCGCCCCGCGGGTTCCCGATCTCCACGAGCCGAAGCGAGCGGGCTGCGCGAAAGCGGCTGAAAGCCGCGCGAAAGCGCCTCACACCCCCAGGATCTCAGTCCCGGCCGCCAAGGGCCTCAGTCCCACGACCCCAGTGCCCCCGGCAGCTCCCGCACCTCCGCCAGGTCCTGTGCGGAGAGGCGAAGCGCCGCCGCCCCGGCGTTCTCCCGCGCCCACCGCTCCTGTTTGGTGCCCGGCACCGGCACCACGTGCCTGCCCTGGGCCAGCACCCACGCCAGCGCCACCTGCGCCGGGGTCACCTCCTCGCCGTGCCGGGACGCCATACGCCGCAGGCCCGCGATGATCGGCTGGTTGGCGGCCATCATCTCGGCCGTGAAGCGGGGGTGGCGGGCGCGCAGGTCGTCCGGTTCGAAGCCCTCGCCCGGCGTCAGCGTCCCGGTCAGGAAGCCGTTGCCCAGCGGCATCGCCGCCAGGAAGCCGATCCCCCGGGCCCCGCACCACGGCAGCAGCGCCTCCAGCGCCTCCGGCGACCACACCGACAGCTCCGCCTCCACCGCGCTCACCGGGAAGACCTGCTGCACCCGCTGGAGCTGCTTGATCGTCGCGTCGTACAGACGCGCCCCGGACCGGCGGCCACCCCGTGCGCCCATCGCGCAGAAGCCCAGCGCCCGCACCTTTCCCGCCCGCACCAGCTCCGCCATCGCGCCCCAGGTCTCCTCGACCGGGACCTCGGGGTCCGCGCGATGCAGCTGGTAGAGGTCGATGACATCGGTCTGCAGGCGACGCAGTGAGGCGTCGCACGCCCGTTTCACATAGCCGGGGCGGCCGTTGGCCACGACGTGCTGCTCGCCCACCAGCAGACCGACCTTGGTCGACACGAACGCGTCCTCGCGCCGCTCCTTCAACACCCGCCCCACCAGCAGCTCATTGGTGAACGGGCCGTACATGTCGGCCGTGTCCAGGAGCGTCGTGCCCGCGTCGAGCGCTGTGTGCACGGCCCGCAGCGACTCCTCGCCCCGCTGCCGTGACCCGCTGTACGCCCAGCTCATCGGCATACAGCCGAGTCCGACGGCCCCCACCGCGAGTGCCCCCGCGCCGATCGTCCTGCGCTCCACCTGCTCGTGACCCTCCTCTTCCGGCACCCCACAACCTAACCTCTGCGTGCTCACACGCCTGACATAGCCTCGTGACCATGAGCGCTGACGTGTGGCTTCCCATCCCGCCGGACGAGATCGCGGGGCTTCCCGAGGGTCCCCGCTACCTGTTCTGGGACGGGGGTGAGACAGGGGAGCAGGAGTATCCCGGGGACCCGGCCGACTGCGTCGTCTACGTGGTGCCGTACATGAAGCGGCAGCCCGTGAAGGTCCGCCCGCTGAAGGAGATGCGCCACCTCCAGCTGGTCCAGACGCTCACCGCCGGTGTCGACGACGTCATGGCACAGCTGTCCGACCTCGCACCCGGCGTACGGCTGTGCAACGCGCGCGGTGTGCACGAGGCGAGCACCGCCGAGCTCGCCCTCACCCTGACGCTCGCCTCGCTGCGCGGCATCCCCGGTTTCGTGCGGGCCCAGCAACAGGAGCACTGGCAGGGCGACTTCCATCCCGCGCTCGCCGACAAGAACGTCCTCATCGTCGGGTACGGGTCCATCGGGGCCGCCATCGAGGACCGGCTCGTACCGTTCGAGGTCGCGCGGGTGGCGCGCGTCGCGCGCTCCGCGCGCACTACGGAGCGCGGACCGGTGCACCCGCTCACCGATCTGCCCGCCCTGCTGCCCGAGGCGGACGTCGTCATCCTCTCCACGCCGCTGAACGACTCCACCCGCTCCCTGGTGAACGGGGAGTTCCTGGCCCGGATGAAGGACGGCGCCCTCCTCGTGAACGTCGCGCGCGGAGGCGTCGTCGACACCAAGGCGCTCCTCGCCGAGCTGGAGAGCGGCCGTCTCACCGCCGCCCTGGACGTGGTGGATCCCGAGCCGCTGCCCAAGGGACACCCGCTCTGGCAGGCGCCCGGCGTGCTCATCAGTCCCCACGTCGGCGGGCCCACCTCCGCTTTCCTGCCGCGCGCAAAACGGTTGCTGGTGGATCAGTTGGGGCGATTCGTGAACCAGGAGCCCCTGCGCAACGTGATCCTTACGACGGGCCCCACAAGGGCCTGAGCGCTTCGGGCAACAACCGCGTAATCCGCTTCCGGTACCCTCCGCAACCTCCCGGACGCGGTCCGTGCTCACATCGCCGCTGGTCGTCACGGAGCGTAGAGGAACTATGTCCCTGAGTGACGAGACTGGTGTATCGTCCCGACAGGGGCTGCGCCGCGCACCGTTCGGCGCCGGGGACGCACATTTCAGACTGTGAGGGGGGCGACGGGCGATGCACGGCCTATGGACGAGCGATCCGACGCGGCGGGGCAGCCGGCGGCGACCCTGGCACACGACCGCGCGCAGACGCGGTCACCACGGCAGCCACAACTGCCGTCACAGCCATCACCACCGCAGGCACAGCTGCCGCAAGAGGCATGCGCACCCAGCGACCCGGGAGCCGCTGGACCCCGGGGCACAGCGGACCTGGAGGGTCCGGTGAGCTCGCCGCCGCCCCCCACGACCACCCTCAACGGAGCGCTGCGGGACCGGCCTTCGCCAGGGTTGCTGCTGTCCCGCCCGCCGTCCTCCGGCAGCGGGGCGAGCCTGGTCCACCAACTCGTTCTGGCCCTGATCTGCGCGGGATACGCCGTCGGTTCCGCGCTCGGCTGGGGTTCGGACGAACTCGCCCTGATCATGGGCGACTTCGGGCTGAGCGCCGCAGCGGGCATCGCCGCCGTGTCCTGCTTCCTCTACGCCCGTCGACGCCGCATCCGCTTTCGACCGGCCTGGCTGCTGTTCGCGCTCTCCTCGGCCATGGCCTCCCTCGGCAACCTGGTCTGGGGGTGGTACGAGGTCGTTCTGGAACGGCCGGTGCCGAGCCCCAGTTACGCCGACGCCTTCTTCCTGTGCTTCGCGCCGCCCGCCATCGTGGGCCTGCTGGTCCTCGCCAAACGGCCGGTGACGAAGGCCGGTTGGGTCTGTCTCGCGCTCGACGCCTGGCTGATCGGCGGCTCGCTGCTCACGCTGTCGTGGAGCCTCGCGCTCGCCCAGGCGGCCAAGGCGGAGTCCAAGGGGGGCGCGAGCGTCGCGAACACCGCGCTCTCGCTGGCGTATCCGCTGCTCGACATCGCCCTGGTCAGCATGGTGCTCGCGCTGCACTTCCGGCGCTCGGCGGTCAACCGCTCCGCGGTCAACACCGCGATCGGCGCGCTCGCCCTGACCGTGATGTGCGACGCCCTGTTCACCTCACCGCTGCTGCACAACAACTACCGCTCGGGCCAGCTGCTCGACGCGGGCTGGTTCGCCGGCTCGCTGCTCCTCGCCTACGCCCCCTGGGTCGCGCCCCGGCACGGGCAGCCGGACGACGAGCCGCACACGCGCGTGGTGCACGAACACCTGCCGAGGCGGCGCGGCGGCATCCACCACCACCCGCCCGCACAGCCGCCGGGAGGTGATCACAGCCGGTATCCGGCCGCCCGGCCGATCGCCGGCTCCCTGGCCGCCCTCACGCCCTACCTCGCCGCCGCCGTGTGCACACTGGGCATCCTCTACAACGTGCTCAACGGCCGCAGCGTCGACCGCGTGGTGCTGCTCACCTGCGGCACCGTCGTGCTCGCCCTCGTGGTGCGCCAGGGCATCATGCTGCTCGACAACATCACCCTCACCCAGGAACTGGCCCAGAAGGAGAGCCACTTCCGCTCCCTGGTGCAGGGTTCCAGCGACGTCATCATGATCGCCGCGCCCAACGGCATCCTCCGCTACGTCTCCCCGGCCGCCGCCGGGGTCTACGGACGCACCGCCGAGGAGCTCGTCGGTACGGAACTGGCCCATCTCATCCACCCGGAGGACCTGGGCTGCGTGGTGCACGAGGTGCGCCGCTTCCTCGCCGCCAGCCCGCCCGAGGAACCCACCACCCGCATCGAGTGCCGCTTCAAGTCCGGCGACGGCGGCTGGCTCAACGTGGAGTCCACCGTCAACCGTCACCACGGCGGCCTCATCTTCAACAGCCGGGACGTGACCGAGCGGGTGCGCCTTCAGGCGCAGCTCCAGCACAACGCCGAGCACGACCCGCTCACCGACCTGCCCAACCGCGCCCTGTTCACCAAGCGCGTCCAGCAGGCCCTGTCCGGTCGCCGTTCCTCCGACCGCGGCACCGCCGTCCTCTTCATCGACCTGGACGGCTTCAAGGCCGTCAACGACACGATCGGCCACCAGGCCGGGGACGAACTGCTCGTCCAGGCCGCCCGCAGACTCCAGGACGCGGTCCGCTACGGCGACACCGCCTCCCGGCTGGGCGGCGACGAGTTCGCGGCCCTGATCGTCGGCGACGGCACCCGGGACCGCTCCGCCAGGGAACGCCACATCCTGGAGCTCGCCGACCGGCTCAGGATCACGCTCTCGCAGCCCTACCTCATCGACGGCAACGATGTCCGGGTCGCCGCCTCCATCGGCGTCGCCTTCTCCGAGCCGGGCCTCGGCGCGGGCGAGATCCTGCGCAACGCCGACCTGGCGATGTACCGCGCCAAGTCGGCCGGAAAGGGCCGCGTCGAGCTGTACGCGCCGCAGATGCAACAGGACGTCGTACGCAAGGCGGAACTGGCCACCCGGCTGCGTGCCGCGCTGCACGACGGCGAGTTCGCGCTGCTGCACCAGCCCGTGGTCTGTCTGGAGGACGGCCGGATCACCTCGGTCGCCGCCCAGGCGCGCTGGCGTTCTTCGCAGGGTGTCCTGTTCACGCCCGCCGAGTTCCTGCGGGTGGCCGAGGACAGCGACAAGACGCAGGAGCTCGGCCGCTGGATCCTCGAGGAGGCCGTGGGGCAGGCCGCCGAGCGCACCGGGACCGGGGTGTCCGTGCCGGTGACGGTGCGGATGAGTGCCCGTCGGCTCCTCGACCGGTCGCTGCCGCCTGGCTCGATCGAGGCGCTGCTGACCCGGCACGGACTGCCGTCCGGGTCCCTGTTGATCGAGCTGTCCGAGACCGACCCCCGGGTCTCCCTGGACGAGCTGGAGCGCCGGCTGGCCGCCCTGCGGCGGCTCGGTGTCCGGATCGCGCTCGACGGCTTCGGGAGCGGTTACGCGGCGATCACAGCCCTGCGCAGACTCCCCGTGGACGTGCTCAAGCTCGACCGCAGCCTGGTCGACGGGGTGGTGGAGTCCGCGCGGCTGCACAAGATCACCAGCGGGCTGCTCAGGATCGCCGGGGATCTCGGGTTGCAGTCCGTGGCCGACGGCGTGGACCTGCCGGAGCAGGTCGTGGCGCTGCGGGCGATGGGCTGCACACACGGCCAGGGGATGGCGTTCTCCGGTCCGTTGGACGAGTACCGGCTGCGCCGGGCGCTCACTTCCGGCCACTTTCCGGTGCCGCACGGACCGGCCGAACCCGCGTTCGCGGGGGGTGGCGCGGGGGTGTACACAAGTGGTGTCCCCGCCGTACTCGGGGGCGGAACCGCTGTCCTCGGAGGCGGAAGTGCCCTTCGCTCACATAATGAGACTCCCGTCCCACCCACTTGACACGTGGTGTGCGCCGGGGGGAGGGTCATTGCCATGCGCACCCGAATTCTCGTACTTGGAAAGCGCGTCGGCTGAAGCTGAGCCTCGACCGCTCAGCGACCACTCACCGGCGCGCTCCCCTCGCTTGCCTTACGGCACGAGGGGTTTTTTGTTGCACAGGTACCGAGCGTAAAACCGTTCAAACCGCACGAACATCGCAAAAACCCTCAGCATCGAGAAGAGAATGACGATGACCGAGCAGGCCACCGGGGCCCACCATCCGCAGCCGCGGCCCCGATCCGGAGGACAGCAGTCCCCTCCCGAGAGCGTCACGGGCGCGAAGTCGCTCATCCGTTCGCTTGAAGAGGTCGGCGTCGACACGGTATTCGGTATCCCCGGAGGCACGATCCTGCCGGCGTACGACCCGATGATGGACTCCACCCGGGTGCGTCACGTCCTGGTCCGCCACGAGCAGGGCGCCGGTCACGCGGCCACGGGCTACGCGCAGGCCACCGGCAAGGTCGGCGTCTGCATGGCGACCTCGGGACCCGGCGCGACCAACCTCGTCACTCCGATCGCGGACGCCAACATGGACTCGGTGCCGCTCGTGGCGATCACCGGCCAGGTCGTCTCCAAGGCGATCGGCACGGACGCCTTCCAGGAGGCGGACATCGTCGGCATCACGATGCCGATCACCAAGCACAGCTTCCTGGTCACCAAGGCCGAGGACATCCCGCGGACCATCGCGCAGGCGTTCCACATCGCCTCCACCGGCCGCCCCGGCCCGGTGCTGGTGGACATCCCCAAGGACATCCTCCAGGCGCAGACCACGTTCTCCTGGCCGCCGGTCATGGACCTGCCCGGCTACCGCCCGGTGACCAAGCCGCACGCCAAGCAGATCCGCGAGGCCGCGAAGCTCATCACGGCCGCCAAGCGGCCCGTCCTCTACGTCGGCGGCGGCGTCATCAAGGCCCAGGCCACCGCCGAGCTGAAGGTCCTCGCAGAACTCACCGGAGCGCCCGTCACCACCACCCTGATGGCGCTCGGCGCATTCCCCGACAGCCACCCGCTGCACGTGGGAATGCCGGGCATGCACGGTGCGGTCACCGCCGTCACCGCGCTGCAGAAGGCCGACCTGATCGTCGCCCTCGGAGCCCGCTTCGACGACCGCGTCACCGGCAAGCTGGACAGCTTCGCCCCGTACGCCAAGATCGTCCACGCCGACATCGACCCCGCGGAGATCGGCAAGAACCGCACCGCGGACGTGCCGATCGTCGGTGACGCCCGCGAGGTCATCGCCGACCTGGTCCAGGCCGTGCAGAAGGAGCACAGCGAGGGCCACCAGGGCGATTACACCGCCTGGTGGAAGGACCTCAACCGCTGGCGCGAGACCTACCCGCTCGGTTACGACCAGCCGGAGAACGGCTCGCTGTCGCCGCAGCAGGTCATCCAGCGCATCGGCCAACTCGCCCCGGAGGGCACGATCTTCGCCGCGGGCGTCGGCCAGCACCAGATGTGGGCCGCGCACTACATCGAGTACGACAAGCCCGCGACCTGGCTGAACTCCGGCGGCGCCGGAACCATGGGCTACGCGGTCCCCGCCGCGATGGGCGCCAAGGCCGGCCGGCCGGACCGGACGGTCTGGGCGATCGACGGCGACGGCTGCTTCCAGATGACCAACCAGGAGCTCACCACCTGCGCCCTGAACAACATCCCGATCAAGGTCGCCGTCATCAACAACGGCGCCCTCGGGATGGTCCGCCAGTGGCAGACCCTCTTCTACAACCAGCGGTACTCCAACACCGTGCTGCACTCCGGGCCCGACGACGTCAACCCGGACGCCCGCGGCACCCGCGTCCCCGACTTCGTGAAGCTGTCGGAGGCCATGGGCTGCTACGCGATCCGCTGCGAGGACCCGGCCGACCTCGACAAGGTCATCGAAGAGGCGAACTCGATCAACGACCGCCCGGTCGTCATCGACTTCATCGTCCACGAGGACGCCATGGTGTGGCCGATGGTCGCCGCCGGCACCTCCAACGACGAGATCCTGGCCGCCCGGGACGTCCGCCCCGACTTCGGCGACAACGAAGACGACTGAGCGAGAGAGACGTAAAAGATCATGTCCAAGCACACGCTCTCCGTCCTGGTGGAGAACAAGCCGGGCATCCTCGCCCGGATCGCCGCGCTGTTCTCCCGCCGCGGCTTCAACATCGACTCGCTCGCCGTCGGGGTCACCGAGCACGCGGACATCTCCCGCATCACGATCGTCGTGAGCGTCGAGGCGCTGCCCCTGGAGCAGGTCACCAAGCAGCTCAACAAGCTCGTCGAGGTGCTCAAGATCGTCGAGCTGGAGCCGTCGAGCGCCGTTCAGCGTGAACTCGTTCTGGTGAAGGTGCGCGCCGACAACGAGACCCGCTCCCAGATCGTCGAGATCGTCCAGCTGTTCCGCGCCAAGACCGTCGACGTCTCCCCGGAGGCCGTCACCATCGAGGCCACCGGCGGCAGCGACAAGCTGGAGGCCATGCTCAAGATGCTGGAGCCCTTCGGCATCAAGGAGCTCGTCCAGTCCGGCACGATCGCGATCGGCCGCGGCGCGCGGTCGATCACCGACCGTTCGCTGCGCGCGCTGGACCGAAGCGCGTAAGGCGGGCACGGGCGGCGGCGCGGCCGTCGCCCGTATGGCGAGACCCCGAGACTTCACGTCAGCCCGCCGTCATACGGTGGGACGCAACACCTGCACTCAAGGAGAGAACCCAAAGTGGCCGAGCTGTTCTACGACGCCGACGCCGACCTGTCCATCATCCAGGGCCGCAAGGTCGCGGTCATCGGTTACGGCAGCCAGGGCCACGCCCACGCGCTGTCGCTCCGTGACTCGGGCGTCGACGTCCGTGTCGGTCTGCACGAGGGCTCCAAGTCCAAGGCCAAGGCCGAGGAGCAGGGCCTGCGCGTGGTGACGCCGTCGGAGGCCGCCGCCGAGGCCGACGTCATCATGATCCTGGTCCCGGACCCGATCCAGGCCCAGGTCTACGAGGAGTCCATCAAGGACAACCTCAACGAGGGCGACGCGCTGTTCTTCGGCCACGGTCTGAACATCCGCTTCGACTTCATCAAGCCCCCGGCCGGCGTGGACGTCTGCATGGTCGCCCCCAAGGGCCCGGGCCACCTCGTGCGCCGTCAGTACGAGGAGGGTCGCGGCGTTCCCTGCATCGCGGCCGTCGAGCAGGACGCCACGGGCAACGCCTTCGCGCTGGCCCTGTCGTACGCCAAGGGCATCGGTGGCACCCGCGCGGGCGTCATCAAGACGACCTTCACCGAGGAGACCGAGACCGACCTCTTCGGCGAGCAGGCCGTTCTCTGTGGTGGTACGGCCGCGCTGGTCAAGGCCGGCTTCGAGACGCTGACCGAGGCTGGCTACCAGCCGGAGATCGCGTACTTCGAGTGCCTGCACGAGCTGAAGCTCATCGTCGACCTCATGTACGAGGGCGGCCTGGAGAAGATGCGCTGGTCCGTCTCCGAGACCGCCGAGTGGGGCGACTACGTGACCGGCCCGCGCATCATCACCGACGCCACCAAGGCCGAGATGAAGAAGGTCCTGGCCGAGATCCAGGACGGCACCTTCGCGCGTGAGTGGATGGCCGAGTACCACGGCGGTCTGAAGAAGTACAACGAGTACAAGCAGCAGGACTCCGAGCACCTCCTGGAGACCACCGGCAAGCAGCTGCGCAAGCTGATGAGCTGGGTCGACGAGGAGGCGTAAGTCCTCCAGCGACGGGGCCGGAGCGGCATGCTCCGGCCCCGTTGTCCAACCTGTCCGGCCACGGACGGGTGATCCTTCCGCAGTGGCGTAAATGCCCGGTGGCCACGCCACTACACTGCTGCACTACATACGCGTCAGGCCCACAGCGTCGTGCGTCTTCCACGCGGCTCAAGCGACCCGTCGGGTCGCGACATCCCTCCACCGCCTGCGGCCGTCGGGACGGCCGTCCGCATGCATTGGACTTGTGAGGACTCACGTGAGCTCGAAACCTGTCGTACTCATCGCTGAAGAGCTGTCGCCCGCGACCGTCGACGCGCTTGGCCCCGACTTCGAGATCCGGCAGTGCAACGGCGCGGACCGCGCCGAGCTGCTGCCCGCCATCGCCGACGTCGACGCGATCCTGATCCGCTCCGCCACCAAGGTGGACGCCGAGGCGATCGCCGCCGCGAACAAGCTGAAGGTCGTCGCACGAGCCGGCGTCGGCCTGGACAACGTGGACGTCTCCGCCGCCACCAAGGCCGGCGTGATGGTCGTCAACGCCCCGACCTCCAACATCGTGACCGCCGCCGAGCTGGCCTGTGGCCTGCTCCTGGCCACCGCGCGGCACATCCCGCAGGCCAACTCGGCGCTGAAGAACGGCGAGTGGAAGCGCAGCAAGTACACGGGCGTCGAGCTCGCCGAGAAGACCCTCGGTGTCGTGGGCCTCGGACGCATCGGCGCGCTCGTCGCGCAGCGCATGTCCGCCTTCGGGATGAAGGTCGTCGCCTACGACCCCTACATCCAGCCCGCGCGCGCCGCGCAGATGGGCGTCAAGGTGCTCTCCCTGGACGAGCTCCTCGAGGTCTCCGACTTCATCACCGTCCACCTGCCCAAGACCCCCGAGACGGTCGGTCTGATCGGCGACGAGGCCCTGCACAAGGTCAAGCCGAGCGTGCGGATCGTCAACGCCGCGCGCGGTGGCATCGTCGACGAGACCGCGCTGTTCTCCGCCCTCAAGGAGGGCCGGGTCGCCGGCGCCGGTCTCGACGTGTACGCGAAGGAGCCCTGCACGGACTCCCCGCTCTTCGAGCTCGACCAGGTCGTCTGCACCCCGCACCTCGGCGCCTCCACCGACGAGGCCCAGGAGAAGGCCGGTATCGCGGTCGCCCGTTCGGTGCGGCTCGCGCTCGCCGGTGAGCTGGTGCCCGACGCGGTCAACGTCCAGGGCGGTGTCATCGCCGAGGACGTCAAGCCGGGTCTGCCGCTCGCCGAGCGCCTCGGCCGCATCTTCACCGCGCTCGCCGGTGAGGTCGCGGTCCGCCTCGACGTCGAGGTCTACGGCGAGATCACCCAGCACGACGTGAAGGTGCTGGAGCTGTCCGCCCTCAAGGGTGTCTTCGAGGACGTCGTCGACGAGACGGTCTCCTACGTCAACGCCCCGCTGTTCGCGCAGGAGCGCGGCGTCGAGGTGCGGCTGACGACCAGCTCGGAGTCGTCGGACCACCGCAACGTGGTCACCGTGCGCGGCACGCTCGGCAGCGGCGAGGAGGTGTCGGTCTCCGGCACGCTGGCCGGTCCGAAGCACCTCCAGAAGATCGTGGCCGTGGGCGAGTACGACGTGGACCTGGCCCTCGCCGACCACATGGTCGTCCTGCGCTACGAGGACCGTCCCGGTGTCGTCGGCACCGTGGGCCGGATCTTCGGTGAGGCGGGCATCAACATCGCCGGCATGCAGGTCGCCCGCGCGGCGGTCGGCGGCGAGGCGCTGGCCGTCCTGACCGTCGACGACACGGTGCCCGCCGGGGTGCTGGCCGAGGTCGAGGCGGAGATCGGCGCGACGTCGGCGCGTGCCGTGAACCTGGTCTGACGTACCACGCGAAAAGGCGGGGCGCGCCGAGGTCGATCCTCGGCGCGCCCCGCCTTCTTTCGCCGTCAGGCGGACGTCGTCTCCGTCTCCGGCTCCGGTTCCTTCACCGGCTCCCGCACCTCCACGCCCCGCAGCGTCACCGCGGCCAGCACCGCGGCCCCCGCCAGGAACACGGCCCCGCCGATCGCCGCACCCTGCATCCCGCTGGTGAACGCCTCCCGGGCCACCGTCGCGAGACCGGGCACCCGGTCGGCCACGGCCAGCGCTCCGCCCAGCGTCTCGCGGGCCGCGTCCGGGGCCGAAGCCGGCATCTCGTGGCGGTAGACCGCCGTACCGATGGAGCCGAGCAGCGCCATGCCCAGCGCGCCGCCGAACTCCGAGCCGGTCTCCATCAGCGAGGACGCGGTGCCCGCCCGCTCAACCGGGGCGGCGCCCATCGCCAGGTCCATGATCTGGGACATCACGACGACACCGCCGACGGCGAGGACCGCGCACGCGGTCAGCACCACCCACAGTGAGTCCGTGCCGGCGAAGGCCAGGACGACGAACCCGGCCGCGGCGATCACGAAGCCCGCGGTGATGACCCGGGAGCGGTCGACGCCCTTCTGCACGAGGCCCGTCGCGACCGGCGCGGCCGCCCCGATCGGCACCGACGGCAGCAGCGCCCACAGGGCCGCCTCCAGCGCGCTCTTGTCGAGCACCGACTGAAGGTACTGCGTGGTGAAGTACGCCGACCCCATGATCCCGAACGCCGAGACGAGGTTCAGGCCGACAGCGGGGGCGAAGCCGCGGCCGCGGAACAGGGCCGGGTCGATCATCGGTGAGGCCGCGGTGCGCTGGCGGCGGACGAACAGGGCCGCGAAGAGCAGGCCGACGGTGATCGAGACGACGTAGCGGACGTTCCAGCCCTCGGAGGGGATCTCCTTCAGGCCGTAGATGACGGGGAGCACGGCCGCCATGGACAGGGGCACGCTCAGCCAGTCGAAGCGGCCGGACGCCGGGTTGCGGGACTCGGGCAGCAGTACCGGGCCGAGGACGAGCAGCAGCGCCATCGCGGGCAGGTTGACCAGGAAGACCGAGCCCCACCAGAAGTACTCGACCAGCACCCCGCTCATCACCGAACCGAGCGCGATCCCGGCCGTCATCACGCCGGACCACAGGCCGATCGCCTTCGCGCGCTGGCCGGGGTCGGTGAACATCGTGCGCAGCAGGGCCATCGTCGACGGCATCAGGGTCGCGCCGCCGATGCCGAGGACCGCGCGGGCCGCGATCAGGGTCTCGGCGCTGTCGGCGTACGCCGCGAGCAGGGAGGCGGCGCCGAAGGCGGTGGCGCCGATCAGCAGGAGGCGGCGGTGGCCGACGCGGTCGCCCAGCGAGCCCATGGTCATCAGCAGGCCGGCGAGCACGAAGGCGTAGATGTCGAAGATCCACAGCTGCTGGGTGCCGGACGGCTCCAGGTCCGCGCTGATCGAGGGGATCGCGAAGTAGAGGACGGAGACGTCCATCGAGACGAGCAGCAGCGGAAGCATCAGCACGCCGAGGGCGGTCCATTCACGGCGCCCGGCACGGGTCGGGTTCGTTGTCATGCCGAGGAATGTACGCGCGTCTTAAACGCTTGTCTAGAACGTTTGTATAAGACGTTGGTCTAGGACGCTTGTATGGACCCGGGGTAGGGTGGGCGGCATGGGACACCGTGAGGATCTGCTCGAAGGCGCCAAGCGCTGCCTGCTGGCCAAGGGCTTCGCGCGCACGACGGCGCGTGACATCGTCAAGGAGTCGGGGACCAACCTCGCCTCGATCGGCTATCACTACGGCTCGAAGGACGCGCTGCTCGCGCAGGCGTACGTGGCGCTGGTCGAGGGGATGGCCGAGGCCTTCGACGGGGTCGCCGGGATCGGCGCGGAGCCCGGTTCGCTGGAGCGTTTCCAGGAGGTGTGGTCCAACATCATCGAGACGATGCGCGGGCCTGGTTCGCTCTGGCGGCTCAGTGTGGAGATCGTGGCGATGCGGGACCAACTGCCGGAGCTGGCCGAGCACTTGGCGAAGGCGCAGCGGGAGGGCGCGCGCGGTATCGTGCCGCTCTTCATGGGCGGGCGTGAGGAGGATGTCGAGGAGGCGGCCGTCGACACCCTCGGCGCCTTCTACACCACGTTGATGATGGGCCTCATGGCGCAGTGGACCTTCGACCCCAAGAGCGCCCCGGAGGCGGAGCAGCTCACGGCGGGGCTGCGTCAGCTGATCGAGGCCGCCACCGGGACGTGAGACCGGCTCCCGCCGGCGCCGGTCGCGGCCTGACGGCGATCGTTCTCAGCGGTCACCTTCCGCGGGGGCACGGTGGTAGCGCTGCGCCAGCCGGGCCAGGGCGACCGCGGCGAGCAGCAGGCCGAAGTCGCGCAGGGCGATGTCGTAGTAGTCGGGGATGGTCAGCAGGTTGACGATGATCCCGGCGAGCCAGCCGGCCACCAGCCAGCCGCCGAAGCGGGGCGCGACGGCGACGACGAGGCCCGCCACGATCTCGATGACGCCCACCGCGTACATGGCCTGCTGGGCGCTGCCCGGAACGATGTCGTCGATCCACGGCGCGAGGTAACCGGGCCAGTCGGTGAGCAGGTTGGCGAACTTGTCCAGGCCGAACAGGATCGGCGCCACCGTGAACCCGAGGCGCAGGATGGCGAACGCCTGGTAGCCGGGGTCGGTGAGCGACTCCCGCGGGGTGGTCGTGGGTGCTGTGGGTGCCGCGGTCATGACGGCCTCCTTCTCTCCGCTTCTATCAACAACTCTCATTAGTTATAGAAGCGCCCCGGCTTTCTTTAGTCAACCGTCGCGGGTTTTACACTGGTGTTCGTGAACGCCCCCCAGGCAGCAGGCCCCGCAGCGGCCCCCGATCCCGACGTCTCCGCCGTCGCGGCGCTGGACGAGCCGACCCGCCGGAGGCTGTACGAGCATGTGGCGCGCGCCCCCGGACCGGTCGGCCGCGACGAGGCCGCCGCCGCCCTGGGGCTCGCCCGGCAGACCGCGGCCTTCCACCTGGACCGGCTGGCCGAGGAGTCACTGCTCGACGTCGTCTACGAGCGACGCACCGGACGCTCCGGCCCCGGCGCGGGCCGCCCCGCCAAGCTCTACAAGCGCTCCGCCCGGCAGATCACCGTCAACCTGCCCGAACGGCACTACGAACTCGCCGGCCGGCTTCTCGCCCAGGCCCTGGAGGAGTCCGAGGCCACCGGCGAGCCGACCCGGACCGTCCTGCACCGCAAGGCCCACGAGCTGGGCGCCTGGCTGGCCGAAGAGGGCGCCGACGACGACGTGCTCGGCCTGCTGGAGCGGTACGGCTTCGAACCCCGCGGTGACGGAGCGGCCGTCGTGCTCGGCAACTGCCCCTTCCATGCCCTGGCGCGCGAGCACACACAGACGGTGTGCGGGATGAACCTGCATCTCCTGCAAGGGGTGCTGCAAGGCCTCGGCGAAGGCGGCTTCGAGGCGTCTTTGGCACCCAGGCCCGGACACTGCTGCGTCCGCCTGGAGCCCGAGTCGTCGTAACGGGCGCGCCGCTGGTCGCCGCCTACAGTCGCGTCCCCTTCAACGCCATGTGCAGCAGCAGCCGGTCCTCCCCGTCGTCCAGGTCGAGACCGGTCAGCTGCTCGACCCGGGAGAGGCGGTAGTAGAGGGTCTGCCGGTGGATGCCGAGGGCCGCGGCCGTACGGCCGGCCTGGCCCGCGCAGTCGAGGTAGGTCTCGGCGGTCCGGGCGAGGTCGCGATGGGCGGGGGAGAGCAGGGGGCGTACGGCGGGGTCGTGGGCCGAGTCCGGAGGCAGGGACGTCAGCAGCCGGTACGGGCCGATGCCGGACCAGTGCGCGACCGGGCCCAGCGCCGGTTCCGCCAGGGCCGCGCGCGCCGCGGCCGAGGCCTCGTGCCAGGCCGTCGGCAGGTCGGCCAGACTGGTGCGGGGTGCGCCGATACCGGCGGCCCGCCGGGCGCCGGTGTCGCCGAGCAGGCGCTGTGCCGCCGTCAGCGCGGGTGTCGCCACCTCCGGCGACCGCAGTCTGACCAGGACCGCGAGGCTCTGGGCGGCCGTGCCCCACGGAACCGTGCACAGCGCCGTCGCGTGCGGGACCGTACGGGCCGAGGGGGCGTCGTCCGGGTCGGCGGACGGCCACGGGGCGACGCACACCACCGTGTGCGGGCCGTCGCCGCGCGGGCCGAGGGCCGTGCGCAGCGCCGCCACCGCCATGTCCCCCTGCCAGCCATGCTCGGCGGTCAGCACCGCCCGCAGCTCCCGGCTGAGATCCGCCCCGTGCTGCGCCTCGTCCGCGAGCAGCGCCCCGATCCGGACGGTCACGTCCATGGCCGCGGCCAACTGGCCTTCGGTGGGGCCGGGGTCGGACTCCAGCAGCCACACATAGCCGAGGACGACACCCCGGTGGCGTACGGGGAGGCAGATCCGCCCCCGGTACACGCCCGCCTCCGGGGTCGGCGGGATACGGACCGGGCCGGTCGCGCGGGTGATGCCGAAGCCCTCGAACCAGGTGCGGACCGCCGTCGTCGAGCGGCGGGTCAGGATCGACCGGGTGCGGACGGGGTCCAGGGCGGACGGATCGAGGTCGCCCTCGCTGTCGTACGCCCCGAAGGCGATCAGCTCGAAGTCGCGGTTCTCCAGGGTCGCCGGGACGCCGAGGAGCTCGGAGATCTCGTCGACCAGCTCCTGGTAGTCGCCTGCGCGTTTCGAAGAGGCAGCATCCGCGGTCACCCCTGCATTCTCCCGCACCGGTACAGCCCCTTCATACATCTGTCTGAGATCCGCGGCACGGATGCGTGACAGCTGTCGATGGCCGACGATCGGAGGGATCCTTAGGTTTCACGGTGGTTCTATCTGCTGGTTTGTGGAGGTGCCCCGTGCTGGGTCCCGTGATTCTTGCCGCGTCGCGAAGCGACCGGATGCGACGCCTGATCTCGGCGGCCCCGGTGACCAAGCAGGTCGTCGACCGCTTCATCCCGGGTGAGACCGTCGACGACGTCGTACCGATCATCGAGAGCCTCACCGACCGGGGCCTGGAGCTGACGATGGACGTCGTCGGCGAGGACATCACCACCCCCGAGCAGGCCTTTGCCGCCCGTGACGCCTACCTCGCGCTGATCGACCGGCTGCGCGACCTCGGCCTCGGCGAGCGCGTCGAGATGTCCGTCAAGCTGTCGATGTTCGGGCAGGCGCTGGAAGGCGGTCACGAGCTGGCCCTCGCCAACGTCCGCCCCGTCGTCGAGGCCGCCGCCGCCATCGGGACGACCGTGACCCTCGACGCCGAGGACCACACCACCCTCGACTCGATGTTCGCCATCCACGAGGAGCTGCGGAAGGACTTCCCGCAGACCGGCTGTGTCATCCAGGCCTACCTCTTCCGCACCGAGGCCGACGCCCGCCGCCTCGCCGAGGCCGGCAGCCGCGTCCGGCTCGTGAAGGGCGCCTACAAGGAGCCCGCCGAGGTCGCCTACCAGCAGAAGCACGAGATCGACAAGGCGTACGTCCGCGTGCTGAAGACGCTGATGGAGGGCGAGGGGTACCCGATGATCGGCTCCCACGACCCGCGCCTGATCTCCATCGCCCAGGAACTCGCCCGCAAGGCCGGGCGCAAGCTCGACGAGTACGAGTTCCAGATGCTGTACGGCATCCGCAGCGACGAGCATCTGCGGCTCGCCGCCGAAGGCCACCGCATGCGCGTCTACACCGCCTACGGCACGGACTGGTACGGCTACTTCATGCGCCGTCTGGCGGAGAAGCCGGCGAACCTCCTCTTCTTCGTCCGCTCGACCCTCACCAAGGGCTGACCCGAACACCCGCTCACGTACAAGGAGTTACGGATCTCATGGACGCTGTGACCCAGGTCCCCACCCCCGTCAACGAGCCGGTGCACGGCTACGCCCCCGGCTCGCCCGAGCGTGCCCGCCTGGAGGCCAAGCTCAAGGAGCTGGCCGAGAACCCGATCGACCTGCCGATGACCATCGGCGGCGAGAAGAGGATGGGTGGCGGCGACCGTTTCGACGTCGTTCAGCCGCACAACCACAAGTCCCGCCTCGGCACGTACGCCAACGCCACCCAGCAGGACGCCCAGGACGCGATCGACGCGGCCCTCGCCGCCGCGCCCGCCTGGCGCGCGATGTCCTTCGACGACCGTGCCGCGATCATCCTGCGCGCCGCCGAGCTGCTGGCCGGTCCGTGGCGCGAGACCCTCGCCGCCTCCACCATGCTCGGGCAGTCGAAGACCGCCCAGCAGGCCGAGATCGACACCCCCTGTGAGCTGGTCGACTTCTGGCGCTTCAACGTCAAGTACGCCCGCGACCTGCTCGCCGAGCAGCCCCCGGCCAACTCCCCCGGCGTCTGGAACCGTCTGGACCACCGCCCGCTCGAAGGCTTCGTCTACGCCATCACGCCGTTCAACTTCACGGCGATCGCGGGCAACCTGCCGACCGCGCCCGCGCTCATGGGCAACGTCGTCGTCTGGAAGCCGTCCCCGACGCAGACCCACGCGGCCGTGCTGCTGATGCAGCTCCTGGAGGAGGCCGGGCTGCCGAAGGGTGTCATCAACCTGGTGACCGGTGACGGCATCGAGGTCTCCAAGGTCGCCCTTGAGCACCGTGACCTCGCCGGCATCCACTTCACCGGCTCCACCAAGACCTTCCAGTACCTGTGGAAGACGGTCGGCGCCAACATCGAGAAGTACCGCTCCTACCCGCGCCTGGTCGGCGAGACCGGCGGCAAGGACTTCGTCGTCGCCCACCCGAGCGCCGACAGGGCGATCCTCAAGACGGCCCTCACCCGGGGCGCCTTCGAGTACCAGGGCCAGAAGTGCAGCGCGACCTCCCGCGCCTACATCCCGGCGTCGATCTGGAACTCCGGCTTCAAGGAGGAGTTCGCGGCCGAGGTCGACTACCTGACCATGGGTGACGTCACCGACCTGGCGAACTTCGTCGGCGCGGTCATCGACGAGCGCGCGTTCGCCAAGAACAAGGCCGCCATCGACCGCGCCAAGGCCGACCCCACCTGCACGATCGTCGCGGGCGGTTCGTACGACGACTCGGTCGGCTACTTCGTCCGTCCGACGGTCGTCGAGTGCAGCGACCCGGAGAACGAGGTCTTCACGACCGAGTACTTCGGCCCGTTCCTCGCGGTGCACGTCTACGAGGACGACCGCTACGAGGAGATGCTGACCCAGATGGAGTCGGCGTCCGACTACGCCCTGACCGGCTCGGTGATCTCCTCCGACCGCGCGGCGACGGCGTACACGATGGACAAGCTCCGCTACGCGGCCGGCAACTTCTACATCAACGACAAGTCGACCGGTGCCGTCGTCGGCCAGCAGCCCTTCGGCGGTGGCCGCGCCTCCGGCACCAACGACAAGGCCGGCGCCCCGCAGAACCTGATGCGCTGGACGCTGACCCGCGCCATCAAGGAGACCCTGGTCCCGCCGACCGACTACACGTACCCGCACATGGGCTGACACCACGTCACACGAACTGAGGGGCCGGGCTGTCGTCCGGCCCCTTCGTGTGCCGGGCCAGGAAGTCCCGCATGAGGTCCGCGATCTGTGCCGCGTGGGTCTCCAGGGCGAAGTGGCCCGTGGGGAGCAGGTGGATCTCGGCCTTCGGCAGGTCGCGCTGGAAGGCGAGCGCTCCGGCCGGGACGAAGATCTCGTCGTGGGCGCCCCAGACGGCGAGGAGCGGGACCTGACTGTCGCGGAAGTACGCGTGGAAGGCCGGGTACAGGGCGAAGTTGGAGCCGTAGTCGGAGATCAGGTCGAGCTGGATCTCCGACTGGCCGGGGCGGGCCATCAGGGCCGCGTCGTGATCGTAGGCCTCCGGCGCCACGAGCTCCCGGTACTCCTCCGGTACGCCGTGCAGGTACTGCCACTTGATGCCGTCCGGTGAGCTGATCTCCCGTACCGGCGCCTCCGTCTGCGGTGTCCGCTCCGCGATGAGCGCGAGGACCGGCGCCCAGGCCTCCTTTCCCAGCCCCTCCTCGTAGGCGTTGCCGTTCTGGGTGACGATCGCCGTGACGCGCTCGGGGTGGGCGAGGGCGAGGCGCAGGCCGATCGGGGCGCCGTAGTCCTGGATGTAGAGGGCGTACCGGTCGATGCCGAGCTGCTCGGTGAACTCGCCGGTGATGGCGGCGAGTTCGGCGAAGGAGTAGGGGAAGTCGGTGGCGGCGGGGGCCGCCGAGCGGCCGAAGCCGATGTGGTCGGGGGCGATGAGGCGGAAGCGGTCGGCCAGGCGGGGGATCAGCTCACGGAACATGTGTGAGCTGGTGGGGAAGCCGTGCAGCAGGAGGAGGGCCGGGGCGTCGGCGGGGCCGGCCTCGCGGTAGTGGATCTCCAGGCCGCGGACGGTGGTGGTGCGGTGGGCGGTGACCATTGCTGCTAACCCCCTAATAGATTTTTGATGGTTAGGTCACTTCATCATGTGCCACCGCACCGGTCAAGTGTCTTTGAGTTGTTAGACAGTCGTCGCCCGCACCAGGATCTTCCCCGTGTTGCCACCGCGCAGCATCAGCAGGAACGCCTCCACGATCCGCTCGAAGCCGTCCACCACCGTCTCGTCGAGGGCGAGCGTGCCGCGCTGGAGGTGCGGGACGGCGAACTCCTCCAACTCCCGCTGCACCTCCCGGTAGTTGCTCACCAGGAAGCCCTGGATCCGCAGACTCTTCTCGACCACGTCCGCGTGGTCGAAATGGGCCTGGCTGGTGCCCGGGGTGTTGTACTGGCCGACCGTGCCGACGCGGACCACCCGGCCGTGCTCCCGGAGCGCGCCGATCGCCGCGGCCAGCTGATCTCCGCCCACGTTGTCCACGAAGAGGTCGATGCCGTCCGGGGCCGCCTTCGCCAACAGGTCCCGCACCGGGCCCTCGTGGTAGTCGAAAGCCGTGTCGTAGCCGACCTGTTCCGTCAGATGGCGGACCTTGGCGGGTGAGCCCGCGCTGCCGATCAGGCGGCCCGCGCCCAGGAGGCGGGCGAAACGGCCCGTCGCCGTGCCGACGCCACCGGCCGCCGCCGAGACGAAGACGTCGTCGCCCTCGCGCAGCCCCGCGATCCGGGTCAGTCCCACGTACGCCGTCAGACCGGTACCGCCGAGCACGCTCAAGTGCGCCGACAGCGGGACGCCTTGGTACTCGGGGACGCGCCTGGCCTCCGCCGGGCCGACCACCGCATGCGTACGCCAGCCCCGGCGATGGAAGACGATCACGCCCTCCGGCAGCTCGGGCGCCCGGGACGCGATGACGCGGCCCAGCGTGCGGCCCTCCAGCGGAGCGTCCAACGCGAAGTCGCCGTCCATCATTTCCCGGTGGTAGGGGTCGACGGACCAGTAGAGGTTCTCCACCAGTGCCGTGCCGGGGGCGGGCTCGGGCACCGGTGACTCCACGAAGCGGAAGTGCTCCGGGGTCGGGAATCCCGTCGGACGGGCGGTCTGCTGGACGGTGAGCGCGGTGTCGGTCATGAGCGAGGAACGTAGAGAGGAATGCCTCCGCCGGGCAGGGGGTTGGGCTCATGCAACGGGCGGATCCATGAGCCGCCCTCATGGCCGCAGGTGGGGAGCCCGGAAGTGAGCACCGTCGATCTCGCGCCGCAGGAGTTGCGCACCCTCGTCGCCGTCGCCGAGGAGGGCGGGTTCTCGGCCGCGGCCGTCCGGCTCGGCACCACCCAGTCCGCCGTCTCCCACGCGGTGCGCGGCATCGAACGCAAGCTGGGTGTCGTGCTCTTCGAGCGGGGGCGGTTCGGGGCCCGGCCCACCCCGGCCGGCGCGCGGGCCGTCGCTCATGGGCGACGGGTGCTGCGGATGCTCGACGTGCTGATCACCGAGACCCGTCGCGCCTCGCCGGACGAGGTCGCCGGACCCCTGCGCATCGCCGCCTTCCGCAGTGCCGCTCTCCATCTGCTCCCGCCCGTGCTCGAACGCCTCACCGCCCGGCACCCGGCGCTGGAGCCGACCGTCACCGTCGTCCGGGAGGTCGGGCCGGGGACCGCCGGGGCGGTGGCGGAGGGGCGGGCCGACCTCGGCATCGCCACCTTCGGCACCAGTACGCCGGTCCCGCCGGAACTCGTGGGGGACGTACTCCTGGAGGAGCCGTACTCGCTGGTGCACCCGGCCGGTCACCCCGACCCGCGCTCACTGCCCCTGGTCGACTGGCGGGAGAACTGCTCCTCCTACACCCGTACCTGGTGGGCCGCCCAGGACTGGATTCCCACCGCGACCGTCCGCGCCGAGGATGACGGAGCGGTGCTCTCAATGGTGAGCAGTGGTCTCGGTATGGCGATCATGCCCGCGCTCTCCCTCACCGGAGCACCGCTCTCGACACAGATCACCGATCTCGGTCCCGACCGGCCGACCCGTCAGATCGGATACGTCACCACCGCCGAGCTCGCCGGCACAGCCGCCGTCCGCGCCCTCGTCCGAGAGCTCCGAGAGCTCCGAGAGCTCCGAGAGCTCCGAGAGCTCCGAGAGCTCCGAGAGCTGCGGGCACATGCCCATCCCGCCGCGGCCACCGCAAAACCCCAGCTCAGGGCGGTGTGACCCAATCCACCGTCTCAGATAGTAGGAAGTCCGAGTAATTGTGGAGACAGACACGCCCGCCTCCCTTAGCTTTGTAGAAGCCGAACGTCTCGCTCGATCAAGCGAATGGCGGTCGTGAGCCGGGCCCCGTGCAGGCAACCCCTGTGGCCCCCGCTCCCCGCCCCTTCCGGCGTCTCGCAACCCCCGTTGCCTTCCATGAATTCGAAGGAGTCGATTTCTCATGGCCGAGACGACCGCCCGCCGTCGAGTCCGTCACACCTCTCGCACGAGCGAGTCCGACCGCAAGAACGCCGCGGCCGCCCTCCAGCGCGCCCTCGACCGCCGTGACAACGGCGGCTCGACCGGCCACTGAAACACCCAGTTACCGGGAGCCGCACCCGATGGGGTGCGGCGCGGACTCACCCTCCGCGCCGCACCTCGAAATGGTCGATCCGGTCGCCGTTCTGCGCGAGCGCCGACACCTTGAGCCGCGGCGCGCTGCCGCTCTCCGCCTCCACCTTGAGGAGGGAGAAGCCCCGGTAGCGCACCCGCGACCACTCCACCGTCTCCGCCTCGGTGGCCCGTGACTTCGTCCACCGGAAGGTGTCCACGGAGTCGATGTCGCGCACCTGACCCTCGTAGCTCTCCTTCGCGCCCGCCGGGAAGCCGTACAGATCCTTGCCGCCCCCGCCCGCGGTGACGTACACGATCCCGTCCCGAGTCGGGTCGGTCGAGGCGCCGATCGGCACCCGCCGGCCCACCTCGCCGCCCTTGATCGCGTCGGTCCGCTCGTAGACGTGGTTGTGCCCGTTGACCACCAGGTCCACCTGGTGCTTCGCGAACAGCGGCAGCCACTCCGCCCGCACCCCACCGTCCGAGGCGTGCGACGAGGTCGAGTAGGCGCAGTGGTGGAAGACGACGACGATGAAATCCACCGAGCCCCGCAGCTTGCCGAGCTTCTCGTCCAGCCACGCCGTCTGCTTGCCGCCCGTGTACCCGAGGTTGGCGGGGATCTCGTACGACACGTCGTTGGCGTCCAGCGCCACGAAGCCGACGTTTCCGTACACGAAGGAGTACACGCCCGGTGCCGTGCGGGCGTCGAAGCCGCTGTCCGGGAGGGACCAGCGGGCGAGCTGGCCGCCGTAGCCGTCGGGGGAGTACCAGGCCTCCATGTCGTGGTTCCCGGTCGTCACCATCCAGGGCACCGACCGTGCGACCTGCTCGTTCTGCTTCAGGAACAGATCCCAGTACGCCGGGTCGTAGCCGTCCGCCTTCTCGCCGCGGCCGTTGACGTCGGCGTAGCAGATGTCGCCCGCGTGCAGATGGAAGGCCGGGTCCTGCTTCAGCAGGAGGTCGTCGCTCGCCGCCGCGGCCTTGCTCACGCCCTGGTCGCCGAAGGCCGTGAACACGAACTTCTCCGGGCGGGTGGGCGCGGTACGGAAGGACGCGATCGTCGAGCGGTGCTCGGGGGCGGCCGGGTCGACGCCGTCGTGGCCGACGCCGTAGTAGTACGTCGTGCCGGGGAGCAGACCGTCCAGGGCCGCGTGCACGTAGTACTGGTCCAGGGCGGGGCGTACGCCGGTGACGCCGGGGGTGTGCAGGTCGCGGATCTCGGCCTCGATCCGCCGGCCGAGGTCGTCGGGGCGGGCGCCGACGCGGACGTACGGCTTGCGGACGGCGGCCGGTACCTGCCAGGAGATCCGCATCTGTGTCCTCGGGTCGGCACCGAAGGCGAGGTGGCGGCCGAAGGGGGCGACGGCGGAGCCAGACACCGCGGTGGTCGCGGAGGCCGGGGCGGTCGTACGGGGTGATGAACCGTTTCCGTCGGTCGCGCAGCCGGTCAGCAGGCCGCCGGCCACCGCGCCCGCCGTCACCAGCGCGCGCCGCCGGGTCAGCTTCGTACGCAGGTACTCGTACTGTTCGGCCATGCTCATCCGGCGGGCGAGCTGCGGCGGGATGCCTACGTCGGGAAGGTCCATACGGGAGAAGTTCCCAGCCCATGCCAACAGCCGCCCTGCATACGGGTGAACGCCGGTCGAAGGGCTGACGCCCAGCTGCGCCGCGGTGTCCGCATCGCGGACATGCCGTGTCATCCCATGGGACGAGGAGTAGGGTGCCGACATGTCTCGCAGCATCAATCTCGCAGTGATTCCCGGTGACGGCATCGGCCAGGAGGTCGTGGCCGAAGGTCTGAAGGTCCTCTCCGCCGTCCTCCCGCAGGATGTGAAGCTGGAGACGAAGGAGTACGACTTCGGCGCCCGGCGCTACCACGCCACCGGTGAGACCCTCACCGACGCCGACGCGGACGCGCTCAAGCAGCACGACGCGATCCTCCTCGGCGCCATCGGCGACCCGTCGGTCCCCTCCGGTGTCCTGGAGCGCGGCTTCCTGCTGAAGCTCCGCTTCCTCTTCGACCACCACGTCAACCTGCGCCCCTCGAAGCTCCTGCCGGGCGTCGAGACGCCCCTCAAGGGCGAGCCGGCGATCGACTTCGTCGTGGTCCGTGAGGGCACCGAGGGCCCGTACACCGGCAACGGCGGCACCATCCGCAAGGGCACCCCGCACGAGGTCGCCACCGAGGTCTCGGTGAACACGGCCTTCGGTGTCGAGCGTGTCGTGCGCGACGCGTTCGCCCGTGCCCAGGCCCGTCCGCGCAAGAAGCTCACGCTGGTCCACAAGAACAACGTGCTGTCCTTCGCGGGCCACCTGTGGACGAACATCTTCAACCAGGTGGCCGAGGAGTTCCCCGAGGTCACCACCGACTACATCCACGTCGACGCGGCCACCATCTACCTGGTCACCGACCCGGCCCGGTTCGACGTGATCGTCACCGACAACCTCTTCGGCGACATCATCACCGACCTCGCCGCGGCCGTCTCCGGCGGCATCGGCGTCGCGGCGAGCGGCAACATCAACCCCTCCCGCGAGTTCCCGTCGATGTTCGAGCCGGTCCACGGCTCGGCGCCCGACATCGCGGGCCAGGGCAAGGCCGACCCCACCGCCACGGTCCTGTCCGTCGCGCTGCTCCTGCGTCACCTCGGCTACGAGACCGAGGCCGCCCGCATCGAGGACGCCGTCTCGGCCGACCTCGGCGAGCGCGCCGGCAAGCCCGCCCGCTCCACCTCGGAGATCGGCGACGCGCTGGCCGTACGAGTAGCCGACTGACCCGCGGCTACCAGCACCACCTCGAAGCCGCCGGGTCGCAGACGCACCCGGCGGCTTCCGTATGCCCCCCGCCGGGTGACACCATCAACCCCTGGGTCGCATTCACGCCGTTTTCTTCCTCGGCTCCCCGCGCGCGATAATCGAACGCGGAGCCGCGGAATGAGGGAATGCTCGGACGTCCTAGCACTGGTCACTGACAGTAAAAGGGCGTGAGCGCGGCCCGTGTCACTACACAACCGGTGAAGGACAACCACTCATGACGACGCCCACGATCGAGCTCAAGCCCTCGGCCTCGCCACTCTCCGACGCGGAACGCGCCGCGATCCTGGCCAGCCCCGGGTTCGGCCGCCACTTCACCGACCACATGGTCGTCATCAAGTGGACCGAGGGCCGCGGCTGGCACGACGGCCAGCTCGTGCCGTACGCGCCGCTCTCCCTCGACCCGGCGACGATGGTCCTGCACTACGCGCAGGAGATCTTCGAGGGTCTGAAGGCCTACCGTCAGCCCGACGGCACGGTGGCGACCTTCCGCCCGGAGAAGAACGCCCAGCGCTTCCAGGCCTCCGCCCGCCGGCTCGGCATGCCGGAGCTGCCGGTCGAGACGTTCATCGAGGCGTGCGACGCGCTGGTGAAGCAGGACGAGGCGTGGGTCCCGGCGCACGGCGGCGAGGAGTCCCTCTACCTCCGCCCGTTCATGATCGCGACCGAGGTCGGCCTGGGCGTGAAGCCGGCCAACGAGTACCTGTTCCTGGTCATCGCGTCCCCCGCCGGCGCGTACTTCCCCGGCGGCGTCAAGCCGGTGTCGATCTGGGTCTCCGAGGACCACGTCCGCGCCGTCCCCGGCGGCATGGGCGACGCCAAGACCGGCGGCAACTACGCCGCCTCCCTGCTCGCCCAGGCCGAGGCCGCCGAGCAGGGCTGCGCCCAGGTCTGCTACCTCGACGCGGTCGAGCGCAAGTGGGTCGAGGAACTCGGCGGTATGAACCTGTACTTCGTGTACGGCAACAAGATCATCACGCCGACCCTGACCGGTTCCATCCTGGAGGGCGTCACCCGCGACTCCCTCCTCGCCGTCGCCCGTGACCTCGGCTACGAGGCCGAGGAGGGCCGCGTCTCCGTCGACCAGTGGCAGACCGACTCCGCGAACGGCACCTTGACCGAGGTCTTCGCCTGCGGCACTGCCGCGGTCATCACCCCGGTCGGCACGGTCAAGCGCACCGGCGCCGAGTGGCAGCAGGGCACCGGGGAGCCCGGCGAGGTGACGGTGAAGCTCCGCCAGGCGCTCCTCGACATCCAGCGCGGCACGGCCGCGGACCAGCACGGCTGGATGCACAAGCTGGGCTAGATCTCGCTGTTCGCCAGGGCCGTCCCGGAGTTCGTCTCCGTGGCGGCCCTGCCGCTGTCCCGCCGGGGTGACAGCAGGACGTACGCGAGACCGCCCACGAGCCCCGACAGCAGGAAGCTGCAGTCCACCCCGCCGGTCAGCGACAGCAGCGGCCCCTCGTACGACGGCAGCGACACGGCCAGCAGACCGACCATCGCGCCCAGCGCCCACGACACCGTGGCCGGGATGTTCCAGCCGCCCCGGAACCAGTAAATGCCGCCCCGCGCACGGCGGTTGAAGACCTGGAGAGCGTCCGCGTCGTACACGCCACGGCCGCGCACGAACCCGATGAGGGTGATGACCGCCCACGGGGTGCCGATCGCCGTCAGCAGCAGCACGAAGGACGTCATCGCGTCCTGCGCCGAGGAGGCGTAGTGGCCGACGAAGACGCAGGCCGTCGCCACGACCGCCACCGTGTAGGTGGCCCGGGCCCGGGAGGCGCGCGGCAGGATGGCGTCCAGGTCGAGGCCCATGGAGTAGAGCATCAGACCCGCGTTGCCCACCGAGCCCGCGGAGGCGGCCAGCAGCAGCGGGACCAGGTACCAGCCGGGCGACGCGGAGACCAGCGGCCCCGCGTAGTCCAGGGCCGCGCGGGCCCCGTACGCCGTGAACGTCCCGAACAGCTGCGGCACCAGCAGGCCCAGCAGCAGCCCGAGCCAGGTGGCGTGCAGGACCCGGCGGTCGGAGTGGCGGGCCGGGGAGATGTAACGGGTGTAGTCGCCGAGGAGGGTGATGAAGGCGATCGGCCCGGACAGGCCCGCGGCCACCGCCGCCAGCAGCCAGGTGGGCCAGAAGCCGCCCAGCAGATAGCCGCCCGCCTCGGGCAGCGCGTCCGTCGTGAAGTCGGGGGCGTAGGCCACGGCGCCGAGGGCGAGCAGGGCCGTCATGCCGATCGCCAGCACCCGCGACATGGTGAGCAGCACCCGGTAGCCGTACACCGCGCCCGCCACGGTCGCCGCCGCGAGCAGCCCGTAGACCACGCCGTACGACCATCCGCTCGCCGGCAGCCCGACCAGCCGGCCCAGGACGCCCACCATCACGTCGCCGCCGATCCAGACGGTCAGCGCGGTGTAGCCGAGGGCGAGGAGCAGGCCCACCACCGAGCCGACCAGCCGGCCGCGGACGCCGAACTGGGCGCCGGAGGAGGTGGAGAGGTTGGTGGCCGTGCGCAGGGAGATGAGCGCGAGCGGAGCCGTCAGCAGGGTGCCGACGACCGTGCCGGCCACGATCGAGCTCACCGAGCCCCACCAGTCGAGACCGAAGGACGGCGGCAGCCAGCCGAAGACGATCACGCCCAGGCACAGATTCGAGCCGAGCAGGATCGAGACGAGGTCACGGGGCCCGCTGGTGCGTTCCTCGTCGGGGATGGTGTCGACCCCGCGCTGTTCCATCGGCATGCTGCGTCTCCCTCGGCCCCTCGGTTTGAGTGACGTTCAATGTGGGCCGTGTGCTGCTCCGGCGTCAAGCCTTGGTTTGTGGACTTTCCCCGTTTAGAGTGATGCTCTAAAGCGAAGGGAACGACATGCGGCTCACCCCCACCGAACGCGACCGCCTGCTGCTCTTCGGCGCCGCCGAGCTGGCCCGGGCGCGCAGGGCCCGGGGCCTCAGGCTGAACGTGCCGGAGGCCACCGCGCTCATCGCGGACGCCGTGTGCGAGGCCGCCCGGGACGGCGCGCGGCTCGCCGAGGCCATTGAGCGCGCGCGGTCGGTCCTCGGGCCGGACGACGTGCTGCCCGGCGTCGCGGACGTCGTCACCGAGGTGCACGTCGAGGCCGTCTTCGACGACGGCTCGCGGCTTGCGGTCGTCTCCGACCCCATCGGGGGCGGCGGGCTCGCCGAGCGGGCGCCGGGCGCGCTGCTGCCGGGTCCGGCGCACGCCGAGCCGGAGGCGGTCGTACGGCTGACGGTCACCAACACCGCGACCGTCCCCGTCTCCGTCACCTCCCACTTCCACTTCTTCGAGGCCAACCCGCGCCTCGACTTCGACCGGGGCGCCGGGTACGGCATGAGACTCGCCGTCCCCGCCGGGTCGTCGGTGCGGTTCGGGCCGGGGGAGACGCTGGAGGTCGGGCTCGTGCCGATCGGCGGGGCGCGGGTCGCGATCGGCTTCGCCGGGCTCGTGGACGGGGCGCTGGACGCTCCGGGGGCGCGGGAAGAGGCGCTGCGCAGGGCTGCTGCCTGCGGATACCTGGGGGTCCACGGCAGCAAGGGCAGCGAGGACGCCGACGACATCGACGACGAGGAGGTCGCCGTATGAGCCGCCCCGGAGGGCACCCCGCCGAGGCCCGGCGCCTCACCCCGTACGAGTACGCCGCCACCCACGGCCCCCGCGCCGGCGACCGCGTCCGCCTCGGTGACTCCGGGCTGACGATCCGCGTCGAGGCCGACTCCCAGCGCTACGGCGACGAGTTCCTCGCCGGCTTCGGCAAGACCGCCCGTGACGGACTGCACCTGAAGGCCGCGGCCGTCCGTGAGACCTGTGACGTCGTGATCAGCAACGTGGTCGTGATCGACGCGGTGCTCGGGATCCGCAAGGTGTCCATCGGCATCCGCGAGGGACGGATCTGCGCCGTCGGACGGGCCGGGAACCCCGACACCCTCGACGGCGTGGACGTCGTGGTCGGCACCGGCACGTCCATCGTGTCCGGCGAGGGGCTCATCGCCACCGCCGGGGCCGTCGACACCCATGTGCACCTGCTGTCGCCGCGGATCATGGAGGCCTCGCTGGCCTCCGGCGTGACCACGGTCATCGGGCAGGAGTTCGGGCCGGTGTGGGGAGTCGGGGTCAACTCACCCTGGGCGCTGCGGCACGCGTTCAACGCCTTCGACGCCTGGCCCGTCAACATCGGTTTCCTGGGCCGGGGTTCGTCGTCCCATGACGCGCCCCTGGTCGAAGCGCTGGCCGAGGGCGGGGCGAGCGGCTTCAAGGTGCACGAGGACATGGGCGCCCATACGCGGGCGTTGGACACGGCGCTGCGCGTCGCCGAGGAGCACGACGTCCAAGTCGCCCTGCACAGCGACGGGTTGAACGAGTGCCTGTCGGTCGAGGACACCCTGAAGGTGCTGGAGGGCCGGACCATCCACGCCTTCCACATCGAGGGCTGCGGCGGCGGACACGTCCCCAACGTGCTGAAGATGGCGGGCGTGCCGAACGTCATCGGCTCCTCCACCAACCCCACCCTGCCCTTCGGGCGGGACGCGGTCGCCGAGCACTACGGCATGATCGTCTCCGTCCACGACCTGAAGACCGACCTGCCCGGCGACGCCGCCATGGCCCGCGACCGCATCCGCGCCGGGACCATGGGCGCCGAGGACGTGCTGCACGACCTGGGCGCCATCGGCATCACCTCCTCCGACGCGCAGGGCATGGGGCGGGCCGGTGAGACCGTCCGCCGCACCTTCGCAATGGCCGGCAAGATGAAGGCCGAGCTCGGCGCGGGGAACGACGACCACGACAACGAGCGCGTCCTGCGCTACATGGCCAAGCTGACCATCAACCCGGCCATCGCCCACGGGCTCGCGCACGAGGTCGGGTCCATCGAGGTCGGCAAGCTCGCCGACATCGTGCTGTGGCGCCCGGAGTACTTCGGGGCCAAGCCGCAGTTGGTGCTGAAGTCGGGGTTCCCGGCGTACGGGGTGGTCGGCGACCCCAACGCGGCGACGGACACCTGCGAACCGCTCGTACTGGGCCCGCAGTTCGGGTCGTACGGCGCCACCCCCGCCGACCTCTCGGTGGCCTTCGTCGCGCAGGCCGCCGTCGACCAGGGCAACGACTCGATGCCGACCCGCCGCCGCAGGGTCGCCGTCCGCGGCACCCGCGGCATCGGACCGGCCGACCTGCGCCTCAACTCCCGTACCGGACAGGTGGAGGTGGACCAGCGCACCGGGCTCGTCACCCTCGACGGAGAGCCGCTGCGCTCGGACGCGGCCGACTCCGTCTCCCTCAACCGCCTCTACTTCCTCTAGGACTCGCTCATGACCGACTTCCGTATGCCCGCCGAGTGGGAACCGCACGAGCGCACCTGGATGGCCTGGCCCGGACCCAACCCGACGTTCACCGACGACGAGGAGCTGGCCGAGGCCCGCGCCGCCTGGGCGTCGGTGGCCCGTGCGGTGCGCCGCTTCGAGCCGGTGACCATGGTGCACGCGCCGGGCCAGGGCGACTCCGCCCGCGAACTGCTCGGCCCAGAGGTCGAGTTGGTGGAGCGTGAACTCGATGACGCGTGGATGCGGGACATCGGCCCGACCTTCGTGAAGGACCGGGAGGGGCGACTGGCCGCCGTGGACTGGGTGTTCAACGGCTGGGGCGGACAGGAGTGGGCCCGCTGGGAGCACGACGCGAAGATCGCCGGACAGGTCGCCGACCTGGCCGGGGTGCAGGTGCTGAGCAGCGCCCTCGTCAACGAGGGCGGCGCGATCCACGTGGACGGCGAGGGCACGGTCCTGCTCACCGACACCGTCCAGCTCGGCGCGGGCCGCAACCCCGACTGGACCCGCGAGCAGGTCGAGGCGGAGATCCACGCCCGGCTCGGCACCACCAAGGCCATCTGGCTGCCGCACGGCCTCGCCGGCGACTACGGGACCTACGGCACCCAGGGCCATGTCGACATCGTCGCGGCCTTCGCGCGGCCGGGCGTCGTGGTCGTCCACAGCCAGCGCGACCCGGCCCACCCCGACCATGCCCGGTCCCTGGAGTACGTCGAGATCCTGCGCGGCGAGACCGACGCGCGGGGCCGCCGCCTGGAGGTCGTCGAGATCCCCGCCCCCACGGTCCTGACCGACGAGGACGGCGACTGGGTCGACTACTCGTACATCAACCACTACCTCTGCAACGGCGGAGTCGTTCTCTGCGGCTTCGACGACCCGCACGACGAACTCGCGGCCGGCATCTTCCGCCGGCTCTTCCCCGACCGCACGGTCACCCTCGTCGACGCCCGGGCGATCTTCGCGGGCGGGGGCGGTATCCACTGCATCACCCAGCAGCAGCCGAGGGCGGGCGTCAGGTAGAACGTACGGGTGAATGTGCTGAACTGCGCCGCCTGTGGCACACGGCTGAGCGAGCCGCTGCGCCTGCTGCCCGAGGTCCCCGCCCGCCCGGAGTACGACGGCAGCACGGGCGCCGACGGCGCGCGTCACGCCCCGGCGACGATGCCGCGCGGCACGTACGCCGTGGACCCGGAGGCGTGCGGGGCGCCGTACGTTCCGCACCCCGACCCGGAGTGGACGGGCATCGCCCACCCGGGCAACTCCTGGATGGGGGACCCCGACGGCCCGGGGTTCCTGATCTCCGCCGGGCCGCGCGACACCCTGGTCGTCCACCCCGAGGACACCCGCGCGTATCTCGCGCAGAATCCCGCGTTCCTGGAGATCGGCTGCTGCGGGGCGCCGGGCCGCGAGGGGCCCAACGAGGTGTGCGGCGGGTGCGGGGCGGTGGTGGCGACCCTCTTCGCCGACTGCACCGGGCCGTACGAGACGCACTTCCTGCCCGACGCCGTCCAGGTGAGGGCCGTATGAGCACCCCCCGCCGCACCCCCGCACCGCCGCGCGAACGCATCCTCACCGCCGCCATGGAGATGATCGCCGACCGCGGCCTGGAGAAGCTCACCATGGCCGCCCTCGGGCGCGAGCTCGGGATGAGCAGCGGCCATCTGCTCTACTACTTCCGCTCCAAGGACGAACTGCTGCTCCAGACCCTGGAGTGGAGCGAGGGGCGGCTCGGTGCCGAGCGCGGGCGGCTGCTGGCCCGGGTCGGGTCCGCGCGGGAACGGCTCGATGCGTATGTCGACCTGTACGTCCCCGACGGCCACCGAGACCCCCACTGGACCCTGTGGCTGGAGGTCTGGAACCACTCGCAGAACGCCGACGACAGCGCCCGCGACCGGCAGGCCGCCATCGAGGGCGCCTGGCACCGTGACCTGGTGGCCCTGCTGGCGGAGGGGGTGTCGCGGGGGGAGTTCCGGGCGGTGGATCCGGACCGTTTCGCGGCCCGGCTGCGCGCGCTGCTGGACGGTTTCTCCATCCATGTGGCGATCGGCCTGCGCGGCACCGACCGAGCGCAGATTCTCGGCCACGTGAGGGAGTTCCTGGACGAGGGCCTCCTCGCGGACGCCTGAGCCGACGCCCGGGTTGTACTCAATTCGGGGGATTGCCCCGGGCTTGGTGATGCGCTTGCCTCGTGGAGAGCCCTAGGACCTGCCGTCAAGGCGGCAGGTCCAGCACAGGGCCGGGGGAGCAGTGCCAGCGGGAACATCTGGGGGGATCTTCCATGCGACTCGCACGCCGTACGACCCTGAGCGCGGCCGTCGTGGCCGCGCTCGGCGTGGCCGCCTTACCGGCCCAGGCCGGCCCGCACACCACGCAGCGCACCGAACGGGCCAGCGTGAGCACCCACGGCCGGCAGGCCGACGGCCCCTCGGGCCGCCCGGTGCTCAGCGCCGACGGCCGGTACGTCGCCTTCGTCTCGACCGCCACCGACCTCGTCCCGGGGGACACCAACGGCGTCGCCGACGCCTTCGTCCACGACCTGCGCACCGGCCGCACCCAGCGGGTGGCCGAGGGTCCGGCGACGGACGTGGCACTCAGCGGCGACGGCCGGCGCGTCGTCGTCGCCACCGCCGCCGCGCTCACGAGGGACGACGACAACGGCCTCGACGACATCTACCTCGTCGACCGACGCACGCACCGCACCGAGCGCGTCAGCCACGGCTACCCGGACGTGCCGCCGCGGTACCTGCTCAACTACTCGCCCGCCATCAGCGCGAACGGCCGGGTCGTCGCCTACACCACCTCGGCACCGGACGCCGCGCCCGCCGACACCAACGGACGGGACGACGTGATCGTCCACGACCTGCGCACCGGCGAGGACGAGCTGGTCCAGTACCGCACCGACGGCACGCTCGGCGAAGCCGACTCCCTGGGGGCGGCCCTCAGCGCCGACGGCCGCTACGTGGCCTTCGAGTCGGCCGACCAACTGGACCCGGCCCACGACTACACCCACGCCCGCAACGTCTATGTGCGCGACCGGGTCGAGCGGACGACGGAACAGATCAGCCGGCCCACCAAGTACGTCTACAAGGAAAGCTCGTTCGACTCGTCGCTCAGCGCCGACGCCCGGGTGTTCGCCTTCGCCTCCAACGTCCGCTCCCTGGTGCCCGACGACACCAACAAGGTCAGCGACGTCTTCGCCTTCGACCGCGCGTCGCAGACGACCGTGCGCGTCAGCGTCGCGGCCGACGGCACGCAGGGCGACGGCGCGAGTTCCGGGGCGTACCTGAGCGCTGACGGCCGCCGGGTCGCCTTCGTGTCGGCGGCGACGAACCTGGTGCCCGGGGACACCAACGGTGTCGCCGACGTCTTCGTCAAGGACCTGCGGACCGGCGCGATCCAGCGCGTCACCACGGCCGCCGACGGCACCCAGCCGGACGGCCCGGCGACCGGCGGCACGGCACTGAGCGGCCACCGGGTCGCCTACGCGTCGGACGCCACGAACCTCGTACCGGACGACACGAACGGGGTGACGGACGTGTTCGCCCGGCGCCTGCACTGACCGAAACACCGAGCACCGAGGAACCAACACAGGGGGAACCGCACTTGTACGCCAGCACACGCACCGCACTCGCCACCGGCATCGTCGCCGCCCTGCTCGCACTCTCCACCACCACGGCGTCGGCCGCTCCGACGCCCGCCCCGCACACCGAGCGCCTCGGCACCTCACCCACGGGCGAGCAGGGCGACAGCTACACCTACGGCCCCGAGTTCAGCGGCAACGGCCGCTACGCCGTCTTCTCGTCGGACGCCTCCAACCTGGTGCCCGGCGACACCAACGGACAGCGGGACGCCTTCGTCCGCGACCTGCGCAAGGGCACGGTCGAGCGGGTGAACGTCAGTTCCGAGGGTGCCCAGGCCGACGACACGTCCAGCTCCTTCGAGATCAGCCCCGACGGCCGGTACGTCCTGTTCACCTCCCGTGCCCGCAACCTCGTCCACTGGGACACCCCGCCGCCCGCCGACGAATGGGTCGACGACGTCTATCTGCACGACCGCCGCACCGGCACCACCGAACGGCTCAGCTTCGGGCTCGACGGCCGCTCCGTCGACGTGGGCGGCGCCGCGATGTCGGCCGACGCCCGCTGGGTCGCCTTCACCGCCCGGCCCAACCGGATGGAGGCCGACGACCCCAACGGCTACCGGATGCTCTATCTCCTCGACCGCCGGACCGGGAAGGTCAAGCGGGTCAGCGAACGCGCCCGCCCCGAGTGGACGTCCGTCCTGTACGACGTCAGCGAGGACGGCAGCCGCATCGTCTACGACCAGTTCCAGTACCGCGGCCCGGGCTCGGCCCTGTGGGCGTACGACATCCGCAGCGGCACCCAGCAGCAGCTGAACGTCACTCCCGACGGCACCCCGACGACCGCCATGGCCGTCGACGCCTCGCTCACCGCCGACGGCCGATACGTCGCCTTCAGCTCGGGCGCCCCGGACCTGGTCCCGGACGACACCAACGGCACCGACCCGGACGTCTTCGTACGTGACCTGGTGACCGGGAAGATACGGCGGATCTCGCACAACGCCGAGACGGCGTTCGGCACCCAGAGCCCCGAGATCAGCCCCGACGGCCGGTACCTGGCCTATGAGGTGACCCCGCGGAACCGGGAGACGGGCTACTTCGGCGTCCAGAACGTCTATCTGCGCGATCTGCGCACCGGCGTGGTCCGCCTGGTCAGCGAGTCGGTCGGCGGCGGCACCGTGGAGGACGAGGCCGTCACCCTCTACTCCGTGAGCCGCGGCGGCAAGGAGGTCGGCCTGGCCTCCGGCTCCACGCAGCTGGTGCCGGACGACACCAACGGGGTCACCGACGGCTTCGTCCGCCACCTGCGCTGACCAGCGCACGGTTCGCATCCTGAGACGGACGGTGAGCGCGGGGGCGACTTGTGCCAGACTGCCCCCGTGCTCTCGTTCGCCATGATTATTGGCAGCAGGCGCGCCGGTCCGCAGTGACCGTCTCGTACGACCAGGTACGGGCGGACACCGTCGTCCTCGACCCGCGCGCAGACCTCTCGCACCCGCGAGGGGTTTTTCGCTTTTCTGGCCCACCCGCAGCCGGAGGCGAGAGCGCGAGGGAGTATGTGGGGGCGGTGGAGCCGGTCATTCCGGTACGACCGAGATCCAATCCTCAGGAGCCTTGAGACCATGACCGAAACCAGCGAACTCGACGATCAGTTCCACGTCTTCGACACCACCCTGCGCGACGGCGCCCAGCGGGAGGGCATCAACCTCACCGTCGCGGACAAGCTGGCCATCGCACGGCACCTGGACGACTTCGGCGTGGGCTTCATCGAGGGCGGCTGGCCCGGCGCCAACCCGCGGGACACCGAGTTCTTCGCCCGCGCGCAGGCGGAGATCGAGTTCAGGAACGCCCAGCTGGTCGCCTTCGGCGCGACCCGCAGGGCCGGAGCCAAGGCGAGCGAGGACCCGCAGGTCAGGGCGCTGCTGGAGTCCGGCGCTCCGGTGATCACGCTGGTCGCCAAGTCCCACGACCGCCACGTCGAACTCGCCCTGCGCACCACGCTGGACGAGAACCTGGAGATGGTCCGCGACACGGTGTCGTACCTGGTCGCGCAGGGCCGCCGGGTCTTCATCGACTGCGAGCACTTCTTCGACGGCTACCGCGCCAACCCGGAGTACGCGAAGGCGGTCGTACGGACGGCCTCGGAGGCCGGCGCCTCCGTGGTCATCCTCTGCGACACCAACGGCGGCATGCTCCCGGCCCAGGTCCAGGCGGTCGTCTCGACGGTGCTGGCCGACACCGGCGCCCGCCTCGGCATCCACGCCCAGGACGACACGGGCTGCGCGGTCGCCAACACCCTGGCCGCCGTCGACGCCGGCGCGACGCACGTCCAGTGCACGGCCAACGGCTACGGCGAGCGGGTCGGCAACGCCAACCTGTTCCCGGTGGTGGCGGCCCTGGAGCTGAAGTACGGCAAGAAGGTGCTGCCGGAGGGCAAGCTGCGTGAGATGACGCGCATCAGCCACGCCATCGCCGAGGTCGTCAACCTCACCCCCTCCACCCACCAGCCCTACGTCGGCGTCTCGGCCTTCGCCCACAAGGCCGGCCTGCACGCGTCCGCGATCAAGGTCGACCCGGACCTGTACCAGCACATCGACCCCGAGCTGGTCGGCAACACCATGCGCATGCTGGTCTCCGACATGGCGGGCCGTGCCTCGGTCGAGCTGAAGGGCAAGGAGCTCGGCGTCGACCTCGGCGGCGACCGCGAGCTGGTCGGCCGGGTGGTGGAGCGGGTCAAGGAGCGTGAGCTCAAGGGCTACACGTACGAGGCGGCGGACGCGAGCTTCGAACTCCTCCTGCGCGGCGAGGTCGAGGGCAAGCCCCTCAAGTACTTCGGCGTCGAGTCCTGGCGCGCGATCGTCGAGGACCGCCCCGACGGCAGCCACGCCAACGAGGCCACGGTCAAGCTCTTCGCCAAGGGCGAGCGGATCGTCGCCACGGCGGAGGGCAACGGCCCGGTCAACGCCCTCGACCGTGCGCTGCGCGTGGCCCTGGAGAAGATCTACCCCCAGCTGGCCAAGCTCGACCTCGTCGACTACAAGGTCCGCATCCTGGAGGGCGTCCACGGCACCCAGTCCACGACCCGCGTGCTGATCTCCACGTCGGACGGCGCGGGCGAGTGGTCCACGGTGGGTGTCGCCGAGAACGTCATCGCCGCCTCCTGGCAGGCCCTGGAGGACGCGTACACCTACGGCCTCCTCCGCGCCGGCGTCACCCCCGCCGAGTAGTCCCGCTCAGCAGGAGTCCTCGGCGAGCCCCTCGAACTCGCCGAGGCTCATGGGGCGGCCGTCGGCCCAGACCTGGCCGGGGCGCAGGGCGGAGAGGTCGTCGGCGGTGAAGGTGACGATGCCGGTGTACTCGTAGTTGAACTCAGCTTTCCCGAAGGCGAGTTCGTACGTGTATCCCGGCACCAGCCGTTGCTCTCCCGCCGGACTGACGTGCCAGTCACCCGGCGGGGAGAAGAGGGGGAACTCGGCGTCGTCGGGGCGCAGCCGACCTGGCGCCCGCCAGCCGGAGCGGTCGCGGGCGGAGTCCGAGTCGGCCTCCCCGGCCGTCGTGCCGCTCAGGGACAGGCCCTGGACCAGGTCGTCCCCGCACGGCCGCAGCACCGCCTCCGCCGTCCCGGCCGCGTCCAGTCGCACCGCGACCAGCGGCAGCACCTCCGCGCCGCACCCGCTCAACAGCAGCGCCCCCACCACCGCGCCCACCACCCCCACCCGCCGCCTCAACACGCGTCCCCCACCAACTCGTCGAAGGCCTCCCGGCTCATCGCCCGTCCGTCCGCCCACACCTCATCGCGCTCCAGGCCGGCCAGGTCATCCGTGCTGAAGGTGACCTCGCCGACGTAGTCCACGAAGTCCTCGTGCTCGTACGCCGTGAACTCCAGGCCGTAGGTCGCGTTGGAGAGGAGGCGCTGGGGGCCGACGGTGTCCGGGTGCCAGGCGTCGGGTGGGGCGAAGAGGGGGAACGTGGTGTCGGCGAGCGCGGGCAGGGCCGCTGCCGACCAGCCGTTGACGGCCTGGTGACCCCGGCGCCCACGACCCCCCTCGCGCTCGTCCGGGTAGGCGCGCAGGCGCACGCTGCCCGACTGGTCGCCGTCGCACGGCCGCACCCGCGCCATCGCCCGGCCGTCCGTGTCCAGCCAGACGCCGATCAGGGAGTGATGCGCCGGACCGCACCCACCCAGCAGCAGCCCCCCGACCGTCACCCCCACCGCCACCAGCCCCGCACGTCGCATGCCCCGCCCCCTCCGTCGGCGTACCGACGACATCACGCCACGGCCGGTGGTACGACCACCGTTCGACACCGGTCCTGTTGCGGTCGTACAACACGCCTGGCCGCAACGAGAGTTGTGGCTGGGTCCCGCGGGGCCGAATGGCTGACGCGATGCCTTGACGGCCTTGCGCGCCCCCAGTTAACTCACGCCGTGAGGTAAGTCATGAGTGGATTGATGTGGACGTGGACGACGAGAGCCACGCCGGCCAAGGGGGACGCTCCATGCGAAGAACGGCCCTGCTCACCTCCGCCACCCTGCTGGCGGCCCTGCTGCCGGCGCTGGCCGCACAGGCCGCCGACGATCCCGCCCCGGTCCCCGTCGACCGCTTCGAGGGCGAGGTGCCCTTCGCGAACCCGCCGGACGGCGGCCTGTTCACCTGGGGCAGCGACACCGACGACCCGCCGACGCTGCGGCTCGCGGCACGCGCCGACGCCCCCGAGGGCGACCAGGTCCTCTCCGGCAGCTACGACATCAGCGGTTACGGCGGCTTCACCCACGACTTCGCCTTCGCCGAGCCCGCCCACGACTGGTCCGCCCACAAGGGGATCCGCTTCTGGTGGGAGGGTCAGAACAACGGCAAGAAGATCGCCTTCGAGCTGAAGGACGGCGGCGCCAACGGCGAGGCCTCCGAACTCTGGACGACCTCCTTCACCGATGACTTCAGTGGCTGGAAACAGATCGAGATCCCCTTCACCGACTTCGCCTACCGCACCGACTACCAGCCCGTCGGCGGCATCGACCACGTCCTCGGCCTCACCGAGACCTGGGGGTACGCGCTCACCCTCCCGGTCGGCGCGCCCGGGCAGTTCGCCATGGACGGCGTCGAGTTGTACGGCAGGGCCGACCAGTCCCGGCGTGCCTCCGTCCTCACCGACGCCCCCGTGTATCCGGTGAAGGAAGGCGGCACCGCCACCGTCGAGGTCACCCTGGCCACCACCGGCTCCGCACCCGTCGAGGAGCCCGTGACGGTCGCGTACGAGACGCCCGCCGACCCCGGCAAGGACTACGTCCCCGTCTCCGGCACCCTCACCTTCCCCGCCGGTACGGCCTCCGGCACCACGCGGACGATCCAGGTCCGCACCCTCAAGGACAAGGCCGCCGAGAACGCCGAGACCATTCCGCTGAAACTCACCGTCACCGGCGCCAAGGCCCCCGACGAGACGCCGCAGATCGTGATCGACGCCCACGGACTGCCGTATCTGAACGCCAAGTTGCCCATCAAGGCACGCGTCGCCGATCTCCTCGCCCGGATGTCCCTCGCCGAGAAGGCCGGCCAGATGACCCAGGCCGAGCGCGGAGCCGTCGGAGCGGGCGGCGACATCGCCACGTACGCCCTCGGCTCGCTCCTGTCCGGCGGCGGCTCCACCCCCACGCCCAACACCCCCGAGGCCTGGGCGAAGATGATCGACTCCTTCCAACTCCGCGCCCAGGCAACCAGGTTCCAGATCCCCCTGGTCTACGGCGTCGACGCCGTCCACGGCCACAACAACCTGGTCGGCGCCACCGTCATGCCCCACAACATCGGCCTCGGCGCCACCCGCGACCCCCAACTCGCCCAGCGCACCGGCGCGGTGACCGCCGCCGAGGTCCGCGCCACCGGCATCCCCTGGGACTTCGCACCCTGCCTCTGCGTCACCCGCGACGAACGCTGGGGCCGCTCCTACGAGTCCTTCGGCGAGGACCCGGCCCTCGTCGAGTCCATGGAGACGGTCATCCAGGGCCTCCAAGGCGCCGCGAACGGCAAGGACCTGAAGGACGACGACAAGGTCCTCGCCACCGCCAAGCACTTCGTCGGCGACGGCGGCACCGCCTACGGCTCCTCCACCACCGGCACCTACACCATCGACCAGGGCGTCACCACCGTCACCCGGCAGCAGCTGGAGGCGGTCCACCTCGCCCCGTACGAGACGGCGGTCGACCGCGGCGTGGGCACGGTCATGCCGTCGTACTCCTCCCTGGACGTCATCGGTGACGGACAGGGCCCGGTCAAGATGCACGCCCGCGCCGACATGATCAACGGCGTGCTGAAGGGCCGCATGGGCTTCGACGGCTTCGTCATCAGCGACTGGGACGGCATCAACCAGATCCCCGGCGACTACACGAGCGACATCCGCACCTCGGTGAACGCGGGCGTGGACATGGTGATGGCCCCGTACGCCTACAAGGACTTCCGCACCGGCCTGGTGGCGGAGGCCGAGGCGGGACGGGTCAGCGAGACCCGCGTGGACGACGCCGTATCCCGCATCCTCACCCAGAAGTTCAAGCTGGGGCTCTTCGAGAAGCCGTACGCCGACACCAGCGGCGCGGCGAAGATCGGTTCCGCGGAACACCGCGCCGTGGCCCGGCAGGCGGCGGCCGAGTCGCAGGTGCTGCTGAAGAACGCGGGCGGTGTGCTGCCGCTGAAGAAGTCCCAGAAGGTGTACGTCGCCGGCTCCAACGCCGATGACATCGGCAACCAGAGCGGCGGCTGGACGGTCACCTGGCAGGGCTCCTCAGGTGACATCGTCCCCGGGACGACGATCCTGGAGGGTCTGCGCGGCGCCGGGGGAGACGTGACGTACTCCAAGGACGCCTCCGCGCCCACGGCCGGCCACGACGTCGGTGTGGTCGTCGTCGGCGAGACCCCCTACGCCGAGGGCGTAGGCGACGTCGGCAACGGCAACGACCTGGAGTTGTCCCCGGCCGACCGGGCCGCCGTCGACAAGGTGTGCGCGGCCATGAAGTGCGCGGTGCTGATCGTCTCCGGCCGCCCGCAGCTCATCGGCGACCGGCTCGGCACGATCGACGCGCTGGTGGCGTCCTGGCTGCCCGGCACCGAGGGCGCCGGAGTCGCCGACGTGCTCTACGGCAAGCGGCCCTTCACCGGCCAACTCCCCGTCACCTGGCCGAAGTCGGAGGCCCAGCTCCCGATCAACGTCGGCGACCCGACGTACGACCCGCAGTTCCCGTACGGCTGGGGTCTGACCACCCTGACCAGGGTCCCTGAGGGCGGTGCCACGACCCTGAAGGCGCTCGCCGTCGCGGCGGCGGTGGCCGAGAGGGCCGGGGCGGACGAGACGGGCCGCGCCCTGGTGACCAAGGCGAGGCTGATCGTCCAGCAGCGGCCGGTCACGGCGGCGTCGGCGAAGCCCTTCGCGGAGGCGGACCACCTGCTCCTGACCGGACGGTACGGAAAGGCGGTGGAGAGCCTGCTGGCCGCGTACCGGGCGAGCTGACCTGCATGGATGTCCCGGTTTGGGAGGCTTCGGGTAGCGTCGGAGTATGAAGTCCGCTCCTCGGACCCGAGGCCTCCTCAGACTGGCAGCGGCCTTGGCGCTCGCGGCCCTGACCGTGCTGTGGGTGGCCCCCGCGCCGCCCGCGGCCGCCGCCACGAGCGTCTCGACGATCGCCGAGGCGCTCCGCGACAGCCCCGTCTACGTGGACCCGGCGGCGTCGGACCAGCTGCCCACCGCCGACGCCACCACCCTCGCCGACCAGATCGAGAACGCCGACAAACCGCTCTTCATCGCGGTCCTGCCCGCCGGCTACCCCACCCAGAACCTCTTCACCAAGCTGCGCACGGCGACCGGCATCACCGGGCTCTACGCGATCCGCCTGGGCGACGCGTTCGACGCCCGGGCCGACTCCACGGTCCTGCCGCGCTCCGCCGTACAGAACCTCGTCACCACGGTCGCGGGCGAGGACACCCGGTCCCAGCTGAGCGACTTCACCAACAGCGCTCTGACGAACATGGGGGGATCGGCCCCGGCGAGCTGGAACTCCTCCTCCTCTTCCTCCTCCTCGGACGGCGGCGTCCCGACGGGCGCGCTGATCACTTTGGGCGCGGTGCTGGTGGCCGGCGGAGCGGGGGGCTACGCCCTGGTCCGCCGCAACCGGCGGCGGCACGAGGAGGAGCAGCGGGCGGCGCTGGAGAAGCTGCGGGTGGTGGTCGACGAGGACATCACCGCCTTCGGCGAGGAACTGGACCGCCTCGACTTCCACCCCGCGGAGCGGGGCGCGGACGACGCGATGCGCGCGGACTACGAGCGCGCGCTGGACGCCTACGAACAGGCGAAGACCCTGATGGCGGAGGTACGGCGGCCGGAAGAGGTACGCGCGGTCACCCAGGCCCTGGAGGAAGGCCGCTTCTCCCTGGCCCAACTCGCGGCCCGCAGAGAGGGCAGGCCCCTGCCGGAACGCCGGGCGCCCTGCTTCTTTGACCCCCGTCACGGCCCGTCCGTCACCGACGCCACCTGGACACCCCCGTCCGGCGCCCCGCGCGAGGTCCCGGTCTGCGCCGCCGACGCGACCCGTCTGGCCGACGGCCGCGACCCGGTCATGCGCGAGGTCGACACGGACGCGGGCCGCCGCCCCTACTGGGACGCGGGCCCGGCCTACGGCCCCTGGGCAGGCGGCTACTTCGGCGGCGGCATCCTCCCCGGCCTCCTCGTCGGCACGGTCCTCGGCAGCATGATGGCGACCCCGGCCTACGCATCCGACTACGGCACCGGCTACGGCGACTTCGGTGGCCCCGGGGGCTACGAGGGCGGCGACGTCTCAGGCGCGAACTTCGACTCGGACGACTTCGGCGGAGGCTTCGGCGGAGGAGACGGCGGCGACTTCGGCGGGGGAGGGGACTTCGGGGGCGGGTTCTGAGACCCAGCCCGTCCGGCGTTTGAGGACGAGGCCCTTTCGGGGCCGAAGCGGGGGTCTGGGGGCGGCAGCCCCCAGGGATGGGACGGGTAGGGGCGGCGGGGGCGAGAAAGAGCCCGGCGTGCACCCCTGCGGGCCCGGCACTCGACATGCCGGACCCGCGGGAGGCCGTACGAGACGCGAAAGCCGTCGGAATCAGAGCGTCGACGCCGCCGACGCTATCGCCGAGGCGAACGTGGACACCTCGGTGTACACACCGGGCGCGTTCGGCCGAGCGCACCCCTCGCCCCAACTGACGATCCCGACCTGGATCCAGGCCCCGGCGCTGTCCTTCCGGAACATCGGCCCCCCGGAGTCACCCTGACAGGTGTCGACCCCGCCGGAGGCGAACCCGGCGCAGATCTCCTCGCTCGCGACCAGCCCACCGTACGACCCGCCGTACGCCCTGCACGTGGCGTCACTGACGAACGGCACCGTGGCCTTGAGGAGATACCGCTGCTGCGCCCCGCCCTCACGCGCCGCACCCCACCCGGCGACGGTGAAGTCCCCGGTGTTGTACTGCGCGTTGGTGGCGATCTTCAGCGTCGGCAGACTGATCGGCTGGGCCAGTTTGATGAGCGCCCAGTCCTTGCCGGTGCCGTTGTACCCGGGCGCCTGGAGGACCTTGGTGGAACGGACCTGGACCCGCCCGCTGGTGGACTGGAGGTCGACGACCCCGGCGGTCGCGGTGATGCTCGTGTTGTTCCCGGACCCGCTCACACAGTGGGCCGCGGTGAGCACGATCTGCTGGGTGTAGAGCGCCCCGCCACAGCCCATGGAGAGCCGGACCATGAACGGGAACTCGCCCTGCGCGGCACGGGTCCCGCCGACGACGGGCGCGGGAGCCGCCTGCGCGGCCGAGACGGGCTGGAGACTGGCGATCGCGAGGGCGGCGGCGCCGAGGACGGCGCCTCTCTTGAGGGCCGTGAGGAGTCTCTTCAACGTGATGCCTTCCGTGGGGGGTGGAAGTGCTCGGATCACAGAGACAGCAAAGAAGTGCCCATCGGATGGCATGAGCAAGTCAAATCTGTCGGTGGATTATGAGAACGCTGTGAGACCTCAGGCAAGGGGTGTGATTCGGCCACGATCGCCTGTGGTGTCGGCTTCCGGCCCGGCCGTCGCCTCCGCCAGCCGCCGGAGCACAGGCCGCACGACACGCCGGTCCATCTTCATCTGCCGCCCCATGAGCGTGAGCGTCCAGAAACGGGTGTAGTCGCAGCGTGTGAACGTCGGCTGCCAGGCGGCGTCGAAGTGAATGAGTCCCTGAAGTCCCGTTCCGCGGACGAGGGATTGAGGATTGTGCAGCGGCGGATATGCCGGGAAGACGGGCGTCCGCAACGGCGCCGAACCCTCGCGGGCCAGCTCCCGCGACCGCTCCTCGAAGGCCGCGGGGACGGCGGCGCGGAACGCCTCGTACTCCATCTCGTCCGAGAAGACGAGCAGCAGCAGCCGTTCCGGCGGCAACAGCCGCATGCACTCGGTGAGTTCCCACAGCGTGCCCGCGCTCGCACCGGTCACGAGCGCGACGACACGGGCCCGCCCGATCAGCCCGCTGACCGGCGCCTGCCACTCGGCCAGCGGCAGATAGAACCGGTCGGCTCCGGGCAACGGCAGCCGCTCGCCCGGCTTCCCGACGGCGACGACCCGCCCGAACCGGCGCCGCAGCCCACGCGCCAGCGCCTCCTCGAACGTCCGCCCGCTGGTGTGGGTGACCCGCTCACGCAGACTCGCCCGGGGCGCCTGCATCACCTTGTTCAGGGTGTGGTCCACGTCGAAGGGGCGCAGATACAGGGTGAACTTCCGGTCCGGCAGCTCCTCCGGCCGCTCCAGCACCCGGGCCGTGTGCCGACGCCCGTGCCGCGCGAGCCGTGATCCCGCGACGACCGCCGCCATTCCCCCGGCGATCATCAGCAGTCCCGTCCAGATCGCGTTCCCGGGATGGCCGTAGTCGTAGACCGAGGGAGCCCGCAGATGCCCGGCCCCGCCCATCGCCGCGAAGAACCCGGCGACGCGTAGGAAGCACCCGGTACCGCGGGCCCCGCAGCCCACGGCGCCGATCTGACGTTGCTCGCGGACACCGGTGTCCGCCACTTCACGCTCCATGATTCCGGGAAGTTAGCGAGCCACGCCCGGCGCGGGTGCCGTAATCGACGGATCCTCACATGTGCCGGGCCGGTTCACGCCGACCGGGGCCGGCGGGAGCGGCCACCGCCGCCCGTACCGCTCCCCGGCGGCATGCCACCAGGCGGGCGGCGAGGGCCCGTCGACGACGGAGGAGGGTCGGCTCGGATGCAACCCGAGCCGCCGCGCCGCCCCGCCGTCGACGTACACCGCGAACCAGCCGTGCCACCGCCCGTCCGCACCGGGCCCGCACGCGAGATCCCAGCGGACCTCCGCGCCGGCGAACGGCATCCAGTCGACGCCTCGTTCACGCAGTCAAGCGCGCACCGCGGCCAGGGGAGGGAGGCATCCGGCGACGTTCTCGTACGAGGCGACGAGGACCCAGGTTCCGGGAGCGGAGGCGGCGGCGCCGCGGTCGACGGTCATACGGCTCATGATGCGCGGTGAACCCCCTGCCCCGCGCGCCCTTTCCGCCGTACGCCCGCCAGGGCCCCGGCTCCCGTCACCAGGGCCAGCGCCACCAGCGCCGCGCTCACCCACAGCGGCGCCCGGTACCCGCCCTCACCTGCGAACGCGGCGTCGATCGCCGTACCGCCGAGCCAAGGCCCGCACGCGGCCCCCACGTTGAAGGCGGCCGTCGCGCACCCCCCGGCCAGGGTCGGGGCGCCCGGCGCCGCGTACAGGGCCCGGGAGATCAGCGTGGACCCGACGCCGAAGGAGAGCGCGCCCTGCACGACCACCAGCCCGAGCGTCACAGCCGGGATCTCGGCGCCGAGCGCGAGCGCGACCCAGCCCAGGCACAGGGCGGCACCGCCCCCGCCCACGACGGCCACCGGCCGCCGGTCCGCGAGGCGCCCGCCGATCCGTACCCCGCCGAACGCCCCCAGGCCGAACAGCGCGAGCACCACCGGCACCCCTCCGTCGCCCAGCCCCGTGACCTCGGTGACGAGGGGCGCGAGATAGGTGAACGTACAGAAGGTCGCCCCGTTCACCAGCGCGCCGAGCAGCAGCAGGACGAGCAGCCGGGGAGCGCGCAGCGCCCTCAACTCACCGCCCAGCGCAGGAGCTTGACGGACGGGACCGCCCGGTACGGACCGGGCCACGGCCACCACGGCCGGACCGGACAGGAGCGCGACCGCCCAGAACGCCGCACGCCAGCCCCAGAGTTGACCGAGCAGGGCGCCCGCGGGCACCCCCACGACACAGGCCAGGGTGACCCCGCCCAGCAGCGTCGAGGTCGCCCGCCCCTTGGCGTCCGCCGGCACCATGTCGACGGCCGCCACCAGGGCGACGGCCAGGAACCCGGCGTTGGCCAGCGCCCCCACGACCCGCGTGACGAGCAGTACGGCGAAGCTGCTCGTCAGCGCACCGACCACGTGCACGCAGAGGAAGACGACCAGAAACCCCAGCAGCGCGCCCCGCCGTGACCAGCGCCGGGCGAGCCCGGCCATCAGGGGCGCGCCGACCACCATCCCCACGGCGAAGGCAGAGGTGAGCGCGCCCGCGTCCGCGACGGACACGCGCAACTCACGGGCGATGTCCGGCAACAGCCCGGACAGCATGAACTCGGACGTCCCCTGGGCGAACACGGCGACGCCCAGCAGGAACAGAGCAAACGGCATGAAGGAACTCCGCAACCCGAAGCAGAAGAAGACGTACACGGCACGAAGTACCGGCCGTCCGGGCAGCGCGGAGCGGGGCCTGTCAGCCCGGCGTCACGAGCAGCCACCGGAGAGCCGGTGGCCGGAGTCTGGACGCCTCGGGGCTGGACACGCGGGCAGGTTACTCGTTCGACCCGGTCCCGCGCAGGGATTAACGACGCCGTACGTCGACTACTGCAACCGTCGCACTCTGTACCGCAATTGTCCCGCGCCGTCCGTGGTCCGCTCCCCTTCCCTCCGCCGAGTCGGAATGCCGCACCATCACGGGCCACTGCCGTTGCGGCAGTACCTGGATCTGGCCGCGCACGCCTGCCTGGCCGTCCTCCGTGCCGCCATCGGCGCGACGACGGCCCTTCTCTTCGGAGCGAGCGGCCAGATCAGGGGGCGTACGCGGCGGTCGCCTTCGGCGTCCGCGCACCCGCGGTCCTGGCCACGCTGGGGGCGGTCCCCCAGGTGGCGGGCCTGGTCGCGGGGCTGTTGGGGATCCCGCTGCGGTCCGCGGGTCCGCGGGTGCCGTTCACCGGGGCCGAGGTGGCCGACGTCCCTGTTCGAAGGGGCTACGAGGAAGCCGAACCGGAGCGTGGTCGGCGGGGTCGTACTGGGACCGTCACCGCTCCGCTGCGGTGGCGAGGCGCCCGACGGCCAGGTCCTCGCCGTGGTCCCCGCCGGGACGGCGGCCGAGGCGCGTCGGGACGGGCCGCGGAAGTGCGAGCGGCTGACGAGGGCGGTCCGGGAGAAGCTCGCCGATGTACGGGGGTTCGCCGTGATCCCGAGCCCGGACACCTTCCAGCCCGCGGGACGGCGAACCGCCTGCCTGGTGCTGGGGGCGGACGGTTCACGCGACTGCTTCGAACCCGCAGCCCACAAAGCCGGTTCCTGGTCGAGCCAGGGCCCTTGGACGTCAGGCACCCACTACGCCGTCTGCACCGTCCGCAGGACCGACGGCGGCACCATGGAACCGACGACGCGCCGGTGAGCCCGGATCTGCTCACCGGCGCCTTCGCCGAAGGCTCACGCGTTCTTGATCGCCGAGATGTCGAAGTTCAGCTTGATCTTGTCGGAGACCAGCACGCCACCCGTCTCCAGCGCGGCGTTCCACGTCAGGCCCCACTCGGAGCGCAGGATCTCCGCCTTGCCCTCGAAGCCGACGCGCTCGTTGCCGAACGGGTCCTTCGCGGCGCCGTTGAACTCCAGGTCGATGCTGACCGGCTTGGTGGTGCCGAGGATGGTCAGGTCACCGGTGATGCGGTAGTCCTCGCCGCCCAGGGACTCCGCCTTGGTGGAGCGGAAGGTCATGGTCGGGAACTCCTCGATCTTGAAGAAGTCCGCGCTCTTGAGGTGACCGTCGCGGTCGGCGGAGCCGGTGTCGATGCTGTCCATCTTGACGTCGATGGAGGCCGACGACGCGGACGGGTCGCCGCCGTCCAGGTGCAGCGAGCCGCTGAAGTCGAGGAACTTCCCCTTGACGTTGGTGACCATGGCGTGACGGACGGTGAAACCGATCGTGGAGTGGGCCGTGTCGATCGTGTAGTCACCGGTCAGGGCGGTCAGGTCGGTGTTCGCCATGGTGTGCTCCTTTGGAGTGAGTAAGTTGAACGTTGAACTACTCAACACGGACGACGGTAGACCTATTCCATTCAAGTTTCAACATCATCCGCAATGTGTTGGCGCGAATACGCTGAGGTGGTAGATGCCCAAGGCATGAACCCACGTCACGGCGCTTCCATGAGACTCACCCGCAGGGCCCTGTTACTCGCGGCGACCCTCGTCGCCACCAGCACCTCGGTGAGCCGGGCCGCCGACCCCGACCCCTACGCCGACCTCCGCCGCCGCTGGCTCGCCCTCTCCCTGGGTGAGGGCTACGACCCCACCGCCGAGCCGTACGCCTCCCGCCTCGCCGAGACCGGCACACTGGCCCGCGCCTTCCGCGCCGCCATGGCCCCCGCCCCCACCTCCCTGTGGCCCGACCGCCCCTACGACCCGCCCTCCGGCATCACCCAGAGCTACAGCCGCCTGTGGACCATGGCCCAGGCCTACGTCCAGCCCGGCACCGGCGCCACCGGCGACGACACCCTCCTCGCGGACGTCCTGCGCGGGCTCGACCACCTCTCCGCCACGGTCTACAACCCCTCCACCACCCGTTACGGCAACTGGTGGGAATGGCAGATAGGCAGCCCCCGCCTGCTCATGGACCTGGTGGCCGCCCTCCACGAACACCTCACGGACGCCCGGAGACAGGAAGCCTGCGCGGCCGTCGACCACTTCATCCCCGACACGATGCTCACCGACTACTCCGGCACCTCCACCGGCGCCAACCGCGTCGACCTGTGCCGCTCCGTCGCCCTGCGCGGCATCCTCGGCCGCGCACCCGACCGCATCGCCCCTGGGGCCTGTCCGGCGGATCCTGTCGCAGACGCGGGGTCTGGCACGCCGATCTGCGGCGTTGTCGTCGGTTGTCGACGCTCCGCGTCGCCGCCCTCCTCCGCCTTGCAGCTCGACGCACCAGACCCCGCTCACCGGCATCGAAGAAATACCGTCCGTTTCCTGCGACCTGATCCGCCGGACAGGCCTCGCCCGCGACGCGCTCTCACCGGTCTTCCCGTACGTCACCCAGGGCGACGGCCTCTACGCCGACGGCTCCTTCGTGCAGCACACCTGGGTCGCCTACTCGGGGACCTACGGGCAGGTTTTGCTGGACGGCCTCGGCCGCCTCTTCGCCCTGCTCGCCGGCTCCGCGTGGGAGGTCACCGACCCCGCCCGGCAGATCGTCCTCGACAGTGTCGAGCACGCCTACGCGCCCCTGATCCACGACGGGTTGATGATGGACAGCGTCAACGGTCGTGCCATCAGCCGGGGTTATCTCAAGAGCGACGACCGGCACGTCCTGCGCAGCGACCACTTCCACGGCCAGGGCGTCATCGCCGCCATCGCCCTCCTCGCGGCCGGCGCAAGCCCGTTGGAACGACAGCGCTGGTACGGCCGTATCAAGGACTGGATCGAACGGGACACCGTCACACCGATCTTGACGGCACGTCAGTTCGGAATCGCCGACCTGGCCCGGCTCCAAGCGGTGGCCGAATCACCGATCCCCGCCACCCCCGCCCCCCTCGGCCACCACCTCTTCGCTGCCATGGACCGGGCCGTCCACCGCCGGCCCCGCTTCGTCGCGAACATCGCCATGGCGAGCGACCGCATCGCGTCCTACGAATGCGGCAACGGCGAGAACCCGCGAGGCTGGCACACGGGAGCCGGAATGCTCTCCTGGTGGGCCGAGGGGAACGGAGACCAGTACACGGACTGGTACTGGCCGACGGTCGACTGGTACCGCCTCCCCGGTACGACCGTCTCCACCCGCCGCCTCCCCGACAAGGCCGGCGGCGAGTGGGGCGAGCCCAAGCCCGACGTGCGGTGGGTCGGGGGTGTGACCGACGGCGAGTACGCGGCGATCGGCCAGCACCTCAAGGGCCTCGGCTCCACCCTCCAGGCCCGCGCGTCATGGTTCTGCGCCGACGACGCGGTGATCTGCCTGGGCGCCGGCATCACCTGCGCCGACGGCGTCCCGGTCGAGACGGTCGTCGACAACCGCAACCTGGGGGAGAACGGCACCCAGGCCTTGGTACGCGGCCACGGCTGGGCCCACCTCGAAGGCCACGGCGGCTACGTGGTGCCGTACGGCGAACTCCGCGCCCTGCGCGAGGACCGCACCGGCGCCTGGTCCGACATCAACACCACCAGTACGACGGAACAGGCCACCCGCCGCTGGCAGACCCTCTGGCTCGACCACGGCACCGACCCGGTCGACGCCTCGTACGTCTATGTCCTGCTGCCCGGCGCCACCCGCCACGAGACCGCCGCACGGGCCGCCGACCGCCACCGGATGTCGGTCCTCGCCAACGACGCCACCCGGCAGGGGGTCAGGATCCCCTCCCTCGGCCTGACGGCCGTCAACTTCTGGCAGGCCGGGACGGCGGGGCCGCTCACCGCCTCCGCGGGCGCGAGCGTGCTGGTCCGGCGCCGGGGCCGCGCCGCTACCCTCTGCGTGAGCGAGCCGCCCCGCACGGGCGAGCCCCTGGAGATCACCTGGGACCACCCGGTACGCACCGTCCTGAGGGCTGACGACGCGGTCGAGATCCTCGCCACGGGCCGCCGTCTGCGCCTCCGTGTCACTCCAGGGAGGGCATGCGCCACGCACGAATGTGAGGTGGCTCTCGCCTGACTGCTTTGTTCGACCCCTACAACCCGGATGCCCCCTGAGCAGTCGGAACGGCTGCATGCCGCTCAGGTTCTGTTCAGGGCTACCAGGAAAACGGGCCGGAGACTGTACGGAGTCGACGGCCCGGTTTCCTTGCGAGGCTTCGTAAGGTCACTACATGACCGTTTTGGATGACGCGCCGAGTGAGCCGACGGACGCCCGTGGGCGAGTGGCCGAGCTGCACGAGATCCGTGCCCAGGCACTGGCCGGACCGAGTGAGAAGGCGACCGAGGCGCAGCACGCCAAGGGCAAGCTGACCGCACGGGAGCGCATCGAGCTGCTGCTGGACGCGGGTTCCTTCCAGGAGGTCGAGCAGCTGCGCCGGCATCGCGCGGTCGGCTTCGGTCTGGAGGCCAAGAAGCCGTTCACCGACGGTGTCATCACCGGGTGGGGCACGGTGGAGGGCCGCACGGTCTTCGTCTACGCCCATGACTTCCGGATCTTCGGCGGTGCGCTGGGCGAGGCCCATGCCACCAAGATCCACAAGATCATGGACATGGCCATCGCGGCCGGTGCGCCGCTGGTCTCGCTGAACGACGGCGCGGGTGCCCGTATCCAGGAGGGCGTCTCCGCGCTCGCCGGGTACGGCGGCATCTTCCAGCGCAACACCAAGGCGTCCGGGGTGATCCCGCAGATCTCCGTGATGCTGGGCCCGTGCGCGGGTGGCGCGGCCTACAGCCCGGCGCTGACGGACTTCGTGTTCATGGTCCGTGAGACGTCCCAGATGTTCATCACCGGCCCGGACGTGGTCAAGGCGGTGACGGGCGAGGAGATCACCCAGAACGGCCTGGGTGGCGCGGATGTGCACGCCGAGACGTCCGGTGTCTGTCACTTCGCGTACGACGACGAGGAGACCTGCATCGCGGAGGTGCGCTACCTCCTGTCGCTGCTGCCCCAGAACAACCGTGAGAACCCGCCGCGCGTGGAGTCCACGGACGCGCCGGACCGCCGCGGGGACGTTCTGCTGGACCTCGTGCCCGCCGACGGCAACCGGCCGTACGACATGGCCAAGGTCATCGAGGAGATCGTCGACGACGGCGATTACCTCGAAGTCCACGAGCGCTGGGCCCGCAACATCATCTGCGCCCTGGCGCGGCTGGACGGCCAGGTCGTCGGCATCGTGGCGAACCAGCCGCAGTCCCTCGCGGGCGTCCTGGACATCGAGGCGTCGGAAAAAGCTGCGCGCTTTGTCCAGATGTGTGACGCTTTCAATATCCCGATCGTCACCTTCCTGGACGTCCCCGGGTTCCTCCCGGGTGTCGACCAGGAGCACGGCGGCATCATCCGCCACGGCGCGAAGCTCCTCTACGCCTACTGCAACGCGACCGTGCCGCGGATCTCGCTGATCCTGCGCAAGGCGTACGGCGGTGCGTACATCGTCATGGACAGCCAGTCCATCGGCGCCGACCTGACCTATGCGTGGCCGACGAACGAGATCGCCGTGATGGGCGCCGAGGGCGCGGCCAACGTGATCTTCCGCCGTCAGATCGCCGAGGCCGAGGACCCCGAGGCCATGCGGCAGAAGATGGTCAAGGAGTACAAGTCCGAGCTGATGCACCCGTACTACGCGGCCGAACGCGGCCTGGTGGACGACGTGATCGACCCGGCGGAGACGCGCGAGGTCCTCATCAAGTCCCTGGCGATGCTCCAGACCAAGCACGCCGACCTGCCGTCCCGCAAGCACGGCAACCCCCCGCAGTAACCCACAGGTACCGCTGCGGAAACCTCTCTCATGGAGACTGTGACCTATGAACACCCCTGACATCCGCGTCGAGAAGGGCCACGCCGACCCCGAGGAAGTCGCCGCCATCACGGCCGTCCTCCTCGCCCGCGCCGCCGCCCAGCCCGCCGAGACCCCGGACCGTCGCCACCCCAAGGCAGGCTGGCGCCGCCTGGAGCGCGAGGGCGGCTTCCGAGCCCCGCACAGCTGGCACTGAGCCCCACCGCGACACAGAGAAGGGCCCCGTTCTCCCTTGGGAGGGCGGGGCCCTCTGCGTGGTCACCAGGCCCCCGGCTGGGGCAGTTCACGGCCCGCCATACTCTGATGCGGTGACTCAGGGGAGGATCCGTGCATGCGATACGGCCGTGAGAACGTACGAACAGCCCGGCTGGCGGTGGCAGTTGTCATCGCCGCCGTTGTGATGGGTGGCTGTTCGTCCGGCAACCCGGAGCAGGACAAGAACCGGCAGCAGGACTACTGCACCGAGCTGGGAGCCTGGCAGGACGCGGAGCACCCCAGCGAATCACTGGGTCGTACGGTCATCGCGGCCGCCAGGAGGCTCGACCGGGCCGGTCTGGAGATCGGTGGCACCCGCATTCTCGACGACACCGTCGACGCGATCCGTGGCGATGCCGGCGCCGAGGACCGCGCGGTGTCCTACTGCGGCAGTGCAGGCTTCGAGACCTTGGTCGGATAGGGCCTGTCCTTCAGGGCCTGTCCTTCACACCCAGCACAACGGCCCCCGCGCCTCCCGGAGTCGGGAAGCGCAGGGGCCGTATCGCGTTGTCGCGTCGGAGTGTTGCTAGCGCAGGCGCGCCATCAGCGCATGCTCGACCAGCGTGATCAGCGCCGACTTCGCGTCCGCGCGGTGGCGGGCGTCCGTCGTGATGATCGGGGTGTCGGGGCCGATCTGCAGCGCCTCGCGGACCTCGTCCGGGTTGTACGGCTGGTTGCCGTCGAAGCCGTTGAGGGCGATGACGAAGGGGAGACCCGAGTTCTCGAAGTAGTCGACCGCGGGGAAGCAGTCGGCCAGACGCCGGGTGTCCACCAGCACGATCGCGCCGATCGCGCCGCGCACCAGGTCGTCCCACATGAACCAGAAGCGATCCTGACCGGGCGTACCGAAGAGGTACAGGATCAGGTCCTGGTCCAGGGTGATACGGCCGAAGTCCATGGCCACCGTGGTGGTGGTCTTGTCCCCGGTGTGGGTGAGGTCGTCGATGCCGGCCGACGCGGACGTCATCACGGCCTCGGTGCGCAGCGGGTTGATCTCCGAAACGGCCCCGACGAACGTGGTCTTGCCCACGCCGAAGCCACCCGCCACCACGATCTTCGCCGAGGTGGTGGAGCGGGAAGGACCGCCGCTAGAGCTTGCGAAGTCCACTGAGCACCCTTTCGAGCAGTGTCACGTCTGGCTGGCCGCCGGCGTTCTCGTCGCCGCCGGGCTGATGGATCGCGACCAGTCCTGCCTCCGCCAAGTCGGCGACGAGGATCCTGGCCACACCGAGAGGAATGGTCAGCAACGCCGAGACCTCGGCTACCGACTTGATCTCCCGGCAGAGGTTGCAGATCCGCTGATGCTCGGGCAACTGGCCCTGCATCTGGTGCGGCTGCGCGGTGGTGTGCACCAGCGCCTCGATGGCGAGCTGGTAGCGGGGGCGCGTCCGGCCGCCGGTCATGGCGTACGGGCGCACCAAGGGGTTGTTCGACGCCCCTGCGGGCGCCGGCTCAGGGGAGCGTCGCTGCGGCTGCACCGGCTGGATGCGCGGCGCCGGCGGCTGGTCGTACGGCGACGGCCCGGGACCCTGGGGGTGCTGGGGGGCGTACGGCTGCCGCTGGCTGGGTGCGGAGGGGAAGTTGTAACGGTTCGGGTTCTGGGCACCGTCGTTCTGGCCCTGTCCGGGACCGTACGACCAATTGCCCGACGATGAACCGCCTGGGGGTGTTGCCACTTTCTCTCCTCCTCCGACTGTGCCGGGCACCGCATCACTGTGGAGCCGCGTCCCGAAACCTTACGGCCCCGGGACGCCAAAACGCACCGTCTGTCTGTTAGTTGAGCAGGCTCCCTTGGAGCTCCGCACGCAGATCGGGCGTCAGGACCGTACCGGCACGGTCCACCAGAAGGGCCATCTCGTACCCAATGAGGCCGATGTCCGCCTCCGGGTGGGCCAGGACCGCGAGCGAGGAACCGTCGGATACGGACATGATGAAGAGGAATCCCCGCTCCATCTCCACAACCGTCTGGTTCACGGCGCCGCCCTCGAAGATGCGGGACGCGCCCGCGGTCAGCGAGGTCAGACCGGACGCGACGGCCGCAAGCTGGTCGGCGCGGTCGCGCGGAAACCCTTCGGACATCGCCAGAAGGAGTCCGTCGGCGGAGACCACCACCGTGTGAGACACCCCGGGGGTGTTGTCCACGAAGTTGGTGATCAACCAGTTCAGGTTCTGTGCCGCCTGGCTCATCGGGCTCACACTAACGCTCCTGGTTGTAGGTGCTGTCAGGACCGAGGCCCTGGCCGTTCGTTTCACTTCCTGCGCTTCGACCCCGCTGGACCCCGCGGCGCAGGTTGCTCAGCCTGCCCCGGACGTCCTCGGGAGCGCGGGAGACCTGTGGGCCCCCCTGGGGGGTGGTTTCGGCGGCACCCTCGACCAGGTTGGCCTTGGGTACCCGCCTCGGCAGGCCGGAGGAGGTGACCCCGCCCGCCTTGGGCTTCTTGAGCGCCGAAGCCTGCTGCCAGCGCGCGTCGTTGGCCGAGCGCCAGTCGCCGTTGCCGGTTCCGTTGCTGCTGCTGCCGTTGCTCTCCGGTGCGGAGGGCGTCGGCTGCGGGGTCACGGACCGCGTACCGAACATGTCGGTCGTGGTGCCGGCCGTGCCGTTGGCACTGCTCGTGCCGTTCCGCGCGCCACCGCCCGATCCGCGACGGGGAAGGCCGGAGTCGGTCAGCTCGTGGACGGCCGACGGGCCCGGACCGGGACGGTCGAAGCCTACGTGGTCCCGCTCACTCACGTCAGCGGCCTGCGCGGATTCCGCTTCGGGAGCGTACTGGTCCTGGTAGCCGTTCTGGTAGCCGTCCTGCTGCGGCCAGTCGTCCTGGTAGCGCCGCTCCTCGAAGGCCGGGAAGGACTCCGGGACGGAGCCGTGGACGGCCGCGGACTCCTCCTGGGCCGGTTCCGCATACGTGGGCTCGGGGTAGCCGCCGCCGTTCGACGAGAAGGTGTCGCCCTGCGGCAGGCCGCCGTTCGGCGCGTAGTACTGCTCGTCGTACGCCGGCTGGCGGGGCTCCTCGTACGCGGTGCGCTGCGGGTCGGCGTACGCCGACTGCTGCTCCTCGTACGCGGCGGGCTCCTGGTAGCCGTTCTGGCCGTTGTCGTACGCGGCCGGACGGGCGTCGAACTCGTTGCCGTACGCCGGGGCCGCGGGCGTCTCCTGGCCGGGCTCCGTGGGGTGCGCCTGGGCCTCCAGGGCCGCGCGGCGCTCCTCGCGCATCAGGGAGCGGCCCACCGGGTCCAGCTCACGGATGTCGTCGGGGATCTCGGTGCTGTAGCGGCTGTCGTCGAAGCCCAGCTCGGCGGCCGTACGCATGGGCAGACCGTTGTTGAAGTCCTCGCCCTGGTACTGCTGCTGCTCCGGGATGATCTGCGAGACGGTGAACTCGTCCACCGGCGCCTGCTGCTCGCCACCGCCACCGTGGGTGATCGCGTCGGGCAGCATGACCAGCGAGGTCGTGCCGGCCTGCTCGCCGGAGGGGCGGAGCTGGACGCGGATGCCGTGCCGGTCGGACAGCCGGCCGACCACGAACAGGCCCATGCGCTGCGAGATCGCGGCGTCCACGGTCGGCGGGTTGGCCAGCTTGTGGTTGATGTCCGCGAAGTCCTCGGCGGTGAGGCCGATGCCCTTGTCGTGGATCTCGATCATCACGCGGCCGTCGGGGAGACGGGTCGCGGTGACGCGGACCTTGGTCTGCGGGGAGGAGAACGTGGTGGCGTTCTCCAGGAGCTCGGCGAGCAGGTGCACGAGGTCGGTCACGGCGCGGCCGTGGATCTCGGCCTCCGGGACGCCGGAGAGCTCGATGCGCTCGTACTGCTCCACCTCGGAGGAGGCGGCGCGCAGCACGTCGACCAGCGGGACCGGCTGGTCCCAGCGGCGGCCGGGCTCCTCGCCGGCGAGGACCAGGAGGTTCTCGCCGTTGCGGCGCATACGGGTCGCGAGGTGGTCCAGACGGAAGAGGTTCTCCAGCTGGTCCGGGTCGGCCTCGTTGTTCTCCAGGTCGGTGATCAGGGTCAGCTGGCCCTCGATCAGCGACTGGTTGCGGCGCGACAGGTTGGTGAAGATCGCGTTGATGTTGCCTCGCAGCAGGGCCTGCTCGGCGGCGAGCCGGACGGCCTCGCGGTGGACCTGGTCGAAGGCACGGGCGACCTCGCCGATCTCGTCGGTCGAGTTGATCGGGATGGCCTGCACCCGGGTGTCGACGCGGCCGGGGTCGGTGCGCGAGAGCTGGTCGACCAGCATCGGCAGGCGCTGCTCGGCGATGCCGAAGGCGGCGTTGCGCAGCTGGCGCATGGACCGGGACATCTGGCGGGCCACCATGCCGGCCAGGATGAACGCGGCGAGCAGGGCGACGACCACGGCGGCACCGGTGATGAAGGCGTCACGCTTGGCGTCGTCGGCGATGCTCGCGGCCTCGCTCACCGCCTTGTCGGCCATGTCGGACTCGATGGTCCGGTAGGTCTTGTACTTGAGGGTGTTGAACGCCCACCAGTTGTTGGCCGTGACGCCCTTGGCGGCGAGCGTCTGGCGCTCGGCCGCGTCCGTGGAGGAGATGCTGCCCACGAGCTTGACGAACTCGGCCGTGTCGGTCGTCGGCGCCGGCACGTAGTTCGGGTTCTGCTTCGCGGCGTCCTGGGCCATCGTCTTGCCGTCGGTGAGGGCCTGCGCCTGAAGCGACTTCAGCTTCGCGGCGTCGGCCTCGGTACCACCGCCGATGTACTCCTCGATGGCGATGCCCTCGAGGTAGGCGTAGGAGGTGAGCGCGGTGCGCTGGGCGCCCAGGTCGGTGGGCTTGGGGCCCGGGGCGATCAGCAGGTGCATACCGATGGCGCGCTCCAGCGACAGGGACGCCTTGGTCAGCGCGATCGCGTAGACGGTACGGCCGTAGCTGGTGATGTTTCCGGTGCCCAGGCCGAGCTCGTTGGCGAACTCCATCAGGGGGTGCGCGACCTGGACGTAGCCCTCTTCGGTCTGCACGCCCTTGAGCCGGCTGGTGTAGGCGTTCGTGCGCAGGGCCTGGAGGCCCGCCTCGCCGTCGCGGAACAGCTGGAGGCGGCGCTGGAGGCCCGCCGTCTGCGGCATGTTCTGGGCGGCCTCGTCGAAGGCGTCCGCGGCGTCGTCCGTGGCCTTGCGGGCGGCGACGACCGTCTTGTCGTCCTCGCCCTTGCCCTCCAGGAGGGGGGCGGCGGTGGTGTCCCGCTCGGTGTAGAGGGCGTCGCCGTAGGTGAGCGCGGCCTGGACCAGGCGCGCGGTCTTCTCGGCGTTCTCCGCCTCGGTCCAGGTGTCGATCGAGCTCTTCACCTGGAAGCCGCCCATGACAAGGCCGACCAGCACGGGTATGAGCAGGATCGCGTTCAGCCTGGTCGGCACCCGCCAGTTACGGGGGGACAGCCGACCACCGCTCGGCGCCGGGGCAGCCGTTGGTTCGGATCCGGGCACAGGGGCGGGCGCCGCTCCGCGCGGCGGCGGGGTGAAGTTGCCCCGGGCCGACGGCTCGGGACCGTTCTTGCTTCGCCTCACTCGACCAACAACCTCTCGGAGGGGTCGGCACCTACGTTGTGCCGCAGTCTCTCAGAGCCCAGTTCGCCTTCGACTGATGAGTACGTCTTTGACTATTGGGCAGTTCAGGCATTCCAGCACGTGGTCCTGCGCTCGTCCAAACATGGGAGTGCGGGGATTCCGAGTGATGTAAGCCCTAGATAAAACGGTCATAAAGAGCGAGCCCCGTCAAAAGACGGGGCCTTTGTGGACGCAGCGACACCGGTTGACCGCGACGCGTGGCCATACCACCCGATTCCTCTGCCGAAACGTTATGAACACCGGGGCCGACCGTGTCAAAGGACACAGTCGGCTCCGGTGCATCTACGACAACTGCCGTATGGCGCGAACGATTTGAGTGCTATCGCAGACGTGCCATGAGGGCGTGCTCGACCAGTGTGATCAGGGCACTCTTCGCATCCGAGCGGTGCCGGGCGTCCGTCGTGATGATCGGGGTGTCCGGACCGATCTGCAACGCCTCACGCACCTCCTCGGGTGCGTACGGCTGGTGCCCCTCGAAGCCATTGAGCGCGACGACGAAGGGGAGCCCCGAGTTCTCGAAGTAGTCGACCGCGGGGAAGCAGTCGGCGAGACGCCGGGTGTCCACCAGCACGATCGCGCCGATCGCGCCGCGCACCAGGTCGTCCCACATGAACCAGAACCGGTCCTGGCCCGGCGTACCGAAGAGGTACAGGATCAGGTCCTGGTCCAGGGTGATACGGCCGAAGTCCATGGCGACCGTCGTGGTCGTCTTGCCCCCGGTGTGCGTGAGGTCGTCGATGCCCGCCGACGCGGACGTCATGACGGCCTCGGTGCGCAGCGGGTTGATCTCGGAGACGGCGCCCACGAACGTGGTCTTGCCGACGCCGAAGCCGCCGGCCACCACGATCTTCGCGGAGGTGGTCGCCCGGCCTCCGTCAGAGCTTGCGAAGTCCACTGAGCACCCTTTCGAGCAGTGTCACGTCCGGAGCGCCGGTGCTCTCGTCGCCGCCCGGCTGGTGAATGGCGACGAGCCCTGCCTCGGCGAGGTCCGCGACGAGGATGCGGGCCACGCCGAGCGGCATGGCCAGGAGCGCCGAGACCTCCGCGACCGACTTCACCTCGCGGCACAGATGGCAGATGCGCTGGTGCTCCGGGAGCAGGCCCATGAGCGCTGCCGGGTCGGCCGTGGTGCTGATCAGGGCCTCTATGGCCAGCTGGTAGCGCGGCCGGGTCCGGCCACCGGTCATCGCGTACGGACGTACCAGTGGCTGGTCGCCCTCATCCTCGTACGGCTCCGCGTACGGATCATGAGAGGCGGTGGGCGGGGTCATTGATCCTCCGGGCGGGACAGCAAACTTCCGGTCAGTCGTGCCGTCTTGGTGAGGCCGGTGGGGGGATTGTGTCGGCCGACGGTGATTTCGTGAGGCGGGTGGATCGAGGCGGTTCAGTGAAGCAGACTGCCCTGTAGTTCCGCGCGGAGATCGGGCGTGAGGACCGCACCCGCGCGGTCTACGAGAAGGGCCATCTCGTAGCCGACGAGGCCGATGTCGCACTCGGGGTGCGCGAGGACGGCCAGCGACGAGCCGTCCGAGACGGACATCAGGAACAGGAAGCCCCGTTCCATCTCGACGACCGTCTGTGCCACGTTGCCGCCCTCGAAGATCCGGGAGGCGCCGGCCGTGAGCGAGGTCAGACCCGACGCGACGGCCGCCAGCTGGTCGGCACGGTCGCGCGGGAAGCCCTCGGACATCGCCAGCAGAAGACCGTCGGCGGACACGACGACGGTGTGGGACACCCCGGGGGTGTTGTCCACGAAGTTGGTGATCAACCAGTTGAGGTTCTGTGCCGCCTGGCTCATCGGGCTCAACTAACGCTCCTGCTGGTGAGTGGGGTTCGGGAAGCTGCCCGTCTGGCCGTTACCGCCGACCTGACGACCTTGTGCGATACCCCGACGGAGATTGGTCAGACGGCCGCGTACGTCATCAGGCGCACGGGAGACCGCCGGACCGGCTTGGTGCTGTTGCTGCTGAGCCGTGCCCGGGACGAGGTTCGCCCGGGGCACCCGGCGCGGCAGGCCGGAGGTGGTGACACCGCCCGCTGCCGGCTGCCGGACGCGCTCGGCCTGCCGGACGAGATCGTCGTTCGGCGAGCTGCGCCAGGAGGCGGAGGCGGGACGTTGGGGAGCGGCCGGAGTCTGCGGCTGCTGGGGGGCCTGGGCCGGGGCGGCCGGAGCCGCGCCGTTGCCGTTCGCGGGCTGGCCCGGCTGACCCGGCGCACCGTGGAACCAGTTGGTCTCCAGGGTGTCGTACAGCGGCGTACGTCCGTCACCGGGTCCCGCCGCCGGGGGCAGGGCCTCCGGCTCCTGGCGTACGGGCCGCTGCGCCTGCGGACGCTGCGGGGCCGGGGGCTGCGGGAGGCCGAAGTCGGCGGGACCGCGTCCGGCACCCTGCTGGGGCCGCTCGAACTGGCCGGTCTGCTGCGGGTTCGCCGGTCCGGTGGGGGACTGGCGGCCCGGCAGCGCGTGCTGCCCGGTGGAGCTGCTGTCCTGGTTCGGTACCGGGAACTGGCCCGTCGAGCCGTTGTCGTACCCCTGCGGGACCGGGAACTGACCGGTCGCGGACGGGCCGGTCTGGGCCGGGGTGCCGAAGACGTCCGGGCGGACGAAGGAACCGGTGCCGTTCTGCTGGGCGTTGCCGCCGGGCTGGGCGAACTGGCCCGTGTTCTGCGGGGCGTCGAAGTCCGGCCGCGGGAACTGACCGGTGCTCTGCGGGCCGTTGAAGTCCGCCGACGCGAACTGGCCGGAGTCCTGGGCACCGGGCACCGCGCTCGGGCGGGGGTACTGGCCGGTGTTCTGCGGGCCGCCGGTGCCCGGCATGGGGGCGTCGAAGTCCGGACGGGGGAACTCGGACGTGGAGCCCGGGCCCTGCCGGTCGTCGATCCGCGGCATGCGCGAGGTCTGCGACGGGTCCTGCTCGTCATGGCCGCGCGGGGCGTCGAGGGAGGCGTGCGAGATCTGCGGCTGCGCGTTCTCGTCGCTCCAGCTGGGCCGCGACTGCTGTGCGTTGCCGCCCGGCAGCTCGGCGCGCGCACCGCCCCGGCCCGGCAGCTGGCGGCCACGACGACCGCCGCCCTGCTCACCCGCCGACGGCGCGGACTGCTGCGGCCGGCCGCCACCGAAGGCGTCCTGCGGACCACCGGTACCGGCGGCCTGCAGACCCTGCGGGGCACCGGGCGCCTGACCACCGAAGCCGGCACCCGCACCGGCCGGAGCGGGCCGGCCCTGCGGCGGAGCGGACGGGGACTGCGGCCCACGCGGACCACCCGGACGCCCGGCGTTGCCGGCACCCGGCAGCGCGGCCCGCGGGCCCTGCCCCGCGGCGAGCCGGCCACCGGCCGGAGCGCCGGTGCCGAGCGCACCGCCACCGGGCGCACCCGCGCCGAGCGCGCCGCCACCCGGCCGGCCGGAGCCGCCCCGGGCCGCGGCCACACCGGCGGCCGCCTGCGCGGCGGACGGCGCACCCGCACCCTGACCGGGCTTGGGCTGCGGCTTCTTGCCGCCCTGGGCGACGTCGACGGGCAGCATGACCAGCGCGGTCGTACCACCGGAGTCGGAGGGGCGCAGCTGGATACGGATGCCGTGCCGCTGCGACAGACGACCGACCACGAACAGACCCATGCGGCGGGAGACCGAGACGTCCACGGTGGGCGGCGAGGCGAGCCGCTCGTTGATCGCCGCGAGGTCCTCGGGGGAGAGGCCGATACCGGTGTCGTGGATCTCGATCAGGACGCGGCCGTCGGGCAGCGCGTGACCGGTGACCTTGACCTTGGTCTGCGGCGAGGAGAACGAGGTGGCGTTCTCCAGCAGCTCGGCGAGGAGGTGCACGAGGTCGTTGACCACACGGCCGGCCACTTCGGTGGTCGGCACGGCGGCCAGCTCGATGCGCTCGTACTGCTCCACCTCGGAGGCGGCGGCGCGGAGCACGTCGACCAGCGGGACCGGACGGGTCCAGCGTCGGCCGGGCTCCTCACCGGCGAGGACGAGGAGGTTCTCACCGTTACGGCGCATACGCGTCGCGAGGTGGTCGAGCTTGAAGAGCGAGGACAGCTGGTCCGGGTCGGCCTCACGGGACTCGAGCTCGGAGATCAGCGACAGCTGGCGCTGGATAAGACCCTGGGAGCGGCGCGAGAGGTTGGTGAACATCGCGTTGACGTTGCCCCGCAGCAGGGCCTGCTCGGCGGCGAGACGGACCGCCTCGCGGTGCACGTCGTCGAAGGCCGCGGCCACCTTGCCGATCTCGTCGCGCGAGTGCACACCGACCGACTCCACGGACGTGTCGACGTCCTGCGGGTCGGACTCGGACAGCTGCTTGACCAGCTCGGGCAGACGGTCGGTGGCGACCTTGGTCGCGGTCTCCTCCAGGCGCCGCAGCGAGCGGATCATGGAGCGGGCCACCACGAAGGCGCCGACGAGCGAGATACCGAGCACCAGCAGGATCAGCGCACCGGAGAGGATCGCCTCGCTCTCCGACTCGTTGCGCAGCTCACGGGCCTTCTGCTCCATCTGCTCGAGCAGCGTGCTCTCGATCTTGCCCATCTGGTCGATCTTGGTCGAGCTGTCGTCCAGCCAGTCCTTGTACGACCGCTTGTCCAGGTTCTCCAGACCGTTGGTGGAGTCCAGGGCGCGGCTGGCGTAGGTGTCGGAGGACTGGATGGTCGTGTTGTTGTCGCTGATGGGCTCCAGCAGCTCCACGGCCGCGGTCTGGCCGTAGATGGACTGGAAGCTCCGGAGTTCGGCGTCCTGGCTCTGCAGCGCCGACTGGGCGTAGAGCCGGTCGTTCTCGGAGAGGTCGCCCAGGGACGTCTTGTTCGCGGGCAGGGCCGCGGCGAGGACGGCGCGCTGGATCGAGGCGTACTCCTTGGCGGCGGAGAAGGCCGCCAGGGAACGCGTCCGCTGGATCATGTCGGGGTTGCTGGTGGCCTGCGCCATGTCCTGCGAGAGGTCCAGCAGCTGCGTGATGATCCGGTGGTAGGCCTCCACCGTCTGGGTGGAGTTGCCCTGGGCCTCGTAGGCGTCGTTGCGGACCTTGTCGACCGAGCGCAGGTTCTCGACCAGGAGCACCACGTTGTCGCGGATGCCCTGGAGGCCGCTGCCCTGGTCGTCGATCTCCTCGGACGAGTCGATGAAGTCGTCGCGCGCCCGGTCGGTCTTGTCCCGCAGACCCTTGATCGTGTAGTCGCTCGCGCTGGAGCCGTGCGCCAGCGGGCCGGCGGACTGGTCACGCTCGTTCTGCAGGGCCTCGGCCAGGGCCGTGGCCTGCTTGGTCATGTCGGTCAGCAGCTTCATGTTCTCGAGCTGCTGGATGTCGTCCACGTTGTCGCTGATGCGCAGCGCGCCCAGCGAGGTGGCCGCGACCACGGGCAGCGCGAGGAGCGACACCAGACGCGTGGAGATACGCCAGTTGCGCAGCGCTATTCGCGAACCGGGCCCGCTCGGGCTCTTCGACGGTTTGGGGGTGGCGGGTTTGGCGCTGCCGGAAGACGTCGCGCCGGGGCGCGCGCCTCCGTCGCCGGACGCCGCCTGGCCCGGGTTCTGGGCGTGCTGGGGCGAGGAGCTGCCATTGCTGGGGGCAGTCCCGCCGTGCGGCTCCGGCTCCGCCGAAGCACTGCCATCCCTCTTGAAACGTCCCTGCACTAGCGTCGCAACCTCTGGACCAGGCACCCCTCCGCGTGAACGGAAGGGCACGGTGTCGGCGTACTGAGGGGCGCCCTGAATTACGCCCCCCGATGGTCGTGAGTGACCGGCGCTGGTTCCCCCTTCTCGCCGCCACTAGGCGCGCGGTGCGCCACCTGTGCGCCGGCTCGTTCCTGCGGCGGTCCGTGAGATTCCAGCACAGTGCCGGATCTCCAACAAGGGCCGTGTGTCAGGCCGTGACCTACGTGACAGCATGTGAGGGCCGAGTTACCGGTCGTAGAAAGTGATCCGGACGATAACGGACGTATGCCCACGGAACGTTGACGCGGGGCAGGTGTCCCAGTCGCCATGATCAGGAGCGGAATGATGGCTTCAGGGGGCCAATGTCCGTTTCGTAGGGGTGAGTTGCGAGCCCGAATTGACCGCTTTACCCCTCGGGTCGTGAGCAAACTCACACGCGGATCATGGGGTCTTCACGTCTTCGGAGGGGAATCGCATGTTTAGCCTGGCGCTTTACATGACGTAGGAAACTGCCAACTCACTCACGACAGGGCCTCGTACAACCGTGAAGACGACGATGATGTTCCGCAACATAGCCAACCCGCGGCGCACGACGCTGGCGCACCTCGAGGACGCCGACGACCTGCAGACCCAGGAGCTCCCGGAGCACTCCGTCGACCTCCCGGCCCAGACGGCCAACCCGCGCCGCACGATCCTGATGGACGTCCCGGTCACCGCCGCCGCCGAGTAGATCACGACGGCACCCGTCGCACGACCGCCGGGGCGCCCCGCGTTAATGCGCGAGGTGCGGCCACCTCACCGCGTTAGCCTGGAGCGTCAGACTTCAGCCGGCTCAGTGAGGGGCGCCAGGATCCCGTGCGCATCGCCAGATTCTCCATCGACGGGAACGTCGCCTTCGGCGCGGTCGAGGGCGACAAGCCGGACGAGCTCGTCCTTGACATCATCAAGGGCATCCCGTTCGCCGACTTCGAGCTCTCCGGCACGAAGGTCCCGCTGAGCAAGGTCCGGCTGCTGCCGCCGGTGCTCCCCAACAAGGTCGTGGCCTACGGCCGCAACTACGCGGAGCACGCGCGCGAACTCGGCAACGAGGTCCCCGACGCCCCCTTCGCCTTCTTCAAGCCGTCCACCTCGGTGATCGGCCCCGGCGACGAGATCCAGTACCCCTCCTTCTCCGCGGACGTCCACCACGAGGCCGAGCTGGCCGTGGTCATCGGCCGCATGTGCCGCGAGGTCCCGCGCGAACGCGTCAAGGACGTCATCCTCGGCTACACCTGCGCCAACGACATCACCGCCCGTGACGTCCAGAAGCGCGAGAAGCAGTGGGCCAGGGCCAAGGGCTTCGACACCTCCTGCCCGCTCGGCCCCTGGGTGGAGACGGACCTCGACCCGAGCGACCTCACCATCCAGCTCACGGTCAACGGCCAGCAGCGCCAGCTCGGCCGCACCAGCGAGATGATCCACCCGATCGAGGATCTGATCGTCAACATCTCCGAGGCCATGACGCTGCTCCCCGGCGACGTGATCCTCACGGGCACCCCGGCAGGCGTCGGACCGCTCACCGTCGGCGACGAGGTCGCCGTCACCATCGAAGGCATCGGCACTCTCACCAACAAGGTTGTCAAGCGTGGCTAGCGCACCCGTCCGCGTACGTTTCTGCCCCTCGCCCACCGGTAACCCGCATGTGGGCCTGGTCCGCACCGCCCTGTTCAACTGGGCGTTCGCCAAGCACCACCAGGGCACGCTCGTCTTCCGCATCGAGGACACCGACGCGGCCCGCGACTCCGAGGAGTCCTACAACCAGCTGCTCGACGCGATGCGCTGGCTGGGCTTCGACTGGGACGAGGGCCCCGAGGTCGGTGGCCCGCACGCGCCGTACCGCCAGTCGCAGCGCATGGACCTCTACAAGGACGTCGCGGCCAAACTCCTGGACGCCGGTCACGCCTACCGCTGCTACTGCTCCCAGGCGGAGCTGGACGAGCGCCGCGAGGCCGCCCGCGCCGCCGGCAAGCCGTCCGGCTACGACGGCCACTGCCGCGACCTGAGCGCCGAGCAGGTGGAGGCCTACCGCGCCGAGGGCCGCGAGCCGATCGTCCGCTTCCGCATGCCCGACGAGACGATCACCTTCACGGACCTGGTCCGCGGCGAGCTGACCTTCACCCCGGAGAACGTCCCGGACTACGGGATCGTACGAGCCAACGGGGCGCCCCTCTACACGCTGGTGAACCCCGTCGACGACGCCCTGATGGAGATCACCCACGTCCTGCGCGGTGAGGACCTGCTCTCCTCGACGCCCCGGCAGATCGCCCTGTACAAGGCGCTGACGGAGCTCGGCATCGCCAAGGCCACCCCGCAGTTCGGCCACCTGCCGTACGTCATGGGCGAGGGCAACAAGAAGCTCTCCAAGCGTGACCCCGAGTCCTCGCTGAACCTCTACCGCGAGCGCGGCTTCCTGCCCGAGGGCCTGCTCAACTACCTCTCCCTGCTGGGCTGGTCGCTCTCGGCCGACCAGGACATCTTCTCGATCGAGGAGATGGTCGAGGCCTTCGACATCAACGACGTGCAGCCCAACCCGGCCCGCTTCGACCTGAAGAAGTGCGAGTCGATCAACGGCGACCACATCCGACTGCTGGACGTGAAGGACTTCACGGAGCGCTGCGCTCCGTGGCTGAAGGCCCCCTTCGCCCCCTGGTCCCCGGAGGACTTCGACGAGTCGAAGTGGCAGGCGATCGCCCCGCACGCCCAGACCCGCCTGAAGGTCCTGTCGGAGATCACCGACAACGTCGACTTCCTGTTCCTGCCGGAGCCGGTCTTCGACGAGCAGTCCTGGACGAAGGCGATGAAGGAGGGCTCGGACGCCCTTCTGGTCACGGCCCGCGAAAAGCTGGAGTCGGCGGACTGGACCTCCCCGGAGTCCCTCAAGGAGGCCGTCCTGACCGCCGGCGAGGCCCACGGCCTCAAGCTCGGCAAGGCCCAGGCCCCGGTCCGCGTCGCCGTCACCGGCCGCACGGTGGGCCTGCCCCTCTTCGAGTCCCTTGAGGTCCTGGGCAAGGAGACGACGCTGGCCCGCATCGACGCGGCCCTGGCGAAGCTCGCGGCCTGACGCACGCGCACGTGAGGGGCGGCATCCGGACCACCGGGTGCCGCCCCTTCGCCGTACCCCGGACAGGGCGGCAACTGCCGGGTTACCGTCGGATCATGAGCATTCTGGCCGTGGTCTGGGACGTCGACGACACCCTTTTCGACTACTCCGGTGCCGACCGTGCCGGAATGCGGCTGCATCTGACGGCCGAGGGGCTGCTGGACGGGTACGAGAGCGTCGAGCAGGCCATCGTGCGCTGGCGGCGGATCACCGACGTCCAGTGGGCGCGGTTCTCGGCCGGGGAGGTCGACTTCCAGGGGCAGCGCCGGGACCGGGTGCGGGCGTTCCTGGACGCGGAGCTGAGCGACGCGGAGGCCGACGCCTGGTTCCAGCGGTACGTCGCCCACTACGAGACCGTCTGGGCCCTCTTCCCGGACGTCCTGCCGGTCCTCGACGCCCTCTCCGGCAGCCACCGGCACGCGGTGCTCTCCAACTCCAGCATCCATGTCCAGGACCGCAAGCTGCGCAGCCTCGGTGTCCACGACCGCTTCGAGGCGATCCTGTGCGCCGCGGAACTCGGCGTCTCCAAGCCCGAGGCGGGCGCCTTCCACGCGGCCTGCGCGGCACTGGAACTCGCCCCGGAGCAGGTCGCGTACGTCGGCGACCACCCGGAGATCGACGGCCGCGGCGCCGCCGAGGCCGGACTGCGCTCGTTCTGGATCGACCGTGACGGCGTGTACGCCGCCGACGACGCACCCATCGGCCTCCACCGGATCGCCAGCCTCGCCGAACTCCCCGCGCTCCTCGGCGCGGATACCCGTTTTGGAGCCCCGTCCACCTTCGGGTAATGTTCTTCCTGCGCCGAGGGGAGCGGGCCGAGAGGCCGGAAACCCGGAGCGTACAACTAGAACAAGATCCCCCTCGGGGCTTGCGTTCCAGTGGCCTATGGTGTAATTGGCAGCACGACTGATTCTGGTTCAGTTAGTCTTGGTTCGAGTCCAGGTAGGCCAGCTCGCAGAGCTCATCTGCAAAGCCCCCGTTGTGTAGCGGCCTAGCACGCTGCCCTCTCAAGGCAGTAGCGCCGGTTCGAATCCGGTCGGGGGTACAGATCCTTCCCGGAGGGTCAGTCAGGGTCGCACCCGCTGACTCTCATGCAGGATCGCTAGGGCCCCCGTTGTGTAGCGGCCTAGCACGCCGCCCTCTCAAGGCGGTAGCGCCGGTTCGAATCCGGTCGGGGGTACTGACTGGTCTAAACCACATTGGTCTATGGTGTAATTGGCAGCACGACTGATTCTGGTTCAGTTAGTCTTGGTTCGAGTCCAGGTAGACCAGCTCGGACCTGCGGCGGTTCAGTACTGAACGCCAGCAGGCTCCACGCCCCCGTTGTGTAGCGGCCTAGCACGCCGCCCTCTCAAGGCGGTAGCGCCGGTTCGAATCCGGTCGGGGGTACGTAGAGGAAAGCCCTCCACTTCGGTGGGGGGCTTTCGCCGTCCCCGGGCCCCCTTCCCCGCCCTACTCGAAGCCGTACCGCCGCGTCGACTCCTCCTCCTGCGCGAGTCGATGCAGCGCCTGCAGCATCGGCTCGACGAGCACCACACCCAGCACCGCCACCTCCGCCTTCTCCGCCTCCGAGACATGCGACTCCATGAACTCCATGTCCAGCTCGGCGACTTGGCGCATCAGCCGGGCGTACGGTACGAGCGTCTCCGGATTCCAGTCGTAGCCGAGCCGGCGCAGCGCCGCCGTCGCCACCACCAGGGAGCGGAAGGACGGCGAGACGGTCGTCATGGCCTGGGCGTTGGACCACCCCAGCGTTTTGAGCAGCCCCTCCATCGCGACCCGTGCGCCCTGGACGAACTCGTCGTCCGCGTCCGGCTCGGGCACCTGGGGCAGGGCCCAGACCGCCGCGCCGAGGCGCATCGCGCGGGGCAGGGAGTCGTCGTCGACATGGCTCAGCACCTCCCGCACCGTCGCGACCGGCACCCGGCCGACCTGGATCATCGCGCGGATCAGCCTCAGCCGGCGCAGATGCTCCTCGTCGTACTCGGCCGTGGTCGTGTTGATCTGGCGGCCGGGCGCCAACAACCCTTCGCGCAGGTAGTACTTGATCGTCGCGGTGGACACCCCACTGCGCTCGCTCAGTTCGGCCAGCCGCATGTCTTGCGCCCTTCATTGGGGAGTGCCACTATCCAAGCACCATCGAGAAGGATAGTGCCGCTATCCGACGACAGTCATGGGGGAGCCGTGTTCGCGAAGCCGGTGCTGGGGCGGACGACCGCCGATGCCGAGGGGGACGTGGTGGTCCTGCTCATCGGGATGCGCGTCAACCACTTCTGGGCGGTGCACCAGTGGGGGCTGGTGATGATCTCGATGTTCCGCATGCTGGCCGAACTGGGCAGGGACCCGGGCCGCGGGCTGCTGGGCAAGGTGATGCTGACGGCGTCGCCGCGGACGTACTACGTCGTCCAGTACTGGGAGTCCAAGGAGAAGCTCTACGCCTACGCGCACTCGCCGGAGATGCTCCACCACCGCATCTGGGCCCTGCTCAACCGCAAGGAGCGGGACGGTGCGATGAAGGGGCACGTGGGGATCTGGCACGAGGCTTATGTGGTGCCCGAGGGCTCCTACGAGGCGATCTACGGGGACATGCCGGCCTTCGGGCTCGCGGCGGCGCACGGGCAGGTGCCGCTGGAGAAGCGGGGGCGCTACGCGAAGGACCGGTTCGCGCACCGGTCGGCGAAAGCGGAGGCGGTCGAAGAGGCCGGGTGACGGGGGGATCGGGGGACGAGGAGGGCCTGCCGCGGCGTTGAGGCAGGCCCTCCTCGGCGTTGTCCCGATGTGTCCCGGGGGAGCGTCAGCCCGTGCGGCGCAGGGCCTCGGAGAGGCGGGCGGCGGCGTCGATGACCGCTTGGGCGTGCATCCGGCCCGGGTGGCGGGTCAGGCGCTCGATGGGGCCGGAGACCGACACGGCGGCCACGACGCGGTTGGAGGGGCCGCGTACGGGCGCGGAGACGGACGCGACGCCCGGCTCGCGCTCGCCGATCGACTGGGCCCAGCCGCGGCGCCGTACGCCCGACAGGGCCGTCGCCGTGAAGCGGGCGCCCTGGAGGCCGCGGTGCAGGCGCTCGGGCTCCTCCCAGGCCATCAGGATCTGGGCCGAGGAGCCGGCCTTCATGGTGAGCGTCGAGCCGACCGGGACCGTGTCCCGCAGGCCGGACAGGCGCTCCGCCGCGGCGACGCAGATGCGCATGTCGCCCTGGCGGCGGTAGAGCTGCGCGCTCTCGCCGGTGATGTCCCTGAGGTGGGTCAGGACCGGGCCCGCCGTGGCGAGGAGACGGTCCTCGCCGGCGGCCGCGGCCAGTTCCGCGAGGCGCGGGCCGAGAATGAAACGGCCCTGCATGTCGCGCGCCACCATACGGTGGTGTTCCAGAGCCACGGCCAGTCTGTGAGCCGTGGGCCGTGCAAGTCCGGTGGCCGCCACAAGCCCCGCGAGGGTGGCCGGACCGGACTCCAGGGCGCTGAGGACAAGGGCTGCCTTGTCCAGAACGCCGACGCCGCTACTGTTGTCCATGAAACGATACTCACGTCTCACTCTGTGAAACGCAAGTTCCTTTTTTCGTGAGACGCGCAACCCTTGGATGCACAGCGGCCCGCGGACCAAACGGGCCTGGCGGCGGCTGCCCGGGAATCCAGGGGTACGGGCGCCGCTTCCGGAAGATCTCTAGTTGGGCCGGCGCACCTTTGCCGGCCGGAGGGAAAGCGATGGGTAGGACACTCGCGGAGAAGGTCTGGGACGACCACGTCGTCCGGCGCGCCGAGGGCGAGCCCGACCTCCTCTTCATCGATCTGCATCTGCTGCACGAGGTGACCAGCCCGCAGGCCTTCGACGGCCTCCGCAAGACCGGTCGCCAGGTGCGCCGCCTCGACCTCACCATCGCGACCGAGGACCACAACACCCCGACCCTCGACATCGACAAGCCCATCGCCGACCCGGTCTCCCGGGTCCAGCTGGAGACGCTGCGCAAGAACGCCGCCGAGTTCGGCGTGCGCCTGCACCCGCTGGGCGACGTCGAGCAGGGCGTCGTGCACGTCGTCGGCCCGCAGCTGGGTCTGACCCAGCCCGGCATGACCGTCGTCTGCGGCGACTCCCACACCTCCACCCACGGCGCCTTCGGCGGCCTGGCGTTCGGCATCGGCACCTCCCAGGTCGAGCACGTGCTGGCCACCCAGACGCTGCCGCTGGTCCGCCCGAAGACCATGGCCATCACGGTCAACGGCGAACTGCCCGAGGGCGTCACCGCCAAGGACCTGATCCTGGCGATCATCGCCAAGATCGGCACGGGCGGCGGCCAGGGCTACGTCCTGGAGTACCGCGGCTCCGCCATCGAGAAACTCTCGATGGAAGCCCGCATGACCATCTGCAACATGTCGATCGAGGCCGGTGCCCGCGCGGGCATGATCGCCCCCGACCAGACCACCTTCGACTACCTCGAGGGCCGGGTGCACGCCCCCAAGGGCGAGGACTGGGACGCGGCCGTCGCGTACTGGAAGACCCTGAAGACGGACGAGGACGCCGAGTTCGACGCCGAGGTCGTCATCGAGGCCGCCGAACTGTCGCCGTTCGTCACCTGGGGCACCAACCCCGGTCAGGGCGCGCCGCTTTCGGCGGACGTCCCCGATCCTGCTTCGTACGAAGACGCTTCGGAGCGCCTCGCCGCCGAAAAGGCCCTGGAATACATGGGGTTGGAGGCCGGCCAGCCGCTGCGCTCCATCAAGGTGGACACCGTCTTCGTAGGTTCGTGCACCAACGGTCGTATCGAGGACCTGCGCGCCGCCGCCGAGCTCCTCAAGGGCCGCAAAGTCGCCGACGGCGTACGGATGCTGGTCGTTCCCGGCTCCGCGCGGGTGGGTCTGCAGGCCGTCTCCGAGGGCCTGGACGTCGTCTTCAAGGACGCCGGCGCCGAATGGCGGCACGCGGGCTGCTCGATGTGTCTGGGCATGAACCCGGACCAGCTGGCCCCGGGTGAGCGCTCCGCGTCCACCTCCAACCGCAACTTCGAGGGCAGGCAGGGCAAGGGCGGCCGTACGCACCTGGTCTCGCCGCAGGTCGCCGCCGCGACCGCCGTCCTTGGCCACCTGGGCTCGCCCGCCGACCTGTCCGACGCCCCTGTCGCCGCTGGAGTCTGAGAGTCATGGAAGCATTCACCACGCACACCGGCCGGGCCGTCCCGCTGCGCCGCAGCAACGTCGACACCGACCAGATCATCCCTGCTCACTGGCTCAAGAAGGTCACGCGGGACGGGTTCGAGGACGGGCTGTTCGAGGCCTGGCGCAAGGACGAGACGTTCATCCTCAACCAGCCCGAGCGCAAGGGCGCGACCGTTCTGGTCGCGGGCCCCGACTTCGGCACCGGCTCCTCCCGTGAGCACGCGGTGTGGGCGCTGCAGAACTACGGCTTCAAGGCCGTCATCTCCTCCCGGTTCGCCGACATCTTCCGCGGCAACTCGCTCAAGAACGGCCTGCTCACGGTCGTTCTGGACCAGAAGATCGTGGAATCGCTCCAGGAGCTGAGCGAGAACGACCCCGAGGCCGAGATCACCGTCGACCTGGAGGCCCGCGAGGTGCGCGCCGAGGGCGTCACCGCGAGCTTCGAGCTGGACGAGAACTCCCGCTGGCGGCTGCTGAACGGGCTGGACGACATCTCCATCACCCTCCAGAACGAGGCCGACATCGCCGCGTACGAGGCCAAGCGGCCCTCGTTCAAGCCGCGGACGCTCGAGGTCTGACCGCGACGCTCGCGCGACACAACTGAACAGGTCGAGTTTCGGCCACCGAACACCCCCCGCTGTACCCCCGATCAGCCCGATCGGGGGTACAGCCGTGTCTGCACCCGAACGGCCCTGCGCGTGCCGGGAGTGCTCATCAACTTCCCACGTTAGAGGGGGTGTTGCAGGGGTACGCGAGAGTGGAAGGCGCGGCTTCCGGCGGCGCCGGCAAGGCCGTTTCGGGCGGCAGTTGCACCCTGAGCGGGCGACAACTCGCCCCAGATGGCACAATCTGTGCATGGAACACGACGGCCAACTCGAGCTCTATGCGGCGGTCGCGGACCAACTCAAGGAAGCGCACACAACAGTGCGCGCACTGCAAGTCCCGGAGGGCGTACGGATGGCGCTGACCCGGAAGCTGCTGGTCATTACGGCCGCGGCCAAGCACGATCTCGCCGATGCGGCAAGGCGTCTGGAGGCCTTCACGGCGGACCTCGACGCGGGTCGATTCCCCGAAGAGGAACGCTGAACAAGTCCAAGACAGTCGAACCCGTTGCGGCACAAGGGTGATAAGCCCGTTTCGTGTTTGATTTGCGGTATATATCTGCCTAACGTGCGAAAAAGCCTGAACAGTTTCGTTCGGGCGATGTCTCCGAAGGGGAAGACGTGAACAAGGCGCAGCTCGTAGAAGCGATTGCCGACAAGGTCGGTGGCCGTCAGCAGGCCGCCGACGCGGTCGACGCGGTCCTGGACGCCATCGTCCGCGCGACCGTGGCGGGGGACCGGGTCTCGGTCACCGGCTTCGGTTCGTTCGAGAAGGTCGACCGCCCGGCCCGGTACGCCCGCAACCCCCAGACGGGCGAGCGGGTTCGGGTCAAGAAGACCTCCGTTCCGCGCTTCCGCGCGGGCCAGGGCTTCAAGGACCTGGTGAGCGGCACGAAGAAGCTCCCGAAGAACGACGTCGCGGTCAAGAAGGCCCCCAAGGGCAGCCTGACCGGTGGAGCTTCGGCGACGGTCAAGAAGGCCGCCGCGAAGAAGGCCGCCCCGGCGAAGAAGGCGACGGCCGCCGCCGCGAAGAAGACCACGGCGAAGAAGACGACCGCCAAGAAGACCACGGCGACCGCGAAGAAGACCACGGCGAAGAAGACGACGGCCAAGAAGACCACGGGCGCCGCCAAGACCTCCGCCGCGAAGAAGACCACCGCCAAGAAGGCGACGGCCAAGAAGGCCCCGGCGAAGAAGGCGACGGCCAAGAAGGCCCCCGCCAAGAAGTCGACGGCTCGCACCACCACCGCCAAGAAGGCCACCGCCCGCAAGAGGTAGGGGCGCAGCGTACTCACGCGCCGGGCCGGACTCCTTGTGGAGTCCGGCCCGCGGCGCGTTTTTCGCTGAGAGGGCTCAGAAGGTCTGCAGGGTCACCAGGATGACCTTGCTGTCCTCCAGCTCGATCCGCACCCGCTGTCCGGGGCGCAGCAGCCTCAGACCGCCCGCGTCGAACGCCGGGGCGTCGAAGGGGACGGGGGTGCCGTCGTCCAGCAGCACACTGCCGGTGCGGGTTTCGGCGTCGTAGGTGTAAGCGGTCGCCTGCATGCTCGCAGCCTAGTGCCCGGGCACCGGGCCCAGGAGCTGAGCCGCCACCGTCGCCGTGCGCGGCCCCACCCCCAGTGCCAGCGCCGCCCGCAGGTCCTCGCCGGTGTCCACGTCCTGGCGTACCGAGTCGACGTCCGTGAGAGTCAGTTCCACCGCTCCCGAGGCGCGATGCCTGGCCCGGGAATCCGTGCCGAATGCCGGGCGCAATTCCTGGTCACCGCGGATCGCCAGGAGCGTCGTACCGATTCCCGCCGCGTCCGGCAGGAAAGCGCGCGGGAATTCCGCCGCCGCGTTCAGCACCCGGGTCAATTCAAGGGGGCGCAGGGCCGGCAGATCGGCGTTCAGGGCCGCCAGCGGGGTTTCCGGGTGCGATGCCCTGGCGACCGCCGCCCCGTACGCCAGCGCCGCGTTCAGGCCGCCCTGCGGCTCGTCGGGGACGATACGGGCGCCCAGGGCGGCCAGCTCGCGGGCGGCCAGCGGATCGTCCGTGACGACTGCCACATCACCGACCGCGGGGGAGGCCAGCGCCGCTGCCACCGTGTCCTGGGCGAAGGCGAGGGCGAGACCCGGGCGCAGCCCGTCGCCGGCGGTGTCCGAGAGCCTGCTCTTGGCCCGCTCCAGGGGCTTCAGGGGTATGACCAAGGTCCAGTGCACGAGCGTTCCGTCCCTCCCTTGTCGCGATCATTGTCACTCAGCCGTCACCTGGGCCATCTGGCGGTCGTCGCGGCGAGGCGTACGGTGTTCTCGACAGACCGGCGGCCTGGGGCGACACTTGTCCGGCCCTGAAGGCCCCTAGAGGAAGGTGTCCGCGTGCCCCGCCGCAGAATCGGCTTCTGGTACCGCTTGGCAGCGGTGATCGCCAAACCTCCGCTGGTGGTTCTGATCAAGCGGGACTGGCGCGGAATGGAGAACATTCCGGCTGATGGCGGATTTATCACCGCGGTGAACCACAATTCGCACATCGATCCCTTCGCGTACGCGCACTTTCAGTACAACACCGGCCGTGTTCCGCGATTCCTCGCGAAGAGCGGTCTTTTCAAGAAGGGATTCGTCGGTGCCTTCATGCGCGGCACCGGACAGATCCCCGTCTACCGCGAGACCACGGACGCGCTGAGCGCCTTCCGCGCCGCGATCGACGCCGTGGAGCGCGGTGAGTGCGTCGCGTTCTACCCCGAGGGCACCATCACCCGGGACCCCGACCAGTGGCCCATGACCGGCAAGACCGGCGCCGCGCGGGTGGCCCTGCAGACCAAGTGCCCGGTGATCCCGGTCGCGCAGTGGGGCGCCAACGAGGTGCTGCCGCCGTACGCCAAGAAGCTCAACCTCCGCCCGCGCAAGACCTCGCAGGTCCTCGCGGGCCCGCCGGTGGACCTGACGCCGTTCTACGACCAGGAGATGACCCCGGACCTCCTCAAGGACGCCACCGAGGTCATCATGGCCGCCGTCACCCGCCAGCTGGAGCAGATCCGCGGCGAGAAGGCGCCCGCCACGCCCTACGACCCGCGCCGGGAGCGGATCGAGCAGCGTCGACGGAGTCAGGCCGAGACCGGCCACGAGGAGGAGAGCGCCAAGTGAGCAAGCCCGTCAAGGCGGCTGTCTTCGGTACCGGTTCCTGGGGCACCGCCTTCGGCATGGTCCTGGCGGACGCGGGCTGCGAGGTCACCCTGTGGGGCCGTCGCGCCGAACTCGCGGACGCGGTCAACTCCACGCGTACGAACCCGGACTACCTCCCCGGCGTCGAACTCCCGGTGAACCTGCGGGCGACGACGGACGCCGCCGAGGCCGCGCGCGACGCCGACTTCACCGTGCTCGCCGTCCCGTCGCAGACGTTGCGGGGCAACCTCGCCGAGTGGGTGCCGCTGCTCGCGCCGAACACCGTCCTCGTGTCGCTGATGAAGGGCGTCGAACTCGGTTCCGCCATGCGGATGAGCGAGGTGATCGAGGACGTCGCCAAGGTGGGGCAGGACCGTATCGCCGTGGTCACCGGACCCAACCTCGCGCGCGAGATCGCCGCCCGGATGCCGGCCGCCGCGGTGGTCGCGTGCACCGACGAGGCGGTCGCGCGCAAACTCCAGTCCGCTTGCCACACGCCCTACTTCAGGCCGTACACCGAGACGGACGTGGTCGGTTGCGAGCTCGGCGGCGCGGTGAAGAACGTCATCGGGCTCGCCGTCGGCATCGCGGACGGCATGGGACTCGGCGACAACGCCAAGGGCTCGCTCATCACACGCGGCCTCGCGGAGACCGCGCGGCTCGGTGTCGTGCTCGGTGCCGACCCGCTCACCTTCGCCGGACTCGCCGGTCTCGGCGACCTGGTGGCGACCTGCTCCTCGCCGCTCTCGCGCAACCACACCTTCGGCACCAACCTCGGCAAGGGCATGACCCTGCAGGAGACCATCGCGGTCACCAAGCAGACCGCCGAGGGCGTCAAGTCCTGTGAGTCCGTGCTGGATCTGGCCCGCAGGCACGGCGTCGACATGCCGATCACCGAGACGGTCGTCGCCATCGTGCACGAGGGCAAGCCCCCGGTGGTCGCCGTCAAGGAGCTGATGTCGCGCAGCGCGAAGCCCGAACGACGCTGAGCGACGCCGGTCGAGGCACGCTGTATCGGGGCTCTACCAACGGGTACTCTCAACGCGATATGAGCACCGAGAACCTCCCCCAGAGCCCTGAGCAGCCGTCTCGCAAGCCGCGCGTGGCCGTCGTGTTCGGCGGGCGCAGCTCCGAACACGGGATCTCCGTGGTCACAGCGGGCGCCGTCCTCAAGGCCATCGACCGGACCAAGTACGACGTCCTGCCGATCGGCATCACCCAGGACGGCCGTTGGGCGCTCACCGCCGACGAACCGGACCGCATGGCGATCACCGAGCGCCGTACGCCCAACGTCGACGAGCTGGCCGAGTCGCACGAGGGCGGCGTGGTGCTCCCCGTGGACCCCGCGAACCGCGAAGTCGTCTACAGCGAACCGGGATCGGTGCCCAAGGCGCTCGGTGAGGTCGACGTCGTCTTCCCCGTGCTGCACGGCCCCTACGGCGAGGACGGCACCCTGCAGGGCCTGCTGGAGCTCTCCGGTGTCCCCTACGTCGGCTCGGGCGTGCTCGCCTCGGCCGTCGGCCAGGACAAGGAGTACATGAAGCGGGTGTTCACCTCCTTCGGGCTCAAGGTCGGCCCGTACGTGGTGATTCGGCCCCGTGAGTGGGAGCAGGACGAGCAGACCGCGCGCAAGAAGATCGTCGACTTCGCCGGCGAGCACGGCTGGCCGCTGTTCGTGAAGCCCGCGCGCGCGGGTTCCTCGATCGGCATCACCAAGGTCGACGACCTGTCCGGGCTCGACGAGGCCATCGAGGAGGCCCAGCGGCACGACCCGAAGATCCTCGTCGAGGCGGCCCTGCGCGGCCGTGAGATCGAGTGCGGAGTCCTGGAGTTCGAGGACGGCCCGCGTGCCTCGGTGCCCGCCGAGATCCCGCCGCCGGACGCCCACGCGTACTACGACTTCGAGGCCAAGTACATCGACTCGACCCCGGGTCTGGTGCCGGCCCCGCTGACCCCCGAGGAGACGGCGGAGGTCCAGCGGCTCGCCGTGGACGCCTTCGACGCGGCCTCCTGCGAGGGGCTGGTCCGCGCGGACTTCTTCCTCACCGAGGACGGCGAGTTCGTGATCAACGAGATCAACACGATGCCGGGCTTCACGCCGATCTCGATGTACCCGCAGATGTGGCAGGCGACCGGGATCAGCTACCCGGAGCTGGTGGATCTGCTGATCCGGGCGGCGCTGCGGCGGTCGACCGGACTGCGTTGACCTAGGACCTGATCCGCCGGACAGACCCTAGTCGGCGATCCCTTCGGGGATCGCCTTCTTGACGGACCCGGCCAGGTCGATCAGTACGGTCGAGGTGTCCACGCCCTTCGGCACGGTCACCTCGACGTACGCCTCGCGATTGGCGCAGGTGAAGCGGTACGCGCCGGCGTCCTGCTTCTCCATCAGCCAGTCGACGCCGTTCACGCCGCCCGCGACCGCGTCCGGGTCGCCTCCCTCGGCCACCTTCGGGTCGATCATCTTCGGCGGCCGTGCCACGCCGCAGCGCAGTATGATCGCCGGGTTCCCCCAGCCCGCGGTCAGTGCGGACGCGGGCTCGGGATCCTCGCGGCTCTCACCGTTCACCTTGGCAGGCAGCGCTTTGTCCAGCTTCCGGCACAGCTCGGTGGCCTTCGTACCGGCACTGGGAACCGCCGCCGACGCGCCGTCGTCTGCAGAGGAGCAGCCCGCGGCGGTGATCAACAGGGCGAGCGCGGGCAGACCGATGAGCCGGTGACGGAAAGAGTTCACCGGCCAAGGGTAGACGGGGGCTACAGATGTACGACCGGGCAGGTCAGGGTGCGCGTGATGCCGTCCACTTGCTGGACCTTCGCGACCACCATCCGACCGAGGTCGTCGACGGTGTCCGCCTGGGCCCGCACGATCACGTCATAAGGTCCTGTCACGTCCTCGGCCTGGATCACCCCAGGAATCTTGCTGATCGTCTCGGCGACGGTCGACGCTTTGCCGACCTCCGTCTGGATCAGGATGTACGCCTGTACCACGGAACCTCCAGGGCGGCCACGAGGATCATGTGGGGAAAAGGAACGCCACGGTATCGCGTCGCCGCTCGCCGCGGGGAGACCCGCGGGGGCGTGGACGCCCGCGCCGGGGTGCCGGCATGACAGAAGTTGACGGTCACTTCGACCGTATCGAGGACACTGGTCACGCGCGACCGGGCACGGCAAGGGACAGAAGGGGCGAAGGGCAATGAAGGGCACTGTTGGTGAGCTCGGGGAGTTCGGGCTCATCAGGGAGCTCACCTCCCGTCTCACCACCACCCCCGCGGTCCGGGTCGGCCCCGGCGACGACGCCGCCGTGGTGTCCGCTCCCGACCGCCGGGTCGTGGCCAGCACCGACATCCTCCTGGAGGGGCGGCACTTCCGCCGGGACTGGTCCACGGCCTACGACGTGGGCCGCAAGGCCGCCGCACAGAACCTCGCGGACATCGCCGCCATGGGCGCCGTACCGACGGCCCTGCTGCTCGGTCTGGTAGTCCCGGCCGAACTCCCGGTGACCTGGCCGAGCGAGCTCATGGACGGCCTGCGCGACGAGTGCCAGGTCGCGGGCGCCTCGGTGGTCGGCGGAGATGTCGTACGAGGGGACACGATCATGGTCTCCATCACCGCGCTCGGCGATCTGCGCAACCAGGAGCCGGTCACGCGGGCCGGGGCACAGCCGGGCGACCTCGTCGCCGTGACCGGCTGGCTGGGCTGGTCGGCGGCCGGGTTCGCGGTGCTGTCGCGCGGTTTCCGCTCGCCGCGGGCCTTCGTGGAGGCGCACCGACGCCCCGAGCCGCCGTATCACGCGGGGCCGGCGGCGGCGGGCCTGGGCGCGACCGCCATGTGCGACGTGAGCGACGGGCTGATCGCCGACCTCGGGCACATCGCCGAGGCCAGCAAGGTCCGCATCGACATCCGTTCCGGCGCGATCGACATCCCGTCCCAGATGAACGACATCGGCCAGGCCGTCGGCGTCGACCCCATGCAGTGGGTGCTGACCGGGGGAGAGGACCACGCGATCGTGGCGACCTTCCCGCCGGACGTGAAGCTGCCCGCCCGCTGGAAGGTGATCGGCGAGGTCCTGAACCCCTCGGCGCTGCCCCAGGTGACGGTCGACGGTGCGCCGTGGACGAGCAAGGGCGGCTGGGACCACTTCGGGGACATCGAGTCGTGACCGCCCGGCCGAGGGTGCTCACGGTTGCGGGCTCCGACTCCGGCGGAGGCGCCGGGATCCAGGCCGACTTGAAGACGATGCTCGCGCTCGGAGTGCACGGCATGAGCGTCGTCACGGCCGTCACCGCGCAGAACTCCCTGGGCGTGCAAGGGGCTTGGCCGCTGCCCGTGGAGACCGTGCGGGCCCAGTACCGCAGCGTCGTCGACGACATCGGCGTACAGGCCGTGAAGACCGGCATGCTGGCCTCGGCCGAACTGGTCGAGGAGGTGGCCGAGTTGCTCGCCGGGACGGACGCCCCGGCGGTCGTCGACCCGGTCGGAGTCTCCAAGCACGGGGACTCGCTGCTGGCCGCCTCGGCCCTGGAGTCGGTGCGCACACGGCTGCTTCCGGTGGCGACCGTCGCGACCCCGAACCTCGACGAGGTGGCCCAGCTGGCGGGGGTGCGCGTCGAGTCCGAGCAGGACCTGCGGCGGGCCGCCGAGGCCGTGCTGTCGTACGGGCCGCGGTGGGTGCTCGTCAAGGGCGGTCATCTCGCGGGGGACGCCGTCGATCTGCTGACCGACGGGTCCGAGGAGCACTGGCTGCGGGCGCCCCGCTACGACAACCGGCACACGCACGGGACGGGCTGCACCCTGGCTTCGGCGATCGCTTCGGAGCTGGCGAAGGGGCGGTCCGTGCCGGAGGCGGTGACGGTCGCCAAGGAGTACGTCACCGGGGCGATCAAGGCCGGGTTCGCGCTGGGCGGCGGCATCGGACCCGTCGATCATGGATGGCGGTTTCGCGCATAGGCACGGCAAAAAGCCGGCCCACCCTGAGGTGGACCGGCTCTGTGCAGCGAACCAGCAGTGGCCGCGCGCTTAGCTGTGCGTCAGCGCGAGACCTTGCCGGCCTTGATGCACGAGGTGCAAGCGTTCACGCGCTTCGGCGTCCCGCCGACCACAGTACGAACGCGCTGGATGTTCGGGTTCCAGCGACGGGACGTACGGCGGTGCGAGTGCGAGATGTTGTTGCCGAAGCCCGGCCCCTTGCCGCAGACGTCGCAGTTGGCAGCCACGGGTCACTCCAAAGACTTCAGATGCACTTACGGTTGGATCCCGGCAAGCCGGGATCGAGATCGCAGGATCAAAGATCTGAGTGGCGCTGCCAGGGGAATGGCCCGATGGGATCGGGCAACCGGAGCAGCATACAACGACTGCGCCAGTAGAACGAAACTACCATGCCTGCTCAGGGCCCTGCTCCCAGCCCTCTTCCGGCGGACCCCTTTTCGGGGTCTACGCTGCGTCCACGTCCAGCAGTCCAAGGAGGCGCAGGTGGCGCAGGTGCCGCAGACATTCTTCGATGCTCTCGCGGTGCGCACCTGGTGCGGTCTCGCGCTGGAGGCGCTCGGGCGGGCGCGCGAGGAGATCGACGCGATCAATGTCTATCCGGTGGCCGACGGCGACACCGGGACGAACCTGTATCTGACGGCGGAGTCCGCGGCGGCGGCCGTCGAGGCCGTCTTCACCGCCTACGACGAGGGCGGCAGGCCCTCCCTGGCCGACGCGGCGCGCGCGATGGCGCACGGCGCCCTCATAGGCGCCCGCGGGAACTCCGGGACGATCCTCGCCCAGCTGCTGCGCGGCATGGCCCAGGTCCTCGCCGACGACGGTGAGGCGTCTCACACCGACGGCTCCGGGCTCCGCCTCGCGCTGCGGCGCGCGGCCGACTCCGCCCGCCAGGCAGTGGCCCACCCGGTCGAGGGCACGGTCCTGTCCGTCGCGTCGGCCGCGGCCGACGCGGCCGAGCGGAGCACGGGCGAGGGCGACTGCGGGGCCGTCGCACGGGCCGCCTACGAGGGAGCGCGGGCGGCGCTGGCGGCGACGCCCGGCCAGCTGGTGGTCCTGGAGCGGGCCGGGGTGGTCGACGCGGGCGGGCGCGGGCTGGTGGCGGTGCTCGGGGCGCTGGTGGAGACGTTCACGGGGGAGACGCCCAGGGGGGTGGCGACTTCTTCTGTCGTGCACGCGCGCGTGGACGCCGTTTCCGATACGGCGTCCATGGCGGCCGGTGACGAGTGCGCCGACGTGCCTGGGGAAGCCGATGGGCCCGCCTTCGAGGTGATCTACCTCCTGGAGGCCGAGGACGCGGCCGTGACGCGGCTGCGGACCCGTCTCGACGCCCTCGGGGACTCCCTCGTCGTCGTCGGCGGCGACGGGCTGTGGAACGTCCACGTGCACGTCGACGACGCGGGCGCGGCCGTGGAGGCGGGCGTCGAGGCCGGGCGGCCGTACCGGATCCGGATCACGCACTTCGGGGTCGGCGACGTCCACACGCGCGGGGGCGAGCGACCGCCCAGGGAGCGGGTGCAGCGGGCCGTCGTCGCCGTCGTGCCCGGCGAGGGCCTGGCCGGGCTCTACACGGAGGCCGGCGCGACCGCCGTGCTCGCGCGCCCCGGGGAGCCGCCCGCGAGCGGGGAACTCGTCGAGGCCGTACGACGGGCCCACGCGCGCGAGGTCGTGCTGCTGCCCAATGACGCGGACCTGCGGCACACCGCGGCCGCCGCGGCCGAGCAGGCCCGTACCGAGGGCATCCGGGTCGCCCTGATCCCGACCCGCTCCGCGGTCCAGGGCATCGCCGCGCTCGCGGTGCACGAGCCCGAGCGCCGCTTCGACGAGGACGTGGTCTCGATGACCTCGGCGGCCGGCGCGACCCGCTACGCCGAGGTCGCCGTCGCCGAGCGCCAGTCCTGGACCCTCGCCGGCATCTGTGAGGCGGGCGACATCCTCGGCCTCATCGACGGGGACGTGGCCGTGATCGGCTCCGACGTCACCGCCGCCGCCGAGACCGTCCTGGACCGCATGCTGTCGGCGGGCGGCGAACTCGTGACGCTCGTCCTCGGCGACGACGCCCCCGTGTCCATCGCCGACCACCTCGAAGCACGCGTGCGTGAGGCGTACCTCGCCGTCGACACCGTGGTGTACCGGGGCGGACGGCAGGGGGCGCTGCTGCTGATCGGCGTGGAGTGACGACGGGTTCTCCCGTACGTGGCTCTAGTCGTCCAGCACCTGGAGCATCTGCTCCGCCTCCGCACGCCGGGCCGGTGTCGTCTCGTCCGTCTCATCCGTCTCGTCGGCCTCATACGCGTCGTACGCCGCCAGCACCGCACGGGCGCGTGCCGCCGCGCGGTCGGGGCGGCTGAGGTCGGCCTCCAGCCAGCCGGCGGCGAGTTCGGCGCCGGTGCGGCTGTGCAGGGCGGCGTCGCCGAGGGAGGCGAACACCACGATCGCCTCGGTGATCTGGTCGAGCGCGTCCTCCAGGGCGGCCTGGATCGTCTCGTCCTCGGCGTCCTCCGCGGCCGAGCGGGCGAGCAGGTCGCCGTACTGCCGGTGGGTGTGCCCGAGTTCGGCGACGAGCCGCTGGCGGGCCTCGTCGTCGACGGAGTCCGGGCCCAGCGCCTCCGCGCACTCCCGCACCGCCGCCTCCATCAGCTCCCGGGCCTCGTCCTGCCCGCCCTCCGCGCCCAGCGCCAGCCACGCGCGGGCGCGCAGGGCGCGCACCAGGCCGTGCACGTCACCGAGCGAGCGCCACAGCTCACCCGCGCGCGTGTACGCCCGGTCGGCCTCGTCGGACAGGCCCGCCTGGTCGAGCGACTCGGCGGCGAGATGGGCCAGCGTCGCGTGGTCCTGCTGCTCGGGCCACTGACGGGCGAGCTCGGCGGCCTGGAGACGGCGTGCGGCGGCCTCGCGGTGTTCGCCGAGCTCGCTCAGACAGTCGCCGAGCCACCACTGCGTCTGGACGACCGCCCCGTCGCCGTGCGTCTCGACGCTCAGGTCGGGCAGCGCCGACTCCAGCACCTCCGCCGCCTCGGCCCACCGGCCCTGCCGCAGCAGGAACCCGCCGAGCAGATGCCGCGCCCACGCGCCGAGCGTCGGCCCAGCCCCGGCCGCGTCGGCCCAGTGCGCGGCCTCCAGGGCCTGCTCCGCGGCTTCCTCGGCCTGCCCGGTGCCGCCGAGCACCTCGGCGAGCTGGAGGTGCAGCTGGGCCCGCCCCGTGGCCTCCAGGTACGGCCCGCCGTGGTCCAGGGCGTCCCGCAGCGCCCGCTCGGTCCGCGCCATGTCGCCGAGATGATGGGCGAGCCCGGCCAACCGGGCCTGGTACTCCACCGCGAACCACGGCAGCCCCGCCGCCACGAACCCCTCCGCGGCCCGCGCGAACAGCTCGGCCGCCTTCGGCAGGTCCCCGGCGTGCGCCGCCAGCTCGGCGAGCATGGCCCGCGCCTCCGCGGCCCGGGCGCCGAGCCGTACGTCGTCCCCGGCCCGGCCGCCGACGAGCGCGAGCACCTCCCGTACGGCGGCCTCCGCGTCGGCGAGGACCCGGGTCTCCGGGGCACCCTCCTCCTCGGCCGCCTGCACCCGCCGCATCAGGATCCGCGCCCGCCCCATCAGCACCGACGCCGTCTGCCGTACGCCGGTGCCGTCCTCGGCGTACAGGGCCAGCGCCTCGTCGTAGGGCCCCGCGACCGCCGCCAGCGCCCCGTCCACGTCTCCGGCGAGGGCCCGCATGAACGCGCCACGCGTGCGTGCCGCCAGCGCCTCTCCGGGGTCGCCCGCCGCCGCGAACAGCTCGGCGGCGCGCTCGAACAGATGGGCGCCCTCGGGGCCGAGGTCCATCGCCCGGTGGTCGACGATCTCCGCCTGGTCGCGCGGGTCGAGCTCGACGCCCTCCGCGGCGCGTGCGACCGCCGCCCACGCCTCCACGGCGTTCGGCTGGAGGCCGTCCGCGAGGCGGCGGGCCTCGGCGATCAGGGCGGCGAGGTCGGTGCGCTCGGGCTCCGGGGCGGCGGGCGCGGGCGGCGTGGCCGACGCGGTGGCCGGGCGGGCCGAGCGCACGCCCAACGGCAGCCGCTCCACCAGCGGTTCCCGCGCCATACGCGCGCGTGCCCGGTCGCTGACGTATGTCGTCCCGTTGCGCCGGTCGAACTGACCGGCCAGGTCCAGGGTCTCCGCACGCGCGTGTGCGGCGAGGTGGTGGGCGGTCCACGTCCGGTCGGCCGGTCCCGGCACCTGCCGGTCGCCCAGGCCGAGGGCGATCAGCCGGTCCATGAGCAGCGTGACCACGCTCAGGAACTCCAGCCTGCCGCGCGGATGACCGGTGTCCGTGAAGTACGCGGGGCGCTCCGCCAGCAGCTCCAGGCCGCGGGCCTCGTTGCCGGTCAGCGCGCAGAACTCCACATGGTCCGCGTACGCGGACCGCATGCTCTCCATGGCCCGCACCAGCCGGAAGCCCCGCAGATGGTGGGCGCGCGCCTCGTCCAGGCGGCCCAGCCGCAGCAGCGGGACCAGGGAGGACGCGAGGACCGTGTGCGGCTCGTGCGCGCAGGTGAACTCACCCTCCAGGACCGGCGCCCACAACTCCAGCGCCTCCGCGTCCCGGCCCTGCTCCGCCCGCCACCAGCCCTGCCCGTTCAGCTCGCACGCGTGACAGTCGGACATCCGGTCCCGGTCGGCCGCCAGCCACGCGGTGAACGCCCGCTCCGCGCGCGCGGTGTCCCCGACATGCGCGGCGACGGTGAACTCGACGCTGCGCACCGCCCGTTCGGAGTGCCCGGCGAGCCGGTAGCGGTGCTCCATCTCGCCGAGCCACTTCTCTATGGAGGCGAGCGGGATGTGCGGCTGGTCGAGCATCCCGGACGACATCCACTTGAAGACCCAGTGCAGCGTGTGCGTCTCGTACTCGTCGAAGTCCTCGGGCCGCTCGTCCCACAGGCGCAGCAGACGCGCGAAGGGGACGAACATCTTGTCCTTCTCGGAGCTGTAGTTGTAGACCTTCAGCTGGTGTCCGAGCGCCTCGATCACGGCGAGCGGGATGTTCAGCTTCTCGGCCTCGGCCAGCAGCTGCTCCGCGCGCGCGTTGCGGGCGGGGCCCTCCGGCTGCTCGCCGTTCTCCGCCATCGCCCGGCGCAGTGCGTCGAAGTCCGTGATCTCCCCCATCAGTGCCCCTCCTCGCCGTTCGTGGCCCACTCCAGCAGACCGATGAAGGACCGGTTCAGCAGCGCCGAGTCCGCGGGCCTGAGCGGTCGCTGCGCCATCAGCAGCGCCTGCCCGTACAGGGACTCCGTGGCGGTGCCGATCAGTTCCGGTCCGCGCAGCGAACTGATCCGCCGGATCAGCGGGTTGAGGTGGTTGAGCACCAGCCGCGCGCGCGGGGCGGTGCCGCGCAGCGAACCCAGGATGCCCGCCCACAGGTCGTCCGCCTGCGCTTCGGCGTCGGCACGGGCCTGCTCGTGCCGGGCCGCGCGGTCGTCCAGGTGCAGCGCGGGCACGGTGAGCGGGTGGAAGGCGCGCAGGACGACATCACAGCCCAGGGGGTCCAGGGTGGCCCGCGCGACGGCAAGGAAGCCCGCGAGCGCCAGCTCCTCGGCCGGGTCGACGGCGTCCAGATGCGCGGTCACGGTCTCCGCGTCCAGCTCCGCGACCACCGTCCCCGGCCGCACCGACGGCAACGCCTGCACCAGGTCGCTGTCGTACGTGTAACCGCCGTTGACCACCCCGATGCCCTGCGCCGACGCGATCGGCGCGACCTGCCGGTACTCCTCGACGGTCCGGGTGAAGTGCACGACCGGGTGCCGTCGCGCGAACTCCTCCAGGGACACCTGCCCGTCCGTCGTCTCGAAGGGCAGCCACGGCAGCATCGTGCGCAGCATCTCCGCGTCGTGCCGCGCCAGCGCCTTCACCCCCAGGTGGTGCACCGACAGGAACGCCGCAAGACGTTCCGGATCGCCCGCGGCCAGACCCGTCAGCCAGGACCGAATCCTTTCGCCCAGGGCCTCCCGTACGGCGGCCAGCGTCTCGTCCTCGTAGAGCGCCTCGCGTGACGCGGTGGGCCGCAGACTGTCCGTGTCGAGCACGCACCGCACGAAGAACGCCCAGTCGGGCAGCAGCTGTTCGGCCCGCTCGGTCAGCAGCATCCCCTTGAGGTGGACGCGATGCGTGGCCCGCTGCGCCGGACTGACCGCCGAGGGCAGCACGTACGCCACCCCGCGGATCCCGGCGAGCGGCACGTCAAGGCCGACCGAGTCCAGCGGGGTGAACCCGAACAGGTCATGACAGTGCCGCGCCAGGGCCACCCGGCGGGCGGCGGGAGAGGGGTACGACCGGTCCCAGGGCGCCGGCAGATCGGTGACCGCCTCGCCGTCCACGCGCACGTCGTACGGCAGCAGCGCGCCGAAGTCCCGGGCCAGCGCGCGGACCTTCTCCGGGGCCAGCCACTCCCCGGCCCCGGCCCGTGCCGTCAGATGCACGGTGGTACCGGGCTCGGTCCGGGCCTCGAGCGTCAGCGTCCGCACGGTGTACGAACCGTCGTCGCTCGCCGTCCACTCCACCGGCACCGCGTCCGGCGTACGGGCGCTGCGGCTGACCACCCGGATCCGCTCGGCCACCACGAAACAGGCCAGCAGCCCGATGCCGAACTGCCCGAGGAACTCGGAGCGTGCCTCCTGGATGCCGTCGGCCCGCTTCGAACTGCGGCCGATGGTCGCCAGCAGGTCGTGCACGTCGGCCTCGGTGAGCCCCACGCCGGAGTCCTCGACCCGCAGCGCGCCGCCCGCCGCGTACAGCCGCACCGTCGCCGGGGCGCCCGGCTGTTCGGCCCGCCGGGCGGTGATGGCGTCCACGGCGTTCTGCAGCAGCTCGCGCAGATAGACCCTCGGACTGGAGTAGAGGTGATGGCAGAGCAGGTCCACCAGACCACGCAGGTCGACCTGGAACGTGTGCGGTGACGGGGAAGCCTGGGATGACGGTGAGGTCTGGGAGTCCATCGCAACGGCGCCGTGGGCGGGGGACGGTCGACGGCGCGGGGTCGGGCGGTCCCGGTGGGGCGGTGACCGCGGAGGGATGGCCGGAGGCGCGTCATCCTAAAGCCGGAACAGCCCGCCTGACCAGGGGTTTCGCAAGACGTATACGGCTTTGTCAGTGGGGTGGTGTGCAATGGATCTCGTGCCCGCGCTCGAAGAACCACTGAAAAAGGTGCTCGGACCACCCACCGCGAAGGTGATGGCCGAGCATCTCGGCCTGCACACCGTCGGCGATCTCCTGCACCACTACCCGCGCAGATACGAGGAGCGGGGCCAGCTCACCCACCTCGCCGACCTCCCCATGGACGAGCACGTCACGGTGGTGGCGATGGTCGCCGACGCCCGCCTGCACACCTTCGCCTCCAGCAAGGCCCCGCGCGGCAAGGGCCAGCGCCTCGAAGTCACCATCACCGACGGCAACGGCCGCCTCCAGCTGGTCTTCTTCGGCGCCGGCGTCCACAAACCGCACAAGGAACTCCTGCCGGGCACCCGCGCGATGTTCGCGGGCAAGGTCTCCGTCTTCAACCGCCGCCTCCAACTGGCACACCCGGCATACGAGTTGCTGCGCGGCGACGCGGAAGAGACGGTCGAGACCTGGGCCGGCGCCCTCATCCCCCTGTACCCCGCCACGGCCAAGCTGGAGTCCTGGAAGATCGGCAAGGCGATCCAGACGGTCCTGCCCAGCGCCCAGGAGGCCGCCGACCCCCTCCCGGACTCCCTGCGCGAGGGCCGCGGTCTGGTCTCCCTCCCCGAGGCCCTCCTCAAGATCCACCGCCCGCACACCAAGGCCGACATCGACGACGCCCGCTCCCGCCTCAAGTGGGACGAGGCCTTCGTCCTCCAGGTCGCCCTCGCCCGCCGCCGCCACGCCGACGCCCAACTCCCGGCGGTCGCCCGCAAACCCAAGCCGAACGGCCTCCTCACGGCCTTCGACGACCGACTCCCCTTCACCCTCACCGAGGGCCAGCAGAAGGTCTCCAAGGAGATCTTCGACGACCTGGCGACGGAGCATCCGATGCACCGGTTGCTGCAGGGAGAGGTCGGTTCGGGCAAGACGATGGTGGCCCTGCGCGCCATGCTCGCCGTCGTCGACGCAGGCGGTCAGGCCGCCATGCTCGCCCCCACCGAGGTCCTCGCCCAGCAGCACCACCGCTCGGTCGTCGAGATGATGGGCGAGCTGGCCGAGGGCGGCATGCTGGGCGGGTCCGAGCACGCCACCAAGGTGGTGGTGCTCACCGGGTCCATGGGGACGGCCGCCAGGAGACAGGCGCTGCTCGACCTCGTCACCGGCGATGCGGGCATCGTCATCGGCACCCACGCGCTGATCGAGGACAAGGTCCAGTTCCACGACCTCGGCCTGGTCGTCGTCGACGAACAGCACCGCTTCGGCGTCGAGCAGCGCGACGCCCTGCGCGGCAAGGGCAAACAGCCCCCGCACCTCCTCGTCATGACGGCCACGCCCATCCCGCGCACGGTCGCGATGACGGTCTTCGGCGACCTGGAGACCTCGGTCCTCGACCAGCTCCCGGCGGGCCGCTCCCCGATCGCCAGCCATGTCGTCCCGGCCGCCGACAAGCCCCACTTCCTGGCCCGCGCCTGGGAGCGGGTGCGCGAGGAGGTGGAGAACGGCCATCAGGCCTACGTCGTCTGCCCCCGCATCGGCGACGCCATCGACGAACCCGCCGACCCCAAGAAGGCTCGCAAGTCCGCCGAGGACGAGGCCGAGAAGCGCCCGCCGCTGGCCGTCCTGGAGATCGCCGACCAGCTCACCAAGGGCCCGCTGAACGGGCTGCGGGTCGAGGTCCTGCACGGCCGTATGCATCCCGACGACAAGGACGCGGTCATGCGCCGCTTCGCCGCCGGCGAGACCCATGTCCTGGTCGCCACCACGGTCATCGAGGTCGGTGTCAACGTCCCCAACGCCACCGCCATGGTGATCATGGACGCCGACCGCTTCGGCGTCTCCCAGCTCCACCAGCTCCGCGGCCGGGTGGGCCGAGGCTCGGCGGCGGGCCTCTGTCTCCTGGTGACCGAGATGCCGGAGGCCAGCGCCGCCCGCCAGCGCCTGAACGCGGTGGCCTCGACCCTGGACGGCTTCGAACTCTCCCGCATCGACCTCGAACAACGCCGCGAGGGCGACGTCCTCGGCCAGGCCCAGTCCGGCGCCCGCACCTCGCTGAAGGTCCTCGCCGTCATCGAGGACGAGGAGGTCATCGCGGAGGCGCGGGAGGAGGCGGTGGCGGTGGTGGAGGCGGACCCGGAGCTGGAGAACCTCCCGGCTCTGCGCACGGCGCTCGATGCTCTCTTGGACGAGGAGAGGGAGCAGTACTTGGAGAAGGGCTGAGAAACTGAACCCGTCCCCATCCCCGAACAAGGACCGAAGATGACTCGCGTGATCGCCGGGACAGCCGGTGGACGTCGCCTGGCCGTACCCCCGGGAAACGGAACCCGCCCCACCTCCGACCGCGCACGCGAAGGTCTCTTCTCCACCTGGCAGTCCCTCCTGGGCGGCCCCCTGGACGGCGAGCGAGTTCTCGACCTCTACGCCGGATCAGGCGCGGTCGGCCTCGAAGCTCTCTCCCGCGGCGCGAGCCACACCCTCCTCGTGGAGGCGGACGCGAGAGCCGCCCGGATCATCCGGGAGAACGTGAAAGCGATCGCCCTCCCCGGCGCCGAGGTCCGGGCGGGCAAAGCGGAGCAGATCGTCCAGCAACCGGCACCGGCCGAGCCGTACGACATCGTCTTCCTGGACCCGCCGTACCGAGTCACAGATCACGATCTTCGGGAGATTCTCCTCACACTCCGCTCGGGGGGCTGGCTCGCGGCGGACGCGCTCGTCACCGTGGAGCGCAGCACCAGAGGCGGTGAATTCGGATGGCCGGAGGGTTTTGAAGCACTCCGGTCCCGTCGCTACGGCGAGGGAACGTTTTGGTACGGTCGCGCCGCCTCTACGTGCGAAGACGCACGATGACCGGACCGGAGAGCGAGGGAGCTCAAGTGCGCCGCGCCGTCTGTCCCGGGTCGTTCGACCCGATCACCAACGGACATCTCGACATCATTTCCCGCGCCTCCCGTCTGTACGACGAGGTCTATGTCGCGGTCATGATCAACAAGTCCAAGAAGGGCCTGTTCGAGATCGACGAGCGGATCGATCTGATCCGCCAGGTCACCGCCGAGTACGGCAACGTGAAGGTCGAGGCCTTCCACGGACTCCTCGTCGACTACTGCAAGCAGCGCGACATCCCCGCGATCGTCAAGGGCCTGCGCGCGGTCAGCGACTTCGACTACGAGCTGCAGATGGCCCAGATGAACAACGGCCTCTCGGGCGTGGAGACCCTGTTCGTCCCCACCAACCCCACCTACAGCTTCCTGTCCTCCTCCCTCGTCAAGGAGGTCGCGACCTGGGGCGGCGACATCGCCCACCTGGTGCCGCCGGTCGTCCTGGACGCCCTCAACGAGCGCCTGCACAAGGACTGATGGGGCTACAGTCGTCCCGTCCGTCTCCAACACAGCTGTAGAGAGTGGCGAGCACAGGTGGACGTGCAGAAGAAGCTCGACGAGATCGTCGCCTCGGTCTCCGGCGCCCGGTCGATGCCCATGTCGGCCTCGTGCGTGGTCAACCGCGCCGAACTGCTCGCGATGCTGGAGGAGGTCCGGGCGGCCCTGCCCGACTCCCTCGCCCAGGCACAGGTGCTGATCGGCGACCGTGACTCGATGGTCGAGCAGGCCCGCCAGGAGGCCGAGCGGATCATCTCCGGCGCGCACGCCGAGCGCGGCTCGCTGATCTCCGACACCGAGGTGGCCCGCCGCTCGCAGGCCGAGGCCGACCGGATCCTGAACGAGGCCCGCAGGGAGGCCGAGGAGGTCCGCGCCGAGGCCGACGACTACGTCGACTCCAAGCTCGCCAACTTCGAGGTCGTCCTCACCAAGACCCTCGGCTCGGTCGGCCGCGGCCGCGAGAAGCTCCTCGGCACCGGACCGGGCCTGGACGAGCAGGGCTACGAGGACGAGGACGCCCCCGAGCGCAGCCACGACCCCGAGACCCTGCGCCGCGACGCCGACGCGTACGTCGACACCAAGCTGGGCGCCTTCGAGGCGGTCCTCGCCAAGACCCTGGAGGCGGTCGGCAAGGGCCGTGCCAAGCTGCACGGCCGGATCGCCACCGACGACCTCGGCGCCCTCGCCGACGACCTCTCCACCGTCCAGCACTCCAGCGACGCCGACTACCTCGCCGACCTCGCGGCCCTCGCCGAGCAGGACACCCCGGCCGTACCGCAACAGCAGCAGTACGACCAGCAGCCCGCCTACGGCTACCAGCAGCAGGACACCTACGGCGGCGGCTATCCGCAGCAGCCGGCCTACGCCCAGCAGCAGGACCCCTACGGCTACCAGCAGGCCGATCCCTACGCCTACCAGGGCTACGACGCCCAGCAGGTCCCCTACGACGCCGGACAGGCCCAGCAGGCCGCGCAGGCCCAGCAGTCGTACGCGCTCGACGAGACCAGCCTCTTCGACACCGGCATGATCACGCCGGAGCAGCTGAGGGCGTACGAGCAGGGCCGCGGCCAGTAAGCACCGGTCGGGGACGGGTCGCCGACCACCGGATTGGGCCGTGAGCGAAAGGTCCAGTATCCTGGCTCTTCGGTCGCGCGTACGTCCGCGATCAACGCTGCCCGGGAACACCGAAGGGCGGCGTCCCTCTGAGCTCGAAGATCGAAAGCAGGAATGGTTCTGAACGCCCGCCTCGACCACCGCAACCCTCTCGTGTTCGATACGCACGAGCTGGGGCGGCGTCCTGGTGCGCTGCAGCGCCTGACCCGTGAGATCGACGCCCCCAAGGATCTCGGGATCCAGGGAGTCATCGGAGTGCCGGAAGGCGCCCCGGTGGAGCTCGAACTCCGCCTTGAGTCGGTCATGGAAGGGGTGCTTGTCACAGGCACCGCCCGTGCACTGGCGAAGGGGGAGTGCGTAAGGTGTCTGGAGCCGCTCGAGCTGGAGCTCGCAGCGGACTTCCAGGAGATGTTCTCGTACCCTGACGCCGACGAGCGGGGCCGCGCGAAAGCGGCGGAGCCCGACGACGACGCCGAGGACGACGAGGACAGGCTCTATCTCGAGGACGGCCTGTTCGACCTCGAACCCGTGCTGCGTGACGCGGTGGTGCTTGCCCTGCCGATGCAGCCGGTGTGCCAGGACGACTGTCTGGGCCTGTGCTCCCAATGCGGAGCGCGGCTCACGGACGACCCGGACCACCACCACGACGCCGTCGACATCCGTTGGGCGGCACTGCAGGGACTCGCCGGTTCACTCGAAGACGGCGAGAAGGACGAGATGAGCGGCGCCGAAGCTGGCGTCGACGAGAAGCAGGAGAAGTAGCCGTGGCTGTTCCGAAGCGGAAGATGTCGCGCAGCAACACGCGCCACCGCCGGTCGCAGTGGAAGGCTGCGGTCCCCACCCTGGTTGCGTGCGAGCGCTGCCACGAGCCCAAGCTGCAGCACATCGCGTGCCCGTCTTGCGGCACCTACAACAAGCGCCAGGTCCTCGAGGTCTGAGCGGCTGGTGAGAGGCACTGTGTCCACGCCGAAGAAGAACTCTGCGGAGACCACGGCCTCGTCCCACACGCTGTTGGAAGGGCGGCTCGGGTACAAGCTCGAGTCCGCCCTTCTGGTGCGTGCGCTGACCCACCGGTCCTACGCGTACGAGAACGGCGGTCTGCCGACCAACGAACGGCTGGAGTTCCTCGGGGACTCCGTGCTCGGCCTCGTGGTCACCGACACGCTGTATCGCACCCACCCCGACCTGCCCGAAGGCCAGCTGGCCAAGTTGCGGGCCGCGGTGGTCAACTCTCGTGCGCTGGCGGAGGTGGGCCGTGGGCTCGACCTTGGCTCCTTCATCCGGCTCGGCCGCGGTGAAGAGGGCACGGGCGGCCGGGACAAGGCGTCCATCCTCGCCGACACCCTCGAAGCGGTGATCGGCGCGGTCTATCTCGACCAGGGTCTGGACGCGGCGGGCGAACTCGTCCACCGGCTCTTCGACCCTCTGATCGAGAAGTCCTCCAACCTCGGTGCCGGCCTGGACTGGAAGACCAGTCTCCAGGAGCTCACCGCGACCGAAGGACTCGGCGTGCCCGAGTACCAGGTCTCGGAGACCGGCCCCGACCACGAGAAGACCTTCACTGCTGCCGCCCGCGTCGGAGGCGTCTCGTACGGCACCGGCACCGGCCGCAGCAAGAAGGAGGCGGAGCAGCAGGCCGCCGAGTCCGCCTGGCGGTCCATCCGGGCCGCGGCGGACGAGCGCGCCAAGGCTGCGGCGAAGGCCGCTGAAGCCGACGCCGGCGTCGACGAGACGCCCGCCTCCGCCTGAGAAACAGCAGAGAACAGAGCAGCACACCGAGCGCCCGTCCCGCACCGGGGCGGGCGCTCGGCTCATACACCGGCTTGTCACGGGGGATCCCATGCCCGAGTTGCCCGAGGTCGAGGTCGTACGACGCGGTCTGGAGCGGTGGGTCGCCCATCGCGCGGTCGCCGAGGCCGAGGTACTGCACCCGCGTGCGGTACGCCGGCACCTCGCCGGTGCCGATGACTTCGCGCACCGTCTCAAGGGCCATCGCATCGGCGTCCCCAGCCGCCGCGGCAAGTATCTGTGGCTGCCCCTGGAGGACACCGACCAGTCGGTCCTGGCGCACCTCGGCATGAGCGGTCAGCTCCTGGTCCAGCCGCACGAGTCACCGGACGAGAAGCATCTGCGCATCCGCGTCCGTTTCGCCGACGGTCTCGGGACCGAGCTCCGCTTCGTCGACCAACGCACCTTCGGCGGACTGTCGTTGCACGACAACACCGTGGACGGCCTGCCCGACGTCATCGCGCACATCGCCCGCGACCCCCTGGACCCCCTCTTCGACGACGAGGCCTTCCACCAGGCTTTGCGCCGCAAGCGCACGACCATCAAACGGGCCCTGCTGGACCAGTCGTTGATCAGCGGCGTCGGCAACATCTATGCGGACGAGGCGCTTTGGCGCTCCCGCGTGCACTACGAGCGTCCGACCGCCGGCTTCACGCGCCCGCGCACGGCCGAACTCCTGGGCCACGTAAGGGATGTGATGAACGCGGCCCTCGCGGTCGGCGGCACCAGCTTCGACAGCCTGTACGTCAACGTCAATGGAGAGTCCGGCTACTTCGACCGCTCGCTCGACGCTTACGGCCGTGAAGGCCTGCCCTGCAAGCGGTGCGGTACGCCGATGCGCCGACGGCCGTGGATGAACCGGTCGAGCTACTTCTGCCCGAAGTGTCAGAGGGCGCCGCGCGTCTCGTCGTAGCGCTGACGTGCGTCGAGCACGTCGTCCATCCGGCCCTCCAGGAAGTGGATGAGGCCGAGCAGCCGCGTGGCCATCTCCTGGCCCAGCGGCGTCAGTTCGTAGTCCACGCGGGGCGGGTTGGTCGGCTGGGCCTCGCGGTGCACCAGGCCGTCGCGCTCCAGCGCGTGCAGGGTCTGGGACAGCATTTTCTCGCTCACGCCGTCGACGCGACGGCGCAGCTCGTTGAAGCGCAGGGAGCCCTCGTGCAGCGCGCCGAGCGTGAGCGCGCCCCAGCGGCCGGTGATGTGCTCCAGGGTGCCCCGCGACGGGCAGGCCTTGGCGAACACGTCGAAAGCCAGGTCCTGGTCCTGCTCGGGCGTGCGCTCCTGCGTGATGTCCATACCTCAAGCGTACTCGAACGCAGCGCTAACCGGTAGGTTGCACTAACTAGAAGTTAGTGCTTTCCTTTCTTCATCGTCAGTGACCTGCGCATCCCAGGAGTTCCCATCGTGACCACCCCTGTTGTCTCCATCGCCTACCACTCCGGCTTCGGCCACACCGCCGTCCTCGCCGAGGCCGTCCGCGCCGGTGCGCAGGAGGCCGCAGCCGAGGTGCATCTGATCAACGTCGCCGAGATCACCGAGGAGCAGTGGACCGTCCTCGACGGCTCCGACGCGATCGTCTTCGGCTCGCCGACCTACATGGGCACCGCGTCCGGCCCCTTCCACGTCTTCGCCGAGGCGACCTCGAAGCGCTGGTTCGGACAGGACTGGAAGGACAAGCTGGCCGCCGGCTTCACCAACTCCGGCTCCAAGAGTGGCGACAAGCTGCACACCCTGCAGTTCTTCCAGATCCTCGCCGCCCAGCACGGCATGCACTGGATCAACCTCGGTCTGCACCCGGGCTGGAACAACAGCGAGGGCTCCGAGCACGACCTCAACCGCCTCGGCGTCTTCGCGGGCGCCGCCGCGCAGACCAACGTGGACGAGGGTCCGGACGCCGTCCACAAGGCCGACGTGGCGACGGCCGAGCACCTCGGGCGCCGGCTGGCCGAGACGGCGAAGGTGTTCGCGCACGGCCGGACCGCCGTCGCCGCGTAAGCATCGGGACATACGAAGGGGCTCCCGTCCGGTGACCGGATGGGAGCCCCTCGTCGCAGGCGCTGCTAGTAGCCGAAGTCCTGGGTCCACCAGGGTCCGCCGAACCCGAAGTGAACACCCACGCCCAGCGTCTTGAAGTCGCAGTTCAGGATGTTCGCCTTGTGGCCCGGGCTGTTCATCCAGGCCTCCATCACCGCTGCCGCGTCGGCCTGGCCCCTGGCTATGTTCTCGCCACCGAGGTTGCTGATGCCGGCCGCCTCGGCCCGGTCCCAGGGGGTCCTGCCGCTGGGGTCGGTGTGGTCGAAGAAGCCCTCGGCCGCCATGGCGTCGCTGAAGTCCTCGGCGAGCTTGCCCAGCGCGCTGTTCGCGGACACCGCGCTGCACCCCACCTTGGCCCGCTCCTCGTTCACCAGCTTCAGCACCTCGGCCTCGGCCTGCGCCTCGGCCGACACCGTGATGCCCGGAGCGGTGGTGTTCTGCGGCGCTTTGGTGGCCGTCCGCGTAGGAGTCGCCTTCGGCTCCTTGGTCGGCGTCTTCGTCGCTTCCTTGCTCGGCGTCTTGGTCGGCGCCGCCGTCGAGGCCGAGGCGGACGGGGTGGGGGTCGGCGAGGCCGTGCGGTCGCCGCCGCGGCTGGCCGCCTCGTCCTCCCGGCTGTCGTCGGCGCTGCCGGACGTGCCGCCCTGCTCAGTCGCGGAGTTGGTCGGGGTGTCCGCGGCCTGCACCTTGTCGGCGCCGCTGCCGCCGCCGAGCTTGTAGTTGTCGAGGCCGGGCACCACACCGGTGGCGACCGCGACAGTGCCGATGGCGACCGCGGCGGAGACCCCGAGCAGACCGGTCTTGACCGGCGTCACGACCCGCTTCTTGCGCCGACGCCGCGAGCCACCGCGCCGCGGCCCGTCGTCCGGCGAGAAGCCCTCGCTCGGGAACATGGCGGTGCCGCTGGTCCGGGCGTACTCGTCGTTCGTCGCGTAGAGATAGGCGTCGCTGCGGGAGTGCGCCTCGGGGTTCAGATAGGGCGCGATCCCCATCGTGGGGTACTCGCCCGTGTGCGGACCCCGGGCGTCGGCCTCGAAGTCGTACGAGAACTGCTGGTCGATGCCGTACGCGTGCTGCTGGTCGACGCCGTACGGATCCTGCTGGTCAATGTTGTACGAGTCCTGCGGGTCGTAGCCGCTCGTGTACGAGCCGTCTGTTTCCGTGACCCCCGTGGCGCGGCCCGTGGCGGCGCGGCCGGCGGCGGAGCGTCGGTGGCGTCCCATGTGTCCTGGCCTTCCTCGTCCTTTGTGGCCGACTCGTCCCCGGCGGTCGGACCGAACTCACAAAACTCACACGATCGAGTGAGTTTCGTATGAGATTCATTGGCAGGGGACGGTACCGCATGGCGCCAGGGGAGGGAGCGCCCGGAGAGACATTGGTTGGTTAGGTTGCACTCATGAGCGAGGATGTACGACTGGTCGCCTGGGTGCGTGGACGCGTCCAAGGTGTGGGTTTCCGCTGGTTCACGCGGGCCAAGGCCCTGGAGCTCGGTGGGCTGAGTGGTTTTGCTCTCAATTTGGGGGACGGACGGGTCCAGGTGGTCGCCGAGGGCCCGCGCGAGGGGTGCGAAGGACTCCTCGAGTGGCTTCTGGGTGACGACACGCCCGGACGCGTGGACGGTGTCACCGAGATCTGGGACACACCCCGCGGGGGTTACGACGGCTTCGCCATCCGTTGAACCGGTTCTGTAAACCACGCCTGGTGGAAGCGGAGGGACATGCCACCGGCAGCTGCCCGAAGCAGAAAGGCCCTGGTGGTTGCCAAGAACGGCTTTTCCTGGGAGGCTCCGCACTTAAGGATGATCGCTACGCCCCGAGGGCCCCGCAGGAGTCGCTGCGCCGCCGTTTCCAGGCCGCGCGCCCCCGGGTTGCCCGCCAATACGGGGCGTGATCGTGTTGACCGTCAAACTTTTTGGTGAGACGCTGAATGCACCCCGCGCACCTTAGCTGTTTGGCATGGATGAACGGCAGCACGAACTCAACAGTGTCAAGCATCGCGGGTGCGAATCCCTCACGACCCACACCGCTTCGGTCGGTCACTCAGTGTGGAGGACCATCCATCATGGCAAAGGCGCTTCTCGGTTACGTCGGCGGCTCCGACCCGCGACTCATTGCCGAGATGCGACGGCTCCAGCAGCGCGTACAGGACCTGGAATCCGAGCTCGTACGGATCCAGGCCGAGAACGACGCGCTCGCGGCTGCCGCTTCTCACGACTCGCTTCTGGAGAGCATCGACGCACACCAGGCGGAGCCTGCGCTCACCTGATCACTGCATCGCATCACGACAAGCAGTGGTTGGGCTGCCCGTATCAACCGCTAAGTTGTCAGAGTTGCAAGGGACGCTTCGGCGTCCCTTCTTTCTTTCCCCCGCACTTCCCTCACTCTCTTTAACGTCTGATGTGCCCTGCACGTTCATGGGTGAAACCGCGGGAAACAGCACGTTCATGGAGTGAGACAACCCCGGCGGGTAGAGTCCAGCGGCGTGCACCTCAAGGCCCTGACCCTCCGCGGGTTCAAGTCGTTCGCCTCGGCGACCACGCTCCGGTTCGAGCCGGGCATCACGTGTGTCGTGGGACCGAACGGCTCGGGCAAGTCCAACGTCGTCGACGCCCTCAGCTGGGTCATGGGCGAGCAGGGTGCCAAGTCGCTGCGCGGCGGCAAGATGGAGGACGTCATCTTCGCCGGCACCACCGGGCGTCCGCCGCTCGGCCGCGCCGAGGTGTCCCTGACCATCGACAACTCCGACGGCGCGCTGCCCATCGAGTACGCCGAGGTCACCATCACGCGGATCATGTTCCGCAACGGCGGCAGCGAGTACCAGATCAACGGCGACACCTGCCGCCTCCTCGACATCCAGGACCTTCTCTCCGACTCCGGCATCGGCCGCGAGATGCACGTCATCGTCGGCCAGGGCCAGCTCGACTCCGTCCTGCACGCCGACCCGATGGGCCGCCGCGCCTTCATCGAGGAGGCGGCCGGAGTCCTCAAGCACCGCAAGCGCAAGGAGAAGGCCCTCCGCAAGCTGGACGCGATGCAGGCCAACCTCGCGCGCGTGCAGGACCTCACGGACGAACTCCGAAGGCAGCTCAAGCCCCTCGGCCGCCAGGCAGCGGTGGCCCGGCGGGCCGCCGTCATCCAGGCCGATCTCCGGGACGCCCGCCTGCGCCTGCTCGCCGACGACCTCGTACGACTGCGTGAGGCACTCAAGACCGAGGTCGCCGACGAGGCCGCGCTGAAGGACCGCAAGGAGAACGCCGAGCAGGAGCTGAAGGAGGCGCTCCAGCGCGAGGCGCTCCTGGAGGACGAGGTACGGCAGCTCACACCACGCCTCCAGCGCGCCCAGCAGACCTGGTACGAGCTCTCCCAGCTCGCCGAGCGGGTGCGCGGCACCGTCTCGCTCGCCGACGCGCGCGTGAAGAGCGCGACCTCCGCCCCGCCCGAGGAACGCCGGGGCCGTGACCCCGAGGACATGGAGCGCGAGGCCGCCCGCATCCGGGAGCAGGAGGCCGAGCTGGAGGCGGCCCTGGAGGCGGCCGAGCACGCCCTGGAGGACACGGTCGCCCACCGCGCCGAACTGGAACGCGCGCTGACCGACGAGGAACGGCGTCTGAAGGACGTCGCCCGTGCCATCGCCGACCGCCGCGAGGGCCTGGCCCGCCTCAACGGCCAGGTCAACGCGGCCCGTTCCCGCGCCGCCTCCGCCCAGGCCGAGATCGACCGCCTGGCCGCGGCACGGGACGAGGCCCAGGAGCGGGCCGTCACCGCGCAGGAGGAGTACGAGGCCCTCAAGGCCGAGGTCGACGGGCTCGACGCAGGGGATGCCGAGCTGGCCGAGCAGCACGACGCGGCGAAGGCGGCCCTGGCCGAGGCGGAGGCAACGCTGACGGCAGCCCGCGAGGCGGCGACCGCGGCGGAGCGCAAGCGGGCGGCGACACAGGCCCGGCACGAGGCGCTGGCGCTTGGCCTGCGAAGGAAGGACGGGACGGGCATACTGCTCGGCGCGAAGGACCGCCTCACCGGCCTGCTGGGCCCGGCGGCGGAGCTGCTGACGGTGACCCCGGGCTACGAGGTGGCACTGGCGGCGGCGTTCGGCGCGGCGGCGGACGCCCTGGCGGTCACGTCCCCGTCAGCGGCGGCGGACGCGATCCGTCTGCTGCGCAAGCAGGACGGCGGTCGGGCGTCACTACTGCTCGCCGGGTCACCTGAAGCGCCCCTCAGGGGCGCGGGGAACTGCGCGACCAGCCACGATGCGCCCGCAGACGCCACACAACAGCACGCGGCAGACTTCGTCCGCGGCCCTTCCGACCTCATGCCGGCGGTAGAGCGCCTTCTGCACGGCATCGTCATCGTCAGCACCCTCGAAGACGCCGAAGACCTCGTCTACGCCAACCCCCACCTCACCGCAGTCACCGCCGAAGGCGACCTGCTGAGCGCCCACTTCGCCCACGGCGGCTCCGCAGGCGCCCCCAGCCTCCTCGAAGTACAGGCATCCGTGGACGAGGCAGCCGCTCAGCTGGAAGAACTGGCGGTGAAATGCGAGGAGTTGACCAAGGCGCAGCACGCCGCCCAGGACCGGCGCAAGGAATGCGCCACCCGGGTCGAGCAGCTCGCGGAGCAGCGTCGGGCCGCGGACCGGGAGAAGTCCACCGTCGCCCAACAGCTCGGCCGCCTCTCCGGGCAGGCGAGGGGCGCCGCCGGTGAGGCCGAGCGGTCCACCGCGGCTGCCGCCCGGGCCCAGGACGCACTCGACAAGGCCCTCCAGGACGTAGAGGAACTCGCCGAACGTCTCGCCGTCGCCGAGGAGATGCCCGTCGAGGAGGAGCCGGACACCGCTGTACGGGACCGGCTCGCCGCCGACGGTGCCAACGCGCGGCAGACCGAGATGGAGGCCCGCCTCCAGGTCCGTACGCACGAGGAGCGCGTCAAGGGTCTGGCCGGCCGCGCCGACTCCCTCGACCGTGCCGCCCGCGCGGAGCGCGACGCACGCGCGCGTGCCGAGCAGCGGCGGGCGCGGCTGCGGCACGAGGCGACGGTCGCCGAGGCCGTCGCTTCCGGGGCGCGGCAACTGCTGGCCCATGTCGAGGTCTCCCTGACCCGCGCCGACGCGGAGCGGACCGCCGCCGAGGCCGCGAAGGCTCGCCGGGAGCAGGAGCTCACCGCCGCTCGTGCCACCGGCCGCGATCTCAAGGCCGAGCTCGACAAGCTCACCGACTTCGTGCACCGCGGCGAGGTCCTCGGTGCCGAGAAGCGGATGCGGATCGAGCAGTTGGAGACCAAGGCGCTGGAGGAGTTGGGGGTCGAGCCCGCGGGGCTGGTCTCCGAGTACGGCCCGCATCAGCTCGTACCGCCCTCTCCGCCCGCCGAGGGCGAGGAGCTGCCGGAGGACCCGGAGCATCCGCGCAACCAGCCGAGGCAGTTCCACCGGGCGGAGCAGGAGCGACGGCTCAAGGCGGCCGAGCGGGCGTACCAGCAGCTCGGCAAGGTCAATCCGCTGGCCCTTGAGGAGTTCGCGGCGTTGGAGGAGCGGCACAAGTTCCTCAGCGAGCAGCTGGAGGACCTGAGGAAGACGCGCGCCGATCTCCTCCAGGTGGTGAAGGAGGTCGACGAGCGCGTCGAGCAGGTCTTCACCGAGGCGTACCGGGACACGGCCCGTGAGTTCGAGGGTGTCTTCAGCCGGCTGTTCCCGGGCGGTGAGGGGCGGTTGATCCTGACCGATCCCGACAACATGCTCACCACGGGCGTGGACGTCGAGGCGCGTCCGCCGGGCAAGAAGGTCAAGCGGCTCAGCCTGCTGTCCGGTGGCGAGCGGTCCCTCACGGCCGTAGCGTTGCTGGTGTCGATCTTCAAGGCACGGCCGAGCCCGTTCTACGTCATGGACGAGGTCGAGGCCGCGCTCGACGACACCAATCTTCAGCGGCTGATCCGGATCATGCAGGAGCTGCAGGAGGCCTCGCAGCTCATCGTGATCACGCACCAGAAGCGGACGATGGAGGTCGCCGACGCGCTGTACGGCGTCTCCATGCAGGGCGACGGCGTCTCGAAGGTCATCAGCCAGCGGCTGCGCTAGTCACGTCTACCCGGTCTTCACTTCTTCAATCCTTGAACTCAACCTCCTCACCGGTGCCTGTTTTCTCACACCGCCACCGGTGTTGACTTCATAACTTGAAGGCATAAGGTCTGCATCGTTGTTCTTGCCTTCAGGCAGCGTTGCCGATGGCCTTAGGAGTTGAACGTGACCAGCACTGCGCAGCCACCCAAGTCAGGAGCCAGGACGGCTCATCCCGATCATCTCGGGCACGTCATCTTCATCGCGGCGGCGGCCGCGATGGGCGGTTTCCTGTTCGGCTACGACAGTTCCGTGATCAACGGTGCTGTCGAGGCCATCCGGGGCCGTTACGACATCGGCTCGGCGGCGCTGGCGCAGGTCATCGCCATCGCCCTGATCGGCTGCGCCATCGGCGCCGCGACCGCGGGCCGTATCGCCGACCGCATCGGCCGGATCCGCTGTATGCAGATCTCGGCCGTGCTCTTCACGGTGAGCGCCGTCGGCTCGGCGCTGCCCTTCGCGCTCTGGGACCTCGCCTTCTGGCGCATCGTCGGCGGCTTCGCCATCGGCATGGCCTCCGTGATCGGCCCCGCCTACATCGCCGAGGTCGCCCCGCCGGCCTACCGCGGCCGTCTCGGTTCCTTCCAGCAGGCCGCGATCGTCATCGGCATCGCCATCTCGCAGCTGGTCAACTGGGGTCTGCTCAACGCGGCCGGCGGCGACCAGCGCGGCAAGCTGATGGGCCTGGAGGCCTGGCAGGTCATGCTCGGCGTCATGGTGGTCCCGGCCGTCCTCTACGGCCTGCTCTCCTTCGCCATCCCCGAGTCCCCGCGCTTCCTCATCTCCGTCGGCAAGCACGAGCGTGCCCGGGAGATCCTCGCGGAGGTCGAGGGCGACAAGATCGACCTCGACGCGCGCGTGTCGGAGATCGAGCACGCGATGAAGAGCGAGCACAAGTCGACCTTCAAGGACCTGCTCGGCGGGAGCTTCTTCTTCAAGCCGATCGTCTGGGTCGGTATCGGGCTGTCGGTCTTCCAGCAGTTCGTCGGCATCAACGTCGCGTTCTACTACTCCTCGACGCTGTGGCAGTCGGTCGGCGTCGACCCGACGGACTCGTTCTTCTACTCCTTCACGACGTCGATCATCAACATCGTCGGCACCGTGATCGCCATGATCTTCGTCGACCGCATCGGCCGTAAGCCGCTGGCCCTCATCGGCTCCGTCGGCATGGTGATCGGTCTCGGCCTGGAGGCCTGGGCGTTCTCCTTCGACCTGGTCGACGGCAAGCTCCCGGCCGCCCAGGGCTGGACCGCCCTCATCGCGGCCCATGTCTTCGTCCTCTTCTTCGCCCTGTCCTGGGGTGTCGTCGTCTGGGTCTTCCTCGGCGAGATGTTCCCGAACCGGATCCGTGCCGCCGCGCTCGGCGTCGCCGCCTCCGCGCAGTGGATCGCCAACTGGGCCATCACCGCGAGCTTCCCGTCGCTGGCCGACTGGAACCTCTCCGTGACCTACGTGATCTACACGGTCTTCGCCGCGCTCTCCATCCCCTTCGTCCTCAAGTACGTCAAGGAGACGAAGGGCAAGGCGCTGGAGGAGATGGGCTGAGCGGCCCGCACGAACCCGGGGAGACGGGCCCAACCCCGCTGCCCGTCTCCCCGTGACCGCCACCGCCGCCCCGGCTCGGCCACTGCCCGAGCCGGGGCGGCGGTGTCATGCCGTGGAGGTCAGCCGCCGAGCCTCGGCAGTACGTCCTCGCAGAACAGCCGCAGACTCCGCCACCCCTCCGCGACCGGCATCCCGCCCGCCAGCGGATGCAGTACGAGATTGTCGAGCCCCTGCGCCACACACGCGTCCGGCGTCAGGATCCGGTACACGCCCTCGGCGCGCAGCTCGTCCACACTCGTCGCCGCCGACCTCACCGCCGACCGGATGTCCCCGGACTGCCAGGAGGCGTACGTCCGTGCCTCGTGCAGGAAGTGCTCCCCGTGCGCGGCCCACACCGCCTCCGGGTCCTCGGCGATGTGCAGCAACGGGGTCTCGGCGGCCGGCATCATCGTCCAGCCCTCCGTCCCGTACTCGACGAGCCGCTCCTTGTAGTACGCCTCCAGCTCCGGCAGATGCGCGCTGGGGAAGAAGGGCAGCCCGAGCCGGGCGGCCCGGCGGGCGGCGGCCTTCGAGGAGCCGCCGACCAGGAGAAGGGGGTGCGGGTCGGTGAACGGGCGCGGGGTGACCCGTACCGTACGGCCCCGGTAGGTGAACTCCTCGCCGGTCCACGCCTTCAGCAGCGTCTCCAGCAGCTCGTCCTGGAGCTTGCCGCGCCGCTTCCACTCCACGTCGAACAGCGCGTACTCCTCGGGCCGGTAGCCGATCCCGGCGACCGTGACCAGGCGTCCGCCGCTCAGCAGGTCCAGTACGGCGATCTCCTCGGCCAGCCGCAGCGGGTCGTGCAGCGGGCCGATGATCGCCGAGACCGTGACCGCGATACGGCGGGTGGCGCCGAAGACGGCTCCCGCGAAGGCGAAGGGGGAGGGGAGCCAGTTGTTCGCGACGCCGTGGTGCTCCTCGGTCTGCACGGTGGTGACGCCGTGGTCGTCGGCGTACGCGGCCATCTCCAGGGCGGCCTGGTAGCGGGCGCGGAGCGAGGCGGGGGTGGCGGCGGGCTCGACGAGGTTGAAGCGGACGACCGTGACGGGCATGGGGGTCCCCCTTCAGTCGGTGGTGGGGGACGTTAGCTGACAGAGTGTCAGATTGCCATGGTCCTGCCGGCCTCTCGACGGCGGCCGGGCGGCACGGAGCCGAGGGCCGGCCGGACCGGCGCGGAAGGCGCGCGGCCCCTGTCGGGCAACGGCCGACCGTACCCGGGGTCACGCATACTGGACCCGTTATGGAAACCGTCATCCTTGCTGTAGTCATCGCCGTGGTCGTGCTCGGTGTGCTCGGCGGGCTCGTCGTCGGCAGCCGACGTAAGAAGCCGCTGCCCCCGCCGCCTCCGTCAGCGCCCGACATCACCGCCCCTCCGGCCGAGCCGCACGTCGGCGACGAGGCCGAGACGCCCCGCGACGAACCGCGCCGGACGATAGAGGAGGTGGACCTGCCCGACGGCACCGCCCCGGTCGCCGTCGGGGAACCGCCCGTCGTCGAAGAGCTCCCGCCGACCGAGATCGAGGTCCCGGAGCCCACCGCCGGCCGCCTGGTGCGGCTGCGCGCCCGTCTCTCCCGCTCGCAGAACGCGCTCGGCAAGGGCCTGCTGACCCTGCTGTCCCGCGAGCACCTCGACGACGACACCTGGGAGGAGATCGAGGACACCCTCCTCACCGCCGACGTCGGCGTCGCCCCCACCCAGGAACTGGTCGAGGGCCTGCGCGAGCGCGTGAAGGTGCTCGGCACCCGTACCCCCGAGGAGCTGCGCGCGCTGCTGCGTGAGGAGCTCCTGAAGCTGGTCGGCACGGACTTCGACCGTACGGTGAAGACCGAGCCCGAGACCGGCAAGCCCGGCATCGTGATGGTCGTCGGTGTCAACGGCACCGGCAAGACCACGACCACCGGCAAGCTGGCCCGCGTCCTGGTCGCCGACGGTCAGTCCGTCGTGCTCGGCGCCGCGGACACCTTCCGTGCCGCCGCCGCCGACCAGCTCCAGACCTGGGGTGAGCGCGTCGGCGCCCACACCGTGCGCGGTCCCGAGGGCGGCGACCCCGCCTCCATCGCCTTCGACGCGGTGAAGGAGGGCAAGGAGATCGGCGCGGATGTCGTGCTGATCGACACCGCCGGGCGCCTCCACACCAAGACCGGGCTCATGGACGAGCTCGGCAAGGTCAAGCGGGTCGTCGAGAAGCAGGCGCCGCTGGACGAGGTGCTGCTGGTGCTGGACGCGACGACCGGGCAGAACGGCCTGGTGCAGGCCCGCGTCTTCGCCGAGGTCGTCGACATCACCGGCATCGTCCTCACCAAGCTCGACGGCACGGCCAAGGGCGGCATCGTCATCGCGGTCCAGCGGGAGCTGGGAGTGCCGGTGAAGCTGGTGGGTCTGGGCGAGGGGGCGGATGACTTGGCGCCGTTCGAGCCCGAGGCGTTCGTGGATGCGCTGATCGGCGACTGAACGCTCCGCTGGGAGAGCCGTGACGGCCGGTGATCGTCTGCGGCGCCGTTGTGGCTGGTCGCGCCCACGCGGCGGAGCCGCAAATTGATACGGCCCCGCGCCCCTTAGGCGCGCTGTCGAACCGTGTGAAGAAGTGCCCCGCCCCCAAGGTGCAGTTGGGAGCGGGGCACTTCGCTGTGTACGGCTATGCGCGCGACCGGTGTGCTACGTACGCCAGCGTCCCCAGCAGCAGTCTCGCCGCCGGTGGCTTCGTCGCCGAGTCCAGGGCCGGTGGGCGCAGCCAGCGCACCGGGCCCAGGCCGCCGCGGTCGGACGGGGGAGCCGTGATGTGTGTGCCGGGGCCCAGGCCGCGCAGGTCCAGGGAGGTGGGGTCGTCCCAGCCCATGCGGTAGAGGAGCTCCGGGAGCTCGGCGGCGGCGCCGGGGGCGACGAAGAAGTGGGCGCGGCCGTCCGGGGTGGCGGTGACCGGGCCGAGGGGCAGGCCCATGCGCTCCAGGCGGACCAGCGCGCGGTGCCCGGCGGGCTCGGCCACCTCGATCACGTCGAAGGCGCGGCCGACCGGCAGCAGCACCGCGGCGCCCGGGAACTCGGCCCAGGCACCGGTCACTTCGTCCAGCGTCGCGCCCGCGGGCACCTCCGGGGCGAAGTCCAGTGGATGCGCGCCCGGTGCCCGGCAGTCGGAGTGCCCGCAGGAGCACGCGCCGCCGGCGGCCCGGGCGCCCGGGACCACGTCCCAGCCCCACAGGCCGGTGAACTCGGCCACGGCGGTGCACTCCGACGAGCGGCCGCGGCGACGCGAGGAGGAACGGATGTCGCGGATCCCCCGACTGCTGCCGATCGTGAAGCCCATGCCCCCTCCAACGGGTCCAGCGCACCGGTGGTTACGAGACGCGCACGGAAAGTGACCTGAGCGGTCCCGGGCCCGTCCACTCGGCGCCCGGATGCGCCCCGGGTGGTGCGCCCGGTCCCGCGCGCCCCTGAGTGCACCGCTCCGCCCACTCCCGGCTGTCCTATGTCAAGTGAATCGCGTGCGGGCGACCGTGAGTTCATTCGAAGGGGTGGCGAATGGTGGCGTTTCCGGGATCGCCATGGCTGGAGGGGTGATCGTAGGATTACTTTGAGTACACAAGGCCTGGGGGCACATCCACTCGTGGGTATGCCGGAGGCAAGTCGATATCCCGTTCGAAGGGTGACAACTGACGGACAGGAAGCCGTATTTACCGGCATTCTGATAGGGCTTGGCGCACTCAGCGACAAGTGGTCTCAGGGATGGGGGCGTTCCAGTGAGCGGCAACGGCGGAAGCGGAACGGGCGCCGGCAGCGCGGCGAACGGCGACAAGCGCCCCAATGAGCTGCTCGGCTCCTGGTTCGTGCGCAGCGGTTGGTCGAAGGGCGAACTCGCCCGCCAAGTCAACCGCCGGGCCCGCCAGTTGGGCGCCAACCACATCTCCACCGACACCTCGCGCGTCCGCCGCTGGCTGGACGGCGAGAACCCCCGCGAGCCGATCCCCAGGATCCTGTCGGAGCTGTTCTCCGAGCGGTTCGGCTGCGTCGTCTCGGTCGAGGACCTCGGCCTGCGCGCCGCCCGTCAGTCACCCTCCGCGACCGGGGTCGACCTGCCCTGGACGGGCCCGCAGACCGTGGCCCTGCTCAGCGAGTTCTCGCGCAGCGACCTCATGCTGGCGCGGCGCGGCTTCCTCGGAACCTCGCTGGCCCTCTCCGCGGGCCCGTCCCTCATCGAGCCCATGCAGCGCTGGCTCGTCCCCACCCCGTCCACCGCGCACCACGAGCCCGAGTCCTCGGCCCGGCGCGGCGGCCGGCTCTCCAAGCCCGAGCTGGACCTCCTCGAGTCCACCACCGTGATGTTCCGGCAGTGGGACGCCCAGTGCGGCGGCGGCCTGCGCCGCAAGGCGGTCGTCGGCCAGCTGCACGAGGTGACCGACCTCCTCCAGGAGCCCCAGCCCGAGTCCACCACCCGCAAGCTGTTCAAGGTCGCCGCCGAGCTGGCCGAGCTCGCGGGCTGGATGTCGTACGACGTGGGACTCCAGCCCACCGCGCAGAAGTACTTCGTCCTCGCGCTGCACGCCGCCAAGGAGGCGGGCGACAAGCCGCTCGGTTCGTACGTCCTCTCCAGCATGAGCCGCCAGATGATCCACCTCGGCCGGCCCGACGACGCCCTGGAGCTGATCCATCTCGCGCAGTACGGCAGCCGGGACTGCGCGAGCCCGCGGACCCAGTCGATGCTGTATGCGATGGAGGCCCGCGCGTACGCCAATATGGGGCAGCCCGGCAAGTGCAAGCGTGCCGTCCGGATGGCCGAGGACACCTTCTCCGACGCCGACGAGTGGGACGAGCCGGACCCCGACTGGATCCGCTTCTTCTCCGAGGCCGAGCTGTACGGCGAGAACTCCCACTCCTACCGCGACCTCGCCTATGTCGCCGGCCGCAGCCCGACGTACGCCTCCCTGGCCGAGCCCCTGATGCGGCGGGCCGTCGAGCTCTTCGCCAAGGACCAGGAACACCAGCGGTCGTACGCACTCAACCTGATCGGCATGGCCACCGTGCACCTGCTCCAGCGGGAACCCGAGCGCAGCGCGGTTCTGGCCGAGGAGGCCATGGTCATCGCCAAGAAGGTCCGCTCCGAGCGCGTGAACACTCGTATCCGAAAGACGGTCGACACGGCCGTACGCGATTTCGGTGAACTCGCCGAGGTAGTGGATCTCACGGACAAGCTCGCCATCGAGCTGCCGGAGACGGCCGAGGCCGTCTGAATTCCCTGAACCCCGGCCGCGGCGGCCCTCCCGAACTGCCCGACTCGGCTCCCCCATGCCAGGTCATCGGAAGACCGCCGCGGTCGGTTCCCCCCTTTGCGCCTAAACCGGCGCCGCTCTCGCGGATGCGGCTGGGCGCCGTAGGGGTTCCTCAATTGATGGTTGCGGTCCCATTCATCGAAGGTTGCGCCACGATAACGATGCGCGCGCCGGACATCCGGCAGTTCATCGAGGCGTAACACGCGCGGCGCCTTCGTCACGGCGGCGAAACAACGAGGGGCTTCCACCGAAACCGCGCTGCGCCAATCTCATGGCGCATAACCGGCCCACCCCTCAATCCGCTCAGGCTTCGCCCGCACGGGGCCGTACCAACGACGAGGAGACGCCGATGGCACCAGCCATCACGCTCGCCGCAGACAAGCTGTCGGTGGCCAACACAGGTTTCATGCTCATCTGTTCCGCCCTGGTGCTGATCATGACCCCGGGCCTCGCCTTCTTCTACGGAGGCATGGTCCGCGTCAAGAGCACCCTCAACATGCTGATGATGAGCTTCATCAGCATGGGGATCGTCACCATCCTGTGGGTGCTGTACGGCTTCTCCATGGCATTCGGGACGGACCACGGCTCGCTCATCGGCTGGGAGAACGACTTCTTCGGCTGGACGGGCATCGACAAGGGCGACATCTGGTCCGGGTACACGATCCCGGTCTTCGCCTTCGCCGTCTTCCAGATGATGTTCGCGATCATCACGCCGGCCCTGATAAGCGGCGCCATCGCCGACCGCGTGAAGTTCTCCGCGTGGGCGCTCTTCGTCTTCCTGTGGGCCACGATCGTGTACTTCCCGGTCGCCCACTGGGTCTGGGGCACCGGCGGCTGGGCCTTCGAGCTCGGAGTGATCGACTTCGCCGGTGGTACGGCGGTCCACATCAACGCGGGTGCCGCCGCGCTCGGCGTCATCCTGGTCATCGGCAAGCGCGTCGGCTTCAAGAAGGACCCGATGCGCCCGCACAGCCTCCCGCTGGTCATGCTCGGTGCCGGTCTGCTGTGGTTCGGCTGGTTCGGCTTCAACGCCGGCTCGTGGCTCGGCAACGACGACGGCGTCGGCTCCCTGATGTTCGTCAACACGCAGATCGCCACCGCCGCCGCCATGCTGGCCTGGCTCGGCTACGAGAAGATCCGCCACGGCGCGTTCACCACCCTCGGTGCCGCGTCCGGCGCGGTCGCCGGTCTCGTCGCCATCACCCCGTCCGGTGGCGCGGTCACCCCGATCGGCGCGATCGCGGTCGGCGTCATCGCCGGTGTCCTGTGCGCCATGGCGGTCGGCCTGAAGTACAAGTTCGGCTACGACGACTCGCTCGACGTCGTCGGTGTCCACATGGTCGGCGGTGTCGTCGGCTCCCTGCTGATCGGCTTCTTCGCCAGCGGCAAGGGCCAGTCCGACGTCGAGGGCCTCTTCTACGGCGGTGGCCTCGACCAGTTCTGGAAGCAGTGCGCGGGTGTCTTCGCCGTCCTCGCCTACTCCCTGATCGCCTCCGCGGTGCTCGCCTTCCTCCTCGACAAGACCATCGGTATGCGGGTCAGCGAGGACGAGGAGATCTCCGGCATCGACCAGGCCGAGCACGCCGAGACCGCATACGACTTCAGCGGCGCGGGTGGCGGTTCCGCCAAGGCCACCGTCGCCGCCCCGGCCGCCGCCGCGAGCAAGAAGGTGGACGCATGAAGCTCATCACCGCAGTCGTCAAGCCCCACCGGCTCGACGAGATCAAGGAAGCCCTCCAGGCCTTCGGGGTACACGGTCTGACGGTCACCGAGGCGAGCGGTTACGGTCGTCAGCGGGGCCACACCGAGGTCTACCGCGGTGCCGAGTACACCGTCGACCTGGTCCCGAAGATCCGCATCGAGGTCCTCGCCGAGGACGACGACGCCGAGCAGCTGATCGACGTCATCGTGAAGGCCGCCCGCACCGGCAAGATCGGTGACGGCAAGGTCTGGTCCCTGCCGGTCGAGACGGCCGTACGGGTCCGGACCGGCGAGCGCGGTCCCGACGCGCTCTGAGCGAAACGAACAGGAGCTGCTGGGTGTCGAGTACGGACGTGCGAAAAGAAGCAGAGGACTCCGGACCCAGCGGCTATGCGGCGGCCCGGCTGCGTCTCCTCAACGAGGGGGCGCAGTCCGGGCCGCCGCGCCGTTCGGCCCTGGCCGAACTGACGGACGACTGGCTGACGGGACTGTTCACCGCAGGCTCCGAAGCGCTGCGCGGCGCCTCCCTGGTCGCCGTCGGCGGCTACGGCCGCGGCGAGCTGTCACCGCGCAGCGACCTGGACCTCCTCCTGCTGCACGACGGCAGTGACCCCGGCGCGGTCGCCGCCCTGGCCGACCGCATCTGGTACCCCGTCTGGGACCTGGGCCTCGCCCTGGACCACTCCGTGCGGACCCCGGTGGAGGCCCGCAAGACCGCCGGGGAGGACCTGAAGGTCCAGCTCGGCCTCCTCGACGCCCGGCATCTCGCCGGCGACCTCGGCCTGACCGCCGGACTGCGCACCGCGGTCCTCGCCGACTGGCGCAACCAGGCACCCAAACGCCTCCCCGAACTCCAGGAACTCTGCGCCGAACGCGCCGAACGCCAGGGCGAGCTCCAGTACCTGCTGGAGCCGGACCTCAAGGAGGCCCGCGGCGGCCTCAGGGACGCCACCGCCCTGCGCGCCGTCGCCGCCTCCTGGCTGGCCGACGCCCCGCGCGAGGGCCTCGACGACGCCCGGCGCCGGCTCCTCGACGTCCGGGACGCCCTGCACCTCACCACCGGGCGCGCCACCGACCGGCTCGCCCTCCAGGAACAGGACCAGGTCGCCGCCGAGCTCGGCCTGCTCGACGCGGACACGCTGCTGCGGCAGGTCTACGAGGCCGCGCGCGTCGTGTCGTACGCCAGTGACGTCACCTGGCGCGAGGTGGGGCGCGTGCTCAGGTCGCGGTCCGTGCGACCCCGGCTGCGCGCCATGCTCGGCGGCGGGAAGCCGGTCGCCGAGCGGTCGCCGCTGGCCGAGGGCGTCGTCGAGATGGACGGCGAGGTGGTGCTCGCCCGCGCCGCACGCCCCGAACGCGACCCCGTCCTGCCGCTGCGCGCCGCGGCCGCCGCCGCCCAGGCCGGACTGCCGCTGTCGCTGCACGCCGTACGGCGCATGGCCGCCCACGCCCGTCCGCTGCCCACGCCCTGGCCCGCCGAGGCCCGCGAGCAGCTCGTGACCCTGCTCGGCTCCGGCGCCCCGACCATCGACGTCTGGGAGGCCTTGGAGGCCGAGGGCCTGATCACCCGGCTGCTCCCCGACTGGGAGCGGGTGCGCTGCCGCCCGCAGCGCAACGCCGTGCACATCTGGACCGTCGACCGGCACCTGATCGAGACGGCGGTCCGCGCCTCGGAGTTCACGCGACGCGTGCACAGGCCGGACCTGTTGCTGGTCGCCGCGCTGCTGCACGACATCGGCAAGGGCTGGCCCGGCGACCACTCGGTGGCCGGCGAGATCATCGCGAAGGACGTCGCCGCGCGCATCGGCTTCGACCGCGAGGACGTCGCCGTACTGGCCACTCTCGTACGGCACCACCTCCTCCTCGTCGACACCGCCACCCGGCGTGACCTGGAGGACCCGGAGACGGTCCGGTCGGTCGCGGAGGCGGTCGGCACGCAGTCCACGCTGGAGCTGCTGCACGCCCTGACCGAGGCGGACGCGCTGGCCACCGGCCCTGCGGCCTGGTCGTCCTGGCGGGGTTCGCTCGTCGCCGACCTGGTGAAGCGGGTCGCGGCCGTGCTCGCCGGCGACGACCTGGACGAGCCCGAGGCCGCCGCGCCCACGGCGGAGCAGGAGCGGCTGGCGATCGAGGCGGTCGCGACCGGCAGCCCGGTGCTGTCGCTGCGGGCCCAGACGGAACCGCCGACGGGGGAGGAGCCCTCCGGGGACCCCGAGCCGCTGGGCGTGGAGCTGCTGATCGCCGTACCGGACCAGCCGAGGGTCCTCCCGGCGGTGGCGGGCGTGCTGGCCATGCACCGCCTGACCGTCCGGACCGCCGAGCTGCGCGCCCTGGACCTGCCGCACGGTGTCGAGGGCTCGGTGCTGCTCCTGAACTGGCGGGTGGCGGCGGAGTACGGGTCGCTTCCGCAGGCCGCGCGGCTGCGGGCGGATCTGGTGCGGGCGCTGGACGGTTCGCTCGACATCGCGGGCCGGCTCGCGGAGCGGGACGCGGCCTACCCGCGCCGCCGAGGCGTGGTCGCCCCGCCGCCGCGGGTGACGGTCGCCCCGGCCGCCTCCCGCCTGGCCACGGTGATCGAGGTCCGCGCCCAGGACGCCCCGGGGCTGCTGTTCCGGATCGGGCGGGCGCTGGAGGACGCGGGGGTGCGGATGCGCAGTGCGCATGTGTCGACGCTGGGGGCGAACGCGGTGGACGCGTTCTATGTCACCGGTCCCGAGGGAGCGCCGCTGCCCGGCGACGAGGCGGCTTCGGTGACACGGAAGCTGGAGGAGACCTTGCGGGGCTGACGGGGGATCCCGGCGAGCCGCCGGGCCGGGATACCCTGGAAGACGCTCATACTGCCCCCGACTCCGAGGACCGACGCCGCCGTGTTCGATACTCTCTCCGACCGCCTCTCAGCGACCTTCAAGAATCTGCGCGGCAAGGGGCGTCTGAGCGAGGCGGACATCGACGCCACCGCGCGCGAGATCCGTATCGCGCTCCTTGAGGCCGACGTGGCCCTCCCGGTCGTCCGGACGTTCATCAAGAACGTCAAGGAACGCGCGATGGGCGCCGATGTCTCCAAGGCGCTGAACCCCGCCCAGCAGGTCCTGAAGATCGTCAACGACGAGCTCGTCACGATCCTCGGCGGTGAGACCCGGCGCCTGCGCTTCGCCAAGCAGCCGCCCACCGTCATCATGCTGGCCGGTCTCCAGGGTGCCGGTAAGACGACCCTCGCGGGCAAGCTCGGCCACTGGCTCAAGGGCCAGGGCCACTCCCCGCTGCTGGTCGCCGCCGACCTCCAGCGCCCGAACGCCGTGAACCAGCTGAGCGTGGTCGCCGACCGCGCCGGCGTCGCCGTCTACGCGCCGGAGCCGGGCAACGGCGTCGGTGACCCGGTCAAGGTCGCCAAGGACTCCATCGACTTCGCGAAGTCCAAGGTCCACGACATCGTCATCGTCGACACCGCGGGCCGCCTCGGTATCGACCAGGAGATGATGCAGCAGGCCGCGGACATCCGTGACGCCGTCTCTCCCGACGAGATCCTTTTCGTCGTCGACGCGATGATCGGTCAGGACGCGGTCAACACCGCCGAGGCCTTCCGCGACGGCGTCGGCTTCGACGGCGTGGTGCTCTCCAAGCTCGACGGTGACGCCCGCGGTGGCGCGGCCCTGTCGATCCGGCAGATCACCGGCAAGCCGATCATGTTCGCGTCGAACGGCGAGAAGCTCGACGACTTCGACGCCTTCCACCCTGACCGGATGGCCTCCCGCATCCTCGACATGGGTGACCTGCTCACCCTGATCGAGCAGGCGGAGAAGACGTTCAGCCAGGAAGAGGCCGAGAAGATGGCCTCCAAGCTGGCGTCCAAGAAGGGCCAGGACTTCACCCTGGACGACTTCCTGGCCCAGATGGAGCAGGTCAGGAAGATGGGCAGCATCAGCAAGCTGCTCGGGATGCTGCCCGGCATGGGGCAGATCAAGGACCAGATCAACAACCTCGACGAGCGGGACGTCGACCGCACGGCCGCGATCATCAAGTCGATGACCCCGGCCGAGCGCCAGGAGCCGACGATCATCAACGGCTCGCGTCGCGCCCGTATCGCCAAGGGTTCCGGCGTCGAGGTCAGCGCGGTCAAGGGCCTGGTCGAGCGGTTCTTCGAGGCCCGCAAGATGATGTCCCGCATGGCCCAGGGCGGCGGGATGCCGGGCATGCCGGGGATGCCGGGCATGGGTGGCGGCCCCGGCCGCACGAAGAAGCAGCCGAAGCAGGCCAAGGGCAAGCAGCGCTCCGGCAACCCGATGAAGCGCAAGCAGCAGGAGCAGGAGGAGGCCGCGCGCCGCGCCGCCGCCGCTCAGGGCGGCAACGCCTTCGGCGTCCCGGGCCAGCAGGCTCCGCAGGACTTCGAGCTGCCGGACGAGTTCAAGAAGTTCATGGGCTGAGAGTTTTTTCTTGTACGACGCCGGGGGCGCTCCCTTTCCAGGGGGCGCCCCCGGCGTCGTCACCGCGCATGCTGGCGTGGCTTTCCTGTCGTAACGTCCGGATATGAGCAACCCCACGCCGCCCCGCAAGTCGCCGGACCAGCTCTGGCGTACCGAGGGGACCCCGGAGGAGCCGCAGAAGCCGTCCCCCGGTGGGCGCAGGCCGTGGGGCGGCTGGTGGAGCCTGGTCGTCACCGCGCTGGTCGTGTACCTGATCGCCAACCTCGTGCTGTCCTTCTTCAACGAGGGTGACGAGCCGACGATCTCGTACACCGAGTTCAGCAAGCAGGTGGACGCCGGCAACGTCAGCAAGATCTACGCCAAGGGCGACGCGATCCAGGGCCAGCTCAAGAAGGAGCAGGACAACCCGGAGGGCGACGGGAAGTACACCAAGTTCAACACCGAGCGGCCGACCTTCGCGGACGACCAGCTCTGGGAGGACCTGACCAAGCACAACGTCACGGTCACGGCCGAGCCGGTCGTGCAGCACCGCAGCTTCCTGTCCAACCTGCTGATCTCGCTGGCGCCGATGCTGCTGCTGGTCGTGCTGTGGATCTTCATCGCACGGCGGATGCGCGGGGCGATGGGCGGCGCGGGAGGGATGCTCGGGCGCAAGGCCCCGCCCAAGCCGGTCGAGCTGGAGCCGGGCAAGCAGCGCACGACCTTCGCGGACGTGGCGGGCATCGACGAGGTCGAGGGCGAGCTCAACGATGTCGTCGACTTCCTGAAGAACCCGGACGCCTATCGGAGGATGGGCGCCAAGATGCCGCGCGGTGTGCTCCTCGCGGGGCCTCCCGGCACCGGCAAGACGCTGCTCGCGCGGGCGGTCGCCGGTGAGGCGGGGGTGCCCTTCTTCTCCGCCTCGGCCTCCGAGTTCATCGAGATGATCGTCGGTGTCGGCGCCTCACGCGTGCGGGAACTGTTCGCCGAGGCCCGCAAGGTGGCCCCGTCGATCATCTTCATCGACGAGATCGACACCATCGGCCGGGCCCGCGGCGGCGGCTCCGGCATGGGCGGCCACGACGAGCGCGAGCAGACGCTCAACCAGATCCTCACCGAGATGGACGGCTTCTCCGGCTCCGAGGGCGTCATCGTGATCGCGGCGACCAACCGGGCCGACGTCCTGGACCCGGCCCTGACCCGTCCCGGCCGTTTCGACCGGGTGGTCATGGTCTCGCCCCCGGACCGGGGCGGCCGTGAGGCGATCCTGGAGATCCACACCCGTGACATCCCGATGGCCGACAGCGTGGACCTCGCCCAGGTCGCCCGGACCACCCCCGGCATGACCGGCGCGGAACTGGCCAACCTCGCCAACGAGGCCGCCCTGCTCGCGGTCAAGCGCAAGCAGGAGAGGGTGACGCAGAGCGACCTCTCGGAGGCCCTGGAGAAGGTCCAACTGGGCGCCGAACGCCCGCTGGTGATGCCCGAGGAGGAACGCCGCCGCACCGCGTACCACGAGAGCGGTCACGCCCTGCTCGGCATGCTCCAGCCGGGTGCCGACCCCGTCCGCAAGATCACCATCGTGCCGCGCGGAAGGGCGCTCGGGGTGACGCTGTCGACGCCGGACGCCGACAAGTACGCGTACACCGAGGAGTACCTGCGCGGCCGCATCATCGGCGCGCTGGGCGGCATGGCCGCGGAACAGGTCGTCTACGGCGTGATCACGACCGGCGCGGAGAACGACCTCGAACAGGTCACCAACATCGCGCGCGGCATGGTCGCCCGGTGGGGCATGAGCGAACGGGTCGGCCGGCTCTCCGCCCTCCCCAACGACGCCCAGCAGGCCTACGGGCTGGCGGCCGCCCCGCAGACCCTCGACGTGATCGACGGCGAGATGCGCCGGATCGTCGACGAGTGCTACGAGGAGGCCTGCCGCAAACTCCGCGACCACCGGGGCCAGTTGGACGACCTCGCCCAGGCGCTGCTGGAGAACGAGACCCTGGAGGAGGCGGACGCGTACCGGATCGCGGGGATCACCCGGCTGACGAAGGACGAGCCCTAGACCCGCGGGAACGTCCAGACGTACGGCTCCGCGTCCTCCTCGGACCAATGCACCTCCACGTTCCGGGCGTCGGCCGGGATCAGATACGTCTCGCAGAACGTGTGGCGCTCGCCCCGCTTCCAGCTCTCCACGTCGTACGGGTCCTCGCAGCCCGGGGCGTTCTCGGCCGCGCCGATGAGGATCGCGCCGCGCTGTCCGTCCGCGAACACCGTGGTGCCGTCGCCGACTTCGGGGGAGTCGGTGAGGGCCGGCCCGCCCCGGTGGGTGTAGGTGACATGGGCGGTCGCCAGCACCAGGCCCTTGGCCTTCGCCGGTTCCGAGACCGCCTTGCGCGCCTCGGCCTCGGTGCCGACGTCGACCTTCTGGGCGGCGATCGCGTAGGTGACCGTGCCGGGGTCCTCGGTGACCTTGCCCGTGGCGCTCTCGCCGGGCGCGAGAGAAGCGTCCTGGGAGGGTGACGCCGTCGCCGGGGTCTTCGCGTCGGCGTCGCCGCCGTCACCGCCACCGCAGCCGGCGGTGAGGAGGACGGCGAGAACGGCGACGGGCAGCGCGGTCTTGCGGTACGGCACAACAGCTCCTGTACACAGGGGAAACGGACCCTGTGCAACGAAGCGGGCCGCGGGCCGCAGCGCCTGGATCAGGCCATGTTCAGGGCACGCGCGCGATGAGATAGCGGAACACGTTCGGCATCCACACCGTGCCGTCCCGCCGCAGATGCGGATGGAGCGCCTCCGCCAGCTCCTTGTCGACCTGCGCCTGGTCCGTCGCGGAGATCGCGGCGTCGAAGAGGCCGGTCGACAGCAGACCCCTGACGGCGCTGCCCAGGCCGGCGTACCCGAAGGGGCACGCGACCCGTCCGGAGCCGTCCGGCTTCAGTCCCGCCCGGTGGGCGACCTCCTCCAGGTCGTCGCGAAGGGCGGGGCGCCAACTGCCCGCGCTGCGCAGCGGATCGGCCAGCTTCGTGGCCACTCGCAGCACGGAGGACGTGGCGCACCGCTCCGGCGGACCCCAGCCGGCGAGCACCACGGGCGCCCCGCGCTCGGCGAGCGGTGTCGCCGCCCGCAACAGTTCGCCGAGCCCCTCCGAGTCGCCCGCGAGACACCCGATGGGCTCGAAAGCGGTCACCAGGGTGTACGCGGGCGTCTCCGCGTCGGCCGCGTCCTGTGGTGAGCCGTCGACCAGCCGCGTGTCCGCACGCGCGCGTGTGCCCGACGCCTCGGGAAGCAGCCGCTCCCGGGCCAGGGCGAGGCGTTCGGGGCAGGAGTGGTCGACGCCGGTGACCGCGGCCCCTCTGGAGGCGGCCATCAGCAGGGCGAGCCCGCTGCCGCAGCCGAGGCCGAGGAGCCGGGTGCCGTTGCCCACATCGAGTCGCTCGTAGACGGCCTCGTAGAGCGGGACCAGCATCCGCTCCTGTATTTCGGACCAGTCACGCGCGCGTGCCCCTGGGTCCACGGGGGATGTCTCTCCCGTGTGAGTCAGGTGCTGCCGCACGAGCGTAGGTGTCATCAAAGCGCCCCAATCCGCCGAGAGTTGCCCCTGTGCCCGTTTCCGTAGCCCCCGTGACGTGCGCTCGCACTTTCCCCCGTATGTCTTTCCGTATGCCAGCAAACTCCGGGTCCGTCCCGGCGTCCAGGGGTCGTAGGGCCTCGCTTGTGGGTTGACCGCGCGAGTGGCGAGATTTCACATGCCGGCAACCTGGGCCCGTACGATCCCGTCATGGACGGGCCGGTGCCGGACGGCGACTCGGCGCCGGGTAACGTCGCGGTGGTCGCGTGCGCTTACTGAGGTGGCGTCCTTCCGGTGGGAGAGCGACCGAAACGCCTCTTGCGCATCCGCGGACCTCACTCGCCCCGACGCGCGGACACCGTCTACGCGGTGGTGCGTATATCGGACTACGTACCGCCTTGGTATGAGCTGTGAGGCTTCTCCGCAGATCAGCGCACCCGCCCTCGTCAGGACGCATCAGCGGCAACTGACGGGTACGTGCAAATTATTTGGGATGGCCCGGAATAGGAACACACGGGCCCTCACGCTCGTTGTCATTACGTGAGCACGACACAGACACCACCTGTTCTCGCCGCCGAGCTGGCACAGGCGTGGGCCGACATTCAGCGGTACCACCCCGAGCTGCCCGACCTCGCCGCGCCAGAGTCCCTGATCGGGGAGTCGTCGTCCGCGTGCGGACACGAACTCTCCTTCGAGCGACTGCTCCATGAGGCAGTCCATGGGATCGCCGCAGCCCGCGGCGTCCGTGACACCTCCCGCGCCGGCCGCTACCACAACCGCAGATTCCTCGCGATCGCCGAGGAGCTGGGCCTGGACCACCCCGAGGAACCGCACCCGAGCAGCGGATTCTCGCTGGTCACCCTCAACCCTGAGGCGAAGCGCCGCTACCGGCCGACGATCGAACGCCTCCAGCGCGCCCTGAAGGCGCACACGGCAGCCACCTCCGCCGACACCTCCCGCACCTTCCGCGGCCCCGCCGCCCGGCACGGCTCCTCCGGGGGCGGGGTGCGGGTGAAGGCGGTCTGCGACTGCGGCCGCAACGTACGGGTCGTCCCGTCGGTGCTGGCACAGGCGCCGATCGTGTGCGGCGGCTGCGGGAAGCCGTTCCGCATCCCGGAGGTCGTCGGCGCGGCGTAGCCACGCGCGGTGCCGGCGTCTCGTGGGTGCCGGGACCGGTGTCGTGGGGCACGTCTGACGGGCACCCGATGCGCCGGGTGCCCGTCAGGCATGCCCCACGACAGCCTCGGTCCGAGGTGACCCGCGGGGTGTGGCACAATGGCTAGCTGTACTCGACAGTCGCACAGGACCCCTCTCTCCTCCGGCTGACGCGTCCATCGGGCACTCGGGTACCGCAACCCCACGCGGCTCTCTCGCCGTGCCCAACCACGTCAAAAACAGGAGAGTCCACTCCCGTGGCAGTCAAGATCAAGCTGAAGCGTCTGGGCAAGATCCGTTCGCCTCACTACCGCATCGTCGTCGCCGACTCCCGCACCCGCCGTGACGGCCGTGCGATCGAGGAGATCGGCCTGTACCACCCGGTGCAGAACCCGTCGCGCATCGAGGTCGACGCCGACCGCGTCGCCTACTGGCTGGGTGTCGGCGCGCAGCCGACCGAGCCCGTGCTCGCCATTCTGAAGAAGACCGGCGACTGGCAGAAGTTCAAGGGCGAGCCCGCCCCGGCTCCGCTGCTCGTGGCCGCTCCCAAGGCCGCGCGCCCGTCGTTCGAGGCCCTTGGCGGCGACGACGAGGGCAAGGGTGAGGCCATCACCCAGAAGAAGAAGGCTGAGAAGAAGGACGAGGCTGCCGCCGAGTCCGAGTCGACCGAGGCCTGAGCATGCTCGAGGAGGCTCTCGAGCACCTCGTGAAGGGCATCGTCGACAACCCTGACGATGTGCAGGTCGCGTCCCGCAACCTGCGCCGCGGACGCGTGCTGGAGGTCCGGGTCCACCCCGACGACCTCGGCAAGGTGATCGGTCGCAACGGCCGCACCGCACGCGCTCTGCGCACCGTCGTGGGCGCCATCGGCGGTCGCGGTGTCCGCGTCGACCTCGTCGACGTGGATCACGTCCGCTGACGCCAATCGCAGCACCGGCTCGGGCCGGGGAGGGCCTTAGGGCCGTCCCCGGCCCGTAGTCGTATGGCCTCAACGCCAGTCGTATGACAGGAGATCTTCGAAAAGTGCAGCTCGTAGTCGCTCGCATCGGCCGCGCCCATGGCATCAAGGGCGAGGTCACCGTCGAGGTCCGCACCGACGAGCCGGAGCTCCGGCTCGGGCCCGGTGCCGTACTGCTCACGGACCCCGCCGCCATCGGCCCCCTCACCATCGAGACCGGCCGGGTCCACAGCGGCCGTCTCCTCCTGCGCTTCGAGGGCGTCAAGGACCGCACCGGCGCCGAGGCCCTCCGCAACACCCTCCTGATCGCCGAGATCGACCCGGAGGAGCTGCCGGAGGAGGAGGACGAGTACTACGACCACCAGCTGATGGACCTGGACGTGGTCACCAAGGACGGTGTCGAGGTCGGCCGGATCACCGAGATCTCGCACCTGCCCTCCCAGGACCTCTTCATCGTCGAGCGGCCCGACGGCAGCGAGGTGATGATCCCGTTCGTCGAGTCGATCGTCACCGAGATCGACCTGGAGGAGCAGCGGGCGATCATCGATCCGCCGCCCGGGCTGATCGACGACCAGGCCGAGATCGCGTCCACGAAGGAAGACGGCGCATGAGGCTGGACGTCGTCACGATCTTCCCCGAGTACCTCGAACCCCTGAACGTCTCCCTCGTCGGCAAGGCACGCGCGCGTGGGCAGCTCAACGTCCAGGTGCACGACCTGCGCGAGTGGACCCACGACCGCCACAACACCGTCGACGACACCCCGTACGGCGGTGGCCCCGGCATGGTCATGAAGACCGAGCCGTGGGGAGACGCGCTGGACACGATTTTGGCCGACGGTTACGAGACCGGCTCCCACGCGCCCGCTCTCATCGTCCCGACGCCCAGCGGACGCCCCTTCACCCAGGAACTCGCCGTCGAGCTCTCCGAGCGGCCCTGGCTGGTCTTCACGCCTGCCCGCTACGAGGGCATCGACCGCAGGGTCATCGACGAGTACGCGACCCGGATGCCGGTCTACGAGGTCTCCATCGGCGACTACGTCCTCGCCGGCGGCGAGGCGGCCGTCCTGGTCGTCACCGAGGCCGTGGCACGGCTGCTGCCCGGTGTGCTCGGCAACGCCGAGTCGCACCGGGACGACTCCTTCGCGCCCGGCGCCATGGCGAACCTCCTCGAAGGCCCCGTCTACACCAAGCCGCCCGCCTGGCGCGGCCGGGAGATCCCGGAGACGCTGCTCAGCGGCCACCACGGCAGGATCGCCCGCTGGCGGCGCGACGAGGCACTCAAGCGGACCACCGCCCACCGACCCGACCTCATCGAGCGCTGCGAGCCCAAGGCCTTCGACAAGAAGGACCGCGAGATGCTCTCCATCCTGGGCTGGGCGCCCGACCCGGCGGGGGAGCCGTACGGCCGATTTTGGCGACGGGTCGACGGCGTGGAACAATAGGTCGCTGTTGTGCGTCGTCCGGCGTGCGCCCCTGCCACAGGGGGACACGACGCCCGCCCCGACACGGACAGCTCCTCATGAAACACCTATCTCCCGCTTATGACCTGTGGCATGGGCGAAGAAAGCAGACGAAATGTCTCACCTGCTCGACTCCGTCGACAGCGCGTCGCTGCGCAGCGACATCCCGGCCTTCCGCCCGGGTGACACCGTCAACGTCCACGTCCGCGTCATCGAGGGCAACCGCTCCCGTGTGCAGCAGTTCAAGGGCGTAGTCATCCGTCGCCAGGGCGCCGGTGTCCGCGAGACCTTCACGGTCCGCAAGGTCTCCTTCTCCGTCGGCGTCGAGCGCACCTTCCCGGTGCACACCCCGATCGTCGAGAAGATCGAGCTCGTCACCCGCGGTGACGTGCGTCGCGCCAAGCTGTACTACCTGCGCGAGCTGCGCGGTAAGGCCGCGAAGATCAAGGAGAAGCGCGACAGCTGAGCTCGCGCGGGTGTTCTTATCGGGGCCGGATAACATCTGGCTCCGATGGACACCGAAGCACAGCAGACGGAGCGCGACCGCTCCTCCCGCCCTTCCGACTCCGAGGAGACCTCGGACACAGAGGGTCAGGAGGGGCGGTCGCGTTTCGCGTTGGTGGCGCGGATCACCGAGTGGCTACCCGGTGGCCGGATCACCCTGAGTGTGCTGTTCTGCCTGCTGTTTTTGCTGCTTCTCAACGCTTTCGTGGCTCAACCCTTCCAGATTCCCAGCGGATCCATGGAAAACGGATTGAGGATCGGGGACCGCGTTCTCGTAAACAAGTTGGCGTACCGTTTCGGTGCCGAGCCGCGGCGCGGGGATGTGGTCGTGTTCGACGGATCCGGGTATTTCGGGGACGCGGACTACATCAAGCGCGTTGTGGGGGTGGGGGGAGACCACGTGGTCTGCTGCGACAAGAAGGGGAGGATCGAGGTGAACGGCCGGTCGGTCGACGAGTCGACGTTCCTGTACCCCGGTGACAGCCCTTCGGCGGTTCCCTTCGACGTCGTCGTGCCCGACGGCACTCTCTTCGTCCTCGGTGACCACCGCAGTCACTCCAGCGACTCCCGCGACCACCTGGGTTCGCCCGGCGGCGGCATGATCCCGGTCGGCGAGGTGATCGGCCGCGCCGACTGGATCGTATGGCCGACCGCCCACTGGACCCGGCTGCGGCCTTCCGACGCCTACGCGCGTGTGCCCGCCGAGGACGGTGCGCATGGGTAACCGCGGCAAACCGCGCGGGGTGTCCGGTGACGCCGCCGACAACCTTCTGCCCACCGGCGTCCGGCGCGCCGCCAGCCCCGCCGGCGGGCGCTCGCGCGCGGAGCGCCGCAAGCTCCAGCGCAAGGTCAAGCGGCGCCGCAGGCGCTCCGCCGTCAAGGAGATACCGCTTCTCGTCGGTGTCGCCGTGCTCATAGCCCTGGTGCTGAAGACCTTCCTCGTGCAGGCCTTCGTGATCCCGTCCGGCTCCATGGAGCAGACGATCCAGATCGGCGACCGCGTCCTGGTCGACAAGTTCACCCCGTGGTTCGGCTCCAAGCCGCAGCGCGGGGACGTCGTCGTCTTCAAGGACCCGGGCGGCTGGCTCAAGGACGAGCAGACGACGACGAAGAAGGAGGACCCCGTCGTCGTCAAGCAGATCAAGGAAGGGCTCACCTTCATCGGCCTGCTGCCGTCCGACAACGAGAAGGACCTCATCAAGCGGGTCGTCGGCGTGGGCGGCGACCGCGTCAAGTGCTGCGACACACAAGGGCGGGTGACCGTCAACGGCGTGCCGCTCACCGAGGGCGACTACCTCTATCCCGGCAACGCTCCCTCCTCGCAGGAGTTCGACATCACCGTCCCCCAGGGGCGGTTGTGGGTGATGGGCGACCACCGGGCCAACTCCGCGGACTCCCGCGTACATCAGGACACCGACTACGGCGGTACCGTCTCCGAGGACTCGGTGGTGGGACGGGCGATGGTCATCGCCTGGCCCCTGGGCCACTGGAACACCTTGAAGGAGCCGAAAACCTACGCTTCCGTGACCGACTCGGCGACCGGGTCGACCGCTGCTCCCCCGCTGTCGCATAGGGTTGCCTCCGACGATCCGAATGGACCTGTCCAACTCCCGACCCCTGCGGAACTCCCGCTCGTTATGGGAGTGGTGGGCCTGCGCCGTGCATGGGGCAGGCGGCGGCACAGAGTAAGGAGTTGGCGTGGGGGATGTGGCGGTTGGCGCACGGTCCGGACACGACGGCGAGGAGCACCGCGGACGCCCCGTGGACGCGGCCGACCCGGCCGTGGACAGCGTCGTGACCTCGAGCGATGGCTCCGGCGGAGATGGGGACGGCACCAGAACGGACCAGGGTCAGGACGAGTCCAAGCCCGCGCCGAAGAAGCAGCGTTCCTTCTGGAAGGAACTGCCCATCCTGATCGGTATCGCGCTCGTCCTGGCGCTGCTGATCAAGACCTTCCTGGTCCAGGCGTTCTCGATCCCGTCCGACTCGATGCAGAACACCCTCCAGCAGGGTGACCGGGTCCTCGTCGACAAGCTGACGCCCTGGTTCGGCTCCGAGCCCGAGCGCGGTGAGGTCGTCGTCTTCCACGACCCCGACAACTGGCTGGCGGGCGAGCCGACGACCGACCCCAACGCCATCCAGACGTTCCTCAGTTGGATCGGTCTGATGCCGTCCGCCGAGGAGAAGGACCTCATCAAGCGCGTCATCGGCGTCGGCGGCGACACCGTGTCCTGCAAGGGCACCGGCCCGCTGAAGGTCAACGGCAAGGCGCTGAACGAGGCGGACTACGTCTACGCGGGCAACACCCCGTGCAGCCAGGACGACCAGGGCGGCCAGTTCACCGTGAAGGTCCCCAAGGGCTACATCTGGGTCATGGGCGACCACCGCCAGAACTCGCGCGACTCCCGGTACAACCAGACCGACAAGCACCACGGCATGGTCCCGGTCGACGACGTCGTCGGGCGCGCCGTCGTGAAGGCCTGGCCGATCAACCGCTGGGGCACCCTGCCGGTCCCCGACACCTTCGACCAGGACGGCCTGAACACCCAGTCCTCGGCGTCCACCGCACTGACCGTGGCCCCGCAGGGGCTGGCGCTCGCGGGCGCGGTGCCGGTGGTGCTGTGGCGGCGGCGGAAGACCGCCCCGGTCGAGACCCGCTGACCGCCCCCGCGGTTGACCTTGTGAAACCTTTACGGAGGCCGTGACCTCGGTCTCCGAAAGGGGGCTGACCGCTTCCGGTACCGCCGGGTAGGGTGCGGACCCATGGGTGGCGAGAGCACGACACGTACGGCCCCGCGCAGCGGTGGCACCAACACGGGCCCGGTGGGCAGCCGGACCGGACAGCGACTGTCCGGGCTGGCCGTCGCGCTGGGCCTGGTGCTGTTCCTGGGCGGGTTCGCCTGGGGAGCGGTGGTCTACCGGCCGTACACCGTGCCCACCAGCTCGATGGCGCCCACCATCGACGCCGGTGACCGGGTGCTCGCGCAGCGCATCGACGCCGGTGACATCCGCAGGGGTGACGTCGTCGTCTTCACCGACAAGAGCTGGGTGACCAACGCCCCGGTGGTCAAGCGCGTGGTCGCGGTCGGCGGGGACACCGTCTCCTGCTGCACGAAGGGCAAGCTGACCGTCAACGGCAAGCAGATCGAGGAACCGTATCTGCCCAAGGACAGCCTGGCCGAGTGGAAGAACATCCCCGAGGTGACCGTCCCCGAGGGCCGGCTGTTCCTGCTCGGTGACGAGCGGCAGGGCTCCCTCGACTCCTCCGCGCACCTCACGGACGCGGCCAGCGGCACGGTCGCGGTCAGTGCCGTGACCGCCCGCGTCGACGCGGTGGTCTGGCCCATGGACGGCATGCTGAAGGAGCCGAGCGGCTTCAAGGAACTCGGTGCGCTGTCCTCGCCCGGTCCGCTGCGGACGATCACCGCCCTGATCATCGGTGGCGCGGTGCTGGTGCTCGGCGGCGGGGCCTACGGTCCGATCGCCAAACGGCTCGGCAAGCGTCGCGGCACCTCTGCCCGGACGGAGCCCGTGGGTGCGCGCTGAGGCCGCGGCGGACACCTACGAGGGCGGACTGCGCAAGGTCGCCAGGGTGGTGCTGCTCGACCCCGACGACCGCATCCTGCTCCTGCACGGCCATGAGCCGGACGATCCGAGCGACGACTGGTGGTTCACGCCCGGCGGCGGAGTCGAGGGCGACGAGACTCGTGAAGAGGCCGCTCTGCGGGAACTCGTCGAGGAGACCGGGATCACCGAGGTCGAGCTCGGTCCGGTGCTGTGGCGGCGGATGTGCTCCTTCCCCTTCGCGGGGCGCCGCTGGGACCAGGACGAGTGGTACTTCCTGGCCCGGACGACCCAGACGGCGACGGCGGCGACGGCGCTCACCGATCTGGAACGGCGCAGCGTCGCCGGAGCGCGCTGGTGGACCTGTCAGGAACTGACCCGAGCACATGAGACGGTGTATCCGACCAGACTCGCCGAGCTGCTCCGCAGGCTGCTCGACGAAGGTCCCCCGGCCGGGCCCGTGACCCTCGACACCGAAATCGTCTAGGGGCTGACGGGACTGGCGCACAATGGGGGGATCGCACGGCTGAAGGGGAACATGCCATGAGCGCCGAGGACCTCGAGAAGTACGAGACCGAGATGGAGCTGAAGCTCTATCGGGAGTACCGCGATGTCGTCGGTCTGTTCAAGTACGTGATCGAGACCGAGCGGCGTTTCTATCTCACCAATGACTACGAGATGCAGGTGCACTCGGTCCAGGGCGAGGTGTTCTTCGAGGTCTCGATGGCCGATGCCTGGGTCTGGGACATGTACCGACCGGCTCGGTTCGTGAAGCAGGTCCGGGTGCTCACGTTCAAGGACGTGAACATCGAGGAGCTCAACAAGAGCGACCTGGAGCTGCCGGGCGGCTGAGGGCGGCGGTAGTGGGGCCGCTCGTGTGGGTGGCTGAGTTTTCCACAGTCGCCGAGTAGTCCACCAAGATCAACAAGGGTGGCTGTTCTGCGTGACTGTTGGCGCCGGAGGTGGTGCCGACATGAACGCACGAAGTGCACTCGGCAAGTACGGCGAGACGCTGGCAGCGAGGCGGCTGGCGGAGGCCGGCATGACCGTCCTGGAGCGCAACTGGCGCTGTGGCAGGACCGGTGAGATCGACATCGTGGCGCGGGACGGAGAAGTCCTGGTCGTCTGCGAGGTGAAGACACGGCGGACGAGTGCGGCGGGTGCTTTCGAGCATCCGATGGCCGCGGTGACCCCTGAGAAGGCGGAGCGGCTGCGCGGCCTCGCCGAATGCTGGATCCATGCCCACGGAGGGGCGCCGCCGGGCGGCGTCCGCATCGACCTGGTCGGCGTCCTCCTGCCGGAGCGCGGCGCACCCGTCGTCGAGCATGCGCGAGGGGTGGCCTGAGATGGCGTTCGCGCGTACGTGCTCGGTGGCGCTGGTGGGCGTCGAGGGCGTGGTGGTGGAGGTCCAGGCCGACCTGGAGCCCGGGGTCGCGGCGTTCACGCTGGTGGGGCTGCCGGACAAGAGCCTGACCGAGAGCAAGGACCGGGTGCGGGCCGCGGTGGTCAACTCGGGCGCCGCGTGGCCGGCGAAGAAGCTCACGGTGGGGCTGAGTCCGGCGTCGGTGCCGAAGAGCGGCAGCGGGTTCGATCTCGCGATCGCGGCGGCGGTACTGGGCGCGGCCGAGCGGATCGATCCGCGGGTGCTGGCGGACATCGTGATGATCGGGGAGCTGGGGCTGGACGGGCGGGTGCGGCCGGTACGGGGCATCCTGCCGGCGGTGATCGCGGCCGCGGACGCGGGGTACGAGCAGGTGGTGGTGCCGGAGTGCGCCGCCGCCGAAGCCTCGTTGGTGCCCGGCGTCTCGGTCCTGGGCATCCGCAGTCTGCGCCAGCTGATCGCCGTGCTGGCGGACGAGCCCGTCCCGGACGAGGAGCCGGCGGAGGAGGGCCGCCCCGACCCCCTGCTCGCCGGGCTGCGGATGCCGGGCACGGGCGCGGCCACCGGTATGCACAGCCTGGGCGCCGCGCAGCAGGACCAAGGCCATGACCTCGCCGACGTCGTGGGCCAGCTCTCGGCACGCACGGCGGTGGAGGTCGCCGCCGCCGGCGGTCATCACCTCTTCCTGGAGGGGCCGCCGGGCGCCGGCAAGACGATGCTCGCGGAACGACTGCCCGCGGTGCTGCCGCGGCTGACCCGGCAGGAGTCGCTCGAGGTCACGGCGGTGCACTCGGTGGCCGGGCTCCTGCCTGCGGGCAAGCCCCTGATCGACGTCGCTCCTTACTGCGCTCCGCACCATTCGGCCACCATGCAGGCGCTCGTGGGCGGTGGTCCCGGCATCGCGCGGCCCGGGGCGGTGTCGCTCTCTCATCGAGGGGTGCTCTTTTTGGACGAGAGCCCCGAGTTCAGCAGTCAGGCGCTGGACGCGCTGCGCCAGCCTCTGGAGGCGGGGCACGTGGTGATCGCCCGCAGCGCGGGCGTGGTGCGGTTCCCGGCGAAGTTCCTCATGGTGCTCGCGGCCAACCCGTGCCCCTGTGGGCGCTTCTCCCAGACCGACGACTTCTGCGAATGCCCGCCCTCGGTGATCCGCCGGTACCAGGCCCGGCTCTCCGGCCCGCTCCTCGACCGGGTCGACCTGCGGGTCGAGGTGGACCGCGTCACGCGGGCGCAGCTGGCCCAACGTGACGCCCGGGGCGAGTCGACGGCGGTGGTCGCCGATCGGGTGCGGGCCGCCAGAGAACGCGCGGCGGCACGCCTCGCCGGTACTCCATGGGGGACCAACAGCGAAGTACCGGGCCGTGAGCTGCGCAGTCGCTGGCACGCGGTTCCGGGGGCGATGGACGCGGCCGAGCGCAGCCTTGAACGGGGTGTGCTGACGGCCCGAGGGCTCGACCGTGTCCTGCGGGTCGCCTGGACGGTCGCCGACCTCGTGGGGCACGACCGGCCCGACGCGGTCGACGTCGCCCTGGCGCTGCAACTGCGTACCGGGGTCCCCAGGGGCGTGCCCATGGCCATCGGGGCGCTGACGTGAACGGAGGCGACGATCCGGACCGTGAACTGCTCGCCCGGGTCTTCCTCAGCCGAGTCATCGAGCCCGGGGACGAGCTTGCCGGGCGGTGGGTGCGGGAGTTCGGGGTGGGGGAGGTGGTCCGGCGGTTGCGGGGCGGGCGGGAGGTGTTGCCCGGGGTGAGCGGCAAGCGGTGGGCCGGGCTGGTCGCTCGGGCGGCCCGGGCCGAGCCCCGGGGGGATCTCGCGGTCGCCGCTGAGGCCGGCGTGCGGTTCGTGTGTCCGGGCGACGGCGAGTGGCCCGGGCAGCTGGACGACCTGGGGGATACGAGGCCGCTCGGGCTGTGGGTCCGGGGGCGGCCCAGTCTGCGGATGTGGGCGTTGCGGTCGGTCGCCGTGGTCGGCGCTCGGGCGTGCACCGAGTACGGCGCCCATATGGCGGCCGACCTCGCCGCGGGCCTCGCCGAGCGCGGGTGGGTCGTCGTGTCCGGCGGCGCCTACGGCGTCGACGGGGCCGCGCATCGCGGAGCGCTCGGCGCCGGGGGCGCCACGGTCGCCGTGCTGGCCTGCGGGGTCGATCGGCCCTATCCGCGCGGACACACCGAGTTGATCACCAGGATCGCCGAACAGGGGCTGGTGGTGGGGGAGTTGCCGCCGGGAGACCATCCGACGCCGAGCAGGTTCGTGCTGCGCAACCGCGTCATCGCCGCCCTGACCAGAGGGACCGTGGTCGTCGAAGCGGCGTATCGGAGCGGCTCGCTGGTCACCGCGCGTGCGGCGCAACGGCTCGGGCGGCACACCATGGGCGTGCCCGGCCCGGCGACCAGCGCCCTCTCCGCCGGCGTCCACGAGTTGCTGCGCGGCGACGCCGAACTCGTCACCGACGCCGAGGAAGTCGTCGAGGTGGTCGGTGAGATGGGGGAGCTCGCGCCGGAGCGGAGAGGGCCGGTGCTGCCCCGTGACCTGCTGGAACCCGGCGCCCGAAGAGTCCTCGACGCGCTGCCGTCACGCCGTGCGGCGACCGCGGCCGAGGTCGGGCGGGGAGCGCAGACGACGCAGGACGAGGCGGTCGCGAGACTGTACGAGCTCCGATCACTTGGTTACGTCGAACGACACGGCGACGGCTGGAAGTTGACACGCCAGGCAGTGATCTCCGTCCGTGGTGGTCGGAGTCCGAGTTGACCGAGCGTGTTCGGCCGTCCGGGGGAACCCCTACAGCCTTGGGAATTCCCGCAGTTGAGGGTGGAGCGCGGTCACGCTGAGTTGTCGGCGTGACCCTGCGGGACGGCAAGAGGAACGTATCTGCGCACGGCCGGGGCCTCGTCCTTCGCACACCGCGACACTCCAGTCACGCTACGCTCACGGGGATTCCGGCACGGAACGGCAACTCGACCACAGATCCACATCAGAGACTCCAGATCCACCTCAGAGACTCCAGATCAGCATCAGAGCTTTCAGATCAGCATCAGACCGACAGCTCACCCAGCCATCCCCACTTCACGGCAGAACGGCACAAGGCGACGAATGCCCCAGCACACCTCCGGGTCCGACCGGGCGGCGGTCCCCCCAGCCGCCCGCGACGGTGGCAGCGTGCGGCCGCCCGCTCCCTCGACGCTCGACGAGCTGTGGCGGTCGTACAAGGCGACGGCGGACGAGCGACTGCGGGAGCAGCTGATCCTGCACTACTCACCGCTGGTGAAGTACGTGGCGGGACGGGTGAGCGTCGGTCTGCCGCCCAATGTCGAGCAGGCCGACTTCGTGTCCTCGGGTGTCTTCGGGCTCATCGACGCGATCGAGAAGTTCGACATCGACCGGGAGATCAAGTTCGAGACGTACGCGATCACCCGGATCCGGGGCGCGATGATCGACGAACTGCGGGCGCTGGACTGGATCCCGCGGTCGGTGCGGCAGAAGGCGCGCAACGTCGAGCGGGCGTACGCGACGCTGGAGGCGCGGCTGCGGCGGACGCCGAGCGAGGGTGAGGTGGCGACCGAGATGGGGATCGCCGTCGACGAACTCCACGCGGTCTTCAGCCAGTTGTCGCTGGCGAACGTGGTGGCGCTGGAGGAGCTGCTGCATGTCGGGGGTGAGGGTGGGGACCGGCTGAGTCTGATGGACACGCTGGAGGACACCGCCGCCGACAATCCGGTGGAGGTGGCCGAGGACCGGGAGCTGCGGAGGTTCCTGGCGCGGGCGATCAACACGCTGCCCGAGCGGGAGAAGACCGTGGTCACGCTCTACTACTACGAGGGGCTGACCCTCGCGGAGATCGGGAACGTGCTGGGTGTGACCGAGAGCCGGGTCAGCCAGATCCATACCAAGTCGGTGCTGCAATTGCGGGCGAAACTGGCCAGCTTCGGTCGTTGACCTGGCTGGATGGACCGAGGTGGGGTCGAGTGACTCCCGTCCGGGGCGGCGCGTCCGTAAAGTGGTGGACGTGCCAAGGATTCGAGCGGCCTCCGTGGCCGAGCACCGGTCGATGCAGCGAGCCGCCCTGCTGGACGCGGCTCGTTCGTTGCTGTCCGAGGGCGGGACGGAGGCGCTGACGTTTCCGGCTCTCGCCGAGCGGACGGGGTTGGCGCGGTCGTCGGTCTACGAGTACTTCCGGTCGCGGGCCGCGGTCGTCGAGGAGCTGTGCGAGGTCGACTTCCCGGTCTGGGCCGCGGAGGTCGCCGCGGCGATGGGCTCGGCGGAAGGGGCCGAGGCCAAGGTCGAGGCGTATGTGCGGTCGCAGTTGGCGCTGGTCGGGGACCGGCGGCACCGGGCTGTCGTCGCCATTTCCGCGAGTGAGCTCGATGCGGGGGCCCGGGAGAAGATCCGGGCCGCGCACGGGGGGCTGGTCGCGATGATCGGCGAGGCGCTGGGGGAGATGGGGCATACGGAGCCCCGGCTGGCGGCGATGTTGTTGCAGGGGGTTGTGGACGCGGCTGTGCGGAGGATCGAGCTGGGGGCGGCGGAGGATCCTGCGGCGATCACTGAGGCCGCGGTGGCGATGGCTCTGCGGGGTGTGCGGGGCTGAGGTTCGGCGGGGTTGCGGTGGCCGTTCGCGGCTGAGGTCGGCGGGGGTTGCCGCGGGGGCGTTTCGCTTGCCCGCGCTTGCGGGGTGCCGCCTGCGCCCACCCGTGCCGCCCTGCGGCACGACTGCCCGCAGTCAAGGCAGAGGGTGTTCAGTACCGGGACGCCTCAGCGGCACGACTGCCCGCCGTCAGGGCAAGGGGATGTGCAGTACCGGGCTGCCCCTGCGGCACGACTGCCCGCAGTCAGGGCAAGGGGATGTGCAGTACCGGGCTGCCCCTGCGGCACGACTGCCGCAGTCAAGGCAGAGGGGATGTCTCCAGTACCGGGCCGCCCCTGCGGCACGACTGCCCGCAGCTATGTGGGGAGCGGTACGTCCAGAACCGGTAGCAACCTTGATGGGCCCCTGCGTAGTAGCCACGGTGGTAGTAGGGACAGTGGGTTCAGGTAGGCGTCCGCCCTGCGTAGGCCCCAGTGGACGCATGGCGTCGTGCAGTGGGAGCCCGTCGGCTCCACCGTGCCCACCGTCTGTCCCGGCGTCACCTCCTCGCCCTTCTTCACCGTCGCCCGTACCGGTTCATACGTCGTGCGCAGGTCCGTGCCCGTGAGGGCGATCGAGAGCACGCCTTTTCCGGCCACCCGGCCCGCGAAGGTGACGCGGCCGGCTGCGACCGCTCGTACCGGCGTGCCCGGGGGCGCTGCCAGGTCGACGCCCCGGTGGCCTCGGGCGTAGGGCGTGGGTGGAGGTTCCCAGGTGCGTAGGACGGGTGGACGTACGCCTACCGGCCAGGCATGGGCGATGGGCGGGGCCGAAGGGGCGGCAGGCGGGGGCGGGACGGTCGGGGCCGGGGGCGTCAGGAGTGGGATCAGGAGTGCGGGCAGCAGTGCGCTGTGCAGGCGTCGCATGCCTCGAACCGTGCCTGAGCAGCTCTGATCATGGCCGGGACCTGTGGACCGTGCCCCGGTTGTGGACAGCGGCGTCACCCGGTGCCCCGCGGGTCCCGTACACTTCTTCTGGCGATCCGGGTCACCGGGTCGACTTCGCACGCCCCGGCATCGGGCTCTCGTGGCCATCGATGTCAGCGCCTTTCGGTCCCGTACGCACATGTGTACGTGGCACGGCGCGTGCCGGGCGTCAGGACATAACCGAGAAACCAAGGAGAACGGCCATGGCCGTCGTCACGATGCGGGAGCTGCTGGAAAGCGGCGTCCACTTCGGTCACCAGACCCGTCGTTGGAACCCGAAGATGAAGCGCTTCATCTTCACGGAGCGCAACGGCATCTACATCATCGACCTGCTCCAGTCGCTGTCGTACATCGACCGCGCCTACGAGTTCGTCAAGGAGACCGTCGCCCACGGCGGCACGGTCATGTTCGTCGGCACGAAGAAGCAGGCGCAGGAGGCGATCGCCGAGCAGGCGACCCGCGTCGGCATGCCCTTCGTGAACCAGCGCTGGCTGGGCGGCATGCTCACCAACTTCTCCACCGTCTACAAGCGTCTGCAGCGCCTCAAGGAGCTCGAGCAGATCGACTTCGAGGACGTCGCCGCGTCCGGTCTGACCAAGAAGGAGCTTCTCGTGCTCTCGCGCGAGAAGGCCAAGCTGGAGAAGACCCTCGGTGGTATCCGCGAGATGTCCAAGGTGCCCAGCGCCGTCTGGATCGTGGACACCAAGAAGGAGCACATCGCGGTCGGTGAGGCCCGGAAGCTCAACATCCCGGTCGTCGCCATCCTCGACACCAACTGCGACCCCGACGAGGTCGACTACAAGATCCCGGGCAACGACGACGCGATCCGCTCCGTCACCCTGCTCACCCGCGTGATCGCCGACGCCGTCGCCGAGGGCCTCATCAGCCGCTCGCGCGTCGCCACCGGCGACAAGGGTGACAAGGGCGCGGGCGAGCCGCTCGCCGCGTGGGAGCGCGACCTGCTCGAGGGCGAGAAGAAGGCCGAGGAGGCCCCGGCCGCCGAGGCTCCCGCCGCCGAGGCTGAGGCTCCCGCCGCCGCTGAGGCCGAGGCGCCCGCCGCTGAGGCCCCCGCTGCCGAGGCTGAGGCTCCGGCCGCTGCCGAGGCTCCGGCCGCCGAGGCCGAGCAGGCCTGACCCCCTCACCCCTTCGGGTCATCTGACGGCGGGGGCCCACCAGCCCCCGCCGTCGGCCCGTAGATCTTCAGACTTCGAGAGAGATTCCAGGAATCATGGCGAACTACACCGCCGCCGACGTCAAGAAGCTCCGTGAGCTCACCGGCGCCGGCATGATGGACTGCAAGAAGGCGCTGGACGAGGCCGAGGGCAACGTCGACAAGGCCGTCGAGGCGCTCCGCATCAAGGGCCAGAAGGGCGTCGCCAAGCGCGAGGGCCGCTCCGCCGAGAACGGCGCAGTGGTCTCCCTCATCGCCGACGACAACACCTCCGGTGTCCTGGTCGAGCTGAAGTGCGAGACGGACTTCGTCGCCAAGGGTGACAAGTTCCAGGCCGTCGCCCAGCAGATCGCCGAGCACGTCGCCGCCACCTCCCCGGCCGACCTCGACGCCCTGCTCGCCTCCGAGATCGAGGCCGGCAAGACCGTCCAGGCGTTCGTGGACGAGGCCAACGCCAACCTCGGCGAGAAGATCGTCCTGGACCGCTTCGCGCAGTTCGCCGACGGCTTCGTCTTCTCCTACATGCACCGCACCATGCCCGACCTGCCCCCGCAGATCGGTGTCCTGGTCGAGCTGGACAAGGCCGACGCCGACCTGGCCAAGGGCATCGCCCAGCACATCGCCGCCTTCGCGCCGAAGTGGCTCTCCAAGGAGGACGTGCCGGCCGACGTCGTCGAGTCCGAGCGCCGCGTCGCCGAGGAGACCACCCGCGCCGAGGGCAAGCCCGAGGCCGCCCTGCCGAAGATCGTCGAGGGTCGCGTCAACGGCTTCTTCAAGGACGCCACCCTGCTCGGCCAGCCCTACGCGCTGGACAACAAGAAGTCCGTCCAGAAGGTTCTGGACGAGGCCGGTGTCACCCTGAAGCGCTTCACGCGTATCAAGGTCGGCATCTGAGTCCGTACCGCGTACGACGCCGGACCCCGATAGGGTCGTAGGCAGTCGTCCGGTACGCCGCCACGCACGCGCGTGGCGGACGACAGCAGATCTGACGAGGAGGCCATTGCCGCGCATGGGATGCGAACCAGTTCCCATCGGCAATGGCCTTCTTCGTATGTGCACCATGAGGAGAATCCGATGACCACCAAGGCCCAGAAGAGCGACGACGGCAAAGTGAGCGGCCGGTTTCTGCTGAAGCTGTCCGGAGAGGCCTTCTCCGGCGGCGGGGGCCTGGGCGTGGACCCGGACGTGGTGCACAAGATCGCCCGCGAGATCGCGGCCGTCGTGCGCGACGGTGCGGAGATCGCGGTCGTCATCGGCGGCGGCAACTTCTTCCGCGGCGCCGAACTCCAGCAGCGCGGCATGGACCGCGCCCGCTCCGACTACATGGGCATGCTCGGCACCGTGATGAACTGCCTCGCCCTCCAGGACTTCCTGGAGAAGGAGGGCATCGACTCCCGCGTGCAGACCGCCATCACCATGGGCCAGGTCGCCGAGCCGTACATCCCGCTGCGCGCCGTGCGCCACCTGGAGAAGGGCCGCGTGGTCATCTTCGGTGCCGGTATGGGTATGCCGTACTTCTCCACCGACACCACCGCCGCCCAGCGCGCCCTGGAGATCGACGCCGAGGCGCTTCTCATGGGCAAGAACGGCGTGGACGGGGTCTACGACTCCGACCCGAAGAAAAACCCCGACGCGGTCAAGTTCGACTCCCTCGGCTACGGCGAGGTCATCACCCGCGACCTCAAGGTCGCCGACGCCACCGCCATCACGCTGTGCCGCGACAACAAGCTTCCGATCCTCGTCTTCGAGCTACTGACGGAGGGCAATATCGCGCGCGCCGTCAAGGGTGAGAAGATCGGCTCGCTTGTCGGTGACCAGGACAGCCGGGACTGACCCCAGTTGGACCCGGTCCCTGACCGGGGGATGGACAATGTCCTGCCGGTCGGGAACCGTGCAGGAAGAAGACGCGACGCAGCCGGCCGCCGCCCCACGCACATGGAACCGCAGCCGGGCCTACTTCAAGACACGCAGGAGCAAGTGGTGATCGAAGAGACCCTCCTCGAGGCCGAGGAGAAGATGGAGAAGGCCGTCGTGGTCGCCAAGGAGGACTTCGCCGCGATCCGCACCGGCCGTGCGCACCCGGCGATGTTCAACAAGATCGTGGCCGACTACTACGGCGCGCCGACGCCGATCAACCAGCTGGCTTCGTTCTCCGTGCCGGAGCCGCGCATGGCGGTCGTGACCCCGTTCGACAAGAGCGCGCTGCGCAACATCGAGCAGGCGATCCGCGACTCCGACCTGGGCGTCAATCCGAGCAACGACGGCAACATCATCCGAGTGGTGTTCCCCGAGCTCACCGAGGAGCGTCGCCGCGACTACATCAAGGTCGCCAAGGGCAAGGCGGAGGACTCCCGCGTGTCCATCCGCTCGGTCCGCCGCAAGGCCAAGGACGCGATCGACAAGCTCGTCAAGGACGGCGAGGTCGGCGAGGACGAGGGCCGCCGTGCGGAGAAGGAGCTCGACGACGCGACGCACAAGTACGTCGCCCAGGTGGACGAGCTCCTCAAGCACAAGGAAGCGGAGCTTCTCGAAGTCTGATGAACGACTCTTCCTGGGGCTCTCCGCCGGGGGCCGCGCCGCACGCCGGGTACTGGGGGCCCACCGACCAGGGGCCTGTCCAGGGGGCTGCCCCGGCGGGTCCCGCGTACGATGCGCCTGAGGCGCAGCACACTCGCCCCATGCCCATCGTGCCCGACGTACCCGCGTATGGCGGAGACCAGGATGACGACCCGGGGGCCGCTCGGCTGAGTGGCCCCCTGTTCCGGGACGAGACGTTCCGGGACGACACGTTTCGGAACGAGCCGTTCCGCGACGAGACCATGTCGGCGCAGCCCCGAGCGGCGGCGCCGCAGACGCAGAATCCGGAGCCCATGCCCGACGCCCCCCAGCCGGCTTCCGCGCCGCAGAAGAAGAGCGCGGGGCGTGACCTGGGCGCGGCCATAGGCGTCGGGGTCGGGCTCGGTGCGGTGATCGTCGCCTCGCTCTTCGTCGTCAAGGCCGTCTTCATCGGCGTGATAGCGGTCGCCGTGGTCGTCGGGCTGTGGGAACTGACCTCGCGTCTCGAGGAGCGCAAGGGCATCAGGGCGCCGCTCGTGCCGCTGGCGGTCGGCGGTGCGGCCATGGTCGTCGCCGGGTACGTCCGGGAGGCCGAGGGCGCGTGGGTGGCGATGGCGCTCACCGCGCTCGCGGTGCTGGTCTGGCGGATGACGGAACCGCCCGAGGGCTACCTCAAGGACGTCACCGCGGGCGTCTTCGCGGCCTTCTACGTCCCGTTCCTGGCCACGTTCGTCGCGATGATGCTCACCGCCGACGACGGCGCGCAGCGGGTGCTGACGTTCCTGCTCCTCACCGTCGTCAGCGACACCGGGGCCTACGCCGTCGGCTGGCGCTTCGGCAAGCACAAGCTCGCGCCACGCATCAGCCCCGGCAAGACCCGTGAGGGCCTGCTCGGAGCGGTGTCGTTCGCGATGGTGGCGGGCGCGCTGTGCATGCACTTCCTGATCGACGACGGCACCTGGTGGCAGGGTCTGCTGCTGGGCCTCGCGGTGGCGGCGAGCGCGACGCTCGGTGACCTCGGCGAGTCGATGATCAAGCGCGACCTGGGCATCAAGGACATGGGCACGCTGCTGCCGGGGCATGGCGGCATCATGGACCGACTGGACTCGCTGCTGCCGACCGCGCCGGTGGTGTGGCTGCTGCTGGTGCTGTTCGTCGGCTCCGGCTGAGCGACGTACGTACGGACATACAGAAGGAGCCCCCGCTCAGGCGGGGGCTCCTTCTGTTCCAGCTCCTGCTTCCTGTCTAGGGAGTGCAGACGTCCCTCAGTTCCTTCGCGGCGGCGTCGATCCGGCTGCTGTCCGGGTCGGTGTCGCCGTTCAGGACGGCCTCGTTGTAGTCCTCCAGCGCCTTCCTCAGGTCCTTGGCGGCCGTGTCGACCTTGCCGTCGTCCGTCGCGTCGTCGAGGGCGGCGAGGTTCTTCTCGACGGTGTCGATGGAGTCGCCGTCGTGGATCGCCTTGAGGCTGTCGGAGATCGTGTCGGCGTTGCCGAGACAGTCGAGCGCGTCGTCGTCGCCCTCGCACCCCGTCACCAGCCCGGCGGTCAGGGCGACGGCGGCCGCAGTGGTGGCGATGACGGTGATACGGCGGCGGTGGTTGGCTGCCCGGTTGGCTGTTGCCATGGAAACGGTCCCCTCCTGGAAGGCACATGCGCTGGATCTGTGCCGACCACGATTCCGTCGCACGGGCCTCGTCACGAGGGAGCGACCACCCGTACCGCGGTGGAGCGGGCTACACCGTCGCCTGGCCGCCGAGGAACTCCGTCAGCAGCGGCAGCACCACGGGCGTCCGCCGCAGGACGGTCATGTGGGTGGTGCCGGGCAGGACGGCCAGCCGGGCGTCGGGGATCAGCGACTGCATCTCGGCCGCGTGTTCGACGCGTACGAAGTCGGAGTCGCCGATGAGCAGAAGCACCGGTGAGGTCAGGCCGCGCAGGTCGTCCGCGGCCCAGGGCAGCGGGGCGTGGGCCGCCGCCGAGACCTTGCCGAGGAAGGTCTCGAAGTGCTCGGGGTGCGGGGCGACGGCGGCGTACCCGGCGGCCATGTCCTGGAAGTCGGCCTGCGTGGGTAGCAGCGGCGAGGTGTAGTCAGGGGCGCGGATCTCGTCCCGCATGCCGTCCTGGGTGTACGGGGCGGAGACCAGCACCAGACGGCCGACCCGGTCCGGATGCCGTACCGCGATCTCCAGCGCGGTCAGCCCGCCGAGGCTGTAGCCGAGGAAGTCCGCCTGGGGGACGCCGAGCTCGTCCAGCAGGGCGACGACGTCGGAGGCGAGGTGCGGGACGGTGAGGTCGCGATCCGTGTCAGCGGTGTGGCCGTGCCCCTGGAACTCGGGGGCGATGACCTGACGGTCGGCGGACAGAGCGGGCAGCACGGCGTCGAAGGACAGCCCGATGGTGGTGGCACCGCCGTGCAGCAGCACCAGCGGGCGGTCGTCGCCGTGGGCGGCGCCATGGATCTCGTAGTACATCTCCAGGCCGTTGACCTTGGCGTAGGGCATCGTCATCACTTTCGGTATCCGGGAGGCGGGCGTATGGCAGGAAGACCCTTCCCGCGCTGTGAAGTCATCGGTCACCCTCGGTGACGGGCGGGGGCCAGGGTCACTCCATTCGATCTGCGACACTGGTACAGCCATGCCTAAGCCCGGAGAACTTACTTTCGTCGCCCCCCGCGGAGCCAAGAAGCCGCCGCGGCACCTTGCCGATCTCACGCCCGCCGAGCGCAAGGACGTCGTGGCCGAGATCGGTGAGAAGCCGTTTCGTGCCAAGCAGCTCTCGCAGCACTACTTCGCGCGGTACGCGCACGATCCGGAGCAGTGGACGGACATTCCGGCCGGCGCTCGCGGCAAGTTGCAGGAGGCGTTGCTTCCTGAGCTGATGACCGTCGTACGGCATCTGTCGACCGACCAGGGGACCACGCGCAAGACGCTGTGGCGGCTGTTCGACGGGACGCTCGTCGAGTCGGTGCTGATGCGGTACCCGGACCGGGTGACCATGTGCATCAGCTCGCAGGCCGGGTGCGGGATGAACTGTCCCTTCTGCGCCACCGGACAGGCAGGGCTGGACCGGAATCTGTCCACCGCCGAGATCGTGCATCAGATCGTCGACGGGATGCGGGCGCTCAGGGACGGGGAGGTGCCGGGCGGGCCCGCGCGGCTCTCCAACATCGTCTTCATGGGCATGGGCGAGCCGCTCGCCAACTACAAGCGGGTCGTGCAGTCGATCCGCGCGCTCACCGACCCCGCCCCGGACGGGCTCGGGCTGTCGCAGCGAGGGATCACCGTCTCGACGGTCGGGCTGGTGCCCGCCATCCACCGGTTCGCCGACGAAGGCTTCAAGTGCCGGCTCGCCATCTCGCTGCACGCGCCCGACGACGAGCTGCGCGACACCCTCGTCCCCGTGAACACGCGGTGGAAGGTGCGCGAGGTGCTCGACGCCGGGTTCGAGTACGTCGAGAAGAGCGGGCGGCGGCTCTCGATCGAGTACGCGCTCATTCGCGACATCAACGACCAGGCCTGGCGTGGGGACCGGCTCGGACGGCTGCTGCGCGGCAAGCCCGTGCATGTGAACCTCATTCCGCTGAACCCGACCCCGGGCTCCAAGTGGACCGCCTCGCGGCCCGAGGACGAGAAGGCCTTCGTCGAGGCCATCGCCGCGCACGGTGTGGCGGTGACCGTCCGGGACACCCGGGGGCAGGAGATCGACGGGGCCTGCGGTCAGCTGGCGGCAGGCGAACGGTAGTCTGACCGTCGTAAGAACACCTTCATAGCTGTCAGAACATCTTCATATTCGTATCCGACAGGGGAGCGCCACAGCGCTGAGAGTGCGGCCATCGGGCCGCAGACCCTCTGAACCTCGCCCAGGTCATTCTGGGTAGGAAGTTCGGTCATCACCGTGAGTAGCAAGAAGTACTGTGCTGTCGTCGTCGGCCTCGGCCTGGTCGCGCTGTCCGCGTGCGGGTCGTCCGACGAGGGCACCAAGAGCGAGTCCAAGACCGTCACCCTCGTCAGCCACAACTCGTGGGCCGTGTCGAAGAGTGTCCTCGCCGCCTTCGAGAAGGAGTCCGGCTACAAGGTCAAGGTCCTGGAGGACGGCGACGCCGGGCAGGCCGTCAACAAGGCGATCCTGACCAAGGACAACCCGCAGGGCGACGTCTTCTTCGGCGTCGACAACACCCTGCTGTCCCGGGCGCTCGACAACGGGCTCTTCCAGTCGTACGAGGCGAAGGGCGCCGGCACGATCAAGGCCGGGTACCGGGTCGACGGGGACAAGGTCACGCCCATCGACACCGGCGACATCTGCCTCAACTACGACAAGGCCTGGTTCAGCAAGCACAAGCTCCAGCCGCCTACGTCGTACGACGATCTGGTCAAGCCCGCCTACAAGGACCTCCTCGTCACCGAGAACGCCTCCACCTCCTCGCCGGGGCTCGGGTTCCTGCTCGGGACCGCCGCCAAGTACGGCGACGACGGGTGGGAGGCGTACTGGACCAAGCTCAAGGCCAACGGCGTCAAGGTCGTCGACGGCTGGGAGCAGGCCTACAACGAGGAGTTCTCCGGGTCCGCCGGGGGCAAGAAGGCGAAGGCCGACCGGCCGCTCGTCGTCTCGTACGCCTCCTCGCCGCCCGCCGAGGTCATCTACGCCGACCCGAAGCCCTCGACCGCGCCGACCGGCGTCGTCGACGGCACCTGCTTCCGGCAGGTCGAGTACGCGGGACTGCTGAGCAACGCGAAGAACAGCGAGGGCGGCAAGGCGCTCATCGACTTCCTCCTGACCAAGCAGTTCCAGGAGGACATGCCGCTCAACATGTTCGTCTACCCGGTGGTCGAGGGCGCGGCCGTGCCCGCCGAGTTCACCAAGTACGGTCCCGCCGCCAAGGATCCCGAGACCATGGACCCGGCGAAGATCGCCGACAACCGTGACGACTGGGTCAAGTCGTGGACCTCGCTCGTACTGAAGTAAGCGGTACCGGAGTAAACGGTCGTCCTTCGAAGAAGGGCGCTGCGGCTCGGCTCGGCCTCATGGTCGTCCCCGTCGCGTTCTTCGCGCTCTTCTTCGCCTGGCCCGTCGCCGCGATCGTCGCGCGCGGGCTCAAGGCGGACGGGAGTTGGCAGTTCGGGCGGATCGCGGACGTGCTCGCGCAGTCCGACATCCGGCACGTCCTGTGGTTCACGACCTGGCAGGCGCTCGCCTCCACCGCGCTGACGCTCGCGGTCGCACTCCCGGGCGCGTACGTCTTCGCCCGCTACGACTTCCCCGGCAAGCAGATCCTGCGGGCCGTCGTCACCGTTCCGTTCGTGCTGCCGACGGTGGTCGTCGGTACGGCGTTCCTGGCGCTCGTCGGGCGCGGCGGGCTGCTGGACGAGTTGTGGGGCGTACGCCTGGACACCACCGTGTGGGCGATCCTGCTCGCGCACGTCTTCTTCAACTACGCCGTCGTCGTACGGACGGTGGGTGGGCTGTGGGGGCAGCTCGACCCGCGTCAGGAGGAGGCCGCGCGGATGCTCGGCGCCTCCTCTTGGCGGGCCTGGCGGAAGGTCACGCTGCCCGCGCTCGCGCCGGCCGTGGCCGCCGCCGCGCTCATGGTCTTCCTCTTCACCTTCACCTCCTTCGGGGTGGTGCAGATCCTCGGCGGGCCGACCTTCTCGACGCTCGAAGTGGAGATCTACCGGCAGACCTCGGAGATCTTCGATCTCGGTACGGCCGCGGTCCTGACGCTGGTGCAGTTCGCGGCTGTGGGCGGGATCCTCGCCGTGCACGCGTGGACGGTACGGCGCCGGGAGAGCGTGCTGCGCCTGGTCGCCCCCGCGACGACCGCCCGCCGGCCGCGCGGGGCCGGACAGTGGGCGCTCCTTGCCGGGGTGCTGGCCACGATCGCCGTGCTGCTGGTGCTGCCGCTCGCGGTCCTCGTCCAACGGTCGCTCGACGCACCGGACTTCGGCTACTACCGGGCGCTGACCTCGGCCGACGGAGGCGTGTTCCTGGTGCCACCGATCGACGCGATCGGGAATTCCCTGGAGTACGCCGTCGCCGCCACCGCCATCGCGGTGCTGATCGGCGGCCTCGCCGCGGCGGCGCTCACGCGGCGGGACGCGGGGCGGTTCGTACGGGGCTTCGACGCGCTGTTGATGCTGCCGCTGGGCGTGTCCGCGGTGACCGTCGGGTTCGGGTTCCTGATCGCCCTCGACGAGCCGCCGCTGGATCTGCGGGCGTCCTGGATCCTGGTGCCGCTCGCGCAGGCGCTGGTCGGCGTTCCCTTCGTCGTACGGACCATGCTGCCGGTGCTGCGGGCCGTCGACCAGCGGCTGCGGGAGGCGGCGGCCGTGCTCGGGGCGTCGCCGTGGCGGGTGTGGCGAGAGGTCGATCTGCCGTTGGTGCGGCGGGCGTTGCTGATCGCGGCGGGGTTCGCGTTCGCCGTGTCGCTGGGGGAGTTCGGGGCGACCGTGTTCATCGCACGGCCCGACAACCCGACGCTGCCGGTCGCGGTGGCGCGGCTGCTGGGGCGGGCCGGTGACCTCAACTACGGCCAGGCCATGGCCCTTTCGACGATTCTGATGGTGGTGTGCGCGGTGGCGTTGCTGGTCCTTGAACGGCTGCGGACCGACCGGACGGGTGAGTTCTGATGCTGCTGGCGCTGGAGGACGCGACGGTCCGCTTCGGCGGGCGGGCCGTGCTGGACGGGGTCGACCTGTCGGTCGCCGAGCACGAGATCGTGTGTGTCCTCGGGCCGAGCGGGAGCGGCAAGTCCACGCTGCTGCGGGTGGTGGCCGGGCTGCAACCCCTCGACGGAGGCCGGGTGTTGCTGGACGGGCGGGACCAGGCGGGCGTGGCCGCGCACAAGCGCGGGGTCGGGCTGATGTTCCAGGACCATCAGCTGTTCCCGCAGCGGGACGTGGGCGGGAACGTGGCGTTCGGGCTGCGGATGCACGGGGTCTCGAAGGGGGAACAGGGCGAGCGGGTGGGGGAGTTGCTCGACCTCGTGGGGCTGCCCGGGGCGGCTGGGCGGGCCGTCGCGGGACTGTCCGGGGGCGAGCAGCAGCGGGTGGCGCTTGCGCGGGCGCTCGCGCCCCGGCCGCGGTTGCTGATGCTGGACGAGCCGCTCGGGCAGCTGGATCGTTCGCTGCGGGAGCGGCTGGTCGTCGAACTGCGGGAGTTGTTCGGGAGGTTGGGGACGACCGTGCTTGCCGTTACGCATGACCAGGGGGAGGCGTTCGCGCTGGCCGACCGGGTGGTGGTGACGCGGGACGGGCGGATCGCTCAGTCCGGTACGCCGCTTGAGGTGTGGCAGCGGCCCGCCGACGAGTTCGTCGCGCGGTTCCTCGGCTTCGAGAACGTCGTCGAGGGCACGGTGAGCGGGGAGGCCGCGGACACGTCGTGGGGGAAGGTGCCGGTGCCCGAGGGGGCCGCGCAGGGGGTGCGGAGGCTGCTGGTGCGGCCGGCGGGGGTGCGGCTCGTGGATGCGGGGTTGCGGTGCGCTGTGGTCGCGCGCACGTTCAAGGGGACGCATGTCGCGGTGCGGTTGCGGCCGGAGGGGGAGGGGCCGGTGTTGGAGGCGGCGTGTGCGTTGCGGGCGGCGCCGGAGGTGGGGGACGTGGTGGGCGTCGAGTTCGATGCGGATGAGGTTGTTGTGCTGGGTGGCTGAATGGGTGCGGCTGCGCTGAGGCTGGGGTGGGCGGGGTTTCGCTCGCCCGCGCTTGCGGGGTGCCGCTGCGCCCACCCGTGCCGCCCCAGCGGCACGACTGCCCGCAGCTACGCAGGGATGCGGGTGCCGCTGCATGGGTGGGCGCCGCCCCGGCGGCACGACTGCCCGCAGCTAGGGCGGGGAGGGGTGCTGCGGTATGACTGTCCGCGGCTGGGGCGGGGAGGGGTGTTGTGGCGTGAGTGGTCGCTGCTTGGGCGGTCGGCGTGTAGCTGCGTAGAGACGCAGGTGTGGCCCGTCCTCCTCGTGGAGGGCGGGCCACAGCTTTGTGTTTGTCGTGCTTATCGGGTGCTGTTCGCTCCGCGGCGGCGCAGGCCGAAGAAGACCGCGCCTCCGCCGATGGCGACCAGGGCGACCGCGATGCCCGCGATCATGCCCGTGTTCGAGTTGGCGCCGGTCTCGGCGAGGTTGGACTCGCCGGCCGCCGAGGGGGCGCTGCTCGGGGTGGAGTCGGCGGGAGCCGTGCTCTCGCTCTCCGAGGCCGACGGGGTCGGGGACTCGGACTCCTCGGCCGGGGTGGAGGCGGACTCCGACGGCGACGGCGTGGCCGTCGGGGTCGGGGACTCCTCCGTCTTGCAGGCGGTGGCCGGGGTCGTCAGGTTCGGCTTGATGTCCTCACCCTTGATGTAAGGCTGGGCCACCACGTGAACGCGGTACTCCGCGTTGGGCTTCCAGGCCTCCTCGAAGGTGATGGTCGTGCCCTCCTTGGAGCCCTTGACCGTCTGCTCGCCGACCTTGCGGACGTCGGCGTTGTTCTCCACCAGGTACACGGAGACGGTGGCCTCGACGCCGGACTTGTCGACGTCGGTGACGTTGATGATGCCCTTGTCGCCGTCGCACTTGGCTTCGGCGGAGAACTCGTTGATGTTGCACGCCAGCGCGTTGCCGGCGGCACCGAGCGCGAGCGCGGCCGAGGCGGTGGCGACACCGAGGACACGCACGGAGCGGGCGACGGTGCGGCGGGATATGGACAGAACTGCCACGTTTGTCCTTTACGGGAAGCGCAATTGCGGGGGGTGGCAGGAGTGGTGAGGGAGCATCACGAGATGCGACTACACCATTCCCAAGAGGCTCACAGGTTTATAAGTGTGGCGTAAGTAGTGTCAACGCGTAAGCGCATCACAGGCATTGGCTTTGCCTGCTTATTAACCACCGAGACGTTTCAGCGCCGCCGGAGCCTCCTCGATTCGGTCAACGAGGGCGATTCGCGACTCCATCGAACGTTCCCGTGCAAGTGCCGTGAGCAGGGGCCAGGTCGGCAGCCGCTCGGTCCAGTGCGCCCGGTCGACGAGCACCATCGGGGTCGGCTCGCCGCGCGACTCGTAGTAGTTGGGCGTCGCGTTGTCGAAGATCTCCTGTACGGTCCCGGCGGCGCCCGGCAGGAACACCACCCCCGCGTTGGAGCGAGCCAACAGGCCGTCCTCGCGGGTGGCGTTGGCGAAGTACTTGGCGATGTGCGAGGCGAAGGGGTTCGGCGGCTCATGGCCGTAGAACCAGGTCGGGATGCCCACGGAGGAGCCGCCCCGGGGCCAGCGGGTACGGATCTCGAAGGCGGCGCGCGCCCAGTCGCTGATCGAGGGCGTGAACGACGGCGCCTTGGCGAGGAGTCGGCACGCCTCGTCGAGCATCTCGTCCTCGAAGGGGGCCCCGTACGCGCCGAGGTTGGCCGCCTCCATCGCGCCCGGACCGCCACCGGTCGCCACCGTGAGCCCGGCGCGGGTCAGTTCGCGGCCGAGGCGGGCGGCACCGGCGTACGCCTCCGTGCCGCGGGCCATCGCATGGCCGCCCATCACGCCCACGACCCTTGCGCCGCCCAGGAGTTCGTCGAGGGCGTCGGAAACGGCGTCGTCGTGCACGGCACGTAGTGTCGACGCGTATATGTCGCGGTCGGCCTTGGTGCGCTGGAACCAGGCGTACGCGAGGGCGTCGGGGGTGTGTTCGTAGCCCTTCTCCAAGCCGTCGAACAGTTCGTCCGGGGAGTAGAGATGGCCGCGGTACGGGTCGAAGGGGAGGCCGGGGACGGGCGGGAAGACCAGGGCGCCGTCCGTGCGGAGCTTCGCCGCCGCGTTCTCCCGCATGGGGCACCCGAGGAAGACGGCACCCGTGGTGTCGGTGGCGAGCAACTCCCTTGTCCGGTCGGTCAGATCGACGGCCTGGACGCGGAATCCGGCGAGGGTGCCGCGGGCCGAGACGACCGCGTCGAACTCCTCGACGGTCTCGATCTCACGGTCGTCGTGGTGTGCCGCATGGGCGGGGCTCGTCTGCACCCGCCCATGCTCGCACGCCCGGTCGCGGCCGGTGGATCAGCCCTGGACCGCCGCCGGGTCCATCCACACGACCTCCCAGGTGTGGCCGTCGGGGTCGTCGAAGGCGCGGCCGTACATGAAGCCCATGTCCTGGATCTTCGCCGAGGCGGTACCGCCCGCGGAGACGGCCTTCTCGACCAGCTCGTCCACCTTCTCGCGGCTCTCGGCACTCAGGCAGACCAGCACCTCGCTGCTCTTCGTCGCGTCCACGATCTCCTTGTCGGTGAAGGTGGCGTAGAAGGGCTTGGTCAGCAGCATCGCGACGATGGTGTCGCTGATCACGACGGAAGCCGCGTTCTCGTCGCTGAACTGGGGGTTGATCGAGTAGCCCAGCTCCGTGAAGAACTTCTTCGACGCGTCGAGGTCGTTCACGGGCAGGTTGATGAAGATCATCTGCTGGTAGGGCGTCGCGGTCATCGTGGTCTCTCCCATCGGGGTGCGTGCTGTTCGGTGGGTAGACCGGGGGCGGATCAGGAACTCATCGGCGCCCGGAGATTTTTTTCCCACGGGTTCAGTGGGTGAGGGGGAGTGCCGCCAGCTCCGCCACGATCAGGGTGAGCGGGCCGAACAGCGCCAGTACCGCGCCTGCCCGCAGGGCCGCCGCGCTGCGGAGCATCGTCGCGGGGGCGCCGAGGCGCAGGAGGGCGGCGGTGGTGTCGGCCCGGGCGTGCTTCGCCTCCACGGCCGCGGTGGCGAGCGTGGCGAGGGTGCAGCCGGTGACCAGGAGCAGGCCGAGGGTGGTGAGCGGGCCGATGTCCGGGGTGCTTGTCGTCGTGTCGTGCAGGGTGGTCATGGCGTACGTGCCGGACGCGACCGCGCAGACCACGCCGAGGGGGCGGCCGATGCGGGTGGCTTCCGCCATGAGGACGCGGCCGGCCAGGAGGCGGAGGGCGCCGGGGTGGGCGGACTGGAGGAGCCGGCCGCAGAGGTGGGTGAGGCCGGGGCCGGCGAGGGCGAGGCCCAGTGCGGTGAGGAGCCAGCCGATGAGCGTGCCGGGGGCTCCGCCGGTGAGGCCGCCTGGGAGGGGGGTGGCGTGGGTTCTGCCTGCGTAGGCCTCTACGGCTAGGCCTGCGGCCAGTACCGCGATGCCCCAGGGGAGGCCCTTTGGTGCCTCTCTGGGGAGTGGGGGGAGGGTGTTCGGGTGCAGGTCGGTGGGGGTTGCGGTAGGGGGCGTTTCGCTTGCCCGCGCTGGCGGGGCGCCGCCTGCGCCCACCCGTGCCGCCCCAGCGGCACGACTGCCCGCAGACGAGCCGGCGCGGAAGCGGCCGTAGGAACCGAACGTCTCCCTCGTGACCGACGTGCCGCGGGCTCCGAATCTGCCGTACGACCTTGTCGTCCCCGTCGGTCTGTCGTCCCTCGGGCGCATCACCCAGGCGACTGTCACCGAGGCGATCACCGGGACCAGGCCCAGGAGGGTCAGGGCCGCCGGGAGGGGCAGCGGTTCCTCCGGGGCCAGGAAGCTCGCGCCCGCGCCGTCGAAGGGCATGCCTGTCAGGTCGCCTCGGAGGTGGAGGAAGAAGAGCAGCGCCACCATCGAACCGAGCAGGCAGGACAGGGCTGTTGTCGCCGCCGAGACGGCCATCAGGCGGGCCGGGCCCAGGCCGATCGCCGCCAGGCCGGGGCGGGGGCGGGTGCCGGGGTCGGTGCGCGCGACCGCCAGGGCGAAGTAGACGGTGGCGGCCAGCGGGGTCAGGCACCAGGCCAGGCGGAGGAGGGAGCCGCGTGGGTCGTCCTGGTGGGCCATGGCGTAGCCGAGGGTGCACAGGAGGAGGAAGCCGGTGCCGGCCGCGGCCGTCGAGACCAGGAGGCGGCGCAGGTGGACGGCCGGGTGGGCGCCGCGGGTCAGACGGAGAGCGAGCACGCGGCCCCCTGGCCTGCCGGTTCCGATTCCTGGACCGGGGGAAGGTGGACCGTGTTCACCCGGCGGCCGTCGAGCAGCGAGACCGTGCGGTCGGCGAGCGCGGCCGTCTCGGCGTCGTGGGTGGCCAGGACGACGGTGATGCCGTGGGAGCGGGCCGCGGTGGTGAGGGTGCGCAGGACGTGGGCGCGGTCGGCGCGGTGCAGGGGGGCCGTCGGCTCGTCCGCGAACAGGACCGTCGGGGCGGGAGCGAGCGCCCTGGCGATGCAGGCGCGTTGGCGTTCCGGCTGGGTGAGTTCGTGGGGGCGGCTGCGGGATCTGTCGCCGATGTCCAGGCGCTCCAGCCACTCCAGGGCGGCCACCTTGGCCCGGCGGCGGCTGGTGCCGCGCAGCATCAGGGGGAGGGCGGCGTTCTCCCAGACGTTCAGCTCGGGGACCAGGGCCGGGGCCGGATCGATCCAGCCGAACCGGTCGCGGCGCAGGCGCTCGCGGGTCATCGGGCCCATGGTGTGGACCGGGACGCTGTTGAACCAGACCTCGCCGCGTTGCGCCGGGACCAGCCCCGACAGACAACTGAGCAGCGTCGTCTTGCCGCTGCCGCGCGGGCCGTTCACCGCGAGGATCTCGCCCTCGCGGACGCCGAGCGACACACCGCCGAGCGCGGGCGAGCCGTCGGGGTGCGTGAAGTGCAGGGCGCGGGCCCAGAGCACGTCGTTGTCGGGCGGGGCCTCCATGGGCGTACACCTCGTATCTGATCTGTTTTCCCTGGCGTTGGTCCCCCGAGCGGGGGAACGAAGACAGGGCCGATCGGTTACCAGGCACGCTAGGGAGCCGGGGCCGTAACCCCGGACAGCACGCGGCCCGGGGTCCACCCCTGTCACTCGGACGGGTGCACCCCGGGCTACGGCCGAACAGCTTTACAGCTTCGTCCACGCCTCGGTGAGCGTGGCGCGCAGGATCTGCTCGATCTCGTCGAAGGTCTCCTGGTTGGAGATCAGCGGCGGGGCGAGCTGGACGACCGGGTCGCCACGGTCGTCGGCGCGGCAGTACAGGCCGTTGTCGAAGAGGGCCTTGGAGAGGAAGCCGTAGAGCACGCGCTCGGTCTCCTCGTCGTTGAAGGACTCCTTCGTGGCCTTGTCCTTCACCAGCTCGATGCCGTAGAAGAAGCCGTTGCCGCGGACGTCGCCGACGATCGGCAGGTCGTGCAGCTTCTCCAGGGTCGAGCGGAACGCGCCCTCGTTGTCGAGGACGTGCTGGTTGAGGTTCTCGCGCTCGAACAGGTCGAGGTTGGCGAGGCCCACCGCGGCCGACACGGGGTGGCCGCCGAAGGTGTAGCCGTGCAGGAAGGTGTTGTCGCCCTTGTAGAACGGCTCGGCCAGACGGTCGGAGATGATGCAGGCACCGATCGGGGAGTAGCCCGAGGTCATGCCCTTGGCGCAGGTGATCATGTCCGGGACGTAGTCGAACTTGTCACAGGCGAACATCGTGCCGAGACGGCCGAAGGCGCAGATGACCTCGTCGGACACCAGGAGCACGTCGTACTTGTCGCAGATCTCGCGGACCCGCTGGAAGTAGCCGGGCGGGGGCGGGAAGCAGCCGCCCGCGTTCTGGACCGGCTCCAGGAAGACCGCGGCGACCGTGTCGGCGCCCTCGAAGAGGATCTCCTGCTCGATCTGGTCGGCGGCCCAGCGGCCGTAGGCCTCGGGGTCGTCGCCGTGGATCGGGGCGCGGTAGATGTTGGTGTTCGGCACCTTGTGCGCGCCGGGGACCAGCGGCTCGAAGGGGGCCTTCAGGCCCGGGAGGCCGGTGATGGACAGGGCGCCCTGCGGGGTGCCGTGGTAGGCGACCGCGCGGGAGATGACCTTGTACTTGGTCGGCTTGCCGGTGAGCTTGAAGTACTGCTTGGCCAGCTTCCAGGCGGTCTCGACCGCCTCGCCGCCGCCGGTGGTGAAGAAGACCTTGTTGAGGTCGCCCGGCGCGTGGTGCGCGAGCCGCTCCGCGAGCTCCACGGCCTTCGGGTGGGCGTAGGACCACACCGGGAAGAACGCCAGCTCCTGCGCCTGCTTGAAGGCCGCCTCGGCGAGCTCCACGCGGCCGTGGCCCGCCTGGACCACGAACAGGCCCGCGAGACCGTCCAGGTAGCGCTTGCCCTTGTCGTCGTAGATGTGGGTGCCCTCGCCCCGGACGATGGTGGGGACGGGCGAGTTCTCGTACGAGGACATGCGGGTGAAGTGCATCCACAGGTGGTCGTACGCGGTCTGGCTGAGGTCCTTGGAGCTCACGGTTATCGGGTCCTCACGGTTATCGGGTTCCCCACATGTAGGTCTGCTTCTTGAGCTTCAGGTAAACGAAACTCTCGGTGGAGCGCACGCCGGGGATGGCGCGGATACGTCGGTTGATGACCTCGAGGAGGTGGTCGTCGTCCTCGCAGACGATCTCCACCATCAGGTCGAAGGAGCCCGCGGTCATCACCACGTACTCGCACTCGGCCATGGAGGTCAGCGCGTCGGCCACGGACTCGACGTCGCCCTCGACATGGATGCCGACCATCGCCTGCCGGCGGAAGCCCACGGTGAGCGGGTCCGTGACGGCGACGATCTGCATCACGCCCTGGTCGAGCAGCTTCTGGACGCGCTGGCGCACGGCCGCCTCCGACAGGCCGACGGCCTTGCCGATCGCGGCGTACGGCCGGCGGCCGTCCTCCTGGAGCTGCTCGACGATGGCGAGGGAGACGGCATCCAGGTGCGGGGTGCCGTTCCTGGACTCTCGGGTGATCCGCGAGTCCCTGGGGTCTGTGCTTCGACTGGCCACGAGCTCACTGTGCACGACGTCTCGACACTTCCGCAAGGCCGTACCGATGAAATTCGTTGTTTACGTGACGGAGACCTGCGGATTTCGCAGAATCGGCGGGAGCGGGGGTGTTGAAAACGTGGGCCGGGCGATTAGGGTGGGTGTCTCAACCAATGGACAGTTCGACCCGACACAGGAGGCCGGTCAGTGAGCACCGAGCTGCGTCGTCTGCGCAACTACATCGACGGTGAGTTCCGGGACGCCGCCGACGGACGGACCACCGAAGTGGTCAACCCCGCGACGGGCGAGGCCTACGCGACCGCGCCGCTGTCCGGGCAGTCGGACGTCGACGCCGCGATGGAGGCCGCCGCGCGCGCCTTCCCCGCGTGGCGCGACACCACGCCCGCCGAGCGGCAGAAGGCCCTCCTGAAGATCGCGGACGCGTTCGAGGAGCGGGCCGAGGACCTCATCGCCGCCGAGGTGGAGAACACCGGCAAGCCGATCGGGCTCACGCGGTCCGAGGAGATCCCGCCGATGGTGGACCAGATCCGGTTCTTCGCCGGTGCGGCGCGGATGCTGGAGGGTCGTTCGGCCGGCGAGTACATGGAGGGGATGACCTCCATCATCCGCCGCGAGCCGGTGGGTGTGTGCGCGCAGGTCGCGCCGTGGAACTACCCGATGATGATGGCCGTGTGGAAGTTCGCGCCGGCTCTCGCCGCGGGCAACACGGTCGTGCTGAAGCCGTCCGACACCACCCCGGCCTCGACGGTCCTCATCGCCGAGATCATCGGTTCGATCCTGCCCAAGGGTGTCTTCAACGTCGTCACGGGCGACCGTGACACCGGGCGCCTCATGGTCGAGCACCCGACCCCCGCGATGGCCTCCATCACCGGGTCCGTGCGCGCCGGCATGTCGGTCGCGGAGTCCGCGTCCAAGGACCTCAAGCGGGTCCACCTGGAACTGGGCGGCAAGGCGCCGGTCGTCGTCTTCGAGGACTCCGACATCGCCAAGGCCGTCGAGGACATCTCCGTGGCCGGCTTCTTCAACGCGGGGCAGGACTGTACGGCGGCCACGCGCGTGCTGGTGCAGTCGTCGATCCACGACGAGTTCGTCGCCGCGCTGGCCAAGGCCGCCGCCGACACCAAGACCGGGCAGCCGGACGACGAGGACGTGCTGTTCGGCCCGCTCAACAACCCGAACCAGCTCAAGCAGGTCGCGGGGTTCATCGAGCGGCTGCCCGCCCACGCCAAGGTCGAGGCCGGCGGTCACCAGGTCGGTGAGAAGGGGTACTTCTACGCGCCGACCGTCGTGTCCGGGCTGCAGCAGGACGACGAGATCATCCAGAACGAGGTGTTCGGGCCGGTCATCACCGTCCAGTCCTTCTCGGACGAGGACCAGGCCGTGGAGTGGGCCAACGGCGTCGACTACGCGCTGGCCTCTTCCGTGTGGACCAAGGACCACGGGCGCGCGATGCGGATGTCCAAGAAGCTGGACTTCGGGTGCGTGTGGATCAACACGCACATTCCGCTGGTGGCGGAGATGCCGCACGGCGGCTTCAAGAAGTCCGGGTACGGCAAGGACCTCTCGGGTTACGGGTTCGAGGACTACACGCGGATCAAGCACGTCATGACTTCGTTGGACGCGTAGTTTTTTGCCTGCGGGTGGGGGCTTGTCGCGCAGTTCCCCGCGCCCCTAGGGCGTTGCGGCCGACGGACGCGACAAGGTGTCTGGTGTGTCGCTCCCGGATTGACGCAGCGTCGATTGTCCGGCCAACGACGTGAGGGGCATGCTGCCGTGCATGTCCCTCACGCCGAAGTCGCTTTCCCGTCGGAACCTGTTGCGTGGCCTCGGGGGCGGTGTCCTGGGTGCCGGGCTCGCCGGATGTGGGGTGCCTGCCGCCTATGTGGCCCCGGGGGATCGGGCCGGTGCCGATCTCTCCGCCGATGACAAGAGGCTGGCCTGGGCGAACTGGCCGCTCTACATCGACACGGACGACGACGACACCACGAAGCGGCCGACGCTGGAGGCCTTCGAGAAGCGGACCGGGATCTCCGTCGACTATGTGGAGGAGATCAACGACAACGACGAGTTCTTCGGCAAGATCAGCCCCGCGCTGATGAACCACCAGGCGACGGACCGCGATCTGATCGTCATGAGCGACTGGATGTGCGCGCGCTTCGTCCGCCTCGGCTGGGTCCAGGAGATGGACCGGGCGAACCAGCCGAACGTCACCAAGTACCTGGACCCGCTGCTCCGTTCACCCGCCTTCGACCCGGGCCGGGCACACACCGTCCCCTGGCAGTCGGGCATCACGGGCATCGCCTACGACCACCGCCGCCTCGGACGCGAGATACGGCACGTCTCCGAGCTGTGGGACCGCGATCTCAAGGGCCGTGTGACCCTGCTGTCCGGCCTCGACGAGTCGTTCGCGCTGCTGATGCAGGGCAACGGCGTGGACATCACCAAGTGGACCGCCGACGACTTCCACCAGGTCTGCGACCAGGTCGAGAAGTACGTGCACAACGGCCAGATCCGCCGCTTCACCGGCAACGACTACACCAAGGACCTGGTCAGCGGTGACGTCCTCGCCTGCCAGGCCTACTCCGGCGACGTCATCCAGCTCCAGGCCGACAACCCCGACATCCGCTTCGTCGTCCCCGAGGAGGGCGCGGAGCTCTGGTCGGACTCGCTGATGATCCCCGACCTCGCCAGCCACAAGGCCAACGCCGAGCGCCTTGTCGACTACTACTACGACCCCGAGGTCGCCGCGGAGCTCGCCGGCTGGGTCAACTACGTCTGCCCGGTGCCGGACGCGAGGAACGTCCTCGCGTCCTCCAAGGACGAGGAGACGGCCGCGCTGGCCGAGAACACGCTGATCTTCCCGGACGACGAGATGCGTGAACGGCTCGTCATCGCACGGGACATCACGTCCGGCGAGCGGGTGGAGTTCTCCAAGCGGTGGAACGCGATCGTGGGGCTGTAGGCCCACCTCGGCGGCTTTGCCATCTCTTTACAACCCGCGCCGGGGCTGTCTCGTCTCTCCGCTCGATCCGTCACCCCGCCCGACCGACGGGCGGACGGACCGAGCAAGGGAGTCATCCATGCGTACAACTGTCCTGGGCGTAGCGGCACTTGCCTGTGCCGCCGTGCTGACCGGCGTGGCACCCGCCTTCGCCGACGGGGGGACCGCGACGCCGAGCCCCGTCCCGAGCGCCACGGCCGTGCCCAGTGCCGAGCCGAGTGCCGTTCCGAGCGAGGCGCCCAGTACCGAGCCGAGTGCCGAGCCGACCGTGGCGCCGTCCCCGGGGCAGGTCTCCGTCGTGCCCAGCGGGGCGCCGGACACCGGGGTGACCGCGCAGTCCTCGGGCAACGGCGGGGGCGCGCTCGTCGGCGGGGGCGCCGCCGCGGCCGTCGTACTGGGTGGCGGTGCCGTCGTGCTCGTACGGCGTCGGCGGGCGCACGGGGCATGAGTCCGCTCTCGCGGCGGGCGTTCGCCCTCGCGGCTCCGGGCGTGCTGCTGGTGGGCTGCGGTGGTCAGGAGGGCGGGGCCGGGAGCGGCGCTTCCGCCGCGCCGTCGACCGTCGCCACCTCGCCGACCGCCAAGTCGGATGCGGGGAAGGGGAGTTCGGCGCCGGTACGGCTGCGGATCCCGGCCATCGACGTCGACACCCCGGTCATCCGGCTCGGCCTCGCCCAGGACGGCAGCGTGCAGGTGCCGCCGATCACGGCCCATGACCGGGCCGGCTGGTACGAGCACTCGCCGGTGCCGGGACGGACCGGGCCGTCGGTGATCCTCGGCCATGTCACGGTCGGTTCCTACGGCGACGGCGTCTTCCGGCGCCTCGGGGCGCTGCGGCGCGGCGACCGGATCACCGCGCGGCTGGCGGACGGGACCGAGGCCGGGTTCGCCGTCACCGCCGTACGGACCGTCGCCAAGTCCGACTTCCCGGCCGACGAGGTGTACGGCGACGTCGACCGGCCGGAGCTGCGGCTCATCACCTGCGGAGGGCCGCGGACCGGTGACGGATACCTCGACAACGTGATCGTCTTCGCCGCGTCGAGCGCCACGACGTCCTGATGCCCGAGATCCCGCCCCGTCGGAACGCGTGCCGACGGTTCGGGGTCTTGACCCGTGAGCCCGTGAGCCCGTGAGCCCGTGAGCCCGTGAGCCCATGAAGTCCCCCCACTCTGGAGAACGTTGAAACGGTCCCGCGAGAAGGCAGCGTCCGAGCTGTTCGCCGCCCTCTATCCACGCCTCGCCGGCTGGTGCCGTCGGCTGGTCGACGACGACGAGACGGCCCACGAGATCGCCTCGGAGGCGTTCACCCGGCTGTGGGCGCGCTGGACGGCGGTGGACGAACCCCAGGGCTTTCTCTACGTCACCACGGCGAACCTCGTCCGGGACCACTGGCGCAAGCTGGAGCGCGAGCGCCGGGCCGTACGCCGGGCGACCACGGAGGCGGAGCTCAGCGCCCCGCCCGAACAGGCCGACCCCTCGGTACGGTTGCTCGTCCAGTCGCTGCCGGAACGGCTGCGTGTCCCGATCCTCCTGCACTACTACGCCGACATGCCGATCCGGGAGGTGGCGATGCTGACCGGACGCAAGGAAGGAACCGTCAAGGCGGACCTCCACGCGGCCCGCGAACTGCTCCGCGCCCATCTGAGGAGGAGTCTTGACCACACCCGCTGACGACGGCCCGGACGTCGATCTCGGTTCCGAGGGCTTCGGCCCCGACGACCCGCTCGTCCTCATGCTGCGTCCGTCGACCGAGTATCTCGGTCCGCCTCCCGGGCGCTACGAGGCCGTCCGGCGCGGCGCCGCGCGTCGCAAGCTGTTGCGTGCCGCCGCCGGGGTCGGGCTGGTGGGTGTCGTAGCCGCACTCGTCGTACTGCCACTGCGCCTCGCGGCTCCCGACGACCCCGCGTCTCCCACCGTCCCGCTCGCGCCGCCGCCCGCGAGCAGCCCCGCGCGCGACTCCGCGACGCCGACGCAGGCACCGCCGCAGGCACCGACGCCGACGCCGTCGCCGTCCGAGCCGGTGGGGACCCCGTATCCCTCGCCCAGCGCTGTGCCGTCGCACGTCGGGACGACCGTGCCGAGCGTCGCCCCCTCGGAGCCCCCGACCTCTTTTTGAACATGTTCAACTCCAGGCGTACGCTCCTCCCATGAGCGACAGAGCCGCCCTGCTCAAGGGCATCCGTGCCTGGTTGGTCCTCTTCGTCATCTGCCTGGTGCTCAGCGGCGCCACGGCCTTCCCCCTCGTCCACGAACTGCGCTGGACGGAGCAGCTGCTCAGCCATCTGCCCGCGCCCGACGCCCTGACGGACTGGATCACCCGGGTCCGTCAGGGGCTCGACACGGCCGACGCCGACTACCCCTTCCTCCTCTACGGCACCGACTGGCTCGCCTTCGCGCACCTCGTGATCGCGGTCGCCTTCTACGGCCCCTATCGCGACCCGGTCCGCAACATCTGGGTCGTCGAGTTCGGGATGATCGCCTGCGCCGGGATCGTTCCGCTCGCGCTGATCTGCGGGCCGGTCCGCGGGATCCCGTTCTGGTGGAGCGTGATCGACATGGCGTTCGGGGTGTTCGGGGTCGTACCGCTGTATGTCGTACGGCGGAAGATCAAGCGGCTGGAGGCGATGACGGCCGTGACTCCCGAGACCGTACCCGCGCTCGCTACTTGAGCGCCGCCGCGATGATCCGTTCGATGACCGGGTTCGGCCCCTCGTCCTTGGCGTCGGTGTCGCCCACCGAGTAGACGACGGTACGGCGCAGATCGCGGGTCGCGGCGAGCGCGGTGCTGTAGCCGTAGCGCGCCCCGGTCTTGAACCAGTAGACCCGGTCGCCCACCGCCATGCGCTGGAGCCCGGCGCTGAAGGTCGCGCCCTCGATGTGCGCCGGGACCGTGAACATCTCCTCCAGCTGCGGTCCCGGCAGGATCCGGCCCCGGAAGAGCGCGTGCAGCAGCCGCTCCAGGTCGGCGGTCGTCGAGATCATGTCGCCGGCCGCCCAGCGGTCCGCCTGGTTCCACTCGGTGACGTCGACGAGGGTCGTCGTCCCGTCGGCCGCCGTCATCCGCTGGTAGCCGCGGTTGTGCGGGCCGTGGATGCGGGGGTCGGTGCCGGGGAAGTACGTGTCGTGCAGGCCGGCCGGGCGCAGTACGCGCCGTGTGGCCTCGGTGGCGTAGGAGTGGCCCGTCACCTTCTCGATCAGCAGGCCGAGGACCGTGTAGCTGATGTTGAGGTACTGCTGCCGCGTCCCCGGCGTGAACTCCGGCCCCTTCGCGATCGCCGACGCCACGACCTGCTGCGGGGGCAGCGTGTCGAAGCGGTGGGCGTACGGGTCGTCGAAGCCGTCGCCCGGCTTGATGCCGCTCGTGTGGGTGAGCAACTGCCGTACGGAGATCGGGTCGAAGGCGGGGGTGAACAGGCCCGGGAGGTAGCGCTGGACCGGGGTGTCGAGGTCGAGGCGGCGCTCGGCGGCCAGGTGCAGGACGGTGGCCGCGGTGACGACCTTCGTCGTGGACCCGGCCCGGAAGCGGGCCCTCGGGTCGGCCGCCCGTCCGCTCTCCAGGTCGTGCACACCGGAGCTGCCCCGCCAGCTGCCGTCGCCGCCGCCGATCCGCACGAGGGCGGCGGTCGCGTCGGCGTCCGGGAGCCCGGCGATGGCGGCGCGGAGGGCCTCGGCGTCGGGGGCGTTTCGTGGAGAGGCCCTTTGCGCGGAGGCGGAGGCGGCGGCGGAGGCCGGGCTGGTCAGGGCGCCGGCGCCCACGGCGAGGGCTGCGGTCAGGAGGGTTCTGCGAGGAAGAGTCATGGTGGCGAGGGTGTCAGGATCCGACGGCATGTCGAGCAACAGTGCCTGCAAATAGGGGAGTTGAGCGGGTGTTCCCCTAGGGGCCCAAAAAGTGTTATCGGGGATCGCCGAGTCCCGTCTCCACCCGGGAGTGCTCCACCCGGGACGAATGAGAGGGTGGACCGATCTCGGACCCGGAAGGACGACGTGGACACGCGGGAGTGGCGCGACACCATCGCGGCGGCGCAGGCCGGTGACCGGCAGGCGCTGGACGAGCTGGTCGCGGGCTGGCTGCCGCTCGTCTACAACATCGTCGGCCGCGCCCTGAACGGCCATGCCGACGTCGACGACGTCGTGCAGGAGACGATGCTGCGGGCCGTCGGCAACCTCGGTTCCCTGCGCGACCCGGACAGCTTCCGGTCCTGGCTCGTCGCGATCGCCATGCGCCAGATACGCGACCGGGCCCGGCGCCGGACCGCGCCCGCCCCGCTGGCCGAGACCGCCGCGGGCGACGCCGCCGACTTCGCCGAACTCACCGTGCTGCGGCTCCAGTTGGAGGGGCAGCGGCGCGAGGTCGCGGAGGCGGTGCGCTGGCTCGACGACGAGGACCGGCAGTTGCTGTCGCTGTGGTGGCTGGAGGTCGCGGGCGAGCTGACCCGGCGCGAGCTGGCGGCGGCGGCCGGGATCAGCCGACAGCACGCGGCCGTGCGTGTCCAGCGGTTGAAAGAGCGGGTGGAGACCGCGCGCGGCATCGTCCGTGCCCTCGACGGCGCCTGCCCGGACCTGCGCGAACTCGCCGGCCGCTGGGACGGCCGCCCCGACTCCGTCTGGCGCAAGCGCCTCGCCCGGCACATCCGCGGCTGCGGCTACTGCGGTGACACCCGCGAGACCGTCGTACCGGCCGAACGCCTCCTCGTCGGCATCGCCCTCGTTCCGCTCCCCGTCGGCTTCACCCTCTCGCTGGCCCTCGGCGGCAAGACGGCGGCAGCGGCGGCGGGTGCCGCGGGGGCCGCCTCGGTGGGCTGGTCCGCCAAGGTGATGGCCGCGCTCACCCAGCCCGCCGTCGCGGTGACCGCGGGCGCCACGATCGTGGCGGGTGGCGCCTACGTCGTCGTACAGACCCCCGAGGACCCGCCCCCACGCGCGGTCTCCAGCCCCACGGCCGCGAGCACGGCCCGCCCCCCGGCCGTCCCCTCGACGTCGCCTTCGGCGACACCGTCCCCCTCTCTGTCCCCGTCGCCGACGCAGAGAAAGGTCGACCTGTACGGCACGGTCGTCGACGCCGTCGACGCGGCTCCCGATCCGGACGCGCGGCCGGCGGCGCTGCCGCGCCGGCCCGAGGCCGGGATCACCAGCAGCTGGGGCGCGAAGGCGGTCATGCAGCACCGCGGGGAGACGGTGACCCTCAGCGGGCAGGGGTACGTCCTGGTGCGCTGGCAGATCGCCCCGCAGGACCGGTCGGGCAGTCTGGCCATGCCCACCTGGACCGCCCTCAAGGGCAAGCTCTTCCATGTCGCCTCGGCGGGCGGCCGCCGGATGGACGACCCCACCGGGCCCGACACCACCGGCATGGGCGGCCCGGACACCGGATACACGGTCCTGCCGGCCGGCACCCAGCAGATGTGGCAGAACGAGTACTTCTACCTCGACGGCAGCGTCGACCTGACCGTCAACGAACGCGGCGCCTCCTACGGTCTGACCGTCTTCCCCTCCAGCTGGGAGGCGGCGGACCAGGACATCAACTACGGCCCCCCGCAAGGCGCGATCCGCTACGGCCTGGTCCGCGACAACGGCGAGGACACGGCGCCGGTACCGCAGTACGTCACCCGCGCGACCCCCGCCGATCGGGCGAAGGTGGCGCAGCGCTCACGCCTGTAGGTCGCGCAGGGCGCAGAGGGCGTCGACGCGGTTCGTCGTGATCGAGTCGACGCCGGCGGCGATCAGACGGCGCATCGAGCGGACCGTGTCGGGTGTCCACACGGAGAGCCGGTAGCCGTCGCGGTGGACGCGGTCGGCGAGGGCCTTGTCGACCAGCGGGAAACGGTAGTTGAGCCAGCGGGGGCGTACCGCGTCCAGCAGCACGGGGCGCGGCGGGGCCAGGGACGTCCAGGTCAGCGCGATCTCCGCGGCCGGGTCCGCGGCGCGTACGGCGAGCATGGCGGGGGCGCCCGCGCAGTAGTACACGCGGTCCTCGGCCCCGGCCTCCCGTACGACGTCCATCACCCGGCGGGCCGCGCGGACGTCGGGCGTGCCGGGGAGGTCGAGCATCAGCCGGGCGCCGTCGGTCTTGCCGAGGGCCTCCGTCAGCGTCGGCACTCTGCCGTCCGTGAGGCCGTGGACCTCGGCGGCCGACAGGGACAGCAGCGGGCGGTCGTGCTCCCACAGCCGCTTCAGGGTGGCGTCGTGCAGCAGCACGGGGACGCCGTCCCGGGTGAGGCGTACGTCGACCTCGACGGCGTCCGCGCCCAGGTCGAGCGCGGAACGCAGGGAGTCGAGCGTGTTCTCACGGACGCGGTAGGGGTCGCCCCGGTGGGCCACTGCGGTCAGCTTCTGCATGCGTCCATTGTGGTGGGCGGGAGGGATGCCGTGCCGTCGGCTGAGGTCGGCTGAGGTCGGCTCAGGTCGCTCAGGGGGCGAGCCATGCCTCCGTGTACGTGTCGATCTCCTCCTTGATGCGGGCCTTGCCCGGCGCGTCGAGGAAGGAGACGTCGACCGCGTTCTTGGCGAGCTTCGCCAGACCCCGCTCGTCGAGGTCGAGGAGGCGGGCGGCGACCGCGTACTCGTTGTTGAGGTCGGTGCCGAACATGGGCGGGTCGTCGGAGTTGATGGTGACGACGATCCCGGCCTTCACGAACTCCTTGATGGGGTGCTCGTCGAGCGTGCGCACCGCGCGGGTGGCGATGTTGGAGGTCGGGCACACCTCCAACGGGATCCGCTCCTCCGCGAGATGGGCGAGGAGCTTCGGGTCCAGGAAGGAGTTCGTGCCGTGCCCGATGCGCTCGGCACGCAGGTGGGTGAGGGCGTCCCACACCGTCTCCGGACCGGTCGTCTCACCGGCGTGCGGGACCGAGTGCAGGCCGGCTGCGATCGCCTGGTCGAAATACGGCTTGAACTGCGGGCGCGGTACGCCGATCTCGGGGCCGCCGAGTCCGAAGGAGACCAGGCCCTCCGGGCGCAGCCGGTCGTCGGTGGCCAGCCGCGCGGTCTCCTCGGCGGAGACGAGGCCCGCCTCGCCGGGGATGTCGAAGCACCAGCGCAGCACGGTCCCGAACTCGGCCTCGGCCGCCTTGCGGGCGTCCTCGATCGCCTCCATGAACGCCTTCTCGTCGATGCCGCGACGGGTCGAGGAGAACGGCGTGATGGTCAGTTCGGCGTAGCGCACCTGCTGCCGGGCCAGATCACGCGCGACCTCGTACGTCAGCAGACGTACGTCCTCCGGTGTGCGGATCAGGTCGACGACGGACAGGTACACCTCGATGAAGTGGGCGAAGTCCGTGAAGGTGAAGTAGTCGGCCAGGGCCTCCAGATCGCTGGGGACCCTGGAGTCGGTGTGCCGGGCGGCCAGTTCCGAGACGATCCGGGGAGAGGCGGAGCCCACGTGGTGGACGTGCAGTTCGGCCTTGGGCAGCGACGCGATGAAGGCGTGCAGGTCGCGCGGGATGCTGGGGTCGACAAGGCGGTCGGTCAAGGTTCCTCCCCGGAACGGCGCCCTCGGCCGGCGTGCGGCGTGCGGCGGGCGCGGGTGATCGGCTGATCGATGACTCGGGGATCATCGTAGGCCGCCCCGGCGTCGGGGTGACGGCGGCCGTAGCATGACGGGACATCCGAACCGAGGGGATCGCACGCATGTCCGACGAGGCGCAGACACCGGACCCGATCCGGGACCGGTCGACTCCGCCACCGGCCCCCAAGGTGGGGCTGGGGAAGCCGGACGGGGCGGGTGCGCCGGACGGGGTGGGGGCGTCCGTCGCGGGGACGCCGGTCGAGCGGGACCCGTGGGCGCCGCCGGCCGGTGACGCGGGAGCGATGCCCACGGTGTCCGCGGAGGAGGTGCCGCTGTCGGGGGAGGGCTCGGCTTCGCCGGGTGGCGCGGGTGGCGCGGGTGGTCCGGGTAGTCCGGGCGACGTGAGTGTCCCAAGTGGTCCGGGGGGCCCTGGTGGCACCGTCGTATCCAACGGCCCTCTCTCCTGGCCGCCTCCCTCCGTGCACGACCAGCGGACGGTCACGTCGATGCCGGGGGCGGACGGGACGACCTCGGGTGCCGCCTCCACGCCGACGCCCGACGGCGGAACACCCGCGCCGCAGCCCTGGGCCAACCCCTTCGCCGCGCCGAGCGGTCCGGCGACCGGCCCCACACCTGACCCGGCCAACCCCTTCGCCCCGCCGCACGCGACGGCTCAACCGGCCGGTACAGCCCAGCCGAACCCGTTCGCCCCGCCGCACGCCGGGCCCACGCCGAACCCCTTCGCCCCTCCCACCGGCCCGACCGGCCCCGCCCCCTACGCCCCGGACGCGGCGTCCGTCCCCCCGCCGCCCATCGCCCCCGACGGCCCCGGACAGCTGCCCTACGGCTATCCCGGCGGCGGCTACGGCTACCCCGGTCAGCCGCAGGGTTACCCGGCGCAAGCCCAGGGCTACCCCGGCCATCCTCAGGGGTACTACGGCTGGCCCGGCATGCAGCCCCTGCCCGCCAACGGCATGGGCACCGCCGGGCTTGTGCTCGGCATCCTCTCGGCGATCGTCTTCTGCCTGTGGCCGGTGGCCATCATCCTGGGCATCCTGGGCGTGATCTTCGGCTCGATCGGCCGCGGCAAGGCGAGCAAGGGCATGGCCACGAACCCCGGTCAGGCTCTGGCCGGGATCATCTGCGGAGCCGTGGGGATCGTGCTGGGCGTCGGGATGCTCGTCGTGCTGGCAGTCACCTAGGGACCTCGGCCCCTCCGGTACACGCCGGACAGGCTCTAGCCGCCCACCGCTTCAGCTCGCAGCCGCCCCCGCGCCTCCATCAGCGCGAACCCCAGCAGGTTCGGCCCCCGCCACCGCTCCGGGTCCAGCGCGCCCTCGTCCGTCGCCGCGAGGCCGATGCCCCACACCCGGTCCACGGGGCTGGCCTCGACGAGGACCCGCTCGCCGGTGTTCAGCAGGAACTCCCGCAGCCGCGCGTCCGAGGCGAACTTGTGCACGCTGCCCTCGACGACGATCCCGAAGCGCTCACGCTCCCAGATCGCGTTGTCGAAACCCCGTACCAGCCGCCCCTCCTTCTTCGCCACGGACGGATGCCCGGCGGCCAGGATCCGCCGCTCCGCCTCCGCGTCACCGAAGAGCCGTGCCTTGCCGGCCATCATCCAGTGCTCCGCGGTCGCGTAGGTCACTCCGTCCACCACGAACGGTGACGGCCACCACTGGCTCAGACAGCTCGCGCCGATCCGGCCGTCGGGCAGGGGCCGGTGTCCCCAGAAGTGCAGGTACTTGATCCTCGCCCCCTCCACGACCGCCCTGACCAGCGCGTCCCGAGAATCGATCTTCGTCATGCATGCGAGTCTGGCAGGCGCCACTGACACTCCGTCCTTCCTTTTCCGTTCTCGCTCGACACCTGGTCGACAGATTCCGTCGCGTAACCAAAAGGCAACAACGGAATCACTTGTTGGACGACACTTGCTCTGTCAGGATCGGCACTCAAATCGAGCTGGAGCTACGCCCACCGCCTGTGAACACGGGCCGGCGGCGGAGGAGAGCGACATGCACAACCCGGCCAGTGTCACCCCCCACCCCTCGGAGCGGTTCCCCGCGCAGGAGCGCCTCGCGGTCGGCGCGCAGTTCATCGCGGGCCGACTGACCAAGGGGAACTCGGGTCGTACACACGCCGTCGTCGACCCGTCGACCGGCGAGGAGGTGTACACCTACGAGCTGGCCGGCCCGGCGGACGTGGACGCGGCGGTCGCCGCCGCCCGTGCGGCGTTCCCCGGCTGGGCCGCCACGACACCCGGCGAGCGCTCGGACGCACTGCATCGATTCGCCGCCGTCCTCGCCGAGCGGGCCGAGGAATTCGCCCGCGCGGAGTCGCTCCAGTGCGGCAAGCCGCTGAAGCTGACGCGTGAGTTCGACGTCCCGGGGACGATCGACAACACCGCCTTCTTCGCGGGCGCCGCCCGGCATCTCCAGGGGCAGTCCGCCGGGGAGTACTCCGGTGACCACACGTCGTACGTACGGCGGGAGCCGATCGGTGTCGTGGGGTCCATCGCGCCCTGGAACTACCCCCTGCAAATGGCCGCCTGGAAGATCCTTCCGGCCGTCGCCGCCGGCAACACCGTCGTGCTCAAGCCCGCCGAGCTCACGCCCCTGACCTCGCTGCTGTTCGCGCAGGCCGCCACCGACGCCGGTATCCCGGACGGTGTCATCAACGTCGTCACGGGGACGGGGAAGGAGGCCGGTGAGCATCTCGTCGGCCATCCCGACGTCGCCATGACCTCCTTCACCGGCTCCACCGCTGTCGGCAAGCGCGTCGCCGAGGTCGCCACCGCGACCGTCAAGCGGATCCACCTGGAGCTGGGCGGCAAGGCTCCCTTCCTCGTCTTCGACGACGCCGACCTCGACGCCGCCGTCAACGGCGCCGTCGCGGGCGCGCTCATCAACACCGGCCAGGACTGCACGGCCGCCACGCGCGCGTACGTGCAACGGCCGCTCTACGAGGCCTTCGTCGAGAAGACGGCCGCCCTCATGGAGACCGTGCGGCTGGGTGATCCCTTCGCCGCCGACACCGACCTCGGCCCGCTCATCTCGCATGTGCAGCGGGACCGGGTCGCCGCCTTCGTCGACCGTGCGCGTGCCTACGCGCGCGTGGTCACCGGCGGCGAGGCACCGGAAGGGGAGCTCGCCAAGGGCGCCTACTACCGGCCCACCCTGGTGGCCGACGCCGCCCAGGGCAGCGAGATCGTCCAGTCCGAGCTGTTCGGGCCGGTCCTCGTCGTCCTTCCCTTCGACAGCGACGACGAGGGGATCGCGCTCGCCAACGACACCCCGTACGGTCTCGCCGCCTCCGCCTGGAGCCGGGACGTCTACCGGGCCAACCGGGCGACCCGCGAGATCAAGGCCGGGTGTGTGTGGGTCAACGACCACATCCCGATCATCAGCGAGATGCCTCACGGCGGATACAAGGCGTCCGGCTTCGGCAAGGACATGTCCTCGTACTCGTTCGAGGAGTACACCCAGATCAAGCACGTCATGTTCGACAATACGGCGGTAGCCAGGAAGGACTGGCACCGCACGATCTTCGGGGACCGGTAGCAGTAGCAGGCAGGCCGTCCGACCGCGGCCGAATCCTCCCGAAAGGGCACCACGCGCATGGAGCAGTACGAGCCCGACCGCCTGAGCCCGGCCCAAGTGGCCGCCATGCGGCGCAGCTTCCGCAATGGCCGGGCCGCCATGACCCGGCGGTCCCTGCTGCGCGCCTCCGCGGGCGGCGCGCTCGCGGTCGGCGGCCTCGGGGCGCTGACCGGCTGCGGCATCCCCGCGGCCGGCAACACCCAGGGCGGCGTCTCCGCAGAGGACCACTCGGCCAAGGAGAAGGTCGTCAACTTCTCCAACTGGACCGAGTACATCGACGTGGACGAGAGCGAGAAACACCACCCCACGCTCGACCAGTTCAAGCAGCGGACCGGTATCTCGGTCAAGTACACCGAGGACATCAACGACAACGTCGAGTTCTTCGGCAAGATCAAGCCGCAGCTGGCGGCGGGCCAGGACACCGGGCGCGACATCATCGTCCTCACCGACTGGCTCGCGGCCCGGCTGATCCGCCTCGGCTGGGTGCAGAAGCTCGACTCGTCGAACCTTCCGCACGCCTACGCCAACCTGTCGGCCCAGTTCCGCGACCCCGACTGGGACCCGGGACGCGCCTACAGCTACGTATGGCAGGGCATCTCGACCGTCATCGCCTACAACAAGAAGGCGCTGGACGGTGTGGAGGTGAAGTCGGTCTCCGACCTGCTCGACAACCCCAAGCTCAAGGGGCGTGTCGGCTTCCTCTCCGAGATGCGCGACAGCGTCGGCATGACCCTGCTCGACATGGGCAAGGACCCCGCGAAGTTCACCGCCGACGACTACGACGCGGCGATCGCCCGGATGCAGAAGGCCGTCGACAAGGGCCAGATCCGCCGCTTCACCGGCAACGACTACACGTCGGACCTGACCAGCGGCGACTTCGCGGCCTGTATCGCCTGGGCCGGCGACGTCGTACAGCTGAAGGCCGACAGCCCGGACATCGACTTCATCATCCCGGACAGCGGATACATGACGTCGACCGACAACTTCCTGATCCCCAACAAGGCCCGGCACAAGACGAACGCCGAGCGGCTCATCGACTTCTACTACGAGCCGAAGCCGGCCGCCGAGCTCGCCGCGTACATCAACTACGTGACGCCGGTCGACGGGGTGAAGGCCGAGCTGGAGAAGCTCGACCCGGATGCGGCGAACAACCCGCTGATCATCCCGGACAAGGCCATGGCCGCGAAGTCCCACGCCTTCCGCTCACTGAGCTCGAAGGAAGAGACCGAGTTCGAAGAGAAGTTCGCGAAGCTGACTGGGGCGTGACCACCGTGACGAACAAGAACGAAACCGGCGGGGACGTCCGCCTCTCGGGCATCAGCAAGACGTACGACAACGGCTTCACCGCCGTACAGCCGCTGGACCTGACCGTGCCGCAGGGCTCCTTCTTCGCCCTGCTCGGCGCCTCCGGCTGCGGCAAGACCACCACCCTGCGGATGATCGCGGGCCTGGAGGAGCCGACGACCGGCACCGTGTTCCTCGGCGACCAGGAGGTCACCCACCTGCCGCCCTACAAGCGGCCGGTGAACACCGTCTTCCAGTCCTACGCCCTGTTCCCGCACCTCGACATCTTCGAGAACGTCGCCTTCGGCCTGCGCCGGCGCGGCATCAAGAGCGTGAAGAAGCAGGTCGAGGACATGCTGGAGCTCGTGCAGCTCGGTGAGCAGGCCCGCAAGAAGCCGCACCAGCTCTCCGGCGGCCAGCAGCAGCGCGTCGCCGTCGCCCGCGCGCTCATCAACCACCCCAAGGTGCTTCTCCTCGACGAGCCCCTCGGCGCCCTCGACCTCAAGCTGCGCCGCCAGATGCAGCTGGAGCTCAAGCGCATCCAGACCGAGGTCGGCATCACCTTCGTGCATGTCACGCACGACCAGGAGGAGGCCATGACCATGGCCGACACGGTCGCCGTGATGAACGCGGGGCGGGTGGAGCAGCTCGGCTCGCCCAACGATCTCTACGAGAACCCCAACACCACCTTCGTCGCCAACTTCCTCGGCACCTCCAACCTCATCGAGGCCGAGGTCGACTCCAAGAGCGGCGACGACATCGTCCTCAAGGCCGGCGGCGGCAAGCTCGTGCTGCCCGAGGCGCGCTGTTCCGCGCCCACCACGACCGGCGGCAAGGTGCTGGTCGGCGTCCGCCCGGAGAAGATCTCCCTCACCCACGCCGACGACGCGGGCGAGATCCCCGAGGGCCGCAACCGCATCACCGGCAAGATCGCCCACAGCAGTTTCATCGGCGTCTCCACGCAGTACGTCATCGACAGCGCGGTCTGCCCCGAGTTCGAGGTCTACGCCCAGAACATCGAGCGGGACTCCCGGCTCGTGCCCGGCGCCGACGTCGTCCTGCACTGGAGCCCGGCCCACACCTTCGGCCTCGACGCCGCCCAGGACATCGACGCGGGCATCCAGGAAGAGGCTGCGGTCTGATGGCGACCCTCACCGAGGCGCCCCCGCCTCTCTCCCCGACCGCACCGGAGAAGAAGCCGCCCCGCAGGCGCGGCCGGCTCGTGCCGTACTGGCTGCTGCTGCCCGGCATGCTCTGGCTGGTCGTCTTCTTCGCGCTGCCGATGGTCTACCAGGCCTCCACGTCCGTGCAGACGGGCTCCCTGGAGGAGGGCTACAAGGTCACCTGGCACTTCGCCACCTACTGGGACGCCCTGTCCGAGTACTGGCCGCAGTATCTGCGCTCGATCCTGTACGCGGGCTCCGCGACGATCCTCTGTCTGATCCTCGGCTATCCGCTCGCGTACCTCATCGCCTTCCGGGCGGGCCGCTGGCGGAACCTGATCATGATCCTGGTGATCGCGCCGTTCTTCACCAGCTTCCTGATCCGCACCCTCGCCTGGAAGACGATCCTCGCGGACAGCGGCCCGGTCGTCGGGGCGCTCAACACCCTGCACGTCCTGGACGTCACCAGCTGGCTCGGCTGGACCACCGGCGACCGGGTGCTGGCCACGCCGCTGGCGGTCGTCTGCGGTCTGACGTACAACTTCCTGCCGTTCATGATCCTGCCGCTGTACACCTCGCTGGAACGCATCGACACCCGCCTCCACGAGGCCGCAGGCGACCTGTACGCCAAGCCGATCACCACGTTCCGCAAGGTGACCTTCCCGCTGTCGATGCCGGGCGTCGTCTCCGGCACGCTGCTGACGTTCATCCCCGCGGCCGGTGACTACGTCAACGCGGACCTGCTCGGCTCGACCGACACCCGCATGGTCGGCAACGTCATCCAGTCCCAGTTCCTGCGCATTCTGGACTACCCGACGGCGGCGGCGCTCTCCTTCATCCTGATGGCCGCCATCCTCGTCATGGTCACGGTCTACATCCGCCGGTCCGGAACGGAGGATCTGGTTTAAATGGCCTTCGTCAACTGGCTCAAGCGCAATTTCGTCGTCATCGCGGGACTGCTGACGCTCGGATATCTCCTGCTGCCGAACGTCGTCGTCACGGTGTTCTCCTTCAACAAACCGAAGGGGCGCTTCAACTACGAATGGCAGCAGTTCTCCACGGACGCCTGGAAGGACCCGTGCGGCGTCGCCGACATGTGCGGCTCGCTGTCGATCAGCCTCCAGATCGCGGCCCTCGCGACGATCGGCGCCACCATCCTCGGCACGATGATCGCCTTCGCCCTGGTCCGCTACCGGTTCCGCGCCCGCGGCGCCGTGAACTCGCTGATCTTCCTGCCGATGGCGATGCCCGAGGTCGTCATGGCCGCCTCGCTGCTCACCCTGTTCCTCAACATGGGCGCCCAGCTGGGCTTCTGGACGATCCTCATCGCCCACATCATGTTCTGCCTCAGCTTCGTCGTGACGGCGGTGAAGGCACGCGTGATGTCGATGGACCCGAGGCTGGAACAGGCGGCCCAGGACCTCTACGCCGGGCCGTTCCAGACCTTCGTCCGGGTCACTCTCCCCATCGCCGCCCCCGGAATCGCGGCCGGCGCGCTGCTCGCCTTCGCGCTCTCCTTCGACGATTTCATCATCACCAATTTCAACGCGGGCTCGACCGTCACGTTCCCCATGTTCGTCTGGGGCTCGGCACAGCGCGGCACACCCGTTCAGATCAATGTGATCGGTACGGCCATGTTCCTCGTCGCCGTCCTGCTCGTCCTGACCTCTATGGTCATCACCAATCGCCGTAACAAGCAAAAGGCATAAGCCTTTACTGCGTAACGCCCTGTAGGGAGTTGAAATCATGGCCCCGAGCGCCATGAGCCGTGGCAGTCATTCGATCAAGGCACTTTCCGAAGCCCAGCCGGTCCCGTACTGGCTGGACGACCCCGGCAAGCCCCACCCCGAGCCCGCGCTCACCGGCCCCGAGACCTGCGACCTCCTGGTCGTCGGCGGTGGCTACAGCGGACTGTGGACCGCGCTCCTCGCCAAGGAGCGCGACCCGCGACGGGACGTGGTCCTGCTGGAAGGCCGCGAGGTGGGCTGGGCCGCCTCGGGCCGCAACGGCGGCTTCTGCGCCGCCTCCCTCACCCACGGTCTGGGCAACGGGCTGACCCGCTGGCCGGACGAGATCCACAAGCTGGAGGAGCTGGGCGCCCGCAACCTCGACGAGATCGAGGAGGCGGTCGCCCGCTACTCCCTGGACTGCGACTTCGAGCGCACCGGCGAGATCGACGTCGCCACCGAGACGTACCAGGCGTGGGAACTGCGCGACTGGTACGAGGAGATGGAGCGCGAGGGTCTCGCCGAGGGCGTGGAGTTCCTGGACGCGGAGGCGGTGCGGGAACAGGTCGACTCGCCGACGTTCCAGGCGGGGCTGTACGACCGCCGAGGCGTCGCCATGCTCAACCCGGCGAAGCTCGCCTGGGGTCTGAAGCGGGCCTGCGTCGACCTCGGCGTCCGTGTCTACGAGCACACGCCGGCCCTGACCCTGAAGCCGTACGGCGCCGGCATGGCCGTACGCACCCCCTACGGGTCGGTCCGCGCCCGCAAGGTCGCGCTCGGCACCAACATCTTCCCCAACCTGGTCAAGCGGGTGCGCTCGTACACCGTCCCGGTCTACGACTACGCGCTGATGACCGAGCCGCTGAGCGACGACCAGCTCAAGGAGATCGGCTGGAAGAACCGGCAGGGCCTCGGGGACTCGGCCAACCAGTTCCACTACTTCCGGCTCTCCGCCGACAACCGGATCCTGTGGGGCGGTTACGACGCCGTCCACCACTACGGCGGCCGGGTGCGCGCCGAGTACGACGACCGGCCGGAGACCTACGCCAAGCTCGCCGACCACTTCTTCACCTGCTTCCCCCAGCTGGAGGGCGTCCGCTTCACGCACGCGTGGGGCGGCGCGATCGACACCTGCTCGCGCTTCTCGGCCTTCTTCGGCACCGCCCACCACGGCAACGTCGCCTACGCGGCGGGCTACACGGGCCTCGGTGTCGGTGCGACCCGGTTCGGCGCGGACGTGATGCTGGACCTGCTGGACGGCGAGGTCACCGAGCGGACCTCCCTGGAGATGGTCCGCAAGAAGCCGCTGCCCTTCCCGCCCGAGCCGTTCGCCTGGACCGGCATCGCGCTGACCAAGTGGTCGCTGGCGCGCGCGGACTCGCACGGTGGGCGGCGCAATCTGTGGCTGAAGACCATGGACCGGCTGGGCCTGGGCTTCGACAGCTGACGCCCGTTCTCACGGGGCGCATTGGGCGTGTGATCCAGTTCACTCCAACAAGGTGCCGAAACCCGCGTAATGCCTGACCGGGACCTCCCTCTCCCTCGTGGACGCGCTCCGCGTCCACGGAGGAAAAGGGAGGTCCCCTCATGACTGGGGCGAAGACGGCGGTCGAGTGGCTGGCATCCGTGGCTCCGGATCCCGAGGCCTGCCGCTGGGAGTGGGAGCGCAACCCCCTCGGGGTCGCGCTGCTGCCCGCCGGCAAGGCCTGGGACGTGCTCATCCTGCCGGGCGAGCTCGGCTACCCCACGCTCGACGTCCTCACCCGCATCATCGACCAGCCCGGTCCGGTGCTGGTCGACTTCGGTGACGCGCGGATGGGATTCCTCGTGCCGCCCGGCACGGCCGCGCGCTGGGTCGGCACGGGCATCCGCACGGCCGGTGCGGGCACCTGGATCGTCGTGCCGTATCCCGGACGCGCCACCGGCGGGGTCCGCTGGCTGGTCCCGCCCGACGGCTCGGGCACCCTGACCGACCCGGCGCTCCTCGAACTGGCGATGCACGAGGCGGCGGCCGCTCTGGCCACCGACGACGAAGGCTGATCCCGCCCGAAGAGCGCACTGTCACGCGGGCTGTCACATTCCCCCTTCCCGACAGCACACCGTGACACCGTGACGGCTCTTCACGCGTCCTTCGTCCGACATCTCGTCGGCCGCCCGTGCGGCCGACGCGGACCACTGCTCGAAGAGGCTGCCCCGGGCTGCCCCGGGACGACTACTTTGATACGGCCGGAATCCTGACGACGCGAAGGAGCCGGGCCGTATGACCGACATAGACAGCCAGTTCCTGCGCGGCCTGTTCGACGAGGAAGGCAGCCTGTACGCGGGGCGCGGGACGGCGCTGTACCGCCTCTACGGCGTCGAGGGCCTGCTGTACGTCGGCATCTCGACCTGTCCGCTCACCCGTGTCCGCACCCACCTGCGCGACAAGCCGTGGGGTCCCGATGTCATCGGCATCAGGATCGAGTACCCGGCCGACGCGGCGGAGGCCGAGCGGCACACCATCCGGTCCGAGCGGCCCCGCCACAACGGCACGTACAACGGCCGCCCCGAGGAGATCTGGACCCGGCTGGCCGACCGTCTCCGCGCCGACATCACGGCGGGCCGGATGCTCCCGGGCGAACGGCTGCCGAGCCCGAGGAGGCTCGCCGCGGCGGAGGGCGTCGCGGTGTGGGTGGGTGAGCGCGCCTACCAGGTCCTCAGGGAACGCGGGCTGGTCAGGGCCGTTCCGCGGAAGGGCTGGGTGGTGGCCGCCGGTCGGGACCGCGCCGGCTGAGGAAGAGCCACAGCGCCCCGAGCAGCACCGCGCACAGGAACCAGCTGGCGACGACGTCCAGCGGCCAGTGGTAGCCGCGGCGGACCAGCCCGAAGGAGACGCCGAGCACGGCGAGGGCGCAGAGCGCGACGAGGGTGCGGCGGGCCCACGCGGTCCGCAGCCACGGCAGGAGCAGCAGCGTCGCGGAGCCGTAGGCGACGGCGGCCGTGGCGGTGTGGCCCGAGGGGTAGTAACCGGGGCCGGGCGGCATGACGTGGGTGCCGTGGCGGCCGGTGAGTTCCTTGAGCGGGATGATCAGCGCCGGGACCAGGGCCATCAGAACGGCCGCGGCGAGCGGCGCCACCCACCAACGGTCCGTGCCCATGCGCCGGGCGCGCAGAGCCACGTACACCAGGCCGACTCCGAGGACCGGCACCGCCACCTGGATGTCGCCCAGGTCGGCGAGGAGTTCGGAGGCGCGGTCCGGGTGGAGGAGGGCGCGGCTGACGCGCTCGTCCAGGCGAAGCAGGGGGCCGTCGGCCATGACCTGCCAGGTGATCAGCGCGAAGATGAGGGCCGGAAGCCCGAGAAGGAGAGAGGACCCGAGAAAGGAGGTCGGCCGCCCCGGAACAGGGGGGGTGGTTCCGGGGCGGCCGTCCGGACCGGATCGTCGCGCGCCCCGGGGGGTTTGGGGCGCGTGACCGTCCGATCGGTGAGGAGATCCGGAGCCGGAGGCTCCGGTTGTGTGCGCGAGGGCACGACCAGGTCGAAGCTGGGGAGGCCCCGGCCTGATGTCGCCCACAGTCCCCTGTGGGCGGGGTGTATCTCTCATCTGGGTAGAACCTACGGCAGCGAGTGGGGGTACGACAGCCGGAATCGGGTCCTGCCATGCACCCCGCACACCTTCTTCACACCCTCTGCCGTCGGCCGCCCCAGACCCGGAATCCGCTGTGCGTTCACGCCTGGGGCGGCTGTGAAAGATGGGGGTTCGCTCAGATACGGGCGAAGGCCTGCTCGATGATGTCGAGGCCCTCGTTGAGGAGGTCCTCGCCGATGACGAGCGGGGGCAGGAAGCGCAGCACGTTGCCGTAGGTGCCACAGGTGAGGACGAGCAGACCCTCCTGGTGGCAGGCCTTGGCGAGGGCGGCGGTGGCCTCCGCGTGCGGCTCCTTGGTGGCGCGGTCCTTCACCAGCTCGATGGCGATCATCGCGCCACGGCCGCGGACGTCACCGATGAGGTCGAACTTCTCGGCCATGGCCCCGAGGCGGGCCTTCATGATCGCCTCGATGTTCTTCGCCCTGGCGTTGAGGTCGAGCTCCTTCATCGTCTCGATGGAGCCGAGCGCACCGGCACAGGCGACGGGGTTGCCGCCGTACGTACCGCCCAGGCCACCGGCGTGCGCGGCGTCCATGATCTCGGCGCGGCCGGTCACGGCGGCGAGCGGCAGACCGCCCGCGATGCCCTTGGCGGTGGTGATCAGGTCCGGGACGATCCCCTCGTCCTCGCACGCGAACCACTGACCGGTACGGCAGAACCCGGACTGGATCTCGTCGGCGACGAAGACGATGCCGTTGTCCGCGGCGAACTTGCTGATCGCCGGCAGGAAGCCCTTGGCCGGCTCGATGAAGCCGCCCTCGCCGAGCACCGGCTCGATGATGATCGCGGCGACGTTGTCCGGGCCGACCTGCTTGGTGATCTGGTCGATGGCCTGCGCGGCGGCCTCGGGACCGGCGTTCTCGGCACCGGTCGGCCAGCGGTAGCCGTAGGCGACGGGCACGCGGTACACCTCGGGCGCGAACGGCCCGAAACCGTGCTTGTACGGCATGTTCTTCGCCGTCAGCGCCATGGTGAGGTTCGTACGCCCGTGGTACCCGTGGTCGAACACGACGACGGCCTGCCGCTTGGTGTACGCACGCGCGATCTTGACGGCGTTCTCGACGGCCTCGGCGCCGGAGTTGAACAGAGCGCTCTTCTTGGCGTGGTCACCGGGGGTCAGCTCGGCGAGAGCCTCGGCGACCTCCACGTACCCCTCGTACGGCGTGACCATGAAACAGGTGTGGGTGAAGTCGGTGAGCTGGGCGCTCGCGCGGCGTACGACGGCCTCGGCGGAGGCGCCGACGCTGGTCACCGCGATGCCGGAGCCGAAGTCGATGAGCCGGTTGCCGTCGACGTCCTCGATGATGCCGCCGCCCGCCCGCGCGGTGAACACGGGCAGCACCGAGCCCACGCCCTGCGCGACCGCTTCCAGGCGGCGGGCCTGCAGCTCCTGCGACTTCGGGCCGGGGATGGCGGTGACGATCCGGCGCTCCTGCGGAAGTGCGCTCATGAGGGGCTCCTGGGGGTGTTGCGGATGCTTTCTTGTCTTTTCTCGCAGGCTAGGGCGGGGAGCGGGGGGTGGGCATGCTCCATGTGGGCGGTTTCCGGGGCACCGGTTGTCCGTGGTGGACATAGCGGAGACCCGGGCGGGCCTCGCACCGCCGGGCGTCCGGGAAAGGCGGCAGCGGCCGCGTAAGCGGTGAACTCCCCTTGCGGGGGCGTTAGATTGGCCGCTGATGGTGGACGGAACGGCTGGTCAGGGAGCAGGGGCGATGGACAGCGACGGGACGCAGGACGCTCGGGGTACGCATGCGAACCCGGTGCCGCGTCCGGCGGGACCACCGGACGCGCCGCGGGTGCCGCCGCAGCCGGGGCAGAGCCCGGGTGCGCTGGTGGCCAACTGGCTGAACGAGAAGCGGCCCGCGGCGGAGCCCGGTATCTGGCGGTTCGGGTACCAGCGGCCGAAGGCGGCCCGGAAGGCCGAGCGGCTCTCCCCGGTGACCGTCGCGGGCATGCTGATCCCCCTCGTCGTCGGGCTCGTGGTCTGGTCGTTCTGGCGGCGGGGCGAGGTGCCGTACGAGTTCACGGTGCTCCGGCTGTTCACCCCGGACGACTGGTGGTGGGGCGGCACGCTGGCGTCCCCCAAGCAGCTGACGGGGGAGGCGGTGCCGTATCCGGGCGTGGAGGCGCTGGAGGTCTACAGCGGTGTCTCCTTCGCCGTTCTCGTGTACGTGGTGATCCGGCTCGGTGGCTGGGCGGTCGTCGCCCGGCACTTCGTCGGCCGCAAGGCTCAGCCCGCGCGGGCCCTCTTCGCCGCCCTCGGCGCGCTCGTCGCGCTCAGCCTCGTCTTCCCGGACTCCTTCCCCGTCGTCGGCTGGGACCTCGTGCCCGTCGTCACCCCGCTGTTCTCCCTGCTCGTGCTGATCACCGACGGGTACGGGGTGTACGAGTCGCCGTCCAGACAACTGCTCGACACGGTCGTCGTCCTCCTCGTCCTGTGGCCCTTCGCCCGGCTCGGCGCCTGGCTGCCGCTGGCCCGGACCTGGCTCGCCGACCGGCGCCGCGCAGCGCACGGCCAGGACCCGGCCGGGGTGACCGAACAGCCCCGCGCCCGCTGGCCCGAGCTCCGCGAGGCCGGCCAGCACCAGGCCGCCGAGCTGCTGGCCGCCGAACTGCTCGCCGGGCGGATGAACGACGTGGACTGCGCCCGCATCGAACGCGGCTGGACCCGGGCCCGACGGCTGGGCCGGCTCGCCGACTTCACGGACACGGTCCTCCGGCAGGGCGCCGCCGCCTTCACCCACCCCTCGGGCGCCCGCGACCTCACCCACCGCGCCGCCCGCCACGACCTGCTCACCGGGCAGGTCCGCATCGGCCGCTGGACCGAGGCCGAGCGCACCCCCCTGGCGTACGGCGGGATCGGCGCCGCCCTCGGCCCGGAGACCCTGCGCACCTCGCTGCTGGTCGTCGGCCCGTCCGGCGCCGGCAAGACCCGGCACGTGATCGCCCCGGTCACCGAGGCCCTGACCCTCCAGGCCCTCACCGGGAGCTGCGCCGTCGTCGTGGTGGGCGGCGCCGGCACCCCGCTCGGGCCCGACACCGCCTACGACGTGGTCGTCCGCGTCGGTGACCCCGCCTCGGTGCACGACCTCGACCCCTACGCCGAGGTCGACGACCCCGACGAGGCGGCCGGGTTCCTCGCCGAGGCGCTGGCCGGCGACCTCGACGGCACGGGCGCCGAGCGCGCCGTACGGCCTCTCGCCCAGCTGCTGGGCCCCTACCGGGCCGCGTACGGCCGCTTCCCGAGCCTGCCCGTCCTGCGGGAGCTGCTGGAGGGCGACCCCGCCACCCTCGCCGAGCTGCGCGACCGGCTGGCCGGCGACCGGCACGCGGCGATGCGCCGTGAGCTGGACGCCCGCGTCCGGCAGGCCGGCGCGCCCGGCGACCCGGGCCCGGCACTCGCCGACCGGCTCGCCCTGCTCGACCGGCCGGCCTTCGACGGCTTCTTCGGCTCGGGCGGCGGCACGGTCCCCTCCGACGGCTCCGGTAGCGACACCCTCCGTCCGTTCTCCCTGCGTGCCGTCGCCCATCACCCGCTGCGGGTCCGTATCGATCTGCCCCGGCACGGCCACGAGGAGGCCGCGCGGCTGATCGCCCGGCTGGTGCTGGCCCAGTTCGCGCGGGTCGCCGAGGAAGGCGAAGGCACCCGCGACCACTTCGTGAGCCTCGTCCTCGACGACGCCACCGGCACGATCACCCCCGGGTCGCTGCGCCGGATCCAGCGGCTGCGCTCGCGGAACGCCGGAGTGGTGCTGGCGCTGCGCTCGGTCTCCGATGTCCCCGAGACCCTGCACGGGCCGCTGTACGGGGCCGTCGGCTGCCGGATGGCCCTGTCCGGGGTGACCACCTGGGACGGCGGCCGCTTCGCCGAGGCCTGGGGCACGGAGTGGGTGGAGACCAAGGACGTCGCCCAGCACACCGTCTTCGCCGACCAGCCGATGACCCGGGTCATGCACGCCCTGCGCAAGCTGGTCACCGGCAAGGCCGTCACCACGGAGGCCGTGACCGTGCGGCAGGTCGAGCGGGAGCGCTGGTCCGCGTCCGAGCTGGCGCACGCGGTGCCGCCCGGGCACGCGGTGCTGTCGCTGACCGACGTCAACGGGGAGCACACCCCGCCGCTGCTGGTGGACCTCAGGGGCTGAAGGGGACCGTACAGTGAGGCAGAATCGGCACAGGCTGTTCATACACGGCGGCCAAATGATCACGCCGGCTTCACCTCACTACTGACCTGAAGGCCCCATGCCGCCCACCCTCTCCTCGCTCGTCCACCACTCCGCGCTCAAGCTGACCGTGCGCGCGGGCGAGGACCGCCTCGACGTCCCCGTGCGCTGGGCACACGTCAGCGAGCTCGCCGACCCCGTGCCGTACATGGAGGGCGGCGAGCTGCTCCTGATCACCGCGCTGAAACTGGACGCGGAGGACCCGGAGGTGATGCGGCGCTATGTGAAGCGGCTGGTCGGCGCGGGGGTCGTCGGGCTCGGCTTCGCCGTCGGGGTCAACTACGAGGACATCCCCGAGGCGCTCGTGGCCGCCGCGGAGGCCGAGGGACTGCCCCTGCTGGAGGTGCCCCGGCGCACCCCCTTCCTCGCCATCAGCAAGGCCGTGTCCGCCGCCATCGCCGCCGACCAGTACCGGGCGGTGACAGCGGGGTTCGCGGCCCAGCGCGAGCTGACCCGGCAGGCGCTCGCGGAGGGCCCGGAGGGGCTGCTGTCCGCGCTCGCCGGCCAGGTCGACGGCTGGGCGGCGCTCTACGACGCGTCGGGTGCCGTCGTCGCCACCGCGCCGGAGTGGGCCGGCCGGCGGGCCGCGCGGCTGACCGCGGACGTGGAGCGGCTGCGCGAGCGGGCCGCGCCGGCGTCGTCGGTGGTCGGCGGGCCGGACGGCGAGGACCGGGTCGAGCTGCACTCCCTGGGGACGGGCCGAAGGCCCCGGGCCGCGCTCGCGGTGGGGACCGCCGCGGCGCTCGGCACGGCGGAGCGCTACGCCGTGCACTCCGCGATCGCGCTGCTGACGCTCACGACCGAGCGGTCCCGGTCGCTGTACGCGGCCGAGCAGCGGATCGGGGCGGCGGTGCTGCGGATGCTGCTGGCGGGGGAGCCCGACCACGCGCGGGCCGTGGCCGGTGACCTGTACGGCGCCCTGCTGGACGCCCCGTTCCGGGTGATCGTCGCCGAAGTGGAGTCGACCGTACGGGGGGCCGTGGACGGCGCCGCCGACGGTGATCCGCTGGGGGCGCTCACCGAGGCCGTGGAGTCGGCGGCGGCCCGGGCCGGGGAGGCCGTGCTGGTCGTGCCCGAGGGGGAGCGGCTGGTGGTGCTGGCCGCGGACGGCGGCGCGGCGGTCGGCGCGTGCGGGGAGTACACGGCCGTACTGGAGGCCGCCCGGGCGGGCGAGCAGGGTGAGGCCGCGGAACTCGTCGTCGGGGTGTCCGCGCCGGCCGGTCCGATCGCCGCCGGCGTCGCCTACAAGCAGGCCGAGCAGGCGCTGTCCGTCGCCCGGCGCCGGGGGCGGCTGTGGGTGGAGCACGAGCAGCTGGCGGCGGGGTCGGTGGTGCCGCTCCTCGCCGACGACGCGGTGAAGGCCTTCGCCGACGGGTTGCTGCGGCCCCTGTACGAACACGACGCGACCGGCCGCGGAGACCTGGTCGCCTCCCTGCGGGCCTGGCTCTCCCGGCACGGCCAGTGGGACGCCGCCGCCGCGGACCTGGGCGTGCACCGGCACACCCTGCGGTACCGGATGCGGCGGGTGGAGGAGATCCTCGGACGGTCCCTGGACGATCCGGACGTACGGATGGAGCTGTGGCTGGCACTGAAGGCGACGGCGTCGGAGTAGGCGCGTCCCACGGGTTGGCCGAAACCACAACTGCCGTCTCCTGAAACACAGTTGTCATGAATCCCACCGATTGGCAGACTCGCTGCGCCGGTGCTGGGAAAGCGCTCCCACCGGCGACAGGGGCACTGGCACTTCATCCGCAGGGGGGAACATTCATGAGAATCAGCGCGCCCGCACGCGTCCTGGCCCGCGCCGCGGCCGTCCTCGCACTGACCCTGAGCATGGCCGCCGGCACCACCGGCCTGCTGTCCGGCACCGAGGCACACGCTCTGCCCGTCACCGAAGGCTCGCTCGCCTTCAGCGGCGACGAGGGCGACTGGATCAGCGGCGGCCAGTCCTACGCCTACTCGACGTCGACCCAGGATCGTCTGAACATCTCCGCCGACACCGCAGGCAACGGGGTCCACCTCTCCGTCGACGGGGCGAACGGCGACTGGTGGTACCTGGATCTCACGGCGCCCGCCGGCCAGACCCTCGCGCCGGGGACCTACACCGGAGCCACCCGCTACCCGTTCAACGAGCCGACCGAGCCGGGTCTCGACCTCAGCGGCAACGGGCGCGGCTGCAACACGCTCACCGGCGAGTTCACCATCACCGACGTGGAGCTCGGCCCGCAGGGCTATGTCGAGAAGCTCGACGCCAGCTTCGTGCAGCACTGCGAGGGAGGCAGCACCGCGGCCCGCGGTGAGGTCCACATCGCCAACCCGGCCCCGCCCGCGCAGCTCGACCTGGGCCTCGCCGTGGCCCTGGACGGCACCGCGAGCACCCTGAACGGCAAGGCCACCGTGCACGGGACGGTGAGCTGCAACAAGCCGGTGCGGGTGGATGTGGCGGGCGACATCACCCAGGTGAAGAGCCAGAAGCTCATCCGCGGCTCCTTCAGCACGTCCGTGTCCTGCACGCCGGGCGCCCCGGTGGCCTGGACCGCGACGGCCGTACCCACCGGGGACGTCCCCTTCCAGCGTGGTGACGTCGAGGTCGAGACCCGGGCGACGGCGACGGACCCTGACTACGCCCAGCCGGTGACCGTCAGCGAGACGGTCGCCGTCCGCCTCAAGCGAGCCTGATCCCGCCACCTTCCCGAGCCCGGCCCGGGTCGTCCCGGGCCGGGCTCTTCAGGGCACTCCACCAAACCGGCACACCCCCGCCCCCCACCACTCCACCTCGGACAAACGCCCCCTGGCCTCCCCGCCCCTACCGTGGACCCCGAAAGCCAACGCACACCCCCTACGCGGAAGGGCCGGGACATGACTTCCACCCACGCCTTCTGGCTCGCCGGCCGCCAGGTCACCGGCGAGGACAGCTTCGACGTCACCTCGCCCTGGGACGGCCGGGTCGTCGGCAAGGTGAGCGTGCCGAGCGACGCGCAGACCGAGGAGGCCGTCGCCGCCGCCCACGCCGTACGGGACGAGTTCGCCGCCACCCCGGCCCACGTCCGCGCCGCCGCCCTCGACCACGTCAGCCGGCGTCTCGTCGAGCGCACCGAGGAGATCGCGCAGCTCATCTCCGCCGAGAACGGCAAGCCGATCAAGTGGGCCCGCGGTGAGGTCGGCCGCGCCGTCTCCGTGTTCCGGTTCGCCGCCGAGGAGGCCCGGCGCTTCAACAGCGGCGAGGCCCAGCGCCTCGACACCGACCTCGGCGGTCAGGGGCGGCTCGCCGTCACCCGGCGCTTCCCGAAGGGCGTCGTCCTCGGCATCGCGCCCTTCAACTTCCCGCTGAACCTGTGTGCCCACAAGATCGCCCCGGCGATCGCGGCAGGGGTGCCGATCATCCTCAAGCCGGCGCCCGCCACCCCGCTCTCCGGCCTGGTCATCGGTGACCTGCTCGCCGAGACCGAGCTGCCCGCCGGCTCCTGGAGCATCCTCCCGGTGCCGAACGACCGGATGCCCGCCCTCGTCCAGGACGAGCGCCTGCCGGTCATCTCCTTCACCGGTTCCGAGAAGGTCGGCTACGCGATCATGGACTCGGTGCCGCGCAAGCACTGCACCCTGGAGCTGGGCGGCAACGGCGCGGCCGTCGTCCTCGGCGACTACGCGAGCGACGCGGACCTCGACTGGGCCGCGACCCGTATCGCCACGTTCTCCAACTACCAGGGCGGCCAGTCCTGCATCTCCGTGCAGCGGGTCATCGCGGACGCGTCGGTCTACGACCGTCTCCTGCCGCGGATCGTCGCCGCCGTCGAGGCCCAGGTCACCGGTGACCCGAGCGACGCCAAGACGGACGTCGGCCCGCTGGTCAGCGAGGACGCGGCCAAGCGCGTCGAGGCGTGGGTGAAGGAGGCCGTCGAGGCCGGCGCCACCCTCCTCACCGGCGGCGACCGCGACGGCGCCTCCTACGCGCCGACCGTCCTCACCGACGTACCGGCGAGCACGACCCTGTCCTGCGAGGAGGTCTTCGGACCCGTCCTCACGGTGCAGAAGGTCGACGGCGAGGACGCGGCCTTCGCGGCCGTCAACGACTCCAAGTACGGCCTCCAGGCGGGCGTGTTCACCCACGACCTCCAGGCCGCCTTCCGCGCCCACCGTGCCCTTGAGGTCGGCGGCGTGGTCGTCGGGGACGTGCCCTCCTACCGCGCCGACCAGATGCCGTACGGCGGCGCCAAGCAGTCCGGTGTGGGCCGCGAGGGCGTGAAGTTCGCGATGGACGACTACACCTACGAGCGGGTGCTGGTCCTGACGGGGCTCGCTCTCTGACGCGCCTCTTCGAGACCCTCTCTAGCTAATGGGAACCATTTTCAGATAGGCTCCCGAAAAGGGGCCCGGCACCGATGCCTTCCGGTGCCGGGCCCCTTCTCTGTGCCGTCTCCTCCGGACCCTCAGCCGGAGAAGCCGACGTGCGCGAGCCGCAGCGGGCCGCGCAGTCTCAGGTGGACGTCGTGCACGCCGGAAGCCGTCAGCCCCGCCGCGAGAGTGACATAGTCGTACGGCCCTGACGTGGGCGTTCGCGGTGAGAGCGCGGCCGTCGCAGGGCCGCCGTCCAGCGACACCTCGACCGTGCCCTCGCCCGCCACCGTCACCGTCACCTCCGTGACGCCCGGCCCGAAGTCGCAGGCACGGTAGAGCAGTTCGGCCGTCCGGTCCGGCGCCGGCGTCACCGCGTCGCCCGTGGTCCTGGTGCGGTCGACGATCTCGGCACCGCTCTGCTCGTCGAAGTCCGCCCCGTCCAGGCCGCGTTCGGTCACCGCACGCGGGGTGCCCGGCTCACCGTCCAGGACGACGGTCGCGCGCAGCCGGATGTCCTCGCTGGAGGCGCCCACCAGCAGGTCGTACGGGCCGGGTTCGAGACGGAGGCGGCCCTGCGCCACGTCCCAGAACTCCAGCTCCGACAGCGGGACCTCGAAGTCCACGCCCGTCCTCTCGCCCGGCGTCAGGGTGACCCGGCGGTGCGCGGCCAGCTGGCGGCGCGGGCGCGGCACCGACGGGTCGACGGCCCGCGTGTAGAGCTGGGCGACCTCGTCGGCCGTCACGTCGCCGGTGTTGGTGACCGTGCAGGAGACATGCAACGTCCCTTCCTCGACCCGGGAGTTCAGATCCGCGTACGCGAACGACGCGTACGACAGGCCGTGGCCGAAGGGGAACAGGGGTGTGCCCTCGTAGTAGAGGTATGTCTGCCGGCCGCCGATCACGTCGTAATCCAGCAGGTCGGGCAGATCGGCGTCGTCCGCGTACCAGGTCTGCGGGAGGCGGCCCGCGGGGGAGACGTCCCCGGCCAGGACCCGGGCCAGGGCGGTACCCGCGGCCTGGCCGCCGTGGGCCGTCCAGAGCACGGCGCGCAGCGGACCGGGCTCGACCGCGTACGGGTAGGCGGAGACCAGGGCCAGCACCGTGTTCGGGTTGGCGGTGCGGGCGGCGCGCAGCAGCCCCTCCTGGTGGGCGGGGAGCGCGAGGGTCGTACGGTCCTCGGTCTCGCGGCCGCACAGATGCGGGTCGTTGCCCGCGATCACCAGGACGACGTCCGCCTCTGCGGCGACCCGGGCCACCGCGTCCCTGCCGTGCTCGGCGATGATCAGCTCGAAGATCTCCGGGGTCTCGGAGGTTTCCGGATTCTCGTCGGCAACCTTTACTCCGCCGGCGACGACAGAGATGTGGCGACCCGTACCGACGTGCCTGAGGAGGTGTCCGTTCTCGTGGGGTTCGAGCCGGAACGTCTCCTGGACGACCCAGCCCCCGGGCTGGTCGGCGGCGGCGCGGACATAGCCGTCCTCGGCGACCGAGAGATAGCGGCCGTCGGGGGCGCGCAGGGTCAGCAGGCCCTCGCCCCAGTCGACGAGGGCGAGTTCGGTGCCGGTCGGGTCCGTGGTCAGCGGCGGCAGATCGGTGCGGCCCGCCAGCAGCGCCGGGTCCAGGGCGCCCTCGGCGCCGCGCACCTCGTCGTCGGCGTCCGCGGCCGGCACGTGGAGGAAGGCGCCGGTGGAGGTCCGCAGGCGGACGCGGTCCACGCCCTCCGCGAACTCCACGCGCTCGGCGCCGAACCGCTCGTACAGGCCCTCCAGCGGGGTGGAGCGGTGGATCAGGGTGCCGCTGTACCAGTCGAGCTTGCACTCGTCGGCGAGCAGGCCGACCACCGCGAGCCGGGTGTCGGGCGCGAGCGGCAGCACCCCGTCGTTGCGCAGCAGGACGACGGCCTGCTCCGCCGCCTCCTGGGCGAGGGCCCGGTGCTCGGGGGTGTCGTACGCGCCCGGCTCGTCGTAGCCGTCGAACTCGCCGAGCCGGAACCGGACCGAGAGCTGACGGCGGACCGCGGTGTCGATGTCGGCCTCGCTCAACAGGCCCTGCTCGTAGGCCTTCTTGAGCCGCCCGACGATCAGCGAGCTGTCCGTGCCGTGGTCGGTGAAGCTGTCGACGCCGGCCAGCAGCGAGGCGGCCGTGGCCTCCTCGTGGGTGTCGAAGTAGTGCTCGAAGTCGACCAGGTTGGAGGGCGCGCCCGCGTCCGAGCAGACCAGCAGGTCCTCGTCCGTCCAGGCCCGCAGCTGCTCGCGCAGATACGGACTGACGTGGTTGGGGCGGCCGTTGACCAGGTTGTACGCGGGCATCACGCCGGCCACCGCACCCGCCTCGACGGTCTCGCGGAAGGCGCGCAGGTCGTACTCGTGCAGCACGCGCGGGCGCACCGAGCTCGACGAGGTGGCCCGGTCCGTCTCGTTGTTGTGGGCCAGCCAGTGCTTGAGGACGGGGGCGGTGCGCCAGTACGTGGGGTGGTCGCCGCGCAGTCCGTGGGTGTACGCCGTGGCGATCGCGGAGGTCAGCTTCGGATCCTCCGAGTAGCCCTCCTCGTTGCGGCCCCACAGCGGGTGGCGCAGGAGGTTGACGGTCGGCGACCAGACGTTGAGGCCCACGCGGTCGTCGCGCGCCCGCATCGCGCGGACCTCCTTCGATACCGCGTCGCCGACCTGTCGCACGAGCTCCGTGTTCCAGCTCGCGGCGAGACCGACCGCCTGCGGGAACACCGTCGCCGGGCCCATCCAGGCCACGCCGTGCAGTGCCTCCTGGCCGGTGCGGAACGCGGCGACGCCGAGGCGCTCCACGGCCGGCGCGAACTGGTGCAGGAACGCGGTCTTCTCGTCGAGGGTGAGCCGCGACAGCAGATCGTCGATGCGCTTCGCGAAGGGCAGCTGCGGATCGCGGAAGGGCGGCGTGGGCGGCGTCTGTGCGGTCACGTGGGGTTCCCCTTGGAGTGGAGCGGCGAAGCTCTTTCGAAGCGCTTCGATGCTGATTCGACACCGGGGTGGGTGTCAAGGGAGCAGCGCCATCACTTCAAGCGGTGCATAAGAAAAGGTTGCCTCCCAGGCCGCCGAGGAATATTGGGAGCGACCCTTGTGCACCCACATGGCTTCACTTAACCTCACAGCAACATCGAAGCGCTTCGACTACTCGATTACTTCGACTACGCAGCGACCGTAGAAGTCGAAGGAACGCTTCGGCTCAGCCAGTTCCACTGAAGACACCGCAGCCGACGGCCCACCGCCGGGTGTCCTGGTGCGCCATGAAGGGTTGACGCAATGACGCCGAACGCCGCTTCCGCCTCCTCCGGGCCCAGCCGGAGAAGCTTCCTCGCCTCCACGGCGGTCGCCACCGCAGCGGTGGCCGGGGGGATGCCGCTCCTCGCCGCCTGCGGCGGCTCGGACAGCGGATCGCGTGACGGCACCACGTCGGGCAAGGACGCCAAGAAGATCCTCCCGGCCTATGTGGCCAGCAACGTGGTGACGCCGGACATCGCCGCCAAGAACGGCTCCGCGGTCGGCTTCACCGGCAAGCTGGACCTCGCCACGCTGAAGACGTCGGTCGAGAAGAAGCTCGGCAAGGGCGGCAAGGTCACCATCATGTCGCCGTTCTGGGGGTCGCCGCCGAAGCAGAACAACGCCTACTACACGGCGATGAACGACCTGATCGGCGTCGACGTCGTCTGGCGGAACCAGGACGGCAACACCTACGACCAGAAGCTGGGCGCGGTCCTCGCCTCCAGTGACATCCCGGACGTGGTGGTCGTCCCCGGGTGGAACATGGGCGGCAAGATACCGAGTGCCATCATCAGCAAGTTCGCCGACCTCGGCCCCTACCTGTCCGAGGACAAGGTCAAGGAGTACCCGAACCTCGCGGCGATCCCGACCGACGCCTGGCGGCGCTCCATCTTCGGCGGCAAGCTGCGCGGCCTGCCGATGCCGGCGCCGTCCGCCCCTTCCATGGTGCCCCTGTACCGGCAGGACATCTTCGAGAAGGAGGGCTACGAAATCCCGAAGTCCTGCGACGAGTTCATGGCGCTGGCCAAGGAGATCACCAACGCCAAGGCCAAGAGGTGGGCCTGCCTGGACATGAAGTGGACCGCCTTCCAGGCCTTCGGTGTGCTCTCGGGCAGCGAGAAGCCCCTCGGCTGGACCCTCGTCGACGGCAAGTTGGTCAACCGCGTCGAGACCGAGGAGTACCTCGAGGCGCTGGAGTGGTCCCGCAAGCTCTTCGCCGCCGGGGTCGTCCACCCCGACTCCAAGCTGGGCAAGAACGCCCCCGACCCGGGCCCCAAGTTCGCGGCGGGCGAGTTCCTGATCTACCCCAACAACATCTCCCAGTGGTGGGGACGCACCGCCGAACAGGCCCAGCAGAACCCAGACTTCAAGATCTGGGGCATGGACGTCTGGGGCCACGACGGCGGTAACCCCACCCTGTGGGCCGAACAACCCGCCGGTATCTTCGCCTTCGTCAGCAAGAAGGCCTCCGAGTCGGTCATCCGCGACGTGCTCGCCGTCGCCAACGTCACCGCGGCGCCGTACGGCACCAAGGAGTACATGATGACCAACTACGGTGTGGAGGGCACCCACTACACCGTCAAGGACGGCGTCCCGACCAAGACCGACCAGGGCAACATCGACGTGATGAACGCCTACGTCATGGTCGCGAGCCCCGCAGCGACCATCGCGCACCCGGACTTCCCCGAGGTCGCCAAGGGGCAGGTCGAGTGGGAGCAGCGGATGGGCGCCTTCGCCAAGAAGTCCAGCTTCTGGGGCATGCAGATCACTGAGCCCAACCGCTACACCAACCTCTCCAACGACTTCGAGCAGCTGGAGGACGACATCGTCCGCGGCCGCAAGAAGATCAGCGACATGCAGCAGGCCGTCTCCGACTGGAAGAGCAAGGGCGGCGACAAACTCCGCGACTGGTACAAGCAGATCCTCGACGAGAACGGCTCCGCGGCCGGCTGACCAGGTACCGAGGCAAGGAGAACGGCCGTGTCCCACAGCACGGTGCCTCGGAGCAGGACCGAGGCCGACACGACGGCGAAGACCCCGGTGGCGCCCGGCGGCGCCACCGGTTCCAGTGACGGGCGACGCGGGAGACTGAGCCTGCGCCTACGGTTCAGACGCGACCGCGTCCTGATCCTGATGGCGCTGCCGGCGGTCGTCCTGGTCCTGCTCTTCAACTACGTGCCGATCCTCGGCAACGTGGTGGCCTTCCAGGACTACGACCCCTACATCAGCGACAACGGGGTCGTGTCCATGCTGCACAGCCCCTGGGTGGGGCTGGAGAACTTCCAGCGGATCTTCGCGGACTCGTCCTTCTGGTCGGCGGTCCAGAACACCCTGGTGCTGTTCTTCCTCCAGCTCCTGCTGTTCTTCCCGATCCCGATCCTGCTCGCGCTGCTCATCAACAGCGTGGTCAGGCCCCGGGTGCGGGCCATCGCCCAGGCCGTTCTCTATCTGCCCCACTTCTTCTCGTGGGTGCTGGTGATCGCGGTCTTCCAGCAACTGCTCGGCGGCGCCGGACTGTTGTCGACGCTGCTGCGCAACCACGGCTACGACGGTCTCGACATCATGACCGACCCGAACACCTTCAAGTTCCTCGTCACCGCGCAGTCGGTGTGGAAGGACGCCGGCTGGGGGATCATCGTCTTCCTCGCCGCGCTGGCGTCCGTGAGCCCGGACCTGTACGAGGCCGCCGCCATGGACGGGGCGTCACGGTGGCGGCGCATGTGGCACGTCACGCTGCCCGCGCTGCGGCCGGTGATCGCGCTGCTGCTGGTGCTGCGGGTCGGCGACGCGCTGACCGTCGGCTTCGAACAGATCCTGTTGCAGAGAGACGCGGTGGGGCCGGGTGCCGCGGAGGTGCTCGACACCTTCGTGTGGTGGAACGGCGTCCGCAACCAGGACTTCGGCTACGCGGCCGCCGCCGGACTCGTCAAGGGCGTCATCAGCATCGGTCTCGTCCTGGCCGCGAACAAGGTGGCCCATCTCATGGGCGAGCAGGGGGTGTACAAGAAGTGACCGCGCTGATCGAGAAGCCTGTGCGTGAACCCGGCCGGTGGGCCGCGCCGCCCCGGCCGGTCTGGGAGGAACCCGCCTCGAAGGCGGGGCTGGCGAGCAAGGGGCTCGTGCTCGGTATCGCGTGCCTGGCGATTCTGTTCCCGCTGTGGATCGTGGTGGTCACGAGTCTTTCCTCGCGCAAGACCATCGACGAGGCCGGCGGCCTGGTGATGGTGCCGAAGGACATCACCTTCGTCGCCTACCAGGAGCTGCTCAGCGGAGGGCAGGTCACCCGGGCGGCGATCGTCAGCGTGCTCGTCACTGTCGTGGGTACCGCGTTCTCGATGACGGTGTCCGTGCTGTGCGCGTACGGGTTGTCGCGCTCGGGGTCGCTCGGGCACCGGTGGATTCTCATGGTGTTGCTGGCGACGATGTTCTTCAGCGCCGGGCTCATCCCGACGTATCTGCTGGTGCAGACCCTTGGGCTGACGGACAGTTACCTCGCACTGATCCTGCCGAGTGCGATCAGTGTCTTCAACATCCTGGTGCTGCGCGGGTTCTTCATGGGGATCTCGTCGGAGCTGACCGACAGTGCGCGGATCGATGGGGCCGGGGATTTCCGGATTCTCTGGCAGATCGTGATGCCGTTGTCGCGGGCGGTCATCGCTGTCATCACGCTGTTCTACGCGGTGGGGTACTGGAGTGCCTGGTTCAACGCGTCGCTGTATCTGAACGACCAGGACATGATGCCGTTGCAGAACGTCATGATCCAGCTGGTGCAGAAGCAGGAGGCGCCGGTGGGGTTGGGGCAGGCGATCAAGACGGGGCAGTTGTCGGGGCTGGCCGTTCAGATGGCTGTGATGGTGATGGCTTTGCTGCCGGTGGCTGTGCTTTCGCCGTTCGTGCAGCGGCATTTCAAGAAGGGCATGTTGACGGGCGCGGTCAAGGGTTGAGCGTCGGCGCGTCGGCGGCTGCGGGTGTGTCGTGGCTGGTCGCGCCCACGCGGCGGTAGCCGCAAATTCAACACAGCCCCGCGCCCCTAGAGGTACGTCCCCATCCCGTTTCTCACATAGCGAGGTATGTGTCATGCGCGCATCACGGCCCAGTCGTCGTGTTGTTCTTGCCGGGGCCGCTGCTGCCGCTGCGCTCACCGCCGTTCCCCTGAGCCAAGGGCGTGCCCTGGCCGCCTCCGCCGCCCCCACCTACCGCTGGCGCAACGTCGTCCAAGGCGGCACCGGATTCGTCACCGGCGTGCTCTTCCACCCCTCCGTCCGCGGCCTCGCCTACGCCCGTACCGACATCGGTGGCGCCTACCGGTGGGACGACTCCGCCGCGCGGTGGACGGCGCTCACCGATCACCTCGGGTGGGACGACTGGAACCTTCTCGGGGTCGAGGCGATGGCGGTCGACCCCGTTCATCCGAACCGGGTCTATCTCGCCCTCGGCACGTATGCGCAGTCCTGGGCCTCCAACGGGGCCGTCCTGCGGTCCGACGACCGGGGGGCCACCTGGGCCCGTACCGACCTCGACGTCAAGCTCGGGGCCAACGAGGACGGGCGCGGGTGCGGGGAGCGGCTGCTCGTCGACCCGCGGGACAGCGACACGCTCTGGCTCGGGACCAGACACGACGGGCTCCTCAAGTCCACGGACAGAGGCGCTACGTGGGCCAGGGCCGACGGGTTCCCGGGCACCCCCAGCGCCTCCGGCCAGGGCGTCACCCTCCTCGTCGCCGCGGGGCGCGTCCTCTACGCCGGCTGGGGTGACTCCGACGGGAGCGCCGCCAATCTGTTCCGCACCGCTGATGGGATCAAGTGGGAGGCCGTGCCGGGACAGCCCTCCGGTACCGCCGCCAAGGTGCCGATCCGGGGCGCGTACGACCGGAACACCCGTGAGCTGTATCTGACGTACGCCGACGCCCCCGGGCCCAACGGACAGTCCGACGGCAGTGTGCACGCGCTGTGCACCGCCAACGGCAAGTGGCGTGAGGTCACCCCGGTGAAGCCGGGCGGGACGACCGCCGACGGTGGCACCGACTCCTTCGGGTACGGCGGGGTCGCCGTGGACGCCCGGCGGCCGGGCACCCTCGTCGTGTCCACCAACAACCGGTGGGCCCTGGTCGACACCGTCTTCCGGTCCACCGACGGCGGTCGCTCCTGGACCTCCCTCAAGGACTCCGCCGTCTTCGACGTGTCCGAGACGCCCTATCTCAAGTGGGGTGCGGACGCGCCCAAGTTCGGCTGGTGGATCCAGGCGCTCGCGCTCGACCCGTACGACTCGAAGCACCTCGTGTACGGCACCGGCGCCACCCTCTACGGCACCCGGGACCTGAAGCACTGGGCTCCGCAGATCCGCGGGATCGAAGAGGCGTCCGCGCGGCTGCTGATCTCGCCCCCGACCGGGAAGGCGCCGCTGATCAGCGGGTCCGGGGACATCGGCGTGATGTACCACGAGAAGCTCACGGCGTCCCCCTCGCGCGGCATGGCGTCGAACCCCGTGTTCGGGACGGCGACAGGACTCGCGCAGGCCGCGGCGAAGCCGGCGTACGTCGTGCGCACCGGGTGGGGCGACCACGGCAACGGGGCGTACTCGAACGACGGAGGGCGGACCTGGGCGCCCTTCGCGGCCCAGCCCGCCCTCGCCAAGGACGCACCGGGGCCGATCGCCGTCAGCGCCGACGGCGGAGTGCTGCTGTGGGTCTTCGTGCACTGGGACGGCACCAAGTACCCGGCCCACCGCTCCACGGACAACGGGGCCACCTGGACCGAGGTCGCTTCCTTCCCGAAGGGCGCGACGCCCCTCGCCGACCCGGCCGACCCGACGCTGTTCTACGCGTACGACACCGACACGGGAACGTTGTTCGCCAGCACGGACGGCGGCGTCACCTTCATCGCGCGGGCGTCCGGACTGCCCTCCGGAGACAGTCAGTTCGAGCTCGTCGCGGCACCCGGGCGCTCCGGTGACCTGTGGCTGAGCGTGAAGTGGAACGGGCTTTACCGGTCCACCGACGGGGGCGCGAGTTTCGAGAAGGTCGCGAGCTGCTGGGCCTCGTACACCCTCGGCTTCGGCAAGGCGGCCGACGGGGCCGCGTACCCGGCGGTCTACATGGTCGGCTCCACCGAGTCGATCACCGCCGTGTACCGCTCCGACGACGAGGCGAAGAGCTGGGTGCGGATCAACGACGACCAGCACCAGTGGGGCTGGACCGGTGAGGTGATCACCGGTGACCCGCGGGCCTACGGGCGGGTCTACCTCGCCACCAACGGGCGTGGCATCCAGTACGGGGAGCCCGTCTGATGCCAGGGCTTGGTGACGCCACCCGCGGCCGGATCCTCTTCGGCGGCGACTACAACCCCGAGCAGTGGCCCGAGGAGACCTGGCAGGAGGACGTCCGGCTGATGAAGGACGCCGGCGTCAACTCCGTCACGCTCGGCGTCTTCTCCTGGGCGAAGCTCGAACCCCGGCCGGGGGAGCGGGACTTCGGCTGGCTCGACCGGCTCATGGACCTGATGCACGAGCACGGCATCGGGGTCGTCCTCGCCACCCCGACCTCCTCGCCGCCGCCCTGGCTGGGCCATCTGCACCCCGAGACCCTGCCCGTCGACCAGGACGGCCGCACCGAGTGGTGGGGCGGCCGGCAGCACTTCTCGCACTCCAGCGCCGTCTACCGGCACCATGCCGCCGCCATCACCGAGGCCCTCGCCGCCCGCTACGGCGGCCACCCGGCCCTCACGATGTGGCACATCAACAACGAGTACTGCACCTTCGACTGGGGCGACGAGGCCGCCGCCCGGTTCCGCGACTGGCTGCGACAGCGGTACGGCACCCTCGACGCCCTCAACTCCGCCTGGGGCACCGCCTTCTGGAGCCAGGGCTACGGCGACTGGGCCGAGGTGCACACACCGCGCCACGCCCACTATCTGAAGAACCCGGCCCAGGTCCTCGACTTCAAGCGGTTCACCTCCGACATGCTCCTGGAGTGCTACCTCGCCGAACGGGACATCGTGCGGCGGCACACCCCGCACCTCCCGGTCACCACCAACTTCATGCCGCTGTGGACGGGACAGGACGCCTGGCGGTGGGCCGAGGAGGAGGACATCGTCTCCGTCGACCTGTATCCCGATCCACGGGATCCGCTCGGCGCCCAACAAGGGGCGCTGGTCCAGGACATGACCCGTTCGCAGGCCCGCGGCCCCTGGATGCTGATGGAGCAGGCGGCCGGCCCCGTCAACTGGCGGGGCGTCAACCACCCCAAGCCGCGCGGCCTCAACCGGCTCTGGTCCCTCCAGGCCGTCGCCCGTGGCGCCGACGCCGTCTGCTACTTCCAGTGGAGACAGTCCCGGCAGGGCGCGGAGAAGTTCCACTCCGGGATGGTCAGCCACGCGGGGGAGCGGGGGCGGACGTACCAGGAGGTCAAGCGGCTCGGCGCGGACCTCGCCAGGATCGGCGGCGAGGTCGCCGGCCGTCACACGCCGCACGAGATCGCCGTGCTGCACGACTGGCACTCCTGGTGGGCCGGTGCCCATGAGGGTCGGCTCTCCAGCGAGGTCGACTATCCGCAGGTCCTCGGCGCCTGGCACCGGGCCCTCTGGGAGGCCAACCTGGCCACGGACTTCGCCCACCCCGAACACGACCTGAGCGCGTACAGGCTCGTCGTCGTCCCGCAGCTGTACGCCCTTACCGACACGGCGATCGAGAACCTCCTCGCCTACGTCCACCAGGGCGGCACGCTCGTCTCCGGCTTCCTCACCGGCATCGCCGACGAGGACGACCGGGTACGGCCCGGCGGGATGGACGCCCGTCTGCGCGAGCTGTTCGGCATCCGTACCCTGCACGAGTGGTGGCCGCTGGACGCGGGCGAGGTCGTCGAGTGCGACGGGTTCCGGGGGACCCTGTGGTCCGAGGAGATCGAGGCCGACGGGGAGGCGGTCGTGGCCGCCGCCTTCAAGGGGGGTGAACTCGACGGTGTGCCCGCCGTGCTCTGCAAGGGGCGGGCCCGCTATCTCGCCACGCTTCCCGAACCGGACCAACTGCGCAAGCTGCTCGCCGGGTTCGCGGCCGAGGCGGGCGTCCGGCCGGTGCTGGAAAGGCTGCCTGCGGGCGTCGAGGCCGTACGGCGGGGTGAGGTGCTCTTCGTGCTCAACCACGGCCGCGACTCCGTGGACCTGCGCGTTCCGGGCGCCTTCCATGATCTGCTGACCGGCATGAACGTCACGGACGAACTCACCCTCGACCGCTACGGAGTGGCGGTGCTGAAGCCATGAGCCTGGTGCACGGCACCTGGGAACCCCGCCCCGCCACTCGCTGGGAGGACGGCTTCCTCAGCGGCAACGGCCATCACGGCACCCTTGTGTTCGGCGAACCGAACGACGAGCGGGTCGTCGTCACCCATCACACCCTGGTGCGCCCCAACGGTGCCGAACAGGCCCGCCCGCCGCGGCTGGCCGCCGAACTCCCCGCACTTCAGGACCGGTTGCTCGCCGGAGAGCTCGACGCGGCCGAGAGCTTCACGGACCACCGGGACCTCCAGTGGGTGCAGCCCTTCCACCCGGCCTTCCAGATCCGGCTGCGCGGCACGACCGGCGACGCCCCCGGCTACCACCGGTCCGTCGACTTCACCACCGGCGTCACCCGCACCTGGTTCCAGGGCTGGGACAGCGAGGTCTTCGTCTCCCGCGCCGACGACGTCATCGTCCACCGGGTCACCGCGACCGACCTGGAGATCTCCCTGGACCACCGGCTGCCGGGCGCCCCCAAGGACCTAGGCGTCGGCCAGGGCGCCGTGCTCACCTCCGAGGGCGCCCTGCTCACCCTGCGCGCCCGCTACCCCGGCAGCGACCGCGCCTACACCGGCGTCACCCTTGTCCAACTCACCGGCGGTTCCGTCACCCTCACCCCGCCCGGCCTGCGGATCAGCGGCGCCGAGTCGGTGCTGCTGCTGACCCGTGTCGTCCGGCACACCGGCGAACTGGACGTCATGGCCGAGGCGCGCGCCCTGCGCGAACTCCCCCTCGACCACCCGGCCCTCCTCGACCGGCACACCGCCCTGCACCGCACCGCCTACGCCCGCGTCACCCTCGACTTGGACGCCGACCCCGCCGAACGCGCCCTGCCCGGCTCGGAGTTGCTGGAACGCCCCGACAGCCCCGCCCTCATGGAGCGCCTCTTCGCCGCCGGCCGCTACCACCTGCTCTCCGCGAGCGGCCTCTTCCCGCCCCGTCTCACCGGCCTGTGGACCGGCGACTGGGACACCGCCTGGGCCGGGGCGTTCACCAACGACGCCAACGTCAACCTCCAGACCGCGTCCGCCGCGGCAGCCGCCCTCCCCGAGGTGACCGAGGCGCTCGCGTCCCTCGTCCACGGGCAGCGGGACGACTGGCGGGAGAACGCCCACGCGATCTTCGGCGCCCGCGGGATCGTCGCCCCGCCGCACAGCGACGGCGAGTCCGGGCTGACGTACCACTTCAGCCGTGAGTACCCGCTGCACCTGTGGACGGCCGGCGCCGACTGGTTGCTCAAGCCGCTCGTCGACCACGACGAGACCATCGGCACCCGCGACCCCCGCACCGCCGCCGCGCTCGCCGAGGTCGCCCAGTTCTACGAGGACTTCCTCACCCGCACCGACACCGACGGCCGGCTCGTCGTCGTCCCCTCCTACTCGCCCGAGAACCGCCCCGCGGGCGCCAGTTGGGGCGCCATCAACGCGGCGATGGACCTCTCGGCGGCCCGGCACGCCCTGCTCACGGCCGCCGCGTACCACCCGCGGGACGCGGCCCGACTGCGCGCCCTCGCCGACCGCCTGCCGCCGCACCGGATCAACGACGACGGGGCGATCGCCGAGTGGGCCTGGCCGGGCCTGGAGGACACCTACGACCACCGGCATCTCAGCCATCTGTACGGGGTCTGGCCGCTCGACGAGATCAATCCCTACGACACCCCCGGCCTCGCCGACGCCGCCCACCGCGCCCTCCAACTGCGCGGCGCCGAGAACGACTCGGCCCATGGACACCTCCACCACGCCCTGATCGCCGCCCGGCTGCGCGACGGCGAACGGGTCGCGCACGCCCTCGGCCAGGTGCTCAAGGGCGACTTCTTCCACCACTCGCTGATGAGCGCGCACTACCCGAACCGCGACGTCTACAACGCCGACGCCGCCCACACCCTCCCGGCCGTGCTCGTCGAGATGCTCGTGCAGTCGACGCCCGACCGGCTGGTCCTGCTGCCCGCCCTGCCCGACCGGTACCCCCAGGGGCAACTCCTCGGCGTCCGTACCCGGTTCGGCGCCGCACTCGACCTCGTCTGGACCCCACGGCAAGCGACCGCGGTGCTGCGCCCCACGCGCAGCCACCGCGTCGAACTGAGGACTTCCTCCGGCACCCGGCCGCTCGACCTCGTCGCCGGAGAAGACCACGTCCTGCGTCTGGAGGCGTGGTAGCCACCCCGCGATTCACCCCCGCGATTCCCCCCACCCATGGAAGGGACACCATGGCAATGAGCACGAAGGCAAAGAGCACGAACAGCAAGCTGCGCAAGATCACCATGGCCGTACTGGCCCCCGCGATGGCCCTCGGCGCCACCGTCGGCCTCGCCTCCGCACCCGCCTCGGCGGCCGTGTGGAACTCCTGCGACCAGTGGGGCAACACCAGCCTGAACGGCTACACGCTCTACAACAACATCTGGGGCTCCGGCGCCGGCAGCCAGTGCATCTGGGCCAACTCCGGCACCAACTGGGGAGTCTGGGCCAACCACCCCAACACCGGCGGCATCAAGTCGTACCCGAACGCGAAGAAGGTGGTCAACAAGACCATCTCCTCGCTCGGTTCGCTGTCCAGCAGCTACAACGTCACCGTCCCGTCGTCCGGCGCGTACAACACGTCGTACGACATCTGGGACACCGACTACGACTACGAGATCATGCTCTGGGTCAACTACAACGGTGCCGTCGGCCCGCTCGGCACCTCGCAGGGCAACGTCACCCTCGGCGGCCACACCTGGACCGTCTACAAGGGCACCAACGGCGCCAACGAGGTGTTCTCGTTCCTGCGCACCTCGGACTCCAGCTCCGGCACCGTGAACATCAAGTCGATCCTCACCTGGATCTCGGGCACCAAGGGCTGGATGTCCAGCAGCGAGACCATCGGGGACGTCCAGTTCGGCTACGAGATCACGTCCTCGTCCGGCGGACTGGACTTCGTCACCAACAACCTGACGGTCAGCAGCAGTTGATCAGCTGACCCCCGCACGCGTGCGGCCGGTCCCCCTAGGGGAGGGACCGGCCGCACGTCATGTCACCGCTTCCCGTTACTCCGCCACCGGCAGCCGCGCCCCGTCCCGCAGGAACAGCGGGATACGGTCCGGCGGCGCGTCGACCGTCACGGTCCTGCCGCCCTCGTACGACTCGCCGGTCCACGCGTCCGTCCAGGTCGCGCCCGCCGGGAGATAGGTCGTCCGGGCCGTCGCGCCCGCCGTCAGCACCGGGGCCACCAGCAGGTCGGCGCCGAAGAGATACGCGTCGTCCACCGACCAGGCCGCCTGGTCGTCCGGGAACTCCAGGAACAGCGGCCGCATGGGCGGCAGACCCTCCTCGTGGGCCTCGCGCATGACGTCCAGGACATAGGGCCGCAGCCGCTCGCGCAGCCGCAGGTACTTCTCCAGCACGGCCCCGGCCACCTCGCCGTACGACCACACCTCGTTGGGCCCACCCGTCATGTCCGGGCCCAGCGGCATGCCCGGGTCGCGGAAGCCGTGCAGCCGCATCAGCGGGGACAGCGCGCCGAACTGGAACCAGCGGACCATGACCTCCTGGTACGCCGGGTCGGTCGGGTCGCCGCCGTGGAAGCCGCCGATGTCGGTGTTCCACCAGGGGATGCCGGACAGCGCGGTGTTGAGGCCGGCCGCTATCTGGCGGCGCAGCGTCGGGAAGTCGGTGCCGATGTCACCGGACCACAGAGCCGCTCCGTAGCGCTGACTGCCCGCCCACGCCGAGCGGTTGAGGGTGATGACCTCCTCGCCCTCGGCGCGCAGGCCCTCGTGGAAGGTGCGGGCGTTGTCCGCCGGATAGATGTTGCCGACCTCCAGGCCGGGCCCCGACCAGTAGCGCAGGTTCTCCGGGAAACCCGGCTTCAGCTCGGGCTCACAGGCGTCCAGCCAGAAGGCCGTGATGCCGTACGGGTCGAGATAGTTCTCCTTGATCCTCGACCACACGAACTGGCGCGCCTCCGGGTTGGTGGCGTCGTAGAAGGCCACCTGGACCGTGGACGCCACCTCCTTGTCCGGCCAGTCGGCGTGTGCCATCGGGCCGTACTGGGTGCCGATGAAGTAGCCGCGCTGCTCCATCACCGGGTGGTTCTCGCTCAGCGGCGACACCGACGGCCAGACGGAGACGACGAGTTTGACGCCCAGCTCCGTCAGCTCCCGCACCATCGCGGCCGGGTCGGGCCACTCCGCGGGGTCGAACTTCCACTCGCCGAGGTGCGTCCAGTGGAAGAAGTCGCACACGATCGCCGAGAGGGGCAGTCCGCGCCGCTTGTACTCCCGCGCCACCTCCAGGAGTTCGTCCTGGGTGCGGTAGCGCAGTTTGCACTGCCAGAAGCCCGTCGCCCACTCCGGCATCATCGGCGTCCGGCCGGTGACCGCGGAGTAGTGGCGCTGCCCGTCGGCGGGGGAGCCGGCCGTGATCCAGTAGTCGATCTGGCGGGCCGAGTCGGCCACCCAGCGGGTGCCGTTGTGGGCCAGCTCCACCCGGCCGATCGCCGGGTTGTTCCACAGCACGGTGTAGCCGCGGCTGGACGTCAGCACCGGGATGCCGACCTCGGCGTTGCGCTGGACCAGGTCGAGGACCAGGCCCTTCTGGTCGAACCGCCCGTGCTGGTGCTGGCCGAGGCCGTACAGCTTCTCGTCGTCGTAGGCGGCGAACCGCTGCTCAAGGCGGTGGTGACCGTTGCCGACGGCCGTGTACAGGCGCGAGCCGGGCCACCAGAAGTGGGCGCGGGCCTCCGCGAGCAGCTCGCTCGCGTCGTCCGTCCGCAGGAACCGGATCAGACCCTCGCCGCTGACCTCGACGGTGAGCGAGCCGACGGTCAACTGCCCTTGCCCGTCCTCGATCTTGACGGTGGACGAGGTGGCGGGCGCTTCGTCGAGCAGCGCACCCGGCAGCCCCTCCAGGATCGGCCCGCCGAGCCGCGCCCGGACCCGGACCGCGTCCGGACCCCAGGGCTCGATGCGTACGGTCTCCTGCCGGCCGCTCCACTCCAGCGCGCCGTCCCGCTCACGGAACGTACCGACGGTCGGGGACGACTGCGCGAGGCTCACCGCGCCGGTCGGGGGCTGGTTCTCGGCATGCTGAGTCACTTGAGGCGCTCCTGGGCTCCGATACTCCTGGCGGAGTGGCAGACATGGGGGTGCCCCGAAAGGGGCGACGCGTGAAGGCGTTACGCCGGGTGGTGGGCGGTTACGCCGGTACCGGGCCGGTGCTCGCCCGGACCGTCAACTCGGGGGAGATCAGCACGACTTCGTCGCTGCCACGGCCGTCCAGCTTGGCCACCAGACGCTCCACCGCATGGCGGCCCATCTCCTGGGCGGGGATGGCGACCGAGGTCAGCCGCACCGAGGCCTGGGTCGCCACCTGGTCGGGGCAGACCGCGACCACCGAGACGTCCTCGGGGACGGCACGCCCCTGCTGACGCAGCAGGGCGAGCAGCGGTTCGACCGCCGACTCGTTCTGCACGACGAACCCCGTGGTGGCGGGGCGCTCGTCGAGGATGCGGGCGAGCGTGACGGCCATCGCGTCGTACCCGCCCTCGCACGGCCGGTGCAGCAGTCGTACGCCCAACTCCTGGGCCCGGGTGCGCAGTCCGTCCAGGGTGCGCTCGGCGAAACCCGTGTGCCGTTCATAGACGGCGGGGGCCTCGCCGATGACAGCGATGTCGCGGTGGCCGAGCATCGCGAGGTGCTCGACACAGAGCGCCCCGGTCGCCCGGAAGTCGAGGTCGACGCAGGTCAGCCCGGAGGTGTCGGCGGGGAGGCCGATGAGTACGGAGGGCTGGTCGGTGCCGCGCAGCAACGGCAGCCGCTCGTCGTCGAGTTCGACGTCCATCAGGATCATGGCGTCGGCGAGCCCGCTGCCGGTGACGCGGCGCACCGCGTCCGGACCCTCCTCGCCGGTCAGCAGCAGGACGTCGTACCCGTGCGTCCGGGCGGTGGTTGCGACGGCGATGGCGATCTCCATCATCACCGGTACGTACATGTCCGTGCGCAGCGGCACCATCAGCGCGATGATGTTGGACCTGCTGCTGGCCAGGGCGCGGGCGCCCGCGTTCGGGTGGTAGCCGAGTTCGCGGATGCTCTGCTCGACCCGCTGCCGGGTGGTCGTGGAGATGGACCGCTTGCCACTGAGGACATAGCTCACCGTGCTCGCCGACACTCCGGCGTGCTGGGCGACCTCGGCGAGGGTGACCATCCAGCTCTCCAAGCTTTGTGAAGCGCTTCGACAGTGCGCAGTGCGAATAAGGGCGGGTGAGGGTGGTTCGACAGTAGCTTCACCCGGGGTGGGTGTCCATAGGCTGTCGAAGCGCTTCGATAAGGAGTTGGGGACGGGGCGCCACAAGGCCCTCCGGCTCCCATCATGACGGACCGGAGCGACGGCAACCTTTCGAACGGCGGCGGCCACTGAAGGGGCGTAACAGGACCCCCCGGAAGGACCCCCATGCAGCACCGCCGCCCCCGCTTCTCCAAGAAGGCGAAGACCCTGCTCTCCGGCACGGTCGCGCTCGCCGCCGCCGTCGGCGTCACCGTCGCGCAGGCCGACGAGTCGAGCAAGAAGTGCACGGCGTTCGACACGATCACGCTCGGCAAGTACTACGTGAACAACAACCTCTGGAACGAGGGGAAGTACACCGGCACCCAGTGCGTGTGGTCCAACTCCCAGTCGGGGTCGACCATTTCATGGGGTACCGACTACAGCCTCGCCAACAGCGCCACCGGCCGGGACTACGACGTGAAGTCGTACGCCTCCACCGTGCTCGGCTGGCACTGGGGCTGGAAGACCGACAAGGCCGCCACCCAGCTGCCCATCCGGGTCGGCGACCGCAAGCCGGTGAGGACCAGCTGGGAGTTCACGGTCAGCGCCGCCCCCGGCACCATGAACGTCGCGTACGACCTGTGGCTGCACAACAAGAACACCGCCGACTGGCAGGACCAGCCCACCGACGAGATCATGATCTGGCTCAACCGCCAGGGCGGCGCCGGACCGCTCGGCACCAAGTACGGCAGCGTCAGCCTCGGCGGCGCGATGTGGGACATCTACCAGGGCGACATCGGCTGGAAGGTGTACTCCTTCGTCCGGCAGACCAACACCACCAAGGCATCCCTGAACCTGGACGACTTCACCCAGGCCCTCGTTCGGCGCAAGCTGCTCAGCAACGACAAGTACGTCTCCGGCATCGAGTCCGGCACCGAGGTCTTCAAGGGCGCCGGGCGTCTGGACACCAAGTCCTACTCCGTCAACATCGGCTGAACGGCGCGTCCCAGGGGTGGTGGGGCCGCCCGGGATCGGGTACATACGATCGAGTAGCACCGGTCGGTAACGATAACGGTCCAAGATCCCGATTCGCGGCGAGGTGACCCTCATGTCCGCCCCATCCAGCAAGCCCACCGTCTCCGAACGCGAGGCCCGCGAGGTCGCGGAGGCAGCCCGGGAACAGGAGTGGCGCAAGCCCAGCTTCGCCAAGGAACTGTTCCTCGGCCGCTTCCGGCTCGACCTGGTCCATCCGCACCCCATGCCCTCTACGGAGGCCGCCCAGCGCGGCGAGGAGTTCCTCGCCAAACTCCGCGACTTCTGCGAGACCAAGGTGGACGGCGCCCTCATCGAGCGCGAGGCCCGCATCCCCGACGAGGTCATCAACGGCCTCAAGGAACTCGGCGCGCTCGGCATGAAGATCGACACCAAGTACGGCGGGCTCGGCCTCACCCAGGTGTACTACAACAAGGCGCTCGCGCTGGCCGGCTCCGCCTCTCCGGCGATCGGCGTGCTCCTCTCCGCCCATCAGTCGATCGGCGTACCGCAGCCGCTGAAGCTGTTCGGCACGGCCGAGCAGAAGGAGACGTTCCTGCCCCGGTGCGCCCGCACCGACATCAGCGCGTTCTTGCTGACCGAGCCGGACGTCGGCTCCGACCCGGCCCGGCTGGCCACTTCGGCGGTGCCGGACGGGGACGACTACGTCCTCGACGGAGTGAAGCTGTGGACCACCAACGGTGTGGTCGCCGACCTCCTCGTCGTCATGGCCCGGGTACCGAAGTCCGAGGACCACAGGGGCGGCATCACCGCGTTCGTCGTCGAGACCAACTCGCCCGGCATCACGGTCGAGAACCGCAACGCCTTCATGGGTCTGCGCGGCATCGAGAACGGCGTCACCCGCTTCCACCAGGTCCGCGTCCCGGCGGCCAACCGCATCGGCCCCGAGGGCGCGGGGCTGAAGATCGCGCTGACCACCCTCAACACCGGCCGGCTCTCCCTGCCCGCCTCCTGTGTGGCGGCCGGCAAGTGGTGCCTGAAGATCGCCCGCGAGTGGTCGGCGGCCCGCGAGCAGTGGGGCAAGCCCCTCGCCCACCACGAGGCCGTCGGCTCGAAGATCAGCTTCATCGCGGCCACGACCTTCGCGCTGGAGGCGGTCACCGACCTCGCCAGCCAGATGGCCGACGAGGACCGCAACGACATCCGCATCGAGGGCGCCCTGGCCAAGCTGTTCGCCTCCGAGCAGGCATGGCTCATGGCCGACGAACTCGTCCAGATCCGTGGCGGCCGGGGCTTCGAGACGGCCGCTTCCCTGGCCGCCCGCGGCGAACGAGCGGTCCCGGCGGAACAGGTCCTGCGCGACCTCCGCATCAACCGCATCTTCGAGGGCTCGACCGAGATCATGCACCTGCTGATCGCGCGCGAAGCGGTGGACGCCCACCTCTCGGTCGCCGGCGACCTGATCGACCCGGAGAAGTCCCTGACCGACAAGGCGAAGGCCGGCGCCAGCGCGGGCGTGTTTTACGCCAAGTGGCTCCCGAAACTGGTCGCGGGACAGGGGCAACTCCCGTACTCCTACGGCGAGTTCAAACACGAGGTCGACCTCTCCGCGCACCTCCGCTATGTCGAACGCACCGCCCGCAAGCTCGCCCGCTCCACCTTCTACGCCATGTCCCGCTGGCAGGGCCGCATGGAGACCAAGCAGGGCTTCCTCGGCCGGATCGTCGACATCGGCGCGGAACTGTTCGCGATGAGCGCCGTCTGTGTCCGGGCCGAACTCCTGCGCACCACCGAGGACCACGGCCGCGAGGCCTACCAACTCGCGGACACCTTCTGCCACCAGTCCCGCATCCGGATCGAGGAACTCTTCGGCCGCCTGTGGACCAACACCGACGACCTGGACCGCAAGGTCGTCAAGGGCGTCATGTCCGGCACCTACGTATGGCTGGAGGACGGGATCGTCGACGCCTCGGGCGAGGGCCCCTGGATCGCCGACGCGACACCGGGCCCGAGCGAGAAGGAGAACGTCCACCGCCCGATCAACTGACCGGCCCATGACAGCGCGCCTCCCGGGGGGACCTCCTTCGGGGGACGCGCTGTCCTCACACACCGTCCTTACGGCAACAATGGGGGGATGAGTGACAGTCCAGCCCTCCGAGGGCACGGGCCCAAAGCCCCGTCTTCGGCCCGCGCCCTCGCCGACCCCCACCTCGTCTACGACCCCGTGGCGGGCGACGGTCCCAAGGACGTGGTGATCCTCGGGTCCACCGGCTCGATCGGCACGCAGGCCATCGATCTCGTGCTGCGCAACCCGGACCGCTTCCGGGTCACCGCGCTGTCCGCCAACGGCGGCCGGGTCTCCCTGCTCGCCGAGCAGGCCCACCGGCTCGGGGTGCGGACCGTCGCGGTCGCCCGCGAGGACGTCGTACCGGCGCTGCGGGAGTCCCTCCAGGTCCGGTACGGCACCGGCGAGCCGCTCCCGGAGATCCTCGCCGGCCCCGACGCGGCCGCCCAGGTCGCCGCCTCGGAGTGCCACACCGTCCTCAACGGCATCACCGGCTCGATCGGCCTCGCCCCGACCCTCGCCGCCCTGGAGGCGGGCCGCACCCTCGCGCTCGCCAACAAGGAGTCGCTCATCGTCGGCGGCCCGCTGGTCAAGGCGCTCGCCAAGCCCGGGCAGATCATCCCGGTCGACTCCGAGCACGCGGCGCTGTTCCAGGCCCTCGCGTCGGGCACCCGGGCAGACGTACGGAAACTCGTCGTCACCGCGTCCGGCGGCCCGTTCCGCGGCCGTACCAAGGAGGAACTGGCGGACGTCAGCGTCGAGGACGCCCTCGCCCACCCCACCTGGGCCATGGGTCCGGTCATCACCATCAACTCCGCGACCCTCGTCAACAAGGGCCTGGAAGTCATCGAGGCACACCTCCTCTACGACATTCCCTTCGACCGCATTGAGGTCGTCGTGCATCCCCAGTCGTATGTCCACTCGATGGTTGAGTTCACGGACGGATCGACAATCGCCCAGGCGACGCCCCCCGACATGCGCGGGCCCATCGCCATCGGCCTCGGCTGGCCCGAGCGCGTCCCCGACGCGGCCCCCGCCTTCGACTGGAGCACGGCGTCGACGTGGGAGTTCTTCCCGCTCGACAACGACGCGTTTCCTTCGGTCAACCTTGCGAGGCACGTGGGAGAGCTCGCGGGCACGGCCCCGGCGGTGTTCAATGCCGCCAACGAGGAGTGCGTGGAGGCGTTTCGGGTCGGCGCGCTGCCCTTCAACGGGATCATGGAGACCGTGACGCGCGTGGTGGAGGAACACGGCACGCCGGCCACGGGAACCTCGCTCACGGTGTCGGACGTCCTCGAAGCGGAGACCTGGGCCCGCACCCGGGCCCGGGAACTGGCGGCACAGACGGCGGAGGCCCGTGCATGACGACCCTGATGTTCATCCTCGGCATAGCGGTCTTCGCGCTCGGACTCCTCGTCTCGATCGCGTGGCACGAGCTGGGCCACCTCTCCACGGCCAAGCTCTTCGGCATCCGCGTGCCCCAGTACATGGTCGGCTTCGGCCCGACCATCTACTCGAAGAAGAAGGGCGACACCGAGTACGGCTTCAAGGCCATCCCGTTCGGCGGCTACATCCGCATGATCGGCATGTTCCCGCCGGGCCCGGACGGCCGCCTGGAAGCCCGCTCCACCTCACCCTGGCGCGGCATGATCGAGGACGCCCGCTCGGCCGCCTTCGAGGAGCTCCAGCCCGGCGACGAGGACCGCCTCTTCTACACGCGCAAGCCGTGGAAGCGGGTCATCGTGATGTTCGCGGGCCCGTTCATGAACCTGATCCTCGCGATCGGCCTGTTCCTGACGGTCCTGATGGGCTTCGGGATCCAGCAGCAGACCACCGACGTCGCCTCGGTCTCCCCGTGCGTGATCTCCCAGAGCGAGAACCGCGACACCTGCAAGAAGACCGACAAGGCGTCCCCGGCCGCGGCCGCCGGCATGAAGAAGGGCGACAAGATCGTCTCCTTCGCCGGAGTGCGGACGGACGACTGGAACACGCTGTCCGACCTCATCCGCGACAGCGCCGGCAAGACGGTCCCGATCGTCGTCGACCGCGACGGCAAGCAGGTCTCCCTCCAGGCGACCATCGCCACGAACCTCGTCGCGAAGAAGGACTCCAGCGGGGCCTACGTCCAGGGCGAGTACGTCAAGGCCGGCTTCCTCGGCTTCAGCGCCGCCACCGGCGTCGTCAAACAGGACTTCGGCGACTCCGTGACCTGGATGACGGACCGCGTCGGCGACGCGGTCGACTCCCTCGCCGCCCTGCCCTCCAAGATCCCGGCCCTGTGGGACGCGGCCTTCGGCGACGGCCCCCGTGAACCGGACTCCCCGATGGGCGTGGTCGGCGCGGCCAGGGTCGGCGGCGAGATCGCCACCCTCGACATCCCGGCGTCCCAGCAGCTGGCGATGTTCGTCATGCTCCTCGCGGGCTTCAACCTCTCCCTGTTCCTCTTCAACATGCTCCCGCTGCTGCCGCTGGACGGCGGCCACATCGCGGGCGCCCTGTGGGAGTCCCTGCGCCGCAACCTGGCCAGGCTCTTCCGCCGCCCCGACCCGGGCCCGTTCGACGTGGCGAAGCTGATGCCGGTCGCCTACGTCGTGGCGGGAATCTTCGTCTGCTTCACGATCCTGGTCCTCATCGCGGACGTGGTTAACCCGGTGAGAATCTCCTAGCCGTACGGCGTTGGTGTCGGCCCGGCACGCTCTGTGCCGGGCCGTCATCGTTCGAGTGGGTCCGCGGGACGGATGTGCCCGAGCCCGGGCCCGTGCCGTAATCTCGAAGCCTGGAGCCCACTGTTCCGTTGGCGCCGGACCTTGATCCACGACTTGGGGTTGCACAGCAGATGACTGCGATTTCTCTCGGCATGCCGTCCGTTCCGACCAGGGTTGCCGAGCGCCGCAAGAGCCGGCAGATCCAGGTCGGCACCGTCGCGGTCGGCGGCGACGCCCCGGTCTCCGTCCAGTCGATGACCACGACCCGTACGTCCGACATCGGCGCGACCCTCCAGCAGATCGCCGAGCTGACGGCGTCCGGCTGCCAGATCGTGCGCGTGGCGTGCCCCACCCAGGACGACGCGGACGCCCTGTCGACGATCGCCAGGAAGTCCCAGATCCCCGTCATCGCGGACATCCACTTCCAGCCGAAGTACGTCTTCGCCGCCATCGAGGCCGGCTGCGCCGCGGTCCGGGTGAACCCCGGCAACATCAAGCAGTTCGACGACAAGGTCAAGGAGATCGCGCGGGCCGCCAAGGACCACGGCACCCCGATCCGCATCGGCGTCAACGCCGGTTCCCTGGACCGCCGCCTGCTCCAGAAGTACGGCAAGGCGACCCCCGAAGCCCTCGTCGAGTCCGCCCTCTGGGAGGCGTCGCTCTTCGAGGAGCACGACTTCCGGGACATCAAGATCTCGGTCAAGCACAACGACCCGGTCGTCATGATCGAGGCGTACAAGCAGCTCGCCGCCCAGTGCGACTACCCCCTCCACCTCGGCGTCACCGAGGCGGGCCCGGCGTTCCAGGGCACGATCAAGAGCGCGGTCGCCTTCGGCGCCCTTCTCTCCCAGGGCATCGGCGACACCATCCGCGTCTCCCTCTCGGCCCCGCCGGTCGAGGAGGTCAAGGTCGGCAACCAGATCCTGGAGTCCCTCAACCTCAAGCAGCGCGGCCTGGAGATCGTCTCCTGCCCGTCCTGCGGCCGCGCCCAGGTCGACGTCTACAAGCTGGCCGAGGAAGTCACCGCCGGCCTCACCGGCATGGAGGTCCCCCTCCGCGTCGCCGTGATGGGCTGCGTCGTGAACGGCCCCGGCGAGGCCCGCGAGGCCGACCTCGGCGTCGCCTCCGGCAACGGCAAGGGCCAGATCTTCGTCAAGGGCGAGGTCATCAAGACGGTCCCGGAGTCCAAGATCGTGGAAACCCTCATCGAGGAGGCCATGAAGCTGGCCGAACAGATGGAGGCGGACGGAGTGGCCTCGGGCGAGCCGTCGGTGGCGGTGGCGGGCTGAGGTTTCTGCGTCCTGAAAGGGGGGCCGAAGGCCCCCCTTTCAGGGGCGCGGGGAACTGCGCGACCAGCCCCCACCCACCCGCACCCGCGAACAAGCCACGGCCACTCGAGTTCATGGGCGACGGCACCCAAACCCCGGGGCACCTCAAAACAAGCGGCACCATCACAGGGCGACGCTGCTCAGCTTCCGCAGGTACAGTGCGGAGATCAGCCGTCCCCAGTGTGAGGCGCCCCGCCCGTGTTGACCCAGACGACCTCCCGGGTCCTCGAACCGAGCGACCTGGACGCCGCGCTCGCCGTCCTCGACCGCGAGCCGGTCGCGAACGCCTTCGTGACGTCCCGCGTACAGGTCGCCGGCCTCGACCCCTGGCGGCTCGGCGGCGAGATGTGGGGCTGGTACGAGGACGGCCTGCTGACCTCCCTCTGCTACGCCGGCGCCAACCTCGTCCCCATCTGCGCCACCCCGAGAGCCGTCCGCGCCTTCGCCGACCGGGCCCGCCGGGCGGGCCGCCGCTGCTCCTCCATCGTCGGCCCCGTCGAACCCACCGCGGAGCTGTGGCGCCTCCTCGAACCCAGCTGGGGCCCCGCTCGTGAGATCCGCGCCCATCAGCCCCTGATGGTCACCGACCGGCTCTCCACCGACATCGCCCCGGATCCCTACGTCCGCCGCATCCGCAAGGACGAGATGGAGACGATCATGCCGGCGTGCGTGGCGATGTTCACGGAGGAGGTGGGCGTCTCCCCGATGGCCGGCGACGGCGGCCTCCTCTACCAGGCCAGGGTCGCCGAACTCGTGGGCTCCGGCCGCTCGTTCGCCCGTCTCGACGCCGACGGCAAGGTCGTCTTCAAGGCGGAGATCGGCGCCGCCACCGACCGTGCCTGCCAGATCCAGGGTGTCTGGGTGGCCCCCGAGTACCGCGGCCAGGGCTACGCGGCCCCCGGCATGTCGGCGGTCCTGCGCTACGCCCTCGCGGACGTCGCCCCCGTGGTCAGCCTCTACGTCAACGACTTCAACACGGCGGCACGACGAACGTACCGACGCGTGGGCTTCCAAGAGGTCGGCGCGTTCATGAGCGTCCTGTTCTGAAGTGCCCCAGGGGCGCGGGAACTGCGCGCCGAGCCCCCACGACCCGCACCCGAACGACAACCCGAAGCACCCGGCCTCATCCAGCGAAGCGCCCTGTACGCTCCCCACATGCGATTCCCCGGTCACGGACACCGCCGCCAACCCGACGACGACATCGTGATCGGCCCCCTGGACCTCTCCGCCCGCGTCGACGAGGCCCTCGCCGTCCAGGCCATCGCCTTCGGGCTCGGCGCGGACGAGGTCGCCGTACGCCGCCAGATCGTCCTCCGCCACATGACATACCCCGGCGCGAGGGCCCTCGGCGCCACCTCGGCGGAGCGTCTCGTCGGCTTCGTCTACGGCATGCCCAACGACCGCGCCCACTGGTGGTCCACGGTCGTGGAGCCGTACCTCCGCGCCCAGGGCCACGAGACCTGGCTGGACGACTCCTTCGTGATCACGGAGCTGCACGTCCACCCGCACTACCAGAACCGCGGAGTCGGCCGCTCCCTGATCACCACGATCACCGACGGCGCCGCCGAACCCCGCTCGATCCTCTCCGCGATCGACACGGACAGCCCGGCCCGCGGCCTCTATCACTCACTCGGCTACCAGGACCTGGCCCGCCAGGTCCTCTTCCCCAGCGCCCCGAAGCCGTACGCCGTGATGGGCGCCCCCCTGCCACTGCGCCGCCGATAACCGATTTCCGCCACCACCGGACCCCCGGCTAACCTCCTTGCCATCACCGTTTTCCCGGCAGGAGTACGAGAACCATGGCCAACGCACCGGTCCAGCGCATGTCCCAGTTGATGGCGAAGACGCTGCGCGACGACCCGGCGGACGCCGAGGTCCTCAGCCACAAGCTCCTCGTCCGCGCCGGCTACGTCCGTCGCACCGCGGCCGGCATCTGGTCCTGGCTGCCCCTCGGCAAGAAGGTGCTGGCCAACGTCGAGCGCATCGTCCGTGAGGAGATGGACGCGATCGGCGCCCAGGAGGTGCTGCTCCCCGCCCTGCTGCCGCGCGAGCCGTACGAGGCGACCGGCCGCTGGGACGAGTACGGCGCCGAGCTCTTCCGTCTCCAGGACCGCAAGGGCGGCGACTATCTGCTCGGTCCGACTCACGAGGAGATCTTCACCCTGCTGGTGAAGGACCAGGCGTCCTCCTACAAGGACCTGCCGGTCATCCTCTACCAGATCCAGCACAAGTACCGTGACGAGGCCCGCCCCCGCGCCGGCATCCTGCGCGGCCGTGAGTTCCTCATGAAGGACTCCTACTCCTTCGACACCGAGGACGAGGGCCTGGCCCAGTCCTACGCCCTGCACCGCCAGGCCTACCAGCGCGTCTTCGAGCGTCTCGGCCTCGACTACCGCATCTGCGCCGCGACCGCCGGCGCCATGGGCGGCTCGAAGTCGGAGGAGTTCCTCGCCCCGGCCGGCGCCGGCGAGGACACCTTCGCCGACTGCCCCAACTGCGACTTCGCGGCCAACACCGAGGCGATCACGTACGAGCTGAAGGAGCGGGACGCCTCCGCCGTGCCGGCCGCCGAGGACATCCCCACCCCCGACACCCCCACGATCGAGACCCTCGCGGCCTCGCTGGGCGTCCAGGCCTCCGACACCCTGAAGAACCTTCTCGTGAAGGTCGACGGCGAGATCGTCGCCGTAGGCGTGCCCGGCGACCGTGAGGTCGACATGGACAAGGTCGAGGCGCACTTCGCCCCGGCGGTCGTCGAGATGGTCACCGAGGCCGACTTCGCGGGCCGCCCGGACCTGGTCCGCGGCTATGTCGGACCGCAGGGCCTGGGGGAGAAGGTCAAGTACATCGCCGACCCGCGCGTGGCCCCCGGCACCGCCTGGATCACCGGCGCCAACAAGCCCGACACGCACGCCAAGAACGTCGTCGCCGGGCGTGACTTCGAGGTCGGCGAGTACGTCGACGTCGTGGTCGTCCAGGACGGCGACCCGTGCCCCAAGTGCGGCACCGGCCTCGTCCTCGACCGCGCCATCGAGATCGGCCACATCTTCCAGCTGGGCCGCAAGTACGCCGACGCCCTCAAGCTCGACGTCCTCGGCCAGCACGGCAAGCCGGTCCGCGTGACCATGGGCTCCTACGGCATCGGTGTCTCCCGCGCCGTCGCCGCCCTCGCCGAGCAGACCGCCGACGAGCAGGGCCTGTGCTGGCCGGCCGAGGTCGCGCCGGCCGACGTCCACGTGGTCGCCGCGGGCAAGGCGCTCCAGACCGAGCTGGCCCTCGACGTCTCCGAGAAGCTGCGCGCGGCCGGCCTCCGTGTCCTCGTCGACGACCGCGCGGGCGTCTCCCCGGGCGTGAAGTTCACGGACGCCGAGCTCATCGGCGTACCGAAGATCCTCGTCGCGGGCCGCCGCTCCGCCGAGGGCGTCCTGGAGCTGAAGGACCGCAGGACCGGTGAGCGCGAGGAGCTGACGGTGGACGAGGCGATCGCCCGCCTGTCCGCCTGACCCGTCTGCCACCTGGCCCGTTCCCCGTCCGGCACTCCGTCGGACAGGGGGACGGGCCGACGTGTGCCCGCGCCCGGGTCAGCCGGCTTCCGCTCCATGGACGCAGGGGAGGAGTTCCCGGGGAAGCTCCACCCGCATCCCGCAGAAGCAGCGCAGCGGGCCGCCGCGGGAGGCGGGGGCGCCGAGATCGACCATGAGGATGTCCGCCACCTCCCGCAGCGCATCACCCGTCGGTGCACCTCGGGCGACTCGGATGCTGACCTCGTCCGAGTCCCAGACCGCGATGCTCGCCAGACCGTCGGCTACGGCAATGTGGACGCACACAACTGTCTCCCCAGGAAAGCGCTACGGCATGAGCGTTCCGCTCCGGGAGGCCAGCGGCTGACTGATGGTACCGATGGCGGGCGGATGCGTGCACTGTTTCGGCATATTCACCCGACGCATCCGAACCGTGCGTCACAACCGGCGGATGTCGGCGTGACCGGCCGGACAGCCGGTCGCGCGGCGCTGGCCTCACACGATGCGACTGACCTGAAGCATCGCCTCGGCGTCCTTCAGTAGTGCGCGCTGACGTGCCTCCGGCAATTGCCGGTAGAGCTTCAGCAGTCGGGCCTCGCGCTCGTCCCCGCTGGGGCCCGGCACGGGGCGGCCGACCGCCTCGAAGAACTCCTTCGGCGTCGTCCGGACGCCCCAGCGCCGAAACGTCTCGACCATGACACGGAGCTTCTCCGGGTCGATGCGCGAGGTTCCGCGTGTGCGGTTCATCCAGGCGTTGAGCGTCGGGTAGGAGATGCCGGTTTCCGCCGCCAGGTCCTTCTGGGTCCTGCCCGGCACCTGTGCCAGCAGACGTTCGAGCAGGGCAGCCAGGTCCTCGTCACGGCGCGGCGGATCCTGGCCGGTCTCCGGGGATGCTGGGCGGCTCGCCTCGTTCGTCACATATCCGAGGATCGGTCATCGTTATCTACAAGCGCAAGTAGATCGCAGATCGGGCCTGTGGGGGTCCGGTGTGCACGGCGTAACTCTCCTGTCACGGCGGCGCCTTGACACGATCTACATCTACATGAAGACTGCAGAGCGTATCCGGATGTGGGTCGCGGCCCTCCTGTGTGCCGCGGTGACCCGTGCCGTGTGCTTCGGCAATCTACATCTACATGGATATCGAAGATATGGGGCCGCCGCCCCGCACCTCCGCATCGATGCCGACGGGAGCGATCCATGCCGTTACCGGCCCACCCCATCGTCCAGCCCGCCCCCGAACCCGAACTGGTCACGCGTGCGCGCGCCGGGGACCGTGAGGCGTTCGCCGTGCTGTACCACCAGCACTACCGCATCGTGTACGGCTTCCTGCTCGTCCGGACCCGCAACAGACATCTGGCGGAGGACCTGACCCAGGAGGCGTTCATCCGCGCCCTGCGCCGGATCGACGGCTTCACCTGGCAGGGCACCGCCTTCGCCGGCTGGCTCACCACCATCGCCAAGAACCTCTGGCTCGACGAACTCGCCCGCGGCCGGACCCGTTGGGAGACCCCGGTCGGCGAGTTCGACGACCCCCGGGGGACGGGCTCCGGCGTCGAAGGCCTGGTCCCACGGGAACTGGAAGCCGTCGAGGCCCAGGAGACGGTGCGCTGCGCCCTGGACGTTCTCAACGCCCGACAGCGGCACTGCGTGGAGCTGCGCTATCTCGACGAACTCACCCCGCAGGAAACCGCGTTGGTGATGGGCCAGACCGTCGGAGCCGTCCGCACGCTCACCTGTCGGTCGCTGCGGAAACTGCGCCGGTCCATCGGGGCGGTGTCTGTGTGAACAGCAACCTCACCCACGCCGCCGGTGTGATCCGCGCGGTTCTGGGGTCCGTTCCGTTCGAACAGGCGGCGGCCGTCGCGCATGCGCTCGACACCGCCCGGCTCCTCGTCGACCCCCACCGCGCGCCGGCCACCGTGCTGCTCCGGACGCCCGGCGGAGGCTGGTCCCGCATCCCGCGTCCGCTGACCGAGCTGGAGCGCAAGGCGCTGGACTGGGACGCCGCCTGCGCACGGGCGCGGTACGTCGCCCAGGCCGTCGCGCGCCACCTCGCCGGCCAGGTCGGCCCCGCCGACATCCGCGTCGACGGCGACCGGGTGAAGGTCGTGCTCCGGGTCGACGGGCCCGAGCGCTGGACCCGCTGGCGCGCCTACTTCGGCATCACGATCGTCGGCGAGGGCGCCCGCCCGTACACCGTGATCGGCGAGGGAGTGCGCGACGGCGTGCGTGTGACGGTGGTGGCCCACGGCGCCGGGGCGACGCTGCCCTGCGCCGCGCCCACCGCACCGACACGCTCCTTCCGACTCGGCGACACCGTCTACGACCTGGCCCTCCCGCTGCGCGACGTGCACGGGGACGTCTGGTACTTCCAGGGGTGCAGACGCCAGGACGGCATGCCGCTGATGTCCGTGGACGGCCGGCCCGAGCGCTGCTCCCTGGCCAACGTGGCGGCCCACGTGGGACCCCTGACACCGGTACCGGCCCCGCTCCCGGACGACGTCGACCCGGCCGCGCCGCCGCTCACCCCGGTACCGGCCCATGGCCCGGCGGGACCGGCCCGATGAGCCTCGGCGCACCCGCCGCGGACGCGGGCTCGCGGGCCTGGGAGGCGAGCGCGGCCTGCCGGGCCAGGAACGCCGACCTGTGGTTCACCCGGCGGTACACATCGACGGCGCTGGCCATCTGTGCGACGTGCCCGGTGCTCGACTCCTGCCGGGCCGCCGTGCTGCACAGGGAGCGGAACCTCCCGCGCTGCGACCGCCAGGGCATCGTCGCCGGCCTCACCGGCGCCCAACGCCACGCACTGGAACAGTCGACCGACCCCCCATCCGGGCCCAACACCCGGCCACCGAGCGGGTCTTCGGACGACGACGCGTCAACCCCGCCACCCGAGCGCCCCACGGCCCCTTCCCACCGCCCGGAGCCGGGGAGACGCCGCGCACGGTCGACCGGGGGGCCGGTCGGCTCACTGTGCGGGGCGATGGAGGGGGCGGCAGCCGGGGAGGCCGGTGCTGCCGCGGTCAAGAGCGGTGCCGTCGTACGGCAGTCGAGCGGGCCTGCGGGCGACCCGGGCACGGGGGGACGCGGGGCGCGGTCGACCGGGGGACCGGTCGGCTCACCGTGGGGGGCGATGGAGGGGGCGGCAGCCGGGGAGGCCGGTGCTGCGGCGGTCGGGAGGAAGAGCGGTGCCGTCGTACGGCAGTCGAGCGGGCCTGCGGGCGACCCGGGCACGGGGGGACGCCGGGCGCGGTCGACCGGGGGACCGGTCGGCTCACTGTGCGGGGGGATGGAGGGGGCGGCACCTAGGGAGGCTGGGCCCGCCACCGCGTCAGGCGCTGGGTGGCACCGCGGTGATCGGGGGGTGGGCTCCGCCGGAACGTCCCCGGGGGGATCCGCTGGGTTCGCCGGAACGACCCCGGAGCGAGCCGCCGGGTGCGTGGGCGACGCTCCGCAAGCGGTGCTGTTCCGCGACAAGTCCGCCCGGTCGATAGCCGGGCCGACCGGCAGCGGCCGGAGCGAGCGGCCCGCCGTCCCTTCTCCCCGGACGGTCGGCGACGCACCGTCCGGCCGGCCCGGCGACCCCACGGATGCGCGGAAGCCCCCACCGGGGCGGTCCGGCGACGGCCGGCAGGAGCGGGACGCCCGGAACCCGGGCCCCCGGCTCGCGCCCTGCGGTACTCGGGCCGCCTACCAACGGCACCTGCGGCGGGGCGAGTTCGTCGACGAGGCCTGCCGGGACGCCAATGCCCGCGGTGCCGGCCGGTACCGGCGCACCGGATCCACCCGCGACCGTACCGACGAAACCCGCCCGAGTGCAGCCGCCCGTGCCGCCACGGCCGACGCCCCTCGCTGAGAACCGTTCACCGTCACCGGAGTACCTCATGTCCACGCCCCCTCCGCTCGCCCCGCCCCAGGAGAAGGACGCCCGCGGTTCAGGGGCGCCCGGCCCGCTGGGACGGACGGCCGCCGCACTGTGCCGCGCCCTGCGGTCCGGCCGCGTGCCCCGCCCCGACCGGCGCGACCTCGACGACTGCCGTCGGGAACGCGACCGCTGGCAGCGCCACGCCGACTCCTACGAGCGGGAGCTGACCCGCGTCCGGCTCGACCACGCACACCTGCTGGCCTGGCTGGCCGCGCTGCACCCCGCGAGCGCCGTCCTTACCCCCGACAGCGACGCCGGCCCCGACGGCGTCCACCGGCTGCGCATCGAGGCGGGCGGGCGGCAGCTGTCCTGGCGGCTGCACCCGACCGACCTGCCACTGTTCGCCCACACCCCGTACGCGCCGCACCCCCTGGCCGCGGACAGCCCCCCGGCCACCGAACAGGCGGCCCATCTCCGCCGGCACACCCGCCTGCTGGCACTGGAGGGGATGCTGCTCACCAGGCCCGCCGAGGCACGCCCCCCGGCACGCCCCCCGGCACGGCCCCCGCGCCCCGGCGAGAAGGCACCGCCCCCGTGAGACTCCGGTCGGCTGGCTCGGGAGGCACGTCGGCCGGACCCGCCACGCCCCCCTGCGAAGGCTCTCGGCAGGGGGGCGTGCTCCCGTTCCCAGGGCGGCCCGGCTACAACCAGCCCGCGAACTCCAGCAACAGCTCCGCGTCCTGGGCCCGGCCGACCCTGAGCGCCCGCACCCCGGACTCCACCGCCCGGAACAGCGTCCACCCCCGCAGCCGCTCCTGATCCACGTCCAACGACTCCGCGAGCCGCTTGACCCGCCGCCGAGTGATCGAGGCCCCCGACGGCGAGGCGATCAGGTCCTCCACCCGGTCCCGCACCAGCCGCGCGAGATCGAACGCACACTCACCCACCACCGGATCCGGCCCCACCGCCAGCCACGGCATCCGCTCCCCGGCCAGCACCTTGCTCTGCCGGAACGTCCCGTGCAGCAACCGCTCCTCGGGCGGCGCGGCCAGCAGCTCCGCCCGCGCGGCCACCGCGGCGGAGACCAGCGGACCGACCTCGGCCAGGCCCGACGCGGTCGCCCGCATCGCCTCGGCCTGCCGCCCCGTCCGCTCGGCCACCGTCTCGAACGTGTGCCCGGCAGGCGGCTCGACCCAGAGCCGCCGCAAGGTACCGGCCGCCTCCAGCAACGCCTTCGCCTCGGGCAGCGACCGCACCGACACATCGGGATGCAACCGCTCCAGCAGCAGCACGCCTTCCCCCGCGAACGGCTCCAGCAGCTGTACGGCGCCCAGCCCGTCCCAGTGCGCCAGCGCCGCCCGCTCCGCCTCCGGCCGGAACCGCGGCGGGGCCAGCTTCAGCACGGCGGGCGTGCCGTCGGCGCGCCGGACCAGGACCACCAGGCTGCTGCGACCGCCGGGCACCTGCACCCGCTCCACGCTCAACTCGCGTAGCGCGACGGCCTGCTGAGCCGCCTCGGGCAGCTTCTCCAACCAGTCGTCACCATCAGGTGCCGTCTCACCGAGCGCCCTGACCAGACGCCGCGGCGGTTCGAAAGCCATACCCGAGATCTTCCCTTCCCGTACGCGTTACGCCGTAGGAGCCGGCGCGGCCGTCGCCGTCGCTGAAGCCGAGGCCGTGGCCGTCGCCGCCCGCTCGGCGAGACCAGGGAAGGCTACGCTCTCCCCGCGCCAGCGCACCGCCCGCACCGCCGCCTCCCGCAGCGCCTCCGTGGCCAGCGTGCGCCGCTCGCCCACGGCTGCCCGCACCAGGTCGGAATACACCCCGGCGACCCGGTCCTCCAGCTCGGCGGCCAGCCGTACGGCCGCCTCCGAGTCCGGCACCGGGAACGGCAGCGCGTATCCGGCCGCCGCCGCGACCGGCTTGCCGCCCAGGTCCCGCACCTCGCGGACCAGTACGTCCCGCCGGGCGCGATGGGCGTCGTAGGCGGAACGCGCCTCGGTGCGCCGGCCCTCGCGGATCCGCCCGCCGACGACGCCGTAGCCGTACACGGCGGCGTGCTCGGCCGCCAGGGCCGCCTGGAGCGCGGTCAGTGCCCGCTTCTCTTCCTTGTCGCTCACTTGGCCCCCTCCGTCAGCAGATAGGCGTGCGCCGCCCCGGCCGCGGCCACCGAGGCCAGCAGCCGGGCCAGTTCGCCCGGCATGTCGAGCAGCGCCTTCGCCCGCGCGTCCGCGAGCACCCGCTCCGCGGTGGCGAGTTCGACCAGGGCGTCCTTCTCGTTCACCGGCACGGCGACGGCCGGCGTCGGCGCCCCCGTCCCGCTCGCCGACGCGGACGCGGACGCGGACGCGGACTCCGAAGCCGAAGCCGTCGCGCCCGCCGACCCCGTCGCGCCGAACGCCTCCACGTGCCGTACGGCCTCCGCCCGCAGCGGTGACAGGCGGTCCGTGAGCGTGGGATGGGCGGCGAGGACGGCGTCGTAGTGCTCGACGATCCCGCGGCTGTCCCGCGCCGCACGCGTGCGTGCCCGCTCGGCGACCGACGGGCTGCCTCCGGTGCTCTCCTCGGAGTCGGAGTCGCCGGATCCGGAGGTGCAGCCCACCAGGAGGGCGGCTCCGGCGGCCGAGGCGAGGAGGGTTCTTCTGCGCGGCCCCGAGGGGGTGCGCGGCGGCGGGGGGTACGGCACGGCAGACGTCCTCGGGGGCTCGTACGAACACACGGGCGGGGAGGGCGGCCCCGCCGGTGATCACGGTACCCGCGCGCCGGTCCGCAGCCACTCATCGGCACCGCCCGCGGGCCCCGAGGGGCGCACGATGGACGGCAACAGTCCCTCGGACCGGATACCCTTTGACCAGACACGCGACCTTCCCACAACAGCACACGCGGCCGAGGAGTCACCCGGATGAGCACCACCCAGAGCGAGAGGCTGCGAGAGCTCCTGGAACCGCTCGTCACCTCCCAGGGACTGGATCTCGAAGAGATCGAACTGGACTCCGTCGGACGAAAGCGTGTGCTGCGTGTCGTCGTCGACTCCGACCAGGGCGCCGATCTGGACGCCATCGCCGATGTGAGCCGCGCGCTCTCGGCGAAGCTCGACGAGACGGACGCGATGGGCGAGGGCGAGTACACCCTCGAGGTCGGCACCCCGGGCGCGGAGCGCCTCCTCACCGAGCACCGGCACTACGTCCGCGCCGTCGACCGGCTGGTGAAGTTCCAGTTGGCCGAGGGCGGGGAACTGGTGGCCCGGATCCTCACGGTCGACGACGACGGTCTGGACGTCGAGGTGCCCGGAGTGAAGGGCCGCAAGGCCACCGGCCGCAGGCTCGGCTTCGCCGAGATCGACAAGGCGCGCGTCCAGGTCGAGTTCAACCGCAAGGACAAGAAGGAAGAGGAGGCGTAGCCGTGGACATCGACATGAGCGCCCTGCGGGGCTTGGTACGGGAGAAGGAGATCTCCTTCGACCTGTTGGTCGAGGCGATCGAGTCGGCCCTCCTCATCGCCTACCACCGCACCGAGGGAAGCCACCGCCACGCGCGCGTGCGCCTCGACCGGGAATCCGGCCATGTGGTCGTGTGGGCGAAGGAAGACCCCGAGGACCTCGAAGAGGGCCAGGAGCCCCGCGAGTTCGACGACACCCCGTCCGACTTCGGCCGTATCGCCGCCACCACCGCCAAGCAGGTCATCCTGCAGCGGCTGCGCGACGCCGAGGACGACGCGACGCTCGGTGAGTACGCCGGGCGCGAGGGCGACATCGTCACCGGTGTGGTGCAGCAGGGCCGCGACCCGAAGAACGTGCTCGTCGACATCGGCAAGCTGGAGGCCATCCTGCCGGTGCAGGAGCAGGTCCCCGGCGAGACCTACCAGCACGGCATGCGGCTGCGGTCGTACGTCGTACGGGTGGCGAAGGGCGTGCGCGGTCCGTCCGTCACCCTCTCTCGCACGCACCCCAATCTGGTGAAGAAGCTGTTCGCCCTCGAGGTGCCGGAGATCGCCGACGGCTCGGTGGAGATCGCCGCCATCGCACGTGAGGCCGGTCACCGTACGAAGATCGCGGTGCGGTCCACCCGTTCCGGACTCAACGCCAAGGGCGCCTGCATCGGCCCCATGGGCGGCCGGGTGCGCAACGTCATGGGTGAGCTGAACGGCGAGAAGATCGACATCGTCGACTGGTCGGACGACCCGGCCGAGATGGTGGCGAACGCGCTGTCCCCGGCCCGGGTCTCCAAGGTGGAGGTCGTGGACCTCGCGGCCCGCTCCGCGCGGGTGACCGTGCCGGACTACCAGCTGTCCCTGGCGATCGGCAAGGAAGGGCAGAACGCCCGCCTCGCGGCCCGTCTGACCGGCTGGCGCATCGACATCCGGCCCGACACCGAGCAGTCCGGGGAATAAGCCGGGGAATAGATCCAAGCCGAGCTTGGCTTAGATCACGACAACAACCGTTCGATTCCTGCCCCAAAGGGGTGAGGTCGGTACGGGGAGGTAGACTTAGCAGTGTCTGGCCGGACGCGCGCCCGCGCATGCCCTGAACGCACCTGTGTGGGGTGCAGGCAGCGAGCGGCCAAGACCGATCTGCTGCGTACCGTGGCGATCAAGGACGCATGCGTCCCCGATCCAAGCGGTACGCTGCCCGGCCGGGGCGCCTATGTGCACCCCGCCCTGGTCTGTCTCGACCAGGCGGTACGCCGCCGGGCGTTCACGCGGGCGCTTCGCGCCCCGGGAGCGCTCGACGTAAAGGCGTTGCGCCAGTACGTCGAGCAGACAGACAGTTGCTGAGCAGGCAACACCGCAAGGAGCGTCGTACGGAACCCCCGTGCGGCCCTGGTACCCCGCGAGTTGGAAGTAGGTCGAGATTGCGATGAGCACTCGATGAGCACGCGATGAGTACGCCCATGAAGTAGCGACGGTCCGGACGCAACCCGGACCTAAAAGGAGCGAAGTGGCTAAGGTCCGGGTATACGAACTCGCCAAGGAGTTCGGGGTTGAGAGCAAGGTCGTCATGGCCAAGCTCCAGGAACTCGGTGAATTCGTCCGTTCGGCGTCTTCGACCATCGAAGCGCCCGTCGTCCGCAAACTGACGGACGCCCTCCAGCAGGGCAACGGAGGCGGCAAGCCCGCCCCGCGCAAGGCTGCCCCGGCGAAGCCGGGCGCCCCCTCTCCGGCGCAGGCTGCCCGTCCGGCCGCCCCGCGCCCGCCGGCTCCCAAGCCGGCCGCCGCCGAGACGCCCGCGGCTCCCGCCGCTTCGGCGCCTTCCGGCCCCCGTCCCACCCCGGGCCCGAAGCCCGCGCCGCGCCCCGCGCCGGCGTCCCCGGCTCCGACCACGCCCGAGTTCACGGCGCCCCCGTCGGCTCCCGCCGCGCCGGCTCCCGCGCAGGGTTCTCCCGCACAGGGCTCCGGCCCGCGTCCGGGCGCCCCGCGTCCGGCCGGCCAGCAGGCTCCGCGTCCGGGTGGCCAGCGTCCCGCCGGCGGTCCCGGTCAGGGCGGCCAGGGCCGTGGTGACCGTGGCGACCGTCCCGGCGCTCCGCGTCCGGGTGGCCAGGCCCCGCGTCCCGGTGCCCGTCCGGCCGGTCCCCGTCCGGGCAACAACCCCTTCACCTCTGGTGGCTCCACCGGCATGGCGCGCCCGCAGGCGCCCCGTCCGGGCGGTGCCCCGCGTCCCGGCGGCCCCGGTGCCCCCGGTGAGCGTCCCGGCGGCGCCCCGCGTCCGCAGGGCCAGGGCGGTCCCCGTCCCCAGGGTGCGGCGGGCGGTCCCCGTCCGCAGGCCCCGGGTGGCTCGCGTCCGACCCCGGGCGGCATGCCTCGTCCGCAGGGCGGTCCCCGTCCCGGCGGCGGCCCCGGCGGCCCGCGTCCCAACCCCGGCATGATGCCGCAGCGTCCTGCTGCCGGCCCGCGTCCCGGCGGCGGTGGCCCCGGTGGCCGTGGTCCCGGTGGCGGCGGCGGTCGCCCCGGTGGCGGCGGCGGTCGTCCGGGTGGCGGCGGCGGCTTCGCCGGTCGTCCCGGAGGCGGTGGCGGCGGCGGCTTCGCCGGTCGTCCCGGTGGTCCCGGTGGCGGTGGCGGCGGCTTCGCCGGTCGTCCCGGTGGTCCGGGTGGTCCCGGCGGCGGTGGCCGTCCCGGCTTCGGCGGTCGTCCGGGTGGTCCCGGTGGCCGTGGTGGCACGCAGGGTGCGTTCGGCCGTCCCGGCGGTCCGGCGCGTCGTGGTCGCAAGTCGAAGCGGCAGAGGCGCCAGGAGTACGAGGCCATGCAGGCCCCGTCGGTCGGCGGCGTGATGCTGCCTCGCGGCAACGGACAGTCCGTCCGCCTGTCGCGCGGTGCGTCCCTCACCGACTTCGCGGAGAAGATCGGCGCCAACCCGGCCTCGCTCGTCGCCGTGATGATGAACCTCGGCGAGATGGTCACTGCCACGCAGTCCGTCTCCGACGAGACCCTCCAGCTGCTCGCCGGCGAGATGAACTACGTCGTCGAGATCGTCAGCCCGGAGGAGGAGGACCGCGAGCTGCTCGAGTCCTTCGACATCGAGTTCGGCGAGGACGAGGGCGACGAGGAAGACCTCGTGGTCCGTCCGCCGGTCGTGACCGTCATGGGTCACGTCGACCACGGTAAGACCCGACTGCTCGACACCATCCGCAAGACGAACGTCGTCGCGGGTGAGGCCGGCGGTATCACGCAGCACATCGGTGCGTACCAGGTCGCGACCGAGGTCAACGGCGAAGAGCGCAAGATCACCTTCATCGACACCCCGGGTCACGAGGCGTTCACCGCCATGCGTGCCCGTGGTGCGAAGTCGACCGACATCGCGATCCTGGTCGTCGCGGCCAACGACGGCGTCATGCCGCAGACGGTCGAGGCGCTCAACCACGCCAAGGCGGCCGACGTCCCGATCGTCGTCGCGGTCAACAAGATCGACGTTGAGGGCGCCGACCCGACCAAGGTGCGCGGTCAGCTCACCGAATACGGGCTGGTGGCCGAGGAGTACGGCGGCGACACCATGTTCGTCGACATCTCCGCCAAGCAGGGCCTCAACATCGAGAGCCTGCTGGAGGCCGTGGTCCTCACCGCGGACGCCTCGCTCGACCTGCGGGCCAACCCGGAGCAGGACGCGCAGGGTATTGCGATCGAATCCCACCTCGACCGCGGTCGAGGTGCCGTCTCGACGGTCCTGGTCCAGCGCGGCACGCTGCGCATCGGCGACACGATGGTGGTCGGCGACGCGTACGGCCGTGTCCGGGCGATGCTCGACGACAACGGCAACAACGTCGAGGAAGCGGGTCCCTCGACCCCCGTCCTGGTCCTGGGTCTCACCAACGTCCCCGGCGCCGGCGACAACTTCCTCGTCGTCGACGAGGACCGCACGGCCCGCCAGATCGCCGAGAAGCGCGCGGCGCGTGAGCGCAACGCCAACTTCGCCCGCCGGGGTGTCCGGTTCTCCCTGGAGAACCTGGACGAGGCCCTCAAGGCCGGTCTGGTGCAGGAACTCAACCTCATCATCAAGGGCGACGCGTCCGGTTCGGTGGAGGCTCTCGAGTCCTCGCTGCTCCAGCTCGACGTCGGCGACGAGGTCGACATCCGCATCCTGCACCGCGGCGTGGGTGCGGTCACCGAGTCGGACATCAACCTGGCGACCGGCTCCGACGCCATCGTCATCGGCTTCAACGTCCGCGCCGCGGGCCGCGCGGCGCAGATGGCGGAGCGCGAGGGCGTCGACGTCCGGTACTACTCGGTGATCTACCAGGCCATCGAGGAGATCGAGGCGGCCCTCAAGGGCATGCTCAAGCCGGAGTACGAGGAGGTCGAGCTCGGCACGGCGGAGATCCGCGAGGTCTTCAAGTCGTCCAAGCTGGGCAACATCGCCGGTGTCCTGGTCCGCTCGGGCGAGGTCAAGCGCAACACGAAGGCTCGACTCGTCCGCGACGGCAAGGTCATCGCGGAGAACCTCAACATCTCCGGTCTGCGTCGCTTCAAGGACGACGTCACCGAGATCCGCGAAGGGTTCGAGGGCGGTATCAACCTCGGCAACTTCAACGACATCAAGATCGACGACGTCATCGCGACGTACGAGATGCGCGAGAAGCCGCGCGGCTGATCGTCGTAGCACGCGATCGGGGCCGATCGGCGGACGTAATATCCGTCGATCGGCCCCGGCCGTTGCGTGTACGGTTCCCGTATCGGCGTCCAAGAGCGGCGCCCGTACCCCGAACCGGCGGGCATCCGGACACACATGTATGTGGGGACTCTGTCCTTCGATCTTCTCCTCGGCGACGTTCACTCGCTGAAGGAGAAACGCTCACTCGTCCGTCCGATCGTGGCCGAACTCCAGCGCAAGTACGCGGTGAGCGCGGCGGAGACGGGCAATCAGGACCTCCATCGCCGGGCCGAGATCGGGCTCGCGGTGGTCTCCGGGGACACGGGCCACCTCACCGACGTACTGGACCGCTGCGAGCGGCTGGTCGCCGGGCGGCCCGAGGTGGAACTGCTCTCGGTTCGACGCAGGCTCCACAGCGACGAAGACTGAAGCAGAAGCAAGAGATAAGTACTTAAGGAGACGGACCAGTGGCCGACAACGCGCGGGCGAAGAGGCTGGCGGACCTCATCCGGGAGGTGGTGGCCCAGAAGCTGCAGCGCGGGATCAAGGACCCGCGGCTCGGCACCCACGTCACCATCACGGACACCAGGGTCACGGGCGACCTCCGGGAGGCGACCGTCTTCTACACGGTGTACGGGGACGACGAGGAGCGAGCGGCGGCGGCGGCCGGACTGGAGAGCGCCAAGGGCGTGCTCCGTTCCGCGGTCGGCGCGGCGGCGGGCGTGAAGTTCACCCCGACGCTCACCTTCGTGGCCGACGCCCTGCCGGACAACGCCAGGACCATCGAGGACCTCCTCGACAAGGCCCGCCAGTCCGACGAGAAGGTGCGCGAGGTCTCGGCCGGCGCCACCTATGCCGGTGAGGCCGACCCGTACCGCAAGCCGGACGAGGACGAGGACGAAACCTCCGAATGAACCGGAAGAGCACTACGCCCGACGGGCTTGTCATCGTCGACAAGCCGTCGGGCTTCACTTCGCACGACGTGGTCGCCAAGATGCGCGGGATCGCCAGGACCCGCCGCGTCGGCCACGCCGGCACCCTCGACCCGATGGCGACGGGCGTGCTCGTCCTCGGCGTCGAGAAGGCGACGAAGCTCCTGGGGCATCTCGCCCTCACCGAGAAGGAGTACCTGGGCACGATCCGGCTCGGCCAGACGACCCTGACCGACGACGCCGAGGGCGAGATCACGAGGTCGGTCGACGCCTCGAAGGTCACCCGCGAGGCCGTCGACGCCGGGATCGCCAAGCTGAGCGGCGACATCATGCAGGTGCCGTCCAAGGTCAGCGCCATCAAGATCGATGGCGTGCGCTCCTACAAGCGGGCGCGCGAGGGCGAGGAGTTCGAGATCCCCGCGCGGCCGGTCAGGATCTCGTCCTTCGCGGTGTACGACGTCCGGGACGCGGTCGCGGAGGACGGCACCCCCGTCCTCGACCTGGTCGTGTCGGTGGTCTGCTCGTCCGGCACCTACATCCGGGCGCTCGCCCGTGACCTGGGCGCGGACCTGGGTGTGGGCGGCCACCTCACCGCGCTGCGCCGCACCCGCGTCGGCCCGTACAAGCTGGATGCGGCCAAGACCCTGGACCAGCACCAGCAGGAGCTGACGGTCATGCCGATCGCCGAGGCCGCCACGGCCGCGTTCCCCCGCTGGAACGTGGACGCCAAGCGGGCCCGGCTGCTGCTGAACGGCGTACGCCTGGAGATGCCCGACGAGTACGCGAGCCGCGGCGCGGTCGCCGTCTTCGACCCCGAGGGCCGCTTCCTCGCCCTCGTCGAGGAACAGAAGGGCAAGGCCAAGAGCCTGGCCGTCTTCGGCTGAGCCGCCGAGTGGCGCTCCACCCGTGGAGCGGCGGTCACGGAGTACTCCGCCGCTCCACGGTCCCCCCTCGGTTCCCCCACCCCTAGGGTGTATCCAACCGACCCCGTCCATTCACCCGTCCGGGCAGGCGCTCGGAGTGAACCGGGGGAGCGGAAGGGGGCGCGTTCATCGCGCGATCTGTCCCGCCGATCAGCCGGTGCCTACCGTCGAAGACGGGCCTGTCCCGCGGACCGGACGGATTTGGCCGACCGGCCGGCCGAGAGGCGGTCCCGCGGCACGGGCAGGGGCACGGCGGGGAGGTTCGACCATGGCGGGACGGGGCTCGCGGGCCGCAGGCGCCCGCACACGTCCGACCCCGAGCGGTACGCCTGGCCCACCCCTCGGCGGGGACCCGGCAGGCAACCCAACGCCGGACGCCCCCCATGACTCGGGGGCGGGCCATGAGGGGGAGTTCCCTCCGGCGCACGCGCTCGTCCGTGTGCACGACCTCGCCGGACGCCCGCGCGGCACCGGCTTCGTCGCCGACCACCACGGCACGGTGATCACCAGTCACGAGACCGTCGACGGACTGCCGAGGCTGCTGCTCCAGGCCGCCGAGGACCGTCACTGCGTGGTCACCGCCGACGCGGTCACCGCCCTGCCCGAGCTGAACCTGGCGCTCGTGCGCACCGAGGGCCTGGGCGTCGACCCGCTGCCGGTCGGCGGGCGGGACGGGGTGGAGACCGGCGCCTATGTGCGGATCGCCGCAGGCCGCTGGCGTGAGGCGCGGGTGCTCGGGACGGCCTCCGTGACGTACACGGCGACGGATCGCTTCCATCTCCTGGACGACGTACTGGAGTTGGCGATCGGCACGGCGGGGCAGGACGCGCTGCGGCTCGGGGGAGGGGCGGCCGGGGGGCCCGTGCTGGACGCCGCGACCGGTGCGGTGCTCGGAGTGCTGGGCACCGCCCTCCAGAGCGGCCGACGCGAGGCGGGCTTCGCGGTCCCGCTGTTCCCGCCCCCGGACGGCCCCCTCGCCGCCCTGCTCGCCGAGAACGCGGCGACCGTCCCGGCGTACGGCACCGACCTCAACCTCGCGGGCGTCCTGGAACTGACGGCCACGTCGGTGGGCCAGGACGGGCCGCCCGGGACACTGGCCGGATACGTCGGCGGAGCGCAGGCGGACCCCGTCGGCCCCCTCGGTGCCGGCCCGGTGGAACCGGTCCAACGGGCGGCCACCGCAGCGGAGTTCGCCGCCTTCGCCGAGAGCGACGCCGCCGTCCTCGCGCTCGTCGGGCAACCCGGCAGTGGTCGTACGACGGAACTGGCCTCCCTCGCCGCCCGCCGTGACCGGGGCGCCCACCCCGCGCCGACCCTCTGGCTGCGCGGCGCCGACCTGAGGGACGAGGACACCTCGGTGGCGGACGCCGCGAGCCGGGCGCTGACCCGCGCGGCGAGGATCGTCGCCGCCTCCCGCTCCGCGCACGTCAGCGACCTGGGTGACCTCACCCCCACCCGGCTCGCCCGGCTGTCCCGGGCCGCGGGCCGCTCCTTGCTCCTGCTCCTCGACGGTCCCGAGGAGATGCCGCCGGTCCTGGCCCACCGCCTCCCCGAGTGGACCGACGGCACCGCGCGGTGGCTGCGTGAGTCGGGCGCGCGGTTGGTGGTGGCGTGCCGGGCGGAGTACTGGGAGGCGGCGGGGGCGGCGTTTCCGGGGGAGATGCTGTACGGGGGTGCTGAGGGCGGTGGCTTCGAAGGGGTGAGCGAGCCTCCGGATGGAGGTACAGGCAGGGCTGAGACCCCGTGCGTCCACCTCACCGACCTCCAGGACGACGAGGCCCGCAGCGCACGCGCGCGCTACCGCATCCCGGACGGCACCCTGCGCGACCCCGACGCCCGCCACCCCCTCACCCTCCGTCTCCTCGCCGAGGTCCGTGCCGCCCTCCCCGGCGCCGACGCCCCGCACGCGCGCGTGGACCGCGACGACGTCTTCTCGGCCTACCTCGACCTGATGTGCCTCCGTACCGCCGTGCGCCTGGCCGCCGAGAACGGCCTGCGCGGCACCGCCGTACGCCGCCTCGCGGCCAGGGTCTCCGGCCAGGTGCACGAGGCCGCCCGCCGCAGCCTCGGCCCCGGCCAGGGCGAACTGGACCGGGAGTCGTTCGAGGCGGTGTTCCCCTGGGGCCCCGCCCCGGCCCGGCTCGGCGGCGGCACCGGCTGGGCCTCCGCCGTCCTCACCGAGGGCCTCCTCGTCCCCGCCGGCAGCGGCTACCGCTTCGCCCACGAGGAACTCGCCGACTGGATCCAAGGCGTCCACCTCGACCTGGACGAGGCTCTGCGCGCCCTCGTCCACCGCCGCCGTACCCACCCGACCGACGACCACCCGCTCCCCGTCCCGCACCACCGCATCGGCCCGGTCGTCCAGGCCCTGCTCCTCCTCGCCCGCCAGCAGGGCACCCCGAGCCTCGCCCTCCGTCTGGAGGAACTGATCCAGGCACTGGACGCCGACCCGCACTCCTGGTGGGCGGCCCGTCTCCTCAGCGAGTCCCTGCTCCGAGTGCCCGACGCGACCCCGTACACGGGGGTGCTGCGGCTGCTGGCGGACCGGGTGGTCGACTGGCGGGGCCGGGAGCGGGAACAGCGACAAGAGCAGGAACACGAGGATGAACACGAGGGTGAACGCCCCACCACCTCCCACTTCCCGCCGACCTTCTGGCTGGCCCTCCCCCTCCCGCCGGTAACCCTCTTCGACCTCCTTCGACGGCTCGTCCTGGCCGACGGCCCCCCGCAGGACACCGGCCCCCGCTTCCTGGACGCGGCCTCGCGACTCCTCGCCGACGCCCCCACCGCCGTACAGCCGCATCTCACCGGCTGGTTCGACGACGAGCGCCCGTTGCCCGCGACCCCGCACGCGACCGTCGCCAAGGCGGCGCAGGCCTTGCTGCACACCCACCGGCGGCTGGCCCTGGACGATCTGACGGAGGTACTGGTCGACAGCGCGCACCGGCGGGCCGACGAACTGCTGGCGGGGCTCGCGGAGGACGAGCCGTCGGCGGTGTGCCGGGCGGTGGACCGGTGGGCGCACGACGAACGGCCCGACCGGCGGGTCGCGGCGGTGGCGTACGGCCTGCGCGCCGCCCCGCACGTGACCACCGAGGCCGACCGCGAACTGCTCCGCTACGCCGCCCTCACCCTCCTCGCCCGCCCCGCCGACTGCACCCTGCACGGCGGCGCGCTCGCACTCCTCGTCCGCGATCCACGCACGCGTGCCCGTCATCTCCCGCAGGCCCTGGGCCACTTCGCAGCCGGCGACCCGCAGTTCCCGCCGAGCGCCCTGGTCGCCGCCCTCACCACCCACCCGGAGCCGGTGCTCGACGCCTTCCGCGCCCGGCTGCGCCGACCCGGCGCCGGAGAGGCGCTGCGCACGCTCGCCGACGTCACCCTGCCCACGCCGGCTCGTCGGATCGCCGCACTCGTGCGGGAGGCCGTGGAGCAGCGCCCGGAGACCGCGGCGGACGTGGCCGCGTACGTCGACCGGCGCCTCGACCAGGGGCCGGGCACCCGGGCCGTGCTGTTCCCCCTGGTCACAGGGTTGCTGGAGGACGGCCCCGAGGAGGTGCGGTCGGCGCTGGCCACCGTACTGGCCACCCCCGGCAACCCCGCCTCGCGTCCCCTGCGTCGGGAACTGCTCGCCCACCTGCTGGGGCATGAGCGGGCGCCGGCCGTACTGGAGACGCTGCTGCGTGCCACTGCCTCCCACGGAGAGGACGGCGACACTCTGCGCGACCTTGTCCATCGCATCGGCCTCCTGCTCGTCCGAACCCCGGACGGAGCGGCTCGCTTCGACCGCGCGCTCGTCGATCTGGGCCGTCGGATCCCGGGCTTCGCCGCGCGCGTGGCGGGCTGGCTGACCGACACCCCGCAGCCGTGGGCGGCCGTCGTCGGCCCCAGCACCCGCCGCATGATCGAGAACCTGGCCGGGGTCAGGGTGCCCGCCTGACCCACGTGGGTCGAGTCACAGCGTCCATGCCGATGCGGGCCACAGGGACGCGGCATGGCACCCTTAGACCTGCGTAAGAGGTAAGCCGTACATACGGACACGGGTTCGACGAGGAGCGGTCACAGTGCAGCGCTGGCGTGGCTTGGAGGACATCCCCCAGGACTGGGGGCGCAGCGTCGTCACCATCGGCTCCTACGACGGAGTCCACCGCGGACACCAGCTGATCATCCGGCATGCCGTGGATCGCGCCCGTGAGCTGGGAGTTCCCGCGGTCGTCGTCACCTTCGACCCGCACCCCAGCGAGGTCGTCCGCCCCGGCAGCCACCCGCCGCTGCTCGCTCCGCACCACCGCCGCGCCGAACTGATGGCGGACCTGGGCGTGGACGCGGTCCTGATCCTCCCCTTCACCACGGAGTTCTCGAAGCTCTCGCCGGCCGAGTTCGTCGTCAAGGTCCTGGTCGACAAGCTGCACGCCAAGGCGGTCGTCGAGGGCCCCAACTTCCGCTTCGGCCACAAGGCCGCGGGGAACGTGGAGTTCCTCGCCGAGCAGGGCAAGGTGTACGACTTCGAGGTCGAGGTCGTCGACCTGTTCGTCTGCGGGGACGCGGGCGGCGGCGAGCCGTTCTCGTCCACCCTCACCCGCCGTCTGATCGCCGAGGGCGACCTCGAAGGCGCCGGCGAGATCCTGGGCCGTCCGCACCGGGTGGAGGGCGTGGTCGTCCGAGGCGCCCAGCGGGGCCGCGAGATGGGCTTCCCTACGGCGAACGTCGAGACCCTCCCGCACACCGCCATCCCCGCCGACGGCGTGTACGCCGGCTGGCTGCATGTGCAGGGCGAGGCGATGCCGGCCGCGATCTCCGTCGGCACCAACCCGCAGTTCGACGGCACCGAGCGCACGGTGGAGGCGTACGCCATCGACCGCGTGGGCCTCGACCTCTACGGCCTGCACGTGGCCGTCGACTTCCTGGCCTTCGTCCGTGGCCAGGCGAAGTTCGAGTCGCTGGAGGCACTGCTGGAGCAGATCGCCGAGGACGTCAAGCGATGCCGTGAGCTGATCGCGGCGGCCGAGTAGCCGCTTCTTCGTCCACGACGCCGAAGGGCGGCCGGTGCTGATGGGCACCGGCCGCCCTTCGGTCGTACGGGCTACTGCTGCGGCGGCTGCCCCTGCTGGGGGTACGGCTGCTGCGGATACGGCGGCTGCCCCTGCTGGGGATACGGCTGCTGCGGCGGGTACGGCTGACCCGGTTGCGGGGCGGGGGCGTACGGCTGGCCGGGCTGGGGGTAGCCCTGCGGCGGGTACGGCTGGCCGGGAGCGGGCTGGCCGGGCACCGGCTGTCCCGGGGCGTACTGCTGTCCCTGTCCTGGGGCGTACTGCTGGCCCGGCATCGGCGGGGCCGCCACCGGGGGCGGGTTGCCGTCGCTGGTCCACAGGCCGTGGGACTGCTGGTGGCGTACGAAGTCCTCGGCGACCATCGCCGCGAGGTTGAAGTACGCCTCCCGGACCTTCGGCCGCATCATGTCCAGGTCGACCTCGGCACCGGCGGCGAGATGCTCGTCGAAGGGCACGACGACCACGCCACGGCAGCGCGTCTCGAAGTGGCTGACGATGTCCTCCACCTTGATCGTCTTGCCGGTCTCGCGGACACCGGAGATGACGGTGAGGGAACGGGACACGAGATCCGCGTACCCGTGCGCGGACAGCCAGTCCAGGGTCGTACTGGCGCTGCTCGCACCGTCGACGGACGGGGTGGAGATGATGATGAGCTGGTCGGCGAGGTCGAGCACGCCGCGCATCGCGGAGTAGAGCAGCCCGGTACCGGAGTCCGTGAGGATCACCGGGTACTGCTTGCCCAGCACGTCGATGGCGCGCCGGTAGTCCTCGTCGTTGAAGGTCGTGGACACGGCCGGGTCGACGTCGTTGGCGATGATCTCCAGGCCCGACGGCGCCTGGGAGGTGAACCGCCGGATGTCCATGTACGAGTTGAGGTACGGGATCGCCTGGACGAGGTCACGGATGGTGGCCCCGGTCTCGCGCCGGACGCGGCGGCCGAGCGTACCGGCGTCCGGGTTGGCGTCGATGGCGAGGATCTTGTCCTGCCGCTCCGTGGCGAGGGTGGACCCGAGGGCGGTGGTGGTCGTGGTCTTGCCGACGCCACCCTTGAGGCTGATGACGGCGATCCGGTAGCAGGACAGCACCGGCGTACGGATCAGCTCCAACTTCCGCTGCCGCTCGGCCTCTTCCTTCTTGCCGCCGATCTTGAACCGGGAGGGCTGGGCGGCCGGACGGCTGCTCTTCGCCTTCTGCCGCTTGTTGTTGAGCAGCCGGTCGGAGGACAGCTCCACGGCAGCGGTGTAACCGAGCGGCGCGGCACCGGGGTTGGTCATCTGCCGCTGATCATGCTGGATGGGCTGGGGCCAGGCGGTGCCGGTGCGGGGGTCGGCGGGGGCCTGGGGGGCCTGGGGGGCCTGGGGGGTGGGGGCTTGGGCCTGCGGTGCCTGGGCTGAGGGCGCTGGGGCTGAGACCGGGGGCTGGGCGTCGGCTTGGGGGTGCGGCTGGGGTGCGCCCGGCTGCGGGTGGGCCGGGTGGGTCGGCTGGTTTTGCTGGGCGGGGGGTTGGGGGAAGCCGTAGCCGGCCTGCTGGTCGGGGGAGGGCTGGGCGTTCGGGGTGGCGGGGGCGCCGGGGTGCGGGAAGCCGTAGCCGGCCTGGGCGTTGGGGGTGGGGGCCGGGGCGCCGGGCTGGGGGGCCGGTGCGGGGATTCCACCGGGGTGGGGGAAGCCGTAACCGCCTTGGGCGTTGGGCGCGGGGGCGGCCGGGGCGCCGGGCTGGGGGAAGCCGTAGCCGCTCTGAGGGGTCGGGGGAGTGGGGGGTTGCACGGCCTGGGGCGCGGGGGCGGGTGCCTGGGGGGTCGGGGGCTGAGCGTCGGCCTGCGGGTGCGGCTGGGGGATGCCCGGCTGGCCCTGCGGGGTGGCGGGGGCGCCGGGGTGAGGGAAGCCGTAGCCGGCCTGCTGGTCGGGGGAGGGCTGGGCGTTGGGCGTGGGGGTGGCGGGGGCGCCGGGTTGGGGGAAGCCGTAGCCGCTCTGGGCGTTGGGCACCGGAGTCGGGGCGCCGGGGTGCGGGAAGCCGTACGCGCCCTGCGGGCCCGGGGCCGCCGGGGCGAGGGCCGGGCCGGTGGGCGGCTGCGTGGCCTGCGGCGTCCAGGAGGCGGGCGCGGGCTGCGGTGCCTGCGGCTGGAAGGGCGGCTGCTGCGGCGGCACGGCCGGCTGGTCCTGAGCGACCGCGGGCTGAGGTTCCGCGGGTGCTGCCGGGGTCGGCTGCGGAGGCGCGGGCTGAGGTTGCGGCTGCGCGGGCCACTGCGCCGCGGGTGCGGGCGCGGCGGGCTGGTACGACGGCGGCAGCGGCGGCATCCCGGGCTGCGGCGCCGGTGCGGGAGCCCAGGCGGGGGACCCGTCGGCCGGGGGTGCGTCGGCGGGGGGCGCGTCCTGCGGTGCGGCGTCTTCGGGTGCGTTGTCCTCAGGTGTGAGGTCCTGAGGCTCGGCTTCCTCGGTGGTGTCCGACGGTTCGACGTCCGCGGGTTCCGGGTCAGCTTCTACGTCGTCCGGTACGGCGTCTACGGGTGCGGAGTCGGAGAGGTCCGCGTCCGCCGGCTCCACGCCGACGGCAACGGCGTTCACCGGCTCCGCGTCCACCGGCTCTACTTCGGCGAGCTCCGGCTCCACCGTCGAGTCGGCGTCGGCGTCGGCGTCGGTGTCGGCCTCGGTCGACTCCGCCTCCGCCTCCGCCTCCGTCAGGTCCGCGTCCGCCAACTCCTCGTCTGCCGCAGCAGCTTCGGCGTCTTCGCCTTCGGCGTCGTCGGACAGCGGAACGTCGCTGAAGGAGTCCGCGTCGAGACCGTTGTCCTCGTCGGTGTCGTCGCCCGCGTCGGCCGTGCCGTCGGCATCCGCGTCGAAAGCCTCCTCGGCGGCGGCGTCCTCCTCCACAGCCTCGTCGGTCTCCTCGACCGCCGCGGCGCGCTCCGCGATCTCCCGCTTCAGGGCGACGGCGGAGAACCGCATCGTGGCGCCGCTCTCCAGGTCACCGCTCCCGGACTCCTCCGGCTCCTCGACGTCCGGCGCGGCAGAGGCCACCTCAGGAGCAGGCGCCGGAGCAGGAGCAGGCGCCGGAGCGGGCGCAGGCAGGGTGAAACTCGCCGGAGACGAGGAGGGAGCCGAAGCCGGAGCACCCCACGGCCCCTGCGTCCCCGGAATGTTCGGTACGGCCGTAGGAGAAGCGGGGTCGGCGGCAGGAGCCTCAGCCCGGGCCTCGTCCTGCGTCGGCTGCGAAGTCTGCGGAGGCTGCGGCTCGAAGCCACTCCCCACCGGAAGCCTCGGCACCGCCACCGGCCCAGCGCTGGGCGGCGCGGGCGGCGTGAACGGCGCACCCGGCCCCGAGGCCGGCGGCGCGGGCGGCGTGAACGGAGCCCCGGGCCCGGAAGAGGGCGGTGCCGGGGGAGTGAAGGGCGCACCCGGACCCGCCGCCGGACCTGCCGTCGGCGGTGTGAACGGAGCGCCGGGCGCCGGAGCCGGGACGGAAGCCGGTCCCGAAGACGCCCCCTGGGGACGTGAGTGGGCCGGCGGAGTCAGCCCCGGAAGCGAGGAAGCGGACCAGTCGGTGGGAGAGGGAACGCCCGCAGGCGCCCCGCCGGCCGCCGACCCCGCCGTACCCGAAGAAGAACCCGTAGAACCTGTAGAACCCGTAGAACCCGGACCCCCAGAACCGGCTGAACCGGTCGAGCCACCCGAATCCCCCGAACCCCCCGAATTCCCCCCGTCGTTGGATCCCCCCGACGCGTTCTGCGTGTACCAGGCAGGCGGTGCGTAGTCGATGGTGAACTCGCCCGTCATCTCGCTGGCGGACTCCGCGTCGGGCTGGTCATCGCCGGGTGTGGCCCAGCCCCCGCGGATCCCGTCCCGATCGCTGCTCACAATTCCTCCTGGTGTGGTCGAGCACCCTCATACCGTGCTAGGGGCGACCTGTTCTTGTCGTCTTCTAGTCGTCCGAAGTCGTTCGAGGTCGTCCGCTCCACCGGACTCTCCCCCTGGGACGCCGACGCCCGGTCCACGGGTTCTGGCGTCGCGCCCGGTACCAGCCTAATCACCACAAGCCCCACCCCGGCAGGCCCGTCCACCCCTGAGCGAGGGTCCACTGCGTCACAACCTGCCCAGAAGTGCCGTACACAGCTTTCGCATCCGTGAGGAAAAGGGGCGATGTTCGTGAATACCCCGAACATAAACGGAAGGTGACGGCGGACGAGCCCGCGCCCTCCCGAAGCGCCTTGCCCCGCAAGGCCGTTGACCGGAACGGTGATCCACCCCGCTCCCGGGCCGTGGCCGGCCGACGGGCATAGTGGGCCCTTCTCAGGTCACGAACAGAAAGGGCGCTTCCGCGTGAGCTTCGGCCCGCCTCCCTCGATCTACACCCAATCCGCACTCGCGGCGGACACCGCGCGCAAGCGCCGCCGGACGAAACTGCTGGGCGCGGTGGCGGTCGTCGTGGCCCTCCTCGTGCTGGCCGGAGGCGGCTGGTTCCTCGCGTCCGGCGACGACGCCGCCCCCGTCGACGCCAAGGGGCCGGTCGTACAGAGCCCCGACGCGATCAGGGAGACGACCGAGAAGGTCCCCGGCTCGCCCGAGGGGCAGCTGATGATCGAGCACGACGAGGAGAACCTCGCCAAGACCAACGACGCCAGTCCCCGTTACGCGCCCGGCACCTGGGCCACCGACAAGGTCATGGTCAAGGGCGTCGCCAGCCGGCTGGAGGGCTACAACATCGCCCTCGACGCCGACGAGAAGGCCTGGACGCTGAAGCTGGACGGCCACCTCTGCGCCACCAGCCGGCACGTCACCGCGGACGGCCGTACCGCCGTCGTCATCCAGCCCCCGCGGCCCAAGGGCTCGGACAAGGACGGCGTCTGCGACCAGGTGGTGTTCGTCGATCTGAACACGGGCAAGAAGCTGTGGCAGAAGCAGATGCCGGCCGCGAACTCCGCCTTCGTCACCAACACCAACCTCACCCTGACCAAGGGCGTCGTCGCCGTCGCCTGGGGGCAGGGCTCGGTGGCGTACGACATGCGGACCGGCACGAAGCTGTGGAACAGCGCGCTCGGCGACGAGTGCCAGGACAAGGCCTTCGCCGGCGGCCGCGCCCTGCTGGCCCTGCGCAGCTGCGGTGCGCTGCCCGACGTCAGGTTCCAGGTGCAGAAGGTCGACCCGCGCACCGGCAAGCCCCTGTGGACGTACCGCGTCTCCAGCGGCATCCAGACCGTCTACCTGCCCTCCGCCGACCCGCCGGTCCTCGCCCTCGCGGCCGGCGACAGCACGGTCACCGACGTGATCACCCTCGACGGCCAGGGCAAGTACCGCACCACCATCCCGCTCGACGACTACGACGCGAAGTGCGGTGAGCGCTACTTCGGGATGTCCTTCTTCGGCGAGTACGAGAACTGCGACGGCATCGTGGTGGGCCGCACCCAGGCGTACATCCTGAGCAAGGAGAACATCGCCACCGGCGAGCCCTCCGACTGGATCGTGGCGTTCGACCTGGCGACCGGCAAGACCGCGGGCAAGTTCGAGGGCCGTGAGCTCCAGAAGGTCTACCCCCTCCGGATGAGCGGCGACGACCTGCTCATCTACCGCCGCGGCGCGGGTGCGGTGGCCCCGGCGGCCGTGGTCCGCTGGAACCCGCGCACGGACCGGGAGACCCCTCTCCTGCTCTTCACGCTTCCCGAGGACGACGACTCCGAGCTCAGCGACCCGGAACAGTCCGACATCCTCTACCAGTACGGCCGCGCCTTCTTCGGCAAGCGGGAACTGGTCCACGACGACAAGTACCCCACCGACCCCGCGCTGATGGCCGTGGCGATCGGGAGCGCGGGACTGAAGCACTGAGAGACGTCCGTACGACGATGAGTGGGAGCGGCACGCGCGCGTGCCGCTCCCCACTCATCCGCGTCGCGTTCACCCCGCGGATTCCTCCGGCGCCGGCTGAAGATCGAACTCCCCGTCCCGCGCGCCGAGCACGAAGGCCGTCCACTCCGCCTCCGTGTAGCGCAGCACGGTGTCCGGGTCGAGCGAGGACCGCATGGCCACGGCGCCCTCGGGCAGGTAGGCGATCTCGACCCGCTCCTCGTGCTCCTCCGTGCCCGGCGCGCAGTGCCACTCGACGCCGGAGATGTCGAGGGCGTAGAGCTCGTCCCGCTCCCGCTCCTTGCGTGCCTTGATCTCCTCTGCCGTCTCCGCCATGTCCGGCGACCCCTTCCCGACGTCCTACGATCCGAGCTCACCCTAGTGGCCCCATCCGTCCCGACGGGGTGGTTCGGAAAGCGGGCGAAGGTGCCCACCTGGGCCTGGTACCCTGAGTGACGGCCGTTTGTGTACGCACCCCCGGAGTCCCTCGAAGGACCCTGGAGGCCGCGCCCAGCGGATCCCCGCCTCCCGAGTAACGGAAGCTCCCCCGAGACAAAGACCGGGGGCACTCGGTGGCCATTCAAAGACTACGAGGAGTACGCGTGCCGCTCGACGCCGCTACGAAGAAGCAGATCATCAGCGAGTTCGGTCAGAAGGAGGGCGACACCGGCTCCCCCGAGGTCCAGGTCGCCATGCTGTCGCGCCGGATCTCGGACCTGACCGAGCACCTCAAGACCCACAAGCACGACCACCACTCCCGTCGTGGTCTGCTGATCCTGGTGGGTCAGCGTCGCCGCCTTCTCCAGTACCTGGCGAAGAAGGACATCCAGCGCTTCCGTGCGCTGGTCGACCGCCTCGGCATCCGCCGTGGTGCGGCGGGCGCCAAGTAAGACGCCGTGAAGGGGGCGGTTCCCGAAACGATCGGGGGCCGCTCCCTTTGCGTATGTATGGAAACGTGCGGAGTGTCACACCCGCTTTGTAGTGTGGTAGCACGACGCAACACCACGCAGTATCACGAGGAGGAGCGCACCTCGCCGCCGCCGGTCCTCGGTAGTGGCCCCCGGGCATTGTGAACCCGGGTGCTTCGATCGAAGACCGGCCCGCACCAGACGGAGCGCTTCTCCGCCCACGTCCCCCCACCACACGGGTGGATGGGACAAAAGACGAACGCAGACGAAAGTAACGGAGAAACCGCTAGTGGAGAACGAGACCCACTACGCCGAGGCCGTCATCGACAACGGCACCTTCGGCACCCGCACCATCCGCTTCGAGACGGGCCGCCTGGCCAAGCAGGCCGCCGGCTCCGCCGTGGCGTACCTGGACGACGACACCATGGTGCTGTCGGCCACCACCGCCTCCAAGAACCCCAAGGACCAGCTCGACTTCTTCCCCCTCACGGTGGACGTCGAGGAGCGGATGTACGCCGCCGGCAAGATCCCCGGCAGCTTCTTCCGCCGTGAGGGCCGGCCCTCCGAGGACGCGATCCTCACCTGCCGCCTGATCGACCGCCCGCTGCGCCCGTCCTTCAAGAAGGGCCTGCGCAACGAGATCCAGGTCGTCGCCACGATCATGGCGCTCAACCCCGACCACCTGTACGACGTCGTGGCGATCAACGCCGCCTCCGCGTCCACCCAGCTGGCCGGTCTGCCCTTCTCCGGCCCGATCGGCGGCGTCCGCGTCGCGCTGATCAACGGCCAGTGGGTGGCCTTCCCGACGCACTCCGAGCTCGAGGACGCCGTCTTCGACATGGTCGTCGCGGGCCGCACCCTGGAGGACGGCGACGTCGCGATCATGATGGTCGAGGCCGAGGCCACCGAGAAGACCATCCAGCTGGTCAAGGGCGGCGCCGAGGCCCCGACCGAAGAGGTCGTCGCCGCCGGTCTGGAAGCCGCGAAGCCCTTCATCAAGGTCCTCTGCAAGGCCCAGGCCGACCTCGCCTCCAAGGCCGCCAAGCCGACCGGCGAGTTCCCGATCTTCCTCGACTACCAGGACGACATCCTGGAGGCGCTCTCCGCCGCCGTCCGCCCGGAGCTCGCCTCCGCGCTGACCATCGCCGGCAAGCAGGAGCGCGAGTCCGAGCTGGACCGCGTCAAGGCGCTCGCCGCCGAGAAGCTCCTCCCGGAGTTCGAGGGCCGCGAGAAGGAGATCTCCGCCGCGTACCGCTCCCTGACCAAGCAGCTCGTCCGCGAGCGCGTGATCAAGGAGAAGAAGCGCATCGACGGCCGCGGTGTCACCGACATCCGTACGCTGGCCGCCGAGGTCGAGGCCATCCCGCGCGTGCACGGCTCCGCGGTGTTCGAGCGTGGCGAGACCCAGATCCTGGGCGTCACCACCCTCAACATGCTCCGCATGGAGCAGCAGCTGGACACCCTCTCCCCGGTGACCCGCAAGCGCTACATGCACAACTACAACTTCCCGCCGTACTCCACCGGCGAGACCGGCCGCGTCGGCTCCCCGAAGCGCCGCGAGATCGGCCACGGCGCCCTCGCCGAGCGCGCCCTGGTCCCGGTCCTGCCGACGCGCGAGGAGTTCCCCTACGCGATCCGCCAGGTCTCCGAGGCGCTGAGCTCCAACGGCTCGACGTCCATGGGCTCGGTCTGCGCCTCCACCATGTCGCTGCTGAACGCCGGTGTGCCGCTGAAGGCCCCCGTCGCCGGTATCGCCATGGGCCTCATCTCCCAGGAGATCGAGGGCGAGACGCACTACGTCACCCTCACCGACATCCTCGGTGCGGAGGACGCCTTCGGCGACATGGACTTCAAGGTCGCCGGCACCAAGGAGTTCGTGACCGCCCTCCAGCTCGACACCAAGCTGGACGGCATCCCGGCCTCCGTCCTGGCCGCCGCTCTGAAGCAGGCCCGTGACGCCCGCCTCCACATCCTCGACGTGATGATGGAAGCGATCGACACGCCGGACGAGATGTCCCCCAACGCCCCGCGGATCATCACCGTCAAGATCCCCGTGGACAAGATCGGTGAGGTCATCGGCCCCAAGGGCAAGATGATCAACCAGATCCAGGAGGACACCGGCGCCGACATCACGATCGAGGACGACGGCACCATCTACATCGGTGCTGTCGACGGCCCCTCCGCCGAGGCCGCCCGCACCACGATCAACTCGATCGCCAACCCGACCATGCCGGAGGTCGGCGAGCGCTACCTGGGTACGGTCGTCAAGACCACCACCTTCGGTGCGTTCGTGTCGCTGCTCCCCGGCAAGGACGGTCTGCTGCACATCTCGCAGATCCGCAAGCTCGCCGGCGGCAAGCGCGTGGAGAACGTCGAGGACGTGCTCGGCGTGGGCGCCAAGGTCCAGGTCGAGATCGCCGAGATCGACTCCCGCGGCAAGCTCTCCCTCATCCCCGTGATCGAGGGCGAAGAGGGCGACGACAAGAAGGACGACACCGACAAGTGACGTCGAGCAGCTCCACGGCGACGGCCCGCACCTCCTCGGAGGCGCGGGCCGTCGCCCGTACCCAAACGCTCATCAAGGGCACGAACGGCATCGGCACGGTCCGTAAGACCACCCTCCCGGGCGGCCTGCGCATCGTCACCGAGACGCTGCCCTCGGTCCGCTCCGCGACCTTCGGCATCTGGGCCCACGTCGGCTCCCGCGACGAGACGCCGTCCCTGAACGGCGCCACGCACTACCTGGAGCACCTGCTCTTCAAGGGCACGACGCGGCGCTCCGCCCTGGACATCTCCTCGGCGCTCGACGCGGTCGGCGGCGAGATGAACGCGTTCACGGCGAAGGAGTACACGTGCTACTACGCGCGCGTGCTCGACACCGACCTGCCGCTCGCCATAGACGTCGTCTGCGACATGCTCACGGGCTCGCTGATCCTGGAAGAGGACGTCAACGTCGAGCGGGGCGCGATCCTCGAAGAGATCGCCATGACCGAGGACGACCCGGGCGACTGCGTGCACGACCTGTTCGCGCACACCATGTTCGGCGACAACCCCCTCGGCCGCCCGGTCCTCGGCACGGTCGACACGGTCAACGCCCTCACCGCCGACCGCATCCGCCGCTTCTACAAGAAGCACTACGACCCGACCCACCTGGTCGTGGCGGCCGCGGGCAACATCGACCACAACAAGGTCGTACGACAGGTCCGCGCGGCCTTCGAGAAGGCGGGCGCCTTCAGGAACGCCGAGGCGACCCCCATCGCCCCGCGCGACGGGCGCCGCACCATCCGCACCTCGGGCCGCGTCGAACTGCTCGGCCGCAAGACCGAGCAGGCCCATGTCGTCCTCGGCATGCCGGGCCTGGCCCGCACGGACGAGCGTCGTTGGGCCCTCGGTGTCCTCAACACGGCCCTGGGCGGCGGCATGTCCTCCCGCCTCTTCCAGGAAGTCCGCGAGAAGCGCGGCCTGGCCTACAGCGTGTACTCGTACACCTCGGGCTTCGCCGACTGCGGCCTCTTCGGCGTCTACGCCGGCTGCCGGCCCTCGCAGGTCCACGACGTGCTGAAGATCTGCCGAGACGAACTCGACCACGTCGCCGAGCACGGCCTGACCGACGACGAGATCGCCCGCGCCGTCGGCCAGCTCCGCGGCTCCACCGTCCTCGGCCTGGAGGACACCGGTGCGCTGATGAACCGCATCGGCAAGAGCGAGCTGTGCTGGGGCGAGCAGATGTCCGTCGACGACATGCTGGCCCGGATAGCGTCGGTCACCCCGGACGACGTCCGCGCGGTCGCCCGCGAGATCCTGGGACAGCGGCCCTCGCTGTCGGTCATCGGCCCGCTGAAGGACAAGCAGGCGTCCCGACTGCACGACGCGGTCGCGTAAGCACCCTCCCGAAGGAAACCAAGAAGATGAGCAAGCTGCGCGTGGCGGTCCTCGGTGCCAAGGGCCGGATCGGCTCCGAGGCGGTCAGGGCCGTCGAGGCCGCCGAGGACATGGAGCTGGTCGCCGCCCTGAGCCGGGGCGACACACTGGAGACCCTCGCCGAGACGGGCGCCCAGGTCGCCGTCGAACTGACCACGCCGGCCTCGGTGATGGACAACCTCGAGTACTGCGTCGGCCATGGCATCCACGCCGTCGTCGGTACGACGGGCTGGACCGACGAGCGCCTCGCGCAGCTGAACGGCTGGCTGGCCGCCTCTCCGGAGACGGGCGTCCTCATCGCGCCCAACTTCTCCATCGGGGCCGTCCTGAACATGAAGTTCGCGCAGATCGCGGCCCCCTACTTCGAGTCGGTGGAGGTCGTCGAGCTCCACCACCCGAAGAAGGTCGACGCCCCCAGCGGTACGGCGACCCGCACGGCACAGCTCATCGCCTCGGCCCGCGCCGCGGCGGGCACGGCCCCGGCACCGGACGCCACGGAGACGGCCCTGGACGGCGCGCGCGGCGCCGATGTCGACGGCGTCCCCGTGCACTCGGTCCGCCTCCGCGGCCTGCTCGCTCACCAGGAAGTCCTGCTGGGCGGCGAGGGCGAGACCCTGACGATCCGCCACGACTCGCTCCACCACAGCAGCTTCATGCCGGGCATCCTGCTGGGCGCCCGCAAGGTGGTCACGACCCCGGGCCTGACCTTCGGCCTGGAAAACTTCCTGGACCTGGGCTGACGACACCATGCGCGCCAAGCTGTCCTACGCCGTAACGGCCGCCGTCCTGGTCTTCTACTTCGTCCTGGTCGGCAGCCGCGGCGTCATGCTCATCCAGTCCGGCACCCTCATCACCGTCACCTTCGGTGTGGCGGTACTGATCCTGCCGGTCATCGGTCTGTGGTTCCTGTGGAAGAACACCGAGTTCGTCCGCAAGGCCAACCGGCTCGCCGCCGAACTGGAGGCCGAGGGCGGCCTGCCCGTCGACGAGCTGAGGCGCCTGCCGAGCGGCCGTATCGACCGCGACTCGGCCGACGAGGTCTTCGCCAGGCGCAAGGCCGAGACGGAGGACGCGCCGCACGACTGGCGCAGCTGGTTCCGCCTCGCCGTCGCCTACCACGACGCCCGGGACACCCCGCGCGCCCGCAAGGCGATGCAACGGGCGATCGCCCTGCACGACGGCAAGCCCGTCCAGGCCTGAACGACACGAAAGGGGCCGGCCGCCTCCACGGCGGCCGGCCCCTTTCGATGTCAGTCGTGAGGTCCCTGGGCAGGTCAGCCCCGCTGGTACTCCGCGCCCCAGGCCTCCACCGAGTCCGCGGCCCGGTCGAACGCGTCGGGCCGGCCCAGGAAGTCCGCGCCGTGCGTGCTCAGCAGCGGCGAGGCGTCCTCGGCCGCGCGGTCGCTGCGTACGAGGGTCAGGGCCTGCCCCTGCACCGTGCGCGGCAGCCCCAGCCAGCGCACCGGCTGCTGCACCGTCCGCACCGCGACGATCTTCTCCCAGCGCGCCGTACGCGTCAGGAAGAAGCCCACATGCCGCACCCCTCGGGCGCTCACCCACACACCCATGCGGAGCAGCCGCAGCGCGACGGCGATGATGACCAGCGCGCCACCGAAGACCACACCGCCCTCGGAAGCGGAGCCGGTGAGAGCGATGATGACCGCCGCGAACAGCACGTACGACGCGAGCAGCAGCAGAAGCGCCGCCGATCCCACCCGCCAGGGGCCGGGGCGGTAGGGGCGCCGCCAGTGGTCGCGGTCGTCGAAGGGCAGCGCGATGTCGTCGGCTGTCTCGAAGGCGCGGTCGGCCGTCAGGAAGGGCAGGGGCACGGCGGGTCCTCACTCAATACCTGCGTGGGCTGTGCCCGGTGAGGCTATCCGCCACTGCCGTCGCGAGCCACCTTGGGGGGCCCATGGGGGTCCCTCCCACGCCATTTGGGGCAGTGGGGGAGAAGTCAGTGTCCCTGGGACGCTTGTGACTCCTGCGTCGATGTGGACGAGTGATCGATTGTCAGCGCCGGCATCCCGAGCACCAGGGAACCCACCAGCGCGGCGATGATGGTGACGCCCAGGAGCCAACGCCCGGCTATCTCAGCCGCGGAGGACTTCTCCGGGGGCGGGGGAGCGACATTGCTGCGGAACCTGTCGGCCTCGGCGACGAAGGCGAACGGGACGGGCTCACGCCGACGGAACATCGGGGAGACGCTCCTCTCAAACTCGAACGAGTGGCTGTTGTTGATACAGACGCACGAGTGCCCGAAAAGGTGCCCTGATGCCCCGAATTCACAGAACTTCACCGAAGATGTCGCGTCCCGGCACCGAACGCCCCGATGTCAGTGCCGGGCCGTAGAGTGGGCGCCGCCCGAGCGAAGTGATGGAAGGACCCTCCGAGCCGTGACCGACACCCCCGTCGACGACCTCAAGCCCAGCTTCCGCAGCGATGTCAGTGTCGAGCTGGTGAAGCACAGCGCGGCCGACTCCGACGTGTTGTGGGCCGCCCGTGTCTCGACCGCCGGCGAGCAGTCCCTGGACGAGCTGAAGAAGGACCCCGAGCGGTCCAAGGGCCTCATCAACTACCTGATGCGCGACCGGCACGGCAGCCCGTTCGAGCACAACTCGATGACCTTCTTCATCAGCGCCCCCATCTTCGTCTTCCGCGAGTTCATGCGGCACCGCGTGGGCTGGTCGTACAACGAGGAGTCGGGCCGCTACCGGGAGCTGGAGCCGGTGTTCTACGTCCCCGGCGCGGACCGCAAGCTCGTCCAGGAGGGCCGCCCCGGCAAGTACGTCTTCGTCGAGGGCACCGAGGCCCAGCAGGAGCTGGTGACCCGCACGATGGAGGACTCCTACCGTCAGGCGTACGAGGCGTACCAGGAGATGCTCGCCGCCGGCGTCGCCCGCGAGGTCGCCCGTGCGGTCCTCCCCGTCGGCCTCTTCTCCTCTATGTACGCCACGTGCAACGCCCGCTCGCTGATGCACTTCCTCGGTCTGCGCACCCAGCACGAACTGGCGAAGGTTCCGTCCTTCCCGCAGCGGGAGATCGAGATGGTCGGCGAGAAGATGGAGGCCGAGTGGGCCAAGCTCATGCCGCTCACGTACGCCGCCTTCAATGCGAACGGCCGTGTGGCCCCGTAACGCACCCGCGTTCCCCGATCAGGGACAGATGTACGGATCAGCCGCGCGAGGTGTCCGTATTGCGGCATTTGGAGAAGTTCATCTAGCCTGATCAAACGGACCCGGCACTGCTTGAACCCCCGAGCAGGCAGTGCCGGGCTCCATCTTTGTCATGACTTTTCGCGCCCCCCGAGGGCAGACCACGTCTTGAGCAGCGAGTAGCGTGTTACCCATGGCTCCGACCTCCACTCCGCAGACCCCCTTCGGGAGGGTCCTCACCGCCATGGTCACGCCCTTCACGGCGGACGGCGCACTCGACCTCGACGGCGCGCAGCGGCTCGCTACCCATCTGGTGGACGCAGGCAACGACGGCCTGATCATCAACGGCACCACCGGTGAGTCCCCCACCACCAGCGACGCGGAGAAAACGGACCTCGTACGAGCGGTACTGGAGGCGGTCGGCGACCGCGCCCACGTCATCGCGGGCGTCGGCACCAACGACACCCACCACAGCCTGGAGCTGGCCAAGGCCGCCGAACAGACCGGCGCGCACGGCCTCCTGGTAGTCACGCCGTACTACAACAAGCCCCCGCAGGAGGGCCTGTACCGGCACTTCAAGGCCATCGCCGACGCGACCGAGCTGCCGGTCATGCTCTACGACATCCCCGGTCGCAGCGGCGTCCCGATCAACACCGAGACGCTGGTCCGGCTCGCCGAGCACCCGCGCATCGTCGCCAACAAGGACGCCAAGGGCGACCTCGGCCGCGCCAGCTGGGCCATCGCCCGCTCCGGCCTCGCCTGGTACTCCGGCGACGACATGCTGAACCTGCCGTTGCTCTCCGTGGGCGCGGTCGGCTTCGTCTCGGTCGTCGGCCATGTGGTCACGCCGGACCTGCGCGCCCTCGTGGAGGCCTTCGTCTCGGGCGACGTACAGAAGGCCACGGAGATCCACCAGAAGCTGCTCCCTGTCTACACCGGCATGTTCCGCACCCAGGGCGTCATGACGACGAAGGCCGCGCTCGCCCTCCAGGGCCTGCCCGCCGGACCGCTGCGCGCGCCCATGGTGGAGCTCACTCCAGAAGAGATCGAGCAGCTCAAGATCGATCTTGCTGCCGGCGGGGTACAGCTCTGACAACAGACTTCGCGCGCCCCCGGCGCGCAACAGACTTCACAACTGAATAAGCGGGCCACCGGTGCCTGCAACCCACAACAACAACTGCTACACGCACGAACGTCATGCGCGCCACGTGCCCAACCGGTACGTGGCGTGCGTGGTGAGGAGAGTCTTTTGAGTCATCCGCATCCTGAACTCGGCCCGCCCCCGCCGCTGCCCGAAGGCGGCCTGCGCGTCACCCCGCTCGGCGGTCTCGGCGAGATCGGCCGAAACATGACGGTCTTCGAGTACGGCGGCCGTCTGCTGATCGTCGACTGCGGCGTGCTCTTCCCCGAGGAGGAGCAGCCCGGAATCGACCTGATCCTGCCGGACTTCTCGTCCATCAGGGACCGGCTCGACGACATCGAGGGCATCGTGCTCACGCACGGCCACGAGGACCACATCGGTGCCGTCCCGTTCCTGCTCCGCGAGAAGCCGGACATCCCGCTGATCGGCTCCAAGCTGACCCTCGCGCTGATCGAGGCGAAGCTCCAGGAGCACCGCATCCGTCCGTACACCCTTGAGGTGGTGGAGGGGAACCGCGAGCGCATCGGTCCCTTCGACTGTGAGTTCGTCGCGGTCAACCACTCCATCCCGGACGCCCTGGCGGTCGCCATCCGCACCCCCGCCGGCATGGTGGTCCACACCGGCGACTTCAAGATGGACCAGCTCCCGCTGGACAACCGTCTGACAGATCTACACGCGTTCGCACGGCTGAGCGAGGAAGGTATCGACCTCCTTCTCTCCGACTCGACGAACGCCGAGGTTCCCGGGTTCGTCCCGCCCGAGCGGGACATCTCCAACGTCCTGCACCAGGTCTTCGGGAACGCCCGCAAGCGGATCATCGTGGCCAGCTTCGCCAGCCACATCCACCGCATCCAGCAGATCCTCGACGCGGCCAACGAGTACGGCCGCAGGGTCGCGTTCGTCGGCCGTTCGATGGTCCGCAACATGGGCATCGCGAGGGACCTGGGCTATCTGAAGGTCCCGCCGGGCCTGGTGGTCGACGTCAAGACGCTCGACGACCTGCCGGACCGCGAGGTCGTCCTGGTCTGTACGGGTTCGCAGGGTGAGCCGATGGCGGCCCTGTCCCGCATGGCCAACCGCGACCACCAGATCCGCATCGTCTCCGGCGACACGGTGATCCTGGCGTCCTCCCTGATCCCCGGCAACGAGAACGCGGTCTACCGCGTGATCAACGGTCTGACCCGCTGGGGCGCCAACGTCGTCCACAAGGGCAACGCCAAGGTCCACGTCTCGGGCCATGCCTCGGCCGGCGAACTGCTGTACTTCTACAACATCTGCCGCCCGAAGAACCTGATGCCGGTCCACGGCGAATGGCGCCATTTGCGGGCCAACGCCGAGCTGGGCGCCATGACCGGCGTCCCGCACGACCGCATCGTCATCGCCGAGGACGGCGTCGTCGTCGACCTGGTCGCGGGCAAGGCCAAGATCTCCGGCAAGGTCCAGGCCGGCTATGTGTACGTCGACGGCCTCTCGGTCGGCGATGTGGGCGAGCCGGCCCTGAAGGACCGCAAGATCCTCGGAGACGAGGGCATCATCTCGGTCTTCGTGGTCATCGACTCGTCGAGCGGCAAGATCACGGGTGGCCCGCATGTCCACGCCCGTGGCTCGGGTATCGAGGACTCGGCGTTCGCCGACGTCATCCCGAAGGTCAAGGAGGTCCTGGAGCGTTCGGCCCAGGACGGTGTGGTCGAGCCCCATCAGCTCCAGCAGCTGGTGCGGCGGACCCTCGGCAAGTGGGTCTCCGACACGTATCGCCGCAGGCCGATGATCCTCCCGGTGGTGGTGGAGGTCTGACGGTCCGTCGGACCTCGTACGCGTGAACCTGGAGCGGGGCGCCTCGATTTGCATCGAGGCGCCCCGCTCCAGTACGTTTACGGCTCCACCTCAACGGGAACCCGGCCGCTTCGTGCGCCGGAACCGCTTCCCGAAGCGGGTGGGAATTCCGACTCAGAATCTCTGATAAAGTCGGAACCGCCGGAAAGGGAAACGCGAAAGCGAGAACCTGGAAAGCACCGAGGAAATCGGAACCGGAAACGGTCTGATAGAGTCGGAAACGCAAGACCGAAGGGAAAAGCCCGGAGGAAAGCCTGAGAGAGTCTCTCGGGTGAGTACAAAGGAAGCGTCCGTTCCTTGAGAACTCAACAGCGTGCCAAAAATCAACGCCAGATTAGTTGATACCCCGTCTCCAGCCATTCGGTTGGGGCGAGGTTCCTTTGAAATAACACAGCGAGGACGCTGTGAACCATCGGATTATTCCTCCGGTGGTTCCGCTCTCGTGTGTGCACCGGATTACCGGTAAACATTCACGGAGAGTTTGATCCTGGCTCAGGACGAACGCTGGCGGCGTGCTTAACACATGCAAGTCGAACGATGAACCACTTCGGTGGGGATTAGTGGCGAACGGGTGAGTAACACGTGGGCAATCTGCCCTTCACTCTGGGACAAGCCCTGGAAACGGGGTCTAATACCGGATACCACTACCGCAGGCATCTGTGGTGGTTGAAAGCTCCGGCGGTGAAGGATGAGCCCGCGGCCTATCAGCTTGTTGGTGAGGTAATGGCTCACCAAGGCGACGACGGGTAGCCGGCCTGAGAGGGCGACCGGCCACACTGGGACTGAGACACGGCCCAGACTCCTACGGGAGGCAGCAGTGGGGAATATTGCACAATGGGCGAAAGCCTGATGCAGCGACGCCGCGTGAGGGATGACGGCCTTCGGGTTGTAAACCTCTTTCAGCAGGGAAGAAGCGAAAGTGACGGTACCTGCAGAAGAAGCGCCGGCTAACTACGTGCCAGCAGCCGCGGTAATACGTAGGGCGCAAGCGTTGTCCGGAATTATTGGGCGTAAAGAGCTCGTAGGCGGCTTGTCACGTCGGGTGTGAAAGCCCGGGGCTTAACCCCGGGTCTGCATTCGATACGGGCTAGCTAGAGTGTGGTAGGGAGATCGGAATTCCTGGTGTAGCGGTGAAATGCGCAGATATCAGGAGGAACACCGGTGGCGAAGGCGGATCTCTGGGCCATTACTGACGCTGAGGAGCGAAAGCGTGGGGAGCGAACAGGATTAGATACCCTGGTAGTCCACGCCGTAAACGGTGGGAACTAGGTGTTGGCGACATTCCACGTCGTCGGTGCCGCAGCTAACGCATTAAGTTCCCCGCCTGGGGAGTACGGCCGCAAGGCTAAAACTCAAAGGAATTGACGGGGGCCCGCACAAGCAGCGGAGCATGTGGCTTAATTCGACGCAACGCGAAGAACCTTACCAAGGCTTGACATACACCGGAAAGCATTAGAGATAGTGCCCCCCTTGTGGTCGGTGTACAGGTGGTGCATGGCTGTCGTCAGCTCGTGTCGTGAGATGTTGGGTTAAGTCCCGCAACGAGCGCAACCCTTGTCCTGTGTTGCCAGCATGCCCTTCGGGGTGATGGGGACTCACAGGAGACCGCCGGGGTCAACTCGGAGGAAGGTGGGGACGACGTCAAGTCATCATGCCCCTTATGTCTTGGGCTGCACACGTGCTACAATGGCAGGTACAATGAGCTGCGAAACCGTGAGGTGGAGCGAATCTCAAAAAGCCTGTCTCAGTTCGGATTGGGGTCTGCAACTCGACCCCATGAAGTCGGAGTTGCTAGTAATCGCAGATCAGCATTGCTGCGGTGAATACGTTCCCGGGCCTTGTACACACCGCCCGTCACGTCACGAAAGTCGGTAACACCCGAAGCCGGTGGCCCAACCCCTTGTGGGAGGGAGCTGTCGAAGGTGGGACCAGCGATTGGGACGAAGTCGTAACAAGGTAGCCGTACCGGAAGGTGCGGCTGGATCACCTCCTTTCTAAGGAGCACTTCTAGGCAGCCGCAAGGTTGTCCAGAGGCCACTACGCAGGCAAACGTTCTGCGGTGGTTGCTCATGGGTGGAACGTTGATTATTCGGCCGGGTTCACGGGTCGGAGGCTGCGAGTACTGCTCTTAGGAGCGTGGAAAGCATGATCTTCGGACGGAACCGGGCCGGGCACGCTGTTGGGTGTCTGAGGGAATGAACCCCCTCGATGCCGGCCCCAGTGAACTCCAGCCTTTGGTTGGGGGTGATGGGTGGCTGGTCGTTGTTTGAGAACTGCACAGTGGACGCGAGCATCTGTGGCCAAGTTTTTAAGGGCGCACGGTGGATGCCTTGGCACCAGGAACCGATGAAGGACGTGGGAGGCCACGATAGTCCCCGGGGAGTCGTCAACCAGGCTTTGATCCGGGGGTTTCCGAATGGGGAAACCCGGCAGTCGTCATGGGCTGTCACCCATACCTGAACACATAGGGTATGTGGAGGGAACGCGGGGAAGTGAAACATCTCAGTACCCGCAGGAAGAGAAAACAACCGTGATTCCGGGAGTAGTGGCGAGCGAAACCGGATGAGGCCAAACCGTATGCGTGTGAGACCCGGCAGGGGTTGCGCATGCGGGGTTGTGGGATCTCTCTTTCACAGTCTGCTTAGGCTGTGAGACGAGTCAGAAACCGTTGATGTAGGCGAAGGACATGCGAAAGGTCCGGCGTAGAGGGTAAGACCCCCGTAGTCGAAACGTCAGCGGCTCGTTTGAGAGACACCCAAGTAGCACGGGGCCCGAGAAATCCCGTGTGAATCTGGCGGGACCACCCGCTAAGCCTAAATATTCCCTGGTGACCGATAGCGGATAGTACCGTGAGGGAATGGTGAAAAGTACCGCGGGAGCGGAGTGAAATAGTACCTGAAACCGTGTGCCTACAAGCCGTGGGAGCGTCGGATATGTGCTTGCACATATCTCGTGACTGCGTGCCTTTTGAAGAATGAGCCTGCGAGTTTGCGGTGTGTTGCGAGGTTAACCCGTGTGGGGAAGCCGTAGCGAAAGCGAGTCCGAATAGGGCGGTGGAGTAGCACGCTCAAGACCCGAAGCGGAGTGATCTAGCCATGGGCAGGTTGAAGCGGAGGTAAGACTTCGTGGAGGACCGAACCCACCAGGGTTGAAAACCTGGGGGATGACCTGTGGTTAGGGGTGAAAGGCCAATCAAACTCCGTGATAGCTGGTTCTCCCCGAAATGCATTTAGGTGCAGCGTCGTGTGTTTCTTGCCGGAGGTAGAGCACTGGATAGGCGATGGGCCCTACCGGGTTACTGACCTTAGCCAAACTCCGAATGCCGGTAAGTGAGAGCGCGGCAGTGAGACTGTGGGGGATAAGCTCCATGGTCGAGAGGGAAACAGCCCAGAGCATCGACTAAGGCCCCTAAGCGTACGCTAAGTGGGAAAGGATGTGGAGTCGCACAGACAACCAGGAGGTTGGCTTAGAAGCAGCCACCCTTGAAAGAGTGCGTAATAGCTCACTGGTCTAGTGATTCCGCGCCGACAATGTAGCGGGGCTCAAGCGTACCGCCGAAGTCGTGTCATTCATACAATAGGGCCAACGCCTGTATGGATGGGTAGGGGAGCGTCGTGTGCCGGGTGAAGCTGCGCCGGAAGGCAGTGGTGGACGGTTCACGAGTGAGAATGCAGGCATGAGTAGCGATTCACACGTGAGAAACGTGTGCGCCGATTGACTAAGGGTTCCTGGGTCAAGCTGATCTGCCCAGGGTAAGTCGGGACCTAAGGCGAGGCCGACAGGCGTAGTCGATGGATAACCGGTTGATATTCCGGTACCCGCTGTGAAGCGTCAAACATCGAACCAGGCGATGCTAAGGCCGTGAAGCCGCCCCGGAGCCTTCGGGCAAAGGGGAGTGGTGGAGCCGCCGGACCAGACTTGCAGTAGGTGAGTGATGGGGTGACGCAGGAAGGTAGTCCATCCCGGGCGGTGGTTGTCCCGGGGTAAGGGTGTAGGCCGAGTGGTAGGCAAATCCGCCGCTCATTAAGGCTGAGACCTGATGCCGAGCCGATTGTGGTGAAGTGGATGATCCTATGCTGTCGAGAAAAGCCTCTAGCGAGTTTCATGGCGGCCCGTACCCTAAACCGACTCAGGTGGTCAGGTAGAGAATACCGAGGCGTTCGGGTGAACTATGGTTAAGGAACTCGGCAAAATGCCCCCGTAACTTCGGGAGAAGGGGGGCCATCACTGGTGATTGGATTTACTCCATGAGCTGGGGGTGGCCGCAGAGACCAGCGAGAAGCGACTGTTTACTAAAAACACAGGTCCGTGCGAAGCCGTAAGGCGATGTATACGGACTGACGCCTGCCCGGTGCTGGAACGTTAAGGGGACCGGTTAGTGCGCTTTCGGGCGTGCGAAGCTGAGAACTTAAGCGCCAGTAAACGGCGGTGGTAACTATAACCATCCTAAGGTAGCGAAATTCCTTGTCGGGTAAGTTCCGACCTGCACGAATGGCGTAACGACTTCTCGACTGTCTCAACCATAGGCCCGGTGAAATTGCACTACGAGTAAAGATGCTCGTTTCGCGCAGCAGGACGGAAAGACCCCGGGACCTTTACTACAGTTTGATATTGGTGTTCGGTTCGGCTTGTGTAGGATAGCTGGGAGACTTTGAAGCTCATACGCCAGTATGGGTGGAGTCGTCGTTGAAATACCAGTCTGGTCGTGCTGGATGTCTAACCTGGGTCCGTGATCCGGATCAGGGACAGTGTCTGATGGGTAGTTTAACTGGGGCGGTTGCCTCCTAAAGAGTAACGGAGGCGCCCAAAGGTTCCCTCAGCCTGGTTGGCAATCAGGTGTTGAGTGTAAGTGCACAAGGGAGCTTGACTGTGAGACCGACGGGTCGAGCAGGGACGAAAGTCGGGACTAGTGATCCGGCGGTGGCTTGTGGAAGCGCCGTCGCTCAACGGATAAAAGGTACCCCGGGGATAACAGGCTGATCTTCCCCAAGAGTCCATATCGACGGGATGGTTTGGCACCTCGATGTCGGCTCGTCGCATCCTGGGGCTGGAGTCGGTCCCAAGGGTTGGGCTGTTCGCCCATTAAAGCGGTACGCGAGCTGGGTTTAGAACGTCGTGAGACAGTTCGGTCCCTATCCGCTGCGCGCGCAGGAATATTGAGAAGGGCTGTCCCTAGTACGAGAGGACCGGGACGGACGAACCTCTGGTGTGCCAGTTGTTCTGCCAAGGGCATGGCTGGTTGGCTACGTTCGGGAGGGATAACCGCTGAAAGCATCTAAGCGGGAAGCCTGCTTCGAGATGAGTATTCCCACCCACTTGATGGGGTAAGGCTCCCAGTAGACGACTGGGTTGATAGGCCGGATCTGGAAGCCCAGTAATGGGTGGAGGTGACCGGTACTAATAGGCCGAGGGCTTGTCCTCAGTTGCTCGCGTCCACTGTGTTGGTTCTGAAACCACGAACAGCCCCATGCCATGGTCACGGCATGGTGTGGCATTGTTTGACAGTTTCATAGTGTTTCGGTGGTCATAGCGTGAGGGAAACGCCCGGTTACATTCCGAACCCGGAAGCTAAGCCTTACAGCGCCGATGGTACTGCAGGGGGGACCCTGTGGGAGAGTAGGACGCCGCCGAACAATTCTTCAAAGGGTTGGATCCTGAACTTCGGTTCGGGGTCCAACCCTTTTTTGTTCTGCGTCACTTGAAGTTCACGTTGCGCAAGCAGCATCCGAAGCATGGGTACTGCTGCAATGCTCAGGGCCGCCGGCGTCGGAGTCGGTGACGAGGTCGTCGTACCGGCCTTCGGGAACGTCGAAGTGGCCGAGGCGGTCGTGCTGGCCGGTGCGCTTCCGGTGTTCGCCGACATAGATCCGTTGACGTACTGCCTCGATGTGACCGCCGTGGAGGCGGCCATAACCCCTCGGACCGCGGCTGTCGTTGTCGTGCACCGGTTCGGGCGGCGGGCCGACATCCCGGCGCTGCACGGTGTGGGGCAGCGGCATGGGCTGCTCGTGCTGGAGCAGGGGGAGTCCGAGGCTCCGTACGACGAGGTCGCTCAGCGGCGGGAGCGTGCCGCCTATCTGGACGGGAAGTTGAAGGGGGTGTGGACCCCTGATGGCGGGGACGGGCACACCTATCAGCAGTACGTGGTGCGGGTGCCCGGCAACGGGCGGCCCGATCGGGACGCCTTCGCTCGCGCCTTGCGGGGGCGGGGAGTTGAGTGCCGGGTGCCGGTGAAGACGCCTGTGCACCGGCTGCCCGAGTTTCGGCGGTATGTGGCGTTGCGGGAGACCGAGTTGGCCGCTGACGAGACGCTGGCCCTGCCCGTCGATGCAGCGCTCACCAAGCGGGACATGCAGCGGGTCGTGGGTGCCTGTAATGCGCTGGGCGGGCTGCTTCAGGCCGCCTTCTGAGCGAGGTTGGGAGCACGGGTCTGTTCGGGGTATGATCTATTTCGTTGCCGCGAGGGAAACCTCGTAAAAGCGACAGGCCCCCTTAGCTCAGTCGGCAGAGCGTCTCCATGGTAAGGAGAAGGTCAACGGTTCGATTCCGTTAGGGGGCTCCAGCAGAAAAGGCCTCCGCCCTTATGGGCGGGGGCCTTTCGCATATCCCCGTGTTCTCCGGGTGCTCAGTCGTTGTGCAGGCCGGGGACGCGCATCGCCAGGATCGCCATGTCGTCCGACGGAGCGTCCGAGGCGAAGCGCTCCACCGCGCGCATGACGCGGGCCGCGACGGCGCCGGCCGTCAGGCCCGTGCAGGTGGTGAGGACGTCGGTGAGGCCGTCGTCGCCCAGCATGCGGGTGCCCTCGCGGCGCTCGGTGACGCCGTCGGTGACACAGAGGAGGACGTCACCGGGGTCCAGGGTGACCGACTGCTCGTACAGCTCCAGGTCCTCGATGACACCCAGGAGGGGCTGGGGTTCGGCGGCCGGTTCGACCGTGCCGTCCTGGCGGAGGCGGAGCGGGAGGGGGTGGCCGGCGCAGACGACCTTCATTTCCGCGCTGCCGTCGTCCTGGGGGCGCATCTCGCCGTAGAGGAGGGTCAGGAAGCGGCTGCGGGCGCCCTCGTCGAGGATCGCGGAGTTGAGGCGCTCCAGGACCGCCGGGCCGCTCAGGCCCTCCCTGGCGAGCAGGCGCAGGGCATGCCGGGCCAGGCCCGTCACCGCCGCCGCGTGCGGACCCGTACCGCAGACGTCGCCGATGGCGAAGCCGTAGACGCCGTCGCGGATGGGGAAGACGTCGTAGAAGTCACCGCCGACCTCGTTGCCCTCGCCGGCCGCGCGGTAGATGACCTCTACCTCGATGCCCTCGATCGCGGGCTGCTCCGGGGGCAGGAGGCTGCGCTGGAGGGACTGGCTGATGGCCGTGCGCTCGGAGTAGAGGCGGGCGTTGTCGAGGGCCAGGGCGGCCCGGCGGCTCAAGTCCTCGGCCAGCTCCAGGATTTCCTGGCGGAAGTGTTCGTCGGTGGGCTTGCCCAGGGTCAGCATGCCGATGACACGGTTGCGGGCGACCAGGGGGAGGACCACGGTTTCGCCGCCCACCGCGGAGGCGGTGGCGAGGGTGGGGCCGATGCCCGCGCTGATGCGGCCGATGGGCTCGCCCAGGCCCAGGCTGCGCATGGAGGTGCGCAGGGCCGCCTGGTGGGCGGCCTCGGCGGGGGCCGACCAGACGCGGGCGCCCGGGGTGGGGACCGGGTCGGGCGGGGCGATCTTGGAGAGCAACGACTTGATGCCGTCGATGAGTTCCTCGTCCTCGTGCAGGACGTACGACAGGTAGGGGTCCGAGGCCTGGTCGGCGATCGTGTAGACCGCGCACCAGGTGGCGAGGGTCGGGACCGTCATCTGGGCCATCAGGGCCAGGGTCTGGTCGCGGTCCAGGGTGCCCGCCAGGAGGTCGGAGGCCTCGACCAGGAAGCTCAGGGAGCCTCGGCGCAGGCGTTCGAGTTCGCCCAGGCGGGCCGATTCCACCGCCAACGCGATGCGGTCGGCGGCGAATTGGAGGCGCAGGGCCTCTTCGTTCGAGTATCTGCTGGGGGCCTCGGCGGCTACACCGAGGGAGCCGGTGAGGCGGCCCTCGACCTTCAGGGGGACGGTGACGACCGAGCGCATGCCCGTGCCGCTCAGCAGGGGCACCGCGCCCGGGACGGCCGACAGGTCGTCGTGGACGGCCGGCATGCGGGCCGAGCCGTAGCGACCGGGGCCGGCTTCGACGGGCACGCGCGCGAAGCGCTGGCGGGCGGACGGGAGGCCGGTGGAGGCGCGGACCTCCAGCTCGGTCTCGTCGTCGGTCGCGAGGAGCAGGAACGCCGAGTCGGCGTCGAGCATGTCGCGGGCGCGTTCCACCGTGCGCTGGAGGAGGCCGTCGAGGTCATCCGGGGCCGGGGAGCCGATGAAGACCTCGAAGGGGTCGGTGCTCTGGCCGTCGGAGCCGGACGAGGTGTCGGAGGCCGGGATGCGCAACGGGGTCTGCAGGACCGCGCGTTCGTGGTCGCGGACGAGGAGGCAGACCGTGGAGGGCTCGCCGCCGGTGTCACGGACGCGGAGATGGGAGGCGTACACGGGCGTGACGCGGCCGTTGGCGCCGCGGATGCCGTAACTGCCTTCCCAGCGCGAGAGTTGGAGGGCCTCGGCGATGCCGGTGCTGGTGCCCGGGGTGTGCGGCCAGGCCGCGAGGTCGGTCAGGGGCTTGCCGGTGACCTGTTCGGCCGGGTAGCCGAAGAGTTCCTCGGCGTCCTCGTTCCAGGCCGAGATGGCCGCCGTACGGTCGATCTGGATGACGGCTACGCGGACGCGGCCGTCGGCCAGCGGCAGGAGGTTCGCGGGGAGGGACGGGCCGGCGGCGCGGGTGCCCACAGCGCGCTCGGGGAGGTCGAGCTGGAACCAGACCTGCTTGTGCGTGGGCGTGTAGTCGACGCCCCAGCGGCCGGCCAGGGCCGCGCACAGCTGGAGGCCGCGACCGCCCTCGCGGTCGGGGCTGCCCATGGTGGCGGGGTGGCCCTGGAGGGGGATCTCACGTTCGGGATAGCGGTCGGCGACCTCGATCCGTACACCGTCGTCGCTGCGGAGACACAGGACGTCCGCTGCGGTGCCCGCGTGCACCACGGCGTTCGTCACCAGTTCGCTGGTGAGGACCACCGCGTCGTCGATGATGTCGGCGAAGCCCCAGCCCTGGAGTGTGTCGCGGACGAAGGAGCGGGCGCTCGCGACCGATCGCCCGACGGGCTCGAAGCTGGCGGCCGCGCGAGCGGTGATCACTGAACTCCTCGTCCGGTTGTCGACGTGCAGGGCTCCGTGGCCGACCGGCTCGTGCCGCTGTTGCGGCAGGCCGTCCGTCGGCCGGCGGTCCGGGGGAGGTCCCCCGGGGATCAGTCCGGTGGTCATGTTGTGCGGCCGCCCCTCCGATGCCCGCTCGTGCTCGTGCCACCGCCCAGGCCGGACGGACCGGCGCGGCTGGACAGCCGCATGCAAGGTTACTTACCTTCCCCGTCCATGCGGATGCCGGTCACCAGTGTTTCCGTCCGGAGGGTGTGCGGACGATGTGCGAAGCTGCCGAACTGTTATGGCCGGGTTCAGCCAGGGTGAAACACTGGGCAAGCTTCTTGTGAAGGTCCGGGCAGGCCGGGTGTCTTCTGTCCACAGCGGGCAGCAGCCCGTGATGCGGCCTGGTATATCCGGCACCGAGGCACAGCATTAACTGGTACGCCGAGCAGTATTACCGGAGCTCAGCAGTAACGGTCGACCCCTGCGGGAGGGACACAGTGGAGTCTGGCGCAGCGACGCGGGGCACTAAGACGCGCGCGAAAGGCGGACAGTCCCTGAACAACCAGCGCAAACCACGCGGTGGTACCACCGCGGTGGACACGGCTGCCCTGAACCGACTGCTGGCGGCTCTGGTGTCGATGCGGGACGGAAACTTCCGCAAGCGGCTCACCGTCTCCGGCGACGGTGTGATGTCCGAGATCGCGGCGGTTTACAACGAGGTCGCCGACCGGAATCTGCATCTGACCGGTGAGCTGTCCCGGGTCCGGCGGATGGTCGGCCGTGAGGGAAAGCTCACGGAACGGCTGGAGATCGGCGCCTGTGAGGGTTCGTGGCTGACCGCCATCGACGCCTCCAACGCCCTGGTCGACGATCTCGTACGGCCTGTCTCGGAGGTCGGGCGGGTGCTCTCCGCGGTCGCGGAGGGTGATCTGTCGCCGCGGATGGAGCTGCGGACGCAGGCGCCGGACGGGAGCGGGCATCCACTGCGCGGCGAGTTCCTGAAGGTCGGGCGGACTGTCAACAATCTGGTCGACCAGCTCTCCACGTTCACCGACGAGGTCACGCGCGTGGCCAGCGAGGTGGGCACCGAGGGCAAGCTGGGCGGGCAGGCCAAGGTGCGCGGGATGTCGGGTTCGTGGAAGGACCTCACGGACTCGGTCAACACCATGGCGTACCGGCTGACGGCTCAGGTGCGGGACATCGCGCTGGTGACGACCGCGGTGGCCAAGGGTGATCTGTCCCGGAAGGTCACGGTTCACGTGGCCGGAGAGATGCTCGAACTGAAGAACACCGTCAACACGATGGTGGACCAGCTGTCGTCCTTCTCCTCCGAGGTGACCCGCGTCGCGCGCGAGGTGGGCGTCGAGGGTGAGCTGGGCGGGCAGGCGCAGGTGCCCGGTGTGGCGGGTGTGTGGAAGGACCTCACCGATTCGGTGAACCTGATGGCCGGCAATCTGACGGCTCAGGTGCGCGGGATCGCGGAGGTGACGACCGCGGTCGCCAGCGGTGATCTGTCGCGGAAGGTGACCGTGTCGGCGCGGGGCGAGGTCGCCCAGCTCGCGGACACGATCAACCAGATGACCGAGACCCTGCGGATCTTCGCGGACGAGGTCACGCGCGTGGCCAACGAGGTCGGTGCCGAGGGCCAGCTCGGCGGGCAGGCGAACGTGCCGGGTGCGGCGGGCACGTGGAAGGACCTCACGGATTCCGTCAACACGGTGTTCCGGAATCTGACCATTCAGGTGAGGGACATCGCGCAGGTGACCACGGCGGTGGCCAACGGTGACCTGTCGCAGAAGGTCACCGTGGACGTGGCCGGCGAGATGCTGGAGCTGAAGAACACCGTCAACGGGATGGTGGACCAGCTGTCGGCGTTCGGTGCCGAGGTCACGCGCGTGGCGCGCGAGGTCGGTGTCGAGGGTGAGTTGGGCGGGCAGGCGCAGGTGTCCGGCGCGGCCGGTACCTGGAAGGACCTCACCGACTCCGTCAACACGGCGTTCCGGAATCTCACCGGACAGGTGAGGAACATCGCGCAGGTGACCACGGCGGTGGCCAACGGTGACCTGTCGCAGAAGGTCACCGTCGATGTGTCCGGCGAGATGCTTCAGCTGAAGAACACCGTGAACACGATGGTGGACCAGCTCTCGGCCTTCGCCGACCAGGTGACGCGGATGGCCCGGGACGTGGGCACCGAGGGCCGCCTGGGCGGTCAGGCGGTCGTACCGGGGGTTTCCGGTACGTGGAAGGAGCTCACCGACTCCGTCAACTTCATGGGTGGCAACCTCACCTCGCAGGTGCGGCAGATCGCCCAGGTGACGACCGCGGTGGCCCGGGGTGACCTGTCCCAGAAGATCGACGTCGACGCGCGCGGCGAGATCCTGGAGCTGAAGAACACCATCAACACGATGGTGGACCAGCTCTCCGCCTTCGCCGACCAGGTGACCCGGGTGGCCCGGGAAGTGGGTACGGAGGGCCGGCTGGGCGGTCAGGCCCAGGTGCCCGGCGTCGCGGGTGTGTGGCGGGACCTCACCGACTCGGTGAACGGCATGGCGTCCAACCTGACCGGTCAGGTGCGCAACATCGCGCAGGTCGCGACCGCGGTGGCCCGGGGTGACCTGTCCCAGAAGATCACCGTGGACGCGCGCGGCGAGATCCTGGAGCTGAAGAACACCCTGAACACGATGGTCGACCAGCTGTCGTCCTTCGCCGAAGAGGTCACGCGTGTGGCCCGTGAGGTGGGTACCGAGGGCATCCTCGGTGGTCAGGCCGAGGTGCAGGGGGTCTCCGGCACCTGGAAGGACCTCACGCAGTCCGTGAACTTCATGGCGAACAACCTGACCATCCAGGTGCGCAACATCGCCGAGGTCACGACCGCCGTCGCCAAGGGCGACCTGTCGAAGAAGATCACCGTCGACGCCAAGGGCGAGATCCTCGAACTCGTCAGCACCGTCAACACGATGGTGGACCAGCTGTCGTCCTTCGCCGAGCAGGTGACCCGGGTGGCCCGCGAGGTGGGCACCGAGGGCATCCTGGGCGGACAGGCCCATGTGCCGGGCGTTGTCGGCATCTGGAAGGACCTCAGCGACAACGTGAACCTCATGGCCAACAACCTGACCATGCAGGTGCGGAACATCTCCCAGGTCGCGTCCGCGGTCGCCAACGGCGACCTGACGCGGACGGTGACGATCGAGGCGCGCGGTGAGGTCGCGCAGCTCGCCGACACCTTCAACACCATGGTGAAGACGCTGAGTTCGTTCGCCGACCAGGTCACCAAGGTGGCCCGCGAGGTGGGTACGGACGGCATCCTCGGCGGACAGGCGCGCGTGCCCGGTGTGGCCGGCACGTGGAAGGACCTCACCGAGTCGGTGAACCAGATGGCGTCCAACCTGACCGGTCAGGTGCGGAACATCGCCATGGTGACCACGGCCATCGCCAAGGGTGACCTGACGAAGAAGATCGACATCGACGCGCGCGGCGAGATCCTGGAGCTCAAGACCACCATCAACACGATGGTCGACCAGCTGTCGTCCTTCGCCGAGGAGGTCACCCGCGTCGCCCGCGAGGTGGGTACGGAAGGCCAGCTCGGCGGCCAGGCACGCGTGCGTGACGTGGACGGCACCTGGCGGGACCTCACCGAGTCCGTGAACGAGATGGCCGGGAACCTGACCCGGCAGGTGCGTGCCATCGCGCGCGTGGCGACCGCGGTGACCCGTGGTGACCTGAACCTGAAGATCGACGTGGACGCGTCCGGGGAGATCCAGGAACTCCAGGACTACATCAACAAGATGATCGCCAACCTGCGCGACACCACGATCGCCAACAAGGAGCAGGACTGGCTCAAGGGCAACCTGGCCCGTATCTCCGCGCTCATGCAGGGCCGCCGTGACCTCGCGGACGTGGCCTCGCTGATCATGAGCGAGCTGACGCCGGTCGTCTCCGCGCAGCACGGCGCGTTCTTCCTGGCGATGCCGCTCGTCGACGGCAAGGACGTCAGCGCCGAGCAGGAGGACTCGTACGAACTGCGCATGCTCGGTTCGTACGGCTACTCGATGGGCTCCATGCCGACCTCGTTCCGGCCGGGGGAGGCGCTCATCGGGACCGCCGCGCAGGAGAAGCGGACGATCCTCGTGGAGAACGCGCCCAGCGGGTATCTGAAGATCTCCTCCGGGCTCGGCGAGGCGCCTCCGGCGCAAGTGATCGTCCTTCCCGTGCTGTTCGAGGGCAAGGTGCTCGGCGTCATCGAGCTGGCCTCCTTCACTCCCTTTACGCAGATCCAGAAGGACTTCCTCAACCAGATCGCCGAGATGATCGCGACCAGCGTCAACACCATCTCCGTCAACACCAAGACCGAGGTGCTGCTGCGGCAGTCGCAGGAGCTGACCGAGCAACTTCGGGAGCGGTCGGCGGAGTTGGAGAACCGGCAGAAGGCCCTCCAGTCCTCCAACGCCGAACTGGAGGAGAAGGCCGAGCTGCTGGCCCAGCAGAACCGCGACATCGAGGTCAAGAACACCGAGATCGAGGAGGCGCGGCAGGTCCTGGAGGAGCGCGCCGAGCAACTCGCCGTGTCGATGCGCTACAAGAGCGAGTTCCTCGCCAACATGTCGCACGAGCTGCGGACGCCGCTCAACTCGCTGCTGATCCTGGCCAAGCTGCTCGCCGACAACGCGGACGCCAACCTCACCCCGAAGCAGGTGGAGTTCGCCGAGACCATTCACGGGGCCGGCTCCGACCTGCTCCAGCTCATCAACGACATCCTTGATCTGTCGAAGGTCGAGGCGGGCAAGATGGACGTCTCCCCGACGCGCATCGCGCTCGTCCAGCTCGTCGACTACGTGGAGGCCACCTTCCGGCCGCTGACCGCGGAGAAGGGCCTGGACCTGTCGGTACGGGTCTCGCCGGAGCTGCCCGCCACGCTGCACACCGACGAGCAGCGGCTGCTCCAGGTGCTGCGCAACCTGCTCTCCAACGCGGTGAAGTTCACCGACTCCGGAGCGGTGGAGCTGGTGATCCGGCCGGCCAACGCGGACGTGCCGGTGCAGATCCGCGAGCAGCTCCTGGAGACCGGTTCGCTGCGGGATCCGGACGCCGACCTGATCGCGTTCTCCGTGACCGACACCGGGATCGGGATCGCGGCCAGCAAGATGCGGGTGATCTTCGAGGCGTTCAAGCAGGCCGACGGCACGACCAGCCGCAAGTACGGCGGTACGGGCCTCGGGCTGTCCATCTCGCGGGAGATCGCCCAGCTGCTGGGCGGTGAGATCCACGCCCAGAGCGAGCCGGGACGCGGCTCGACGTTCACGCTGTATTTGCCGCTGCACCCGAGCGAACTGCCGCCGCAGGGCTATCAGCAGCCCATGCCCGCCCTGGAGGCCGGTGAGCTGCTCGCCTCGGAGAGCAACGGGCTGTCCGAGGTGGAGGTGGTGACGCCGGCCGAGGTGAGGTCGTACCAGGAGACGCAGAACGGTGCCGCGGCCCTGTTCCGGCGCCGCCGCCGGGCCCTGCCGGAGGCCGAACAGCCGCCTCAGGAGCGGTGGTCGGCGACGGAGCAGAACCCGGTGACGGAGGCGCGGCCCGGGATCCGGTTCGGCGGTGAGAAGGTGCTCATCGTCGACGACGACATCCGTAACGTCTTCGCGCTGACCAGCGTCCTGGAGCAGCACGGGCTGTCTGTGCTGTACGCCGAGAACGGCCGCGAGGGCATCGAGGTCCTGGAGCAGCACGACGACGTGACGGTCGTGCTGATGGACATCATGATGCCGGAGATGGACGGGTACGCGACGACGACGGCGATCCGCAGGATGCCGCAGTTCGCGGGCCTGCCGATCATCGCGCTGACCGCGAAGGCGATGAAGGGCGACCGGGAGAAGGCGATCGAGTCGGGCGCCTCCGACTACGTCACCAAGCCGGTCGACCCCGATCATCTGCTCACGGTCATGGAGCAGTGGATGCGGGGCGCGTGACGGGACCGGTGTGCGGCTCCTGCGGGGCCGTGCGCCGGGACCCGTGCGGGCAGCGGGCGGGCCCTTTGGCGGGGGACCGGTGCGGGAATCGTGAGGGGTGCGTGACGGGACGGCGTGAGGGTCGCGTGACCGGACGGGTCGGGCTTCGCGTGGATGCTGCGGGAACCTTCTGTGTTCACGCGGAGTTGCTGACTCAGTGTGCTCGAAGCCGTGTAGAAGTACGGGATTCGGGGAACCTTCTGGTCTCCGCTTGCGTTTCTGCTACGTGCACAGTGACATCGCGGTGACAGGGTGTGGCGACGGGCAGGGTGCGGCTACCATGACCGGCACAAGGTTGGGCGGCGAAAGGGAGTCGTCCCCAGGGGCGGCGCCCGGTGCACATCCGGGGCGAGGAGGGCGGGCCATGGTGCAGAAGGCCAAGATCCTCCTGGTCGATGACCGGCCGGAGAATCTGCTGGCGCTGGAGGCCATCCTCTCCGCGCTCGATCAGACACTGGTGCGGGCATCGAGCGGGGAGGAAGCGCTCAAAGCGCTGCTCACTGACGATTTCGCGGTCATTCTGCTGGACGTCCAGATGCCGGGCATGGACGGGTTCGAGACCGCCGCGCACATCAAGCGGCGGGAGCGCACCCGGGACATCCCGATCATCTTCCTCACCGCGATCAACCACGGCCCGCACCACACGTTCCGTGGGTACGCGGCCGGCGCGGTCGACTACATCTCCAAGCCGTTCGACCCGTGGGTGCTGCGCGCGAAGGTCTCCGTTTTCGTCGAGCTCTACATGAAGAACTGCCAGCTGCGGGAGCAGGCGGCGCTGCTGCGGCTCCAGTTGGAGGGTGGCACGGGCGGCAAGGCCCCGGCGGCGGGCGAGGCGAAGGAGCCGGCCGGGCTGCTCGCCGAGTTGTCGGCGCGGCTGGCGGCGGTCGAGGAGCAGGCCGAGGCGCTGTCCAAGCAGCTCGACGACGAGTCGGCGGACGCGGCGGCGGTCGCCACGGCGGCGCATCTCGAACGCAAACTCACCGGTTTGCGGCGGGCGCTGGACGCCCTCGAACCGGGCGCCGGAAGCACGTCGGCGGTGACCTCCCAGAACTGACGCCCGGGCCCGGCCCAGTTGTGCGTGAGCACACGTCAGTTTCCAGTCCCCGCAAGGGCGACACGAACGGGTGAAGCAGTGGGCACGCGTGTCCCTTGTCGTCTCCACCGGTAACCTCACACCTATGGCCTCACGTCCCTCCGCTGCCAAGAAGCAGCCCGCGAAGAAGGCGGCGGCTCCGGCGAAGAAGGCCGCCGCGAAGAAGGCTCCGGCGAAGAAGGCGCCCGCCAAGAAGGCCGCGGCGAAGAAGGCCGCGCCGCCTCCGAAGCCGGCGCCGAACCCGACCGGCGGCATCTACAGGCTCGTACGCGCCGTCTGGCTGGGCTTGGCGCACGCCGTGGGCGCGGTGTTCCGCGGCATAGGGAACGGCGCGAAGAACCTCGACCCGGCGCACCGCAAGGACGGCGTCGCGCTGCTGCTGCTCGGCCTCGCGCTGATCTGCGCGGCCGGCACCTGGTCGAACCTGCGCGGTCCGGTCGGCGACCTCGTGGAGATCATCGTGACCGGCGCCTTCGGGCGCCTCGACCTGCTCGTGCCGATACTGCTCGCGGTCATCGCCGCGCGCTTCATCCGGCACCCCGAGAAGCCCGAGGCCAACGGCCGGATCGTCATCGGCCTGTCCGCGCTCGTCATCGGTGTGCTCGGGCAGGTCCACATCGCGTGCGGCGCGCCCGCCCGCAGCGACGGCATGCAGGCCATAAGGGACGCCGGCGGGCTCATCGGCTGGGGTGCGGCGACCCCGCTGACGTACACCATGGGCGAGGTCCTCGCCGTACCGCTGCTCGTGCTGCTCACCGTCTTCGGACTGCTCGTCGTCACGGCCACGCCGGTCAACGCCATCCCGCGGCGGCTGCGGGAGCTCGGGGTCCGGCTCGGGGTACTGCACGATCCGGGGGCGGACGAGTTCGACGAGTTCTCGGACGACGACGAGCGCTACGACGAGCAGTGGCGTGAGGCACTGCCCCCACGCGCGCGTAAGCGCGCCCAGACGCCCGAGGCCTACGACCCCGAGGGCGCCGAGCAGGAGGCCCTCTCGCGGCGTCGTGGGCGCCCGAGGCGCTCCGCTGTGCCGCAGCCCGACATGGACCGGCAGATGGACGCCGTGGACGTCGCCGCGGCCGCCGCTGCCGCGCTCGACGGAGCCGTGCTGCACGGGATGCCGCCGTCGCCGATCGTCGCCGACCTCACCCAGGGGGTGAGCGTGGGGGACCGGGAGGAGACCACTCCGACGCCGGTTCCGGTCTCGAAGCCCGTGCCGGCCGCACGGCCCCGGCAGGAGAAGCTCAAGGTCGAGGTCGCCGACCTCACCAAGCCCGCGCCCGAGGCCCCGAGCGAGCTGCCGCCGCGCGCGGAGCAGCTACAGCTGTCCGGCGACATCACCTACTCGCTGCCCTCGCTCGACCTCCTGGAGCGCGGCGGACCCGGCAAGACGCGCAGCGCCGCCAACGACGCGGTCGTCGCCTCGCTCCAGAACGTCTTCATGGAGTTCAAGGTCGACGCTGCCGTCACCGGCTTCACACGCGGGCCGACGGTCACGCGCTACGAGGTCGAACTCGGCCCCGCCGTGAAGGTGGAGCGGATCACCGCGCTGACCAAGAACATCGCGTACGCCGTCGCCAGTCCCGACGTACGGATCATCTCGCCGATCCCCGGCAAGTCCGCGGTCGGCATCGAGATCCCGAACACCGACCGGGAGATGGTCAACCTCGGTGACGTGCTGCGGCTGGCCGCCGCGGCCGAGGACGACCACCCGATGCTGGTGGCGCTCGGCAAGGACGTCGAGGGCGGCTATGTGATGGCCAACCTCGCGAAGATGCCGCACGTGCTCGTCGCCGGAGCCACCGGTTCCGGTAAGTCGTCGTGCATTAACTGCTTGATCACTTCCATCATGGTCCGCGCGACCCCGGAGGACGTGCGGATGGTCCTGGTGGACCCCAAGCGCGTCGAGCTGACGGCGTACGAGGGCATCCCGCACCTGATCACGCCGATCATCACCAACCCGAAGCGGGCCGCCGAGGCGCTCCAGTGGGTCGTACGGGAGATGGACCTGCGGTACGACGACCTGGCGGCGTTCGGGTACCGGCACATCGACGACTTCAACCAGGCGATCCGCGACGGCAAGCTCAAGACGCCCGAGGGCAGTGAGCGGGAGCTCAAGACGTACCCGTACCTGCTGGTGATCGTCGACGAGCTCGCGGACCTGATGATGGTCGCGCCGCGTGACGTCGAGGACTCGATCGTGCGCATCACGCAGCTCGCGCGCGCGGCCGGCATCCACCTGGTGCTCGCCACCCAGCGGCCGTCGGTCGACGTCGTCACGGGTCTGATCAAGGCGAACGTGCCCTCGCGGCTCGCCTTCGCCACCTCGTCCCTGGCCGACTCCCGGGTCATCCTCGACCAGCCCGGCGCCGAGAAGCTGATCGGCAAGGGTGACGGGCTGTTCCTGCCGATGGGGGCGAACAAGCCCACCCGTATGCAGGGCGCCTTCGTCACCGAGGACGAGGTCGCGGCCGTCGTCCAGCACTGCAAGGACCAGATGGCGCCGGTCTTCCGGGACGACGTCACCGTGGGCACCAAGCAGAAGAAGGAGATCGACGAGGAGATCGGCGACGACCTGGACCTGCTGTGCCAGGCGGCCGAGCTGGTCGTCTCCACGCAGTTCGGCTCGACCTCCATGCTCCAGCGCAAGCTGCGCGTCGGGTTCGCCAAGGCGGGACGTCTGATGGACCTGATGGAGTCGCGCGGGATCGTCGGGCCGAGCGAGGGATCCAAGGCACGTGACGTTCTTGTGAAGGCTGACGAGCTGGATGGCGTGCTCGCGGTGATCCGCGGGGAGGCTTAAGAGGACGTCACCTCCGGAAACGGGGCGCAAGGGTCACCTTGCGGACGGGCGGGCCGCCGATGGATGTTCGATCGTGACTCACCCGTAAGGGATCATTGAGCAACCGTTTCCCTTCGGCGTACGTCAAGTTGAGGGAAGCGAAAAGCTGCTGCCCCACCATCGGCGTGTCCGGCCATACCGATGGCGTACAAAGTCCCACCGCCCGGTTGCCCCACCCTTTCGCACCCCCCCTAGACTGAACCTCCAGCACAGGTGGCTTAAACGCTCGAAAGGCGCCCCCGTGTCCATCGGCAACTCCCCTGAAGACGAGCGTCCGTTCGAAGACGACCGCGAGGAAGCCCGAATCTCCGTCGGCCGTGCCCTTAAGCAGGCACGTATCGCGGCCGGGCTGACCGTCGACGACGTCAGCAACGCCACCCGGGTCCGTATCGCCATCGTGCATGCCATCGAAGCGGACGACTTCACGCCCTGCGGCGGTGACGTCTACGCCCGAGGCCATATTCGGACCCTGGCCAAGGCCGTACGCCTCGACCCGGCCCCCCTCCTCGCGCAGTACGACGCCGACCACGGCGGCCGTCCGGCGCCGACCCCGGCGGCCCCGCTGTTCGAGGCGGAACGCATCCGCCCCGAGCGCCGCGGGCCCAACTGGACCGCGGCCATGGTCGCCGCGATCGTCGCGGTGATCGGGTTCGTCGGGTTCACCGCGTTCAAGGGTGGCGACGACGGCGGCAAGGCACAGGTCGCCGAGGGTTCGACGCCCACGGCCGGCAAGTCCGCCACGCCCACTCCGAAGAGCGAGAAGCCCGAGTCGCCGAAGCCGGACCCGTCCGACAGCGCCATCGCGGCGGCCCCGCAGGACAAGGTGACCGTCCGAGTGAGCGCCCCTGACGGCAAGAGCTGGATCTCCGCCAAGGACCACAACGGCCGGCTGCTGTTCGACGGGCTGCTCCAGCAGGGCGAGTCGAAGACCTTCCAGGACAGCGAGAAGATCAACCTCGTCCTCGGTGACGCCGGGGCGATCCAGCTGTATGTGAACGGCAAGAAGATCGACGACGACTGGGCGCCCGGCGCCGTGGAGCGCCTGACGTACACCAAGGGCGACCCGCAGGTCGGCTGAGGCTCGGTGCGTGTTCGACGGGGTTGGTGATCTTCACCAACCCCGTCGACGTTCGTTGTCGGTGGGACAAAGTAGTCTTGAGCCCATGCCTGAACGCCGTACCGTCGCACTCGTCACTCTTGGCTGCGCCCGTAACGAGGTGGACTCGGAGGAGCTCGCAGGCCGCTTGGAGGCGGACGGCTGGGACCTCGTGGAGGACGCCGCGGACGCGGATGTCGCCGTCGTCAACACCTGCGGCTTCGTCGACGCCGCCAAGAAGGACTCCGTCGACGCCCTCCTGGAGGCCAATGACCTCAAGGGACATGGCAGAACCCAGGCCGTCGTGGCGGTGGGCTGCATGGCCGAGCGGTACGGCAAGGACCTCGCCGAGGCCCTCCCCGAGGCCGACGGCGTACTCGGCTTCGACGACTACGCCGACATCTCCGACCGCCTCCAGACCATCCTGAACGGCGGCATCCACGCCTCGCACACCCCGCGCGACCGGCGCAAGCTGCTGCCGATCAGCCCGGCCGAGCGCCAGGAGTCGGCGGCCGAGGTGGCCCTGCCCGGGCACGGCCCCGTGGACCTGCCGGAGGGGCTCGCTCCGTCCTCCGGCCCGCGCGCGCCCCTGCGCCGCCGTCTGGACGGCTCCCCGGTCGCCTCGGTGAAGCTCGCCTCCGGCTGCGACCGGCGCTGCACGTTCTGCGCCATCCCGTCCTTCCGCGGCTCGTTCATCTCCCGGCGCCCCTCGGACGTGCTCAACGAGGCGCGCTGGCTGGGCGAGCAGGGCGTCAAGGAGATCATGCTGGTCTCCGAGAACAACACCTCCTACGGCAAGGACCTGGGCGACATCCGTCTGCTGGAGTCCCTGCTGCCCGAGCTCGCCGAGGTCGACGGCATCGAGCGGGTGCGCGTCAGCTACCTCCAGCCGGCCGAGATGCGGCCCGGCCTCATCGACGTGCTGACGTCCACGCCCAAGGTCGTGCCCTACTTCGACCTGTCCTTCCAGCACTCCGCGCCCGACGTGCTGCGCTCGATGCGCCGCTTCGGTGACACCGACCGCTTCCTGGAGCTGCTCGACACCATCCGGAGCAAGGCCCCTCAGGCGGGTGTGCGCTCCAACTTCATCGTCGGCTTCCCCGGTGAGAGCGAGGCCGATCTGGCCGAGCTGGAGCGTTTCCTCACCGGCGCGAGACTGGACGCGATCGGTGTCTTCGGCTACTCCGACGAGGAGGGCACCGAAGCGGCCACCTACGAGAACAAGCTGGACGAGGACGTCGTGGCCGAGCGGCTGGCGCGCGTCTCCCGGCTCGCCGAGGAGCTGGTGTCGCAGCGGGCCGAGGAGCGCGTGGGCGAGACCGTGCACGTGCTGGTGGAGTCCGTGGATGACGAGGGCGTGTACGGCCGCGGTGCGCACCAGGCGCCGGAGACGGACGGCCAGGTGCTGCTCACGAGCGGCGAGGACCTGAGCGTCGGCCGTATCGTCGAGGCGAAGGTGGTCGGTACCGAGGGTGTCGATCTGGTGGCCGAGCCGGTGACGGACTCGCTCGCGTGTAGTGAGGAGGCGGGCAGATGACCGGAGTACCGGCATCCGCTGCGGGCGGACCCGCCAAGGCGGGCGCTGCCCAGATGGGTGCCTCTGGTGCTTCCGGTGCCTCCGGTGTCGACAGCTCCGGCAAGGGCGCGCGCGGCGGGAAGATCGCGGCCGCTGCCGTCGACCAGGCCAGCCTCTGGAACATCGCCAACATCCTGACGATGATCCGGCTGCTGCTCGTGCCGGGATTCGTCGCGCTGATGCTGGCCGACGGCGGACACGACCCCGCGTGGCGTTCGTTCGCCTGGGCCGCCTTCTCGATCGCCATGATCACCGACCTCTTCGACGGCCATCTGGCGCGCACCTACAACCTCGTCACCGACTTCGGGAAGATCGCCGACCCCATCGCCGACAAGGCGATCATGGGGGCGGCGCTGATCTGTCTGTCCGCCCTCGGTGATCTGCCGTGGTGGGTGACCGCGGTCATTCTCGGTCGGGAACTCGGGATCACGCTGCTGCGTTTCATCGTCATCCGGTACGGCGTCATCCCGGCGAGCCGCGGCGGCAAGCTCAAGACCCTCGCCCAGGGCATCGCGGTCGGGATGTACATCCTGGCGCTGACGGGGTGGCTGGCCACCGCGAGGTTCTGGGTGATGGCTGTGGCGGTCGTCCTGACCGTGGCGACCGGCCTCGACTATGTGAGACAAGCCATTGTGCTGCGCCGGCAGGGAATCGCCGAGCGCGAGGCGGCGTTGGAGGAGACGGAAGCGTGAGTTCCCCGGCCACTGAAGTGGTGCGACTACTGGCGGTGAAGGGCGAGACCCTCGCGGTCGCCGAGTCGCTCACCGGTGGGTTGGTAGCGGCGGAAATCACAGCGGCTCCCGGGGCCTCGCAGGCCTTCCGCGGTTCGGTGACGGCCTACGCCACCGAACTGAAGCACGAAGTGCTCGGTGTCGATGCCGCCCTCCTGGCGGCGCGCGGCGCGGTGGACCCGCAGGTCGCGGCCCAGATGGCGGCCGGCGTCCGCAGGGCGCTCGGCGCCGACTGGGGCATCGCGACCACGGGAGTCGCGGGACCGGAAGAACAGGACGGAAAGCCCGTCGGGACGGTCTACGTGGCGGTCGACGGCCCGGCCTCGGAGCTCTCCGATGGCGGGAAAGTCGCGTCGCTGCGGTTGAACGGCGACCGTGCGGAAATTCGTATGGAGAGTGTACGGAGCGTACTCGCACTGCTCCTTCAGGAGCTTGCGGGCGAACAGACCGGGAATGAGCGGGCACAGGATACGGAACGGAACGGGGGGTTTTGATGTTTGCAGCCCTGAGTGAACACGACATCGCTCCCCGCACGGCCGCGGCGCAAGGCGGTACGGTGGGGCGTGAAGGATGCGGCTACGCGGTCCGAGGAGGGAGCCACCGATGATTCTGCTCCGTCGCCTGCTGGGTGACGTGCTGCGTCGGCAGCGCCAACGCCAGGGCCGTACTCTGCGCGAAGTCTCCTCGTCCGCCCGAGTTTCACTCGGCTATCTCTCCGAGGTGGAGCGGGGGCAGAAGGAGGCTTCCTCCGAGCTGCTCTCCGCCATCTGCGACGCGCTGGACGTACGGATGTCCGAACTGATGCGGGAAGTGAGCGACGAGCTCGCCCTCGCCGAGCTGGCCCAGTCCGCTGCGGCCACCCCCAGCGAGACCGTGCCCACGCCGGTACGTCCGATGCTGGGTTCCGTCTCGGTGACCGGTGTGCCACCCGAACGGGTGACCATCAAGGCGCCCGCCGAGGCAGTGGACGTCGTCGCCGCCTGAGCGTCACGCGCGTACGCCCTCGGGTTTTGCTCGAGGACGAGCTGACGATGCACTGAGAAGTGCAAAGCACTCTGCGAAGTGCGCGAGGCCCCGGCCGGGCCTCTCCGGAACATCTGGAGAGGCGTCGGCCGGGGCTTTCGTGCATCGTGGGACGGGCGGGGCTCGGGGCCGTGTAGCCGTGTACAGGAATCGGAGCATGCGCATGTACGTCGTGAAGAGCCCGTTGTCCGACGCGGACCTGAAGACCGTGGCCGAGGCCCTGCAAGGGGCGCTCGTCGATCTGGTGGACCTCGCCCTCGTGGCGAAGCAGATCCACTGGAACGTGGTCGGGCCGCGGTTCCGGTCCGTGCATCTGCAACTCGACGAGGTCGTGGACATCGCGCGCACCCACTCCGACACCGTCGCCGAGCGGGCTTCCGCACTGGGCGTCCCGCCGGACGGGCGTGCGGCGACCGTGGCGGCGGGCAGCGGCATCGGCGCGGTGTCCGAGGGGTGGGTCAAGGACGCGGACGCGGTGGGGACGCTGGTGGACGCGCTGGGCGCGGTGATCGGGCGGATGCGGGAGCGGGTGGCGGCGACCGGGGACGCCGACCCGGTCAGCCAGGATCTCTTCATCGGGATCACGGCGGATCTGGAGAAGCACCACTGGATGTTCCAGGCCGAGAACGGGTGAGGCGGCGGGCAGGGGTGCCTCGGTGTGCCGTTGGTGCGCCCTGTCGGTGGGTGGCGCGGGGGCCTAGCGTCGGATTCCGCAGTCCTGAGGGCTTTGGGGGCTGTGGGCTGGAGGTGGGGTCATGGGGCTTCCGATAGTGCGGTGGGGGACGGCCCTCACGCTGGGCGCGCTGTGGTGGTGGGCTGTGCTGCGACTGGCGCTGTCTTCCGACGCGGGGGTGCTGGAGGGTGCCGTCGCCGCTGGGGGCTGGGGGCTGAGCCTGCTGCCGGTGCACTGTGTGTCGCGGGCGCGGGCCCCCGGGGCGCTCGCCGCGGGGCGGTGGCGGGCGGCCTGGCGGGGTGCGGCGGGGCAGGCCGCCACGAGCGCCGTCACCACGGCATCGCCACTCCGCCGTTCGGACGCAGGATCTGGCCCGTCGTGAAGGACGCGGCGTCCGAGGCCAGGTACAGCACGGCATGAGCCACCTCGTGGGACCGGCCCACCCGGCCCAGCGGTGACATACGGGCCATCAGGGCCTCGGTCCGTTCCTGGGCCTCGCCGTGGCGGTCGGTCATCGGCGTGCGGATCCAGCCCGGGGCGACGGCGTTGACCCGGATGCCGTGCCGACCGACCTCGGTCGCCAGGGTCTTCGTCAGCTGGACCACGGCCGCCTTGGCCGCGCCGTAGGCGAGCAGGCCGGGGCCGCCGGTGTCGACGGCGCCCGAGGCCATGGTGACGATGCTGCCCCCGGTCTGCCGGGCGATCATCAGGAGGGCCGCCTCCTGGCAGGCGTACAGCACGCCCTTGAAGTTGACGTTCAGGACGCGGTCGAGATCCTCGTCCGCCGTCTCCAGGACGGGGCTGCTGTGCATGATCCCGGCGATCGCGGCCAGGACGTGCAGGTGCTCGCAGGAGGCGATGGCCTCGCGGAGTTGATTCCGGTCCGTCACGTCGAGGTGATGGGTGCGGGCGGTGCCGCCCGAGTCCTTGATGAGGGTCGCCGTCTCGTGCAGGCCCTGTGGGTCGCGGTCGGCGCAGTGCACGGTGGCGCCCGCTTCGGCGAGCAGGACCGCGGTGGCGCGGCCGATACCGCCGGCGGCGCCGGTGACGAAGGCGGTGCGTCCGGTCAGGTCGTACGCGCTCACGGTCATGAGGGGACGGTACGAGGGTTTCTGACGGGTCGTCAATTAGTCGTACGGCGTGGGGTTCCGGGGCGTGGGGTGGTGGCCGGGACAGGTCCCGTCTGGCACGTGGGGCACCAGTAGGTGGGGCGCTCGCGGGAGCCGTCGCCCTGGTTGGCCAGCCGGACGGGGGTGCGGCAGCGCAGGCACGGGATGCGGGCGCGGCCGTACACGAAGAGGTCCTGGCCGTGGCGGCCCGTGGTGGTGCGGACCGGGCGGTCGCGGTTGGCCTCCAGGAGCTTCTTGGCCAGCGCGGGGAGCTTGGCGGCGCGGTCGGCGGGGAGCGCGCCGACGGGGAGCCAGGGGGTCACTCCGAGGAGGAAGCAGAGCTCGCTCTTGTAGACATTGCCGATTCCGGCGAGGTTGCGCTGGTCGAGGAGGGCCTCGCCGAGAGGGCGGGCGGGGTCGCTCAGGAGGTTGGTGAGCGCACGGTCGGGATCCCAGTCAGGGCCCAGGAGGTCGGGGCCGAGGTGCCCTACGACGCGGTCCTCGTCGCTGGTGCGGAGGAGCTCCAGGATGGGCAGGCGGTAGCCGACGGCTGTCCTGTCGGCGTTGCCGAGGATCGCGCGGATCTGGTGGGCGGGGCCGCCGGTCCAGCGCCGGCCGTTGGCGTACACCTTCCAGGAGCCGTCCATCTTGAGGTGCGAGTGGAGGGTCAGGCCGCCCTCGATGCGGGTCAGGAGGTGCTTGCCGCGCGGGGTGACGTCCAGGACGGTGCGGCCGGTGAGGTCCGCTGTCGCGAACTTGGGGACGCGGAGGTCGCTTCGGGTGAGTTTCTGGCCGGCGAGGGCGGTGTGGAGGCGGGTCGCTGCTTGCCAGACGGTGTCTCCTTCGGGCATGGGTCAAGGGTGGCATGGGGGGCGCCCAGGGGGTGGGGCGCTGTTGTGGTGTGGCGGGTGCCGGTCTGTTGTGGCTGGTCGCGCAGTTCCCCGCGCCCCTGGGGGCGTTCAGCCGGGCGTCGATCAGTGGGTTAGGCGCGGAGGCGTAGGCCCCGGGGGGTGGCGATGAAGCCTGCTGCTTCCAGGAGGGTGCCGAACGGGGAGGTCAGGGCTGAGGTGCCGTTGACGCGTTCCACGGTGACTGTGCCCAGGGAGCCGGCTCGGGCGGCTGTCGCCAGGGCGTCGGCCGCTGCCTGGAGGCGGGGGTCGTCGGTGGGTTTGGCGTCCGGGTCCTCGGGCCAGGCCAGGAGGGTCTTGCCGCCTCGCTCCATGTAGAGCGTCAGCTCGCCGTCCACCAGGACCACCAGGGAGCCCGCTTTGCGGCCCGCCTTGTGTCCGGCGCCGGTCGGGGGCTCGGGCCACGGGAGGGCGGCGCCGTAGGCGTTAGCTGGGTCGGCGGCTGCCAGGACGACGGCTCGGGCGTCGGGGGAGGAGCGGTCGCGGCGGTGAGGGGCGGGGGCGCGGTGGTCGCGGGGGGAGACGTAGTGGTCGCGTGAGGTGGGGGTCTGGGACGGGGGCAGAGGGTCGTAGCTGTCGTCGAGGCCCAGGGGGGTTTGGTCGCCGTTGGTCTGCCAGATGTCGGTGCCGGGTTCTGGAGTGCTGAAGTCGCTGTACGTGGTGAAGTCGTCGGTCGTCGGGGCTGTGGCGTGGCCCTGGCCGCGTTCGCGGGCGTTCGCCGCCGCGCGGAGGCGGTCCACCGCGCCGTCCATCGCGAACTGGGCGGCGCCGAGGCCCTCCACCACATAGCCGCGACGGGCCTGGCCGGTCTCCTCGAAGGCGGACAGGATGCGGTACGTCGCCGAGAAGCCGCCCTCGACGCCCTCCGCGGCGACCGCGCCCCGGGTCACCACGCCGTGCCGGTCGAGAAGGGTGCGGGCGAGGGCGTGGGCGCGCAGGGTGGCGTCGGGCTCACGGTCGGGCAGCAGGGACCAGCGGCCGGCGACGGTGGGCGGGCCGGTGCGGGACACCGGGCGGGCGGCGGCGGTGAGGGAGCCGTAGCGGCCGCGGGGGATCGTGCGCTTGGCGCGGTGGGCTGTGGAGCCGGCCGTGCGGCCCGAGCCCAGCAGGGAGCGCATGGGCGTGAGGGTGTCGTTGGTGAGGCGGCCGGACCAGGCCAGGTCCCAGAGGGCGTCGGCGAGGTGGGGGTCGGTGGCGTCGGGGTGGGTGGTCGCGCGGACCTGGTCGGCGATCTGGCGGAAGAACAGGCCGTAGCCGCCGGAGAGGGCGGTGAGGACGGACTCGTGCAGCGCCGTCAACTCCAGGGGGTGCGGGGGCGGCAGGAGGAGGGGGGCCGCGTCCGCGAGATAGAGGGAGACCCAGCCGTCCTTGCCGGGCAGGGAACCCGCTCCGGCCCACACCACCTCGCCGGCGGAGGTGAGTTCGTCGAGCATCGCCGGGGTGTAGTTCGCCACGCGGGACGGCAGGACCAGCTTCTCCAGGGCGGAGGCGGGGACCGACGCGCCCTGCAACTGCTCTACGGCACGCACCAGACCGTCGATGCCGCGCAGGCCGTGCCCCTTGCCGATGTGCTGCCACTGGGGCAGGAACTGCGCCAGCGCGGGCGGCGGCACCGGTTCGAGCTCATGGCGCAGGGCGGCCAGGGAGCGGCGGCGCAGGCGGCGGAGGACGGCCGCGTCGCACCACTCCTGGCCGATGCCCGCCGGATGGAACTCCCCTTGTACGACACGGCCGTTCGAGGCGAGGCGCTGCAACGCGCCTTCCGTGACCGCCACGCCCAGACCGAAGCGGGCCGCCGCGGTCGCCGAGGTGAACGGGCCGTGGGTGCGGGCGTAGCGCGCGAGGAGGTCGCCCAGCGGGTCCTTGACCGGCTCGGTGAAGGCCTCAGGGACGCCGACCGGCAGGGCGGTGCCCAGCGCGTCGCGCAGCCGGCCGGCGTCCTCGATCGCCGCCCAGTGGTCGGTGCCGGAGACGCGGACCCGGATGGCCCGGCGAGCCTTGGCGAGGTCCTGCGCCCACTGCGGTTCCGCGCCTCGTTCCGCCAACTCCGCGTCCGTGAGCGGGCCGAGGAGGCGGAGGAGGTCCGCGACGCCTTCGGCGTCCTTCGCGCGGCGGTCCTCGGTGAGCCACTGGAGTTCTCGCTCCAGCTCCGTCAGGACCTCGGCGTCGAGCAGCTCGCGCAGCTCGGCCTGGCCGAGCAGCTCCGCCAGCAGTCGGGAGTCGAGGGACAGGGCCGCGGCACGGCGCTCGGCGAGCGGGGAGTCCCCCTCGTACAGGAACTGGGCGACGTAACCGAAGAGGAGCGAGCGCGCGAAGGGGGAGGGCTCGGGGGTGGTGACCTCGACAAGGCGGACCTTGCGGGACTCCAGGTCGCCCATCAGCTCGACCAGGCCGGGGACGTCGAAGACGTCCTGGAGGCACTCGCGGACCGCTTCCAGGACGATCGGGAACGAGCCGTACTCGCTGGCCACCTCCAGGAGTTGGGAGGCGCGCTGGCGCTGCTGCCACAGCGGAGTGCGCTTGCCGGGGTTGCGCCGCGGGAGCAGAAGGGCGCGGGCGGCGCACTCGCGGAACCGGGAGGCGAACAGCGCCGATCCGCCGACCTGGTCGGTGACGATCTGGTCGACCTCGCCCTTGTCGAAGACCACGTCCGCAGCGCCCACCGGGGCCTGGTCGGCGTCGTACTCCGTGCCGAGCTTCATCGGTTCCTGGTCCAGCAGGTCCAGGCCCATCAGGTCGGCGTCGGGCAGGCGCAGGACGATGCCGTCGTCCGCGTGCATCACCTGGGCGTCCATGCCGTAGCGCTCGGAGAGCTTGGCGCCCAGGGCGAGGGCCCAGGGGGCGTGCACCTGGGCACCGAAGGGGGAGTGGACGACGACGCGCCAGTCACCGAGCTCGTCGCGGAAGCGTTCCACGACGATCGTGCGGTCGTCCGGGATGTGGCCGCAGGCCTCGCGCTGTTCGTCGAGGTAGGTGAGGACGTTGTCGGCCGCCCAGGTGTCCAGGCCCGCCGCGAGCAGGCGTGGGCGGGCCTTCTCCTTGGGCATCGATCCGACTTCCCGGAGGAACGCGCCCACCGCGCGGCCGAGTTCTAGTGGGCGGCCCAACTGGTCGCCCTTCCAGAACGGCAGCCGGCCCGGGACGCCGGGGGCCGGGGAGACCAGGACCCGGTCGCGGGTGATGTCCTCGATCCGCCAGGAGCTGGTGCCGAGCGTGAAGACGTCACCCACGCGCGACTCGTAGACCATCTCCTCGTCCAGCTCGCCGACCCTTCCACCGCCCTTCTTGGGGTCTGCGCCGGCGAGGAAGACGCCGAAGAGGCCGCGGTCCGGGATCGTGCCGCCGGAGGTGACCGCGAGGCGCTGGGCGCCGGGGCGGCCGGTGATGGTGCCGGCGACCCGGTCCCAGACGACGCGGGGGCGCAGTTCCGCGAAGGCGTCGGAGGGGTAGCGGCCCGCCAGCATGTCGAGGACCGCCGTGAAGGCGGACTCCGGGAGGGAGGCGAAAGGGGCCGCCCGGCGGACCGTGGCGAGGAGGTCGTCGAGCTGCCAGGTGTCCAGCGCCGTCATCGCGACCAGCTGCTGGGCCAGGACGTCCAGGGGGTTGGCGGGGACCTTGAGGGACTCGATGGAGCCCGTGCGCATCCGTTCGGTGACGACTGCCGCCTGGACGAGGTCGCCACGGTACTTCGGGAAGACCACGCCGGTGGAGACCGCGCCGACCTGGTGGCCCGCGCGGCCCACGCGTTGCAGGCCGGAGGCCACGGAGGGGGGTGACTCGACCTGGACCACCAGGTCCACCGCGCCCATGTCGATGCCGAGTTCGAGGCTGGAGGTCGCGACCACCGCGGGGAGGCGGCCTGCCTTGAGGTCCTCCTCGACCAGGGCTCGCTGCTCCTTGGAGACCGAGCCGTGGTGGGCGCGGGCGATGACGGGGGGCGCGCCCTGGGCTGCTCCTGAGCCGCCCATCAGTTCGGCCGGCGCGTGGTGCTCTGTGAGGGGTTCGCCGGTCGCGCGTTCGTAGGCGATCTCGTTGAGGCGGTTGCAGAGGCGTTCCGCGAGGCGGCGGGAGTTGGCGAAGACGATGGTGGAGCGGTGGGCCTGGACGAGGTCGGTGATGCGCTCCTCGACGTGCGGCCAGATCGAGGGGCGTTCCGCGCCCTCGGTGCCGTCGGCCACGGGGGAGCCGCCCAGTTCGCCCAGGTCCTCGACGGGGACGACCACCGAGAGGTCGAACTCCTTGCCTGATTTCGGCTGGACGATCTCCACCTTGCGGCGGGGGGAGAGGTAGCGGGCGATCTCGTCGACCGGGCGGACGGTCGCGGAGAGGCCGATGCGGCGGGCCGGCTTCGGGAGGAGTTCGTCCAGGCGCTCCAGGGAGAGGGCCAGGTGGGCGCCACGCTTGGTGCCGGCCACGGCGTGGACCTCGTCCAGGATGACCGTCTCGATGCCCGTCAGCGCGTCGCGGGTCGCCGACGTCAGCATCAGGAACAGGGACTCGGGGGTCGTGATCAGGATGTCCGGGGGGCGGGTGGACAGCGCGCGGCGCTCGGCCGGTGGGGTGTCGCCGGAGCGGATGCCTACCTTGACCTCGGGTTCGGGCAGGCCGAGGCGTACGGATTCCTGGCGGATGCCGGTGAGGGGGCTGCGGAGGTTGCGTTCCACGTCCACGGCCAGGGCCTTGAGGGGGGAGACGTAGAGGACCCGGCAGCGTTTCCTGGGGTCGGCGGGTGGGGGTGTGGAGGCCAGGTCGTCCAGGGCGGCGAGGAAGGCGGCGAGGGTTTTGCCGGAGCCGGTGGGGGCGACGACCAGGACGTCCGAGCCTTCTTTGATGGCGGTCCATGCGCCTGCCTGGGCCGCGGTGGGGGCGTCGAAGGCGCCCGTGAACCAGCCGCGGGTTGCGGGGGAGAAGCCGTCCAGGGCTCGGCGGTGGGAGCTGACCATGCGTCCATCCTGCACCCGGGGACTGACAACGGCCGCTGAGCTGGGGTTTGCGCGGGGCCGGTGGGGGTTCGCGTTGTGCGCGGTTCGGTTGCGTTGGGGGGCGGGGCCGCGCCGGGGGGTGTCCGTCCTCGGAACGGCGCGGAATCGGTCCTCTACAAGGGGCGGCCGTGTTGACGCGCCAACCGCTGCGGGCGGACACCCCCGACACGGCCCCTCACGTTCTAACGCGGGTGCCGCGCCGCGGGGGTGCCCGTCCCCCGCTTGCGCTGTGGGCCCTGTCCGCGGGGGGTGGCGGAGAATGGGCGTATGGCGGCTTCGGGTGAGCGGGCGCGGCATTGGCGGTATGCCGAACTGCCTGGGGTGGATTTGCTGCGGGCGCGGTATGTGCGGAAGAACTTTGTGCGGCACACGCATGAGAGCTTTGTGATCGCCGCCATCGCGGACGGGGTCGAGGTCTTTCACTATCGGGGGGCTGATCGGTACGCGGGGGCGGGGGCGCTTGCGCTGGTCAATCCGGAGACGCCGCACACCGGGCGGGCGGGGGTGCCGGAGGGGTGGCGGTACGGGGCCGTGTATCCGTCGGTCGAGGTGGTTGCGGGGATTGCTGCCGAGACCACTTCGATTCGGGGGACGCCCGGGTTCGTCGATCCGGTTTTTGATGATCCGTACGCCGTCGGGCTCGTGCATCAGGTGTTGCGGGCTGCTGATGAGGGCAACGCGTTGGCCGCCGATACCTTGCTGCGGGTTGTGGTGACCCGGTTGCTGCGGCTCAACGGTGGGGTTCTGCCGCGGCGGGAGGTGCGGTCGGCGGGGGCTCGGGTGGCTGTTCGCGCGCGTGCCCTGCTGGAGGAGCGGATGGTTGAGCCGCCGAGTCTGGAGAGGTTGGCGCGGGAGCTCGGTGTTGGGTCGTTCGCGTTGTTGCGGGCCTTTCGGGAGGTGTACGGGATGCCGCCGCATGCCTGGCTGACCGACGCGCGCGTGCGGCGGGCTCGGCTGTTGCTGGACGGTGGTACGTCGCCGGGGGAGGCCGCCGTCGCCGTGGGGTTCAGTGATCAGCCGCATCTGAATCGGCATTTCGCCCGGATTGTCGGGGTGCCGCCTGGGGCGTACCAGCGTGAGCGCAAGAACGTACAAGACGTTCGGGCGGGGGCTCGTCTAGCGTCCGGTGCGTGGGAGAACAGACTGCTTTTGTAGACATACCCGCCGGTGACAGGCGGAAGGCGGACATCGCCGTTGTACGGGATGCCCTCGGAGTCGGGGTGGCCGTGGGGCTGTCCGGGTTTGCCTTCGGGGTGACCTCGGCGGGGAGTGGGCTCACGGTCTTGCAGACGTGTGCGCTCAGCCTTCTGGTCTTCACCGGGGCCTCTCAGTTCGCCCTCGTGGGGGCGCTGGCCGCCGGGGGGAATCCGCTGACCGCGGCCGCGGGGGCGTTCTTCCTCGGTGTGCGCAACGCCTTCTACGGGCTTCGTCTGTCGCAGCTGCTTGCGCTTCCGCGCGCGGTGCGGCCGTTCGCCGCTCAGTGGGTCATCGACGAGACGACTGCTGTCGCCTTGGCGCAGAAGGGGCGGCGGAGTGTGCGGATCGGGTTCGCGGTCACCGGGCTGAGTCTTTATGTGCTGTGGAATCTCACTACCTTGCTGGGCGCGCTGGGGGCCGAGGCCATCGGTGACACCGATGCCTGGGGGCTCGATGCCGCCGGGCCCGCTGTCTTCCTGGCGCTGCTCGCGCCGATGCTGAAGAGCGGCACCGAACGTGCCGTCGCCGGGCTCGCCGTGCTGCTGGGGCTCGGGCTGCTGCCCGTGCTGCCCGCCGGGGTGCCGGTGCTGGCGGCCGCTCTCGCGGCTCCCGTGGTGTTGTGGGCCGAGGGTCGCCGGCAGGGTCGGCGGGGGGAGCGGTGAACGTCTGGATCGCGATCGGTGTCACGGCCGTGGGCTGTTACGTCGTCAAGCTTGTCGGGCTGCTCGTTCCTGCGGGCGCTCTGGAACGGCCGTTGGTGAAGCGGCTGGCCGCGCTGCTGCCGGTTGCCCTGCTGGCCGCCCTCACGGCCCAGCAGACCTTTGCCGACGGGCGTGAGCTGGTGCTGGACGCCAGGCTCGCGGGGGTGGCCGCGGCTGCGGTGGCGCTTGTGCTGCGGGCGCCGTTCCTGCTCGTCGTCGCGGCGGCCGTGGCGGTGACGGCCGGTGTGCGGGCCATGGGCGGGTGAGCGCCTAGCCGATCGAGCGGCCGTACGCCCTGAGGGTGCGCAGAGCCTCGATCGTCGCCATGGGGCGGGCCTCCAGGGCGGTGCCGGGTGCCCACTGGCGCCAGCGGATCGGCCAGCCGCCGTCCTCCTGCTGTGCTGCCGCCAGGAAGTCCAGGGAGCGGTCCATCTCCTCGTCGGTGAACCACGCGCGCGCGAGCGAGTACGGCGTCCTGGCGTAGTCGTGCGGGAAGTGGTGCTCGCCGGGCGCGTAGCCGGGAGCGACCGGGTGGGTGTCGAGGTGCTCCGGGTCCAAGGCCACGAGGCGGGTTTCGCGCACCAGGCGGCCCAGCCGGTCCGCGGCCGCCTCCGCGCGCGGGCGGTCGGGAGCGGAGTCCAGGAAGGCCACGGCGGCCTGGACCTCGTAGGGATGGGACTGCCGCAGGGACTCGACCGCGTGCCAGCAGAAGTCCGTGGCGCGGAACAGCCAGGCGTGCCACACCTCGTTGCGGTGCAGCAGGCCGACGACGGGGCCGGTGGCGAGGAGTTCGCTGGGCGGGTCGTCCACGATCGGGATGAAGGGCGCCGCTGGATAGCCGCGCTGACTGGGATGGATCGCCGGCAGGGCGCCGTCCGCGGTGGAGGCCGACGTCAGATAGCGGCACACACGCTCCACCCGCTGGCCGCCGCAGCGTCCGATGGCGTCCAGGACGCGGAGAGCGTGCCCGGCGTGCAGGGGCTGGCTGACCGGGCCGCGCAGATCGGGCTCCAGGGCGTGGCCGTAACCACCGTCCTCGTTGCGGTAGGCGTCGAGTGCGGTCTCCACCGGGTCGGCGTCGCCGTTCAGGAAGTGGTGGGCGAAGAGGCGTTGTTCCAGCACGCGCGCGGTGAGCCAGACGAAGTGCTCGGCGCGGAAGAGCGGGGAGTGCGCCGGGGGCGTCGGGGGGAGTGGGGAAGCTCCTGTTTCGGCCATGCGTCAGACCGTAGGGCGGAAAGCGGTCTCGGCAAGCGGTCCCGGCCGAGGCCCACTCTCAGGGGCGGGATACTGGGGTCATGCGGTTGACGGTCTTCTGGCAGCGGATGGCGGACCATTTCGGTCCCGGGTACGACGACACCTTCGCGCGCGACCACGTCATGACGGAGCTCGGCGGGCGCACGGTGTACGAGGCCCTGGACGCGGGCTGGGACGCCAAGGAAGTGTGGCGTGTGGTGTGCGGGGTCATGAACGTTCCGCAAGAGAAGCGTTGACAGGTCACGAAGATCGCAGGGGGGCAGCGCATTGTCAGCGGCGTAGGCGAAACTTGCACCGTGGCACCCACTGACGAGACCGGCGAGGTCCCCCAGCACGCGTCCCCGTTCGGCACGACGCCGCCCGCCCGGCCTCCGGCCGAGGGCGCCGCCGGGGCGGACGCGCGCATGCCGCGCTGGCTGCCGCGTGCCGTGGTGCTCACGCTCGGCCTCTACGCCGCCTTCCAGCTGAGCACATGGGCGTTCCACCAGCTCACCGGGCTGCTGATCAACATCCTCATCGCGTTCTTCCTGGCGCTGGCCATCGAGCCCGCGGTGAGCTGGATGGCCTCGCGCGGGATACGCCGAGGGGTCGGCACCTTCCTCGTCTTCCTCGCCGTGATGATCGTGTCCGCCGGGTTCATCACCCTGCTCGGGTCGATGCTCGCGGGACAGATCATCAAGATCGTCGAGGACTTCCCCGACTACATCGACTCCGTCATCAGCTGGATCAACACGCACTTCCACACCGATCTGAAGCGGATCGACGTCCAGGAGGGGCTGCTCAAGTCCGACTGGCTGCGCAACTACGTGCAGAACAGCGCCACCGGTGTCCTGGACCTGTCCGCCCAGGTCATCGGGGGACTCTTCCAGCTGCTGACGATCACTCTGTTCTCGTTCTACTTCGCCGCGGACGGCCCGCGACTGCGCCGCGCTCTCTGCTCCGTCCTGCCGCCCGCCAAGCAGGCCGAGGTGCTGCGCGCCTGGGAGATCGCGGTCGACAAGACCGGCGGCTATCTGTACTCGCGCGGTGTGATGGCGCTGATCTCCGGCGTCGCCCACTACATCCTGCTCCAGGCGCTGCAAGTGCCCAACGCGCCCGTGCTCGCCGTGTGGGTGGGCCTGGTCTCGCAGTTCATCCCGACGATCGGAACGTATCTCGCGGGCGCTCTGCCCATGCTGATCGCGTTCACGGTCGATCCCTGGTACGCGCTGTGGGTGCTGATCTTCGTCGTGGTCTACCAGCAGTTCGAGAACTACGTGCTCCAGCCCAAGCTGACCTCGAAGACCGTCGACGTCCACCCGGCCGTGGCCTTCGGCTCGGTCATCGCCGGCACCGCCCTCCTCGGCGCCGTCGGCGCGCTGATCGCCATCCCGGCGGTCGCCACGCTCCAGGCGTTCCTGGGGGCGTACGTGAAGCGGTACGACGTCACGGACGACCCCCGGGTGCACGGGCACCGGCGACGGGTGTCGGAGGGTCTGTTCAGGCGCGCGCGTGACCTCTGGGGGCGGCGGTCGGGGGAGCGGGAGCCCGAGGGGCAGGAGCCCGGGGCCGGGTCCGGGTCGGGGTCCGGCGGTTCCTAGAGGTACGTAGTCAGGCGCCCGTGGCAGGCCTTCGTGGGAAGGGGAGACACGGGCTCGGCAGTGCCGCGTGGTGCGCTTGACACGAAAATCGAACATCCATTCTTATGGGAGCTCCGGCAAGGGTCGAGAGGGGCTCGCGGTGGGTATTTCGGGATGGTTCGGGTAGGAAAGTGCCCGAGTTATCCACAGGCCGGACGGGCGTCGGGGCCCATTGTCAGTGGCAGGCGTTAGCGTCTTTCACGTGAAGCGATCGACTCAAGCAAACCGGGTGGAACCCATGGCAGGAACCGACCGCGAGAAGGCGCTCGACGCCGCGCTCGCACAGATTGAACGGCAATTCGGCAAGGGCGCAGTCATGCGCATGGGCGAGCGGCCGAACGAGCCCATCGAGGTCATCCCCACCGGGTCGACCGCACTCGACGTCGCGCTCGGCGTCGGCGGCATCCCGCGCGGCCGTGTGGTGGAGGTGTACGGACCGGAGTCCTCCGGCAAGACGACCCTCACGCTGCACGCCGTGGCCAACGCGCAGCGGGCCGGCGGCCAGGTGGCCTTCGTGGACGCGGAGCACGCCCTCGACCCCGAGTACGCGCGCAAGCTCGGCGTCGACGTCGACAACCTGATCCTCTCCCAGCCGGACAACGGCGAGCAGGCTCTGGAGATCGTGGACATGCTGGTCCGCTCCGGCGCTCTCGACCTGATCGTCATCGACTCCGTCGCAGCGCTCGTCCCGCGCGCGGAGATCGAGGGCGAGATGGGCGACAGCCACGTCGGTCTCCAGGCCCGTCTGATGAGCCAGGCGCTGCGGAAGATCACCAGCGCGCTCAACCAGTCCAAGACCACCGCGATCTTCATCAACCAGCTCCGCGAGAAGATCGGCGTGATGTTCGGCTCCCCGGAGACCACGACCGGTGGCCGGGCGCTGAAGTTCTACGCCTCGGTGCGCATGGACATCCGCCGCATCGAGACCCTGAAGGACGGTACCGACGCGGTCGGCAACCGCACCCGCGTCAAGGTCGTCAAGAACAAGGTCGCGCCGCCCTTCAAGCAGGCCGAGTTCGACATCCTCTACGGCCAGGGCATCAGCCGCGAGGGCGGCCTGATCGACATGGGCGTGGAGCACGGCTTCGTGCGCAAGGCCGGCGCCTGGTACACGTACGAGGGCGACCAGCTCGGCCAGGGCAAGGAGAACGCGCGCAACTTCCTGAAGGACAACCCCGACCTGGCCAACGAGATCGAGAAGAAGATCAAGGAGAAGCTGGGCGTCGGCGTCCGTCCGGAGCCGACCGCCGAGCCGGGCGCGGACGCCGCGGTCACCGCCCCCGCGGACGACGCCGCGAAGACGGTCCCCGCACCGGCGGCGGCCAAGACGGCCAAGACCAAGGCCGCGGCAGCCAAGAGCTGATGCGGTGACTCGGCGAACCGACTGGGCCGAGTACGCCTACCCGGACGCTCCGCGCGAGCCGGGGAGGGGCGCCGGTGGCGCCGAGGCGGCCCAGGGCAGTCACGGGGGATACGGCAGGGCGCCGTCGTACGGCATGGACGGGGAGTACGGCGGCGGCGCGCCGGGTGACGGTGCGCTGTACGAGGGCGCGCCGACCGAGGGCGAGTGGCCGGAGGGCGGTAGCGACCACGGAGGCGACTCGGGCGGCGGTGGCTCGCGCCGAGGCGGCCGACGAGCACGCGGCGAAGGTGGCTCACGTGGGGGACGTGGGCGCCGTCGGCGCGGCTTCGGGGAACCGCACGGCGAGTCGCAAGGAGAGCCGTCCGGTGAGGACGGAGGCGCCCCCTCCTCGTCGAGGGCCGAGACGGGGGAGCCTTCAGGGGACCCGGTGGAGCGGGCACGGGGGATCTGTCTGCGCCTGCTCACCGGGACCCCGCGCACACGCAAGCAACTCGCGGACGCCCTGAGCAAGAAGGGGATCCCCGACGAGGCGGCGGAGGAGGTGCTGTCGCGGTTCGAGGAGGTCGGGCTGATCAACGACAGCGCGTTCGCCGACGCCTGGGTGGAGTCCCGGCACCACGGACGCGGGCTCGCCCGGCGCGCGCTCGCCCAGGAGCTGCGGACCAAGGGCGTGGACTCCACGCTCATCGAGGCGGCCGTCTCCCAGCTCGACTCCGAGCAGGAGGAGGCGACCGCGCGTGAGCTCGTCGACCGCAAGCTGCGTTCCACCCGTGGCCTCGACCGGGACAAGCGCCTGCGCCGCCTCGCGGGGATGCTCGCCCGCAAGGGCTACTCCGAGGGGATGGCGCTGAGGGTGGTGCGGCAGGCGCTCGAGGAGGAGGGCGAGGAGGCGGAGCTCTTCGAGGGGGAGGGGTTCTGAGGCGGGCTGGGCTGCGTGGGGTGTGGGGCTGAGGTCGGTGTGCTTTGGCTGGGGGCGGGCGGGGGCGTAGGGCAGGCCCGTGTCGGGTGGCGCACCCTTACCTTGCGTTCCGTGAAGGGTGAGCCTTCCCCGTCCGCCGGTACCGTCGGCCACCGTCGCTCGGCGTCCGAGGCCGTGGACCCCATCGGTGCCGTCGGCTCGCCGCTGACGGGTGGGGAGGCGCGCCCGGACAGCTCGACCGCCGCGTTCCCCCGCACCGTGCCACGGCACCGCACGTCCTGAAAGGCGGCCCCGCCATGTCCAGATCCGCCCGCTCCCACAGAGCGTTCGTCGCGTCGGTCCTAGGGAGCTGCGGCTGCCTGGTGCTGAGTGGATGCGGGCTCCTTGCGGAGGATGCGGCACCGACGGTCGTCGGACCCGTCACTCTGGGGTTCGTCAACGGAGGGTCCACCCGGTTCCATCAGTGTCTCGAGGCGGCCGTCGAGGACACGGCGCTCAACAACAGCGCCCGGATCCACACGGCCGAGTCCCGGCAGGACGCCGCGACCGAGCTGGCCAACATCCAGGACATGATCGCCAGACATGTGGATGCGCTCATCGTGCAGACCGTCGACGTCGACGCCCTCCAGAAGGACATCGCCAAGGCCAAGAAGGCCGGCGTCCCCATCTTCCTCACCTCGATCGTCACCGACGACACCACCGACATCCTCGGGGCCGTCGTCGTCGACCTGAAGCAGGTGGGCGCGCTCGACGCGGGCTGGATCGAGAAGGACGCCGCCGGGCAGAAGGTGAACGTCGGTGTCGTCGCCGGCGCGCCCGGCGCGGCCTCCGACCTGCTCGTCGGCGGCTTCAAGGGTGCCCTGCCGGCCAACGCCACGGTGGTGGCCAACCAGCCCGGCATGTTCAGCCCGGCCAAGGCGCGGAAGGTCGCCGCGGTCATGATCGAGGCCCATCCCGACCTCGACTACGCGTTCGTCGCCAGTGAGGAGATGGCCTTCGCCGTCCGTGAGGCCTTCGACGCGGCCGGCGCGAAGGCGGTGAAGATCGTGACCGTCAACGGCACCGACGAGGGGTTGGCCGCGCTGAAGGACGGGCGCTTCGCGGCGACGGTCGCCAACTCGGCCGCCGACACCGGCGAGTTGGCGGTGACCAACGCCCTCGCGCTGCTCCGTGGCGAGGGCGATGTGGACAAGGTCGCCACCACCCGGGTCCGTCTGGTGACCAAGGCCACCGCCGACACGGCTCCGCTCTACTGCGACCCCGATCCCGACGCCGACTGAGCCCCCGACACCGACACCGTCTGGGCCCCCGACCCTGACCGGGACACCCTGGACGCCGCCACGCCTACGCCGACGCCGTCACTGGCAACCCCGACGCCCGCCACGCCTGGAACCCGCCCACCAGGTCCGTGGCCCGACGCAGGCCCAGCTGGTGCAGGGACGCGGCCGCCAGGCTGGAGGCGTAGCCCTCGTTGCAGATCACCACGACCCGCAGATCGTGGCTCGTGGCCTCGGGGGCGCGGTGGCTGCCGCGCGGATCGAGGCGCCACTCCAGTTCGTTGCGCTCCACGACGAGGGCGCCGGGGATCACCCCGTCCCGGTCGCGCAGGGCGGCGTAGCGGATGTCCACCAGCAGCGCCTCGCCGCGCTGGGCGGCGTCGTACGCCTCCTGGGGTTCGATCCGGTCGTAACCCTCGCGCACTCGCTCCAGCAACTCGTCGATACCGACGGGCTGTTCGGCCGGCTGCACGCCCTGCCCTTCGTGTGCTCCGCTCACTGCCAGTCCTCCGGGCGCTCCACGTGCTCCAGGCGCAGGACCTGGCCGGTGCGGCTGTAGCGGCGGATCTGCGGCAGGGGCGGGTAGTAGGCGTGGACCGAGATCGCGTGCTCGTCCGCGGACTCGTTGAGTACCTCGTGGACGTGGTGCTGCCCGAAGGAGCGCCCCTTGCCGACCGGCAGCCGCCGTTCCCGGTCGACGCCCTCGGTGAGTTCCAGGGTCTTCCAGCCGTCCGCGGGCAGGCGGGCGGCCAGCGAGTTCTCCTTGAGTTCGCCGGAGGCCGCCACGAAGGCGCCGACGGACTCGGCGTGGTCGTGCCAGCCGGTGCCCGTGCCGGGCGGCCAGCCGATCAGCCAGGCCTCACTCCCGCCGGGCCCTTCCAGCCGCACCCAGGTGCGGCCCTCGGGATCCAGCGGCAGCGAGGCGATCAGCTCGGCGTCGGCGGCCGTACGCCGTACGAAGTCGAGAAGGTCGGCCTGCGTCGGCGCCGAAAAGGCGGAAGCGGGGGTGGATGGAGCAGGGGAGACAGACACGGACACCGTCCTGAAAAGCGTTCGCGGAACGCGCGCGACGGCATCACGGGCACGGCACGCGCGGGAGGAGAGGGGTGCGAATCAGCAGGACGGACGACACACGCAGCCCGCATAGCGGACCAGGTCCATATGGACCCTCCGCCACAGGCGCACACAGGTGTCGGTCATGGTGCGGAGTACAGCATGACGGTGCAGAAGGGTCAACTCACCGTCACTATGTGGAACGCACGCCAGTGCGAACGCCGCCCGGCCCGGGAGCGGCGCCTCCACCTCAGCGCGACCCCGCTCCCGCACCGGCCTCCGCCTCCGCCCTCGCCGGCCCGCCCAGCGTCGCCTCCGCCGCCGCGTACAGGTCGGCGGGACGGACGCCGCTCAGTGCGGTCACGAGGTGGCCGTCGGGACGTACCAGCAGGACGCTGTGCGCCGCCGCGCCCGGGTAACTCTCCGCGACCAGCAGCTCGGCGGGATGCGGCAACGCGGTCACCGCGGCCGCCAGGCGTGGCATGACCCCGGCGGTCACCCAGTGCTTGCGCTCCCACACGCCCGTGCCCGGCGCGATGAGGACGACGAGCAGCGTCCCGCGACCGAGCCGGTCCCGGAGTCGTACGAACGAGCCGTCCTCGGCCGTGACCCGGACATCGGCGACCGGCGCCCCCGGAACCGTGTCGACCGCGACCTCGGCCTCCAGGTGTCGGGGCGCCAGCGGCGAGTCGGCGTACGCCCCCGGCGCACCGAGCGCGCCGCGCCCCAGATGGCCGTCGGCGAGCAGCGCGTCATGACCCCGGGCCGAGCCCGGCACGTACGCGCGCAGTCCGCCACCGCCGCGCAGCAGCGGCAGGGCCTGGTCGGCGGCGCGCAGCCGGGCGGCGACGACGCCACGGCGCTCGGCCTGGTAGCTGTCGAGCAGCGCCTCGTGCGGACCGTGGTGCCAGGCGAGGGCCAGCTTCCAGGCGAGGTTGTCGGCGTCTCTGAGCCCCTCGTCCAGCCCCTGCGTACCGAGCGCGCCGAGCAGATGCGCCGCGTCCCCGGCGAGGAACACCCGGCCGACCCGCCAGCGGCGCGCGAGACGGTGGTGGACGGTGTGCACACCGGTGTCGAGGAGGTCGTACGACGGGGTCGGGCCGTCGCTCCAGCCGGCGAGGGTCTCCCGGATCCGGGCCAGCAGCAGCTCGGGTGTGACGAGGTCCTTGCCCGGCGGGAGCAGCCAGTCGAGGCGCCAGACGCCGTCCGGGAGCGGGCGTCCGGTCACCTCCCCGGCCGAAGGTCCGGACGTTCGCCACGATGGCATCCGATGGAGCAACGCCTCGCCCTCCCACGGAAGTTCCGTGCGCAGCGCGGCGACGGCGTGTCGCTCCACCGCGGTGCGGCCGGGGAAGCGGATGTCCTGGAGTTTGCGGACCGTGGAGCGCGGGCCGTCGCAGCCGACCAGGTAACTGCCACGCCACCACGTGCCCTTGGGGCCGCGGGTGTGCGCGGTGACGCCGGACTTCTCCTGCTCGACGGTGTCGAGGCGGCTGTCGACGGCGATCTTGACGAGCGATTCGTGCGCTGCCGCCTCGCGGAGCAAGCCGGTCAGGACGTGCTGGGCGATGTGCAGCGGAGCCGCCTGGGGGGCGTCGTCGAAGGAGACCTCGCGCATCACCTGCTTGCGGCGCAACGACCGCCATCCGGCCCAGTGGCAGCCCACCCCGTCGAGCGCGACGCCGGTCAGCCGCTCCATCAGGGCGGCGCTGTCCTCACGCAGCACGACCGTGCGCGCCGGGCGGGGTTCGTCCTTGCCAGGGCCCTCGTCGAGGACGACGGACGGTACGTCCTGGCGGGCCAGCGCGAGGGCGAGCGTGAGCCCGACGGGCCCCGCTCCGACGATGATCACCGGGTCCACGGCGAGGCGCCCCCTGCCCGCGGCGGCGTCCCGGGGGACGTGGGTGAACAGAGGGTTGGAGCGGGGTGCACGATCACAGAACGTATGCAACCCATTGCCGGTGCTTGCGTCAAGTGACGGAGGCAGTGGCGATCATGCCACTGCCTCCACACTGCTCACGGCCCTGGGACCATGTCGTTCAAGCCACTTGACTGATCATCAGGCTGATCACTTCTTCTTGATGAAGGTGAAGCCACTCGGGCCGCCGCCCTCGCCGCCGGTCGCGAAGCTGCCCCCGACCTCCCCGGCGTTGATGTCGTCGATGTTGTCGGCACCGAGCACCGCCCCCGTGCTCCTCTTGCTCCGCCGCAGCCGCTTCTCCAGCCAGCTCGCGAAGCTGGTCAGGATGAAGTTCACGACGATGTAGATGATCGCCACGATGACGAAGCTCTGGATGACGTTGGCGTAGTTCGCCGCCAGGGTCGCGCGCTCGCTCAGCAGTTCGGTGAAGCCGATCATGACGCCGCCGAGCGCGGTGTCCTTCACGATGACGACGAGCTGGCTGACGATGGCCGGGAGCATCGCGGTGACGGCCTGCGGGAGCAGGATCAGCGTCATCGTCTGGCCCTTGCGCAGACCGACCGCCTGGGCCGCCTCCGTCTGCCCCTTGGGCAGCGCGAGGATGCCGGCCCGGACGACCTCGGCGAGGACCGCGGCGTTGTACAGCACGAGGCCGGTGACGACCGCGTACAGCGGCCGGTTCTCGGTGCCGACGTCCGTCGAGCGGGCGTAGATCTCGTTGGCGAACAGCATGAGCAGCAGGACCGGGATGGCGCGGAAGAACTCGACCACCGTGCCGGCCACGCCCCGCACCCAGCGGTGGTCGGAGAGGCGGGCGATGCCGAAGACCGCGCCGAGCGGGAGGGCGATCACCATGGCGAGCGCCGCCGCCTTGAGGGTCTCGCCGAGGCCCGGCAGGAGGTAGGTCGTCCAGGTCTCCGACTGGGTGAACGGCTTCCACAGGGACCATTCCAGCTGGCCCTTGTCGTCCAGTGCCGACCAGACCCACCACGCCAGGAGCAGGAGCAGGACGACGAAGACCACCGAGAGGATCACATTGCGCCGCTTGGCGCGGGGGCCCGGAGTGTCGTACAGGACCGAGCTCATCGCTTCACCGCCAGTCGCTTGCTCAGCCAGCCGAGGATGAGGCCGGTGGGCAGGGTCAGTACCACGAAACCGAAGGCGAAGATCGCGCCGATGAGCAGCGTCTGAGCCTCGTTCTCGATCATTTCCTTCATCAGGTACGCGGCCTCGGCGACGCCGATCGCGGCGGCCACGGTGGTGTTCTTCGTCAGCGCGATCAGTACGTTGGCCAGCGGGCCGATCACCGCGCGGAACGCCTGCGGCAGCACGATGAGCCGCAGGGTCTGGGTGAAGTTCAGGCCGATCGCGCGGGCCGCCTCGGCCTGGCCCATCGGCACCGTGTTGATGCCGGAGCGCAGCGCCTCGCAGACGAAGGCCGCGGTGTAGGCGGTGAAGCCGAGGATCGCCAGCCGGAAGCCCTGGACCTTGAAGTCCGAGGCACCCATCGTCACGTGGAAGATGTCCGCGAGACCCAGCGAGCAGAACAGGATGATGACGGTCAGGGGGATGTTCCGGACGATGTTCACGTAGGCCGTGCCGAAGCCCCGCATGAGCGGGACCGGGCTGACCCGCATCGCGGCCAGCAGGGTGCCCCAGACCAGGGAGCCGATGCCGGAGAAGAACGTGAGCTTCACCGTCATCCAGAACGCGCCCAGCAGGGTGGGGTTGTCATAGTCGGAGAGAAAGTCGAACACGATGTCCCGCGCTTCCGGGTGGGTGGCGTACGTGGACGGCAGGGCGCGCCGCCGCCGACATCGCGGAGGACGGCGGCACGCCCAGGGACCGTTGCGCTGTTACTTGACGATGACGCCGATCTTCGGGGCGGGCTCGTTCTGGTAGTTCGCGGGGCCGAAGTTGTCCTTGACGGCCTTGTCCCAGCTGCCGTCGCTGACCATCTTCTCGAGGGCCTTGTTGATCTTGTCGACGGTCGCGGTGTCGCCCTTCTTCACACCGATGCCGTAGTTCTCGTTGCTCAGCTTGAGGCCGGCCAGCTTGAACTTGCCCTTGTACTGCGACTGGGCGGCGAAACCGGCGAGGATCGAGTCGTCGGTGGTGACGGCGTCGACGGTGCCGCTCTGGAGGGCCGCGATGCACTCGGAGTAGCCGCTGTACTCCTTGAGGTTGGCCTTCGGCGCGATGTCGTTCTTGACGTTCTGCGCCGAGGTCGAACCGGTCACCGAACACAGGTTCTTGCCGTTGAGGTCGGTGCCCTTGGCGATGTCCGAGTCCGACTTGACCAGCAGGTCCTGGTGGGCCAACAGGTACGGGCCGGCGAAGTCGACCTTCTGCTTGCGCTCGTCGTTGATCGAGTAGGTCGCGGCGATGAACTTCACGTCGCCACGGGCCAGCGCGTTCTCACGGTCGGCGCTCTTGGTCTCGACGAACTCGATCTGGTCGGCGTTGTAGCCGAGCTGCTTGGCCACGTACGTCGCCACGTCCACGTCGAAGCCGGAGAAGGAGCCGTCGGGCTTCTTGAGGCCGAGACCGGGCTGGTCGAACTTGATGCCGACCTTGATCTTGTCACCGCCGCCGGAACCGGAGCCGCTGTCGTCCTTGTCGTCGCCGCCGCAGGCGGTCGCGGTCAGCGAGAGGACGAGCGCAGCGGCGGCCGCCGCGGTGACCTTGCGGAGCTTCATGGTGAACATCCTTTGTGTGAAGAGAGATGCGGGCCGTCGAGGCGGGTGACGTGGGTCTGACGCGCTGTCAGTGGTGGCATGGGCCGCTGCCAGTGGTCGCTGCCTGTGGTCGCTGTCAGTGGTGCAGGATCTTGGACAGGAAGTCCTTGGCGCGGTCGCTGCGCGGAGCGCTGAAGAACTGGTCGGGCACAGCTTCCTCGACGATGCGGCCGTCCGCCATGAAGACCACTCGGTTCGCCGCCGAACGGGCGAACCCCATCTCGTGGGTGACGACGATCATGGTCATGCCGTCCCGGGCGAGCTGCTGCATGACCTCGAGGACCTCGTTGATCATCTCCGGGTCGAGCGCCGACGTGGGCTCGTCGAAGAGCATGACCTTGGGGTCCATGGCCAGCGCCCGGGCGATGGCGACACGCTGCTGCTGGCCGCCGGAGAGCTGTGCGGGGTACTTGTCCGCCTGGCTGGCCACACCGACCCGGTCGAGCAGGGACCGGGCCTTCTCCTCGGCCGCCTTCTTGTCCGCCTTGCGGACCTTGATCTGGCCGAGCATCACGTTCTCGAGCACGGTCTTGTGCGCGAAGAGGTTGAAGGACTGGAAGACCATCCCGACGTCGGCTCGCAGCCGCGCGAGCTCCTTGCCCTCCGCGGGCAGGGGCTTGCCGTCGATGGCGATGGTGCCGGAGTCGATCGTCTCCAGACGGTTGATGGTGCGGCACAGCGTCGACTTGCCGGACCCGGAGGGTCCGATCACGACGACGACCTCACCGCGGGCGATCGTCAGATCGATGTCCTGGAGAACATGCAACGCGCCGAAGTGCTTGTTGACGCTCTTCAGGACGACCAGTTCGCCGGTTGCGGCCGCGTCTTGCTTGGCCACCGATACTTCGGTCATCGCTCTCGGGCTCCGTCCTCCTCGGTTTCGGAGGACAGTAGTGACCCCACGCGACCTGCGTCATTACCTTTGAGGGGAATCTGAGCATCACGATCCGATAGCAATCGGACACGTGTCGTAGCAGTTGTCAGCAGGCCGCATATCGGCCGGGTAACGGAAGCGGCCCGCAACCGGAACCCACTTGACGCCGTCCTCTTCCATCAGCGTGACTGCAACGTGCACGCGCGCGCGTGCACGCGTTTTTGTACCCATCTCGATCGTACGGCTGATGAAGCGAAGGAGGGCCGGATGAGACTGCTCCTCGTCGAGGACGACAATCACGTCGCCGCCGCCCTGTCCGCGGTCCTGGCCCGCCACGGGTTCGACGTGACGCACGCCCGAAGCGGGGAGGAAGCTCTCCAGGCACTCGTCCCGGAAAGCGACGGCTTCGGCGTCGTCCTGCTCGACCTGGGGCTGCCCGACCAGGACGGTTACGAGGTCTGCGGCAAGATCCGCAAACGCACCAGCACCCCGGTGATCATGGTCACCGCCCGCTCCGACGTCCGCTCCCGCATCCACGGCCTCAACCTCGGGGCCGACGACTACGTGGTGAAGCCGTACGACACCGGCGAACTGCTGGCCCGGATCCACGCCGTCAGCCGCCGCACCACACATGAGGACACCCCGGGCGGCGCCGACACCACGCTGGTCCTCGGGTCGGTCCACATAGAACTGCCGACCCGTCAGGTCAGCGTGGACGGTTCCGTCGTCCAGCTGACCCGCAAGGAGTTCGACCTGCTCGCCCTGCTGGCCCAGCGCCCCGGTGTCGTCTTCCGCCGGGAGCAGATCATCAGCGAGGTCTGGCGCACCAGCTGGGAGGGGACCGGACGCACCCTGGAGGTCCATGTCGCCTCCCTGCGCGCCAAGTTGCGCATGCCGGCCCTCATCGAGACCGTACGCGGCGTCGGCTACCGACTCGTCGCCCCGTCCTCGTAGCGGGCCCGGGTGCGCACACGACTCCTCCCGCTGCTCATCGTCCTGATGGCGGCCATGCTGTTGGCGCTCGGCATTCCGCTCGGCATCGGCATGGCCTCGGCCCAGCAGCAGAAAGTGGTCGTCGACCGGATCGACGACACCGCGCACTTCGCGGCCCTCGCCCAGTACGTCACCGGGCCCGACGACGAACGCCAGGACACGCTGGAGAGCGAACTCGAGAGCTATTACGAGGTCTACGACATCCGTGTCGGCGTCTTCTACCGCACCGACGTGCCCATGGCCAACGCGCCGACGACCTGGTTCCTCCCCGAGACGGGCGAGGTGCGCGAGGCGTTCGAGGAGGCGCGGCTCAGCCGGCGCAGCCAGAACCCGCACCAGGTGTGGCCCTGGGAGCGCACCCGGCTCGTCGTCGCCTCCCCGGTCATCCGGGACGGCGATGTCGTCGCGGTCGTCGTGACCGACTCGCCGACCGGGGAGATGCGGTCGCGGATTTTGCACAACTGGCTGGTGATCGGCGCGGGCCTGATGGCCGCGATGCTGCTGGCCGTCGGTGCCGCGCTGCGGCTCACCGGCTGGGTACTGCGGCCCGTACGCGTCCTGGACGCCACCACGCACGCGATCGCGAGCGGCAGCCTGAAGTCCCGGGTCGCCGCCGCCGGCGGGCCGCCGGAACTCCGGCGCCTGGCCCACTCGTTCAACGAGATGGCGGACAACGTCGAGGACGTCCTGGAGCAGCAGCGCGCCTTCGTCGCCGACGCCTCCCACCAACTGCGCAACCCGCTGGCCGCGTTGCTCCTCCGCATCGAGCTGCTCGCGTTCGAACTCCCGGAGGGCAACAAGGAGATCGCCTCGGTCCAGACGGAGGGCAAGCGCCTCGCGCAGGTCTTGGACGACCTGCTCGACCTGGCCCTGGCCGAGCACACCGACGCGGACCTGCGCATCACGGACATCGGCGCGCTGGCCGCCGAGCGGGTCGCGGCCTGGGCGCCGACCGCCGAGGCCAAGGGCGTACGACTGGTCGGCGACTGCCCGCCGACCACCGCCTGGGCCGATCCGATCACCCTGTCCAGCGCGCTGGACGCGGTCATCGACAACGCCGTGAAGTTCACGCCCGAGGACGAGTGCGTCGAGGTGACGGTCTCCACCAGCGGCCGGAGGGCCACCGTGGTGGTCACCGACCTGGGCCCCGGCCTCACGGACGAGGAACTCGCCCGCGTCGGCGACCGTTTCTGGCGCAGCGGCCGCCATCAGAACATCAAGGGCTCCGGCCTCGGCCTGTCCATCTCCCGCGCGCTGTTGGCCGCGGGCGGGGGCGCGATCTCGTACGAGCACCATGAACCGCACGGCCTGAAGGTGACGGTGACGGTGCCGCGCAGCGCCGTCTGAGGGCCGGGCAGGTCGGGCGGGTCCGGTCGGGTCGGGTCGGGTTACGGCTTGACCGAGCGGTAGTAGTTCCGCGCGCCCTCGTGGAGCTGGAGCGGGGACGTGTAGATCGCCGTGCGCAGGTCGACCAGCTGGGCCGAGTGCACCTCGGCGCCGATCTTGTCCCGGCTGCGCAGGACGGTACGGGTCAGCCACTCGGTGAGCCGGGGGTCCAGGTCCTTGCGGGTGATCAGCAGGTTGGAGACCGCGATCGTCGGGACCGAGTACCCCTCCTGGACGTCGTAGGTCGACTCCGGGATGTTGGTGGGGCGGTAGTAGCGCATGGCCGCGCCCTGGGTGTGCAGCTCGGTGATCAGGCTGCTGTCGATCGGCACGAACTTGAAGGACTCGTTCTCGGCGAGCGTCTTCAGGCCGCTGGTCGGCAGCCCGCCGGACCAGAAGAACGCGTCGAACGTACGGCCGAGCCGCGAGGCGTCGTTGATGCCGTACGGCAGCGCCGTGATGTCCTTGTCCGGGTCGATGCCGGCTGCCTCCAGCACCCGGTCGGCGATGAGCCGTACCCCAGACTTGGGCAGCCCCACGGCCACCCGCTTGCCCTTCAGGTCGGCGACCGACCGGATGTCCGAGCCCGGCGGGACGATCAGCTGCACATAGTCGTCGTACAGACGCGCGACGCCGCGCAGGCGGCTCGCCTCGGACGGGTGGTCGAGCGCGTACGTCTCCACCGCGTCGGCCGCCGCGATGGCGAAGTCGGCTTCGCCGGACGCCACGCGCGCGACGTTGTCCTGGGAGCCGGCGCTGGTCTGGAGCTCCACCTTCAGGTCGGGCATGTCCTTGGCGAACTCGTCGCTGAGCTGGTTGCCGTACTCCGCGTAGACCCCGCCGCGCGAGCCGGTGCTGAACCTGATGGCGCCGCCCGGAGGCTCCTCGCCCAGCGGGAGCAGCCACCACAGCAGCAGCCCGAAGGCGACGAAACCGGCGGCCGCGCCCTGAAGCGCCCGGCTCCTGCTGATGCGGGGGAACATGCTGGACATGCGCGCGATCCTGCCAGGCCGGACGCGGTGCTGGCCAGGGCGAGGGTCACAGGGGGTGGCGGGAGGGGGGCGAGGGACGGCACAGGGGGGTCACTGGGAGGGGGCGGTGGGGGGCCTCTTCTGGGCGTGGGGTGGGGGCGTGCGAGGGGCAGTGGCGGGGGCTTGCGGGGATGGCGGTGGAGGGCGTGCCGGGGCGGCGAGGTGGGGCGCGGTGAGGGGCCATGCCGGGGCGGCGAGGGTGGGGTTTTCGCGGGTGGTGGCGGGGCTATGCGGGGGGAGCGGTGGGGGCTTGCAGGGATAGAAGTCAGGGGCCATGCCGGGGCGGCGAGGGTGGGGTTTTCGCGGGTGGTGGCGGGGCTATGCGGGGGGAGCGGTGGGGGCTTGCAGGGATAGAAGTCAGGGGCCATGCCGGGGCGGCGAGGGTGGGGTTTTCGCGGGCGGTGGCGGGGCCATGCGGGGCAGCGGTGGGGGCTTGCAGGGATAGAAGTCAGGGGCCATGCCGGGGCGGCGAGGGTGGGGCTTTCGCGGGTGGTGGCGGGGCCATGCGGGGGCAGCGCTGGGGTGACGTTCGGCGGGCGGTGGTGCGGGGCTTCGGGAGGCCATGCCGGGGTGGCGAGGTGGGGGCTTTCGGGGGCGGCAGCGAGGCCATGCGGGGCCGTAAGCGGCAGCGGTGGGATGGTGTTCGGCGGACGGCGGTGCGGGATTTCGGGAGGCGTGGGGTGGCGTTGGCGGACGCCGGTGCGGGACCTCGGGAGGGCACGGGGTGCGAGGCGGGAGCAAGGTCGGCACGGGGTGCGAGGCGAGCAACGTGGGCGCGGGGTGGTGTCAGTGGTGGCCGCTAGGGTCGGCGCATGAGTTCTTCGCCCGCCGACCTCGTCCGTGCGTTCCACCTCGCCATGGGGCTCGACGCCCGCAGTACGCCGACCGCCGTGTCGCCGGAGCTGGCCGCCCACCGGGGTGAGCTGCTCGCCGAAGAGGCCGCTGAGGTGGCGGAGGTGTCCGTGGCGGGCCCCCTGGACCGGCTGGCGCACGAACTCGCCGACGTCGTCTACGTGGCGTACGGCACCGCCCTGGTGCACGGCATCGATCTCGACGCGGTCATCGCCGAGATCCACCGCTCCAACATGACGAAGCTGGGGCCCGACGGACGCGTGGCCCGCCGGGCCGACGGCAAGGTCCTCAAGGGGGAGCATTACGAGGCGCCGGATGTGTCCGGGGTGCTGCGGCGGCAGGGGTGGGAGCCGGAGGGGGACGGTGACCTGGTGCCGGGGGAGGTGGCCTGACCGACCCGGTCTGCCCACCGGCGGCCAGGCTCGCCGACACGGACACCCCGGCTTGTCCACTCGGCCGGTCCCGGTCTGCCCAACGGGTTGTTCCCGGAGGACCCTCAGGGTCGCTGATCCCGCTCAGTGCGTGCCTGCCCCGGCCACTGGTGCTGCCTCAGGGCCGACTGGCTCTGCCGACATGTCCTCCGGTTGCCCAGGCCAGTTGTCCAGACTCCTCGGCCGCTTCCTTGGCAGCGCTGTTGGGCCCGCGCGCCCGCCTGTATCCGCTGACCCATCCGGCTCACGCTGCCCCGCTCGGCGGAACAGGCCCCCCACCCCGCGCCGCCCGGCGTTCTCAGAGCCCGCCTCGGGCCCTCCGCGCCCACCGCGCCCGACCACCCCGCCTCAATCAATTACCGACGGCTCCCGCACCGCGGGTTCCTCCCGGCGTGGGCGGGATCGACCGAACCACCGTGACGCCAGCGGTTCCGTGTAGCGGGCGGTGAGGGGGCCGAGGACGACCAGGATGAGGACGTACGCCGTGGCGAGCGGGCCCAGGGACGGTTCGATGCCGGCCGTGACCGCCAGGCCCGCGATGACGATGGAGAACTCGCCGCGGGCCACCAGTGCCCCGCCGGTCCGCCAGCGACCCTTCTCGGAGATGCCGGCCCGCCGGGCCGCCCAGTAACCGGTGGCGATCTTCGTCGCCGCCGTGACCAGGGCCAGCGCCAGGGCCGGCACCAACACCGGGGGGATGCTCGCCGGGTCCGTGTGCAGGCCGAAGAAGACGAAGAAGACCGCGGCGAACAGGTCCCGCAGTGGGCTGAGCAGGGTGTGCGCGCCCTCGGCCACCTCGCCGGACAGCGCGATGCCGACCAGGAAGGCACCGACGGCCGCCGACACCTGGAGCTGCTGGGCGACGCCCGCCACCAGGATCGTCAGCCCCAGCACCACCAGGAGCAGCTTCTCGGGGTCGTCGCTCGACACGAACCGTGAGATGAGCCGGCCGTAGCGGACCGCCACGAACAGCACCAGGCCCGCCGCCCCCAGCGCGATGGCCAGCGTCAGACTTCCGGCCAGCAGCCCGGCGCCCGCCACCAGCGCGGTGACGATCGGCAGGTAGACCGCCATCGCCAGGTCTTCGAGGACCAGGACGCTGAGGATCACCGGGGTTTCGCGATTGCCGACGCGTCCCAGGTCGCCGAGGACCTTCGCGATGACGCCGGACGACGAGATCCAGGTGACGCCGGCCAGCACCACGGCGGCCACCGGGCCCCAGCCCAGCAGCAGCGCGGCCGCCGCTCCCGGCAGGGCGTTCAGGCCGGCGTCGACCAGCCCCGACGGGTAGTGCGCCTTGAGGTTCGTGACCAGGTCGCCCGCCGAGTACTCCAGGCCGAGCATCAGCAGGAGCAGGATGACGCCGATCTCGGCGCCGGTCGCGACGAACTCCTCGCTCGCGCCGAGCGGCAGCAGCCCGCCCTCGCCGAAGGCCAGCCCGGCCAGGAGGTAGAGGGGGATGGGGGAGAGGCGGAAACGGGCGGCGAACCGGCCTAGCAGGCCGAGGCCGAGGATGATGGAACCGAACTCGATCAACAGGACCGCGGAGTGCACCGGTTCCCTCACTCCCGCCCGAGTATCGCCGCGGCCGCGTCGACACCCTCACGGGTGCCGACGACGATGACCGTGTCCCCGCCCGCGAGCCGGAAGTCCGGCGCCGGTGACGGGATCGCCTCGGCCCGCCGCAGCACGGCGACGATCGACGCGCCCGTGTCGGTCCGCATCCGCGTCTCGCCGAGCAGCCGCCCGTTCCAGTGCGACGCGGCGGCGACCTCGATGCGCTCGGCGACCAGACCCAGGTCGGTGGTGTAGAGCAGGCTCGCGCTGTGGTGGGAGGGCATGAGCGCGTCGATCAGCGAACCCGCCTCCGCGCCGGTCAGCCGCAGCGACTGGGCGCAGGAGTCCGGGTCATCGGCCCGGTACACGCTCACCGTCCGGGCTCCGTCGCGGTGCGCCACCACGGACAGATGGCGGTGTTCCCGGGTCACGAGGTCGTACTGGACCCCGATTCCCGGCAGCGGCGTCGCCCTCAGGCGCGGTGCAGACACGTTTCTTCCCCTCACGGTCGGTGATCGCGTGTACCGGATTGGCATGCTGCCATCGCCCCGTACGGTGGCGACATGGGTGGCGTCACGGATATACGCGAGCGGGGAGACAGTCCGAAGCTGGTATGGCGGACATCGGGAGAGAGGGGCGGGAACAGAAACGTGTCGCTGTTCTGGCGGATCTTCTCGCTCAACGCCGCCGGTCTGGTCGTGGCCGCCGCGCTGCTGCTGGGCCCCGTCACGGTGTCGACCCCCGTGACCGCGGCCGAGGCGGTCGTCGTGGTCGTCGGCCTCGCCCTGCTGCTCGCCGCCAACGCGCTCGTCCTGCGTATCGGCCTCGCCCCGCTGAAGCGGCTGGGCGGTGCCATGGCCGCCGCCGACCTGCTGCGGCCCGGGGCCCGTGCGACCGTCGCCGGTCCCGCGGAGGCGACCGAGCTCATCACGACGTACAACACCATGCTCGACCGGCTGGAGGCCGAGCGTGCCGCCGGAGCCGCCCGGGCCCTGTCCGCGCAGGAGCGCGAACGCCATCGCATCGCGCGCGAGCTGCACGACGAGGTCGGCCAGACCCTGACCGCCGTTCTTCTCCAGCTCAAACGCGTCGCCGACCGGGCCCCCGAAGAGCTGCGCGAGGAGGTCGGCCAGGCCCAGGAGGCCACCCGCGCGGGCCTCGACGAGATCCGCCGCATCGCCCGCCGCCTGCGCCCCGGCGTACTGGAGGAACTCGGTCTCGCCAGCGCCCTGCGCTCGCTCGCCGGAGAGTTCAGCGTGCACGGCCTGACGGTGCGCCACCACGTCCCCGGCGGACTGCCGCCCCTGACCGAGGAGTCCGAACTCGTGCTCTACCGGGTGGCCCAGGAGGGCCTCACCAACACCGTCCGGCACTCCGCCGCCGACCGCGCCGAGCTACGGCTCCAGCCGCTCGCGGACGGTGTGGAACTCCTCGTACGCGACAACGGCAGGGGGCTGGGAGACGCCACCGAAGGGGCCGGGCTACGGGGGATGCGGGAGCGGGCGCTGCTCATCGGGGCGGAGCTGAGTCTCACGGCGGCGCCGGGTGGGGGAACGGACGTACGACTGCTCGTCCGGGGGAACCGATGACCCCCGTTCGTGTACTGCTCGCCGACGACCACACCCTCGTACGACGGGGCGTACGGCTGATCCTCGACAGCGAGGAGGATCTGACGGTCGTGGCGGAGGCCGGGGACGGGGCCGAGGCCGTCGAGCTGGCACGCGCGCGTGAGGTGGATCTGGCCGTCCTCGACATCGCCATGCCCCGGATGACCGGGCTCCAGGCGGCCCGGGAGCTGTCGCGGAGACTGCCCGACCTGCGGATCCTGATCCTCACCATGTACGACAACGAGCAGTACTTCTTCGAGGCGCTCAAGGCCGGGGCCAGCGGTTATGTGCTCAAGTCCGTCGCCGACCGGGACCTGGTGGCGGCCTGCCGGAGCGCCGTACGCGACGAGCCGTTCGTCTACCCGGGCGCGGAACGCGCTCTTGTACGGTCGTATCTGGACCGCCTGCACCGGGGCGACGCGCTGCCCGCGCGGGCCGTCACCGAGCGCGAGGAGGAGATCCTCAAGCTCGTCGCCGAGGGGCACACCTCGAAGGAGATCGGCGAGCTGCTGTTCATCAGCACGAAGACGGTCGAGCGGCACCGCGCGAACCTGCTGGCCAAGCTCGGCATGCGGGACCGGCTGGAGCTGACCCGGTACGCGATCCGCGCGGGGCTGATCGAACCGTGAGCACCCGTCAGTAGCGCTGCGCCTTCGCGACCACCGCGGTCAGCTGGGGCTCGGCCGGCGCGGTGCTGATCGCGAGCGGCTGGGCCTTGCCGCCCGGCTTGAGGTCCTCCGCGCCGACGTACCGCGTCTGGACGACCTTGCCGTCGGGGTCGCGGAAGTCGACCTGGACGGCGTAGGAGGCGGTCTTGTCCGTGCTGTTGGTGATGTTCACGACCAGGGCGAGCAGGCCGGCGGTCTCGGAGCGGGGCTTGCCGGTGAGGGAGACGTCGGCGGTGGCGTTGCCCTTGCCGTCGACGTCCTTCAGCGCGTCCTTGGCCGCCTCGTTGGCGCGCTCGGTCTCCGCGTCCACCGAGGCCAGCCAGGCCGAGGCCCGTGCGGAGGCGCGCGCGGAGGCCGACGAGGCGGCTGCCGAGACCGACGCCTTGACGGACTCCTTGACGGAGGCGAGAGCGGACGGGGCGGACCCGGAGAACGACGCCGTGTCGGCCGCTGAGGCGCTGGACGTGGAGCCGTCGTCGCTGTCCGAACTGCACGAGACGAGCGACGCCGCGCTCAGCGCCGCCAGGACGACGCCGGCGATCGCGGTCGCGGTCCGACGCCGTTGCGTGGGATGTGACATGAGGTCCTCTCGGCGGCAGTTGTCACGATTCGTTCCCATCCTGCGGGCGAGCCGACGGCCCGGCCACTTCGGCGGGCCCTAATGGCTCGCACCACCGGTCGGAACGCCCTACGGGTCTGCTGGCGCTACCGGTCGGCATTGAGCGCGTCCACGGCTCCGCGCGCGTCGCCGATCGTCGTGTAGTCGACGGCGACGAAGTTCACCGGCCGGCCCCGCGCCCGCTCGCACTTCTCGACCCGGTCGAGGACGAAGTCACGGGCGTTGACCTCGCCCGCGTCCAGCCGACTGCCGCCGCCCGCGGTGATGAAGTGGTTGAGCAGGAACAGGCGTTTGCCGGTGCCGCCCCGATGGGGCACACAGCTCATCTGGTCGGGGCGCTGGAAGGAGAACGGCGTCTCCATGCCGTAGCGGTAGAAGTTGCGGTACCACGCGGCCGGGCCGTCCGCCTGCTCGGCGAAGACGACCAGCCGCCGGCCGCTGTCGATCATCTCGCCCAGCGTCGGCCAGGGCGCCGCCGGATCCTCGTCCGGAGTGAAGACGAGGTCGGTCAGCCCGGCCCGCGCGAACGCCTCCGCGGTCTCCTCCCCCGAGATCGCGTCCTGCACGATCAGGGTCAGCACCTCGGTCGGATGGTCGCGCATCCAGTCACCGATCTCGCGCAGCTCCGGCACCAGCGCGATCGCCCCGGCCCGGCACACGGCATGACACAGCCACAGCCCCTCCCGGGGCGGGTTGACCCGGTTGACGACGTTGGCGATCAGCGCCCGCTGCTCGGCCGAGAAGTCGGAATCGTTCAACCGCGCGGTGATCTCGTCGGGACGCTCCCACCGGTAGGTGTCGATCTGGAGGCCGCGCGCGCCGTCGTCCAGCTGTGTGGTGATGGGCGGGTCCTGGAGCGGGCCGATGAACCGGTCGGCGGTGGTCGACATGGCGTTGTGCGAGGTCAGAAACGCCACCTCGTCGTACGGCCGGTCGCACAACCGCACGCTGCCCTCGCACCGGCGGGGCGCGGAGGGTGCGGCGAGCGGCACCAGCACGAGACCGGCGAGCGCGAGGGCGCTCGCGCCGGTCGCCAGCGGACGGACGTACGCCGTCGCCGTCCGCAGCCGGGGCCGTACCTGTACCGCCCACCCGAATCCGGCGAGCAGAGCCCCCGCCACCAGCGGGATCAGGGCGCTGCCCAGGGCGGTGATCGTGATGTCGTCGAGGGCCGTGTCCTGGAGGTCGTCGACGAGGCGGGCGAGGCCGGTGGGCCAGCTCGCCGGCGGATCGACGAGCAGGTCACCGCCGACGAGGCGGACGAGAACGACGAACAGCGCGGTGAGCAGGCCACCGGCGGCCAGCGCCCAGCCCAGCAGCATCGGTCTGCGGCCGGGCGCGGGGGACCCGGTGAGCCACAGCACCACCAGGGCGGCGACGAGCAGAGCGGCGGCGACGGCCTCGACGATCCCGAGCCCGACCGCCGTGTAGGGATGGATCCGGTGCAGGCCCGTGAGGTCGAGGGACCGGTCGAGGTTCCAGTCCTCGCCCCCGGCGAGCGTCCGCAGCCGGGCGACCGAGGCGTGGGTGCGCTCGGACACCAGCGCGGGCGCCACCGTGGCGAGCACGGTGCCGATGTCCCCGTCGCCCAGGGCCACTTCGACGTCCGCCCGCAACGCCTCGCGCCGCTCCGCGGGCAGGGCGGCGAGGACCTGCTCGGCGGCCCTGGCGGCCTGCCCCTCGCTCAGGGGGAGGGCGGGCAGCGAGGCGGGGGCGCGTCCGGCGACGACGTCCTCCAGGGCCGTCGACAGGTCCGCCGAGAACGCGTCGAAGTCCGGCTCGGCCCGGTTCTGCACGGAGGCGACGAGATCGCCGAAGTAGATCTGCGCCAGGTCGTTGACGTTGTCCAGCACCGGGCGCAGATCGACGGACAGATCGAGGGGGTCCCGGTCGCCGCGGAGGTACCCGACGACGTTGCCGATCTGCTCGTGCGTGAGCTCGCGGACCGTCTCCGGAGGCAGCACCAGCTTGATGTTGGAGGTCACCACCGCCTCCGGCACGGGCAGCCCGGCCAGCAGGTTCCGGGCCACGGCCGCCGCCTTCGGATCGACCAGGACCTGGTCGTAAAGCCGGTCGTACGCGGACTCCTCGTCCAGCACCGACCGGTAGAACCCCTCCGACACGATCGTGGCGCGCGCGGTGGCCGCCACGGCGACGATCAGCGTGCAGAGCACGGCCGCGGCGAAGGCGAGGACGCGCAGCACCCTGCGCGGGGTCACGGGTTCCATGGGTCACCTGTCCCTCATGGTGATCTCGCCCCGCGGATGCCGCACCCCGGCCGTGCCCCGGCCCCTTACGGGGCTGCGCGAGGCGTTCCCGGGACCGCCTACTCTTGAGGGATGACCATCAGCAGCGACCGGAGCCCGGCAGTGGACGTCTCAGTGCCCAAGACCTACGAAGTCCGTACCTACGGGTGCCAGATGAACGTCCACGACTCCGAGCGATTGTCCGGACTGCTGGAGGATGCCGGGTACGTGCGCGCGCCCGAGGGCTCCGACGGTGACGCCGACGTGGTGGTCTTCAACACCTGCGCGGTCCGCGAGAACGCGGACAACCGGCTGTACGGCAACCTCGGCCGCCTCGCGCCCAAGAAGACCTCGCGGCCCGGCATGCAGATCGCGGTCGGTGGATGCCTGGCGCAGAAGGACCAGGACACCATCGTGAAGAAGGCGCCCTGGGTGGACGTCGTCTTCGGCACGCACAACATCGGCAAGCTGCCGGTCCTGCTGGAACGCGCGCGCGTGCAGGAGGAGGCGCAGGTCGAGATCGCCGAGAGCCTGGAGGCGTTCCCGTCGACCCTGCCGACCCGGCGCGAGAGCGCGTACGCGGCCTGGGTGTCGATCTCCGTCGGCTGCAACAACACCTGCACCTTCTGTATCGTCCCCGCGCTGCGCGGCAAGGAGAAGGACCGCCGTACCGGTGACATCCTCGCCGAGATCGAGGCCCTGGTGTCCGAGGGGGTCTCCGAGATCACGCTGCTCGGCCAGAACGTCAACGCGTACGGCTCCGACATCGGCGACCGCGAGGCCTTCAGCAAGCTGCTGCGGGCCTGCGGGAAGATCGAGGGCCTGGAGCGGGTCCGCTTCACCTCTCCGCACCCGCGCGACTTCACGGACGACGTGATCGCTGCGATGGCGGAAACCCCGAACGTGATGCCGCAGCTGCACATGCCGCTCCAGTCCGGCTCGGACACGGTCCTGAAGGCGATGCGCCGCTCGTACCGGCAGGAGCGTTTCCTCGGGATCATCGAGAAGGTGCGCGCCGCGATGCCGGACGCCGCGATCTCGACGGACATCATCGTGGGCTTCCCCGGCGAGACCGAGGAGGACTTCGAGCAGACCATGCACACGGTCCGCGAGGCGCGCTTCACCAACGCCTTCACCTTCCAGTACTCCAAGCGCCCCGGAACCCCGGCCGCGACCATGGAGGGCCAGATCCCCAAGGAGGTCGTCCAGGCGCGCTACGAGCGTCTCGTCGCCCTCCAGGAGGAGATCTCCTGGGACGAGAACAAGAAGCAGGTCGGCCGCACGCTGGAGCTGATGGTCGCCGAGGGCGAGGGCCGCAAGGACGGCACCACCCACCGCCTCTCCGGCCGCGCCCCCGACAACCGCCTGGTCCACTTCACCAAGCCGGACGAGGAAGTCCGCCCCGGTGACGTCGTGACGGTCGAGATCACCTACGCCGCCCCGCACCACCTCCTCGCCGAGGGCGACGTCCTGAACGTGCGCCGCACGCGCGCGGGGGACGCCTGGGAGAAGCGCAACGCCGCCGAGGCGGCCAAGCCGGCGGGCGTGCTGCTGGGCCTCCCGAAGATCGGCGTACCGGAGCCGCTGCCGGCGGCCACGGGTGGGTGCGCGGCGCACTGAGGCCGGGGTTCGGCGTCGGACGGCGTCGGCGGAGTGACATGTCGGTGCCGGACGGCGTCGGTGGAGTGACGCGTCGGTGCCGGACGGCGTTACGCTGCCGATCATGCTTGTCGCCGCTGCTGTCTGCCCCTGTCCGCCCCTCCTTGTGCCCGAGGTCGCCGCGGGCGCCGCGCCTGAGCTGGATGCCGCGCGTGCCGCCTGCACGGACGCGCTCGGCGTGCTCGCCGCCGCCCGGCCGGACCGGCTCGTGGTGATCGGGCCCGCCGAGCAGAGCGGCCGCGGCGTGCACGCGGAGGGCGCGCGGGGTTCGTTCCGGGGCTTCGGCTTGGAGGTCGACGTGCGGCTGGGGCGGGACACCGGTGTCGCGGCCGAGCACACCCTGCCGACCTCGTTGGCCGTGGCCGCGTGGCTGCTGGCGAGGACCGCGTGGTCGGACGCCCCGATCGAGGGACTCGGGGTGGGGGAACCACTCGCGGCCGAGCGGTGTATTGAAGTCGGAAGGGACATCGCCGCGCGGGACGAGCGCGTGGCGCTGCTGGTGATGGGCGACGCCAGCGCCTGCCGCACCCTCAAGGCACCCGGCTACCTGGACGAGCGGGCGGCACCCTTCGACGCGGAGGTCGCGCGGGCGTTGGGCGCGGCGGACGTGGCGGCCCTGCAAGCGCTGGACACCGACCTGGCGTACGAGCTCAAGGCGTCGGGGCGGGCCCCCTGGCAGGTCCTCGCGGGCGCGGCCGAAGGGGCGGGGCTCGGCGGGGAGCTGCTGTACGAGGACGCGCCGTACGGCGTGGGGTACGTGGTCGCGGCCTGGTCCTGACGCGCGCGCGGTGCGCAGACCGCCCCTTGCGCCGCCCTCGTGAAACGGCGGACGGCCGGAAGCGGTTGCTCCACGGCCGTCCGTCGATGTGCCGTTCAGGAAGCCGGCGGTGGTGAGGACGGGGGCGTGGAGGTGCCGCCCGTGCCGCCGTCGTCCTTGTGCGCGAGTCGGTCCATGGCGCCCTTGGCCTTGCCCGTGCCCGTCTGGATCTTGTCGCTGTACTTGCCCTTGGTCTTCTCGTCGACGACCTTCGCGGCCTTGTCGAGACCGTGCTGGATCTTGTCGCCGTGCTGCTGTGCGAGACCGGAGACCTTGTCCTTGGCCGGGTTGAGCTTGGCCTTCAAATTGTCCAGGAGACCCATCGTTCACCTTCCCGCGCGGGGGCAGTTACGTGCGGGCGCTCTCGCCGGCCTCACTGCCGGCCGCCTCTTCCGCGGACTGCTGCTCGGCGGACTGCTGCTTGGGAATGTCGACACCCTCGGCGCTCTCGGTGGCACCGGCGTCGCCGGGCTCCGTGGCCGTCGCTGTCTCCGTCGACGCGGCCGCTTCCTCGGTTCCGGCCCCGGCCTCGGTCTGTGCCTCGGTCGGTTCCTTCGCCGCCGCCGTATCCGCCGCCTCTTCCGTCTCGGGGTCGGCCGTCAGTGTGGCGGCCGCCGCCTCGACGGTTGACGTCTCCTCCGCAGCCTTCGACCTCCGGAGAAGTCGTGCGAAAACACCCATATACGCTCCATACGGTACTCTTGCGGGCGAAATCCCGCGTTGCCCGGTGCGCCCATTTGCGTCGACCGGGGTGCCGCCTTAGCGAACCGGCGGCGAAAACCTCGCAACAGGCAACGACCCCCGGCCCGTGCCGTCACGTAACTCGTTCGAGGCCACACCGCGACGTTTGCGAGACTGGGGCAGTGAGCAGCGCACCCCCCGCCCCCCGAGTCATCGCCGTCGTCGGACCGACCGCGGCCGGAAAGTCCGATCTGGGCGTCTTCCTGGCCCAGCGCCTCGGCGGCGAGGTCGTCAACGCCGACTCCATGCAGCTCTACCGAGGGATGGACATCGGCACCGCCAAACTGACGCCCGAGGAGCGCGGCGGCGTTCCGCACCACCTTCTCGACATCTGGGACGTGACCGTCACGGCGTCCGTCGCCGAGTACCAGCGCCTCGCCCGCGAGCGGATCGACGCCCTGCTCGCCGACGGACGCTGGCCGATCCTGGTCGGCGGCTCCGGCCTCTACGTCCGTGGCGCCGTCGACAACCTCGAGTTCCCCGGCACCGACCCCGAGGTCAGGGCGCGTCTGGAGGAGGAGCTCACGCTCCGCGGCTCCGGCGCGCTGCACGCCCGTCTGGCGGCCGCCGACCCCGAGGCGGCGCAGGCGATCCTGCCCAGCAACGGCCGCCGTATCGTCCGCGCCCTGGAGGTCATCGAGATCACCGGCCGGCCCTTCACCGCCAACCTCCCTGGCCACGACTCGGTCTACGACACCGTCCAGATCGGCGTCGACGTGGCGCGCCCCGAACTCGACGAGCGCATCGCGCGCCGCGTCGACCGGATGTGGGACGCCGGACTGGTGGACGAGGTGGCCTCCCTGGAGGCGCAGGGCCTGCGCGAGGGGCGCACGGCGTCGCGTGCGCTCGGCTACCAGCAGGTGCTCGCGGCGCTCTCCGGGGAGTGCACACAGGAGGAGGCGCGGGCCGAGACCGTACGTGCCACCAAGCGCTTCGCGCGCCGTCAGGATTCATGGTTCAGGCGCGACCCACGGGTGCACTGGCTCAGTGGGGCTGCGGCGGATCTCACAGAACTTCCAAAGCTCGCACTGGCGTTGGTCGAACGACCGGTTACAGCCTGATCACGTCCTGGCATCGGGACGCTCAGGCCGTCATCCGGCCCGTCGGCGCCGTGCCATCATCGAGCTTCGATCGACCAAGTGGAGTCCGAGTTGGGAGGGCGCGTGGCGATGGAGGCCGGCCCTCGCGACACCGCACGAAGCACCGAGCCCCGCACCGCAGACGGCGGTGAACCGGAGCAGGATGGCGACCGTCTGAGCCCCGACGGGCCCGACGAGACGCAGGGCGGTGTGATCGCCGACGGCCCCGAGCCCGAGGAGATGTTCGCCGACGGCCCCGAGGTCGAGGTCGAGCTGCGTCCCCAGCGCCGGATGCGTATCTGGCAGCTCGCGCCCATCGTGTCCCTGGCCGCGCTCGGCTCCCTGATGTTCGCCTTCCCGCTCGCCTTCGACTTCGGCGACAGCGGGGCCGTGATCGCCATGCTGGGCCTGCTGATCTGCTCGTGCGCGGCGGGCTGGGGCATGATGGCCGCCCGCCGGGTCGGTTACACCTGGCCGGGGCTGCCGCAGCGTGGTTCCGGTCGGCGTGCGGACTGGCGCGTCGTGCTGTTGTACGTCGTGCTCGTGGCCGCGGTGGTCGCGCTGGCGGTGCTCCGCGTGGCGCGGCTGCGCTGACCTGCACGCGCGCGTGCAGGGGCCGTACGGCCGCCGATGACCGGCTGTCGTACCCACCCCGTACGATCGAGGAATGAGCACGCGGATCGCCTTCCTCAAGGGTCACGGCACCGAGAACGACTTCGTGATCGTCCCGGACCCCGAGAACGTCATCGACCTGCCCCCCGCCGCCGTCGCCGCGCTGTGCGACCGCCGGGCCGGCATCGGCGGTGACGGCCTGCTCCACGTCGTGCGATCCGCCGCGCACCCCGAGGCCAAGGGCATGGCGGGCGAGGCGGAGTGGTTCATGGACTACCGCAACGGCGACGGCTCGATCGCCGAGATGTGCGGCAACGGCGTCCGTGTCTTCGCCCGCTACCTCCAGCACGCGGGACAGGTGACCGAGGGCGACCTGGCCGTGGCCACGCGCGGCGGCGTGAAGACCGTGCACCTCGCCAAGGACGGTGACGTCACCGTCGGCATGGGCAGGGCCCGTCTCCCCGAAGGAGACGTCGAGGTGAGCGTCGGCGAGCGCAGCTGGCCCGCGCGGAACGTGAACATGGGCAACCCGCACGCCGTGGCCTTCGTGGAGGACCTCGCTCACGCGGGCACCCTGTACGACGCGCCGCCCTTCAGCCCCGCCTCCGCCTACCCGGACGGGGTCAACGTGGAGTTCGTCGTCGACCGCGGTCCGCGACACGTGGCCCTGCGCGTGCACGAGCGCGGTTCCGGCGAGACCCGCTCGTGCGGCACGGGCGCGTGCGCGGTCGCCGTGGCCACGGCCCGCCGGGACGGCGTCGACCCGGCCGTGACCGGGACCCCGGCGACGTACACCGTCGACGTGCCCGGCGGCACCCTCGTGATCACCGAGCGGCCCGACGGAGAGATCGAGATGACCGGCCCGGCCGTGATCGTCGCCGAGGGCGAGATCGACCGGGAATGGCTGGAAAGCGCAGCGCGTTGATCGAGTGAAACGCGGGTTCCGACGGCTTGGAACGCTGGGATCCGTGGCCTCACCCGGCCCCGGTGCTACAAAACGACGGAGAACCGCAGGTCGGGTGGCGCGAAACCGTAAACCTGAAAACCGTCGCTCGAATGGGTGATCCGTTTCACGCTCGACGAGAGGCGGTCAGCCGCGCGTGATGGGCTCGGTAGCATCAAGCACCGGCCCGGACGGGGGACCGATGCCATCCCCCGAGCCGTGTCCGCCCTGGGGCACCCCGTCCGCCGGTCAATGCAGCCGGAGGTGCCCATGAGTGCGGAGGCCACGAACCCCGCGACCCCAGGTCCGGTAACAGGACCTGCGGCGCGCTGGCGGGCGCGGATCGATCTGCGCCGTCTGGGCCGCGCCGCCCTGCTCGGCCCGGCTGCCCGCGACCGGCTGCCCGACGCCATCGGCCATGTCGCGGAGGCCCACCGCGCCCACCACCCCGACGCCGACCTCGAACCCCTGCGCCGCGCCTGGGTGCTGGCCGAGTCCTCGCACCGCGGCCAGATGCGCAAGAGCGGCGAGCCGTACATCACGCACCCGCTCGCGGTCACCCTGATCCTCGCCGAACTCGGCGCCGAGACCACGACCTTGACCGCCTCGCTGCTGCACGACACCGTCGAGGACACCGATGTGACGCTCGATCAGGTCGGCGAGGAGTTCGGCGCCGAGGTGCGCTACATCGTCGACGGCGTCACGAAGTTGGAGAAGGTCGACTACGGCGCCGCCGCCGAGCCGGAGACCTTCCGCAAGATGCTGAAGGCCACCGGCAGCGACGTCCGCGTGATGTCGATCAAACTCGCCGACCGGCTGCACAACATGCGCACCCTCGGCGTCATGCGCCCGGAGAAGCAGGCCCGCATCGCCAAGGTCACCCGCGACGTCCTCATCCCGCTCGCCGAACGGCTCGGTGTGCAGGCCCTCAAGACCGAACTGGAAGACCTGGTCTTCGCGATCCTGCACCCCGAGGAGTACGAGCACACGCGGGAGTTGATCGTCGACAACGCCTCCCGCGCGGACGACCCGCTCGCCGAGATCGCCGACGAGGTGCGCGGTGTCCTGCGCGACGCCGACATCCCGGCCGAAGTCGTCATCCGGCCACGGCACTTCGTCTCCGTGCACCGAGTGGCCCGCAAACGCGGCCAGTTGCGCGGCGCGGACTTCGGTCGGCTGTTGGTGCTCGTGAACGAGGACGCGGACTGTTACGGCGTGCTCGGCGAGCTCCACACCTGTCTGACGCCCGTCGTCTCGGAGTTCAAGGACTTCATCGCCGTACCGAAGTTCAACCTGTACCAGTCGCTGCACACCGCCGTCGCCCGCCCCGACGGCCAGGTCGCCGAAGTCCTCATCCGCACCCACCAGATGCACAAGGTCGCCGAGGCCGGCGTCATCGCGCTCGGCAATCCCTACGCCCCTCCTTCGGCGGAGCCCGTCGACGGCGAGCGCGAGGACCCGACCCGGCCCGGCTGGCTCTCCCGGCTCCTCGACTGGCAGGAGGCCGCGCCCGACCCCGACACGTTCTGGTCGGTCCTGCGCGAGGACCTCGCCCAGGACCGCGAGATCACCGTCTTCCGCCCCGACGGCGGCACCCTGGGCCTGCCCGACGGCGCGACCTGTGTGGACGCCGCGTACGCGCAGTACGGCGAGGACGCGCACGCGTGCATCGGCGCCCGCGTCAACGGCCGGCTGGCGACCCTGAGCACCGTTCTGCGGGACGGCGACACCGTCCAGCTCCTCATGGGGCAGGACCCGGCCTCCGAGCCCTCCAGGGAGTGGCTGGAGCACGCGCACACACCCGCCGCGCGGATCGCCATCCAGCGGTGGATCGCGACACATCCCTCGCACGAGGAACCGCTGGAGGCCGACGAGACCGCGGAGCGCGAGGTCACGCCGCGCGCGGCCGCCGAGGCCACCTTCGCCGACGGTCCGGCCCTGCGCCCCGGTGGCGCCGAGGTCCTGGTCGACCAGCCGGGCGCGACCGCCCGGCTGGCCGGCTGCTGCACGCCCGTACCGCCCGACGACATCACCGGCTTCGCGGTACGCGGGGGAGTGGTCACCGTGCACCGGGTCGAGTGTGCGGCGGTGGCGCGCATGACGCAGGCGGGGCGCACGGAGGTCGGCGTGCGCTGGGGCGAGACCGCCGGGTGCCGGGTCACGCTGTTCGCTGAATCGTTCGGCCGCCCTCATCTGCTCGCCGACCTCACCGAGGCCATGGCCCTCGAAGGCGCCGAGATCGTCTCGGCGACCGTCGAGCCGCCCAGCCAGCAGCGGGTCCGCCACAGCTACACGGTCGAGCTGCCGGACGCGGCCCTGCTGCCCGCGCTCATGCGGGCCATGCGCAATGTTCCCGGGGTGTACGACGTGGGCCGGGCGCAGACGACGAACGCCTGAGGCCCCGAATGTGCCGGGCGGGCCCGGTAGCTTGCTAGGTCACATGAAGGCCGTCTCCGCGAAGGAGGCGCCACCGCGCTCGGCGTGCCCCAGGACCAGGCGGCGCGCATGCCGAGGCGGCTGCCGGATGAACTGGCGGAAGCCGTCGGCACGGAACCTGAGGTCGAACGCGTGGCCCTCGATGTGCCAGAGCGGCACCTCACTCCACGCGGGCCTGTCGTCCTTCGGCGACAGCCGGTGCAACGCGTCGATCTCCAGGTCCAGGAACAGGCCCGAGAAGTCGAGATTCCCTTCGAGGTCCCAGACGTCTTCGAAGACGAGCGTCGCGGGAGCCACCCAGAAGCTGAAGTGCGTCTCCGGCGGGGTGGGGTGGACCCAGCGGACGACATAGTCCAGGTCGAACAGCAGGCGGGGCAGCACCGCGTCCGTTCGCTGCACGAAGAGCCCGTGGATCGTGACGTCGTGCCACCCCATCCGCTCGAAGTCCGCGTCGCTCCAGACGCCCTTCTCCAGCCCCGACTCCGCATGCGCGTCCACGTCCGCATCCAACCAGGTCGTTACTCGTTCGGGTGGGCCGGGTGCGAGTCGTCGCCGCACGGCACGCGCGCGCTGGTAGCCGTGGTGCATGCTGCTCTCCCCCCACGCCAGGAAGCCCCGTCGGCTGAAGGCGGCCGCACTGCTCGCCTCCGCCGTCTCCGTCTGCCTCGTCGCCGCGAGCGCCCCCGCCGCCCCGCTGGGGGTCGGCGACCGCCTCTTCCCGCACCTCGGCAACCCCGGATACGACGTGGCGTCGTACGACCTCTCCTTCACCTATCCCGGCTCCAACAGTGAGCCGCTCCAGGCCGTCACGACCATCGACGCCTGGACGACCACCTCTCTCGACCGCATCAACCTCGACTTCGCGCACGGCGAGGTCGAGTCGGTGGAGGTCGACGGGAAGCCCGCCGCGTTCGCCGGCGCCGACGAGGACCTGGTGGTCACGCCCGAGGACGAGCTGCCCCGCGGCAGCTGGATGCGGATCACCGTGAAGCACACCAGCGACCCCGTGTCGTCCGACGACCGCGACGGCGGCTGGGTGCGGACCACGGACGGGCTCGCCATGGCCAACCAGGCCGACGCCGCCCACCTGGTCTTCCCCTGCAACGACCACCCCTCCGACAAGGCGATGTTCACCATCCGGATCACCGCGCCCGACGGCTACACCGCCGTCGCGGGCGGCCTGCCGACCGGCGTGGACCGGGCCGCCGGGGCGACCACCTGGACGTACCGCACCCAGCACCCCATGGCCACCGAACTCGCCCAGGTGTCCATCGGCCGCTCCACGGTGCTGCACCGCACGGGCCCGCACGGACTTCCGCTCCGTGACGTCGTGCCCACCAAGCACCGCGAGGCGCTCGAACCGTGGCTGGAGAAGACCCCGGACCAGATCGCCTGGATGGAGAGCAAGGTCGGCCGCTTCCCCTTCGAGACGTACGGCCTGCTCATGGCCGACGCCGACACCGGCTTCGAACTCGAGACGCAGACACTCTCTCTCTTCGAGAGAGAGCTCTTCACCGAGCCCGCGTACCCCAAGTGGTACGTCGAGTCGATCATGGTGCATGAGCTGGCCCACCAGTGGTTCGGCGACAGCGTCGCCCCGGCCGCGTGGTCCGACCTCTGGCTCAACGAGGGGCACGCCACCTGGTACGAGGCCCTGTACGCCGAGGAGAAGGCCGGCAAGACCCTGGAAGCCCGGATGAAGGCGGCGTACGGCGCCTCCGACCGCTGGCGCGCGGCAGGCGGCCCGCCCGCCGCGCCCAAGGCCCCCGACCCCGGCCAGAAGATCAGCATCTTCCGGCCGAACGTCTACGACGGCGCCGCGCTCGCCCTGTACGCCCTGCGCCAGGAGATCGGCCGCGAGACCTTCGAGCGTCTGGAACGGGTCTGGGTGAGCCGACACGCCGACGGCACGGCCACGACGGAGGATTTCGTGCGCCTGGCCTCGCAACTGTCCGGACGTGATCTCGGCGGCTTCTTCCAGGAGTGGCTGTACGGCGAGAAGACCCCGCCGATGCCGGGGCACCCCGAGTGGAAGTCCGTCGCACCGGGCAAATAAGGCGATGACGAGACGCCTCGTCCCGTGCGACCATCGTCCGGTCGGCGCGGCACGGGACACGGGAATCTCCCGGGGTACTCGTGCGTTGTGATCGGTGACGCAGTCACCATCGCCGAATCGGCATCCCCAACGACGTAAGGACCCAATGACCTCCTCTTCATCCCCTTCCCAGGACACACAGCGCTTCGCGCACACATACCCCGACGGTCTTCGGGCCGATGCCCTGATGGAAGAGGACGTCGCCTGGAGCCACGAGATCGACGGAGAACGGGACGGCGACCAGTTCGACCGCTCCGAGCGCGCGGCTCTGCGCCGCGTGGCGGGCCTCTCCACCGAGCTCGAGGACGTCACCGAGGTCGAGTACCGCCAGCTCCGTCTGGAGCGGGTCGTACTCGTCGGCGTCTGGACCACGGGGACCGCGCAGGACGCGGACAACTCCCTCGCGGAGCTCGCCGCCCTCGCGGAGACCGCGGGCGCACTGGTGCTCGACGGCGTCATCCAGCGCCGCGACAAGCCCGACGCGGCCACCTTCATCGGTTCCGGCAAGGCCCTGGAGCTCCGCGACATCGTCGTGGAGTCCGGCGCCGACACCGTCATCTGTGACGGTGAGCTCAGCCCGGGCCAGCTCATCGCCCTCGAAGACGTCGTCAAGGTCAAGGTCATCGACCGTACGGCCCTGATCCTCGACATCTTCGCCCAGCACGCCAAGTCCCGAGAGGGCAAGGCGCAGGTCGCGCTCGCGCAGATGCAGTACATGCTGCCGAGGCTCCGAGGCTGGGGTCAGTCGCTGTCCCGTCAGATGGGCGGCGGCAAGGGCGGCGGACTCGCCACCCGTGGTCCCGGTGAGACCAAGATCGAGACGGACCGGCGTCGCATCCGCGAGAAGATGGCGAAGATGCGCCGGGAGATCGCGGACATGAAGACCGGCCGCGAGATCAAGCGCCAGGAACGCAAGCGCAACAAGGTGCCGTCCGTCGCCATCGCGGGCTACACCAACGCCGGCAAGTCCTCGCTGCTCAACCGTCTGACCGGGGCGGGTGTCCTGGTCGAGAACGCCCTGTTCGCGACCCTGGACCCGACCGTCCGCAGGGCTGAGACGCCCAGCGGGCGCCTGTACACGCTGGCGGACACCGTCGGCTTCGTACGGCATCTGCCGCACCACCTGGTCGAGGCGTTCCGCTCCACCATGGAGGAGGTCGGCGAGTCCGACCTGATCCTGCACGTGGTGGACGGCTCGCATCCGAACCCGGAGGAGCAGCTGGCCGCCGTGCGCGAGGTGATCACGGACGTCGGCGCCACCGGCGTACCCGAGATCGTCGTGATCAACAAGGCCGATGCGGCGGACCCGCTGACGCTTCAGCGGCTGATGCGCATCGAGAAGCGTTCGATCGCGGTCTCGGCCCGTACCGGCCAGGGCATCCAGGAACTGCTCGCGCTCATCGACAACGAGCTGCCGCGGCCCTCGGTCGAGATCGAGGCGCTCGTGCCGTACACGCTCGGCAAGCTGGTCGCGCGTGCCCACTCCGAGGGCGAGGTGATCTCCGAGGAGCACACCCCGGAGGGCACCCTGCTCAAGGTGCGGGTGCACGAGGAGCTGGCGGCGGATCTCGCGCCGTACGTTCCGGCGCCGGTGGCGTAGCAGCATGTAGACATGAAGGCCCGCCCCTCGGTGTGAGGGGCGGGCCTTGTTTATGCGTACGGCTACTTGGCGCCGTACGTCTTGCTCATGTTCTGGTAGATCGCCTCGGCGGTCCTGCCCAGCTGCGGGCCCGCCAGCCAGGTGTTGTCGGCCGGGCCGATCGACGTGTTCGAGACCAGCTTGGTCTCACCGTCCACCACCCGGAACCAGCCGCCGCCGGACGAACCGCCGGTCATGGTGCAGCCGATGCGGTACATCGTCGGCAGCGTCGTGCTGAGCGAGAGGCGGCCCGGCTGGTCGATGCACTTGAACATCTTCAGCCCGTTGTACGGGGCCGCCTGCGGGTAGCCCCAGGCGCCCATCTTGGCGACCTCGGTGGCGGACGGGGCGGAGAAGTCGATGTCCAGCGCGGCGCCGACGGTCTCCTCGAGCGACTTGGCGCCGGACTCCGGCTTCACATGCAGCACCGAGTAGTCGTACGCCGCCCCGTCGCCGCCGGTCTCCGAGCCGCCCGCGATCCACTCGTTCGACGTGGAGGCCCAGTCCGCCCACCACTGGCCGTACGGGGCGATCTCCGTGGCGTTGGAGTTGGTCAGCTGCGCCTCGGACTTGCCGTAGTCGTTGTACGCCGGGACGAACATGATGTTGCGGTACCAGCCGCCGCCGCTGCCCGCGTGCACGCAGTGACCCGCCGTCCACACCAGGTTGGACTTGCCCGGGTGGTTCACGTCCTTGACGACCGTGCCCGAACACACGGCATGACCCTCGGGAGTGTCGAAGAAGATCTTGCCGACCGGGGCCGCGTTCTCGTGGTACGGCGTCTTCTCCGCGGACGCCTCGACGGGCAGCGGGTCCGGGTCGGTGACGCCCGTGTCGGCCGCCGCGTCCTTCGTCGAGTACGTCTTGTTGGCCTCCTTCGCGGACTTCATCCGCTCCGGCTTCCACAGACCGTCGATGACCGGGTTGACGAAGTCCTTGGCCTCACTGAGCCACTTGTCCTTGTCCCAGTTCTTCCAGCCTCCGTCCTTCCAGTCGTCGACGTCGATGCCGTGCTTCTTGAGCTTGTCGGCGATGTCGGCCGGGATCTGGATCTTGTCGTTGCCGCTGTCGGCCGCCTGGGAGGTGGTGGCCCCGGGCTTGTCGCTGGCCTCGTCCGAGCCGTTGCAGGCCGTCGCGGTCAGCGCCAGGGCGGCGACCAGGCCGGTGGCGGCGAGTGCGGTGCGGCGCCGCTGGGATGACGTACGGGACGTACGTGTGGAACGCATGGTGCGGTGACCCCCGTTGGAACTGTCGTCGTGAAGCTGTTCATGTACTGCTATGTCATGCGCGCGTCATGGCGAGGGCGGGTTGCTGAGGTCCTCGGGCGCGCGACACCCCACTATGCCCGTGCAGTTGAGGGCGAACGGCGGCGGGGCGGTGAAGATTTCTTGGGCCCGCCCCGCCGCCGATCGCCTCACTGGCCGGCGAACTTCTCGCTGACCGAGTCGTACACACCCTTGGCCACGTCACCGAGGCGCGGTCCGGCCAGCCAGCCGGCCGTCACCGGGCCGATGGAGGTGTTGGAGACCAGCGCCGGCTTGCCGTCGGAACCGGTCGCGACCCAGCCGCCACCGGACGAACCGCCCGTCATCGTGCAGCCGATGCGGTACATCGTCGGGTCCGATGCGTTGAGCGACAGCCGCCCCGGCTTGTCCTGGCACTGGTACATCGTCTCGCCGTCGAACGGCGCCGCCGCCGGATAGCCCGTCGTCGTCATGCTCTGGATCTTCGCGGCCGCCGGGGCCTTGAAGTTCACCGGAAGCGCCGAACCGACGATCTCCTCCAGGGACTTGCCGGACCCGCCCTTCTCCGGGGTCACATGGATGACCGCGAAGTCGTACGAGGCGCCGTCGCCGCCCGTCGCACCGCCCTGCTCGATCCACTGGTCCGAGGTCTGCGCCCAGTCACCCCACCAGACACCGTACGGAGCGACCTCCTCCCGGGAAGCCTTCTCCAACTCCGCTGTCGACAGGGCGTCGTTGTTGTACGACGGCACGAACGCGATGTTGCGGTACCAGCCGCCCTTCTTGCCCGCGTGCACACAATGGCCCGCCGTCCACACCATGTTGGACTTGCCGGGGTGGGCCGGGTCCTGCACGACCGTCGCCGAGCAGACCATCGTGCCTTCGGGGGAGTCGAAGAACACCTTGCCCGCTTCGGGAACACTGTCGTGGTACGTAGCCGGCACGGCCTTGGCGTCCACCGGCGCCGGCTCCGGGTCGGTCACGCCCTGGTCCCCGGAGATGTCACTGTCGTCGACCCCCTTGCCCTGCTCGGGGTCCTCGGCGCCCCGCATCCGGTCCGGGTCCCACAGACCCTCGATGATCGGGTTGACGAAGTCCTGGGCCTCGCGCAGCCAGTCGTCCTTGCTCCAGTCCTTCCAGGCGCCGTCCTTCCACTTGTCGACATCGATCCCGTGCTCCTTGAGCCGGTCCTTGATGTCGTCCGGGATCGTGATCTTCCCGTCGGAGGAAGCCGAGGCCGAGGCGCTGCCACCGGCCTGGTCGTCGCCCGACTCGCACGCGGTGGCGGTGAGCGCGAGCGCCGACGCCAGGGCCACGGCGGCCAGCACGGGGGAGGTTCTGCGGCGCGCGCCCCTTTCCCGGCGGGCGGTGAACGACGGCCTTGTGGATCGCATGATCTGACTCCCCCTGAGGTGAACGAACTAGGTGCGGTGGCCATGAGTACACGGCGAACGCGGCGTGATCGCACGCCGGTTGCGTCCGATCCCGCGCCTGATCCCGCGTTTGTCCCGCGTCGATCCTGCGTCGATCCCGCGTTGATCCCGGTGTTCCCACGGCCTGTTGGAACGGCATCACACACTATGCGCTCGCTGTGGGGGACTTCCCACGGAACGGCAACGGTTCCGTCACGGCAAGGATCTTGAGGCAACCCGTAACCCGGTGCGGCGTCCGGGGTTGGTAGCGGTGGGGGGCCTGCTGTCCGGGTGCGGTCCCCTGTGCCCCCGGCGGGATTTCGGCTCGGCCGGGGCGTCGGACCACAGCGGGAGGGCAGACAGAGGTGGCCGAGGCTTCGTACGGCGGATGTGCGTCCGAGGGGAACCCGCGACGCCAGTCGACAAGGGAGCCGACAGCGGCCCGCACCTACGCGCGTGCCCTGCCGATCGTGCCCGTGCGGGCCCGTGGACTGACCGTCGAAGGGGCGGACGGACGCCGCTACCTGGACTGCCTCTCCGGCGCCGGGACTCTGGCCCTGGGCCACAACCACCCCGTGGTGCTGGAGGCGATCCGCGAGGTCCTCGACTCCGGTGCGCCCCTGCACGCCCTGGGCCTCGCGACCCCCGTCGAGGACGCCTTTCTCGCCGAGCTGTTTCGTAGCCTGCCGCCCGGTCTGGCCGACCACGCGCGCGTGCAGTTCTGCGGCCCGGGCGACACGGATGCGGTGGAAGCGGCGCTCGGGCTCGCGCGGGAGGCGACGGGGCGGGCCAGGGGGCTTGCCCTTGCGGATGCCCGCGACGGGCTGTCCGACGCGGCGTTCACCGTGCCGGGTGCCGACGGTGTCGCCGGGATGATTCTCGAGGTCGTCCAGGGCGAGGGCGGCGTGGTCCCCGCGCCGGATGCCTGGCTGCGACGCATGCGGCAGCTCACTGCCGACCGGTCCCTCCCGCTCATCGTCGACGAGACCGATACCGGAGTGGGCCGCACCGGCGCCTTCTGGGCCGTGGAGCACAGCGGGATCACTCCCGACGTGATGGTGCTGGCCAAGGCCATCGGCGGCAGCCTGCCGCTCTCCGCCGTGGTCTACCGGGACGACCTCGACATCGCCGAACCCGCCGCCCCCGCAGGTGCGTTCCGCGGCAACCAACTCGCCATGGCCGCGGGAACGGCCACCCTCGCCCACGTCCGCCGACACCGCCTTACGGAACGGGCCTCGATCCTGGGCGCCCGGATGCTCGCTCGTCTCCGCTCCTTGCAGGGGCAGTTCGACTGCGTCGGGGATGTGCGGGGACGGGGGCTGATGCTGGGGGTGGAGCTGGTGGATCCGGAGTTCGAGGGTGGGGTGGGCGCGAGAGGCGGCGAGGGTGGGATGGGTGCGAGTGGCGGGGGAGGAGTGGGCGGAGGAGAGGGCGCGGCCACTTGCTCGCTGCCTGGAGCAGACCGGGGAGTCACTGCGGCCCGTTTCGCCCAGGCTCCGTCCCCGCCCGCCACTCCTTCCGCCGCCGCTCCCGAACGTGCCGCCGCTGTCCAACGGGAGTGCCTGCGGCGCGGCCTGATCGTCGGACTCGGCGGCCCTCGGGCGAACGTCATCCGCCTCCTTCCGCCCCTGACCATCAGCGACGAGCAGGCGGAGGCGGTGCTCGACCGTCTGGCCGACGCGGTGGAGACGGCAGCCCGCGACCACGCCGCGCGCAGCGAGAGCCGGCAACCCCGGCGGAGCCGACCGGACCGAGAACGCCCTCAGCAGCATCAGCCAGACCAACAGCACCAGCCAGACCAACAGCACCAGCTGAACCAGCGGAACCATCCGACTCATCCGGGCCCGGCGGCCCGCGTGGAGTCCGCCTCCCAACGGCACGGCGACCACGCCGCACGCGCGGGTTGAACCCAGCGGACGGAGACACCTCCAAGAACCGCCCTCCGCTTCACAGATCGCCGCACACATCTACCTCGCCGCGCCCCTTCCTGACCCGCTCCCAAGGAACAGCCTTGAACACCACCCCGACCCCCGACGCCCCCAGCCACTCGCCGTCATCAACCCACGGCACGACGGAAGCGTCCCGGCAGCCACAGTCGGTGCCGGGCTCCGGACCGACGGGGGAATCCGGTCGCCGTTCGCGAGAGCGGGTTCCGGAGCAGGGGCGAGGGCGCGATCGAGGTGGGGAGTGGGAAAGGGAAGGAGAACAGGGCCTTTCGGCACCCCGCCCGAACGCCGCCTGGCTGCGCGGGGACACGGCCGACCCTCTGGAGCATCCCGACGCGCACACCGCCGCCGAGTCCGCAGCCGTCGAGAACCTCCTCCGCTGCTGGGTACGTGAAACCGGCCTCCTCGCCTCCGTTCACGAACCCCTCCGCATCCCGCTCCCCGCCAGCGGCACCGCCCTGCTGGCCGCCGTCCACTACTGGTCCCCGACCGGCTGGCACCGCTTCGGCCCCGTGCATCTGGCCGATGCCCCTGAGTCGTCCCCGCCCCTCGATGCCGTCACCCTCGCGGCACTCCTGGCCAGAGAGCCCTCAGGGGACAGCGCTCCCGACGGGCCCGAGGATCCCGGGACCCCAGCTTCGGCCTCGGCTTTCGCCTCCGCCTCCGTTTCGGTCCTCGCCACGCCCTCAGCCCTCGCCACGCCCTCAGCCCTCGCCTCGACCGCGGTTGCCTCTCAACCGACCCGCACCACCACTGCCACCGTCACAGACGGCACCGACCTCGTCGCCCGCGTCGCCGACTCCGTACGCCGCACTGCCACCTTCATCCGTGAGCGCAGGAAGCGGCCTTCGGACGAGCCCGACCTGTTCCTCGTCGCGGAACAGGCTCTTGTGCTCGGCCATCCTCTGCACCCCACGCCGAAGAGCCGTGAGGGTCTGACCGACGCCGAAGCGCAGTTGTACTCACCGGAATTGCATGGCTCCTTCCCCCTGCACTGGATCGCCGTCGCTCCCTCCCTCCTCGCCACCGACTCGGCCTGGACCGAGCGCGGACGGCTCATTCCCGCGGCTCAACTCACCGCACGCCTCGCCGGGTCGGAACTCCCGCTCCCCGAAGAGCACGCGGCCCTGCCCGTGCACCCTTGGCAGTTGCGAGAGGTCCGGCACGACCCCGCGACCGCAGCTCTCTTCGACGCCGGCCTCCTCCGCGACCTCGGAGCGCACGGCGCCGCTTGGCACCCCACCTCCTCCGTACGCACCGTCCACCGGTCCGGCGCGCCCGCCATGCTCAAGCTGTCGCTCGGCCTGCGGATCACCAACTCCCGTCGTCAGAACCTCCGCAAAGAACTTCACCGCGGTGTCGAGGTCCACCGCCTGCTGCGCAGCGGACTGGCCGAGCAGTGGCGGGCCGCGCACCCCGGCTTCGACATCGTCCGCGACCCGGCCTGGCTGGCCGTCGACGGACCGGAGGGCAAGGCGGTGCCAGGCCTCGACGTGATGATCCGGCACAACCCGTTCACCGCCACGGACGACGTTTCCTGCGTCGCCGGACTCGTCGCACCCAGGCCCTCCCCGCAGCTGACCAGCGCCCACGGCCCAGCTGAGGACCAGTCGGCCACGCCGTCGGCCATGCGGTCGGCCATGCGGTCCCGACTGGCCGAGGTCGTCACGCGCCTGGCCGGTCGGACCGGTCGTCCCTTGGGCGCCGTCGCCGCCGAGTGGTTCCTGCGCTATCTGGAGCAGGTCGTCCGACCGGTGCTGTGGTTCGACGCGGAGGCGGGCATCGCCCTGGAGGCGCATCAGCAGAACACGCTGGTCCTGCTGGACGGTGACGGCTGGCCCGTCGGCGGCCGTTACCGGGACAACCAGGGCTACTACTTCCGTGAATCCCGGCGTGTGGACCTGGACGCCCGCCTTCCCGGCATCGGCGAGCACAGCGACACGTTCGTCTCCGACGAGGTCACCGACGAACGCTTCGCGTACTACCTCGCCATCAACAACGTGCTCGGGCTCATCGGCGCCTTCGGCTCCCAACGGCTCGCCGACGAACGGCTGTTGCTCGCCGGCTTCCGCCGCTTCCTGAGCGACATCGCCTACGGACCCGTCCGTCTGCGCACCTCACTGCCCGCCCGCCTACTGGACTCACCCGTCCTGCGCTGCAAGGCCAACCTGCTGACCCGGCTGCACGGTCTCGATGAACTCGTCGGCCCCGTCGACACCCAGTCCGTCTACACCACCATCGCCAACCCCCTTCACAGCTGATTGCCCTGTCATTTCTGTCCGTTCAGTCCCGAGGAACATGCCCCGACCCGTCTCCTGAGAGGAGCGTCGCCGTGCCTCCCACCGACGCGAGTGTCAACGCCGCCACTGCCACCGATGCCGATGCCTGTACAGCCGGTGTCCCTGCCGAGGCGCCCGGCACGGACTGCGAGGACACCCTTGACCTCCGGCTGCCCGACGAATTCCTCGCGCTCATCGCCAACGAGACCCTCGGCGCCGCTGCGCAGCAGAGCGACGCAGCGAGCCGGACTCAGGCCGGCGCCGGCAACCCACCCCAGGCCGATGTGGTCGGCTCCGCCCGCGAGGATCTCCTGGACTCAGTCGCCGAGTGGGGGCCGGTGGCTACACCTGTGGGTCTGTTCCACCTCGTACCCGTGCGTCCAGAGCGGGATCTTCCGCTTATCGGCGGCTGGATGAACGACCCCGCTGTCGCGAAGTACTGGGAGCTGGACGGGTCCCAGAACCGGGCGGAGGATCATGTGCGAACCCAATTGGTCGGAGACGGGCGGTGCGTCCCCTGTCTCGGAGTGCTGGACGGCGTGCCGATGAGCTACTGGGAGATCTACCGGGCCGACCTCGATCCCGTGGCCCGCCACTATCCCGCCCGCCCTCATGACACCGGGATCCACCTCCTCATCGGCGCTGCCGCCGACCGTGGGCGAGGGCTCGGCAGCGCGTTGCTCAGAAGCGTCGCCGACCTCGCGCTCGACAGGCGGCTCGGCTGCGCGCGCATCATTGCCGAACCCGATCTTCGCAACGCCCCCTCCGTCTCCGCCTTTCTGAGCGCCGGTTTCCGGTTCGCCGCCGAGATCGATCTGCCGGACAAACGGGCTGCCCTCATGATCCGCGACCGGTCCCTGCGCGATCTGATGTGACGCGATGCCATGCCAGGCCGTGTCAGTTCATGCCGCGCGCCATCCAGCGCCGCATCACGTCCCACGCCGACCACGTCGCAGTGGCTCATGTCGTGTCACCTCATGTCCTGTCACGTCACGTCACATCGTCATCACTTTTGGTACACCGCTCGCGCCGAACCGGTTCCCACTCCCGCCACACTCATTTCCAGCCGAGTGGATTTCGCCGAAACCAGGCACGCGCCGACACAGCCGTCCGGTGTTGACCGCAACCGACCGATCCCGACCTCCGCCGCCCCTGAGCGACCTCATCCGATCGCCGTCCCGAAGTCGTCGGGTCTTGATCCAGCCCCTCGTCTCCCCCGTGACCACTCGTTTGTCAGTGCTGGGCCGTAGGGTTGTCGCGCTATGACGAAGCCCTCACTCCCCGAACTCCTGCATGCTGCCGTCACCGCCGTCGGCGGCACAGAGCGCCCCGGTCAGGTGACCATGGCCGAAGCCGTCGCCGAGGCGATCGACGACGGCTCCCATCTGCTGGTCCAGGCCGGCACCGGCACCGGAAAGTCGCTGGGCTATCTCGTGCCCGCGCTCGCGCACGGGGAGAGAGTCGTCGTCGCGACCGCCACCCTGGCCCTCCAGCGCCAGCTGGTGGAGCGGGACCTGCCGCGCACGGTGGACTCCTTGCATCCGCTGCTGCGCCGCCGTCCGGAGTTCGCGATGCTCAAGGGCAGATCGAACTACCTGTGTCTGCACCGCCTGCACGAGGGCGTGCCGCAGGACGAGGAGGAGGGCCTCTTCGACCAGTTCGAGGCGGCCGCCCCCACCAGCAAGCTGGGTCAGGACCTGCTGCGGCTGCGTGACTGGTCGGACGAGACGGAGACCGGCGACCGCGACAACCTGACTCCCGGTGTCTCCGACCGGGCCTGGGCCCAGGTTTCGGTCTCCTCGCGCGAGTGCCTGGGGGCCACGAAGTGCGCCTACGGTGCCGAGTGCTTCGCCGAGAACGCCCGCGAGCGGGCCAAGCTCGCCGAGGTCGTCGTCACCAATCACGCGCTGCTCGCCATCGACGCCATCGAAGGCGCCCCGGTCCTCCCGCAGCACGAGGTGCTGATCGTCGACGAGGCACACGAGCTGGTGTCCCGGGTCACCGGAGTCGCCACCGGCGAGCTCACGCCCGGACAGGTCAACCGGGCGGTACGGCGGGCGGCGAAGCTCGTCAACGAGAAGGCCGCCGATCAGCTCCAGACCGCCGCCGAGGGCTTCGAGCGGCTGATGGAGCTCGCCCTTCCGGGCCGTCTGGAGGAGATCCCGGAGGATCTCGCCTACGCCCTCATGGCCTTGCGCGACGCGGCTCGGACCGTCATCTCCGCGATCGGCGCCACCCGCGACAAGTCCGTCCAGGACGAGGACGCTGTCCGCAAGCAGGCGCTGGCCTCGGTGGAGACCGTGCACGACGTGGCGGAGCGGATCACCAACGGCTCCGAGTGGGACGTCGTCTGGTACGAGCGCCATGACCGATTCGGGGCATCCCTGCGGGTGGCTCCCATGTCCGTGTCGGGCCTGCTGCGGGAAAAGCTCTTCGCGGACCGTTCCGTGGTCCTGACCTCGGCGACCCTGAAGCTGGGCGGTGACTTCAACGGAGTCGGCGCATCCCTGGGCCTCGCCCCGGAGGGCACCGAAGGCGATGACGTCCCGCAGTGGAAGGGCGTCGACGTCGGCTCGCCCTTCGACTATCCGAAGCAGGGCATCCTCTATGTCGCCAAGCACCTCGCGCGCCCCGCGCGCGACGGCGACCGCGCGGACATGCTGGACGAGCTGACCGAACTGATCCAGGCCGCCGGTGGTCGCACTCTGGGTCTGTTCTCCTCGATGCGGGCCGCGCAGCTCGCCGCGGAGGAACTGCGCTCCCGTATCCCCGAGTTCCCGATCCTTCTCCAGGGCGAGGAGACCCTCGGTGAGCTGATCAAGAACTTCGCGGCCGACCCGAAGACGTGCCTCTTCGGCACGCTCTCGCTCTGGCAGGGCGTGGATGTCCCTGGCCCCAGCTGCCAGCTGGTCGTCATGGACAAGATTCCGTTCCCGCGCCCCGACGACCCGCTGATGAGCGCCCGCCAGAAGGCGGTGGAGGATGCCGGCGGCAACGGCTTCATGGCGGTCGCCGCCACGCACGCGGCGCTGCTCATGGCTCAGGGCGCCGGCCGTCTCGTACGGGCGTCGGGGGACCGTGGTGTGGTGGCCGTCCTGGATCAGCGGCTCGCGACCGCGCGGTACGGGAGCTATCTGAAGGCGTCCCTGCCGGACTTCTGGTTCACGACGGACCGCAACCAGGTCCGCAAGTCACTGGCCGCGATCGACGCGGTGGCGAAGCAGTCGGAGGAGTGAAAGGTGTGGGGTGGACTGACCGGCACAGGCCAGCCCACCCCACATCAAGGGCGCCCGCGAGCACCCGCACAGCACTGGGCCCCGGAACCGGCGCAGGGGTCCCGGGGCCCGGTCAGAGGGCGGACCTCGGTGGGTCCGCCCGCCGCACCGTCACACGCGGCGCAGCACCGCCACCACCTTGCCGAGGATCGTCGCGTCGTCGCCCGGGATGGGCTCGTACGCGGCGTTGTGCGGGAGGAGCCAGACGTGGCCGTCCTCGCGCTTGAAGCGCTTGACGGTGGCCTCGCCGTCGAGCATGGCGGCGACGATGTCGCCGTTCTCGGCGACCGGCTGGCGGCGGACCGTGACCCAGTCTCCGTCGCAGATCGCGGCCTCGATCATCGAGTCGCCGACCACCTTGAGGACGAACAGCTCACCGTCGCCCACGAGCTGGCGCGGGAGCGGGAAGACGTCCTCGACGGACTCCTCCGCGAGGATCGGGCCACCGGCGGCGATACGGCCGACGAGCGGGACGTACGACGCGGCGGGCTTGCCCGCGGTGTCCGTGGGCTGCACGGAGGCGGCCTGGTCGGAGCCGCGTACCTCGTACGCGCGCGGGCGGTGCGGGTCGCGGCGCAGGAAGCCCTTGCGCTCCAGTGCCATGAGCTGGTGTGCGACGGAGGACGTGCTGGAGAGGCCGACCGCCTGTCCGATCTCCCGCATGGACGGCGGGTAGCCGCGCCGCTGCACGGAGTCCCTGATGACCTCGATCACCCGGCGCTGCCGATCGGTGAGCCCAGAGCTGTCGGCCCGGATGCCTGGAGGTCGGCCGGGTAGGGAGCGCTTTTGCCCCTCGGGATTCACGGCTTCGTTCATCGCATGCACCGGCTCGAGTCGGCCCTGGGAGCGGTCCTGGGCAGTGATGGTGGCACTGTCTGCGGTGGTGGTCACGTCGGCCCCTCTCGATGGTCTCCCTGCTGGACAACGGTAGTTGCTTTCGAAAGGTTGCGCCAAACACACGTTCGAGTGAAAAAGTCTGATTCACCGGACGTGATCATGTGTCTGGGTGTATGGCTAACGTGGCGCCTGGCGGACAAAAGGGCCCTTTGTCGTACTGTTCGCCGCCGGTGACGACCTCGCGGGCTGTTGACCAGTCTGCCATCCGGCGTCCTGTCAACCGGGATCCGGCCCCCATCTACGCGGGAGTCCCACGCGCCCTCCGTGTGGCGACCACGGTATCTCCGCATGTGCCGCAGCGGTACGCCTGTGCACGGCCATGTCCCGCGTGGCGGCGCTGTCATGGGGCACATGCCAATACGGGTGCGACACGCGCGTACGGCGTGTTTACGGTGACGATCCCTACATCTAGTGCTTGGATTGCTACGGCAGCCCAGAAGTTGTGGTCCCCCGGGTCTTCGGAGTCGCTGCGATCGCCTATGCTTGGGGCTGCTTCGAGGGGCCCATGGGGCTCAGCGAGGCTATTGAGTCTGCTGTGAGGAGGGTTGGGAGTTCATGCACTGCCCCTTCTGCAGGCACCCCGACAGCCGCGTCGTCGACAGTCGTACGACCGACGACGGCACGTCGATCCGCAGGCGCCGCCAGTGTCCGGACTGCTCCCGTCGTTTCACGACCGTGGAGACGTGTTCGCTCATGGTGGTCAAGCGATCCGGAGTCACCGAGCCTTTCAGTCGTACCAAGGTCATCAACGGTGTGCGCAAGGCATGCCAGGGACGACCTGTCACCGAGGACGCACTCGCCCAGCTCGGCCAGCGGGTCGAGGAGGCGGTGCGAGCTACCGGAAGCGCCGAACTGACCACCCATGACGTGGGGCTGGCCATACTCGGCCCGTTGCAAGAGCTCGATCTGGTCGCCTATCTGCGATTCGCCTCCGTCTACCGGGCGTTCGACTCGCTCGACGACTTCGAGGCCGCGATCGCGGAACTGAGGGAGGCGACGGGGCGTCCCGACGTGGACGCGGACGTGGGGAGCCAGGAAGACGACCGCGGGGCGGGAGAGACCGTATCGGTCCCCGAGCCCGCGGGTGCCGCCGACTGATCTGCGGCCCGGCCCGGTCGGAGACACCGGGGCGGCCGCACGGCGGCGATGAGGACCTGTTGCGGGCGGTAGTGAGTGGGTGCCCGCAATACAAGACAGAACACCGTGCCACGGGAACATCGGGGCACTTCAGGGCGTTTTCGCCCGTACAGGGAGGCGGCATGACAGAGACGGCGAGCGGTCCGGCACGAGGTTCCCGAGCCAAGGGTGCCAAGGCCACCAAGGGACTGCGTATCGAGCGCATCCACACCACCCCCGGCGTGCACCCGTACGACGAGGTCCAGTGGGAGCGTCGTGACGTCGTCATGACCAACTGGCGCGACGGCTCGATCAACTTCGAGCAGCGTGGCGTCGAGTTCCCCGACTTCTGGTCGGTGAACGCGGTCAACATCGTCACCAGCAAGTACTTCCGGGGTGCCGTCGGCACCCCGCAGCGCGAGACCGGCCTCAGGCAGCTGATCGACCGCATCGTGAAGACGTACCGGAAGGCCGGCGAGGACTACAAGTACTTCGCCTCGCCCGCCGACGCCGAGATCTTCGAGCATGAGCTGGCGTACGCCCTCCTGCACCAGATCTTCAGCTTCAACAGCCCCGTCTGGTTCAACGTCGGTACGCCCCAGCCGCAGCAGGTGTCCGCCTGCTTCATCCTGGCCGTCGACGACTCCATGGAGTCGATCCTCGACTGGTACAAGGAAGAGGGCATGATCTTCAAGGGCGGCTCCGGCGCCGGCCTGAACCTCTCCCGTATCCGCTCCTCCAAGGAGCTGCTGTCCTCCGGCGGCAACGCCTCGGGTCCCGTCTCCTTCATGCGCGGCGCCGACGCTTCCGCGGGCACCATCAAGTCCGGTGGCGCCACCCGCCGCGCGGCCAAGATGGTCATCCTCGACGTCGACCACCCCGACATCGAGGACTTCATCGAGACCAAGGTGAAGGAAGAGGAGAAGATCCGCGCCCTGCGTGACGCGGGCTTCGACATGGACCTGGGCGGCGACGACATCACGTCCGTCCAGTACCAGAACGCCAACAACTCGGTCCGTGTGAACGACGAGTTCATGAAGGCCGTCGAGCAGGGCGGCAAGTTCGGCCTCCGCGCGCGGATGACCGGCGAGGTCATCGAAGAGGTCGACGCCAAGTCCCTGTTCCGCAAGATGGCCGAGGCCGCGTGGGCGTGCGCCGACCCGGGCATCCAGTACGACGACACCATCAACCACTGGCACACGTGCCCGGAGTCCGGCCGTATCAACGGCTCGAACCCGTGCAGCGAGTACATGCACCTGGACAACACGTCCTGCAACCTCGCCTCGCTGAACCTGATGAAGTTCCTCAAGGACGACGGCAAGGGCCGCCAGTCCTTCGAGGTCGAGCGCTTCGCCCAGGTCGTCGAGCTCGTCATCACCGCGATGGACATCTCCATCTGCTTCGCGGACTTCCCGACGCAGAAGATCGGTGAGAACACGCGCGCGTTCCGCCAGCTCGGCATCGGCTACGCCAACCTCGGCGCCCTGCTGATGGCGACCGGCCACGCGTACGACTCGGACGGCGGTCGAGCCCTCGCCGGCTCCATCACCTCCCTGATGACCGGCACGTCGTACAAGCGTTCCGCCGAACTCGCCTCGGTCGTCGGCGCGTACGACGGCTACGCCCGCAACGCGCAGCCGCACCTGCGGGTCATGAAGCAGCACGCGGACGAGAACACCAAGGCCGTCCGCATGGACGACCTGGACACGCCGATCTGGGCCGCCGCCACGGAGGCCTGGCAGGACGTCCTGCGTCTCGGTGAGAAGAACGGTTTCCGTAACGCCCAGGCGTCGGTCATCGCCCCGACCGGCACCATCGGTCTCGCGATGTCCTGCGACACCACCGGCCTTGAGCCCGACCTCGCGCTGGTCAAGTTCAAGAAGCTGGTCGGCGGCGGCTCGATGCAGATCGTCAACGGCACCGTCCCGCAGGCCCTGCGCCGCCTGGGCTACCAGGAGGAGCAGATCGAGGCGATCGTCGCCCACATCGCCGAGAACGGCAATGTCGTCGACGCCCCCGGCCTCAAGCACGAGCACTACGAGGTCTTCGACTGCGCCATGGGCGAGCGTTCCATCTCCGCGATGGGCCACGTCCGCATGATGGCCGCGATCCAGCCCTGGATCTCCGGCGCGCTCTCCAAGACGGTCAACCTGCCGGAGACGGCGACCGTCGAGGATGTCGAAGAGGTCTACTTCGAGGCCTGGAAGATGGGCGTCAAGGCGCTCGCCATCTACCGCGACAACTGCAAGGTCGGCCAGCCCCTCTCCGCCAAGACCAAGGAGAAGGAGAAGACCGAGGTCACGGAGAAGGCCGAGGCGGAGATCCGCAAGGCCGTCGAGAAGGTCGTCGAGTACCGTCCGGTCCGCAAGCGCCTCCCCAAGGGCCGCCCCGGTATCACGACCTCCTTCACGGTGGGCGGCGCCGAGGGCTACATGACCGCCAACTCCTACCCGGACGACGGTCTCGGCGAGGTCTTCCTGAAGATGTCCAAGCAGGGCTCCACCCTCGCGGGCATGATGGATGCCTTCTCCATCGCCGTCTCGGTCGGCCTCCAGTACGGCGTGCCGCTGGAGACGTACGTCTCGAAGTTCACGAACATGCGCTTCGAGCCGGCGGGCATGACGGACGACCCCGATGTCCGGATGGCGCAGTCGATCGTCGACTACATCTTCCGTCGTCTGGCGCTCGACTTCCTGCCCTTCGAGACGCGTTCCGCGCTCGGTATCCACTCCGCGGACGAGCGTCAGCGCCACCTGGAGACCGGCTCGTACGAGCCTTCGGAGGACGAGGTCGACGTCGAGGGGCTGGCCCAGTCGGCGCCGCGCGCCCAGGAGCTCAAGGCCGTCGTCACCCCCAAGGCCGAGGTCGAGGCGGCCAAGCCCGCTCCGAAGCAGGCCCACACCAGCGCCGAGCTGGTGGAAATGCAGCTGGGCATCCAGGCCGACGCCCCGCTCTGCTTCTCCTGCGGTACGAAGATGCAGCGGGCCGGTTCCTGCTACATCTGCGAGGGCTGCGGTTCGACCAGCGGTTGCAGCTGACCGCGCGTCTGAGTGATCTGTGAGGCGGTGGGGCCGATTCCGGCTCCACCGCCTCTTGTTTGCTTGCTTGCCCTTGTGCGGTGACGCGCGGTCAGGGCTGGTGTGCCGTCCCCATGACGCGGGTGAACTCCGCCGGATCGTCCTCGAAGCCGTGGATGCCGGGACGGAACTCCCAGGTGCCGTCGTCGTCCCGGACGAACTCCGCGACGGTCGCCGCCGTGGACCCGAGGACGCTGCCGAAGTCGTCCTCGGTCAGGACCGTGTAGCCCTCGCGTATGCGCAGCGCGGGGTTGGCCACGCCGACGAACGTGCGCTCCTCGGAGCGCTGCTGGATGACGATACCGACGACCACGCGCGCGTAGCGGCTGTCGAGCCGGTCGAGTTCCAGGGTCATGACCTCGTCCCAGCCGAAGCCCTTGCCGTCCTTGCTGTCCCGGTTGAGGTACATGGTGCCGTCGGGGGAGCGGCTGTCGAAGTGCACGACATAGGCGGGATCGCCGTAGGGTTCGCCGGCCAGGTAGGGCGCGGCCACGATGTCGAGATCGGTGGCGGCTTGGTTCACGGGACTCGGGTCCCACTTCAGCGCGACTTCGACCTTGCGGATCCCCTTGTTGAGGCCGTTCACCAGGCTTCCCCTTCCCCGTGGTCCACGGCCCGAACTGCCATGAGGTCAGGGCCGGTTGCCCATCCTGCCACGCGCGCGGCGTTCTCCGGGGAAGAGATCTCTGCCGGAGCGTGACCGACGCCACGCTGCGTGGCCTTACGATGGCGCGGTGCTGGTCAAGTGGATTCGCTGCACCGTGGTGGACCGCCGCGGCTTCGAGCGGGGGCAGCGAAAGTGGGCGGGGCTACTCGGTGAGCCGGGGTTTCGGGGACAGGGCGGAGGCTGGAGCCGGGGGCGGACCGGAGTGGCGCACATCTTCTCCTTCTGGGAGAGCCGTTCGTTCTACGACTCCTTCATGGCCCGTTCCCATGATCGTCTGGCGTCCGCGCAGTCGGGCACGTTCAAGGACGCGCAGGTCAGGCTGTTCGACTATCGCTTCGACGTGAAGACCGGCTTCGAGCCGCGTTTCACCGACGCCGACCTGGTACGGGTCGCGCACTGCCGGGTCCACGAGGAACGTGCCGAGCACTTCACGCTGATGCAGGAGAAGGTCTGGAACCCGGCGATGGCCGGCTCGCCCGGCATGATCCGCGGTCTGTTCGGCGAGGCGCCGGGGCATGAGTTCCTCGTCCTGTCGATGTGGCAGTCGGCAGCCGAGCACGGCAAGTACCGCACGGAACGGGTCGAGCGACTGGCCCTGCGGGCCCAGATCGAGGCGGACGTGGCCGCACTCACGGGGGACATCGTGGAGCTTGAGCCGACCTGGACGGTTTGATATCCGGACTCGGTACAGGTGCGCTTTGTGAGGCCTGTGGTGCAGAAAATGTGTGACCTACGCCGTATGGAGGCCGTACGGGTGCTCGATGGGCCGTCACCCGATCTAGGGTTTTGGCATGGCACGACCACGGCGCATCGTCCTTGTCCGGCACGGCGAGTCAACGGGCAATGTTGATGACACCGTGTACGAGCGCGAGCCGGATCACGCGCTGGCGCTGACCGAGCAGGGTTGGCAGCAGGCGGAGGAGACGGGAAAGCGGCTGCGCGAGGTCTTCGGCCGCGAGCGCGTCAGCGTGTACGTGTCGCCGTACCGCCGTACCCACGAGACGTTCCGCGCCTTCCATCTCGATCCCGAGCAGGTACGCGTGCGCGAGGAGCCTCGGCTGCGCGAGCAGGACTGGGGGAACTGGCAGGACCGCGACGACGTACGGCTGCAGAAGGCCTACCGGGACGCGTACGGCCACTTCTTCTACCGCTTCGCCCAGGGTGAGTCCGGTGCCGATGTCTACGACCGGGTCGGTGGCTTCCTGGAGAGCCTGTTCCGAAGTTTCGAGGCGCCCGACCACCCGCCCAACGTGCTGCTGGTGACTCATGGACTCGCCATGCGGCTGTTCTGCATGCGCTGGTTCCACTGGAGCGTCGCGGAATTCGAGTCGCTGTCGAATCCCGGGAACGCGGAGATGCGGATGCTCGTTCTCGGTGACGACGGCCGGTACGCCCTTGACCGGCCCTTCGACCGCTGGCGAGATCCGGAACCGTACGGGATCACCGGATAGAGTGGCAGAGCGATGACCGCTGATTCCTCTCCCGACGGGCGCCTGGACCGCGCCCTGTCCAGCCTGCGCGGACTCGCGGTGGGGGACGCGCTCGGTTCCCAGTTCTTCGTGCCGGTGAACTACCCGCTGCTCAAGCGCCGCGAGCTGCCGTCCGAGCCCTGGCAGTGGACGGACGACACCGAGATGGCGTGCTCCGTGGTGGCCGTGCTGGCCGCCCACCATCGCATCGACCAGGACGCGCTGGCCCAGTCCTTCGCCCACCACCACGACTTCGACCGCGGCTACGGTCCCGCGGTCAACCGCCTGCTGCGGCTGGTCCGCGAGGGCGGCGACTGGCGCGAACTCGCCGCCGGACTGTTCAACGGACAGGGGTCCTGGGGCAACGGCGCCGCGATGCGGATCGCCCCGCTCGGCGCCTGGTACGCGGACGACCCGGAGCAGGCGACGCACCAGGCGGAGATCTCCGCCTATCCCACACACCAGCACCGCGAGGCCGTGGTCGGGGCCATGGCGGTCGCCGCTGCGGCCTCACTGGTCGCGGCTCCCGGCGGCCCGCCGAGCGCCGAGGAACTCCTCGACGGTGTCGTCGCGCTCGTCCCGAAGAGCGCCGTCGGAGCGGGCCTGCGCAGGGCCAGGGACATGCTCGACTACGGCGACGCGAGCACCGTCGCGGCCGTGCTGGGCTGCGGACGGCGTACGACGGCTCATGACACGGTGCCGTTCGCGATCTGGTCGGCCGCCCGGTCCCTCGGTGACTACGAGGAGGCGTTCTGGTCGACCGCCCAGGTGGGCGGCGATGTGGACACGAACTGCGCCATCGTGGGCGGGGTCATCGCCTCCGGAAAGGCGGGGACGCCTCCCGCGGAGTGGGCGAGACGGACCGAGGCGCTTCCGGAGTGGCTGACGACGGCCGGCTGAACCGGCGCCCGGCGCCGTAGCGGCGGTCGGTCCCCAGCCGTAGGGAGCTGGGTGATCAGCTGTGTGATCACCTCCCGCACGTGAAAACTCTCCGTGCCGAATGGGAACTCTGCGTAATCACTCGAGCGTTGTCGTGGTAACCGCTGTGTGATCCATCGGGATCCGCGGCAGGCGCGGCCAGATGACGTACGAGGGGCGGAGGGGGTGCCATGTACGGGGTGTGGGTTCTGCTGAGTCTGTCGGCCTTCGCAGCGTGGATGACCGGACCGGCGTCCTCACCGTCCGTCCTGGGGACGAGGTCCCCGTCCGGCCATCCACGGCTCTGCGCGAGCCCGCTCCGGTCACCCGAGGCCGGGGCCCGCCGTGCCCGCGAGCGCCTCCAGGTCGCTCTTGCGGACCCGGATGACCAGCCCGGCGGTGATCAGGGCGAGTACCGCCATCGAGGCCGCCGCGACGAATCCGGTGGAGATGCCCTGGGCGAGCACCTCGTGACCCCAAGGCGCCGGCAACTGATGGGTCTTGGCGAACTCGGCCTTCTGTTCCGCCGTGCCGTCGGCCATGAACTGCGGCAGTTGCTTCTCCGCCTCGTCCTTGCTGGCCGAGCCGAACACGGTGGTCAGGATGGACAGGCCGAGCGAACCGCCCACCTGCTGCGTGGCGTTGAGGAGTCCGGATGCCGCGCCCGCCTCGTGCTGGGCGACGCCGGAGACCGCGGTGATCGTCAGCGTCACGAAGTTCAGGCCCATGCCGAAGCCGAAGACCAGCATGGGACCGAGGATGCCGCCGACGTACGAACTGTCGGAGCTGAGCAGGGTCTGCCAGAACAGACCGAGCACTGCGAGAGCCGAGCCCGCGAGCATGAAGGGCTTGGGGCCGAGCACCGGCAGGAACCGCTGCGACAGCCCCGCCCCGAGGGCGATCACCACCGTCACGGGCAGGAAGGCGAGGCCCGCCTCGATCGGGGTGTAGTCCAGCACGTTCTGCACGAACAGCACGATGTAGAAGAACATGCCGAACATCGCGGCGGCCAGACTCAGCATGATCACGTACGTGCCGGAGCGATTGCGGTCGGCGAACATCCTCAGCGGGGTGATCGGCTCCTTCGCGCGGCTCTCGATGAACGCGAAGGACAGCAGCAGGACGACCGCGGCGGCGAAGGACCCGATCGTCAGACTGTCCCGCCAGCCCTCGTCCGCCGCGCGGATGAAGCCGTAGACGAGGGAGGCCATGCCCGCCGTCGACGTCAGCGCTCCCGCTATGTCGAAGCGGCCGGTGTGCCGTTCGGACTCGCTGATGTACAGCGGGGTGAGGATGGCGATCAGGACACCGATCGGCACGTTGACGAAGAGCACCCACCGCCAGTCCAGCCATTCGGTGAGCATGCCGCCCGCGAGCAGGCCGATGGCGCCACCGCCCGCCGAGACCGCGGCGAAGACTCCGAAGGCCCGGTTCCGCTCCGGGCCTTCGGGGAAGGTGGTGGTGATGAGGGCCAGCGAGGTGGGCGACGCGATCGCGCCTCCCACGCCTTGCAGGACGCGCGCCGCGAGCAACTGCCAGGGTTCCTGGGCGAGTCCGCCGAGCAGCGAGGCGAGAGTGAACAGCAGGATGCCGGCGGTGAACACCCGCCGCCGACCGAGGATGTCACCTGCGCGGCCGCCCAGGAGCAGCAGTCCGCCGAAGGTGAGCGTGTAACTGCTGACGACCCAGGTGAGGTCGGTGGTGCTGAACTGCAGAGCGTCTTGAATGTGCGGGAGCGCGATGTTCACAATCGTCGCGTCGAGTACCACCATGAGTTGGCAGGCCGCGATGACGGTGAGCGCGAGGCCGGGACGTCCCTCCCGGCGGGCCGCACCTGGCTTCTGATCCTTGATCAACTGAGAGGTTGTCACAATGGGTCCCCCACAAGTGCGTTAGTGAACGCTCGCGTTCACTGTCGCGTCCACGGTAGTGAGTCCTTCATAGTGAACGCAAGCGTTCACTTAGATTGTGGTCGTGTGGCGTGTTCCCCCGATGTCGCCGCGCGCCTCCCCGCTCTCCCTGAACCCCCCGCTCCCCCTGCTCGCTGGAGAAACTCAGATGGTTACCTCGCGCTGGACGGCCGCCCCCGCTCAGGCGTCCTCCCTCCGTCGGCGCGGCGCCGTGCTCGAACGCGCGATCCTCGACGCCGCACTGGACCAGCTCAGTACCGTCGGCTGGAAGGGCCTCACGATGGAGGGTGTCGCCGCGGGCGCGCAGACCGGCAAGGCCGCGGTGTACCGGCGGTGGCCCTCCAAGGAGGATCTCGTCGCGGACGCCCTCAAGGCGGGACTGCCCCTGATCGACGAGGCGCCCGACCTGGGCGGGCTGCGCGAGGACCTTCTCGCACTCTGCCGACAGGCGCGCGACGCGATGTACTCACGTCCGGGCTTCGCCCTTCGCGCGGTGATTCACGAATGTGATGATGCGCAGGTGGAGCGTTTTCATGGCGTGATCTTCGGAGGGGTTGTCGAGCCGACGCTCAGACTGCTCGGCGAGGTCATCACCCGTGGAATTGAGCGGGGAGAGGTCCGTGATGACGCCGCGAACAGCTATGTCTTCGACGCCATGCCGGCCATGATGATGTACCGCTCCAAGATAAGCGGAAGCGAATGGAGCGATCAGGAGCTCCAGGAGATGATCGACCAGTTCATGGTCCCCCTGCTGCGGCCGAGCGGCGACTGAGGTGGGCTCCGCCCCGGCCGTGACGCCACTCGGGAAGCCGGGGTGTCGCCGGGTGATCCAGGCGGCGTACGCTAAGGGCGCCATGCCGTACGAACCACCCACACACACCGTCGAGCGCTCCCTCCGCGCCACGACCGGAGCGAAGGTCATTGCCGGTGTCGACGAGGTGGGGCGCGGTGCGTGGGCCGGCCCCGTCACCGTCTGCGCGGCGGTCACCGGACTGCGCCGACCCCCCGAAGGCCTCACCGACTCCAAGCTGCTCACCGTCAAGCGGCGCGCCGTGCTGGACGAGGAACTCCGGAAGTGGGTGACGTCGTACGCCCTGGGCCACGCCTCCCCGGAGGAGATCGACGAACTGGGCATGACCGCCGCGCTGCGACTGGCGGCGGTCCGTGCCCTGGAAGCCTTGCCGGTGCGTCCCGAGGCGGTGATCCTCGACGGCAAGCACGACTACCTCGGCCCGCCGTGGAGGGTCCGTACGGTGATCAAGGGCGACCAGTCGTGCGTGGCGGTCGCGGCTGCCTCGGTGATCGCCAAGGTCCACCGCGACAAAATGATGGCCGAACTGGGCATCGGCCATGCAGACTTCGGTTTTGCGGCCAATGCCGGGTATCCGTCACCCGTGCACAAGGCCGCGCTGGAGGAGCGGGGACCCACCCCGTACCACCGGCTGTCGTGGGCGTATCTTGATGCGCTGCCCCAGTGGCGGCACCTCAAGAAGGTCCGCAGCTGGGCGGACGGACGCGTTCCGGAGATCGAGGGCCAGCTCGGCTTCGATTTCTGACCGTTCCGCTCGCACTTATGTGCCACCCGCCGACGCGAGCCGCACCAATGTTTGATAAAAGTCAGCTCATGCCTCTCCTTCCCGAGGAGCCTCAGATTCACGAGAGTGCCCAGGGTCCCCGCGCCACTTCGGCCAGTGGCCGCACCGCGCCGACCCCCCGTCCCGTACCCGGCCCCAGGCCCGCGGCGCACCCGCGTCCCGGCCGCCCCGGCCCCCTGCGGCCCACGCCTCCGGTGCAGCGCGCACCGCACGACGTGGCCGCCAAGCCCGGACCTTCGGGCCCGGCGCCCAGCGCCGCCGCCCAGGCTCCGGCGACCCCGCAGCTCCAGCTGATCCCGGCCTCCGCCGACGGCGCGCTCGACGCCGCCGAGGAAGCCGTGGACCTGCTTCTGGAGTCGGGCCGTGCCCCTGGCGACGTGCTGGTGGTCACCACCGGCGAGCAGCACCCGTGGGCCACCCACGAGCTGTCCTTCGGCGAAGCCTCCTACTGGGCTCAGCACGACGCGGGTGACGACGTCTTCTACGTGCACGCCGACGCCGCGGGCCGAGCCGCCACGCGCCCGGTCGTCGTGGTCGCCGTCAACGGCGGTTCCGACGCCGTCGCCGCCACCGTTCTGCCCCTGGCCCACAGCCGGGCCGGCGCCCTGCTGATCGTCTGCGGCGACCCGCAGCAGATCAACGCGGTGCTGGGCGCGGGAGTCTGAGCCCGTCCCGGTACGTCCGGGGGGATACCGGGGTGACGAAGGAGCCGCCCCGGCGGCTCCAGCACGGTGGGGGGTTTGTCGTGCGCGGACTCCGGCGGCGGTCCGTGCGCGTGCCCTCGCCCAGGTGTGCTCCGGCCTGCCGTCCGCTGCCGTGATGGGCCGTGGGCCAGGGAATCCCGCCGTCGGCCGCCACCGCGGTGAACACGGTGGCCGGATGACTGCTCGGCGAGCGCGAGTTCTCTTGCGCGCCGCCCGACGTTCCCGCCGTAGGACCGCACGCCCGTCGCTCACGCCGTACGACTTCGCCGTACGGCGGACGCGGGTGCTTCGGAAGCGGGATCGGCCCGGTTTGGTCCGGCCGGTGTCCCGGAAGGCGCCTTGAGGCACCCTCCGGAGTCTCAGCGGGCCGCCGCGCGGCGCAGTACCTCTGACGCAGCACCGCCGGTGCGGGGCAGCGGGGGCGGGGCCTCGGACAGGGCGAAGGGTTCCGGTGCCGACGTGGAGTTGGGGCGGCGTCCGCCGCGACCCTCACCGAGGACCTGCCAGCCGTCACGGGTCAGCGTGATGTAGGCGCCGCAACGCAGTCCGTGCAGTGTGCAGGCGTCGCGCAGGCCCCACATCCACGCGCCGTCCTCCTCCGTCCAACGCGCGTCGCCGTCACGGCAGTACAGCAGCACCGCCGTGCGTACCGGTGTGCGGCGGCGCAGGTCGTGCGGGATGACCCGGCGCAGTTGCGAGAGCAGCGCGTTGCGGAACATCCACCCGTCGGCCGGTGCCGAGCGGCGGGTGAACGACGCGCTCGCGCTGAGCCGTTCGTCCGGATCGAGGACGGCCACGATCGCCGTCGCGGTCGTCGGACGGTGCCGGGAGTGCAGTCCGCTCACGACCTCGCGGGGATTGCGCAGCAGGGGAATCCCGGCTGCGGCCCACTCCGCGGGTTCGAGCAGACGGGTCAGCGGGTTGGATGCGGCGGACAGGTCGGCAGACGTCGACGTGGATGCCGCCGAGGACGGAGCGAATCCGAAGGTCACGGTCCTCCCTTCGGCTACGCGCCCACACTGCGGGCGGGGTCGGATTCGGGGGAGCGCACACCGCAGCAGAGCCCTACCGGACCACGGACGAGCCGTGCGGGGAGCGGAGTTCAATTCTTCCTGTCGAACTTGGATGCGGCAACGAGCAATTGGGGCCACCGACCGGTATATGGCGGTGTGTGGTTTATATCCCTACCCGCTGTTTAGCCGTGCGACGCCAGGCACGCGCGCGTGCCTGACAGACAGGATGCCTGGTGTCACGCCGTGTGAAGTGGCCGATTGTCAGTGCCATCGGGTTGCATGGAGACATGGACAACCTGGAGCTCCGCGCCGAAGCCGATGCCGTTCTCGCCGAGCTGGTCGGGGCCCCGGAGGGCTCCGCGCGATTGCGCGAGGACCAGTGGCAGGCGGTGGCGGCGCTGGTGGAGGACCGCCGACGCGCGCTGGTCGTGCAGCGCACCGGCTGGGGCAAGTCCGCGGTGTACTTCGTCGCCACCGCGCTGCTGCGTCGACGGGGAGCCGGTCCGACGGTGATCGTCTCCCCGCTCCTGGCACTGATGCGCAACCAGGTCGAGTCGGCGGCGCGGGCCGGCATCCGGGCGCGCACCATCAACTCGGCCAACCCCGAGGAGTGGGACACCATCCACGAGGAGGTGGAGCGGGGAGAGACCGACGTGCTCCTGGTCAGTCCCGAGCGCCTCAACTCCGTCGACTTCCGCGACCAGTTGCTGCCCAAACTGGCGGCCACCACCGGTCTGCTGGTGGTGGACGAGGCGCACTGCATCTCCGACTGGGGGCACGACTTCCGACCGGATTACCGACGCCTGCGGGCGATGCTCACCGAGCTCGCTCCCGGAGTTCCGGTCCTGGCGACCACCGCGACCGCCAACGCGCGGGTCACCGCGGACGTGGCCGAACAGCTTGGCACCGGCGCGGGAGAAGCGCTGGTGCTGCGCGGCCCGCTGGAGCGCGAGAGCCTGCGCCTCGGCGTCGTCCAACTGCCGGACGCCGCACACCGACTCGCCTGGCTCGCCGAGCATCTGGACGAGCTGCCGGGCTCCGGAATCATCTACACGCTGACGGTCGCCGCCGCCGAGGAGGCCACCGCCCATCTGCGGCAGCGCGGTCACCAGGTCGCCTCCTACACGGGGCGCACGGAGAACGCCGACCGCCTCCAGGCCGAGACCGACCTGCTAGCGAACCGGGTCAAGGCACTGGTCGCGACCTCGGCGCTCGGCATGGGTTTCGACAAGCCTGACCTGGGCTTCGTCATCCATCTCGGCTCACCGTCCTCGCCCATCGCCTACTACCAGCAGGTCGGCCGCGCGGGACGGGGCGTGGCACACGCGGACGTGCTGCTGCTGCCGGGCAAGGAGGACGAGGCCATCTGGCGCTACTTCGCGGACACCGCCTTCCCGCCCGAGGCTCAGGTCCGCCAGACCCTCGCGGCACTGGCCGACGCGGGCCGGCCGCTGTCCGTACCCGCCCTGGAGGCGGTCGTGGACCTTCGGCGCACCCGCCTGGAGACCATGCTCAAGGTCCTCGACGTGGACGGGGCCGTCAAGCGGGTCAAGGGCGGCTGGATCGCCACCGGCAAGGAATGGGTCTACGACGCCGAGCGGTACGCCTGGGTGGCACGGCAGCGCGCGGCCGAGCAGCAGGCCATGCGCGACTACGTGAGCACGACCGGATGCCGGATGGAGTTCCTGCGCCGCCAGCTCGACGACGAGGGAGCGGCCCCGTGCGGCCGTTGCGACAACTGCGCGGGGCCCTGGGCCGACACCTCCGTCTCGGCGGAGACGCTGACCGCCGCGACGAAGGAACTGGACCGCCCGGGCATCGAGGTCGAACCACGCCGGATGTGGCCGACGGGAATGCCCGCGCTGGGTATCGACCTCAAGGGCCGTATCCCGGCGAAGGAGCAGTGCTCCACCGGGCGCGCGTTGGGGAGGCTCTCCGACATCGGCTGGGGCAATCGACTGCGCCCGCTGCTGGCCGAGGGTGCTCCCGACGGTCCGGTCCCCGACGACGTCCTACGGGCGGCGGTGTCGGTCCTCGCCGACTGGGCGCGCTCGCCGGGCGGTTGGGCATCGAACACGCCGGATGCGGCGCCTCGACCGGTGGGCGTCGTCGCCGTACCGTCCCTGGCCCGCCCCCGGCTCGTGGGTTCCCTCGCCGAGGGCATCGCCGGCATCGGCCGCCTCCCGCTGCTGGGCACCCTGACGTACACGGGCCCGGGCGGCGCGCATGCGGCGCGTCGCAGCAATTCCGCCCAGCGGCTCAGGGCGCTGTCCGGCAGCTTCGGAGTCTCCGACGAGCTCGCCGAAGCGCTGGCTCGCACTCCCGGGCCTGTCCTGCTCGTGGACGACTACACCGACTCCGGCTGGACGCTGGCCGTCGCCGCGCGTCTGCTGCTGCGGGCGGGGAGTGAGCAGGTGCTTCCTCTGGTGCTTGCGGCGGCGGGCTGAGCGGTGCGGTGCTTAGCGGGCTGAGCGGTGTGGCGCGTGGCGGGTTGAGCGGTGCGGTGCGTGGCGGGTTGAGCGGTGCGGTGCGTGGCGGGAACTGAATTGACGTGTCCGCGGCCGGAGTTATCCACAGGCCGGAGCGGGATTTCGCGATGCGCGAGATCGTCAGGGCATGACGAATCACAGCGAAACGACTGGATCTCCCGAACGTTCTGGATCTGCCGAAAGTGCTGCATCTGCTGAGGAAAGCCTTATGGCTTTCGAAAGTGGCGAGGCACAGGGAAGCGGCGAGGGGAAGGAAAGCGGCCAGGACGAGGGAAGCCACGAGGCGAAGGGGAGCGGCGAGGCGCAGGGAAGCCGTGCACGCGAGGCCGTCGGTGCCGGGGACGAGCGCCCCGGACAGGCTGTACGCGACGGCTCCATCGCGTACGACGGCCACGGCGACGACCAGGTGACACTGCGCACCCCGGCCGAACTGGCCGACGCCCTGCCCTATCTGCTCGGTTACCGGCCGGAGGACAGCATCGTCCTGGTCGCCCTCCGCGACAAGGACGGACGAGGCCGGTTCGGAGGCCGGGCCAGGCTCGGCATCCCCGCGAGCTCCGACGACTGGCCCGCCGTGGCCCGGCAGTTGGCCCATGGGCTGGTCACCGGCAGCGAGCGCAGGGGAGCGCGTCCCGACCAGATGGTCGCCTACCTCTGCCAGGAACCCGGGCCGGGCGAATCCGGCCGACAGGTGATGGAACGGCTGCGACCCCTCGCCCAGCAACTGCGGATCGAGTGTGGCTCCCGCGACGTCCCGGTGATCGAGGCGCTGTGCATCTCCGACGGTCGCTTCTGGTCGTACTGCTGCGTGAGCGAGGTGTGCTGTCCGCCCGAGGGGCAGTCGATGGGTCTGCCGGGCACCTCGGTGCTGGCGGCCGCCGCCACCTACGCCGGTCTCCAAGTGCGCGGCACTCTGCGGGAGTTGCGGGCCAGGCTGATGCCCTGGGAGAACGCCGCCGTGCTGGCCCAGGAGATCGCCCTGGACACGGCGGGCATGGCCATCGTCCCGAGGATTCTCGACGGGGCCGGTCGCAGTGGTGTGGCCGCCGAGACCCTGGAGCTGGCCGAGCTGGTCATGCGGCGCTTCGCGCAGGCTCCAGCGGTGTCCGGCATTCTCACCGCGGATCTCCGTGACGATCAGTTGCTGGGGCACGACGAGGCGGCGTCGCTGATCCTCGGCCTCCAGGACCGTACGACCCGCGACCGCGCGGCCGAGTGGATGGAAGGAGACGTGGCAGGGCCGGCCCTCCGACTCTGGCGCGCGCTGGCCCGGCGCTGCGTCGGGCCGTACGGCGAACATGCCGCGGCGCCGCTCACCCTCGCCGGCTGGGTCGCCTGGTCGACCGGCGACCAGCTGGAGGCCAGGGAAGCACTGGCCATGGCGTTGGGCGCCGACCCCGACTACCTCTTCGCGCGCCTGCTCCATCAAGCCTGCAACGAGGGCTTGGACCCGGAGTCGATCCGTCGCTGCCTGCGGGCGGAACGTGGCGACAGGGGGCGGCCGGAAGTGTCGGAAGCCGGTGACCCTGTGGTCGGAGGGGAGAGGGGCTGGCCGGGATCGGGAAGCTTCGGAGGCGACGCGGACGTCGAGGCGGCGGGATGCGGTGACGCGTCCACCAGTCGGGGTGGGGCCGCGGGACGTGGCGAGTCCGCTGGGTCCGTGCCGTGTCCGGCACCGGCGACCGCGACGGGTTCCGGCCGACGACGCCGGACGCGGTCCGGCGATGCGGCTGCGAGCGGCGCCCGTTCCGGGAAGGGGGAGGGGCGTGGGGCGGGGGCGAGTGCGCCACGTCCTCGCGCGTCAGTGGCGGGAGGCACGCGTCCTGGCGCCGCGCGCACGGGGCGCACGCGCAAGGGCGTCGATGGCAGTGGCCCGGGGGTGCGCGAGGGTGGTGCGCGCCCCGGGGATGCGGGGGATACGGGGACCGCATGACGGCGCGCAGGGCGGATATGGCCGACTCGACGGCTTGGACGGCTTGGATGCCTTGGACGGGGCGGATGCCTTGGCGGGGCGGGTGTCTTGCATGGATCGGGTGTGGCGCCAATAGGTCCGTATCGGCACAGCCTCGCCGCCATCCGGTCGGCTCGGGCGGCCAGAGGCGTGACCCGGGGGAGCCCTGTTCCGTTCACCTGAGTGGCGCAGCGGCTGGACGGGCGTGCCGACGTGTCCCCGTACACAGTTCCGCCACGGTCCAGAGTCCCGTCCCGCTGACGTCGTACCCGCCCGAGGCGCACCGAGAGCAGAAGAAGCCGCCCATGAATCAGCCGACTCCGCGCTCCACCGCCGACGACAACCGTTCCCCCGCCTTGCCCTCGGAGCAGCGTCTCGACCTGCCCCCGTTCGCCAACGGCACCGGATGGCGCGACGAACCGGGCGAGCGGAGCGGCTCTCCTGGACTCTCGTCCGCACCCCCTTTCTCTTCCTCTTCCTGGGAGGTCGATCCCGCGGAACGTCTCAGCCGGACGAGAGGTCAGGTTCCGCTGAACTTAGGAGGCCCGGACCCGGACCTCGACGCGATCGAGGGCCACAGGCCGCGCTCCGCAGCAGCGGCAGACCGATCACGTCTCTCGAGCCAGCCGACGACAGTCCGGCCGACGCCTCACGCCTCGACACCGCCGCAAGCCGTCGGGAAGGCAGGCCGCCCCCCGGCTTCACCCGCTCAGGCCGGCCGGCTCCCACCACCCCGCCGCACCGCCGACCTGCCACCCACCCACACCGCCTTGATCTGCGTCGCTCTCCCCGGCCTCGCCATCTCCACGGAACACGGGCAGCTGACCGGTCAAGGTCTGGAGGGGTTCTACCGGGCCGGCCGGCGCGTGCTCTCCCGCTGTCTGCTCCGGGTGGCAGGGCGTGAACCGCTCGCGGTCCAGGCGCGGATGACCGCGGCGGACAGCGTCCGGTTCCTGGGTACGGTCCGAACCTCACCGCATGTGGGTCCGGATCCGGACGTGGTCGTCGAGCGCATCCGCTACGCGGACGGTACGGAGCGGATCACCTTGTCCAGCGCGGCGGTTCGTCCACTGAGGCTGCCGGTCGAGGTGGCTCTCGGTACCGATCTGGCCGACTTGGGGGCCATCGCGGGCGGTGGTCCGGCACCGGAACTGCCCGCGAGTGTCCACGACTCCGGCCTGCGCTGGGCGTCCCCTATCGGGAACGTGTCGGTCACGGCCGACCCGCCACCGGCCGACGCCCTGGCCTCGGCAGGGCTGCTGCGCTGGGAGTTCGTCCTGCCGCCGGGCGGCAGTGCGAGCGTGGAGCTGCGAGTGCGACCGGACGGTGCGGGACCCGTCCGGGCCGTGGGCCGGGCCGCGACGAGTCCTCTCGCTCCCGCCCGGGCGATGGGGGACGACCCCAGGGCGCAGCACCTGCTGCGGACGAGCATCGAGGACCTCCAGGCCCTGCTCCTGCGCGACCCGGCCCACCCCACCGACATCCACCTGGCCGCCGGGGCGCCCTGGCGCTGCGGTCTGGCCCCGGTCGACGCGCTCACCGCGGCCCGCATGACCCTGTCGCTCGGCACCCGCCTCGCCGCAGGCACCCTGCGCACCCTCGCCCGCACCCAACTCCAGGGCCATGGACCGCAGTCCGGCATGATCCCCGCTCCCAGACGCGACGCGGGCCCGCACCTGCCACCGAGTTGCACCGGCACGGAAGCCACCCTGCTCTTCCCGGTGCTGCTCGCCGAAGCCCGCCGCTGGGGGCTGCCCGACGTCGAGACGGAGGAGCTCCTTCCCGCCGCCGAGCGCTGCCTGACCTGGCTGCGGACCACAGTCGGCGACGCTCCCTATCTGTGCGACCCGCAACCCGGGGGCCCGCTTCGCTGTGAGACACAGGCCCATGCCCATCGCGCGGCCCTGCTCGGCGCCGACCTGCTCGACGCCTGCGGCAGACCGGGCGGCGCCGGGCTGAGGCAATGGGCGAAACAAATGCGGGCCACCTTCCGGGAGGACTTCTGGATCGGCGACCTGGGGGGCGGGCGACCCGTGCTGGCCCGTGCCCCGGACGGCCGGCCTGTCCCGCACCTGGGTGCGGCGGCCGTCCATCTCCTCGACACCGGTCTGCTGGGCGCAGGCGAACTGGCGCCCGGGCTGCTCGACAAAGTGCAGACCGAACAGCTCGCCCGGCTGCTCGGCGGCCCCGCCATGGACTCGGGCTGGGGGCTGAGGGGGCTGGGTGCGAAGGAGGTGGGATACAGCCCCTTCGGTCACCGTGGGGGCGCCGTCAGAACGCAGGAGACGGCGATCGCTGTCGCGGGCCTGGCCGCCGCCGGGTACGAGAAGGAGGCGACGTCACTGCTGAGGGGCGTCCTGGCGGCGGCCGAGACGTTCGGCCACCGGCTGCCCGAGATGTTCGCGGGGGAGCAACGTACGGACGGAAGCGCTCCCGTCCCCCACCCGGCGGCGTGCCGGCCCGCGGCCACCGCGGCGGCCGCCGGGGTGCTGCTGCTGACCACGCTCGCGGGGATCCGCCCGGACGCCCCCGCCGGGACGGTCACACTGCGTCCCGTGCGCAGTGCGCCGCTGGGCGAGATCGTGTTGACCGGGCTGCGGATCGCGAGCGGCGCGTTCTCCGTGCGGGTCGGCCGGCTCGGCCTCGCCATGGTCGAGGAGGCGGCCGACGGGCTGCAACTGGGAACGTGACCTCGTACGACGCGTCGCCTCGCGAAGCCGTGAGCGGGCGCTGGGCAGGTACCGGACCGAAGTGGATCAGCCACCGATGCGGCCGACGAAGGGAGTGTTTATCGTCAGGCAGACGACTATGATCGCCGCATGCCCTACGACCCGTCAGCCTTTCCGCCCTTCGCCGTCACCGTGGATCTGGTCGTGCTGACCGTGCGCCGCCATGCTCTGTGCGCGCTGGCGGTGCGCAGGGGCGAGCCGCCCTTCCAGGGGCGCTGGGCGCTTCCCGGCGGTTTCGTACGGGCCGACGAGGACCTGTCGCAGGCGGCGGCCCGTGAACTCGCCGAGGAGACCGGGCTGCGTGCCCATGAGCCGGCGGCCCCGGCGCAGGACAACGGCGCTCACCTGGAGCAGCTCGCGACCTACGGCGACCCCAAGCGGGACCCTCGCATGCGGGTCGTGAGCGTCGCGCACCTCGCGCTCGCCCCCGACCTGCCCGCACCCCGGGCGGGCGGCGACGCCAGCAACGCCCGCTGGGCGCCGGTCGAGGAACTGCTCCAGCAGGGCGGGTACGGGCGCGACGGCGAAGCGGTGGCTCCGCTCGCCTTCGACCACGCGCAGATCCTGTCCGACGGTGTGGAGCGAGCCCGCTCCAAGATCGAGTACTCGTCACTCGCCACGGCGTTCTGCCCCACCGAGTTCACCGTGGGAGAGCTGCGCCGGGTCTACGAAGCGGTGTGGGGGGTGGCCCTGGACCCGCGCAATTTCCACCGCAAGGTGACCGGTACGCCGGGCTTCCTCGTGCCCACCGGTGGGACGACCACGCGCCAAGGTGGCCGCCCCGCCCAGCTCTTCCGGGCCGGCGGCGCCACTCTGCTCAACCCGCCGATGCTGCGCCCCGAAGTGTGAGGTCGGCCCAACCTCCGTCGCCGTGGCGGGAGCTGGGGCACCTGGCGATACCGGCAGGGACGGCTCGGCGACGAACACCGGTACGAGCGGCCTGACTACCGCCTGCGGAGCGAGCCGTGCGGTGACGGAAAAAACGGACATAGCGCGCTATCTTGCTTCGGGTGATCCAGGCCTTCGGACTGACCAGCAACCCCCGCAAGGAGCTTCCGCCCGCCGTCGACGACGTCTCCTTCGAAGCTCGGGCAGGCCGCGTGACCGCACTGCTCGGCGCGCCGGCGGCGGGCAAGACAACGGCACTCAGACTCATGCTCGAACTCCAACAGGGCCGCGGTGTCACCTACTTCAGAGGCCGCCCCCTGCACCGGATCGCGCACCCGTCACGCGAGGTCGGCGTGCTCCTCGGCGACGTGCCGGGCCATCCGTCCCGCACCGTCCGCGGGCATCTGCGCATGCTGTGCGCCGCCGCGGGGGTTCCGGTGCGGCGTGCCGACGAGGTCCTGGAGGTCGTCGGGCTCGTCAGCCTGCGCGAGGAGCGCCTCGGCACGCTCTCGCGCGGCATGGACCGACGCCTCGGCCTGGCCTGCGCCCTCCTGTCCGACCCGCACACGCTCGTGCTGGACGACGCCGCCGACGGACTCTCCGCCCGCGAGAGCCGCTGGCTGTACGGCATGCTGCGCGCCCACGCGGGCCAGGGCGGCACGGTGCTGATCACCACCGCCGATCCCAAGGAGGCCGCCCGCACCGCCGACCGGGTCGTCACGCTCGACGAAGGCAGACTCGTCGCCGACCAGGAGGCCGATGAGTTCGCCCGCACCCGGCTGCGGCCCCGCGTCGCCGTCCGCACCCCGCACGCCGCCCGCCTCGCGGCCCTCCTGGCCAAGGAAGCCCGCACCAGGCACCGTTCCGTCGAGGTCGTCCGCGAGGGCGGCAACCGTCTCTCCGTGTACGGCAGCACCTGCGCCGACGTCGGTGAGGCCGCCTTCCGGCACGGCGTCCTCGTCCATCAACTCGCGGACGAGATCGGCGACATGGGGCCGGGTGCGGGAACGGCTCCGAGGCGCGATGGCCTCCCTGCCGATACCCCGCTGACCTGCGGCGACGCGTCCGTCGAATCGGGTGCGACGACAGTGCCCGGTGAGCCGGATGCCTCGGAGCGGTGCGGCACACCGTCAGCCGACCCGCTCGCCACCACCCTGCTGAGGGAAGCGGGCACAGCGGAGAAGACAGGCATCCCCTCATCACCCCTGGCCGACATCGCCCCACCAGGCGAAGCCGACATGCCCCACGGCTCCAGCAGCCCCGCGCGTGAACCGACGGCAACCAACCCGCCCCAGAGAGCTGGCGACGTACCGCAGCCGAAGTCACAGCCACGATCGCAGCCGCTGACGGACCCACCGTCACCGCATGCGGCCCGAGACGCCGTGCATCGCGCCCAAGACGCCGCGCATCCCGCCACGCCTGCCGTGCATCGCGCCCAAGACGCCGTGCATCCCGCCACGCCCGCCGCGCATCCCACCACGCCAAGCGCGACGTCGCCCTTCACCCAGGCCCCCCGCCCCTCGACGGTCGCCACGCTCGACGCCCCCTCCGAACTCCCACCCCCCATCTCGGTCCGCCCCGCCCCCAGCCCCCTGCGCCCGCTCCGGTACGAGCTGCGCCGGGCCGCAGGGGTCGGCACCGGGTTCCTCACCGCGGCCGCCGTGCTCGTCGTGTCCGCCCTCACCGCCCTACTGCTCGCCCGAATCGGCCACACCCCGCAGCACCGACTGTTGGCCGCATGGCCGCAGGAGCTGCCGCTGCCGCCCGCGGCGCTAGGCGCGGGGCTGCTCGGGGCGTTCGCCTTCGGTGACGAGTTCCGCCACCCCGCCCTGGCGGCGGACCGCGGCACCGTGCCCCGGCGGCTGGGGCTGCTCACGGCCAAGCTCGTCGTCTCCGCCGCCACCGCGCTGCTGCTGGCCTTCCTCACGGTGGGCTGCGACACCGAAGTGCTCTATCTCGTGTACGGACGGGAGCTCGCGCGAGTTCCCGCCGACTGGCTGTCACTGGGCGCGAGTTGGATGGGCCTCGTGGTGGGCTGCGCCTGGGCGGGCGTGCTGGCCGCGGGCATCTTTCGGTCCACCACGGCCGGGCTGGCCGCCGTGGTCGCCGTACCGGTCGTCGTCGTACCGCTCGTACAAAAAGCCGTGGAAGGACCGGCTGTGCGGACGGCCGCGGGGTTTCCGCTGCGGCTTCGCGAGACGTTCCTGCTGCAGTGGCCCTTTGGTGGAGAGCGCTATCTGTCCGCCGTGGCGCGTGTGATCGCCCAACCGGTCGGCGGGGCGCTGGCGTTGTCGCTGATGGCTCTGCTCTGCGCATATCTGCTCACGGGCCTGCGTAGCAGGGTCCAATGACGACCGTCCGCGACCTTCCGGTCCCGCTCTGTGCACAACTCCCCACGGAAAGCCCATTTCTTTCCGATAAGGCGTCAATTGCGACGGGGTGAGCGATCACCCTTTCGTGTGCTTTTCACCAAAGACCTCAAGGGAGTTGGGGACGGCGCCGACAAAGGATCCGTGAGTACCCTTGCGCACACCATGATGACCGCCGCCCGCTCCGGAGACTCCGGTCTCGCCGGCCCGGGCGAACTCGACCGCTACCCCTACGCGGATGCGCCCGCCGCAGACCGCCTCGGGACCTCCGCCTGGGACACCGCGGAACCCGAGCTGGGCCGCGTGGGCCGACGCACGGCGGGCAGCCGTGGACGCGGACTGCACGGCCAACTCGTCCAGCAGCTTGGCCAGATGATCGTCTCCGGCGACCTGGGTGCCGACCGGCCCCTGGTGCCCGAGGAGATCGGCCAGCGATTCGAGGTCTCCCGCACCGTCGTCCGCGAGTCCCTCCGTGTCCTGGAGGCCAAGGGCCTGGTCAGCGCCCGGCCGAACGTCGGCACGCGCGTGCGCCCCGTCAGCGACTGGAACCTCCTCGACCCGGACATCATCGAATGGCGCGCCTTCGGGCCGCAGCGAGACGACCAGCGTCGTGAGCTGAGCGAGCTGCGCTGGACGATCGAGCCGCTCGCCGCGCGCCTCGCCGCCGGTCATGGGCGCGAGGAGGTGCAGCAGCGGCTCACCGACATGGTGGAGATCATGGGGCACGCCATGGCGCAGGGTGACGCGCTGACGTTCTCCCGCGCGGATGCCGAATTCCACTCCCTGCTCATTCAGCTCGCGGGCAACCGCATGCTGGAGCACCTTTCGGGAATCGTGTCGGCCGCGCTCCAGGTGTCCGGCAGCCCGGTCACCGGGTGTGACCGGCCGAACGAGGCCTCGCTGGCGCAGCACGGCAGGATCGCCGACGCCCTCGCCGCCGGCGACGGAACGGCGGCCGAGGCGGCGATGCGCCAGCTGCTGACCGTCCACCCGGAGGTGGAGCGCGTGGTGCCGGCGCCGCGCGAGCACTGACCACGCACCGCGGGCGGCGCGGCCGGAGGGTGCCTCCCCCTCCTGGGCACCGTTCGGCCGAAGGGCCGCCTCCCGTCGGACCTCGCAGGATCCTTCGGAATCCTGCGAGGTCCGACGGCGCGGGCAGGGTGGTTCGCGAGGTGGTGCGCAAGGTGTTTTCTTCCTCCCGGCGTCTGCAGGTGACCTCCTCTGCCCGTGTCTGACCGTTTTTGAGCGCTTACGGGGTGTGACTCGGGCCACGCAGATTGGGCGTAACGCTTGTGGAAACAACGCGATGACCTAAGAGGTGACAGCCGCGGAGGGAATACGGACGCCATGAATGGCGCTGTGCATCTTCCCGGCCCCCGCCCGCACCGTCGGCCCATCTCCACGGCCGGTGGTCGGTTCCTGTCCATCCCGGACGGGGCCGGAAGCCGTTTTCCAACGTTCCGAGAGGTTGTTCGTGTCGGCCAGCACATCCCGTACGCTCCCGCCGGAGATCGCCGAGTCCGTCTCTGTCATGGCTCTGATTGAGCGGGGAAAGGCTGAGGGGCAGATCGCCGGCGACGACGTGCGTCGGGCCTTCGAAGCTGACCAGATTCCGGCCACTCAGTGGAAGAACGTACTGCGCAGCCTCAACCAGATCCTCGAGGAAGAGGGTGTGACGCTGATGGTCAGTGCCGCGGAGCCCAAGCGCACCCGAAAGAGCGTCGCAGCGAAGAGTCCGGTCAAGCGCACCGCCACCAAGACGGTCGCTGCGAAGACGGTGACCACCAAGAAGGCCACCGCCACCGCCACCCCCGCGGCGCCCGCTGCCGAAGCCTCCGCCGAGGACGAGGCACCCGCGAAGAAGGCCGCCGCCAAGAAGACGACGACCGCCAAGAAGGCGGTCGCGAAGAAGACCGTCGCCAAGAAGACGGCGGCGAAGAAGACCGCCGGCGGCAAGGACGACGCCGAGGTCGTCGAGGACGAGGTCCTCGAGGACATCAAGCCCGGCGAAGAGGAAGAGGAGGGCGGCGAGAGCAAGGGCTTCGTCCTCTCCGACGACGACGAGGACGACGCGCCTGCCCAGCAGGTGGCCGTGGCCGGCGCCACCGCCGACCCCGTCAAGGACTACCTGAAGCAGATCGGCAAGGTCCCGCTGCTCAACGCCGAGCAGGAGGTCGAGCTCGCCAAGCGCATCGAGGCCGGTCTGTTCGCCGAGGACAAGCTGGCCAACGCCGACAAGCTCGCCCCCAAGCTCAAGCGCGAGCTGGAGATCATCGCCGAGGACGGCCGCCGCGCCAAGAACCACCTCCTGGAGGCCAACCTCCGTCTGGTGGTCTCCCTGGCCAAGCGTTACACCGGTCGCGGCATGCTCTTCCTGGACCTCATCCAGGAGGGCAACCTCGGTCTGATCCGCGCGGTCGAGAAGTTCGACTACACCAAGGGCTACAAGTTCTCCACGTACGCCACCTGGTGGATCCGTCAGGCGATCACCCGCGCCATGGCCGACCAGGCCCGCACCATCCGTATCCCGGTGCACATGGTCGAGGTCATCAACAAGCTCGCGCGCGTGCAGCGTCAGATGCTCCAGGACCTGGGCCGCGAGCCCACCCCGGAGGAGCTGGCCAAGGAACTCGACATGACCCCCGAGAAGGTCATCGAGGTCCAGAAGTACGGCCGCGAGCCCATCTCCCTGCACACCCCGCTGGGCGAGGACGGCGACAGCGAGTTCGGTGACCTCATCGAGGACTCCGAGGCCGTCGTCCCGGCCGACGCGGTCAGCTTCACGCTCCTGCAGGAGCAGCTGCACTCCGTCCTCGACACCCTGTCCGAGCGCGAGGCGGGCGTCGTCTCGATGCGCTTCGGTCTCACCGACGGTCAGCCGAAGACCCTCGACGAGATCGGCAAGGTGTACGGCGTGACGCGTGAGCGCATCCGCCAGATCGAGTCCAAGACCATGTCGAAGCTGCGCCACCCGTCGCGTTCGCAGGTGCTGCGCGACTACCTCGACTAGGACGCGGTCGTACGACGTCGAAGGCCCGGTTTCCCGCGAGGAAGCCGGGCCTTCGTGCTGGGCCCTCTTGCTGGGCCCTTGTGTCGGGCGGGCGCGGGTCGGGGGCGGCCGTGGCGTCATGGGCGCGGGTGCGCGCGGCGGCGTGGTGAATCACTCTGGGTTTTCCAAGTCCACCCCAGAGTGAGGAACGCGCATGCGTCGTCCCCTTTCCCGGGCGCTGAACCGGTCGCTGGTCCTGGCGGCCGTGGCGGGTGCCATACCGCTGGCGTCAGCGGCCCCTGTGGCCGCCGACAGCATCGTCGTGGGCGGTTTTCCCGTCGACATCTCGGACGGCCCGTGGACCGTGGCGCTGTCCAGTCGTGACCGGTTCGGGGGTACGCGCGCGGGGCAGTTCTGCGGCGGCGTGGCCGTCGGCCGGACCACTGTGCTCACCGCGGCCCACTGTGTGGGCGAGGAGGTCCTGGGGGCCCCGCCTAACAGGGTGAGCGATCTCAAGGCCATCACGGGGCGTACGGATCTGCTCTCGGATCAGGGACAGGAGATCCGCGTACGTGCCACGTGGGTGAATCCGGGCTACGACCCCGCCACCAACGCCGGGGATTTCGCGGTGCTCAGTCTCGCCGAGCCGCTGCCGCGCGACTCCGTCATCACGATGGCGGCCGACGGCGACACGGCGTACGAGCCGGGCACGGACGCGACGGTGTACGGGTGGGGCGATATCTCGGGCAGCGGCGACTACGCGCACAGCCTGCGGGCCGCGCGCGTCCACGTCCTCTCCGACGGCCTCTGTGAGCAGGCCTACCCGGGGAACGCGGACGGCACCTATCGCGCTGACTCGATGCTGTGCGCCGGGGAGGAGCAGGGTGGTCGCGATGCCTGTCAGGGCGACAGCGGGGGGCCGCTGGTCGCCCAGGGCAGACTCGTCGGGCTGGTGTCCTGGGGGAGCGGCTGCGGGCTGCAGGGTAGCCCTGGCGTGTACACGCGCGTGTCCGACGTCGTACGGACGCTCGGGTGGGGCGTCAGCAGGGACGGGGAAGCGAGCACGGGGCCCTGACAAGGGACCGTGAACCCTCACCCCACGAGCCCAGCGGGTCCCATCCGGCTCCCGTGGGCGCCTCGGGCCCGATGGCAAGGTCGGAGCCCTGAGAGCACCTGTCTTGTGGAACTTCTGAGGGCCCACCGGTCGGGCCTTGTGAGGTTTTGAGATCGATGGCCGCTCGGATCCTTTGGAGACTCCGGCGGCGATCGTCGGTATGAGCACGGACGGCCGCCCCTGCTTTCAGGGGCGGCCGTCCGCATGTCGGCCTGTGCCGATACCGGCTCGTAGTGGATGCGAGGTGTCAGCGCTCGTCTTCGGAAGCCGTTGCCGGAACGGTCGTCAGCCGCTCCGTCTCGTCCTGTATCTCAGCGGCGATCTTCTTGAGTTCCGGCTCGAACTTGCGACCGTGGTGGGCGCAGAAGAGCAGTTCACCGCCGCTGAGCAAGACGACGCGCAGGTATGCCTGGGCGCCGCAGCGGTCGCAGCGATCGGCGGCCGTCAACGGGCTCGCGGGGGTCAGAACAGTAGTCACGTCGCCTCTTCTCTAGCTCGACGAGCTGTCGTACCAGGGTCAACATCCAACCAGCCCGAAAACGTTCCCGCTCGGGGCTTCTCCTCGAAAAAATCTTTCGAGGCCGGCCGTCTGCTGCCGGTTGGCGGCGAATGTGCCGTATTGCGTGTCTATGTGTCTTACGGGTTCGCGCTGTCTGTCGATGTCTGTCCTCCCGGCTGGGTTGCCGGTTGTTCATGAGGACGTGCCCGGAGCCTAAATGGTTCATGCCCCGAAGGGAACGTGATATGTACTTCACTCCAACGAGGGATCGAACATGCATGCGACTCTGGACTAGTGTGAGTTCAGGGTGAGGGTGGCGTTACAACGGCTCTACCAGGCCTCGGTACCCTCTTGACGGCGGCCGAGGCCGCGCCCTTACCCACAAGGGCCACACCTGAAATTCAGCGAGGAGCGAACCGCGTGACCGCCGAGACGTCCGTGCCGTCCACAGCGCTGCTGGCAGGAGCAGACCGGGACGGTTCCAACTACACCGCGCGGCACCTCCTCGTCCTCGAGGGGCTCGAGGCCGTGCGCAAGCGCCCGGGCATGTACATCGGCTCGACCGACAGTCGTGGCCTGATGCACTGCCTGTGGGAGATCATCGACAACTCCGTGGACGAGGCCCTCGGGGGCTACTGCGACCACATCGAGGTCATCCTCCACGACGACGGGTCGGTGGAGGTCAGGGACAACGGCCGGGGCATCCCGGTCGACGTCGAACCCAAGACCGGACTGTCCGGCGTCGAGGTCGTCATGACCAAGCTGCACGCCGGCGGCAAGTTCGGAGGCGGCTCCTATGCGGCCTCCGGCGGTCTGCACGGCGTGGGCGCCTCCGTGGTGAACGCCCTGTCCGCGCGACTGGACGTCGAGGTCGACCGTAGCGGGCACACCCACGCGGTCAGCTTCCGGCGCGGTGTCCCCGGTGCCTTCGCCGGCGCCGGGCCGGACGCGAAGTTCGACGCCACGAGTGGCCTGCGCAAGGCCAAGAAGATCCCCAAGACCCGCACCGGCACACGCGTGCGGTACTGGGCCGACCGGCAGATCTTCCTCAAGGACGCCAAGCTCTCCCTGGAGCACCTCCACCAGCGCGCCCGGCAGACCGCGTTCCTCGTCCCGGGCCTCACCATCGTCGTACGTGACGAGTTCGGCCTCGGCGAGGGTGGCAGCAAGGGCGAGGAGTCCTTCCGCTTCGACGGCGGCATCAGTGAGTTCTGCGAGTACCTGGCCACCGACAAGCCGGTCTGCGACATCCTCCGCTTCTCCGGCCAGGGCACGTTCAGGGAGACCGTCCCCGTCCTTGACGAGCACGGCCAGATGACGCCGACCCAGGTCACGCGGGAGCTCGACGTCGATGTCGCGCTGCGCTGGGGCACGGGATACGACACGACCCTGAAGTCGTTCGTGAACATCATCGCCACGCCCAAGGGCGGCACCCACGTCGCGGGCTTCGAGACCGCGGTGACCAGCACCATGCTCGAGGTGCTGCGCGCCAAGAAGCTGCTGCGTGTCGCCGAGGACGACATCGCCAAGGACGACGCCCTGGAAGGCCTCACGGCGGTCGTGACGGTCCGCCTGGCCGAGCCGCAGTTCGAGGGCCAGACCAAGGAAGTCCTCGGTACGTCCGCGGCCCGGCGCATCGTGAACACCGTGATCTCCAAGGAGCTCAAGGCGTTCCTGACCTCCACCAAGCGCGACGCCGCGGCGCAGGCCCGGGTCGTCATGGAGAAGGTCGTCGCCGCCGCCCGGACGCGCATCGCGGCCCGTCAGCACAAGGACGCGCAGCGCCGGAAGACGGCCCTGGAGTCCTCGTCGCTGCCCGCCAAGCTGGCCGACTGCCGCAGCGACGACGTCGACCGCAGCGAGCTGTTCATCGTCGAGGGAGACTCCGCGCTCGGTACGGCGAAGCTGGCCCGGAACTCCGAGTTCCAGGCGCTGCTGCCGATCCGCGGCAAGATCCTCAACGTCCAGAAGTCGTCCGTGACCGACATGCTCAAGAACGCCGAGTGCGGCGCGATCATCCAGGTCATAGGAGCGGGGTCGGGCCGGACCTTCGACATCGACGCGGCCCGCTACGGCAAGATCATCATGATGACCGACGCCGATGTGGACGGCTCCCACATCCGGACGCTGCTGCTGACGCTGTTCCAGCGCTACATGCGGCCGATGATCGAGGCGGGGCGTGTCTTCGCGGCGGTGCCGCCGTTGCACCGCATCGAGCTGGTCCAGCCCAAGAAGGGGCAGGACAAGTACGTCTACACGTACTCGGACCGTGAGCTGCGCGACAAGCTCATGGAGTTCCAGAGCAAGGGCGTCCGGTACAAGGACTCCATCCAGCGCTACAAGGGTCTCGGCGAGATGGATGCCGACCAGCTGGCGGAGACGACCATGGACCCGCGCCACCGCACCCTTCGCCGGGTGAACCTCTCCGACCTGGAGGCCGCCGAGCAGGTCTTCGACCTGCTGATGGGCAATGACGTGGCGCCGCGCAAGGAGTTCATCTCCAGCTCGGCCGCGACGTTGGATCGGTCGCGCATCGACGCGTAGCGCTGCGCTTGGCCGGGGTGGGTTCTGGGCCCGGGTTGGTTGTGGGCGTGGAGGGGTTCTGGGTCCGTGTTGGTCCTGGGCGTGGCTTGGATCTGGGCTGGGCTCAGGTCCGAGCCGGGCTCGGACCTGAGGCGGGCACTGGCCCCCTGACCTTGGGCTCAATGCCGGGGCCCACGTGCCGGGCCGGGGCCCCGCACCAGTCCAGCGCTTCGGCGTGCCCAGAGGACCGCTCCCCCGCGAGGCCCGCCCGAACCAGCCGCGCCTCAAGACTCTCCACCCGTGGGTGGAGCCCGATCGTGGTGGTGCGTCCACCCACGATCCACCCCTGCTCCGATCCCCTGACCAGCGAATTTCCGTAGCGTCGAAGGCGTCGGCAGCGCTCGCTGTCGGCAGCGTCCCTCTTCGCTCACGGAGGCTCTGATGTCCGGGCTGGTCGACGGATTCCTGATCGCGGCCGTTGTCGTCGTGGTGGTCGCACGCCAGTTCCGCGCACAGCGGATCGACACGGAACGACGCTGGTGGCTGCTGCCGGCCGTGCTCGGCGTCGTCGCGCTGAGGGAACCCGGCCTCATAGACGCCCACCACCACACCGCGTCGGTCGCCCTGCTCACGACCGAGCTGCTCATCGGTCTCGCCATCGGAGCGGCCTGGGCCTGGACCTCACGCATATGGACGGAGCCCGACGGCGCCGTGTGGAGCAGGAGCACAAAGGCGAGCGGGCTGGTCTGGCTCATCGGCATAGCCCTGCGCGTCGGCCTCTACGCCTTCGGCGCCGCGCTCGGCATCCACCAGGACTCGTCCGCCCTGCTCCTCGCCCTGGCTGCCACCCTGCTCGTCCGCTCGGGAATCCTCGCCTGGCGCGCTCAGTCCTCGTCCTCCCGCACGGCTCCCGCCCGAGGCGCGGCGTACGGTGACGACATGCCCCGGCGTGCCTGGAAGGAGCGTGTGTGAAGGAGAACGCCTGGACACGCTGGCCGTCCCGGGAGGCGCTCGGGCGTGCGGGGATCTCACGGCCCCGACGCGTGCTCGCCTGGGCGGTGAGGCTGCTGCTCGTCTCCCTGCTGTTGTGGGGTGCCCTGACAAGCAGCTCCGCCCACGGCTGGAGAGTCGCCGCGGGTGCCGGGGGGTTCGCCCTGGCCGCTTTGTTGGCCTGGGCCTTCTACCGCGCCACACTTCAGCACCGGCTCTGGCTCTCGCTGGTGTCCTGGGGTCTCCTCCAGGGCGTCGCGATCGTGGCCCAGGCGTCCGGGCTGCCGGTGCCGGCCCTCGTCGTCTGGTGCGCGTCCGCTGTCGCCGCTCTGGAACGGCTGCCCCTGACCGCCGCCGTGCCGGTCACGGCGGCGGCGCTCGGTGCCTACGGGGCCCTCAACGACGACGATGTGCTGACGACCGTGGTCACCTGTCTGGGGCTGGCCCTCGCCGGGTACACGCTGCGCCTCGACGCCGAGGCCCGGGGCAGTGCCCAGCGGCTGCTCGCCCAGGAGCGGGCCGCGCGGGCGGCCGAGGCGGAGTCGGCGGCGCTCGCCGAGCGGGCTCGTATCGCCCGGGAGATCCATGACGTGCTGGCCCACAGCCTCTCGGCCCAGCTCGTGCACCTGGAGGCCGCCCGGCTGCTGATCGAGAGGGGAGCGGACCGGGACCAGATCCTCGAACGGGTCGTGGCGGCGCGGGGGATGGCGCGGGACGGCCTCACCGAGACGAGACAGGCACTCTCCGCCCTGCGTGGTGAGCTGACCCCGTTGGAGGACTTCCTGGCCCAGCTCGTGGGCACGACCGTGGGGGCCGAGGTCACCATTACGGGTGAGCGCAGAGCGCTGCCGGCCGAGGCCTCGCAGGCCGTGCGAAGGGTCGCGCAGGAGGCTCTGACCAACGTCCGCAAGCACGCGCCGGGCGCCAAGGTGCGGCTCCGACTGGACTACGGGCAGCATCAAGTGATCCTGGACGTAAGGGACTCGGGAGGCTCGCCGGGCGAACTCGCCGCCGCGGGAGGCGGGTACGGTCTGCTGGGCATGCGGGAGCGGGCCGAGCTGCTCGGCGGATCGCTGGACGCAGGGCCGGAGGAGGAGGGATTCGCGGTGACGCTGAAGGTGCCCGTATGACGGAGGACGTCGGCGGCAAGGTCGCTCGGGTGGTGGTCGCGGACGATCAGACCGTCGTCCGGGAGGGCATCGTGATGCTGCTCGGGCTGCTGCCGGGGGTCGAGGTCGTCGGAGCCGCCGGAGACGGGGACGAGGCGGTGCGGCTCGTCGCCGAACTCGCACCGGACGTGGTGCTGATGGACCTGCGCATGCCCCGCTGCGACGGAGTGGAGGCGACCCGGCGGATCCGCGCCGAGCATCCGGGGACGCAGGTGGTGGTGCTCACGACGTTCGGGGACGACGAGTCGCTGTTCCCGGCCCTGAAGGCGGGAGCGCGCGGCTATCTCACCAAGGACGCGGGCGGCGACGAGATCGTGCGGGCGGTGCACAGTGTGCTGTCCGGGGACGCGGGCTTGTCGCCGAGCGTCCAACGGCGCCTCCTGGAACGGCTGTCGGAACCCGAACCCCGGCCGGCCGAGCCCGCGGAGCCGCCGGACGGGCTCACCGGGCGGGAAACCGAGGTGCTGCTGCTGATCGCCGAAGGCCTCAGCAACCAGGAGATCGCCCGCAGGCTGCATGTCTCCACGGCGACCGTGAAGACCCACATCAACAACATGTTCTCCAAGACCGGGCTCAAGGACCGGGCACAGGCGGTGCGTTACGCCTATGCGAAGGGACTTGTGCGGCCTCCCACGGGTTGAATCACCTGATGGGGTGAAGCGTGAGGAGAAGAAGAGTCGGGGATCTTCCCGTTCTGTCCATCCTTGGGCATGCAGTCAAGCAACGGTCGTCCCCGCGGCGGCGGGGGTGATCCCGAAGGTGCGACCGAGAGTCACGACGGGTTCGACCCGGCTCTCTCCGAGGCGCCCGCAGCGGTGAGGTACGACGACCCCTGGTACGACGCACTCGCGTCCGGCTGGGGGGAGTTGAACGACGCCGGCGCGGCGGTGCCGCTGTCCGTCGCCGAGACCGGGCGTACGCGGCGTGAGGACGCGGCCGCGGAGGTGTACCTCCAGGTGCAGCGCAGCGCGGCGTTCCAGGAGGTGCGCAGTCGGTATCGGCGGTTTGTGGTGCCGGCGTTCATCGGGTTCTTCGGCTGGTACGTGGGGTACGTCGTGACCGCGACGACCGCGCCGGGGCTGATGGCCCGGCCGGTGGCGGGCGCGGTGAACGTGGCGATGGTCGCGGGACTGGGCCAGTTCCTCACCACCTTTCTGCTGACCTGGGCGTATGCCCGGCATGCGCGACTGCGTAGGGATCGGGCGGCGTTGGAGTTGCGCTGGGACACCCAGGAGCTGACGCGCGGGATCCGGGGCGGTGCGTCGTGACGGGCGATCATCAGACGCTGGCATTGCTGCTGTTCAGCGCGTTCGTCGCGGTCACTCTGGCGATCACGACGTGGGTGAGCCGCAACCGTCATGGCTCCGCGGAGGAGTTCTACGCGGGTGGGCGATTGTTCTCGCCGATGGAGAATGGTTTTGCCATCGCGGGCGACTACATGTCGGCGGCGTCGTTCCTGGGGATCTCCGGGCTCATCGCGCTCTTCGGGTACGACGGGATGCTGTACTCGGTGGGTTTCCTGGTGGCCTGGCTGGTGGTGCTGTTCCTCGTCGCCGAACTGGTGCGCAACTGCGGACGGTTCACACTGGCCGACGTGGTGGCCGCGCGAATGAGCGAGCGGCCGGTGCGGATCGCGGCGGGAACCTCCTCGGTCACCGTGTCCGTTCTGTATCTGGTGGCGCAGATGGTGGGTGCGGGGAGCCTGGTGGCGCTGCTGCTCGGGGGCACCGGTGAGGCGGCGCAGACCTGGACCGTCATCGGGGTCGGCGCGCTGATGGTGATCTATGTGTCGTTGGGAGGGATGCGGGCCACCACGTGGATTCAGATCGTGAAGGCGGTCATGCTTCTCGGCGGCACCATCGCCCTTACCGTCCTCGTTCTGGTGCGCTTTCATGGTGACTTCGACCAACTGCTGCTCAGTGCGGCCGAACGCAGTGGACACGGTCAGAAGTTCCTGGCGCCCGGGCTGAAGTACGGCGGGGACTGGACCGCGCGCCTCGACTTCATCAGCCTGGGGCTGGCACTGGTCCTGGGCACCGCGGGGCTGCCGCACATCCTGTCGCGCTTCTACACCGTGCCGACGGCACGGGCGGCGCGCCGTTCCGTGGTCTGGTCGATCGGGCTCATCGGCGGCTTCTATCTGATGACGATCGTCCTCGGTTTCGGGGCGGCCGCGATCGTGGGGCCGCAAGCGGTGCGGGGATCCAACGCGGCCGGGAACACGGCGGTGCCGCTGCTGGCACTCGACCTGGGCGGCGGCGCCGACTCGACCGGCGGAACGGTTCTGTTCGCGATCGTCGCCGCCGTAGCCTTCGCCACCATCCTGGCCGTGGTCGCCGGCATCACCCTGGCCTCCTCCGCGTCCGTGGCCCACGACCTGTACGCGTCCCTGCGGCGCCGGAACAGCAAGCCCCGCAGCGAGGTCGCCGTGGCACGTGTCGCCGCCGTGGGCATCGGCGTGGTCGCGATCGCCCTGGGCCTGCTGGCCCGGGATCTCAACGTGGCCTTCCTGGTGGGTCTCGCCTTCGCGGTCGCGGCGTCCGCCAATCTGCCGGTGCTGCTCTACTCGCTGTTCTGGCGCGGCTTCACCACCCGTGGCGCGGTGTGGGCGGTGTACGGCGGGCTGATCCCGGCGATGGTGCTCGTGCTGCTGTCGCCCGTGGTGTCGGGCAGCCCCGAATCGCTCTTCCCGGGCGTCGACTTCCAGTACTTCCCGCTGCAGAACCCGGGGCTCGTCTCGATCCCGCTGGGCTTCGTCGCCGGCTGGCTCGGCACGGTCACCTCGGCGGAGGTGGCCGACGAGGCCAAGCACGCGGAGACCGAGGTGCGGTCGCTGACGGGGGCGGGGGCCGCGTAGGAAGCGGCGCCTTCACCGGCGTACGGCGCCTGCCATGCCGGACGGTGCCTTCGCCGACAGTGCCTACTTCGTCGTACGGCGCCTTCATCGTCGTACGACAGGCAGAGCCGCAGCCGCGGCCCTGCCGTCAGGGCGCCACCCACGCGTAGCGGTGTTCGGGGCGGCCCGTGTCGCCGTACTTGAGGGAGAGGCGGAGGCGGCCGGCCTGTTCCAGGTGGCGGAGGTAGCGCTGGGCGGTGGAGCGGCTCAGGCCGGTCTCGGCGGCGACCTCGTGGGCCGACAGGGGGTGGTCGGCGTGGTGCAGGACGTGGCAGATGAGGTCGGTCGTCGGCTCCGAGTGGCCGCTCGGCAGGCCCGGTGACGGCGGTGCGGGGGTGGTGCGCAGGGCACCGAAGATGCGGTCGACCTGTTCCTGGCCCGCGATGCCGCGGCCGCCGACGCGGTCGACGGTGCGGCGCAGGGCGGCGTAGGAGTCGAGGCGGGAGCGCAGGGCCGCGAAGGTGAACGGCTTGACGAGGTAGTGCAGGGCGCCCAGGCGCATCGCGGTCTGGACGGTCGTGACGTCGCCTGCGGCGGTGATCATGATGACGTCGGTGCCGTGGCCCTGCTCGCGCATACGGTGGATGAGTTCGAGGCCCGTCTGGTCGGGCAGGTAGTGGTCGAGCAGGACCAGGTCGATGGTGCCGCGCTGGACGGTCGCCAGGGCCTGCGCGGCGGTGTGGGCGCGGGCGGCGACCCGGAAACCGGGAACCTTTCCCACGTACTTGGCGTTGATCTCGGCGACACGGAAGTCGTCGTCCACGACCAGGACGTCAATCATCGGGCCTCTCTCCGTGGCGGCCGGGCGAGCGGTGCGCCCGTGCTTCGGCTCCGTTGTTGTAGCGCGCGCAAAACGAGCACAACAGGCTGTTGCAAGCAAAAGAACGGCATGCGCTCAGAAGGCTGCTGCCGTCACCGGGGTCGCGCCTACCGTCCCCGGCCATGAGCGCAGACACCAGCCCCGTCATCGAGCTGCGGGGCGCGAGCAAGACGTTCAGGACCCCGTCAGGGGGCCTGCACACGGCGGTCCGGGGACTTGATCTCACGGTCCAGCGTGGGGAGTTCGTGGCCGTCGTCGGGCCCACCGGCTGCGGTAAGTCGACCACGCTGACCCTGGTCAGCGGCCTCGAAGAACCCTCCGAGGGCGAGGTCGTGGTCGCCGGGGAGCCGGTTCGTGGCGTGGGCGACAAGGTCGGGTTCGTCTTCCAGCAGGACGCCACCTTCCCCTGGCGCACGGTCCTGTCCAATGTCATGGCGGGCCCGCGTTTTCGCGGTGTGCCGAAGGCGGAGGCGAAGCGGAAGGCGCGTGAGTGGCTGGCCCGGGTCGGGCTCTCGGCCTTCGAGGACCGCTATCCGCACCAGCTGTCCGGCGGACAGCGCAAGCGCGTGGCGCTCGCCGCGACCTTCGTCAACGACCCCGAGATCCTGCTGATGGACGAGCCGTTCTCGGCGCTCGACGTGCAGACCCGGGCACTGATGTCGGACGAACTGCTGGGGCTGTGGGAGGGCTCGGGCGCCTCCGTCGTGTTCGTCACCCACGACCTGGAGGAGTCCATCGCCCTGGCCGACCGGGTCGTCGTGATGACGGCCGGGCCGGCCACCGTCAAACACGTCTTCGACATCGACCTGCCCCGCCCGCGCAAGGTCGAGTCGGTGCGTCTGGAACCGCGGTTCATCGAGATCTACCGCGAGATCTGGGAGTCCCTCGGCGAAGAGGTCCGCATCACGCGCGAGAGAGGTGCCGCCCATGTCGCCTGAGGTCATCAGCACACCGGTCGTCGACACGGCCAAGACACCGCCGGACCGCGCCCATTCACGCGCGCGTGCCGCCCGGAGACGCAGGATGGTCGTCGCCGCCTCCCGGGCGCTGCTGCTGGTGGTGGTGCTCGGACTGTGGGAGGTCCTCGCCCGTGCGGAGGTCATCGACCCGTTCAACTTCTCGATGCCCACGAAGATCTGGGACCAGATCTGGACCTGGGTGACCCACGGGACCGCGCTCGGATCATTGGGCGAACAGATCTGGGCCACGCTTCACGAGGCGCTGCTCGGTTGGGTCTTCGGCGTGGCCGCCGGTGTGGTGTTCGGCATCGCTCTGGGGCGGATCACCTTTCTCGCCGATGTGCTTGGTCCATACATCAAGGTGCTCAACTCCATACCCAGGATCGTCCTCGCACCCATCTTCGTGATCTGGTTCGGCCTCGGGCCCGCCTCCAAGGTCGCGTCCGCGGTCGTGCTCGTCTTCTTCCCGGTGTTCTTCAACGCCTTCCAGGGCGCCCGCGAGGTCGACCGCAACCTGGTCGCCAACGCCCGCATCCTCGGGGCGAGCGACCGCCGGGTGACGCTCCAGGTGGTCATCCCGTCCGCGACCTCGTGGATCTTCACCAGCCTCCACGTGAGCTTCGGCTTCGCTCTCATCGGCGCGATCGTCGGCGAGTACATCGGCGCTACGAAGGGCATCGGCCTGCTCGTCGCGCAGTCGCAGGGCACCTTCAACGCGGCCGGTGTGTACGCCGCGATGGTCATCCTCGCCGTCGTCGCGCTCGTCGCCGAAGGGCTGCTCACCTTCGCCGAGCGCCGCATCTTCCGCTGGAAGCCGTCGGGTTCCGACAGCTGACCCGAGGCATCCCGGCTCCCCTCCGCCTGCTTCCCTTCACAAGGACGTGAACCCTCATGCGCAAGACCGCCAGATACTCCGCCCTGGCCGCCGCCGGCCTGCTCGCTCTCTCCTCGCTCACCGCCTGCGCCAATGACGCGGCCAGTACCGCCTCCTCCGGCAGCAAGGGCGACGGCAAGGGTACGAAGGTCAAGATCATGGTCGGCGGCCTCGACAAGGTCATCTACCTGCCCGCGATGCTGACCCAGCGGCTCGGTTACTTCGACGCCGAGGGCCTCGACGTGGAGTTGCTGAGCGAACCGGCCGGCGTCCAGGCCGAGACCGCGCTCGTCTCCGGCCAGGTCCAGGGCGCCGTCGGCTTCTACGACCACACGCTCGACCTCCAGGTGAAGGGCAAGCACGTCGAGTCCGTGGTGCAGTTCTCGCACGCGCCCGGCGAGGTGGAGATCGTGTCCACCAAGAAGGCGGACGACATCACCTCACCCAAGGACTTCAAGGGGAAGAAGCTGGGCGTCACGGGTCTCGGCTCGTCGACCGACTTCCTCACCAAGTACCTCGCCGTCAAGAACGGCGTGAAGGTCAGCGAGTTCACGCCGGTCGCCGTCGGCGCCGGACCGACCTTCATCTCGGCGCTCCAGCAGGGCGCGATCGACGGCGGCATGACGACCGACCCGACCGTCGCGACGATCCTGGACAAGAAGGCGGGCAAAGTCCTCCTCGACATGCGCACGCCCGCGGGATCCCAGGCGGCGCTCGGCGGTCCGTATCCGTCGTCAAGTCTGTACATGCAGACGGACTGGATGAATGGACACAAGGACACCGTCCAGAAGATGGTCAATGCATTCGTCAAGACGCTCAAGTGGATGTCCACACACAGCGCTCTGGAGATCGCCGAGAAGATGCCCGCCGACTACTCACAGGGCAACAAGATCCTCTACGCGGCAGCCATCGAAAGCACCCTGCCGATGTTCACCGACGACGGCGTGATGCCGAAGAACGGCCCCGAGACCGTCGAGAAGGTGCTCAAGGCGTTCAACCCCGCCGTCCAGAAGGCCGACGTCGACCTCGACAAGACGTACACGACCGAGTTCGTGGACAAGGTCACGGACTGACGTCTGTGACGACGGCATCCGTATAGAGGGAGGGCACGGTTCCTTCCCCCGCCCCCACGGGCCGTGCCCTCAGGCGCGGGTCGCCCACACGTAACGGTGTTCCGGGCGGCCCGCGTCGCCGTACTTGAGCGTGAGCCGGGCCCGTCCGGTGCGCTCCAGAAGCTTCAGATAGCGCTGGGCGGTCTGCCGGCTCACCCCCGTCCGGTCGGCGATCTCCTGGGCCGACAGCGGCCCCTCCGCGTGCATCAGGGACTGCCGTACGAGCTCCGCGGTCGTGGGGGAGTGCCCCTTGGGCAGATCCGGCTCGGACGGCGCGGACAGGGCGCCGAAGATACGGTCCACCTCGGCCTGTTCGGCCTCGCCGCCGCCGTCGAGCGTACGGCGCAGCTCGGCGTACGCCTCCAGCTTGGCGCGCAGACCCGCGAAGGCGAACGGCTTGACCAGGTACTGGAGCGCCCCGTGCCGCATCGCGGCCTGCACGGTCGTGACGTCCCGCGCGGCCGTCACCATGATCACGTCGGTCTGGTGACCCCGGCGACGCATCTCCTGGACGACCGAAAGACCCGTTGCGTCGGGCAGGTAGTGGTCCATGAGGACCAGGTCGACGCGGGGCAGCAGCTCCACCTGACGCAGCGCCTCGGCAGCACTGTGGGCCTCGCCCGCCACATGGAAGCCCGGCACCTTCTCGACGTAGGCGGCGTTGACCTGCGCGACCCGCGTGTCGTCGTCCACGACCAGCACCTCGATCATCACGACTCCTCCTCGGGGGCGGCGGGAACGGTCAGCGCCGGCTCCAGGTCGTCACCGGCCAGCGCCTCGGGCAGGACGACGGTGAACTCCGCGCCCCCTCCGTCGGCCTCGGTCACGGCGGCGCTGCCACCTTGCCGTTCGGCCAGGCGACGCACCAGGGAGAGCCCGATGCCACGCTTTCCGTGCGCGGGCGGCTGCTTGGTGGACCACCCCTCGGTGAAGACCAGTTCGCGATGTTCCACCGGAATGCCAGGCCCCGTGTCCCGCACTCTGAGGACGGCGGTACGGCCCTCTGAGCGCAGTTCGACCTCCACACGCGCGTGCGGCTTTCCTCCTACGGCGTCCAGCGCGTTGTCGACCAGGTTGCCGACCACCGTGACGATCCCCCGGGGGTCGATCAGCCGGTCGGGGAGGCTGGTCCGGTCCGAGATCCACAGCGCGACCCCGCGCTCCGCGGCGACGGTCGCCTTGCCGACCAGCAGGGCGGCGAGCAACGGATCCTTGATCTTCTCGGTGACCTGTTCCGCGGTGGCACGGTGGTCGCCGACCACCTCCCCGACGAACTCCACGGCGTCGTCGTACATCTCCAGTTCGAGCAGTCCGAGCAGCGTGTGCATGCGGTTGGCGTGTTCGTGGTCCTGGGCGCGCAGGGCGTCGATCAGCCCGCGCGTGGAGTCGAGCTCGCGGCCCAGCTGCTCCAGCTCCGTACGGTCGCGCAGGGTCGCGACGGCGCCGCCGTCGTCCGTGGGCATACGGTTGGCGATCAGGACCCGCTGGCCGCGGACGGTGAGCAGGTCGGTGCCGGTGACGCGCCCGGCCAGCACGTCGGCCGTGCGGCCCTCGCCGAGCGCCTGGTCGGGGGAGCGGCCCACGGACTCGTCGCCGATGCCCAGCAGCCGCTGCGCCTCGTCGTTGAGGAGGCGGACCCGGCCGGCCCGGTCCAGGGCGACGACGCCCTCCCTGATGCCGTGCAGCATCGCCTCGCGCTCCGCGAGCAGCGCCGAGATGTCGGAGAAGGCCAGGTCCCGGGTCTGCCGCTGGACCCGCCGGGAGATCAACCAGGCGGCCAGCGCGCCGACGGCCAGGGCGCCGCCGGCGTAGGCGAGCAGTCCCGGGATGGCGTGGATCAGCCGGGCCCGGACGCTGTCGTACGCGATGCCGACCGAGACCGCCCCGATGATGGTCCCGTCGCTGTCACGCAGGGGCACCTTGCCGCGGGCCGAGCGGCCCAGGGTGCCCTCGTCGATCTCCATGACCTCCTCGCCCGCGAGCGCCCGCGCGGGGTCGGTGGAGACCTTTCCGCCGATCTCCTTCGGGTCGGTGTGGGACCAGCGGATGCCCTGGTTGTTCATGATCACGACGTACTCGGCCTGGGTGGCCTTGCGGATCCGCTCGGCCTCCTTCTGCACCGGTCCGTCGACCGAGTAGGGCGTGGTCTGCAGGTCCTCCGCGATCTGCGGCTGCTGCGCGGTCGTCTGGGCGATGGCGAGAGCGCGGCGCATCGCCTGGTCGTCCAGCTGGTTGCTGAGCGGTGCGAGGAACAGCCCGGTCGCGAGCACCGTGACTCCCGCTGCGATCGCGAGCTGCATCAGCAGCACCTGCGAGAACATCCGCCGCGGCAGCCCGAGGCGGAGGCGTCGTACGGGGGGAGTGGGGCGGCTCATACCCATGACGGTACGCGGAGGGGTACGGGCTGCCGTAGGGGTGTGGCGTGGATCTCTTGATCAACCCACTTGATCAGCAGATGGCCTGCTTGATCAGCGGATGAACCCCTTGACCACCCTGTTCGGCTTGTTCAGCTCGCCAGGGCCGAAGATGGCGTCAACTCCCGCACCGCCACCACGTCCATCCGCGCGGGCGCACCGAGCACCGATGTCCCGCAGCTCTCCGCGCGGGGCGGCAGGGACGCGCCCTGGGCCACCACGACCCGCCAATGACGGCCGTCCACGTGCGCGACGGTCACCTCCCACCGCGGTGCCGCGCCCTCCGTCCGTACGACGACCAGGGCGTCCGCCGCGTACTCGTCCACCGCCGCACGCACGGCCAGCTCGGCCGCCTGCCCGGGCCGCTCCCAGGCCGAACTCCCCCGACATCCCTCCAGAACGATCCGGCCGTCCTGGGCGCTGTGGAGGATCTCCTTGACGGCGGGGGCCCCGACCCGGCCGTACGCGTAGCCGTACGGCAGCACGAGCAGGGTCGGCGAGAAGCGATGTCCACCCAGATGGGTGACCTCCCAGACGCCCTCGACCCCGGAGGCGGACAGCTCGGCCGCGAGGGGCCGCCCCAGAAGGGCGCAGCAGCGGTCGCGCTTGCCGTTGGTGCAGACGAGGGCGAGCGGGGCACCGGTGTGGGCCCGCCCGTCCAGTGCCGCGTCGAAGCTGCGGTGGTCGCCGGAGCCGAGCGCGGTGAGGTCCAGGTCGAGAAGGCGCCGCGGATCACGGATCGTGGCGCTGCGCAGCCAGACGTTTCCGGGGGCGGTGTGGGACACGTACACGCGGCGTGCGGACGGGGTCCCGCAGTCCGCGTGCCGCCCGGGGCGGCGGATGAGCGCGACACGGACGCCCGTGCCCTTCGCCGCCCGCTCCAGGGCGCGGCCCAGCACGGGGTCAAGATGGCTCGACGTGAGCGCGTGGGCGCCCCAGGGGCCGGGCTGTTCCAGGAGCAGCCAGGTCCTGGCGGTGGCCGCGGTGCCCGCGATGGGCTCGTCGAGGTCCCGGGAGACGGTTGAACACGTACTCACAGAGGTGAGCCTAACCTGACTTGCCCGATGGCGACTTCCGAGCACGCCGCTGCGCTACTCGGGGAGGGGCTGAGGTGGCTTGGCGCCTACGTAGAAGCCGCTCGGGCGCATGCGCAGCGGGCGCTCCCCGTACTCCTCCAGGGCGTGGGCGATCCAGCCCGCCGTCCGGGCGACGGCGAAGATCGTCTCGCCGGCGGTGGCGGGCATCCCGGCGGAGGAGGTGAGGACCGCGAGCGCCAGGTCGACGTTGGCGTGCAGCGGGGTGTGGCGTGCAGTCGTGGCCACGACGTCGCGGGCCGCGAGGAGGGCGGGTTCGGCGCGGGGGATCTCCTCCAGAAGCTCGAACAGGGCACGTGCGCGTGGATCCTCGCCACGGTAGAGACGATGGCCGAGCCCGGGGATACGGCGTCCGGCGCGCAGTTCGTCCGCGATCACGGGGCCGGCGTCGCCCTGTTCCAGTACGTCGTTCAGCAGCCGGTGGGCGAGGCCGCTGGCGGCGCCGTGCAGGGGGCCCTCCAGCACGCCGAGCCCGGCGGAGACGGCCGCGTAGGCGTGGGCCCGGGCCGAGGCCGCGACGCGCACCGCGAGCGTGGAGGCGGCCAGGTCGTGGTCGACCAGCAGGCCCAGCGCGGTGTCCAGCACGCGCAGGGACGCCTCGTCGGCGGCACGACCGCTGAGCCGCGCCCACAGGCGCCGAGCCAGTGAGCCCTCGTCGCGGTGGTCGGCCCGAACCGGAGGCAGGGCGGCGACGAGGGTGGGGATGAGGACACGGGCGGTGCCCAGGACGGCGTCCTCGGACAGGTCGAAGCGCAGCGGGTCCGAGGCCGCGGCGGCGATGGCCGCGACCCGCAACCGGTCGGTGGGTGAGGCGTGTTCGGGCAGGGCGTCGACGGCGCGGCGGGCGACGGCGACGGAGGCGTCGGGTGCGGTGAACGTCGTGCCGGGCCGCATCCGCCCGGTCCAGAGCCACTCGGCGATCTCCTCGTAGGAGTGGCGTGCGGCCAGCTCGGTCGCGTCCACACCGCGGAAGTAGTACCTGTCCGCGTCGATGAGCGTGATCCGGGTCCGTACCGCGAGTTCCCCGCCGGAGCCCGAACTCCCGCCGCTCTCACGCTTGTTGCGCCCGGCGAGGGTCTCCACCTCTCGGGCGTCGAAGGTGCTGCCGCGGCCGCCGGGCACGCGTCGGCTGCTGAGCTGACCGCGGCTCACATAGGCGTACACGGTCTCGGGCTTCACGCCCAGCAGTTCGGCTGCCTCTTTGGTGCTCAGCCGCCGGTCGCCGTGAGGGGTGGGGGCGGGTTCGTGATCGCGCATGGGCCTCACCGTATCCGTATGGACTACATATTGATTCAATCAATATTGACAGCGATTGAGTCAATCATGGACAGTCGAATCAAGTCCAGGGAGGAAACATGTCCGTCAACAGGACCTCAGCCACGCTTGTCGATGTACCGCGAGGACTCGCGGGCGTCGTCGTCACCGACACCGAGATCGGTGACGTCCGAGGGATCGAGGGCTTCTACCACTACCGCCAGTACTCGGCCGTCGAACTCGCGCAGACCCGCAGCTTCGAGGACGTCTGGCATCTCCTGGTCCACGGCGCACTGCCGGACGCCGCCCGCAGCGCCGCCTTCGCCGCCGAGACCGCGGCGCTGCGCCGGTTGCCGGAGGGCGTCCGCGCCGCGCTGCCGGCCATCGCGTCGGCGGGTACGGCCTCCGGCCCGTTGGCCGGGATGCGTACGGCGTTGTCGTTGCTGGGAGCGGCGAAGGGGTTTCGGCCGGTGTACGACATCGACGCGGGCCGGCGGCGTCAGGACACGATCGTGGCCACGGCGGCCGTGCCGACGCTGCTCACGGCACTGCACCGGTTGGGCCGGGGGCTGGAGCCGGTCGAGCCGCGTGAGGATCTGTCCTACGCGGCCAACTACCTCTACATGCTGACGGGTTCGGAGCCGGAGCCGCGTCAGGCGAGGGCGATCGAGCAATACTTGATCTCAACCATTGATCACGGATTCAATGCATCAACCTTCACGGCTCGTGTCATCACCTCGACGGGCGCGGATGTCGCCGCCTGTCTGGTCGGCGCCGTGGGAGCCCTGTCGGGGCCCCTGCACGGCGGAGCGCCCAGCCGGGCGCTGGACACCCTCGACGCCATCGGCACACCGGACCGTATCGACCCGTGGATTCGCGAACGCGTCCTCGCCGGGGAGCGCATCATGGGGTTCGGCCACGCGATCTACCGCACCGAAGACCCGCGCTCGCGCATGCTCCGTGAGATCGCTGAAGGCTTCGGCGGCCCGCGCGTCGCCTTCGCCGGCGAGGTCGAACGTCAAGTCGAGGCGATCCTGGCCGAGTTGAAGCCCGGCCGTGAACTCCACACCAACGTCGAGTTCTACGCGGGCGTGGTCATGGAACTGTGCGGCCTGCCCCGCGAGATGTTCACACCGACGTTCGCGGCGGGGCGGGTGGTGGGGTGGAGCGCGAACATCCTGGAGCAGGCGGAGGACTCGAAGATCATTCGGCCGGTGGCGCGGTATGTGGGGCCGGGGGCGCCGGTGGCGGTGCCGGCGTGACCTGATGACCGGATTCGCCATGACGGTCGGTCGGTGCCGAATCTGCCCGTTCCATTGGCGTGGGCCGGGGAGGGCGGGCACTCAGCCTCTGGCAATGTCCTGCGGGCACGAATCGGCGTCTCGCGGGGGACAACCTTGAACCGCTCGTGGTCGGCTTTGGCGGCATCGGCGGGCAGTTCGCGGTCGAGGGCACCCGTGGCCCAGGTGCCGATACGACGAACGGTGATCGTTCGCATGAATGCCGGCCTCTCGTGGGGGACCTTGCGTCAGGGTGCTGCCGTCCCGAGGCGCCCTGCGGAGGGAACCGCAGGGCGCCGGGCCTGCCGAAGGTCAACCAGCACAGGCTGACGGAGCAGGTGAATACACCGGGGGAGGGGACTACTCCGGCCGACTATGCGTCAGGGATGTCAGCCTTGGCATGGATGAGAGTCTCCCGGGTGACCACGACGATGCGTTCGTAGTCGGCTCTGGACGCATCGGCAGGAAGCTCTGCCTCGAGTTCGTCGGTGATGTCCGTGCCGATGACCGCGAACCTTCCGTCGGAGAGTTCGAAGATGTCAGGGCAATTGGCACCGGTGGTGCTCCCCCTGGCGATGGGTGGGGTACCGATCCGACGGATGATCCGGCTCACTGTTCTGGCGTTCCTTCTGGTGTCGAGTCAGATGCGCATTTGGTGCTGCGCGTTGTGATGCGGCCCGGGTGGGGTCACAGTCTCGACAACCAGCAGCGTGGACGGTGGTATGGCAGGGATAGGCCCATTCCGAGAGATGCGCAGTAGTCAACCTTGTTGGCCTCTGGGGAAACGCCACCGTTTACTGCTTTGTTACCGCCCAACCGTGTGAAGTGCCGGGGAAGGTGGCGCCCAGACCGGATTTCGCGCCGGGCCGAGGAGCCCTACTCGCTCGGTGGGTACCCGATGACCCACCACTCGTCGGCGTCCGCCTCTTCCAACTGCACCAGAAGGTCATCGACCATGCGCCCGATCTTGGCCTCGTCGGACGAGTCGATCAACGTCGCCCGATGCGGTCGCGTCGCGTACCAGTACTCACGAAAGACGGGGATCTGGAGCATGCTCCGCGCATGCCCGAAGAACTCCTCGCGGGTCAGGTTGCCCATCCGGTAGTAGCAGAGCGCGTTGGTGTAGAGGGCGTTGGCGAAGAGGAACTGCCGCTGTTTCCGGGGCGGGACGGTCCCGTTGTAGGCGTCCAGCACCTCGGCCAGATCAGGGTCGTCCATGGCCTTGCTCAGCAACTCCCAGTGAAGGCGCTGCTGATGAGCGAAATTGGTCTGGCGTCGCGAGTGTGCTGCCTGCTCCAAGTGCTCGAGGCGGATGCGTAACCCCTGGATGGTGTTGTGCTGTGCGGCCGTCGTCGCGAGGGCGCCGGCGGCCGCACCGAGCCCAGCCATCATCAGCCCGCGTATCCCATAGTTCCGTGTGGCCATGTCAACCCCCGAGTCAGGCGGCCGTCCGCCGGTCGTCGGGTTGCGGGTCGACTGTTGGGGACCGGCGAGCGGAGGGCGGCGCTTGCCGTCTCCCAGGGTGCCGAGCGGCTCTGATCGGCGGGGGAGGCGGAGAGGAGGCGCACGGAGGGAAGTGAGGGTCGCACGGACCGGCGCCATGCCCAACGTCTGCCCCGCAAGTGCTGCTAACAATCGTTCACTTCGCGGTGATTCTTCCGGCTCGTATCCTGGTCCGGCATTCAAACCTCGTACGTGCGCCGGAACCGCGATCCGGTGCGCGCACCAGCGTGAAAGAGGTCGTACGTTGCGTCAGCCGAGCCCCGGTCAGCGGCAGATCCCGGTCGTCGTTCTCGCCGGATTCCTGGGTTCCGGCAAGACCACCCTCCTCAACCACCTCCTCCACCGCAGCGGCGGCAGCCGCATCGGCGCGATCGTCAACGACTTCGGTGCCATCGAGATCGACGCCATGGCCGTCGCGGGCGCCCTCGGCGACTCCACCGTCTCGCTCGGCAACGGCTGTCTGTGCTGTGCCGTGGACGCCAGTGAGCTCGACAGCTACCTGGAGCGGCTTGCCCGGCCCGACACCGGCATCGACGTCATCGTCATCGAGGCCAGCGGGCTCGCCGAGCCGCAGGAACTCGTGCGTATGGTGCTCGCCAGCGAGCATCCTGGAATCGTCTACGGCGGGCTCGTCGAAGTCGTCGATGCCGCCGAGTTCGACGACACGCGGGCGAAGCACCCCGAGATCGACCGGCATCTCGCCCTCGCCGACCTCGTCGTCGTCAACAAGCTCGACCGCGCCGCCGACGGCGACCGTGTCATCGGGCTGGTCCGCGAGCTGACCGAGTGTGCCGCCGTCGTCCCCGCCACCTACGGCCGTATCGACCCCGAGTTCCTCTTCGACTGCCGGCCCGGCGAGGAGCGCGTCGGGCAGCTGTCCTTCGACGACCTCCACCGCGGGCCCGACACCGAGGCCACCGAGGACCACACCGGGCATGGGCATCTGCACAGCGGCTACGACAGCCTCTCCTTCGTCTCCGAAGTGCCGCTCGACCCGCGCCGGTTGATGCAGTTCCTCGACGGGCGGTCCGCAGGGCTGTACCGGATCAAGGGGTACGTCGACTTCGGGCCGTACGACACCGTCAACCGGTATGCCGTGCACGCCGTCGGGCGGTTCCTGCGGTTCTATCCCGAGCCCTGGCCCGACGGAGACCAGCGACTTACCCAGCTCGTCCTCATCGGCTCCGGCCTCGACACCCCCGCGCTCGGCAAGGAACTGGAGGCGTGCAAGAGCGACGCCCCGCACACCGCCGACGAGCACGGTATGTGGGGCGTCCTGCGTTACGTCCAGGGCCCGGAGGACGAAGCCCCCGAGCCCCTCGAAGAGGCCTAGACCGGTCCCGCCACCACCGACACCGTCTTCGCCAGCGACACGCCCGAACCGTCGCGGCGCGGGTCCATCTCCGGGAGGTCGGCCGGGGTGCCGTTCTTCTGGGCCGCCTTCGCCGGTACGGCGCCCGCCCAGGCGAAGGACAGGCAGTCCTCGCCCTTCAGGAAGCGCTGGCAGCGGACGCCACCGGTGGCGCGGCCCTTGCGCGGGTACTGGTCGAACGGGGTCAGCTTGGCCGTCGTCTGGACGGAGTCGTCCAGCGTGCCGCGCGAGCCCGCGACCGTGAAGACCACCGCGTCCACCGCCGGGTCCACCGCCGTGAAGGAGATGACCTTCGCGCCGTCCGTGAGCTTGATGCCCGCCATGCCGCCGGCGGGGCGGCCCTGGGGGCGGACCTGCGCGGCCTGGTAGCGCAGCAGCTGCGCGTCGTCGGTGACGAAGACCAGGTCCTCGTCGCCGGTGCGCAGCTCGACCGCGCCGACGATCCGGTCGCCTTCCTTGAGCGTGATGACCTCCAACTCCTCCTTGTTCGAGGGGTAGTCGGGGACGACACGCTTCACGACGCCCTGTTCCGTGCCGAGCGCCAGGCCCGGCGACGACTCGTCGAGGGTGATCAGGCAGACCACCGTCTCACCGTCGGTCAGGGAGACGAACTCCGTCAGGGGGGCTCCGCCGGAGAGGTTCGGGGCGGAGGCCGTCTCGGGCAGTTGCGGCAGGTCGACGACGTTGATCCGCAGCAGGCGGCCTTCCGAGGTTACCGCGCCGATCTCGCCGCGCGCGGTCGCCGGGACCGCCGAGACGATCACGTCGTGCTTGACGCGCTTGCCGTCGGCGTCGGCCGGGAACGGTTCGCCGTTGGCCGTACGCGCCAACAGGCCCGTCGAGGACAGCAGCACCCGGCACGGATCATCCGCCACCTGGAGCGGGACGGCGGTCGCGGGGGCGCCCGCCGACTCCAGCAGGACCGTACGCCGGTCGGTGCCGAACTGCTTTGACACCGCAGCCAGTTCGGTGGAGACCAGCTTGCGCAGCTCCGCGTCCGAGTCGAGGATCGCGGTCAGCTGCTCGATCTCCGTGTTGAGCCGCTCCTTCTCCGTCTCCAGTTCGATGCGGTCGAACTTGGTGAGACGGCGGAGGGGGGTGTCCAGGATGTACTGGGTCTGGATCTCCGACAGGGAGAAGCGCTCCATGAGGCGCTGCTTCGCCTGCGCGGAGTTCTCGCTCTGCCGGATGAGGCGGATGACCTCGTCGATGTCGATCAGGGCCGTCAGCAGGCCCTCGACCAGGTGCAGTCGGTCGCGGCGCTTGGTGCGGCGGAACTCGCTGCGGCGGCGGACGACCTCGAAGCGGTGGTCGAGGTAGACCTCCAGGAGCTCCTTGAGACCCAGCGTCAGGGGCTGGCCGTCGACCAGGGCGACGTTGTTGATGCCGAAGGACTCCTCCATCGGCGTCAGCTTGTAGAGCTGCTCCAGGACCGCCTCGGGAACGAAGCCGTTCTTGATCTCGATGACCAGACGCAGGCCGTGCGCACGGTCGGTGAGGTCCTTGACGTCGGCGATGCCCTGGATCTTCTTCGAGCCGACCATGTCCTTGATCTTGGCGATGACCTTCTCCGGGCCGACCGCGAAGGGCAGCTCGGTGATGACCAGGCCCTTGCGGCGGGCGGTCACCGTCTCCACCGACACCGTGGCGCGGATCTTGAAGGTGCCGCGGCCCGTCTCGTACGCGTCCCGGATGCCGGCCAGGCCGACGATCCGGCCGCCCGTGGGCAGGTCGGGGCCGGGGACGTACTTCATCAGGGTGTCCAGGTCCGCGTTGGGATAGCGGATCAGATGGCGGGCGGCGGCGATGACCTCGGAGAGGTTGTGCGGCGGCATGTTGGTGGCCATGCCGACCGCGATGCCCGACGAGCCGTTCACCAGCAGGTTCGGGAACGCGGCGGGCAGGGCCACCGGCTCCTGCTCCTGGCCGTCGTAGTTCGGCGCGAAGTCGACCGTGTCCTCGTCGATCGACTCGGTCATCAGGCTCGTCGCCTGCGCCTGCCGGCACTCGGTGTACCGCATGGCGGCCGGCGGGTCGTCGTTGCCCAGGGAGCCGAAGTTGCCGTGGCCGTCGACCAGCGGCACGCGCATCGAGAACGGCTGGGCCATGCGCACCAGGGCGTCGTAGATCGACGAGTCGCCGTGCGGGTGCAACTTACCCATCACTTCGCCGACCACGCGCGCGCACTTCACATAGCCGCGGTCGGGACGCAGCCCCATCTCGTTCATCTGGTAGACGATGCGCCGGTGCACCGGCTTGAGGCCGTCGCGGGCGTCCGGCAGGGCTCGGGAGTAGATGACCGAGTACGCGTACTCGAGGAAGGAGCCCTGCATCTCGTCGACGACGTCGATGTCGAGGATCTTCTCCTCGTACGAGTCGTCGGGCGGCGGGGTCTTCGTGCTGCGGCGGGCCATCGCTGCCGGCTCCTCTTTTCTGGTCGCTCGCCTATGGGTCGCTCGCGCCCCTTCGGCTCACTCTTGCTCAAGCGTGAACGGGATCTGACGCGGACCATTGTGGACCCCGGCACTGACAACGCGGACGACGACCCGACGTCAGCTCTCCCGCCGGAAGTTCACCCGCGCCGCACGGCGGCCCGTCCGCAGGCTACGGGATCTCGCTGTCGGCGTACGACCACCGGGAACTTCGCCGGGGGTCCGCACGCTTGCATACAGTGGCAGGACCGGCAGGAAAACGCGGTTACGGCAACCGCACCGCGATCGAAGGGACGTACATGCCCATGGGTCACACGGCCACAGACCAGGCAGGCACCGGGGGCCTGACAGCGACCGAGCACCGCCTGGCCAACGGGCTGCGCGTGGTGCTCTCCGAGGACCACCTGACCCCGGTCGCGGCGGTGTGCCTCTGGTACGACGTCGGCTCGCGCCACGAGGTCAAGGGGCGCACCGGTCTGGCTCACCTCTTCGAGCATCTGATGTTCCAGGGCTCGGGCCAGGTCAAGGGCAACGGCCACTTCGAGCTCGTCCAGGGCGCCGGCGGTTCGCTCAACGGCACCACCAGCTTCGAGCGCACCAACTACTTCGAGACCATGCCCGCCCACCAGCTGGAGCTCGCGCTCTGGCTGGAGGCCGACCGCATGGGCTCGCTGCTCGCCGCCCTCGACGACGAGTCGATGGAGAACCAGCGGGACGTCGTCAAGAACGAGCGCCGCCAGCGCTACGACAACGTCCCCTACGGCACGGCGTTCGAGAAGCTCACCGCCCTCGCCTACCCCGAGGGCCACCCCTACCACCACACCCCGATCGGCTCCATGGCCGACCTGGACGCGGCTACCCTGGACGACGCCCGCGCGTTCTTCCGGACGTACTACGCGCCGGGCAACGCGGTGCTGTCGATCGTCGGCGACATCGACCCCGAGCAGACGCTCGCCTGGGTCGAGAAGTACTTCGGCTCCATCGCGTCCCACGACGGCAAGCCCGCCCCGCGCGACGGCTCGCTGCCCGAGGTCATCGGCGAGCAGCTGCGCGAGGTCGTCGAGGAGGAGGTCCCCGCGCGCGCGTTGATGGCCGCCTACCGGCTGCCGCACGACGGCACGCGCGAGGCCGACGCGGCCGACCTGGCCCTCACCGTCCTCGGCGGCGGCGAGTCCTCCCGCCTCTACAACCGGCTCGTCCGCCGCGACCGTACGGCCGTCGCAGCCGGCTTCGGTCTGCTGCGGCTGGCCGGAGCGCCCTCCCTGGGCTGGCTGGACGTGAAGACGTCCGGTGACGTCGAGGTGCCGGTCATCGAGACGGCCATCGACGAGGAGCTCGCGCGGTTCGCCGCGGAGGGCCCCACGGACGAGGAAATGGAGCGCGCCCAGGCCCAGTTGGAGCGCGAGTGGCTGGACCGGCTCGGCACCGTCGCGGGCCGCGCCGACGAACTGTGCCGTTACGCGGTCCTGTTCGGCGACCCACAGCTCGCCCTCACCGCGGTCAACCGCGTCCTGGAGGTGACCGCGGCGGAGGTCCAGGAGGTCGCCAAGGCCCGCCTGCGCCCCGACAACCGCGCGGTGCTCGTCTACGAACCCGTCTCCGGGGAGACCGCCGAGGACGCGGACCCGCCCGAGGACCCCGAGGCCGAGGCCACCGTCGAGGCCGGCGACAAGAACGAGGAGGCGGCCAAGTGACCGAGCTCGCCACGATGGAGTTCCACCCCCAGCCCCAGGCGGGCGAGGCCAAGCCCTGGGCGTTCCCGGCCCCCACGCGCGGGACGCTCCACAACGGCCTCACCGTGCTGCGCTGCCACCGCCCCGGCCAGCAGGTCGTCGCCGTCGAGGTCCTCCTCGACGCCCCCCTGGACGCCGAACCGGCGGGCCTGGACGGCGTCGCCACGATCATGGCGCGTGCCTTCTCCGAGGGCACCGACAAGCACTCCGCCGAGGAGTTCGCCGCCGAGCTGGAGCGCTGCGGCGCCACCCTCGACGCGCACGCCGACCACCCCGGCGTCCGGCTGAGCCTCGAAGTCCCGGTCTCCCGGCTGCCCAAGGCGCTCGGGCTGCTCGCCGACGCCCTCAGGGCGCCCGCGTTCGCGGACGACGAGGTCGAGCGCCTGGTCACCAACCGCCTGGACGAGATCCCGCACGAGCTGGCCAACCCCTCGCGCCGGGCCGCCAAGGAGCTCTCCCGGACCCTGTTCCCGGCGGACCTGCGCATGTCCCGCCCCCGCCAGGGCACCGAGGAGACCGTCCAGAACATCGACTCGGCGGCCGTACGCGCCTTCTACGAGAAGCACGTCCGCCCCGCCACCGGCACCGTCGTAGTCGTCGGCGACCTCACCGACCTCGACCTGGACGGGCTGCTCGGCGACACCCTCGGCTCGTGGACCGGCTCCGCGGCCGAGCCGCGCCCGGTGCCGGCCATCACCGCCGACGACACCGGCCGGGTCGTCATCGTGGACCGCCCCGGCGCCGTCCAGACGCAGCTGCTGATCGGCCGTATCGGCGCCGACCGGCACGACCGCGTGTGGCCCGCGCAGGTGCTCGGCACCTACTGCCTCGGTGGCACCCTCACCTCCCGCCTGGACCGCGTCCTTCGCGAGGAGAAGGGCTACACCTACGGCGTGCGCTCGTTCGGGCAGGTCCTCAGGTCCGCCCCGGACGGCACCGGTGCCGCGATGCTGGCCATCAGCGGTTCCGTCGACACCCCGAACACCGGCCCCGCCCTCGACGACCTGTGGACGGTGCTGCGCACCCTCGCCGCGGAGGGACTCACCGACGCCGAGCGCGACGTCGCCGTGCAGAACCTCGTCGGGGTGGCACCGCTCAAGTACGAGACCGCGGCGGCCGTGGCGAGCACGCTGGCCGACCAGGTCGAGCAGTATCTGCCCGACGACTTCCAGGCGACGCTGTACCGGCAACTCGCCGCGACCGGCACCGTCGAGGCCACCGCGGCGGCCGTCAACGCCTTCCCGGTGGACCGTCTGGTGACGATCCTGGTCGGCGACGCGGCGGCCATCAAGGAGCCCGTGGAGGCCCTCGGCATCGGTGAAGTGACCGTGGTGTCGGCCGAGTAGAAGCACGCGTGCGTGAAGGGGCCCTGGTGACTGAAGCGTCACCAGGGCCCCTTAATGTCCGAATAAGGAATGAATTGAAGGGTGGTTGCCTGTTTGCCCTGTGGGATGCGCTACAAACTGCCTGATCTGTTTGGGGATTGAAAGTGGCCCCCCTTAGCGTCGTCCGGGCTGTTCGTCACGCAGTGCGCCGCGCCCGCGGCACCGGACAGTCATCGCCGAGTCCCCGTACGGCGCGAGCCAGGGGAGCCGGGGACCCATGCAGTCCCTGGGGTGAATCGGACGCCCGCGCGTCAGCGAGGGGGTCCGTAGGAGACCTTCCTGCTCCGAACCCGTCAGCTAACCCGGTAGGCGAGAGGGAAGGAAAGGACCAGCCACTACATGGCGTTCACGCGCCCCACCGGGAAGCACCGTGCCCCGAGCCGGATGAAGCGCACCACCGCCCGCGCGGCCGGGATCGCGGCGCTCACCACCACCGGCGTCATCGGCACCCTCGCCGCCCCGGCCCTCGCCGCGGAGCCCACGGCCGAGCAGACCGGACTCATCCCGGTCGTCACCATCGGCGACTCGGTCGCCGACCAGATCGACGCCCAGGCCGAGGCCCAGGAGCAGGCCGCCGAGGAGGCCGCCCAGAAGAAGGCCGAGGAGCTGGCGCGCAAGAAGGCCGCCGCCAAGGCCAAGAAGGAGCGCGAGGCCAAGGAGCGCGCCGCCCGCGCCGCCGCCGAGCGCAAGCGCCTCAACTCCTTCGTCGCCCCGATCTCGGGCTCGTACATCTCCACCGGCTACAAGGCCGGCGGCGCCGTCTGGTCCTCCGGCAGCCACACCGGGGTCGACTTCCACGCCGCCAGCGGCACCTCCGTCCACGCGGTCGGCTCCGGCACCGTCGTCGAGGCCGGCTGGGGCGGGTCGTACGGCAACAACATCGTGATCAAGATGAACGACGGCACGTACACCCAGTACGGCCATCTGTCGTCCATCGGGGTCTCGGTCGGCCAGACGGTCACCCCGGGCCAGCAGATCGGCCTGTCCGGCGCGACCGGCAACGTCACCGGCCCGCACCTGCACTTCGAGGCCAGGACGACCGCCGAGTACGGCTCGGACATCGACCCCGTCGCCTACCTGCGCTCGCACGGTGTGAACGTCTGACGCCCGCTGTGAACGTCTGACGACGGATCGCAGGATCTCCCGGAACCCCGGCTCACCCGAGCCGGGGTTTCGCCGTTTTCGGTACCCGGCTGTCCAAAAAATATCCATGGATTCCGGTCCGCCATCGGAAATTCCCGCTCTTTGCAATAGAGTCACTGAACACACGTCAATCATCGACGTTTCACGGGGATTAAGACGGAGGTCGGTCATGCGTATTCCGGCGCACTCGGTATGCACCGCGATCAGGGACGACATCGTCTCCGGTGTCCACGAGCGCGGCAGCCGCCTCACCGAGGAACTCCTCGCCCGCCGCTACGGCGTCTCCCGTGTCCCCGTCCGGGAGGCCCTGCGCACGCTGGAGGCCGAGGGCTTCGTGGTGACGCGGCGGCACGCGGGCGCGTGCGTCGCGGAACCGACCGAACAGGAGGCCGCCGACCTGCTGGAGATGCGGATGCTCCTGGAGCCGCTGGGCGCCTCCCGGGCCGCCCAGCGCCGCACCGAGGCGCACCTCAAGGTCCTGCGCGGCCTGGTCAGGCTGGGGCAGGAGCGGGCCAGGCGGGGCAACAGCGAGGATCTGCGCTCCCTGGGCGGCTGGTTCCACGAGACGCTCGCGCAGGCCTCCGGCAGCCCCGCGCTGACCTCGATGCTGACCCAGCTGCGCCACAAGATCTCCTGGATGTACACCGTGGAGGCGCCCGCCAACCCCGCCGAGTCCTGGGCCGAGCACGGCGCCATCGTCGACGCCGTGGCACGCGGCGACGGGGAACGCGCGCGTGCGGTCACCGCGCTGCACACCGAGCGCTCGACCGCCGCGCACCGGCTCCGATTCCGCGCCGCGGGAGATCGGCCCGACCGTGTGAGGAACTCGCAACCTCCCGTAAACATGACGAGCCTGCGGCATTAACACAAGGGCCGTATACAAAGAGGAAGTAATTCGCGGGGGAGAATTCCTGCTGCCCGTGCGAGGGAATTGGAAAGGGCTCGCCCGATAAACTCGGACGAGCCCTTCAGTGGTGCCGTGATACAACCGGCCCCGATAAATCAGACGGTCTCGGGAAGCTCCTCGAGCCCCTCGGAGACCAGCTTCGCCAGACGGTCGAGGGCGGCGTCCGCGCCCTCGGCGTCCGAGGCGAGGACGATCTCCTCGCCGCCCTGGGCGCCCAGGCCCAGGACCGCCAGCATGGAGGCCGCGTTGACGGGGTTGCCGTCGGCCTTGGCGATCGTCACGGGGATACCGGAGGCCGTGGTGGCCCGGACGAAGATGGAAGCGGGGCGGGCGTGGAGGCCCTCGGCCCAGCCGACGTTGACGCGGCGCTCAGCCATGTGATGCTGCCCTTCGGTGTTCAGGGTTGTCTAGACCAGTTTCCCACACGTGAAGTGTCTCCGGAGCGGACCTTCGTCCCCTCCGGGGTGAGCCGTCGGACCGCGGCCTCGGTCCGACTTCCGTCCTCTTGCGATCCTGTCGCGCTCTCCACAGACTGCCTCGCGCCGTTGTCGTACGCGAGCCGTACTCTGGGGCCCATGCAGACCTCGTCGGACCGGCACGAGTACCCCTCCCACTGGGAGGCCGACGTGGTGCTGCGCGACGGCGGCACCGCGCGCATCCGCCCCATCACCGTTGATGACGCCGAGCGCCTGGTCAGCTTCTACGAGCAGGTCTCGGACGAGTCGAAGTACTACCGCTTCTTCGCGCCCTACCCGCGCCTGTCCGCAAAGGACGTCCACCGCTTCACGCACCACGACTTTGTGGACCGGGTGGGACTCGCCGCCACGGTCGGAGGCGAGTTCATCGCCACCGTACGCTACGACCGCATCGGCGCCGACGGAATGCCCGCGACCGCTCCCTCCGACGAGGCCGAGGTCGCCTTCCTGGTCCAGGACGCCCATCAGGGGCGGGGTGTGGCCTCCGCCCTCCTCGAACACATCGGCGCCGTCGCCCGCGAGCGCGGCATCCGCCGCTTCGCCGCCGAGGTGCTGCCCGCCAACACCAAGATGATCAAGGTGTTCATGGACGCCGGGTACACCCAGAAGCGCAGCTTCGAGGACGGCGTCGTCCGCCTGGAGTTCGATCTCGAACCCACCGACCGCTCGATGGCCGTGCAGTACGCGCGCGAACAGCGCGCGGAGGGGCGGTCCGTGGAGCGGCTGCTCAAGCCCGGCTCGGTCGCGGTCGTCGGCGTCGGCCGCAGCCCCGGCGGGGTGGGCCGCAGCATCCTCGACAACATCCGCGAGGCCGGCTTCACCGGCCGCCTGTACGCCGTGAACAAGGCCTTCACCGACAAGGAGCTCGACGGGATCCCCGCGCACCGCTCGGTGCGCGACATCGAGGGCCCCGTCGACCTCGCGGTCGTCGCCGTGCCCGCCGAGCACGTCCCCGCGGTCGTCACCGAGTGCGGCGAACACGGGGTGCAGGGCCTCGTCGTGATCTCCGCCGGCTACGCCGAGAGCGGCCCCGAGGGGCGGGAGCGCCAGCGCGAACTCGTCCGGCACGCGCGCGCGTACGGCATGCGGATCATCGGCCCCAACGCCTTCGGCGTCATCAATACCAACCCGGACGTCCGGCTCAACGCCTCCCTCGCCAACGAGACCCCGCGCCCCGGCCGCATCGGACTGTTCGCCCAGTCCGGCGCCATCGGCATCGCCCTGCTGTCCCGACTGCACCGACGCGGCGGCGGCGTCACCGGGGTCACCGGCGTCTCCACGTTCGTCTCCTCGGGCAACCGCGCGGACGTGTCCGGCAACGACGTCCTCCAGTACTGGTACGACGACCCGGACACCGACGTCGTCCTCATGTACCTGGAGTCCATCGGCAACCCCCGCAAGTTCACGCGCCTCGCCCGCCGTACCGCTGCGGCGAAGCCGCTGGTCGTGGTCCAGGGCGCCGGTTCCGCCCCTCAAGGGCACGCCGTACGGGCCACGCGGCTGCCGCACGCGACCGTGTCCGCGCTGCTGCGGCAGGCCGGCGTCATCCGCGTGAACACCATCACCGAGCTGGTCGACACCGGTCTGCTCCTCGCCCGTCAGCCCCTGCCGCGCGGCCCGCGCGTGGCGATCCTCGGCAACTCCGAGTCGCTCGGAATGCTCACCTACGACGCCTGTCTGTCCGAGGGACTCAGGCCGCTGCCCCCGCTGGACCTGACGACGGCCGCCTCGGCGAAGGACTTCCACGCCGCGCTCTCGCGCGCGTTGGCGGACGACACGTGCGACGCGGTCGTGGTGACCGCGATACCGGCGGTCGGCGAGGGTGCCGCCGGCGACGCCGCGCTCGCGGAGGCGCTGCGCTCGGCGGCCGAGCGGGTGCCCGGCAAGCCCGTCCTCGTCGTCCACGTGGAGCTGGGCGGGCTGGCCGAGGCCCTGTCCGCCGCGACCAGCACGGCACCGCAGGCCGCGACACCGAGCGCGTCCCACCCCTTCCGCGCCCTGGACCGCCTCGCCGCCAAGGACCCCGAGGAGATCCCCAAGGCCGGCTCCCGCCTCATCCCCGCCTACCCCGCCGCCGAACGCGCGGTCCGCGCCCTCGGGGAAGCCGTGAAGTACGCCCAGTGGCGGCGCGAGGCGGCCGACCCCGGCAAGGTGCCGGAGTCCATCGACGCGGCCATCGACGAGAAGGGCGCCGCCCGGCTCATCGACGGCCTCCTCGCGCGCGGACAGGGCCTCACGCTCGGCGCCGATGAGACCTGCGACCTCCTCGGCAAGTACGGCATCCCCGTCCACCGCGCCCTCGCCGCCCCCACCCCCGACGACGCGGCCGCCGCCGCGCGCACCCTCGGCTACCCCGTCGCCCTCAAGGCCACCGCCCCCCACCTGCGCCACCGCGCCGACCTGGGCGGCGTGCGGCTGGACCTCGCGGACGAGGGCCAACTGCGGCACGCCTACGCCGAGTTGACCGAGCTGTTCGGCGCGCCCGAGGAGCTGCGCCCGGTGGTGCAGGAGATGGCCCCGCGCGGTGTGGACACCGTCGTACGGGCCGTCATCGACCCGGCGGCCGGCGCCGTGCTCTCCTTCGGGCTCGCCGGAGCCGCCTCCCAGCTGCTCGGCGACACCGCGCACCGGCTGATCCCGGTCACCGACCGTGAGGCCGCCACCCTGGTCAGGTCGATCCGGACGGCACCGCTCCTGTTCGGCTGGCGCGGCTCGGCGCCGGTCGACACGGCCGCCCTGGAGGAGCTGCTGCTGCGGGTGTCCCGCCTCGTCGACGACCACCCCGAGGTCGTCGCGGTCACCCTGGAACCGGTCGTCGTCGCCCCGCACGGCCTGAGCGTGCTCGGCGCGTCCGTCCGGCTGGCGCCGCCGCCCGCCCGCGACGACCTGGGCCCACGGACGCTGCCGGCCTACTGAGACCTTCGTGAGCGGTGCCTCGCAGTCAGTGCACCCCCGTAGGATGGACGTCATGGCCAAGACCAGTACGACGACCCAGGGGCTGCGCGCGGCGATCGAGCGCAGCGGCTACTACCCGGCCCTCGTGGCCGAGGCGGTGGAGGCCGCCGTGGGCGGCGAGCCCATCCGGTCGTACCTGGTCCACCAGGAGACGACGTTCGACCAGAACGAGGTGCGACGGCACGTGACCGTGCTCGTCCTCACCGAGCACCGCTTCATCGTCAGCCACACCGACGAGCAGGCCGCCGACACCACGTCCCCGACGCCGTACGCGACCACCTCCACCGAGTCGGTCAAGCTCGGCCGGATCTCGTCGGTCGTGCTCAGCCGCGTCGTCGCCAACCCGGAGCAGTACCAGCCGGGCACCCTGCCCCGCGAGGTCGTCCTGACCATCGGCTGGGGCGCCGTCTCCCGCATCGACCTGGAGCCCGCCGCCTGCGGCGACCCCAACTGCGAGGCGGACCACGGCTACACGGGCAACTCGACGGCGGACGACCTCAGCCTGCGCGTCAGCGAGGCCGGGGACGGCCCGGAGACGGTGCGCCAGGCCCTCGCCTTCGCGCAGTCCCTCTCCGAGGCGACCGCGGACATCACCCGCTGATGGCACAGCCCACCGCCTGGGACCCGCACCCGGAACCGCTTGCCGTGGACTCCGCGCCCCTGCCGCAGTACGGCAGTGGCTCCCTCGCCGACCTCCTGCCCACGCTGGCCGCGGGCATGGGCGTGCCCGGGACGACCGCGACGATCACGGAACTGGCCCCCGCCGACCGGAACTGCGTGTTCCTGATCGACGGCCTCGGCTGGGAGCAGCTGCGGGCGCACCCCGAGGACGCGCCCTTCATGACCGCGCTCCTCGACAGTTCCCGCGGCGGCACCGGCCGCCCGCTGACCGCCGGCTACCCGGCGACGACCGCGACCTCCCTCGCCTCCGTCGGCACCGGCCTGCCGCCGGGCGCGCACGGCCTGCCCGGCTACACCGTGCGCAACCCGGACACCGGCGAGCTGATGAACCAGCTGCGCTGGCAGCCGTGGACCCAGCCGCGCGCGTGGCAGCCGTACCCCACGATCTTCCAGCTGGCCCACGACGCGGGGGTGCACGCCGCCCAGGTGTCGTCGCCCACGTTCGAGAACACCCCGCTGACCAAGGTGGCGTTGAGCGGCGGCAAGTTCCTGGGCCGCCTGTCCGGCGAGGACCGTATGGACCTCGCGGCCGAGCAACTGGCCGCCGCCGACCGCGCGCTGGTCTACACGTACTACGCCGAACTCGACGGCGCGGGCCACCGCTTCGGCGTCGACTCCGACACCTGGCGCGGCCAGCTCATGCACGTGGACCGCCTGGTCCAGCGGCTGGCCGAACAACTCCCGCCGAACAGTGCGCTCTACGTCACCGCCGACCACGGCATGGTCGACATCCCGTTCGACGAGCAGCACCGCATCGACTTCGACGAGGACTGGGAGCTGCGGGCGGGGGTCGCCCTGCTCGGCGGCGAGGGCCGCGCCCGCCATGTCTACGCCGTCCCGGGCGCCGCCAACGACGTGCTGACCTGCTGGCGCGAGGTGCTCGGCGAGCAGTTCTGGGTGGCCTCGCGCGACGAGGCGATCGCGGCGGGCTGGTTCGGCCCGCACATCGACGACCGGGTGTACGCGCGCCTCGGCGACGTGGTCGCGGCCGCGCGGGACGACGTCCTGATCATCGCGTCCGAGCGGGAGCCGAAGGAGTCGGCGATGGTCGGCAACCACGGTTCGATGACCCCTGCCGAGCAGTTCGTCCCGCTGCTCGAAGTACGCTCCTGAAGCCCTTCTCACCCCCGTAGCACCCTCCCTGCCGAAAGGTCCTCGACTTCCCATGCCCGAGCTGGTGTTCTTCTCCGGAACGATGGACTGCGGGAAGTCGACCCTGGCTCTCCAGATCGAGCACAACCGTTCGGCCCGCGGCCTGCAGGGCATGATCTTCACGCGGGACGACCGCGCGGGCGAGGGCAAGCTCTCCTCCCGCCTCGGTCTCGTCACGGACGCGGTGGAGGTCGAGGACGGCCAGGACCTGTACGCCTACCTCGTCGACCACCTCTCCCAGGGCGGTCGCGCGGACTACGTCATCGCCGACGAGGCCCAGTTCCTGGCGCCGGGACAGATCGACCAACTCGCCCGCGTGGTCGACGACCTGGGCCTGGACGTCTACGCCTTCGGCATCACCACGGACTTCCGCTCCAAGCTCTTCCCGGGCTCCCAACGCCTCGTGGAGCTCGCCGACCGCGTGGAGGTCCTCCAGGTCGAGGCTCTCTGCTGGTGCGGCGCCCGAGCCACCCACAACGCCCGCACCATAGGGGGCGAGATGGTGGTGGAAGGCGCTCAGGTCGTGGTGGGCGACGTCAACCAGGCGGAAGCCATCGGGTACGAGGTCCTGTGCCGGCGCCACCACCGCCGCCGGATGACCGCGGCGACGGCAAGAGCGGCGGCGCTGTCCCCGGACGTGCTGCCGGTCACCTCGGCCTAGAGACGTTCGGCCTCCACCACCGAGAACCGCGCCCCCTCCGGGTCCGACACCGTGGCGACGCGGCCGTGCGGAGTGTCGTGGGGGCGCTTCAGGATGTGGCCGCCCAGGGTCGTGAGGAGGTCAAGGGCCGCGTCCGCGTCGGCCACCTGGAAGTACGTCATCCAGTGGGGGCCCCGGTCGCGGGGGAGGGAGTTGCCGACGCCGTGGATCCCGGCGACCGGGCGATCGGCGAGGCGGAGGGTGACGTAGTCGAAGTCGGCGGAGACGACCGGCTCCTCGTCGTAGCCGAAGACCGTCTCGTAGAACTTGGCGACGCTCGCCGTCTCGAAGGTCAGCAGCTCGTGCCAGGCCGGGGTGCCGGACACACCCGCGATGCCCGTGCCGCGGTGCGCTCCCGCCTGCCACACGCCGAACACCGCACCGGAGGGGTCGGAGCCGATCGCCAGGCGCCCGGCGTCTCCCGCGTCCAGCGGCCCCACGCCCACGGTGCCGCCGCACAGCCGCACCGTCTCCGCCGTCAGGTCCACGTCGTCCGAGGCGAGGTACGGCGTCCAGGCGACGGGGAGGTGGCGGTCGGGCGGGAGCTGGCCGATACCGGCGACTTCCTGGCCGTCCAGCAGAGCGCGCACGTACGGCCCCAGCTGCTGCGGGCCGGGTTGGAATTCCCAACCGAACAGCTCGCCGTAGAACTCCTGGGTCGTGGTCAGCCCGTGCACCATCAGACTCACCCAGCAGGGCGTGCCGTTCGGGCCGGCCGACCCATGTGCCTCGGTCATCGTCACTCTCTCCTCGACCCCTTGCGGCGGCCGTGTCGCCACCGTGCTCCGGAACCCCGTGCCGATGCTCGCACCACCCGTGGTGCCGCGCGCCCGGGCGCGCCGCTGCTCCGTACCCTTCCCGCAGAATGCCCGGCGTGCGGTTCCTCGCCCGTTTCTGCGCGATTGCTGACGGATGTCGATCGGCTGTACAGCATGTGCCCGATCCCGTACGCCTCGTGATCGGTCCTGCCCGGCGGAGCAGAGTAGCCGGACATGGACGATGCGGCCACCCCGTACGCGAGGATGGTGGCCATGAACGCCATCATCTCCGCATCCGAACTCGCGAGCGACCTGGCCGGTCAGAACCCGCCAGTCGTCCTCGACGTCCGCTGGCAGCTGAGCGTGGCCAAGGCGGCTGGAGAGCCGCCTTTCGACGGTCACGCCGCGTACGCGGCCGGGCACATTCCGGGCGCGGTCTTCGTTGACCTGGACCGGGAGCTCGCCGCGGCCCCCGGCGCGCGCGGCCGGCACCCGCTGCCGGACGTCGCCGACTTCGGCGCCGCGATGCGCCGGGCGGGTGTCTCGGCCGGGACGCCGGTGATCGTCTACGACGGCGGACAGGGCTGGGCGGCCGCCCGCGCGTGGTGGATGCTGCGCTGGACGGGTCACCCGGACGTGCGGGTCCTCGACGGTGGGTTGCCGTCCTGGGAGGGGCCGCTGGAGACGTCGGCGACGACCCCGGCGGAGGGCGACTTCGTGCCGGCGCCGGGCGCGGTGGAACTCCTCGACGCCGACGGGGCCGCGGCTCTGGCCCGCTCCGGAGTGCTGTTCGACGCCCGCGCGGGGGAGCGGTACCGGGGTGAGGTGGAGCCGATCGACCGGGTCGGCGGGCACATCCCGGGCGCCGTGTCCGCGCCCACCAACGAGAACGTCGCGGGGGACGGACGCTTCCTGCCCGCCGAGGAGCTGCACGCCCGCTTCAAGGCCCTCGGTGTCTCGGACGACTCTCCCGTCGGCGTGTACTGCGGTTCCGGCGTCTCCGGCGCGCACGAGGTGCTGGCGCTGGCGGTCGCGGGCATCCCTGCGGCGCTGTACGTGGGGTCCTGGTCGGAGTGGTCCTCGGACCCGTCGCGGCCGGTCGCCGTGGGGCCGGACCCGCAGTAGACGGGCACCGTCGCGAGAGGGCCCGCGCCACCCGGCGCGGGCCCTCCTGGACGTCGTACGACCGATCTAGTCCTGTTTCTTCCGTCGGGTCCCGAACACGATCTCGTCCCAGCTCGGGACCGCCGCCCGGCGGCCCGGGCGGACGCCGTCGGCCTCGGCCTGGCGGTCGGTGGCGCCGACGAGACGGTCGCGGTGGGCGCCGACCGAGCGGGGCATGAGGACGTCCGCGTAGGCGGAACCGGCCGAGGCGGCGGGCGCCGGGGGTTCCTCCGCCGCGGGTTCGTCGGCGGGCTCTTCCTCCGGGGCGGGCGTCTCCGACGGGCGCTCCGGGACCACGAGGTCGCCCCGGAAGCTGGGTACCGCCTCCAACAGGCTTGTCAGCGAGTCGCGTTCGCTCGCGCTCTCCTCCTCGACCGGCTCGGGTGCCGGCGCGGGCAGGCCCAGACGCTCCCGGTCGAGGGAACGGTCCAGCGGCCGGTCGCGGGGCAGCCGGGCGATGCGCGGTACGAAGGGAAAGCTGGGCTCCGGCGAGGCCGCGAGGTCGTCGGACTCACCGATCAGCGAGCGAGCCTCGTCGTCGACGGCCTGGACGAGCCGCCGGGGCGGGTCGTACGTCCAGCTCGCCGAGTGCGGTTCGCCCGCGACCAGGTAGACCAGCAGGACCTCCCAGGTGCCGTCGTCGCGGCGCCAGGAGTCCCACTGGACGGTGTCCTTGTCGGCGCCGCGCAGCAGCAGTCGCTCCTGGACGGCCTCGCCGAGCTGCGGTCCGGCGTTCTCGCCGGGCCGGCGGACGGGGGTCTTGCGGGCCCGCTCGGCCATGAAGGCGCGCTCCGCGAGCACGGGGCCCTCGAAGCGACGGACCCGGTCGACGGGGATGCCGGCCATCTGCGCGACCTCTTCGGCCGTCGCACCGGCGCGTATACGTGCCTGAATGTCGCGGGGGCGGAGATGACTCTCCACCTCGATCTCGATCTGGCCGAGGCGGGGACGGTCGCCGCGTACGGCGGCGCGCAGACGCTCGTCAATCGGAAGCGTGTACTCCGTGCTGTCCGCAGCCTTCAGCACCAGCCGTGTGCCGTCATTCGAGACGGCCACGACACGCAGTTCGGGCATGGGGACCTCCCGGGTGGTGCCTGCCGACGTCACGTGCGTCGCTGCTTCCGCTAGTCGAGTGTGGCCTGCCCGGGTGCAGCCTGCCACAACCTTGCCGAGTTGCCCGGCGTGTCGGGCACGGGCCCTGAGTCGCCGTTATGGCACGGTTACCTATTCGCAACGCTAAGTGACCAACTCCGTCACCCTGTGCAACTAGCCCCCTCCCGGCGGTCCTTGAAGGCCACGGACGCCCAGGCGGGAGACCGGACCCAGGGCTCGCAACAGTACTCCATTCGGACCACGTGCGTGGATTGGCGCGCCGCTCAACTTCCTGCGGGGGATGGGACTTGGCCGTCCCTGGCAAGGATTCGCGGATCTTGAACGTGGCGTACTTCACGGAACCGAGCACTTCCGAGTCGGCGGCTACGCCCCCAGCACCCGCCGCAAGTAGTCGTTCTGGAAACGGCGATCAGGATCAAGTCGGTCCCGCAGCGCGGTGAACTCGCCGAAGCGCGGGTAGACCCCGGAGAAGTACTCGGCGTCGCGCGTGTGCACCTTGCCCCAGTGCGGCCGCCCCTCGTGCGCGGTGAAGATGCGCTCCGCGGCGGTGAAGTACGCCTGGTACGGCGTGCCCTTGACCATGTGGACGGCGATGTAGGCGCTGTCGCGCCCCGACGCCGTGGACAGCGTGATGTCGTCGGCGGGCGCGGTGCGGACCTCCACGGGGAAGCTGACCTTCATCCCGGAGCGGTCGACCATGGTGCGCAGTTCGCGCAGGACCGTCACCGCGGCCTCGCGCGGGACGGCGTACTCCATCTCCACGAACCGCACCCGGCGCGGCGAGGTGAAGACCTTGTACGGGACGTCGGTGTAGGTCCGCGCGGACAGGGCCCTGCTGGAGATCCGGGCGATCGTCGGGATCGTGCCCGGCGCCGCGCGGCCGACCCACTGGGCCACCTGGAAGACGCCGTTGGAGAGGAACTCGTCCTCGATCCAGCCCTGGAGCTGCGGCACCGGCTTCTCCGGACCCGCGCTGCGGTTGTTGCGCTTGGTGTTGGTGTTGCCGGTGTGCGGGAACCAGTAGAACTCGAAGTGCTCGTTCTCGGCCCACAGCTCGTCGAAGTCGGCGAGCACCCGGTCGAACGGCATCGGTTCCTCGCGCGCGGTGAGCAGGAAGATCGGCTCCACCGCGAACGTGATGGCGGTGACGACGCCGAGCGCGCCCAGCCCGATCCGGGCCGCCGCGAAGACCTCGGCGTTCTCCTTCTCGGAGCAGGTGAGCACCGTCCCGTCGGCCGTGACCAGCTCAAGCCCCTTGATCTGGGCGGCGATCGACCCCGACTCCCGCCCGGTGCCGTGCGTTCCGGTGCTGATGGCGCCGGAGACGGTCTGCTCCATGATGTCGCCCATGTTCCGCAGCGAGAGCCCCTCGCGCGCGAGCGCCAGGTTGAGTCTCTTGAGCTGCGTGCCCGCCCCGACCGTGACGGTCATGTCGTCCCGGTCGATGTCGCGTATGCCGCTCAACAGTTGAGGGCGGATCAACACACCGTCGGTCGCCGCGATGGAGGTGAAGGAATGCCCGGTGCCGACGGGCTTGACCTTCAACCCGTCCTCGGCTGCCTTCCGGACGGCGTCCGCCAGCTCCTCCACGGAGGCCGGAGTGACCTCCCGCGCGGGACGCGCGGCGACATTGCCGCCCCAGTTACGCCACGTGCCGTTCTTGCCGCTCACTGTGGTGCTCAACCGTGCCTCCCCGACGCGGAACCGGCCGCTTGAGCCGGCGGTACCCCAGGAAACCGACCGCGACCGCGACGGCTCCGGACACCGCCGGAACCCCGTACCCGGCCTGTGCCCCGGCCGCGTCGATGACCCAGCCGGCCACGGAGGAGCCGAGCGCGACCCCGACCGCGAGCCCGGTGCTGATCCAGGTCATGCCCTCGGTCAGTTGCGCGCGTGGTACGTGCTGTTCGATCAGGGACATCGTCGTGATCATCGTCGGAGCGATGGACAGGCCCGCCACGAACAGCGCCACGGCCAGAAACGGCAAGTTTCCGACCAGTAGGAGGGGGATCATACTCACGGCCATCGCGCATATGCCCAGCAGCCAGCGAGGTTCCGGGGCTCCCTTGAAGTGCAGCAGCCCGAACACCAGGCCCGCCACGCACGATCCCGCCGCGTACAGGGCGAGCACCACGCTCGCGGCGCCCTTGTGGCCCTGTTCGTCGGCGAACGCCACGGTGACCACGTCCACCGCCCCGAAGATCGCCCCGGTCGCCACGAAGGTGGCCACCAGCACCTGGAGGCCGGGGGAGCGCAGGGCGCTGCCACCCTGTCCGTCGTGCTCGCGCGGGTGCGGCGCGGGCTCGGTGGCCCGCTGCGAGGTCAGCCAGAAGACACCGACCGCGAGGAAGCAGGCGGCCAGCAGCGGCCCTGCCTCGGGGAACCAGGCCGTGGACAGCCCGATGGAGATGATCGGCCCGAAGATGAAGCACACCTCGTCGACGACCGACTCGAAGGAGTACGCCGTGTGCAACTGCGGGGTGTCGCGGTAGAGGGCGGCCCACCGCGCGCGGATCATCGCGCCGATGCTCGGCACACAGCCGATGCCGGCGCTGAACACGTACAGCGTCCAGTCGGCCCACCGGTAGTGCGCCGCGAACAGCAGCCCGGCCGCGGCGACGAGCGCGATGAGCGTCGCCGGACGCAGCACCCGTCGCTGCCCGTACTGGTCGACCAGCCGCGACACCTGCGGCCCCGCCACCGCCGCGGCCAGCGCCATGGTGGCCGACAGCGCCCCGGCGAGGCCGTAGCGCCCCGTCAGCTGGGACACCATGGTCACCACGCCGATGCCCATCATCGACAGCGGCATCCGGCCGAGGAACCCCGCGGCGGAGAAGCCCTTGGAGCCGGGGGCGGCGAACAGGGCGCGGTAGGGGCTCGGCACGGGGGTCTCCGGTCAAGGGAAGTGAAGCGGCTCAGCGATGTCGGCGGTCAACAGCCCGGTAAGGCGCGAACGCAGCTGATACAGCTTACGAGTAAGGCGACCCTAACGCACCCGCCCGGACGACCCGGGAACCCGGTCCGCCACCCCACCGTTTCCCGGCTGTCAGTACCGGATGACAGGATCGACCCATGCCAGACGCGCGCGATGCCACCCCCTACGACGCCCTGCTCCTGCTCTCGTTCGGCGGCCCCGAGGGCCCGGACGACGTGGTCCCGTTCCTGGAGAACGTGACGCGTGGGCGAGGCATCCCCAAGGAACGTCTCAAGGAAGTCGGGCAGCACTACTTCCTGTTCGGCGGCGTCAGCCCCATCAACGACCAGAACCGCGCCCTGCTCGACGCCCTGCGCAAGGACTTCGCCGAGCACGGCCTGGACCTGCCGATCTACTGGGGCAACCGCAACTGGGCCCCGTACCTGACGGACACCCTGCGCGAGATGGTCGCCGACGGCCGCCGCCGCGTCCTGGTCCTCGCCACCAGCGCCTACGCCTCGTACTCGGGCTGCCGCCAGTACCGCGAGAACCTCGCGGACTCCCTCGCGGCCCTGGAGGCCGAGGGCCTGGAGCTGCCGAAGGTCGACAAACTCCGCCACTACTACAACCACGAGGGCTTCCTGGAGCCCATGATCGAGGGCGTGCTCGCCTCCCTCGCCGACCTCCCCGAAGAGGTCCGCGACGGCGCCCACCTCGCCTTCTCGACCCACTCCATCCCGGACGCCTCGGCGGACACCTCGGGCCCGGTGGAGGAGCACGGCGAGGGTGGCGCGTACGTGAAACAGCACCTGGAGGTCGCGCGGCTGATCGCCGACGCGGTCCGCGAGCGCACCGGCGTGGACCACCCCTGGCAGCTCGTCTACCAGTCCCGCTCCGGAGCCCCGCACATCCCGTGGCTGGAGCCCGACATCTGCGACCACCTGGAGGAGCGCCACGAGTCCGGCGTCCCGGCCGTCGTGATCGCCCCCATCGGCTTCGTCTCCGACCACATGGAGGTCCTCTACGACCTCGACACGGAGGCCAAGGCGAAGGCGGAGGAGCTGGGGCTGCCGATGCGGCGCTCGGCCACCGTCGGCGCCGACCCGCGCTTCGCGGCGGCCGTCCGAGACCTGATCCTGGAGCGGGCGGCGACGGAACGCGGCCAGGAGGTCACCCCCTGCGCGCTGGGCGCGCTCGGCGCGAGCCACAACCTCTGCCCGGTGGGCTGCTGCCCCGCCCGGGCCCCCCGCCCGGCCGCCGCGGGCGCCGACAGCCCCTACGCGTGAGGACCCCGGTGACCGACCCCTTCCACACCGAACTGCTCAAGCTCGCCCAGGAGGCGGCCCGCCGCGCCGGCGAACTCCTCCGGGACGGCCGCCCGGCCGACCTGGAGGTCGCCAGGACCAAGTCGAGCCCTATCGACGTGGTCACGGAGATGGACATCGCGGCGGAGAAACTGATCACGGACCTGATCTCCGCGCACCGCCCGGACGACGGCTTCCTGGGCGAGGAGGGCGCGTCCAACGAGGGCACGACCGGCGTCCGATGGGTGATCGACCCGCTCGACGGCACGGTCAACTACCTCTACGGGCTCCCCACTTGGGCGGTCTCCATCGCCGCCGAGCAGAACGGGGAGACGGTCGTCGGCGTGGTGGCCGCCCCCATGCGGGGCGAGACCTATCAGGCGGTGCGGGGCGAGGGTGCGTGGGCGACGGGCCCCACCTGGTCCGGCGACCGCGCGCTCAGCTGCCGTCCCGCTCCGCCTCTCGACCAGGCGCTGGTCTCGACGGGCTTCAACTACGTCCTGGAGGTCCGCACCCACCAGGCCGAGGTGGCCCACCGCCTGATCCCGCTCCTCCGCGACATCCGCCGCAGCGGGTCGGCCGCGGTGGACCTCTGCGACGTGGCGGCGGGACGCCTGGACGGCTACTACGAACGCGGCCTTCACCCCTGGGACCTGGCCGCGGGCGACCTCATCGCCCGGGAAGCGGGCGCCCTGACCGGTGGACGCCCCGGAGAGCGCCCCGCACACCATCTGGCGATCGCTGCCACCCCGGGCGTCTTCGAGCCCCTCCAGCGCCTCCTGGAGGACTTCGGCGCCTGGCACGACTGACGTCCTCCGACGCCACGCACGGCAAGGGCCCCGGTGCTGGATTCACCGGGGCCCTAGTCGTCGTACTGATGTATCGATCAGACGCTACGCGCTGACCTCCACACCGTGCTCGAAGGCCAGGCGGCGCAGGTCGTCGAGCTCGGCCTGTTCCACCTCGACGAGGAAGTCGTCGCCCTCGTCGCGAGCCCGCGTCAGGTCGGACTCGGTCGTCCTTATGCGCTGCAGAAGTCCTGCGGTGAATGCGTCCATGCTGCGCCCCCTCGTCCTGGGTCGTGGGTCGGTGGCACGGGGGTGTGCCGTTCGGAAGGGGCGATCACGTCTCCTGCAGATGCCCAGCGCTGCCCTGCTGGGCGGCGACGGCGCCGGACACCCACGCCCGCTCTGCGGAAAGCGGATTGCGGTGTACCGCATGGTGCTGCGGCACATGCAGAGCGTGATCGCGGGGTGTAAAGCCGTCCTCCCCCCGCTCCCCTCCACGGAAACCTCAACCGAACGAGAAAATCTCGCATTCCCGGGCTTCATACCTGTCGTTCAGACGGTGCTCACCCGCCTTACAGCCGACTTATGGCCGAAAAGGGCAGGATGGAGGTCAACACTCTCACCGACACCCCTGCCCGTGTGCCCGAGAAGCGCTACGCGAGTGGACACGGGTGGACACAGGAAGGACAAGCGACGTGCGCGTACTCGTCGTCGAGGACGAGCAGCTGCTCGCCGATGCGGTGGCCACCGGACTGCGCCGGGAGGCCATGGCCGTCGACGTCGTGTACGACGGTGCGGCCGCCCTGGAGCGCATCGGCGTCAACGACTACGACGTGGTCGTCCTCGACCGCGACCTCCCCCTCGTCCACGGGGATGACGTCTGCCGCAAGATCGTCGAGCTCGGCATGCCCACGCGCGTGCTGATGCTCACCGCGTCCGGCGACGTCAGCGACCGGGTCGAGGGCCTGGAGATCGGCGCCGACGACTATCTGCCCAAGCCCTTCGCGTTCAGTGAGCTCACCGCGCGCGTGCGTGCCCTCGGCCGGCGCACCAGCATGCCGCTGCCGCCCGTCCTGGAGCGCGCCGGCATCAAGCTCGACCCGAACCGCCGCGAGGTCTTCCGTGACGGCAAGGAAGTCCAGCTCGCGCCCAAGGAGTTCGCCGTCCTGGAGGTGCTGATGCGCTCCGAGGGCGCGGTCGTCTCCGCGGAGCAGCTCCTGGAGAAGGCCTGGGACGAGAACACGGACCCGTTCACCAACGTCGTGCGCGTGACGGTCATGACCCTGCGCCGCAAGCTGGGCGAGCCGCCCGTCATCGTCACGGTCCCCGGCTCCGGCTACCGGATCTGAGACGCGTCGTGGCCGCCGCTCCCGCGCCTCCCCAGGCGCCTCCGAAACCCACCTGGGACCCCCGCCGGCCGGAGCCTCCGTTCCCCTGGCTGCGTCCCACCATCCGCATAAGGCTGACGCTGCTCTACGGCGGGATGTTCCTGATCGCCGGCATCCTGCTGCTGTCGATCATCTATCTCCTCGCCGCGCAGGCGCTCAACGTCGGCAGCCTGCTGCCCTTCAAGATCACCGAGGGCAAGGTCACCAGCTCGGTCTGCGACCTGCCCACCCAGGCATCGCCCGACGTGTTCAACAAGGCGATGAACGACTGCGTCAACGAACAACGTCAGCACGCCCTCGACAACCTCCTCAGCCGCTCCCTCCTCGCCCTCCTCGGCCTCGCGATCATCGCCTTCGCCTTCGGCTACGCCATGGCCGGCCGTGTGCTGTCCCCGCTGGGCCGGATCACCCGGACCGCCCGCGCGGTGGCGGGCTCGGACCTGTCGCGGCGGATCGAGCTGGACGGCCCGGACGACGAGCTGAAGGAGCTGGCCGACACCTTCGACGACATGCTGGAGCGCCTCCAGCGGGCCTTCACGGCCCAGCAGCGCTTCGTCGGCAACGCCTCGCACGAGCTGAGAACGCCGCTGGCGATCAATCGCACGCTGCTGGAGGTTCATCTCTCGGATCCAGGCGCGCCCGTGGAGCTCCAGCAGCTGGGCAAGACACTCCTCGCCACCAACGAACGCAGTGAGCAGCTCGTGGAGGGGCTGCTGCTGCTCGCCCGCAGCGACAACCAGATCGTCGAGCGCAAGCCCGTGGACCTAGCCGAGGTCGCCGAGCAGGCCGTCGACCAGGTGCACGCGGAGGCGGAGGCCAAGGGCGTGACGATCCGCGGGGAGCAGAAGCCCGCGGTCGTCCAGGGCAACGGCGTACTGCTGGAGCGGATCGCGCTGAACCTGGTGCAGAACGCCGTGCGGTACAACGTGCCGGAGGGCGGCTGGGTCGAGGTCACCACCGAGGTCCAGCACGGTCAGGCGCTGCTGGTCGTGTCGAACACGGGGCCGGTCGTGCCGGCGTACGAGATCGACAATCTCTTCGAGCCGTTCAAGCGGCTGAGAGGGGCCGACCGGACCGGCAGCGACAAGGGCGTCGGGCTCGGCCTGTCCATCGTGCGCTCGGTCGCCCGGGCGCACGGCGGGCACATCTACGCACAGCCGCGCGAGGGGGGAGGCCTCGTGATGCGGGTCACCCTTCCGATCTGAGACCATGTCGCCGACACACGGGGATGTTCGCTTTGCGCGGAATTTTCTGGGCACTCGTCGAGCTGTCCCGTGTGTGATCGATCACAAGGGCGAATTTCCGGCCATCTACTGACAGTGATCAAGAAGGCAGTCGGAAAGCCGGGAAAGTCCGGGTTTTCGGGGGCCTTGATCACGGGAAGTACACGGTGAGACGCCTTTGAAGTGCGGCATTCGGACCGTGTACGGTCCCCATCGCCATCCCAGCCGATCACTCATGAGGGGTCCGGTTGGGTGTCGATTGAGTAACAGACCTTGATGTGAGGCAAAATCTCCGCCTCGGGTCGGGCACAAGTCCGGCCTCTCACGCGTTACGTGCGCTGGAGACACCGCAGACACCCAGAGGGGGAGAGCGACATGGCAACGGATTACGACACCCCACGCAAGACCGACGACGACGTCGACTCGGACAGCCTTGAAGAGCTGAAGGCCAGGCGGAACGACAAGTCGACGTCCGCAGTGGACGTCGACGAGTTCGAGGCCGCCGAAGGCCTGGAACTGCCCGGCGCGGACCTCTCGAACGAGGAGTTGGCCGTCCGGGTGCTGCCCAAGCAGCAGGACGAGTTCACCTGCATGAGCTGCTTCCTGGTGCACCACCGCAGCCAGCTGGCCCGCGAGAAGAACGGTCAGCCGATCTGCCGCGACTGCGACTGAGGACGGGTCGGCCGTGACTGGCTCGACCCCTCCCTGGAAGCGCCGCTCCCACCTGCCGGGAGCGGACCAAGGGCCGTCCGACGGCCCTCACGGCGCGCGTGACGACGAGCGGGGCTCATCCGGTACGGGAGCTTCCGATACAGGAATCTCCGGTACGGGATCGGCCTCGCTCGAACCCGCGGCCGGCCGGGCTGACCTCCCGGCCCCCGCGGAGCGGTACCCCGCGCCCGTCGCCAAGCGACGGGTCGCGGTGATCCGGGAAAAGGTCGGGGAAGGCGTCCGCAAGGGCGGCAGCCGGGCCAGGGCGGGCCTGGCGTACCTCGCCGACCGGATCATCGACAACGCCCCCAGGATCCCCGTACGCGACCTCCAGGCGCTGCGCAGGCAGTTCCCGGGCCTCGGGCCCGAGCAGCTCGCCGACAAGCTCGTGGCGGGCGCCGCGGCGGCCACCGCGACGGTCGGCGCCGGTGTCGGAGCGGCGGCGATGCTGCCCGTGCCGCCCGCGATGCCCACGGAGCTGGCCGCGGAGATCACCGGGGTCGCGGCGATCGAACTCAAGCTGATCGCCGAACTCCACGAGGTCTACGGCGTGCGACCGCCGGGCGGCCTCAAGGACCGCAGCACCGCGTACCTGAACTCCTGGTCGGGTGAGCGCGGCATCGACGTGACCAAGCCGTCGACGATCAACTCCGCACTCAGCGGCCCGATGAAGAACCAGCTGCGGCAGCAGATCATGAAGCGCATGGTCCGGGATCTTCCGAACCTGATGCCGTTCATGGTCGGCGCCGCCGTGGGCGCGGTCATGAACCGCCGGGACACCAGAAAGCTCGCGGCCCGTATCCGCGCGGACCTGCGGAAGATGCAGGTGCCCTGGGACGCGCTCCCCGAGCTCCCGCCGCTGGAGGCACCGGCGGATCCCCTGACGGTGGGGGACGTCGCGAAGGAACTCGGACGCGGGCACGGCGAGGGCCGACGCGGCCGGTGAGGGTTCCGCGACCGGTAAGAGTTCCGTGAGATTCCCGGAGGTACCCGTGGCCGGGCCGGCGGGTGACTACTGGCGCGAATGTTCTACGCGGCTTCGCGCGCCTGCCGGATCGCCTCCGCCAGCCGCTCCGGCTCGCGCGTCGACAGGTACAGGTACGGCGTCGGGTCCTCGGGGTCGGTGACCATCACACGCAGCGCGGTGGGGATGTAGGCGCGCAGCAGCAGGAAGGCGCGGGTGTCGGCCTTGTACGTGCGCCAGGCGCGCGCCTCCTCGGCGTCCAGGATCTCCGTCTCGCCCAGCGCCGTGACCGGGATCTTCGCCTCTCCGGCGATCAGCGAGTCGCCCACGATCCGGATGCGCTGCGAGCCGTAGGAGCTGGCGACGACCGCGGCCGCGGCGGTGCCGCCGACCAGGCCGCCGAGCAGCGGCAGGGTCCCGAACGGCAGCAGGATGAGGGCGAAGGAGACCCCCACCAGGAACGAGATCAGCCACCAGGAACGGGGGGCGGTGAGACGTTCTTCGTACGGGGTCGCGGAGAGCTGCATGAATCCAAGCTTGGCACGGTGTGAGAACACGGCCGACGCGCGGGTAAGGTCTGCGGCTGTGAGTGGTACTTCCGCAGCTCTTCAGCCTCCGGCCGACGCCGCGCCGCCGGTGCGTCATCCCGACGCGCCCGCGCCCGGCGAGCTCCTCGGCGCGCACTACGGCGAGTGCTTCGGCTGCGGTGACGGGCAGGCCCACGGCCTGCATCTGGCGGCCCGCGCGGGCGAAGGCGTCTCGGTCACCGCCGAGTTCACCGTGCGCCCCGCCCACCAGGGCGCCCCCGGCCTGGCGCACGGCGGTGTGCTGGCGACCGCTCTCGACGAGACGCTCGGCTCCCTGAACTGGCTCCTGCGCACGATCGCGGTGACGGGACGCCTGGAGACCGACTTCGCGCGGCCCGTTCCCGTGGGCACGGTGCTGTATCTGGAGGCCTGTGTCACGGCCGTCGCCGGGCGCAAGATCTACTCGACCGCGACCGGGCGTATCGGCGGCCCGGAGGGGCCCGTCGCCGTCCGCGCGGACGCGCTCTTCGTCGAGGTGAAGGTCGACCACTTCATCGACAACGGCCGCCCCGAGGAGATCCGGGCCGCCATGGACGACCCGGACCAGATCCGGCGTGCCCGTGCCTTCGAGGTGAACCCGTGACCCGTGAACCCGTGAGCGTGCTGATCCGGCGCGTCGACCCCGACGTACCGCTTCCGTCGTACGCGCACCCCGGTGACGCGGGAGCCGATCTGCGGACCACCGAGAGCTGTGAACTGCAGCCGGGCGAGCGGGTCGTGCTGCCCACCGGGGTGTCTGTCGCGCTGCCGGAGGGGTACGCGGCCTTCGTGCACCCCCGATCCGGTCTCGCCGCCCGCTGCGGTGTCGCTCTCGTGAATGCCCCGGGGACGGTTGATGCCGGGTACCGTGGGGAGATCAAGGTGATCGTGGTGAATCTCGACCCGCGCGAGGCGGTGCGGTTCGAGCGCTTCGACCGGATCGCCCAACTGGTCGTCCAGCAGGTCGAGCGGGTCAGCTTCCAGGAGGTCGCGGAGCTGCCCGACTCGGTGCGGGCCGAAGGGGGCTTCGGGTCCACCGGAGGTCATGCCGCGGTGACCGGTACGAACAGCACAAGCGGTCAGGCCGCCGTCGGCGGCGCAACGGGTGGGAATCGATACGCATCGGTCGTATCCGACCGGGAAGGACAGTGACGTGTTCGGACGTCGCAAGAAGAAGGATGCCGCCGAGGGCGCGGCCGGCGAGGCCGAGCAGGTCGTCGACAGTGTCGACACTGAGGCGGACGACGAAGGCGGCGAGCGCGAGCGGGTGAGGCTCGAGCCCGAGCCGCGGCCCGACGGGCCCTGGGACGACTCCGAGGTGAGCGAACCGGGCGAGGGCCGGGTGGACCTGGGCGGCATCTTCGTGCCCGGCGTCGACGGCATGGAGCTGCGGGTCGAGGTCGCGGGTGACGCGATCGTCGCGGCGACCGTGGTGCTGCGCGACAGCGCCGTCCAGCTGCAGGCCTTCGCCGCTCCCAAGCGTGAGGGCATCTGGGGCGAGGTGCGCGAGGAGATCGCGACCGGCATCACCCAGCAGGGCGGCATCGTCGACGAGGTCGAGGGTCCGCTGGGCTGGGAGCTGCGGGCCCAGGTGCCGGTGCAGCTGCCGGACGGCACGGGCGGTTTCCAGGTCGTGCGGTTCGTCGGGGTGGACGGTCCGCGCTGGTTCCTGCGCGGTGTGATCTCGGGGCAGGGCGCGGTGCAGCCGCAGGCGGCCGGTCTGCTGGAGCAGATCTTCCGGGACACGGTCGTGGTCCGCGGCGAGGGCCCCATGGCGCCCCGCGACCCGATCGTCCTCAAGCTGCCGAACGACGCGCAGATGGTCCCCGAGGGCGTCCAGCAGCAGGACCAGGAGGGCTCCCGCTTCTCCGGCGGCATGGGCCAGCTCCAGCGCGGCCCGGAGATCACCGAGGTCCGGTAGGCGAGAAGGCGTCAAGGGCCGTACCCCGTCGCGGGGTACGGCCCTTTGTCATGCACGCACGGAGGTCCTGCGCGAACTCTTGACGGCGCATTGGTCTGTACCTACCGTCTCGGCCCAACGCGTCTGTTCACAAAGGCGCTTCACGTTCATATACGAGAACGGAAGGCCCCCACGTATGCGCAGAACCGCTCTCCTCACGACCGTGGCCGCCCTCGTCGCCGGCGCTCTGGCCTGGCCCACCGCCGCCCCGGCCGCCCCCGCCGCCTTCGCCCACCCCGGAGTCGCCGTCTCCCAGGGCCAGTTGGACTTCGCCCGCACCAAGGTCAACGCCGGCGCCCAGCCCTGGAAGGGCGCCTTCGACCAGATGCTGGCGAGCAAGTACGCCGATCTGAACCGCACGCCCAAGCCCCGCGCGGTCGTCGAATGCGGCTCCTACTCGAACCCCAACTACGGCTGCACCGACGAGCGCGAGGACGCGATCGCCGCCTACACCGACGCCCTCGCCTGGTACATCACCCGCGACGACCGGTACGCCAAGAAGGCCATCCAGCTGATGGACGCCTGGTCCGCGACCCTCACGGACCACACCAACAGCAACGCGCCCCTGCAGACCGGCTGGGCCGGCTCCTCCTGGCCCAAGGCCGCCGAGATCATCAAGTACACGTACACGGGAGGCTGGGCGGGCTCCGGGCGCTTCGCGACCATGCTCCGCACCGTCTACCTCCCCGAGATCATCAACGGCTCCAACTCCAACGGCAATTGGGAGCTGTCGATGATGGAGGCGGCCGTCGGCATCTCCGTCTTCCTGGAGGACAAGGCGTCGTACGACAAGGCCATGGCGAAGTTCCGCACACGCACGGCCGCCTATGTGTACCTCGCCTCCGACGGCTCCGTGCCGAAGACCGTGCCGAGCCAGAACCTCGACACCACGGCGAAGATCGTCGCGTACTGGCAGGGACAGTCCACCTTCGTCACCGGCCTCACCCAGGAGACCTGCCGCGACCTCACGCACACCGGCTACGGCATCTCGGCCATCGCGCACATCGCCGAGACCAGCCGTATCCAGGGGCAGGACCTGTACGGCACCGACGTGGGCGAGCGGCTGCGGCAGGCGCTCGGGTTCCAGGCGAAGTACGAGCTGGGGACCGCCGTGCCCAGCTGGCTGTGCGGCGGCTCGCTGAAGCTCGGGCTCGGACCCGTCACCGAGGTCGGCTACAACGCCCTGCACAACCGCCTGGGCATCGCCATGACCAACACCCAGGCCCTGACCGAGCGGAACCGCCCGGCCGGCTCCAACAACCTCTTCGTGGCCTGGGAGACCCTCACCCACGGGGACAATCCGAGCTGACCGACCGTTGAACAGCCGGGCGCCCGGTGGGGATACTGGCGCCCGGTCCGCACGGGGGAGGGCACATGAGCCAGGTGGTCACCGAGACCATGGTCCGGGTCGAGAACGTCCACAGGTCCTACGGTCGCGGCGCCGGCGTCGTCCACGCCCTGCGCGGCGTCTCCCTGGAGGTGCCGCGCGGGGAGCTCGTCGCCCTCAAGGGGCGCTCGGGATCCGGGAAGACCACGCTGCTCAACATCGTCGGCGGCCTCGACGCACCGGACCAGGGGCGCGTCGAGGTCGGCGGGCGCGACCTCGCCGCACTGGACGAGGACGGGCTGCTCGCCCTGCGCCGGGATCACGTCGGGTTCGTCTTCCAGTCCTTCGGGCTCATCCCGATCCTCACCGCCGCCGAGAACGTCGGCGTCCCCCTGCGGCTGCGCCGGGCCGACGCACGCGCGCGTGAAGAGCGCGTCGAGCTGCTGCTGTCCCTCGTCGGCCTCGCCGACCACGCCGCCCAGCGGCCGACCGAGCTCTCCGGCGGCCAGCAGCAGCGGGTCGCCATCGCCCGCGCCCTCGCCAACAGCCCCTCGCTGCTCATCGCCGACGAGCCCACGGGCCAGCTCGACGCGGAGACCGGGCACGCCGTGATGGAACTGCTGCGCGCCGTCGTACGCAGCGAGAACGTCACCGCCCTCGTCGCCACGCACGACGCGACCCTGCTGGATCTGGCCGACCGGGTCCTGGAACTGGGCGACGGGGAGATAGTCCAGGGCTGAGCCGGTCCACGGGTGCCGCGTGTGCCGTCAGGGTTGCGTCAAGGACCGGCCTCCCAGGGGCTTCGGAGCCCGTTCGCCACCCGGCACGGCCGTAAGGTCGACGCTGCGTAGGCAGCAGTGACCGGAAGACAATGGGACCCATGGGACGCGGCAGGCTTCGGATCTACCTCGGTGCGGCACCGGGCGTCGGCAAGACGTACGCGATGCTCTCCGAGGCGCACCGGCGCGTCGAGCGCGGCACCGACTGCGCCGTGGCCCATGTCGAGCACCACGGCCGGGCGCGTACCGAGGTGATGCTCCACGGCCTGGAGCGGATCGCGGGCCGGGAACTGGAGTACCGCGGAACCGTCTTCCAGGAGATGGACGTCGACGCGGTGCTGCGGCGCGCCCCCGCCGTCGCCCTGGTGGACGAACTCGCCCACACCAACATCCCGGGCTCCCGCAACGCCAAGCGATGGCAGGACGTGGAGGAGCTGCTCGCGGCCGGGATCGACGTCGTGTCGACGGTCAACATCCAGCACCTGGAGTCCCTCGGCGACGTCGTGGAGTCCATCACCGGCGTACGGCAGCGCGAGACCGTGCCCGACGAGGTGGTCCGGCGGGCCGACCAGATCGAGCTGGTCGACATGTCGCCGCAGGCGCTGCGCCGCCGGATGGCGCACGGCAACATCTACCGGCCGGACAAGGTCGACGCGGCCCTGTCGAACTACTTCCGGCCCGGCAACCTCACGGCCCTCAGGGAACTCGCGCTGCTGTGGGTGGCCGACCGGGTCGACGAGTATCTGAAGCAGTACCGCAGCGACCACCGGGTCTCGAAGATCTGGGGCTCGCGCGAGCGGATCGTCGTCGGGCTGACCGGCGGACCCGAGGGGCGGACCCTGATCCGCCGGGCCGCGCGGCTCGCCGAGAAGGGCGCGGGCGGCGAGGTGCTCGCCGTCTACATAGCCCGCAGCGACGGCCTGACCTCGGCCTCGCCCAAGGAACTCGCGGTCCAGCGGACCCTCGTGGAGGACCTCGGCGGCACCTTCCACCACGTGATCGGCGACGACATACCCGCGGCGCTGCTCGACTTCGCCCGGGGCGTCAACGCCACCCAGGTCGTGCTCGGCTCCTCGCGCCGCAAGACCTGGCAGTACGTCTTCGGACCCGGCGTCGGCGCGACGGTCGCCCGGGAGTCCGGGCCCGACCTCGACGTCCACATCGTCACCCACGACGAGGTCGCCAAGGGACGCGGACTGCCGGTCGCCCGCGGCGCACGGCTCGGGAGGGCGCGGATCATCTGGGGCTGGGCGGTCGGCGTGGCCGGCCCCGCCGTCCTGGCCGTGCTGCTCAACACCGTCCACCTCGGCCTCGCCAACGACATGCTGCTGTTCCTGACGCTGACGGTGGCCGCCGCGCTGCTCGGCGGACTGCTGCCCGCGCTGGCCTCGGCCGCGGTCGGCTCCCTGCTCCTGAACTACTTCTACACACCGCCCCTGCACCACTGGACCATCGCCGACCCGAAGAACATCGTCGCCATCGTGATCTTCGTCGGGGTCGGTGTCTCGGTGGCCTCGGTCGTCGACCTGGCCGCCCGGCGCACCCATCAGGCGGCCCGGCTGCGGGCCGAGTCGGAGATCCTGTCCTTCCTCGCCGGGAACGTGCTGCGCGGCGAGACCGGCCTGGAGGAGCTCCTGGAGCGGGTCCGCGAGACCTTCGGGATGGAGTCGGCGGCCCTGCTCGAACGGGTGAGCGACGTCGAGCCATGGACCTGCGCGGGCCGCGCCGGACTCGGCCGCCCCGTGGAGCGCCCTGAGGACGCCGACGTCGACATGCCCGTCGGCGACCACATGGCCCTGGCCCTGACCGGCCGGGTGCTGCCCGCCGAGGACCGCCGGGTGCTCGCCGCGTTCGCCGCGCAGGCCGCGGTCGCCCTGGACCGGCGGCGCCTGCGGGAGGAGGCCGACCAGGCCCGCACCCTGGCCGAGGGCAACCGGATCCGCACCGCCCTGCTGGCCGCCGTGAGCCACGATCTGCGCACCCCGCTGGCCGGGATCAAGGCCGCGGTGTCGTCCCTGCGCTCCGACGACGTGGCGTGGTCCGAGGAGGACCGGGCCGAGCTGCTGGAGGGCATCGAGGAGGGCGCCGACCGGCTCGACCACCTGGTGGGCAACCTGCTGGACATGTCCAGGCTCCAGACCGGCACGGTCACGCCGCTGATCCGGGAGATCGACCTCGACGAGGTGGTGCCGATGGCGCTCGGCGGGGTGCCCGAGGACAGCGTGGAGCTGGACATCCCGGAGACGCTGCCCATGGTCGCCGTGGACGCCGGGCTGCTGGAGCGGTCGGTGGCCAACCTGGTGGAGAACGCCGTCAAGTACAGCCGGCGGGACGAGCCGGTGCTGGTGTCCGCCAGCGCCCTCGCCGACCGGGTCGAGGTCCGGGTGGTCGACCGGGGCCCCGGCGTCCCCGACGAGGCCAAGGAGCGCATCTTCGCGCCCTTCCAGCGCTACGGCGACGCCCCGCGCGGGGCCGGTGTCGGACTCGGGCTCGCCGTCGCCCGCGGCTTCGCCGAGGCCATGGGCGGCACCCTCGACGCCGAGGACACGCCGGGCGGCGGCCTCACGATGGTGCTGACGCTCAGGGCGGCGGAAGCGGGCCGTGAACCCCTCATGGCCGTACAACCCGAAAGGCGGACCACATGACCCGGGTGCTCGTGATCGAGGACGAGCCGCAGATCGTGCGCGCCCTCGTGATCAACCTCAGGGCCCGCAAATACGAGGTCGACGCGGCCCACGACGGTGCCACCGCCCTCCGGCTCGCCGCCGCCCGCCACCCCGACGTGGTCGTCCTCGACCTGGGCCTGCCCGACATGGACGGCGTCGAGGTGATCCGCGGACTGCGCGGCTGGACCCGGGTACCGATCCTGGTGCTGTCCGCCCGGCACTCCTCCGACGAGAAGGTCGAGGCCCTGGACGCGGGCGCCGACGACTACGTCACCAAGCCCTTCGGCATGGACGAGCTGCTGGCCCGCCTGCGGGCCGCCGTCCGCCGGGCGGAGCCGGTCGGCCCAGGGGAGAGCGACGTGACGACCGTGGAGACCGCGGAGTTCACCGTCGACCTCGCCGCGAAGAAGGTCAACCGGGGCGGCAAGGACGTACGCCTGACCCCCACGGAGTGGCATCTGCTGGAGGTGCTGGTGCGCAACACCGGCCGTCTGGTCAGCCAGAAGCAGCTGCTCCAGGAGGTGTGGGGGCCGTCGTACGGGACGGAGACCAACTATCTGCGGGTCTACATGGCGCAGCTGCGTCGCAAACTGGAGGCGGACCCCTCGCACCCCAAGCACTTCGTCACCGAGCCCGGTATGGGCTACCGGTTCGAGGGCTAGCACCGCGGGTACGAAGGTGTCAGCGCACCCCGGTACGCTTCACATATGAGTGCTGTTCCGCGTTCCGAGAAGCCGGTGGGCCGGTTCCGGCGCATGCTCGACCGGCTTTCCTCGTCCCAGGAGGACCTGGAGTCGGAGGAGCTGCGGGAGGATGCCGAGACCGCCGGCTGTGTCCGTATCGGCGACTGCCACGACCGACAGATCGTGACCGTTACTGGTACCTTGCGCACGGTCACGCTGCGTCCTAGAGCCGGTGTCCCGGCGCTGGAGGCCGAGCTGTTCGACGGCTCCGCCGCGCTGGACGTGGTGTGGCTCGGCCGGCGCTCCATCGTGGGGATCGAGCCGGGGCGCAAGCTGATCGCATCGGGCCGGATCTCGATGAGCCGGGGCCGCCGGGTGCTGTTCAACCCGAAGTACGAACTGAGACCCCTCGGTAGGGAGTAGCCGGTGACGTCGCTCGACAAGCCGACCGAAGAGACCGATCAGCACGACGCCCGGGCGGTGACCGAGGCCGCGCTGTTCGAGGCCTTCGGAGGCCTGCGGGGCATGGTCGAGACGGTGCTGCCCGGCCTGCTCTTCGTCACGATCTACACGATCAACAAGGACCTGCACATGTCCGCGATCGCCGCGCTCGCGGTGTCGCTGGTCCTGGTCGTGGTCCGGCTGGTGAAGCGGGACACCGTCAAGCACGCCTTCAGCGGTGTCTTCGGCGTGGCCTTCGGTGTGGTCTTCGCGATGATGACCGGCAACGCGAAGGACTTCTACCTGCCGGGCATGCTGTACACGCTGGGTCTGGGACTGGCGTACATCATCACGACCCTGTGCGGTGTCCCGCTGATCGGCCTCATCCTCGGCCCGGTGTTCAAGGAGAACCTCTCCTGGCGCACCCGCAACCCCGGCCGCAAGAAGGCGTACGCCAAGGCGAGTTACGCCTGGGGTGCGATCCTGCTGGCCAAGTGCGCGATCCTCTTCCCGCTGTACTGGTGGGCCAACACGGCGCAGCTGGGCTGGGTGCTGGTCGCGCTGAAGATCCCGCCCTTCCTGCTCGCCGTCTGGCTGACATGGGTCTTCCTGGCGAAGGCACCGGCGCCGATCGACGTCTTCGCGGAGATGGAAGCCGCCGAGAAGGCGGAGGAGGAGCGGAAGGCCGCCCTGGCCGCCGAGCGCGGCGAGTCGACCGGGGCGCGGCACCGGCGCGAGGCGTAGTTACGGGTACGACGACGAAGGGGCGCCCTGAACTCTCAGGGCGCCCCTTCGTCGTCGTACCGCCTAGGACGCGTCCTCGCGACGCACCGACAGCAGGTCCTCCAGCTGTTCCTCGCGGGCCTGGGCGGCCACGAACAGGAGTTCGTCGCCCGCCTCCAGGGAGTCCTCGCGGGTCGGAGTCAGGACGCGGGTGCCGCGGATGATCGTGACCAGGGACGTGTCCTCCGGCCATTCCACGTCGCCCACCTGGGTGCCGGCCAGGGCCGACTCCTCCGGCAGGGTCAGCTCGACCAGGTTCGCGTCGCCGTGGCTGAAGCGGAGCAGACGGACCAGGTCACCGACCGAGACCGCCTCCTCGACCAGGGCGGACATCAGGCGGGGCGTCGAGACGGCGACGTCCACGCCCCAGGACTCGTTGAAGATCCACTCGTTCTTCGGGTTGTTCACCCGGGCGACGACACGCGGAACGCCGTACTCCGTCTTGGCCAGGAGCGAGACGACCAGGTTCACCTTGTCATCGCCGGTCGCGGCGATCACGACGTTGCAGCGCTGGAGCGCCGCCTCGTCCAGGGACGTGATCTCGCAGGCGTCGGCCAGCAGCCACTCCGCCTGGGGCACGCGCTCGACCGAGATGGCGGTCGGCGCCTTGTCGATGAGAAGGACCTCGTGGCCGTTCTCCAGCAGTTCGCCCGCGATCGAGCGGCCGACCGCGCCGGCACCGGCAATGGCGACCCTCATCAGTGACCGCCCTCCTCTTCGGGACCCTTGGCGAAGGACGCCTCGACCTTGTCGACCTCGTCGGTGCGCATCATCACGTGCACCAGGTCGCCCTCCTGAAGCACCGTCTGCGAGCTGGGCAGGATCGCCTCGCCGAGGCGGGTCAGGAACGCCACGCGGACGCCCGTCTCCTCCTGGAGCCTGCTGATCTTGTGGCCGACCCAGGCGGCGGAGGCGTGCACCTCGGCGAGCTGGACGCCCCCGGTGGGGTCGCGCCACAGCGGCTCGGCGCCCGAGGGCAGCAGCCGGCGGAGCATCTGGTCGGCGGTCCAGCGGACCGTGGCGACCGTCGGGATGCCCAGGCGCTGGTAGACCTCGGCGCGGCGCGGGTCGTAGATACGGGCCGCGACGTTCTCGATGCCGAACATCTCGCGGGCCACGCGGGCGGCGATGATGTTCGAGTTGTCACCGCTGGAGACGGCGGCGAACGCGCCCGCCTCCTCGATGCCGGCCTCGCGCAGGGTGTCCTGGTCGAAGCCGACGCCGGTGACCCGGCGGCCGCCGAATCCCGAGCCCAGTCGACGGAAGGCGGTGGGGTCCTGGTCGATCACAGCGACCGTGTGCCCCTGTTGCTCCAGGGTCTGGGCGAGAGCGGAACCCACTCGCCCGCAGCCCATGATGACGATGTGCACGACCGTCCTTCCGAATGACAAGTGTCAAGAGTCGTTGACTTGGCCTTAACAGGGTCTCAGACCGGCCACCAAGCTACACACGCGCGGTCCGTGCGGGGCACCCCCGTGCAGGGCCCGGGGCGATCAGCGGCGGCTGATGCTGCGCAGGCTCACAAGAGTCAGGATTCCGAGGCCGAGAAGAGCGGCGGCGGCGCCGATCAGCTCCGCGCTGGCATGCATGGGACCTCCGGGGGCGGTGCGGGCGGGGGGTCTTGTCATATAGGCATGAGGACGCGAACCGGTGCGGAATCCGTTGCCGGGCGGTTGGCCGATTTCACTCGGAGGGCAGATCGAGGCCGATGTGGGGTGGCGGGTGGTTGCGCACCCGTTCGAACGCTTAGGCTTCTCTGTTGTGTCCAAACTGACCGACGTGCCCAAACGGATCCTGATCGGGCGCGCACTGCGCAGTGACCGGCTCGGGGAAACGCTCCTGCCGAAGCGCATCGCCCTCCCCGTCTTCGCCTCCGACCCCCTCTCCTCCGTGGCGTACGCGCCCGGCGAGGTGCTGCTGGTCCTGTCCATCGCGGGCGTGTCGGCGTACCACTTCAGCCCCTGGATCGCCGTCGCGGTCGTCGTGCTGATGTTCACCGTGGTCGCCTCCTACCGGCAGAACGTGCACGCGTATCCGAGCGGCGGCGGCGACTACGAGGTGGCCAACACCAACCTCGGCCCGAAGGCCGGGCTCACGGTCGCCAGCGCCCTGCTCGTCGACTACGTCCTCACCGTCGCCGTGTCCATCGCCTCCGGCATCGAGAACCTCGGCTCCGCCGTGCCGTTCGTCGTCGAGCACAAGGTGCTCTGCGCGATCGCGGTGATCGTGCTGCTCACGCTGATGAATCTGCGCGGGGTGAAGGAGTCCGGCTCGCTGTTCGCGATCCCGACCTACGTCTTCGTCGCGGGCGTCTTCATCATGATCGCGTGGGGCGCCTTCCGCGGGCTGGTCCTCGACGAGACCATGCGGGCGCCGACGGCCGGCTACGAGATCAAGGCGGAGCACCAGGGACTGGCCGGTTTCGCCCTGGTCTTCCTGCTGCTGCGGGCCTTCTCCTCCGGCTGTGCCGCGCTGACCGGTGTCGAGGCGATCTCCAACGGTGTTCCGGCGTTCCGCAAGCCGAAGTCCAAGAACGCGGCGACCACGCTCGCGGCGATGGGCCTGCTGGCCGTGACGATGTTCTGCGGCATCATCGCGCTCGCCATGACCACCAAGGTCCGCATGGCCGAGAACCCGGCCGAGGACCTGCTGAAGGACGGGGTCGCGATCGGCTCCGGCTACGTCCAGAACCCGGTGATCTCCCAGGTCGCGGAGGCCGTCTTCGGCAAGGGCAGCTTCCTGTTCATCGTGCTGGCCGCGGCGACCGCGCTGGTGCTGTTCCTGGCCGCGAACACGGCGTACAACGGCTTCCCGCTGCTCGGCTCGATCCTCGCCCAGGACCGCTACCTCCCGCGCCAGCTGCACACGCGCGGCGACCGCCTCGCCTTCTCCAACGGCATCGTGCTCCTGGCGGGCGCGGCCGGCCTGCTGGTCTGGATCTACGGCGCCGACTCCACCCGTCTGATCCAGCTCTACATCGTCGGTGTGTTCGTCTCCTTCACGCTCAGCCAGACCGGCATGGTCCGGCACTGGAACCGCCATCTGGCGGTGGAGAAGGACGAGGCCAAGCGCCGCCACATGGTCCGCTCGCGGGCGATCAACGCCTTCGGCGCCTTCTTCACCGGCCTGGTGCTGGTGGTCGTCCTCGTCACCAAGTTCACGCACGGCGCCTGGGTCGCGCTGCTCGGCATGGTGATCTTCTACGCGACGATGTCCGCCATCCGTAAGCACTACGACCGCGTCGCCGACGAGATCGCGGCCCCCGAGGGACCGAGCGACGACAGCGTCCGCCCGTCCCGGGTGCATTCCGTGGTGCTGATCTCCAAGATCCACCGGCCGACGCTCAGGGCGCTGGCGTACGCCAAGCTGCTGCGCTCGGACACCCTGGAGGCGCTCAGCGTCAACGTCGACCCGGCCGAGACCAAGGCGCTGCGCGAGGAGTGGGAGCGGCGCGGGATCGACGTACCGCTGAAGGTCCTCGACTCGCCGTACCGCGAGATCACCCGGCCGGTCATCGAGTACGTGAAGAGCCTGCGCAAGGAGTCGCCGCGCGACGCGGTGTCCGTGATCATCCCCGAGTACGTGGTCGGCCACTGGTACGAGCACCTGCTGCACAACCAGAGCGCGCTGCGGCTGAAGGGCCGGCTGCTGTTCACGGCGGGCGTCATGGTGACCTCGGTGCCCTACCAGCTCCAGTCCTCCGAGGCCGCGAAGAACCGGGCCCGCAAGCGGCAGGAGTGGAACGCGCCGGGTGCGGTGCGGCGTGGGCCGGCGCACGAGCGGCCGAAGGAGACGTCCTCGCAGCAGTAGAGGCGAACGAACTTCCCTCGCGGCCGTGGAGGCGAGGGAGATGTTCTCGCGGACGTAGACTGGTGGGCTGTTGTCCGGGCGTTTCCCCCGGACAACAGCCCGGCCTTTTCCCTCGGACGATGTCCGGTCCTTTCCCTTTGACGTTGTGGAGTCACCCCGCCATGCAGGCAGAACCGAAGAAATCGCTGGTGGGGGTGGACTTCGAGGTCGAGGTCGGCCCGGTGGCCCATGGCGGGCACTGCATCGCCCGGACCGCCGACGGCCAGGTCCTGTTCGTCCGGCACACGCTTCCCGGTGAGCGCGTCGTGGCACGGGTGACCGAGGGCGAGGAGGGGGCGCGGTTCCTGCGGGCGGACGCCGTGGAGATCCTGGACGCGTCCAAGGACCGGATCGAGGCGCCCTGCCCCTTCGCCGGCCCGGGTCGCTGCGGCGGCTGCGACTGGCAGCACGCCAAACCGGGTGCGCAGCGGCGGCTCAAGGGCGAGGTCGTCGCCGAGCAGTTGCAGCGCCTCGCCGGGCTCACGCCGGAGGACGTCGGCTGGGACGGCACGGTGATGCCGGCCGAGGGCGACAAGCTGCCGGCCGGTGAGGTGCCCGGGTGGCGGACGCGCGTGCAGTACGCGGTGGACGCGGACGGCAACGCCGGTCTGCGCCGGCACCGCTCGCACGAGGTCGAGGTCATCGACCACTGCATGATCGCGGCGCCGGGCGTCAGCGAGCTGGGCATCGAGGCGCGGGACTGGGCCGGGATGGCGTCGGTGGACGCGATCGCGGCGACCGGTTCACAGGACCGCATGGTCATCCTGGAACCCCGCCCGGGCGCCCGCCTTCCCCTCGTCGAGCTCGACAAGCCCGTCTCCGTCATGCGCGTCGACGAGAAGGACGGCGGCATCCACCGCGTCCACGGCCGCGCGTTCGTGCGCGAGCGGGCCGACGGGCGCACGCACCGCGTGGGCAGCGGCGGCTTCTGGCAGGTCCACCCGATGGCGGCCGACACCCTGGTGAAGGCGGTCATGCAGGGGCTGCTCCCGCGCAAGGGCGAGATGGCGCTCGACCTGTACTGCGGGGTCGGCCTCTTCGCGGGCGCGCTCGCCGACCGCCTCGGCGACAAGGGCGCGGTCCTCGGCATCGAGTCCGGCAAGCGGGCCGTCGAGGACGCCCGGCACAACCTCGCCGACTTCGACCGCGTCCGCATCGAGCAGGGCAAGGTGGAGTCGGTCCTGCCTCGCACCGGGATCACGGAGGTCGACCTGATCGTCCTGGATCCGCCGCGGGCGGGGGCCGGACGCAAGACGGTGGAGCATCTCGCCGGGCTGGGAGCGCGGAGGATCGCGTACGTGGCGTGCGATCCGGCGGCGCTGGCCCGGGATCTGGGGTACTTCCGGGACGGGGGGTACCGGGTGCGGTCGCTTCGGGTGTTCGACCTGTTTCCGATGACTTCGCATGTTGAGTGCGTGGCGATTCTCGAGCCTGCGGGCAAGGGTGCCTGACCTGCGGTTTTGTGCTCTGGTGGGTTGCTCGACCTGTTTCCCTCCGTGCAGCGGGTTCGAGCGGACGGATCACTCTTGTAGCTCGCTGACCTGCGGATTCGTGAGCGAGGTGCTTGCATCGGCGACGCCTTCAGAGGGTCGTTCGGAGATTCCTGACGCTCGGATGACGCTCGAAGCGGAAGTCCCTGCTGCACCGCCGCAGGCGATGCGAGTGACCATTCCGGCCCCATTTTCTTTGGAGGCCAAGAACGCGGCCCGACCGCACACGTTGATACCGATCAGGTATCATCTCTGCATGGCGATGACTCTCCGACTCCCGGACGACCTTGACGCGAAGCTCACCGAGCGGGCTCGTCGGGAGGGTCGCAGCAAGCAGGAACTTGCCATCGAGGCCATCCGTGAAGCCCAGGACCGGGCCGAGCTGAAGGTCGATGACGTCCTGGCCGAGCTGATGGACAGCGATGCGGAGATTCTGGACTACCTGAAGTGACCGGCGTGCGCTACCTCCAGATCGACGAGATCCTGGCCATCGCCCGCACGGTCAACGGTACCGAGCACAGTGTGCGTGACATGGGACTTCTGGTGTCGGCGATCGAACGGCCCCGGACCAACGTGTTCGGAGCCGAGCTGTATCCCACGCTGCACGAGAAGGCGGCGGCGCTGCTGCACTCCGTCGCCCGCAATCACGCGCTGATCGACGGCAACAAGCGCACCGCCTGGCTCGCCATGCGTGTCTTCCTGCGGTTCAACGGCGTGAGTGCCGGTACCGGCCCGCCGCCCGTCTCCGTTGCCGGACCGTTCGTCGAGGACGTCGCGCAGGACATCGTCGATGTGCCGGCCATCGCCAAGCGCCTGTCGGCCTGGTTCCCAGTGCCCTGATGTTCGACATCGTGAGGTCCGGGGTGGAACGAGGTTCCGTGCGCGGTGTCGGCTTCTGGCACTCCGCCGGGTGGGCTGGTCCAGTCCTGTGGGGCGTCCGTTCAGCGGGTGGATGCGTATGGCGGCAGGCATCTCGGAAGAGCCTCATGCCGGTGGGCGCGGTATCGCCGGCCACGCTCGTGAACCCGGTGCACGACGCGTGACCGGCCGCTCTTCGCCCGGGCTCCGTTGGTGTCCTGCCGCAGCCGTATATGCAGATGGGCGCCCCGCTGGGTGCAACCCAGGTGGGTTGCGTCCGGCAGCTGTCCTATCGCCGCAGCCCCAGGGCTTCCCCGATCCTCACTGCCAGGTCCCGGGCGTGATCCGCCAGCCGCTGTCAGTAGAGCGAAAGCCGCCTCGGCACCGGGGATGAATCGGGTGACGAGGCGGCTTTCACGAACTTACTGAGAGCTGCGGCATGACACGGGCTGTGCGTAAGCCAACAGAGCCCCCTGCGGTCTGCGACGTTCCCACTTGGCATCGCGGCCGTGAGGCATGCTGGAGGGCTGGCCTTCTGGATCCGCCTGGTTCAGGTCGCTGATGTGGTGACTGCCGAACCGACAGCCTTACGGCCAGGACGAGATTGAGATCAACTCGCGTGCATGTCGTCGACGGAGAAGGTGCCGTCGGTGGTGGTGCCGGTGTCGGACTGGTTGAGGAAGATGTTGAACTGCGAGAGGTGGGCCAGGTCCTCCGGGGTGAGACGCCGGTCGGAGTTCTCGGTGTCCCAGGGCGCCGGGCGGAAGTCGGCAAAGGGGATCTCCACCACGCCGCTCTCGGTGCCGGCCATGGACGGGTACGCCTCGTATGCGACGCCGTTGGCAACGAGCTGGAGCACCAGCTTGTGGCGCGAGCCGTCCGGTTTGAGCCACAAGGAAAGCTTGTGGAACTCGGACCAGTCACCTTCGAGGCGCCTGCCGATTCCCGTGTAGTTCTGGAAGCCGAAGTCGTAGTCGAACCGAAGGGCGTTACGGCCCGAGCCGACCGCGTCCTGCGACAGGGAGATGGTGTTGGTGCCGTACGGGCTGTACGCGGTACGCAGGTCGGCGTCGTCGACGTAACCCTCGAAGTCGTCCACGACACCGGCGGGCAGCGGGGGCTTCTCGCCGAGGGCCACGCGGTGGTCCACGGTGAGCGTCCGGTGGCCGGGCAGGATGGCTCGTACCTTGAGCGTGGTCAGGGTGTTGTCGAGGTTCTCCTCGCCGATGTTCCAGGTGCCGGTGTAGTAGCCCGTCGTAGGGTCGAGCCGCAGTGGGTGGCGCGTCGGATCGTCACCGACGGTGAAGTAGACGCGCTGCGAGCGGGCGTCCGTGACGCGGGCGCGGACGGTGGTGGTCGCCGTGGTGACGCGTTGACCGTCGGTGGGGGACGGGACGTGCAGGAACGGGGCGTGCCGTTCGGTGCGGACCCTGCGGTTGAAGACGTCCCGACGATCGAGGTCGGAGCTGAAGAGTGAGTCCTCGTCGGCCGCGAACTGCTGGAAGTCCGAAAGAAGTTCGTGCTCCGGAAGGGATCCGAGCGCGGGGTACGGCACGAAGAACTGGTCGGTGCCGAAGTTTGTCCACGTCATCATGTACGAGGTCCGTGCGGCATCCGGATCCGCGGCGAGAGCGTCGAGGAGCTGGGTGTACCACTTCAGGTTGCCGTTCTGGCCGTTGGGCTTCAGGGCGCCGCTCTCGCCGAACTCGGTGAACGCGGACACCTTGCCGCGCTCCTGCGCTATGCGGGCGAGCATGCCCAGGTCGGTGACCACGGCGTTGCGCCACTGCTGCGAGCCGTCGGTGCCGTCGTAGTTGTCGTAGCCGAGGATGTCGACGTAGTTGTCACCCGGGTACGTACGCAGGTAGACGTCGTCCTTTCCGCCGTAGCCGCCGCCGGGCGAGTACGCGTAGAGGAAGTTGTGCACGTGCTTGGTGTCGCGAAGGTACTCGACGGTGTAGCGCCACAACTCGATGTACTGGGACGGTGAGGCGTGGGCGGCGCCCCACCAGAACCAGGAACCGCTGTTCTCGTGGAAGGGACGGAAGACGACCGGGATCGGGTTGCCTTCGTCGTCCCTGATGGCATGCGCGAGCCGCGCGACACGGTCGAGATAGGCGGTGAACTCGGCGTTGTGGTCACCGCCCGGCAGAATGCGCTGGACCACATTGCCGGTGGTGTCACCGTAGTTGCCGCCGGTGACGAAGTTGTTCATATGGGCGCTGATGGTGTTGATTGCCCCGGTGCGGTGGGCGTCCTTGATCAGTTCGACGAAGGTGGTGAACTTCTCGTCCGGTGTGCCGGGAGAGGACCCGTAGCCCTGGTCGCTCATGTCCCAGCCGAACACGGCGGGGTAGTCGCCGACTCCGGCCCGTACATCCGACGCGACCCCGTCCGCCTTGTCGAACGTGACCCCGAACTCGGTGGTCTGCTGGTGGCCGAACAGGATGCCCTTGCCGCGCCCGTCTCGCAGGTAGGAGAACAAGGAGCGGGTCTCGGCGGTCGCCCGTGAGTCCGTCAAGTGCACTGGACGCGACGTGGGGCGATGGCGGTCCGACGCTGCCGGGGCCGCCGTGGCGGCGGTGGCGAACAGGCCGACGGTGAGGGCGCAGACTGCTGTCAGCGCTGTCAGCGCTGTCAGCCGTCGACGGACACCGTCGGCTCTGAGGGGGTTCTTCACGTGCCTCTCCTGTGATCGCATCTGTGGGCAGTACCTCCGATGCATGGATGTGGCTCATCGGCATGGCCCGGTCGGCCAGGCCGCGACTGGGGTCAGACGGTGGTCAGACGGCGGTGCGGTGGAGTTCGAGCGGAGCTCTCGTCCCGGGCCGGAGCGTGGAGGCCGCGGCTGCCGCGGCGCCGATGAGACCGGCGTCCATGGCGTGCTGTGACGGGGCGATGTCCAGTCCGCGGGTGAAGCTCAAGGTCGCGTAGGACGCCAGATGGCGGCGCAGGGGAGTGAAGAGCACGTCGCCGGCTTGTGCGACGCCGCCACCGATGACGACGCGGTCGAGTTCCACCAGGGTGGCGGTGGCGGCGATCCCGGCGGCCAGCGCCTGTGCAGCCCGGTCGAACACGGCGAGGGCGGTGGCGTTGCCGCCGCGCGCCGAGGCCGCGACGGACATTGCTGTTGCCGCGGTCCCCGACGGGGGGAGCCACCCCGCATCCAGGGCATGCCGCGCGATGGCGGTACCACTGGCCAGCAGTTCCACGCAGCCCCGGGATCCGCAGGGACAGTGCTCCCCGTCAAGGTCCACGCTGATGTGGCCTATGTGACCGGCATTGCCGGTGGTTCCGGTGTGCAGACGCCCGTCAAGGACGAGGCCGCCTCCGACACCGGTGGACACCACCATGCACAGTGCGTTCGCGACGTCTCGTGCGGCGCCCGTCCAGTGTTCGGCCGCTGTCATGGCGACCGCGTCACCGAGGAGGATCGGCCGTCTTCCGGTGGGGAGGCCGGGGTGTGCTGCGACCTTGTCGACCAGCGGAAAGTCGCGCCAGGCGGGGATGTTGACGGGGCTGACGCGACCGGCGCCGGTGTCGACCGGGCCGGCGCTCCCGATGCCCCAACAGGACACGGACCGCCACGACGGCTGCGTGGACAGTTCGTTCAGGACGGCGGTGACCGCAGCCATGACCGTACTCGCGGAGTCGTGGACGGGCGTCGGTCTCTCGGCGCGTGCGAGCACCCGGCCTTCCTGACTGACCACTGCGCCGGCGATCTTCGTCCCTCCGATGTCGAGAGCCCCGTACATGGTTGTCGTGTCCCTTCGTCGCATGATCCGCGGGAGGCGCCGCCCGGCGGGGCCTCGCTGTGTCGAGCTTCGACATCGGTGTCAGGCAGTAAATGTGCGAGCCGAACTTTCCGTGCGCGTGCCTTTCCGGCTCGATGACAGCGTGCGAGCCGGCAGGAGCCGAGCTGTCTGCCTCGATGACGAGCCATGGTGGCGTACGGAAGATGCGGGCCGAGGCCCGCAAGCAGGTGCAGGCGGCTTGGATGTCGAGGGCTGCCGGCCTGCTTGACGTTAGGAGCGCGGGCGACCTCTGGCAAGAGGGTCAAGGGAATAAGTTCGGCTCCCGATTAAAGTTCTTGCGTCCCGTGCGTAGACGCGCGACCCCTGCGCCGGGCTCGAAAGTGACGGCCGCCCGGCACCTGAAGGGCTGGGCGGCCGTCGATCTCTGCGTGCGAAACACCGCGCCGGGGCGGGGCGGTGCACTTTCTGTCGCTACGGCACCGGCTGGGTACGGTCCGCGGTGGCGCTGACCGCTACTTCGGGGTCCGGCTCGCCGAGTGCGGTCGGCAGGGGAAGGCTCCCTTGGCGCAGCGGTACCAGTTCGGCCCGCAGCACCATCGAGGCCGCTCCGATGGCGGGAGCGGTGGCAGCCGAGTCCGACAGGCGTGTGACGACCGGATGTGCGGCGCGGGCGAAGAAGGTGCGGTCCAACTCCTCCTGGATCACGGGCAGGTACATGGAACCGGCGACCGCCAGGCCGGGGCCGGTGAGGACGACCGTCTCCAGATCCATGACATTGGCGAGTGCTCGGGTGGCGAGGGCGAGCCAGCGTGCGGAGTTCTCCAGGAGTTTCCGGGCGCCGGCGTCCCCGAGCCGGGCGGCCCGGGCGACAGCCGCGAAATCGGCCGCCACTGAGGGGCGCTGTCCGCCGGGCCCCTGGGTCAGCCCGGCGGCCCTGGCGATCCGTGCGTCGGCGCGTGCCTGGGTCACGATGGCGGCCGGACCGGCGAGTGCTTCCGTGCACCCGCGCGCACCGCACCAGCAGTCAGGGCCGTCGACGTCGAGGCACATGTGGCCGATCTCGCCGGCATTGCCGCTGGGGCCGCGGTAGACGACCCCGTCGATCATGAGTCCGGCGCCGATGCCGGTACCCATGTAGACGGCGGCGAAGCTCGGAGTGCCACGGAGCATGCCCGACCAGTGCTCGCCCAGGGTTGCCGCGGTGGCGTCGTTCTCCAGAAGAACCGGCAGCCCGGTGGCCTCGGCCAGCGCCTGGTCGAGGGGGAACTCCTCCCAGTGCCGCATCGTGGGGGGTGTCAGGAGCATGCCACTGGTCGGTGTGAGTGGCCCGGGTGACACCAGCCCGAGGCCGAGGACCAGTTCACGCCTGATGCCCACACCCTGGATGAGCTTGTTCACCTCGTCCGCCATGCGGGCCACCACAGCGGGGGGGTCGTCCGTTCCCGCGCCGGCCCTGGACATCCGGGCCACCATCGAGCCGCCCAGGTCGGTCAGCGCGTAGGTGATTCCCGAGTGGTCCAGATGGACACCGACCGCGTAGCGCGAACTCTGGTTGAGGGCCAGCAGGGTCCGTGGTTTGCCTCCGGTGGATTCCGATCGACCCACCTCGGTCACCAGTCCGTCGTCGATGAGGCGCCGCACCACGGTCGAGATCGTGGCGCCCGTGAATCCCGTCGCCTTGATCAACCGGACGCGGCTGATGGTTCCGGCCGCCCTGATGACGTCCAGCACCGCGGCCCTGCTGGTCGCATGGGGCATATCCCTTGCCGGCCCACCCATCGACATCCTCCCGGCGCCCCAGCGGGCGCTCCGCTTCAGCCGGTAGCCCGGCGTCGATCAGTTTATTTGCAGCACGAACATAGCAATGGCCGCACGCGGTGAGCAGTGCTGTCGCGATACCGGAAGGCCGTAAGCCGTACCGGTGGCGGAGGGCGAGCGGGTTCCAGGGTCGCGCGACTGCCCAACGAAAGCATCTCGACTTCCCGTCGATGTGTTGACTTTCTTTCTTCGCCAGCTTAACAATCTCGCCACACAAGTATGGTTCCCGGCCCGAGAGGCGGCTCCGGGGGCCCGCCCGTCCGGCAAAGGACCGCCTCGGGAGAGTGGCTGAATATGTCCAGGTTTCGTAGTGAGTCGCGTCGTGTCAGCATCGCGGGGGCCATGGCCCTCGGCCTCGTGCTCACGGGTTGCAGCGGCGGAGGGGGCGGTGCCGGCGGTGGCGGCTCCGACACGCTGGTCGCCTACACCGGTCAGAGCGGCGATTACCAGATCAACTTCAACCCGTACTCGCCGACCGTGATCGACGGTCCCGGCACCATCTTCGAGCCGCTGTTCTTCTACAACATCGCGCGCAAGGAGCAGCCCAAGCCCCGCCTGGGCACGGCCTTCTCGTGGAACAAGGAGGGCACCGAGCTGTCCATCAGCCTGCGGTCGGACGCCAAGTGGAGCGACGGGCAGCAGTTCACCGCGGACGACGTCGTCTTCACCCTCGACATGATCCGCAAGAACCCCGGCATGAACGGCGCAGGATACAACGGAACCGCCAAGGCCGTCGACGCCACGCACGTGAAGATCACTTTCGACAAGCCGTCCTTCAGTGACGGCCCGCAGATCCTCGGCAAGTCCTGGATCGTGCCCAAGCACATCTGGTCGAAGAAGGCCAAGCCGGCCGAGGACGTGGTGAAGGAGCCGGTCGGCACAGGCCCCTTCAAGCTGGCCGAGTTCAAGCCGCAGGCGTTCACCCTCGAGGCCAACGAGGACTACTACGGGGGCGCCCCGGCCCTGAAGAAGGTCCGCTTCGTGGCGCTGTCCGGCAACCAGTCGGCCGCCGACGCCCTCAAGGCCGGACAGATCGACTGGTTCACCGGACCCGTGCCCGACATCCAGAACGTCGAGAAGAACTATCCGGGCTACAAGGCCATCACCGTCCCGATGAACCAGATGGCCCTGTTCACCTGCTCCAGCACGGAACTCGGCTGCTCAGGGCCGCAGACCGACCCGGCAGTCCGCAAGGCCATCTACTACGCACTGGACCGTACCCAGCTCAACGCTCTGGCCTTCGAGAACACCGCGAGTGAGATCTCGCCCGGCTTCGCCCTGCCCGAGCGGGACAAGGCGGTCGTGTCCTCCAAGCTCACCGATCGCACCGCGCCGATGAACCCGAGCACGGACAAGGCCGACGACCTGCTGAAGAGCGCCGGCTACGCCAAGGGCTCCGACGGCATCTACGCCAAGGACGGCAAGAAGCTGGCGCTCACGGTCAAGGTCGTCTCCGGCTGGACCGACTACATCACCGCCGTCAACACGATGGCCGAGCAGCTGAAGAAGGCGGGCATCAAGCTCACCGCCCAGCAGGTGTCATGGAACGAGTGGTCGGACGCCCGCGGCCGTGGCCAGTACCAGCTGCTGATCGACTCCCTGAACCAGGGGCCCGCCCCCGACCCGTACTACCTGTACAGCTACTTCTTCTCCTCGAAGACCACCGCACCGGTCGGCGAGACGGCCAACCCGAACTTCGCCCGGTTCAAGAACGCCGAGGTGGACGACGCCCTCAACGCCCTGAAGGCCATCGACCCGCAGGACACCGCCGCCCGGCAGCCGTACTACGACACCGTCCAGGCCGAGATCGAGAAGTCGATGCCGTACATCCCGGTCCTCACCGGCGGCACCACGAGTGAGTACAACGCCCGCAAGTTCACCGGCTGGCCCTCCGAGGACAACCTCTACGCCTTCCCCGCGGTCTGGGGCCGTCCCGACTACTCGCAGATCTACATGACCCTCAAGCCCGCCAAGTGAGGCAGGGGGACGTGAACAAGCCCGACGAGGAGGAGCGCATCATGATCGGCAGTGAGCGATGAGGTACTACGCCCGCAAACTCGGTTTCTATCTCATCGCCCTGTGGGCGGCCGTCACCCTCAACTTCTTCATCCCGCGGATGATGCCGGGGAACCCGGTGGACACGCTGATGGCGAAGCTGCAACAGCGCGGCGGCACGGTGGACCCCTCGGCACGCCGGGCCTACGAACTCCTCCTCGGGGCCGACAACAGCGACTCACTCGTGCAGCAGTACGTCTCCTACCTGGGCAATCTGCTGCACGGCGACTTCGGCGTCTCGGTCAGCTCGTACCCCGCGAAGGTGTCGGACGTGATCGGGCAGTCGCTGCCCTGGACCATCGTCCTGATCGGCATGGCGACGCTGATCTCCTTCGTCCTCGGTCTCGCCCTCGGGACGGTGGTGGGCTGGAAGCGCGGCACCTGGCTGGACTCGATCATCCCCAGTACCACCGTGCTCGCGGCCGTGCCGTACTTCTGGCTGGCCCTCATCCTGGCGGCGCTGCTCTCCTCCGGCCTGCAGTGGTTCCCCCTGCTCGGCGGATACGACGTGTCCCTCGCCATGGGCTGGAACTGGCCGTTCATCTCCTCGGCCATCTATCACGGCATCCTGCCCGCGCTCACCATCGTGATCTCGTCCGTGGGCGGATGGCTCCTCGGGATGCGCAACATGATGGTCTCTACCGCGGCCGAGGACTACATCCTCACGGCCCGGGCCAAGGGTCTGCGCAGCAACCGCGTCATGATCCGCTACGCCGCACGCAACGCGGCCCTTCCCTCGGTGGCGGGGTTCGCGACCTCGCTCGGCTTCGTGGTGTCGGGCTCCGTCATCACCGAGCAGGTCTTCTCCTACCCCGGCATCGGCGGCCGTCTGCTGCAGGCCGTCGAGAACAACGACTACGCGTTGATGCAGGGCATCTTCCTGGTCATCACCATCGCGGTCCTGGGGGCCAACCTGATCGTGGACCTGCTGTACGGGCTGATCGACCCCCGTACCCGAGCGAGCAACTGAGGACCCTTCATGACGAGTGTCATTCCCCCCTCCAACGGGCTGGAGGAACTGCCCCCGGGCGCCGAACCCGGCGCCGCGTCCGCCCCCGCTTCCACTCGGCGCACCGGTTGGCGGGCCATGCTCCCCACCTGGTCGCCGAAGCTGGCGATCGGGCTCGGCCTGGTGGTGGTCATCGCCCTGTTCGGCCTGGTCGGACCGCTGCTCGCCGGCAACCCTGACACCATCCGCAACATCGGCCTCACCTCACCCAGCAGCGACCACTGGCTCGGCACCACCCAGACCGGCCAGGACGTCCTCGACCAACTCACCCACGCCACCCGTGGATCGCTTCAGATCGGGCTCCTCGTCGGCGTCATGGCCACCGCCCTGTCCGCCCTTTTCGGAGTGATCGGCGCCTACGCGGGCGGCATCCTCGACGAGGCGTTCTCGCTGTTCTCCAACGTCATGCTGGTCATCCCCGGCCTGCCACTGGTCATCGTCATCTCCGGGTTCGTCCCCGCCGAGCAGCGTGGATCGTGGACCATCGCCCTCGTCCTCGCCGTCACCGGCTGGGCGGCCTCCGCGCGCGTGCTGCGCGCCCAGACCCTCTCCGTACGCAACCGCGACTATGTGGCCGCGTCCAAGGTCGCCGGAGAGAAGCCCTGGCGGGTCATCTGCGTCGAGATCCTGCCGAACCTGCTGCCGGTGCTGGCCTCGCAGTTCGTCTTCGCGGTGATCGCCGCCATCCTCAGCGAGGCCGGCCTGTCCTTCCTGGGACTCGGCGCCTCCAACTCCTCCACGCTGGGCACGATGCTGTACTTCGCGCAGAACGGCTTCGCGCTGCAGCGGGAGGCGTGGTGGTGGTTCGTGCCACCCGGCCTGATCATCGCCGCCTTCGGCTGCGGCCTCGCGCTGATCAACCTCAGCCTCGACGAGATCATCAACCCGCGACTGCGCCGCGTCGGCCGCAAGCGCGCGGCTTCCCGAAAGAGCCGGACCTCCGCTGTCAGGAGCACCGCCGCATGACCGCCAACCTGTCGCCGGACGCCGCTCCGGCAACCGAGAACGCCGCCCGGGAGCCAGTCCTGACGGTGCGGGACTTGAACGTCGTGTACCAGAGCGATCCGCCCGTGCACGCCGTCAAGGACGTTTCCCTCACCCTGCACCGGGGCGAGATCCTCGGCCTCGCCGGCGAGTCGGGCTGTGGCAAGAGCACCCTCGCGTACGCGATCAACCGCCTCCACGAGTGGCCGGCCGACGTCTCCTCCGGATCGGTCACCTTCCACGACCGCGACGGGGAGGACCTGGACCTGCTGGCGTTGCGCCGTGAGGAACTGCGCGCGTTCCGCTGGTCGAAGCTTTCGATGGTGTTCCAGGGGGCGATGAACGCCCTCAACCCCGTCACCTCCGTACGCGCACAGCTGGACGACGTCCTCACCACGCACCGCCCCGACATGTCCAAGCAGGACCGCCGGGCGCGCTGCGCGGAGGTGCTGGAACTCGTCGGTGTCGAGCCCCGCCGGATGGACTCGTATCCGCACGAACTATCCGGCGGCATGCGGCAGCGCGTGATGATCGCCATGGCCCTGCTGCTCGACCCGCAGGTCATGATCATGGACGAGCCCACCACCGCCCTCGATGTCCTGGTGCAACGCGGAATCCTGCGCGAGATCCTGCGCCTGCGCGACGAGTTGGGATTCGCCGTCATCTTCATCACCCACGACCTACCGCTGCTGCTCGAACTCAGCGACCGCATCGCGGTGATGCTGCGCGGCGAGATCGTCGAGTACGAGGAGGCCGAAACGATTTACCACCGGCCGCAGCACCCATACACGCGCCGACTCCTCGATTCCTTCCCGCGGTTGACGGGCGAACGGGGTGCTTTCGTGCAGCGCGACGCGACCACCACCGGGAGCCTTGGATGACCACGCTGGAAGTACGGGATCTCGTCAAGGACTTCACGCTCAGGTCCGGGTTGCGCCGGACCCGGATGCGCGCCGTCCACCGTGTCGGCTTCACCCTCGCGCCCGGACGCACCGTGGCCCTGGTCGGTGCCTCCGGCTCCGGCAAGTCCACGGTCGCCCGCATGATCGCCCGGCTGGAGAAGCCCTCGTCCGGCACGATCGCCGCCGTAGGCCCTGACGGGGCGAGGGTCGAGGACCGCCACTATCGCGACCACGTCCAGATGGTTTTCCAGGACCCGTTCGCCTCGCTCAACCCGTTCCACAGCATCGAGCACCATTTGGCCCGCCCTCTGATACTGCACGGCCGAGCGAAGGGGCGCGAGGAGGTCAGGGAGAACGCGGCGCAGCTCCTGGAGCGGGTGAGTCTGCCGGTCGACCTGATGGACCGGCGTCCGCACGAACTCTCGGGCGGACAGCGTCAGCGTGTCGCCATCGCCCGCGCTCTCGCGCCCGGTGCGCGGGTCATCGTCGCCGACGAGCCGGTCTCCATGCTGGACGTGTCCAGCCGCCTCGGCATTCTCAATCTCCTGGCGAGGCTGCAGCGGGAGGACGACCTCGCCGTCCTGTACATCACCCACGACCTGGCCACGGCACGGCACTTCTCCGACAGCATCCTGGTGATGAACCGCGGCCGGATCGTCGAGCGCGGCCCGGCCGACGACGTCATCCTCACCCCGCAGCACCCGTACACCCAGACCCTGGCCGACGCGGCCCCCAACCCCGATCTGCGCGGCCGTCTTCTCACGGCGGACCCCGAGCCGAAGGCGACCTCCGATCGTGATCACCTCACGTACGACCATGAGGCCGGCGGCTGGGTCGACATCGATGCAGACGCCGCCGTGGCGGTGTGAGACATGTCGAGTACGGACGACCTGCTGACCTGGGCGGGTGGCGGCGCCGAGCTGATGCTCGGGATCGCCCCCGACCGACCGGTCCGGCTGCTGTCACTGCGCCCCGCAGGCGCAGCCACCGCTCCGCCGCCCTCTCTGGCGGATGCCGCCCCACTGGTCGAGGTCCAGCTCCTCGGCCAGGGACGGTTCCCCGGCAGCCATCGCTACGCCGACACCACGGTTGGCGCCCGCCTGCGCTACGTGGACCACAGCAGCACCATGAGCGGCGACGGCAGTGCGGAACTGACGGTCTCCCAGCGCGACCCGGCCACCGGCCTGAGCGCTACCAGCGTCTTCCGCGCGGCCCCGGGCAGCCCGGCGGTCCACACCTGGACCGAACTGGCGACCGATGGTGTGACGCTCACGGTGCAGGCCGTCACCTCGGCATGCACCGGCGCCTTCCTCACCGACGCCGGGCTGGGGGTCGACGACTTCGATCTCGTGTACGGCGACAGTGACTGGGTCGCCGAATCGCGCTGGCACCGCACGCCGTTGAGGTGCGTCGGCCTCGCCGTGATGGACCCCGAGGTGCACCACCACGCACCCCGCAGCCGCTTCGGGCTGACCTCACGCAGCTCGTGGTCCACCGGGGAACACCTGCCCACCGGCGCCCTGGTGGCCCGCGACGACTCCTGGGCGCTGGCCTGGCAGATCGAGCACAACGGGGCCTGGCACTGGGAAGTCGGCGAGCGCCGGCACGGTGCCTACCTTGCCCTGCTCGGTCCCACCGACACCGAACACCAGTGGTCCACCGATCTCCGACCCGGTCATGGGTTCACCACGGTCCCGGTGTCGCTCGCCGTGGCGGCAGGCGGAGTGGATGAGGCCATTGCTGCTCTGACCCTGCAGCGCCGCACCCTGCTGCGCACCCGTCCGGCTCTCCTACCCGTCGTCTTCAACGACTACATGAACACGTTGATGGGCGATCCGACCACGGCGCGACTGCTGCCGTTGATCGACGCCGCCGCATCGGCGGGCGCCGACATCTTCTGCGTGGACGCGGGCTGGTACGACGAGGACGGCGGCTGGTGGGACAGCGTGGGGGAGTGGCGCCCGTCGACAACGCGTTTTCCCGGCGGGCTCGTCGAGGTCATGGACCGTATCCGGGAACGCCGTATGGTGCCGGGCATCTGGCTCGAACCGGAGGTGATCGGGGTCCGCTCCCCGCTGGCCCGCACCCTGCCCGACGAGGCGTTCTTCCAGCGCGGCGGCACACGGGTCACCGAACACGGCCGCCATCACCTGGACCTGCGGCACCCTGCGGCCCGCACCCACCTGGACGACGTCGTGGACCGCCTGGTGGCCGAGCTCGGCGTCGGCTACTTCAAGTTCGACTACAACATCATGCCGGGCCCGGGCACCGACCTCGGCGGCCTCGCTCCTGGCGCGGGACTGCTTGACCACAACCGGGCCCATCTGGACTGGCTCGACGCCCTGCTGGACCGTCACCCAGGACTGTTGATCGAGAACTGCGCGTCCGGGGCGATGCGGATGGACTACGCGCTGTTGTCCCGGCTGCACCTTCAGTCGACCTCCGACCAGCAGAATCCGCTCCTGTATCCGCCGATCGCGGCAGCCGCGCCGGCCTCGGTCCTGCCCGAGCAGTGCGGCAACTGGGCCTACGCGCAGCCCGAGATGCGTCCCGACGAGGCGGCGTTCACGCTGGCCACCGGTGTGCTGGGCAGGCTGTACCTCTCCGGCCACCTGAACCGGATGACCCAGGAGCAACTGGACCTGGTGCGTGAGGCGGTGGCCGTGCACCGCAAGGTGCTGCCGTTCGTGGCGTCCGCCCTGCCGTTCTGGCCACTGGGCCTGACCGGTACCGACGGTGCGTGGATCGCCACCGGCCTGCGCTCCGCCACCTCCCCGCACGAGACCCTGCTGACGGTGTGGCGGATGCCCGACGCCCCGGACCACGTCCTGCTGCCGGTCCCGCACCTGCGTGGCCGGGAGGCTCGGCCGGAGGTCGTCTTCCCCGCGGCGGCGAAGGGCTGGAGCGTGCACTGGGACGCTGAGCGCGGCGAGCTCCGGCTCGACAGTGGGACGCAGGGGCCGACGGCATGTGTGGTGCGGCTCGACTCAAGCACGTAGCGCAACCACGACAAGGCCGGGGCCCGCCGACACACGGTCGGTGGGCCCCGGCCTTGTGTCGGGGCTTGTCAGCTTGCGGGGATCACACGCGTGTCACCCGCAGTAGCACCAGCCGCTCCGGATGCAGCGCCGGCGCCTGCAGTCCGGCCTCCGCGAGTGCGGCTCCGGGAAGTTCGACGCCCTCCTTCGTCCACCACGGCAGGTGCAGTCCCCAGTGGTGTGCGTTGCCGTCCGGGATGTCGCCCGGAGCCTGGGGGCGTACGTGGTAGACGGTGTCCGGGTCGAGGCCGGGCAGCCGCATCGCGCCGGTGGGGTAGAGCTCGGACGTGCTGGTGGCGACCAGCGCGTAGACGGCCTCCGACCGGTCTTCGGCGACCACGCCGTGCACCTGGTACGCGGGGTCGGCGTGGTCGGCGTGCACAGCCGTCCCTGAGTGCAGCAGCGGGCGCAGTTCCTTGTACAGAGCCACCCACTGCTTCAGGCGCTCCAGATCCTCCGGCGCGGCGGAGGTCAGGTCCCACTCGATACCGAAGTGGCCGAACAGCGCGGTGCCGGCCCGGAAGTCGAGCGGATGGCTGCGGCCCGTGGTGTGGGATACCGGCGAACCGACGTGCGTCCCCATCAACTCCAGCGGCACCAGCACGTTGGTCCACCGCTGGATCTGCTGCCGCTCCAGCGCGTCGATGCAGTCGGACACCCACACCCGGTCCGTGCGCTCCAAGATCCCGAGGTCCACGCGGCCGCCGCCCGACGAACAGGACTCGATCTCCACGCCCGGGTGCCGCGACCGCAGTTCGTCGAGGAGCCTGTAGACGGCCAGTGTCTGGTCGTGGACACCGGCCCGTCCGGTTGGCTGGTGTCCGGCCTCGACGAGATCCCGGTTGTGGTCCCACTTCAGGTACGCAATGGGGTACTCCGTCAGGAGGCTGTCCAAGCGGTCGAGGATGTACGCGTACGCCTCGGGCCGGGCGAGATCGAGGACCTGCTGGTTGCGGGCGGCGCCCGGCAGGCGGTTGCCGGGCGCCATGATCCAGTCGGGGTGCGCACGGGCTAGGTCGGAGTCCTCGTTGATCATCTCCGGCTCCACCCAGAGCCCGAACTCCATGCCGAGCGCCGTGACATGGTCCGTCAGCGGGCCGAGCCCCTTGGGCCACATCTCGTCGGAGACGTACCAGTCACCAAGTGCCCGCCGGTCGTCACGGCGTGCGCCGAACCAGCCGTCGTCGAGCACGAACCGTTCCGCGCCCACCGCCGCCGCCGCGTCCGCGAGCTGCTTGAGCCGGTCCAGGTCCTGGTCGAAGTAGACCGCTTCCCAGGTGTTGACGACCACAGGGCGGGGCGAGGACGGGTGGTGCGGGCGGGCCCGCAGATGGCGGTGGAAGCGGGCCGACACCTCGTCCAGGCCGTGCCCGTAGGCGCCGTACTGCCAGGGCGTGGTGTAGCTGTCGCCGGCGCCGAGCAGCATCTCGCCGGAGAGGAGCAGTTCCCCGGAGCCGAGCAGCGCCACGGAGTGGAAGGTGCGCTCTGCGAAGGTGCGGTGGTTGCCGGACCAGGCCGTGTGCACGGCCCACACCTCGCCGCTGCGGTTGCCGAAGCCCTGGGTGCCGGCCGCGAGCAGGTACGCAGAGTCGAAACCGGTGCGGCCCGTACGGTTCTCGCGGACCCGGAGGCCCTGGGTGAAAGCGGTGCGCTGCGGGCTGCGTTCACGCAGGTGGTGGCCGGTGAAGTCGAGGAGTTCCACGGCCGCGGGCGGCACGGGGAGGGTGAGGTTGACCGCGTCCACGGCGAACGGGGTGTCCGCGCGGTTGGCCACGGTGGCGCGCTGGCGCACCAGCCCTTCGGGGGTCAGCTCGATGGTCAGCGTCAGATCGAGGGCTGCCACAGCGTCCCGCGCGTGCACGACGACGGTGCCGGGCCGGTTCCCGCGGGGGCCTTCGCCGGCCGTGAGTTCGGTGCCGGTGACACGGAAGGCTGACGAGAAGTCCGCTCCGCCGCGGTGGCCCACCAGGCCCGGAGTGCCCAGCCAGCCTGCAGACTGCTCGGGCAGAACGGAGACTTCGACGGGCCGGTCCACGGAGAAGCCGATCGGCTGGCGCTGTGCGGCGAGCCGGAGCGAGTGGAGATGGGTGGCAGAGAGTTCTCCCAGGTCGGCCCCCCAGTGCAGGATGCGGGGGAGGGTGTCCGCCGACAGGTCCAGGACGAGGGCGGTGCCTGCGGCGTGCAGGTGAACCAGGTCAGGGCTGGGCATGAGGGATTGAGCTGACACAGTCGGTGCTTCCTCGCAGTGGGGTGTCGATGCCTCGTGACTTACTTAAGTTGGCGACGTAACACTGCTGGAGCCTAATGCCCACGCCGTGAGGGCACCAGAGCCCGGCATGCTCGATCGGTTACCCCGCGCCGCTTTTCAACGACGCCGTCGTCGTCGCGTCGCGCGTCGGCTTCGTCCTCACCGACGCGCTGCAGGCTCTGTACGGTCCGGCGATCCCGGCCTTCCGTGAGGAGCTCGGCTCTCCCCGTCGGGTGGGGGTCTCGGACTGGGCACCCACTTCGTCGGCGGTGTCGCCGGGGTGCTGCTCTTCGACCGGCTCCTCCGAAGGCTCGGCAACCGGCAGATCCTCGCCAGTTCGTACGTGCCGATGGCGGTCGGGGCCGCAGGCGTCGCACTCGCGCCGCCCTGGCCCCGCCCTGGCCGCGGCGCTGCTCGCCGGCCTCGGCTTCGGCGGTATCGGCTACGGCCTCATCCAGTTGTTCGCGGTCGGTTTCGGGCGCCGCTCGACCGCCCTGCTGAATATCCTCAACGCGCACTTCGGGGCCGGTGCGATTCTCGGCCCGATGCTGATCGGCGCGGTCGGCTCCGCCCATTACCCGGAGGTCTTCCTCGGTTTCGCCGCGGCCGGCCTGCCGCTCCTGCTGTGTCTGAAGGGCGTACGCGACCGGGCGCCCGAACCGTCCTCCTCGGCGCATACCCCACGTCCACGGTCGGCCGGTTCCTGGTAGCGCCGACCGTGCTGCGCTCCTCGGCCCAGGCCATCATCACGGTCTCCTGCGTGGGCATGGCCGTCAGTCTCGTGCTCGCGGTGGTTCCGGCCCTGGCTCCGTACGCATACGCGGGCGTCGGACTCTTCACCGCGCCGATCTTCCGCGCGGTGCCGCTGCTGCTGTGCGGCGTCTCCGCGGCAGGTCTGGCCGCCACGCTCTGGCTGATCCACGCCACCCGCATCCATTGATCGACATCTTTCCCCCTCCAAGGGCCGTCAGGATGCATCCCACTCGTTGACTTACTTAATTCGTCAACGTAACAATGCTCGGAACCTGTGGTCTCGCTGGGAGAACACCAGAGCCCAGCGGAGACGGACGTCCCGGGAGCAGGTTCCGATCCGACAGGAGTGAACATGGCGCGTACGACCTTGCACGAGGGCTGGCAGCTGAGCGCGACGCGTGGGCCGGTGCCGGACGCCGTCCGCGGGCGCACGGTGCAGGCCGCCGTGCCGGGCAGCGTGCATCTCGACCTGATGGCAGCGGGCCTCATACCCGACCCCTATCTCGACCGCGTCGAGGAGGAGCTGGTGTGGATGCACCGCACCGAGTGGCAGTACCGCCTCACCTTCGACGCCACCGCCGCCCAGGACGGGGAGCGCGTGGACCTGGTCTTCGACGGCCTGGACACCGTCGCGACCATCACCCTGAACGGGCACGTCATCGGCACCACCGCCAACATGCACCGCAGCTACCGCTTCGACGTCCGACCCCACTTGATGGACGGCGCCAACGAACTCACCGTGGACTTCGCCTCGGCCCTCCAGTACGCGGAGGAAAGGGAAACGGAACTCGGTCGGCGCGACCACGTCTACCCGCACCCGTTCAACATGGTGCGCAAAATGGCATGCAGCTTCGGCTGGGACTGGGGGCCTGACCTGCAGACCGCCGGCATCTGGAAGCCCGTACGCCTGGAGCGGTGGCACACGGCACGCCTCGCTCGCGTCCGACCGCTGGTGAGCGTCGGGGCCGACGGAACCGGCGTCGTCGAACTGCACGCGGACATCGAGCGAGCTGCCGCGGACGGACCGGAACTGGTTCTCACCGCCGAGGTCGCCGGACAGCAGGCGCGCGCCGCCGTCACCGCCGACGACACCACCGCCGTGCTCCGGCTCACCGTCCCCGACGCCCGCCTGTGGTGGCCCGCCGGATACGGCGACCACCCCCTCTACGACCTGCACGTCACCCTCGCCACCACCGAACGGCACGACGATCCGCTCGACACCGTCGACCGCCGTGTCGGCTTCCGCAACATCACCGTCGACACGATCCCCGACGAGACCGGTACACCGTTCACCTTCGTCGTCAACGGCACTCGCGTCTTCGCCAAGGGCGCCAACTGGATCCCGGACGACCACTTCCTGACCCGCATCACCCGCGAACGCCTCGAACGCCGCGTCGACCAGGCGCTCGGCGCCCACATGAACATGCTGCGCGTGTGGGGTGGCGGTATCTACGAGACCGACGACTTCTACGACGTGTGTGACGAGCGCGGCATGCTCGTCTGGCAGGACTTCCCGTTCGCCTGCGCCGCCTATCCCGAGGAGGAGCCGCTGCGTGGTGAGGTCGAGGCCGAGACGCGCGAGAACGTCACCCGCCTCGCCGGGCGCCCGAGCCTCGCCCTGTGGAACGGCGGCAATGAGAACCTGTGGGGCTACGCCGACTGGGGCTGGCCCGAGCAACTGGCCGGTCGCACCTGGGGACTCGGCTACTACACCGACGTCCTGCCGCGGATCGTCGCCGAACTCGACCCGACCACGCCCTACGCCGACGGCAGCCCCTACACCCCCGGCGCCCCCGTGGGCGGTATCCACCCCAACGACCAGGACCACGGCACGCGCCACGAATGGGAGGTGTGGAACCGGCTCGACTACACGACGTACCGCGACCACATCCCGCGCTTCTGCTCCGAGTTCGGCTTCCAGGGCCCGCCCACCTGGGCCACCCTCACCCGCTGGATCCACGACGAACCCCTCGCCCCCACCTCGCCCGCGTTCCTGCTCCACCAGAAGGCAGAAGACGGCAACGGCAAGCTGGACCGCGGCCTGGCCCCCCACCTGCCCGCCCCGCAGTCCTTCACCGACTGGCACTGGGCCACGCAACTCAACCAGGCCCGCGCCGTCGCCTACGGCATCGAGCACTTCCGCTCCTGGTGGCCGCGGACCGCCGGAACCCTGGTGTGGCAGCTCAACGACTGCTGGCCCGTCACCTCCTGGTCCGCCGTGGACAGCGACGAACGCCCCAAGCCACTGTGGTACGCGCTGCGCGACGCCTACGCCCCGCGCATGCTGACCTTCCAGCCCCGGGACGGCAGGCTCGCCGTGGTCGCCGTCAACGACACCGACGAAGCCTGGACCGGCCGCCTCGTTCTGGAGCGCCAGACACTCGAAGGCGTCGTCAAGGCCGATGCTAAAGTCGAGCTCCGCGTGGGGCCCCGTTCGGTCGTGACCGTGGCACCGGACGACTCACTGCTCACACCGGAAGAGGCGAGGCAGGAGGTGCTCGTGGCGTCGTCCGAGGGCGTACGCGCCGTCCACACCTTCTGCGAGGACCGCGACCTCGCCTACCGGGTGGACGCGCTGAGCGCGCAGGCCCACGCGGAGCCGGGCGGCTACCGCGTCGACGTCCGGGCCACCTCGTTCGCCCGCGACATCGCCGTGCTGGCCGACCACGTCGCCGACGACGCGACCGTCGACGACATGCTGGTCACGCTGCTGCCTGGCGAAAGTCACACATTCCACGTCCGCACCCGCCACACCCTCGACCCCGCTGTCCTGACCACCACACCCGTGCTGCGCTCCGTGAACAGCCTCTGCCCCGCGACACCGGAGACCGAATGACCGCTGCCCACCGCGACCGCACCCAGCCGGGTGCCCTGGGCCTCGTCCTCGCGCGCTCGACCCGGCTGCTCGGCGTGGAGCCGTTCTTCATGGAGTTCATCGCCGGCATGGAGGAGCGCCTCGTCGCACGCGACATGTCGGTGCTGCTCCACGTCGTGCCGACGTACGAGGAGGAGATCACCGCCTATCGTCGGTGGGCCGAGACAGGTCTGGTCGACGCGGTAGCCGTGGTCAACCTCGTCGAGGACGACGTCAGGCCGGCCGTCCTGCAGGAGCTGGGGCTTCCGGCGGTCCTCGTCGGCACCTGGCCGGACGCCCCCTCCCTGCCGGCCGTGCGCACCGACGACGGCGGCCCCGTCCGCGACGCCGTGGCCCGGCTCGCGAGCCTCGGGCACCGCGTCGTCGCCCGGGTCGCCGGACCACGCTCCCTCCTGCACACCCAGGCCCGCACCCTGGCCCAGGAAGAGGCGTGCAAGGAGGCGGGCATCGAGACGGTGACGGTCGACGGCGACTACACGGCCGAGTCCGGGGCCCGGCTCACCGCGGAACTCCTCGAACGGGACCGCCGGCCCACCGCGATCCTCTACGACAACGACGTGATGGCGGCCGCCGGGCTGGCCACCGCCAAGGAACTCGGCCTGGAGGTGCCCACCGAACTGTCGCTGATCGCCTGGGACGACTCCGCGCTCTGCCGCCTCGCCTCACCACCGCTGACCACCATGACCGTCGACGTTCACGGCTTCGGGGTGATGGTCGCGGAAGCCGCACTGGACCACATCGACGGCCGTCCCGTCACCGAACGCTGGTCCCCGACGGCCCACTTCGTGCAGCGCGGTACGACGGGGCACGCACCCGTCTGACGGGGCAGGACCGGGTCGGGGTGGATACCTCGCCCCCAGGCGCCGCTCCTGCTGCCGCCGGGGCGAGTCCTGCTCCGGAGAAACCGTGTGCGGCAGGGCCACGATGCACAGCAGTCTCTCCGCATGAATCTTGATGCGGCTGCGCTCGCAGCGATGTTCGGGCTTGGCCGGCCGCTGGGGCCGTGGCGCCCGCTGGCCAACGGGGGCGCCCCGTCGGACAGTCGCGTGCTGACCACCACGCATGGCCGATGGGTCGTGCGGACGGGCCGGTTGCTGGGCGACTGGCATCGCGAACAGGCGCACCGGGTGCACCGGTTGGAGAGCGCTGCGTGGGATGCGGGGATCGCGATGCCGCGCCCCGTCGAGCCGCCCGCTCCGGCCGTTGGCCACTGGCACAACCCAGCGGGTGACACGCTGGTGCGGGTGAGTGAATGGCTCGAAGGGCACGATCTGCGTCAAGTCGACATGACATCCGATGCCGAGATCTCACAGGCCGCGGAGTGGGTGGGAAGCACTGTGGCCCGCATCGCTCTCCTGGGCGCTGCTACAGGAGTCGCGGCCGACGACGGAATGCCCCTGCATCCCCCGGCGGAGTGGCGGGAGTGGGTGGCCGAGGCAGATGCAGGCGGACATCCGGTCGCCACGCCGGCACGCGCCCTCCTCCCTGTGGTCGAGGAAGCGACCGCGCTGATTCAGGAGGCACTGTGCGACCCCCCCCGGCACCGCTTGGGTGCACGGAGACACCTCCCGCGCCAATGTACTGCGCACGCGTTACGGTTACGCGCTGATCGACTGGGAAGGAGCCAGGTCAGACGCTCCCTGGTGGGAAGCGGTGAATGTCGCTTTCCGCTTCGCCACCCCGTTCAACGGCCCCGCCGCCGCCGGTGATCCTCGCGTGGTGCGTCCGCTGCTGGCGGCGTACCTCGATGCCGGGGGGGGGCCGAGCGGACCGGCAGAGGTTTCTGCGTTCGCCGGCATGTTGCGCAGCCAGCTCGCCGCCATCGCCTGGTGCTTGTGGCTGGCGCTGGGGCACCGTCGGGCCACCGCCGACCAGCGTGCCTTTGGACTGCGCATCGTGCCCTCGGCGGCACGGGACATGCCGCAGGTCATGAACTCCTTGGAGACATGGACCACACTCCTTCGGTAATCGAAGCCCACCAAAACTTTCATCAGTGTTCGAAGTTTCTCTGTGGAAGGTATTGCCAGGGCCCGATGGCGCTCCTACGGTCTGGGGCCAACAGGTGAGCGACGTCGCGGGCCGCAGGTCCGTCAGAGCCGGGGCCATGCCCGCCGGGCGTGCCACCCACCCCGCGCACCGTGTTCGTACACCGCGCCTTCACCCCACCATCCGTATCCCCAGGAGTTCGCCATGTCCCCACAGCATGCCTCCCGCCGCACGGTCCTGCGCCGAGCGGCAGGCGCCGCCGCGATCCTCGCCGTCCCCGGCACGGCCGCGGTGGCAGCCAACGCCGTCGCCGGTGAGACCGCCGCCCCTCGCCGCCCCCGGCCGAGAGCCGCAGGCCCGGTCGCGCCTGGTGCGAATCAGCAGGCCGTGAACCTGATGGCCTTCGTGGCGGCCCAGTACCGGCACAAGATCATCGCCGGGCAGCAGGAGTCGACCTGGATCGACGGCCCCGACTACGAAATGAACTACATCCACGACCACACCGGCACGTACCCCGCGATCCGCGGCCTCGACATCTGCGACGCCCCGGGCGGCGCCACCGAGCGGGCCATCGCGTGGTGGCAGGCCGGCGGCATCCCCATGTTCGGCTACCACATGGGGGCGCCCACGTACTCCGACGACTACGACGGCTCCAAGCAGACCGTCTCCATCGACAAGGTCCTCACCCCGGGCACCGCCGAGTACACGTCCTTCGTCGAGCGCCTGGACAACGCCGCGGCCCAGATGCACAAGCTCCGTGAGGCCGGTGCCGCCGCGATCTGGCGGCCCTTCCACGAGGCCGGCGGCACCTGGTTCTGGTGGAGCAAGGAGGGCGGCGCCCAGTACCAGCGGCTGTGGAAGTTCGCCTTCGACCGCTTCGCCGAGAAGAAGGTCACCAACGCTGTCTGGCTCATGGGCTTCAATGGAGAGCCCGCCGCCTCCGCCGCCTGCTACCCAGGCAAGGACTACGTCGACATCGCCGGCGCCGACACGTACGCCGGTGACCAGAACTACGACCCGCAGAAGGCGATGTACGACGCGACGACGGGTGTGGTCGGCCCGTCCATCCCCGTAGCGCTGCACGAGAACGGCCCCATCCCGGACCCGGACCGACTCGTGACGAGCGGCGCCGACTGGGTGCTGTTCAACACCTGGAACGTCGAGCACCTGACGAAGAGCAACACCGTCGAGCACCTGGCCAAGGTCTACAGCCACGACCATGTTGTCACCCGTGACCAGGTGCCCGACCTCAACTGACGCCTACCGCACTGCTGTTCGGGCGGTGTGGCGCCCGCCGCCCGAACAGACCGGTCAGCTCCCGCCGACGCCGAGCACCAGGCGAGCGGCCCTGCCGGGTCGACGATCCACCTCCGGGCGATGTCGAGCCCGTCTTCGGCCGACCGCACCACCTTGCCGTCGAGCGCGAGCCCGTATCCGACACCTGCGCCGATGGTCAGGACCGCGAACCGTGCCAGGCCGCGCCCCGCGCCGAACCAGGACTCGGCCTCCACCAGCGCGGCCACGTCGTTGTCGACCACCACCGGCAGCCCCGTGCGCTCCTCGACCAGCGCGGCCAGGGGTACGTCCCGCCAGGGCAGGAAGACCGACTCGCTGACCACCGAGCGGCCTTCGACCCGGCCGCCCACGCCGATGCCGATGCCGGCGAGTCGAGGACTGCGGGTGGCGAACTCCCGTGCCACGGCCGCCAGCAAGTTCGCCACTTCGTCCGGGTCGGGCGTGGTCAGCGGTGTGCTGTGGCGTTCGACGACTTCGCCCCTGAGCGTGGTGACGACGCCGTACACCATGTCCTCGGTGATCTTGAATCCGGCGAAATCGTGTGAGTCCATGACGATGTCCAGGGGCTGCGACGGACGTCCGTGCCGACGAACCGCACCCCCGGCCTCCTCCGCTACCTCCATCAGGAGCCCCGACTCGATGAGCGGCTTCGTCAGCCGGGTGAGGCTGCCGGCCGACAGCCCCAGGCGGCGGGCGAGTTCACCGCGTGACAGCGGTCCGTTGACGAGCACCTCGATGCCCACCGCGCGCTCACCGGCACTGAGCGGCAGCCAGTCGGCACCCTCCGTTTTCTTCCGATGCAAAACCATGCCCCTCAGCTCGCCCCGCGATTCTTCTCAGGAACCGATCACTGCACTGGCATTGACACAAACATAATTCTGCTACGAAAGTAAGTGGCCTAGGAGAGTCCGCCCCGAGGGAGTCCTCGATGACCACCTCCAGCAAGACCGCGTCGCGCACACCCGAGCGCGGTGACGGCCCACTGGCCGCGCTGTTCATCGCCCCGGCCATGGGGTGCTTCCTGGTCATCCTTCTGTGTCGGCGGGCAGACTGTCCTGGTCTTGGCCATCGCCGTGCTGCTGCAGCGACTCACCCGCTCGGCGCTGCTGCGCGGCATCGTGAACGGCGGTGCTCCAGCCCCTCGACGAACTCGACGAGACCAGGAGCATCAAGAACACCGGCTGCCAGCCGAACCTGGCCTCCGCCTGGATTGGCGAGGTGGGTCGCGTACCCGTTTTCTGACGCCTACCAGCAGATGGTGGGACGGCACGGTGTCGTATTCCCTGGAACCGCCGCGGGAACGCGCGCTGCGGTGGCCGCGTACAAGAAGAAGGGCATCGACGTCACCGCTGTCACCCCGCCCGTCGCCCACCGCACGCCCTTTTCCTTCCCGGTCACGAACTTCGCGGCGGACGTGCCGGCGCTCATGAGGCCGGCCATGCGGGACGTCTACCGGGGTGCGGCGCCGGTGAGCAGCCTCGACGAGGCCGATGACCAGATCAACTTCCGCTTCTCTCAGTGACGTGCACCAATGCTTCGGCCTCGCGGTCAGGCGGGCCCCGACGGCAGATGGACGGTCATGATCAGATGGCAGGTCTCGTGGCCCGCCCCGCGATAGGTGTGGGGCACGTCGCCGTCGAATGTAGCGGTCTGCGTGGCTTCGACGGGGTACTCCGTGCCGTCGACGACCAGGACCATGCGCCCGGCGGTGACGCTGACGGTCTCCACGACGCCGGCCTGATGGGGATGGCTCGGGTACTCCTCGCCCGGCTCGAGGCGCCAGCGCCACACCTCTACCGGGGCAGGGCCCGAGGTGGTGAGCATGAGCCGGGCCTCGCTGCCCAGCTCACCCGCCCACAGCGGCATCACGGCGTCGGCCGAGACGACGCGCACGCGCCCTTCGGCGGGACCCTCCATCAGCGCGGAGACCGAGACACCCAGCGTGTCGGCCAGCCGGACGAGAGTCGCGAAGTTCGGATTGCCTTGCGCCCTTTCCAGTCCGACCAGGGCCCCCTTGCTGACCTTGGCCCGGCGGCCGAGCTCGTCCAGTGACAGGCCCGCCCGCGTACGAGCTGAGCGGACGTTGTGCGCGAGTGTGCGCAAGGCCGCCGCTGTTTCGGTCACCTGGTCACCATCCCCGTCGGTCGGTCAGTGGAATACGCCACGCAGTCGGTCGATTGGCACAGTGCGGTCGATTCGCTGTACGGTTTAGTCGTTCTACTGTAACCGCAAGGGATCGTATCGTGATAGCTCTGCTGCTGGCTCTGGGCAGCTCACTCGCCTACGGATGCGCCGACTTTCTCGGTGGTCTGGGTGCCCGAAAGGCCCACGTGCTGCGCACCGTGATGGTCGCCGCGCCGGCCAGCCTGGCCGTCGAGCTGCTCTTGTGGCCCGTGCTCGGTGCTTCGTTCAGCCCTGCCGCGCTCGGCTGGGGTGCCGCTTCCGGCGTGGCTTCGGCCGCCGCCTTCGCGCTGCTCTACAAGACTCTCGCCATCGGCCCGATGAACGTGCTCTCCCCGGTCACCGCGCTGGTGTCCGCCGCGCTCCCGGTCGCGGTGGGCCTGCTGCAGGGTGAGCACCTGGGGATGGCCGGCCTCCTGGGTCTGCCGCTCGCCCTGGTCGCCGTGGTGCTGGTCAGCGCCGGTCATGGGGCGGGCTCGTCCCGGCCGACGCGCACGGCGCTGCTGCTTGCCCTCGGCGCAGGCGCGGCGATCGCCCTGCAGCTGATCTTCCTGCACCAGGCGCCGTCCGACAGTGGTGTAGCCCCGTTGATCATCGGCAGGGCGGTCTCCTCGGCTGTGACTCTGACCGCGGCCGGACTGCTGCACCGCAGACTGGGTCCCGAGAAGCCTGCCTACGCCCTGTCGGCCACCGCCGGTGTGCTGGACTCGCTCGCCAACCTGCTGTTCCTGCTCGCCGCACGCAGCGGCGACCTCACGGTCGTCGCCGTGATCACCGCCCTCTACCCGGCCGGCACCGTTCTCCTCGCCCGCAGCGTGCTCGCCGAGCGCATCCACAAGGGGCAGCTCGTCGGCCTGTGCACCGCCGCGGTCGCGGTCAGCCTCCTTGCCGTTACCTGAACCCCCCGAGCGTAAGGACCACCGCATGTTCATCCAGCCCTGGGACGCGGCCCTGGACGAGGCCGAATGGCAGACCTGGATCGCCGAAGGCCACGACTTCGGACTGCTCAGCGTCAACGGCCTGCCCGGCCACGCACCCACGACCGTGCCCACGCACTTCGTCCCGGACGGCAACCGGCTGCTGATCCACCTGGCCCGCCCGAACCCGGTCTGGGAATCGCTCGAGCACGACCCGAACGTCACCTTCACCGTGATCGGCGACTACGCCTTCGTACCGGGCCCCTGGCGTGCGGCGCCCGGCACGCGGCCCACCGATGGCGTGCCCACCAGCTACTACACGGCCGTCCAGTTCGGCTGTCACGCCCGCATCGTAGACAACCCCGAGGCCAAGGCCGAACTGCTGCGCCGGCAGATGGTCCACTTCCAGCCCGACGGTGACCACGCTCCCGTCGCGGCGGATCAGCCGCCGTACGGGCGGATGCTGCCCGGCATCCGCGGCCTCGTGCTGGACGTGAAGGAGGTCCGGGCCAAGTACAAGTACGACGACCACAAGCCCGTCGAGCACCGGACCGGCGTCGCCGACCGCCTCACCTCCCGCGGCGAGGGCCTGGACGTACCCGCCGCCGACCAGCAGCGCCGCCGCCTGGACCGCATCGGTCCCTGGAAGCCCTGAAACCGCCTGCCTCCCTCACGCCCGAGCCGAACGGAGCCTTTGCCCATGACCATGTTCCGCATCACGCCCGCCGTCGCCGACGCCTTCCCCGACACTCTGATCGCCGTGGTCACGGCCACCGGCCTGCGCGGCCACGAACCCTGGCCCGGCACGGCCACCGCGATCGAGGAGCTCGAGCAGCAGCTCGCCGCCGGTACCTGGGGTCCCGCCGACGAGAGCGATCCACGCATCGAGGCGTGGCACGCGGCCTACCGCTCCTTCGGCACCAATCCCCGTCGTATCCGGCCCAGCGTCGACGCGCTGGGGCGCCGCATGGCCAAGAAGGGCACGTTGCCGCGCATCAACCCGGCCGTCGACTCCTACAACGCCGCTTCCGTTCATCACGGCATGCCCGCAGGCGCCTTCGACCTCGACCACGTCGCCGGAGACGTCGACATCAGGCACGCAGACGGCAGTGAGGAGTTCATCCCGCTCGGCGAACCCGACACCGTCGAGAACCCCAAGCCCGGCGAGATCGTCTATGCGGACGCCGACGGGATCCTGACCCGGCACTGGAACCACCGCGACGCCCACCGCACCCGCGTCACCGAGGACTCCACCCATGTCGCCTTCGTCCTCGAAACCCTCCACGCCACGCGGGACGGCAACCTCCTCAAGACCGCAGCCGAGGAACTGCACAGCCTGCTGCTGCCCCACTCCGAGCAGACCTGCGTGCGCTACCTCAGCCCGAAGCACCCGGAAGTCACAGCCTGAGCCCGTCAGCCACCAAAGTGGCACATAGTATGGGAGTTCAGGGCATAAGGTCTGCGCGCCTGCGCACGCTGAAGCGGCCCGGGCCGCGAGTGTCGCATAAAGCGGCTGACGCCGTCGCAGGACGGTGCGGTACAGCCTCATGCGCTGGCGCGGGTTGCGCAGGTCGTACGAGGTCAGCCCCGACCAAGCGAGGTGCAGAGGCAGCTCGACGACGCCCTGGGTGGGGCCGCGCAGCTCATCCAGCGACTCCGGCACACGCCGCCGGAACTTCTCCCGGTCCAACGCGAGGTCCTCGGCGGCCGGGCCCGGGAGGAACGCAGGGCTCGGGTGCGGCGTGCTGCGGGCTGGAGGTCATGCCTCCATTATGGCGGTCGGGGCAGCGGAGCGGGGGACGACGGGCGAGCCATGACGCGGGTCCGACACTTGGATTGTTTTTGAGGCGTTCCATGGGCGTCGCCTTCGCGTCGTGAAGTCGTTCGCGCATCGACGTACCCATCAATCCGGCACGCTTGGTACATGTCCATGAAGCGAACCACCGCCTACGCCGACCCGAGACCTCGTAGTCATCAGGGAGGCCGCCAAGCGGCGCGGCGTCAGCGAGGCGGAGATCATTCGCCAGGGTACCCACCTTGCCGCCATGGCCAACCGCGCCTGGCATGAGCCTCTCTTCCCCCGCACGTTCGAGAGGTGCGTGGCGCCGTTGCCGACGATCTGCCGCCCTGAAGCCGACGGTGTGTGTATGGCTGCTGTCTTTGTCGGCCCGTGACGCTCGTTTGACGCTCATGGCGCCCGCGAGGCCGTCGCCGGGGTGGGAAAACCCTGGTTGACCTGTGGTTTTCCCTGTCCCCGTCCAGACCGACATCTTTCCGATGACTCATCATGTGGAGTGCGTCGCGGTTCTGGAGCCGGTGGCGAAGGGCTCCTGAGCCGGGCGGTGGTGAAGGGCGGCTGGTGTGGGTGAGGGTGCGCCGAGTGGTGTGCTGAGCAAGGCGCTCGCCGTGCTGCAGGCGTTCACCGTCGAGGACACCACGCTCGGGTTCGCCGAGTTGCAGCGGCGTACCGGGCTGGCCAAGGGCACTTTGCACCGCACGCTCGGCGATCTGGTGGCCGGGCGGCTGCTCGACCGGGTCGAGGGCCGGTACCGGCTGTCCAGCCTCGTCTTCGAACTGGGGATGCGCGCCTCCGTCGAGCGCGGGCTGCTGGAGGTGGCGACTCCGTTCCTGGAGGACCTGTACGAGCGCACGCACGAACTGGTCCACCTCGGCATCCGGGAGGGCGTCGAGGTGGTCTACGTGGCCAAGATGGGCGGGCATCAGCAGGCCGATTCGCCCAGCCGGCTCGGTGGGCGCATGCCGCTGCACTCCACCGCCCTCGGCAAGGTCCTCCTCGCCCACGCGCCCGCCGACGTCCGCGAGTCGGTGCTGCGCGGACCGCTGGAACGCCGGACGCCCAGGACCCTCACCAACGTCGACGTCCTCACCCGCCAGCTGTCCGACGTCGTGGCGAAGGGCGTCGCCTTCGAGTACGAGGAGTCGGCGGTCGGCCTCGTCTGCGTCGCGTCCGGGATCTTCGGGGCGGCGGACGAGATCCTGGGCGCGGTCAGTGTGACCGGCCCTGTGCACCGCTTCCAGCCCGCCCGGCACGCCAACAGCGTCCGGGCGGCGGCGGCCGGCATCACCGCGACCCTCGGGCGGCGCGAGGAAATGCTGCGGCGCTGACGTCTGGGGGCGGGGCGAGGAGTTGCTGTGGCGCCGACGTCTGGAGGCGGGGCGAGGAGCTGCTGCGGCACTGAGACGTCGCCCTCCGAGTTCCGGCTCGCGGAACTTTTTGCTGGGCGTCGCGTGCCCCGGCTCCCCAAGCTGAGGGCATGAACCAAAACCCCCGTGGCGGCGACGACGCCGTGGCAGCGGCGGCCCGGCGCCTGATCGTGGCCGCCGCCGACCTTGTGCCCTGTTCCCCGGTGCGCGATCTGATCGGCAGCGACGACGTGAAGGCCGCGTACGCCGTTCAGGAGCTGCTCACCGCCCACCGTCTGACGACCGGCGCCCGCGTCACGGGACGAAAGATCGGCCTCACCTCGCCTGCCGTCCAGGCCCAACTCGGCGTGGACCAGCCCGACTTCGGCGTCCTCTTCGACGACATGCGGGTCACCGACGGCGGCCTCGTGCCGACCGGGCGGCTGCTCCAGCCGAAGGTGGAGGCCGAGATCGCGTTCGTGCTCGGCGCCGACCTCGCCGAGGGGCCCCTGGACGCGGAGCAGGTCCGCGGTGCCGTGGCCTACGCGCTGCCCGCCTGGAGATCGTCGACAGCCGTGTCGCCGGCTGGGACATCACCTTCGGTGACACCGTCGCCGACAACGGCTCCAGCGGCCTGTACGTCCTCGGGGCGGCGACGAAGACCCTCGCCGAGTTCGAACCGGTGAGCGCCGTGATGACGCTCGCCCGGGGCGGCGAGACCGTCTCCCGCGGGGACGGGGCGGCCTGTCTCGGTGACCCGCTGATCGCACTCGCCTGGCTGGCACGCACCGCGCGGGAGGTCGGCGACCCGTTGCGGGCGGGCCAGGTGGTGCTCTCCGGCGCCCTCGGGCCGATGGTCGTCGCCGGGCCCGGTGACGTGTTCGCCGCCGAGATCAGCGGCCTCGGATCGGTGTCCGTCCGCTTCTGCGCTTCCGCCGACGAAGGAACCTCCGTATGAAGACCAAGGTGGCCGTCATCGGCTCCGGCAACATCGGCACCGACCTGATGATCAAGGTGCTGCGACTTTCCGACACCCTGGAGGTGGGCGCGATGGTCGGCATCGCCCCCGCCTCCGATGGGCTCGCCCGTGCCCGGCGGCTGGGTGTCCCGGTCACGGCCGAGGGCGTCGAGGGGCTGGTCCGGATGGACGGCTTCGAGGGCATCCGGATCGTCTTCGACGCCACCTCAGCCAAGGCCCATGTCGCCAACGCCGCTGTCCTCGCCCCGTACGGCAAGCAGCTCGTCGATCTGACGCCGGCCGCGATCGGCCCGATGGTCGTCCCCGCGGTCAACCTTGCCGACCATGTCGCCGCGGACAACGTCAACATGGTCACCTGCGGCGGTCAGGCCACGATCCCGGTGGTCGCCGCGATCTCCCGGGTGGCGCCGGTGCCGTACGCGGAGATCGTCGCGTCCATCGCGTCGAAGAGCGCGGGCCCCGGTACCCGCGCCAACATCGACGAGTTCACCGAGACGACGAGTCACGCCATCGAGAGCGTCGGTGGCGCCGGGCGCGGCAAGGCTGTCATCGTCCTCAACCCGGCCGAGCCGCCGCTGGTCATGCGGGACACCGTGCTCGCCCTGGTGGACGCGCCGGAGGAGGAGACGCGCGAGGCGATCCGCGCCTCCGTCGCCGCGATGGTCGAGCGGGTGGCGGCGTACGTGCCCGGCTACCGGCTCAAGCGGCGGGTGCAGATCGCGCCGGTCCCCGCCGACCAGCCCGTGCACACCCTCACCCCGGAGCGGGTCACCCACCAGGTGTCCGTCTTCCTGGAGGTCGAGGGCGCCGCCCATTACCTCCCGGCCTACGCCGGGAACCTCGACATCATGACCAGCGCGGCCCTGCGCATGGCCGAGGCCATGGCCGCCCGCGGCAGCGAACTCCAGGGAGCGGGCGCATGACCGTCGTCGACAGGCTCTTCATCCAGGACGTCACCCTGCGGGACGGCATGCACGCCATCCGCCATCGCCTCGCGCCGGAGCGGCTCGGCCGGATCGTGGCCGCGCTGGACGCCGCCGGTGTCGACGCCATCGAGGTCTCCCACGGCGACGGCCTCGCCGGCGGCTCCCTCGCCTACGGTCCCGGCAGCCACACCGACTGGGAGTGGATCGAGACCGCCGCCGCCCATGTCGAAAACGCCCGTCTCACCACCCTGCTGCTGCCCGGCATCGGCACCGTCGAGGAGCTCAGGAGGGCGTACGCGCTCGGGGTCCGGTCGGTGCGGGTGGCCACCCACTGCACCGAGGCCGATGTCTCCGCGCAGCACATCGCCACCGCCCGTGAGCTGGGCATGGACGTGTCCGGCTTCCTGATGATGAGCCACATGGCCGACGCCGTGACGCTCGCCGGACAGGCCGCCCTGATGGAGTCGTACGGCGCACACTGCGTCTACGTCACCGACTCCGGCGGCCGGCTGACGATGGACGGCGTCCGGAGTCGCGTCCGCGCCTACCGGGACGTCCTCGACCCGGCGACCGAGATCGGCGTCCACGCCCACGAGAACCTCTCCCTCTCGGTCGCCAACTCGATGACCGCGGTGGAGGAGGGCGTCACCCGGGTCGACGCCTCGCTGGCGGGGCAGGGCGCCGGCGCCGGCAACACCCCGCTGGAGGCGTTCGTCGCCGTGGCCGACCTCAACGGCTGGGCCCACGGCTGCGACCTCTTCGCGCTCCAGGACGCCGCCGACGACCTCGTACGACCTCTCCAGGACCGCCCGGTGCGCGTCGACCGCGAGAGCCTCACCCTCGGTTACGCCGGGGTCTACGGCTCCTTCCTGCGCCATGCGGAGACGGCGGCCGAGCGCCATGGCCTCGATGTACGCACGATCCTCGTGGAGGTCGGCAGGCGTGGGCTCGTCGGCGGCCAGGAGGACATGATCGTGGACGTGGCGCTGGAGCTGGCCGAGTCCCGCTGACACGTGGGCGGACGAGGAACGGCGCGCACCGGGCCGGAGAAGTCTTGACCAACCGCGGGCCCGTTGGCGGGGCATCAAAGTCCTGGCCACGACGCATACTTCACGGTGCGGGGGCGTCTCGCCCCGGTGTGAGGGGGAGTGGCGGAGTGAGTGGGGTCGGGGACGGGCTGGGCAAGGTCGAAGTGAAGCTTCGATGGGATCCGAGCCCGTACGGGGAGCCGCCTCGGCATCTCGACATCATCGCCGCGACCTACCCGGTCGACGACCCGTACGGGCGGCCGGTGTATGTCGTGCACTACGAGAGTCGGTCGCCGGACGGCACGATCAACATGACCCGGCACAGCGAGACCGGCATGGGGTTCGGGTTCGTCGAGGCGATGGTGCTGGAGTTCGACCGGGTGTCGTCCGCCTACGGCCGGGTGGTGGTCGGCGTGGCCATCCACCAGGACACCGGTCCTCGTCCGTTCGGCGAGATATTCAACGCCGGCGTGGTCGTCCTCGACGGATACCGGCCGCTGTTGTCCGACGACTTCGCGGGTGTCGCCGAGGCCACGGCCGCGACGGTCGCGGAGTTCACCCGGGACGCGTCCGGGGCGTGGCGCTTCCACGGGATGGTCCGGGGATACGACAGCGATCCCGTGCTCTTCGCCGCGGAGATGGGCGGGATGCGGCAGTGAGTGGGGTGGCCGATGCGGACAGGGGCCGGTCGGGGGGCGTTCCACGCGGCACCTGGCATCCGCGAGGCTGATCGGCTGAGGGCAGAATGTCCGTATGACCGTTTACTGCGCTGTGCTGGACGACTATCAGGGTGCCGCCCTGGACCTGGTGGACTGGAGTGGTCTGGGCGGCAGGGTCGAGGTGCGGTCGTTCCGTGAACACATCGCCGATCGGGACAAGTTGGCCGCCGAGCTCGCCGACTGCGAGATCGTCGTCGCGATGCGGGAGCGCACCCCCTTCGACGCCGAAATGTTGAGCCGACTGCCCCGGTTGCGGCTGCTGGTGACCACCGGGATGCGCAATGCCTCCATCGACCTCGGCGCGGCGGCGGCCCAGGGGGTGACCGTGTGCGGTACGGCCAGCAGCTCGACCCCGCCCGTCGAGCTGACCTGGGCGCTGCTGCTCGGGCTCGCCCGGCAGGTCACTGTCGAGAGCCGGGCTGTGCGCGAGGGCGGGCCGTGGCAGTCCACCGTGGGGCAGGACCTGCACGGTCGCACCCTGGGTCTGCTCGGGCTCGGGAAGATCGGTTCGCGGGTGGCGCGGGTCGCGTCCGCCTTCGGCATGGAGGTGCTGGCGTGGAGTCAGCACCTCACCGCCGAGCGGGCCGCGGCGGAGGGCGTCCAACTCGCCGACAGCAAGGAGGACTTGCTGCGTCGCAGTGACTTCGTCTCGGTCCACCTCGTGCTGTCCGACCGCACCCGTGGCCTGCTCGGCGAGCCCGAACTGCGTGCCATGCGCCCGCACGCCTTCCTGGTCAACACCTCCCGAGCCGCGATCGTCGACCAGGCGGCGCTGCTGCGTGCCCTGCGCGAGGGCTGGATCGCCGGCGCCGGTCTCGACGTCTTCGACACCGAGCCCCTGCCCGCCGACGATCCCCTGCGCACCCTGCCGAACGTGCTGGCCACCCCGCACCTCGGCTATGTCACCGAGCACAACTACCGCACGTACTACCGGGAAGCGGTGGAGGACATCGCCGCGTTCCTGGACGGCAGCCCCGTGCGCACCCTGGTCTAGCGGCCGGGCGCCCGCCGTACCCCCGTCGCCGCCACCACCGCCCCCAGCACGCACAGCGCGCCCGCGACCAGCACCGACGTGTGTACGCCGTTCATGAAGGCCTGGTGGCTGCCCTCGGCGACCGCCGACTTCAGCCGCTCCGGCATCTCCGCGGAGACGGGGGCGGCGCCCATGGCCACCGCGTCCTTCGCCTCGGCCAACGCGGTCGACGTCCCGGCGGGGACGCCGGCGGAGGTCAACTCGTCGGTGAGGGTGGCGCCGACGCGGCTCGTGATGAGGGAGACCAGCACGGACGTACCGAGCGCGCCGCCGATCTGGAGCGCGGTCGCCTGCAGACCGCCCGCCACTCCGCCGTCCTTCACCGGCGCGTTGCCGACGATCGCGTCGGAGGAGGACGCCATCACCATGCCGACGCCCAGGCCGAGGGCGATGAACGGCGGCCACATGGTGGTGTACGAGGAGTCCGCGCTCCAACTCAGCATGGTGAAGCAGGCGATGGCCTGGAGCGCCATGCCGAGCGGCATCGTCAGGCGAGGGCCGAAGCGGTCCGTGAGCGCGGCGCCCAGCGGGGAGGCCACGACCGAGGCCAGGCTCAGCGGCAGGGTGCGGACACCGGCCTCGACGGGGGAGAAGCCGCGCACGTTCTGCAGGTACAGCATGACGAAGAAGATCACGCCGAGCAGTACGAAGAAGTTCAGCGCGGTGATGACCGTGCCGATCGTCAGCGCCGGGTTGCGGAACAGCCGCATCGGGAGGAGCGGGGAGGCCACCCGGGTCTCGTACCAGCCGAAGAGCACCAGGATCAGTACGCCCGCCGCGATCGCGCCCAGGGTGCCCCCCGAGGCCCAGCCCCACGTCTCGCCCTTGACGACGCCGAAGACGACGCAGAGCAGGCCGAGGGCGAGCAGGGCGATCCCGGCGAGGTCGAACTTCTCGTCCGCCGCTGCCGTGTTCTTGCTCTGCGGCAGGACCGCCGCGCTGAAGACGAGCGCCACGACGCCGATGGGCGCGTTGATGTAGAAGACGGACTCCCAGTTGACGTGCTGCACCAACAGGCCGCCGACTATGGGGCCGAGGGCCGTCGACACCGAGGAGACCATCGCCCAGATGCCGACCGCCATCCCGAACTTCTTCGGCGGGAACACCGCGCGCAGCATGCCCAGGGTGTTCGGCATCAGCAGCGCGCCGAAGAAGCCCTGCACCGCGCGGAAGACGATGACGCCGGTGATCGAGCCGGACAGGCCGATGGCGACGGACGCGGCGGTGAAGCCCGCGACGCCGATCAGATAGAAGGTGCGGCGGCCGAAGCGGTCACCGAGCTTGCCGCCGAGGATCAGGGCCGCGGCGAGCGCCAGGAGATAGGAGTTGGTGACCCACTGGAGGTCGGCGGTGGAGGCGTTGAGGTCCCGGCCGATCTCCGGGTTGGCGATCGAGACGACCGAGCCGTCGAGGCCGACCATGAAGAGGCCGAAGGCGACGGCTATGAGGGTCAGCCAGGGGTTGGCGCGCGGGCCGCGGGGTGTCGCGGCGGCGTCCGTAGGGGTGGTCAGGGTGGCGGAGGGCATGGCTGTGCCTGTCCTTCGTGAGGGCGTGAGTGATCAGCGGGCGTGGGTGTGGAGATGTCCGCTGAGCGACTCGAGTGCCCCCAACGCCGAGCCGAGGGCGTCCAGTTCGCCGTCGGTGAGGGCGCGCAGGGCGCGCGCGAGATGGGCGCCCCCCAGCTGGTTGACCTCGGTGAGGCGCTGCCGGGAGGTCGGCGTGAGATGGAGGTGCGCGACCCGCTTGTCGGCGGGGTCCTGCCGGCGCTCCAGAAGCCCCAGCTCGGTCATCTGCGTGACGAGCGCGCTCACGTTGTTCGGCTTCATCAGCAGGGCGTCCGCGGTCTCGCGTACGGTCACGCCCTCGTGCGCCTCGACATGGCGCAGCAGGGCCAGCTGGGCCTCGGGCGGCTTGGGGTGCGGGAAGTCCTGGCCGACCTGGCGGTCCAGGGCGCGGTAGAGAGCGGGCAGGCATGCCGCGAGGCCTGCGGCCACGTGGTCGATGTCCTGGCGCATGGAGCGAGGATAGGTATGCACCGATACCTATGTCAACATAGGTGATTCCGTCCGGGCATGGGTGTGGGGCGACCCCCAAGGGCCGCCCCACGTCAGGCGATCAGGTCATCAGACCAGGTCGAAGCGGTCCGCGTTCGAGACCTTGACCCACGCCGCGACGAAGTCCTTCACGAACTTCTCCTTCGCGTCGTCGGCCGCGTACACCTCGGCCAGCGCCCGCAGCTCGGAGTTCGAGCCGAAGACCAGGTCGGCACGGGTGCCGGTCCACTTGACCTCGCCGGTGGCGTCGTCGCGGGACTCGAAGACCGTCTGGTCCTCGGAGACGGCGGTCCAGGTCTGGCCCAGGTCGAGCAGGTTGACGAAGAAGTCGTTCGTCAGCTTGCCCGGGGTCTTCGTGAGGACGCCGTGCGCGGTCTTCTGGTAGTTGGCGCCCAGGACGCGCAGACCGCCGACGAGGACGGTCAGCTCGGGAGCGCTCAGGCCCAGCAGGTTCGCCCTGTCCAGCAGCAGGAACTCGGCCGGCAGACGGTTGCCCTTGCCGAGGTAGTTGCGGAAGCCGTCGGCGGTGGGCTCGAGCGCGGCGAAGGACTCCGCGTCCGTGTGCTCGTCCGTGGCGTCCACGCGACCCGGGGTGAAGGGCACCTCGATGTCGTGACCGGCGTCCTTGGCGGCCTTCTCGACACCGGCGGCACCGCCGAGGACGATCAGGTCGGCGATCGAGACCTTCTTGGCGCCGGTGTTGAACCCGGCCTGGATGCCTTCGAGGACGCGCAGCACCTGGGCCAGCTCGTCGGGCTCGTTGACCTCCCAGCCGGCCTGCGGCTGGAGGCGGATACGGGCGCCGTTGGCACCGCCGCGCTTGTCGCTGTTGCGGTACGTCGAGGCCGACGCCCACGCGGTGGACACCAGCTGCGCGACCGACAGACCGGACTCGAGCAGCTTGGCCTTGAGCGCCGCGACGTCGGCGGCGTCGATGGCCTCGCCCTCGGCCTCCGGCAGCGGGTCCTGCCACAGCAGGGTCTCCGCCGGGACCTCGGAGCCGAGGTACAGCGACTTCGGGCCCATGTCACGGTGAGTCAGCTTGAACCAGGCACGGGCGAAGGCGTCCGCGAACTGGTCGGGGTTCTCGTAGAAGCGACGCGAGATCTGCTCGTAGACCGGGTCGAAGCGCAGCGACAGGTCGGTGGTGAGCATCGTCGGGAGCTTCTTCTTCGACGCGTCGTGGGCGTCGGGGATGATCGCCTCGGCGTTCTTGGCGACCCACTGGTGGGCGCCGGCCGGGCTCGCCGACAGCTCGTACTCGTACTCGAAGAGGTTCTTGAAGAACCCGTTGCTCCACTGGGTCGGCGTGGCGGTCCAGGTGACCTCCAGGCCGGAGGTGATCGCGTCGCCGCCCTTGCCGGTGCCGTAGGTGCTGGCCCAGCCGAGGCCCTGCGCCTCGATCGGGGCGGCCTCGGGGTCGGCGCCCACGTTGTCGGCCGGGCCGGCGCCGTGGGTCTTGCCGAAGGTGTGGCCACCGGCGATGAGGGCGACGGTCTCCTCGTCGTTCATCGCCATCCGGCGGAAGGTCTCACGGATGTCGCGGGCCGCGGCGATCGGGTCCGGGTTGCCGTTGGGGCCCTCGGGGTTGACGTAGATGAGGCCCATCTGGACGGCGCCGAGGGGGCTCTCCAGCTCACGGTCGCCCGTGTAGCGCTGGTCGTCGAGCCAGACCTTCTCGGGACCCCAGTAGACGTCCTCCTCCGACTCCCAGACGTCCTCGCGGCCGCCGCCGAAGCCGAAGGTCTCGAAGCCCATGGACTCCAGGGCCACGTTGCCGGCGAGGATCATCAGGTCGGCCCAGGACAGGCTCTGGCCGTACTTCTTCTTCACGGGCCACAGCAGTCGGCGGGCCTTGTCCAGGTTGCCGTTGTCCGGCCAGCTGTTCAGCGGGGCGAAGCGCTGCTGGCCGGCGCCGGCGCCGCCACGGCCGTCGCTGATGCGGTAGGTGCCCGCGCTGTGCCAGGCCATCCGGACCATGAAGGGGCCGTAGTGACCGAAGTCGGCCGGCCACCAGTCCTTGGAGTCCGTCAGGACCTCGGCGATGTCCTGTTTCACGGCCGCCAGGTCCAGGGCCTGGAAGGCCGCCGCGTAGTCGAACTCCTCACCGAGCGGGTTCGCCACGGCGGGGTTCTTGGCCAGGATCTTCAGGTTGAGTCGCTCCGGCCACCACTGGCGGTTGCCACCGCCCTGGGTGGGGTGCAGGGCGCGGTCGTGCGCCACGGGGCACTTGCCCTCGGGGGTGGCGTTGCTCTCGGACATGGGGGAATCCTTCCGGACGGGGCGGATCGTTGGAGCTCAGGAACGGGGAGCTCGGGAAAACTGGGAGCTCAGGAACTACTGGTGGACGAGCAGGCGGGGCACAGGCCCCAGTAGATGACCTCGGCCTCGTCGACGGTGAAGCCGCGGTCGTCCGCTGCGGTCAGACAGGGGGCATGACCGACCGCGCAGTCGACGTCGACGACGACACCGCACGACCGGCACACCAGGTGGTGGTGGTTGTCGCCGACCCGACCCTCGAAGCGGGCGGGGCTGCCCGGCGGCTCGATACGGCGCACCAGCCCGGCCGTGGTCAGCGCGTGGAGGGCGTCGTACACGGCCTGAAGCGATATGTGACCGACCCGGTCGCGCACACCCTCGGCGATCATCTCGACGCCGAGGTGGTCCCCGGCGCGGACGGTCTCCAGCAGGGCGACCCGGGCGGCCGTCACCCGCAGGCCGGCACCGCGCAGCTCATCGGCGGGGGTCGGGGTCCGGGGTGCGGTCATGCGGACAACCTACCGCGCTAAACACGAATAGTTCAAGAAAAGGAATGCTCCCAGTTTGATGGCGCTCACGTTGACCGGAAGAGAACCCCTGGGGGTACAGGGGCGAGAGGGATCACCGCCGTAGCAACCGCGCCGCCCCGAGCGCCGCACCGGCCACCGCCGCCCCGCTCCCCGCCAGCGCGAGCGCCTGGGCCCGGCGGCCCGGAGGCGCGGGGCGGGCACCCGGGGCCACCCCGTACGCGCTGCCGTGAGCGCCGCCGTCCGGCAGCCCCACCGCCAGCAGCTCCGCGAGATGCACCGCCTCGTGGCCGCCGCTGTCGAACTCGGCGATCTGGGTGCGGCAGCTGAAACCGTCGGCCAGGACCACCGTCTCCGGGGCGGCCTCCCGCAGCCTCGGCAGCAGGACGCGCTCCGCGCAGGCCTCGCTGACGTCCAGGTGGCCCGGCTCGAAGCCGAAGTTCCCGGCCAGCCCGCAGCAGCCGGAGTCCAGCCGCTCGGCGTCGACACCGGCGCGGTGCAGGAGCTCGGCGTCGGCTTCCCAGCCGAGGACCGCGTGCTGATGGCAGTGCACCTGGGCCAGGGCGCGCGCGGACCGCTCCGGGACCTGCGGGGGCGCGTAGCCGGGGGAGTGCTCGGTGAGCAGCTCCGCCAACGTCACCGTCCTCTCGCGCAGCCGCCGTACGTCCCGGTCGCCGGGGAACAGGTCGCCCGCGTCGGAGCGGAACACCGCCGAACAGCTCGGCTCCAGCGTGACCACCAGCCCGCCGTCCCGCACATGCGGCGCGAGACGTCGTACGGTACGGCCCAACACCCGCTCGGCGACGCCGAGTTGCCCGGTGGAGATCCAGGTCAGCCCGCAGCACAGCGGCTCGATGGGCAGCTCCACCCGCCAGCCCGCGTGCTCCAGCAGGGCCACGGCGGCCCGGCCGACGTGCGGATGGAAGTGGTTGGTGAAGGTGTCCGGCCACAGCAGGACGCTGCCGCGCGAGCCGTCGCCGTACGGCTCACGGCGGGCGAACCACTGCTGGAGCGTCTCCCCGGCGAACAGCGGGATCTCCCGGTTCTCCACCCCGGCGGCGGCCACGGCCGCCCTCGACAGGCCCGGGGCGTGGGTGAGCGCGTTCACGGCCGGACCGAGCCGGGAGCGGCCCACGGCCTGCGCCGCCAGCGGTAGCCACCCCATCGAGAGGTGCGCACGGGGCCTGCGCCACCAGCGGCCCTCGTAGTGGTGGGAGAGGAACTCCGCCTTGTACGTCGCCATGTCGACGTCGGCCGGACAGTCGCTCTTGCAGCCCTTGCAGGCCAGACACAGATCAAGCGCGTCGTGCACCGCCTGCGAACGCCACCCGTCCTGGATCGCGCTGTCGCCATGACCGTCGAGCATCTCGAACAGCAGCCGGGCCCGGCCCCGCGTGGAGTGCTCCTCCTCCCGCGTGACCTGGTACGACGGGCACATCACCGAACCCTCGCTGGTCAGCTGACGGCATTTGCCCACGCCCACACAGCGGTTGGCGGCCTCGGCGAAGGAGCCGCCGTCGTCCGGGAACCGGAAATGCAGGTCCTTCGGGGTATACGGGGCCCAGTCAGCGCCGAGCCTGAGGTTCTCGTCGAGGCGGTACGGTGCCACGACCTTCCCGGGGTTCATCCGGTTGAGCGGGTCGAAGGCGCCCTTCAACTCCTCGAAGGCGGCGACCAGTCGCTCCCCGAACATGCGCGGCAGCAGCTCGCCCCGGCTCTGCCCGTCGCCGTGCTCACCGGAGAACGAGCCGCCGAACTCGGCGACCAGATCGGCCGCCCGCTCCATGAACCGCCGGTACGCGGCCACCCCGTCGGCCGAGTACAGGTCGAAGGGGATCCGGGTGTGCACGCACCCCTGCCCGAAGTGGCCGTACAGACTGGGCCCGGTGTCGCTGAGATACCCGAACTCGTCGTAGAGATGCCGCAGTCGGCGCAGATAGTCGCCGAGGCGCTCGGGCGGCACCGCCGAGTCCTCCCAGCCCTCGAAGGTGTCGGGCCGGCCCGGGATGTGCGCGGTGGCGCCGAGGCCGGCCTCGCGGACCTGCCACAACTCCGCCTCGTGGGACGGGTCGTCGAGGAAGGCGACCGTGGCGTCGTGCTCGGACTCGTGCAGCCCGTCCAGCATCCGGTGCGCGTGCTCGTCGGACTCCTCGACCGTGTCACCGCCGAACTGCACCATCAAATAGGCGTTTCCGTCAGGGAGTTGGGCACGTGCCTTAGGGTTGAGACGCTTGATCCGCTCGTCCCTGATCAGCCGTGAGTCGACGCCTTCGAGTGCGATGGGCTCGTACGGCAGGATCGCCGGTACGGCGTCCGCGGCCGTGTCGATGTCCGGGAAGCCGAGGACGACCAGCGTCTGTTCGTTCACCACCGGCACCAGCCTCAGCTCGGCGCGCAGCACGGTCACCAGCGTCGACTCGCTGCCGACGAGCAGGCCGGCGACGTCGAAGCCGTGCTCGGGCAGGAGGGAGTCGAGGTTGTAGCCGGAGACACGGCGGGGGATGTCCGGGAAGCGGTCGCGGATCTCGTCGGCGTGGGTGTCGCGGAGGGTACGCAGATGCCGGTAGAGGGTGGCGCGCAGGTCGCCCTGCCGTTCGATGGCGGCGTACTCCTCGTCGCTGGTCGGCCCGCACCAGAACCGGGTGCCGTCGTAGAGGAGCACCTCCAGGCGGGCGATGTTGTCCACGACCTTGCCGTACGCCTGGGCGGTGGCGCCGCAGGAGTTGTTGCCGATCATGCCGCCGAGCGTGCAGTTGGCGTGCGTGGCCGGTTCCGGGCCGAACCGGAGGCCGGTGGGGGCCAGTTGGCGGTTGAGCTCGTCCAGGACGATGCCGGGTTGGACGACGCAGGTACGGGCGTCGGGATCCACCGATTCGAGCCGGCCGCAGTACTTCGACCAGTCGATCACCACCGCGGTGTTGGTGCACTGACCGGCGAGGCTGGTGCCGCCGCCCCGCGAGAGGACGGGGGCGTCGTACTCCCGGGCGACCGCCACGGCCTCGGCCGCGGCCTCGGGGGTACGCGGCACGACCACGCCGATCGGCGTCTGCCGGAAGTTGGAGGCATCGGTGGAGTAGGCGGCACGGGACCCGGCATCGAAGCGGACCTCGCCGTCCACGCGGTGACGGAGAGCTGATTCCAGGGTGGGCATGGACGCCGGGTACCCAATTAATGGCTCAGTCGCCTCCGGGGCGCTTCATGCCGGTGTCGAGAGCGCGATCGTGCTCGACCCTTCGGGCCTCCGCGCGTTCGCACTCTCGACACCGGCGCGCCCCTACGGCTCCTTCGCGGCCGGTGGCCCGCAGACAGTGGATGTTGGTGGGCCTGTGCCGTGGGTGCCGGCACAGAGGTTCTCTACGCCTCCGGCGTGACCGGCTCTGTTGTCGCCTCCGGCATCAGCGCGCGCATCGCCTCGCACTGGGCCGGGCCCATGACGCGGGACAGGCCCTCCTTGACCGTCTCGGCGAGGGTGGTGGAGGCGTCTTTGAGGAGGCCTCGGGCCTTTTCCGTGAGGGCCACCTCGACGCCTCGTTTGTCGCCACAGACGGACTGGCGGGTGACCAGGCCCGCGTGCTGGAGGCAGGCGATCTGGTAGGTGAGGCGGGTCTTAGGGCGGCCCAGGAGTTCGGCGACCCGGGTCATGCGCAGCGCCTCGCCGGGGTGCCCGGCCAGCAGGCACAGGATCAGGAACTCGTCGTGGGAGACGTCCAGCCGCTCCTTGACCACGGAGCGCAACTCCTGCTCGACGGCCCCGGTCGCGGCCAGCATCAGCATCCAGGCGTGCAGTTCGGCGGGGAGCAGCCCGTCACCTGCGGAAGAGGGGCATGCGGAGTGGTCGGCCATGGGTTCTAGTGTATCTGTTGTTCAAATTTGGATTAGAGGCTACGGTGGGTCGCATCGCATCATCCAAATTTGGACTATAGCTCGCAGGAGTGAGAACCATGACCGTCGCCGTCGAAACCGGGACCTGGCAGCTCGACACCGCCGCCACGACCGTCGGGATCAAGCACAAGACCATGTGGAACCTGGTCACCGTGAAGGGCACCTTCGGCGCCGTCAACGGTCAGGGCGAGGTGCGGACCGACGGGTCGGCCGTGGGCACCCTGACCCTGGACGTGGCCTCCCTGGACACCAAGAACGCCAAGCGGGACACGCACCTGAGGTCGGCGGACTTCTTCGACGCCGACAACCACCCCGAGATCACCTTCGCGGTGCGCAGCGCCGAGCTGCGGGACGGCGACAAGGTGCACGTGATCGGTCAGCTGACCGTGCGCGGCATCAGCCGCCCCCAGTCCTTCACCGCCCGGCTCGTCGGCGCGGACGCCGACGCGGTCACCCTGGATACCGAGTTCTCCGTGGACCGGGAGCACTTCGGCATGGGATGGAACCAGCTGGGCATGATCCGCGGCCTGACCACGGTCACCGCGACGCTCCGGTTCACCCGGACGGCAGCCTGACGTAGGTGGTCGACAGGGTCTGGGGTACGGCCGTGAACACCCGCAGACGCAGCTGCGCGCCGGCCCTGGGGATGACGTACCGCCCGCCGTACGGCTCGGCGGGCGGCCCGAGCTCGTAGCGCGCCGTGGTGTGGGCCGGGAGGGACTTCGGGCCCCGCACGATCCGCCAGTACCGGCTCATGCCCTGGCCCGCGGTCAGCATGAAGTGGGGCGCGAGCGGGGTGCCGGACGTGTTGGTGACCGTGAGGGCGAGGCGGGACGCCTTGACCGGGTGGGAGCGGTGCAGCGCGGTGATCGTCAGGTGGAGGGGTGGTTCGCCCGTCGCGGCGAGGCCGGCCGCCAGGAGGGCCGGGGTGAGGGCCAGCGCGGCTACGGCGACCCGGATGCGCTGGGCGCCCAGGCGTGGCTGCCACGCCCCCGCGAACTCCGACGCCGGTGCCGTGACCGCCGAGGCCAGCCACAGGGGCGTCATCATCAGGTAGTAGCCGTCCTGCGAGCGCGTCGCCAGGAAGAACGCGCACCAGGGCAGGGCCGTCGCCGCGGGGCCGAGCCGGCGTACGAAGAGCACGAAGACCAGGAACAGGCCCGCCGCCAGCAGCAGGCTCGCGTGGGAGTACCAGTCGAGGCGGTCGCTGCCGTCCGTGAGGTACAGGGACACGTCCACCAGGCCCTGGCCGTGCAGCACCGCCCCCTGGGTGAGCGGCAGGGCGACGCCCTCCAGCCAGGCCTTCGGCTCGCTCACGACGAAGTACGTGTTGAGCAGGAGCCATACGGTGGCCGCGGTCCCGGTGAAGCGGAGCAGGAGCAGGGCCGCCGGGCGGGCGCCCAGTTCGCCCCTGCGTACGGCGTAGAGGCCGGCCAGGAGGAACGGGGCCAGGAACCACGGGAGTTGCTGTGCGGCGCAGGCCGCGCCGAGACAGGCGGCGCGGGCCAGGCCGGACGTGCCCAGGCGGCCGCCCTTTCCGATGCGTGGCCAGCCGACGACCACGGGGACCAGCAGGGCCAGGCCCACGATCGCCGGGTAACCGAGCCGGGCGTACTGGGGCAGCATGCCGAAGCCCAGGAAGACCATGGTCGCCGTCGGGCGCCAGGGGGCGGGCAGCATCCGCCACAGCAGCACCGCGCCCACGATCAGTGCGGCGGTGCTCACCGCCGTCGCCGGGGCGGCCCCGTGGCCCAGCCCGAGGAAGGGCACGGTCAGGAGCGGGGCCAGTGGGGGATAGCCGTAGGTGAGGTCGTAGGTGCCGGTGACCGTGGGGGTGAGGGCGACCGTGCGGCCGAACAGCCAGGGCCACGGCCTGCCGTACATCGGATGGCCCGCGGCCAGCTCCTTGGCCGCCTGTGTCGTCAGCTGGGCCTCGTCGCCGCCCTGGTGGAGCAGCACCCAGGCGCACACCGTCAGCGTCACGGCCGTCAGCAGGATCAGCAGGTCGAGGCGGGCCAGGGAGCGGTGGCGGCGGACCGTCAGGGCCAGGACGCCGCACCCGAGGATCGAGGCGTAACAGACGGAGATGACCGCGGCCACCGCCACCCGGTGCGAGGCCGCCTGGGTCCAGACCGCGCGGGTGCCGATGAAGAGGCTGACGTCGGCCAGCAGGGTCAGGACACGATGCCACTGCGCGGGTGGCCCCTGGGCCGGGTGTTCCGGGGCGGCGGACACCGCCGACTGCGTCCGCCGGCCTGATGCCACCGGCGTCATGTCTGCCAAGTGCACGGCACGGAACCGTAATCGGACCCGGTGAGCGGGGCGGGCAGCGGAGGTGAAGAGTCCGGTGTGAGACCGGTAAAAAAGTACGGTCAGTACACATCCCGTACATATCGCTTCGCCGTCGCCAGCTGCTTCACATACGCTCCCGCCTCGTCCTCGCTCAGACCGCCGTGCGTGACCGCGATGTCCCTGAGCGCCCGGTCCACGTCCTTCGCCATGCGGGAGGCGTCGCCGCAGACGTAGAAGTGGGCGCCGTCCTGGAGCCAGCGCCACAGCTCGGGACCGTGTTCGCGCATCCGGTCCTGGACGTAGACCTTCTGGCGCTGGTCGCGGGAGAAGGCGGTGTCGAGACGGGCGAGGGTGCCCTCCGTGAGGAGTTCGGTCAGCTCGTCCTCGTAGTAGAAGTCGCTGGCGCGGTGCTGCTCGCCGAAGAACAGCCAGTTGGGCGCCCGGTGGCCGAGCGCGCGCCGCTCCTGGAGGAAGCCGACGAACGGGGCGACTCCGGTGCCGGGGCCCACCATGACCATGGGGGTGGTCGCGTCGGCGGGCGGGCGGAAGTGCGGGGAGGACTGCACGAACACCGGCACCTCGGTGTCGGGGTCCGCGTCCGCGAGGAACGGCGAGCAGACCCCACCGCGCGGCCTGCCGTGCAGGTTCTCGTACCGGACCACGGAGACGGTCAGCGAGACCAGGTGCGGGTCGGCCAGCGGACTCGACGATATGGAGTACAGGCGGGGTTGGAGCTTCTTGAGGACGGTCGCCCAGTCTGCCGCGCTCGCGCGGACCGGGTGCTCGGCGAGGACGTCGACCGCCTGCCGTCCCCAACTCCACTTCGCCAGGCCGTCCTTGTTGTCAGGGCGGAGCAGTCGGCGCAACTCACGGTCGTCGCGGGTGTGTTCGGCGACGAAACGGAGGAAGTCGGGGGTGATGCGGGTGATGTCGAGGTGGCGGTGCAGGGCCTCGGCGAAGGAGACCTCGTCGACTCCCGCCACGGACACGGCCGTTGAGCCGTCCACACCGGTCGCCGCCAGCCATTCCTCCACCAGGGACGCGGAGTTGACGGGGCGGACGCCGAGCGCGTCGCCCGCCTCGTAGGTCAGGGGCGTGCCGCTCGTGTCGAAGGTGAACCGCCGCACCTCCTTGCCCGCGCCGGGCCGGCTCAGCAGCCGGTTGCCGACGAGCCGGGCGGTGGTGGCAGCGGGCTTGGGGGCGCGTGCCTTCGGTTTCCTCGGCGCCTGTGGCGGTGCCTCGGTGTCGCTCAGCGCGGAGAGCACCTGGTCCAGCCAGGCGTCCGCGGTCGGCTCGTAGTCCGGTTCGCAGTCCGTGCGCGGGGCGAGCCGGACCGCGCCCAGCTCGTCGAGGCGGGCGTCCAGGCGGCGGCCGTGGCCGCAGAAGTCGTCGTACGACGAGTCGCCGAACGCCAGCACCGAGTACCGGACCCCGTCCAGGCGCGGGGCCTGCTCGGCGGCCAGCAGCTCCCAGAAGCCGGAGCCGTTGTCGGGGGCGTCCCCGTCGCCGAAGGTGCTGGTGACCAGCAGCAGGTCGGCGCCCTTGGGGAGGGTGCCGGGGTCGGTGGCGTCCATGCCGAGCAGGCTCGCGCGATGCCCGCTCTCGGACAGCCGGTCGGCGACCGCGCCGGCGAAGTCCTCCGCGTTGCCGGTCTGGGAGGCCCACAGCACGACGATCTCGCGGCCGGGGCGCTCCTGAGGCACCGTGGCGGAACGCGAGTACATGCCGGCGAGGACGCCGTTCACCCACAGCGCGTGCTCCGGACTGAACGGCGCGTCCGGCGGGAGCACGGGGACGCCCGGGGCGCCGGAGTCGATGCCCGCGAGGAAGCCGGTCAGGTAGAGCCGCTCCTGCGCGCTGAGGACGGGCGGCGGAGCGGGGGCGAGGCCGAAGAGGTCGGTGCCCGGGGTGACGGACGTGGGGACGATCGCCTGAGGAGCGGGGATCGTGGGTGTCGGCTCGTGGACCTTCGCCAGCGAGACCGCGCACACCTTGAACTCGGGCTGGAAGGAGATCGGGTCGACGGCGTCGCTGGTCACCGCGTTGACGCATCGATACTCGCCGAACAGGTCGTTCCAGTGGAACGGCGCGAACACACACCCCGGCCGGACCCGGTCGGTGACCACCGCGGGCAGCACCGCCCGGCCGCGCCGCGAGGCCACCTCCACCCCGTCACCGTCGACGATCCCGAGCGCCCGCGCGTCCTCGGGGTGCAGCTCCACGAACGGGCCGGGGTTCAGCTTGTTGAGCTTGGCGACCTTCCCGGTCTTGGTGAGCGTGTGCCACTGGTGCTGCACCCGCCCGGTGTTCAGCACGAAGGGGAAGTCGTCGTCCGGCAGTTCGGCGGGCGGCAGATGCGGCCGGGCGTGGAAGACGGCCCGGCCGGTCGGCGTCGGGAAGCGCGGGGTGCCGCCCTCGACGTACCGGATCGGATTGCGGGCGGGACCGTCCTCGGCGGCGGCAGGCCACTGCACGGGGGTGGAGCGCAGCCGCTCGTACGTCACCCCGCGCAGGTCCCAGCCCGTGACGGGGTTCCAGGCGCGGCGGATCTCCTCGAAGACGTCCTCGGCGCTGTCGTACGAGAAGCCCTTCTCGTACCCCATCTCGCGGGCGACGGCCGCGATGATCCGCCAGTCCGCCATCGCCTCGCCGGGCGGGTCGGCGACGGGGGCGGTGAGGGTGAGGTTGCGCTCGCTGTTGACGAAGACGCCCTCGCCCTCGGTCCACATCGCGCCGGGCAGGACGACGTCGGCGTACGCGTTGGTCTCCGTGTCGCTGAACACGTCCTGCGCGACGACGAACTCGGCGGCCTCCAGGCCCTCGATGACGGTACGGCGGTTGGCGACCGAGGCGACCGGGTTGGTGCAGATGATCCAGCAGGCCTTGATCTCGCCGTCGGCCATCTTCTGGAACATCTCGATCGTGCCCTTGCCCACGCCGTCCTTGCGGACGGTGCCCGGCGGCAGCTCCCAGAGGTCCTCGACGAACGCGCGCTCGGCGTCGATCAGGACCGACCGCTGGCCGGGCAGGCCCGGGCCCATGTAGCCCATCTCCCGGCCGCCCATGGCGTTCGGCTGGCCGGTGAGGGAGAACGGGCCGGAGCCGGGGCGGCAGATGGCGCCGGTCGCGAGGTGCAGGTTGACCAGGGCGTTGGTGTTCCAGGTGCCGTGCGTGGACTGGTTGAGGCCCATGGTCCACAGGCTCATCCACTCACCGGCCTCGCCGATCAGCCGCGCCGCCGTGCGCAGATCCTCCTCGGCCAGCCCCGTGAGCTCCGCGACGGCCGCCGGCGTGTAGTCGGCGAGGAACTCGGGCATCGCCTCCCAGCCCTCGGTGTGCGCGGCGATGAAGGCGGGGTCGGTGTGGCCGTTCGCGAGGAGGAGGTGGAGCAGACCGTTGAGGAGGGCGAGATCGGTGCCCGGCTTGATCTGGAGGAACAGGTCCGCCTTCGCGGCCGTCGCGGTACGCCTCGGATCGACGACGATCAGCCGGGCGGCCGCCTTGACCCGCTCCATCATCCGCAGGAAGAGGATCGGGTGGCAGTCGGCCATGTTCGAGCCGATGACGAAGAAGACATCGGCTCCTTCGAAGTCGTCGTACGACCCCGGGGGGCCGTCCGCGCCGAGCGACGTCTTGTAACCGGCCCCGGCGCTCGCCATGCACAGCCGGGAGTTCGACTCGATCTGGTTCGTGCGGACGAACCCCTTGGCGAGCTTGTTCGCCAGGTACTGGGCCTCCAGGCTCATCTGCCCGGAGACATAGAAGGCGACGGCGTCCGGGCCGTGCGTGTCGATGATCCGCCGCAGCCTGCGGGCCGTCTCGGCGACCGCGTCCGCCATCGGCGTGGGCACCGGCTCCTCACCGCGGTCGTCCCTGACCAGCGCGGTGGTCAGCCGGCCGGGCGCGGCGAGCATCTCGGCCGTGGTGGCGCCCTTGGTGCACAGCCGCCCCGCGTTCGCCGGGTGCGCCTTGTCGCCGGTGGCCTTCAGGACGGTACGGCGGCCGTCAGGACCCCTCCCGATGTCCAGCACGATCCCGCAGCCCACTCCGCAGTAGGAGCAGACCGAGCGCACCTGGGACGTGGGGGTGGTGGGGGTCACACGCTGCTCTTTCCTGACGGCCGGCTCATGGCCGAGAGCGTACGAATCGCCCATTACGTCGATGTCACATGGCTTGATCATGAGGAGTTACGTCGGCCACACAGCGCTCGGTGGCCCGATGTGAGGGGGTGTGACGGTGGCGGTCCGTGTCGCTGTTGGGCCGAACGGGTGACTTGGCGTAAGAATTGGCTGGTGCAGGCAATGAAGGCGAGCGATTTCGGGGGGAGCCGGTGAACAGCCACGACGTCACCGATGAACAGTGGGAAGGGCTCGCCCAGGTCGTTCCCTTGCGTGGCCGGGACGCCTGGCCGTCCTCGGTGGGCCATCGGGCGATGCCGGAAGCGGTCACGGAGCGCAGGCGCCGGTTCGTCGTCCTCCGCGTCAATGTGTTCGGGGACGCCCGCGAGGTCGCCGAGACGCTGATGGCGGGCATACCGGTGCTGCTGGATCTGACCGGCGCGGAGGGAGACGTCGCCAAGCGGGTCCTCGACTTCAGCACGGGCGTGGTCTTCGGGCTGAACAGCGGGATGCACCGGGTCGACCGCAATGTGTTCCTGCTGACGCCGCCCGGGACCGAGGTGAGCGGGCTGATGGAGGGGGCCGCGGGCGCTTCGGGGGTGTGAGCGGGGAGCGTGAGGGGGGCGCCAGGGGGCGTGCGGTCCCTCGATCGTAGGAAGGCTGTCCCGGAGGAACGGTTCGGCCGGTGGCGGAGTCCTACGGTCCGGATATGGCTGTGTCCTCAGTGTTGTCGACGTCGGCAGTCTCCGCCGAGCCCGTGGTGCCGTCGCAGGGACGGCCCCGGGCCGCGGAAGCCTCTTCGGCGCCTCCCGCCCCCGCCGACCACCGTTCTCTGCGCCCCCACCTCACCGAGCTGCGGCTGTCCGCGTTCGCCTCGCACCGAGGTGCGGCGTTCCCGCTCGGGCCGTTCACCCTGTTCTCCGGGCCCAGCGGCTGCGGCAAGACGAGCGCGCTGCGGGCGTACGAGGCGCTGGCCCGGCTCGGGGGTGGCGCAGAGCTCGGGGAGGTGTTCGTCGACCCGCACGCGTGCGTGCCGGAGCGGGCCCGGCCCGACGCCCAGCGGCGGCGCGGCTTCCGGATCGGCTGCACGGCCGACGGGCCCGAGGGTCAGGTCCGGCTCGACGTCGCCGTCCAGGCCGAGCCCGACCTGCGGATCGTGGGGGAGCGGCTGACGTCCGGCGGCCTCGTCCTGCTGGAGACGGCCCTGCGCGACCCCGCGCGCCGCGCCGTGCAGGCCGCCTGGCACACCGCCGGGGCCACTCCGGTGACCCGTGCTCCGCTGCCGGACGACCGGCTCGGCACCGCGCTGCTCCCCTTACGCGTGGCGGGCAAGACCGACGGACAGCGCCGGGTGCTCGCCGCCGCCGAACAGATGGTGGTCGCGCTGCGGTCGGTGTTCGCCTGTGATCCGCGCCCCGACCGGATGCGGCTGCCCGTCCCCGTCGGCTCCGGGCGGCTGCTCGGCGGCTGCGACAACCTCGCCGACGTGCTGGGGCGGACCCGCGCGGAATGCGGCCGACGGCACGCGCAGTTCGTCGCGGCCGTGCGTGCCGGGTGCGCGGGGCCGGTGGCGGACGTGCTGGCCGAGTCCCTCGGCGACGGGACGATCCGGGCGGTGCTCGACCGCGGTGCCGGTCCGCGGACCGCGCTCGGGCGGCTGGGCGACGGCGAGTTGCGGTACATCGCGCTCGCCCTGGTGCTGTTCACCGGGCCCGGGGTGCTGGAGGTCGACCCGGCGGGTGAGGTGCCGGCGGCGATGCAGGCGCTGACGGTCCTCGCCGATGACGTCGACCGCCGACTGGACCCGCGCCAACGCGGCGAACTGCTGCGGCTCGCGGCCCGGATGTGCGACCGGGGGCACATCCGGTTGCTCGGTACGACCACGGACGCGTCCTGGGCCGCGGGGACGGACGGGATCACGGTGGTACACCTGGAGCCGTGACAGAGCATCTCGATGTGGCGGGGCTTCAGCGCAGGCTGGCCGAGTTCGCGGCGGCCCGGAACTGGCAGCCGTACCACACCCCCAAGAACCTGGTCGCCGCGCTCAGCGTGGAGGCCTCCGAACTGGTGGAGATCTTCCAGTGGTTGACGCCGGAGGAGTCGGCGCGGGTCATGGACGACGCCGACTCCGCGCACCGGGTCACGGACGAGGTCGCCGATGTGCTCGCGTATCTGCTCCAGCTGTGCGAGGTGCTGGGGATCGACCCGCTGGCGGCGCTGGACGCGAAGATCGACCGGAACGAGCGGAGGTTTCCGGCGCCGTAGAGCTCCCTTGTCTGCGGGGAGGGGTACGACTCCGGGGAGCCGTACGATCCGTTTTCACTCTCCGCAGTCGAAATCCGGTCTGAAATCGATTCGTTGTCCACAGATTTCCGCCTTCCTCTGGCTTTTCGTCCCGTGTCCCTTCACTCTGGGTAGTGGACAACGGAGTTCGGGTGGACGGGGCAGCCATGGACGCGGTGCGGCTCATCGTGACGAGCAGGCGTGCCCTCGCGGGGAGCGGAGACGCGCCACAGGTCATGACCGAGGTCTGGCAGGCCCAAGCGCTGGCGCAGGCCATAGGGAGCAGACTCGCGGTCTACGGACCGCCTCAACTGCGCGGTGAGGCACTGGGGTTGACGGAGCTGGCGGGCCGGGGCTGCGGGGTCCTGGACCGCCCCGACCTCGACACCGCCGACCTGCGCGCCGCCCAGCTCACCGAACTCGGCGACGCCCGCCAGGCCCTGCTCTACCTGGGCGGCCTCCTCGGCGAGGTGGGCATCGCCCTGGTGGGCCTCGCCTGCTCGGCGGACGACGAGGGCACGTACTGGCAGTGCATGGAGGCCATCGACGCGGCGGACGAATCCAGAGACCGCGTCCGCGACATGCTGCGCAAGCTGGCGGAGTGCGATCCGGCGATACCGCAACGGGAGGCGGGGTGAGGGGGGTTGGGTCCGGGGCGGCGACGCGGGGTGGAGCCGGGGGGAGGTGAGGGCGCTGTGATTTCGGGGTGGCGGCTGGGTCCCGGGAGGTGGGGGCGGGCGCCGTTACTCGTGGCGGTGACCGGTCGGTGCAGGGCCCCGGTCTCCCTGGTGCGCTGACCGGCCTTGGCCTGGATGATCCCCGCCACGCGGGGACCCCCCTGCGCCCGCGACAACGCCCGCTCACCGGCGGCACCGAAGCGCCGCCGACTGCCCGCGGGGCGATCCGCTCAGCCGCCGCCGAAGCGCTACTTGGCCTCTGTCTCCTCCGCCCCCCGTCCCGCCGACTGGAGGTCGGCGTCCAGGGCGGAGAGGTCCGCGTTGAGGGCCGCCATCAGCTCCTCCATCTGCTGCAACAAGCCCTTCGGCCGGCCGGCTTCGCCACCTTGCTGCGGGACGGATTCTTCGGACATGACGGCCTCCTCGGCCCAGGCCCCCACGGGAGGCCGACACCTTGACGCCCGGCGCTGACCGGCCGGCGCGGGCGCCGGTCGGTCCGGCTCCGCCCCAGCAACGATCATCACCTTCGCCGGGTCACTGGCCCGGGCAGCCCCCGTGTGCCGCGTTGACGGATTTTCACCCGACCGTGGCGGCGCGGGGCCGGTGGGACCAGTGGGGTTGACCGGGGCCGGAGCGTGCAGGATGGAGGTATGGATCTTCGCATTTTCACCGAGCCCCAGCAGGGGGCGACCTACGACACCCTTCTGACCGTTGCCAAGGCCACGGAGGATCTCGCCTTTGACGCCTTTTTCCGCAGTGATCACTACCTGAAGATGGGCTCGGGCGACGGGCTTCCCGGGCCCACCGACGCCTGGATCACCCTCGCCGGGCTCGCCCGCGAGACCAAGCGCATCCGCCTCGGCACCCTGATGACCGCCGGCACCTTCCGGCTCCCCGGCGTCCTCGCCATCCAGGTCGCGCAGGTCGACCAGATGTCCGGCGGCCGGGTCGAACTCGGCCTCGGCGCGGGCTGGTTCGAGGAGGAGCACCAGGCGTACGGCATCCCGTTCCCGAAGGAGAAGTTCGGCCGCCTGGAGGAGCAGCTGGCCATCGTCACCGGCCTGTGGGAGACGAAGCTCGGCGACACCTTCGACTTCCACGGCACGTACTACGACCTGACCGGCTCCCCGGCGCTGCCCAAGCCCGCCCAGGCGAAGATCCCGGTCCTCGTCGGCGGCCACGGCCCGACCCGCACCCCCCGCCTCGCCGCGAAGTACGCCGACGAGTTCAACATGCCGTTCGCCTCCGTCGAGGACAGCGAGCGCCAGTTCGGCCGCGTCCGCGCCGCCGCCGAGGAAGCGGGCCGCGGCGCCGACAGCCTCGTCTACTCCAACGCCCTCGTCGTCTGTGTCGGCAAGGACGATCAGGAGGTCGCCCGCCGCGCCGCCGCGATCGGGCGTGAGGTGCCCGAGCTGAAGGCCAACGGCCTGGCGGGCTCCCCGAGCGAGGTCGTCGACAAGATCGGCCGGTATCAGGAGGTCGGCTCGCAGCGCCTCTACCTCCAGCTCCTCGACCTCGACGACCTGGAGCACCTGGAGCTCATCTCCTCGCAGGTGCAGTCGCAGCTGGGCTGAGCCGTCGCAGGACCGTCCGGTGGAGCAGGTCATCCGCCGGACGGTCGCGACAGGTCATCCACCGGGCGGTCGCGACAAGTCATCCACCGGACGGTCCCCCGTCACGGCTTGCGGCCTGTCCCCACGTACAGCGGAATCTCCGTACCGCCCTGCCGTTCCCCGAGTTCGGGATGCCACTCGGCGGCCAGTACCACGCCGGGGTCGAGCAGTTCGAGACCCGTGAAGAAGGCGGAGAACTCCGCCCGGGAGCGCACCTGGGCCGTGGCGCCGCCCTTGCGGTACACCTCCACCACCCGCTCCCAGGTCTGCGGATCGAAGTCGCCGGTCGCGTGGGAGAGCGTCACGTAACTGCCCGGCGGCAGCGGGCGCAGCAGCCGGCGCAGGATCATCGCCGGCATGTCCTCGTCCCCCACCAGGTGCAGCAGCGCCACCAGCGACAGCGCGATCGGCCGGGTGAAGTCCAGCGTCTCCCGCGCGGCGGCGATGATCTTCCCCGGCTCCCTCACATCGCCGTGGACGTACGCCGTCCGCCCCTCCGGCGTGCTGTGCAGCAGCGCCTCCGCGTGCCGCAGGACGATCGGGTCGTTGTCCGCGTACACCACCCGGGCCTCGGGTGCGATCTCCTGGACGATCTGGTGGAGGTTCGGCCGGGTCGGGATGCCGGTGCCGATGTCGAGGAACTGGCGCACACCCCGCTCGGCGAGCAGCCGGGAAGCGCGGTGCATGAACGCGCGGTTGGTCCGCGCCATCGCGCTGACGGCGGGGAAGAGGGAGGTCACCTGCTCGGCCGCGGCCACGTCGACGGGGTAGTTGTCCTTGCCGCCGAGGAAGTAGTCGTACATACGCGCCGAGTGGGGCCTGCTCGTGTCCATGGGGTGAGCGCCCGATCCGGTGTCTGTCACGTGAGCCTCCAGGCGGATAATTCCCGAGTGCTGCCGATGTCCGGTCTGTACGGTGTGCATATCAGCAGTTCAGACCCTACTTGAGGCACGCCCGTGTTCCTTTCGATCACCACCACCGGCACCCCGGAACGCCCCGCCACCGACCTCGGCTACCTGCTCCACAAGCATCCCGGGAAGGCCCAGGCGTTCTCCACCTCCTACGGCCGGGCCCATGTCCTCTACCCCGAGGCGCGGCCCGAACGCTGCACGGCGGCCCTGCTGCTGGAGGTCGACGCGGTGGCGCTGGTCCGGAAGGGAAAGAGCAAAGGCGGCCGCGGCGGCGCGCCCGACGCCGCGCTCGCGCAGTACGTCAACGACCGTCCGTACGCGGCCTCTTCGCTGCTCGCCGTGGCGCTCAGCGGTGTCTTCTCCAGCGCCATGCGCGGGGTGTGCAACGCCCGTCCCGAGCGGGCCGCGCAGCCGCTGCCGCTGCGCGTCGAGGTACCCGCGCTGCCGGCCAGAGGAGGTCCGGGTCTCGTACGGCAGCTCTTCGAACCGCTCGGCTGGACCGTCACCGTCGAACCCGTCGCGCTGGACGCCCAGTTCCCCGAGTGGGGCGACTCGCGGTATGTGCGGCTCGAACTGGAGTCCGGCGCGCTGACCCTCGCGCAGGCACTGCGGCATCTGTACGTCCTTCTGCCGGTCCTCGACGACGCCAAGCACTACTGGGTCTCCGAGGACGAGGTCGACAAGCTGCTGCGCGCCGGTGAGGGCTGGCTGTCCGAGCACCCGGAGCAGAAGCTCATCACCAGCCGCTACCTCTCGCGCCGCTGGTCGCTGACCCGCCAGGCCATGGAGCGGCTGGAACTGGTGCGCCTCGCCGAGGCCGACGACAGCGAGGTCGAGGAGATCGACAACGCCGTCGAGGCCGAGACCGAGGAGGAGGCGAAGCCGACGCCGCTCGCCGTGCAGCGACGGGACGCGATCATCACCGCGCTCCAGGCGTCCGGTGCCGCGCGTGTGCTCGATCTCGGGTGCGGACAGGGGCAGTTGGTGCAGGCACTGCTCAAGGACCCGCGGTTCACCGAGATCGTCGGCGTCGACGTGTCGGTGCGCGCGCTCACCATCGCCTCCCGGCGGCTGAAGCTGGACCGCATGGGGGAGCGGCAGGCCTCGCGCGTCAAGCTCGTCCAGGGCTCGCTGGCCTACACCGACAAGCGGCTCAAGGGCTACGACGCCGCCGTGCTCAGCGAGGTGATCGAGCACCTCGACCTGCCCCGGCTGCCCGCCCTGGAGTACGCCGTGTTCGGCGCCGCGCGCCCGCGGACCGTCCTGGTGACGACCCCGAACGTCGAGTACAACGTCCGCTGGGAGTCCCTCCCGGCCGGCCATGTCCGGCACGGCGACCACCGCTTCGAGTGGACGCGGGAGGAGTTCCGGGCCTGGGCCGCGGCGGTGGCCGAACGGCACGGGTACGAGGTGGAGTTCGTGCCGGTCGGGCCGGACGACCCCGAGGTGGGACCGCCCACCCAGATGGCTGTGTTCACCGTACGCAAGGAGAAGGAGGCGAAGGCCGCATGACCGAGAACCAGACCCAGATCCAGGGACGGGTCCTGCCCGTCACCGACCTCTCCCTCGTCGTCCTCGTCGGCGCGTCCGGCTCCGGCAAGTCGACCTTCGCCCGCAGGCACTTCAAGCCCACCGAGGTGATCTCCTCCGACTTCTGCCGCGGCCTGGTCTCCGACGACGAGAACGACCAGAGCGCGACGAAGGACGCCTTCGACGTGCTCCACTACATCGCCGGCAAGCGGCTCGCCGCCGGCCGCCGTACCGTCGTGGACGCCACCAGCGTGCAGTCGGACGCCCGTAAGCAGCTGATCGACCTGGCCAGACAGCACGACGTGCTGCCCATCGCCATCGTGCTGGACGTGCCGGAGGAGGTGTGCGCCGAGCGCAACGCGGGCCGCACCGACCGGGCCGACATGCCGGTGCGGGTCATCAAGCGGCACATCCGCGAACTCCGCCGCTCCCTGCGCCACTTGGAGCGCGAGGGCTTCCGCAAGGTGCACGTCCTGCGCGGCGTCGAGGACATCGAGCACGCCACCGTCGTCACCGAGAAGCGGTTCAACGACCTGACCCACCTCACCGGCCCCTTCGACATCGTCGGTGACATCCACGGCTGCGCGAGCGAACTGGAGTCCCTGCTCGGCAAGTTGGGATACGCCGACGGAGTGCACCCGCAGGGCCGTACCGCGGTCTTCGTCGGTGACCTCGTCGACCGCGGCCCGGACAGCCCGGGTGTGCTGCGCCGGGTGATGTCGATGGTGAAGTCGGGCAACGCCCTGTGCGTGCCCGGCAACCACGAGAACAAGTACGGGCGTTACCTGAAGGGCCGCAACGTCCAGCACACCCACGGCCTCGCCGAGACCATCGGCCAGATGGAGACCGAGCCGGACGAGTTCCGCGCCGAGGTACGGGAGTTCATCGATGGCCTCGTCAGCCACTACGTCCTCGACGGCGGCCGGCTGGTGGTCTGCCACGCCGGTCTGCCGGAGAAGTACCACGGCCGTACGTCGGGACGGGTGCGTTCGCACGCCCTGTACGGCGACACCACCGGGGAGACCGACGAGTTCGGGCTGCCCGTGCGCTACCCGTGGGCGGAGGACTACCGGGGCCGGGCCGCGGTCGTCTACGGCCACACCCCGGTCCCGGAGGCCAGTTGGCTCAACAACACCATCTGCCTGGACACCGGCGCCGTCTTCGGCGGCAAGCTCACCGCGCTGCGCTGGCCGGAGCGCGAGCTGGTCGACGTACCGGCGGAGCAGGTCTGGTACGAGCCGACCAAGCCGCTGAGGTCGGAGGCGCCGGGTGGGCACGACGGGCGGCCGCTGGACCTGGCGGACGTGCACGGACGGCGGGTCGTCGAGACCCGGCACCAGGGACGCGTCGCGATCCGCGAGGAGAACGCGGCGGCGGCGCTTGAGGTCATGAGCCGGTTCGCGGTGGACCCGCGGCTGCTTCCGTACCTCCCGCCGACCATGGCCCCGACGGCGACCAGCCACCTCGATGGCTATCTGGAGCACCCGGCCGAGGCGTTCAGGCAGTACGCCGAGGACGGGGTCGCGCGGGTCGTGTGCGAGGAGAAGCACATGGGGTCGCGGGCGGTGGCGCTGGTGTGCCGGGACGCGGAGGCGGCGCGCAAGCGCTTCGGCGTGGACGGCCCGACCGGCTCGCTGTACACCCGCACCGGGCGTCCGTTCTTCGACGACGAGTCGGTGACCGAGGAGATCCTCGGGCGGCTGCGCGCGGCGATCGACGAGGCCGGGCTGTGGGCCGAACTCGAGACGGACTGGCTCCTGTTGGACGCCGAGCTGATGCCGTGGTCGCTGAAGGCGTCGGGGCTGCTGCGCTCGCAGTACGCCGCGGTCGGCGCCGCCTCCGGGGCGGTGTTCCCGGGTGCGCTGGCCGCGCTGGAGGGCGCGGCGGCGCGGGGCGTCGAGGTCGGTGACCTCCTCGACCGGCAGCGCGCGAGGGCCTCGGACGCGGCCGCGTTCACGGAGGCGTACCGCCGCTACTGCTGGACCACGGACGGCCTGGACGGCGTCCGCCTGGCGCCGTTCCAGATCCTCGCGGTCCAGGGCCGCAGCCTGACGGGTCTGCCGCACGACGAGCAACTGGCCCTCCTTGACCGGCTGGTGGAGCACGACAGCACCGGTCTGCTCCAGACCACCCGACGCCTGTACGTCGACACGGCCGGCCCCGAGTCGGTCCGGGCGGGCGTCGACTGGTGGCTGGAGATGACCGGCCGCGGCGGCGAGGGCATGGTCGTCAAGCCACTGGGTGCCGTGGTGCGCAGCGGCGAGGGGCGGCTGGTGCAGCCGGGCATCAAGTGCCGGGGCCGGGAGTACCTGCGGATCATCTACGGCCCGGAGTACACCCGGCCGGAGAACCTCGCCCGGCTGCGGGGACGCTTCCTGAACCACAAGCGCTCGCTCGCGATCCGCGAGTACGCGCTCGGCCTGGAGGCCCTTGACCGGCTGGCCGAGGGCGAGCCGCTGTGGCGGGTGCACGAGGCGGTGTTCGGGGTGCTGGCCCTGGAGTCGGAGCCGGTCGACCCACGGCTGTGACGGGCGGGCGGCGCCGGGCCCGACCCATGGCGGTGACGTGGCCGGGCCCCTCAGGGGGTCCGGTCACCCCACCAGCCGCAGCCGTTCCCGGCACACCCCCACCCGTACCGACTGCCCCCACGTCAGCTCCAGCGCGTCGCCCTCCATGCCGTCCCCGAACGCGATCAGCCGCTCGGACTCGACCGTGAGCCGCAGCCGCGCGGAGGCCGTCAACTCGCCCGCCACCAGGGAGGTACCGGTGGCGGGCGAGGGCCATGCCTCGCGTACGAACCACAGCAGGCGCTCCTCCGCGGGTCCCGGGAGCCGCAGCTCCGCGCCTCGCTCCCGCCACACCGACCGCAGCCAGCCGGTCGCGCCCGTCCCGGTACCCACCAGCACCCCGGAGGAGGCCTGGGCCTCGGCGACACCCCCGTCGTCGTCGAGGCCCAGGCGGTAGCGGGCGGTCTGGTGGCCGGCGGCGCCCAGGTAGATCTCGTTGAGGGCGAGCAGCCGCTGGGTGTCGTCGGCCACGGCCTCCACCATCGTCAGCTCGACGACCTCCCGGTCCGCGACCGGCAGCAGCCGGGCCGCCTCCGACGGCCGGTGCCGCACCAGCACCCCGGGGTTGCGGCCGGGGTCGGTGTCCACGCCCAACACCGGCTGTCCGGCGAGGTACTTGGCGACGTTCGCGACCAGCCCGTCCTGACCGACCACGACCACCACGTCCTCCGGCGCGAACAGGAAACGGTCCAGATCCCGCCGCTCCACCCGGCTCTGCCGCCAGGTCAGCGGGATCGCCGCCGTCACCTCCGCCAGCGCGGCGCGGGTCCGGCGGTGACGGTCCGCCAGTTCCTCGATGTCCCGGCCGCGGGAGGAGAGGAAGAACGCGGCCTGGCCGTGGGTGCCGTGGTGGGCCACCAACTCCTCGTACTCCGTGGTGCGGTGGACCAGCACGACCCGGGGCGCGAGGCTCACGCCGGGTCCCTCGGGGCGCCGAGCCGGGCGAGCAGACCGGTCAGGACGTCCGGCGAGATGGTGACGCTGTCGATCTGCGGCAGGTTCTCCGCCAGCCGGGTGCCGGTGAGGGCGTGCAGCGTCGCCACGTCGACATCGGCGTGCACCCGCAGCCACGCCGCCTGCGCCTGGGCCCGCGCCTCACCCACCTCACGCAGACCTTCGGCCTCGGCGCGGGCCAACTGCACCGACCGCGCCGCCTCGGCCTCCGCCAGCTTGAGCGATCGGGCGGCCTCCGCCTCGCCCAGCTTGAGCGACCGCTCCGCCTCGGCCTCCGCGAGCTTCACGGACCGCGCCGCTTCCGCCTCGCCCAACTTCACCGACCGCGCGGCCTCGGCCTCCGCCAGCTTCACCGAGCGGGCCGCCTCCGCCCCGGCCCGTACCGCGTCGGCCGCCGCGTGTTCCTCGGCCTCGCGGCGGGCGTTCGTGCCGCGCTGCTCGACCAACTGCTCCTCGCGCCGGGCGAGTTCGATCTGGCTGGCCAGTTCGTTCTCGGCGATCGTCCGCTCCCGCTCGACCGCGACCGCCCGCCGTTCGTACGTCGCCCGGTCGGCCTCCTGCTGGATCTGCTCCCGGGCGGGGGTGCGCAGGGCCCGTTCCACCTCAGGCTCGGGGCGCAGGGCCACCACGCGCACCGCGACCACCTCGATGCCGGTGGCCGGCAGTCGAGGCTCCGCCGCGAGCCCCGCCGCGACCCGTTCCCGTACCGCCGTCACCCCGTCCACCAGCGCCGCCGACAACGACGTACGGGCGAGGACGTCAAGGGCGTGCTGCTGAGCGGTCTCGGTGAGCAGGGTGCCGAGCTGTTCCAGCGGGGTGCCGCGCCAGGCGCCCGTGTCCGGGTCGACCGAGAAGTCCAGGCGGCCGGCGGCGAGGGACGGGTCGCTGATCCGGTAGGTGACCGTCGCCTGCACCGTCACGTCCTGGAAGTCGGACGTACGGGCATGGAAGGTCATCGCCAACTCGCGGTCGTCGACCGGCACTTCGGAGAGTGCGGCGGTCAGCGCGCGGAACCAGAAGCTCAGCCCGGGCCCGTCGTGCAGCAGCTTTCCGCCGCGGTGGTGCCGGATGTGCGCGGTCGGTGCGCCACGGAGATGGCGCCAGCCCAGGCGCCGGGTGATGTCGGCCACGAGAGCCCCCTTGTCGTCCGGGCGACGATAAACCGGGGGCGCGTTTATCGTCAAGAGGACGAGAAACGGAAGTGGTCAAGCGGGGGGTGAATACGGTCGTCGGTGGTCAGGATGGAGTCATGGGATTCCATGTCGACTCCGAGGCCGGGCGGCTGCGCCGCGTCATCCTGCACCGGCCGGATCTCGAGCTCAAGAGGCTCACCCCCAGCAACAAGGACGCGCTCCTCTTCGACGACGTGCTCTGGGTGCGCCGGGCGCGCGCCGAGCACGACGGGTTCGCGGACGTGCTCCGCGACCGGGGCGTCACCGTCCACCTGTTCGGCGACCTGCTCACCGAGGCCCTGGCGATCCCGGCGGCCCGCACCCTCGTCCTGGACCGGGTCTTCGACGAGAAGGAGTACGGCGTCCTCGCCACCGACCATCTCCGCGCCGCCTTCGAGACCCTCCCCGCGCCCGAGCTGGCCGAGGCGCTGGTCGGCGGCATGACCAAGCGGGAGTTCCTCGACGCGCACGAGGAACCGGTCTCCGTCCGCTTCCATGTCATGGACCTCGACGACTTCCTGCTCGCCCCCCTGCCCAACCACCTCTTCACCCGTGACACCTCCGCCTGGATCTACGACGGTGTCTCCGTCAACGCCATGCGCTGGCCGGCCCGGCAGCGCGAGACGGTCCACTTCGAGGCGATCTACCGCCACCACCCGCTCTTCCGCGACGAGACGTTCCGTATCTGGAGCGAGGGTCAGGCCGACTACCCGTCCACCATCGAGGGCGGGGACGTCCTGGTCATCGGCAACGGCGCCGTCCTCATCGGCATGAGCGAGCGCACCACCCCGCAGGCCGTCGAGATGCTCGCGCACAAGCTGTTCGCGGCCGGCTCGGCGCAGACGATCGTGGCCCTCGACATGCCCAAGCGGCGTGCCTTCATGCATCTCGACACCGTGATGACGATGGTCGACGGCGACACCTTCACCCAGTACGCCGGGCTCGGCATGCTCCGCTCGTACACCATCGAACCGGGCGTCGGCGACAAGGAGTTGAAGGTCACCGACCATCCGCCGGAGCATATGCACCGCGCGATCGCCGCCGCGCTCGGGCTGAACGAGATCCGGGTGCTGACCGCCACGCAGGACGTGCACGCGGCCGAGCGGGAGCAGTGGGACGACGGCTGCAACGTGCTGGCCGTCGAGCCGGGCGTGGTGGTCGCCTACGAACGCAACGCCACCACCAACACCCACCTCCGCAAGCAGGGCGTCGAGGTCATCGAGATCCCGGGCAGCGAGCTGGGGCGGGGGAGGGGCGGGCCACGCTGTATGAGCTGCCCGGTCGAACGGTCGGCCGTATAGCCGACCGTATAGTCGTACACAGGGCTGTATATAAATGCTGGGCGTCGTATAGACTTCCAGGAGTTCGTGTCCCCCGTATCTCTGGAGCGCCCCCATGGCGATCGTCCCCACTGCCCTCGCCGGGCGTCACTTCCTCAAGGAGCTCGACTTCACCGAGGAGGAGTTCCTCGGGCTGGTCGAGCTGGCCGCGGAGCTGAAGGCCGCGAAGAAGGCCGGGACCGAGACGCGGTACCTCCAGGGCAAGAACATCGCGCTGATCTTCGAGAAGACCTCGACGCGCACCCGCTGCGCGTTCGAGGTCGCCGCCGCCGACCAGGGCGCCTCGACGACGTATCTCGACCCCTCCGGCTCGCAGATCGGCCACAAGGAGTCCGTACGGGACACCGCGCGCGTGCTCGGCCGGATGTTCGACGGCATCGAGTACCGCGGGGACAGCCAGCAGAAGGTCGAGGAGCTGGCCGCGTACGCCGGTGTCCCCGTCTACAACGGTCTTACCGACGACTGGCACCCCACGCAGATGCTCGCCGACGTGCTGACGATGACCGAGCACAGCAGCAAGGACCTGGTCAACGACGGGTTCGTCCTCGCCTACCTCGGCGACGCCCGCTTCAACATGGGCAACTCCTACCTGATCACCGGCGCCCTGCTCGGCATGGACGTCCGGATCGTCGCCCCGAAGTCCTACTGGCCCGACCAGGACGTCGTGGAGCGGGCGCGTCAGCTCGCCGTGGACAGCGGGGCCGCCATCCTGCTCACCGAGTCCGTCGAGGAGGGGGTGCGCGGCGCCGACTTCGTCGCCACCGATGTCTGGGTCTCCATGGGTGAGCCCAAGGCGGTCTGGGACGACCGGATCGCCGCGCTGAAGCCGTACGCCGTGACGATGGACGTGCTGCGTGCCACCGGCAACCCGGACGTGAAGTTCTTGCACTGTCTGCCGGCCTTCCACGACCTGGGCACCAAGGTCGGGCAGGAGATCTACGACAGCCACGGTCTGGACTCGCTGGAGGTGACCGACGAGGTCTTCGAGTCCGCGCACTCGGTCGTCTTCGACGAGGCGGAGAACCGGCTGCACACCATCAAGGCGGTCCTGGTGGCGACGCTGGCCTGAAGAGGCCCTGTCCCCTCGGTCAGGCCCCGCGGGTCACGCCGGACGCCACTGCGCCGGCACCACCGGCAGCCTGAACCACACCGCCTTGCCGGACTCGGTGGGGCGGTGCCCGCAGGACGAGCTCAGGGCGCGGATCAGCAGCAGGCCACGCCCGTGCTCCTGCCAGGGGTCGGGCTCCCCGCCGTGCGGGCGGGTCAGATCACCCGGCGGCGCCGGGTCCGGGTCGTGCACCTCCACCTGACAGCCGCTCGGCAGCAGCTCGACGACCAGCTCTATCGGGGAGTCCCCGGCGGTGTGCTCGACGGCGTTCGCGACCAGCTCGGCCGTCAGCAGCTCAGCGGTGTCACAGTCGGCCCCGTGCTCCAGATCGGCGAGCGCCGTCCGCACCAGGGCACGCGCCACAGGCACCGCAGCGGCGGAGTGCGGCAGCGCGATGCGCCAGGAGGCGGAGGCTGAGGGGCGTTCTTGCAAGGCGGTTCCGTTCATGAGCAGGCTGTCCTGCTTTCAACCTTATGAATGGTACGGCGCCACCCGGCCGAGGCGTCCGACGGGCACCGTGCGGGACCTTCGACCCCGCTACCGGGCGGCTTACCCCTCACAACGCCCCGCCTCGCACGGCTGCTCCCGCCGTTACGGCGCTGTCGACGACTCGTGACGGACGGGACGTGTTCAGGTCAGACCGGAGCCGTGCTATCGCGCACTCGTGACGACAGTCAAAGATGAGTGATAACTTCGAAGGACAGAGCGCACCTCACCTGGGGAGGCCGCACGCATGAGTCCCTTCACCGGCTCCGCCGCCCGAACCGCCCACTGGGAGCATCTGCGGGTGGACCTCACGGCTGGCGTCGCCACCGTCACCCTCGCCCGCCCCGACAAACTCAACGCGCTCACCTTCGGCGCCTACGCCGACCTGCGCGACCTCCTCGCCGAGCTCTCCCGGGAGCGCTCGGTACGGGCCCTGGTCCTGGCCGGCGAGGGACGCGGCTTCTGCTCCGGCGGCGACGTCGACGAGATCATCGGCGCGACCCTGTCGATGGACACGGCCCAGCTCCTCGACTTCAACCGGATGACGGGCCAGGTCGTGCGGGCGGTACGGGAATGCCCGTTCCCGGTGATCGCCGCGGTGCACGGCGTGGCGGCGGGCGCGGGAGCGGTCCTCGCCCTCGCCGCGGACTTCCGGGTGGCCGACCCCACGGCCCGCTTCGCTTTCCTGTTCACCCGCGTGGGTCTGTCCGGCGGCGACATGGGCGCCGCGTACCTGCTCCCACGGGTGGTCGGCCTGGGCCACGCGACCCGCCTGCTGATGCTGGGGGAGCCGGTCCGCGCACCTGAGGCCGAACGCATCGGCCTGATCAGCGAACTCACGGACGAGGGCCGGGCGGACGAGGCGGCCCAGACCCTGGCCCGCCGTCTGTCCGAAGGCCCAGCCCTCGCCTACGCCCAGACAAAGGCCCTGCTCACAGCAGAACTGGACATGCCGTTGGCAGCGTCGGTGGAACTGGACGCGTCAACGCAGGCATTGCTGATGAACGGCGAGGATTACGCGGAGTTCCACAGGTCGTTCAAGGGAAAGCGCCCTCCAAAATGGCAGGGACGGTAACGGTGACGCCGCCAGGGGCGCGGGGAACTGCGCGACAAGCCCCCACCGACCCGCAGCCGCCGACGACGCCCAGCCACCCCCCACGCATCGCGATCATCGGCGGCGGCCCCGGCGGCCTCTACGCAGCCGCATTGCTAAAACGCCTCGCCCCCGACCGCGAGGTCACCGTCTGGGAACGCAACGCCCCCGACACCACCTTCGGCTTCGGAGTGGTCCTCTCCGACGAAACCCTCGGCGGCATAGAACACGCCGACCCCGTGGTCTACGCCGCCCTCCAACAGGACTTCATCCGCTGGGACGACATCGACATCGTCCACCGGGGAACCCACCACACCTCCGGAGGACACGGTTTCGCCGCCCTCGGCCGCAAACGCCTCCTGGAGATCCTCCACACCCGCTGCCGCGACCTCGGCGTACACCTCCGCTTCCGCACCGAGGCCCCGCCCGACCTCGCCGACACCCACGACCTCGTCATCGCCGCCGACGGAGTCAACAGCACCACCCGCGAGTCCCGCAGGCAGCTGTTCCGTCCCCACGTCACCACCCACCGCTGCCGCTACATCTGGCTCGCCGCCGACTTCGCCTTCGACGCCTTCCGCTTCGAGATCGCCGAGACCGAACACGGCGTGATGCAACTGCACGGCTACCCGTACGCGCCCGACGCCTCCACCGTGATCGTCGAGATGCGCGAAGAGGTCTGGCAGGCCGCCGGTTTCGCGGAACTCGACGCCCAGGAGTCCCTCGACCGCTGCGCCAAGATCTTCACGGACGCCCTCGGCGGCAGGCCGCTGCGCTCCAACAACTCGGCCTGGACGACCTTCCGCACGGTCGTCAACGCACACTGGTCCCACGGCAACACCGTCCTGCTCGGCGACGCCGCCCACACCGCCCACTTCTCCATCGGCTCCGGCACCAAGCTCGCCGTCGAGGACGCCCTCGCCCTCGCCGCCTGCCTGGAGGAGCAACCGGACCTGCCCACCGCACTCCAGGCGTACGAGGACGAACGCAAACCCGTCGTCGCCTCCACTCAACGCGCCGCCCGCGCCAGCCTGGAGTGGTTCGAGAACCTCGGCCGCTATCTCGACCAGCCGCCCCACCAGTTCGCCTTCAACCTCCTCACCCGCAGCCGCCGTGTCACCCACGACAACCTGCGCCTGCGTGACGCCCACTTCACCGGCGCGGTGGAGCGCGAGTTCGGCTGCCCGCCCGGTACGCCCCCGATGTTCACCCCGTTCCGGCTGCGCGGACTGACCCTGCGCAACCGGGTCGTGGTGTCACCCATGGACATGTACTCCGCCACCGACGGCCTCCCCGGCGACTTCCACCTCGTCCACCTGGGCGCGCGGGCGCTCGGCGGGGCGGCGCTGGTGATGACCGAGATGGTGTGCGTGAGCGAGGAGGGACGGATCACCCCCGGCTGCACCGGCCTCTACAACGGCAAGCAGGCCGAGGCGTGGAAGCGGATCACCGACTTCGTGCACGCGCAGACGCCGGGCACCGCGATCGGCGTGCAGCTGGGCCACTCCGGCCGCAAGGGCTCGACCAAGCTGATGTGGGACGGCATGGACGAGCCGCTGCCCGACGGCAACTGGCCCCTCGTGGCCGCGTCCGCGCTCCCGTACGCGCCCGCCAACCAGACCCCGCGTGAGCTCACCCGTGCCCAACTCACCGACATCCGCGAACAGTTCACGGCAGCCGCCTGGCGGGCCGCCCGCGCCGGCTTCGACCTCCTCGAACTTCACTGCGCGCACGGCTATCTGCTCTCCGGTTTCCTCTCCCCGCTCACCAACCACCGCACGGACGCCTACGGCGGCACGCTCGCCAAACGCCTCCGCTTCCCCCTGGAGGTCTTCGACGCCATCAGGGGCGTCTGGCCGGACGAACGGCCCATGACCGTGCGGATCTCCGCCACCGACTGGGCCGACGGCGGCACCTCGGCCGAGGACGCCGTCGAGATCGCTCGCGCCTTCGCCGCGCACGGCGCCGACGCGATCGACGTGTCGACCGGGCAGGTCGTGGCCGAGGAGCGACCGGAGTTCGGGCGGTCGTACCAGACGCCCTTCGCGGACCGGATCCGCCATGAGACCGGCATCCCGGTGATCGCGGTCGGCGCGATCTCCTCCTGGGACGACGTCAACTCCCTGATCCTGGCCGGGCGCACCGACCTGTGCGCCCTCGCCCGCCCTCACCTCTACGACCCGCACTGGACCCTGCACGCCGCCGCCGAGCAGGGCTACGACGGACCCGGTGTCACCTGGCCGGCCCCGTACCGGGCGGGCAGCCGGCGCCCCCAGACCGGACGCACGGACGCCCCCAAGCCCCGCCTGACGCTGGGGACTTGAGGGCGTTCACATAAAAAGGGATCAGGAGAGATCTACCATTCCGGCCGTCAGCGTCGCCCCGTCCGCCGGGTCGATCAGGAGGAACGCGCCGGTGCGCCGGGAGACCGCGTAGTCGTCCAGGGCCAGCGGCTCGGCCGTGCGCAGCGCCACGCGGCCGAGATCGTTCGCGTTCAACTCGCGGACCTCGCCCAGGTCCTGGACGATCGCCTTGACGGTCCGTGTGGTGTGCCGGACCAGGACGCGGTCGCCGACCCGCAGCGGACGGTCGGCCAGATGGCAGACGGCCGCCCGGACGTCCCGGGTGAGCGCCGGGACGTCGACCCCGGCCGTGATCATGTCGCCGCGCGACACGTCCCGCTGGTCGGCGAGGCGCACCCCGATGGACTGCGGCGCGTACGCCACCTCCGTGGGGACGCCGAGCACGTCGATGCCGGTGACCTCGGAGGTCTCGCCGGACGGGTGGACGGTCACCCGGTCGCCGACGCGCAGCGCACCCGACGCCAACTGGCCCGCGTAGTAGCGGACTTCGCCGTCCCGGATGACGTACTGGACGGGAAAGCGGGCGGGCGCGTCGGCGGCCTCGACGCCCACCGGCACGTTCTCCAGGAACTCCAGCAACGCCGGTCCCTCGTACCAGTCCATCTGCGTCGAGCGGTCCACCACGTTGTCGCCGACGAGCGCCGAGACGGGGATCGGTGTGAAGGAGGGCAGCCCCAACTCGGCGGCGTGACCGGCGAAGTCCTCGACGATCCGCTCGAACTCCTTCTCCTCGTACCCGACGAGGTCCATCTTGTTGACGGCGAGGACCACGTGCGGGACGCGCAGCAGCGCGGCGATGGCCGCGTGGCGGAGGGTCTGCTCCACCACGCCGTTACGGGCGTCGACCAGGACGATCGTCAGTTCGGCGGTGGAGGCGCCGGTGACCATGTTGCGGGTGTACTGCACATGGCCGGGGGTGTCGGCGAGGATGAACCGGCGCTTGGCGGTGGCGAAGTAGCGGTAGGCCACGTCGATGGTGATGCCCTGCTCGCGCTCGGCGCGCAGGCCGTCCGTGAGGAGTGCGAGGTCGGGGCCTTCCTGGCCGCGCGAGGCGGACGCGCGCTCCACGGCCTCCAGTTGGTCGGTGAGGACCGACTTGGAGTCGTGCAGCAGCCGGCCGACGAGGGTCGACTTGCCGTCGTCGACGGAACCGGCGGTGGCGAACCGAAGCGTGTCGACGGTCGTGTTGACGGTCATGTCTAGAAATACCCTTCGCGCTTGCGGTCTTCCATCGCGGCCTCGGACATCTTGTCGTCGGCGCGGGTCGCGCCGCGCTCGGTGAGCCGGGACGCGGCGATCTCGGCGATCACCTTCTCGATGGTGTCGGCGTCGGAGTCCACCGCGCCGGTGCAGGACATGTCGCCGACCGTGCGATAGCGGACCTGCCGCTTCTCGACGGTCTCGTCGGCCTTGGGCCCGCCCCACTCACCGGCGGTCAGCCACATCCCGCCGCGCCGGAAGACCTCACGCTGATGGGCGTAGTAGATCTCCGGGAGGTCGATCCGCTCACGGGCGATGTACTGCCAGACGTCCAGTTCGGTCCAGTTGGACAGCGGGAACACGCGGACGTGCTCGCCGGGAGCGTGGCGCCCGTTGTAGAGGTTCCACAGCTCGGGGCGCTGGCGGCGCGGGTCCCACTGCGAGAACTCGTCCCGCAGCGAGAACACCCGCTCTTTCGCCCGGGCCTTCTCCTCGTCCCGGCGGCCACCGCCGAAGACCGCGTCGAACTTCTCCGACTGGATCTTCTCGGTCAGCGGCAGCGTCTGGAGGGGGTTACGGGTCCCGTCCGGACGTTCGCGCAACACACCCCGGTCGATGTAGTCCTGTACGGAGGCCACATGGAGGCGCAGCCCGTGCCGGGCCACGGTCCGGTCGCGGTACTCGAGCACCTCGGGGAAGTTGTGCCCGGTGTCCACATGGAGGAGCGAGAAGGGAATCGCCGCCGGGGCGAACGCCTTCAGCGTCAGATGCAGCATGACGATGGAGTCCTTGCCGCCGGAGAAGAGAATCACCGGCCGCTCGAACTCACCCGCCACCTCACGGAAGATGTGCACGGCCTCGGACTCCAGCGCGTCCAGGTGCGAGAGAGCGAAGTCGCTCATACGATCCCCCGCTCCGCCAGCACGGCGTACACCGCGTCGGCCGACTCCTGCGGGGTCTGCGACTGGGTCTCCAGGACCAGCGCCGCGTCCACCGGCGTCTCGTACGGGTCGTCGATGCCGGTCAGCCCCGACAGCTCGCCCGCGGTCTGCCTGGCGTACAGGCCCTTCACGTCCCGCTCGCTGCACACCTCGACCGGAGTGGCGACGTGCACCTCGATGTACGGCGTACCGCTCGCCTCGTGCCGTTTGCGGACCGCGTCGCGGCTGTCGGCGTACGGCGCGATGACCGGGACCACGGACAGGACGCCGTTGCGGGCGAGGACCTCCGAGACCAGGCCGATGCGCTGCACGTTGGTGTTGCGGTCCTCGCGGGAGAAGCCGAGGCCCGCGGAGAGGAAGCGACGTATCTCGTCGCCGTCGAGGACCTCCACGCGATGTCCCTCGGCCTTCAGCCGCTCACCGAGGTGCCGGGCGATCGTGGTCTTGCCCGCGCTCGGCAGCCCCGTGAGCCAGACGGTGGCTCCCCGAGCCGGACGACAGGCCCTTGCCGTGGTGGTCATGCGCAACAGTCCTCTTCACTTACCTATAGACGACCCGAGGGACGGTAGGTAAGAAACTTGAGAAGAGGGACAGAGGAACCTGAGGGTTCCCTTAGCTGCCTGTGGTGTGGGTGAGGTCACACGGGTTGCATCCGACTCACACGCCGACGAAGGCGGCTCCCGCGTCCCGCAGTCGCGCGTGCAGCCCCCGGAACACCTCCGCCGAGCGGCTGCCCGGCCAGTCCTCGGGGAGCAGCCGGGCGGGCAGACCGGGGTCGGCGTAGGGCAGGTGGCGCCAGGAGTCCAGGGCGAGGAGGTAGTCCCGGTAGGCCTCCTCGGGCGGGGTGTCCTCGCGGCCCTCCCAGGCGTGCAGCACGCGCGCGTGCCGGTCGAGGAAGGCGTCGTGCTCCTTGGCGATCGCCGCCAGGTCCCACCAGCGGGCGACCGCGTCGGCGGTGGCGGCGAAGCCGAGGTGGTCGCCGCGGAAGAAGTCGACGTACGGATCGAGGCGCAGCCGCTCCAGGGTGTGCCGGGCCTCCTCGTACAGCCGCGCGGGCGCGAGCCACACACCCGGTGCCGCGGTCCCGAACCCCAGCCCGGCAAGACGCGAGCGCAGTACGTGCCGCTTCTGCCGCTCCGACTCCGGGACGGAGAACACGGCGAGTACCCAGCCCTCGTCCTCGGGCGGTGCGACGGCGTAGATGCGCCGGTCGCCGTCCTCCAGCAACTGACGGGCGTCGGGGGAGAGTTCGTACCCGGCCGCGCCCTGTGCGGTACGGGCCGGCACGAGCAGTCCGCGGCGTTTGAGCCGGGACACGGAGGATCTGACGGAGGGCGCGTCCACGCCGGCCGCGGCGAGCAGCCGGATCAGCTCGGCGACCGGTACCGGGCCGGGCACGAAGCGGCCGTAGGCGCCGTAGAGCGTGACGATGAGAGACCGTGGTGCATGCTGGTCGGACACGTTGATCATCTTAGGTCGTCGGTATCACTGCTGGTCACCCTCGGTACGCAGTCTGAACCGCTGGAGTTTGCCGGTCGCCGTGCGCGGCAGCGCGTCCAGGAGGACGATCTCGCGCGGACACTTGTACGGCGCCAGCTCCGACTTCAGAAACGCCCGCAGCGCCTCGGTGTCCCGCTCGGCACCTTCCTTGACGACGGCGTACGCCACCACGATCTGCCCTCGCGCCTCGTCGGCCCGCCCCACGACCGCGGCCTCCACCACGTCCGGGTGGCGCAGCAGGGCGTCCTCGACCTCCGGGCCCGCGATGTTGTACCCGGCCGAGATGATCATGTCGTCCGCGCGGGCGACGTACCGGAAGTAGCCGTCGCTCTCGCGGACGTAGGTGTCACCGGTGATGTTCCAGCCGAAGCGGACGTACTCGCCCTGCCGCGGATCGGCGAGATAGCGGCACCCGACCGGCCCCCGCACGGCGAGCAGCCCCGGCTCCCCGTCGGGACGGTCCCGGCCCTCCTCGTCGACCACGCGCGCGTGCCAGCCGGGCACCGGCACCCCGGTCGTCCCCGGCCGGATCCGCTCGTCGGCGGCCGAGACGAAGATGTGCAGCAGCTCGGTCGCGCCGATGCCGTTGATGATCCGCAGCCCGGTCCGCTCGTGCCACGCCTCCCAGGTGGCGGCGGGCAGGTTCTCACCGGCGGAGACACAGCGGCGCAGCGAGGAGATGTCGTACGCGGACAGCTCGTCGAGCATCGCGCGGTACGCCGTCGGCGCGGTGAACAGCACCGAGACCCGGTGCTCCGCGATCGCGGGCAACAGCTGCCTGGGGCCCGCCTGTTCGAGGAGCAGGGCGCTGGCGCCGGCCCGCATCGGGAAGATCACGAGCCCGCCGAGCCCGAAGGTGAACCCGAGTGGCGGACTGCCGGCGAAGACGTCGTCCGCGCGGGGCCGCAGTACCTGCCGCGAGAACGTGTCGGCTATGGCGAGCACGTCCCGGTGGAAGTGCATGCACCCCTTGGGGCGCCCGGTGGTGCCGGAGGTGAAGGCGATCAGCGCCACGTCGTCGGTCGCGGTCGCCACGGCCGGGTACGGGGCGTCCGGCGCCGTACGGTTCAGCAGGTCGTCGGGGGCGTCACCGCCGTACGTCGTGATCCGCAGCCCCGGTATCTCGGCCTTGGCGAGGTCGTCCACGGCGCGGATGTCGCACAGGGCGTGGCTGATCCGGGCGATCTCGCACATCGTGGCCAGCTCGTGCGGCCGCTGCTGCGCCAGCACGGTCACGGCCACCGCCCCCGCCTTCAGCACGGCCAGCCAGCAGGCCGCGAGCCACGGGGTGGTGGGTCCCCGCAGAAGGACACGGTTGCCGGGTACGACGCCGAGGTCGCCGGTGAGGAGATGCGCGAGCCGGTCGACGCGGGCGCGCAGGGCGCCGTACGTCCAGGGGGCGCCGGACGGGGTGTGGAACACCGGGCGGTCGTCGGGCGGGCCCGTCAGCAGCTCGGCCGCGCAGTTCAGCCGATCGGGGTACCGCAGTTCGGGGAGTTCGAACTGGAGCTCGGGCCATTGGTCGGGCGGCGGGAGATGGTCGCGCGCGAAGGTGTCGACGTGCGCCGAGACGTTCATGGCGGTTCGCCCCCTTGCCTGGTGGCCTGCCTTGTGGGCGTCGTGGGTGGGCTCGCTGAAGGAGCGTATCGCGTTGGTGACGACAGTCAATGGGACGCGATATCGTCGAGGGGTCCAGTGGAGAGAGGGGACCGGCAATGCCCGCATTCTCGCTCGATCCGGTACAGAACGCCTGGTGTGCGGAGCTGCGGGCGATGGCGGCGGAACGGCTGCGCCCGCTCGCGGAGAAGGGTGAGCCGGGGCACGTCAACCGGCCCCTGGTCGCCGAACTCGGCCGGCTCGGTCTGCTGGAGCGCCTGTTCCGCTCCGGCGCGCTCGACCTGTGTCTGATGCGGGAGTCCCTCGCCTACGCCTGCACCGAGGCGGAGACGGCCCTCGCCCTGCAGGGCCTCGGCGCCCATCCGGTCCACGCGCACGGCACCCCGGCCCAGCGGGCCCGCTGGCTGCCACGGGTGAGCGAGGGAAGCGCGGTGGCGGCGTTCGCGCTGAGCGAGCCGGGGGCGGGGTCGGACGCCGCGGCGCTGTCGCTGAGGGCTGAGCCGGACGGTACCGACGGCTGGCGGCTCACCGGTGAGAAGTGCTGGATCTCCAACGCCCCCGAGGCCGACTTCTACACCCTCTTCGCCCGGACCGGCGGCGCGGCGGGCGCCCGCGGTGTGACCGCCTTCCTCGTCCCCGCCGATCGTCCCGGCCTCACCGGCGCCGCCCTCGACATGCTCTCCCCGCACCCCATCGGCACCCTGGCCTTCGACGCCGTACCCGTCACCGCGGACGACGTGCTCGGCGAGGTGGACCGGGGCTTTTGGGTCGCGATGGGCACGCTGAACCTGTTCCGGCCGAGCGTCGGCGCGTTCGCGGTGGGCATGGCCCAGGCGGCCCTGGACGCGACGCTCGCCCACACGGCTCAACGGGACGCGTTCGGGGGCAAGTTGAAGGACCTCCAGTCCGTCGCCCACGAGGTCGCCGAACTCGCCCTGCGCACCGACGCGGCCCGCCTCATGGTGTACGCGGCGGCGACGGCGTACGACGAGGGCGCCCCGGACGTCCCCAAGCGCGCGGCGATGGCGAAGCTGCTCGCCACGGAGACCGCGCAGCACGTCGTCGACAAGGCCGTCCAGCTGCACGGCGCGCGGGCGCTGCGGCGCGGGCATCTGCTGGAGCACCTGTACCGGGAGGTGCGGGCGCCACGGATCTACGAGGGGGCCAGCGAGGTGCAACGGGGCATCATCGCGAAGGAGTTGTACAAGGAGACGGAGGCGGTTCAGTGAGCACCGAGCGCATCAACCCGCCCGGGCTGTCTCCGCCCACCGGCTTCTCGCATGCGGTGGTGGCGACGGGTTCGAGGGTGGTGTTCCTGGCGGGCCAGACGGCACTGGACGCGGAGGGAAAGGTGGTCGGGGAGACACTCCCCGAGCAGTTCGAGCGGGCTCTGACGAACCTGCTGACGGCCCTACGAGCAGCGGGCGGCACTCCGGCAGACCTCGCCAGGGTCACGGTCTACGCCACGGATGTCGCCGAGTATCGGCGAAGGGCCGGTGAACTGGGCCGCATTTGGCGGGAGTTGGCGGGGAGGGACTACCCGGCGATGGCGGTGGTGGAGGTAGTCCGACTCTGGGACAAGCAGGCGTTGCTGGAATTGGACGGCTTCGCGGTGATGCCCTGAAGGGGCGCGGGGCTGTATCCATTTGCGGCTCCGCCGCGTGGGCGCGACCAGCCCTCACCGGGCGTTCAAGCCGCAACAGCCAGCTCAACCCCCACCCGATGAGGCGCGACAACGCGCCCGTCCGCCAGCAACTCCCCCGAGTCGTCGAACACGATCGACCCGTCACACAGCAGGCTCCACCCCTGCTCAGGATGCGCAGCAACAACGTGGGCGTCGGAGGCAGAGCACGAAGGCTGACGAGAACACATGACGCACCTCCACATCGGGAGGACGATCCGTACGGGCCGTCCCTATGGACAGACCATGCTCCCGCCGCGAACTCACCGGAACAGCCGGACGCCAACCGTGACAACACGCGGACAACACCCGGACCGATCCACGAAGACCGCCGCGGACTCGCCACCGAAGGAGTGACGATCACGCTCCTCGACGCGCCCGACCGGTACCAGTGGAGTCCCCCACTCCACCCACCCGGGAGACCGTCATGTTCCTCCGCCCCGCCCTCGCCGCCGCCACGCTCCTCCTCCTGGCCGCAGCCCCCGTCGCCACCGCCGACCCCTATGAGACCGTGACCGTCGACCCGACCGGCACCCTCGCCGCGGACGGCACCGTCACCCTCTCCGGCACCTACCGCTGCCTCGGCAACAGCGGCCCCGCCTTCGTGAGTTCCTCCGTGGGACAGAAGTCGGCGTCCGTCCGCCACGGCATCGGCGGCACCAGCGCCGTGTGCGACGGCGCCGAGCACCGCTGGGAGAACACCGGCAAGGTCGACACCGGCGCGCTGGAGCCCGGCGCGGCGCACGTCGAGGCGACCGTGATGGAACTGCAGGGCGGCGGTCTGCCTCTGCCCCGGTTCCACGCGGCGCAGCAGCAGGACGTCACGTTGACGCCCGAGGGCTGACCTCCAGCCAGATGGTGAGCGCCCACCGCCGGTGCGGCGTCTCGACCGGCGGCAGATCGGTGAGCGACCCGGCGGTGAGCTGCTGGAGCCGGCCCAGCCGCTAGCGGACGGTGTTGGGGTGGGTGAACAGGGCCGACGCCGTCTGGTCCAGGCGGCGCCCGCTGTCCAGATACGTCAGCGCGGTCACCGTGAGCTGCCGATGGAAGCCGTCCGCCGGGTCGAGGCCCGCCAGCAGCCGCCGGCTCACCAGCGCACCGAGGAGCGGCTGTTCGGCCAGGGCGATCTCGGCGGCGAGGTCCGTGAGGTCCGTGAGGTCCGTGAGGTCCTACAGACCCTCCCGGCCCTGGTGCCGCCCGACGTCCAACGCCCTGGCGCACAGCCGGTACAGCGCGCGCAGTTCCGCCGGGGGAGCGGCCGGCGCGAGCACCACCAGGGTGCCGGGGCCGATCTCCTCCGGCGCGGGCGGCCGGGGGCAGAGCCCGGCCAGCCGTCCCTCGACCATGGCGGTTGCCGCGCGGGATGCGCGGCCGGGTCCGCCGGGTCGGCGGCCAGACAGTGGTGCAGACCGCCGGAGTCGGGGCGCAGCCCCGCCCGCGCCAACTCGCCCTCCGGTGGCACGAGTCCGTCGCGCAGGAGGCGGCCAAGGAGCCGGGCGCGCAGAGCGCCGGACTCGAGCGGCGGCTGCCGCTCGGCGGCGCGGTAACCGCCGACGACATGCCGCTCGACCGCGTCGCCGTACTCCTGCATCCGCAGGACCACGGACAGCAGGACGCCGTCGGGGACGCCGGCCGACCGGCATCGCTCCACGGTGATCTCGACCGCGCGGGTGAGTGCGGCCCGCACCCCGCGCAGCACGGCGGTCATCGGAACGCCCTGGGCAGCTCGGTCGGCGCCGAGCAGCAGCGCGGCGGCGAACTCCTGGTCGGGCAGGGCCTCCACCTGGTCGAAGGGGCGGCGGCGCAGTCCATGGCTACCAGCGGCGACGGCCTGAGCCGGGACGGCGCCGATCCCGCGGTCCGGGGCGGCCGGGTCGCTACGCGTCGCGAGCAGAGGTTCGGCGGCGCCCCCTCGCCCACGAACCCGTCGCGCGGTGTCGAGGCGATGCCCCCCACCCATGAACCCGCCGCGCGGATCGCGGGCCCGCCGACGGGGCAGACCGCGCCGGTACGCCTCCTCAGCCCGTTGGAGCCGCTGCCCGCGTTTCCCCGCTCGCTGCGTCAACCCCGTCCGGGCTCCGCGTCCAGCGTCGCGAGGCCCGCGCGCAGGAAGGCCATCGCGCGGTCGATCTCGGCCTCCTCGGCGTGGTGGCAGACCTCGCTGACGACGGCCGCCGCCGCTGCCGCCGCCATCCGGGGCCCGAAGTCGTCCGGGTCGTCGCCCCGTTCCTCGGCGAGGATGCGGGCGCCCTCCTGGATGACCTCGGTGAGGCGGAGGTTGGTGACGGCCCTGAGCTGCGGGTTCAGGTCGAGCATCCGGTCGTGGAGGTCTTCGAGGGGGTCGGGGTCGGCGGCCTCCGCGCGCAGCCACCGCTCCAGCGCGTCCACCGTCGTCTGTCCGTCCGGCCGTTCGCGCAACGCGGTCGCCAGCCGGTCCGCGGCGGCGTCGACGTGGGAGGTCGCCAGCTCCAGCTTCGACGGGAAGTAGAGCGTCACGGTACGCGGGGAGACCTCCGCCGCCGCCGCGATGTCGGCGATCGTCGTCGCCTCGAAGCCGTGGTCGGCGAACAGCTCGTAGGCCGCCCGGAGGATCGCTTCTCTGCGCCGCGCCTTGGAACGTTCCCGCAGACCCTCGCTCATCATGACCCGCACTTTACCATCGACGGTGATTTTACAGCCCACTGCAAAAATGCCGTACGGTGTAACGAAGGCGGTGTGAAGCGAGCGAGAGGGAGAACGAACATGGCGTCACGCCTGTACGACTGGGCGCGCTGGGCGGTACGCCGACGCGGCCGGGTCGTCGCGGTCTGGTTGCTGCTGCTCACTGTCGTCGGTGGCCTCGGGATCACACTGCACGGCAAGGTGACGACCGAGTTCTCGGTGCCGGGGATCGAGTCGCAGCAGGCACAGGACCTGCTCAAGGAGAAGTTCCCGGAGGCGGCGGGCGGCGTCGCGCGGGTCGTCCTCGCGGCGCCCGAGGGCGAGAAGCTCAGCGCGCCGAAGACCTCGACGGCCCTGGAGGCAAGCCTCAGGAAGGCCGCGCAGGTCTCCGGCGTCGTGGACGTCTCCGACCCGCTGAAGGCCAGGACCGTCTCCGCGGACCAGCGGATCGGCTACGCGGACGTCCGCTTCGGACAACAGGCCAGTGACGTCTCGCAGGAGGCCAAGGACGCCCTGTCGAAGGCGATGGACCAGGCCCGCGACGCCGGTCTGGAGGTCGAGTTCGGCGGCTCCGCGATGGAACCCAAGACCGAGGTCGGCGGACCCGCCGAGATCGTCGGCGTGGTCGTCGCCTTCGCCGTCCTGGCCCTCGCCCTCGGCTCCCTGGTGGCCGCCGGACTGCCGCTGCTCACCGCCCTGGTCGGGGTGGCGATCGGCGTCCTGGGCGTCGAGTTCGTCAGCCGGTACGTCGAGATGACGTCCACCGCCACCGTGCTCGCCCTGATGATCGGGCTGGCCGTGGGCATCGACTACGCCCTCTTCATCATCTCCCGCCACCGCGAGCAACTCGCCGACCCCGACCAGGACGTGGAGGACTCGATCGCCCGCGCGGTCGCCACCGCCGGAAGCGCGGTCGTCTTCGCCGGGGCGACCGTCATCATCGCGCTCGCCGCGCTCGCGGTCACCGGCATCCCCTTCCTGACGGTGATGGGTCTGGCCGCCGCGGCCACCGTGGCCCTCGCGGTGCTGATCGCGGTCAGCCTCGTACCGGCAGCCCTGGGCTTCTTCGGCGAGCGGCTGCGCCCACGCGACCGCAGCGGCCGTACGACCCGACGCGCCCCCGGCGCCTGGGGGTTGGCATGGGCACGTGCGGTGACCCGCAAGCCCCTGCTCGTCCTCCTCGCCGGTGTCATCGGGCTGCTCGCGCTGGCCCTCCCGGCCCGCGACCTGCGCCTCGGCCTGCCCAGCAACGCCTCACAGCCGGTCGACAGCACCCAGCACAAGAGCTACGACCTGCTGACGGACGGCTTCGGCCCCGGCTTCAACGCCACCCTCACGGCCGTGGTCGACCTCGACCGCGTGGCCGCCGCCGACCGTACGGCGACCGTGACCGATCTGCGCACCGCCCTCGCGGGCGACCGCGGCGTGGCCGTCGCCGCCGCGCCGGTCGCCAACGCGGACTCCACCCTCGCCGTCATCGCCGTGGTCCCCAAGACCGGTCCCGATGCCCAGGCCACCACCGACCTCGTGCACCGGCTGCGGGAGAACGCGACCACGGTCGAGAAGGCGGGTGGCACCCTCTACATCGCCGGCCAGACCGCCGCGGCGATCGACGTGGCCGGGAAACTGTCCGACGCGCTGCCGCTGTTCATCGCGATCATCGTGATCCTCGCCCTGATCCTGCTCACCCTCGCCTTCCGGTCCCTGCTCGTCCCGGTCAAGGCGGCCCTCGGCTTCCTGCTGTCCGTCGCCGCCTCCCTCGGCGCCACGGTCTGGGTCTTCCAGGACGGCCACCTGAGCGGCGTCCTCGACATCCCCTCCGCGGGCCCGGTCACCAGCTTCCTTCCGGTGCTGCTCATCGGCGTCCTGTTCGGACTGGCCATGGACTACGAGGTGTTCCTCGTCAGCCGGATGCGCGAGCACTACGAGCACACGGGCGACGCAGCCGAGGCCGTGACCCAGGGCTTCGCCCGCAGTGGGCGGGTCGTCAGCGCCGCCGCGCTCATCATGGTCGCGGTCTTCGGAGGGTTCGTCTTCAACCACGACCCGATCATCAAGTCCATCGGCTTCGCCCTGGCCTTCGGCGTGTTCGTCGACGCGTTCGTGGTCCGCATGACCCTCGTACCGGCGGTCATGGCCCTGCTGGGCCGCCGCGCCTGGGGACTTCCGGGCTGGCTGGACCGCGTCACACCGGACGTCGACATCGAGGGGGCGAAGCTGCCGGGACGGGAGATGCCGGAGGCGGAGGAGCGGGCCGAGCGGGAGGCTGCGGTGCGCTGAGGCCGGGCGAAGGGTCAGGGGGCGGGAGCGGGGCGCGTGCCGAAATGGCGGCGCCCCTTCCCCCTCCGGTCTTCATCGAGGCCGGCCCGGCGGGGCAGTCGGGGGCGGCGGCGCAGGTGCCGCGGATGGGAACAGGTGGCCCTGTGACCTGGCGCGCTGGGCAGGTTCGCGGTGTTGACCTGCACAGATCGCCTTTCGGTTGCTTCACATCCGCGCTCCTTGACGGGGCCGGAAGTCCCAGAAGACTCCCAGGGAACCGGCACTTCCGACGCCCACTGTTTCGGCTTTGGGCAGGGGAGAGGGCGCAAGCAGTGGAATGCGGTACTCCACGGTGTTCACCTCGCGCTAAGGCCGTGCGAGTGCGCCGGTGCCGCCTTCAGGGATGCCGATGACCTCGACAGTCACCCCTCGTGCCGCCAGCGCCTTCGCGGTCTGGGCGATGGTGATCTGGGAGAAGCCGAAGACGGAGTCCGGGGTCAGGCTCGTGCGGTTCTTGAGGAGCATCGCAAGGACGATGCGCTTGGGCGTGTAGTCATCAGGAAGCAGGCGTGCGCCTCGACTCAGCCGGGCCACCTTGGCAGTGAACTCGCTGCGGACCCGGGCGGACTCCTGGAGCAGTTCCACCGCGACCCTGGCCTGGCTGAACAAGTGGCTCAGCGGACCGGAACCGCCTGCCCGCTTGACGAGGATCAGGGTGTCGTCGGGCGTGAGCAGGTCGCAGATCTCGACCTGGTCCCTGGGGCGGAGAGGGTTGGCGACGTTCTTGGTGTCGAGGCAGAGCCAGCGGGGCTGACCGTCAGCCGCCTTGCTGTTGTACTCGTCCGCCACTCTGTTGTTGTAGGTGTTCTCCGACTCGCCGTCCTCCCAGGCGGGGAGGGAGAAGGATGGCAAAGGAGAGAACAGCTCCCGCACCGTGGCCCGGCACTCTTCGACATAGGCGGCCCCGGCCTCGTACCACTCGCCGTCCATCAGGAAGAACCGTCTGGAGCCGAGAGACACACTGGTCTCCAGCCAGGTCAGCGCGCTGGTGATGGCGAGCGTGTCGACGATCCCTTTCCGGCGGCCCCTGGCCAGGGTCACCGTCCCTTCGCGCAGTGCCTTGAGGCGTCTACCGGACGGCGCGAGCCGGGCCCGGGTGAGCACGTATGCGAGGTCGAAGTCCTCGGAGAGCAGGGCTCCGTTGTCGCTGTTGATCTGGGTCATGTAGGTGGTGGCCTCCGCGTATGCCGTGTGATGTTCGGTGGGAACACAGACGGAGAAGCTTCCCTCGTCCGGTCGACCGAGACGGTCGTCCAGGGTTTCGTGGAGGGTGTCGAGCGTCGTCGGGTCGCTGATCGGGACGATGTGGTCGACGAACTCCAACTCCGGGTGCGGGATGTCCTCGCGGCAGATCCTGGCGATGGTCCGCAGGTCGGAGAGCAGGGCCTCGGGTTCGATCCCGAGGGCGATCCGCAGCCCGCAACCGCCCTGGGCGCTCACGGCCTTGCCGAGGCTGTACCGCGACCGGGTGAGCGGCAGGTTGTCGAGGTATCCGCCCAGGCTGCGCACGATGCGCGAATGATCGCGGATACCCAGCAACGGGACCGAGGCGCCGCCCGGAACCAGGGAGATGTCCGTGCGTGCTTGCCCGAGTGATCTCGAAACGGCTCCGCGGATCAAGTTCGGGTCCATCTGCCGGATGGCGAACGAGAGACCGAAACGCTTGTCCTTGAGGTGTTCGGGGATCAACCGGTACCCCTGGTCACAGCCGATGGCGTACACCACGCCATCGACGGCGAGCAGCAGTACGGCGGCGGTGCGGCGGACGCTCTCGCTGACAGCGATGCCCGTGGTGCGTGACATGGGCTCGCACCACGGGGCCTCGGCGCGCTCCATCCCACAGGTGATGTACACAGCCGGGACCCCGAGTGCCTCCGGTAAATGGGGATCTGCACCGAGGCTGTCCAGAAGTTCGACGTCAAGGGCGTCCAGCATCGCTTCGGTGGTGGGGGCGACGCCAGACAGCCGGTAAACGGTGCGTACTTCGGTGTGCGAGGGCATGGCGTGGCTCCGTGTGCCAGGAGGGAATCAAGTACACGTAGTAGAGAAGCAGCCATCTGTGTACGTTGTCAACGCATTACCCTCTGGAATGCAGGTGGCGATCCGTGTACACTGGAGGTATGACGGATAACGCCGTTCCATCGGTCGGCCCACTGGTCACCGGCGCCGAGATCGCCCGGTTGGCCGGAGTCACCCGGGCCGCTGTCTCCAACTGGCGTCGGCGCTACGACGACTTCCCCGCGCCGGCCGGAGGTGCCGCGAACAGTCCGCTCTACGCGCTCACCGAGGTCCAGGAATGGCTGGACCGACAGCGCAAGGGTCAGGAGGTGTCACCCGAGGTCGAGTTGTGGCAGGCGATGCGGGCTGCATACGGGGAACAGATGGTCTCGGGTCTGGCGCAGGTCGCGGCGGTCCTGGCCGGGCAGGCAGGGCCGCGGCTGCCTGGCGACGTAGCCACCCGTGTGCAGGCGCTCGTCCGAACCGGATCGTCCGTCGACCTTGTAAACGGACTTACTGACCGGTTTATGGACTCCGCTCGGCGGGCAGGGTCCGACCAGGTGACCCCTGAGCGGGTGGTGCGTGCCGTCCGCCACTTCGCCCCCGAAGTACCGGCCGGTGCCACGGTCTTCGATCCCGCCTGCGGAATCGGGGTGCTCCTCCTGTCTGTAGCCTCCGGCGCCGGGACGCATTGCTGCGGCCAGGAGGTGGATGGCGACAGCGCTCGCTTCGCACAGCTCCGCGCCGATCTCCTGGATCGCTCCGGCGTGCGCATCGTGGCAGGCGATTCACTGCGTGCGGACGCATGGCCGGACCTCAAGGCGGATCTGGTCGTCTGTGACCCACCGGCCGGTGTGACCGAGTGGGGGCGGGAGGAGTTGCTGCTCGACTCCCGCTGGGACCTCGGCACCCCGTCCAAAGCCGAGGGGGAGCTGGCCTGGCTCCAGCACGCTTACGCCCACACCGCACCCGGCGGTCACGTCCTCATGGTCATGCCGGCCTCGGTCGCCTACCGCAAGGCCGGCCGCCGCATCCGGTCGGAACTCGTCCGCCGGGGCATCGTGCGCCAAGTGATCGCTCTGCCGCCGGGGACGGCGACCTCGCACGCCCTGCCGGTGCACCTGTGGTGCCTTCGGCGTCCCGAGAACTCGGAAGGGGTGGACACGCACCACACCGTGAGCATGGTCGACCTGACGGACAATCCACCCGACGGGGATCTGGAGCCAGGCCCCGAGCAGGTTGCCGAGGTGCCGCTGATCGAACTCCTCGACGACGCTGTCGACCTGACGCCCGGGAGCCATCTCCGCTCCCGGCACCGCGACTACCCCGCTGAATACGTCGCCCTGCGCAAGGAGTTGGAGGACCAGATCCGTCGACTCGCCGCCCTTCTGCCCGAACTCGCGGCGGGCGGCGGGCCGGGCTCGCTGGACGGTGCCACCACCAGCGTCGCGGATCTGGCCCGCGCCGGGCTCGTGGCGTACGAGGGTCCGGAGCCCGTCTCGGCCAGCGAGCAGCTCGACACGGACTATCTGCAAGGATTCCTGCGCAGCTCGTCCAACGCCCGCAGGTCCACGAGCGCGAGCGGGACCTACCGTTTCGATGGCAAGGGCTCACGTATTCCCCGTATGGGCATCGACGAGCAGCGTCGGTACGGCTCCGCCTTCCGTGCCCTGTCCGCTTTCGAGGAGGGGATGCGCAGGGTCGACGAACTGAGCCGACAGCTCGCCGAGGTCGCCCGTGACGGTCTGGCCACCGGCGCGCTGGCACCAAAGGAATGAGCCGGTTCGAGGGTCAGTCGACGGGCGGGAGAAAGGGGCTCGCGGTCCCGCTCCACGACACCTTCAGGGTTTCGCGAGCGCGTGTGCAGGCGACGAAGAGCAGACAGCGCTCACGGAGCAGATCGGCGTCATGCTGGAGTGGATCCGCCTCGCGCGGGGTGATCTCACGGGCGAACGGGACGGTGCCCTCGGCGACACCGAGCACCGACACCGCCCGGAACTCCAGTCCCTTCATCGCGTGCATCGTCGCCAGCCGCACGCCCTCGGACCCTTGCGTGACCTGCCCTTTGACCCGTAGCACCGGAATCCCCGCGGCTTTCAGCTTCTCCTCGGCCGCGTCCAGGGCGAGGTTGAAGCGCGCGCACACACCGATCTCGTGCGGCGCGAAACCCTCGGCGACCAGGGCACGCACCCGCTCCACCAGCGCCTCCGTCTCCTCCTGTCGGGTGGCGTACCCCCGCACCCGGGGGCGGCCGCCGTGGAGCAGCGAGCGGTACCCGGCCAGCGAGTCCGTCCCCTCACCCTCGAGCGCGTCGACGGTGACGGGCCCGAGGAGGCGGGCCGACCAGGCCAGGATCTCTTCCGTGGAGCGGTAGTTGACGCGCAACCGGAAACTGCGACCGGCCGTGGTGATGCCCAACGAGCCCAGCGACACCCGGGAGTCGTAGATCCGCTGATGCGGGTCACCGGTGATGAACAGGTCGTCGGCGCCGGGGGAGACGGCGGCACGCAGCACCCGCCACTGCGCGGGGTGCAGGTCCTGTGCCTCGTCCACGACGACATGGGCGTACGGCGCCGGCCCGTCGGCGAGGAGTTCCGCCGCACGGGCGCAGATCCCCAGGTGCGTGGTCTCGCCGCGGTCGCGCAGGAACTGCTCGAACCGCTCCACGCCCCTCCACACCTCCCGGCGGCGCGCGGCACCGAGACCGGTGCCGCGGCCGCGGCGGCTCGCGCCGAGGTAGGCGTCGACAACGCGGAGGTTCTGACCGAGGACGACGTGTCGGTACTCCTGGGCCAGGAACCGGGCGGTGAACGGCAGATCCAGCTGCTTGACCACCTTCTCCCACAACTGCCGCTGCTCCCGGTCCCCGATCGGCTTCGGAGCGGTCGCCGAGTGGGTGCGCACGACGCCGTTGGCACAGGCGTCGACCGTCGTCACATCGACCCGTGCCAGCAGCTTCTCGTCCCCGTCGAGGAGTAGACCGAGCATCTCGCGCAGTCCGGCGGCGAGCGCGTTCGTGTACGTGGTGAGCAGGATGCGGCCGTCCTCGGAGCGGCCGAGCAGATGCTTGACCCGGTGCAGCGCGGCCACCGTCTTGCCCGTGCCGGGGCCCCCGGTGACCTGGACGGGGCCGCCGTACGACGTGCGGTAGGCGACGCGCCGCTGGGAGGGGTGCAGGAAGACGCGCCAGGCCGCGAACGGCTTCGCCAGCATCTCCTCCAACTCCCGCGGACCGGTGACCAGTCGGATGCGGGCGGACGTGTTGGTGATCACCGTGGCCAGGTCCTCTACCGGCTCGGCGGGCGCGTCGGCGGGGCGACGCACGGCCACGACGTCCCGGTAGACCTCCTCCGGGCTGAAGCCCTCGGCCAGGTACTGGAGCACCTCCAGCTGGTCCTCCGGCAACAGCGTGGCGAAAGCCTCCAGTTGGGCCTTGTCCACCAACGACCGTGCGGCGCGCAGGACTTGGTCGTCGATGCCGAGCTCGCGCAGCGTACCGTCGGATACGTCCGCGAACAGCAACCGGGGAGCAGTGCGCGCGGCCGTCTCGTACAGCGGTGTCAGCTCGTCCAGGGCGACGGCGTTGCGCACTTCCAGGGCGCGCGTAGCGGAGTTCGCGCTGTACAGGCGCTTCGCCGCCCAGGTGTAGGCGTCGTCGTGCGGCAGGACATTGACCAGGAGGAACATGTCACTGCCGTCATCGGGGGCGAGGACGACACCACGCCAGAAGTCGGTGATGCGGATCGTCCGCATCCGCGGGTCGCGGGCGTTCTGGACGGACTCCAGATGCAGCCCCTTGTCCGCGTTGAGTTCGGCCGCGCTCATGGCCTGGAACTTCGCCATGGCCTTGCGTACTCCGGCCCGGACCGGCTTCTCCAGGGCGTCGTAGCCGTCCCAGAAACTCTGGGCGAAGGCGAGCCGAGGCATCAGGTCACTTCCCTTCTTCCGGACGCCAGGTGTGCGGCGATCTCCCGGAAAGCTCTGAGGAGTTGTTCCGGCTCGCGGGAGAGATCGAGGCTGTGCTGATAAAGCCGCACGGCTGCTCCGCGCACCTCGTGGCAGCGCAAGGGCTGCCGGCCGGCCGCGTACACCAGGTGCGCCTCGCGCAGACCGAGCACCGTGGCGTACGCGAGCGCCTGGTACAGGTCTGCGTTGAGGAGCCCGTCGGCCTTCTCGACCTTGTACTTGGCGTCGACGACGGCGACCGGAACACGACCGTCGCCGCTTCGGACGACCAGGTCGGGGCGCATCCCCACGCGGCCCGCGACGTCGAGGTGATGCGGATCCTGGAGACGCGCGGTCAGACCGTGCTCCCGAAGAGCCTCACGCAGGCCCACGGTGACGAAGTCCTCGAACAGCTTGTTCATGTCCAGCAGGAATCCGTCAACGGCGAGCGGATCGGCCCCGGCCGGTCGGTGCTCCGGCGAGGTGCCGCGCAGGACGGCTTCGGCGAGCCGCAGTGCGGGCTGGTAACGGGAGTTGAGGCGGGACGGCTGCCAACGCGGCAGCTCTTGACCCCGTATCAGCGGCAGCGCGTCGGCCAGCCGCACCCGCTGATGAGCGAGGCGCCGCCGGACGGCACCGGGAACACCCGGCAGCCGCAGCAACCGCTCGGTCGCGGCGCGCAGGATACGGTTCTCGGCGGTGTCGGCGGTGTACGTGTCGTAGACGATCTCCACAGGCGGCGTACGGCCGAAGTGCCGCCGCATCTGCTCGGCTTCCCGCAGCCTTCCGCGCACGACCAGCGCGGACTCCTCCACCTCCCGGTAGCCCTGGAGGACTCCCTGCCGCAGCGCTCCGTCGATCTGCCGCTCCACGGCGTGCGCGAGGGCGGGGACGACGTCGTCGTACGCGCCGGTGTCGACCTGGCCCTCCCCGCTGTCCCGCCAGGCGCGGGCCGGGTCGAGGCTGAACCCGAGGAGGAAGAACAACCGGCTCACCGGGGTCTTGGGCATGATCCGTACGACCTGACCGCCGACGGTGCGCACGGCGCCGACGCGGCTGCCCGCCCGCAGCAGCCAGTACCCGGCACGGCCGGGATCGGGAGTCGCGCTCTGGAGGATCCCGGAGGCGGCCAGGGCGCGCCCGGCCTCGGTGTCCAGCGCGACGGAGACGGCGGGCCCGTACTCGCGCAGCGACACCTCGGGCAGGGGCAGTGTCACGGGCGCTGCTCGCGCAGGGCGTCGAGGCCGTAGCGGGCGGCGACGTCGAGGCCCTCGCCGTAGTGGTGCTCCTTCAGCAGCGGCAGGATCTTCGTGCGCCACGTCCGTTCCAGGCCGCCGTCGCGGTACACGCCCGGCTTCATCAGGTACGACGGTCCGATGGCGAAGTCGGCCTCGTCGATACGGGCGTTGAGCGCGTCGAGCAGGCGGGCGGGCTCCAGGTCCTTGCCCTCGCGCTTCAGCCAGCGGGCGAGCAGCCCAGCGGTCGGTTCGGTGCGCGGGGACAGCTCCACGAACGCGAAGCGGCGCCGCATCGCCGCGTCCACGAGGGCGATCGACCGGTCGGCGGTGTTCATCGTGCCGATCACGAAGAGGTTGGGCGGCAGCGCGAAGTCGTCCCCCGAGTAGGTGAGTCGGACCGACTTCGTCCGGTACTCCAGGAGGAAGTACAGCTCGCCGAAGACCTTCGCCAGATTGGCGCGGTTGATCTCGTCGATGATCAGGAAGTGCGGGATGTGCCGGTTGCCCTCGCGGGAGGCGACATCGGCGAGCTCCCGGAGCGGGCCGGCTGTCAGCCGGAAGGCCACCTCCCGCGTCTCGGGGTCCTCCACGGGCCGGAACCCCTCGAAGAAGTCCTCATAGGCGTACGAGGGATGGAACTGCACGATCTTGACCTGCTCCGGGCCGCCGCCGAGGTACTCGGCCAGCTTCATCGCCAGGTACGTCTTGCCGGTGCCTGGGGGGCCGTAGAGCACCAACTGCCGTTCGTCGATGAGCAGTTCCCGCATCTCGTCCAGCCACTCGCGGTCATGGACGAGGAGTTCGGCGGCGAGGGCGTCAGTGATGTCCGGCAAGGCCAGTTCCCCGCTCGCCACGGGGGCCGTGTGGTCCGTCAGCCCCATGAGCTCGTCCAACGCGTCCAGAACGGCGGTCAGATCGACCACGTCATGCTGGACGGACAGCTTCTGTTGCAGCTCCTCCGGCAGTTCCTCGTACGGGTGGCTGTCCGACCGCCAGGCGACCGTCCGTCGCAGATTGGACAGCCCGTCCGGTGACGCGGTCTGTACGGCCTCGCCGGTGAGGTGCCCGGTGTGCAGGAGACCGTCGCTGATGGTGGCCACGACGTCGCCGACGCGCATCTGCGTCAGAAAGGCGTGCAACTCGTCGACCAGTCCCCGCTTCTGGTTGTACGAGGCCGCCCCCTCGTATCCGTCCTCGACGAAGCGGCGCAGCGCGCTCTTGGTCGGGTCGGTTTCCTCCATGGGCGGCAGGTGCGCGCCCGCGAGTGAGACGAAGCCCTCCGCCAGCCACAACCGCCGCACCAGGTTGTGCCCGGAGACATTGGAGCCGCGCACCAGCCATGCCTTGCGCGGGGCACGCCAACCGGTGGAGAGATAGTCGGCGAGCGGGTGGCCCTCCGCGGTGCGCCACGACTCGGGGCCGGAAGCGTCGTAGCCGTACACGAGCGCGGCGGCGGCCGAGGAGGAGTTGCACTCGATGTCCCGGGCCGCCCGCCACCGTTGCTGGTCCTTCGGCAGGCCGGGGTCGGCCGGCACGTCGACGAGGCCGCCGCTCGCGCGCAGATCCGCGCGGTTGCGGCGGGCATGGTCGCCGAGCCCGGGCCAGGCCTCGGCGGCCACCAGGGAACCCTCCCGCAGCAGGAACTTGTGCGTGCCGTTGCCGCCGAACTCGGCCAGCAGATGCCCGCGCGCCTCACCGCCCTTGGGGAGTTTGATGCGGAACTCGGGAGTGCCGGGGAGGAGCTCGGGCTGCGACATGACTCCACACTACCTGTTGACACTGTCAATGGACTCTGAGTTGGTGAACAACGGTTCCGGAGAACCGTCACCGCTCCGTCGGCAGCACGCTTCCCACGGACGGCGGGCTGGTCACGTCCGCGAACTGGCTGCGACCCGCCTTGGCGAGGCCCACGAGCCGTACGAGCTGTGCGTCCTGAGCCGCCTGATCGCCGCGTTCCACCGCGCTGCGCAGCTCGTCGCGGGCGGCCACGATCTCCTTCCGCAGGATCGCCGGATAGGCGTCCTGTTCGGCCAGTTGGATGGTCATGAGGGAGGTCCGGACCGCCGGATCGATTCCGGTCCAGAGATCCTCGACGCGTTCGGTGTTCGCGCGCATGGCACCCGGGTCCATGGCCTTGCGTGCGTCCATGACCGCCTCGGCGGCGTCCCGCAGTTCTTCCAGGAGCTGCGGCGGCAGCAGTCCGCGCCCGCTCCGGGAGGCGATGCTCGCCTGTGCGTGGGCACGTCGGGCCCGCGTGCACAGGTCCAGGGTGGTGCGGGCGGATTCCAGGAGCCCGTCCAGGGAACGGCCCACGGTCTCTCCCTTGGCGAGCGCCGCCAAGTCGGCCTGGGCCTCGGTGAGGGCGTCGAGCTCGGCGGCGGTCAGGCCGTGCTGGAAGTCGGCCAGGAAGCGGGCGTACCGGTCGTGGAGTTCGGCCGCCTTCCTGCCCGTACCGGTGGAGACCAAGCTGCGTCGGAGCTCCGCGCCTCGCCAGTCGCCTGAGCCGAGGCGGTACTGCAAGGCGATGGTCCGGTCCCCGTCGAGCTTCGCCTGAACGGTGAGCGGCACCTCTCCGCGGAGTCCCTCGGTGCGTTCGTCGACGAAGCTCCCGCAGAACTCGTTGCGCTGCGCCGAGCGCAGGTGCGGTCCTTCCCAGAGCTGGAAGCGCACCGATGCGCCGTTGTCGCTGCGTACCGTGAGGTCGTCGACCCGGTGCCATTCGGTCGGGTAGCGGGTGCCGCCGGGGAAGAGGACCTTGAGGGTGCCGTCGTCCAGCTCAAGGCCGATGTGCTGTGCCGTGACCTGCTGCGGAAGCGCGGTGCCGAAGTCGCCGCCGCAGAGTGAGCAGTTGCTGAGACCGGGGGCGTTGATCATTCCACAGCGGGGGCACTTCAGCCCGCCCAGGTCCAGCGGCGCGTCGCAGTCAAGGCACGCGGTCGCGGAGGCGGGGTTGTCGTCACGGCCGCACTCGGGGCACTCCGTGCGGATCGTCGCCGGGGCGGCAGCCCGCAGTCCGGACAGATCCGTGGTGCACACGGGGCAGACGGCGGTGAGTTCGGGGGCAGGGACGTGGCAGCCCGGGCAGTCCACGGTGGCGGCGCCGAGGAGCGGGGTGTCACAGGACGGGCAGGCGTCCTCGGTGACGGGGATGCCCTCGATGGTGCAGCTCTCGGCAGGGCAGTCGAGAGTGTCGAGGAGACCGGCTTCGACGGCGGCACCGTGGGCGACGGCCATCATGGGGTCCACCGCGTCCGACACCGTGTCCTCGCCGAAGAGCCCCTGAAGATCACGCCGGACGGAGGGGATGCGAGTGGAGCCGCCGACCAGGAGAACCCGCTGGATGTCCTCGGGCAGCGAGCCGCTCTCCGTCAGCACCGACGAGACCGTGTCCCGCATCCGGCCGAGGTGCTCGGTGAGGAGCTTCTCGAAGTCGGCACGCCGTACCGTCCCCGACCAGGATCCGCCCTGGAGACCGAGTGGAGCGAGCGTCACGTCGAAGGCGTCCCGCGCGGACAGCTCGATCTTCGCGCGCTCGGCGGCGGCCCGGATGCGGGAGGCGTCCCCTTCGCCGCCGTGATCACGTCCGTCGAGCCGCTCGCGCAGATGGCGGTCCAGCAGCGCGTCGAAGTCCGCACCGCCGAGGAGGTTGTCCCCGCCCAGCTTGTCCACCGAGAAGTAGCCGGGTCCGATCGTCAGCAGGGACACGTCGAAGGTGCCGCCGCCCAGGTCGAAGACGAGCACGGTGGCGTAGTCCGGGATGCCGTTCTCACCCGACCTGACACCGAAGGCGTGCGCGGCGGCGGTCGGTTCCTCCACGATCCGCGCCACATGGAACCCGGCCAGCCGTCCGGCTTCGCGCACCGCATGGGTCTGCGGCTCGGCGAAGTACGCCGGCACCGTGATCACCGCACGCCGGAACGGCACTCCCGCAGTGTCCTCGGCATCCTTCTTCAGCCGTCGCAGCAGGACGGCGGAGACCTGCACGGGGGAGAGGTAGTGCTCGCCGAGCCGGATCTCCACCGAGCCGTCGGCTCCGGCCCGCACCGGCGGCGCGTCGTCCGGACGTGTGGCGAGCGCCTGCTGTACGAGGTCGTCGTCCCAGCGCCGCCCGATCAGCCGCTTGACCTCGGTGATGACGGAACTCGGATCCCCCGAACGCCAGTTGAGAGCCTCCTGTCCCACCAGCAAGTCGCCTCGGGAGTCGATTCCGATGGCGGAGGGGGTGGCCGGATCGCCGTGCCGGTTGGGCAGGACGGTGGGGACGCCGTCGTGCAGCCAGGCCGTGACGGAGTTGGTGGTGCCGAGGTCGATACCGAGAGTCCGGTGCATGGCAGGGTGCTTCCTGATCGTCATGGAGCGTCGGAGGCGAACGGGGCGGTGCGGTACTGGCGGTTCGGGTCAGGTACGGCGCGAGCGGCGTCCGCGCCTGGCCGAGGGCTTGCGTGGCAGGCGGAGCCGTTGGGAACGGGTGGTGCGCTGCGGCTGCGTTCGCTTGCCACCTGAAGTGGCGATCGTGACCGAGGGTTCGGGTTCGGGCTCCGGTGCCGGTCCAGGCACGGCGATGACCACCCGCGGGGCCCGCAGGACGGCGCCGCCCAGGCGGAAGCCGGTGAGCTTCTCCCTGAGTACCGTGCCTTCCGGCCAGGTCGGATGCGGTTCCGTACCGACGACGCGCATCTCCGCCGGATCGACGCCACGGCCCACCACGTCCACCGGGACGACGTCGTGCCGGGCCAACTCGCCGCGCAGCATCCGGTGCGCCGCGTCGACCTGCTCGCTCAGCGCGATCGCGGCCGAGACCGCCTCACGCGGGGACCGTGCCTCGTGCAGGGCACCGGCCCGGCGACTCGTGTCCGCGAGGACGTCGTCCAGCGGCAGCAGCGCGGTCAGCAGGTCGCGCAATCGGGCCTCGGCCTCGTCGCGCTTGCGGGACAACGCCTCGACCCGGCGCCGCAGCTTGTCGAGTTCGGACGGCGGGCCGGTGGCCACCACCGGGGCGGGATCGGTCACGGACGCTCCTCGGAGGCTTGCGGGGGCAAGGGCGGGGTGAGCATTTCGGCGACGAGCGCGGCGACGGGACTGCGAGAGGCTTGGTCGGCGCGCTCGATGAGCCCGTGCCTGACGGGATCCTGTCGGGCCTTGGCCAGCGCTTGTGCCGCCTGCCTGCGCAGAGGCAGGGGGCGGGTGCCCGGCGCGATGCCCGGCACGAGTTCGTGAAGCGTGGGGCCGAACCAGGGGATCGGGGGGAGTTCGCTGCCCCCGCGATCCGGGGCGGCGGATGCGTCGGTGGTCAAAAGAGAGCTTCCTGTCCGGTGTCGTCACGACCGTGTCTGCGGGCATGGGGTCCGGGGCTGGGGCCGAAGAGCAGGCCTTGGGCGGGCAGTCCGGCCCCGATCCGCTCCGCGCACGCGCGGTCGCGCCGCGCCCCGCCCGGATCGCCGGCCCGCTCGCGTTCCCGGGCGCGGTTCAAGTAGGCGGATTCCACGGTCTGATCGAAACGGGCACTCACACCGGTCCGGATCAGATCCCGGAGGAACAGGTCGATGACGTCCGACGGGGACGCGGTGGCTTCCAGGTGCTCCGCGAGCAGGAGAACGGCGGTGTGCAGTTCTTCCCTGACCCGGCTGTCCCAGAGAGGGTCCGCGATGTCCACGGCCAGGCTCAGCAACTCGACGCGGCGCTCCAGGGTGGTGCGGGTGTCGTCGGTGTCGGTGTCGGGCGCGGTGGCGGTGGCGGTCATCGCCAGTTCCGCGTAGTGGTCCCCGAGCCATTTCCGGGCCGCTACGCACTCCGGGTCGCGTTCGAGCAGACCCCGCACGTCGTCGACACAGAGCTTGTCCCCCCGATCGAGGTCCGCTCTCAGGTGGTCGTCGAGGCCGGACCGGGCGTCCGGGTCCTCGGGCGTCACCTCCAGGGCGCGCGCGAAACGCCTACGGCTCTGCGCCGGGTCGCTCTTGAAGACCCGCTGGCCCTGACGCACCAGCTCGGCGGTCAACTCGGCGGCTAGGGAGGTGTCCTGCGGCAGGAGGGCATGGGCCAGGTCGAGGCCCTGGATCCGCGTGACGGGCGAGTTGCCGCGACCGGTGTTGGTCCGCCCGACGTTCGCCGCCGCGAGCCGTACGGCCTGCTGCTCCTCGGCCCCGAGGGCGCGTCCGAGCCGCGCCGCCGTGCTGAAGTCCGAGAGTGCCGAGGTCCACTCACCGGCCCGCACCCGGTCCCGACCCCGGCCTGCCAGAGCCTGGGCCAGCGCGTCGGAGCAAGCCAGGTGGTCGGGCGCGTCCACGGTCCACGCGGTCGTGTCGGGATGGCGCGCGGTGTAGGCGTCGAGGAGGTCGACACGGCGGCCGTGCCGTACGAGATGATCAGCGGCGAGCCCGAGGGGGATGAGACCGTCGGGGGCGGCGGCCGAGGGGACGACGACAGGGTCGATGCCGTCGCACTCGGCCTCCCACGCCGTCCGCCAAGCGGCGAGGGCGTCGCGGCTTGCTCGGACGTCCAGGGCGTGCAGCAGGTCGGTGATGCGTTCGTGCAGATGGCGGCGGGCCTCCTCCCAGAGCTCCTCGGGTACGGGGGTGTCGCGCCGTTCGCTGAGGAGCCCGTGGAAGTCGCTCAGATCTTCCTCGTCCAGGAGGTGCGCCCACAGGACGATCGCGAGCGCGGCGGTACTGGCTTCGGTGCGCCGTCCCTCTTCGCTCAGCCTGCGCAGGGCACTCACCGCAAGGGAGTGGACGATGTCGGTGTCGGCCCAGCCGAGGTCGTCTCGGTCAGGGCACCATCGGGCCGCCTCCGGCCAGTTCCCCGCACGAGCGGCCAGGGCGGCGCGGAGGATGGCGTGACGCATCGAGGCGTCGTCGGTGTCGGACGTGCCGAACTCGTTCTGGAACCGCTGGAGAAGGGGCCGCACGAGGCGGAACTCCGCACGCAGAAACGCGTGTTCGGCATCGAGCAGGAGGCCGCGCGCCGTGACGGTCCGGTCGGGCTCGCCGGTGTCATTCACCTGCACGGTCTGTCGTCCCCCATGATCCCCCGTCCTACAAGGGACCACCGTAAGGAGGCATGTTGGCAACGTCAACGCGTGATCGGGAGGGATGGCTGATTCGCGTTGGGTGCTTCTCAGGCCGGGCTGGCCAGTTCGGCTCGCACGGTCTTGCCGCTGGGTGGGTGAGGCAGCGTCTCCCAGTGGTCGGCGATCGCGGCGACGAGGGCGAGGCCGCGTCCGTTGGTGTGGAGTGCCGCGTCGGAGAAGGCGGCGGCGGTCGCGGGACGGGGCTGCGGACCTTTGTCGCCGCGTGCATCGGTGACGTCGATGCGGAGGCGGCTGGCCAGGGCGTCGAACACGAGAGTCAGCCGGAAGCTACGACCGGGCAGGCGCCCGTGGAGTACGGCGTTCGCGGCGAGCTCCGCGACGACGATCTCGGCACGCTCCGTGAGGTCGTGCGGGGCGTCCCAGGACCGCAGCTGGCTCACGCTGAGCAGCCGGGCGAGGCGAGCGCCGCGCGGGGTCGACGAGAGCAGCTGCGTGAAGGTGAGCGAGGGCGTGGTGAGTTGGTGTGGGGGTTGGTTCATGGAGCCAGCGTGGCGGGAGTGCGGGGGCTGTTGCGAGCGTGGCACCCCGTACGCGGAGTCAGCGTACGGGCACGCAGGGTGGACAGTACGTCTCTTCAGACATCACGCTGAGTGGTGATCGTGTGCGGGCCCGAGGGGCTGGAGAGAGGGGCGGCGGATGGACATCGTCGAGGTGGAGACGGAGGCGGCTGCGGGGGTTGGGGCCGCCCGGACGAGTCCGGCGGGGGAGTGGGAGCGGGAACCTCATCCCTCCGACAGTCTGCGTACGTTCGGGGCGGTCGTCCAGGCGTTGCGGGAACACGCGGGGCTGAGCCGGGAGGGGCTTGCCGCGATCGTCCAGTACTCCAAACACACCGTTGAGTCGGTGGAGTTGGGGCGCCGGATGCCGGACGAGGGGTTCGTGGAGCGGGCGGAGGAGGCCCTCGGCAACACCGGCGCGCTGCGGAGGGCCGCCCGGTTCCTCACCCGGGGCGAGGCGGGACTGGCTGCCTGGTTCCGGCGGTGGGCGCGGTTGGAGCGGGAGGCGGTGAGTCTGTGTACGTACGAGTGCAGGCTGGTGCCGGGGCTGTTGCAGTCGGAGCGCTATGCGCGGGCACTCTTCGAGAATCGGATCCCGCTGCTGACGGATGAGCAGTTGGAGGCACAAGTCGGGGCCAGGATGGAGCGGCAGCGAATGCTGCACGAGCGTCCGACAGTTCCGTTCCACTTCATCGTTGAGGAAGCGGTCCTGCGGCGGAGGCTGGGCGGCGCCGAGGTGTGGCGCGAGCAACTGAACCACGTTCTGGAGCACACGTTGCCTCGCAACGTGACGTTGCAGATCATGCCGCTGGAAGCCGAGTACCACTCGTGCATGGATGGGCCTTTGCGTCTGTTGGAGACCCCCGAAGGGCGTCGACTCGCATACTCGGAGGGCCAAGAGAGCGGGCGGCTGATTGGCGACTCGAAAGAGGTGAGAGTTCTCCAGCAGCGCTATGACACACTGCGGTCGCAGGCCCTGCACCCCAAAGATTCCCGGGCCTTGCTGGAGCGACTGCGAGGAGAGGTATGAGCACGACGGAACTCGCCTGGTTCAAGTCAAGCTATAGCGGTAGCTCGGGCGACGACTGTGTGGAGGTCGCGATCGCCGAACAGGCCGTCCACGTAAGGGACTCCAAGGATGTGAGCCGCCCGGCTTTCGTGGTCGGCCGTGAAGGCTGGCGGTCGTTCGTGCGGTTCGTGGACCACGCCTGAGCGGAGTGGTGCACGCGTTGGTGGCGCTTTGATCAGGCGCCACCCCAGCACTTACGGGGCGTCGGCCTGGCTGTCGTCGTCCTCGTCGTCGGTCGCCAGCGCGGCCGGTAGCGGCAGGCCGTACTTCTCGCACAGGAAACGGGTCTGGCAGTACCGCTGGGCGTCGGCGGCCACCCTGCCGAGGACCGCGGCATTCATGCCCGCGCCGACGAGAATCCCCACGAACGGCACGACCTTGGCGACGTTCTGCACCGGCACCCTGGAGCCGGCCGGGCCGAGCTGCTGCATCAGCTTCTCCAGGGCGGCCACGAGGCGATGGTCTTGGCGGAGCTTCTGCGACCAGTTGACGCGTCCCTTGAGGGCGTGCGCTGCCCGTGCTGTGTCGCGCAAGGGCTCGGCCTTGGCCGCCTGGGCCATGAAGGACCGGCGTACCAGGCGTTGGATGAAGAGCTGCTCGTCGGGGTCCTTGGCGTCGTAGCCGTAGGAGTACGCGATCCGCGAGGCGATCGACGTGCTCAGTACCTGGACGACGAGGATGTCCGCCGTCATCGCGGCGGGGATCCCGGCGACGGGGACCAACGCCAGCACGCCCATGGCGCCGCCCTCGAAGGCGCCTGCGGTGCGCCACTTGAGGGTGTTGCGGGTCAGTAGCCGGTCGCAGAACTTGAGTTCCTGCTTCCGCAGTTCGGTGAAGCTTTCGAGTTCGAGACCCTGTTTGCGGGCGAGCTTCTCGACGTTTTTCGGGTCGTTGAGCTCCCTGGCCGACTCGTTGACGAGGTCAAGCAACGCCGCAGCGCCCGCGAGCGCCGGTCGCAGGGCCTTGTCGGCGACCGCGTCGCCCGCGCGCCGCATGGGTTCCGAGACAGCGTCCGGGACCGCGTCCGCGACCCGTCTGGTGGCCTTTCCGGCGGCCTCGCCGGTGCGACTCAGCGCCGTGCTCGCCCAGTTCGGCAGGCCGCGGCGGTTGTTGCGGCGCTGCCAGTGGTCGTTGAGCGTGGCCCATACCTGCTCGTCGTACTTGCTCATCGCGGGTATGCCATCGAGGAGGTGGTCGGCGTCAGAGCTCACTGAGGTTCTCCGTTTCGACGGTGGTTGCCGGGTGGCGTGGTGCGGGTTCGTGTGACTCCGTTTTCGAAGTGTCAGGCGGGGTGCCGGGGGCCGTGGCCCGGGGGAGGGGTGAGGAGTGAGCGGTAGGTGCCGGACTCGCCCTCGGTGAGCGGGGATTCCAGGGTCAGGCCGGCGGTGGCCATGCGGTCGTACTCGGTGAGGACGAGGCGTTTGGTCCGGTACTCGCCGAACGCGGAGATCTCGTTGTTCTTGAGGCCGCCCGACTCGGACTGGAAGGACTCCAGGATGTAGTCGGTGTCCTCACGGGAGATTCCGTAGAGGTGGAAGAAGTAGGCGTCCAACTCGGCGCGCAGTTGAGCGCGGCGGTCGTCGTCCCACTGGAAGGGCTCGCCCTCGTCGCCCAGGTCGCGGGCGAGCGGGGTCATGTCGTAGGCCGTGTAGACGAGTTCCTGGACGCGGGGGAGGAGGAAGGGGAGGTGGGGATCGAGGCTGGTGGGCGTGGGGACGGGGAGCTGCTTCCAGATGAACAGCTTCATGTGGGCGTCGCTGATCTTCTGACGGCTCACGAAGTCGAAGACCAGGGATGACTGGGTCGCGATCAGGGCGGCGACCAGTGGGGGCGCGACATGGGGCAGCATGAGGGGGTACGTGTGCAGTGTGGCCACGCGAGGGATGAAGGCTGGAATGGAGGTGCGTTCGTTGGTTGAGGCGGTTACATCGCACCAGCCGCAAAGCCAGTCTCGGTTCCAACGTGCTTCTCGGAGACGGATGTCTACTCCGGGAACGTCCACCCTCTTACCATTACGCTCTGTTGGGATCTTCCCAGCATCCTGAACCCAATTGAGAGGCAGGGCCTGTCGCGTGGGGTCCTGTAGCTCGTCGCCGGACAGGTAACTGGGTTGGTTTTGCCGATTCACTGCTGTCAGGCTTTTGGTGACGTCGGCGGCTCGATGGTTGAAGAAGTCGACCATCTTGGCTTCGTAGAGGGGCAGCATTCGGTCCTCCCCGCGTACGAAAGTATTTCCGCGAAGCTGCCAATCCTCCTCTTCGAGCTCGGCGCGCGTTCGGATGATGTCCCTGTCATTGGCGCTGCGGAAGATGTACTTGAAATCGATGTTCCACGGGTTTCCGCTTCGTGCTTTCTCGTTCTGCAGTACAGGGAAGCGCTGGTAGATCGCTGATGTGATATCCGCTTCCCGCTGGGTGCGAAAAACGGGGAGGGTGCCTGTGTTCGGGCTCATGCGAGCCAGGTCGTCCGGGGCCAACGCGAGAACTCGGTTCGGGTCGTTGACGTCCGTGGTGTCAGACAGGAAGAAGCCGACCCGGGTTGCCTCCCCCTGCACGTCCCGACCGGTGAGTGAGAGCAGACAGAACTTGTAGCGGGAGTCCACGCTCTCGAACCACTTGCCGCCCTTGGGTAGGGCGGGCGACTTGGGGCGACGGTTCTCGAAATCGTACAACGATGCCAGTGCCCCGCTACGCACGAAGTCACCGAACAGAAACTGTCCGCCGGCATGCGTTGCGATGGCGGTCGGGATGATGGATCCGAAGCGACCGGATGGGCTGCACACGGTTGAAAAGAGCTCCGTGAACAGCTGGTCTGTCTGGAGTTTGGTGACGCCCCCAGCAGTGAGCCCTTGTGCGCAGAGCGGGAACACGTCAGAGTTCGCCGCGAACGTAAATGTGGATTTTAGTGTCCGGCGCGCAATTCGGTATCGCTCTGCTTCCTCTGGATTTTCCTGGAGCCATTCGGTGATCCGCTTGCGCATGGCGGCACCTGCCAGCTCAGCGATCGATGGTTCCACGACACTGAAGTACTTCTTGTCCTCGAATTCGGAACGATCCCACGGTGGATTCCCCACCACACACGAGAACCCGCCAGCCCACCCTGTCGCCGGGGCGAGTGTGCCGACGTCCGCAGACGCGTCACCGTCCTCCGGGACCGTGAAGATCTCAGGGAACTCCAAGTGCCAGTGGAAGAAGGTGTACTGGTCCCGCAAACGCACGATCTCGTCGTGCGTCGACTGCGGCGCCGCGTCACCCTCGGAGTCTTCCAGTCCCCGAAATACCTTGTGCGTGATGGCTGGTGGCGCGTCCTCATCCTTGACCCAGACGAACGCTGCGCACCACGCGTCCGCCAGGTGCAGGGCCCGCAGATACTCGGCCGACGTCGCCCAGTCCCGGTAGGCGGTCTCCTTGCGACGGACGTCCGCGAGGTTGTCGTCCGGGGCCGCGGTGATCCGGCGGAGGCCGCGCGCGAAGGAGGAGTTGGCGACCTTCGTCTCCGTCTCGATCTCGAACAGGCCGCCCTGGCCCTCGCGTTCGAGGGCGTTGCGGTTGAGCAGCGACCGGGCCCACGCCTCGTCGTCGCCCTCGGTCTTCTTGAATGCCCTGTCCGGGATGCCGTCCCGCATCAGCGCCGGGGTCGCGCCGATCAGACCGTTGCCGTGCTTGATGTGCGCGTCCAGGAAGCTGAGCGGTTTGCCCGGCTCCATCGCCTCCAGCCACAGCGACACCTTGGCCAGCTCGACCGCCATGGGATTGAGGTCCACGCCGTATACACAGCGCGCGACGACCTCGTGGAGGGCGTGGCGCACAGCCTCGGCCGTGGGCTCCGGGTTGCGCTCGCGGACGGCGGCAACACGCTTGGCGATGCGGCGGGCCGCCGCCACCAGGAAGTGCCCCGACCCACAGGCGGGGTCGCAGACCGTGAGGGAGAGCAGTTCCTCGACGATTGTGTCGGCCGGGTCCGGGTGACCGTTGGCGCTCGCGTTATGCCCTCCGCGCTTCACGGCGTCGTCTATCACCGGGTTGAGCGTCGAGTCGAGGAGGGCCTCGGTGAGCGCGGTCGGGGTGTAGTAACTTCCCGTCTTCTTACGGTCGTTGCCGATGCGGTCGACGAGTTCGAAGGTGCGGTCCGCGGCGCTGTGCTTGGGCACCAGCTCCAGCAGAGCCTCGTACACCGAACCGAGTTCCTCGGCACCCATGTGCTGGTAGTCGACGGGACGCCAGCGGGCGGAGCCCGCGTCGCGCACGCGGGCCAGGTGTTTGACGGCCTCGAACAGGTGGCGGTTGGCCAGTCGCGCACCGCGCAGGGGCTCGTCGGCGGGGGTGTCGTTGAAGAGGCCGCCGAGTCCCTTCAGGCTCAGCTCGGGGCGGCCCTCCTCGGAGCCCAAAGCCTCGATCAGCAGTTCTAGGGCGCGGTACTGGTCGTCGTGGGCGGTGCCCAGGCGACGCAGGGCATGGCGGCGGAGGCGAGCGGTCGAGAAGTAGCGGGTGAAACGCTCGCGGGACAATTCGTCCGCCTCGGGGTCCAGCAGGGCGCCTCGGTCCTCGGCGACGAAGAGGAAGATCATGCGGTAGACGAGCCGCAGCAGCGCGGTCTGGAAGGCGTGGACGTCCAGCTGCTCGCGGAGCTTGTTGTTGTGCGGGTGGCTCAGGAACCCGGTGCCGAGCACGGTGAGGGCCGCCTGCACGCCGTCGCGGAAGTGGTCGAGGGCTCGGCTGCCGGACTCTATGGCGACTGTCCGCCACTTCTCCAGCCAGCACCCCGAAGCCGCCGCCCCCTCCGGCACCGCGAACCGCGACGCGTGCAGCAGGCTGTACAGCAGCACGAACTCGCTGAACAGCTCACCGTCGAACAGCGCCTCCAGGTCGAACTCGACATAGGCGGCCGTAGAGAAGGACGACGAGTCGCGCAGCAGACGCAGGCGCCGGCCATTGGTGAGGACCGCCCACAGGTGGGCCTCCGTACGGTTCAGGCAGTCCTGAAGCATCGACTGCGCCGGAACCTGCCCCGCCGCCGGGCGCTTGTCCAACTCCTGGTTCCAGGGGATCAGATGGACGAGCGCCGGACCGTGCCGGTGCGACACCGGGAACCGCTTCTCCGCATCCGAGTCGGCAGGGATACCCCCCTCCCCGACCTCCGTCAGCGCACCGAAGTCCAGCTTCCGGAAGAGCTGCGCGAGCCAGTCGGTACCGGCCCGGCCCGTCGGGTCGGCAGCGGGGGCCCCGGTGTTCGGGTCCGAGGGCAGGGCCTTGCGCAGGTCACGCCAGAGCGGCTTCAGGTACTCCCAGGCGCGCTCGGCCTCGTCGCGTACCGGGACCGAGGCGGGCAGGCCGTAGTCGGCGGACTTGGTGCCCGGTAGGTTCCGCGCCTCGGCGATGCGCAGCAGCATGTCGGCGGGGAGCAGCCCGCCGACCGTGGTGACGGCGGTGAAGACCAGGGCGGTGCGGGTGGCGGTGACGGGCATCAGGCTTCGGCTCCGGACACAGTAGAAGCGGGCTGCTGCGGCAGGTAGACGTACACACCGAGGACGTCGGCCGGCTCCTGCGGGACGACCTTCAGGCCGCGGACGATCTCCTCGTTGGCCTTGCGTACGCGGCGGTGCGAGGCGTCGAGTTCGGCGGCGAGGCTCGTGCCGTACTCCGTGAGATGCCCGGCGAGATCCGGCAGACCGTCCAGCGCGCGGCCGATCTGGTTGCGGGCGAGCTGCTCGTGGGTGTTGGCACTGGCCCGCGCGGCCAGCAGCGCGGCGGCCGCCTCGTCGTCCAGCCAGCGGGCACGCGACGGCATTCCCTCATACGCGAGCAACCGCGCGTCCTCCGCGACCAGTTGCCGTTCGCCGGTGCGGGATGGCAGCGTGAGGTGGAAGCGGTAGCGGACGAGCAGGAGCGTCGTCCGGATCGTCACCGCGTCCGTCGTCACCACACCGCAGCGGCGCGCCGGGCGCGGGCCGGGGGTGTTCGCGTCCAGCGCCGAATCGAGGACGTACGAGGCGATCGCGCCGATCGCCGGGTCGGTGCGGACCAGCGCGGCCTCGCCCCGGCCGACGGCCGGTGTCGTGCGGAACGGGATCTCCCGGTCCTCCTCGATCAGCCGCCCGCCGAGGGTGGCGGCGAGCGCGTCACGCAAGCCGGCCGGGGCGCCACCGGCCTGGGCGGTGAAGTCGCCGCTCCCGTCACGCGGGTCGCGGACCACGGCGTCCAGGTCGCGCAGCGCCTCCAGGGCGAAGTCGCGCACCTCGTCGGCGCCGCCGAGCGCGGCCCGGACGGCGGCGACCTCGCGGGCCACCTCCTCCGGGTGGATGCTGCGCTGGGCGTACTTGGACTGGGAGGTCTTCTCCCGCTCGGCGGCCGAGGACCACTCGCGCTCGATACGCTCGAAGGACTCCTGGTGGCTGTCGAGCTCGAACAGGCTCTCCTGGCTGCCCTGACGGCCGTGCAGCAGCAGCCACTCGACCACGGCGTCCGTCACCCCGGAAGCCGTCTCGTCGGGGACGGAGACCGAGATGCCCAAGTCCTTCTTGATCTGCCGGTGCTTGGCGAACAGCACCTCCAGGACCTTGCCGTCGATGCCGTTGTCCTCGCCGAACATGGTGATGACCCGGACCTGGTCGCGCTTCTGGCCGTACCGGTCCACGCGACCCTCGCGCTGGTCGTGGCGGGTCGGGTTCCAGGCCAGGTCGTAGTGGACGACGGCGTCGAAGTGGTGCTGGAGGTTGACGCCCTCGGAGAGGCAGTCGGTGGCGATCAGCACGCGGCGGACAGCGGGATCGCCCTCTTCCTCGGCGGATTCGGCGGCGAGCTGCTCGATGCGCTCCAGCCGCTGCTGCGGGGAGAGGGTGCCGGTCACCGCGGCGATCTTCGTCTTCTTGCCGAGCTTGCCTTCGAGTTGGGTGGCGAGGTACTCGGCGGTCGGGATGTAGCGGCAGAAGACGATGGGGTGGTAGCCCTCGGCGATCAGGCTCTTCAGGTGCTTGGTCAGCGCCTTGAGCTTCGCGTCCTCCGCCGGGCCGACCAAATCGGCAGCGCGCTGCGAGAGTTCGAGCAGCCTTGCACCCGCCTCTTCCGACTCGGCGGCGCCCGGCGCGACGTCCATGCCCTCCAAGCGGTCGTTCTCGGCGGAGTCGGCGGCGACCGGCGCGCCCAGCACGTCCGCCTCCTGCGCGGTGCGGGCGGCGGCGGACTCCGAGCGGGTCTTCAGGGTCTGCGCGGCGGCGGCCGGCGAGGAGACCATTGAGCGCAGCAGCGCGATCACCGACCACCAGGCGACACGGGCCTCCCGCCTGCCCTGCTCGCCGGCGGCCTGGACGCGGTCCCTGGCGTAGGCGATGGCGTCGTCGAGCAGCGCCCGGTAGGCGGGGCTGAGTTTGTACGGCTCGTCCTTCGTCCAGCGGTCGGACGGGAACGCGGTGCGCTCGGCCAGGGAGTCGTCGCTGAGGCCGTCCTCCTTGGTGAGGTAAGTGCGGACGTCGGCGCGCTTGCGGGCCACGAAGTACTCGGCGAGCTTCGCCCGCCCCGCCGGGGTCTCCAGATTCACGGTCGCGAGCTCCGGCCGCACCAGGCCGAGCAGGTTGCGGAACGCGGACTCCTTGCCGGAGTGCGGGGTCGCGGTCAGCAGCAGCAGGTGGCGGTCGGCGTCGGCGGAGACCCGGCGCAGCAGCTCGTAGCGCAGCTGGTTGGAGGAGGACGAGGCGGTGCCCTGCCCGGCGTCGTCGGCGGCCACGCAGCTGTGGGCCTCGTCGACGATCACCAGGTCGGGGCAGTTCCGTACGAAGTCCTCGCGGTGCCGGGTCGACTTGATGAAGTCCGTTGAGATGATCGTGTACGGGTGCTTGTCGAACAGGGACTGGCCCAGCTCCAGACCGCGTTCGAGTCGCGTCACCGTGGAGGCCAGGACCAGCTCGGCGTCGATGCCGAACTTCTCCCGCAGCTCGCCCTGCCACTGCTCGGCCAGCGCGGGGGAGCACAGCACCGCCAGCCGGGTCGCCTCGCCCTGCGCGAGCAGCTCCTTGGCGATCAGGCCGGCCTCGACCGTCTTGCCGATGCCGACGTCGTCCGAGATCAGTAGCCGCACTGTGCGCTGCCGTAGCGCCATCAGCAGCGGAACCAGCTGGTAGGCCCTGGGCTCCACCGCGATCGACGCCAGCGAGCGGAAGGGGCCCGCACCGGAACGGAACCCGATGCGCAGCGCCGTGCGCAGCAGGCCTGCGGCTCGCTGGTCGCCCAGGTCGGTCGGGCTCGGCTCCGCGAACTCCGCATGGCGGACGTCCTCGAATGCCGGGAAGACGGCCGCGATGTCGTCCTCGCTTCCGCCCAGCGGGCGCAGCACCAGCATGTCGGAGGCGCTCTCGGGCAGCACCACCCATTCCCGGCCCCGGGCGGCGACCAGGGAGCCGGCTGTGTACGTGAGGCTCATGAGATCTCTCGGTTCCTGAATGTCGTATGGGTGAGCGCTGTTGTGGCGGTCAACGGAGGAGGAAGTAGAGGGCGTTGGTGTCCGCGATGGTGTCCCAGTCGGCGTCCGTCGGGAAGCGCACGACGTCCCAGCCGGCGTCCTCCAGGCGATACCCGGCCTCGATGTCGCGGGTGGAGTCGGGGGCGCGGCCCGGGAGGTCGACGAACACGGCGAGGTTGGCGCCGTCCAGCCGGAAGACGAGGTCCGGGCAGGCCCCGGCCTCCGGGACGAGGACTTCCACCTCGTCCGGCAGCCGGTAGCCCTTCGCCCTCAGCCAGCCGAGCAGATCGCCCTGCGCGACCAGGGCCGCCAGATCCGCCTCCACCGGGGTCGGCGAGGTGCTCGCGGAGGCCAGCCTGCGGAACCGTTCGCTGCGGGACTCACCGCGGTCCTCCCGCTCGGTGCGGGCCTCGGACAGGCGCAGCAGCAGCGGTTGGGCAGCGTGCCGGCTCAGCTGGCGGTGGTGCGTCTGGTTGCCGTAGGTCAGCAGACAGGCGTAGCAGCCGCGGGCGCACCTCTCGCCGTCCGCCGGCCCGCCTTCGTCCTCGCCGGTGTCCCGGTCGAAGTGGCAGATCTCCAGCGCGGTCTTCGCGGCCTCGGCGAGGGCACCCCGCTCCTGCTGGATCCGGCGCAGCACACCGGCGCCGCCCTCGGCGGCCTCCGTGAACAGCATGCGGCGGCGCGGACCCTCGTCCGGCGGGAGCAGCTCCGCGGTCAGCTCGGAGTCCTCCAGCTCGAACGCGGCCTCGATGCCCCGCTCCAGCGCGTACAGGAACGACCACGCCACCGGCTCGGGCAGCGGCTCCTCCAGGGTGACGACGAGAATGTTGCGGCGGTCCTCCACGAAGGGCAGGACCCGCTTCTTGCGGCGCTTCTCGTTGCCGTCCTCGTCGACCACCGGCATACCGGTGCCCTCGATGGCGTCGGCGGCGGCCCGGTCGTTGAGCCAGCGGCCGTCGCCGAGGTCCAGCCAGTAGCCGTCCGGCTCACCCTCCTTGTCGCGGACGCGGCCGAGGTTGGTGATGCGCACGGTCGCGGAGTCGCCGTAGTCCAGATCGAGAACGGGCGCCCCGTCGCCGTCGGCGGCATGCGAGGTGAGGCGTCCCTTGCGGGCGCCGTGGTCCTGGAAGGCGTACGAGGTCTCCAACCGGAAACCGGCCCGGCGACGCTCCTCCTCGTCGGAGGAGATCCGCTCGCGCGGCGTGGTGTACACGGTGTGCAGGTGGAGCAGACCGGTGCGCTTGCCGCGCAGCTCCTCCTTGCACATGTCGCACTGGTCGAGGCCGGGTTTGACGACGTAGTGGTAGCCGCAGCCGTCGCAGCGCCGGGCCTCCGCCGTCGCCAGCTCGCCCGAGGCGTCCGGCGGCAGCTGCACCCGCGTGACCTGGTAGCGGGCACCCTCGTGGTAGATGAGCGCACCGGGGCCGAACTCGCGGATCGCGAGGAACCGGGGGCGCTGCAGATAGTCGCCGTCGGCGTTGCGGCGGTTGCCGGAGCGCGGGATGTACGCGGCCAGCGGAAGCCGCGGGAAGCTGTAGCCCGGCAGGAAGCCCTCGGAGGCCAGATAGCGGTACGGGTTGAAGTCGCTCATCACCGACTTGCTGTCGGTGGAGCGGTTCAGCAGCAGGTTCGTCTGGGTCTCGGCCTCCCGGCGGCGGCTGCGCGCCCGGCTCTGCTCGCCCTGTGTGAGGGTGTGGTCGACGACCCGCTTGTTCTGCTCGTACTGGTCGATGACGGCGGCCCGGAACAGCTGGCGCCACCGGTCGAAGGCGGCGTCGAACTCCTGCGGGGCGCGCTCGATCCGGTCCTCGATCCACTCGTCGTACCACCAGGTGGTCGACTCGAAGTCCGCGATCAGCGGGGCGAGGACGGTACGGGCGGTGGCGGCCGCGCGTCTGCGGGCGTCTTCGTCCAGGGACCGGTTGAGGATGTCGGAGCGGAGCGGGAGCTGCATCTGCGGATCGGGCCGGTCGTCCCCGTCCGGGTCGTAGGCGACATCGACGACCTCCGGAATGGCGATGCCGAGCTGCATCTCCGTCTCCGCCAGCCAGATGCCCTGCAGATGCGAGCGGACCAGATCCTCGTTGGCCAGGTCGAGGCGGGGCGGGGCCACCTGGCCCGCCACCATCTTCTGGGAGTCGCGGAAGTAGTACTGGTCGTGGCTGTTGCCCGTCGCGCAGTACGTGGTCACCAGCGCGGGCTGACCGGAACGGCCCGCGCGGCCCGAGCGCTGCGCGTAGTTCGCCGGGGTCGGCGGCACATTGCGCATCAGCACGGCGTTGAGCGAGGAGATGTCCACGCCCAGCTCCATCGTCGGCGAGCAGTACAGGAGCGGCAGTTCAGCCTTTCTGAACTGCTCCTCGCGCTCCAGCCGGTCCTCCGGGAGAACCTGGGCGGTGTGCTCGCGTGCGTAAAGACCGGCCAGTTCAGCGGCCGCGGTGCGGTACAGGTCGCGGAAGAACGGGTTGACGCGCGGGCCTTCGCCGCTGCTGTAGGTGCGCGCGAGCGGGTCGACCGCGCCGCGTTCACCGTTCCCGGCCCGCCAGATCAGCGCCGCGGCCGACACCCGGTAACCGGTGCGCTTCTGCGCCGCGCGGCGCCGGTAGGCCGGGCCGGAGAGCTCGGGGGTCGCGTCCACCTCGCGCACCAGGTCGGCGTCGACCAGTACCTTCAACAGGTCCTCGATGACGCCCTGGACGTCGTCCAGGGTGACGGAGGCCTCGCGCAGCTCGGGCATGTTCCGCCGCAGGTACTTCCCGAACTTGCCGCGGGCCGACAGGAACAGTGCGGAGCGTTCCATCCCCGGCCGCGAGCCGTACGGGTAGGCGGTTCCGACCGTCGGGCGGTCGCTCTCGCTCAGCACCCATGCCCCGGTCAGCCGCTCCTCGCTCGCCCGCTGAAGGACGTCGAAGTCGTCGCGGAAGTACTGGACGTCGATGGCGAGCGCCCGACGCATGAAGTCGAGCAGAGTACGGGCGATCTCCTCGCGCAGCGCCGGATCGGCGTCCCGCAACACGGCGTGCGCGGACTGCCAGCGCTCGTCGTTGGCGGCGAGCCAGCCCAGATCCTCGTAGTCGATCCTGAGCAGCCCCGTCTGCTCCAGGTTCGGCATCGTGATACGCCAGCCGCGTTCCAGGTCGCGGTAGAGGCGGTACCCGACGACGTCCCGGAAGGCCTTGACGGCCCGGCGCTCCATGGCCGGGGTCAGGTTCGCGACGTCCGTGAACTCGGCGGGCGTCAGACCCATCACCTCGGTGACGGCCTCGGCGAGGTCGTCGTGGCTGAGTCCCTCCTCACCGGCCCGCACCGCGGCCTGGTACAGGGCGCCCCGCAACTGGGTCACCTGGGCGAAGTCGTTGAAGTGCCCGGCCTGCAATGAGGCGTCCTGCCGGTTGTCCACGAAGGTCAGGAGCTTGCGCGCCTTCTTGCCCAGGCTCTCCTCCGGCACCGCCCGCAGCGACTTCACGATCGACGCGGAGATCAGCGAGGTCGCCGAGGAACGCCCCTCCTGGTCCAGGGTGGCCAGTTTGGCGAAGTCCCGGCCGCGGGTCTGCTCGTAGGAGACCTGGCAGTGCACACAGAACAGGAACGGCGCCGGGACGAACGCCGCCACCAGTCCCTCACCCGACTCCTGGCCGTGGGCGTCCACGACGACCCGCTTGGGCACCCGGGGCCGGTAGGACTTCTTGACGACTGTCACACCCTGCGCGTCCGACTCCAGCCAGGACTCCGGCAACCGCCGGTCGTCCACGGCCTTCTGCGGATCGGCCGGCCATTCGTAGTCCTCGCCGGGCATGCCCAGATACAGGTAGCCCTCGCCCTCGCGGCCGCCCGAAGCGGAGGTGTCGCGGCGCGGCTCGTACCGGAACGCGCCGTCCTTCTCCGTCCGCCAGACGGTCAGGTACTCCTGGCCGCACTCACGGCAGAACGCCAACGGGAACAACGGCTTGCCGTCGCTGTCCGGCTGTTCCAGCTGGTAGGTGCGGGTCAGCGGCCTGGTCAGCGGATCCTCGAGCGTGGTGAAGACGGTGTCGCCCTTGGAGAGGAACTGGTGGAGCCGGAACGCGAACAGCGGCCGCTCGGTCACCGGATGCTTGGCCTGCGCGCCCGCCTCCAGGGTCGTCCGGATCGCCTCCCGGGCGGTCTCCTCGGGCACCCCGGAATCCGCGGCCAGCTCGGCCGCGGCCTCCTCGACGGTGCCCGGGGCACAGCGCCGCAGCCGTTCCGTCCCTTCCTCGCGCTCCAGACCGAACCGGGACTCCACCCAGCGGGCCAGCGGGTCCTTCGTCAGAGCGTCGTACGAGCGGGGCGCAGCCGGCACCCGAAGCCGCTCGGCGGGCACGCTCTCGGAGGCCTCCTCGGTCGCCCGGACCAGGGTCTCGCCGATGACCCGCTTCGGCAGCACCGTCGTGCCGAACAATCGGCCGGCGACCCTCGCCACCTCACGCTGCTGGTCCTCCCAGGAGCCCTCGGTGGACATGGTCGCCGAGGTGCCGATGCACTGCAGGGTCGCGGACGCACGGCAGGCCTCACGCACCCGGCGGATCAGGAACGCCACGTCCGCGCCCTGCCGGCCGCGGTAGGTGTGCAGCTCGTCGAAGACGAGGAACTGCAGCCCCTCGGCCATGCGGATCAGGCTGGAGCGGTCGTCCGGCCGCGTCAGCATCAGCTCCAGCATCACGTAGTTGGTCAGCAGGATGTCCGGAGGGTTCTTGCGCAGTTCCCGACGGTCCTCCTTGGACTCCTGACCGGTGTAGCGAGCGAAGGTGACCGGCTCCCGGCCCTTTCCGAAGCCGTGGCGCAGGTACTTCTTCAACTCGCCCAACTGCGAGTTGGCCAGCGCGTTCATCGGGTAGACGACGATCGCACGCACCCGGCGAGCCGCATCGGGGCCGGCCGCCTGACGTTCCTTCAGCACCCGGTCCACGATCGGGACGATGTACGACAGCGACTTGCCGGAACCGGTGCCGGTGGTGAGCACGTAGGAGTCGCCGGCCTGTGCGGCCTCGATCGCCTGCCGCTGATGGAGGTGGAAGGTCAGCGGACGCCCGTCGGGGCGCAGCGAGTTCTCCTTCTTGTCGGCCTGGAAGATCTCCGCGCATCTCGGGTGAAGCACGCCGTCCCGCACGAGATCGGTGACCTGACCGCCGTCTGCGAAGAACGGGTTCAGCGACAACCAGGGGTCGGGCCACTGGGACTTCGCCGCCAGATCGTCCTCGACGAAGCCGGCGATACGGGCGTCCCGGATCACCGTCGCGCTCCTGGTGAAGCTCTCGTACTCGCTGATCAGATCGGAGTGGATACCGAAGACGTCCATCGCCTCGGGCAGACGAGGCTCTCTGCGCGGCACGGGCGGGGGCGCGGCCGGGGTGGGCCGGGGAAGGAGAGCGCGCAGTCGCGCCACCGGGTCCATGACCTGCCAGTGCGGAGCCAGCAGGGCGGCCGTGTCGTCCGGTGCGAAGGCGAGTGGGACCAGCGTCTCACGGACCAAGGCGGCGTTGTCGGGCCGGAGTTCGGCGTCCTTCTCCAAGAGGCGCTCCACCAGCCGGACCAGCTCGGCGGGCAGATCCGGGCGCACCAGGGTCAGCCGCGGCGGCCGCTCGTGCTGATGCTGTTCGGAGAGCTCGTAGGGGGTTCTCGCGGAGAACGGCGGCCGTCCTATCAGCAGTTCGTACAGGATGCAGCCGAGCGCATAGAGATCGGCCGACGCGGAGACCCGCTCGGCACGGAACTGCTCGGGCGCCATGTAGCGAGCGGTGCCGACGCTGACTCCCGTACTGGTCAGCCGCGTCTGGTCGGGATCGTCGACGACCGAACCCATGCCGAAGTCGAGGATCTTGACGGTGCCGTCGCGGGTCAGCATCGCATTGGCCGGCTTCAGATCGCGGTGGACGACCCCTGCGGTGTGCGCGGCGGCCAGACCGGCGGCGAGCTGTGCCCCGAGGGCGGCGACCCAGGAGACCGGCAGCTGGGGTTCTTCGTCGATGAGGTCGCCGAGCGGATGGCCGTCCAGCAACTCCATGGCCAGATACGGCAGTCCGCTGCCGCCCGGCGCCTCGTCCACACCGCCGTCGATCAGCAGGGTGAGGTTCGGGTGCCCCTGGGAGAGCATGCGCATGATCCGCACTTCACGGCGGAAGCGGTCGATCTCCTTACCGGACCCCGACGCGTCGACGGCGATCCCGGTCCGGCTCCGCAGCACGGTCTTCACGGCGACCTGACGGTGCGGGGAGTCCGGGGCGGCCTGAAGGTCTTCGGCACGGTGTACCTCGCCCATGTTCCCGCGGCCCAGGATCCCCGTGATCCGGAACCGTCCGGCGACCGTCTCCTGGCCCACTGGCCCTCCCCGTTCTCACCCGTCGCATACAAGGTGGGTACATTCCGTAGGGAGCGTATACCTTCACCCTGTTGACGAGCATCACATTCACCTGTTGACGTTGTCAACGGGCATCTCTCGTTATGTCATGGCCGGAAAGGCTCGCTCCTCTGTTCCCCGTGCTTACAGTCATCCTTTTCGGCGCAGGTCTCATGAGAGGGCCAGGACTGTGGGGCTACGGGGGCGGGGTTGAACGAGGTCGCGGGATTGCCGTATCCGGTCAAGGAACTGCTCACGGCCGCGCGATTGGAGATCGCAGCGGAGCTGCGCAGCCACGGCAAGGACGGCGGCAAGGTCTCGCTGTCGGCCGGGCGCAGGGTGGCCACTGCCGACGGCAGCCATGAGTACCTCTTCGACTGCAAGCGGTGGCTGGACGCTCTGGACGGCAAGGCGGCGCTGGTGCGCATGTCGAGGTCGACGGGCGAGTGGACACCTGCCGAGGTGTCGCGCATGCCCGAGGGCAAGGTGCGTGTCGTGACCGGTGCGGACCTCGGAGTGACTCCCTCCCATGTGCAGATCCGGGAGGACGACGCGGCCACCTGGCGCGTTCTCGTGGAACGGCTGGAGACGGTGGGGCAGCCGAATCACCCCGTCCGGACGGATCACGCGGCCTGGGCTCTCGGGCAGGGCGACCCGCGGCCGGGGAAAGGTGCCGGAACCACCGCCCAATGGGTCGCGAACTGGGCGTCACTCAAGCTCAACCCTCGTCAGCGTCAGGCGGTGGCACAAGCCCTCGACGGTGACGTGCTGTTCCTGTGGGGCCCGCCCGGGACGGGCAAGACCGATGTGGTCGGGCACATTGTCGAAGGGAGCTATCGCCAAGGGCACTCAGTGCTTTTCCTGGCCCCCACGAACGTCGCTGTGGACCAGGCTCTGGAACGCATATGCGAGCTGCTCTCGAACGAGGACGGGTTCGACAGCGGGCTCGTGCAGCGTGCCGGGGCCATCGCAGGCGCCTCGCTGCGGGACCGGTACGGCGACCAGGTCGATGCCGAACGGATCGGCGCCCGGCTGAGCGCACACCTGGACCAGTCCCTCGTAGAGCTGGGTGCGGCCTTGCGGCACGCCCAGGAGGGCATCGCCGCCCATGACAGAGTGGACGGTCTCCGTACGGACCTCGCGGATGCTCGGCGGCGTCAGAACGATGCGGGCACCAGGCGGACGAACCACCTTCAGGCCCAGAACACCGCACGATCCGTGATCGCCGCCCAAGAGGAACTGATCAGGAAGACAGGCGCCCCGAGCGGCATCTTCGCCGGCCGCAAGCAGGCCCAGCTCGACAAGGCGCAGGCCGCTCTCCACCAAGCGCGCATCGACGTCCAGCAGGCGTCGGCAGGGCTGGCGGCGGCGGAACGCGACCTCCGCCGGGCCGTAGCCACGGCCGACGGACTGGGCAAGGCGATCGCGGCCGAACAGTCGAAGCTCCTCGGGCTGCCCGCCCGTGCGACCTTGCTGTCCCAGGCCGAGCACATCCAGCAGCAGATCGGCGAACTGGAAGCGCAGCGCCGGAAGATCAAGGAGACCGTACGCTCGAAGTGCCGTGTCCTCGGAGCGACCGTGACCATGGGAGTCCAGGTGCGTAAACTCCTCGACCGAGTGGACGTGGTCGTCGTCGACGAGGCCGGGATGGTCAACCTGCCGGCCGCCTGGTACGCCGCCGGACTGGCAGGGAAGCGGATCGTATTCGCCGGTGACTTCCGTCAGCTTCCGGCGGTGACGAAGGCCGACAGCGACCGTAAAGCGTCGGAGGTCGAGCGGGAGCACGCCCGGCAATGGACTGCCCGGGACGTGTTCTCCAGCGCCGGGCTGGTGAGTGCGGGCGGTTCGGTGATGCCGGATGCGCGGCTCGTCGCACTCGAGACCCAGTACCGCATGCGCAGCGCGATCTGCGATCTCGTCAACACCGTCGCGTACCCGGACGCACCGCTGAAGACAGGGCGCGACAACGATTCACGGATCCCCTTCAACGCCTTGGCCGACGCGCCACTGATCCTTGTCGACACCTCGCGCCAACGCATCCGTGGTCGCGACCACCAGACCAATACCGTTCACGAGGCCGCCGTCCACGAACTCGTCCGCGGACTCCAGTACGAGGGTGTGCTGCCCGGCCGCAAGTGGGACGACGTACCCGTCGGGGAGCGGGCGACCGACCGCCTTGCCGTGATCGCCCCGTACAGAAAGCAGGTCCAGGCTCTCAAGGGCAGCCTCGGCCACCGATTCGGGGAACAGTTCGAGGGCCTGGTCGACACCGTGCACCGCTTCCAGGGCAGCCAGCGACCCATCGTCATCCTCGACACGACGGCAGGGGCCGGAACCCAGCCCGGCTACTTCTTCCAGGGCACCGGCCTGTCCTCGAACACCTGTCGTCTGCTCAACGTCGCGCTCAGCCGCGCCCAGGACCACCTCATCGTCATCGCCGACGTCGAACATCTGCGGCAGCACCTCTCCGCGACCAGTGAAGCGCGACGCATGCTCGACCATCTCGAAGCGCACGCCCAGTGCATCTCCGTCGACCAGCTCATCCCCGTCCGTGAGGCCGCACAACTCGCCTCGCTCTCCGAGGAGGAACTCTCCCGGCCCGCGTTCTTCCCGGCCGACGAAGTACCTCGCGCAGTGAGCTGGGACATCGATCGGGCCACGCGCAGCATCGAGGTCTACTGTCCCTTCCTCGATCCACGACCTGTGCGGGCGTGGTCCACACAACTGGCCAAGCGAGTGGCGGACGATGTCACTGTCACCGTCCGCACCCGGCCGCCCGAGGAGCAGTCCTCGGACGCGGCCGTGGAACGCGTCCGCGGACTCGTCCAGGAACTGCGAGCAGCCGGATGTCAGGTGGAGTTCCGTGACCGCATGCACGAGAAGGTGCTCGTTCTGGATGGCACTGTGCTGTGGCACGGCTCGCTCAACCTGCTGGCCAACTCGGGCCCGACGGATCTGATGATGCGTCTCACGGACCCCGGCGCATGCGAACGTGTCGGGCGGGTGATTGAGCGCGCTCGCAAGGAGCGTGCCGCGTGGAACCCAAGGGCCTCTCGTCCGTCGGACGGCCAGGCTTCGATGCAGGATGGGAATCGGCTCTACCTGAACGTTCCCTTTGCCGAAAAGGACGAGGCCAAGAGGTTGCTCGGTGCGCGGTGGGACAACCAACGCCGCCAGTGGTACGTGGACGCGAACCGCGTCAGCCGCGAACAAGCGTCAAGGTGGTTGCCGGATCGTCTCGATGGCGAATCCTGAGGGCGCACTCCCTGTGCCGACTAGAGCGGGATGAGCTCAACACGTCATCCGCTGCACTTCCGTGCAGGCGGAGGTTTGCTCCCGGTTCAGAGTCCCAGAGATGCCGCCGCACCCCTTCCAGCCTTGCGTCGGAGCAGGCCAGGAGGGGTGCACGGCTTTCCTTCGAGGGGTGATCAGATGTCCCGGAAGATCTCGATCTGCGCCCCCACCGAGTTCAGCCGCTCCGCCAGATCCTCGTAACCCCGGTTGATGACGTAGACGTTGCGCAGCACGGACGTGCCCTCCGCCGCCATCATCGCCAGCAGGACGACCACCGCGGGGCGCAGGGCCGGCGGGCACATCATCTCGGCGGCGCGCCAGCGGGTCGGGCCCTCGACCAACACGCGGTGGGGGTCCAGGAGTTGGAGGCGGCCGCCGAGGCGGTTGAGGTCCGTGAGGTAGATCGCGCGGTTGTCGTAGACCCAGTCGTGGATCAGCGTCTGGCCCTGCGCGGAGGCGGCGATGGCCGCGAAGAACGGGACGTTGTCGATGTTGAGGCCCGGGAACGGCATCGGGTGGATCTTGTCGATCGGGGCTTCGAGCTTGCTCGGGCGGACGGTGAGGTCCACCAGACGGGTGCGGCCGTTGTCGGCGAAGTACTCCGGCGTACGGTCGTGGTCGAGGCCCATCTCCTCCAGGACCGCGAGCTCGATCTCCAGGAACTCGATGGGCACCCGGCGGACCGTCAGCTCCGACTCCGTGACCACCGCGGCGGCCAGCAGGCTCATCGCCTCGACCGGGTCCTCGGAGGGGGAGTAGTCGACGTCGACGTCGATGGTCGGCACGCCGTGCACGGTGAGGGTCGTGGTGCCGATGCCCTCCACCTCGACGCCGAGCGCCTCCAGGAAGAAGCAGAGGTCCTGGACCATGTAGTTGGAGGACGCGTTGCGGATGACGGTCACACCGTCGTGCCGGGCGGCTGCCAGGAGCGCGTTCTCGGTCACCGTGTCGCCGCGCTCGGTCAGCACGATCGGGCGGCCGGGGGAGATCGCGCGGTCCACCTGTGCGTGGTAGAGCCCCTCGGTCGCCGCGATGTCGAGCCCGAACCGCCGTAGCGCGATCATGTGCGGCTCGATGGTGCGGGTGCCGAGGTCGCAGCCGCCGGCGTACGGCAGCTTGAAGGCGTCCATGCGGTGCAGCAGCGGGCCGAGGAACATGATGATCGAGCGGGTGCGGCGGGCCGCGTCCGCGTCGATGGCGTCCATGTCCAGCGCGGCCGGCGGCACGATCTCCAGGTCGACGCCCTCGTTGATCCAGCGGGTGCGTACGCCGATGGAGTTGAGCACCTCCAGTAGGCGGTAGACCTCCTCGATGCGGGCGACCCGGCGCAGCACCGTGCGCCCCTTGTTGAGCAGTGAGGCGCACAGCAGTGCCACGCACGCGTTCTTGCTGGTCTTGACGTCGATGGCGCCGGAGAGCCGGCGCCCGCCGACGACTCGCAGATGCATCGGGCCCGCATAGCCCAGAGAGACGATCTCGCTCTCCAGGGCTTCACCGATTCGAGCGATCATCTCAAGGCTGATGTTCTGGTTGCCGCGCTCGATGCGGTTCACAGCGCTCTGGCTGGTGCCGAGAGCCTCTGCGAGTTGCGACTGTGTCCAGCCACGGTGTTGCCGGGCGTCACGGATGAGCTTGCCGATGCGTACGAGGTAATCGTCTGCCATGGGGTTGAGGCTATCTCAGATATGAGATGGCGCCTTCCGAGGGGGCCGTTCAGGTGATGGTCCTGATGGTGCGTCAATGCCGCCTGGCGTTACGGGTACGGCGCCATCCGAAAGGTCCAGGCAAATCCACCGATGTCGTACGACGTCCGGTGCTGCTGTGGGTGTGCTTCGGCCCGTGGCTGCCGCCACCGGTGGTGATGGACCAGGAGCGCCGGTTGATGTTCAACCGCACGCCCGGAAGGATCCGGAAACTCTTGCGGAACGTGAGCGGCATCTGTGCCTCCTGCCTGAGTCGCGGAACGTACCTGTCGGTTACCCCGACTTGGCGCACTGATGGCCGAACGCGACGGGCTCTTGGGGGCGTCTCGTCCGGGTCGGCCCGGTTCGTGCCGTGCCGATGGGCGGGTCCGGCCGGATAATCGCCGGGTGATGCCGCCGTGTGGGACGTCACAAACGGAGGCCGGGCATGACCATCCAGCCCCCGTGTACTAGAGTTATCTCGACATCGAGATATCTGCCCAGGCGCACCGCAGCCGCCCGCATCGTCACTCCGGCGGTAAGGGTTACCTAACTTAGCCTTACCTTAGCGGATCGGCCAAGATGCCGTGGCGGCAGGATCGTGGTGAGTACGCGCACATCAATGAAGGAGACTGTCGTGTCGGCGAACAGCTTCGACGCCCGTGCCACGCTGAACGTGGGCGACGCGTCGTACGAGATCTTCCGGCTGGACAAGGTGGAAGGCTCGGCTCGCCTTCCGTACAGCCTGAAGGTGCTGCTGGAGAACCTCCTGCGCACCGAGGACGGCGCGAACATCACCGCCGACCACATCCGTGCCCTCGGCAACTGGGACTCCCAGGCCCAGCCGTCCCAGGAGATCCAGTTCACGCCCGCCCGCGTGATCATGCAGGACTTCACCGGCGTGCCCTGTGTCGTCGACCTCGCCACCATGCGCGAGGCCGTCAAGGCCCTCGGCGGCGACCCGGCCAAGGTCAACCCGCTCTCCCCGGCCGAGATGGTCATCGACCACTCCGTCATCGCCGACAAGTTCGGCACCAACGACGCCTTCAAGCAGAACGTCGACCTGGAGTACGGCCGCAACAAGGAGCGCTACCAGTTCCTGCGCTGGGGCCAGACCGCCTTCGACGACTTCAAGGTCGTCCCCCCGGGCACCGGCATCGTCCACCAGGTCAACATCGAGCACCTGGCCCGCACCGTCATGACCCGCAACGGCCAGGCGTACCCCGACACCCTCGTCGGCACCGACTCGCACACCACCATGGTCAACGGCCTCGGTGTGCTCGGCTGGGGCGTCGGCGGCATCGAGGCCGAGGCCGCGATGCTCGGCCAGCCCGTCTCGATGCTCATCCCGCGCGTCGTCGGCTTCAAGCTGACCGGTGAGCTGACCCCGGGCACCACCGCCACGGACCTCGTCCTCACCATCACCGAGATGCTGCGCAAGCACGGCGTCGTCGGCAAGTTCGTCGAGTTCTACGGCGAGGGCGTCGCCGCCACCTCGCTCGCCAACCGCGCCACGATCGGCAACATGTCGCCGGAGTTCGGTTCCACCGCCGCGATCTTCCCGATCGACGACGAGACCCTGAACTACCTCAAGCTCACCGGCCGCTCCGCGGAGCAGGTCGCGCTCGTCGAGGCGTACGCCAAGGAGCAGGGCCTCTGGCTGGACCCGGCCGCCGAGCCCGACTTCTCCGAGAAGCTGGAGCTGGACCTCTCCACGGTCGTCCCGTCCATCGCCGGCCCGAAGCGCCCGCAGGACCGCATCGTCCTCGCGAACGCCGCCGAGCAGTTCAAGGTCGACGTGCGCAACTACGTCGACAGCGTGGACGAGGCGGGCCAGGAGTCCTTCCCGGCCTCCGACGCCCCGGCCGTCGCCCCGAACGGCGCCCCGTCCAACCCGGTCACCGTGACCGCCCCCGACGGTTCGACGTACGAGATCGACCACGGTGCGGTGACGGTCGCGGCCATCACCTCCTGCACCAACACCTCGAACCCGTACGTCATGGTCGCCGCCGCGCTCGTCGCGAAGAAGGCCGTGGAGAAGGGCCTGACCCGCAAGCCGTGGGTCAAGACCACCCTCGCCCCGGGCTCCAAGGTCGTCACCGACTACTTCGACAAGGCGGGGCTCACCCCCTACCTCGACAAGGTCGGCTTCAACCTGGTCGGTTACGGCTGCACCACCTGCATCGGCAACTCCGGCCCGCTGCCGGAGGAGGTCTCCAAGGCCGTCAACGACCACGACCTCGCGGTCACCTCGGTCCTCTCCGGCAACCGGAACTTCGAGGGCCGGATCAACCCCGACGTCAAGATGAACTACCTGGCCTCCCCGCCGCTGGTCGTCGCGTACGCCCTCGCGGGCTCCATGAAGGTGGACATCACCAAGGACGCCCTCGGCGTCGACCAGGACGGCAAGCCGGTCTACCTGGCCGACATCTGGCCCTCCGAGGCCGAGGTCAACGACGTCGTCGCCAACGCCATCGGCGAGGACATGTTCTCCAAGTCCTACCAGGACGTCTTCGCGGGCGACGCCCAGTGGCAGGCCCTGTCGATCCCGACCGGCGACACCTTCGAGTGGGACGCCGAGTCGACGTACGTCAGGAAGCCCCCGTACTTCGACGGCATGAAGATGGAGACCACCCCGGTCTCCGACATCACGGGCGCCCGCGTCCTGGCCAAGCTCGGCGACTCGGTCACCACCGACCACATCTCGCCCGCCGGTGCCATCAAGGCCGACACCCCGGCCGGCAAGTACCTCACCGAGCACGGTGTGGAGCGTCGTGACTTCAACTCCTACGGCTCCCGCCGAGGCAACCACGAGGTCATGATCCGCGGTACGTTCGCCAACATCCGTCTGCGCAACCAGATCGCGCCGGGCACCGAGGGCGGCTACACCCGCGACTTCACCCAGGCCGACGCGCCGGTGTCGTTCATCTACGACGCCTCGCAGAACTACCAGGCCGCCGGCACCCCGCTGGTCATCCTGGGCGGCAAGGAGTACGGCTCCGGCTCGTCCCGCGACTGGGCCGCCAAGGGCACCGCGCTCCTCGGCGTCAAGGCCGTCATCACCGAGTCGTACGAGCGCATCCACCGCTCGAACCTCATCGGCATGGGCGTCCTGCCGCTCCAGTTCCCGGCCGGCCAGTCCGCCGACACGCTCGGCCTGACCGGCGAGGAGACCTTCTCCATCACCGGCGTCACCGAGCTGAACAACGGCACCACCCCGAGCACGGTCAAGGTCACCACCGACACGGGCGTCGAGTTCGACGCGGTCGTCCGCATCGACACCCCCGGTGAGGCCGACTACTACCGCAACGGCGGCATCATGCAGTACGTGCTGCGCAGCCTGATCCGCGGCTAGTCTCCAGGGCTTCCGCGAGGCTTGTGAGAGGGCCGTGTTCCCGGTGACGGGGGCACGGCCCTTCGCCGTACCCGCTCGTGAAAACACCAGGTCATCACCCATCCTCAGGTGGAACACAGGATTCCCTCAGCGGACCGGGACACGATCGGGACATGACTGGCAGCGCTCGGTACCGAAACGGCCGCGTCCGCGTGCTCATCGTCGACGACGAGCCCGCGCTCACCGACGTGCTCTCCGTGGCCGTCGAGGAGGCGGGCTGGCGGGCCTACCCGGCGCTGGACGGCCAGAGCGCGCTGAAGGTCGCCCGCGGCTGCGCCCCGCACGCCGTCGTCCTCGACGGGATGCTGCCCGACCTCGACGGCCTCCAGGTGCTGCGCCGCCTGAGGTACGAGAACCCGAAACTGCCCGTCCTCATGCTCACCGCGCGCGACGCCCTGGAGCACCGGCTCGACGGACTCGGCGCCGGCGCCGACGACTACGTCACCAAGCCCTTCTCCCTGGAGGAGGTCGTGCTGCGGCTGCGCGGTCTGCTGCGCCGGGCGGGCGCCGAACACGCGCGGCCCGACGAATCCGTACGCGTCCTCGGCGACCTGGTCCTCACCGAGGAGACCCGCGAGGTGCACCGCGCGGGCCGGCTCATCCAGCTCACCGCCAAGGAGTTCGACCTGCTCAGCCTGTTGATGGACCACCCGCGCCAGGTACTGAGCAAGGCACAGATCATCGACCATGTCTGGAGCACCTCCTTCGACGGCGGCGGCAACCTCGTCGAGGTCTACATCTCCAGCCTCCGCCGCAAGATCGACCGCGGCCGGGCGCCGATGATCCACACCGTGCGCGGTCTCGGCTACACCATCAGGCCGGCGGAGGACGGCAGATGACCGCCCGACGGCGACTGCGCTCGATGCGCTCGCGCCTGCTCCTGTTCATCTCCCTCGCCCTGGTCGCCGTCTGCGCGGCCATGGCACTGACCACCGCGTTCGTCCAACGCGCCTATCTGTACGGCAACTTGGACGACCGCGTCGAGAACTCCGTCGCCCGCTGCCTCGGCGGCGCCGCGCTACAGCCCCAACTCGCCGACGACCTCGGCTTCCTGCACGAACAGGGCCACCCGACCGGCATGGTCGCCGCCCGGCTCGACGACGACGGCGACATCCTCAGCGCCGCGGTCGTCGCCCGCGAGTACACGACCCAGCGGCTCACCGCCGACCAGCGCGCCGCCCTCGCGGGCATCGAGGCCGACGGGTCGATGCACACCCGGACCATCCCCGGGCTCGGCACGTACCGGATCACCGCGGTCGACAAGGACGGCGTACGGGTCCTCGCCGGCATCCCGATGGACGACGTGCAGCGGATGATCCGCGGCCTGCTCGTCGCGGAGGTGGCCATCGCGGGCGTGGGGCTCACCGCCGCCGGCTGTGTGTGCGCGGTCGTCATCCGACGTCAGCTGCGGCCCCTCGGCCGGGTCGCCGGCACCGCCGTCGAGGTCTCCCGCGCCCCGCTCGGCAGCGGCGAGGTCGGTGGGCTGACCCGAGTCCCCGAACGCGACACCGACCCAGACAGCGAGGCGGGCCAGGTCGGCGCCGCGCTGAACCGGATGATCGACCATGTGGAGTCGTCCCTCACGGAACGCCAGCGCACCGAGGAACGGATGCGCCGCTTCCTCTCCGACGCCAGCCACGAGCTGCGCACCCCCCTCGCCTCGATCGCGGGCTACGCGGAACTCATGAACCGCGGCACCGACCGCATCGAACCGGGCACGGCCTGGCGCCGTGTCTCCGCCGAGTCGGCGCGCATGACCGGACTCGTCGAGGACCTGCTCCTGCTGGCCCGCCTCGACGAGGGCCGCCCGCTGCACTCCGCCGAGGTCGATGTCGCCGCGCTGGTCGCCGAGGCGGTCTGGGACGCGCGGGCCGCCGGGGACAGCCATGACTGGCAGCTCGAACTCCGCCTCGACGCGGCCCCGTTGGTCACCGGCGACGAGGCCCGCCTGCACCAGGTGGTGGCCAACCTGCTGGCCAACGCACGCGTGCACACGCCCCCGGGCACAAGGGTCGTCGCGGTCGTGGAGACGGGGGCCGCCCACTGCCTCGTCCGCGTCCACGACAACGGCCCCGGCATCCCACCCGCCCTCCTCCCGACGGTCTTCGAACGCTTCACCCGCGCCGACGCCTCCCGCGCCCGCGCCAACCCCAAGTCAGGAGGCTCCGGCCTCGGCCTCGCCATCGCCGCGGCGATCACGGCGGCGCACAGCGGCCGCATCGACGTCGAGAGCGCGCCGGGACGCACGGAGTTCACGGTACGACTGCCGCTGGCGCAGGAGGAGCCGGCACCGGCGGTGCTCCGGGGGGAGGGGGCGCGGGCGGGGCAGGTGGTTTGAGGGGGTGGGTGTGTGGGTGGGGAGCGTGGCCGGGCGAGTTGGTTGGGCGCCGATTGAGGCCAGCCGCCTCAGCCTCTGGTCCGCCGCGCTCGGCGCCCCGGCTCAACCGGTCGCCACCGAACCGCAGTTCACGGTCCCGCACCGTACCCTTTCCGCGTGACCTCCCCCGACCTCCTCCACCGCGCCCTGCACGACCCCGGCGACCCACCCCTGCGCCCGCTGCCGGACCGGGCGGCGGAGCTGCTGCGCGCGCTGGACGCGCCGCCCCGGCTGGCCGCGCATCTGAGGGCGGTGCACGAGGTGGCGTACGGGCTGGTGGAGTGGCTGGAGCGACGGCATCCTCACCTCCCGCTGGATCGTGAGGCCGTGCTGTTCGGCGCGGCCACGCACGACATCGGCAAGACGGTGCACACCGCCGAGTTGTCCGGCCCCGGTTCGGCGCACGAGGAAGCCGGTCGTGAGCTGCTGCTGGCCCACGGCGTCGCCCCGCACCTGGCCCGCTTCGCCGCCACCCACGCGAGCTGGACCGCACCGGACGTGACCATCGAGGATCTGCTGGTCAGCCTCGCCGACAAGGCGTGGAAGAACAAGCGGGTAACGGAGCTGGAGGACCTGGTGGTCGGCGCGCTGGCCGAGGCGAGCGGACGGACGGCGTGGGAGGAGTTCCTCGACCTCGACGACCTGCTGACGGACGTGGGGGAGGGGGCGGAGGAGCGGCTCGCCTTTCAGGGGGCGTATCCCGTGTGAGCGGGGCGCCCGCCTGGGTTAGAAGCCGAGGAGCGCGTCGAGGTCGATCTCGATGGGGAAGGGCAGCTCGGTGATGAGCTTGTCGTGGTGCACCGGGTGCGATGGTGCGGGGAAGTACGTGAGGGTGTCCGCGTTGAGCCAGTACTCGTGGACCGCGAGCTTCTGGTCGCGGTCCAGTTCGACGCGCCAGTAGTACGGGACCTTGTGGGTGGCGAACAGCGCGGGTTTGCGGACGCGATCGTCCTGGCGCGAGCCTGGAGAGACGACCTCCACGACGAGGGCGACCTTCCCCACCGGGACACATTCGAGCTCGAAGAAGTCCAGTTCTCGGGGGTCGAAGACGATCACATCGGGCTTGGGCGTGTTCTGGGCGTCGACCATCACGCACTGCTCGGCCACGACCTTGTACGGCTCGGTGTAGGCGGTCCTCAAGGTGCCCAGCACGCCGTCCCGTACCTGGTTGTGCCAAAACTTGGTCTGTCCTCGAACCACGATCTGTCCGTCCACGAGTTCCCAGTCGAAGGGCAGCTCCAAGTCCTTGACCTGGTCGAAGGTCCAGCCGTCGGCCGGCGGGAACATCCAGGTCTCCTCGGTGGCCGGTCCCCGCTGGGGTGTCGTCATCACTGCTCCCATGGACGCCAGTGTGGACGCCGACACGCGGCGTGATCGTACGTACGAAGGTACCGCCACCCGATCCAGTGACACCATGGCACGCCGTTGACCCCCAACCCTCCCGCGCCAACCGTTTACACCCGTCCCCATTCGCGCTACCTTCCGCCACAGGCGGGGTGGGAGCGCTCCCATGCGGGTGGACCGGAACCTGCCCGAAGGGAACCCACCCACCCCGCTCATCCGCACACGCATCCGCACGGCCCGTACCTCAAGGAACGGACTGGACTGTCATGATCCTGACAAAATCAGCGGCGTCCCCAGGTCGCCGATTAGCGCTCCCCACCCGCGCCAGAGCCCTCTTTCTCGTCCTGGTCTCCCTGCTCGCCACCGTCCCCGCCGTCGCCCTGGTCATGACGACCGGCGGACCGGCGGAGGCTCACGGCACCCCGATGAAGCCCGCCAGCCGCACGTTCCTGTGCTGGCAGGACGCTCTGACCGACACCGGTGAGATCAAGCCGGTCAACCCGGCCTGCAAGAACGCCCAGGCGGTCAGCGGCACCACCCCGTTCTACAACTGGTTCTCGGTGCTCCGCTCCGACGGCGCGGGCCGCACCCGCGGCTTCGTCCCGGACGGCGAGCTGTGCAGCGGTGGCAACACCAACTTCACCGGCTTCAACGCCGCCCGCAGCGACTGGCCGTTGACCCACCTCACCTCGGGCAAGACCGTCGACTTCTCCTACAACGCCTGGGCCGCGCACCCGGGTTGGTTCTACGTCTACGTCACCAAGGACGGCTTCGACCCGACCAAGACCCTCACCTGGAACGACATGGAGGACCGGCCCTTCCTCTCCGTCGACCACCCGCCGCTCAACGGCAGCCCGGGCACGGTCGAGGCCAACTACTCCTGGACCGGGCAGCTTCCGGCGAACAAGTCGGGCCGCCACATCATTTACATGGTCTGGCAGCGCTCGGACAGCGCGGAGACCTTCTACTCCTGCTCCGACGTCGTCTTCGACGGCGGCAACGGCGAGGTGACGGGCATCCACGAGCCGGGCAACCCGACCGACCCGGTCCCCGGCACGTGCAGCGCCACCCGCAAGACGACCGGCAGTTGGTCCGGCGGCTACCAGTCCGAGGTGACCGTCACCAACTCCGGCGACGTCCCCATGCTCGGCTGGATGGTCGACTGGACCCTCCCGAGCGGTCAGAAGGTCGACAGCCTCTGGAACGGCAACGCGACCTACACCGGCCAGGATGTGATGGTCCACAACGCCGACTGGAACGGGTCCTTGAGCCCAGGACAGAGCGCGACGTTCGGGTACGTCGTGACCGGCTCCGGCGGTGATACGGCGACCACGTTGCCCTGCCGGGTCGGCTGACGGGCGGGCGGGCCCGGCGGACGGCGAAAACGCCGCTCGCCGGGTCCGTCGGCGATGACATGATGGCGTGCATGACATTCATGACCCCCATCACCTCCCTCTCCGCGTCGCGAAAGGGCGATGCCGCGTAGGCGCCCCGGCGCGCTGCGCGCCGCTCGACCCCCTCGCGCACTGCGATGGGACCTTCCCCCGGCTCGTATCCACGGCCTCTCCGCCCGAACCAGCCTGGCCGTAGCCCGCGTCGAAGGACTCCCGGACGACTACTACGTCTACTCCGGCGCCACCGACCGGGCCCTGCGGCGCTATCGGCAGTTCCTGCGCCCCGACGGCCGGCGCCCCCGCTATCCGCAGGACTCGGAGTGTTCGTGCCGTGGCTGCTCCTTCGACGACGTCCGCCACGCCCGCGACGTACTGGACGAGACCCTCTCCCGGCTGCCGCCCCGCCCCCGCGCCGAACTCGCCGGCCTGATCGCCGACTTGGACGCCACGTACCTGCGCCGTACCCTCCCCGATCCCTTCGCCGCAGAGCGCCAGTGGCAGGCCGACCTGTGGTGGCGCCGTCGACTGGCAGGGGGCCGCGAGGAGCCGCTTCCGGACCCGAGACGGCCACTGTCACGCGGGCGCGAAGCATCGGAGGGCGGGTCGGTGTGACGGGCCGGCGTGGCGCACCTGCGTGAAGGACCGGAGCCGCCCACGCCGACCCGCCGTCACCACCGCGCCGACCGGCGGTGACGCCGCACCCCCTCTTCCGGTGGCCCCGTCCCCGGCCGTGTGAGGATGGCCGTACGTCCCTGCCCCGTTCTGCCAGTCGAGGTCGCCGCCATGTCCAAGTCCGAGCCCCGTGAGCCGATCCGCCGCAACGCGCGGACCAACCGGGCGAAGATTCTGGCCGCCGCGCGTGAGCTCCTCGGGCAGAACCCGGACGCCACCCTGGAGGAGATCGCACAGGCGGCCGGGGTCGTCCGGCGTACGGTGCACGGGCACTTCCCGGGGCGGGCGGCGCTCCTGGAGGCCCTCGCGGCGGAGGCCTCGGCGGCTCTGCGGGCGGTGTCCGAGCGGTGGCCGGACGTGACGGAGAGCCCGGAGCGGGCCTTCGCCGGGTTCGTGCTCGCGGTGTGGCCCGAGGGCGACCGTTACCGCCTGCTGCTGTCGCTGGCGACGCAGGACCTGGGGCAGGAGCGGGTGACGGAGGCGCTGGAGCCGGCCCGTGCGGCGGCCCTGGCGATCCTGGAGCGCGGCCAGCGAGCGGGGGTCTTCCACGACCGGCTCCCGGCCCCCGTGCTCAACGCCGCCATGGAGGCGTACACCCTCGGCCTCCTGGAGAGCGTCAACACCGGCTCCTGGCAGGGCGACGCGCGGCAGGCGGCGGTCGCGAGCCTGATCGCCGTCGGTGTGCCGGTGCAGCGGGCGGAGAGGGTGGTCGCCGAGGTCGTCGCCGAGGTCCTCGCCGAGCAGGGTTGAGGTCCGGCGAGTGCTCCCGTGCGGACCCGGTGGACACCCCCACCGGGTCCGCGAGCCGGGCAGGTGAGGGGGAGTCCCTGCCCGGGTGTGGAGTGGCTGAAGACGGCGACGACGTGTCGGTCGGACAACGTTGTCGGGTGGTCTGAACCTCACCCTACCCCGTCAACGAACCGCGACGTCAACCGAGTTGGCTTGACCCGTCCGAGTGGCTCCTCGGCGCCGTCGGAGCAGCGTCCGGGGCACCCCGTGGTACGGCTGGCGCGTGTGAAGTCCCTGATGCTCGCCGCCGCCCTGGCCCTGGCGTTCGCCGGTGTCGCCCCCGGTCCCGCCGCGCCCCTCGCACCCCTCGATCTCGTCGACGACCCCACCCCCTACGTGGACCCCCTGATCGGCACCAGGAACGGCGGCAATGTCTTTCCCGGCGCGGTCACCCCGTTCGGCATGCTCTCCTGGAGCCCCGAGAACACCCGGGGCGACGCCACCCGCGCGGCGGCCCCCGGCGGCTACCACTACGACGCCCCCCGCATCCGGGGCTTCAGCCTCACCCACATGTCCGGGACGGGGTGCGCGGGCGGCAGCGGCGACATTCCGTTCTTCCCGTACGCCGGGCAGGTCACGTCCTCGCCCGCGAGCGACACCGGGGACACGGTGTACGCCGCCGACTTCCGGCACGCCGACGAGACCGCCGAGCCCGGCCACTACAAGGTCGCCCTCGCCTCCGGCGTCACCGCCGACCTCACGGCCACCGCCCGCACCGGTGCGGCCCGCTTCACCTACCCGGCGGGCCACCCCGCCTCGTTGCTGATCCGTACCGCCAACTCCGAGGTCGGCTCCACCGATTCGACGGTCGAGATCGATCCCGGCACCCGTACCGTCTCCGGCTCCGTCACCTCCGGCAACTTCTGCGGCCACCTCGACCCCGAAGGGCAACGCGCCTACTACACCCTGCACTTCACCGCCCGCTTCGACCGCGCCTTCAAGGCTGTCGGCACCTGGCGGGACGACCGGCTCGACCCCGGGTCCCTGCGGGCGAGCGGCGGCAGCGGGGGCTTCGCCGACAGGGGGCGGCCCGTCGCGGGCAAGGGGGCGGGGGGATACGTCGAGTTCGCGCCGGGGGCCGGGCCGGTGAACGCCAAGGTCGGCATCTCGTACGTCAGCCGGGCCGGCGCCGAGGCGAACCTGGCGGCGGAGAACCCGTCGTACCGCACCTTCGACGAGGTGCGGCAGGCGGCGTGCGGTGCCTGGCGCGACGACCTCGCCGCCATCCGGGTGGGCGGCGGCACGGACGCCGAACGCACCACCTTCTACACGGCGTTGTACCACTCCCTCCTCCACCCGAACGTCATCAGCGACGCCGACGGCAGGTATCGCGGCCCGGACGGCGAGGTGCACAGGACCGGTCGGCGGGCCCAGTACGGCACCTTCTCCGGCTGGGACGTCTACCGCGACCAGGTCCAGCTGCTCACGCTCCTCCAGCCGCGCACCGGCTCGGACATCGCCCAGTCGCTGTACGAACTCGCCCAGCAGAACGGCGGGATCTGGGACCGCTGGCTGCACGGCGCGAGTGGGACGCACGTCATGAACGGCGACCCCTCCGCCGTCGCCCTGGCCGGCATCCACGCCTTCGGCGGCAGGGACTTCGATCTGCCCGGGGCGCTGAACTCGCTCGTGCGGGCGGCGACCGTACCGACCGCGAAGGATCTGTCCGCCGCCGGGCGTCCCGTCCTCTCGGTTGGTCAACGGCCGTCCCTGGACCTGTACTTGAAGCACCACTACATGCCGTCGCTCTCCAACGCCTGGGGCGGTGCCGCCGAGACGCTGGAGATGTCCGGCGCCGACTTCGCTCTCTCGCAGTTGGCCTCGGCCGCCGGGGAGGACGGCATCGCCGCCGACTTCGCCCGGCGCGCGCAGTGGTGGCAGAACAACTTCAACATCGCCGCCGACCCGACCGGCGGACACATCGCCAACCGCAAGGCCGACGGGAGTTGGGTCACCGGGTTCACCCCGGCCACGGGCAACGGCTTCGTGGAGGGGACGGCGGCGCAGTACACCTGGATGGTCCCGCACAATCCGGCCGGGCTCTTCGCCGCGATGGGCGGGAAGGACAAGGCGCTCGACCGGCTCGACTCCTTCTTCCACAAGGATGACGGGAGTTGGGCCTTCACCGGGAGCGGCGGCGAGAAGTCCGAGCTGGACAACGAGCCGTCGATCAACGTGCCCTATCTGTACGACTACGCGGGCGCCCCCTACAAGACGCAGGAGACCGTCCGCGCCGCCCTGCGGCAGCTGTGGTCGACCCGGCCGGATGGCATCCCGGGCAACGACGACCTCGGGGCGATGTCCTCCTGGTTCGTCTTCGCCGCGCTCGGCATGTATCCGCAGGTTCCCTCCCGGGCCGAGCTCGTCCTCGCCTCACCGCTGTTCCCGCGCGTCGAGATCAGCCGGCCGGACGGCAACGACATCTCCATCAGCGCGGCGGGAGCCGCCGCGGACACGCCGTACATCCGCTCCCTGCGGGTCGACGGACGGGTGAGTGACCGGCCCTGGCTGTCCGCCGCCTTCGTGCGGGACGGCGGCCACCTCGCCTACACGCTCTCCGGCACGCCCGACCCCGCGTGGGGCGCCGCAGCCGACGCCGCCCCGCCGTCCTTCCGGGCCGGCGAGCAGCCGCACCAGGTCGGCATCGGTCCCACCGCCGCGACCCTCGCCCCGGGCGGCAGCGTGAAGGTCGGCATCCGCGCACTCGCGCTGAGCGGCGGGGCGGGTCCGGAGGTCCGCTTCCGTGTCGAGACCCCGGGCGGCGTCGCAGCAACTCCCGCGTCGGGAAGCGTCGTTGACGGGTCCGGTGAGATCACTCTGAGGACCGCGAAGGACGCCGAGCAGGGCTTCTACGACGTGAAGGTCAGCGTGGACTCGTACGAGCAGCCCGTGTTCCTCACCGTCGCCGCGCCCGGCAGCCTTCTCGCCGCCTACGACTCCATCGGGGTCTCGGACGACGCGGGTGAGCATGACGAGGCCGACTTCGACCAAGGCGGCTGGAGCTACTCGCGGCAGGCCCTCGCCGCGGCAGGCCTGAGCCCGGGTGGGGACGGGGAGGTGCGGGGCGGGCTCGCTTTCCGCTGGCCCGCCTCGCCGGACGGGCGGCCGGACAACGCCTCCGCGGCCGGGCAGACGCTGGAACTCGACGCCCCCGCCCGCCAGTTGTCCTTCGTCGGCAGCGCGGTCAACGGTGGCCGACAGGGACGCGCGACCGTCACCTACACGGACGGCAGCACCAGCGCCGTGGACCTCTCCTTCACCGACTGGACGCTCGACGGGGGCGGCGGCAGCGTCCAGTACGGCAATGAGGTCGTCGCGAGGACCGCGTACCGCAACGTCGCGGGCGGGGGTCGGGATCCGGTCGCCACGTACGTGTTCGCCACCGAGCCGTTCAGTGCTCCGGAGGGGAAGCACATCGCGCGCGTGCGGCTGCCCCGCGATCCGGACCTGCACGTGTTCACGCTGGCGACTCGCTGAACAGCTCGGCCAGCCAGTCGAGTTGGCGGCGCACCTGGACCGCGTCGCCGCCCTCGTGGCCGTTGTACGGGTAGGCGTGGAGCTCCGTGCGCGGGTCGGTGCCGGACAGTTCGGCGTACCGGTTGAAGGCGGCGTACGCGCCGCTCGGCGGGCAGACCGTGTCACGCAGGCCGACGCCGAAGTGGGCGGGGGCGTGGGCGCGGCGGGCGAAGGAGATGCCCTCGACGTAGGACAGGGTGCGGTAGGCGGCCTCCTCCGCGCCTCGGTGCACGGAGAGGTAGGTGCCGATCTCGCCGTAGGGGTGGGCGTCGGTGAGGTCGAGGGCGCGGCGGACGCCGCACAGGAGCGGGGCGGTGATCAGGGCCGCGGCCAGGTCGGGGACGAGTCCGGCGACAGCCAGGGCGAGGCCGCCGCCCTGGCTGTTGCCGACCGCGACCGTGCGGGAGGCGTCCACGCCGGGGAGGGCGCGGACCGCGGTGACCGCGCGGACGGCGTCGGTGATGAGGCGGCGGTAGTGATAGTCGCGGGGGTCGAGCAGACCGCGGGTCATGGGGCCGGGGCCGCCGGGCGCCTGGGCGTGCGGGTCGGGGGTGGCACCGCCGTTGCCGTACTGGTCGCCCTGGCCGCGGTTGTCCATGAGCAGGACCGCATAGCCGGCGTTCACCCAGGTCAGGCGCTCGTGCGGGAGGCCGCGGCCACGGCCGTAGCCCGCGTACTCGACGAGGGCGGGGAGGGGCTCTGGCACCCCGGCCGGGCGGCTGAACCAGGCGCGCACCGGGTCGCCCGCGAAGCCCCGGAAGGTCACGTCCCAGGTCTCGGTCAGCCGCAGGCCGGTCTCCACCGGCCGTACCGACACCAACACCTCTTCCTGGGCCGCCTCCTTGAGGGTCTCGCGCCAGAACTCCTCGAAGTCGGCGGGCTCTTCGGGGAGCGGGCGGTAGTGCACGAGTTCCGTCAGCGGCAGGTCGAACGCGGGCACGGGACACCTCGCAGGAGTCGGTCGACAGAGGGAAACTTGCGGAGATTACTGCGCGTGGCTTCCGGGTTCTACCCCGGTCGCGGACGACTTCAACTCCACGCACGAGCAACAAGAGGCCGCTGCTACACCCATTGACAGCGCTTTCTGACTGCCCTTAAGTTGCCGCGAAGTTACCGGTAAGGGTTCGAAAGTTTCGGTTCAGCTCCCCCCTCCTGCCCCTCCTGAGAGGACCGAGCATGAGCACGTCCACCAAGTCGGCCTCTCCGCCCGGCACCCAGGAACCACCCGCACCCGTTCCGCCGCGGAAGCTCGCCGTACGCGTCACCTGGAGACGGGCGCTGCGCCGCGACTGGCAGCTGTACTCGCTCGCGCTGGTGCCGCTGCTGTTCTTCCTGGTCTTCCGCTACCTGCCGATGCTCGGCAATGTGATCGCCTTCCGGCGCTTCGAGCCCGGCGGTTCGATCTTCGGCGAGCAGTGGGTCGGCCTGCGCTATGTCGACATGTTCCTCAGCGACCCCACGTTCTGGCAGGTGTTCCGCAACACGCTGTGGATCGGCGGACTCACCCTCGTCTTCTGCTTCCCGATCCCGATCGTGCTCGCCCTCTTGCTGAACGAGGTGCGCCGGCGCTCGCTGAAGCGCTTCGTGCAGTCGGTGTCGTACCTTCCGCACTTCCTGTCGATGGTGATCGTCGCCGGCATCACCCTCCAGATGCTCGCCTCGGACGGCCCCGTCAACCACGTGCTGGGCTGGTTCGGCCACGAACCGATCCGGTTCATCCAGGAACCCGAGTGGTTCCGGACGATCTACGTCGGCTCCGAGATCTGGCAGACCGCCGGCTGGGGCACGATCCTCTACCTGGCCGCCCTCACCACCATCGACGAGGACCTGTACGAGGCCGCGCGCATCGACGGCGCCAACCGCTGGCAGCAGATCTGGCACGTCACCCTGCCCGGCATCCGCCCCACCATGATCACGCTGCTGATCCTCAACATCGGCACGTTCATGGCGGTCGGTTTCGAGAAGGTCCTGCTGCTGTACAACCCGCTGACCTACCCGACCGCCGACGTCATCTCCACCTACGTCTACCGGACCGGCGTCGAGTCCAGCAGCTTCAGTTACGCCGCCGCCATCGGACTCTTCGAGGCGATCATCGGCCTGGTGCTGATCACCACCGCCAACCAGCTCTCGCGCCGCACAGTGGGGACCAGCCTGTGGTGAAGCCGAGCCGTTCCTACCGGGTGTTCCAGGGCGTCAACGGGGTGGTGCTCACTGTTGTGGTGCTGGTGACCCTGTACCCCTTCGTCAACATCATCGCCCGGTCCTTCAGCGGGGAACGTCAGATCAGGGCCGGTGAAGTCACCTTGTGGCCCAAGGGGTTCAACCTCACCACGTACAAGATCGTGTTCCAGGACTCGATGTTCTGGCGGAACTACGGCAACACCGTGTTCTACACGGTCGTCTCGACCGCCGTGGCCATGATCCTGACGACCTGTTACGCGTACGTCCTGTCGAAGAGGCAGCTCAAGGGCCGCACCGCGCTGGTCGGCATCGCCGTGTTCACCATGTTCTTCACCGGCGGTCTGATCCCGCAGTACGTCCTGATCACCAGCCTCGGGCTGAAGAACAGCGTGTGGGCCATCGCGCTGCCCAACGCGATCAGCGTCTTCAACCTCCTGGTGATGAAGGCGTTCTTCGAGAGCCTGCCCACCGAGCTGGAGGAGGCCGCGCAGATCGACGGGCTGAGCACCTACGGCATCCTGCTCAGGATCGTGCTGCCGCTGTCCAAGGCGGTCGTCGCGACCATGGTGCTCTTCTACTCCGTGTCGTTCTGGAACTCCTGGTTCAGCGCGTTCCTCTACATGAACAGCTCGGACCTCATGCCGGTCACCGTCTATCTGCGGAACATGATCCTGGGCGCGACCGGCGGCTCCAACGCGGGTGCCGGCACCGAGCAGCTCAGCCAGGTCGGCGCGAACATCCAGGCGGTGACCATCGTGCTCACCTCGCTGCCGATCCTCTGCGTGTACCCGTTCGTCCAGCGCTACTTCGTCTCGGGCGTGATGCTCGGCGCCGTCAAGGGCTGATCCCCCCGACTCACCCATGGAAACAAGGGAGTTCCCGTGAAGAACGCAGGAGAGCTGTCACGGCGTCAGATCCTGGCCGCCGCCGGCTTCATCGGTCTCGCCACCCTCACCGGCTGCGGCAGCGGTGACGACGGCGGGGACGGCAAGGACCTCTCCAAGAAGCAGAACGGCGCGATGAAGGAGTACCGCGCCGGCCAGCGGTTCAAGGCCGCGAAGCCGCTGTCCTTCTCGATGCTGCACAACAACAACCCGAACTACCCGTACAAGAGCAGCTGGCTGTTCTGGAAGGAGGTCACCAAGCGCACCGGCATCACCATCAAGCCGGTCGACGTCCCGCTCGCGGACTACGAGAAGAAGCGCGGCGTCCTCATCGGCGCGGGCGACGCCCCCTTCCTCATCCCGAAGACCTACCACCCCGGCGAGGTCCCCTTCGTCTCCTCGGGCGCGATCCTCCCGGTCAGCGAGTACGTGCACCTGATGCCCAACTTCCAGGACAAGGTGAAGAGGTGGAAGCTCGAACCCGAGCTCGACTCCATACGCCAGTCCGACGGCAAGTACTACCTCCTGCCCGGCCTGCACGAGAAGGTCAAGTCCGGCTACTCGATGTCCTTCCGCACCGACACCCTCGACAAGCTCGGCCTCACCCTGCCGGAGACCTGGGACCAGGTCTACGACGTCCTGAAGGCACTGAAGTCGGAGTACCCCGACAAATACCCGTGGACCGACCGCTGGAGCGTCAACACCCCTTTCCCGTGCGGCGCGTTGTTCGGCTACCTCGGTCAGGCCTACGGCGTGAAGGCGGGCTGGAACTACGACAACATCTCCTTCGACACCAAGGCGCGGAAGTTCGTCTTCACGGCCGCGCAGGACGACTACCGGGCGATGGTCGAGTTCATGAGAAAGCTCGTCGCCGAGAAGCTGCTCGACCCGGAGAGCTTCACCCAGCAGGACGACCAGGCCGTGCAGAAGCTGCTGGCCGAGAAGTCCTACGTCATCAGCGCCAACCCGCAGGAGCTGGTGCAGAACTACCGTTACAACCTGGAGAAGCAGGTCAAGGGCTCGAAGATCGAGATGATCCCGGTGCCGCTCGGCCCGGCGGGACCGATCGTCCTCAGCGGGGCCCGCCTGGAGAACGGCATCATGGTCTCCAGCAAGGCGCTCAAGAGCGACAGCTTCGTCGCGATGATGCAGTTCGTGGACTGGCTCTGGTACTCCGACGAGGGCCAGACCTTCAGCAAGTGGGGTGTCGAGGGCACCACGTACACGCGCTCCGGCGACCAGTTCCAGCTGAAGCCCGGCATCACCCTCATGGGCTCCGACCCGGACGCCCCCAAGGACCTCCAGAAGGACTTCGGCTTCTTCAACGGCGTCTTCACCTACGGCGGCAGCTGGGCCCTGGTCTCCTCCAACTTCAGCCCGGACGAGAAGAAGTTCCAGGACGCCATGGCCCAGCGCACCCAGCTCCCCATCGACCCCGCCCACCCCCTCCAGTCGGTGGAGCAGGAACAGGCGACCCTGTGGGACACCCCGCTCAAGGACACCGCCATCCAGAACACCCTCCAGTTCGTCCTCGGCAAGCGCCCGATGTCCGAATGGGACCAGCACGTCTCCGAGTTGAAGGCGAAGAACATGCAGCAGCTGGTCGACCTGCACAACAAGGCGTACGACCGGTTCAAGAAGGAGAACGGGTGATCCGCGTCCCCGCCGAGGCGACCGGCCGGCTCTCCGACGCCTGGCGCCACTGCGTCGGCACCGGCCGCATCGAACTCGCCCTGCGCCGCGACTACCAGGACTCCCTGAAGCTGCTCCAGGACGACATCGGCTTCCGGTACATCCGAGGGCACGGCCTGCTCAGCGACGGCATGGCGGTCCACCGTCCCTACGAGTGGGAGGGCGCCCGGCACGTCCACCACTCCTTCACCTACGTCGACCAGGTCGTGGACGCCTACCTCGCCCTCGGCATCCGGCCCTTCCTCGAACTCGGCTTCATGCCGGAGGAGTTGGCGTCCGGGCAGCAGACGGTTTTCTGGTGGCGGGGTCACGTCACCCCACCCCGGTCCTACGGGGAGTGGGCCGACCTGGTCCGGGCGACCGTCGCCCACCTGGTCGACCGCTACGGCCTGGACGAGGTGCGCACCTGGCCCATCGAGGTGTGGAACGAACCCAACCTGCCCGACTTCTGGGAGAACGCGGACGAACAGGCGTACCACCGGCTGTACGAGGTGACCGCGGCGGCGGTGAAGGAGGTGGACGCCGGGTTGCAGGTCGGCGGCCCCGCGATCTCGCCCGGTGCCGACGAATGGCTGGGCCGGTTCGCCGAGTTCGCGGAGCGGCGCGACGTGCCGGTCGACTTCGTGTCCAAGCACGCCTACACCTCGGGCCCGGCACGGCACGTGCCCTTCGGCACGCATCAGACGCTGGCGCCCGCCCAGCACCTCCTCGACCAGTTCGCCACGCCCAGGGACCTCCTGAAGGGCACGCGGCTCGCCGAACTCCCGGTCCACATCACGGAGTTCAACTCCTCCTACCGGCCCGACAACCCCGTCCACGACACCGCCTTCCACGCCGCCTACCTGGCACCCGTCCTCGCGCACGGCGGCGATCACGTCGACTCCTTCTCCTACTGGACCTTCAGCGACATGTTCGAGGAGGCCGGTCCGCCGACCGCCCTCTTCCACGGCGGCTTCGGGCTGCTCACCCACCGGCAGGTGAAGAAGCCGACCTATCACCTGTACGCGTTCATGGCGCGGATGGGGGAGCAGCTGCTGGGGCGCGGTGACGATCACCTGGTCACCCGGCACGCGGACGGTCGTGTCACCGTCCTTGCCTGGGCGCCGGTCGACGCGAGTGGGGAGACGCCAGGGCCGGCACAGCACCGGGTCAGGCTGTCGGTGCCGCTGGAGGGCGCGGGGGAGGCGTTCGTGCGGCGGTCCATCGTGGATGAGGAGTACGGCAACGCTCGTACGGCCTGGCAGCGGATGGGGAGCCCTCGGTCACCCCGGGCGGGGCAGCTTGACGTACTGCATGAGGCCGCTGAGCCCGGTCGACGGCATCTGCGGCTGCCGGTGGCGGATGGGCGGGTGGAGCTGGATCTGACGTTGAGTCGCCATGAGGTGACGCTGGTCGAGGTGAGTGCGGTGGTGGAGGAGGCGCCGGTTTGGTCGGATGAGCGGCGTCTGTTGGGCACGTCAGTGGAAGAGCCGTGATTAGTCCGCGGGCCGGTGGGGGCTGGTCGCGCCCCGCGGCGGAGCCGCAAATCGATACAGCCCCGCGCCCCTTTCGGGGCGCGACAGCGCACCTGCGTTCACCAGGACCCTTGCGAAAGGAGCCCCGATGACCTCCCCCGCCCCCTCTACCGCCTTCGGTATCGGCCCCCTCTCCCGTGCCGCCGCCCTCATCCACACCCTCGTCACGGTCGGCGCCCTTCTCCTGCTCGCCACCGCACCCGGCTTGACCGGCCTCCTCCTGTTGGGGCCCGACCCGGCCAACCTCCCTCTGGCCGCCGTCTGCGCCCTCCCCCTCGGCCCGGCCTGCGCCGCCGCCCTCTACGCCCTCCACCACCGCGACCGCGACCTGACCGACCTCCACCCGGCCCGCACCTACTGGCGCGGCTGGCGCCTCAACGCGCTCCCCGCGCTGCGGCTTTGGGCGCCGCTGCTCGCCTGGCTCACGGTCATCGCCTTCACGCTCACCCACTTCCCCGCGACCGGGCTGCCCGGCTGGTGGGCGGTGTTGCTCGGGGCGGTCGGTCTCGGCTCCCTCCTCTGGGGCGCCCACGCACTCGTCCTGACCTCCCTGTTCAGCTTCCGCACCCGCGACACCGCCCGGCTCGCCGCGTACTTCCTGTTCCGGCACCGCCGTGCCACCCTCGCGGCCGCCTCGCTGCTCGTCCTGACCGCCGCGGGGACCGCCCTGCTGACCGAGGCCCTGCCCGCCCTGCTGGCCGCCCCGCTGCTGCTGTCCCTGCTGCACGGCAGCCGCGCGGTGATCGCCGAGACCGAGAGGGACTTCACCGTATGACAGGCAAGATCCCGTACGGCGGCGACTACAACCCCGAACAGTGGCCGCAGGACGTCTGGGACGAGGACCACCGCCTCTTCGGCCGGGCCGGCATCGACACCCTCACGGTCGGCGTGTTCTCCTGGTCGCTCACCCAACCCGCCGAGGACACCTACGACTTCACGCTCCTCGACCGCATCCTCGACCGCGCCGCCGCCGAGGACCGCCGGGTCTGTCTGGCCACCGGCACCGCCGCCCTCCCGCCCTGGCTCGCGAAGAAGTACCCCGAGGTCAACCGCACCGACTTCGAGGGCCGCCGGCACCGCTACGGCCAGCGGCACAACTTCTGCCCCAGCTCACCGGTGTACCGCAGACTCTCCACCGCGCTGGCCGGACACCTCGCCGAACGCTACGCCGATCACCCGGCGTTGCTCGCCTGGCACATCAACAACGAGTACGGCGGCGTCTGTTACTGCGAACTGTGCGCGGACGCCTTCCGGGACTGGCTCCGCGACCGGTACGGCACCCTCGACGCCCTCAACGACGCCTGGTGGACGACCTTCTGGTCGCATCGCTACACCGACTGGGCCGAGATCGAGCCGCCGAGCGCCCTCACCGAGCACTGGCGGGGCCCCGACCACACCGCCTTCCAGGGCATCACCCTCGACTACTTCCGCTTCACCACCGACGCACTGCTCGGCTGCTTCCTCGCCGAGAAGGAGGTGATCCGGCGCCATGACCCCGAGACCCCCGTCACCACCAACTTCATGGGCATGTTTCGCCCCCTCGACTACCACCGCTGGGCACCCCACCTCGACTTCGCGTCCTGGGACAGCTACCCGCCCCTCGACGCCCCGCCGACCTGGCCCGCCCTGGCCCACGACCTGATGCGCGGCCTCAAGGACGGCGCCCCCTTCTGGGTGATGGAGCAGACCCCGTCCACCACCGCCTGCCGGGACGTGAACCCGCTGCGCAGACCGGGGGAGTTGCGCCTCGCCACCTTCCAGGCCATCGCCCACGGCGCCGACGCCGCCCTCTACTTCCAGCTGCGCGCCTCGCGGGGCGCCTGCGAGAAGTACCACGGGGCGGTCATCGGCCACGCGGGCCGGGACGACACCCGGGTCTTCCGCGAAGTCGCCGACCTGGGAAGGGAACTCACAGAACTCGGCGCCGTCACCCTCGGCGCCCGCACCCCCGCCCGCACCGCCCTGATCTTCGACTGGGACAGCTGGTGGGCCCTGGAGATCTCCGACGGCCCCTCCCGGCTGGTCAAGTACCAGGACGTCGTGCACGCCTACTACCGGGCCGCCCGCGAGGCCGGCGCCGACCTGGACGTCGTACCGCAGAGCGCCGACCTCACCCCGTACGACGTGGTCCTCGCACCGGTCCTCCACCTGGTCAAGGACGACCTCGCCGACCGCCTCGAAGCCGTCGCCGCGCGCGGCGGCACCGTCCTGACCACCTTCCTGTCGGGCCGCGGTGACGCACACGACCGCGCGTTCCTGACCGACGTGCCGGGGCCGCTGGCGCCCTTGATGGGCGTGCGGGTGGACGAGTGGGACTCCCGTCCGGCGGAAGTCGCCCAGGCCATACCGGAGTTGGGGGCCGAGGCCCGCCTGGTCTTCGAGATCGTCCAGCCGCGCGGCGCCGAGCCGGTCGCCACGTACGGAGGCGACTTCTACGCGGGCACTCCGGCGGTGACCCGCAACGCCTTCGGGGAGGGCGAGGGCTGGTACGTCGCCACCGCCCTCGACCAGCCCGGCGTCGACCAGGTGATCCGCCGCGTCCTCACCCGCCACGACCTGCTCGGCCCGTACGCCGGCCACCGCGCCGTCGAGACCGCGACCCGTGTCGCCCCCGACGGCACCCGCCTCCACTTCCTCCTCAACCACGCCGCCGAAACAGCCCACTTGACCGCCCATGCCACGGCCACCGACCTCCTCAGCGGGAAGCGGATCGAGCAGGGCGAACCCCTGTCCCTCGACCCGCTCGGTGTGGCGGTACTGCGTCCGCTCAGTTGATGGTGACGACACGCGCCCAGGCCGGCGGGGTGTCCGGGACGTAGTCCGGGTCGTCCTTGTCCACCGTGCCGCCGTGGCGCGGGAAGAGCCCGACGACCGTCCGGCAGGGCGGCGGCTCGGACGGCCAGGGCGTCTGGCCGTCCGTGAGGGCGACGATCACGTCCGGGCGGGGCCGGGAGCGCAGCGCCCGGGTGAAGCCGGAGCGCAGATCCGTCCCGCCACCGCCGATCAGCTCGATGTCCTCGGCCCGGCAGAGCGGGGCGGCGAGCCCCGCCGCCGCGTCGCAGGAGATCACCGACACCAGATCGCGCCGCCCGCCCACGGCCCGCGCGATCGCCGCCACCTCCAGCAGCGCACTGCCCAGCTCGGCGTCGCTCACCGACCCGGAGGTGTCGATCACTACGCACACCCGGGGCGGAATGCGGCGCAGACTCGGCAGCAGCACCCCGGGGACGGCGGCCGAACGCCGGGAGGGACGCCGGTACGTGTGGTTCTCGCCGACCCCCGGAGCACCGGCCGCCGAGCGGATCGCCGCACCCAGCAACTGCCGCCACGGCTGCGGCGGATGGAACGCCTCGTCAGCCCAGCGCCGCCACCCGTCCGGGGCGTCACCCGGCTTGCCCTTGATCCCCTCGGCGACCCGGAAGCGCACCGCGTCCCGCTGCTGCCGGGTCAGCCCGTTCGCCCCGTCGGCGCCCAGCTCCCAGGGCCGCGCCTGTCCGTCGGCGCCGCTGCCGCAGTCCAGCCAGGCCAGGTCGGCGGCGAGCCCGGACATGGACGACGTCCGCAGGTACTCCTCCATCAGCAGGCCGTTGCTCAACCCCAGCAGGGAGGGCAGAACCACCCCGGTGGGGCGGAGCAGACCGTCACCGTAGATGTCGTCGTTGATCTCGAAGTCGGCGGCGATGTTGCGCCGCAACCGCTCCCCGGGGCCGTACTCCTCGTGCTCCCGCGCATGGCGCTCGCCCCGCCCGTGGTGGTCCCGGAGGAGATGGGACACCTCGTGCACCCAGACGCCCGCCAACTCCTCCACCGGCATGCTCGCCACGAAGGCGGGCGAGACGTAGCAGCGCCAGTGCGCGTCGACCGCCATCGTCGGCACCGACCGGTCCTCGACGATGTGCAGCGCGAAGAGAGCCACCGCGAGATACGGGCGGACCTTGACGGCGTGCAGCCGGGCGGCCAGCAATTTCTCCATGTCCAGAGGGAGTTGGGAGTCCCCGCCCGAGCCGCGAGGCGGGTGCGGCAGCGTGGCCCGCACCGGGCGCGGTGGAGGAGGCGGCGACATGGGGCGTGGTACCGGTCGCTTCACCGCCCCCGTCATCGACCCACCCCCAGCCCGGCCTTCACTCGCTCCACCGACCGTTCCGCCCGGTCGGCGATGCCGACGACCTTGGCCAGCCGTTCCACCGCCGCCGGAACCTCCCAGTCGTCGCGCCGCAGCGCCGCCAGCGCCTTGGCCGGGGCGACCAGCAGATCCGGGGCGCCGGTCTCCATCGCCCGGACCAGCACCGCCCAGCCCGCTTCCCACCGGTCCCGTTCCGGCCGTGCTCCGACGGCCGCGACCACCGCCTCCAGCGCCGCCTGCCGCAGATCGCCGCGCTCCGGCAGCTCGGCGGTGGGCGGGTCGGCCAGCAGTGACTCCGGGTCGGGGAGGTCCATCCGGTCGAGGTGGGCGAGCAGTTCGAGGCCCGGCCCGTCGCCCACCGCGCCCCGCACGAGCAGCGCCAGTACCTCCCGGGAGACGGAGGCCGCCGTGCCGAAGGCGAGCAGCGTCAGGGCCGTCTCCCAGCTGCGCGGCGAGGGCCAGGCTCCGCCGCGCCGCGTCTCCGTGCTGGGCAGCCGGTGGATCAGCGTCGGCCGGGCGTGCAGGAAGCCGCAGACCGCGCGCCGGGCGAACTCCACCGCCTCCGCCAGCCGTCCGGGCTCCAGCCGGGGCAGCTCGGCCCGGGGCCACACCCCGCCGAGCCCCCGCACCACCACGTCCCGGTCGTGCACCCAGTACAGGTGCACGAACCGGTTGGCCAGTGGCGGGCTCAGCTCCCATCCGTCCGCCGCCGACGCCCGCGGGTTGGCGGCGGCCACGATCCGTACCCCCGGGGGCAGTTGGAGAGCGCCGACCCTGCGCTCCAGCACGACCCGCAGCAGGGCGGCCTGCACGGCCGGGGTGGCGGTGGAGAGTTCGTCGAGGAAGAGCAGTCCCCGCCCGGCGCGTACCAGCTCGACGGCCCACTGCGGCGGTGCCATCGGCACACCCTGCACCGCGGGGTCGTCGCCCACGATGGGCAGCCCGGAGAAGTCTGTGGGCTCGTGGACGCTGGCGATCACGGTCGTCAGGGGCAGGTCGAGCGAGTCGGCGAGCTGGGTCAGCGCCGCGGTCTTGCCGATGCCCGGCTCGCCCCACAGGAGCACGGGCAGGTCCGCCGCGACGGCCAGGGTGAGCGCTTCGAGCTGGCCGTCGGGGCGGGGCTCGGTGTTGGTGGTGCGCAGCAGTGTCAGGAGGTCGTCGGCGAGCGCGAGTTGGGGGTTGGCGGGCAGAGGGGCGTGCGAAGTCATGGGCATCACCTGAGGGGTGCGAGCGGGTCCCGAACGGGACCACGGAAAAGGGGGAACGGGGATCAGAAGTGCAGACCGGTACGCGGCCGGGTGCGACGGTTCAGCCTGCGGCGCATCTCATGAGGCATCCGACGGTCGAGCCGTGGTCGGCGCCCCTCCTCGGCCACTTCGGCCGCGGGGTGCTCGTCGACCAGCCCCGACCGATAGAGCCCGTGATCGATACGGTGGACCGCAGCCGACTCCAGCTCCTCCCGGAGCGGTCCGTCGCGCAGCACGGCCCCGGGACCGAGCAGCCCCTCGACGACGTCCAGCGCCCCGACGACATCTCCGTGGCGCAGCCGATCGCGGACCGCCGGGAGCGCCTCCGGGGTGCGATGCACCGCGTCGATCGCCCGCAGACAGGGCAAGGGCGGCCCTCCGAGCGCCACCAGCAGCTCTTCACGGCGCAGTTGGGCCGGGTCGTGGTCGACGGCGGACAGCACCCCGTCGCGCAGCGCGATCCGATGGACCTCGCCGCGGCACTCCACGCGATGCGGATCGCGCGTCCCGGCGACGGGGACGGAGGCAGCCGGTCCCGAGCCGTACTTGGGCAGCGCGGCGCCGACCAGCGGATGCAGCCGACCGACCGAGATCAGCCCGGCCCGCAGCAGCTCCAGGTCCGGCAGGACCCGGGCCGCCGCCTCCGGTAGCACCGGAAGCCCTGCGACCTCCTGCGTCGGCAGCTCCCGCGCCAGCGGCCGGAACGTCGGCGCATGGCTGTCGTCGGGGGCGACCAGCTCCAGTACGGCACGACGACGCGCGTCGAGCCGCACCGTGAACGCCCCGCGAGTCCGGCCCTCGGCGTGGCACAGCAACTCCGCCTCGGCGGCCCAACGCGCCCTGGCCCACGACGAGTCCAGGTCCACGGCGGATCGCCGCGCCAGCTCACCACTGCGCCCGGCGTCCCACAGATGCCGGTGCAGATCGAGCCGGAAGCGCCGGTCGGGGTGCGGATGCGGATGGTGCCCGGCGGGGCTGGCCCCGGACTCCTCCCACAGAGCCAGCGACATCCGCTGACCGGCGTCCGCCCAGGCCGGCGGTGTCCGCACCACCAACTGCACCGGCAGGTCGCCGGCGGCCCGGTACCGGGCCAGGGAGAGCGTGAGACCAGGCCGGAGCCGCCCGTCGGGGGCGATCCTGGGCATGTGCCAGCGCAGCAGATCCGGCGCCAGCCGGCGCAGATCCGCCCGGAGCCGAGCGGTGACTTCAGTGCCGTGACGCTGACGTACGGCGCGCAGATCGAGATCGACGTCGACCCGGGCGGCGGCGCAGGCGCCCGCCCAGTCACCGGCGGTACGCCGGGCCGTCGAGGTCTCGATCATGGACGGTGGCACGGCGTACTCACGTACGCGCTGCCACATCAACAGGCGGGTCGGAATCCCGTTCGCGAGGTGGGCTGCCATCAGCACTCACCTGTAGCGAACGAGTCCCCCAATCCAAACGAGGAGAAGTTCTTCATCGGCGGCATCATAAGCACCCCGGACAAGATCTGTCAGTGAATAATCCGCCCGCGTTCGTCCGGGACCCCCGACTTCCGCAGGAAGTAGCTGTTGATCTGATCCCGCCACTCCCGCGCACCCCGCAGCTGCTCCTCGAACAGCTCGGCCACCCGCGCATGCCGCACCGGATCGACGAGCCCGGCCAGCGAGCCCCACACCCGCCGAGCCTCCTCTACCTCTTCGACTCCCTCGAAGTGCGTGTCGTAGATGTGCTGGATCACGGTCTTGCCGCTCTTCAACTCCCGCCCGTACGGCACATGGTGGAAGAACAGCAGCAGCTCGTCGGGACAGGAAGCGACCGTCTCGTACACCTCGGCCCACCGCTTGCCGTACTGCCCCGCGAACCCGGTACCGGACGCCACACTGCGGTCCACCCCGACCCCGTCCCGGTCGGCGAAGTGATAGGTCCCCCACGGGCTGTACTCGTATCCGTCCACGCTCGGCCCGTAGTGATGCCCGGGCTGCACCATGAAGCCGACCCCGAGAGGAGCGGTGTACTTCTCGTACGTCCGCCACGACCCCGCCAGCACCGCCCGCACCCCCGCCGCGGGGCCCGCCCCGAAGGTGAGCCGGATCCACTCGTCGAGGATCTCCAGAGCGTCCGCGTCCGGCCGCCAGGCCAGCCGCCCGAAGGTGTAGAGGTTGGCCTGGGCGAGCGGATGCCCGGTCCAGAAAGGGTCGTCGCCGACGTTCGACACGGCGACGAGCCCGCCGCGCGCCAACTCCCCGACGGACGAGCCCTCTTCCTGCTCGAAGCGCAGCACCTCGCTCCACATCGGCCCCAGCCAGCACACGTGCCGCTGCTGCCCGGTGTACTCCTGCGTGGCCTGAAGCTCCACCGCGAGCCGTGTCCCCGGCATCGCGCCGATCAGCGGCGAGACCGGTTCCCGTACCTGGAAGTCCATCGGCCCGTGCTTCACCTGGAGCACGGCGTTCGCCGCGAACTCCCCGTCCAGCGGGGTGAAATGGTCGTACGCGGCCCGCGCCCGGTCGGTCGTACGGTCCCGCCAGTCCTGGTGGTGGTTGTAGACGAAGGCCCGCCAGTGGACCGTGCCGCCGTACGGCTCCAGCGCGGCGGCCAGCAGGTTCGCCCCGTCGGCGTGACTGCGGCCGTACGCGAACGGGCCGGGCTGCCCCTCCGAGTCGGCCTTCACCACATACCCGCCGAAGTCCGGTATCGCCTCGTAGACCCGTGCGGTCGCCTCCGCCCACCACGCCCGCACCCCCGGGTCGAGCGGGTCGGCGCTGGACAGCCCGCCGAGCACGACCGGCGCCGCGAAGGTGACGGACAGATGCGTCCGGATGCCGTAGGCCCTGAACACCCCTGCCAGTTCGGCGACTTCACCGATCCGGTCGGTCAGCAGCCGCGCCTCCGCCACGTGCACGTTGACGTTGTTCACGGCGACCGCGTTGATCCCGCAGGACGCCAGCAGCCTGCCGTACGCCGCCACCCGCTCCAGATCCCCGCGAGCCCGCCCGTCCTGCCAGAACAACGAGCCGCCCGCGTAACCCCGTTCCACCTGGCCCATGACCGGGTGCACGGCCACGTTGTCCCAGTGGTCCAGCATGCGCAGCCCCACGGCCGGTTCATGTGTCTCCCGCGTCGGCTCGGGGAGGAACGCGTCCTCACCGAGCCGGACGACATGGAAGAAGCCGTACAGCAGCCCGCGGGCGCCGGACGCGGTGACGGTCGTCAGGCCGTCCCCGCGTGCGTAGGTGAACGACTCGGAGCCGTCGTCAGCGGTCAGCTCCAACAGCAGGTCGTGCGAGCCGGGTTCCCGCGAGACACCGCCCCCGTACCGTGCGCAGGCCGCCGCCACCTCCCCGTAGACCGTCTCCACCAGGGGACCCGAGCCGCGGACCAGCGTCCGCCGGGTGCCGATCGGCCGGAACACCTCGTCCGGCAGCCAGGCCGGATCGACACCTCGCATGAGACCCCTCCATCACCCCTGCTCAGCCGAGCAGTTCGAGTTCCGAGACCACCGCCTCGCCGTCGATCACCAGGCGGTACCTCCCGTACGTACCCGGAGACCCCACGGTGAACGCCCGTGTCTGCCGGTCCCAGGCGAACGACTCCCCGGAGCGCCGGTCGAGGGTCTCCCAGGTGGTCCCGTCGTCCGCCGATCCCTGGAGCGTCCAGCCCGTCGGCGCCTTCGCGCGGTCCCCGGCCGAAGTCACCGTGTACTGAACACCCTTGACCGGCCCGGACACCGGAAGATCCACCGAGGTCACGGAGGCATCCGTCGCCGAGGTGTCGTCGAACAACGCCCCCGTACCCTTCAGTACGTCGCCGCGCGGGCTCGGCACCTTGTCGTCCTGGGTGATCGACACGGGCGCCGAGCCGGCGCCCCAGGCCGACCGCCGCGGACCCATGTCGAAGTCCAGTACCGCACCCTTCGCGAGCAGCGAGTGGGGGAGCGAAGTCGACTGCCAGGAACGGCCGTTGACCTTCAGTCCCTGGACGTACACATTGCGGGAGCTGTTCTTCGGCGCCCGGACGACCAGCTCCTTGCCGTTCTCCAGATGCACGGTCGCCTTGGTGAACAGGGGGGAACCGACGGCGTACTCACCGCTCCCCATCACCAGCGGATAGAAGCCCAGCGCGGAGAACAGGTACCAGGCCGACTGCTCGCCGTTGTCCTCGTCGCCGTGGTAGCCCTGCCCGATGTCGCTGCCGACGTACAGCCGGGACAGCACCTCGCGGACACCCCGCTGTGTCTTCCACGGCTGACCGGCCGCGTCGTACATGTAGTTCACATGGTGGGCGACCTGGTTGGAGTGCCCGTACATGCCCATCCGCACATCCCGGGCCTCGGTCATCTCGTGGATGACCCCGCCGTAGGAGCCGACGAGGTCGGGGGAGGCGGTCTCCGGTGTGGCGAAGTACGTGTCGAGCTTCTCCGCCAGCCCTGCCCGGCCGCCGTACAGGTTGGCGAGGCCGCGCGAGTCCTGCGGGGCGGTGAACGCGTACCCCCAGCCGTTGGTCTCGGTGTAGTCGTACCCCCAGACCCGCGGGTCGTACGCCGAGGACTCCACCCGCCAGTCACCGGCCAGGTTCCGGCCCTGGAAGAAGCCCGCCTTCGGGTCGAACAGGTTCACGTACCCCCGGGCCCGGTTGAGGAAGTACGCGGACTCCTCCGCGTACCTCTTCTCACCCGTCTTCTCGTAGAGCGCCCGCCCCATCCGCGCGATGCCGTAGTCGTTGAGGTAGCCCTCCAGCGCCCACGACAGGCCCTCGTGGGTCTCGGTGCTCGTGTAGCCGCGGAAGGGCGAGGTCTCCATGCCCTTGCGGCCCACGCCCGACATCGGCGGGACGACCGTCGCGTTCTTCACGGCCGCGTCGTACGCCGCCCCGGCGTCGAAGTCGACGCCCTTGACATAGGCGTCGGCGAAGGCGACGTCCGAGGAGGTGCCGGTCATCAGGTCGGCGTAGCCGGGGGAGGACCAGCGCGAGGTCCAGCCGCCGTCCTTGTACTGCTGCACGAAACCGTCCACCAGCTCACCCGCCTGACCGGGCGTCAGCAGCGAGTACGCCGGCCACGTGGTCCGATAGGTGTCCCAGAAGCCGTTGTTGACGTACACCTTGCCGTCGACGATCTTCGCGCCGGTGTGCGTCGGGGTGTCGGGGCCGGGCATGGGGGAGAAGGGGGACGCGTACTTGTACTTCGAACCCACCTTCTCGAAGCCGGAGTTGGGATACAGATACAGCCGGTACAGGCTGGAGTACAGGGTCGTCAGCTGGTCCGGTGTCGCTCCCTCGACCTCGACCTTGCCGAGCAGCCGGTCCCACTGGCGCTGGGCGCGGCCCCGTACGGTGTCGAAGCCCGTGCCGTCCGGGATCTCCTGGCGCAGGTTGTCCTTCGCCTGGTCGAGGCTGATCAGCGAGGTCGCCAGGCGCAGGGTGACCGTCGGGGCGTCGAAGCGGAGGTATCCCTTGACCCCCTCCGAGGCTCCCTCCGTCACCGGCCGGTCGAAGACGCCGTAGACGAAGAGCCGCGTCGCCCCCGTCGACAGCCCGGACTTCACGTCCGAGTAGCCGGTGATCACCCCCGCCGCCTTGTCGAGGGTCAGCCCCGCCTGATCCGTCACGTTGTCGAACAGGACGCTCGCGTCGTCGCCCGGGTAGCTGAAGCGGAGCATCGCCGCATGGTCGGTCGGCGCCATCTCCGCCTTCACGCCGTTCTCGAACCGGACGCCGTAGTAGTAGGGCTTCGCGGTCTCGTTCTCGTGCCGGAAGGCCAGCTCCCGCGCCTCGCGACCGGTGTCCGGGACGCCGGAGGCCGCCGACGGCATCACCTGGAAGGTCTGCCGGTCGCCCATCCAGGGGCTCGGTTCATGGCTCGCGCTGAACGCCTGGATCGTCGGCAGGTTGTCGTCGTTGTTGCCCCGCGCGTAGTCGTACAGCCAGCTCAGCGAGCCCGCGTTGGTCACCGGCGTCCAGAAGTTGAAGCCATGCGGCACGGCCGTCGCCGGGAAGTTGTTGCCGCGCGAGAAGCCGCTGCTGGAGTTGGTGCCGCGGGTCGTCAGCGCGTAGTCGGACAGATGGGCCTTCGGCTTCTCCGGCGCGACGGTCTCGATGCGCACGTCGTCCAGCCAGCCACGGAATCGCGCCGGGCCGCGCGGGGAGTCGTAGGCCACCAGGATCCGGTCCACCGTCTTCCCGGCCGCCACCGTGCCGATCCGCGAGGCCACGCTGTTCCACTGGTTGACGTACAGCACCTTCGCGGCCCCCTGGTCCCGCGGCGACAGCCCGAACCCGTGCTGGTCCCTCGCCCCGAGGTCGCTCAGATAGGTGCCGTCGGTGAAGGCCAGGTCGACCGCCACGTTCGTGGCGTCGTAGTCCCGGTCGCCGTCCGCCATCGCCGGGAAGACGCGATAGGACAGCCGTGTGTCCCGGCCGACGGCGAGATCCACGTCGTAGACCTTGTTGTACGAGTACGCCCGCCCGTCCGCCGTGTGCCGTCCGGCGTACCGCAGCGCCCGCTTGCCGGTGAACCCGGCGCGGGCCTTCGCGGTCGGCGAGCCGCTCGGGCCGCGGTCGACCAGCGACAGCATGTCCGCGGGGACCGGGCCACCGCCGCCGCCCGTGGAGAGCTGCACGTCGGCTAGCTGGAGGATGCCCTCTGCGCCGTTGTTCGCGCTCACGTCGAGGCGGAAGTGCTGGTACTCGGCCGGCTCCGCGATGTCGTACGACTTTGTCCGGAACCGTTCGTCGAACGTCTCACCGGAGCGGGTGTCGAGGGTCTTCCAGTCCTTTCCGTCGGTCGAGCCCTGGAGCGTCCAGTCCTTGGGGTCACGCTCGGCGTAGTCGTTGGCCGAGGTGAGGGCATATGTGGTGATTCGGTAGGGCTTGTCCAGGTCGAACTCGGCCCAGCCGGTGGCCGCGAAGGCCAGCCACTTGGTGCCGGCCTCGCCGTCCGCGAGGTTCTCCTTCACCTCGCCGCCGGCCGTGTTCTCGGCGCTCGCGCGGACGTCTGTGACATGGTCGGTGACAGTGCCCGGGATGCCGCTGCTGTAGCCGCCGTCGACGCCCGAGGCGCGCTCGGGGGTGCTCAGCCAGTCGGGCGCGGGGTCGTCCGTCTCGAAGGAGGACGCGAACTCCCGGTCGGCGGCGGGCGCCTCCGGCAGGGCGACCGCGGCCCCCTGGGAGGCCACCGCCAACGCGAAGGCGGCCGTCAGGACGACCGTCGGACCATGTCTGTGCCGAGTCCTGAGCCACATGCAGCAGTGCCTCCCTGCCATCGCGGACAACGTTGTCAGCTTCGATGCGCAAGGATCAGTAGGGGCCCAAGTGCACAGTGATGTCAAGGGTGTTGGGTGTGGCATTCGGGGGTAATGGCGGGCATATTTCCGTCCGCCGGTACACAGGCCGCACATATTTCCGGGAGGTCTCAACTCGGAAAAGACCCATGGCCAACCTTGCATTCGATCTTGCTCCGCTGGCGGGAAGTGGACTATACCTGTCGGCGATTCACCGATCCGTTCAACCGCACGTTCGCACTTCCTGCACGACCCAGCGTGACCCGATCGCGGTGCCGGCGAGGATCCGGTTCACCGCCTGAGTCCTGGAGAAGGCGAGGACTTGAGCATGGGATCCACTTCCGCCGAGAACGACAAAGGCTCCGTCGGCCGCCGTGATGTGATCAAGCGGTCCGCCGCACTCGGTCTGATCACCGTACCCACGATGAGTTTCCTGTCCGCGTGTGCCAGCGGTGGCGGGGACGACGACTCCGGCAACGACACCCCCAAGGGCAAGACGACCAAGGAGAACCCCTTCGGCGCCGAGAAGGGCAGCAAGCTCGACGTCGTCATCTTCAAGGGCGGCTACGGCGACAACTACGCCAAGGTGTGGGAGGCCGACTTCCAGAAGAAGCTCGGCATCACCTCCACCCACACCGGCACCCAGGAGATCACCGGCAAGCTCCAGCCCCGCTTCAACGCGGGCAACCCGCCGGACATCGTGGACGACTCCGGCGCCCAGCAGATCAAGGTCGACGTCCTCAACAAGAACGGCCAGCTCCTCGATCTCGCCGAGGTGCTGGACGCTCCGTCGGTCGACGACCCCTCCAAGAAGGTCCGCGACACCCTCATCGCCGGCACCCTCGACCCGGGCACCTTCGAGGGCAAGGTCGTCGCCCTCAACTACATCTACACGGTCTGGGGCCTGTGGTACTCGGGCAAGCTCTTCAAGGAGAAGGGCTGGGAGGCGCCCAAGACCTGGGACGACTTCCTCGCCATCTGCACGGACGCCAAGAAGCAGGGCATCGGGGGCCTCGCCCACCAGGGCAAGTACCCGTACTACATCAACGTCGCCATCATGGACCTGATCGCCAAGACCGGTGGCCTGGACGCCATGAAGGCGATCGACAACCTCGACCCCAAGGCGTTCGTCGGCTCCGACGCCGCCCAGGCGGGCGTCGAGGCGATCTACGAGGTCGTGGAGAAGGGCCTGTTGATGCCCGGCACCAACGGCCTGACCCACACCGAGTCGCAGACCCGCTGGAACCAGTACAAGGCCGCGTTCATCACCAGCGGCTCCTGGCTGGAGAACGAGCAGCTCAAGACGACACCGGCGGACTTCGACATGAAGTTCCTGCCGATGCCGGTGCTGCCCGACAGCAAGCTGCCCTTCGAGGCGATCCGGGCCGGCGCCGGCGAGCCCTTCATCATCCCGGTGAAGGCGAAGAACCTCGCCGGGGCCAAGGAGTTCATGCGCCGCATGCTCTCCAAGGAGTGGTCCACGCAGTTCGCCAAGGAGGCGAACTCGCTCACCATCCTCAAGGACGGCGTCGACAGCGGCGTCCAGCTGCGCCCCGGGACCCAGTCCACGGTGGAGGCGTCCAAGGCGGCCGGTGACAACACCTTCCGCTACCTGTACGTCGACTGGTACAGCGAGATGGGGGCGGCCATCGAGGCCGCGTCCAACGAGCTGATGGCCAAGCGCATCCAGCCCAAGGAGTGGCTGAAGCGCGCCCAGGCCGCGGTCGACAAGCAGGCCAAGGACCCGAACTCCAAGAAGAACCACCGGGACTGAACCTCCGGAACTGAACCACCACGCCGTTTCCCGGGCCGGAGAGATCCGGCCCGGGGAAGGACACCAGGGGCAGGGAACGCCAATGCGTAAAGGGCAGCACCGGTTCGTCGCGGGATTTCTGTTCGTTCCCGTGGCGCTCTATCTGATCTTCGTGATCTGGCCGTACATCCAGACGTTCGGCTATTCGCTGACCGACTGGAAGGGACAGTCGCAGACCTTCAAGTTCGTCGGCCTGGACAACTACAAGGCGCTCTTCGACGACGACGTCTTCATGCAGGCCATCTGGCACAACATCCTGTTCCTGATCTTCATCCCGGCCATCACGATCCTGCTCGCCCTGTTCTTCGCGTTCATGCTCAACGCGGGCGGACGCAGCCGGGCCGGCGGGGTCTCGGGCGTCGCCGGATCGTCGTTCTACAAAATCGTCTACTTCTTTCCGCAGGTGCTGTCACTGGCGATCGTCGCCGTCCTCTTCAACGCGGTGTACCGCAGTGACGGCGGCGGTCTCCTCAACGGCTTCCTGATCAAACTCGGACTGGTCGACGCCCAGAATCCGATGGAATGGCTGAACGAGCCGAACCTGGTGCTGTGGATGCTGATGATCGCCGTGGTCTGGCACGGCGTCGGCTTCTATCTGGTGCTGTTCTCGGCCGCCATGCAGTCCATCCCCAAGGACATCTACGAGGCCGCCCTGATCGACGGCGCCGGCCGCAACCAGTCCTTCTTCCGCATCACCCTGCCGCTGCTCTGGGAGAGCGTGCAGACCGCCTGGGTGTACCTGGGCATCGTCGCGATGGACATGTTCGTCCTCGTCTCCTCGATGACCCAGAACATGGGCGCCTACGGCGGCGGTCCCGATCACAAGAGCGACGTGATGTCGACCGTGATGATGCGCAACTTCCAGTACTTCGGCAAGAGCGGATACGCCTGCGCGATGGGCGTCGTCATGCTGCTGCTCACCCTGGTCCTGTCCGTGGTCATGCTGCGTGCCACCCGCCGCGACCGCGTCGAGTTCTGAGCGGGAGAGATACGACGATGAGCGCCCCCATCAAGGAGACCGCGGACGCCCCCGTGCGGCGCCCCGTGGCCAAGACCCCGGTCCGCCCCGGCGACGACCGCAGCGAAGGCGTCGTGCTGAACGTCTTCTCGCACGGCTTCCTCGCCCTGTGGGCCCTGCTGATCATCCTGCCCCTGCTCTGGCTGGTCCTGAGCTCCTTCAAGACCGACGGCCAGATCGGCGGCTCGGCGTTCGGCTGGCCGCAGAACTGGTCGCTGGACGTCTTCGGCCGGGCCTGGGACAAGGGCATCGGCGACTACTTCCTGAACACCGTCATCGTGCTGGTCTTCTCGGTACCGCTGACGATGCTGTTCGGCTCGATGGCGGCGTACGTGCTGGCCCGCTACGAGTTCTTGGGCAACCGTTTCCTGTACTACTTCTTCGTGGCCGGCGCGATGTTCCCGGTGTTCCTGGCCCTGGTCCCGCTGTTCTTCATGGTCAAGCGGCTGGACATGCTGAACACCTACCAGGGGCTGATCCTGGTGTACGTCGCCTACTCGATGCCGTTCACCGTCTTCTTCATGCACGCCTTCTTCCGGACCCTGCCCACGGCGGTCTTCGAGGCGGCGATCCTCGACGGGGCCTCGCACAGCCGCACCTTCTTCCAGGTGATGCTGCCGATGGCGAAGCCCGGACTGGTCAGCGTCGGCATCTTCAACACCCTCGGCCAGTGGAACCAGTTCATCCTGCCGACGGTCCTCATGCAGCCGCAGAGCGGTGACGATCCCGAGCGCTACGTCCTCACCCAGGGGCTCATCCAGCTCCAGCAGCAACAGGGGTACGCCTCCGACCTCCCGGTGCTCTTCGCGGGGGTGACTATCGCGATGATCCCGATGCTGGTCGTCTATCTGTCCTTCCAGCGCCAGGTGCAGGCGGGCCTTACGTCCGCGACCTTGAAGTAGCGCTCCGAGAGCGCCCGTGAGCGCACCGTCCCCGCCCCTGGTGACGGTGCGCCGAGGCGTGCGCGGAGTCCCGGATACTGTTCAACCTCTTGACGGGAGGCGACCCGAACGGCTCAGCTTAGAGTTCACTAGTTGGACATGAACGGGGCCTCGTCGATGCGGTCCCGCGCGCAGGAGGTCGTCGTGGAGACTCCGGGGTCGCAGTCGTCGCTGCACCGAGCCAACCTGGAACGGGTCGTCCGGGCCGTCCGGCTGGCCGGGTCGCTCACCCAGGCGGAGATCGCACGGACCACGGGTCTGTCCGCGGCCACCGTCTCCAACATCGTCCGGGAGCTGAAGGACGGCGGAACCGTCGAGGTCACGCCCACGTCGGCCGGTGGCCGCAGGGCCCGCAGCGTCTCGCTCAGCGGCGACGCCGGCATCGTGATCGGCGTCGACTTCGGCCATACGCACCTGCGGGTGGCGGTCGGCAACCTGGCCCACCAGGTGCTGGCCGAGGAGTCCGAGCCACTGGACGTGGACGCCTCCTCCACACAGGGCTTCGACCGGGCGGAAGAGCTGGTCAACCGCCTGATCGAGGCAACCGGCGTGGACCGTTCGAAGATCGCCGGAGTGGGTCTAGGCGTTCCCGGCCCGATCGACCTGGAATCCGGCTCCCTGGGCTCCTCCGCGATCCTGCCGGGGTGGATCGGCACCAAGCCCGCCGAGGAGCTGGGAGGCCGTCTGGGCGTCCCCGTGCACGTCGACAACGACGCCAACCTGGGCGCCCTCGGCGAGATGGTCTGGGGCAGCGGCAGGGGCGTCAGGGACCTGGCGTACATCAAGGTCGCCAGCGGTGTGGGCGCCGGCCTGGTCATCAACGGCAAGATCTACCGGGGCCCGGGTGGCACAGCGGGAGAAATCGGGCATATTACTCTTGATGAATCCGGACCGGTCTGCCGCTGTGGAAACCGGGGCTGCCTGGAGACCTTCGCGGCCGCGCGCTATGTGCTGCCGCTGCTCCAGTCCAGTCACGGCACGGACCTGACGATGGAAGGCGTCGTGCGGCTGGCCAGGGACGGAGACCCTGGCTGCCGTCGGGTGATCGCCGACGTCGGCCGACACATCGGCAGTGGAGTCGCCAATCTCTGCAATCTCCTGAACCCGAGCAGGGTGGTCCTCGGCGGTGATCTCGCGGAGGCCGGCGAGCTGGTCCTTGGCCCCATAAGGGAGTCCGTCAGCCGCTACGCCATTCCCAGCGCGGCACGTCAACTCACCGTTCTCCCAGGGGCACTTGGAGGCCGTGCGGAGGTCCTCGGAGCGCTTGCCCTCGCACTCAGCGAGATGGGCGATTCGACCCTTTTGGACGGCACGCTGCACTCAGCGGCTCCTGCCTTCACTTAGAGAACGAAACCCGCCGTTGCCAACCCGTTAAGTATTTACTTCTTGACGTCGCACGTGTGGCCGAGTTGACTTCCAGCCACCTCGGCCGCAACGACGCGGCCTCGTCAGGGAGGTTTCTGAAGTGAACACGCTTATGCGTCGTGCGGCTGTACCCGTTCTGGTCTCGGCCCTCGCCCTCACGGCCGCCGCGTGCGGCAAGGCCGGCGACGACAACGACTCCGACAGCGGCAGCAGCGCCGGCTCGGGCAACAAGTCGATCGGCCTGCTCCTGCCCGACAGCGTCACCACGCGGTACGAGCAGTTCGACAAGCCGCTGTTCGAGGCCAAGGTCAAGGAGCTGTGCAGCGACTGCACCGTCTCCTACGCCAACGCCGGAGCCGACGCCGCCAAGCAGGCCCAGCAGGTCAGCACCATGGTCACCAAGGGCGTCAAGGTCATCGCGGTCTCCGCCCAGGACTCGGCCGCCATCAAGTCCTCGATCGAGGCAGCGGTCAAGAAGGGCGTCAAGGTCATCGCGTACGACCGTCTGGCCCAGGGCCCGGTCTCCGCGTACGTCTCCTTCGACAACGAGAAGGTCGGCCAGCTCCAGGGCCAGGCCCTGCTCGACTCGCTCGGCTCCAAGGCGACCCCCAAGGCCAACGTCGTCATGATCAACGGTGACGACGCCGACCCGAACGCCGCGCTGTTCAAGAAGGGCGCCCACAGCGTCCTCGACGGCAAGGTCAAGATCGCCTACGAGCAGTCCGGCCTGTGGAAGGACTCGGTCGCCGCGCAGAAGATGAAGGCGGCCATCACCCAGCTGGGCGCCAAGAACATCGCGGGCGTCTACGCCGCCAACGACGGCATGGCCGGCGGTATCGCCAACACCCTCAAGGGCTCCGGCATCTCCGGCATCCCGCTGACGGGCCAGGACGCCGAGCTCGCCGGTATCCAGCGCATCGTCGCCGGCACCCAGTCCAGCACGGTCTACAAGGCCTTCAAGCCCGAGGCCGACGCCGCCGCCCAGCTCGCGGTCAACCTGGTCGAGGGCAAGAGCATCGACGACCTCGCCACCACGACCATGACCAACGGCTCCGGCAACAAGGTCCCGTCGCAGCTGCTGACCCCGGTCTCCGTCACCGTCGACAACATCAAGGACACGGTGATCAAGGACAAGCTGTACACCGTCGACCAGATCTGCACCTCGGCCTACGCCGCCGCGTGCAAGAAGGCCGGTCTGCAGTAACCACCCGCCTTCGGGGGCGTGCCTGAGTCACGGCACGCCCCGTCGGCAGGTATCCAAGCCCCTCCGGCGCCCGCCTCGCCCACATACCCCGCTGCGGGGTGGGCGCCGGACGGAAGCATCGCGTACGCGCCCGTTGCCAACTGGGCCGGGCTGCGCGCAAGTTCATCTGGTAAATCGTGCTCTGAGCACAACCCTCCGCGCCTACCCCAAGCGCGGCATCCCCGCCGGTCAGGCGGCGAAGGAGATGGTTCACGTGTCCGCTACGCCCGTGCTGGCGTTGCGCGGAGTCTCCAAGCGATTCGGTGCGGTGCAGGCACTCACCGACGTCGAGTTGGAGGTCCACGCCGGAGAAGTGGTCGCCCTGGTCGGCGACAACGGCGCAGGAAAGTCCACGCTGGTCAAGACGATCGCCGGTGTCCACCCCATCGATGAGGGCGTCATCGAGTGGGACGGCAAGCCGGTCAGCATCAACAAGCCGCACGACGCCCAGGGACTCGGCGTCGCGACGGTCTACCAGGACCTCGCGCTGTGCGACAACCTCGATGTCGTCGGCAACCTCTACCTCGGACGCGAGCTGCTGCACCGCGGCGTCATCGACGAGGTCATGATGGAGCAGAAGGCCCGAGAGCTGCTGTCCACGCTCTCCATCCGCATCCCGAGCGTCCGCATCCCGATCGCGAGCCTCTCCGGTGGCCAGCGCCAGGTCGTCGCCATCGCGCGCGCCCTGATCGGTGACCCCAAGGTCGTCATCCTGGACGAGCCCACCGCCGCGCTCGGCGTCGAGCAGACCGCGCAGGTCCTCGACCTCGTCGAGCGGCTGCGCGAGCGCAACCTCGGTGTCATCCTCATCAGCCACAACATGGCCGACGTGAAGGCTGTCGCCGACACCGTCGCCGTGCTGCGCCTGGGTAAGAACAACGGTTCCTTCTCCGTGAAGGACACCACCCACGAAGAGATCATCGCCGCCATCACGGGCGCCACGGACAACGCCGTGACCCGTCGTGCGGGGCGTCGCAGCACGGAGGCGGCAAAGTGAGCGACACGTCGAAGGTAGAGAAGACGGACGGCGTCGTGGCGGACCAGTCCACCGTGGCCCCCGCCGACGACCCCACGGCCGCCCCGGTCACCGTCGTCGACCCGCGCCTGCTGATCCGTGAAGAGGGTCTCAAGGGCTACTGGACCGAGTTCAAGCGCAAGGTCAAGGGCGGCGAGCTGGGCTCGCTGCCGGTCGTGGTCGGCCTCATCGTCATCTGGACGATCTTCCAGCTGAAGAACGACCTGTTCCTGAGCGCGGACAACCTGTCCAACATCAGCTACTTCATGGCCGCCACCGGCATGCTCTCCATCGGCCTGGTGTTCGTGCTGCTGCTCGGTGAGATCGACCTGTCGGTCGGCTCGGTCAGCGGTCTGGCGTCCACGATCTTCGCGGTGTTCGTGGTCAACCACGGCATGGGCCAGTGGCTGGCCCTGATCCTCGCCGTGCTGACCGGTATCGCCATCGGCGCCCTGCACGGCTGGTTCTTCGCCAAGATCGGTGTCCCGGCGTTCGTCGTGACCCTGGCCGGCTTCCTCGGCTGGAACGGTCTGATGCTGTGGCTGCTGGGCGACAGCGGCACGATCAACATCCCGTCGGACAGCGGCCCGATCCAGCTGCTCGGCCAGAGCTCGTTCTTCATGGACCAGGCCATCGTCGGCGCCTACCTCCTGGCCGGCCTCGCCGTCGCGTCCATGCTGATCGGCTCCCTGATGGACCAGCGCCGCCGCAAGGCCGCGGGTGTGCCCTTCCGGCCGACCAGCGAGATCCTGATCCGCGTCGGAGCCCTCGCGGTCGCGGCCTTCGCCGCGGCGGTCGTGCTGAACAACGCCGCCGGTGTCTCCAACGCGCTGGTGATCTTCCTCGCCTCGCTGGTGATCGTGGACTTCGTGCTGCGTCGTACGACGTACGGCCGCAAGGTCTTCGCGGTCGGCGGCGGCATCGAGGCGGCCCGTCGTGCCGGTATCAACGTGCCGATGGTCCGGATCAGCGTCTTCGCGATCTCCGGTGGCTTCGCGGCCATCGGCGGTATGTTCTTCGCCGGTCAGACGGCGTCGGCGACGCTGAACGCCGGTGGCGGCAACACGCTGATGCTCGCCATCGCGGCGGCCGTCATCGGTGGTACGTCGCTGTTCGGCGGTCGCGGCAACGTGTGGTCGGCCCTGCTGGGCATGCTGGTCATCCAGTCCATCCAGACCGGTCTCGACCTGCTGAACATGAACACGTCGATCCAGTACATGATCACCGGTGGCGTCCTTCTCGGCGCCGTGGTCATCGACTCGGTGTCGCGCAAGTCCCAGAAGGCCGCGGGTCGCGGCTAGCACGTCCGAGAACGGCCCGGCGCTGAGAACTCAGCGCCGGGCCGTTCTCATGTCGTACGAACGACGGATCGTGGGTACAGCCGATCGCGTGATGTATGACGCACCTCCCGGGCGCCGTCCGCAAAGGCGGAACATTAGACTCGACAAGCCCGGCAACAGCTCTACTGCAAGGAGGCACGGGTGCCGCTGCTGACCCGCATCAGGGGACCGCGTGATCTGGACCGGCTCAGCCTGGAGCAGCTGGACCAGCTGGCAGAGGAGATCCGGACCTTCCTCGTCGACGCCGTCTCCAAGACCGGCGGCCACCTCGGCCCGAACCTCGGCGTGGTCGAGCTCACCATCGCCCTGCACCGTGTCTTCGACTCACCGAAGGACAAGGTGCTCTGGGACACCGGACACCAGTCCTACGTCCACAAGCTGCTCACCGGCCGCCAGGACTTCTCCCGGCTGAAGATGAAGGGCGGCCTGTCCGGCTACCCCTCGCAGGCCGAGTCCGAGCACGACGTCATCGAGAACAGCCACGCGTCCACGGTCCTCGGCTGGGCCGACGGCCTCGCGAAGGCCAACCAGATCCAGAAACGCGACGACCACGTGGTCGCCGTGATCGGTGACGGCGCCCTCACCGGCGGTATGGCCTGGGAGGCGCTGAACAACATCGCCGACGCCAAGGACCGCCCGCTGGTCATCGTCGTCAACGACAACGAGCGCTCCTACGCGCCGACCATCGGCGGCCTCGCCAACCACCTGGCGACCCTGCGCACCACGGACGGCTACGAGCGCTTCCTGGCCCGCGGCAAGGACCTCCTGGAGCGCACCCCGGTCGTCGGCAAGCCGCTCTACGAGACCCTCCACGGCGCCAAGAAGGGCCTCAAGGACTTCATCGCCCCGCAGGGCATGTTCGAGGACCTCGGCCTGAAGTACGTCGGCCCCATCGACGGCCACGACATCGAGGCCATGGAGTCCGCGCTGGCCCGCGCCAAGCGCTTCGGCGGCCCGGTGATCGTCCACGTCCTCACCGAGAAGGGCCGCGGCTACCAGCCCGCCCTCCAGGACGAGGCCGACCGCTTCCACGGCATCGGCCCCATCCACCCCGACACCGGTCTGCCGGTCAAGGCCTCGGGCGCCGACTGGACCTCCGTCTTCGGCGACGAGATGGTGCGGCTCGGCAAGGAGCGCCAGGACATCGTGGCCATCACCGCGGCCATGCTCCAGCCGGTCGGCCTGAAGAAGTTCGCGGACACCTTCCCGGACCGGATCTACGACGTCGGCATCGCCGAGCAGCACGGCGCGGTGTCGGCCGCGGGCCTGGCGACCGGCGGACTGCACCCCGTCTTCGCGGTGTACGCCACGTTCCTCAACCGAGCCTTCGACCAGGTCCTGATGGACGTCGCCCTGCACAAGTGCGGCGTGACCTTCGTCCTGGACCGGGCCGGCGTCACCGGCACCGACGGCGCCTCCCACAACGGCATGTGGGACATGTCGATCCTCCAGGTCGTCCCGGGCCTGCGCCTCGCCGCCCCGCGCGACGCCGACCAGGTCCGCGCGCAGCTCCGCGAGGCCGTCCAGGTCGACGACGCGCCGACGGTCGTACGGTTCTCGAAGGGCGCCGTGGGCCCCGCGGTACCCGCCGTGGGACGCGTCGGCGGCATGGACGTGCTGCGCGAGCCCGGCACGGACACCCCGGACGTGCTCCTGGTCTCCGTGGGTGCCCTCGCCCCCATGTGCCTGGAGATCGCCTCGCTCCTCGACAAGCAGGGCATCACCACCACCGTCGTCGACCCGCGCTGGGTCAAGCCGGTGGACGAGGCGATGGCCCCGCTCGCCGAGCGGCACCGCGTGGTCGTCACCGTCGAGGACAACTCCCGTGTCGGCGGCGTCGGCTCCGCGGTCGCCCAGGCCCTGCGCGACGCCGGCGTCGACGTACCCCTGCGCGACTTCGGCATCCCGCCGCGCTTCCTCGACCACGCCTCGCGCGCCGAGGTGATGGCGGAGATCGGGCTGACCGCGCCGGACATCGCCCGGCAGGTCACCGGTCTGGTCTCCAAGCTGGACGGGAAGTACAGCAGCGCCGCGGCGGCCGAGGAGCCGGAGCCCGCGCGCGACTGACACGCCTGAATGGGCCGGTCGTACCACCGTGAAGGGTGGTAGGACCGGCCCATTTGCGTGAATCCCCACGCGCCGGGGCATACGCAGTACGCCCCCTCTCGATCATGTCGAGGACGACACAGCGTGGGAGGTACGCCCGTGAGCAGCACACTCTTCCGGACGAAGAGAGTCGAGCAGTCCATCCTCGATACCGAGGAGCCAGAGCACGCGCTGAAGAAATCCCTCTCCGCGCTGGATCTGACCGTCTTCGGCGTCGGTGTCATCATCGGCACCGGCATCTTCGTCCTGACCGGAACGGTCGCCAAGAACAACGCCGGACCGGCGGTCGCCCTGGCCTTCGTCGTCGCCGGGGTCGTCTGCGCGCTCGCCGCGCTCTGCTACGCCGAGTTCGCCTCCACCGTCCCGGTGGCCGGCTCGGCGTACACCTTCTCGTACGCCTCGCTCGGTGAACTGCCCGCCTGGATCATCGGCTGGGACCTGGTCCTGGAGTTCGCGCTCGGCACGGCGGTGGTCGCCGTCGGCTGGTCCGGGTACATCGCCTCGCTCCTCGACAACGCGGGCTGGCATCTGCCGGAGGCGCTCAGCGGCCGGGACGGGGCCGACGGCTTCGGCTTCGACATCCTCGCCGCCGCCCTCGTCCTGGTCCTGACCGGCATCCTGGTCCTCGGCACCAAGCTGTCCGCGCGCGTGACGTCGATCGTCGTGGCCATCAAGGTGACCGTCGTCCTTGTCGTGATCATCGCGGGCGCCTTCTTCATCAAGGGCGACAACTACGACCCGTTCATCCCCAAGTCCCAGCCGGTGGACGCGGGCGGTGACCTCCAAGCGCCGCTCATCCAGCTGATGTTCGGCTGGGCGCCCTCCAACTTCGGCGTCATGGGCATCTTCACGGCGGCGTCCGTGGTGTTCTTCGCCTTCATCGGCTTCGACGTGGTGGCGACGGCGGCCGAGGAGACCAAGAACCCGCAACGGGACATGCCACGAGGCATCCTCGGCTCGCTCCTGATCTGCACGACGCTCTACGTGGCCGTGTCGATCGTCGTCACCGGCATGCAGCACTACACCGAACTGTCCGTCACGGCCCCCCTCGCCGACGCCTTCAAGGCCATCGGACACCCCTGGTACGCGGGCTTCATCAGCTTCGGCGCGGCGGTCGGCCTGACCACGGTCTGCATGATCCTCCTGCTGGGCCAGACCCGTGTCTTCTTCGCCATGAGCCGCGACGGTCTGCTGCCCCGCTTCTTCTCCCAGGTCCACCCCCGCTTCAAGACCCCGCACCGCCCAACCATCCTGCTCGGCGTGATCATCGCGATCGTCGCCGGCTTCACCCCGCTCAGCGAACTCGCCGAACTGGTCAACATCGGCACCCTGTTCGCGTTCGTGGTCGTCGCGATCGGCGTCATCATCCTCCGCCGCACCCGCCCCGACCTGCCCCGCTCCTTCCGTACCCCGTGGGTCCCTGTCCTCCCGATCCTGTCGGTCCTCGCCTCCCTGTGGCTGATGCTGAACCTGCCGACGGAGACCTGGCTGCGGTTCGCGATCTGGATGGTCCTCGGCTTCGTCGTGTACTTCCTGTACGGCCGCTCGCACAGCCGGCTGGCGCAGGGGGAGAAGGCGGGGTCGGGCTCGGCGGCGAAGCCGCCGAACGGAGGCGTGGAGTAACCGCGTGTCCCGGCCCTGTGCGATGTGCTTCGGCGCGTTGCGCGGGGCCGCGCCCTGTTCGCAACCCGCCCCAGGCTGACCGGAATTGACTCTTGCCGTGGAGAAGCTGGCTCGTAAGGTACCTTTACCGCCCTTGTGTCCGACCGGAAGCGGCCACGATGATGGGGGAGTGGTGACGACGAGCCACCTCGCGACTGCTCAGTGCGAATTCCACTCGGTGACGATCCGACCGGCGCGATGCGCGGACCGGCGAAGGAGACCGCAATGACGAACGGCGCAGAGGCGTCCGGCGCACTTCTGGACGAGTTAGGAGCGGTGACCCCGCCGCTGGCCACGGAGGTCCCCGACTGGGGCGACGTCGCCCTGGACGACTCCGGTGAGATCGACCGGCACCTGCTGAACAGGCTGCTGCCGTCCGGCGGGCAGTCGGACTCCGGTTTCAACTCCAGTATCTGACCGTCACGGACACCAAAGGCCGATGACCGCAGGGACAAGAGCATTCCGCCAGTTCGTCCTGAAGATGCACAGCAGATGCGACCTGGCCTGCGATCACTGCTACGTCTACCGCCACGCCGACCAGAGTTGGCGGCGCCGGCCGCAGGTCGTCCCGGACGAGGTGGCGGCGGCGATGGTGACACGCATCGCCGAACACGCCAGGGCCCACCCCGAACTCCCGCGCGTGCACGTCATCCTGCACGGCGGCGAACCCCTGCTCGCCGGAGCCGACCGACTGGCCCGCACGGCACAGGACCTGCGCGCCGCACTGGACGGTGTGTGCGACCTGGACCTGCGCATGCAGACCAACGGCCTGCTGCTGGACGAGGCGACGTGCCGCATGCTGGTGCGCGAGCGGATCAGCACCGGCATCTCCCTCGACGGCGACCGCGCGTCCAACGACCGCCACCGCAAGCGGGCGAACGGCACCGGGTCGTACGACTCCGTCGTCAGGGCCGTGCGCCTCCTCGGCTCGCCCGAGCACCGCAGTGCCTTCGCCGGGCTGCTGTGCACCATCGACGTACAGAACGATCCGGCCGCCGTGTACGAGGCCCTCGCCGCGCTGGATCCGCCTCGGGTGGACTTCCTGCTTCCGCACGCCACCTGGGACCGGCCACCGCCGGGAGGCCTCGCCCACGCTCGTTGGCTGATTGCCGTCCACGACCGCTGGACCGCCGACGGCAGGCCCTTCCCGGTCCGTCTCTTCGACTCGATCGAGGCCGGCCGGGACGGCCGGGAGTCCTTCACCGAGGCGCTCGGGCTCGGCAGCCCGGACCTGGTCGTCGTCGAGACCGACGGCGAGATCGAACAGGCCGACTGGCTCAAGACCGCGGGACCCGGAGCGCCCGCCACCGGGTTCCACGTGCTGCGCAACTCCTTCGACGAGGCCGCCGCACACCCCGGCTTCCTGGCCCAGGGCGGGGGAGCGGAGGCGCTGAGCCACCAGTGCCGGGAGTGCTCCGTGGTCCGGATCTGCGGAGGCGGACTGTACGGGCACCGCCACCGCGCCGCCAACGGCTTCGACAACCCCTCCGTCTACTGCGAGGACCTCTTCCGGCTGATCGGCCATGTGCTGAACGCCCCCCGCCCCCGGCCGACGCGTCGGACGCACACGCTGACCGCCCACGGCTTCGACTCCCTCGCGGCGGGCGACGGCGACACCGCCGCCCTGCGCGCCCTCACCGACGCCGAGGCCAGCGTCCGCCGGCTGCTTCTCACCGCCCTGTGCGCCCGGTATCCCGGCCCCGAGGCGAGCGCCCTGGCCCACCTCGACCGGCAGTGGCCCCGACAGACCGCGCGGACCGTCCGCCACCCCTATCTCGGTACCTGGGCGGTGCTCGGCATCGAAGGGCGGCTGCCGACGGCCGCCGTACGGCAGCGGCTCGGCGAGATCGCCCTGGCGGCGGCGCTCAGGGCCGGCATCGAACTGAGCGTCGACCTGCCGGAGGAGGCCGACCAGGCCCACCTGCCGGGGACCGGACACCTGACCTTCCCGGCCGACACCCCCGGACCGGTCGCCCTGCTCGCACGCGCCGGCGGCCTCCTCGTCGCCGCCCGGCCGGACGAACCGCCCCGCCCCCTCACCGAAGCGGCCGACTCCGGCTACGTCTGGCGCCCGGTACGACGCCTGGCCACCAGGGAGTTCACCGTCCTCGTCGAGGACACCGACCGTTACCGTGACGGCTTCCGCGGCGGTCTGGACGGTGACGGCCTGCCCGCCTCCCCCACCCCCGCACCCGCACCCGCGCTCGACGATGCCGAACACGCCCGCTGGCTCCGCCTGTTCACCGAGGCCGCCGTGCATCTGCGCGCCCGCAACGCGGGCCGGGGCCCCGGAGTGCGCGCCCTGTTCACCGCGTGCACCCCGTTACGGAGCAGCGGCCCCCACGGACAGGTGGCCGCCGACCCGCACGCCTTCGGAGCCCTCGGAGTGGCGCTGCCGGACACCGCCGTGGCGCTGGCCGGCCTCATCGTGGAGGGAGTGCAGCAGATGAAGTTCAACGCCCTGTCGGACCTCTTCGACCTCGCCGGCGACGACGAGACCAAGGAGGGGCTGCGGTCCGCGTACCTGGACCGCCTCCCGGCCCGGGCGATCCCGCACGACGGCCTCACCGCGGCCGGCCGCCGGATGGCCGCTCGGCTGCGCGGCTGACGGCGGATGACCACAGCCTCACTGCTCAGTGCCGAACTCCGTGAACTAGGCGTCGAGAAGGGCATGACGCTGCTGCTGCACGCCTCCCTGCGGTCCGTAGGGCCGGTGCGCGGCGGCGGCCCTACGGTACTGCGCGCCCTCCTGGACGCGCTCGGCCCCGAGGGCACGCTGGTGGTGCCCACGTTCACCGAGGGAAATTCGCTGACATCACGGGCTTATCTCCACATGACGCGAGACCTGACACGACATCAACTTCTGTCCTACCGTGAACACATGGAGCCCTTCTGCGCGGCTTCTACGCCCTCGCAAGGCATGGGACGGCTGGCGGAGGAGGTGCGGGTCACTCCGGGAGCCATGCGCAGCACACACCCGCAGGCGTCCTTCGCCGCGCTCGGACCCGGGTCCGCCCGGATCACGAGCGGCCACGCCCTGGACTGTCTGCTCGGCGAGCGCTCCCCGCTGGCCAGGCTCTACGAGGAGGAGGCGTACGTCCTGCTGCTGGGCGTCGGCTACGAGACCTGCTCGGCCTTCCATCTCGCCGAGTACCGCCGACCCCGCCCGCCCCGTCGGCGCTACGACTGCCGGGTGCTGACGGACGACGGCCCGCGCTGGCGGGGCTATGTCGACGTCGACCTGGACGACAGCGACTTCGGTGTGCTCGGTCGTGACCTGGAGGCCGACGCGGACGCCGCGATCGTCCGGGGGCGGATCGGCACCGCGGACAGCAGGCTGTTCCCGCTGCGGTGGGCGGTGGACGCGGCCGGTGACTGGCTGGCCGAGCACCGCTCCCGGTGCGGGAACCTCCCCGCGGAGGCCGACCGTGCCTGACTACACGCCCCGCGCCATGGTCCAGGAGCCCTACGGCTTCCTGAGTTACGGCCGCAACCCCGAGTCACCGGAGAGCTACGAGCCGCCGGACGAGCTGCTGGTGCGCTTCCGCGGCCGACTGTCCAGGCATCTGAGGGAGCTCACCGACCTGCGCGCGGGCATCGACGCGGTCTACCTCGACAAGGAGATCCCGGTCGGCAGCGCGTGGAAGGACGTACTGAAGGACCGGCTCGCCCGCTGCCAGGTCCTCGTACCGGCCCTGTCCCCACGGTTGTTCAGCAGCAAGTGGTGCGCCCTGGAATGGGAGTGCTTCGAACGCAGACAGCAACTCCAGCGTGACCGCGGGACGTTCATCCGCGACGCCATCGTCCCGGTCCTGTGGGCTCCGCTGCGGCCCGACGAGATCCCCCCGCCCTACTCCGAGATGCAGTACACACACCAGGACTTCCACGCCGACTACCAGAAACTGGGGTTGCTCGGCCTGTACAGCCTCGGCCGGCACACGACCGCCAACGGGATCGCTTTCCAACTGGCGCAGACAATCGCCCGCGTAGCGGTCATGGCCCGGCTGGAACCCTGCGACCCTGGCCTCTTCGACGACCTCTTCGACTCCATGAACGGCTCGGCTGGGGAGGAACACGATGCATGACAGCCGTTCCGCACGACGCGTGCGCGGCAAGGCGCCCTACTTCTTCCTGAGTTATGCCCCCGCACCCGTGACGAACGGCGACACGGAGGCCGAGGAGCTTGAGCCGGACAAGGACGTGGAGGAGTTCCACTCCGATCTGATCAGGGCGGTCGCGGGGCTGAGCGGTTCCCTCGCGCCCCCCTCCCTCGGCTACCTCGACGCCACCGACCGCGGCGGCCCCGCCATGGCCCGGGCCCTGCAACGCAGCCACTGCTTCGTGCCGCTGATCACCCCCCGCTACTTCACCGACGGCTACTGCGGCCGCCAGTGGACCGCCTTCGAGACCCGCTCCCGCCGCGGCGCCCGCATCCCGGTGCTGTGGACACCCGTCCCCACCACCGCGCTCCCGCTCCCCGTCGACCTGGACCTGCCGGCACCCGGCCGACCGGTGGCACCGATGCAGGTCGAGGCCGAGGCGCTGCGCCGCTACACCGAGGGCGGTCTGTACGGCCTGCGGCAGTACCCCGGTGGCTCGGACTACTACGACCAGTGCGTCCGCAGGATCGCCCAGTGCATCGTGCAGGCCGCCCATCGGTCACCCGAACCCGCTCCGGGCGAGGCCGAGTTCGCCGAGCTCGACGTGCCGGACGCGTTCGCCACCACCTCCTGGCACAGGCTCGGTATCGCGGTGCTCGCCCCGGACATCCACCACCTGCCACCCGGCCGCAGCGACACCAAGTACGGTCATGAGCCCCGGGACTGGCAGCCTTTCAGCGACGGCCTGAGCATCCCGCTGGTCGAACGCACCGCCGAACTCGCCCGCAATCTGGGCTTCGCTCCCGAGATCCGCACCTACGACGAGGCCGAGGACGTCTTCCTCGGCCGGAGCGACGCCGACAGCCCCTGGGTCCTCATCATCGACCCCTGGACCCTGCACGACCGCGGTGCCGTGGAGCGGCTGCGGGCCTTCGACGCACAGGACCTGCCGTGGGTGACGGTGCTGACCGCGTTCGCCGACGACCCGCAGACCCGGCGGTCCCGCGAGAAGCTCGGCGAGCTGCTCCAGTCGGCGCTGCCCCGGCGGCTCAGCCGCGGCCGGGCCATCCAGCGCTGGGCGGTCGCCGGTCTCGACCACTCCGAGGCGTTCAACTCCCGCTTCGTCGAACTGGCCGACAGCGCGGCCCAGCAGTATCTCAACCGTCCGCTACGATCCTCGACCAGCCCCTCGGCGTCGGCCGATTCGCAGGGTGACCAGGAGGCCCAACCGTGACCGGCGTGCAATCCCGCCCCGACGGCGGCAAGATCGTCACGTTCTACAGCTACAAGGGCGGCAGCGGTCGCACCATGGCGCTGGCCAACACCGCCTGGATCATGGCCTCCCAGGGCCGCCGGGTCCTGGTCGTCGACTGGGACCTGGAAGCACCCGGCCTCGACCGCTTCCTCCACCCGTTCCTGGAGCCCAGCGCCTTACGGGACCGCCCCGGAGTACTGGAACTCATCAACGACTACGTCCTGAAGGTCGACCATCTGCAGGACACCAAGATCAAGGCCGACTGGATCGTCGAACAGGCCGACATCGGCCGCGCGGTGAACGCGTTGCAGTGGAACTTCCGCGGCGACGGTCGGCTGGACTTCATCTCGGCGGGCCGCCAGGACCGCAACTACTCCTCGATCTTCTCCCAGTTCAACTGGAACCGCTTCTACGACGAGCAGTACGGCGGCCAGTTCCTGGACGCCCTGTGCGACCAGTTCCGGCAGGGCTACGACTACGTCCTCGTCGACAGCCGCACCGGCCTCAGCGACATCTCCGACATCTGCACCCTGCACTTCCCCGATGTGCTGGTGAACTGCTTCACCCACAACGACCAGAGCATCGAGGGCGCGGCGGCCGTCGCCCGCCGGGTGCAGGACACCAGGGGCCAGCGGCGCATCCGTATCCTGCCGGTGCCCATGCGGGTCGTGGACTCCGAGGCCGACCGGCTGGAGGCGGCGCGCGCCAAGGTCCGGCTCTCCTTCGACCAGTTGCTGGTCCGCACCCGGAACATCGATCCGCGCAGCTATTGGGGCAGCGTCGAGGTGCCGTTCAAGTCCCCTTACGCGTACGAGGAGATGCTGGCGACCTTCCGCGACGAGCCGGAGACCCCCGCCTCACTGCTCGCCGCCTGCGAACGGCTGACCTCTTTCATCACCGAGGGCGAGGTGAGGTCCCTCGTCCCCATGACCGACGAGGAGCGCCAGAACTACCTCAAGGCCGTCGTCCGTCGCAGGCCGCCGGACCCCACCCATGTGTTCCTCAGCTACGTCCACCAGGACCGGATGTGGGCCGAGTGGATCGGACGGGTCCTCGGCGAGGCCGGCTTCACCGTGGCCGACGCCCGCTCCGAGGACGGCTCCGCGGCGGGCGTCCCGCTGCGCGACGACACCGACAGCAAGGTGCGGGGCGCCGCCCGCACCGTGGCCGTGCTCTCCGCCGACTACCAGAAGTCCCCGGAGGCCAGGGCGGTCTGGGAGGCCGTGGCCGCCGCCGACCCGATGGGCTCGCGTCGGACCCTCGTTCCGGTACGGGTCAGTGACGCACGGCTGGCCCACCCGTTCTCGGACCGGATGCCCGTCCATCTGAGCGGTATGAACGAGACCCAGGCCAAGAGCGCCCTTCTGCGGGCCCTGGACGCCCAGTCGGTGCAGGGCGAGCATCCCGCGGACGCCGGCGCCGGCGGACCCCGCTTCCCCGGCGCGGAACCTCCCGTGTGGTCCGTGCCCGGACGCAACGCGGCCTTCACCGGACGCTCCGAACTGCTGGAGGACCTGCGGGAGCGGCTCACGGACACCGGCACCGCCACACTGCTCCACGGTATGGGCGGCGTCGGCAAGACCCAGCTGGCGACCGAGTACGCGCACCGGTACCGGGGCAACTACGACGTCGTCTGGTGGATCGAGGCGGAGTTCGGTGACCTCGCCCTGCGCCAGTACTCCGAACTCGCCCCACACCTGGGCGTGGAGGAGCGGGACAGCATCACCGCCACGGCCGAGGGGGTCCGGGACGCCCTGCGCCGGGGCACCCAGTACGACCGGTGGCTGCTGGTCTTCGACAACGCCACCACCCCGGAGTCCATCGAGCGGCTGCTGGTCAACAGCCCCACCGGCCACGTCCTGATCACCACCCGCAACGAGGGCTGGTCCCAGGTCGGCGAGAGGGTCGAGGTCGACGTGTTCGACCGCAACGAGAGCGTCGAACACCTGCTGCGCCGCGTCTCCGCCATCAGCACGGAGGACGCCGACCGGGTCGCGAACGCCCTCGGTGACCTGCCGCTCGCGGTCGACCACGCCGCCGCCTGGCTCAACGAGACGGGCCAGGACGCCGCCGACTATCTGGAGCTGTTGCAAACGAAGTTGGCGACGCTCAAGGCCGTCTCCGATGCCCCGGAGTACCCGCGCCAGGTCGCCGCGACCTGGGACATCTCCATCCAGCAACTCAACTCGCCCGTCGCCCGGCGGTTGTTGGAGCTGTGTGCGCATTTCGGCGCCGACCCCATCTCCTTCGACCTGGTGCACGGCAAGGAGATGGGCGAGGCCCTGCGCGAGGTCCACCCGAGCAGCGGTGGCACGGCGCTGGTCTCCCGGGCCATCCAGCAGCTGCACCGCTACTCCCTGGCCAAGGTCGACCGCAAGACCAAGAGCATCCAGGTGCACCGTCTGGTGCAGGCCGCGGTGCGTTCGTCGATGTCCACCGACGAGCAGGAGTCGGCCCTGCGCGCCGTCCGCAATGTGCTCTCCGGAGCCCGCCCGTCCGAGGGCGACGTGGAACGGCCGGAGAACTGGGAGCGCTACAACACCATTTGGCCTCACCTCAAGACCCCGTGGACCAGGTACTCGCTGGACGACCGGATCCGTAAGCTGATGACGGAGTGGCTGCGGTACCTGCGGGCCCGCGGCGAGTACGCGGAGGCCATGTCGCTCGCCGAGGAGCTGCTGGTCATCTGGCAGAAGGAGGCGGGCCCCAACGACCGCTGGACTCTGCATCTGCGCTTCGAGATGGCCAACGTGCTGCGTTTCCAGGGCTGGTACAGCAGAGCGCTGGAGATCGACCAGGACGTGTACGAGCGGCAGCGCGAGGCCCTGGGGGACGACGACGACCACGCTCTGATGACGGCGGGCGGCCTCACCGCGGACCTGCGGGCCGTCGGACAGGTCGGCAGGGCCCTGGAGATCGACCGGGAGACCTACGAGCGGTCCGTCGACCTCCTCGGTGAGGACCATGCCCGGACCCTGTTCGCGGCGAACAACCTGGCCGTGTCGATGCGGATGGCCGGGGACTGCTACGAGGCGCAGAGCGTCGACAAGGAGAACTGCGAGCAGCGCGCGCAGACCCTGGGGCCCAGTCACCCCTACACCCTGTTCTCCCAGATCAACCTTGGCCGCGACCAGCGCTCCTGTGGTGAGTACGAGGCCTCGGAGGCGACGCTGCGGGGTGTCTACGAGACGGCCGTGGAGCTCGGACCGGAGCAACCGCCCGCACTGGAGGCGGCCAAGGCGCTCGCCATCACACTGCGTCGGCTCGACCGGCTGGACGAGGCCATGGACATCAGCCGGCAGGTGCTGGACATCTGCCGTCGGCGGTTGGGCGAGGACTCGCCGGAGACGCTGGTGGTGCGGCTCGGCCACGCCGGTCATCTCGCGGCAGCCGAGCGCCACGAGGACGCCTGCGAGGAGACCGCCGACCTGTTGGAGCGGTTCCGCACCGCGCTCGGGGAGAGCCACCCGAACACGCTCGCGTGCGCGGTCAACCACGGCATCAACCTGCTGTCGACGGAGAGGTTCGCAGAAGCTCGCGACGTGTGCGAGGAGGCCCGGTCCGCGCTGCGCACCACACTCGGCCCGGAACACCCCTTCAGCATGAACTGCCAGATGAACCTGGCGAACGCCGAGGCGGCCCTCGGTGAGGCGACCCAGGCGGAGCACAACTACCGCCAGGCGTACCGGGAGTTGTGCGACCGGCTCGGCTCCGACCATCCGACCGCCCTCACCTGCCGGGGCAACCTCTCGGTCCTGCTGAAGGAGATGGGCCGGACGGCGGAGGCCGAGCAGTTGGCCCGGGAGTCTCTCGACGTGCTCGGCGCCAAGCTCGGCGCGAAGCACTCGAAGGTGGTCAGGCTCCGCAACGGCCGGAGGGTGGGACTGGAGCTCGACCCGCACCCGATCTGACGGAGGCGGGAGCCGAGGTCACGCCGTCGTGGTCGCGGCGGCGTCGGCCTCCGTCTGGTCCCGCAGCCAGCCGAGCACCTGGGGCAGCACCGGGACGGCCGCGAAATGCGCCGCCGACGGCTGGAGCACCACGGTGGCGTCCTTGATCCTGCGTGCGAGCCAGTTGAAGTGCTCGACGGGGGAGAACACGTCCTTCTCTCCGTGCCAGAGCAGGGTGGGCACGGTGATCTCCTTCGGGTCGAAGCCCCAGCCCCTGCTGAAGGCGAGGGCGTCGTCGATCCAGCCGTACGCGGTCTTCTCGATCGCGGCCTCGAAGTTCTTGTGCAGCATCCGGCGGATGCCGGCGTCGGCCACGATCTGCCGGTCCACCTCGGGCATCTCGTCGTCGAGGTCGTTCAGTACGGCCATCGGGTTGTCCCGCATGGCGTCCGCGTTCTGTACGAGGGTGCTCTGCAGCACCTGCTGGTTCTCGCGGGCGTTGCGGTACTCGCGGACGTTGGACTCCGTCATCCCCTCGAACCAGTCCAGCCCCTCCGCGTCCCACGGGGCGAGGCTCACCAGCACGGCCGCGCTCTGCACCCGCTTCGGCAGCTTCGCGGCGCAGGCGAGCGCGTGCGGACCGCCGCCGGACCGGCCGACGACGGAGAACTCGTCGAGTCCGAGCTCGTCGGCGATGTCCTCGACGTCCTCGGCGGCGTCGACCACCGTGCGGCCCCGTTTGCGGGTCGAACCGCCGTACCCGGGGCGGTCGTAGGCGATCAGATGGATGCCGAGCTGATAGAGCACCATCGACCGCGGGCGTGGCCCTTGATGACTGCCAGGAGTTCCGTGCAGCAGAAAAACGGGATGCCCTTGAGGATCACCCCATGAATCGAACACGAGCTCGCGCCCGTCTCTGCTGTGAGCGGCACGCGCCACTCCTGCCTCCCGTCCACCGGCCGTCAAGGGTGCCGGAATCCTCTCAGATCAGAACGACGGGCACCACCGAGCCAGCGTCTCGCGTCGGCGTCATTCCGTCACGGGAAAGCGACCAGAATGTCGAAATCATGACCGAACCCGGCTAGCTTATGCCTATTTCCCTGATTCGGCCGAGCTTGGGTGGCTGCTATATCGGGACAAGTAGGTCATTGCGCTCCGGTCTCCAGGTGGCCTCCAGACGCCTTCTAGCCACGCACCGTCCGCGGCCCCGCGACGTCCGCCCCCAGCTCTGTCACCCGTCGGCGGAGTTCCCGATCCGCCGTGATGACCAGGACATCACGCCCGACCGCCCCGGCCACCAGTTCCACCATCCGATCGTCCCCGCTCCCTCGCGCCGCCTCGACCCTGACCTCCGGCACGGACTCCACACCCCGCGCCGCGCCCTCCACGACGAGGACGAGCTCCACGGGGCCCTCGTGCCCCGGCACCCCGTCCGCCGCCAACCGGTCCCGCAGCCGCTCCGCGGCCCCGTGCCGGTCACGCCACCAGCCGTCGGGCACGGACCCGACGACGTTGGCGGCATCGACTATTACGAGAAGAGGGGCTGCGGCGTTCATAAGCCCAGGGTGTCAGCTCCCGGGGTTCCGGACTTCACGCACTCCGTCAGCCTTCGGCCTTCTCCTCGAAGCTCGCGTAATACGCCGCCGCCATGTCCTCGTCCCCATGCCCCTGCGCGGCAGCCCGTTCCAGCCGCGCCGCGCTCGCCGCGGCCACGTCCAGACGTACGCCGTTCTCCGCACCCGCCTGGACGATGAGGCGGGCGTCCTTCGCGGCGGTCTCGACAGCGAACTGGGCCGGGGACAGCTTCCCGTCGAGCACCAGCCCCGCCTTGGCGTGCAGATAGCCCATGTCCAGCGGACCGCCCTCGATCAGCGCGAAGAAGTCCTGCGGGTCCACCCCGAGCGCCTCGGACAGCGCCAGCACCTCCCCGGTCGCCGCGGTCGCGGCCAGTACCCAGCTGTTGGCGACCAGCTTCAGCCGGGTCGCGCTGCCCGCCTCCCCGGTCCATACGGTCCGCGCCCCCACCGCGTCGAAGACGGGGGCCACGGAGTAGCGGTGGGCCTCGGGCCCGCCCGCCAACACGGTGAGCTGACCGGCCTCCGCGGGCTGCCGGGTGCCGAGCACCGGGGCGTCGTAGAAGACCAGTCCGTGCGCGGCGGCGAAGGCGGCGAGTTCGGCGAGCCCCTCCAGGCCGGCCGTCGTCGACTGCGCCCACACCACGCCCGGCCGCAGCGCGGGCAGCGCCTCCTCCATCACCGCCAGGGCGGCGGGACCGTCGTACAGCATGGTCAGCACGACGTCGGTGCCCTCCACCGCCTCGGCGGGGGAGTCGGCGACCCGGATGCCGTCGGCGGTGAGGGGCTCGGCCTTGGCGCGGGTCCGGTTCCAGGCGCGCACGGTGTGCCCGGCGCCGGCGATGTTGCGGGCCATGGCGGCGCCCATGATGCCGGTGCCCAGGACGGTGACGGTGAGCTTGTCTGTCATGTCCTCCACGGTAGACGCGGGGGGTGAGGGGGCGGGTCGCGAAAGGCGCCGCTTAGAGTGAACCGGTGAACGGCGACTGGCTTCTCCGCGGCCGTGACGGCCGGCTCAGTGTCTATCTGCCCTCCGGCGACGCCGTCCTGTGCCGGGCCGAGCTCGGTCCCGGCGGCCCCTGGGAGTCGCCCCCGCGCAAGGTGGGCGGCGATCAGAAACTCCGGCCCGGCCCGGCGCCCGGCCAGGGCGCGGACCTGAACCTTCGCCCCGGCCCGGCGCTCGGCCAGAGCGCTGACGACATGCCCCGTGCCGATCTGGCACTCGGCCAGGGCCCCGACCACTACGCCCATCTGGTCTCCTGGCGGCCCACCAAACCCGGCGAGGCCGGGCTCGTGCACTCCACGCACTTCCGCCCCCGGCTCGCCGCCCTCGACTGGGCCCCGGTCGGCCACCCCGACAAGACCGGCGACCGCACCGGCGCCCCGGCCGTCGCCGTCGATGCCCAGGGGCGGGCCCATGTCTTCGTCCGCAACAAGGGCGGCGGCGTGAGCATGGTCGCGCAGAAGGAGAAGGGCGGCTGGGAGCCGTGGCGGGACCTCAAGGGGACTGACGTGGCAGCGGACTTGGCCGCGGTGACGGGCGAGTCGGGGCGTGTGGAGCTGTACGCCGCCGTCCCCGGCGGCCTGCTGCACTGGCGCCAGCAGAATCCCGGCGCCCAGCCGGTCCTGGAGGAGGCGGTCGAGACCCCCGTACGTCCGGGCACCCTCCGCGCCCTGGCCACCTCCGCCGACCGCACCACGCTCTTCTACACCGACGACTCCGGCGACCTGTGTGCCTGGCGCGCGGGAGGCAAACCCGTCGCCCTCCTGGCCTCGGCCGGCCCCGGCCCGGTCTCCGCGGTCCGCTGCGAACTCGACGGCCACGACTGCACGTTGCTCGCCCAGCGTTCGTCGAGCGGCCGGGTCGCCTTCGCCGCGTACCCGACGGAACAGGAGGCCGCGGGGGCGTGGTGGACGGAGTCGGGACCCCAACTCCCGGCGGACGCCCTGGTGTCACTCGCGACCGACGAGGACGGCCGGGTCGCGGCGGCAACGTTGTCCCCGTCGACCGGTCAACTCCTGCTCACCCGGCGCAAGGACGAACCGGGGCTCGCGCTGGAGGCCTGGCGGGAGACGTGAACCGGCGTAAATGGGAGGACCGTTCAAGGCCGGCTGCGGGAACATGACCGGGTGAACACCGAACATCTCGTCGAGGTCTGGCAGCGCATCCTGGCGCCCTCCGGGGTCTCCTGGGTGCTGTTCGAGAACGGCACGTGCGTGCTGCTGAAGGAGCCCGACGGCGAACTCGCCGGGCAGGCCGTGGGGATCCTCCGGCAGTACGGCCCGGTGCGCGCAGGCGGCCCCGCCGGTGACTTCGGCACCCAGACGCTCAAGGACGGCACCGGCTGGCTGGTGACCGGCCATCACCCGGACGTCGTCACCTACGTCGGCTCCGACGAGCCCGCCGACCCGTCGAACCTCGCCGTCGGCCTCCACGGCCGCAGCAAGCGCCACCGCGACGGCACGGACCTCCAGGTCGTGCATGTGGAGGACGCCCGCTGAGGCAACCCAGCAGGCCCTCCCGCTGACACGCGAGTGCCCCGCAAGCCAACCGGCCTGCGGGGCACCGCCGTTCACAGCTGAGCGTTACGCCGGGACGCTCGCCACGCCCGGCGCCAGGAACTTCTTGCCGTTCACGCGCTCGGAGACACCCTCGCGGTCCAGGTACGGCGTGATGCCGCCCAGGTGGAAGGGCCAGCCCGCGCCCGTGATCAGGCAGAGGTCGATGTCCTGCGCCTCGGCGACGACACCCTCGTCGAGCATGAGCCCGATCTCCTGCGCCACCGCGTCGAGGACACGGTCGCGGACCTGCTCCTCGGTGAGGACGGAGTCGCCCTGCTTGAGGAGCGCGGCGACCTCCGGGTCCAGCTCCGGCTTGCCGGAGTCGTAGACGTAGAAGCCGCGCTTGCCGGCCTTGACGACGGCGGCGAGGTTCGGGGAGACCGTGAAGCGGTCCGGGAAGGCCCGGTTGAGGGTCTCCGAGACATGCAGACCGATCGCGGGACCGACCAGCTCAAGCAGCACCAGCGGCGACATCGGCAGACCCAGCGGCTCGACCGCCTTCTCCGCGACCTCGACCGGCGTGCCCTCGTCGATGACGTTCTGGATCTCGCCCATGAAGCGGGTGAGGATGCGGTTCACGACGAACGCCGGAGCGTCCTTCACCAGCACCGCGGTCTTCTTCAGCTTCTTGGCCACCGCGAAGGCGGTCGCCAGCGAGGCGTCGTCGGTCTGCTCGCCGCGCACGATCTCCAGGAGCGGCAGGATCGCGACCGGGTTGAAGAAGTGGAAGCCCACGACCCGCTCGGGGTTCTTGAGCTTCGACGCCATCTCGGTCACCGACAGCGAGGAGGTGTTCGTGGCGAGGATCGCGTGCGCCGGGGCGACCGCCTCGACCTCCGCGAACACCGTCTGCTTGACGCCGATCTCCTCGAACACGGCCTCGATGATGAAGTCGGCGTCGGAGAAGCCCTCGGCCTTGTCCAGCACACCGGTGACCAGGGCCTTGAGGCGGTTGGCCTTGTCCTGGTTGATACGGCCCTTGCCGAGCAGCTTCTCGATCTCGGCGTGGACGTAGCCCACACCCTTGTCGACGCGCTCCTGGTCGATGTCCGTCAGGACGACCGGGACCTCGAGGCGGCGCAGGAAGAGCAGCGCGAGCTGCGAGGCCATGAGGCCGGCGCCCACGACGCCCACCTTGGTGACCGGACGCGCCAGCGACTTGTCCGGCGCACCGGCGGGACGCTTGCCGCGCTTCTGCACCAGGTTGAAGGCGTAGATGCCGGAGCGCAGTTCGCCACCCATGATCAGGTCGGCGAGGGCGATGTCCTCGGCGTCGTAGCCCTGCTGGAGGTCGCCGTTCTTGGCGGCGGCGATGATGTCCAGGGCGCGGTAGGCGGCTGGGGCCGCGCCGTGCACCTTGGAGTCGGCGATGAACCGGCCGCGCGCGACGGCCTGGTCCCAGGCCTCACCGCGGTCGATGACCGGACGCTCGACCTTGACGTCGCCCTTGAGGACGTTCGCCGTCCAGATCAGCGACTGCTCCAGGAAGTCCGCGCCCTCGAAGAGAGCGTCGGCGATGCCCAGGTCGAAGACCTGCTGGCCCTTGAGCTGCTTGTTCTGGTTCAGGCTGTTCTCGATGATCACCGAGACGGCCTTGTCGGCACCGATCAGGTTCGGCAGGATCGTGCAGCCGCCCCAGCCCGGGACCAGGCCCAGGAAGACCTCGGGCAGCGAGAACGCCGGGAGCGCCTTCGAGACGGTCCGGTACTCGCAGTGCAGACCCACCTCGACGCCGCCGCCCATGGCGGCACCGTTGTAGTACGCGAAGGTCGGGACCGCGATGCCGGCGAGGCGCTTGAAGACCTCGTGGCCGCCCTTGCCGATGGCCAGCGCGTCCTTGTGCTCCTTGAGGAGCTCGACACCCTTGAGGTCGGCGCCGACCGCGAAGATGAACGGCTTGCCGGTGATGCCGACGCCGACGATGTCGCCGGCCGCGGCCTCCGCCTCGACCTGGTCGATGGCCGCGTCGAGGTTCGCCAGCGACTGCGGGCCGAAGGTGGTCGGCTTGGTGTGGTCGAAGCCGTTGTCGAGGGTGATGAGCGCGAAGCGCCCGGCACCGAACGGCAGGTCGAGGTGGCGTACGTGCGCGGACGTCACGACCTCGTCGGGGAACAGCTCGGCCGCGCCCTTCAGAAGCTCAGCGGTGGTGCTCACTTGTCGCCTCCGGCGTCCTTGTGGTGCGGGTTCTCCCAGATGACCGTCGCGCCCATGCCGAAGCCGACGCACATGGTGGTCAGGCCGTAGCGGACCTCCGGCTGCTCCTCGAACTGACGGGCGAGCTGCGTCATCAGACGCACGCCCGAGGAGGCCAGCGGGTGACCGAAGGCGATGGCGCCGCCGTACTGGTTGACGCGCGCGTCGTCGTCGGCGATGCCGTAGTGCTCCAGGAAGGCCAGGACCTGGACGGCGAAGGCCTCGTTGACCTCGAAGAGACCGATGTCGGAGATCGACAGCCCCGCCTGGGCGAGCGCCTTCTCGGTGGCCGGGATCGGGCCGTAGCCCATGACCTCCGGCTCCACACCCGCGAAGGAGTAGGAGACCAGACGCATCTTCACCGGGAGGTTGTTCTCGCGGGCGAAGTCCTCGGAGGCGATGAGGGAGGCGGTGGCGCCGTCGTTCAGACCGGCCGCGTTACCGGCGGTGACCCGGCCGTGGACGCGGAACGGCGTCTTCAGACCGGTCAGGTTCTCGAGGGTCGTGCCCGGGCGCATCGGCTCGTCGGCGGTGACCAGACCCCAGCCGGTCTCACCGGCCTCCGGGTTGGTGCGGCGCACCGAGATCGGCACCAGGTCGGCCTGGATCTTGCCGTTGGCGTACGCCTTGGCGGCCTTCTCCTGCGAGCGCACGGCGTACTCGTCGGCGCGCTGCTTGGTGATCGTCGGGTAGCGGTCGTGCAGGTTCTCGGCGGTCATGCCCATGAACAGCGCCGACTCGTCGACGAGCTTCTCGCTCACGAACCGCGGGTTCGGGTCCACGCCCTCACCCATGGGGTGGCGGCCCATGTGCTCGACACCGCCGGCGATGGCGATGTCGTACGCCCCGAAGGCGACCGAACCGGCGACCGAGGTGACGGCGGTCAGCGCGCCGGCGCACATGCGGTCGACGGAGTAGCCGGGAACGGACTGCGGCAGACCGGCGAGGATGCCCGCGGTACGGCCGATGGTCAGACCCTGGTCACCGATCTGCGTGGTCGCGGCGATGGCGACCTCGTCGATCTTCTTCGGGTCCAGACCCGGGTTGCGGCGCAGCAGCTCCCGGATCGCCTTCACGACCAGGTCGTCGGCGCGGGTCTCGTGGTAGATGCCCTTCGGGCCCGCCTTGCCGAACGGGGTGCGGACGCCGTCGACGAAGACGACGTCCCTGACGGTACGAGGCACGATGGCTCTCCTCCAGATGCGGGATGGCACTGCTGCACGGCCCAAGCACAACCACTGAGCGCGCGCTCAGCCCCATGCTACTTATGGGTAACGTAGCTGCCCAGTCCTGGAGCCGGGAGCGGCGAAGGTCACATTGATGGAGGGGGCGGCGACGAGGGCCGTTAGGGGCGCGGGGAACTGCGCGACCAGCCACAGCGCACCCGCAGCCACATACGGCGCTCACCGGGACGGCGGCGCGGTGGACCCCCGAGGAGTCAGCACCGGAGTAGGCACAGGATGCGACTCCACTCCATCCCCCATGATCACCCCAAACAGCGTCCGAGCCGCATCCACCCCAAACCCATGCACGTCATGACTCATCGCGGACAACGTCGGATGCGTCAGCCGGCACAACTGCGAGTCATCCCAAGCCAGCAACGAAACATCCCCCGGCACCGACAACCCCATCTCCGCCGCCACCGAAAGCCCCGCCACCGCCATGATGTCGTTGTCGTACACGATCGCCGTAGGCCGATCAGCCGGCGCTGCCGTCAGCAGAGACCGAGTCGCCCGCGCCCCCGCCTCCCCCGAGTAGTCGGTCGTCACCTGCCACGCCCCGGCCAGCCCCAACACCCTCGCCGCCTCAGCAAACGCAGTGCCCCGCGCCGCCGTGTGCCCCAGCGCCGCCGCCCCGCCCACCCGAGCGATCCGCCGATGCCCCAGCGCCGCCAGATACCGCACCGCCTCGGTGACAGCCGTCGCGTCATCGGTCCACACGGACGTCAGTCCCCCCGTGAGCGAGGGATGTCCTACGGCGACCACGGGCATCCCGAGCCGTTCGGCAGCCGCCACCCGGGGGTCGTCGGGCCGGAAGTCGACGAGGATCGCGCCGCCGATCTGCCGCCCCCGCCACCACGTCTCCTGGAGGCCCACCTCCTCCTCGACGTTGCGCACGAGCCGCAGCAGCAGCGAGCACGAGTGCTCGGTCAGCACGCTCTCCACGCCGGAGATGAACTCCATGTAGAAGGGCTCCAGCCCCAGCAGCCGGGCCGGCCGGCAGATGGCGAGGCCCACCACGTCCACCCGCGACCCGGCGAGCGTGCGCGCGGTGAGGTTCGGCGCCCAGCCCAGCTCCCGCGCGGCCCGGAAGATACGGTCCCGGGTCGTCTCCGACAACCCCGGTTTGTGGTTGAAGGCGAGCGACACGGCACCCTTGGACACCCCGGCGCGCGCGGCGACGTCCTTGATGGTGACGCGGGAGGCCGGCTGGGCTGTCATCGAGAGGGCTCCATGCAGTACAGGGCGGAGCGGGCGGCGTCCGCGTCGGGAGTCTTCCAGCCACTGACCCCGATGGTCACCCGTTCGCCGGGCAGCAGGGTCACGAGCCCCCGGTCGGCCCGCGCCTCCGGGTCGAGCCGGTCGGCTTGCAGCAGCAGATCCCGTACGAGGCTACGCGCCACGACCGTCACCGAGCCGTCCGGCGCGACCGAGACGTCGAACTCGGGCCGCGGATAGGGGATGTCCCGATCAGCCGCGGGGAAGTGGAACGCCCGCGACCCCTCGGCGTCCGCGACGAGGAACTCCTTGGGCCCGCCGGGCACCAGCTCCTGCGGCACGCCGACCCGCGCCACCGCCCGCGCCCCGGCGGTGAACTCCACCTCCGCCTCGCCGATCACCGCCCCCTCGACGGTCATCCGCCGCAACCGCACCGCCCCGGCCCAAGCCTCCGCCGCCTGGTTGACGACGGCCAGCTCCCGGCCCTGAACCGTCAGCAGCCGATCGGCGTAGAGCCGCCGCAGCTCGTGATAGAGCGGCTTCTCCCGTCCGTCCCCGTCGATCGCGGCCCAACTCGTCACCGGCCAGCAGTCGTTGAGCTGCCAGACGACCGTGCCCGCACACACCGGCCAGTTCGACCGCCAGTGCTCGATCCCGGTGGCCACGGCCCGCGCCTGGTTGACCTGGGTGAGGTAGTGCCACCGGTCGAAGTCGCCCTCGGGCCAGGTGAAATGGCGCTCAAGGCCCCGCCGCAGCTTCCCGTTCCCGTCCTCCGCCTTCTGGTGGTGCAGCATCCCTGGGGAGTCCGCCGCGAGTTCCTCCCCCGGCAGCGCCCGCCGCAGCGTCGCGTGGGCGGGCGGCGCCTGCCAGCCGAACTCGGCCATGAACCGGGGTACTTCACGCCGGTACTCCGCGTAGTCCTCCCGGTTCCACACCTCCCAGGAGTGATGCGTCCCGTGCGCCGGATCGTTCGGATGGTAATCCCACGAACCGGACCACGGACTGCCCGCCGTATAGGGCCGCGTGGGATCCAACTCGGCCACCACGCGCGGCAGTACGCCCAGGTAGTACCCCTCGCCCCACGACTCCCCGGCCAGTCGCTCCTCCCACTGCCAGTCCCTGAACCCCCACAGGTTCTCGTTGTTGCCGTTCCACAGCACGAGCGAAGGATGCGGCATCAGCCGTACGACGTTCTCCCGCGCCTCGGCCTCCACCTCGCCCCGCAGCGGCTGCTCCTCCGGATAGGCGGCGCACGCGAACGGGAAGTCCTGCCAGACCAGCAGCCCCAACTCGTCGCAGACGTCGTAGAAGTCGGCGCTCTCGTAGATACCACCGCCCCAGATCCGCACGAGGTCCACGCCCGCGTCGGCGGCCTGAGTGAGCCGTTCCCGGTAGCGCGAGCGGGTGATCCGGGACGGGAAGACGTCGTCCGGGATCCAGTTGACGCCCCGCGCGAAGAGCCGCTCCCCGTTCACGACGAACGTGAACCCGGTGCCGTGCTCGTCCGCGGACCGGTCCAGCTCGATGCTGCGGAACCCGATGCGCCGCCGCCACACGTCCAACGGCGAGTCCCCGTGCAGCAGCGTCAACTCGACGTCATACAGCGGCTGTTCGCCGTACCCGCGCGGCCACCACAGCAGCGGGTCGAGCACTTCGAGCCGTACGACCCCCTGTGCGCCGTCGAGCGAGGCGCGCACCCGCTGCCCGGCGACCGTCGCCTCGACGGCCAGCGGAGCCTCGACCCGGGTCCGCTCGACCTCGACCGCCAACTCGACGACTCCCACGCCCTCTTCGACCGTCACCAGCGGTCGCACCCGGGAGATCCGGGCCGTCGACCACTGCTCGACGCGCACCGGCCGCCACATCCCGGCCGTCACCAGGGTCGGCCCCCAGTCCCAGCCGAACGAGCAGGCCATCTTGCGCACGTACTGGAAGGGTTCGGCATAGGCGGCCGGCCGCTCACCGAGCGCGCCGCGCACCGCCTCGGCCTCGGCGTACGCCGACCCGAACCGCACCGACAGCCGCCCCGACAGGCCGGTCACGTCGAAGCGGTAAGAACGGTGCATGTTCCTGGTGCGCCCCAACAGCCGCCCGTCCAGGACGACTTCGGCGACCGTGTCGAGCCCCTCGAAGACCAGGTCGGTCTGCTCGTGCCCCGATCCGGCGCGCAGATCGGTCTCGTAAGTCCAGTCCCGCCGCCCCACCCACGCCACCGCGGTCTCGTTCCGCCCGAGAAAGGGGTCCGGGATCACCCCGGCCGCCAGCAGGTCGGTGTGGACGCAGCCCGGCACGGAGGCGGGGAGGGCGTCCGCCGTGCCGTCGAAGGTTCGCAGGATCCATCCGTCGGTGAGCGGTGTGGCCTGAAGCATGTACGCACTCCCTAAACCGATCAAGTCCAGTACTGGGAACACTTTTTGGCATCGTTGGCGAGATACGGACTTTACCGGTTAAGAAAACGTTGTCAGAGTACCGAACCAGCCAACCCGCAAGTGCTCGTCCGTCCCGTGAACGTCCCGAGAACGGAGCTGATGCACATGAACCGCCGTCACATCCTGGCCCTGGCCGTGGGATCCGCCGTCCTGGCCGCCGGCTGCACCGGTACCGGAGGCACCTCGAAAGGCGCCGACGCCAAGGCGCCCGACGACCCGGCCAAGGTCACCGGCACCATCAAGGTCCTCACCGTGCGCACCGACCTGGTGCAGGACGGCACGATGGACAAGTACGCCGCCGAGTTCAACAAGATCTACCCGAAGGTCAAGGTCAAGTTCGAGGCCCTCACGAACTACGAGGCCGAGGTCAAGATCCGTATGAACACGGAGAACTACGGCGACGTCCTGATGATCCCCGGGGTGATCAAGAAGAGCGACTACCCCAAGTTCTTCGCCTCGCTGGGCACGGTCGCGGAGCGCAGCAAGAAGTACCGGTTCACCGACTACACCGCGGTGGACGGCAAGGTCTACGGCCAGACCGCCGACGGCGTGATGCCGGGCTTCCTCTACAACAAGCGGATCTGGCAGGAGGCCGGCGTCACCGACTGGCCCACCACCCCGGACGAGTTCGTGACCGCCCTCAAGGCCATCAAGGCCAAGACCGACGCGACCCCGTACTACACCAACTTCGCCGCCGGCTGGACCCTGACCTCCTGGACCTTCGTCAACGGCACGGTCCACTGCGACCCCCAGGCCACCACCAGGATCGCCGAGGGCAACCCCTGGGCCGAGGGCGCCGACCTGCGCGTCGGCGACACGCTCCTGTACGACATCGTCCACGAGGGTCTCGCCGAGAAGGACCCGACCACCTCCAACTGGGAAGCGTCCAAGGGCCAGTTGGCCAAGGGCCAGATCGCCACGCAGTGGCTCGGCACCTGGGCGATCATCCAGTTCCAGGACGCCGCGAAGAAGGCCGGCGTGAACCCGGACGACATCGGCTTCATGCCCTTCCCGGCCCAGACCGACGGCACGTTCTGCGCCACCGTGGGCCCGGACTACAACCAGGGCATCAACGTCCACTCGAAGCACAAGGAAGCCGCCCGCGCCTGGCTCGACTGGTTCACCGACAAGTCCGGCTACGCCGACGACAACCTGGCCATCTCGCCGCTCAAGGACGCGCCCATGCCGACCGTCCTGAAGCCGTACGAGGAGCAGGGCGTCAAGCTCATCGAGCTGGACGACAGCAAGGGCGCCGAGGTCAAGGCGATCGACACCGAGTCCGAGGTCGGCATCAACACCCCTGACTACCGGCAGGAGTTGGTCGACCTGGCCCGTGGCGCGAAGAAGGGCACGCTCGGCGACTATCTGAAGAGCCTGGGCCAGAAGTGGACCGAGACCCAGAAGAACCTGGGGTCCTGATGACGGACACCACCGCACGGGTGTCCGTCACGAAGGAGCCGGTACGGGACACCCCGGTACCGGCTCCGGCCCCCCGCCGGGCCCGCGTGTGGCGCCGGCTGACGCCCTGGATCTTCCTGGTCGTCCCCCTCGCCCTCCTGATCACCTTCACCTACGCGCCGATCGTCAACATGGTCGCGTACAGCTTCACCGACTGGGACGGTGTGAGCCCCGAGCTGCACTACACGGGGCTGGAGAACTACACCGAACTGTTCACCCGCTCCGAGCTGTTCGAGGTCTTCTTCGTCAGCGGCTACTACCTGGTCGCCTCGGCGATCCAGATCGTCGCGGCGCTGTACTTCGCGACGGTCCTGAGCTTCAACGTCCGCTTCCGGAACTTCTTCAAGGGCGTGCTCTTCTTCCCGTACCTGGTCAACGGGGTGGCGATCGGCTTCGTCTTCCTCTACTTCTTCCAGGACGGCGGCACCCTCGACTCGGTCCTCGCCCTGTTCGGCTACCACTCCGACCACGCCTGGCTGGGCACGCCGTTCTCCGCCAACTCCTCGCTGGCCGCGGTCTCCGTCTGGCGCTATCTGGGCCTGAACTTCGTCCTGTTCCTCGGCGCGATCCAGTCGATCCCGGGGGAGTTGTACGAGGCGGCGGAACTGGACGGCGCCAACCGCTGGCACCAGTTCCGCCACATCATCGCGCCGGGCATCAAGCCGGTCCTGACCCTGACCGTCATCCTCTCGGTCTCGGGCTCGCTGTCCGCCTTCGAGATCCCGTACATCATGACGGGCGGCGCGACCGGCACGGAGACCTTTGTGATCCAGACGGTGAAGCTGGCCTTCCAGTTCAACAAGACGGGCCTGGCCTCGGCCGCCGCCCTGGTCCTGCTGCTGATCATCCTGCTGGTGACCTGGCTCCAGCGCAGGCTCGTCCCCGACGACAAGGTGGACCTGGTATGACCCGCCGAGCCGTGGCCCGCACGTTCGTCTACGCGTCGCTCGTCCTCGCGACGCTCGTCGTCCTGCTCCCGCTGGGCGTGGTCTTCCTGACGTCCCTGAAGACGGACGAGGAGATGACGGGCGGCAGCGGGGCCCTGACCCTCCCCGACGACCCGTTGAACTTCCACAACTACGTGACCGCGTTCCAGGACGGCCGGATGCTCTCGGCCTTCGGCCACACGGCCTTCATCCTGGTGTTCGCCATCGCCGGCACGGTCCTGATCGGTTCGATGACGGCGTACGCGATCGACCGCTTCACATTCCGCTTCAAGAAACTGGTCGTGGCCCTGTTCCTGCTGGCGGCCCTGGTCCCCGGCGTCACGACCCAGGTCGCGACCTTCCAGATCGTCAACGGCTTCGGCATGTTCGACACGCTCTGGGCGCCCATCACCCTCTACATGGGCACCGACATCGTCTCGATCTACATCTTCCTGCAGTTCGTGCGCTCGATCCCGGTCTCCCTGGACGAGTCGGCCCGCCTGGACGGCGCCAACGCCTTCACGATCTACCGAAAGATCATCTTCCCCCTCCTGAAACCGGCCATCGCCACGGTCGTGATCGTGAAGGGGATCACCGTCTACAACGACTTCTACATCCCGTTCCTCTACATGCCGTCCCAGGATCTTGGCGTGATCTCGACGTCCCTGTTCCGCTTCAAGGGCCCCTTCGGCGCCCATTGGGAAACGATCTCGGCAGGAGCGATCGTCGTCATCCTGCCCACCCTGATCGTCTTCCTGGCGCTACAGCGCTACATCTACAACGGCTTTACGAAGGGCGCGACCAGGTAAAGGCTTTTAGGGGCGCGGGGAACTGCGCGATCAACCACAACGGACCCGCAGCCGCCCCGCGACCGAACGCCTACGGCGTCTAGGCGGACAACGCACTCACCAGAACCGGCGCCACAAGCTCAACCTGCCAAGCCCGAGCCCCATGCCCAGCCAGCGCGTCCCCGACCGACCCCGCATCGACCACCTTCGGCGGCTCCCAACAAACCCGCCGAACGGTATCCGGAGTGATCAGGTTCTCCTGAGGCATGTTGAGCCGCTCGGCCAAGGCGGAAACCCCGGCCCGAGCCGCAGACAACCGAGCAGCGGCCGCAGGATCCTTGTCGGCCCACGCCCGCGGCGGCGGCGGCCCCGTCACCGGCTGCCCAGGCGCAGGCAACTGCGCCTCGGGCAGCGCCTTGGCCCGGTCCACGGCCGCCTGCCACTGCTCCAGCTGCCGTCGCCCCATCCGCTGCCCGAACCCGTTCAGCCCGGCCAGCACCTGCACACCGGTCGGCAGGGACAGCGCGGCCTCCACGATCGCCGCGTCCGACAGCACCTTGCCCGGGGACACGTCCCGCCGCTGGGCGATCCGGTCCCGCGTCTGCCACAGCTCCCGTACGACGGCCAGCTGCCGGCGTCGGCGCACCTTGTGCATCCCGGACGTCCGCCGCCAGGGATCCTTGCGCGGCTCGGCGGGCGGCGCCGCCGCGATCGCGTCGAACTCCTGGCGCGCCCACTCCAGCTTCCCCTGCCGGTCCAGCTCCTTCTCCAGGGCGTCCCGCAGATCGACCAGGAGTTCCACGTCCAGCGCGGCGTAGCGCAGCCACGGCTCGGGCAGCGGCCGGGTCGACCAGTCGACGGCGGAGTGGCCCTTCTCCAGTACGAAGCCCAGGACGCCCTCGACCATCGCGCCGAGCCCGACGCGGGGGAACCCGGCGAGGCGCCCGGCCAGCTCGGTGTCGAACAGCGAGGTCGGCACCATACCTATCTCGCGGAGGCAGGGAAGGTCCTGGGTGGCGGCGTGCAGCACCCACTCGACGCCGGAGAGGGCCTCGCCGAGTCCCGACAGGTCGGGGCAGGCCACAGGGTCGATCAGCGCGCTCCCGGCGCCTTCACGGCGCAGCTGGACGAGGTAGGCGCGCTGTCCGTAGCGGTAGCCGGAGGCGCGCTCGGCGTCGACGGCGACGGGGCCGGTCCCGGCGGCGAACGCGGCGATGACCTCGGCGAGCGCGGTCTCGTCCGCGACGACGGGCGGGATGCCCTCGCGCGGTTCCAGGAGCGGAATCGGCTCAGGGCCGGGTTCGGGACCGGCTTCGGGTCCCGGTTCAGGGTTCGGCGCCCCCGTAACAGAAGATCCGCCGTCGTCCGGAGGGGCGCCTCCGGTGGTTCGCAGTGAGCTGTCTGCTGCGGTGTCTTGGGCGTCGGTCACCTGTCAAGGGTATCCGTGTATGGACAGCGCCCGCCGACGGAACGTTCCGTCGACGGGCGCCTGAGGGTCGTAAACCAGTCAGTACCGCGAAAGGTCTGGTTCACGTCCGTGAACGATGAGGGCGGGGAACCCTCGGCGGGACCTCAGTGGATGATGCCGGTGCGCAGGGCCACCGCCACCATTCCGGCACGGTCGCCCGTGCCGAGCTTGCGGGCGATACGGGCGAGGTGGCTCTTGACGGTCAGTGCGGACAGGCCCATCGAGACGCCGATGGCCTTGTTCGACTGGCCCTCCGCCACCAGTCGCAGTACCTCGACCTCACGGCCGGACAGTTCGCGGTAGCCGCCCGGGTGGCTCGGGGCACCCGGGGGGCGGCGGTGCATTCCGGCGGCGCGGGAGCCGATGGGGGCGGCGCCGGGTCGGGTGGGGAGCCCGATGTTGGTGCGGGTGCCGGTGACCACGTAGCCCTTCACTCCGCCCGCGAGGGCGTTGCGAACGGCGCCGATGTCATCGGCGGCGGAAAGAGCGAGGCCGTTGGGCCAGCCTGCCGCGCGGGTCTCCGACAGAAGCGTCAGGCCGGAGCCGTCGGGCAGGTGGACGTCGGCGACGCAGATGTCGCGGGGGTTGCCGATGCGGGGACGAGCCTCCGCGACGGACGAGGCCTCGATGACATCGCGCACACCGAGCGCCCACAGGTGGCGGGTGACGGTGGAGCGGACGCGCGGGTCGGCCACGACCACCATCGCGGTGGGCTTGTTCGGGCGGTAGGCGACCAGGCTTGCGGGCTGCTCGAGGAGAACGGACACCAGGCCTCCTGGGGTGCGGGGACGACTTGGAAGGTCACAGTCGTCTTCGGCACCGAACCACGAGTCCTTTAGGAAATGATCACGATCTAGTGAGTAACAATTGGTGCAATTCGGACGTGTGGTCGATCGTTCGGTGAACGATTCAGTCCGTTCGACGGATCACTCTCGACTGAAAGTGGCCGTATCGACAAAGTGACGACAAAATTCCTGCGCCCGAAAAGGTGACACCGGGGGAGGACGTCAGCGTGACTGAGGACCGCGCCGCTGCGGCAGCGTCACCACCGACGCATCGCCCGGCCCGGCCGGCGGCAGCCCCGCGACCTGCGCCAGCAGATCGCACCAGGCCGCCAGATGAGCCGCCGTGTCCGGCACCCCGCCCAGACCCTCGCGAGGCGTCCAGGAGGCGCGGATCTCGATCTGCGAGGCCGAAGGGCGCTCTGCGAGACCGCCGAAGTAGTGGGAGCTGGCCCGGGTGACCGTGCCGCTCGGCTCCCCGCACGCCAGACCACGGGCCTGGAGCGCCCCGGTCAGCCACGACCAGCAGACGTCGGGCAGCAGCGGGTCGGCCGCCATCTCCGGCTCCAGCTCCGCGCGCACCAGCGTGACCAGCCGGAACGCCCCCCGCCAGGCGTCGTGCCCGTCCGGGTCGTGCAGCAGCACCAGCCGGCCGTCGGCCAGGTCCTGGTCGCCGTCGACGACCGTCGCCTCCAGCGCGTACGCGAACGGCGCCAGCCGCTGCGGGGCGCGGGTCGGCTCCACCTCGATCTGCGGCCTGAGCCGCGCGGCCCTCAGCGCGTCGACGGCGGCCCGGAAGGGCAACGGAGCGTCGCTGCTCGTATCCCGGTCCCCCTCCTTCGCGTCGTCCATTCCGCCAGTGCCGTCCGACAGTCGTCCTTGAGCCGCAGCCATGCGGGAAGATTAAAGGGAAGCGGGGCCCGGTGCCGCCCTAGACACCCGGACAACGGGCGCCAGGTCACCGGCGACCCGGTACCGACGCCGGGCACTCGGCACCCGGGACGCCGTGCGAGACTTGCCGACGTGAGTGCTAATCAGACGCCGCCGTCCGCCACGTACGAATCCGCCTTCCTCAAGGCCTGCCGGCGCGAGCCCGTGCCGCACACCCCGGTGTGGTTCATGCGGCAGGCCGGGCGCTCACTGCCGGAGTACCGCAAGGTCCGCGAGGGCGTCCCGATGCTCGAGTCGTGCATGCGGCCCGAGCTGGTCACCGAGATCACCCTCCAGCCGGTGCGCCGGCACGACGTGGACGCGGCGATCTACTTCAGCGACATCGTGGTCCCGCTCAAGGCCATCGGTATCGACCTCGACATCAAGCCCGGCGTCGGCCCGGTCGTCGAGAAGCCGATCCGCACCCGCGCGGACCTGGCCCAGCTGCGCGACCTCACCCCCGAGGACGTCTCCTACGTCACCGAGGCCATCGGCCTGCTGACCGCCGAGCTCGGCGCCACCCCGCTCATCGGTTTCGCCGGCGCGCCTTTCACCCTCGCGAGCTACCTCGTCGAGGGCGGTCCCTCGCGCACGTACGAGAACGCCAAGGCGATGATGTACGGCGACCCGGAGCTCTGGGCCGACCTGCTGGACCGGCTCGCCGACATCACGGCCGCGTTCCTGAAGGTGCAGATCGAGGCCGGTGCCTCCGCCGTCCAGCTCTTCGACTCCTGGGCCGGCGCGCTCGCCCCCGTCGACTACCGCCGCTCGGTGATGGCCGCCTCCGCGAAGGTGCTCGACGCCGTCGCCGGGTACGGAGTCCCGCGCATCCACTTCGGCGTCGGCACCGGCGAGCTGCTGGGCCTCATGGGCGAGGCCGGCGCGGATGTCGTCGGCGTCGACTACCGGGTGTCGCTCGACGAGGCCGCCCGCCGCGTCGGCCCCGGCAAGGCGCTCCAGGGCAACCTCGACCCGACCGTCCTGTTCGCCGGCACCGAGGCCGTCGAGGCCAAGACCCGCGAGGTCCTTGAGGCGGCGAAGGACCTGGAGGGCCACGTGTTCAACCTCGGCCACGGCGTCATGCCCTCCACCGACCCGGACGCGCTGACCCGGCTCGTGGAGTACGTCCACACGCGGACCGCCCGCTGACCTACCAGGTGTGCCGGGGCCGCGCCTTCCTGCCGAACAGCAGGCCGCGCGGTTCCGGCGGCGGGGTCGTGCCCGCCTTGAGCGGCCAGGCCAGCAGCATGCCGGCGAGGAAGCCCACGACGTGCGCCGCGTACGCCACCGTGCCCGCGTCGGAGACGCCCTCGCCGGACGAGTAGAACGCCTGGAGCACGAACCAGAACCCCAGAACCAGCCAGGCCGGCAGTCTGAGTGGCAGGAAGACCAGGAACGGCACCAGGACCCACACCCTGGCCTTCGGATACAGCACCAGATAGGCGCCCAGCACCCCCGCGATGGCCCCGGACGCGCCGATCAGCGGGTCGCCGGAGTCGTCGTTGAGAAGCGCGAAGCCGTACGACGCCGCGTAGCCGCAGACGACGTAGAACAGCGCGAAGCGCACATGGCCCATGCGGTCCTCGACGTTGTTGCCGAAGATCAGCAGGAACAGCATGTTGCCCAGCAGATGCAGCCAGCCGCCGTGCAGGAACATCGCGGAGAACACGGACAGTGCGGGGGACTTGTCGTAGGTCGGCGGGCCGACCACACAGCCCTGGCCGCCCGGCCCCACCTCACCGGTGGGGACCAGCCGCGGCAGCTGATGGTGGATCAGCTCCTGCGGCACGGCCGCGTAGTGGTCCAGGAACGCTTGTAGATGACACAGCTGGGACAGGCCGCTGTCGCTCGCCACGGAGCCGGCGAGGCCGGGCGTGTACAGGAAGACCAGCACGTTCGCGGCGATGAGCGCATACGTCACCACAGGGGTGCGGCGCACCGGGTTCACGTCATGGACGGGGATGACCACAAGGGAAATGTGCCCGCAATACGGGGCGTGAATCGGTGAACACCCGCACGCGCGCGTGCGTATGTGTTCTCAACCGACGTGAGGAACAGGCGATGAACGACCGAGTTACTCCTCCGATCCACGCGCTGCCCGACGGTGAGGCCGAGCTCGCCGTCGTGCTGCGACTGCCCTGGGAGGACGTCGCCCGACTGGGCCAGGAGGCGGGGCGGCTGGCCTCCCAGATGCAGCGGCCGGTGACGCTGGACGAGGCGGTGAGCCACCGGCTGCGGTCGTCCCGGGCCTCCGCCGCCCACGCCAAGCCCGCGGGCGAGCAGCCCGCCGCCATGCCGGCCGCCGTCCCCCCGAGCGCGTCCGTGTCGTCGCTGCCCCGCCCCCCGGCCGAGCAGGCGCGGCAGGCCATAGAACGGATCAACGGGACGACCGCCTAGGGCCTGTCCGGCGGATCAGGTCGCAGGAAAACAGCGGGGCCTCATCGACGCAGGTGAGCGGGGGCGATGGGGGTGCCCCCGCGCGAGGTTGTTCGAGCGTGGGGGAGCGTCGGAATGCAAGGCGGAGGAGGGCGGCGACGCGATGGGGGCCCCTCCCGCTCGAGCGAAGCCGAGAGTGGGGGAGTCGTCAACCGACGACAACGCCGCAGGCCGGCGTGCCAGACCCCGCGTCTGCGGCATGATGCGCCGGACAGGCCCTAGGTCGTGTCCGCAAAGTCCCGCCTGCCGGGAGCCGCCATGCACGCCCTCTCGCCGCACCGGGCACAAACCCACGTACAACCAGTACGCGGGTTCGTGCCCGGCACGCCGAGAGCACGCACCTGACGCCGCCCGGCCCGCCCTCCGGGCGGACGACGGGACTTTGCGGACACGACCTAGGCCGTCACCGCCTTCGCCGCCTTCCTGGCCGCGACCAGGACCGGGTCCCACACCGGGCTGAACGGCGGTGCGTAGCCCAGGTCCAGGGCCGTCATCTGCTCCACCGTCATCCCGGCCGTCAGCGCCACCGCCGCGATGTCCACGCGCTTCCCGGCGCCCTCCCTGCCGACGATCTGCACGCCGAGCAGCCGTCCCGTGCGGCGCTCGGCGAGCATCTTGACCGTCATGGGGGAGGCGCCGGGGTAGTAGCCCGCGCGGGACGTCGACTCGATGGTGACGGACACGAACCGCAGGCCCACCCGGTGCGCGTCCTTCTCGCGCAGTCCCGTCCGCGCGATCTCCAGGTCGCAGACCTTGCTGACCGCCGTACCGACCACACCCGGGAAGGTCGCGTAACCGCCGCCGACATTGGCGCCGATGACCTGGCCGTGCTTGTTGGCGTGGGTACCGAGCGCGATGTGGCGTTCCTGGCCGGAGACGAGGTCCAGGACCTCCACACAGTCGCCGCCCGCCCAGATGTCCTCGTGGCCGCGCACCCGCATGCCGAGATCGGTCAGCAGCCCGCCATGCCGGCCCACAGGCAGCCCCGCCGCCCTGGCCAGCTCCGTCTCCGGGCGCACCCCGATGCCCAGCACCACGACGTCCGCCGGGTACTCGGCGTCCTCCGTGGCCACCGCCCGCACCCGCCCGTCCTCACCGGTCAGGATCTTGGTGACCGCGGCGTCGTTCACCATGGTGATGCCCAGACCCTCCATCGCCTCGTGCACCAGGCGCCCCATGTCCGGGTCGAGCGTCGACATGGGCTCGCTGCCGCGATTGACGACCGTCACCTCGTAGCCGCGGTGGATGAGCGCCTCGGCCATCTCGACGCCGATGTACCCCGCGCCGACCACCACCGCCCGCCGCCCACGCGTGCGTGCCAGCGTGTCGATCAGCGCCTGCCCGTCGCCGAGGGTCTGCACCCCGTGGACACCCGGCGCGTCGACGCCCGGCAGGTCCGGGCGGACCGGGCGGGCGCCGGTCGCGATCACGAGTTTGTCGTACGACGTCCAGGACTCGGCCCCGGAATCGAGGTCACGCGCGCGGACCCGCCGCCGCTCGACGTCGATCTCCGTGGCCTCCGTGCGCATGCGCAGGTCGATGTCACGGGCCCGGTGCTCCTCGGGCGTGCGGGCGATCAGCTCGTCCCGCTCCCCGACGTCGCCGCCCACCCAGTACGGGATGCCGCAGGCCGAGTAGGAGGTGAAGCGGCCCCGCTCGAACGCCACGATCTCCAGTTCGTCGGGCCCCTTCAGCCGGCGGGCCTGCGACGCCGCGGACATCCCCGCGGCGTCGCCGCCGATCACGACCAGTCGTTCCCTCGCAGCGCTCATGTTCATGCGAACACGCTACGTGGGGCGGGCATTTCAGTGCTGCCCACCGCCCCGCTCCTCGGCGGCCACCGGGAGGTGCTCCGGGACCGGGCGGCGCGAGCGCCGGGGGCGGAGCAGGCGCAGCCACGCCAGCACCAGCAGGGCCAGGACCGCGGCGAACGGCAGGACCGCCGCCAGCGCCACCACGATCCAGCGCAGCATCGTCACGAACGCGCCCCAGCCGCCCGCCAGCGCGTCCACGATCCCCGGGTCGTCGTCCTCGGTGGCCTTCGCGACCGGCTTCTCGGTCAGGGACAGGGTGATGGTGGCCAGGCTCGTGCGGTCCTTCAGAGAGGCCTGCCGGGCGAGCAGCGCCTCCAGGTCGGCCTGACGGCTGCTCAGTTCGCCCTCTAGGGTCACCACGTCGCTCAGCTTGGTGGCCTGGTCCATCAGCTCGCGGATGCGGGCCACGCTCGCGCGCTGCGACTTGATGCGGCTCTCCACGTCGACGACCTGGTCGGTGACGTCCTGCGCCTTGGCGGTGCGGTCGATGAGCTTGCCCGAGCCCTCCAGCTCGGCCAGCACCTCCTCGTACCTGTCGACGGGCACCCGCAGCGTCACCCGCGTCTGCTCCGCGCCCTTCTCGTCGCGGGAGGTCGACTCCTTGCCGACATACCCGCCCGCGTTCTCGGTGGTGGTGCGGGCCGCGTCCAGCGCCTTCGGTACGTCCTTGACCTGCACGGTCAGTTCGGCGGTGCGGATGATGTGGCTGGTGGGGAGCGTGGGGGCGGTGCTCGCCTGCTTGCCGCCCCCGCTGTCGGCGGCGCCGCCCGGGGCGGCCTCCTTGGCGTCCGACAGCGCGGCGCTGTCGCTGCCGGAGCCGCCGTCGGAGGAGTCGGAGCCGGAACAGCCGGTCAGGGCCAGTGCCGTGGCCAGCAGGAGGCCCGCCAGGGCCTGGACGGGTCGTACCGAACGTCGTGTGCGCATGGGCGTGCCCCCGGGTTGTGACGACTGACGCTCCTTCGACGCGCGGGCGCTCCGCAACGTTGGGGCGGGGCGGTACCGAAGGGGTCACGGTCGGGACTCGGAAGGGACAAAGGTCCCTGGCGTCACTGTCGGTGGCGTCTGAGAAGGTGGAGCCATGAGCGGATCAGGTACGACGGGGCACGTCGTCGTCATCGGGGCCGGGATCGCGGGACTGGCCGCGGCCCACCGGCTGCTGGCGCGCGGGGCGCGGGTGACCGTGCTGGAGGCGTCCGGCCGCGTCGGCGGCAAGCTGCTGCCCGGCGAGATCGCCGGCGCGCGCGTGGACCTCGGCGCGGAGTCGATGCTGGCGCGCAGACCTGAGGCCGTCGCCCTGGCCCGCGAGGTGGGCCTGACCGACCGCCTCCAGCCCCCCGCCACCGCCACCGCCTCGATCTGGACCCGCGGCGCCCTGCGCCCGATGCCCAAGGGCCATGTCATGGGCGTCCCCGGCACCGCGTCCGCCCTCTCCGGCGTCCTGTCCGACGAGGGCCTGGCCCGCATCGAGCGCGACGCCGACCTGCCGCGCACCGAGGTCGGCGACGACGTGGCGGTCGGCGAGTACGTCGCCGCACGGCTCGGCCGCGAGGTCGTCGACCGCCTGATCGAGCCCCTGCTCGGCGGCGTCTACGCGGGCGACGCCTACCGCCTCTCGATGCGCTCCGCGGTCCCGCAGCTCTACCAGGCCGCGAAGACCCACACCTCCCTGACGGAGGCGGTCCGTGAGATCCAGGCCAAGGCGGCGGCCAACCAGCAGACCGGCCCGGTCTTCATGGGCCTCGCGGGCGGCGTCGGCAGCCTCCCGCTCGCCGTCGCCGACGCGGTTCGCGCGCGGGGCGGCGAGATCGTCACCGGCGCGCCCGTGACCGAACTGCGCCGCGAGGGCGCCGAGGGCTGGCGGATCACGGCCGGGGACCGCGTCCTGCACGCCGAATCCGTGGTCGTCGCCGTACCCGCCCCCGCCGCCTCCCGCCTGCTGCGCGCGGAAGCCCCCGAGGCCGCCGCCGAACTCGCCGCCGTCGAGTACGCCTCCATGGCCCTGGTCACCCTCGCCTACCGCCGCGCGGACACCGACCTCCCGGCCGGCAGCGGCTTCCTCGTCCCGCCCGTCGACGGCCGCACGATCAAGGCGGCCACGTTCGCCTCCCAGAAGTGGGGCTGGATCGCCGACGAGAACCCGGACGTCGTGGTCCTGCGCACCTCGGTCGGCCGCTACGGCGAAACGGCGATCCTGGACCGCGACGACGCGGACCTCGTCGACATCTCGCGCCACGACCTTCGCGAGGCCACCGGCCTCGACGCGAGCCCCCTCGACACCCGCGTCACCCGCTGGACCGACGGCCTGCCCCAGTACCCCGTCGGCCATCACGCGCGCGTGGCCCGCGTCCGCGAGCACCTCGCGAAGCTCCCGGGCCTCGCCGTCTGCGGAGCGCAGTACGACGGAGTGGGCATCCCGGCCTGTGTCGCGAGCGCCTACGCGGCGGTCGACCGGATCCACGGAGACGAGCGCGGTGTGCAGGAGCTCACCGCCCACCCGGTGCAGAGTCTGCACGGAGGAGCAGGAGAATAAGGACCATGACCAACGATGCCACCACCCCCGAGGCCGGCCGGATCCCGAACAAGGGCAAGCTGGCCAAGGACCTCAACGAGGTCATCCGATACACGCTCTGGTCCGTCTTCAAACTGAAGGACGTCCTCCCCGAGGACCGCGCGGGCTACGCCGACGAGGTCCAGGAGCTGTTCGACCAGCTCGCCGCCAAGGACGTCACGATCCGCGGCACCTACGACGTGTCGGGACTGCGCGCCGACGCCGACCTCATGATCTGGTGGCACGCCGAGACCGCCGACCAGCTCCAGGAGGCGTACAACCTCTTCCGCCGCACCAGGCTGGGCCGCGCGCTGGAGCCGGTCTGGTCGAACATGGCGCTGCACCGCCCCGCCGAGTTCAACCGCTCGCACATCCCGGCGTTCCTCGCCGACGAGACGCCGCGCAACTACGTGAGCGTCTACCCCTTCGTGCGGTCCTACGACTGGTACCTCCTGCCCGACGAGGACCGCCGCCGTATGCTCGCCGACCACGGCAAGATGGCCCGCGGCTACCCGGACGTCCGCGCCAACACGGTCGCCTCCTTCTCCCTCGGCGACTACGAGTGGCTGCTGGCCTTCGAGGCCGACGAGCTGTACCGCATCGTCGACCTCATGCGCCACCTGCGCGCGTCGGAGGCCCGTATGCACGTCCGCGAAGAGGTCCCGTTCTACACGGGCCGCCGCAAGGACATCGGGGATCTGGTCGCCGGTCTGGCCTGATCAACCCCGGGGCCTGGGCTCCGGGTGCGGTGCGCAGGCCGCGCGCCGCACCGGGAGCCGGCCCTCCAAGAGGTACGCGTTCAGGTGCCCGTTGACGCACTGGTTCGGTCCGCCCGCGATCCCGTGCGTCCCCGCGTCCCGCTCGGTCACCAGCACCGACCCCGACAGCCGCCGATGCAGCGCGATGGCCCCGTCATAGGGCGCGGCCGCGTCCCGCTCGGCGGCCAGGATCAACGTCGCCGGCAACTCACCGGGCCCCGTGCGCACATCCAGCGGCTCCTGGCGCGGCGCCTGCCAGTAGGCGCACGGCAGGTTCATCCACACGTTGTCCCACGTCTCGAACGGCGCCACCCGCGCCAGCCGCGTGTTGTCCCGGTCCCACACCGCCCACCGGGTGGGCCACGCAGCGTCGTTGCACTCGACAGCCGTGTACACCGCGTTGGAGTTCTCGGCCTCCTTCGCCGCCTCCGGATGCGGCCCCGCCTGCGCGATCAGCTGCTTCGGGTCGCCCTTCAGATACGACGACAGCGCCTCCGCGCGATGCGGCCAGTAGTCGTCGTAGTACCCGGCCGACAGGAACGCCCCCTGCAACTGCCCGGGCCCGACCTTCCCGCCGGCCGGCTCCGCCGCCAGCTGGGCCGCCGCCTTGTCGTAACTGTGCTGCACCTTCTCGGCCGTGTCGCCGAGCCCGTACACCTTGTCGTGCTTGGCGACCCACTCGCGGAAGTCCGCCCAACGCTCCTCGAACGCGGCCGACTGGTCGAGGTTGTTGCGGTACCAGACCTGCTCCGGGTCCGGGTTCACCGCCGCGTCGAACACCATCCGCCGCACATGCGAGGGAAACAGCGTCGCGTACAGCGCCCCGAAGTAGGTGCCGTACGACGCCCCCATGAACGTCAGACGGTCCTCGCCGAGCGCGGCGCGCAGGACGTCGAGGTCACGGGCGTTGTTGAGCGAGGTGTAGTGCCGCAGCGCGCTGCCCGCCCGCTTGGCACAGCCGCGCGCGTACGCCTTCGCCTCGGCGATGCGCTCCTGCTTGTACGACTCCGAGGGGTGCACCGGCGCCGGTGAGGGCGCCTTGACGAAGTGCTTGGGGTCCTCGCAGGACAGCGGGGCGGAGCGGCCGACGCCGCGCGGGGCGTAGCCGACGAGGTCGTACGCCGCCGCGAGCGGCTTCCACTCGGGCAGGTAGCCGATGAGCGGGAAGTACATGCCGGAGGCGCCGGGACCGCCCGGGTTGTAGACCAGGGAGCCCTGGCCGGGGACCCTGTGCTTGCTGTTGTGGGGGTCCTTGTGGGTGGCCAGGACCCGGCTGACGGTGAGTTTGATCTGTTTGCCGTCGGGGTGGGCGTAGTCGAGCGGGACGGTGACCGTGCCGCACCGCATCGCGGCCGGCAGGTCCTCAGCGTCCGGGCACTTGCCGAAAGCGATCCCGGCGGCCTGGGCCCGCGCGGCGGCCGTCGCGGTGCCCCGCAGCTCGACCGCGCCCGGCAGTCCGCCCGGAACTCCGGGCGAGGTGCTGCCGGCCGGGGCGGCCGCGAGTGTGGTCAGGATCAAGGTCCCGGCGGCCGAGTAGAGGGCGGGGGCTCTCATCGCGTATCCCTTCGGTGCACGGCAGCAACAAAAGGGATGTTTCGTTCGGTTGTTGGTGAAGGCAAGCACCGTCCGGCCGGTGTCGGCGCCAATGCCCCCTATGCGCCCCTGGTGTGCCCGTCGCGCCAGTGCTGCTCACGGTCGGCGAAGGCCGCGCGCAGATCCGGTTCACCGACCGCGCGGATCCCCCGTACGGCGACGGTGGTCAGGTAGGTGCGGTCGTCGCCGCCCCCGGTGCGGCGGGCCAGGGCGCCGAGCAGGCGCTGGCCGGCGGGGGAGGCCCAGCGCGAGTACGGGTGGACCTCGACCCGGGCGATGGCCAGGCAGCTCAGCGTGAGGGCGAGGGGCAGCGCGAACCAGAGGGCGATCAGCTGGCGCGGCATCTCCGAGGGGGCGGGCGTGAGCAGCGCGGTCGCACCCAGCGCGAGGACGACGAGTGAGGCGAGCTGCACCTGACGGACCGCCGCCGCCACCGTCGTACGGGCCCCGTCCGGCACGGCGAGACCCGCGCGGACGAGCCGGTCGGCGAGGCCGCGCACCGGGGCCGCGCCGGCCGCGGCGTCCCGCGCCGGGGTGATGCGGGACTGGCCCTGCGGACCTATGGCCCCGATGACGGAGCGCTCGATCTCGTCCCGGCCGCGCGGGTCGACGACCGTCGCCCAGCCGGTGTGCGCGAGGAGCAGTCGGCGCTGGCGCGCCATCGAGACCATGGTGAGGTCGGCGACCCGGCGGGGGCCGCCGGACAGGAACGCCGCCTCGTACAGCGTCAGATCGTGCCCACGGCCCGCGGCCACTTCTTCCGTGTCCACGGCCGCAGCACGTACGGCGGCCAGGCACAGCCGGGTACACGCGGTACCGGCGGCGGCCCAGGCCAGCAGGAGGAGAAGGACCCAGAACATGACGCTGTTCTATGCGAATCGGTCGCGAGGGCGCCATGCCTTGTTCACGATCCGGACGGAGCGATGCCGGGCCGTGATGTTCCGTTTGGCTCGCTCAGTTCTCGCTCTGCCTTGCTCAGTCCTCGTTCGGCGGCGGGCTGCTGGCCGGCGGAGGCAGTGAGTACGTCGGGGAGGCCGGCGGTGTGACCGGGACGGCCGGGCTCGGATCGGTCGTCGGACCGGGTGGGCCGGGGGTGTTGGTGATCGGGGGAGTACTACCGGCGGCCATGTCCTGGGCCAGGGCGTCCCAGTCGACGTACCCGGTGGCCTCCAGGACCTTGATGTGGTCGAGGACGGTGGTGTTCGCGTCGTCGGCGAGGGCGCGCACCAGGGAGTTGCGGGTGGTGGCCCGCACCTGGGCGACGACCGAGAAGACCCGGCCGTGCGCGAGGCGCAGGATGTTGGCGAACTGCCGGTCGTACTCCGTCCCCTGGGCCGAGCTCAGGGTGGCCAGCCACTGCTTCTGCTGGTCGCTCGGCTCGTTGGGGAGCGCGAGGCCGAGCTGCGAGGCCACGTCGCGCACCCGCTCGTCCAGGAACGTGTGCCCCTCGACCAGATGCTGCCCCGCCGTGCGGACGGCCTGCGTGGTGCCCTTCTGCAGGGCCTGCTGCCCGGCCGGCAGTTCCCACAGCCCGGCGAGGCGGACCTTGGTGACGAACTCCCGGTCGAGCGCGGACAGCGGCCCGTACCGCGTCGACACGGTCTGGGCGTTCAGTACGTCGACCCCGGTCCCGGACCGGTCGGCGTACGACCAGACCGGGAAGACCAGGGCAGCCAGGGTCGCCGCCAGGCCGGTGATGATGAGCCCGGTGCCACTGAAGATGCCTCGGCCTCGGACGGGGGGTCGGGGTCGCATGGTGCCTCCTGCTTGCGGCACCGCACGCCAGTGCGTTTCGGGTGCGCAGTTGGCATGTTACTGCGCGGTCCGGGCCGGCCGGCGACCGTCCGCTCAGCGGCGCAGCAGCACCCGCCGCGTCGCCCGCGCGAGGCGCACGCCCGGCCGGTGCGAGCGCGGTCGTGACCCCGACCGCTCCAGCCACCACTCCCGCAGCTCACCCAGCGTCCGCTCGTCCCGCACCGCCTCCGCCGCCAGCAGGTACCCGGCAAAGTCCAGCGCGTCCCTGCGGTACCCGCCGGTCATCGGGTGCCCGTGGGCGTACCCGAGGAACGCGGTCCGGTACTCCGCGCCCAGGATCCCCGGCAGCTCGGGCGCGACCTTCGCCACGACGTCCGCCCGCTTCCCGGCGAGCGCCCGCGCCTGCACCCCGAGCCGCACCCGGTCGAACCCCTCGGGCACGGGGGTCCCGGCGACGAGGGCGGAGAGCAGCGCGGTCTGCGCGAGGGCGAGGCGCTGGCGGGCGGGGTCGGAGGCGGGAGCGGGTGTGACGGCGCGGGTGGCGTCCACGACCGGAGCCTGCCCCTGCCCCTGTCCCGGCCCCTGCTCCCGCCCCTTCTCCAGCGCCCCGCGGATCGCCGTCAGCTCCCCCTCCAGTTCGGCCGGTTCCGGGAAGTTCTCGTCGCGCTCCAGCAGGACGCCCGGCGGGGTCACCCGGGAGGCCAGGTCGGTGAGGATGTCGAGGACCGGGCGGGGGACCGGGTGGGCGTGGCTGTCGTGCCAGACGCCGTCCCGTTCGAAACCGCCCGCGACATGGACGTAGGCGATCGCCTCCAGCGGGAGGTCGGCGAGGGCCTCGGCCGGGTCCTCGCCACGGTTGACGTGGTTGGTGTGGAGGTTGGCGACGTCGATGAGCAGCCGTACGCCGGTGCGGTCGGCCAGCTCGTACAGGAACTGCCCCTCGGTCAGCTCCTCGCCCGGCCAGGAGATCAGCGCGGCGATGTTCTCCACGGCGAGCGGCACGGGCAGCGCGGCCTGGGCGACGCGGATGTTCTCGCACAGCACGTCGAGGGCGTCGCGGGTGCGCGGCACCGGCAGCAGATGGCCGGCCTCCAGACGCGGGGAGGCCGTCAGGGGGCCGCCCGCCCGCACGAACGCGATGTGCTCGGTGACCAGGGGCGAGCCCAGCGCCTCGGCGCGCTCGGCGAGGGCCGTCAGGCGCCCCTCGTCGGGGCGGTCGGCGCCGCCGAGGCCGAGCGAGACACCGTGCGGGACCACGGTCACCCCGCGCTCGCGCAGCCGTCGCAGCGACTCGGGCAGATGGCCGGGGCAGGTGTTCTCGGCCACGACCTCGACCCAGTCGATGCCCGGCATACGCTCCACGGCGTCCGCGATCTCCGGCCGCCAGCCGATCCCCGTGCCCAGTCGCTCCATGTCCCCGTCCCCGTTTCCCCGTCGAGTGGCTTGCTCAGGTGCCCGCTGTGTCGTCTCCTTCGACGCCCGCTGTTCCTGTGTGACGGGGGTATGGCCCCGGTACCCGGAACCGAATCACCTCGGGGGCGTCTTCAGAGCAACATTTGAGGTTCCGGCTCCCGCCCCAGCAGCCGCAGTGTCTCCTCCAGGGCCCCGGCCCCCTCCGGTACCCGCAACGCGGGCGCGAACGCCGCCCCCTCCCCACGGCTGCCCGGGTCCGCCGGAACACGCCGGGCCACGGCCAGGGCCGCGGCGAGGACGTCGTCCGGCAGCTCCAGGCGTACGCCGAGCGTGGCGGCCACGTCCCAGGCGTGCACGACGTAGTCGACGAGGTGGAAGCCGATCGCCATCCGCCCCGGAACGGTCAGCCCGAGCTCCGGGAGGGTGAACTCCCGCCCTCCGGCGCCTGGTTCGGCGAAGGCGTCGAGCAGTTCCGCCGCGGCTGCCCGATGCACCTCGGCGGGCGCGCCCATGTCCTCCGGCTCCCGCCAGTGCGCCGGGTCAGCGCCCACGCCCCGCGCCGCCGCCGCGAATCCGCGATGCTGCGCGGCCATGTGCGCCACGAGCCGCCGCAGGGTCCACCCCGCACACGGGGTGTCCCGCTCCCAGTCCGCACCCCGCGCCAGATCCACCACCCGAACCGCCTCCCGCACGGCGACCCGGTCCAGTTCGACGATGTCCGCTCCAGTGACAGTCATGCGCCCACACTAAAACTGTGCGAACGGTCGTGCTACTTGTTTACGACGCCACTTTCCCGCGACGGCCCGCTCGGTGCGGGCTCCGTCAACAGGCAGCCGTGTCAAGGGACTTCAGGCACCCGGCCCGGATCGACCGCGACCGCCTTCAACCGGGTCGCGATCCCCACCCGGGCCCGGCGGTAGGAGGACTCCTCGTCGTGCAGGACGGAGACCATGTTGGCCGTCTCCATCAACGCCAGCAGCTCGAAAGCGAGTTGGGGCACGTCCGTGCCGGCACGCAGCTCACCCGCGTCACCGGCCGCGGCGATCGTACGCTCCAGGTAGGCCGTCCAGTCCCGCTGGGCACGGACCACGGCGTCGTGCACGGGCCCGGTGCGGGCGTCGAACTCGGCGATCACCTCGCAGAAGAAGCAGCCGCCAGGGAAGACCCGGCCGCGCGAGTACTCCAGCCACAGTTCGCACAACCGCCACACCCTGGCGACCCCCGCCGGCTCCTCCTCGACGGGCCGGGTCACCCGCTCGGCGAACACACGGCCCGCCTCGCGCACGGTCGCGAGCTGCAACTCCTCCTTCGACCCGAAGAGCGCGAACACCCCGCTCTTGCTGAGCCGCAACTCCGTCGCCAACCGCCCGACGGACAGGGCCTCCAGCCCCTCCACGGAGGCGATCTCGACGGTCCGGTCCAGCACCGACCGCCGGGTGCGGTTGCCCCGTTCGACCCTGCCGTCGACCCGTGTCACCGTGCCCTCCATTCGGCAGGATGCCGTGCCCCGCCCCTGCTCAAGACTGTGTCGTCCTACCGTACGGGCGAGGCCGACGGACAGCTGTCCAGCGGCCGGCTGATGACGGTGCCGACGCCGGTGCGGGTGGCGCTGTACGTGTAGCACCGGGCCCAGCCGGACACCGCGACCTGCACCACGACGGTGGTACCGGTCGCGGTTCGGGCGACGGAACGGGGGCTACGGGGGCGCAGTACGTCGGTGATCTCCCGATCGGTCAGGGTGCCGTCGACGTCGGCCTCCTGGAGCCGGACCCTGAGCCGCTCGGCGGCGGCGGTGACGGCGGCCCGGGCGTCCTGCTCCCGGTCCCGCCCGCTGTCCTGCACGGCCTGGAAGAACCGGACGAGCACGCCCGCGGCCACCAGCACGCCGACCAGCACGGCCACGCCGACACAACCGGCCGACCGGACGACGAACCCGGCCCGCCCGCTGTCGCGACGCGGCGTCTGCCGTATGGGGGAGGTCATGCGGTCATGCTCCCGTACGCGTGGTTCAGTGCCGTCGGCGCAGCGCAGGGTGGTCCGCCACCACCGTGCATGATCCGGGGGCGATCTCCGTGAAGCCCGCGTCCCGGACCAACGGCAGCCCGCTGGTGGTGAGTTCGCGCCAGCGCGCGGGCTCGGCGTTTCGCACGGCGAGGGGGAAACCGGCCTCGCGCCAGGCCGTACGCTCCTCGTCCGACAGGTCCCACCAGGCGAGTTGAGCCCCGTGGCCCGCCTGTGCCATCGCCTTGCCGGCCGACATGTCGAGCTCGGGATTCATCCACAGCACCGGCACCCCCGGATCGGCGTCCACGGGAGCCTCCGGGTCGTCGAGATCGGTACCGGACACCTGGAGCTTGGCCAACTCCTTCGGCCACCCGTCGAGCGGCACCGGTGGAAAGACCCGCACCTCGGCCGACTTCCCCGTGACGGTGATCCCGGGCAGCGCCCCGGCCTTCCGCCACTCGGCCCCCCGCGCCCGCCGCACGACCTTGCGGATCCGGGCGTCCTGCCAGTCCCGCATGACCTGAGCCCACTCCCCGTCCCCGAGGGCCCGCTCATCACTGAGGATGAGCAGAACGGCCCGGGCGGCGGTCTCCAGGGCATCGGTGCGGGCGGGGGGAGCGGCACGCTCGATGCGTACGACGAGAGGGAGGACGAACTGGGGGGCCTCGTCGCGCACATTGACTTCTGACTGGAAAGGACTGGCGTTCACCCAGCCACCCTAAGGGGACATCATTTGCCCATGGAACGCGCGCTACAGCTGGACAACGTGGGCCGCCGCTACGGCCTGCGCGGCCCCTGGGTCTTACAAGGCATCCACCTCACCCTCGCCCCGGGCACCCTGACCCGCGTGGAAGGAGAGAACGGCACCGGCAAGTCCACGCTCCTCCGCATCCTCGCCCGCCTCGACACGCCCTCCGAGGGCAAGGTCAAGGGCCGCCTCCGCACCGCCTACGTCCCCGAACGCTTCCCCGCCGCCCTCCCCTTCACCCCGCACGGCTACCTCACCCACCTCGGCAGGATCCACGGCCTGACCGAACCGTCCGCCAAGCGCGCCGCGGGCGACTGGCTGGACCGCTTCGGCGCCACCGCGCACGCCCGTACCCCCATGGCGCAGCTCTCCAAGGGCAGCAGCCAGAAGGTCGCCGTGGCGCAGGCGCTGCTCGCCGAACCGGAGCTGCTCGTGCTGGACGAGGCGTGGACCGGCCTCGACACCGGCGCCCGCGCCGAGCTGGAACGGGCCGTCGCCGAGCGCACCGCGGCCGGGGGAGCGGTGGTGTTCGTCGACCACGACCCAAGGCGCCTCGCGGAGGCGACCGACGCCGTGTACGTCGTACGGGAAGGCGGTCTGGAAGCGCGTACGGCCCCTACGACGGCCACCGCGCCGCCCACCGGCCCGCAGGCCGTCGTCGAGGTCCAGGGCCCGGCGGGGGGACGGCTGCCGGAAGGGGCCTACCGCACGGCCGTCACCGCCGAGGAGACCGCCCCCGGCACCTACCGGCTCACCGTCCCCGCGTCCCACTCGGACGTGCTGCTGCGCACCCTGCTCACGGCCCGCCCGCCGTGGCATGTGGTGACCGTGCGGCGCGCGACACAGGAAGGCGGCCGATGACCGCGCTGCTCCGCTATCAGGCCGCCCTGCTCGTGCGCTCGCAGCGCTGGCTGCCGCCGTTCATCCTGTACGCCGTGTTCCTCGGCGTCGGTGTGCAGAGCGGGCAGCCGATCCTCGACTCGCTGGGCTACGCCGCCGCCGCGCTGCTGCCGGTCGCCGCCTGGCTGGTGCGGATCTGTGTCTCCGGTGAGCCGCCCGCCGCCCGGGCGTGTGTCGCCGCCGCGGTCGGGCCCGCCCGCGCGCATCTCGCCGCGCTGCTCGTGGCGTTGGGCGCCGCGGCGGCGGTCGGTACGGTCGCGACCGTCCTAGTGACGCTGATCAGCGATCCGGTCAGTTCCGACCATCAGATCCGGGTGCCGAGGCTTCCGGCCGGTGGGTCCGGGCTGCTCGCGGTGCTCGCCTGCGCCCTGCTCGGCACGGCCGTCGGGGCGCTGACGACCTGGCCGTTGCTGCGCTCGCCCGGCCGGGCGGTGCCGACGATGCTGCTCGCGGCCCTGTTGTCCGTCGTGGTGACCGGCTCCCCGGCCCAGGCGGCGGTCAGCGGTCTGGTCACGGGCTCGCAGAAGGGGACGGTCCCGCTGCCGGTGTTCCCGTGCGTGGCGGCGGCCGCGGTCACGGCCGTGGCCCTGGCCGTCGCCTGCGCGCTGACCACCCGCCGCTCACCCTGAACGGACGGTCACCCCGAACAAGCGGTCCGCTGTGCCTCCTGCCATTCGCAGACAGGGCACAGCGTGATCCCCTTGTACGACTCCGGGTACTCGGTCGGCTTCCGGCACAGCACGCACTCGGCGTACGGCGGCCCGTCGGCGAGCGGCGGCTTCGGGACCTCGCGGATCGTGCAGTAGTCCTCGCTCATGCCTCCAGCCTAGGTCGGTCCGCCCTTCGCCCCGATCAGCTCGGACACCTTCACGAACCGGTACCCCTGGGCCCGCAGCTCCGGCACGATGTGCCGCACCGCCCGCTCGGTCGCCGGCGCCGCGCTGCGCGTGCAGTGCATGACGACGACGGAACCCGGCCGCACACCGTCCAGGACCTGCCGGGCCACGGCGTCGGCGTCGGTCGCGAAGGCGTCCCCGCTCACCACGTCCCACTGCACGGCGGTGACCCCGGCGGGGGTGAGCGCCTTGAGGGCCGTACGGTCGTAGCAGCCGCCGGGGAAGCGGAAGTACGGCATGGCGTCCGGCACCCCCGCCTTGCGGAAGGCGGTGTAGGCGCGCTCGACGTCGGAGCGCATCCGGTCCTCGGACACGCGCGGCAGCCCGTAGCAGTCGTCGGTGAAGGCGTAGTGGCTGTACGAGTGGTTCGCGACCTCGAAGAGCGGGTCCCGCCCGATCGAGCGGGCCTCGGCCGGGTACTCCTCGGCCCATCGGCCCGTCATGAACACGGTCGCCGGCACCTTCAGCGTCCGCAGCGCGGCGATCAGCGACGGGTTGTCGAAGTGCTCGCCCGCCGCCGCCCGCGTCCCCTGGTCGGCGGTCATGTCGGCGTCGAAGGTGAGGGCGACGGTCTTGTCCGGGGTGCGGGGGCCGTGCTTGAAGACGGGGGTGAGACCGGAGGGGCCGGGGGCGAGGGTCGGGGGCCGCGAGGGGGCGGCGGAGGGGGCCGGGTGGGCGGCCCTGGTGCGGGGCGCCTCGGGGGTGCCGGCGCAGGCGGTGAGGGCGGCGCCGAGTGCGCAGACGGCGGCGACTTGTCGTACTCGAATGATCACCGCATGAACATAACGGGGTGAATCGGTCGATTATCGGACCGCCGCACAGAAGGTCCGGGAGAACGCGTGCCTGAGCTCCTCGGGGGTCGGGTCCCTTGTCGCCATCCGGGGCGCCCGGGGGCCGTGGACGGCCGGCTCCCCGGGTGCCCCGCAGGCCGTCGTCCTACCTCCGCCAGGGGCCCGTCACGGCGAACGTGGTGCCCGGCGTATAGCAGTTGACGAACATGGTCTCGCCGTCCGGGGAGAACGTGACCCCCGCGAACTCGCCCCACTCGGGCGCTTCCGGCGTCCCGATGTTCTGGGCGTTGCGGGCCATCGCGTACACCTCGCCGCGGCGCGTCACGCCGAACACGTGCTGGGCGCCGTTGCCGTCCTCGCAGACCATGAGGCCGCCGCTGGGGGCGAGGCAGATGTTGTCGGGGGACTCGCCGGGGAGCTGGACGTCGGTGTCCGGGCCGAACACGATCACCAGGGTGAGGCGGCGGGCCGAGGGGTCGTACCGCCAGATCTGCCCGTAGTGGTCGGCGGCCGAGCCCTCCGCGCTGTGCGCGAAGGAGGAGACGAAGTACACGCACCGGCCACCCCAGTAGCAGCCCTCCAGCTTCTGCGCGTGCGTGATGCCCTTCGGGCCGAAGTCCTGGAGGCGGATGGGCGTCTGGGCGGCGAGCGGGTCCGGTACGTCGACCCACTCGACGCCCTCGAAGCAGGCGCCCGTCTCCTGGATGGAGGACAGGTCGGGTACGCCGGGCACGCGCATCGCCTGGAGCCGGCCGCCCGCGCGCAGGGAACCCAGGCCGCCCAGCGGCTTCTCGGGCAGGAAGCGGTAGAAGAGGCCGAACGGCTTGAGGAAGGCGTCCTCCGTCTCGTAGACGATGCCGCGTTTGGGGTCGACGGCGATCGCCTCGTGCTGGAAGCGGCCCATCGCGGTCAGCGGTACCGCGCCGGAGCGGCGCGGGTCGGCGCCGTCGACCTCGAAGATGAAGCCGTGGTCCTTGGTGTAGCCGTTGGTACCGGCCCTGTCCTCGGTCTCCTCGCAGGTCAGCCAGGTGCCCCAAGGGGTGGGTCCGCCCGCGCAGTTGACGGCCGTACCGGCGATGGCGACCCGCTCCGACAGGACGTTGTTGCGGGAGTCCAGGGTCAGCGCCGTACAGCCGCCCTTGCCCATCGGGTCGTAGGTGAGGCCGTCGATCGTCGGGACCGCGAGGGCCGCGGTGACCCGGTTCTCGTGGTTGCGGACCAGGTGGGTGCGGCCGTGTCTGCCGGTGAAGGCCGACATGCCGTCGTGGTTGGAGGGCACCTTGCCCTCGCCGGAGCGGAGCTGGTCGCCCTCGCGGGAGAGGACCCGATAGCGGAAACCTTCCGGCAGATCGAGCAGGCCGTCCGGGTCGGGGACGAGCGGACCGTAGCCCGTGTGGCCGAGGTTCTGGCTCGCGGCGGCGGTGCCGGCGAACAGCTCGGAGAGGGCGCCGGTGAAGGCGATGCCCGCCCCCAAGGCACCGGAGCGGGCAAGGATCTGACGTCGTGTTGCGGACATGGAGCAGCAACCTTCCTGCTGGCGGACAGGATGTGACGCCGCTGTGTCTATCACCTGGGTCGGGCTGCGGGAACCACGCGCGTAGCACGTGTCACTTGTCGGCCGGCCCCTGCTGGGCCTTCTCCAGGAAGCGCAGCAGCTCCACCGGGAAGGGCAGGACAAGGGTGGAGTTCTTCTCGGCGGCCACCGCCACCACCGTCTGGAGCAGCCGCAACTGGAGCGCGGCGGGCTGCTCGGACATCTGCGCGGCCGCCTCGGCGAGTTTCTTCGACGCCTGGAGCTCGGCGTCGGCGTTGATGATGCGGGCGCGGCGCTCGCGGTCCGCCTCCGCCTGCCGGGCCATGGAGCGCTTCATGGTCTCGGGCAGGGACACGTCCTTGATCTCGACCCGGTCGACCTGCACACCCCAGCCGACCGCCGGGCTGTCGATCATCAGTTCCAGGCCCTCGTTCAGCTTCTCGCGGTTGGACAGCAGATCGTCCAGCTCGCTCTTGCCGATGATGGACCGGAGCGAGGTCTGGGCCATCTGGGAGACCGCGAACTTGTAGTCCTCGACCTTCACCAGCGCGCTCGCCGCGTCGATCACCCGGAAGTAGACGACCGCGTCCACGCGCACCGTCACGTTGTCCCGGGTGATGCCCTCCTGGGCGGGGACCGGCAGCGTGACGATCTGCATGTTGACCTTGTGCATCCGGTCCACGAACGGGACCACCATCGCGAACCCGGGATTCCGTACGTCGCTCACCAGCCGCCCGAGCCGGAAGACCACCCCGCGCTCGTACTGCTTGACGACCCGGGCCCCGGCGGCGACGTAGACCGCCCCGGCGGCACCGGCCGCCACGGCCGCGGTGAGCAGTTCCTGGAGCATGACCCACCCCCTCTTCCGGAGGGCTTTCATCCGCTCCTGCAACGATATGCCCGGTGCCTGGCGTGAGGCCAGGCACCGGGCATGCACGGGGTGCGCTACGGCGCGGTGACCCGCACCGGTTCCGTGCCGACCGCGCTGTGTCGCTCGGCCCAGTTCTCCAGGGCCGTACGGCAGGCGTGGTCGAGGTGGTGCAGACCGGAGAGGTCCAGCTCCACCGGGCGGTCCTGGGGCAGCGCCTCCAGACTGTCGAGGATCTTCGGCAGCCGCAGGAAGGTCGCGTTGCCCGACAGATACGCCTGCACCGGACCCGCGCCCTTGTCCACGACCTCCAGCTTGAGGTGCGAGGCCTCCCAGGCGGTCTTGGCCACCGCCAGCGCGAGACCGATGAGCACGCCCTCGAACATGCTGACCGCGACGATCGACACGGCCGTGACCATGAGGATCAGCGCCTCGCCGCGGTGCTCGCGCCACAGCGACACGATCTCCCGTACGGGGATCAGCTTGGCGCCGGAGTAGACGAGGATGCCCGCCAGCGCCGGGATCGGGATGTAGGCGAGGACGCCCGGCAGCAGCGCCGCGAAGAGCAGCAGCCATACGCCGTGCATCACGCGGGACGCCTTGGTGCGGGCGCCCGCCTGTACGTTGGCCGCGCTGCGCACGATCACCGCGGTCATCGGCAGCGCGCCGAGCACACCGCACAGCGCGTTGCCCGCGCCCTGCGCGACCAGCTCCTTGTCGTACTCGGTGCGCGGCCCGTCGTGCAGCCGGTCCACGGCCGCCGCGCTGAACAGCGACTCGGCGGACGCGATCAGGGTGAACGCGAGGATCGTGGCGAGGACGCCGATGTTCGCGAGTTCGCCGAAGGCGGTGAACGACGGCGGCTGGATGGAGCCCAGCAGCCCCTGCACCTCGACGGTGGCCACCGGCATCGAGAACGCCAGCGCCGCCAGCGTGGCCAGACCGACCGCGGCGAGCGGACCGGGCACGGTACGCACCGCCGCCGGCATCCGCTTCCACAGCACCAGCACCGCGACCGTGCCGGCGCCGAGGCCGAGCGAGGCCAGCGCCGCGGTGTTCCCGAGGGCGTCCACGAGCGCGCCGGGCAGCCCGGCTATCTTGCCGAGCCCCGAGGCGGGCGCCTTGGCATCCGCCATCGCGTACAGCTGTCCGGCGATCAGGACGAGCCCGATGCCGGCCAGCATGCCCTCGACGACGGAGACCGAGATGGCCCGGAACCAGCGGCCCAGCTTCAGGGTGCCCATGAGGATCTGGAGGAGACCGGTGGCCAGCACGATGACGCCGAGGACGGGCAGCCCGAACTCCCGCACCGCCTCGAAGACCAGCACGGTCATACCGGCCGCGGGGCCGGAGACCTGAAGGCTGCTGCCGCGCATGAGACCGGTGACGATGCCGCCCACGATGCCGGTGACCAGACCGAGTTCGGCCGGGACACCGGAGGCGACGGCCACGCCGACGCACAGCGGCAGCGCGACCAGGAAGACGACCAGGGAGGCGGCGAAGTCCCGCCGCAGATGAGGGTAGGTGGTCATCATGGCGGTCACAGGGCCTCGAACGCGTCGGTGTCCGCGCGGTGTTCACGGACAGCCCCGGTGTGGACCTCGTAGTACCAGGCCCGCAGGGTGAGTTGACGGGTTGCCAACTTCTCCTCGATGAACGGGTAGGAGCGCAGGCGCAGGACCTGGGCCAGGACATGGCTCTGCACCCCGTCGGCGACGGCGGGGTCCTCGGCCGCCCCCGCCGGACGCGGCTCGGCGCGGGTGAGCCAGTCGCGTACGGCGGGTACGGCGTCGAGGTCGTCGCCGCGCACCAGGGCACCGACGGCGCCGCAGTGCGAGTGGCCGCAGACCACGATGTCGCTGACGCCGAGGACCTCGACGGCGTACTCGATGGTGGCCGCCTCGCTGGTGGGGTGCTCGGAGGCGTACGGGGGGACGATGTTGCCCGCGGTGCGCAGCTCGAAGAGCTCGCCGGGACGGGCGCCCGTGATCAGGGCCGGGACGACCCTGGAGTCGGAGCAGGTGATGAACAGGACCTGCGGGGATTGGCCTTCGGCGAGCTTGGCGAACTCCTCAGGGCGCTGTCCGAACAGGCGGGCGTTGTCGATGAGGGGCTGCATGTGGTGACTCCTCCTGGCGCGCCACGGCGGCGCGTCGGACGTACATGACAGGTGGGGGGACGGCAGCCGGTTCCGGTTGCGCGGCGACGGAAGACCTCGGGGTCGCCGGGAACGGGCCGCCTAGACTCTCGGTTTCCGCTGAGATGGGGACCGGGAATGGGACCGAGTTTTGGGTGAAGCCTCACGGATCGTGTGCGCGGTTGCGAACGGAGCCGTGGGAGTGAACGGCGGAGGGGTGACCGGGGCGGTGGTGCGAGGCGGAAGCACGGTCGGTGCTCGCGTACCTCGAAACATGCGCCCCCCTTCCGACGGTTGATGGCTCACGCGCAGACCAAGCCTTGGTCAATGGCTGGTCAAGAAACACGTTAACCCTGCAAAGTTGTTTGCAGGGTTAACTTAGCGTTTCGAGCTGAAGAGAGCCTGAAAAGCGTAGGTGGCGTGGCGCGAACTGGCCCTTGACCTGGGGGGTTTCGCGAGGCTAGGCGGACTCGACGAGCCGCTTGCCGTCGCGGGCCAGCGCGGTGAGCCGGGAGATCGCCCGGAAGTACTTCTTGCGGTACCCGCCGTTGAGCATCTCCTCGCTGAACAGCTGGTCGAACGGCCGTCCGGAGGCCAGCACCGGGACCTCACGGTCGTAGAGCCGGTCCGCGAGGACGACGAGCCGCAGCGCGGTCGACTGGTCCGGGACCGGCTGCACCTCGGTCAGACACACCGCCTTCAGGCCATCGGTCAACGCGCCGTAACGGCTGGGGTGGACCCGGGCGAGGTGGTCGAGGAGCTGCGGGAAGCCGTCGAGCGAGGCGCCCGGGGTGGCGTACGCCGTCTTCGTGACCTGTTCCTCGGAGTACGGCGCCGGTGCCTCGGGCAGGCCGCGGTGGCGGTAGTCCTCGCCGTCGATGCGCAGGGTGCGGAAGTGGGCGCTCAGGCCCTGGATCTCGCGCAGGAAGTCGACCGCCGCGAAGCGGCCCTCGCCGAGCTTGCCGGGGAGGGTGTTGGAGGTGGCGGCGAGGGCGACACCCGCGTCCACGAGCTTGCGGAGCAGGCTGGAGACGAGGACGGTGTCGCCCGGGTCGTCGAGTTCGAACTCGTCGATGCACAGGAGGCGGTGGTTCGAGAGCGTCTGGACGGTCTGCTGGAAGCCGAGGGCGCCCACCAGGTTGGTCAGCTCGACGAACGTGCCGAAGGCCTTGAGGGAGGGCTCGGCCGGGGTGGCGTGCCACAGGGATGCGAGCAGGTGGGTCTTGCCGACGCCGTAACCGCCGTCGAGGTAGACGCCGCGGGGGCCCGCGGATGCTCCCTTCTCCTTGCTCCTGCCCTTTCCGAAGCCGAAGAAGCCGCGCTTGCCGCCGGCGACGGCGTGCGCGCCGCCGAGCCCGCCCGCGAAGCCCTCGAGGACCTTGACGGCCTCGAACTGGCTGGGCTGGTTCGGGTCCGGTATGTACGTGCTGAAGCGGACCGAGTCGAAGCGCGGCGGCGGCACCATCTCGGCGACCAGACGGTCGGCGGGGACGTGCGGCTCGCGAGCGCACAGGGACACGGGGGCCGCGTCTGCTATCGGGCTGATCCCGGAGGCGGCGGTGGAGGACGACACGGTTCCCCATGCTAAGGGCCGTGCCAGACTGCACGACATGCGACGCCTGTTCCCTGTGACCGACCAGACAGTGACGACGGCCTCCGGCGGTGGGGCCGGGGAAGTGGGGGCGGGGGGTGCCGGTGAGGCGGGTGAGGCTGCTCGGGAGGGCGGTTTCGCCGGCCGTGAGTGGAGTCTCGCCGAGCTGGCCGCCGCCTACGCCTACCCCGACTCGGTCGCGGCCCCCGCCGAGGGCCCCAGGGTGCCCTGGCTGCGGGCCAACATGGTGTCCACGCTCGACGGGGCCGCCCAGCACGACGGCAAGTCGCAGCCCATCTCCAACGCGGCCGACATGCGGATCTTCGGCACGCTGCGGGGGCTGGCGGACGTGATCGTCGTAGGTGCGGAAACGGTACGCCAGGAGGGGTACCGCCCCGCACGCGTGCGTGCGGAGTTCGCGGAGGCCAGGGAGGCGGCCGGGCAGTCGGCGGCACCGGCGATCGCGATCGTCAGCGCGAGCCTCGACCTCGACTTCTCGCTTCCGCTCTTCACCTCCCCGCTCGTCCCCACCCTGATCCTGACCGGCGCCGCCGCCGCGCCCGACCGGAAGGCCGCCGCCGAGAAGGCCGGCGCCCGGGTGATCACCGCCGGTGACGGGATGGGGGTGGAGCCCGCCCGGGCCGTGCAGGCGCTGGCCGACCTCGGCTTCACCCGTCTGCTGACCGAGGGCGGTCCACGCCTCCTGGGTCAGTTCGTGGCCGCCGGGGTACTGGACGAGCTCTGTCTGACCGTTGCCCCGATGCTCACCGTGGGCGACGCCCAGCGGATCGCGGGCGGTCCTTCCGTCGCGGTTCCGCAACGGTTCGCACTGGTGTCCCTACTGGAGGAGGAGGGGTTTCTCTTCGGCCGCTACCAGCGGACTTGAAATTCGATCACTGGTACCGCCGGTCCCGAAAACGGCGGAATCAACCGTTCCGTTTAGCTTCCGACGGGCACACTGAATCTCGCAGTCCCCGTGAGATCGCGGGGCAGGATGGTTTCCGCAGAAGGGGCGCGCGCGGTGTTCACAAGCGTTTTGATGATCGAGAAGGCCCTGACCTCCGCCGACGTGGAGTTCGTCACGACCTTGCACGGGGACGAGCAGGTCGCGTTCCATGTGCTCCTCCAACCGCGTGGCGACCAGGCAGACCGGCTGCTGAGGGCCATCGACGACGTGGCGCTGGGCGAACTGGACGAGGCGGCGCGGGAACGGGAGGTTCCCGAAGGCGCCGCGGCGAAGGACTTCGGGGAGCGGGCGCTGGAGGTGTCCCTCCAGGCGCTGCGGGGCTCCGGGAACGCGGCGGAGGGGCGGCTGATCGAGGACCACCCGCTGGACGCGCTGAAGGCGGTGGTGGACGAGATCAAGGCCGACGAGGTGATCGTGCTGACCGATCCGCACTATGTGGAGGAGTTCTTCCACCGGGACTGGGCGTCGCGGGCGCGGCACAAGGTGGGGGTGCCGGTGTTGAAGCTGTTCTCGCACAGCAAGGCGTGAGAGCCGCCCACTGTGCTGCGTAGGGCATTGCGACGCAATGGATAGGCTGGGGCGCCTGAACGTCCGCCGTATCTGTACGCACAGGGAGACATCAACGTGGCACCCGGCACCCTTCCCACCGCCATGGACCGACCGCACTTCATCGGCATCGGCGGCGCCGGGATGTCGGGGATCGCGAAGATCCTCGCGCAGCGCGGGGCGAAGGTGGCGGGCAGCGACGCCAAGGAGTCCGCGACCGCCGAGGCGCTGCGGGCGCTGGGCGCGACCGTGCACATCGGGCACGCGGCGGAGCACCTCGCCGACGACGCGAGCTGTGTGGTCGTGTCGTCGGCGATCCGCCAGGACAACCCCGAGCTGGCCCGCGCGGCAGAGCTGGGCATCCCGGTGGTGCACCGTTCGGACGCCCTCGCGGCCCTGATGGAGGGCCTGCGTCCGATCGCGGTCGCGGGCACGCACGGCAAGACGACCACGACGTCGATGCTGGCGGTCTCCCTGGGCGAGCTGGGCCTGAACCCGTCGTACGCCATCGGCGGCGACCTCGACGCCCCCGGCTCGAACGCGCTGCACGGCGAGGGCGAGATCTTCGTCGCCGAGGCGGATGAATCGGACCGCAGCTTCCACAAGTACGCCCCCGAGGTCGCGATCGTCCTCAACGTGGAGCTCGACCACCACGCGAACTACGCGTCGATGGAGGAGATCTACGAGTCCTTCGAGACCTTCGCCGGAAAGATCGTCCCCGGCGGCACGCTGGTGATCAACGCCGACCACGAGGGCGCGCGGGAGCTGACCCGGCGCCTGGCGGGCTCGGTGCGGACGGTGACGTACGGCGAGGCCGAGGACGCCGACGTACGGGTCCTGTCGGTCGTGGCGCAGGGCCTGAAGAGCGAGGTCAAGGTCCTGCTGGACGGGACGGAACTGGTCTTCACGGTCTCCGTCCCCGGTCGCCACTACGCGCACAACGCGGTCGCCGCCCTCGCGGCGGGCGTGGCGCTCGGCATCCCGGCGGACGGGCTGGCGCCGGCGTTGGCGGCGTACACGGGCGTGAAGCGGCGCCTCCAGCTCAAGGGCGAGGTCGCCGGCGTCCAGGTCATCGACTCCTACGCCCACCACCCGACCGAGATGACGGCGGACCTGGAGGCGATGCGGGCGGCGGCCGGCGACGCGCGCATCCTGGTCGTGTTCCAGCCCCACCTCTTCTCCCGCACCCAGGAGCTGGGCAAGGAGATGGGCCAGTCCCTGTCCCTCGCGGACGCCTCGCTGGTCCTGGACATCTACCCGGCCCGCGAGGACCCGATCCCCGGCATCACCAGCGACCTGATCATCGACGCCGCCCGTGCCGCGGACGCGGACGTGACGCCCGTCCACGACAAGGCGGACGTTCCCGCACTCGTCGCGGGAATGGCGAAGCCGGGTGATCTCGTTCTCACCATGGGCGCGGGTGACGTGACGGACCTGGGCCCGCAGATCCTGGACCGCCTGTCGAAGTGAGGGGCTGAGCTTCATGTCGTACGACGTCGAAAAGCCGGAAGAGCAGTGGCGCACGGAGCTGACCCCGGCCGAGTACGCCGTGCTGCGCCAGGCCGGCACGGAGCCCGCCTTCACCGGTGAGTACACCAACACCAAGACCCAGGGCGTCTACTCCTGCCGCGCCTGCGGCGCCGAACTCTTCACCTCCACCACGAAGTTCGAGTCCCACTGCGGCTGGCCCTCCTTCTACGACCCGAAGGACACCGACGCGGTCGAACTGATCGAGGACCGGTCGCACGGGATGCTGCGTACGGAGGTGCGTTGTGCGCGGTGCGGATCGCATCTTGGGCATGTGTTCGAGGGCGAGGGGTATGCGACGCCGACGGATCAGCGGTACTGCATCAACAGCATTTCGCTGCGGCTGACGGCGGACGAGGACTGATCCTCGCTCTGACCGGAACCCGGTCGGCCCGCCGCGCGGGACGGGATACTTGTGTCTTTCCAGACATGGGCGACCAGGGGAGCGCAGCGGTGAACTCTGTCGGAGCGATGGGGCGTCAGGGCCTGGGCGGGCGGCATGCGGTCGTCGTGGGTGGGAGTCTCGCGGGGCTGCTCGCGGCGCATGTTCTCGCCGGGCATGCCGACCGGGTGACCGTCGTCGAGCGGGACCGGTTCACGGACGACGGAGCGGCGCGTCCCGGGGTACCGCAGGGGCGGCATCCGCATGTGCTGCTCCAGGGCGGACAGACCGCCATGGAGTCGCTGCTGCCGGGCTTCCTCGCGGAGTTGCGGGCGGCGGGGGCGCCGCTGGTGGGCATGCCGTCGGACATGGTGCTGTGGCAGAGCGGCCGTTGGTTCCGGCGGCTGGCCGCGTCCGTGCACATCTACACCGGCTCGCGCGCACAGCTCGAAGCGCTGGTCCGACGGCGGGTTCTCGCCAATCCCGCGATCAGCGTGGTGGAGGGGTCCGAGGTCGTCGGACTGCTCGGTGACGCCTCCCGCGTGCGCGGGGTGCTGGTGCGCGAGCGAACCGGTGAGGCCCGCGTCGAGCCCCGAGCCGTGCCGGCCGACCTGGTCGTCGACGCCTCCGGCGGCGGCACCAAGGCCGCCCAGTGGCTCACCGGGATCGGTGCCACGAGCCCGTACGAGGAGACCATCGACACCGGACTCGCCTACGCCTCCCGCGTCTACCGCGGCAAGGCGGGCGTCCTCGACGGCGACACCGTCGGCTACTACGTCTACCCCGGGACCGAACAGGTCCACGGCGGAGGTGCGCTGCCGCTGGAGGACGGCACCCATCTGGTGATCGTCTCCGGTCTGCGCGGCGACGAACCGCCCACGGACGACGAGGAGTTCACGGCGTACACCAAGCGGCTGGCGCATCCGCTCCTGGACCGCTGGCTGGAGGACGCCGAGCCGCTCTCCCCGCCCTTCGGCTACCGGCGCACCGCCAACGTCCGGCGCCGCTACGACCTGCCCGGCCACCCCGCCGGGTTCCTCGCCACCGGCGACGCCCTGTGTGCCTTCAACCCGATCTACGGTCAGGGCATGGCCGTCGCCGCGATGAGCGCCGTAGCCCTGCGCGACGCGCTGGCCGACCGGCGCCGGACGCCCACGACACGGCGCGTGCAGCGGGCGCTGCTCGGGGCGTCCCGGCTGGCCTGGGACATCTCCGCCGGGGCCGACCGCAAGATGCCGGGCGCGGTCGGGAACGCGCTCGGCGGCCGACCCACGGACGGTGTCACCGACTGGTATCTGCGCCGGGTCCAGGAGAGGTCGCCGGGCGACCCGGTCGTGGGGGACGCGTTCCGCGCCGTTCTCCACCTCGCCGCACCCGTCACCGCCCTGTTCGCCCCGCCCGTGGCCCGCGCCGTCCTCTTCCAGCCGCCGGCCCCGTCGCCGACCGAGGCCCCGGAGATGCCGGAGGCGCCGGAGACGCGGTAGGGGTCGGGGCCTACGGGGCGTGGGTCAGACCGTGTCGTGCGGTTCGCCCGGCCTGCGGGCCGCCCACAGGCCGCGGACGTGGCCGATGTGGCGGGTCATGACCTCGTGTACGGCCTTGTCGTCGCGGGCGATCAGCGCGTCGAGGAGTTCCAGGTGCTCCTCGGCGGAGGCGAGCAGGCGGCCCGCCTCGACGAGGGCGGTCAGGCCGTAGAGGCGGGACCGTTTACGCAGGTCGCCGACGACCTCGACCAGGTGGGCGTTGCCCGCCAGGGCGAGCAGGCCGAGATGGAAGCGGGTGTCCGCCTCGACGTACGCGACGAGGTCGCCGGCCGCGGCGGCCTGGACGATCTCCCGGGCGGCCGGGCGCAGCGCCTCCAGGGAGACCGGCGCGGCGGTGGCGGCCAGCTCCACCACCGTGGGGATCTCGATGAGGGCACGGATGTGGGTGTACTCGTCGAGCTGCCGCTCGGACACCTCGGTGACCCGGAACCCCTTGTTGGGGACGGTGTCGACCAGGCCCTCCTTGGCCAGGTCCAGCATGGCCTCGCGCACCGGGGTCGCCGAGACGCCGAAGCGGGCGGCGAGGGCCGGCGCGGAGTACACCGCACCGGGCAGCAGCTCACCGGCGATCAGCGCGGCCCGCAGGGCGTCGGCGACCCGCTCGCGGTAGCTGCTCCGCTTGCCGCCGAGGGAGGGCAGGGCGGGAGCGGAGGCGGGGGAGCTGCTGGGCCGGGCGGTGGGCATGGTCGGGGTCTCCTCGTACGGCGGGGTGCGTGACGTGTACGGCGGTGCAGCCGGTGTACGGCGTATGCAATGTCACGCACCACCAGTATCTATGGGGCCGGGGACAAGGAGCTCCAGTGCTCTAGAGCACGAACCCGGCCGGGAACGGATCGCTGGGGTCGAGCAGGTACTGGGCCGTGCCCGTGATCCACGCACGGCCGGTGAAGCTGGGCAGGACGGCCGGGCGGCCGGCGACCTCGGTGGTGCCGAGGAGACGGCCGGTGAAGCTCGTCCCGATGAAGGACTCGTTCACGAACTCGGTGTGCAGCGGGAGTTCACCGCGCGCGTGCAGCTGGGCCATGCGGGCGCTGGTGCCGGTACCGCAGGGGGAGCGGTCGAACCAGCCGGGGTGGATGGCCATCGCGTGCCGGGAGTGGCGGGCGGTGGCGCCCGGTGCGACCAGGTGGACGTGATGGCAGCCGCGGATGGACGGGTCCTCGGGGTGCACGGGCTCCTCCTCGGCGTTGATCGCGTCCATGAGGGACAGCCCGGCGGCGAGGATGTCGTCCTTGCGGGCGCGGTCGAAGGGCAGGCCGAACTGGTCCAGCGGCAGGATGGCGTAGAAGTTTCCGCCGTACGCCAGGTCGTAGGTCACCGTCCGCCCGTCGGCGAGCGTGGCCTTGCGGTCGAGGGCGACGGAGAAGGACGGCACGTTCCGCAGGGTGACCGACTTCGCCGCCCCGTCCGCCACCTCGACCTCGGCGACGACGAGACCCGCCGGGGTGTCGAGCCGGATGGTGGTGACCGGCTCGACGACCTCGACCATGCCGGTCTCCACGAGCACCGTCGCCACACCGATCGTGCCGTGCCCGCACATGGGGAGGTATCCGGACACCTCGATGTAGACCACACCCCAGTCACAGTCGGGGCGGGTCGGCGGCTGGAGGATCGCGCCGCTCATCGCGGAGTGCCCGCGCGGCTCGTTCATCAGCAACTGCTTGATGTCGTCGCGGTGTTCACGGAAGTACAGCCGACGCTCGTTCATCGTCGCGCCGGGGATGGTGCCGATGCCGCCGGTGATCACCCGGGTCGGCATGCCCTCGGTGTGCGAGTCGACGGCGTGCAGGACGAGTTTGCTGCGCATGGTCCGAACTCCTCGGTGAGACGCGGGGGTTACGCGAGTCCGGCGGCGACGGCCTTCTCGGTGGCGGAGCGGACCGCGGCCTCCTGCTCCGGCAGCAGGGGCTGCCGCGGCGGACGGCAGGCGCCGCCGGGCCGGCCGACGATGTCCATGGACAACTTGATGGCCTGCACGAACTCGACCTTCGAGTCCCAGCGCAGCAGCGGGTGCAACTGCTCGTACAGCTTCTTCGCGGTGCCGAGGTCACCGGCGACGGCCGTCCGGTACAGCTCGACGGTCGCGCGCGGCAGCGCGTTAGGGTAGCCGGCCACCCAGCCCTTGGCGCCCGCGATCGCCAGCTCCAGCAGGACGTCGTCGGCACCGATCAACAGGTCCAGGTCCGGGGCGAGTTCGGCGATCCGGTACGCGCGGCGGACATCGCCGGAGAACTCCTTCACCGCGTGGATGTACCCCTCGGCGTGGAGTTCGGCGAGGAGTTCGGGCACCAAATCGACCTTGGTGTCGATGGGGTTGTTGTACGCCACCACCGGTACGCCCGCCTTCGCGACCTCGGCGTAGTGCGCGAGCACCGAACGCCCGTCGGCGCGGTAGGCGTTGGGCGGCAGCAGCATCACCGAGGCACATCCGGCGTCGCGTGCCTGCTCGGCCCAGCGGCGGGCCTCCGCCGAGCCGTAGGCGGCGACACCGGGCATCACCCGCTCGCCCCCGATGGCGGCCACGGCCGTCTCGACGACCCTGGCCCGCTCCTCGGGGGTGAGCACCTGGTACTCGCCGAGCGAGCCGTTCGGTACGACGCCGTCACAGCCGTTCTCGACCAGCCAGGCGCAGTGGGCGGCGTAGGCGTCGTAGTCGACGGACAGGTCGTCGCGGAGGGGGAGAGCGGTGGCGACGAGGACACCGCGCCAGGGGCGGGGCGGGTGGGGGGTGGTGGTCATCGTGGGTTCCTCCGTGTGGATGGGGATGGTGTGTGACATAGCACTGAAGGGTGAGGGGCGAGGGTCTCTAGGTGCCCTGAGGGGCGTCGGTGTCCCCGGCCCGCGCGAGCACGCCGAGCGGTACCGGCCGGGCGAGCAGCCGACGGGCGGGCGTGTCCGGGCAGCCGGCGACACCCGCGACCCCGGACTCGCACATCCGCCCCTGGCACCAGCCCATGCCCGCCCGCGTCAGCAGTTTCACGGTCCGTAGATCCCCGGCGCCCAGCCCCGCGACGGCCTCACGGATCGCCCCGCCGGTGACCTCCTCGCAGCGGCACACCACCGTGTCGTCGCTGACCTGCTCGGCCCAGTGCACGGGCGGTGCGTACACGTCGTCCAGCGCGGCGAAGAACCTCCGCAGCGCCGCACGGGCCCGGGCGGCCCCCGCCCAGTCGCGCGGGTCCGGTACCGCCCCGGTCAGGCGGGCGGCGGCCGACCGCCCCGCGATATGTCCCTCGGTGAGGGACAGGGTCGCGCCCCCGACCCCGGTGGCCTCGCCCGCCGCCCACACGCCCGGGACGTCCGTGCGCTGCTCGTCGTCCACATGCACCGCGACCCCGTCGATCCGGCAGCCCAGGCCCTGGGCGAGATCGGTGTGCGGCACCATGCCGTGGCCGACGGCGAGGGTGTCGCAGGCGATACGACGCTCGGTGCCGGACCTGACCCGCCCGGCCCCGTCGAGGGCGGCGACCGTGACCGCCTCCAGCCGGTCGGTGCCGTGCGCCTCGACCACGGTGTGATGGACCAGGGTGCGCACCCGGTGCCGCAGCAACCGGGCCGCGTACTCTGCGGCCTCGGCCAGCTTGGCGGGCTGGGCGGACAGTGCGCGCGACCGCCGTACGAAGCCCCTGGGATCGGCGGACTCCACCAGTGCCGCCACCCGGACGCCCGCCGCCGCGAGCCCGGTCGCGACCGGCAGGAGCAGCGGCCCCGTCCCGGCGACCACAGCGGTGCGCCCGCTGACGGCGAGGGTGCCCTTGAGCATGGCCTGCGCGCCGCCCGCCGTGACCACTCCGGGGAGGGTCCAGCCGGGAAAGGGCAGCACCTTCTCGTAGCCGCCGGTGGCGAGGAGGACGGCGTCCGCCCGTACCTCGACGGGCTGCTCCTGCTCCGGTCCCAGCAGGGCGTGCACGGTGAAGCCGTCGGGGCGCCGCTCCACGAGCCATACGTGATGATCCGTCAAGTGCCTTAGCCAGCCCGCCTGTTCCTGTCTGCGCAGCCCCTCGCGCAGCCGCTCCCAGGTGCGCCATTGGTGGTGCAGAGCCTCTGGGCGCCGGGCCCCGAGTTCGCGTGCGGGCTGCCGGTAGAACTGGCCGCCCGCCTCGGGCGCCGCGTCGACGAGGGTGACCCGCACGCCGTGCCGGGCGGCGGTCAGCGCGGCGGTGAGACCGGCGGGGCCGGCGCCGATGACGGCGAGATGCGGCAGCGGTGAGGTCTCTCGGCCCGCGTCAGTCATCGTGGCCCGTCCCCTCCTGTGTGCGGATCGTGTCGCCCGGCCGCAGGGGAACCAGACAAGCCCGTTGACCGGGGCGGTCGTTGACGGTGACGAGGCAGTCGAAGCAGACGCCGATCCCGCAGAAGACGCCTCGCGGCCGCCCCTCTCCGCGGGTGGTACGCCAGGAGGTGATCCCGGCCGCCCACAGCGCGGCGGCGACCGTCTGGCCGGGCAGCGCCTCGATCGCGCGGCCGTCGAGGGTGACGGTGAACGCGGGGCCGGGGCGGGCCCGCGTCAGCTCCAGCGGATTCACGACGGCTCCAGTGAAGTCACGACAGTTCCAGCAGATTCATGACGGCTCCAGTGCATTCACGACGCCTCCTCGGCGCGGCGGAAACGGTCGGGTCGGAACGGCGTCAGATCCAGGTCGGGCGTCTTCGCGGTGAGCGTCTGCGCGATCAACTGCCCGGTACCGGTGGCCAGTCCGATGCCCGCGCCCTCGTGTCCGCAGGCGTGGAAGAGCCCGGGAACCCGGGGGTCGGGGCCGATCGCGGGCAGATGGTCGGGCATGTACGGGCGGAAGCCCAGGTAGGTACGCATCGCCCGGACGTCCGCCAGGAACGGGAACAGGCGTGTCGCGCCCGCCGCCAACTCCCGTACGGCGGGCAGCGAGAAGGAGCGGTCGAAGCCGACCCGCTCCCGGCTCGCGCCGATCAGGACCGGCCCCGCGGCCGTCCCCTCCACCACCGGCGACGTCTGGAGCGCGGCCGAGTCGCTGGCCACGTCGGCCACATAGTCGGCGGCGTACACCTTGTGCCGCACCCTGCGCGGAAGCGGCTCGGTGACCAGGACGAAGCCGCGTCGGGGGAGGACGGGGAGAGGGACGCCCGCGAGCCCGGCCACTTCACCGCCCCAGGTGCCGGCCGCGTTGACGACGGCGGGGGCGTGGAGGTCGCCGCGGTCGGTACGGACACCGCGTACGGCACCGTCGGCGCCGCGCAGTACCTCGGTCACCGTGCGGCCGGTCAACAGGCGGGCGCCCGAGGCCCGTACGAGATGAGCGGCGGCCAGAGTGGGCATGACCTGGGCGTCCTGGGGGTAGTAGACGCCGCCTTCCATCGCAGGCGCCAAATGTGGCTCGTAGGAACGGAGTTGATCGGTGGCCACGCTCACCGCAGTCACCCCGGCGGCCCGCTGTCCGGCCGCGAACTTCTCCAGCGCGGCGAGCCCTTCGGGGGCGGCGGCGACGACGAGGCCACCCTTGGGCTCGTACTCGAACGCCGTTCCAAGGCCCGGCTCGGCCGCCAGCTCGGCCCACAACCGGCCCGACAGCAAGGCGAGTTCGAGCTCGGGCCCCGGCTCCTTGTCGGAGACGAGCAGATTGCCCTCCCCGGCCCCCGTCGTCCCGCCGGCCACCGGGCCACGGTCGACCACCGTGACGTCCAGGCCTGCCCGGGACGCGTACAGGGCACAGGCCGCGCCCACCATCCCTGCCCCGACGACCACGACATCGCAGGTCAGTCGCATGCTCACGGCAGTAATATGTCACATGGCGCCCTGGCGAGGAATACCCCCGCGCGCGAGGACCACCACCACCACGACCGGACCCCTGAGTTGCCGGTCCGTCGCCCCCGTGACCTCATGGAGAGGCGTCGGCTCCGCTGACCCGAGTGGCCGGAGCCCTCGGTGCATGTCCGTGAAGATCCGTGTGCGGAGTCCGGGAGCGAGTTCATGGTCAGTGTGTCGACGGCCGGCAAGGGCAAGGTGGCCTCCGGCCCGGGCGACGGTGAGCGGCCCTCCGCCGCGGCCTGGCGGAACCTGGTCGTGGCCACGATCGGGTTCACGCTCACCTTCTGGGCGTGGAACCTGATCGCACCGCTGGCCAGCCAGTTCGACGACGACCTGCACATGTCGTCCTTCGCCCAGTCGGAGCTGGTCGCCGTCCCCGTGCTGGTCGGCTCACTCGGCCGGGTCCCGGTCGGCGCGCTCACCGACCGCTACGGCGCCCGGCTGATGTTTCCACTGGTCAGCGCCTTGACGATCATTCCGGTGCTACTGCTCATCCCCGCCCACACGTCCTATGTGGCGCTGGTGCTGGTGGGCTTCGTCCTCGGTCTCGGCGGCACGACCTTCGCCATCGGTGTTCCGCTGGTCAACTCATGGTTCCCGCCCAAGCAGCGGGGCGCGGCCCTCGGCATCTTCGGCATGGGCATGGGCGGTGTCGCGCTGTCCGGGTACTTCACGCCCCGGATGTACAAGCACAGCGAGAACCTGCCCTTCCTCGTGCTGGCCATCGCCCTCGCCGTGTACGCCGTCCTCGCCTATCTGTTCATCAACGACCGGCCCGGACGGCCCGTCCCCAGCACGCCCCTCACCACCCGCCTCCGTGAGGCCGGCCGGCTCCGGGTGACCTGGGAACTGTCCGCCCTGTACGCCATCGGGTTCGGCGGCATCGTCGCGTTCGGCGTCTATCTGCCGACCTACCTCAAGACCTGGTACGAGCTCGACGCCACCGACGCCGGCACCAGGGCCGCCGGCTTCGCCCTGGTCGCGGTGGTGTTCCGGCCCATCGGCGGCTGGCTGTCGGACCGGATCCACCCGGCCGTCGTCACCTCGGTCTCCCTGGGCGTCGTGGCCCTCCTCGCCGTCGTCCAGGCCTTCGACCCGACGCTCGTGCCCGCCGCCACGATCTGCCTGCTGGTGATGGCCGCCGCCCTCGGTGCGACCAGCGGCGCGGTGTTCGCCCTGGTCGCCCGGGTCACCCCGCAACCGCAGGTCGGCAGCGTGACCGGCATCGTCGGCGCGGTCGGCGGCCTCGGCGGATTCGTACCGCCGCTCGTCATGGGCGCCGTGTACAGCGCCAAGAACTCCTACTCGATCGGCTTCATGCTGCTGTCCGACCTGGCGCTCGCCGGGTGCGTGTACGCGTACGGGCGGATGCGGGAGGCGGGGCGGGAGAAGGAGCGGGCGGCGTGAGGCGACGGTAGTCGATCAGCTCTTGGTGCCCGGGACGGGGATGACACCGCGTGCGAGAACCGCGAAGCCGGCCTCGCGGACCTCGTCGAGGTCGCGGATGAGACCGTCCAGCACGAAGGCAGCCACACCCCGCCGCCGGGCCATGGCGCACACGTCGCCGCCCGCCAGCGCTTGGTCCACGTCGTCGGACTCCACGACGATCACCGCCCCGGGCTCGGCGCGGTGGATCGCGGCGTGCGGCATCAGGGTGTTCCCGGGCACGCACCGCACCGTGTACGCGGGCCCCGCGACCCGGCGCGTCCCACAGCGGGCGGATGCCGCTGTCCATCACCTGCCCGCGGGCGGGGTCCTCAAGATCTCCCGGGCGAAGGCATCGCCTACAACACCTTCCGCTGCACCAGCGCCGACAACACCAACGCCCCCGGCAGCAACGGCACCCACACCGTCAGTACCCGGTAGCCCACGACCGTCGCCGTCGCCAGCCCCGTCGGCGTGCCGTACCCGACCAGCGCGAACACCAGCGCCGCGTCCACCGGCCCGATGCCGCCCGGCGCCGGTACCGCCCCGACCGCCGTGCTCGCCGCGAGGAACGCGAAGGCGACCTGCGGCCAGGTCAGGGGCAGGCCCAGTGCCGCGCCGACCGAGAAGATCACCCCGGCCTGGAGCAGCGGGGCCGCGGCCGCCCCGCCCCACAGGGCGAGGACCCGGGACGGACGGGTGTGCAGCAGGCGTACGTCGGTCAGGGCGGTGCGGACGAGACCGCGCACCGGACGGGCGAAGACCAGTGACAGGGCCGCCGTGAGCGCCACGAGACCTACCGCCGTCACCGGCACCAGCAGCGTCCGTCGGTCGGGGACCAGGTCGCCCAGCCGCAGCAGGCCCGGGGAGACGACGACGAAGGTGATGAGCACCAGGGTCTTCGCCACCGGTCTGACCAGTGAGTACAGGGCGAGCGAAGCCGTCGCGCGGGCCAGCGGGACGCCCTGGCGTTGCAGGAAGCGCAGGGTGACCGCGTGGGCGCCGATGCTCGCCGGGAGGACGTGGTTGGCGGCGCCGGCGGCGAACTGTGACGCCAGCAGCAGCCCGGGCGGCAGCCGTTCCGGCAGGGCGCCCTGCCGTACACAGGCGGCGGACACCCAGGTGAGGAGGGTGAAGGCGACCCCGGCCAGCAGCCACCAGGGGTCGGCCGAGGCCAGCCTGGTGGTGCCGTCGGACAGGGAACGCCAGTCGATCACGGCCCAGGCGCCGATCAGCAGCAGCGGCAGCAGGCTGAGCGCGGTGCGCAGGAGGCGGGCGGGAACGGGCCCGGGGGCGGCGGTGGGCAGGGGGCGGGGCAGCTCTTCGAGCGGGAGCAGGGTCACGGCACACGTCGTCCTTCCGCGTCGCGCCCGCGGGGGAACGGGCAGGGAGGAGGCGGGGGAAGGGAGCGGGGTGGAGCGGAGGTGCGGAGGTGCGGAGGTACAGAGGCGCGGTACGGGGACGAGCGAAAGGTGCCCCGGCCGTGTGACCCCCGGGTGTCCGAGAGCCGAATCACCGGGGGTGAATCAAACAATCCATACCCATGTTGACTTCCGGCTGAACCAACCAGAAGAATCGCGAGGGTGACCCACGCAGCGCACACGCCCGAAGGCCCCCTCCTCCCGTCCGACCTGGACGAGGCGGCCCACCGCTGTCTCGTCGCCGGGTTCGACGGCACCACGACCTTCCCCGACACCCTCAAACGGCTGATAGACCGGGGTCTCGGCGGGGTCATCCTGTTCACCCGCAACGTGCGCGACGCGGAACAGGTCCGTGAGCTCACCGACGCGCTGCGGGCGATCCGGCCCGATCTGCTGGTCGCCATCGACAACGAGGGCGGCGGCATCGGACACCTGGTGGCGGCGGGCGCGCCCGAGGCCCCCGGCTCCTACGCCCTCGGCGTCGCCGACGACCCCAACCTCACCGCCCGCTGCGCCGACGCCCTCGCCGGCCACCTGGCGACCCTCGGCATCACCGCCTCGTACGCCCCGGTCGCCGACCTCCAGCACCGGCCGGACAACCCGATCGTGCGCACCCGCTCCTTCGGCGCCGCCCCCGAGCTCGCCGCCCGGCATCTGCGCGCCTGGATCACCGCCACCGAAGGGCGCGGCATCGCCTCCTGCGCCAAGCACTTCCCCGGCCACGGCGGCACCGAGACCGACAGCCACCACGGCATGGCCGTCGACCCGCGGCCGTACGACGAACTCCTCGTCGACCTCGAACCGTTCCGCGCCGCCGTCGCCGCGGGCGTGCCCATGCTGATGAGCGCGCATGTCGTCTACCCCGCCCTGGACGCCAACCGCCCCGCCACCCTCAGCCGTCGCATCCTCGGCGACCTGCTCCGGCACGACCTCGGCTTCGACGGCGTCCTGGTCAGCGACGCGTTGGAGATGAAGGCGATCGCCGACCAGTACGGCGAGGCGGCCGGGGCGCGGATCGCGCTCGCCGCCGGAGCGGACCAGGTCATCGTCGCCGTACCGGATCTGGAGGTGACCCTGGCCTGCCGGGACGCGGTCCTCGACGCGCTGCGCTCCGGGGTGCTGCCCGAGGACCGGGTGCGGGAGGCGGCGGAGCGGGTGCGGCGGCTCGCCGAGCGGTACGCCACCCCGGCCGGTGCGGTCGCTCCCTGGGACGCGGAGGCCGGACTGGACGCCGCACGCCGTGCCGTACGGCGGTCCGCGGGCGCCCGGGGTGTGCCGTCCGCCGTCCGCGGCGCCCATGTCGTCGACCTGTTCCCGCCGCCGCACCCCGCCCTGAACTGGGGCGGCGAGGACCTGTTGACGCCGGTCCTCGACCTCGACCCCACGGCCGCCGGTACGGCCGTCACCGGCGAACCGGCCGACCCCGCCGCCCTGGCCGACGGCATCCTGGGCGGCGACCGGCCCCTCGTCCTCGCCACCTGCGACGCGGGCCTGCACCCCTGGCAGGCCCGGCTCCGCGACGCCCTTCTGGCCCGGCGCCCCGACGCGATCCGCATCGACACCGGGCTGCCGGAGGGTGGCGACCTCTGCTCGTACGGGCGGGGCCGGGTGAACCTGAGGGCGGTCGCGGAGGCGCTCACCGGCTCCTGACCGATCAGGACAGCCGTACGACCTCCTTGATGCCCCGCGCGGCCAAGTACCCCTCGTCCTCGGCCCGTTCGGCCAGGACGACCGCCGGACGTACCCCGTCCTCCGCCCGCATCCGCATCCATGCCTCGAAGTACTCCCCGCCCGGCCCGGACACCGACCGGGTCCCCGGCGTGCAGTCCAACACCAGGGCCGTGTCACGGGGTTGGACGGTGCGCGGCTCGGCGATCGCCTCCGCCAGCGCCTCGGCGATCGGCTTCGGGCGGCCGGCCGCGTCGAACAGGCCCAGCGTGTACTCGAGTTCGGGGAAGTCCGCGAGCGCGCGGTCCACGTCGTGGGAGCACCACCAGGTCACGCCCCACAGCCCCGCGCACTCGGCCGCGTTGCGCACGGTCGCCCGCGCGAACTCCGGGGCGTCGGCCGCCGGGATGTGCGGTTCGGGCGCGCCCGTCTCTTGGACCCACACCGGGCGGGCCGGATCGGTGGCGTAGGCCTTCGCCAACTCCGTGCCGTACTCGGCGAGATGACGCACCTGCGGGGAGCGCGGGCCGTAGCGGCGGGCGCAGTCGCCGGAGAACACCCAGGGGTGGACGGTGGTCAGATCGCCCTTGCGGGCCGAGGCCTCGGGGGTGAAGGGGTGGTCGTCGCCGTACCAGGCGGCGTCGTAGGCGGAGTGGGTGACCAGTCCGTGCGCGCCGAGTCCGTCGCGGGCGGCGGCGAGGAGCGTGTCCAGGTAGTGGTCGACCTCGGCGGGTGTCACCGGGTTGTGCTCGACCAGGTTGTTGAGCTCGTTGCCGAGCTGGAGGCCGATGAGGTGGGGGCGGCCGGTGAGGGCGCGGCCGAGGGTGCGCAGCAGGTCCGCCTGGGCCGTGAGGGCGTCCGGGTCGGTGAAGACGTTGCGGTGGTGCCAGCTGCGGGTCCACTCCGGGTAGAAGTCGAAGCTCGACAGATGGCCCTGCACGCCGTCCACCAGGACGTCGAGCCCGGCCTCACCGGCCAGGTCGACGAGCTGGACGAGCTGGTCGACGGCGGAGGTGCGGATATGGGTGCGGTTGGGCTGGAGCAGCGGCCACAGATGGAAGACCCGCACATGGTCGAGCCCTAGGCCGGCTATCTGCGCCAGGTCCTCGCGGGCGCGGCCCGGATCGAAGTCGTACCACGAGTGGAACCAGCCGTGGCGGGGCGTGTAGTTGACGCCGAAGCGGAGCGTACGGATGGGATCCTCCTCGGGCCGGGGCCTTGTCCTGCGCGAATGTATCAATCACCATAGTCGGCGATGGGTAATGATTTGAACCAAGACATGGCATCGGACGTACGGGGCCAGGGACTGGTCGTCGGCCTCGACGCCGGCGGCACCCGCACCCGCGCGCTGCTCGCGCCTGCCTCCGCGGAGCAGGGGCCGCGGGTGCTGGGCGAGGGCGCCGGTGGTCCGGGCAACGCCCTGACCGTGCCGTCGGCGCAGCTCGTCGAGCATTTCGTCGAGGCGCTGTCCGCCGCTGTGCCCGCGTCCGCCCGCGACAGGGTCGTCGCGGTCGCCGGCGGCTTCGCGGGCGCCACCTCCGCCTCGCCCGACGACCCCGGCTCCGTCCGTGCCCGCACAGCGCTCACCGCCGCACTGGACCGCCTCGGCATCCCGGCCGGGCACCTCGGCGTCTGGAGTGACATCGAGGCCGCCTTCGCCTCCGCCCCCGGCACCCCGGCCGAGGGTCTCGCCCTGGTCGCCGGCACCGGCGCGGTCGCGATGCGCGTCACCGGCCGCCGTGCCACCACCACCGTCGACGGCGACGGCTGGCTCCTCGGCGACGAGGGCAGCGGCTTCTGGATCGGACGCCGCGCGGTACGGGCCGCGTTGCGCATGGCGGACGGCCGGGGCCCGGCGACGCTGCTCGCGCACAGGGTCGGGCTGGCGCTGGGGCTGCCGGGGGAGTGCCTGCCGGATGACGCCTGGAGCCAGGCCCGGCGCGAGACCTACCGTATGCACCTGCTCCCCGCCGTCATGGCCGAACCCCCCATCCGGCTCGCCCGGTTCGCCCCGCTGGTGGCCGAGGCGGCGCGGGAGAAGGACGTCGTCGCGCTGGTGCTCCTCGACGAGGCGGCGGCCCATCTCGCCGACGCCGTACGGGCGTTGCGGCCGCGACCGGACGAACGGATCGTCGCCACCGGCGGCCTCCTCGGCCCCGACGGCCCCCTCACCTCCCGCCTCGACACCCTTGTGCCGGCCCTCGACTGGGTCCCCGACGGCTGCCAGGGAGCCGTAGCCCTCGCCCGGCTCGACCACGGACATCACCTGTGACCGCCACGTACCGCGACCCCGCCGCCCCCCTCGACGCCCGCGTCCGCGACCTCCTCGCCCGCATGACCCCCCGCGAGAAGGTCGGCCAGCTCAACCAGCGCATGTACGGCTGGAACGCCTACCGTCGCACCCCCGACGGCCGTTTCGAACTCACCGACGCCCTCCGCGCCGAGACCGACCGCTTCGCGGGCCTCGGCGCCCTGTACGGCCTTCAGCGCGCCGACGCCTGGTCCGGCGTCGACCACGGCAGCGGACCCGGCGCCGAGGACGCCGCCGCCCTCGCCGACCTCGTCCAGCGCCACGTCGTCGAGAGCAGCCGCCTCGGCATTCCCGCGCTGTTCGTCGAGGAGGTACCGCACGGGCTCATGGCTCTCGACGGCACGGTTCTCCCCGTCAACCTGGGCGTCGGAGCCACCTGGGACCCGGCGCTGTACGAGCGCGCCGCCGCCCACGCCGCCGCCGAACTGCGCGCCCGTGGCGGCCATGTCGCCCTCGTGTCCGCCCTGGACATCGCCCGGGACCCGCGGTGGGGCCGTACCGAGGAGTGCTTCGGCGAGGACCCGTACCTGGCCGCCCGTCTGACCGAGGCGCTGGTGCGCGGGATGCAGGGCTCGGGCGAGCTGTTCGCCCCCGACAAGGCCCCCGTCGTCCTCAAGCACTTCGCCGGACAGGGTGCCACCGTCGGCGGCCGCAACTCCGCCGAGTCCGAACTCGGGCTCCGGGAACTGCACGAGATCCACCTGCCCGCCGCCCGCGCAGGCGTCCGTGCCGGTGCCGCCGCCGTCATGGCCGCCTACAACGAGGTCGACGGCATGCCCTGCTCCGGCAACCGCGCCCTGCTCACCGAACTCCTCAGGGACGAGTGGGGATTTGAAGGGCTCGTCATGGCGGACGGGTTCGCCGTCGACAGGCTCGCTCGCATCACCGGCGACAAGGTCTCCGCAGGCGCCCTGGCCCTCAACTCCGGTGTGGACCTGAGCCTTTGGGACGAGGGGTTCACGCATCTGGAGGAGGCGGTGGAACGGGGGCTGGTCGAGGAAGCGGCCCTCGACGCCGCCGTGGCCCGCGTCCTGCGCCTCAAGTTCCGCCTGGGCCTGTTCGACCGGCAGCTCGCGGCGACGCCCCCTGCGCCCACCGGCGGCAGGACCCTCAGCGTCGATCTCGCCCGCGCCGCCGTCACCCTCCTGGCCAACGACGGCACCCTCCCCGTCGGCGCCCACGTCTCCCGTATCGCCGTCCTCGGCCCCCAATCGGCCACTGCGGCCCACCAGTCGGGCGACTACACCGCACCGCAACGCCCCGGCACCGGCAGCAGCGTCCTCGACGCCCTGCGTCGCCTCGCCCCGCCCGGCGTCGACATCCGCCACGCCCGTGGCTGCGCGCTCACCGGCGACGACCGCTCCGGCATCCCCGAGGCGGTCGCCGCGGCCGCCGCCTCCGACCTCGCCGTGCTCGTGCTGGGCGGCAGCAGCGCCCGTACGCCGGACACCGACTTCGCCGCCAACGGGGCCGCCCTGAACGCCGTTTCGGAGATGACCTGCGGCGAGGGCGTCGACCTCGCGGGGCTGCGGCTGGGGGCGGCCCAGTACACGCTCCTGGACGCCGTCGCAGCGACCGGCACACCCACGGCGGTCGTGCTGATCCAGGGCCGCCCGCACGTCGTACCCGACACGGCGGGCGCGCTCCTCGCCGCCTGGTATCCGGGCCCCTGGGGCGGCGAGGCGATCGCCGAGGTGCTCCTCGGACTCGCCGAACCGGGCGGTCGGCTCCCCGTCTCCGTTCCGCGCTCGGCGGCCCAACTCCCCGTCTACTACAACCACAAGGACACCGAGTACGGCGGCTACGTGGACGCCGACGCCGAGCCGCAGTACGCCTTCGGACACGGGCTGTCGTACACGACCTTCACGTACGGACCGCCACGCGCGTCCGGCCGTACCGTCACCCTCGATGTCACCAACACCGGGGAGCGGTACGGCCGTTCGGTCGTTCAGGTCTATCTGCGGCGGCTGATCGCCACCACCTGGCCGCGCACCCTCGAACTGTGTGCGTTCGAGGGTGTCGGTCTCGCGGCGGGCGAGTGCCGTACGGTCACGCTGACACTCGACGACGAGGTGACCGGGCTGGTGGAGGTCCGGGTCGCCGAGTCGGCGCGGGCGGCGCTCACCGCCGTGCCCGTCCGACTCGACCTCGGAAGCCCTCGGAATCAGATCTTGACGGCTCCTGACGAGACGCCCTTGTAGAACCACCGCTGCGTGATCACGAACAGGATCAGCACCGGGATCACGGAGATCACCGAGCCGGCCATCACCATCCGCTGGTCGTAGCCGAACGACGACGACTGGAGGCGGGAAAGGCCCAGCGTCAGCGTCATGTTGCTCTCCGAGCGCAGCACGATCAGGGGCCACAGGAAGTCGTCCCAGGCGCTGATGAAGGTGTTGATGACCACCACCATGATCGCGCCCCAGGCCGAGGGCAGATAGAGGTAGCGGAAGCGCTGCCATTCGTTGGCACCGTCCAGCATCGCCGAGTCCTCGATCTCGCGGGGGACCGCGAGGAACGCGCCGCGCATGAGGAGGACGTTGATGGCGCCGACGAAACCGGGCAGCCACACGCCCGCCAGGCTGTCGACCAGGCCCAGGTCGCGGATGCTGATGAACAGCGACACCATGATCGACTCGAAGGGGAACATCATCGAGGCGATGAGGACCACCCAGACCGCCTTGCGGCCCTTCCAGCCGGGCTTGGAGAGCATGTATCCGGCGGTGGTGGAGAAGACGAGCTGGCTGGTGATCGACAGGGCGACCACGATCAGGCTGTTCCTGATGTACGACCACACCGGCACCTGGTCGAAGACCGTGCGGTAGGCGCGCAGGGTCGGATGGTGCGGGAGCAGGGTGGCGTCCGCGCCGAAGACGTCCTCGCTCGTGCTCTTCAGGGAGGCGAGGAGCTGCCAGAGCAGCGGGCCGACCGTGAGGCCGAGGACGAGGAACAACAGCAGGTAGCGGACGACGAGTTCGCGCGGTCTGCCGTAGTCGCCCCAGCGGGGCAGCAGCCGGCGGCGCTTCTCCACGGCCGTCGTCACGACTCGTCCTCCTTCGTCAGGCGCTGCGCCAGCAGGGTCAGTCCCAGCGTGAGCGCGAACAGGGCCACGCTGACGGCCGAGCCGTAACCGGCGTTGCCGGTGATGGGGTCCAGGCCGACGTCCCGGATGTAGAACGGCAGGGTGCGGTCCGCGCCGCCGGGGCCGCCGGTGGAGCTGCCGAGCATGTAGATCTCGGTGAAGACCCGGAGCGAGCCGATGCCGGTGAGGGTGCCGACGAGCATCATGGCCTGGCGCACCCCGGGGATCGTGATGTGCCAGAAGCGGCGGACCGCGCCGGCGCCGTCCATCTGCGCCGCCTCGTGCAGCTCCTTGGGGACGTTCCCGAGGGCGGCCAGGTAGAAGACCATGTACCAGCCGAGGCCCTTCCACAGGGTGAGGCCCATCGCGGAGAGCAGGATCAGCCAGGAGTCGGAGAGGAACGGGATCGCCGACCTGATCAAGTGGGCTTTCTCCAGCCAGGTGTTGACCAGTCCGTCGTCCGCCAGCAGCCACTGCCAGCTCAGGCCCACGACCACGCTGGAGGCGAGCACCGGCGTGTAGAAGGCGGAGCGGAAGAAACCGATGCCCGGGAGGTTCTTCTCCACCAGCACGGCGAGCATCAGCGGCAGCAGGACCATCAACGGGACGACGACGACGGCGTACAGGACGCTGTTGCGGGTCGCCAGCCAGAAGTCGGAGTCGTCCAGCATCCGCGTGTAGTTGTCGATCCCGACGAAACTCGCGGCGCCGCCCAGCGGCTTGGCGTCGGTGAACGACAGCAGCACGGTGTTGAGGAACGGGAAGACCCCGAAGACCACCGCGCACACGATCGCGGGCGCCGTCCACAGCCAGGGCAGCCACCAACGCCGGTACATCGCAGCCCCGTTGGCCCCGGCGGCCGGGCCGGGCAGCAACGACCGCAGGCGGGAGGGGGCCGGGCCCGGCACAGAGGTCTCCGTACCGGGCACCGGAGCCGGCTTCGTGATCTGAGCCGTCACCGTCAACCCGCCTGCTTCAGCAGCTCGTTGGCCTTCTCCTGGGCGTCCTTCACGGCGTCGGCCGCGCTCTTCTTGCCCTGCATGGCCAACTGCACCTGCGCGACGATCGCGTTCTGCACGGCCGGGGAGAGGTTGGTCTGGTTGGTGCTGGCCGTCTTGAGCTGGTCGGCGACGAGCTTGCGGGCCTGGGAGAACGGGTCGCTGCCGGTGACGTTCTGGAAGAACGGGTCGCTCAGCGACTCGGTGGTGGTCGGGAAGATCACCACGGCCGGGTCCTTACACCAGGCCGTCTGGTTCTCGGCGTTGGTGAGGAACTCTGCGAACGACAGGGCCGTGGGCGCGTTCTTGCTGGTCGCGGCAACCGATATGTACTGCGGGGCACCGGCGGAGGCGACGCCGAGCGCGTCATAGGGCTGCTGGCCGACCGCCGTCTTGTCGTAGACCGACGGGCTGTTCTGCTTCACGAACCGCACGAAACTCGGGTTCGTCGAGCCGTAGGCCACCTTGCCCTGGCTGTAGAGCGTGGACGGGTCGTTGCTGGAGGACAGCGAGTCCTTCGGCATCGCGCCCGCCTTGTACAGCTTGGCCATCCACTCCACCCACTGCGTGGTGCGTGGATCGTCCCCGAACACGGCGGACTTGCCGTCGCTGGACAGGACCTTGATGCCCATCTGGTCGAAGTCGGCGGGGATGCGCCAGACCGGGTTGGCCATCGTGGCGTAGAACTTGCCGTCGCCCGCCTTGGCGACCTTCTCGTAGTCGGCGAACAGCCCGAAGATGCTCGTCGGCGGCTTGGCCGGGTCGATGCCCGCCTTGGCCAGCAGATCCTTGTTGTACGTCAGCACGACACCGCCCGTGTACCAGGGCAGCGTGGTGTGGATCGCCTTGCCGTCGGCGTTCTTGAAGGTGGCCGACTTCCAGAACGAGGAGACGAACGGCTTGGACGCGTCCGGGTCCTTCGTGCCGACGTCCAGCAGATAGCCGGCCTTGGTGAGGGCGGTCGCCGTCGGGGCGTTGACGTTGATGACGTCCGCGAGCGTGCAGGCCTGGGCGTCGGCGACCGTGCGGCTGGTGAAGGTGTTGTCGCCGGGGTCGTCGATCCACTTGACCTTGGTGCCGGCGTGAGCCTTCTCGAAGTCGGCGATCACCCCGTTGAAGAAGTCCCCGAAGTCTTTCTTCAAGTTGGTGGTCTGGAAGGTGATCGTGCCCTTGACGTCCCCGGTCAGCTTCCCCGACCCGACGTTGCCCTCGTCGACCTTGCAACCGCCCGCCGTCGCGTCCCCGTCCCCGGACCCGCCGCCCGACAGGCCGCATCCGGCGGCCGTCAGCGTCAGGACCACGAGACAGGCAAGGGATCCGGTCAGTCTCTTCGCACGCATGAACTGTCCTCTCGGCTGGTTCAAATCACCAACTTGGACTCTGATTGATGAAAAGGTGGACCAGAATTCATCGGAGGTCAATGGTTTGCCGTGTTGCGTTTGGATGCCGTTCTCAGTGCCGGTGTTCGTGGTCCGGGTGCGAGGGGTCGCCCGGGTGCTCGTGGCCCGGCGCGTACGTCACTGAGGCCCGGGCCTGGTCCAGCCAGTCGAAGAACGCGTGCCTGCCCGCGGCGCGGCGCAGCTCCGCAGTGATGCCGTCGCGGGCCTGTTCGTACGGCACGAAGTCCGCGTCCGCGGCCCCGTGGAAGGGGTTCACTCCGCGTCTGAGGGCGTCCGGGGTGAGGTAGCGGTCCCGGTTGCGGGTGTAGTAGTCCCAGGCCGCTTCTTCGGGGACCGGCTGATCACTCTCCAGCTTCGCCAGGAGGGTGCGGGCGGCCGGGGAGTGGGCGAGGGCGGTAGCGACGATGCTGCCCAGGTCAGCGATGTCGGTTGCGGCGACCGAGGGGATGAGCGTCGGTGACACCTCGGAGGGGGGATCGAGACCCCGGTCCGCGCAGGCCCGGCGGGCCAGTTCGTCCGCGACGACGACCTGGGTCGCCCAGCGGCGGCGTTGCCGTTCGGCCCGCGCCAGGGACTCGGGACGGGTCTCGTGGTCGCGGGGCGGGACAGCTCTCAGCAGAGCCTCCACCCGTGCCTTCGGGATGCCCTCGCCCCGCACCACGGCGGCCTCGTGTTCCGTCACCGCGTCACCTCCAGCTCCACCGCCTCCGTATAGGCGACGCACCCGTCCCATCCGACCTTTGCCATCAGCCAGTACGAACCCGGTGGCACCGCCGAGCCGTCCACCTCGATCACGCACTCCAGCTCTCGCCCCGCGGGAACGGTGAAGCCCTGGAGGCCGGGTTGGACGCCCGCCCAGGTCCCCCAGGACGAGACCGCCCACAGCTGGCCGTTGATCGCCCCGAGCGTGGTGTTGCGCAGGCTCACCGGCACTTGGAGGCGCTCGCCCCGCCTCACGGCAGTCCGCTCAACACCCAAGCGGCACACCAGTGTCGGCCCCGCCGGAGGCCCGCCCGGCACGTCCAGTGCCACGACGTCCTCGTACGTCTGCCCGCCGTACGCCAGCCGGGCCGCCAGCCGGTGTCTGCCGGGCTCGGCGTCCGGGGGCGGGGTCACCGTGACCTCGGCGAGGGAGAAGCCGCCGGGGCCCAGCGCGTAGGGCAGTTCGGCGGGCTCGGCCAGCCAGCCGGTCGGGGCCTCGAAGGTCACCGTGCCCGACACGGGGGCGTCCGTCAGCTCCGAGGCGATCCGGACCGTCGCCGTCACCGGGCCGGAGACGGTGAGGGCGGCGGGGGAGACGTACACCGTCACCGGCATGTTGCCGCGCGGCGCGGGGCCGGAGTTGTGGAGCCAGTAGCGCGTGTGGATCGGCTGGGCCGGCTCGTGGGCGGCGATGCCCGGGGCCGGTGATACGGAAGCCTCGGTGGGTGTGGCCAGGATCGTCGCCACCTCGAAGCCGTTCAGGGGGATGGCCAGGGCGCCCTGCGCGTCCGGTGCCAGCGGCTCCCCCGGCGTTTCCAGTACGTCGGCCCGGGCGCCCCCGGTCCAGGCGAGCGGGCCTCGGACGCTCGCCCGTACCTCCCGTCCGTTCACCTCGTGCATCCGGACCACGACCCCGCGCCCCGGGTCCGCCCGCTCCACGCTGCCCCGGGCCAGTGGTGAGCCGGCCGGCTTGAGGGCGTCGAGGAGGACCTCGCCCGCGGGCTCCAGTTGGAGCAGTGCGCCCTTGCGGGGCAGCACGGGGTTCTCGGCCTCGGTGCGCAGGCGGGCGGTCAGTGGGTGGTTGAACTCGTGCCCCCGGGACGGGAGTTCGCCGTCCCGCCAGTCGCCCTCGCCCGCCACGACGGCGTACTCGAAGGTGTGGGACCAGCGTTGGAGCTGGAACCCCGAGCCGTCGGGGGTGGTGCGTCGGGGCGGGTCGACCCAGATGCCGGAGGGCCAGCCGGTGCAGGAGCGCATGAGGGACATGTAGAGGTCGCCGGAAGTGGTGACCACGCAGCCCGGCGTGCCCCGGTTGAGGACGGCGAAACTGCGGCCGTCCCAGGCGTCGCCCGGCGGGAGGGCCTCGCCGCCGCCCGCCGCGGTGGCCGACACCGTGAAGTCGTCGAGGTCGGTGATGAGCGCGTCGACCGCCTTGGCGCCGTCCCCGGTGTCGGCGACCACCAGCAGCGGCAGCCGCTCCAGGTCCCGCAGATCCGCCCCCGGCACCCACTCCTCGCGCAGCGAGGCGCGCGGCGCGACCCATACGGCCGCCACCCCCGACTCGTCCAACTGGCGCCGGAGTTCGCGCCCGGCGGCCGGGTCCATCGCGAGGGCCTCGGCGACCACGGAGTTGTGGTCGGGGCCACCGACGGCGATACGGAGGTCGGGGAGGTTGGAGTCGACCTCCAGATCGCCGTAGCGGGGGCCGCCCGCGATGGTCGAGGTGGCGGTCACCCCGGCGCGGACCAGGGCCGCCGCGAGGGGCGCCCCCAGCTCACCGGCAGCGTCCCAGTCGACGTACACCAACTCTGCCACTCCGACGGCCCGTTGGCCGAGCAGGGTGCCGGAGTCGTCGTGCACCGCGACCCGCGCGGTGGAGCCGAGCCCGAACCAGGTGTTGGCCGGGTTGTCGAGCGTCCACGGGAAGCGTTCGCTGTCCACCTCCACGAACCCGAAACCGCGCCCGATCACCGCGTCCGCCACCTCGTGCACCGGCAGCCCGCCGCGCACGTCGGACGGCCAGCGCACCCGGATCAGCCGGTCGGCGCCGTCGTAGCCGTCGACGGTCGTGGAGAGGTCGAGCCGGTCGACGCCCTTCCACAGGGTCAGTCGCTGGGTGTAGCGGAAGAGGCCGAGGTCGGCGCGGACGGTGATGCGCTGTCCCGCCGCCGAGTGCTCGACATCGATGTCAGCCGTGACGTCACGGCTCCGGGCGGCCGTGACACCGGTCGGGGTGAGATGCCAGGGGCCCTCACCGAAGCGCGGGTGCCTCGCATACTCCTCCTGGACGACGAGTTCGTTGCCGATGTCACCAGGGCGCAGTAGCTCCCGGCCGCCCTGGCGCAGACTGCTGACGCCGCCGCCGCGCGACGGGTCGACGGTCAGCTCGTAGAACTCGTTGCGGATCGTCGTCCCCTCGCCGGGCGCCCATCCGGCCACCGAACCCTCGGCGAGCGGCAGTGCCTTGAGGCCGAGGCCCGGCACCTGCGGTACGACGAGCCGGAGTTCGCCGTCCTCCTCGCGCACGGCGGGCAGCGGCAGACCGGTGTCGTCGAGCGGGACCATCCCGGGGTCGGCGACGGCCAGGACATCCTGTCGCTCGCGCGTGGTCGCGTTGAAGACCACCAAGTCATGCGTCGAACCCGGTAGTTGAGCAACCCTGCGCGCCAACGCGTCCGTCGCGTCGGCGTGCACCGCCTCCGCCAGGTCGTACAACTCCCGCCAGCCGGTGAGCAGGTCGATGTACACCTGGTCCGACTCCGAGCCGGTGATCGCGTCGTGATGGGCGCCGTAGATCAGCTGCCGCCACGCCTTGTCCAGCGCCGCGTCCGGGTAGGGATGCCCGGCGACGAGGGAGGCGAGGGTCGCCCAGGCCTCCGCGTCGGCGAGGAGTGTCTCGCCGTGCCGCTGGGCCTGCTTGGTGTCGATGTAGGAGACGTCCTTGCCGGTGTAGACCGGGTTCATGTCCCGTGTCTGCGGCGAGGCCCTGCGCCCCTCCGCCGTCAGCTCGGCCCGTACGGCGGCGAAGAAGTCGCGCGGGATCGCGCTGACGAACCGCGGCCAGACGTACCGCTCGTTCCAGTCCCGGTGGATGCCCATCACCCACCGGCACGGCGGCGCGTAGTCCCCACCCACCGGAAGCAGCACATTGCGCGTGAGCGCGACCTTCTTCAGACCCCGGAACAGCTTGAAGGCGGCCTGTTCTGCTTCCGGCAGGGTGGGAGCGTTGTCGATGGCCCAACCAGCGCCGTAGTGGTTGACCATGTAGGCGGTGAGGATCCCGCGCCCCGAGGGGGCGATCCAGTCGAACTCCGCCGGGAACTGCATGCGTTGGGGATCGCGCGGCTCCTCGCCGAACACGGAGAGGGTCGGGCCCCACTGGTGGAACGGGCCGCGCGCCCAGGAACTGGAGGTGATCCCGGCGTCCGCCATGAGCCCCGGGAACTGCGGGTCATGCCCGAACGCGTCCAGCTGCCAGGCGGTTTCGGGGGACGACCCCATGATCCCGCGCTGGTATCCGTCGCCGTACAGCGCGTTGCGCACGGTCGCCTCGGCGCCGGTGAGGTTGGTGTTCGGCTCGTTGTAGGTGCCGCCCATGATCTCGACGCGGCCGGTGCGGATCAGCTCGCGCAGGAAGGCGCGTTCCTCGGGGAAGGAGTCCCAGTAGGGCTTGAGGTAGTCGACCTCCGCGAGCACGAAGGTGTACGCCGGGTCGCGCCGGGCGAGATCGCAGTGGGCGCGCACCAGGCTCATGCCCGACTGACCGCGTGAGTCGAAGGTGCGGGCCGGCAGCCCGGTCGAGGCCGGGTCGTCGGCGACGTCCCAGGTCTCGGTGTAGGCGGCCTGGGTGTTCCACCAGACGGGGTCGTAGTGGAAGTGGCTGACCATGAACATGGTCCAGCCGGGCTCGGCGGCCGTGAACGGGGCGGTGTGCCGGGCGACGTCCGCGCCGTCGGTCGCGGTCACCGTGACGTGCTCGCCGTCGCCGGTCACGGGTATCTCGGCGCGTACGGTTCCGTCCTCGCCGACGGTGACCAGGATCTCCCCGACACCGCGCACCCCCGGGCCCTCGGCCGTGAGGCGGACCCGGCGGCCCGGGACGTGCTCGATCTCGGCGACCACCACTTGGTACGGCTGCTCGGCGGTGCCGACGAAAAGCTCGGTCGACTCGACAGAGGTGACGCGCATGGGTCTCCTACGAGGATGCTCGGCGGAGCCCCATCCTGGCATCGCGAGGATGATTCAAACAACCATCTTCAGTTATCTCTGGTGGTTCATCCATGCAAAGCCAGCTCGGTGCAGGGGCGTCAGCGACCCCGGCGGCCCTTCACCGCATGCTGCGGAATGATGTGGTCGGTCAGCGCCAGCGAAGTGCTCGCCCGCTGGTAGGAGAGCTGGGCGACCCGGACGTAGAGGCAGTCCAGCAGTACCAGCACCGAGTGCCGGCCGCCGATGCCGGTGAGGAAGTTGGTCTCCGAGGCGGACGAGATCAGCCGGATGTCGGCGGACCTGGCCAGCGACGAGCGCGGGTCGGACGTGATCGCCACCGTCGTCGCGCCGCGCTCCTTGGCCAGCTCGAACGGTTCGACCGTCTCCCGGGTCGCCCCGGAGTGCGAGATGCCGACGGCCACGTCCGCCGGGGTGAGCAGGGCGGCGGACGTGGTCGCGCCGTGCACCTCGGTCCAGCCGCGCACCGCGCAGCCGATCCGGAACAGCCGCGTCTCCGTCTCCTGCGCCACGGCCCCGCTGCCGCCGACCCCGTACACGTCGATGCGCCGGGCGCGCGCCACGGCCTGCGCGGCGCGCTCGATCGCGTCGAGGTCGATCCGGTCGATGGTCTGCTGCACCGCGCGCAGGTCCGCGTTGCCCACGACCTGCACGACCCGCTCCAGTGAGTCGTCGGGGGAGATGTCCGGGCCGATCTCGGCGGTGCCCCAGTCGGAGACCTGGCCGCGACCCCGCTCCTGGGCCAGTTCGATCAGCAGATGCTGGTAGGAGTCGAGCCCGATGGCCCGGCAGAAGCGGGTCACGGTGGCCTGGGAGGTGCCGGTGCGGCGGCCCAGCTCGGCGGCCGAACAGTGGGTGACGGCGGCCGGATCCTCCAGGATCAGCTCGCCGACCTTGCGCAGGGAACCGGCCAGCCGGGGCAGCTCGGTGCGGATCAGTGTGGTGACGTCCGTCGGGGGCATGGGGAGAAGGTACCAGCCACCCTACGAGTGGCTGTCTGAATACCAGGACCGGAAATCGACGCCCGATTGAACGCATCGGCCACCCTGTGATTTATTGATTCATCGATAGTGGGCTACAGGGTGGTTCAATCCATCAGTTCCATCCATCAGCGGGGAGTGAGTGTCACGTGTCCGTCGATTCCGTCAGCGCCCAGGGCTTCGCACAGCAGAGCCTGGCCGTCCTCCAGCAGATCACCGAGTCCGGCCGCGAGGACGTGGCCCGGGCCGCGGAGCTGATCGCCGACTGCGTCCGCTCCGACGGTGTGATCCAGGCCTTCGGCACCGGCCACTCCCAGGCCATGGTCCTCGAAGTCGCGGGCCGGGCGGGCGGGTTGGTCCCCACCAACCGTATCCAGATCGCCGACCTCGTCCTGTACGGCGGCGACGCGCCGAGCGTCCTCGACGACCCGCTCCTCGAACGCAGCCCCGGCGTCGCCGCCCGCCTCTACGACCTCGCGGCGCCCCGCCCCGCGGACCTCTTCGTCATCGTCTCCAACTCCGGCGTCAACAACGTCATCGTCGAGATGGCACTCCACGCCAAGGAGCAGGGTCACAAGATCCTGGCCATCACCTCCCTCGCCCACACCCACGCCGTCCCCGCCGGCCACGCGAGCGGCAAGAAGTTGGTCGACCTCGCGGACGTGGTCCTCGACAACGCGGCCCCGCGTGGGGATGCGTTGTTGGAGTTGCCGGGTGGGGGTGCGGTGTGTGCGTTGTCGACGTTGACGGGGGTGCTGTTGGTGCAGATGGCGGTGGCGGAGGCTTCGGCGTTGATGCTGGCTGCGGGGGAGCGGCCGCCGGTGTATGTGTCCGCCAATGTGCCGGGTGGGTTTGAGGGGAACCTGGAGTTGGAGAAGCGGTACGCCGGGCGTATCCGACGTACCGCCAGCTAGAGGCGGCGGGGAAAGTGTGCGGCTGAGTGGGGGCTGGTCGCGCAGTTCCCCGCGCCCCTAGAAGAATTGCCTCGTCGTCACTTCAGGGGTACGGGAGTCAGGGCAACCGCAAGCGGATAGGCGCCGGTTGTGAAAGCCGTGCCGGCGTTGCCCGTTCCGGTATCCACCGGCACCAAAGTGTTGCCGTCGGCCGTTGTGACGTACGCCGTCCTACCGCTCCAATCCAACCCCACGTCGAACGCCGACCTCCCCACCGTCACCTTCGTCCCCGGCGCGCCCGTCACCGTGTCCACCGGTGTGACGTAGTCCCCGGTGCTCGGGCTCACCCACAGGGTGCGGCCGTCCGGTGACAGGCCGAGGCCGTACGCCTGGCCGGTGACCAGGAGGGTCGGTTCGGTGTCGTTCGTCGCGGTGTCGATCGGAGTCACCGTCGAGCCGCCCGAGTTGGACACGTACACCGTTCTCCCGTCCGGCGCGGCGACCACGTTGAAGGGCCGGGGGCCGACCGGAATCGCGGTACCGGCCTTCTTCGTGGCGAGGTCGACCGGGCTGACCGTGTTGTCGTGGATGTTGGCCACGTACAGGGTCGTGCCGTCCGGTGTGATCGCCATGTTCTCCGGGCCGTCGCCGACCGCGACCGGAGAACCCGCGGTGAGCGTGCCGGTGTTCACCGGCTGCACCGTGCCGTCCGTGTAGTTGGCGACCCAGAGGGTTCCGCCGTCCGGCGTCAGCGCCAGCCCGGCGGGGACCCGCCCCACGGCGACCGTGGCGGTGACGGCACCGTTCGCCACGTCGATCACGCTGACCGTGTCGGAACCCTGGTTGGCGGCATAGGCGGTACGTCCGTCCGCGCTGACCACGACCTCACCCGGGTTGGCGCCGACGGCGATGTTCCTCGTCGTACCGGAGTCCAGGTCGATCGAACTGACCGACGCGCCACTGAAGTTGGCGGTCAGTGCTCTCAGTGTGCCCTCGCCGTCCGTGACCTGGACGGGTAGGGCCCGGTCGAGGATGCCCGTCCCCGACACGACCACCGAGTGCACGCCCTCGCTCACGCCGGTCAACGCGACCGTCGCCGAGGCGCTGCCCCCGGCCGGGACCGTCGCCGTGCCCTCGGCCGGGGAAGCGGTGACCCCGTCCGGAACGTCCAGTTTCCAGCTCACCGTCTTCGCGGATGTGTCCGAGAACCGCAGCGTGACCGTCGCGGAGTCGCCCGGCTTCAGGGACACGGACCCCGGGGAGAAGGCGGCGTCCACGCCAGGGTCCGGCGCGTTCTCCAGCATCGTCGTGTAGAGGAACTGATCCATGACGCCCGGCGAGACCTGTTCCGGGATCGCGTCCAACTCCTTGCGCTGGGAACGTAGTTGGTTCCAGTACCTCGACACCGCATCGCTGTCGCCCGCTTTGTGGGCCAGCAGCAGATCGACCGCCGTCCGCCCCGCCGTTCCGTATCTGCCCAGCTTGTCCAGCCAGGCCGAAGTCTCCGTCAGGAAACCGGGGTTGGCGAGCCGGGCATGCAGGTGCGCGGGAGTCGCCGCCATGTCGGTGAAGTACGCGCGGAGCGCGGCGGCGGCCCGGTCGAGGCCGCTGTCGTCCTCGTACGCCTTGCGGAACGCGGTGATGAGCGCGCTCAGGGTCGGGGACTCGGTCGGGTCGAGCTGGGAGGAGTAGTTGTTCTCGGCGAAGATCCGCAGCCATTTCGCGGCGTCGGGCCCTGCCAGATCCTGGACGGAGGCCAGGAACGCCTTCCGAGGGTCGTAGGCCTCCGGGTTCCAGAGGTAGGCCGCCGACGTGAACAGGGCCAGTTTGCTCGCCTCGCCCTGGACCATCGGGTTGGCGGTCACGCCGATCGCCCCGTTCGCCGGGCTCGCCACGCCCGGCTCGCGGCCGGTGTAGGGGCCGAGGAGGAGGCGGCTGGTGACGTAGTCGTTGACCGGGTAGTTGTCCCAGATCAGGATCGGGTGGCCGAACACCTTCCGGGCCTCGGTGACTTGGGCGGTCGTGATGGTCGGCGCGATCACCCCGACGCCGGTCCACTCCACGACCACGGACGGGTCGAGCTTCTCGCGCAGGGCCGTCTTGTAGGGGGAGTCCGCGAGGTCGGAGTACTCGGTCGGGACCATCTCCAGTGGTTCGAGGCCCGGGTGGTCGGCCGTGAAGGTGTCCCAGGCCGTGTTGAGGAGATGCGCCTGGGCCGTGCCCGCCGCGCCCCCGCCCGTGCCGAACTTCTCCTCGTCCTCGGCGCAGTTCCACTTGGTGTAGCTGATGTCGTCCAGCGGAACGGCGAAGGAGCGCACCCCGATGGCGTACAGCGAGTCGAACTTGCGGGTGAGGGCGGCGATGTCGGCGGCGGAGGAGTAGCAGACCGACAGGCCGGGGGAGAGAGCATAGGTGAAGCGGACGTGGTTGGCGGCGGCCCGGTCGACCAGTTCCTTCAGCTGGGCCAGTTCGGCCGCCGGGTATTCGTCGCGCCACTGGGCGCGCAGATACGGGTCGTCCTTGGGGGAGTAGACGTACACGTTCTGCTTGGTGCGGCCGTAGAAGTCGAGTTGGCGGAGGCGTTCGGCGTGGGTCCACGGGGTGCCGTAGAAGCCTTCGATCACGCCGCGCAGCGGGGCGGTGGGCCAGTCGCGGATGGTGGCCTGCGGCAACTCGCCTTGTCCGGCGAGGAGTTGGCGCAAGGTCTGGGCGGCGTAGAAGGTGCCCGTGGTGTCGGAGCCGGCCAGGGCGAGGACGGTGCGGCCGTGGGTGCGGCCGGAGGCGAGGGCGTAGCCGCCGGAGGGGAGGCCTTGCGGGGAGCGGGCGCCCAGGCGTCTGAGGGCGTCGGTGGTGCCGGGGCCGTCGAGGTAGACGGTGAAGGCGGCCGACGCGGGTGGTGTGTCGACCGGCACGATGCGGTCGGCGCCGGCGGCGCGCAGGGCGGACTCGACGACCTTGCGGGCCGAGGGGTCCGTTTCCGGGCCGACGACCTCCACGACCCGGTCGGGGACCGTGAACCGGCCGGGTCCCGTCTGCATGTTCTGCGGCTGCGGCCACACCGCGGGTTTGCGCGAGTCGGAGGCGGCCGACGCGGTGGGGGCCAGGGTCGGAGTGGTGGTGAGACCGGCGGCCATCAGCAGCACGGCGGCCACCCTCGCTGATCTCGTCGAGCGTCTACGAAAGGTGAATTCATCCACCGAGCGAGTGTATGGATGCTGATTGAATCATTCAATGGTGCCGCTGTCGGCAATCTTGACGGGCCGGATGTTACCGGTAACATTTCCTCTCGTGCTGAGAGAGACCCGCGATGTCGAAGCCCCCGTGTTCAGCCCGGCCGCCGTCGTCGCCTCCTGCGTCGGCTTCGTCCTCATCGGGGCGTTGCAGGCGCTGTACGGCCCGGCGATCCCCGCGTTCCGCGCGGAGTTCGGGCTGTCCCCGTCCGGTGCGGGGCTCGGGCTCAGCGCCCACTTCGTCGGCGGGGTGGGCGGGGTGCTGCTGTGCGACCGGCTCTACGGCTGGGTCGGCAACCGGCGGCTCCTCGGCGGCGCGTACCTCCTCATGGCGGCCGGGGCCGCGCTCTTCGCCCTCGCGCCGAACTGGCCCGTCGCCCTCGCCGCCGCCCTGCTGGCCGGGCTCGGCTTCGGCGGCATCGACTACGGCCTCAACCAGCTGTTCGCCGTCGGCTTCGGCCACCGCTCCACCGCCATGCTGAACATCCTCAACGCCCACTTCGGCATCGGCGCGATCCTCGGCCCGGCCCTCATCGGCACGGTCGGCGCCGCGCACTACCCGGCCGTGTTCGCCGGCTTCGCGCTGGCCAACCTGCCCCTGCTGTGGTGTCTGAAGGGCGTACGGGACCGGGCACCGCAGCCGTCCGAGGGGGCGTACGACACCGGCGGCGCCCTCGGCCGCAGCCTCGCCTCCGTGCTCGGTGTGTTCGTCGCCCTCTACGTCCTGCACGTCGGCATCGAGGCGGGCGTCGGCGGCTGGGAGCCCACCCATCTGGAGACCGTCGGCTACGGCGCCGGGGCCGCCGCCACCGCCACCTCCGTGTACTGGCTGATGATGACCGTGGGCCGGTTCCTGATCGCCCCGATCGCTCTGCGCTACTCGCCCCAGACCATCATCACCGTCTCCTGCACCGGCATGACGATCTGTCTGCTCTTGCCCTCCGTAGGCGAGTTGGCGCCCTACGCCTACGCCGGCGTCGGCCTCTTCATCGCGCCGATCTTCCCCACCGGCCTGCCCTGGCTGCACCGGGCCGCCCCGCGCGCCCGGCGCGCCGGAGCCCTGGTCATCGCCGCCTCCATGGTCGGCGGAGTGGTGGCCGGGCCGGCGCTCGGCAAGGCCATCGAGTGGTCCGGAGTGGAGGCCGTACCGCTGCTTCTCGGAGGTGTCTCGGCGCTGTGCCTGGCCGCGACCCTCTGGCTCATCCGCAGTACCCGAACGCACTCGCACTGATTCCACGCGCACTGAAGGGAAGTCCCGCATGTCCGCACTCACGACCACCTCCGACGGATTTCTGCTGCACGGCGAGCCATTCCGCATCGTCTCCGGCGCCATGCACTACTTCCGCGTCCACCCCGACCAATGGGCCGACCGGTTGCGCAAGGCCCGTCTGATGGGCCTGAACACCGTCGAGACGTACGTCCCGTGGAACGCCCACCAGCCGGACCCCGAGGGCGAGTTGGTCCTCGACGGCATCCTCGACCTGCCCCGCTATCTGGCCCTCGCCCGCGAGGAGGGCCTCAACGTCCTGCTGCGCCCCGGCCCGTTCATCTGCGCCGAGTGGGACGGCGGCGGCCTGCCCGGCTGGCTCACCTCGGACACCGACATCGCGCTGCGCAGCTCCGACCCCCGGTTCACCGCCGCCATCGACCGCTACCTCGACCAGCTGCTGCCCCCACTGCTCCCGCACATGGCGGCACGCGGCGGCGCGGTCATCGCCGTCCAGGTGGAGAACGAGTACGGTGCCTACGGCGACGACACCGCCTACCTCAAGCACCTCGAACAGGGCTTCCGCGACCGGGGTGTCGAGGAACTCCTCTTCACCTGCGACCAGGTCAACCAGGAGCACCTGACCGCCGGCAGCCTGCCCGGCGTCCTCACCACCGGCACCTTCGGCGGCAAGATCGACTCCGCCCTCGCCGAACTGCGCACCCACCGGCCCGAAGGCCCGCTGATGTGCGCGGAGTTCTGGGTCGGCTGGTTCGACCACTGGGGCGGCCCGCACCACACCCGCAGCGCCGCCGACGCCGCCGCCGACCTGGACCGGCTGCTGTCCGCGGGCGCCTCCGTCAACATCTACATGTTCCACGGCGGCACCAACTTCGGCTTCCGCAACGGCGCCAACCACCACCACACCTACGAGCCCACCGTCACGTCCTACGACTACGACGCCCCGCTCAGCGAGTCCGGCGACCCCGGCCCCAAGTACCACGCCTTCCGCGAGGTCATCGCCCGCCACGTCCCCGTACCGGACGAGCCGGTCCCGGCGCCCTCGCGCAAACTCGCCCCACTCACCGTCGAGTTGGACCAGCGCGCCCCGCTGCTCCCGCACGCCGCCACCCTCGCCGCACCCCTGCGCACCGAGTCCCCGGCGATGATGGACGAACTCGGCCTCGCCTCCGGCTACGCCCTCTACCGCGCCGTCCTCCACACGGCCGGCCCCGGCCTGCTGCACTTCACCGGCGGTGTCGGCGACCGCGCCCAGGTCTTCGTGGACGGCGCCCCCGTCGGCGTCCTCGAACGCGAACGCCACGACGAGACCCTCGCGGTCCACGTGCCCCGCGCCGGCGCCACCCTGGAGGTGCTCGTCGAGAACATGGGCGGTGTCAACTACGGCCCCCGCATCGGCACTCCCAAGGGCCTGCTCGGCCCCGTCACCCTCAACGGCGCCGCCCTGCACGGCTGGGACTGCCACCCGCTGGCCCTCGACGACCTCGCCGCCGTGCCGTTCGCACCGTCCGACGCGGCCACCGCCTTCGAACCGGCCTTCCACCGGGGCACCTTCGAGGTCGCCGAACCCGCCGACACCTTCCTGTCCCTGCCCGGCTGGACCAAGGGCCAGGCCTGGATCAACGGCTTCCACCTCGGCCGCTACTGGAACCGCGGCCCCCAGCACACCCTGTACGTCCCCGGCCCGGTCCTGCGCGCCGGCGGCAACGAGCTGATCCTGCTCGAACTGCACGCCACCACCGCCACCCGTGCCCAGCTGACCGACAGCCCCGACCTCGGACCGGTGAACCCCTGATGGCCCACCACCGCCTGCGCGTCCCCGCGGCGCCCCCACCCCCGCTCACCGGCCATCTGCCCTTCACCGACGCACCGGGCGTCCCCGACCCGATCGAGGTCACCAGCCGCTATCTCACCCGCGGCGGCCGCCCCTGGTTCCCGGTCTCCGGCGAGTTCCACCTCACCCGCTACCCGGCCGCCGTGTGGGAGGAGGAACTGTTGAAGATGAAGGCGGCCGGAGTGACGGTCGTCGCGAGCTACCTCATCTGGATCCACCACGAGGAGACCGAGGGCCGCATCCGCTTCGACGGCGACCGCGACCTGCGCCGCTTCGCCGAACTCTGCGCCCGTCACGGCCTGGACTTCATCCCGCGGATCGGGCCCTGGGTGCACGCCGAGGTCCGCAACGGCGGCCTGCCCGACTGGGTCCTGGCCCACGACTGCGTCCCGCGCACCGACGACCCGGCCTACCTGGAGCTGGTGCGCCCCTGGTACGCGGCGATCGCCGAACAACTCCACGGCCTCGACCGCGCCCACGGCGGCCCGATCGTGGCGATCCAGATCGAGAACGAGCTCTACGACCAGCCCGGCCACCTGCTCACCCTGAAGCGCATGGCCCAAAAGGCCGGCCTCAGCGCACCCCTGTGGACGTCGACCGCCTGGGGCGGCGTCCAGCTCCCGCCCGACGAACTGCTGCCCCTGTACGGCGGCTACACCGAGACCTTCTGGACCGAGGCCGACGGCGGCTGGCCCGACACCTGCCGCAAGCACTTCTTCTTCACCCACCAGCGCGACGACGAGGGCATCGGCGCGGACCTGCGCCCGGTGACCGCCGTCCGGGGCAGCGCCCCGGACGCCTCCGCGGACCGATTCCCCTGGGCCACCTGCGAGTTGGGCGGCGGGATGGCGGCCTCCTACCACCGGCGCCCACGCGTGGACGCGGCCGACATCGCCGCGCTAGGGCTCACCAAGATCGGGTGCGGATCGGTGTGGCAGGGCTACTACATGTTCCACGGTGGGACCAATCCGGTAGGGGAGTCGACGACCCTTCAGGAGTCCCATGCCACGGGATATCCCAACGACCTGCCCGTGCTGACGTACGACTTCCAGGCCCCGCTCGGCGAGTACGGGCAGTACCGGCCGGTGTACGACGAACTCCGGCTCCAGCACCTGCTGTTGGCGGACTTCGGTCAGCTGATCGCGCCGATGGCGAGCGTGCTGCCGGCCGAACAGCCGCGGGGACAGGGGGACCGGGAGACGCTGCGGTGGGCGGTGCGCGGTGATGGTTCGTCGGGGTTCCTGTTCGTCAACAACCACCAGCCGCACGAGCCGTTGCCGGATCACCCGGCGACTTCCTTCGGTGTCGCCTTCGAGGACGGGGAGTTGAGCTTCCCGTCCGAGCCGGTGACCGTGCCGTCCGGGGCCTCGTTCTGCTGGCCGCTGCGGCTGGACGTGGGCGGGGTCCGGCTGGAGTGGGCGACGGCTCAGCCGGTCTGCACGGTGGAGGACGACGGCCGAACGGTGCTGGTGCTGGCCGCGGTTGACGGGATCGCTCCTGAGGTGGCCCTGGTGGGCGCGGCTGCTGTTTCGGCTCCGTCCGGGGAGGTCTCGTACGTGGACGGCCGCGCTCTGGTCACCGGGGTGCGGGCCGGGACGGACGCGCTCGTCGAGGTGGAGACGGTGGGCGGGGAGCGGGTGGGGCTGCTGGTGCTGGACGCGACTACGGCTCGTACCGCCTATCGAGGCGTGCTGTGGGGCGCCGAGCGGTTGGTGCTCGCGGACGGCGGGGTCGTCTTCGACGCGGACCAGATGCGCGTGCACAGTGCCGTCGAGCGGCCGTCGTACGCCGTGTTTCCCTCGCCGAGGGGCGGTGGGGTGCGGGACGGGGTGTTCACGCGGTTCGTGCTGGAAGGAGGGTCCAGTGACGCCGGGTCGGCCTCTGTCCGTCTCGTTCGGGCCGCCGGGTCTGCGCCTGAGGCGGTGACCGGGGTCATGGGGCGGGCGAGTGTGCCTGAGGACAAGTGGTTCGAGACGGTGGCGGCGGAGTATGTCGTTTCGCTGCCGGATGAGGTGCCGAGCGGGACCTTGTTGCGGATTCACTGGGCGGGGGATGTGGGACGGGCTTATGTGGGGGACGTCCTTGTCGCCGATCAGTTCTATTCGGGGCGGGTGTGGGACATCGGGCTGGATCGGGTGCCGGAGGGAGAGTTGAGGGTGCGGGTCCTGCCAGGGGTTGAAGGGGACGGTGGTGTGTATGTGGCGGAAGGGGGACGCCGGGACGTCGCGGTCGTCGAGCGGGTGGAGTTGGTGACCATTCGCCGTTGGGCTGTGCGGTGAGTTGTCGGGTGCGGGTTCGTCGTGGCTGGTCGCGCAGTTCCCCGCGCCCCTGAAGCGGCGTTGCGCAGCCGTATGCTGTGGGCGACCCGGTCCCCTTCAGAGGAAGTGACCCGATGAACCCTCGGTCCGCCGACTCTCCCGCTCCCAAGGGGCGCAGTCGACGTAACTTCGCGGGGGCCCGGCCTGTCATGGATGACGTGGCTCGGATGGCTGGGGTGTCCAAGCAGACCGTTTCCCGGGTGCTCAACGAGCATCCCGCTGTGCGGGACGAGACCCGGGAGGCGGTGCGGGAGGCGATGCGGGTGCTGGGGTACCGGCCCAGTGCCAGCGCGCGGTCGCTGGCCAGTGGGCGGACCCGGATGGTCGGGGTGATCTCCTTCGACGCCGCCCGTTACGGGCCCGCCAGCATCCTCACCGCCATCAACACCGCCGCCCAGGAAGCCGGTTACCTGCTCAGCTCCATCGCCCTCGACGACACAGCCGACCACGCCACCGTCGCCGAGGCCGTGCAGCGGTTGTCCGCCGAGGGTGCCGACGGGGTGATCGCCATCGCCCCGCAGCACCGGGTGGGGCAGGCGCTCGCCGACACCCGGCTCGGCACCCCGCTGGTCGTCATGGAGAACGAGATCAGGGGCGGCACGCCCCTCGCCACCGCCGACTCCCGGGGCGGCGCCCACAAGGCCACCGAGCATCTGCTGACCCTCGGGCACGCCACCGTGTGGCACATCGCGGGGCCGGCCGGCTGGACCTCCGCAGACCAGCGGGTGGCCAGCTGGCAGGACACCCTCAAGGCGGCCGGCGCCGAGATCCCCCCGCCGCTCGCCGGCGACTGGAGCGCCGACTCCGGCTACGCACTGGGCCGGGAGCTGGCCCGCCGCACGGACGTCACCGCCGTGTTCGCCTCCAACGACCAGATGGCCCTCGGGCTGCTGCACGCCCTCCATGAGGCGGGCCGCCGGGTCCCCGACGACATCAGCGTCGTCGGCTACGACGACATCCCCGAGGCCGCCCACTTCCTGCCCCCGCTGACCACCGTACGGACGGACTTCGCGGAGATCGGCACCCGGTTGCTGCGGCTGCTGCTCGACCGGATCGACGGGCGCGCCGAGGCCGAGAAGGAGGACGAGTCGATGATTCCCGTCGAGCTCGTCGTGCGGCGCAGCTCCGGGCGGCCGGGGCGGGGCTGACGGTCGGTCCGGCCGGGTGGTCACCCGTTCGGGGGTGGGGAAAGGGGCCTGGTCGAACGCGGGTGCGGGGTGTCGAATGTCGGGGCGAAAGATACGCCCGAGGCATCCCCGGACTTTGTTGTGATCGGCGTCACAAAAGGTCTACCGTGAAATGGCTGGGAGGACTCCGCCGGGGGCGAGCCGAACGGAGGCACGCCACCTGGCCCACCTCCGGGTGAGGGAAGTGATTCTGTTGTCCGTCTCCTGGGACGACATCGGTGGGCTCGTCGACGCCCACGAACGATTCCTGGCCGGTGCGCGGGTCGACGCGGACGTCCGGGACTCGGTCCTGGACTCCTGGAAGCGGTGCCGCTCCGCGGGGCTCGAACCGGACCAACTGCTCGTGCCCTACGCCTCCGACCTCACCCTCGACGACGCGTTCCTGCACGCCGCCGACCCGGTCCTCGCCGACCTGGCCGTCTCGCTCACCGACGCCGGCACGACCATCGCCGTGTGCGACGGCCTGGGCCGGATGATCCAGCGGCTCGGCGGCGGGCGACGGTTGTGCGACCGGCTCGACGAGGTGCGGTTCGCCCCCGGGTTCGACGCGTCCGAACGGGTCGTCGGCACCAACGGCGTCGGCACCGCGCTCGCCGAACGCGGCCCCGTCTACGTCGTCGGCCGGGAGCACTTCGCCGACTGCCTCCAGCCCTTCGCCTGCGCCGGCGCACCCGTCCGCAACCCGCTCAGCGGACGCATCGAGGCCGTCCTCGACCTCACCTGTCTGCGCGACGAGGGCGATCCCGCGATGCTGCGGCTGGTCCGTGAGGCCGCGCACGCGATCGAGGCCCGGCTGCTGGACCAGGCCACCGAGCGGGAGCGGGCGCTGCTCGCCGCGTACCGGCGGGCCGTCGGCGCCTCGACGGGGTGGCGGCAGCCCGCGCAGGGCTCCGACACCTACGGCGACGAGCTGAGCCGCGTCGACCGGGCCGTCCTGCGCGAGAAGGCCGAGGAACTCCTCGCCTCGCCGCACCGCACGCTCGACGAGGTCACCCTCTCCGGCGGCCGCACCGCCACCCTGCTGCGCCGTCAGGTGCAAGGCGCGGCGGGCGAGACGGGCGTCGTCGTCGAGGCCCGCATCCTCGGCAGCCCCCGGCTGCGCCAGGTCACGGTCACCACGCGTCCGGTGTCGGTCCAGGCGCTGCCCGTGTCACCGCCGCCCGGGCCGGCGCCGGCCTCCTCCCCGACGCCGACACGGGCGGCGACACTGACATCGGCATCGGCATCGGCATCGGCCGCGACCGCGACACCGGTCCCGACGCTGACCCCGGCCCCGACCCCGGCATCGGCCGCGACGTTGGCTTCGGCGGCGGCGGGGACTGCTGTACCAGCTTCGGCGGCGGCCGGGATTGCGGCACCAGCCTCGGTCTCGGCCGCGACTGCGGCATCGGCCCCGACACTGCCCCCGGCCCCGGCCCCGACATCGCCCTCCTCCCGGACATCGCCCTCCTCCCCGGCTGCGCCCCTGCCCCCGTCCCCGACCGCGCCCCCGGCCGCGCCGCGGGGCGGCACCCTGCGCACCGTCGTCCGGACCGGTGGGGACGGGGAGCGAGGTGCGGGCGGTGAGGTGGCTTCGGCGGCCGGCGCGACGCCGCTGCTCGCCGACGCCCGCCTTCTCCTCGTCGGCGAGCCCGGCGTAGGGCGGCTCGCCGTACTGGCGCGGCGGCGGCTCGAGTTGCTGCATGATGCCGGGGTGCGGATCGGCACCACCCTCGATGTCACCCGCACCGCCGAGGAGCTCACCGAGGTCACCGTCCCCCGGTTCGCCGACTTCGTCGCCGTCGATCTGCCGGACACGGTGCTGCGGGGCGAGGAGCCGGGGCCGCTCGGCGCGGACACCCCGTTGCGGCGGGTCGCCCTGGGCGCCGTACACGAGGAATCGCGGCTGCATGCCGTCGGGGACACCGTGCAGTACGTCGCGGCGACCCCGCAGGCCCGCAGTCTGGACGCCCGGCAGTCCGTGCTGGAGCCCGTGCCGGCCGCGGGCGGTGGGTGGTTCGCCCAGGACCCGGCGCGCGGTGAGCGGGTCCTCGGGGCCGGCGTCCACTCGCTGATCACCGTGCCGCTGCGGGCCCGCGGCGCCACGCTCGGTGTCGTCGGCTTCTACCGCGCCGACAAGACCGCGCCGTTCGAGGACGACGACCTCGCCCTCGCCCAGGAACTCGCCGGCCGGGCCGCCATCTGCATCGACAACGCCCGCCGCTACACCCGCGAGCACAACACCGCGCTCGCCCTGCAGCGCAGTCTGCTGCCGCGAGGCCGCTCCGAGCAGAGCGCCGTCGAGGTGGCCTGCCGCTATCTGCCCGCGCAGGCCGGGGTCGGCGGGGACTGGTTCGACGTCATCCCGCTGTCCGGGGCCCGTGTCGCGCTGGTCGTCGGGGACGTCGTCGGACACGGGCTGCACGCCGCCGCGACCATGGGGCGGTTGCGCACCGCCGTCCACAACTTCTGCGCGCTCGATCTGTCGCCCGAGGACCTCCTCACCCACCTCGACGACCTGGTCGGCCGCCTCGACCGCGGTGAGGGCTGGGCGGCGGAGAACAGTCCCGACTCCGGGATCGTCGGCGCGACCTGTCTGTACGCCGTCTACGACCCGGTGTCCCGGCGCTGCACCCTCACCCGCGCCGGGCACCCGTTGCCCGCGGTCGTCGACCCCGACGGCACGGTGACCTTCGTCGACCTGCCGTCCGGGCCGCCCCTCGGGCTCGGCGGGATGCCCTTCGAGACGGTCGAGCTGGAGCTGGCCGAGGGCAGCCAACTCGTCCTCTACACCGACGGGTTGGTCGAGGACCGGCACCGTGACATCGACACCGGTCTGGAGCAGCTCCGCACCGTCCTAGGGGGCGCCGGGCGTCCGCCGGAGGAGACCTGCGAGGCGGTCCTGGACGCGCTGCTGCCGGCCCGGCCGAGCGACGACGTGGCCCTGCTGGTCGCCCGCACCCACGCCCTGGACTCCGACCGGGTCGCCCAGTGGGACGTGCCGAGCGACCCGTCGGCCGTCTCCCGCTACCGCGCCGCCGTCACGGAGCAACTCGCCGCGTGGGGCCTGGAGGACCTCTCCTTCACCGCCGAACTCGTCGCCAGCGAACTGGTCACCAACGCCATCCGCCACGCGACCGGCCCCGTCCAACTCCGCCTGCTCCGCGACCGGGCCCTCATCTGCGAGGTCTTCGACGGCAGCAGCACCTCCCCGCGACTGCGCCGCGCGAAGAACGAGGACGAGGGCGGCCGCGGCCTCTTCCTGGTCGCCCAACTCACCGAACGCTGGGGCACCCGCTACACCCCGGAAGGCAAGATCATCTGGACGGAGTTGCCCCTGCCGTAAGCCGGCCGCCCCGACGCATTCAGCGGTCGACCCGCCCCCAGACGTAGCGTCACGAGGAGGCCGGCGACTCATTGCGCGGCGATGTCACCGTCCCGACGGCGATTCAATGCGCGGCAGGCGCACCGTGACGACGGCGACTCGTCGCGCGGCAGGGTCACAGTGACGGCGGCGACTCACCATGCGGTCCGCCCACCGGCAGCGCCTCGTAGGCAGCGACTCCCCCCGCAGCCCGCTCCACCGTCGGCCCGCCCCAGCGGCGCAGCGTCACGCTGAGGCCGACGACTCACCGCGCGGCAGGCGCACCGTGACGACGGCGATTCACTGCGCGGCAGGCGCACCTGACGACGGCAACACGCCGCGCGGCAGCCTCACGGTTACGACGGCGATCACGGCGCAGGCCGCCCAGCGGCAGCCCCTCCCTGGCCGCTTCGGCTCAGCCCGCGGCCCGTTCCACCGTCGGGCCGCCCGGTGGCACCGGCACCGGTCCGCCCAGCGGCAGCGTCACCGTGAAGACTGTCCGGCCCGGTTCGCTGCTTACCTCCACGGTGCCGTCGTGTGCCCGTACCAGTGAGCGGGCCACGGCCAGGCCCAGGCCGCTGCCGCCGCGGTCTCGGCTGCGGGCCTTGTCGACGCGGTAGAAGCGGTCGAAGACGCGCTCGCGGTCGGCCGGCGGGATGCCCGGGCCCGAGTCGATGACCTCGACCCGTGCCCGCCCGGCGGCCACGGACACCGTCAGGCACACCGGTGTTCCGGCCGGGGTGTGGATGGCCGCGTTGGTGAGGAGGTTGTCCAGGACCTGGCGGATGCGGTGGGGGTCGACCCGTAGGGATACCGAGTCCGGGCCGTCCGCCACCGTCAGCGGGCGGTCCGGGTGGGCCGCGCGGAACGCGTCCGCCGCGTCGTGGACCAGCGTCACCAGATCCGTGTCGGCCGGCCGCAGCGGGGTCTCCACCTCGGCCGCGTCCAGGCGCGCGAGCAGCAGCAGGTCGTCGAGGAGGACGCCCATGCGGGCCGCCTCGGCGCGGAGCCGGGCCAGATGCTTGTCCCGTTCCTCGGGGGCGTTGGCGGCGGCGTACTGGAAGAGGTCCGCGTAGCCCCGTACCGACATCAACGGCGTGCGCAGTTCGTGGGAGGCGTCGGCGACGAAACGGCGCAGCCGCTGCTCCACCTCCGAACGCACCGCGAGCGAGCGGTCGATGTGCTCCAGCATCGTGTTGAACGCGGTCCGCAGCTCCTCGACCTCCGGGCCACCGCCCTTGCGGTCGGCGCGCAGCGGCAGTCGGGCCGCCGACTCCGTCAGATCGTGCGAGGCGATGCCGTGGGCCGTGGACGCCATGTCGCTCAGGGGTTTGAGGCCGCGTCGCAGCACCTTGCGGCCGAACAGGACCAGGGCCAGCAGGGCGAGGCCGAAGGCGATGACCTGGACGGTGATCAGCTGGCCCACGGTGTCGTCGATGTCGTCCATGGGCGCCGCGCTGACCAGGATCACCCCGGGTTCGACCTCGCAGGCGCGCAGCCGGTACTCGCCCGCGCCCGCCAGATGCTCGGTGCGGGTCACGTCCGTGCCGCCGCCGGCGGCGGTCTTGACCTCGGCCACCGCCGTGAACTCGTCGACGTCCTTCGGCAGGTCGGTCGGGTCCTCGGGCGTGCGCAGTACCGGGGCGCCGTCCTTCACGTCGTACACGGCGTAGTACCAGCGCCAGTACTTCTTGCCCGCGAGGCTGCCGGACTCCGCGATGCTCTTGGACTGGGCGACCTGGGCGATCGACAGCTGTTCGTTCAGCTGGTTCGACAGGTAGTCGCGCATGTATGTGGTCAGGACGGTGCCGACGACGCCGAACACGACCAAAGCCAGTGCGCCGAGCCCCAGCGCGAGCCGCGTGCCCAGCCGCATCCGCCGGTACGCCGAGCGCAGCCGCCCGATCACTCCGAGGCCTGCCGGATCACGTACCCGAAGCCCCGCACGGTCTGGATCAGCGGATCGTCACCGGTCTCGTCCAGCTTGCGGCGCAGCCGGCTCACCACCAGCTCGACGACGTTCGAACGGCCCCCGAAGCCGTACTCCCACACATGGTCGAGGATCTGCGCCTTGGTCAGCACGGTCGGTGACTTGCGCATGAGGTAGCGCAGCACCTCGTACTCGGTCGGGGTGAGCGTGAGCAGCTTCCCGCCGCGCCGCACCTCGCGGGTGTCCTCGTCCATCGTGAGGTCCGCGACCCGCAGCACCGAGCGCTGGAAGCCGGGGCCCGCCGCGCGCCGCAGCACCGTCCGCAGCCGGGCCATCAGCTCCTCCACCGCGAACGGCTTGACCAGGTAGTCGTCCCCGCCCCTGGTCAGCCCCGCGACCCGGTCGGCGACCGCGTCCCGTGCGGTCAGGAACACCACCGGCACCATCGTGCCCGAGCGTCGTAGCCGGTCCAGGACCCCGAAACCGTCGAGGTCGGGCAGCATCAGGTCGAGCACCACGATGTCCGGGTGGAACTCCGCGGCACGGCTCAGCGCCTCCTCGCCGGAGTTCGCGGTCACCGCCTCCCAGCCCTCGTAGCGGGCGACCGTCGCGACGAGGTCGGCGATCGGCGGGTCGTCGTCCACGACGAGGAGTCGTACTTTTTCCACCCGTTCATAGTGCGGCACGTCGCCCCACAGACCAGAGCCGTATCCTCCCCGAGGCCACATCGATAACCACTTGAAAGTTGTACGACAGCTTTTCGACAGGTCGCTCAAGCGAAGCTCTAGTCCCAGGCCCCGATCAAGGAGCTCCGTTCCGTGACGACGACCGTCAAACCGCCCACCGCGCCCCCCACGGCGATACGGCCCAAAGTGGTGGCCCGCACGGGCCTGTACGGCCTGATCGCCGCGAACGTGGCCGTGGTGACCGTCTTCTTCGCCCAGGCCGGCTTCGCCTCCAACGCGCTGATCGTGCTCGGCCGCCTCTTCGGCCTCTACGGCGCCCTCTTCATGGCCTTCCAGCTGCTGCTGGTGGCCCGGCTGCCCTGGCTCGACCGCCGCATCGGCATGGACCGGCTCACCTCCTGGCACCGCTGGACCGGCTTCAGCATCCTGTGGGCGCTCCTCGCGCACGCCGTCTTCATCGCCTTCGGCTACGCCGAGGGCACCGACATGGGCCCGATCGGCACGGTCGTCGACCTCGCCGAGACCACCGAGGGCGTGCTCCGCGCGCTCGTCGCGCTGGGGATCATCATCGTCGTCGGCGCCGTCTCGGGCCGCTGGGCCCGGCGCCGGCTCGCGTACGAGACGTGGCACTTCATCCACTTCTACACGTACGTCGCCGTGGTGCTCGCCATCACCCACCAGATCGCGGCCGGTACGACCTTCGCCTCGTCCTCCGTCGCCAGGACCTACTGGTACGGCGTGTGGACCGTCGCCCTCGGCGCGGTCGTCCTCGGCCGCGCGGTGCTGCCGCTGTGGCGGAACCTGCGCCACCAGTTCCGGGTCGAGGCGGTCGTCCCCGAGTCCGACACCGTCGTCTCGATCTACATCACCGGCCGTGACCTGGACAAGCTGCCCGCCCGCGCCGGCCAGTTCTTCCTCTGGCGGTTCCTGACCAAGGACCGCTGGTGGCAGGCGAACCCCTTCTCCCTGTCGGCCGCCCCCGACGGCCGTACCCTCCGCCTCACCGCGAAGGCCGCCGGCGCCGGCAGCGCCGCCCTGCGCCACCTCAAGCCCGGCACCCGCGTCTTCGCCGAGGGCCCCTACGGCGCCTTCACCGCGCTGCACCGCACCCGCCCGGAGTCGGTCCTGATCGCTGGCGGCGTCGGCGTCACCCCCATCCGCGCGCTCCTGGAGGAACTGCACGGCCACGCGGTCGTCATCTACCGCGTCGCGAACGACCGCGACGCCGTCCTCTACGACGAGCTGCGCGAGCTGGCGGCGGCCAAGGGCGCGGAACTGTACCTGGTGAGCGGCCCGGTGACCCCCGACAAGCTGGCGCCGGGCGAGCTGCGGCGCCTGGTCCCGGACATCGCCGAGCGCGACGTCTTCCTGTGCGGGCCGCCGCCCATGATGAACGCGGTGCTGCGCAGTCTGCGCGAGCTGAACGTGCCCAAGGCGCAGACCCACTTCGAGCGCTTCAGCCTGGCTGGATGAGGAAGAGATCGTGAAGCGAGCCATACCTGTAGTCGTCCTCAGCATCGCCGGCCTGGTCCCCGTCTGGCGCTACGAGCCCTCGATAGGCGGCAGTACGACGGAAGCGGCGCCGACCCCGTCGTCGTCCTCCTCCTCTTCCTCCGGGGGCTCCTCGTCGGGCACGGTCGTCAAGGGCACGACGGTGAACACCGAGAAGGGCCCGGTGGAGGTCCAGGTCACTTTCGACGGCGAGAAGATCACGGCCGTCAAGCTGCTCCAGCAGCCGAACCATCCGCAGACCACGGCGGCGGTGCCGAAGCTGGTGGCGGAGACGCTGGAGGCGCAGAGCGCGGACATCGACACGGTGTCGGGCGCGACGATCACGAGCGAGGCCTACAAGGAGTCCCTCCAGGCCGCGATCGACAAGAACGCGAAGTCGGCGTCGTCCCCGACACCCACGGCCTCTGAGACAAGCACGTCCCAGACGATCGACGGCTCCGCGCTGAACACGGAGAAGGGCCCCGTCCAGGTCCAGGTGACCTTCGAGGGCGACAAGATCACGGCCGTGAAGATGCTCCAGCAGCCGAACCATCCGCAGACCACGGCGGCGGTGCCGAAGCTGGTGGCGGAGACGCTGGAGGCGCAGAGCGCGGACATCGACACGGTGTCCGGTGCGACGATCACGAGCGAGGCCTACAAGGAGTCCCTTCAGGCCGCGATCGACGCGAAGGGCTGATCATGCACAGGGTCGAGCACGTCATGGGCTTCCCGGTGTCGTTGCGCGTCGACGACGAGGGCGACTTCGAGCGGACCGCTGACCTGGTCTTCTCCTGGCTGCACGAGGTCGACGCCCGCTTCAGCCCGTTCAAGCCGGACAGCGAGGTGTCCCGGCTGGGCCGCGGCGAACTGGCGGAGTCGGAGGTCAGCGAAGACCTCCGCCTGGTCCTCGACCTGTGCGAGCACTACCGGACGGCGACGGGCGGCGCGTTCGACGTCCGTCTGCCCGGCCGGGGCCTCGACCCCTGCGCGGTGGTCAAGGGCTGGTCGGTGCAGCGTGCGGCGGAGCTGCTCGCGTCGGCGGGCGCGCGCCGCTTCGTCCTGAACGCCGGCGGCGACGTGATCGCCGCCGGCGGCCCCTGGCGCGTGGGCGTACGGCACCCCGAACACGCCGACAAGCTGTGCACGGTGCTGTCGCTGACGGACGGGGCGGTGGCGACGTCCGCGCGCTATGAGCGCGGGGATCACATCATCGACGGGCGTACGGGGCGTCCGGCCACGGGGTTGCTGAGCCTGACGGTCGTCGCCACCTCCCTGACGGAGGCGGACTCGGTGGCTACGGCTGCGTTCGCCATGGGGGCGGAGGGCGTGGACTGGGCGGCCTCCCTGCCGGGCGTCGAGATGTTCGCGGTGAACGCGGAGCGCAAGGTGGTGCGGACGGCGGGGTTTCCCACGGCGGAGGCGGAGAGCCGTTCCTGAGCCCTACTGGTGGTCCTCCGGCCTTTCCGGAGTGGCGAGCACCTCTTGCAGGTCCGCGTGACGGAACTGGTAGACGGAGCCGCTGCGGCGTAGCACCCCGAGGGCGTGAGCTTCCTCCAGGAATCTCATCAGGCGCCTCGGCCCCCGCCCGGTCAACGCCAACCACCCGGCGACGACGTAATAGCGGGGGGACGCCCTGCCGCGCAGCATCAACGCCGACGCGGGGACGGCCGTGAACAGGCAGGCGGGGAGCCACACGAGAGGATTCCAGGTCGTCGGCGCGAAGGCGGCCATGGTGGCCACACCGACGAGGACCGGTGGCAGCATCGCTGACCGAAAGTCCAGCCGCAGGCTCCGCCTCGGGCTGAGGGCGTCGGTCGATCGCCGTGACCGTCTGCGACGCGGCAGGGAGAGCACACGGGGCTGCGGTGACCGCCTGGTGGCGAGGACGACCAGCGCCAAGAACACTCCGGCGACGGTGAGGAAGAAGATGCGAGAGCCCCCCTTGAGGGAGAGGGCCAAGCTCAGCAGCGGAGTGGTGAGGACCAGTGCGACGCTCCCGAGCCGGAGCCGCAACGCCAGGGAGCCGTAGACCCGATGAAGCTCCCACCAGGCGAAGTCCCGCGTCTGGAGCCGGTTCATGTGCCCCGCCAGGAATGTCAGCCAGCGCCTGGCCTTGGCGGGTGGCGTGCGCCTGGGATCGATGGCGCGGTAGACGGAGGGAATGAAGCCGTCGAGCAGATGTTGTCGCAGGCGGTCGCGGTCGGTGAACTCCAGCAGATCCAGGGGATCGGTCGAGGGGTCCCGATAGACCTCTCTGGCCATGCGGAGCATGAAGGGCGTGCTCAGGACCTTGGTCAAGGGGTGGGACGGCCGGTCTTGGAGGAAGTCGAATACCGGATTCCACCGCCTGTCGCCCGGTAGAAGGTCCTGTTGGAGATAGCGGAAGGCATCGGCCGTTCGGAGTGGTTCGAGCTCCAGGACCGTCGCTCCCCGCAAGGGGCGGCCGCCCTGGCGGATGACCTCCTCGTATTCGTCGGTGCGTGAGGTCAGCACGTACGGCGTCCCCGATGAGTGGTTCAACGCCTCGATCGCCAAGGCGCGGGTCTCGGGGGGAAGTTCGTCCAGGCCGTCAAGGAAGGGAAGGATCCAGCCCCCGTGTACCAGCAGGCTCAGCGTGGCCCATTGGAGCTGGGTCGAGAGCGCGGGGTATTCCCTGCGCAAGTGGTCCATGATCCAGCCGGCGAGCGTCCGGTCGCGCGGATCCCATGAAACCAGCGACAGCATCACCGGTACCAGGAAGCGTTCGTCCGGAGTCCGCGTCTCCAGCAGGCTGGCCGCCAGTCGGTAGGCGGCTGTCGTCTTGCCCGAGCCGGCTGGTCCGAGCAGGACAAGCCGTCCGTCCGGTACGGAGTCGAAGAGGCTGCGCGGCTGGCTCAACAGGTCGCCGTAGGTCATGGGCATGCGGCCGGGATCCGAACGAGACACCATTCTGCGGCTGAGGGACCATCGGAGCGGGAGCGGGCGACGATCGTCGATGTCGCCCCGTGCCAGCTCCCAGAGCAGGTTCCGCTGCACAGCCAGGGCCAGCGCATCGGCCGCCCGCAAGAGTTCGGGGTCCAAGGGCGACGGCCCCCGGTGCGGCTCCTCGTCGATCGGAGGGAGCACCAGCACGGCCTTCTCGGTCACCGCACGGCGGTTGATCACCTCGGCCACCGCCCCCACCCCCTCGGCCGTCAGCGCGGCTGCCTCCGCCCGCCGGGGCGGCGGCACCAGGAACTCGGGCAGGCCGTCCGGGGAACCGTCCGGCAGGGTGACGGGCAGGAAGCGGTCCGGATAGGCGTAGAAGACGTCCCGGAGCTGCGTTGCCTCGTCGTCCGGGAGGCTGCGGTAGCTCGGCGAGGACACCGGCAACACCAGCTCCGCGCCCAGGAGTTGCTCCCGCTGCCAGCGCGGCCAGTCCTCCTGGCGCTGGCCGGGTGGCAGGTCCAGCCGGGCGTCGATGCCGTAGCCGCGCAGCAGGAACCACAGTTCGCGCACAGCCTCGAAGTGGTCGGGGGAGTCGTAGGCGTAGGTGATGAAGACGCGCCTGCCCGGCCGCCCGGGGCCGCTCGGTGCCGGTCCTGTCGGTTCCAGGGGCACGTTGCGCATGAACTGCCGCAGCAGACCCCGGCGTTCCTGCTCCTCCAGCGGCCTGACCTGGGTGACCTCCTGGTCGCTGAGGTGGGCGACCAGGCGCTCCGAGGCCGCGAGCATACTGGCGGGGCGCAGGGGCTCGTCCCTGACGGTCGCGAGGATCTCCTCGTAGGCGTAACTGGGCTGATACGGCACCTCTACAGCGCCCCAGTAGGCCTCGGGGTCCGGCACATGAGACAGGTAGCGTCCGAACTTGGCCCGCGCGTAACGACGCCCCTGCTCCAGCCGCTCGGCCTCCCCGTCATCGACCCGCATCGGCACCGGGAACATACGCAGTTGGTTGCCCGCCCGCTGCCGGTGCACCGAAGCGGCCACCGCCTCCGCGCCGTCGATGGCCTGACTGCTCAGGGTGAAGCAGTTGACCAGGATGTCCGGGAGCTGGACGGTGCAGATGCCCGCGGTGTCGCTGAGTCCTGTACGGCTGTCGATCAGGACGTAGTCGTAGTGCTCCCGCATGCTGCGCTTGAGGGCCTCGATGAAGCCGCCGCCGCCGAGCCGCTCGTAGAAGTTGTTCCAGTCGAAGGTGGCCACGAGTGTGGAGTACAGATCGTCCTGGCGGCCCGCGGGGACGAGGTCGATGGATCCCGGTTCGGCGAAGTCGTGCTCCACGGACACGGCGTACGGCTGGATCGCGGCGAGCGGCTCATGCCAGTCGGGCCCGTCCGGGGTGGCCGGGTCGGTGGCGGCGGTCGCGAACTCCCACACCAGGTCCATGATTCCGGGCGACGAACGCAGTTCGCTGTCGGGGAGGAACGGGTGGAAGTAGCGGTGCAGGCCCGGGGCTTCGAGGTCCCAGTCCACGACCAGGACCCGCTTGCCCCGTGAGGCCAGGATCCAGGCCGCGTTGGCCAGGGCCATGGTGCGTCCGGTGCCGCCCTTGTACGAGTAGAAGGTGACGATCCGCGCCCTCAACGCCCCAGCCCTCCGGGTCCGGTGAGCACCGGCCGGAACTGCGGCCCGGCCTCGTTGACGCGGCGTACGACCTCGGCCATGCGCATGATGCGTCCCTGGATCTCGATGAGCACCTGCCCGAGGACCCGCTCGAAGTCCTCCATCGACGGCAGGTCGCCCCGGAAGGCGCCGCCGCCCGCTTCCATCCAGTTGCCCAGACTGGCGTAGAGCCGGTTGTAGAGGTGAGTGCCCCGTGGTCCGTTGCGCAGCTCGTCGAGGTCCGCGGGCATCAGGATGACGGAGTTGCTCGACCGGGTCCGATCGAGGCGGGCGAACAGCTCCTGGAACGACTCCAGTTCGACCGATCGGGGATCGACGATCAGCACGACCAGGCACTGGCGTTCCGTCGGCCCGTCGAGGAGCGTGAACAGCGAGTCGTCGGCGGGCACCACCTGCGACTCCATGTCGCGGGTGTAGGCCACGCCCTGGGCGCGCACGACGATGCTGCCCGATGAGGCCGGGTGATACGGCCTCCAGTCCACCAACTCCTCGCCGTACATGTCGAGTTCGGCGTGCGCCACGTTTAGCATGTCGTCCCGTCGGCCGACCGCCACGACGAACACCACCTTTCTGGCACCCCTGCCGGCACGCGCCGCGGGGATCCGCCCGTTCGCGAGGCCGGGCCGCTCGGCCGGGGCGAAGGCGTTGGGCAGCGAAAGCAGGTCGGGGACCGGGTGCGGGTCCGGTGGGGTCGCCGCCGCCTCCAGGACCATTTCCGCGTACCGCTCCAGGAAGTCGAGGTACTGGCCTCGGTAGTCGCGTCGCCGGAGGAGGGTCTTGAGCCCGAACTGCTTGTACTCCTTCCCGAACAGGTCCCGGGAGTCCTGCAGTTCGTCCGCCACCGGTGGCAGCTCTCCGCGGGGCGGCAGCCACCACACCGGAACGATGCTGTGCGGCCGGTGGCCGGTCGTCTTGTGGTGGGCCGCCAGGCGGGTGGAGAAGGCGGACCACTCCTGGCCGCTCACGTGGCTGCCGAAGTAGTGCGGTGAGTAGACCGGCACGAAGACCAGACACTCCGCCAGGGCCTCACCCAGAGCGGTCGCCCATAACGTGCCGCTCGGCTGGTTCCGGTCGATGAAGCCGACCGAGTCGAGGGGGAGGCCGCCCCGGCTGGACAGTTCGCGGCAGAGGTCCTCGTAGAACCGGTCCAGATACACGTCCACGAGATCGGAGCGCGCGTAGCTGAAGAAGAAGTGCCGCACCTGACCCCACTCGCCGTCGATGCCCGTCCGGTGGCGAGACACTACTGGAAAACGCCGGGGCGGACCGCAGGTCGCGGTCCGCCCTCGGTTCGTACCGTGTGTCAGTCGACGTCCGAAGCGTCCAGTCGATACAGCCCGCTGTAGTCCGACACCGCCGTGCCGTTCTTCTTCACCCACGTCGAGATCTCGGAGTTCGCCGAACCCTGGCCGCTGTCGCTGACCACGATGTAGTGGAGCTTGCCCGCCTTCACCAGGCTCTTCAGCTTGGTGAGGGTCATCGCGTCGTCGCTGCCGGACCAGCCGCCCATGGAGATGACGGGCTGACCGGACTCCAGGATGATCGAGGAGGCCGTCTGGTCGGTGGCGACCGCGACCAGCCAGGTGGCGCCATCCTGGTTCTTCTTCAGGTACGTGATCATCGCCGACGAGACCTGGGTGCCTCCGCCGCCCATGCCGCCGCCTTCGGGCCGGGTGGAGTTGGCCGTGCCGCTGGGAGCCTCTCCGCTCGGCCGCTCACCGCCCCCGCCAGTCATACCGCCGCCTCCGCCCATCCCCATCCCGCCGCCCGTGCTCGGACCCGCCGTCGGGTTCGTGCCGTTGGTGCTCGCGGTCGTCGCCGCCGACACCGAGTACGCCGCGGGACCCGCCAGCAGGGCCACGACCGCGGCCAGCGCCGCGCAGCCCATCAACCGCTGCCGCCTGGTGAAGCGGCCCAGCAGCAGGCCCAGCACCGCCGCCGCACCCGCGACGCCGGCGACCACCTCCGCCACCGTGTACAGCGTCCCGGAGCCGGACACCCGCTGGAGCAGGACGACCGCCCAGACCGTGCTCGCCGCGATGGCCGACGGCAGTACCCACGCCCATTTCGCCGCCGAACCCTCCACGAAGGCCCGGTAGAGCATGACCGCGCCGATTCCGGCCAGTGCCGCGATGCCCGGGGCCATCGCCGTGACGTAGTACGGGTGGAAGGTGCCCTCCGCCAGGGCGAAGGTCAGGTAGTGGAGGACGAACCAGCCGCCCCACAGCAGCACCGCCGCCCGCTTCGCATCCGTGCGCGGCGCACGACCGCGCAGCACCAGGGCGCCCACCAACGCCACCAGCGCGAACGGGATCAGCCATGAGATCTGACCGCCCATGATGCTGTTGAACAGCCGGTACAGGCCCGCCTCGCCGCCGAAGCTCGCCCCGTTGCCCTGCGAGCCCACCGACGAACTCGCCCCGAAGATCCGGCCGAAGCCGTTGTAGCCGATGACCAGGTCCCACACCGTGTTGTCGGTCGAGCCGCCGATGTAGGGGCGCGAGGAGGCCGGGATCAGGTCCACGACCACCATCCACCAGGCACTGGAGACCACCAACGCCACCGTGCCGACCACCAGGTTGCGGATACGGCGGCCCAGCGAGCCACGCGCAGCCCAGAGGTAGACCGCGAAGAACGCGGGCAGCACCACGTACGCCTGCATCATTTTCGTGTTGAACGCGAACCCGATCGCCACGCCGGACCAGACCAGCGGCAGCAGCCGGCCCGTGCGCACGGCCTTCAGCAGGGCCGCAGCGCCCAGCAGCATCAGGAAGACGAGGATCGGGTCCGGGTTGGTGTCGCGGTTGATGGTCACCGTGATGGGGGTCAGGGTGAGGGCCAGCCCGGCGATCGTCGCCGCCACCGCGCCGAAGTCCCGCTTGACCATGCGGTACAGCAGCGCCACCGAGCCCACCCCCACGGCCACCATCGGCAGCGCCAACTGCCAGGTGCCGTAACCGAGGAGGCGGGCCGACAGGCCCATCACCCACAGGGCGAACGGGGGCTTGTCCACCGTGATGAAGCTGCCCGCGTCCAACGCCCCGAAGAAGAACGCCTTCCAGCTCTTCGTGCCGGAGTAGACGGCCGCGTCGTAGAAGGAGTTGCCGGTGACGGAGGACAGGTTCCAGGCGTACAGGGCCGTCGCCAGGACCAGGACCGCCCAGAGGGCGGGGCGGGCCCAGCGGGGGTCGTCGGGCGCGCCGGTGAACACACGGCGCAGGCGGTCGCTGCGGGCCGGGGGAGCGGCGCGGTGTCCGCGCTCTCGGGCCGGCGGTGGGGCGAGGGTCGTCATGGCGGTGACGATCCGGGCCATGTCTGGGGGAACGCTGAGCCGGTCCTGAGGGAAGGGTGAGAATCAGCGGACTCACAGATCACGCACAGCCAGCACGGCGTCTTCGCAGGTCCGAAACACGACGGGTCTAGACTCACCGGAACGACCGGTCCCCCTGGGGCCGAAAACGGGCAACTCATGCCAGACCCGAAGGGTATTCGGCGTTTTGATACGGATAGATTCAGTCACCAAGCGCTACCCGGACGGCACGGTGGCGGTCGACCGGCTCTCGTTGGAGATACCCGACGGTGCCATCACCGTCCTCGTAGGACCCTCGGGTTGCGGCAAGACCACCACCCTGCGCATGATCAACCGGATGATCGAGCCCAGCGAGGGCACCATCCTCATCGACGGCCAGGACAGCCGGCAGCAGCCGGTCAACACCCTGCGCCGGTCCATGGGATACGTCATCCAGAACGCCGGCCTCTTCCAGCACCGCACCATCGTCGACAACATCGCGACCGTGCCCCGGCTGCTCGGCTGGAAGAAGGACAAGGCCCGCGAGCGCGCCCGGGAGCTCATGGACCGGGTCGGGCTCGACGGCTCGCTCGCCAAGCGGTACCCGTACCAGCTCTCCGGCGGTCAGCAGCAGCGCGTCGGCGTCGCCCGGGCGCTCGCCGCCGACCCGCCCGTCCTCCTCATGGACGAGCCGTTCTCCGCCGTCGACCCTGTCGTGCGCAAGGGCCTCCAGGACGAACTGCTCCGCATCCAGGAGGAGTTGGGCAAGACCATCGTCTTCGTCACCCATGACATCGACGAGGCCGTCAAGCTCGGCACCATGGTCGCCGTGCTGCGCACCGGCGGCAAGCTCGCCCAGTTCGCGCCACCCGCCGAGCTGCTCACGCACCCGGCGGACGACTTCGTGGAGGACTTCCTGGGCGCGGACCGAGGTGTCCGGCGCCTCTCCTTCTTCCCGTCCACCGGGCTGGAACTGACCATGGCACCCGTCGTCACGGCGGGCGGCGGCACCGAGGGAGCGGACACCGACGCCGAGTTCCTCCTGGTGACGGACGCCGACGGCAGACCGCTCGGCTGGACCAAGCCGGCGGACCTCGCCGCTGCGGACGGCCAACTGCTGCCCTACGGACGCCCGTTCGTCGCCGGTGCCGACTCGCTGCGGGCCGCGCTGGACTGCGCGGTGCTCTCGCCCACCGGATGGGCCGTGGCCGTGGACACGGACGGCAAGGTGACCGGCGTGGTGTCCCAGCAGACGATCGCCCGGGCGATCAGGGGCGCCCACGCCGAGGGCCGTACGGACGCGGACGCGAAGGTCACCGGATGAACTGGGACCGCCTCTTCGACATCCCCAGCGACCTCCAGCACAGCTGGCTGGGCCTGGTCGGCCTGCATCTGCGCGAGGCCCTGCTCCCCGTCCTCGCCGGGCTGCTGATCTCGCTCCCGCTGGCCCAACTCTGCGTCCGCTTCCGCTGGTTGTACCCGCCCGTGCTGTGGGTGACGACCATCCTCTACGCCATCCCCTCGCTGGCCTTCTTCGTCCTGCTCATCGACTACACCGGCCAGACCGAGCTGACGGTGATGATCCCGCTCACCGTCTACAGCCTCGTCGTGCTGGTCCCGGCGATCGTCGACGGTGTCCGCTCGGTTCCCCAGGAGACCCTCGCCGCCGCGACCGCCATGGGCTTCGGCCCCGTACGCCGTTACGTCCAGGTCCAGTTGCCGATCGCGGTGCCCGCCATCATCGCGGGCCTGCGGGTCGCCACCGTGTCCAGCATCAGCCTGGTCAGCATCGGCAGCATCATCGGCAACCAGGGCGCCCTCGGCAATCTCATCAACGACGCCAACATCTACAACCGGCCCGAGCTCGCCGTAAACGCCGTACTCAGCATGGCGCTGCTCGCCCTCCTCGCCGACGGCGCCCTGGTCGTCGTACGACTGGTGCTGACGCCGTGGATGCCGCGCCGGGTGACGCGTACGAAGACGAGTGCGAAGGCGAGTTCGAGGACGATGACGAAGGAAGTCTGGTGAACTTGTTCCACTTCATCGACGCGTTCTTCAGCGACGGCGCGCACTGGCACGGCTACGACGGCATCCCCACCCGGCTCGCCGAACACCTCGGCTACACCCTGGAGGCGCTGGGCCTCGCCGTCCTGATCGGCCTGCCGGTCGGTCTGGTCACCGGCCACTACGGCCGTGGTGGCAACGCCCTCTCCCTCGTCGCCACCGCGTGGCGGGCCCTGCCCACCTTCGGTCTGCTCGTGCTGCTGACCCTGCTGTACGGGTTCGGCCTGATCAACGTCATGGTCCCGCTCGTCGTCCTCGCCGTGCCGCCGATCCTCGTCACCACGTACGAGGCGATGCGTTCCGTCGATCCCTCACCGGTGGACGCGGCGCGGGGCATGGGCATGAGCGAGGCCGGGGTGCTGTTCCAGGTCGAACTGCCCGCCGCGCTCCCGCTGGTGCTCAGCGGGATCCGCTCGGGAGCCATCCAGATCGTCTCGACGGCCACGATCGCCGCGTACGTCGGGCTCGGTGGGCTCGGCCGGTTCATCATCGACGGGCTCTACCAGCGCGACTACGAGAAGGTCGTGGGCGGCGCCACGCTCGTCGCCGGGATGGCGCTGGCCACGCTCGCCGTGTTCTGGGCGGTGGGGCGGGTCGCGGTGTCGGCGGGGGTGCGGCGCAGCGCCTGAACACTGCGCCGCCGCCGGTCAGTTGGACAACGACGTGAACATCCCGGGTTCGTAGTCCCCGCCCTGCTTGTGCACGATGACGTTCATCCGGGTGGCCGCGTTGATCAGCGACACCAGGCAGACCAGCGCGCCCACCTCGTCGTCGTCGAAGTGCCTCCGCACCTCGGCCCAGGTCTCGTCCGTGACGCCCTGGGCGGAGTCGGCCAGCCGCGTACCCTCCTCGGCGAGGGCCAGCGCGGCCCGTTCGGCCTCCGTGAACACGGTGCTGTGCCGCCAGGCGGAGACGAGACCGAGGCGCAGCACGCTCTCACCGGCCGAGGCCGCCTCCTTCATATGGATGTCCACGCAGAAGCCGCAGCCGTTGATCTGGCCGACCCGCAACTCCACCAGCTCGCGCAGGCTCTTGGGCAGGGTGGACTCGTCCAGGGCCAGGGAGACGTTGTAGAAGCGCTTGGCGATCTTCGCGGCGGTCGGGCTGTCGAACAGGTTGAAGCGGGGTTCCATGACGTCGTCCTCACGGTCGGATCGGCTTGACGAACACGAGACGCCGGCCGCACGGACCGTGTGACAGCGGGGAGTTGTGACGCAGGCCACTGGCGGCGGTTGTCACAGGGACGCCGAGGGCGGCGTCCAGTGGGTATGGACACACAGGACGCCACCGACGCCTTCGTCGCCCATCGGAACCTGCTCTTCACCGTCGCCTACGAGATGCTCGGCTCCGCCGCCGACGCCGAGGACGTCCTCCAGGAGACGTGGCTGCGCTGGGCGGACGTGGACCACGCGACGGTCCGTGAGCCGCGCGCCTACCTGGTCCGTACGACCACCCGCCAGGCCCTGACCCGGCTGCGCACCCTGCGCCGCCGCAAGGAGACCTACGTCGGGCCCTGGCTGCCCGAACCCCTGCTCACCGCGCCCGACGTCGCCGAGGACGTCGAGCTCGCCGACAGCGTCTCGATGGCGATGCTGCTGGTCCTGGAGACCCTGACACCGACCGAGCGGGCGGTGTTCGTGCTGCGCGAGGTGTTCGCTCTGGGATACGACGACATCGCCGAGGCCGTCGAGAAGAATCCCGCCGCCGTCCGGCAGATCGCGCACCGCGCCCGGGCCCGTGTCGCCGCACGCCGGCCGCGCGAGGTGGTCTCCCCGGCCGAGACCCGGGGCGTCCTGGAGGCGTTCCGCGGGGCTGTCGAGACGGGCGACCTCCAGGGACTCCTCGACATGATCGCGCCGGACGTCGTCCTGCTCACCGACGGCGGCGGAGTCGTGCAGGCCGCGCCGGCGCCCATCGTCGGCGCCGAGCGGGTGGCCGAGGTGCTGGGCCGGGTCAAGGGCCTGCTGTCGATCGCGCCGACCCGGATCAACGGCTACCCCGCGCTCACCCTCCGCCAGGACGGCGCCCTGCACAGCGTCCTGGCGGTGCGCGTCGACGACGGCCTGATCACCGGCCTCTACGCCGTGCGCAACCCCGAGAAGCTGTCACGACTGGACCGGGAGACCGCGGTGAGCCGGTGAGCCCGTGACTCATGCTTCGGTGCGGGCCAGCGCCAGTTCCAGGACGACGAGCAGCGCGTCCCGCACCGAGCCGGTCTCCCGTGCGTCGAAGACGACGACCGGCACATGGTCGGCGACGTCGAGCGCCCAGCGGACCTCGTCGAGGGTGTGCTCGACCTTTCCGTCGAAGGCGTTGGCGGCGACCGCGAACGGGATCCGCTTGTGCTCGAAGTAGTCGACGGCGGCGTAGCAGTCGTCCAGGCGGCGGGTGTCGACGATGACCAGACCGCCGACCGCGCCCTCGACGATGTCGTCCCACATGAACCCGAACCGCTCCTGCCCGGGTGTGCCGAACAGATACAGCTTCAGGGTCGGGTCGATGGTGATGCAGCCGAAGTCCATCGCGACCGTGGTCGTGGTCTTGTGCGGGGTGAGCGAGAGGTCGTCCACCCCCGCCGCGACCTCGGTGATGGCGGCCTCGGTGGTCAGCGGCTCGATCTCGGAGATGGAGCCGACGGCGGTGGTCTTGCCGACGCCGAAGCCGCCCGCGATCACCATCTTGACCGGCAGCGGCGGTCGTACGCCGACCGGTTCAGCCGTTGTCGCCGTTGTCACGGAGTACCTTTCCGGAGTCGGGGATGGCGCGCAGGCCATCGATCAGTCTGCGCAGGACGGAAGCGTCGTGCGTGGCGTCGGCGTCGGGCACGTGCACCGTCAGCCGCCCCTCTTCGCGCAGGTCCTCGGCGAGGACCCGGACCACGTTGAGATGCAGCCGCAGCCGGGCCGCGAGTTCCGCGATGGACTGCGGCCGACGGCAGGCGGCGACGATGTCGTGCTGCTCGAAGGAGAGCCCGTCGAGCGCGCCGAGCCCCTCGACGGTGGCCACCACCTGGGTCTCGACGGGCATGGTCCGGCCGGACGGCCCTGCCGCGACCCGGCCGGCGGTGACCAGGAACGGTCGCACGGCGGGGGCGGGACCGACCGGGTCGGATCCCGGGGGTATGGAGCCGTCCGCCATGGCGTGTCCGTCCTGGTCCGGGTCAGAGGGCCGACGGGGAGCCGACGCTGTTCTTCAGCGCGAGCACCAGCTGAGGGCTGAGCGCGGTTCCCGCCCGGTTGGCGAACACCGTCATCTCGTAGGCGATGTTGCCGAGCTTGGCCTCCTTGTCGGTGACCACGCCGAGGACGGCGCCGCTGCCGATCGCGGAGACCAGGACATGGCCGCCCTCCAGGTCGATGATGACCTTGTTGAGGCCGCCGAGACCGTAGTTGCCGGAGGCGCCCGCCGCCAGGCTGGTGATGCCGGAGACGATCGCGGCGAGGCGCTCGGAGTCGGCGTGCTCACGCAGTTCGGAGACCGCGATGAGCAGCCCGTCCGAGGAGACGGCTATGGCGTCGACGACGCCCGCGGTCTCGGTGGCGAAACGATTCAACAGCCAGGTGAAGTCGGCTGCGGCGGCCTGCAGTTCGGCCGGGGTCGGCTCACTCACTGCTCCGCTCCTTCCGGGAGGTGGTTCTGGTCTTGCTTGCGGGGGGTCGGGTAAGGGGTGGATCCCGTGTCGCCGCCGGTGTCGCGGTGGGCGCGCTCCACGGCGGCCTCGAACTCGTCGAGGGCGGAGCGGACGGCCTCCGCGTCGGCGGGACGGGCTTCCTGGCGTACGACCGGCTGGGCGGCCGGGCCGGGGGTGGTGGCGTGGAGCGTGGCACCGCGGACGCGGCGGCGCAGCGGACGGGAGGCGCCGGGGGAGTCGGGGGTCTGCGCGGCGGTCGGTTCGCCGCTGCGGGCCTGGGGGATGAGGACGGCCTGCTCGGCGGTCTCCCGGCGGGGGATCCGGCGCGGGAGCGGCCCGGTGGGGTCGTCGGCCGCGGGCCGCGGGCCGGCGTCGGTGTGCTCGGCGGCCGGGGTCGTCGGCGTCGGCGCCTCCACGACGGCCGCCGGCAGCAGCAGCGACGACGGCAGGGTCACCTCGGCCGTGACACCGCCGCCCGCGGTGCGGGTCAGGGCGACGGAGATCTCCCAGCGCCGGGCCAGCGTGCCGACCACGAACAGACCGAGCACCTTGGTGGGCACGAGGTCGAGGCGTTCGCGGCGCACCAGGCGGACGTTCTCCTCGGCGAGCCGCTCGGCGCTCATGCCCAGGCCGTGGTCGGCGACCACGATCACCGCGCCGTCGGCCGCGTTCTGCACGGTCACCTCGACCGGGCTGCCCTCGGGCGAGAACGACACCGCGTTCTCGACGAGTTCGGCCACCATCAGGGTCAGGTCGCCGATGACGTCCGGCTCGACCAGGACCTCGCTGCGGGCCTGCAACTGCACCCGCCGGAAGCCCTCGATCTGGCCCAGCGCGGCCCGTACGACGTTGGTGAGCGCGGCCGGGCCCGAGCCGAGGCCGGTCTCGCGGATGCCGGCGAGCAGCATCAGGCTGTCGGCGTTGCGGCGCAGGCGGACCGCGATGTGGTCGATGCTGTAGAGGCGTTCGAGCAGCTCGGGGTCGGTCTCGCCGCGCTCCACGGCGTCGATCAGCGCCAGCTGCCGGGAGGTCAGGTTGCTGACCCGGCGGCCGACGTTGCCGAACATCTCGGCGACGTTGCGGCGGCTGAGCACCTGGCGCTGGAGCAGGGCGACCGCGGTGGTCTGCACATGGTTGAAGGCCTCGGCGAGCTCGCCGATCTCGTCGCGCGCGGTGACCGGCATCGCGCCCAGCCGCGGCGGCCCCTCGTCCTCGCCGTCGTCGTCCGCCACCCGGGCCAGCTCGCGCTCGGCGACCTCGGCGACCTGCTGGGCGGCGCCGGTCAGCGCCTGCACCGGGCGGACCACGGAGCGCCGTACCGCCACCGAGAACGCGAACCACAGCACGAACCCGAGCAGGGCGAGGCCCAGCAGCAGGACCGCGTTGCGCAGGGCCTCGTCGGATGCGCGGTCGGCGCGGTCGGCGATCTGGTCGATGAGGCTCGCGGTGATGCCGAGCCGGATGCTCGCCTGCTTGCGGTACGACGGGTAGGAGTCGAGCGCCTTCTGGAAGGCCGCGTGCACCGCGGCGGGCGAGTCGGCCTGCAGGGAGCTCGGGTCGATCTGGAGTTCGGCGTACTGCCGGTCGATGACGGCCTGGGCGCTGTTGTGCGCGATCCCCGCGAGCTGCTCGGTCTGCTCCTCGGTGGCGAACCGGGCGAAGCGGTCGGTCTGGTGGGTGTACTCGTCGTGGGAGCCGACGGCGCCGATGAACTCGATGAGCGCGTTGGAGTCGCCGGTCGTCGCGGAGAAGACGCCGGTCTCGAAGGCGCTGTGGGCGGCGTCGGCGCGCAGCAGCGAGTCGAGGAGGTTGCCGGTGAAGGTGGCCGAGAGCGCGGAGTTGCGGTCCAGGCCGAGGCCGTCGATGACGCCCTTGGCGGCGCTGGTGTAGGCCGGGTCGATGTTGTCGGCGGGCAGATAGGCCTGTTCGACGGTGTCGCGCAGGCTCTCCAGGCCGCTGATCTCCTTGAGCGCCTGGGCCTCTTCGGCCGGCAGCCGGTCGCCGAAGGTCCTGCCGACCTTCTTGGCCTGCTGGTCAACGGCGAGCTGGGCGTCGCGGTAGGCGTCCTGCGAGGGCGTGCCGCCGTCGTTGGTGGACTCGTGCCGCACCGAGAGCAGGATGGCCTGCTGGTGCTCGGCCTCCAGACGGTCCACCAGCGTCGCGACCTCGGTGCTGTCACGGACGAGCCGGGCCGCGTCCGCCGCCTCGGAGGACCGGCCGACCTGGTCGCTGATGAGGTAGGCGAGCAGGATCGCGACCACGGTCAGCGGCACACCGACCAGGAGGTTGAGCTTGCGCCTGAACGTCCAGCGGTCGGCGGCATCCCGTATGGACAACAGGCCTCCTTCATGTCCGATTCTGATCGCTTCCGGGCGGAGACTATCGCCTCTTGGGGATGTGGATCATGTAACCGTAAGTCAAGAATCCATTACAAGCTGGGCGTGCCGCCTTGCGGGTTGATTTACTCGGTGTTCACAACGGGCAATGCATTGACGCCAATTGGTGACCAGGCTGCTCTTGACTGATCAAGAACTGGCTGGATTGGATCAGTACACGTGTTTGTCCCGCACCAACTGCCTGTGCCCATCAGCCCACAGCCCGGAACGGCAATCGTGACTCCCAACGCCCCACGCAGCAGGTCCCTCCGGAAGCATCCCGGCGCGATGGCCATCGCGCTCGCCGCCGCGGCGGCCCTGCTGGCCGGATGTGGCTCCGACGACGGTTCAGACCCTCTGGCCGAGGACACCGGCAAGGCGGCGAGCGGCGACACCGTCGTCGTCGGCTCCAACAACTTCGCCGAGAGCATCCTGCTCGCCGACATCTACGGCGAGGCCCTGAAGGCCAAGGGCATCAAGGTCACCTACAAGCCCAACGTCGGCTCCCGCGAGGTGACGTACGGGCTGCTGAAGAACGGCTCCATCACCGTCCTGCCCGAGTACAACGGCTCGCTGCTGGCGTACCTGGACGCCAAGGCGGAGCAGAAGTCGGCCGACGAGGTCAACGCGACCGTCAAGACCAAGCTCGACAGCAAGCTGACGCTGCTGGAGTCCTCGCCCGCCGAGGACAAGGACTCCGTCAGCATCAACGCGGAGACCGCCAAGAAGTACAGCCTCACCGGCGAGTCCACCCTCGCGGACCTCAAGGACGCGGCGCCGGACCTGGTGATCGGCGGCTCGCCCGAGTTCCAGACCCGGCAGCAGGGCCTCAAGGGCCTGGAGTCGGTGTACGGCCTGAAGTTCAAGTCCTTCAAGGCGCTCGACGCGGGCGGTCCGCTGACCGTGGCGGCGCTCAAGAAGAACACCGTGCAGGCCGCGGACATCTTCACCACGGACCCGAACATCACCAAGGAGAAGTTCGTCGCCCTCCAGGACCCGGAGAACCTCTTCGGGTTCGCGAACGTGACCCCGCTGGTCTACAAGAGCGGGCTCTCCCAGGAGGGTGTGGACGCCCTCAACGCGGTCTCGGCGAAGCTGGACACCAAGACCCTCCTGGACCTGGACTCCCAGGTCCAGCTGGACAACAAGGACCCGCTGGACGTCGCGAAGGCCTGGCTGAAGACGGCCGGCCTGACCTCCTGACGCACGCGCTGACACCCGGCCGCTGACGCGCACCTCGCGTCAGCGGCCGCGGTGTTGCCGTGGGGGATGCTCAGTAGCCGACGTAGAACGTCGCGTCCTGCTGCTCGGTGCTGGTGGAGATCGGGTCGATGCGCAGCAGGTAGTTGGAGTGCCGGATGTAACGGGTCGGGTTGTTGTACGAACGGAACGACGACCACGAGGAGTTGGCGAGGCCCGCGGTCCGGTAGAACGTCGCGTCGGCAGCGAAGGTCGACGTGCCGTCGTTGGCGTCCAGCCGCAACGCGTAGTTGTAGTGGCGCAGATAGCGGGTCGGGTAGTTCACCGACTGGAAGGACACTCCGGACGAGTCGGCGAGGCCCGGCACCAGCTTCCACTGGGAGTCCGGGTACGGGTCGAAGGCGTAGGCGTCTATCCGGCCGACGTAGTCGGAGTGCCGGACGTAACGGTCGGGGTAGTTGTAGGACTTGAGCCGGTTCCAGGCCGGCGTCCCCCACTTGGCGATCAGATTGCCGTACTCGGTCGAGGTGATCGGGTGGATCGTCAGGTGCTTGGAGTTGAGCGGCTGGGTGTAGAGCTTCTGGTCGAGGGCGGTCCAGGTGCCGGCGGCCAGACTGCTGGTCTGCCAGGCGTAGAAGACGCCGTTCGGGGACCAGGTGTCACCCCACAGGTACCAAGTGGTGCTCGACGTCAGGGACTTGACCAGCGTCGGCGCCTCGGTGCCGCCGTGCGAGACCGCCGTGCTGAACTCGGTGAAGCTGCCCGGGTTCAGTGAGGTCGAACGGGCGCCCACCAGCGTGGAGTTCTTCTTGAAGTACAGGTAGTTGTAGCCGCCCACGCCGACCGCCATGTCGCCGTCGATGACGTCGTAGCCCGGGTCGAAGAAGACCTGGGGGCTGCCCGCGGTCACGAAGTCGCTCGTGTAGTTCACCATGATGACGTTGTGGCCGCTGGAGTTGACGGCCGAGTAGATGACCGCGTACTGCCCCCGCCCCGCGTCCCAGAACGCCTCCGGCGCCCAGCTGTGGGTGTTCATGTCGTGCAGCTTGACGCGCCGGTAGCCGGTGAAGGTGCGCAGGTCGGTGGAGTCCCAGACATGGATGTACTGGCTGACGTACGTCCAGTCGGTGCCGTACAGGTCGGTGGCGAGCACCACGAACGTGCCGTCCTGCTTGCGCAGGATGAACGGGTCGCGCAGTCCGCCCGAGCCGGCGGTCGGGGTGGCGACGGGGGCGTTCTGGTTGAGCGGGGTCCACTGCAGACCGTCGGTGCTGACGGCCAGGTGGAGGCCGTAGTTGGCGGCCAGCATGTCCGGGGACTCGGTGAAGTACCCCATGACGTACGCCGAGTCGGCGGCGTGCGCGGTCCCGGCGCCGAGCGCCAGCGCACCGGTCGCGGCGAGCGGCGCGGTTGCCGCCATGCCGAGGAGGCGGCGACGGGAGAGACGGGGGCCGGAGGGGAGGGGAGCGGGGGGCGGCTCTGCGGGCATGGAGCTCTCCAGATGGTCGATATATCGAACTCGGTTCGATGAGGCGAATGGAAAGTAGAGGGACGTGAGTTGCCCGTCAATCACTCCGGCACGGATGGCGGATTTCCGCCGACGACCTATGAGGACGCTGTGTCCCCGACCGCCGACGCGATCAGCAGATCGAGCAGGGCGATCAGCACATCCCGCGACGACTCCCGCTCCCGCGCGTCGCACAGCACCACCGGCACCCCCTCCGGCAGGGCGAGGGCGTCCCGGATCTCCTCGGGCGGATACGGGTGCTGCCCGTCGAAGCCGTTGACGCCCACCACGAAGGGGATCCCGCGCCGCTCGAAGAAGTCGACGGCGGCGAAGCTCGACTCCGGGCGCCGCACGTCGATCAGCACCACCGCGCCGAGCGCGCCCACGGCCAGGTCGTTCCACATGAACCAGAACCGTTGCTGCCCCGGGGTGCCGAACAGATACAGCACCAGCCGGTCGTTGACGGTGATCCGGCCGAAGTCCAGGGCCACCGTGGTGGCCTTCTTCCGCTCGATGCCGACCAGATCGTCGATCCCGAGCCCGGCCACCGTCAGCGGCTCCTCCGTGCGCAGCGGCACGATCTCGCTCACCGACCCGACCATCGTGGTCTTGCCGACACCGAACCCTCCGGCGATCAGGATCTTGACGGCGTCCGGCGCCACGGGGGTCTCGGCGCCATGCGCTTCAGAGCCGGCCAAGGCCGTCCCTCACTTTCTGCAACAGGTCCAGGTCCAGGGTGCGGGGCGAGACGGGGGTCGGCGGATGGACGGTGATCAGGCCCGCCTCCAGCAGATCGCAGAGCATGATGACGACCACGCTCACCGGCAGGTCCAGCAGCGCCGCCAGCTCCGCGACCGCGACCGGGCGGGCGCACCGGCGCAGGATGCGCGCCTGCTCGGGCTGCGGCCGGGGCGCACGCTCCGGCGGCGGGTCCACCGCCGTCACCATGGCGATGAGGGTGAAGCAGGCGCGGCTGGGCCGGGTCCGTCCGCCGGTCAGCGCGAAGGGCCGGACCAGCCGGCCCGCCGCCGCGTCGCTTTCGCTCACCTCACGCGCCGGTCGGCCCGAGGCCGGTCCGCGGTGCCGCGCTGAGGTGCTCGCCGATCTTCTTCACCAGCATGTTCATCTGGTACGCCACCACGCCGACGTCGGCGTTCGGCCCGGTCAGCACCACGAGATGGGCGCCGGGTCCGGCCGAGGTCAGGATCAGGAAGCTGTTGGCCATCTCGATGAGCGCCTGACGCACCGGCCCGCCACGGAAGTCCATGCTGACGCCCTTGCTGAGACTCATCAGCCCGGACGCGGTCGCCGCAAGCCGCTCGGCGTCGTCCCGCAGGAACCCGGTGGACTTGCTCACCACCAGCCCGTCGTCGGAGAGCACCACGGCCTGGGTCACGTCCGCGACCCGGTCCACGAGTCCGGTCAGCAACTGGTCCAGCGCGGTGTGCGTGGCGGGGGTGGGGCGTGTCATGGCGATGTCCTTCATGAGCGGTCGGTGTGGGGAGTGAGGGGGGCGGCCGGTTCCTCTTCCCGGGCCTGGAGGGTGCCGCGCTGGAACCCGGCGAGCGAGGAGGCGGCGAGCTCCGCGGTGAAGCCGTCGGGGTCGTCGTCGACGACGACGGCCGGCGCCTCGTCGCGCAGTTCCGCGGCCAGACTGGTCTGGGGAACGCGCCGGGGCAGGGGCGAGGGCGCGGTGGCCGCGGTGGCTGAGGCGGGTTCGGCTTTACGGGACTCAGTGGTCGATGTCGTACGGGGTGTGGGGGCCGCGGTCGTACTAAGCCCGGGGGCGGAAGTCGTACGAGGTGCAGGAGCCGGAGTCGTACGAGGTGCGGCGGGCGAAGTCGCCCCGGGCTCCTCCTCGGAGGGGCCCGCCTCCTCCTCCCGCACCAGCACCTCGTGCGGGATCAGCACGATCGCCGTCGTCCCGCCGTACGGCGACGGGCGCAGCGTCACCGTGATGCCGTGCCGGTCGGCGAGCTGGGCGATCACGAACATGCCGAGCCTCAGGTCGTCGGCGAGGGCCACCACGTCGAACTTGGGGGCCTCGGCCAACTGGGCGTTGAACGAGGCGTAGTCCTCCTCCGACAGACCGAGGCCGCGGTCCTCGATCTCGACGGCCAGGCCCTTGGCGACGACCGCCGCCCGTACCCCGACCGGACTCGGCGCCGGGGAGTACAGCGTGGCGTTCTCGATGAGTTCGGCCAGCAGATGGATCACGTCGGCGACGGCGGGCGGCGCCAGCGACAGCTCCTCGTCGGTGTGCACCTCCACCCGCTGGTACTCGGCGACCTCCCCGACCGCACTGCGCAGGATGTCGATCAGTGCGACGGGCTCGGTCCAGCTGCGCCGGGGACGGCCGCCGCTGATGATGACGAGATTCTCCTCGTACCGCCGCAACTGAGTGGCCGTGGAGTCGAGTTCGTACAGGCCCGCGAGGATGTCGGGGTCCTGGTGCCGGCGTTCGAGGGTGTCCAGGCGGCTCAGCTGGAGGTTGACCAGGTTCTGGCTCTGGCGGGCGATGCCGAGGATGACCTTCTGGAACCCGCGCCGGGTGTCGGCGAGTTCCACGGCGGTCTCCACGGCCGTGCGCTGCGCGGTGTTGAACGCCCGGGCCACCGCGCCGAGTTCGTCGGCGCCGTAGTCCAGCTCGGGCGCGGCCCGGTCCACGTCGACCTTCTCGCCCCGGTCGAGACGGGCGACCACGTCGGGCAGCCGCTCGTGGGCGAGGCTGAGGGTGGCGACCCTGAGACCGCGCAGCCGCCGGGACAGGGAACGGGTGATCCGCCAGGACATGCCCACGCACAGCAGCAGCGCGACCAGCCCGCCGGCACTCAGCGAGGCGGCCGTCAGCAGCAGGTCGTCGGCTTTGTCGGCGCTGCGGGTGAGCAGGCCCGAGGTCTGCTGCTGGATGAGGACCGAGTAGCGGGCGGACACCTTGTCCATCGCGGCCGTCCACCGCTTTCGCGCGTCCGGCAGCGCCACCCGGCCGGTGGCGTCGGTGGGGCGGGCGGCGAGCACCTGGTCCTCGACGGAGAGCAGGGTCTGCCACTCCTTGCTCGCCAGGATCCGCTCGGTCTCCGCCTTCGCCTCGCCGGTCAGCGCGGGCACGATCTGGTCCTCGACCAGCCAGCGACGGGTGTTGACCAGCTGCACGAACTGCGTCCAGGCCTTCTCGTCCAGATGTCCGTCCGGCCAGGCCAGGGTGAGCTGCGCGTCCTCCTGGGAGGTCAGCTCCGCCGCGTGTTCGAGGGCGACGAGGGGTCCGGCCTGTGAGGTGAGGTCGCCGTCGTCGACCTGGGAGAGCTCCTGGAAGGCGTGGATCTGGCCGTCGACGATCGACGTGTACTGGTCGAGGAGCTGTTCGGCGGGGATGTCGGCGGGGGCGTCCACCTGGTCGCGGTAGTACTCCAGGCTGCCGAGCGAGGCGACCACGGAGTAGAGCCGCTCCGCGACCCGGTCGGGCGCCCGCTGGATCTCCTCGGACCGGCCGACGAGCTTCGCGACCGCCCGGTCCGTCTCGGCGCGCTGCCGCTCCAGGGCGGCCCGCGAACCGGGCACCCTCGCCAACCAGGCGGCGGACAGGGCACGTTCGCCCTGGAGGGCGAGGGTGGCCTCGGTGCCCATCGCGCCGGTCGACCGGCTCAGCTCCGTCTGCGAGCGCAGCGTGAGGCCCTCGGAGAACATCTGGGTCGTCGTCACACCCCACATGGCGGCGAGGGTGACGCTGGGCACCAGCGCCAGCAGGATCAGGGAGAGCCGTATGGAGCCGAGACGGCGCCGGCGCCGGGGGCCTGTCCGTTCAGACATGGTCGTCCTTGGGCGATCAGCAGGGAGGGGGAGGTGGGGAGTTCGAGCGGAGGCAGGGGGCGCGCTCAGCGGGTTCCGGCGGCGGCGAACTTCGCCACGGCCGCGACATTGGCCCGGGTCACGAAGGCGGGACCGGTCAGTACGGGTGCCACCCCGCCGCCGCTGACATTGCCGTTGGTCCGGTACAGCCACAGCGAGTCGACCGCGAGATAGCCCTGGAGATAGGGCTGTTGATCGACCGCGAACTGCACGTCACCGCGCTGCACGGCGCGGGTCAGCTCCTTGCTCAGGTCGAACGTCGCGACCCGGGCCCGACTGCCCGCCGACTTCACCGAGTCGACCGCGTCCAGCGCGAACTGCGCGCCCATCGTGACGACTTCGTCGATGCCGGGGTCCTGCCGCAGCCGGGCCGTGAGGACGGCGTCCACGGCCTTGGTGTCGGTGCCCTCCACGTACAGGTTCTCGGTCTCGCCGCCGAACGTCTTCTTCACCCCGGCACAACGCGCCTCCAGGGCGACATTGCCCCGCTCGTGGATGACGCACAGCGCGTGTTTGGCCTTGAGCCCGTCGAGCCGGTCCCCGACGGCGGCGCCCGCGACGGTCTCGTCCTGGCCGAAGTACTGGAGCAGCCCCTGAGCCTTCCAGGCGTCGATACCGGAGTTGAGCCCGACGACGGGAATGCCCGCCGCCCTGGCCTCGGCGACCGGTGCCTTCATCGCGTTCGGCTTGGCCAGCGTCACCGCGATCCCGTCGACCTGGTCCCCGATGGCGTCCCGCACCAACTGTGCCTGCCGCAGCGGGTCGGAGTCGCTCACGTACGTCAGGTCGACGCCGTCCTTCGCGGCGGCGGCCTCCGCCCCCTTGCGCACCAGCTCCCAGAAGGCGTCGCCCTCCCCGCCATGGGTGATGAGCGCGACCTTCATCGACGCCTTCGCCGCGGCGGCCCCCGGGTCGAGGCGCGCGTCGTCGGAGGTGGCGGAACCGGAACAGCCGGTGAGCAGCAGGAGAACGCTCGCGGTCGCGAGGGCGACGCGCACGGATCCGGCGGATCTGGAAGATGCCTGGGGTGGGGGAGTGGTGATCATGAGGGTGCGGCACCTCACTGTGCGGCCGAGCAGGTGGAACGCGAAAGCGAGGCCGAAACGCGGGTGTGCCTCGACCTGTTGAACTTTCACTGGTCCGGAGCCAACCGTGTGTGACCGCCGGTAGTCAAGTGATCAGCCGCTTGTAGTGACTTCTCGGTGCCGCATCGTGATGGTCGCCGCCGATCTCAGCCGTAGGACAGGTTGGAGCAGGGGTTGTCGTCCGCCGACCGGGCGCCGTCAGCGACCGTGCTGGGGACGGCCGTCGGGGAAGCGCTGGGTGTGCTCGCGTACGACTGCCCGAGTACGACGCTGATCCCGGCGCCCGTGACGGACTCCAGCGTGGCGCCCGGGAAGGCAGCGGCCACTGTCCGGGCCCCGGACTCCTCCCCCGGGCCGTACTCGACGAGGGTCGTGGGGTGGTCCTGGCTGCTCGCGGTCGCCGTACCGGTGACGGTGAAGCCGTCGGAGGTGAGCGTGGCGGCGGCACGGGCGGCGAGGCCCGTGACCGTGGTGCCGTTGTAGACGCCGACGTCGATGCCGGTGCCGGAGACGGGAGTGGGGGAGGCCGTCGGGCTCTTCTTCTTCCCCGTGGCGCTCTTGCCGTCGATGGTGCGGTCGGCCTTCAGGGCCGCCCACAGGGCGTCGGCGTCCGGTTCGACGATCGCGACGCGCGAACCCTCGTACCGCCAGGGGAGGGTGACGAACTTGGTGTTGTGCAGGTCGACGTCCTTGAGGGACATCGCGAAGGAGATGAGCTTGTCGGCGGAGCCCAGACCGGTGTCGACGGTGAGGGACTTCGTCGCCGCGTCGGCCAGCGGCAACAGGTGGGACGGGGTGAGGCCCTTGCTCTTCACCTCCTTCAAAAGGCTGGCCACGAAGGCCTGTTGGCGCTTGATGCGGCCGATGTCGGAGCCGTCGCCGATGCCGTGCCGGATGCGTACGTAGTCCAGGGCCCGCTGCCCGGAGACGGTCTGCACGCCCTTCTTGAAGAGCAGCTTGCCGGGGGTCGTCCGATGCGGGTTGAGATCGTTCTCGTGGACGTCCTGCGGCAGACACACCCTCACCCCGCCCACCACCTCGGTGAGCCGGGCGAAGCCCTTGAAGTCGACGACGACCGTGTGGTCCACGCGCAGGCCGGTGAGGTGCTCGACGGTGTTCTGGGTGCAGGCCGGGTTGCCCTTGGCCGTCTCGCCCACCGAGTAGGCGGCGTTGAACATCGTGTCGGTCTGTGTCTTCGTCCAGCTGCCGTCGGGCAGCTTGCAGGGCGGGATCGTGACCAGGGTGTCGCGGGGGATGGAGACCGCGAGCGCGTGCCGGTGGTCGGCGTAGACGTGCAGCAGGAGCGTGGTGTCCGAGCGCCCTATGTCGTCCTTGTTCCCGCCGCCGAGCGCCGCGTTGCCGTCATTGCGCGCGTCGGAGCCGATGAGCAGGACGTTCTCCCCCTTCGAGGAGCCCGCCCGGGGCCGGTCGTCGGAGACCCCGCCCGAGTCGAAGGTGCTGATGTTCCCGTCCAGCTTCAGATACAGCCAGCCCGCGCCGGCGGTCGCGAGGACCAGCACCGAGAGACAGACGACCAGCGCGACGCGTATCCGGTGACCCCGGCGGCGGCCCGCCCGGCGACGTCCGCCCGGCCGCTCCTGCCGGTGCCGCGAGGGCGCCGGCCTCCCTGTACTGGTGATCGTCATCCGCGCCCTTTTTGCAAATTGCTGGGAATTGTCGCCTAAGTCCCGGTTGTACAGTTGCGCACGACAGCAACCGTCATCCGACGGGCGGTCGCCGCGGCAAGTGTGCGCGACCGACGTAAGAGCGAGTTGAGAAGCCTGGCGAGAGGGAGGGCGGGGCCGTGCTCCGTAACGGACTGGAACCCTGGCACCTGCTGATAGTGGCGATCGTCGTGATCGTGCTGTTCGGCTCGAAGAAGCTGCCCGACACCGCGCGGGCGCTCGGCAGGTCCATGCGCATCCTCAAGAGCGAGGCGCAGGCGATGAAGGACGACCCCGCGGCTCCGGAGCCGGTACGGCAGACGCCGACAGCGCCTGAGACGCCGGTGGAGCCGCCCGTCGCCACGGGCTGAGACCGGTCGGCTCAGGCGACCGGCAGGACCGGTCAGCTGAGACGGACCGGCAGGACCGGTCAGCGCAGGTGGACCGGCAGGGAGACGTGCCCGTGGGAGATGAACGAGTCCACGGGCGCCAGATCTCCCGGCGCCGCGGCGAGCGCGAGTCCCGGAAAGCGGTCGAAGAGCGCGGGCAGCGCGACGCGGGCCTCCAGCCGCCCCAGCGGGGCGCCCAGGCAGTGGTGGACGCCGTACCCGAAGGCGAGATGGTCCTTGCCGGCCCGGGTGACGTCGAAGACGTCCGCGTCGGCACCGTGGTGCTCCGGGTCGCGTCCCGCGGCGGCGTACGCGGCGAGGATCGCCTCGCCCGCGTGGATCACGGCGCCCTCGGGGCCGCCCAGCTCGCCCAGGTCCAGGTCCGTCACGGCATAGCGCAGCGGCAGGCTCGCCACCGGCGCCTCGGCACGCAGGGTCTCCTCGATCACGTCGTCCCAGGAGGCCCGCCCGGCGCGGACCAGGGCGAGCTGGTCGGGGTGGGTGAGGAGGGCGTGGACCGCGTTGTCGAGCAGGTTGACGGTGGTCTCGTGACCGGCGCTGATCATCAGCACGAGCGTGTCGAGCAGTTCCTGCTCGCTGAGGTGGGAGCCGTCGTCCTCGTGGGCGCCGATCAGCGCGGAGGTGAGGTCGTCGCCGGGCGACGCCTGCTTCGTGGCGACGAGTTGATGCATGGCCGCGTAGAACCGGGCGTAGGTGTCGGCGACTTCGGCGGGGTCGGCCGAGGTGTGGAAGACGCCGTCGACGACGGCCCGTAGTTCCGGCCCCTGTTCCTCCGGGAGGCCGAGCAGCTCACCGATGACCTGGATGGGCAGCGGATAGCAGAACTCCTCGCGCAGATCGACCACTTGACCGTCCGCACCGGCCGCGGCGAGGCGGTCCAGCAGCGCGCCGGTGATGGCCTCGACTCGGGGGCGCAGCGCGGCGGTGCGGCGTGCGGTGAACGCCTTGGCGACGAGGCCGCGCAGACGTTTGTGGTCGTCGCCGTAGGCCGTGAACATGTTCTGCACGGCGACCCAGGTGAACAGCGGCCAGTCCGGGGAGACGCCGCCCTCGATCCAGCGCGGCCAGTGCCGCCGGGCATCCTTCGACACCCTCGGATCGGCGAGCAGCCGCCGCAGCAGCGCGGGGCTGCTGACCGCCCAGGCGGGGACGCCGTGCGGCAACTCCACGGGCGCGACCGGACCACGCTCCCTGATCCGCGCGGCTTCACCATGGATGTCCCGCCCGGTCGCGTCGATCACCACCGGATCCTTGAACTCCATCGAACTCCCCCTGTCCCACGGCCTCCGGACAACACGGCACGCCCGCCCCGACCATCCCTGATGGGGGCGATACATGACGCTCACGCTAGGGGCCCGGAAGCGGAACGCGCGAGAGCGCACGGGGGCTCTGGCCGGAAACGGGTGGGTGGGGGTGGGGCGGGGTGGCCGGGCCATGGGGAGGGGGTGTGGGAAACCGGAAACGGCCAGGGGCGGTGGTGGAGAGGGGAGCGTGGAGCGGCCGGTGAGACGGCGGGGTGGGGAAATGCGGGCAGCGGTGGCCGGGCGGGGTGGGGCTCGGCCGGGGTGCTCGCCCGCGCTTGCCGAATGCCCTCCCGGGCGTCGCAATCCCGCGCGTCGGGGCCCCGGCGTCGGACGGCCATGGGGTGACGGTCGGCCCGACGCTGACGAAACCGGTGCCAGCGGGTGTGTGCCCACGCGCGTTGGCCAACGTGTTCCGGCTTCCCTCGGCGGACGGCTCCGCCCCTCGTCGCGCCTGCTGTCTGCCGCCGGGCTCGCGCCTGCTGTCTGCCGCCGGGCTCGCGCCTGCTGTCTGCTGCCGGGCTCGCGCCTGCTGTCTGCTGCCGGGCTCGCGCCTGCTGTCTGCCACCGGACTCGCGCCCGTTACCTGCCGGTGGATGCTCGCCCGCTGCCCGCTGCCCGCTGCCCGTAGCCGGGCCGAACCAGGTCACTCCATCCATCGCCGGGCCGGACCCCGCAGTCCCCGCCGTGGGGTCCGCCGGCGGCTCCGCCGCAGACCTCGCCGGAAGGTCTGTCAGAAGCCCTTCCGGCGCCGTCGTCACGCCGGTTCGCCGGCCTCCGGGCTCAGGCCCGCCATGGTGGCCTTCGCGGCGCGAGCCGCCCTGCGGCGCTTTCTGCGGCTGATCCTCGGTTCCTGGTCCGGGAGCCAGCCGAAGGCGAGGCAGCTGCCCACGACGCCGAGGAGGAGGCCGATGAAGAACCCGCCGAGGTTCGAGGTCAGCCAGGTGCCCAGGGCGAGCAGGACGCCGGTGATCGAGTAGAAGAGCCGCTGGGTGGGGTTGAACAGGATCAGCAGCCCCAGGACCACCATCAGCCCCGGCAGGAGATAGCCGGCCAGGCCCTGCATCCCGATGTGCAGGACGACCTTCAGCGACGCCTTCTCGGTGAGCAGGATCTCCGCCCCGCCCAGGGTGAGCAGCAGCCCGCCCCAGAACGGACGGTCGGCCCGCCACTCACGGAAGGCCGACCGCACTCCCCGACGAGGGGTGTCCGTGTCCGACATCAGCAACCCGAGTCGCTGAAGCTGAGCTTGAGCCCAGGCAGCTTGAACACCGCGGCCGTGGTCGCGTAGTTCGTCTGTCGCAGATTCGCGATGTGCACGGTGTCGGCCTGCTGGCTGAAGACACCGATCGGACCCTTGACCCCGGCCTTGGTGAGCGTGCTGGCGTCGTTGCCGATCTCGATGTTGTTGAAGTCGGCGTCGCCCGTCAGCTCGGTGGAGTCGGTGGTGAGGTTGGTCGCCGACACCTTCTGTGACCCGCTGCCCGCCTTGATGAGCAGGTTGGTCCCGCCGAGGTCGACGCTCTGGCAGAGGCTGTCCAGCGTCGCGTTCTTGATCGCGGAGGTGACCACCAGCACCTGGCCCCCGGTGTCACCCGCGTTCGGGCTGCCCTCCGCCATGTTGTCGAGGCCGCCGAACTGCTCGAAGCCGGTGCCGTTCAGTTCCTTGGCGGTGACCGTGAACGGCATGCCGGAGATCGCGAACTGCACGCCCAGCGCGCCCTCCGCGGTCAGCACCGCCAGCGTGGCGGCGACGAGGGTGGCCGGTACGGCCATCACGGCGGCCCGGCGTGCCCGGACCCGCCCGCGTCTGGCGGGGTCCGGCGAGGAACCGCTTTCCGGGTTCTCCGGTGTGTTGTCGGCGGCCGAAGTGGCGTCCGAAGACGAGGCCATGTGTGCTCCCAGGGCATAGACAGTGCGGTCTGGCATCAAATGGCACGTTGTCCTGGCGCGGACAGCGCAGGCGGCGTGCGGCTCCTCGCAACTCCCGGCGGACGCAAGGGCTTTCTCGTACTCCGCAGTAGCCGCCGAGGAAGTTACCGGTGGTTACATTTAAGGGTCAAGGGAGTTGTGAAAAAAGGGTGTCGGTTGTGCCCTGGCTGTGGGTCAAGTCGTGGTCGGTTTCCGGCAAAGCTATTTGACTGTGCGTCAACTGCCTTTCCGTGCCTTGACGTTGACTGACCCTCAGGTCTACAACTTGCCCTGGCTCGACCCGGATCCGTGGCGCCGGATCCGCTGCGCGGCACTGCCCGCGCCTCCCGGACGTCCTGTCCGTCACCGGGCACGCCTGTGCCCGTCTCCTCCCCTCTGGCACCCGCACGGTCACTTCCCCCCTGGTCCGTGCCGGGTCGCCGCTTCCCGCCCGGCCCGGCCGGGGACCACCCCACGGTCCCCGGCCGGTCACCGGACGGCTGCCGTCGTCGGTCCGTGACGTACGGAGAAGGCGTCACGGACCGGCGCCGGCGGACGCCACGCCGCGTCCCCCACCCCTCACCCTCACCCACACCCGCACCTCTGATTCCCCCAACCCCCCAACCCCCCTCACCTCGGAAAGAGGCATCCCGCATGCGTACTCGTTCCCTGCTCACCCTCACCGCCGCCGTCGCCGGCTTCGCCCTGTCGGCCGTCAGCCCCGCGTCGGCCGCCGACAACGTCCTCACCACCGGTTCCGCGGGCGGCGACGCCGTCGCCACCGGCACCGCGGTCTCCGCGTCCCTGGCCAGCGGCACCACCGCGACCCTCTACTCCAGCGCGACCGGCACCACGGGCATCACCTGCACCACCTCGCAGTTCACCGCGACGGTCGACAGCAACCCGGCCGCTCCCGGCACCGCCTCCGAGACGCTCACCGGGCACACCTTCAGCAACTGCACCTCGAACAACATCGGCGTGACCGGCGTCACCAGCGTCACGGTCAACAACCTGGCGTACACCACCACCGTGGCCTCCGACGGCACCGTCGCCGTGACCCCGGGAAGCGCGGGGCCCATCCAGACCACCGTCGTGCTCAGGACCCTGCTGGGCAGCGTCACCTGTGTCTACCAGGCGACGAACGGCAGCCTCGCCGGCACGGCCGCCAACGCCGACAACAGCATCCAGTTCACCAACCAGCAGTTCACCAGGAGCTCCGGCTCCTCGCTCTGCCCGAGCAGCGGCTACTGGACCGCGAAGTACGCCCCGGTGGCGACCTCCGACGGCGCGGCGGTCTTCACCAACTGACGTGAGCGCAGCCTGAGTTCACCTGTGTTCGCCTGAGTGCGCCGACGGCCGGTGTGTCCCCACCGGTCGTCGGCGCAGCTGTCTTCCGTGGGTCGTCGGCTCCCGGCCCGGAGACCGACTCCGCTCACCTCCGCCGCAGGCGCAGCGCCAGAGCGGCGCCTCCGGTGAGGACCAGCACCGCGGCGGCGCCGCCCGCCACCATGGGGGCCGAGGGGCCCGAGCCGGTGGTGCCGGTGGCCGCCACCGGTGTGGTGTCGGTGCGCGGGGCCGTCGTACGGGGCTCGACGCTCGGCGATGTGCTCGGGGACGTACTCGGGGTCGTACGGGCCTTCGCGGCCCCCGAGGGCGCGGCCGAAGCGGAGGCCGAGGCCGAAGGAGAGGTCGGGGACGCCGGCTCGGCGGTCTGCCCGGCCTTGCCCTTCGCCGCCGGGAACACCACGTCCGAGCACGAGTAGTACGTGTCCGGCGTGCTGGTGTTCTGCCAGATCGTGTACAGGACATGGCGGCCCGTGCGGTCCGAGGGGAGCGTCGCGCGGAAGCGGTACGCGCCGTTCGTCAGCGCCGGGTCCTTGACCGTGGCGAACGGCCGCTCGGGCAGGTCGGACCAGGTGAGCGGCTTCGTCGGGTCGTAGCCGGGCTTGGTCAGATAGAGCTTGAAGCTGCCGGTGTGCGGGATCGTCGAGGCGTACGTCATCGTCAGCGTCGCGCCCGGCGTCAGATGCGTCGAGGGCCAGTCGGCGCGGGCCAGGTCGAGGCCCTTGTAGGCGGGCAGGCCGCCGCTGCACAGCTCGCCGTCGCGGAGGGTCTGGCGGTCGCGCCCGTTCACGTTGGCGATCCGCAGGTTGTCCCAGGCGGTGAAGGGCGCGCCATTGGCGGCGACGGCCGCCCGGCAGGCCGCGGTCCGCGCCCGGTCGCCACCCTCGGGGGAGCAGGCGTACACCCGGCTCACCGGATCGGTCGGCGCGCCGTGCGCCTGTGCCGGGGCGGCCGCCCAGACGGTGGTCAGGAGCGGTGCTGCGACCGCCAGGGCGGCCATGCGGTATGCGGTCATCCGGGACATCCGGAACGTCTCCTCGGCCGGCGCGGGAACGGTTTGCTCCCATGCAGTACGGAAAACGGGCCCGGCGCGTTCACCGCGGGACATCGGCCACAAAGGCGGGGGACATCGGCCGTAAAAGGGTGCATCGGCCCCCCAACTCCCGGACAGCGAGGGTGGGTTTCCGGCCGGATCGAGGGTTTCCCCTGTATTCACATGACCTTCCCTTTGCCTATCGTTCAGGCCACAGCCGACCCACAGGTAACCCCCTCCCTGGTCCGCTGGCGCTCGGCCGGCCTCGCGCCGCTTTTCGACCAACCCCCCGCCGCTTCACCGACGAAGCGAACCCCCCGCTGCTCCGCGCTGCCCGGAGTACGGCCACGAAAGGCAAAGCCCTTGCGTACCTCGCCCTCCCTCCGACGGAAGATGATCTCCGTCGCCGCGGTCTCGGCCGCGCTGTTCACGGCGGCCACCGCCACGGTGGCCACGGCCCAGGAAGCCGCCGCCCCGAAGGCAGCCGCCGTGCCCGCGACCCAGACGGAGGCCGCCCCCGGCGTCACCGCCGAGCGTCTCATCGTCGGCTACAAGTCCGGCGCCACCGAGGCGAAGTCGAACGCGGCCGCCGAGGCGGACGCCGCCGCCAAGGGCAAGGGGGCCGGTGAGGACGTCGACTTCCGGCGCCGCCTCGGCACCGGTGCCGCCCTGGTCGACCTGGGCGCCGACGCGTCCCGCGCGGACGTCGCCGACGTCGTCGCCGCGTACAAGGCCGACCCGCAGGTCGCCTATGTCGTACCGGACCGCCTGAACACGCCGCAGGCCGACCCGAACGACACCGAGTACGCCAAGCAGTGGGACCTGTTCGAGGCCACGGCCGGCATGAACGTCCCCGGCGCCTGGTCCACCGCGACCGGCTCCGGCGTGACCGTCGCCGTCATCGACACCGGCTATGTCGCCCACACCGACCTCGCCGCGAACATCGTCGGCGGCTACGACTTCATCTCCGACACCGCCGTCTCGGTGGACGGCGACGGCCGCGACAGCAACCCGGCCGACCCGGGCGACTACTACGCCGCCAACGAGTGCGGTTCCGGCATCCCGGCGTCCAACTCCTCCTGGCACGGCACCCACGTGGCCGGCACCATCGCCGCGGTCACCAACAACAGCAAGGGCATCGCGGGCATCGCCTACGGCGCGAAGATCTCCCCGGTGCGGGTGCTCGGCAAGTGCGGCGGCTACGACTCCGACATCATCGACGCCATCACCTGGGCGTCCGGCGGCACCGTCTCCGGTGTGCCCGCCAACACCAACGTCGCCAAGGTCATCAACATGAGCCTGGGCGGCGACGGTGCCTGCACCAGCGCGACCCAGAGCGCCATCACCGCCGCCGTCAACCGCGGCACCACGATCGCCGTCGCCGCGGGCAACGACAACGACAACGTCGCGAACCACTCGCCGGGCAACTGCAACGACGTCATATCCGTGGCCGCCACCAGCCGCACCGGCGCGAAGGCCTCCTACTCCAACTACGGTTCCCTGGTGGACATCTCGGCGCCCGGCGGCCAGACCAGCACCGGCACCGCCAACGGCATCCTGTCCACGCTGAACTCCGGCACCAAGACGGCGTCGACCGAGAACTACGCGTACTACCAGGGCACCAGCATGGCCACCCCGCACATCGCGGGCCTCGCCGCGCTGCTGAAGTCGGCCAACTCCTCGCTGACCCCGGCCCAGATCGAGTCGGCCATCAAGACCAACGCCCGTGCTCTGCCGGGTGCTTGCTCGGGCGGCTGCGGCGCCGGTCTCGCGGACGCCGCGAAGACGGTGGCCGCCGTCAGCGGTGGCGGTTCGACGACGGGGACGACGTACTCCAGCACCTCCGCCGTCGCCATCCCCGACAACAGCTCGGCGATCGAGTCCTCCATCGCGGTCAGCGGCCGTACCGGCAACGCCCCTTCGGCCCTCAAGGTCGCCGTGGACATCACCCACACCTACCGCGGTGACCTGGTGATCAGCCTCGTCGCCCCGGACGGCACGGTCTACGCCCTGAAGTCCGCCAGTTCCTCGGACTCCGCGGACAACGTCAACACCACCTACACCGTGGACGCTTCGAGCGAGACGGCCAACGGCACCTGGAAGCTGCGCGTCCAGGACACCGCGGCGCAGGACACGGGCACGCTCAACAGCTGGAAGCTGACTTTCTGAGTCACAGCGGATCCCGTCGGACAGGCGGGCCGACCGGTGCGGATGGGCACCGGTCGGCCCGCTTTTTTTGTTGCACTTTCCTGTACTGAGCGACCGGTTTTCTTCAAGACCCATTGCGCCATACACACGAGTAGTGAATAAGTTGTGGGAGGTCTGAAGACTGAAGGGAGTTGGGGTGCCCTCGAATAGCCGCCGGACCGTGAGATATCGTGTACGGGGAGTAAGAAACAAACGGCATGGCCTGTTCTTTTCGGGTCCTGTTCTCTCGCCCCCAGGAGCGTCCCATCGATGGCTAGGCAGTTACGCGCCGAGCAGACCCGAGCGGCGATCATCGCGGCCGCCGCGGATCTGTTCGACCGGCACGGTTACGAGTCGACCAGCCTGAGCGACATCGTGGAGCACGCCCAAGTCACCAAGGGCGCCCTCTACTTCCACTTCGCGGCGAAGCAGGACCTCGCGCACGCCATCATGGAACTCCAGTCCAGAACCCTGCGCCGGCTGGCCGCCGAGATGGACGGCCGTGGCCTCTCCCATCTGGAGGCCCTGATCCGCACCACCTTCGGGATCGCCCGGCTCACCGTCGAGGGCCCGGTCCCCAGGGCCGGCCTCCGCCTCGCCACCGAGGGTCTCCCGGTGCCGCCGCCGCTGTCCCATCCCTTCGAGGAATGGCTGGACATCACCACCCGCAAGCTCTTCGGCGCGGTCACGGACGCCGACCTCCACCCGGACATCGATGTCGAAGCCGCAGCTCACTCCCTTGTCTGCTCCCTCGTCGGCACCCGTGTCGTCGGCCACTCCCTGGAACCCGTCACCCGACAGCCGCGCCGACTGGCCGAGATGTGGCACATCCTGATCCGCGGTCTGGTGCCGGTGCCCCGCCGCGCCCGCTATCTGAGCCTCGCCACCCAGCTGGAGCGGGAGATCAGAATCCCCTGACCCGGGCGGTACGGTGGCGCGCATGCCCCACACTCCGCCCGTGCTCCGCGGCGACGAACCCGGCTCGTTCCCGTACAGCGTGCTCGCCGAACGGCACCCCGCGATCGTGCGGCAGGTGCGCGAGGCCTTCCCCTACGGCCCGGACCAGCACCGCGCCCTCGACGCCCTGGCGGAGAACTGCACCAAGGGTGTCATCGAGCCACTGCCCGCCGACGCGCCGGACCGTGACCGCTGGGCGGCCTGGGGAGCGGACGAGTACATCGGGCGGTCCTGGTTCGACGTCCCCTGGCTGTGGTCCGAGAGCTGGTTCTACCGCCGACTCCTCGACGCGGTCGGCTACTTCGGCCCCGGCCCCTGGCAGGGCGTGGACCCCTTCCGCCCCTTCAAGCTCGCCGAACTCGACGCCCCGGAGACCGACGAGGAACTGGCCGCCCTCGACGACCTCGCGGACCGGCCGGCCGACGAACAGGCCGCGGCCCTGCTGCACGGCTCCCTGTGGGGCAACCGGGCCGACCTCGGATTCCGGCTGTCGGACGAGCACGCCGAGGCCCGCGCCGCCGTACCCGGCCTGGTCGCCGACGACAGCGCCGCCCTCCGGTCGCTCCTCGACGGCGCGGACACCCTGTGCCTCGTCGCCGACAACGCGGGCCGTGAGCTCGTCCCCGACCTGCTCCTGATCGCCCATCTCCTCGCCCACGGCCGGATCCGTCGGGCCGTCCTGCACGTCAAGCCCCACCCGTACTACGTCTCCGACGCCACGACCGCCGACGTGGTCGACGCCCTGCGCCGACTGACCCGCGCCCGGGGCGCCGCCGCCGACCACGGACGCACGCTGTGGTCGGCGATGGCCGACGGCCGCCTCACCGTCCGCGCCCACCCCTTCTCCTGCGCCCCGCTGCCGTACGAGGACATGCCCGACGACCTGCGCGGCGAATTCGCCGACGCCACGCTGACCGTCCTCAAGGGCGACCTCAACTACCGCCGCCTGGTGGGCGATCGGAGCTGGCCGCCGACCACACCCTTCGCCGACGTCACCGCCTGCTTCCCCGGCCCGGTGGCGGCCCTGCGCACCCTCAAGTCCGACGTGATCACCGGCCTCACGCCCGCCACGGAGGCCGCCCTGGTGGCGGCGGAGGGACAGCGCTGGCGCACCGGGGGGACGCACGCGCTCATCCAGGTGCGGCAGCGGTGATGCCGCTCAAGTGACCTGTGTCGGCAGGGACTTGAGCCCGTTGATGAAGTTCGACACCAGCCGCCTGGCCGGGCCCGCCGTCCGCAGCACCGGCAGCGCGCGCATCGCCTCCGCGTACAGCACCCGCAGCTGGAGCCGGGCGAAGTGCGCGCCCAGGCAGACGTGCGGGCCGTCGCCGAAGGACACGTGCGGGTTCGGCGCACGGGACAGATCCAGCCGGTCCGGGGCGGCGAAGACCCGCTCGTCCCGGTTGGCGGAGGCATGGAAGACGACCACCTTGTCCCCGGCCCCGATCCGCCGCCCCGCCAGCTCGGTGTCCCGCGCGGCGGTACGGCGGAAGGTGAGGACGGGCGGGTGCCACCGCAGCAACTCATCGACGGCGGAGGTGAGTTCTACGCCGCCGGTGCGAAGTCGCTCGTACGACCGCGGGTGCTCCGCCAGTGCCAGCAGCCCGCCCGGGGCAGCGCTGCGCACGGTGTCGTTGCCCGCGACGGTGAGCAGGAAAAAGAACATCTCCAGTTCCGCGTCGGCGAGTTCGGGATCGTGAGCCAGGGTGGTCATGACGTCGTCGGCGGGGTGGCTGCGCTTGTGCGCGGCCAGTTGGCGGGCGTACGCGAACATGTCCTGGAGCATGGCGGGGGAGCGGGGGTCGAGCGGCTTGCCCGCCGCGTCCAGCGCCGGGGTGCCGGCCTCGTCGGGGTCCTGGTAGCCGATGACCCGCCGCGTCCAGTGCAGCAGCAGCCCGCGGTCCTGCTCCGGGACACCGAGCAGGTCGGCCAGGTTGAGCAGGGCGTAGTCGTCGGTGACCGCGGCGACGAGGTCGACGGTGCCGTCCGCGGCGCGGGCCGTCGCGAGGGCGTCGGCGAACAGTGTGCGGGCCCGCTCCTCGACGACCTCGGTGAACCGGGCGACGCGCCCCGGGGTGAACGCCCGGCTGACCAGCCGCCGCAACCTGCCCTGCGCGGGCGGGTCCTGATTGAGCATCATGCGCCGGACGAACGGCAGATCGGCCGGGTCGGGATCACGGATCTGGGTCGCGCCGAGATGCGAGGAGTACGTCGCCGCGTCCCTGAGTACCCGCACCACGTCCGCGTGCCGGGTCACCGCCCAGAACCCGGGACCGGCGGGCCAGCCCAGCACCCCGGCCTCCTCCTGCCAGGCCACCGGATGGTGGTCGCGCAGGACGCGGTAGTCGTCGTACGGCACCGCGGTCGCGTACCGGCGAGGATCGAACACATCGGGAACCGGCGGGGCCATGGGCGCCGTAGGGGTCATGCGACCACGGTGACCGACGCCTCGTGTTTTTCCAAGAACGTCGATTCGGCTGGCATGTATGTAGTGATCATGTCAAGCGGAGAGTCTTCATGCGCTGCTCGGAGCCCTCGGGCACCTGCTCAACACCGGCCTGCTGGCGGTCGAGAAGCGCCTCGTCGGCAAGGGAAGGGCGACCGTATGACGCTCCACCTCGACGCGGTCGGCCAGTCCTACGGCGACCACCCGGTCCTCCACGACCTCACCCTCACCGTCCCCGACGGCCAACTCCTGTGCGTGGTCGGCCCGTCCGGCTGCGGCAAGTCCACCCTCCTGCGGACCGTCGCCGGACTGCTGCCCGCCCGCGAGGGCGAGGTCACCCTCGACGACACCCCCGTCTCCGGCGTCCCCGACCGGCTCGCGGTCGTCTTCCAGGACTACGGCCGCTCCCTCTACCCCTGGCTCACGGTCCGCGACAACGTCGCCCTCCCGCTGCGCCGCCAGGGCCTCGGCCGCGCCGAGCGCCGTACCGAGGCCGAGCGCATCCTGGACCGCGTCGGCCTCGACGGCACCGCCCGCCGCCACCCCTGGCAGCTCTCCGGCGGAATGCAGCAGCGCGTCGCCATCGCCCGCGCCCTGGTCTGCCGTCCCAGGCTGCTGCTCATGGACGAGCCCTTCGGCTCCCTGGACGCCCGGACCCGCGAGGACCTGGAGGACCTCCTCCTGGAGGTCCACCGCACCGACGGCACGACCATCGTGTTCGTCACCCACGACATCGACGAGAGCGTCTACCTCGGCGACCGCGTCGTCGTCCTGTCCCCGGGCCCCGGCTCCCATGTCGTCCTCGACCTGCCGGTCGAACTCCGCGGCAAGCGGGAGCAGATCGGCACCCGCGGACTGCCGGAGTTCGTGGCGCTGCGGGCGGAGGTGGGCCGGGCGGTGCGGGGTGGTTGACCCGTGGTCCCCCATGTCCCGCCGGAAACGGTCGAGTGCAAGTCCCGCCGGAAATCGTCGAGTTCGACCCGGATTCACGCGATGGTGTGATCATGTGCCGCGCGGCGGATGTCCCCCGAAAGGCGTGGGTAGAGCCCGGGCCATGACGCAGCAGCCCTTCGAACTCCCGCACTTCTACATGCCGTATCCCGCGCGGCTGAACCCCCATCTCGACGAGGCCCGTGCCCACTCCACGGCGTGGGCGCGCGAGATGGGCATGCTGGAAGGGTCCGGGATCTGGGAGCAGTCCGACCTCGACGCGCACGACTACGGACTGCTCTGCGCCTACACCCACCCCGACTGCGACGGCCCCGCCCTCTCCCTGATCACCGACTGGTACGTGTGGGTCTTCTTCTTCGACGACCACTTCCTGGACATGTTCAAACGCACCCCGGACCGCGCCGCCGGCAAGGCCCATCTGGACCGGCTGCCGCTGTTCATGCCGATGGACCCCCAGGCCCCGATGCCCGAGCCGCGCAACCCCGTCGAGGCGGGGCTCGCCGATCTGTGGACGCGGACCGTGCCCGCCATGTCGGCGGACTGGCGGCGCCGCTTCGCGGTGGCCACCGAGCACCTCCTCAACGAGTCCCTGTGGGAGCTGTCCAACATCGACGAGGGCCGGGTCGCCAACCCCGTCGAGTACATCGAGATGCGCCGCAAGGTCGGCGGCGCCCCCTGGTCGGCGGGGCTCGTGGAGTACGCGACCGCCGAAGTCCCCGCCCGCGTCGCGGGGTCGAGGCCGCTGAGGGTCCTCATGGAGACGTTCTCCGACGCCGTGCACCTGCGCAACGACCTGTTCTCCTACCAGCGCGAGGTCGAGGACGAGGGCGAGAACAGCAACGGCGTGCTGGTCCTGGAGACGTTCTTCGGCTGTACGACCCAGGAGGCCGCCGACACCGTCAACGACATCCTGACCTCCCGTCTCCACCAGTTCGAGCACACCGCCCTGACCGAGGTGCCCGCCCTCGCTGTGGAGAAAGGTCTCACCGCGCCCGAGACCGCCGCGGTCGCCGCCTACGCCAAGGGACTTCAGGACTGGCAGTCCGGCGGCCACGAATGGCATCTGCGCTCCAGCCGCTACATGAACGAGGGCGCCCGCCCGACCTCGCCCTGGCAGGGCCTCACCGGCCCCGGAACCTCCGCCGCCGACGTCGGCGCCCTGCTCGCCTCGGCCGCCGCCGAACGCTTGCGCGCCTACACGCACGTGCCGTACCAGAAGGTCGGCCCGTCCCTGCTGCCCGACTTCCACATGCCCTTCCAGGTCGAGCTGAGCCCCCATCTGAACGCCGCCCGCCCTCGCCTCACCGCCTGGATGCACGGCATGGGCATGCTCCAGGAGGGTGTCTGGGACGAGGACCGCCTCGCCGCCGCCGACCTCGCGCTCTGCGCCGCCGGCATCGACCCGGACGCGACCCCCGAGGACCTCGACCTCAGCACCCAGTGGCTGGCCTGGGGGACGTACGCCGACGACTACTACCCCCTCGTCTTCGGCCACCGCCGCGACCTCGCCGCCGCCCGCGCGGCCACCCGGCGGCTCGCGGACTGCATGCCCGTCGACGGCGCGGAGATCCCCGCCCCGGCCAACGGCATGGAGCGCGGCCTCGTCGACCTGTGGACCCGCACCACGACGGGGATGACCCACGACGCGCGATGCTCCCTGAAGAACGCGGTGAACGTGATGACCGAGAGCTGGCTCTGGGAACTCTCCAACCAGATCCAGCGCCGCGTCCCCGACCCGGTCGACTATCTGGAGATGCGCCGCGCCACCTTCGGCTCCGACCTCACCCTGAACCTGTGCCGGAACGGCCACGGCCCCGCCGTCCCGCCCGAGGTCTACCGCAGCGGCCCCGTCCGCTCGCTGGAGAACGCAGCCGTCGACTACGCGTGCCTGCTCAACGACATCTTCTCGTACCAGAAGGAGATCGAGTACGAGGGCGAGATCCACAACTCGATCCTCGTCGTGCAGAACTTCTTCGGCATCGACTACCCGGCCGCCCTCGGGGTCGTCCACGACCTCACCACCCAGCGCATGCGGCAGTTCCAGCATGTCGCGGCCCACGAACTGCCCGTCGTGTACGACGACTTCGGCCTCCGTGCCGAGGCGCGCGAGGTCATGCGGAACTACGTCCTCGACCTCCAGCACTGGATGGCGGGCATCCTGCACTGGCATCGGACGGTCGACCGCTACAGGGCCGACTTCCTGGCGCGGCGCGCCCACGGCTTCCTGCCGGACCGCTCCCCGGCACCGCGGCCGCCACTGCCCCTGGTCAGCTGAGCCCGCCCACCCGTCCGACGGCCCGCTCGGCGAGTTCCCGGACGCCCCGCGCGGGGGACTCCGCGAGCTCGCCGCGTATCGCCTCGGCGGCGCCCAGCACCGCGCGGGCCTCCTCGGCGGAGCCGGCGTCGGCCAGGGCGAGGGCCAGCTCGAAGTGCTCCTCGGCGATGTACCGGCCAAGGCTCGTGCCGCGCCAGAAGCCCAGCGAGTCGTCGCCCGGTTCCGCCAGGGTGCCCCGGAGCGCGGCGAGCGTGCGGGAGGCCGAGGGGAGGAGCCCCGCCTCCCGCTCCAGACGGGCCTGGGTGAGCCGGGCCGAGACCCGGTCGCACGCCGCCTCCTGGAGCGCCGTGTGCAGGCGCTGGACGCGCAGCGCCTGTCCCCGCTCGCCGATCCGCTCGAAGTCGTCGACCAGGGACGACAGTTCGGCGGTGTCCAGCCGAGTGGGGTCGTCGTCCTGCCGCAGGAGGCCCTGGTCCAGCTCGATGGCGTCGAACCGGCGGATCAGCGCGCACCGGGCGAGGTTCGTCAGGCCCTGGTCCACGGCCAGGTCGGTCCAGGTGTACAGCGGCTCGTCGGCGGGGTCCGCACCGAACAGCAGGGCGTCCATCTCCTGGGCCCACCGGCGTAGTTCGGCCGGGTCGGCGTCGGGGCCGGGAAGCTCGCTCAGGCCGCACGCCGTGTCGAAGTCCGTCCGCCGTACCTCGTCCAGCAGCGGCAGGTCCTCGGCGCGGCCGTAGTGCCCGACCAGCACGGCGGCGAGGCGCAGTTCGTCCGTCATCGACGACCGCGCCTCGTGCCGCAGCAGATGCCGCAGCAGGGCGAGGTCGCCCTCCGCGCGGTCGAACTGCGCGGCCCGCAGCGCGAGTCGGCGTCGTACGAGATTCTCGGCCACCGCGTCCCACACCGCGAGGTCCGGCGCCCGCAGCGCGGCCAGATCGGCGCGGCCGGCGGCGAGGACGGGCTCCCAGAGCGGCGGCGGGGGCGGGCCGATGAGGTCATAGGCGCGGCCCTCCTCCGCGTTGAGCAGCAGGAAGTCGGGTTCGGTGCGGGCCAGCGCGGCGTCCAGCAGGGCCTCGAGTTCCGCGCGGGGTCGCTCCAAGAAGCCCAGCGCGGTGCGCAGCTCGGTCCGCGCCCGCTCCAGGCCGAATCCGCCGTCTTCCTCGGTGTCCTCGTCGTCCTCGTCGTGGTCCTCCGCGTCCTCCAGGCCGATCATGATCTCCAGCGCCTCGTCGACGCTGGCGCCGACGATCCCGGCCGAGCCCTCGGAGTCGGCGTACAGCACCGAGCCGTCCTCGCACACGAAGTACGTACCGCCCCCGGCGTCGCCCGCGATGATCCGCAGCGGGCCGCCCGAGGCGAGGCGGACCGGCTCCACATGGCCGTACCCGGCCCGCTCGACGTCGAAGTCGAAGGGGTACGCGGCGAGTTCGGCGAGGCGAGGGTCCTGGAGGAGGAGCCGCAGGGCGTGATCGTTCATGTCGCAGAACGTAACAGCCGCCGCCGACAACAGGATTTGATGATTCCGATTATGTTTCCCGAAAGTTTTCGGACGGAACGAGGCGTTCAGGCAACTCCGTCGCTGAACCCGCGGTCTTGTGGGGTGAGGGGAACAGACGACATAACGCACGGGGGTGTTCGGCCTTGACCGAGATCATCGAGAGGATCACCGAAGGGGACCCGAAGGAGCGGACGCCGGCCCCGGGTGAACTGACGCCGTACGTGGCGCCGTTACCCGTCCCGCCGGTCCTGCGCCCGGACTCGGGCAACATACTGCGGGAGACGGAGATCGCCCTGCACCCGACCTGGGTGCGCATGCACCCACAGCTGCCGCCGACGCTGATGTGGGGTTACGAGGGCCTGGTGCCGGGTCCGACCATCGAGGTGCGGCGCGGGCAGCGCATCCGCATCGCCTGGACCAACCGCATCCCCAAGGGCAGCGAGTACCCGGTCACCGCGGTCGAGGTGCCGGCCCGACCGCCCGGCACCCCGCCCGCCACCACCGAGCCGGGCCGGGGCGGCGTCAAGCCGAATGAGGACGTGGCCGCCCTGCCCGCCTGGTCGGTGACCCATCTGCACGGAGCACAGACGGGCGGCGGCAACGACGGCTGGGCGGACAACGCGGTCGGCTCCGGCGACGCCCAGCTCTCCGAGTACCCGAACGACCACCAGGCGGTCCAGTGGTGGTACCACGACCACGCCATGAACATCACCCGGTGGAACGTGATGGCCGGCCTCTACGGCACCTACCTCGTCCGCGACGAGGAGGAGGAAGCCCTCCATCTCCCCTACGGGGAGCGGGAGATCCCGCTGCTCCTCGCCGACCGCAACCTCGACACCGACGAGGACGGCCGGCTCAACGGACGGCTGCTGCACAAGACGATCGTGGTGGACCCCGCGAACCCGGAGACGGGCAAGCCGGTGACGCTGCCCTTCGCGGGCCCGTACACCACCGTCAACGGCCGTATCTGGCCGTACGCGGACGTGGAGGACGGCTGGTACCGCTTCCGCCTGGTGAACGCGTCCAACGCGCGGATCTACGAACTGGTCCTCCTCGACGAGGACGACAACCCGGTGCCGGGCATCGTGCACCAGATCGGCAGCGACGGCGGACTGCTGCCGCGCCCGGTGCCGATCGACTTCGACGCCGCGCAGCCCACGCTGACGGCCGCTCCGGCCGAACGCTTCGACCTGCTGGTCGACTTCCGCGGCCTCGCCGGCCGCAGGCTTCGCCTGGTCAACAAGGGGCCGGGTCGGCCCGCGGGCGTGCCCGACCCGGTGGGTGGCGTGCGCTATCCGGCGGTCATGGAGTTCCGCGTCCGCGAGGGGTGCGACGACGACACCTTCGAACTGCCCGAGGTGCTCTCCGGCTCCTTCCGCAGGATCACCCACGACGTGGCGCACGGCCACCGGCTGATCGTGCTCACCCCGCCCGGCACCAAGGGCGGCGGCGGGCACCCCGAGATCTGGGAGATGGCCGAGGTCGAGGACCCGAGCGGCATCGTGTTCCCGGCCGAGGGGATCATCCAGGTCACCGGTCCTGACGGCACCACCAGGACCTACCGGCGCACGGCACGGACCTTCAACGACGGCCTGGGCTTCACCATCGCCGAGGGCAGCCACGAACAGTGGAGCTTCCTCAACCTCGCGCCCATCACCCACCCGATGCACATCCACCTGGCCGACTTCCAGGCGCTCGGGCGCGACCCGTACGTCGTGACCGGCTTCGACCAGGCGGTTGGCGGCACGCGTACGCCGATCGCCTTCGATCCGGGCACCACGATCCCGCTGGCGCCCAACGAGCGCGGTTACAAGGACGTCTACCGGGTGCCCGGCGGCCAGATGCTGCGGATCATGGGCAGGTTCGACGGCGCCTACGGCCGGTTCATGTACCACTGCCACTTCCTGGAGCACGAGGACATGGGCATGATGCGGCCCTTCGTGGTGATGCCCGCCGAGGCGCTGAAGTTCGACCACGGCGGCGGCCACCACGGAGGTCACCCCGCGGGCTGAGGCTCCCGCCGCGCCGCGTGTGCCACGGCGGCCCGCGCCAGCGCCCGGACCATCGGGTGCGGGCGCGAGCCGTCGCCGGACAGCTCGGGCTGGAACAGCGAGGCCAGGAAGAACGGGTGGCCCGGCAGTTCGACGACCCGGACGTGGCCGTCCTCGTCGTACCCGGAGGAGCGCAGACCGTGCGCGCGCAGGGTGTCGAGATGGCGGGAGGGCCCGTACGCGCAGAAGTAGCGCTCGACCGTGCGCTCCGAACCGATCACGGACTGGGCGAGCGAGCCCGGCTCGATCGTGACCACGCCCTCGTGGCCGACCAGCGAACAGGCCAGCGGTTCGATGAGGAAGTCGTCCGCGTCGGGGTCGTTCTCGGCGTGCGCCACGCGCGCGAGGCCGCACACGTCGCGGGCGTACTCCAGGAGCGCGTGCTGGAACCCGCCGCACGTGCCCAGGAACGGAATGCCCGCCACGCGCGCGGTGCGGATCGCCGCGAGCACCCCCTCCTCGCTGCGGTAGGGGCTGCCCGGCAGCACCCACACCGCGTCGAAGCCGGACACGGCGTCCTCGGCCGCGGCCTCCTCGGAGGGGATCCAGTAGGCGTCCAGGACGAGCCGGTCGCGTTCGGCGAGGGAGTCGAGGAGAAGCGGGACACGGGCGTGGGAGGCGACGTCGGGGGAGCGGTCGCCGACCAGGGCGATCCGTGCGGTGCGGTCAGCTGCGTTCGTCATGCCCTCATCCTGGGCGCGCCCCCGATATCGCGTCCAACGATGATTTCTGGATGCTCGATAAGCGATGCTGATGAGCCGCGACGCCGATGAGACGCTGTCGGCATGGACCCGCACCTCCTGCGCACCTATGTCACCGTCGCCCGGCTCGCCTCCTTCTCCGAGGCCGCGCGGGAGCTGGGCTACACCCAGTCCGCGGTGTCCCAGCACATCCAGGCCCTCGAACTGGACCTGGGCGCACCGCTGCTGACCCGCCGCCCCGTCGCGCCCACGGCGGCCGGAGAGCGGCTCCTGGAGCACGCGGGTCCGCTGCTGCTGCGGCTGGACGCGGCCCGCGCGGACGTCGTCCGCATGGCGTCCGCGCCCGAACACGGACTCACGCTCGCCGCCGCACCGACCGCGCTCGCCGCCCGGGTCCTCGCCGCGCTCCCGTCGGCCGGGGTGACCCTGCGGGTGCTCGCCCGCGACGCCATCGCCGCCGCCGTCGCGACCGGCACCGCCGACCTCGGCCTGGTCGACGGCCTCGCCGCCCCCAGCGACCCGCTGCGGCTGCCCGACGTCGCACCGCTGACCACGCGCGGCGCGGGTGAGGAACCGGTCTGCGTCCTCCTGCCCGCCGACCACCCACTGGCCCGGCGCCCCGGACTGCGCCTCGGCGACCTGGCCGACGCCCGCTGGCTGGACGCCCCGGACGCGGGCCTCCCGCTGGCCCACCTCCGCGCGGCCAACGGTGGCCAGGGCTTCCGCACGGCCCTGCGCTACGACGGCACCGACCTCCACACCCTCACGTCCCTCGCCGCGGCGGGCCGCGGTCTGACGCTGCTGCCCCGCTCGGTGGCCACCGGCGTCCCGAACACGACCGCCGTCCCGCTCACCGCGCCCCGGGTCGTCCACCGGACGGAACTGGTCCACACGGGGGCACCGCGGGGCGCCGCGGCGCGGCTGGTGGACGTGCTGACGGGGTGAGTGGACCCGTACCGCCCATGCCCACGACGCCTATGGCTTCCCTCTGTTGACCGCCGGTCAGTCTCACTCGTTCGTGGCACGTCGGGCGCCGGTGTGACGGGTAGAGCACCAGCCGGGACCGCTCCGTATCCGCCGGAGGCGACCCGCGTCCGCCGGAGGCGAGCCATGGAACAGACCGCGTTGCGCCCCAAGCCGATGCCCGGCCAGGAGCCCGGCGGCGGCTCCAGGCCCGGCCCCGCCCGGCGCCCCCACGCCGCCCGCAGGCGCGGCCGACGGCTGCGGACCCTGCTGCTCGCGCTGTTCGTCGGGACGGTCCTGGTGCTGTCCGGGGTCGGCCTCGGCACCGTGGGTGCCACGGTGATCGGCCTGAGTAAACTCGCGGAGATGAAGCGGGAGTTGGGCGGGTCGCCCCCACCCGGCCCGGCCGCCCCGGTCCACCGGGCCCCGGCGCCGTCCCCGTCGCCCACCCCGTCCTCCTCGCCCCGGATCGCCGCGACGCTCGGTGTGGAGGCGGTGGACGCGGAGAAGGTGGGCGCGCTGCTCGTCGGCGTCCATGTGCCGGGGCCCGGCTACACGGCCGGCCTGGTCCGTGGCGATGTGCTCCTCCAGGTCGGCAAGGCGCGGGTCGACTCCGCGGCCGACCTCGCGCGCGCCGTCGCCGCCGCCCGCCCCGGCAAGGGGATCACCTTGACGGTCCGCCACCAGAGCGGCGGCTACCAGCAGTTGACCGCCGTACCCGGCATCGTCACGTGACCACCCGGAAGTGGCTCGTGAGCCGCCCGTCGTCGTCCAGGACGTGGAACGCCAGCCCGACGGGCGCGTCCCGGTCGGCCACCTGCTCGCCCTCCCAGGGCAGCCGCAGCGTCCAGGTCACCCCTGGCCCGACGACCAGCGGCCGCCCGGCGAAGACGCTCGCCGCCGGGGTGTGCGCGTGTCCCGTGATCAGGCCCGCGATCTCGGGGCGGCGGTCGAGCAGCGCGGCCAGCCGGTGGGCGTCCCGCAACTGGTAGGCGTCCGGCAACGGGTGATGCACCGCCACCGGCGGGTGGTGGAAGGCGAGCAGCGCGCGCCGGTCCCCGCCGAGCTCGTCGAGCGTCGTCTCGATCCAGTCGTACGTCTCCTCGTCCAGGGCGCCTTCGTCGCTGCCCGGAATGCTGGAGTCGCACATCAGCACCGCCGCGTCGTCGAAGACGTGCACGCTGTTGACCGGCCCGTCGGCCGTCGGCACCCCGAGCAGCGCCTTGCGGTACGGGGCGCGGCTGTCGTGGTTGCCCGGGCAGGTCAGCACGGGGAACGGCGCGTCGCCCAGCAGGCCCGCGGCCTCCTCGTACTCCGCCTCCGCGCCGTGGTCCGCGATGTCGCCGGTGACCAGCAGCGCGTCCACCCTCCCCGGAAGCCCCCACAAGTGGTCGCGCACCCGCCTCGCGCGCGTGGTGGCCCGTTCGCTTCCGTCCAGATGCGGATCGCTGATGTGCGCGAGTACGAGCACGGTCGTACGCCTCCCCAGATGCCCTTAATGGTGTGCGGCGATTCAAGCATTAGGTCTAATGGTTAAGCAATCCATAACCGTTAGGTGGCCGAAAAGGGCTGGTCCCCCGCCGCCGTCCGCGCCACGATGAGCCCATGCCGAGCACCCTCATCGCCTTCCTCGGGGCCTGCACCCTCATCGCGGCCTCACCCGGACCGAGCACCGTGCTGATCATCAAGCAGTCGCTGCACAGCCGCCGGTCCGGCTTCCTGACCGTGCTCGGCAACGAGACCGGCGTCTTCGTCTGGGGCCTGGTCGCCGCGTTCGGCCTGACCGCACTCCTCACGGCCTCCGAGGTGGCGTACGACGTGATGCGCGTCGTCGGCGCGGTCGTCCTGGTGGCCTTCGGCGTCCAGGCGCTGCGTCAGGCGCGCCGCAGCCGTACCGACGGGGCCGAGGGCGCCGGGGAGGCCGCGGGTGGCTGGACGGGTGGCGGGAAGAGCGGCTGGGCCGCCTACCGCGGCGGACTGCTGCTCAACCTCGCCAACCCCAAGGCGGCCGTCTTCGCGATGTCCTTCCTGCCGCAGTTCGTGCCCGCCGGCGCCCCGCACCTGCCGACGATGGTCGGCCTCGCCGCGCTCTGGGCCGTCTACGAGGTCGGCTACTACGGCCTGTACGTGTGGTTCGTCGGCCGGATGCGCGCCGTCCTGTCCCGCGCCGGGGTGCGCCGGCGTCTGGAGCAGGTCTCCGGCGGCGTACTGCTCCTGCTCGGCGTCCGGCTGGCCCTGGAGAACTGACGCGGTGAGCGGCACGGCCCCGGCGGGGCACGCGAACCGGCTCGCGCCGCCCCCGCCGACCGGGCAGGATGCTGCCCGTAGTCCCTGTTGTCCCTCTGTCCGCCCAGGGAGGCCCGGATGACCGGCAGCACGCCCGCGCCCTTCACCGCCGACGACTACCGGGCCCGCATGGAGCGCGCCGCCCGGGCCGCCGCCGACGCCGGACTCGCCGGACTGCTCGTGGCCCCCGGCCCCGACCTCGTCTGGCTCACCGGCTACAGCCCCACCGCGATCACCGAACGGCTCACCCTGCTGGTCCTCGCCCCCGGCCAGGACCCCGTCCTCGTCGTCCCCACCCTGGAGGCCCCCGACGCCGCCCACGCGGCCGGCGCGCCCGCGCTGACCCTGCGCGACTGGACCGACGGCAAGGACCCCTACGCCGCCACCGCCGCCCTGCTCGACTCCGGCGGCCGGTTCGGCGTCAGCGACAACGCCTGGGCGATGCATCTGCTCGGCCTCCAGAAGACCCTGCCGAACACCTCCTACGCCGCCCTCACCGACGCCCTGCCGATGCTCCGGGCCGTCAAGGACGCGGCCGAACTGGAGCTCCTGGCAGCCGCGGGCGCGGCTGCCGACGCAACGTTCGAGGAGATCCGGAAGGTTCCCTTCGGCGGTCGCCGCGAGTCCGAGGTCGGCGCCGACCTCGCCGACCTGCTGCGCCGGTTCGGGCACTCCCAGGTCGACTTCACCATCGTCGCCTCGGGCCCCAACGGCGCCAACCCGCACCACGAGGTCGGCAACCGGGTCATCGAACGCGGCGACATGGTCGTCCTCGACTTCGGCGGCCTCAAGGACGGCTACGGCTCCGACACCTCCCGCACCGTCCACGTGGGCGAACCCACCGACGAGGAGCGGCGGGTGCACGACCTCGTCCGCGAGGCCCAGGAGGCGGGCTTCCGGGCCGTACGCCCCGGAGTCGCCTGCCAGGAGGTCGACCGGGCCGCCCGCAAGGTCATCACCGACGCCGGCTACGGCGAGTACTTCATCCACCGCACCGGCCACGGCATCGGCGTCACCACGCACGAACCGCCGTACATGATCGAGGGCGAGGAGCAGCCCCTCGTGCCCGGCATGTGCTTCTCCGTGGAGCCCGGCGTCTATCTGCCCGGCCGCTTCGGCGTCCGCATCGAGGACATCGTCACGGTCACCGAGGACGGCGGCCGCCGCCTCAACGACACCAGCCGCGAGATGGTCATGGTGGACTGAGCAGCCTTCAGGAGCCCCGACCCCGAGTGACAACGGCGCGACCATGACCCAGGCACCGACACCCACCGCGGACACCGTCCGCAGGCTGGTCCGTTCCCTCCTCAAGGACGCCTCCGACGCGGCCGGGCCCGACGTCCGGCCGGTCGTCGAGAGCGCCGAGCCCGCCACCTGGTGGGTCGGCGACCGCCATGTGCTGCGCCTGGCCGCCGACCGCGAGGCCGCCGTGCGCCAGCGCCGCGAACTGCGCCTGCGCGACGTGGTCCGCGCCCATGTCCAGGTCGCCGTGCCGACCGGGGTCGCCCACGGCGAGTGGGCGCCGGGCCTGACGTACACGCTCGACAGCAAGCTGCCCGGCGGCTCGGCGCGCGAGCACGACGTGTCCGCCGTCGGCGAGGCCGACCTGGCCGCGCTGCTCACCGGCCTGCGCGAGGTGCCCGCCCGGCAGGCCGAGACCCTCGGCGTCCCGCGCACCGCCCCGCGCTCACTGGAGGCGCTGCGCCGCGGTGCCGAACGCGCCGCCGAACTCCTCACCGCCGCCGACGAGTTCGACCCCGTACGCCTGCATCAGCTGACCCAGCAGGCCGCGGTCCAACTCGCCGCGCAGCCCGGCACCGCCGTCCTCGTCCACCACGGCCTCACCGGCGACCACCTCGTCGTCAGCGCCGACGGACGGGTACGTGGCGTGCTCGGCTGGGCCGACGCGGTCCTCGGCGACCCCGCGGAGGACATCGCCGGGCTCGCGCTCACCGTCGGCGCGCCCGCCGCCGTGCGCGCCGCCACCCTCGCGGGCTACGGCGCCCGCCCCTGCTTGCGCGGTCTGTGGCTCGCCCGCTGCGACGCCGTCATCGGCCTCGCCGCCCGCCTCCAGGGCCGCGACACCACTGCGCTGCCCGAACTGCGCCTGCGGCTCAAGCACGCCTGGGAGGCGATCCTGCTGGAACGGGTGACGGAACTGCGGGAGGGTGAGGAAGGGCCCTGAGGGGGGTTCTCAGGCACCCTCACTCCTGGAGCAGCACCACGCACGACTCCCCGGGCAGCTCCAGCACGCCGTCCGCCCCCGGCGCCGCCACCGGCTCCCACGCCGCCAGCACACGCGCCTGACGGGGCCCCAGCGGGATCGCCGCGGTCTCCTTGGCCAGGTTCACCGCCACCCGTACGTCACCGCGCCGGAAGGCCAGCCAGCGCCGCTGCTCGTCGTAGGCCACCTTGGTGTCGGCGAGGTCCGGGTCGGTGAGGTCGGGCTGTTCGTGGCGCAGCGCGATGAGCAGGCGGTACCAGGCGAGCACGCGCGCGTGGGGTTCGTCCTGCGGCTCGGACCAGTCCAGGCAGGAGCGCTCACGGGTCGCCGGGTCCTGCGGGTCGGGCACGTCCTCCTCGGCCCAGCCGTGCGCCGCGAACTCCCGCCGCCTGCCCCGCCGTACGGCCTCGGCCAGCTCCGGGTCGGTGTGGTCGGTGAAGAACTGCCAGGGCGTCCCGGCCGCCCACTCCTCGCCCATGAACAGCATCGGCGTGAACGGCGCGGTGAGCGTCAGGGCGGCGGCGCAGGCCAGCAGGCCGGGGGAGAGGGAGGCCGAAAGCCGGTCGCCCTGGGCGCGGTTGCCGACCTGGTCGTGGGTCTGGCTGTAGCCGAGCAACCGGTGCGCGGCCACACGGTTGCGGTCCAGCGGGCGTCCGTGGTGCCGCCCGCGGAAGCTGGAGTAGGTGCCGTCGTGGAAGTACCCGTCGGCCAGTGTCTTGGCGAGAGCCGCGAGGGGGGCCTTCCCGAAGTCGGCGTAGTACCCCTGGGACTCGCCGGTCAGCGCGGTGTGCAGACAGTGGTGGAAGTCGTCGTTCCACTGGGCGTGCAGTCCCAGGCCGCCCTCCGCGCGGGGCGTGACCAGCCGTGGGTCGTTCAGATCGGACTCGGCGATCAGGAACAGCGGCCGGCCCGTCTCGGCGGCGAGGGCGTCCACCGCCGTCGACAGCTCCTCCAGGAAGTGACACGCGCGCGTGTCCGCCAGCGCGTGCACCGCGTCCAGGCGCAGCCCGTCCAGCCGGTAGTCCCGCAGCCAGGCCAGCGCACTGCCCGTCAGATACGCGCGCACCTCGTCGGAGCCCGGAGCGTCCAGGTTCACCGCGGAACCCCACGGCGTGTGGTGGGTGTCGGTGAAGTACGGGCCGAACGCGGGCAGGTAATTGCCGGACGGACCCAGGTGGTTGTGCACGACGTCCAGGACGACGCCGAGCCCGAGTTCGTGCGCCCGGTCCACGAACCGCTTCAGCGCCTCGGGGCCGCCGTACGGCTCGTGCACGGCCCACAGCGACACGCCCTCGTAACCCCAGCCGTGCCGCCCCGGGAAGGGGCACAGCGGCATCAACTCGACGTGGGTGACGCCCAGTTCCACCAGGTGCTCAAGTCGGCCCGCCGCCGCGTCCAGGGTGCCCTCGTGCGTGTACGTGCCCACGTGCAGCTCGTACAGGATCGCGCCCGGCAGGGGGCGCCCCGCCCACTCCGTACGCCACACGTGACGCCCCTGGTCGACGACCGCGCTCAGCCCGTCCGGGCCGTCCGGCTGGCGGCGCGAGCGCGGGTCCGGCAGCACGGGGCCGTCGTCGAGCGCGAAGCCGTAGCGGCTGCCGTCCGCCGCCTCGGCCTCGCCGCGCCACCACCCCGCGCGTTCGGGATCGCGCTCCAACGCGCGCGTGGCGCCGTCGCACTGGAGCGTCACACGGTCTGCCTGCGGTGCCCACACCTCGAACTGCACGGACGGTTCCCCTTCGTCTGCTCACCGTGATGTAGCCCGTCCATGGTGCTTCAAACGCGATCAGTTCGCGCGCGTGGCGGCCGTTCTCGCGTTTTCTGGACACCCGGCGCCCACTGCCCGACAATCACGAACGTGACGTCGTCCTTCGAGTTCAACACGTACCCCGCGCGGCTCTCCGACGCGGAGCGCGACAAGGCGCTGAAGGTGCTCCGCGACGGCGTCGCCATGGGACGGCTGTCGCACGACACGTTCATCCGGCGGATGGAACTGGCGCTCTCCGCCCGCCGCTCGGACGAACTCGCCGCGCTCACCGCGGACCTGCCCTCGGAGAGCCGCCTCTCCCGTGTGGTCTTCGGCTCCGTCGAGGCGGTCTCCGGCTTCACCCAGCGGCTGCGCCGCGCCTGGCAGGCCGAGCGGCTGCCCAAGCTGCTGCTGCCCCACCCCGGCGGCGGTCACCCGCTGCGCATCGGCCGCGACCCCGCCAACGGCCTCCGCCTGAGCCACGAGACGGTCTCGCGCGTACACGCCGAACTGAGCCGCCAGGGCGGCATGTGGGTGCTGCGCGACCTCGGCTCCACCAACGGCACGACGGTGAACGGGCGGCGTGTCATCGGGGCGGCCGTCGTCCGCGAGGGAGACCAGGTCGGCTTCGGGCGCATGTGGTTCCGGCTCGCCGCCGACTGAGGCGAACACCGGGCCTCTGATGGAGGCGAACCTTAGCTCTGGCCTGGGATTTGCTCGCTGTAGAACGTCCAATTCCCTTTGCCTGCGGCAGTGTTGACGTACCCCTCAAGTCGTGACTGACTGTACGTCCACCCTGCACACCAGGTGAACCGACGGCACCACATCGTGGAGGTGTGCCCTGTCGCCCCTCCTCCGCTACCCGTCCGTCGACGAACTCGCCGCCCGTGCCGTCGCACTCGTCGCCCGCCATCCGCGCGACGCCAGGCTCCGCGCCGTCGGCACCTCCCGCGCGGGCACGCCCCTGTGGCTGCTCTCCGTCGGCCACGGCGCCCGGCAGGCCCTCGTCGTCGCCGGCCCGCACGCCAACGAACCCGTGGGCGGTGCCACCGTCCTGCACCTCGCCGAGAGCGCCCTCGCCGACCCCACGCTCACCGAGGCCGCCGACGCCACCTGGAACCTGCTGCTCTGCCTCGACCCCGACGGACTGCGCCGCAACGAGGGCTGGCTGCACGGCCCGTACACCCTCGGCCGCTACTTCCGGCAGTTCTTCCGGCCCGGCTTCCTGGAACAGCCCGAGTGGCTGCCCGACGGCGCCGCCGCGGTCACCCTGCCCGAGACCCGCGCCCTGCTCGACCTCCAGGACGAGCTGCGGCCCTTCCTGCAGTGCTCCCTGCACGGCGTCGACGTCGGCGGCGGCTTCGTCGAGCTCACCCACGACCTGCCAGGACTCGCCGGGCGCGTCGCCCGTATCGCGGGCCGCCTCGGCATCCCGCGCGAGCTCGGCCCGTACGACACCCTGTACTGGCCCGGCCTCGGCCCCGCCGTCTACCGCATCCCGCCCCCGCGCCGCGGCGACCTGGCCGCGGCCATCACCGAGGCCGCCGTCGAGTCCACCTGGTTCCACCCCTACCGGCACGGCACCGTCACCGCGGTCGTCGAGGCCCCCATGTGGGGCGTGGCGACCGTCGAGGACGGCACCCCGCCCGTCGACGCGGACACGGTCCTGCGCCTCGTCAGCCGCACGCTGCGGCACGACACGGGGCTCCTGGAGCGGCTCCTCGCCCGCATCCGCCCACACCTCGCCGCCGTACCGGACGCGGAACGGCTGCTCGCCCCGGTGGACGACTATTTACTGGTCTGCCCCGGTCTCGCGGACGCCTGGGACCCCGATGTCGCCGGCGCCGACGGCGGTCACCCGCTGCCGCCGCTGAGCACCGCCCACCTGGCCACCCTGCGCATCTCCGGCCGGCGCCTCGCGCTGCGCACGGCGGGACTGCTGCACCAGCTCGTCACCGCCGCGGGCGCCGACCCGGCCGGTGTGCTGCCCGAACTGGACCGGCTCATCGACGCGTGGTGCGCCGACTATCTCGACGGCTGCGGGGCGCGCTGGATCCCCGTCGCCCGCCAGGTGGAGTACCAGGCGCGGGTGGTGCAGGCCGCGTTCGAACTGGCGGCCGGGCGGCATGCGCGCGTGGGCTCTCGTTCGGGTGAGTCGGGGTGGGGTTCCCAGGCGGCCGTGCCGATGCATCTGGAATGAAGAACCGCACCGCATCGAAGGCGGCCCGGAGCGCTCTGCTCGCCGCGACCGCCGCCCTCCTCGTCACCGGCACGACCCCCGCCGAGGCGACCGCGCGGGACGCCCGCGCCGGGAACTGGCTCTACCTCACGGTCACCAAGGGCGACGCCCGCTCCAGCGACACCCGCGGCACCCTCCTGCTGTGCGACCCGCCCCAGGGGCACGGACACGCCGCCGAGGCCTGCGCCGACCTCGCGGCGGTCGACGGCGACATCACGGCCCTTGCGCCGAAGGACGGCTACTGCCCGATGGTCTACGCCCCGGTGACCGCACACGCGCGTGGGGAGTGGAACGGACGGCCCGTCGACTACGCCGAGACCTTCTCCAACGGATGTGTGATGGCCGGACGCACCGGACCGGTGTTCGCGCTCGACAGCTGACCCCGCGCTCGGGGCCGGTGTTCGCGCTCGACGGCTGACCCCGTGCTCGGGGTCGGTGGTCGCACCGGTACGACCCGCCCCGCGCGAGGTGACGAGGCGGCGCTCACGCGGCCCGGTCGCGCGCGTGCAGCGCCGCCGCCACCACCGTGCGGGACTGGTGCTCGATCTGGTGCTCCAACGGCACCCAGCGGGCCCGGAACCGCTCCGCGAACGCCTCGCTCCAGGTCGCCACGAGCCGCTCCAGGCGCGGCGCCGCACGGTCGTCGTGCTCCGTCAGCACGCGCAGCAGCATCGACGCCGCCCGCAGCGGCAGCCGCCGGGCGAACGCGTCCACACTGCCCACGTACGCGCGCGTGTTGTCGGCCGGAACCGTGTGCGCCCAGTCCGCGGCCAGCCCCGGCACCAGCTCCAGCCCCCACTTCGCGGCCCGCAGCAGCGGCCCGTCGACGCCCGGCAGCCGGGGCAGCGCGTCGGTCAGCACCCGCTCCACCTGGAGCGTGTCCTGAAGCAGCCGTCCCGCCAGCCGGCGCAGCGCCACAGCAGGCGCCGGATGCGGCACCGGATCGTCGACCAGGTCGCTCGCCCACATCGGCACCTCGACGATCGCCGTCAGCCCGCCGTACCGGTGGGCGTGGTACCAGGTGCTGTTGCGGGCGTCGTCCGGCATGCTCGGGTACGCCGCCCCGGCACCCGGCGCGGGCATCACATGCACGCCGGGCCCGGACGCGGGCCAGCCCGCGGCGTCCGAGGCGCCGGTCTCCACCGGGATGTTGAGCTCCGCCGCGGACTTCGCGAACGGCTCGGCGAGCCCCGGTATGTCCTTGGTCAGCTGCACCCAGCTGCCGCCCAGGTCGGTGCCGTGCAGCGTGACCTGGAGATAGGGGCGCAGCTCGTCGATGACCCCGGTCAGCGCGCGCGTCTCGGGCGGCAGCCGGTCGGGCGGCAGCACCGCGGGCGACCACTCCGGCTGCTCCTGCCCCGCGGGCCGGAAGAAGCCGCGGTGGTAGTCGAACAGACTGCGCGGCGCCGGCGTCACATGAAGGCTGGCCCCGTCGGGGTCCGCGCACAGCAGGAAGTGCCAGGACGTGTCCGCCCGCAACTCCCGCTCCCGGACGACCCGTTCGGCGACGTCGAGAAGGGTGGCGCCGCCGGTGGGTTCGTTGGCGTGGGCGCCGGCGACGACGAGCACGGCACGTGCCGCCCGGCCCACGGACAGCAGCAGCAAGGGCCTGCCCGCCCGTGACCGGCCGACCTGCCGCAGGGTGCACAGGGCGGGCCGATGAGCGGCCAACGCCCGTGCGGACGCGACGACTTCGATCTCTGTGGGGTAGCGCAGCTCCGGCAGGAGACTCACCCCCGAAACATCCGCCCGGCTTCGCAATCCGCAGTACCCCACGGTCTCCGTGGACTGTCAAGGACGCACCGGGGGAGGCGCCTGGGGGCGCCCAGATGCATTGGCCGCCGACAGGAAGGTCCGTGGGGGCTCGCGGGGGTGCCGGATCCCGGTGGAGCGGGGTCGCGGGCACCGGCGCTCGACATGACGCGCGTATACGCGCGCGTACCGCGTCGCCGAGCACCGGTACGGACGCCTGCGGCCCAGGAGCGAACCGTGTGCGGTCGCTCGTCACCACGCGCCGGCCGTCCCGCACGGGCCCCGGGAGCACGCGCGGGTGCGCGCCCGATCACCGGGACCGGGCCCCGGCGCGCGGTGAACGCGCACGCCCTAGCCGACCCTCTCCAACAAGGCCACCGGCGACCCCTCGAAGAGCTCCGCCACGCGCGCGTGCCCCGTGAACTCCCGCTCCGGAGCGAGCACATCGGCCCACCTGCCGGGCGGCAGCGGCAACCGGGTCTCGCCCCAGCCGCCCGCCTCCGCCAGCCGCAGCGACAGCCGGGTGACGGCCGTGACGACCTCCCCGGAGCGGGCGAACGCCAGACAGTGGGCCGCCGCCGCACCCTCGGCGGCCAGCGGCGCGTACGTCGCCGAGTCACCGAAGACGGCGGGCCGCCGGGCACGCAGCCGCAGGGCCGCCGCGGTCAACGCCCCCTTCTCGCCGGGCTCCTCCGGCGGGAACCGCACGGGCCGGCGGTTGTCCGGGTCGACCAGCGCCCGGTACTCGGCCTCCGTGCCCTGGTAGACGTCGGGCACCCCGGGCATCGTCAACTGGACCAGCGCCGTGCCGAGCACGTTCGCCCGCACCGACGGCTCCACGGTGCTCCGGAAGGCCGCCACGTGCTCGCCTGGCGCCCCGCACGGCCCCGCCGCGACGAACGCCGCCACCGCCTCCTCGTAGGGCGGCTCCTGCTCGGTCCAGCTGGTGTAGAGCCCGGCCTCGCGCACATGCTTCAGCAGCGCCCCCCGCACCCGCTCCCCGCTCGCCGGACCCAGTCCGAACACCGTCTGCCAGGCCGCCCACGCCAACTGCGCGTCCGGAACGCCTTCGCCGGTCCGGGTCACCTCGGCCAGCACGTCGGCCCAGCGCTGCGGGCACTCCGTGAGCACCGCCAGCGCGGCCCGCACGTCCGCGCTGCGCTTGGTGTCGTGGGTCGACACCACGGTCCCGGTCGCCGGCCAGTCCCGCTGCACGCGCGCGCAGTACGCGTGGAACTCCTCCGGGGACACCGCGGGAGCGCCGGGGTTCCCGCCCACCTCGGTCGCCGACAGCAGCGGCACATAGCGGTAGAACGCCGTGTCCTCCACGGACTTGGCGCGCAGCGCCGACGACGTCTGCGCGAACCGGGCCCGGAACTCCGCGTGCTCAGGACCGTCACCCGCCCGCCCGAGCACCAGATCCCGTACGACGTCCACCGCGCCGGCCTCCTCCGGGACCACGAAGGCCTGCCGGGCCTCCTCGGCGGCCTCCTCGGTCACGACGGACGCGGCGTCGACCGAGGTGTACGGGCGGTAGACCTCCAGCCGCACCAGCAGCTCCTGGAGCGCGGTCCGCAGCGCCCAGGGCGCACGGTCGCGCAGCGCGGGCTCCGGGGACGTGGCGCACAGCCGGACCGCCACCCGCGTGAGCCGCTCCATCTCGGCGGCCAGCTCGTGCGTGAGCACCTTGTACGCGGCTCGCCGAACCGTCGCCTCCCAGTGGCCGCCCCGATCGGTCTGCGGGGCCGCGAACCGCCGGTACTGGCCGAGGAGTTCCCCGAACCCCGCCGGGTCCGTGAACACCCCGTCCACGTGCCGCAGGGCGTCATAGCCGGTGGTCCCCGCGACGGGCCAGGACGCCGGCAGCGGCTCACCGTCCGCGAGGATCTTCTCCACGACCGTCCAGCGCCCGCCGGTCGCCTCGTGCAGCCGCAGCAGATACGCGTCCGGGTCGGCGAGACCGTCGGGATGGTCGATCCGCAGCCCGTCGACCACCCCCTCGTGCAGCAGCTGGAGGATCTTGGCGTGGGTCGCCTCGAACACCTCCGGCTCCTCCACCCGCACCCCGATCAGCTCCGAGATGCTGAAGAACCGCCGGTAGTTGAGCTCGGTACGGGCCAGCCGCCACCAGGCCAGGCGGTACCACTGCGCGTCGAGCAGCTGCGGCAGCGGCAGGTCCCGCGTCCCCTCGCGGAGTGGGAAGACATGGTCGTAGTAGCGCAGCACGTCACCGTCGACCACCAGCTGGTCCAGCTGTGCCCCCAGCGGCCCGCCGAGGACCGGCAGCAGCACCTGGCCGCCCTGCGCCTCCCAGTCGATGTCGAACCAGCGCGCGTACGGGGACTTGGGGCCCTCCCGCAGCACCTCCCACAGGGCCCGGTTGTGGCGCGGCGCCATGGCCATGTGGTTCGGCACGATGTCCACCACCAGCCCGAGGCCGTGCTCCCGCGCGGTCCGCGCGAGCGCGCGCAGCCCCTCCTCGCCGCCCAGTTCGCCGCGCACGCGCGCGTGGTCGACCACGTCGTAGCCGTGCGGGGAGCCGGGGACGGCCTCCAGCACGGGGGACAGGTGCAGGTGCGAGACGCCGAGCGAGGCGAGGTACGGTACGGCCGCCGCGGCGGCGTCGAAGGGGAACTCGGGCTGCAGCTGAAGCCGGTAGGTGGCCGTCGGCACCGCCGGGTCGGGTCGCGCAGATGTCATGCAAACCTACGTACCCGCCCCACCGGCTTTCGTGTCATCGGCCCCTGCACGTCCCCACGCACGCGTGGCTAACTTCGAGCGATGACGACCATGGGACGCGCCTACCGCGAGGTCATCGGCCTGACCGGACCCCTGCTGCCGGTGGTGTCCTTCCTGGCCCGACTGCCCACGGCCACCGTCCAGTTCGGCAGCGTCCTGCTCGTCGCCCGCACCAGCGGCTCCCTGGCCGTCGCCGGGCTGACCGGAGGCGCGCTCGCGCTCGGCCAGGTGGCCTGCGGCCCGCTGGTCGGTCGGCTCGCCGACCGGCACGGCCAGCGCACGGTCGTCCTCGCCTTCTCCCTCGGCAACGCCCTCGCCCTCGTCGCCCTCGTGGCCGGTGCGCTCGCCCGGCTGCCCACGCCCGCGCTCGCCCTCCTCGGCGCGACGACGGGCGCGACCGTCCCGCTGATCGGCCCGCTGGGCCGCGCCCGTCTGGTCGCCCTGGCCCGCCGCGCGCACGCCCCCGACAGCACGGTGTCGACCGCCCTGTCCTTCGAGAGCACCCTCGACGAGATCTCCTTCGTCCTCGGCCCGGCCCTCGTCGGCGTCGCCGCGGTGCTGGCCCACCCCGCGTACGCCCTCGGTGGAGCCGCCCTACTGGTCGCCGGATGCGGCAGCGCCTTCGCCCTGCACCCGACGGCGACGGGCCGCGCGGTGAAGCCGCACGCCGGCCGCACCGCCCGTTCCCGCATGCCGCGTTCCGTGCACGCCCTGCGCGCCGCCCTCGCTCTCCAGGGCGCCATGTTCGGCGCCTGCCAGGCCGGCATCACCGCGCTCACCGAGCGGCTCGGGCAGCCCGACCAGGCGGGGCTCGTCTACGCCGCCATGGGAGTGATGAGCGCCGTCGCGGGCCTGTCCATGGCGGCCGTCCCCGCGCGCGTGGGGCTCGGGACGCGCTGGCGGGTGGCGACCGCGGCCGCCTTCGCGCTCTCCCTGCCGCTGCTGTGGACCGACGGCCTGGGCACCCTGTACGCGGCCGTCACCGTCCTCGGTGTCGCCTACGCCCCGCATCTCATCACGGTGTTCGGGCTCACCGAGCGCACGGTGCCGCCCCCGCGGCTCGCCGAGTCGATGGCCTCCGCGACCAGCGCCCTGGTCGCCGGCCAGGCCCTGGCGCTGGCCGGCACCGGCCGCCTCGCCGAGACGTACGGCCCCGCCGCGGCGTTCGGGACGGCGAGCCTGGCGGCCGCACTCGCCTGTGCGACCGCCCTGACGGCGCGGCCGACGCAGTACGAGCCGGAGAGCCCCACGACAGGCCACGCGCGCGTACCCACCAGCCGGCGTTAGACCGGCCGCTGCAACACCGTCATGCTCCGGTCCACCAGCGTCAACCGGTCCCCGGCCCGTACCTTCGGGCCCGCGTCCGGGGGGATGCCGTCCGCGCGGGCGGTGTCGACCACGACCTGCCACTGGCGGCCGTGGTTGACCGGCACCACGAAGTCCAGCGTCTTGTGCGAGGCGTTGAACATCAGCAGGAACGAGTCGTCGCCGATGCGCTCCCCGCGCGGGCCGGGCTCGGAGATCGCGTTGCCGTTGAGGAACACCGAGATCGCCGACGCCTTCGCCCGGTCCCAGTCCCGCTGCGTCATCTCCTCGCCCTCGGGGGTGAACCAGGCGATGTCGGACAGCTCGTCGTGGGTGCCCTCCACGGGCCGGCCGTGGAAGAAGCGCCGCCTGCGGAAGACCGGATGGTCCCGGCGCAGCCACACCATCGCGCGCGTGAAGGCCAGCAGATCGCCGAAGACCTCGCCGCCCTCCTCCGGCCAGTCCACCCACGCCAGCTCGCTGTCCTGGCAGTAGGCGTTGTTGTTGCCGCGCTGGGTGCGGGCGAACTCGTCGCCGTGGCTGAGCATCGGCACGCCCTGGGACAGCATCAGCGTGGCGATGAAGTTCCGCATCTGGCGGGCGCGCAGCTCCAGGACGTGCGGGTCGTCGGTGTCGCCCTCGGCCCCGCAGTTCCAGGACCGGTTGTGGCTCTCGCCGTCCCGGTTCTCCTCGCCGTTGGCCAGGTTGTGCTTGTCGTTGTACGCGACGAGGTCGTGCAGCGTGAAACCGTCGTGACAGGTCACGAAGTTGATGGAGGCCAGCGGGCGGCGACCGTCGTCCTGGTAGAGGTCCGAGGAGCCGGTCAGCCGGGACGCGAACTCCGCGACCGCGCGCCGCTCACCGCGCCACAGGTCGCGCACGGTGTCGCGGTACTTGCCGTTCCACTCGGTCCACAGCGGCGGGAAGTTGCCCACCTGGTAGCCGCCCTCGCCGACGTCCCACGGCTCGGCGATCAGCTTCACCTGGGAGACCACCGGGTCCTGCTGCACCAGGTCGAAGAACGACGACAGCCGGTCCACCTCGTGGAACTGCCGGGCCAGGGTCGCCGCGAGGTCGAAGCGGAAGCCGTCGACATGCATCTCGGTGACCCAGTACCTGAGCGAGTCCATGATCAGCTGGAGGACGTGCGGGGAGCGCATCAGCAGGGAGTTGCCGGTGCCGGTGGTGTCCATGTAGTAGCGGGGATCGTCGGTGAGGCGGTAGTACGACGGGTTGTCCAGGCCCCGGAAGGACAGCGTCGGGCCCAGGTGGTTGCCCTCGGCGGTGTGGTTGTAGACGACGTCGAGGATGACCTCGATCCCGGCCTCGTGCAGCGCCCGGACCGCCGACTTGAACTCCAGGACCTGCTGGCCGCGGTCGCCCCAGGAGGCGTACGCGTTGTGCGGGGCGAAGAAGCCGATCGTGTTGTAGCCCCAGTAGTTGTTCAGCCCCATGTCGACCAGCCGGTGGTCGTTGACGAACTGATGGACCGGCATCAGCTCCAGTGCCGTGACGCCCAGCTCCGTCAGATGCTCCAGGATCGCCGGGTGCGCGAGGGCGGCGTAGGTGCCGCGCAGTTCCTCGGGCAGACCCGGGTGGCGCATGGTCAGGCCCTTCACATGGGCCTCGTAGATCACCGTGTGGTGGTAGTCGGTGCGTGGGCGGCGGTCGTCGCCCCAGTCGAAGTACGGGTTGACCACGACCGAGCTCATGGTGTGCGGGGCGGAGTCCAGGTCGTTGCGTTTCTCGGGTGCGTCGAAGTGGTAGCCGTAGACCTCCTCGCCCCACTCGATCGAACCGCTGATCGCACGCGCGTACGGATCGAGCAGCAGCTTCGCCGAGTTGCAGCGCAGTCCGCGCTCCGGGGCGTACGGGCCGTGCACCCTGAATCCGTACCGCTGTCCCGGCATCACTCCGGGCAGATACGCGTGCCGTACGAACGCGTCGGACTCGCGCAGTTCCACCGCCGTCTCCGAGCCGTCGTCATGCAGCAGACACAGCTCAACTCGGTTCGCGGCCTCCGTGAAGACCGCGAAGTTCGTGCCGGCGCCGTCGTACGTGGCACCGAGTGGATATGCCTCTCCAGGCCAGACCTGCATGGACACGACTCTTTCAGCTCGTCGCCGCCGCCGGGGCGCCTTGACCACGAGTCTCCCCGAAAGTGATGGAACCTCCTATGACTTACGTCCCTCTTACCGATCGACCACGGCATACCCGGTATGCCGAAAAGTGTGGGGCAGACACGTACTCCCGGGATCGAAGGGGGAGTAGGGGGAAGATGTGCGCAAGATAGTGCACCGCCACCTGGGCAAGGTGGTGGCGGGTGCGGCCATTGCGGTGGCCTCGACCGCCGTCATGGTCGGCGTCACCCTGCCGGGGACGGCGGGCGCCGACGAATCGGGCGGGACCAAGGGCGACGGCAAGACGGCCGCCGCCCAGCAGCTGGGGCAGGACGAGCAGGGCGCGCCCGTCGCGCCGGGCGTCGTCCAGGCGGCCCCGGACGAAGGGGACAAGGGCAAGGGGAACGACCCGCTGACCGACGACGAGGTCGCGCGGGCTCAGAAGATCGCCGTGAACCGGCAGACGTTCGCCGCGAGCGAGAACGCGGCGGGTGAGCGCGGTCCGCAGCAGCTGACCGTCGACCTCGCCGAAGCGGAGGCCGGCGGCGCGGACACCTCCCGGCGCGCCGACGTGTCGTACTACGACTACCGGGACGACACCCTCGTCACCAAGACCGTCGACCTGGACACCGGCAAGGTCGTGGACTCCACCGAGCAGCAGGGCGTCCAGCCTCCGCTGAGCCGCGCCGAGAGCAGCGAGGCGGCGGCCCTGCTGATCGCCGACCCGCTCGGGGCCGGCCTCAGGGCCGACTACAAGGACGCGATGGGCAAGGAGCTGACCTCTCCGGACCAGCTGCGGCTGAGCGGCGGCGTCTACCGGGCCACGCCGGGCGGCCAGCCCGCCGTGCTGGACCAGTGCGGTGAGCACCGCTGCGTGCGGCTGTTCACGAAGGTCAAGAACGGGCCGTGGATCGACACCACAGCCCTGGTGATCGACCTGAGCGCCCACAAGGTGGGCGAGCTCAAGCACTGAGCCCGACCGCTCAGCCGCTCAGTCGCCGAGCCGACCACTCGGCCGCTGAGCCCAACTCCGTCCAGTTTTCGAACTCGCACCTCCTGCAAGGGAGTCACTTCTTCATGCGCGTCACCAGAATCAGCCCCGTCCGCGGCCGGACGGCGGCCCTCGGCCTCGCCGTCGCCGCGCTGGCCGCCGGTCTGACGACCGGAGCCGGACCGGCCACCGCCCAGCCGCAGAGCGCCGCCGCGGCCGCGCCCGACTGCAGCGCCGCCTTCCGCATCGAGCAGAAGCTCTCCAGCGGCACCACCTGGCGGATGTGCTGGCGCTACGACAGCAAGGCCGGCCTCGTCCTGGACGACATCTCCTACCAGCCCAAGGGAGAGTCCGCCCCGATCAAGGTCCTCAACAGCGCCCGGCTCGGCCAGATCCACGTCCCGTATGACGACGGACGGGCCGAGTACGACGACCTGACGGGCCAGGACTTCGCCAAGGACCTGATGAACCTGGCGCCCGCCGAATGCCCTGGCGGCACCATCAAGACCGTCAAGATCCCGGACCCGTACCCGGAGCAGAACCCCAACGTCAAGGGCCTGTGCACCACCACCCGGTCCCGCGGACACGCCTACCGCATGCAGGGCGACACCGCGAACAAGGTCTACCAGGCCCAGGGCAAGGACTTCCTCGTCTACACGGTCAACCAGGTCGGCTGGTACGAGTACATGACCGAGTACCGCTTCCAGGACGACGGCACCATCAACATGAACGTCGGCGCCACCGGCACCCTCTCGCCGTTCGACTACGACGCGGGTGACGGCAAGGGCTGGCCCATCGGCAAGGGCGCCGCCAAGGACAAGGCCACCAGCCACACCCACAACGTCTTCTGGCGGCTCGACTTCGCCCTCGACGGGTCCACCAAGAACCGGGTCGAGCAGTACGACTCGACCCTCACCTCGCACGGCGCGGACACCCCCACGGTCAAGACCACCCGCACCAAGGTCACCAAGGAACTCGCGGGCGACGCCAAGACTTACCGCTGGTGGCGGATGGTCAGCGCGACCGGCAAGAACAAGGACAACCACGCGCGCTCGTACGAGTTCGTCCCCGGCCCCACCACCCGCTACCCGGGCCGCAGTTACACCAAGCACGACATCTACTTCACCCAGTACAACAAGTGCGAGCTGTTCTCCAGCAACAACCCGCGCTGCGACAGCGCCCACCCCAAGTCGGTCGACAAGTGGGTCGACGGCCAGACCCTCACGCACCCCGTGGCCTGGGTCAACGTCGGCTTCCACCACATCGCCCGGGACGAGGACCAGCAGCCGATGCCGGTCCACTGGCAGGGCTTCTCGATCGCCCCGCGTGACGTCACCGCTATGAATCCGCTCACTCCGGCGGAGCTCGCCGGGCAGAACGGCAACTACTTGGGCGGTAGTTGAGAAACGACCCTGTCCATCCGGCTGCACCGCCGACCGGTCCCGGAGTACCCTTCCTTGATCGTTGGGACGGGGAGAGCTCGGGGGAGCGGAAGGCGGTGCGCGGGTGGGCTCGGGAGGGCTGGAGTTGCCCCCTGGTGACGAGGGTCACGAGGGGAACTCCGCAGACGCCCCGCCCGGCACGGTGTCGCTGGCCCGGCCCATGGACGCCGCCGGTTCCATCGGGCCGGAGCTGGACTGGGACGCCGACGCCTGGCGCGAGGTGCGTACGCGCGCCCAGCGAGCCGGCCGGGCCTACATCTGGCTGAACCTCGTCGAACAGCGGTTGCGCGCGGTCGTGGCCGCTGTTCTGCGTCCCATCTACGAACCCGTCCACGGCGACGACTGGGTGGTGGCCGCCGCCGGACCGGCCGGCCAGGAATGGGTGCAGCGCGCGGTCGCCGTACGTGAAGTCAGCCGTCGCAAGGGCTACTTGCTCGACCCGGCCGACGACAACGTCCTGAGTTTCCTGACGTTGCCGCAGCTGCGTGAGCTGATGGTGCAGCACTGGCCGTGCTTCGAGCCCTACTTCGACGAGCGCCGGGACGTCGAACTCGCCCTGGACGAGCTGGAAGTGACCCGCAACGTCGTCTCCCGCAACCGGGCCCTGTCCGAAGCCGTCCTCGGCCAGGCCGAACGGGCCTCGGCGCGGCTCCTGGAGATACTCGGCGCGGGCGGAGACGTCCCCTCCGCGCGCCGGCTCCCGGTGGACGCGGTCGAGGACCTCGTCGGCGACCGGTACGCGGACGTGGTCGCCGTGCACCCCGACCGGGTGCGGCTGCTGCGCCAGTTCCCCGCAGAGGACATCTTCGGCGGCGCCCGCCGCCTCGACGCGGTCGGCATCGGCCTCAACCTCCTGGTCCAGAACTTCTCCGGCCGGCGCCTGGTCCGGCTCGCCGAGGCGGGCTGCCGGGTGCGGCTGCTCTTCCTCAACCCCGCCTCCAGCGCGGTCAAGCGGCGCGAGCGGGAACTCGGCATGAAACGCGGCGAGTTGAGCCGGGCCGTCGAGATGAACATCCTGCACATGCGCCGGGTGCGGTCCAAGCTCCGTGACCCGGGCGCCTTCGAGATCCAGGTCTACGACGAGACCCCGCGCTTCACCGCCTACCTCGTGGACGGCGACGGCACGGACGGGATCGCCGTCGTGCAGTCCTATCTGCGGCGGTCGCGGGGCATGGAGGCGCCGGTGCTGGTGCTGCGGAACGGGAGCAAGGTCGTCAAGCCGGGCGAAATGGATGAGAGCGGCCTCTTCCCGACGTATCGCGAGGAGTTCGAGACGTCTTGGGTGGATTCGCGACCGGTGTCATGAAAGTCCCCGGCGGAGCGCCAAGCGGAACGCGGTCCTCTGGTTGTCAGTGGCGCATGGGATGGTGGAGACCACTGGGGGAAAGCACCACCAAGAAGGGGGACGGCCCATGGGCTGGCACCGGGAGCTGCTGATCGGCTTCGACCTGGAGACGACCGGCACCGATCCGCGCGAGGCGCGCATCGTCACGGGAGCCGTGATCGAGGTGAGGGCCGGGCAGGTCATGGGCCACCGCGAGTGGCTCGCGGACCCGGGCGTGGAGATCCCGGCGGACGCGGTCGCGGTCCACGGGATCAGCAACGAACGCGCGACCGCCGAGGGCAGGCCGGCCGACCAGGTCGCCGACGCCATCGCGGACGTACTGGTGACGTACTGGAAGACGGGCGTCCCGGTCGTCGCCTACAACGCGGCCTTCGACCTGACCCTGCTCTCCGCGGAACTCCACCGCCACCACCTCCCCTCCCTCCGCGACCGCCTGGGCGGACTGGACCCGGCCCCGGTCATCGACCCGTACACCATCGACCGCGCCGTCGACCGCTACCGCCGCGGCAAGCGCAACCTCGAAGCGGTCTGCGGGGAGTACGGAGTCCCGCTCGACTCCGCCCACGACGCCTCCGCCGACGCCCTCGCCGCGGCCCGCCTCGCCGGCGCGATAGCCGACCGCCACCCCAAGATCGCGACCCTCGGCCCGGCGGACCTGCACCGCCGCCAGATCGAGTGGTACGCGGACTGGGCGGCGGACTTCCAGAAGTTCCTGCGCGGCAAGGGCGAGACGGACGCGGTGGTGGACGGCACCTGGCCCCTGCGGGAGCTGACGGTGGCCGACAAGACGGTCTGACGCCCGCCGCCGCAAGGCTCTCGCACGCTCAGAACGGGTACCAGCGCACCGTCTCGTCCCCGTCCCTGAGCGATGCCACCCGCCGCTCGAACTCCGCCAGCGCCTGCGGATTGCTCGGCGCGTGCTGGGCCACCCAGGCGCAGCTCGCCGTCTCCCGGGCGCCCCGGAGCACGGAACAGCCCTCCCACTCCCGTACGTCCCAGCCGTACGCCTGGGTGAAGTTGTCGTAGGCCGGCGTCGGCAGCCCGTACCGGTCGTGCGACAGCGCCATCACCACCAGGTCGTGCTCACGCAGGTCCGCGGAGAAGGTCTCCAGGTCGACCAGGACCGGGCCGTCGGGGCCGACGTGCACATTGCGCGGGAGCGCGTCTCCATGGATGGGGCCGCGCGGAAGGTGCGGGGTGAGCGCGGCGGCGGCCCCCGCGAAGCCGTCCCGGCGCTCGCGCAGATACGTCGCGTCCGCGGGGTCGATCGCGTCGCCCGCGAGCCGCAGCCAGCGTTCCACACCGCCCAGCAGCTCGCGGGGCGGCAGTGCGAAGGAGGGCAGGGGCAGCGCGTGGACCACCCGTAGCAGTTCGGCCAAATCCCGGGGCTCGGCGGGCCGTACGGCATCGGGCATCCGGTGCCACACCGTCACCGGGTGCCCCGCGACGAGCAGCGGCTTCGGCTCGGCGGCCCGCACCGCGGGCACCTCGGCCTCGGCGAGCCACAGCGCGATGTCCAGCTCCCGGCGCGCCCGGTCCAGGAGTTCGGCGTCCCGGCCCACCTTGACGACCAGGTCACCGGCGGCGAACACGGCGTTCTCACCGAGCGCGAGCAGCCGCGCCTCCCCGGCCGCCGCGGGCAGCACCCCCGCCTCGGCCAGTACCTCCCGCGCCCGTGCCTCGTCCATCGCCCGCCTCCGTGTCCCGTTCCTGCCGATGCGGCGCGCGTCCAGCGCGCACCGGGCGTCGAGTTCCCGCCATCCGCCGCCCAGTCTCGCATTCGTACAGGTCGGACGGTGTGCACGGTGCCTTGACGGCGCATACGCCCTTCACGACCATGACCGGGGCCACCGGTCCCGGAGTGTCCCGAGCCGTGGTGAGGAGCCGATCACGTGACATCGCTGACCGCGACGAAGCGGTCGACGCGGGGGGCGCGGGGTGCGCCACGCGCCGACGGGGGCCGCAGGGCGGTGGACCGCGGCGCCTGGTTCCTGGTGCTGCCCGCGCTGATCCCGATCCTCGTGCTGAGCGTCGGACCGCTGCTCTACGGCATCCTCCTGGCGTTCACCGACGCCCAGTCCGGGCGCACCCGGTCCACCCAGTGGATCGGCGGCCTCAACTTCCAGGACCTGCTGCACGACACGCTGTTCTGGGAGTCGTTCCGGATCGGCCTGGTGTGGGCGGTCGGGGTGACGGTGCCGCAGTTCCTGCTGGCGCTCGGCCTCGCCCTGCTGCTGAACCAGGACCTCAGACTGCGCTGGCTGGCCCGCGCCCTGGCCATCATCCCGTGGGCGATGCCCGAGGTCGTCGTCGGTGTCATGTGGCGGCTCGTCTACAACCCCGACGCGGGCGTCCTCAACGAGACCCTGCGCGACCTCGGCCTCGGCGACGGCCGTGACTGGCTCGCGGGTCTGTCCACCGCCCTGCCCGCCGTCATCGTCGTCGGTGTGTGGGCCGGGATGCCGCAGACCACGGTCGCCCTGCTCGCCGGACTGCAGAACACGCCGCGCGAACTGCACGAGGCGGCGGCGATGGACGGGGCGGGCGCCTGGCGCCGCTTCCGGACGGTCACCTGGCCCGCCCTGCGCCCGGTCGCGCTGTCCATCACCGCCCTCAACTTCATCTGGAACTTCAACTCCTTCGCCCTGGTCTACGTCCTGACCAGCGGCGGACCCGGCGGCCGCACCCGGCTCCCGATGCTCTTCGCCTACGAAGAGGCCTTCCGCTACGGCCAGTTCGGCTACGCCGCGGCCATGGGATGCGTGATGGTCGCCGTGATCTCGGTGCTGCTCGCCGTCTTCCTGGTGGGCCGGCTGCGGGGAGGTGACGAGGCATGAGGACCAGCACCACAGGCCGCGTCGGACAGTACGCCGCCCTGCTCGCGTATCTCGTCTTCCTCGCCTTCCCGTTCCTCTGGCTGATCTCCATCGCCTTCAAGTCGCCCCGGGAACTGGGCAGTCTGCACCCGACCTGGATACCGAGGGATCCCACCCTCGACAACTTCCGGCAGGCCTTCGACGAACAGCCGCTGCTGCGCGCCGCGGGCAACTCCCTGCTCGCCGCGCTCGGCGCCGCGCTGATCGCCGTACTGATCGCCACACCGCTCGCGTATGTGATGGCCCGGCGCCGCAGCCTGCTCGCGCGGGCGGCGACCGGGTGGGTGGTGGTCAGCCAGGCGTTCCCGCTGGTGCTGGTGATCATCCCGCTGTTCCTGGTGCTGAAGAACCTGCGGCTGATCAACTCGCTGTTCGGGCTCGTGCTGGTGTACGTGGTGTGGGCGCTGCCGTTCGCGCTGTGGATGCTGGTCGGGTATGTGCGGGCGGTGCCGGAGGAGTTGGAGGAGGCGGCGGCCGTCGACGGCGCCGGGCGGCTGCGGACGCTGGTGTCGGTGACCGCGCCGCTGCTGGCGCCGGGGATCGTGGCGACGGCGCTGTTCGCGTTCGTCACCGCGTGGAACGAGTTCTTCTTCGCGCTGGTCCTGCTGAAGACCCCGGAGAAACAGACACTGCCGATCGTCCTCACCCACTTCATCGGCGCGGAGGGCGTCGCCGACCTGGGGCCGCTGGCCGCGGCGGCGTTCCTCGCGACGCTGCCCTCGCTGGTCGTCTTCGCCCTCATCCAACGGCGGATCACGAGCGGCATGCTGGCCGGGGCGGTGAAGAGCTGATGCGGGCGAAATGGCTCATCGGGCTGGTGCTGGCCCTGCTCCTCACGGGCTGCACCGGCGGGGAGAGCGGGAAGGACGACGGCACCGTCACCCTCCGCTTCCAGTCGCTGGCCTGGCAGGAGGAGTCCGTCACCGCCAACCAGCAGCTGGTGAAGGAGTGGAACGCGACCCACCCGGACGTCAAGGTCGAGTACGTCCAGGGGAGTTGGGACAGCGTCCACGACCAGCTCCTCACCTCCTTCGAGGGCGGCGAGGCGCCCGACATCATCCACGACGCCTCCGACGACCTCGCGGACTTCGCCTATGGCGGCTATCTCGCCGACCTGAGCGACCTGCTGCCCGCGCGGCTCAAGTCGGACATCCCGCAGCGTGGTTGGGAGACGACGACCTTCGGCGACGGGATCTACGGTGTGCCGTTCCTCCAGGAGCCGAGGGTCCTCATCGCCAACGCCAAGTGGCTGAAGGAGTCGGGCGTGCGCGTTCCGACGCCCGAGCACCCCTGGAGCTGGACCGAGTTCCGGCAGATCACCGAAGAACTCGGCGGTCACGGGAAGTACGGCATCGCCTGGCCGCTCAAGGAACCCGTCTCGGCCACCCTCAACCTCTCCCTGTCGGCGGGCGGACAGCTCTTCCACCGGGGTGCCGACGGCAAGGTGACCATCCGCTTCGACAAGGGCGACGAGGTCGTCCCGCGCACCGTCCACGACCAGGCGAACACCGACCACAGCGCCTCGCCCACCACCCTGGGCAGCAGCGGCTCCGACACCCTGCCCGGGTTCTTCGGCGGCAGGTACGCGATGGTGCCGCTCGGCTTCTCCTACCGCCAGCAGATCGTGCAGCAGGCGCCGAAGGGCTTCGACTGGCAGGTGCTGCCCGCCCCCGCCGGTGCCGACGGACTCAGCCAGGGCGTCAGCCCGCAGACGCTGTCCGTCGCCGAGGACAGCCCCCACAAGAAGGAGGCCGTCCAGTTCATCGACTTCCTGCTCCGCCCGAAGAACATGGTGCGGCTCGCGCTGGGCGACTGGATGCTGCCCACCGGCACACAGGCCCTCAAGGACCCCGCCCTGCACACCGCCGAGAACGGCTGGGCCACCGGCACCGCCCTCGCCGCCCATCTGCGCTCGGCGCCCGCCCAGTCCGTGCGCGGCTACCCCGAGTGGAAGGACAAGGTCGCGACCCCGGCGTTCCAGGAGTACTACAGCGGGGCGATCGGCCTCGCCGAACTGCGCAGACGCCTGGAGAAGGACGGCAACCTGGTGCTCGCCCGCTATCAGCGCTGAAGCGGCTTCACGTTAATTGAATTGCACGAGACGTCTCGTCTCGTCTAGCCTCGACGGCATGACCACTCCCGCACACATCGCCATGTTCTCGGTCGCCGCCCACGGCCATGTGAACCCGAGCCTCGAAGTCATCCGCGAGCTCGTCGCACGCGGCCACCGGGTGACGTACGCGATCCCGCCGGTGTTCGCGGAGAAGGTCGCCGCGACCGGCGCCGAGCCCAGGCTCTGGAACTCCACCCTGCCCGGGCCCGGCGCCGATCCGGAGGCATGGGGCAGCACCCTCCTCGACAACGTCGAACCCTTCCTCGCCGACGCCATCCAGGCGCTGCCGCAACTGATCGAGGCGTACGAGGGAGACGAACCGGATCTCGTCCTGCACGACATCACCTCCTACCCGGCCCGGGTCCTCGCCCACCGCTGGGGCGTGCCCGCGGTCTCGCTCTCGCCCAACCTCGTGGCCTGGGAGGGCTACGAGGAGGAGATCGCCGAGCCGATGTGGGCGGAGCCGAAGAAGACCGAGCGGGGGCAGGCGTACTACGCCCGCTTCCAGGGCTGGCTGGAGGAGAACGGGGTCACCCTGCACCCCGATGACTTCGCGGGCCGCCCCGCCCGGTCGATCGTGCTGATCCCCAAGGCGCTCCAGCCCCACGCCGACCGGGTCGACGAGAAGGTGTACTCCTTCGTCGGAGCCTGTCAGGGCGACCGCGGCACCGAGGGTCAGTGGCGGCGACCCGCCGACGCCGAGAAGGTCGTCCTCGTGTCGCTCGGGTCGGCCTTCACCAAGCAGCCCGGCTTCTATCGGGAGTGCGTGAAGGCCTTCGGCGATCTGCCCGGCTGGCATCTGGTGCTCCAGATCGGCGCGAGCGTGGACCCGGTCGAGCTGGGGGACATTCCCGCCAACATCGAAGTGTCTTCGTGGGTACCGCAGTTGGCGGTGCTGCGGCAGGCCGACCTGTTCGTCACCCACGCCGGCGCCGGCGGCAGCCAGGAGGGCCTCGCGACCGCGACCCCGATGATCGCCGTACCGCAGGCCGTGGACCAGTTCGGCAACGCGGACATGCTCCAGTCGCTGGGTGTGGCCCGCCGCCTCGACACGGCGGAGGCCACCGCGGAGGCGCTGCGCGCCACGGCCGTGGCCCTCGTCGACGATCCGGAAGTCGCCGCGCGGCTCAAGGACCTACAGGCGGGGATGGCCCAAGAAGGAGGCACGCAAAGGGCGGTTGACCTCATCGAGGCCGAACTGCCCGCTCACCCGGGATGATCCGGAGGACACGGCCGCGGTCGGTGTCGCTTCCCTCCGCCCTGCACCGCTCCCTCGACCTGCTGTGCTGCCCCGCGTGCCGCACCGGCCGCCTGCATGCCGACCGCGGCGCACTGCGCTGTCCGAGCGGCCACAGCTTCGACATCGCCCGGTACGGCTATGCCGGCCTGCTGACGGGCGCCCGGGCCACCAGCGGTGACGACGCCGAGATGGTCCGGGCCAGGGATCGCTTCCTGGCCACCGGGACCTACGCGCCCATCCGTGAGGTGAGCGCCCGTCTGGCGGCCGGTGCTGTGTCCGAGCGGGGCACCGTGGTCGACGTCGGGTGCGGCACGGGCTACTACCTGGCCGGCGCACTCGACCGGTTGCCCGGCGCCCGGGGGCTGGGGCTGGACAGTTCGGTGCGCGCGCTGCGCTCGGCCGCCCGGGCCCATGACCGGGCCGCCGCCCTGGCCTGGGACGTGTTCCGGCGCTTCCCGCTCGACGACGGGGTGGCGGATGTCGTGCTGGACGTGTTCGCCCCGCGCAACCCGGCCGAGTTCCACCGCGTGCTGCGCCCGACCGGCCGGCTGGTCGTGGTCCGGCCCACCGGGCGGCACCTGGCCGAACTGCGCGGCCGGATCCCCGCGATGGTCACGGTCGACCCGGCCAAGGAGCAGCGCCTGCACCGGGCGCTCGCGCCCTTCTTCGAGGCCACCGTCACCGAACAGGTGGAGTATTCCGCGGCCTTGAGCGGGGCGGATGTCCTGGACCTGGTGGCGATGACCCCGAGCGCACGGCATGTGAGCCGGGCGGGGCCGGCCGATGACGGCCTCCTGCCCGGCCGGGTCACCGTCTCCGTGCTGGCCACCGCCTACCGGCCCCGGTGACCGCACAACACGCAGGGCCCGTTGGCTCCCCGGTGACCAACGGGCCCTGCGCCGTGCCGCGAGCGGTTACACCCGGGCAGGTTCCTCCACCTCGTGGACCACGACCTCCGCCGCCTCGTCGTGCGTGAGGTCGGGCAGGCGGTTCAGCCACTTCGGCAGATACCAGTTGCGCTCACCGAGCAGGGCCATGACCGCCGGGAGCAGCACACCCCGGATGATCGTCGCGTCGACGAGCACCGCCGTCGCCAGGCCCACGCCCATCTGCTTCATGGACTGCATCGACAGCGTTCCGAAGATCGCGAAGACGGCGACCATGATGACCGCGGCACTGGTGACGACACCGGCCGTGGTGACCACACCGTGCTGGATCGCGTCTTTTGTCGTCCGGCCCTTCAGACGTGCCTCACGGATCCGCGAGACCACGAACACGTGGTAGTCCATCGACAGGCCGAACAGGATCACGAAGAGGAACAGCGGCAGCCAGGAGATGATCGCGCCGACGCCCTCCGCGCCCACCAGGGACGCGCCCCAGCCGTGCTGGAAGACGGCGACGAGGATTCCGTACGCCGCCCCCACCGACAGCAGGTTGAGCACGATCGAGGTGATCGCGATCGTCAGGGAGCGGAAGGAGAGCAGCATCAGCAGGAAGGCGAAGACCACCACGAAGGCGAAGACCGGGACGACCGCGCCGGTCAACTGGTCGTTGAAGTCCTTCGAGCCGGCGACCTGACCGCTGATGGGAGCCGCAAGGCCGTCGACCTTGCCGAGGGTCGCGGGCCGCACCTCGTCGCGCAGCTTCTCCAGGCTCGCGCCCGCCTTGTCGAGGTCGGAGCCGCCGACCAGCGGGACGTACACGAAGGCGAGGTTCTGCTTCTGGTGCAGCTTGATCTCGACCGGGCCGCGCGAGGCACCCGAGGCGACCGCCTGCTCCTTGAAGTCGGCGAGCGCGTTCTGCACCTCCGCGGAGTCGATGTTGTCCGCCTTGACGATCACCTCGGCGGGCTCGGAGCCGCCGGGGAAGGCCGCGTTGACGCGGTCGTAGGTCTGCACGATGGGCAGCGAGTCGCCGAACTCCTGGTCCAGCGTGAGGTTCTGGGTCTTCATGCCGACCGCGGGCGCGGCGATCGCGAGCAGCGCGCCCGCCGCCACGACGACGGAGACCATCGGCCGCTTCAGCACCGCACCCAGGATGACCGTCCAGAGCCGGCTCTCCCCGTTGCCGTTGCGCTTGCGGCGCCGCAGGAACGGGATACGGCCCTTCTCGACCCGCTCACCCAGCAGGGAGAGCAGCGCGGGCAGCACGGTGATGGAGCCGATCATGGCGACGGCCACGACGATCAGCGAGGCCAGGCCCATCGCCTCGAAGTCGGCGATCCCGGTGAACAGCATGCCCGCCATCGCCACGCACACCGTGACACCGGAGACGATGATCGCGCGGCCACTGGTGGCGGCGGCGATCCGCAGCGCGGTCTGCGCGTCCCGGCCCGCCTCACGCTCCTCGCGCTCCCGGCGCAGATAGAACAGGCAGTAGTCGACGCCGACGGCCAGACCGACCAGCAGCATCACCGAGTTGGCGACATCGCCCATCGGCATGACATGGCTGATGACGCCCATCAGGCCCATCGTCGCCATGATCGCGGTGAGCGCCAGGGCCACCGGCAGCAGCGCCGCGACCAGCGCGCCGAAGGCGATCAGCAGGATGCCGAGGGCCACGGGCACGGCCGAGTACTCGGCCTTCTGGAAGTCGTCGCCGAACGCGTCGTCGAACGTCTTCTGCATGCTGGCGCCGCCGATCTCCTCGATCCGCAGGTCCGCATGGTCCTTCTGGACCTTCGCCACGGCGTCCAGCACGGGCTCGACCCGCTCACCGGCCGTCTCCGCGTCGCCCTTCATGTCGAACTGCACCAGCGCGCTGCGACCGTCCTTGGAGACGGTGTCCGTGTCGTACGGCGAGGTGACGTCCGTGACCTTGCCGGTGGCGTCGACCGCCTGGACGACGGCGTTGACCGCGGCACGGAACTGCTCGTCCGTCGCCTTGAGCCGGCCGTCCTTCGCCTGCACCAGGACCGACTCACCGGCGGGCTCCTCGATGCCGGCGTCCTTGACGATCCGCGCGGCCGTGTGGGTCTCCCCCTTCAGGCCCTCGCTCTCGTCGACGTCGACCCGGCCCGCCGCCGAACCGAGTCCCATGGCCAGGACCACGAACAGCACCCAGATGCCGACCGCGGCCCAGCGGTGCCGGGCACTCCAGCCGCCGGCCCGGGCCGCCAGGCCCCGCACCCTTGTTTCTCCGTTCCCCATGACGGGCTTGCCCCCTTGACTGCGGTCGCGGCCCCCTGCCGCCACCTTTCGTTTCGAAGGTATGGGCCGGATAAACCCGTCACGTCGTGCTGCCCGGTGAAGTGCGGATGAGCGACTCGTCCTCTCGGACCAGGGCCGTCTCCGCACTGGGGAGGAGTGTGCCCCCTACAACAACACGCCGTCGTCCTATGGTGAGCGCATGACGACGACGTATGCGGCGCTGCTGCGCGGGATCAACGTGGGCGGTGCCAAGAAGGTCCCGATGGCCGAACTGCGCACCCTGATGGAGGGGCTCGGCCACTCAGGGGTGCGCACCTACCTCCAGAGCGGCCAGGCGGTGTTCACCGCCGGCCACGGCGACGAGGAATCCCTCGCGGCCGAGATCACCGCCGCGATCGAGAAGCACTTCGGCTTCGGGGTCGACGTCATCGTCCGCGATCACGCCTACCTCGCCGCGATCGTCGACGCCTGCCCCTTCCCGGCCGCCGAACTGGAGGGCAAGCAGCTGCACGTCACCTACTTCTCCGCCGCCGTCGACGCGGACCGCTTCGCCGCCATCGACCAACCCGCCTTCCTCCCCGAGGAGTTCCGCCTCGGCGACCGTGCCCTCTACCTGTACGTCCCGGACGGCCTGGGCCGCTCCAAGCTCGCGGAACAGCTCTCCAAGCCGCGCGTGAACAAGGGGCTGATCGCCACCAGCCGCAACTGGAACACCGTGGTCAAGCTGGTGGAGATGACCGGCGTGGAGTGACCGTGCCCGGCAACGGACACCGGGCGCCCGGTGGCAAGGTCACGTGTGCGAGGCTCGGTCCATGCGCTACATCATCATCGGGGCGGGAGCGGTCGGATGCGTCGTCGGCGGGCGGCTCGCGGAGGCGGGGAGCGAGGTGGTCCTCGTCGCACGGGGCGCCCACCGGGCGGCGCTGCGCGAGCACGGGCTTCGACTCCGCGTCCCCGACGGCGAGTTCGTCCATCGGCTGCCCGTTGTCGAGGACCCGGCCGAGCTCGGCGAGCTGCGCGCCGACGACGTCCTCGTCCTCGCGGTGAAGACCCAGGACAGCGTGGCAGCGCTCCAGACCTGGGGACCGGCAGCGGTCGCGGGCGGGGGTACGGCGGCCGAGCGGCTGCCGCTGGTCTGCGCGCAGAACGGCGTGGAGAGCCAGCGCCTGGCCCTGCGCACGTTCCGCACGGTGTACGGCGTGTGCGTGTGGCTGCCCTGCGCGCTCGTCGAACCCGGCGTCGTCAGCGCCGCCGGCGCCCCGCTCACCGGCATCCTCCACCTCGGCCGCTACCCGCACGGCACCGACGAGACCGCCCGGCTGATCGCCGCCGACCTGGAGAAGTCCCGCTTCGAGGCACCGGTCGTGCCGGACGTGACCCGCTGGCAGTACGCCAAGCTGCTCGCCAACCTCGGGAACGCGCTGGAGGCCGTGACCGGGCCGATGGAGAGCGACGAGGCCGTGGCGCTCCTAGGGCGGGTGAAGGCCGAGGGCGTCGCCGTCCTCGACGCCGCCGGCATCCCGTACGCCAGCGCCGAGGAGCAGCGGGCCGTACGGGGCGACAAGGTCTTCCTCGCCCCCCTGCACGGCGCCCCGCGCGGCGGCGGCTCCTCCTGGCAGTCCCTGGACCGGGGCACCGGCACCATCGAGGCCGACTACCTCAACGGCGAGATCGCGCTGCTGGGCCGGCTGCACGGCGTACCGACCCCGCTCAACGACCTCTTGCAGCGCCTGGCCAACACCTTCGCGCGCGAGCGCAGGGCGCCGGGGTCGATGCCGGTGGAGGAGCTGGTGCGGCTGACCGAAATGGACCATGGAACCAGTGGCTGATTGGACCACAAGGCTGGGCCAATGAGGGATTACCGTCGACGGCATGACCACCGCAGAACCCGCCCGCGTCGACTTCTGGTTCGACCCCGCCTGTCCCTTCGCCTGGATCACCTCCCGCTGGCTGCTGGAGGTCGAACGGCACCGCCCGCTCGACCTCCGCTTCCACGCGATGAGCCTGTACCTGCACAACGCGGGAAACGAACTGCCCGCGTGGTACCGGGAGTTGGTCGACAAGTCCATCGGCCCGGTGCGCGTCGCCGTGGCCGCGGCCCAGGCGCACGGCGAGAAGGTCCTGCGTGACCTCTACACCGCCTTCGGCACCCGTATCCACGAACGGAAGGCCGAGGACTTCGACGCGGTGATCGCCGAGTCCCTGGCGGACCTCGGCCTGCCGGCGGGCCTCGCCGATGCCGCGCACGACACGTCGTACGACGAGGCCGTCCGCCGCAGCCACTCGGCCGGCGCCGAACCCGACTCGGGCGGCTATGTGGGCACGCCCACGATCCACGTCGACGGGACGGTGTGGTTCGGGCCGGTGCTGCGGGCGATTCCGCGGGGCGCGCGGGCGGCGCAACTCTTCGACAGCTTCCGGGTGTTGGCGACGGACCCGGACCTCTTCGAGCTCAAGCGCACCCGTACCGGTGGGCTCAGTTTCGACTAGACCTTGTCGCCCCGCCAGTCCCCGTTCCGCAGGGCCCAGCGCACCGCAGGGCTCACCGCGAGGCCCGCGAGGGCGAACAGGACACCGAGGATCGCCCAGCCCGCCGTGCCGTGCTGGATCGCGGTGACCGTGACCAGGGCGGGGCCCGCCATCATGCCGGCCGACATGCCCGCGCCGAACACGCCCTGGTACACACCGTGGACGCGGGCGTCCGCGAGCTCGTAGCCGAGGGTCCAGCCGCCCGCGGCCGACAGCACCTCCGAGAAGACCTGCACGATCGCGCCGACCGCCAGCGCCAGCACCGCCCACACCGGGGACAGGCCCGCCGACACCGCGTACACCGCGCAGGCCAGCGCGAGGAGCAGCCCCGACCAGCCCATCGCCCGTACCGCGCTGGGCACTTGGGAGGCGCGCCGGGCCACCCGCACCTGGAGCAGCGCCACCAGCACACAGTTGAGGATCATCAGCAGGGCCGCCGTCCAGCGCGGCGCCTCGGTGCGCTCCACGATCCACAGCGGCAGCCCGACCTCCGACAGCGTGTACTGCACGACGAGGATCGCGTTCAACACGGTCACCGCGAGGAACGGCAGATCACGCACCGCACGCCAGCGGTCGGCCACCGGGGCGCCCGCCTCGGGAGCCGCGCGCTCCAGCGCGTGGGGTGCGAGCGGCAGCCGGGGGAGCAGCAACGCGGGGCCCGCGAACGACACCGCGTTGACCAGAATGACCGTCACATACGCGCCCCGCGTGTCGAGTTGGAGGGCGATCGCACCGAAGACGCCGCCCACCCCCATGAAGACGTTGGTGACCATCCGCAGATACGCCCGCGCCTCCACCCGGGTCGCGGCGGGCAGCACATCGGCGTAGATCGCACCCTGCACCCCGCGGCTCGCCATCTGGAGCCCGGTCGCGCAGACCACCGCGACGAGGAAACCGACGTAGGAGTGCACGAAGACATACGCGGCCGTCGCCACGCCCGTCCCGGCCCACAGCAGCGCGCCCACGCGCCGGGCACCCCACCGGTCGGCGGCCCGGCCCGCCGGTACCCCGGCCGCCACGCCGACCAGCCCCGCGCCCGTCATGCCGAGGCCGACCGAGGTCGCGTCGAGGCCGACGACGCGGGTGAAGTACAGGACGCCGAGCGGGAAGTAGAGGCCGTTGCCCAGGGAGTTGGCGGCGGTCAGCAGGGTGGCGCGGCGCAGGGTGGGGTCGGTGGGAAGCCGGGAGGGGCGTAGCCCGGGTTCGACGGGCACGGTGACGGGTGTCGTGGTCATGCGGACATCTCACCCGGCGGCGGTGTCGCGCCGACAATGATTTAGCGTGGCACTCAATGATCGAGTTCCGCTTCGACGTCGGCGACCTCGCCACCACCTCCTTCGCCTGCTCCCCGCTCCAGGAGGCCGTGTTCTCGCTGCGCTGTCTGCACGACCCGGCCCGCTATCCCCATCACCGGCCGTGGCTGCGCCGCATCCGCCCCCGCCTGGACACCCTCGACCACGAGCTGCTCATCGCGCTGACCGCCCCCTGGCTGTGGGTGCCGGACTGCCTCACCCCGCGTCCTGAACGGGCCCGTCCTGTCTTCGCCGACGAGCTGGAGCGGCTCGGCGCCACCCCGCCGGAGCTCCTCGACGCCGACTTCCGTGCCGCCTACCGCACCGCGGACGCGCTGCCACCCGTCGTCGCCCGGGGCCTGACCGAGCCCGCCGCGTTCCTCCGGCGGATCGTCGAGGCCCTCGACGCCTACTGGCAGGTCTGCCTTGCCCCGGACTGGTGGCCGCGCGTACAGAGCATCATGGCGGCCGACCTCGCCCATCAGGCCCGGGTGCTCGCCGAGCAGGGTGCCGGGGCGATGTTCGCGGGACTGGACCGGCGGCTCAGCTGGGTGGACGGCCACCTACGCCTGTCCACCGACGACTTCATGCTCCAGGCGCCATGGACCGACATGAGCATCGCCGGCCGCGGACTGGTCCTGCTGCCCTCGCTGTTCGCCCGAGGCGCCCAGCCGCTGATCGACCCCACCCGGCCGCCCACGATCATCTATCCGGCCCGCGGCCGCGCCACCCTCTCGGAGGAACCGCCCCCGGTCACCGGCGACGCCCTGGCCCGCCTCCTCGGCCGCCCCAGAGCCAGACTCCTCCTGCTCCTGGCAGAACCCGCCTCGACAACAGAACTGGCCCACCGCCTGAACGTGACGCCGGGCGCGGTGAGCCAGCACCTGACGGTGCTCTACGACGCGGGACTCCTGAGCCGGACGCGCGAGGGGAGAGTCGTAAGGTACGGACGGACGGCACTTGGAAACGCCCTGTGCCGCTAGATACCCAAGGGGCGCGGAGCTGTATCGAATTTGCGGCTCCGCCGCGTGGGCGCGACAAGCCCCCACGGCCCGCAGACGACTACGCACCCAAGGCGGCAAGCAAAGGCACCCGGGCTTCGTCATACCGCTCCAGCAGAACCCGCGCCACCTCAGGCGAAGCCCCGAGCACATCCCCCAGCACATCCGCCTCCGCCGCGCCCCGCGCGATCCGGTCCGGCAGAAAACCGGGAGCAAGAACATACGGCGCAACGGCCACCCGGGAGCACCCCAGCGCCCGAAGCTCCCGCACCGCATCCTCGGTCCGAGGCAACGCGGCGGAGGCGAACGCAGGCCGCACGGCGCACCAACCGGTGTGCCGCCACTCCCGCGCGATTTCTGCGATCACTGCGATCGCCTCCGGGTCCGTGGACCCCGCCGAGGCCAGCACGACCCCGGTCGAGGACTTGTCGGCGGGCGTCAACCCCGCCTCGTACAAGCGCCGTTCGAGCGCGGACAACAGCAGCGGCGACGGGCCGAGTACCTCGGCCTGCCGGATCCGCAGCTGCGGCGGCGCGTCCCGCAGCACCGCCGGGATGTCCGCCTTGGCGTGGAACGCACGGGTCAGCAGCAGCGGGAGGGCCACCACGTCACGCACGCCCTGTGCCGCCAGCGACTCCAACACCCCCTGGACGGAGGGGATGTTGAAGTCCAGGAAGCCCGTCTCCACCCGTACGTCCGGGCGCATCGCGCGCACCCGGCGGACGAGGGCGTGCACCGTCGCGGCGTGCCGCGGATCGCGGCTGCCGTGGGCGATGACGAGAAGAACGGGCTTCCTCGGCAAGGGACCTACCCCTTCACCAGCAGGCCGCGGCTGCGCAGCACCCGCCGCTCCAGCGGGCTGAAGATCAGCAGGTCGACGGCGATGCCGACGAACAGGATCAGGAAGATCGCCTCGAAGATCATCGGCATGGAGCTGGCGTTGCGGCCGTTCTCCAGGAGCGCGCCGAGACCGATGCCCAGGTCGGGCGAGGAGGCGATGATCTCCGCCGCCATCAGCGAGCGCCAGGAGAAGGCCCAGCCCTGCTTCAGACCGGCGAGATAGCCGGGCAGCGCGGCCGGCAGCACGATGTGCAGGGCACCCCGCCAGCCGGTCGCGCCCATCGTGCGGCCCGCCCGCAGGAACAGCGGCGGCACCTGGTCGATGCCGGAGACGAGACCGTTGGCGATGGACGGGACCGCGCCGAGCAGGATGACCGCGTACATCATCGAGTTGTTCAGACCCAGCCACAGCACGGCCGGCGGCACCCACGCCACCGACGGCAGCGACTGGAGACCCGACAGGACCGGACCGATCGCCGCCCGGACGAACTTCACCCGGGCCACGACCAGCCCCAGCGGAGTGCCGATCGCCAGGGCCAGCAGGAAGCCGAGCAGACCGCGCTCGACGCTGGTCCAGATGTAGCCGAGGAGCTTGCCCTCCAGCCAGGCGTCCTTGAACTCGGTCGCCACGTCGCCGGGGGAGGGCAGCTTGGTCGGGTCGGTCACGATGTCGAAGGAGATCAGCGCCTGCCAGATCACCAGCACGACGGCCGTCGCGACGAGCGGCGGGAGGATCTTGGTGCGGGCGGTCACGGAGAACGGCGTCCGTGCGGTGGCCGAGGTCTCCAGGGCGTCCAGACCGGCCTCCAGACCGGCGGACCGGTCCCGTGTCTCGTCCGTCGGGGCCGTCTTCGTGTCACTGCTGGCCATGGCGGCGGATCTCCCCACGCAGTTCTTCGGTGATCTCAAGGGACAGTTCGGCCACGGGGGCGTCCTCGATACGGCGCGGCTGCGGGATGCCCACCGTCCACTCGCGCGCGATCCGGCCAGGCCGCGAAGACAGCAGGACGACCCGCTGGGCCAGCCTGACCGCCTCGCGCACGTTGTGCGTGACGAACAGGACGGACAGCCCCGTCTCCGCCCAGATCCGGGTCAGTTCGTCGTGCAGCACATCACGCGTGATCGCGTCCAGCGCCGCGAACGGCTCGTCCATGAGCAGCAGCCGGCTCTCCTGGGCCAGCGCCCGGGCGAGCGCCACACGCTGGCGCATACCGCCGGACAGCTCGTGCACCCGCTTGCCGTACGAGCCCTTCAGCCGGACCAGTTCGAGCAGTTCCTCGGCGCGGTCGCGCCGGTCGTTCTTCGCGACTCCGCCCAGTTTCAGGGCGAGTTCGATGTTCTTGCCCGCGGTCAGCCACGGGAACAGGGCGTGCTCCTGGAACATCAGAGCGGGGCGCCCGTCGGTCCTGATGCTGCCGGCGCTCGGGTCGTCGAGACCCGCGACCAGGTTGAGCAGTGTGGACTTGCCACAGCCCGAGGCCCCCAGGAGGGTGACGAACTCGCCCGGCGCGACATCGAGGGTGATGTCGTCGAGGACGAGCTGCTGCCCGGCGGGCCCGCCGAAGGACTTCGAGACGTGCTCGATGCGGGCGGCGTACTCGACTGACTCGGCCTGTTCGGCCTTGGCAACCGCGGTGGCCATGGTCGTCACCTCCTGGAGACTCTCGGGATCAGGGCTTACTTGACGCCGAGTCCGGCGTCGTCGACCGTGCTCTCGCCGTCGGCCTTCAGGACCTTGTTCAGGAGCGTCAGGTCATAGATGCCGTCCAGCAGCGGGTCCTCCAGCAGACCGGCCTTGACCGCGTGCTCCGCCTCGGTGTTGAGGGTGGAGGCCAGCGGGTCGTTGGTGAACTGGATGGACTTCCAGGCCGGGTCCAGGACGTCGGTCGGCAGCGCCTTGCCGGAGTCGGCCTCCAGCTGCTTGTTCGCCGCGGCCTTCGCCTCGTCCGGGTTGGCGTTGATCCACTTGTTGGTCTCGACGGAGGCCTTCAGGACCGCCTCGACGGCCTTCGGGTGCTCCTTGAGGAACTTCTGCGACACGATGATGTTCGTGATCACGAACTTCTTGTCCGGCCACAGGTCGGCCTCGTCGAGCAGCACCTTGCCGCCCTCGGCGACCAGCTTGGACGCGGTCGGCTCCGGCACCCAGGCGCCGTCGATGGAACCGGACTTGTAGGCGTCCGGGGTCACCTTGTTGTCGGTGCGGACGACCGACACGTCACCCGCGCCGCTCTCGGCGTCGACCTTCCAGCCCTGCTCCGAGATCCAGTTGAGGAACGCCACGTCCTGCGTGTTGCCCAGCTGCGGGGTGGCGATCTTCTTGCCCTTGACGTCCTTCAGGGACTTGATCTTCTTCGGGTTGACGACGAGCTTGACCCCGCCGGACGCCGAACCGCCGATGATGCGCAGGTTGGTGCCCTTGGACTTGGTGTAGCCGTTGATCGCCGGGGAGGGGCCGATCCAACCGATGTCGATGGAACCGGAGTTGAGCGCCTCGATCTCGGACGGACCGGCGTTGAAGGTCGCGTACGAGGCCTTCGTGGCACCGAGCTCCTTCTGGAAGAAGCCCTTCTGGTTGGCGACCAGCGCGGTGGCGTGGGTGAGGTTGCCGAAGTAGCCGATCTTGACGGAGTCCAGTCCGTCGATCTTCTTCGCCCCGGCGGCCACCTTGGCGGTGCCGTCGTCCTTGGCGTCGGACCCGTAGCCGCAGGCGGCGAGGGTGAGGAGAGGCAGCGCGGCGATGACCGCGAAGGTGCGGCGAAGAGCAGATGGAGCAGGCACGGGAGGTGTTCCTCTCGGAGGCCCGGCGGTCACGGTCTCTCAGGTCGTGGCCGGGAGGTCGGCAGGTTTGCGTCTACGGCTGTGGGGGGACGGGGCGCGCAAGCGGTGCGCGTACGTCAACGCACACATCGCGCCACTCCGCCCTGCCCGCTGCCGAGCGCGCCGCTGCCTACGCGGCCGCCCTCCTTCGCGAACGTGGAGTAGTAGTCGGTGGAGTTCATGTCAGAAGTCCCACCCGTCGTCCTCGGCCGCGTCCTTGACGGGCTCGGGGGACGCGAAGGACTCGCCGACCATGCCCGCGGTGAGCGTGGTGCCGTCGTTCGGGTCGATCAGGATGAACGAGCCGGTGCGACGGGAGTCGGCGTAGGAGTCCACCGGCAGCGGTTCCGCGGTGCGGATCTTCACGCGGCCGATGTCGTTGGCGACGAGCTGTCCCGGGTGCGGGTGCAGGGACAGGTCGTCGAGCGTGAGACGGGAGGGGATGTCCTTGACGATCGCCTTCACCGTGCGGGTGCCGTGCTTGAGCAGCACCCGGTGGCCGACGGTCAGCGGGGCGTCGGCGACATGGCACACGGTCGCTTCGACGTCCTGCGTGGTCGCCGGGGCGTCCTTGCTGGGCACGAGGAGGTCACCGCGCGAGATGTCGATGTCGTCCTCCAGCAGGATCGTCACCGACTGGGTCGTCCAGGCCACGTCGACCGGCTTGCCCAGCAGGTCGATGCCGGCGATCTTCGACGCGCGGCCCGAGGGCAGGACGGTGACCGGCTCGCCGACGTGGAAGGAACCGGCGGCGATCTGACCGGCGTACCCCCGGTAGTCGGGGTGCTCGGCGGTCTGCGGGCGGATCACGAACTGGACGGGCAGACGCGCGTGGCAGTGGCTCAGGTCGTGGGTGACCGGGACCGTCTCCAGGTGCTCCAGGACGGTCGGGCCGCCGTACCAGTCCATGTTCGCGGACGGCTCCACCACGTTGTCACCGGCGAGCGCCGAGATCGGGATCGCGGTGACCTCGGGGACACCCAGCTCGGTCGCGTACGCCGTGAACTCCTCGGCGATCGCGGCGAAGACGGACTCCTTGTACTCGACGAGGTCCATCTTGTTGACGGCGAGGACCACGTGCGGGACGCGCAGCAGGGCCGCGAGGGCGGCGTGCCGGCGGGTCTGCTCGACGACACCGTTGCGGGCGTCGATGAGGATCACCGTCAGCTCGGCCGTGGAGGCGCCGGTGACCATGTTGCGGGTGTACTGCACGTGCCCCGGCGTGTCGGCGAGGATGAACCGGCGCTTGGCGGTGGCGAAGTAGCGGTAGGCCACGTCGATGGTGATGCCCTGCTCGCGCTCGGCGCGCAGGCCGTCCGTGAGGAGTGCGAGGTCGGGGCCTTCCTGGCCGCGCGAGGCGGACGCGCGCTCCACGGCCTCCAGTTGGTCGGTGAGGACCGACTTGGAGTCGTGCAGCAGCCGTCCGACGAGGGTCGACTTGCCGTCGTCGACGGAGCCGGCGGTCGCGAACCGCAGCAGGGTCGTCTCCGAGAGCGCCTCGGAAGTGGTCGTGCTCATGCTTAGAAGTACCCCTCGCGCTTGCGGTCTTCCATCGCGGCCTCGGACATCTTGTCGTCGGCGCGGGTCGCGCCGCGCTCGGTGAGCCGGGACGCGGCGATCTCCGTGATGACCTGCTCCAGCGTCACGGCGTCGGAGTCGACGGCACCGGTGCAGGACATGTCGCCGACCGTGCGATAGCGCACGAGACGCTTCTCGACGGTCTCGGTCTCCTTGGGGCCACCCCACTCGCCGGCGGTCAGCCACATGCCGGCCCGCTGGAACACCTCACGCTCGTGGGCGAAGTAGATCTCCGGCAGCTCGATGCCCTCGCGGGCGATGTACTGCCACACGTCCAGCTCGGTCCAGTTGCTGAGCGGGAACACGCGGACGTGCTCGCCGGGAGCGTGCCGTCCGTTGTAGAGGTTCCACAGCTCGGGGCGCTGGCGGCGCGGGTCCCACTGCGAGAACTCGTCGCGCAGCGAGAAGACGCGCTCCTTGGCGCGGGCCTTCTCCTCGTCCCGGCGGCCACCGCCGAAGACCGCGTCGAACTTCTCCGCCTGGATCTTCTCGGTCAGCGGCAGCGTCTGGAGCGGGTTACGGGTTCCGTCCGGGCGCTCCTTGAGCACACCCCGGTCGATGTAGTCCTGCACGGAGGCGACATGCAGCCGCAGCCCGTGCTCGGCGACCGTCCGGTCCCGGTACTCGAGGACCTCGGGGAAGTTGTGCCCCGTGTCCACGTGCAGCAGCGAGAAGGGGACCGCCGCCGGGGCGAACGCCTTCAGCGCCAGATGCAGCATGACGATGGAGTCCTTGCCGCCGGAGAAGAGAATCACCGGCCGCTCGAACTCACCCGCCACCTCACGGAAGATGTGCACGGCCTCGGACTCGAGGGAGTCCAGGTGCGAGAGGGCGTACGGAGCGTGCGTGCCCTCCGTCACCGCCGCGACGGTCGTCGTCATGCCAGTCCCCTCTCGGTGAGCAGCGCGTGGACCGCCGCCGCGGACTCCTGGACGGTCTGGTTCTGCGACTCGATGCGCAGATCGGGCGACTCGGGCGCCTCGTACGGGTCGTCGACACCCGTCAGCCCGGTCAGCTCACCCGCGGCCTGCTTGGCGTACAGACCCTTCACATCGCGTACGGAGCACACCTCGACCGGGGTCGCCACATGCACCTCGACATACGCGGCGCCGCTCTCCTGGTGGCGCTTGCGGACCGCCTCACGGCTGTCCGCGTACGGCGCGATCACCGGGACGAGCGCCTTGACGCCGTTGCGGGCGAGCAGTTCGGCGAGGAAGCCGATGCGCTGCACGTTGGTGTGCCGGTCCTCGCGGCTGAAGCCGAGGCCCGCGGAGATGAACTCGCGGATCTCGTCGCCGTCGAGCACCTCGACGAGGTGGCCCTCCTCGCGCAGCCGGCCGGCCAGCTCGTACGCGATGGTGGTCTTGCCGGCACTCGGCAGACCCGTGAGCCAGACGGTGGCTCCGGTCGTCACGTGCAACTCCTTGTCGGTGGTGGTCATCAGTGCAGCCCGCACTCGGTCTTGGCGCGGCCCGCCCAGCGGCCGGCGCGCGCGTCCTCGCCCTCCAGCACCCGGCGGGTGCAGGGGGCGCAGCCGACGGAGGCGTAACCGTCCATCAGCAGCGGGTTGGTGAGAACGCCGTGCTCGGCGACGTACGCGTCGACGTCGTCCTGGCTCCAGCGGGCGATCGGGGAGATCTTGACCTTCTGCCGCTTCTCGTCCCAGCCGACGACCGGGGTGTTCGCCCGGGTCGGGGACTCGTCGCGGCGCAGGCCCGTCGCCCAGGCCAGGTAGTTCGTCAGGCCCTGCTCCAAGGGCTGGACCTTGCGCAGCTTGCAGCACAGGTCCGGGTCGCGGTCGTGCAGCTTGGGGCCGTACTCCGCGTCCTGCTCGGCGACCGTCTGGCGCGGGGTGAGCGTGATGACGTTGACGTCCATCACGGCCTCGACCGCGTCCCGGGTGCCGATGGTCTCCTCGAAGTGGTAGCCGGTGTCGAGGAAGACGACATCTATCGGGGCCTCGCCCTTCCTCGCACGGGACGCGAGATGGGCGACGACCGCGTCCTCCATCGAGGAGGTCACGCAGAAGCGCTTGCCGAAGGTGTCGACCGCCCACTGGAGGATCTCCAGGGCGGAGGCGTCCTCCAGGTCCCGTCCCGCCTGCTCGGCGAGGGCCTTGAGTTCGTCGGTCGTACGTTCTTCCTGGACCGCGGTCATATCTCTTCTCCCCCTGCGTCGTTGTGCTGAAGGCCCCGGGCGAGCAGCCCGAGGAACTTCAACTGGAATGCGCGGTTGCAGGCCGCGCATTCCCAGGCGCCGTGACCCTGCTCGGACGGGCGCAGGTCCTCGTCGCCGCAGTAGGGGCAGTAGAAGGGGGCGGCTCGCTCGCTCACGACAGTGCCTCCTCCGAGGCGCGCGTGGCCCAGGCGGCGAAGCGCTCGCCCTCCTCACGCTCGGCCTGGAACCGCTTCAGGACCCGCTCGACGTAGTCGGGCAGCTCCTCGGAGGTGACCTTCAGGCCACGGACCTTGCGGCCGAAACCGGCCTCCAGGCCCAGCGCGCCGCCGAGGTGCACCTGGTAGCCCTCGACCTGCTCGCCCTGGTCGTTGAGGACCAGCTGGCCCTTGAGACCGATGTCCGCCACCTGGATACGGGCGCAGGCGTTGGGGCAGCCGTTGAGGTTGATGGTGAGCGGCTCGTCGAAGTCGGGGATACGGCGCTCCAGCTCGTCGATCAGCTGGGAGCCGCGCGCCTTGGTCTCGACGATGGCGAGCTTGCAGTACTCGATGCCGGTGCAGGCCATGGTGCCGCGCCGGAACGGGGAGGGCTTGGCCGTCAGGTCCAGCGCACCCAGCGCCTCGACCAGCGGCTCGACCTGCGCCTCCTCGACATCGAGGATGATCATCTTCTGCTCGACGGTGGTCCGCACCCGGCCCGAGCCATGTGCCTCGGCGACCTCGGCGATCTTGGTGAGGGTGGCGCCGTCGACCCGGCCGACGCGCGGCGCGAAGCCGACGTAGTAGCGGCCGTCCTGCTGCCTGTGCACACCGACGTGGTCACGCCAGCGGCCCGAGGGCTCGGCGGGCGCGGGGCCGTCGATCATCTTGCGCTGGAGGTAGTCGTCCTCCAGGACCTGGCGGAACTTCTCCGGGCCCCAGTCGGCGACGAGGAACTTCAGACGGGCGCGGGTGCGCAGCCGGCGGTAGCCCCAGTCGCGGAAGATGCCGACCACACCGGCCCACACCTCCGGGACCTCCTCCAGCGGCACCCAGGCGCCGAGCCGGACGCCGAGCTTGGGGTTGGTGGAGAGGCCGCCACCGACCCAGAGGTCGAAGCCGGGGCCGTGCTCGGGGTGCTCGACACCGACGAAGGCGATGTCGTTGATCTCGTGGACCACGTCGAGCAGCGGGGAGCCGGAGATCGCCGTCTTGAACTTGCGCGGCAGGTTGGAGAACTCGTGGCTGCCGATGTAGCGCTCGTGGATCTCGTCGATCGCCCAGGTGCCGTCGATGATCTCGTCCTCGGCGATACCGGCGACCGGCGAACCGATGACCACACGCGGGCAGTCGCCGCAGGCCTCGGTCGTGGACAGACCGACCGCCTCAAGGCGGTTCCAGATCTCCGGGACGTCCTCGATACGGATCCAGTGCAGCTGGATGTTCTGCCGGTCGGTGATGTCCGCGCTGCCGCGCGCGAACTCCTCGGAGATCTCGCCGATGACGCGCAGCTGCTGGGTGGTGAGGCGTCCGCCGTCGATCCGCACCCGCAGCATGAAGTACTTGTCGTCCAGCTCCTCGGGCTCCAGGATCGCGGTCTTGCCGCCGTCGATCCCGGGCTTGCGCTGGGTGTAGAGCCCCCACCAGCGCATGCGTCCACGCAGGTCGTTGGGGTCGATCGAGTCGAATCCGCGCTTGGAGTAGATCGTCTCAATGCGTGTCCGCACATTGAGACCGTCGTCGTCCTTCTTGAACTGCTCGTTGCCGTTCAGCGGGGTGTGGTGCCCCGCGGCCCACTGACCCTCACCGCGGTGACGGCTCACCTTGCGGCGGGGAGTCGTGGCAGCAGGGTTCTGCGGGGTGGCGGCCATGGTTATTCGTCCTTCGGGACAGGCGGGAAAGCGGCTCTGACCTGCGCGTACGGGCGCATGGAAATAAGTGCGCCTCATTGCGCGGGGGAAACAGAGAGTTCAGGAGATGTCGGCGGGCTGCGGCTCGTCAGCGCGCCGGACAGATGGCGCTGGACATGCGGCCGAGGTCGACGTGCCGCCGACTCACCAAGGCAATTCCAGTTCCAGACATGACGGAAGCGTGTCACGGCGATCTGGACACAGTCCAGCTTCGTCCATCATGCGGACACCCTTGTCTCGAAGGTCGAGACAAGGGTGGCGTCGATCACATGCGCTGCGGGAGGTCTTGTCGGCGCGGGTCGGCCGCGCTATGCCGGATGCCGGAAACCCGAGGTCAGGCGGGGTGCGCACCCGGCCAGGGGCCGGTCGCGGCCACCTCCTGCTGCTCCTCGACCTTGGTGTCGAACAGGGTGAAGCCCCGGCGCTGGTAGTTCGTCATCGCGTGCTCGCCGTCCAGGCTGCACGTGTGCAGCCACACCCGCTTGGTGTCGGTCAGCCCCGGCCAGCGGTCCGCGAGGTCCCAGGCGCGCGCGGCACCGTACGACAGCAGATGGCCGCCGATCCGCCGCCCGCGGAAGCCCGGGATCAGCCCGAAGTAGACGATCTCCACGACCCCGTCGTCCTGCGGCTCCAGCTCCACGTACCCCGCGGGGGTGCCCCGGTCGTACGCCACCCAGGTCTCCACGCCCGGCCGGTTCAGGTGCTCCTCCCACTGGGCGTACGACCAGCCGAGCCGGTCGATCCAGCGGATGTCGCCGCCGACGGAGGCGTACAGGAAACGGCTGAACTCGGGGGAGGGGACCTCGGAGCGGACGATCCGCACATCGCCCTCCGGCGCGGCGGCCGGAAGGAGGTCGGTCGGGGCGGTCTGCTCGAGGGACCAGGTGGTCACGGGGATGTTGGACATGCCCCCCAGGCAACCATCTAGGTCAGGGATCTGTCGATCGTGCTCAGTGGCAGCGCGAACAGCGCCTGTCCCGACTGGGACCAGACCTCGCCGGTCGCTTCCCAGTACGACAGGGACTCCGCCGCCCCGCTCCAGCAGCGGGTGGACTCGTCGGTGCCGCAGTGGGTGGCCCGGGCGCCGGTCGCGTCCTGCCGCCACAGCGTCCCGCGGCCGTCCTCGTCCGTCGCGGTGCGGCCCAGATACCACTCGGAGCGGTACGACAGCACGGCCCCGACGCCGGGTGCCTTCGTCTCGTACGCCTCGTCGACGGGGGTGAACCCGGCCGCGTCGGTGGTGAGCAGTCCGGCGCGGTCGGAGGACGCGCTGAGGTCGTAGCGCCACAGCCGTACGTTCCGGTCGCTGTCCTTGGACACCCAGTCGCTCGCGACCAGGCTGTCGGGGGAGGTGCTGCGGTCGAGGGAGAGATAGTCGGGGTGCGTGGTGCCGGCGCGGTAGACGCCGACCGCGGGCAGCACCCAGCGGTTGCCGTGCGCCGCCCAGCCGCCGTTCACCCGGCCGACCGCGGGCGCGTCCGTGGTGGCGCGCTGGACGCGGTTCATGTCGTACACGTACAACCCGTCGGCGGAGGTGACCAGCAGTTTGTCCTGGTACCAGACCATGCCGGAGACCTGGGAGTCGAGCGCGCGGTAGTCGCGGCCCCCGTCGACCGGGACGGCGAGCAGCACCCAGGAGTAGGTGAGGCGGTCGAGGTCGTTGGCGTCGATGAACGCGACCCGGGCCAGGTCGTGCGCCCCCTGGTTCCAGGCGGAGAGGATCACCCGGTTCTGTCCCCACAGGCCGTCGTCGTCGGCGTCGCCCGAGGTGGTGACCGCGCCCGGGCGCCAGGAGCGGGTGTCGGCAGCGTCCCAGCAGTACGCGCGGGTGGCCGTCGGCTCGACGGGCAGCGCCCTGCGCTCGGTCGCCGTGCAGTCGGCCGAGTCGCGCAGGGAATGGTCGGCGTCGGCGAGGACGGCGCTCACGCCCTCCGGCCTGCCCATCTCGGTGGCCAGCGTGTCGAGGGTGGACCGCGGTTCCAGCTGCTCGTGCAGCCGCAGCGTGTCGGTCTCGGCGGCGGTGGCCAGCGGTTTCAGGGCCCCGGGATCCGCGGCGACGGTGGCCTGTGAGGCGCTGATCATGGTGGCCGCGGCGGTGAGCGCGAGGGCGGTTCCGGCCAGGAACGCGCGCAGCGCTTTGCCCCGCTTCCGCCTGCGGTGTCTGCCGCGATGCATCATCTCGTACCTCCCGAGGCGGGCCAACTGCGCCTGGTGATCCGTGCGTTGACCAAGGAGCAGGTGGGGTGGCCCGTAGAGGGATGCTACGGCAGTCCGGGCGTGCCGGGGACGAAGACCCTGCAAATATGCGGAAGATGCCGCTTCTTGGGTGTTCCGGCGGGCGATTTCGTGGACTCGGGTGGCCTCAAGGTGCCTGGCGGGACAGCCGTTTCCCGGCCACCGCCGGGGCCGTGGAGTGCGGCAGCAGGTCGCGCGGGTCGTCGGGGAGCAGCACCTCGACCTCCGCGTCCTCGCAGAAACGATACGGCCGATGCTCCAGAAACCCCCCGAGATAGCGCCGTACCCGTGACATCTCCGCCCGCACCGTCACCGTACGGGCCGGGTCGCCGAACAGGTCGTCGGCCAGCTCCGCCGCGCTGCGCCCGCTGCGGCGCAGGGCCAGCAGGTACAGCAACTCGGCATGGCGGGGGCTCAGTTCGTGACTCCAGGTGCCGGCACCCCCGGACACCGTCATCGACCAGCGGCGCGGCTGCGACAGATCCAGCACGATCCGCGTCGTGCCCGGCGGCCCCGGCTCGTCCGCCGCCCGGATCAACCAGCCCCCCGCCAGCGGCTCCACCGTGCACAGCCCCAGCGTCGGCAGCCACCGCTGCCCCGGCGACAGCGACTTGGGCAGCCCGACCCGGCTCTGGTACGGCATCCCGGTCACCGCCGCCGTCCAGCCGTCCCGGTCCACGGCCACGGCCCGCCCGCCGAGCCGCGCCAGCACCGGCGCCGCCGTCGCGCGCAGCTGCTCCAGGGTGGACTGGTGCAGTTCGCGCAGCCGGGCCTCGGCGAGTTTGGCCACCGAGTCGACCCAGGCGAGCGTCGCCGGATGCATCGTCTCCAGCGGACCGCTCACGTCCACCACGCCGATCAGCCGGCTGTCCCGCGGGTCGATGATCGGCGCCCCGGTACAGGTCCAGGAGGTCTGCGAGCGGACGAAGTGCTCCGAGGCGAAGACCTGCACCGGCCGGCGCGCCACCACGGGGGTGCCGATGCCGTTCGTGCCGATCACACCCTCCCGCCAGTCCGCCCCGAGCTCGAACCCGGTCCCGTCGGCCTTGCGCAGCACCGGCGAGCTGCCCTCCCGCCACAGCACCCGGCCCTCCTCGTCGGCGACCACCATGATGTGGTGCGCGACGTCCGCGACCGAAAGCAGTCCCTCGCGCAGCACCGGCAGGACATGCCTCAGCTCCGAGGACTCCCGGCGCCGCTGCACCTCCTCCCGGGGCAGCAGCCCGGTACGGAAGTCGTGGTCGGGATCGACGCCGCCGCGCAGCATCCGGTCCCACGACTGCTCGATCACCGGCCGCGGGGCGACGGGCACCCGCTGCCCGGAGAGCGTGGCGGAGCGGACGTCGCTCAGCACCCGCGCCGCGCGCGCCGCGTCCACGGCGGCTAGCTGGGCGACGTCCGTCGGCGACAGCGCCACTGGTCCTCCCGGAGGGGCCGCGGACAACCGGTTTCCCGTCGGCTTTCGGCCAACGGGCGGTGTCCGTCCTGACTGTTCGTCTCATGGTGCCGTTCGTCCCTCGCGGAGGGACACAGTCCGGCCACAGACAGCAGCAAGTTGCAACCCCTTGCAACCCTGGTGGACCCGGGCGTGGCTGGTTGAAACTTGAGCGACGCCGTCCCGAGCGGCGTTCGCGGCCTCGAACGGGCCAAGGCGGGGGTGGTGCCGTGTCGGCGCAGCACCACCCCCGCCGCCGCGGTTCGGGGTGCCTGGTTGAGGTGCGTTGGCGTCTGCGGGTCCGTTGTGGCTGGGCGCGCAGTTCCCCGCGCCCCTAGGGTCGGACCAGTGGACGTGCCCGATTCACCACTGACGTCAGGTCCAGCGTTGACGGCAGGGTTCCGAAGGTTGCGCCCGCGTCTCCGCCCAGCCTTGAGGCGCAGAACGCGTCCGCCACTTCCGGTGGCGCGAATCGGACGAGCAGCGAGCCCTGTAGGACCAGGGCCAGCCGCTCTGTCAGGCGCCTCGCCCTCGCCTCGATGCCGTCCAGGTCCGCCAGGTCCGTCAGCAAGTCCTTGATCGCCGCGTCGAGGCGGTGGTCGGCGCCTCGGGACCTGCCCACCTCCTGGAGGTAGGCGTTGAAGGCCAGCGGCTCGCGTTGCAGGGCGCGCAGGACGTCCAGGGCCTGGACGTTGCCCGCGCCCTCCCAGATGGAGTTCAGCGGGGACTCGCGGATCAGACGGGGGAGGCCGGAGTCCTCCACGTAGCCGTTGCCGCCCAGGCACTCCGCGGCCTCCACGACCAGCGGGGCGCAGCGTTTGGTCACCCAGTACTTGGCGGCCGGGACCGCGATCCGCAGGAACGCCCGCTCCTGTTCACCGCCGTCGTCGTACGCGGCGGCCAGCCGGAGCGCGAGCGTGGTCGCCGCCTCCGACTCCACCGCGAGGTCGGCCAGCACCGCCCGCATCAGCGGCTTGTCGACCAGCTTCGCGCCGAACGCCTCCCGGTGTGTGCAGTGGTGGATCGCCTGGGCCACCGCCTGCCGCATCAGGCCGGCCGAACCGAGGACGCAGTCGAGGCGGGTCGCCGTCACCATCTCGATGATGGTCCGCACCCCGCGCCCCTCCTCACCGACCCGGCGCGCCCACGTCCCGTCGAACTCCACCTCCGCCGAGGCGTTGGAGCGGTTGCCCAGCTTGTCCTTGAGCCGCTGGATGCGGAACGTGTTGCGACTGCCGTCCTCCAGGACGCGGGGGAGGAGGAAGCAGGTGAGGCCTTCCGGGGCCTGGGCCAGGACGAGGAAGCCGTCGGACATGGGCGCCGAGCAGAACCACTTGTGCCCGGTCAGCGCGTAGGTCGCTTCCTCCGCGAGCGGCGTCGCCGTCGTCGTGTTCGCCCGTACGTCGCTGCCGCCCTGCTTCTCCGTCATGGCCATCCCGAACAGGACGCCGGCCTTCCGGTGCGCGGGGCGCGGTTCACGCTCGTAGATCATCGATGTGAGCCGGGGTTCCCACTCCCGCGCCAGCTCGGGCTCCGTACGCAGGGCGGGTACGGCCGCGTGGGTCATCGACAGCGGGCACAGATTGCCAGCGTCGACCTGCGTCCACACCAGGAACGCGGCCGCGCGCCGCACATGGCCCGCCGGACGGTTCCAGGCGGCGGTCAGGCCGGCGGAGACGCCCTTGCCGAGGAGGCGGTGCCAGGCGGGGTGGAACTCGACCTCGTCGACGCGGTGGCCGTAGCGGTCATGGGTCCTGAGGCGGGGCGGGTTCTCGTTCGCCTGCGCGCCCCATTCCTGGACCTGGGCGGCGCCGGAGGCGCGCCCGAGGGCCGCGAGTTCGCCCACGACCTCGTCGAGGCAATCCGGTGTCACATGCCGTTCGACCGCCGCGACCAGGGCTCTGTCCGTGGTGAAGACGTCGTGGCCGGTCAAGGGCGGGGGCTGGTTGGTCACCTTGTGCGTGCTGCCTGCCATGCTGCGAACCTAGTACAGCCCAAGGCGCGTGGAGAGCGATGCCAGGGCGGTTCCTCTCGGACCGTGCGGTCGGCCGGGATCCCGGCTAGCCGGCTCATCGCGTCGCCCGAGGAGTTCCAGCTTCCCGTCGGGCAGCCGGCGTCCCCGGTCGCCGCCGCGGTACAGCCGCTCGCCCGGCCGGTACGGGTCCTCGGTGAACGCCGCTCGCGTCCCCTCGGGGTCGTTGACATATCCGCGGCCCACGCAGACGCCCGAGAACACGATCTCGCCGGGAGCGCCCAGCGGCACGGGCACCAGCCGCTCGTCGACGACGTACACCCGTACGTTGGCGATCGGCCGTCCGAGCGGCACCCAGTGGCCGGCCGGCACGTCGTGCAGGATCTCGTGATGGGTGTCACCGGAAGTCTCGGGCAGCCCATAGGAGTTGACCAGCGGGACGGACGGCAGGGCCGTGAACCAGCGCCGTACCAGGTCCGTCCGCAGGGGCTCACCTGTCGCCACCACCCGGCGCAGCCGCGGGAGTTCGCGAGGGCGCCGCTCCAACTCGGCGAGCATCGACTCCAGATACGAGGGACGCGTCTGCACCACGGAGACCCCGCCGCACTCGATCGTGTCCAGGAACCGCGGCACGTCCCGGACCGTCTCCGGCTCGACCAGCAGCGTCCGCCCGCCCGCCAGGAGGGGGGACAGCAGCTGCCACAGGGAGCCGGCGCGGTACGGAGGCGCGGTCTGCGCGACCACGTCGCCGGCGCCGAGGCCCAGGTCGTCGATCTTGGCGAGGACGTGGTTGGCGAATCCGGCGTGCTCGCCCGTCGCGCCCTTGGGCTCACCGGCGGACCCGGACGTGAAGTGAAGGGTGGCCGGCCCGTCGGCGGCCACCGGGACGCCCAGGTCGGTGTCCGCGTGGTCCTCGGCGTAGGCGGCCGCCACGGAGTCCGGACCGAGGAGCAGGCTGTAGTCCGCGCGGTCGAGCATCGTCCGCACCTGCCCCACGGGGAGACGTGACCCGATCGGCAGACACGCCCCGCCCGCCTTGAGGATGCCCAGGACCGCGGCCGGCCAGTCGAGGTTCTCCAGGAGCACGGCGACGACGCCTTCGGGTCGCAGCCCGTGGGCGAGCAGCGCCCGCCCGATGCGGTTGGCCCGGGAGTTGAGTTCGCCGTACGTCCGCTGCCCGGCCGACGAGACGACGGCCACCGCGTCCGGGTGCCGGGCCGCCCGCTCCTCGAACAGTTCGTGCACGCGCCGGTCGGGCAGCTCCCGGGGCGGGCCGGCCAACTCCTCCAGTTGGTGACGGAGTTCGGTCTCGGACAGCAGACTGTGCCGGACCGGGGCGGCCAGCGCGGCGAGGTGGTAGCCGGCGATCCGGGCGGCGGCCTCGCGGTCGAGGACGTCGGTGCGGTAGCGCAGTCGCAGGACGCGGTCGCGGCCGCGGTCCGTGACGTCGACGCGGAGGGCCGGGTCGCCGGGGGCCGCGGACAGGGCGGCCAGCACCTTGGCGTGCGCCGCCCGGACGGCGGCGGGGCCCGCCGGCAGGCCCTCGGGCAGCGGCGCCGTGTACTCCGCGGTGCCGGGCCTGGGGTCGCGGGTCCACCGCGGGATCGTGCTCATGGCCTCACCTCTCCACTTCGGGTGGGCAGGGGGGAGGCTGACCCAGGCAACGTATGCGATACGGAACGATTCCGGAGATTCATGACCCATTCAAGGCAATCTCGGGCATTGGCGATTTCCGGGCTCCGTCGAATTCCCCAGCAGGGTGTTCATATGTGTGACCGAATCATTCGGCCATCGCGGGCATGACAGGAAAATGGACCGAATCGCCTCGGTCGCGGCCCCGTGGGGGATGAGTGCAGCCTCGTACGGCGGATACCTTTAGGTCGTGCAGCCAGCAAGTGAATCCCCCCAGCGGCCCCCCTCCGGCCGTCTCCACCGGGCGCGTGCCCTCTACCGAGACGTCTCCAAGCGCAGGACCGCCTGGCTGCTGCTCAAGGACACCGTCAACTCCTGCATGGAGTACCGCATCCTCGGCCTCGCCGCCGAGGCCGCCTTCTTCACCCTGCTGTCCGTGCCGCCGCTGCTGCTCAGCATGATCGGCCTGCTCGGCTACGTCGACGACTGGACCGGCACCGACTCCATCAGCAGCCTGGAGGCCAACCTCCTGGAGGCCTCCCGCACCGTCCTGTCCGACAAGGGCGTCCGGCAGATCGCCCAGCCGATCCTCGACGACGTCATGAAGGGCGGCCGCCCCGACGTCATCTCCATCGGCTTCCTCTTCGCCCTGTGGTCGGGCTCCCGCGCGGTGAACGTCTTCATCGACACCATCACCGTCATGTACGGCCTCGACGGCGTCCGCGGCATCGTCAAGACCCGCGTGGTGGCGTTCCTGCTCTTCCTCGCGGCCCTGGTCATCGGCTCGATCGCACTGCCCCTCATGGTCGCGGGCCCCGACGCCGTCGTCCGGATCGTGCCGTGGTCGGCGACGGTCGTCCAGATCCTGTACTGGCCCGTGGTGATCGTGCTGTCCATCGCCTTCCTGACCACGCTCTACCACGTCTCCGTCCCCGTCCGGTCCCCCTGGATCGAGGACGTCCCCGGCTCCCTCGTCGCCCTCGCCATGTGGGTGCTGGGCAGCTTCCTGCTGCGCATCTACCTCACCAACACCATCGAGGGCGCCTCGATCTACGGCTCGCTCGCCGCTGCCGTCGCCGTCATGCTCTGGATCGGCGTCTCCGCCTTCGCCGTCCTCGTCGGCGCCGCCGTCAACGCCGCCATCGACCGCGTCTGGCCGGCCGCCGCCACGGCTGCGGCCCGCGCCGCCAACGAACGCGTCCGGGAGGCGCAGGTCGCCGAGTACGTCGCCCGCGCCACCGCCCACCGGGAGACCGACCCGGACGACCCCGACGACCCGGACATGCCGTCCGAGTTCCCGGAGCGCTGGTCGCGCTTCCTCCCGCCGGAGGACGTGACGTCGAGGCTGCGCACCCATGTGAAGAGCACGCATCCCCCGCACAAGTCTCCCGACGGCTCGTAACCCCTAACTCCAGGCCGCCGCGGACTCCCGTACGAACTCCGCGAAGTCCCGGGGCTCCCGGCCCAGCACCTGACGCACCCCGTCCGTCACCCGGGCGTTCCGCCCGTCGAGCAGCCCCTCGAACACCTCCACCAGGAACTCCGCCTCCTCGACGGGCACCCCGAACCCGGCGAGCGCCTCCCCGTAGGCGCGCGCGGGCACCGGCGTGTACGTCAGCTTCCTCCCGGTCGCCTCGGAGATCTCCGCGACCGCCTCCCGGAACGACAACAACCGCGGCCCCGTCACCTCCACCGACCGCCCCACATACCGCTCCCCGGACGACAGCACCGCCGCCACCACGTCCGCGATGTCCCGCACGTCGATGAACGGCTCTCGCACCTCACCCGCCGGGAACGTCAGCCCGCCGTGCCGCACCTCCTCCACCAGCGGACCCTCGCTGAAGTTCTGCGAGAACCACGACGCCTGTACGACGGTCCAGTCCGCCCCCGACGCCTTGAGCGCCTCCTCGGTCGCCCCCGCCTGCTCCTCACCCCGCGCGGACAGCAGCACCAGCCGCCGCACGCCGAGCCCCACGGCCTCCCGGGCGAACGCCCCGACCCCCTCGGTCGCCGCCGGGGCACCCACGTCGGAGGGGTACACCAGGTACGCGGCGTCCGCGTCCCGCAGGGTGTCCGCCCAGGTCGTCGGGTCCTCCCAGTCGAACCCCCGCGCCCGGGACGCGGCCCGCACCTCGAACCCGGCCGCCCGCACCGACTCCGCCACCCGGCTGCCCGTACGACCGGAGGCGCCGGTCACCACCACTGTCATGTCCCGCTGCGTGTTCTCCGTCATGCCCCCGAGTCAACGCCCACGCGCCCCAAGACCCCATCGCTGAACGGCTCATTCCCATGCGCGGGCGTCTACGCTGACGCCATGGACGCTCTCGCAGGTCTTCTCGAAGGGCCCCGCGCTCGGGGCGCTTTCATGATCCGGGCGTGCTTCGAACCGCCCTGGAGCGTGCGCGTCGAGGACCGCGCCCCGCTCACCGTCATGGTCATGGTCCGCGGCGAGGCATGGATCATGCCGGACGCGGGCGAGCGAAGCGAGATGGGGGTCCCCCTTTCCGAAGGCCGGGGGAGCGTACGACTGCGCGCCGGTGACCTCGCCATCGCCCGCGGCCCCGACCCCTACACCTGCGCCGACGACCCCGGTACGGAGCCGCAGGCGCTGATCCTGCCGGGCGGGGAGTGCCGCTACCCCGACGGGCGCTCCCTCAACGGCGTCATGGACCTCGGCGTACGCACCTGGGGCGACCGGCTCGACGGGTCGGCCGTGATGCTGATCGGCACGTATCTGTGGCAGGGCGAGGTCAGCGGGCGCCTGCTGGACGCGCTGCCGCCGCTGCTGACACTGACCCCCGAGGTGTGGGACTGCCCGCTCACGCCCCTGCTCATGGAGGAGATCGTCCGCGACGAACCCGGCCAGGAAGTGGTCCTCGACCGCCTCCTCGACCTGCTCGTCATCGCCGCGCTGCGCGCCTGGTTCGCCCGCCCCGAGGGGGCGGCCCCCGCGTGGTACCGGGCGCTGGCCGACCCGGTGGTGGGCCGGGCGCTGCGGCTCGTCCAGGACGATCCGGCGCATCCGTGGACGGTGGCGTCGCTCGCGGCGAAGGCGGGGGTCTCGCGGGCGGCGCTGGGACGACGGTTCACGGAGCTGGTGGGGGAGCCACCGATGACGTATCTGACGGGGTGGCGGCTGGCGTTGGCGGCGGACCGGCTGCGGGAGGGGGACGCGACGTTGGAGGCGATCGCTCGGCAGGTGGGGTACGGGAGTGCGTTCGCTCTGTCCAGTGCGTTCAAGAGGGTGTACGGGGTGAGTCCTCAGGAGCATTGGGGGAGGGGGGCGTAGGCGCGTCGGCGAGTACCTTGGTTTTCATGTACTCGGAGTGGAGCTCCAGGCTTCCCGGTGCCGTCGTCTGGGCCAGTACCCCTTCCGATACCGGGTCCGGACGTGTTCTGCCCGATGGGTGCATGGATCTGCTCTGGCACGACGGCCGGCTGCTCGTCGCCGGGCCCGATACCCGCGCCTACGTCACCGGGGGCGAGCGGAGTGGCTGGGCCGGAGTTCGGTTCTTTCCCGGGACCGCGCCCACGTTTCTCGATGTCCCCGCCCGTGAAGTGCTCAACCGGCGGGTCGAGCTCGCCGACCTGTGGCCTGCGGCGCGCGTACGGCAGCTCACCTCGCGCGTGAACGCCGCCGCCGATCCCGCGAGCGGGCTCGAAGAGGTGGCCCTCGGTCTCGCGGCCGATGCCGGTGCCCCTGATCCGTTGCTCGGCGAGGTCGTCAGCGCCCTCGCCGCCGGGCGGACCGTCGCCGCCACCGCCGATCATCTGGAGCTCGGCGCACGCCGGTGTCTCGGCGCGTTCGGGTACGGGCCGAAGACGCTGGGCCGGGTGCTACGGCTTCAGCGGGCGCTGCGGCTGGCCCGGCGCGGGGTGCCGTACGCCGAGACGGCAGCCTGCGCCGGGTACGCCGACCAGGCCCATCTCGCCCGGGACGTAAGGGATTTGACGGGACTGTCGCTCGGAGAGCTACTCGGCGGCCGGTAGCGGGGCGAACAGGTCGACGCCGTTGCCGTCCGGGTCGTGCAGGGTCGCGTACCGCTGGCCCCAGAAGGCGTCCCAGGGCTTGAGCTCGCCGTGGTGACCGGCGTCGACCATCTCCGCGTACACCGAGTCCACCTCGGCGGGGCTGTCGCAGCGCAGGGCCAGGCCGCTGCGGCTGCCGCCCCCGGTCGGTGGCCGCCAGTCCGCGTGGAAGGAGCGGATGGTCGCCTCGGTGTCCAGCAACAGGCGCACGCTGCCCGGGAGTTGGGCCTCGACGTGCGGCTCGTCCGCCGCGCCCGCGGGGAAGGCGATACCGAGCCTGCGGTAGAAGGCGACCGAGGCGGCCATGTCGGAGACGACCAGGCCGATGGCGTCGAATCGTGGAGTCATACGGCCACCGCAGGCAGGGCCCACGGCCGTGGTCTTGAAGGAATCGGACACCGCGCCCGGGTGCCGGGAAATCGTCCTTGCCCGGGCCGCCGCGCCCCTCCCATCATGGGCCGATGGACGACACTCCTCGCCGCCTGCCCGCCGCCCTCACCGCCCTGCGCGCCCGCGCCCGTGACGCGGGCTTCACCATGTCCTGCGAGGAGCGCACGGGGAGCCTCCTCGCCGTGCTCGCGGCGAGCCGCCCCGGGGGCCGCATCCTCGAACTCGGCACCGGGGTGGGGGAGGGGACGGCCTGGCTGCTCAGCGGGATGGGCCCGGCCGCCCGGCTGGTCAGTGTCGAACTCGACGCCGGGTACCAGGCCGTCGCCCAGGCCGAGTTGGGGGCCGACCCGCGGGTCACCTTCGTCGTCGGCGACGGCGGCACGTGGCTGGAGGACTACGACGGAGAGCCCTTCGACCTCGTCTTCGCGGACACCTGGCCGGGCAAGTTCACCCACCTGGACCGGGCTCTGGAACTCGTCGCCCCCGGCGGGACCTATCTGGTCGACGACCTCACCCCGCAGCCCGGCTGGCCCGAGGACCACGAGGCGTCCGTCGTAAGGCTGTTGGCCGACCTGGAGGCGCGCGAGGACGTCCGTACCGTGCGGCTGGACTGGGCGAGCGGGCTGTTGATGGCGGTGCGCGCGGGCGGGTGAGGTTGACGCCCTCCGCTCCCACCCCGTCAGCCGAAGGTGACCTGGCCCTGTGGGGTGTCCACCGTGAAGCTGAGCCCCACCGGGCCTTCGGTGACCGGGAGTTCGGTGTCGAGGGCCGCGAGCAGACGGCGGATCTCGCCGGGGTCGGGAGCCGTCGCCGAGAGCGCGAGCAGGGGAGTGCTGGGCAGGCCGGAGGCGGACGGGTGGCGTGCGGTGCCCCAGTCGATGAGGAACGGCACCAGTCCGGAGGGGTGTTGGGTGTCGCCGTCCGTCAGCCGCCACTCCAGCAGCGTCCCGTCGGGGGTGCGGCGGCTCATGGGATGGATGTCGCCGGGGTCGTAGCCCCGGGTCCGGGCGGTCGCCACCGCCGCGTCCAGGTCGGGCGGGCTGATCGCCCAGGTCACCGTGCGCGGCACGCTCAGCGCGTCCACGCTGAAGGGGCGCGGGCCCTCGGGCGCCGGCTGCTCGGGGTCGGGGCCGATGATCTCCAGATAGGCCGAACCGCCGAGCGCCACCAGGAAGTTGCGGGTACCGAGCTCGACATGCACCCCGCCGGGCGCCGGAGCCACCCCGGTGCGCCGAGTGAAGTCGGCGACCGTCGCCAGGAGATCGGGGGTCGCCAGAACCAGGTGGTCCAGTCGTGCGGGAATCGTGTTCATCCCCGCCGAGGCTACGCAACGCCGCACGAGCAGGGGAACACCTGTGCGGTCACCCCGAAAATTTCGCATCCCCTGACGACCTGGGACCCCGCCCCGCCCTCGCTTAGGCTCGACCACATGGCTCCCCGGCTCCTCCTGTACACCCGCACCACCGACTACCGGCACGACTCCATCCCGGCCGGCATCGCCGCCCTACGCACCCTCGGCGACTTCGCGGTGGACGCGACCGAGGACCCCGCCGCCCTTGAGGCACCCCTGGACGGGTACGCCGCCGTCGTCTTCCTCTCCACGAGCGGCGAGGTCCTCACCGACCCCGGCCGCGCGCGCCTCGCCGCCTACCTGGAGTCGGGCGGCGGCTTCGTCGGCATCCACGCGGCGGCCTGCACCGAGTACGACTGGCCCTACTACGGCGAGATGCTGGGGACCTGGTTCGACCGCCACCCCGCCCACCAGCCCGGCAAGGCGCTGATCGAGGACCGTACCCACCCCGCCACCCGGCATCTGCCCCCCGTCTGGGAGTTCACCGACGAGTGGTACGACTTCCGCACCAACCCGCGTGAAACGGTACGGGTGTTGGCGTCCGCCGACGAGTCCTCCTACGACGGCGGCGGCATGGGCCCGGACCACCCCCTCGTGTGGTGCCGCGAACAGGGCGCGGGCCGCGTCTTCTACACGGCCCTCGGCCACGCCCCCGAGGCTTACGAGGACCCGGACTTCCGCGCCCATCTGCTGGGCGGCATCAGTTGGGCGGCAAGGCTCGACTAGGGTCTGTCCGGGCGATCACGCGTCCCATCGTCGCGCGGCGCCCAGGCCGTTCGGGGACGAGGTGAGCTCTGTGGCCGTCACCGCACTGCGGTGGCCCGTGGATTGACCTCACAGCGAGCGATCTCGTCCACGGGGCCCGCACTGGCAACGGCCACCCGGAGCTCCGCCTTGCTCTTCGCAGGCACCGACACCTGGTCGTAGGTCTCGGCCATGGTGAAGCCGTTTGCCGTCTTATAGCTGATTCTCACGGCGAAGAGACCCTGGCGCCCGTTCGGATTCCGGACCGCGACGGTCGCGTACGGGTCGTCCGCGTCCGCGCAGTGCGTGAGCACGGCGGTGCCGTCCTTCAGAGGCCGGGCAGCAGCGACGGAGGGGGACGCCGTGGGGGTGGAAGGGGCGGTCGGACGCGAACTCTGCTTGCCGCCGCTTTCACCTGACGCAGGCTGCGGACCGGGCTTCGCTTCGTCCGATGTCGTAGCGCCGCATCCGGACGAAACCATGACTGCCGCCAAAACCACTCCGGCGGTCATGTGCACCCGCTTGATCACGTCACTCTTTCCAAGAACGGAGCCGCAGGACCGATTCCAGGACGGCTGCGCTGGTCAGCGCGTGCAGAGGCTACCAGCGGGCGGACATCGGGAACCGGCCGCCGTGAGGCGATAGCGTGATCATCATGTCTCGGCCCAACAAGTCCCAGGGCCTGTCCGGCGCCGGGACCTGGGTGCGTCAGTCCCGCGGGCGCCCCGTGCTCGTGCGTTGCACCAGCCGCGTCGACAACTCCGTCCGTGTGCCCTCGGGGCGTTTGCCGTCCATCATGCGGACCAGGAGGCGCAGGGCCGTCGCCGACATCTCCGACAGGGGCTGGCGGATCGTGGTCAGCGCCGGGGCGAGCCAGCGGGACTCGGGGAGGTCGTCGAAGCCGACGACGCTCATGTCGTCCGGCACCCGCAGCCCCCGGGCGGCGAGCGCCTCGTAGACGCCGAGCGCCATCCGGTCCGAGCAGACGAAGACGGCCGTCGGCGGCTCGGGCAGGTCGAGGAGTTCCAGCATGCGGTGGTGCGCCTCGGCCTCGTCGAGGCCGGCGTACCGCACGTACTCGGGGCGCTGGCGGATCCCGGCGGAGGCGAGTGCCGAGCGGTAGCCGGCCACCCGGGCGGTGCTGCACATCCTGCGCCGGTGCCCGGCGATGATCGCGATCCGCTCATGGCCCAGCGTCAGCAGATGCTCGGCCGCGGTCACCCCTCCCTGCCAGTTCGCCGCGCCCACCGACACCACGCCCGGCGGCGGTTCGAGCACGGGGTCGATCATCACGAACGGGATGCGGTGCTGCTCCAGCCAGGCGTACTGCGACGGCGTGAGCTCGGCCAGATTGAACAACACCCCTGACGAACCACGGGCGATGAGCTTGTCCAGCCAGCCCCGCTCCGGGCGTCCGCCCCGGCTGCGGGTGAGCCCCGCGGAGACGACCACCTCCAGACCCGCGTCGTGGGCCGCCTCCTCCACCCCGTGCAGCACCGCACCCGACCAGGAGGTCTCCAGCGAGTGCACGACGAGGTCGACGAGGCCCGGCGGCTTCGCCGCGTCGAACCGGGGTCGGCGGACGTATCCCAGTCGGTCCAGGGCTTCCGTGACCCGGCGTCGCGTCTCGGGCGCGACGTCCTCACGACCGTTGACGACCTTGGAGGCGGTGGGCACGGACACCCCCGCCTCCCGGGCCACGACCGCGAGGGTCGGCCCGGCCGCCACGCTCGTACCTCCCGTACGGACCATCGGGAACCACCTCTCCGGCCCGCCCGAGGGCCCTGGAAAGTTTCGACCAGCGCGGAAAACAGTAAGCGCTTCCTACCCTAAGTTGACCCCGCAGAGTCCGGAAGGGGTCGGGCTGAGGTCAGCGTTGACGGGGGCTGGCACCCCTGTGTGGTCCGTGACTTTCGAAAGAGTGAACGCGCTTACTGTCCGTGGCAGCTGAGCCGGAACCCGCCGAAGTCGGCCGTGAACGCCCCGTGCACCAGGTCCACGGCGTGGATGCCGGCCATCGCGCCGGTGAAGCGCAGTCTCGATCCGTGGTCGTCGGAGAGCTTGGTGAAGTCCAGCGGCGGTCCGATCGCCGTCCGCCCCTCGTCCGCGACGTACCAGAAGCGCGCGGCCCCGTCCTCGACGCCCACACCCAGCGTGACCGGCCGGCCGGCGTCGACCTCGGCCAGGGCCACCTGCCGGATGCCGTCCTCGTCCCGCTCCACCAGGCTGAGCACCGTACGCCCCGCCCCCTGCCACTGCTGACCGCGCTGCCCCTCACCCGCGGGCTCGGCCCAGGTCAGGTCGAGAGCCAGATACGCCTCGGCGCTGTACCAGAGGACCAGCCCCGCCGCCTCGGTGAAACTGCGCGGCCGGGCCTCGACGGTGACCTCGGCCTCCGCGCGGTGCTCGGTGATCCGCCGGCCGAGCAGACTGTGCGCCCAACGGGACTCCGGACCGTGCCGCCCCCGCAGTCGGATCCACCCCGGCCGGGCCTCGGCGTCCGCCCAGGACGGGTCGACGGCCTCGCGCAGAGCACTCCACGGCCACCCCAACGGCCCCTCGGCAGACCCGCTTTGGACGACATGTTCCTTTGTCGGTACGTCGACCTCGACCGCCGGATGATGCCCGCCGTGCCGCAGCCTGGGCCACCCGTCCTCGTCCCACACGACCGCCTGGACGGCCGTCTCCCGCCCCAGCGGGCAGCGCGGTCCTTCCGGCGTGCGCAGGGGACGCGCCGCCAGATGACTGAGGAACCACTCCCCGTCCGGCGTCTCCACCAGCTCGGCGTGCCCGGCCTTCTGCAGCGGCACCGTCGGGTCGTCGCGCGTCGTCAGCAGGGGCCGGTCGTCGGCTTCGTACGGCCCGGTGAGGGTGCGGCTGCGGGCGACGAGCACCCCGTGCTCGAAACCGGTGCCACCCTCAGCGAGGACGAGGTAGTACCAGTCCCCGCGCTTCAGCAGCTTCGGCCCCTCCACGAGCCGCTCGTGCTGGAGCAGCAGCCGTGTCTCACCCACCGGGACCAGCGTCTCGCGGTCCAGCTCGGTCAGCACGATCCCGGCGAACCGCCGCCCGCCCGGCCTGTGGTCGCTCTGCATGTTCAGCAGCCACAGCCGGCCGTCCTCGCCATGGAAGAGCGCCGGGTCGAAGCCGTGGCTCGCGACCCGCCGGGGAGCGCTCCAGGGACCGTCCGCCGCCGGCGCCGTACTCACATAGGTGTCCAGATCGAAGTACGGCGTCCCGACCGAACGCACCACCGCGTACACGACCCAGAACCGCTCGCCGTCCCAGCTCAGCGAGGGCGCCCAGACGCCACCGGAGTCGGGCACCCCGGCGAGCGAGCCGCCCGGGACCGCGCCCCGGACGTGCCCGGCGTACTCCCAGTGCGCGAGATCGCGCGAGCGGTGGATCGGCAGGGTCGGGAACCACTCGAAGGAACTGGTCGCCACGTAGTACCAGTCACCGACTCGTACCAGCGAGGGATCGGGGGCGAACCCGCGGATGACCGGGTTGCGCAGCACGGTCACTTCAGGGCCCCCAGCGTCACGCCGGACCGCCAGTAGCGGCGCATCGCGACCATCATGATCGCCATCGGCACGATGGACAGCAGGGCGCCGGTCAGCACCAGGCTGGTCAGGTCGACGCCGGACTCCAGGCGTTTGCCGGACCAGTTGTACAGGCCCAGGTTGAGGGTCCAGTTCTCCTCGCCGCGCAGCACGGTCAGCGGCAGGAAGAAGGCGTTCCAGGTGTTGACGAAGGCCAGCAGGAACACGGTCGCCCCGCCCGTCGTCATCATCCGCAGCACGATGCTGAAGAAGATCCGCAGCTCACCGGCGCCGTCGATCCGGGCCGCCTCCAGCAGCTCGTACGGGATGGTCGCCTCGGTGTAGACCTTCGCCAGATAGACGCTGAACGGGTTGATCAGACAGGGGATCAGCATCGCCCAGGGCGTGTCGACCAGCCCGATCTCCGAGAACAGCAGATACAGCGGCAGCGTGAGCAGCGCGATCGGGATCAGGAACGAACCGACCACGCACGCGAACACCAGGTTGCGACCCGGGAACTGGAAGCGTGCGAGCCCGTATCCCGTGGCCAGCGCCAGCAGCGTCCCGCCCAGCGAGCCGACCCCCGCGTACAGCAGGGAGTTGGCGGTCCAGCGCAGGAAGATGCCGTCGTTGTACGTGAACAGCTGACGCAGGTTGTCCCACAGATGCCAACCATCCGAGAACCACAGCCCGTTGCTCTGATAGAGCCCGGTACGGTCCTTGGTCGAGGCGACGATCAGCCACCACACCGGGAAGAGGCTGTACATGCTCGCGAGCGCCAGCCCGACGAGCAGGAACCGCTGGCCGCCCCGCGAACGAGCGGCGGGATCGGGCCGGTTGAGGCGATGCACCTTGCCGGTCGTCGCCGCGCGCTCTTCGGTCATGGTCATCAGTCGACCTCCCTCGAAGTGAGCCGGTAGAAGAGGAAGGAGCCGACGCCGAGGATCAGCGCGAGCAGCACCGACAGGGTCGCGGCGTAGTGGTAATTACCGGCGTTGAACGCCTGGTTGTAGATGATCATGATCGGGGTGAAGCTGTCGTCGACCGTCTGCGGAGTGATGTTCCGGAACAGCGCCGGCTCGTTGAAGATCTGGAGCATCTGGATGATCGACAGCATGCCGGTCAGCACCAACGCGCCCCGCACGAACGGCACCTTGATGCTCCGCGCGATCCGCCACTCGGAGGCGCCGTCCAGCCGCGCCGCCTCGAAGAGCTCACGCGGCACGCCTTGCAGCGCGGAGTAGATGATCACCATGTTGTAGCCGATGCCGTGCCAGGTCAGCAGGTTGCCGATGGACGGCCACACCATGGACGGCGAGAAGAAGTTCCAGTGGAACCCGAAGAAGTCGCCGAGCGGCGTCAGCGGGCCGACGTCCGGGCTGTACAGGTTGATCCACACCAGCGCGGCGACCACACCGGGGATCATGTACGGCACCAGCAGCAGAATCCGGAACCGGCCGGCGACCTTGGCCGTGGCCGCGTCCAGGAGCAGCGCCAGCACCAGGCTGATGAGCAGCATCACCGGGATCTGCACACAGGCGAAGAGCACCACCCGCAGCACGGACCCCATGAAGGCCGAATCGGTCAGCCCCTCCTCGTAGTTGTCGAGACCGACGAACTTCTCGGTGGCGCCGCCGAGCCCCAGCCCCGACTGCTGCTCGTGGTAGAGCGACTGATAGACGGCGTACCCGATGGGGAGCAGATACAGAAAGACGAACCCGAGCTGGAAGGGCACCGTGAACGCGGCACCCTTCCAGCGCTGTGAGCGAATCATGGATCGGTGCCTCAGCCCTTGACGCTGATACCGCGGGACTTCAGGTCCTTGACCGTCCACTCCTGCATATGGGCGAGGAGGTCGGTCACGGTCTGCTCCTTGCTGACCACCTTGGCCCAGCCCGCCTGCATCTCGGTGAACATGGCGGTCCAGTTCGGCCCGAAGGTCCAGTCGGTGGTGATGGTGGAGAGGCTGTCCTTCACGACGGTCTGCGCGGCGTCGTAGTTCTTCCCGAGCAGCTTCTCGGAGGTCGCCTGGGCGATGTAGCTGTCACTGTCCTTGAGCGCCGGGAACACCCCGTTACCTGTCTCGGGACTGGCCATGGTCTTCACGGCCGCCGGGTCGGTGGACATCCACAACGCCGCCTCGGCGGCCTGCTTCTGGTTCTCGCACTGTTTGGTCACCAGCGTCACGCTGCCGGTCAGATTGGTGCCGGCGGGCGTCTTGGCGGCCTCACCGTCGAAGGTCGGCCATGGCGAGAGCGCCCACTTCCCGAAGGACTTGGTGAAGTTCTGCACCATGCCCGCCTGCTGCCAGGTGGAGATCTGCCGTGTGGCGGTACCGCCGTTGTCGTAGTTCCGCTGCACGGCGGCGTAGTCCGCGAACGACAGCTTGGAGTTCAGATCGTTGTCGATGATCTCCTGGATGACCTTGGCGGCCTTCAGTGTCCCGGCGTCCTGGAAGTCCACCTTCCAGGAGTTGCCGTCGATGGCGTACCAGTGCGCGCCTGCCTGCATGGCCAGCACCTCGAGCGTGCTGGGGTCTTCCCCCGCGTAGTTGGTGATCTTCACGCCGTGCTTCTTGAGCACCTTGCCCGCCGCGATGAACTCGTCCCACGTGGTGGGCGCCTTCAGCCCGTACTTCTCGAAGACGTCGGTGCGGTAGATCGTGAAGTTGGGCGAGGAGCTGGTGGGCACCCCGTACGACTTCCCCTGCACCTGCGCGCCGGCCCAGGCCCCGGCGTTGAACTTCCCCTTCGCGGAGTCGACGTACTGCGAGATGTCCGCGAGCGCGTCCTGCGAGACCCAGCTGGTCACGTACTCGGCGGTGTTCTGCACCAGGCAGGGCGCGTTCCCCGCCTTCACCGCGTTCGTCAGCTGCTTCTGCATGGTCAGCTGGTCGGTGACCTTCGTGTACTTGAGCTTGATGTCCTTGTGCGAGGCGTTGAACGCCTTGACGACCGCGTCCTGGCCGTTGGCCCATCCCCAGAACGGGAGGGTGACCGGACCCGACGCCCCTGAGGACCCGTCGTCTCCGGAGTCGGACCCGCCACAGGCGGCGAGCAGACCTGTCAGGGCGACACCCGCGACAGCGACGTGGGCGAACCTTCTCCGGGGGCTGGTGAAGTTCATCTGACCGTGTTCCTTCGGAAAGTAGGGCGTCTCGGAACGAGGACGGCGGCTCGGTGCGGGCCGGGAACGGCGGCCGGAAATCCGTCGGCTCGCGGTTGCGGGGGGTCGGCCAAGCGGAAGATGTAGTAAGCGGTTGCTGGGACGGTAGGACGAGGCGTCTGCCCATAGCAAGAGGTGCGCGGAAGTTTGTTACGCCGACTTGTCTGTCGCGTTAGCCGCGGCCAAGGTGACACCGGTGTCGCACCGACCACCATATGCCCAGGTCGAACAGGTCGAACCCGGCCGCTGAACGACATCAGGCCGCCCCGGGGGACGGCCTGACCTGCCACGAAAAAACCTTGAGAAAACGCTTACGAAACGTTCGCTTCCTCTCTCATCTCCGTCAGGTGCGAGGAGAGGGCGGCCGAACCGAGTTCCGTACGACGACATGGGTACCCAGCACGAGATGATCGCCGTCGGTGCCCTTGCGACGCCCGGAACCACCCTCCCGCCGATCGGCGACGGCCCGCAGCGCGACCCGCCCCATCTCCTCGTACGGCACATGCACGGTGGTGAGTTGAGGAGTCAGCTGGGAGGCCAGCGGAATGTCGTCGTACCCCACGATGGACACGTCCTCCGGCACCCGCAGCCCCGCCGCGCGCAACGCCTGCATGGCCCCGGCGGCTACCACGTCCGTACCCGCGAGAACGGCGGTGAAGTCCGGCGTCTCGTGCAGCGCCGTCTCGACGGCCTCGTACCCGTGCTCGTAGTCGTAGGGCCCATGCCGCACCAGCCCCGGATCGAACTCCACCCCGTACGCCTCGAACGCCCGCCGCGCACCCTCCAACCGCCCCTGGGCAGTGGTCAGTTCGGCGTGCCCCGGCAGCACGAGCACCCTCCGGTGCCCGGCGGACAACAGATGGCTGGCCATGGCATAGGCGCCACCCTCGTTGTCGTAGTCGACGGTGGTGGCCGGGACGTCTCCCTCCAGCGGAGGCCGCCCCACCAGCACCAGATGCGACCCGGCCGCGTCCAGCGACCGGGCGAACCGGGCCATGCGCAACTGGTACTCGTCGTAGTCATAAGCGCCACCGAGCAGCACCACGGCCGCCACCCCCTGCTGACGCATGAGGTTGACCAGCGCGAGCTCCCGCTCGGGATCGTCCCCGGTGGTCCCCACCAGCGACAGCCAGCCCCGCAAGGTGGCGGCGCCCTCGACTCCCTTGGCCACATGGGCGAAGGCGGCACCGGTGATGTTGTTGATGAGGATCGCCACGGTAGGGGTGCCCCCGCCCGCCAGGGACCGCGCATGAGCGTTGGTGACGTAGTCCAGGTCCCGGACCACCTTCATCACCCGGCGCCGCAGCTCCTCCGACACCGGGTAGTTGCCGGACAGCACACGGGACACGCTGGCCACGGAAACACCCGCGCGCTCCGCGACGTCACGGATGGTGGCCCGTCCGGCGTCCCCGGACGCCTTGCGCTGACTCACCCTGCGGCTCCTTCATCGGTCCCGTAAAGCCTGCTTGATCGGCGCTGTCTCGCACCGGCTCGGAAAACCGTATCCCATGGTTTCCACTTGTTTCCCAACGATGCGCTGAGCCCAAAAGGCACACGGCACAGGCCCACCAACCTCCACTGTCTGCGGGCCACCGGCCGCGAAAGAGCCGTAGGGGCGCGCCGGTGTCGAGACGGCGAGCGCGCGGAGGCCCGAAGGGTCGAGCACGATCGCCGTCTCGACACCGGCATGAAGCGCCCCGGAGGCGAAAGAGCCAGATATTCAGCACGCCAGCTGTGGGATATACCGGGCAGACGCCGTGACATGAGCCTTGCGCACGGCCAAGCGCCCGGGCCCTGTCAAGCCACCCGAGCCAAATCCGCCCGCCGCACCTCATGCACCATCGCCACCCCCGCCCCCAGCCGCTCCAGCTCCTCCACCACGATCCGTCCGAGCCGCTCCAGCTCGTTCCCGAGCGACCCGGCGATGTGCGGTGTGAGAAAGACGTTCGGCAGCCGGTACAGAGGAGACCCCGCCGGCAGCGGCTCGGGCTCGGTCACGTCGAGCACCGCGTAGAGCCGCCCCGACACCAGTTCGTCCGCCAACGCGTCCGGGTCGACCAGCGCCCCCCGGGAGGTGTTGATGAGCACCCCGCCGTCCCGGATGAGCGCCAGCCGCTCCCCGTCCAGCATCCGGTACGTCTCCGGAATGTCCGGCGCGTGCAGGCTCACGATGTCGCTGTGCCGCAACAGGTCTTCCAGCGACACGAGTTGAGCCCCGAGCGCCGCGGCGTCCCCGGCGCTGACATACGGGTCGTGCAGCAGCACCGTGAAGTCGAACGGCCGGAGCAGCTCCAGCAGTCGCCGCCCCACTCGTGAGGCCCCGATGACTCCGATCCGCCGCCCCACGTTCCCGGTCCGGGCGGTCTCGGTGGGTGTCGGGTACGCGTGGGTGGTCCGGAACCGCTCGCGGTGGGTGAAGGTGTCCTTCCCGGCGAGCAGGATCATCGCGAGGGTGTACTCGGCGACGGGGAGGGCGTTGCCGGTGACGGCGCTGGAAACGGTGATCCCGCGTTCCCACAGGGCGTCGCCGACGAGTGAGCGCACGGAGCCGGCGGCGTGCAGGACGGTGCGCAGCCGGGGGGTGGCGGCGAGGACGTCGGCGTCGAGGGGTGGGCAGCCCCAGCCGGTGACGAGGACCTCGGCCCGGGCCAGCGCGTCGGCGGCCACCGGGTCGGTGAAGTCCTGGACGACGAGGGCGGGGTCGAGGTCGGCGGCCTGGTGGAGCCGGTGCATGAGCGCCGGGGGGAACAGCAGGGGGAGGTGTACCGGATCCATCGCGAACACGGCCCGCGGCAGCTGGGGGCTGGGCATGAGTCTCCTGACACGCTGAGTAGAAACAGTTTCAGAAAGCGCCTTCTACCGTAGGTCTGCCGAGAAGCGGTGGTCAATCGTTGGGGTGGAGTCGCTGGTCCCCGACCTGATCCGTGCTGACCTCGCGTATTCGCCGCATCCGGGTACAGCGCCAGGCGCCACGCCTCCTCGCAACCGGTTTCCGCGTCGCCCGCTGTCTTCGGCCTCTGCCGGAGAAGCCCCTGGTGGGGAGCCCGTCACCCGGCAGCGCTACGACAACCGGTTTCCCAAGTCGCCCCGGATCGTGTGGCCCGCCGGCCGTCCTCGCCCCCGCCCTCACAGTTTTCGAAAGTTCGTCATGCCCCTTGACGTGCCGTGCGTCCGGGTTGAAGCTCCCACCACCGCCGTAGAAACCGGTTGCCGAAACTTCGCACGCCGCGTCTCACCCCTCCCCGGAGCGTGCGCACATCCCCGTCCCCTCGTCGAAGAGAGTGGGTAGTTCATGCACACCGATGCCACCCGGGCCGGTGTTCCGTTGGATCGTCGTCGCTTCCTCGCGCTGTCGGCGGGCGGTGCCATGGCCGGTGCGGCGGCGTTGAGCGGCTGCGCGATGCAGGTGTCGAGCGGCGTCAGCGGCTCGGGCGAGACCGTCACGGTGATGGTCAACTCCGGCGACATCCTGCCGGAGCAGATCCAGCAGGCGAAGAAGGCCCTCGGCATCAAGATCGTCCTGGTGAAGTACGACATCACCAAGCTGATCGCGATGCTGACCAGCGGCAATCCACCCGAGCTGGTGCGTGGTGTGGGCGCCGTGGACCTGCCGTTCTTCGCGGCCCGTGACGTGGCCGAGAACCTGGACCCGTACTTCGCCCGCAGCGGCGTCCTCAGGCTCGACGACCTCGACCCCGTCAACGACCTGTGGCGGTACGACGGCCGTACCCAGGGCAAGGGCCCGCGCTACGGCATGGCGAAGGACTTCTCCCAGGACTCCATGTACTGGTACAACACCGCGACCTTCGACAAGGGCGGTCTCGACTACCCGTCGCAGACCGAGCCGGTCACGTACGAGGAGTGGCTGGACGTCGCCAGACGCCTCGTGCAGCGCAAGAGCGGTCAGACCACCGTCTTCGGTGGCAGTTTCAACGGTCTGACCCGGGCCACGCTGCTGGCGACCATGACCGCGTCCGCCGGTGGCAGCCTCTTCAATGACGACTTCTCCCGGGTCGACTTCACCACTCCCGAGGCCCGCAAGGCTCTGGCCTGGTACGTGGACTACGCCAAGACCAAGGTGGGGCCGAGCCTCATCCAGCCCGACCCCAACGGTTGGGACGGCCCCACCTACCAGGCCGGCCGGATGGCCATGTCGAACTCCGGCTACTGGCTGGGCGGCATGATCTACCCCGACAAGAAGCTGGCGCGGGTGTCCCGGCTGGCGCCCGCCCCTCTCTTCGCGGGCGGCCGGCGGATCAGTGCCTGCCAGGGCGGCACCGGTCTGTGGATGCCGCGCGGTGCGCGGAACAAGGACGCCGCCTGGCGTGTCTTCGAGTGGTTCTTCGGCGAGGAGCCGGCCAAGGCGCGCGCCTCCGGCGGTTGGGGCATCCCGACCCTCAAGTCACTGCGTTCCCTGATGCCCGCTCAGGAGGAGTACCAGAAACGGGTGTTGAGCGTGCAGGAGGAGGAGCTGAAGCATTTCTCGGTGGTCTCGTTCACCCCCTACTCCCGGGCGGACGCGATCGACGCCCTCTTCAACCAGATCGCCCCCGCCGCGATGAACGGCCAGATGTCCGTCGACACCCTTGCCGGGCGCCTGAACTCGGCCATCAACGAGCAGCTCAAGCGCGGTAAGGAGCAGGTGGGATGACGGTCGATCAACTTCGCTCCCGTACGGGCAGGTCCGTGGCCGCACGTGCTCGCGCCACGGGCGCCCGCCCCCGCACGTCCATGACGACGCGCCGGCACCGCGCGTTCTATCTGTTCACCTCGCCCTGGATCATCGGCTTCCTGCTGCTGACCGTGACGCCGATGGCGTACGCGCTGTGGCTGAGCTTCACCACGTTCGACGGCATCTCGCCCAACTGGAAGTACGTCGGACTCGGCAACTACCGTGAGCTGCTGAACGATCCGGTCACCTGGGACTCGCTGGGCCGCGCCGGGCTGTTCGCGGTGACGTCGGTGCCGCTGTCGATCCTCGCGGGCCTCGGTCTCGCCGTGCTGGTCAACCGGCCCCTCAAGGCGCGCGGTCTGTTCCGTACGCTGCTCTATCTGCCCGCCGTGGTGCCGCCGGTCGGCGCGGGTCTCGCCTTCAAGCTGCTCTTCGACCAGAACTCCGGTGCCTCCAACGGAGTGCTGACCTTCTTCGGCATCGACGCCGTGCCCTGGCTCGCCGACCCCTACGCCCGGTACGTGCTGCTGATGACCGTGCTGTGGGCCGCCGGAAACGTCATGATCATCTCGCTGGCCGGGCTCCAGGACGTCCCCAGGGAGCTCCACGAGGCGGCCCGGATCGACGGGGCGGGCTCCTGGCGGACGTTTTGCAGCATCACCGTGCCGCTGCTGTCGCCGGTCCTGCTGTTCCAGACGGTGACCGGGATGATCGCCTCGGTGCAGACCATCATGCCGCTGCTGCTGGCCCCGCTCGGTGACACGAGCGGCATCACCACCGTGCCGCAGTCCAACTACCTCTACATGATGCATGTGTTCGCGCAGTACTTCGCGCTCGGCCGGTACGGCTACGCCTCCGCGCTGCTGTGGGTGCTCTTCGTCCTGATCCTCGTCGTGACCGGACTCATCTTCAAGTGCACGTCCGGCGCCGTGTTCTACACCGTCGACCCGGAGGCGAAGAAGAAGTGACCACCACGACCCTGCCGCCCGAGTCCAAGTCCAGGTCGTCCCAGCCGGCCACGTCCACCCCGTCCGGAGTGCGGGTCCGGGTGCGGGCCAAGCGCCTCGCCCTCTACACGGTGCTGGTCTCCGTCACCGGGCTGTTCCTCGGCCCGTTCGGCTGGCTGATCCTCTCCGGCCTGAAAACACAGGGGGAGTTGGCCGCCTCGCCGGTGCACTGGCTGCCGGACTCCTTCCAGTGGCACAACGTCGCGGACGCCTTCACCGACATCGACTTCCTCGGTTACGCCCGCAACTCCCTGGTCATCGCCCTCATCTACGCCACCCTCGTCACCCTCAGCTCCGCCTGGGTCGGCTTCGGCTTCGCCCGCCTCGACGCGCCCGGCAAGAAGGTGCTGTTCGGGGTGCTGCTCGGTTCGATGATGCTGCCGCAGATGGTCACCCTGCTGCCCACCTACCTGATCTTCGCCAAGCTCGGCATGGTCGACACGTACTGGCCGTGGGTGCTGTGGGGGCTGTCCGCGGCACCGTATCTGGTCTTCCTCTTCCGGCAGTTCTTCGCGGGCATGCCGCGGGAGCTGGAGGAGGCGGCCATCGTCGACGGCTGCGGCTACACCTCGATCTTCTGGCGGATCTTCCTGCCGCAGTCGTGGCCCGTGCTGTCCGCGAGCTTCATCATCGCCTTCACCTGGACCTGGGGCGACTACATCGCCCCGCAGCTGCTGCTGTCGACCGACCGCACCACGCTCGCCGTCGCCGTGATGACCGCCTATGTCAACGAGGGCGGCACACCCGTGCCCGAACTCCAGGCCGCCGCCTCGGTGATGTACGTCGTCCCGATCCTGCTGATCTTCCTCATCGCCCAGCGCGGCTTCGTCGCCGGTATGTCCACCAGCGGCCTCAAGTGACCTTCCGTATCCCTCATCTCCCCGCTTACTGAAGGAACTTCTCCATGAACGACACCCAGAGCACCGGTCTGTCCAGGCGCACCGTCCTCCAGGCCGCCGGCGCCACGGCCGCCGCGTACTCCCTGCTGGGCGCCACGGCCGGCACGGCGAGAGCGGACGAGGCGACGCCCGCCTCCGCCGACAAGCTGGTGACGTACCCCATCCCGAGCGGCGTCCCGACCAACGCGAGCTTCAACGTCAAGGCCCGTACGGCGGGCGGCGACTGGCAGACCGTCCCGGTCTACCGCGCCCGCGCGAAGTGGATCAACGCGGACACCGGCAGCGGCCCGGTGTACAACTCCTCCGTCGCCACCTTCGACTTCCGGGGCACCGTCGAGGTCGCGGTCACCTCGTCCAAGGGCACCATCGCGTCGGCGAAGGTGCGCCCGCTGTCGTACGACACCCCGTACACGGTGGCCGGCGACACGGTGACCTTCACCCTCACCGAGCCGCGCAACCTCTCCATCGAGATCAACGGCGAGATCTTCGACAACCTCCAGCTGCACGCCAACCCGATCGAGACGCATGTCCCCGACGCGGACGACCCCGACGTCATCTACTTCGGCCCCGGTCTGCACACCACCACCGACAACGTGCTGAAGGTGCCGAGCGGCAAGACGGTCTACCTGGCCGGTGGCGCCGTGCTCACCTCCCGGGTGGAGTTCGTCAACGTCGAGAACGCGCGGCTGATCGGCCGCGGGGTGCTCTACAACTCGCCCAGCGGGGTGCTGGTGCAGTACGCGAAGAACATCGAGATCGACGGCATCCTCGTCCTCAACCCGAGCAGCGGCTACTCGGTCACCGTCGGCCAGTCGAAGCAGGTCACCATCCGCGACCTGCACTCCTACAGCGCCGGTCAGTGGGGCGACGGCATCGACATCTTCTCCAGCGAGGACGTCCTCATCGACGGCGTGTGGATGCGCAACTCCGACGACTGCATCGCGATCTACACCCACCGCTGGGACTACTACGGCGACGTCCGCAACATCACCGTCCGCAACTCCACCCTCTGGGCGGACGTCGCCCACCCGATCAACGTCGGCACACACGGCAACACCGACGCCCCCGAGACCATCGAGAACCTGGTCTTCAGCAACATCGACATCCTCGACCACCGTGAACCTCAGATGGACTACCAGGGCTGCATCGCCCTCAACCCCGGCGACAGCAACCTGCTGAAGAACGCCCGCTTCCAGGACATCCGGGTGGAGGACTTCCGCTGGGGCCAGCTGATCAACATGCGGGTCATGTACAACACGAAGTACAACACCTCGATCGGCCGCGGCATCGACGGCGTGTACATCAAGGACCTGTCGTACAACGGCACCCACGCCAACCCGTCGATCATGGTCGGCTACGACGCGGACCACGCGATCAAGAACGTGACCTTCCAGAACCTGGTCATCAACGGCAAGGCCATCGCCAACGGGATGAAGAAGCCGGGCTGGTACCGGTTCGAGGACATGATGCCGGCGTACGCCAACGAGCACGTGGTGAACACCCGGTTCCTCAACTCCACCGAGGCCACCTCCACCGACAAGCCGGCGATCACCAGCCCGGAGAAGGCCACCGCCACCAAGAACCAGGTCTTCAACTACCTGATCACGGCCGACAACCTGCCCACCTCCTTCGCCGCGGAGGGCCTGCCGAAGGGCCTGTCGATCGACACGGCCACCGGTCTGATCTCCGGCAAGGTCCGGGACAACGTGGGCGGTTGCTCCGCCACCGTCTCCGCGACCAACAGCGTCGGGACCGCCACCCAGACCGTCACGTTCACCGTCGAGCACCCGTGACCCGGAAGCAGCGAACCACCATGGAGTCACCCGTGTTCCCGCTCAGCCGACGCACCTTCCTCGGTGCGACGGGCCTGGTGGCCGCGGCCGCGGGCGGACTGCTGTCCGCCGCCGCCACGGCAGCCCGGGCCCAGGACACCGATCTCACCTCCCGCGCCTTCACCCACCCCGGGCTGCTGCACAGCGCCGCCGATCTCGCCCGGATGAAGGCCGCGGTCGCCGCGCAGGAAACCCCGATCCACGACGGTTACCTGGTGTTCTCCGCGCACGCCCGCTCGAAGTCGACGTACACGATCCAGAACACCGGACAGATCACCTCCTGGGGCCGCGGTCCCAGCAACTTCATGAACCAGGCCGTCGCCGACTCGGCCGCCGCCTACCAGAACGCCCTCATGTGGGCCGTCACCGGCAACCGGGCCAACGCGGACAAGGCCCGGGACATCCTCAACGCCTGGTCGGCCTCGCTGACCATGGTCACCGGCGCCGACGGCCCGCTCGGCGCGGGACTTCAGGCCTTCAAGTTCGTCAACGCGGCCGAACTGCTGCGCCACACCGGCTACGACGGCTGGAGCGCCACGGACATCGCGCGCTGCGAGGCGTCCTTCCTCGACATCTGGTATCCGGCGATCTCCGGCTACATGCTCTACGCCAACGGCAACTGGGATCTGACGGCCCTTCAGTCCATCCTGGCCATCGGTGTGTTCTGCGAGGAGCCCACCCTCTTCGAGGACGCCCTGCGGTTCGTCGCCGCCGGTGCCGGGAACGGCAGCGTCCGCAACCGGGTCGTCACCGACACGGGCCAGGGACAGGAGTCCGGCCGCGACCAGGCCCACGAACAGCTCGCCGTCGGCCTGATGGGCGACGCCGCCCAGGTCGCCTGGAACCAGGGCGTCGACCTGTGGGGCTTCGCGGACCACCGCATCCTCGCCAACGCCGAGTACGCCGCCAAGTACAACCTCGGCGGCGACGTCCCCTTCACGCCCGACCTCGACCGCACCGGCAAGTACCTCAAGACGACCGTCTCCGACAAGGTCCGCGGCACGCTGCCGCCGATCTACGAGATGTACTACGCCCACTACACCGGCGTCCGCGGCCTCGACGCCCCGTACACGAGGGCGGCCGTCTTCCGCGGCACGGCCGGCGCCCGCGTCGTCGAGGGCAGCAACGACGACCTGCCGAGCTTCGGCACCTTCGCCTACGCGGGCACCGAGGCCCCGTCCCCGACCGCGCCGACGGCACCGGCGGGCGTCACGGCACTGGGCGACGGCAAGAGCGTCACCGTGTCCTGGCTGCCGTCCGCGTGGGCCGCGACCTACACCGTCCGCCGGGCGAGCCGCCCCGAGGGACCGTACGAGGAGATCGCGGCGGGCGTCGAGGGGACGACCTACAAGGACGACGGCGCGCGTGGCGGGCGCGTCCACTACTACACCGTCACCGCCACCAACTCCCAGGGAAGCAGTGCCGCCTCGCCCTTCGCCGCGGCCTCAGCCGGAATGCCCGAACCGTGGTCCACGCGAGACGTCGGCGAGGTGAGGATCCCCGGCGCCGCCGCCTTCGACGGTGAGCGGTTCGTGCTGGAGGCGTCCGGCACCGCCGACACCTACCGGCTCGTCCACCTCCCGCTGCCGGGGGACGGCACGGTCACCGCGCGGATCGTGTTCCCGCTCAGCTCCCAGTACTCCAAGATCGGCGTCACCCTGCGCGCCTCCCTCGACGCGGACGCCGCGCACGCCTCGATGCTGATCCAGGGGCTGCCGTTGCACACCTGGAGCGGGGTGTGGAGCGTACGGCCCCGGGCGGGCGCGGCGATCTCGGCGACCGGCAGCACTCCCGTGCCGCCCTCCCAACTGGAGGCCCTCACCGTCAACGCGTCCTTCCCGATCTCCGGCCTCGGCACCCTGCCCGAGTCCGCGACCCCCCTGGAGGCCCCGTATGTCGAGGGCGCGGGCGACGGCTACCGGCTGCGAGCCCCCTACTGGGTCCGGGTGACCCGCAAGGGCCGCAGCTGCACCGGGTCGATCTCCCCGGACGGCATCCGCTGGACCGAAGTCGGCTCCACCGACGTCGAGTTGGGCCGCACCGCCTACGCGGGTCTCGCCCTCACCTCCTGTCTCGGCGTCGACACGGAGTACGCCGAGACCGGCACCGGCGCCTTCGACCACGTCACCGTCGCCTCCCGGACGGCCGGCGAGGTGTGGTCCACGCCCCGCCCCAGACGCGCCGCCGCCGATCTGCGGGCCGGCACCGGTGCCGACGCCGTCCGCCTGACCTGGACCGACCCGGATCTCTCGGCCCGCTACAAGGTGCTGCGCGCCACCGCGGCCGACGGCCCCTTCGAGACGATCGCCCCCTGTGTCACCCCCGTCGGCTTCGGCGCCCGCCTGCGGTACACGGACGCCACCGGCACCCCGGGGACGACGTACCACTACGCCGTCGCCAAAACCAACAGCGCTGGCCGCGGCCCCCTTTCGGAGGCCGCCGCCGCGGCGATGCCGACGCCCTCCGCTCCCCAACCCACCTCATCCACCACGGCGTTCGCGAACAAGGGGGACGCCTTCCGGCACCTCCTGCGCGGCTCGCACGATCCCGTCCGGTTCACCGCCGACGGCCTCCCGGACGGCCTGCGCCTCGACCGGCGCACCGGCCTGATCCACGGAACGCCCACGGAGACCGGCGAGTTCACGGTCACCACCACCGTCGGCAACGCCTCCGGAGACACCGACGGAACCCTCGCCCTGACCGTCGGCACACCCCCGCCCGCCCCCTGGACCTACGGCGACCTGGGCGACCCGGTCCTCGACGACCGGGCCTTCGGCACCCTCGGGGTGGCGGCGGTCGTGACCCCCGGCAGCACCTCCTACGCCGACGGCACCTTCACCGTCCGCGGCGCGGGCACCGACCTCAGCGTCAACAACCAAGGGATGACGGGCCAGTTCGTACGCCGACCCGTCACCGGTGACTGCGAGGTCACCGCCCGGCTCGTCTCCCGCGGCGGCGCCAGTGCCGACCGAGTCGGACTGCTGATGGCCAAGTCCCTGTCGCCGTTCGACCAGTCGGCCGGGGCGATCGTCACCGGCGGCACCACCGCGCAGCTCATGCTGCGCAAGACGGTCGCCGGAGCCTCCGCCTTCTCCGGCACTGCCACGATCCAACTGCCCCTGCTGCTGCGGCTGAAGCGCACCGGGACCGCCTTCGCCGCCGCGGTGTCCACCGATGACGGCGCCACCTGGACCGATCTCGCCGCAGGCGAGATCCCCGGCTTCGGTGACGCCCCCTTCCACGTGGGCCTCGTGGTCTGCTCCCGCAGCCCGCTGACCCGCTGCACCACCGAGTTCGAAGAGGTGATCGTCACCTCTCTCTAGATCCCCCCACGGATTGGAGACCCGCTGTCATGAGCCGCACCTCCCCCCACCAGCACCTCCACGCAAGCGAGTTGAGCCGCCGCGGTCTGCTGAGGACCGTCGGCGGTCTCACCGCCGGACTCGCCGTCGCGGGCACGGCCGCGACCGGCGCCGCGGACGCCGCGCCGACGACCTGGACCCACCCGGGCATGCTGCACAACGCCGGGGACATCAACCGGGCCAAGGTCAGGGTGGCCGCGGGCACCGACCCCTGGCTGTCCGGCTGGAACAAACTGGTCGCCAACTCCCACTCCCAGTCCACCTGGACGAACCGGGCCACCGCCACCGTCGTCCGCGGCGGCACCGGCGAGAACTACACCCTCCTCTACAACGACATCGCCGCCGCCTACCAGAACGCCCTGCGCTGGAAGGTGGGCGGCACCGAGGCGAACGCCGTCTGCGCGACGAACATCCTCAACGCCTGGTCGAGGACGCTCACCACGGTCACCGGCAACGCGGACCGGTTCCTCGCCGCCGGAATCTACGGCTGGCAGTTCGCCAACGCCTGCGAACTCATGCGCGGCTACAGCGGATTCGACCTCGCCGCCGCGCAGGAGATGATGGCGAACGTCTTCTACCCCCTCAACAACCAGTTCCTCACCGGCCACAACGACGCCTGCATCACCAACTACTGGGCCAACTGGGACCTGTGCAACATGGCCTCGGTCCTGGCCATCGGCATCCTCAACGAGGACTCCGCCAAGTACGACCAGGCCGTCACCTACTTCAAGTCCGGCGCCGGGAACGGCTCGATCGCCCACGCCGTGCCGTACCTCTACACCGACTCCGACGGCTACGCGCTCGGCCAGTGGCAGGAGTCCGGGCGCGACCAGGGCCACACCGTCATGGGCATGGGCCAGATGGGCGCCCTCTGCGAGATGGCCTGGAACCAGGGCGACGACCTCTACTCCTACGACAGCCGCCGCTTCATGAAGGCCGCCCAGTACGTGGCGAAGTACAACCTCGGCCTGGACGTCCCGTACACCACGTACACCTGGGGTACCGGACAGAACTGCGCCACCTCGTCGCAGACCGTGATCGGCTCCGGCAGCCGCGGCCAGATCCGTCCCGTCTGGGCACAGCTCCACTTCCACTACAACCGTCGCCTGTCCCTGGACGACAAGTACATCTCGCGGATGTACTACGAGCTCGTCGCCCCCGAGGGCGGCGGCGGTGACTACGGCACCACCAGCGGAGGCTTCGACCAGCTCGGCTTCGGCACCCTGATGTACGCCAAATAGCTCTGGTCAGCGCCTGTGCACCGGAATACGAGCAGCGGCTGTGATGCTCTTGTATTACTGGTGCACGAGCGCGGCGAAGGGCTGGTGGGCGCATGACGGCAGACCAGGCGAACCCCGTGGTCAGGACGGAGTACGGGGCCGTCCGTGGCCGGCACGAGCGGGGTGTGGCGGTGTTCCGGGGCATCCCCTACGGGGCTCCGCCCTTCGGCCCCCGCCGGTTCCGGCCGCCTCTGCCGCCCGAGCCCTGGGACGGGGTGCGGGACGCCGTCGCCTTCGGGCCGACGGCGCCGAAACCGCCGTACTCCGAGGCCTTCGCGCAGTACCTGTCCGACCCGGTCGTGCCCGGCGACGACTGTCTCAACCTCAACGTGTGGACACCGGAGCCGGGCCGCGGGGCCCGGCTCCCGGTGCTGGTGTGGCTGCACGGCGGCGCCCTGACCAGGGGATCCTCGGCCGTACCGGTCTACGACGGACATGCCTTCGCCCGGGACGGCGTCGTGTTCGTTTCCGTCAACTACCGGCTCGGCGTCGAGGGCTACGGCCTCTTCCCGGACGCCCCCGCCAACGCGGGCCTGCGCGACCAGCTCGCCGCCCTCCAGTGGGTCCACCGGTCGATCGAGGAGTTCGGCGGCGACCCCGACCGCATCACCCTGGCCGGTCAGTCTGCCGGCGCGATCAGCACCGGCGCCCTGCTCGCCGCGCCGCAGGCCCAGGGGCTGGTCCGGCGTGCCGTCCTGCAGAGCGGGCCGCCCGAGGTGTCCGACCGGGACAAGGTGCGGCGCATGGTGCGCCGGATGGCGACCCGGCTGAGGATCCCCGCCACCGCCGCGGCCTTCGCCGAGGTCGACCGCGAGCTGCTGCTGCGCACCCAGGCCGAGGTGGGCAGGCTCAGCAGCCCGGTGCTCGGCGGACCCGCCTTCGGCATCGTCGTCGACGGCGACCTCGTCCCGAGCGACCCCCTGGACGCCCTGGTCGAGGGGACCGCGGCCCGTGGCGTCGAGCTGATGACGGGCTGGACCCGGGACGAGTACCGGCTCTGGCTGGTCCCCGGCGGCCTGCTGGAACGCGTCGACCGCCTCGGCGCGGTCGCCCTCGCCGGCGCCATGGCCCGCTGCCACGCCGGACACGAGGTGCCGCGCGGCTACCGCGCCCTGCACCCGGACGCCGGGACCGCCGAGATCGTCGGCCAGATGGTCACCGACCACCTGCTGCGCCTCCCGCTGCACCGCCTGGCCGACGCCCGCCCCGGCACGTCGTACGTCTACGAGTTCGCCTGGCCCTCGAACCTCCCCGCCCTCGGCTCCTGCCACGCCCTGGAGCTGGGCTTCGTCTTCGACACCGGGGAGAGCCCCGAGTCGGCCAAGCTGGCGGGCGACGGCGCCCCGCAGGAGCTGAGCGACGCCATGCACGGGGCGTGGGTGCGGTTCGCGGTGGACGGGAACCCCGGGTGGCCGGCGTGGGACGACACGCACCCGGTGCGGATCTTCGGGGACGGCGAGCCGCACACCGCGCACGGCCCGCTCGACGCCGAGCTGGCCCTGTGGGCCGCCGACCTCACTCCCGCGGAATCCACACCCGCATCGCTCCCGGCCGCCGGTTGGCCCACGCGTAGTACGGAACTGCGGTCAGTCGTACGACGTCTTCGGCTCCCCGGGTCCGTCCGTCGGCCGTGACCACCGTGACCCCGCCCAGCAGCCCGGGGTCGTGGTCGGCGGTGGCTCGGAGGGTGGCCAGGTTCCCGGCCGCCTCCAGCCTGGTCGGGTCCTGCGGGATGCTCACCTCGGCGTTGGTCCGGTGGGGCGACAAGGGGCCGCCATGGCCGTGCTGGGCTGTGGGCCTCGCCAGGACCCGACCGTCCCGCTATGCCGCGACCGTCCCCACGGCCCCCACCGAGTTCCGCACCACCACATGCGTCCCCAGCAGCAGATGCTCGTCCGGCGTGTTCGGCTCGCGCCCCAGCGCGGTCCGTACCGCCAGCCTGCCCAACTCCTCGTAGGGAACATGCACGGTCGTCAGCGCCGGATGCAGATCCCGGGCGAACGGGATGTCGTCGTAACCGGCCAGCGACACGTCCTCCGGCACGCGCAGCCCCGCCTCGTGCAGGGCCGTGAGCGCGCCCGCCGCGACCATGTCGGTGGCGGCGACCACGGCCGTGAACTCCAGCCCCTTGTCCAGGGCTTGGCGCATCAGCCGGTGGCCGGAGTCGCGGGTGAAGTCGCCGTGCAGGACCAGCTCCGGGTCGGCGTCGAGGCCACGGGCACGGTGGGCGGCGAGATAGCCGCGCTCACGTCCCTGGGCCGTGGTGTGGTCCGGCTTGCCGCCGAGGAACAGCACTCTGCGGTGGCCCTGCGCGAGGACGTGCGCGACCAGGGCGAAGGCGCCGCCCTCGTTGTCGTACTCGATGACCGTCACCGGAGCCCCGGGGCCCAGCGGCGGGCGTCCGCACAGCACCAGACGGGAACCGGCCGCGGCGAGCGAGTCGGCCATACGGCGGGTGCGGTCGCGGTACTCGACGGTGTCGGCGCCGCCGCCGACCAGGATCACCGCGGTGGCCCGCTGGGCGCGCATCATCTCCACGAACTCCACCTCGTGCCGGGCGTCGCCCTCCGTGCTGCACACCAGACACAGATGCCCGAGCCGGGTCGCCTCGCGCTCCACCCCGTGCGCCATCAGCGCGAACGACGGTCCGGTGATGTCCTCCAGCACGAACGCCAGGGTGGGCGTGCCGACCCCCGCGATCGCCTTGGCGCGCGCGTCCGCGACGTAGTCCATCTCGCGCACGGCCCGCAGCACGCGTGCCCGGGTCGTCGCGCTCACCGGGTAGACCCCGCCGAGCACCCGCGACACGGTCGACGCGGACACCCCCGCACGGGCCGCCACGTCCCGGATCGTGCTCCGGCTGGTGTCCTCGCTCTTCCTGGTCATGCCCGGCCCCGCCCCTCTCCCCGCGCTCCGGCCACCCCTCGGGAACTGCGGCAACATGACGGCAACCGGTTCCCGAAACGGAGGCTAGCAGCGGGTGGAGGCGAGGGGGAGAGTGTGGAGACGAGGAGACGGCTGAGCGCTGCGGACTACGCGTGCGGCGACAGCGTGTCCGCGATGGACGCGATCGCCGCCGGCCCCACCCGGCAGCAGCCGCCGATCAGCCGCGCCCCGGAGCCCTCCCAGGCCAGCACCTCGCTGGGCGCGAAGCTGGAGCGGCCGTTCCAGGCGCGGGCCTCGGCGTCCCAGGCCTCGCCGCTGTTCGGGTAGACCACGACCGGCTTCCCGGTCACCCGGGCCGCGATCTCGACCGCCGCGTCCACGTCCTGCGGCGCGCAGCAGTTCACCCCGACCGCGATCACCTCGTCCGCGTCGGCGGCCAGGGCGAAGGCGTCCTCCAGGGGCTGGCCGGCCCGGGTGCGGTCGCCCGCGATCGAGTACGACAGCCAGGCGGGCGTCTCCAGCCCGCGCAGCGCCCGCAGCAGCGCCTCCGCCTCGTCGGCGTCCGGCACCGTTTCGAGGGCCAGCACGTCAGGACCGGCCGCGGCCAGCACCTCCAGGCGGGGGCGGTGGAAGGCCTCCAGCTCGGCCACGCTCAGCCCGTAGCGGCCGCGGTACTCGGAGCCGTCCGCGAGCATCGCCCCGTAGGGGCCGACGGAGGCGGCGACGTACAGCGGGCGGGTGACGCCCTTCGCCTGCGCCTGCCGGGCCGCATCACGGGCCAGCTCCACGCTGAGGGACAACAGCTCGGTGGCGCGCGCCCGGCCGATGCCGCGCTTCTCGAAGCCCGCGAAGGTGGCCTGGTAGCTGGAGGTGATCGCCACGTCCGCGCCCGCCTCGAAGTAGGCGAGGTGAGCCTCGGTGATCGCCTCGGGGCGTTCGGCGAGGAGGCGGGCCGACCACAGCTCGTCGCTCAGGTCGTGTCCGGCGGACTCGAGCTGGTTGGACATGCCGCCGTCCAGGACGACGGTGCGGGTGGCTAGCGCCTGGGCGAGGGTGGAGGTGCTGGTCATGGGGTCGACAGTAGTCGTTGCGGCTACGGGGGTGCCTCTTGATGTTTGGGGCCGGGTGCGGGTTCGATGTGGCTGGTCGCGCCCACGCGGCGGTAGCCGCACATTCGACACAGCCCCGCGCCCCTGGGGGGGCGTCACCCTGCCGCGTGCCTTCCACCGCGGCGGTGTCCTCGCCTGTATCGCGTCGCCGGGACCGCCAGGCCGCCCAGGAGTCCCAGCCCCAGGGCGTACGGCCACCAGCCGAGTCTGTCGTCCTGGGCGGCGCCCGCGGTGCGGGTCACGTCGGCCTCAGTCGTCGAAGGCCCCTTGTTCGTAGGGGACTTGCTGGCAGTCGGCGTGGTAGCGGCGAGGACCACGTCGTTGCCGTCGCCGCCCTTGTAGGTGATCCGGTACGTGGCGTCCCCGAGCTTGAGCTTCGCGCCCTCCTTCAACCCGGTGAAGGCCCCCTTCGTCTTCGTGGCCCCCTTGTGGTCCAGCACGGTGGTCTTCTTCGCGGGCTTCGCCCCGGCCGCCGCCAGGTCGAGGTCACCGGCCAGCCGGACCGCGCCGGTCACCTTCAACGGCTTCGCACCCAGGACGAGTTCACCCTGCGTGCTCTGCGTGTACGCGCCCGAGACCGTCAGCCCGCTCGTCACCACACCGTCGTTGGTCACCGCACCCTTCACCGTGCCCTTGCCGCTCAGCGAGGTCGCCACCCGCAGCCCCGCTGTTCCGGCGTCGAGACGCGCGCCGGACGTGGTCAGCCGGATGGCCTTGCTGCGCCCGAGGGTCGCCCCGTTCCGCAGCGCCAGCGTGCCCTTCTTCACGGTCGTCGTCCCTGTGTACGTCACCGCGGTCCCCGTCAGTGTCGTCGTCGCCGTGCCCGTCTGCGTGAGCGAGCCGCTGCCGCTGATCCGGGACAGGGCAAGGGACTTGGTCACGTTGTTGAGGACCAGCGAACCGTTGTCGACGACCTTGTACAGACCGCCCGCGGTGTACAGTCCGCCGTCGCCGCCCGACCGGCCGCTGCCCAACCGCAGCACCGCCCCCTTCTCGACGGTCGTCGAGCCGTCGTAGTACTGGACGGCCGCGAACGTGACGTCGTTGCCGCGGGTCCCGGCGATGACGACGTCCCCGGCGCCGGGAGCTGCCAGCGTGTCGTGGAACCTGCCGCCGCCGATGGGCGCGCCGAGGGTCACCGGGCCGTTGTAGTCGAAGGTGAGGAGGGAGCGGGAGCGGGCGGCGAGGAGGTTGATGTAGACGGTTTCCGCCGTGCCCGGCATGAAGATCCTGTGGGTCGTGCCGTCGCCCCACTGGACGTTCGCGCCCTTGATGTTGGTGCCGCGCTTGTTGACGTTCTTGCGGGCGGGCGTCCAGTTCAGGGCCGGGTCGCTGAGGGAGGGGTCGGTGTCGCCGCCCTGGTCCGACCAGCTGTACTGGCCCCTGAGGATCACCTTGCCGCCGGGGCGGGACTGGACGTTGATGTCGCTGCCGTACTCGCGCTGGTAGAAGTCCATGCCCATCGTGACCGTCCGGCCGAGCGGGGTGTCCACGGTCCAGGTGCCCTGGTTGAGGACCTTGCGCATCCCCGGCAGGGAGGTCGCGTACTCCGGCCGTCCGGCGTTCGTCTGCGTGCCGTTGTCGATCACCCCGGAGAACGGGCCGGATGTCACATCCCACGTTGCCCACAGGAATCGCGGCTGGGTGATCAGCCCGGAACCGCTGATCGTGCCCAGGTTGTAGGGGACGTTCTTCAGGGACAGTCTCAGGGTGCCGTCGACCCGGATGTTGTCCTGGTTGAGGCGGAAGGCCGGGGTGTTGTACGGGTAGTGGCCGATGACGCCGGTCGAGCCGCCGTTCCCGTACTGGAGGGTGGCGCCGCGCTCGACGGTGATCGTGGGCGGGTCGGGGGTGGCGGTGGTGACGTAGGGGTGGTTGCCGCCCTGGACCGACACCTTCTGCCGCTGCCGTGCCTTCGGGAGCGTGATGTCGCTGTCCTTGGTCAGGATCAGGGTTCCGCTGCCGCGCACGGTGAGCGTGCCCTCGCCGCGGAAGACCCCGTCGTACGTCGTGGTCCCGGACGGCACGGTGACGACCGTGTCGCCGCCGAGCGTGACGTCCCGGCCCGCGAGGACGTCGGCGGTGATGTCCCGGGCACCGGCGGCCAGGGCCGGGGGAGCGAGGGCGAGGAGGGCGGCGACCGCCGCGAGGGCACCGGCGGCCGCTGCTGTCTTGTGGGTATGGCTGCGCACGGGAGAGGAGACGGGGCGGGGCGGTGGGCGATAACAAAAAATCAGCCCCGGGAAGCGCTGGTGGAAAGCGTTCGCAGAAAGCGCCTTCTTTTGTCGCGTCCGACCCGTTGACCTCCCCTGTTGCCCGCCGTACCTTTCGGCTGTTCGCAATAACAACAGATGTTCTCAATATCGAACATCACTCTCAGGACACCCCCACCCGAGAGGCAGTCCGTATGAGCCGCGTTCCCCCCGTCCCCGACCGACGACTGCTGCTGAAGGGCGCGCTGGCCGCGGGCGCCCTGGCCGCGACCCCCACCGTCGCCGCAGCCGCCCCCGCCCCGAAGAAGGCCGCACCGCTCGTGAACCCGCTCGTCCGCAACCGCGCCGACCCGCACATCCACCGGCACTCCGACGGCACCTACTACTTCACGGCCACCACCCCGGAGTACGACCGGATCATCCTGCGCCGCTCCCGCACCCTGAACGGCCTGTCGACCGCCGCCGAGTCGATCATCTGGACCAAGCACGCCACCGGTCCGATGGGCGCGCACATCTGGGCGCCGGAGATCCACCGCATCGGCGGCAAGTGGTACATCTACTTCGCCTCCGCGCCCGCCGAGAGCGTGTGGGACATCCGGATCTGGGTCCTGGAGAACGCCAACCCCGACCCGTTCAAGGGCACTTGGACCGAGCGAGGCCAGATCAGGACCGCCTGGGAGACCTTCTCCCTCGACGCCACCACCTTCACCCACCGCGGCACCCGCTATCTCGCCTGGGCCCAGCACGAGCCCGACATGGGCAACAACACCGCCCTGTGGCTGTCGAAGATGGCGAACCCCTGGACCCTGACGGGACCTCAAGTACGGCTGTCGACGCCCGAGTACGACTGGGAGTGCGTCGGCTACAAGGTCAACGAGGGCCCGTCCGTCATCGCCCGCAACGGGCGGCTCTTCATGTCGTACTCGGCCAGCGCCACCGACTTCCACTACTGCATGGGCCTGCTGACCGTCGACGCGGACGCCGACCTCATGGACCCCGCGAACTGGTCCAAGTCGCCGGTCCCCGTCTTCACCAGCAACGACACGACCAAGCAGTACGGCCCCGGACACAACTGCTTCACCGTCGCCGAGGACGGCCGCAGTGACGTCCTCGTCTACCACGCACGCCAGTACAAGGAGATCGTCGGCGACCCGCTGAACGACCCCAACCGGCACACCCGCGTCCAGAAGCTCGGCTGGCACGCGGACGGCACCCCCGATTTCGGCATCCCGGTGGCGGACACCACCGTCACGGACCTGGAGGTCGCGTCATGAGACGTGTGTACGCGGTACTGCTCGCCCTCTGTCTGGCACTCGCCGGCGCCCTCGTCACCGCGGGCCCCGCCCAAGCGGCGGCCCTCACCATCCCCAACGGCGTCCAGTTCACGGACACTTCGGGAGGCGTCCTGCACGCCCACGGCGGCGGCGTCATCAAGGTCGGCTCGTACTACTACTGGTTCGGCGAGAACCGCAACGCCGACAACACCTTCAAGGCCGTCTCCGTCTACCGCTCCACCGACCTGAAGAACTGGGAGTTCAGGAACAACGTCCTCACCCAGTCCTCCGCCACCGAGCTGGGCACCGCCTACATCGAGCGGCCCAAGGTCATGTACAACGCGTCCACCGGCAAGTTCGTGATGTGGATGCACAAGGAGAACGGCACCGACTACAGCGAGGCCCGCGCGGCCGTCGCCGTCTCCGACACCGTCGACGGCAGCTACACCTACCAGGGCAGCTTCCGCCCCCTCGGCTCGTACATGTCCCGGGACATCACCACCTACGTCGACACCGACGGCACCGGCTACATGGTCTCGGCCGCCAACGAGAACTACGACCTGCACATCTACAAGCTGAACGCCTCCTACACCGGCATCGACAGCCTGGTCGCCAACCCCTGGGTGGGCGGACACCGTGAGGCACCGGCGCTCTTCAAGCGGGGCGGCGTCTACTTCATGCTCACGTCGGGCGCCACCGGCTGGAGCGCCAACCAGCAGCAGTACGCCACCGCCACCTCGCTCGCCGGACCCTGGACCTCGATGGCGAACGTCGGTGACTCCACGACCTACAACTCCCAGACCGCGTACGTCCTTCCGGTCACCGGGAGCTCCGGCACCTCGTACCTCTACATGGGCGACCGCTGGGGCAACTCCTTCGGCGGGACCGTCAGCGATTCCCGGTACGTGTGGCTGCCGCTGACCTTCCCGACCTCCACCACGATGTCCATGTCCTGGTACCCGGAGGTCACCGTGGACACGGCCGCCGGCACCATCGGCGGGACCAGCGCCACGTACAACACGCTGATCGCGCGCCACAGTTCCAAGTGCGCTGACGTGCCCAGCCAGTCGCTCTGGCAGGGCGTCGCCATCACCCAGTACACCTGCAACAGCGGCGGCAACCAGAAGTGGTGGTTCAAGGACCTCGGCACCGGCTACTACCAGCTGGTCGGCCGCGGCAGCTCCCTGTGCCTCCAGGAGAACTCCACCAACGTCACCCAGGAGAACTGCAACTCCGGTACGACCAGCCAGCAGTGGTCGGTGACCACCTCGGGCTCGTACGTCACCGTCAAGGCCCGCGCCAGCGGCGAGTGCCTCGACGTGAACGGCGCGTCCACCGCCAACTCCGCCGCGATCATCACGTACACCTGCAACGGAGCGACCAACCAGCAGTGGACGCGCGGAACCTGACGTCAGATCAGGCCAGCAGGTCGATCGCGTCGATCGACGTGCCGGCGCTGAGATAGGACGTCGTCCCCGAACCGCTCACCACGTTGATCTTCAGGATGTTGTACTGGCTGGTGTCCGTGAGCCAGGCGCTCGCCGGAACGCTGTAGGTGAACGTGTAGTTGTTGCCCCGGTAGGAGCCGTTGGTCAGTGACCGGGTGCTCGGCTGGGTGGGCGGGGAGGGGATCGCCGACGTCCAGGTGTCGTTGACGACGACCTGCGGCCGTCCGTTGGCGTAGGCCGTCGTCACACCGATGCGCAGCGTGTGCGCGGCGGCGGCCTGGGCCGCGGTCAGCTTGAAGTACACCAGCAGACCGCTGTTGACGTCCTTCCAGAGGTAGCAGGGGAAGGCGGAGGTCTCGGTGCCACTGCCGATGACCACGTTGCCGGTCCAGGCCGAGGCCCGGACGTCGGACGGGTGGGCGTACGTCATCAGGTCGGCGTTCTTGAAGCCGCTGGGGGTGCCGTTCCAGTCGTTGATGCGCCAGATCGCGCTCGCGTTGCTCGGGTCGTTCGAGGACGGGATCGCGATCGTGTTGAGGCTGGTCGTGCCGCCCGCGGTGACGGTCACCGACGTGGTGTAGACGCCGAGTTCACCCTTGAAGACGGTCAGCGTGTACGTCCCCGGCAGCACCCCGCCGATCGAGAAGTAGCCGTCCGAGGAGCGGGCCGAACCCCAGTACTGGGCAGCCGAGTTGGCGAGCCCGACCGTGTACGCGTACGCCGTGTTCCGGCCGGTGATCCCGACGCCCGCGACCCGTCCCCGGCCGCCCGAGGCCACGTACCCGGAGATGCCGAGCGAGTCCGCCCACGAGGTGGTGAGCGTGCCCGGGTACAGCGACGACGAGGGCGCGCCGCCGTCGGTGAGGGCGATGACGTACGGGCCCTGGAGGCCGAAGCGTTCGTCCTCGGTCTGGTTCTGGGCGTAGTGCAGGATCTCGTACAGACCGCCGCCGTCCGCGCTCTGGTGGCGCAGGAGGGAGCGGTAGAAGGGGCCGCCGGAGGCCTTCTCGTGGTTGGAGCGGACGATCCACAGGCCGACGCTGCCCGTCGTCCAGCCGATGTAGTCGTAGTCGCTCACCCGCAGCTTCGAGTAGTGCTTGGAGCGGGTCTGGCCGTCGGACTTCGCGAAGACGTCCGAGGCCTCGATGGTGGTGGGCGCGTACGTGTAGGAATCGGGCTCGTCGTTGAGGAACAGGCCCGCCTTGACGCGCAGGATGAACCGGGTCGAGGCGACGGAGGTGTCGGCGCGGTTGGTCCACAGATAGACGTTGTTCTCGCCGCTGCGGGCCGCGTAGTAGTGCCTGAGCGTGCCGTAGGCGACCGAGATCAGGATCGTCGTCCCCGACTGCTTGATCGTGACGGTCGAGGTGCCGAGGCCCGACTCGATGTGCGAGTTCTTGCCGCCGTAGCCCTGGTACTCGGTGCCCTTGTAGACCAGCGAGGTCAGGTCGCCGTTGGTCTTGCTGACCTTGAAGACGAGGCTGGCGCCGGTGTCGACGACGTAGTTCGAGCCGTCGTCGGTGTAACCGAACGTCGCGGCGGACGCCGACCGGGCGAGCGGCCCGGCGAGCGCGGCGGTACCGGCCGCGGCGGCGCTGCCGAGCACGAAGGCGCGGCGGCCGACGCCTCCGTTGGATGCGGCTCCGGACATGGGGGTGCCTCCTTCGAGAGACATGTGGGGGAGGTGCGGGTGTCTCGCAGAGTGACAGTTGAATCGATTTCGCGAAAGGGCTTTCGCTTGCAGGAGGTTGGCAATCTTGTGAAATCGACCCGAGGTCTAGAAAGCGCTTGCCGATAGGGGTACGGTCCAGCCGCCAGGTCTTGCCATGTGTCGGAGGAGCAGCGAATGAGACGTTTCAACCTCGCCGTGCTGGCGGCGCTCACCCTGGGCGCCGGACTGACCGCCGTACCGGCCGCCCAAGCGCACGGAGGGCGGGCGCCGCTCGGCATCGAGAACTGCACCGCCGGCGCCTGTCACTTCGACGTCCCGGCGGGCACGTACGACGTGAAGGTCCTCCTCGGCGGCGACGCCGCGTCGGCCACCGCGATCAGCGGCGAGACCCGGCGCTCCCTGCTGCCGGAGACGGCCGCGCCCGCCGGTGAGCGGGTCGCCCGCAGCTTCACCGTGAACGTCCGCACCCCCGAGGGCGAGCCCACCGGCGTGGACGGCACCCCCGGCCTCGACCTCGTCATCGGCGGCACCGCGCCCGCCCTCGCCGACATCTTGGTCACCCCGGCCCGGCACAGCCGCCAGATCCTCCTGGTCGGCGACTCCACGGTCTGCGACCAGCCCGGCGACCCCTACTCCGGCTGGGGCCAACAGCTGCCCCAGTACCTGCGCAAGGGCGTCTCCGTCGCCAACTACGCCGACTCCGGCGAGAGCACGGTCAGCTATCTCGCGAGCGCCCAGTTGTGGGGCACCGTCCAGCCGCTGATCCGGCCCGGCGACCTCGTCCTGGTCCAGCTCGCCCACAACGACAAGACGACCGACGAGGCGACGTACCGGGCGAACCTGGAGACTCTGGTCGCCGGGATCCGCGAAAAGGGCGGGGAGCCTGTCCTCGTGACGCCGATCGTGCGACGCTGGTTCAACTCCGACGGCACCCTGAACAACAACACCGCACTCCTGGTCAACGGCTTGGGCGTCGACCACCCTGCCGTCATCCGCTCGGTCGCGGCAGACAACGGCGTCCCGCTGATCGACCTGACCGCGAGGACGAAGACGCTCGTGGAGTCCCTCGGGACGGAGGGTTCCAAGGCGCTGTACCTCTACAACGAGAAGCGCGACAACACGCACACGTCCGTGCACGGGGCCACGGTGTATGCGGGGATTGTCCGCGATGAGCTTGTCGCTCAGCACCTGGTCCCCGCGGGGCTGGTGCGGGTGGCCTACTGAGCCCCTGGGGCGCCCCGACCGGAACCGGGGCGCCTCAGGCCTGTTGGTTGGTGTTTGTCTGCGGGCCGGTGGGGGCTGGTCGCGAAGTTCCCCGCGCCCCTGAGGGGCGTATTACCTAGGCGAGTCTTGAAAGAGAGCCCATGCACCTTCCCTCCGAAGACCGCAGGCTGAGCCCGCACACCGGTTACACGCGCGCCCATTGGGAGGCTGCCGCTGACGCGCTGCTCGCCGCGACTGAGCCATATGCCGCGGAGGGCGGGGCCCTTTACCAGTTCCCCGGTACGCACACGAGCTGGTCCGGGCGGCTTTCCGATGGGCTGGAGGGGTACGCCCGGACGTTGCTGTTGGCCGCCTTCCGGCGTGACGAGACCGCGCTTCAGCGGTACGGGGACGGTCTGGCGGCCGGGGTCTGCGGGGTGTGGCCCCGTATCGAGGACCGCAGTCAGCCGCTCGTCGAGGCCGCGTCGATCGCGCTCGCGCTGCGGCTGACCCGGCCGTTGCTGTGGGACCGGCTGGACGACGAGGTGCGGGAGCGGGCGGTGGCCTGGCTCGGTGACGCGCTCGGTGCTGAGGCCTGGCCCTGCAACTGGGAGCTGTTCCCCGTCACCGTCGGCGGCTTCCTGAAGGAGATCGGGTACGAGACCGAGGCGTCCGGCAAGGCGATCGACCGAGGTCTGGAACGTATCGAGGACTGGTACGTCGGCGGCGGCTGGTACACCGACGGCGACGGCCGCAAGTACGACTACTACAACGGCTGGGCGATGCACCTCTACCCGGTGCTGCACGCGTGGCTGGCCGACGACAGCCGGCTGCTCTCACTGTACGGCGACCGGCTCGAAGCCCATCTCGCCGACTACGCCCACCTGTTCGGCGGTGACGGTGCTCCGATGCACCAGGGGCGTTCCCTCACCTACCGCTTCGCGACCACCGCCCCGCTGTGGCTCGGCGCCCTCACCGGCCGTACACCGCTCACGCCGGGGGAGACGCGGCGGCTGGCGTCCGGGGCGCTGAAGTACTTCCTGGACCGGGGGGCGGTGAACGAGGACGGGCTGCTGACCCTGGGGTGGCACGGGCCTGATGAGGCCGTCCTCCAGGGGTACTCCGGCCCTGCCTCCCCCTACTGGGCCAGCAAGGCCTTCATCGGGCTTCTTCTGCCGCCCGAGCACGAGGTGTGGACGGCCGTCGAGGAACCCGGGCCGGCCGAGCGGGCGGACGCGGTGCGGTCGATCGACGCCCCCAACTGGCTCGTCCAGTCGACGAGTTCGGACGGGCTCGTCCGGCTCCACAACCACGGCAGCGAGGACGTCCGCTACGACCCGTACTACACCCGCCTCGCCTACTCCACGGTGACGGCGCCCTCACCCTTGTACGACAACAGCGTGATTGTCGGGGGCGATCCGAGCCGTACCTCGATCGAGCCGCTGGGGGTCGGGGAGGGGTGGGTGGCCTCGCGGCATCTCACCGGCGGGGGTGCGCGGGTGACCAGCCTGGTGCTCGCGGACGGGGCCGTGGAGGTGCGGGCCCATCTGGTGGCGGGGGCGGAGCCGGGGACTTCGGTGCGGGTCACGGGGTGGGCCGATGCGGAGGGGGCGCGGGCGGAGATCCTGCCCGTCGCGGGGTTGAGCCGTGAACTGGCCGGTGTGACGGGGGACGGGGCCACGCTGTTCGTCGCCGTGACCCGGCTCTCCGGGGAGGTGGACGCCGTGCCCTTGGCCGAGGCGGTGACCGTGTGGATCGACAACTCCGGTGTGCTGCACGTGCTGTGGTGCGACGGGCGGGAGGTCGAGGCGCGGGTGGATGGCGGCGGGGTGGAAGTCGCCGCTGTGCGCTGAGTCGGCTCGGGCAGTATGGGGATCATGCGTGGGGGAGATGAACTCGTAGAACTGCTGGGGCGGGCCGGGCTCGACGTCGTGGGGGAGCGGCGGGTCGAGGAGGTGCTGCCGGTTCCGTTCGCCTGGCGGTATCTGCTCGCCGAGCCGACCGCCACGGTTGTCGCGGAGCGAACAGGGGTCGGTGAACTCGACGCGCGGTGGCATCGGTTGGCGTCGGAGGCGGGGATCTTCGGGGCGGACGGGGTGTTCCTCATCTCCGTCCAGGGGTGTGACGGCTGGGTCAGGGTGAGGTTGGGTGACGGCTGGGATCTGGCCGGTGTGCCGGAGTTCGTCACCATGGCGCTGGACGGGGACGCCCTGGTCGGAGCCGTGACCGAGGAGCGCGCGGTGCGGCTCGTCGCCGTCGACCGGGTTCGGGAGCGGCGGGAGGAGGCCGCCCGGGCGGCGGGGCGGGAGACCCCGCAGGAGCGGGCGGCTGCCTGGGAGACGCTGTTCCAGGGGCCCAAGTGCCCGCAGGAAGTGCTGGATTCATGGGCGAGCGGGCTGTCCCTCAACCCGGCCGCACCGGCGGACCTGCGGTCGCTGTTGCCGGTGCGGTCCTCCTATGCCGTCTACGGCGTCCTGCCGACCGAGGTCGTCGACGCGCTGCTGGCCGACCCCGACTGGGAGGTGCGGTTCAAGACGGCCAACGCCCAGCCGGGGATCACCCCCGAGCAGTGGGGCCGGGTGATCCTCGCCGAGCGGGACGAGCGGCAGCGGTGGCTTCTGGCCATGACGGCGGCGGAGTACCAGGCCCTCGTCGCCGAGGACGCCTGCCGTGTCCTCGCCGCGGACCCGTCCGCGCGGGTGCGGTCCGAAGCCGCGCGCCTCAAGGGGCTGCCCGCCTCCGTGGCGGTCGCGCTGGCCGCCGACCCGGACGGCGGGGTGCGTGCCGTGGCCTGCCGGACCGCCTGGCCGCATCTCGACGCGGCGGGCCGGAAGGCGCTGCTCGCCGACCCCCACGACATCGTGCGGGCCCGGGTGCGCGTGCTGTACCACCAGGACCGTCCGATGCCCCGGTCGGTCTTCGAGGCCGAGGACATCGAGGCCGCCAGCGTGCTGGCGCTGGAGACCTGCCTCCTGGCGCGCGACCTCGCCGAGCATCTGGCCCGCCACGGGGAGCGGTCGCAGCGCTGGAAGCTCGCCGCCAACCCGCGGCTGGACCCGGACCTGGTCGCCCTCCTCGCCGAGGACCCTGACGACGGGGTCCGCTTCCAGGTGTCCACGCGGCCCGACCTCACCGAGGAGCAGCGGGCCGCCGTCCCGGTCGAACTCGACCCGGTCACCCGCTACTTCGAGCTGGACTGGGTCAAGGCCCTGCACGACGACGAGGACGCCATGCGCCGCCTGGCCGCCTCCTCCCACTTCCTGGTGCGCAGATGCGTGGCCAGGGCCCGGCGTCTGCCCCCGGATGTCGTCGAACGCCTCGCCCGGGACGAGGACCGGATCGTCCAGCTCTTCCTCGCCGAGTCCTGCGACGACGCGCCCGCCGACATGCTCCTGCGGGTGTGGCAGTGGTGGGACGGCAGCCTCACCACCCCCGACCGGCCCCGCGGTCACCCCAACTTCCCCCGCCACGACCTCGTGCGATACGCCGACGACCCGAGCCCGCGGATGCGGCAACTGGCCCTGGACGACCCCGAGTCGACGCCCGAACTGGTCGAGCGGCTCAGCCGGGACGTGAGCGCGGAGGTGCGGTACCGCGCCGCGACCGACCCACGGCTGTCGGCGGCCGGCGCGGCCCGGTTGCTGGAGGACCCGCACGAACACGTGCGGCAGGCCGCCGCACTGCACCCGCGGATGCCGGCCCGGCTGCTGGTCGGTCTGCTGCGCGGCGGTGGGGTGGAGACGGCGGCGCGGAACCCGGCGCTGCCGGTCGACGTCATGCGGCGGATGGTCGACGCCCTGGCGGCCGCGGCTGCCGGGTGAGGGCGGGGTGTGACGTGGTGGCTTGGCCCACCTCCCCCGTCCGCGTCGCGCAGGACGGGGGAGGCGGTGGTACGGGGCTGAGCTGGGGCGTCAGGGGGTCAGCTGGGTGATCTTCAGGGTCTTCGTGGTCGGCGACGCGCCGGTGAGGGGGGTCGCGTACGACGGGGTGACGGGGACGGAGGCCCAGGTCAGGGTGCCGTTCTTGGCGACCGCTATGTCACCGGTGATCCGGGTGGCGATCACCTTGTCCGCGCTCTGGAACGTGCCGTTCCAGTCGATGAGCCGCAGATGCGTGCCCGCGAAGGTGCCGGTGCACGTGCCGTCCTTGCACTTGGCGTTCTTCAGCGACTCCCAGGAGATCAGGAGCTTGTCCTTGCCGTACGGGGCGAGGCGGACGTTGACGTGCTCCGTGCCCGTGGTGGTGGACAGGCGGATCGCCCTGGTCGCGGCAGGGGTGTCGCGGTTCTTGAGGAACGCGACGGCGACCTGGTGGGTGCTGGTCTTCGGGGTGACCGTCCAGCCGCGCCCGCTGGAGTCGTCGGGGTTCTTCTTGGCCGACGCGGCGCCGCGCGAGGCGAAGGCGGTGGCGTAGCGGCCGGAGGCGGACTTCACGAGATCACCGGTACGACCGGCGAACGTACCGCCGCAGTAGCCCGCCCAGCACTGCTCGCGCTGCACCACCGGGGCGGTGTCGGGGGCGCCGATGCCGGTCGAGACGAACAGACCGGAGCGCCAGTCGTCGAAGCAGAGCGAGGTGAACGCGCCGGAGGTCTCGGCGTGCAGGGCGATGCCCTCGTTGTGGCTGCACCCCCAACTCCAGCCGCCGCTCGCCTTCTTGCCCTTTGCGGTGACGTACTGCATCTTGTCGCCGAAGTGCCCGTCGGCGAAGCCGCCCGCGCCGTGCACCACGAAGTACGCGCCGTACTTGGTGCCGTTCCAGACGAGTTGGCCGTCCAGCGTCGGCGAGGTGTCGTTGGTGGCGGTGCCGGTGAGCTTGGTCTGGAAGGTCTTCTTGCCGTTGGTGTAGCGGACGATCGCGGCCGCCGTCTCCTTCCACTTGTTGGTGTCGGAGACCCGGGTGAGCAGCGCGAAGCCGTCGTTGTGCGCGACCAGCCCGCCGACCTCCTTGGCGCCCTTGACGATCGTGTCGGCACCCGAGCGCTTGCCGGCGGCGGTCAGCGGCGTGACATGGATGCCGTCCGAGGCGGGCCAGGCCACCCGCAGGGTGCCGTTGGGCGCTGCCGCCGTCGCCGTGCGTGTCCATTCGCGGGAGTTGTTGTAACCGGCGGACAGGTAGGGGAACTTGGCCGGCAGGGTCACCGAGGTGGCGGACACGGTGAGGCCGGAGGCTGCGGTGGTGCTGGCCCCCGCCGTCGCGTACCAGGCCCCGACGAGGGCGGCGGTGGCGGCGAGCCCCGCGACCAGGGGCTTGCGGGCCCCGCGGACGCGGCGGTGGGAGGTGGGGTGTTGTGCCGATGTCATGCCTTCATGTGGCCGCCGACGGCAGGAAGGTTGCCACTTTGGTTGCCTCGTTTCACAGCAGTGCACAAAGATCGCTCATATGACCTCCTTGATCCGCCATGTGACGATCGACTGCGCCGACGCCTACGCCCTCGCGACGTTCTGGTCCCAGGTCCTCGACCAGCCCCTGCACGAGGAGGACCAGCCCGGCGATCCCATGGCCCTGATCGAGGCCGCGGGGCTGCTCTTCATCACCGTCCCCGACGCGAAGACCGGCAAGAACCGCGTCCATGTCGACCTCCAGCCCCAGGACCGCACCCGCGACGAGGAGGTCGAACGGCTCCTCGCCCTCGGCGCGACCGTCTTCGACGACCAGCGCCGCCCCGACGGCACCGGGTGGGTGGTGATGGCCGATCCTGAGGGCAACGAGTTCTGTGTGGAGCGCAGCGCGGGGGAGCGCGGGGAGTAGGGCACCCCGTTCGGTGTCCGCCGACGACACTTCGGCTGGCACCGAAGGGTTACGGCTCTAGCGTGCCGTACATGACCGAGCACCCGCACGAAAACCCCGCCCGGGCCGTCACCGGCATGGTCGATCACGTCCTCGCCCTGGCCGCGACCTGGACCCGCTGGGACGGCAGGCCCTTCGAGAGCGACGACCGGGTCTACACCCCGCACAAGGCGATCCGGCGGGTGGCCGACCACCTCGTCGACCATCTGGCCGAGCTGGAGGCCCGGTTGGCGGGTGAGGAGCCGCAGGCGGACCACTGGCACGCGTCCGCCTCGACCACCGAGGCGGACCTCGCGCCCTTCACCCAGCAGGACCTCGACGAGGCCCGCAGCCGGCTCACCCGGCTCGCCCGGATCTGGGCCAACCGTCTTGAGGCGCTCTCCGACGACCAGCTCGACGCCTCTCCCGGTGAGGGCTGGAGCTTCCGTGAACTCGCCCGCCACCTCGAGGGATCGACGTACTACGCCGACGCGGTGGGTGAGTTGTCGTGACCGCCTTCGCCGCGCTCCACCACGGTGACGCGCCCCTTCTGCTGCCCAACGCCTGGGACCACGCCTCGGCCGCCGCCCTGGCGTCCCGGGGCTTCCCGGCCGTCGGCACCACGAGTCTCGGCGTCGCCGCGGCGGCCGGACTGCCCGACGGGGCAGCGGCGACCCGGGACGAGACCCTGCGGCTGGCGCTGACGCTGGGCACCGCGCCCTTCCTGCTGTCGGTGGACGCCGAGGGCGGATTCAGCGACGACCCGGACGAAGTGGGGGAGTTCGCACGGGAGTTGGCGGCGGCCGGTGCCGTCGGCATCAACCTGGAGGACGGGCTCGGACCGGCCGACCTGCACGCCGCGAAGATCGCCGCGGTCAAGTCGGCGGCACCGGACCTCTTCGTCAACGCCCGCACGGACACGTACTGGCTTTCCGAGGGGCAGGACACGCTCCGTCGCCTCGACGCCTACCAACAGGCGGGCGCCGACGGCGTGTTCGTGCCGGGCCTCAGCGATCCGACGGCCATCGGCGCCCTCGTGGACCGGCTCGACGTCCCCCTGAACATCCTCTACTCGCCCACCGGTCCCACCGTCCGACACCTGGGCGACCTCGGCGTCCGCCGCGTCAGCCTCGGTTCGCTGCTGTACCGGCGGGCGTTGGGGGCGATGCTGGAGACGGTCACGGAGATCGCGGAAGACCGCTCACCGCAGGGCTCGGTCCCCTCGTACGACGAGATCGTGGCCCTCGGCCGACGGGGCACGCCCTCGTGAGCGCCTCCGCGAAGGAGGTCAGTCACCGGTGTGCTCGGCGCGGGGCCAGTTCTCCAGCAGGACATGCAGGGCGTCGATCGTGCGGTCCCAGGACTTCCGCACCTCGCGGGGGGCGCCGAAGCCGCCCGTGGACTCCAGGGCGCAGTAGCCGTGGAAGGTGCTGCGCAGCAGGCGGACGGCGTCGGTGAGGTCGGGTTCCTCCAGGCCGTAGGCGCGGAGCATGCCGTAGGTGATCTCGGCGGTGCGGCGGAAGCCGGGGGAGTCGGTGACGAGCGCCTGGTCGACGCGGATCTGGGTGGCGGCGTAGCGGCCGGGCCGCTCCAGCGCGTACTCCCGGTAGGCGCCGGCGAACGCGGCCAGCGCGTCCTTGCCCGCCCGGCCCGCGACGGCCACGGCGATCCGGTCGATCATCTCCGCGCCGGCGAGCAGCGCGACCCGGGTGCGCAGCTCCTGGAGGTTCTTGACGTGCGAGTACAGACTCGCGTCCTTGACGCCGAAGTGCCGGGCCAGCGCGGACACGGTGACCTTGTCGAACCCGACCTCGTCGGCGAGATCGGCGGCGGCCTCGGTGAGCCGCTCGGCGGTGATTCCTGCGCGGGCCATGGGGGCCTCTCCGGTAACCTAGGGTCTCTAGGTTTCATGCTAGTGCATAAAGGCGTCAGCAGTGGGTGCCGTGTGCCGCGCTCAGGGTCACGTCCTCCGCCCGCACCCGCAGCGCATGCCGGGTGGTGTCCGCGCCGCGGGATCGGGAGGGGTCCCAGAGCCAGAGGGTGTCGCCGCTGGGCTGGAAGGAGATCAGCGGCCGGGTCGTGGGGAGGGGGCCGTTGATGACCGGGATCCGGCCGGACAGGGGGCGGACACAGACCAGGTCGCCCTGGAGGCCGTAGTAGCCGGGAGGACGGCGGCCCTCGGCCGCCGCGTCCATCGCCCGCTCGGCGGCCTTCTCGGTCGTGTCCAGGGAGAGCGTCACCGTCGTCAGCACCGCGACCAGCCCGGCCAGCACCAGCATCAGGCGGAAGAAGCCGCCGACGGACGGTGCCACGTTGAAGTGCCGCGCCCAGCCGCCCACCGCGAGCGCGGTGAGGACGCTGACCACGGCCACGCCCAGCGGCTTCAGCGCGACGGCGTACTGCCAGTAGAAGCCGACGTGCACGGCGTCCGCCGGGATTCCGAACATGTCCTCCAGGTAGACCGCGTGCAGGAACGCCCCGACCCATGGGATGACGAACGGCAGCGGCGCGGCCAGCACCGGCAGGAACCACTGCACGTTGCGGCTGAACCAGGACGCGCTGAGCGCGTACCAGAGGCCGAAGGCAACGAAGCCGATGCCCAGGGTGATGACGAGCCAGACGAACTGCTGCGACAGGCTTGCCTCCTGGGACGCCGCCCAGAAGTATCCGAGGCAGGTCAGTGCCCCCATGAACGCCGCGCCGCACCCCAGACGGACCGGCCATGGCCTGGGTGCGTTCGAGGTCAGCCAGGCTCCCACCGGCCAGGCGAGCCCGGCGGGGGCGAGCAGCGCCGCCCAGCGCCACGGCGTCGCGAAGACACCGAGCGCGATCCCGCAGGCCAGGCAGACCAGGGCCACGGCGATCGTCGCCGCGACCGTGATCGCCTGCCGTCGTGGATCTCCCGGAGTGCCGTTGCTCGCCGGGCCCATCGCCACCCGGACGTCGTGCACCTCGCGGTCGAACGGCCGGCCGCCGAGGTTGCGCGCCTCCAACTCGGCGAGCGCCCGCTCGCGTTGGTCCTCGGTCTGCTCCCCGCGCAGATGCAGGGTGTGCCGTACGTCCCAGCCGCCCACGGCGATCCACTGCTCGGCGAGCCGGCGCAGGAGGGGGCCCGCGCCCTCGGGCACCTTGTGATGGACGTGGTAAGTCGTGTGCGCAACCGCCGACTTGCGCGGGACCAGCTTGGTCTCCCGCACCCACACGTCGACCTTCCGCCGGTCCGCGAGCGAGGTCAGCCGCTCGACGGCGGCCCCGCGGGCCGTCCAGCGCGAGCCGTGCACGGGTATCTCGACGACGAACGCCGTGTACCCGTCGTCGGGGGTGACCGCGTCACCGTCCCGGACCGCCCGCACCCCCCATCCCTGGGCCGCGAACAGGCCCTCGGCCAGCTCCCGTTCGTCCTGGTCGTCGCGGACCTCGACGACCAGGCGAACCCGGCGGTTGAACGGTCCAAGTGCCTCCGGTGTCACCGGTCCCCCTCCAGCGTGTCCTGATCACTCCTTAGGTACAGGCCGGACACCGGGAACACCAACTCGGGCCGCGCGGCGACCGTCAGCCGATCGGCGCGTACACCACGCCCAGCTTGTCGATCTCGTCGCCCGCGCGGCCGGTGAAGCCGACGATCTGCCAACCGGAGGGCGCGGTGAAGGTCTTCGTGTCCGAGGTCGCCGTACCGGACGACAGGGAGCGGCCCTTGTCCGTCGTGAACGCCGCCGAGAAGATCCTGGTCCGGCCGTCCTTCTGGCCCTCGGTCAGCTTCACCGAGGTGAGGTGCTCGCCGGACGCCAGGGTCAGCGAGGTGGCCGTGCCGCCCGTGCCGCCGTGGGTGAGTGCCGTACCGCCGTCGTGGGTCAGCGAGACCGCGTCCAGGCGGGAGCCGCCGCGCAGGGTGAGGGTGCGCGGGGAGACGGCGGCCGGGAGGTCGTCGGCGTCGTTGAAGGCCGTGCCGTGCGGGCCGCCGAAGAAGTCACTGGCCTTCAGGGACGAGTTGAGGGTGTAGGAGAAGTCGACCGTGTGCGGGAAGTGGTCGGAGAGATTGCCCCCGGCGGAGTCGAGGAACGACGCCCACTCGTTGTTGTACCGGGTGGCCGTCAGCGAGAACAGCTTGCTGCCCCGGTACAGGACCTTGTCCACGACCTCGCAGTCGTTGGTGGGCGCCGTCGTCGGGCACACCAGCGCGTCCGCGCCCTGCGTCGGCCGCACCCCGCCCTTCACCAGCTGTACCCACGCGTCGGTGAGACCGTTCTCGTCGGCCAGCGTGCGGATGTTGTCGCCGGCGCGCGTGTACCGGGTGTTGGTGTCACCCATGACGATCACCGCGTTGCCCGCGGAGTTCGCCTGGATGAAGTCGGAGAGCTGCTCCACGTTGGCGCGCCGGGCGGCGAGCGCGTCGTCGGTGTCGTCCGCGTTGGTGTGGACGTTGTAAAGGTCCACGAAGACGCCCTCGGCGAGCCGCACCCGGGCCAGCGAGAAGCCCTTCGGGGTCAGGCAGTTGGTGCCGGTGCAGTCGTTCCACTTCACCCGCTCGAAGTCGTCGAAGGCGTGGTCCGAGAGGGTGTTGAGACCATCTCCGAAGGGCACGCCGCCGCTGGTCGCGGTGCGGTACGGATGGTTGTCGCCCGCGTAGAGGGCTGCGTGGTAGTTGAAGTCCTCCTGGACGTTGACGATGTCGTAGGGCGCCAACCGCGGGGAGATCAGCGGGGTGTTGGTCGCCGGGTGGCCCGAACTCAGGCCTTCGGGGAGCCCGGCGACGTTGTACGTCAGCACGTTGAAGGTGCCGGTGGTGGCCGCCGCGGCGGGTGTCGACCCGGTGGTCGCGAGACCGGTGAGGGCCAGGGCGGCCGCTGCGAGGGTGCCGAGGAGTCGTCTCATGGGCCCATGTTCATGTCAACGCGAGTGATTAAAAAGAGTAGTTGAGAAAACTGTTCAACATTCATAAGTGACGTGAGGGTGCCGACCTACGTCGTGGCGGCCGTCGGCGGGATGCCGACGCGGGCAGCCGGCCGGAACTGTGGTGAAGGTCCCGGCCGGCGTCGCTCCCCCGTGCCACCACGGTAGGCGCGGGACGGCAGGACGAGTCACCGGATTCCGCCCGCGATGTCGCCGGATCGCGCCACGGAACCCGCCGATCGCTCGTTACGTCAAGGGACATGAGGTTCCGTCACCTCGTGGCGGGGCGGGCGCCTGTGGAGGAGGCAGATCCTTGGGTGAGGGTGCGTTACACGTCCACCGCGTCGGTGCCGCCGCGTTACAGGCCGCGGCCTCCTCGATCCTGGCCCCGCTCACCGTGACCGCCTCGCCCCCGGGCGGGGCGCCCTTCCACGCCGATGTCGACGCGGCGCCGATGGGGCGCCTGGCCGTCGCGCGGATCCGTGGCTCGGGGCATCTGGTCGCGCGGACGCCCCGCACGATCACCTCCTCCGACCCCGAGCTGCTGAAGCTGACGCTGCACCGGTCCCGGCCCGCGCTGGCCGACCAGGGCGGGCAGCAGTCCCGGGCCCGTGCCGGGGACTTCGTGGCCTTCGACATGACCCGGCCCTACCGGCTCGAAGTCATGGACGGCTGCGATGTGCTGGCCGTCGGCGTCCCCCGCGCGGAACTGGGCCGGCACGCCGACGCGATCGGCCGACAGACGGCCCGCCGACTGCCGGCCGACACCGGAGCGCAGGCGGTCCTCGCCGCGTTCCTGGACGGACTCGGCCGCCACCTCCACGAACTGGCGGGACCCGCCGACGCCCACGTCGGGGACGCCCTGGTGTCCCTGCTGGTCGCGGCCTTCACCGAGCACGCTCCCGGCCGTATGGACACCGCGACCGAACTCGTCGACCGCATCCGGGTCTACGCCCTGGCCAACATCTGCGACCCCTCCCTCTGCGTCGCCTCGGTCGCCGCCGCCCACGGCATCTCCGACCGTCAGCTGCACCGCCTGTTCCAGCACGCCGGCACCCCGTTCTGGGCCTGGCTGCGCCACGAGAGGCTCGCCCGGATCCACCGCGATCTGCGGGACCCCGCCCACGACGGCCGCACCATCGCCTCGGTGGCCGCCCGCTGGGGCATCCATGATCCGCGCCACGTCGGGCGCGGGCTCAAGGAGCAGTACGGACTGACCGCACGCGATCTGCGACGCCGGCCCCGGCCCTCGGACTGACCCGGTCGACTTCGCTCCACCACCTGTCGCCGGCACCCCGCACGGCTACTCCGCCTCCCGGCAGGGCACCGTCAACATGTCCAGGGCGCGCCACACCGCGCCGGTCCCCTCGGCGTCGAGCACATGCTGGGTGCCCGAGCCGTCCGGGACGGACACGACGTACGACACCGGCGAGAACGACAGGGCGCCCCATGACTCGCGCCGGTGCTCCAGGGCGAGGACGCGACCGCACGGCTCGCATCTCATCCATGGCACCAGAGCGAGTCCGCCGGCCCCGTCGACCGGTTCCAGGCCCTCCACCACCCGCAGCCTGCCCTCGAAACCGGGCAGATCGACGATGTCCGTGGCCAGTTGGTCCCACACCCCCCACTGCTCGGCCATCGCCGCGAGCTCGGCCCGGGTCCGGTCGTCCACGGACAGCCCCAGCTCGAACAGCCGGTCCACCAGCCGGAACAGACCGGCCTCCTGCTCACCGATGTCCCAGCACCCCTGGACCTCGGCCATGTCCTCGGCGCCCGGCAACAGCCCGGCGAGCCGCGACCACACGACCCCCTCGGCGGCGTACGCCCGTTCCCGTTCCCGTCGTTCACCCATCGAGCCCGACCCTATGCCGCTCCGCGCCGCGCGGGACGATTGTCGGTCCGGTCACCCCGGGGAGTGGAACTGTGCGGCCCAGTGGGACCAGGCACCGGCCAGCCACGCCACCGTGTCGTACGGGCGTCCGGAAGCTGGGCGCATGTCCACCCTTGTCTCCTCCCTACGGGGATCTCTGCGCACGGCGCTCCTGCGGGGCGCCGCGGCGCTCGCGCTCGTCGTGGCCCTGCCCGGCAGCGCCCTCGCCGCACCCGGTGACCTGGACACCACGTTCGGCACCGGCGGCCGGGTCCCCGCCGACTCCGGCTACTGGGCGGAGGGGCAGGACCTCGCCCTCCAGGCCGACGGCGGGATCATCACCGTCGGCTCCAGCCGCCAGGCCGAGTACCTGTCCACCGACTTCTCCCTGATGCGGCACAAGGCCGACGGCAGCCTCGACACGGCGTTCGGCGACGGCGGCACCACGCTCACCGACTTCGCGGGCGGTGAGGACCGGGCCCACGGTGTGGCGCTCCAGTCCGACGGCAAGATCGTGGTGGCGGGGGAGTCCGGTCGGTCGGAGGGCGACTGCTGCTCGTTCACGGTCGCCCGCTACACCACCGGCGGCGCCCTGGACACCGGCTTCGGCACCGGCGGCCGGGTCGTCACCGACTTCGGCCTGCCCGGCAACGGAGGCGTCGCCCGGGCGGTCGCCGTCCAGCCGGACGGCAAGATCGTCGCCGCCGGACAGGGCGCCGCGGGGACGGGCGACCTCCGGTTCGCGGTCGCCCGGTACAACAGCGACGGCAGCCCGGACACCACGTTCGGTACCGGCGGGTCCGTCCTCACGCCCTTCCCGGGCGGCGGCTCCGGCTACGACCTCGCGCTCCAGCCCGACGGCAGGATCGTCGTCGCGGGCGACACGGGCGGGCCGTCGGGCCCCAACGACTTCGCGCTGGCCCGCTACACCACCAACGGCACCCTCGACGGCACGTTCGGCACCGGCGGCACGGTCACGACCGTCCTCAGCTCCGCCTCCGGCTTCGCCGGTGACGACTCCGCCCGCGGCGTGGCCGTACAGCCCGACGGCAAGATCGTCGCGGCCGGGTACAGCGCCTACGACTTCGCCCTCGTCCGGTACACCGCGGGCGGCGGCCTCGACCCCGCCTTCGACACCGACGGCATCGTGACCACCGACTTCAACGGCGGCGCGGACGGTGCCTTCGACCTCGCCCTGCAGACCGACGGCAGGATCGTCGCCGTCGGCCAGGCCAACACCGACTTCGCCCTCGCCCGCTACACCACCGGCGGCGCCCTGGACACCGGCTTCGGCACCGGCGGCAAGACCACCACCGACATGGGCTTCGGCTACTTCGACGAGGCACACGCCGTCGCCGTCCAGCCCGACGGGAAGATCGTCGCGTATGGCAACTGGGGCGACGCCGGCGCCCTCGCCCGCTACCTCGGCGGCACCGCCACCCCGCCCCCGCCCGGCGTCGACCTGTCGGTCACCAAGACGGGCACCACCACGGTGAGCATCGGCGACCGGGCCACCTACACGGTCACCGTCACCAACACCAGCACCACCACGAGCGCCACCGGCGTGACCCTCACCGACACCCTCACCGGCCCCGCCGCCACCGTCATCTCGGCCACCGCCTCCCAGGGCACCTGCACGACCGCCGTCTCCTGTGCCCTCGGCACCCTCGCCCCGGGCGCCAAGGCCACGGTGACCGTCGTCGCCGAACCCCGGGCCACCGGCACCCTCACCGACAAGGCCACGGTCACCGCCGCCCAGACCGACCCGGCGACCGCGAACAACACCGCCACGGCGACCACCACCGTCAACAACGCCCGCGGCTGCACCCGCGTCGGCACCAGCGGCAACGACACCATCACCGGGACCTACGGCACCGACGTGATCTGCGGCCTCGGCGGCGACGACACCATCGACGCGAGCTACGGCACCGACACCGCGTACGGCAACTACGGCAACGACCGGGTGGACGGCGGCTTCAACGACGACACCCTCAACGGCGGCCCCGGCAACGACAACCTGATCGGCAACTACGGCAACGACCGCCTGAACACCGTCGACAGCGTCTCCGGCAACGACACCGCCAACGGCGGCTTCGGCACCGACACCTGCACGACGGACACCGGCGACACCCGCCTCAGCTGCCCGTAGGGGGCTCAGGGACCAACACGCCGATGGCCGGGCCGCCTTCAGGGGCCCGGCCATCGGCGTCAGCCGTTGACCCCGGTGTAGTGCCGCAGACTCCACCGCCACAGCCACCGCGCCCCCAGATACGCCAGCACCCCCAGCAGCGGGGACACCGCCGCCAGCCAGTAGGGGGCGCCGGTGTCATGGCCGTGCCCGGTCAGGACGGCGACCGGGAAGTACGCGACGAACGCGAGCGGAAGACCGTACGTCAGGAAGCCGCCCACCGCCTGGGGGAGCACGTTGAGCGGGTAGCTGCCGAACGTGCCGAGCAGCTCCTCCAGCCAGTAGCTCCAGTAGTCCGCGGCCGGGAAGCGCAGCGACGCGCTCGCCACCGCCGTGAACAGGGCGGCCTCCAGGAACAGGCCGCCGATGACCGCGGCGATCAGATAGCCGATCCGGCCCGGCGTCCAGTCCAGCTGGCTGCGGCTGAGGGCGCCGATCATCAGGCCCACCGCGACCGTCAGGTCGCCGATCGCGTTGGTGGGGAAGAAGGCCAGCTGGAGCTGGCGGTGCACCGGCATCGGGCGCAGCAGATAGGTGTCGACCTTGCCTTCCTGGATCTGCCGTCCGGCGCCGTGCACCCGGCCCAGGAAGAGGACGAACAGGCCGTGCGCCAGCATCCGGGTCGCCGGGATCAGCAGGACCTCCGAGCTGTCCCAGCCGCCCATCCCGGTGAACCGGGCCAGCAGCACGGTCGCGAACACGATCACCGACACCTGCCAGATCGCGCCGATCGCGATCATCAGCAGGAACTCGGTGCGGTACTCCAGCTGGGCACGGAAGTTGAGCAGCGTGACGCGCCACATGATCCGTAGGGAATGCACCGTCAGCCTCCCTGGGACATGACGCGGAGGGCGGCCCGCCGCCACAGGAACCGGGTGAACACATGCAGCGCCACCACCCAGGCGGCCTGCACGGCGAGTTGGAAGCCCGCGTCCGACAGCGGGATGCGGCCGATGTACAGGGACAGCGGCACGTTGAGCGTCGCCTGGAAGGGCAGGAAGGCGCTCAGGGTGACGAACCAGTCGGGGAAGAACCACAGGGGCGCGTACACCCCGGACAGCAGGTTCTGCGCGAAGATCAGGATCAGCATCGCCGCGTTGTTGCGGACCGTCCAGAAACACAGCTGGTCGAGGACGAGCAGCACGTAGTACAGGACCAGTTGGCCGAGCAGCAGGCTCAGCACGAACACCCCGGCTGTCCCTGCCGACTTCGGCGGGTCCACCACTCCCGCCGCGAGACACACCGTGTATCCGGCCAGCGCCCAGACGAACCCGTACAGCTTCTCGCCGCAGGCGCGCAGGGCGTGGTAGCGCTGTGGCGGCAGCGGGCGCAGGTACCAGTAGACGATCGTGCCGAAGTGCATGTGCTGGAGCACGGTGTCCCGGCCCGCGTACTGGTCCAACTCCCGCATCCGGGAGGCCAGTACGGCCAGCACGGCGTACGTCACCGCCTGGTCGCGGCTGAGTCCGGCGGTGGTGCCGGTGTTGGCGTACAGGCCGTGCCACAGCGACGCCACCAGCACCACCTGCACGGTGAGCCGGAGCAGGACGGCGGTCATCCGGGGCGGGGTGTGCAGCTCGCCGAGCGGGGTGACGCGGGCGGCGCGCCAGGCGTGGAGCACGGCCATCAGGCCACCTCGGCGTCGATGTAGGCGGCCCGCATCACGTCCTCGAGGTCGGCCTCGTCGATGGCGACGCCCGTCACCTCGTACCGCTCGATGACCGCCTTCAACGCCTGGTGCACGGTCGGGGAGTCGGGCCCCGAGGGCCCGAAGACCACCTCGGGGCCGTTGTGCCGCAGCACCTCGATGCCCGGCAGCGCCCGGACCTCCGTGTGCGCGTCGGCGAGCGTCGCCCGCACCTGCCAGGTCGAGCCGAACCTGCGGCGGATCTCGTCGAGGGTGCCGTCCAGGACGAGCCGCCCGTGGTTGACGAGGACGACCCGCTCGGCCAGCCGCTCGACCTCGGTCATGTCATGGGTGGTGAGCAGGACGGTTCGGCCGCGCTCGGTCACCTGGTGGCGCAGGAACTCCCGCACCTGCTCCTTCACCACCACGTCCATGCCGATGGTGGGCTCGTCGAGGAAGACGACCGGCGGGTCGTGGAGGAGAGCGGCGGCCAGGTCGCTGCGCACGCGCTGGCCGAGGGAGAGGTGACGCACCCGGGTGTCCCAGAAGGAGGACAGGTCGAGCAGCTCGTCGAACTCCGCCAGCCGGGCGGCGTGTTCGGCCTTCGGCACGTCGTAGATGTCCCGCAGGATCGCGAACGACTCACGCACCGGGAGGTCCCACCACAGTTGGGTGCGCTGCCCGAACACCGCGCCGATGTTCCGGGCGTTGCGCTCCCGTTCCTCGTACGGGACGACGCCCGCGACCCGGGCCCGGCCGGAGGTGGGGGTGAGGATGCCGGTGAGGATCTTGATGGTGGTGGACTTGCCGGCGCCGTTCGGGCCGAGCAGGGCCAGGAGTTCGCCGGGGGCGACGTCGAAGCTGATGTCGGTGACGGCGTGCTTGGCGACCCGCTCCGGGTTCACCAGGGAGCGCAGCGCTCCCGTGAAGCCCGGGCGGCGCACGGTGGTGTGGAAGGTGCGGGACAGTCCGCGGACCTCGATGCTGGCATCCAAGTGGCATCAACTCCTCTGGGGAAAAAAGAAGTTGCGGCTGGTCGGCAGAGGTGCCGACCAGCCGCGGACGACGTTCCGACGGTGTCGGAAAGTCGATCAATTGGTCAATCGATTAATGACCTTCTTACCGGCCGGGCCTACTCGGCGGCCGAGAACACGAACGAGAACTCGGCGGGCCGGGACGTCAGTTGGTACTGCGGCAGCGGGCCGGGGCCGCACGACTGCGTACCGATGCCCTGCTGGCCGTGGTCGAGGTTGACCCATACTGTGTCCCCGGCCGTCAGGTCGGTCAGGTGTGTGGCCGCCTCCAGCTGCTCGTTCGTCCAGCGGCGGGCGCTGAACGCGAACTCCGGGTCGCCCTCGATCCGCAGGCCGCCGAGCTCCGCCCAACGGACGTCGCCCCGGGCGCCGTTCTCCTGCGGACGCAGATACGGCGTCTGGAGGCCGTCCACGGTCGACGTCCACCGGCCGACCCTCGACGCCGCCCTGGTGTCGGGGTACGCCTCGCCGGGTCCGCCGCCGAACCACGTCACCGCGTCGGCCGCGGCGAGCCCGAGCCGGATGCCGAGGCGCGGCAGCGGTACCTGCCAGTCGCCCTCGGGCGCCACCAACACCGTCAGCTTCAGCCGGCTGCCGTCGGAGGTCCACCGGTACACGGTGGCCAGGCCCACCTCACGGGCGGCCGGGGCCACCCGGGTCCGCACCGTCAGTGCGTCGTCGGTGAGTTCGACGGTGTCGAGGCGGTGCCGCATCCGGTGCAGGCCCAGCGTCCGCCACAGCGACGAGTACTGGATGCCCGACTTCCACTCGGTGCCCTCGTCGTTGTCCGTGGGCGCCCGCCACACGTCGAGCCGCAGCCCCTCGACCGACACCCCGCCGATCGACCGCAGCGCGCCGGTGCGGGCGTCGAACGCGGCCGGGCCGAGCGTGATCCGCCGCTCCGCGCGCACGGGCCCGTCGGTGGCCGCCACGGACGGCAACGGCCGTACCGCACCCGGGAACTGACCCCACGCCACCTCGTGCCCGCGCTCGCCCCACGCCGTGTCGGCGGCGAGTGTCGCCCGCACGGTCCACCCGGTCTCCGCGGAGCCCGTGTGAGCGGGCGGCTCCGGCAGCTTCACCTCGGCGGACTCGCCCGGCCTCAGCGCCGGCACCGACAGGGAGCCGGACTCCACCGTCTCGCCCTCGACCTCGTACGACCACGCGAAGGCGAGCCCCGACAGATCGGCGAAGTCGTACCTGTTGGTCACCCGTACGGTGCCGTCGGCGCCGTCGCCCTCGATCCGGACCGGCTCGATGACCTTCTTGTACTCGGCGAGCCCGGGGGACGGCGTGCGGTCGGGGAAGATCAGGCCGTCACAGACGAAGTTGCCGTCGTGCAGCTCCTCGCCGAAGTCGCCGCCGTAGGCGTAGCCCAGCTCGGGGTGGGTGATGCCGTGGTCGATCCACTCCCAGATGAAGCCGCCCTGGATCCGGTCGTACTTCTCGAACAGCTCCTGGTAGTCGGCGATGCCGCCCGGGCCGTTGCCCATGGCGTGCCCGTACTCGCACTGGATGAAGGGGAGCCCGCGCCGCTTGAGGGTGCCGCCGTCCAGCTCCCTGCCGATCGCCTCGACCTCGGCGTGGTCGGCGTACATCCGTGAATAGACGTCCGTGTCACGGCAGTTCCAGTCGCCCTCGTAGTGCACGAGGCGGCTGGTGTCCCGGCCGTGGATCCACTCGGCCATGGCGGTGAGGCCGCGGCCGGTGCCGGCCTCGTTGCCCAGCGACCAGAACACGATCGAGGGGTGGTTCTTGTCGCGCTCGACCATACGGGCGGCGCGGTCCAGGAGGGCCGGGGTCCAGCGGTCGTCGTCGACGGGGTTGTCCCGCCAGTCCTGCTCGGTGAAACCGTGGGTCTCCAGGTCGCATTCGTCGATGACCCACAGGCCGTACTCGTCGCACAGGTCCAGGAAGGCCGGGTGCGGCGGGTAGTGCGAGGTGCGGACGGCGTTGAGGTTGTTCCGCTTCATCAGCAGCACGTCCTCACGCATGGTCGCGAGGTCCAGGGCGCGGCCCGTCTCCGGGTGCCATTCGTGCCGGTTGACGCCCTTGAAGAGGATCGGCGTGCCGTTGACCTTGATGAGGCCGTCCTCCAGGGCGACCGTGCGGAAGCCGATCCGCAGGGGCACCCGCTCGCCCTCGGTGACCAGCTCACCGTCGTACAGCCGCGGCGTCTCGGCGCTCCACGGCTCGACCGCGACCGTGACCGGCTCACCGGTCGCGACATCGATGTCCAGGGCGGGCACGAGCACCCGCCCGTCGACGTCGGAGTCGACGCGCAGGGTGCCCTCGCCGCTGCGGTGGTCGTAGTCGGCGTGCACGAAGAAGTCGAGGACGCTGCCCGCCGGGCGGTGCAGCAGGGTGACGTCCCGGAAGATGCCGGGCAGCCACCACTGGTCCTGGTCCTCCAGGTAGGAGCCGGCCGACCACTGGTGGACACGGACCGCGAGGACGTTGCCGCGGGGCTTCAGCAGATGCCCGACCGCGAACTCGTGCGCGAGGCGTGAGCCCTTGAACTCGCCGAGGTCCGTGCCGTTGAGCCATACCCGGGCGCAGGACTCGACGCCGTCGAAGCGCAGGACGGCACCGCCCTCGTCGAGAGCGGGCCACTCCTCCGGCAGGTCGAAGCAGCGCAGATGGTCGCCGGTCGGGTTCTCCGTCGGCACGTGCGGCGGGTCCACCGGGAAGGGGTAGAGATGGTTGGTGTAGATGGGCTTCCCGAAGGCCCCGTCGCCCTGGAGGGCCCAGTGCCCGGGGACCGTGACCTCGGCCCAGTCCCCGGCGTCGTAACCGTCCTCGGCGAACGAGTCGTCCTCGGCGTCGGCGGTCGGCGACACTCTGAGCCGCCAACTGCCGTTCAGGGACAGGGACGTGGCGTCCGAGGACGCGTACCAGGCGCGGGGCGGGAGGGCCCCGCTGCCGGGCGACACGTCCTCTACGTAGTCGACGTCGGTGGTGCGGAAGGACATCGGTCTCCAGGTCTTTCGGGAAGAGAGCGGGTCAGCCCTTGATGCCGGTCTGCGCGATCCCCTGCACCAGCCAGCGCTGGAGGAAGAGGAACACCAGGACCAGGGGCAGGATGGAGATGGCCGTGGACATGAAGATCAGGTGGTAGTTCACGGTCTGGTTGGTCATGTACGCGGACAGCGCGACCTGGATGGTCCAGGCGCTGGGGTCCTGGCCGATGACCAGGGGCCACAGGAAGGAGTTCCAGCCGCTGATGAACGTGATCGTGGCCATGGCCGCGAAGAAGTTCAGCGAGTTGGGCACGACGACCCGCCAGTACGCCCCCCAGTACGAGAGCCCGTCCACGCGCGCCGCCTCCTCCAGCTCCTTGGGGAACCCCAGGAAGTACTGCCGGAACAGGAAGCAGGTGAAACCACTGAACAGACCCGGGATGATCAGACCGCGGTAGGTGTCCACCCAGCCGAGCGACGAGACCAGCACGAAGCTGGGCACGAAGGTCACGGCGGTCGGGATCATCAGGGTGACCAGGACGCCGTAGAAGACCTTGTTGGCGTGCTTGTACGGGATGCGGGCCAGGCCGTAGCCGGCCAGCGAGCAGATCAGCAGGATGCCGCTGGTGTGCAGGACGGCGACGACCCACGAGTTCCACAGGGCGCGGCCGAAGTCGACGGTCTCGTCCTTGAACGGCTCGGTGATGTTGCCCCACTGGATGTCGGTGGGGAACCACTTCCAGTTCTCGCCGGTGATCTCCGGGTCCGTCATCAGCGCGTTGCGGACGATCAGATAGAAGGGGATCAGGAAGAGCAGGGCGGCGACGCCGGTGGCGAGGTACAGGCCGGTGTTGCCGAGGACCCCGCCGCCGCGCTTCTTGCCGCGCGGCTTCTTGAGGTCAGGTGCGGTGGTGGTCACTTGGCCTCCTCACCCCTTCCGAAGCCCATGATCTTGCCCTGGAACAGCGTGATGATCAGGATGAGCAGGGTCAGGATGACCGCACCCGCGCTGCCCTGGCCGTAGTCCTGGTTCTCGCCCAGTGCCGTCTTGTACAGCTCGACGAGCGGTGGCTGGCCCCAGGTCGCCTTGCTCAGCAGGTTCCAGAACTCGTCGAAGGCCTGGTAGGCGGCGATCAGCAGCAGCAGGATCACCGCGGTGGAGGTGGCGCGCAGCTGCGGGAGCGTGATGTAGCGGAAGGTCTGCCAGCCCGGCTTGGCGCCGTCGATGGCCGCGGCCTCGTACAGCTCGGCCGGGATGTTCTGCAACGCGGCCAGGAACAGGATCATGTAGAAGCCGGCCTGCAGCCACAGCCGCAGCGTCACGATGACGAGCCAGTACCAGGGCGGGTCGGGGTTGGCGAGCCAGGCGACGTTCTCGAAGCCGAACCAGCCGATGACGGTGTTCGCCATACCGAAGCGGACGCCGTTGAAGATGGACATCTTCCAGATCAGCGCGGCGGCCACGTAGGACACGGCGGTCGGCAGGAAGAACACGGACCGGAAGAACGCCTTCATGAACCGGATGCGGTGCACCAGCAGCGCCAGCCCCAGCGAGAGCGCCCAGGTGGTGGGCACGATGAACGCGGCGAAGACGGTGAAGGTGACCAGTGCCCCGGTGAAGTCGGGGTTGTCGAGGATCGCCCGGTAGTTGTCGAAGCCGATGAAGCTGCTCGGCGAGACGGTGAAGCGGGCCTCGAAGAAGCTGAGGTAGATGCTCCAGCCCATCGGCACGAACACGAAGACGATCAGGCCGATGAGGAAGGGCCCGGTGAAGAGCCAGAAGTTGAGCGTCGCGTTGGCCCGCAGGCCCCGCCGCGGCCGTGCCTTCTCAGGCTTGGCCGGGGCGGGGTTCGCGAGGTCGATCTTGGTGGTGGTCGACATGTCGAGGTCCGTCCGCCGGTCTATCCGAAGAGCTTCTTGAGCTCGGCGTTGACCTTCTTGTCGGCGGCGCTGAGCGCAGCGTCAGGACTGCCGCCCTTGCGCACCGAGTTGGCGATCACGTCGTTGATCGCGGCGATCATGGCCTGGGTCCAGCCGATGTTGTCGAAGTGGCCGTACTCGCTGAAGAGCTTGACGCCCTCGGCCGGCAGACCCGACTTGAGCTTGGTGGCGGACTGCGCGATGGAGGTGCGCGGCGGGATGTGGAAGCCGTAGGAGAGCGCCCAGTCCTCCTGGTACTTCTTCTGGTCGATCCACAGCCACTTGACGTATTCCTTGGCCGCGTCGACGTTGTCGCCCTTGGCGTTGACGAACATCGACCAACCGCCGTTGGTGACCGAGAACTTGCCGGCCGAGCCGACCTTCGGGAACGGGAAGATGCCGACGTCGTCGCCGAGCGCCTTCTGGATGACCGGCATGGCCCACATGCCGCACCACTGGATCGCGGTCAGGCCCTGGGTGAAGGCGGAGGGGTCCCACCAGTCGGCGGGGGCGTCGAGGAGCAGGTTGCCGCTGGTGAACAGCTTGCGGAGCTGGCCCAGACCCTCGGCCACGGCGTCGGTGTGGTACGCGATCTCGTTCTTGTCGTTGAGGGTGTCCGCGCCGGCCGACCAGATCAGCGGGCTCTGGACGGGCGTGATGTCGTTGCCGAGGAAGGCGCCCTTGACCTTGTCGGTCGTCAGCTTGTTGACGGCCTCGATCAGCTCCTCCAGCGTCTGGGGGACCTCGACCTTGGCCTTCTCGAACAGCGAGGGGCGGTAGTAGAAGAACTGCGGGTCGTCGATCATCCGGACGCCGTATATCTTCCCGTCGACCGTGTGGGAGGCGATGTCGGCCGGGTTGAAGTCGTCCTTGACCGGGTTGATGATGTCGGACAGGTCGGCGACCTGGCCGCTCGTCACCAGCTGAAGCTGCGGGTGGAACTCGAAGACGTCGGGCGCGTTCTTGGTGAGCAGGGCCGGGAACAGCTTGTTCTCGAAGTTGCTGCCGGTGATCCACTGGGTCGTGACGTTGGCGTCCTTGTAGGCCTTGGCGTAGCGCTTGATGGCCTGCTCGGTGCCCGCCTCGCCGTACGCGTGGAAGTACTGGGTGAGGCTGTCGCCCGAACCGCCGCCGCTGCGGCCGTTGTTGCTGCCGCAGGCCGCCAGCGTGCCGGCGGCGGCCATGCCCGCCGCGGCCCGGAAGAGGGATCGGCGGGACCAGTTGTTGTTGCTCAATGCCGACATGCTGACGTCCTTGTCTCGAGTACGGCTGCGGCTCAGCGCCAATGGCTCAAAAGGAGTTGCGGTGCGGGACGTTAACCTTCGGCTAAGGCTTCGGCAAGGGGTTGGACGAAGTCTGTTCGAAGCGTTGCGTGACGTTCGGGATGCCGGACGTCACGGGGTGCGGACCGCCGCGTCGGGGCCCGCGATCCCCCTTCAGGGGGCAGGAGTTACTGGCGGTTGTGGGCTTTGGCCCGGGTCGGCGTGGTGCGTTTGGGCTGCCTCTGCCCGACCGACTGGAGTGCCCCTTCGAGCGCGAACGTCGCCGCGCCCAGGCACACCGGGTCGGTGGGGATCGGGGAGAGGACGATCTCGGTGGCGGCGTTCGGCCGCGGCAGCGCGTGCCGGGCGACGGCCTTGCGCACCTCCTCGACCAGGGGCTCGCCGAGGGCCGCCGCGACCCAGCTGCTGAGCACGACCACCTCGGGGTTGAACAGGTTGACCAGGTCGGCGATGCCGGCACCGAGATAGCGGACGGTGTCGCGGACCACCTTGACCGCCACCGGGTCCCGCTCGGCCAGGCCCCGGGCCAGCGCGGCGATCGTCGCCGTCTGGTCCTCCGGGTGCAGCAGCGGACTGTCGGCGCTCGACTCGCGCAGGGTCAGCATGATCCCGGACGCGCCGACATACGCCTCCACGCAGCCGTTCTTGCCGCAGCGGCACAGCCGGCCGTCCAGCACGATCGTCGTGTGGCCCCACTCGCCGGCGCTGTTGCTCACCCCCCGGTGCAGCCCGCCGCCGAGGATCAGTCCGGAACCCACGCCGGTCCCGAGGTTGACCACCACGGCGTCGCCGCGTCCGCGCGCCGCCCCGAACCACAGCTCGGCCACCGCCGAGGCGCGCAGCGGGTTGTCCAGATAGAGGGGGTAGGCGATGTGCTCGGTCAGCAGGTCGAGCAACGGCACGTCGTGCCAGTCCCAGTTGGGCGCGTACTCCGAGATGCCGGTGGCCCGGTCCACCTGGCCCGGCACGCTCACCCCGACACCCAGGACCCGCGCCCCCTCGATCCCGGCCTGCGCGACCACCGAGCCGACGACCGCGGCCACATGCCCGACCACCTGCTCGGGCCGGCTCTCGCTCGGCCGGACGTCCTCCTCGGCCCGGGCCAGCACGTTCAGCCCGAGGTCGAACAGCTCCACATGGACGTACGTCTCCGCGATGTCGACACCGATCAGCGCGCCCCCCGACGTGTTGACCGCGACGAGCCCCCGGGGGCGACCGCCCGCCGAGTCCTCGAACCCGACCTCCGTGATCATGCGGAGGTCCAGCAGCTCACCGACGAGCGTGGCGACCGTGGCGAGGCTGAGCCCCGTGGCGGCCGCCAGCTCCTGCCGGGAGGTGGGCGACTCGGCGATGATCTGGCGCAGCACCTCGTAGCGGTTCGCGGTGCGGATGTCACGTGAGGTGCGCTTCACCGGGTAGCCCCTGTCCCTTCGGCTCTTGCCGGGACGACGGCACCGGCGCGCCGCAAGGTTATGGCTGTCGGGACCTTTCGACAAGGGGTTAGGAAAGGGGCTTTATAAAGTCGGACGGCCGTCAGTCGGCGAGCACGTCCCGCACGAAGCCATTGGCGAATTTACCGCTCGGATCGAGGTCACGCGCAAGCGCCCGGAAGTCGTCGAGCCGCGGATAGCGCTCGCGCAGGGCCGCGCCCGGTGTGGTGAACACCTTCCCCCAGTGCGGTCGCGCCTCGAACCCGTCGAGCGCCTCCTCCAGTCGACGCACGACAGGCAGCACGGCGGCGGTGTCCTCGATCCAGGTGAAGTGCAGGGCCACGGTGTCCCGCCCGTACGCCGGGCTCAGCCACTGCTCGTCGGCGGCGACCGTGCGCACCTCGCAGGTCTGGAGCACCCCGGCGACCGTCTCCCGGACGCCGTCGACCGCGTGCAGCGCCTCGACGGCGCAGCGGCGCGGCAGCAGGTACTCGGACTGGAGCTCCGCCCCGCTGCTCGGGGTGAACTCGGCCCGGAAGTGCGGCAGTCGCTCGTGCCAGGGGCCCGGCACCCCGAACTGCTCGGTGCAGTTGACCGCGGGCATCCCCGGCACCGGGTGCAGCTTCTCGGTGGCCGGCGCGGCCCAGGGGAACTCCGCGAGCGGCTGGTCCGTGCGTCGCTTGAGCCACACCTGCCCAAAGCCCGGCTCCCGCCAGTCGGTGAAGAGGCTGACGCTGTACGCCGCCGCCATCACCGCCTCGAAGCCCAGGTTCTCCAACGGGAGTTCGGTGAACAGATGCTGCTCGACGTCGTACGACGGCTCCAGGTCCAGCGTGAGCGCGGTGACGACCCCGAGCGCGCCCAGCGAGGTCACCGCACCGGCGAACCGTGCGTCGCCGCGTCCGATCGTGACCGTCGACCCGTCGGCGACGACCAGCTCCACCTCGCGTACCGCGCTCGCCAGCGGAGCGTTGCCCACGCCCGAGCCGTGCGTGCCGGTCGCGACCGATCCCGCCACCGAAATGTGCGGCAGGGACGCCATGTTGGGCAGCGCGAGCCCGTGTGCGTGGACGACGCGGGCGAGTTCCGCGTACCGCACGCCGCCCCCTACTCGCACGGTCCGCGCGGCCGAGTCCACGTCGATCACCGGCGGGAACCCGGCGATCGACAGCAGCACCCCCTCGGCGCCCGGCTCGGCGATCTCGTTGAAGGAGTGCCCGCTGCCCAGCACCCGCACCCGCCCGCTCCCGGCCACGAGCGCGGCCAGCGCGGCCGGCGATTCGGGCCGGTGCAGCTCCTTCGCGGTGTAGGTGATGTTGCCCGCCCAGTTGGTGACCGTCTCCGTCATCCCTGCCGTCCTCCAGGTGAGTGCGTGTGCATTGACCCTCTCATTCGCCGCCACCTACGTTGGAAACCGTTTGCTATCCAAGACGCCCAGCGGGAAGGCCCTTCGTTGTCCGAGCGCCCCCAGGCCCTGTTCGCCATGACCGCCGCCAACCTCCCGCTCGTCTTCCCGCCCCAGGTGCTGGCGCGGCTGCGGGAGTCGGTGGACATCGACGCGGAGCTGGTCGCCGAGGACTTCGCCGACCCCGGCGTCCGGCGGGCGCTGGCCCGCGCCGAGATCCTCGTCACCGGCTGGGGCTGCCCCCGCCTGGACGAGGCGGTCCTGGACGCGGCCCCGGAACTCCGGGCCGTCCTGCATTCGGCCGGCTCCGTGAAGGGCTTCGCGACCCCCGAGGTCTGGCGGCGCGGCCTGACCGTCTCCTCGGCGGCCGTCGCCAACGCGTTGCCGGTCGCCGAGTACACCCTCGCCATGATCCTCCTCGCCGGGAAGGACCTCCTCAGCGCCCGCGAACGCCTGCGCGGCACCCGCGCCCACCCCGGCTGGGGAGTCGTCCCCGGCATCGGCAACCTGGGCCGCCGCGTCGGCGTCATCGGCGCCTCCCGCATCGGCCGCCGGGTGCTGGAACTGCTGCGGCCCTTCGATCTGCGTCCCGCTCTCGCCGACCCGTACGTCGACGCGGCCCGGGCCGCCGAACTCGGCGTACCCCTGCTGGAACTGGACGACCTCCTGCGCACCTCGGACATCGTCACCGTGCACGCCCCCGAGACCCCGCGGACACATCACCTCGTCGGCCGCCGCGAGCTGGCCCTGATGCCCGACGGGGCCACCCTGATCAACACCGCGCGCGGTGGCCTCGTCGACCACGACGCCCTGATCGCCGAACTGCGCACCGGCCGCCTCAACGCGATCCTCGACGTCACCGACCCCGAACCCCTGCCCGCCGACTCCCCGCTCTACGACCTCCCCAACGCGTTCGTCACCCCGCACCTCGCCGGCTCCCAGGGCAACGAGCTGGCCCGTCTGGGGGCGACGGTGGCGGAGGAGGCGGCGCGGCTGGGGCGGGGCGAGGGGGTGGCGTACCCGGTGGAGTGGGCGGCGTTGGAGCACGAGGCCTGAGGGGTGCGAGCGGCGTCCCGTTGTCGACAGGCGCAGGCTGGATGGAGGGGGACGAGCGGCAGGCGGGGCATGTGGGGGGACGTGCCGAGCACTTCGCCCGCCGAACGAGAAGGACGTCTTCCGCTGCCTGGGAAACACAGGCCCTAGGGAGCCGGGCCCCCGAGGACAGCCCCAGCCCGACATCGAGCTGGGGCTGTGGGCTGGTGTGGTGCCGCTCACGTCGGTGCGGGGAGCACAGGCCGTCGAAACCCCCGTATCCGGACAAATCGTGCGGCGCGAGGGGACCCGGTAGGCGTGACGGGCGGGCGGGGGCATACCGTGAGGAGTTGAACGCCTGACCCGGGAGGAGATGACGGATGGGCAGCCGTACCGCGCTGGTCGAAGATCTGATGGAGAGGTTCCCGGGGGTGCCACGGGAAGCCGTCTTCAAGGAGGATCTGCTCCGGGGCGGAGTGGCCTTCGACCCGTCCGCCCTCAGCGACAACGAGGGCGGTGAGGTCAAGCCGAAGTCGTACTTCATCTTCTCCTTCGACCACGGCACTCTCCCCGAACTCGGCGAGGCCGCGCTGCGCCGCCCGCCGGAGGAGATCATCCTCACCGGTGGGCCGTACGACCTGCGCCGCACCGTCGTCTCCGTGCGGGTGAACCCGGCCTCGCCGTACCGCGTCGCCGCCGACGACCAGGGCGTGCTCGGCCTCTACCTCGACGGCAAGCGGATCGCCGACGTCGGTGTGCCGCCGATGCCGGAGTACTACAAGCACAAGCTCGCCAACGGGAAGTCCGTGATGGAGGTCGCCCCGACCATCCAGTGGGGCTACCTGATCTATCTGACGGTCTTCCGGGTGTGCCAGTACTTCGGCGCCAAGGAGGAGTGCCAGTACTGCGACATCAACCACAACTGGCGCCAGCACAAGGCGGCGGGCCGGCCGTACACGGGCGTGAAGGACGTCGAGGAGGTCCTCGAGGCCCTGGAGATCATCGACCGGTACGACACCCAGAAGGCGTCCACCGCCTACACCCTCACCGGCGGCGCGATCACCAAGACCGTCTCCGGGCGCGACGAGGCCGACTTCTACGGCCACTACGCCAAGGCCATCGAGGAGCGCTTCCCGGGCCGCTGGATCGGCAAGGTCGTCGCCCAGGCGCTGCCCAAGGACGACGTGCAGCGGTTCAAGGACTATGGCGTGCAGATCTACCACCCCAACTACGAGGTGTGGGACGAGTACCTGTTCAAGATGTACTGCCCCGGCAAGGAGCGCTACGTCGGCCGCGACGAGTGGCACAAGCGCATCCTCGACTCCGCGGAGATCTTCGGCGCGCGCAACGTGATCCCCAACTTCGTGGCGGGCGTGGAGATGGCCGAGCCCTTCGGCTTCAAGACGGTCGACGAGGCGATCGCGTCGACCACGGAGGGCCTGCGCTTCTTCATGTCGCAGGGCATCACGCCCCGCTTCACCACCTGGTGCCCCGAGCCGACGACCCCGCTGGGCAAGGCCAACCCGCAGGGCGCGCCGCTGGAGTACCACATCCGGCTGCTCCAGGCCTATCGCCAGACGATGGAGGAGTTCGGCCTCTCCTCGCCCCCCGGCTACGGCGAGCCCGGCGCCGGCCGTGCCGTCTTCTCCGTGAGCTCCTTCATGGACAGCCTGCCGGCGCAGGAGCCCGTCGAGGCGTAATCGGCTCCAGAGACAGTGAGAAGGCCCGGATCGAGACGTCCGGGCCTTCTCTGCGTATGTATCCAGAAGCGACACCAGAAGGAACAGGCGCAACAGGCACAACAAGGGCAACGCGGCGTGGGCACCCTCCAACTCCCGGTAACCGGATATGAATAGCCCGCTTGTCAGTTGTGTGGAACCCGTGAAAAGCTCGTGCACTGTCGCGAGGTTCCCCACAACTCCGTTGCCAATAAGGTGAGTTGACCTCGCTCTGGATGCAGGAGACCGATGCCCGACCTGCCGACCCCCCATGACGCCACCGAGGCCGCGCTGTTCTCGGAGTGCTGGGACGCGGTCCTCTCCTATGCCGACCTGTGCACGTCCGGCTCGGCCGCGGCGAACCAACTGGCCGCGGAGGCCTTCGCCCTCGGCATGCGCGAGGCCAGGTCCGCCGACACGACCCCGGGACGCGGAGCCGGCCGGCGAGCGCCCCGGCTGCCCATGATCCCGCTGCTGCTGACCGCCGTACGGACCACCGCGGCCGGCTGGGAGTCCGACGGACGGGGCCACACACTCGACCCCGAGCTGCGGCTGTGGCTCAACTCGGACAAGGCCGAACGCTACACCGGCCCGCCGTTGCAACGCCCGCTCGCCCTGCGCGGCTTGCGCGACATGCAGGAGAACGACGCCGATCTGCTCTGGCTGGCCGAGGTGGAGGCGCTGCCGCTGCCCGTGGTGGCCCGTCGGCTCGGCCTCGACCCGGCCAACGTGTCCGAGGAACTCGCCCAGGTGCGCGGCCTGTTCAGGGACCGCAGCCACCGCAACCACCTCGACACCCCGATGGCGGCGCAGTGCCGCAGCTACGCCCGCCTCCTCGACGCCGTCACCCGCTCCTCCGGCGCCGGCACCCCCGAGGATCTCTCCCGCCACCTCGCCACCTGCGTCCAGTGCGCGGAGGCGGCGGCCTGTCTGCGACTGCACGGAGGCGGGCTGCCCGCGGCGCTCGCGGGCGGAGTGATCGGCTGGGGCGGCCTCGCCTATCTGGAGCGCCGCCGCCGGGCCGCCGAGGTGCGGCTGGGCGCCGGACGCCCGGAACCGGCCGACGCCGGACCCCCCAACCCCGGCGCGCACAAGGCGCGCGTGGTCCGCAACGGCCTCCTCGTCACCGCCGTCCTGGTGTCGCTGCTGGCGCTCGGCGTCTCGATGATGCCGTTCGGCGACGGCGGCATGGACGACGGCACCGCGAGCCCCGGCGACTCCGCCGACCGCCAGCCGGTCGCCGCCGACCCCGGCACCACGCTGCCCTCCGCCACTCCGAGCCCTTCGGGCTCGCCGACCCCCACCACGAGCGACACCCAGGGCTCGCCCACCCGGGAGAACCCCGATCCCGAACCCCAGGGCACCACGTCCTCCGCCGCGCACGACGACGGCAAACCGGCCCCCGCCACGACCGGCACGGCCGCCTGCACCTACGCGTACACCCTCGTCAACCAGTGGCCCGACGGCTTCCAGGCCACCCTCACCGTCACCACCGGCCAGGCCCTCGACGACTGGCGGGTCGCCTGGTCCTTCAAGGACGGCCAGAAGGTCGGCCAGATGTGGGACGCCGACTTCAGCCAGAGCGGCACCCGCGTCACCGCCACCGCCGCCGACTACAACAAGACCGTCGCGGCGGGCGACAGCCTCGCCTTCGGCTTCCTCGCCTCCTGGCAGGGGGCGAACGCGCCGGGGTACGACGTCACGCTGAACGGACAGGCCTGCACGAAGTCCTGACTAATTCGGTTGACGGGCCCGCGGGGGTCCCGGATACGGTGTGGACGTTCCAGCCGGACGAGCCGGCCGGGTGAGCTTTGACGAGGAGGTGTCGACCGATGGCTGTCATTGCGATGAGCGCTGCTCGCATCCAGATCATCACGTCCACCTCCGTGGCCACCGGCTGACCTCACCCAACTTCCTTTGCCGGGGCCCCCTTTGAAGGGTCACCCTTGACTTCCTCCAGCTCGTCCAGCTCCGCTTCTTCTGTTTTCTCCGCGCTCGCTCCCTACGGCTGGGACGACGCATGGGCGGACGCGTTCGCCCCCTACGACGCCGAAGGACTGCTCGCCGGGCGGGTCGTCCGCGTCGACCGCGGGCAGTGCGACGTCGTCACCGCCGACGGGACGCTGCGCGCCGACACCGCGTTCGTCACCCCGCACGACCCGCTGCGGGTCGTGTGCACCGGCGACTGGGTCGCCGTCGAACCCGGCGGCAACCCGCGCTACGTACGGACGTATCTGCCGCGCCGTACCGCCTTCGTGCGCTCCACCTCCTCCAAGCGGTCCGAGGGGCAGATCCTCGCCGCCAACGTCGACCACGCCATCGTCGCCGTGTCGCTGGCCGTCGAAGTCGACCTCGGCCGCATCGAGCGGTTCCTCGCCCTCGCCTGGGAGAGCGGGGCGCAGCCCGTCGTCGTCCTCACCAAGGCCGACCTCGTCCCGGACGCCGTGACGCTCGCGCATCTCGTCGAGGACGTGGAGACGACCGCGCCGGGTGTGCCGGTGCTGACCGTCAGCGCCCTCGACGGGGACGGGCTCGACGTCCTCGCGGCGGTGGCCTCCGGCGGTACGTCGGTGCTGCTCGGGCAGTCCGGCGCCGGGAAGTCGACGCTGGCCAATGCCCTGGTCGGCTCGGACGTCATGGACGTCCAGGCCGCTCGTGACGTCGACGGGAAGGGGCGGCACACGACCACCACCCGGAATCTGCTCGTGCTGCCGGGCGGGGGTGTCCTCATCGACACGCCCGGGCTGCGCGGCGTCGGGCTCTTCGACGCCGAGATCGGCGTCGGCCAGGTGTTCTCCGAGATCGAGGAGCTCGCCGGCGCGTGCCGGTTCCATGACTGCGCACACGAGAGTGAGCCGGGGTGCGCGGTGCTGGCCGCGATCGACTCCGGTGAGCTGGGGGAGCGGCGGCTGGAGAGCTATCGGAAGCTGATGCGGGAGAACCAGCGGATCGTCGCGAAGACCGACGCGCGGGTCCGTGCGGAGCTTCGGCGGGAGTGGAAGAAGCGGGGGGCCGAGGGGAAGGCGGCGATGGAGGTGAAGCGGGGGCGGTGGGCGTAGCGCCTAGGGGGTGCCGGGAGCTGTGGGGCGGCGGCCGCGGGTTCGTCGTGGTTGCTCGCGCAGTTCCCCGCGCCCCTGCGGGGCGCTGTCAATGCCGTGTCTGAAATCCGCCAGCCGTGTCCGTGTCCAGGACGCACACTGGACGTGTGATGGACGAGGACAGCAGGTACGAGGCCGTTCGCAGCCGGGACGGGCGGTTCGACGGGGAGTTCTTCTTCGCCGTCTCCACCACCGGCATCTACTGCCGTCCCAGCTGTCCGGCCGTCACGCCGAGGCGGCGGAACGTGCGGTTCTTCGCGACCGCCGCCGCCGCTCAGGGCTCGGGGTTCCGGGCCTGCCGGCGGTGCCGGCCGGACGCGGTGCCGGGGTCGGCGGAGTGGAACGTGCGGGCCGATGTGGTGGGGCGGGCGATGCGGCTGATCGGCGACGGGGTCGTCGACCGGGAGGGCGTCGCGGGGCTCGCCGGGCGGCTGGGGTACAGCGCCCGGCAGGTCCAGCGGCAGCTCACCGCCGAGCTCGGCGCCGGCCCCGTCGCCCTCGCCCGGGCCCAGCGCTCCCACACCGCGCGGATCCTGCTCCAGACCACCGAGCTGCCGGTCACCCAGATCGCGTTCGCCGCCGGATTCGCCAGTGTGCGGCAGTTCAACGACCCGATCCGGACCGTGTACGCCTCCACCCCGAGCGAGCTGCGGGCCGCCGCCCCCGGATCGCGGCGCACGGCCACCCCGGCGGCCGGCGTGCCGTTGCGGCTCGCCTATCGGGGGCCCTATCAGTCCTCCGTCGTCTTCGACGTCCTGGCCGCCGAGGCCGTACCCGGTGTCGAGGAGGTCGGCGGGACTCCCGGGAGGCGGATCTACCGGCGCACCCTCCGGCTGCCGTACGGCACCGGGATTGTCGCCGTCGACGAGCGGCCCCGCGGCTGGCTCGACGCCCGGCTGCACCTCACCGACCTGCGCGATCTGACCACCGCCGTGGGCCGGCTGCGGCGGCTCCTCGACCTCGACGCCGATCCGTACGCCGTCGACGAGCGCCTCGGCGCCGATCCGAGGCTCGCCCCGCTCGTCGCCGCCCGGCCCGGGCTACGATCCCCCGGGGCGGCCGACCCCGAGGAACTGGCGGTACGGGCACTCGTCGGCGCGGCGGAGGCCGAGCGGCTCGTGCGGCGGTACGGCAAGGCCCTCGACGCCCCCTGCGGCAGCCTCACCCACCTCTTCCCGGAGGCCGCCGCCCTCGCCCAGGCAGAGGGCCCCGTCGGGACCCTCGCCGCCGCCCTCGCCGACGGCGTCCTGCGCCTCGACCCGGGCGCCGACCGTGAGGACGCACAGGCCGCGCTGCTCGCGCTGCCCGGCATCGACGCCCGTACGGTCGCCGTCATCCGCACCCGCGCCCTGGGCGACCCGGACGTGGCCCCGCCCGGCCTGGACCTTCCCGACAGCTGGCGCCCCTGGCGCTCGTACGCCCTGCAACACCTGCGCACCGCAGGGGAGTTGGAGTCCCGATGACCGCCTACTGGACGACCGTCGAAAGCCCCGTCGGTCCGCTCCTCCTCACCGCCGGCCCGGACGGTGCGCTCACCTCCCTGTCCGTGCCCGGGCAGAAGAAGGGACGGGTCGTGCAGGAGAGTTGGCGGCGCGACCCCGGGCCCTTCCGGGACGCGGCGGAGCAGCTCGCCGCCTACTTCGCCGGGGAACTCAAGGAGTTCCGCCTGGAGTTCCACACCCAGGGCACCGAGTTCCGGGAGCGGGTCTGGGCCGTCCTCGACGACGTTCCCTACGGGGCGACGGTCACCTACGGCGAGATCGCGGCCCGTGCCGGGGCCTCAAGGGCCGCCGTACGGGCCGTCGGCGGAGCGATCGGCGCCAACCCGCTGCTCATCGTCCGGCCCTGCCATCGGGTGATCGGCGCGAACGGGTCGATGACGGGGTACGCCGGCGGGCTGGAGTGCAAGACCGCCCTGCTAACCGTCGAGGGCGTCCTCCAGGCCCCAGCTGTGGATCCGCCGGGGATGGACGCGGATCACCTCTTCGCTGAAATGCGGGCCCAACTCATGCGGTCCCACCAGGAGTTCGGCCTCGCCGCGGATGTCGACCCCGCGCACCTTCCACGGACGTAGGCTCACGATGTCGTCCACGACGAGGGCGACCTTCGGGTTCTGCCGGAGGTTGCGCCACTTCTTGCTGCGGCCCATCTGGTAGCCGCCGATCAGGATCGTGCCGTCGTCCTGCGGGAAGAAGCCGACCGGGTTGGCCTGCGGCTGCCCGTGGGGATCGACAGTGGCGAGCCGCCCCAGCCGCTGCGACTTCAGATACGCCCGCTCGGCCTCGCTGAATTCGGTCATGCCGTCAGCCAAACACGCCGCCGCCGCGCGGCGCATCGGTTCCTCGGCCCAGAGGCGACCTAGGTCCGTGGCCGTAGGCGCGACCTCGGTGGGTCGGCTCGCACCCCGGGTCCGCCCGTCAGCCCCAGATCACCGCTCCCAGCCATGCCCCCGCGATCAGCAGGCAGGTGAACAGCTCCGCCAGCACGCTGGAACCCCCTTGCCGCATCACCGTGCGCAGGGCCGCCCGCGCCTCTCCGTGGCGGCCGAGGCGGAGGCGTTCGTACAGGTAGACGCCGCCCATGAAGCCGGGGATCGCGCCCACGACCGGGACCAGCACAAAGCCGAGCAACGCGCCCACCCCGGCGTACACCGCCATCCGGGGGGTCGCGCCGCTCGTGCGCAGCCGACGCGGGGGCAGTGCCCAGCGCACCACCTGGGACAGGAACAGCACGACGGTGGCCCCCACCAGCACGCCCCAGGCGAGCGGCCGGGGGTCCTTCAGCGCCCACCACAGGACCGCGGCCCACACCAGCCACGACCCCGGCACCCCGGGCACCAGTACTCCGCACAGGCCGAGCAGCAGAACCAGGCCGACCAGCAGGAGGTCCCACACTCCCATCTGTCCAGGGTGCCGGACAGTGAGAGAAGGCGCAGGTCAGGGAGGTTCGCCCAGCTCAGTTCCGGGCCACCCAGCCCCTGTCGTAGGCATGCCAGCCCAGCTGGAGCCGGGTCGTCACCCCGGCCAGTTCCATCAGCCGCTTCACCCGGCGCTGCACGGTCCGCAGCCCCAGGTCCAGCTGTTTGGCCACGCTCGCGTCGGTCATCCCGGCGAGCAGCAGGGACAGCACCTCCAGGTCCGTCCCGTCGGGGGCGTCGGCAGCCTCCTCCGTCACCCCGGCGGCGCCCAGACGCAGCGGCAGCGCCTCCCGCCACACCGACTCGAACAGCCCCGACAGCAGCTCCAGCAGCCCGCTCGCGTGCACCACCAGCGCGGCCGGTTCCGCCGTGTGCGAGGTCAGCGGTACGAGGGCCTGGGCGCGGTCGGCGACGACCAGCTTGGTCGGCACCCGGTCCACCACCCGTATCTCCTCGTCCCGGCCCAGCGCGGCGGACAGCTCGCCGATGCCGTCCGGCAGATCCAGGACCGACCGCTCGACCACCACCCGGTAGCGCACCCCGCGCCCGGCCGCCTGCTCCTCGGCGTCGTTTTCCCCGCCGGAGACCACCGCCGGATCGCCGGTGACCAGGGCGCACACCTCCTGGGTCGCCGCCAGCTGCAACTGCAGGAACCGCTGCGCCACCGCCGCCGCGCCGATCACCACCTCGACCAGGTCGTGCACGGCAGGTTCGGCCGCCGTCGCCCGGTACTCCTCCGCGAGCAGCGCCGCCGCCAGCTCCGCCTTGTCCAGCTCGTGCCGCTGCTGGGTGAGCAGCGCGCCCAGCGCCACACCCGGGGGAGCGGCGACCCAGCGGCCGGGCCGGGCGGAGGACTGGGCCGCGAGTCCGTGCCGTTCCAGGCGGCGCAGGGCGCGCTCGGTGTCGTGCTCCGCGAGCGTCAGCCGCCGCGCGAGATCGGGCAGGTCGGCCGCGCCCACGGACACCAGCGCCCGGTACGCCGACTCGTGCGTCTCGTCCAGCCCCAGCACACCCAGCATCAACGCCCCTTCCGAGCGGCCCCGGCGGCACCGTGGCGGGAACCGGCCACGGCGCAAACCCGCCTCGGCACATCATCGCCGCACCACCCGCCCCTCTGCCATCGTGGCGCCACCGCAGCATCAACCACCGTCCGCAATGCCCGACTTGGGCCTCTTCGGCTTGCGCGTTTCGCGCACGCGGGCAGGCGGCGACACGGCAGGAGAGCGATCTTGGCGAGAGCGATACGCCGTACGGCCATGGGGGCGGCGACCGCCGTCGTGCTGGCCGTGACGACCGCCGCGCCCACCCACGCGGCCGAGGATCCGGGCCCGTCGAGACCACTGACCGGCAGCCGGGCCACCCCCGGCTCCGGCGCCGTCGTCACCCTCGTCACCGGCGACCGGGTCCTCGTCACGAAGGACGGGGCCGTCGCCCTGCCCGGCGAGGACGGCACGACCCCGTTCACCCAGACCCGCCAGGACGGCGACGACCTGTACGTCTATCCCGAGGGCGCGATCGAGGCGCTGGCCGCCGGACGGGTCGACGAGGAGCTGTTCAACGTCACCGGCCTGGTCCGGCAGGGCTACGACGACGCCCACACCGACACGCTGCCGCTGATCGCGACGTACGACCGCCCCGTCACCGCCCGCAGCGTTCCGAAGACCCCGCGCGGCGCCGCCCGCGACCGGGTGCTCGACTCGATCGACGGCGTGGCCCTGGACGCGGACAAGGACAAGGCCGGCGTCTTCTGGGACGACGTCGACCAGGGTTCGCTCAACAAGCTGTGGCTGGACGCCAAGGTGTCCGCCACCCTCGACCGGTCGACCAGGCAGGTCCACGCCCCGGAGGCCTGGGCCGCCGGTTACGACGGCAAGGGCACCAAGGTCGCCGTCCTGGACACCGGCGTCGACGCCGACCACCCCGACCTCAAGGGCCGGATCAGCGCGGCGAAGAACTTCACCGACTCCGCCGACGCCGACGACCACCAGGGCCACGGCACCCACACCACCTCCACCGTCGGCGGCACCGGCGCCGCGAGCGACGGCAGGAAGAAGGGCGTGGCCCCCGGCGCCGACCTCCTCAACGGCAAGGTCCTCAACGACCAGGGCTACGGCGAGACCTCGTGGATCATCGCCGGCATGCAGTGGGCCGTCGACCAGGGCGCCGACGTGGTCTCCATGAGCCTCGGCAACCCCGAGCAGACCGACTGCACCGACCCCATGGCCCAGGCCACCGAGGAACTGGCCCGCTCCAGCACGGACACCCTCTTCGTCATCGCCGCCGGCAACTCGGGACCCGGCAACAACACGGTCTCCTCGCCCGGTTGCGCCCCGAGCGTCCTCACCGTCGGCGCCGTCGACCGCGACGACTCCACAGCGAACTTCTCCAGCCGAGGCCCGGCCTACGGCTCCCACACCCTCAAGCCCGAGATCACCGCACCGGGCGTCGGCATCTCCGCCGCCAACGCGGGCGGCCGCGGCGTGTACGCCTATCAGTCCATGAGCGGTACCTCGATGGCGACCCCGCATGTCGCGGGTGCCGCCGCCCTCGTCAGGCAGCGCCACCCCGACTGGAGCGCCGCCCGGATCAAGGCGGCCCTCGTCTCCTCGGCCGACGCCGGCATCCCCGGCGACGTCCGGGAGACCGGCGGCGGTCGCCTCGACGTCAAGGCGGCCGTCGACCAGACGGTCCTCGGCGCGCCCGCCGTCCAGGCCGGCACCTACGACTGGCCGCAGGACGCGACCGACCGCACGACCGTCTCCGTGCCGTACACCAACACCACGGACAGGGCGGTGGAGCTGAAGCTGTCGGTGACGGGGATCACCGGCAACGACGGCTCCGCCGTCCGCTCACCGGTGGCCCGCCTGGGAGCTGGTTCATCGGTCACCGTCCCGGCCGGGAAGACGGTCGAGGTCCCGCTCCGCGTCGACCCGACGGCCACGCTCAAGCGCGCCCAGTACGGCGACATCACGGGCCGCCTCCTGGCGCAGGCCGCAGGCGGCGCCACCGTCTCCACCCCCTTCTCGCTCTACGTCCAGCCCGAGACGGTCACCCTGCGCGTCAAGCTGGTCGACCGCCTCGGCAACCCCGCCGGCGGTGCCTCCTCCGTCGATGTCATCGGCACCGACGACGCCACCGGCGAACGCCGCTTCAACGACGGCGCCGGCGACCAGACGTACGCGATCCGGCCGGGCAGCTACTTCCTCTCCAGCTTCATCACCACCCCGGAGACCGCGGGCACGCTCTACAACTCCCTCTCCTACCTGGCCCGTCCGCAACTGGAGATCCGCGGGGACACCACGGTCGTCCTGGACGCCCGGGGGGCCCACCGCCTCAGTGTCCGGACGGACCGGCCGACCGAACTCCGGGGCGCCACGCTCGGTTTCGCCCGCTCGTGGGACGACACCTGGCTGCACGGCGGCACCGCGGCGGGCGGCCGTTCCCTGCGCGGCTACTACGCCTCCGTCAACGGCAAGGCCACCGACGGCACCTTCGAGTTCGACAGCTTCTGGCGTGCGGCGGCCCCGCAGATCACCGAACTCGCCGTCGTGGGCGGGCAGAAGCTCCACCCGGTGACCGCGTCCACCAGCTCCGTCAACCTCGACGGCAAGGGCCAGGCGCCGCTCTACGACGCCAAGTCCGGTACGGCGGAGGAGCTTTCGGGCGCCAAGGGCAAGATCGCACTCGTCGAGCTGCCGGACAGCGGAAGCGCCTACGAGGTGGCGAACCGCGCGAAGGCGGCGGGTGCGGTGGCCGTCCTCGGCTACCGTGCGGCGCCCGGCCGTTGGTACCCCTCAGCCGGCTTCGTCGGCGGCACGCTCCCGATCCTCGGCATCCCGACGGAGGAGGCGAAGGCGCTCCTCGCCGCCGGTACTGACGTGACCCTGCGCTGGACGGCCACGGCGAAGAGCCCGTACCTCTACAACCTCGCCTACCCGGAGACGGGAGAGATCCGCAGCGACCGTGCCTACCACGCCCGTGACCGGGAGCTGGCGGCGACGCGGGCGACGTACAAGTCGATGTCGGGCGGCGCCACCGACCACATCGACCTCCAGACCATGACCCGCCCAAGCGGCCTGTCCGGCTACTTCGGCGACCTGGAGACCGTCCCCGCGCCCTTCACCCGCACCGAGTACCTCACCCCCGGCACGACCGGCTGGGGGCACCAGCTGTCCAGCAGCTTCCCGTGGGGCGAGTTCATGATCGACCCGGTGCGGACGTACGAGAAGGGCGAGCGTCGTCAGGAGGAGTGGTATGGCGGTGTCCTCGCGCCGACCGGCCCCCTCGACGACACCGGCACCGAGGCACTGGCCGCCGAACGCCAGGGCAACCTCATCGGCGTCGCCCCCGCCTTCTACGGCGACACCCAACACGTCGGCGTCCAGGGCAGTTTCGGCGACCTGGGCAACATGATCCTGAAGCGGAACGGCGAGACCATCGGCGACAGCCCCTATCCGTTCGGGGTGTTCACGGTCCCGGCGCAGGAGTCGTCGTACGAACTCACCCTGAACACGGCCAAGTTCGGCCAGCCGGCCCGCGTCTGGAACAGGACGACCCAGACGACCACGACCTGGTCCTTCCGCTCGGCACTCGACGAGAACACCTCTTCCCAGGGCATCCCGCTCCTGTTCCCGCACTACGCCCTCCCCGAGGACGGCCTCAAGACCCTCCCCGCGAAGGACGGCCAACGCATCACCCTCACGGCGACGGGCCACGCGGGCTACCACCCGGGCGCGTTGACGTCGGTACGGCTCGCCTGCTCCTACGACGGTGGTGAGACCTGGACGCAGGCGCGGACCGAGCGGCGGGACGGCGTGTGGTCCGCGGTCGTCGACCACAGCTCCGCGACAGGAAAGCAGGTCACACTCAGGGCCGACCTGACCGACGCCAACGGCACCTCGGTCACCCAGACCGTGACCCGGGCCTACGACGTGCGCTAGCGCGTCAGGTGATCGAGGCCCGGTCACCCGGATGTCGCCGGGCGGTTCTCCCGTGGGGGGTGGAACCGCCCGGCGGCCTTGTTTCGCACGACGTTTCGCACGACCTGCTGATTTTCCGGTTGCCCCGTTTTCATCCGGCCCCAGCGGTGGACAATTAGGGGCATGAGCCATCAGGGGGGAAGGCCCACCGGCCACGAGGACGACTGGTGGGGACAGCTGTACGACGACAAGACCGAGGACGCGGGCCCCACGTCCGCGCCCGACTCGCTGGACGACAGATACGAGTCGGCGGCGGGCACGGTGAACCGGGACGCGGAGAGGGCTGACATCCCAGCGCAGCCCGCCGCTTCCGAACCACCACCGTCACTGCGGACAGCCGTGCCGCAGGGCGGCACGGGTGGGCGCAGCGGCACCCCGCCGGCGCGGGCAAGCGAGACCCACGCCCCGGCACCGACCCCGGCCGACCCGGAACCCGCGCCCACCGAAACGCCCCCCACACCGCAACCCGTCCGCACCGCGACCCGCCTCGACCTCCCCACCCTCCCGCCCGCACCCCCCGTCACCTACCTGGGCTCAGGCCCGCCCACCTACGAAGCCGAACCCACCGCCCTCCCACCCGCGGACCCCGACGACCTCGACGACCTCGTCGCCGACACCGTCCTCGACGGCGCCCACTACGGCTCCTGCACCCTGCGCGCCGCCTCCGTCCGCGGCGACTCCGCCCGCTTCCGCGGCGAACCCCGCCGTGACTCCCTCCTCACCGCCCGCTTCGGCACCGGCGACCACGCCCTGGTCCTCGTCGCGATGGCGACCGGCGCCCGCGCCACCCCAGGCGCCCATCGAGCCGCCGCCGAGGCCTGCCACTGGATCGGCCGTGCGGTCGGCCGCAGTCACGCCCGCCTCGCCGAGGACCTCAGGGCCGCCCGCCGCGGCGACCTCAAGTCGGGGCTGCACCGCCTCACCGACCGCAGTCTCGGCAAACTCCGCGCCAGCGCCGCCGAGCAGGGCATCGACCCGGAGGAGTACTCCGCGACCCTGCGCTGTCTGCTCCTGCCCGCCGACACCGACTGCCGTACCCGTGTCTTCTTCGGCGTCGGCGCGGGCGGCCTGTTCCGGCTGAGGGACGGCGAGTGGCAGGACATCGAGCCGCGCGTCATGGACGTCACCGGCGAACCGGTCGTCGGCTTCGGCTCGCTCCCCGCCGAGACCCCCGAGGGCGACCGCCTCACCATGGACCTCGGCATCCCCACCCCGCCGAGCCCCTACGAACCCGCCCCCGAGCCACCCCGCGAGCCGTTCCGCTTCCGCGCCTCGGTAGCCCGCCCGGGTGACACGCTGCTGATGTGCAGCGGCGGCCTCGCGGAGCCCCTGCGCGGTGAGCCGGAGCTGTGCGACTACCTCACGGGACGCTGGGCGGGCCCCACCGCGCCGGGCCTCGCCGCGTTCCTCGCCGACACCCAGGTCCGGGTGAAGGGCTACGCCGACGACCGTACGGCCGCCGCCGTGTGGGAGGCGTAACCGCGGGGGGTGTGGATACATGGACTCATGGCCAAGCAGAACGTCGCCGAACAGTTCGTAGACATCCTCGTCCGCGCCGGGGTCAAGCGCCTCTACGGCGTCGTCGGCGACAGCCTGAACCCGGTCGTCGACGCCGTGCGCCGCAACGCCGGCATCGACTGGGTGCACGTACGGCACGAGGAGACCGCCGCCTTCGCCGCGGGCGCCGAGGCACAGATCACCGGCCGGCTCACCGCCTGCGCCGGTTCCTGCGGCCCGGGGAACCTGCACCTCATCAACGGTCTCTACGACGCCCACCGTTCCATGGCGCCGGTCCTCGCCCTCGCGTCCCACATCCCGTCCAGCGAGATCGGCCTGGGCTACTTCCAGGAGACCCACCCCGACCAGCTGTTCCGTGAGTGCAGCCACTACAGCGAGCTGATCTCCAGCCCGAAGCAGATGCCGAGGCTGTTGCAGACGGCGATCCAGCACGCGGTCGGCCGCTCGGGCGTCAGCGTGGTCTCCCTCCCCGGCGACATCGCCGACGACCCCGCCCCGGACAAGCCGCTGGAGACCGCGCTCGTCACCACCCGGCCCACGGTCCGCCCCGGCGACACCGAGATCGACCGGCTCGTCGAGATGATCGACAAGGCCGCCCGGATCACCCTCTTCTGCGGCAGCGGCACGGCCGGCGCGCACGCCGAGGTCATGGAGTTCGCCGGGAAGGTCAAGTCACCGGTGGGACACGCCCTGCGGGGCAAGGAGTGGATCCAGTACGACAATCCGTACGACGTCGGCATGAGCGGTCTGCTCGGCTACGGCGCCGCCTACGAGGCCACCCATGAGTGCGATCTGCTGATCCTGCTCGGCACCGACTTCCCGTACAACGCGTTCCTGCCCGACGACGTCAAGATCGCCCAGGTCGACGTCCGCCCCGAGAACCTGGGCCGCCGCTCCAAGCTCGACCTCGCGGTGTGGGGCGATGTGAAGGAGACCCTGCGGTGTCTGATCCCGCGGGTGAAGGAGAAGCAGAACCGGCGCTTCCTCGACAAGATGCTCAAGAAGCACGCCGACGCGCTGGAAGGCGTGGTGAAGGCCTACACCCGCAAGGTCGAGAAGCACGTCCCGATCCACCCCGAGTACGTGGCCTCCGTCCTCGACGAACTCGCCGCCGACGACGCCGTGTTCACGGTCGACACCGGCATGTGCAACGTCTGGGCGGCCCGTTACATCTCACCGAACGGCCGCCGCCGCGTCATCGGCTCCTTCTCGCACGGCTCCATGGCCAACGCGCTGCCGATGGCGATCGGCGCCCAGTTCACCGACCGCAAGCGGCAGGTCGTGTCGATGTCGGGCGACGGCGGATTCTCCATGCTGATGGGCGACTTCCTGACCCTGGTGCAGTACGACCTCCCCGTGAAGGTCGTCCTCTTCAACAACTCCTCCCTGTCCATGGTCGAGTTGGAGATGCTGGTCGCCGGACTCCCGTCGTACGGCACCACGAACAAGAACCCCGACTTCGCCGCCGTCGCCCGCGCCTGCGGTGCCTACGGTGTCCGCGTCGAGAAGCCGAAGGAACTCGCGGGGGCGTTGAAGGACGCCTTCAAGCACAAGGGCCCGGCCCTCGTCGACGTCGTCACCGACCCCAACGCCCTCTCCATCCCACCGAAGATCAGCACCGAGATGGTCACCGGCTTCGCCCTCTCCGCCTCGAAGATCGTCCTCGACGGCGGCGTGGGCCGCATGCTCCAGATGGCCCGCTCCAACCTACGCAACGTGCCCCGGCCCTAGTCCTCCGAGACCCACCTTCGGTTCGAGTAGTCGTACGAGTACTGCGGCAGCTTCTTGTCGCCCGTCGTGCGGAACGGGGTGCCGTGGTCGTCGACGCGGGCGGTGCCGGTGCGGCCCTGGGAGGACCAGTCCAGTTCGAGGTACCAGCTGCAGTCGCAGCCGACGGTCCGCGCGGTGACCAGCAGGATCTCGGGGTCCTCGGCGGAGACGCGGTAGGGCATCCGGATCGCCGGGATCTCGTTCTCGCCGTCGTTGCCGGCCTCCGAGCGGGCGATCGGCCGGTCCGCGTCGAGGTCTACGGAGAACATGCGCGGGGTGAGCGCGCCGCCGCAGCCGTTGTCCATGGCGTACGAGTTGCCCCCGGCCGGGGCCGAACGTCCGACCACCCGCACGCGCAGCGCCTCCAGGACCACGGCCGTGGAGCTGCGCCCCTGCACCGACACCTGCACCATCGTCTCGCCGCCGTGCAGCGCGCCCTGCGCCGCCGCCCAGGTCGCCGCGTCCTGCGCGACCGGCGGCGGTGGCACCTGCGCCGACGGCTTGTCGATGACGTACCGGTGGCCGCAGCCCGCGTTCCAGACATGGGAGTTGACCGTCCAGGACAGGGGCACGGCGGCCCCCGGGGCCGCGCCGCCGGTGGGGCTGCCGCCGCCCTTGGCGGACGCGCCGGGGTGCGGCCGACCCGTACCGGAGCCGGACGGCGACGGGGTCCCCCGGCTCGGGGAGGCGGACGGGCTCGGCTTCTTCCTGGACGCGCTGGGGTCGGGTGACGTGGGGGCGGCCGAGGTGGAGCGGGCCGGATCGGTGGGGCGTACGGAGTCGGCGGCGGAGGAGCGGTCGTCCGAGAGGGCGGACAGACTGCCGAGCGAGGCGATCAGGACGACGGCCGCGGCCGACGCCACGAGGGCTCGCCGTCGGCGGTACCAGGGGCGGGGCGGCTCAGGGGCCCGGACGACGGTGACCGGATCGGCCTCGTTCGCCTCGTTCGCCGCGTCCACCTCGTTCGCCTCGACGGCCGGTTCGACCGGGGGTGCGGTCGGCGGCGGCGTCGGCGCGGGCTCCTGCGGGCGCGATCGCTGTCGTGCCGCCACCGCGAGCAGCCAGCGCCGGTGGAGTTCGTGTCGTTCCTCCGGTGTCGCCCCGCACAGTGCCGCGAACCGCTCCACGGGGGCGAAGTCCAGCGGGACCGTCTCCCCGGCGCAGTAGCGGTGCAGCGTCGAGGTGTTCATGGCCAGTCGGCGGGCCAGCTGGCCGTAGCTGCGGTCCGTCCGTTCCTTCAGCCGCGTGAGCAGCGCCGCGAACTCCGCCACCGCGGCCGCGTCCCCCTGGTCCGACACCGTTGTCCCGCCCCCCGTCGCTTGTCCCAGGCACTCACATACCTGCACGTCACATGGCCTGGGATGGTTCCACCGGGGCACAACGGCCGCCGGCTGTTGCGCCGGACGCCTGTGACCGCTGATGCTCTTGGTGTCGCACCGAGCGGGCCGGACCGACCAACCACCCCGGAGCGACACGCTACTTACTCGCACGCTTGTGCACATGCTTCTCGCACTCACTCGTACACGGGGGACCCACCATGCCCATGCGCACCCGAGCCGGCGCGCTCCTCGCCGTCGCCGCCACCGGACTCGCCCTCGGCGCGACGCTCGCCTCACCCGCGGACGCCGCTCCGAAGCCCGCTCCGAAGTTCCTTGCGGCGTCCGAGCTGCCGCCGCACCCCTCGTCCTCCTGGACGGCCGGCAAGGTCACCGACGGTGCCCCGGACAACCTGCTGTCCTGCCTCCGGGAGACGCTGCCCGGCTACGACTCGCGGTACCGCGCCTTCCACACCGACCTCGACACCAGCGCCCTGCAACTGACGATCGTCGTCGGCGACACCGGCAAGGCCAAGGCCCTCGCCACCCGCCTGAACAAGGACATCAGGACCTGCGCCACCCAGTTGGAGCAGGCCGACCCGGAGGTCGAGGCCACGCACCGGGACTACGGCACGCTGCCGGTCGAGGAGGGCGCCCGGGTGCACGGTCTGCACATCGAGGGCTCCTGGGGCTCCTCCGACATCAAGCTGCTCTCCGTCGGCCGGGACGGCGGGACCGTCACCGTCGTGGAGTGGGAGCAGCTGGGCGACTTCGCCGACGCACCGGTGAAGGCGTTCCGCAAGACGACGACCAAGGCCGTCGACAAGCTCTACTGAGCCACCGGAAGAAGCGGAGCCGCCCTCTCGCCACGGGGGTCGGGAGGGCGGCCTCCGCGGCAGGTCCGGTTCGGGGCGGGCGAATTCAGGCCAGTTTCAACGCCGGGTAAAACAGCAGCCGAAGCGGCCTGACGCGTCATGTCCGCAGGTCTGCGTCCCCGGCCGGGGACGGCGGCCCGGGCAGACGGGCATGGGCAGTTCGTCCGAGGCCCGCCGGTCAGGGTGTCTCCCGGGTGCGTAGGCCCGGAGCCCCGTCGGACCGCCGGGATGGCCGACCCGGACGCGGGCCGGACGCACGGCTCCGGCCGCGCTCACCGTCGGGCGCCGGTCCCACGCGGTACGTCGTCGAGCCGGACGCCCACGGTGTCGTACAACCCTGTCCGTACCGGGAAGTACCGGGAACCCGGGCTGGTCCTGGCGTCCCACCCGTCCCGCGGCGTGTCCCCGGACCGTGTGCCGGCGCCAACCGGAACGGCCCCGTCGACCAGCCCTTTCCCCGCCACGCGCCGCCCGCGCGGGCCCCCGCCCCGGCCCGCGGCCCGCGCGGCACATGCCAGCCGGGGGAACCACCGGCACGCCCGCCCCGCGCCGGCCTCCGTGCCCGGCCCGCCCCGGCACCCGCCCCCGGCCCCGTCGACACCCCGATCCGGACATGCCGCACGGCGCCTCGAAGCCTGATCGAAGGGCGGTGCAGCGGCGGCCGGGCGATGGGTGTCGTAGCCGTGAACCGTGGCCGAACACCTGGTCGTTGACGATTCGACATGACTGCGGCGTGAACGACGGGGCATGGATCCCCGTGAACGTGTTCGAGCAGGAGGGAAACCGACATCGGCACGCGGGCGGGGGTCATGAAGAGGCAGGCACGAGGAGGCGGTCCCACGGCGATCGGGGCCTTCTCGGTGGAGACGGTGGAGGACAGGGCCGTGAGCGTCGGAGAACCGGCGCCGGCCGTATCGCTACGACGCAGACTCGGGCGGGCGGATCTGCGTGCGGTGCCCGAAGTACGCCGCGCACTGCGCGAGTTGCTGGGGCAATGGGGGAGGCCCGGACGATCGGAGATAGCGGAGCTGCTCACGAGTGAACTCGTCACCAACGCACTCGTCCACACCGACCACGACGCGGTCCTGACGGCCACCGTCGGACCCCGTGGACTGCGGGTGGAGGTACGGGACTTCGTGGCCCGCAGGCCCAGACTGCGTGTACCGAACGCCGACGACGGTACGCACGGCCGGGGCCTGGTCCTCGTCCAGTCCCTCGCCGACGCGTGGGGCGTACGGGCGCACGGGGTGGGGAAGGCGGTGTGGTTCGAGCTCGACGCGGGCGCCGCGTGACCGACACCATGCGAGGGGGGTACGGCCGTCCGGCCGTACCCCCCTCGCATGGTCCCCGAAGGGCTTAACCGAACTGCTGCTCAAGGTCCTTGAGCTTGCGCTCGAGGGAGTCGAGCCGCGGCAGGGCCATGGTGTCGTCCTCCGCGGTGAGGTCGACGGTGATCGGCTCAGTGCCTTGACGGACCGGCTGAAGGGACGGACGCGAGCGCACGGGCAGCGGTTCCGGCGACGTAGATATGGCAGGCTCCGCGGTGGCTCGGTCGCCGCCCCGCTCCAGGGCCTGGGTCTCCACCTGCCGGCCGCCGCCGCGGCCGATGAATCCGCGGTGCCCCCGGCTGATGGCCTTGAGCTGGGCGCGCTCCAGACGGTCCGCCTCGCGGCGGCGCAGCCGGTTCGTCTCCTTCTGGCGCTGGTCCTCGCGGACCTCGTCGACCGCCTCGTCGAGGCTGCGGACGTTCTCCAGGAGCATGAGCGACCAGGCCTTGTACGTCTCACGCGGCGCCCGCAGCCAGCGGACCACGCGGATCTGCGGCAGCGGACGGGGCACCAGGCCCTGCTCGCGCAGCGCCGCCCGGCGGGTCTGCTTCAGGGCGCGGTCGAACAGGACGGCTGCCGAAAGGGACATGCCGGAGAAGAACTGCGGCGCGCCGTCGTGGCCCAGACCCCTGGGCGCGTGCACCCAGTTGAACCAGGCCGCGGCACCCGCGAACGTCCACACGAGTATCCGGGAGCCGAGCGCCGCGTCTCCGTGGCTGGCCTCACGCACCGCGAGCACCGAGCAGAACATCGCCGCGCCGTCCAGGCCGAACGGGACCAGGTACTCCCAGCCGCCGGACAGGTTCAGGTTCTGCTGGCCGAAGCCGACCAGGCCATGGAAGGAGAGGGCGGCGGCGACCGCCGCACAGCAGAACAGCAGGACATAGGAGGCGGTGCCGTATATGGCCTCCTTGCGCCGCCGGCGCTCCTCGCTGCGCTCCCACGAGTCGTCCTTCGCGTGCTCCCCGCTGGACCGCTTGCTCCGCGCCAGCACCGCCATCGCCGCGACCATGCCCAGGAGCAGTACGGCGCCCGGAAGCAGCCAGTTCAGCGATATGTCGGTCAGTCTCATCTGGGGTCCCTTGCATTGGGATAGGGCGTGTAACGCCCGCCATAGTGGCCCAATCCCACCGGCCCTCAGGGGGTTTCGGGGCAAGAGGCCGCCAAGGAGGTGCAAGGGATTGCCCAGGGCGGCGTTCTGCTCGAACTGCCGCGTGAGGGGCGGGAGTTGAGTTCGAATAAGACTACCCGTACGGGTGGTTCCACGGAAAGTTCCTGCGGCAGGTGAGGAAATTGTGAATCCCCTGTAACCCGCCGGGAGTCGCGCGGAAGCCGCACGGGAGCCCTGTTCGCGGATGATCTTACGGGACCGGTGGCCGGGCCCGTTCCGCGGGGTCCCTCAACTGGCTGCCGCCGCCAGCAGTTTGACGACCCGGTCGGCGTCGCAGGTGCGCGGGCAGGTGACGCAGGTGTCCTGCGGTTCGAGGGTGTAGTACATGCAGCAGCTGATCCGGTCCCGGGTGGGCAGCGGCTCGCCGGCCGGTCCGCTCAACTCCCGGAAGGCCGCCGAGCCGACGTACGGCTTGGTCGTGCCCGGCAGGAGCAGCTCCAGCTCGCGCTCCGCCCGACGCTGCTCGTGCTCGCCGAGCAGTCCGGCGACGTACCAGAGCCCCTCGACCACCTCGTCGGTCACCATGCCCCACAGGGCCCGCCCGCGCCGCCGCATCCGCGGTCCGAACCCGGCGAGCAGCGGCTCCATGTGCTCGGCGACGGCGTCCCGCACCTCGGCGCGCAACGCCTCCTCGTCCGGGACCACCCGGGCGCCGGGCAGCGCCGCGGCCGGATCGCCCGGCAGACAGGCGAAGGCGCCAGTCCGTACGGCGAAGTCCATCGGGCCCCGGGTGCGGTCGTAGGACACCCGCGTCACGGGGAAGCGCGGCACCCGGCGGTGCAGGAACCAGGGCAGGGTGATCAGCAGACAGGCGGGCCAGGCGTACCGGTGCAGCCCGAAGCTCGCGATGACGTCCGGCCGGCCGGGGCGTCCGTGATCGCGCCGCACCTGTGCGTCGTCCCACACCAGGAAGGCGTCGAGTCCGTCGGCGCCCGCCGCGAGCGCGTGGGCGCCGACCCATCCGTCGCCCCGGGGTGCCGGCTCCGCGGGCCCCAGCTCGCGCACCGTCATGCCCGGAAAGACCTCGGTCAGACGGGTGTAGGCGTCCGTGAGGGCCGAGGCGGGAGCGGGCATGCGGGGCCACCAATCCAGGACAGTTGTGCGACCACGTAGGACAGACGTTCTGAAGGTAAGGCTAACCTCACCCAAGATCATCACGCTTTGAACCGTCGGCTTCTGCGCCTAAGGTGCTTGACGGGTAAGTAACAACCCGCCGTAATGACCCCAAGTACTGACACGTCCGGAGGAGGCTCCTTGTGAAGCAGGGCACACAGGGCTCCACCGGGACGGAGGTCACCGGACCGGTACGGGTGCCGCCGCAGGCGCGTCCCCACGGCGGGCTGCCGGAACCCCAGGTCGAGCGCACCCGCGCCGCCGACGCCGTACCGAACGCCCGCGGCGGGCGCCCGCCCGCCGAGCGGCCCCTGCCCACGCCGCCCTCCGTGGTCCCCGCCGAGCAGCCGCCGGTGCCGCCGCCCTCCATGGCCGCCGCACACAGCGCCCGGCCCGTCGTCCAGCGGGCCTCCGTGCGCGGGCAGATCCTCGACGCCCTGCGCACCGCGCTGGTGACCGGCGAGCTGACCCCCGGCGAGGTCTACTCGGCGCCCGTCCTCGGCGAGCGCTTCGGCGTCTCCGCGACGCCGGTCCGTGAGGCCATGCAGCAGCTGGCGCTGGAGGGCGCCGTCGAGGTCGTCCCCAACCGCGGGTTCCGGGTCGTCGAGCGGGGCGCCCGGGAGCTGGCGGAACTGGCCGAGGTCCGCGCCCTGATCGAAGTGCCGGTCATGCTACGGCTGGCGCGGACGACACCGGCCGAGCGCTGGGCGGAACTGCGGCCGGTCGCCGAGGCCACCGTGCGGGCCGCGTCGACCGGCTGCCGGGCGACGTACGCCGAGTCGGACCGCGCCTTCCACCGCGCGGTCCTCGCCCTCGCCGGCAACGAACAGCTCGTCCAGATCGCCGACGACCTCCACCGCCGCGCCCAGTGGCCCCTGACCGGCGGCCCGGCCGCCCGTGGCCGCGCCGAACTGGTCGCGGACGCGGCGGAACACACCGCACTGCTGGACGCGTTGATCGCGGGGCAACTGGACGTGGTGCGGGCGCTGGTGGGGGAGCACTTCGCGGGCGCGAGCTGAGCGGCCCCCTGCGATTACGCCGTAGCCGCCCCCGCCGCCGGCGGCAGCGGGGTCAACTGCCGGGACAGCCACGTCGGTACGCCGCCCAGCAGACGGAACAGCCGCCGCGCCTCCTCGCGCAGCCGGGACGCCTCCGGCTCCACCTCCGCGTCGGCCAGCGAGGCCAGCGCCGGGGCGGTGCCGACCAGGTAACCCAACTCCTCCCGGATCCGCAGCGATTCACTGAAGCCGTGTCGCGCCTCCGCCAACTCCCCTTCCCGCAGCGCGAGTCCGGCGAGATGGCGCCAGGTGAAGGAGAGGAGCAGCGGATCGGCGTGGGCCACCGCTCCCGCGTGCGCCCGCCGGTACGCCGCCCGCGCGGCCTGCGGCGAGCGGGTGAGGTTCTCGGCGAGCAGCCCGCGCCGGAAGTCCAACAGGGCCCGCCCCGGCGCCCCCGGCGCGATCAGCGCCGCCGCCCGCCCGAGCGCGGCCCGCGCCTCGTCGGCCCGATCGCGGACCTGGTGCAGGGTGGCCGCGTACGCAAGTTGCCCTCTTTCACAAGCGGCGGCGCCCCGCTCGTCGTCGGTGTGGGCCAGCGCCTCGGCCGTGCGCAGCGCGTCCTCGGCCTCCTCCCAGCCCTGCTCGGTGTAGAGACACCGTTCGACCAGCAGCGCGGCCCGCTGCAACGCCGCGTCCGCGCCCACCGGTTGGAGCAGGGCTGCCGCGTCGGCCCAGCAGGCGCGTGAGCGCAGCCGCCATACCGCGGTCTGGAGTGGATCGTCAGGGGTCGTTCCGTTACCAGACATGGCGGTATACGCCACCTCGCCCTCCCCGGCACACCATTGAGCTGTTGAGTGGTGGCCGCATCTCAGCACGAATTCCGTGGCCCGGCCAAGAGGGTGGGTGAAGGATTTCACAAAGTCGTGGGATCCCCGGCGGCGCCGGATGTCAGCTCATCCTCAACGCCAGGAAGAAATCCAGCTTGTCCTCTAGCCGGGAAAGGTCACGACTCGTCAACTGCTCGATTCGCCCCACCCGGTAGCGCAGTGTGTTGACGTGCAGGTGGAGCCGGGTGGCGCAGCGGGTCCAGGAGCCGTCGCAGTCGAGGAACGCCTCCAGCGTCGGGATCAGCTCCGCGCGGTGCCGGCGGTCGTAGTCGCGCAGGGGGTCCAGCAGCCGGGCGGTGAACGCGCGGCGGACGTCGTCCGGGACGAAGGGCAGCAGCAGGACGTGCGAGGCGAGCTCCTGATGGCCCGCCGCGCACACCCGGCCGGGCCGGGCCGCCGCCACCCGGCGGGCGTGCCGGGCCTCCTCCAGCGCGCCGCGCAGCCCCTCCGCCGAGTGCACCGCCGCGCTGACGCCCAGGGTGACCCGGCCGTCGTCGTCGAGACCGGCGGCGAGCGGGTCCCGTACGGACTCCAGCAGGACGTCGGCGAGGATGCCCGTCTCGGAGCCGTCGTGCTCGGTCGACACCGCGGGCAGCGGGACCAGCGCGATGGCCTCGTCGCCGGTGTGGGCGACCGCGATCCGGTCGGACGGCTCGGTGCCGCCGGCCAGCGGGTCGACGAGGATCTCCTCCAGCAGCGACTGGGCGACCGTGCCGCCCTCGACGTCCCCGCCGTCCCACTCCACGCGGGCCACGACGACCTGCCAGTGCGGCGCCGCCCCCAGACCGGGCAGCAGGACCGGCGCGGCGACCCGCAGACGCGCGGCGATCTCGGCGGGCGCGGCGCCCGTCTGGACCAGCTCCAGGATCTCCTGGGCGAGCCGCCGCCGCACCGTGCGGGCCGCGTCTCTGCGGTCCCGCTCGACCGCGATCAGCTGGGTGACGCCCTGGAGCAGGTCGAGCCGCTCCTCCGGCCAGTCCCCGGCGTCCGCCTCGACGGCCAGCAGCCAGTCCGACAGCACCGTCTCGCGCACGTCCCGCGAGGCCTGCGGGGAGCGTCCGCTGCTGCGGACCGGGAACAGCGAGTACGTCGTCGAGCCGAGCGTCAGCCGGTGCGGTCCGCGCCGGCCCGTGCGGACGGCCGCCAGATGCTCCGCCGCGAGCTTCGCGCAGATGTCGGCGGGCAGCGCCGGGCCCGAGGTCTTCGAGCCCGCGATCAGTCGTCCGGTCGGCGACAGCACCCAGGCCCGCAGATCCAGGTCGGAGCCGAGCAGGTCCAGGACGACGTCCGGGCCGCCGCCCGCCGGGCCCGAGGTCATCATCCGGCGGTGCCGGTCCACCACGGCCGCCAGATCCCCGGCCCGCTCGCCGCTGACCTGCCGTACGACATGCTCGGTGATCGTCGCGAACGCCACCGACTCGTGCACCGCGAACAGCGGCAGCCGGTTGCGCGTACAGGCCAGCACCAAATCGTCCGGCACATCGCCCAGCTCGGCCTCGCCCGCCGCCAGCGCCGCCACCCCGGCCTGTACCAGGATCCGCACGAACGCGTCGGAGTCGGCTGCGTCCCTTCGCCACGCCAGGCCCGTGAGCACCAGCTCGCCGCCCGACAGATAGCGGCTCGGATCCCGCAGGTCCGTGGTCATCACACCGCGCACGGTGCGGTCCAGCTCGTCCTCACCGCCGAGCAGCCGCAGGCCCAGCGCGTCGGTGTCCAGCAGTGCGCGCAGCCGCATTCTCGTCGCCGCCGATCTTTGTCTCGAAATCTACGATGAACTGTGAGGCCCCTGTGCGGGAGGCGCCGGTCCGACGGGGCCGGTGCGCTCCGCGCACCGCCCCTCGGGCTGTGTCCCAGGTCACGCCCAGTGTGTCGCGCGTTTCCACAGGAAAACATGGAGGTTACTGAGGGCCTCCGTTCATACGAATCTACAAGATGCCCGCCCCGACCAGCCAACTCCTTCAGAGTTTCCGTGACTGACCCCGTCGGAGCACGTCGCTGTGTACTGGCCCCACTCCGCGTGAACAACACATGAACGAGCCGGGCCCGCCGCACACGATCTGGCTCGATCCGTACCACCCACGAGACGCAGAAGAGAGCCGGTCATGGACTTCCTTCGCCCCGCCAGCTGGGAGGAGGCGCTCGCCGCCAAGGCCGAGCACCCCACCGCTGTGCCCATTGCGGGCGGCACCGATGTGATGGTCGAGATCAACTTCGACCACCGGCGGCCCGAGTACCTGCTCGACCTGAACCGGGTCACCGACCTCACCGAGTGGGAGGTCGGCCAGGACTCGGTGCGGCTCGGCGCCTCCGTCCCGTACACCCGGATCATGGAGAACCTCCGTGCCGAGCTGCCGGGCCTCGCCCTGGCCTCGCACACGGTGGCCTCCCCGCAGATCCGCAACCGCGGCGGCGTCGGCGGCAACCTCGGCACCGCCTCCCCGGCCGGTGACGCCCACCCCGCGCTTCTCGCGGCCGGCGCCGAGGTCGAGGTCGAGTCGGTGCGCGGCTCGCGCCTGATCCCGATCGACGACTTCTACACCGGAGTGAAGCGCAACGCGCTCGCCTCCGACGAACTGATCCGCGCGGTCCACATCAAGAAGGCCGACGGCCCGCAGCAGTACTCGAAGGTCGGCACCCGCAACGCGATGGTCATCGCGGTCTGCGCCTTCGGTCTGGCCCTGCACCCCGAGACCCGCACGGTCCGCACCGGCATCGGTTCGGCGGCCCCCACCCCCGTTCGGGCGAAGGCCGCGGAGGAGTTCCTGAACGCGGCGCTCGAAGAGGGCGGCTTCTGGGACAACGGAAAGATCATCACCCCGTCGGTCGCCAAGCAGTTCGCGGACCTGTGCTCCGCCGCCTGCAACCCGATCGACGACGTCCGGGGCACGGCGAGCTACCGCCGCCACGCGGTCGGCATCATGGCCCGCCGCACGCTGACCTGGACCTGGGAGTCGTACCGCGGCACCGCCGCCCGCACGGAGGGAGTCGCGTAATGCGCGTCAATTTCACGGTCAACGGCCGTCCGCAGGAGGCCGACGACGTCTGGGAGGGCGAGAGCCTCCTCTACGTCCTGCGCGAGCGCATGGGCCTGCCCGGCTCCAAGAACGCCTGCGAGCAGGGCGAGTGCGGCTCCTGCACGGTCCGCCTCGACGGGGTGCCGGTCTGCTCGTGTCTGGTCGCGGCGGGCCAGGTGGAAGGCCGCGAGGTCGTCACGGTCGAGGGGCTGGCGGACTTCGCCAAGCAGCGCGCCTGCGGGTCCACTTGCGGGACCCCGCTCGACGAGGCCAAGCAATGGGCCGCCAAGGGTCAGGACTCGCAGACCGGCGAAGGCGCCGAACTCGCCCCGATCCAGCAGGCGTTCATCGACGCCGGCGCCGTGCAGTGCGGCTTCTGCACCCCCGGGCTGCTGGTCGCCGCCGACGAGATGCTGGAGCACAACCCGAACCCGACCGACGCGGACATCCGCGAGGCGCTCTCGGGCAACCTGTGCCGCTGCACCGGCTACGAGAAGATCATGGACGCGGTCCGCCTCGCGGCCGCCCGGCAGTCTGAGGCGGTCTGACCATGGGTACGACTGGTACGCCCACCAACATCACACAGGGCTCCAAGACCAAGGGCGGCATCGGCGAGTCGACGCTCCGCCCGGACGGCACCCTCAAGGTCACCGGCGAGTTCGCGTACTCGTCCGACATGTGGCACGAGGACATGCTCTGGGGCCAGATCCTGCGCTCCACGGTCGCACACGCCGAGATCGTGTCCATCGACACGAGCGAGGCCCTCGCCCTGCCGGGTGTCTACGCCGTCATGACGTACGACGACCTGCCGACCGACGTGAAGAACTACGGCCTGGAGATCCAGGACACCCCGGTGCTCGCGCACGGCAAGGTACGCCACCACGGTGAGCCGGTCGCCATCGTCGCCGCCGACCACCCCGAGACCGCGCGCCGCGCCGCCGCCAAGATCAAGGTCGACTACCGCGAGCTGCCCGTCATCACCGACGAGGCCTCCGCGACCGCGCCGGACGCGATCCTGGTCCACGAGGGCCGCGACGACCACCACATCGGTCACGTCCCGCACCCCAACATCGTGCACCGCCAGCCGATCATCCGCGGCAACGCCGAAGAGGCCGCTCGGCGCGCCGACTTCGTCGTCAAGGGCGAGTACACCTTCGGCATGCAGGACCAGGCCTTCCTCGGTCCCGAGTCGGGTCTCGCGGTGCCGGACGAGGACGGCGGCGTCCACCTCTACATCGCCACCCAGTGGCTGCACAGCGACCTCAAGCAGATCGCCCCGGTCCTCGGCCTGCCCGAGAGCAAGGTCCGGATGACGCTGTCCGGCGTCGGCGGTGCCTTCGGCGGCCGCGAGGACATCTCGATGCAGATCCACGCCTGTCTGCTGGCGCTGCGCACCGGCAAGCCGGTCAAGATCGTCTACAACCGATTCGAGTCCTTCTTCGGCCACGTCCACCGCCACCCGGCGAAGCTCTACTACGAGCACGGGGCCACGGCTGACGGCAAGTTGACGCACGTCAAGTGCCGTATCGTCCTCGACGGCGGCGCCTACGCCTCCGCGTCCCCCGCGGTCGTCGGCAACGCCTCCTCCCTCTCGATCGGCCCGTACGTGGTCGACGACGTCGACATCGAGGCCATCGCCCTCTACACCAACAACCCGCCCTGCGGCGCCATGCGCGGCTTCGGCGCGGTCCAGGCCTGCTTCGCCTACGAGGCCCAGATGGACAAGCTCGCCGACCAGGTGGGCATGGACCGGGTCGCCTTCCGTCAGCTCAACGCGATGGAGCAGGGCACGATCATGCCGACCGGCCAGCCGGTCGACTCACCGGCCCCGGTCGCCGAACTCCTGCGCCGCGTCAAGGCGATGCCGCTCCCGCCCGAGCAGCAGTGGCTCGCGGCCGGCGAGCAGGCCGACGTACGGCAGCTGCCCGGCGGTCTGTCCAACACCACGCACGGCGAGGGTGTCGTCCGCGGTGTCGGCTACGCGGTCGGCATCAAGAACGTCGGCTTCTCCGAGGGCTTCGACGACTACTCCACCGCCAAGGTCCGCATGGAGGTCGTCGGCGGCGAGCCCGTCGCCACCGTCCACACGGCCATGGCGGAGGTCGGCCAGGGCGGCGTCACCGTCCACGCGCAGATCGCCCGCACCGAGCTGGGCGTCACGCAGGTGACCATCCAGCCGGCCGACACACAGGTGGGCAGCGCCGGTTCGACCTCGGCCTCACGCCAGACGTACGTCACCGGCGGCGCGGTCAAGAACTCCTGCGAGCTGGTCCGCGAGAAGGTATTGGAGCTCGGCCGCCGCAAGTTCGGCTCGTACCACCCGGCGTGGGCGACCGCTGAGTTGCTGCTCGAGGGCGGCAAGGTCGTCACCGACGGCGGCGAGGTCCTCGCGGATCTGTCCGAGGTGCTGGAGGGCGAGACCGTCGAGGTGGAGGCCGAGTGGCGGCACCGCCCGACCGAGGCCTTCGACCTCCGCACCGGCCAGGGCTTCGGCCATGTCCAGTACTCCTTCGCCGCGCACCGCGCGGTCGTCGAGGTGGACACCGAACTCGGCCTGGTCAAGGTCATCGAGCTGGCCTGCGCCCAGGACGTCGGCAAGGCGCTCAACCCGCTGTCCGTCATCGGCCAGATCCAGGGCGGCACCACCCAGGGACTCGGCGTCGCGGTGATGGAGGAGATCATCGTCGACCCCAAGACCGCCAAGGTCAGGAACCCCTCCTTCACGGACTACCTGATCCCCACCATCCTCGACACGCCGACCATCCCCGTCGACGTGCTCGAACTCGCCGACGACCACGCCCCGTACGGGCTCCGTGGCATCGGCGAGGCCCCCACCCTGTCGTCGACCCCGGCCGTCCTCGCGGCGATCCGGAACGCGACCGGGCTGGAACTCAACAGGACGCCGGTCAGGCCCGAACACCTCACGGGCACGGCGTAACCGCCCAGTTGAAGCTCTCCGGGCGGCGCAGGGAACGTCACAACCTCCACCGCGCCGCCCGGAGCACCAAGTGCCGCACCGCTCGCGGTACTTGAGCAAGTACCCCGAGTCCCGCACCTTTCGCGGAACTTGACCGATCACCCGTACCACATCTGTTCGTTCGTCTCGGGCCGTCCCCCGGGTCGTGCGGCCGAAGCACCTTCCCAAATCCCGCAGCCGCAAGGGCGGTTGACGGGGGCCCCTGTGAACCTTGGGAGTAGGCCCACATGACCCAGCAGTCACTGGAGCCGGAGACCGTCGCCGACGACGCGGGAGAAGGCACCCGCGTCCCGGCCGGACGGTCCTGGCTCGACCGGTACTTTCACATATCCAGGCGGGGATCCACGGTCGCGCGCGAGGTGCGCGGCGGCGTCACCACCTTCATGGCGATGGCGTACATCCTCCTGCTCAACCCCCTGATCCTGTCCGGCAAGGACGCGGCGGGGGACACCCTCGGCCAGAAGGCCCTCATCACCGCGACCGCGTTCGCGGCGGCCTTCACCACACTGCTGATGGGCTTCTTCGGCAAGGTGCCGCTCGCCCTCGCCGCCGGCCTCTCCGTCTCCGGCGTCCTGTCCTCGCAGGTCGCCCCGCAGATGACCTGGCCGCAGGCCATGGGCATGTGCGTGATGTACGGCGTCGTCATCATGCTGCTGGTCGTCACCGGCCTGCGCGAGATGATCATGAATGCCATTCCGCTGGCCCTCAAGCACGCGATCACCATGGGCATCGGTCTGTTCGTCGCCCTGATCGGCTTCTACAAGGCCGGCTTCGTCCACCAGGGCAAGGCGACCCCGGTGGCTCTGGGCCCGACGGGCGAACTGGCCGGCTGGCCGGTCCTGCTCTTCGCGGCGACCCTGCTCGCGATCTTCATGCTTCAGGCCCGAGGCGTCCCCGGCGCGATCCTGATCGGCATCGTCGGCGGCACGGTCCTGGCCGTGGCGCTGAACGCCCTCGACGTGATCGACCCGAAGCAGTGGGCGAGCGGCGCCCCCGAACTGCACGGCAGCGCGGTCTCGATGCCGGACTTCTCGATCTTCGGCGACGTCGAGTTCGGCGGCTGGGGCGAGGTCGGCGCGATGACGGTCGGCATGATCGTCTTCACGCTCGTCCTGGCGGGCTTCTTCGACGCGATGGCGACGATCATCGGCGTCGGCACGGAGGCCAAGCTGGCCGACGAGCAGGGCCGGATGCCGGGCCTGTCGAAGGCCCTCTTCATCGACGGCGCGGGCGGCGCGATCGGCGGCGTGGCGGGAGCCTCGGGCCAGACGGTGTTCGTGGAGTCGGCGACGGGAGTGGGCGAGGGCGCCCGCACGGGCCTTTCCTCGGTCGTCACCGGCCTGTTCTTCGCGGCGTGCCTGTTCTTCACCCCGCTGACGGCGATCGTGCCGGGCGAGGTGGCGGCGGCGGCCCTGGTGGTCATCGGCGCGATGATGATGATGAACGCCCGGCATGTGGACTGGGCGGACCGGGCGACGGCGATCCCGGTCTTCCTGACCGTCGTCATCATGCCGTTCACGTACTCGATCACGGCGGGCGTCGCGGCCGGTGTCATCTCGTACGTCGCCATCAAGGTCGCCCAGGGCAAGGCGCGGGAGATCGGGGCCTTCATGTGGGCCCTGACAGTGATCTTCTTCGTCTATTTCGCCCTCAATCCCATTGAGAGCTGGATGGGCGTGCACTAGCCGCCCCCTGTACACCACCTTCCGTTAGGAGACCGAGAGATGCTGGACATCGCCGAAGAGCTGCACCGGTGGGTCGAGCAGGGACGCGACTTCGCCGTGGCCACCGTGGTGGCCGTCGGCGGCAGCGCCCCTCGCCAGCCCGGCGCCGCCCTCGCGGTCGACGCCGACGGCACGGCGATCGGCTCGGTCTCCGGCGGTTGCGTGGAGGGCGCGGTGTACGAGCTGTGCCAACAGGCGTTGCAGGACGGCGAGACGGTCCTGGAACGCTTCGGCTACAGCGACGACGACGCCTTCGCGGTCGGCCTGACCTGCGGCGGCATCATCGACATCCTGGTGACGCCGGTACGGGTGGGAGACCCCGTCCGTGAGGTGGTCGTCGCGGGCCTGGCGGCCGCGGCGGGGGGTGAGGCGGCGGCGCTGGCGCGGATCGTCTCGGGCCCGACGGAGCTGACGGGCCGCGCGCTGCTGGTACGCCCCGAAGGTTCCTACGACGGCGGCTTCGGCGCCCACCCCGAGCTGGACCGCACGGTCGCGGCGGAGGCGGGCGCGTTCCTGGACGCCGGCCGCACGGGCACGCTGGAGATCGGAGAGCAGGGCTCGCGTTGCGGAGCACCGCTCACGGTGTTGGTGGAGTCCTCGGTCCCGGCCCCCCGGATGATCGTCTTCGGCGCGATCGACTTCGCGTCGGCGCTGGTACGGGTGGGCAAGTTCCTCGGCTACCAGGTCACGGTCTGCGACGCCCGTCCCGTCTTCGCCACGAAGGCCCGCTTCCCGGAGGCGGACGAGATCGTCGTGGAGTGGCCGCACACGTACCTGGAGCGGACGCCGGTCGACGCGCGCACGGTCCTGTGCGTCCTGACCCACGACGCGAAGTTCGACATACCCCTGCTCCAGCTGGCGCTGCGCCTGCCGGTGGCGTACGTGGGCGCGATGGGCTCCCGCCGGACCCACCTGGACCGCAACGAGCGCCTGCGTGAAGTCGGCGTGACCGAGCTGGAGTTGGCCCGGCTGCGGTCACCGATCGGGCTGGACCTCGGGGCGCGTACGCCTGAGGAGACGGCGTTGTCGATCGGGGCGGAGATCGTCGCCAACAGGCGTGGGGGGAGCGGGGTTTCGCTGACGGGGGCGCATACGCCGATCCACCATGACGCGACGACGTCTCTTCCGGGCCGGCGGATCGGGTCGGTGGCCTGAGCGCCGCTGCTTCAGCCGTTGTGCATGCGGACCCAGCCGACCGTGGTCCTGCGGTCCCAGGGGACCATAAAGACTCGGCCGGTGGCCCAGGTGGGCCAGCGGTGGCGGGGGTAGGGGAGGAAGAGGACGGGAGCACAACTCGCACGGGTGAGCCCGTCGAAGAAGCGTTCCCACTCTGGCCGACCACCTTGCCGGGGGTGGGCCGGGCCGCCTAGGCCCAGATCCGTCAGGATCAGCACCCGGGTTCCGGACGGGGGCGGGGTGTAGGTCTGCCACGCCCAGCGGTCACCCGGACCTGCGCCACCCAGGGGCGAGTCCTCGAAATAGAGGACCTCCGTCGTGTTCTGGCCGACGGTCCTGCGGATCCTTGCCGCAAGCTCGTCCTGGTCCCGGTAAAAGGGCTGCATGCCGAAGCCCCGGTCCACCAGGACCTGGACGCCGAAGCGGAGGGTCGGGGTGGGGCAGCGGGGCAGGACGCTCAACGGCAGGCCCTTGGCCAGCCGGTCGACGGCGCGGGGGATGTCCACGTCTCCGTCCGGCTCCCAGCGGGAGACGGCGGCTTGGACGATCGCGGACGCCGAGCGAGGCGCGAGGAGCGGCTGCCGCAGCGCTGGCGGACCGGTGCGCGCGGCGGTGCGCAGTGAGGGTGTTGTCCACACGACCGGCGGGCGGCCTCCCCGTCCGAGCGGAGTCAGCAGTTGCGGTCCTGGTCCCGTGGCGGGCATGGCGACGGCGGGTACTGGTGGGCCGGGTGCCGGGGGGGTCTGCGGAGTACGTTCGCCCGACTCCTCGACGGGGGGCGGAAACCGGGGCCGCGGATCCGGCGTGGTTGCCACGGGCGGTCGTACGGTCTCCTCCTCGGCAGCCGTGGTGACGCCGAGCAGTTCGGCGATTGCGCGCACGGTCAGCGGGTCACCGCGGCCCGCTGCGGCGACGGCCCGGGCAAGGTCGCCGAGCCAGATGCCGGACGAGGACACGGTCAGCCCTCCGGTTGCTGCGGCTTGAGCAGGGTGAGCTGCTTCAGCTCCGGCCACAGCGGGTGCCCCGTGTCGATCGACAGCTCCTTGCAGGCCCGAAGGGCGTCCAGGAACTCCGCGGTGCTCGGCGGCCGTAGCCCTTTCTCCTTGGCGTGCCCGCGGGTTTTGAGCAGGGCGTCGGCGAGTTCCTTGGCCAGGTCGCGGTCGGCTTCGGTGAACTCGTCGGCCTCAGTGGTGAAATGGGCCTTGGCGATCTCCACCAGCCGGTCCTGGTCGGGCTCCTTGAGCGCGAGCACCACACAGCGGCGCAGGAACGCCTGCGGGAGCTCGCGTTCCTCGTTCGTGGTGATGACCACGAGATGCTGTCCTGGTTCGCCGTCGACGACCAGCGTCCTCTTGAGTACCTCCTGGCCGGTCTCCTGAACCGTGAACCGATTCGAACCAAGCGGTACGAGAAGGCTGTTGGGCATGTCGGGATCGGCCTTGTCGATCTCGTCGATCAGAACGACGGCGCAGTGTCGTTTGCGTTCCCGGTTGACCTCGTGCCAGGGGTCGACGCGTTGGTCGCCTCCCTCGCCCGTGGCCGACTCGGGGTCGAACGCCCACCACAACGGACCGGGTGTCACATAGCGCTGGTCCCTCAACTCGGTGCCGTTGTGCCGCACTTGTGCATCGCTGAGGCGACGCACGTGGTCGTACGTCCACAGCAGGTCCCGGCCCTGCGTACGGGAGGTGACGACATGCTCGTAGTAGCGCCACTCCTTGGTGCGAGCGATGTGCGCGGCCAGCGAGGACTTGCCGGAGCCCGGCTCCCCGCGCAGCAGCAGCGGGCGTCCGGTGGCCAGTGCCACCTTGATCGCCAGCTCGATCCGCTTGTGCGTGACATAGCCGAGTCCGTCGCGGCGATCCGGTGCCTCCCGGGGCGGGGTGACGGGGGCGTCCCCGGCGTCCGCCTGCGCGAGCTCTTCACCGGTCATGCGATTACCTCCCGGCCGTTGAGGCGATGGGGCAGGTCCATGAGGTCGTAAGTGAGTTGATAGCCGAGGTCCTCGTCGTCCTCGGAGAGGTCCGGCAGTACCACGAGATCAGCCAGCCGCGGTGACCGCTGCGCGCGGACGGGATCGGACTCGTCCGTGAGCAGCACGATGAGCAGCCAGGGGAACAACTCGTGCAGCCGGGCCACGATCCGCTCGATCAGCCGAGGCCGCACCTCGTGGACGTCGAGGATGAGACAGTGCAGGTAGTCCTTGCGCGGGCGGAATGCACGCGGGTCCTTCTTGGGGCGGGCGTTCACCATCTGGCGCACCGCCTCCTCGCACTGCCGCATGAAGTCGTCGAGCGCGTCCTCCCCCATGGGGATGCCGCCCGCGGTCCGGTACTGGTAGGACTCGGTCCGTCTGCACATGGCACGGTCGACGTACTGCCCTGCGGTCAGGGTCTCGCGGGCGTTGAGCGCGACAAGGTGTTTTGAGACGAGCCCCTTGGGAGGGATCAGCCGACGGGCCACCGCCGCGTCGATCCAGGTGGGGGTGATCAGGGGGATGAGGCGCGTCAGCGTGCTGTCGGTCATGCTGCGCGCGATCTCGTGGACGGCGGCCCTGAGCCCCTCGAGCGTAGCGGTGGCGAGCATGTGGTGAGCCAAGAGCTCGCCCCCGCCCGCGAACGCCCCCAGCTGGAGAAGGTCCTCTTCTCTGATCCCCAGTGCGCGACCGGTGGCTATCAGCGCCCTGGGCTCGTCGACCGTGTTCAGCCGCCGTGCCACGTCCTCGATCCAGCACCGCATGTGGTCGGTCTCGTGCTGTACGTCGGGCAGCTTGGCGAAGTGCCCGAGGACCCGCTCGACGATGCCATCGGCGTAGCTGCCGTCTGCCGCGTCGTAGGGGATCGTTTCGTACTGCAGGGGCAGCAGTTCTTCGAAGTCGTTCTTCACCAGGTCGTCCGCCGACACGTCACCGATCAGCACGGGGAGGACCCGCAGCGACGGACACAGCGCGCGTCGCCACATCAGGATGTTGACCTCGCGCCGTACCCACGGCGACGTCAGGGCGGCGGCGTTGAGGAAGACGATGGCGACATCGCACTCGGCGATCCACAGCATCAGCTGTGGATACCACTCCTTACCGGGATGCAGCCTTTCCTTGTCCAGGTTCACTTCGTAGTTCCGCTCCGCGGTGCTGAGCCCCTTGAAGACGCGCATGGTTATCTGCCGGGCCAGCGGGTCGGCTCCGAAGCTGTGACTGATGAACACGTTGATCATGGGCGTTGAGCACCCGCGTCATCCGTGCGACGGCATGTCAGCCTGCTTCCCCCGAGCATGTTCACGCACCGATTCTGGCGGACGGTCGTGTCGCGGGCAAAGGACTCGGAGATACTCGGGGCGTGGACGGGGAGAACACCGAACGGGAGCTCTTCGAGGAAGCCTTGCCGCTGCTTCGGCAGTTGTTCGGTGCGGGCGCGGAGAGGTTCGGCCCGCCCGCATCCCGGCGGGCGGCCGAAGAGCTGGTGTGGCAGGTGGTGCGGTGGACGCCGCCCCTCAGTGAAGCCCTCTTCGGCGGCACTCCAGAAGTGCCGGAATTGGTAAGTATCTTGGCCAATGCCGTCCAGGCCCTGGCGGGACGGCGGGCAGCGGTGGGCCTCCGTCGACTGGCTCCCAGGGAGCTGTCCCACATGCTGCTGACCGAGGTAGCGCCTACGGGGCTGCCCGGGCCGCAGGAACGGGAGATGCGACGGCTGTTGGACGCCGTCTGCCGTCTGGTGCTCGACTTCCTGGAGGGTGCCGATGCGTCAGACGTCGACTTCGAGCGGCTGTACAGGGAGCACGTCGAGGCCGAGTACGGCAAGACCGGACTGACCGTCCCCGTCGGCGAGTACTACGGGAGGCCGCTGCACCTGGACTATGTGCGGTTGTCGGTGGAGCACCCCACGGCGGACTCCGGACCGAGCCGGCGACCACTCGAAGAAGCTGTGCGGCATCATCGCAGGCTCCTCTTGTTCGGCGGAGCCGGAGCAGGCAAGACGACCGCACTGCGCCGACTTGCCGTTCAGGCCGTCCGGCCGGGCGGGGCGGAGCCGTTCGACGATCCCGGACTGGTGCCGTTCTACCTGCCCGTCCGCCTTCTGGCCCAGTACGAACGCTTGCCGAGTCCGTCGGACTTCCTCTCGCTGGTGGACTGCCCGCTCACTGCACCTCAGGGTTGGGCTCAGGGAGTGCTGACGGAGGGGCGCGGGCTCCTGCTGATCGACGGGATGGACGAGGCCCCGGTGGGTGAACGGGCCCGTCTGCGCAGATGGATGGGTGACCTGTACCGGGACCATCCCCGCAACCGCTGGATCGTCACCGCCCGTCCGGTGGCCATCCCCGGGGGATGGCTGGCCGATCTCCAGTTCAGGGACGAGCGCCTAGCTCCCTTCTCGGAAGCCGATGCCCGTTCATTCGTACGGGGCTGGTACGAGGCTCAGCGCAGGGTGAAGCTGCCGCGCGCCCGGAGCATCGCTCGGGAAGCATCCCTTCTGGCCCTTCTGAGCGAGCGCGCCGACCTGGCGCGACTGGCGACCAATCCCTTGATGTGCGTCGTCCTGTGCGCGACATACGACGACCGCCGGGGGGGACTGCCCCGCGCTCGTGCCGAGTTGTACATGATCCTGGTGGCCAGATTGCTGCGCCGACGGGATGAGGAGCGGTTCACTCCGCTTCCTCCGGCGCATGGCTGGTCGGAGGAGGAGCAGGCTGATCATCTGGGGGAGCTCGCCTACTGGATGATCCGCAACGGACAGAACACCGTCGCCTACGACCAGGCCCGTAGGGTGATCGACTCCGCGGCTCGGCGCACGACGCGGGCGCCTGATCCGAACGAGGTGCTGACGTACCACCTCACCCACTCGGGAGTGCTGCGCTCACCCGTCGAGGGAGCCGTCGACTTCGCGCATGTGCTGTTCCGGGATTATCTGGCGGCCCGCTCCCTGGTCGCCAACGGCGACTACGGGCTGCTGGTCGAGCATGCCCACGACGTTCAGTGGCGAGACGTCTTCCTCTGTGCCGTGGGGCTCGCAAGCCCCCAGGACCGGTCTTCGCTGCTCGAACTCGTCCTGGAGCGCGCCGGCGCGGCGCGACAGCGCGAAGACGCTCTGCCTCTGTACCTGCTGGCCGCGGCCGGTCTCGCCGAGGCGGATGACATCGATCCCCAGCTGGCGGACGCGATCAGGGCGAGCATCGAGGACCATCTCCCACCGCGCACCGCCGAGGAGGCAGCCGCGTTCGCGAGCCTCGGCAGCGCGGTCCTCGACCTGCTCCCGAATCCGGACGAGGTGCCCACGCACCAGACCGGCGCCTTCCTGAATCTCCTCGCTCATGTCCCGGGCCCTGCCGCCGAGGCGGCCGCTCGTCGCTTCACTCGACGTCCACGTCGCACCACCTCCCGCACGTTCCCGCAACCCGCCCCTGGCGCCCGCCGGCTGGCCGTCGCTCTCAGCATCGCGACCCGCATCGAACCCGAGTTGATCCGAGCCGTCCGGCTCCAGATGTTCCCGCTGCTGGACGCGGGGGACGAGGCGGACCTCTGGTTCAGCCCTTGGACCGCGGCGCAGACACCCCATGCGATGGCGCTGCGCACGGAGTTGCTCCCGGCCTTGCGCGAGGAGCTGGCAGCGCGGCTCGCGGCGAGTGCGCCGGACGACCCGATCCAGAAGCTCGGTTCGGTGGTGGCGCAGGTGCACGCACACATCTCGCCCGCGCTGGGCATCGAGGAGCGCCTCAACTGGCTCGACGTGACAGGCGCGTTGGCCTCCCAGAGCGGCTCCTCGACCGCCGACGCCGAATTGCAGCCCGCCCTGCGTGCGCTGGTCGAGGAGCACCGCGAGGGCATTGCCGACTGGCTGGCCGGAGCGTGGCCTCGACTGCCCGAGTCCGTACGGGAGAGCACAGCGGCCTGGCAGTTGCTCACGGCCGCTGTGCACAGAGTCCCCGACATCGCCCTCGAACCGAGGCCCGCCCCGCCCGGGGTGACCGCGGCCGACGTCGCCGTCATCGTCGACGCGGTGGGTGACGCCGTACTGACGGTGTCGCGGTCCGGCGACACGCTCACGCTGGGGGCCGGAACGGCGACCACGCAGGACGCGGCGATCCTGGTACCGGACACGGACCCACGGGTGGTCGAGGTGCTGGGCGAGGACACGGACGACTTCCGGACGGTGACAGTCGGGCCGGGGGAAGAGCGGTCCATACGGGTGGGGGCCGGGGCGGTGCGCCTGCGGACACCGCGCGGAGACGTCTACGAACTGATGCCGACGGGCGCGCAGGGGAACGCGGAGGAACCCGGCGAACAGCGTGACCCGCAACCACGTGACGGCAGGTACCTCCACCGGACGACCGCCGACGTCCTGGCACAGAGGGTGTACGAGATCGCGACCGAGGTGTGGCAGGCGGAGAGCCAGAAGCCCGGCGCAGGCGTGCCCGACTCCGCCCGTCTCTCCGAACTGCACGGAAATTACGCCGCGTTGTCCGATGCGCTGCTGGAAGCGGGCCTCGAAGACGTTGAGGTGATCCTGGGTGAACTGGGGGCGCCGGGCGACGAACCCGCCGATGTGACGCTGGGAGGGCATCATCCCGAGAGCGGCGAAGTCTCCTACGTCTGCCTCGAGGTGAGGATGTGGACCAACTTGCATGCCCATGCGGACGAGCCGCGGCTGGTCACGCTCGACGGAGGCAGTGAAGCAGTCCATCCCATGGAACGGGCTCGTGACCGCAGGACCAGGCTGATCGCCACGAATGTGGCGCTGGAGCACCGCGCCGTGAACGTCGAGGCGGCGGTGTACCTCCCGAACGCCTCTCTCGACAGCATGACGACGATCTCGGGCGAGCTCGGTTCCAGGGACGACCGCGCGCTGTTCGTGTCCTATCTTCGATCCCGCCTGGCTCCCCGGCCCGGGGCGGACGCGGCGGACCTGCTGGTGTCCGGTGCCCGTCGCAGGCTGCCCGGAGTGCTGGAGACCGTCGCGGCCGGCGTGCTGCCTCCGCCCTTCGAGCCGATCGGGCCACAGACGATCGCCGTGGGGCGGGTGATGACGGCCCTCCGCCGGCGGTGGCAGCAGGTCTTCGTCGTGACGGGAGCCGCGGGCACCGGAAAGACCGCCATGGCCCTCAGGATCGTCGCGGAGGCGCGGGAGCTCGGAGTCACCGCGCTCCACCTCTCGGGGACACCCGCCTTTCGGCAGAGCCTGCGAGAAGCGCTGGGCGGCGTTCACCTGGTTGTGGCGCCCCGCGAGTTGGCTGCCGAGGCGGCCAGGCTCTCGCGGCCCTCCAAGCCCGGCGTGTTGGTCTTCGACGACGGTCAGAGCCTGCGACCCGGGGCCGTCGGCTCCAGATCCGACCGCTTCCGGATGGACGAACTGATGTCCACCGCAGTCGTGTCCGTCTTCGTCCTCGACGAGGAGAGCACGCTCAGCCCCGGTGCGGTGGGAACCGTCGCGCTGATCCGCGAGGCCGCCGAGGCACGGCTCCTGCCGGTCGAGGTGGTGGCACTGAACGCCTCCGTCCGCACCGGCGGCAGTACCGCCTACCCCCGTTGGGTGTCGGCCCTCCTCGCCTCCGACGGGAACGCCACGTCCTGGACTCCGGACGGCCGGCACACCGTCCTGACAGCGGACGGCCCGGAGGAGATGGAGACGTTCCTGAAGGCGCGCCGGGAGCAGGGCGGCATGACCACCCGGACGACGGCGGGAATCTGCTGGCCTTTGACTTCCGGCTCGGCATCCGGCGGTGTGCGTGTGGGGAAGTGGCGGCGCCCCTGGTGGTTGCCGCGGCACGATGCGCTCACCGAAACCGTCGGCAGCGCGTACGACGTCCATGGCTACGAGTTCGACTGGTGCGGCGTCCTCATCGGTCCCGACTTCGTCCATCGTGACGGCCGCTGGACCACCGTACGCGAGGCCAGTCTCAACCCCGAACTGAGCCCTGACGCGGCCACCGACCGGCAGGCCGACCGCCTGATCAGAAACGCCTACCGTGTCCTCCTCACCCGCAGCAGAACAGGCATCGTCCTCTTCTCCACGGACCCGGAGACCCAGGAGGCCCTACGGCGACTCGTACCGGGCCGCGTCTCCGACCACGGATGAGCCTCACCCCCTCCTCAACAACCGATTCACCGCCCGCCCGAACACATACCGAGCCACCCTCCGCGTCACCGGATCCACCGCCCCCGGCAGAAACCGGAACCCCAGCTCCTCCCGCCACACCACCCGACTGCGCCCACCCGGCCCCGGCGCCACCTCGATCTCCGCCCACCCGGTGACGACCCGCCCCCGCTTCTCCAGTCGGCAGAAGCCGGATGAGGAATCCGTCGGCGGACGCCACACCGTGACCTGCATCCGGTCGTCGAAGGCCAACGGGCCGAGCCCCGTACGTGCCACGAACACCGTGCCGACCCCCGTCGGCCCCGCCGTCTCGACCGTGACGCGGGTCAGCGGGACCACCTCGCCATGGCGGGGCCATTCCGTGAGGCGGTGCCAGGTTTCGGCCAGGGGGAGCGGGGCCGTGCGCGTGAGGGAGAAGGTGACCACGTAGTGATCTTAGGGAATCGGGGCAGTTCAACCGCGTATTCACGGGAGCTCACAGAGCGGGTGCCGGCGGTCTACGATTTACCCCACAGGTGGGCATTCCGCCCATCAGCAGGGGGAGTTGATCGCCATGCCACTGAAGGCCTACGGCGTACTGATCACCCGGGCCGTCGACACCCGCCGCGAGGGCGCCGTCGACACCCCGCACTACCAGATCCATCTCACCGACGACCAGGGCGTCCACTACCGCGCCGCCGTCAACGTGCTGTCCCAGGAACGGCCCTCCGAGCTGCTCTACCTCGTCGACGAGGACTTCCGGCACCCGGTCACCGCCCGGCTCGCGGGGCTGGCCGGCGGGTGGAACACGCTGCCGTCCGGGCCCGGCGGGCCCAACCTCGACTTCGTGCGCGGCAACCTCTTCGACCCGGCGAAGATGCGCACCCTGCCCCCGGACCTCCCCGGCGACGGCAACGACCTCGCCGACATCCTCGACCACTACGTACGACGGGCCGTCGCCGACCCCGACGCCCGGCTGTATCTCTTCGGTGAGCGCTTCGGGCCCGAACCCGGCGTCAAGGACAAGGTGTTCGGCTTTCTGCCGGGCAACGGGGTTCATGACCTCCATATGAACCAGGGCAACAGCCGCCGCTTCCGCGGGGACGACGGGGTCTGGCAGGACGGGGGGATTCTCGTCCACTTCCCGGCGCAGGAGCGGTGGGTCGGGATCTTCCTCGCCTTCCAGAGCCAGGCCTGGCACACCGACGACGTCACCGGGCACGCCCTCGACGACGTCGACGGCAACCGGCCGGAGCCGGGCACCCTGCCCGTGCGGATCGTCGCCGCGCTCGTCAACCCGCCCGGCCCCGCGCCCGAGGCGGAGACCGTCACGCTGCTCAACGCCTCACCCGATCCCGTCGATCTCACCGGGTGGCGCATCGGGGATCGTCTGGGGCAGAAGTCCGCGGTGCCCGCCGGGACGCTCGCCGCCGGTGCCTGTCTCGCCGTACCGCTCGCCGAGGGCGGGGCCCAACTCGGCAATCATGGAGGGGAGATCACACTCTTCGACGCCTCGGCGCTGAAGGTCCACGGCGTCTCCTACACCAAGGAACAGGCCGCCCGGGAAGGCTGGTCCGTCGTCTTCTGAGCCCTTCCGCACCCGTACGGCAGTACGCCACCATGAGCCCACCCGCATCGCACCACCGGCCGGAGGGTCCCCGTGGAACGTGAACTGCCGGGAAAACGAGACGAGTTGCAGCGCGATCCGTATCCGCACTACGAACGCGCACGGCGGACAGCCGGGCTGACCTATGTCGCCGAGCTGGACGCCTGGCTGGTCGCCCGTGATGCCGAGGTGCGCGAAGTCCTGCGCAGGACCGAGGACTTCTCGTCCGCCAACGCGCTCGTCCCCGACATCCTCCCGGGGCCCGCCGCGCTCGCCGTGCTCGGCGGCGGCTTCGGCGGGCGGCCTGTCGTCGTCACCTCCGACGGTTCCCGCCATCAGGAGCTGCGGGGGCCGCTCGTGCGGGGGCTGTCCCCGGCGCGGGTCGCCGCGGTCCTGCCGTACGCCGCTCAGCGCGTCGCCGAGCTCGTCGGTAGCTTCGTCGACGCGGGCGAAGCAGAGCTGATGGGGGCCTACGCCCAGCGGCTGCCCGGCGATGTCATCGGGCGGATCGTCGGGCTCGACCCCGCCGAGGTCCCCGCGGTGGTGCACGGCGGGCACCGTGCCGAGGAACTGCTCTTCCGGCCGTTGGAGGAGAGCGAGCAGATCGCCGCCGCCGAGGACGTCGTCGACATGCAGCGCATCCTCGAACGGTACGTGCGGGAACGGCACGCCTCACCCCGCGAGGACCTGGGCAGCGAACTCGTCGCCTCCGTGGTCGAGCCCGGCGGTGAGATTACCCTGGAACAACGCCATGAACTGGTCGCCCACCTCCAGAACCTGCTCATCGCCGGGCACTTGACGACCACCGCCCTCATCGGCACGACCGTCCTGCACCTGTTGCGGCACCCCGAGCAGTGGGCGCTGCTGTGCGCCGAGCCCGAGCGGATACCGGGCGCCGTCGAGGAGGCGGCCCGGTACGACAGCGCGCTCCAGGGGTTCCGCCGGGTCACCACCCGGCCTGTCTCCCTCGCCGGGACCGAACTCCCGGCAGGGGCCGCGGTGTTCGTGGCCTTCGGCGGCGCGAACCGGGACCCGGACCGGCATGAGCGGGCCGACACGTTCGACATCAGCCGCACCCCGGCCCGTCATCTCGCCTTCGGCTTCGGCGCGCACGGCTGTCCCGGCGCGCAGCTGGCCCGCGAGCAACTGCGGCTCACGCTGGAGGAGTTGACCAGGCGACTGCCGCGGCTTCGGCTTGCGGAGGGTGAAGCCGTCGAGATGCGGCCGACGATGATCCACCGGTCCCCGCTCCGCCTCCACCTCGCCTGGTGAGCGGCGTCAGCGGTACACCTTCCCCGGCTCCGCCTTCCCGGGCGCCAGCAACTGCGGCACGGTCACGAACACATACCCGCGCGCCTTGAGCGCGTCGATGATCCCGGGCACGGCCGGGACCGTCCCGTCGTAGAGGTCGTGCAGCAGGATGATCCCGTCGCGGGAGGCCTGGGCGAGGACGCGTTCCTGGATCAGGGCCGAGTCGGTCGTCGTGTAGTCCTTGGCGGTGACCGTCCAGAGCACCTCCGACATGCCCAGTTCCTCGCAGATGTCGTGGACGGCGGTGTCGGTGCGGCCCTGCGGCGGGCGCATGAGGGTGGGGCGCTTCCCGGTGAGGCGCTCTATCTCCCGGTTCGGGCGCTCCAGCTCCTCACGTATCTCGTCCGGCTTCAGCCGGGTCAGGATCTTGTGGTCCCAGGTGTGGCTGGCCACCTCGTGGCCCTCGTCCGCCATGCGCTTGACGAGCTCCGGGTACTTCTCGATGTGTCGCTTGCCGAGGAGGAAGAAGGTCGCCGGGACCTGCTTCTCCTTGAGGATGTCGAGGAGCTTCGCGGAGTGCTCGCTCGGTCCGGCGTCGAAGGTGAGCGCGATGCACTTGGTGTGACGGCAGTCGACGGTCCCGAAGCGGGCCTGGGCGGTGGCCGTCGCGGCCTCGGCCCGGGCGGCGCTGGGCGCGGTCGTGTCGACCTTCGCGCAGCCGGTCAGCGACAGCGCGAGACACGCTGCCGCCGCCGACATCAGCGCCGCTTGGAACCTGTTCCCCGTTTTGTGCATCTGGTGGGTGAGAGATGGCATGTCCGGACTATACACAGCGATTATACTCGCGGTTTATAGTCTATTCGGTCATGCCTTCGGGCTGGTTATTGCGCGTAGAACGTGGCGTCCCCCCGGTCCGTCGCCGTGGCGGGCGTCTGCACGTAGAGCAGGTAGTCGTAGTGCCGGATGTACCGGCCCGCGTAGTTGTACGACTCGTACGAGGCTCCCGCCGAGTCGGCCAGCCCGGACCGCTGGTAGAAGCTCGCGTCGGAGGCGAAGGCGGACGTGCCGTCGTTCTTCTCCACCCACACCTCGAAGTTCTTGTGCCGCAGGTAGTAGCCCGGGAAGTTCGCCGACTCCAGCGAGACCGTGCCGGTGCCCGCGAGACCGGTGACCACCCGGAACTGTGAGTCCGCGAGCGGCGAGACGTTCGCCTCGATCTTCGCCCGGTACTCCCAGTGGCGGATGAACCGGTCCGCGAAGTTGTACGACGAGAAGCGCCGCGGGGTGACACCGTCGGCGACCGGGATGCCGAAGTCCGGGGTGCCGTCCGCCTTCCAGTAGACCTTCTGCACCCGGGTGCGACGGTTGGGGTCGTTCAGCGGGTCGCCGCTGATGTCCTTGTAGCTGCGGTCGTGGTAGACGAGGATGTCCGACTTGCCGTCCTCGGAGGTGGTGAAGGAGTTGTGGCCCGGGCCGTACTGCGAGGTCGCGGCGCTCGTCTGGAACACCGGGGTCGAACTCTTCGTCCAGGACGCCGCGTTGGTCAGATCGGCCGTCGCCGACGCGGTCAGCATCCCCAGGCAGTAGTTGGCGTCGGTGGCCGAGGCCGAGTACGTCATGAAGACCTTGCCGCCGTGCTGGATCACCGCCGGGCCCTCGTTGACCTTGTAGCCGACCGTCTCCCACGACAGCGTCGGCTGCGAGAGCTCGACCGGAGTCCCGGTGATGGTCCAGGGGTTGGCCATCTTCGCGAGGAACAGGCTGGTGTTGTTGTTCTCCGACGGGTTGCGCTGCGCCCACGCCAGATACCGCACACCGTTGACGACGAAGGTCGTCGCGTCCAGCGAGAAGCTCTCCCAGGTGGTGGTGATCTGGCCCTTCTCGGTCCAGGTCGCGGTCAGCGGGTTGGCGCCGGTGCCCTCCAGGACGTACATGCGGATCGCCCACACGTCACTGGTCGAGCCGGCGGCGAAGTACACGTACCACTTGCCGTCGATGTAGTGGATCTCCGGCGCCCAGATGTGCGCGCCCATCACACCGCTGCTGTGCTTGGTCCAGATGGTGACCTCGGAGGCCGTGCTGAGGCCCTGGATGGTGGTGGCCCGGCGCAGCACGATGCGGTCGTACTCGGGGACGGTCGCGGTGAAGTAGTAGTAGCCGTCGGTGTGTTTGAAGATGTGCGGGTCGGCCCGCTTCTCGGCGATCGGGTTGGTGTAGGTCACGGCGGGGGAGTCGGGTACGGCGGCCTGGGCGGGGGCGGTGCCCAGGCACGCGGTGAGCGCCACCAGCAGAGCCAGTAGCAGGCGAACGGCGTTGCGTCTCAAGGGAGTTCTCCAGATACGCGATCAGACGGGGAGCGGGGGGAGAAGGTCAGGTCGTCGGAACGAGGCGCCATTGCTGGCAGTTGTTGTTCAGCCAGGTCCACTGCCGGACGTCGGAGCCGTTCGCGGTGCCGCAGTCGGCGACGTCGGCGACCTTGCCGGTGGACTCGTTGACGATCCGGACGTAGTCGCCGGTGGCGGTGAACACCAGCCGGAAGCGCTGGCACTTGTTGTTGAGCCAGGACCACTGGCGGATGTCGGCGCCGTCCGAGCCGGAACAGTCGGCGATGTCGGCGACCTTGCCGGCCGCCACGTTCACCAGCCGGTTGGTGTCGTCGGCGAGGTCCTCGATCCGCCACTTCTGGTTGGTCCCGCCGTTGCAGGTCCACTGGAAGATGTCGGTGCCGTCGGCGGTGCCGCCGCCGTTCACGTCGAGGCACTTGCCGCTGTTGCGGTTGACGAGGGTGTACGACGTCGGGGTCGCCGCGCTCTCGCCGGACGGACCGGGCAGGGAGGTGCCGAGGGCGACGGGGGTGCCGAAGTTCGGGGTGCCGTCGGCGTTCCAGGTGAACTTCTGGGCGCGGGTGGTCCGTCCGTTGCCGCAGCCGCCGGAGGACGACGAGTTGGCGTGGTAGACGATCCAGTTCTCGGTGCCGTCGGGGGAGCTGAAGAAGCCGTTGTGGCCGGGGCCGTACACGCCGGCCGCGTCACTGCGCTGGAACACCGGTGACGAACTCTTCGTCCACGACGACGCGTTGAGCGGATCGGAGCCGGTCAGCTCCAGCATGCCGAGTTTGTAGTCGGCCGTCTGGCAGGAGCTCGCCGAGAAGGTCAGGAACGTGCGGCCGTTGTGGTAGAGCGGCTCGGGGCCCTCGTTGACGGGGGAGCCGGAGGTCTCCCAACTCGCCGTCGGGCTGGAGATGATGGTGAAGGTGCTGCCGGCCAGCGTGTACGGATTGCTCATTGGCGCGATGACAAGGCTCTGCGTACTGCCGTTGATGAAGCCGCTGCCGACGAGGTACAGGCTGCCGCCGTGCTCCAGCACGCTCGCGTCGATCAGCCAGCCGTTCGGGCTGAGGTTGGACCCGGTGAGCGTGTTCTTGTAGGTGTACGGGCCCATCGGGTCGGTCCCGGCGCTCTCCAGTACATGCGTGCGCTGCGAGTCGCAGCAGGCCACCCCGCTCTGTCCGGCGGAGTAGTAGACGTACCAGTGGCCGTCGAAGAAGTGCATCTCCGGCGCCCAGATGTTGGTGTTGCGGGTCGAGGTGGTGTCCGACCACACCTGCACGTTGGGTGCGGTGGCCAGGCCCGCCAGCGTCGGCGACTTCCGGATGCCGAGGATGCCGGTGAACGTCGTGGTGATCAGGTAGTAGTTGCCGTCGTAGTACTCCAGCCAGGGGTCGGCGCCCTTGGAGGACTTGAGCGGGTTGGTGTACGGGCGGCCCTCCGCGGCCTGGGCCGGCTGGGTCACCGCCACGAGCGCGAGCAGCAGGCCGAGCACGCAGGCGAGCAGTGCTCCGCGGTGCTTCCCGAGGTGAGTCCGAGGCATACGCGACCGTCCCTGTCCGTAATTTCGAACGTAGTTCGTGATTCCGGTCAGAAGATAGGGATGGGGCATGTTCCCGTCAACGGTTTCGTCATACGTGGTGCACGTACGATCTTCAAGATCGATGGTGTTGTCGGGAGGGGACTGAAGTGAGCGTGCCGAAGAGCCGGGCCGTGTTCGGGGCCGCCGGCGCCCGGCCGTGCACCCTCGTCCTGTGCCGGGGCTGCTGCTGCGGTGACGCGCGCAAGCACCCCGGTGTCGACCACGAGTGGCAGCTGGACCGGTTGCGGGCCGCCGCCGCGGAGTCCGGCGGCCGGCTCGCGGTCCGTACGACCGACTGTCTCGGCCCCTGCGACCAGGCGAACGTCCTCGTCGTACAGCCCTCCGGCGAGGGGCGGCGCCGCGGCGGGCGGGCGACCTGGATCGGCTGGTCCGGCGACGACGCCTGCACGGACGACGTACTGGACTGGGTGGCGGCCGGCGGCCCCGGCCTGGCCGAACCCCCGGCCACCCTCACCCTCCAGTTCATCAGCCCGCCCCGCCCGGAACTCCGTCGCGCCCGGCGCTGAGCGCGCGACGGTGGGGAGTCGGTGCGTTCGTCGGCCTCGTCGGTGTCCGACGGGGACGGTCAGCCGATCAGTCTGATCACCGGCGGCCACAGCACGTTGCGCGCCCGTAGCAGGGACGGCCCGAGATGTTCCGGGCACACCGGCAGCGGGAAGTCGACGTACCGGCCGATCTCGAAACGGGCCCGTGCGGTGCACGTCAGCCCTTCGTCGGAACCGGCGAACTGCCCTTTGCAGAGCGGCGTGTCGGAGGACTCGCGCATGGTCACCTCGTCACCGCCGGCCGGTACATACCGCCACGCTAAGAAGCCCCCGCCCGGCCTGCCCGCAGGGAGGGCCCGTCCGGGTGAGCCGGGCCGCGCGTCACGACAGGGCCGCGCTCGGCGAGCTCATCCACGACAGCGGCCGGCATGTCCCCGCGGGGAAGGAACCCGCACACTGACTGCGGCACACTCACACACGCACACCGGAGCGAAAGGCATTCCGTGCAACTCCACACCCGTGAATGGGGCACCGGCGACCGGACGGCCCTGCTCGTCCACGGCATCATGTCCGACTCCCGCACCTGGCGCCGCGTCGGACCGGCCCTCGCCGAGCGCGGCTACCGGGTGCTCGCGGTCGACCTGCGCGGCCACGGCCGTTCGCCGCGCGGCGAGTACACCCCGCGGGACTTCGCCGACGACCTCGTGGACACCCTGCCGCCCGGCGCCGACGTGATCATCGGCCACTCCCTCGGCGGACTCGCCCTCTCCCTCGCCGTGGAGCGGCTGCGCCCGCTGCGGGCCGTCTACTCCGACCCGGCCTGGTCCTCACCCGACCCCGAACAGCCTCTGGACCCCGAGACGTTCGCGTCCGGCAAGAACGTCACACGGGAGCACATAGCCCGGTCGAACCCGCGTTGGGACCCCGCGGACGTGGACGTCGAGGTGGCCACGCTGGCCGACTGGGACGCGGACACCTCGTACTTCCTCGACGGCCGCCCGCTCACCGGCTTCGTCCCCGACCGCCCGGCCGTGCCGTCCCTGGTCCAACTCGCCGAGCCCAGCTTCCTGGTGGGGGCGGCGGACGTGACGCGGCTGCGGGCGAGCGGTTTCGAGGTGCGCACGGTCGCCGGGGCGGGCCACACCATCCACCGGGACGACTTCGACGGGTTCATGAAGTCCCTGGACGGCTGGATCTGAGCGACGCCGGGGATCAGGCCGCCAACTCGCTGTTCCAGTCCAGCAGTCGTACGAGATCGTCCTCGCCCGGGCGGGGCGCCCCGGTGGGGCGGTCGCCGCGGGAGAGGGCGCCGCTGACCGCGATGTTGTGCTCCACGCGCGGGCGGCGGAGCGCCTCGTAGCGGGTGAGCGCGGCGTCGAGATCCGGGGTGTCCCGCAGCGACTTGGCGAGCACGACGGCGTCCTCCAGCGCCATCGACGCCCCCTGGCCGGTCGCGGGGGACGCCGCGTGGGCCGCGTCGCCGACGAGCAGGGTGCGGGCGGAGCGCCAGGGCGTGCCGGCGGGGATCTCGGCGGCGTCGGTGACGAGGACGTCGTCCTGGGTGGCGGCGACGATGTCCGCGGCCGGGCCGGCGTCCTCGCGCAGCAGCTCCACCAGCGGCTCGCGCCACCCGCCGGGCGCCTTCGGCGGTACGTCCGCCACGCGCGCGAACCAGTACGTCTCCCCGTCGGGCGACACCGCGTATCCGAACGCGGCCCGGCTGCCGCGCACCATCGTGATCTGCTCGGCGGCGCCGGACGGGCGGGCGGCGCCGGTGTAGCCGTAGAACACGCGCTGCCCGGCGTAGCGCGGGCGCACGCCCGGGGCGATCGTCTCCCGAACCGTGGAGTGGAGGCCGTCGGCGCCGACGAGGAGGTCGGCCGTCGTACTGCCCCCGTCCGAGAAGCGGGCGGTGACGCCGCCCGGGCCCTCCTCGACGGAGGTCAGCCGCGCCCCGTGCCGGACGTCGATGCCCCGGCGCACCGCCTCCGTCTGGAGCGCCGCGTTGAGGTCGCCGCGGCGTACGCACCGGAACCGCAGCAGCGGATCGTCGGCCTCGCCCAGCGGCACCCGCGCCAGCTCGTCGCCCGTCGCGTCGAGCACCCGCATCGAGCGCAGCGGGAACCCGACCGCGCGGACGGCGGCACCGGCGTCCAACTGGGCCAGGGCCCGCATGCCGTTGCTCGCCAGGGTGAGGAACGCGCCCAGGTCCTCGGCCGAGTCGGGATGCGCCTCGTGCACGACGACGTCGGTGCCCGCCTTGTGCAGGGCCAACGCCGTCGCCGTACCGCCGATTCCGCCGCCTATGACCATCGTCCGTATGCGCATGCGATCGAACGTACCCGCCACAACTGCTCGGCTGTGAGCGGATGTTCGGCCGGTCAGGACCCCGACAGGTCCAGCAGCACCTTGGACGCGGCCCTCCGGTCCTGGGCGGTGGCGAACGCGGTGACGGAGTCCGCCAGTGGGAAGGTGTGCGTGACCACCGGGTCCACGGGCAGGCCCTCGGCCAGCAGGGCGAGCGCCTCGTCGAACTCGGTGTCGAAGCGGAAGGCGCCCCGCAGTTCGAGTTCACGGGTGACCGCGACATTGCCCAACAGGCCGATCTCGCCCGGCGGGAGCAGCCCGAGCAGGACGACGACGCCGCCGCGGTGGACGCGCTCGACGCAGGTCCGCAGTCCCGCCGGGGCGCCGGACGCCTCGATCGCGAGGTCGAAGTCGCCTGCCCAGGCCGGGTCTTCGGGCCGGTCCGCCCGTGCTGTCGCCGTGGCGCCGACGGCGGTCGCGATGCGCAGCGGCTCGTCGAAGAGGTCGCTGACGACCACCTCGGCGGCGCCGCGGTGCCGCAACGCGGCCACCACCAGGCAGCCGATCGGCCCGGCGCCGGTCACGAGGACCCGTCTGCCGCGCACCTCGCCCGCCCGGTTGACGGCGTGCAGCGCCACCGACAGCGGCTCGGCGAGGACGGCCCGCCGCAGGTCGAGGCCCGGCGGCAGTGCGCGGATCTGTTCGGCGGGCACGGTGATCGTCTCGGCGAACCCGCCCTGGACGTGCGGGGAATGGGCGGCGCTGCCGAGGTAGCGGGTGCGGGCGCAGATGTTGCGCCGACCGCCGGTGCACTCGGCGCAGCTGCCGCAGGGTGTGGCGGGGTGGACCGCGACGGGCGTACCGGGCGGCGGGCCGTCGGTGCCGGGGCCGAGGGCGGCGACCCGGCCGACCACCTCGTGGCCCAGCACCATGGGCTCGCGCAGGGCGAAGTCCCCCACCCGGCCCTGCTGGTAGTAGTGCAGGTCGCTGCCGCAGATCCCGCCGAGGGCGACGGCGACCGCGATCTCGCCGGCGCCGGGACCGTCGTACGGCCGTTCCTCGACCCGGAGATCACCGGCTCCGTGGACGACACAGGCGTGCATGAGGGTTCCCTTCGGGGTTACAGGACGGAGAGCATGCCGCCGTCGACGTACACGAGCTGTCCGTTGACGAAGTCGGAGGCGGGGGAGGAGAGGAAGAGCAGGGCGCCGACGAGGTCCTCGACCTTGCCCCAGCGGCCGGCGGGGGTGCGGCCGCGGACCCAGGCGCTGAACTCCTCGTCGGCGACCAGGGCGGAGGTCAGCTCGGTGTCGAAGTAGCCGGGGCCGATGCCGTTGACCTGGATGCCGTGCGGGCCGAGGTCGGCGCACATGCCCTTGGTGAGCATCTTCAGGCCGCCCTTGGTGGCGGAGTAGGGCGCGATACCGGGGCGGACCGCCTCGCTCTGCAGCGAGCAGATGTTGACGATCTTGCCGTGGCCGCGCGGCACCATGCGCCGGGCGACCTCGCGGCCGACGAGGAAGGCGCTGGTGAGGTTGGTGTCCAGCAGGCCGTGCCAGTCCTCGTCGGTGAAGTCGAGGAAGGGGGCGCGGCGTTGGGCGCCGGTGTTGTTGACCAGGATGTCGATCGGTCCGGCGCGGTCCTCGACGCGGGCGACGGCGTCCGCGACCGCGGCGGAGTCGGTGACGTCGAAGGTCTCGGTGCGGACCCGGTCGCCGAACGTCTCGGCGAGTTCCTTGCGGGCGGCCTCCAGGGCGACGGGGTCACGGCCGTTGAGGACGACGGTGCAGCCGGCCTCCAGCAGTCCCGTGGCCAGGGCCCGGCCGATGCCACGGCTCGAACCGGTGACCAGGGCCACCTTGCCGGTGACGTCGAAGAGAGGGTGACTCATTCGCTGTTTTTCCATTCAGTGGAAAACATATCCACTCAATGGTAATCTGCGAGGTATGAGTGCCACCAGTGAGGGGCCGACCGGGATGCCCTCCGATGTGCCGGCCGATGTCGTGGGCCGGGCGATCCGGCTGCTCGTCCTGGTCGGCGAGCATCCGCACGGCATCACGCTGTCCGAGCTGTCCCGGGCCAGCGGCGTCGCCGTCAGCACCGTGCACCGGCTGGTCAACTCCCTGTGCCGGGAGGGCCTGGTGGAGTTCGAGACCGCGGGCAAGCGCTACAAGCCCGGGCTCCGGTTGTTCCAGCTCGGCCAGCAGGCGGGCCAGGTCTACGGATTCGCCGGCACCGCGCTGCCCGTGATGCAGCGGGTGACGCGGCAGACCGAGGAAGCCACGCTGATGTCCGTCCTCGACGGCACCCGCCATCTGTACGTGCACTACGTGGACGGCCCCCTGCCGGTCGGCGTCCGCAGTGACCCCGGCCGCCACGGCCCGCTGCACTGCACCTCGATGGGCAAGGTCCTCATGGCCTTCGCGCCCGACGACGTCCGCGAGGACCTCCTCGACCGCGTCGAACTCACCCCGCACGGCCCCCGGAGCATCACCGACCGCGACGTCCTGCGCGAGGAGGTCGCCCGCGCGGCCGGACGCGGTTACGCCACGGCCGACGAGGAACACCACGCGGGCCTCCGCGCCGTCGCCGTCCCCATCCTCCGCCCGGACGGCACACTCTTCGCCGCCCTCTCCACCGCCGCCCCGGCCTTCCGCCGCACCATGACGGACATGACCGCGCTGGTGCCGGTGCTGCGCGCGGCGGCGGACGAGCTGGGGGTACGGCTGCCGGGGCGGTGACCCTGGGCCCGGCGAACTGGCCGTCCGCGCTGCTGGCCGTCCCGCCAGCCGGCTGTCGCGTCAGCCCGGCTGGGCGTCAGTTCGCCGCCCGCCGACTCGTGAGCCCGGCCTTCTGCCGCACCATGACGGACATGACCGCGATGGTGCGGGCGCTGCGCGCGGCGGCGGACGAACTGGGAATACGACTGCCTGCGCGGCGCCCCTCAGGCCATCGAGCCCGCCAGCCGACCGTGCCGCCGGCCGGCTGCCGCGTCAGCCCGGCTGGGCGTCAGTTCGCCGCCCGCCGACTCGTGAGCCCGGCCTTCTGCCGACCATGGCGGACACAACCGCGATGGTGCGGGTGCTGCGCGCGGCGGCGGACGAGCTGAGAATACGACTGCCTGCGCGGCGCCCCTCAGGCCATCGAGCCCGCCAGCCGACCGTGCCGCCGGCCGGCCGTGCCACCCGGCTGGCGGTGCCGCCGGCCGGCCGTGCCGGCAGTCGCCGGCTCGTCAGCCCGCAGTTCCGGCAGCTCATCAACGCGCCAACCCGCCGGTCCGTCGGCCGACCGGCCCCGGCAAGCCCACTGGCCGACCGACCCACAGGTCCGCCAACCCGCCGGTCCGTCGCCCCACCGGCCTGCCAGCCCACGGGCGCGTCGACCCACCGACCCACCGCCCGGCCGACCCACCGCCCGGCCGGCCCACCGCCCGGCCGGCCCACCGCCCCGCCGGCCCACGGGCGCGTCGACTCACCGGCCCCCGGTCCATCGACGTGCCCATCGGACTGTCTCTCACTTCGTCCCGGGATTCACCAGCCGGAAGAAGAAGCGCGCGCCAGCGCGTTGCGCGGACCGGCGTAGGTTCCGCGACGGCGCCGGTGCGGGTGTGCCGCCCAGGCGGGGGAAGAGGGGTAGGGCGTTGGTGCGGTTGATGGCGGCCAGGGTGGTGGGGGCGAGCTCGGTGTCCAGGGCGGTCGCGAAGTACTGGCCCGCGATCGACGGGGCGAAGGGCCAGTCGCTGCCGAACAGGACATGTCCGGGGCGGGCGAAGGCGAGCAGCGTGGGCAGGGCGGCCGGGCTGGAGGACAGCGCGGTGTCGAAGTAGAAGGAGCGGAAGTCGTCCAGGACGTCCAGCGGGCTGCGCCCGGTCTCGCCCGCGATGGTGACGGCCATGCGATGGGAGGCGTACGGCACGAAGCCGCCCGCGTGGCTGAGGATGAACCGGATGTCCGGGTAGGTACGGACGACGCCGTTGCGGACGAGGAGGAAGGCGGCCCGCGTGGTGTCCAGGAGGAAGTCCGCGGCGAACGGCGGGATCCCCTCGACGGCGGGTGCCGGAAGGTCGGCCGGGTGCACGAAGACGACGGCGCCCCGGTCGTTGAGCGCCCGCCACAGGGCGTCCTGGCCGGGCGCGCCCAGATAGGTGCCCCGGTTGTTGGCCAGGAGGGTCACCCCGTCGGCGCCCAGTTCGTCCAGGGCACGCACGGCCTCCGCGGCCGAGGCGGCGGCGTCCGGCATCGGGACGGTGGCGAACCAGCCGAACCGCTCGGGAAGGCCGGCCGCGTACTCGTTGAGCCGGCGGGCGAGGTCGGCGGCCTCGGCCGGGTCGGTGAGGAAGCCGGCGCCGGGGGTGGAGACGGACACGACGGCGGTGTCGGTGCCCAGCAGGTCCAGCTGCTCCAGCGCCGCCTCCGCACTCCAGTCCGGCAGGGCACGGCCACCGGCCTCGGCGATGCCCGCCTTGGTGAGCAGGTCGCGGTAGAAGGGCGGGATCAGATGGTGGTGGACGTCGATACGGCGGGGTGAGTCGGCAGTCATGCGGATCGCTTTCTGAGGGGGCTCAGGGGAGTCGGAAGGGCTTCACCGGGGCGCGCCGCCAGCCGGGCCGCCGCGTCGAACACGAGCCGCGCGTGCAGCTCGAACATCGTCCGCAGGTCGACGGCACCGCCGTTGATCTCCCGGTGCACGAACAGACCGTCGGCACCGGCCACCGTGTAGGTGGTCAGGGTCTGCACGGCGGCCTCGTCGAGGTCCGGGAAAAGGCCGCGGACGTCGTCGGCGATCCGCCGCCGGGCGGTCTCACGGACCTGGAGGAACACCGTCCGCCCGCGCGGCTCGGCGGGCCGCCGTTCCAGGGCGAGCATCAGACCGAGCCGCAGAAAGTCCGGCGCGGCCAGCAACGACTCCGCCACGTTCCGGGCCATGACCAGCACCCGCTCCAGCGGCGTCCCCGTCGTCTCGTCCGGCAGCCGCACGGCCGCCAGCCAGGCCTCGAAGCTGCGCTCGATGACCGCCGCGATCAGGTCGTCCTTGTGCTCGAAGTGCCAGTAGATCGAGCTGGCGGGCAGCCCGCACTTGGCGCTGACGGCCGCGATGGACGTGCCCTCGTAGCCGCGCTCGCCCGCGATCTCCACGGCCGCGTCGAGGATCCGCTCCCGCGACTCCACGCCGTTCGCCCGCTTGACGCGCCTGGTCATGAAGGTGTCCCTCCTGCGCCGCGGCCTCTTGACCGTCTTCGACCACCACCTTACCGTAGCGAGCATTCCAATTGGAATAAGCGTTACAGCAACGAGGTGGTCCGGGTGAGCGAAGACAGTGACAGCACGTACGACGTGGCGGTGATCGGCTACGGGCCGACCGGCGTCACCGCCGCGAACCTGCTGGGTGCGGCGGGTCTCAGGGTCGTCGTCCTGGAACGGGACTCCGAGGTCTACTCCCGCGCCCGGGCCATCTCCACGGACGAGGAGGTCGTACGGATCTGGCAGCGCGCCGGCCTCGCCGACCGGCTCAAGCGGGACATGCTGGCCGAGCGCCCGCTCGACTTCGTCGACGCCCGCGGCCGGGCCTTCCTCAGCGCCTGCCCGACCCCGCGCGGCCACGGCCATCCGCCACAGATGTTCCTCTACCAGCCCGCGCTGGAGCAGGTCCTGCGCGAGGGCGTCGAGCGCTACCCGAACGTGGAGGTGCGGCTGCGCCACGAGTGTCTGCGCCTGCGCCAGGAGGCGGACGGCGTGGAGCTCACCGTGGTGTCCAGCGACGACGACTCCGTACGACGCCTGCGCGCGCGGTACGTCATCGCGGCCGACGGCGGCTCCAGCCTGACCCGCGCCCAGCTCAACGTCGGCTACGAGGGGCGGACGTACGAGGACCGCTGGGTCGTCGTCGACACCGAGATGCTCAAGCCCTGGCCCGACCACGACCGGCTCCGCTTCCGCTGCGACCCGGAGCGGCCCGCCGTCGACTGCCCGACCCCGCTGGGCCACCACCGCTGGGAGTTCCCGATCCTCCCCGGGGACGACGAGCAGCGCCTGACCACCGACGACGCCATCCACGCGATGGTCGCCAAGTACGGCATCGGCCGGGACCAGATCAGGATCCTGCGCGCCACCGTCTACAGCCACCACGTCCGCTTCGCCGCCCGCTTCCGCGTCGGCCGGGTCTTCCTCGCCGGCGACGCGGCCCACGCGATGCCGCCGTGGATCGGACAGGGCATGGCCGCCGGCGTACGGGACGTGGCGAACCTGTGCTGGAAGCTGGACGCGGTGCTCCGCGGCGAGCTGCCCGAGTCGGTGCTCGACAGCTACGAGACCGAGCGCAAACCCCATGTCAGGGAGGTCACCCGACGGGCCGTCCTCGTCGGGCGCATCATCACCGAACGGCGCCGCCCGGTCACCCGCGTCCGCGACACCGTCCTCCCGCTCCTGAACCGGGTCCAGCGCCTGAGCGACTGGCTGACCGACTCCAACTGGATACCGGTCGCCCACTACGCCGACGGTCTCCAGGCCCGCCCCCGCACCAAGGCCACGGGGCATCAGATCCCGCAGCCCTGGGTGACCGGCGCCGACGGGGAGCGCGTACGCCTGGACGACGCCCTAGGCGGCCGGTGGCTGCTGGTGCACCTCGGGCGGCCGACCCCGCAGCCGGCCTGGGACCGCCTCGGCGTTCCGTCGCTGGCCGTCCTGCCGGTGGGCGCGCGTCCGGCCGAGGGCGCGGTCGTCGACAGTGACGGCGTCCTGCTGCCCTGGCTGACCGCGCACCGCGCGGCAGCCGTCGCCCTGCGCCCCGACGCCTACGTCTACGGCGCGGCGGCCGCCGGGGACCGCCTCCCGCCCCCGCCCGCCGGGTTCACCCCCGTCACCCGCCCGCCGGGTTCACCCCCGTCACCCGCCCGGCCGCGAGGACCCGATGAACACGCACCCCCTCACCGGCCCGATCGCGAGCACCCGATGAACACGCACCCCGTCACCAACAGGCACCCCCTCACCAACAGGCACCCCCTCACCGGCCCGATCGCGAGCACCCGATGAACACGCACCCCGTCACCAACAGGCACCCCCTCACCAACAGGAACCCCCTCGCCCGCCCGATCACGAGGACCCGATGAGCACACATACCGCCCTCCCGCCCCTTGAGGAGTCCCTCCTCGACGTCGGCGGCCGGCAGATCTTCGTCGCCGCGGCCGGACCGGCCGACGCCCCGCCCGTCCTCCTGCTGCACGGCGGCGGTCCCGGCGCCTCCGGCGTCTCCAACTACTCCCGCAACATCGCCGAGTTGGCCAAGGAGTACCGGGTCGTCGTCCCCGACCTGCCCGGTTACGGCCGCAGCAGCAAGGGCATCGACCGCACCGACCCGTTCGGCGCCCTCGCCACCGGCATCCGCGGCGTACTGGACCAACTGGGCCTGGACAAGGCGCACTTCGTCGGCAACTCCTACGGCGGTGCCTGCGCCCTGCGGCTCGCCCTGGACACCCCCGACCGGGTCGACCGCATGGTCCTCATGGGCCCCGGCGGCATCGGCACCACCCGCGCGCTGCCCACGCCCGGCCTCAACTCCCTGCTCAACTACTACGGCGGGGAGGGCCCTTCACGGCTGAAGCTGGAGAAGTTCATCCGTCAGTACCTCGTCTTCAACGCGGCCGACGTCCCCGACGGCGTCATCGACGCCCGCTACCGGGACAGCCTCGACCCCGAGGTCGTGGCGGCCCCGCCGCTGCGGCGGCCGAAGTCGCTCAAGGCGCTGTGGAAGACGGACTTCACGCGCGACAGGCGGCTGTCCCGGCTGCCGGTGCCGACCCTCGTCCTGTGGGGTGCCGCCGACCGGGTCAACCGGCCCTCCGGCGGCCGGATGCTGGCCGACCGGCTGCCCAACGGCGACCTCTACCTGGTCGCCAACACCGGGCACTGGGTGCAGTGGGAACGCGCCGACCTCTTCAACCGTCTCTGCGCCGACTTCCTGGCAGGCCGCCGATGAGCACCGAGTCCGTGTTCGGAGCCGTCCACCTCGGCTACCTCGTCATCGAGACCGACCGCTTCACCGACTGGCGCCGCTTCGGCACCGACGCCATCGGCATGCACCACGACGCCCTCTCACGTGACGTCATGCGCTTCCGCCTCGACGACCAGGAGTGCCGCTTCCTGCTCCGGCGCGGCCCCGCCGAGGACGTCGTCGCCACCGGCTGGCATATCGACGACCACGCCTCCTTCGAACGGATCGAGGCCCGGGTACGCGCCCACGGCGTCCCCTGTACCGAGGGTTCCGCCGAGGAGGCCGCCCTGCGCGGCGTCGAACGCCTTCTGCGCTTCCCCGGCCCCAAGGGCATCACCCAGGAGATCTACACCACCCCGGTCGTCTCGTCCGAGCCGCTGCGCATGCTCTCCTCCGGCTGGGTCACCGGCGACTCCGGCATGGGCCATGTCGCGATCACCTCCGCCAGACCGGCCCGGCTGCGCGGCTACTTCGACACCGTCTTCGACGCCCGGCTCACCGACTACATCGACGAGACCATCAGCGGCGTCAAGCTCAAGATCCGTTTCCTGCGCGTCAACGAGCGTCACCACTCCATCGCCATCGCCGCCGTCCGCGGCCTGCCCATCGACCCGGTCCGCACTCGCGTCCAGCACCTCAACATCCAGGCCGAGAGCCTGGACGACCTGGCGCGCAGCTACGACCGCGTGGGCGAACTCGGCTTCGACATGGCCCTGTCGGTGGGGCAGCACACCAACGACAAGGAGCTCTCCTACTACGCCCGCACCCCCTCGGGCTTCGAGTGGGAGGTCGGCTGGAACCCCCTCGTCGTCGACGAGGCGACCTGGCAGCCCGCCACCCACCAGGGCATCAGCGTCTGGGGCCACACCCCGGTCGGCCGGACGATCGTCGACAAGCTGGAGCAGTTCCGCCGCGGCGGCCTCTCCCTGGCCCGCCGTGAGGACACGGTGCCCGCCCTCAGCGGCGCCGGCGTCCCCGACGACTGAGACCGGACGCCGTCATCGCGCGGCGGCCGCCATACGCGCCGCCGCGTCGAACACCAGCCGCGCGTGCAGCTCGAACATCGCCACCAGGTCCACGGACTCGCCATGGATCTCCCGGTGCACGAACAGCCCGTCGGCGCCGGCGATCGCGTACGTCGTGAGGGTCTGCACGTCCCCTTCGGCGAGCTGGGGGAACACCGTGCGGACGACGTCCGCGATCCGCTGCCGGGAGATGTCCCTGACCTGGAGGAACACCGTCCGCCCGCGCGGCTCGGCGGGCCGCCTTTCCAGGGCGAGCATCAGGCCGAGCCGCAGGAAGTCCGGCGCGTCGATCAGGGACTTCGCCACGTTCGCCGCCATGGCGGTGACCCGCTCCAGCGGCGTGCCCGCGTCCTCCCCGGGCAGCTCCACGGCCGCCAGCCAGGTCTCGAAGCTGCGCTCGATGACCGCCGCGATCAGGTCGTCCTTGTCCTTGAAGTGCCAGTAGATCGAGCTCGCCGGCAGCCCGCACTTCTCCCGCACGGCCGCGATGGACGTGCCCTCGTAGCCGCGCTCACCCGCGATCTCCACGGCCGCGTCGAGAATCCGGCGCCGGGACTCCACCCCGTTGGCACGCTGCTTCCGCTCGGGGTTCGCGCTGGTCATGAGTGGGTCTCTCCGGTTCGTACGGGGTTTCGTACGACCATTCTGGCGCAGGCCAGAGGGCTGGGCCCTCAGTCCTCTGTGGGCGTACGGCTCCCGAAGGCCTTCAGGATCCGCTCGGCGGCCAGGGTGGCCGTCAACTCGCCCTCCCTGACCCGCTGTTCGAGGCCGGGAGCGACGGCGCGCACCGCCGGGTCGGCGTTCAGCCGGTCCAGGAGCTCGTCGCGGACCATGCTCCAGGTCCAGGCGATCTGCTGGTCGCGCCGCTTCGCGGTGAGGCGGCCGGTGGAGTCCAGCAGGGTGCGGTGCTGTTCGATCCGCTCCCAGACCGTGTCGAGGCCGGTCGACTCACGGGCGCTGCAACTGAGCACCGGCGGCGCCCAGAAGGCGTCCTTGCCGTGCATGAGGCGCAGCGCGCCGGCCAACTCGCGTGCGGCTGCTTGCGCGTCGCGCTCGTGCGGGCCGTCCGCCTTGTTCACGGCGATCACGTCGGCGAGCTCCAGGACGCCCTTCTTGATGCCCTGGAGCTGGTCACCGGTACGGGCCAGGGTCAGCAGCAGGAAGGTGTCGACCATGTTGGCGACCGTGGTCTCCGACTGGCCGACGCCGACGGTCTCCACCAGGATCACGTCGTAGCCCGCGGCCTCCATCACGACGATCGACTCACGGGTCGCCTTGGCCACGCCGCCCAGCGTGCCCGCGGTGGGGGAGGGGCGCACGAAGGCCGCCGGGTCGACGGCCAGGCGCTCCATACGGGTCTTGTCGCCGAGGATCGAGCCGCCGGTCCGGGTGGAGGACGGGTCCACCGCGAGGACCGCGACCCGATGGCCGAGGCCAGTCAGCAGGGTGCCGAACGCGTCGATGAAGGTGGACTTGCCGACGCCGGGCACCCCGCTGATCCCGATCCGCCGCGACCGGCCGCTGTGCGGGAGCAGCTCGGTGAGCAACTCCTGTGCCAGTACCCGGTGTTGGGGTCGGGTGGACTCGACGAGCGTGATGGCGCGCGCGATGATCGCCCGCTTCCCGTCGAGCACGCCCTTCACATACGCGTCGACATCGATCACAGGGCGTGCCCGAGGTCCGACGACAGTCGCTTCACCAGGTCGTGGGCCGCGTCCGGGATCACCGTCCCGGGCGGGAACACGGCCGCGGCGCCCATCTCAAGGAGGGTCGGCACGTCCTGCGGCGGGATCACCCCGCCGACGACGATCATGATGTCGTCGCGCCCCTCCTCGGCCAGCGCCTCCTTCAGCGCCGGTACGAGGGTGAGATGACCGGCCGCAAGGGACGACACCCCGACGATGTGCACGTCCGCCTCGACGGCCTGCCGGGCCACCTCGGCCGGGGTCTGGAACAGCGGGCCGACGTCGACGTCGAAGCCCAGGTCGGCGAAGGCGGTCGCGATGACCTTCTGACCGCGGTCATGGCCGTCCTGGCCCATCTTGGCGACCAGGATGCGCGGGCGCCGGCCCTCCGCCTCCTCGAAGGCATCGACCAGGGCGCGGGTGCGGTCCACGGACGGGGACTCCCCTGCTTCGTTGCGGTACACGCCGGAGATCGTACGGATCTGGCTCGCGTGCCGGCCGTACACCTTCTCCAGGGCGTCGGAGATCTCACCGACCGTCGCCTTCGCGCGGGCCGCGTGCACGGCCAGCTCCAGCAGGTTGCCCTCACCGCCCGCCGCGCGGGTCAGCGCGTCGAGGGCGTCCTGGCAGGCCCGCTCGTCACGCTCGGCGCGCAGCCGGCGCAGCTTCTCGATCTGCTGGGCGCGCACGGAGGAGTTGTCGACCTTGAGGACGTCGATCGCCTCGTCGTTCTCCACCCGGTACTTGTTCACGCCGATCACCGGCTGGCGGCCGGAGTCGATGCGGGCCTGGGTGCGGGCCGCGGCCTCCTCGATGCGCAGCTTCGGGATGCCGGCGTCGATGGCCTTGGCCATGCCGCCGGCCGCCTCGACCTCCTGGATGTGCTGCCAGGCCTTGCGCGCGAGGTCGTAGGTCAGCTTCTCCACGTACGCGCTGCCGCCCCACGGGTCGATGACCCGGGTGGTGCCCGACTCCTGCTGGAGGAGCAGCTGGGTGTTGCGGGCGATGCGCGCGGAGAAGTCGGTGGGCAGCGCGAGCGCCTCGTCGAGGGCGTTGGTGTGCAGCGACTGCGTGTGGCCCTGCGTGGCCGCCATCGCCTCCACGCACGTGCGCGTCACGTTGTTGAAGACGTCCTGCGCGGTCAGTGACCAGCCCGAGGTCTGCGAATGGGTGCGCAGGGAAAGGGACTTGGTGTTCTTCGGCTCGAACTGCCTGACCAGCTTCGCCCACAGCAGGCGGGCCGCGCGCAGCTTGGCGACCTCCATGAAGAAGTTCATGCCGATCGCCCAGAAGAACGACAGCCGGGGCGCGAACGCGTCGACGTCCAGGCCCGCTTCACGCCCCGCGCGGATGTACTCCACACCGTCCGCGAGGGTGTACGCCAGCTCCAGGTCGGCCGTCGCACCCGCCTCCTGGATGTGATAGCCGGAGATCGAGATGGAGTTGTACCGCGGCATCCGCTGCGAGGTGTACGCGAAGATGTCGGAGATGATCCGCATCGACGGCGACGGCGGATAGATGTAGGTGTTGCGGACCATGAACTCCTTGAGGATGTCGTTCTGGATGGTCCCGGCCAACTTCTCGGGCGGTACGCCCTGTTCCTCGGCGGCGACGATGTACAGCGCGAGCACCGGCAGCACGGCGCCGTTCATCGTCATCGACACGGTCATCCTGTCCAGCGGGATGCCGTCGAAGAGCTGACGCATGTCGTAGATCGAGTCGATGGCCACGCCCGCCATGCCGACATCACCCGTCACGCGCGGGTGGTCACTGTCGTAACCCCGGTGCGTGGGCAGGTCGAAGGCGATCGACAACCCCTTCTGTCCGGCCGCGAGATTGCGGCGGTAGAAGGCGTTGGACTCCTCGGCCGTGGAGAAACCCGCGTACTGGCGGATCGTCCAGGGCTGGTTGACGTACATCGTCGGGTACGGGCCGCGCAGATACGGCGCGACGCCCGGACGCGTGTCCAGGAAGTCCAGGCCCTCCAGGTCCTGCCCGGTGTAGAGCGGCTTGACCGGGATGCCCTCGGGCGTCTCCCAGAGCAGGTCGTCGCCGTCACCGGCGTTCTTGACGGCCGCCTGCCAGTCGTCGGCGGTGCCGGTGGCGGCCGGGGTTCCGAGTTCGATCCCGGAGAAGTCGGGGACGGTCATCGGGAGACCCCCAAGCGGTCGAGAGCGTCGGTCAGTACGGAGACGGCGTCGCAGCCGGCGAAGACATAGGAGTCCACGCCCGCGTACTCCGCCGGGCGGCCGGCGAGGGAGACATGCGTGGCACCCGCCGCGCGCAGCTCCCGGGCGGTGTCCTCGGCCTGCTCCGCGTACAGCGCGTCACTGGAGCACAGGCACACCTCGGTGGCACCGCTGTCCGCGAAGGTGCCCTCGGTGACGGCCTCGATGCCGCCCGCCTGGAAGAGGTTCGCGGCGAACGTCAGCCGTGCGGTGTGGGCGGCGGCCGGGCCGAGCGCGGCAAGGAAGACGCGGGGCCGGCTGCCGGTGGCGGCCAGGTGGGCGTCGGAGCGGGCGCGGAGCTCCTCGTAGGCCTCGTCGCGGCGCACCCGGGGCAGTCCGCCGGTCAGCGGCTCGGGCGCGGGCTCGCGCACGACCGGCTTCTCGGCCAGATGCGGGAACTCGCTGACGCCGGTGATCGGTTCACGTCGCTTGGCGAGCTTCTTGGAGCGCTCCGCCCAGGTAGTCGCCAGGTCGGTGCGCAGCCGGCCCGAGCGCAGGACGGCCGCCTGACCGCCGTCCCGCTCGATCGTGCGGAAGAACTCCCAGCCCGCGTGGGCGAGTTCGTCGGTCAGCCGCTCCACGTACCAGGAGCCGCCCGCCGGGTCGATCACCCGGGCGAGGTGGGACTCCTCGATGAGGACCGTGGAGGTGTTGCGGGCGATACGGCGGGCGAACGCGTCCGGCAGCCCCAGCTCCTGGTCGAAGGGGAGCACCGTCACCGCGTCGGCGCCACCGGCACCGGCGGCCAGCGTGGCGATCGTGGCCCGCAGCATGTTCACCCACGGGTCGCGGCGCGTCATCATCACCGGCGAGGTGACCGCGTGCTGCACCTGGGCGCCCGCCTTCGGCACCCCGCACACCTCCGCGACCCGCGCCCACAGCCGGCGCGCGGCGCGCAGCTTGGCGATGGTCAGGAACTGGTCGGCGGTCGCCGCGTAGCGGAACTCCAGCTGGTCGCAGGCCTGTTCGGCACTGAGCCCGGCCTCGGTGAGCGTGCGCAGATAGGCGACGCCGGTCGCCAGTGAGGCGCCCAGCTCCTGCGCGGCCGAACCGCCGGCCTCGTGGTACGGCAGCGCGTCCACGGTCAGGGCGCGCAGTCCGGGGTGGCGCCCGACGAGCTTCAGCACGGGTGCGAGGTCGTACGACCGCCCGGTGCGGGCCTCGAAGCCCAGCGGGTCGGCGCCGAGGTTGCCGCGCACGGCGTCGGGGGCGACGCCGCGCTCCTCGTACACCTTGAAGAGTTCGAGTGCGGCGGCCTCGGTCTCGGCGCCCGCGTCGAGGACGACGGGCGCGAGGTCGAGATAGACGCCGTCGAGGACCCGGCTCAGTTCGGAGACCTGGATGCCGCTGCCCTCGCCGAGCGGCAGCCACACCGAGGTGACGCCGTTCTCCAGGTCGGTCAGGACCGCCTGGCCGTCGGCCGTCGCGTGCCGCTGGCGCACGTCCCAGCCGCCGACCGTGTTGCCCGCGGCCCGGCCGCCGCGGACGAACGGGGCGAAGCCGGGGAGGCCGGGGTCGGGTGCGGCGTCGCGCGCGGTGTACAGGGGGCGGGCGCCGAGCCCGTCCTCGAGCACGGTGGCCAGAGCATCCTCCGCCGCCGTGTCCGAGACCTCCTTGCCCGACTTGCGCAGCACCCCGGCTACGAGGTGTTGCCATTGTTCGTGTGTCGTGTCAGGGAACTCGGCGGCCAGCGCGAGCCCGTCGTCAGGCAGGACCGTCATGCTCGGATGCTAGGGCAGATCACTGAAGTTCCAGCAGAGCGCAGGCCTGTGACCTTGTTCTCGCTCGGAATGTGACCTGGCGCACTGGCCCGCCGTCACCCCTCACCGACGCAGTTTGACCTTGCTGATCGCGACCACGCCGAGGGCGGCGAGGGCGATCTGGATGAGCCACTCGACCCAGTCGACACCCTTGGTGTCGGCCACGTCCAGGCCGGAGGCGATGCCGGTTCCGATGAACGCGGCGACGATGCCGATCACGATCGTCCACAGGACGCCGATGCGCTGCCGGCCCGGGACGACGAGCCGGCCGAGGACACCGATCACGATGCCGATGACGATGGCGCTGATGACGCCGGAAATCTCCATGAGCGGTCTGCCACCCCTCAGTCGTTGGTGACATACGAGTGCCCGTTCGAACCGAGGTCAGGCCTCCCTGCGGAAAGCCCAGTTCATCCGCGGCTCCATCACACACCGGAACGCCCGCCGCACCGGCGCCGTGCACAACACCGTCACCACCGCGGCGGCGACGACGGAGACGGCGACCTTGCCGAGCGGCTGGTGGAACCACTCGACGTGGGACCAGTGCCAGTGGTTGGCGGCCTGGATGACGAACCCGTGCAGCAGATAGCCGTAGAGCGTGCCCGCGCCCAGCGCGGTGAACCACATCCGGCGCCCCGGCACCCAGGAGAGGAAGCAGCCGACCAGGACCAGCGAACAGCCGAACAGGGCCAGGGTCATGAGGGGCCCGTACCAGTCGGGTACGGCGAAGTCCGCGGCGGCGTCCTTGTGGAAGAACCAGGCGTAGTCCATGCGCGGCGCCGCCCAGTACGCGAACACGAGCGTGGCCGCCATGACCGGCACCGCCGCGAGCCGTACCCGCCACTGCCGGACCAGACTGAAGTGCGCGGGCCGCAGACACAGGCCGAGCACGAAGTACGGCAGGAACTGAAGCGTGCGCTGGAGGTCGAGGTCCTTGCCGATGGACGGCGTGAGCGTGGCCAGCGCCGCGACGGCGAGCGCGATCGGCATCGGCCACCGCACCGCCCGCCAGATCGGCGTGGTCAGCCGCCAGATGAACAGTGCCGCCAGGAACCAGGTCAGATACAGCGGGTCCAGCAGACTGATCGCACGGTCGGGTTCGCCGTCGGACCAGCGGGTGAAGTAGGTGTACGCCGTCTCGAAGACGACGTAGGGGACCACGACACCGGTGACCAGACGTCTGATCTTCGCCGGGCTCGCGTCGAAGTTCCGCGAGAAGTAGCCCGAGATCACGATGAACGCCGGCATGTGGAAGGCGTACACGACCATGTAGAGCGCGGTCACCGCACGGCTGTCCGAGCGCAGCGGCTCCCAGGCGTGCCCCATCGCCACCAGCACGATCGCCAGGTACTTGGCGTTGTCGAAGAACGCGTCCCGCTGTCGCGGTTGTTCGGCCGCCGTTGTTCTGGAACCTGTGGGGCGGGTTACGTCTCTTACTGGAGTTACGGCTGTGGTGGCGGAGGGCGGCATCCTGTCCGCCTTGCCGACTCCGGGCGAGGTAAACCACCGATCGGTGGAACAACGGGGAAGTCCCGAGCGTTGTGCACTTGACCAGCGTGCTTTGCGTGTCCTTTACCATGGGGATGCGTCCATGCCCCCGATTCACCGAGAAGAGAAGGAGACCGAGCCCGCGATGGGTGAGCCTCCCAGTACCGACCGCGCCGACTCCCGACCGCTCGTCGAGGCAACGGGGGTGGCGCGGTGACCGAGATCCTGCTGCTCCTGCTGGCCCTCCTGCTCACACTGGCCTGCGCCGTGTTCGTCGCGGCCGAGTTCTCCCTGACCACCGTCGAGCGCGGTGAGCTGGAGCGCGCCACCGAGGCGGGCGAGCGCGGCGCCGAGGGCGCCCTGAAGGCCGTACGCCGGCTGACCGTCCAGCTCTCCGGCGCCCAGCTCGGCATCACCGTCACCTCACTGGTGATCGGCATGCTCGCCGAGCCGTCGCTGGCCGCGCTGCTGCGGGGCCCGCTGGAGGCCCTCGGCCTGGGCGGGGCCGCCCCCACGGTGGCGACCATCCTCGGCGTGGCGCTGTCCACGGTCGTGCTGATGGTGATCGGCGAGCTGGTGCCGAAGAACTGGGCGATCTCCCGGCCGCTGGCGGTCGCGAAGGTGGTGGCCGGACCGCAGCGCGGCTTCACGGCCGCGTTCGGCCCGTTCATCGGCCATCTCAACAACACCGCGAACCGGGTCGTACGACGTCTCGGCCTGGAGCCCGCCGAGGAACTGGCCTCCGCCCGCGGCCCCGAGGAGCTCGTCGCGCTCGCCGAGCACTCGGCGGCCGAGGGCGCCCTGGAGGCGGACTCCGCCGAACTGTTCGTGCGCACCCTGCACCTGGGCGAGCTGACCGCGCAGAACGTGATGACCCCGCGTGTCGACGTCCAGGCCCTGGAGGCACACGCCACGGCCGCCGACGCGGCCAACCTGACGTACGCCACCGGCCTGTCCCGCTTCCCGGTCTACCGCGACAGCCTCGACGAGGTGATCGGCAGCGTCCACATCCGTGACGTACTGGCCCTGGAACCGGAGAAGCGGTCCGTCACCCCGGTCACCGACCTGGCCACCGAGCCCCTGCTGGTGCCGGACAGCCTGCCCGCGGACCGGCTCCTGGAGCGGCTGCGCGCGACCCGCACCATGGCCGTGGTCATCGACGAGTACGGCGGTACGGCGGGCGTCGCGACGGTGGAGGACATCGTCGAGGAGGTCGTCGGCGAGGTCCGTGACGAGCACGACCCCGTCGAGGCGCCGGACCTGCAACCCGTCGGCGTCGGCGCCTGGGAGGCGGAAGGCTCCGTCCGGCTGGACGAGCTGGAGGCGATAGGACTCGACGCCCCGGACGGCCCGTACGAGACCGTCGCGGGCCTCGTCGCCACCCGACTGGCCCGTATCCCCGTCAAGGGCGACGTCGTCGCGCTCGACGGCTGGCTGCTGGACGTCCTCGACGTCGAGCACCACCGCGCCGACCGTGTCCGCATCACCGCACCGGCCCAGGTGCCGGTCCAGGTGGGGGAGGAGTCCCGATGACCGCCGTGCAGCTTCTCATCGGCGCCCTGACGCTGCTGACCAACGCGTTCTTCGTGGGCGGCGAGTTCGCCCTGATCTCCGTGCGCCGCAGCCAGATCGAGCCGCGCGCGAAGGAGGGCGACAAGCGGGCCCGGATGACCCTGTGGGGCCTGGAGCACCTCTCCGCGATGATGGCGACCGCCCAGCTCGGCATCACCGTCTCCTCCCTGGTGCTCGGCGCGGTCGCCGAACCGGCCATCGCCCATCTGCTGGAGCCCGGCTTCGAGGCGGCCCACATTCCGGACGGCCTGGTGCATCCGATCGCGTTCGTGATCGCGCTGGCGCTGGCCACCTATCTGCACATGCTGATCGGCGAGATGGTCCCGAAGAACATCGCGCTGGCGGCCCCCGTGGCGACCGCGCTGGTGCTCGGCCCGCCGCTGGTGGCGCTCACCCGGGTGCTGCGGCCGGTCGTGTTCGGCATCAACGCCTTCGCCAACACCCTGCTGAAGCTGCTGCGGGTCGAGCCGAAGGACGAGGTGGAGTCGGTCTTCACTGACGACCAGCTGGCCCGGATGGTCCTCGACGCGAGCGAGGCCGGACTGCTCTCGCCCGCCGACGGCGAACGGCTGCGGGACGCCCTGGAGCTGGGCACCCGCCCGGTCGGCGAGATCCTCGTACCGGTCCAGCGGATGCGCACCGTCGACGCCTCGGTCACCCCGGCGCGCCTTGAGCGGGTGGCCGCCGAGGCGGGTTACTCCCGCTTCCCGGTCACCGGCCCGCAGGGCACGCTCCTCGGCTACCTCCACATCAAGGACACCCTCGGCAACGCCGACCGCGACCGCCCCTTCCCGCGCACCGCCCTGCACCCGGTCACCCGGGTCCGCATCGACACCCCGCTGGACGACACCCTCACCGCCCTGCGCGCCGACGGCAGCCATCTGGCCGCCGTGACCGGGGAGAAGGGGGCCGTCCTCGGGTTCGTGACCATGGAGGACGTACTGACGGAGCTGGTCGGCCCCGCGCCGGCCGCCGTGTCGCCGTAGGAGCGCGGTCCCTCAGAGCCAGTCGCGCCGCTTGAAGATCACGTAGAGGCTGACACAGATCACGCCCATCAGACCGACCGCGAAGGGATATCCGAAGCGCCACCCCAGCTCGGGCATGTGCGGGAAGTTCATGCCGTAGATGGTGCCGACGAGGGTGGGGGCGAAGAGGATGGCGGCCCACGAGGAGATGCGTTTGATCTCCTCGTTCTGTTCGAACCCCGCCTCCGCCAACGCCCGCATCTCGGCGTTCTGCTGCTGGGTGACCAGCGTCGCGTTCACGGTGAGGATCTCCGTGAGGGCCTGACGGAAGCCGTCGACGCGCTCGCTGGTGTGCGTGACGTGATCGGCGACGTCGCGGAGGTAGCGCTGGAGTTCGTCGTCGGTGCCGTACTTGGAGAAGCCGGTCATCAGGCCGTGCAGCATGCCGACCAGGGGGCGGGTGGCGCGCTGGAACTCGACCATCTCACGGGAGAGTTCGTAGATCCGGCGGGAGACCTCGGGGTCGCCCCGGAAGACCTCCGTCTCGATCTCGTCGATGTCGTTCTGCACGCCGGCCACGACCGGGACATAGCCGTCGACCACGGCGTCCAGGATGGCGTACAGCACCGCCTCCGGACCGAGCTTCAGCAGGTCCGGCGAGGCCTCCATGCGGCTGCGGACCGCGGACAGGTCGGGAGCGGCGCCGTGCCGGACCGTGATCACGAAGTCGGGGCCCACGAACACGTGCAGCTCACCGAAGTCGACCTCCTCCGGGGCGTCCAGATAGCGGGCGGCCCGCAGGACGACGAAGAGGGTCTCGCCGTAGCGTTCGAGCTTGGGCCGCTGATGGGCCTCCATCGCGTCCTCGACCGCGAGCGGATGCAGATCGAACTCGGCGGCCAGGGACAGGAGTTCCGCCTCGGTCGGACGGGCAAGACCGATCCACGCCATGCCGGACCGCTGCTCACGCAGCTCACGGAAGGTCTCGGCGAGGGTCGCCGGCGCGGAGACCCGGACGCCGTCCCGGTACAGAGCCGCCTGAACGATGCTCGGCGGCTCCGCTTCGGTCGTCGCCGGGTCGGACCGGTCGGCGGCTTGCTTCTCCGTCGGCGGGGGAGGGGCGGCTGGAGCGAGGGCACGGAGCCAGGCGGACTTCCCTCGGCCCTTCGCGGTCGGACGAACGCGTCGCTCGGACATCACGGCTGCCTCTCGGCTCGAGTCACCGGCTGCGTGATCAGCGAGCAGGATATACGCGGCAAACGACGCCGACGGGGTCGGGTGGGGCGGGGTGGGGTCGGGCGTCGAGGGGGGCGGTGGTGCGGGCGTCGGCGTCGACGGGGTCAGGGCGTGAGGGTGCCGGCGTAGACGGGGCTGGGTGGTGTGGGCAGTCGTGTCGGTTGGGTCGGGGGTGCGGGTGTCGGTCCTGGCGGGTCGGGCCGTGTGGGAAGCGGTGTCGGTGGGGGCGGGTCCTGCGGGAGGTCATGGCGGTTGGGCCGGGCCCTGCGGGGGGCCGTGTCGGTTGGGTGGGTTCTGCCGGGAGGGGCGTCAAGGGGCGTGGCCCGGCGGGGAATCCATGTGCGTTGCGGACAGAAGGTGTCCGCAACGGGCGTTAGCGTGCGCGGTATGACGAAGACGGCCCCCGTGCTCGACCCCCGCGCCCTCAACCGAGCGACCCTCGACCGGCAGTTGCTGCTGGAGCGTTCGTCGCTGACGGCGAAGGCGGCGGTGGAGCATCTGCTCGGTCTCCAGGCGCAGAACGTCAAGCCGCCCTACTACGCGCTCGCCGCCCGCCTGGAGGGGTTCGCCCCCGAGGAGTTGTCCGGCCTGATGGCCGATCGGGAGGTCGTCCGGATCGTCACCATGCGGTCCACCATCCACACCCACACCGCCGCCGACACCCTCACCCTGCGCCCGCTCGTCCAGGCCGCCCGCGACCGCGAACTCACCAACTTCCGCAAGGGACTCGCCGGCGTCGACCTGGACCGGCTCGCCCTCCTCGCCCGCGACCTCGTCGAGACCGAGCCCCGCACCATGAAGCAGCTCCGCGAGGCGCTGCTCGAAGAGTGGCCCGACGCCGACCCGCAGTCCCTCGCGATCGCCGCCCGCTGCCGGCTCCCCCTCGTCCAGGTCACCCCGCGTGGACTGTGGGGACAGAGCGGCCAGGTGGCCCTCACCACCGCCGAGCACTGGCTCGGCCGCCCCGCCGAACCCGCCCCCGCTCCCGACGCCACCGTCCTGCGCTACCTCGCCGCCTTCGGCCCCGCCTCCGTCAAGGACATGCAGACCTGGGCCGGCCTGACCCGCCTGCGTGAAGCCTTCGAGCGCCTGCGCCCGCAGCTCCTGACCTTCCGCGACGAGCACGGCGTCGAACTCTTCGACCTCCCCGACGCCCCGCGCCCCGCTGCCGACACCCCGGCCCCGCCCCGCTTCCTCCCCGAGTTCGACAACCTCCTCCTCTCCCACGCCGACCGCACCCGCGTCATCCCGGCCGAGTACTGGGGCCGTAGCTGGGTCGGGAACATGGTGTACGCCACCTTCCTCGTCGACGGCTTCCTCGCCGGCGTGTGGAAGCTGGAGAAGGACGCCCCGGACAGCCACGCCCTCGTCATCGAGCCCTTCGGCAAGCTGACCAAGGGACAGCGGGACGAGGTCATCCAGGAGGGGGCGCGGATGCTCGCCACCATGCATCCCGGGACGTCGTACGACATCCGGTTCGGGACCGTCGTACGGCCGTCCTAGAGTCCGGACCGAGGAACTGCGCCAGCTCGCCTACTTCGTGACCGTCGCCGAGGAACTGCACTTCGGGCGGGCCGCCGAGCTGTTCGACCGTTCGCCCCGGCGGGTGCGGCGGGCCCGGAGGCCGTCGCGCCGCCGCCCGGTCTCCGGATCGGCACCAGCACCGGACTCGGTGAGCATCTGGACCGGGTGCTGACCCCAGCTCGACCGGCACCTAGGGAGCCCGGCGGGCGAACGCGGCGATTCCCGGCGTCCCGGTGCTGCCCCTGCGGTCCGACCCGCTGGTGGCCGCGCTCCCCGCGGCGCATCCGCTCGCCGCCCGCTCCGAGATCGGCGTCGAGGAACTCGCCGGGCTGCCGCTCGCTGTGGACGGTCGTCTACGCGTCCCACGCGCGCGTGCTGCACACCCCGAGGGTGGCCTTCCTGCCGTTCCGCGCGCCCGGGCTCGCCCTGTCGACGGGACTGGCCGTGCGCGGGTCGGTGCCCCAGCCGTCGGTGGGTACCTCGTGGACCCAGAGCTGGAGGGTCTCAAAAGACATGGATAGGGGGCGCTGCGGGCCGCTCGTGGAGGCCCGCAACGCCCCCTGGTACTTCACCTGAGGGGTGCTCAGGAGAACTTCTGGGACCTATGAGTTGACCTGTGCGGTCACCAGGCTGGAGAAGGTGGTCAGCCGGGTGTAGACACCCGGGTAACCGGCCTCCGCACAGCCCTCGCCCCAAGAAGTGATCCCTGCCAGGACGCCCCCGATGAGCAGGGGACCGCCGCTGTCGCCCTGGCAGGTGTCTACGCCGCCGGAGGTGTATCCGGCGCAAACCATGTCGGACTGGACGAAGTCCGAACCGTAGGAGCTCGCACAGCTGGAGTCGGACACGATCGGCACGGTCGCGGTCCGCAGCTGGTTGGAGGAGCTGCCGTTCTCCGAGGTGGTGCCCCAGCCGAGGATGCGGGCGGTGGTGCCCGCCGCGTACACACCGGTCTGGGACGAGGAGACGTACGACGCCGGGGTGTACGACATCGCCGTCGACAGGGTCAGGACGGCCACGTCGTCACCGTTGGTGGCGTCCGTGTAGCTGGGGTTGATCCAGATCTTGCTGACCCGGCTGACCGTGCCGTTGGTGCCGTTGAGATAGGTCCGGCCGCCGACGACACGGACGCTGCTCGTGGTCTCGCCGACCATGCAGTGGGCCGCCGTCACCACCTTGGTCGAGGAGACCAGGGTGCCGCCGCAGAACTGGTTCTGGGACGAGTCCGTGATCTGCATCATGAACGGGTACGAGGTCGTCGTGGTCGTGGAACCGCCGACGATGGGCTGGGGAGCGGCTACGGCGGAGGGGGCGCCGAGCAGCGCGGTCGCTGCGGCCGCAGCGGTGGCCGCCACGACGGCCGCGGTTCTCTTGGCGCGGTTGAGCCCGAACATGAGTCTCCTCAGTGGGGGTTGCCGGTGGGGGGACGCGCGGGTGTGGGGGGTGAGCACGGGGGTCGCGGGACCGACCCCCGTATGCCCGGGCGAGCGGCACGTTCATAACCTAGAACCGGGAAGTTCCCCTTCCCAATGAGGGAACCCCCTAGGGGAGTTGGGCAGGGAAAACCCTCGGTCGGCCGCAGGAAACACCACGCGGGTCAGTAAATCCCGCGCTGTCTCACTTCGTACGGCGCCCCGCCGCCAGCCGGACGATGTCCACCCGCGAGCGGATCCCCAGCTTGCGGTAGACCCGGGTCAGGGTCGCCTCGACCGTCTTGACGCTGATGAACAGCCGCGCGGCGATCTCCCGGTTGGTCGCGCCCTCCATGACGAGCGCGGCGACCTGACGCTCCATCGCCGCGAGCCCTTCGAGGGCGTCGGCGGTCGGGGCGGGCGTAGCCGGCGGCTCCGGTTCGGCCGCCGGTACGACGGTCGCCGCGTCGACCTGCCGCAGCCAGGGCAGCGCCCGGCAGCGCCGGAAGAGGCGGGCCGCCTCGTCGTACGAGGTCGGACCCGGGCGCCGGGTGCGCAGCTGGGCCAGCGCGAAGGCGGTGCGGGCCTCCTCCAGGCCGTACCCGAGTTTGGCGAGCCGGTCCTGCACCGACGTCAACTGGGCGAGGGCGGCCTCGTGTTCACCGCGCGCGGCCCGCAGCAGCCCCTCGGCACGGTCCAGCACCGCGAGCACGCTCTCCCGGCCCAGCCGCAGCGCCTGCTCCCGGGTGACCTCGATGACGTCCTGGGCCTCGCGCAGCTCCCCGATCCGGACGAGGGACTCGGCGAGATCGCCCTGCCAGCGGCCCCGGGCCGGGTCGGTGATGCCGAGCCCCTGCTCCAGCTCGCGTACCCGGCGCAGCGAGCGGACGGCGGCCTCGGCGTCCCCGGCGACCAGCTGGGCGTAGCCGAGGGCGGTCAGCGCGCGGGAGACGTACATCTGGTCGCCGTCCTCCTCGGCGTGGTCGACCGCTTCCCGGGCCAGCTCCAGTGCTCGCTCCACCTCGCCGCCCGAGGCCTCCCCGAGGGAGGTGAGGACCGCGGAGGCGACCTCGCCGATGCCGGTGTCCCGGGCCATCATCAGGCTCTCCCGGGCGAGGTCGAGGGCGCGGCCGCAGTGCCCGGAGCGCAGTTCGGTCTCGGCGACCCCGCGCAGGAAGTGCACCTCGCTCTCGACGGCCCCGGTGCGCTGGACCTCGCGCAGCAGCGCGGTGACCGTGGCGCGGGCCTCGGCCAGCTGGTCGCTCATGATCAGCCAGCGGAACCGGGAGTAGCCGGCGCCGTTGTGGTGGCACGACACCCTCGGGTCCTGGGGCTCCTTCAGGGCGCGCTTGATGGTCGCGGGGGCGTCCGGATGGCCCATCAGGGTCTCGATCTGGGCCTGGAAGGCCAGGGCCATCAGCTCGTTGTAGCGGTCGCCGGCCCGCGCGGCGAGCGCCGCCGAGTGCGCCGCCTCCTCGCGGGCCTGGTCGAAGTCGCCGTCCACCAGGACGGCCCGCCAGGTCAGCTGGTAGTGGATCAGGGCGAGCAACTGGGGGTCGTCGCCGGCGTCGGCCAGGGCCTGCGGGAAGACCGAGTCGACCTCCGTCATGGCGTGGCCCGCGGTGTCGATCACGATGATCCAGGCCCGCACCCGGTCCGCGGGGACGGTCGCCCGGGTCAGCACGTCCCGGGCGATGTCCCGGGCGAGGTCCAGCTCACCGGCGGTGATGGCGTCCTCGGCGGCCTGGAGGCGCCGCGCGTCGGGGTCGGCCTCGACGGGGGTGTGGCGGGCGGCGAGCAGTCCGAGGGAGGCGGCGACCGAGGGGGCGCCGCGGTCCCGGGCGAGGGAAGCGGCCTCGGCGAGGCTGTCGGCGGTGTCCGGGTCGGTGCCGGTGGTGGCCAGGGCGAGATGCCGGGCCCGCTCGATGGGGTCGGAGGCGGCCTTCGACAGCGCGGCGTGCGCCGCCCGTCTCTCGTGCGCGGGCGCCTCCGCGTACAGCGCGGCCGAGATCAGCGGATGCGCGAACCGTACGGCGGGGCCCTCCGGTTCGGTGGCCAGCAGGCCGAGGGCGGCGGCCTGGGCGGTCTCCGCCTCGGCGTTCTCCCGGCCGGCCGCGCGCAGCAGGGCGGGGGTGGGGCGGGCGCCGGCGCTCGCGACGAGGAGGGTGCGGCGGGCCTCGTCGGAGAGCATCTCCAGGCGGTTCAGCACGAGGGTGCGCAGCGAGGTGGGCACCGGGAGCGGCTCGCCGGGCCGGGGCGGGGTGGGGTTCTCGCTGAGGGCGCGGCCGAGTTCCAGGGCGAAGAGCGGGTTGCCGCCGCTGGTGCGGTGGATGTCGCGGACCGTGGAGCGGGGCAGGCCGGTGTAGCCGCGGTGGCCGAGCAGTTCGGAGACCTGGGTGCGGGAGAGCGGGTTGACGCGCAGGGCGAGGGTGTCCGGCGGGGACGCGCGTAGATGGCGGTCGTACTCCTGACCCTCGGTCCGCACCGCGCACAGCATCCGCACCGGGGTGTCGCCGAGGCGGCGGGCGGCGAAGCCGAGGAGTTCGGCGCTGGCGGAGTCCAGCCACTGCACGTCGTCGGCGACGATCAGCACCGGGCCCTCGGCGGCGAGCGCGCGCAGTGCCGACAGCACGGCGAGGCGCAGGGCGAGGCCGTCGCGCTGGAGGGTGGACTCGCCGCGGCCGGTGAGCGCCGACTCCAGCGCGGTGCGCTGTGCGGCGGGCAGCTTCCCGGAGACCTCGTCGAGGACCAGACCGAGCAGGTCGGCGAGGGCGAGGAAGGGGAGATGGGATTCGGACTCGGTCGCCGAGCAGCGCAGGACGGTGCGGGCCGAGCCGCCGTTATCCGCGGCCAATGCCCGCAGGACGGTGGACTTTCCTATTCCGGCGGGGCCGTGCAGCAGCACGCTGCCGCCCCGGACGAGCTGCTCCCGGGCCCGACCGAACACCTCCTCCCGGCCGATGACCAGGTCGGGGCGGCATCTCGCAGGCTCCTGGAAGTCCCGTTGCACGGTCGCCGCTCCCCTCGTGTCGTGTCCGGGCCAAATTCTAGGCAACGATTCTTTGAAATCCGGAGGGGAGACGTGGTGAGGCACATAACAACCTCAAAGTATGGGGAAATTCAAAGCACAGGTGAATGAATGGTGGGGCAACGTTCTAGGGCAGCAGCCCTGCCCGGCGCGCCGCCGCCACCGCCTCCCCACGGGTGCGCGCGCCCAGCCTGCGCATGGCCGAGCGCAGATACCCCTTGACCGTCTCCGGCCGCAGCCCCAGCCGCTCGGCGGCCGCCGCGTTGGTCGCTCCCTCGGCCACACAGGCCAGGACGTCCAGCTCACGCGGGGCGAGGGCCGTGCGGACCGGTCGCTGCCGCGGGGTGAGCAGTCCGCACGCGTCGAGGAGTTCGGCCCGCAGCGCCGGGTCGGTGATCCGTGGCGCCAGCGCCCGCAGCGCCGCGTGCGCCTCCCGGACCTGCTCCCGCGACACGGGGTCCACCCCGGCCGGCTCGGCCGCCGCCACCAGCTCCCTCGCCTCCTCGCGCACCACCAGCGCCTGCTCCACGTCCCGCGCCGCCTCCATCGCCGCGCCCAGCACCCGGTCACCCAGCGGCTGTACGGTGCGCAGCGCGCCGTACAGCACACCCCGCACCCGGCGCCGTACGACGACGGGCACCGCCACGATCGAGCGCAGGCCCTCGGTGGCGACCGGGGCGTCGTACTCGTGGCTGATCTGCCGGGAGGCGGAGTAGTCCGTCACGGCGCACGGGCGGGCGAGGGCGACCGCCCTGCCGCCGAGGCCGCTGCCCGAGGTCACGGCCAAGGCGCGCAGCGCGACCGTCGCCGTGCCGCTCAGTTCGCTGATGCGCATCTGGGGGCGGCCGGCCTCCACGAGCCCGCCGAAGGCGACCGGGAGCCCGGTCGTCCGCCGCAGCCGCACCAGCGCGTTGCGGATCTCCGCCGCCTCCGTAGCCACCCGTTCGTCCTTTCGCCGCGGCGCACACCCCCGTTCGGGGGTAGTGAGACCTGCATCACGGAGTAAACGATGACAGAGAGCCGCCCGGCAATGGTCCGGCCCTGAGGAGGACAGATGACGACGGAGTCGTTCCGCGCAGCGCGGGACTTCCTGCTCGCCCACCGCGAGGACTACGCGACGGCCTACGAGGGCTTCACCTGGCCCCGGCCCGAGCGCTTCAACTGGGCGCTCGACTGGTTCGACGTCATCGCCGACGGCAACGACCGGACCGCCCTGCACATCGTCGAGGAGGACGGCGCCGAGGTCAGGCTGTCCTTCGCCGAGCTGTCCGAGCGTTCCGACCGGATCGCGAACTGGCTGCGCGACCAGGGAGTGCGCGCCGAGGACCGCGTCCTGGTGATGCTCGGGAACCAGGCCGAGCTGTGGGAGACCGCCCTCGCCGCGATGAAGCTGCGCGCCGTCGTCATCCCGGCCACACCGCTGCTGGGCCCCGCCGACCTGCGCGACCGCGTCGAGCGCGGGCGGGTGCGCCAGGTGCTCGTACGGTCGGAGGACACCGGCAAGTTCGACGACGTGCCCGGCGACTACACCCGGATCGCGGTCGGCGGCGCCTCGGAGGGCTGGCGGCGCTACGAGGACGCCTACGAGGCATCGCCCGACTTCACGCCGGACGGCCCGACCGGGGCCGACGACCCGCTGATGCTCTACTTCACCTCGGGCACCACGGCCCGCCCCAAGCTGGTCGAGCACACCCACACCTCGTACCCGGTCGGGCACCTGGCCACCATGTACTGGATCGGCCTCAGGCCCGGCGACGTGCATCTGAACATCTCCTCGCCCGGCTGGGCCAAGCACGCCTGGTCGAACCTGTTCGCGCCCTGGAACGCGGAAGCCACCGTCTTCATCCACAACTACACGCGCTTCGACGCGGCCCGGCTGATGGCGGAGATGGACCGCGCGGGAGTGACCACCTTCTGCGCCCCTCCCACCGTGTGGCGGATGCTCATCCAGGCCGACCTCACCCAGCTGCGGACCCCGCCGAGGGAGGCGGTGGCGGCGGGCGAGCCGCTGAACCCCGAGGTCATCGAGCAGGTGCGGCGGGCGTGGGGGGTGACGATCCGGGACGGTTTCGGACAGACGGAGACGGCGGTCCAGGTCTCCAACAGCCCCGGCCAGCCCCTGAAGACCGGCTCCATGGGACGGCCCAGCCCCGGCTACCGCGTGGAACTCCTCGACCCGGTGACCGGCGCTCCGGGTGCCGACGAGGGCGAGATCGCGCTCGACCTGTCCGCGCGGCCCGTCGGCCTGATGACCGGCTACCACGGCGACGCGGACCGTACGGCGGAGGCGATGGCGGGCGGCTACTACCGCACCGGGGACGTGGCATCCCGGGACGCGGACGGCTACCTCACCTACATCGGCCGCAGCGACGACGTCTTCAAGGCGAGCGACTACAAGATCAGCCCCTTCGAGCTGGAGAGCGCGCTGCTGGAGCACGAGGCGGTCGCCGAGGCGGCCGTCGTGCCCGCGCCGGACGAGCTGCGGCTCGCGGTGCCGAAGGCGTACGTGGTCCTCGCGGAGGGCTGGGAACCAGGCCCCGACACCGCGAAGGTCCTCTTCGAGCACTCGCGGGACGTCCTCGCGCCCTACAAGCGCATCCGCCGCCTGGAGTTCGCGCCGCTGCCCAAGACCGTCTCCGGCAAGATCCGCCGCATCGAGCTGCGCGAGGCCACGGCCGCCGGCTCGGCCGCCGAGTACCGCGAGGAGGACTTCCGATGAGCTCCTACACCCATGGGACGAGCGGGACTTCACTGCTCGGGGACACGATCGGCGCGAACCTCGACCGGGCGGTGGCGAGTTGGCCGGACCGTGAGGCACTGGTCGACGTACCGTCCGGACGGCGCTGGACCTACGGTGAATTCGCCGCCGATGTCGAGGAGTTGGCGTACGCGCTGATGGCGAGCGGGGTCGCCAAGGGTGACCGGGTGGGCATCTGGGCGGTCAACTGCCCCGAGTGGGTGCTCGTCCAGTACGCCACCGCCCGCATCGGCGCGATCATGGTGAACATCAACCCGGCGTACCGCACCCACGAGGTCGAGTACGTGCTCAACCAGGCCGGGATCTCCCTGTTGTTCGCGTCCCTCAGTCACAAGACGAGCGACTACCGGGCGATGGTGGAGGAGGTGCGGGGTGCGTGCCCGCGGCTGAGGGAGACGGTGTTCATCGGCGACCCGAGCTGGGACGCGCTCCTCGCCCGGGCGACCCCGGCGCCGTACCCGGAGCTGTCCTGCGACGACCCGATCAACATCCAGTACACGTCGGGGACGACGGGCTTCCCGAAGGGGGCGACCCTCTCCCACCACAACATCCTCAACAACGGTTACTTCGTGGGGGAGTTGATCGCGTACAGCGAGCAGGACCGGATCTGCATCCCGGTGCCCTTCTATCACTGCTTCGGCATGGTGATGGGCAATCTGGCGGCGACCTCGCACGGCGCCTGCATGGTGATCCCGGCCCCGTCCTTCGACCCGAAGGCCACGCTGGACGCCGTCCAGCAGGAGCGCTGCACCTCCCTCTACGGCGTACCGACCATGTTCATCGCGGAGTTGAACGACCCGGACTTCGCGTCGTACGACCTCTCCTCCCTCCGCACCGGCATCATGGCGGGCTCGCCGTGTCCGGTGGAGGTGATGAAGCGGGTGGTCGCCGAGATGCACATGGCGGAGGTCTCCATCTGCTACGGCATGACCGAGACGTCCCCGGTGTCGCTCCAGACGCGGCGGGACGACGACCTGGAACACCGCACGGGAACGGTCGGCCGCGTCCTGCCCCACATCGAGGTCAAGATCGTGGACCCGGTGACGGGAGTGACTCAACCCCGTGGCGAGGCGGGGGAGTTGTGCACCCGCGGCTACAGCGTGATGCTCGGCTACTGGAACGAGCCCGAGAAGACCGCCGAGTCGATCGACGCGGGCCGCTGGATGCACACCGGCGACCTGGCCGTGATGCGCGAGGACGGCTATGTCGAGATCGTCGGCCGCATCAAGGACATGATCATCCGGGGCGGCGAGAACATCTACCCGCGCGAGATCGAGGAGTTCCTCTACGCCCACCCGAAGATCGCGGACGTCCAGGTCGTCGGCGTCCCTCACGAGCGGTACGGCGAGGAGGTCCTCGCCTGCGTCATCCCCCGCGACCCCGCCGACCCACCGACCCTGGAGGACGTCCACGCCTTCTGCGAGGGCCGCCTGGCCCACTACAAGGTGCCGAGCAGGCTCCAGGTACTGGAGTCGTTCCCGATGACGGTGTCGGGAAAGGTACGCAAGGTGGAACTGCGGGAGACCTACGCGGAGGGGTGAGTTCACTCGCGTCCAGGACGCGGAAGCCCGGGTGGACGGACACCTGCTCGATGTGCAGGGCGCCGGGTCCGGCCGCATCGGGTTTCCGACGCCCACGACGGCGGCCGTCCCGGCGCCGCCCCTGACAACCGCGATCGGTACGAGCATCGGCAACCTCAGCCTCGTCGACCGAGCGGCCGTATCTCTTTCACCGCAGCCCCCTTTCGGCTCCACCGCCAAAGGCCTACGCCCCCGTGGAATCCAGTTCGTCCGCCAGGCCGTTCACCGGCTGGGGTGTTCCCGTCAGGTCGAGGACGAACAGGGGTACCCCCAGGGCGTCGGCGACTGTGCGGGCCTCTGTGGCGTAGCCGGCCAGGGAGAAGTAGACGCAGTCCGCGGATTCCGTCATCGCGGTGAGCCACAGGCATTCGACGTCGCGGAGTGAGGCCGGGCGGACGGTCGGGTCGACCTGGGCGAGGAGGCCGCGGGCGGCGAGGCCGATGCCGTTCGGGGGGCGTTGGTCGGCGCGGCGGATGTCCTGGTAGCCGAGCCAGCGCAGGTACAGGGCCGCGGCTGTCACCGCGTCGCGCGCCGTGCGGATCGTCACCGGCTGGAAGGTGCGCCGGCGGGACTGCTCGACGCGCCGGGTCGTCGTGATGCCGACCGCCTCCGGGGTGACCGGAACGCGCAGCACCGCTCCGCACGCGCAGCCCACCTCGGGGTGCGGCCACTCGCCCGTGCGCCCGCAGCGCGCGCACAGGACTGTCACCCAGTCGTCCTCCCAGGAGCGGTGCGTGACCGTCGTCGCACGCGCCCGCCGGTCCAACGCCGGTGTCACCGGCGCCCCGCAGGCGCACGGATAGGACGGTGCCGCATAGAAGTGCTCGCGCCGGCAGACCGGGCAGCGCACCGACACGTTCTCGGACATGGCCCACTCCAGAACGACCGCACGTCGGGACAGCGCTCCCATCGTCCTCCAGCGAACCCCGGCTTGTCCGTCTCTTGACGCCCTTCACCCCTCCACTTACATTGATTCCAGATAGTAGAAGTTAGTTTCCGTAATGTGGAATTTCGAGCGTACGGAAGTGCTCACCGCGGGGCGCGACGGGAGTGCGAATCCGACAGCCGAAGCAGGGAGTACTCGATGGCACGTATGACCGCTGCCCGCGCGGCAGTTGAGATCCTCAAGCGCGAGGGCGTCACCAACGCGTTCGGTGTGCCCGGCGCGGCGATCAACCCCTTCTACCGCGCCCTCAAGGAGGGCGGCGGCATCGACCACACGCTCGCCCGGCACGTCGAGGGCGCCTCCCACATGGCCGAGGGGTACACGCGTACCCAGCCCGGCAACATCGGTGTCTGCATCGGCACCTCGGGGCCGGCCGGCACCGACATGATCACCGGCCTGTACTCGGCGATCGCCGACTCGATCCCGATCCTGTGCATCACCGGCCAGGCGCCGGTCGCCAAACTGCACACCGAGGACTTCCAGGCCGTCGACATCGCCTCGATCGCCAAACCGGTCACCAAGTCCGCGACCACCGTCCTGGAGGCCGCCCAGGTCCCCGGCGTCTTCCAGCAGGCCTTCCACCTCATGCGCTCAGGTCGTCCAGGACCGGTCCTCATCGACCTGCCGATCGACGTCCAGCTCACCGAGATCGAGTTCGACCCGGAGACCTACGAGCCGCTGCCCGTCTACAAGCCGGCCGCGACCCGCGCCCAGGCCGAGAAGGCGATCAGGTTCCTGCTGGAGTCCGAGCGCCCGCTGATCGTCGCCGGCGGCGGCATCATCAACGCGGACGCCTCCGACCTGCTCGTCGAGTTCGCGGAACTCACCGACACCCCGGTCATCCCCACCCTGATGGGCTGGGGCACCATCCCGGACGACCATGAGCTGAACGCCGGCATGGTCGGCGTCCAGACCTCGCACCGCTACGGCAACGCCACGTTCCTGGAGTCGGACTTCGTCCTCGGCATCGGCAACCGCTGGGCCAACCGGCACACCGGCTACAAGCTCGACGTCTACCGGGGCGATCGCAAGTTCGTCCACGTCGACATCGAGCCCACCCAGATCGGCAAGATCTTCGCCCCGGACTACGGCATCGCCTCCGACGCCAAGGCCGCCCTGGAGCTCTTCGTCGAGATCGCGCGCGAGCTGAAGGCCGCGGGCGAGCTGCCCGACCGCTCCGCCTGGGTCGCCTCCCACCTGGAGCGCAAGGCCACCCTCCAGCGCCGTACGCACTTCGACAACGTGCCCATGAAGCCGCAGCGCGTCTACGAGGAGATGAACAAGGCCTTCGGCCCCGAGACGCGCTACGTCACCACGATCGGCCTCTCGCAGATCGCGGGCGCCCAGATGCTGCATGTCTACAAGCCGCGGCACTGGATCAACTGCGGTCAGGCCGGCCCGCTCGGCTGGACCCTCCCGGCCGCGCTCGGCGTCGCCAAGGCCGACCCGGAGACGCCCGTCGTCGCCCTCTCCGGCGACTACGACTTCCAGTTCATGCTGGAGGAGCTGGCCGTCGGCGCGCAGCACAAGATCCCGTACGTCCATGTCCTGGTCAACAACGCCTACCTGGGCCTGATCCGGCAGGCGCAGATCGGTCTCGACATCAACTTCCAGGTCAACCTGGAGTTCGAGAACATCAACTCCCCGGAGCTGGGCGTCTACGGCGTCGACCACCTCAAGGTCGTCGAGGGCCTCGGCTGCAAGGCCATCCGCGTCACCGAGCCCGACCAGCTGCTGCCGGCCTTCGAGGAGGCCAAGAAGCTGGCCGCCGAGTACCGGGTGCCGGTCGTCGTCGAGGCGATCCTGGAGCGGATCACCAACATCGCGATGAGCAAGACCGCCGACATCAGTGACGTCACCGAGTTCGAGGAGCTCGCGACGGAGCCGGGGCACGCCCCGACGGCGATCAGGACGCTGAAGGCCTGACGTACCGCAGCGACCACAGGGGCGGCCCAGCCGGGGGGATGGGCCGCCCCTTCGGCATGTCCCGTCCCCCCGGTGCCCGTCCCCCCGTATCCCCCGTGCCCCCCCGTACCCCCGTCACGCGGTGCCCGCCGCCCCCGTGCCGGCGGGCACCGCGTGACGACAATGTGCCCGCCCCCGGGGGCGGTTGAAGCCTCCGGGGGCGGGTTCAGAGGTTGATTTGAGGGTTCCGTAGCCCGTCTACGCCGCCGGGTGTAGGCGGGCTCACGGTTGAGGGTGCTCGGACAGCCCCGGCCAGTCGTCCGGGCCGCCGCCCTGCCACTCCACGATGTCCTCGTCCTCGACCTCGATCCGGTCGAGATCGGCGAGGCGCAGCAGCTCCACGACATCGTCCAGGTGGGAGGCGACGCCGAGGTTGTGGTCGTCCGCGGTGACCCGCCGGGAGCCGTCCAGGCCCGGCGAGTGCACCACGACGTGCGGATGGTGCGGTGCGTGTGCCATGCCTTCAGCGTGCTGCGCGCAAGCCGTCCGCGCATCCCGGACACGGCGAAGAGCACCGGATACGGGACCGTCCGTATCCGGTGCTCTTCGGGTCGTGCCGTGCTGCTGGGACCGCGGCGGCAGCGACGGAGCCCGAAACGCCCTTCCCTCAGGTCGAGAAGAGGATCTCCGGTCCTTCACCACCGCACTGGCTCGCACGCCGCCGCGGTCCATCACCCTGCCCGTGCCCCGTACCGAGGGACCACCCCTCATCCGGGTCGCTCAGCGTCCGGGCGCGAACAGGGAGCTCATCCCCTGGAAGGTCAGTCCTCGCGCAGGGCGCGGACCGCCTCCTCCACGCGCTTGCCGTACTCCGGGTCGGCGGCGTGGAAGTGGGCCAGGTTCTTCTCGATCACGTCGTCGCGGGAGACCTGGGACAGGCCGCCGGCGATGTTCGCGATCAGACGCTTCTTCTCGTCCTCGGACATCAGCCGGTAGAGCTCACCGGCCTGGAAGAAGTCGTCGTCCTTGGTGTGCTGCGGCGCCTCGTGCGTGCCGGTCCAGCCGCTGACCGCCAGTGGGGCGGCGAGCGGGCGGCCGGTCTCCGCCGGGCCGTCGTAGGAGTTCGGCTCGTAGTTCTTCGCCGCGCGGCCCTGGGAGTTGGCCGCCATGAGGCCGTCACGCCCGTAGTTCTGCGCGGTCGTCGCCTTGGGGGCGTTCACCGCGAGCAGGGTGTGGTTGACGCCCAGGCGGTAGCGGTGCGCGTCCGCGTAGGCGAACAGCCGGCCCTGGAGCATCTTGTCCGGCGAGGGGCCGATGCCCGGCACGAAGTTGTTCGGCGAGAACGCGGCCTGCTCGACCTCGGCGAACACGTTGTCCGGGTTGCGGTCGAGGACCAGCCGGCCCACGCGCTGGAGCGGGTAGTCCTTGTGCGGCCACACCTTGGTGAGGTCGAACGGGTTGAAGCGGTAGTCCGCCGCCTCGGCCGCCGGCATGATCTGGACGTAGAGCGTCCAGGACGGGTTCACCCCGCGCTCGATGGCCTGGAGTAGGTCCGTCTGGTGCGAGTTCGGGTCCTTGCCCGCGAGCTCGGCGCCCTGCTCGGCGGACAGGGAGCGGACGCCCTGGTTGGTCTTGAAGTGGTACTTGACGAAGAAGGCCTCGCCCTCGGCGTTCGTCCACTGGTAGGTGTGCGAGCCGTAGCCGTTCATGTGGCGGTACGACGCCGGGATGCCGCGGTCGCCCATCAGCCAGGTGATCTGGTGCGTGGCCTCGGGGGAGTGCGCCCAGAAGTCCCAGACGTTGTCCGCCTCCTGACGGCCCGTGAACGGGTCGCGCTTCTGCGAGTGGATGAAGTCGGGGAACTTGATCGGGTCCTTGATGAAGAACACCGGGGTGTTGTTGCCGACGAGGTCGTAGTTGCCCTCCTCGGTGTAGAACTTCACCGCGAAGCCGCGCGGGTCACGGACCGCGTCCGCGCCGCCGAGCGAGTCCGCCACGGTGGAGAAGCGCAGGAAGACCTCGGTGCGCTTGCCGACGCTGCTCAGGAAGTCGGCGTGCGTGAACCCGGTGACGTCGTCGGTCACCTCGAAGTAGCCGTACGCACCGCTGCCGCGGGCGTGCACCACGCGCTCCGGGATGCGCTCACGGTTGAAGCGGGCGAGCTTCTCCAGCAGGTGCTGGTCCTGGAGGAGGAGCGGACCGCCGACACCGGCGGAGGCGGAATTCTGGTTGTCGGCGACCGGGGCGCCGGACTCGGTCGTCAGCACGCGCTTCGACATCGGGGACCTTCCGTGCGGGTGACAGCGGAAACCTGTTTCCGCTTTGTGGAGCCTAGAAGTGGGGCGATCTGGACGTCAACACTTTGTTGAAGTGGATTCCGGGCGGCGCCGCCGCTTGGGCGCGACAGGACAGGTGTCAGCAGCGTGCGCCGCCCGGGGTCTGGGGGGCTGAGTGTCAGAGCTGGGCGCCGGAGAGGCGCTCGACCGCGCGCAGCAGTGCGGAGTGGTCCAGGCCGCCGTCGCCCTGGGCGCGCAGCGACGCGACCAGCTGGGCGACGACCGCGCCGACGGGCAGGGCCGCGCCGACGTTGCGGGCGGCGTCGGTGACGATGCCCATGTCCTTGTGGTGCAGATCGATACGGAAGCCCGGCTTGAAGTCGCGGTTCAGGAAGTTGTCCTTCTTGCGTGTCAGCACGGTCGAGCCCGCGAGGCCGCCGTTGAGGACGTCGAGCGCGGCCTTCAGGTCCACGCCGGACTTCTCCAGGAAGACCACGGCCTCGGCGCACGCCTGGATGTTGACGGCGACGATCAGCTGGTTGGCGGCCTTCACGGTCTGGCCCGAGCCGTGCGGACCGCACAGCACGATGGTCTTGCCGAGCGCCTCCAGGATCGGCTTGGCGGCGGCGAAGTCGGCCTGCTCACCGCCGACCATGATGGACAGCACGGCCTCGATGGCGCCGGCCTCGCCGCCGGACACCGGGGCGTCCAGGACGCGGATGCCCTTGTCCTTGGCGGCCTTCGCGAGGTCGACCGAGGTCTGCGGGGTGATCGAGGACATGTCGATCAGCAGGGCGCCGGACTTCGCGTTCTCCAGGATGCCGTCGGGGCCGTAGGAGATGGCCTCGACCTGCGGGGAGGCCGGGACCATGGTGACGACCACGTCGGCGTCGCGCACGGCCTCGGCGATCGAGGCGGCGGCCTTGCCGCCCGCGGCGGTCAGGCGGTCCAGCTTGTCCTGCTCCAGCGTGAAGCCGGTGACGTCGTAACCCGCCTTGATCAGGTTCTCGGACATGGGGGAGCCCATGATGCCGAGGCCTATCCACGCGATCTTGGGAAGGGTGTTGCTCATGATGGGGGTGCCTTTCGGGGAGGGGGTCAGCGGGACAGCCAGTCGAAGGCCTCGGCGCTCGGGCGGTCGCCCGGCTTGTACTCGAGGCCGACCCAGCCGTCGTAACCCGCCTTCTTCAGCTGGTCGAGGAGGTCTTCGAGGGGCAGCGAGCCGGTTCCCGGGGCGCCACGGCCCGGGTTGTCGGCGATCTGGACGTGGCCGGTCTTCGCGGCGTACTCCTCGATCACCGCCGGCAGGTCCTCGCCGTTCATGGACAGGTGGTAGAGGTCCATGAGGAACTTGGCGTTACCGAGTCCCGTCGCCTCGTTGACCTTGTCGACGATCCCGATCCCGGCCGGCGCGGACACCAGCGGGTAGCGCGGCGACTCCGGCTTGTTCAGCGTCTCGATCAGCAGGATCGCGCCGATCCGGTCGGCCGCGCGGGCCGCGAGGACCAGGTTCTCCAGCGCGAGCGCGTCCTGCGCGGCCGGGTCCACGCCGTCGACGCGGTTGCCGTACAGGGCGTTGAGCGCCTTGCAGTCGAGGGAGCGGGCGAAGTCCGCGGCCACCTCGATGTTGGCGCGGAACCTCTCCGACTCCTCGCCCGGGATCGACAGGGCGCCGCGGTCGGGGCCGGGCAGCTGACCGGCGTAGAAGTTCAGGCCCGTGAGCTGGACGCCCGCGTCCTCGATCGCCTTCTTCAGGGCGTCGAGCTCGGACTGCTCGGGGGTGGGGGAGTCGACCCAGGGCCACCACAGCTCGACCGCGGTGAAGCCCGCCGCGGCGGCGGCCGCGGGGCGCTCCAGGAGCGGGAGTTCCGTGAAGAGGATCGACAGGTTGACGTTGAAGCGCTGGTCTGCGAATCCCATAGGGGTCTGCGCTCCCTTCCGTGTCGAGTGATTCCGTATTGCGGAAGTTCGTTTCTGCTTAATGGAAGATTGCCGTCGGGTCTCGTCGCTTGTCAAGAGGGCTCGGCGGAAGTCGACGCCGCGCGTTAGGTTGAGCGCGTGCGATTGAGAGTGGAGTTCACGACCGAGCCCTTCGACCTGGACGAGGCGCCCGCGCACGCGGTCGCGGCCCGTGAGGTCGTCGAGAGCGCCGAACTGGACGCGGTGGACGTCGGCCCGTTCGGCAACACCGTGGAAGGCGGTGCCGACGCCGTGCTCACCGCTGTCGACGCGCTGCTGCGCAGGTCCCTGGCGGCCGGCGCCACCCGGGTCTCGCTCCAGGTCAACGTGATCGGGGAGAACGTGGTCGGGGAGGGCGGGAAGTGACCGGCTCGGGGGACGAACCCTTCATCACGGCGGTGAAGCCGCTGGTCGACGCCATGGGCGGGGAGCTGGTCCCGCCCGACGAGGCCGGCCCCGACGACGTCGTGCTGGCCTGGGACGGCGCCGACGTGGTCGCCGTGCGCCTGCCACAGCTCGCGGACTCCCTCGATCACATCCTGGCCGCCATGGAGCGCAAACAGGGCAAGCCGCTGGCCGACCTGGACCGCAAGGCCAAGCAGGAGGTCGTGCGCATACTCGAGGCGCGTGGCGCCTTCTCCGTACGGCACGGCGTGGAGACCGTGGCGAGCGCCCTCGGCGTCAGCCGGTTCACGGTCTACAACTATCTGAACCGCGACAAGGGCCTGTAGCCCCCGCAGGGGCTTGTAACCCCGAATTTTCAACAAAGTGTTGACGTGGTGTTTCGAAGGGCGTTAGCTATCGGCAGCCCGTTCAGCAACATGGCCACGGAGGCTCCCGTGACTTCGACTTCCACGCCGCCGGGCCTGACCCGGTTCAACGCCCTGGAGGAGCACGCGGCCTTCGCCGCCCTCCACGAGGCGTGTGCCTCCACGGCATGGGCGCGGCGGCTGCTCGCCGCCCGCCCCTACTCCACCAGCGACGAGCTCTACGCCGTCAGCGACGCCGCGACGGCCGAGCTGACCGCCGAGGACCTCGCCGAGGCGATGGCCGGACACCCGCCCATCGGCCGCCCCAAGGAGGGCGACCCGACCTCCGCCCGTGAACAGCGCGGCATGGCCGGCGCGACGGAGGAGCTCAAGGCCGAGATGCTGGAGCTGAACCTCGCCTACCAGGAGAGGTTCGGCCATGTCTTCCTCATCTGCGCCACCGGCCGGACCGGCGAGCAGATGCGCGACGCGGTCAAGGAGCGGATCGGGAACGCGCCGGAGCAGGAGCGGGAGATCGTCCGCACCGAGCTGGGCAAGATCAACCGTATCCGGCTCGCCCGACTCGTCGAAGAGGACTGACGCAGCATGAGCACCAGCACCACCGCCTCGGTGTCCACCCACATCCTGGACACCAGCATCGGCCGCCCCGCCGAGGCAGTCGCCGTCCAGCTGTCCGCCCGCCCGGGCCCGGGCGCGGACTGGCAGGCGCTCGGCGGCAGCGCGACCGACGCGGACGGGCGGTGCAAGGACCTGCCGGCCCTGCCGGAGGGCACCACACACGTACGGCTCGACTTCGCCGTCGAACCGTACTTCGAGAAGAAGCAAGCCGATGCGCAGCAGGACGCCCCCGCGAATCGGGACAGCGGTGCGTTTTTTCCAGAGGTAGCGATCACCTTCGCCGTCAAGCCCGGCGAGCACTACCACGTACCGCTGCTGCTCAACCCGTTCGGCTACTCCGTTTACCGAGGGAGCTAGCAGACATGCCCACGATCCTGGGACAGAACCAGTACGGCAAGGCCGAGAACCGAGTCGTAAAGATCACGCGGGACGGCGCCACCCACCACATCAAGGACCTGAACGTGTCCGTCGCGCTGAGCGGCGACATGGACGAGGTCCACTACTCCGGCTCCAACGCCCATGTCCTGCCGACCGACACCACCAAGAACACGGTGTACGCGTTCGCCAAGGAGCACGGCATCGAGTCGGCCGAGCAGTTCGGCATCCACCTCGCCCGGCACTTCGTGACCTCGCAGGAGCCGATCAAGGTGGCCCGGATCCGGATCGAGGAGTACGCCTGGGAGCGCATCGCCGCCTCCGACGCGAACTCCCAGTTCATCGGCGCGGACGAGGTCAAGCACTCGTTCGTGCGCAAGGGCCAGGAGACCCGGGTCACCCAGATCACCTATGACGGCTCGTCATGGGAGGTCATCTCGGGTCTGAAGGACCTGGTCGTGATGAACTCGACGAACTCCGAGTTCTGGGGCTACGTCAAGGACAAGTACACGACGCTCCAGGAGGCGTACGACCGCATCCTGGCCACCCAGGTCTCGGCCCGCTGGCGGTTCAACTGGACCGACGACGAGCAGCGGATGCCCCACTGGGAGAAGTCCTACGAGCAGACCAGGAAGCACATGCTCCAGGCGTTCGCCGAGACCTACTCGCTCTCGCTCCAGCAGACCCTGTACCAAATGGGTTCGCGGATCATCAACAACCGCAGCGAGATCGACGAGGTCCGCTTCTCGCTCCCGAACAAGCACCACTTCCTGGTGGACCTGGAGCCGTTCGGGCTCAAGAACGACAACGAGGTGTACTTCGCCGCGGACCGGCCCTACGGCCTGATCGAGGCGACGATCCTGCGGGACGGCTGCGAGCCGAAGATCCCCGTGGACCTCACCAACCTGTAACAACGCACGTTTTTGCGGCACCCGCGGCCGGTGAGGTCTCCTGAGGTCTCCGAACCGGCCGCGGCACTCAAATCTTCCGGGGTCCTGCCGTGCCCTCTCCACCGAAGCGCAAAGGACGAAACCATGGCAGCAACAGCCCAGCGCATCGTCATCGAGAACTGTTCGATCGCGACGGTCGACGCCCAGGACACGGAGTACGCGAGCGGTCACGTCGTCATCGCCGGCAACCGCATCGAGTCGCTCGGCGCGGGCAGGGCCCCCGAGGGCCTGGAGAACGTCGTACGCCGCATCGACGCCACCGGACATCTCGTGACCCCCGGTCTGGTCAACACCCACCACCACTTCTACCAGTGGATCACCCGGGGTCTGGCCACCGATCACAACCTCTTCAACTGGCTCGTCGCGCTGTACCCGACCTGGGCGCGCATCGACGAGCAGATGACGTACTCGGCCGCGCAGGGCTCGCTGGGCATGATGGCCCGCGGCGGTGTCACCACCGCGATGGACCACCACTACGTCTTCCCGCAGGGCTCCGGCGACCTGTCCGGCTCGATCATCCGCGCCGCCCGCGAGATGGGCGTCCGCTTCACCCTCGCCCGTGGCTCCATGGACCGCAGCGAGAAGGACGGCGGCCTGCCCCCGGACTTCGCCGTCGAGACCCTCGAAGGCGCCCTCGCCGCGACCGAGGCGACCGTCAAGGAGCACCACGACTCCTCCTTCGACGCCATGACCCAGGTGGCCGTCGCCCCCTGCTCGCCCTTCTCCGTCTCCACCGAACTCCTGCGCCAGGGCGCCGAACTGGCCCGCCGTCTCGGCGTGCGGCTGCACACCCACGGCTCGGAGACCGTCGAGGAGGAGCAGTTCTGCAAGGAACTGTTCGGCATGGGCCCGACCGACTACTTCGAGTCCACCGGCTGGCTCGGCGAGGACGTGTGGATGGCGCACTGCGTCCATATGAACGACTCCGACATCGCCGCCTTCGCCCGCACGAAGACCGGTGTCGCCCACTGCCCGTCGTCCAACGCCCGCCTTGCCGCCGGTATCGCCCGCGTCCCCGACATGCTGGCCGCCGGTGTCCCGGTCGGCCTCGGTGTCGACGGCACCGCCTCCAACGAGTCCGGCGAACTCCACACCGAACTGCGCAACGCGCTCCTCATCAACCGCCTCGGCGCCCACCGCGAGGCCGCCCTCAACGCCCGCCAGGCGCTGCGCCTCGGCACCTACGGCGGGGCCCAGGTCCTCGGCCGCAGCGCCGAGATCGGCTCCCTGGAGGCCGGCAAGCTCGCCGACCTGGTGCTGTGGAAGCTGGACACCCTCGCCCACGCCTCCATCGCCGACCCGGTGACCGCGCTGGTCTTCGGTGCCGCGGCCCCGGTCACGGCGTCCTTCGTCAACGGCCGCCAGATCGTCGAGAACAACCGCCTGCTGCACGCCGACGAGGACGCGATCGCCCGCTCCACGCGCGAGCAGGCGCAGCGGCTGGCGCGGATCGCCGCGCAGTAACTCCGTATTCCTGTACGGCACTTGATCTCCGGCTGGGAGGGACGGCTCCCGGCCGGTAGCCGTGAACCCGAGCGGGGTTCATGGCGGCCGTCTCCGGGGCGTACGCCACACGTGTGCGCCCCGGAACGGTCACCGTGCATGTCCCCCCGTGCACCCCACCCGTCCTCCGGTCCCGCACGACCGTGCACCACCTCCAAGAAACCCACGTCAGAGCCGACGTGTTAGCTGACCCGGAGGAACCGCCGTGACCGCCCAACGAGCCGACGACACACACCCCGTCGACGAAAAACTCCCCGCAGTCAAAATGGCCACCACGGGCCTCCAACACGTGGCCGCCATGTATGCGGGAGTCGTCGCCCCGCCCCTGATAGTCGGGGCGGCCGTCGGCCTCTCCGGCACCGAACTCACCTTCCTGACCGGCGCCTGTCTGTTCACCGCGGGCCTCGCCACCTTCCTCCAGACGCTCGGCATCTGGAAGATCGGTGCCCGGCTCCCCTTCGTCAACGGCGTCACCTTCGCGGGCGTGGCCCCGATGACCGCGATCGTCGCCTCCACCGACGACAAGTCCGACGCGCTGCCCATCATATTCGGCGCGGTGATCGTCGCCGGACTCCTCGGTTTCCTCGCCGCCCCCTTCTTCAGCAAGGCGATCCGCTTCTTCCCGCCCGTCGTCACCGGGACGGTCATCACGCTCATCGGCGTGTCCCTGCTGCCCGTGGCCTTCGGCTGGGCGCAGGGCCCCAACCCCGCGGCGGACGACTACGGTTCGACCACCTACCTGGGCCTGGCGGGCGCGACACTCGTGATCGTGCTGCTGCTGCGCCGCTTCACCCGCGGGTTCGTCAAGCAGATCGCCGTGCTGCTCGGCCTGGTGATCGGCACCCTTCTCGCGATCCCCTTCGGCGTCACCGACTTCAGCCCGGTCGGGGCCGCGGACGTGATCGGCTTCCCGACGCCGTTCCACTTCGGCGCCCCGCAGTTCCAGGCCGCGGCCATCGTGTCCATGTGCGTGGTGATGGTGGTCTCGATGACCGAATCGACCGCCGACATGCTGGCGTTGGGCGAGATCGTCGAGCGCCCCGCCGATGAGCGGACCATCGCGGCGGGCCTGCGCGCCGACACCCTCGGCTCGGCGCTCAGCCCCTTCTTCAACGGCTTCATGTGCAGCGCCTTCGCCCAGAACATCGGCCTGGTCGCCATGACGCGGATCCGCAGCCGGTACGTCGTCGCCACCGGCGGCGCCTTCCTGGTGCTGATGGGCCTGTGCCCGATGGCCGCCTCGCTCATCGCGGTCGTACCGCGCCCGGTGCTCGGCGGAGCGGGCGTCGTCCTGTTCGGGTCGGTCGCGGCCAGCGGCATCCAGACCCTGGTCAGGGCCGGCCTGGACAAGGACAACAACGTCCTGATCGTCGCCGTCTCGCTGGCCGTCGGGATCATCCCGATCACCGCGCCGGAGTTCTACCACGCCTTCCCTGAGACGGCGAAGATCGTGCTCGACTCGGGGATCTCCACGGGCTGCGTGGCCGCGGTGGCGCTCAACCTGGTCTTCAACCACCTGGGCAGGCAGCGCGACGCGCAGGACGTGACGCACCCGATGGAGGCGGGCGAGGAGATCGCCGCAGCGCACTGAGGCTCGGCTTAGGCGATGGTGTAACTGTCCCCGTACACCTTCCACTTGAGCGGCGTGTCCAGGTCGAGATTGCCCTTCTTCAAGAAGACCCGCTGGGCGGTCTCGACCCGGCTCACGTCACTGTGAGCCGCCTCCTGCCGCATCGCCCACACCCGGGCGTCGAGGTAGGCGTGCAGATACGTCGTCTCGTCGCCGCCGGCGGCCGGGGTGTCGGCGTGCTTCAGGGCCCGCTTGCGGATGCCGCCGAAGCTGACGGCGTCCGTGCCGGGGCCGTGCATCACCATCGCGTCGTAGTAGACGAACTGGCCGAGCGTGCCGAGGCCGTCCTTCTTGGCGCGCGCCACGGCCGGGTCGAAGTAGACCCGGTCCCGCTCGTCCCGCTGGGCCTCGCGGAACGCGGCCGTCCTCGCCGCCTTCCGCCAGGCGGCGGGGAAACCCGGGTCGAGGCCCTCGTGGGAGTCGGTCCCGTCGACCGCGCGCAGGGCGGGCAGGTAGCCGGTGAGCGGATTGTCGGCATCCCGCTCCGTGTACAGCTCGACCAGCGCCAGCATGTCGCTCGTTCCCGAGCAGAAGCCGATGATCCCGGCCGTGTACCCGCGGCCGTCCCTGATGTCCTCGATGTACTTGTACTGCGCCTTCCAGTCGAGCGAGGAGTTCTCCGCGCTCGACACCAGCCGCATGGCGATGTCCTTCTTCCCCGGGGCGTCGAGCCCGGTGGCGGCAGCGGCCTCGGCGGACGGCCACCGGGTGCTCAGCACGGCCGTGCCGAAGGCGGCGAGCAGGGTGCGGCGAGCGGCTTTCGCGGACATCAGGGGCACGTCTTCATCTCCAAGGCAGGCGCTGTGAAGGGCAGTCGAGAGTCGCGCGCCAACTTGGGAAAGCCGTGAGGTGCCGTTAGCAGGTCACTGTGAGTCCGCGTCCCGCGTGCGGAGCCGGTCGAACGCCTGGCAGGGGCGGGCCTCGGGGAGGCGGCCGGTGAAGAAGGAACGCGGCGGAACGCCCATCAGGGTCCGGAAGTCGGTCGTCATGTGGGCCTGGTCGTAGTAGCCGGTGGTGGCGGCGAGATCGGCCCACCTCGCGGTCGGGGCCTGCGCCAGCACCGCGCGGACGCGGTCGATGCGGGCGTAGTGCTTGGGGGAGAGGCCGACGCCCTCCGCGAAGAGGTTCCGCAACTGCCTTTCACTGACGGCGAGTTCCCGGGCCACGTCCTTCACCTGCCCCGGTATCCGGCCGCCGCGGAACGACAGGGCGTCCACCGCGGCCCGCAGCAGCCCGCTCCGGGACTCCGGGAGCGGCGGCAGTGCGGCAGCCAGTCGGCCGAGCATGTCGTCGAGAGCCAAGTCGCCTATGCCGTACGACAGTTGCCGTGCCGCCCGTGCGGGCAGCTCCCGCAGGGGTACGACCCGACCGACCAGGTCGGCCGCCGCCACGCCCAGCAGCGGACGTGCCGTCCCCGGCGCCAGGTGCAGTTGCAGACAGGACGAGAGGCGTTCCCCCTCGGCCCGGTGGTAGGAGGCGCGGGTCTGTGGGCCGACGACCAGCACATCCCGCCGGCCGCCCTCCTCGACCCGCACGACCAGCTTCGTCGCGGTGTCGGGAGCGTGCGCGACGGACTTGCCGCCCGTCACCGTGCTGGTCTCGGCGATCCAGGGGCGCAGGGCGTCGGGAAGCGGCGGCAAGGGCTCGGCGGTCGTGGTCGTCACTCCTCCACCGTAAGCGGGCGCGGCGGCCGGGTGGGGCGCCCAACCGTGCCGGAATCTCCAAGAGTCGTCCTCGGCCCGTCCGGCAGCGTGGAGGCCATGATCCTGGTGACGGGTGCCACGGGCACCATCGGAAGCGAAGTCGTACGACAGCTCACGGCACGTGGTGAGAAGGTGCGGGCCCTGACCCGCGACCCCGGGCGGGCGGTGGTGCCCGACGGGGTGGAGGTGGTGCGCGGCGACTTCCTCGACCAGCCCTCCGTCGAGGCGGCGCTGGTGGGGGTGGACGCCGCGTTCCTCGTGGGGGTGCTCGGGCCGGAGGACGGCGGGCGGGACGCGCGGCTGATCGAGCTGACGCGGGCCGCGGGCGTGCGGCGGATCGTGAAGCTCTCCTCCATCGGCACCGGTGAGCCGGAGTTCGGCCCGTTCGGCACCTGGCATCTGCCCGGTGAACAGGCCCTGCGCGCGAGCGGGGTGGAGTGGACGATCCTGCGGCCCTCGTCCTTCGCCTCGAACACTCTCGGCTGGGCACAGGCGCTGCGGGCGGGGCAGCCCGTGCCCAACCTGACGGGGGAGGGGCGGCAGGGCGTCGTCGACCCGCGGGACGTGGCCGAGGCGGCGGTGGCGGCCCTGACCGGCCCCGGGCACGCGGGGCGGACGTACACCTTGACGGGGCCCGAGGCGATCAGCGTCCCCGACCAGGCCGCGGTGCTCGCCGAGGTGATCGGGCGCCCGGTGGAGACGGTCACTCCGTCGACGGAGCAGATACGGGAGCAGCTGGCCGCCTCCGGGTTGAGCGAGCCGGCGGTGGACGGGGTGCTCGGCGGGCTGGAGTTCGCGCGCGGGGGTGGCAACACCACCGTCACGGACGATGTGCGCGAGGCGCTGGGACGGCCCGCGCGGTCCTACCGGGAGTGGGCCGAGGACCACCGGCACGCGTTCGTCGAGGCGTGACGCGGGGGCGGCGGGCACGGGGGCCCGCCGCCGGCTCACACTGGGCCCGCGGTCGCGGGGCGCGGTGCCCGCTGTCGTCTCAGCTGGTCCGGGGTCGCGGGGTGGGGTGCCCGCTGTCGTCTCAGCTGGTTCGGGGTTGCGGGGTGGGGTGCCCGTTGTTGTCTGGCCTGGTTCGGGGTTGCGGGGTGGGGTGCCCGTTGTTGTCTGGCCTGGTTCGGGGTTGCGGGGTGGTGTGCCCGTTGTTGTCTGGCCTGGTTCGGGGTTGCGGGGTGGTGTGCCCGCTGTCGTCTCGTCTGGTCCGGGGTCGCGGGGCGGGGCGCCCGCCGTCGTCCCGTCTGGTCCGGGGGCGCGGGGCGGGGCGCCCGCCGTCGTCTCGCCTGGTCCGGGGGCGCAGGACGTCCCGGGTGGCCGTCGGCGTCTCACCTGCTCCGAGGCCGCAGGACCACCGTCGCCAGGGCCAGCGCGGCGAGCGCGATCCCGGCGCCCACCCGGAACGCCAGCTGGTAGCCCTCGGCGGTGGCCGCCACCAGCGTCGTGCCGCCGCCGTCGAGCAGCCCCTCCGTCCGGTTCGCCGCCAGGACCGAGAGCGCCGCGAGCCCGAGTGAACCTCCCACCACCTGCGTGGTGTTGAACAGCCCGGACGCCAGTCCCGCGTCCTCCTCCCGCGCTCCCGACATGGCCAGCCCGGTCAGCGCGGGCATCGCGGCGGCGAACCCGGCGGAGAGCAGAAGCAGCGGCGGGAGTACGTCGGTGACGTAGGAGCCGTCGGCTGGGGCGCGGCCCAGCAGCGCCATCCCGGCGACGATGAGGACGAGCCCGGCGAGCAGCACCCGGTAGGCGCCGAAGCGGCCGATCGTGCGGGCGGAGAGGCCGAGCATCAGCAGCCCGATCGCGATCGGCGCCGGGAGGAACGCGGTGCCGGTGAGCAACTCGCCGTAGCCTAGGACACGTTGGAGATAGAGCGCGCCGATGAACTGGAAGCCGTACATCGTGCCGATCATCAGGATCTGCACGGCGTTCGCGCCGCTCAGCAGCCGGGAGCGGAACAGGCGCAGCCGCAGCAGGGGGCGGGCGGCCCGGGCCTGGCGGAGGGTGAACGCCGTGAAGAGCGCGAGGGCGAGCGCCGCGAGGAGGAGGGTGTGGGTCAGGTCGCGGTCGCCGGCGCCGACGATGCCGTAGACCGTGAGCATCAGGGCGCCCGTGACCAGGGCCGAGCCGGGGTAGTCGGCGCCCTTGCCGAGCCCGGCCCCGGTGCCCGGCTCCAGCACCCGTACGGTGGCGAGCCACGCCACGATCCCGATCGGCAGGTTGATCAGGAAGATCCAGTGCCAGTTCAACGCCTCGGTGAGCGCCCCGCCGAGGAACGTGCCGAGCGCCCCGCCCGCCGCGCCGACCGCGCTGAACACCGCGATGGCACGGGCCTGTTCACGTGGCTCGGGGAAGAGTGCCACCAGCATGCCGAGCACGACCGCCGAGGTCATCGCCCCGCCCACGCCCTGGAGGGCACGCGCCGCGATCAGCACGCCCTGGCCGGTCGCTAGCCCGCACAGCACGGAGGCCGCGGTGAACACGGCGAGCCCCGCCGTGAACATCCGCTTGCGGCCCACGAGGTCGCCGAGCCGGCCGGCGAGCAGGAGCAGCCCGCCGAAGGGGATGAGATAGGCGTTGACGACCCAGGCCAGACCCGTCGCCGAGAAGCCCAGGTCGCTCTGTATGGCCGGCATGGCGACCGTGACGATGTTGCCGTCCAGGATCGTCATCAGCGTCCCCGCGCAGAGGACGACGAGAGACGCCCAGCGGGAGTATGTTCGGGGCGGTGTCGCGGCCGTCGCCTGCGCCTTCGCCTGTGACTCGATCGTGGTCGGCATGACCTTCGCTCTCCTTGGGTGCACGACTTGTAACTGAGTGCATCGTCAGTGACCATGAGGCGAGGCGTAAGGAGGCAGTTCGATGTCACAGAGGAACACCGGTGTAACCGTCGAGGCAGTGAACGCGCACGCGTGCCCGGTGCGGGAAGTTCTTGACAGGGTCTCCGGGAAATGGAGCGTCCAGATCCTGGTCGCCGCCGCTCAGGGGCCCATCCGCTTCACCGAGTTGGAGCGCGGCATCGAGGGCATCAGCCGTCGGATGCTCACCCTGACCCTGCGCAACCTGGAGCGCGACGGCCTGGTGACGCGCACCGTCCATCCCACGGTCCCGCCGAAGGTCGAGTACGAACTGACGCGGGCGGCCAGGGAGTTGCACGAGACCCTGCAACGCCTGACCGACTGGGCCGAGCGCAACAGGGTCTACATCGCGGAGTCGCGCGCGGCCTACGACACCGAGCACCGGCCGGAGCTGGTCGACGCGTAACCGGCGTCTCGCGGGCGGTTCACAGGCCGAACAGCGCCGGATCCGCCGCCAGTTCCTTGAAGTACCTCCGCGGATCCGCGACCAGCCTGCGCTCGGTGAGGTCCATCAGCCCGCCGACGGCCGTGATCTCGGCGGCCACGGTGCCGTCCTTCTTGCGGATGGTCTGCGCTATGCGGAAGGTCTTGCCCTCGCCCCACTCGAAGCCGCAGCTCACCTCCACCTCGTCGCCCGCCAGCAGCTCCCGCCGATAGCGGATCGTGGTCTCCAGCGCCACCGGCCCCACACCGCTGCCGATGAGCCCCGCCTGGGTGATCCCGGCGGCCCGCAGCAGCGACCAGCGGGCGTGCTCCGCGTAGTTGATGTAGACGCTCTGGTTCAGGTGGCCCTGGACATCCGTCTCGTACCCGCGGACTGTCACCGGAACGGCGAACGGCTCGGTCATCTCAATCCCCTCTCGTACCACGGAAGTTGATGGACCGATCCTGGCATGTGGCTGTTACACGCGTCTCGGCGAGGCCAGCAGATAGCGGGCTCGGGTGCGTGGCTCGGTGTACTCGCCGACCTGCCAGCCCGCCGCCTGGAGCGTGGCCGCGCAGGCCGTGAGCGCGGCGGCGTCCGGTTCGCGCACGGCGACCGCGTCGGGCTGCGGGGTCGCGCGCACCCGGTAGCCGTCTTCGGCATCGGCCTGAGCGGGAGGGTGCCCGGCCGCCTCCAGGGCCAGCGCGGCGGCCTGCACCAGATGCGCGCGCTCCCAGCCGCACGGCCGGTCCGTGGCCCCGTCCTGGTTCGTCATCCGGCGCAGCTCCAGCAACCCCTCCCACGCGCTGTGCACCTCCCGCACCCGGGCCGGGCCCGCGGCGGGCGGATCCTCCTCGCCGCCGATGCGCGCGGCGAAGACACCGGAGGGCGAGGGCGTCTTCGGCGCCGCCGTCACGGGCTCGGCCTCCCGCAGACGGTGCCCGGCCGGGGTGAGGAAGTGGTCGTGCGGCGGTCGCGGGTGCCGGAACGCCAGCCCGTGTCTGACCAGGGACGCGAGCTGTGCCTCGGTGCCCTTCAGCCGCCCGGTGACGGGATCGGCGGCGTCGATGACGCGGCGCTGCGCGGCGGTGGGTGGACGGGTCACGGCATTCCCCCTTCGGCTGACGACATCGCCGCTACGGCTGCTTCGCAGGCTACGACGGGGGTCTGACATTCCACCCGGAGATCACCGGCCGCCCGTGCTCCGTCCCCAGCCGGCACACCGTCCCCGTGGCCAACTGGAACAGCGCCCCCTGCGCCGCCGGCAGCCCCAGCCGCCGGGCCGTCAGCACTCGCAGGAAGTGCCCGTGCGCGACCAGCAGGACCACGCCCTCGGTGTTGGCGTGGGCCGCGTCGACCTTGGCCAGGACCCGGTCGGCCCGCTCGCCCACCTGCTCCGGGGTCTCCCCGGGGTGGTCCGGCGGGCCCGGCGCGACCCCGTCCGTGAACAGGAACCAGCCGGGCCGGGTGCGCTGGATCTCGACGGTGGTGATCCCCTCGTAGCCGCCGTAGTCCCACTCCCGCAGGTCGACATCGACCCGGGCGTCCGGCACTCCGATCAGTTCGGCGGTCTCCCGCGCGCGTTGCAGCGGGCTGACGAACGCGGCCCCGATCCGATGGGACCGGATCAGCGGCACCAGCCGCCGCGCCTCCGCACGCCCGTGCTCGGTCAGCGGGACGTCCGTGCTTCCGGTGTGCCGCCCGGAACGCGACCACTCGGTCTCACCGTGCCGGACCAGAAAGAGATCACCCATGGCTCAAGGCTAGGAGCCCGGGCCGTGGCGCGCCGCCGGTGACGCTACTGCCGGTAGCCGCTCAGGAAGCGTCCGATGCGGCCGATCGCCGCCTCCAGGTCGTCCGCGTAGGGGAGGGTGAGGATGCGGAAGTGGTCGGGGGCGGGCCAGTTGAAGCCGGTGCCCTGGACGACCTGGATCTTCTCGCGCAGGAGCAGGTCCAGGACGAACTTCTCGTCGTCGTGGATCTTGTAGACCTTGGGGTCGAGGCGCGGGAACGCGTACAGCGAGCCCTTCGGCTTCACACAGGAGACGCCGGGGATCTCGTTGAGCTTCTCCCAGGCCACGTTGCGCTGTTCGTGCAGCCTGCCGCCCGGCAGGGTCAGCTCGCGGATGGACTGGCGGCCGCCCAGCGCGGCCTGGATGGCGTACTGGGCCGGGGCGTTGGCGCACAGCCGCATGGAGGCCAGCATGGTCAGGCCCTCCAGGTAGTCCTTGGCGTGCTGCTTCGGGCCCGTGACGACCATCCAGCCCGAGCGGAAGCCGGCCACCCGGTACGTCTTCGACAGACCGCAGAACGTCAGGACGACCAGATCGGGGGCGAGCGCCGCGGCCGAGTGGTGCACGGCGTCGTCGTACAGGATCTGGTCGTAGATCTCGTCGGCGAGGACCATCAGTCCGTGCCGGCGGGCGAGGTCGAGGATGCCCTCGACGATCTCCTTGGAGTAGACGGCGCCGGTGGGGTTGTTCGGGTTGATGATCACGACGGCCTTGGTGCGGTCCGTGATCTTCGACTCCATGTCGGCCAGGTCCGGGTTCCAGTCGGCCTGTTCGTCGCAGATGTAGTGCACGGCCTTGCCGCCCGCCAGCGTGGTCACCGCCGTCCACAGCGGGAAGTCCGGGGCGGGGATGAGGATCTCGTCGCCGTCCTCGACCAGCGCCTGTACGGCCATCGAGATCAGCTCGGAGACGCCGTTGCCGAGGTAGACGTCGTCGACGTCGACCTCCAGGCCGAGCGTCTGGTAGCGCTGGGCGACGGCGCGGCGGGCGGAGAGGATGCCCTTGGAGTCCGTGTAGCCGTGGGCCTGCGGGAGCATCCGGATCATGTCCTGGACGATCTCCTCCGGCGCCTCGAAACCGAAGAGCGCCGGGTTGCCGGTGTTCAGGCGCAGCACGCTGTGGCCTGCCTCCTCGAGCGCGTTGGCGTGCTCGATGACCGGGCCGCGGATCTCGTAACAGACGTCGCTGAGCTTGCTGGACTGCCGGAACTCCATGCTCTGCTGCCTCTCCGGTTTCGTGTGTTGCTTGGTTTTACCAAGTGGCGGCTTGGAAAGTCCAATGACTTGTCTACACTGCGACGCATGCCATCTCGCCGAAGCTACGACCAGTACTGCTCCGCCGCCCGCGCGCTGGACACCGTCGGTGACCGCTGGACCCTGCTGATCGTCCGTGAGCTGCTGGCCGGCCCGCGCCGCTACACCGACCTGCACGCGGACCTGCCGGGCGTCAGCACGGACGTACTCGCCTCCCGGCTGAAGGACATGGAGCGGGACGGACTCGCGACCCGGCGCAGACTGCCTCCGCCCGGCGCCGCCAACGTCTACGAACTCACCGGCCGGGGAAGGGAGTTGCTGCCCGTCATCCAGGCGCTGGGCGCGTGGGGCGAGGCGGAGCTGGGGGAGCTGCGGCCCACCGACGCCGTACGCGCCCACTGGTTCGCGCTGCCGCTGCTGCGCGCGCTGGAGGGCGAGGGGCTCGTCGAAGTCCGGCTGGAGGAGGGGGACTTCCACCTGTACGTCGGCGCCGAGGACGGGCCGGTCCACGGCCACGGTCGCGCACCAGGCGAGCCCGACGCCCGGCTCTCCATGGACGTCGACACCTGTACGGCCATCGGGCGAGGGGAGTTGACGGTCGCCGACGCGGTGCGGGACGGCCGTATCGAGGTCGAGGGCGACGGGACGCTGGCCAAGGGGCTCAGGAACGCATGAGAAAGGGCCCGCTGCCTTTACGCAACGGGCCCTTTGACGTGGCGTCAGGCGCTCGGCGGCACCCGGGACGGCCGACCCGACCCACGCGTCAGCGAGTACCCGCCGACACCGGCGAGCGCGGCCAGCACGCCGCCCACCGCGGTCCACACCCAGCGGTCGGACCACCAGCCGCCGGCCCAGCCGTCCTCCGGCTCGATGCTGGACAGCACGGCCGACGTCGACGAGTCGTCCTCGGAGGCGTCGGTCTCCGTCTTCATCGAGATGCCCGGCACGAGCGGCTTCGCCAGCGAGCCGTCCACCGCCGCCGCGCCGCCGATGTCCTTGGAGTTCACCTCGACCGAGGCCTCGACCGGCTGGCCGAGGTCGGCGGTCGTGAGGTCGACGGCCGTCAGCCGGACGTAGTACGTGCCGGGCAGCGGGTCGTTGGCCCACGGCTCGGACCAGGCGCGGACGGTGCGCAGCACGCACGCCAGCTCCACGGACGTCGTGCCGGCGGCCGCGGTGCGTGTCTGCGCCCCGTACTGGCAGGCCTGGCGGCGCCGCAGACCGTCGTACACGTCGACCTGCCAGGTCTGCGCGGCATGCGTCCCGGGCAGCTTCACCGTCGCCTCGACGGTGGGGCGCTGTCCGGCGTCCGCCGGGAACGACCAGTACAGGAAGTCGCCGGTGGAGCCGCTCGCGGTGGCCTGCTGCCCCTGCTCGAACTCGGTCGCCGTGCGGAACGACGTACCGGCCGAGGTGGGCGCGTCACTGTCCGAGGAGGCCGACGGGGACGGCGAGGAGTCGGCCGCGGCGGGCGCCGCGGCGAGCCCCAGCATCAGCAGCGCCGCACCCAGCACTCGTGTGAACCGCATCAGTTGGTTCTCCACCGGCCGCATCAGTTGGTTCTCCACAGACCGCATCAGTTGGTCCTCCAGACCGCGAGGCGCCAGCGCGAGAGCCAGCCCCAGACGAGACCGGCGAGGAAGCCGGTGAGGATCAGCGCGCCCAGCAGCCACCAGCCGCGCCCGAGGCCGAACGAGGCCACGTCGCTCGACGCCGACGGGGCGTCCACGACGTCCACCGTCAGCTCCAGCGGCAGACCCGGCGTGGTCTTCACGCCGGAGGCCGGCGAGAAGGAGTTGGTGACCTGGAGACACACGGTCTCGGCGGCCGGATCGTCCTCGTCGCTGTCCGCCTTCGGGTAGCGCAGCCCCGTCGAGACCACGTCAGTACGGCCGTTGCCCGAGACCTCGCCGCGCACGATCTCACGGCCGTGCACGGTCACCGCCCGCAGCAGCACCCCGTAGGAGGGGGTGACGGCGCGGTCGGCCGCCACGCTCACCGAGGCGCGCAGTTCCTGGCCGGGCTCGACGTCCACCCGGTACCAGCGCTGTCGCCCGAACTCCTCGCGGTCGGTGAACAGACCCGACTTCAGCGTGGGCGCCTTCGCGCACTGCTCGGCTCCCTCGGTGGCCACCGGCGTCACCACCGGGTCGGCCGCCCGGTCCACCAACTGGTTGACCTTGTCGGAGAGTTCCTCGGTGTGCTCGACCGAGGTGTACGTACCGCCGGTCGCCTCGGCGATGCAGCTCAGCTGCTGCCGCATCTTGGTGTTCGGGACCAGGCCCAGGGTGTCGATGGTCAGACCGATGCCCTTGGCCGCGATCTCCCGGGCCACCTCGCACGGGTCGAGCGGGGCGCAGGTGTCCTCGCCGTCACTGATCAGCACGATCCGCTTCGAGGAGGCGCTGTCGGTGAAGTCGTCGGCGGCCTTCAGCAGCGCCGGGCCGATCGGCGTCCAGCCGGTGGGCGAGAGGGTCGCCACCTGCGTCTTGGCCTCGGTGCGGTCCAGCGTGCTGACCGGATAGAGCTGCGCGGTGTCCTTGCAGCCCGTCTTCTGGTTGTCGCCGGGATAGTTGGCGCCGAGGGTCCGGATGCCGAGCTGGACCTCCTCCGGGGTCGCGTCCAGCACCTCGTTGAAGGCCTGCTTCGCCGCCGCCATCCGGGTGCCGCCGTCGATGTCGGCCGTCCGCATGGAGCCGCTGACGTCGAGGACGAGGTCGACCTGGGGCGCGGTCCCGCCCGTGGGTTCACCGGCGACCGCCGCGACCGGGACGACGATCCCGGCCGTCAAGGCGGCGAGCAGGACGCACACTCCTGCCGCCAGCCGTTGTCTTGTGATCATCGGCGGATCCTATTGACCGGAGGTCTCACCCTCCAAAACGAAGCGGGTTCGGCAGCCCGGTCCACTGGTCCCCGGGCGTCCCCGGCGACAGCCGCATCAGCGTCAACGCCTTGGTGGGCAGCGGGTTTTCGCGGAGCGCCGCGAGATCGGGGGCGTCCGGAAGATCTCCTACGACGGTCTCCAGTGCCCCCCGCAGCGCCGCTCCCGAGCCCGCAGTGCCCGCCAGCGCCCCCGCCACCAACGCCCCGAACAGCTTGCGTCGCAGGGCGGTTTCGTCATCGGTGACGACCCGGCCGCTCAACTCCGGTACCGGGATGCGGTGCCGGGCCAGCCGGGCCGGGCTGACGCGGATGTCGGCGAGGTCGCGGTAGACGAGCCGCAGGGGCGCGCCCGTCGCGGACAGCACCACGAGGAGGTTCTGGCCGTGCGCCTCCAACGCCACCCCGAGATCCAGCAGGCGCAGCCCGACGGTCAGCGTCAGCCGGGTGAACTCCGCGAGCCAGGACGCGCTCGACGGCAGGTCGGTGGTGGCGAGGGCGGCCACCGGCACGACCCGCTCACCGCTCCCGGCGTACGTCTGCGGCGACTCGCGCAGTACGGCGGCCAGGTCGGGGGAGTCGGCGGTGACCGCGCCCAGCGTGCGGGTGAAGTGCAGCAGTCCGTCCGTGCGGGCCGCCAGCGACTCCGCGAAGGCCGACAGGGTCGCCGACATACCGATCGAGTAGACCGAGATGTCCCGCACCGACGACGTCAGCCGGGCGCTCAACGCGGTCTTCACATGCGGGCCTTCGCCGGTCAGGGCCAGCGTGCGCAGGGACATCAGCGGATGCGCGGCCGGACCCTCGTCGCCGACCCGTTTCAGCACATGGGCCGCCTGCCAGGGATGCACCGGGATCAACAGCCGTTCCCCGTCCCGCATCCCGTCCGGCCACCCGCCCGACACCAGACACTCGGCCGCCGCAACGGGGACCGTCCGCAGCCCGACGAGCGGCCGGTGCTCGGGCCCGTACGCCAACTGTTCCGCGACCGAGAAACCGGGCCGGGAACGGCAGTTGGGGTGGAACGGATGCCCGTCCACCACCCGCTGCTCCCACTCCCAGTCGGCCACCGGCCACTCCTTCGGGGGGACCGTCGGCTGCCCGGCCCGTGACAGGGCCAACGACGCCACGCTGTGGCCGAGTTCGGCCGCCAGATCGCTGCCGTGCGGCACCCCGAGGTCGGTCATGAGCCGCGCGGGATCGTCGTACGTCCTGCCGTCGAGCCGTACGTCGGTGACGTACGCGGCGGTCGCGTACGGGTCGGCCGGCGGACCGGCGAGCCGCCGTCCGTCCCGCAGGCGCAGGGTGCCGCCGTCCCGGTCGGTGATCCAGGGCAGCGGCTCGTACGCCAGCGCCCGCCACAGCCGGGTCAGTACGGCGGCTCGGGCGCCCGGCAGCTCGGCCGCGTACCGCGACACCAGGTCGGGGCGCGTCTCGGCCAGCTCCTCGGCGACCTCGGCCTCGGCGGTGGGGGAACGGTGCACGGGTGGGCTCCTCGGGTACGAATAGGTGGCATGGCGGGAGGCCGGCGACAGAGATACTGATCGTCTCCGCCCGCACGTAGAGAACGAGTGAAACGCGTGGACCTCACCTCCCCGGCCGCCGCCGACGCCTATGCTGCCGCGCCGCTGCTCAACTGCCTGCTGCGCGAGGTCGCCGTGGCGCTCCCGGGCTCCGGCGACGTGCGCACCCACAGGCTGCCGAGCGGCCGGCTGCTGCGGGTGCGCGGCGCGCGGCGGCCGGGGGAACCCGAGGTGAACACCGACGGCCACTGGCACCGCATCGGCCACACCGAACTCGTCAAGCTCGTCGCCGAGGAGCTGACCCTCCACACCGGTCTGTCCAACCACGACCTCCCCGCAGAGATGATCGACAGCCGGGACGCGGTCGCGGCGATCCTGACGGCACGCGCGCGTGCGACGCCGCCCACGGACCCGTATCTGCGCTCAGAGCAGTCCCTGCTCACCGGCCATCCCTACCACCCCGCCCCCAAGGCCCGCGGCGGCGGCCCGGTCGCCCGCTGGCTGCCCTACGCGCCCGAGGCCCACGCCCGTTTCCCGCTGACGCTGCTCGGCGTGCGCGAGGACGCGGTCGTCGAGGAGGGCGACACCTCGGCCCTCGACTCCCTCGGCGAGGCCCCGCCCGGCTACCGTCTGCTGCCCGCCCACCCCTGGCAGCTCGACCTCGTGGACCTCACGGACGCCTTCGCCGACGGACGGCTGATCCGACTCGGCACGAGCGCCTTCGACGTCTGGCCCACGGCCGCGATCCGCACGCTCTACGCCCCCGAGCGCGACCTGTTCCTGAAGTTCAGCCTGGACGTGCGCATCACCAACGACATCCGCCGCCTGTGGCGCCACGACCTGCGCGCACTCCGGCGGACCGACCGGGCGGCCGTCAAGGCGTTCGCCGACGGCCCCGCCGCCTGGCTCTCCGACCGCGGCTACCGCACCACCGACTTCGCCTTCGAGGAGCTCGCCGTCCTGGTCCGCGACGGCTTCCACGGCCATCTGCGCCCCGGCGCGACCCCACTGCTCGCCGCCGGGCTCGTGGAGGGCTTCGAGGGCGTCCCGTCCGGCGGTACGGCCTGGTGGGAGGCGTATCTGCGGGCCGTCGTACCGCCCGCCCTCGCGGCCTTCGCCGACCACGGCGTCGTACTCGAGGCCCACCTGCAGAACACGCTGGTCGCCGTGGACACCGACGGGATGCCCGTGCAGGCCCTGTTCCGGGACGCCGAGGGTGTGAAGCTGCTGACGGACGTGGAGCGGGCGGCCGGGTGGGAGCGGCTGGTGTACTGCCTGGTGGTGAACCATCTGTGCGAAGTCGCGGCCGCCCTCGCCGAACGCCGGCCCGGTCTGGACCCCTGGCCCGCCCTGCGCCGGGAACTCGCCCGTCACGACCTCCCCGAGATCACGGACCTGCTCACCTCGCCCACCCTCCCGGGCAAGACCAACCTGCTGCTGCGCTGGACGGGGGCGGACGGCGCGGACGCCCGCTACCTGCCGCTGCCCAACCCACTGGCCGCCACATGATCTGAATTACCCTGGCGGGTGTGCTGCGCGAAGTGACTGCTGTTCGATACGTGACCCCGCTGCGGTCAGGCGGCTCGGTGCCCGGCGTCGTCGAGGCCGACGACCTGGGGACGTACGTCGTGAAGTTCACCGGCTCCGCGCAGGGCCGCAAGGCGCTGGTCGCCGAGGTGATCGTCGGTGAGCTGGCCCGCGCGCTCGGGCTGCGCTTCCCCGAGCTGGTCCTGGTCCACTTCGACCCGGCGATCGCCGACAGCGAGCCCCACCAGGAGGTGCGGGAGCTGCACGGCGCCAGCGCGGGCCTCAACCTCGGCATGGACTATCTGCCGGGCGCGCGGGACTTCACCCCGGAGGTCGCCAAGGCGTTCCCGGTCGACCCGTTGGAGGCGGGCCGGATCGTCTGGCTGGACGCGCTGACCGTCAACGTGGACCGCACGGTGCACAGCTCGAACCTCATGGTGTGGCCCACGCTCGGTGTCGCGCCCCCGCGCCTGTGGCTGATCGACCATGGCGCCGCGCTCGTCTTCCACCACCGCTGGGACGGCTCCGACCCCGCCAAGCGCTACGACTTCCGGCACCACGCCCTCGGCCACTTGGCCCCCGACGTCCGGGCCGCCGACACGGAACTGGCCCCCAAGGTGACGCCCGACCTGCTCCGCGAGGTGACCGCGGCCGTCCCCGACGCCTGGCTCACGGACCACGCCACCCCCGACGAGGCCCGCGAGGCGTACGTGGAGTACCTCCACGCGCGCGTGCGGGCGTCGGCCGACTGGCTGCCCATGGATTTCCCCACCCGGGAGGAACTCGCCGCCGAGGAGGCGCTCCGCGCGGCGAAGAACCAGCGAGGACGTCCCGCATGGCTCAAGCAGGTCCCCGATCTGCACGGCAAGCCCGCGGCTGAACAGGATTGGTCGGTGCACCTCGGATGAGCCCGCACGCACCCGTCGTACAGATCGAGTACTGCACCCAGTGCCGCTGGCTGCCCCGCGCGGCCTGGCTGGCCCAGGAGCTGCTCACCACCTTCGAGCAGGAGCTGGGCGAGCTGTCCCTCAAGCCCGGCACCGGCGGCGTCTTCGTCGTCCGGGTCGACGGTGAGGTCGTCTGGGACCGGCGCGAACGGGGCTTCCCGGAGCCCACGGCCGTGAAGCAGGCCGTACGCGACCGAGTGGCCCCGGGAAAGTCCCTGGGCCACTCGGACAAGGCGGTGCCGCAGTAGGTCAGCCCTTGAGCTGCTCGTACGCCGGCAGCGTCAGGAAGTCCGCGTAGTCGTCGTCCAGCGACACTTCGAGGAGCAGGTCGTGGGCCTGCTGCCAGTGGCCGGCCGCGAACGCCTCCTCGCCCAACTCGGCGCGGATGTTGGCGAGTTCCTCGGCGGCGACCTTGCGGGCCAGCTCCGGAGTGGCCTTCACTGTGCTTCCTGCGTGCTCGAACTCGACGCCCGCGTTGATCCACTGCCAGATCTGCGAGCGGGAGATCTCGGCGGTGGCCGCGTCCTCCATCAGGTTGAAGATGGCGACCGCGCCGAGTCCGCGCAGCCACGCCTCGATGTAACGGATGCCCACCTGGACGGCGTTGACGAGACCGTTGTACGTCGGCTTGGCGTCCAGCGAGTCGATCGCGATGAGGTCGGCGGCCTCGACATGGACGTCCTCGCGGAGGCGGTCCTTCTGGTTGGGCCGGTCGCCGAGGACCTTGTCGAAGGACTCCAGGGCGATCGGGACCAGGTCGGGATGGGCCACCCAGGAGCCGTCGAAACCGTCGCCGGCCTCCCGGTCCTTGTCGGCGCGGACCTTCTCGAAGGCCACCTTGTTGACCTCGGCGTCCCGGCGGGACGGGATGAACGCCGCCATGCCGCCGATCGCGTGCGCACCGCGCTTGTGGCAGGTGCGGACGAGGAGTTCGGTGTAGGCGCGCATGAACGGGGCCGTCATGGTGACCAGGTTGCGGTCCGGGAGGACGAACTTGGCGCCACCGTCACGGAAGTTCTTGACGATGGAGAACAGGTAGTCCCAGCGGCCGGCGTTCAACCCGGAGGCGTGGTCACGGAGTTCGTAGAGGATCTCCTCCATCTCGTACGCCGCCGTGATCGTCTCGATCAGGACGGTGGCGCGGATGGTGCCCTGCGGGATGCCGACGTAGTCCTGCGCGAAGACGAACACGTCGTTCCACAGCCGCGCTTCGAGGTGCGACTCGGTCTTCGGGAGGTAGAAGTAGGGACCCTTGCCGAGGTCGAGCAGACGCTGGGCGTTGTGGAAGAAGTAGAGGCCGAAGTCGACGAAGGCGCCGGGGACTTGAGACCCGTCGGCGTCGACGAGGTGGCGCTCGTTGAGGTGCCAGCCGCGCGGGCGCATGACGACCGTCGCCAGCTCCTCGTTCGGGCGCAGGGCGTACGTCTTGCCGGACCGCTCGTCGGTGAAGTCGATGTTCCGGGTGTAGGCGTCGGCGAGGTTGACCTGGCCGAGGATCACGTTCTCCCAGGTCGGCGCGGAGGCGTCCTCGAAGTCCGCGAGCCAGACCTTGGCGCCCGAGTTGAGGGCGTTGATGGTCATCTTGCGGTCGGTGGGGCCGGTGATCTCGACGCGGCGGTCGTTGAGGGCGGCGGGGGAGGGGGCGACCTTCCAGGAGTCGTCGGCGCGGATCGCGGCCGTCTCCGGGAGGAAGTCGAGGGTGGAGGTGCGGGCGATCTCGGCGCGGCGCTCGGCACGGCGGGCGAGGAGTTCCGCACGCCGGGGCGTGAACCGGCGGTGCAGCTCGGCCACGAAGGCGAGGGCCGCGTCGGTGAGGACCTCCTCCTGCCGCGGCAGGGGCTCGGCGTCGACGATGGCCAGCGGGGACGGCGCTGGTGCGGACATGAGCTGTCACTTCCTTCAGCGAGCGTGGCACCGGGTGCCAGTCGAACCGGGTACGGCGAGGAACGCCCCCGGAGCGGGAGGGCGCTTCTGATCAGTGGATACTAGTTTCCTCATCGTGGAAGTTCAATGGTTTGTTGATATCGAGATTCTCTGAGTCGAGGAAACGTGGCGCTCGGTGCCACCCCGCTCACTCAAGGTGGTGCAGATCCTCGACGGTGTCGATGTCATAGGGCCGGGCGATGTCACCGCACTCGACGAGCGCGACCCGCGCGGCGTGTTCCTTCAGATACGCGCGTGCCCCTCGGTCCCCGGTGGCAGTCGCGGCGATCCCCGCCCAGTGCGCGGACCCGAACAGCACGGGATGCCCGCGTACGCCGTCGTAGGCGGCGGCGACCAGGGAGTCCGGGGAGGTGTAGGCGCCGCGCACGCGCGCGAACGCCGCCGCCCCGATACCGGGCTGGTCCACGAGCGACACCAGCGCCGCCCGCGCGTCCGTACCGGAGAGCGACTCAAGACCGGCTCGAAGCGAGGAACCCATGCCCTCGGCCCACTCCGGGTTCTCGACGAGCACGCACCCGTCGAGATCGGCCTGGTGCCGTACGGCGTCGGCGGCGGCCCCGAGGACCACGTGCACGCGCGCGCAGCCGGACGCGCGCAGGACGCTCACCGCGTGTTCCACCAGTGGCCTGCCGCGATGATCCAGCAGCGCCTTGGGCCGCCCGCCGAGCCGCCGCCCGCCGCCCGCGGCGAGCAGAAGGCCGGCGACCTGGTCTTCGTTGTCCGTCATGCGTCCTGCATACCTGACGTCCAGGCGAGTGGCCGGTTTCGAAGGGCTGAATTTCGGTCCGCGCAGTGGCGCGGCGCGCCCGGGGTGGCGTTTACTGACCCGCGTCCCCCGGCGCCCGACCAGCGCCACGGGGCTGTTTCGGGCGGGATCACGAGGTGCGGCGCACAACGGCGTGCGCTTGGGGGGAGAGCTGTGTTGCGGAGCTTGGGACAGAGGCCAGTGACCGGCAGCGACGAGGATCCGAGGGTGGCGGAACTGCGGACCGCGGTGTCCCGGCTGCGCCGCGAACTCGCCGCGCACCCGGCCGAGTTCCCCGACCGCGTCATCGCCGAGGACGAGCTCGCCGCACTGGCCGCGATGACGATCGACGGGGCGCCGGAGATTCCCCGGCTGCGCCGCTCGCTGCTGCTGATCGCGGGGGCGATCGGGTCGGTCAGCGCGCTGTCGCGGGGGCTGTCGCAGGTGCGGGACGCGGTGGATCTGTTCGGGGAGCCGGGGCGGGGCTGACGGGCGTCCTCGGGGTTCGGCAGCCCCGGTCGGTGACCAGCTGTCCCCAGAAGGTGTGCGGGGCGTTGTGCCGAAGCCCGGGGTCCACGCGCTCGATGCCCCGCAGCACGATCTCCTCGCAGGCGTCGCACCGGGCGAGATGGACCGGTTCCACGACCTCGGCATGTGGGCGCTGACGAGCTGACGCCGAGGATGGGGGCGGTACGCGGCGACGGCCGGGTTCCGGCCGTCCGCTCGGCGCCGCTCACCGCGGCCGACGTGGCCCCGGCGCTGCGGGAGCACTACGCCGACCTCTGTCACCCGGCCGTGGACCTCATCGGCTCGTCGCTCGCGCGGTTCGTCGACCTCAGCTGGCGCCGGCGGGCCGCCCTCCTCTTCACGGGGCTCACCGAACCGCCCCTGGGGTGCCCTCAGGGGGAGTTCGACGCCTACGACGGCGTCATGACGACGTCGTCCGGCGGCCCGTACTCGGCGAGAGCGAGCAGATCCGGCTCCGGCAACCGCCACCCTCGTACCGCCGTCGGCCGTACCCGATGCCCGGGATCGACCAGGGTCTCCAGCGGCGCTGTCACCACCGCCGCCGGACGGTCCTCGACGGACGTCACGCCGGGCTCTGGCTGGCCAGCGCCTCCGACAGCTCCGTCGCCACCTGCTGGAGCACCGGCACGATCTTGTCCGTCGCCGACTCGGTGACGCGTCCCGCCGGCCCGGAGATCGAAATGGCCGCGGCGGTCGGGGAGTTGGGCACCGACACCGCGAGGCAGCGGACGCCGATCTCCTGCTCGTTGTCGTCGACCGCGTAACCGAGCTGCCGTACGTCGGCCAGGGCCGCGAGGAAGCCGTCCGGGGTGGTGATCGTCTTCTCGGTCGCGGCCGGCATGCCGGTACGGGCGAGCAGCGCGCGCACCTCGTGGTCCGGGGTGTTCGCGAGCAGCGCCTTGCCCACGCCCGTCGAGTGCGGCAGGACGCGACGGCCGACCTCGGTGAACATGCGCATCGAGTGCTTGGACGGCACCTGGGCGACATAGACGATCTCGTCGCCGTCGAGCAGGGCCATGTTCGCCGTCTCGCCGGTCTCCTCGACCAGGCGGGCCAGGTAGGGGCGGGCCCAGGTGCCGAGCAGCCGGGACGCGGACTCGCCGAGGCGGATCAGGCGCGGGCCCAGCGCGTACCGACGGTTGGTCTGCTGGCGGACGTATCCGCAGGCCACGAGGGTGCGCATCAGGCGGTGGATGGTGGGCAGCGGCAGCCCGCTGGTCGCGGAGAGCTCGCTCAGACCGACCTCGCCGCCCGCGTCCGCCATCCGCTCCAGCAGATCGAAGGCGCGCTCGAGGGACTGGACCCCGCCACCGGCGGACTTGGCGGAGTCGGTGGTGCTGGCGCTGGACGTCGGCACGGCGCGTTCCTTTCGGGACCTGGCAGGAAGGGCAGAAGCCTACCCGGCGGTCGGTTGACTCCCCGGTGGTGCGTAGCTACGTTCTGCCTGTCGGAATTCTAATTCCGCTTTATGGAAACGTCCAGAGTGCGGGCGCCAGGGCCGCTGTAGCGAAGTGTGCCCTTGACGGCGTGAGAACGGGAGTGAAGACTCCTTCAACAGAAAGTTGAATTCCGTTACGTGGAAGTAAACCGGTGGCTGAGAGGGGTTCGGGTGTCCGACGCTGAACTGGTGCTGCGCTCGACGCGCGTCATCACTCCGGAAGGGACGCGCGCCGCCTCGGTCGCGGTCGCCGCCGGCAAGATCACGGCCGTACTGCCGTACGACGCCGAAGTCCCCGCCGGCGCCCGCCTGGAGGACGTCGGCGACCATGTCGTCCTGCCCGGCCTGGTCGACACCCATGTGCACGTCAACGACCCCGGCCGCACCGAGTGGGAGGGCTTCTGGACCGCCACGCGCGCGGCGGCGGCCGGCGGCATCACGACCCTCGTCGACATGCCCCTCAACTCCCTCCCGCCGACCACCACGGTCGACAACCTGCGCACCAAGAAGGACGTCGCCTCCGACAAGGCCCACATCGACGTCGGCTTCTGGGGCGGCGCCCTGCCCGACAACGTCAAGGACCTGCGCCCGCTGCACGAGTCCGGCGTCTTCGGCTTCAAGGCGTTCCTGTCCCCGTCCGGCGTGGACGAGTTCCCACACCTGGGACAGGACCAACTCGCCCAGTCCCTGGCGGAGATCGCCTCCTTCGGCGGGCTCCTCATCGTGCACGCCGAGGACCCGCACCATCTGGAGGCGGCCCCGCAGCAGGGCGGCCCCAAGTACGCCGACTTCCTTGCCTCCCGGCCCCGGGACGCCGAGGACACGGCGATCGCCCAACTCATCGCCCAGGCGAAGCGGTTGGACGCGCGCGTGCACGTCCTGCACCTCTCGTCGTCCGACGCGCTGCCGCTGATCGCCGCCGCCAAGGCGGAGGGCGTCCGCATCACGGTCGAGACCTGCCCGCATTACCTCACGCTGACCGCCGAGGAAGTCCCGGACGGCGCCAGCGAGTTCAAGTGCTGCCCGCCCATCCGCGAGTCCGCCAACCAGGACCTGCTCTGGCAGGCGCTGGCCGACGGCACCATCGACTGCGTGGTCACCGACCACTCGCCGTCCACGGCCGACCTCAAGACGGACGACTTCGCGACGGCGTGGGGCGGTATCTCCGGCCTCCAGCTGAGCCTCGCGGCGGTCTGGACGGAGGCCCGCAAGCGCGGCCACTCCCTCGAAGACGTCGTCCGCTGGATGTCCACGCGCACCTCGCAGCTGGTCGGCCTCGACCAGAAGGGTGCCATCGAGACCGGCCGCGACGCCGACTTCGCGATCCTCGCACCCGACGAGACCTTCACCGTCGACCCGGCCGAGCTCCAGCACCGCAACCGTGTGACGGCGTACGCGGGCAAGACCCTGTACGGCGTCGTGAAGTCGACCTGGCTGCGCGGCCAACGCATCGTCGCGGACGGCGAGTTCACGGACCCGAAGGGCGAACTCCTCACCCGCACCCCCTGATCCTCACCACCGCACCCGCAGCGGCCGACCCTCCAGAAAGGCATCCTTCGTGACGGCGATCCCGAGCTTCACCGGCGACGCGAACCCCTACGGCGGCGGTGACCCGTACGCCGACTACCGCACCGCCGACTTCCCCTTCACCCAGTACGCCGACCTCGCCGCCCGGCAGCTCGGCGCCGGAGTCATCGCCGCCAACGACGAGTTCTTCGCCCAGCGCGAGAACCTGCTCCTGCCCGAGCGCGCCGAGTTCGACCCCGAGCACTTCGGGCACAAGGGCAAGATCATGGACGGCTGGGAGACACGGCGCCGCCGCGGCGCCTCCGCAGACCACCCGTGGCCGACCGCTGAGGACCACGACTGGGCGCTGGTGCGCCTCGGCGCGCCCGGGGTGATCCGCGGGATCGTCGTCGACACGGCCCACTTCCGCGGCAACTACCCGCAGGCGGTGTCGGTGGAAGGCACGTCGGTGGCGGGCTCCCCGTCCCCCGAGGAACTCCTCGGCGACGACGTGAAGTGGACGACGCTGGTCCCGCGCACACCGGTGGGCGGCCACGCGGCCAACGGCTTCGAGATCTCCGTGGAGCAGCGCTTCACGCACCTCCGGGTCAACCAGCACCCCGACGGCGGCATCGCGCGCCTGCGCGTGTACGGCGAGGTCGTACCGGACCCGCAGTGGCTGGCGGTCCTCGGCACCTTCGACGTGGTGGCGCTGGAGAACGGCGGCCAGGCCGAGGACGCGTCCAACCTCTTCTACTCCCCGGCCTCCAACACCATCCAGCCGGGCCGCTCGCGCAAGATGGACGACGGCTGGGAGACGCGCCGCCGCCGTGACCAGGGCAACGACTGGATCCGCTACCGCCTGGTGGCCCAGTCCCAGATCCGCGCGATCGAGATCGACACCGCGTATCTGAAGGGCAACAGCGCGGGCTGGGCGTCGGTGTCCGTGCAGGACGGCGAGAGCGGCGACTGGCGGGAGATCCTCCCGCGCACCCGTCTCCAGCCCGACACCAACCACCGCTTCGTCCTCCCGACGCCGGCCGTTGGCACGCACGCGCGCGTGGACATCTTCCCGGACGGCGGCATCTCCCGACTGCGGCTGTACGGGTCCCTGACGGAGACGGGAGCGGCGACGCTGACGGCCCGCCATCAGGAGCTGGGGGGCTGAGCCCTGATCCTCGAAGGCCGGACGCGCATTCTCAGCCCGTCCGGCGTTTGAGGACGAGGCCCTTTCGGGGCCGACAGCGGGGGTCTGGGGGCGGCAGCCCCCAGGGGCGCGGGGTCGAAGGGGCGGAGCCCCTGGAGGATGGGACGGGTAGGGGCGGCGGGGGCGAGAAAATCCCTACCTCACGCCGCATGCCCCCCGTCCACGGCGAACTCCGCACCGGTCACGTACTCCGCCCCCGCCAGATACTCGACCGTCCCCGCCACCTCCTCCACCGTCCCGAACCGCCCGAGCGCCGTCATCGCCGCCTGACCCGCCGCATACGGCCCGTCCGCCGGGTTCATGTCGGTGTCCGTCGGCCCGGGGTGCACGATGTTCACCGTGATGCCCCGCCCGCCCAGCTCCCTGGCCAGCGCCTTCGTCAGCCCGACGAGCGCCGCCTTGCTCATCGCGTAGAGCGTGCCGCCGGGCCCGGGCACCCGCTGCGTCATGCAGGTGCCGATCGTGATGATCCGCCCGCCGGCCCCCATCCGCGCGGCAGCCGCCTGCGAGGCCAGGAACACTCCGCGGACGTTCACCGCCAGCACCCGGTCCACCTCCGTGAGCGAGAGACCCTCCAGCGGCCCCAGCACCCCCACGCCCACGTTGTTCACCAGCACGTCGAGACCGCCCAGCGCTGCCGCCGCGCGCTCCACTGCCTCCGCCGCCTCCGCCGGGTCCGCGGAGTCCGCCCGCAGGGCCACCGCACGCCGCCCCAGCGCCTCGACGGCCCGTACGACGTCCTCGGCCGCCTCCTTGTCCTTCACATAGGTGAGCGCCACGTCCGCGCCCTCTCGCGCGAGCCGCAGGACCGTCGCCGCCCCGATGCCGCGGCTGCCACCGGTGACGAGCGCGACCTTGCCGTACAGAGTTCCGTGAGTCGTTGTCATGCCTCCATCTCAGCGGCGCGCATCCGCGCGTGCTGGCGGCGAACGGACACCGATGTCTACGCCGCGGAACTCTTCCCTCCGCCTCCCGCGTTCTCCTCACGTGACCCTTCAGCAAGACATCGTCGGCAACGCCATGCAGATGGCGGTCGTCAGCCTCCAGCCCGGTCAGACCGTGTACTGCGAGGCCGGAAAGTTCCTGTTCAAGACCACGAACGTCACTATGGAGACCCGGCTCGGCGGTCCGTCGAACGCGGGCGGACAGCAGCCGCAGGGCGGCGCCGGAGGCATGGGCGGCATGCTCCGCCAGGCCATGGGCACCGCCATGCAGGTCGGCCAGCGCGCCCTGGCGGGCGAGTCGCTGGCGTTCCAGTACTTCACCTCGACCGGCGGGGAAGGCACCGTCGGCTTCGCGGGCGTACTGCCCGGCGAGATGCGCGCCCTGGAGCTGGACGGCACGCGCGCGTGGTTCGCGGAGAAGGACGCGTTCGTCGCCGCCGAGTCCACCGTCGACTTCGGCATCGCCTTCCAGGGCGGCAGGACCGGCCGCAGCGGGGGCGAGGGCTTCGTCCTGGAGAAGTTCACCGGCCGCGGCACCGTGATCATCGCCGGCGCCGGCAACTTCATCGACCTGAACCCGGCCGACTTCGGCGGCCGCATCGAGGTCGACACCGGCTGCGTCGTCGCCTTCGAGGAGGGCATCCAGTACGGCGTCCAGCGCATCGGCGGCCTCAACCGCCAGGGCATGATGAACGCCGTCTTCGGCGGCGAGGGCCTCTCCCTGGCCACCCTGGAGGGCAACGGACGCGTCATCCTCCAGTCCCTGACCATCGAGAGCCTCGCCAACGCCCTGAAGAAGGCGCAGGGCGGCGACAAGCAGGGCCCGACGGGCGGCCTGTTCTCCACGCACGCCGGCTGAGACCGCGCGGGCCCACCGATGAGTTGCGGGCGCGAGTGGGGTCTGAGGTGATGACAACAGACCCCACTCCCGAGAGAAGGCACCCGTCATGGGCCAGCTCGTCTCCCAGATCTTCGTCAGCCTTGACGGCGTCTACCAGGCCCCCGGCGGCCCCGAGGAGGACCCCCGGGGCGGCTTCGACCAGGGCGGCTGGACCGCCCCCTACGACGACGAGGACTTCGGCCGCTTCGTCACCGAGGTCTTCGGCCGGGTCGGCGCGTTCCTCCTGGGCCGCCGTACGTACGACATCTTCGCCGGGTACTGGCCGAAGGTGACCGACCCCGACAACCTCATCGCCGACCGGCTCAACGCCCTGCCGAAGTTCGTCGCCTCGGCCACCCTGACCGACCCGGAGTGGCACAACACCAGCGTGCTCGGCGGCGACCTCGCCAAGGAGGTCACCGCCCTCAAGGAGCGCGCCGAGGGCGAGCTCCAGATCCACGGCAGCGGAGCCCTCGTGCAGTCCCTGCTGAACCTCGACCTGATCGACACCTTCCACCTGATCACCGTCCCGGTCGTGCTCGGCGCCGGCCGCCGCCTGTTCGCCGAGGGCAGCCTGCCGACCGCCTTCGAGCACCGCAGCGGCCTCATCACCTCCAAGGGCGTCTCCATCCAGACGTACGACAAGGCGGGACGCCCGGAATACGGCTCCTTCGACCTCCCCGAAAACGCCTAGCCCCAGGTCAGCCGCGCGGGTACGGTGATCGCTCCATGTGCGAGCCACCGACGTCTCCACACCCCTGAGGGAGACCGGGAGAGCCGCACCGATGTCCTCGATCGCCGTACCGGGCACGATCGCGCCCCGCCGCACCTGGCTGACCGACCTGCCCGTCCTGCTCGTGGCGGTCGTCTGGGGCGCGAGCTATCTCGCCGCCAAGGACATCACCACCGCGCGCACCATCCTCGCGGTCCTGGTACTGCGGTTCGCGATCGTGCTGCCGGTCCTGGTCACCGCCGGATGGCGCGCGCTGCGCGCCCTGAGCGGCGCCCAGTGGCGCGGGGCGGGGGTGCTCGGGCTGATCCTCAGCGGGATCTTCCTGCTGGAGACGTACGGCGTCGTCCACACCTCCGCCACCAACGCCGGCCTCATCATCAGCCTCACCATGATCTTCACGCCGCTCGCCGAGGCCGCCGTGACCCGGCGGCGCCCCTCGCGGGCCTTCCTCGGCGCCGCCGCCCTCTCCGTGCTCGGCGTCGTCCTGCTCACGCAGGGCGGCGGCTTCACCGAGCCCTCCCTCGGCGATCTGCTCATGCTGCTGGCCGCCCTGGCGCGTACCGTCCACGTCCTCGCCATGTCCCGGATCACGGCGGTGCGGGACGCCGACGCGCTGTCCCTGACGACCGTCCAACTCGGCGCCGCCGTCGCGGTGTTCGCGCTGCTGTCCACCGGCGCCGAGGCCACCCCGTGGGAGACCGCCGCGGGCTTCGGGGCACGGGAGTGGGCCGGGCTGCTGTTCCTGTCCTCGTTCTGCACGCTGTTCGCGTTCTTCGTGCAGATGTGGGCCGTGCGCCGCACCTCCCCGTCCCGGGTCAGCCTGCTGCTCGGCACCGAGCCCCTGTGGGCCGCCCTCGCGGGCATCGCGCTCGGCGGCGAACGGCTCGGCGCGCTCGGTCTCGCGGGTGGGGCGCTGGTGCTTGTGGGGACCGCGTGGGGGCGCGGGGCCGCACGTTAACTCCCGGAAAACTCATCGGACTTGACGGGAAAATCTCCGGAGTTGTCATTGACATGCCACTGTCTACGCGCGTCATCATGAAGGCATGAGATTCCCCCCACGAATCACCCGCATCGGTGCCGCGGCGGCCGTCCTGTCCGCCCTCCTCGTCGGAGGCGCCGTCACCGCCACTCCGGCGGCCGCCGCGGTCGGCAGCATCTGCTACAGCGACCTGCCCTCACAGGCGTACGACACGCTGGGGCTGATCAAGTCCGGCGGGCCCTTCCCGTACTCGCAGGACGGGAGCGTCTTCCAGAACCGGGAAGGCGTCCTGCCCAGCCAGTCGACCGGGTACTACCACGAGTACACGGTCAAGACACCCGGCTCGTCCACGCGCGGTGCGCGCCGCATCGTGACGGGCGAGGAGTACCAGGAGGACTACTACACCGCGGACCACTACGCCACGTTCGACCTGGTCGACTACGGCTGCTGAGCCGCTGGTCCGCAGGCCGAAACCCCCACCGGGGCGTCGAGGAACAGTGAGACCAGCCGGAGGTCCGGTCCGCGTTCAGCCGGACTTCCGGCTCTCCGCGGCGGCGAACAGCGCGATCGCCAGCACGAGCAGTGCGACGCTCGCGTAGAGCTCGTAGCCGTCGAGGAAGCCGACCTTCTGCACGAGTCCCCAGTGCCAGTCGGTGAACTCGTGCACCAGGCCGGCCACGCCCTGCACCAGGGCGAGAAACCCGAACAGCTCCAGCGATTGCTTCATGGCACGACCCTCGCCCCGCGGTCCCCCCACAGTCATCGGCCGCGGGGCGAGGCATGTCCGACGGAAGGTGCCGGTCGGGTGGGGTCGAAGCGCCGAAAGTCGACGGTCCCGCGACTTTGGTAGCCGATCCCGTCCGCGCGGAGGTAACGCCGGGCTCGCGTGCGTAGATTTGTCGACCGTGAGCGGTGACAAGCAGACAGCGGTGCCCCAGTTCTTCGCGGGCCGGCGCTGGCTGCTGCCCTCGGCGGTCCTGAACGAACTCGACCCCGACGCCGAGCGCCCCGGGCGGCGGCCCCGGCGTACCGCGCGCGACTGGCTCGTCGACTTCAGCTGCTTCGCGGTGGCCGTCATCGTCGGCCTGGTCGGCGCGGAGTCCGTCGCCGACAACCCCCATGTCCCGGACAACCTGGCCCACCTCGACCAGCTGATCGGCGCGGTCGCCTGCGGCGCGGTCTGGCTGCGCCGCCGCTGGCCGCTGGGGCTGGCCGTGGCGACGGTCCCCGTGGGGATCGTCTCCGACACGGCCGGCGGCGCCTGCATGATCGCCCTGTTCACGCTCGCCGTGCACCGGCCCTTCCGGTACGTGGCCTGGGTGGGCGGCGCCAACATGGCACTGATCCCGTTCTACTTCTGGCTGCGCCCCGACCCGGATCTGCCCTACCTCGCCGCAGTGGTCATCATCGTGCTGCTGACCGCCGTGGTCATCGCCTGCGGCATGGTCGTCCGCTCCAAACGGCAGCTCATGCTGAGCCTCAGGGACCGCGCCCGGCGCGCCGAGAACGAGGCCAGGCTCCGTGCCGAGCAGGCCCAGCGGCTGGCCCGCGAGGCCATCGCCCGCGAGATGCACGATGTCCTCGCCCACCGGCTCACCCTGCTCAGCGTCCACGCGGGAGCGCTGGAGTTCCGGCCCGACGCACCCCAGGCGGAGGTCGCCCGGGCGGCCGGCGTCATCCGGGAGAGCGCCCACGAGGCCCTCCAGGACCTGCGCGAGATCATCGGCGTCCTGCGGGCGGGCGACCACGACGACACGGGCCGCCCTCAGCCCACGCTCGCCGCCCTGGACGCGCTGGTCGCCGAGTCCCGCGAAGCCGGCATGAAGGTCACCCTCGACCTCCGTGTCAGCGACCCCGCCGGCGTGCCCGCCTCCGTCGGCCGCACCGCCTACCGCATCGCCCAGGAGGGCCTCACCAACGCCCGCAAACACGCCCCCGGCACCGAGGTCGCCGTCGCCGTCGAGGGCGCACCGGGCGAGGGCCTCACCGTCAGCGTCCGCAACCCGGCGCCCGAGGGCGAGGTGAGGCCCGTGCCCGGCTCGGGGCAGGGGCTGATCGGCTTGACCGAGCGGGCGACCCTGGCCGGGGGCCGACTGGAGCACGGACCGGAGCCGGACGGGGGGTTCGGGGTGCGGGCCTGGCTGCCGTGGGGATGAACGGGCCTTCGGGCGCGGCCGGTTCGGCCGCGCAGGGGCTCCGACCCTCGTCGGTCCCTGCGTCCCCCGAAACCGTGATTACGTAAGCCCCATGACCGCGATCAGACTGCTCCTCGTCGACGACGACCCGCTCGTGCGGGCCGGCCTGTCCCTGATGATCGGCGGTGCCGACGGCATCGAGATCGTCGGGGAGGCGGCCGACGGCAGCGACGTCGAGGCGCTCGTCGACCGCACCCGTCCGGATGTCGTCCTCATGGACATCCGCATGCCGTCCGTGGACGGCCTCACCGCCACCGAACGCCTGCGCGCCCGCCCGGACGCCCCGCAGGTCGTCCTCCTGACCACCTTCCACGCCGACGACCAGGTGCTGCGCGCCCTGCGCGCGGGCGCCGCCGGGTTCGTCCTGAAGGACACGCCGCCCGCCGAGATCGTCGAGGCGGTCCACCGGGTCGCCGCCGGCGACCCCGTCCTGTCGCCCACCGTCACCCGGCAGCTGATGCGGCACGCGGCCGGCACCGCCGCCGACACGCGGCGCACACGCGCGCGTGCGCGCATCGCCGCCCTCAACGACCGCGAACGCGAGGTGGCGGTGGCCGTGGGCCGGGGCCTGTCCAACGCCGAGATCGCCACGGAACTCTTCATGAGCGTCGCCACCGTCAAGACCCACGTCTCCCGCGTCCTCGCCAAGCTCGACCTCAACAACCGGGTGCAGATCGCCCTCCTCGCCTACGACGCGGGACTTCTGGAGGAATCGGGGGAGGACGGGCCCTAGCTAGGGTCTGTCCGGCGGATCATGCCGCAGACGCGGGGTCTGGCACGTCGGCCTGCGGCGTTGTCGTCGGTTGCCGTCTCCCCCACTCTCGGCTTCGCTCGAGCGGGAGGGGCCCCCATCGCGTCGCCGCCCTCCTCCGCCTTGCATTCCGACGCGCCAGCCCCCGCTCATCGGCGTCGATGAGGCGCCGCGGCTTTCCTGCGACTTGATCCGCCGGACAGGCCCTAGCGGGCACTCGCGGGTGCTGCCGAGCGTTGTGGGGGCAACGGGGGGGCGGTGAGCGCTCCCGGGCGTTGTGGGGGCGACGAGGGGGATCGGGATGACCGAAGTGATCGACCTGGGGGAGTACGGGGCGGCTTTCCGCACGGACCCGCATCCGGTGTACGCGCGACTGCGCGCCCGTGGACCGGTGCACCGGGTCCGGCTGCCGGTGCCCGACGCCCACCACGAGACCTGGCTGATCGTGGGGTACGAGGAGGCGCGCGCGGCGCTCACCGACCCGCGCCTGTCCAAGGACGGCCGCAGGATCGGCGTGACGTTCCTCGACGAGGAGCTGATCGGCAGGTACCTCCTGGTCGCCGACCCGCCCCAGCACACCCGGCTGCGCTCCCTGGTCTCCCGCGCCTTCACCGTGCGCCGCGTCGAGGAACTCCGGCCCAGGATCCGGCAGATCACCGACGACCTGCTGGACGCGATGCTGCCGCAGGGCCGCGCGGACCTGGTGGAAGCGCTGGCCCACCCACTGCCCCTGACCGTCATCTGCGAACTCCTCGGCGTCCCCGATATGGACCGCACGGAGTTCCGGAAGATCACCAGCGAGGCCGTCGCCCCCACCAGCGCCGAGAGCGAGTACGACGCGTTCGTCCGGCTCGCCGAGTACCTCACCGAGCTCATCGCGGCCAAGACCTCCGCAGGACCCGGCGGCGACCTGCTCGGCGACCTCATCCGCACCACCGCCGAGGACGGCGACCGCCTCTCCCCTGAGGAACTGCGGGGCATGGCCTTCGTCCTGCTGATCGCGGGCCATGAGACCACGGTCAACCTGATCACCAGCGCGGTGTACGCCCTGCTCACCCACCCGGACCAACTCGCCGCCCTGCGCGCCGACATGAGCCTGCTCGACGGCGCCGTCGAGGAGACCCTGCGCTGGGAGGGCCCGGTGGAGAACGCCACGTACCGGTTCGCCGCCGAGCCCCTGGAGATCGGCGGGGCGCGGATGGCGCGGGGCGACGCGGTGATGGTCGGCCTCACCGCCGCCGACCGCGACGCAGCGCGCTACCCCGCCCCCGACCGCTTCGACATCCGCCGCGACACCCGGGGCCACCTCGCCTTCGGCCACGGCATCCACTACTGCCTGGGCGCCCCACTGGCCCGCCTGGAGGCCCGTACGGCGATCCGGACGCTGCTGGAGCGAGCACCGGAACTCGCCCTCGACGGCCCCACCGGCGAGTGGCTGCCGGGGATGCTGATGCGGGGGATGCGGAGCCTTCCGGTGCGGTGGTGACCGGGGGCGGGGCTCCGTCAGCCCTGTGCCCCGTCAGCCCGTGCCCCGTCGGGGCCCTGTGCCCCGTCAGCCCAGTACCTCTCCCAGCCGCACCGGCCGCCGCTCCCGCCGTGACACCTCGCACGCCTCGGCGATCCGCAGGGCCTGCAACGCCTCGCGTCCGTCGCAGGGGTTGGCGCGCTCACCCCGTACCACCTCGACGAACGCGTTGAGTTCGGCCTCGTAGGCCGGTCCGAACCGCTCCAGGAACCCTTCCCACGGCTTGTCGGCGGCCGGGGGACCCGTCGGCTCGGTGGACGCGATCGGGGTGCGGTCGTCGAGGCCGACCACGATCTGGTCGAGCTCCCCGGCGAGTTCCATGCGGACGTCGTAGCCCGCCCCGTTCAGCCGGGTCGCCGTCGCCGTGGCGAGCGTGCCGTCGTCGAGGGTGAGGACGGCCGCGGCCGTGTCGACGTCGCCCGCCGCGCGGAACATCGCGGGCCCCGCGTCGGACCCGGCGGCGTACACGTCCACGATCTCCCGTCCGGTGACCCAGCGCAGCATGTCGAAGTCGTGGATCAGAGTGTCCCGGTACAGCCCGCCGGACAGCGGCAGCCAGGCGGCCGGCGGCGGCTCCTGGTCGGAGGTGAGCGCCCGTACGGTGTGCAGCCGCCCGAGCCGTCCCGATCGCACCGCGTCGCGCGCGCCCGCGTAGCCCGTGTCGAAGCGGCGCTGGAAGCCCATCTGGAGGACCGTCCCGGCCGTCTCGACCTCGTCGATGGCCTGCAGCGTGCCGGGCAGGTCGAGCGCTATCGGCTTCTCGCAGAAGACCGGGAGCCCCGAGCGCGCTGCCCGACCGATCAGTTCGGCGTGCGCCGACGTCGCCGTGGTGATCACCACGGCGTCCACGCCCCACTGGAAGATCTCGTCCACCCCGGGGGCGGCCGTCTCCCCTAAGCGATGTGCCAGCTCCTGTGCCCGTGTGCCGTCGGCGTCCGTGAGGATCAAGGACCCGACGTCGCGATGACGGCTGAGCGTCCTCGCGTGAATGGTGCCGATCCGGCCGGTACCGATGACCCCGATGCGCATGTGAACAAAATGTGGTCGCGAACCCCCCGCTGTCAATGCATATGTCCGGACAATCGAACTACACAACTTCCCGTCAACCGGCCACGCGGCTACGCTCGGCCCGTGCCGAAACCAGATGTGGACCCGACCGTGACACTCGACCTCAGCGTGGACCGAAGCAGCCCGGTGCCGTTGTACTTCCAGCTGTCCCAGCAGCTGGAGGCCGCGATCGAGCACGGAACGCTCACCCCCGGCAGTCTGCTCGGCAACGAGATCGAACTCGCCGCGCGCCTCGGCCTGTCCCGGCCGACCGTCCGCCAGGCCATCCAGTCGCTCGTCGACAAGGGTCTGCTCGTCCGCCGTCGCGGGGTCGGCACGCAGGTCGTGCACAGCCAGGTCAAGCGCCCCCTGGAGCTCAGCAGCCTCTACGACGACCTGGAGACGGCCGGACAGCGCCCGGCGACCAAGGTCGTCGTCAACACCCTCGTCCCGGCCTCCGCCGAGGTCGCGGCGGCCCTCGGCGTGGCCGAGGACAGCGATGTGCACCGCATCGAGCGGCTGCGCCTGGCACACGGCGAGCCGATGGCGTACCTGTGCAACTTCATCCCGCCCGGCCTGCTCGACCTGGACACCGCCCAGCTGGAGGTCACCGGCCTGTACCGGCTGATGCGCTCCGCGGGGATCACCCTGCACAGCGCCCGCCAGTCCATCGGTGCCCGCGCCGCGACCACCGCCGAGGCGGAGCGGCTCGCCGAGGAGACGGGCGCGCCGCTGCTCACCATGCAGCGGGTGACCTTCGACGACACCGGCCGCGCCGTCGAGTTCGGCACGCACACGTACCGGCCGACCCGCTACTCCTTCGAGTTCCAGCTGCTCGTGCGCCCCTAGGGAGTCGCCGGGGAGTCCCTCACCCGGCGCCACAGGCCCGCTTGAGCCGGGTCGACTTGGTCGCAATGTCCGGACAAAGTGACCGAGCTGGGTCTCGTCTATGTTTCCCCGTACGGCACCCGTACCGACGGTGAGGCAGAATCGAGGCCGATGAGCACCTACGGCAACTTCAGCGCCCCGATCGGCTCCCGCCGCGCCCCGGCCCTGCGCACGGTCGGCACCCGCGAGCGCCGCTCACACCTGACCGCACCCCGCGTGCCCACGGTGGGCATCGACATCGGCGGCACCAAGGTGATGGCGGGAGTCGTCGACGCCGACGGCAACATCCTGGAGAAGCTCCGGACCGAGACCCCGGACAAGTCCAAGAGCCCGAAGGTCGTCGAGGACACCATCTGCGAGCTGGTCCTGGACCTCTCCGACCGCCACGACGTGCACGCGGTCGGCATCGGCGCGGCCGGCTGGGTCGACGCCGACCGCAACCGCGTCCTGTTCGCTCCGCACCTGTCCTGGCGCAACGAACCGCTGCGCGACCGCCTCGCGGACCGCCTCGCCGTGCCCGTCCTGGTCGACAACGACGCCAACGCCGCGGCCTGGGCCGAGTGGCGCTTCGGCGCGGGCCGGGACGAGGACCACCTCGTGATGATCACGCTGGGTACCGGCATCGGCGGCGCGATCCTGGAGGACGGCCAGGTCAAGCGCGGCAAGTACGGCGTCGCGGGCGAGTTCGGCCATATGCAGGTCGTCCCCGGCGGCCACCGTTGCCCGTGCGGCAACCGCGGCTGCTGGGAGCAGTACAGCTCCGGCAACGCGCTGGTGCGCGAGGCCAAGGAACTCGCCGCCGCCGACTCGCCGGTGGCCTACGGGATCATCGAGCACGTCAAGGGCCAGATCGGCGACATCACCGGCCCGATGATCACGGAGCTGGCCCGCGAGGGCGACGCGATGTGCATCGAGCTGCTCCAGGACATCGGCCAGTGGCTCGGCGTCGGCATCGCCAACCTCGCGGCCGCCCTGGACCCCTCCTGCTTCGTGATCGGCGGCGGTGTCTCCGCCGCCGACGAGCTGCTGATCGGTCCCGCGCGGGACGCCTTCAAGCGCCAGCTCACCGGGCGCGGCTACCGCCCCGAGGCGCGCATAGTCCGAGCCCAGCTCGGCCCCGAGGCTGGCATGGTCGGCGCGGCGGACCTGGCGCGGCTGGTCGCCCGCCGCTTCCGGCGCGCCAACCGGCGCCGTGTCGAGCGGTACGAGCGCTACGCGCGGTACACGGAGGCCCGCCGCACGACCCGGGAGTCCCTGTGACGGCCTCGCTGCCACGCCAGGCGGCCCACTCCCCGGACGAGCCGCCCCGGCCGACCGAGGACCGCCGCCACCGCAACCGCCGCCGCGCGCTCACGCTGCTCATCATCGTGCTGCTCATCGGCGTCCCGGCCGGCTATCTGGTGATCTCCGCCAACCAGAGCCGCAACAGCGGCAAGGACAAGGAGGCGAAGTACTCGGCGACCGGCCTCACCGCCGGGTACCCGTCGAAGGTCCAGCGCCGGCTGTACCAGGTGCCGGTCCCGCACCCCGCGGACCGGATCGCGTACTACGAGACCAACAACTGGAAGACCAGCCGCCTCTACGTCCAGTTCCGCACCTCCAACGCGGGCCTGGACACCTTCCTCGCGGGCGTCGGCGTCGGCCGCGACGACCTCAAGCAGGGCGACATCACCATCAGCGCCCGCGACCAGAAGATCACCGGCTGGTCCTTCACCGGCCCCGGCCCCTGGGCGGGCCTGGTCCACAAACAGAAGAACCCCGCGCCGACCCAGGACATCGTCGTGAACACCGCCGACCCGGCCAACCCGATGGTGTACGTCGTCTCCCGCACGGTTCCGTAGGAGGGGGCGTGGCCCGTCGCCGGAGCCGATTGTCAGACCCCGCCCGTAGAGTCGTAGACGTCTGATCCGACACGCGGGTGGGGAGGTGGCAGGACGTATGAGCGACACGGTCACGGCGGTGGCCGACCGGGCGACCCAGCCGCTCTCCGCGCGCCTCGCCGCCGTCTTCCTCCCGGACCCGCTCCCGCGCGAGGGCCGGATGGCCTTCTGGGACCCCGAGGACGGCCCCCTGCCCGACGGAGCCGACGGTCGCACGGACCTCACCGTCGTACGACGGCACGGCGCCGGTGTCCGTCGGCGTACGGCCCCCGCGCTCACCGTCCCCCTCGCCGAGGCCCTGCCCCTCCTCGTGCGCGCCCGGCGCGACCCGGCCGCCCATCCCGCCACCGCCTGCTGGGGCGCCGCCGCCCTGCACGCCCTTCGGCTCACCGCGCGCGGCCGGCTGCTGCCCGGCCTGACCGCCACGGGCCATGACGCCTGGCGGGCCGGCCCCCTCGACCCGGACGACATCGCGCACCTGCGCGCCATCGCCGCCGCCCTTCCGTACGAGGGTCATGCCGTCCCGCTGCCCGGCCCTGGCCCGCTGCGACTGCCCGAGCCGGAAGCGCTGATGCGCGCCTTCCTGGACGCCGTCGCGGACACCCTCCCGCGCACCCCGGCCGCCCCCTTCGCCTCCGGCAGGCCCTTCGCCGACCGCCGCCCGCAGCATCTGCCCGGTGCGCACGACTGGGCCGCGGAGGTAGCCGCCGGCATGGACGCGGGCGTGCGCATCTCGCTCCGCCTCGACCTGTCGGCCTACGAACTGTTCGACACCGGCGACGGGGTCCGCAGCGCCGGTGCCGCCATCGTCCAGGTGCACAGCCTCGCCGACCCCACCCTCGTCGCCGACGCGGCGGCCCTGTGGGCGGGCGAGGCCGACGCGGTCTTCGGGCCCCGCGCGCGCGTCGACGCCGCCCTCGCCGTGCGGCGCGCGGCCCGGGGCTGGCCGCCCCTGGACCGGCTCGCCGAACAGGACGTCCCCGACGTACTGGCCCTGTCCGAGCACGAGTTGGGGGAACTGCTCGGTGTCGCCGCGACCCGGCTCGCGGCGGCGGGGGTCGCCGTGCACTGGCCGCGGGACCTGGCGCACGACCTCAGCGCCGCCGCCGTGGTCCGACCCGCCCCGGGTTCGGCGACCGACGGCACCGGGTTCTTCGAGAGCGAGGAACTGCTCCAGTTCCGCTGGCAGTTGGCGCTCGGCGGCGACCCGCTCACCGAGGCCGAGATGGACACGCTCGCCGAGGCCCATCGTCCTGTCGTCCGGCTGCGCGACCAGTGGGTGCTGGTCGACCCGGCGCTCGTCCGCAAGGCCCGCAAGCGCGAACTGGGCCTGCTCGACCCGGTCGACGCGCTGTCCGTAGCCCTCTCCGGCACGGCGGAGGTCGACGGCGAGACGGTGGAGGCGGTCCCGGTCGGCGCGCTGGCGGCCCTGCGGGACCGGCTGACGGCGGGGATCCGCCCCGCGGAGCCGCCGCCGGGCCTGCACGCCACGCTGCGCGACTACCAACTCAGGGGCCTCGCCTGGCTGGACCTCATGACCACCCTCGGCCTCGGCGGCTGCCTCGCCGACGACATGGGCCTCGGCAAGACGATCACGGTGATCGCGCTGCACCTGCGACGCGCACGCACCGAACCCACGCTCGTGGTCTGCCCGGCCTCGCTCCTCGGCAACTGGCAGCGGGAGATCACCCGTTTCGCACCGGGCGTCCCCGTCCGCCGCTTCCACGGCCCCGAGCGCAGCCTCGACGACCTCGACGGCGGCTTCGTCCTGACCACCTACGGCACCATGCGGTCGACGGCCGCCCGGCTGGCCGAGCAGCAGTGGGGCATGGTCGTCGCGGACGAGGCGCAGCACGTCAAGAACCCCTACTCGGCGACGGCGAAGGCCCTGCGCACGATCCCGTCGCCCGCGCGCGTCGCCCTCACCGGCACGCCCGTGGAGAACAACCTCTCCGAACTCTGGGCCCTCCTCGACTGGACGACACCAGGGCTCCTCGGCCCGCTCAAATCCTTCCGCGCCCGCCACGCACGCGCGGTCGAGAACGGCGAGGACACGGAGGCGGTGGAACGGCTGGCCCGCCTGGTCCGCCCCTTCCTCCTGCGCCGCAAGAAGTCCGACCCCGGCATCGTCCCCGAACTGCCGCCCAAGACGGAGACGGACCACCCCGTCCCGCTCACCCGCGAACAGGCCTCCCTCTACGAGGCGGTCGTACGCGAGTCGCTGTACGCCATCGAGACGGCGGACGGCATCGCCCGCAAGGGCCTGGTCCTGAAGCTGCTGGGTGCGCTGAAACAGATCTGCGACCACCCGGCGCTGTATCTGAAGGAGGACGCCGGTGGCGCCGAGCGGCTGGCGCTGCGCTCCGGCAAACTCGCCCTGCTGGACGAGCTGTTGGACACGGTCCTCGCCGAGGACGGCTCGGCGCTCGTCTTCACCCAGTACGTCGGCATGGCCCGTCTGATCACCGCCCACCTCGGCGCCCGCGCGGTCCCGGTCGACCTGCTGCACGGAGGCACGCCGGTGCCGGAACGCGAACGGATGGTGGACCGCTTCCAGGCCGGCGCGACACCGGTCCTCGTCCTCTCCCTCAAGGCGGCGGGCACCGGTCTGAACCTCACCCGCGCGGGTCATGTCGTCCACTTCGACCGCTGGTGGAACCCGGCCGTCGAGGAACAGGCCACCGACCGCGCCTACCGCATCGGCCAGACCCAGCCCGTCCAGGTCCACCGCCTCATCACCGAGGGCACGGTGGAGGACCGCATCGCCGAGATGCTCGAAGCGAAGCGGGCCCTCGCCGATGCGATCCTGGGCTCCGGCGAATCGGCCCTGACGGAACTGACGGACCGCGAACTGACCGACCTCGTCTCACTGCGGAGGGCGCCATGACCGCGCGCCCGGCGGACGAGGCCCGCCGCGCCCTGCGGGAGGCACGCGAAGCCCGACAGCGGAGAGCCGCGGAGGAGGAAGCGGCGCAACGCGGGGGACGTGAGGGCGGCGCCGCGATGCCGCGACGAAGCTCCGACTCGGCGGACGGTGGGGCGGGGGCGGAGCAGGACGTTCCGGTGCGGGATGGGGTCGGGGCCGGCGGGCCGGAGCCGCAGGATGCCTCCGGTGTGACAGGCGCCGGGCAGGCGGAGCCGCAGGGCGCCCCCGCAGCTGGTGGTACCCAGCCCCCGGCACCCGACAGCGGGCTCGGCGCGGGAGACGGCTCGACAGGTGCGGCGGAGAACCCGACGGGCGCGGCGGACGCGGCCGACGGTGGCGTCGGCGAAAACCCACCCGCGCGCCCCGCCGACCGTGCGCGTGAGGCGTTGCGGGCCGCCAGGGCGGAAGCGCGGCGTGCCGCCCAGGTGGAGGGCGTGGCTGAGGCTGCCGCGAGCAGGCGGCGCACGTCGCAGCGGCCGGCCCCCCTCGCGCCCGGCTCCCCGCCCGGCAAACGAGGCGGCGGCCGACGCGCGCGTGACCTCCGGGCCCTGATCGGCGACGCCTTCCGCATGCCCGACGACGGGGACGAGCCGACCGGGCCCGGCGACGCCAACGCCCAGGCCGTACAGCCGGGTTCGGCCGATCCGGCGTCCCCCTACGGCGAGACCCCGACGGAGGCACCCGCCGCCCCTGCCGCACCCTCCCCAGCCCCGGCCACGCCACACACCTCCACTCCACCGACGCCCGCCACCAACACCCCGCCCCGCACCCCCGCCGAGCCCCGCCCCTTCACCGCCCCCTCCGACTCACCGGCCTCGGCCCCTGGCCACCCGGGCGCCCCCGTCGAGCCCCGCCTCTCCACCCCCTCCTCCGACTCACCGGCCTCGGCCCCTGGCCACCCGGGCGCCCCCGTCGAGCCCCGCCTCTCCACCCCCTCCTCCGATTCACCGACCTCGGCCCCCGGCCACCCGCGCACCCACGCCGAGCCCCGTCCCTTCACCGCCCCCTCCGACTCACCCACCTCAACCCCCCGCCACCCCCGCTCCATGGCCGCCCCCGGCCGGGACGGTGAACTCCGGCGTACCTTCCCGGCGTTCGGCTCCCATGCCTCGGGCGGGGAGCACGGCTTCGCCGAGACCTGGTGGGGCAATGCGTGGGTCACGGCGTTGGAGGAGGGGGCGTTGGACGCGAAGCGGCTGGCGCGCGGGCGGGGGTACGCCGAGCAGGGGAACGTCGACGCCATCACCGTGACGCCCGGCCTGGTTCTCGCCTATGTGCAGGGGAGCCGTCCTCGCCCCTACCGCGTCCAGGTGCGGTTGCGCACGCTCGACGACGCGGAGTGGGGGTGGTTCCTGGACGCCGCCGCCGAGCGCCCGGGCCACATCGCCGCGCTGCTCGACAAGGAGATGCCGCATTCGCTCGCCGAAGGCCGGGTACGGCTGCTCCCCGGGCCCGGAGAGCTCGACCCGCACTGCAGCTGCCCGGACCGCGGACACCCCTGCAAACACGCCGCCGCCCTCTGCTACCAGACCGCCCGCCTCCTCGACGCCGACCCCTTCGTACTGCTCCTGCTGCGCGGCCGGGGTGAGCGTGAGCTGCTCGACACCCTCTCCCGGCTGAGCGCCGCCCGCGCGGCCCGCGCCGCCCAGGAGAAGGGACCGGCGCCGCTGCCCGGCGTACGCGCCACCGATGCCCTCACGCCCCGTCAACTTCCGCCGCTCCCGGCGCCGTTGCCCGTGCCAGCGCACCCCGAGCAGCCCCCGGTCTACCCGGCGGCCCCGGGCGGCCCCGACCCCTTCGCGCTGGACCAGTTGGCGACCGACGCCGCCGCCCGCGCCCACGCCCTGCTCGGCACCGGCCGTGACCCGGTAGCCGAACTGACCCTGTGGCAGGACGCGGTACGGCTCGCCGCGGCCCGCCCCGGTTCCGGACTCACCGCCACCACAAGGTCGTTGTACGCCTCGCTCGCCTCCGCCGCCGACCGCACCCCGTCCGACCTGGCCCGCGCGGTCGCCGCCTGGCGGCAGGGCGGGTTCGAGGGACTCGCCGTACTGGAGGAACCCTGGGACCCGCCGGCCGGCCGTTTCGACCGGGCCCGCCCACTGCTCCTCGCCGCCGACCTCCCGGCCTTCCGCCCCTGGCGCAACCACCTCACCCACCCCCGCGGCCATGTCCAACTCCGTCTCGGCCGCGACGGGTTGTGGTACGCGTACGAGTCCGACCCCGGCGCCGACGACTGGTGGCCCCGCGGCACGCCCGACCTCGATCCGGTCGGTGCCCTGACGGGTCTGGGCGCCTCGGCGGAGAGTTGACCTCATTTCCGCACCATCTCGCCACAAACCAGGTGACGGCAGCGGACACATCAGCAACTACACTGCCGCGATGTCGCCGCGCGACACAGCGAACTGACAGCGGAACACCTCGGGGGAACAGAGATGGCAACGGGCGGATGGGGCCCCGGCACGGGCCCGGGACAGGCGGGGCACCCCGGCGGCAACCCCAACGGCGGTCAGGGCTGGGGCCCGCCGCCCGGCCCGCCGTCGAACAACCCTTATGGACTCCCGCCCCAGGGCGGCCCCTACGGACCACCGGCGCCGACTCACCCGTACCCGCCGCAGAACCCGTACCCCTACGTTCCCCCGGCCCCGACGCCCGGCCGAGTGCCGCGTCGGCGCAGCCGACTGTGGTTCCTCTCCCTGCCCTACCTCACCGCCGCCGTCATCCGTTCCGCGCATCGCGTCGCCACCCGGCTCTTCGTGCAGGCGGGCGACGATCGCATCCAGGACCGCACCGTGGACCGCGTCCAGGTGGCCCGCACCGTCCTCGGCGCCGCCGCCACCGTTGTCCTGTTCCTCGTCTACGGCGCGGACAAGGGCGGCTGGCAGGACGCGGCGGCCGGCAGTGCCGCCCAGGCGCTCGTCGCCCCGGTCCTGCTGATCGTCGGCGGTCCGCTGGTCATCCTCGGCTTCATCTACTACGCGCCCCAGCATCTGCGACCCCACCTCCGCTCCCGGCTCCGGGTCCCGCTGAAGGCGGTCGGCTGGTATGTGACGACCGTGGTGGTCCTCGGCGGAACCCTTTTCGGAATCTCCCTGTTGGCCAAGACCGACCTGCACGGCTGGCAGGGGTTCGTGGTGGGGCTGGCGGGACTGGCCGCGCTGGCCTGGGGTCTTCCCTTCTTCGTCCTGGCCTCGCTCTACTCCGCGCGCAGCGCTTTCAACACCGGCCACGTTCATCCGATGCTGCCGCCCGTGGTGACGATGGTGTTCGTGTGGGTGTTCGCGATCTTCAACCTGATCGACAGCGGGATGCCGGCGCAGGGCCCGCCCGGCGTTCAGCTCTGCTCCCTGCTGGGCGGCCCGGTGTCGGTGACCGTCGTCGCGCTCTGGGAAATGCGGCGCATGCGGACCCGCTACGGCGTGACCGTCCGAGGTACGGCCCCCGCCCCCGGTTTCCCGTAACGCGCCCGTCGGTGAAGACGATGTGAGGGTTCGCCGTCGATGTGCGGGAGCCAGGTGTGGGGACTGGGGGCCCAGGGGCCGGGCGCTCAGAAACGGCGGTTAGCGTGGAGCGGTGAGTGAGACGCAGACCCCCGCCCTCCAGTACCGCCTCGACGGCCCGGACGACGCCCCGGTCCTCATCCTGGGCCCCTCGCTCGGCACGACCTGGCACATGTCGTAGAAACCGTCCGCGGACGTCCAGTTGGTCCAGGCCGAGCGCGTAAGTCCAGGTCAGGCCACTGTGGCGTGAGTGCGTCCGCAGGGTTGGTGACCCGCTCGTGATCGCTTGTGATCGCTCGTGTGATCCCTCGTGACAGGTGAGGCCCCCGCCGGCTTGCTTCGGCGGGGGTCCTGCGCGGACGAGGACCTGATACGAAGACGCCCCGTCGGCTTGCTGCGGCGGGGCGTTGTCGTGCAGTCAGCGCGCGGCCCCGCGGTTCTCGTCCTTTGCCCCCAGAACCAGTGAGTCATCAGCCCATGCTTTGGCGATAGGGATGCGAGTGGTAGTTCCGCCTCAGGTAGATGATCTTCCCGACCACCTCGACGCGCGTCGCGTTTGGGGTCGTCTCCGGGGCCTTGGAGCGGGTGCGCAGGCCCTCGACGCCCTCGGCCTGGTGGCGGCTACTAGGTGTAGTACGCCTGCCGGCTGATCCCGAAGTAGCGGCAGGGCATCGCGACGTTCCCAACGAAGTCTTCGACGTGGCGTATGACCGCCAGGCGCCGGCCTCACGGTCAAGCGGCGGGGTGGGTGGAGGTGGACTTCAGCATGCGGATCTCAGTAGTGATCAGAGACCCAGGTGTCAACAGTGATCGTCAGTTTTAGACCGACACTGCGCTTCCTGAGCCAGCTGCTGCGTACGCTGCACGGATGACGCAAGAGTGGACCTCGGCCATGAGTTTCTCCTCGTTTGCTCCTCCTTCAGGTGCGCGGGACGAGGCGGCAGCAGCCATCGACCTACGCGAGGACGTGGAGGCGATAGCAATGCGCTGGCAGGCTTTCAGCAGCCGCGGGGCCCTAGCAGGCTGGGCTTCGGAAGAGAGTTTGCGGCAGGCTGGTGTCCCGGGCTACGGGCCGCTGATCAACCGGGTGGTGGAGATCCATGGGCTGATGGGCAGCATCGGAGAGCAACTCGCCCTAGCCCGGGCCGCAGAACAGGACGCGCAGCGTCACCGGCTGGGCGCCGCGATCGCTGACCCGCAGCAAGCAGCCGTCCTTGAACACAGCCGGCGGATGGCGGTGCGCGCGCTGTGCGAGGTGAGTACACATTTCGTTCTCGGTGCTGCTCACGGCCTGGCCAACCTGGTTTTGCGGACAGTTTTGTGCCACTCGGCTGCCGCCAACGAGGTAAACCAGGCGAAGCGCTTGAAGAAGGCGCAGGGCTTTCCCCCGGGCACCGACCTGAAGGATGCCTGGCTGACGTTCGGCCCTACAGGCGACGTCTGGTCCACATTGCTGCCAGCAGCAGCCGCGACAAGCGGCCTAAGACTTGTCCCGTAAATGATCTCGGACGCGCTCGCTGACCTGCTCGTTTCTTCGTCAGCCGGCGAGTGTGAGGTTGTGCAGGCGGGCGATGCCGAGGATGGCGTGGTGAACGCCGTCGCCTTTCAGGCGGCAGTCGCGGAGTATCTTCCAGCTCTTCATGCGGGCGAAAGCATGCTCGATGCGTGCGCGGACTTTGCGGTGGGAGGTGTTGTGTTCCTCTTTCCAGGCCGGTAGTTCCGTCTGGCCGCGTTCGCGGCGGTGCGGGATGATCAGGCCGGTGCCCCGGTAGCCGCCGTCAGCGATCACCGTCGTCTTGCCGGCGGCATCTTTGGCGCCGGACAACTCCCACGCCTTGCAGTCATTGCGATTGCCGGGCATGGGCCGGCCTACGGCAACGACGAGCCGGGTGTCGGCGTCGATGACGACCTGATGATTGGTCGAATAGCGGTAGTTCTTCGACCTCTCGGCCACTGCGTGGTCGCGGGTAGGGACCAGGGTGCCGTCCACGATCAGCACCGTGTCCTTTCGGAACCGCTTGCGTTGCTGCATGGCCAGCGCCGGCCCGAGGTGGTTGACGATGCGGTCTGCCGCGGACTTCGACACGCCGAAGAGCGGGGCGAGTTGGCGCAGCGTCAGGTTGGTTCGCCAGTATGCGGCGACCAGTAGTACCCGTTCCTCAAGCGGCAGGCTCCACGGCCTGCCCTTGCGGACGGGGTCGACGCCTTCGCGCCGCAGCGCGGTGACCAACTTGCGAAACTGACGCGGGCTCAGTCCGGTAAACGGGGATATCCAGGACGGCTCTGACGCCGTGATCACACCAGGCACGCCAAGATCGTCTCACTCGCGAACAGCAGCGCGGGACGGCCCTCGCAGGGCGGAAGTGGGGGGTGGATACACGGCAAAACATCTCCAGACCCGAGCTGGCTGCCGGGGCCTGTCCGACCCACCCCCCATAGCCGCGAGTCCCTCACGATCTCCGTCCGGCCCAGCACACCCCACCGTATCCCGAGCCACTGACAACACGGCTGGCCGTAGGCGAGTGCTGCGTAGCACCGCCAGGGCAGTCAGCTGCATCAGCCGACAACCAGTTACGGGACATCCCTTAGCCTCTCTGCAGGAACTTGTGGCGCGGCTCCGACTGCTGCAAACCGATCCGCGGTTTGTTGCACTGGAACAGCGGCGTGGGATGGATTACCACCGTCACCGCCCGCAGTCTTTGGACCACACCTCACCGCGCGCCGGTCTGTGGTCATACGATGCCGTTCACAAGGTCTCCACGATGCGTATGCCTGCCGCCTCGGCAGACGCAGAACGGGATGAGGAGATGGTCCATCGCATCAGCGCCGATGCCCTGGAGTGCCTGAGTACGGCCCTTACCGACCTTGAGCCCCTGCTGGGTCGGAGTCTGCGCGACTGCCATCTGGCCTGGATGCCGGTCGACGCTTGAGGGGCAGATCACCCAACGGCAATAAACAGCTCGGCGGACGCCATACGCTGGCCGCGCGTACGCACAGTCAGCCCTTTTGCTGCCAGTGTGCGGGGGCCGTACAGCAGGTAGGGAGAGATGTGGTCGTGTCGGAGTTGAACTCTGTCCCATCGGCTGGGGCCATGGGCGATCGGGCAATCGCAGTCGGCGGCGACGTAGAGATTGCCGTGACTGGCGACAACAACATCATCCATCAGTATCTGATTCTGGGTGGTGGAGGCGGCCCGGCGGGTTCGATGCCTACAGCCGAGGAGACTGGAGCCTTTCCCGCCGCCAAGGTCAAGGTCGTCGTTCCTGTGCTGATCGGCCTGGTCAACTGGGTCGGGCAGGTTGTCTCGATGCATCCCGGTCGGCGTCTGGTGCAGTCCTACGTGGAACAGGCACTGCACCAGGTTGGCGCTCAGGGGCTGGTGGCCTACGGAGAGGAACAGGACAGCGGCGAGAACCTGCTTCTGTTCACCGGGGCAGCGGACATGCGCACGTTGGGAGCCTTCCTGCTGTCCGAACTGGATCTCATGATGGCTGCGGACTGGGCCAATGCCACGCGCAAGGATGGCTATCTCCTGCCGCAGTTGCGGCTTGTTCTGCATGCGGGATTCGGTGAATACGACGGTTCCCGCATCTCCAGCCCGTCCTTCGTGAACACCATCCGGGCTCATGCAGAGACAACAGCTCTCCACGATGCGTATGCGGGAGACGCGGTCGGTGTGGTGGCACTGGTTACGAACGAGGCTTATGACGCCGAGATCTACGAAGACCACTGCGGGAGTGGCCAGCGCTGGATTCCGTTCTCCCAGTCCGTAGCCGGTGCGAGCCCGCTGGGCTTCTGGGCACGTGGTGCACTGGGCGACGCGGAATCCGCAGCAGACTGAAAACGCACGCCCCTAGTACTTCACCGTCCTTCGGTTAGGGTGCCGCAAGACAAGGACGAGCAGGAGGCGTTGTCGTGATGACCGGCTGGCGCAGGGGCATGGTGTGGGCCGTGGCAGCAGCAGCCGGCCTCACTTGTGCAGGAGTGACGCTGTTGCTGTGGTTGAAGGATCTCAGCACGGCAGGCATCGCGGCGGGCCTGGCCGCCGATACCGTCACGCTTGTCATGACGGTGTTCACTGTGCGCGCTCTGGTGCTCCAATCCACCCAGACCACCAGCCAGGCCACCGCGTCGGGAGCGGGGTCCATCGCCGCCGGCGGCAGTATCGGTACGGCCGTGACGGGCAGCAACAATCAGCGCACCGGGGGTATCCCAACTCCTGCGCCTGGATCGCCAGCACCGGGTGGCCGGACGGAAGCATCCGGTACCAAGTCGGTGGCCGCGGGCGGCTCCATCGGAGAGGCAGTCACGGGCGACGGCAACAGCACATGACCGTCAACTGGTGGCAGCGCCTCAGCATCAGGCGGCACAAAACATCGTCTCACCGCGCACAGGATGGGCCCATTGTGCCCGGGACGGTGTCGGCTCCGGGCGACGGAGCGATTGCCATCGGCGGCTCCGCCGAAACCGTCGTAGGTGGCCACGGCAACACCGTTGTCGTGCTCCACGCCGGGACCGGTGAACAAGTCGTGGGCGCGGCCTCCTTGGACGACCTTGACGCCAGCTGCAGGACCCGCATGGTGGAACGCTGGCACGCGGCTGGTGTATCGGCCGCGGTCGCGGCCGAACTCGCCGACACTCCTCAGGTGGGAGCCTTGCCGGATGCGGTGACTGCATTGCCGGAACACGGAGTGGTCGTCTTGGAGGGCGTGTTCGGGGCGGGGAAGTCGCTCGCCGCTGAACGCCAGCACCAGCGTGACATCGCTGCGGCACGCGCTGACGCGCAAGCCCCCATTCCTGTCCGTCTTGCCGCGCAAGACGTCCAGGGCAGCCTGATCGACGCGGCCACCCGCACCGCAGGCGTCCTCGGGGATCCTGCCGTGCGTGGGGTACGGCTGATCGTGGACGGGCTGGAAGAGCCCGGGCCGATCCGCGGCAAGGAACTGCTGGATCAGGCATGCAGTTGGACGCTTTCTCCGGCAGGTGCGCGGTGGCGCATCCTGGCCACGGCCCGTCCGGGTCTGGAGGTGGACGAGAAGCTGCGCAGGCCGATGCCGGAGTTGTCAGCAGACGAAGCGGCCGCGCTGATGGACCGGCTCGGCGGTAACGGCACTGCGGTGCACAGCCAATCCGGCATGGTGCGCAGTGTGCTGCGCCAGCCGTTGTTCGTCATCATCGCAGCCCAGATTCAGCATGATCATGAGCGTCTGCCGAACAGTCCGGTGGCCTTCCTGGACGCGTTGGTCACCCGGGCTCTGCGCGATGTCGAAAGCGTCAAGGAAGAACGCGCCGAGCGGCTGCTGCGGCGACTCGCCGCAGTGTGTGTCAGCGCTGGAGGAGTGGGGGCGGCTGCGGATGTGGGCAGCCCCGGCGAAGTACAAGTGCTTCTGGACACCCGGCTGGTGGTGCGCCGCGGAGACCGTCATCTGGCCTTCGCTTTGCCCGTGCTCGAACAGTACTTCGCCGGTCAGGCATTGCTGGCCAACGGAGTGCTGACGGAGGTGGTGCAGAGCGTGGAGCTGCTGGACCGCTGGCGCTACGGGCTGGCGATGGCAATTGCCTCCTCTGGCTGGGAGGCAGCCCGTACGGTGCTGGATCCGCTGCTGCGTGCCCATCCCGGCGTCGTGGTCTGGGCCGTTCACGAGGCTATCCCGCAGGCTGAGTTCGAGGAGGAGGGTCCTTGGCCGGATCTACCGGCGGACGTGGTAAGCCAGCGCCTACAGGAGACCCTCGATGCCTGGCAGGCAGCGCTCAGCCCAGCAGGAGACCGCATCTTTTTCTCCATGGGAAGGAACGACGCGGTCACCGTCGATGCGTTCCTTGAGGGAAACAGGCTGGGACTGCACATCCTGCGACGCGACGGTGACCACACCCCGGGGCTCGCAATCCCCGCTGCCCAGCGATGGACAGAACCGCGGGGTGTGCGCCCTGTGACGGCGCTGTTCGGAGCCGCCGCAGTGGAGTATGCCGCCTGGCCCTGGCAGAAGACGCTGAAGCTGGTTGCCTCACGCCTGCACACCATGTGTGCCCGCAAGGACTTCGACCTGGCCGACTGCGACGCCTACACCAAGGAGCGCCTGTGGCTGGCGGCCGCGGATCTCATGAGACTACCCTCTCGTCGTTTCACCCCGCTGCGCGCCGAAGACGTGCACCAGCTACTGCACCACCACCTCTACGGCGAGCCGGGGAGTCTGCCGGTGAGGAGCGGCTTCGGCACACGGTTCACCGGTTATCAGGCGGAGCTGGTGCGCATTGAGGAGGAACTCGCCAGGGGCCGCTGGGCTGACGCCGACGGTCTGCTGCATTCCCCGTATGCCGTTCCCGACCATGAACTCATCCGCCCGAGGTACTGGGTCTGGGACGCTTACAGCCCAGAGCGGCTCAGGCTGCGCACCGAGCAAATCCTCACCGCCGCAGTAGAGATCTACACTGCACTCGTCGACACGTGGTTCCCTCACCTAAAGCCCGTACTCGGCCTGGCCAGCGCCCTCCCCGTCGCACTGACCGGCGAGCTGTACACGTCTCCGCCCGGCGGCAAAGACACGTACGAGCCGCCCGGCTTGAGGCTTTCCCTCTACCCCTCGCCCAGCAGCTCGGTCACCGTCCGGCTCGTCCTGTCAGAGGACGCCCTGTACGAACCCGTGCCTGCAACTGCACGCGGATCCCGTCCGACGAGGTCCCCGTGGGCGCGCCCGAGTACGCCGGTCCTGAGCGAACCGGAAATCTTCGGCGACGCCCCCGCGACCGACTACGCCTACGCCTGGCTCCACGAAGACCTCCACCGCCTCCACCTCACCGAGCGTGGGCCGCGAACCATGCACACGGGTCTCCCATAGAGCACTGTGCATCGTGAAGTTGCTGGTTGCGGGTCTGGTGGGCGCGGGTTTCGTGCTGGTCGTGGGTGGATGACTTCGGTGATGAATGTCGGTCACCGGGACACTTCGCGGTTCGTGAGGAGGCGCGGGGCCCTGACCAGGGCGGCGTCGGGGCGGTGCGGACTTTGCCGAGCATGCGCCAGTTTTTGACGTGGCGAAGCCGTGCACTGCGTCAGGCGAGGGCGAAGGTGTTGAGGCGGGCGCGTGTGAGCCCGACGTACAGCGCACGATGGTCCTCTTGTGCAGGGTCGAGGCCGTTCGCCAGGGCCGCAACTTCCGCAGGGTTCAGCTTGATGCCTACCGTGTTCCACTCTCGTCCCTTGGACTGGTGGTAGGTGAGACCGGGTATCAACTGAGAGTCTGTAAGCCGGAGCTGTAGAAGATGCAGTGCACTGACCGGTTTGCGGGTGAGCTCCGCAGCAGAAATCGTCGGAATTCGGTCCGTCAGGCTTGCTATGAGTCGTTGCCACACCGGCGCGGGCTGGTGGCCATCTTTGAGGTCGGCGACGGCGGCCTGCAGGCAGGGGCGGGCCATTACGGCTAACGCCTCCTTGTCCAGCCCGAGCGTCACTAGAGCATCGTGCAGAAATGTTGCCTGCATGCCCAGAGCATTCTGCGTGATCTCATTGAGGAGCAGTGTGCAGATCGCGTCTTGAACCTGACCCACACCAGGCTTGATGGCGAGGGGCAAGACAAGGGGATCGCACCCCCACAGCTGTTTCCATTTGTGGGCGAGGACCACATCTGCTTCACCGGCAGATCCCTCCAGCAGCCTGACGGGCACGCGTCGGCGCAACTGCCGCGTCATCCATGACTGCCTGTCATTTTCCCAGCGAAAGGAGACGCCCAAGTGGTGCGTGGTGAAGCGGTTTTCACTTATGTACTGTTCCATTGCGGTGGGGCGGGCGCCTCTGAACTGGTAAAGGGCCTGCCACGGATCGCCGACCAGCGTGAGCGAGCTCGACGCTGACGCAGCGAGTGAGAAGATGTCCCGGTCCAGGTCGTTGGCATCGAACACTTCATCAACCGTCAACGAGCGCACTGAGGTCTCGAAGTACGAAACGAGTGCCTGGCGTGCCGAAGCGGTGGTGAGGGCTCCCTGAAGAACCTCGCGTACGTTGTCATGCGTGCATGTGCCGGCCAAGATGGCTCCCTTGAAGTGCAGAGCCGAGGGGTGGCTTGCTGGCCTGTGCTCGTGAAAAGTTCTTATGACGATGTGACCGTTATCGACCTGGAGGACGGGCTTTATGCGGCTGCGCTGAATGGGGAGGATGGTCCGCCAGGAGTCCATCACCTCAAGTTCCCTGCGTCCTCCCGGCCAGTGCAGAACGTCTTCATCGAGCAGATGGAAGAGAAGATCGCACAGAAGGGTGTCCAGGGTCACGATGCGGTGAGGCCAGCGCAGTGATGCTGAACCCCATTGCCGAAAGACGCGTGCGCGCAACTCCTCGGTCGCTGATCTCGTAAAGCTGACCGCTACGACCGCGCGGGGGTCAGAGAGGGCAGAGAAGCGGTGCAAGCCGAATCGCAGTGCCGAAACCGTGGTCTTGCCGGATCCGGGTGCAGCTTGGACGTAGACGCGGCTGTCTGGGCAACCGCTAGCGGTCAGCTGTTGGGATGTCAGTGCACCCAGCCCAGCGTTTGATTTAGGCATTGTCCTGTCCCTGCGGCCAGGCTCCGGGTGTCGCGTGAGTGGGCCAGCCTCCCGGTCGGTGCTCCGGCGTATGGTTCTGCCGGCTCGGATGCGGGCGCGGAAGGTCGCCCCAGTTCTGTGTTCCGTCCGCTTCGCCTGCCGCATCCTCGGAATCGAACTCATGCTCTACCTCTTCAGGCTCGTCTTCGGGCCAGTACGCGGGGTCATCGAGTTCGTCGTCCCAGACGATGACGCCTGGCAATCTGTCCCAGATGTTGTCGGGAGCCAGCCACTCAGGTGGTTCCATGGCGGCTTCATCGGACGCCAGGCCGCTGGAGGAAGCCGGCGCGTCCGGATAGAGGAAGTCGAAAAGGTCAGCGAGGTGCTGAGGGACCGTCACAAGAGAGAAACCGTCGTTCGCCTCGTGGTCGATGTCGTTGGCTTCCCGGAGCGCCGCGGCGAGGGAAAGGGCGAACTCGGCCTTACGGCGCGCACCCCGGCCCTCTCGGACTACTTCCCCGCCGTTCTTTCCCGAGCTTCGGCTGGCGAAGTAGGAGCGGACACTATCGGCGGTGATTTCGACCAGTGGATGTCTTGGGTCTACCTCTCGTTGGGCTTCCGCGACAAGGCCCTCATTACCCGGAGTGATTGCCGGCTCGAGGGTGGGATGACTGATGAACACGCGGACGACGGAGGGATCATGCTCTGCGGCCCACTGAGGCACGTCGCGCGCGTCGTCGAAGGGAAGGTCGCTGTCGCTGTCACGGAGGATGGCCAGCTTCGTGCACAGCTCCTTGCCAGGTGTCGCGAGGAGACGGGCGGCCCACGGGCCGACTTTGGTACCCATCGGGATGATGCTGAGAGCATCAACGAAGGCTTGCTTGGCTTCGTCGTCACCTGCCCAGGCGCGGCCGAACTCCCGCACCACTGCGCCCTCGGTGACTCCTTCCACTAGGAGCAGGCGTTCGGCGAAGAGAGCTGATGAACGACTGGCGTCCAGGTGCAGTCTGGTCATGCGAAGCGTGGCATCGCGATGCTGGTCCGGGACCACGTCCTTGACGCAGCGGCTCACACTGCCATGCTCGGCGCGACGCACGACGACGAGCTCCGTGGGATCGCACGCTGTAATGATGTCAGTCGCATGACTGGTGAGAATCACCTGTAGTTCAGGGCGCGCCTTGACCGTTCTGCGCAGGTACCGGACCAACGAGTGCTGCAGTTGAGGGTGGAGATGGGCTTCAGGCTCCTCGATGATGACCGTCGCATGAAACGGGGTCGTGGAGAAGAAGGAGTCTTCCTCGGAGGCAGCCTCAGCATGTGCTTGAGCCAAGTTGTCGAATGCTTGCTGCGCCTGCTCCTCCTCGGAGAAGGCTGCGTCATCGCCACTCTCCGAGAGGTGCGTCGAGGAGGGAGGTAACTCTGTTGAATCAGGTATCGCAGCCAACGTCACAGCAATGTGGAGCAGGTTGACGTACCCAAGGCCCGAGACTTCCAGAGGACGGGCTGCCGAGCGGCCTTCGATGACGGCGAGCATGATCTCCAGGACGCGGGCGAGATAGGTGTCGTCAATGACCTGGCCGCGCACGTAGGGCCATTGGGTGCTCACGCCGGCCGACAGCCTGCCCAGCTGCTCACCAATGCGGGCCTCAACGGCGTCGATCAGGCTGTCCTTGGCTAGGTCCTCCAACAGCCGGGAGGCACGGGCCCGCAGAGCCACCAAGTTGCGGCTGCCATAGAGTTCCTGCTGCCGCGCCCGGAGCAGCTCTACCAAGATGCGCACCTCACGGCGCGCCAGTTCGTCTAGTGGGTGGCGCCAAGCGGGCAAGTAGATCAACTTGAACTGATCGATCTTCCGAGCCAGCCCGTGACTGTTCGTCAGGCGTGAGGTGACTGTTCCCAGTTGCCGGTGCAGGGAGACACTCCAGGATTCAGCCTCGCCACCGAGCCGCCGGTGCCCGGCGGTGTGAATCTCGCGCCCCAAGCGTCCTTCGGCCTGGATGTCGTCGGCAAGGCTGTACGTGATGTCTATGCTGCGCTCGACACCGGTATCAGGGGATGCCAGCACGGCTGAAGTCGGCCTTGGGAGCACCGGAAACCGGCTTCCTGGGTGCGCGAGATAGAGCGCGTCGGTGAGGGTGGTCTTTCCTGCACCGTTCGGCCCGATCAGCACACTGAACCTGCCAGGAAGGTCGCAGCTCATTGGCGTCTCTGCGCTGGCGCGCATGCCGCTCACCTTGACGCGACTCAGATACATGGCAGGCCCCCGATCGACTCCGTCACTCGTCAACATCATCGCTCAGCTGCGCGCCGCACCCTCATCGGGTTTCCTGGCGGGGGAATTCGTTGTGGGGCCGAGATCAACGGCAGCGGTCGACGAGTGCGGACAGCAGTGGCCGGAGGGCTCACGGCTCGTGCCTTCTCCGGCACGAGAAGTGCTCGGGCAACCCTTCTGGACCTGGAAGGCTTGCGGGTTGGCCACAGCCGTAACGACAGAGCGGGATAACTTGACCCATCGCGTCGACCGGAACGCTCACAGCCTCGGCTTCCCTTGGGCGGGACTCAAGGACAATCGAGCGGCTGCCCCGATTCTGCTTCGGTTCAGACCGTACTTCCGAAGCTGACCGGTCCTCGGTACATCTGTCGTGTCGGTCGCCCTGCCGTATGGATGGCTGGCGCTCCTTGTTGTCCAGGGCTGGCCCGTTCGCCTCGAGGTACTTCTGCCACTGCTGCGCAGGGAGCCAACCGTGGTGACCGCTCCGCTGGAATGGGACCCGCTCACCGGCGGCTGCCTCCACGATGAACCGGGTGAGAGTGATGCCGCCTTCCCCTGTGAAGGTGCTCGACTGGTGGGCGGGCACGAGGACGCGATGCCAGCCGCCGCAGTACCCGGTATCTGTGGGGTTCTCCGGGTCGTAAGGCTTCTCGGGGCATCGGGTGAGCGCGCCGCTCTGGTTGCACTGGCCTTCCTCCAGGACGAAGTTGCCATCCTGGATCGATATGGGGTTCTTCTGCACGCGGATCACGGAGGCCGGCAGGTTAGGCGTGCGGACGTAGGGAACGGTGCCAATGCCTGCGTGGTCAGGGTCGGCGAAGTCCCAGACCGATTGGATCCCGGCGCGGCGCCGGGTCCCCTCCCGCGCACGCATTCCGCGCGCGGTCTGGGTGCTCAGCTGGGGTTCGTAGCCCAGGACGATGCCGTTGGCGCCATTGATGCGTACGTCGAGGCGTGCGTGTCCGTCGGCGGTCTGCGACTCGATGTCTGCGTGGAATCCGTGATCTTCGGAATCCTTCGCGACGCGTTCCTTGCGGGCAAGGTGTTCGTCGGACTCGTGGCTGATGGGCTTGTCTCCGGGTTTCCGGTAGTGGGAGGCAAGCCATACGCCGTCACGCTGGACGAGGTACATAGGGACACGTCGGCCCCGAAGGTCACGGCAGTCGGGACAGATGAGCCCGCGCCTGTCGACGGGCACACGTCCCCGCATGCGCAGTAGCACATTCAGCAGATCCTGACCTTGCGGGACTCCGAGGTCAGGGCGGTCCAGGTCGAGGTTGCGGCCGACCGGTTCGTAGTAGACGGGGTTACGGAAGAGGTCTTCGTCGCTGTCGATCTGTAGGTCGTCGTCCATGAGCGCTCCCCGCAGCCGTCACGAGTAGGACGCACAACGCTACGGGGAGGCTCTGACAATCGGGGCTGGGCTGCGAAGAAGGATGTACTGAGAGACACAGGGGGATCTACAGCGGGTAGGGTCCGCAGGGTGTGCCAGTAGCCGACTGATGGTCTGCTGAAGGGGTGTCAGCATGACCGGGCAGGCAGGCAGGCAGGCGTTTGCGCGGGGCGCGTTGAAATGCTGACGCAGGCGCAGGACTTCGGTGGCCCAGTGGGCGGGAAGGTCTGGTTCGGGTATGCGTTCGCCGCCGAGGCTGAAGCGGACGTGGCGGTAGAGCCAGTGCAGCGAGGCGTCCGAGCTCGCGACGAATGTGGACAGCAGCGGTTCACCGACCGGTGTCTCCTGGTCGACGGCGACCAGGAGTTCACCTTGGTCGTCCGGGTGCAGGTGGGGCAGCCCGCCTGCCATTCGTAGCCTCAGCTCACCCCACGTCAGAAGTGAGCCGCCGCTGCGCGCCGCGTCCTTGAGGACGTCCCGGGCGATGGCGGCCAACTTGTCGATGGTCTCGATCGGCAGACGGTCCGGGGAGACGATGCGGTGGCCTTGGGGCCGGGGACGGCCTTGGCCGGGTCGGCCGTGCGCGGTGCGGCACTACGAGGCGCGCTCAAGGTGCGGGCCTTGAGTTGGCGCTTCCATCGCTTCACCTGCATCTCTTCGAGCGCCGGTAGGCACCGGTCCAATGAGAGGTGCGCAAGCTGAAGTTGCTGGTCACGGGGTGGTGTGCGTGGCATCGGGATGCTCGTGCTGGTCGCTGGCACGTGACTTTGGTGAAGATCGTCGGCCATCGGGCGACTTCGCGGTTCGTGAGGACCAGCAGGGCTCGGACCAGGGCGGTCGCCCAGGTGGGGTTGGTATGTACCTTGTCAAGGACGCGCCAGTTCTTGAGATGGGCGAAGCCGTGCTCGACGGGTGCCCGGACGGCTGCAAGTGCGTGGTGGGCAGCTTCTAGCCTCGCGTCAGGGGCCGGTTCCGGGCCTCTTTTCGAACGGCTGCTCCGGCCAATGCGCGGTCATGTCGTAGATGCCGTCCAGGGCCGTCCATCCTCCAGTTTCGGGATCCTGTGCCGGGAGGGTGTCCACGGGGTCTGGGATTCGCGGGTGACAGCTGACCGCACGACGAAGCCCCGCCGGCTGCTCCGGCGGGGCTTCGTCGTGCGGCTGGTCAGGATGGATTGGTGCTCGTGCTGACGGCTCCGTTGAACTCGGGCTCACCGCTTTCGAGTACGCGGAGGAGCGAGGCGGTGACGACGCGGGCTGTGCGGCCGATCAGCAGCACGCGGCAAGGGAACTCCCCACGACGCACAAGGTCGTAGCCCTTCGATCTCGACATGCCGAACGCCTGGGCAGCGTCCTCGACGCTCGCGGTACCACTCCAGGTGGCACGGATGCGCTCGGGGCTGAATGGCTCGTGCTGCAATTCGCTGTTCTGGCTGGACATTCCTGTCAGCAGTGCCTTTCGGGTTCTGTTGCTTCCGGGGCAGAGGAGAAGCGGTGCACTGCCAATAATCCGAGGGATCACCGGTTTCGGTAACCGGCCATTGACGCCTACCCTGCTCCGCTCGGCGTTGTCTCCACGTGTACCCGATGACGCACCGCGTTGAGTGTGTCGCGATCCTTGAGCCTGCCCCTGCCGGAAAGGGCTCCTGACCTGCAAGTTCGGGTGGTGTGCGTTATGTACATTGTGGGTGTTACGGGCGATATCTTGACGCACGTTTGACGCATGCGGCGCATCTTTGGCGCACGTTCTGACGTGTCGCCAGGTCACTTGGGGTGCAGGTCAGTAGGTATCGAGGGCTGGGATCTGGCCGTGGGCTTTACCGAGACCTTGCCGGGTCAGTAGGAGTTGGGGCCGTGCGGGCTTTAGAACTCCTAACAAAGTGAGAGGTTGACCAGTCGTCGCCAGCAGATGATGCCGCAGGCCAGGCGGAGGAAAGCTTCGTGGATGTCGTCGCGGATCTCCCAGCGGATGCGCAGCCGTCGGAACCAGTGGAGCAGGGCAAAGCTCTGCTCCGCCACCCAGCGGTGCACGCCCAGTCCGGAACCGTGCTCGACGCCACGCCGCGCGATGACCGGAGTGATCCCCAGGGCCCGTACCTGCTTGCGGTACTTGTCGTGGTCGTAGCCGCGGTCGGCGTAGAGCGCGACCGGTCGTTGTCGGGGCCGTCCGCGTCGGCCGCGGACGGGCGGGACGGCCTGGATCAGGGGGATGAGCTGGGTGACGTCGTTACGGTTTCCGCCGGTCAGCGATACCGCCAGCGGGATGCCGTGCCCTTCGGTGATCAGATGATGCTTGGAGCCTGTCCGGGCACGGTCGACCGGGCTCGGTCCTGTTTTGGGCCGCCTTTGAGGGCCCTGACATGCGAGCCGTCGATCACCGCCCTCGACCAGTTCAACGCGCCGGCTGCGTTCAGCTCGGCCAGGAGCGACTCGTGCAACCGCTGCCAGACTCCCGCGTCGTTCCAGTCACGCAGGCGCCGCCAGCAGGTCATGCCAGAGCCGAAGCCCAGCTCCTGGGGCAAGAACTCCCACGGAATACCCGTGTACAGCACGAACAGGATGCCCGACAGCACCTTCCGGTCGTCCAGACGCTTGCGCCCGGGGTGATCCGTGCGGCGCGGTACAACCGGCAGCAACGGCTCGATCCGCTCCCACAGCCCATCCGCCACGATCCACGGCGGCTGCTCACCCCTTCTCATATCCAGGCTAACAACCCATCAGACACCAATATTCCAAGGCAAGTTGCCGCATTTTGTTAGGAGTTCTTAGTGGTGGAGGAAGGGCCGCAGGTCGTCAGGGTGGGGCACGCGTGGAATCAAGGTCGCAGCCGAGTATCCGCGCAGGGCTTGGGCGACTCCGACAGGCGAGGACGGCGAGCCCCCCGACGAGGATGACGTCGGCGAACTCGCGGACGCCATCCCCAAATCCTTCGGCTCGTTCGCGGCTTCAAGCGCAGCTCACTAAGGTATTCGCCGGTGAGCCCGCGGCAATGTCGAGGCCGAAATCGGTCCTCGCAGGCACGGGTGATCACACGGACGCTGAGAGGCGGCCGTCGCCTTACCGGCCGGGACCGCGAGCGTGCGCAGTGACGGTTGGGCAGCAAGATTGTGCGTCAATGTGTAGCGACTGACCTGTCACCACGTCGCTGATCTGGCAAACAGGCAGGTCAGGGAGGGCCCTGGCTAGGGCGGAGTTCTTGGCCCCACCTTGAGGCGACTCGCGCCGGCCCCACCCAAAACGGACACACCCCGGGGCGACTCCGACTGGCTCCGACACTCACCAGGAAGAAGGCTCTGAAGTGGGGCCACGGCAAGCCGCCCTCGAACGCTTGAGTGGAGCCACGCCGGCCCGCCCTGAGGTGGGGCCAAGAACTCCGCCCTAGCCAGGGCCCGGCTCTTCGGAGTCGGGCCCTTAGTTTTTCCCGTGCTGGGATGGTGCTGGGATAGCTGACCCTCGTCACCTGTCATCACCCCTGCTCATCCCTACCGTGCTGGGATCGTGCTGGGATGGGACGAGAACGCCCGTGCTGGAGTTCGGACAGTGATCTGCCAGGTGCGCGGGGCGGGTGCTTAGAGGCTCCTTCTGCACGCTTTCTTCACGGCTTCGTGGCCCTCTGCGGAAACAAATCTGTACCCACCCGACGTTGTCGATCTCCTAGCCGAGGAGGGGAAGGTGTCGGGCCTGAAGCTGTTCCACACGACGAACAGCGGCGTGACGGAGGTCATGCCGCGTCTTGCTGCGGTCGAGGCGGATGTGCAGGATCTCGTCGAGGCGCACATGGAGACGATGCTGGGCGTTACGTTCCTCGCGAGCGAGTACGTGATCGACTGTGTCGACGGCGGGCGTATCGACTCGCTCGGGCTGGACGAGAACGGCGCTCCTGTGATCGTGGAGTACAAGCGCGGCACGGACGCCGGTGTCATCAACCAGGGCCTCTTTTACATGGCCTGGCTGATGAGCCACAAGGACGCCTTCCGGAGTCTGGTCCGCGACCGGCTCGGGGTGACGGCCGCGTCCCAGATCCTGTGGAGCGCACCGCGGCTGATCTGCGTGGCCGGTGACTTCACCCGCTATGACGCGCACGCTGTACGCGAGCACCGGCGCTCGATCGACCTGGTCCGCTACCGGTACTTCGGCAGCGACCACATTGGTCTTGAGACCGTGACTTCGGTCACCGGGCACGCGGCCGAGGCCCAGCGGGTACGCCGCAGCGCGGCCGGGGCGCCGCCGGTTCGGCGGCAGGGCGGCGCGATGGCTGAGTTGGCTTCGGCGGTCGACGAGGTCCTCGTCGGCCTGGGTGACGGTGTCACCCGGGTGCAGCGCAAGCAGTACCGCGCCTATCAGCGGCTGCGGAACTTCGCCTGCCTCATCCCGCCCCAGCAGACCAAGGTGCTGGTCTACCTGAAAGCGGACCCGACGGCGGTGGACCTGGTGTCCGGGTTCACCCGGGACGTGACCTTGCTCGGCCACCATGGCACGGGAGACCTGGAGGTCCAGCTGCGCACCGAGCGGGACCTGGAGCGCGCCCAGGACCTGTTCCGGCTGAGCTACGCCTCGGCGTGACGGAGCAGGAAGGGGCATTGCGTCTAGCGTGGCGGCGGCGTGATGGATCGTCGCAGTGCTGCCTTTCGACGGGCGGTCAGGAAGCGGCGGTGGAGCTACAAGTATTCGGCGGATCCCCGGTTTCGGTAACCGGGGATCCGCCGCTATATTGCCGCCGCCTTCCCAAGGTGCTCTGAATGGGCTGCTACATCTGACAGGCGTCAGGTCCCATCCCCGGGAACAGACCGCTTGACGTTTCACACCCATGGTCTGGCGTGGCCCCACTGGGTGGAAGGGCAGTTGGCGGGGGATGACGGCACCTCGCTCTTACGCGGCGTCGAGGTTGCAGAAGCCGGCGAGGACGCTCGGGGACAGGCTGCTCGTAAATCCCGAGCGGGGCATGCGGCGGACGATGGCCCGCCAGAGCTCGGGCGCAAGGCGGGAGGCCGCTCCACCGTGGCCCGGAGATCGAGCATGGCTGTCTTACCGACGTCTTCGAGGACGAACTGCTGGTCCCTTCCGTAGTTTTCGTCGGTGTCGCCGCGGAACCTCTTGAGTACGAGGGGCAGTCCGCACACGGGGTCCAGCAGAGCTGCAACGATGTTGTGCGGCCCCGGCCCCTGCTCGCGGGCGTGCGAGGACCGCAGCACCAGGCGTGCCACGTCGAAGGCCGCGCCGCGGTAGCCGTCGGCCAGGAACGTGTTGGCGACGGTGTGCAGGAGCGCGGCGCGACGGAGCAGGCCGCTGCCCAGCCAGGCTCCGCGTTCCGTCACCTGCACGTAGTGGTCGTCGGGGTCTTCCCATCGAGCGTGGTGTTCACGCTCTGTAATGGTCCAGGCGCGCGGCGAGGAGCGCCAGCACAGGTCCATGCTGTCCGGGTCGATCCAGTTAGAGAGCGTACGTTCCTCGGCGCTGCGCCAGAGGGTGGACGGCAGTCCGGTCAGCCGCAGCCGGGCGGACTCACCCAGGACCTGCAGTTCGATCGCGGTCCGATGCCGTCGAGTGATGCGCAGGCCGGGTACACCCTGCACCTCCTTGTGGGCGGGGGCGTAGGAGGGCAGGAGGTTGAAGAGGATTTCAACCGCTCGTTCTTCGCTCTCGATGCCGAGGGTGATGACGTCGGGCTGGGGTTGCACTGCGGTGATACCCAGAGGGAAGCGGGTGTAGAGGTTGCGGAACTCCAGGAGCCCGACCAGCACGCGGGCTTCTAGGAGCTGTTGGGCCGGCGAGGCGGCCCCTGGAATGGGGGATTGGCTGTTTTGAAGGCCATCGACTGCCCGGCGGGCCTGCTGGACGGTCTCGCCCGTGTAGAGGCGTCGGAGCAGGGACACGTCGTGGTGCTGTGCGCTCATGGGTCTCCTGCACGTCTCGGCCCAGGACGTACGGAATCGAGATCCGTGGGGTGCGTGGGATTCGTTGGATGACCGGTTCACCCGAGCGTGGAGGAACAGGGCCGAGAGCGTCTCCGGGGAGCGGTGGTCACGCCGCAGACGCATCATAGATCGCGTGTCGGCGCAGGGTAGGCAAGTTGGCGGACTTCCGACCTCATGGCCACCCGAATGGGGGTAGAAACCCCTGGGTCGGCACACTCGGGCGTTGCCGACCTGTCAGCGCCTCAACCGCCTGGGTGTCGGCGGGCGTTGGTGAATGGCCGATCCGTCGGGGCGTGTGCGAGGTCAGCAGGTACATAGACTGCGCCCTCGAACACGCTGCCGCCGGCCGTCAGATGAATGTGGTGGGTGGGATTGTTGCGCCGCGAGGTTCAGTGGACGGAGTCGCACGTCCCGCTCGTGACGCACGAGGCGAGGGTGACCTGGCTCTAACTCCAGGGATCCGCCGACGGGATCATGCACGGTTCAGCCGCTCGCAGGGCTAGGCGAATCGGCGTGCACGCCCTCACGTATGCCGCCCGGGCGGCGTCGTCGACAGCGTCCAGCACGGTAGGGGACGGGTCTCCGGGGGCCACCTCGGGATCTTCGGGCAGGCGGGAGAGAACTGGGATCCCGAACCGCGCGAGCTCTGCTTCCACCTGCGCGGTGAAGTCCGGTGACGGGGTGCGGCCGGTGGTGGGGGAGGGCTGGCGCAGGACGAGGCCGGACATGGGGATGCGGTCCAGGGGAATCCCGGTGAGGTGTTGCTGGCGCCAGGCCATGGCCGATGCGGCTGGGGTGACGGCCACTTCGTGGTGCTCGGTGACGCCGTTGCGTGCCTGCGCGGTCACGAAGCTTTCGGGGTATCCGGAGGAATCGACCACGATGAAGTGGCTGTCCACTGATCGTTCGATGTAGGGGCCCATACCGAGGGTGTCGTTGCAGTCCACAAAGATGGTCCAGTCGAAATGCGCGCGTGCCTGCTGGAGCAGGGCGCCAACGTCCGGACGGGAACCGCACATCGTGTGGGTGGAGAGCGCGCCGCCGCCGGGAACCAGTCTGCCCCTGCGCCAGGGCAGGGATGGAACAAAGGTCGGGCGGTCCGGGATGGACCATCCGAACACGTCATGCTCGTACAGGCGGCGCACCTCACGGTCCGCGTCGAAGGAGTGGGTCACGACGAGGACCGTGCAGCCGTCCAAGGCCCACGCCGCACCGATTTTCATGGCCATACCCGTCAGTTCCCACTGGCTTCTGCTGAGTCGAGGAGCTAGCAGCTGGGTGGAGCGGCCTTTCGTCGGCTTGTTGTCGTCGGAGCCCCGGGTGCGTTGGGAACAGTGGCGCTCGGCGGGTGAGGTGTGAGGAAGGCTGCCGTGGCTGGGGAAGGCGGTCTCGTCGAGTGCGGTGAAATGGCGTGGCCGCTGCGGCACTGGCGGTACCGGGGTGCTCGCTGCAACGGTTTCCACCCGCAGGAGGCCGCGCCAGCCGCTCGTGCGGTCGGCCGGAGCGGTGAACTCCATGACACAGCGGTCACCGTCACAGTGGTGGCCTTCCCCATCGGTGACCAGACCTGGCCCGGCCACGGGGTCGCTGAGAATCGCGGCGAGCCGGTCGTCATGGAGGGAGACGTCCTGGTGGACCTCGCGCACGATGTGCCAGTCCAGGCCATGGTCCGCGGATGTGGCCGACACTTTCAGACTTGCGTGGCCGGACAGCCGGTCCCATAGGCGGATCCGGCGTAGCAGGGCGCTGGGCAGCGCGACCGCTGGTCGGTGGTCGTCGATGATCGTCCGGGGCTGGGGCTTGCGGCGCCGACCCCCAGTGCGGAGCTTCTCGGGCGGAAGCGCGTCGGGGGCAGTGGTCCACAGGGGTACACGCCGCTGCGCAGAAAGGGAAGCTTCGTACGTGGAGAGGAGTCCTTCGAGATGGTCGGACCGGTCCAGTGTAGTGAGAGCGATGACGCCTTCGGCTGGGTGACGTGCGAACGCGATCTCGATGCTGCTGCCGACCGTACGCGCCCACAGCCCGGGAGTGCCATGAATCGTCCGCTGGCCCCGTTCACGGTAGGGGAGCATCTCCAGGGCGGGACGCACCAAGTCGGAGTGCTCGAAACGGATGTCCAGGCGGCTCGATGTCGGAACGACTTCGGCGATCCCGAGTGGGAAGCGGCTGGAGCGCTGCGGGTTGCCGATATGCTGCAACAGGACCGATTCCAGAAGCAGTTGGGTGTCCGTGCCGCTCGGAATGAGCGTCCTCCAGCTCGGCATTTCCTTGACGCGCAGCCGTACGGCACGCAGGGATTCACCCGTCAGCTGCTGCCTGGCGGCGGCGACTTGCTCCTCGATCAACATCATGCTCCTTCTGGTACGTGCCCCGACCTGGCACAGAAGGCTCATGAAAGCGTTCGACGAAGTGGTTGATCCTTAGATCGTCGGAGAGGGTTGTCCGGCAGTGCCAGGGTCGGTTCAACGGCACTCGGAGCTGGCCGCTTCCAGGGGCCAGGTAGTCCTACTCCAGCTCATGCGGGGCCTCGGTGTCAAACACCGCGAGCGCGGCCGGAGCGTCGTCACTCCATCGGGGAAGGGGGCCCGAGGGCGGGGTCATCGGTGGGCCCGTGAGGCAGGCAGTGTGGGCTGGAGCGGCGGACTGGTCGCCCGGGGTGGTTGCCCGGCGCGTGCCGACGACCTGCCTACAGGTGAGGGTGCTGGAGTGGTGGCCCGGTTCCAGCGGGTGCGCAGGGCGTTGAGGTCGGCGAGGGCGCGGCGGCTTCCGGTGATGAGCTGGTGGGGGGTGTTGGCGGGGTCGTCGGTGTAGGCGGTGATCCGTGCGGCGACTGTCTGAGCGCGGGCGAGGAGGGCGCGTTTGAGGATCCTCTCGCCCCAGTACTCGGGGGAGCCGGCGGGCGTGGAGACCAGGGCCATCAAGTCTTTGGGGGTGAGGGAGTCGGTGAGCAGTCCGCGGTGTTGGGCCTCGCCGAGGACGGTGACCGGGTCGACCATGTCGCTGCGGTGGACCAGCGCCGTGATGGACTGCCAGAGCACGGCGTGCAGCGGCAGCAGGAAGTCCGCCTCGGTCAGCCACCGCATCTGCTGGACCTCCGCCGGATAGGCGGTGGCCGTCGCCAGCAGGAGGCGCTCTTCGTCGAGATCCTCCTCGTCGGCCTGCCGTGGGACATCCGCGGGGAGCGCCGTGCGGGGGAGGGAGCCGGGGTGCGGGGCGAACTGTTCGCTGAGGGAGTCCAGGACGCGGCCGATATCGTCGGCCAGGCCGAGCGTCGAGGCGGCCGGATTGGGCAGGCCCGGGTCGGTGGCGGTGGACGCGAGGCGCTCGGCGTGTCCGCGCAGGATCCGACGTGCGTTGTCTGCGCGGATTATCTTGGCGTACGCCGCAGCGTGCTTCGCCTGCGGGCAGAACTGGATGAGGTGGTGCAGGTAGGGGGCGTTCAGGCCGGGAGCGTGCGGACGCGCGTGCTTCAGCACGGCGTTGAGCCAGGCGGTGTCCTTGGCGTGGTGGGCCGGGTCGGGCGGCGGGAGCGTGCGGATCGCGGTGAACAGCGCGGCATGGGTGTGACTGTCGAAGTGGTGGGCGATCAGCGGCTCGGTGTCGGCCAGACGCGCAGGTTCGAGGAGGAGGGCACCGAGCAGGGCCTGCTCGGCGTAGTGGACCGGCTTTGGTGCCGACACAAGGTCGAGGTCGTCCTCGTCGGGTTCGGGGGCGTAGGTCATCAGGCGGCGAGGGTGAAGTCGTCGGGGTTGAAGGACTTGTTGAGGTGCGGGGCGAGCAAGTGTGCGGCCAGGCGCGGGGGGACGGCGTTGCCGATCTGCGAGAAGGTCTGTCCCTTGTTGCCCTGCCACGGATAGTCGGCGGGGAAGGACTGCAGCACACCCGCCTCCTGGGCGGTGATCTTGATCGGGGCTGGTGCCGCTCGCTGCTCGTCGTCCGGCACACCGGAGGCAGTCTCGGCGACCCAGGTGCACTCGTTGGCCCGGTGGCCAAAGAACAGGGTGCCGGCGGGCTCGTCGGCCCGGCGCACGGTGGCGTTGGACTGGTTGTTGCTGCGCAGCGACCACGACCATCGAGGGGCTGCGCCGGTAAATGTCGGGGCGGCAGTGTCGGCCAGCTGGCTCTCCCTGGCTCCGTGCCGGGCGCTGCCCCCGGCGCCTTCAGGGCGGGGCTGCAGCACGAGGTCGCTCTGGGGCCTCCAGGTGCCCCGGTCGCGGGCGTCGGTGAGCGTCTTACGGGAGCCGGAGGGGAAGGGCTCAGGGCCGCCGCCTGGTCCTCCGCCGGCGCACACGGTCGGCACGGGCCGGTCGGTGGCGCCCCAGCCGAGGGCCTCGGCCATGGACACCCATTTGGCGCGGCCCGGTCCGAACAGCGACTCGGGCTCGGCGGCCTTGGCGTGGGTGGGTGGCGGCGGCTCGGCGGTGAGGGTGCGGGAGGCGAGGAGGATCGCTCGGCGCCGTGTCTGCGGCACTCCGTAGTCCGCCGCGTTCAGGATCCCGGTCCATACTGAGTACCCCCAGCTGCGCAGGATTGCGGCGTACTGGCGCCACAGCGACAGGACGTCGGGCACTTCCTCCATTGCGACCCATTCGGGTTGGCCGTGCTGGTTCAGGGCGTGCAGGTAGCGCATGGGCTCGGCGGCGAGCAGGGAGCGCGTGTCGCGGCAGGAGGTCAGCAGCTGTTCGCGAGTGTCGCGGCCGGTGGCGAGGTCGGCGACGGCCTGGTGGACGAGCGGCTGGTCGAGGAGGCCGAGGCGTTTGCCGGCCATCGACCATGCCTGGCAGGGCGGGCTGGCGATGAGGCCGGTGGTCTTGCCGAGGAACGGCCAGACCGGGTACATCGCCACGTCGGTCCGGATCGTCAACTGCCCTTGCGCGGCACGGGTCTTGCAGGCCCACTCGTCCCATTCCAGGCCGATGTCCCTAACGCCGAGCACAGCCAGTGCGTGGCTCCAGCCGCCGGGGCCGGCGAACAGGTCGAGCACGATCACGTGGCCAGCCCGAACTGGTCCTGCGTGGCCGCGATTTCGCCTCGGCAGGTCCAGGGCGAGCGCCCGTCGGTTACGCCCTCTTCCAGTTGCTGCGTGGCTTCTTCGGTGCCGAGTTCCTGCTGTAGCGCGGCCCATTCGGCGGCGGTGACGTAGTCGATCGGGGCTTCGCTCAGGGGGATACGCGAGCGGTGCAGGGATGCCTCGCCCAGCAGGCGGTTGCCGGTGGCGTTGGCGCGGGCGTTCTCCTTGCGGATGGCGGCATCGAATTCCACCACATCTACCCATTCGCCAGGGGAGTTGTCACGGATGTTTCGCCACTGGGGGTTGCCGTGAAATGGCAAGTTATTGAGAATCGAGACAGGAGCGTGACCTTCCGTTCGGTGTAGTGGGGTTTTCCCAAGGCTGTCGATCTTGACGTGTCCGGTGGCGGCGTCATGCTGCAGCGGCCAGCCAAAGAGGTGGATCAACGGGCCGATCGCGTCGGCGAGCCGGTCACCGGCGCCGGCCATATACCGCGGGGAGACCAGGACCCGGTCGTTGGGCGCGTACGCGGTCACCGGTGGGCTGCCCGTGCGACCACGGTCTTGGGTCTGGCGGCCACTTGGGTCGTAAGCCGAGCGGCCGGGCGCGGCTGGGCCAGGGCCTGCTGCCCCTGCTCGGTGACGGAGATCTTCTGCCCTCCCGCCCGCAGGGAGGTGCTGGTGTCGTGGGTGACGAGTCCGCGCTTTTCCAGGGCCCGATAGGTGGCGATGGAGACGCGGGTGCCGTCGGTGGTGGCGACGCGGGGCACGCCCAGTCCGCGCGTAGCGCTCTCGTACAGATGGCCTCCGCCGCTCAGGGCAGTGAGGGCGTCGTACTGGGCCGCAGTGAGCGCGGGGCCCGTCGTCTGCTGTACGGCCGTCGGCTTGTTCTTGCGCGCGGTGGTCAGGTCCTCGGTGATGCCGTGGGCGAGGTAGTGGCAGCCGATGGCGCACAGGTCGAGCTGGTGGACGGCATCGTCAAGGGGGCCATTCATCTGCGGGATGGCCTCGGCGTGCCGGACGGTGCGCACGGCCTCGTCGTCGGCCGGGTAACCGGCGAACGGGGCGCCCTCGTACGGGTTGGCGAACACCATGTGGGCCAGGTCGGTGCCGGCGAGTGATGACGAGGACACGACCGAGGCCATCAGCTCCAGGCCGGCCCGGCTGCCGGCGACGCTGGTGTACGTGCTGTTGTCGAGTGCGCTCAGGCGCACCAGGGCGGCGGCCGTGAGGTCCTGCGTCTGGAGGAGCAGGGGGCTGAGGTGGCGCAGCGCGTTCGTGCCGGGTGTGTAGGAGACGCTGTGTACGCGGGCTTTGAGGGCTTCGAAGGCGTAGGCCAACCGCCTCAGTTGGCGGACCTGCTCGTTCAGGTCGAGTGGGGGCGTGGGGATGGATGGCTCCTGTGGTTCATCGGCTTCGCGTGGTGGCCTGCCCGGCGGCGGGCAGGGGACGGGGCGTGGTTCCGGGGGCAGTGCGCGGCCCGGCGGGAGGCGCGTCGATGACCGAGGCGAGGGCGGTGATGCCGGCCGAGGTGAGACGTACGCGGTCCAGGGGCGGGCCGCCGACGTAGGCGGCGCGTGCCATGCCCGTCGTCCTCTCAGCCAGCCCCTTCGACTCCAGGCCGCGCAGGGTGCTCATCAGCACCTTGGGCTCGCGGGAGCGGGTGAACTCGCGGCCCAGCGAGCTGCTGGCCGTTACGTGTCCGCAGGCGATCTCGACCAGGGCGGTGCGGTGCGCGGCACCGAGCTGACCGTCGGGTGCTGGTGCACTGCCGCCGCGCCGCCGCCTGGTCTCGGAGGCCAGCGTCACGGCGCTGGTGACGGCGGCTCGCGGAGCCAGCGCGGTCAGTTCCCGGGCGGAGCGGGTGTCCAGGTCGACCGAGGCGTCGGCGAGAACGGCGAGCTGCCTCAGCCGCATGACCACCTCGGCCAACTCCTCACTCTCATAAAGACGTTCGCCTTGAATGGCCTTGATGGCGGCCCCGGTGGCGGAGGTCAGACGGTGCGCCGAGTTGGCGTAGACATCCGGAAGCGGTGCGCCTGCGTCATGCAGGAGGAGGTCAAGCGCGTCGTTGTGCTGGGTGTACTGGTCGGCCAGTTGGAGCAGCCGCTCAACGGGCGTCGGTGGTGGCGCCACCTCGAACAGCAGGGCCTCGGCGGGGGATTCGGTCATGCGCGAGACCGTTGAGAAGGCGCGGGGGCGGAGGAGGGTGCCAGAGTGGCGCCGGGCATCGATACCTGTTCCGTCGGGCTGTGCGAGGCCGGTGCGAAGGATTCGAGGACGGCGGCAACGTCGGCGATATGCCTGGTGCAGGCGAGTGCCTGCTGGTTGGTCGCGCGGCTGATGGCTCGCAGGGTGACGTCGGGGTCACTGTTGCCGCATGCGAGGCAGCAGCGATGGCCGGGCTCCCAGTCGTCGGGGACGTCATGGATCAGTGGCATAGGGGGGTCCAGGTGGGCAGGCGGGCGGTGTGCAGAGGGAGAGGCCAGGAGCCGACGGTTCTACGCTGCGGGGCCGAAGTCGGACTGCTTCGGGGCGGCCTTGGCGATGGCGCGGGCGGTGATGCCTTTGGAGGCGCGGGCGGAGGCGGCGGAGAGTGCGGCGGCCCCGGGCTCGAGGTACCAGGGGCGAAGATCGAGCATGGCCGCGCGCATGCCGGTGGCGAACGCGAGCGCGGTGCCCTTGGGCAGCGCGCGGATGGCGTCGGCGGCCAGGATGCGTTCCTGGCGCATGGACACGGAGGTGGACTTGCCTGACTCCGAGGTCGAGGTGGAGGTCGTCTCGACGTCGTGGTCGCCGATCAGGCGGGAGAGTTTGTCGGCGAAGTCGGGGTCGTCGATACCCGAGCCGATGACCTTGATGGTGGAGGCGGACCACATGGCGTCCATGCCCGCGTCGCCCCAGACTTTCTGGCCCTGCCGGTAGCTCTGCAGGATGGTGATCGGGATGATGCCGCGCGAGCCCAGGTGGGAGTACAGGTCGGGCAAGTCGCTGATCTTGCAGACGTTGGCGGCCTCGTCGAGGATCGCGAGCATCGGCGGGTCCAGGCGCCCGCCGGCCCGTTCGGCCTGGGCGGTGGCGGCCCGCATGACGGAGTCGGCGCATGCGGCGATCAGTGCCGAGGCGCCGCCTCCGCCGTCCTTTGACAGCAGGTAGAGGGTGTCCTTCGACGTGACGAACGCGGACGGCTGGAACTCGGGCACGTCCTTCTGGGGAGTCACCCAGGAGGCGATCTCCGAGTTGAGCAGGGCGGCGGCGTACTGGCGGGCCGTCTCGTAGATGCCGTCCCGTGTTTCGGGTGGGCCTTCCACGGTGCCCTTGAGCTGGGCGGCGACCGCGGTGAACTTGTGGTCGCGCAGGATGTCGAGCGGCGTGCGGTCGGCGGGGAAAGCGAGCCAGGCCATCACGTCGGTGATCGGCCGCTCGTCGAGCGCGGCGGCCAGGAACAGTTGGCTCAGGATGTTGCTGCCGGCCTTCGACCAGAAGTCGCCCTGCTGGGAAGCGTCCACGCTCGCGGCGAGGAAGTGCCCGGCCAACCTTCCTGCGCCGTCGAGGGACTTGGCGTCGGCCAAGGGGTTCCACCACATAGCCCGTTCGGCGTGGGCGATCTGCTGCGGGTCCATCGACCAGGTTCGGCCGACGGCGGCGCGCGCATCAAGGGTTGCGGTGTAGGCGTCGCCCGCGGCCTTGTTGGAGGTGAGCAGGACCGGGCCCGGCGCGTTGAGGATCGAGGGGATCGCCAGGCTGGTTGTCTTGCCGGATCGGGGTGCCATGATCGCGACGGCGACGTCCTCGTATCCCATGCGGACCTCGTGCTTCGTGCCCTGGAGATTGCCGAGGAGGATGCCGGTGTCGGCTGCGGCGATGTGCTTGGCGCCTTTGAGACTTGGGCGCAGCGAGCGCGCCTTGTCAGTGATGGCCTTCGCCATCAGCGGCTCGATGTCCCGTTGCTTGGCCATGCCGGCGACGCGCTTCTTACGTCCGCTGCCGCCGCCTTGGTAGCTCTTGTAGAGCACCGTGGCGGTGATGCCGAGCGCGACGAGTACGGCGCCGGGCAGGATGCGTGTGCTGATCAGAAGGGACGTTTCGCTCAGGCCGGGCCACAGCTGGTCGGGGTGCAGGAGGGCCTGAACCGGCTGATAGGGGGCCGGGGCGGAGTCGGTGGTCCAGGCGGTGAGATTGCCGCCGAGCCATGCGAGGTTGGACAGGGGCACGGCGACGGCGATGGCGCCGAGGAGGACCTTGAAAGCTATGTCGTAGCCGTCGGTGGACGTGGAGTTGGGCTGGGGCAAGGGCTGTTCCGGGTACGAGGGAGAAAAGGGGGCCGGACGCGCGAAGGACCGGTCAGCGCGTGCGGCCTCGCGCCGGTCCGGGCGGCGCGGGAGCAACGCCGCTCACGCGGCGGTGCCGCTCGGCGAGGGCACTGATGCGTCGCTCCAGAGCGAAGGCGACGTCCGTCGCGGGGACGTGGCGGGTGTCCACGGTCATGCGGTCGCGGGCCCAGCCCGGGATGCGGCGAGCGTCGCGCCTGATGGGCGTAGGGTCGGCCAGCGCCTGCGATACGGCGGCGATCAGGTGTGTTGGCGTGGTGCCGGTGAACACGGCTCGCCAGATCGTTGGCTCCACGACGAACGAAGTGGTCTCGATCACCCACAGGTCGTTGCCGGGAGTTCCGACCCGCTCGACGCGGGCGATGCCGTCGGGTGCCGCGAGCCCGCCGGAGTGCCGGGGCGTTTCCCATGCCGCGTCCTGCAACGCCGCGAAGGGGCCGGGCGGAGCCGTGGGCGGCCCGGACGGGTCGGTCAGCGCGTCGGTGAAGGCGGCGATGATTTCGACGGGGGTGCGGCTTTGGAAGGTGGCCGCCCAGGCGGGCTGATCCGTGGTCCGCGCCTGCCGGATGGTCCACCAGTCCGGATCATCCGGATCGCCGGGGGCCAGACGCAGTTGTGTGAGCTGGTCCGGGCTGGTGAGCAGGACGCGAGGTATCAGCGGGTCATGCCCGTAGCTCCAGCCGGCGACCCGGTGCAGCGGCTGGGTGATCCAGCCGGGATCTCCGATGCCCGCGAGGTAGCGCGGGGTGATGAACGCCTGCTCGACGGTCTCGCTCACGCCCGTCACGGCCGGACCCTGGACAGCGTGGCGGTGGCCTTGTGCACGGGGGCCGTCGCGGGCACGGTCGGCGCGGATGCGGTCGACTGCGGCTGTGCGAGTGCGTTGACGGCGAAGAGGGCCTGGCCGTGAATGGCCCACTGGTCGAGGTAGGACCAGGCTTCCGCGTAGCTCTCGGCGAGCGGTTCCTCGTACGCCTTCGTACCGGGTCGTGCGCTCTCGGGCAGGGCGGCGCGTGCCGCGCGCCAGTCGTCGTGGACCGCGTAGAGGCGCTGTGTGGCATCGCGCAGTTCTCGGACCTGCCAGGCGTAGCGCCGGGTCCGGTCGGAGGGCGACAGCTCGGCGAGCTGTCGTTCGGCGACGTGCACGAGTTCGTCCGCGTGGGTGTACACCCGGCCGAACGCGGACAGGGTGTCGGCGTCTCGCTTCTGCTGGCGACGGCCGTAGGCGTCCTCGTCGTGGGGCTGGAACGTCTCGGGGTCGGAGTGCCGGTCGGAGTAGAGGTCCCACGCGGCGAGGATCTGCCGGCTGTGCCGCAGGTAGAGGGCGAGCTGACTCAGATAGAGCCGGTGGGCGGGGCTGGCCGGTTCGAGTGAAATGGTCAAAGAGGGCCTTTGGGCGGGCAGTTGTGAGGGCGGGGTGCGGAGCGGCCGGAGCCGCTCCGCACGGTCAGCGGCTGCGGGCCGCGGGCGTGGCCGCCTCGGCTGCGGGGCCTGTCGACGGCTGGGCGGTGGGAGCGGTGCTGCGGCGGGCCTTGCGGGCGGCGGCCCGGCTGGCCCTCAGCCGGGCTTCGTGGGCGGCGGCGAGTTGCTCGCCCTGGGCGCCGCGTTCCACCTGTGCGACGAGATGGGAGTGCGGGACGTCATAGTGGCCACGCGCGACGGGCGCGGGGTCGACGAGGGCGGTGGCGAATCCGGAGAGCAGGTGGCGCGGGGTGCGGTCGTCGAAGTACGCGTGCCACAGCACGTGGTGACCGCCGAGGCCGGTGGGCTGGGCGACCTCGGCCTTCCATCTGAAGTAGTCGCTGGTCAACGTCGCCGACCGTTCCATGGTGGTGATGCCGTCCGGATGGCGGGCATGCTCGTTGCCTCGTTCGTCGCGCTCGTACGTCCAGCCCGCTGCTTGCAGTGTCGGCCAGAGGTCCGGTTCGGCCTCGGGCGCAGTCCGCAGGAGCGCGTCCGTGAATCCGGCGAGGATCTCGGCGGGGGTGTTGCCGCCGAATGACGCGTACCAGCGCTGCGACGAGATCCGCCACCAGGCGCTGCTTGTGTCCGGGGTCGGCTCCAGGACGAGCGTGTGCTGGTAGTCGGGACTGGCCAGAACGACGTGGGGAAGGTCGGCGTCGCCGAAGTTCTTCCACCCGCCGGCCCGCAATGCCTGGGTGACGTGTCGCGGGTCACCGGGACCGGCGAGGTGGCGAGGCGTGGTGTCGAACCAGATCGTTGACCAGGGTTCGTTGGCCTTGCTGACAATGTACGGGCGCGTCACGGCGCCGGCGGACTGGCAGGGTCGAACGCGTGGCCGTTCAGACGCTGCACGTCCCAGTGCAGAACGTGCCAGTCGGTGGCCTCCTGGGCGGCTTCCCGGAGCCCGGTGACCATCAGACGGATCTCGTCGCTGTCGTCCTTCGCCTCCTGGGCGACGAGGCGTGCGGCATTACGAAGGATGTCGCCGAGCAGGATGGGCACGCCGGTGTCCTCGTCGAGGAGGACGGCGAGCAGCGGCAGCACGTTGGTTACGGACGGATCGGCGTGCAGGTAGTTCTGGACGTGGGCCAGTATGGCGGTCGCCTGCGCGACGTCGTCGGGGCTGGGGGCGGAGGGGGTGGGCAATTTTCTCCTTGGATGGAAGTGACGGGACCGCGCTCACCATGGCCGAACTGGGCGCTGTCCCCTGGGTATGCGTCTGACGTCCGGGGAGAAGGTGCGGAACTGTTCGTCGAGTCCGCTGAAGCGATCTCTGAGGTCGGTCAGCGCGCTGTACGCGTCGCAGCAGAGGTCCTGCAGATCGTTGGCGTAGGAGTCTTGAACGGCGAAGTCGGCACAGGTGGTTGCGATCACGTCGAACATCTGGGCGATGAGGTGGAGTGCACCGTGACTTCGGTCGACGATCGCAGTGAGGATGTTGGCGAGATGCTCGGGGCGTTCGGATCTGTCGATCTGCCGGCTGAGGCGGAGGAGTTCGGCAGTGAGGGCCTCAACGCCACTGGGCGTGAGGTCTTGGGACTGCGTCAAGGTGATGCGCTTTCGATTGGGCGGCGGGCTGGCATGAGACGGTCAGCGGCGGACGCGTGCTCCGGCTTGGCTGTACGGACGGGGCTGACAAGCGCCGGGGCCAGCGATGTTTGTTGTGGCGACCTGGTACGGGTGGTGGCGGCGCGGGCGAGGCGGTGCGCTGAGCGGCTTCGAGGCGCCGCAGACGCTGCACGGTGTTGACACAGTGCAGGGTGGGCCCGTTGAGCCGGGAGTAGAAGCGCTCGTGGCTCACCGCATCCGCCCGGCCTTGGCGTACGGGCGGGTCCCGGCACCTTGAGGACGCGCCCTGCTGCTGGCGAAAGCGTTGCTGGCCCAGGTGGCGGCGCGGGCTGCGGTGATCCGGGCCTGCTGCCATGCGCTGAGCTGAGAGGGCAGTACCGACACCGAGGTGGTGCGGATTCGCTGAGAGGGCGGGACGTGGCCGAGGGGCCGCATCACCGGCTGCGGGTCGGCGAGCGCGGTGCTGAACGCCTGCACCAGGTGCATCGGCGTGCTCGGCGTGAACGTCGCCTGCCATACCGTGCCGTGTTCGTTGCGGGCGCCGGCCCACCAGTGCGCTTGTCCGGAGGCGGACTGGTGGAAGCGGACGACGACGTCACCGTCTGGACTGCGGGCGGTGAAGTGTTGTCCGCGCTCGGTTTCCCAGCCCTGCGCCTTAAGTGGCGCCCACACGGTGGGGGCGTGGGCGGAACGCGGCCGAGTCAGCGCGTCGGTCACGCCGGCCACGATCTCGACGGGGACCTGCCGTCCAAGCGTGGCATGCCACGCCTCCTCCTTCCTCGTAGGCTTCCCGCTGATCGTCCAACCGCCGGGCTGGGTGTATGGGTCGTACCCGATGCGCACGGACTTGTCGGGACTGTCGAACACGACGGGGCCGCCAGTCTTGGACTTGTCCTTCCAACCCGAGGCGCGCAGGTATTCGGTGACGAAGCGCAGGTCTCCGCCGCCGGCGAGGTGGCGGGGCTCGACGAGGTAGTGCTGCTGGGCCTGTTGACCGGCGGGGCCCCAGCCGGACCGCTGCTTGTTCTTCATCGGTGCCGCCGGATGACCATCGCCGAGGGGACCGGCACTGCGGCCGGTCTGTTGGACGGAGGCGTGGGTGCGGTGATCCGCTCGATGGTGCCGGTGTGCTCGTTGAGGTCGACGCCCACGCTGTCGAGTTCGTTGGCGGCGCGGCCCAGCGCGAGCGCGACGTCGGGCGGCAGGAGTCCGCGCTCGGAGTGGTCCTTCGCGAAACGCGAGTCGGCGGCGACGAGGTCGGTGACCTCGCCGAGGAGCCCGGTGTCGTAGTCCAGGACGTGGGCGAGGACCTGGGCGGCCTCGTGCGGCGGGGCCAGCGCGAGGTGGCGGCGGAGCTGTCCGAGCTGTACGGCGATGGCGTCAGCGAGCTGAACGGAAGGGGGGTTCGAGTCGGTCATAAGCCTCCTGAACAGGCCGGTTCGAGGTGCTAGTCGTGGTGGCGAATGCGGTAGCTGTCGACGAGAAGGAATGCGTCGCGGCGGCGGGCTTCGTCGAGGGCCGCCTCGGGGCGCCCGCCGGCCAGCGGGTTGGTGTGTTCCCGGCTGCCGACGGTGACGGCGCGCAGGTAGCGGCGGAACAGGGCGGTGACCAGGCGAGGTTTGTGGCTGGCAGTGATGGGCGGGGGCGTGCGGTCGGGTGCCTGAGTGACGGCGGGCTCCTGGGGAGTATGGGGCCGACCCCGGTGGGCCGGGGCCGGCGAGGGATGGGCGGTCACGCGCGTACGGCGTGCTTGCGCGGCGGGTGGCGTGGGTGACGGTGGTGGTTGGTGCTCTGCTTCTTCGGCGAGTGCGGCGCGGTAGGCGGTGCCGCCGAAGAGGCCCGCGTCGATGTCGACCCTGTATCCGGCTCGGGCCAGCAGGGGCACGACCCGGCTGGCCATAGTCTGCATGGCGATCTTGTCCATCTCGTCCGGGATCTGATGCCAGACGTCGCACGCGACCCGGTGCCGGTCGAGGCCGAGGTCATCGAGCAGCGGCAGGAGGTGTTCGGGGCGCCGGCGCGGGTGCCGCCGTAGATCGTTCCGTCGCGGTGGTAGAAGGTGACGTCGACGTCGTAGTCATCGGCGAGCTTCACCGGCGGCGTGCCCCTGCCGGACGACCGGTTGCGGGCACGGCGGCGACAGCGGTTGGCGGGGCTGGGGCGCCGTGGCCGTGCATGGCTGTTGCGGCGTCGGTGTAGGTGGCAGCGTCCCAGACGTCATCGCCGTTGTGGACCACATATCCGGCTTTGTGCAGCCACGGCACCGCAGAGGTGGCGAGCTGCTTCTTCGCGTCCTCGTCGAGGTGGGCGGGTGCTTCATGCCAGACGCAGACGGGCTCGGCGGCGGGTAGGGCCCGGCGCTCGAAGCCGAGGCTGTCGAGGAGAGCGAGCAGCTGCTCGGGTGCTCCGGTTGGGGTGTCGGCGTGCACGGTGTCGGTGAGGGGGTTGCGGTAGAACGTGACGTCGGTGCCTGCGTTGTCGGCACGGTTTTCCACGTGCGGCAACTCCCGTGCGGGTCCCGGGGCTATCGCCGTCGCGCAGACGGCGCGGACGAGGTGGCGGGCGGCGCGACGGGGGTGGTGTCCAGGGCGGGGCGCGTCTGCGGATGACGCAGCACGGTGTCGATGCCCAGCGCGGACAGCCGTCCGCCGGTGGCTCGTACGGAGGCAGCTTGGCGGGCGGTGTCGTCGCCCGGCAGGACAAAGGCGTCTTGCGCCGTGTCGAGAACGAAGCCGTTGTCAGTCAGTACCCGGGTGATGTCGGCGCGGTCGGGCTTGTCGACCACGAGTGCACCGTCCGACCAGGTCATGACTAGGAGTTCTGGAGCGGACGATTCCCGCGTGAGGTGCTCGGCGTTCTTGAAGACCTGGTGGGCCGCGACGTAGTAGCGGGGAAGGAGGTCGACGGTGATGTTCTCGGCCGCGATGAACGGGTCGGCGTCGACGGCGATTCCGTCGGGCTCGCGTACGCCACGGAATGCTTCAGCCGGTACGTCGTCGGGGGCCAGTGCGGCGATGAGATATCCCTCGGCGTGGCCGGGCTGGTCTGTGACGAACAGGCGTGTTCCGTCGTGGTGCTGCAGCACGGCGCAGTGGTCCACGGGGTGCTTGGCCAGTGCTTCTGCGACCTCGTTCATGTCCCAGACCGTGTTGGTGAGGACGTGGTGGACGTTGAGGCCGCCATGGTCCGGGTGGTACGTGCTGGTCCAGGCGCCTGGCAGTTCGCCGGCGAGGACCGTGGCGAACGAGCCGAGGCTGGTGTCGGGGGTGGGGTCGTGCATGGGCTCCTCGGAGGGGACGGGTGTGGATCAGCGCCGCTGGGGCGCCGGTGCGGGTGCGGCGGCTGCGGCGACGGGGCTGGTGGTCAGGCGCGGCGGAGGCGGCGGGCAGGCGCAGGTGGCGGAGGCTTCGCGTTCGTCCGGTCCGACCTCGGCTGTGCACGCGCGGCGCTGGGGATGGTCCTGGTGCCGGTCGGCGAGGTCGTTGCGCATGTGCGCGAGGTCGGACCACAGCACGGCGAGCCGGTGCTCGGCGAGGTACTGCAGCCGCTTCGCGGTGTGCGGGTCCGGCGGTTGACCGAGGTCTTGATAGAAGGCGGCGGTGGCCGCGAGCACCTCGACGAGGGCGATGACTACGCCGTCGTGGGCGGCCGTGAGTTCGGTCAGGGCGTCGGCGACCTCGTCGCTGGTGGTGGCGGCGCGGATCCGCTCGGCGAGGTGTGCGACTGAGGAGCCGAGCGGAAGGTAGTGGGGCTCTCGTGTCTCGGTGTCGAAGGCGTCGTCGGTGTCGACGCCGTACTTGACGGCGCGCAGCCGGGCGACGGCGCGGGTGGCGAGACGTTTCTCCTCGGCTTCGTCGAGGCCGACGGGCAGGCGGTGATAGGTCTCGTGGAGGCGGACGACGGGGACGAAGCCGCTGCGCTGGAGGATGCTGTGGGTTTCGGGATCGCCGCCGCGGGCGAGGACTTCTCCGGAGTGCACGTCGCGCCCCAGGGTCAGGAAACGATCGGCAGGGGCCAAGAAGCTGTTCTTTCGGATGGGCCAGCGGGCAAGCCGGCCGCGGTTGGGCCGCGGCGGGCTCCGAGCCGACTGTGTGGGTCACTGGCCGACCCGGGCGTCGGCGATGTGCACCACCTGGTTGAGGTGGGTGACGGAGTACCAGCCGCAGTCGACGTCGTCCGCATCGGCAAGGCGCGGGATCAGGTAAGTACGCAGCGCCTGCTGATAGATGAGGCAGTCCGGGCACCGGCTGGAGAAGTGGACCAGGTAGCGCGGGTGCGCGGTGATGTACGTGCGCTCGCCGCCGGCCGGGTCGTACAGGCGCCAGCCGTCCTCGTCGGTCGGGGTGTGCCACGAGGGTGTGACAACCTTGTAGGCGTCGCCCCACAGTTCGCCGCCGGAGATGCCCTTGAGGATGACGACCTGGTCGCCGGGCCGGAAGTGGGCGTGGGTGATGTCCCGGTCAGGGGTGACGATGTCACCGGGGGCATGCGGATGGCGGGAAGCGGGCACAGCAGGGTTCCTTCCACGAGGTACGCGGGGAGGCGGTGGGAGGAACAAGGATCCGGACGATTCCCGGTTTCGGTAACCGGGGATCGTCGGGTATACAGCCTGGCGTCCTACCGGAACGGGTTCTCCGTCCCGATGTCGTCCGAGGCGGCGGCGTCGAGAAGCTCAGGAAGGTCAGAGCCCTCAGCGTCCCTCTGGTCGATCCACCAGCCGGCGCGGGCGATGGTGCGGATCTTGTCTTCGAGGACGGCCCAGTCGGCCTCGTCCCAGGTGCCCTCGCTCACCAGCGCGCTGTACGCGGCAGTGACGAGCTGGTGACGTGAGCGCTCGCCCCAGTCCAGGGCCCGCTCGGGCCCTTCGAGCGGCGGCATGTCGAACTGCTCGGCCCACTCGCGGGCGGCCTGCTGCTCCTCGGCGCGCTTGGCCGCGAGCCAGGCTTCCTTGGATTCCGTGTCGGAATCGCGCGCGGTCTTCCAGCAGTCGGTGCAGTCGCGTCCTTCGAGCCAGCGGGCGAATCCGGCTCGCCGGTCGGCGGGACGGTTGGACAGGTTGTGCGTCACTTGGTGTCCACAGCTGTGGGCAATCTTCCAGGTGGTGCGGACTGCCACGTGGTTGTTCCTGCTTTCTGTCTTCTGTGCTGTCAGCGTGTCCTGCGGAGGGCGTCTGTGGCCGCCGTGGCGATGGCGGCGGGAGCGCTGGAGGGCCGGGGCAGGTGCAGCAAGGTGGTCCCCGGCAAGTGCTGGGACTTGGCGGTGAGGGTGAGTTGGAGTACGGCGCAGCCGGCGGTCGTGAGCCGCTTGACGCGGGTGACGGCTTGAGCGGTTTCGTCGCTGCCGTAGTGGGCGTCGGTGACGATCACGAGGAGGCGGCCGGCGCCGGGGCGGCTGAGTTCGAGGCCGTGGTCGAGTGCGTCGATGGCGTCGCCGAGGTTGTGGTGGCCGCCGTTGGCATCGAACGTCGTCACGCGCTCTGGCGCTCGGTGGGTGGGTCGAGTCAGAGCGGTCAGGTGCCGGTCAAAGGCGATGGTGGCGGTAAGGGAGTCGGGGTCGGTCAGGGCTGCTGCGCGTGCCACGATCCAGGCGGCGGAGGCGACGGGCCCGCAGGCGGCCCGCATGGAGCCGGAGACGTCGACGGCGATCCCCACACGCAGCGGTGGGGTGGGGGTGTTCCGGCGGCGGGTGTGGGTGAACGGTTCCGCGGTGGGGACCGAACCGGCCGCGCGCTGAGCGTCGCGGGCGAGGGCCGCGCGCATGTTGAGGCGGCCGGGCGGGGTGGGGCTGGTGGTCCGCTCCTCGGTCCGCTCGCGGTAGGCGGCGGCACGCAGGGCGCGGCTCAGGCGCGCGGCGGCACTCTGCTCGGCGGAGGTGGGCCTGAGGGTGCCGGTGACCGGGTTGCCGTAGGGGGCCGGTGTGCCGTCGGGGGTGACGGTGGTGCCACGGGCGTTGAAGACCGACTTGGCGGTGGCGGCGGCTTTGCGTCGCTGGCCGGCGCGGTGGGCGCGGTCCTGAGCCTGTGCCTTGGACTGCGCGGCCATGGCGTTGGTGGCTGCGGCCTGTGCCGCGAGGTCGGCGGCGTCGGTGGCTGCCGTGCTGTCCATGACGACCGCCACGGCGCCGGACAGCAGATCGGTGAGGTTCTCCGGCACGGGCAGGGCGGGGGCCGCGGTGTCCAGAGCGACGCACCATTCCTTCGCGTGCGCGAGCATGGTCGTGGCGTCGTGGTCGGCGCACTGGTGGGCTGCCGTCCAGATGCGGGTGAGTGTGGCCAGCAGGTTTGCGCCCAGCATCTTTTCGCACACATCGGCGACGGCCCGGGTCTCGCCAGCGTCCAGGATGCCGACGTCACGGCGGCCGAGGACCAGGGCCGCCACGGCGGCGGCGTGCTCGATGCCCTTAAGGGTGGGGTGGGCGATGTCGGGCATGACCAGGGTTCGGGCACTGGTGCGCAGGTACGTGCGGTCCGTGGGCCGCCGGTTCAGGTGTGCGCCTTCGACGCGGCTCTCCTCCAGCAGGAGCGCGGCCTCGACGACACGGGGGTCCGCTTCGGCAGGCGCCGTCCAGACGGAGTGGGCCGCGTGCGCGGCCTCGTGGACGAACACTCCCCAGGCGGCGGGATACCGCTCCTCGTCGCCCACGATCCGCGGATGGATCTCGTGGGGCTTCAGCGGGGCGAACAGGCCGGCGTCGAACTCGACCTCGCCCAGAGTGGGGAAGAACGCGGCCGGTGCGCCGCTGCGCGTGCCGGGGCGGCAGGTGACGAGGAGGTCTGGGCGGCCGGAGAGGGCGACCAGCCGATCGCCGAGTTCGGCTCCCACGCGCAGCCACAAGTGCGGGGAGGAACGGGGTTGCGCGGGCGGGGCGCCGTCGTCGTCCCATCGCGCGAGGTCGGCGTCGTCGTCCGGTGCGGAGGCGGGGGACTGGACGTGGTGGTGGGCGCTCATCGCGAGCGGCCCCGGTGCGCGGAGCCGGTGCTGCCCGGGGGCTGCCGGACGGCCGAGGCGGAAAGCTGCTTGCCGAGGGTGAGGGGGCGGACCTCCTTGACGCCGACAGCCTTGATGACGGCAGCGGCGACGGCGTCGCGATCCTCCAGTGGGGCGATGCCGACCAGGTTCGCGAGCGCGGCTTTGGTGCCGAGGACGGCCTCGGTCCTCTGGTAGCTGAGCAGTTCCCGCAGTTGGGGGGCCCAGCCCAGCTCGCCGAGTTCGACTTGGCGGGAGAGGTGTCGGGCGACCCGGACCACCCGGGCATCGATCCTCAGCGCCAGGGCGAGGTCATAGTCCGTGCCGATCTGGATCTGCACGCTGAACCGGCTCGCGAGCGCTTCCGTCAACACCGCCCCGTGGACGCCGGGATTGTGGCCCGCCACCACGTAGAAGCCCGGCTCGGCCTTGATGGTCTCGCCCTTGTGGGCCTTGACCTGGATCTGCCGGCGCCCGTCCATTGCGGGATACAGCGCCGCCAGGACCTTCGGTGAGATCAAGGTGGCATCGTCGATCAGCAGGGCGCGGCCCTCGGTCATCGCGGTGACCAGCGGACCGTACTGGAAGACGTAGGCTCCCGCGTCGTCCTGTGTGTACTCGCCGATCAAGTCGCCGACCGTGGTGTCGCCGTCACCGGCGACGGTGAGCAGGTCCTCGAACGCCGCCTCGACCAGACTCGTCTTGCCGGTGCCCGGAGGGCCGTAGAGCAGCACCGGCACGTCGGCGTCGCGCAGCCGGTTCAACGCCTCGACGTCGGGCAGATCGGCCAGCTCCCGGGGGTGGTAGACCTGGCCCCCCGCGCGGCGGATCGGGCCGGCCTGCCGGGGCGTGGTGGCTGCGGGAATGGTCATGCGGGCCGTGGCCGCCTGGGCGCGGGGAGAGTGGGTGCCCGGTGGGCTGATCACAGCGGTCTGCGCGGCTGCGGCGGTTTTCGCGTTCGCGCGGAACTCCGGTTGTCCCCTTCCGTCTTGGTCGGCCTCGCCGCGTCGCACCAGGGTGAGGGCGGCGTTGCGGACGGCGCCGTGGGAGTGGCCCAGCTGCCTGGCCATGTCCCCGATGGTGAGCGTGTCCGCCGGCCGGTCGGCCAGCAGTCGGGCCACCTTGGCCCGTAGTTCGCCGCCCTTGGTGCGCGCTGGACTGGCAGGCGTTCCGGGTGTGGTCAATGAGGGTCCTTCAACAGGTGCGGGTGCGGGCGGGGTTGGCGCTGCACCGGAGAGGCCGGCCGCTCTGGGAGCGGATCACGGACTGTGCCGACATCGGCGCCCGGGCCAACCGGGGCGTACCGTCGGCGCTCACCGGCCGGCCGAGGGCTCGGTCCAGGGGCACGGGATGGCCGACGACGAGCAGCTCGCTGGCTGCCGAGCAGGCCCGTGCGTCCGCTCCGTACCGGGTTCCGTCGCCTGGCAGGAGCAGCCTGGCGTCTCTTCGAAGCCGGACTGGAGCAGGATCCGCCGGGCGGCGGCGTTGTAGCCGGTGGTGGTGATCTCGCCGGTGATGGCGTGCCGGATCGCTATGAATGGCTCTGCAGGTGCTTCGGGCAAGGCGGATCTCCTGTCGATGGTGGCGGGAAGGCGGTGGGGTGTTGGGCGAAGGCGAGGCGGGCCCGGAGCTTCCAGCACATCAACGGTGCGTGGCTGGACCACGAACGATGGGCAATGACTGCCGACATGCTCCAGGGCGGGCCCTCACCGCCCCGCAGCTACCTGACTCGCCTCTCCGCACGTTCCGATAGCCGGGTGGGCCAACAACGGTCATAAAACTCCAGGTAGTTGAGGGAAACAGGGACGGTGCGCGGGCTCTGTCGGACGACGCAAGGCCCGGCACAGGTGGGATAGGGGCGGCGGCCAGATCTCCCCGGATGAACGGCATGAGAACGCACGGACTGTGACCTGCGCCACGTCGTGGACGGGGTGCGGGGACGAATGCGGAGGTGCCCGGATCGCTGATTGTCTCTTAAGGCTCACGGGGAAGCCCTGGGTGACCTGCGGATCCGGTCTAAAGCTGGTATCCATTTCGCCGTTGGGGGCGGCGGGCGGCCCATTCACTAATTTACTCAATCGCCAGCGGTGCGGTTAGGGCACGCGTGTCTGGCGGCGAGTCCGTCACCCCTCGGGATGGTAAGTTGATCCCTGGAAAAGCCCTTTTCCGGGCCTGAATCGGAAGGGGGTGATAGACGTGACCCTGGACAACGAAGAGCCAGCCGAGAGGTCGGGGCTCCGACGCCGCGTGCGCCGGATTCGACGCTTGAGGGTTGTGCTTCTCTGGGCGCAACTCGGGCTGATCGCTGTGCGCTTCGCGCAAGTGTTCAAGTCCTGGCTGTTGTAACCAGGGTGTCCACGTAGGAGTCCGCGTGCGGCGGACCCCTACGTGGCATCCACGTCAACCCTGGCGGGGTCTGTACTGGTTGGAGGCCGGGCAGACCCCGCCGTCATTGTGGATGACGCTTAAGACTCTACCACCGAAGTGATTTTGGTGGAGGCGAAATTCGGTTCGGCATTTCACGACGCGTCACCGAAATGTGCGGTGTGATTTGTGTGTGGGTGCTCCAGAATTTCACTTTGCGGGGCGTTAAATGCCGAGGGGTGGGCTGAGCTTTTCTTGCCTTGGTCACCCAAATGCGTGACGGGTAATTTTTAGTTCCGGAACTTTCCCGGGTGGGGCTGCGTCGCTTGCCGCGGCCGGAGCACGCTGTGGTGAGGGGGCGTCCTGCGGATGTCCGCAGGTCCGGCCGGGGGCAGGGGTAGCTGGCCCGGCTCGTGGATACCGGACCGGCCGTGAAGCTGCGGTCACCCATTCGGGTGGCGGTCATTCAATTCCGCCCAGGGCGCGAGGTTTCCGTCCCTGACCTGCTGCAAATGACCGCACCAGGCGCTGGTGGGGACATGTGACCACCGTGGCTTCTGCGCGGAAGCGCGAGCCACGACGCTGGGAGTTCAGCGCCTGGACCGTCTTGGAGCAGTGGATGGAGGAGGCTGGGCTGTCATGGCCTTCGTTCGGCGCAGTGCTGAGGGTGCGGACGCGGCGGGCGGGGTGGGGTGCAGGTCGGGGTCGAGGTCGACGCTGTAGCGGGCGGCGGTGAGCATCTCGGCCGCCCAGGCGGCGTGTTCGTTCTCCCACGTGCGGCCTAGGTCGAACGGCAGCCGGATCCAGACGCCGCGCAACTGGGGGTAGGTGTCGAACCCGGCCCGCTTGAGAACGCTGGCGGCGAAGCCGTCGACCGGGCCCTCGACCTCGACTTCGCCGCCCTGGCCGCGGGTGATGCGGATCGGCTCATCGCTCACCAGCTTCGCCCCGTCCCGGCTGCCTGGGTCTGGCAGCCCACCGGTACGGCGCCCGGCTGGGGCAGGAACTCAGGGAGGGCGGTGGTCGGGGCACCGTGCTGCTCCGGGGAGCGGGTGGCGGCTGCCTGCGCGATGCGGTTGCGGCGCTCCACCAGTCCGTTGCACTCGGCTGGCTGGGGCGGAGAGGCGCTGCGGCCGGGGTCGAGGCCGTAGTCGGCGTGGACTTCATAGCCGTGGCGTCGAAGATCGTGAACGGCCTGGCGGGTGCGGCGGACCCCGTCCTGGTCGGGGCTGGTAAGCCGGTACAGGCCCGGAGTGTCGGGCACGGGCTCGAACTGCTCGCGCACGAGGAACCAGTTGGCGAGGTGTGCGGGGATGCCCGCGGTGGCAGCGGCCACGAATCCGTGGTCGGGGTGGGCGCCGAAGCGGAAGTGGTCAGACAGAGGCGAATCCTTTCTGGGAGCGGTCAGTGGTGCGCCCTGGCAGTACGGGACATGGGCGGCGGCGCAGAACGGGCGGTGAGCAGCCGCAGGCGGGGTGTGGACGGAGCTTCCGGGCCGCCCGGCACGGCGGCGCGCACCCGGCGTGCGAATGCTTCGCTGTTGGCGAGCCAGGTCTCGATGGCTGGCAGGACGGCGAGGCCGAGCTTTCCGCGAACCTGGCTCCATTCGTGGGCCGGCAGTGCCCCGAGAATGATCGTGGAGCAGGTCGTTCCACTCGTCCCAGGCATCCTGGCTGTGGACGAGTGCCTCGCGCAGTCGGGTCAGTGCCGCGTCGTCATCGGGCCATGCGGTGACGGCGGGACGGCATCGGCTGAGCAGGAGCGGCGCGTGTTCGAGGACGTGCCGGGACTCCAACCAGGCGTGGTCGGCGAAGTCCCGTTCCATACCACCGATCAGGCGGGAGTCACCGAGCAGCACTGCGTCGCTGTGCCGGCCGGAGTCCTTGATCGCCTTCAGGGTCGGTGTTCCTCTCGGATGCGTTCCAGCGCCGACAGGACCGTATTGAGGTCCCCGCGGTGCAGCACTCTTTCGAGGGAGATTCCGCTGCGGAATGCTCTGAGAGTTGCAAAGCAAGCGACGGGCGCGGTTCGCTGTTGCCACCTGGCAGGTGGCAGCCAGGTCCGGGCGCCGCAAGCCGACCCTGACGCCGACGGACAACACCACCACCCCGTGCCTTGCTCGTCTCGCGCACAGTCCCCACGAACCGTTCATGTGAACTTCACGCATCTTCTGCCGGGTCGGGGCAGGAACAAAGGAGAGCGTGATGCGCATCGATGAGTACATCGTCGACGTCCGCCGTCAGCACACCGGAGAGAGCCTTAGAGAAGCTCGTCTCCGCCTGGCCAGCCTTCGGGACTGGTCCGAGCCGGTGCCCGCCGCCAAGGACACCGATCAAGCGCGACTGGAGTCGTACCTGCTGCACGTCCTTGGCCAGGGGCAGGGCCTCAACCCCCTCGGCGTCAGCGAAGTCATCCCCAGTGCCGACCATGTTGTGCTGCGCCTGGAATCGCCAGAGCCCTTCTCCTCGCTGCTGACCCTGCTCCCCTATAAAGACCGGCGCCGATCCCGGCACGGCGTACTCGACCTGCGTGCCTATGCAGGCCGGCAGGGCATCGAGCTGGCCCTGGGCAGGACCGCTACAGGCCGCGCACTGATCCTCGGCCCCCAGAACTGCGATCTCGCCGCCCTCCTGGACGTCCACCGTACGGCTGTCGAAGAGCAACGTTATGAGCCGCTGTGGATCAAGGACACCCCGCACGGTCCGATGCCGCGGCCCTTGGGCCGAAGCACGCGGACGACTAGTAAGAGGGCCAAGCCCGTGGACCCGCACACCGTGCGCCCACACCTCGCCAGCGCGCTGCTGCGCCGCCTGCATCTGTGGCCATCGCTGGTCCCCGGCAGCACGGTGACGTTCACCAGCCAGCCCCACAACTCCGGTTTGAACTGGACGGTGCAACACGGCGTGCCGCACCAACGCCCCGTGCACGACGACACTGTCGCCACTGCGCTGGCCGAGGTGGTAGCTGGACCAGGGCTGGCCGCCGACACGGACGGCCACCACTGTGACCCGCAGCAGTGCGTCCAGACATTCGCCCTGGGGCAGTTCACCGTCCGCACTATCCATGCCGACAATCCCCACCCCGCCCAACGGCTGGGCCGCGCCCGTGCACACGTCCTGGCAACATTCCTGAGCGAAGCGCAGCCTTCAGTGGGCGGCACCGGGCAGACGCCCGGCGGGCACGTGCTCCAGCTCGTCGACCCTTGGGGGGATGATCGGCTGGACGCCGCCAAGCAACTCGCCGCTGCCTGGGCCCAACAAGAGCTGCGCACCCTGGTCCTGCGCGTGGACAGCAGCCGCCACCGGCGCGGTGACGCCGCAGCGTGGGAACGGGTGCGACTGACCGGCGGGCCCGGAGCCATGTTCACGGGGTACGCCGACTTCGTCCACGGCGATCTCGAGTCTGAGATTGCCCGGGCCCGAGCGGAGTTCGACCACATCATCGTGATGAAGCGCCAGTGGGTGGACCTGCCTTTGGCGGGACTCTCTCCGCTGGCGGACGACCACGTCATCGTCACGGACGGAGGCTTCGACAGGACGACGAAAAGCACCAGCATCCGGGCCGGTGAACTACGACGTACCACCATCCCGCTCATGCCCAATGAATCTGCGGTGGCTTGGCTGAACCGCCACCTGGCAAGGGTCCCTTTCGCCGAGGTGCCCCTGACCGGCCTCGTCCTGTGGTGCGCACACGACGCGCGCGGGCCCGACGCTTTTGACGCCGCGGTCGATGCCGAACTGGCCCGCCATGGGATGCCGGTACTGGGCCGGCTCCCGCGCGCTCCGCGCCGTAGCCCTCACCGCACGGTGCTGGACTGCCTTCCCGACGAGCGGCGAGTGTTCGAGACGCAGCAGGCTATGCAGATCCGCAGCAGCTTCGGAGCTCCGGGCGGGAACGCGGAGGTGTTCCTGGCCGCCCTGCGCGAATACGTCGAGTGGTAGCGGGACCGACTACGAGCCCGACGCCGCAGGCGCGGATACGGAAACAGAAGTGGGGTGTCCGCCAGGGCTCGCGCAGACACGCGAGCCCTGCGAGCCCGTGGCAGGAAGCCCGCGACCCGAGTAGTCGCAGCCGGACCTCTCGCTACAGATGTTCTGGCGTGCTGGCACCGAGGTGGCGGGCGTACATGCCGCTTCCGGCGGCGGTGGGGCGGACGATGTCAGAACGAGTGGACACAGGGGTTTCCTGTCGTGGCTGGGGTCAGCGGATGTATCGGCGCGCGGGCGCAGGCGGTGTGCCCGGAGCCGCCGGTACGGTCCGCGGGGGTTGCGCGGACGCTGACCGGTTCGTGCGCCGGTAGGTGCTGGCCATGTGGTCCTCGCTCAAATAGGCGAGTTGATCAGCGAGTTCGGACAGCTCCTCGGCGTGCTGGCGGTAGCGCACTGCGATGCCTGGTTCATGGTTGTGCTCGCACCATTCGGCCGCGGTCTCCAGGAACGTGTGCAGCTCGCCGACCCCACTGCGTCCGTCGCCGAGGACGGCCTGCGCAACGGTGTTCAACTCGGCTGCTGTGCTTACCCGGTACAGCTGGCGGGTCCAGTCGATGATGCTCTGACCAGCTTCATCGTCGGGGAGCGAGGTGCTGAACTCCCGCGCGTCGTAGGCGGCCCAGCGATGCAGGTCGTCGGCTGTCGGCCGGGCGTCCTGATGGGCCGTGATTTGCTCGGTGGTGCGTCCGACGTTGTCGTACAGCTCGAAGTCGGGGTGTGGCAAGGTCGAGGGGCTCCTCCGGTCGGCTACGCGCGGTCCGTCGGCGCGGAGACGATGGGCGGGCCGGAGGCGTCAGTGCGGGCGCACGTGTAGCCGATCAGGCGGGATCGAGCGGCCTTCGCGGGCACCGTGGCGGCGTCGGCGCAGACGAACGTGTACGTCACCAACGTGCGGGGGATGCCGTGGAGCCAGGCGTTGTCGTCCTTGTCGGGGTTGATCTGCAGCCCGGAGTGCGCGACGGCGTCGGTCTGCGTGTGGGTGTGGGCGAACAGCAGCAGCGCGCCGCCGTCGCTGGTCTTCAGCGCGTAGCCGTCCTTGAAACGGTTGGTGCCCCCGGCGAAGACGGTGGTGCCCAACTTCCCGAACTTGCGGGTTGTTTTGTCGTGGACCTTGATCTGCTGGTTGCTGGATGTAGTCGGGGCGAAGACCTTGGTGCCGGTGTTCGTCCCGCCGGTCGCGAAGTTGTCGATCACCGCGGTCCGCAGCACGTCCGAGTCGGCCGCGAGCTGCTTGTTGCCGGTGGCGACGACCGCGGTGGCATAGCCGTGGCTGTCGAGGGCGATGTCCGGGAGCGTCGTGCTGTCGAGGTCGACGACGGAGACCATCTCCCACCGCTTGTTCTTGGGCTGCTCGGCGAAGACGGCGATGCGGCTCGGGTCCTTGCCCTTCACGCCAGATAGGGCGGCGGCGAAGAAGCGGCTCTGGTCGGCGGCGAAGCGCGGGATGTACAACTTGGCGCTGGAGATGTCGTACGACCAGGGTTTGTACGGCTTGCGGTCGGCCTTGGGCAGGCCCTCGGTCTCGGTGTAGTCGGAGACGGACATCGCGTACAGCGGGCCGTCTTCGATGGTGTTGAGCAGAGTCCGGTCGCGCTGTGCGTTGGCCTCGTTGTTGGTCTTCGAGTAGTGGGTGATGACGGCGCGGGCTTGCGCGTGACTGAGCGCGGGCGCCGGCTTCGGCGCGGCAGGTGTGGTGGCGTCCTTCTTCGTGGACGGGGCATTGTCGCTGATGCAGGCGGTGGCGGCCCCGGTGAGCAGCGCGGCAGAGACGAGCAGGGGCAGAGTGCGGCGGGCGGTGTGGATGGGCGTGCTCCAGGGTCTTGGTCGGGAGAGGATCAGCGGCTGCGGGAGGGAGCAGGGCTGTACGGGGTGGCAGGGACGGCGCTGGTCGTGCTGTGGCTGCGGGTCGGTGTCAGCGACACGAGCCGATCGGCCTGCTGATGGAGCCGGCCGCCGGCCTTGTTCAGCCGACCGCGAGCGCTGTCGATCCGCGCGTGCAGCAGGGCTCGAGTGGACTCGATCGCCGTAGTGCGCTGCGTCGAGCGGGGCGAGGCGGCGAGCTGGTGGAGGGCGCCGGCGTGGGCGACGGCGTCGCCGAGGTCGGCCAGGGCAGGCCCCAGGGCGCCGACCGTGAGCGTGAGTTGGGCGACCGTGCGGCGGGTGACGTCGGTCTCAGGGTCGCGTCCGCGTCGTACTGTGCGCGCGGCGAAGGCTGCCGCGGTGGTGAGGTGGGTGATCAGTCCAGCGACGTCGCGGACGCGGTCGTCGAGGTCATCGAGGTTGTCGACGCCGGAGTGCACCGAGTCGGTGAGCGGCAACTCGTCGGCCGCGTTGTGGATGCGCTCGGCCAGCGAGTGCAGCTGACCGACCTGGTCGTAGGAGAAGGGCAGATGGGGCTCCTGGAGGTGCGCGGCGGGGTACGGCGCGGTCAGCGGGTTCACGGGCCCGGACGTCCAGCCGTCGGTACGGCAGGAACAGGTGTCCCTGCGGGCGGAGATATCTGTGCTCTCGCGGCAGACGCTCGACGCGGTGGTGTGCAGTGGCGGGGGCTTCGTGCGCGGGTGCGGTGCTCGATACGGCGTAGTGGGCGCTGGAGGGGTGCATGCCGCCGAGGAGGGAGGGGGTGCCGTCGAGTTTGTCGAGCCATTTGAGGAGCTTGGGGAGGTTCTTGTCGGGCCCGTAGGCGAGGTAGGTGCCGTCGGCGCTGTCGCAGCCGAACCACTCGGCGATCTGCAGACGGGACCTGGAGTTGACGCGGCCCATGTGCACGCCCTTGCCGCGGGCCTTCGCCTCGCGGGCCAGCCGTTCGGCGACCGGGCCGAGTTTCCATTCGGTGGATCCGGCCAGGAAGAGGACGTCGAAGCTGTCCCAGGGCAGCAGCCCGGGTTGATCGCAGCCGTCCTGTGCTGCGAAGGCTGCGGGGACGCCCAGCTCTCGGATGCGGGCCAGCCACGGCAGCGACTCGGTGAGGGTGCCAGCGGCGTCGAACGGCTGGTCCGGGGCGAGCGCCCACAGGCAGCGATCCGGCCCGTACCTGTCGATGGTTCGCGTCAGCCAGGCGAACCACGCCTCGGTTCCGGGCCAGTAGCGGCCCTTGCCGTCGCTGTCGAACTTGGAGTTGTCGCAGGCATATAGGGCGCCTTCGAGGATGCGACTGCCTTGTGCCGGGGTGGTCATACAACCGAGGCGTCCCGCGCTCATCGCGGCCCGTATGTCAGGCCCTGAGGGAGTGCCGAGGTAGCGCACGGTGCACCTCCCCGGCGCCGCCACAGACAGTCATCCGCGCGAGGGCGCGGTCAGCGGTGATGGCCTCGGGCGGCCGTGGGCAGCGAGGGCGGCTGCGCGGCGGTTGTGGTCTGTGCGGCGTGGCGCAGGTTCACCCCGATGCCCTGCTCGGCGAGTCGGTGGGCGACCGCCTGAATCCGCAGAGCGCGACCGTCCTCGCCGTACACAGCGGGCAGCAGGAAGGCCGCCTGGTGCGGGTGGTATTGGAATCCGTGCACGTACAGCGTCATTCGCGCCTGCTCCGGGACGCTCGTATACGGCGCCCCGAGGGCTCCGTCGTCGTACCAGGTCAGCGTCACCACCTGGGCAACCTGCGGCGGAGCGGCCCGGTGCGGGGGCTCGGGCTGCTCGGCGGCGTTTCTGCGTACGGCCTGCAGCGCGCGTTCGTAGCGGGGAAGGAGCCGGCGGGCGATCCGGGTGGAGGCGCGTACGGGATCGTCCGGGACGGCGATGCCGTTCGGCTCGGCGACGCCGACGAAGTGGTGGGGCTTGAGGCGGGTGTCGTCCGGTTCGAGCGGGGCGACGACGAACTGGTGCGGGTGCAGTGGACGGTCGGTGACGTAGAGGCGCCGGTCGTCGGGTCCGTGCAGGACGGCGTCGTGGGTGAGGACGAACTCGCTGGCCACCCAGGCGACATGACCGTGGTCCCAGAGCTGTTCGGCGATGGGGAACTGGTCCTCGTAGGCGGAGTGGTGGTGGTACTCGCTTTTCCAGATACCCGGCAGGCGCAGGGCCAGGTGGGTGGCGAAGGTGTTCAAGTCGGTGCGGGATGGGTTCCCGGTGGTGAGGGCTGAAGAATCGCAGGTGGCAGCCGGTGCGGTCGGAAATCTTGGGGTCAGTGCATGCGGGCGTCGGTGTCGAAGAGCGCCAGCTCGTGGGGGTGAAGGAGGTGCTGCACGATGAAGCTGCGTCCCGCGACCTTCCAGAGCCCTCGACCACGGTTGAGGTGGGAGATCGCGTCGGCTTCCACGGATGTGAGTCCCAGCAGGGCTGCGGCAGCGTGGAGTTGGTCGGTCTCCTGGCGGTAGATGATGCGGGTCGAGCAGTCGGCGAGTAGGCCCTCGGCGAGCGCCCGGCCGCGAGATCCGGCGTCGCCCGCGGTGAGTAGATCGCTGAGCCGGTGTATGACCATCAGGTTGGCGATGCCCAGGCCGCGGCTCAGCTTCCACTGGGACTGCATTCTCGCGAGCAGACCGGGGTGGCGCATCAGGCGCCATGCCTCGTCGTAGACGATCCAGCGCCGGCCGCCGTTCGGATCGGACAGGGCGGATTCCATCCACGCGGAGGCGCAGGTCATGGCGAGGACGAGGGCGGTGTCGTCGCCAGATCCGCCAAGGCGCGACAGGTCGATGGTCAGCATGGGCGAGTTGGGGTCGAAGGCCACGGTGCTGGGCGCGTCGAACATGCCGGCCAAATCGCCGTGCACCAGGCGGCGCATGGCATGGGCCAGGTCGCGGGACGCGTCGCCGAGACGGCCGGACATGACGCCGCCGACCCGGTCGAGTTCGTCGGGGTCGTTGAGGGTGGCGGCGATGTCGCCGAGGAGCGGGGTGCGTCCGTTCGCGGCGGCGCGGGCGACGATGGCGTCCAGGGCGACGTCGAGGCCGGTGTGCTCCATCGGCAGGAGGTCCCGCCCGAGGACGGTGCGGGCCAGGGAGCCGAGGAGCAGCAGGCGGCGCTTGCGGATCTCGCCTGCCCAGTCGGTCTCGGAGACGCTGTTGGGGCGCGGCGCGGCGTCCAGCGGGTTGAGTTTGCCGGGCAGCCCGGGTCCGAGGGCGATGGACGTGCCGCCGAGAGCCTGTGCCACGGGCGTCCATTCGCCCTTCGGGTCACACGGGACGTAGACCCGGTAGCCGAATGCGATCGACCGCAGTGCGAAGCTCTTGGCGAGCGCCGACTTGCCCTGCCCGATCACCCCGGCCAACAAGATGTTGGGGTTGGTGAAGCCCTCGATCTTGCCGTACAGCGCGAACGGGTCGAAGCAAAAGGACGCCTCCGCGTGGACGTCGCGGCCGATGTAGATGCCCTCGGCGCCGAGGCCGCCTTCGGCGAGGAACGGGTATGCCCCGGAGGCGGTGGCGGTGGTCATGCGGTGGGCAGGCAGCTTGATCTTGTTGCTGCGGGAGGACGCGGGGCCGGGGCGTCCGGCCGGTGGGAAGAGCGGCGCCGGCATCTCGTGCTCGGCTGCGCCGGAGCCGCCGGTGTGGGTGGCGGCTTCGGTGCGTGCCTTGGCGGCGGCCTCGGCGAGCTGTCGGCGGGCGGCCTTGCGCGAGGCGCGGTCGGTGCCGTGCGGGGTGAACAGCGGGCTGGCGCTGGCGCGGCGGGCGCGACGCGCGGACCTGTGGCTCATGGCGGATGGCTTTCACGTGTCGGAGTTCAGGGCACACTGCGCAGGTCAGACGTGTGGTGAGGCGCTGAACAGGAGCAGCTTGCGGCAGCCCGGGCCGTCACCGGACCAGCCCAGTTCGATGAGCGTGGCGACGATGACGGCGGTGGAGGTGGAGCGCTTGAGGTTGCGCATGCGGGGCCTTTCGGCGGTGGGGGTCACTGGGCGCAGGTAGTGGTGCGGCCGGGTGCCGGGGTGTTGAGGTCGGCCGGTGTGGTCTTGCGGCGTACGGCGTGGCCGACGGCGAGGTGGCGTTGGCAGATGGTCAGGACGGGCGGTCCCTCGGGGAGGCGCTCGGGGTGGCATTCGGAGCAGGTCTCGTCCGCCACAGGAAGGAGGTGGAAGGCGTCGTGGACGGCGGCGGTAGCTTGCCACAGCCGGGTGTGGGCCGTGGCGAGCTGTCGGCCGGCGGCGGGATGCGGGGGCCTGGTGGTTTCGGCGAGCTGGTCGAGCAGCTGATGCAGGGCGGTGAGATGGGCGTGTAGCACGTCGAGGTGTGCGCGGTCGGTGGGAGAGGCCGGGTGCTGTGGGTGAGTGGCGAGGGTGCGCGCGTGGTGGCGGATGCCGGCACCGGCGGCCCGCAGGTACGGGTACGCGTCTCCGACGGGGATGGCAGAGGTCAAAGGGGAAAGGTTCCTTCCCGCCGCGGCGGCAGGACGTCGGCGGATGGCCGGTGCGGGCGTTACAGGGCCGTGCGGGCGAGGGGGAGGGCGCCGAGCGTGAACGCCTCGGGCTGCTGGAAGTTCAGGCGCCGCAGGTCGACTTGGGCGGTGACGGCGGCGGTTTCGATCTGGGCGCAGGCGGCGTCGAGGTGGGCGTCGGTCTCGGCGCTCACGGTGAGCAGTCCGGTCAGGGCGACGTCGGCGTGCCCGGCGATCAGCTGGCGTTCGCGGGTCTTGGCGTCCGCGTACTCCACGGAGTCGGCTTCGGAGTCGACCTGTCCGCGTCGCGACCGCTCTGTGGCATCGGCGATGATCGCGGCCTTCTTGCGCTGCACGTCGCGCATGGCGGACTCGAGCCCTTGCGGCACGTATATAAGGGAGAGGGTGCGGCGGACCCCGGCGGTGAACATGAGTCCGTGCAAGAACCCTGCCGAGGTTTCGGTGCGCGGCCAGTCCTCGACCCAGTAGGTGGCGTGCCGGGCGGTGTCGGTGGCGAGCCGGTCGTATTCCTCGACCTGGACCACGGGCCCGGCAGCGGCCGGGTCTGCCTCGGCTCGCCCGGACTCCGACCACTGCTGCAGTGCGGAGAGCGCCTTGGGGGCGTAGGCGGTGCGGATGACGGCGGCGATCTCGCGCGCGGAGAGCCAGCCGGTCACCATCAGTCCGGCGCTGCGGGCGGCCTGGGCGATCGAGCTGGTGGTCTGCTCCATCACCGTGAACGAGCCGGGAAGGCCGCCGCCAGCCTGGGAGATGAGGCGCTTGGCCGCCTTCAGATCGAGGGAGATCGCCAGATACGCCTCGTGCGGGGCGGCGGCGGGTCCGGCGGAAGCGACCAGTTCGCTGTAGACCTGCCCGGCCACCGGTGTCTCGGGGTGGCCCTGCTGGGTCCAGTGCCGTGCGAGGGTGTCGCCGCTGTCGGGGACGGTGCGCTCCAGGACCTGCACCGTAGCCACGTGTCCGGTACGGGCGATGCCGGCCAGGGCCCGCCCCCAGCTGCTGACGTTGTGGTTCTGAGTGGCCGGGTCGAGGAGTGCGAAGGCTCTGCTGGAGACGCGGGCGACAGCGGTCAGGGTCTGGCCGTGCGGGTCGTGGACGGCAGCGGCACCGTTGGTGGAATCGCCGGGCGTGACGACGCGCAGCGAGGCGGTGGTGCCGGGCAGGTGCAGGATGCCGTCCTGGCGGGGCCGGGTGACGGGCCGGGCCAGCCACAGGCTCTGGCCGGTGCGCCGCCGCTGGGCGAAGCGCAGCACGATCGGCGCCCAGTCGATCAGCGAGCGGCCGTGCCGTCGAATGACGACCAGGGCGGCGACGGCGGCCCACAGCGGGGTGAGGGCGAAGGTGCCGAGCAGCCCCGTGGAGATCACCGTGACCAGGAGCAGTGCCAGCGAACTGGACACGAGGACGAGTTGGGGCAGGGAGAGGCCGAGCAGGATGCCGCGCCGGGAGCGGTGGGGGAATTTGACGGTGAGCGGTGTGACGATGAGATCAGACAAGGGCCGTTCCGGTGGTGCGCGGGGTGGTGGCCGGGGCGGCGCACGGCGACGAAGTCAACGGCGCGCGCCGCCCTGGAGTTGGGCAAGGTCACAGACCGGTGGGCGGTGGCGGTTGCGTTCCCGTTCCGTTGGCGGTTGTGGCCGGGCCCGGCGCGGGCGGGGCGCCTTGAGGTGGCGGTGCCGAGGCTGCGGTGCCGGGCTGCGACATGAAGCCGCTGCCGCCGGACGGAGATCCAGGACTGCCGCCCTGTCCGGGTGCGCCGCCGATCTGATCAGTGGTGTCGTCACGGGGGCTGGTCGGCCGGGGCTGGACGGCCTTGTCCAGACCGTTCTTGATCCCCTCGTTCCCGGACGACGGAGCGTTTGAGCTGCCGCCTTCCGTGCCGGTGCCCGGAGTGGGGTTGGCGGCGATGTCGCCGGGGAAGCCGCCCGGAACGGATTCTGGGCCCTGGGGAGCGGCGCTCGCTCCGGCCGCGCCACCACCGGTTCCGGTGGAGGCGACCGCAGCGGCGGCCTTGCGTCCGGCGCGCTCGGCGTGCTGGCGGGCCATCTGCGCGCCGGCTCCGCCGGAGCGGTGCAACGTTTCTGCGTCGGAGCCTTCGGAGGCGGCCCAGTGCACGAACTTGAATGTCGCGTACGGGCACAGCAGCACCAAGGCCATGATGACGATGCCGGCCATGACGTCGGCGAGGGCGGCGATGCCGTCCTTGGCCTCGGTCTTGCCCATCGCGGCGATCCCCAGGACGAAGATCACGGTCATGAGCAACTTGGAGACGACGAGGGTGGCGGTGGCCTCGATCCAGCCCCTGCGCCAGCGCCGGGCGACCTCCCATCCGCCGCCGGCTCCGGCGAAAACGGCCAACGTGACCATGACGAGGATGCCGACCTTGCGGGCCACCATCACGCACCAGTAGAGGATGGCGCCGATCGCGGCGCCGACGCCGACGAAGACGGCGACCAGCCAACCCAGTGCTTCCAGGCCCGGGATCTGGGAGACCTTGACGATGCGGCGTACCGCGGTGGCGATGTCCGTGTTGGCGGCCTTGAACAGCCCGGCAGAGAGCGCGTCGACCACCTCGATGGCGACGGTGGTGAAGGCGATCGCGGTGAAGGCGAACAGGACACCGGTGGCGGTGCCGGTGAATGCCTGGGTCAGGGCCTGGCCGTCGCGGCGGATCGCGGCGCGCAGGAGCTGGGCGCAGAACGTGGCGACGAGGCATATCAGGCCGATTGGCAGGATCATCTCGTAGTTCTCACGGAACCACGTCGCGTTGAGGTCGACCTTGGTGGTGGTGTCGACCGCCTCTGCGGCCAGGTCGGCGGCGGCTGCGGCGAGTTCGCCCGCGCTCTTGGCCATCCAGTTACCGATGGCCGTACCGGGGTCGGAGGCGAAATCGACGGCGTCGCCGACGGCACACAAGGTGCCGGTGAGGGGGAGGTCGCAAAAGCCCAAAGGGGAGTCACCCCTCCTTTCTCAGGTGGGCTCAGGGGGTGTCAGGGCGCGACGCTCGGGGCGATGGCGACCAGCGAGCAGTTCGCGTTGGGGCGGCACTGCACGGCGAGGGTGAGGGAGCGGTCCTCGGCTCCTGCCCCGCCCTTCTTCCAGACGATCTGCTGCTTGCCGGTGACGGTGACGGCGTAGATGTACGCCTCCGTGATCGCCGACGGATCGTCCGCCAGTGCTTCCTTGAACGCCGAGGGGTAGTGGCCCTCGGTGATGGTGGCCGTGGCGTACTGGTTCTGGTCAGCCATCCGCGACCACAGCACCGGATCCGGCACCTGCGCGCTGATCGAGGACCAGCCGGCGTACTGCGTCTCTGTCGTCAGCCACGCCCGCATTCCGGCGATCTGCTGATCACGGCTGGTGGTGCGGGTGTCGTACGACCACAGCATCGAGGCGGCAGCCTTGGCGAAGGCGACCGGGTCTGCCAGCTGCGGGGGATTCGCGACTCGGACAGCCCCTGCCGATGCTGGCGCGCTGGCGGAAGAAGAGGTGCTGCTGTTTGATCCTGCAGACGGTTCGGCGGTCTGGCTTTCGTTGGCTGTGGTGCGGCCGGTGAGCAGGGCGACGACGGCGGCGAGGGCCAGCAGGACGGCGAGGCCGGCCGCGATGACCAGGGTGCGCTGGCGGGTCGACCAAGCGAGGCCGTAGCCGGACAGGGAGGGGATTCGTTTCGGCATCAGTGGACTTGCGACCCCAAGGCGGAAAAGAACGCCACGATCCCGTTGGCGGCGCCGAGGCCGAGGGCGGCGCCGGCCGAGACGACAGCGCCCTTCTTGCCGTTGGCTTCGGCCTGATGGCCGCCGGTGTGGTGGCCCCAGGCCCACACGCCCAGGGAGACGGCGAGCGCGCCGACGACGGCGACGATCGCGAACAGGTTGATCGAGTTGACGACGTTCTTCAGCACGGCGAGGCCGGGCAGCCCGCCGCCGGAGGGCGTGATGCCGGGGTCGTAGGCCAGGTACTGCACGGTTGAGAGCAGGTGCAACAAGGCTCCTTGGGCACGCCGAAGCCCGGCGCGCGGGAATCACAGAAGGTGAGAAGGGACGAGACGATTGCCATGAGACGGAGGGCCGACGAGCGGGGCGGAAGACAGCTGGCCCGGTCGGCGTCCGAGAGGGCGGATCGGACACGGCAGGCGTCGTGCCGAGGTTGAGGCGAGGCCACGGATCGGGCCATGCTGCTGCCGATGGCGCTGTGGCTCAGACTCCGAACGGGCTGCCGGGGGTGGGCTACTTCGGGATCGACGGGGTGGGCGCTCCGTTGGTGCCGTACGGATTGGCGCACTTGTAGATCACGTAGCCCCGCAGCTTCCTTCCGTCGGACTTACGGGTCACGGTGCCCCGGGTCCACCACGTCTTGGTGGCCTTCCGGTAGACCCACTGGTCGTAGGTGATCTTGTCGTTGCGGTAGGCGACGCCGACTGCGGTGGCCGTTGTCGAGGGTGACTTGCGGACCTTGACCGCGCTGCACGAGATCTTGGTGGTACCGGTGTCGTACGCCTGTGCCGTGGAGGCGGTGGCCAGGCCGCCGGCAACGATGGCCAGGCCCAGAGAGGTTGCCGCGAGGGCGCGCTGGGCGCGGTGGCGGGTTGTCAAGGAGATGCTCCGTACTGTCAGGGAAGGGGAGGAGCAGGACGGTGTGTCCTGCGGGGGCTGTCCGCGAGGAGGGCGGACGAGGCCCCGGGGGGTATTCCGGCCAGGAGTGGTGGGCCGGGGTTGCCGAACTCCGGCCGGGGGTCAGATGACCCGGCGGGCGGCGAGGACGTCCCAGTCCGCAAGAGACGTGATGCGAACGGGCTTTCCAGTCCTTGGTGCCTCGATCGCGAGTCCGGAGCCGATGTACATGCCGACGTGTTCGGGGCGGGCGGCGCTGCCGCGGGAGAAGATCAGGTCACCGGGCTCAAGTGCCTTGGTGGAGACGGCCTTGCCCTCGTTGATCTGCGTGTAGGTGGTGCGGGTGAGCGGGATGCCGGCGTGTGCGTATGCCTGCTGGGTCAGCGAGGAGCAGTCGCAGCGGCCCATCGGGTCGGGGCCGTGCGGCGCGGTGCAGGTACCGCCCCATTGGTACATCGTGCCGAGCTGCGCCATCGCCCAGGCGATTGCCTTGCGTACCGTGGGATCGGCGTCCTTCGGGATCGAGTAGCCCCTCGGTACCGATCCTTCCGGGATGGTGCCGTACCCCGAGCCGTCCTCCGTTGCCGCGCAGGCCGTGGTGTTGGAGGCGGTGTCCGTCTCGCGGGTGTCCTGGTCGGCGTCGGGGAACGTGGCGGCGATCGCTGTCTGCAGGGCGGTCGCCAGGTCCTCCCACTGCGCGTAGGCGTTGGGGTATGCCGAGTGCTGGACCGCCTGTGCAGCCTGGGTGACGGTTAGCTGCTGCCAGCCGCCGACCTTTAGCAGGTGCTTGTAGAACTGCTCGCTCGCGTAGACCGGGTCGCGGATGTGCTGCGCGGTTCCCCACCCCTGGCTGGGGCGCTGTTGGAACAAGCCGAGGCTGTCCCGGTCCCCGGAGTTGAGGTTGCGCAGCCGTGATTCCTGCATGGCGGTGGCAACCGCGATGATCTGCCCCTTCTTGGGCACGTCAAGGCTGATGCCGGTGGCCACGATGGTCTGCGCGTTGGGGATCTGCTCGGCCGGCAGGTCCAGGCCCTGGATGTGGACGTCCTTGCCGGACGCACCGTCGAGGAGCTTGGTGACTTCCTTGGTCACTTCGGCGGTGTCGATGCCGGTCAGACATCCGCTGAAGGACGTGGTGGTGGAGGCTTCGCTGGAGGACGCCATCATCATGGCGGTGCCCGCGAGCAGGAGCGGAGAGAGGACGACGACGCCGATGCAGGCGGCTATGCCCTTCAATCCGGTCCGCCTCCCGGACGGCGGTCACGGGCCGGCGGACGGATCGCGGGCAGGGGAGGGTAGAGCGATGTCACAGCGAGGTCCTTGGTGAAGTCCCGGCGGCGCGTGCGTCGTTGAGGAAAGGGCGCGACGGCCGGGTGGTGGGTCATTCAGGTGGCCCAGGGTGCGTTGCGAGTTGCCGCTCGCGTCGGCACGGGGCGTCAGGTCAGTTGTGCCAGGGCATGGGGTACCTCTGTGAAGGCAGGGGCGGGGATGTGCCATCGGCGGTGTCCGCCGGGCAGTTCCAAAACAGTAAGGGCGGATCCCCGGTTGCCGAAATCGTTCGTGATCAAGGCTCTACTTCGGGGTTTTCGGCGACGATAGCGCTCAACCGGGGATCGTGCCCTACAGTTTTGGCTCCTCCCCTCGCCCCCTCACGTCGTAGACCGCGGAGCCGTCCGCCCGTATTCGGTCCTGTGAGGTTATCCAGGCGAGCTGGAGCGTCTCGCCCTCATCTCACACGACCCGAATTGGGGTATCTCTTTGCCTTTCTCCCTGCATCAGGGCGACGCGCTCGGTGTCCTCGCTGGGTTGCCGGACAACTGCGTCGACTCCGTCATCACCGACCCGCCGTACAACAGCGGCGGTCGTACGGCGAAGGAGCGCACAAGCCGGTCCGCGAAGCAGAAGTACACCTCCGCCGAGGCCGCGCGCGAGCTGCCGGACTTCACCGGCGAGAACATGGATCAGCGCAGTTACGGCTTCTGGCTCACCCAGATCATGACCGAGGCGCACCGGCTGACCAAGGTCGGCGGAACCGCGCTGCTGTTCACCGACTGGCGGCAGCTGCCGATCACCACGGACGCCATCCAGGCCGCCGGCTGGCTGTGGCGGGGCGTGCTCGCCTGGCACAAGCCGCAGGCCAGGCCGCAAAAGGGGCGCTTCACGCAGAACTGCGAATTCATCGTCTGGGCGTCCAACGGTCCGATCGATGCCGCCCGTAACCCGGTCTACCTGCCGGGCCTCTACAGCGCTTCGCAGCCCAGTGGCAAGGCGCGCCAGCACATTACCCAGAAGCCGGTCTCCGTCATGCGGGAGCTGGTGCAGATCGCTCCGCAGGGCGGCACGGTGCTCGACTTCACTTGCGGATCCGGCTCGACCGGGGTCGCCGCGCTGCTGGAGGGACGCGATTTCATCGGCGTTGAGAAGACGAAGCCCTACGCCGAGATCGCTGCCGAACGCCTCACCGAGACCCTGCAACAGACCCTTTCCCAGGATGACTTGACGCTGACTGCCTGAGGCTGAAACTCGCGCGCGGCGCGGCAAGCGGCGCCCTTCGCGCGTGGTCCCGCCGCGTCGTGCGCAGCGTGATAGCAGCCAATCCCCGGTTACCGAAACCGGGGATTCTCTGGATGGTTGGAGCCGCAATCAACGCCCTATGGCTGCGGCCCAAGGAGGACCCTTTTTCGTGCCTGAATCCATAAACCCCTCGGAGGACGCGGAGAAGGATCCGGTCCAGATATTCGACTCTACTCTGGCCTCGGAGGAGGGAGAGCTGGAGCCGGTGCGGCTGCCGGAGGCTGGTTTGGCGAGGGTCGAGGCGAACGTCGCCATGCTGCTGGATCGATCCGCGCGGCACGAGCGTCAGATCGATGACCTCTCGGCGGCACCACCGCCACCGGACTCGCCGTTTGCCGCCTACGGACTGCCGGGGTTCGCGGGCCTGCCGCCCGCCCCCGCGCCGCCCGAGCCGCGTCCGATCCTTGAGCTTGAGGACGAGGAGTACGAGGACGAACTCGACGCGCTCAGTGACTGGGTCGACGACTTCCTCCTCCGGGTCTACGGGGCAGAGGTCACCACGGCCGCCCCGTGGTGCGAGCAGTGGCAGGAGCACTCCGACGTCGTCGCCTGGCTTCACGCCCTGTGGCTGGCCTACCAGCAGCACAAGGATCCCGAGGCCGGATTGAGCGGCCCGTTCGTGTGGCACCGGGACTTCCTCACCCACGCCATGGCCACCGTCCGTGCGGCCGGTGGTCCGCTGTCCGCGTGCATGACCGATCCGGACCGGCCCGCGCACCGCCTGCTGCCCGGCCCCCGGGCCTCGAACCGGAACACCTCCGCCACCGAGGAGTACGAAGAAACCGGCGAGCTGGGCCAGGCCGAGGGATGACCGGCCACGAGGACCGGCCTGCGTTCGGCCTGTCCTTCGACCCTCGCGCCCTGACCGACCTCCTGCAAGCCCCCGGCGACATCCGCGACCTGGCACTGGCCCAGCTCCAGGACGTCGTCAATGCCCGTCTGTTCGGCGCCAAACTCACCCGCGACCTTGCCGGCTGCCGCAAGGTCTACGTCGATCATCGCAATGCCTGGCGCATCGTCTACGCCCAGCGGCCGGCGCCCGCGAACTCCACGCACACCACCGAGATCCACGTCGTGGCCGTACGCCCGCGCGAAGCGCACGACGTGTACGACACCGCCCGCGCCCGCCTCGGCATCCGCCGTAGCCCCCTGGGCGAGCGCACCCATGCGGCCCGCACCCGCTCGCCGCAACTGGGCACCCGCCCGCCCGTCCCCAAGCCCGGACCACCGCCTTACACGATGCCCGGCCTTCCCCATCCCGCACCGCCCCCGACCCTGAAGGGCCCCGTTCGTTGAGGCAGTTCCTCACCCTGATCGACCACGTCGCCGCCGCCGTACTCGCGCCGACCCAGGTCACCGAGAACCCGCACCACCGCGCCATCCTCGACGTATTCGTCGAGATCCAGGACCTCGACCGGCAGCTCGCCGAGTTCGCCAGCATCGAGCTTCCCGGCGTCAGCCCCTCCGAGCAGCTCACTACCCTGACCGACCTGCTGGTCGAACGGATGTCCGTCGGCGCAGAGCTGAGCGCGCTCCTGGCCACCTCCCGCTGCTGCGCCGCCGCGTTCGAAGCTGCGCCCCCGGCCGAGTACGAACCGCTGGACGACGAGGAACCCGGCTTCGACCCGGACTTCGACAACTTCGAAGGGTTCGACGACTCCGATGAGCCCGACGACCTCGACGACTGCGACGAAGTCCACGAGGACACGTGCGAGGAGTTCCTGTCCTGCCCCAGCAGCCCGCAGACGATCGTGCGCGCCTGCCTCACCGTCTTCGAAGACGAGGGCGGCCCGGAGTACGTGAGCACCGCAGAGCTGGTCGAGCGCCTGCGCGATCTGCCTGGCCAGGCCGAGGAACGCTGGAGCTACGCCGACCTCACTCCGCTGCGGCTGGGGCTGCTCCTGCGCGGCTACGGAGTACAGCCCTGCAAGCCGCGAGCGGCTGACGGCAGCCGCTACCGGGCCTACCGGCGGGCCGACCTGCTGGCCGTCCGCCCAATGTGCTCCTGCTGAGGCACCCCGCCCTCGCGCGCAGCCGGCGGGTGACGGAGGAGGACTGGGACCTGGTCGCCGCCTTCCACGCGCAGTGCTCCGAGCAAAACCTGCTGCGCCGCTGGGGCCGTACCCGCCTGACGCCCCGCGACCTGTCCCAGCTGCTTGCCCACGCGCAGTGCTGGATCGGGCTCGGCGCCGACGAACGGCCTGTGGCCCTGGTCTGCGTCGGGCCCGTCAGCCGGGAGCCGGGGGTCTTCGACCTGGGACTGCAGGTCGTCGACCACTGTCAGCGTCAGGGCATCGGCACGGCCCTGGCCCGCCAAGCCGCCCGCCTCGCCCGTGCGCGAGGAGCCCGCACCCTCTCCGCGTTCACCCAGGCGTCGAATGCGCCCATGCTCCGGTTGCTCGACCGGCTCGGCCCGGCATCGCACACCCGCGACGGCCCGTACGTCGAGGTCCGGCTCGCCCTGGACGCGCTCGCCCCGGACCCAGGAACCGCTCCGCCATGACCTCACTCCCATCCGGCGAGTCGATGCCCACCGCTCTCGATCAGCGGATCGAGGCCGCCGTGGGCTACGGCGTCGAGGAGCTGCACCGGCACCACGACGGCGGACTCCTCGACGCACCACACGCGGCCCTGGCCGACGCGCATGGCGAGCTGCTGGCGGCCGAGCGGGACGTCACCTTCCACCGTGTCCGTCTCGCCCGCCTCGCCTCCAGCCAACTTCCCGTGGACCAGACGCTGTTCGCCCGGATCGAGCGCACCCTCGATCAGCTGGCCACGGCCGCCGCCGTCCGCGACGCGAAGCAATCCGTAGCAGCCGCAGCGCTGGCACCGATCGAGGCCGCCGCTCCTCGGCAGACGCCACTGCAGATCGCGACGAAGGACGTCGCGGCTCTGCTTGCCATCGCCCAGGGCGCCAAACTGCATGAACACCTCGTCACGCATCGCCTCGCGGTGGCGACTCCCACGCGCACCCGCATCTCCTACGCCCAGCTGCAGCGCCTGGAGGCGATGAGCCTGGTGGAGCGCGACACCGCGCACCCGGTGCACGCCGGTCAGCCCGTCACCCTCACCGATGCCGGCCGCGCCGCACTGACCGCACCCCGCCGCGCGGGCCCGCCCGGGACCACGCCCGCGCCCCTGCCGCCGGCCCTCCCCGCCGTCTCCCGTACCCGCCGCTGAACCGCGGTGCGCGCACGGCGCCGCCGGGGCCACGACCGAAAGTTCCGATGCCCAACTACGAACCCGACTTCCGCCTCGACGGATACGAAGCCGTCAACGACCATATTGACGATCAGTTCTGGGGGCACATCGGCAGCCAGCAGGACTCGATGACCGTCCTTGCCGACCACCACAGCGACGACGCCGTGCACAGCTTCTACGCGATGCACAACCGCGCCGTCACTTGGGGCATCCCCGGCGCACCGCAGCTGGTCGCCCTGCACCTCAAACGCGACCCGACCACGCGCACTTACCGCTTCACGCACAAGGAACTGCCGCTGCCGTCCATGGCCCAGTCCTGGCTGATCGCCCGCGGCTGCCCCGAGGAGGAGATCCTCCTGCCCGACGGCATGGGCACCGCCCCAGCAGACGAAACCACCCGCGCCCTGGAGAAGCGGCTACGCAGCGACGGCGACCACTTCGCCTACGGCACCAGTTACACCGACGACGCCAGTAACCCGGTGCAGACCACGGTGATGCTCCGCGCCATGGATGAGAAGGCGGCACTGCCCTACCGCGTGCTCCTCGAAGTGGCCGACACCACCACATGGACACACACCCTGCGCGAGGGCGGCTTCCAGACCTTCGAGGCCGCCACCCAGTGGTGGGAGGCGCACTGGAACGGCGAGAAGCCCCCGTTGCCGACAGCCTCGTCGGCGACCCGACCTGTCACTGCCTTCCCCAGCCTGCTGCCCCGCCCCGCCCCGCCGCACGGGCCCAGCCGCTGAAGTCCCGTTAATCCCGGGGGAATTCGATTCTCTGCCCATGCGAAGTGGCATCAGGTGTGCGCGAGGCGGCGCGGAACATAGCAGGAAATCCCCGGTTACCGAAACCGGGGATTCTCTGGACTCTTGTTCTCATCCCGTACGGCATCCGCGCGGGGCGGCTTCCGCATTCTCTCTCCATTCCATAGAGGTCAATTCCGCATGCCCACAACCCGATTCGCCACGTCCATTGCTGTTCTCGATGCCACTACATCTCCGATAAGGCCGTAGGCGTAACGGACTGGGGTGTCCGGAACGTACGTCTACGCGAGGTCTAAATGTGCCTGACTAGGCGAACGGCGCCCCATTCCCCTTTCCCGCACCGGAATTTCCACAACGAAGGGAGCACTTTCGTGCTCGACGCCAGCGAAGACGTGATGGGCGTCATCACCGAGCGCATCGAGGACCGATTCCAGATGCCGCTTTCCGATCTGCGCCGGGCCGTCGAGGCGGCACCACACGCCAACCCCGAGGCCACCGCCGTCGTGCACTGGTACGGCCTGCTCGCCGAAGCGCAGCAGGCCCTCGACACCGCCGAGGACGCCCTCGTCAAGGCGCTGGGCACACAGTCGCCGGACGTACTCGACGACCCAGTGATGGAGTTGGCCCACCAGGTCAACGCCGCGGTCGCCTCCCGCGACGGCCGCGCCATGGTCGTGAAGTACCTCCTCGACCCCAACGCACCCCGCAAGCACGGACCCGCGGTCTGGCGCGGCGCGTCCCCGGCCGCCCGTCCTGCTCCGGCCCTGCCCACGTCACCGCCCATGCTGCCCAGCACACCGAACACCACAGCACGCGGGGCCACACGGTGAGTGTCATCGACAAGCCCAGCAGCCGAGACGCGGCCCTGCAGGAAGGCTTTGGCGCCGAGGTGGCCGAACTGTACGCGCAGGCCGCCCGCGGCGAGGCCAACGCCGCACTCCAACGGGCACTGGAACTTCGCAGCTTCCTCGCTCTCGCCGAGGAGCAGGTGGCCCGCGTCCGAGACCGCATCCACGCCGAGACGGCCGCCGACGGCGACATGGACGATCTGTCCGCCGAGAAGCTGCGGTGGGACGCGGAGTGGATGGATGCGGCTCTGGCCGGCCGGGACGGCTACACCGCCGCACTCGACGAGCTGCTGCGCACCATGCCGGCGCCGAACCAAGTCACATCGGCACGCGCCGGATTGAGTCCCAAGATCGCCGCCACCAGTCCGCCCGCCCCGGTAGCTCGCGCCGGGGCGGCGCGGATGCGACGCCCCTGAAAGTCCACCCATTGCCTCAACCCCGCACCCCGCCCCTTGCCGTTTCCCAGCTCGCCGCCCAGCGCATCGAGGCGCTGTACGGACAGCCGATCGCCGAACTCGAAGCCATCGCCGCCGCGGCTCCCGAGGCCACCCTGCTCGCCGCCCTGACCGGCAGCCACGGCGAACTGGCCCTCGCCGAACGCAATATCGCCTTCCAGCTTCAGCGGCTTCGTGAACTCACCGCCCCCGACCGCGAGATCGGTCGATTCGCCGCCGGTCACATCCTCGACTGCGCTCGGCGCATCGCCGAATCCGTCGCCACACGCGACGCCTACGCCAAGAGCACCAGCGCCGTCCTTAGCGGCCTGCGCCGCGTGTCCGCCCCAGACACCCACTCGCCGGCTCCGCCGGTACCCGCCGCCCCGACGGCGACCACCTCCCGCACCCGCTGACCCACCCGCACCGCTTGAGGAGCCACCTTCTTGGCCACCACCGCTCCGCCCGCCACACCGAACGATCTCTTGGGCGTCACCAAGACCCTGGACCTGCTCGCCCCGCGCTGGAGCGTGTGGGTGCTGATGACCATCTCCTCCCACCCGCTGCGCTATGCCGAGTTCAAGCCGAGGCTTCCGTGGCTTGCGGACGGGCAGCTCCACCCCCGACTTCGTCACCTCACCAACGCCGGCGTCATCGAGCGCACGGAGTACGCCCCGCGCCACGTCACCTACGGCCTCACCAGCCGCGGTGCCGCGTTGCTGCCTGTCCTGTCGGTGATCGCGTCCTGGGGCGAGACGTATCTGGAGAATGACCTGGTCGCCAACAAGCACACTGGCGAGTTGGAAGCCGAGCGTCTCGCTCCGGCCCAGAACATCGACGACGCTGTCGCGTTGCTCGTGCCGCGGCACGCCACCCCGATCCTGTTCTCCCTGCAGGCCCGGGGTACCGCGACCGCCAAGACGCTGGCGAGTGAGGCCATGCCCGGCTACGGGCTGACCGCCGTCTACAAGCCCCTGGAACGCCTCGTTGCCGACGGACTCGTCACCGCCAGCGGAACCGGCGGCTACCAACTCACCGCGAGCGGACGGGCACTCACCCCCGTCTTCCAGGCGATCTCCGGCTGGGCCACCGCGCCGGCTCCAGAGGCCGATGCCCGTCGGACGCAGGGGCCGGGCGCCCCGTCGCAGAACCGTTCCGGCCCGTGGGCGACCACTCCGACCCGGCTTCCCGCCCCGGCGGTTCCGGCCGCGCCAGCGGTTCGTCCCGCGCTGACCACCACGCCCCCGGAGACCCCGGCGTGGAAGTCCGGCGACCTCTTCTCCCACCAGATACCCGCCCGCCCGATCTCCCCGGCAGGAGGCCCGCGCCGATGACCCGCTCCCTGCCCGACACCCTCCTGCACGAACGACGTGCGATCAGGACCTTGACCCTGCCGGCCCTGATACGCCTGGTCACCGAGATCGACGACAACGGCCCCATCAGTCACCGGAGAGGCAGCCTTCAGGGCGCCTTCGGTGACCTCACCCCCGGGCAACTGCGCCACGCCATCGACGTCGCACGCGACCTCGGCCTCGTCCACGCCGACGAGCAGGCCCCCGACCGTTACCGGCTCACCCAGAGCGGTGAGGCCCTAGCTGAGGTGTACGACACCGCGGCGCGCTGGGCACGCGCCCGTCATTTCCCCGACGCCAGCACCGCCTTCGTCACCCGCGTCCAGCACACCCTCCAGCTGTCGAGCCGCAGCCCGCACTCGTCCGGCGCGCCGCTGGAGCCGTCGGCGCCGCACGAGGCCCTGGCCGATTTTCTGCAGGCGAACCCCCGCATCCTGCACCACGCCGACGCCCGCTCCGCGCAGCAGATGGCGGAAGCAGGGTGCGCTGCGTGAAGTCCCGTGTCGGACCGCGGCATGCCCGCCGGCCGGTCCCTACTCCGCTGCGCGGCATCTACCTGCCGCGCAGCACAGACGCCGCCGCGTTCGCCATGGCTGGCCGCAGGAACGTGAAGTGGCCCCACTTGGGAGTCTCTTTTGGCCCCACTTGGCGATCTCAGCGCCAGGTTCTGGGAGCGAGTTTTGGCCCCACCTGTTCTGGCTGCACGTAGCTGCGTGGAACCCAGATGACGTCCACGGATTGTTGACCGTATGCTCTCGGCGGAGCGAGGGCTGGTGCAGTGGAGATCACGGTGCAGTGGATCAGGACGTCCTGGACGAAGCAGTCTCGGGGCGGGCAGGCCGCTGCCCATAGGAACGCAGCACCGGTGGGCTTTCAGTTGCCTCACGTGCCTTCCGGGTTCGCCCACTTCATCCAGATGTCCGAGGCTGATGGGTTCGAGCCGTGTGTGGGCCGCAAGGATATGGGCGAGATCGGTGTCAGCCTGCGCGATGAAGGCGATCGGCTCCGGGTGATGGCTCGGGTGGAACCACTGTTCGGGTTGCCTCCTCGGCCGCGCAGGCCCCCAGCAGTTCGGCTGGGCCCGGGGCAGTGGGTCCGATGGCAATTGAACTACCGGTTCACCAGTGCGCTGGGAATCCGCGGCTGGTCGTACTGGCTCGACACGTTCAACATCGCCTATGGGCCGGTTGACCGGGATGTCTTTCTGTCAGATCCAAGCGTGTGCATCGATGAGTGCGGCCCGGTCCGCTAGGGCAGGCGGTTTGTTATCAGTTGTTCGCACGTTCTGCTTGAGCGCGGGTGAGGGCAAGGCGGTAGGAGTCGGTCCCGGTCTCGATTATGTTGCCTCCGAAGGTGAGCCGATCGACTATGGCCGCGCAGAGTCGGGGGTCGGTGAACGTCTTCGTCCAGCCGCTGAAGGACTCGTTGGACGCGATGGCGACGCTGTTCTTTTCCTCGCGTTCGGTCAGGACCTGGAACAGCAACTCGGCTCCGCGTCGGTCGAGTTCCATGTAGCCGAGTTCGTCGATGCAGAGTAGGTCGACCCGTCCGTAGCGGGCGATGGTCTTCGTCAGCTGTTTGTCGTCGGCTGCTTCGACCAGTTCGTTGACGAGTTTGGCGGCCAGCACGTAGCGAACGCGGAGGCCTGCCATCGCTGCTTCGGTTCCCGGAGTTTTGTTGTCCTCTCGCCCCGTCGTCCTGGTTGTTGCAGCCGCCGACATGGAGGCGCCCGCGTATCGCGGCTACTGCCTTGAGAACGTCCGCGCCCATTACGACGTCGTCCTGATTTCCGGCGCCGAGCCGAGCTGGGAGAAGGAGTTCCTCCTCGACTACAGCGTCGCCGACCCCACCGACCAGGTGGCACTGGCCGCGGCTGGACGAGCGCTCGCCGAGCGGTACGAGCTGGCCGGCGTGCTGACGTGGACCGAGTGGTACCTCGTCCCTGTCGCCCGGCTCGCCCGCCAGCTCGGCCTGCCCACCACGGCTCCTGAAGCCCTCCAGGGCTGCCGCAACAAGCACACGAGTCGTAGCCTGTTCGCCCGCCACGGGGTGCCCTCCGCCGTATCCGTGAGCGTGCGCACTGAGCGGGAGGCGGCCGACGCCGCCGCGCTGATCGGCTATCCCGTCGTCCTCAAGCCCGCCGCGCACGCTGCGAGCATGGGCGTCATCCGCGTCCATTCCGTCGACGACCTTCCGGCCGCGTACGCCTTCGCCGCGCGCACCGCCAACCACGGTGTGGAAAGCACTCAGGTCCTGGTCGAGGAATACCTCGACGGCCCTGAGGTGAGCGTCGAGTGTGTCACCCATCAGGGGCAGACCACTGTGGTCGCCGTCACTCGCAAGACCGTCGGGATGCCGCCCTTCTTCGAGGAGCTGGCGCACGTGGTCGACGCGAACGACCCGCTGCTCGCCACCGTGGCGCCAGTCGCCGTCGCGGCCCTCGACGCCGTCGGCATCACCGACGGCGTCAGCCACGTCGAGATCCGCATCGTCGACGGCCGCCCACGCCTGATCGAGGTCAATGCGCGCATCGCAGGCGACATGATCGGTCACCTCGTCCACCTGGCCACCGGTGTCGATCTCGCCCGGGCCGCCGCCGACATCGCATGCGGACGTACCCCCGACCTGACGCCAACCCGCTGCCAGGCTGCGGCGATCCGCTTCATCTACCCCGCCTATTCCGGCACCCTGACCGCCCGCAGTGTCGTGAAGCCCACCGGGGGAGTGGAGCGCGTGCGTTTCCAGCGACAGCCCGGAGACCAGCTCCTGCTTCCCCAGGACGGCGGCAATCTGTTCACCGCCCGCATCGGCTTCGTCATCGCCACCGGGCCGACCGCCACGGCAGCCCAGCACCGCGCCCAGGAGGCGTACCGCAACCTCGACGTCCAGGTGACGCCTGCCACGCAGACGGCTCCGGCCTCCGGGGAGCACGCCGCGTGAGGAAAACCGCAGCGACCGAGCTGGTGCGCAGCCGCCGCCTGCTGATCGGGTACTTCGCCGGACTGGGTGTGGTGATGGCCGTGTTTGGTGCCCGCATGCCCGCCGTCCAGTCCGCCGCCGACGTGAGTACCGGCGGGCTTGCCCTGGTCCTGTTGGCCGCGGCCCTCGGCATGGTCGCCGGACTCCAGACGGGTGGGCGCCTCGCCCGTCCGGCCCGCCTGCCCGCACTGCTGACCGGCGGCGCCTTTGCCCTTGCCGCCTGTCTTGCCATTCTTGGGGTCTGCTCCAGCCTGGAGAGCCTGTTGGCGGCGGCGTTTGTCTTCGGCGTCGCACACGGCGTCCTCGACGTCGCGGCCAATGCCGCGGCGGTCCGCTGCCAGGACGCCTACGGCCGCACCATCATGGCCGGGCTGCACGCGAGTTACAGCCTCGGAGCCCTCCTCGGTGCCGCGCTGGCCGCGGCCACCGCCCACATCTCACACACCGTTCTGTTCACGGGGGTCGCCGTCTGCGCTGCGGCGGCGACAGGAGCGACGATGGCTCTGACCGGGACACTCGCCAGCTCTGGACTCAAGCCCGTTCACCGTCCTGCTGCACAGGGCTCGGGCGAACGCGGGGTCGAGTCACGGCCCCGGGTGTGGCTCCTGGGTGTCCTGGCAGCGGCAACATTGCTGGGCGAAGGCGCTGCTGCCGACTGGGCTGCCGTCCACCTGCACGACCTCGGCGCGACAGCCGCGACCAGCGCCGCGGCATACGGCTCTTACAGCGCCGCCATGGCCACAGGCCGACTCGTCGGTGACCGACTCACCGCCCGCTTCGGCGCGTCAGCCGTCGTACGCGCCGGCGCCGCCTTGGCCGCGCTCGGCCTCACCACCGGACTGGCCGGCTCCACCATCGCCTTCGCCCTGTTCGGCTGGGCGGCCTTCGGCCTGGGCCTGTCCGTCACCATCCCCAGCCTGATCACCGCCGCAGGCCCTGGCGGACCCCGCGCGGTCGCCACCGTCGCGGTCACCGGCTACGTCGGCCTGCTCGCCGGACCCGCCGTCATCGGCGCCCTCGCCACCGTCACCACCCTGCCGCACGCGCTGCTGCTGCCTGCCCTCCTCGCCGTAACCGTCGCCACCCTCGCCCCCAAAGCCCTGGAGAGAACCACCCCTTGACCCGCACCTACGACTCCCGGACCGGCGTAGAAGCCCTGATCCTCGACTACAACGGGGTTCTCGGCTTGCAGCCCACCACCGCTATGTGGACCCGTCTCGCCGACTTTGCCGAGTGGCCCAACCGGCATCTCCCCTCGTTCCAGCGAGCCTTCTGGGCTCACCGCAACGCCTACGACGCAGGACAACTGAGCGATCTCGCCTACTGGGCCAAGGTGCTCGGACACCACCCCGGCCCGCGCTGGCTGCGCACCCTGCGTGATGCCGACACTGCCATGTGGACCCGCACCGACCCGCGCGTCCTCGACATCCTGTACCGCGCCCGCACATCGCGGCTGACGATGGTTTTGCTCTCCAACGCCCCGGCCCACCTCAGCAACGTCCTGGATGCCACCGGCTGGCGGCGCGCACTGATGGAAGACGCCTTGTACTCCGCCCGCCTGGGCCTGTGCAAGCCAGATCCGGCCGCGTACGTACACGCCCTGGCCGCCACCGGCGTCGACGACCCCGGGCGTGTGCTGTTCGTCGACGACCGCGAGGACAACTGCCGGGCCGCCGCCGAGCTGGGCCTGCGCACCCTGCACTACACCGGCCAACCCGCAGACCTGGAACAGCAGTTGCTGCCTGTCCTGGCGGGCAGCACCGGTTCCTGACCGAGCACCGCTCTGCCCACTATCAGCCCCCACCCCCTGGACTTTCGTGCCCGACACCAAAGAAATCGACGGCGACGTCTACGTCTCTCCCCGCTACCTCGCCGGCAGCATCTGGACCGGAGACCCCGCTCTGGAGCCGCTCCTCGCGCTCGGCTTCGACCTCCGTCACGACGACCTCGGCAACGTCTACGTCACCGCGCCCGACCACCGCGTGCGACTCGGCTATCTGCCCGAGGGGGAGGACGACGGACTGTGGCGGATCAACGCCTAACGCGACCGCTTCGGCCCACCCGCATGGGGCGTGTGCTTCAACGACATGGCACCTACGGAGTTCGCTACCGCCTTCACCACCGCCCTCGCCCAGGCATACACCGCCGGCCCTGACACCTACCTCGCTGGGCCCGACCTCAAGGACCCCGAACTCGGAGCGTTCGACGCCGTCGTCCCGCTCATCAAGAACGGCTGGCAGTTCCAGCACCCGCGCTGGGGCGTGATGGAACTGCAGTCCCCGGATGGGATGGCCACCTGCGAATACACCACCGGCCGCCTCGACCCGGAGAAGGAACTCACCACCCTTGAGGCCCGATGGCACCTGTGGGGCGGGCCGAAGAGCGGTTACGCCCGCTGGTACGCCACCGCCTCCACGAGCACGCCGATCCCGCTGGTGAAGGCCATCACTCAGAGCGTGGCGGACCCCGCGCCACTGCCACGCTGGAAAGACGCCCTGATGCGCGACCTGCGTGAACACGCCCAGCTCACACCCGTCACGCCTGTGCCGCCACCGGTGCCCACGCCACTCGACGTCCGGCGCACCACCCCCCGCCGGGCGCCAGCACTGACCACGCGCAGCATCCCGCGCTGGAGCACCACGACGACCCCGTCGGCAGTCCTGCCCGCCCGACGCTCCGGCCCCCGTCGCTGACCGCCCAGATCCCCTTCGTCCGAGAGAGGCTCTTTGGCCCTGCACGCCCAGCAGTTCTTCGACGACGTCCTTGAACTGCCTCTCCATCAGTACGCCATCGTCGGCGATGCCCTTTACGCATCCCCGCAGCCGAACTCGCCGCTGCGGCTACGGATCGACTTCGCCCCCACCATCCGCCACAGCGAGTACGACGGACTTCGCCTGCGCGTCGTCCACCCCGAGCAGGGCGTCCTCGACACCGCGATCCTCCGCTTCGCCGACCACGGCACCTTCGCCCGCCGCGACAACGGTCGCGACCTCGTGCCCGGCCGAGACGGATACGCCGTCATCCGTGACTGGCACGCCCACAGCAGCCAGCCTCCGTGGCACGGCGCGGACGGCACGAGGCTACGTACCGCGATCGAGCAGTACGCCCACTTCTGGTTCCCGCCGCCTCCCGCGTCCCGACCGGCAGCCCGACCTGTCGCCCAGCCCGCACCCACCACCGGGGCTTGGTCCCGCACCCGCTGAACCGCCCACCTTGCCCCGGAGTTCTGGATGCCCCAGCCACACTGGTTCCCCTCGCACCGATGGCCCCCTCCGCCAACCACCGCGGCCGCCAGCCCGCCTCCGCCGCCGGGCCCGAACGGCTTTTGGATCACCGATCCCGACTTCCGCGAGCGGCTGCACAACGCGACGTTGACCCTCCTCGACATCGTCGAGGACTGCCTCAACGACCTCTCGCTCACCGACATCCTCGACGGCGCCCGCGACCACGCCGAGCACATTCTCGGCGTCCCCAGCACCTATGGCGTCCTCGTCGAGGCCGAGGCCGCCGCGCAGATCGTCCAGGCCGCCGGCCTGGATGCCGGATCACCCTTCGGCCTGGTCATCGCCCAGGGCCTGGCGGGTATCGCGCAACTGCCCGTCGAGCAGCAACAGCAACTCGTCCGGGCCGCCTCCCGCCGCTACGCGATCACCGCACCCTCGCGTTCGGCCAGCGGCCTGTCCCCTTCACCCCGGCGCCAGGCGCCGGGCCGCGCCCGCTGACCAACGATCTGTTTGCCCGCCTTGCCTGTTTCCGCTGTATCCCTTGGAGAGTCCTTTCTTGCGCATCCGTTTCGCTCGCACCCTCCCGGTCGCTGTCGCCGTCGCCGCCACGGTGACCGGTTCCTTGTCCTGGGCGCCGACTGCCTCGGCCCAGAGCACCGATCCCACCCCGCCCGAATCCACGTCCCCGGCTCCGCGCAACGCGGGCGAGTCGGAGACCGGTGGCGTGGCCATCCTGAAGAAGGACCCCGGCGGCGATGTGCTCGCCGGCGCGTCCTTCGCGCTCTTCGACTCCGCGGGCAAGGAAGCCGCCAGCGGCAAGACCGACGCCCAGGGCAAGCTCGCCTTCCAGGACCTGGCACCGGGTGTCTACCGCCTCAAGGAGATCTCCAGCGGCAGTAACCTGCACGACACGGTCGACGACCAGGACGTCATCGTCACCCCGGGTACGGACACGCCGCTCACGCTCGTCGACCCGTTCAAGGACGCCTCGGTGCTCTTGAAGGCCAAGGACGACAAGACCGGCAGACTGCTGGCTGGGTCCACGGTCAACATCGGCAGCGGCGACAAGACCCTTCTCACGCTGACCACCGGCTCCGACGGTACCGCCACCGGCAAACTTCCTATCAACTCCCGTACCGGCACAGACTTCTGGGTCAAGCAGATGAAGGCGCCTTCCGGCTACACCCTCTACAAGTCCTCGAAGACGTTCACCGCCGCTCCGGACGCTCCGGTCATCGTGACCGTCACCAACGCCAAGACCGCGACCGACTCAAGCCCCGCTCCGACGGAGAAGGCGACGGACCAGCCGACCAGCACGGCGACCACGCAAGGCGACAACGTGGGCGGCGGCACGGCGGACTCCCCGACGTCGGACACCAGCTCCTCGCCGACAGCCGATGCGTCCGGCGATACCACGTCGAAGACCCCAGTCGGCTCCCTCGCCCACACCGGTGCCGAGGCCAGCCCGTGGCTCGTCGGCGGGGCAGGACTCCTCGTCGCCAGCGGCATCGGAATACTCCTGACCGCCCGTGCCCGCCGCAGCGACGAGAACACACCGCCCGGCGAAGACTGACACAACTGCATCAATACAGATGCCAGGGCCCGGGAGTCACACCGACTTGCGGGCCCTCACGTTGCCCTATCCCGCCCAACCGATCTCTCGTACCTCGATGGCCCCGTCGTACGGCATGTACTGGATCCAGGAGCGTGCCCCGAACGCCTCACGGATCTCCTCGACACTGCCGGGGTCCCGTACGTCCGGCCACGCGCTGGTGCCGAGCGCACCCGTTCGACGAGCTCCAGGACCTCACGCCGTGCGTCCGCGGGCTGTTCTCCCATCACATCGGACGCCAGTTCCTCCACCACTACCCCGCACTGCATCGTGCATCCCTGTGCTCGTGATCATTTCTCAGCACCGTACGACGTAGTCCACACCGATGCACCGGCCTGTGGACGCCTGTCAGGGCTCGGTCAGCGGATGCGGAACGGTGAAGTGACGACGTCCGGGCCAGGACGTTCACGACGGACGGCCGGAGTGGCCGTTATGTTGAGGCGGCGACCGCCCTGGGGGCCATAACGTCAGCGAAGGAGGTGCGAATGTCTGGCACAGCCACAGGGGTGATGTCGCAGCCGGCGGTCTGCGCGGCCCGGAGGACGGCGGCGAGGTCTCCGCGGGCGATGGTCTCTACGGAGCATTCCCCGCACTCGTTGGAACGGGCATGTCTGCCTGCTGCGGAGGACAGGGCGCGCACGTGGGCGAGCACCTCGTGGGGCCCGTCGGCACGGACCGCGTACCAGTCCCCTTGCCGCTCCGGTGTGTGGAGCGCTGCGGCAACGCCTGGGTACATCGGCAGGTGGATCCGACCGTCGTGGACACGGATCACGAAGACCTGGTCGAGAGTGTCGCAGCAGTCTGACTCGGGCGCTTCCTTCTCGAACCAGGCGATCGCCTCCGCGCGGCTGCCGGGACCCCACAGGTACTGCGCGGGGTAGCGGGTGGTGGCGTGGAGGGCGTCGTACTCCATCAGGTGGGGATCTTCGCGCTCGCCGGGCCAGAAGACCGCTCGTGCCAGCACATAGGTGAAGTCATCCTCTCCTGGCTGTTGGTGGACGAGGTACGCGGCGTGCGCGGCGTGCACAGTGGTGCTGTTCCAGCTGATGGCGACCACGTCGCGAGTGATCGGCGCCGGGTAGAGGCGGCCTCCCGCGGTGGAGTGCCCCCACAGATGGTTGATGATCTCCGCGAGGTCGGACAGGTCGCGGTAGGCGTCGACGGGGCTGAGGAGGTGGGATGTGCCGTGGGCGGTCAGGTTCCGCAGGGCCCTTTTGGCCCGTTCGATGCCGCGGTTGCGCTGGCCGCGCAGAAGGTTCTCGCGTCGTGCCCACAGCAGCAGGCCGTCGAGTGTCGCGTTAAACCCGGTCCAGGTGCGCGAGCTGCCCATACGGATCTTGGTTCCGCCGGCCTTCTTGTACTGCTCGAAGAAGTCCGCGTAGGTGGTGTAGGCGATCTCGTGCTCGACCTGAGAGCGGTCCCGGACGGTGATCGTGCCGCTGTGGTGGGCGGTAAACCGGTCCCGTAGCGCCTGTTCGAGGGTCAGTTTGGCGACGTCCGCGACCAGTGTGAACAGCTCGTAGCACAACAGGCCCTGGCAGTAACAGGTACGTAGTTGCTGGAACTTCTGCCGGGTTGCTTCCGCCACGTCATCGTCCAGCACGAGGTTGGAGATCAGACGCTGTTGGTAATCCGCTGCGTCTTCGGGGCGCATGGCTCCGCCGAGGCCGAAAGGCGTGAAATGCAGCACGCGGCGGTCCACCGCCTGGAGTTCGGCGAGGCTCTCGCTGCCGGTCATCGTCACTGGTTCGGCCCTTCTACCGTGAACGTGGCGAACAGAGCAGGATCGGGCTTCGGCATGACTCGGCGCAAGCGGATTATCCCCAACTGGCTCGGCGCTGCGAGCGGGTGGCCCACCGCGTCCATCTTGGCCGTGGGCTGGCTGGCCGACGGCTTCTGCATACCTTCCTCAACCTGCAACCGCTTGTTGCAATGGCCCGTCCTGCGTCATGTGGCACCTTCCCTATCACCTTTTGTGGCGCGCTCCTGGCCTCAGTGCGCACACCGGTCAGACCCTCAAGACGAGGGGTGCCACGGTCGTCTGGTTGAGCCGTACTCCGCCTGTCTTGCACACCTTGCCGAGGCGAATCGCGCGGCCTACCTGTCCGGACTGCCCCGGGCGTACGCGCGCTGTGTGTTCGTGCTGCGCTGATGGACGACCCACCCGGCAGCCGGGGTGGGCAGCGGGTCCTCGGCGCCGCAGATGCCGACGAGGAAGTCGTACAGCCGCCGGGCGTGCTCCGGCCATTGCTCGCGGGGGTCACGTCGCATAGAAGAGCGGGCCGCCCGCGGCGAGCGATCCAGCGCCGTGGTCATACGCCGTCCTCCGGTTCGGCCTGTGCCCGACAGCCCGGGCACAGCGGGGCGATTGGGCCGCCGTCATCCGCCTCGATGGGCCACCAGCGCAAGCATCCCGCACACGAGGTCAGCTCCGCACTCGTGTAGCGGGCGGTGCAACTGAGACAGAACACCGTGTCGGACGCGATCGGATCGTCCGCGAAGACCAGGCCTTCCACGACGTCGTACTCGTCGCACTGCGGGCACTGCACAAGGCCCTCCGCGTTGAGAACGTCCAGGAAATCGCTGGCAAGGGACGCATCGGAGGACCAGGAAGCGCCGCAGAAGTGACACGTGCCCCCGCCTGGAACGAGGACCAGAGTCATCTGTTCGCAGTCCGGACATTGCACGGTCAGGCTTTCGTGCCCTCGTAGCTCGCCCCGGAGTCGGTCCAGGCGCCGCTTGACGTAGGAGCTGATGTTCCGCACTCCTTCGCTCACCGTGACCATGTCCCGGGCGGCCCTCCCCTGCTCACGGCTGCTGAGCAGGGGCAGGAGGTCGTCCTCAAGGAAACGCATGAGGAAGTCGAGCACCCGGCCGGCACGGGCTTCGACCGCGCGGGCGCTGTGGGTAAGGCCGTAGTGCTGCAGCGCGTTGCGGTCCTTTGCCAGTTCCTTCAGCGCGTCGGTCTCCTTTTTGTCGAAGGCGAGGCCGGCGATGTCGCGCAGGCGGTCGACCGCTGCAACGGTGCCGCAGCTTTCGAAGTCCGCGCTGTCAAAGGCCTTCCTGGTCGCCGTGCCGGGATCCTTGAAGACCAGGCTCCAGTGCTCAAGCTGCAGGCGGGCCTTGAGCAGGACCTCTGCCGCGGCCTGCAGGTGCAGGACGGCGTACTTCAGGTCGCGGTCGTCGACCACTGAGGTGTTCTCGTCTAGGCGCTCGACGACGCTGACGAGGTAGTCGATGCCGTTGCGGATAGGCGGGAAATCCAGCTGAGGCGACGTGCGTCCCGGCGGCGCGTAACGGCGCTCGCCCGCACCAGCACTTGCCTGGTCGGCCGAGGTCATGCATCGTCCTTCCGGTCCGGGGCCGAGCTGCTCGCCCGGGCCTCACCGCCGGACTGTTCCGCGCCCCCTACGAAGGATTGGGGGCGCCAGCCCATTCGAGTTTCCTCAATGGTGGCTGCCAGAACGAACACCTGGGCTCTGATTTCCGTTGGGGCCTGCACGGCACCGTGGGCGAGCAGGTTGCGCATCCGCTGGAGGCTGCGTTCGAACTCGGAGAAGGCCTCGGCGACCATCTCGCGGTCACTGGCGTGGAGGGCCTGGAACGGTGCTGTGTCCTCGGTACCTGGGGGTGCCCCCTCGAACACGTTGGTGATCTTGGCCGCCCATTCCTCTCGCACGTCAGGGGCCAGGCGGGCGACTAGGCCGTCGGCCACTCTCCGCGCGCCGGCCACGGACTGACCCGACACTGCCCGGTGCACGGCGGACCGGGACAGCCCCGTGACGTCTGCCAGCTCCCGCACACTCGGTCGCCCCGCCAGCTGATACAGGTCGTGGACAACAGTGCGCTGCTGCATCTCCCGGGCTGCGGACTCCATCACCCGGTTCGCGCCAACGGGCGGCGCACGCAGGGCCGCGGGTTCAACAGCATCAATGTTCCGGGCGACCGTCCCTGCCGTTCTGGCGGCCCCGGCGGACTCTCGGGCTGCCTCCCAGAGAAGGCGCAGCTCCTGCACGTCGGTGTCGGTGGCGCGGGCAATGGCCGCGACCATCTCCCAGGTAGGGAACCTCTTGCCAGCGAAGACGAGGCTAAGTCCCGACATGCTGTACCGGGTTCTGGCACTGAGTTGGGAGTAGGTCAGGCCTGCGGCATTGCGCACGTCCCGTAGCCGCAGGGCCAACTGCTGCACAGGGAGCGGAACATCTTCCGGGACCGGCCTCTCGGGCCTTCCTGCCACCCTGACCTCCGTGTTTGTCGAATTTTCTCCCGCGTCCCTATTATTCAGGGACACCGGCGTTCCGGGAGTCGAGTCGCGGCCCCGGCAGGTGATCCTCAATGAGGGGGAGGCGTGACGACCGATGCCTGGGTCCTGTTCGCCGTATTCGGCCTGCTCTTCGCTGCAGGGACCACGCTCACCACGTACCGCCTCGCAGTGGCTGATGCGCTGAGCTCGATCCCGCTCTGGTCCTGGACCGGCGGGGCGGCCGTGGTCGCCGTGGTCGACATCGGCGCGGTGTACGGCCTGCTGCTCGACCTCACGAACGGCGCGCCGAGCGGCAGCCGGATCGGCTGGACGGTCGCCGTGATCGTCGCCGCGGCGATGTTCGCCGCCCTGGTCTTCTGCCTGACCGCCGGGAGTGCGACCGCCCCCACGCCGCGCTGGCTGCGCTGGCGGCTGGCGGGCTCCACGTTCAGCGGCGTGCTCACCGTGGTCGGGGTGGTCTGCGTCTTCCTGAACTGACGCACCAGCCTTCCGGGGCGCCGGGTGGAGCAGGCTGCTCCACCGGTGCCCTTTCCATGTCCCGGACCCGGACGCAGGACAGCGGCGCCCCGCCTGATCAGGGTTCGCGCGCCCGTCCGGGTAGTCACCGTCATGGCCACAGGATAACCGTGATTATCTTGTGACTTTTGGGTGTCCAGTGCCATGTGCGGCACCCTTCCGAGGGTGGACATGCTCCCACTGGAACGTGGTTCTTCCGCTGCCGGACCGAGTGGCCAATGTATCGCTGCGGGTGGCCAACTAGCGCTGAGCCTCACACCGTTGCGGGTCAGCCGACTTGAATCATTCGAACTAATGCTCGAATATCGAGGTAATGAGTGCAAGACCGGTAACGAGCGGGCACGCGGGCGAGGATGTTGCTGAGGTGGTGAACGGGTCGCCTCTCGGTTTCCTGCTGCCGGAGGGACGTGTCCGTCCCGGAACTGCGGTCAGCATCGGGGGAGACTTGCCCCTGTTGCTGGCGCTCGCCGCCGAAGCGTCGGTAGGCGCGATCGGTTGGGCGGCGGTGGGCCTACCCCATCTGGGGGTCCTCGCTGCCCAGTCCGCCGGCCTGGATTTGGCGAGCGGGCTGTGGGTCGACGAGCCCGGGCGGCAGTGGGTACAGGTGGTGGCCACGTTGGCCGAGGTAGTACCGGTGGTTCTGGTGGGGCGGCTCGGTCCAGTGCCCGGCCAGGTGGCACGTCGTCTTGCCGCGGTGCTCCGACGCAGCGGGTCGGTGCTGCTGGCTGCTGAGTCCTGGGAGGGTGCCGCGGTCCGTATGAACGTCGTCTCCTCGGTCTGGGACGGGATCGGCGAGGGGCACGGGCTGCTGGGCGGTCGGCGGGTTCAGGTCATGGCCGTAGGGCGCGGAGCCTCCGCGGTGCCGCGGTACGCGCAGATGTTGCTGCCTGGCCCCGACGGCAGGGTCGCTCTCGTCCGCACCGACACGGCTGCGACGGGCACGTCGAAGGCGCTGACGGCCGTGGGGAGCGAGGGCTGGCCGGCGCTGCGCGTGGCGGGCTGAACTGGCGTGGGCAGCAGGATCATCGCCGGCTGGGTCCCGGACTACCCGGTTGTAGCGGTCGGCGCCCAGAGGGCGGAGCCGGTCGCCGTCGTCCACCGCAACGAAGTGGTGGCCTGCTCGGAGTCCGCGCGTACGGCGGGTGTACGCAGGCGGATGCGCGTGCGGGCGGCACAGGCCCGCTGCGCCGAGTTGCGCGTGGTCGAGCGGGATCTCACCGCCGAGTTCCGGCTCTTCGAGCCCGTCGTGCGACACGTCGAGGGCACCGTCATGCCGCGCTTGGAGGTGATCCGGCCTGGCTTGCTGGCCGCGCCCGCCCGCGGCCCGTCCCGTTATTGGGGCGGCGAGCCGCAGCTGGTCGACCGCCTGATCGCCACCCTGGCCGACGTGGGCCTTCCGGCCCGCGGAGGCATCGCGGATTCGGTCTTCACGGCGGCGCTCGCCGCCCGCGCCGGACAGCTCGTCCCTTCGGGCGCGGACGCGGCGTGGCTTGCCCCCTTCCCGGTGGGCGTGCTGGGGGCGCCCCGGCTCGTGGAGCTGCTGGAGCGGCTGGGGATCCGCACGGTCGGCGCGTTCGCGGCGCTGCCCGAGAACAAGGTGCTGGCCCGGTTCGGTGCCTAGGGCATTGCCGCCCACCGCATCGCCCGCGGACATGCGGAGCGCCCCCTCGCCGTACGGGCGGCATCGGATGAGCACACGGTGACGTACGCCTTCGAGCCGGCCGCGCACCTGCTCGAACGGTCGTGTTCGCCGCGAAGGCGTCCGCCGAGCAGCTCCACCAGCGCCTGGCGGCAGCGGGCGTCGTGGGCGCCAGGCTGGAGACCGTGGTGGAACTGGCCGACGGCCGCAGCCTGTCGCGGACCTACCGTCACGAAGGCCGGCTGTCCGCGCTCGCGGTGGCCGAGCGCGTGCGCGGCCTCCTGGAGGCATGGACCGACGCGGGACAGCTCGACGTCGGTGCCGAAGGGGGCATCGTCCGCCTCAGCCTGCGCCCCGAGGAGCTGACGGCGGCGCCCGGACGGCAGAGCGTCCTGTTCGGCGAGCGGGACACCCCGCAGGAGGTGGAGCGGGCGGCGGCCCGGGTCCAGGCGATGCTCGGCCACCACGCTGTGGTGCGCGCCGAGCTGGTCGGCGGCCGGGGCCTGGCCGACCAGGTCCGCCACGTTCCGGTCGGCGACGTGGGCACCGGACCCCGGCCGCCCGCCGGCCCGTGGCCCGGACGGCTGCCAGCCCCACACCCCGCCACCGTGTTCCCGCGTTGGCTGCCCGCCCGGCTCATCGATACCGGCGGCCAGCAGGTGAACGTCTCCGGACGCCTCGCCCTGTCCGCCGCACCGGCCCGTCTCGCGGTCGAGGGGCACGGATAGGCCGCAGTGGACGGCTGGAGCGGACCGTGGCCAGCGATCGAACAGTGGTGGGACCGCGCTCACGCCCGGCGGATCGCGCGCCTGCAGATCGCGACCGCCGACGGGCACGCCTGGCTGCTGGTGATCGAGCACGGCCTCTGGTGGGCCGAGGCGCACTATGGGTGAGCGCGACGCCCGCGTCCTGCACCTGCCCACCACTGCCCGTCGCACCGGCGCCGAGCCCGTGGGGGAGGAGGTGCTTGGCTGGGCCGAACTCCACGTCCACACTGCCTTCTCCTTCCTACAAGGCGCAGCCCAGCCAGACGAACTGGTCGCCGAGGCTTCTCAGTTGGGGATCACGGTGCTTGCGGTCACCGACCGGGACGGCCAGTACGCGGCTCGGCGCCTGGCCGAGGCCGCCGCCCCGGCCGGGATCGGCACCGTGTACGGAGCCGAACTCACCCTCGCCGATCCAGAGTTGGGCACCCCGTTGGTCCTCGCCCGCAATGTGGAGGGCTTCCGGCTGCTGTCGGCGACGATCAGCGCTGCCCAGCTGGCTGGAGCCAAGACCGCCCCCGTCTACGACCTGAATCTGCTGCGCGAAGCTGCGGGCAGCGGCCACTGGGCGGTCCTGCCCGGCTACCCCGCCCCCGGCACCGACCGGAGGGACGTCGCGACCGTTACCCGCCGCCTGGACCGCCTGACCGAGGTGTTTGGCGCCGACGGGGTGTACGCCGAACTCGTCGACCACCATCTTCCCGGCGACTCGGTTGCCAACGACGTCACCGTCGTCGCCGCTCGCCGACTCGGCCTGCCTGTCGTGGCCACCGGCGCCGTCCACTACGCCGCACCCCGCCAGGCCCGCCTCTCCCAGGCGCTCACCGCGCTGCGCCGCCGCGAGACCCTCGACCAGGCGGCTGGCCACCTGATGCCGGCCCCGACTGCGCACCTGCGCTCGTACGACGAGATGCGCCAGCGGATGAACCGCTGGCCGGACGTCCTGGAGACCACCCTCGAACTGGGCCGAGCCTGCGTGATCGACCTCGGCGAGCTGCGGCCCCACCTGCCGGCTTTCCCACCCCGTCCGGGTTCACCGGGGACACATGGCTGCGCTACCTCGCCGAGCGGGCCTGCACCGCCCGGTACGGGGAACGCGATGCCGCCGACCCGGAGGCGCGCGCGGCGTGGAAACAGCTCGACCACGAACTCGCCGTGATCGCCGAGCTGGACATGGCAGGCTACTTCCTGATCGTCCACGACATCGTGCAGTACGCGATCGGCCGCGGCATCTGGTGCCAGGGCCGCGGCTCCGCGGCCAGCAGCGTCGTCTGCTACATCCTCGGCATCACCGCAGTCGACGCCCTCAAGAACGGCCTGCTGTTCGAACGGTTCCTCAGCGTGGAGAAGGCCGGGCCGCCGGACATCGACATCGATTTCGAGGCCGGCCGCCGCGAGGAGGTCATCCAGTACGTCTACCAGCGCTACGGACGCGACCACGCCGCCCAGGTCGCCAACGTGATCACCTACCAGCCCCGGCTCTCGGTGCACGACGCGGCACGGGTCCTGGGCTACCCGGCCGCCCAGATCCGGGAGTTGACCCGGCACATCCACCACACCCCGCCCGGCCCCGACATCGACCTGCCGGGCGAGGTCCGCGCCCTGGCCGCCCAACTCCACACGCTGCCGCGGCACATGGGCATCCACGTCGGCGGCATGGACCTGACCCGGCAGCCGCTGGGCGAGGTGATGCCGCTGGAGTGGGCGACCGCCGAAGGCCGCTCCGTGCCCGTGTTGTCGACCTAACCCGTCGCACTTGCTCGATTCTTGGAGCCTTGGGGAGGGAACTGTCCACCCTGACCCCGTACTCGGCTCCGCAGGCATGGGCGCATCTCTGGGAAGAGGCTGGATTCGACGGGGTCCGGTACTACCCGCGGCATGACGCGAAGACAACAGCTCGATCCATCGCGCTGTTCGGTACCGTCGGAGGACAGCAGGAAGACGAGTGGCCAGCTCCTTCCACCGCCTCGGCTGAGAAATATTTTGACTCCTTCGCGCGGGCCTACGGCCTTGTTCCCAAGGTGCCAGGTTCGGGCGACATCGTGTACCCCCTGTCTTAGTAGTACCCGTAGAAGTTCTTGTACTGCGTGACCTCGCCCACGAGTTCGGTGCCGTGGGTGCGCGGGTGGGACAGATTGCGACCAGCCCGACTCATCAGAGTTTTCGAGCACGGTGCTTGTGATCTGGCGGCGCTGGCACAAAACGCCAGCCTCATTTCCGCGTCATAAATGGAAGGGCCGTTTCGCGGCAGGAGGTGTAGATTCTCAATCTCCGTGTCATGCGCCGTCGCTGTACACTGCGGGTTCTGGTGCTGCCTCAGGTTGTGCCAAGAGGCAGGAGTCTCAATCGGGTGGCGTTTCCTCGGCTCGGCCCTGTTCTTTGAGTTGAGCCAGTTCCGGACGACATGTGCGGAGCGAGTGCTTGGTGGTGACAGGTGGGAGACGAGGCGGTCTAAGGCACCCCGTCAGGCATTTCTCGTTACTTGAGGCGATCACGCTACGACAGCCTTACAAACCTCGGCTAGCTCAGCCGGTAACAGGATCCAACCCGCCAGCCCGGCGCCAACCCCTCGTAGGGGTAGCACAGTTGCCCACCGCACAGCGTCAGGTCATAAAGCCCAGGAAGCTCGTGAACACTGCTGTGGGGCTGATCGAACAGGAGCTGCCCATCTCGAACCTGTTTCAGTAGCAGGGCGTCGACCAGTTCAAGGGTGCCGAGAACAACACCATCTCCATGAAAGTCGAAGGCATCCTGCCGTTCCACGACTACGCGTGGCGCAACGACCACTCGAACCCGATCGTCTTCGACGAGAACGCGGAGCGGACCATCGCCGTGACCTCCGGCGGCAACGAGTACTCGGCCGTCAAGCTCACCGACGAGCAGAACGACTTCGACAACTGGTCGAAGCTCCTGCGCCCGCAGTCCCAGGCCATCGCGCGCTGTCTCCAGCGCCGGGCCGTCAACCTTCTGACCGGCCAGACCTTCAGCGCCACCATCGGCAACGCTCAGTAGAACCTTTGTTCTGCGATGGGTTCGCGACTACGACTCGCTGTACATGCAGGACCGCTCGGTCGTGAACACATACGTAGGCTTCCGGTCAGTGGTGGACATCCTCGTCCGCCGGGGCGGTGCGAAAGAGCGGGAAGTGATCTCCGCCGAGGAGTGCTTCGTTCGCGGCATCAAGCTCCCGCTCTCGCCAGCGGGTCCAACTCCGCTGCCGCGATCAGCGAGTTGACCACCATCATGGGCGACTCTGGCGAGAGGGTGTGGACCCCGCCCCGGCGTGAAGGCCAAGACCGACCTGGCGAAAGCCTAGTTGTGCTCTTCTGACGCGACGGATCGCGTGCGGTGCTGACGAGGGACGCACCCGGCTTCCCGCCCCGACTTCGATCGGGCTCGGTTCGGTGGCAAACGACTGGGTTCGCTGTCAAAGGACAGTTCGCTGGCGGCAGACAGGGAAGATCGCCCAAAGGACTGGTGGACGCGGCAACACCATGTCAACCTAAACGACCTTCCGGAAAACCCCAGGTCAGAGAGGTGACACTGTGGCAATTGATTCGGCGCAACCCGGATTTGCCGCCACGGTTGCGGCCCTGCGGCTCCGCTCCTGGAAGCTCGGTGCTGGCCAGCCGATGGACGTGATCGACCAGTTCTCGCAGGCCGATTTCACCCACATCGTCGACGACCGCGCCGACGTACACATCAGCTCCCGCGACGGCCGCTTCTACCTCGGCTACTTCCCGCACGGCCGGCCTGGCGGCGCCGACGAGGACGGGGTAACGGGCGAGGGCTGGGTCATCGCCGTCACCGGCACCGCGAACGTCCTCGGCTACCGCATCGCCTTCGGTACGGACACGCCGGCAGAGATCGTCGCCGATGCCGTGGCTCGGATCCTGTCCACCTCCCGCCCCCTGTGACGGACACGTCCCTCCCTATATACGCGTCGCGTACCCTGCCCCTGCTTGCGCGGATTCGTCCGCTACCGCTAGGAGAATGCCTTGGACTCGCACTCGCCCGAGATGACCGTCGGCGACATCATCGACGCACTGTCCGCCTGCGACCGTGACACGCCCGTGCGCCTCGCCATCAACCCGTTCTTCCCCATGGCCCACCGTCTCGGCGGCGTGGAGACGTTGGTGGACGGGCACGGCCGACCGATGGTCTACATCGCCGAATCGCCGGAGGCCGAGCAGTTCGGCCCCCTGCCTCCCGCCGTGGCCGTCGCGCTGACTTGGCAGGCCCCGGTCGAGGCACCCGCGCGCCGGCGACGCGGCACAACCCCGCCGAACGACGGCCACTGACTCACCCCGGACTGACGGAGGCGCCCCTGCACCCGCACCACCCCATCGATCCCACCCGCCCTGAGTCGCCGGACCCGATGTACTGGGTCACCCCGCGCCACCTGGCCGGCGATGACGGCGTCCTCGCCGAACGGATCGGTGAGACCCTGACCGACCTCGGCTGGCGCATGTGGCCGACCTCTCGCAACACGCTGCTCTATGTGAGCCCCGACGGCCTACGCGGCGCCGAGTGGATCCTCGCCGCCTATCCGTTCGAGCTGGGCGGCCTCCCGGTGGCCTGGCAGATGTCGGCCCGCCCGCACCCTGCCTCGGCCCTGACCGAGTGGAACGCCTACTTCACCGCCGGTGTACCGCACGAGGCGCTCACCGACTTCCTGCTCGCGCTCGACGCCAGCGAGACCCCCGATACCGGGCTCGAGCACGCCGAGGCGGTGCTTACCGCGCTCAGCGCCCGGGGCTGGCTGCGCGACATGGACTGCCCTCGTACGACCGCCACCGATCCCGGCTTCTCCACGAACGTCTCGCTAGAGATGCTGCCGCCGCTCATCCACGACGCCGACCCCCGTGATGACCTGTTGGGATGGCAGGCGTGGGCGGAGCCTGTGCTCGGGGCGCCGTACCTGTGGTGCGCGACCTTCAGCGCGAGCGCCCCGCACGAACTGGTCGCGGCCTTCGCCTCCTCGCTCGCCGCACCCGGCCCGGTACCACGGCGCACGCTGCCCGTGGGCGCGGAGGACCGCCTCACCGTCGTCCGCCGCGGCTGACGGCCGCGAGTAGCTGCTGACCGAGGTGAGTAATCGATGGGGCGATGCCCCTTTAACCAGGCCCGGTGGGTTCCGCTCTAATCACGAGAGCGGAACCCACCGGGCCTCTGGCGTACCGGCATCAGTGCTCCGAACAGCACCCTGCAAGCAAGATCAAGGCTGTACGTAGGATCGCCTGCGTGGCTGTCAAAGTGATCGGCAAAGGACCCTTGCGCGGCTACCTCCTGGAGCAGGTGCTGGCCTGGCTGTTGCGCTCCAGCGGCTTCGAAGTCCTCACGGCCGACGACGACCAGGACAAAGAGCCGTGGAAGGTCCTGAAGGAGGACAAGAACGGTCTGCTGGTCCGCGGACGCGGCGCCTGGCACCAGGTCGACGCGCTCGGGCAGTTCCGGTACGTGCCACCGCTCTCCCTGCCAGTCCGTCTGTTCGTTGAGGCGAAATACCTGACCACAGCCCCCGTCGGTCTGCCCACCGTCCGCAACGGGCACGGTGTGATCCACGACGTAAACGAGGGCGAGACGACCACACTTACCGCTGTGGGCACCGGCCGGCCACGGACGCGATACCGCTACAGCTATGCGATCTTCTCCACGTCCGGCTTCAGCCCGGAGGCCCAGGACTACGCGCTGGCCCACCAGATATCCCTGATCGACCTCTCCGCACCGGACTTCGCCGTGCTGCGGAATCTCGTCAAGAACACCGCAGACACGATTCACGCCGTGCTCGAAACGACCCCGGCGGCCGAGCGGCCGAAGGTGCGCGAGATACGCACGTATCTTCGTGGCCCGCTGCTGGAAATGGACCCGGGCGACGTGGAACTGCCCGATGCCATTCGCGGGCCGCTCGACGGCCTTGCTCAGGCCCTGTACAGCCGTTCGCAGTTGGGCCTTGTTCTGGCCTTTCCGGCAGCGCCGTTCGTCCTGGGCCTGGCGTCGGATGACCTGTACGGCTTCGTGAACTACGCGAGAGCGCACCCCACGCATGCGGTGCGCCTGCGCCGCATCAACCAGGCAGCGTCCCACCCTGTGTGGGAACTGCGCTCCGCGGAGCACACCGATGCCTATGCGTTGAGGTTCGGCCTGCCGGAGCGGGTGGAGAAGTGGATCGTCGCGCAGGACGAAGGAATGCCTTCACGCACCCGGTACATCAAGCGCAGCATGCTGTCGACCATGACCCTGTACTGGATGGACGGGGAGCATGCCCAGACCTTCCAACTCCGTTATGAGCCAGGCGAACTCCGTCTCAACGGCTGAGCGCCCGATACGACGAGACCCCGGTGTCCGGGCCTGCCGGGTGGACAGGCCCGGACACCGGGGCCGGTGGAGGAGCGGCTCAGCGGTCGGTGCGCGCCTTGGTGAGCGCCTTGTCCACGTGGGTGTCGACGAGGCCCGGTGAGCCGGAGACGATGACCAGGACGTTGCCGGTGCGGATCGCCGTCTGCTTGACGATGTTGCGCTGCCCGCCGGCGGAGAAGGTGAGCAGTTGGCTCCACTGCTCGTCGCCGAGGTCAGGCGCGGCCGACTTCTCGGTGCCCATGTCGACGACCGTGCTCCCCGAGGCGACCTGGTACGAGGGGCAGGCGAGCATCGCGTCGAAGACCTTCGAGATGCCCCTGGAGAGCTTCGCCGGGCTGTCGCTGTACAGCTCCTCGCTCACCTCGGAGCTGCTGCTGCCGCTGTAGGTGAAGGACACCTCCGCCTTGCGGGCGAAGTCGAGACCGGAGCCCGTGGCCGTGTCGCCGCCGAGCTTCTCCAGCGCCGGGCAGCCGATCACGGTCACGTCGTCATTGCGGCGAGGGGCCTTGGGCGTGCGGGTATAGCCCTTGCCCAGATCGCTCTCGTTCAGCAGCCGCTGGTTCAGCTGAGTCGACGACAGCGCCACGAGCGCCGTGGGCGTGCTGCCGCCCCGGTGTGCGCGGGAGGAGGCGCCGGCGGACTCGGCATAGCCGGCGCAGCCGGTCAGGACGAGGACGGCGCAGACAGCACTGAGACCGAGGGCGGTCGTGGTAGAGCGGCGCATACCTGAAACCCCTTGGTGATGCGAGACGGATGGTCTGACCGGGTCGGCCCTCCGGGTGCCGACGAACGCAGGGGTGGGGGAAGGGGTTTCGCGTACTTCAGTGGCCGAGGTGGCGCAGGCCGTCTTCGAGGGTGGGGTGGAAGTGGTCGACCGGACCGGAGTTGCGGTTGTACCAGGCGCTGTCCAGCCGGGTCTCGTGGGCCTCGTGGCCGGCCTCGCAGCGCAGCCACACCGAGTCGTCGCGCATGTTGAAGACGATCCAATTCCGGTACGCGCCGCAGTGGCAGGCGTGGACTTCGCCGTCGATCACGAGCGGCAGGTCCCAGCGCATCATGAACCCCGACACGTCCTGGCGGCTCGGTGCCCGGAATTCCGGCGGCAGAAAGTCGGGCACCACCGTGGCGTCGGTCGGCACGGCCGGGGTCGGCGCAGCGGCCGGGACGGGAGCCTCGGGCCACTCGGTGTGCATGGCCATCAGCGCCTGGCCCGCACGCTGGGCTTCACGGAACTCTCGGTCCGCATGGTTACCTCGGAACATGCCGTCTCCGTCTCTGTCGTCTCACCTGCATGAGGAGAGTGCAGCAAGTCCCTGACCTGCTGCAACTCTAAGATTGTTGAATTCAGCGGGAGTTGGCGGGGCGCTCCTTCCTCTTCGTCGGACGCCTTGTGGCAGGCCGGGTTGGGGTGGGCGCGGTGGTGGTGTGCTCGGGCAGCGTGGACGCGTCGGCGGGCAGGGCGGCCATGCGTCGCAGCCGCCACACGAGGACGTCGCTGATCGACTCCGCGGTACCCAGCTCCCGTCGCTCGGCGGCCTCGGCCAGCAGCGCGGCCGGGTCGTGCCCGGCGCGCTCGACGTCGGCGAGGGTGGAGGCCAGCGCGTACCAGCCCGGCTCGGCGAAGACCTGCTCGGCCAGCTCCGGCACCGCCTGGCGCAGGTAGGCCGTCTGCTTGCGTTGCAGGGGCAGGGACATGCGGCGGCCACGGTCGCGCATGACGCCCAGATACATCGGTGCTGCGGCCTGGTAGGCGGCGCGCAGGTGCTCGGCCGCCTGGCGGGCAGCAGCGGCCTGCTGGGCGTGCCCCTTCATCGCGTGCCACTGGGCGGCGGCGGTGACCAGGAAGAACACCATGTCGATCAGCATGGCGGTCGTTGCACCGTCTTCCACCCGCCCGAGTGCCGGCCCACCGTGGACCAGGTCACGGGCGGCCTTCCGCAGGCCGCGGGCGTGTATGCGCTCGGCCCGGATATGGGAGCGGGTGGATCGCTCGAACGCGAAGGCGGCGTCGCGAAGTTCACGCCGGGTGTGCGCGGCCGACGTCTTGGCGAGGGCGTCGAGGACCTCGCCGCCCGCGGCGATCAGGCCGGCAATCTGCCCGTCCTCACCCTGATCGATGATGAGCACGGCCTGCCAGGACGCCGTCGTCGCTTGGCGGCGCGCGTCCGCGGGCCTGATGCGATCCGACCCGGAGGAGCGGTCCGTGGTGGTGTCCTGGTCGGGCTCGGAAGTGTTGCCTGCCCATCGTTCGCGGATGCGGGGCAGGGAGAGATCTGGCGCGAGGGTGGAGCCCGAATAGTAGATCGGCTCCTGGTCCTCGTTGCGGTCGTCGGACAGAGCGACCTTGTAGCCGAGCAGGTCACCGGAGGGCGCGACGCGCTGCTGGACCAGGAGGCCGGCGGCGGTTAGACGGTCGAAGAACTCCTTCTCGCTGGTGACGCCGGCGGCGGCGCGGCGCACCGTCTCGCGTAGTTCTTCGCGTGGCGTGCGTTCCTTGCCCTGGCGGTTCGCCTTATGGCGTTCGGCGCTGCTCGGGCCTTTGGCGGCAGTTCCGTCGCCGGTGTTCACCCGCCGTAGGCCGTAGTCGATTTCGATCTGCCGGGCTTCCGCCTGGGCGCGGGCGCCATCGCGGCGGATCCGGGCCTGGCGGCCGTCGTGGCGGACGACGGTGGCGATGATGTGGATGTGGTCGTCGGCATGGCGGACGGCCGCCCAGCGACAGGCGGCGTCGTCGCCGTCGGGGGCGATGCCGGTGGCGGAGACCATGCGGCCGGCGATGGCTGCCCACTGCTCGTCGGTGAGGATCGGGTCTTCGGGGGCGGCGCGTACGGACAGGTGCCATACATGCTCGGCGGGCCTCTCACTTTTGGGCAAGGCCATGACGGGCTGGTCGAGCAGGATCTGCAGGTCGCGCAGTGTCGATTTGAGGTCGGGGCTGCGGCCGGGATCAGGGGCCAGGCTGTCCCACGCGGCGACGAGGTGGGGGTCGATGTGCTCCTCGGCCTTGCCGGGGCCGTACAGATAATCCAGCAGGCCATACGTGCTGTCGCCCATGGGGTTGACCGAGGGGATCACGCTGCCGGACGCTCGCTGTCCAGGTAGTGCTGGATGAACGCGTGCACCTCCAGGCGAACCTGGTCGACTCCCTCAAGGACCGCTCGGGCCTGCGGTGCCCGCTCGTCTCTGTTCAGCGCTGCCGCAACCTGGTTGAGGTTGTTGCCGATCCGGTTCAGAGCGGGGCCCAGGGCGAACAGCTGGCGCTTCATTTCGCGTTCGCCGGCGACCTCGGCTTCTGTACGTGTGAGATCGCGAGCGGCGCTGAGTGCGGCATGGGCGAGGAAGCCGGACGGTGTCATGGCACACGTTGCCGCCGCGTCGAGCACGGACTGCTTCTCAACGTCGTTGAATCGGCTGGCGATCAGGTGCTTGCGCTTGCTGGCTTTGGTCTTCGGCTTGCGATTACGCGCGGGTGGCTGGCTCGGTAGTGCACTCGTGTGCTGGGCGCAGTGCGGGTTGTGACACGGGTGAGTCGTCTCCTTCTCGGGATGCGAGCCGCCCTCGGTCGCATCCCCCCGGTCCAGTGCCCCCCGGTGCTGGACCGCCTCCGTCACCCCCGGGGCGGAGGACGCGAGAGTAATACTCCCAACGGGAGTATTACTCTCGCACCAACTTGCTGCCGCTGAGGTCGAGTTGGGTTCCGGCTCAGCGGGCGCGGGAGAGGGGTTCGTCATTGAGTGTCGTTCCTCGTGGTGCGGGTGTGGTGCTGGATCTTGGCGGCCAGGTCGACCATCGCGTTCGGGCCGGCGAGGACCTGGACGGGCGATTCGGGGCGGTGCTGAACGAGCCACTGGCCGGTCGGAGCCAGTACGGCGGCGTGCAACAGCTGGTGGTGCACGAGCACGTCCGCCCAGGCGCCGGCCTCGGCGACCGACGGGACGTGCGTACGTGGGTGGCGGGCAGGAATGGGCGATCCCTTCGTGGCGGGAGCGGTGGCCCGACCGATGCCGGGCCACCATGCGGAATGCGGATTCAGGCGGCTGACCTGCTGCTTTGCAGGTGTCAGCCGCATTCGCGGCAGCGGTCAAGGTGCGTGTTGAGGGCCCGCGCCATGTTCCGCTTCACAGAGATGGCGTTCTTCGCGCTGGTCTTGGCCGGCGCGGATCCCTGGTGCCGCTCGGCATGGCCGCGCAGGAAGCTGACGTCCCGCTCGAACTCGGCCTTGATATTGGCGAACCTGCGGCAGGTCTTCATCGGGTCGTTCTCCTTACCTCGGCGCGTAGCCGCTCCAGGACAGGCGTCAAGCTCTCGTTACGGCCGCCCGGAAGCCCTAGGTCGCGATAGATCTCGCGCAGCTGAGGCCGATTGATGGAGGCGTTTCCGTCCCGTTCCAACTTGGCAGCGACGTGCGGACGGACGATCTTGACGATCTGCGCCGTGCTCAGCTTCTTCCGCTGGGGGCGCTGGGGCTTCCCGCTACCTGGCCGACTTCGCTGTGCCCTTGTCCTCCGACGCTCGGGGTCGGTGTGGGGACGGTCGCCGTCGGTTTCGGTCCCCGTTTCGGGGTCGGTGTGGGGACGGTCGCCGTCGGTTTCGGTCCCCGTTTCGGGGTCGGTGTGGGGACGGTCGCCGTCGGTTTCGGTCCCCGTTTCGGGGTCGGTGTGGGGACGGTCGCCGTCGGTTTCGGTCCCCACTCCGGCGTCAGTGTGGGGACGGTCCCCTTCGCCCGCAGTCCCCGGTTCCGTGTTCGGGTGCTCCCGACCCTCGTCCCCTTCAGGGACGGAAGCCGGCGACGGTCCCGTACCGTCCTGAGCGGCACCTTCGTGGGCCTCCGCGGTATCACCGTCCCCGTCTGCGTGAGACTCTTCGGCCCTGACGAGTACGGTGTCCCGATCCTCTCCGGCTTCCGTCCCCGATTCGATCTCGGGGTGTTCGCCGTCCCCATTGCTGTCGGAGACGGCGTGTGGACGGTCCCCATTCGACCCCGTCCCCGATTCCGTACGGTCCCCGTCCCCGTGGTCTTCGGGACCGTCGTTGGGGACCGTGCTCAGCCGCCGACCGCCTTGTTCTTCGGCCGCTGGCAGAGGCACCGGGGGCGGGACGAGAGGGGACCGCTCCTCGTGTGCGGCGTCCTGGCTGGGCACGTCCTGCACCCAGGGCGACGGCAGGTGGACGGTGGCAAGTGCTGCCGCGTGCCGACGGGCGGCAAGCTGCACCAGGAGAGCCTGACGCTGCTGAGGATCGGTGCCGACCCCGGCTCGGGCGAGAGCAGACTGGAGCCGACGCGTGATCCTGGTGTCCTTCTCGCGATCCGCTTGCGACATCGCGGCGAGCTGGGAAGCCAGCGCCACTGCCCGCCGCGTCGCGCGGTCCTTGGTGATCTGCGCGGCATCGCGGTTGCGGGTGGCGATGCCCAGGCGGGAGAGGAGACGCTCGCGTGTTTCCCGTCCGAGCGTGGCCAGGAGCCCCTGCGAGGTGGCGTCCGGTTTGTGCAGCCGCAGCTCAATGCCCATGGCCAGGTGCCAGAGCACGGCTGCCATGACGGGGCCGACGAAGGCCCGCACGGTGCCGCCCACCGTGCCGGACTCGGCATACGCCGGGATGACCTGCACCCCGGTGATCACCCAGACCAAGGCGCCGGGCAGGCCGGGCGCTCCCTGGGTCTTCAGGTTCTGCCGGGCCATCAGCGCGGTCGCGAACAGCGCCGCCTCGCCTGCGCTGAACATCATGGCCCGCTCGACGGCGCCGGCCATGTCGAGGTAGTCGGCGGCGAACCGCCAGCTGGTGTCGCCTGAGTAGACGGTGCAGTTGAGGGCAGCCAGGGCCGAGACCCAGACCGCGGGAGTGCCGACGCGCTTGCCGTTCGCCCGGTTCCGGTTACGCCGGATCGACCAGCCGGCCAGCGCGAGGGCGAGCAGCCCGATGGCCGCGACCAGGTAGACGGGCTCGATGCCGGAGGGCAGGGACAGGGCGATGGGGTTAGTCATGCTGCCTTTCGGAGGGCGGCGATCAGGTAGTCGGTCTGTACCTGATGGGGCACCTGTACCGACGAGGCGACGTCGTCGTCCTCGGCGGTCTCGTCGTCGACCGACTCGGTGTCGTCGCCCTGGTCCCAGTAGCGGTCGCGGTCGGCGACGGCGTGAGCGGCGTTGCGCATCAGGTCGCGCGCCCAGTCGAGGTCGAGGCGCAGGGTGTGGGCGAGGCGCTCGGGGCTCCAGCCGCGCACGTAGGCGTGGCGGGTGACGGCCTCACGTTCGGCGTCGCTGAGATGGATGTCGCGCCCCTCGAAGGCGGCCTTCACCCGGGCGTAGTCCAGGCGCTTGTTGACCCGGGCGTGCCAGGGGCGGCGCTCGTCCTGGGTGAGCCCGCCCCACATGCCGTGACGGATCTCGTTGTCGAGGGCGTAGTCGAAGCACGCCTTCTTCACCGGGCACCGGCCGCAGATCGACTTGGCCTCGTCGATGGCGGCGCGGTCGCGGGCGGCATGGAAGAACAGCTCATCGATGTCCTTGACCGACATGGCGTGGCACAGGCCGCGGGCCTGCCAGCTGTGGTCGGCGATGCCCCGGATGGTCGGGGTCGGGGTGTTGTTGGTGGTGATGTGGCGCAAGGCAGTCTCCGGAAGTCGCCTCGGCGGGCGCGGGACGCTCGGCACCGGTGGTGGCTGGGGTGCGGCGGGGCGCTGCGAGGCGGGCTCGGGGTACGGCGGCGGGCCGTACGCAAGGCGGAACGTTTCTGTGGAGAAGCGGGCTGCGGTCAGGCGGCGGGCGCCTGGGCCTGCGCCGACAGGGCGCGGTCGATGCGGCCGGGGTGGGCGGTGGCGCGCGGTGCGTTGCCCCTGGCGACGCCGTCGAGGGAGATGCGCCGGCGGCGGCAGGGCTCGCCCTTGTCGGCGTGACACCACTCGCATGGCACGGCCAGGGCGTCGGGGCCACCGGCGGCGATGGCGGCCTCGCGGGCGGCGCGGGCCGGGCGGTACGGAGCCAGCTCGGCGCGCACGGAGGCCGGAATGTACGAGCCGACCGCGGCCAGCTGGTCCTTCAGGCCCGGCCGGTGGCGCCCGGCACTGATCCCGCGGTGCGCCGAGGGTGCGGCGTGCCCAGCTGCTACGGCGTCGCGCGCCGCAAGCAGCTCCGCTCGCCACGCTTGCGGGTTGTCCGGGTCGGCCATCGGGGTGGGGTCGGTGTGCCGGGCCAGACGCTCGCGGCGGTGCGCGTGCCACTCACGGGCCACATCCGCCGGCAGGATCGGGTACGGCGAGCTGACGACGCGCTTGCGGACGGTCTCGCGCACATCCCAGCCCTGACCAGTGGTCATGGGCACGTCGCCGAGCAGCTCGTGCCACATGGCGAGCTGGTCGCGGGCTTCGCCCGCGTCGGTGCGGATGGTGCGCGGGTCCAGGCGGCCGACGTAGGTGAGTACGGCAGCAACTTCGCGGCGGTCCAAGGTAGTTACTCCGTTCCCGTCGGTTCGTCAACGGCGGCGAGCAGGGCGGCCATGTGCGCCTCGGCGCGGGTCATGCCGGCCTGTGGGGCAGGGCTGCCGCCGGGCAGGGCGTAGAGGTTCGGGCGCTGGGGTGTGGGGGTGTGCTCGCGGGCGATCCAGGACTTCCAGTCGGCAGCCCAGGCCGCGGCGGGGCGAGGGCTGCCGGCGGAGCGGTAGTGGCGCCACTTCGCGTCGGCGGCCTGCAGGCCCTGCTCGCCGAGGCGATCGAGGTGTCCCTGCTGCTGGGCCCAGGCCAAGCTGGCGTCATCGACCTGCCAGTCGGTGGCGGAGGTGACCTCGGCAGCACTACTGCTGCTGTACCTACGGTTCACCTTCGGTTCACTACAGTTCTGGGGGTCAGATTCTGACCCGGAGGGGGGTCGGATTCCGCCCCAGGGAGGGGTCAGATTCTGACGAGGGGGCGCAGATTTTGACCCGGCCAGATTCTGACGGCGGGGGCCCGATTCTGACCCTGTCGTGCGCCAAATGCGGTGCCTGCGCAGCCGCTCCTCGTCCAGGTCCTTCAGAGCGGGGGCGGGGTCGGCGTCGGTCAGGGGCTCGATGTCCTCGACCCGCAGCTCCGGGTCGGCCTTCTGCGCAGCCGCGACCTTCGCGAGCCAGGCAGCGGGGCGCGGCATGCGGTAGACCGTGCTGTGCTGCGGGCCCTCGTAGTCGTCGAGGATCTCCAGCTCGCCGGCGTCCGCGAGCAGGGCCAGCGAGGTGCGCACGGCGTTGCGGCTGGCGTTCGCCCGCTCCATCAGCTCGGTGATGGAGGCGTAGGCGACGCACTGCGCGTCGGGGATCCGGTCGGCGATCGACAGCAGGACCAGGCGGGCCGTGCCACGGCTGGCGCTGCTCTCCCACACCCACTTCCGTGCCTGCCCGCTCATCGGGACACCATCATCTTGGGGCGCATGCGAGCCCAGGGCTGCGGTGCAACGGTGGTCGCCGACAGGCCCGTTGACGAGCGGCGTGTCAGATGGGCGTACGTGGCTGCCGCGCTGGCCGGGGAGACCGGCCTTTTGCGCAGGGCAGGCGGCATGTGGGACTCTCCTCCGTGGTGAAACCCGCGCCGGTGTGCCCCGTGGAAAGGGCCGGTGCGGTGAAGTGGGTGAATCTCCGCCCTTGCCGGGGCAGGAGTGTCATCTGGCGTTCGGCGTCCGGGAGTTACCGTTCCCTGGGCGCCGTCGCTGTGCTCGGGGTTATCGCACCCAGCTGGATGGTGCGTTCCGCATGTGGCTCCTTGCGTCGTCTGCCAGCGGGCGGGGTGCCCGGCGGGGGACGACGAACATATGCATGACCTGCGGCAACATCCAGACCTTGCTAAAGGACTCTCTACAGGTCGCGCCGAAGGGCAGCGTCATCTGCGCCTGATGGGTGGGTGTGAACGGCGCAAGGGATGACTGACGGAGGACACGCGGTGGCTCCAGGGCTTGGGCGTGCTGCAGAGGTGTTTCGTCTCTGCTGGGCATGATGGCTTCAATCGGGGTAAGCTGACTAGCTGCCCCGATCGATGAAACGAAAATATCGTTGTTTGGCTCATTGATCAAGTGGCTGGCCTGCTGACGAGCGCCGTATTGGACCAGGAAGGACGTGCTGGATGCCGGTTCGCCGGTTCGACCCCCAGGCGCTGCTGCTTGCCCGCAGGAACTGCGGTCGAAAGCAAGCCGAGGTGGGGGTGCTTGTGGGTGTCAGCGGTGCGCGGGTGAGTGCCTGGGAGAAGGGGCGCTCGATTCCCGACCCGGAGAAGCTGCCTGGCCTGGCCCAGGCGGTCGACCGCGACGTCGACGAGCTGTTTCCCCGTGACGGGCGTCCTGACCTTGCCGATCTGCGCGCCGATGCCGGATACACGCAGGCGGCCACCAGGGAACTGACCGGGACGAAGACCGCCGGACCGGTTGCCGCTGCGGAGACCGCGAAGCATCGCCTGGAAGAGCGGTACGTCGAGGCACTCGCGGCAAAGTACGGGGTGAGCGTCGAGGCGCTGCTGCGCGCGCAGGAGCGTTCCTTCGGCAATGACGTGCCGGAGCCCGGCGAGGCGGAACAGCCTGCGTCTAGGGACGGCGAAGGGCTGCCGAAGACGCTGGCCGAGAAGATCACATACCTCGTGGAGCAGCTTCCGGCCCCGCTCTCCGACGCCGAGCTCGCCGATCTCGGCAACGGGCGTACGGGCACTGACGCTCTCAGCGCCGACTTGGTGCGAGATCTGCGGACCGGTGTCCTCCGCAGTGCGGAGGACGACGTGCTGGACGCGTTGGCGAAGGCACTGAACGCGAGCCCGCTGATCTGGTCGCAGGACGCCGACGTACAGAGGGTCATCGCTGAGACCCTGCTGCTCAAGCACCAGATCGTCGCGCTGGCGGCGCGCGGTGGCGAACAGCAGGGGCTGTCAGCCGAACTGCTCCAGTTCGTCTTTGACGTGGTCGACGAGGCCCGGGCCGAGACCCAGGGCGGCGGAAGGGCCGCGCCCCGTTCGTGACGACCCGCCTGTGACGATCCCGGCGCGGGGCGGCCACGAGGCGAGACAGTCCGGCGTTAGAGGCGGATCGTGCGCATGGCCGGACGCTGCTCGGCCTGCGCGGTCAGGGCGGTCAGCCAGACCTCGGTCAGGTGCGGGGGGATCAGGCCGTCCTCCATATTGTCCGGTCGGCAGAAGCGGTACTCACTCAGCTCCGAGTCCTGCAAGGTGATCCCGTCCTGGTCCCCGGGGCTGAGGATGCCGCCGTCGTAGATGTACAGGACCTGGGCGCCTCCGCCAGGAACGGTGACCCAGGCGTGCACCAGCAGGTCGCCGATCGGCGGGGTGATGCCCAGTTCCTCCTGGATCTCCCGCACGGCCGCCTCGTACGGGCTCTCCTCCTGGTCGAGGTCCACGGCACCGCCGGGCAGGTTCCAGTAGTCCTTGTAGGTCGGGTTGACGATGAGGACCTCGCCTTCGGCGTTGAAGAACAGGGCGGCGGCCGATGCGGTCAGAGCGTTCATATCCATCACTTCGCGAGGTGGGGGAGGGGTGCGGGAGCCAGTGCGTCCATGATTGCGCCGGTGTGCGGGCTGGCGTGGCGGTACGCGCGGGCGACCCGCAAGAGCCAGGGCACTTCGGAGGCGAAGTCGTCGCCGGCTGTGTGGAAGGCAGCTGGTGCCCGGCCCGGGGCCCCCGCGAGGGTCATGGCGGCCTTGAGCCAGTACGCCTCGGCGACGGCGTCGGCATCCAGGCCGATATGTCCCTCGGCCTTTGCGAGTCGGCGGGCGCGTTCGAAGAGGTCGGCCGGTGCCCTGCGGCGCAGTTCGTGGGTGACGTCGCGGATCTCTGTGACGAATCGGCCGAGCCGGATCTGCGGGGTGGTGTCATGTGAGACGAGGTCCCGCACTGTGTTGAGCAGGGAGAAGGTGCGGTGGCCGCCCAAGAGCATGCTGGGTGCGTGCAGTGCGCTGCCATCGATGGTCAGAACCAAGTCGCGCCACAGCCGGTGCAGGCCGATCACCGCCCTGATCGCGCGGGCCTGGGTGGTGAGGGTGCGGGTGGCGGGCGTGAGGGAGCCGAGCAGCCACAGCGCGAATCCCGCGTACAGCAGGGTGTCGGTGATGTGTTCCTGTGCGCTGCCGGCCGCCGCGGCGGCCGGGCGGAGTGTGGTCGCGGCCAGGTAGACGGTGCGTACGACGGAGTACACGACGATCACGGTCATGCCAGCGGCCATCATCGCCAGTCCGGTGCGCAGGCTCCAACGGCGGGCGATCCGGGCGGCCCGGCCCCACTGGTAGCCGCACACGGCGGCGGCCGAGGCGATGTAGGTGTTGAACAGCCCCAGGTACAGGGCGAGCCCGGGCTCGCCGGCGTGCCGGCCCATGAAGTACGGACTGTCGGCTGCGGTCTTCGACCGATCCAGGACGAGGAAGAACACGGCGACGAGGCAGAGGACCGTGGCCAGCGAAGCGCGGACGGCGACACGGTGCACAGCGGAGGTGATCTTGATGTGGCGGGCGCCTGCGTCCTCCTCGTGGTAGATGTCCGTGATGTAGGTCAGCAGGACGCAGATCCCGGCGATCGCCAGCACGTGCTTGAGGAGAGTGGGCAGGTCGGTGATGCTTAGCGGGTCGATCACCGCTCGGCCGGTGTCGGTGCGCAGCCACCAGGCGGCGGCGAAGGCGGCGAAAGCGCCCCACAGTGAGCGCTCGCGCCGCCGGCCTCGCAGGGCGGTCGGCAGGCGCACGACCGCCTGGAGCAGTAGCAGGGCGATGATCAGAGAGACGAACGCATCAGAGAGGGACACGGCTCTTCCGGGGAGTGCGGGTGCGGGGAATGAAGCGCAGGTGGGACAGGTCCTCGTCGAGGTGCCGGAGCGTGGAGTCCTCGATGTAGTCGGCGGTGTAGGCCGTGTGGTGCAGCAGGTCGGCCAGCATTTCGGCGCGTATCTCCGGCCGTGAGTCGTAGCGGTGGCGGGCCATCACATGGCCCTTCGCCAACAGCCGGTGCAGGAGTTCGGGCGGGAAATCGGGCAGAAGTCGTGCCAGTTCGCCGGCGTCGGCCTCGGTCACGTCGTCGCACCACAGGTGCGCCAGTTCGTGCAGGATGATCTGCTGACGGTGGAAGGACGTTGTGCCCGCCACATGCAGGATCAGGTCGACCGCCACGTCGTCCAGCCGCAGCCACAGCCCGCACACGTCCGTGTTGGCCAGCAGGTGATCGGGGATCGCGACCAGCTTGATCCGCCGCTCCCGTTCCGCCTCGATCCCGGCGATCAGTCCCTCAAGGGTGAAGGGCTGGGGTATCGGCATCTGAGCCAGCAGGTGCCGGCACTCCTGGCGGATCGCGCGTCTGCTCATCGCCCGGCTGCTCGCCCCTTCTTGTGTGGCGGGGCCTCGGGCCCGGCCACCGAACAGCAACCCCCGCATCATGTAGCCCTGCTCTCTGCCGCGTTGTGCACGGCGCCATCGGTCGCTGACGGGTAACTGGGGAATGTCAGTGGCCCATGGAGATGCCGCCGTCGACCGGTACGACGGCGCCGGTGATGTAGGAGGCTTCCTCGCTGGCCAGGAAGGCGATGGTCGCGGCGATCTCCTCCGGCCTTCCGATGCGGCCCAGCGGAACGTCCCCGATGATCTCGTTGACGCGTGTCTCAGGCAGGGCTGCGGCCATGGCGGTGTCGGTCAGGCCGGGGGTCACGATGTTGACGGTGATCCCGCGTGAGCCGACCTCCCGGGCCAGAGAGCGGCCGAAGCCGATCAGGCCCGCCTTTGACGCCGCGTAGTTGGTCTGCCCGGCTTCACCCTTGAGAGCGACGGCGGAGGACACGAGGATGATCCGGCCACCTTGCTTGGCCTTCACCATGCTCCAGGTGGCCCGCTTGGCCAGCCGGTAGGAGGCGATGAGGTTGGTTTCCAGGACCGTGGTGAAGTCCTCCTCCGACATGCGCAGCAGCAGCTTGTCCCGGGTGATGCCGGCGTTGGCCACGAGCACCTCGACCGGGCCCTGGTCGGCCTCGACCTCCTTGAAGGCGCTCTCGACTTGTTCGGGGTCGGTGATGTCGCAGAGCACGGGCAGGGCGCCGAGGTAGGCGAGGTCGGGATCGGCTCCGCTGCTCCGGTGAGTGAAGGCGACCTTGTCGCCCCGTTCGAGAAAGGCCCGGACGGTGGAGTGCCCGATTCCACGGTTTCCGCCGATGATCAAAACAGAGCGCGACATGAAGATCCTTTACGCGAGTGCACCGAATCCGCACCGGTGGGGAATGTGCTTTCGGTGATGTTGTCGCTGACCCTAGAACGGCAACCGGCGTGGCACAGGAACTCAAAGCAGTCGCTTATGCTGCCGATGAGAACTGGCAGTTCTCATTTCTCTGCGGCAGGCGTACGGCATAGGAATGCTGCATGCGCTGACGTTCGTCAACTCCCCTGAAACCTCTAGCGATTGAAGGAATGGGAAGATGGGTGAGTTGTCGAGGGTCGACTGTCAATGTGATCTAAATCCCACCCTCGGCCGTTATGTGAACGTTATGAATAGTGATGAGACGCAGGCTTCGATCGTATCCCGCATACTGCGGCAAGCTCGGGCGCGCCGTAACGCATCGGACATCCCAGGCTTCACGGCCACGTTCGGGGACAGGAGGACCCCCGGAATCACCCAGGCCGAGGTGGCGCAACTGGCCGGCGTCAGTCGCCGCTGGTACAACACCCTGGAGTCCGGCCGGTCGGCAAATTACTCAGAGGGCCTGCTGCAGGCGATCAGGCGGATCCTGGACCTGACACCCGACGAATGGCACGTCGTCTACCGCGTCACCCAGGGGCGGACCCCGGCCGGAGCCCCGGTCAGCCCCCTTGCTGACTTGCTGCCGGAGACAATCCGCAACCTTGTCGAGCAGAGCCCGACCTGGGGCCTCTGGGTTACCGACCTCCGCTGGGACATTCTCGCCTGCAACTCCAAGACTCTGGAGATCTTTCCGTGGATGATGTACGGCCTAAACGTCATGGAATGGGCGCTCACTTGGCCCGAGGCTCGCACCCAGCTCATCGACTGGCAGGATGAATGGGCGCTGCCCATGATCGCCCAGCTCCGCGTGCACGCCGAGCAGTACCGCCATGACGAGCGCCTCCGAGAGGTCATCGACACTGTCCGAGGCGATGCTGTTGCCCGCAAACTATGGGACTCGCCGAATCTGCCGAGCCTGACCCATCCGGCATCGAACCGGCCGCGCCGCCTCTATCTTCCCCGGCAGGGCGGCACGGAGTTCGCCATGCACCTACTCGCCTTTACCCCGATGGAGCTACCGTCCTGCCGGCTGCTGGCCATCATGCCGGCAGAAGGCGGATCGAGCAGCTTGGGGGGATTCCCGGCCGCGAGTTGAGGGATCGGGGGGCGAAGCTTTGCTTCCTCGTCCGTCAAATGCTGGCGAGCCGTCAGATCGCCGCATGCTCCCTAAAAGGGTCTGCAAGCGCGGGAGGGACAAATCCCTTAGACGTCGCCCAGTTGCAGTGAAGGGGCGACTTTCCAACTATCGAGCCCTCAGGCTTCTTTGTGAATTACTGAGCTTGAACTCGGGTTGTCGTAGCCGGTGACAGAGCTTGATCCTCGCGATACGCCGTTGGTATGAGGTACGCGCAGGGCGGCGGTCTGTCGGACGAGCGCCGGCAGTTCCGCGAGGGCATCAGGTTGAGGGCGGCCGAGCGGTTCGCCCAGGGTGAGCCGAGCTCGACAATCGCGAAGGAGTTACGGGTCAGCGTCCGGTCCGTCCAGCGGTGGCGCAGGTCCTGGGACAAGGGCGGTCCGCGGGCTCTGCGCTCGACCGGGTCGGCGTCACCACCCAGGTTGAGCGAGGCCCAGTTCGTGCAGCTGGAGGCGGAGTTGGCCAAGGGCCCGGTCGCGCACGGCTGGCCGGATCAGCGGTGGACGCTGTCGAGGGTCAAGACCGTGATCGGCCGCAGGTTCCACAAGGGCTACACCCTGCAAGGAGTGCGGAAACTGCTGATCCGGCACGGCTTCTCCTGCCAGATCCCGGCCAGGAGAGCCGTCGAACGTGACGAGGAGGCGATCTGCGGCTGGGTGAAGGAGACCTGGCCGCAGGTGGAAGGACCGCGGCGGCGCTCGACGCCTGGATCGTCTTCGAGGACGAGTCCGGCTTCTCGATGACGCCGCCGACCGCACGCACCTGGGCCCGGCGCGGGCAGACGCCCATCGTCCGGGTTCGCGGCCGCTCCCGCCGCCGTATCTCCATCGCCGCCCTGACCTGCTACAAGCCTGGTGAACGCTCCCGGCTCATCTACCGACCGCGCCGCGACGACGGCCGGCGCGACGGCCGCAAGAGCTTCGCCTGGACCGACTACCGCGACCTGCTCATCGCCGCACATCAGCAGCTCGGTGGGCCAATTGTGCTGGTCTGGGACAACCTCAACGTCCATCTCGCCTACGGCATGCGGCAGTTCATCGCCCGGCAGGACTGGCTGACCGTCTACCAGCTGCCCTCCTACGCACCCGACCTCAACCCGGTCGAGGGCATCTGGTCACTGCTGCGGCGCGGCTGGCTGTCCAACACCGCCTTCACCACCCCCGAGCACCTCATCCAGACCATCCGCCACGGCATGCGAAAGATCCAGTACCGTCCCCACCTCATCAACGGATGCCTCGCCGGAACCGGCCTACCTCTCACCCGGACGACATCATGAGTTCAAGCTCAGTAGATGCGCAGGCCTTCGCGAGCCACGCGAAGCACACCTATGTAGGGGACGGCATCTCCAGCAGCAGGAACGATACGGCGATTTGGGAAAGGGCGAGCGGGGGTAGGATCTCCACGAGCCGGGTAGCGGGCTCGCTCGGCCAGGAAGAGACTGCGCGCTGAACCCGCCGTCCCAGCTTCGGTTCAACACGGCTCGGGCCCCTGCCAGTTGGGCATGAGTGTAGTCGATGTCACCGAGGACCTCGGCCTGTTGGGGCACGGGGCTTCCCAAGGCCTGCTTTCAGCAAGGTTGTGCAAGCACGTGGTCATCGACCGGTCGCAGACACAGCAGCTGACCGAAGCGTTCGCAGCCCAGCTGGAGACCGCCTACAGCGAAGACCTCGGCGATCAGTAGTCGCGTTTCGTTCTTCCGAGGGCTCGTTCTTGCGACCACGGCTTTGATCGGGACCGTCAGCGAACCTCGCGCCGGAGATGCGAGGTCGCCCTCGTCCGTCGAAAGTCGTGGTCACACCCGCTGGGTGAGGGACCAACAGTGCTGTGCGGCTCGGTCCCACACCTTCTCGTTATCCGGACCCTCATAGGCCGCTTCCAGCTCGGCCAGGATCACCGCGCCTTCGACGAAGCCGCCCACGGCGAGGTCCAGCCAGACGAGGCTCAGCCGATTGAACCGCTCCGGGACAGGCCGGAGCCTCCATCAGACCCGGAGCGGTTCATCAGGTCCTTGGCGTCGTTCGACCCACGAGTTTGTGCTCGACCAGGCTATGGGTCACCTCCCTGACTTCCTGTGGGCAACGGACCCCTTGGTGCCCAACGTTTCCGCCGGGGTTGGCGCACGTGTGTCGTCGGGCGGTACGTCCCACTCCCGGCCGCCGTGCGGTGGCCGAAGCTGCACGTATGGCCCCACGTGCCCCATGACCACGCCCACCCGGCCGTTCCGTCGGTCGACCATCACGGCACCCACATCGGGCGTAGAGTCGTGGGCGAGCGCATCAGGTGTGCGGCCAGTCATCGTGACCAACCCTGTGAGGCGGTCCTCGACCGGACATCCAGGCGCAAGGCGGGATGACATGGAATGACGCTGTCGTGCACGTTGACGCTCCTCGGCGGTGTGGGCCGCGCCCGTGGGAGTTAACTGGTGCCGGAAGAGGACCAGCCTGTTAACACGGTCTTGCATGTGTGCAGGGCCTTGGAGGCGGCGCTGGGCGGGTGCCGGATGTGGTCAGGAAGCCGGGTTCTGTTCGTGTCGAGTGGGCCGGGGCGCGCGGGCGGTGCGTCAGTGGCCTCGGTCGATCCACTCCTGGAGGTGTGGGGCTTCTGCGTCGATCGTGGTCGAGGCGCCGTGTCCGGTGTGGACGACTGTTTCCGGGGGGAGGGTGAGCAGTTGGTCGCGGATGGAGCCGATGATGGTGGGGAAGTCGGAGAACGAGCGGCCGGTGGCGCCGGGGCCGCCCTGGAAGAGGGTGTCTCCTGTGAACACGGCCCCGAGTGCGGGTAGGTGCAGGCAGACTGCGCCGGGGGTGTGGCCGGGGGTGTGCAGGACAGTCAACTCCGTGTCCGCCACGGTGAGTTGCTGCCCGTGAGTGAGCGAGTCGTCGGGGGTGCGGTCGGGGTGGGTCTGCTTCCAGAGCGCGTCGTCGTCGGGATGGAGCATGATCGGTGCGCCGGTCAGGTCGGCGAGTTCGGGGGCTGCGCCGACGTGGTCGTCGTGGGCGTGGGTGCACACGATGGCCCGTAGCGCCCGGTGGCCCAGCGCCCGGGCGATGGCCTGGGCGTCGTGGGCGGCGTCGATGACGATCGCTTCGGTGTCGTCGCCGATGATCCAGACGTTGTTGTCGACGTCCCAGGTGCCGCCGTCGAGGGAGAAGGTGCCTGAGGTGACCAGGTGGTCGATGCGTACGGCCGGCATCACAGCACCACCACCGAGCGCAGGACGTCGCCGTCGTGCATTCTGGCGAACGCCTTCTCTACCTCGTCCAGGGTGATCGTCTCGGTGACGAAGGAGGCCAGGTCCAGTCGGCCCTGGAGGTGCAGGTCGATCAGCATCGGAAAATCCCGGGACGGCAGGCAGTCGCCGTACCAGGACGACTTGAGTGCGCCTCCGCGTCCGAAGACGTCCAGGAGCGGAATTTCGAGCTGCATGTCCGGCGTGGGCACGCCGACCAGGACGACCGTGCCGGCGAGGTCGCGGGCGTAGAACGCTTGCCGGTACGTCTCTGGGCGGCCGACCGCCTCGATGACGACGTCGGTGCCGAAGCCGCCGGTCAGGTCCTTGATCGCGCCGACGAGTTCGGTCTCACGGGAGTTGATCGTGTGGGTGGCGCCCATCTTCCGGGCCGTCTGCAGTTTCCGGTCGTCGATGTCGACGGCGATGATCTTCGCTGCGCCGGCCAGCCGGGCACCGGCGATCGCGGCGTCGCCGACTCCGCCGCAGCCGATCACCGCGACGGTGTCGCCGCGACTGACGTTGCCGGTGTTGATCGCCGCACCGATTCCGGCCATCACGCCGCAGCCGAGCAGTCCGGCGATCTGCGGGGCGACGGCCGAGTCGACCTTTGTGCACTGTCCGGCCGCAACCAGGGTCTTCTCCGTGAAAGCGCCGATGCCGAGGGCGGGGGAGAGCTTGGTGCCGTCGGTGAGGGTCATCTTCTGCTTGGCGTTGTGGGTGTTGAAGCAGTACCAGGGGCGGCCGCGCAGACAGGCCCGGCAACTCCCGCACACTGCACGCCAGTTGAGGATGACGAAGTCGCCGGGCTGGATGTCGGTCACGCCGTCGCCGACCGCTTCCACCACGCCGGCGGCCTCGTGCCCGAGCAGGAAGGGGAAGTCGGCGCTGATCCCTCCTTGCTTGTAGTGCAGGTCGGTGTGGCACACACCGCAGGCCTGCACCTTGACCACCGCCTCGCCCGGCCCGGGGTCGGGGACCACGATCGTCTCGATCCGTACGGGCTCGTCCTTGCCCGGCGCGATGACGCCGCGTACTTCCTGTGCCATGTGTGGGTTTCTCCTTGTGCTGGGTGCGGATCGGCCGGGTGGGAGCCGCGGGTGCGGCTCACTTCAGCCAGGAGTCGACGGGCCGTGGTTGTGACTCTGGGCTGTCCCTTCCTGGCAGTTGCCTGCTTGTCTCGCTGGCCCGTCACCTGGAGCAGCGGTTCGAGACTGGCTGCTGGTCTGAGCTGGACTCGAAGTTCTCGAGGCGGCCGGTCAGTTCCGGGTTGGCCTTCACAGGTGTTGGCGTGATCCTTGTCGGGATTGCCGTAGGCGCTCTTGGGCCGGAGCTCACGGTCGAGGTCGTTCGCTGGCTGCGGTCGTGACCAGGGTGAGTACGGCGTCGATGCGGCGGACGACAGACATGGGCGGCGAACGGTGTAGTGCGCGAGCGGTCTTCCTGTTCTCAGGCGTGTTCTCCTGGCCGGGGCCAGCAGGTCGTCATGTGGCATGCCGTCGATGTATCCGCCGCCCTCCGGCACGGAGGCCACACCGATTTCTGTGTGCGCCAGCTTCTGCAGGGTGTTCCGGGGACCATGGGGGCGTTCGCCGTCAACAGTCCATCCGACTCGGTGGACACCGGCTCCCTGCGGTTCGTTCCCCCGGGATCATGCCGCGGCAGGGGTCGTGGCTCTCGCCCCGCGGAAGCCATGACCGCATGCCCGCCTCGCATGCCGGTCCTTGGCTCGGGAGAATCAGCGGTCAGGCGTCAGCCGTGGCGCGGGCCGGTGTGACGGTCATAGGCAGGGCGGCCAGGGCCCGGATGATGTTGTTGATCCCGCGGACGGGTTCCCCGATCTCGAAGCTCTCGACCTGGTCGGCGAGCGCGGACAGGACGGCCTGCGCTTCCAGGCGGGCGAGCCCCTGCCCGGCGCATCCGTGGACGCCGTAGCCGAACCCCAGGTGGTCGGAGGCCTCGCGGGTGATGTCGAACTCGTCGGGCCGCTCGTAATGGCGCTCATCCCGGTTGGCGCAGGCGTACATCATCATGACCCGCGCGTCCGCCGGGATCTCGAACCCGCCGACCTCGGTGGCGGTGGTGGTGACCCGGGTGAAGCTGCGGATCGGTGTCTCGAATCGGATGGCTTCGTTCACCGCCTTGGGGATCAGCGTGCGGTCGGCGCGGAGCGCGGCCCACTGGTCCGGGTGGGTCCCCAGCAGCCACAGTGCGCTGCCGATGGCGCTGATGGTGGTATCCAGTGACGGGGCGATGTAGTCGACCAGCAGGCTCGGGACGTGTCCGGGCTCTATCTCGCCGCGGGCCGCGGCGGCGAGCATCCCGGCTCCGACGCTTCCGGGCAGCAGGTCGCCAGAGTCCGCGGTCTGTATCGCGAACTCCGTCATCGCTCCGACGGCGGGCAGGCTGGCCATCGACCGCTCGTTGAACGGGCCCAGGAGGTTGAACGCGCCTGCCGCCCACTCCAGCAGGTGCTCACGACCGCTCTGCGGCCACCCCACCAGGTCGGGGACGACGGCGAGGGGAAGGGCTCGGGCGAGGTCGGCGACGCCGTCGAACGAGCGGCGACGCACCAGCTGCTCGACCACCTCGTCGGCGACGTCCTGGATGCCGGCTTTCCGCGGCCGCAACGCCCGGGGTGTCAGTTCCCCCGTGAGCACGCTGCGCAGGTGCTCGTGCAACGCGCCGTCGCTCATGAGGGTCGACACCGGCAGGCCCTCGGGGAGGTCGTCCATCGCGACGCCCCGGCCGGAGCAGAACGTTTCCGGATCGCCCAATGCGGCGCGCACCTCGGCGTAGCGCGGCAGTGCGTACATCTTGTAGGGCTCCAGCCAGACGACCGGACCGAGATCACGCAGGGCCTGGTAGTGGCCGTACGGGTCGAGCTGAGCGTCGTCGTCGAAGATGTCGGGCTGGTAGCTGGGGATCGAGTTCATGGTTGTCCTCTCCCTGGCTCGCTGCTCCTGTGCTCACGCCAATCCGGCGGTAGGGAGGGTGAGTTCATGGCGAGCCTGCTTATACTCACTTGCATGTTGCAGCGACAGCAAGGCTTGCACTCACCGCAACGAACGTCAACTGCCGGGCTGGTCACGCTTAGTGGCGGCTGCTGTGCAATCGGTGGTCGACATCGCGCATGCGCAGGTCACCGCGCTGTAGCGGTGGCGAGGGCAGCGCATGCGTGGTTGAGCATTTGGCCATTGGATCGGCGGCCCGGACCCCAGAGGCGCCTCGGTGTGCGCGCGGCAGCGGCACTTGAAGGCCGGGGCGCGGGCGGGCAGCGACAAGTTCATTACGTCGGTGCTGCCCGGCAGGCCGGGGCGGCTCTCAGGCCGCACACAGCAGTGGTGGCGAGCTGGGAAGGCGCGAGGCCGGGGTGCCCACACCGCGAGTTTCAGTCGAAAGGGTCCTTGTCGTCCCCCGGCACGCGCGGCCGGTCTCGCCCGCATGGCACTGCCGTACCGTCTGGGTTGCCCGTCTTCCGGATCTGCGCTGTCAGGAAAGGTGCCAGCTCGCCGGGACGCGGGTGGAGAGACGCATGTGGACGCCGGTGGTGGCCTTGCGGCTGGATGCCTCCGGCGGGCTCAGGACTCCGGGGGCTCGGCGCCGGCGCTGCTAGGGAGGGCGTCATCTTGGGGGTGGGGGCCGCCGATGCTGGTCTGCAGGTGGACGGTAAGCAGACGGACGGCCTCGTCGTTATCCCCCCCAAGGACTGCGTCGGCGAGCGCGCGGTGCTGGATGAGGTGCCTTACGACCATGGAATTGGCGGCGAACCGCTGGGTCTGGTCCTGCAGGACACTGCACATGCGCAGCATTTCCCTGTTGCGGCAGCGGGACAGCAGTGTCTGATGGAAACTGCGATGTGCGATGAAGCCGGTCTCGACGGAGTCGGACGTCTCCACCGCCTCCAACTCAGTGATGGCGCGACGGACCTCGTCCAGGAAGGCCGCATCGGCTTCGCGGAGCGAGGACTCCAGAGCGCGGGGCTCGAGCAGGAGGCGCAGTTCGTAGTACTCGGCGGCCTTGGCGCGGTCGAGGCCCGCCACCCGCGCACCCCGCTGGGGTGCGATCTCGACCAGCCCGTCGCCGGCCAGGCGCTGGAACGCCTCTCTGAGAGGCGTTGCCGACACGCCCCACTGGGAAGCCAGTCGTTCCGCGTGGAGTCTGGTCCCGGCCGCGAGTTGTCCGGTGAGGATGGCCGCGCGCAGCCGCGCGTCAACCCATTCAGCGCGTGTCTGTGGCGGGTCCGTCGGCCAGGTCTGGGAGGAAGGCATGGCCACATTCTTCCCCAGCCCTTCCGAAAATGGAATCTATAGATTATTGTTTAGAGGGATGGGGCTCCGCCTGTCACTTGGAGAGGTACGGGGCAGATCGACAGGCGCTCTGCGCCGTCAGTCGACGGCCCAGCGGCATGTATCGATAGAACCCGGCCCCTGCTTTCCACGGCGCACATCCGGAAGCCGGACGCTGCACCGTCGCGCGACATCGCATTCCCGCGCCGCGCGACGAACTGTTCCCGGCCTGCCTCGAGATCCCCTAGTCGTGCAACAAGCGTTTCCTGCGGCGACGACTGGACCACGGCTGACCGGCCGCAAAAGGCTCGGCTGGCCCGTTTTCACCGATGCTCACCCGTGCCGCACAATCAAGGAGGAAAGAAATGGTCGCTCCCGCCAAACTCGCGCATGTCGTACTCAAGACCGGGCGCCTGGAAGAGATGATCAACTGGTACGCGGAAGTTCTGGACGGCCGCCCTGTCTTCACGAACGAAATGCTCGGCTTCATGACCTACGACGACGAGCATCACCGGGTCGCGTTCCTCGGCGTCGGATCGTCGGTGACCCCCGGAATGGAACACACCGGGCTGGAGCATTTCGCCTTCACCTACGAAAAGCTGGGGGACCTGGTCGACAACTACAAGCGGCTCAAGGGGAAGGGAATCGAGCCGGTCTGGGTGATCAACCACGGCATGACCGTGTCGATGTACTACGCGGACCCCGACGGAAACCGCGTCGAGCTGCAGATCGACAACTTCCCCGACGCGGAGTCCACGCAGGCGTACCTGCTATCCGACGAGTTCCAGAAGAACCCCATCGGAGTGGAATTCGACCCCGATGACTTCGTCACCCGCTTCGAGGCCGGCGAGCCGGAGTCCGAACTGACTAAGCGCCCATGAACCACCTGGCGCCCGCCTCACACCACCGGCGCCGCACTAGCGGGATCGGCAACGGCGGCACAAGGCCGAACTCCACACACACCAGGGTCGCGAGACGGCGCACGTAGCGTTCGCGCATTCTCCCCCACCGGAGTGCCTGCATGCTGAAGATCAGGCCTCGCGCCGTCGGCGCCGATCGTCCAAGCCGCGGTGACAGGGGCGGCGACGGGGGACGCCGGGGCCTTCGCTGACGACATCGAGCGCGGTGCTCCGCCGGGCCGGAGGAAGAGCCAGAGCCGGGCCGCCAGTGTGGCGTTCTCTGTGTCCCTGACGTCCGGCCTAAAGCGGGGCCCCGCGGAGGCCGGTGGCCGTGATATTTGCAGCAACTCGGTGTCGCGTGCCCGGCGCGACCTTCAACGGCCGAGCAGTGAAAGAGGATCCAATGTCCGGTTCCGCTGCCGAAGCGGCTTTCCGTGAAATCATGATGGTGAAACAGTCGGGGAGTGACTTCATTCCCACGCCGCTGGATGAGGCGACGCAGAATTTCGTGTACGGCGCCGTCTGGGTGCGGCCGGGGCTGAGCCAGCGTGATCGGCGGCTGGTGACGCTGGCCTGCGTGACAGCAGCAGGTGCACCCGAGGCAATCAATGATCACGTCCGGGCCACCCTGAGCAGTGGCGATCTCACCGTGGCTGAACTGGAAGAACTCGCGCTGCACCTTGCCATATACAGCGGCTGGCCCAAAGCACGCCACCTGCAGAGCGTGATCCGGGAACAGTGGGCCGCAATTCAGCAGGAATGTGACGAGGATATCGAGCCCTGACCGCTCCGCTATTTCTGCTGACGTGCCCAAGAGTCCCGAGATCAGCGACGCGCCGTCATCCATAGTCTACTGAGCATTTGGAGCTGCGATGGAGCAGAACAATGACCACCCCGAGCCGCCGGGTGATTCCCTGGCCGAGCCGTGGGATGTGCTGGTCGTAGGAGCCGGACCGGTGGGACTGACACTCAGCCTGCTCCTGGCTCGTAACCAGCACCGAGTTCTCGTGGTGGAGCGGTGGCCGGCCCTCTACCCCCTGCCCCGGGCCGTGGGCCTCAGCAATGAGGCGCGGCGGGTGCTGAACCTGACCGGGGTCACCGAGCCACTGGAGCCACACGTGCTGTGGGAACCGGAGGGGACCAGCCTCAACTACGTCGCCCCCGATGGGGAGATCCTCTTCTCCGAGACTATGCCTGCACCTGCCAGGGCCGAGGGACCGCATGGGGGGACGTTCAACCAGCCCGATCTCGAGGCGGTGTTGGAGGCGCAGGTCGAAGCGGAGCCGAGGATCCGCCTGCTGAGGGGCCATGTGGTCACCGACCTGCAGCAGCACGACGACGGCGTCCGCGTGTGGTTCGCGCCCTCCGACGAGAACGGAGGCGCCCGGGCCGGGGCGGCCGAACTGGCATGCACCGCCGGGTTCGTCGTCGGGTGTGACGGCGCCTCGAGCACCGTTCGGGGCCTGGCGGGCATTGCCCTGGACGGCGACCTGGAGTTCTCCTCCGACTGGCTGGTGGTGGACCTCAAACCCACGGTGGAACGGGAGTGGTTCCCCTATTTCGGGCAGATCCTTGGCCCGCCGCGCCCTGTGACATCGGTGCCGGCCGGGCCGGGGCGGCGTCGTTACGAGTTCATGCTGCTGCCCGGAGAACAAAAGCAGGACATGGCCACCGACGACACCGTGTGGCGGATGCTCGCTGAGCGCGGTGTCACTCCGGCGGACGCGGAACTGGTCCGCTACGCGGCATACAGCTTCCGAGCCTGCTGGGCCCAACGATGGCGCCAGGGGCGAGTGCTGCTGGCCGGTGATGCCGCACACCTGATGCCGCCGTTCCTGGGACAGGGCATGAACTCCGGGATCCGCGACGTGGCAACCCTCGCCTGGCGCCTGGACCTGGTGCTCAGAGGGATCGTCCCGCTGGACACCCTGGACGACTACGCCGGCGAACGTATCCCGCACGTGGAACAGATGATCTCCACTGCCGTCATGATCGGCAACATTCTCTGCATGGTCGACCCTGAGGCGTGCGCAGAGCGGGACAGGGCGATCCGGGAGAACCCCGGCGACGGACCGCCGGCGATGGACTGGCGGATGGGCACCGATTCGCTCGCGGCCGGGGATGCGTACTCGGGACGACTGGGCCGTCAGGGGCTCGTGCGGGTCGGCGACCAGGAGGGCTTCTTCGACGACGTGTGCGGAATGGGCGCACACGTGCTGCTCAGCCGGAACGGGGACCCGCTGGCATCACTGTCGGCGCCGGTCCGTGAGGCATGGGAACGACTCGGGGGCATCGCCGTCCACGTCGGGCCCCACGCACCGGTGACCGACCTGGAAGGCGGGTACGCAGCCTGGTTCGACGAATGGGACCGTGACGTGATCCTGCTCCGCCCCGACTTCCACGTCTTCGGCACCGCCGGCTCACTCGACGGAGCCGATGCCCTGGTCCGCGAACTCACCCAACGTCTGCGGATGGAACTGCACGACACTGCATCCACCGGTGCCTGGCCGACGGCACGGAACTAGAGCCCGCCAGCCACTGTCCGGCGGGTCTAAGCACCGCTGGCCCTGGCCCCGCCCCTCCCGACGTCGCCAGGCCGCCACCCCCCAGCACGTCAACGGCTCCCTCGCTCTGCCGGACTGCATCCGTCACCGGACGCACCAAATCCCGCGCACCCGCGCCGATGAGGCACGCCAGCAGCCCGCCTGGTCCCCGGACAGATCCCAAACGTCCCACCCGGCACGCCATCGTCACCCAAGGCAGCCGTGCTCCAGACCCGACGAGCTGAACCACGCCGAATCCACCCCCCATCCGGCCTGCGTCGCTCGTGCGTTGCAGACGCTCTTCCCTCCGAAAGGACCTCACCATGAAACTCGCCAACCTTGACGGCCGCGCCGTCGTCGTCACGCCCGAAGGCGTCATTGACCTGAACACCGCCTCCGACGGCCGCTTCTCGACCTCGGTCGACGCCTCGGTCACCCGGATCGCCGAGATCAGCCAGTGGCTCGCCGCCACCCACCCCAAGGCGGATTCGACGACCACACTGGCCATGCTGGAAGCAGACGCCAGCCGGCTCGGTCCTCCCGTCACCGACCCCCGCCAGATCTTCGCCATCGGCCTGAACTACCGCGACCACAGCGCCGAGACGGGAGCGCCCATCCCCGACGCTCCGCTGGCGTTCACCAAGTGGCCCTCCAGCCTGGCAGGGCCCGTCGCGGACATCCCGCTGCCCACCGAGACCGTCGACTGGGAACTCGAACTCGTCGTCGTCATCGGCGAAGGCGGCCGCAACATCCCCTCCGACCAGGCCTTCGAGCATGTCGCCGGATTCTGCGTCGGCCAGGACATCTCCGAACGCACCATGCAACTGGCCGGCCGCCCCCCGCAGTTCGGCCTTGCCAAGAGCTACCAGGCCTTCAGCCCCATCGGCCCCTGGCTGACCACCCTCGACGAACTCGACAACCCCACCGACCTCGCACTGTCCTCCACCTACGACGGAGACACCATCCAGAAGGGACGCACCAGCGACCTGATCTTCGACATACCGACCCTGATCAGCTACCTGTCCAGCGTGTGCGAGCTGCGACCGGCAGACCTGATCTTCACCGGCACTCCCTCCGGCGTCGGCAACTCCTGCAAGCCGCCCCGATACATGGCCCCCGGAGGTGTGCTCCGTTCCACCATCGAAGGACTCGGCAGCCTCACGAACACCTGCACCGCTGCCTGACCAGGAGGACCGCTCAACACGCGGTGTGATTCCTGATCACCAAAGACGGGCCGATGACCACCAACCACGTGACCGGCAGCGAAACCGTCGAGCGGTGTGAGGGCGGCGCCAGCGCAGGATGTGGACAACCGGCCCACGTACGAGCGGGCAGAGGCAGCTCACGCCGATGGCGCTCAGTCGGCCAGCGGGGGCGGGCAGTTCCAGTAGCCGACCAGGCGGCTGTTGCAGTCCGTCCCCGGGGCAGGAAGACCAACAGCCCTCCCTGGCGATGACATCCACGATGTCATCGAGCGTCTCCCACAGATCACCGAGACGCTGGCCAGCTGGCCCAAGAAGCCGCACCTCGACTACCCGGGCGCCCGTGTTCGCGATACTCGCCGACCGAGCAGGGCCCGACGACGGACTGCGCGAAAGGGCCGACGATGCGGACCGCGGCGGCGTACCCGGAGACGTCCCGGCCGAGATCCTCGTCGCCTCGGGCGTCGCAGACGCCCCGCATCGACGCCGAGACCGCCACGTCACCCTCTTTTGGAGTGCGCCATGACCGCCGACTCTGACTCATCCCGCCACGCTGTCCCCACCGGTCCGGCAGCCGAGCCGCCTCCCGTCCTGCCGGCGCTACCCAGCGGACTATCGGGACGTCTTGTGGTTCCGATCGTTCTGAACTGGGCTGGCGCGGTCTTGGTGATCAGCGCCGTACTGGGCGGAAAGCTGGAGGCTTACCTCACGCGGGATCTGCCCACCTCCCAGGGCGGCCTGTACATCACGGTCTTTGCTCTCACGGGCGTGCTGGGCCTCCCCCTTGCCATGAGGGCCAGTCACCTTCATGGCACTAAGAGGGTTCTCGGCGTCGTCTGCGGTTTCGGGATCCTCGGCAACACGATCACCGTGCTGGCGCCGACTTTCACGGTAGCGGTGATCGGGCACGCAATCGCCGGCCTGTACACGGCGGTCGGCCCCCTCGCGCTGTTCGCCACACGTGCCTGCTTTCCCCGCAGGAAGTTCCCACTCGTGCTGGCCAGCGTTCTCGCAACCATCGGCCTCTTCGTGGTTGCCACGAACGCGGTGGCGGGGCCAGTACTCGAGGCGATCGGCTGGCGAGGCAGCGTGGGATGCCTCATCGTCCTCACCGCCGCAGCCCTGCTGTTGCTCAGGGCCCTGCCCAACACCCCTGCGCGGTCTGTCAACCTCAAAGACCTGGCCGTGCCCAGCCGCCTGCTCGACGCCACCGCCCCACTGCTGGTGACGTTCGGGCTCGTCAAGGGAAGCGCCTGGGGTTGGACCTCGCCCGAAGTTCTCGGTGCGGTCGGTGCCGGCGCAGCGCTGGGGGTGCTCCTGGCAATGCGCGCTCGTTCACTCAAGCGCCGTTCCGCAGTGGTGAACGCCGATTGATGCACCCACCGCGATGTGCTGGTGTGCTCCGACCCCGAAGCCTTCGACACCCATCGAGCCGACGGGCACTTCCCAATGGAGTCTGAACAACCTCATCCACCGCTACGAGCGCCTCCCGATCGCGCTCATCCCAGCCCAGACGAGGGCCGGTTCCTCCGGCCAGAACCCCTGCTGAAGGACAGCAACATGAAGATCTCCGTCGACTACGCCCGCTGCGAGGGCCACGGCATGTGCGCGGACCAGGCCCCCCTCCTGTTCAGCCTGGACGAGGACGCCGAACTGACCTACCACTTCGACGGTGCCGACGTGCCCGACGAACACCAGCCCGCGGCCCGGGCAGCCGTCAACGCGTGTCCCGTCGCCGCGCTGCGGGTGCCGTCATGACAGCGCGTTCGGTGCTCATCGTCGGTGAGTCGCTCGCCGGCACCACCGCCGCACGCGAACTGCGGGCCCTGGGTCACACCGGCCCGCTCACGATCATCGGCGCCGAACCACACGGCGCCTACTCCCGCCCACCGCTGTCCAAAGCCGTCCTGAAGGAACCCAGTGCCGACGATGTCCTGGCTCTGGGCCTCGACGGACTCGACATCGACATTGTCCGCTCGGCCGCCACCGCGGCCGACACCGTCCGCCGCAGCGTCACCACCGCCGACGGACGCGAGTTCCGCTACGACGCACTCATCATCGCCACCGGCGCCGAGGCCCGCCGCATCGCTGCACCCGGTCGACGCGGCGAACTCGTCCTGCGCACACTCGACGACGCCCGCGTGCTGCGCCGCCGCCTGGAAACCGCGACCTCCGCGATCGTGGTCGGCGCGGGATTCCTGGGCATGGAGGTGGCCAGCGCGTGCGCCGCCCGCGGCATCCCCGTCACCGTCCTGGACGTCGACCGGCCACTGGAGCGCATCCTCGGCGGCTACGTCTCCGCCGCCATCACCGCACACGCCGAGGCATACGGCATCCGCTGCAAGCAGACACCCGGCTTCGTCACACCGGCCGGCAATCCCATGCACGGCGTGACCCTGCCCGACGGCACCACCATCACCGCAGACCTCGTGGTGACCTGTGCGGGAGAGACACCCTGCACTCACTGGCTGGCGGATACAGGCCTGGACGACCCGATGGGCGTCGGCATCGACCACACCTGCGCCACCGCGGTGCCCGGTGTGTTCGCCGCTGGCGACGTCACCTACTTCCGCGCCGACGACAGCGGACCGGAACGGCGCGCGCCGTTCTGGTCCAATGCGATCGCCCAGGGCAAGGTCGCCGCCGCTTCCGCCCTCGGCCTTCCGCCCGCCGGGGCGCCGTACGACGACTACTTCTGGACCGAAGTCGCCGGACTCGCCCTCAAAGTCGTCGGCCCTCTGCCGCCCACCGGCGAACCCACCACCGTGCAGGGCAGCGTGGAGAACGGGCGCGCCCTGCTCACCTGGAAACACCCCGACGGCCGTTCGACCGTCATCGCATACGGCATGCGCAAATCCGTCACCGCACTGCGTGCCCTGGCCCAACCCATTTCCACGCCGTGAGGGCATCATGCCCTGTCCGGGACGGATCGCCTTCCATACGGCCCGCATCCAGCGCGCCCACTCGACGCCTGTCACACAGCGAAACGCCATAGCGGGCCTTCGACGGTGCCCCTGTTGCTGTCGTGCTGTACTGCCGCGCGGTGCGTGGCCCACAGGCACCTCCACAGCGGACGTTCTGCGCCGCTGCTGCCGACCAGCCGCAAAGGGGCGTCGTGCCGCGCGCACCGTCGCTGCTCGCACGCGGGTTCGCGTGCCGACGAGAATCCGTCACCCGAAGACGGCGGCCCGCAGCGCGCTGATCTGCCGGAGAACCCGGTGGCCAAGGCCGGAACGTGCCCCGCACCGCGGCGAGATGACACCGGCCGAGGCCGCCATCGCCTCAGAGGGCCGCGTCTGATCGCCCGGACGGGCCCCCGCTCCAGCAGGTATCGGCCGCCTTGACGCCGACGTCACGTGTTCCGACGCGCCGATTGAACCTCGCCTTCCTGCCGGTGCGGACCCACTACCGAGCCATCCAACCCATGAAGGGGAGGTTCCCACCTTGTCATCCACCGTGGCCGACACAATCCGGACCGGACCGACCGGCCAGACCCCCGCGCAACCGAAGCACCGATGGTGGGCACTAGTCGTGATCGGCCTCGCCCAGCTCATGGTGATGCTCGACGCCTCGATCGTGAGCATCGCGCTGCCGTCCGCCCAAAACTCCCTGGGGTTCGACAACACCGGGCGGCAGTGGATCGTCACCGCCTACTCTCTGGCCTTCGGCAGTCTGCTGCTCCTGGGCGGTCGGCTCGCCGACCTCTTCGGCCGCAAGACGACCTTCATCATCGGCATCGCCGGCTTCGCCGCCGCCTCGGCCGTCGGCGGCGCGGCCAACGGCTTCACCATGCTGGTCGTTGCCCGCGCCGTGCAGGGCCTGTTCGCCGCTCTGCTCGCACCGGCGGCGCTCTCCCTGCTCACCACGACATTCACCGACACCAAGGAACGCGCCAGGGCGTTCGGCATCTTCGGCGCCATCTCGTCTTCCGGCGGCGCCCTGGGCCTGGTCCTCGGCGGCCTGCTCACCGAGTACCTGAACTGGCGCTGGACGATGTACGTCAACGACGCCATCGCGGTCCCCGCGCTCATCGGTGCGGTCCTCTTCATCCCCCGCTCGATTCCGGCCCAGCGGCCTCAGCTGGACATCCCCGGAGTGGTTCTGGTCTCCAGCGGCCTGTTCGGCATCGTCTACGGCTTCGCCAACGCGGAAACCCACGACTGGGACAACTGGATGACCTGGGGGTTCCTCGCCGCAGGCAGCGTCCTGCTGCTGGCGTTCTTCCTCTGGCAGACCCGGGCGAAGCACCCTGTGCTGCCCGTGCGCATCCTGGTCGACCGCGATCGCGCCGCCTCACTGTCGGCCCTGCTTATCTCGTCGGCCGGCATGTTCGGCGTCCTCCTCTTCCTCACCTACTACCTACAGTCCACGCTGGGCTACTCCCCGGTGAAGAGCGGCGTGGCCTTCCTCCCCTTGGTAGGTGCACTGATGGTGGGGTCACAGCTGGCAACCAACTGGCTGGTTCCGAAGCTTGGCCCCAAGGTGGTCGTGCCCTGCGGCGCAGTGCTGGCCACCGGCGGTTTGGTCTGGCTGACCCGCCTCGATCTGCACAGTGGCTACGCGGGCCACGTGTTGCCGCCCATTCTTCTGGTGGGCGGAGGTATCGGCCTGCTCATGACCACATCGATGAGCCGGGCCACCCTCGGTGTGCGGGCGGACGACCAGGGTGTGGCGTCAGCAGCCGTCAACACCACTCAGCAGGTGGGCGGTGCGATCGGCACCGCCCTGCTCAACACACTGGCCGCCAGCGCCGTCACCGACTACACGAAGGACCACCTAACCGACCCGTTGGTCCAGGAAAAGGCGGCGCTGCACAGCTACGCGGTCACCTACTGGTGGGCCGCGGGCTTCTTCGCCGTCGCCTTGATCATCACAGTAGTGATGTTCCGCAGCAAGAAGAGCTCGACCGCGCCCGTGGAGGGCCCCCGGGCCACGCCGTTGGCCACCGGTGCCGTCGGCACGGGCGGGGACGATGCGTCGGCCATCCACGGACGGGTGTGCGACGGAGTCGGCAATCCAGCACCCCACACCGCGATTACCGTGCTGGACACGGCTGGCCGTCAGCTGGCGCGCACCACCTCCCGGGAGGACGGCTCGTACGCGGTGGACACCGCCGAGCGCGGCACACTGGTTCTCGTCGGCTCGGCGCCCGATCATCAACCACGGGCCGTCACTCTGGTGCTGAACGAGACGCCCGTCTCCCACGACCTCGTGATCCTCCGGAGCACGGGCGGCCTGGCCGGTACCGTGTGCGGCGGGGACGGCGAGGCCTTGTCCGACGTCCCAGTGCAGGCTACCGACCGGCGTGGAGAGGTGACGGCCTCCACCACCAGCGGAAACGACGGCAGTTACCGGATCAGCGACCTGCTGCCCGGCCACTACACACTCAGCGCCAGCGCGCCCGGCCACCTCCCGGCCACCGTGCCGGCAAGCGTCCGCGCCGAGGACACCCCCGGCGAAGTTCGGCTCTTCGTCGCGGCGACTCTGCGGGGGAGGGTTCACTCCCAGGACGGCCGAACTCCGGACAACGCCCGGGTCACCCTGATCGATGCCGCCGGAGACGTCGTCGCGACACGCACCACCAGCGCTGACGGGAGCTACTCCTTCACCGGCCTGTCCATCCAGCAGTACACCCTGATCACCAGCGGCAATCCGCCGGTTGCCACACCGGTAACGCTGAACGGCAGCCATGACGGCGTCGACATACTGCTGAGCCGCAAGGAACCGTAGACGCCGGTCCGGCGACAAGCCGACGCTTCCACAGCCGTCCTGAACAAAGGCCGCTTCATCCGGGCAACGATCCCCGGACGAAGCGGCCTTTGCCCATGTATCGGATGTCTCCAGCCGCGACAACGACTGTGCTCTACCGGTACGCGTCGAGGCGCGGAACGCCAGCGCGCCGCGTGGCACTTGGGTGCTGCACCAAAAGCAGCGATCAACGACCACCGAAGGCGACGCGGAGGCGGCACACGCTGAACCGCTCAGGCTCTCCCCATGGGCCCGCGGCCGCGACGGCGCAGCCGACCAAGGCATCGCGCTCGGCGACGCGTCAGCACCCTGCGCCGGGCGAACACACCGGCGTGGACGAAACATTGGTCCCTGCAGACGTCCGTCCCGCACGAACCCACCCGGCGCCGCTCCTTCATCGCGAGGGCATCGGGCAGACAGCGTCCGCCGCCCGGGAGGCTCCGGACGGCGGACCTGAACGTCACCCTCTGCTGTCAGGCGAGAGGCGGAAGTCGATCACCCTGGAAGTCTTGAACGTCGAGTTCCACGCAGAGGGCGGTGCCGCTGCCGGCCGATGGCGGCTCACAGTGAAGTCCGCACGCCCAGTGCAACGGGCCTCGCCCGCAGGGGCCTGGCCCCTGCGGGCGCCTGACTACCGCTGCAACTGGGACTCGATCAGCGGAACCTGCGCGTCCTCGTTGTAGGCCTCTTCGTCGGCCTGCTTACGCAGCCCCTCGCCCTCCACGTCCACGCGGGGCAGAGCGCGGTCCAGCCACTTCGGCAGCCACCAGGCGTACTTGCCCAGCAGGGCCAAGACGGCCGGCACGATGGCCATGCGGACGACGAACGCATCGAAGAGGACCGCGATCGCCAGACCGAAACCGATCATCTTGATCATGGACGTGCTGGAGCTGATGAAACCGGCAAAGACGGAGATCATGATGATCGCGGCGGCGGTGACGACACGTCCGCTGTGCCGGAAGCCGGTCACCACGGCCTGCTCGGGATTCTCTCCGTGGACGTAGGCCTCGCGCATCCGGGTCACGAGGAACACCTCGTAGTCCATCGCCAGGCCGAAGACCACACCGATCATGAAGATCGGCACCATCGACATGATCGGGCTGGTCTGCTCGACGCCGATCAGATCTGCCAGCCAGCCCCACTGGAAGACCGCAACCATGGCGCCCAGCGCCGCCAGCACGGACAGGAGGAACCCGAGGGCTGCCTTCAGCGGGACCAGGATCGAGCGGAAGACCACCATCAGCAGGAGGAAGGCGAGGCCGACCACCAGCGCCAGGTAGGGGATCATCGCGTCGGTCAGCTTCTGCGAGAAGTCGATGTTCAGCGCCGTCGTGCCGGTGACCAGTACCCGCGCGTCCGTCTCGGCCTTGATGCCGTCGGCCTTGTCACGGATGGCCTGGACCAGGTCCTCGGTCTGTGTTGAGGACGGCTTGGATGCGGGAATGACGATGACCGTCGCCGTGTCGCCGGCCTTGTTGAACACCGCCGGGCTGACCGTCTTGACGTCCTTGAGGTTCTTGATCTCGTCGGTCACCGTGGTGGCGGCCGCCTTCGGGTCACCGCTGTCCTTCGTGTCGACGACGACCATCAACGGGCCGTTGAAGCCAGGACCGAAGCCTTCCGAGAGGAGGTCGTAGGCTTGGCGCTGCGTGGTGGACGCGGGCTTCGTGCCGTCGTCGCCCAGCCCGAGTTCCAGCTGGGTCGCGGGGAGGGCGACCGTGCCCAGTGCGGTCACGCCCAGCATCAGCACGGCGACGGGATGGCCAACGACGAAGGTGGCCCAGCGGGTACCTATGGTGGGCTTGCCGTCGGCCTGCGTCTGCGCCTTCCTCACGCTGGACCGCTTGCTTTTCGTGCCGGCCGGCTGGATCTTCCGGCCCGCGTAGCCGATCAGCGCCGGGATCATCGTCAGGGCGATCAATACCGCGATCGCGACCGTGCATGCTGCCGCGACGCCCATCTTGGTCAGGAGCGGAACGTCGACGACCGAGAGGCCGGCGAGCGCGATCACGACAGTCAGTCCGGCGAAGACCACTGCCGAGCCTGCCGTACCCGTGGCCCGGCCGACCGCGTCCTCGCGTTCGCGGCCCTCGGCCAGTTCCGTCCGGTAGCGGGAGAGAAGGAAGAGGGCGTAGTCGATGCCGACGGCGAGGCCGAGCATCATGGCCAGGATGGAGGTGGTGTCGCCCAGGTCGAGCGCGTTGGCGAGGGTCGTGATGCCCGCGACGCCGATACCCACTCCGATGAGTGCAGTCAGCAGGGGCAGCCCGGCCGCGATGAGCGAGCCCAGCGTGACGACGAGGACGACCGCGGCGACGGCGACACCGAGGATCTCGCCGATACCCGACTCGGGCGCCGTGTCGAGGGCGTCACCTCCGATCTCGACGCTCACCCCGGTGTGCCGGGACTCCTCCACCGTCTTCTCCAGGAAGTCCTTGGTGGAGTCCTTCAGCTCCTTGGCCGGGGCGGTGTACTTCACCTGCGCGTAGACGATCGTCCCGTCCTTGCTCACCGCGTTCTGCTGCGTGAAGGGGTCGGTGACGGACGCGACCTCTGCGCCGCCGCCGAGTTCCTTGACGGTCTCTTCGACGAGCGCCTTGTTGTCGCTGTCCGTCATCTTCTCGCCTGCGGGAGCCTTGAAGACGATGTTGGCGCTGCCTCCGTCCGCACTCGAGCCGGGTGAGCGCTGCTCCAGTAGGTCGTAGGCCTTCTGGGCCTCGACGCCGGGGATCGAGAAGGACGATGAGCCGGCGGCGGGTGCGTTGACAGCCGCGACGCAGACGGCCGCCAGCAGCGCCGCCCAGAACAGGGCGATGAAGTGGCGTCGTCGGAAGGCGAATCGGCCGAGTTTGTAAAGGATGGTGGCCACGGGACATGCTCCGGGTCGGTCGTAGGGGTTGTTCAGGGCAGGGGCGATCGGCCCGACGACGTGGGTGTTCACGTCGGGCACGGCTGTGGGGCTACGGGCGGGGACTGGAGAAGGGACGGGACCGGACGCCGGGGGCGGGGAGGACCACGGCGCGATGCGGGGATTCAGGAAGCCTTATACCGGTGGCCGGCGTCGGCCTGGTCGCGGTCGGCAATGAACCTGCGGAGAGGCGGTCAGGTGGGATTGACCGTCTTGTCGCCGTCCTTTGGCTGTTCCGGGACGGCTGACAGGCCGATGCCGTGGTCTTCGTTGGCCAGGGCGAGTTCCTTTTCCGGGAGGAAGAGGGCCAGCAGGAGGCCGATCGTCAAAAAGGCTGCAATGTACCCGAAGATTGGAGTCAACGCGTGCTGGTACGCGTCGATCACGGAATCCTGGACCCGTTGCGGCAGCGAGTGGACCAGCGAAGGGGTCAGCGAGTTGGCATCGCCCAGGCCGCTGACCGAGCCGTTCGTCAGCCGGGCGGAAAGCTGGTCGGAAAGTCGCTGCGAGAAGGCCGCTCCGACAACCGCCGTGCCGACTGTGGCGCCGATCTCGCGGAAGAAGTTGTTGGCGGAGGTGGCGGTGCCGACGTCACTCGCGGGGAAGTCGTTCTGCACGGCCAGGACCAGGTTCTGCATGAGAAGGCCGACGCCGGCGCCGAGCAGGAAGGTGTATCCGGAGACCGCCGCCACAGGAGTGTCGGCGTCCATCACGGACAGGAGCACGGCCGCAATGACCACCAGCAGCGAACCGATGATCGGATAGATCTTGTAGCGGCCGGTCCGAGTGATCAGGGCTCCGGAGGGGATAGCGGTGGCCGTGAGGCCGACGACCATGGGGACGAGCAGCAGCCCGGACTCGGTCGCGGAGACGCCGTACACCATCTGGAGGTAGGTGGGCAGATAGGCGAGGACCACGAACATCCCGATGCCGACCACGATCAGGCCTATCAGCGTGGCGATGTTGAAGATCCGGCTGCGGAACAGCCGCAGAGGAACCACTGGCTCCGCCGCACGGCTCTGCGAGAAGAAGAACAGGGTCCAGGCGACGGCGGCGGCGACGGCCAGAGCGAGGACCACCGGGTCCGTCCAGCCGTACGCGTTGCCGCCCCAGTTCGCCACCAGCACCGTCGCGGCCACGGCGACTGCCATCAAGGTAATGCCGACGTAGTCGATGGCGATCTTGACGGACCTGCGCGGCGTGCGCAGCGCGAAGGCACTGACCGCGAAGGCGGCGGCCCCCACCGGCAGGTTGAGCCAAAAGCACCACCGCCAGGACACGGTGTCGGTGAACCAGCCGCCGAGCAGCGGCCCAGCCACCGCCGAGAGACCGAACACCGCACCGATCGGGGCCATGAACCGCGCACGCTCCCGCGGTGGAACGACGTCGGCGACGATCGCCTGGGAGGTGATCATCAGGCCGCCGCCCCCCAGCCCCTGCACGGCCCGCCCGATGATCAGTACGGTCATGCTGTTCGCGGCTCCGGCGAGTACAGATCCGGCGATGAAGATACCGATCCCGCTCAGCAGGAGGGCCTTGCGGCCGATCAAGTCCCCGAAACGGCCGTAGAGAGGCATCGCGATCGTGGCGGTCATGATGTAGGCGGTGGTGACCCACGCCATGTGGTCCAGGCCGTGCAGCTCACCGACGACGGTCGGGAGCGCCGTGGACACGATCGTCTGGTCGAGGGAGGCGAGCAGCATGGTCGTCATCAGACTGGCGAACAGCAGCCCGAATCGCGGGGGCAGGCCGGAGGAGGCAGGCTGCTCGCCCAGCGCAGTGGGGGAGGCGTCGGTCATCGGATACTCCAGCGCGAGGCGACGTCATGGGGCGGCTGCGCGGTGAACCAGTGAGGGGTCATGGCGGGGTCAGGGACCGAGGAGGGTGCGGAGCAGGGCCATCACACGCTCCACGTAGGGCAGAGGGCTGTCGTCCTCGTCCTTGGGGCTGTCGGCCACCCAGCTCTCGATAGCGGTCTTGACGGCGGTCACCGCCAGGGCGGCGATCAGACGTGGTGCCTCATCCTCGGCTCGTTCCCCCGTACGTGCCGCCACGATGTCGACCAGGGACTGCTCGAACGTCCCGAAGCTCGTCAGCATCGCGGCCAGCACGGTCGGGTGCTCGCGGGCCAGCGCGAAGGTGGCCGAGAACTCGTCCCGCTGCGGGGGCTGCCCGGCCATGTTCTGCAGGAGCAGCCCGGTCAGGTCTGCCAGAATCTCGCGGGGGTGCGCGGCGCCGACGGCGGTGAAGGCCTCGACATCCTCATCCAGCAACCCTGGCGGTGCCTGGACGACAGCCGCCTCCTTGTTCGGGAAGTAGTTGAAGAACGTCCGGTGAGAGACGTCAGCCTCAGTGGTGATCATCTCTACGGTGATCTTGTCGAAGCCGTGTTCCTCCGCGAGCCGTAGCGCAGCGGCCCGGATCTCCTGCCGCGTTTCACGGCGCCTGCGCTCGCGCAGGCCTTCTCTCTTACCAACCATGGCCCCATCATTGCACTCTATGCATATTTTCTCAATGTGCATACTTTGCGCGCACTGCAAATGTTTCCTGGTGTGCGGTGCGGTGCAGCCAGATGAAGCGCCGCCAACAAGAGCGTCGCACGTCGTGAGCCTGCCAACTGTTCGCGCGGCGAGGGCAGGTCTTCGGCCCGGCCGGGACTTCGGCCCCCGCGCACGGCAGCTGGGCGCCTGCACTGCCTCCTGTGCGTGAGCTCGTACCCCGGCGCCATCAGCCGCTTGCGTTAGTGCTGTCGGGAGCGCGACCTGCGGCTCGACGCTGAGCCGGAAGCTGCCGAGCCGCCCATGGTCACCAAAGACGCCGTTTTCCCGAGGTCAGCCCAGATCAGAGGCTGCCGCGCCGCGTAGCGTTGCACTTTTCCGTGAGAACTATGGGCACCCCGCGACGCGGCGGAGGGTTTCGGGGGTGAGGTCGGCGAGGGTGGGGTAGCCGTCGACGGCCATGATGAGGTCCGCTTCGGCGAGGAGGGTGCGCAGGACGTGGACGATGCCGTCGGGGCCGCCGAGGGCGAGGCCGTAGGCGTATGGGCGGCCGATGCCCACGGCGGAGGCGCCCAGGGCTAGCGCCTTGACGATGTCGGCTCCGCTGCGGATTCCCGAGTCGAAGAGGACCGGGAGCCCGTCGGCAGCGTCCACGATGGCGGGGAGGGCGTCGAGGGCGGGGAGGCCGCCGTTGGCTTGGCGGCCTCCGTGGTTGGAGCAGTAGATGCCGTCCACGCCGCCGTCTTTGGCGCGACGGACGTCTTCGGGGTGGCAGATGCCCTTGACGATCAGAGGGAGGTCGGTCAGCGAGCGCAGCCAGGGCAGGTCGTCCCAGGTGAGGGGGTTGCCGAAGAGCTGGGTCCAGAGGAGGACGGCCGCTTGCGGGTTCTCCTCGGGGGTGTGTGCCAGCCGGGACCGGAAGACGGGATCACTGGTGTAGTTGGCCAGGCAGTGGCCCCGCAGTTGGGGGAAGTTGGCGGCGGCTAGGTCGCGGGGGCGCCAGCCGGTGATCCAGGTGTCCAGGGTGACCACGATGCCTTCGTAACCGGCCTTTTCGGCGCGGTGGACGAGGCTTGCGGCGAGTTCGCGGTCGGTGGGGGTGTAGAGCTGGAAGAACCCCGGGGTGTCACCGAATTCGGCGGCGACCTGCTCCATCGGGTCGACGGAGAGTGTGGAGGCCATCATCGGCACACCGGTCCGGGCGGCAGCTCGCGCGGTGGCCAGGTCGCCATGGCCGTCCTGGGAGCACAGGCCGATGACGCCGACCGGTGCCATGAACACGGGCGACGGCAGGGTGAGGCCGAACAGCTCGACGGACAGATCGCGCTCGGCGGCTCCGACAAACATCCGGGGGACCAGCCCCCAGCCCTCGAAGGCGGCCGCATTGGCCCGCTGGGTGAGTTCGTCGCCTGCTCCGCCCGCGACGTAGGACCACACCGAGGACGGCAGGGTGGACTGCGCCCTTGACTCGAGCTCCGCGAAAGTCATCGGGAAGCGCGGTACGACGCCGCTCAGCCCGGCGAAGTAGATCTCGTTCTGATAGGAGCCGAACGGCTGTCCCATGACCTGTCCCTTTCCGGTCACCGTACGCCGGGGAGATGCGGCGTCCACCGAGCCAGAGTGCAATACTCGCAAGCGGCGACCGTTGAAACGCAGGAATCCCGCACAGGGCGGCCTCATATGCAGGATGACGTCAAGCTGCTGGGCGAGAACGAGCTGGCGCTCATCAACGCCCTCCAGCTCAGGCCCCGCGGCTCATGGACCGAGCTCGGCCGCGCCCTTGGCGCGGATCCGGTCACCGTGGCCAGGCGCTGGAGCCGCCTGACTGGGCGCGGCGAAGCATGGGTCACCTTCTCGCCGGGGCCCCGGCTGTTCGACCAGGTGTGCGTCGCCTTCACCGAGATCGACTGCGCCCCGGGCGAAGCTGCCCCAGTCGTCCGCGCGCTCAGCGCCCATCCACACATGATCACCATCGAACGATCAGCAGGCGCCTACGACCTGCTGGCCACTGTGGCCACCCGGGACCTTGCCGCCATGTCCCGCTACACGCTCGACGTACTCCCCACCGTCGCCGGTCTACGGGCCGTGCGGGCCAGGATCGTCACCCACATGTTCACCGAGGGCGGCCGCTGGCGGATCACCGCCCTGGCTCCCGCCCAACGCGCCCAGCTCACCGCCCCACCGGCCGCCCCGGCCAACGGCGGCGGCGCGAGTGCGATCACCCCGTTGGACCGCGCGCTCCTGGCATCACTGAGCCGCGACGGCCGGGCCTTTCCCCAACGGCTGGCCACCGGTCTCGCCGTCAGCTCCGCCACCGTCAAACGCCGCCTTGACCAGCTCACCCGGCTCGGCCTGCTCCGCTTCCGCTGCGACTTCGCGCGCCCCCTGGGCGGCTGGCCCGTCGCCGCCACCTTCTGGGCCACCGTGCCGCCGGGAGACCTGCCCGGCATCGGACAGGCCCTCGTTCAGCTCCCTGAGACCCGCAACTGCGCCGCCATTAGCGGCGCCCACAACCTCGTCCTCCAGGTCAGCCTGCATTCCGTCACCGACGTCCTGCGCTTCGAGAGCCAGCTTGCCGCCGCCCACCCCGGCCTGCACATCGCCGAGCGAGTCATCACCCTGCGCCACGAGAAACTGCTGGGCCACATCCTGGATCCGGACGGCCGTTCCGTCGACGTCATCCCGCCCGACATTTGGTCCGACCCCGCCACCAGTCCTGACACCCGCTCCGCACGGGAGGCCGACACCGACCGCCCGCCCGCGGAGGCTGGATGATGCCCCTCTTCGAAAGCGGTACGGACGGCACGCGCGACGGGCGACAAGGGCACATGCTCTGGCTCGCCTGGGAGGCCATCGCCGTGCACCAGCCGGTGAGGGGCTGCGGCTGCTGCTCCCGAAAGAAGCGGTCCACGATCCGCTGGCTGGTGGAGGCCCGAGAACGCGTGTGTTTTGCGCACGGCCTGCCTGCCACCCTGCGTCTGGCCCTGCTTGCGACCAGGACGCACATGGTCGTCCCTCAGCGCACGCTGCGCGACGGGCTTACTACCTGACGCTGTCGGGGAGCTTGGTCGAGCGCCCTTTTGGGGATGGAGGGTTTGGCCACGGTGGAACGTCTTCTGGTCGTGGTGGCGTAGATCGCTGTGGCTGGGCAGGATGGCCGTATGGCTGCGGGCAGAGCGGAAGATGGACGTGATGACGACGTTGACCGTGTCCAGGAACTGGAGCAGGAGGTCCAGCAGCTGAAAGAGGCCGTTGACTCGCATGCGGTGGTCGATCAGGCGATCGGGATGATGGTCGCGATGAGGGGCCTCGCGTTTCCCGGACAGGCTTCTGGCCGTTTATTTTACGCAGCGATTCGCAACTTCTCGTACTCGGCGTGGACTTCGCGCGGAGGGCGGTAACCCACCGCCGAGTGGAGGCGTTTGCGATTGTACCAGAATTCGATATAGCGAGTGATGTCCTGCCGGGCGGCCTCGCGGGTCAGGTAAGTCACCCTCGATACACGCTCGTTCTTCAGGACCCCGAAGAATGATTCGGCCATGGCGTTGTCGAAACAGATCCCGGTGCGACCGGAAGACCTGCGGAGTCCAAACTGTTCGAGCGTCTTCCCGAACTCGGCTGACATGTAGTTACTTCCGCGGTCGGAGTGAAATATCGCACCGGCCGAGAGCTGCCTGTTCCGTGCCGCGCTGCGGATTGCCCTGGATATCAGTGGGGTTTGATAGTGGTCGTCCATCGCATAACCGATGACTTCCTTCGTGCAGCAGTCGATGACCGTTGCGAGGTACAGCCAGCCTTCCCCAGTCGCGATGTAAGTAATGTCGCCGACGAGCTTTTTGCCTGGCGCTTCCGCAGTGAAGTCGCGGCCGACGAGGTCCGGCACCTGGCCGGCCGCAGCCTGAGTGAGGTTCAACCTCTTCGGCCGCGGCAGGCACGGCACCAGGCCCAATTCGCGCATGAGGCGGCGGACGAGCTGCACGCCCGCGGCGACGCCCCAGCGGTGCAGCTGGGCCTGGATGCGCCGGTGCCCGTAGGTGCTGTCGGACATGTCGAAGGCTTTCTCGATGAGCAATTTGAGTTCTTCGCGCCGCTGAGCTGTCGCGGATTCCGGGCGGGATCTCCAGTCGTAGTAGCCGGATCTGGAGACGCCGAGTCGGGCGCACATGAACTCGACGCTGTATGCGTACTTCCCGGTGTCGAGCCGCATCTCGTCGATGAACTCGTACTTGCTTGCTACCCGGGATCCTTCGCGAAGTACGCTGCGGCTTTTTTCAGGAAGGTGACTTCCATCTCCAACTCGCGGTTACGTCGTTCGAGTTCCTTCAGGCGCGCCCGCTCGTTCACCGTCAGTTCCGCATCGGGGGCCGGTTCCTGCTGCTTCTGGTGCTTTTTGACCCAGCCGCGCAGCGTCTCCGGGTTCAGCTCAAGCTCCCGGGCGACTTCGGAGATCGTCTTGCTCGACCTCAACGCGATCTGGACGGCTTCCTCGCGGAACTCCGGCGAGTACTTGCTGGGTGGCGCCACTTCTTCCTCGTTTCCTGTTCGGGACAACCCTATTGGATCCCTGTCCGGAAACTTCGTGGCCCCTCACGATGGGGCGGATCTCGCCTGACCAGGGATGGGACGTCCTTAAGGAGGTTTCCCAGCACACCAACATCAAGCTCCGCAACGTCGCGGAACTGATCTTGATCTGGGGCCGCCAGGGCGAGATTCCTGCCGACATCCGCGCCGCGCTGGAGGAGACGCTCGACCGTCACGGCCCCACCCAGATCCCTGGTGCGCCTCCGGCATAGCCGTGGAGTGGAGTGTCCGACGCGCCTTGCCGGAGGGTGGGGAAGGTGTGCGTCGTAGGCGTGAATGGATCACGTCAGCCTGAGGGACGGGTGGCGACCCGCCAGGGCCGGGTCCGGGGAATGTGCTGCCAGTCGAGAAAGCCCTGGAGGGCCGTCGGGTTCCTCGGTTGCCGGGCGGTTGCTGGCGGCAGGTGTATGCCGATGCGTTCGAGGTTGGCTAGGGCGGAGTTCTTGGCCCCACCTCAGGGCGGGCCGGCGTGGCTCCACTCAAGCGTTCGAGGGCGGCTTGCCGTGGCCCCACTTCAGAGCCTTCTTCCTGGTGAGTGTCGGAGCCAGTCGGAGTCGCCCCGGGGTGTGTCCGTTTTGGGTGGGGCCGGCGCGAGTCGCCTCAAGGTGGGGCCAAGAACTCCGCCCTAGCCACGAGGTTGACCGCGATAGCGGTCAGGACGTGCTGGACGGTACAAAAGGCCTTGACTGGATACTGCCGGCAGTCGTCCTGGGCGAACTCGGCATTGACGTAGGGAGCGAAGGACGGCGGTGTCGACCACCGTCGGCTGACTTTGCCCTGGCAGGTGACTTCCTTGGTGTCCCCGTCGATGGCAAAGTCTTCGCGGTGGAAGACGGCGCCTTTGCGGGACTGGCGGGTGCTCCTGGGCCGGATGGGACCGCCCAGACCGACACCGTCGACGGACAGGTAGCCGCCGTCGACGAAGTGCTCCTTCGAGAGCAGGTTGCGTTCGTTGAAGCCGGACTCCAAGATCCCCGACAGCGTCAGGCACTTAGCTCGGTGGGCGGGCGCTGTTTCGACCTCAACGTACGGGGAGGGCTTGTTCGGCCCAGATCACCTTGCCCTGGCGTCCGTGCCGCGTGCCCCACCGTTCGGCGAGCTGGGCGACGAGCAGCAGGCCGCGGCCGCCCTCGTCGTAGACACGGGCATGGCGCAGGTGCGGGGCTGTGCTACTGCCGTCGGACACCTCGCACATCAGTGTCGACTGGAGGATCATCCGCAGCCGGACAGGGCCCTTGCCGTAGCGGATCGCGTTGGTCACCAGTTCGCTGACGATGAGCTCCGTGGGGAAGTCCAGCTCCTGCAGACCCCACGCGGCCAGCCGGTCGGATGCGTGGGCGCGAGCGGCGGACACCACCGCCGGATCGGAGGGGAGATCCCATGTGGCGACGTGATCGGCATCCAGCGCCCGGGTGCGTGCCACCAGCAGGGCGACGTCATCGCACGGGTAAGGGGGCAGCAGCGCGGACAGCAGTCCGTCGCAGGTCTCCTCCAGTGACGGCGGTACCCGGCTGAGGACATCTCCCAGCAATGCCTGCCCGCCTGTCACGTCGCGGGTGCGGCTTTCGACGAGACCGTCCGTGTACAGCACCAGGAGACTGCCTTCACCCACTTCGAACTGGGCTGTTTCAAAGGGCAGGCCGCCCAGTCCCAGGGGCGGGCCGATCGGCAGTTCGGGGGAGTCAACCGCGTAGCGGGCTGAACCGTCGCTCGCTGTTGCTGGGGAGGCCACGGTCGGCAGTACGTGTCCGGCGCTGGCCAGTGAGCACACGCGGGAGATCGGGTCGTAGACCGCGTACAGGCAGGTGGCGCTCATCTCGTCTGCGTCGCGTGCCTCCTCGCGCTGGAGGCGGATGACCACGTCATCCAGGTGGGTCAGTAGATCGTCGGGCGTCAGGTCGAAGTCAGCGAGGGTCCGCACAGCCGTACGCAGGCGGCCCATGGTGGCGGCAGCGTGGAGGCCGCGGCCGACCACGTCGCCCACGACGAGTGCGACGCGCGCTCCGGAGAGGGGGATCACGTCGTACCAGTCGCCGCCGACGCCCGCGCCTGCTGGCAGGTAGCGGGAGGCTGTCTCGACAGCAGCCTGTTCGGGCACGCCTCCGGGCAGCAGGCTGCGCTGGAGGGTGAGGGCGGTATCACGCTCGCGGGTGTAGCGCCGGGCGTTGTCGATGTAGACCGCGGCTCTGGAGGCGATTTCCTGGGCGAGGAGCAGATCCTCCTCGTCGAAGGGGTCGGCGCTACGGTGCCGGAAGAACTGGGCCACGCCCAGGGCCTTGTCGCGAGCCCATAGCGGCACCAGCAGCATCGAGTGGATGCCGAACGCCTGCAGGGAGCGTCGGCGGGCAGCGGACTCCGCCATCCACTCGGGGATCTGGGAAGCCGTGATGCGGTAGCGGAGTGGTTGCCCGGTGACCAGGGCGTGGACGGGCTCTGACGCCTCTGGGTAGGTGAGAGCCTGCCCAGTGTCGAACGGCGAGTCCGGGCAGCCATCCAGGACTGAGCGCTGGGCGACCCGGCGCAGCGCCAAACGGCCGATGGCCGGCTGGGTGGCTTGGCCCGGGAGGGCTGAGTCGAGCAGGTCGACGGTGACAAGGTCGGCGAGGTGGTCGATTCCGACCTCGGCCAGTTCCTGTGCGGTGTGGGCGATGTCGAGTGTGGTCCCGATGCGGCGGCTCGCCTCATTGACCACGATCAGCCGACGCTGCAAGCGGCGGTCGCGCTCCTCCTGGTACGCCACCACTGCATGTTCCGCGGCGTTGTCGGCGAACTGGAAACTCTGAGCGCCCAGTGCCAGCAGGGTCTCGCTGATCAGTTCTGCATCCGTGTCCCTTCCGGCGGCCAGCCGGGCCGCCTCTTCGCACATCATGCGGTGCAGCGCCGAGTGGGCCAGCCGGTAGCTACGCAGGAGGACGTCGATCGGCACGCCGTGGCGCGCGAGCAGACGAGCGACCTCGACGTCGTCGGACCAGGCGCCGGCCGCGGCCACCTCCAGGCCCTGCTCGTTGATGTCGAGTACGGCCGTGACGTTCGCGGAGATGGCCGCGTACACGCCGACGGAGATGTCCTCGCGCCTCCACTGCTCGGGAAGGTCCCGCAGCACAAGCTGGAGCATCGCGTGCGTCAGCTCGTCTGTACGGGGCCTGAGCTCCCGGGCAAGATCAGATAGAAAGGCGCCCACATTTGCCCCCATAAGAGGAATGTACGTCTAACCGGGATGGTGTGCGGGTGCAGAGACGTGGTGGGGGTGGCAGCGGAGGGGCCAGTGCCCTGGTTCTCGGGCGGTCTGGATCGCCGGGCCTTGGCCCGCACGTGTGGCTCACGCTGCCCAGACAGGCCAGTTCCCGCGGGAACGAGCCGCAGCCGCAGCGCGCGGTGGTCTGGATGCGCTGGCGCCCTGGATGTGGGGCCATTGCTCTCGTCGAACGAGCAACGGCGCTTGCCTGGGATGTCTACGGCCCGCCCGGGATGTGCGAGGTTGGCTCGCGCAGCGACGCGTTGAGCCAGGCGCGGGCGCGCCCAAGGTAGTCACGGGCAGCTGGTGTGTGGGCGGCCCAGGTCTCGAAGCCGTGCGGGGCGCCGGGGACGAGGTCGAGGGTGCAGGGGACCCCGGCGTCCTGCAGACGGCGGGCGTAGTCGAGGTCCTCGTCAGCGAACAGGTCGATGTCGCCTACCCCGATCCAGGCGGGCGGCAGATCACGCAGGTCGGTGCGACGGGCCGCCACCGCGTATGCGGGAGTCTGTGGGCCGCCGGGTTCGCCGCCGAGGTAGGCCCGCCATCCGGTCCTGTTCAGTGCGTTGTTCCACACTCGGTGTCGCAGTTGGTCGAGGTCGCGGCGTGCGGCGGTGCGGTCGTCGAGCATGGGGCAGAACAACCACTGCGCGGCGGGCCGGATGCCGCGAGAGTCGTGCAGCCGCTGCGCCAGGCAGGCGGCCAGGCCGCCACCCGCGCTTGCCCCGCCGACAGCGATGCGGCCGGGGTCGACCCCCAGAGATTTGGCCGACCGCTGCAGCCACTGCCAAGCCGCCAAAGCGTCATCGAGGGCCGCGGGGAAGGGGTGCTCAGGGGCCAGGTGGTAGTTCACGGAGACGACGACGATACTGAGCTCGCGCGCCGTCCGCGCGCAGAAGGCGTTGTCCTGCACGGCGTCGCCGACGATCAACCCGCCGCCGTGAAGCCAGACCAACGCCGCCCCCGAACCACCATCCTCGGGGGTGTACACATGCAGCCCCTGGTCGCCGAGCACCTTACGAATGACGCCCTCGACCGGCTTGCCCGGCCCGCGCCAAAGGATCAGGGCGCGAGCCGTGCGGCGCCCCAGGCCCCCCTTGAGCGGCAGCGGGGGAATGAGCGCAACCCGGCGGCGCAATTGCGGGTCCACCTTCCTGAGCTTCATAGCGATCCTTCTGTTGGCGCCCGGCATCCCGTTCCCGTGGTGGCGCAGTGCTTTCTTGACCAAGGCCGCCGGGCAAACGGACGGCCGAGTCGCGGCCGGCTTTCGGCGGGACCGGGGGCGGGGCTCCGCGCATGCCGTCCTGCCTCTGAACCAGCGCGAGGTGGACGCGGAGATTGACCACTTCCGTTTTGCGTCCCCGCTCGCATCACGAGCCGGGACCTGTGGGTGTAACGCTGTGTCTGAGTTGCGCAATGAGGTATTCGCCCGGTTACCGGGAGTGCCGCTCCGTCGTGATGTCCAGGACTGCTTTGCCGCGGAAACTGCGTCCCAGGAGAGCGGCGACCGCTTCGTCCGCTCGCTCCCAGTCACCGCGCCAGGCGATCGACGGATTCAGATCCCCTGCGGCGACGCGCTGCGCGAGCCAGGTCAGGTCAGGGCCGGGAAGGGCGCCGTCCTGGAGTTGGAAGGTGACAATGGAACGGTCGTACCGCCCGTCGCCGACCAGGAAGGCACCAGGGGGGAACTGCTCGGGCTCCGGCGCAACCTGGCCGACCGCGACCAGCATGCCACGCGAGGCCAACTTGGAGAACGCGTCGACTCGTTGAGGTCCTCCGACGCAGTCCACGACGGCGTCCACGAAGGTCTCGACGTCCTGTGGCCGGGCAATGACCTCATCGGCGCCCAAGGCGCGCAGTTGGCCGTCCTGGGCGCTTGGATCGCTGGTCGACGCGATCACGTGAGCTCCACCGAGGCGGGCTAGCTGGACGGCATACCGTCCCACGCCGCCCGTCGCGCCGGTGATCATCACGCGCTTACCGAGGAGAGAGCCGAACCGGCGCAGCGCGCGCAGCGCGGTGATGCCCGCGACTGGCACCGTGCTGAGCGCGCCAGGCTCGGCATGGCCGGGCACGACCCCGAGCGCGCTGGTGTCCACCGCTCTCAGCTCGGCCCAGCCACCGAGCATGCCGAGGGTGACCACTGTGGTTCCGGCTGCGGGTCCGGAGCCGTCAGCGGCTGGCCTCTCGACGACACCGGCCGCGTCCCAGCCCAGCACGGTGTTATCGGGCGCCTGGGAAAGAGCGTGGCTGACCTCTGCGAAGTTGAGAGAGGTGGCGCTCACGCGAACCAGAGCCTGGTGGGGTGCGGGTTCCGGGTCCTTGGCTTCACCAAGACGCAGTCCCGACGGAGTTGAGTGATCGACGAGCAGGGCTCGCATGCGATGCCCCTTTCCTAGGGTTGTTCATCCCGTCATGCCACGTCACGGCGCATGCTTTTGAGTGGCATTCGCTACAGCGGCAAGGCGCTTCTCCGGCGGCCCGCCGACAGCTGGCCGACGGCTTGCGCGGGACACCACTCCTTGGATCAGGCGAGGGCCGGAGCCTTGTGCTCCGCCTCAGGCCGTGGCCAGGCGGAGCACAAGGACGGCTGCGGCCAGCACGCCGAACAGGACTACCGGTGCGAACGCCTTGGGCCCGTCCTTGACGCGCAGATGCGAGACCAGGCCGCCGATGGAGACGAGGATCAGGCCTGTAGCGGCGGCCACACCGAGGGGCGCCCACAGGAGTCCGATGAGGACGCCGACCGCACCCGCGAATTCGAGCAGGCCGATGATGCGGAACGCTCCTACGGAGAAGCCGACGTGCTCCGCGTTGGCGGCGGCTTCCGCGTTGGCGAGGATCTTGGGGATGGCGGCGGCGGCGAACCCGACGGCGAGCAGTACTGCCAGGATCGCGGTGGTGATGAACATGTCGGCCTCTTGGGGTGTTGTCTGGCGTCGTGGTCGACGTTGTGCGGGTGCGGGTGCGGGTGCGGGTGCGGGTGGTCAGACGCAGGTGTTGGTGAGCGTGCCGAGGCCGCTGATCGTGGAGCGCAGCACGCTGCCGGGGGTCAGGTAGCGGGGCGGGGTGCGGGAGTAGCCGACTCCTGCCGGTGTGCCGGTGAGGATGAGGTCGGCCGGGCGTAGTTCGCACACGCTGGACAGGTGACTGATCAGGGCAGGGATGTCGAAGATCATGTCGCGGGTGTGTCCGGTCTGGACGGTGTCGCTGTCGAGGGTGCAGGTGAGGGCGAGGTCGTAGGGGTCGTCGAGTTCGTCGGGTGTGGTGAGCCAGGGGCCGATCGGGGTGAACGCGCGATGGCTTTTTGCGAGGCTGAACTGCGGCGTGGCTCCCTTCATTTGTGCGGCGCGTTCGGAGATGTCCTGGCCGACGCAGAATCCGGCGATGTGGTCGAGGGCCTTGGACTCGGGGATGTCGCGCCCGCCTTCGCCGATGACGACGACGAGTTCGATTTCCCAGTCGCAGGTGGGGGCCGGCAGGGGGATGTCGGCACCGGGGCCTGCCAGGGAGGAAGGGAACTTGGTGAAGACCAGCGGTGATTCGGGCACGGTGAGGCCTGTCTCGGCGCTGTGGTCGAGGTAGTTGAGGCCTACCGCGAAGATCTGGCTGGGGTGGGTGACTGGTGGGCCCAGCCGGGCGGGGTCTGCGGTCAGTGCGGCCAGGGTGGTCTTCGGGTCGGCCGGAGGTTGAGTGGTGGCGAGCCAGTCCCGGATCTCAGCGACGCACGCGACGGCGGCATCCGGGTGGGACGGGAAGCGGCCGCCCGATGCGGACTCCACGTCGATGGAGCCGTGTGGGGTGAGGATGGTGGCTCGGCCGTCGAGGTTGGCGAGTTTCATGAGGTGGGGTCCTTCGGGAGGGGCACGCGACCGGCGCGGTCGCGGGCCCCACTGTGGGTGGATGCCGGGTCAGTCGTTTACCTTGACCGGCGGCTCGCTGTCGCTGAGCAACGCCCGGATGTCGTCGTCGGAGGCCGTGGCGAGCATCTGGTAGATGTCGTCGGTGAAGTTCAGGTGCGGCTTGGCACGGTCCAGGGCGGGTTGCGGGACTGCTTCGGCAGGGCGCTGGTAGTCGGCCGGATCGCGGTAGCGGGCGAGTTCGGCGTCGTCGATGCCGACCAGGCCGACAACCTCCGGATCGATCCAGGCCCGGTCGTCGATGGCTTCACCTGCGGTGAGTTCAAGGACGAGTCCCTCGGGGCCGCCGAAATAGATCGACTGGCAGAACCCGTGGTCGACCGGGCCGATCACCATGATGCCCCGGCTCCGGATCCGGTCACGCAGGGTGAGCAGTTCGTCCATGCCTTCCACGTGGAGGGCGACGTGCTGCATGGCCCCCGCCGTGACCGGCGAGGTGGGTGTGCCGGCGTGGGTGACGCCGAAGTCGGGCTTCTCGGGGTTGTCGGGGTGGTGGACGAAGGCCACGTAGGAATCGGGGTTCAGCTCGAGGAAGCCGTGCCAGGCCCCCTCGGTGCCGTGCATCCAGTACAGCGCCTTGAGCTGGCAGCCCAGGACATCGGTGAAGAACTCGATCTGAGCCTTGATGTCACGGGTGGCTATGGCGAGGTGGTTCACCCCGCGCGGGTGGACGGTCATGATTTCTCCTTTGCGATCACGGGGCGGAAACGGGCCGGGTGGGCAGCTGCTTGCGGCACCAGTCGCTGACGACAGCGGCGTAGTCGACGGTGTGGAAGAGCATCAGTTGGTGGACGCCGTCGGGCTGGACATACAGCTCCACCGGACCGGAGGTGGCGTCGACGACCATGCGGGCGACCTCGGGCGGGAAGACCGGGTCCTTCTCACCCACGGTGAACAGGATCGGCTTGGTGTTGGCCGCCAGCGGAACGACCGGGTCGTAGCGCATGATCGAGCCGAACGACGCAAGGTCGTACGACCAGGTGTTCAGGGGGTCCGAGCGCTTCTGCCGCTCCGCGCCGCTGTAGCCGTAGTCGGTGTCGAAGTTCGTGAAGCGGGCGATGTCGAACTGCAGCGCGTCGCCGAACCGGGCGATTAGCTGATCGAACGCCGCGCTGCGGAAGGGATTGTCAGCGGGAACGAACGGCGACGAGGGAATCGCGTACCCCATGAGTACGGCCCCGGCGAAGGTGTCGGAGGCTGCGTAGGCGCAGTAGGCCGCCGCCGCACCCAAGGACGAGCCCTTGATGAACACCGGCAGTCCGGTCTCGGCAGCGATGTGGTCGCCGACCTCGACGGCTGCCGTCACCCACTCCTCCAGGGTGAAGCGCCCGGCGGGCCGGGTGGTGCGAGAGCGGCCGTGGCTTGGGGCATCCATGCACCACACCTCGGCTCCGAGCCCCGCGTAGTGGGCACCGAAGGTGTCGTAGATCCCTCCATGGCCCCCCGTTCCATGCTGGACCAGCAGTACGTGATCGGCTTCGGCTTCGGGATGAGCGAACCGATAGGCGAACGTCTCGCCCACCACGTGTTCTTCGCGCTTCACCGTGACCTCCTCTGCTCCGGCCCCGTTGCCGGTCGCATCGATGTTGACGAGCATCAACTTCACCTCGATATTGATGAGTGTCAACCTTAAGTTGATGCATGTCAACATCGGGATAGGATGCGCCCATGAGAACCCCGACCCCCCGAGCCGGACGCCCCCCGGCAGAACAAGCCCCCGCGACCCTCAACCAGATCCTGGACGCAGCGCTGCGGATGTTCGCTGACAAGGGCTACGACGGGGCGTCCGTCGCAGCGCTGAACCGCCAACTCGGCGTCAGCCACAATCTCGTCCACCAGCGGTTCGGCTCGAAGGAACAGCTCTGGTACGCCGCCGTCGACCACGCATTCAGCAACATCGAGGCCGAGCTTCTACCGGAACTCGACGACACCACAGGTGGGCCCCTGGAACAGTTCCGCCGCGTTATCCGGCGCTTCATCCACATTCACGCCCGCCGCCCCGAGATTCTGCGGCTGCTCACCATCGAAGGCGTCGCCGACACCCCCCGCCTCGACCACCTCTACGACCACCACATCGCGCCGACGATCGCTGCCCTCAGCGCCCCGCTGCTCAGGCTCATGGACGAGGGCGTCATCGCCCCAGTGCCGAGGCGCACCCTGCACTTCCTCATCGCGCACGGCGCCAGCGCCCCCTTCAGCCTCATCGGCCTGGCTCGCCGCATCGGCCCCGGTGATCCTCTTGACCCCCAGGCCATCGAGGAGCACGCCACCGTCGTCGCGGACCTGATCCTGGCCGGACTGCAGCACCGCACCCGGCCCGGAGATCCCACATGAAAGTCACCCTGAGCTTCGACAACGGCCCCACCGCCCCCGTTACCGCGCACGTCCTGGACGTCCTTGCCCAGCAACGGATACACAGCACATTCTTCGTGGTCGGCGAGAACCTGGCGCAGCCCGAAAACCGTGCCGTCGCCGAGCGCGCGGCAGCAGAGGGCCACTGGATCGGCAACCACACGCTGACCCACTCCATGCAGTTCGGAGACACAGACGACCCCCGAGTCCCAGGCCGGGAGATCGGCGAGGCCCAACGCCTGATCGGCGAACTCGCCCACCCCGACCGGCTGTTCCGCCCCTACGGCGGAGGCGGCGTCCTGGACCGCAGACTCCTCAGCCCAGCGGCCGTGGCCTACCTCCAACAAAACGCCTTCACCACCGTGCTGTGGAACAGCGTCCCGCACGACTGGGACGACCCCGACGGCTGGACCGAACGCTGCCTGGCGGACGTCAAGACCCGGGACTGGAGCCTCGTGGTCCTCCACGACCTGCCCACCGGCGCCATGGAGCATCTGCCCCGCTTCCTTGCCGGACTGCGCGCACTCGACGCCGACATCGTCCAGGAGTTCCCGCCCGACTGCGTCCCACTACACCGGGGGCGCCTGGAACACTCAGTCGGACACTTGCTGCCCTGCTAGTACGCGCATCGGGTCGTGAACAGCTTGTCGATTCACGCTCGCAGTGCGGCCCGGACCGGCAGACCATCTTCCGTGACGCGAGGGCAACTGAATAGGTCGAAGCGGGAGTTCATCGCACCATGCCTGCCGGTTGGCGAGTAGGGCCGTGTCCCGAGTAGATGCGGCAGGAGTCCAATTTCTGTGGTCTGGCGGTTCAAGGCCGGCACGCAGAGGTGGGAGATGCCAGACAGGTTGGGGTGCCTGGCCGACCGTCCACAACCACTCGCGGCAACGGCGGAATGCGTGACGTTCGTCTGGCTCACTGACCGCATAGAAGAACTGGGTGCTCCACTCGACCGACGCCTCGAACTACCGGATCGCTCTCCCGCGCCGTGCTCGCGCCCGAGGCGACGCAAGACGTGATCGCAGCTGTCGGCGCCGCCCGCACCCGCTGGGTCCCCGTCACGGTCGGAGGAGGAGGCACCGCCTGCGCGGGCAACGCCGCGGGCCCGGGCGCCTCGTGATCGACTTCTTCTGCTTCATGAATCGCGTCCTGTTGGTCAGACCCCGGCACCACGACGGCAGTGGTCGAACCTGGAGCAGATCTGAGCACTCTCCCGCACGCGGCCCTCCCCTACGGACTCCGCTTAGGCCCCGATCTGTCAACCGCCACCTGTGAACGATCGGGGGGATCATTGGCAAGAATGCCTGCGGACCGTATGGCCGGTCCTACGAACGTACGACCGGCAACGCGGTGTCCCTGATCTGGCTGACCGGCCGCGGCGAGGTCATCGACCTCCCCAGGGCGACGACGCGCTCGCGTTGGTTCCCGGTCTGGACGCCTTCGGTGCCGCGAACCTGGCCGTCCGCGCACCCGGTTCGGGCGCTTCGGACACCAGATCTCCGGCTACTTCCTGGGGCACGCACCTGCTCCCGAAGAATGGACTCAATCTCGTGGCCGCCGTACCGGCGTCGAGGGCCGCTGCGGCGTGCTCCTCGAAGCGCCGGTCAGGCTCGTTTCCCGAGCACGGGAACCGGCCCTCACAGTCCTCCCAGGCCACCTTGAGGAAGCCCGGGGTTAAGTCGCACCACCCGAGTTACCTAGTGACGTACCACACACGTCACAGGCTGTTGACAGGTCCTTACGGACTCGCGATTCTCTGATCGCAGCGCGGCGCACCACAGCAACTGCGGGTCTGTGAGTGCGCGCACGCTTTCACCTTACTGTCGGGGGCTTGGCGGTCTGTGCCAGGCCCTGCGTCCGGGGTCGTTCGCCAGCCCCCGCACAGCACCCTGTGCATCGAGTGGCGACTTGCGAGCAGCGCATCCCGTGCTGCGTGCTGTGTTTCGACTGGGCCGCCCACACCGTTCGCCCCTCCTCATCGCTGTTCCGTCGGGGCCAAATCCCTGCCCCGGCGTTGAACGCTCTGTGCTGCGCCGCTATCCACCCTCACTCCCTGGAGATTCAGTGCACCCATATCCCCCTGCACGCCCCCTGGTTGCCCCATGACACAGAGCCCCGCGCGCGATGCGGCGCAGGTGCAACTCCTGGACAGCCTCCGCGAAGTCACGCACCGTGCGCAGCGCGCCTTCCTCGTCGTCAACGCCGTTCCCTTCACTGTCGGCATCGTGCTGTCCTGCTTCACCGACGTTCCTGCGGTGGCGATGTACGGGAAGTTCACCTTGGGCATGGCCTGGGGCGTCGCGCAGTGCGCACTATTCATCGCTACGGCCTGGATCTACGACGTGCGAAGTACACGTTCGTCCGATCTCATCGAACAGGCTCTGACGTCCGACGCGCTCCCTGGCGAGGTGCCGGGTGCTGCCACCTTCCACGGATTTCGGCGGTGACATCAGTGACCATGGACATCCTGAGTTCGGGCGTACTCGACCCCATCGGTGCAGGCACAAGACGCCCCGTGATCGTTGCCTTCTTGGTCTTCATCGGAGTCTCTCTGCTGTGGCTCTTCGCGCTCGCCACAGCAGAGGAGTCCAACCCGGAAAGGCTCTACGTCGCCGACCGCTCCCTCTCCTCGGTCCTCAACGGCTTCGCCATGGCCGGCGAACAGATCTCGGTCGTCACTCTGTTGACGGTCTCCGCGAGCGTCGCCCTGTTCGGCTACGACGGGTTCACCTTCGCCCTCGACGGTCTGATCATGCTCGGCGTCATACTGCTCCTCGGGCAGAAGATACGAAACAGCGGTTGCTACACCCTCGGTGACCTGTTCTCCTTGCGGGCGTCAGGCCCTGGGCCCCGTAAGGCCGCGAGCGCAGTGACCCTTGCCATCACGATTCCCATGCTCATGATCCAACTGCGCGCCGCCGGCGTTAGCACGGCCCTCCTGATCGGCATGCCGACCGACGGGGCCCAGGTGCTGTGCACAGTGCTGATTGGCTGCCTCGTCGCCTGCTTCGCCGCGGTGGCGGGTCTGAGGGGCAACAGTTTGATGCATGTCGCCAAGGTGCCGATCATCCTGGTGGCGCTTGCTGTGATCGCACTGCTGGCCCTCAAGCAATTCGAGTGGGATCCCGGCTCTCTGCTGTCGGCCGCAGTAGAGAAGAGCGCAGCGCCGGACGACTATCTGAGGCCGGGGTTGTGGCCGTACACCGTGAGCCTGGGGGCGCTCAACACATTCGGCACTCACATAATCGTCATCCTCGGTACCTCCGTGATGCCCCACCTCATCCTGAGGATCGGCGCATCGCAGACCGGGCAGACTGCGCGGCGCTCCATGAGTATCGCCACCGGACTGGTCGGCGTCTTCGTCTTCCTTCTGATCGCCACCGGCTTCGCAGCAGCGGCCGTAGTCGGCGCCGCCGGCATAGGGGTAGTCGATGCCACCGGGCAGTCGTCCCCGATTCAGCTGGCCGCAGCCCTACTCCCCGACAGTTCGACAGGACACGTCGTGCTCATCACCCTCATGGCGTGCGTCATCTTCCTCACCGTGCTCACCACCGTGACGAGTATGACTTTTGCTGCTGCTGTCTCCTTCGCCCACGACGTCTTCGCCAGCGGGAAACGCCGCCGCACCGAAACTGGAGAGGTAAGAGCACTACGAGTGGCGACCGTCATCGTGGGCACCGTGGCCCTGTCGCTCGCCGTTGCTCTGCGCCAGTACCAGACCGCGTTTCTGGTGTCTTTCGCAATTAGCGTGGCGGCTTCATGCGTCTTCCCCGTGTTGATCTATTCGTTCTTCTGGAATCGGTTCAACCGCAGAGGACTAGTGTGGTCCGTCTACGGCGGACTACTGCTCTGCGTCATCCTCACGGTCTTCTCGCCCGCCGTCTCAGGGGCCGAGTGGGCGCTCTGGCCGAAGGCCAGCTTCGATTGGTATCCCTTTCAAGCCCCAGGCATGGTTTCTGTGCCTGCGGCGTTCATCCTGGGATGGGTCGGAAGTATTACCTCGCCCAAAAATTCCGGGCGAGATTTCCGCCACATGCAATACAAAACTCTGACGGGAAAGGAAATTTTGATTTCACGCCACTAACCTCGATCTTTGATGAGTCCTCATCCGCGTGACGGGGACTCTATGCTTGCGAGGCGGTCCTTTTCAGGATTGGGGCAGGCCGACGGCCGGTTCGCGCGCAGGGCTTTACTTACGAGAGACAAGTGGCCCGTTCATTCGGGCGGGGCTCCGCGCGTGAGCACACCGAGGTGGAGCGGCTCGATCAGACCGCGAGCGAGTGAGGCGGCTCGGCCGACCGAGCTAGAGCGGATGCGCACACGTCAGGCGACGGGGGCCGGATCGAGGCCCTGCACGAAAGTCCGCCCTAGCGCATGCCGCCGAGAACCGGGCCTGTCGGCGCAAGCGGCATCCATCACCCGGCCCCGGCCTCGGCGGAGGACGCTGTCTGGTGCGCTCGCGCACGAGGCCGTCCGATCCTCTTGAAGCGGGCCAGCGCGAGGTCGAGGAGCCGCTCACCACGGTCGCCGTCGGCGAGACCGCGGCGGACGCTGGCCAGCACCCTGTGATGGAAGTCCGGATCGTCCAGCTCCATGGCCATCGTGTACCTGGAGCCGATGCGGGTAGTTGACCGCTCGGCGGCCTGCCAGCCCGACAGGGGTTGCGGCAAGCAGGCCCCAGTTGAGCAGGGGAGAGACCCAGACGCTCGTCAAGCGGATACCAGCCGGTGTCCTCGTCGCATCCCAGCCCATCAGCCGGTCAGCATTCATATCGCCGTCTACCCGCCCGGGATACTCGACCAAGCCACCCGCGCGGTCAGAGGTAGGCCCCGCTCACCGGAACGGGCGCCGAGGGACAACTGGCACCTTGACAGCTGCGTCCGTCAACGGAACCACCCGAGCTTGTCTGTCGACCATGCTGCCGCACCGCGAAACTCCAAGACCCCCGACGCAATCTTGTTAGACCGGCGACGGCAGGGGTTGTGCGTCGCGTTGCTGCAGGAACACGGTCATACGCTCGATTTCGAGGGTCTGGGCGAACGCGATTCGTTGGCCGACGGCGCGTACGGCAGGAACCGCAGCGTACCGTGCGGCATAGGCTGCCATCGGTGCCCCGCCTTGGTGATGTCGCAGCATGAGCTGCAGGAACCGCACTTCGAGTTTTCTGCCGGATATTTCCTGCATCTGGTTCAGTTCGGTCTGGGTCGCCATCCCTGGCATGTCAGACTGGTGCGTTTCCGTCGGCTGCTCGACCATGAGGTGGCCGTCGTGCGCACTGTGGCTGCTCACATTCGGTCTGCCGGACATCCACGTCATCGACTTTCCGCTGGGCAGTCTCGGTTTTCCCCACAGATCGAGGAATCCGTCCAACTGGCCGATCTCCTGTAGCTGATCGGACTCCATGCCGTAGGCAAGAGCGGCGATCTGCGGACCGACCCTGCCACGCACGATCTGAGCCATCGTCACTGCCTGCTGGTGATGCATCACCATGTCCTGGGCAAATCCAATATCCACATCGGACGGACGGCCGGAGGCTGACCCGCGGTCCCCAGGCAACGCGACAGCCACGTATCCGGCTACGAGGAGGAGTGCGACCGCGAGGAAGACGAGCAGCGTTCCCGGGGAGAAGACCCGGCGTTGTAGGGATGAGCCTGCGAAGGCTTCCCTCTCAGTCATTGTGCACACCGTTGGTGAAACGCAGTACGTTGAAACCGGTGTCCTGACATGTGACCCATAGCTGGTCCTCGCCTACGAACCGCGGCGGCGAGGTGCACCAGTCAGTAGACAAATTCGCAGGTTCGAGGGATGCGTAGCCGATGTCGTAGTTGGTGATATCGGACAGCACCAGGCCACTGAGCGCGCCGGTGAAGAGACCCGAAGCGTGCTCAGAACCTTTGAGTTCATCGCGCTTGTCGGGCTGTGCCGGCGGGTTGTAGTAGGCCACTTCCTGTGGCGTGGAGAAGTCGCGGATGTCGAACACGCGCACGCCAGACTGGAACTCGCTGCACGCCATCATCGTCGGCTCGTCCGGACGGTTGACCGAGCAGTAGTGCGCTTCGTAGCCGAACAGTCCATTCCCGGTGGTGTCAGCGCGGCGCTCGTCCACATGCTGCGGCGTCTGAATCTCCAGCCTCAGTCTGTCAGTCACCTTTGGCTGCCGCTCGTCGCTCAGGTCGATGAACTTGACGCCACCGGCACCGAACTCGTCCACTGCCACCAGATAGGGCTTCCCCTGATGGGTGATCGAAATGGTGTGTTGGGTGATCAGCCCGTCGCTCCAGGAGACATGGCCGAGCTGCCTGATCATCGGCAGCAGTCTTCTGCTCTGGATCTGGCTGGTGTCGATCACATCGACGCCAGCAGGGGCCACGCGCGCGATGTACATGCGATTGCCGTCGGTGCTAAGGGAGAACCCGTGGTTTGCTGGAATCCCCGCTGCGCCGGTGAAGACGATCCGCGGCCTGGTCGGGTCCGTCACATCGATGGCAGTCAGCGATCCCGCGACCAGGCCGCTGGCGTAGTACGTCCTGCCATCGGGGGCCCATCCGCCCTCGTGACCGAGAACGTTTGTAGGCAACGTGAAACTGCTGTTTGCAAAAGAGTTCAGCAACCGCGGATGCGCGCAGTCCTGCGAGATGTCGTATACGTCGAAGAACAGCCCACCCACTCCCGCGCCGGCCGACACGGCAGCCAGCAGCCCACGCTTCTCGTTCACTTTCAGCGTCTCCCAGGTGCCAGTCAGCATCGCCGGACTGGTCAGGTTCGCCGTGAGCTTCGGGTTCGCCGGGTCGGAAACGTCCACCACCTGTGTGCCCTGCGACTTCTTCCCGAGCACACCGCCCAGCGACGTCCCCATGTAGGCGCAGTTCTTGTAGGACGGGTTGACGTACGTGGCCCCCTCGCCCTGATATCCGCCGAGTCTCTCCAAGTTGCAGCGGTAGCCCTGCTTGCTGCGCCCGCTCTCCCGGTCCTTCAGCGGCACCTGACCCTGCACTCCGGTTTCTGGCAGCGATCCAGGGCCGCAGTTCGCCCGCTTCGCCACGCCCTCGCCGGTATCGGCGGAAACGGCACTCGACGACGGAATGACGAGTGCCGCTCCTGAGGCGACGACCGCAAAGACCATGACTCTGTGCCGCCACGGGAACGAGCGGCGTCGGTGAACTCCCCTGCCATACGGCGGGTCTCCCTCCGGCAAGCGGTTCGTGTGGCCGGGGCGGCCTGCGGCGGCGGCGTTCTTGGGGCTGGCGAAGGATTTGGGGATGGCGGCGGCGGTGGACCCGACAGCGAGGAGTGTTGCCAGGATCGCGGCGCTGGTGAACATGTCGGCCTCTTGGGGTGATGCCTCGAGTCGTGGTCGACGGAGGCGCTGTGCGGGTGCCGGTGCGGGAGGTCAGTCGCAGGTGTTGGTGAGCGTGCGGTGGAGGCTGGCAGGGGATGTCGGCGGCGGGGCCTGCCAGGGAGGAGGGGAACTTGGTGAAGACCAGCGGTGATTCGGGCACGGTGAGGCCGGTCTTGGCGCTGTGGTCGAGGTAGTTGAGGCCCACCGCGAAGATCTGGCTGGGGTGGGTGACTGGTGGGCCCAGCCGGGCGGGGTCTGCCGTCAGAGCGGCGAGGGTGGCTCTATGCGCGGCGGGAGGGGTGCGCGGTGGCGAGCCAGTCTCGGCGACACATGCGACGGCTCGGCGGGCGGCTCGTAGCCGGCCGGTTCGCCGCAGCGAGCGAGTTCGGCCTCGTCAACGCCGAGCAGGGGGGCACAGCCTTCGCGCTGATCCACGCCAGTCAGATGACGGAAACGGGCCGGGTGAGCATCTGCTTGCGGCACCAGTCGCTGACGACGCGGGCATAGTCGACGGTGTGGAAGAGCATCAGCTGATGGACGCCCTGCGGGTGCACGTACAGCTCCACCGGTCCGGAAGTGGCGTCGACGACCAGACAGGCGACCTCAGGGGTGAAGACCGGATCCTTCTCGCCCACGGCGAACAGGATGGGCTTAGTGTTGGAGGCCAGCGAGACATCCGGCTCGTAACGCATCAGCGAGCCGAGCGCCGCGAAGCCGTACGACCACGTGTTGAGAGGGTCTGCACGCTTCTGGCGTTCGGCGCCGGCGTAGCCGTAGTCGGTGTCGAAGTTGTAGAAGCGGCCGATGTCGAACTGCAGGGCCTCGCCGAACTGGGCAACCATCTGCTCGTAGGCTGCAGTGCGGAACGGGTTGTCGGCCGGGATCAGCGGTGACGAGGGGATCGCGAAACCCATCAACACGGCGCCGGTGAACGTGTCCGATTTGGCGTAGGCACAGTAGGCGGCCGCCGCGCCCAGCGACGAGCCCATGACGAAGACGGGCAGATCCGTCGTCGTCGCGATGTACTCGCCGACATCGATGGCCGCCGCCACCCATTCCTCGAGCGTGAACCGGCCGGCGGGCCGGGTGGTGACGGAGCGGCCGTGCCCCGGGGCGTCCATGCACCACACCTCGGCTCCGAGGTCTGCATAGTGGGCGCCGAAGGTGTCGTAGATCCCTCCGTGACCGCCGATTCCGTGCTGGACCAGCAGTACGTGATCGGCTTCGGAGCGATGGGTGTCCGGCTGAGCGAACCGGTAGACGAATGTATCGCCGACCACGTGTTCTTCGCGCTTCACCGTTGACCTCCTCTGCAGGTGGCTTCGTCGGCACCGTGCGGAAAGATGTTGATGATCATCAATCTCACTCGACGTTGATGAGTATCAACTCTAAATTGATTGGCGTCAACATCGGGGTGTGTTGCTCATGACCGCCCTGACCTCCCGCGCCGGCCATCCCCTCGGCGGAACTGGCCCCAGCGCCCCGACATGATCCTTGGCGTGCTGCGGTGGTGCGCTGGCAAGAGTGCGGGCGGGGGCGGGGCCAGCGAAACGACTGCTGGCCCCGCCCCCGGTATCTCTGCTTCGACGCCTCACCGCCGACGGTTGCTGAATTTGCCTACCAACTCATCGGATTGGCAGCCCCGCGCTCGTGCTGCCGGACCGCCCTGCAAGGCGCTGTTGAGGCCGAATCCGCCGGTGTGCTGGAAGCGTCTCGCGCGTGTTCGCCTCGGCGCAGCCGGTCCTTCCTACTGCACGGGGTTCCAGCCGTCATTGCCGGCCAGGTACTTCTGGGCGGTGTAGCCCGAGGCCGTTGAGGCGCTCATCTGCGGCCGGTCGCTGGTTCCCTGGGTGGCACCGGAGCCGGTGTTGTTGTACTCCGAGAAGCGGCAGGTCTTCCAGGAGAAGCCGCCCATGTCCTGCCAGGCACCGGTCTGCCGGATGTGGCCGCCGAGCGTGGAGTCTCGGACCAGCACCTGGCCTGTCGCGTCCGCCGCGCCGCCGGCATGCCAGCAGCGGCCCAGTGCCACCGTCTGCGAGGCGGCGGTGCTCAGCAGGGTCGAGCGGGTGATGAGGATGCCGTACGGGTTGCTGGTGTTGGTGGCGGCGGCGGTGATGTAGCCGTTGTTGGTGCTGGCGCGGTCGAGCGAGCGGACGGTTGAGCTGTCGATCACGAGTGCGCCGTTGCCGTAGATGAAGTCGACGGCACCTTCGATGTAGCTCTTGTAGACGTACTGGCGGACCTGGGAGCTGCCGGTGCCGCCCCAGGACAGGAAGGTGTCCTGGTAGCCGAGCATCCGGACGTTGCGGTAGACCTGCCGGTCGCCGCCCGCGTACAGGGCCAGGGCCTGACTGTCGTGGGCCGCGTAGGTGTTGGCGATCGTGAGGCCCTTGATCGTGGTGTTCGCGGCCATGTTCAGCACGGTGGCGCTGCCGGCCGTTCCGGCGGTGGAGGCGGGGGCGCTGCCGGTGATCACGATGTCGGTCGAGGTGCCCGTGGCGCCCTGGAGGGTGATGCCGGACTTGCTCGACGGGATGGAGACCTGCCCTTGGTAGGTGCCGGCCTTGATGGTGATGACGGTTCCGGTGGAGGCGGCTGCGACGGCTGCCTGGATGGTGGTGTAGTTGCCCGATCCGTCAGCGGCGACCGTGATCGCGGTGGCGGCGGAGGCGCTATCGGTGCCGATGGTGACAGCCGTGGCCACGGTGGCTAAGGCGGCCATGGTGGCGCGGGCACGTGTGAATCGGTGTCTGGTGAGAAGGGGCATGTGCGGCTGCTTTCCCTTGGCCGCGTTGGGGCGCGGCGGACGGATCACCGGGATGGGTGACGGGTGTTCAGTAGGGTGCGGTGGTGGGCCAGACGATCGCGCTGGTGGGGATTTTGTCGTCGAGTTTCTGGAAGTCGGCCGCAGGGATGACGGCTTGGCTGCTGAGGGAGCGGGCGATCAGGCGGGCGACCTGGATCGCGCCGTACGCCTGGAAGTGGGTGTTGTCCTCGATGCCGTCCGGGTAGTTGGGATACACCCCAGCCGCCAGGTGCATGAAGTAGCTCTTGGTGCCCTCGACGCCCTGGGCGTTCCACAGCCGCGTGCTGGAGGTGGTCAGGTCGATCAGTGGCACGCCTTTGGCCGTGGCGAGTTCGGTCATCGCGGCCGGGTACTCACCGTGGCTGGGCGCGATGACGCCGCTGCTGTTGAAGTGGCGCCGCTCGACCGGCGTGATGAGGACCGGATTTGCACCCTTGTCCCGCGCCTTGTCGATGTACTGCGACAGGTAAGACTTGTACGTCGTCGCCGGGATCGTGTACCGGCTGGGGTCTTCGGACTTCTCGTCGTTGTGCCCAAACGAGATGAGCAGGTAGTCGCCTTTGGTGATGAGGCCGAGGATGTGGTCGAGCCGGCCGAGGTCGATGAAGCTCTTGGAGCTGGCGCCTGACTTGGCAACGTTCACGACCACTGCGTTGGAGTTGAAGAAGGCCGGGAGGGCCTGTCCCCAGCCGGTCCTGGGGGCCTGGCCAGTGGTGTAGGTGGACGCGGTCGAGTCCCCGGCGACGTACACGTGCACCGGGGAGGCGGCATACGCGCCAGCCGTGCTGGGGCCGGACACGACGAGCGGCAGCGCGCTCAGGCACACGGCTAAGAACAGGGTGCGCCAGCGTCGCGCAACATCCTGCCAACGGGGTCTACGTCTCACGGTTGCGCTCCTTTCGGATTGCCGCGGTGCGGCGGGAAGGGGCGTCGTTTCGTTGCGGCAATCGCAATCCGTCGAGAGGAAATTGTCCAGGCGTGGGATGAAGTTGTGAGAAGGCTGTGAGTCGTGTGCCTGGCGGGGTGTTCGGCGAGGTCGCCGGTCTCGGAGCGAACATCGGCCGGATGGCGCCGACGAGTTCAGGCACGCAAGCCCGGTGCCACAGCAGCCATCCGACGACTCGGAGAGTTTGAACGCCGCGGCAAGCCCGACTGCTCGCCAGCCGGGCTCCTGGTGCCCCTGGGGCCGCAAGTCTTTGCTGGTGCGGTAAGTCACTTATGGCCAGGCTTTGTTGCAAGCTTGTCGCCCGGACAGACCCCTGCCGGGGCGCAGCAGCCGCCTCGCCCACCGGGCTAGACACCTGCTCTTCTCCGAGACCCGCAGGCTGTCCGGCGAATTGCGCGACGGGGCCCCGTCGAACAGCGAGTTTGATCATGTGCGATCACGTCCGCCCGGCAGCCCCGGCGACGCGCCCCCAGACCGTCCGCCGGGTCGCCGTGCGCCGGTAACTGCTCGATGGCGATGGCGACAGACGCCAGAGCATCCACGACGACCACCATGGGTCAGTGCCGCCTCGACTTTGCTGCGGAGACCTCGGACGGGGTGCGACGGGCCTGCTCGAGGCCGTGGAGGAGCAGTTCCAGGCCGAACCGGAACTCCTCGTGCAGGGCTACGGACGTCAGATCCTCGGCCGCGGCCGACGTGGCGGGGAAGTCGGCGGGGTCCAGGGAGCGGTAGAAATCCCGCAGGTGTGCCTGATCTTCAGGGCGTGAGGCTCCTGGGCCGTGCTGTTGGATGGCCAGGCCGATCACGTAGTGCCCCAATACGGTGTAGGTGCGGGCGGCGAGGCTGGCGGTGAATCCGTGGCTCAGGAGCAGTCGGATGAGCCGTTCTTTGACGCGCAGGCCGTTGGGGCCGACGTGCACCTGGGTTGCGAGCAAGGGCAGCGCATGGGGGTGCCGACGCAGGGATTCGTAAAACGAGTGTGCGACAACGGTCGCGGCTTCCCGCCAAGACAGGTCATCCACCTGCTCGGAGGGGACATGCACATCGGCCAGGATTCGGTCGGCCACGAGGACGAGGAGTTCGTCCTTGCCTCTGAGATGGCGGTAAAGGGTGGCCGTGCCTGAGTCCAGGGCTTCCGCGAGCATCCGCAGGGTCAGTGCCTGCACACCGACTTCGTCGATGAGCTGCAGGGCCGTGTCGACGATGCGGTCGATGTCCAACGGGGGTCGTCCGCGACGGTATGCGGGAGCAGGCGTCCGCGTCGCCCACCAAGCAGGACTGCCCGGAACAGGCGGTGTCTCGGAAGCCATGAAACGAGTCCCCCTGTCAGTCGCCGTCCTGACATGCAGGCGTCAGGATAGTCCGATTTACGGTATCAGTGTATCCGTTTTGCTGGTGTGGGCTCCGATCCCATGCTGGGGCCATTGTCCGCGTCACGCTGAATCGCCCGGTTGCCTCCCGTCGTCGGCTCTTGCGCCGATCAGGGCGGCTGCCGTGTGTGCCGGACTTGCCTGAGTCGAGCTCCCGCCTCGGCGGTCTGCCCGCCACCCCGTTGAGGATCTCTGGCGTCGGCGCCCACGAATCCGGCGACGTGATCTTTCGGTTCCGGAGGTGGGGATGATGCGGACGTGTGTGGTGGCTAGCCAGCCCGGCCCTGGATCGTCGTCCGATCGCAACTGTGGTGATGAGGCCTTCTGCGACAAGCATCGGGATACCCGTGAGGGCGACGTCTGATGGTGGGCGCGGGCGAGTTCCACGGCTTCACTGCCGTTGGAGGGCTCGCCCGATGGCTTCCACGGGCCTCGCAGGAGTCAGTCAGGGTCCGGAAAGTGGTTCGCAGCAGGTCCTATTGTCGGTAGGCAGGAGGCCGATCGTCATGGGGTTCCAACCTTCTCCGCAGCGGCAAGGTGGAGTGGCAGTGCGGTGGTGACTTCGAAGCCTCCCGCGGCTCGGGGGCCGGCTCGCAGTTCTCCGCCCACGGAATTGGCCCGCTCTCGCATGCCCATGAGGCCGAAGCCACGGCCCGAGCCGAACCCGGCGGAGGCCGGGCCAGTGGCGGCTTCCTCGTTTGTGACCGTGATGAGCAGGCGGGCGTGCGTGTATTCGAGCCGGATGTGCGCGGCCTTTGACACTGCGTGCTTGGTGACGTTGGTGAGCGCTTCCTGCACAATCCGGAACGCGGTCAGGTCCACGCCCGGGGAGAGCGGCCGGGGCTGCCCTTCAGCGGTGACGGTGACCTTGATTCCAGCGGACTCACATCCGGCGATCAGCTCAGGCAGCCGGTCGAGTCCGGGAGCCGGGTCCATCGGTGCGGAGTGGGGTTCGTCGTCTTGGCGCAGGACTCCGACCGTGGCCCTGAGCTCGCGCAGGGCCGAGGTGATGGTGCCGTTCAGCTCGGCGAGGACCTCCCGCGACTGCTCTGGCCTGGTGTGGGAGAAGCGTGCGGCTGCGCCGGCCTGCAGGTTGGCCAGGATCATGTGGTGGGCGACGACGTCATGGAGATCACGGGCTATACGCATGCGCTCCTCGACGACACGGTGGCGGGCTTCCTCTTCGCGGGTGCGCTCGGCATGCTCGGCACGGGCCTGCACGGCCTCCAGATAGGCGGCTTGGAGCCGGGCGGTGTGTCCCCAGGCGAGGGGCAGCAGTAGCCACAGCAGGGGACCGGCCACCTGGAGATCATTCGGGTCGGTGATCACGGACGCGCAGATCAGCGCTGCCACGGTCGTGAAGCCGTAGGCGTGGGTGGTCCTGGCGTCGGCTTGCGCAGCCAGCCGGTACAGGCCGGCCATGACGGGCCCCAGGAGCAGCGGGCTCAGGTCGTACCCGAGCAAGAGGGTGACCACGGTGGCGACCGCGGTCACGACGAGAGCGGCACGCGGGTGCCGACGGCTCGCCGGCAGAGCCAGACAGGAGAGGGCGGCGAGGGAGGGGGCGACCCACGCGGCGGGCGGCGGCGCACCGTCGCGGGTGGTGAGCGAATGGCCGAGTACGACGCCCACCCACAAAGTGAGGGCCGTCAGCATGTCGATGACACGGCGACGGCGCTCTGTGCCGCGCGTCAGACTGGTGATCATTGGCTCTCCTGCGGGTGGGGCACGGCATTGCTGTCGGCTGGCGAGTCGCCCGTGGGATGGGCCACGGGCGACTCGGGAAGGGCCGGGTGGATCAGGCCTGGGCCCCGGCGGGACTGTCTGTGGCATGGCCGTTCGAGTCCGTGTGGCTGTAGTCGGCAGGCCGCTGGGCGAGTGCCTCGCCTTCGATGTCGACCTGGGGCAAGAGCCGGTCCAGCCAGGCCGGCAGCCACCAGGCCCGGTCACCCAGCAGGGCGAGGAGGGCGGGCACGATCGTCATCCTGACCACGAACGCGTCGAAGAGGACGGCGACCGCCAGGCCGAACCCGATCATCTTGATCATGGAGTCGGTCTCCGCGACGAAGCTGGCGAAGACCGCGATCATGATCAGTGCGGCGGCGACGACGACCCGGGCGCTGTGGCGGAAGCCGGTGGTGACCGACTGGGCGGGCCCCTCGCCGTGGACGTAGGCCTCGCGCATCCTCGAGACGAGGAAGACCTCGTAGTCCATGGCGAGTCCGAAGACGATGCCCACCAGGAAGATTGGCATCAGGCTCATGATCGGGCCGGTCTGCTCGACGCCCAGCAGGTCGGCGCCGTAGCCGTCCTGGAAGACCAGGACGACGGAGCCGAGGGCTGCCAGCACCGACAGCAGGAAGCCGAGAGCCGCCTTGATGGGGACGAGCACAGAGCGGAAGACCACCAGCAACAGGAGAAAGGCCAGACCGATCACGACCGCGAGATAGGGGAGCAGGGCGGCCTGGACAGCGTCGGCGATGTCGATGTTTACCGCAGTGGTGCCGGTGACTTGGAAGCTCGCCCCGGCCTCGGACTCGATTCCGGTGCGGTCGGCCCGGATGGTCTTCACCAGATCCTTGGTCTTCTCGGCCGTCGGCGCGGTCGAGGGCACGGCCTCGAAGACCGCGGTGTCGCCGGCGTCGTTGAACTGGGCAGGGGAGACGTTCACGATTCCCTTGGTGGCAGCGATCTCCTTTGAGATCTTCTGCGCCGCGTCCTTGGGGTCGGAGGCGTCCTTGGCGTCCACGACGATGGTCAGCGGTCCGTTGAAGCCCGGCCCGAAGGCCTCAGCCAGGGCGTCGTAGGCCCGGCGTTCTGAGGTGGAGGTGGACTTCGCCTCGTCCCCGGGCATGCCCAGCTGCAGATTCGCCATCGGCACCGCGATCGCTCCGAGGCAGGCCACGCCGAGCATCAGAACGGGGACGGGGCGGCGGAGCACGAACCTTGACCAGCGGGTGCCCCCGTTGTTCTCGGTGCCCGCCTCGATCCGGCCGCCGTCGCGTGCGCTGCTGCGGCCGGCCCTTGAAAGGGCGGCGTTCGGCCAGAAGCCGAACAAGGCGGGGACCAGCGTCAGAGCGACCAGTACCGCGACGGCGACCGCTCCGGCGGCAGCCAGCCCCATCTTGGTGAGCATCGGGATACCCACCACCGACAGCCCCACCAGCGCGATGACGACGGTGAGCCCGGCGAAGACGACCGCGGACCCGGCGGTGCCGACCGCCATCCCGGCCGCCTCCTGCGGAACACGGCCCCTCGAACGCTCCTCGCGGTAGCGGGAGACAATGAACAGGGCGTAGTCGATACCGACCGCGAGGCCCAGCATCGTGGCCAAAGTGCTGGCTGTGTCGGACAGTCCGAAGAGGTCGGCCACCGCGGTGACCGAGGCCAGACTCACCACGACGCCGATGAGCGCGGTCAGCAGGGGCAGTCCGGCCGCGGCCATGGAGCCGAAAGCGATGAGCAGTACGAGGGCGGCGATCGAGATGCCGATCAGCTCGGACGTTCCGCCGGGCCCACTGCCGCTGTCCAGCGCCTCGCCGCCGGCCTCGACGGTCAGGCCCGCCTCCCGGGCCTGGTCGACGGCCTGCTGCAGATCCTCCTTGCTGGCGTCGGTGACATCGACGACCTTGACCTTGTACGTCACGGTCGCGTACGCCGTCGAGCCGTCCTTACTGACTGCCTCCGACTGGAAGGGGTCGTCTACCCGGTCAACCTGGGGGCCGTCAGCCAGCGCCGCCACAGCCTTCTCGACGGCCGCCCTGTTGGCGGATGCGGTCACCTTTTGACCGGCCGGAGCGACGAAGACGACCTGGGCGCTCGCACTGTCGACGGTGGTCCCAGGAAAGCGCTCCTGCGCTAGGTCGTACGCCTGCTGGGCCTCGATGCCCGGCATCGAGAACCTCTCGTCTGAGGTTCCCTTGGCCTGGGAGGCAGCAAGCACGACTCCGGCCATCGTGGCCAGCCATATCAGGGCGACAGTCCAGCGCCGCCGGAAGGCCAGATGGCCCAGTCTGTAAAGGAAAGTCGCCACGAAGGGGTCTCCACGTCTGTTTTCGGGTTCCCAAAGATCTTGGGGAACGGGTCTGGCATGGTCGTGCTCTGGAGGGAAAGGTCAGTACTGATGGTTCAGCCCGGAAATGGCGGGTGAATCCCCATGTAGGGGAGAAGTTGCTTCCGCCTGGTCCGCACCAGATGGCCGCCGATCGCCGCAAGCCATGCCGGGCCCACCGGCGAAACACGTACGTTGGCGGGCCTGAGGGAGGCGGTCACGGGAATTTCGAACTCACGAGGGCTGCCGCGGTCGCCAGCCCGGCCGGACCCGGAACGCCACAGGGGCTGGACCCGGGGAATCCCTGGGGGAGAACAACAGGACTCCCGTGCTGGACTGCCGTAACAGGCTCTATGCAGGATCTGGCTCGCGGACACTGCTCAGGCGCTCCCAGAGGCGAGTTCCACGACCGTGATGTCGGAGGGTGCGCCCACGCGGACCGGCGGGCCCCAGGCTCCGGCGCCCCTCGTGACGTAAAGGTGCGTGTTTTCGTATTGTTCGAGCCCGGAGACCGTGGGATTGCTGAGGCCCGCGAGGAGGTTGCCGGGCCACATCTGGCCGCCGTGAGTGTGGCCGGAGAGCTGTAGGTCGACGCTGTACCGGACGGCATCATGGATGACGATCGGCTGATGTGCGAGCAGGACCGAGGTGCGCGTGCGGTCGCGGTCGCCGAGTGCCCTCGCGAAATCGGGTCCGTCGCCCTCCTCGTTGCCCGAGACGTCGTTCACGCCGGCGAGGTCGAAATAGGGAAGCTCCGTGCGGTCGTTCTCCAACGGGTGCAGCCCAAGATCGCGTATGTGCCGGACCCACGGCTTGGCGCCCGAGTAGTACTCGTGGTTCCCAGTGACGAAGAACGTGCCGTGCCGCGCCCTGAGCTGCGCCAGCGGCGCCACGGACGGGCCCAGGTCCTCCACGCTGCCGTCGATCAGATCGCCGACCACGGCGATGACGTCGGGCTGGGTGGAGTTGATGGTGTCCACGACTTTCCGGGCAAAGCCGCGGCCCAGTATCGGACCGAGGTGGATGTCACTGACGACGGCGATCCGGAAGCCGTGCGCGGCTCTGGGCAGTTTGGCCAGCGGGACGGTGACCCGCTTGACCCCGGGCCCGCGCAACACGCCGTAGGCGCCCAAGCCCACGGTGCCGACGGCGGTGGCTGCTGCGGCACCAGCGATCGTCCGGGAGACGAAGAGCCGACGTGAGAAGTCGGACGGTGAATTGTGGCCCGGGGCGCCGCTCAGCATGTCGCTCCGAGTCTCGCGCTCGGGGCCCGAACCGTTCCTGAGCCCGGGGCGGCTCGCCCCGGAACCAGGCTCCGACCGTGCGGGTGCAGGCGGGCGTCTGACGGCTGCTTCCTCCTGGGCGAGGCCCCTTGGACCCTTCGCGGCCCGGCTCAGTACGGGCCGCACCAACTCTGCTGCCAGCAGCGCCAGGATGACGTAGAGCGACAGTGCGAGCCACAGGTAACCAGGCCAGGCCAGGATCTGCTGGAGCCAGAACGGGGCGCCTCCACGCTCTGCAGCGAAGGCCGCAGTCCCCAGCAGCGGGCCCAGGACCAGGACAACCGCGCCCGCCCGGCGAACGCGGCCCGGCCCCCGTGTCGTGTCACGGAACAACCGCTTCCATGCGAACCAGTGCAACGCGCAGAACGCGGCGATCGCCGCCAACTCATACACGTCCTCCATCAGGGGCCTCTCTCTGGCTTTCGCTACGTCACGACCGCGGGCGCACGCCCGGCTCCCCCCCCCGTGCTGGACGAACAGGTCATCTGCTGCGGGCGAAGCCTGGGGTCGGAGGGTTGATGCCCGACCCGTGTAATGGATACGATGTTGCCGTAAATGGTCTCGTGTCAAGTGGCTCTTGGTCGCCGGGTGCCGGTGTGAGGCACGCAAGTCAAGGCGTGGAGGAGTCATCGGCCCGGGGCAGACCGGGTCCGGGAAGCTCCGGGAAGCCGGAACCGGCCGCCGCGTCGACGTCCGTCCGCCCCTGGCGCACGGTCCCGGTGTCCACGGACGCGAGGGCAACCCGCGGCAAAGGAGTGTGTGTATGTCGTACCAGTGGATCGGGGTCGTGTCGTGAGCGAATACAACCTTGCCGAGCTCCTGGAGGGCACCGCCGTACGGCACCCGGAACGCACCGCGATCGTTTTCGGCGACAGCCGGCTGTCCTACGCGCAGGTTGACGAAGCAGCCTGCCAGGTGGCGAACCTGCTGGTGTCACGGGGTATCCGCCCGGGTGACAAGGTCGCGCTGTCGATGCCGAACCTGCCGTACTTCACGATCGCCTACAACGGCATTCTCAAGGCGGGCGCGACGGTCGTGCCCTTGAACATCCTGCTGAAGGCGCGTGAAGTGGCCTACCACCTGCGGGATTGCGATGCCCGAGCATACGTGGCCTTCGAAGGAACCGGCGAGCTGCCCATCGGCGATACGGCGCGCGTCGCAGTGGAGGGCACGGAGGCCGACCTGTACATCGTCGACCCCCAACTGGAACTGCCCTGGGCCAGACAGCCATCCGCGTTCGACACGGTACTCACAGACGAAGACGACACAGCTGTCATCCTGTACACGTCCGGAACGACCGGCGTGCCCAAGGGCGCGGAGCTGCGGCACCGGAACATGCGGGACAACGCGCTCATCGACGAGATGTTGTTCGACACGTCGTCGGATCGTCCGGACACGTATCTGTGTGCACTGCCGCTGTTCCACTCCTTCGGGCAGACGGTGTTCCAGAATGCCGCCCTGGCCTTCGGCGGCACCATCGTGATGCTGCCCCGCTTCGAGCCCGGCGCGGCACTGCGCCTCATGGCCCAGGAGCGGGTGACGCTCTTCGGCGGCGTCCCCACCATGTACTGGGCGCTGCTCGGCGCACTGGACGAGTCGGTCGACGTCACCGCCCTGGCCCGCAACCTCCGGGTCGCCGTCGCCGGCGGGGCCGCGCTCCCCGCCGAGGTGCACCGGGAGTTCCAGAAGCGGTTCGGAGTGACCATCCTCGAGGGCTACGGGCTGTCGGAGACCTCTCCGGTGGCGGCGTTCTCGGTGTTCGGCCAGGCGCCGCGCGTCGGATCGATCGGGGTGCCTGTACCGGGTGTGGAGATGAAACTCGTCAACGACGACTGGTCCGACGTGAAAGACGACGCCGACGCGATCGGCGAGATCGCGATCAGGGGCCACAACGTGATGAAGGGCTATTACAAGCGGCCCGACGCAACGGCCGAAGTCCTGCGCGACGGCTGGTTCCGCACCGGCGACCTGGCCCGAAGAGATGCCGACGGCTTCTACTACATCGTCGACCGGGCCAAGGACATGATCATCCGCGGCGGTTTCAACGTCTACCCGCGCGAGATCGAGGAGCTCTTCATGGAGCACCCGGCCGTTTCCATGATCGCCGTGATCGGCGTTCCCCACGAGTCGCACGGCGAGGAGATCAAGGCCGTGGTCATTACCAAGGCCGGCGCCACCGCCACCGAAGGCGAACTCATCGCCTGGGGAAAGGAACGCCTCGCCGCCTACAAGTACCCGCGCATCATCGAGTTCGCCGACGCGCTCCCGCTGACGGCAACCGGCAAGATCCTCAAGCGCGAGATCGGATGACATGGAGGTGCTCGCCGCTCCGGCGGCGGGGGCGGGCTCCGATGGCATTCAGCCGCCGGGGTGGTGGCCGAAGAGCTCACCCATGGCGTCCACGGCGCCGGCCCCGGCCACCACGACACATCTTGCCGACGGTCAGGCGCCGTCGCGCAGTCCGCTGAGCCCGTCGAGGAGGAGTTCCAGGCCGAAGCGGAACTCCTCCTCCAGTGGCACCGGCATCCAGGCGGCCACCGCCGCGGTGGCGGGATGGACCGAGGGATCCGCGGCCCGGAAGGCAGCGGCCGCGTGACCGTCGTTGCCGGGCTGGTCCGTGCCCTGGTGCCCGCGGAGCTGTATCGCGAAGCCGAGCACGTAGCGGGACAGGGTGGCGTAGGCGTGCGCCGCGACCTGTGGCGGGAAACCGTCGGCGAGCAGGACGGCGATGCAGCGTTCCCGCATGGCCATCGCGTTCGGGCCGACGGGGACCCCCTCGGCGAGCAGGGGGGCCACCCTCTCGTGTCGGCTCACAGCGTCGAACGTGGCTTGCATCGTCGTGCGGCACGCGTCCCGCCAGCCCATGGCGGCGAGTTCGTCGTTCCCGATCTCGATGCCGCCGAACATACGGTCCACGACGTGGGCCACCAGAGCTGCCCGGTTGCCGAAGTGCCGGTAGAGCGTGGCCGTGCCGGAGCCCAGGCGTTGGGCGAGTGTGCGCATCGACAGGGCATCGGCACCCTCCTCGTCGACGACCTGAACTGCGGCGGAGACGATCCGCTCGAGCGGGATCGGGGGACGGCCGGGAGAGCGCCGCACCGATGCCCCACCTCCTCGTATCTGTGCCACGTGGACAGTGCGTCCGCTTGACAGGAGCGAAATAACGGAAACACTGTAACCGATATGATTATCCGGTCTGAACGCCAATCCACCTCGAAGTCCGCGGTCGTCGACGATCCGCGGGCGCGCTGCAAGAGCGCCGGAGACGGGGCCGCGTCCGGGCTGCTGCCCGGCAGTGCCTCGTCCCTGCACCACTTCGCGGCGGCCGTGCTGGTGGCGTCCTGTGACGGCATCCGCCCCGACCTGCCGCCGCGGGGTGGCGCAGGTGCGCGCGCCGCCCGCACCGAGTGGTCCGGGCGCGTGGGCGAACCGGGCTTCCCGGCACCGCCGCTCTGGGATGCCGAGGACAAGAGCACACCCATCGACGTGCTCGATACCGCGCGACGCCTGCCACAGCAGAAGTGGCGCCTCATCGACAGCGGCCACACGGCCCCCCGCGGACGATCAAGCGACATCGCCGAAAGCGCCCTCTCGTCTGCTGTGGCAGGCATCGCGGAAAGGCAAGAGTCATGAACCACCTCGACCCCCTCGACGTCTTGATCGTCGGCGCCGGGCCGACCGGGACCACGCTGGCGATCGACCTCGTCCGTCGCGGCCTGGACATCCGCATCGTCAACAAGGCAGATCATGTCTTCGACGGTTCACGGGCCAAGGGGATCCAGCCGCGCACCCTGGAGGTGTTGGAGGACCTCGGCGCGCTCGACTCCGTCCTCGCGCGCGGCAGCACCTACCCCCTGCTCGGGATCCATGTCGGCCCCCTGGCGGTTCCGTGGCGGATGATGCGCAACAGGCAGGCGAGCGCAGACATTCCCTACCCCAACACGTGGCTGATACCTCAACACGACACCGACCGCGCGCTGCACGATCGCCTCGAACAGCTCGGCCATCATGCCGAGTTCACGTCGGAACTCGTCGAACTGGCCCAGGACGGTGACCTCGTCACCGCCCAGGTGGCGGGCCCCGACGGGATCGAGGAGATCCGTGCCCGTTATCTCGTCGGCGCCGACGGCGGCTCCAGCACCGTCCGCAAGCAGCTCGGCATCGAGTTCACCGGAGCGACGGACGAACAGGACCGAATGATCATCGTGGACGCCGTCACCACAGGTCTGTCCCGCGACCGGTGGCACATGTGGCCCCGGCTCGGCGGCAAGTTCGCCGGGGCCTGCCCGCTGCCGCACAGCGACGTCTTCCAGTGGATGATCCGACTGGCGGCCGACGAGGAGCCCGTCCTCGACGAGGCGGCGCTCAACGAGCGGATCCGCTCCATTACCGGCAACCGGCACATCACACTGAGCGACATCCAGTGGACATCAGTGTTCCGGCCCAACATCCGCCTCGCCGAGAGCTACCGCCACGGGCGCGTCCTCATCGCCGGCGATGCCGCCCATGTGCACACTCCAGCCGGCGCTCAGGGACTGAACACCGGCATCCAGGACGCCTACAACCTCGGCTGGAAGCTCGCCCAGGTCCTGGCCGGCGCCGACCTCGCACTCCTGGACACCTACGAGACTGAACGGATGCCGATCGCGGCCGAAGTGCTCGGACTGTCCACAAAAAACTACGACCGCATGACCAAACTCGATCCCTCGAGCCTCAAGCGCGGCAAAGACGAACAGCAGCTGGCGCTCACCTACTTCGGCGGCCCCCTCGCGCCCGCCGACGGCCACCGCACCAAGACGCTGCGCGTCGGCGACCGGATGCCCGACGCCATACTGACCGACAGCGACGGCACGGAAATCAGGCTGTTCGACCTCCTGCGCGGTCCGCACTTCACCGCCCTCGCCCACGGTGGTCCTGCCGCCCAGGCCCTCGACCGGCTCGAATGGCCCACGGACGGCGCACAGTTGAAACGGATCGCCGTCGGCACCTCCGCCGAACACGCCGACCACGTCCTCACCGATCCCGCAGGAACACTCAGGCCGGTCCACGGGCTCACCGAGGACGCCCTGCTGCTGGTGCGCCCCGACGGCTACATCGGTCACATCGCGACCACGGACTTCCTCACGAGTACCCGCACCGCCACCCAGGCGATGACGCCGACGATCCCCACCGTGTCAGCTCCCGGGACGGGAGGCGACGAATGAACCGCATCCTGCTGCGCGGCGCGCGGGTGATCACCATGGCGCCGGGGCGCCCCGACGCCGAGCGCATCGATATCCTCGTCGACGGTGACCGCATCGCCGTCACCGGCGAGAACCTGGACGCGCCGGACGCCGAAACCGTCGACTTCACCGGACGCGTGATCCTCCCCGGCCTGGTCAACACCCACCTGCACACCTGGCAGACCGCGCTGCGGTCAGTGGGCGCCGACTGGACTCTCTTGGAGTACCTCACCCACCTGCACGGGAATGCCGTCCAACACTACGAACCCGACGACATGTACGTCAGCAATCTTGCCGGCGCGCTGAACCAGATCAACTGCGGCACCACCACCCTCGGGGACTGGTGCCACAACAGCCTGACACCCGAGCATGCCGACGCCGCCGTCGACGGGCTGATGCAGGCCGGCATCCGTGCCGTCTTCCTGCACGGCACGCCCTACCGGGACCCGGACCTCCCCCATCCGCTCGCCGAGATCGACCGCCTGCTCAACGGCCCCGTCCGCGACCATGACCTGCTCACGCTCGGCATGGCCGTCCAGGGACCGCAGTACTCCTCCCCGCACACCGCGGTGGCGGACTTCCGCGCCGCGCACGAACGCGGTCTCGTCGCCTCCTTCCATCAGAGTGGCGGAGCCCTCGCACGGGGTTGGGAGGCCGTACGCAACGCCGGACTGTTCGGCCCCTCCACAAACGTGGTGCACGGCTCCGACCTGCCCGACGCCTGGGTCAAGAAGCTCGTCAGGGTCGGCGTCACCTTCACCTGCACACCGGAGAACGAACTGGGCCAGGGACACGGCACCCCCGTCACCGGCACCCTGCTGCGCCATGGCGCGGCCCCCTCGCTCGGCACCGATGTCGACAGCGTCGTACCCGGCCACATCCTCACCGCCGCCCGCTTGGCTCTCGCCCACCAGCGCAGCCTCGATCACGCCCACCGGCAGCGCACCGGCAGCCACGCCAACACGCCAACTGTCACCGCCAAGCAGGCCCTCGCGTGGGCCACCGTCGAAGGAGCGAAGGCGCTCGGCCTGGCCGACCAAGTCGGCCGTATCGCACCGGGCATGCAGGCCGACCTGGTCGCCATCGACACCCGTGCCGTCAATCTCTGGCCCGCGCATAACCCGATCGCCGCGGCCCTGCACGCCGACATCGCGAACATCGAAGCGGTCATGATCGCCGGACGCTGGCGCAAACGCGACCACGCCCTGCTCGACTGCGACCTGGACACGGTCAAGGAGCGGCTCCTTGCGGCGGGTGAGCGACTCCTCCACGCGATGGGCGCAGTGTGAAAGCCGATACCCAGCTGGCCGCGCAGAACGGGCAGCCACATGGCGGCGCGCTTTCGCGCCGGCCCGCCCTGCCTCGGGGGACGGCGTTCTGGCTTGTGGCTCTGGCCTTCGCCGTGACCATGCTCGGCACCACCCTGCCGACCCCGCTGTACGTGCTCTACCAGCACCGCCTCGGCTTCTCGACCCTCATGAGCACGGTGATCTTCGCCGCGTATGCGGTGGGGGTCCTGACCGCGCTGGTCCTGTTCGGACGCGTCTCGGATGTCATCGGACGGCGCCGTACGCTGCTGCCCGGACTTGCCGGCGCTGCACTCAGCTCTGCGGTGTTTCTGGGTGCGGACAACCTGCCACTGCTGATCACTGGACGCGTACTGTCGGGCCTGTCTGCGGGCATCTTCACCGGCGCCGCGACCGCCGCGCTGGTCGACCTTGCCGACGAGAACGCGGGTGAACGCGCCAGCCTGGTGGCCACAGTGGCGAACATGGGCGGGCTCGGCGCGGGACCGCTGCTCTCCGGACTGCTCGCCGAACTTGCCCCAGCCCCCTTGCGGCTGCCGTATGAGGTGCACCTCGGCATGCTCGCCGTGGTCACGGCCGGCGTGTGGCTGATGCCGGAACAGGTCAAGGCCGGGCGGCCGCGACTGACCGTCACCCGCCCGCGAGTGCCCGAACAGATGCGGGCTACCTTCCGGCAGGCGTCGATCACCGGATTCGCGAGCTTCGCTGTGCTCGGATTGTTCACGGCAGTCGCACCGTCGTTTCTCGGGCACCTGCTCCACCTGTCCGAGCCCGCACTGTCCGGTGCCGTGGTCTGCACAGTGTTCGCCGCCTCGGCCATCGGCCAGATCGCACTTGTACGGCCACTGGGCCAAGCGGCACTGGCCGCCGGGTGTGGTCTGCTGATCGCGGGCATGGCGCTGCTGATTGCGGGACTCGCCGGCGGATCGCTGTTCCTCCTGCTCGGCGCAGCCGTAACAGCCGGGCTGGGGCAAGGGGTGACCTTCCGCGCGGGGCTGGCCGCGATCAACGCAGAGGCACCCGCTGGACAACGGGCAGAGGTGGCCTCGACCTACTTCATCGTGCTTTACGTCGCCATCTCCGTGCCCGTGGTGGGCGTCGGAATGGCCGCCGAGGCCGTGGGGCTCCGGGCAGCCGGGATCGGCTTCTGCGTGGCGGTGGCCCTGTTGGGCCTGAGCGCGCTGATGACGCTGCGCCGGGGGCAACGTGAACGGTGAACGAAAGGATGCCGGCCAGGGTGGCGCGAGCGGCTCCAAGCGTCAGGCCCTGGACCAGGAGCAGATCGTCCGTGCCGCCATCGGTCTTCTCGACAATGAGGGCATCGACGGCCTGACCATGCGGCGCCTCGGTGAACTTCTAGACTCCACCGCTGCAGCGATCTATTGGCACATCAGGAACAAGCATGACCTCCTGCTGCTGGCCTGCGACGCGATCTGGGGGGAGCTGCGGCCAATTGATCTTGAAGGAGCCGAGTGGCCTGAGTCATCCATCACCATGGCTCAGGAGATGCACGCGATGTTCCAGCGGCACTCATGGCTCGCGCCCGCCATGCCTACCCATGCCCCGTACGGGCCCAAGCGGACGCTGTATGACAACCACCTGCTTCAGCTCTGCGCGGCGGCAGGGTTCACCGACCCGGATGCCGAGCACGCAAGGGAAACCATCCTGGCATTCGTGGTCGGTGCCTGCCTCACCGTGACGTCTCGCACAAGTCTTGTCTTCGGACTGCGGGCAGTTCACGAGGGGCTTGAATCACAGATCACCGATCGCCCCTGACTTTCAACTGATCCGCGACTTCAGCGACATGCTCACCCAACAGGCCGGCGTCCTCCTGCCGCTTGGATCGATGAGGCGATCATGGCGGATCTGCCAGGCCTGGCCAGCTTTGCCCGCGGCCTCACCGGCGACCTCGACGCTGTCACCGCCGGACTAACCCTTCGGTGGCACGGAGGCGCCGTGAACCGCATCAAGAAGAACAAACGACAGCTTTACGGGCGAGCAGAGTTCGACCTTCTCCGGAAGATGATCCTGCTCTCGTGACCTCCGCATGCCTCGTTTGTCGATGGTCGAGCGGCACCATGCTGGATCAGAAGTCTTAGGTCCAAAGTCGGGATTCCATTGGACTCCAGCGAGAAGAAAATGGACGGGTGAACTCTCCTGCGTTCGATGTGGACTCCTTCCTCGGCCAGCCGCTCACGGCGCGCATCGCGACCCATGGCCCGTCGGTGCGCCCCGTGTGGTTTCTATGGGAGGACGGAGCCTTTTGGGTCCTGACGGGGCCGTGGGCCAGGCTCTTCGATCACGTCAGGACAAACCCCAGGGTCGCCCTCGTTGTCGACGTCTGCGATATCGAAACGGGCCTTGTCCAACAGGTGATCGCTCGTGGTGAGGCCGAGCTCGTGCCCTTCGACGTACCCCGAGGCCGGCGCAAGCTCATCCGCTACCTCGGCTCGGACGAGTCCTGCTGGGACGAACGCTTCGTGCACTACTTGCACGACGACCCCGGGGACAGGGGAACGACGTGGTTGAGGCTGGTTCCCGACTCGCTCACGGCACAGGATCTGAGCTATTCCGGCACCGTGGGACCGAAGTCGCCGTCGCCACCGGCAGCATAGGACCGTTCCGGTTAACGCTCACACCTCTGTCACAGGCGACAAGCGAAGGCACCTGTCACCTAACGTGATCGCTCCCCGTGATCGCTGCCGGAGTCCAGAAGAACGCGTGAAGGCCATCGACAGCTTGCAGAGAGTCTCGGCGCCGGCCGGAGAGCCGCGAATGGGCTTTGGCTACCCGGCGCGGGGTTTTGTCGCGGTTCGCCGAGCCCTTCGCCTTGCGTGACAGCACCCGCTGCGCACTGGCCAGGCGGGCGCGGTCACGCCGCTCATGCATGGGGGTGGCGAACTTCTTCCCCGGCGGGCAGGGTTACCAGGCAGCTGATCCCCGCGTCCATGGCGGGGGCCGCAGCAATGCTGTCCTCGGCGAGCATCAAGACGAATCAGCGGCCCGCCGAGTCCCGGGACAGGATCACCGTGGTGGGTTGCGCGTCCTCGGGCAGCGGACGCGGCCAGGGGATGCCCCGCGGCTGGGGCATGTTCGCCAGCGTGCGCTGGCCATCGTGCCAGTGATGGCGCTGTACTCCGCCGAAACGCGGGATTCCTCGACGCTTGCAGCGGGGCCGAAGGTGTCGCGTATCAGCTGTGGGCGGTCTGCAGCTGTTGGCGGTCGATCCATTCGAACATCAGCTGCAACACCTCAGGCATCTTGCTCACGGCACAGTGTCCGGTGTCGGGGAGCAGGTGGACTTCCGTGTCCCTGCGTCCCATGAACACGAGGGTGTCGTGCTGGGGAACGTGGACGTCATCGGCGCCATTGATCACGAGCATCGGGACGTTGGCGTCGAGGTCGAGTAACGGACGCAGGCGGAACGACGGCCAGCGGTGGGCCAGTTCGGCGTGGGTCGGCTCGTGATCGAAGCCCAAGGCGTTGCCGACAATGCCGTCCATGCCGTGTGCAAAGGTCCGGCCTGGGGCGAACGCCGCCTCGACGGGGCCGCCGAGGACGATCGCCGCGTCGACGTCTCCGGCCAGACCCGAGCAGGCCGAGAAGTGCCCACCCATGGATATGCCCAGATGCAGGACACGCCCGTTGCCCAGAGTCCGCGCTTCGAGGGCCAGTGCGCGCACGGTCTCGGCGCCCTCCTCCGAGTCCATGGGGCCGGCGCTCTCGCCGGTGCCAGGGAGGTCGAAGGCCAGCACGCCCATGCCAGTGCGCAGGACGACGGCCTCGAAGAGGCCGTGGAAGTCCATTTTCCAGGTGTCCACTCCGCCACTGGCCAGCAGGACGGGGGTATCTGCGGACCAGCCGGGCGGGGTGAGAAGGTGCACGGGTACGGCGGTGACTCCCTCCTCGTGGGGTATCTGGATCACGCGGCGCTCAAAGCCGACCTTGAAGCCGGGAACGGCAAGCAGGTACTGCTCGAGCTGCCGTTCCAGCGCCGTGCGCTTGGCGACGTCGGCCACAGTGGGAAACTTCGCCCACCCAAAGGCCAACGCCGCGAGTTGATGTCGGCGGTGCTCGGCGTATCCGGCGGCCAGGCGCGACCACTCGTAGACCCATCCGCCCGGCTGGTCGGGCCACATCTCGGTGATGGCCGATCGGACCGTGTCGACATCCGCGGCCGGCAGGCCGCTGTTCACCATCTGCCGGTACCGCTCGACGAACAGGTCCTCGGGGGCGACCTTCCAGTGGTAGGACATACGGAGCCTACTTCCCACAGCGTTAACGCAAGATTATTGCTTTAGTAGCGTAGTCGGCGTGGATCCTTTAAAGCAAGAAACCTGACTTATGCTTCCCGGGTGACTGAACAGCGTTCAATCCAGCGCCGCACGGGAGGTCGGTCCGCACGCGTACGGAAGGCCGTACTGGACACGACTCTGGCCATGCTGGCCGAGCACGGCGCCGAGAGACTGAGCATCGCCGAGGTGGCGGCACGCGCCGATGTGCACGAGACGTCGATCTACCGCCGATGGAAGACGCGCGAAGGGCTGATCGTGGCTGCGATGCTGGCCCACAGCGAGCAGATGCTCCCCGTCCCCGACACCGGATCCCTGCGCGCTGACCTGATCGCGTACGCGGCCTCCATGGTGCGCATGGTGAACTCGCCGCTCGGCGAGAGGCTCATTCGCGCCATGGCGGCCACGGAAGACAGCCCTGACCTTGCTGGGATGCGCGGTGAATTCTGGAACACGAGGCTGGACTCCGCCGGCATCATGATCGACCGCGCCGTCGCCCGCGGCGAATTGGCGACGGCCCCTGACACACGGCTGGTGCTCGAGGTGCTCCTCGCACCGGTCCACTTCCAAGTGCTGCTCACCCGCCGACCGGTCGACGACCAGTACACCCAGCGGATCGTCGACCTTGTGATGAATGGGCTTGTGGACAGGCGCGCATAGCTCTTCTGAGCTCGTTCGGACGGCCACCCAGACCGAATGCACCGCGAAGTGAGCCTGCGTAGCGAGACATCCGCCGGCTGGGCGATCACGGGCCGGCGCCAAGACAGCCGTTGTCGGCAGAATGTGTCGCTGGCCGGTTCATCCGCAGGCCGCGGGAAGGACGAGACGGAACGTGCACCCCTTGCCCGGGGCGGTGTCGAGTTCGAGGCGGCCACCATGGCCCTCGGCGATCGCGGCGGCGATGGAAAGGCCCAGGCCGCTGCCGCCGTGGGCGCGGGACCGGGACGGGTCGGCGCGGTAGAAGCGCTCGAAGACGTGTGTGGCATCCGGGGTGGGGAGTCCGGGCCCGTCGTCGGCCACTTCGACGACGCTGACCGGCATGCCGTACGGCAGGGGCGGTGACGCGCTGGTACGACCCGGGCCGTCCGCTCCGCAGGTGTCGTCGCTCACCTGGCTCTCGCCCACCCTGACGTGGACGGTCGTACCGGGTGGGGTGTGGACGCGTGCGTTGGAAAGCAGGTTTTCGATGATTTGTCTCAGCCGGTTGGGATCGCCGGTGGCTTCCACCATGTCCAGTTCGCCGCTGTCCCCAGGGCCCGAAAGGGGGCCCAGGTCGATCGGATGGCTCGCCCCGTGCACCGCGGCAGTGCGCACGGCGTCCGCTGCCAGGGAGCGCAGGTTCACCGGTTCCCTCTCGTACGACGGTTCTCGGCCCAGTTGGGCGAGGAGTTGAAGGTCGTTGACAAGGATGCCCATGCGCTCCGCGTTCTGCGCGATGAGCCGATGGGCTTCGTCCTGTTCGTGGGCCGGCAGCCGGTCGCGGCGCAGTATGAGCTGTGCGTAGCCCTGGATGGTCGTGAGCGGGGTGCGCAGTTCGTGGCCGGCGTCGGCGACGAAGCGTCGCATGCGTGCTTCGGATGCCTCCCGCTCATCGAGGGCCTGCCGCAGTCTCTCCAGCATGGAGTTCAGCACTTGGCCGAGCCGTCCGATCTCGGTCTGCCGGTTCGTGTCGGGGAGGCGCAGATCGAGCTGCCCCGCGCTGATCTGTTCGGCCGTGCTCTCCATTCGGGTCAGCGGGAGCAGCCCGAGCCGCACGACCCAGCGGCCCAATGCGACAAGGGCGGCGATGGCGACGGCAAGCAGCACGACGTTGACCCAAAGGATCTTGGAGGTGGCGCCGTCGACTGTGTCCAGCGGCAGAGCCACGACGACGTGCATGTTGTCCGGGCCCGAACTTCGCAGCACCCTCCACCGGCTGTCGCCGCTGACGGCATTCACCGTCTGCGGGTGACCGTCCCGCAGACCGAGCCGCGCCACTGAATCTGCGATCCGGGGTCCTGGTGAGTCGTCGGCGCCGAGCGACACGTGCATCCGGCGGCCGGAGGAGTCGTAGAAGAAGACCCGGAAGTCCGACGGCAGGACGCCGGGCCGTCCCTCGGAAACGGCTCCTTTGCGCGCGTCGAGGTAGGCGGGGGAAGGGGGGTGAAAGGCGGCGAGCTGCTGGTCGACGCGGTCCAGCAGCCACGAGCGCAGTACCACGAAGCCGAAGGCCTGGGAGACCAGGACGGCGACCGTCGCCAGCGCGGTGACGCCGAGGATCAGGCGTCGGCGCAGCGAACTGGGCGGGCGGACAAGCAGCCGTTTCACTGGTCCGCTGCCGCGTCCGCATCGCGCGGCAGCCGCAGACAGTACCCCACGCCGCGCACGGTATGGATCAGCGGCGGATCGTAGCAGTCGATCTTCTTGCGCAGATATCTGACGTACGTCTCGACGATGTGGGCGTTCCCGGAGAAGTCATAGCTCCACACGTGATCGAGGATCTGGGCCCTGCTCACTACCCGGCCCGGATTGGCCATCAGATAGGCCAGCAGCTTGAACTCGGTCGGCGACAGCGGAACGTAGCGCCCGGCGCGGTGCACCTCATGCGCTCCCTCATCGAGTTCGAGGTCGGCGTAGCGCAACACGCTCTCCGCAAGGAGCAGTTCCGTCTCCTGGGCGTACATGCGACGCAGGATGGCCTCGATGCGCAAGAGAACCTCCTCGATGTGGAAGGGCTTCGTCACGTAGTCGTCGCCGCCCGAGCTCAATCCCCTGATCCGGTCGGCGATGTCGATCCGGGCGGTCAGGAACAGAACGGGCACTGTGTTCCCGGCGGCCCGCAGTCGTTGCGTGACCTCGAAGCCGTCCAGGTCGGGGAGCATCACGTCGAGCAGCACCAGGTGAGGCTCCCGCCGCTCGATCTCGACGAGGGCCGACTGACCGTCCACCGCTCCGCTCACCTCGTATCCAGTGAGACGGAGGGTGGACTCCAACAGGGTGCGGATGCTGGGTTCGTCCTCGACCACGAGGAGCCGGTACCGGGCCCTGTCCGCGGGCTGCTCTGTCATCGTGCTGTGCGGTCCGTTCCGTTGCCGTTCACCGGGCGGCGCAGTCGTACAGCACGGAGGAGCCGAAGGGCGCCGCACCGCCCGTGCTCTCCTGCGACGTCTCGGTGCCTCCGTAAGCCGAGGCGGGCACCTTGGTGCAGTTCTTGGAAATCCAGTCCGAGCGCTCCGCGGCAGGCCCCTGCGACAGGGCCGGCATCATCATCGCTCCACCGCTGGAGTCATCCATTCCAAGGACGTACCTCAACTCTCCGTCCGTGGTCCACTTCTTCAGCTGGCCCACCGAGGGCGCGTCGTCGGAACCGACGAAGCCGCCCATGCCGATCACCGTCTCGTCACTGTTCAGGATGAACGCGTTGGCGGCGTTGGCGCCGCCCGAGACAGCGAGCTTGATCCGCGCCTTGGGCGAGTGCTTCACGGCATAGTTGAGCATCTTGCGCTGGTCGGAAGTGAGTGACGAGTCGCCGGCACCGCCGAATCCGCCGGACATTCCTCCGGATCCGCCAGGGAAGGAGGGCATCTCCTGGCCGCCGGCGGTCGAACCTGAGCCGGAACCACCGGACGCTTCGGGCATCGCGCTGGGGACACCACTTGGCATACCACTGGGAAGACCGCCCTGGTCACCACCGGGCATCCCGGACGGCATCCCGGGCATCCCACCCGCCGGCTGCTCGCCCTGCTGCCCCGCGCCAGCGCCACCGCCGGGGAAGCCCTCCATACCCGAAGGCATCCCGGACGGCATGTCCGACGATCCCTGAGCCCCGCCGGAGACCTGCCCTGGCATACCGGAAAAGCCGAACGCCGACTGAGAACCGCTGGGACCCGCCGTCGGGTTGCCGCCCGCCATGGCATTCGACGTGTCCGAGGCAGGAGTGCTGGCCGCCCACGCCCCTGGAGCCACCAGCATCGACACCACAGCGGCAGCCACACCGGCCAGGAGCAGCTTTCCGCCTCGCCGGAACAACAGCAGAGCGATCGCCGCACAGCCGACCAGCAGCACGGGCCAGATCAGCCACCCGTTCCAGTCCGGCGTACGACGGATGACCACCACCGCCCAGACAACCGTCACCGCCACGGCCCCCGCACCGACCCACGGAGCCCACGCAGCGCCGGCTCGATGGACACGGATCAGGGCGGACAGCATCCCCCCGCACAGGGCAGCGATCGCCGGGGCCAGCTGGGTGGTGTAGTACGGGTGGAAGATGCCCTTCTGCGCTGAGAACACGCCCACGCACACGATCAGCCAGGCCCCCCACAACAGCCACCCCGAGGCGGGCAGTACGACGGACGGCCCCAGCTGCCCGCGGCGGTTAAGCACCGCGCACACCACCGCGAGGGTCAGGGCCACCGCGCAGGCCGGCAACAGCCAGCTGATCTGCCCGCCGACCTGGCTGTTGAACATGCGACCGAGACCCGCCGCGCCACCGAACTGCCCCACCCCGCTGCCGGATTGCGACGAGCCATCGCTGGAGCCGAAGACCCGGCCGAGACCGTTGTAGCCGACGACCAGGTCCCAGGCGGACCCGTCCTCACTGCCGCCGATGTACGGCCGGTCACCCGGCCACAGCGCCACCATCGCGACCCACCACAGTGAGGACGCCATCAAGACGGCTCCCGCAGCCAGCAACCGCCCCACCCGTGCGATCCAGGCGCCGCTTGCGCCCGCGAGCCAGGCAACGGCGAACGCGGGCACGACCAGCCAGGCGGCGAGCATCTTGGTGAGAAACCCGCAGCCGATCAGGAACCCGCTCGCGCACAGCCACCAGGTCCCCGTCCGGCTTTCGGCCTGCAAGGCGCGGGTGAGTGCGTAGGCGGCCGACACCAGCAGCAGGACGAGGAGCGTATCGGGGTTGTTGTCCCGGTTGATGGCCACGGTGATGGGGGTGAGGGTGAGCACCAGGGCCGAGAGCAGTGCGGCCAGCTCGCCGGCCCAGCGGCGCACGGTCCGGTGCAGTACGAATACTGCGGCCACACCCTCGATCACCTGAGGAAGGACCACTGCCCAGCCGTGCAGCCCGAAGATCTTGCTGCTGACGACCTGGGGCCACAGCGCGGCGGGCGGCTTGTCGACGGTGACAACTCCGGCCGGGTCGTAGGAACCGAACAGGAAGTAGGTCCAGCTCTTCCCCATCGATTTCACGGCCGCGGAGTAAAAGCCGTTGCCCCAGCCCAACGAACCGAGCGACCAGCCATACAACGCGGTCGCCACCAGCATGATCACGCCGAGCGCGACCGGCGCCCCCCACACAGGCCGGGAGCGCATAGAGGGATCGGTAGGACCGCGGTACGACGGAGCGATGGACAGGGTCCGGGAGGACTCGTTCATGGAGGGAGATCAACTCTCGTCAGAGGTGGGGTGGGAGGGGCGCTTGCGTCCGGTGCCGGCCCCATTGCGGAAGACCGCCAGCCGGAGCACGGCGAAGCGAACGGCGGTGACCACGACGGAGGCGGCGGCCAGGACAGCGGTCTCCTCAGCCGCCGAGGCGCCGGGATCGGCGTGCTTGAACCACAGCACCGCGCCGGAGGTGACCAGGTAGCCGAGCACGAACAGCGCCCCTGCCCCCAGGTGGGCACGTGCCGGCCGAGTCTGTGCATGCCGGAAAGTGAGGCGGCGGTTCGCCTCGGTGTTCAGGACCGTCAGTAGCAGCAGCGACACCAGATTGGCGGCCGCCGGCTGCCACCAGCCGCGCAACAGCCAGTACAGCAGCGCCTGCCCGACGGTGGAGGCGACACCGATTGCGATGAAGCAGCCCACCTCCCACGACAGCACACCCCGCCCCGTGGTCGGCGCCAGGACGGCATCAGGGTGCTCGGCGGCCGGGGCGGGGCGGTGGGGCAGTTCGACGCGGGCAGCACCGGAAGCCTTGAGCCGCGCCATCCGCCACAGCCCTTTGAGGTCATCGGTGGCCGTGTTCACCACGTCGACCCTGGTGTCGACGTCCTCCACCCAGTCGACCGGCACCTCGTGCACACGCAGCCCGTTGTGCTCAGCGAGCAGCAGCAGTTCAGTGTCGAAGAACCAGGCGTCGTCCTTGGTCACGGCCAGCAGAGGCCGAAGCACCTCCGTGCGGGCGGCCTTGAAGCCGCACTGGGCGTCGGTGAAACGCACGCCGTGGGAGAGCCGGATGATCCCGTTGTAGCAGCGGGAGATGAACTCGCGGCGCGGCCCACGCACAGTACGCGCACCCGGTGCCAGCCTGCTGCCGATGGCGAGATCCGAGTGCCCAGTGGCGAGCGGAGCGACGAGCGGCAGCAGCCCGTCGAGGCCGGTGGACAGATCCACATCCATGTAGGCCACGACGTCCGCGTCGCTGCACCCCCACACGATGCGCAAGGCGAGACCCCGGCCCTTGCGGCCCAGGTGCACAACATCGACGCCTGGCAATTCTTCCGCCATACGGCGGGCGACGCTGAGGGTGGCGTCCGTGCTGGCGTTGTCGGCGACAGTAATGCGCCAGGGGAAGGGGAACTCTTCGGTCAGCCGGGCGTGCAGGGTGCGCAGGCAGCCGGGCAGGGCGCGTTCCTCGTTGTAGACGGGCACGACGATTTCAACGGTCGCCGTCCCAGACTCGGCGCGCGCGGTCCCGCGTGGGTGCTGGAAAGCGACGGTCCTGCCGGGGGTGTGAGTTTGGGCCGTGTTGTGGGGGAGGGGAGACATGGCTTCCTCAGACGAGAAGGGACACGGGATGGCTCCGTTGCCTTGGTCGCGGGCAGGTCACGACTCTCACCCATCCGGCTGGGAGACCCGGGAGAGGAAAGTGAGAGCTGACAGAGAGTCAGATGCCTGTGGCCGGATCCTGTTGCTACGGGGATCTGCTCGGAGTTCAGGGCGATGTGCCCGAAGCAAGCCAGGGGCGCCAGAGCGTGCGCAGCGGGTGGCATGTTCGAGCAGCTGGCCTGGAGGAGAGGCTGACTCATAGCCTTGGCTCCATCGAGGAAACGGAGCCCGGAGGGGGTGTGAAGTCCGCCGTCCTAGCAGTCGTGTGCGGCGTCGCGGAACGTGCCCAGCGCCCTCGGCATCCGGCTCGACGGCGACGGCACTCTGGACCTGTGTCTCGAATCCGCCGTGAGGCAATGTTTGTCATCACTGCCGCGAGTGCGTGATATCCAGCGTTTCGGATGCCGAACCCTCGCTGGACGGCGGACCCCGCCTTCTCGGACGACCGACGCTTCGGCCGCATGCCTCCCGATGACATGCGGCCGACCGCAACGTCAAATGCCCCGAACCTGTACCAGTGCCTGCGTCACGCCTGCGGCTGGAGCACGGTCTCTTCGGCCGCGGGCGTCGCCGCGTGCTTGCGCTCGGCTCGCCGATCGGCGCGGCGCTCCCGCCGGGTCTCGACCATCGTGTAGAGGGTCGGGATCAGGATGAGCGTCAGCCCGGTGGAGCTGAAGAGCCCGCCGATGACGACGACGGCGAGGGGCTGGGAGATAAAGCCGCCCGAGCCGGTGATGCCAAGGGCCATGGGAGTCAGCGCGAAGATGGTGGCGAGTGCCGTCATCAAAATAGGCCGCAGCCTGCGGCTGCCGCCCTCGCGGACCGCCTCCGGAACGCTCATGCCCCGCGCCCGGTACTGGTTGATCAGGTCCATCAGCACGATGGCGTTGGTTACCACGATGCCGATGAGCATGAGCAGGCCGATCAGGGCCGCGACGCCCAGCGGGGTGTCGGTGATGCGCAGCAGGGCTATTGCGCCGGTGGCGGCGAAGGGGATCGACACGAGAAGGATCAGGGTCTGGCGGATGCTGCGGAACACCGCGACCAGCACCAGGAACACGATGGCGATGGCCGCCACGATCGCCAGGGCAAGCTGGCTGAAGGCGTCGTTCTGGCTTGAGGTGACGCCGCCCATCTCGTAGGAGACGCCTGAGGGCAGGTCCGCCTTCTTCACTGCGTCCTCCACCGCTGTGCTCGCGGCTCCGGTGTTGTCGCCTACCGGGGTCGCCGAGACGGTTACGGACTCGGTGCCATCTACTCGTGACCGCTCGACAGGTTCTTCGGTCTGCGTCACGTTTGCGACGCTGTCGAGACGGACGTCGCCCGAAGAAGTCGAGATCTTCAGCGCGCGCAGTTCGCTGACGGAGTTCGGGGCGTCGGAGGTCGTCTTGACGACCACATCGCGCTGGGTGCCGTCAACGGTGATCTGGGTGACCGTGGAGCCCTGCACGGCCTCGGCGACCGACGACGCGATGCTCGTTTCGGTCAGCCCATGCTCGGCCGCCGCCTCACCCTTGGCCCGGACGGTGATCTGAGGTGCCTCCTGGGAAAGGTCGCTCGTGACCGCGGCGACCTCATCGACCTTCTTCAGCTCCTTCACAACGCTGTCGGTGGCGGTGCTCAGCGCCACTGCGTCGTCGCCCTTGAGCAAGACCTCGACGTCGCTGCTCGTGCCGAAGCCGGTGTTGGAGCTGAACGTCAGGTCGCCCACGCCGTTGAGCTTGTCGAACTTCTCGCGCAACGTGTCCTCCACCTCGGAGGAGTCGGCGCTGTCCGTCAGGGCGATGCTGTAGGTGGCGCTGTCCGAGACCGAGCCGGTGGAGAAGAAGCCGCCCGACGAACCGATCGTGACTTGGTATGAGTCGACGCCGTCCGCACCGGACAGCACCTCCTCCACCTTCTTCGCTGCCTGATTGGTCCCGTTCAGGCTGGTACCGGCCGGCATGGTCTGGGTGACGCTGAGGGAGTCCTGTCCGGAGTCCCCGAGGAAGCTGGTCTTCAGCCCGGACACCATGCTGAAGGTCACCACGAGCAGCACGGCGGCGAGGGCGAGAACGGTCTTGCGGCGACGGGTGGCCCACTCGATGACAGGCACGTACATGCGCTGCAGGCGACCGTTGCGCTCCTCCTCTTCGACGAGTGCGCGGAACTGCTCCTGGTCTTTGCCCACCGCATCCTTTGGCGGCTTCAGGAACCAGTACGCCAGGACGGGCACGATGGTCAGAGACACCAACAGCGAGGCGGCCATCGCGACGGTGACGGTGACGGAGAAGGGGGAGAACAGTTCACCGACGATGCCGCTCACCAGGCCGATCGGCAGGAATACCGCGACCGTGGTGAGTGTGGAGGACGTGACAGCGGCCGACACCTCGCGGACTCCGGTGAGCACGGCGGCGCGCTTTGCCTCGCCATAGCCGAGGTGCCGTTTGATGTTTTCCAGGACGACGATCGAGTCGTCAACGACCCGGCCGACGGCCATGGTCAGCGCGCCCAGCGTGAGGACGTTCAGCGAGTAGTCCTCATACCACAGGGCGATGAGGGCGATCAGCAGGGACAGGGGGATGGAGACCGCTGTCACCAGAGTGGAACGGATCGATCGAAGGAACAGGACGATGATGAGGATCGCCATGAGCAGTCCCAGGGCGCCCTCCTCGACGAGGCCGTTCACCGACTTGCTGACCTGCGGGCCGTTGTCGGAGATGACCGTGAGTTTCGCGTTGTGGCCAAGCGACTTCTCCAGGCCCGGGATTTTGGCGCGGACGTCGTCGGAGATGGAGACCGAGCTGCCGTCGTGGTCCATGGTGACGGAAATACCCAGGCTGGCCTCGCCGTTGGTCCGCGTCAGCGTCGTTGCCTCGGCGTCCTGAACCTTTACCGAGGCGACGTCCTTGAGCTGGACCGGGTCCTGCGAGCCGGAGCTGGCGGACGTCGTGCTGGTGCCACCCGCGACGCCTGTGCTTCCTGCGATACCCGCGCCCGAGGGGGACCCTGTGCCGCTCGTGGTACTCGAACCCGATCCGGTCGACGCGCTCAGCCACAGGCTTTCGACCTGCCGCACTGAGGTGATGGAGTCACCGACTTCGATGCTCAGGCTCTTGCCGTCGGAATCGACGGAGCCGCCGGCGCTGGTGCCGCCGTTCGAGGTCAGTGCGCTTTTGATCGACTGAACGGTCAGGCCCGCGTTCTCGAGCTTGTCAGAGTCGGGGGTGATGGTGACGACCTGGTCCGCCGTTCCGGACACAGTGACCTGATTCACGCCATCGATGGACTTCAGCTCGGGTTCGACCTTGTCCGCCAGGGCGTCGGCGAGCTGCTGCTGGTCAGCGTCGGAGGTCGCGGCCAGGGTGATGGTGGGCTGGTCACCGGTGCCGCCGGTGACGACCTGGGGGTCGACGCCGTCTGGGAGGTTCGCGGTTCCCTTGTCGAGGGCCTGTTGCACCTCGTTCGCCTTCGTGTCGGTGTCGACGCCGAAGTCGAACTGCAGCTGCACCGTCACCGAGCCCGTCCGCGACGTGGAGGTCATCGACTGCACCGAGTCGACGCTCTTCACCGCGTCCTCGATGGGCTTGGCGACCTGGTCCTCAACGACGTCGGGGGACGCGCCCTGGTAGGTGGCGGTCACAGTAATCGCGGGAAAGGACAGGTCGGGCAACAACTGCTGTTTCAGGGACGGCACGGCGTACGTGGCCAGAGCGATAACGATCAGCGTGATGAGGGTGGCCAGCTTGCGATTGGCGAGGCTCAGCCTGGAAAGCCAGGACATGCGGAGGGTCTCACTTCTGCGGTGGGACGGAAGAAGAAGAGGCCGTCCCGGGCCATGGGGTCCCGGGACGGCGTGCGCCCACCCTGCCCGCCTCGCCCGTCATCCGTCGTCGCCCGGCCGCGGTGCTTTCCCTGTACCGCGCGCGCGTTACCCGGCATATCGAGTACCGCGTTCGCGGGGGCTCACGGTGACTCGCCGGGCCGCACCAGACCGCTTTCGTAGGCGATGGTCACCAACTGGGCGCGTTCGCTGACGCCGAGCTTGGCCATGGTGCGGTTGAGATGCGTCTTGACCGTGTGCCGACTGAGCCTCAGCCGCTCGGAGATGTTGTCGTTGGTCAGGCCGGTCGCCAGCAGCGCCAGCACCTCCTTCTCTCGCGGGGTCAGTTCCTCCAGCAGCCGCGTTTCCTTGTCCCAGGTCCGGGTCGAACCCACCCGGAAGCGGGCCATCAGAGCGGCAGTGGCCGCCGCCGACAGCAGGGGCCGGCCCGCTCCGACCGTCTCGATGGCGGCCAGGAGCTCCTCAGGGTCTGCACCCTTGCCGATGAAGCCCCGGGCTCCGGAGCCGATCGCCTCGGCGACGTACTCGTCGATTTCGAACGTCGTGAGGATCAGCACCTTCACGCCGGTGAGGTCCGGGTCCGCGGTGATCGTCCGAGTCGCTTCGATGCCGTCCGCGCCTGGCATCCGGATGTCCATCAGGACCACGTCGGGGATGTGCGCGCGAGCCAGGGCGACGGCTTCAGCGCCGTCGGCGGCCTCCCCCACCACCTGCATACCGGGGGTGTTGTCGAGGAGCCGCCGCAACATGCCGCGCAGCAGTACCTGATCGTCGGCCAGCAGGACGCGAAGAGTCATGGGCGATCGTTCGCCTTCCTCCTGGGCTGCGCAGCGCCGGTCCGGCCCAGCGGCAGACGAGCCGCCACACAGAACCCGCCCTGCGGTCGTATCCCGATGTCGACAGTGCCACCCACGGCTGCCACCCGCTCGCGGACCCCGATCAGGCCGCGCCCCGTCCCGCCCCCGCTCGGCGGGCGCCCCCCGTCGAGGCTTTCGTTGTCGACCGTGATGGACAGCGAGTCATGGCGGTAGTGGAGACCGACCCGTGCCGTGTCCACCCCGGCGTGCTTGCGCACGTTGGTCAGTGCCTCCTGGATGATCCGGTAGCCCGTCACGTCCACCGCCGAGGGGATGAAACACCCCTCGCCCTGCCGGACAACCTCCACCGTCAGACCTGCCCTCTCGAACGACAACACCAGATCGTCGAGCCTGCCCAGCCCAGGCGTCGGCTCCAGCGGTGCTGCGGCCTCCTCCGGCTGCGCCAGCAACCCCACGATGGCGCGCAGCTCGCCGAGTGCGCCCTTCGACCCGTCCCGGATAGCGGTGAGCAGGTCGGCCATCTGGACGGGATCGTTCCGTCCCACGTGGACGCCGATCCCGGCCTGCGCATTGATCAGGGTCAGTTCGTGGGCGACCACGTCATGCAACTCGCGTGCGATGCGCATCCGCTCGGCCGCCACCCGACGGGCCGCCTCCTCCTCTCGAGTCCGTTCGGCGCGCTCGGCCCGCTCCTCCAGCGCCCGGACATACGCGCGACGGTTACGGACCGCGTCGCCGACCGCGGTGGCCAGCCCGATCCAGGCCACCACGCCCATCCGTTGCGGTCCCAGTACCGGCCCTGACTGCAAGAGCATCGCTGCCGCAACAGTGCTGGTGGCAACGAGAGCTGCGGCAACCAACGCCGATCGCCGTCCCGTGCGCAGGGCCAGCCCATACAGGCTGACCATCAGGGCGGGCAGGGCCGGGGTAGGCGTGCCCCCGCACGCCTGATAAGCGCATCCCAGCGCCGACAGGACGACGGCTGTCATCATCGGCACGCGCCGCCGGAACAGCAGGACCACACCGTACGCGATCGCGAAGGCGACACTGAGGACACCCGGCTGCCGAAGGTTCCCCACCACAGGATCAAGGAACGCCGACAACACGGACACGACGATTACGCAGCCGACGAGACCAGACTCGCGTAGTCGGGCACGCCCCGGTTGTCGGGCGTGGTACATCACCCGGCCCCATCGGCCATTGCTCATCATGGATGCAGCGTAGGCACCTGAACCGCCCTGGCTCGTCGCCTGAACGTGGCATTAGCCACTACCGCGATCGCAGTAGGTGCTCTGTTCTCGTGAGTGCAGGCCCCCCTGCTTCAGGACCCTACATGCGGGGGAGCGGTCGAGCCCCGGACGACGAGCGATACCGGTAGCAGCACCGAACGCGTCGGACGGTCCGGCTCGGCGATGCCGTCGAGTAGCAATCGTGCGGCCTCGGCGCCGATCTGCTGGTGCTGGATCGCGACCGTGCTCAGGGGTGGGCGGAGCTTGTCGATGAAGGGCATGTCGTTGAAGCCGACCACGCTGATGTCGCGTGGACAGTCGATGCCGAGTTCCGCGAAGACGTCGTAGCAGCCGAGCGCGATCAGGTCGTTGCCCGCGACGACGGCCGTGAAGTCCGCGCCGGTGGCGAGCATTGAGCGCAGCGCCTCGGCGCCGGACTCCTCGCTCCAGTGGTGACAGGTCGTGACCAGCGCGGGGTCGTCGTCGAGTCCAAGGTCGCGCATCGAGCTGCGGAAAGACCGGGCCCGTATCACGCCGGTCGATGTGTTCGCGGGACCGGCGAGGTGGGCGATGCGGCGGTGGCCGAGGCTGGCGAGGTGCCGAACGGCCAGCTCAACGCCAGCGGCGTCGTCCGGGGTGACGCAGGGTACGTCGATCCCGTCCGGGCGGCGGTTGACCATCACCATCAGCACGTCCTCGCGGCGCATCTGTTCGAGGTACTGGTGATGGACGAGTGCTGTGGCGATAATGAACCCCTCGACCTGGCGCGAGCGTAGAGACTCGATCTGGGCGCGCTCGCGGCCAGGGTCGTTGTCGGTGTTGACGATCAGGCTGCTGTACCCGGCTGGCTCGAGCACGTCCTCGATGCCGCGCACGATCGGCGGGAAGAGCGGGTTGGTGAGGTCGGGGATGACCAAGCCGACGGTTCCGGACTTTGAGGTCTTCAGGCTGCGGGCGATCGGGTTCGGCCGGTAACCCAGTGACTCCGCTGCCTTCATGACGCGACGTGCGGTGTTGGCGTTGACCAAGTTGCGGGTTGAAGGGTTCAGCGCGCGTGACACCGTGGCCGGATGCACACCCGCCGCATCGGCCACATCTCGGAGCGTCGGAGTCTGCACGATGCTAATTCTAGCCGGGTTCACATGCCCAGCGGATGCGCCCCCCGGGGTTATGTGACCTGTACGGGCGTCTCAGCCCCGGAGTGTCTGCGGGAGCGGCCAAGCAAATAGCGCGGTGCAGGTTTGGCGCGCCGCCGCCGCGACGTGCTGCCTCAAAATTGGGCTCGTTGGTCCGGTGTTTTGAAGGCGACCCTTTGCGTCCGGGCGGTCAGTGGCTGATCGCAGCGGAGTCGTCTTCGCTGTGCAGGGGCGCGCCACTGGCTACCGGAATTCATTCGCAGTGCATCGGCTTTCAGGCCGGTGGTGATGCGAATCTGATGGTGGCGACGCGGAGCGTCGCAAAATCAGGTCCGGCGGAGCCGGACACCGCAGTTCTTCACCTGCGGTGTGGAGCATCACGAAGGCGGTCTCCCGGCGGAGCCGGGCAGTGCTCATACCGGCCGGTTCTGCTGTTCGATGTACTGCCTGACCACACTCAGCGGTGCGCCGCCGACGGTGCCGGCGAAGTAGGACCCGGACCACAGCTTGTCAGCCCGCCAGTAGTGCCGTACCAGGTCGGGGAACTCCTGGCGCAGACGGCGCGAGGAGACACCCTTGAGGGAGTTGACCAGCGCGGTCACGGCGACCTTGGGCGGGAAGTTCACCAGCAGGTGGACGTGGTTGTCCTCGCCAACGATCGAGAAGGCCACAATCCTCGGGCTTCAGCCCGAGGAGCAAGTCAAGCGACTATCCGCCAGCGGGCCTGGAGGGCCTGTGTTTCAAGAGGCTCGACGGGGTGTACGTCCCGTCGAGCTGAGCCGGATCCTGAGCTGGTCAGCTGTAGATATCGCGCCCAGGCGCACACAGGGGGTTCGTCGCTGTGGCGTCGCGGCGGATGAAGATTGCGGATTCGCCTCCATCGACCGGAGCAGGGTTCCGTGGCTGTGCCCACCTTCTCGGAGCCGAGAGGGCCCTGGGCGCCTCTCCGCGCAAAACCACCCGCGCCGGTGACCACTACTGGCAGCCCGGCCAGACATCCGTGGTAGTTCGCATGAACCGGCGCCTCGCCGGCCCGTTGGTGGCCGCCAGACCCGGTCGGCTGACTGAGCGGGCGATGGGCTGAGGAGCGCGGACGGGGTGGGAAACCACCGACGTGAGTTGCAGGGGCACGATAACGGAGAGTGCGTTTGCATTCGATTGCAGTAAAACGCGTGATTTGTACCCACTGCTTGACACTCTGCCGTGGATCCGAAAGGCTGCACTCGATTGCAGAGTCGTCTGTCACTCGGAACGACAACTCATGGCCACGGGGTGAGGATGGACCGACTGGTCAGCTTCGCAGTGTCCTGGCGGTGGTGGCCGCCGACGCCGAGCGCGGGGCGGGGCGCGATGCGCCCACGCTTGCGCTGTTGCCTGCCTGGTCGAGCATCCGAAGCTCGACCAGGCAGGCACGTCCGGCTGCGCGAACGACGCGCCGTGGCAGCGGCCTCCCACCACCGACGGGCTGACCCGGCAGCCTTGCGTACACATTCCCACCTCCCATCACGAAGGCAGGTCTGACCATGGACACAGACAGCACGGCTTCCGAGCCCGAATCCCTGCGCGTTGGCTGGATCGGCACCGGCCGAATGGGCGCCGCGATGGCGAGCCGCCTGGCGCGGGCCGACGAGGACGTGACGGTCTGGAATCGCACCCGCGCCAAGGCCGAGCCGCTCAGCGAGGTGGGCTGCGCGGTCGCCGACACCATTGCGGACCTGCGCGGCCACGACGTCGTGTTCACCATGGTTTCGACACCGGCCGACCTCGAACAGGTACTCCTCGGTGAGGGCGGCCTGCTCGCTGACCCCGACCACCTGCCGCGGATCGTCATCGACTGCTCCACAGTCTCGACCGAGTCATCGGCCGCAATGCGCGCGGCGTGCACCGAGCGATCGGTCGCCTTCCTTGCCTCGCCGGTCAGCGGCAACGCCAAGGTGGTTACGGCCGGCGGACTCAGCCTCGTGGTCTCCGGCCCCGAAAAGACCTACCACCGGGTCGCCCACCTGCTCGCCCGCCTCGGCAAGGGCGCGACGTACGTCGGCGAAGGTGACGTAGCCCGGTTGGCAAAGATCTGCCACAACCTGATGCTCGGCGTCGTGACACAGTGCCTCTCCGAGATCACTGTGCTCGCGGAGAAGGGGGGTATGCCCCGGGCCGCGTTCCTTGCCTTCCTCAATGACTCGGTGATGGGCTCGGTCTTTACGCGCTACAAGTCGCCGGCGTTCGTAAACCTCGACTTCACACCGACGTTCACGCCTATCTTGCTCCGCAAGGACTTCGACCTCGGCTTTGATGCCGCCCACGCCCTCGACGTGCCGATGCCGGTCGCCGCTGCGACCGCCGCCGCTGTCCAGGCGAGCGTCAGCAGCGATCGGGCCGATGAGGACTTCGCGGTCCTGCTCCCGCTCCAGGCGCGCAACTCCGGCCTCACGCTCGATCCCGAGAACGTGCAGGTCGATGACGGGCTCAGCGAGTGACCAGCGGTCGGCTCCCGGCACCCGGTCATACGGGGGTCGACTACGAGGAGCGGGTCGACTTCGACCGGTTGCGGCGCTACCGTCTCGGCCGGGCACAGGCGGCGCTGGAGAACAGCGAGTGCGGGGCGTTCCTGCTCTTCGACTTCTACAACATCCGCTACACCACGCAGACCTGGATCGGCGGCGCGCTGGGCGACAAGATGATCCGGTATGCCCTGCTCGCGCGGGGCAAGGACCCCGTTCTGTGGGACTTCGGGTCGGCGGTCAAACACCACAAGCTGTACTCGAAATGGATGCCGCAAGAGAACTACCGAGCTGGCTTCCTCGGCTTCCGGGGCGCGGTCGCCCCGTCGGTCGGTCTGATGGCAACCGCGGTCGCCGAAATCAAGTCGATGCTGGTCGAGGCCGGCGTCGCGGACATGCCGATCGGCATGGACATAGTCGAACCGCCGTTCCTCTTCGAGATGCAGCGCCAGGGTCTGGCAGTCGTCGATGCCCAGCAGTTGATGCTGGACGCCCGGTGCATCAAGTCCCGGGACGAGATCTTGCTGCTCAATCAGGCGGCTGCGATGGTGGACGGCGTCTACCAGGACATCAGCGAGGCGCTCAAGCCCGGCATCCGGGAGAACGAGATCGTGGCGCTCGCAAACAAGCGGCTCTACGAGATGGGTTCCGACCAGGTCGAGGCGATTAACGCGATCTCGGGGGAGCGGTGCAACCCTCACCCTCACAACTTCACCGACCGGATGATCCGCCCGGGCGACCAGGCGTTCTTCGACATCATCCACTCGTTCAACGGTTACCGGACCTGTTATTACCGCACGTTCGCGGTGGGCAGCGCGACCGCCAGTCAGCGCGACGCCTACGCGCAGGCACGGGAATGGATGGACCGTGGCATTGACGGCATCAGGGCTGGGGTCGGCACCGACCAGATCGCCGCGCTGTTGCCCAAGGCCGAGGAGTTCGGCTTCGGCAGTGAAATGGAGGCGTTCGGCCTTCAGTTCGCCCATGGCCTCGGCCTCGGCTTGCACGAACGCCCGATTATCTCGCGGCTCAACTCGATGAAGGAGCCCGCCGAGCTCCAGGTCGGCATGGTGTTCGCGCTGGAGACCTTTTGCCCGGCCTCCGACGGTGTCTCCGCCGCGCGGATCGAGGAGGAGATCGTCATCACCGCTGACGGCCCGAAGGTGTTGACTCTCTTCCCGGCCCAGAGCCTCGTCGTCACCAACCCCTACTGATCCCGCGAAAGGCTTTCGTCATGGGTGACTTCTCGCTCGACCAGATCGCCGACCTGCCCTTCGGCCTCTGCCTTGGCGGCAAGGTTGTGCCCGCCGCCGACGGGGCACGCTTTGACGTCCTTGCTCCGGCTACCGGCACAGTGCTGGCCACGGTCGCCGACGGCACGGTCCAGGACGCGATCGCGGCGGTCGACGCCGCCCACTCTGCGGCTGCCGGCTGGGCCGCGACTCCGCCGCGGAGTCGCTCGGAGCTCCTGCACCGCGCGTTCGAGCTGATGACGGAACGCGCTGAGGAGATCGCCCACCTGATCTCGCTCGAGAACGGCAAGGCCCTCGCCGACGCCCGCGCCGAGACGGCGTACGCCGCTGAGTTCTTCCGCTGGTACGCCGAGGAGGCGGTCCGCGCCTCGGGTGCCATGATGACCGCGCCCTCGGGCGCCAACAAGATCGTGGTGCTCCAGCAGCCAGTCGGCATCTGCGTGCTGGTCACGCCCTGGAACTTTCCGGCCGCGATGGCCACCCGCAAGATCGGTCCCGCCTTGGCTGCGGGCTGCACGGTGATCCTCAAGCCAGCGAGCGACACCCCGCTCACCGCCTTGCTGATGGCCAAGATCCTCGAGGGCGCCGGTGTCCCCGCAGGTGTCGTCAACGTGTTGCCCGCCCGTCGCTCGGGCGCCGTCGTATCCGCGATGCTGCACGACCCGCGGGTCCGCAAGCTGTCCTTCACCGGCTCGACCGAGGTCGGGCGGGCGCTGCTGCGCGAGGCAGCCGACCAGGTCATCAACTGCTCGATGGAACTCGGCGGCAACGCGCCCTTCCTCGTGCTCGAGGACGCAGACATCGACGACGCCGTCGAGGGCGCGATGATGGCGAAGATGCGCAATGCCGGTGAGGCCTGCACCGCTGCCAACCGCTTCTATGTGCACACCAGCATTGCCGAAGACTTCAGCCGCCGGCTCGCCGACCGGATGGCGGCCCTGCGTGTCGGCCCCGGCACTTCCGACGACACCGAGGTCGGCCCGTTGGTGAACGACGAATCGGCCGCCAAGGTCGACGAGCTCGTGCGGGGGGCGGTCGCCGCAGGTGCGCGAGTCGTCGTGGGCGGACTCCGCCCCGACCGAGACGGCTTCTACTTCGAGCCGACGGTGCTGCTCGACGTTCCCCCCGACGCCGACATCCTCTCGGAGGAGATCTTCGGCCCCGTCGCCCCGGTGGTGACCTTTACCGACGAGGCCGACGCCATCCGGATGGCCAACGACACGGAGTACGGTTTGGTGTCGTACGTATACACCTCCGACCTCGGCCGCGGCATGCGGATCAGTGAACAACTCGACTCCGGCATGGTCGGCCTCAACCGCGGCATCGTCTCCGACCCTGCCGCCCCCTTCGGCGGCACCAAACAGTCCGGCGTCGGACGCGAGGGCGGTCACGAGGGCATGCTCGACTACCTGGAGCCGAAGTACATCGCCGTCACTTGGTGACGGCGACCCGGTTCAGCCTTGCAACGTCCCTCCGTACAGAAGAATGGCCAGCCGCGGATCGGCGCGAGCCGACAAGATCCAGCTCGGCGAGCAGTGCGGTGAGCGGCGTGATCTCTCGGTCGCGGAGTTCAGCCGAAGGCCGCTCAGGAGAAGACCTCCGGGTGGCGACCGAGCTCGATGCGAGTACGCCGGATATGGCCCTCGAGGTACCGCTCGGCGTCGGTCTCGTCCCGCCGTACGACGGCGTCGAGAATCAGCCGGTGCTCGGCGTTCACGACCCACATCACGTTCCGGCCGCCGCGGGCGATGTAAGCGCGCCGATAGTGCTGGGTGGAGTTCCAGAGTCGGGTGACCATGGAGTTGAGCGGGTCGATCGCGCAGCCTCGGTAGGTGAGCATGTGAAATTCGCGGTCAAGGTCGAGGAATCGCTGGACGTCGTTGTTCCCTTCGATGCGGCGTTGCACCTCCTCGAGCCGCTCATGATCCGACTCATCGAGTTGGGCGAGGCTTTCGGCCAGGGCGAGGGGCTCAAGCCGCTCGCGCATCCGGTAGATCATCTCGACCTCGTGCTGGGTCAGGCGGGGCACGCGCGCGCCCTTGTGCGGCTCGTGCTCGGTGAGCCCCTCTGCCTCGAGCATCCGCAGTGCTTCGCGCACCGGGACCCGGCTGGTGTCCAGCTTCGCCGCGACATCCTCCTGACGGATCCGGTCGCCGGGCTTCAGTTGTCCCCCGAGGATCGCGTCGCGGAGGTGCGACGCCACGCGGGCGCTGCTCACGTCAGTCATAGTCTGCATTGTCCCGGTCCCAGGCCTTGCCGCCGGGGTAGGAGACCAGCTCGAACTGCATGCCCCAGGGACTGAGGAAGTAGATCCACCGGTTGCCCGCCGCCGGGCCCTTGCTCGCGGTCGGCCCGGCCAGCACCTGGATGCCAGAGTCTTCGAGGTGCTGGATCGCGGCGTCCAGGTCGTCGACGTAGAACGCTACGTGGTGGCCCCCGACGTCGCTGTTGCGAGGGATCGCGTCCCGCTGGTCGGGGGACGTGTAATGAAAGACCTCGAAGACGGCTTGGTCACCGCAGCGGAACCAGCGGTTCTCGACCATCACCGCTCGGGGGTGGACGCCGAGGTGCGTGAGCATCCAGTCGTCGTCCGGCCGTTCGAACGGGCCGAGGGAGTAGAGGTACTCGCAGCCGATCACTTCGACGAGGAAGCGATGTGCCTCGTCGAGGTCGGGCACGGTAAACCCGACGTGGTCCAGCTTGCGCAGCCCGGGCAATGGCATGGTCACCTCGACATGGATCGGATCCAACTATCCCAACTGTCGCAGCTTTGCATGGACCATCATTCCCAACAAGCCTGGATTTGGATCCAATCCTATGTCAAGGTGCTGCCGGACGAAGGAGAAGGCCATGCCCGAGCACCGCTCACTCAAGCCCGCCTCGCCCTGGGTTGAGATCGTCACGACCGAGGCCGACTGGGACGTCGCCGACCCCGCGCTGCTGCGCACGATCTACGCCCAGCTGGTGTGGATCCGCACCTTCGAGCAGTACGTCCTCGACCTCGCCGCCGCAGGCCTGATCCACGGCCCCGCGCATTCCAGCATCGGCCAGGAGGGTGGCGCCGTCGGGTCGGTGCTCGCGCTCACCAGCGAGGACTCGGTGAACGGCTCACACCGGGGCCACCACCAGTTCCTCGCCAAGGCGCTCCACCACGTCGAGCCCACGGGGATGGACCCGCTCAGCGCGCCGTCCGACCAAGCGCGCGACGTCCTGCTGCGCACCCTCGCCGAGATCTGCGGCCTGGACCGAGGCTGGAGCCACGGCCGAGGCGGGTCGATGCATCTGCGGTGGAAGGAGGCCGGCGCGATGGGCACCAACGCCATCGTCGGCGGCGGCGTTCCGCAGGCGGCCGGCTTCGCGTGGTCCCACCGCCAGGCCGGCACCCCTGCCGTGTCGGTGACCTACTTCGGTGATGGTGCCGTCAACATCGGGTCCACGCTCGAGTCGATGAACCTCGCCGGCGCATGGTCGCTGCCGGTGTGCTTCTTCATCGAGAACAACCAGTACGCCGTGTCGACCTCGGTGCACGAGGCCACGGCCGAGCCGCGGCTTTCCGCGCGTGGGATGGGCTTCAACATCGCGAGCTGGAAGGCCGACGGCATGGACCCGCTCGCTGTCCACCTCGCCATGAGCGAGGCGGTCGCGTACATGCGCAGCGGCCGCGGTCCGACCGTGGTCGAGGTCGACACCTATCGCTTCTTCCACCAGAACGGCGGTTTCGCCGGCAGCGCGTTCGGCTACCGCGACAAGGGCGAGGAGCGCTCCTGGCGCGACCGCGACCCGCTCAAGCAGACCGCCAGCCACCTCGAACGGCGCTGCATCATGACCGCCGCCGAAACCACCGAGGCCATCGTCCGCGCCAAAGCGGTGATGGACGAGGTAGGCCAGGTGCTGTTCGAGCCGCTGCCCGGCGGCAAACCAGGCCAGCGCCGGATCAAGCCGACCGAGTGGCCCGACCCCGAGTGGGTCGACGTCGGCGTCCGCGGTGACCTGAGTGAGTTTGACACAGCCCCGGTGGTCGCGGCCGCGGGTCACGCCGTACCTGTCCAAGAGACAAAGTTCATCGACGCGGTCGCCGCCGTGATGGCCCGCCGGATGGAGACCGACAGCCGGGTGTTCGTGATGGGCGAGGACGTGCACCGGCTCAACGGCGGGACCAACGGCGCCACCCGCGGCCTGCCCGACCGGTTCCCGGGCCGGATCCTCGGCACCCCGATCAGCGAGAACGCCTTCGCCGGGATGGCTGGCGGCATCGCACTCGACGGCCGGTTCGTCCCGGTCGTGGAGTTCATGTACGCCGACTTCATGTGGGTCGCGGCCGACCAGCTCTTCAACCAGATCGGCAAGGCCCGGCACATGTACGGCGGCGAGAGCAGCGTTCCGCTGGTGCTCCGCAGCAAGGTCGCCATGCGCACCGGCTACGGGTCGCAGCACTCGATGGACCCGGCCGGCGTCTTCGCCACCAGTCCAGGCTGGCGGATCGTCGCCCCGTCGACGCCCTACGACTATGTCGGCTTGATGAACACCGCGCTGCGCTGCCAGGACCCCGTCGTCGTCCTCGAGCACGTCGACCTCTACGGCTCCAGCGGTCCCGGACCGGTCGACGACCTCGACTACTGCCTGCCCGTGGGCAAGGCGGCGGTGCGGCGGCCGGGCAGCGACGTCACCGTGCTGACCTACCTCGGCATGGTGCCGTACGTGCTCGAGGCAGTCGAGGAGTTCGGACAAGTGGACGGCGAGGTGATCGACCTGCGCTGGCTCGACCGGGCGAGCATCGACTGGGACACCATCGAGGCCAGCCTGACTAAGACGAACCAGGTTCTGATCGCCGAGCAGGGCGCGATCGGCACATCGTACGGCGGATGGCTCGCCGACGAGATCACCCGGCGGTTCTTCGACCTGCTCGACGCGCCGGTCCGCAGGGTCACCGGCGCGGAGTCCTCGCCGAGCATCAGCAAGGTGCTCGAACGCGCCGCCATCGCACAGAAGGACGAGGTCATCGCCGAGCTCGCCCGGATCGCGAGGTATTGACATGCCTCACGTACTGCGCATGCCGGAGGTCGCCGCCAACGCGACCGAGGCCGTGCTCGCGGAGTGGATCGTCGCCGAGAACGCCGACTTCGCCGCGAGGGAGACCATTGCCACGGTCGAGACGGACAAGGCATTGGTCGATGTCGAGGCCGAGGCCGCCGGCGTCGTCCTCAAGATGCTGGTTGCCGCCGGCTCCCGGGTCGAGGTCGGCTCGCCGATCGCTGTCCTGGGCGTACCAGGAGAGGTGACCGCGGACATCGACGCTCTGCTCATCGACCTCGGTGTCGTCGAACCTGCCGCGCACGGGGCGCCCCTTCGGCGCGGGGTGCCGACAGGCCCCGGGCCGGCGCCCGTTCCGCCACTCGACGCCGCACCGAGCACGCACGACCGGATCTTCGCGAGCCCCCTGGCGCGGAAGCTGGCCAAGCAGGCCGCGATCCCGGTCGAGGCGATCACCGGCACCGGACCCTGCGGCCGGATCCTGCGCCGCGACGTCGACGCAGCCATCGCTGCGAAGAGCACACAGGTGTCTCCTGCGGCGGCCACGGTGGACACCGGGGCGCCTACCGCGAGACCACTTGCACCAGTGTGGGGTGTTGAGATCCCGCATACCAGGATTCGTCGGGCGATCGCCACCCGCCTTGTCGAGAGTAAACAGACCGCACCGCATTTCTACGTTCGAGCCACCGCCCGCGCCGACCGACTGGTCGCGCTACGCGCACAGATCAACGAGGGCACGACCCGGGTCTCACTCAACGACCTGGTGGTCAAGGCGGTCGCGGCCGCACACGTCGCGGTGCCGGAGATGAACGTCATCTGGACACCCGACGCAGTGCGCACCTCTCCGACCGTAGACGTCGCGGTCGCCGTGGCGACCGGCCGCGGGTTGGTCACACCCGTCGTCCGCGACGTCACCTCGCTCACGGTTGCCGCCGTCGCCGCCCGGGTGCGCGATCTCACCTCCCGGGGGCGGGACGGGACGTTCAGACAGGACGAGCTCGAGGGCGGGACGATCAGTGTCACCAACCTCGGGATGTACGGCGTCGAGGAGTTCGCCGCCATCATCAACCCGCCCCACGCCGCGATCCTCGCGGTCGGTGCGGTGCGCGAGGAGCCGGTTGTTCAGGAGGGAGCGGTTGTGCCAGGCAAGCTGATGACCGTGACCCTGTCTGTCGACCACCGCCCGGTCGACGGAGTGACTGCCGCCCGTTGGCTGGCCGCCCTCAAGGAGCTGCTGGAGCACCCGGTACGGATCCTCGTCTGACACCGCGCGACAACCCGGTCCACCACGAGCCGCGAGGCAGGTGACTGGACCAGCCTGCCGGGTGATGCAGGAGCGCCTCCGCTCGTGGTGCACCAGCCATTTCGCCGGACGCCTGCCCGTCAACCCTCGCGCGTTGGGGCGCCGTACCGGCTTGCCAGCTCCGGACCGAGGCCTGCGCAGGCCAATGCCGGTTCGTCGATCCGAGGGCAGTAACGGTGCGTACGTCGGCGACCGTACCAGGGGAAAGCTTGCCCAGAAACGCATTCGATTGCAGAAGCCATCCGTAGGGTTACACGAATGGTCGGACCAGTGCGTACCCGGCGAGAAGGCAGACAGCCGCGAATCTGGCGCGAATGCTTGACAGGGCATGACGCGCCTCAGAAACTGCAATCGTTTGCGGAAATGCCTGACCGAGGAGGACTCGAATGCTCCGTGTTTCACTCCCGCAGGGTTGGACCGCCCTGGCCCTGTCCGGCGTGCTGGCGCTCGGGCTCACAGCGTGCGGAGGAAGCGATGCCGAGGGGGGAGACGCGGAAGGGCCCGTAAAGGTCGGCATCTCCCTGCCCCTTACCGGTGAAGCGTCCCAGCCCGGACAGGCCGCGCAGCAGGGTTACAAGGTCTGGCAGAAGATGGTCAACGAGGACGGCGGGATCCTGGGCCGTGACGTCGAGCTTGTCATCAAGGACGACGGCAGCAATCAGAACACCGTCACCGCCGACTACAACGCGTTGATCAGTCAGGACAAGGTCGACCTCCTCCTCGGAACCTTCTCCTCACAGTTGAACGCGGCGGCCTCGGCTGTGGCGGAGAAGAACCAGATGCTGTTCGTGGAGCCGGCCGGCGGCGCGCCGGAGTTGTTCGAGCGGGGCTTCAAGTACCTCTTCTACGCCCAGCAGGCCACCGCCGACAAACAGGGCCAGCTGTTCGCGGAATATCTCGCTGGCCTGCCGGAGGACAAGCGGCCGAAGACCGCGGCCTACCCAACGCTCGACGACCCGTTCGCCTCTCCCGCGGTGGCTGGGGTGAAGAAGATCCTCGAGGCCGCCGGGATCAAGACTGTCTACGAAGAGACCTACGCGACCGACACGAAGAACTTCGACTCGATCGTCACGGCGATGAAGGCGGCGGACCCCGACGTGGTGGTCCACGGTGCGGGATTCGAGGACGGGGTGGGAATGGTCCGGGCGATGCTCAAGGCCGACCTCACGCCGAAATGGCTCTACCAGACCACCGCACCCTCGCTCGGTCAGCAGTACGCGGACGCGATCGGTGCGAAGAACACCGAGGGCATCATGTTCGGCATCAGTCACGCGCCGAGCGCCAAGACACCGGGCAACGAAGAGTTTGTCGCCAAGTACAAGGAAATGTACGACGGCGAAGAACCGCCGGAGGACGCCGCGGACGCCTATGCCGCCGGGCAGGTGCTCCAGGCTGCGGCCGAGGGCGTGGGCAGCGTCGATGACCAGAGCGCCCTGGCCGACTGGCTGAGAAAGAAGTCCGTCACGACGGTCCTGGGTGACCTGGAGTGGAACGACGACGGCTCGCCGATCGGTGAATTCCTCGTCGGTCAGTGGCAGGGGGACAGCGTGCAGTACGTGCTCCCTCAAAAGGCGGCCACCAGCAAGATGATCCAGGGCTGGCAGCCCAGCGGGGCCGGCGAATGACCCAGCTGCTGCAGACAATCGTGCTCGGTCTGTTGCTGGGCGGGGTGTACGCCCTTGCCGCCAGCGGACTGTCGCTCATCTTTGGAGTCATGCGGGTGGTCAACATCGCCCACGGTGCCTTCCTGGTCCTGTCCGCTTTTCTCACCTACTGGCTGTGGGACGCCTTCGGCGTCGACCCCCTCCTGGGGATCGTGCTCGCGACCCCGATGATGTTCGCGCTCGGCTGGCTCACCTACAGGTTGGTCATCTCACCGGTGCGCAGCGCACCGGTGGCCTCGACGGTCCTCTTGTCCTTCGGTATCGCCTTGGTGCTCGAAGGGGTGATGGGGCAGATCTGGGGCAACAACTCATCCGCCATCAGGCCGTCGTACGCCGACGAGTCCTTCGCCATGGGCCGGATCTTCTTTCCGAAGGCCCAGGTGTACGGCGGACTGATCGCGGTCATCGTGCTGGTCCTGTTGTGGGCCGTGCTGACCAGGACCTGGCTGGGTCGGGCCATCCGGGCGGCAGCCACCAACCCCTCATCGGCCGAGCTGGTCGGTGTCAGGGTGGCGTCCGTCGCGGCCCTCGTGTTCGGCATCGGAATCGCGGCCGCCGGCGCCGCCGGTTCGATCACCGGGGTGCTGTACCCCTTCATCCCGGGTTCCCACTACCAGTGGATCGCCAGGTTGCTGGCCATCGTCGTCTTCGGAGGGATGGGGAGCATCAACGGTGCTGTACTCGGCGGACTGCTGTTCGGCGTGGCCGAGACCATGGCGTCGGCGTACTGGTCTCCGGCATGGTCGACAGCCGTGCCCTACGCGATCGTGTTCGCCGTGCTGGTGATCAGGCCTCAGGGCCTGCTCGGCACGCGGCTTCGCGAGGATGCGGTGGCCACCGCATGAGTATCCCCACGACGAATGACACGACGTTGTCGGCCACTGCGCCCGGCACCAGCCGGAGTCGGCTCGAACCGATCTGGCTCGGCCGTGGGATCGCGCTTGCCGCAGGCGTGCTGCTGGTCGTCTACCCCATGGTCAGCGACGATATCTACTACCAGAACATGATCATACTCTCGCTGGTATTCGCCGTCGGGACCAGCGGGCTCAACATCATTTCCGGCTTTGCCGGTTACATCTCCCTCGGCCAGGGCGCCTTTGTTGGCCTCGGCGGATACACCGTCGGCGTCCTGGCGAGCACATTCACCGAGGCGAGCCCGTGGCTGTGGGTGCCGGTCTCGGGTCTGGTGGCCGCGACGTTCGCACTCATCCTCGGCGCGGTCTCACTGCGCTCGCGGGGTCCGGCATTCGTGGTCATCACGGTGGCCTTTCTGTTCCTGATCCAGGTGATCGCAGTCAATTGGGTCTCGCTCACCAAGGGCACCGCGGGCCTCACGCTTCCGATGCCCACCTGGGACCACGACATCGTCAACTGGCCCTTCTACTACGCGCTCGTGGGCATCCTGGCCCTGCAGCTCGCGATGACCTGGTGGATCCGTCGGACCAAGCTCGGTATGGGGTTGATCGCGATCCGCGAGGACGAGACCAAGGCCGCGACCATAGGCATCAACCTGCCCACCGAAAAGGTCATCGCGTTCATGGCGAGCGCACTCTTCGTCGGAATGGCGGGCGGCGTCTACGGCTACTACCTGACATTCATCGACCCACGTGGGATGTTCAGCATCCTGATCAGTGTGCAGCTGGTGCTCTCGATGCTGGTCGGAGGCAAGGCGACGCTGTGGGGCCCGGTGCTGGGCGCGTTCCTCATCGAGTGGCTCAACGAGATGGCCAACAACGACTGGGGCGGTGGCAACACCCGTCTGCTGCTGTTCGGCGGACTCCTGGTGCTGGTGGTGATCTTCCTGCCCCAGGGCATCCTGCCGGCGATCGAGTCGCTGCTGAACAGACGCCGCAGCAGGGGCAAGGCGGGACTCGTCGGAGCCCGGATCAGCGCGGGTGGCAGTCTCGGGTCCCTCACCGGCCGTGCTCAGGTGATCGAACGGGGCGCGACACCAGACCGGGCAATGCTTGAAGTCAAGGAGCTCAAACGGCACTTCGGCGGGGTGACGGCGGTCGACGGAGCGTCATTCATTGTGCCAGCCGGCTCGATCACTGGCCTGATCGGCCCGAACGGTTCGGGCAAGACCACCCTCTTCAACCTGATCGACGACACGGTCACCGCCGAGTCCGGCGAAATCCGGCTCGACGGCCACCGCATCGACGGCCTGCCGTCCTGGGAGCGCGCGCACCGCGGACTGGGCCGCACTTTCCAGATCACCCGCCTGTTCCGCGAGATGACGGTGCTCGAGAACGTCGTCGCGGTGCAGCGCGAGTTCTCCGTCCGGCAGCTCGGCCGGATCGCTGTCAGCGGCGCCGAGGCGAAGGCCGCGGACGAACTCCTCGAATTCGTAGGGATGCGTGCGTTCCGCAACCAGAAGGCACGCGCGCTGTCCTACGGGCAGCAGAAGCTTGTCGAGCTCGCCCAGATCCTGATGCTCGATCCGAAGCTGATCCTGCTCGACGAGCCGGCGGGTGGAATCAACCCGGTACTCATCGACCGGATGGGCGAGATGATCCGCGAGCTCAACTCGTACGGCAAGACCTTCCTGATCGTCGAGCACAACATGCCGTTCGTGCTCAGTCTGTGCGACCCGATCCATGTCCTCGCTCGGGGTACGACCCTCGCATCGGGCACACCTGACGCGATCCAGAACGATCCCGCTGTTGTCGATGCCTATCTGGGCGCCGACTTTGCGATCGAGGACAGGGCATAGACATGACCGATCAGCCGATGTTGCGGATCCGGGGCGTCGTCGCGGGCTACGGCGGAGGTGACGTGCTGCAGGGCGTGGACATCACCGTGGCCGCTGGCTCGGTCGCGTGCATCGTCGGGCCGAACGGCGCGGGCAAGTCGACCGTGTTGAAGACCGTCAGCGGCTTGCTGACCCCGCGTCTCGGGGAGGTACACCTCGCTGGGAAGCGCATCGACCGCTGCTCGGCCGCCGAGATCTTGAAGCGCGGCGTCTCGCAGGTGCCCCAGGCCGATGCCCTGTTCCCTGGCATGTCGGTGCGCGAGAACGTCCTGCTAGGCGCCTACATCATTCGCCGGGACAAGGCGCTCGTCAGGGAGCGGTACGACCAGGTAGCGGCACTTTTCCCGATCGTCGCCGCCCGTGCCCACGACAACGCCGGCAACTTGTCGGGTGGTCAGCGCCGCATGGTCGAGTTCGCCCGGTCGCTGATGTTGGACCCGATGCTGCTGTTGCTCGACGAGCCCTCACTCGGCCTCGACCCCAAGGCGCTGCAAACCGTCTATGACTCGGTGACGTTGCTGCGCGAGAGCGGCAAGACGATTTTGATCGTGGAGCAGAACGTGCGTTTCGGAATGAAGATGGCCACCGACGGCATCGTGATGGAGAGCGGCAAGGTGATCACCGAGCGTGATGCCCCTTCGATCCTCTCCGACCCGCACATCGCCCACATGTACTTCGGTACGGCGCTCGGAGAACAGAGTGCGGTGACCGACCCCAACCCGACTATCAAGGAGTCTCAATGACAATGCAGCGTGACCCGCTCGTCGAGATGGCCGCAACGGCCTGGGCCCCGCGAATCATTCAAAACGGCGTGGATTACGCGGGCTTCGCCGCGACCATGGCACGCATCACCACGTGGGAGCAGTGGTTGCCTGAGTGGGTCCGGTCGGCGGACGAGCACGCGGAGATCGCGGAGGAGGCCGAGGCAACCGGACACAGTCTGACCGCCGGGCACGCCTGGCGGCGAGCCGCGGTGACCCGGCACTTCGCCAAATTCGTCTGGACCCTCGACCTCGATCTCGTGGCCGAGGCAACGCTGCGATCGGTCGATGAGATGCAGCGCGCCCTCTCCTTCCTCGACCCGACGGCGGAGCGCATCGAGGCAGGCCTCGACGGCGAGGTAGTGGCAGCTGTGCTGCGTAGGCCCGACGGTGTGGAGGAACCGCGGCTGGTGGTACTCCTGCCCGGACTTGACTCCACGAAGGAGGAGTTTTTCCATCTCGAGGAGTCGTTCCTGCAACGAGGCCTGGCGACTCTCTCCGTCGACGGGCTGGGCCAGGGAGAGACAGGTCTGAAGCTTCCCCTGCGCGGTGACTACCACCGAGCGGTAACCGCCGTCCTGAACGAGGTGGGGCGCTCGGTTGACGGTGGCGCGAAGATGGTGGACGGCGTCGCCGTGTGCGGCTTCAGCCTGGGCGGCTTCTACGCACCGCTCGTCGCCGCTCACGAGAACCGGGTGCGGGTGATGGCCGGCATCAGCGGTCCTTACGCTTCTTGGCAGAAGTGGGATGAGGTGTCACCCATCACCAAACAGGCGTTCATCGCGCGGACCCACTCAGCGACGGCAGAGGACGCCTTCGAGGTTGTGCGGCAACTCGACCTCACCGGGGTGTGCGAAAAGATCCAAGCCGTCTGCCTGTATGTCGCCGGTGATCAGGACCGGCTCGTGCCGTGGCAGCAGACGGAGCGACAGGCTAAGGAGACACCGGACGCGTCGTTCGTCCTGTACCCAGGCGGCAACCATATCGTCGCGAACCTCCCGCATCGCGCCCGGCCCATGATCGCGGACTGGATCAAGGACCAGATGACGCTATTGACGGACTGAAAGGGCGCTTGCAGCCCGGGAATTGCCCATAAACCTAGAGGTCCCGTGAGCTATCTGGGGACAGCCAGATTGTGCCCAAGCGATACCGGGCATGCCTGGTGAGCGCCGTTTCCCTTCAGGCGGGAGCCGCGCAGGATCTTTCAGTTCTTCAGCCGGGACAGGGTGCCTTCGACCGGGCTCGGGCCCGGCGCTGGACGGCGTTGTCCGCCTCGTGCTGCGCGCTGAGATGTGTCTGGCCGCGTCGTCTGCGGAGCGTGGGGGATGAGCGCCCGGTGCCCTGGTAGCCGTCCTGTGCGATGGTCGGGACTTCGCAGCATGCCAGGTCAAGGCCGGACTCCGTGAACGCCCGGCAGTCGTTGCGGCTGCCGGGCAGGGGGAGGCCGATCGCCACGAGCAGGCGGCCGTCGATGACGGTCTGCAGGTTGGTCGAGTCGCGGTAGTTCTTGCTGGAGGCGGGGATGCTGTGGTCACGGGCGGGCACCAGGGAGCCGTCCACGTTGGAGACGGTGTCCCAGGCCAAGGTGATGCCATGGCGACCGCGTTCGAACAGATCCGCCCCGAGCTCCTTTCGAGAGCGCCGATCTGATGGTGCGGAGAAAGTGGCGGGGCCCACAGCCGGACAGCGGGCCGAAGGAGCCGGCTTCGCAGATGGCGATGAAGTAATCCGGCTGACGCTGCTGCTGGTACCGGAGAGGCCTCGGGCGGGTGCGCTCGTCAGCGGAGGGCGAAGTGCTCCGCGTGGACATGATCCCGGGGGACGCCCAGGCGGTGGAGGCCACGGCTGAGGTCTTCGAGCATGGACGCGGGGCCGCAGAGGAAGACGTGGGTGTCCGCGGTGAGCGGGCCGACCGTTGTCCGGATCTTATCGGCGGTGAGGTGGCCCTGGCTGCGGCTGAACGTCGGGTGGAGCTGGAGTGTGGGGAGGCGTTCGGCGGCCGCGGTGAGTTCCGGGAGAAACGGTGCGGCGTCGGCGGTTGGGGCGCAGTAGAAGAGGTCGGCGCGGGGGAGCGTGTCGCTCGGGTGGGTGAGCCAGCCGAGGAACGGGGCAATGCCGATGCCGCCGGCGATCCAGATCTGGCGGGATCCGCCGAGGGTGTGGTCGAACATGCCGTACGGGCCGTTGAGAGTGGCGGGCAGTCCTTCGCGTACGTCTGTGTAGAGCTTTTGGGTGCCGCGGCCGAGCGCACGGATGGTGAGACGGACCGAGCCGTCGGGCTGGACTCCGGCCACGCTGAAAGGGTGTTCACGCCAGGCGCGTCGGCCGCCGACGCGCAGGTAGACGAACTGGCCACCGGCCAGGGGCAGCCTGTCTGAGCCAATGGGGGCCAGGGTGAGGTCGACAATGTCGGGTGCGGGCCGCGACACGCGGTGGATGCTGTAGTCGGCCTGGGGCTCCCTGCGCCGCAGCACCAGTTCGTCATAGGCGTAGGCGGTCATCCCGACCGTGGTCATGGTGACGTAGATAGCCAGAAGGGCCGTGGACCCGTTGATGACGAGGTCGAGGAACCAGCCGTGCACGAGAGCGGACAGGAGCAGCAGGCCTGTGAGTCGGTGCAGGAACAGCCAGCGTTCGTACGGCAGTCGCAGGATGCGGCCGACCCGCCCGAGTGAGATGACGACGAGCACGAGCAGACCGATCGCGGAGACGGCGCCGAGAAGGTGGCCCGGCCCTACGAGTTGGCCGGCCTGTGGGGTGCCGGCGTAGTGCTTCGCACTGCCGTCGAAGCCGGAGAAGAAGTGAAGGAGGAGGTGGGGGAGGAGCAGCAGGAGCATGGACCACATGGCGTACCGCTTGTGCCAGAAGTACATGCGGTCCAGACCGCCGAACCACTGCTCCAGCCACGTCAGTCGGGTGGCCAACACCAGGGTCCAGGTCATCAGATACACGGCGGCGACGCCGGCGAACTCGCCGACGAAGTACACGGTGCTGGTGCCGTCCGGGCGGAGCCAGTCCCAGGCAAGGTAGAGGACTACGGCTCCAGCAGTCACCGAAAGCGGCCCGGCGTGGCGCTTCTTGAGGCGCACGTCCATGGGAGCGCGCACGAGCCGGATTATGTAGATCGCCATCGCGATCAGAACGGGCATCGTCTGCCTCTCGGGCGTTCGTGTGCGGACGAAGAAGCGCCGGGTTCACGCCCTCACCGCAGGGCGCAGCGTCGCTGGAGACTCGAAGTTCTATAATGGCTACATTGTATCCCTTTTGTGTTTTGGTTGCAGTGTAGCCACATCGGGGGACATGGGGCAGTCGATGTCCGCAGGAGCGCTGTGGGGTGAGCTGTGACGCGGTTCCTCTTGCCGGGCAATCCTCACTGGCCAAGGGCGCCAGGGCAGGGGCACAACCGGGTCCCTGCCGTCCGCTCGAGGCCGGCCGAGCGCCTGGTCCCGCCGGCGCGATGCAGCGGCCGGTGGGGTCGGTCTCAGTCCGGTGCGCTTGTCGTCGAAGCCAGCCGGGGAAAGAGGGCCGCGGCGGCACCGTGTCGCAGCGGCTGCAGCCCCTTGCCGGGCAGGCAGTCGCTGTCGGCCAAGGCCTCGGCCAGCGCTTGGACGGCCCAGTCCGGCGTGTACGGATAGTCGCTGCCGTAGAGGAGGTGGTCGGTGTCGGTCAAGGTGAGCAGGGCAGGGAGCAGCCGCGGCAGGGTGAAGCCGGCGAGGTCGTAGTACAACTTGCGTAGGGCCCCGAAGACATCGACAGGCGGGCTGCCGCTTGCGAAGGCGAAGGCGGCGACCCGGTCAACAAGGGCGGGCAGCGCGCCTCCCGCGTGCGGGACGATGAAACGGATGGCGGGATACCGCTCGAGGACTCCGCCCAGGATGAGGTGCGTCACCGCACGCGTGGTCTCGAGCGGGAATTCCAGCATGGGACGAGGGCGGCCCAGGCTGGTCGCTTCCCAGCACGGTGGCGAGGTCGGGTGCAGCAGGACGATCGCGCAGCGCCGGTCGAGTTCGGCCATCAGAGCCTCGTAGTACGGGTCGCCCAGATGCCGGCCGGCGTAGGAGGTGTGCAGGGTGATGCCGTCCGCGCCCAGATCGTCCAGTGCGTGCCGCGTCTCGGCGAGCGCCCCGGGCAGGTCCGGAAGCGGAAGCGAGGCCAGCAGCCCCAAACGCTCGGGGTGAGCCTGGACGAGGGACGCGCCCTCGTCGTTTACGGCACGGGCCAGATCCCGGGCAGCGTCGTCGTCGCCGTAGTGAACTCCCGGCGAGGACACCGACAAGAGTGCCGCGGCGATACCCGTGCGGTCCATCGCGGCCAGCGCCGCCTCGGGACTCCAGTCGGGAATCGAGGGCATCCCGTCAGGCTGCCCATGGCCCGCCGCTTCCATCGCGGACCGCAGGCGTGGGGTGATGTAGTGAGCATGCACGTCGACGGCCCCCGCCAGCGGCGGCAGAGAGGGCACAGCGGCGGTGGGTGGTGTCATGCGCCGTTTCTCGCCTCCTCGCGTTCGGCGCCCAGACGGGCGAAATGCGCCAGGAGGTCGGGGCTGTCGACGGCTGCGGGGCTGACGACCTGGTCGGCGGGGGCACCTTGGAGGAGGCGTTTGACGGGGACTTCGAGCTTCTTGCCGGTGCGGGTGTGCGGGATGCCCGGCACTTCGAGGATGTCGTCGGGGACGTGCCGGGGTGAGGCGCCGGTGCGGATGGCGTCGCGGATCGCCTGGCGCAGGGTGTCGTCCAGGCTCACCCCGGCCGCAGGGACGACGAACAGGGGCATCCAGTAGCCGCCGTCGGGTTCCTCCGCGCCGATGACGAGGGCCTCGCTGATCTCGGGGAGGCGTTCGACGGCGTCGTGGATGTCGGCGCTGCCGAGCCGTACGCCGTTGCGGTTGAGGGTGGAGTCGGAACGGCCGTGGACGATCACCGAGCCATGTCCGGTGACTGTGATCCAGTCGCCGTGCCGCCATACCCCGGAGTAATAGGAGAAGTAGGCGTCGCGGTAGCGGGTGCCGTCAGGGTCGTTCCAGAAGAACAACGGCATAGACGGCATGGGACGGGTGACGACCAGCTCGCCGACCCGGTCCACCACCGGGAAGCCCTCAGCGTCGTACGCGGCCAGCGCCACGCCCAGGTGCGGTGCGGACAGCTCGCCTGCCCAGACCAGCGTGTTGGGAGCGCTGCCCGCGAAGCCGGACACGACGTCCGTCCCGCCGCTGACCGAGGCCAGCAGCACCCGCTGGCCCACGTGGTCGCGGACCCAGGGGTAGGCAGAGGCGGGCAGCGCGGAGCCGGTGCAGCCGACGACGCGGATCGACGACAGGTCATGCACGGACGGGTCGATGCCGAACTTGGCCATGCCCAACAGATACTGGGGGCTCGTGCCGAAGACGGTCACCCGGTGGCGCGCCGCCAGCTCCCACAACATGTCGGGCTGGGCCAGGGGCGCCGGGCTGCCGTCGTACGTGAACGTCGTGGCGCCGGTCAGCAGCGTCGAGGCGACCAGGTTCCACATCATCCAGTGGGTGGTGGTGTACCACAGGAGGCGGTCACCGGGGCCGAGGTCGGAATGCAGGCCCAGGGTCTTCAGATGCTCCAGCAGGACGCCGCCGTGGCCGTGGACGATGCCTTTGGGCAGGCCCGTGGTGCCGGAGGAGAACACGACCCACAGCGGGTGGTCGAACGGCACCGGTGTGCAGGTGAGTTGCTCGGTGCGGGTGGAGGCGTCCTCCCACGGAATCACCAAGGAGGGGTACACCTGAGAGGGCCACGGCAGGCTCACGTGATCCACCAGCAGCGTCGCCTTCAGCGTCGGCAGCGCCCGGGCGAGTTGGAGGGTGGCGTCGCGGCGGTCGTGGGTGCTGCTGTTGAAGAGGTAGCCGTCGGCGGCGATGAGGACCGTGGGCTCCAGCTGGGCGAAGCGGTCGGCGGCGGCCTGCGGAGCGTAGTCCTGGCCACACACCGACCAGAGTGCGCCGAGGCTGGCGGCGGCGAGGAAGGCGACGATGGCGTGCGGGGTGTTGGGGAGATAGCCGACGACTCGGTCACCCTGACCGACACCCAGGTCTCGCAGGGTGGCGGCGACGGAAGCGACTTGGGCACGCAGTTGCATCCCGGACACCGTGTGGCCGGCGCCGGTCTCGTCCAGCGCGATGATCGCAGGCTGGTCGTCGCTGAGGTGGCGCAGGGCGTGGTGGGCATAGTTGAGCGTGGCGCCGTTGAACCAGCGGGCGCTGGGCATGGTCTCCTCGGCCAGGACCCGCTCGTAGGGAGTGTCCGCCTCGATACCGAAGTACTCCCAGACCGCGCCCCAGAAGCCCTCCAGGTCAGTGACCGACCAGCGGTGCAAGGACGCGTAGTCGGTGAGGTCGGCTTCGACGCCCCAGTGCTCGGCGGCCCAGCGCCCGAAGGCCGTGATCCTGCTACTCGCTGCGGACTCCGGGTCCGGCGTCCAGAAGGGTTCTGCGTACGGCGTGGTCATCGGGCGCTGCTCCTCGGCAGGGGGTGGACAGGGACGGTTCGGCGGGCTCGCGGGTGGTGCAGAGCAGGGGCGCCCAGGTGGCGGTGTCTGTGAAGTCGTCGGCACCCGCCGGGACGACGTCCAGGACGACGCGGTCGGGGCGCAGCAGGGCGGTGTCCGCCTGGCCGCGGCGCAGCCAGGCGGCGAGGGCACCGTCGTCGCCGAGGTCGTCCGTCCCGACGATCTGTGCTCCGAGCCCCTCTGCGAGAGCTTGCAGCCAAGGCGCAGCGGGGACGGCAGTGAGGATGGCGAAGGAGTCGCCGAGCAGGGCGTCGAGGCGGACCCGCCCGGCGTCTATCTCCACCCAGGGCTGTGGACAGGAAGTACCTGCCAGCCCCCGCTCGCCCAGCCTGCCGCGGCGCCGTATGAGGGCGCTGTGGACCAGGGCCGGGCTGAGGTCGCGCCCGGCTGCCTCGCGCACGACAGGGATTCGGCAGGCTGTGCTCACGAGGTTCCGGCGCAGTGCTGCTCCACGGCCTTGGCCGCCGGTCATGGCCCAGCCCATCGCGACGGCGAGGCGGATCATGCGGCGGGCGTGGGGCTTGCGTTCCGCCTCGTAGGTGTCCAACAGGCGCTCGTCGGCGTTCTGTTGGAGGACGAGGCTGAGTTTCCACGCCAGGTTGTACGCGTCGCGCATGCCCGCGCACAGCCCCTGGCCGATGAAGGGCGGGGTGAGGTGGGCTGCGTCGCCGAGCAGGAAGACGCGCCCGCGGTGCCAGCGGTCGGCGACCCGAGCCCGGAAGGTGTACTGGGCCTGCCGGATCACCTCGACGTCGCCGTCGTACGGCTCCTTGATCCACGGGGCGATGAGTTCCCGTACCCGTCCGCCATCGAGGTCTTCTCCGTCCCGCAGGCGGAACTCCCAGCGGTAGCGGTCCTCGCCGATGCGCATGAACGTCGCGGCCCGGGACGGGTCGCAGACCTGCTCGACACCCTCCCAGCAGCGGACGGGAAGGTGTGTGCGGATGTCGATGACGCTCCAGCGTTCCTCGAAACGCAGGTCCTCCCATCCGGCGCCGATGACCTCGCGGGTGAGGCTTGCGGCACCGTCACAACCGAGGACGGCGTCCGCCTCCAGGTACTCAGGGCTCTCACTCCCGTCACTGCGGAAGGTCACCCGGATCGGTCCGGCGCCGTTCTGGTCGATGGCGACGACCTCGACCCCGCCCCGCAGCTCGCACTCGGGCCGCCGGGCCAGCGCCTTACGCAGCAGCCGCTCCAGCTCCGGCTGGTCGAACATACTGGTCTGAGGGAAGCCGTGGTGCCCGTGTCCGGAGCGCCGGAACTCGCCGATCACCCTGTGCCGTGCGTCGAGCAGCCGCAGGCCGTTGGCCGGGCGGGCGAGGGCGGTGAACTCCTCGTGGACGTCGGCGGCTTGCAGGATCCGTCGGACTTCGTCGTCCATGGCGACGGCGCGCGGCAGCGGGTAGACATCCTGGTGACGTTCGAGAACGACGCTGGGCACTCCGCGGCGGGCGAGCAGGAGGGCTGCGGTCACTCCCACCGGTCCCGCACCGACGATCACCACCGGGACCCGGGCGACCGCGGTCACCGTGTTTCCGCGATGGTGGTGCGCTGTTCACCGAGGTCGATACGCCGGTCCGGGGTGGCGATGGTGGCGGTGACGACGTCGCCCTCATGCAGGTAGTGCGGGTTGCGGGACTGGCTTTTGAAGAACGCCTTCCATTTCAGGGCTGGCGGCAGCAGCGCGCCGATCTTCTCCACCGGTTTCGGCGGTGCCTTCAGTGCCGTACCGCCCGGGGTGCCGGTGAGCAGCAGATCGCCCTCGTCGAGGTGCTGGAAGCGGGCCAGCAGCGTCAGCGCCTGCGCCGGCCGGACGATCATGTCGGCCAGGGTGCGGTCCTGGCGCGGGCTGCCGTTGACCGACAGCCTCAGCCGCAGGTCGAGAAGGTGAGGGAAGTCCTGTGGCTCCAGCAGGGCCAGGTACGGCCCCGTCGGGGTGAAGGTGGAATACGACTTGCTCTCGTAGAACTGGCCCTTGGTCAGCTGTACGTCGCGGGCGCTGACATCGTTGGTGAGGACCAGTCCGGCGACGTACGAGGGCAGGTCGGACTCGGCGACCACCGTGCCGACCGGCAGGGGTGCGCCCATGACCAGGCCGAGCTCGACCTCGTAGTCGAGGAAGTTCACGTGCTCGGGCCGTACGACGCTGTCGTACGGGCCGCTGACGGAACCGGAGGCCTTGCGGAAGAAGGTGGGCGGGATCTCACCCGTGAAGCCCGAATCACGGGCATGACTGCGGTAGTTGACCATCTGCGCCACCACGCGGCACGGGGTGGTGACTGGAGACAGCGGGGCCAGATCCGCGACCGGAGTGCCCGTCTTGCCGGGGACGCAGGCCTCCCTTTCGGCCTCCCTTACGGCTTCGCGGTCGGCGAGGAGCTCGGCGGTCGTGACGCCTTGGGTCTCGATACGGACGGCGCGCTCGTCACGCACCACCCACCAGCCGTCGGCGGTACGCAGGACATTGGTGCTCATGAGTTCATCGCTTTCAGCAGCCCCAGCAGTCGGGCGGGGTCGAGTTCGTTGTCGTCGCGCACGGCGCGCAGCAACTCGCGGATCTTGGCGGGTGACGGATTCGTACCGAGGAACTCGCGGGTGACGGGCGGCCCCCACTGAGCCAGCCCGCTCGCCGACAGCGGGGCCCATCCCGGCTCCAGGTCGCAGGAGAACAGGTCGCCGTCCGCGAAGTGCTCCACCATCAGCCGGTCGGGGTCACGCCAGTAGTCGAAGAGCTGGCTGCCCTGGATGTGCCGGCCGATCCCCCAGCTGCGCTGATAGCCGCGCTCGGCCAGATACTCTCCGCCCGCGGCGATCGCGTCGAGGTCGGTGACCTGGTAGGCGGAGTGGACGTAGTGCGTTCCCGGGCCCAGGTGCATCGCCAGCGTGTGATGGTCAACGGCCACGTTTCCCTGGTCACAGCGCAAGAACGCCATGACCGGGCCCCGTTCGCGTTGCCCGTCCAGGAAATGGAAGTCGCTGACGATCATCCCGAGCAGGTCGAGATACCAGTTCAAGCTCCGGGTGAACGACCTGGTCTCCAGTACCAGATGCCCCAGCCGCTGGATCCGCGACGGCTCCCGCGGCGGGCGCTGAGTGACGTTCCTGCGACGGTGTTCTGTCCCGAAGTTGAGGAGAAGCGGCTGCTGCCCAGGCAGTTCCGGCAGCTCTTCGGCACAGTGCACCACGCGCACCGGGAAGCCGGAGGGATCGAACAGATTCACCACCTTGCCGCCGCCGGGAACGTCCGCGTCCCGCACCACAGTCCCTGTCGCACGGGCCAGCCGGTCGAGATCCGCCCGCTCGGCCGCGCGGAACGCCTGACCGATGAAACGCGAGGTACGCCCTCGGCGGATCACCACGCAGGCAGAACCTGCGAAGACGCCGCGCAACCAGAGGGCATCCGGCCCCCGGGCGGCCACAGAGAATCCGAAGTCACGCGCGAAGACCTCGGCGCGGTCCAGATCAGGCTTCTCGAACTCCACCCAGGCGAGGTCAGCCACCTTGATCACCGGGTTCCGGGCTCGCCCGGGGTGCTCGCCGCGCAAGGCACCCTGCTCACTGTGCAGGTCCTGGTGGGCGGTCCTGATGCCGGCCTGGGCGGCATGAGTTTGGGACACGAAGCCTCCGAACAACAGCATGAGTGATGAAATCATCAACACTGCGGAGCGCGTCGTCAATAGCTAATGCCGGGCTAGCTGACGAAAGAGTCAGAAATGCGAGCCTGGTCACGAAGGTCATCGGGCTCACCGCATGTCCACATCAGCAACGGCCGCAAGACGCCTCGAACAACGGGGCGAGACGAAATCCAAGGCCCACGCTCGCTGCGGCCGACAGATCCTCGCAAGGGTCGGCGACCGGCATCGGTATCCAGGCCATCGCCGACCGGACAGATGCCGTTTGCCCAACGGGGCTGGCGCCGCCGCACGCGCTGGACTCAGCGCCACCACCGGCGAGTGGCAGATCGCGACAGCGATGCGGACTGGCGGTCCAACAGCCGGACTGGCTGAGGGGCTGGCCGCGGCGCAACGGAACCTCGCCACGTTCCCGAAGCGGACCCGGCAACGCACCAAGCGCCACCGCGCAGCGGCCCGAAAGATCGCCAAGCTGCACGGCAAGATCCGGTGACAGCGCACCGACTCCCACCACAAGACCGCCCGCACGCTCATCACCGGCCACGACGTGATCGCGCACGAGCGGCTCAATACGGCGGCATGACCAAGAGCCCCACACCCAAGGCCGATCCCGAGCAGCCCGGCAGTTTCCTGCCGAACGGTGCTGCCGTGAAGGTCGGCCTCAACCGCAGCATCCTCGACGCGGGTTGGGCGCAGTTCCTCCTGATCCTGGCGAACAAGGCTGAGAGTGCCGGTCGCCTCGTGGTCCCGGTGGACGCGCGCAACACCTCCCGCACGTGCCCCGAGTGCGGGCATGTCGCGAAGGGGAACCGCGTCACCCAAGCGAAGTTTGAATGCACGGCGTGCGGGTTCGCGGAGCACGTCGGCGCGACGAACGTCCTCAACAGGGCCGGGCTGGTCCTCTGCGCGGCGGCTTAGCCACTGATGCAGGAAGCCCGCGCCTTTGCGCGTGAGTGCAGTCACCGCCCTCCAATGTCAGTGCGGCGCGCCGTGGACCTTTGAGACGGTGTCGTATCCGTGCGCGATCGAGCCCAGTACACGGCTCGTCGTGGCCCACAGGCGTTCCTGGCCCTCGATCGTGACGGCGTCCGCGAAGACCTGGTCGGCGAGGTGCCGAGGCACACAGACGACGCCGTCTCCGTCACCGACGACGATGTCTCCGGGGGCGACCTCCACGTCGCCGAAGCGCACCGGCCCCTCTTTGATACGCAGCCGATCGCGGTTGCGCAGCGGTCGTGGGTCGCTGAACGTATGCCGGACAGGCAGGCCGTAGTCGCGTATCTCGTCGGTGTCACGGATACCGCCGTCGGTCACGATGCCCGACAGGCCGCGTCCGATGGCGGTGGCGGCGGTGACTCCTCCGATCACGGTGAGTGGCTGGGCGTAGGTGCCGATCACCAGCACACTGCCGGACGGAGCCGTGTCCAGCATGCGCCACAGCTGCGTCGGGTCCGCCGGTTCGCCCTGGTGGTCCTGGTCTTGCTCGGCGACGGTGATGCCGACGGTCACGGCAGGGCCGACGAAGGAGCCGAAGCCGGCGGCTCCGGCGAGCATGACTCCGTCGATGCCGTGCTTCTCGAGCACGTCTGCGACGGATGCGGTTCCCACAAGCGGCCATGACTTCGGGGTACTGGATTCAACGGTCATCGGTGTTGTTCATCTCCTGCTGTACGGGTGCGGTGCGGCCGTGGAGGCAGTCGGCTTGCACGAGGGGGTGATGCGGTGGGTGGCTTGCGGCGCAAGGGCTTGGCGTCGAAGAGGCGGGCGGCGCGCGGCAGCGTCAGGCGGTGCTCTGGCCGGGGGTTCAGCGCGGATGGGGGGCGGCGCCAGGCTGCTCCGGGAAGCGCTGGGCCTCGTGCAGCTGGAGGTCGGCGATACGCATGGCGACCATCTGGACGGGGAGGTTGGTGTTGGCGCGGGGGATGGTCGGCATGATCGAGGCGTCGGCGACGGTAAGTCCGTTGATTCCGATCACGTCACCGCGGTGATCGACCACTGATGTGTCGTCGTCGGGCGGGCCCATGGCGCAGGTGCCGGCGACGTGATAGGTGCCGAAGGTCCCACCGAGCAGGGTGTCTTGCCGCCACTGCTGCTGTGCGAGGCGCTGCTCCGAGAGCGAGCCGGTCGACATCCCGATGCGCAGCATGGCGCGTCGGCCGATGCCGGGGCCGCTGAGGAGCGCCGCGATCGCTCTGGTCAGCACGGCATTGCGGAGTCCCGGCGCGTTCAGTGTGCGGACGGTCTTGGTGTAGCTCGCCGGGAACACCTCGTGCCGGTTCTTGCGTACTTCTGGATCACGAAGGAGATCGATGGCGAGATCGAATCCGTGCTGCATCCGCTGGCGGTCCACCGGGTCGGACAGGAAATTGAAGGAGACGGACGGCCGGTAGCCGCCTTGCCCGGCCACAAGGCGGACCGACCCGCGCGACCTGGGCGCCATCAGGGTCACACCCATACCGGCCGTGGCGACACCGAGTCCGTGCCACGACGACTTGTTCAAGGGAATCACCAGAAGGTCGCCGACACCGGCATCGATGCCCGAGCTGACACGCAGCGCGGCGATGAAACCCTGCCGAATCGAGGCGGGTTGGCGCGCTGATCGCGGCAGGTGCGCGGCGACGCCGGCGACCGGATGGTTCTGCAGATTCTCGCCCACCGCGCGCAAGGGGGCCACGACGTCGATTCCCAGGCCGCGCAGCAGGTCGGGATCCCCGATGCCTGATCGCTGCAGCAGCAGCGGCGTGAAGACCGCGCCCGCGCAGAGCACGACGTGGTCGGCGCTGTAGGTGACCGCTCGGCCGGCGGTCACCGCAGCGACGCCCACGCAACGTGATCCAGAGAAGAGCAGGCGTCTGACCTCGGAGTCGGGCACGATGCGTAGGCGGTCGTTGGCGCGCGCGGTGGCCGGCAGGAACGCCGTGGCCGAGGACACTCGCCTCGTCGACGTCCGGCTCAGCGGCAGCGGCCCGAAGCCGTCACCGTCGTCCGCGTTGAGATCGGGTATGTGGGTGAATCCCGCTCGTGCGGCAGCATCGCCGACCGCCGCGATGAAGGGCGGCCATGAGGACCGGTCAAGTCGTCGGATCGAAACAGGGCCGGGTGGCCCCGTCCCGCTGCGGGCGTCGTCGTCCTCGAGCTGCGTGAACGTACGGTTGACCTGGTCGGAGGACCAGTCTGGCAGCCGCTGAGCCCACTCGTCGTAGTCGGCGGACAGCCCTCTGAGCGCGACCATGCCCATGAGGGACGATCCGCCGCCGAGGACCCGCGCCTGGATGAAGGGCGATGGGGCGTCGGAGACGACCTGCTGGTGGGCGACGAGCCCGGGCCAGGCGTAGGCGGGGTTGTAGTACGAGCGTGGATAGATGTCGCTCATGTCCGCGGGCAAGTGCTGCGGGTCGACGTCCTGTCCGGCCTCGATCAACAGCACACGTGCTCCAGCGTTCAGGAAGCGCCGGGCGATGATGCAGCCGGACGTCCCCGCGCCCACGACGATCACGTCGATGTCGCTGCTCATCCCCTCACCCGCATTTTTTCCTTCTCGCAAAAGGCCGGACCGGCGACCGTGCGTGTGTGCCTTGTGAACGGCAGGTGACCAACAGGTCTGGGCATACATCCCTCACATTGACCTGGTGACTTGGTGAATTTTCCCCATAGTCGTGCGTCTGCGAGGCGCAGTCAAGGCGGATGAGCTCGTCTGCGGCGCCGGACCGCGTGGGCTGTGGGCCGGTTTTGTATGCGACCGAACCATTGACACCCAATCGAGCCGGGCTCCACACTCCACGGCTAAGTCACCAAGTGACTTGGTAACTACTCGTCGATCGGAGCGGCCTTCATCGGCCCTCCGACGAGAGGGAGACTCGACGTGCTCGCAAAAAAGACCCGCCCCCCACGCTCCACGCGTGACGGCGCCGACCGCCCCTTCGCCGCGCCCGACCCGGGTGAGACAGGCGACGCCCCCTTGCTGGACCTCGCCGACGTGTCGTTCGCCTACAAGCCAGGCACGACCGTGATCAAAGGGCTGAACCTGACCGTTGCACCGGGAGAGTTCGTCTCGATCGTCGGCCCCTCCGGCTGCGGCAAGTCAAGCCTGCTGCGTCTCGTCGCCGGCTTCAGCAAGCCGGTCGACGGTTCCATCACCACGCACTTCCGCCGGCCCGACCGGCACGCCATCAGCATGGTCTTCCAGGAGGACACCCTCCTGCCGTGGCTGCGTGTGCGCGACAACGTGCTTCTGCACCAGCGGTTCACCGGCAGGCGGCGCAGCAGACAAGCCCAGGACCTGGCCACCTCATTGCTTGCGATGGTGGGGCTGGATGCCAAGGCCGACGCTTACCCGGCGCACCTGTCCGGAGGCATGCGACGGCGCGTCGCAGTCCTGACAGCCCTGGCCGCCGAGCCGGAACTCCTCCTGCTCGACGAGCCCTTCTCCGCCCTCGACGAACCCACCCGCGTGGGTGTCCACCGTGACCTGCACCGCCTCGTGCGCACATCAGGCGCCAGCGTCGTCCTGGTCACCCACGACCTCGGCGAGGCGATCTCGCTCTCAGACCGGGTCGTCATGCTCACGTCGCCTCCCTCGCGCGTGGCCGCCGAGTTCGACATACCGTTCGGCCCCGACCGGAACGTCAGCGCAGTGCGCTCCGACCCCGAGTTCCACACGCTCTACGCCCGCCTGTGGCAGGGCATGGGCGCGGAGGCCCCGGCGGGCGGTGAGACGCGATGACAGTAGAGCGACGACTGCTGCCCCGGGCAGAACGCACCGTCATCCAAGCCGTCATCGTCCTGGTCAGCCTGGCGCTGTGGGAGTACGTGCCGAAGGTCGACTTGGTCGCAGACCATGTCCGTTTCCTTGACCCCTACTACATCAGTTCACCCACCCAGGTATGGGCCAGCCTCAAGAGCCTGCTCGCCGGCGATGCCGGGAGCGGCAGCCTCTGGCCGTACTTCCGCACAACCCTGGTCTCGACGGTCGAGGGGACACTTGTCGGGCTGATCCTCGGCGCACTGGCCGGCCTGCTGTTCAGCAACAGCCACCGCCTCGCCGACATCTTCCGCCCCTTCATCGTGCTGGCGAACTCCGTACCGCGCATCGCCCTGATCCCGATCTCCGTCGTGATCTTCGGCCCGACGGCAACGGCCTCCGTCGTCAACGTCATCACCGTCGTGTTCTTCGTCGCCTTCTTCAACGCCTTCGAAGGCGGCCGCAGCATTCGCCCGGCAGTGCTGGAAAACGCCCAACTCCTCGGGGCCAGCTCCTGGCAGCTCATGCGCTCGATCCGGCTGCCGAGAGTGCTCATGTGGACGTTCGCCGCCGTGCCCAATGCCATCTCCTTCGGCCTGATCGTCTCGGTCACCACCGAGCTCCTGGCCGGAGTCCGCGGAATGGGCGTCCTCCTGCAGTCCGCGACGACCTACCTGCAGACGTCTCTGACCTTCGCGATCGTCATTCTCCTCAGCGCCATGGGGCTCGCCCTGTACGGCGGTGCCGTTCTGCTGCAGCGCCTCGTCCTGCGCTGGGAGGAGTGACCTCCCTCGAAGCCGCTGTATCCCTCCAAAACCCTCAAAGGAACGTCATGACCCGTATACGACCCACTCGTCTGGGCCAGGGCCTCGCCGCCGCGGCCGCCCTCGTCGCCATGACCACCGGCCTGGCCGCGTGCGGTACCGGCAACAGCGACTCCAGCAGCGCCACGGACACCGACGCGAACCCCACCCTCAAGATCGCGGTGGGCTCCAACGCCCTGAACTACCTGCCCTACTGGGTCGCCGAGTCGGACGGCCTGTTCGCCAAGCACCACGTCAAGGTCGACGTCGTCAACGCGAACGCCCTCGCCGTCGCCCCCGCCCTTCTCACCAGCGGACAAGTCGATCTCCTCATCAGTGCGTCCGGCCAGAGCGTGGCCGTCGCAGCCACCGGCAAGCCGGTGAGCATCATCGCCAACCTCTATGACTACTCGGCGCGAGGCGGAGCCTTCGTCGGCGGGCCGAAGGTCACCTCGATCAAGCAGCTGCAGGGCATGGGCTCGAACTGCACCCTGGTGACCACGGCGAAGGGCACGGCGACATACGCAGCCGCCAAGCAGTACATGCGCGCATACGACATCCGCTGCAAGGTCTCCGCCCTGGCCACGAACGCGCTGACCGTCACCAGCATCACCTCAGGCCAGGCAGATGCGGGGACCTTCGCAGCCGCCGACGGCGCGGCAGTCGTCGCCAAAGGCGGTCACTACCTCCAGAACCCGGCGACCATGACCGACGCCGAAGCCAACAAGCTCGTCCCCGCGCCCTTTCCCGCCCTCACCGTCACCGGCCTCAAGCCGACGCTGAAGTCCAAGTCGCAGGCCGTCGAGCGGTTCCTGGCCGCCATCAACGAAGCACTCAAGACGATCTCGTCCAGCACACCGGACGACCTGGCCACGTCCCTCTCCAGACTGCCCTACTTCACGGGCGTTTCCCGCGACACCATGACGCGGACGCTGCCCATCATCCTCAAGGCTGTCCCGACACCCGCCGCGGGAGGGGAGATCACCAAGGCTGCCTGGAAGGCGGCACTGACGAGCTACCACAAAGACTTCGATCTTCCCGGCTTCGACCCGTCCGCCCCGCAGTTCGCCTACAGCAAGATGATCGACATGTCCTACCTCAAGGCGGCACACGCGCAGTAGGTTTGATCGGCCGGGTCCGCCGCCGACTCCTCCGACAGGGCCCTGGACCCGGCCCGACCGCCGCGACGCGCAAAGCCGCGAGACAGACATTGACTATCGTCTGCTCGAGGTCGGACGAACGACGGGAGACACGCAGTGCAGGGCAACGACACGTCCGCCCATCAGCAGCCGGGACAGGCAGCCGCAAACGCGAAGACGCCGCATACGGCAGCAGCGACGACCGCCGTGCCCAGCCGACCGCAACGCGGACACCGCGTGAAGGCCGCGGAAAGCATCATGCAGACGCTGCGCGCCGACATCGCCTCAGGCGTGCTGTCGCCCGGTGCCCGGCTGCCCACGGAGCGCGAGCTGGCCGCCCACTTCGGTGTCAGTCAGCCAACCGTGCGAGAGGCCGTACGCGGTCTTGAGGCCATCGGACTCATCGAGAGCCGCCACGGCAGTGGCGTGTACGTCAACGCCAGCCGGCAAGACTTCGTCTCGCACAGCCTCCAAACGCTTCTGCAGATGCAGCAGGCGCACATCCTCGACGTCTTCGACGTGCGACGCGCCCTGGGCATGCACTCGGTCCGACGAGCATGCGAGGCCATCACCGCCGCCGACATCGAGGCGATGGAAGCCGCGCTTCGCCAGGCGACCGAAGCCACCGATCCCTATGCAATCGCCGACGGCCTCCTCGACTTCCAGATCACCTTCTCAGCAGCCGCAGGCAACGCCCTGCTCACAGCCATGGAGAGTGTCCTGATCAGGATCCTGCTCCAGATCCAGAACATGGCCTACGCCGACAAAGATGACGCCTGGCAACGCGAGTACGCGGCCGAACTCGTGGAGCACCGTCACGACGTCCTACGGGCACTGCGAGCCGGTGAGCACCAAGCCGTGGAACAAGCTTGGGCCCGGTACTTTGATGCCCAGCACGAGCGATTCCGACGCGACCCAGTCCTCTCGCACGTCACGCTCGACGATCGGCAAGCCATCGAAGCGGTACGCGACATCGCCATCAGCCTTGGACCACGACTTTCATCGTGAGCCTGAGGCGATCCCGCCCGAGCGCACCTCAGCGCGATGGCTGACGATCAGGTCAACTCCAGCGGTGGGGGAGAGGAGGGGGCGAGCCGGTACGAGCTCGCGCCGCCGGTTGTCAGGGCCCACTCAACGCCGTCTCCGGTGACATCTGCGACGGCACCCGAGCCAGCCGGAGCGCGGCGGAGTGCCGCGGATAACACCTTCCGACGGGACATGGATTCAGGGCGTGCTTTCGCGGGTGCGTTGACGGCCCGTCAGTACGGTGGGCATATCCGGCAAGGGGCGGAGGCAGATTTCGCGGGCCTCATCGGCGGACAGGCCGAACATGCGCAGAAGTTCCTCGGCGACCTGGTCGGTCGTATTGGCGTCGTCGCGTTCTGGGTGTGCGTGCAGGAACTCGCCGAGGCGCAGCATTGAGCCGGCCACGATGACCAGGACCGGCGCGATGTCGCGAGCGCCGAACCGGCCTGCGCGGACCGCGGCGTCGACGTCGCGACGCGCACGTGTTGCCACACCCTTGACCGAGCCGACGATGTCCAGCCCGCTCCTGAGAAGGACCTTGCTCAGCTCGGGGTAACGCCGGTGCAGACGGCCGGTCATACGGAAGTTCTGCGCGAATATGTGTGCCGGGTCGGCCAGCTCCGTCGTCAGCCCGTCCAACAGGCTCCCGTACATGTCAAGCGCGCTCTCGACCGCGACCTGGTAAAGCTCTTCCTTACTCTTGAAGTGGTTGTAGAACGACCCTGTCCCGACGTCGGCGGCCTGGGTGATTTCCAGGACCGAGACGTTCGTCCTGCCCGCGGCGATGAAGGCCTGGGCGGCCTGGACGAGGTCGGCGCGGATGCGTGCCTTCCGTCGTTCCACACGGTTCAGCGCACCCTCCGAGTACTGGGTCATTTTTCGCGCCCCTCTCCCTCCGCCTTCGATATGAGCTCCTCGTCACAGCTGATGAAAACATCATCCAGCCTCTTGACTGACGATAGCATCGCATGTGACGTTTTCATCAGAACTTTTGGAAGGGAGTCCCCATGGGTGGCCAGCAGGATCCACACAGGGATCTGCATAGCGAGCAGGGAGCACTGCGCGACGAACACCCAGGACGCGCGAGTGATCCGATCATCAAAGTCCACGACGTGGCATGGGTCGAGTTCGAGAAGCCCGACCTCAAGCGGGCCGAGGTGTTCGCCCAAGCCTTCGGGTTCACCGCCTCAGCGCGCACACCGGACGAACTGCAGCTGCGCGGCACAGACCCGGGTTCGCCCTGTGTGGTGATCCGCCGCGGCCCTCGGTCACGGTTCGTCGGATCGGCCTTCCGGGCCGCCGATGACACAGACGTCCTACGGCTCGCGGAGGCAACCGGGCGCAAGGTCGCCAAGCTGCCGGAGAGCCTGGGGGGCATCACCGTCGACCTGACGGATCCGAGCGGGTTCGAAGTGCGGGTTGTGTCGGGGACGCACCAACTGCCCGCACTGCCCGAACAGAAGCCGCTGACGTTCAACTTCGGACATGACACCGTGCGGCTGAACGCTGGCCAACGACCACCGCGGGAGCCCGTGAAGGTGCAGCGCATCGGGCACGTCGTCCTGCAGTCGACGAGGTTCCGCGCGGCACTCGACTGGTACCTGCACCACCTAGGCCTGATCGTCAGTGACTTCCAGTACTTCGACGGCCAGCGGGAACGAGGGCCGGTCATGGCCTTCATGCGCTGCGACCGAGGCAGCACCCCCGCCGACCATCACACCGTGGCCATGAACCTCGGCCCGTCCAACCGGTACGTTCACACGGCGTACCAGGTCGCCGACCTCGACTCGCTGGCCGCCGGCGGGCAGTACCTGCTCGAACGCGGCTACCAGCGGTCCTGGGGCATCGGCCGGCACATAGACGGCAGCCAGATCTTCGACTACTGGCGCGACCCCGACGGGTTCCTTGTCGAGCACTTCAGCGACGGTGACCTGTTCGACTGCACACTCGAACCTGGCTGGGGGCCCATGCGTAAGTCGCGCCTCCACCAGTGGGGGCCGCCTCCCTCCAAGGACTTCCTCGGCGTCAAGCCCGGCCGCGAATCCCTCCGCGAACTGCGCAGCCTCGTCTCCACCCTCCGCGAGGACGACAACGAGTTCGATCTCCACGCCGCCCGCGGTCTGCTGAGAGTAGGGACCACATGAGCACCTCCGTCGTGCGCACCGCCGACGCCTGGTGGGCCCTCACGCCCACCGGCGCCGCCCGCATCGCAACCGACGCCACGACCACCGCCGAACTCCTCGCCGACCGTGAGGCGATCGCGGCGGCGGCCACAAGCTCCGGCAGCGTCGACGTCGCCGATCTGGCCCTGGTCTCGCCGGTCACCAGGTCCGGCCGAGTCGTCGCCCAGATGACGAACTTCGCCTCCCACGTCAAGGACACCAACGGCACACCGGAATCCGTGCCGTTGACGTTCTTCCGCAAGGCATCAGGTTCCATCAGCGGCCCTCTCGACGACCTGATCCGGCCAGAGCATGTGCGCCTGCTCGACTACGAGGCCGAGATCGGCCTCGTGATCGGCCGCGAGATGCCGGTCGGCACGAAGATCACCGATGACAATCTCTCCGACTACATCGCCGCCCTGGTAGTGACCAACGACCTCTCGGCCCGCGACGTCCAACTACCCCAGACGCAGTTCTACGAGGCCAAGTCCTACCCGACCTTCACACCCGTCGGCCCCGCCCTCGTACTGCTCGACGCCGAGGAGCTCAAGCGGTTCACCGACCTGCGACTCAGGTTGTGGGTCAACGGCGAGCTGAGGCAGAACATGACCGCCGCCGACATGATCTACCAGCCCGTGGAGGCGCTTCGGAGCCTGTCCCGATTCCAGCGGCTCGACCCCGGCGACCTCATCCTCACCGGCACGCCCGTCGGCACGGCTCTCAGCGCTCCGCCCAAGCTCGTCCACCTCCTTGCCTCCCTGCTGCCCGAGCGCATCAAGTGGCAGCTCTTCTTCACGGGCCAGGCCAAGAACCCGAAGTACCTCAAGCACGGTGACGTCGTCGAAGTCACCGTGGGCACCGACGACGGCGCAATCGACCTTGGCAGGCAGCACACTGTCGTCAGAGACCGCCTGCCGGAAGGCTCGTGATGGCGCAGTCAACGTCCGGAAGACGCTCTTGTTGCCCCGTAGTCTGCCCTGGGCACCGCCCCGGAGCATGCCCGCCGGCGGACCTCTGGCCCGCTCGCCCGCGGGCGGCTGCCGGAACCTGAACAGCCGCCGAAAGAGCAGGACCCAGAGGCCCCCGCGGATGGCGCCGCATGCGCAGCCTCCACGACGGCAGAGCAGGACCGCCACCTGGTGAGCCCGGGCGTCATCTACCTGTCCTCGCTGAGAGCTGTCCGCTCATGGCCACGTACATTCATGTCATCACCCTGGAGCAGCGTGGTGATGATGCGGAGGTTGCTCCTCGGTGCTCTGCCCCAGCCGTTCGTATGACAGGCCGCACACCCGCTCACGAGTGCCTCGTACGCGCCACCCATGAGCGCTGCTTCCAACTCGGCGCCCCGCTCGTGGCCTTGTCCGCGCGTGGCAGCCTGCCCGGAGACGCTATTCCATCACTGCTGCGGGCTGTGCCTGAGATCCATCGGCCGAGTCCAGAAGGCCCCCGTCAGCGCGTTTGCCCGGGAGCACCAGGACCAGAAGAACGCCGAGTACCGTGGGAGCCATCAAGCTGTAGAACGTCCACCGAACCGGCAAGCCCGCGGCGATGATCCCCCCGACGATCAGCGGGCCGAGGACGCTTCCAACGCGCGACACCGCAAAATAGGTACCCACCGCCGAGGCACGGACCGTGGGCGGGAACCAGGTGCCCACGAACGCATTGACGATCGCGGCGGTTCCGCTTCCGCCGACGCCTGCAAGAGCCACCGCTGCGTAGACAGCTATGGTCGGCGGTCCGACGCTCAGAACGGCCAGAGCGATGACCCCGATGCCGAAGCCGGTGACCAGGACATGGCGCGGACCTATCCGATCCGCAAGCAACGACATCGCCACACTGCCGATGATCGCGCCTACGGACATCGTCGCGAGGAAGCCAAGGGAAGACGCAACCCCGTATCCGGCCGTCACCATGATCTGCGGCAACCAGGTGTTGAGGCCGTAGACGAACACCTGCCCGACAATGCCCACCGCGCCGAACAGCAGGAGATTCACGAGCAACGGCCGGCGTGCCAGAGCGCGCAGGTTCTTCCATCCGACTGTCTGGGATGATCCAGGGCTAGGCGGCTCCGCCTCCAGGGAGGGAACCGGCAGGTCACACCGGCGCGCGACCTCCTGCGCCTCATGGATCCGGCCCTGGGCCACCAGGAAGTCCACCGACTCGGGCAACACGACCGCCGCGACCGGGACGAGCACAAGCGGCAGAGCGGCGATCGCGTACATCGGCCGGAACCCGAAATCCGGTGTGATGGCGATGGTCAGCAGCGCCGACGCGATCGTGCCCATCGCGAAGCCGGCGTTCCCGATCGCGTTGAACAAGTAGCGCCGCGACGGCGGGGCAAACTCGACAGCCAGCGCGATGCAGACGGGTATCACGCCGCCGAGACCGATGCCGCCGAGAAGGCGAAAGAGCCCGAACAGCTCGCTCGTCGGCGCGGCGGCGCAGACGAGCATGCACGCGGAGAACCAGCTGGTGCAGAGGATCAGCATGCGCTTGCGGCCCAGCAGGTCCGTCGCGAAACCGCACAGCAAAGCCCCGATCAGCAGACCCACCAGGCCAAGGCTCGCGATCACCCCGACCTCGGCCGCGTTGAGATCCCACTGCCGATACTTCAACAACTCCGGGATGGTGGCGCCGAAAACCGACACGTCGTAACCATCGAAGAATATGATCATGCAGCAAAAAATGGGAACGAAGGCCCGCAATCTCCTGCCGCGCAACGGTTGGAACCGCTTCACTTTGTGCTCCTCATCATTGATGGCTGAATGCGCGAGAGGAATACCTTCCGTCCGAAACCGCGGGTATCGCCTCTGTCCTCCGATCGCTCGTATGCAGTTCACCGAGCCAAGGAGGACGTCCGGAAGCGTCCCCCTTGGGCAGGCGGCATGCGTCTGTCGATCTCCTCCCAACTTGCTGTGATGTCCGGATTGGCGGGTACCGCACCGCCCTCTCATGAGTTGACGACCAGGCCAGCCCTCGATCAACTGGGTGGCACGGCACGCAGCGAAGAAGACCGCGTCGACGCGAAATGTTGGGTGACCATATCTGCACGCAATTGGTGGGCATTTTCACCAACGGATGATGTCGCCTCCGTGGGCGTGGGTCGAAGTCGCATTTTGAACGGCAGCCATAGGTATTTCCTATATCCGCAGCTCTCCTGGCGACGTGGCCGGTCGAGGCGACCACGTGTCCCAGGTGCAGGGGAGTCGGTGCCGCGGCAAGGACGAATTCTGGTCCTTGTGCGCCGCGATCGCCCGGTACGCGACGCTGCATCGACACCATCGTGCGATCCGCCTTGCTGGCAACCCGGATACCCGCAGGCCCGAACAGTCTCCGTGCGACGAAGCCGGTGGGTGGACTGCTCCTGGGGTCCGGTTTCTCGGCGCCCTTGACTGCCCGCGCCTTCACGGCCACTGGGCACTACGTCATCAGCTTCGCCATCCAGCAGCTCCGTCGGGACCCGAAGAGCAGGTGCAGTGCCCCGCGGTGCCCTCGAGGTCGGCGGCACGCCAGTGGCGCGTGGTGGGGAAGCGGGCCGCCTGCGGAAATGGGGTTCTCGCGTCCGCTTGGCTGCGCCCGGCTTGCTCTCCCTCCAATAAACGGCTACGGTGTAGCCATAAACGAAACGGGTGGCTTGCCACCTGGGGTCTAGCAGCCATCTGTGACGTCAGGCGGCGCCCATCGCGACTGCCGCACTCCAGTGGCTGACAGCCCGACGGTCCGGCCGCTGCTCCATCCGGTCCATAGCCACCTGCCGCCGCATGCGGACGCGTGGTCCAGTTCGAGAACCCCCACAGCGCATTACGGCCCCCGGCCGTTCCTCCGCACCATCGAATGAGGTTGATCACCATGACCGAACAGCACCCCCGGCACGCTCGACAGAGCGACATTGACGTACTCGTCGCCGGAGCCGGTCCGACCGGCTCCACACTGGCGGCCGACCTGCTGCGCCGCGGCCTGAGTGTCCGTGTCGTCAACAAGGCGCCGCACGCCTTCGAGGGCTCCCGCGCCAAGGGGATCCAGCCCCGCACCCAGGAAGTCCTCGAGGACTTCGGCGTGCTGCATGAGGCGCACGCGGAGGGAGGCCCCTACCCGTTGGCGGGACTCCACCTCGGGCCTGTCACCGCGCCCTGGAAGATGCAGCAGCGCAGCAAGCCGACCCCGGACATCCCCTACCCGAACATCCTGCTCCTGCCGCAGCACCGTACCGACGCGATCCTGCACCGTCTGCTCGAACGTCTCGGCATGAGCATCGAGTACGGGGTCGCCCTGGAAGGCTTCGAACAGGATGCCGACGGCGTCACCTCGACCCTGTCCACCGGCGAGCGGGTCCGCAGCAAGTACCTCGTCGGCGCCGACGGCGGCGCGAGCGCCGTCCGTGAGGCCACCGGTCTCGGATTCGTCGGAGAGACCGACGACTCCGACAAGACCCTCATCATCGACTGCACGATCGACGGACTGTCGCGCGACCGGTGGCACATGTGGCCCCGCGCGTCCGCGGCGGCATGCCCGCTGCCGCACTCCGACCAGTTCCAGGTGATGATCCGGCTGAAGCCGGGCGACACGCCGAACCTCGACCACGCCGCTCTGGCCGATCAGTTCCACTCACTCGTGGGTCTCAAGCTCCGTGACATCACCTGGGTCTCGGTGTTCCGGCCCAACGTCCGCCTCGTCGAGCACTACCGCCAGGGCCGCGTCTTCCTGGCGGGTGACGCCGCGCACGTGCACACCCCGATGGGCGCGCAGGGCCTCAACACCGGTTTGCAGGACGCCTACAACCTGGGCTGGAAGCTCGGCCAGGTGATCGCCGGCGCCCCGGACAGCCTTCTGGACAGCTATGAGGCGGAACGGCTCCCGATCGCAGCGGGCGTCCTCGGCAAGTCCAGCGAGCTCTACGAGAGCCTGAGCAAGCACAGCGTCTCCGGCCTGAAGCGCGACGACGAAGAGCGCCAGCTGGGCCTCACGTATACCGGCGGTCCGCTCGCCCCCGCCGATGCTCCAGCCACCAAGACTCTGCACGTGGGGGACCGTGCACCGGACGCGCCGTGCACCGCGCCCGGCACCAGCCGCCTCTTCGACATCTTCCAGGGGCCGCACTTCACCCTGCTGGCCTTCGGCCCCAACGCCGCCGAGGCGCTGCCCAAGCTGACGTGGCCCACCGAAGGTGCCGAATTGCAGCGCTACGCCGTCCGCGACGGGCGCGGGATCGACAGCGGCTTCCTCACCGACAGCACCGGCCAACTGAGCCGCATCTACGGGGTGGACGGCGATGCGCTGGTCCTGGTCCGGCCGGACGGGTACATCGGCGGCATCGTCACGGCCGACTGGACGGCCTCTTTCGCCTCCGTCGCCAAGGCGTTCACCCCCAGGTGACGCTTGCCGCTCGGGCCCGGGAACTGCAAGGCCCATACGGTGAGAAACCGACCCCACCAGCTCAGCTATCGCGTCGGGCCCTTCAATGCCCTCAGGGGGCCTGGGCCCGGCGCGCGGGCCGGAACGCGAGGACACCAGGAAGCCGACATGAGCGACGCTACTGAGAACAACGACAGCAGTGCTGCGGCCGACAACGAGAGGCTGGTCTTCTTCAGTGACGCCGTTGTTGCGATCGCCCTGACTCTGCTGGCCCTGGATCTTCCAGTGCCCCACGGGTCAAGCGACACCGAGGTGTGGAGCGCGTTCCGGAAGCACTTCCCGGACTATGCGATGTTCCTGCTGAGCTTCGCGGTCATCAGCGAGCTGTGGGTGGCTCACAAGTGGCTGTTCAGCCGCGTCGACGGCTTGAGCCCTCGGCTCGTGTGGCTGAACTTCGTCTGGCTGTTGGGCACCGTTGTGATCCCCTTCGCGACGAAGGTGCTCATCGAGGATGGTGACTACCAGCTGAGTGCCGTCCTCTTCGCCGTCGTGGTCGGAGGAACCGGGCTGGTCCTGATCAACATCGTGCGTCACTGCCGCGCCCGCGGCCTGCTGCGGGCGAATGCGGCGCCCGACGCGATGCGGCGTTTCCAGCTGATCATCGCCTTCCCGACGGTTGCGTTCCTGCTGTCGATCCCGGTCGCCTTCGTCAGCCTGACCGCCGCGAAGTACAGCTGGGTAGCGACCTTCGTGCTCACGGCGGTGGCCGCCCGGTGGGCCACTCATCCCAGGGGGCAGACAGGTCTCGAGCGGTCACCGCGCGGTGCGCCGCGCTGAAGCGACCAGCCGAGCTCCCTGGCGCTGGGTCCTTGACCGCGGCGTCGGCGTAACCCGTGCCGTGCTGCCCTTGGTCTCACGCGGGGCCTGCCGTCGGTCTCTCACGGGCGACGCCGAGGCTCCCAACATTGGAGGTTGTCATGTATGCAGCAGTCGTCACATCGTTCGATGCTCCACCGCACTACAGCGAGCACCCGGAGCCCGTCGCCCAGGCCTCCGAAGAGGTCGTCGTCGAGGTTCTCGCGGCCGGCCTTCACCCGCGTGTTCGCTCCCAGGCGGCGGGCTCGCACTACTCCAGCGCCGGTGAGCTGCCGCTGGTCCCCGGAATCGACGGCGTCGTACGTGACCCCAAGGGACGCATCCGGTACACGATCCTCGACGACACGGTCCTGGGGACGATGGCAGAGCGCACCGTGATCGACCTTCGTCGCAGCGTCGTCCTGCCGGAGGGAATCGATCCGGTCCAGGTGGCGGCGGCGGTGAACCCTGTGATGTCTTCATGGGTCGCTCTGCGCCGCCGCGTCCACTTCGGGCGCCGGAAACGTGTCCTCGTCCTGGGAGCGACCGGGAACGCCGGCCGGATGGCGATCCAGGTCGCAAAGCGCTTCGGTGCCGCCCACGTGATCGCGGCCGGACGGGACACGGCTCGTCTTGCTGAGCTGCGGGCTCTCGGCGCCGACGAGACCTGCACCTTCGACGAACTCTCGCGGGCGGCCGACGTCGACGTCGTCATCGATTATGTGTGGGGCGAGCCCACGGCCCGGGCCATGGAGGACATGCTCACCGCCCGCACCGACCGCAGTGCCCCGCTCACCTGGATCGAGATCGGCTCGGTCGCCGGTCCGACGGCACCGATCCCTTCCGCGGCACTGCGCTCGACCCGGCTCAAGATCGTGGGCAGTGGCATCGGTTCGGTTCCCGGCCGCGACTTCGTCAAGGAACTGCCCAAGCTGGCAACTGCCGTCGCACGCGGCGCATTCGACGTCAGGGCACGCGCGGTCCCGCTCGCGGAGGTCGAACAGGTCTGGGCCGCTACTGCCGGCCTGACCGACCGTGTCGTTCTGGTGCCCTGACCTGCATCCCTGAGTGTCACCCAGCGCAGCTCGCACAATCAATGAGCCGGTCATCAGCCCAGCCGTGGCCGTTGTATCAAGCCAGAATTATGGATACCCTGTACTCGAAATCATTGGCTGGTGGCCCGGGACGGGCCGCTGCCTGGCGCTACGCACTCTTCCAGACGGCGCCGGTATCAGCCCATGTTCACAGCTGCACACCGACGACGAGGCACACCTCCCGCGTCGCCGCAGCTCGCCGGACAGCCGCCCCGGCGCACCACATCACGCCGGGCCGAACAGGAGGAGCTTCAGGAATGTCAGCACCACAGGAGGTCACCGAGGGCCGCACGGCCCCCGTCATGACCCTGACGTTCGTCGGCAGCCGCGCGGAGACGGAGGAGGTCACGTCGAAGCTCAGCGTCGAATCGCAGGCCGGGCTGCGCCAGTTCTCGTTGGAACGCATGACCGGCTACGGCGTCGACTACGCCGACGCGGTCGAGCTGCGCGCTCGCGTGGTCGAGGGGCAGGACTGGCGTTCGGCCGCCACGGAACTGGCGGAGGTGTGCCTGCGTCGCGTCGAGAACGCCGTGGAAACCGCCGGGAAGCCCACGCGCATCGCCTACCTGCGCCGTGCGTCCGCCCTGCTGCGGATGAGCCAGATGATGATGCTGTCAGACACCGCGGAGCGCCGGGCGATCTTCGCGCGGGCCGCGGACTTCTACGGGCAGGCCGCCGACGCCTGTGGTGACCGTGAGCGCCTCATGATCCAGACGGAACATGGTCCGCTGGTGGGGTGGCTGGTCCCCGCGGTCGGCACCCCGGTCGGCTCGGCCATCATCATCGGCGGCGTCGAGGGCTGGGCGATGGATTTCGACAGCATGGGTGAGGCGCTCGCGGCGCGCGGCATCGACGCACTGCTGCTCGACGGCCCGGGCCAGGGGGAAACGAGGCTCGCGCACGATCACTACCTCACCGCCCAGTGGCGGGACGCCTACAAGCGCGCTGTCGACTATCTCGACGAGCGCTCGCCGGGCCGCCCGATCGGGTTCATCGGCAACAGCATGGGCGGCAGCATCGCCATGGCCGTCGCGTCCCAGGACACCCGCATCCGGGCCTGCGTCGACAACGGCGGCATCCACGCCCCCTGCCTCGTGCCTCCGACCATGGGGACCTTCTTCTCGAAGATGGTGGCCGTCTGCGGAGCGGAGGACCCGGACGCGGCAATGGCCGCCTGGGGCGCTGTCGATCCGCTCGCCGACGGGCCCAACGCCGGTTATCCGCTGCTGGTCCTGCAAGGGGGCGCCGATCCCCTCGTCTCGATGGACCTGGCGCAGCTGGTTCTGCAGGGCGCGCCCACGGACGACAAAGAGATGGTCGTCTTCTCCGACGGCAACCACTGCGTCTACAACCATAAACACGACCGCGACACGTACATCGCCGACTGGATGAGGGCGCGCCTGTGCGGCCTTACGGCCCCCGAAATCACGAACTGAGAGGCAACCCCCGTGCAGATCATCGACGCACAGGTCCATCTCTGGACCGGCGACAACGCGCCGCCTCACCACTGGCGCGCGCCGTACACCATCGACACCGCCCTGCGTGACATGGACGAGGCCGGTGTGGACCGCGCCATCAACTGTCCGGCGGTCTGGGACGCCGACTCGAACGACTACTCCGTCGAGGCGGCCAAGCAGCATCCCGAGCGGTTCGCGACGCTCGGCTGGTTCCCCCTCGACGACACCGCGGACGAGTCCCTCGTCGACACATGGCTGGACAAACCCGGCATGCTTGGGCTGCGCTTCATTCTGGCGGAACCGGAGACGGCCGATCGCCTCGCCTCGGGCCGGCTCGACTGGCTCTGGGAGGCCGCCAACCGGCGCAGCCTTCCCGTTGGCATCATGGTGCTGCCCCCGCAGCTGCCCGCCCTCAGCGACATCGCCGCCCGGTACCCCCAAATGCGCCTGCTGGTCGACCACCTCGCGGTCGCGCCCTGGGAGAAACTGCCCGACGCGGCTGCGCATCTCGATGCCCTCCTCGCCCTCGCGCGTCACCCCAACATCGGGATGAAGGCGACGGCTGTACCGAGCATGGCGACGGATGCCTATCCGTTCGAGAGCACGCATGGTGTGCTGCGGCAGGTCTTCGACGCGTATGGCGCCGAGCGGATGTTCTGGGGCACCGACGTCACGCGTCTGCACTGTTCGTGGCGCGAGGCGGTGACGATGTTCACCGAGGAACTGCCCTGGTTGCGGGGCCGCGATCTGGAACTGGTCATGGGCCGCGCCGTGGCCGACTGGATCGGCTGGCGATAAAAACGGTCCGGCGACGCGATGGCGCCGCCGGACCGCATCATTTGCCGGCCCTGGCCTTCGCAGGCTGCGGCGGAGAGCTGAGCCTGATCCGTTCCAGCCCGTCGAGGAGCAGGTCCAGACCGAACCGGAACTCCTCGTGCGGCGGTACGGAGGTCAGTTCCTCGGATGCGGCGATCGTGGACGGATAGTCGTCCGTGTCAAGGGAGTTGTAGTAGTCCCTCAGGCTGAGGTGGTCCTCGGGGCCCGGCGCCCCGGGGCCGTGCTGCTGGATGGCGAAGCCGATCACGTAGTGGCCGATGGCCGTGAAGGCGCGGGCGGCCGAGGCGACCGAGAAGCCGTGGTTCAGGAACAGGGTGATGAGCCGTTCCCTTGTGCGGAGGCTGTTGGGGCCGACGGGAACCTGGGCCGCCAGGAGCGAAATCGCATTGGGGTGCCGGCACAGCGTGCCGTAGAACGCCTCCGCTGACACGGTCACGGCTTCCCGCCAGGACAGACCGTCCAACTCCTCGGGGGAGACGCGGACGTCACCCAGGATTCGGTCTGCCACAAGAGCAAGGAGCTCGTCCTTGCTGTCGAAGTGCCGGTAGAGCGTCGCCGTTCCCGAGCTGAGGGCATCGGCGAGCATGCGCAAGGTCAGCGCCTGGATCCCGACCTCGTCGATGAGCTTCAGCGCCGTGTCGATGATTCGTCCGGCATCCATCGGCGGCCGCCCTCGCCGGTACGCGGGCGCGGGTGTCCGGCCGGCCCACCAGGCGGGGCTCCCCGGGGCAGGCTGAACATCCGGAGTCATGAAGCGGTCACCCTTTCATACGGGTTGCCATACGGGCATGGGTCGGAACAGAAGTTTCGGTCTTATCGTATCCGTTTCCGGCACCGGCAGAGTGCAACGTGATGACGGGGCACGCGACGGACCTAATTACGGCTACTCTGTATCCGTAAAACTTCGAGAAGGAAGGCGCGCCACGATGGCGGACGGCAAGGACTCCACGAAAAGCAGACTCGGCCCACGTATGTGGCTCATGCCCTCGATACTCGTCAGCGTTGTCATGGCGGTCTTGGCCGCCATGTACCTGGGAGGGATGGTCAGTTCGCCCGACGACATCGACGACTTCCCGATCGCCATCGTCAACGCCGACACCGGGGCCACCACCGCGACGGGGCAGCACGTCAACGTCGGCGAACAGATCGTCGACAATCTGCGCAAGAACACCACCGGCGGCAAGTTCGACCTGCACACACTCAGCCTCGCCGACGCGAAGAGCGAGATGGGGAAGGCGAAGACCTACGGTGCGATCGTCCTGCCCCGCGACCTCAGCCGGAAACTGGCCACACTCTCCACGGCCGTGACGTCCAACGGATCCGTCGAGCGACCCGTCGTCACCGTCTACACCAACCAGCTCGCCAGCACTTCCAGTGCGTCCATCGTCACCTCGTTCGCCAACCAGGCATTGGCACGGGCCAACCAGGAAGTGGGCAAGGAGCTCGTCACGACCGTGACATCAGCCGAGACCGCCGGCGCCACTCAGGGCCGAAGCCTGTCGCAGACCGCGCGCCTGGTCCTCTCCGACCCCATGAACACCCAGATCACGCCCTTCCAGAACGTCCCCGACGGGACGGGCAACGGAATGTCGGCGATGTACTACGCACTCCTTCTCGTGATGGCTGGCTTCACCGGCTCCCTGATCGCCAGCAACCTCGTCGACGCCTCCCTCGGCTTCATCCCAACCGAGATGGGGCCGCTCTACCGGCTCGAGGGCAATTCAGGACGCAGCCGACTGGCCACCCTCGCGATGAAGTGGGCCCTCATGACCGGCACCGCGGTGGTGGTCGCCACGGTCTATGTGGGAGTGGCCCACTGGGCCAGCATGCCCCTGGAGCACCCATGGACACTGTGGATGCTCAGCGTGCTGGCCATCACCGCCGTTGCCGTAGTCGTGCAGTCGATACTCGCGCTGCTGGGCGGCCTGGGCATGGTGGTCAACCTTTTCCTGTTCATCGTGCTGTCGGTTCCCAGCTCAGGAGGCACGACGCCGCTTGAGGCCAGTCCTTCCTTCCTTAGGTTCCTTGCCTCATTCGAACCGATGCACCAGATCTACCTCGGCACCCGCTCGGTTCTCTACTTCGGAGCCACCTGGGACACAGGCCTGGGCCGGGCTGTGATCGCCTGTCTCACAGCGGTCGTTCTCGGTGTCCTGGTCGGCTTCTTCGGGACCCGCTCCTACGACCGCAAGGGCATGGTGCGGCACGCCACGCCCGAGGAGGCCTGACCGGATGGCCCGTCAGTGGGCCGACCGTGCCCGGTGTTCCGCAAGGACGTCCAGGCCGAAGTCGCAGGCCGGGTCGCGCCACACCGAGTGGGCGTGGTTGGCGTGCCGTTGGGTGTTGTCGTACTCGATGAGGACGTCGGGCCCGTGCAGCCGGTAGTAGTGCGGTTCGCCGGCCTCCAGGCTGCCGGCCCAGCTGAAGTGGACCTCGTCCAGGACACGGTCGCAGGCGTAGTGGCCGCTGTATTCCTCGGCGAGGTCCTGCGGGGCCCGGCCTGTGTACAGGGAGAGCAGCCGCCGCAGCCCGCGGCGCTGCTCTTCGTCCAGGTTGCGTCCGCTGATGCCCTTGGGAGGGACGGTGATCGCCACGCGCGCGTGGTCGTCCTCGGTGTAGCCGCTGCCCGCCTCGGCCCGGCGGTCGATGTCGTCGACGAGACGAGTGAGGGCCGGGTCCGCGAAACTTCCCCGCCACAGGTCCTGCATGTGCATCATGGTGTCGCCGTGGCGGATTCGCGGCCGGTTGCCGGAGACGATGTCGGACACGGCTGACGGGTGGAGCAGTGCCTGGTCCCATTGCGGTGCTTTGAGGGTTTGTGCCAGCTGCCGCGCCTGGTCCTCAATCCCTCCCAGAGTGTTGAGGGATCCGCCCAGCAGTGCGGTCTTCGCGGGGTCGGCGCCGATGAAGCACGGTGTCGTCGAGACGAGTCGGTCCGCCACGATGAGGTTGTTCAGGGAGATGTGGTGGCCGCCGAAGCGCCAGGCCCAGACCGGGTCGCCGGGCTGGCCGAAGATCCTGAGCCAATACAGGCCGGGGTCGCGCCCGCGCTCTCGCCCCCAGGTGATCCGCCACCCTTCCACCTGGTCCAGGACGTTCTCCAGTCCCATCACCGTGGCGACCGTGGCATACCCGGCCTCGGACAGCCCGGTCGCCACCAGTTGCATGGCAAGGCTCTGCTGGTAGGCGCTCTGTTCCCGGACCGCCAGTCCGCCGTGATTGGTTGGCGTGTAGAACCAGCGCAGCCGCTCCGCTTCTGCTTCCGGGTCCAGGGGCGAGTCGAAGAGTGCGAAGTACCGCTGTTCTTGGCTCAAGGTGCCCAGCCAGGTGGCGGCAGCGTGCGTCATGGCCGCTGCGGCACTCTCGCGTCCGGGCGCTGGGGCAGGCGGCATCGGGTCGTTGCGTCCGTTGCTCGTCACTGGTGTGTTCTTCCGTCCTCGGACACGTCCAGCATGACTTTGATGGCGTTGCCCCGGCGCTCGGCGTACGTGTCGAAAGCTTCGCTGACCTCCCGCAGGGGGAAGTGGTGAGTGATCAGTTCAGCGGTACGCAGACGTCCGCGGGCCGCGAGGGAAACCGCCCGGGCCACTGAGCCGGCGCCCTCGCCGCGGACCGTGTCGATTGAGATGCCGTTCATCACGGCGTGGTTGAGATCTGCGCGTACCGGCTCTTCGAAGAAGCCTACGAGCACGACTTTGCCGGCCCGCTTGGCCATGCGCAGGGCGTCGTCGACCGCGCTGGGAGCGCCCGAGCACTCCAGGACGATGTCGGCGCCGGTGCCCTGCGTCGCGTCGCGAACCGCGGCAACGGCGTCTTCGTGCCGGGAGTTGAGCACGAGATCCGCACCGAAGGACTTGCCGATCTCCAGGCGGGCGTCACGTGTGCCGACCAGGGCCACCGTCCGTGCGCCGAGTTCGCGGGCGACCTGGGTGGCGAGCAGTCCGATCGGGCCCGGCCCGATCACCGCGACGCTCGCGCCGACCAGCAGGGAGTCGAGTATGTCGAAGGCGTGCATGACCGTGCCCACCGTCGTCAGGACGACAGCGGCGTCGAAGTCGACCGAGTCCGGAAGGCGGTGAAGGGTGGAGAGGTGGTTGACGGCGTACTCGGCGAACCCGCCGTTCACGGTCATCCCCTGAGTGCGGTGGCCCTTGTCCCGGTGACCGTAGTTGAGGCAGTCGGTGTAGCTGCCTGCCAGGCAGTTGGCGCAGCGCATGCAGCCGCGGTGCGCTTCGGTGACGACCCGGTCGCCGACGCGGAACTCATCGACGGTGTCCCCGACGGCGACGACGACTCCCGCGTACTCATGCCCCGGAACGAAGACATCGGGAGCCGGCCCGCCGTCAGGAAAGAAGTGCCGGCTTCGGACCTTGAGGTCGGTGCCGCACAAGGACGCTCTGCGGACGTGGACCAGAACGTCTTCCGGACCCACGTGAGGCAAGGGCAAGGTGGTCGTTCGGATGACGCCGGGCTCGCCCAGCACTGCCGCCTGCATGGTCTCGGGCAAGGACATATCAAGTCTCCAACCGCGGGCCGGGGCGCCGCGCATCAGCTTCGGTGATCGGGACGTGAACGCCCCGTAACTATCCTTGCCACACTCGGGCCGCCAGTCCTATCGATGACGGCATAGGGGTTTCCTATACGATGCGGGCCAAATTCCTATTGGTCAGGGCTCGTGTGGTGTGCCACAGTCTTCTGAAAAACGCTCTCGCCATTTTTCTGACGGAGCACTGTGAGGAGATGGACCGTGGACCTAGGAATCGCCGGAAAAACTGCACTTGTGCTGGGCGGAGGCGGAGGGATCGGCGGCGCGATCGTGCAGGCACTCGCGGCAGAAGGTGCCGGCATTGCCGTGGCCGACATCAATCTGGAAGCGGCAAGAAAGCGCGCGGAGGCGGTGAAGAGCTCAGGCGGAAACGCGCTGGAAGTGCAGTGGGATCTCGGCGATATGAGTGTGATTGACGAGAACGTCGCACTGATTGAGGATTCCCTCGGCCCGGTCGACATTCTCGTCAACAACACCGGCGGACCTCCGCCCTCGCCGGTACTGGGTCAGGGGCACGATGTTTGGCTGAGTCACTTCCAGTCGATGGTGCTGTCCGTGATGGCGATCACCGACAGGGTGGCGCCCTCGATGAGAAGCCGAGGCTGGGGCCGAATCATCACCAGCACCAGCTCGGGTGTGGTTTCCCCCATTCCCAACCTGGGACTTTCGAACACCCTTCGCGCCAGCCTCCTTGGGTGGTCCAAGACCCTGGCCCGGGAAGTCGCGGCCGACGGGATTACCTGCAATGTGATTGTTCCCGGCCGGATCCGCACGGAACGAATTCAGTTTCTGGATCGGTCAAGAGCCGACCGCGAGGGAAAGACCGTTGAGCAGGCCGCCGCGGAGAGTGTCGCGTCGATCCCTGTGGGTCGATATGGCGAGCCCCGCGAGTACGCGGCCACGGTCGCCTTCCTGGCGAGTGCGCACGCCGCCTACATCACCGGCTCTGTCGTCAGGGTAGACGGCGGACTTATCGCCTCCATTTAAAGCCGACAGCTGATTAGAAAGTTACGGTATGCCGCTGCTGCATCGCATGACACAGGGCGTATTCGCCATCGCCCCGACCCCGTTCGACGGCGATGGAGCCATCGATTTCGACTCCCTCAGCCGACTCACGGAGTTCTACACATCCGTGGGTGTCTCGGGCCTGACTCTTCTCGGTCAGCTGGGCGAGGCTCCCAAGCTCTCCCACGAAGAGGGAGTGCGCGTCGTCAGGCACGTGCTCAGGCAGACCGACCTGCCGGTCGTCGTAGGGGTGTCGGCGCCTGGCTATGCCGCCATGGAAGCGCTGGCCACCGAGGTCATGTCGGCGGGGGCATCCGGCGTCATGATCGCTCCGCCCAACACGCTGCGGACGGACGACCGGATCGTGTCCTACTACGAGGGGGCCGCCGCGGCCATAGGCGAGCACGTGCCCTTCGTGATCCAGGACTACCCGCTGTCGTTCTCCGTGGAGATGTCTCCGTCCGTCATCGCCCGGATCGCCAACACTCTGCCTGGGTGCGTTATGCTCAAGCACGAGGACTGGCCCGGCTTGGAGAAGATCAGCAGCCTGAGGCGGATGGAAGCTGCCGGTGACATGCCCCGCCTGTCGATCCTGTGCGGAAACGGTGGCCTCTTCCTCGACTTCGAGACCGAGCGCGGTGCCGACGGCGCGATGACCGGTTACTGCGTTCCCGAGCTTCTCGTGGACATCGTCCGTCACGCGGCGGACGACGACCGTGACGCCGCCCATGATCTCTTCGACGCCCACCTGCCCCTGATGCGCTACGAGCAGCAGCCGGGCGTCGGTCTGGCCGTGCGCAAATACGTGATGATGCGCCGGGGCCTGCTGACATCCGATACGCAGCGCCGGCCTGGAGCTGGCCTGTCCGCCACCGCCCGCGCAGAGGTCGACTACCTGCTGGCGCGCTTGGCGCGCAAGGACAGCAGGGTCGTCCTCACCACCTGATGCGTTCGGACTGCCTCATCCACTTCGAAGAGCTGAGCCGGTGTCGGTGAGGCAGGAGTAGCTTGATCGTATGCAGCTGCGTCAGCTGGAGTATTTCATTGCCATCTGCGAGGCCGGTTCCTTCAGCGGTGCCGCTGTCCGGCTGTATGTCGCCCAGCCCTCGCTGTCCCAGCAGATCCGCGCTCTTGAGAAGGAACTTGGGGCTGAGCTGCTCGAACGGGGTCGCCATGGTGTCACGTTGACCCCGGCCGGGCGGATCCTCCTGCCGCAGGCCCGGTGCGCCGTCCAGGCGATTCAAGAAGCCCACGACTCCGTTCGGCAGGTGGTCGAGGGGCGTAACGGCGATGTGCACGTCCTGACCGTGAGATCCGTGGCCTCCGGCGTCCTGCCGTCGTCCGCCGCACGTTGGCACACGTTGTTCCCCTCCACGGTGCTGCGGCTGCACGACTTCTCCCACCGACGTGCCCTGGAGGACGCCGTGCGCAGCGGCGAGGGAGACATCGCCGTCGGGCCCCGGCCGCCCTCGTGGGAGGGACCCGTGGTGTCACTCGGCTACGAGGAGATGGTCGTGATCGGCCCCGTCGGACACGGCGCTGGCGTGATTGCCGAACGGGATGAGCTGGCCGATGCCGACTGGGTGCTCTACGAAGCCGAACAAGGCATGAGCGAAGTCGTGGACCGGGTCACAGGACACCTCAAGTTCACACCGCGTACCGTGGCCCGTACAGGCCAGGTGTCGGCGGCTCTCCTGTTCGCGGTCGAGGGCATCGGCATGACCGTGGCGCCTGAGAACGCGGTGCCCCTGCGATGGGCCAAGCACGCGCGGAGAATCGGCCCCGGGTTCTACCGAGAGCTCGTGGCGTACAGCCGAAAACACCCGTCGCAACTGGCGGAGCGCTACCGAGACATGCTCACCTCTGTCGAACTGCCCCTGAATGCGGAAGGAGATCTGCCCGTGGGGGCCGTCCGTCTCTGATACAAGTCCATTCCTGCCCAAGGCGCTGCGCACAGACGGCAACGTCGCAGAGCGGTCACGTTCCTTCACATCGCGTGGACTTCACGATGACGGCCGGCAGCAGGCAGTCCATTGACACCCGGTCGGAGGCACATCGCTGGCCCACGTTGGTGCGCCGTCCGCGCTGGGGACTCGGCATCCCCCGCGCGAATGCGGCCTTGGAATGTGAGCACCGAGAAGGGGTCGGGCCGGGTGGCGCGTCAGACGCTGCGAGGAGAGATTTGGCCAGGTATAGGTTGATTTGCGATGCCGCGCGTTATGGTTGCATGGTAACCGAAATTGGATTCCGTGACTGCGGGATGCGTGCCGGGAGGCAGTGATGAAGGCAGCGGTGGTGACGAGTGCAGGGGCCGTTCCCGAGTACCAGGACTTCCCTGAACCCGAAGCGGGTGCTGGCCTGCAGGTGGTCGAACTGGTCGCGTCCGCGATCCATCCCGTCGTCCGCTCCAAAGCGGATGGCGTCCACTACAGCAGTACGGGCCAGTACCCGATGATCCCCGGTGTCGACGCCGTCGGCCGCGCTGCTGACGGCACGCTGGTATACGCCGGTGAGACGCAATTGCCGTGGGGCACATTTGCCGAGCGGATGGCTGTGCCGATGGCCGCTCCGCTGCCCAAGGGAGCCGACCCGCTGGCTGTCGCGGCCGGCATGAACCCGGGCATGTCCTCCTGGATGCCGCTCACGGCCCACGCGGACGAATACGGGGTGCCCGACACGGTGATGGTCCTCGGGCCGACAGGTGCGGCGGGCGGGCTGGCGGTCCAGAACGCGCTGGCCTTGGGTGCCCGCAGGATCATTGGAGTGGGGCGGGGTGCGGCTGACCTTGCCAGGGTCGCCGGATTCGGCGCCGTAACCGTCGAACTGACGGGGGAAAGAGATGCCGACTCACGGGCCATTGCCGACCACCTGGACGGCGCTGCCCCGAACATGGTCCTGGACTACCTATGGGGTACCCCCGCCGAGTCAGCCTTCCAGGCGCTGGCCGATTTGCCCGGTGAGCAGCCCACAAACTACGTGGAGATCGGTTCCATTGCCGGCGCGCAGGCGACTGTGCCCGCAGCCCTCCTTCGCAGCCGGCCCTTCCGGGTCACAGGCAGCGGCATCGGCTCCTTCGACATGCGCCGCTACCTCATCCAGGGACAGGCGTATCTTCAGGTGATCGCGGACGGAAAGGTGAGGGTCGACGCAACGGCGTACCCGCTGTCGCGGTGTGCCGAGGCGTGGAGGGCCAAGACCGGCCCCCGCCCCGTGCTGACGGTCGGCTAGAAGACTCGGCGCGAAGTCGGCCGACCCTGGCCGAGATCTCGTCGGGCGGAGCGATTCACTCCACCTCGAACGCTTCGAGGGCCGCCGACGGAAAGGCGGCAGCTTCGCGCCCCACGGCTGCACTGGGCACTCACGATCGGCCGGAGGTTCGGCTAGTCCTGGGCCGTCGCCCAGACGCACACGCTGGGTCGGCAGAGCACCACGACAGCCCCAGCCGACTCCGGCCGGTCAGTGCTGTTCGCTGCTCCTTGCAGCCCATCGCGCGCCACCGTCGGGGACCAGCCGCTTGTGCACGTCGAACAGCGCGGCCAGGTAGACGGCGTCGCCACCCGCGCCTCGCTCTACGACCAGGCCGCCTGCACCGGCCACGGCATAGGCGGTGAGTACGCGGACTGTCTGTGAACCGGGCAGAGGGAACAGGTGCACGATCAATTTGGCGATCCACTGCCTGGCGATGTCGCAGACCTGGAGCAGCACCGTCCTGCCCTTGGTTCGGCCGACCGCCACGCCAACGACGGCATGACGACCAGGCGCAGGGAGCCCGGTGTTTCGACGAGGGGCTCGCCACGCTCGCAGGCATCGCGCCGACCCGCCGCTCCAGGATGTGCCCGTCGTCTCACCGGGCAGTCCGCTCCGGGCGCAGACCGCCGTGATAGGCATGCCCTCGCAGCTGCGCTGGCCCGCGGTGACGTGGGGTGGATGCGCTGCCGCGACTCCAGGACGTTCGCACGTTTCCCGTGGTCGCCGCCTTGGCCATGAGAGGTGCGTCCTTTGCCTGGTACCGGCGGCTCAGCCCAGTTCGGGCAGCGGCCGGCGAGCGACCTCGTGGGCGTCGTCCGGCGGGACGCCCAGCATGCGTAGGACCATCTCGGCGAGGTCGGTCGCGGCTTGGTCGCCGTCCACGTCGGGGCGGGCGAACCGCAGCTCCACCAGGGACAGCAGCGTGCCGCCCAGCGCGGACAGGGCGACCACCGGCTCGACGGCAGTGAAGCGGCCGGAGGCGATGCCGACCTGCAGGTCGCGCAGTGCCCGCACGGCGAGGCCGTTGTCGGAGTGCAGGTAGCCAAGGCCTCGGCGGCGCAGGATCTGCATGAGTTCCGGGTGGGACCCCGCCATTCTGGCGCTGAGCCGGAAGCCGGCCGCGACCAGTTCTGCCGGGTCGTCAATCCCGGTCAGCTGCTCGTCGAAGGCCTGCCCGAACTCCTCCAGGGCGTCGACCACCGCAGCCTCGAACAGATCGGTCTTGGACTCGAAGTGGTTGTAGAAGGAACCGAAGCCGACGTCCGCGCGGTCGGCGATCACCTGAATGCTGGCACTGGTGTCCCCGGTCTCGGCAAGGATCTGCCGGGCGGCACGGATCAGGGCCTGGCGAGTCTGGCTGCGGCGGCGCTCGAAGCGGTTGCCCGGCGGTGCTGTGGTCGACATGGCGCGAGTCTAACAACCGAACCGATAGTCGTCCCATCTCTGATGGATTCATCATCTGCTATTGACGATGAAGTTGGCAAAGTTGATGATTCCCTCATGGCGGCGAGTGTTTGCACAGTGAGATGAGGCACGGGAACACACCGACGTCGCGCTCTCGCCAGACGCCCAGTGTCCAGCGCGGCGCACGCGGACCGTCATGCCCCAGAGCTATCACGGCTTCTTGAGGAGGGTCTTTTCATGCCCACGCGTACGGGGATTCCCGTCTATCACCCCGACCTGTATGCGGCGTCGGCCATCCGCGACACCTATCCGCACTATGCCGCACTGCGTGACCTCGGCCCTGTGGTCCGGCTCAGCAAGCACAAGGTCTACGCCGTGCCGCGCTACGCCGAATGCAAGCAGGTGCTGCTGGACGACGAGACCTTTGTCTCCTCGGGAGGCGTCGCCCTCAATCCCGTCGCCAACCGCGCGGGACAGGGCACCACACTGTGCAGTGACGGCGAGGAACACGCCCGCCGCCGCTCTCTCCTCGCGCACCGCCTGACCCCCAGGGCGCTGCGCGCGATGAAGGACACGGTCGAGCAGCAGGCGGCCGCCGTGGTCGCGGCAGCCGTAGCCCGGCGGACGGTCGACGCCGTCGAGGTCGCCACGGCGCTGCCGATGTCGGTCGTCCCCGACTTGGTCGGCTGGCCCCGGCAGGGCCGTGAGCACCTGCTGCGATGGGCCGGCGCCACCTTCGACGCCCTGGGCCCGTTCAACCGCCAGGCGGTCCGCACACTTCCTTCGTCCCTCGGCATGCTGCGCTACGCCCGCAGCGTGGTCCGTGACCGGTCTGTGCTGGACGGCAGCATGGGCCATGACCTGCTGCGTGCGTCGGAGGAGGGCCGGATCATGCCGGCCGAGTGCGCCACCATGATGATCGACTACCTGGCGCCGTCCCTGGACACCACCATCAGCGCCATATCCAGCGCTCTCTACCTGTTCGCCACTCACCCCCAGCAATGGCGCCTGCTGAAGGCGGACCCAGACCTCGTCTCGAAAGCGGTCAACGAGGTCGTCCGCTACGAATCCCCGATTCGCGCGTTCTCCCGCACCACCGCCCACGACACGGAGCTGGCCGGCGTCTCCCTCCCCAAGGGCTCCCGGGTTCTGGTCCTCTACGGCTCCGCCAACCGCGACCCGCTGGAGTGGGACGACCCGGACACCTTTGACATCCACCGTGACGCCGCCCGCCAGCTCGGTTTCGGGCAGGGCACCCACGGCTGCGCCGGCCAGGGCCTGGCCCGCATGGAGACCTCCGCGATACTCCGCGCCCTGGTCGAAGCCGTCGACCACATCGAGGTCACCGGCACACCCAAGTGGGCCCTGAACAACGTCATCCACCGCCTCGAGAGCCTGCCACTCGAAATCTTCCCCACCTGAACTGCACCGCCCGCCCTTTTGAGGACTGCTGAGGACAGCACCATGAAGATCTCCGTCGACTACCCACGCTGCGAAGGCCACGGCCTGTGCGCCGACCAGGCTCCCGACACCTTCAGCCTGGACGAGGACGCCGAACTCACCTACCACTTCGAGGGCAGGGAAGTCCCCGACGAGCATCAGCTCGACGCCCGCGCGGCCGTCAACGCCTGCCCGGTCGCCGCCCTGCGGGTCCTGCCGTGACCGCACAGCGCTCAGTGCTCATCGTCGGCGAGTCACTCGCCGGCATCACCGCCGCCCGCCACCTGCGCACCCTCGGGCACACCGGCCCCCTGACGATCATCGGCGCAGAAGAACACGGCGCCTACTCCCGCCCGCCCCTGTCCAAAGCCGTACTGAACGACCCGGGAGCCGACCACACCCTCGGTCTAGCCCTCGACGGACTCGACGCCGAGATCATCCGCTCGCCCGCCGTCACCGCCGACACCCAGCGCCGCACCGTCACAACCGCCGACGGCCGAAAGACCGGCTACGACGCGCTGATCGTCGCCACCGGCGCGGACGCCCGCCGGCTTGCCGCCCCCCGGCAGCAAGGCGAACTCGTCCTGCGCACACTGGACGACGCGCGCCTGCTCCGCGCCCGCCTGGCGAACGCCCGCTCGGCGATCGTGATCGGCGCTGGCTTCCTCGGTATGGAGGTGGCCAGCGCCTGCGCCGCCCGCGGCATCCCGGTCACCGTCGTGGACGTCGACCAGCCCCTGGAACGCATCCTCGGCGGTCACCTGTCCGCCGCGATCACCGCACGCGCTGCGGCGTACGGGATCCGCTTCATCCAGGCCACCGGTTTGGCCACCCTGACCGGCGACCCCGTCGGCGGGGTGGCGCTCCCCGACGGCACCGAACTCACCGCGGACCTGGTAGTCACCTGTGCCGGAGAGGTCCCCTGCGTCGGTTGGCTGGCGGGGACGGGCCTTGCCGACCCCCTCGGTGTCGGCATCGACCATGCCTGTGCCACCGCTGTGCCCGGCGTGTTCGCCGCCGGTGACGTCACCTACCTGCGTGGCGACGGCACCCGGCCCGACCGGCGCGCGCCCTTCTGGTCCAATGCCGTCGCCCAGGGCAGGGCCGCGGCGGCCTCGGTCCTCGGTCTCCCTGCGTCGGGACCGCCGCAGGACGACTACTTCTGGACCGAGGTCGCCGGTCTCACCGTCAAGGTGGTCGGACGTCTGCCGCTCCTCGGCATCTCCACCACGGTGCAGGGCAGTATCACCGACGGACGCGCGCTGCTGACCTGGAGCCACGAGGACGGGACATCGACGGCGGTCGCCTACGGACTCCGCAAACCGGTCGCCGCGCTGCGGGCCATGGCCGCCACGTCTTCACCGCCGTCCTCGTGACGCCGGCACCTGGGCGTCGCGGCGTAGGAGCGCCACGGAGCGCCGCCACTGCCGGGTGCTCTTCCCCGGCGCGCCGAGGCGGTGGTGGGCGCCCGCGCCATCGCCCCGGACGATCTGCAGGGAAAACCGGCCCTACCTGCTGGCGGACCCGCTAACTGGAGGCGTTACCGGACTGCTGTCCACCGCGGGGGCCTGCGCAGCCTTCATGCCGAGTGGCCACGTCGCGGCCGACGGCCTCTCCCGGCCGCTGCCAGCGAGTTCGGCGTCGCACTCGCACAGCCGATTCTCGAGGCGCTCAACCAAGATGCCACCGTGACCGCCACAGGCCAGCTCGCGGGTGATGCCGGCGCCGATGCTCGACGACACGCCGGTGACGACAGGAGCGGTGGCGGGGCCGACTGGGGAGAGTCATGCGTCGGCCCCTGTGCGGTGGCACAGCTCCGTTGACGGGGTTTTGACCGAGCCCTGCCCAGTGTTGAGCGAGCCTTATCGCCGTCGAGTGAGGTCGCTTCGGCGCGCAGGAGTGATCGTCACGGCGCGGCCGTTCCGTCCTGGAACGAGACGAGGGGCACGTTGGGCTGCTGTGAATCCGCAGTTTGTGTCCGCACGATGGCCAGGGACAGGCCGACGGCGAGGGCGACTGCGAAGCCGCAGGTCAGCAGGGATTTCATAAGCAGGGTCATGGGGCCTCGGCTTCCTTTGTGCAACGGGTGACGCATCGATGAGCACCGGCCCCGACCGGTTACCGATGAGTATGGGAAGAGCGTTGACACTCGTCAAGACTGCGTTTACGTTCCCTGGCTCAGACGCACCACTTTTCCGGTTCGCCCCGCGCACCCTGCGCCGCGCCGGTCGTCGCGTGACCGTCCCTCTCCTCCGGACCCGGCCTTCTCCCGTCACCACGGGCCGCCGTCTCGTCCGTCCTCACCTGTCACCGGGAGTCGCCATGCTCCGCCGTATCCCGTCCCCGTTCGCCCTTGCCCTGTTGGGCGTCGGCGTCTTCCTCCTCGCCTTCGTGCCGCTGCTGACCTGGTATGTCGGCCCGCGCGTGAAACTCACCCCGACCAACATCGACGTGACGTCGGTGATGACAGGACGGGGGAGCTACTTCGACGCCGACAGCGTGACGACCGTGCACGGCCGTACGATCACCCTCACCCGCCGGATTCTGGGCGATGTGCACGCCGGTGCGGCACACAACGCCGCGGTGTGGGACATCTCCACGACCATCGACACACCGAAAACCCTGCCCCTGCAAGACCCGCGCAGATCCCTGGACTGGACCGTGGAACGCTGGGTCGGCGACCGGAGCACCAACATGCCCGTGCACTGCTGCGGGGAGACACCAGCCTTCGACACGGACGCGTTCCTGAAGTTCCCCTTCGACGTCCGCAAAGAGACCTACCGCTGGTGGGACAGCACCCTCGGCGGCTCGGTCCCGCTGAATTACGCGGGCACCGTGAAGGTGCTCGGTCACGAGGGCTACCGGTTCACCGGCTCGGTCCAGCCCACCCGCACCGGTACCCGCCAGGTCCCCGGGCTGCTGGTCGGCCTGCCGCAACAGGGGCAGGTGCTGGCCGAGCAGTGGTATGCCAACTCCCGGATCGCCCTGGTCGTGGACCGGCGCAGCGGGGAGATCATCGACGCGAGCGTCGCACCGAAGGTGACGCTGCGCCGGCCCGGCGGCGGCCGGGACGAGGTCACCCTGCTGCAGAGCGACCGCATCGCGATGACCGACGCGACCCGCCGCGTGGTGGTGGACCAGGCAGCCGACGACAGCCGCAGACTCCAGCTCGTCCAGGAGACCCTGCCGGTCGGGGCGCTGGCGGTGGGCGGACCGCTCGCCCTCCTGGGGCTGGTGATGTTGCTGGTACGAGGGAGGCGCTCACCCACCGTCGTAACGCCCGAGGGAACTTTGTCACCTGCGCGTAACGATCCGGGCCAGGGAACTCAAGACGCCGAATTTGTCACCGACGTGAGTAGTCCCTGATTCACAGAGTGCTCAAAACTTGCGTTGCCACGCGCACCCCGATCGCGATGGCACCCCGGGTCGGCCCGCCCCGATCGCGCTGCTCCGTCCCCCGCGCGACCCCGATCGCGCGAAACGTATACGCCGCGCGCCCGAACGTGCGGAACGAACACACCGCGCCCGAACGTGCGGAACCAAGAGACCGCGCCCCGATCGCGCGAACCTTCACGCCCACCCCCTCGCGTGCTTTTCCCGCCGGACACGGCGGGCGTCCCCCTCCGTACCCCGCGCCCGTGCGTCCTGTCATGAGTCGGAGCCCCCATGTCCCAGCACGCCCCTGTCCTGGCAGCCGCTCCCCATATCACCGAGACGGCCGGCCTCGCCGCGCTGTCACCCCCACGCACCGCTCGCGCCCCCCGGCGCATCGTCTTCCTCGCGCGCCGTGACCTCGCCAACAGCGCGGCCGGCGGCAGTGAACTCCTCGTTGACCGCATCGCCGAGGGGCTCGCTGCGGCAGGTCACGGGGTGTCGCTGGTATGCGGGGGACCGGCCGCCCAGGACCGCTCCTACCGCGTCGTGTCGGCAGGCGGCGACGCCGGCCACTTCCTTCGCGCCCGGCGGACGTTCACCCGCCGGATCGGCGAAACGGACCTGCTCGTCGAGGTCTGCAACGGCATGCCCTACCTCGCCCCGCTGTGGCACCGCGGCCCCACACTCTGCCTGGTCAACCACGTCCACACCGACCTGTGGGACATGCGCTACCCGGCCCCGGCCGCCGCCCTCGGACGCCGGCTCGAACACTGGGCGCTGGCCCGCGCCCACCGCGGGAACCTCGTGATGGCCGTCTCCGAATCGACCGCCTCCGCGCTCACCCGGATAGGAGTCCCCGAGGACCGCATCCGGGTGGTGCACAACGGAGTTGAGGAACCCGGCCCACTGGTCCCCAAAGCCACCGAGCCGCTCTTCCTCGCGATGGGCCGGCTCGTCGAGTACAAGCGCGTCGATCTGCTGCTGCGGCTGTGGGAACGGGTCCGCCCGGTCACCGGCGGCCGGCTGGTGATCGTCGGCGACGGTCCGGAGCGGCAGCGGCTCCAGGCGCAGGCCGGTCCCGGCGTGGTCTTCGTCGGCCGGGTGTCGGAGCAGGAGAAGCATCAACTGCTGTGCCGGGCCTGGCTGTTGCTGCATCCGTCGGCGGTCGAGGGGTGGGGGCTGGTGGTCACGGAGGCCGCGATCCGGGGCACCCCCGCTGTCGGCTTCGACATACCGGGGCTGCGCGACTCCGTCCAGGACGGGGTGACCGGCGTTCTGGCCCGCGGCGAGAGCGCCTTCGTCTCCGCTTGGTGCACCCTCGCGCTCAGCGACGGGAAACGGGGCCGCATGGGAGGGGCCGCCGCCGACCGCGCTGCCGGTTTCACCTGGCGGCACACGGTCGACCAGTTCCGTGCCGTGGCCGCCGAGGCTTACGCCCGACACAGCGAGGTCCGCGTATGACGCCGACCGTGACAGCCCTCAAGGACCCCTCGCTGCGCCGCTCTCTCGCCCTCTTCCGTGCATTCCGGCGTGAGCAGGCCGATCCCGCGCACTGCTACGCGCTGCTCGCGCGGGACTCCGCCGACCAGCTGGAGAGGTACGGGCCGCTGGCCGGGCGGGTGGTGGTGGACGTCGGCGGCGGCAGCGGTCACTTCACCGAGGAGTTCCGCCGCCGCGGCGCCCATGCCTACCTCTTCGAACCCGACCTTGCCGAACTGGCGGCCCAGGGGCACGTACCCCGGCACGCCGTGCGCGCCGACGGCTATCTGCTGCCGCTCGCCGACGGCGTCGCGGACGTCTGCTTCTCCTCCAACGTCCTGGAACACGTGGCCGATCCGCAGACCTTCCTCAGCGAGTTGATCCGGGTCACCCGGCCGGGCGGACTGATCTACGTGTCCTTCACCAACTGGTACTCCCCGTGGGGCGGGCACGAGACCGCCCCCTGGCACTACCTTGGCGCACGCCGCGCTCGCGAGCGCTACTGCCGTCAGACCGGACGCACGGCCAAGCACACGCTCGGCGAGAACCTCTTCGCCGTCCACATCGGCCCCACCCTGCGCCAGGTGCGGGCCCGGGACGACGTGAGCGTCGTGTCGGCGCGCTCCCGCTACTGGCCCTTCCTCGCCTCCGCCGTCACCCGCGTCCCATGGCTGCGCGAGTTCGTCACCTGGAACCTCCTTCTCGTCCTCCGGCGGTGCTCATGACCGATCTGCTGTCCCTGGCCCCCGCTCAGCCCGGCCCTCCCCGCTCCGGCTCCGGGCCCGCACCCCGCGACGACGCCTCCCGGCCCGGCGGTCCGCGCCGCCGGCGCACGCTCCTGGCCTTCTGGGCGGTCGTTTTCCTCACCTTTCTGGCCCCCTCGCCGGGCAAGATGACCTTCGAGACGAAGCTCGGCGTGGCTCTGGATCCCCTGCGCTTCCTGGGCGACCTCGGCCATCTGTGGCACGCCCGCGCCGGGTTCGGCGGCATCAGCGACCAGTACGTCGGGTACGCCTTCCCCTCTCTGCCCTACTACGCCCTGATGCACCTCCTGCACGTGCCGGTGTGGCTGGCAGAGCGCTTCTGGATGTCGGTCATCGTCACCACCGCTTTCTGGGGCGCGCTGCGGCTGGCCGAACGCCTGGGCATCGGCACCCGGCCAACCCGCTTCCTCGGCGCGGTCGCCTTCGCCCTGTGGCCGACCTTCACCATCGTCGTGGGCTCCACCTCGGCCGCCGCGCTGCCCGGCGCGATGCTCCCGTGGGTGCTGCTGCCGCTGACCAAACCCACCACCAACCCCCGTACGACAGCTGCCCGTTCGGCCTTGCTCGTGCCCTTCATGGGCGGGGTCAACGCCGTCTCCACGCTGGCCGCGCTGATGCCCGTCGCCCTGTACCTGGTCAGCCGGCCCGGGAACGAGCAACGGCGCCGCAAGTGGTCCCTGATCGCCTGGTGGAGCGGATGCGTCACGCTGGCCACGCTGTGGTGGGTGGTCCCGTTGCTCCTGCTGCGCGTCTACGGCGAGAACTTCCTGCCGTACGTCGAGCAGGCGGACACCACGACGGCGACCATGGCGGCCACCGAGTTCCTGCGGGGCGCCGGGAACTGGGTCGCGTATCTGCACTTCGGCCAGGCCTGGCTGCCCGCTGGCTGGACCATGGCCACGGCGGGCCTCGCCGTACTGTGCTCGGCGCTCGCGGCGGCCCTGGGCCTTGGCGGACTGGCCCGGCGCGACCTGCCCGAACGCCGCTGGCTGGTGCTGACCGCGCTGCTCGCGGCCCTGGTCGCCCTGCCCGGGTACGGCGGCTCGCTCGGCGGCCCCTTCCATGACACGGTCCAGGCGTGGCTGGACGGCCCGCTCAGTCCGTTCCGCAACATCTACAAGTTCCAGCCCGGACTCGCCCTCGCTCTCGCGCTGGGTCTCGCGCACCTGACGGCGGTGGCGACCCGGCGGATCGCCCTTCGTGTCCCGCGGCCCCGCCGGCTCGCCCCCGCTCTGGCGGTGCTGGTGGTCCTGCCCGGACTGGCTCTGCCCTACCTCAACGGGTCCAACCTGCAGCCCGGCGCCTTCAGCCGGCTGCCCGCCCACTGGAGCGAGGCGGCCGACTGGCTGCAGCGGCACACCCCCGAGGACCGCGCCCTCGTCGTGCCGGCGACCGCGCACGGCACCTACACCTGGGGCTCGCCCATCGACGAACCCCTGGACGTGCTCGCCAAGTCCCCTTGGGCACAACGGGACTTCGTGCCGTTCGGCACCGCGGGTGCCCGCCGCACGATGGATGCGGTGCAGCAGGCGCTCCAGACCGGGGGCCAGGTGCCAGGGTTGCGTGACTTCCTCACGCGCGCCGGCCTCTACGCCGTCGTCGTCCGCAACGACCTGGACCCCGACCAGATCGGCTACGTTCCGCCACCCTTCGTCGAGCGCACCCTGGAATCGTCCGGCTACCGCAAAGTCGCCCAGTTCGGGCCGCTGTTGACGGCCGGCCGCATCCAGGAGGACACCCCCCTCCAGGTCCAGGGCATCTTCCCCCGGCAGCGGGCCGTGGAGATCTACGAACCGGCCGATACGGCGCGGCCCGGCCGGGTCGCCCTCAAACGGGTCTCCGACACGGTCGCCGTCAGCGGGGGGCCCGAGACGCTCCTCCAACTGTCCGCCGCCGACCGGACGTTGAAGAACCGACCCGCTGTGCTCACCTCGGACGCCCATCCCGGCCTCGGTACACCGGCCGAGCAGGTCGTGGCGGACGGGCTGCGGCGCGCGGACACCCGCTTCGGACTCGTCGGCGCGAACACCTCGTACACCTATACCGCCGACGAGCGGAACCCGGTCGACAGCGCACAGGACCCGGGCCAGGAGCCCAAGCAGATCCTGCCGATGCAGGGCATCGGACACCAGACGACGGCCGTGCTGCGCGGCGCCCGCTCGGTGACCGCCTCCAGCAGCGGCAACTGGCTCTTCCAACTCCCGCAGTACGACCCGGTCAACGCCTTCGACGGCGACTCCGCGACCGCATGGACGGAGGGCAGTGCCGCCACCCCCGTGGGCCAGTGGCTGCGCATCGCCTTCGACGCCCCGACCCGTGTCCCGTCCTCGATCTTCCTGACCCCGCTGGCCGACGACGGCATGCGGGCCATACCCACCCAGGTGCGGGTGGAGACCGACCGCGGCCGGGCCGACAGTGAACTGCGGCCCAACAGCAGGCGACAGAGCGTCGCCGCTCCGGCCGGGACCGCGAAGTGGCTGAAGATCACGATCCTTGCGGCCCGGCAGAACCGGTCCGGGCTCTCCGGAGCCGGGTTCGCCGAGGTGACGGTGCCCGGAGTGCGGGTCACCCGGGTGCTCACGCTGCCCGCCGACGCCGACCGCACGCAATCAGCCTCCCGCGTCTACTCACTGCACCGCGACACTGCGCCCGGGGGCCTGTACCCGGCCGAGTCCGGACTGCACCGGCAGTTCCAGACGCCGAACAGCGGCTCGTACGACGTCTCCGTGCGCGCACAGGCCGTACCCGGCGCAGAACTCGACCGGCTTCTCGACCGCATCGCCCCCGCCCAGCGCAAACGGATCACCGTCACCGCGGCCTCCACGAGCCGACTGAGCGCGGACCTGAGCCCCCGCAACCTCGCGGACGGAGACCTCACCACCGCCTGGATCGCGGGAGACCGGCCCGTCGTCCAGCTGCGCTGGCAGGGCCGGAAAGTGATCGACCAGATCGTGTTCGCGGCAGCGGGCGGACTGTCCGCACGGCCCACCGAGGTCCGGATCAGCACGCCGTACGGCTCCACGACGGCGCTCGTCGACGACAACGGGATCGCCCGGTTCGACCCGATCACCACGGACCGGCTGGACGTCACCTTCAGCAAGACCGCGAAGACGACCGTCTACAACCCGGTCGCCGACGGCCGACTCCAACTGCCCGTGGGCCTCAGCGAGATCTACGTGCCGGCCCTGGCCGACTACCGCACCCCGCAGCCCGGCTCCGCCGAACGGTTCTCCCTCACCTGTGGACAGGGGCCCTCGCTGGTCATCGACGGCAAGCGATACGCCACGAAGGTGTCCGGCCAGGTCAGCGATCTGACCAAGCGTCGGCCGCTGACGGTACGACTCTGCGCGGACACGGCGCTCACCCTCGGCACGGGCACGCACGACGTGGACGCGCACAACAGCGGGGCGCTCGCGGTGACAGACGTGACCCTGCGCCACGGCTCGGCCACTCCAACCGACCGCTCCCGCAGCGCCGAGGTCCGCGACTGGGACGCTGACGGCCGCACTGTCTTCGTCGGCGCGGGTCAAGCGTCGTACCTGCAGACGTACGAGAACGTCAACGCCGGCTGGAAGGCCACCCTCGACGGCCGGGAGCTGAAGCCGGTGCGCATCGACGGATGGCAGCAGGCGTGGCTCATCCCCGCCGGACAAGGCGGCACGGTCCACCTTGAGTACGCCCCGGCCCGGCTGTACCACGCCGGGCTCATCGTCGGCGCCGTGGGCGTGGCGGCGGTCATCGCGCTGGCCTTCGTCAGGCGGCGGCGTGCTGCTCCGGCTCACGGCGCAGTCGTCGCCGCACCGGTCGCGACACTGCCTCCGCCGCCGGGACAGGTGCTCGGAACGGTGGTGCTCGCGGGTGTCGTGGCGGCCGCCGCGGGGCCGATGGCGCTGGTCGTCGTCGCGTTGGCCGCCGTGGCACGATGGCGGTCGCGACTGCTGACCCCGATCGCCGTGACCGCCATGGGCGCCGCGGGCGTCGTCGCCGCGATGGGCGCCGGCCAGCCCGTCTCTCTAGGCGGAGGCGCCTTCGGCACGGTCGGGCAGGCCCTCGCGCTGACCGCGCTGTCAGCGGCCCTAGTCACCGCGGACGGGCTCGGCCGCGGCAGGCGTTCCGGTGCGGCCGCCCCGGTACAGCGGCCACAGGCCGCACACCGCGACACCGGCATGGCGCTTCCGCCAGGGGAGCAGCCGGTCGGTCACGCGCAGGACGGCGCGGGCTCCGACGACCGGCCCAGGCAAGAGGAGGGCCCGGCATGACCGCCCCGGTCTGGTCCGGCCCGCCGCGCTCCGGGCACCGTAGGGGGCCCGCACCCGCCTGGCGCGTCCCGTTCGGCCCCGTGGACGAGGTGTCCCGGCATTGGCTCAGGGAGTCGGAACCGGAGACCGTGCACATCGAGGTGCATCTGCCGGGTCGCCCGGATCCCGCCCGGCTGCGGCACGCGTTCGCCGAGGCGCTGCGCCGCCATCCCCGTGTGCTCATGCGCGAAGCGCCCCGGCGCTGGTACCAGCGGCGCTACGAGTGGGACGTGACCCGCGCGCCGGACACGGACCCCGTCCACTTCCCGTCGGCAGGCGCGGACGCCCTCATGCTCGCCCGGAACCGGGCCCTCACCCACTGCCCGCCGCTGTCAGCGTCCCCTCCGCTGCGGCTGGAGGTCGTCGATCCGGGCCTGGATGCTGAGGGGTGCGTGCTGGTCCTGACTCTGCACCACACCGCTTTGGATGCACCCAGCGGCCTCCGGCTTCTGGCCACCACGGCCGAGGTGTACGGCGGGGTGCGTGACGAACCCCTCGCACGCCCCCGCCCCACCGGCGGCCGGTACAGGTCCGAGGCTGCGCCCCGCGCCCCGCGCGGGCGGCCCGCCAGGCTCGCGGCGGTCGCAACGGGCCGCGACCGAGGGCCGGGGCGGGTGGCCGACGGGCTGGCACTCGCCGAACTCCCGGTGCCGGCGCGCTCGCCCCGCGCTCCCGACGGCACCGCTGCCCACAGCATCAATGACCAGCTATTGGTGGCCGCGTCCGTCATGGTGACCCGCTGGAACCGGCTGCACGACGGCGTCGGGCAGCCGGTCTGGCTGAACATGCCCGTCGACGACCGTCCGCACGGCCCGCTGATGCCGATGGGCAACGGCACCCGGATGCTGAGGGTGCCCGTCTCCCCGCAGGAACCGGCCGACACGCAGCTGCTGGCCGCCGATGAGCCCGATCCGGACGCGGTCACCCGGCTGCTGCGACAGACGGCGCTGCGTACCCGGGCGCTCAAGGCCGCACCGGCCGGTCCACCACTCGGCCGCGGAGCTGCGCTGCTCACGCTGCCCGTGCTCCCCGTCGGCGCGCGGCGCGCGGCGGCCCGTACGGTGCGCGAGGCGGGGGCGAAACGGGCTTCGACCATGCTGGTCAGCAACCTGGGCCGGGTGCCGTATCGCCTCGACTTCGCGGATGCGGGAACGGCCCGCGCCGTCTATTTCTCCGCACCGGCGCGCCGGCCGACCGGAGTGAGCCTCACCGTCACCGGCACCGGCGACCGCCTGCACGTGGCACTGCGCTGGTCGCGGGCCCTTTTCGACGATCACGCGGGGGCCAGCCTGAGCGACCTCTTCGCCCGCTCCCTCGCCGCCACTTCGTGGCGGGACCCCGTACCCCACCGGAGCGGCGCATGACCGCCACCACGAGCCCCGCCGAACTGCGGGACTTCTACGAGAACCCCGCCGTCCCCGTCGCCTCGGGCACCGAGCGCAGCCTGCGCCAGGCCCGGATCCTGGCCCGCGCCCTGGGGCCGGCAATCCCAGGCCGGGTACCTGCGACCGTCCTGGACGTCGGCTGCGGCGACGGCACCGCCGCCGCCACCGCGGCGCGCGAACTGCCCGGACACCACGTCATCGGCGTCGACTGGTCACAGGACGCACTGCGCCGCGCCGCACCCCGCCTCTCGGCCGCCGTACGAGGAGAACTCTCCGGCAGCGGGCTGCCCGTCGCGACGGGCAGCGTCGATGCCGTGCTCTTCAGCGAGGTCATCGAACACTTCGTCGACCCCGACAGCGCGCTCGACGAACTCCGCCGGGTCCTGCGCCCCGGCGGACACCTGATGCTCTCCACCCCCAACCTGGCCGCCTGGTACAACCGTGCCCTTCTCCTTGCCGGCGTACAGCCGGTGTTCTCCGAAGTCAGCCTGCGCGCCATCCACGGCCGGCCCGGACACGAGGTGGTCGGTCACCTCCGGCTCAGCACGGCGCGTGCCCTGCGCGGTCTCGCCGCCGCGTCCGGATTCGAGGTGGTCGCGGTGGCCGGAGCCCCCTTCCACGGTGTCCCGTGGCCGCTGCGGCCACTGGATCGAGCGCTGTGCCGGATCCCGTCGCTGGCCTCCATCCTTCTCCTGCATGCCCGGCGGACGCCGTGATGGTGTGGGGAGCGGCGGCCGCGTTTCTGGCCAACGTCCTGTACGCCGCCGGCTTCGCCCTGGAGAAGCAGGCACTTGGCCGGCTGCCGCAGGTGCGGGGGAGCGAGCCGCTGCGCATGCTGCGCCAACTGCTCGGCAGTCGGCGGTGGCTCACCGGCTGTGCATTGCTCGGCTTCGGCTTCATCGCACAGCTGGTCACCTACCGGGCCCTTCCGATCACGGCGGCCCAGGGCCTGCTCACCGCCGGACTGGTGCTGCTGCTCCTGCTGTCGTCCGCGCTGCTCGGCGAGCGTCCCAGCGGTCGTGAGCGGGTCGGCGCCGCACTGATCTGCGCGGCCCTGCTCATGGTCGTCGTTTCGCTGCATGGCACCCCCGGCCAGCTCGGCCGAACCGCGCACCCGGCCGCCCTCCTCGGCGTGTCCCTGCCGACGCTGGCGGTGGCCGTCTGCCTGTACACCGCTGCGGAACGCCGGTCACGGCGCCGTCACCGGCTACCCACCACCGGTGTGGCATACGGCGCAGCCGTGGGCCTCGTCTACGGGGTCAGTTCGCTGGCGATGAAAGGAGCCTCGGGACTGCTGAGGCCCCGCGAGGCCACGGCGTCCGCACAGGCTCTGCTCGTCTCGCCCTACCCGCTGCTGCTCCTGTTCACCGCTGCTGCCGGGCTGGTGCTGTCGCAGACCGCCCTGCAACGCCACCGGGCCTCCATCATCGTGCCCGTCTCCACGGTCGTGACCTGTGTCTTCGCCATAGTGACGGGAACGTGGGCCTTTGGTGAGCCACTGCCCCAGGACCCGCTGCGCCTGGGACTGCGGCTGGGCGGCACGGCACTCGCCGTACTGGTCCTGCTTGTCTTTCCCCGCCACAAACCTCAGCCAGCCATCCGCACCGCGCTCCGCACACCGACCCTTCCCGAGGAGTCCGACGATGAAGTCCGACGACCCGCTGCTCATGATCCTCGCCTGTCCGATCGACAAGGGACCACTCCTATTGCTCGACTCCGGGGACGCGCTGTACAACCCCCGGCTCAGGCGCCGCTATCCGATCGTCGACGGCATACCGCAGCTGCTTCCCACCTCGGGTGAACCAGGTCCGGGAAACCCCTCGGACGAATAGGGATGCACATCACATAAATGCATTGGAGCCGCATATTGACGACGATGCCGCCAGTGCTGATGATTTCCTCAACATCGGATCCGATGGTTGAGGAAGGCTGTCGCAGTGAGCGAGAACGGCCCCCGGACCCTGCAGCGATTGTTCTCCCAGTGCCCCCAAGGGGTCGGCGACGCGCTGGCCGAACGCGCCGCCCTCATCGGCTGGAGGCTGCCCGACCGAGTCGCCGTCGCGGAACTGATCAGGCCCGCCCCCGCCGCGGTCGCCCCCGCCGTCGGGAACGACGTACTGCTCACCATGGATCGGAACCGCCCACTGATGATGATCCCCGAGCCTGAAGCTGCCGGACGGTCCGAACTCCTGAAGCGAGCCCTCGTCGGCTGGTCCGGCGCGATCGGACCTCCCGTACCTCTGGCCGAAGCCGCAAAATCGCTTCGCTGGGCCCACAAAGCGGTGCGTCTCATCGCCGACAAGCGGCTCCCCGCCGGAGAAGTGCTCAACTGCGCCGAGCACGGCGAAGCCCTGATCCTCCTGCCCGCGGAGGAACTGGTCGAGCACTTGGCACGCCGCTGCCTCGCGCCGCTCCTTGCCTGCCATCCCGCGCGCAGCCATCGTCTGGAGGAAACACTCCTCGCCTGGCTGCAGACCCGCGGCGGCGCGCCCGAGGTCGCCGCCCGACTGGGCGTCCACCCGCAGACCGTGCGCTATCGGCTCCGGCAGATACGCCAACTGTGGGGCGAGGAGGTCGACGACCCCGACCGGCGCTTCGAACTCGAACTCGTCCTCCGGACGCGCAGATTGAACAGGGGTGCCGTGTGAAGGGGGTGGGACCTACCCCCCTGCGGGAGGCGCAGCATCCTCTGGCACCTCAATATGGCCTCAGCGTGTCCAACAGCCTCCTCGCTGTGTCAGCCGCCTATCGGATCGTTGGGGCAATGGAAACAGTAGGGCGTGAGTGACCAGGCGCCGGCGCTGCCCTCGGACAGAAACCAATCTCCACGGCGACGTTCCGGAACACGAAGCGAGTCGAGGCAGTCAGCCTCGGCGGCAAGGAGCCAGTCGACACGAGCCGTGCGGGCTCGGCCGGACCGACACGCGGCAGAACCTGGCAAGTGAAAGTCACGAGGTACTGCCCACCCCTCCTGTTCCACCTGTGGACGGTCTGGGCTCGTGACTTGGCCCGCGTCAGCCGGACTCAGTGACGGCCCGGGACAGCGTCACTCGCTGCGCCGCGACTCAAGCAGCTGAGCGACCGTGCGCAGGTCTGCCTCCTGGGCACGGGCCGACTGTGCGAGTTCGTACAGGTCATTGTCCTTGGCCTGGAGCGGCTGTCCGGAGACGTGCATGTACTGGCTGGTGCAGGCCCAGCCGATGACCAGGTTGTAGTCGATGTGCGGCTTGCACGCGGCAAGGATGCGGTTCGCAGCCCACCGTCGCCGCGGGCGTTGTAAGGGCGGCCCGGGGCGCTCTGCCAGCGTTGCCGCTGGTGGGTTTCCCCGGACCGCCTTCCCGGCGCACCCGTCTCCGGGTACCGGGCTCTCCCACAAGTCCCGTTCGGGCATTCCGTCCGGCGTCGCCCAGGACCTCCCGCCACTCCCGGAGCGTCCGTGCGATCAGTTCCAGGAAGGGCACGACGATCAGAACCCGGTTGACGCCCGAGCGGTCGGCAAGGACGCCGCCGGTGCCGCCGCCGTTCGTGTCTTCCCGGTGCCGCACGCCACGGCTAAGGCGTCAACGGCGTCTTGTTGGTGAGGCCACAGAGGGGGCCCTGGCAGGTCAGCAACGCTTTCTCTCAAACGGAAGCAGTTCGGGCGGCCAACTCGGGTGGGGCTACGGGGGGGGTGCCCCTATGTCTTTGGTCAAGGGAAACGGGGGTGCGACGGGTCGGCGAGCCGTGCAGCATGGCGGGGTGACCGACCTGCTGTGGGATGACGTGAAGTGCTTCTTCGACCTGGACTTGATGGGGTCGTTGCCGGACGTGCGTGTTCCAGATGCCTCGGTGGAGGACTGGCAGTCGGTCCTCGATCTTGTCGCGGAGAAGGGCTGGAACTGCCAGTACTCCGAGGGTGAGACGGTGCTTCCGGTGCCCCGGGCGGAGGCCGTGCTGTCCCGCCCGGCAGATGCCGAGTGCCCGGACCTGCGGGTCTGGCCAACGGCCGATGTGTTGGCGATCTTCAGTTTCCATGCCGCCGACGAAATCGACTTCGACGTCGACCTGCGGGAATTGCAGGGGCAGGACCGACTTGATGTGTTGTGCGGCTTCCTTCGGGAGATTGGACGGCGGCTGGGTAAGCCGGTGCTGATGGACCCGGAAGGCGACTACGGCCACCCGGTGCTCGGCTTCGATGTTGAGGCTGATCGAGTCGTTCTCTTCGCAGACGCGCAGGTCATGTGACTGAGGCCGACGGCTGCGGTTCATAGAAGGTTCCGTCGCGGAGCATCGCGAACAGGACGTCGGCCCTGCGTCTGGCAAGGCAGAGCAGAGCCTGCGTGTGGTGCTTGCCCTGGGCGATCTTCTTGTCGTAGTAGGCCCGCGATGTCGGGTCACCCAAGGCAGCGAACGCGGAGAGAAAGAAAGCCCGTTTGAGCTGCTTGTTCCCTCTCCGGGACGGCTGTTCGCCGCGGATCGATGAGCCCGAGCTCCGGGTCGCGGGGGCGAGACCCGCGTAGGCGGCGAGGTGGCCGGCGGTCGGGAAGGTGCTGCCGTCGCCAACCTCGATCAGGATCCGGGCTCCGGTCCTGACGCCGATGCCCGGCATGGATGTCAGGGCCTTGGAAAGAGGGTGAGCCTCCAGGAGTTCCTCGATCCGCCCGGCCAGCAGCTTGCGCTGGTCAAGCACGGCCGTCAGCGAGCTGGCCAGGCTCGGGACGATCAGTGCGGTCGCGTCGGTTCCCGGAACGGTGACGGTCTGCTCGTCGAGGGCTTCGAAGATCTCCTCGACCAGCCGCTCGGCCATCCTGGGTGCCTTCGGCCGCAGCAGCGTGACAAGCCGCCGTCGGCCCGCCTTGCGTATCTGGGGCGGAGAGCCGAACCGTTCCAGCAGCGTGAGGACGGCCGGATGCTGCAACCGCGGCCCCAGGACCCGTTCCAGCGAGGGATGAATTTGGGTCAGCAGGCCGTGCAGCCGGTTCGCGACCCGGGTGGCCTCGCCAGCCAGGTCGTCGTCGAAGCCCACGATCATCTCCAGCTCGGCGATCGTCTCGTCCTCGCCGTCGATCGCCCGAAGCGTGTGCGGCATCGCGCGGGCGGCGTCGGCGATGATGAAGGCGTCCTTAGCATCCGTCTTCGCCTCACCCGGATAGAGGTCGGCGATCCGCCGCATCGTCAGCCCCGGCAGGTAGCCGACCCGACAGCCCATGTCGCGGGCGACCGCCAGCGGCAGGGCACCGATCGACGCTGGCTGATCGACCACGACCAGCACCGTTCCGTGCTTGGCTGTCAGCTTCGCGAACAGTTCACGGAGCTTGGGCTCGGTGTTGGGCAGCTGCTTGTCGAACGCCTTCTTCCCGGCCGGGGTGACGGCGGTGGCGTGGTGTTCGCCCTTGCCGACGTCCAGGCCGAGGAAGACGTCGATGTCGCCGGTGTCGATCACGTGCAGGCCCCTCCGTCACGCTTTCGTCCGGCCTTGCCAGGGCACCGAGCTGCCACATCCACGTTACGGAGAGCTCTTCCGGCTCGGGTGAAGCCGGTGCTCAAGCCCCTCATCAGCGGTCCGTCGATGCCTCCGGAGCCGGTGACACCACCCCCCGGATCATGAACAACAAGGGGGGGGAAGTCATGCCGGACCCGAAGGCCGGAGGCCCCATTGCGGAGCCATGAAAAAGGTAACGGGGGGGGGCCGGGCAGTCGGTCCATGGCCGCGCACACGGCATCGGCGAGGTGCCGGCGCGTCTCGAAGTCGTCCAGGCGGATCGCGTGCCACAGGTCCTCAAGGGCGGCCATGAGAGCGAAGTCGCCGAGCACAAGCCGCTCCGGTTCCTCCAGGGGCCAGCCGTACCCGTGGGTGAAGGCGTCCTGCAGAGCGGGCCGGTCGGCCCACAGCAGGGAGGGCCGGGCGAAATCGGTGACCGCGGCCATCAACTGGGAGCGAGAGAACCCTGTCAGGGCCAGCGATTGGGTGGGCCGCTGCCACCGCCAGGCGCCGACTCCGAAGGAGCCGTGGCAGAAGGCCCCCGGTAACTGGGGCAGGGCCTGGCGCAGGAAGAGCAGGCGGCGCCGGATGTGCGCTCGCCGTCCGGTCAGCACCGGAGATTCGATCCAGTCCAGCACACGGTCGACATAGTCGACGTACCGCAAGGTGTTCTCGGCGGCCTGGGCCTGCCGGTCAAGAGCCCCGAGCATGCTCTCGTGCAGGATGCGCAGCAGTTGCCCGGCCTGCTCGTGCACGGATTCTGCCAGGTGAAGGCCCTTGCCTGGGGTGTCGTCCACGCGTTCGCCGCGTGGCTCTCGGGTCAGCAGTGCGCGCAGCCTGGGGTCGAACCCGACCAGCCGGGGCGCAAGTCCGACACCCAGCCTGCTGATGGCGTGCCGGTGCGCGGACACCTCGCGCTGGAGGTCGCCGTGGGTCCGCGGGATCCGCAGCTCGACCATCCCTTCCGGGGAGGACATCCGCCACGAGCGGGCACCGGAAGGGTCGTTGGGCAGTGCCCATGCCTGGTGCCGTCCCGCGTGATTGCGGACCCAGGTGACCAGCTCCGGCGGGATCTGCGCGCCGTCTCCACGCGATCCGGCAGCCGTTTCGCTGCCCTGGGCTGTCTCGGCAGGTTCAGGTGACCGGACAGCCGTAGTACTACGGGTGGGGCTCGGGAATGCGGATGCCGCCGCCGGCTGCGGAGGCGTGGAGTGCACCCTGACGCCGGCGCCTGTGACGGTCATGTGGAATGGAGGCAAGTCCGGCAGCAGGACAGCGGGGAAGCGTGGCGAGACGGCGTGGGCGGTCACCGCCTCCAGCAGGACGGCATGAGCGGCGAGTTGGCACCGGTGGCCCGCGCGGAATGCCCAGGTGAGCCGCGCGGTGGCCGTGATCAGGGGGGCGAGGTCGCACTGAAGGCGGGCCGCGATACGCGATCTGCCCAATCCGGCCACAATCAGGTCGAGAACCTTCTGGTCGTCCTCGTGCACGTGAGGCCGTGTCCTCGGCGCGCTGGGCAGGTCCTCGCGGGTGACCAGCCCGTACACGGTGCCGAGGGCAGCGAGGTGTTCGCTCGTGTCCGCCCCGAGTACCTGGCCCAGCCGCCGCCTGCGCGTGTCGACCGTGGTCGTACTGCTGCTGGTGTCGCCGGCGATGTCGACGCGGCGCCGCCCTGCCGCGATCAACCGCAGGATGGTCAGGTCCTTGTCTTCGAGGAGGACCGGCGTACCGGCGGGCGGCGCCCCAGAAAGGGTCTGGGCCGGATCGGCGGACGGGGTGCTGGGCTTTTCGCAGGCTAGGGACATGATTTCTGCTGTCGAGGTAGGCCGGTGAGGCCAGCTCCGCCCGCGACGGGGGTCACCGACGGAACTGGCGGTACCAGAGCCGGATGGTTCCGGCGGGGGTGGCGGATCAGGTGGTCAGAGCGGAACAGGCACGGTAGAGATCGACGACCGTGTCGGGTCATGCGTCACGACCACCCTGTGGTGACCGCTCTCGCCCGTCATGTCGACGACCTCGACGCTCACCACGGCGGACAGCAGCCAGTCGCTCTCTTGCCCAGCACACAGACCGGGGCCGATGCGCTGGACCGGTTCCCCGGGGCGTGGGACACAGCATTGGCCAACTGTGCTGATCGTCGCCATGCCGCAGCGGATCGTTCAGTAGTCGTTCGAGGAACACGTTGTCCGAGACGGCCCGGCAAATCGCCCTTTTCGCCGGGCTGTTGACGCGATGGAGTCGCCTGGTTGCGAGAAACGACACTTGAACGATTCAGCAGTGGTGGTGCAACGAAGGCGATAAATCGTCACGGTGAAGAGGTGCGACTACCTGCGGCATCACAGGGACGGCGCATGGCTCGTTCGGGGGCTGATCCTCCGGGCGCGGGAGCGCCGCAGGGGAGGCCGTAGTCGGCCTGTCGGCTCTGCGACGGTGCGTAGGTCATGGTGCGCACCGGCGTGGGGCAAGGTCGTATGTGAGGGAGGACGTTGGTGTTCGGCGGAGACATCACTGGGCGCCACGAGCAGCTGAAGGCCGAGGTCCGGGAGTTCGCCGAGACCGAGGTGGCACCGCGTGTCGCGCACATGGAGGCGACGGGCGCTGTGGAACACGACCTTGCCTGGGAGATCGCCCGGCGGGGATGGATCGGCATCACGATCGATCCCGCGTACGGCGGGATGGGCGCCGGCCATGTGGCGAAGGTGCTACTCATCGAGGAGCTGGCACGGGTCTGCGGGGCGATGGGCGCCGCAGCCCAGGCGTCGCAGCTCCCCGTCGCAATGATCGACAACTTCGGCAGCGAAGACCAGAGGCGCCGCTGGCTTCCGCCGATCGCGGCCGGGGACGTCATGCCCACCATCGACGTCACCGAGGAGGTCTCGGGCAGCCAGCTCGGCGGCATGCAGGGCCGCGCCCGCCGGCACCGGGGCGGATGGGTCCTGAACGCGGCGAAGACGCACGTGGGCAACAGCCACATTGCCAACCTGCACTGTGTGGTGGCCCGTACCGCCGATTCAGGGCCGGGCAGCCTGTCCGCGTTCCTGGTCGAGAGCGATCGGGAAGGTGTGTCGCCGCTGCGCCCGCCGGTGCCGGCGATGGCGCTGAGGGGGTTCTCCTTCGGCACGGTCGTCTTCGGGGACGTCTGGGTGCCGGAGGAGAACCTGCTCGGCGCCGACGGCGACGGACGGGACGTCGCCGACTCCGCGAGCGTCCTGAACGGGCGTGCCAACCTGGGGGCGGTCTCCCTGGGCGTTCACCGGGCCACCGTGGAGACCACCCTCGCCTTCGCCGCCGCGCGCGAGCGCTACGGCAAGCCGCTGAGTGAACTGAGCTCCGTCCAGCAGCGGTTGGGCCAGATGGTGTCGAACATGATGACCGCCCAGACCGTGCTGTACACGGCGGCAGACATGCTCGACCGCGGGGCGCGGTGTGACGGACATCTGATGAACGCCAAGCTCGTCAACTACGAGCTGGGAACGGCCTCGGCGAAACTGGGCATGGAAGTGCACGCCGCGAGCGGCCTGTTCACCGACCGTCCGATCGAGCGGTGTTTCCGGGACGCGCACGCCATGTTCGCCCCGGCCGGCACGTCGGACGTACAGCGGCTACGGCTGGCGAGGCTTGCGCTGGGCACCGGGCAGCCCGAGTGGTCGCAGCTCTTTGCCGCTCCCACCCGGGCTGCAGTGCCGCAGGAGGTCGGTTAGGTCACAGCAGCTCGTGGACGCGCCGGTTGAGGAGGAACTGGGCCTGCTCGGCCCGGCTCTTGATGAAGGCGAGCATCTCAGCGCCGTCGTCCTTGGGCCTGGGGCGCTTGCCGATGACGCAGACGGTGCCGATCGGGAGGGTGGGGTCCTGGGGGTCGAAGAGCGGGGCTCCCATGTAGGTCCGGATGCCGAACTCGTTGGCAACCTCGTTGGTGCGAAACCGGGGAGAAAGGCAGACGTCGTACAGCGGCAGGGCCTTGCCGCGATCGACGACCTCGGGGCACCAGCCGTGTTCCAGGGACATCACCCGGGACATGGTGACGGCGCCGTCGATGCGGGCGCTCGGGGGTACCCACAGGCCGGCGAAGTACTGACGATCCCCGAGGAAGTTGACCATGGCCATGGCCTCTTCGGTGCCCGATTCACGGGCGAGGGCGGAGGCGAACCGGTCGAATTCCGCATCTGGTTCGCTGAACAGTCCGAGCTCGTGGACCCGGGCGAGGCGGGCCGGGGTCTGTGCCCGTAGGTGGGCCAGCTGGTGCGTGCCGGAGGTGGCATCAAACACGAGTGCTCCAGGAGGTGGAGGGCGTTGGGCTGGGGGTTGTGTTGCGGGTCGCGAGGATGAGCGCGTGTTCGACCAGGGTGATCAGGGTCTGCCGTACCTGGAGGCGGTCGCGCGCGTCGCAGAGCACCACCGGGGTGCCCGGCGGCAGCTCTAGTGCCGCGTGGACCTCTGCGGGCTCGTAGCGGTCTGCGCCGTCGAAATGGTTGACGGCGACCACGATGGGCAGGCCGATGTCGAGGAAGTACTCAACAGCCGGGTAGCACTCCTCGAAGCGTCGGGTATCGACGAGTACGACGGCTCCGATAGCTCCTTTGGCGAGGTCGGGCCACATGAACCAGAAGCGCTCCTGGCCGGGCGTACCGAAGAGCAGCAGCGCCATGTGCTGGCGGGCGAGTGTGATCATGCCGAAGTCCAGGGCCACGGTCGTGGAGGTCTTGGACTCCACTCCCTGGACACTGTCGTGGGGGATGCTGGCTCGGGTGAGCATCTCCTCGGTCGTCAGCGGCTCGATCTGGCTGACCGCGCCGACGAGGGTGGTCTTGCCGACTCCGAACCCTCCCGCGATGAGGATCTTCAACAGCGCCGCGGGCGCGTCAGACTCCTCTGAGTCCCTCAAGGACCCTCCTCAATACGATGGGATCGCCGCCATCTGCGGTCTCGTTGGGCATGGCCGGCACCAGGACGCCCTGGTCGAGAAGGTCGGATACCACGATCTTCACGACGTGGACGGGCTGCCTGAGCCGCGCGGACAGCTCCACCACCGAGCACGGCACGGGGTGGCAGAGGAGGAACACGGCTTCCTCCACCAGTCCTTGCGGCGGATGGCGAACCGGGCTGCGAGCCCTCACCTGGCTGACGAGGTCTAGGTCGTGCGTCGGCTCGGTGCGGCCCTGTGTGATTGCGTAGGGGCGCAGGGCGGCGATGCCGGCGTCGATGAAGGGCCGCTGGTGGGGGGCCGTCATCATCCGGCTGTGACGATGCGCGGCGCGGCCTCAAGGGCCGGGCCGAGGCGTTGACCGAGCATCTGCATCTCGTACCCGATCAGGCCCAGCTCCGCGTCATGGGAGGTCAGCACGGTCAGCAGCGTGCCCGGTGCGGGACGGGTGATGAAGATGAGGCCGCCGTCGGTCTCGGCGATGACCTGCCGGGTGGAGCCGCCGCCGCCGAGCAGCGCGCGGTCGGCACCGCCGGCCAGCGAGAACATACCGGTGGCCACCGCGCTGGCCCGGTCGGCATCGCCCTCGCCGTCAATCCCGACCGCGTACATTCGGAGCCCGTCGGCGGAGCAGACGAGCGCGGCCTGCGCATGAGCAACGCGCTCGACGAACGCGCTCAGCAGTCCGTCAAGGATTTCGGTCATGGTGGTACTGGTCATCGGGACATCTCCTCATCAGTGGGGGCAGAAGGGGAAGAGGTAGCAGGCAGCCGGGCGGCGCGGTCGGAGGACGCATCGGCAGCCGGGGCATGGAAGCCGTCGGCGAAACCGGCCGCGAGGTGCGGATTGGGCGTGGCATGCAGCGGCCGGAGCTCCTGGCCCTGCTGGAGCTGGGGAACCACATGGTTGCCAGTTCTCCTGGGCAACGGCTTCCTGCCCGGGGTCGCGACCACGGCGTCGGCGGACGACGCAGTGACGGCCGCCTGACGGCCAGGAAGCTCCAGACCCTCTGCGGCGCGCACCGCAGGGAGACTGCCGTTCACGTCCGCCGGCTGAGGGTGGTCGGGAACAGCGCGAAGGACGGGAGGAACGGCGCCGGCCGGCCTCTGCACCCCTCCCGCATGCAGGACATGCCCCGGCACCGGGGCCGCTCCGGAAGCACCGGCCGCGCCCCGAGGACGAACGGCGACCTCCGTCTGCAGGGGTACGGCCGCCTCCTGGGGCGCGAGCAGCGTATGCGGGATCACCACCGCTGCCTGGGTACTGCCGTACCTGTTGCGGAGCAGTTCAATGGTGATGCCGTGGCGCTGGGCCAGCCGGGCAACGACGAACAGCCCGCTACGGCCGTCCTGGATCAGATGCTCGGCTATGTCGAACTGGTCCGGGTCGCGCAGCAGCTTGTTCAGTCGCAGTCGTTCGGCAAGCTCCATCGGCAGGCCGCGGTCATCCACCTCGATGAGTAGTCCATCCGGAACGAACTCCGCGCGGACGTTGACCTCCTTGTCGGAGAACCGGGTGGCGTTCTCCAGCAACTCGGCCAGCAGATGGGTGACATCCTCGATAGCGAAGCCATGCAGAAGCGCAGTGGGTGCCTCGGTGACCTCGACACGGTCGAAGTGCTGGATCTCCTGGATCCCGTAGCGCAAAACGGCCCTGACGGAAACTGGCTGAGTGATTCGGTGCGACCTGTCGCCGCCCAGCACCAGCATGCTCTCCGCCGACCGGATGATTTGAGTGATCTGGTGATCGATGCCGTAGAGCTCAGTGAGCCGGTCTGGCTCCTCCTCGTCCCGCAGAACCACCTCAAGCCGACTGAGGGCCGACTCGCAGTAGGACTGGAGCCGGCGGGCGAAGTTCACGAACACCGCCAGATGCTGCTGTTGCACCGCCTGAGCAACAGCAGTTGCCGCGACGTCGTGAAACGCGGTGATGGACCGGACAAGATCCGCGAAGGTGTGCGTTCCCTCCACAGCGCCAGGCCTCGCCGGCCGGGCTGAACGGTCGCCCTGCCGCACAGCCTCCGCATACCTCTGCAGAGCCAGCCTGCTCGCCGCCAGGCGTTCACGCAGGAAGGCAAGCCATTCCCCGACCAGCAGGTCGTCCTGCTCCACCTGCCGGACGATCGCGGAAACGTGCCGGTACGCGATCACGAGGATGCCGACCCCGGCGGCTACCGCACCGGTCACCAGCAAGGCTGTGCCTTCGGCAGAGAGCCTCGCGACCGACCCGAAGACCGCTGCGGTGGTCAGAAGCACAAGCTCGGATGCCGCCGGGACCATCACGGCTCGTACGAGGCGGCCCCGCAGGCCGCTTTTGTTCGCCGTCTTGTCCCGGGCGGCGTGCCGAGCACCTTGGCGGCCGGCTCCCGCCGGGGCGGGGGGAGAGAATTCAGACATCGATGTCCTCGGAAAGACGAGTAGGCGGGCTCCGGTGTTGGCACCGCATTCCGGACCAACCATCCGCACCGCTCTGTTCGGTGACGCGATACGACACCGTCAGCTGTACGGAGCCGATCGCCGTGCCACTGCTGACAGGGGAACCGTTCGGAAGAGCTGCCCCGCCGTGCCCGGCGGGGCACATGCAAGGCTGGCTCCTCCTCAGAGGTGCGGCACAGCAGCCGCCCCGACTTCCGAGAACTGGCCACGCCAACACCTCTGGCCTCGACCGGAAATCTGTTGTCAGCAGCATCAGGAGCACCACCCAGCCTGGTGGATGGATCTGGTCGTTGCCAGTGCAACTTGAATCGTTCGGAGGTCGTTTCCCGCTGCACGCAGGTCAGTTGGCTTGTCCGTCCCCGGCTTTGGGCATCATGGGGAGCCGGCGCCCTTCCAGACGCCAGCGAAACGACACCAAATCCGAGACGGCCGGACTGCTCCCGGCCCGGAAACGACGCCGACCCGATCAGCCGTCTTTGACCCCGCTGTTCCCGCGGTACGCTCCGCACACGCGGTCCTTGGGATTTCTCCGGTCCTACGGAGAGGTGGGCGATTCTCCGAGGTAGGAGAGGGCGCGCTCAATACCACTGGTCTGGATCAGGTGGCTCCGCAATTGCAGCAGGCCGCCGATACCGTAGTCACTCACTTCCCGGCACCGCTTGACCAGCCAATCCCACTCGCACTCAAGGTAGTCGGCTGCCTGTCGCAACCTCTCGTGCGAGGTGCCGGCGGAAGTGAAGCTGCGGGACCGCGCGTGATCGACAGCGTGAGCCAGAGAGTCGATCTCGCTCCTGCTGTTCGTGCTGTCGAGATGCCAGACGGCTTTGGGGGTCAGCCAGTCGGCGACAACAACGAGCCGCTGCGCGACGATGAACTCCGCAGTGTCGGAGTGTGCTCGGTCGCTGTGTATGTGCACCGTCAGGCCGTAGGACTCCATCAGGGCCATCGCGAGCAGCAGCAACAGCCGCTCGTACGGCTCACTGTCCTTGACGGCGGACTCGGGGATAGCGAAGACACAGCCCGCCGCGTCGACGGCGCCGATCGAGCGCTCCTGCATCAGCTGCAGAACCTGGTGCCGCTCGGTGAACAGCAACCAGCCTGCGGCCTGCCCGCCGTACTGGACCCTCGACCACAACACCGGCGCGTTGTCGACGGAGCCGAGGTGACGTCTTAGGTACGACGCGCAGGCATACGATCCGAGCCAAGCCGCTCCGACCTCCGTGAGGTCGGGATAGGCGGCACGGGCGGCTGCAGACCGCGGCTGGTCGAGGTGGGCTTCCAGGCGCTGTTGCGCGACGTGGAGTGCTTGGTCGTCCGCCAGGAGGCTGTCGTCGACGTTCAGCGCCGCCCACAGCAAGGCGTAGACGAGCTCGTCGAGCCGGTATGCGCTGGGGATCGGCAGCCTGTCGACCGGCATCAATAGCTGGCGTCGAGCGTGGGCGGCATCCATGACATACAAGTCGTCCTCCCCTCGTGCACCCAGCGCGGCGATGAGGAGCGCCCTGCGACGAGAGCGGGTGAAGTAGCGGAGGTGTTCACGGTCCTCGGGCCCGACCACCACGGTGTCACCCCGTGGCTCTGCCTCATACATCTGGACCGCGACGGATGTCCCGTCCAATATGCGCAGGCCGTCGAGGTGCCAGACTCCTCCGGCACCTGGCAGCGGTCCATTGACGGACAGGTGCGAACTGTCGAAGCGGACGTCGAAGCGGTGCACGGCGGCCAGCGACGCATCGTGAGGTACCCGGGCGAGGACCACCTTCCGCATCGGGGCCGGGCCCAGCAGTTCCTGCACACTGTGGCCGAGCCAGAATTCGAGCACCGTGGCCGTGTCCCCGCGAGGCGCCTGTTCTCCGATCAGCCATCGTTTGAAGGTGGTCTTCGTGGTGTCCACCCTGGCCAGGCGTGGCATCCGGTAATGAGCCGCCGCCCGAGTGCCGGCATCTTTCAGCTGTAGCTGAAACACCTCGAACCGTAGCCACTGGCGCTTTTCCAGCACGGCATACAGCAGTGTTGGACGCGTCAGCGTTTCCATGGGAATTGTCTCCTGACTATCAATCAAAATTCGAGGTCGTAATGTCAATGGAAAGGAAGGTCACCTCACAACTCCCCATTTCTGGGGTGCGATCCGTCTCCCTTGCTGATTGCTGTTGCCTGGTGCGCAGATTGTCAGGTGCCTTATCCTCTCCGCCTGTACTGGTTAATTGGCGATGAGGGACGCTCAGGAAAGTTGCGGGTATTGAGTGACGACGTCGCGCAGGAAGCTCAGTTTTGAGTAGAAGGTGTGTTGCTGAGCCCAGCCGCGGGCCGCGAGGTAAGTCCCTAGCCAGGCGTTGATGCGGTCCATCTCCCGAACTACGTCCGCTTCGTCGTCCAGCACACTGCGTGACCTGCGGTACTCCAGCTCGCATTGGGAGAGCGTGATGTTGGGAGCCGCCAGGAGAGAGCAGCGGTCGAGGAAGATGCCGTAGATGTGGCCGGTACCCATTGACTCGCACTGCACGTCGTATCGGACGCGTTGGAAGGGTGGCATGGCGCGTACCTGAAGCCCGAGGTTCGAATGCAGGTACTCCTCGAAGCGGTCAGGGGCGACGTCGAGGCCGGACGTCAATTCCTCGCGGCGGGCGAAGGAGTCCACGGTGAACCACTTGCGCTTGAGCACGTGTCCGGCGGAGACCGTGGGGATGAAGGAGGCGTAGCCGACTTCGCTTTCCGGCCCGGTCACCTCGAACAGGTGGTTCTCGGTGTGGTGGACCTGGAACTCCTCCCGGTACTCCGGTCGGCAGTCGTCCAGCTCGCCGTCGCGCAGTGCTTTGAGTAGTTGCATGGACGCGGCCCAGATGTCTGGTGCCGGATCGAGGGTGTATTTGTACTCCAGTTCGGTGCCCGCGCAGTGGGTGCGGAAGTACCGAAGGTGGTTGTTGAGCGCCATGCTCAGCTCGGCACGGGCGGACAGCACTGGCTCCAGCCAGCGCAGCATCTGGACCGGCCCGTGTCCGACCGGCTCGCGAGTGGTGCGAACGAAACAGGCGTCCTCGGGGTGGAAACGGATCTGGGCGTACGCGTGGTAGCCGCCGCCCGGATGTTCGGCGAGGTAGCACAGCGGGACGAGCCCGGGGGCGGTGTCTGTTCCGACTAGCTGGCGCAGATGGGTTCCGGCAATGGCGTCGGGAAACAGGGCCTTCCCTTCGATCCGGCTGGTCCCGCGCCAGGTGCCGTCTGCGCTCAGGGCTTCGACGCGGCACTCGCCGAGCGTGTTCCAGCGGATGACCACAGTGGTGCTCGGTACGCAGACTTCCTTGGGTGCTACGCGCACAAGCACGATTGGGTCGTTCGCGGTGCAGGGTGCCGTCTGGTTGAGCAGGTGGATTCCGCCAAGGACCACCCAGGCGTGGCGCGGTGTGGTCTCGCTGGTGCGCATGGGTGTCACTCCTCGGGTCGATTGAGCCGCGCGCAGCCCGGCCGCCTTGACCGTTCTCGGTTGCCCACGGGCTGCGATGCTGACCATGCCCAGTACTGGACACGGTCGTGTGGCGCTGTGGTCTGTTGCCGAGGCGGGTGCGGGGCATCGGCATAGGGTGAGCCGGGTGAGTCGTGGTGAAACTGAGACGAAGATCGTGGAAGCAGCGGTTGCCGATGCTTCTCTGGCTGCGGTGGAGTTCGATGACGCCCGTGCCTGGCTGGAGCGGGCTCGCGGGCGTCCCATGGAGCCCATGGCGGCTGAGGTCTGGGTGACCGACCCCCACCTCGCTCACGTCTTGCTGGTCAAGCACCGGGTGCGCGGATGGGTCCCGCCCGGCGGCAAGGTGGAGCCGACTGAGACACCGCGCGAGGCCGCGGCCCGCGAACTGCACGAGGAGACCGGCCTGTTGGCCCAGCTGCTGCCCGAGCCTGCCGCCGTGGCGGTCCGGTCGTACCGGCCTGACTGGTCCCCCACACTTGGCCTGTCGTACGCCGCGATCGTCGACCGCCAGGCGCCGCTGGGAGGCGAGAAGGGCCAGCCGGCTGCATGGTTCAGCCTCGATGAGAAGTGGCAGAGCGTCTTCCCGGAGGATCGCGTGCGCATCCTGTCGCACGTGCGCCGACTGGCGGCCGAGCGTCCGGTCGGGGCTCGGTGAACCCCGCTGACCACTGCCGCTCAGATGACGCTGTCGATCTGGTCGAGGACGTCGTCGTGCAGCGTGACCAGGTGCAGGTCGTGGAAGAAGCGGACCCACACCGGGGCGAGTCCGGGTTCCCTCTCGAACGCTTGCCCGCTGAGGTGTCCTTGCGCGTAGGCGGCGGTCCGCAGCGCGTGGTGCTGGAGCAGGGTGGGGTGTATCCATCGGGGGGCGCGTACCTCTCGGTGTGAGGGGCGGAGGGGACCGGATGCCTGAGCCTTGAAAATCCACCAGTGATGGCCGACCGGCCCGGTTGGGCGGCGGCGGCACTGGTTGGACCGCCGGGTTTCGAGCACCAGATGCAGGTGGGACACGGTGAGGCCGACTTCTTCGGCGGCCTCAACCTGCGCTGCCTGTTCAGGGCTGCCGTGCTGGTCGATGTGTCCGGCGACGGGAGCGATTCCGATGGGAGGTGTCGCACGGTCGAATACCAGCAGCCCGGCCGACGAGGAGACGAGTACACCGACGCTGGTGTGATCACAGTGGTCTGCCGCGGCGGTGCCGGGCCGGGCGGTCATGGGGATCCGCCCGGCCGCTGGGCGACCACGACGAGCCAGCTCGTGATGGTCGGAGTCTCGGGGGTGGTCAGGGCGTACGCGGCGTCCAGGATCTGCATGCGCTGGGCGTGGGTGAAGCCGTCGGCAGGGCGAGCGAAGACGGGAATGGACAGCCAAGCCTTCTTCTCCGCCATGGTGCTGTGCTGGGCGGTGACGTCCATGGCGAGCACGGTCAGGCCAGCTTCGGCCAGGCGGTGGGCGATCGTCTCAGCCGGAAGCTTCGGTGAGCTGGTGCCAGCGGGCGGCGGGGTATAGCCGTAGTCCCGGGCGGCGATCTCGTGGATGAGCGTGTTAAGTGACGGCCCGGTTCGCGTGCTCTGCTCGTCGGGGTGGCGGACTCCTGCGAATCCTCCACCGACGTTGAACACGAACCGGCCGCCCGGGCGCAGGATGTGCCTCACCGCCGCGAACACTGCGGTGGTGTCGGTCTTCCAGATCGCCGAGTTGCACACCACCGCATCCGCGCTGGCGGTCGGGACGTGGGCGGCCAGGTTCTCCGCGGAGGTCGTGATCCACGACAGGCGGATGTCGATCAGGGTGCGGCGTCCGACGCGTTGCATCGCCGTAGAGCTGTCCAGGGAGAGGACCGCCGCGTCGCGCGGGACCCGTTCGAGGATCGCGTGCGCGGTCGCCCCGGCGCCACCGCACAGGTCGATCACCAGGTCGGCGTCGGACAGCGCGGCCCGGTGGGCGAGATCGCGGCTGGTCGCGCCGTACATGGGAAAGGCGCGAGTGAAGGCGGCGTATACCTCGGCCGTGGTGTCGTCGTCCCAGCCGAGTACGGCGTCCTGGGGTGCCACGGTGGCGGCGCCTCGCTTTCCGGATGCAGGGCCCGGCCGCAGTGGGCCGGGCTGGTCGGGCAGATCAAAAGAGCGCGGACTGAACGGCAGTGGACGGTGAGGTATACGCCCCGAAGGTGAGGCGTCGCCCCTTCAGGGCACCGAGGTCGAGCAGGTAGCGCAGTTCGTCGCCGTCGAGGGCGGCCAGGACCTGTGAGCCGATACAGGCGACGGGGGTGAGTCCGTGTTCGCCCTCGCGCACGTCGTGCGGGTAGAGCACCCGCTCAGCACCGCGCAGCAGATCTCCTTGCCCGGGAGGCGTCCAGGGCTCCGGTGTCGCGGTCACGTTCATCGCGTCCAAGGCCGCGACGGCGGAGTCGAGGTGGCTCTTGTGGGCGAGTTGAGCGGGCGCGAGGTCGCTCATGGCGGCCAGCGAGTTCAGCTTGGCTGCGGCCCGGACCGCCTGTGTCAGGCCCAAGTGACGGGTGAGGGCGTCCTCCAGGAAGCGCACCGTACGCCCGTCGGGGCTTGAGGTGAGGAAGGTGGCCACCAGGGCGCCCTGCTCGGCGAGGCGGGAATGCTTGCGTGGTTCGGCGGCGGTGCCGACCTTGGTCGTTCCGTCGGCGAAGGTCGCCAGGTAGAGCCAGTGCGGCTGCGCCATGTAGGCGGCGAGGGCTTCGGGAGCGGGGCCGCCCTGGTGGTACCGGTGGGCGTAATGGAAGTCGTCCCGGCCGGCGCAGCGGACACACTGGCCGCTCTGCCCGGCATGGGCCCCGTTGGGGCAGGCGGTGGCTTCGACGTGGTGGGTGTCGGTGAAGCGGTACCAGCCGGTGCACCACCGATCGCCGCCGGTGGCTCGGTAGCCAATGCGCTGATTCATGATCTCGGCGTAGAGCAGTGGCCCGTCCGGCAGCGGGGCGAGCAGGAGGCGTGGGTCTCCCGTCGCCCACGTGACGCCGTGGCACACGTAGGTTCCGCTGGTGGGCGGGGCCTGGGACATGGTGCGTTCCTCGCAGATGGGCGGTGGGTCAGAGGTGAAGGTGCAGGCGTTCGGCGAGCGCTGTGGCGGCGGTCTTGAAGACGTGGTCGCGGTCCATGTCCGTGACATCCAGCGACAGCCATCCGCCTGCCTGCTCGTAGGTGCGCAACTGGGCCAGGACGGCGTCCTGGTAGTGGATGAAGTCCTCGTCCGCGGCGCCGGAGTGACCTGTCTCCAGGGAAGTGAAGGAACCCTTACGGGCGAGGGCCTCGGCGGCGCTGATCTGCAAGAAGATGACCAGGTCGGGTTCGGGGAGGTGGGCGAAGACCTGCTCGGCGAGGCGGGTGGAGACACCGGGGTTGACCGCATAGCGGGCGAGGATCTTGTGGTGGGCGTTGTCGAGGAGCACGTGGGTGCCCGCGGCGAGCGCGGGCTGGATGACGAGCTGGTGCTGCAGCGTGTACCAGGAGGCCAGGGCCAGCAGCCAGTAGTGGTCGCCACATGCCCGGGCCACGCGTGCGTCGCGCCGGTAGACCAGGTCGTTGAGACGGTCGACGTAGGCCGACAGTCCTGCGTCCATCGGGACGTCGGTCGAGCGCTTGCCGACGAGGATCGTGGTGTGGCCAGCCTCATTGAGGGCCTGGTGCAGGCGGTTGGCGAGGGTGGACTTTCCCGCGCCGTCGATGCCGGTGACCGTGATCGTGCGGCCTCGGTCTGTGGGGAGTGCTGGGGTAGTCATCGGATTCCCTGGAGGGTGTGGGGCGGGCGGCCGGTCAGACGGCCGGTGATGATGGCGCGGATGCGGTCGATCAGGACGGCGCGGCGGCGCAGGACGTCCACATGCCGCTCATTGGACAGGTCGGCGGGGTAGCGCCGGGCCAGGTTGTTGGAGATGACGTGCAGGTAGCCGAATCTGATCCCCGCCTGCCGGGCAGCCGCCCCCATGGGACCGATCTCCGGGTCGACGAAGTCGTACGCGGCGTGCTTGGCCAGCCAATCCCGGTTCTCCAGCAGGATCGACGGTGAGGTGGCATGCAGTCCGCAGTGCACACCTTCCTGGGCAGTGGCGAAGTCACCGAAGAAGTCGTCCCAGGACACCAGTGCGCCGCCCACCAGACTCGTGTTGCCGGTGGCCAGCCACGTGTTCGGCTCGATGCCCGGACTCAGGGCCCCGACCTTGCCGACGTAGACGACGTCGCGGGCTCCCAGCGCTGCCAGGCGATCGACGACCTGTCCCGCCACATCGCCCCAGATGCTGTGGAGGAATCCCAGGTACACCACACGATGCCCTGCGATCTCGGTGCGCTGCCAGGCGTAGCCGGGCCCGCGCGTCCACACCCCGGCTTCGGGGGCCAGGTACTGGAGGCTCCAGCCCACGATCACGAGGTCGCCGTCGAGGTTGAGGCTGAGGTCGAGCCCGTCGAGCACAGTGCGGCATTCGTCCGGCCCGGGCGGCTGGTAGGTGACCTGCCCGGCGGGACGGTCGGTCATGGCCAGATAGGTAGCGATGATCAGCGCGTAGTGCTGGACATAGTCGGCGCCCGGGAACGCCTTGATGACCAGGTCGTTGCCGTGGACCTGAGCGGTGGGCCGCTCGATGTTGAAGAGCTTGCCGGTCTTCTCGTGGCGGGAGATCACAGCCGCGCGGTCGTAGCCGCCGATGACGCGGATGCTGTCCCAGTCCCGCTCCTGGATGAGGTGATGCACCTTGATCGTCAGGTAGCGCAGGAGGCTGTCTGGGCCCATGGTGTGGCCGTCGGCCGGGACCGGAGCCGCGTGTAGCAATCCGGGGGCTGGTTCGGCGAGCAGAGAGGTCATCGGCGCTCCTGGGCGATCACGGTGTTGCTGCCTGCCGCCGTGCGGACGACGGCGATGTTGTCCCGGATCAGCTGGAAGCGGTCCTCGGGGATCGGGCCGAGCTGCTCGATGCGGGGGGTGGAGGGTTTCTCGTAGGGGCCGTCGGGCGACAGGGCGATCCCCATGGCGCCGAGGATGACGGGAGCTGCTCCGTCCACGGAGGCGATCCATGGGTGCTTGCGTTGCTCGATGAGTTCGAGGTGGCCGGTGCGGCCCAGCCCGAGCAGTCGGTAGACGCGTCGCTCGTCGACCAGGCCGCTCTCTGCCAGGTAGGCGGTGGCCGCCCAGCGTGTGCGGCACAGCTGCCGGGCGGGATCGGGACGGCGCGAGGCCGGCAGAGCGAGGGCCCCGGCCCAGTCGCTTGCGAGGAGGGCGTCATAGGTGCAAAGCCACTCCCCGTCGTCCGCGGCGTGCAGCACCGCACACAGCCGGAAGACATCGCCGGCCATTTCCTGGATCACCCTGGCGGCCTGCTCACTCGCCTTCACCGTCGCCGGGCCATCACCCATGACGTCCGGCAGGATGATTTCCCTCGCCCCGACCGCCCGCCCGGCGGCGACCAACTGGTCGGCGGGCAGGGCGTGTCCGAGGTCGAAGACGCCGTTGTCGACGATGATCTCCGCTCCGCGCTCAGCCTCGCGCGCGAAGAAGGCCCGGTAGCCGGCATCGGACAGGACGTGCTGGGCGGCCACATGGTGGACGCGGGCAGGCTCCTGGGCCACGAAGTGTTCCAGATAGGCAGGTGGGGCGATGACGGAGAAGTCGATGCCGGGGACCATTACCGTTCTCCCCACTGCGCGGAGGCGATGGTGAGGAACTGCTGCGACAAAACCGGGTCGCTGCTGAAGCGTCCGCCGGCTTCCACCGTGGTGGTGCGCGCCTCCTCCATCCGTACCCCGCGCATACTCATGCACAAGTGGGTGCCGCGCACGACGACGGCGACGTCCTCGGACCCGATCACGCTGGTGAGTTCCGCGGCGACCTGGCGGGTGAAGCGTTCCTGGACCTGGAGCCGCCCGGCATGGGCCCCAGCGATCCGCCCGAACTTCGACAGCCCCACCACCTCACCGTCCGGCACGTATCCGGCCGTGACGGCCAGGTTCATGGGCAGCAGGTGGTGCTCACACACGCTCCACACGCTCATGCCACTCACCACCACCAGCTGGTTGCTCAGATGGGATTCGGCGAAGCACGTCATGGCAGCCGACCCGCGCGGGGACAACAAGTCGCTCCACCAGGAGGCCACCCGCTCCGGCGTTCCGAGCAGGCCCTCACGATTGGGGTCCTCACCCAGTTCGACCAGGAGCTGGCCAATCAAAGAGGCAACCCGGCCCGTATCGATGGGTGAGAGGGACACGACGGGTTCCGAAGAGACCTCGTCCGGGCCGGTGGTGGGGCTGACGACAGCATGCGCCATGAGCGTCTTCTCGCTTCCAGACGGGACAAATGGCAAGTGAGCAACGGGGATCAGCGGCCTCGCGCGTCAGCGAAGGCCAGCACGTGAAGTCGGGTGGTGAAGTGCCAATGCCGGGCCGCGACCGCATCCGCGAGTTCACGGGTGCGTGAGATGAGCGCCTCCGCGGTGCTGCCCTCCGGCATGATCCAGACCGGGGCGAGGTCGTGCGCGTGGACGAGCTCGGCGATCCGGTCGAGATCGGCCAGCGATGAGGCAACGAACTTGAAGACCGCCTGCCCGGATCTGGCGAACACGTCCAACACGTCGGGCACCAGGCTCTTGGCTTCGTCCACCCCGAAACTGGCAACCTTGGGCGAGACATTGAGGCGGACGCCGTCGACCAGCAGCGCCGAGTCGGGCTTCAGGGTGCCGTTCGTCTCTATCTCGACGCGCTTGCCCGCGGCCAGCAGGCATTGGACGAGCGCGACTACCTTCTTCTGCTGAATCAGCGGCTCGCCCCCGGTGATCACCACCAGTTCGACGGGCGATGACGCGGCCCAGACCGCTAGGTCCGCGACCGACCACTTCTCCGATTCTTTGCGTGGGTCGTACCGGCTCCAGTCCCAGGTGTACTTCGTGTCGCACCGGGCGCAGGCCAGGTTGCAACGGGACAGGCGGATGAACAGGGCCGGATGTCCGCAGCTGGGGCCCTCGCCCTGGAACGTCGGTGTCTCCGTACCGAAGCACTCCGCGATGATCAGCTCGAAGTCGGCTTCGGTAGCGGCGAGATGAGGTAGTGCCCGCGCAGTCACTGTTCCTCCATGGTGAATCGGGCCCAACTGCGCCCGGTTTCCCGGACGGTGACCGACACCAGGCGCCCGGGGATGTGCGGTTCAAGGGTCTGGATGAACCAGCCCGCGAGGAACTGAGCCAGGAGCTCCGAGGTCGGCTCGAAGGGCAGGGCCTCGTGCAGGTTGCGGTGATCGAGTTCGGTGTCGAGGAACTCCTTGAAGGGGGCGAGAGCTCCGAAGTCCGTGACGAATCCCGGGGCTTCCAGGGCATCGGCGGTCAACGCGACCTCGACCTGGTAGCTGTGCCCGTGCTGACGGTTGCACTTGTGCTCGGGCGGAAGCCCGGGCAGACGGTGGCCGGCTTCGAAGGTGAAGGTCTTGCCGATCGTGGACGTGCCCGAAGGCATGGGGACTGAGGGGATCAAGCTGGTCACTCAAGGCTCCTTGCGTAGGGTCGCTCCGAAGGGGCGCGGTACTTCGGCGAGGGCGTGCAGGCACGGGCAGGACGGACGCCTGGGGAGCGCCCTTCGGCGATTCCGAAGGCGCGTCACGCGGCACCCGCCAGGGCTCTCAGGCGGATCGTGTCGTCCTGCGCCCTTGGGTAAGAGGGTGAGGAGAGCCGCTGCTGAAGAGCAGCGAGGGCCATGGCACCTGATAGGAGTCCGATGCAGGTGCGGCGGGATTCGAGGAGAGCCGCCTCCCGGATCGGGTACGGCTCCAGGCCATCGGGGCCAAGGCGGTACTGGGTGCCGAACTCCTGCGACTCCCCGCTGTTGACCAGCGCGCGGTCATGAAGATGGGCCCACTGCTGCAGGCACGCGTCACCGGTCTTGGCAGCACGGTGCAGCAGGCGGGCGGCCGTTCGCTGGAAATCCGGTTCGTCGTCAGCGTGCAGGGCGAGCTGCCAGGCGGCGCGGGACGCGGCAGGCCCGACGAGTCGATGACCTGGCCAGCCGTGGTCGGCCAGAACCCGAGCGAGCATCTTGGCGTTGACGTGATCGGCGTGGCGCCCCTTGCCCAGGTACATCGCGTCGAGTTCGTCGCGCACGTGCCGTGCCCAACGCTCCGCCTCTTGCTGCGCACGCGCCAGCAGTTCGTCGGCAAGGCCGGGCAACAGCGGATGCCCGCCCGTCATGAGACATCCTCGTTGCTGTCCGTCGACGCCGGCGCCGGAGGCGGGACTGCGCAACCGATGAGAGCCCGGAGCGCAGGGCGAGCCTCTGCACGCAGCGCGAGACGAATAACCTGCTCGCCGAGGCGTACGGCCGTCCCAGTCACGGTCCAGCCCATGTCCTGCAGACGATTGAGGAGTCGGCAGGTCGGACCGGTGTCCGGTTCAGACGATGTGTAGGTCTCCACGCCGACGTGCGGCCGGCCGAGGCGTGCGGCGCAATCGGACGACCACAGGGTGATCAGCCTGGCCATGTCGTCCGGGTGCTCGGGCAGGGTGTACACGTGCTGCAGGAGCAGCCCGGGGCCCGTGCCGACGCTGTTCCCTCGCCCGGTACCGACGTCCAGAGCGAGGATCATGCAGGCCAGCAGGACGCCGTCCTCGAACAGACCCACCGCCTGCGTGTCGTTGCAGAAGAGTTCCGGAATGTCTGTCCGGGCCGGCACCGGCAGACTATGCCGTGCGAGCCAGCCAAGACGGTCCTCGACCAGCGCGACGGCCTCCATCCGTTCGGCGTCTGTGTGTAAGGAGCGCATCTCATACACCGGCCGCGCAGCCGCGTCCCCGTCGGCCCTGGAACGGTGGCGCTCTGCCTGGGCGGTAGCCGCGTAGTCGGTCATCGCGCACCCCGGTCGGCGTCGCAGCCCATGTTCGAGACCCGAGCAGGGACGTGATCGCGTGTGCCGAGGAGTGTTGGTGAGGCGGGTCAGACACAGCAAGTCGATCGAGCCATCGTCGCGAACGCAGGTGTCGGCTTTCAGGTCGCCGAACAATCCGTGCTGCTCGACACGGGGGAGGTGTCTCATCGTGGGGGACTCCATGGGCCCGGGTTCCGGTAGGACAGTGGCCGCCGTGGCGGCTGAACATGGCTTGCCTGCGTGACCGATATGTGATCGGTCAGGTTCTCGGGAGGGACGCCGCGAGAATGAGGACGATCATGGCGACCGTGAACACGAGCACACGGGCGGTATCTCGGCTGGGCAGCCGCAGTGGCCTCGTCTCCGGCCGCATCCCGCTTGGACCCGCAGCGGCATGCCGTGCGACCGCATCGGCGAGCTCCTGCGTCGCCTCGGCCATCCGGACCAGGTGAACTCGGCTGGGCATGTACCCGTCCGGCACAGGAGTCGAGCTCAGTGCCCGGGCCCGCGCCAACGCTGGTTCGTCGGAAAGAAGGCCGGCTCCCAGCTGACTGATATGGCCACGTAGCCGGAGAGCGAGGTCGTCGATGTCCGCGGCGGTGTCGGGCAGGGGCGAGTCATCAGCGAGGACCAGTGCGACGGTGTCGGCTGCAGCGGCCACGTAGTTGCGTTTCAGGGTCTCGGCGGATTCCATCACGGCTTCTCCCGTGCGGCGCGGAACGTTGCCCAGGTGGTTCGACCGCCATCGCCCACTCCCCAGTCCCGGGCAAGAACGGCGACCAAAAGCAGGCCACGGCCGCTCTCGTCGAGCCCGCTGGCGCTGCCGAGCTGAGCGGGGGTGGGATTGTCGTCGGTGACTTCGATGCGCAGTTCACCGTCGTCGTGAATGACGCGCAGTCGCACTGTCCCGTGACCGTGCTCGATCGCGTTCGTGACCAGTTCGGAAACGACGACCACAACGTCCTCCGCCAACGTTGCGGACACGTCCCACTGCTGCATGGCCGTCGCGGTTCTGTGCCGTGTGTCAGCGACGTGGACCGGGTCCGGGTCGATGTCCGCCTCAAAGGAGCGCAAGGTCAACGACCCTGGCTTCGCATCAGCCGGCGAGACGGCTGCGGCAGGGCTCATCGGTGGGCCTCCCGGAGGGCGGTGTGGGGGAACGTGCGGCGGACGACGCTTCCAGGTCGTGCGGTACCGGCCGCCTCGCCTGTCACTCGACGTGGTCGTTCAGTGACTAGCGAACACTGGGCGGCAAGGGCGTGGGAATGACTTTCAGATGACGTTGACCCGTCAGTAACCCTGCTCGGGGTCCCATCGACACCGGTCGCCCTGACATGCTGAGCAGCATGGTCACTCTCAACGGAAACCCCGTCAGTGCCGACGACTTGCTCCCCTTGGCCCTCGTGAACACCGGCCACTTCACGTCCATGCGCGTTGCCGAAGACGGCAGCATCCGTGGCCTGGCACTCCACCTGGAACGCCTCGTACGGGACAGCAACATCGTGTGGGGAGCCGACCTCGACACCAACCGCGTCCGCGAGTACGTACACCAGGAACTCGAGGGGCAGCAGGGCCCCTGCGTCGTACGCGTCACGATCTACGACCCGAAGGTCGACATGCAGAACCCGGCGGGCGCCGGCGACCCGCACATCCTGGTGTCGGTGCGAGGCGCGGGTTCGCTGCCCCCGGAGCCGCTGCGAGTTATGAGCGTGCCGTACGAGAGGGACCTGCCGCAGGTGAAGCACGTCGGGCTCTTTGGCGCGTTGCACGCCCGCGGCACAGCACAGCGCGCCGGTTTCGACGATGCGCTGTTCGTCGGCCGCGACGGCTTCGTAAGTGAGGGCGGAACCTGGAACGCGGCATTCGTCGACCAGGACGGCACGGTGGTATGGCCCCAGGCTCCTGTCTTGCCCGGAGTCACCATGGCGCTGCTGCAGCAGCACGCGGAGCACCGGACCGCCACCATCACCCTGGACCAGGCCAAGCGAATGGCGGCAGCCTTCGCCACCAACACCAGTGTTGGAGTGCGTCCCTTGGCCGCCATCGACGACAAAGAGTTCCCCGTCGACCACCCCGTCCTGCGTCAACTTCAGCAGACTTACATGTCGATCCCCGGCGAGAATCTGTAAGGCGGTGCCATGACGGGCGTGACCAAGTGGACCGGTCGTGAGGCTGATCTGCTGCGCCTTGCCATGCGAAAGACGGGGCGTGAGTTCGCCGAACTGGTCGGCGTCAATCCCCGCCAGATCCCACGGTGGAGACAACGGGGCGAAACCATCGACCTCGAACTCGACAACCAGGCCGCGCTCGACACGCTCCTCGCCCAGGCCACCCCCGACGTCCAGCAGCGCTTCGCCACGCTTCTCACCGAACGGGCCGCCACCGAGGACGATGCCCGCGCTGAAGAGCTGCTGCGCAGGGACCCGCGCACTCGCAGGCATCCCGTGGACGGAAAGGTGATGACTCTCGTCGAGGCCGGCATCTACTTGGCCGGCCCCGACAACCGATCGATCTGGCTGGAGCCCTACCTCATCGACGTGTACCCCACGACGAACGAGGACTACCAACGATTCGTGCTTGCCACAGGCCACCGCCCACCGCAGCATTGGCCCGCAGGTCAATGTCCAACCGCCCTGGCCAACCACCCAGTCGTATGGGTGACATGGCACGATGCCGCCGCATACGCACGCTGGGCAGGCAAAGATCTGCCCAGCGCCCGACAGTGGGAGAAGGCCGCGCGAGGCCCACGAGGACGCATATACCCATGGGGTAACGAACCCACGGCCGCCAAGGCCAACACGGCAGAAGCGGGAATCGGCGCAACTACACAGGTCTCCCGCTACCAGTCCGGCGTCAGCCCTTTCGGGGTATTCGACCTTTGCGGCAACGTATGGGAATGGTGCTCCACGGTGGCGGAGCCAGGGCGCCATGAGTTGAAGGGCTCCGCCTTCACCAGCCCCTTCGAACGCTCTGCGCCCTCGCTGAGGAACGCTGCCGATGCCGGGATGAAGGACAACGACACAGGCTTCCGCTGCATCTCTGCTGTCTAGTTTCACCTTGGATCTGCATCGAACTGGGCGCGCCACATCCACCTGCGGACAGCTGGGGCGCACATTCGGCTTGCTCGTAGGGCGCGGTGTAGTGGCACTCTCGTTCGCCCTGCTGCCTAGTGGGTCCCGTGCTGTCCTGAAGTGCGGGGTCATGCATCCATCGCATCGTGTGCCCGCAACGTCTACCAGGGGAAATCAGAGGGGGAAATTCCTGTCAAGGGGGGAAACCCGAGGGGGAAATGAGGCCATGCTTGGGCCCCACCCACCATCAGAGGTCACACTCATGTCGGATCCGTTCGCCGATCTGCTCCTCCGGCTCCGGAAGGAAGCGGGCCGGTCGCAAGAGGAGCAGGCAGACGCGATCAACGCTGTGTCCGGTAGGGACACCGTTACTCGCCGAGAGATCAGCCGCTATGAGAAATTCGAGACGATTCCCACCAGTCACACGATCAGCCACATCGCGGTGGCCTGTGGCGTCCCGTTCGAGGAGCTCCAGCGGGAGGCTAGGGCTGCCCGCGCTCGGAAGAGAGGGATGCAGGCCGAGGCCGCGGAGGAGCAGGACCCTGTGAGGCGTCGCACGCTACTGGGGGGCGCTGCCATAGGCGTGAGCACGGCTGCCGAGCCCTGGGGGCGCCTCGCATTGGTCCTCGGAAAGGGAGGCAAGATCGATTCTGCCTCCGCCGGCGCGCTCGTTGACCGTGCCGCAGATCTACACGTTCAGGAGCTCAGCGTCAGTGCGCGGAGGCTGCAGAGGGCGGTCGAATCGCACCTTGATGCGATCACCGCGGCCCTGCCTCATGCCGGGGCGCACGAACGTGCTCTCACCATTGCCGCCGGAGAGACCGCCGCCCTGGCTGGTTGGGTGGCTTGGGACTTGGGGGAACACGGCAGGGCCGGCGCCTACTACAAGGTCACATCTCAGTGCGCGGCCACCGCTGGACACCCTCCACTTCGAGCCCTCGCTCTGACCTACACCAGCTATGGCGCTGCGACGCCGAAGGCGAAAATGGAGCTCCTTTCCCAAGCGGCCAGGGACGTGCGAGGCCACGGCAACGCCACTGCCGCCGCCTGGGTCCTCGGCAGGCATGCGGAGGAAGCCGCAGCCGCTGGCGATGATCGAGGGGCACTCCGTGCGCTGGAACGAGCACGATTCGTCTACGATTTCGCGGACCCCACCAGCGAGCAACCATGGGTTCGGTTCGTTACGCCGTTCCGCATGGACTCGCTGGCACTCTCCGTATACGGCCAACTGGGGCGCCCCGAACTCGCTTCCACGGCGGATCTCGCAATCGACCGCCTCGGAACGGAGCTTTCGGATGGTGGCGTCGTGGTTCTCGGAGATCTTGCTTCGGCGCTCCTGCGGGGCGGCGATGTTGACCAAGGCGTCTACGTATCACGGCAATTCGCCGCAGCAGCTGAAGCCAAACCCAACACGATGGGCAGAGAGCGTGCGAGTGCCATCGCGGGTTCGCTCCCGCCTGGAGAACGAGAACTAGCCCTTCATTTAGCGCAGTTCGCGGCGTAGCTACATCTCGTTGCGAAAGGGGGAGCGCTCCGGGTCTAAGGGTCGTGCGTACAACTGGTCCGTCGTCTCTCAGCTTGATGCTGTTTCCTCAACAACCCAGGAAAGATACGGCTCCGACCCGCCGGTAACGGGTAGCGTGACCCACTGGGGGATGTCGTATGGGTGATTCTCGTGCAGCCAGGCTTCCAAAGCCGGGAGACGGTCTGTCGTGGTCATGTACGAGATTCGCCACTCCTGCGCTGCGTTGATCTCGCCCTCCCACCAGTAGTAGGCGGTGACCGGAGAGTCGACGTGAACGCCGGCTGCCAGTTTGTTCTCGACCGCCCCCCGGGCCAGCCTCCTTGCCAGCTCCTCGTCGTCGCTGGTTGTCTGCGCAATCACAACGTCGTTGGGCATGAAGCTACCTCTCCGGCTCGGGTGTCGTGACCTTACCCATCTGGTCGTCCAGGCCCATAAGCCTCCGGCGGCTGAGGTCGTGCCCCGCGACCTGGTGCAGGGGATCAAGCGTCCGCGTTCCGGTTCCAGGCCAGTGGCGATCTCCGTGGAGGCGGCAACCCGCGATGCGTCCCGCTGAAGCGGGTTGAACGCCCGATTTGGCGGAGCCACCGTCACCGACCCGCCTCACCACAGGCCCGAGGTCAGATTCGCCCACGGCAGACTAGAAAGAGCCCCGGGGGACTGGAACCACCCTCGGAGACTATGTCAACGTACAACCTGCCTGGAAACCACCAGGTCAGAGACGCTCCCAGCAGGGCGGGTGCCAGCGTGCGCACTGTCTTCCGTCTCCTGTCTCGCGCCCTGGTCCGTAGTTAAGGAGGCCCAACTGTCGAAAGCCGCACTGCGATCGGTCCGCGTCACTGCTCCGATCCTCCTGGCGCTCGGCGCCATGAACGCTGGGTCGCCCAGACGAAAGCCGTCTACGCCGCCCTCTCCGCAGCACTGTTCCTCTGCGCCTGCGCCGCCGGTCCTTTTGGTGAGGACCTAGTGCAGCGCCGGCGTCGCTAAGACCTGATGGCATTTGCATCGCGGCCCACCCAAGTACTGGCACGCGCGGCACCGCCCAAGCCGTTGGTGCCTCCGGGGCGCGTAGTGACCGGCAGCCTCAGCCGACTCACGCAGGACGGGCCCGCGGCCGTGCTCGAAGATGACGAGCACTCCGGGCGGGTTCTGCCGACTGGCCTCGTAGCTATCGGATTCCGGGCGGAATATAGGCCACGATCCCCGGTTACCGAAACCGAGGATCGCGCGGACTATTGAGGCTATTCGCTCTTGGCTGTGCTTGGCGGTGGAGCCATAGGGATATCGGCGCGAGTCACGCAAACTAGGTCGGTCGTGGCGGCGTTTCAAAGACGTACCCCCTGCGCGAGGAGAGTGATTTTTTTGCCGGATCCTATCAAGAGGCTTCCGCTGAACTCGAAGGGGAAGGTTCGATACCAATTTGTTGTGGACGTAGGGGTCGACCCCGAAACTGGTAAGCGCAAGCAGTTGAGACGGACCTTCGACTCGTTGAAGGAAGCCAAGGCTGAGTATGCGAACATAACTAATCGGCGGCATGATGGGTCGCTTGTGCCACCCAACAAGATCACCGTGAATGAGTGGCTCGACCGATGGCTGTCCATGAAAGCGGAAGACCTCGAAGAAACCACCATCTATAACTACAGGATCACCCTGGACCGAGTTCGTGGGAGGCTCGGCAATATCCGTCTCCAGGACCTTACTGAAGAGCATGTAGAAGAGTGGAGGGACTGGGCGCTGGCGCATGGCCGCATGCGTGGTAAGAGGGCCGGAACGCCGCTCAGTGTCACGAGTGTGGATATGAGCCTCGCTCGGTTGAAGGAAGCGCTGGGGAGAGCCGTTACGCGGCGGTTGGTGTACGTCAATGTCGCTGCGTACGTGACCATTCCACGGAGAGCGCGCAAGGAAGAGCGGAGAACCAAAGAGGAGGTGCCGCCCTGGAACGTCCAGGAGGTTCAGAAATTCATACATGGAATTAGGGGTGAGCGTCTCTATGCTGCGCTTCTTCTGTCGCTGATGGGGCTTCGGCCAGCTGAAGTCTGTGGCCTCCGGTGGGAAGACGTTGACTTGGAGAACGCCACGATCGTCATCGCCAACACGCGCACGATGATGGGCAACCGGTACGTGGTGGAGAAGGACACCAAGTCTCTTGCAGGTGAGCGGGATCTGCCGCTGCCAGCGCTGGTGCTGGGAGCCCTCAGGGCATTCCGGGCTCTCCAAGCCGAGGAGAGGCTCGCTCTGGGGGAGGCGTACACGGTGTCGGGCTACGTGCTGGTGCACGAGGCGGGCGACGCCTTCACGATCAAGCAGCTTCGCCGACGCGCGTACCGGCTTATGGAGCTTCTGGGGCTCCGTCGCGTCAGGCTCTACGACGCACGCTCGTCGTGCTTCACCTTCCTGGCCAACAACGGCGTCCCGGACCACATCCTCGCGCGATGGGCCGGACATACGAACGTAAAGACGACCAAACGATGGTACGTCAAGCCGGATGTAGAAGATCTTCGCGGAGCCGCCACCACTTGGGACGGCCTGCACGGGGGTGTGGCGGAGGGGCAAGAGTGAGCCGCGCGCACCACTGACAGAGCGACCTCCGAGCCTTATGGCCTGCGGGATTGGCGATAGGCGGGTTCGGAGTCCGCTTGCTGACCGGCGGCTGTAACGGGGAGTATCCGGCTACGGTCAAGGCTTCTACCAAGCGTTCACCGTGTGTGGTGTTCAAGCTGTTGTGGGGCGGGCTTCGAAAAACTTCCGGGTGAGTCACGCCGAGCCTCGTCCGTGCCACCACACTCGATGCTGCAACCCGAACCGCCTGTGAGGCCGTGATCAAAGAGGAAAGCGTTGCTCGTAGCGACCGACGGAGCGCACGCGCCCGGAGGTTCGCTGCCGAACGGCCAGGAGTACATGCCGGAGAACCTATACCTGGGTTTTCGTCGGTAGGTCCGGCAGTGCCGGAGCAGGGCAAGGCCCCCTCGGTCCACCCCGGCGATGTGACATCTCGTGACAGATGAGAGGCTCAGAAGGGTGAGCGAGACATCACCGAACACCCTGCAATACCGCTTTGACGGGCCAGAAGAGGCACCTGTCCTGATCTTGGGTCCCTCTTTGGGTACCACATGGCACATGTGGGACCGGCAGGTGCCCGAGCTGGCCAAGCAGTGGCGCATCTTCCGGTTCGACCTGCCGGGCCACGGCGGCGCACCCGCCTACCCCGCGGGTTCCGTCGGCGACATCACCGCCCGGCTGCTCGCCACCCTCGACGGCCTCGGTGTGCAGCGCTTCGGCTACGCGGGCTGTGCGCTCGGCGGTGCGATCGGCATGGAGCTGGCGCTGCGCCACCCGGAGCGGATCGCGTCCCTCGCGCTGATCGCGACCTCGCCCCGGTTCGGGACGCCGGACGAGTTCCGGCAGCGGGGCGTGATCGTGCGGACCAACGGGCTCGACCCCATCGCCCGGTCGTCCCCCGACCGCTGGTTCACCGGCGGGTTCGCCGCCGCGCAGCCCGCGATCACCGACTGGGCCGTGCAGATGGTCCGCACCACCGACCCCGGTTGCTACATCGCGGCCTGCGAGGCTCTCGCCGCCTTCGACGTACGGCCCGAACTCGGCCGCGTCGGGGCGCCGACCCTCGTCCTCGTCGGCTCCGACGACCAGGTCACCGGCCCCGCGGAGGCCCGCACGCTGGTCGCCGGGATCCCGGACGCGCGCCTGGCCGTCGTACCGGGCGCCTCGCACCTCGTACCGGTGGAACAGCCCGCCGCCGTCACCGACCTCCTGGTCCGGCACTTCTCCACCGCCTGGCAGCCCGCCTACGACTCGACGACGGGCCAGACGGCGATCCCCGCGGCCCCCGTCAAGCCGGTCCTGGCCGCCGCGGGGCCGCCGCCGCAGGTCGTGCCGATCGCCGAGATCGCCCCGGCCGCTCCGGCACCCCTGGTCATGGGCGGCCGGCCCGACCCGTACGACGCCGGGCTCAAGGTGCGCCGAGAGGTCCTCGGCGATGCGCACGTGGACCGGGCGCTGGCGCAGGCCGACGACTTCTCCGGCGACTTCCAGGAGTTCGTCACCCGCTACGCCTGGGGCGAGATCTGGGACCGCCCCGGCCTCGACCGCCGCTCCCGCAGCTGTGTCACGCTCACCGCGCTGGTCGCGGGCGGCCACCTGGAGGAGCTCGCCTTCCATGTCCGGGCCGCGCTGCGCAACGGTCTCACCCCGGCCGAGATCAAGGAGGTGCTGCTCCAGGCGGCCGTCTACTGCGGCGTACCGGCGGCCAACAGCGCCTTCAAGGTGGCCCAGCAGGTCATCCGCGAGGAGACCACCCCCGAGGAGTGAGCACCTCAGCCGGGCAGCGGGACCACCAGGCTGAGTCCGCCCAGGGGCCCTTTCCAGGGGGCAGGATGGTGCCATGACCATGAAGCTCACGAAGAAGTCGCACGCCTGCGTCCGTCTGGAGAAGGCCGGGCGCACGCTCGTCCTCGACCCGGGCATGTTCAGTGAGGAGGACGCCGCGCTCGGCGCGGAGGCGATCCTCGTCACGCACGAGCACCCCGACCACTTCAGCGAGGAGCGGCTGCGCGCGGCCATGGAGGCCGACCCCGCGACCGAGATCTGGACCCTGAACTCCGTCGCGGAGAAGATCTCCGCCGCCTTCCCGGGCCGTGTGCACACCGTCGGCCACGGCGACACGTTCACCGCCGCGGGCTTCGACGTCCAGGTCCACGGCGAGCTGCACGCCGTGATCCACCCGGACATCCCGCGCATCACCAACGTCGGCTACCTGATCGACGGCGGCCGGGTCTTCCACCCGGGCGACGCCCTGACCGTCCCCGACCACGCGGTGGAGACGCTGATGCTGCCGGTCATGGCGCCCTGGAGCAAGATCTCCGAGGTGATCGACTACGTCCGCGAGGTCAAGCCGCAACGGGCGTACGACATCCATGACGCCCTGCTCACCGACCTCGCCCGCCCGATCTACGACAACCAGATCGGCGCGCTCGGCGGGGCGGAGCACCTGCGTCTGGCGCCGGGGGAGAGCACGTCGGTGTGAGTGTCAGTGGGGCCCGGTAGGTTGTCAGGCATGCGCATCGCGACCTGGAACGTGAACTCGATCACCGCCCGCCTGCCGAGGCTCCTGGCCTGGCTGGAGAGCAGCGGCACGGACGTGCTCTGCCTTCAGGAGGCCAAGCTGGCCGAGGAGCAGTTCCCGTTCGACCAGCTGCGCGAGGCGGGCTACGAGGCAGCGGTCCACGCGACCGGCAGGTGGAACGGCGTGGCGGTGATCTCCCGAGTAGGCCTGGAGGACGTCGTCAAGGGCCTGCCCGGCGATCCCGGCTACGACGGCGCCCCCGAGCCCCGAGCGATCTCCGCGACCTGCGGCGGCGTCCGCGTCTGGTCGGTGTATGTGCCCAACGGCCGCGAGGTGGACCACCCGCACTACGCCTACAAGCTCCAGTGGTTCGAGGCCCTCAAGGCGGCCGTCGCCGGTGACGCGGCGGGCAGCAGGCCGTTCGCGATCCTGGGTGACTACAACGTGGCACCGACGGACGACGACGTCTACGACGTGGCCGCCTTCGAGGGCCTCACCCATGTCACCCCGGCCGAGCGCGCGGCCCTCGCCGCCCTCCGCGAGGCCGGCCTGTCGGACGTCGTCCCGCGACCCCTGAAGTACGACCACCCCTTCACGTACTGGGACTACCGCCAGCTCTGCTTCCCCAAGAACCGCGGCATGCGCATCGACCTGGTGTACGGCAACGAGCCGTTCGCGAAGGCCGTCACCGACGCCTACGTGGACCGCGAGGAGCGCAAGGGCAAGGGCGCCTCGGACCACGCACCGGTGGTCGTGGACCTGGACGTCCCGTAGGTCACAGCAGCTGCAGGTCCACCGCCCCCGCGAGGGCGGCCAGCCCCGCGTCCCCCGGGTGCAGGTGATCCCCGCTGTCGTACGCGGGCAGCATCCGCGCCGGGTGGGCCGGGTCGCGTACGACCCCGTCGAAGTCGAGGACGCCGTCGAACGCGCCGGCGTCCCGGATCCAGGCGTTGACCCGGACCCGCTCGGCGTCGACGGCGGCCGTGCAGCGCGCCTCGCCCTCGCAGGGCAGGATCGTCGCCGCCAGCATCCGCAGCCTCCGCGCATGCCCCTGGTCGGCGAGCTCGCGCAGCCCGGCGATCACCTCGTCGGCCGTGGCGCCCCAGCGCACGTCGTTGACGCCCTGGAAGACGACCGCCGTGCGCGCCGACGTCTGGGCGAGGACGTCCCGGTCGAAGCGGTGCAGGGCGCTCACTCCGCCGGTGTCGGTGGAGACACCGTCGCCGGGGTAGCGGTCGGTGACCACGCGGTTCGCGGAGATGCCCTGGTTGAGCACGCCGTAGTGCGGGACCTCGTCCTGGGCGAGCAGCCGGTCGGCGAGGACGTCCGGCCAGCGCCGGTCGGCGTCGGCCGTGGACTTCTCCCCGTCGGTGATCGAGTCCCCGAGCAGCACCACCGCCCCGGGCCCGCCGCCCACGTCCACCCCGGTCAGCAGCGGCCAGCTGGTCAGGACGCCGGTGTACGCCGTCCCCGAGCCGTCCGCCGCGTGGTCGCCCGCCTCGCTGACGTACGACCGCTGCCGCGCGAGCCGGTGCACCGGTGCCGCCGTCACCGTGCCCGGCAGATGGAAGCTCACCAGCAGACTGCTGTCCGCCGGCACGTCGAAGTCGAGCGGATCGCTGAACACCTGCGCCCCGGCGGCCACCTTGACCCCCGCCGCGCCCCGGAAGGCCACCGCCACCGGCATGTCGCGCGCCGTCGCGCCCGCCGCCTGGAGCGCCACGGTGACGCTCCCGATCCGCACCGGCGCCGCCGCGAAGGTGTTGTCGAACCGCAGCCGCACCCGGGGCCCGCCCACCGAGGTGTGCACGACGAGCCGCAGCGTCCGGTCGCTCCACGGCCCCACCTCCGGATACCCGGCCGTCGCGGCGGCCCAACTGCCCGTCCAGCCAGGTGCGGTGGCCCGCACGGACACCGCGAACACATGCAGGCCCGGCGAGTTGGGCAGCCGCACCGAAGCGACCCGGCGACCGCGCACGAGCGGCACGGTCACCACGTACAGCCGTACCCTCTCGGCGAGTTGACCCCCCGGCGTGTTCAGGTGCGGCAGCGCCACGGCCTTGGTGGCGAGCGGGCCGGTCCGCCAGTCGGGCGCGGTCAGACGGTACGAGGAGGTCGTGCCGTCCGTGTACGACACCTTCCCCGCGCCCGTGACATCGGATCCCGACGTGGCCGCCGTCAGGAAGGCCAGCGCGTCCCCGCGGCCGGTCACCCGCGCCGACTGTCCGGCGGCTCGTACGTTGTCCGGCTCGCCCGGCTTGCGGCGGGGCCACGTCAACCGCGCCCCCTGCACGGTCAGTGTGCGACCCGGCGTCCAGCCCGCCGCCGTCAGATCCCGCGCAGACAGGGAGGCGCCGGAGCCGTCGAAGTCCGCCTCGCCCGGGCGCGCGTCGTCACTGACGGCCGTGTTGTCGAAGAGCCGCTCCAGCGGCAGGGGTTCCGTGGCTCTGCGCACCGGCGCGGCCCGCACGGGAGCGGCCGGCGTCAGCGCCGTCAACAGGGCGAGCACAAGCCCGGACAAGCGAACACCTCGGCGCACCTGGTTCCCCCGTTCACGACCGGTCAGGACGAGACGTGTGACGCACGGTGAAGGTAAGGAGGTCCGGATTGACCCGTCAACGCGCCATGCGTGAACTCGGCGTGAAGTCGCCCGGAATCGACTGCCCGCGCGCCTGTGGTGCGCACGCGGGTGCGAATGACACGCTGGGCATATGAAGATCCCTTTTCTGGGCAGCCGGCGCAAGGAACCCGGGGCGCACGACGCCGAGGGCATCGCGGAACTCCTCGCCGAGTGCGAGCTGCTGCGCCGCCAAGCGGCCCGGTCCGGAGTCCAACTCGACGACACCGCCGACTCGTTGGAGGCCCTCGACCAGCTGGTGCCGCGCTGGCGGGACGACGCCGAGGTGCTGGAGTGGCTCGGCAACGACGCCGGGCTCTATCTCGGGACGGTGATCGTGCGGACCGTGCCGGGCGCCGTGTGGGGGATCCGCGCCGACGACCAGCCCGTGATCCGGCTGGCCTCCGGCCGGGAGTTCGACGTCGTGGCCGACGGTCATGAGTGGGCGGCGAGCGGAGTGCCCGAACTCTCCCAGCTGTACGCCGAGGTGGCGGAGGCGTAGAGCGGTCGGCGCGCACATAAACGGGGCGTAAATACGGCTAATGCCCGAAAAGTGCGTGTCGTGCGCTCTCTCCGGGCTTGCCTGGATAGTTTGCGGCAATCGCGACACAGCTGAGAGTGGGTAGGGCTGGGCATGGCCGTCGATCCGTTGATCGAGCTGCGTGACGTCAACAAGTACTACGGGGAGCTGCATGTCCTGCAGGACATCAACCTCACCGTCGGCAAGGGGGAGGTGGTCGTGGTCATCGGCCCGTCGGGGTCGGGGAAGTCGACACTGTGCAGGACCATCAACCGGCTGGAGACCATCCAGTCCGGCGAGATCCAGCTGGAGGGGCAGCCGCTGCCGGAGGAGGGCAAGGGCCTCGCCAGGCTCCGTGCCGAGGTCGGCATGGTCTTCCAGTCCTTCAACCTCTTCGCCCACAAGACGGTTCTTCAGAACATCTCGCTGGCCCAGGTAAAGGTCCGCAGACGGAAGAAGGACGAGGCCGACCAGCGCTCGCGGCAACTCCTGGACCGGGTCGGCCTCGCTGACCAGGCCGACAAATACCCGGCGCAGCTCTCCGGCGGCCAGCAGCAGCGCGTGGCCATCGCCCGCGCCCTCGCCATGGAACCCAAGGCCCTGCTCTTCGACGAGCCGACCTCGGCCCTCGACCCGGAGATGATCAACGAGGTCCTCGAGGTCATGCGGCAACTCGCCCACGACGGCATGACCATGGTCGTCGTCACTCATGAGATGGGCTTCGCCCGCGCCTCCGCCAACCGCGTCGTCTTCATGTCCGACGGCCGCATCATCGAGGACCGTGCCCCCGACGCCTTCTTCACCCACCCCGAGACCGACCGCGCCAAGGACTTCCTCTCCAAGATCCTCAAGCACTGACCAGGGAGCGCAGCGCCTCGCACCTCGACTACGCTGTGCCGTTCATCGCCGATGACGGCGATCTCGCTGCTGCCGGGTGGCGTTCCCCCCGGTCCCCCCACGGTCCCGAGGTCGTAGGGGGTGGCAGCTCACAAAAGCCATACCCGCCCGGCGCGTAGGCCGGAGATCACTGCTCGCGCAGCGGGATCGACACGTACGACGGGTCGGTCGCCGGTGAGGAGAAGGTCAGCTGCGCGCCGGACGGGTTGTGCTCGATGTAGAGCGGGTCGACCGTGTCGACGACCAGCGCCAGACGGTGCCCCGCCGGGACGTCGTAGGCCGTGGAGTACAGCTCCAGGTCGAGGCCGAACGACGTGCCGGGCGTGCGTCCGTGAAAGGTGTACGGCGCGTGGGAGACCAGCTTGCCGAGGCCGAGCGGCCCCACGTCGTAGAGGTAGGCGACGAGGGTGCCGCTCTCCTTCGTCGGGGTGACCGTCGTGTGCAACTCGGCAGTGCCGCGCACCTGTTGGGCCGTCGTGTACTTCTCCGACTGCCACACGGCCGCCCAGCGCCTCGGAAGCAGGGGGATCGAGGCGACCGGGGGGAGTTGGGTGACCTGGTCGAGGATGCTGGAGAGGAAGACGACTCCGCCGTCGGCCCCGGAGTCGACGTTCGTGTGGATCGTGGTCGTGCCGGACAGGGCGAGCCTCCTCGTCGTCGCGCCGACCGACTTCCAGTCCGGGTAGCCCTCGTAGCCGCCGGTGGAACGGGACTTGAGCTGGACCGGCTGCTCCTTGTCGATGCCGTTCGCCGAACCCTTGAGGTAGCGGTCGAACCAGCGCTCGGTGTCCGTCCACACGTCGTTGGGCAGCCCGAACAGGCCCGTCAGCTCGGCGGTCGCGTGGTCGCCGGGGCGGAACTCCAGTCTCTTGGGGCCGGTCAGCTTCTCGTAGAAGTCCGCGTACTGGTTGGGCGGGAAGATCGAGTCGCCCCAGGCGTTGGCCATCATGACCGCCGCGCCGTTCTTGTTCAGCTGATCCACATATGTGGCGGCCGAACGTTTCTTCCCCCAGTTGAGCATGTCCTGTTCCTTGGACAGGTTGGAGGCGTAGAAGTTGTCGAAGATCTCCCGGAGTTCGGCGCTCTGCCGGCCCGTGACAACACTCGCGCCGTCCAGCAGCCCGGCCGCCTGGACGTGTTGCGTACGGCCCGAGTAGATCGAGTCGATCAGATCGGCCCAGCCGCTGAGCGCGGCGACCGCCTTGACCCGCTGGTCGTGGGCGGCGGCGAGCAGGCTGATGCCGGCGCCGTAGGAGACGCCGCCCATGCCGATGTGCGCCGCGTCGGCGGGGGTGTTGGCGAGCGCCCAGTCGATGACCTTGGAGGCGTCGGCTATGTCGGGCGGGCCCGCGACTTCTATCCGTCCGCCCGACTGCCAGAAGCCGCGTACGTTGTAACTGACCACGATGTAGCCGGAGTTCGCGAGCTTCTGCGCCTGCGCCAGATACTCGACCTGGGGCAGGCCCCAGCTCGTGGGGAACACGATCAGCGGATAGCGCCGCGAACCGTCCGCGCCGGCCGGCGTGATGACGTTCGCCTTGAGGACGGTGCCGCCGTCACCGGTGATGTCGACGAACCGCACGCCGCCGGTCGAGGCCTGGGCGGCCGGGGCGAACCCGAGGGCGCTACCGGCGATCAGAGTCGCGGAGACGGCGCCCACGGCGGTCGTGCGCAGGGCCTTGCGATGGTGTCCCACGGGTCACTCCTCACTCGTGTCAGTGCAAAGTGACCAGACGGTAACCTCGGCCGTTTACCCGAGGTAACCCGTCGGTAAGTTACGTGCCAGTAACGATTGTTGTCATGTGAATGAATTCAGGAGGCGCGGTGCGAGTTACGGGGAGCCGCAGGGGTGGGCAGCGGGGTCTGGGCCGCCCGGGTCACGTCCGCGACCAGTTCGGCGACATCGGGGCCGTACGCCTGTGAGTTGACCACCTTCAGCAGCAGCACGAACGAGTTGTTGCCGTGCTTGCGGGCCAGGCGTTCGTGGTTGCGGGCCAGATAGCGGGTGGCGGCCTGGTTGGTGATGGCGGTCTGGCCGCAGAACAGGAACACCGGCCGGCTCTGGCCCGGCTGTCCGGCCGTGAGCCGGGCCAGCAGCACGTGTTCGCTCTGCCCCTTCTCCATCCGGTAGCGCTCGCTGCCGATCTGGAAGGCCAGCCGGTCCGGCCCCGGCTCCGGATCGAGGTTCACCCGCACCCCGGGCAACATGGCGTGCATATGGGCCGCCATACGGCGGTTGGAACCGGGCCCGCCCACGCAGAACTCCGTCCGTTCCCCGAAGCCCTGCCGCGCCGCGTCCTGGGTGATCACATCGGCGTGCGCGCCGCAGTCCTTGATGAGCGCGGAGAGTTCGAGGAGCGCGAAGACGTCGTAGCGGTGCACCGCGAGGTCGGGGCTGGCCGCGTCCCGGTTGACGACGAGCAGCGACTCCGAGTTGTCGGGCAGCCCGAAGAAGGCCTGCTTGCGCCGGAGTTTCCGCTTCCACAGATAGGTGCGGGCCAGCCAGCCGAGCGCGGCACTGATGCCGGCGGCCAGTACGCCCAGGACGATGTTGCGCACGTCGTCATTCATGGGCGCGCATGCTAGCGGGCCCGGATGGCTGGTACGTACCCGTGTTCGATGTGTGGCGATCTCATGACAGCTGCCCTGAATGGGGCTGTCGAGCCCCCGGTGTTGTGGTTACGCTGCGCGGACGGTCCTGGCCTGGAGGTGCGCATGCGTCGCCCTGTCGCGCGGAAACTGTCGGTCCTGGCGGTCTCGGCCGCCGTGGTGTCAGTAGGGGCCGCGGCACCGCCGACGGCCGCGACCACACCACCGAAGGTGCCCGTCGCCGTCGGCTACGGCGGCGCCGTCGCCAGCGTCGACGCGGACGCCTCCGCGGCCGGCATCGAGGTGCTGAGAAAGGGCGGCAACGCCGTCGACGCCGCCGTCGCCACGGCCGCCGCGCTCGGCGTCACCGAGCCCTACTCCTCCGGCATCGGCGGGGGCGGCTACTTCGTCTACTACGACGCCAAGTCCCGTACGGTGCACACCATCGACGGCCGCGAGACCGCCCCGCTCACCGCCGGCTCCGATCTCTTCGTGGAGAACGGCCAGCCCCTCGCCTTCGCCGACGCGGTGACCAGCGGCCTGAGCGTCGGCACTCCCGGTACCCCCGCCACCTGGGCGACGGCGCTCGACGAGTGGGGCAGCAGATCGCTCGGCAGCGTGTTGAAGCCCGCCGAGAAGATTGCCCGCGACGGCTTCACCGTCGACGACACCTTCCGCGCGCAGACCGCCCTCAACGAGACCCGCTTCCGCTACTTCCCTGACACGGCGAAGCTGTTCCTGCCGAACGGCGCCCTCCCGGTCGTCGGCGCCACCTTCAAGAACCCCGATCTCGCCCGCACCTACGCCGAGTTGGGCAAAAAGGGTGTCGGCGCGATCTACCACGGCGACCTCGGCGACGACATCCTCGACACCGTGAACGACCCGCCCGTGGACCCCGCTTCGGGCTGGAACGCCCGCCCTGGCGACCTGTCGGAGAAGGACCTCGCCGCGTACGAGGCCAAGCTCCAGAAGCCGACCAGGACCTCCTACCGCGGGCTCGGCGTCTACTCCATCGCGCCCTCCTCCTCCGGCGGCACCACGGTCGGTGAGGCCCTCAACATCCTGGAGAACACCGACCTCTCCAAGGCGAGCGAGGTGCAGTACCTGCACCGCTACATCGAGGCCAGCAGGATCGCGTTCGCGGACCGCGGGCGCTGGGTCGGCGACCCCGCCTTCGAGGACGTACCCACGAAGGGGCTGCTCTCGCAGCGGTACGCCGATGAGCGGGCCGCGCTCACCAAGGACGACGCGGTGCTCACGAGCCCGGTGGCGCCCGGGGATCCGCGTAACCCCGGCTCCTCGGGGACGGCGGCGCCGACGACGTACGAAGGCGAGAACACCACGCATCTGACGGTGGCGGACAAGTGGGGGAACGTCGTCTCCTACACCCTCACCATCGAGCAGACCGGCGGCAGCGGGATCACCGTTCCCGGGCGTGGGTTCATCCTCAACAACGAGCTGACCGACTTCTCCTTCGCTCCCGCCAACCCGGCTGTGCACGACCCGAACCTGCCGGGGCCGGGGAAGCGGCCGCGGTCGTCGATTTCGCCGACGATCGTGCTCGACAAGCACAACAAGCCCGTGGTGGCGCTGGGTTCACCGGGTGGTGCGACGATCATCACCACCGTGTTGCAGACGCTGACGCAGTTCCTGGACCAGCGGATGCCGCTGGTCGACGCCATCGCGGCGCCCCGGGCGAGTCAGCGGAACCAGACGACCACCGAACTCGAACCGGCCCTCTACAACAGCGACCTGAGGACACAGTTGGAGGCGCTCGGGCACGGCTTCCGGTTGAACGCCGAGATCGGGGCGGCTACCGGTGTACAGCGGCTGCCGGACGGCAGGTGGCTCGCCGCCGCCGAGAAGGTACGACGCGGCGGCGGCTCGGCGATGGTGGTGCATCCGGCGTCATAGCTCCGGGGTGGGCAGCTCGCCCTCCGTACGGAACGCGAGCTGCTCGCCCTCCACGTCCACCTTGACCCTGCCACCCTCCTTCACCCTGCCGTCCAGCAGCAGCCTCGACAGCTGGTTGTCGACCTCTCGCTGGATCGTGCGGCGCAGCGGACGCGCGCCGTACTCCGGCTGGTAGCCGCGGCGGGAGAGCCAGTCGACCGCCGGCTCGGTGAAGGTGACCGTGATGCCCTGGGCGTGCAGCATGCGGCGGGTGCGGTCCAGGAGGAGGTTGGTGATCTGGCGGAGTTGCTCCTCCGTGAGCTGGCGGAAGACGACGATCTCGTCGATGCGGTTGAGGAACTCGGGGCGGAAGTGCTCGCGCAGCGGGCGCAGGATCTGTTCGCGGCGTGCCTCCTCGTCGGCCTCCGCGCCGCCCGCGCCGAAGCCGATGCCGGCGCCGCGGCGGGTGATCGCCTCCGAGCCGAGGTTGCTGGTCATCACCACGACCGTGTTGGTGAAGTCGACCGTGCGGCCCTGGGAGTCGGTGAGGCGGCCGTCGTCGAGGACCTGGAGCAGGATGTTGAAGACGTCCGGGTGGGCCTTCTCCACCTCGTCCAGCAGGAGCAGGGAGTATGGGTGCCTGCGGACCACCTCGGTCAGCTGGCCCGCCTCCTCGTGGCCCACGTATCCGGGCGGGGCGCCGACCAGACGGCTGACGGTGTGGCGTTCCTGGTACTCGCTCATGTCGAGCCGGACCATGCGCTCCTCGCTGCCGAACAGGGCTTCCGCGAGGGCGCGGGCCAGTTCGGTCTTGCCGACGCCGGTCGGGCCGAGGAACAGGAAGCTGCCGATCGGGCGGTCGGGGCTGGCGAGTCCCGCACGGGAGCGCAGTACCGCGTCGGCGACGACCCGTACCGCCTCCTGTTGGCCCACGACCCGCTCGTGCAGGTGCTCCTCCAGGCCGAGCAGCTTGTCCTTCTCCTCCTGGGTGAGACTGGCGACCGGGATGCCCGTCTGCCGGGAGACCACCTCGGCGATCGCCTCCGCCGTCACCTCCAGATGCTGGCCCTCGTCGGCCTCCCCGCCACCGGACGCCTCGGCGATCCGCTGCTTCAACTCGGTGATCCGGTCGCGCAGTTGCATGGCCTGCTCGTACTGCTCGTCGGCGACGGCCTGGTCCTTCTCCCGGACGAGCTGCTCCACCTCGCGCTCCAGGGCGCGTACGTCCGTGCCCTTGGTGCGGGCGCGGAGGCGTACGCGGGCGCCCGCCTGGTCGATCAGGTCGATCGCCTTGTCGGGCAGTCGGCGGTCGGTGAGATAGCGGTCGGACAGCTCGACGGCCGCGGTCAGCGCCTCGTCGGTGTAGCGGACCTGGTGGTGCGCCTCGTAGCGGTCGCGCAGCCCGCGCAGGATCTCCAGGGCGTCCGCGACGGAGGGTTCGGGGACGAGGATGGGCTGGAAGCGGCGGGCCAGTGCCGCGTCCTTCTCGATGCGGCGGAACTCCTCCAGCGTGGTCGCGCCGACAATGTGCAACTCGCCGCGCGCGAGGGCGGGCTTGAGGATGTTGCCGGCGTCCATGGAGGCGGCCTCGCCGCCCCCGCCCGCGCCGACCACGGTGTGCAGTTCGTCGATGAACACGATCAACTGGTCGGAGTGGGACCGGATTTCGGAGACGATGGCGGTGAGCCGTTCCTCGAAGTCGCCCCGGTAGCGGGTGCCCGCGACCACGCCGGTCAGGTCGAGGGCGACGACCCGCCGTCCGGTGAGCACGTCCGGCACGTCCCCGTCGGCGATCCGCTGGGCGAGTCCCTCCACGATGGCGGTCTTGCCGACCCCCGCGTCACCGATGAGGACCGGGTTGTTCTTGCCGCGCCGGGAGAGCACCTCGATGGTCTGCTCGATCTCCTCGTCCCGCCCGATGACCGGGTCGATACCGCCCCGGCGGGCCAGGTCCGTGAGATCGCGGCTGTACTTGTCGAGGGTCGGGGTGCCGGTGTCGCGCTGCGCGTCGGTGCGGGCCGTCCCGGCGTCGGGCGCGGCCTCGGGCGGCAGGCCGGTCGGCGCGAAGTGGGCCGAGTTGAGGATGTGGCCCGCCGCCGAGTCGGGGTTGGCGGCGAGCGCACTCAGGACATGCTCGGGGCCGATGTGACCGGCGCCGCGCGAGCGGGCCAGGTCGTGCGCGTCCAGCAGGGCGCGCTTGGCGGCCGGGGTCAGGGAGAGCGAGGTCGGCGGCGGGGCCTCGCCGGGCGGGTGCAGCACCGGGCCCGACCGCTCGTCGATCTCCGTCGCCAGTTCGTCGGGGTCCGCGCCGGCCCGGCTGAGCAGACTCCGGGTCGGCTCGGCGGAGAGCGCCGCCCGCAGCAGATGCTGGGTGTCCAGATCCCGGCTGCCGTGCTCGGCGGCGTACTGGGCGGCGCCCCGGACCAACTCCCGGGCGGGCTGGCTCAGAAGCTGGCCGATGTTGATCTGCCGGGGGCCGGGGCGGGGCCCGCCGAAGAAACGGGCGAGGAACTCACCGAAGGGGTCGTAGCCTTCCGGTCCGCTGAAGCCGCTGGTCATGGCCGTTCCCATCCGGCGTCCCTGCGGGGCCCGGGACGCCCTCGCTGATCGACGTGCCGGAGTCGGGTAACCCGGGCCGCGGCCCGCTACACCTGTGACCACTCCTTCGCCAGGCGACCCACCAGCGCGGCGGGCCAGATGTACTCGACCTCGCCCACCACGAGGTCGGGCGCCAGCCGCAGCGGGCGCTCGGCCGTGCGCAGGCCGCCTTCACGCTCGTAGAACACGATCGCACGATCGTTGCCCCGCAGCACCTCCAGGACGACGTCCCGGCCCGGGCGCGTGCCGGCCGCCCAGGTGAGGCCGGCGCGCAGGAGGCGGCGGCCGAGGCCGGTGCCCACGCGGTCCGGGCGGACATGCAGGTTGTCGACGTGCACGCGGCCGTCGGCGGTGGTCCGGAGGTAGACGAACCCGCACAGCTCGCCGTCCTCCTCGGCGGTCAGCAGCAGCTGGTCCGCGGTGAGGGCGGCCGTCCGCGCCCGCCACTTCTCCCGCTGCTCCTCGGCCAGCGAACCATTGAGATACGCGGCGGGCAGGAGCGGGGCGTAGGCGCTGCGCCAGCTCGCCGTGTGCAGGGCGGCGATCCGGTCGGCGTCGGCGGGGGTGCCCGCGGCGATGCGCATACCGGCGTCAGTCGGCGCGTGCGGTGAGGACGCGCGGGCCCGCGTCCGTGATCGCCACCGTGTGCTCGGCGTGTGCCGCGCGCGAACCGTCGTTCGTGCGCAGGGTCCAGCCGTCGAGGTCGGCGTGGTAGCCGTCGGTGCCGCCGCCGATCACCATGGGCTCGATCGCCAGGACCATGCCGTGCCGCAGTTTCATGCCGCGGCCGGGGCGGCCCTCGTTCGGCACGCCCGGGTCCTCGTGCATACGGCGGCCGATGCCGTGCCCGCCGAAGCCGTCCGGGATGCCGTAACCGGCCGACCGGCACACCGTGCCGATCGCGTGCGCGATGTCGCCGATGCGGTTGCCGACGACGGCCGCCGCGATCCCTGCGTCCAGGGCCCGCTCCGCCGCCTCGATCAGGCGCAGGTCCGCCTCGCGCGGGGTGCCGACCGTGAAGCTGAGCGCCGAGTCGCCGACCCAGCCGCCGAGTTCGGCGCCGAAGTCCATCGAGACGAGGTCGCCGTCGCGCAGCCGGTAGCGGGTCGGGACGCCGTGCACGATCGCGTCGTTCACGGAGGCGCACAGGACGGCCGGGAACGGGGTCGGCGCGAAGGAGGGCCGGTAGCCGAGGAACGGCGAGGTCGCGCCCGCCTCCCGGAGCACCTCATGGGCCACCTCGTCCAGCTCCAGCAGGGAAACGCCCACGTCGGCGGCCTTGCGCACGGCCGTGAGAGCCCGCCCGACGACCTGCCCCGCCTCGTACATGGCGTCGATCGATGTGTCTGTCTTCAGCTCCACCATGCCAATTACTATACCGGTATTAGAATGGGGGCATGGTACGCACCCCACTGACCCCCGAAGAGCGCGAACGCGGCGAACGGCTCGGCCGGCTGCTGCGCGAGGCGCGCGGCGGCCGCAGCATGGCCGACGTCGCGGCGAGCGCCGGCCTGTCGGCCGAGACCCTCCGGAAGATCGAGACCGGCCGGGCCCCCACACCGGCGTTCTTCACCGTGGCGGCACTGGCGCGGGCGCTCGGGCTGTCGATGGACGAGATCGTGGAGAGGTGCGCCCTGGCGCCCGTGTGACCTTGTCGCACGGCGCGTTCCGCCAGGTGCGGCGCACTCTGCGGCCAGTCCGAAAACTCCCCGTAGCGCATTCGTAACACGGCTCGTGTTGTCTTACGGACCGGAGTGCTCCGGTCTGGCGGGAGTTGAGCGATGGCAGTGGATCAACTCCCGGGTCAGATAAGGGAGTTCGTGTACCACCTGGACGGCCTGCTGGCTCGCCTGGATCACAGTGGCGGCTGGTGCGCGGTGTTCTGGCAGCGCGACCCCGAGGGCATGCAGGCCTGCCTCGAAGGGCGTGAAGTGCCGCCCTGGGACGTGGTGGAGGCGCTCCTCCAGGACCTCGCCACCGAGTACGGTCCCGCCGTCGCCGCCCCCGAGGCCGAACGGGCCCGCGTCCTGCACGCCGAGGCCCTCGCCGCCTACGACGCCCGGCCCGGCGCCCGTGACGCCCTCGGCGATCGTCTCGACGTCATGCTCCGCGAGCAGCGCTACGCCGCCGAACGCCAGGCGGAACTGGGCCACTTGCTCGCCGGCGCCACGACCCAGGACGCCGCCGACGCGATCCGCCTCGACCTCGCCTGGGCCCGCGACGACCATGAACGCGCGACCGCCCGCTGCGCCGAACTCCGCGCCCGCATGGCCGACTTGGACCGCCGTTCGGCCGGCGGCCAGGCCCAGGCGATCCGGCGGGGCGGGCAGACGGCGGCGGGTGGGGTCTTTCCTGTCGGAGGCGAGAGCGCGGCGGGGTGGGGTGCCGCGCAGGAGTGGGAGGCGCGGTCCGGCACCGGTGGTGTCGACGCTGCGACCGGGCCCCAGGGTGTCGCCGACCGGCAGCGCCGACAGCCCCATGACCGGCCGGCCGACCCGCCCCAGGCCGGCGCCGCCGCCCTGTCCGCTCCCCAGGATTACCCGGCCGGCCCCGGTGACGTTCGAGGCCCCGGCAGGCCCGAAGAGCCCCAGCCCGGCGGCCACGGCAACGGCCCCGCAAGCGCCGCCGCCCCCACCCCCAAGCAGCGCAAACGGCGCCGAGGCAGCGCCCGCTTCGCCGGCATCGTCGAGGAGGACGTCGCGCCCCTCGCCGTACCGCCCGCCGCAACGCCGACGCTGCCCACCCCGGCCGCCACCGGACGCCGTACCCCGCGAGGAGCCCGGTTCGCCGGGGCCTCCGCCGAACCGCTGGAGGCGGCGCGGGCGCAGGCCGAGCCGCTGGACGGCGGGGCCCGGCGGGAGGTGGCGCAGGCCGTCGAGCAGCTCGTACGGCTGCGGAGCGAGGGCCGCAGCGGGGAAGCGCACGCCCTGCTGGTCGACGCCGCGTACTGGCCCGCCGCCCGGTTCCCGCTGCTCGCCGCCGAGCTCCAGCGCGCCGGGCTCGGCGCCGACTGGGCGACCCTGCTGTGGGAGGCCGCCTCGCTGCCCGCGGAGCGTCTCGTCGCCGCGGCGGACGCGCTCGTGGCCGCGGGGCGCGGCACGGACGGGGAGCAGGTGCTGCGGCAGGGCGTCGTACGGCCCGCCGAGGAGGTCGGCCAGGCCGTGCTCGGGCTCGTCCACGAAGGGCGCCGCCGCGAGGTGCGCGCGCTGCTCGACGCGTACGTCCGTGTCCGCACCCCGGAAGAGGCCGCCCGCAGCGCCGCTCCGGGGCCGCAGACCCTCGTACCGCTGCTGCTGGAGGCGGCTCAGGGCGTCTCGGAGGAACGCCACTGGGACCTCGTGCACGCACTCCGCGTCGCCGGTTTCACCACCTGAGAGCCCCCGCCCGACCCGCGTCCGCTCACCCACGTGAGTGTGAAACGTGATCGACTCAGCGGGTTAACGACGATGGTCTTGGCAAGGCTGCTGGAGAGGCTTACTTTCGACCCTCTACGGCCTTCATCTACGGGCGTAGAGGCTCTGAGGTCCCGTCGAAGGAGCAGCTCATGGCCAACGTCGTTCGTGCCGCACTGGTCCAGGCCACCTGGACCGGCGACACCGAGTCCATGGTGGCGAAGCACGAGGAGCACGCCCGCGAGGCGGCCCGCCAGGGTGCGAGGATCATCGGCTTCCAGGAAGTGTTCAACGCCCCCTATTTCTGCCAGGTCCAGGAACCGGAGCACTACCGGTGGGCCGAGCCGGTGCCCGACGGACCGACCGTGCGGCGGATGCAGGAGCTCGCCCGCGAGACCGGCATGGTGATCGTCGTGCCGGTCTTCGAGGTCGAGCAGTCCGGCTTCTACTACAACACCGCCGCCGTGATCGACGCCGACGGCACCTTCCTCGGCAAGTACCGCAAGCACCACATCCCGCAGGTGAAGGGCTTCTGGGAGAAGTACTACTTCAAGCCGGGCAACGTGGGCTGGCCGGTCTTCGACACAGCCGTGGGAAAGGTCGGCGTATACATCTGCTACGACCGCCACTTCCCGGAGGGCTGGCGCCAACTCGGCCTCAACGGCGCCCAGCTCGTCTACAACCCCTCCGCCACCCACCGGGGCCTCTCCAGCTACCTCTGGCGCCTTGAGCAGCCGGCCGCCGCCGTCGCCAACGAGTACTTCGTCGCCGCGATCAACCGCGTCGGCGTCGAGGAGTACGGCGACAACGACTTCTACGGCACGTCGTACTTCGTCGACCCGCGCGGCCAGTTCGTCGGGGACACGGCCAGCGACAAGACCGAGGAACTCGTCGTCCGCGACCTCGACTTCGACCTCATCGAAGAGGTACGGCAGCAGTGGGCCTTCTACCGGGACCGCAGGCCCGACGCCTACGAGGGGCTGGTGCAGCCGTGAGCAACCTGTTCGCACGCCATCGTTCCGTCCTCCCCGACTGGCTCGCCCTCTACTACGAGAACCCGCTGGAGATCACGCACGGCGAGGGCCGGTACGTGTGGGACGCCGAGGGCAACAAGTACCTCGACTTCTTCGGCGGCATCCTCACCACGATGACCGCGCACGCGCTGCCGGAGGTCACCAAGGCGGTGAGCGAACAGGCCGGGCGGATCATCCACTCGTCCACCCTGTACCTCAACCGGCCCATGGTCGAACTCGCCGAGCGTATCGCCCAGTTGTCCGGCATCCCGGACGCCCGCGTCTTCTTCACCACCTCCGGTACCGAGGCCAACGACACCGCGCTGCTGCTCGCGACGACGTACCGCCGCAGCAACACGATCCTCGCGATGCGCAACAGCTACCACGGCCGCTCCTTCAGCGCCGTCGGCATCACCGGCAACCGCGGCTGGTCCCCGACCTCGCTCTCCCCGCTCCAGACGCTGTACGTCCATGGCGGCGTCCGCACCCGCGGCCCCTACGCGTCCTTGAGCGACGACGACTTCATCGCGGCCTGCGTCGAGGACCTCAAGGATCTCCTCGGCCACACCCGCCCGCCGGCCGCCCTAATCGCCGAGCCGATCCAGGGCGTCGGCGGCTTCACCTCCCCGCCGGACGGGCTCTACGCCGCCTTCCGCGAGGTGCTCGGCGAGCGCGGCATCCTGTGGATCGCCGACGAGGTGCAGACCGGCTGGGGCCGCACCGGCGACAACTTCTGGGGCTGGCAGGCCCACGGGCAGCACGGCCCGCCCGACCTCCTCACCTTCGCCAAGGGCATCGGCAACGGCATGTCCATCGGCGGAGTCGTCGCCCGCGCCGAGATCATGAACTGCCTGGACGCCAACAGCATCTCGACGTTCGGCGGCACCCAGATCACCATGGCGGCCGGCCTCGCCAACTTGTCGTACCTGCTGGAACACGACCTTCAGGGCAACGCGCGGCGGGTCGGCGGACTCCTCGTCGAACGGCTCCGGGCCGTCGCCGCCCAGGTGCCCGGCGTACGCGAGGTCCGTGGGCGCGGACTGATGCTCGGCGTCGAGCTGGTGAAACCCGGCACCGACCAGGCCGACCCGGACGCGGCGGGCGCCGTGCTGGAGGCGTGCCGCGCGGGCGGGCTGCTCATCGGCAAGGGCGGCGGCCACAACACCAGCGCCCTGAGGGTCGCCCCACCGCTGTCCCTCACCGTCGCGGAGGCCGAGGAGGGCGCCGCGATCCTCGAGCACGCTCTGCGGAGCCTTCAGTAGCAGCACGCAGCAAGGGAAGTACGCCATGACCACCGCCTTGGACCACCTGGAACCGGCCCTGTCCGTCCGCCAGGTCCTCACCCTGGAACGGGTCCTCGCCGGGGAGCCCGAGGTGGTGGCCGGCGCGGCCCAGCTCGACCGGGCCGTGCGCTGGGTGCATGTCGCCGAGGCCGCCGATGTCGGCGTCATGCTCACCGGCGGCGAGATGGTCCTCACCACCGGGGTGCTGCTGGCCGGGGACGAGGGCGCGCAGGCCGAGTACATCCAGTCCCTGCACCGCGCCGAGGCCGCCGCCGTGGTCCTCGGACTCGGCCGTGCCTTTCCGGCCCCGCCGGACGTGATGCGCCGGGCCGCCGAGCGGTGCGGGCTGCCCATGGTCGTCCTCCACCGGCCCTTCCCCTTCGCCGAGTTGACCGAGGAGGTGCAGTCCCGGCTGGTCCGGCGGAAGTTCGCGGCCGTGAGCCTCTCCGAGGCCGTCCGCACCTCCCTCACCGGCCTCATCACCGCGGGCGCCCCGCTGCAACGGCTCCTCGACGACATCGCCCAGCACAGCGCCTGCCCGGTCGTCGTCACCAATCTCGCCCATCGCGTCCTCGCCACCGCGGGGGAGCGGCCGGCCGTGGACGACGTGCTGCGCGACTGGGAGCGCATCGCCCGGCAGGCGGGCGGCACCGAGGGCGACGGCTGGATCCGCGCCGAACTGGGCGGGCGCGGCGAACGCTGGGGGCAGATCCTGCTCTGCGGCTACCGCGGGGACACCGCGAGCGGACGGCTGCTGGCCGAACGGGCCGCCGAGGCCCTCGTCCTGCACCGCATGCTCGGCGGCACCTCCGCCCACACCTGGGAGGAGCAGTCCGCGCAGAGCCTGCTCACCGACCTCGTCAGCGGGGTCGTACCGGCACGGCAGCTGCTGCCGCGGGCGCGGGCCGCCGGACTGCCCGTCAACCGGCGGACGTTCGTGCCCCTGGTCGTGCGGGACGGTGATCCGGCCGAACTCGACCGGGTGCTGCGCTTGTTGGGGCTGCCCGGGCTCGTCGCCGAACTCGCCGACGGGGTCACCGCCGTGCTGCTGAGCCTGGCCCGGGACCAGGACGCCGCGGTCCTGACGGCGAACTTCGCGGCCCGGCTGACGCAGACCGTCGTGGCGGCCGCCGACCCCCGTACTGCCTGGGACGACGTCCCCGCCGGGATGCGCGAGGCCCAGCACGTCGCCGACGCCGTCGCCTCCGGGGCGCTCGACCTTCCGGTCGTCGTACGCCTCAAGGACGTTCATCTGCGCGGCCTGATAAGGCTGTTGCGCGACGACCCGCATGTGCAGTCCTTCGCCGAGCGGGAGTTGGACGGGCTGCTGTGCGACTCGGGACCGGGGGAGGGGTTGCTCGCCGTCCTGCGGACCTATCTCGCCACCGGCCGCAACAAGTCCCGCACGGCCCAGCTCCACCATGTCTCGCGCCCAGCGCTGTACCGGCGCCTCGAAGCGATACAGACCCGGCTCGGCGTCGACCTCGATGACTTCGAACAGGCCGCCTCGGTGCACATCGCGCTCCTCGCGCATGACGCGCAACAGAGCTGAAACATGCCATGACCTGGGAAAACGGCGGTGAAACATGGGATCGCGCAGGGGTGACACCGTGACACGCCGCACGCCCGCAGACGTGACACGCTGCAACTCAAAGCCGGTTTTCGGACTTCCTAGTCTTCTCGCACGCCGAGTGACCGGAGGTCCCGATGAGCAGAGTGATCCGTGCCGCCCTCTTCCAGACCGCGTGGACGGGCGACAAGGAATCGATGATCCAGGTACACGAGCAGGCGGCCCGCGACGCGGCCGCGCAGGGTGCTCAGGTCCTGTGCTTCCAGGAACTGTTCTACGGGCCCTACTTCTGCCAGGTCCAGGACAAGGCGTTCTACGAGTACGCCGAGCAGATCCCCGACGGACCGATCGTCAAGCGGTTCCAGGCGCTGGCCAAGGAGCTGGGCATCGTCCTGATCCTGCCGATGTACGAGGAGGAGCAGCCCGGCGTCCTCTACAACACGGCCGCGGTGATCGACGCCGACGGTTCGTACCTCGGCAAGTACCGCAAGCACCACATTCCCCAAGTCCCCGGATTCTGGGAGAAGTTCTACTTCCGTCCCGGCAACCTGGGATGGCCGATCTTCGACACGAAGGTCGGGAAGATCGGCGTCTACATCTGCTACGACCGCCACTTCCCGGAGGGCTGGCGGGCGTTGGGCCTCGCGGGTGCCGAGATCGTCTTCAACCCGTCGGCCACCTCGCGCGGACTCTCCGCCTACCTCTGGCAGTTGGAGCAGCCGGCCGCGGCCGTCGCCAACGAGTACTTCGTCGGCGCGATCAACCGGGTGGGCGTCGAGGAGCTGGGCGACAACGACTTCTACGGGACGACCTACTTCGTCGACCCGGAGGCCCAGTTCGTCGGCGAGGTCGCCTCCGACAAGGAGACCGAACTCGTCGTCCGCGACCTGGACCTGGCCAAGCTGCGCGAGGTCCGCGACCGCTGGCAGTTCTACCGCGACCGCCGTCCGGACGCCTACCCGCCGCTGACCGCGCCCTGACCGAATCCACCTGACCGAACCCACCTGACCGAACCCACCCTGACCGACCCCACCACCCTGGCAGGAGAGGGACCATGAGCAGCCGTACCGTCATCCGCGGTGGCCTCGTCATCACCGCGTCCGACGAGATCCACGCCGACGTGCTGATCGAGGACGGCCGCATCGCCGCCCTCGCCGCCTCGGGCACGTCCGCCGCCGAAGCGTTCACCGGCGACCGGACCCTCGACGCCACCGGGAAGTACGTCATCCCGGGTGGCGTCGACGCCCACACCCACATGGAGCTGCCGTTCGGCGGCACCTTCGCCTCCGACACCTTCGAGACCGGCACCCGCGCCGCCGCCTGGGGCGGTACGACCACGATCGTCGACTTCGCCGTGCAGAGCGTCGGCCACTCCCTGCGCGAGGGCCTCGACGCCTGGCACGCCAAGGCGGAGGGCAACTGCGCGATCGACTACGCCTTCCACATGATCGTCTCCGATGTGAACCAGGAGACGCTCAAGGAGATGGACCTGCTGGTCGAGGAGGGGGTGACGAGTTTCAAGCAGTTCATGGCCTACCCGGGCGTCTTCTACTCCGACGACGGCCAGATCCTGCGCGCCATGCAGCGCTCCGCCGAGAACGGCGGCCTGATCATGATGCACGCAGAGAACGGCATCGCGATCGACGTGCTCGTGGAGCAGGCGCTGGCCCGCGGCGAGACCGACCCCCGCTACCACGGCGAGGTGCGCAAGGCCCTGCTGGAGGCGGAGGCCACCCACCGCGCCATCAAGCTCGCCCAGGTCGCCGGCGCACCCCTGTACGTCGTGCACGTCTCGGCGATGGAGGCGGTGGCCGAGCTGGCGCGCGCCCGCGACGAGGGGCTCAACGTCTTCGGCGAGACCTGCCCGCAGTATCTGTTCCTGTCGACCGACAACCTCGCCGAGCCGGACTTCGAGGGCTCGAAGTACGTGTGCTCGACCCCCCTGCGCCCCAAGGAACACCAGGCCAAGCTCTGGCAGGGCCTCAGGACCAACGACCTCCAGGTCGTCTCCACCGACCACTGCCCCTTCTGCTTCGTCGGCCAGAAGGAGCTGGGCCGCGGCGACTTCTCGAAGATCCCCAACGGTCTCCCCGGTGTCGAGAACCGCATGGACCTGCTCCACCAGGCCGTCGTCGACGGGCACATCACGCGCCGCCGCTGGATCGAGATCGCCTGCGCCACCCCGGCCCGGATGTTCGGCATGTACCCGAAGAAGGGCACCATCGCCCCCGGCGCCGACGCGGACGTCGTCATCTACGACCCGCACGCGGAGCAGATCGTCTCCGCCGAGACGCACCACATGAACGTCGACTACTCGGCGTACGAGGGCAAGCGCCTCACCGGCCGGGTCGGGACGGTGCTCTCGCGCGGCGAACTCGTCATCACCGAGCGGGAGTACACCGGGCGCGCGGGCCACGGCGTCTACACCCCCCGTTCCACCTGTCAGTACCTCAACTAGGAGTGGCGCCCATGGACTTCGGACTCGTCCTGCAGACCGACCCGCCGGCCTCGAAGGTCATCAGCCTGATGAAGCGCGCCGAGCGCAACGGCTTCACCTACGGCTGGACCTTCGACTCCGCCGTGCTGTGGCAGGAACCGTTCGTGATCTACAGTCAGATCCTTGCCAACACCACGAAGTTGACGGTCGGACCCATGGTCACCAACCCGGGCACCCGCACCTGGGAGGTCACCGCCTCCACCTTCGCCACCCTCAACGACATGTTCGGCAACCGCACCGTCTGCGGCATCGGCCGCGGCGACTCCGCGATGCGCGTCGCGGGCCGCACCCCGAACACCCTGGCCCGCATCAGCGAGGCGATGAAGGTCATCCGCGCCCTCGGCTCCGGCCAGGAGGCCGACCTCGGCGGCACGGTCATCAGGTTCCCGTGGATCAAGGAGGACGCCGAACTCCCCGTATGGATGGCGGCGTACGGCCCGAAGGCGCTGAAGATGACGGGGGAGGAGGCCGACGGGTTCATCCTCCAGCTCGCCGATCTGTATCTGACCGAGTACATGGTCAAGGCGGTGAAGGACGCTGCGGTCGCGGCCGGCCGTGACCCCGCCGAGGTGAAGATCTGCGTCGCCGCCCCCGCCTATGTCACCGAGGACGACTCGCCCGAGGCGCTCGCCCACGCGCGCGAGCAGTGCCGCTGGTTCGGCGGGATGGTCGGCAACCATGTGGCCGACCTCGTCTCGAAGTACGGCGAGCACTCCGCTCAAGTGCCGGAGGAGCTCACCGATTACATCAAGGCCCGTCAGGGGTACGACTATTCGCACCACGGGCGTGCCGACAATCCCGACACCGCCTTCGTGCCCGACGAGATCGTGGACCGGTTCTGCCTCATCGGCCCGGTCGAGAGGCACATCGAGAAGCTGAACGCCCTTCGCGAGCTGGGTGTCGACCAGTTCGCCGTCTACGACATGCACGACGCGCAGGAGTCGACCATCGACGCCTACGGCACGAAGGTCATTCCCGCCGTCAACGCCTGAACCCTCACCGCTCCGCCCCCCCCACACCTTGACACCCCCTTCCCACCGTCCTGGGAAGGGGGCCCAAGGCCCCCGCACGGCCTCTCCCGTCCCGCTCAACGATTGGCCTGCCCATGACCGACACAGTCCCCCCGGGGTCGCCGATATCGAAGTCCGCCGACACCGGCGGCCGTATCGAACTCAGCCCCGAGGCCTTTCCCGCCGACAGTCCCTTCGCCAACGACGACCTGCGTCCCGTGCCGGTCTCCGAACGCAAGTGGACGACGTACAACTTCGCCGCCCTGTGGATCTCCATGGCCCACTGCATCCCCAGCTGGACCCTGGCCTCCGGCCTGGTCGCGCTCGGGATGGACTGGAAGCAGGCCGTCTTCACCATCGCCCTGGCCAACATCATCGTGCTGCTGCCGATGCTGGCCACCGGGCACGCCGGACCCAAGTACGGCATCCCCTTCCCGGTGCTGGCCCGCGCCTCCTTCGGGCTGCGCGGCGCCAACATCCCGGCGCTGATCCGGGCGGCCGTGGCCTGTGGCTGGTTCGGCATCCAGACCTGGATCGGCGGCAGCGGAATCTTCGCGCTGGGCTCCAAACTCACCGGCGGGCACTGGGAGAACGCGGGGAAGATCGCCGGGAACCCGTGGCCGCTGTGGCTGTGCTTCCTGCTCTTCTGGGCGCTGCAGATCGCGATCATCTACCGCGGCATGGACTTCCTGCGGCACTTCGAGAACTGGGCCGCGCCCTTCGTCATCGTCGGCGCGATCGTGCTGCTGGTGTGGATCGCGGTCAAGGCGGACGGTTTCGGCGCGCTGCTCGACCAGCCCTCCAAGCTCGGCTGGGGCCCCGACTTCTGGCCGGTCTTCTTCCCGTCGCTGATGGGCATGATCGGTTTCTGGGCGACCCTGTCGCTGAACATCCCCGACTTCACCCGCTTCGGCGCCAGCCAGAAGGCGCAGACCTGGGGACAGGCTCTCGGGCTGCCCACGACCATGACGCTCTTCGCGGTCCTCGCGGTGCTGGTCACCTCCGGCTCCGAGGTCGTCTACGGCGAGGCGATCTGGGACCCGGTCACCCTCGCCGCCAAGGCGGACAACGCCTTCGGGCTGCTCTTCGCGCTGATCATCGTGCTGGTCGCCACCATCTCGGTGAACATCGCGGCGAACGTCGTCTCACCGGCGTACGACCTCGCCAACCTCGCCCCGAAACTCATCAACTTCCGTACGGGCGCGCTGATCACGGGGGTCGTCGGCATCCTGATCTTCCCGTGGAAGCTGATCTCGACGCCCGAGTTCTACATCTTCACCTGGCTCGGCGTGGTCGGCGGCCTGCTCGGCACGGTCGCGGGCATTCTCATCGCCGACTACTGGATCGTGCGCCGTACGGTCCTGCACTTGGCGGACCTGTACACGCCCGGTGGGCGCTACTGGTACTCCAACGGCTGGAACTGGCGGGCGATCCTCGCCTTCGTCGTCGGCGGGTTGCTCGCGGTCGGCGGCTCGTACTCGGGCGTCGGCGCCGACGGGTCCAAGACGGGGCCCTTCCCGACGGACGGACTGATCCCGTTCCTCAAGCCCCTCGCGGACTACGGCTGGGCGGTGGGCCTGGGAGCGTCGCTGGCGCTGTACGTCGCGCTGATGCTGCCGTTGGGGAGGGAGCAGGAGAGCGTGTGACGGTCATGCGGCTGGAGGGCGGCCGGTGTCACCGGCCGCCCTCCAGTGCTGCCACCGCGTCCTTGGCGGCCTTGATGGCGCCCTTGTTGATGAGGTCCGTGTCGGGCGCCTTCTTCGACTCGAAGTCGCTGCCGTTGTACGTGATGACCACCAGGGCGTTGGACGCCTGGACGATCACCACGCCCTCGCGCGTCTGCTGCTTGTCCTCCGTGGTGAGGTTCACGACGGAGTAGCCCTGGTCCCCGAGGCCCGGAACATCCCCTCCGCCGCTCTTCTCCTCGATGCGCTGCTTGTACGTCTTCTGCGCCGATTCGTCCGAGTCCGTGATCTCGAAGGACACGTCGAGCCAGCGGTAGTCGTAGCCCTTGAGCGCGTTCCAGGAGCAGGTGCGGCGGAGTTTCGTGTCCGTGGACGGAATCTCCTTGCCGGCCGTCTTGGCGCCCGGAACCAGCGACTTGATGTTCTTCACGGTGACGCTGCCGCAGGGCGCGGGGGAGGAGGTGTACGTCTTCGAGGCCGCCGCGGTCGAGGGCGCCGACGCGGACTTGGTGCCGCCACCGCCCTTCGACGCGGCCTCGTGGTCGCCGGTCGGAGCGGGGCCGGACGACAGCGTCCAGCCCGCGGCGGCGAGCACGACGACCGGGGACAGGCGCGCGGTCAGGGCGAGCGGCAGAGGAAGGGAACGCACAGGCGCACTTCTCGTGGGGGATGGGTGCGGAGAGGGTCCGCACAGCGGACGGGGGACGGCGCGGGGGTGTCGGTGCGGAGGGTGTCCGCACTGTGGACGGGACGCCAGTGTCACACGAGTCCCTGTGGGGCGGTAGTGCCAACTCGCTCCGTGCATGTGCGGTGACGGAGGCCCGTGGTTGACGCGCCGAGTGCCCTGTTATGTCCCCTCGTCAGCTCCGTACGGCGCGGTGAGTGAAGGCCGATTCGATCCGGTCGACCGCGAGGAACGCGCCGTAGGAGACGAGCCGCACCAGATCGCCGTCGGTGCGCTGCGGGCCGCGCCACGCCGTCACGTCCTCGTCCGTGATGCGGTACGGCGCGAGCGCGGCCAGCAGCACGAGCCTGACCCCTGGCTGCTCGTCCCGGCCGGGGATGCCGGGGAGGCCGAGCGGAAGGTGGTCCCCGTCCCAGTCCTGGAGCACCTCCTCCACGAGGTCCTGGTCGTCGACGTCGAGGAGGTCGGCGCCGACCATGGCCGCCCTGAGCAGCGCCGCGTACGCGTCACCGACGGCCGTGCCGCCCGCCCACGCGGGGGCCTCACCGGCGTCCGGGCGGTCCAGCAGCGCGAGGCTCTCCCCGGGCGCGGCGGCCCGGCGCACGGTCCGCGCGAGGGTACGGCCCGCGACGCTGCGCACCGCGCGGAACCGCTGGAGGTTGCACGGCAGCATCTTCTCGGTGAGCAGGGCCGACACGACGCGGTTGATGAAGTGGAAGGCGAGCGCGGTGCCGAGATAGCCCGGGGCGTCCACGCGCGGGAAGGGGAGCGGCCCGTCGCCGAGTGCCGCGCCCGGCACCCGGGTACGCCGGCCCCAGGCCAGCACACGCGCGTGCTCCTCGTCGTGCGGCTCGTGTCCTTGGGCGATGCGCTCGGCCACGGCGTGGTCGCCGGTGGCGTGCAGCAGCACGGTGTGCGCGTCCACGCAGAACGGGCACTTGTTGGCGAGCGACACCCCGAGCGCGGCGAGCTCCTTGCCGGTCCGGACGCCGGGGCCGGCGATCAGGGACTCGCGCATCAACGCCCAGGTGGCGGCGAGGAGTTCCGGTACGGCGGAGAGCACCACGAAGGTGGCCGGCTCGTCGATGCCGAAGTCGTGGGACAGCTGTCGGTAGACCTCGGCGGTGCGTCCGGTGGCCGCCTTGGGCGGCAGGGGCTCGGTGTAGCGGAAGGAAGTGGACATGGGTGTCAGGGTGCGCCGGTCGAGCGGTCCCGGTCGTCGTACGGCGGAAGGGAGTTGTGCCTGCGCCGCCGGGGCGGGAGGGGGCGGGGGAGTACTACGCCGGGAGTAGCCGCGGAGTTGTCCACAGGGCTGACGCGGGGGTCGGTACGGCGGTCTAGTGTGCGGACATGAGCGGGATCCAGGGCGGGACGGCTGCCGGTACGGCGGACGAGGCGGGGGCGGCCGCGGAGGCGGGGACGGGGGTGCGAGTGACCGCGCGTGAGCGGCTCGTTGACGTCGTCCTCGCGGTTTTCGTCGGCGTGCTCGTCGTGGGCACGGCGGCCTTCGACACGGACACGACCATCGCCGACTACGCCCTGATCGGCGTCGCGTCGGCCGTGCTGGCGCTGTACCGCACGGCGCCCAGGGCGGTGCTGGCCGTGGCGACGGCGAGCGGTGCCGCGTACGTCCTGCATGCCCAACCGGGACCGCCCGCCGCCCTCCCCGTGATCGCCGCGAGCCACGTGGCGGCCCGCGTGGGGCACCGCGCGTGGGCGGCCGTGGCGGGCGGGCTGTTCCTGGTGGCGTATCTCGCGACCGGCCCGACGACCCGGCAGATCGTCGAGCAGGCCGCGCTGCTCATGGGCTGGTTCCTGTGCGCGGTGGTGACGGGTCTCGCCGACCGCAACTGGCAGGCGTACCTGCGCCAGACGGAACAGCGCGCCCTGGAGGCGGAACGCACCCGGGAGGAGGTCGCGCTGCGCCGGGCGGGCGAGGAACGGCTGCGCATAGCGAGGGAGTTGCACGACTCCCTGACCCACAGCATCTCGATCGTCAAGCTCCAGGCGGGCGTGGCGGTGCACCTGGCCCGCAAGCGGGGCGAGGAGGTGCCGGACGCCCTCCTGGCCATCCAGGAGGCGAGCGGCGAGGCGATGCGCGAACTCCGGGCCACGCTGGACGTACTGCGCACCGACGAGCCCACGGGTACGCCGGCGCTGCTGGTGGAGCGGGCGCGGGCGGCGGGCCTCGCGGTGGAGCTGACGGTGGCGGGCGAGGAACAGCCGCTGGCGGCGACGGTCGACCGGGCCGTGTACCGCATCGTCCAGGAGGCCCTGACGAACGCGGCACGGCACGCGGGGCCGGCGAAGGTGGGGGTGCGGCTGGCGTACGGCGAGGGATGCGTGACGGTGACGGTGGAGGACGACGGCAACGCCGACCCGAGCCGCCCGGTCACGCCCGGCATCGGTCTGCGCGGCATGAGTGAACGCGTGACGGCACTGGGCGGCACGTTGCTCGCCGCCCCGCGCGCGGAGGGCGGCTTCCGCGTGCGGGCCGAGCTGCCGGTGGAGGTGGCCGCGTGATCGGGGTGCGTGGCTTCTCGCCGTGTGCCGGTCGGCCGTCGGCGGTGAGCGCGTGATCAGGGTGGCCCTCGTCGACGACCAGGCCCTGATGCGGGCCGGGTTCCGGGCGCTCCTCGACGCCGAGGACGGCATCGAGGTGGTGGGGGAGGCGGCGGACGGGGAGCGGGGCGTGGAGCTGGTCCGCGCGCAGGTGCCGGACATCGCGCTGATCGACGTACAGATGCCGGTGATGACGGGCATCGAGGCGACGCGTCGCATCGCGGCGGACCCGTCGCTCGCGACCGTCCGGGTCGTGATCCTCACCAACTACGGCGTGGACGAGTACGTCTTCGAGGCGCTGCGGGCGGGTGCGAGCGGCTTCCTCCTCAAGGACACGGAACCGGCGGAGCTGTTGCAGGCGATCGAGGTGGTGGCTAAGGGGGAAGCCCTGCTGTCCCCGTCCATCACCCGCACCCTCATCGGCGAGTTCGTCTCCCGCCCACCCGACCGCGCCACCGCCCCCGGCCTGGAATGCCTCACCCGCCGCGAACTCGAGGTCACGGCCCTCGCCGCGCGCGGACTCAGCAACGAGGAGATCGCCGCGCACATGGTGATCAGCCCGTTCACGGCGAAGACGCATGTGAGCCGGGCGATGACGAAGTTGGGGGCGCGGGATCGGGCCCAACTTGTAGTGTTCGCCTATGAGTCGGGGCTGGTGACGGCACGGGGACAGTGAGCGTCGGGCGGCCGGTTCGAAAGCGAGGGCGTCGGACGAACGTCCCTTGGACCAGTGCCTTGCCGACGTGGCCGCTTGTGACCTGTACATCTGCGTCGTCGCCTGGCGGTACGGCTTCGTTCCCGAGGGGCGGACCGAGTCGATCACCGAGCTCGAGTACCGGCAGGCCGTCGCGTCGGGCAGGCCGAGGCTCGTCTTCCTGCTCGACCAGGAAGCACAAGTCTTCGACGCCCACCGCTGGGTCAGGCTGGCGGTCATCGCCGGGGCGAAGCAGGACCGCCGGCTGACAGAGATCCCGCTGACCGACGCGTTCGTCCCGCAGCCGGTGCAAGGAGGGACTCTCCTCGAGCCGGCACCGACGCTGGTCGAGTACATCGCCGCCAACGTGAGCCGCAGATACGGCCTGGACGTCGATGTCGAGACTGTCAAAGCCGTTCTCGGCGAGGCCGAGGGCTGCCGGATCGTGGTCACGTCTCGCATCGCGGGATACGAGTCAGGGCGAGCGCCGTCTTGGCACCGAGGTTCATCGAGCTGTTGCTGCCGTCGGCGCTGCCGTAGTGGCGACGTACGATCGCACCGCAACCTCGCTTCCCTGTAACTCGTCGTGAGGACCCCCGTGTTCACCACCCGCCCCACCCTCCAGGGCACCTTCGGCATGGTCTCCTCCACGCACTGGCTGGCGTCACAGTCGGCGATGGCGGTGTTGGAAGACGGCGGGAACGCCTACGACGCCGCCGTGGCGGGGGCGTTCGTGTTGCATGTCGTCGAGCCGCACCTCAACGGGCCCGCAGGTGAGGTGCCCATTCTGGTGGCGCCTGCCGGTGGGGACGTGCGTGTGCTGTGCGGGCAGGGAGTTGCTCCCGCCGGGGCCACCGTCGCGCACTACAAGGCGCTCGGGCTCGACCTCGTACCCGGTACCGGGCCCCTCGCCGCAGCCGTGCCCGGTGCCTTTGATGCTTGGATGCTGCTGCTTCGGGACTATGGGACCAAGTCGCTCGCCGATGTCCTCAAGTACGCCATCGGGTACGCCGAAGACGGGCACGCGCCCGTCGAGAACGTCGGGGCGACCGTCGAGACCGTGCGGGAGTTGTTCGAGACGGAGTGGACCTCGTCGGCGGAGGTGTATCTGCCGGGTGGGAAGGCTCCGAGGGTCGGTGAGCTGTTCCGGAATCCTGCCCTCGCCGCCACCTGGAAGCGGCTCCTCGGGGAAGTCGACGGTGCCGGGGACCGGGGCGCGCAGATCGAGGCCGCGCGGGAGGTGTGGCGTAGCGGGTTCATCGGCGAAGCCCTCGTGCGGCAGGCCGCGCGGCCCACCATGGACACCAGTGGTGAGCGGCATGCCGGGACGCTCACCGCCGATGATCTCGCCCAGTGGTCCGCCACCTACGAGGCGCCGGCGACGTACGACTGGAACGGGTGGACCCTGTGCAAGGCCGGGCCCTGGAGTCAGGGGCCGGTGCTGTTGCAGCAGCTCGCCCTGTTGCCGACGGAGCTTCCCGCGTACGGGTCCGCCGAGTACGTGCATCTGCTCATCGAGGGGTGCAAGCTCGCCATGGCCGATCGGGAGGCCTGGTACGGGGATGCCGATGAGGTGCCGCTCGGGGAGTTGCTGGCGGACGGGTACAACGCCGGGCGGCGGGGGCTGGTAGGGGAGGAGGCGTCGTACGAGTTGCGGCCCGGGAGCCCTGGAGGGCGGGCTCCTCGGCTGTGTGCGCAGGCGCATGTCGTGGTGTCGGATGAGCCGGGGTTCAGTCCCATGGGCGTCGGCGAGCCGACCGTCGCGAAGCCGCCCACCTCGCCCGTGCCGGGTGAGCCCGGTGTCGGGGCCGATGGGTCCACGCGGGGCGACACCTGTCACCTCGACGTCGTCGACCGGTGGGGGAACATGGTCGCCGCCACGCCCAGTGGAGGCTGGCTCCAGTCCAACCCCGTCGTACCCGAGCTCGGCTTCCCGCTCGGGACCCGGCTTCAGATGACCTGGCTGGAGGAGGGGCTGCCGAACTCGCTCACGCCGGGGCGACGGCCCCGTACCACGCTCACTCCCTCCGTCGCGCTGCGTGACGGGGTTCCTGTGATGGCGTTCGGTACGCCCGGCGGGGATCAGCAGGACCAGTGGCAGCTGCACTTCTTCCTTGCCGTCGCGCTGCGGTCGGCGGTGCGGGGCGGGCTTGATCTCCAGGGGGCGATCGACGCTCCCAACTGGCACAACGACAGCTTTCCGGGCTCCTTCTACCCGCGCGGCATGCGGCCGGGGAGTGTCACGGTCGAGGCGCGCATGGACGCGGGCGTGGTGGCGGAGCTGCGGCGGCGTGGACATGACGTGACCGTCGGTGACGCCTGGTCCGAGGGGCGGCTGTGCGCGGTCGCCCGGGACCCAGAGACCGGGGTGCTGTCGGCGGCCGCCAATCCGCGCGGGATGCAGGGGTACGCCGTGGGCCGATGAGCTCCCGGGCCGAGCCGGCACCCCAGCCGAGCTCCCGGGCCGAGCCGGCGCCCCAGCAGCCGGCACTCCAGCCGAGCTCCCGGGCCGAAACCCGTGCCCGCACCCTCCGCGAGTTCATCCCGATTCCACCCGGCATCCACCCGCCGGGTAGGGATTGTCAGTGGCGCGTGCTCTCATGGAGCCATGATCGAAGAGACGGAAACCATCGACGAGTTTCTCGCCCGGCACTCCTCCGACGTGGAGGAGGCGGTCCGCAAGGCCGCCGCGGCCGAGATCATGCCCCGCTTCCGCCGGCTCGCCGCCCATGAGGTCGACGAGAAGAGCGGACCGCATGACCTGGTGACCGACGCCGACCGGCTCGCCGAGCAGTATCTGACCGAGGTGCTGGGCGCGCTTCTGCCCGGTTCGGTCGTGGTCGGCGAGGAGGCGGTGCACGCCAACCCGGCGTCGTACGAGGCGATACAGGGCGACGCCCCGGTGTGGATCGTGGACCCGGTCGACGGGACGCGGCAGTTCGTGCACGGCGACCCCGGCTTCTCCACGCTGATCGCGCTGGCGCAGGGCGGTGTCGTGCGCGCCTCGTGGACATACGCCCCGGCGCTCGACCAACTGGCCACGGCGGTACGGGGGCAGGGCGCGTTCCTCGACGGGGAGCGGCTGCACGCCGGGCCGCCCGAGCCCGGCCGTGACCTCGAAGTGGCCACCTCCCACCCGGACTACACGACGGACGAGCAGAAGCGCGCCCTGCGCGGACTGTGGACGGACGGACTCGCACCGCGTCCCTGCGGCTCGGCCGGACTGGAGTATCTGGCCATCGCCCGCGGGCAGTTGGACGCGACCGCCTTCTCCTGGGAGGCCGCCTGGGACCACGCCGCGGGGCTGCTCCTCGTGGAGGAGGCGGGCGGTGCCCACCTCACCCGCTCCGGCGAGCCGTTCCGCATCACCGGGGGCAACGCCCTGCCGTTCACCGCCGCCCGGGACACCGCGACCGCGCGGCGCATAGCGGCGGTGCTGGCAGGCACCGTCTGAAGTCCAGCGGGGCACCAGCGGCCCAGGGTCTGATATCGAGCGGCGGCCCCCGGTTCGGTTGCTGAGCGGAAGCCCCTGGCCGGTTGCTGAGCGGCAGCCCATGGTCATGGGTCATCGGCCAGGGACCGGCGGCCGACGCCCGCACGCCGACCGGTGGGGACCGTCGGGCACCCTCGGCCGTCGAACTCCCCCCGCGGCCCGGCGCTGTCGGTGCCCCGTCATATCCTGATCCAGTGGCCATCGGCTGACGAAGGAGTCCGAAGGTGCCGTCGATGCTCGATGCGGTCGTGGTGGGTGCGGGGCCGAACGGACTGACGGCTGCCGTGGAGCTGGCCCGCCGCGGCTTCTCCGTGGCCGTTTTCGAGGCGCGGGACACCGTCGGCGGAGGAGCCCGCACCGAGGAGCTCACCCTTCCCGGTTTCCGGCACGACCCGTGCAGCGCGGCGCACCCCCTGGGGATCAACTCCCCGGCGTTCCGCGCCCTGCCCCTGGAGCGGTACGGACTGGAGTGGCTCCAGCCCGAGCTGCCCATGGCCCATCCTTTCACCGACGGCACCGCCGCCGTGCTGTCCCGGTCGGTCGCCGAGACGGCCGCCTCGTTCGGGGCCCGCGACGCGGGGGCGTACCGCAGGCTGGTCGAGCCGTTCCTGCCCAAGTGGGACACCCTGGCCCGTGACTTCATGTCGCTGCCCCTGACCGCCCTGCCCCGCGACCCGGTGACGCTCGCCCGGTTCGGGCTCGTCGGGCTGCCGCCGTCGACCTGGCTGATGCGCCGCTTCCGTGACGAGCGGGCCAAGGCCCTGTTCTCCGGTCTCGTCGCCCATGTCATGGCGCCGCTCTCCGGCTTCGCCACCGGCGCCATCGGCCTGGTCTTCGCGCTCGCCGCGCACGCCAGGGGCTGGCCCGTCGCGCGTGGCGGCTCCCAGTCGATCTCCGACGCGCTCGCCGCGTACCTCAAGGACCTCGGCGGCGCCGTCCACACGGACTACGAGGTCAAGCGCCTCGACGACCTGCCGCCCGCGCGCGCGTACGTCTTCGACACCTCGCCCACCGCGCTGGCCCGGATCGCCGGCCTCGGCCGCTACTACGACGGCTACCGGTACGGCCCGGGCGTCTTCAAGGTCGACTACGCGCTCGACGGCCCGGTGCCCTGGACCGCGCCGGAGGCCCGCGTCGCCGGGACCGTGCAGATCGGCGCGAGCAGTGCGGAGATCGGCACCGCCCTGCGCGCCGCGTCCCGCGAGGGCCGGGCCCCCGACAAGCCGTTCATGATCACCGTGCAGCCGAGTGTGGTCGACCCGACCCGGGCGCCCGAGGGCAAGCAGGTGTTCTGGGCCTATGGGCACGTCCCCAGCGGCTGGGACGGCGACCTCACCGACGCCCTCGAACGCCAACTGGAGCGTTTCGCCCCGGGGTTCCGCGACCGGGTGCTGGCCCGCGCCACCGCAGGCCCGCCCGAACTCGCCGCCCGCAACGCCAACTACGTCGGCGGCGACATCGGTTCCGGCGCGGTCACCGGCCTCCAGATCCTGCTGCGCCCCAAGCTCTCCCTGTCCCCGTACGGCACTCCGCATCCGGCCGTCTTCATCTGCTCCTCGGCCACTCCGCCGGGCCCCGGGGTGCACGGCATGTCCGGCCACAACGCGGCGAAGGCGGTCTGGCGGCGGCTGCGACAGCAGCAGGCGTGAGCCCGCTGCGACGGACGCAGAGGCATACCGTTCCGTTGCTTCCGGCTGACCAAATCCGTTGTCTCCTTTGTCACTTCTCTTACTCAGGATCAGACTCGCTGAAAGTTCAAACATGGCGAGTACTGTGCGCTTATGAAAGATCGGACAGTGGTCCTCCGCTTTGGATCCCGGTCTGCGGTGCGCCTCGCCGACCTCGCCCGACTCGTCCGGGCACCGGCCGCGCTGAGCGTCCCCGGTGACGTGATCGCAGGAGCAGTCTGCGCAGGACGGCCGTCAACCCCCCGTACCCTCGCGGCCATCGGCTCCTCCGTCTGCCTCTACTGGGCCGGCATGGCCCTCAACGACTACGCCGACGCCACCGTCGACGCCGTGGAACGCCCCCAGCGCCCCATCCCCTCGGGCCACGTCCCCCGCCGCACCGCGCTCGCCGTCGCCGGTGGCCTCACCGTCGCCGGGCTCGGCCTCGCCGCCGTCGCGGGCGGACGACGCAGTCTGCTGGGAGCGCTTCCGCTGGCGGGGCTGATCTGGGCGTACGACCTCAAGCTCAAGTCGACCCCGGCGGGCGCGGCGGCCATGGCGGGGGCCCGCACCCTGAACGTCCTGTCCGGCGCCCTGGTGCCGGGCGCCGACCCCGCCCCGGCCGGGGACAAGCTCCGCCGCGCCGCCGTACCGGCCGCCCTGGTCGGCATCCCGGTACGAGGACGCCCGGGCGGTGCTGGCCGACCCCCGCTTCAGCGCCGACGCCACCCGCAAGGGCTTCCCCGGCCTCAGCCCGTTCGCGCCGCCGCGCGGTCCCGGACAGTTCTTCGTGATGGACCCACCCGACCACACCCGGCTGCGGCGCACCCTGATCCCCGACTTCACCTTCCGCCGGATCGAGCGACTGCGCCCCGCCATCGCCGCTGTCTGCGCCGACCTCCTCGACACGATGACCGCCGACGGCGCCACCGAGGCCGACCTGGTGGCCGCCTATGCGCTGCCGCAGCCGACGCGGGTGATCTGCGCCCTGCTCGGAGTGCCGTACGACGACCATGCCTTCCTCCACCAAACAGGTGCGCGTCCTCACCGACTTCGCCTCCGGCCGCCGGGACCTGATGACGGCCGCACGCCAGGCCCTGTACGGCTACCTCGGTGAACTCCTGGCCGCCCGTACCCGGGAGCCCGCCGACGACCTCGTCTCCCGTCTCGCGACCGAGCGGGTGGCGACCGGCGAGATCAGCCCCGAGGAGGCGGTCGGGGTCGCGGCCCTGCTGTTGATCGCGGGGCACGAGACCACCGCCAACGTGTTCCCGCTGGCCGTCGTCACCCTGCTGCGCCACCCCGAACAGCTCGCCGCGCTGCGGGCCGACGCCGGGCTGTGGCCGTCCGCGGTGGAGGAGCTGCTGCGTTATCTGACGGTCGCCCACCAGGGGATGCGGCGGATCGCGACCGAGGACGTCGAGCTGGGCGGCGTACGGATCAGGTCGGGGGAGGGGGTGGTCGTGGCGTTGCAGGCGGCCAACCGGGACCCGTCGGTGTACGAGGACCCGGACGCGTTCGACGTGGGCCGGGACACGAGCGGGCAGCTGGCCTTCGGGCACGGTCTGCACCAGTGCGTCGGTTAGTCCCTCGCCCGCGCGGAACTCCAGATCGGGCTGCCGGTCCTCTTCGACCGGCTGCCCGGGCTGAAACTCGCGGCGCCGGCGGAGGAACTGCCCGTGTCGCGGTCCGCCATCCATGGGCTGGGAGCGCTGCCCGTGACCTGGTGAGGCCCCGCGGGACGCCGGGAGGGCTGGCAGAGTGGGCCCATGACCACGATCACGCTCGTCCAGGGCGACATCACGCGCGAGAGCGTCGACGCGATCGTCAACGCGGCGAACTCCTCCCTCCTCGGCGGGGGAGGAGTGGACGGCGCCATCCACCGGCGCGGCGGCCCGGCGATCCTGGAGGAGTGCCGGGCGCTGCGTGCCGCGCGGTACGGCAAGGGACTGCCGACCGGGCAGGCGGTCGCCACCACGGCCGGTGAGCTGGACGCCCGATGGGTGATCCACACGGTGGGTCCGGTGTTCAGCCGCAGCGAGGACCGCTCCGACCTGCTGGCCTCCTGCTATCGGGAGTCACTGCGGGTCGCCGACGAGCTGGGCGCCCGAACGGTGGCGTTTCCCGCCGTCTCCGCCGGGATCTACGGGTGGCCGATGGAGGATGCCGCCCGGATCGCGGTGGAGACGGTCCTGGCCACGGAAACGGCGGTGGCGGAGGTTCGGTTCGTACTCTTCGACGAACGGGCTTATGACGCGTTCGCCGTGCAGGTGGGCTGAGGGAGCCGCTGTTCGGTGTGCGCCGACCTTTGCAGGTCTTCGTGGGCGCCGGCCGGCCGGTCAGTGGCTTTCCGGCGGGCACGCAGAGTGGCCCCGTGGCGCAGGCGCTCGCTGATCTGGGCTTCGTAGCCGTGGCCCGGGACCACGTGGGTCATCTCCTCCCGCATGTGATCGAGGGGCGTGCGGTCGTCGTGTCGGTCGAGTACCGGTTGGCGCCGGATCACCCCGATCCCGCGCCGGTCGAGGACTGTTACGCGGGGCTGGTGTGGATGGCGAGGAACGCGGCCGAACTCGCTATCGACCCCGAGCGGCTCCTGATCGCCGGAGTCAGCGGCGGCGGCGGTCTCGCGGCGGGGACCGCGCTGCTCGCCCGCGGTCGCGGCCGATGTGGGTCAGACCGTGGCGTGGATCGCCGGGCGGGGGCGGTTCGACGTACTGCACATCCAACTGCCACTGCTCGGAGGTGACGGCTGCGCAGAGCGCGGCCTGGACGGGTACCGCCGTCCGGGATAAGGTCCTGGCCCACCGTGAACGCGGAGGCATCGGAAGCCAGGTACACGACGGCCTCCGTGATCTCCTCGGGCTTGCCCAGGCGTCCCAGCGGGATGCCGGAGCTGATCGCCTCCAGAACCGCCGCCTGCTGCTCGGGATCCTCGATTCCCAGCTTGTGGTGCAGCGGGGTGTCCACCGGGCCGGGGCTGATCGCGTTGAACCGGATGCCGTGCGAGGTGAGCAGGGGCACCAGGGCCTGGGTGAGGAAGAAGACGCTCTTGACATTGATGTCGAGGAGCCGGTCGTAGCTGTCCTCCGTGTGGTCCTCGAAGGGCCGCCAGTCCGAGACACCGGCGTTCAGGAACGCCACGTCCAGCCCGCCGAAGTGCTCACGCACCCGCTCCGCCAGGCCGCGCTGCGCATCGAGATCGCGTGCGTCGGCCTGCGCACACCGGCACCTCGTCCCCGAGAATCTGCCGCGCCTTCTCGATGCTGGCCGGGGTGACCCCCGTGACCAGCACCTGAGCCCCTTCGGCGACGAATCGCCGCGCGGTCTCCAGACCGATCCCGCTCGTGCCGCCGGTGATGAGGGCGCGCTTGCCCGCAAGACGATTCATGTGTCTGTGCCTTGCCGAGAGCGAAGGTGAGTTGATGGACTCACCTCCGGAAACGCAATCCACCGCCACCCGGATGGCAAGTCGATCCACTTACCTTCGCTCGTCGCCCATATCCGCGGGGGTCCATCGCCGGCCTACGGCGACGCGGCCCGCCCAGACCGGACGGTCAGCGGCTGATCACGTCAGCGGAGGTGCGGGCACCGCCGGAACCGCTCCGCCGAGCAGGCCCGTGATGAGGTCGAGGACCGGCGACAGGAGCCCCGTCACCGCGCCCAGCACTCCGCCGAGGTCCAGCGAGGTCAGCGAGCTGAGCAGGCCGTTGACCGCGGACTGGACCTGGGCGACGAGGTCGTCCACGGGGTCCGCGGCCCGGGTCGGCACCGCTCGGTCCGCGGGGGCGTCCAGGGCCCGCAGCCGCTCCTGGACGGTGGTGCTCCAGGTGCGGAGCTCCTCCGCGTACGAGGTGGCCGCGGCCGGGTCGAGCCTCGTGCCCTCCGCCGTCAGCGATTCCAGCGAGTCCAGCAGTGGTTCCGTGGCGGCGTCGGCCCGCGCGGCGGACTCGGCGATGCTGAGGCCCGGCACATCCCGGCCCACGTCGCCTACGGCGGCAGCGGTGCCGGCCTGGCCGAAGACGAGCGCGGCGCAGACGAGGGGCGGCACGAGAAGGCCGCGGGAGACAAGGGCGCGCATGAAGATCCTTTCGAAGCGCTTGAAGTACAGTCCTTGCGCCCACCGTGAGAACGGGTCAGATGCCCCGCAAACCGATCAAGCGGCCCCCGCCGCGCCGCACGCTCGCCGTGCGGCGACCCTGACCAGGCCCTTTCGCCCCGCACACAGGCCCATCCGGGTACGGCGACCCGTTCGCCCGTCAGGGTGCGGGTTCAGCCGGACCCGGGCACCGCGTCCCCGTCGAGTACCTCGCCGCAGGCACCCCGCGACATGCGCTCCGTGCGGACCGGCCCGATCATGGAACCCCCTGTCCCGGAGAACGGGAGGTGCCCTTGGGGACGGACCCCCCGCTCCCGCGGACCCTGCTGTCCGCGGACGTCGAGGCGCTGCTGGCGGGCGCGGACCCGGAGCTGGGGCGGGAGTACCGGATGCTGCGGGACATCGTGGAGGGCGGGTCGGCGGCCGTCGCCGTCCTCGACACCCGGCTGCGCTATGTATACGTCAACCCCCATATGGCCCGGATCAACGGCGTCCCGGTGAGCGAGCACCTGGGCCGCACCCTCACCGAGGTCATGCCCGGCGTGGAGCGGCCCGTCGAGGTGCCGTGGGCCGTGCTGCGCGACGGCCGCCCCCGTGACGTCGTCGTCGCCGGCACCATGGGCACCGGCGAGCACAGCGAGCCCCGGGAGTGGCAGTGCACCTTCCACCGGCGCCATGACGAGCGGGGCGAGGTCGTCGGCCTGGTGGCCGTCGGGGTGGAGGTCACCGAGCCGCGCCGCTACGTCACCGAGCTGGAGCGGGCCCACGGCCGGATGGCCATGCTGCACACGGCCGCCCTGCGCATCGGCACCACACTCGACCTGGAGACGACCTGCCGGGAACTCGTCGACTTCGTGGTGCGCGACCTCGCGGACGGCGCCTCCGTCGACCTGGTGGTCGAGGACGACCCGGCCGACCCCGTGCCGCACGGCGTCGTACGGCTGCGGCGCGCCGCCGTCAGCAGAAGCCCGGAGCTGGCCGAGCGGCTCGGCCGTCCGCCCATCCTCGACGAGGTCAACGAGCACGGCCCCACGTCCCCCGTGCGCCGCGTCCTGGAACGCGGCCGTCCGCTGCTGACGAGCGTGCCCGGCAGACGGCCGCCGGGGCTGCGCGGGCCGTACGCCGACCGGCTGGCGGAGTACCGGGCCGCCGGCATCCACTCCGGGCTGGTCGTGCCCCTGACCACCGACTCCCGGAGCGTGGGCGTCCTCGCCATGGTCCGGGCGGGCTCCTCGCCGGCCTTCACCATGGAGGACGGCGTGGTCGCCCAGGAACTCGCCGGCCGCGCCTCCCGCGCCCTCGAGCGCGCCCGGCACTACGCCCGCGAGCACACCATGGCGCTGGAACTCCAGCGGGCCCTGCTCAGCGAACCGACCCTCCCGCACCCTGACCTGGAGACCGCCTCCCGCTATCTGCCCGCCGACGACAGCGCGGTGGTCGGCGGCGACTGGTACGACTCGCTGGCCCTCCCGCAGGGCCGGAACCTGCTCGTCATCGGCGATGTGATGGGCCACGGCGTGGAGGCCGCCGTCGCGATGAGCCACTACCGGTCCATGCTCAGGGCCCTCGCCTCCTCCTCGGGCCTGCCGCTGCACGAGATGCTCCACGCCGCCGACCGCATGATCGCGGCGTCCGGCTTCGACCGCGTCGCCACCTGTCTGCTCGCCCTCGGCGACCCGGCGACCGACACCATCAGCTACGCCAACGCCGGCCACCTGCCCCCGCTGCGGATCAGCGCCGAGGGCCATGTAGAACTGGTCCCGCTCCCGGCCGGCCCGCCCCTCGGCACCGGCCTGGGCGCCTACGAGACCGTCACCCGCCCCGGCCAGCCCGGCGGCACCCTGCTCCTCTACACCGACGGCCTGGTGGAACGCCGCGACGAGGACATCGACACGTCCCTCAGCCGCCTGACCGACCTGCGTCTGCCGCCCGGCGGCGGCCTCGACGAGATCCTCGACGGCATCCTGGCGCACGCGGCGACGGGGTCCGTGCACGACGACATCGCGCTGCTGGCGGCCAGGCCGTGTCCGTAAAGTCCCGTCGTCCGCCCGGAGGGCGCACCTGACGCCGCCCGGCAGGCGGGACTTTGCGGACACGGCCTTAGGGCACGCGGGGTGCCGGGAGCGGGATTTCAGGACGTCCCGGTCCGCTGAGCCGCCGCCCGCCGCCGTACCCCCAGCGCCAGCCCCAGAGCGGCCAGCAGCACCGCGAGCACCGCGTACCCGTACGTCAGCGTCGCCGCCACGGCCACCCCCGCGACGAGCAACGGACCGCCCGCGTCGCCCAGTTCACGCCCGAGCTCGGCCGCGCCCATGGTCTGCCCCAGCCGCTCCGGCGGGGTCGACGAGGCCAGCGCGGCGAAGCCCAGCGGGGTGATGAGTCCGGTGCCCGCGCCGACCAGCGCGGCGGCGAGCAGAATGCCCGTGAGTCCCGGCAGCATCGCGCAGGCCAGCCCCGCCGCCGCGAGCAGCAGCCCGACGGTCAGCCCGCCCCGAGCGGTGATCCGCCCGGAGTCCAACGCCCGCCCCGCCCGCGGCTGGACGACCGCCGCACACGCGGCCAGCACCGACACCGCCGCCCCGGTCGCCACCGTCCCCAGCCCGGCCACCGACCCCGACACCGGCAGGAACCCGACGCCCACCGACAGCGCGGCGGTCGCTCCGGCCAGCGCGGCCGTCGGCACCAGGAACGCCGGATCGGCCAGCCGCCGCGCCAGGTCCACCACCGTCTGCCGGGCCCGGGGCAGCGGCGGTACGACGGGGACGGCGACCAGCGCCCACACCGCCACCGCCACGCCCAGCAGCGCCAGCACCGTGAACAGCAGCCGCAGCCCGCCCGCCCACACCAGCACCCCGCCGAGCAGCGGACCCAGCGTGTAGCCGACGGACTTGTAGAAGCCGTAACTCCCGAACGCCCGCCCGTGCTTGGCCGCCGGATTCAACCGGGCCACCAGCGCCGACGCGGCGGGGGAGAAGGCGGAGGCCGCCGCGCCCTGGCCGAGTCGCGCGGCCCACAGCCATCCCGGGCTGTCGGCGCGGGCGTACAGCGCGGACGCCACGGCGAACGCCACCAGGCCGCCCAGCAGCACCGGCCGCGCCCCGATCCGGTCGGCGATCGTGCCGAACACCGGCTTCAGCAGGACCTCGGCACCGTCGTACAGGGCCAGCAGCCCGCCCAGGACGAGCAGGGAGGTGACGGCGTCGTCGGTGTCGGCGCCCAGGTTCGCGGCGATGCCGTGCGCGCCGAACGCGGTGGTGAACCCGGCCGCGTAGAGCGGCCACATGCGGCGCGCGGGAGCCGTCTCAGTCGGCGGTGTCACTGAGGCCAAGGCGCAGGTGCTCCACGTGATAGACGGCCTGGTCGAGGAGTTCGGCGACATGGTGGTCGTGCAGCGTGTAGACGACCGAGCGGCCGCGTCGCTCGCCGACCACCAGACCGAGGTTGCGCAGCAGCCTCAGCTGGTGCGAGCACGCCGACTGCTCCATCCCCACCTCGGCGGCCAACTCCGTCGCGGGCAGCGGCCCTTCGCGCAGACGCGCCAGGATCAGCAGCCGGGAGGGCGTCGACAGGGCCTGGAGCGTGGTGGCGACCTTCGCGACATTGCCCGCGTCGAGGCGTACGCGCTCCTCGGCGGTGCTGGTGACGGCTCCATGACCCATGCGGGGTATCTTACCCACCGCACATGAACAGATGAATGAGTCTTCATGTGTTCCTGTATGGTGGCTGGGTGTCAGCGACTCTTGCCCCCACCCGCACCCCTGCCCCCACCCGCACCGCGCCCCATCGCCGCACCCGCGTCCTCGCCCTCCCCGAGGCCCGCTGGGCGCTCGCCGCGACGGCCGCGTTCCTGGTGGCCCTCGCCCTGGACCTGTCCGGCGCCCCCGCCTGGGCGTACGGGCCGCTGTACGCCGTCGCCTATGTCACCGGCGGCTGGGAGCCCGCACTCGAAGGACTGCGGGCGCTGCGCGAGAAGACGCTCGACGTCGACCTGCTGATGATCGTCGCGGCCGTCGGTGCCGCCGCCATCGGCCAGGTCCTCGACGGGGCGCTGCTGATCGTCATCTTCGCCACCTCAGGCGCCCTGGAGGCCCTGGCCACCGCCCGCACCGCGGACTCCGTGCGCGGCCTGCTCGACCTCGCGCCCACGACCGCGACCCGACTGGACGACGCGGGCGCGGAGACCGTCGTCCCGGCCGCCGAACTCGCCGTCGGCGATGTGCTGTTGGTCCGCCCGGGGGAGCGGATCGGCGCCGACGGGCGGGTGCTGGACGGGGTCAGCGAGGCCGACCAGGCGACCATCACCGGTGAACCCCTCCCCGTGGTCAAGCGCCCCGGCGACGAGGTCTTCGCCGGCACCCTCAACGGCACCGGCGCGCTGCGCGTCCGCGTCACGCGCGACCCCGCCGACTCCGTCATCGCCCGCATCGTGACCCTGGTCGAGGAGGCGTCCCGCACCAAGGCGCCGACGCAGCTGTTCATCGAGCGGATCGAGCAGCGCTACGCCGTCGCGATCGTGGCCGCCACACTCGCCGTCTTCGCCGTGCCGCTCGCCTTCGGCGCCGACCTCACCGGTGCCCTGCTCCGCGCGATGACCTTCATGATCGTCGCCTCGCCGTGCGCGGTCGTCCTCGCGACGATGCCGCCCCTGCTGTCCGCCATCGCCAACGCCGGCCGGCACGGAGTGCTGGTCAAGTCGGCGGTCGCGATGGAGCGGTTGGGGGAGATCGACACGGCCGCGTTCGACAAGACCGGGACGCTGACGGAGGGGGCGCCGGAGGTGACGGCGGTACGTCCGACACCGGACTCCGGGCTCGACGAGGACGCGCTGCTCGGGTTGGCCGCGGCGGCCGAGCTGCCCAGTGAGCATCCGCTGGCCCGGGCGATCGTGGCGGCGGCGCGCACACGGGACCTGCGGATCGCACGCGCCGAGGACTTCACCGCCGTCCCGGGGCAGGGCGTCACCGCCACCGTCGAGGGCCGGTCGGTGAGCGTGGGCCGGGCGGAGACCGCCGACAGCGACGCCACCGTCGTCCGGGTCACCCGTGACGGCGTCCCCGTCGGCACCCTCGCCCTCACCGACCGCCTGCGCCCCGCCGCCCCCGCCACCACCGCCGCCCTCACCGCTCTGACCGGTACCCCTCCCACCCTCCTGACCGGCGACAACGCCCGCGCCGCCGCCCGCGTCGCCGAGGCCGCCGGGCTCACCGACGTCCGTGCCGGACTGCTCCCCGAGGGCAAGGTGAACGCCGTACGGGAGATGCAGGACGCCGGTCGCAAGGTGCTGTTCATCGGCGACGGCGTCAACGACGCGCCCGCGCTCGCCGCCGCCCACTCCGGGGTCGCGATGGGTCGCGTGGGCTCCGACCTGGCGCTGGAGACCGCCGACGCGGTCGTGGTGCGCGACGAGCTGAGCGCCGTACCGGCGGTCGTACGGCTGTCCCGGGCCGCCCGCCGCCTGGTCGTGCAGAATCTCGTCATCGCGGGAACCTTCATCACCGTCCTGGTGGTGTGGGACCTGGTGGGACACCTGCCCCTGCCGCTCGGCGTCGCGGGCCACGAGGGCTCCACCGTCCTCGTCGGCCTGAACGGGCTGCGGCTGCTGCGGGAGTCGGCCTGGCGATCCGGCCAGGTCCAGCCAGTGCGACGTTGATGTCGGATTCCCGCCAGCCGACCCTCCTGCGCTGCACCATGCTGGACCTATGCAGAAGGGGATGCACACCGACACCGAGCGCTGCGTGCGCGCCGTCCAGTCCAAGGACGCCCGGTTCGACGGGTGGTTCTTCACGGCGGTCCTGACGACCCGGATCTACTGCCGGCCCAGCTGCCCGGCCGTGCCGCCCAAGCCCGCGAACATGACGTTCTACCCGAGCGCGGCCGGTTGCCAGCAGGCCGGGTTCCGGGCCTGCAAGCGGTGCCGCCCGGACACCAGCCCCGGGTCCCCCGAGTGGAACCAGCGCGCCGACCTGGTCGCCCGGGCGATGCGGCTGATCGCCGACGGGGTCGTGGACCGCGAGGGCGTCCCGGGACTGGCCGTGCGGCTCGGCTACAGCACCCGGCAGGTCGAACGCCAGCTCCTCGCCGAGCTGGGCGCGGGCCCGCTCGCGCTGGCCCGCGCCCAACGCGCCCAGACGGCACGGCTGTTGATCGAGACGACGGCCCTGCCGATGGCGGACATCGCGTTCGCCGCCGGTTTCTCCTCCATCCGCACCTTCAACGACACCGTGCGTGAGGTCTTCGCGCTCTCACCGAGCGAGCTGCGGGCGCGGGTGCCGCGCGGGAACGCGGGCGCGGTGACCCCCGGGGTTCTCACGCTCCGGCTGCCGTTCCGCGCCCCCCTCAACCCCGAGAACCTCTTCGGCCACCTCGCGGCGACCGCCGTGCCCGGGGTGGAGGAGTGGCGGGACGGTGCCTACCGCCGCACGCTGCGACTGCCGTACGGCCACGGCATCGTGGCGCTCACCCCGAACCCCGACCACATCGCCTGCCGCCTCACCCTCAGCGACCTGCGCGATCTGACGGTCGCCATCAGCCGTTGCCGCCGGATGCTCGACCTGGACGCCGATCCGGTGGCGATCGACGACCAGTTGCGCACGGACCCGGTGCTGGCGCCGCTGGTCGCGAAGGCACCCGGGCGGCGGGTGCCGCGGACGGTGGACGAGGCGGAGTTCGCGGTCCGGGCGGTCCTGGGCCAGCAGGTCTCGACCGCCGCCGCCCGCACCCACGCGGCCCGCCTGGTGACGGTCCACGGCGACCCGGTGGACGACCCCGAGGGCGGCCTCACCCACCTCTTCCCGTCCCCGGAGCAACTGGCCGCCCTGGACCCCGAGTCACTCGCGATGCCCCGCACCCGGCGCACGACCTTCACCACCCTCGTCGGCCAACTGGCCGACGGCGCGCTGAACCTGGGCGTGGAGAGCGACTGGACGGAGACCCGTGCCCGCCTCCTCGCCCTGCCCGGCTTCGGCCCCTGGACGGCCGACGTCATCGCGATGCGCGCCCTCGGCGACCCCGACGCCTTCGTCCCCACCGACCTCGGCATCCGCAAGGCCGCCCAGGAACTGGGACTGCCCTCGACGCCGGCGGCGCTGACCGCGCGGGCGGCGGCCTGGCGGCCGTGGCGGGCGTACGCGGTCCAGTACCTGTGGGCGACCGACAGCCACCCGATCAACTTCCTTCCGGTATAAGGACGTTCCGTGACCTCTGTTCCCGCTCTGAAGCAGCACACCGTGATCGACAGCCCGTACGGCCCGCTGACCCTGGTCGCGACGGACGGCACCCTGAGCAACCTCTACATGACCGACCAGCGCCACCGCCCCGCGCAGGAGACGTTCGGAGCCCGCGACGACCGCCCCTTCGGCGAGGCCGTGGACCAGCTGGAGGCCTATTTCGCCTCGGAGCTGAAGGAGTTCACCCTCGAACTCCACCTGCACGGAACCCCGTTCCAGCGCAGCGTCTGGGAACAGCTCCTCCGCATCCCGTACGGCGAGACCCGCTCCTACGGCGACCTCGCCGCAGCCCTCGGCAACCCCGGCGCCTCCCGCGCGGTCGGCCTCGCCAACGGCAAGAACCCGGTCAGCATCATCGTCCCCTGCCACCGCGTCGTAGGCTCCAACGGCAGCCTGACCGGCTACGGCGGCGGCCTGGAACGCAAGCAGCGCCTGCTGGACTTCGAACAGGGGGCGGCGCTGTTCTGACGGGTGACTACTCCCTCAGTCCGCGCAGCAGTTCCGGCAGGGCGGTCCCTATCGGTTCTCGGATGATCTCGTCGGCGCGGTCGTCGTACGGGGTCGGCTCGGCGTTGACGATGATCAGGCGGGCGCCGTGGTCGGCGGCGACGCCGGCGAGGTCGGCGGCGGGCTGGACCTGGAGGCTGCTGCCGACGGCGATGAATATCTGGCAGGCCTTGGTGATCGCGGCGGCCTCACCGAGCACCACCGGGTCGAGGCGCTCGCCGAACATCACCGTCGCGGACTTGAGGATCCCACCGCACGCGAGACACGCCGGGTCGTCCTCCCCGGCGTCGATCCGCGCGAGGGCGTCCTCCATGGGCCCGCGCGCATGGCACCGCGTGCACACCACCTGCCGTGCGGCGCCGTGCAGTTCGAGGACCTTGCGGGCCGGTATTCCGGCGAGCTGGTGCAGCCCGTCCACATTCTGTGTGATCACCCGCACGGGCACCCCGGACTTCTCCAGCTCGGCCACCGCGAAATGCGCCGCGTTGGGCTGTGCCGCGAGCGCCTGATTTTCTTTCCGCAGGAGCCATGAACGCCGCCGGATTTCCGGGTCGTTCATGTAGTAGTCGTACGTCACGAGCTTTTCCGCCTCGGGATCCCGACGCCACAGACCGTTGGGGCCGCGATAGTCCGGAATCCCGGAGTCGGTGGAAATACCTGCGCCGCTGAGAAGGGCCACGAGGGGCTTGTTCATGCGGCCGAGGGTAGATCGACGGAGTCGGGCGGAGCCAACGGTTATCGGCCGTCGCCCTCGTCCGTCTCGTCGTCCTTCGGCTGCACCGGACCGAACGGTTCGATCTTCGGGTTGGCGAAGGGGCCCTGGTACGACCCCCTCGCCTCCGGGGCTCCCTGGAGCCGCGCACCGGCCTCCGCGGTCACCAGCAACGCGTAGGTGCCGTTCGCCGGGTCCACGGGGACCAGGCCGTACGCCGTGTCGGCCTCGTTCTCCGTGAGGCCGAGACGGTGACGGGCGTCGTCCAGCGTCGACCCCGGCGGCAGGGTCACGGTGATGAGGACGGTGGGGCTCTCGGGAGCCATGGGTCTCCTACAGACGGGCGGTGGTCTTGCCGAGGCGGCGGACCGCGTCGACGATCGCCGGGGTGTTGATGATGCCGTACCCGTAGTCGAAGTCGTAGCCGTGACCGCCCACGTCGTGCGCGGACCGGCGGATCAGCGTACGCATCCGGGACGGCGACAGCTCCTTCACTGACACCTTGCTGCGGATCGCGGCGACGACGCCCGCCGCGACCGGACAGGCGGCCGACGTCCCCGAGTCGGGGCTGTTCTGGCCGAACGCCTTCGATCCGCTGAAGTGCGTGTACGTGGCGATGTCCGGCTTGCGCACGGCGAGCCGTCCCGGCCCCTGGGACGAGTAGCCCACCCGCGCGTCATGCGTGTCCACCCCGGCCACGGACAGCACGCTGGGATGCGAGTTCGCCCCGTTGATGGGCCGGCTCGGGAAGCCGCAGCGCCCGTCGGGGCACTCCACACCGCAGTTGCCCGCGGCGAACAGGATGTCGGCGCCGGAGACCTCCAGGGCGGCGACGATGAGGTTGAACGGGTGGGCGCGGTTGTCGGAGTAGTTGCCCGGGTGCCCCGGCGGGAAGTCCCACGTCGGCTTGAACGACCCCCAGCTGTTGCTGATGACCATCCGGCGCCGCTCGCGCGGCATCTGCTCCAGCAGCCCCCACAGGTGCGCGTACGCGGAGATCGCGTCGGAGAGCAGGCCCTCCATCACGGTGGCGCCCTGCCGCTGCGAGAGCAGCACCGGAATGTCGAGGAGCGACACCTTGCGGGCCACGATCAGCGAGTCGAACGCGCACATCGTGCCGTGGTTCACCGGGAACTGACCGAAGTTGCCGGCCACGCCCGGCGGCTTCCAACTGCGCGCCGCGTCGACCGTCACGGGCGAGCCGAGGACCGTACCGAGGTGCGCGACGTTGATGCCGGTGTCGACGATGGCCAGCGGGACGCCCGTCCCGTCCAGCCCCTCGCTCTTCAGCGCGTCCGTGACGAACCGCTGCACGTCGTGCCAGTCGCCGACCGGGGGCGTGTTGCCGCAGGTGGGCATCGTCTCGACGGCCGGGTCGGCGGAGATCCCGACGATGTCGGGGCGCTTGGCGCCCAGCATCGCCAGCCGCGCGGCGCCGTCGCGGTCCTGGATCTCGCCGCGCACCAGGACGCTCGCGTCCTCGGGAGCCAGCGAGAAGGTGAGCGGCTGGTCCAGCGACAGCGGATCGCCGTCGGAGTACGCCGGCTTGGGCTGCGGCACCGGCACCGGCACGAAGTCCGGGTCGAGCGCGAGGCCGGGCAGTGAGCCGGCGACATCCGAGGCCGGCGGAGTGCTGACGGACGGATCCACGATCGCCTGGACGAGATCGGGTTCCGGACGCATCTGAACGATTACCCGCATGACTCCCCCTGTAATTGAATCCGGCGGCAAGGAATACCCGTGCCACCGGTACCTGCGGATAAGGCGAGGACTCGCACGCTATTGGCGCGGATACAGGGGGTCCATACGCGCAAGGGCGTAGCTTCAAGAGCATATTTCCGCAGGGGAATCGACGGTAATCGACACCCGAATCAACAGGCGTCAGGAAACCCGTCGGCCGTTCTCCAGCTCCGCCGTCCCTACTCCTTCCGCGAGCACATCCAGCGCGGCCCGCACCCGGCCGCCCAGGGTGCCCAGCAGATAGTCGTCCAACTCCTCGCGCGGCACGAGCCGCCACGACAGCAGCTCCTCCTCCTGGAGCCGGATCGCCTTCAGCTCGTCCTCGCCGAGGACGCCACCGTCGTAGAGGTACGCCACCAGCGGCGGCATGCCCGGCCGGTACACCCAGTCCACCGCGAGCAGCCGGCCGAGCTCACGGTCGAGCCCGATCTCCTCAAGCGTCTCGCGGCGTGCGCCCTGACGGGGCGTCTCGCCGTCGTCCGACTCGATGGTGCCGCCCGGAAGCGCCCAGCCCTCACGGTAGTTGGGCTCGACGAGCAGCAACCGCCCCTCCCCGTCACGGAAGAGAGCGGCGGCACCGGCGAGGATGCGGGGGAGGCCGGCGAGATATGTGGCGAAGTCCTGAGCGCTGGTCATGCCAGAAGGGTAAGACGCCCCCGCGCCGATCAGTCACTCCCGATCAAGCGCACCGTCCGCTCCGCCAGTTCGCTGATCCGCACCCCGTCGAAGCCGAACACCGCACTGCGCACCGTGTCCTCCAGCGGGTCCTTCCACTGCGCCGGGATCGCCCGCGCACCGGTCAGCACCCCGGCCACCGAGCCGGCCGTTGCCCCGTTGGAGTCGGTGTCCAGACCGCCCCGGACCGTCAGCGTGACGGTCCGGGTGAAGTCGCCGTCGCCGTACAGCAGCCCGGCGGTGAGCACCGCGGCGTTCGGGACGGTGTGGATCCAGCCGAGCCCGGCGGTCTCCTCGCCCACCGTCGTCAGCGTGTCCTCCCAGGTCATCCGGGTGTCATGGAGGGACATCACCCGGCGCACGGTCCTGGCCAGCCGACTGCCCGCCGGGACGACGCCGAGCGCCTGGTCCAGGGCGTGGCGCACGGTCGCCGCGGTGAACGCCGCCGACACCAGCGCCGCCGCCCACATCGCCCCGTACACCCCGTTCCCGGTGTGTGAGAGCACCGCGTCCCGGCGGGCCAGCGAGGCCGCCCGGCGCGGGGCGCCCGGGCAGGTCCAGCCGTAGATGTCGGCGCGGATCAGCGCCCCGATCCAGTCCTGGTACGGGTTGTCGTAGGTCGCCGTCAGGGGCGGCTTCAGCCCGTTGGCGAGATTGCGGTAGGCGGCCCGCTCGGCGGTGAACGTCTGGAGGTACGGCAGCCTCAGCAGCCACAGATCACCGACCTGCTCGGTGCTGAAGGCGAAACCGTGGGTCTCCAGAAGGTCGAGGCCGAGGATGGCGTAGTCCACGTCGTCGTCACGGCAGCTGCCGTGGATCCGGCCGCGCACGCAGCTCCGCCACTCCGGGCGCAGCGCGAAACCGTCGCTCTCGCTCGGCGGCTCCGGCAGATAGTCGGTCAGCGGCAGGGCGGCGGCCTGCCGCAGATAACGGTCGATCCGGTCCCGCGTCCACAGGTCGCCCTGCTCGACCGGCTTGCCGAGCATGTTGCCCGCGATCCGGCCCAGCCAGCCCCCGAGGACGCGGTCGGCGAGCTCTGGCTCACTGCCCACAGGGGTCATAGGACCGGTTTACCCGAATACGGGGGCCCGCACAGTGGGGGCGCAGCGGCTTCTCAAGGTCCGGGCGGGGCATGACGGAGAGGGGCAGCTCCGGTTATGGTCGCAGCGGCGCGACTGGCCTGACATGCGTGAGGCCCGGAGAGCAAGGGGAATGCAAGGTGGCTTTCGCTGCAGGCAACGGTGCCCACGGGGTGCTCATCGCCGCGGACAAGTTCAAGGGATCGCTGACGGCCGTGCAGGTCGCCGAGCGGGTGACGGCCGGGCTGCGCCGGGTCGCGCCGGGCGTCGACGTGGCCGCGCTGCCCGTGGCCGACGGCGGCGACGGCACGGTGGACGCGGCGGTCGCGGCCGGTTTCGAACGGCACGAGATCAAGGTCGCCGGACCCCTCGGCCAGGAGGTGACCGCCGCCTTCGCGCTGCGCGGCGACACCGCCGTCGTGGAGATGGCCGAGGCCAGCGGGCTCCAGCGGCTGCCCAAGGGCGTCTTCGCCCCCCTCACCTCGTCCACCTACGGCTCCGGCGAGCTGCTGCGGGCCGCGCTCGACGCGGGCGCCCGCACCATCGTCTTCGGCGTCGGCGGCAGCGCCACCACCGACGGCGGCGCCGGCATGCTCACCGCGCTCGGCGCCCGGTTCCTCGACAAGGACGGCGAGCCGGTCGCCCCGGGCGGCGGCGGTCTCGCCGAGCTGGCCTCGGCCGACCTGTCCGGCCTCGACCCCCGCTTCGCCGACGTGGAGCTGGTCCTTGCCAGCGACGTCGACAACCCGCTGACCGGCCCGAAGGGCGCGCCCGCGGTCTACGGCCCGCAGAAGGGCGCCTCCCCGGACGACGTGGAGACCCTGGACGCCGCCCTCGCGCACTACGCGCGCGTGCTGGAGGACACGGTCGGCGCCAAGGCCGCCGAATACGCCGCCTCGCCCGGCGCGGGCGCGGCCGGAGGCATCGGCTACGGCGCGCTCCTCATCGGTGCCCGGTTCCGTGCCGGCATCGAGGTCATGCTCGACGTCCTCGGCTTCGCCCCCGCGCTGGAGCGGGCCGCCCTGGTCATCACCGGCGAGGGCTCCCTCGACGAGCAGACCCTGCACGGCAAGGCCCCCGCGGGCGTCGCCGCCGCGGCCCGCGCCGCCGGCAAGGAGGTCGTCGCGGTGTGCGGGCGCCTCGCCCTGCCCCCGGAGGCGCTCGGCAGGGCCGGCATCCGACGCGCGTACCCGCTCACCGAGGTCGAGCCGGACGTGGCGAAGTGCATCGCCGACGCCGGACCGATCCTGGAGCGGGTGGCGGAGCAGATCGCGCGCGACTTTCTCACCTGAGGAACTCAGCGGCGGGCCCCGGACAACCGGTACGCGTCCAGCGCCAGCGTCATCTCGATCAGGTCCCGCGGCCGGGCCAGCGACCGTGACGTCAGCTGTTCCAGGCGCCGCAGCCGGTTGAACACCGTGTTGCGGTGGCAGTACAGCCGTCCGGCGGCCCGGCCCGCAGAACCCTCGCAGGCCAGCCACACATCCAGGGTCTCAAGGAGCACGGCCCGGTCGGCGGGCTCCAGCTCAAGGAGGCCGCCGAACACGTCCGCCACCAGCCGGTCGGCCAGCTCCGGCTGACTCACCACGAGCGCCGTCGGCATGCGCTGGTCGAGGCGTACGACGGCGGTGCCGTCCGGCGGACAGGTTCGCAGCGCCAGCTCGGCCAGCCGCCGGGCCCGCCCCAGCTCGGCGAGGCCGGGCACCACCGGGCTGATCCCGCCGGGCCCCGAGCACCGCCCCTCCAGCACCCGCGCCACCCCGTCCAGGCCCTGACCGGGGCAGAGGGCCACCACCCCCACCTCGCCGTCGGCCCGCATCCGCCAGATGAACCGGAACCCGGCCCCCTGGACCGGCCGCTCGGCCGGCTCCCGCCGCTCGGCCCGCAGCACCACCACCGCGTAGGGACCGTGCTCGGGCAGATCGAGCCCGGCCGCGGCACGGGCGGCCAGCCCCGGGGTCGCCTGGCCCTCCAGCAGCGCGTCGAGCAGCGCCTGCAACTGCTCGTCCGTCCGCCGCCGCAGCTCCGCCTCCGTCGCCCGGTACGCCTCCGAGGCCGCCTCAGCCTGCGCGTCCACCGCCGACCACACCATCGTCGTGGACCGCATGAGCGCCGCCAGCCGCTCCGGCTCCCGCCCGGCCGCGCCCTCCACGAGCGCGTCCCACACCAGATAGCCGGCGTTGCGGTAGGCGTGGACCAGCAGGTCCAGGGGCAGCCCCTGCCGAGCCCGCCGCCGTCCGGCGTCCTCGGCGCACTCCAGGTCACGGCGGGGCGAGTCCCGGGGCGCGGAGATCGTCTCGATCCCGATCCGTATCGCTTCCTCGGCCTCCCGCCACTGCTGGTCGTACGGCAGCACCTGCGCGTAGACGGGCGAGTGGTCGAAGAGTTGCCTGAGGTGCTCGTCGACAAGCTCCGGCACCCGTTCCAGCAGAGCCGTGCAGGACTCCGCGAGCAGCTTCCAGTCATGACCGGTCCGCGGCCGTCGGCTCCCCATGTCCGGAGGATGCCATCGCGACCCGGCCCCGCACAGGCCCCTGACACGCAGCGTTGTGCGCGCGCACAACGGCGGCACCGGCCCGCTGGGCACCCGCAGCGACATTGCCGCGGGCCGTGGACGCGCGCTCGCACCGGTGCTGGGGTGAGCGCCACACAGAGTGAGGGCAGAAGGGAAGTCCATGGTCGGATCCGGACTCGTGGTGCGGGACCTGTCGGTCGGATACGGCCCCGTGCGCGCCCTGCGCCGGGTGTCCCTGGAGGTGCCCGAGGGCACCGTCGTGACGGTCCTCGGCTCCAACGGCGCGGGCAAGTCGACGCTGCTCCGCGCCATCAGCCGCACCCTTTCGTTCCAGGGCGGCGCGGTCACCGAGGGCGAGGTGAGCCTGGGCGGCCGACGGCTGGACCGGCTCCCGCCGGACCGGGTGGTCGCCGCCGGCGTCTGCCAAGTACCCGAAGGGCGCCGGGTGTTCGCCCGTATGACGGTCGCCGACAACCTGCGCGCGGGCGCCCTCGGCGGTGCCCGGGCGGGCCGCGCCGGCTCCCTGGCCCGCGTCCGCGAACTCTTCCCCGTCCTGGCCCAACGCGCCCACCAGCGGGCCGGGTTGCTCTCCGGCGGCGAACAGCAGATGCTCGCCGTCGCCCGCGCCCTGATGGCCGCCCCGAAGGTCCTCCTCCTGGACGAACCCTCCCTGGGCCTCGCCCCGCTCATGGCCGAGCGGATCGCCGACACCGTCCGGGAGATCAACGCCCAGGGCACCGCGGTCCTCCTCGTGGAACAGAACGCCGCCCTCGCCCTGCGCCTCGCCACGCACGCGTACGTCCTCGAAGTCGGCGAGGTCACCCTGGAGGGCCCGGCCGCGGAACTGGCCGCCTCCGACGAGGTCCGGCGCCGCTATCTGGGCGTCGTGGACGAGGACGCGGCAGCCGACGCCGACCAGGTCGTACGGCGCACGCTGACCCGGTGGAAGGGGTGAGCCGATGGACACCCTCGACGTACGCGGCCTGACCGTACGCTTCGCGGGCCTCACCGCCCTCGACGACGTCTCCTTCACCGTCCGCCCCGGCACCGTCCACGCCCTCATCGGCCCCAACGGGGCAGGAAAATCCACCTGCTTCAACGTCCTGTCCGGCGTCTACCGCGCCACCTCCGGCAGCGTCCGCTTCGGCGACCACGAACTCACCGGCATGCCTCCGCACCGCATCGCCGCCCTCGGGATCGCCCGCATCTTCCAGAACCTCGCCCTGCCACCCCGCGCCACGGTCGAGGACGCCCTGCTCCTCGGCCGCCACCGGCTCACCCGAACCGGCTTCGTGGCGGCCGGACTTCACCTGCCCTCGGCCGCCCGCGAGGAACGCGCCCACCGTGAACGCGTCCGCGAGATAGCCGAGTTCGTCGGCATCGCCGACTGTCTGACCCGCCCGGCGGGCTCCCTGCCCTACGGGCGGCAGAAGCTCGCCGAACTCGCCCGCGCGCTGTGCATGGAGCCGCGCCTGCTGCTCCTCGACGAACCCGTCGCCGGGATGACCGCCGACGAACGCCGCCGAACGGCCGCCGTGATCGCGGGCGTCCGCGACGGCCTCGGCATCTCGATCGTCCTGGTGGAACACGACATGGGGGTGGTGATGCGGCTCGCGGACGCGGTGACCGTACTGGACTTCGGGCGCCGGATCGCCGACGGCGCCCCCGCCGACGTACAGAACGACCCGGCCGTCGTACAGGCCTACCTGGGGGCCGGATCATGAGCACCTTCGCTGAAATCCTGCTGAACGGCGTTTCGTTGGGGTCGGTGTACGCGCTGATCGCCCTCGGCTTCGTGGTCATCTTCCGCGCCACCGAGGTCGTCAACTTCGCCCACGCGTCCCTGCTGTTGGCGGGCGGCTATCTCACCGCGACCCTCCATGACGACCTGGGCTTCTGGCCCGCGCTGCTGGTCGGGATCGCGGGCGCGGCGTGTGTCGGGGCGGCCGTGGAGTTCCTGGTCATGCGCCGCTACCGGGGCTCCGACCACAGCGTCCTCGCCATCGTCACCATCGGCGTCGACATCCTGCTGACCACCGAACTGACCCGACGTATGGGCACGGACGTCCTGGCGCTCGGCGACCCGTGGGGCGACGCGGTGCTCAAGGTCGGGCCGATCTCCCTCGCCCACACCCGGATCGCCGCGTTCGTGGCCGCGGCGCTCCTCATCACCGCGTTCCTGCTGGTCTTCCGGTACACGTCCTGGGGCGTGGCGATGCGGGCGGCGGCGGAGAGCGCTGAGACGGCCGCGCTGATGGGCGTACGGCTGGGCAGGGTGTCGCTGGGCGCCTGGGCCGTGGCCGGGGGCCTGGCCGCCGTAGCGGCGCTGTTCCTGACCGTCTTCCCGACGCCGGGCCTGGAACGGGCCACCTCGCTGGCCGCGCTGAAGGCGTTCCCGGCGGCCATCCTCGGCGGCCTCGACTCCACGACCGGCGCCCTGGTGGGCGGGCTGCTCGTCGGCGTCACGGAGTCGCTGGCGACCGGCTACCAGAGCGATCTGACCTTCCTGGGACGGGGGTTGGGTGACCTCGCCCCCTACCTGGTCATGGTCGCGATCCTGCTCGTCCGGCCCGCCGGGCTGTTCGGCACGAAGGAGCTCGCCCGTGTCTGAAGCCCTGGTGAGACCGCTCCGGTTCCTCGGCGCGCGGACGTACCTGTGGACCGCCGCGACCGTCCTCCTCCTCGCCCTGCCCTTCTACCTCGACCGCTTCTGGCTCCAGGCCGGCCTCTTCGCCATGGCCGCCGCCATCGGCGCGATCGGCATCAACCTCCTCACCGGCGCCACCGGCCAGCTCTCCATGGGCCACGCCTTCTTCCTCGCCGTCGGCGCCTACGGCTACTGCGTCTTCGCCGCCGACGGCGACGACGGGCTGACCGGCCTCGGCCTGCCGACCTGGCTCGCGGCCGTGCTCGCGGTGGGCGTCGCCGGAATCGCGGGCGGGCTCTTCAGCCCCATCTCCGGCCGCCTCAGCGGCGCCTACCTCGGCATCGCCACCCTCGCCCTCGTCTTCATCGGCCAGCACGTGATGTTCAACGCCCACGACCTCACCGGCGGCGCCAACGGCCGTGACGTGCCGCCCCTGAACCTCTTCGGCCTCACCTTCGACGACCGTGAACTCCTTGTCGCCGACGTGCCGTTCGGGTCCGTGGAGAAGCTCTGGTACGCCGGTCTGCTCGCCCTGCTGGCCGGCGCGCTGTTCGCCCGGGGTGTCCTGCGCGGCCGTCCGGGCCGGGCCATGAACGCCCTGCGCGACCATCGCATCGCGGCCGGGGTGATCGGGGTGCCGGTGGCCCGCCACCGGGCCGCCGTCTTCGTGCTGTCGTCGATGTACGCGGGCCTGGCGGGCGTTGTCCTCGCCCTGGTCTTCCAGCGGACCGTGCCGGACTACTTCGGCATCACCCTGTCCCTCGAATACCTCGCCATGATCGTCGTCGGCGGGCTCGGCTCGGTCTCCGGCGCGATCGCCGGGGCCGTGTTCGTCACCCTGCTCCCGCAGCTGCTGACCCGCTACAGCGACGCGCTGCCCCTGGTCTCCGCCCCGGGCACGGGCGGGATCGCACCGGGCGAGGCCGCCCGGTATCTCTACGGCGCCGCCGTCGTGCTGGTGGTGCTGTTCCTGCCCGGCGGCCTGGTCAGCGTGGCCGCCCGGCGTCGCGGCTCAACCGATTCCGGGGAGGAACGATGAACAGGACCCACGCGGCCAGAGTCACCGCCGGTGCGCTCGCCGCACTGCTGGTGCTCGCGGGCTGTAGCTCCAAGGCGAAGGACGACGACGCGGACAAGCAGTCCGCCGGTGGGATCAAGACCGGGGAGGGCATCTCCGGCAAGACCATCAACCTCGGCGTCCTCACCGACATGACCGGCGTCTACGCCACCCTCGGCAAGAGCGTCACCCAGGCCCAGCAGCTGTATGTGAAGCAGCTGAACGCCGCCGGAGGTGTCTGCGGTTACCAGGTGGCCCTCACCATCCGCGACCACGGCTACGACCCGCAGAAGGCCGTCTCCGGCTACACCGAGCTGGAGCCGAAGGTGCTGGGCTTCGCGCAGTTCATCGGCTCCCCGTTCGTCGCCGCGGTCAAGCAGCGCGTCGACGGCCAGGACAAGGGCCTGGTGCTGCCGCAGGCGTGGTCGGCGGCGCTGCTCGGCAGCCCGTACATCCGTGTCATCGGCTCGACGTACGACATCGAGACCATCAACGCCGTCGACTTCCTGCTCCAGGAGAAGGGGATCAAGAAGGGCGACAAGATCGGCCACGTCTACTTCGAGGGCGACTACGGTGAGAGCGCGCTGGTCGGTTCCCGGTACATGGCGAAGGAGGCAGGGCTGGCCGTCGTCGAGCAGAAGATCAAACCGACCGACAACGACATGACCGCCCAGGTCGCCGCCCTCAAGCAGGCCGGCGTCAAGGCGATCGTCCTGAGCGCCGGTCCCCGCCAGGCGGCCTCGCTCGTCGGTGTCGCGGCGGCGAGCGGCTTCGACGTGCCGGTCATCGGCAACAACTCGGCCTTCGCCCCCCAGCTCCTCGCCACCCAGGCGGGTCCGGCCCTGATGAAGAACTACTACGTGGCCTCGCCCTCGCTCCCCATCGGCGCGGACACCCCGGAGGCGAAGAAGCTCGTCGCCGACTACCGGGCTGCGTACCCCAAGGACGCCCTCGACAACGGCATCGTCGCCGGGTGGACCGCCGCGTCCGCCTTCGGCGAGGCCCTGAAGAAGGCCTGCAAGAACAAGGACCTCACCCGCGAGGGCGTCGACCGGGCCCTGCTGACGATCAACGACTTCGACCTCGGCTTCGGCCCCGCCCAGGACTTCACCGACCCCAAGTCCCCGTCCTCCCGGGAGAGCGTGATCCTCCAGCCGGACAAGACGGTCACGGGCGGCATGAAGGTCGTACGGGAGGCGGCGGCGTCCGAGGCGGCGGAGACGTACAGCCCCTGAGAAAAAAACGGAGAGGGCCCGAACCGGAATCGGTTCGGGCCCTCTCTCATGAAGCCGTTACGGCAGCTGTGCCGCGCGTGCCTCGCGACGGTTGTCGCGGAAGTTGTTCACCCGGCGGGCCGTGGCGAACAGCGGGATGACCGCGCCCATGACCAGCTGGAGCGCACAGCCCGTCTGGAGGAGCAGCTGACCGCTCGGGGCGTCGAACGCCCAGCCGGCCAGCAGACCCATCGCCGCGACGATCCAGGCGAGCATCGCGACCGCGAGGCGACCTCGCGGCTTCGGGTACTCGACCCGGCTCACCATCAGCCAGGCGGTGCCCAGGATCGCCAGGAGCGTCGCCACGAAGGGCAGCTCCAGGAGGACGATCGAGACCACCGTCAGCGCGCCGAACGGTGAGGGCATGCCCTGGAACATTCCGTTCGGCGGTGTCACGCACGAGAACCGCGCGAGTCTCAGCACCACGGCCAGGAGCACCACGATCGCCCCGACCGCGGCCACCCGCTGATGCGCGTCGTCCGCGACCATGCCGTAGACGAGGACGAAGTACGCCGGTGCCAGACCGAAGCTGATCAGGTCCGAGAGGTTGTCCAGCTCCGCGCCCATGGGGGAGGAGCGCAGCTTGCGCGCCACCAGGCCGTCGAACAGGTCGAAGACCGCCGCGCAGAGCATCAGGATGACCGCCGTGGCCGCGCTGTGGCGGGCCATGCCGGATTCCTGGCTGCCGGTGAGGTGCGGGATCAGGATGCCGGTGGTGGTGAAGTACACCGCCATGAAGCCGCACGTGGCGTTGCCGAGGGTGAGGGTGTCCGCTATTGAGAGGCGGAGAGAAAGAGGCATCTCCTCCTCGTCGTCCACCTCGTCGGCCTCGGGCACCCAGCCCGCCTGTGTCTCAGGATCAATCACGGTCAATGCGAGTCACCCCAGCCACGGTCTTCTGACCGACCTCGACCGCGACATCCACGCCCTCGGGCAGGTAGATGTCGACGCGCGAACCGAAGCGGATCAGACCGATGCGCTCACCCTGCTCGACCTTCGTGCCCTGCGGGATGTAGGGGACGATGCGACGGGCCACCGCGCCGGCGATCTGGATCATCTCGATGTCACCGAGTTCGGTGTCGAAATGCCAGACTACGCGCTCGTTGTTCTCGCTCTCCTTGTTGAACGCCGGAACGAACCCACCCGGGATGTGCTCGACCGACGTCACCGTGCCCGAGAGGGGCGCGCGGTTGACGTGGACGTTGAGCGGGCTCATGAAGATCGCGACGCGGGTGCGGCCGTCCTTCCACGGCATGATGCTCTGCACCACGCCGTCGGCGGGCGAGATGACCCGGCCCGTGGCGATCTCGCGCTCGGGGTCGCGGAAGAACCACAGCATGCCCGCCGCGAGCGCGGTGGCGGGCACGGCGACGGCCTTGGCGGCGCCGGACCTGCGCGCGCGCACCAGGCTGAGGGCTGCGGTGGCGACGGTCGGGAGAAGCCACGGCGATGCTCCGCGTGCGAGGCGTACGCCGGCGAGGCTGTCGCGAGGTGCAGAGGTTTGGCTGTGGGGCATGGATGACCTTCGTAGCGGATGATGCCGCGCTGTGACGGGGGACGGCGGCTTTCCGGGGATCGTACCGGTCGGTGACCACAACTGGGCAAGCCAGGAAGCGGAGTCGGCGGCCGAAGAGTGTTGACGGGGTGTGACCTTCTTCTCCAAGAAAACACCCCGTATCCGGACATCTAGCCCTGGAATCGATACTCTTCGAGCAGCCTGCGACCGATGATCATTTTCTGGATCTCGGCGGTACCTTCACCGATGAGCAGCATCGGTGCCTCTCGGTAGAGGCGCTCGATCTCGTACTCCTTGGAGAAGCCGTAGCCGCCGTGGATCCGGAAGGCGTCCTCGACGACCTCCTTGCAGTATTCGGAGGCGAGGTACTTCGCCATCCCTGCTTCGAGGTCGTTTCGCTCCCCGGAGTCCTTTTTGCGTGCCGCGTTGACCATCATCGCATGCGCGGCCTCGACCTTGGTAGCCATCTCGGCCAGCTTGAACTGGATCGCCTGGTGCTGGGCGATCGCCTTGCCGAAAGTGTGACGCTGCTGGGCATACGAGACGCCCAGCTCGAACGCACGCTGAGCGACACCGCAGCCACGCGCCGCCACATTGACGCGGCCGACCTCGACGCCGTCCATCATTTGGTAAAAACCTCGGCCGGTCTCGCCGCCGAGCACGCGGTTGGCCGGAATCCGCAGGCCATCCATGATCAGCTCGGTGGTGTCGACGCCCTTGTACCCCATCTTGTCGATCTTCCCGGGGATGGTGAGGCCGGGGCGGACCTCTCCGAAGCCGGGCTCCTTCTCGACGAGGAAGGTCGTCATCGACTTGTGGGGCGCGGTGCCCTCGGGGTGTCCTTCATCACTTCGGACGAGAACGGCGACCAGACTTGACGTTCCGCCGTTCGTCAGCCACATCTTCTGACCGTTCAGGACGTACTCGTCGCCGTCCCTGACCGCCTTGGACGTGATGGCCGACACATCGGAACCCAGCGCCGGCTCCGACATCGAGAACGCGCCACGGATGTCACCGGCCGCCATGCGCGGCAGGAAGTGGTCCTTCTGCTCCTGCGTGCCGTGCTGCTTGAGCATGTAGGCCACGATGAAGTGGGTGTTGATGATGCCGGACACCGACATCCACCCACGGGCGATCTCCTCGACGCACAGCGCGTACGTCAGGAGCGACTCGCCCAGACCGCCGTACTCCTCCGGGATCATGAGCCCGAACAGGCCCAACTCCTTGAGCCCGTCGACGATCGCTTGCGGGTACTCGTCGCGGTGCTCCAGCTCGGTGGCGACCGGGATGATCTCCTTGTCCACGAAGTCGCGGACGGTGGAGAGGATTTCCTGCTGGATGTCCGTCAGACCGGCGGTCTGGGCGAGGCGTGCCATCGGGCTCAGCCCTCCTGAAGTTCCGGGCGGCCGGGCTGCTCGCCGCCGCGCTCCTTGATGTACGTCTCGGTCGGCACCATGACCTTGCGGCGGAACACGCAGACCAGCGTGCCGTCCTGCTTGTAGCCCTTGGTCTCGACGTAGACGATCCCGCGGTCGTTCTTCGACTTCGACGGCCACTTGTCCAGCACGGTCGTCTGGCCGTAGATCGTGTCGCCGTGGAAGGTCGGCGCCACGTGCTTCAGCGACTCGATCTCCAGGTTGGCGATCGCCTTGCCGGAGATGTCCGGGACGGACATGCCGAGCAGCAGGGAGTAGATGTAGTTCCCGACGACGACGTTCTTGCCGAAGTCCGTCGTCTTCTCCGCATAGTTGGTGTCCATGTGGAGCGGGTGGTGGTTCATGGTGAGGAGACAGAACAGGTGGTCGTCGTACTCCGTGACCGTCTTCCCCGGCCAGTGCTTGTACGTCGCCCCGACCTCGAACTCCTCGTAGGTGCGTCCGAACTGCATCGCGCTCAGGCCTCCGGGATCTCGAACTTCGACGTGCGCTGCATGCCCGCCGCACGCCCCTTGCCGGAGATGACCAGCGCCATCTTGCGGCTGGCCTCGTCGATCATCTCGTCGCCGAGCATCGCCGAGCCCTTCTTGCCGCCCGCCTCGGACGTGTAGTAGTCGTACGCGTCCAGGATCAGCTCGGCGTGGTCGAAGTCCTCCTGGGAGGGCGAGAAGATCTCGTTCGACGCCTCGACCTGCCCCGGGTGCAGCACCCACTTGCCGTCGAAGCCGAGGGCGGCGGCGCGCCCCGCGACCTCGCGGTAGCCGTCGATGTTGCGGATCTGCAGGTAGGGGCCGTCGATCGCCTGGAGGTTGTTGGCGCGGGCGGCCATGAGGATCTTCATCAGGATGTAGTGGTAGGCGTCCGCCGGGTAGCCGGGCGGCTGCTCGCCGACGACCAGCGACTTCATGTTGATCGACGCCATGAAGTCGGCCGGGCCGAAGATGATCGTCTCGACGCGCTGGGAGGCCGTCGCGATCTCGTTGACGTTGTTCAGGCCCTGCGCGTTCTCGATCTGCGCCTCGATGCCGATCTTGCCGACCTCGAAGCCCATCGTCTTCTCGATCTGCGTCAGCAGCAGGTCGAGCGCGACGATCTGCTCGGCCGTCTGCACCTTCGGCAGCATGATGCAGTCGAGGTTCTGGCCGGCCCCCTCGACGACGGTCACGACATCGCGGTACGTCCACTCGGTCGTCCAGTCGTTGACCCGCACGACCCGCGTCTTGCCGGTCCAGTCGCCCTCGTTGAGGAACTTGACGATCGTGTGCCGCGCCTCGGGCTTGGCGAGCGGGGCGCACGCGTCCTCCAGGTCCAGGAAGACCTGGTCCGCCGGGAGGCCCTGCGCCTTCTCCAGGAAGCGGGGGTTGCTTCCCGGCACCGCGAGACACGAGCGGCGGGGACGCAGACGGTTGACGGTCATGCGGGGACCTCCAGGGGGTCGAGCTTGTTCGCTTTCCGGATCTCGTCGACGATGCGGCCGATGATTCCGGTGATGTCGAAGTCCTTCGGGGTGAAGACGGCGGCCACTCCGGCGGCCCTGAGCTGCTCGGCGTCTCCATTCGGGATGATGCCACCGGCGATCACCGGGATATCTGTGGCACCGGCCACATGGAGCCGCTCAAGGACGTCCGGCACGAGCTGTGCGTGCGAGCCGGACAGGATGGACAGGCCGACCGCGTGCACGTCCTCCGCGAGCGCCGCGTCCACGATCTGCTCCGGGGTGAGCCGGATGCCCTGGTAGACCACCTCGAACCCGGCGTCACGGGCCCGCACGGCGATCTGCTCGGCACCGTTGGAGTGCCCGTCCAGGCCCGGCTTGCCGACCAGGAACCGGAGCTTGCCGACGCCCAGGTCCTTCGCCGTCAGGTCCACCTTGCGGCGGACGTCCGCCATCGGCGAGCCCTCCTCGGCGGGCACGGCCACCGGCGCGGAGGACACGCCCGTCGGGGCGCGGAACTCGCCGAACACCTCACGCAGGGCCCCGGCCCACTCGCCGGTCGTGACCCCGGCGCGGGCGCACTCCAGGGTGGCCTCCATGAGGTTGCCGGTGCCCTTCGCGGCCTCCTTCAGCTTCTCCAGCGCCTTGCACGGACGCGGGTGGTTGAAGGGCGGCTGGTAGCGGGTGTCCCGCCAGTGCTGGAGGCCGGCGATGACCCGGGCCTCGACCGCCGGGTCGACCGTCTGGATCGCGGTGTCCAGGTCGGCCGTCAGCGGGTTGGGCTCGGTCGTCTCGAAGATGTTGACGCCGATGATCTTCTCCTGGCCGGACTCGATCCGGGCCCGGCGCTCGGCGTGCGAGGAGACCAGCTGCGACTTGAGGTAACCGGACTCGACGGCGGCCATCGCGCCGCCCATCTCCTGGATCCGGTCGATCTCGGCGAGGGACGCCTCGACGAGCTTTGCGACCTTCGCCTCGATGACGTGCGAGCCCTCGAAGATGTCCTCGTACTCCAGCAGGTCGCTCTCGTGCGCCAGCACCTGCTGGATGCGCAGCGACCACTGCTGGTCCCACGGCCGCGGGAGGCCCAGGGCCTCGTTCCAGGCGGGGAGTTGGACGGCACGCGCGCGTGCGTCCTTCGAGAGGGTCACGGCCAGCATCTCGAGCACGATCCGCTGGACGTTGTTCTCCGGCTGCGCCTCGGTCAGCCCCAGGGAGTTGACCTGGACGCCGTACCGGAAGCGGCGCTGCTTGGCGTTCTCGATGCCGTACCGCTCGCGGGTGATCTTGTCCCAGATGCGGCCGAAGGCGCGCATCTTGCACATCTCCTCGATGAAGCGGACGCCCGCGTTCACGAAGAAGGAGATACGGGCGACGACATCACCCTTGCGGTCCTCGGGGATCTGCCCCGACGCGAACACCGCGTCCAGGACGGCGATCGCGGTCGACATCGCGTACGCGATCTCCTGGACCGGCGTGGCCCCCGCCTCCTGCAGGTGGTAGCTGCAGATGTTGATCGGGTTCCACTTGGGGATGTTGTTGACCGTGTAGCAGATCATGTCCGTCGTCAGCCGGAGCGAGGGCCCCGGGGGGAAGACGTGCGTCCCCCGGGACAGGTACTCCTTGACGATGTCGTTCTGGGTCGTGCCCTGGAGCTGGGTGATGTCGGCGCCCTGCTCCTCGGCGACGACCTGGTAGAGCGCCAGCAGCCACATGGCGGTGGCGTTGATCGTCATCGAGGTGTTCATCTGCTCCAGGGGGATGTCCTGGAACAGCCGGCGCATGTCACCGAGGTGCGCCACCGGCACACCGACCCGGCCGACCTCGCCGCGGGCGAGGATGTGGTCGGAGTCGTAGCCGGTCTGCGTCGGCAGGTCGAACGCGACCGACAGGCCGGTCTGGCCCTTGGCGAGGTTGCGCCGGTACAGCTCGTTGGACGCCTCGGCCGTGGAGTGGCCGGCGTACGTGCGCATGAGCCACGGCCGGTCCTTCTCCCGCGTGCCTGCGGCGGGCTGACGCTCAGTCATCTATGACCCCGGGTGTCTCAGATGTTGCGGAAGCGGTTGATGGCGTCGATGTGCTGGGCGCGCATCTCCTCGTCGCGCACGCCGAGGCCTTCCTCGGGGGCCAGGCAGAGCACGCCGACCTTGCCCTGGTGGAGGTTGCGGTGCACGTCGTACGCGGCCTGACCGGTCTCCTCCAGGGAGTAGGTCTTCGACAGCGTCGGGTGGATCTTGCCCTTCGCGATGAGCCGGTTGGCCTCCCAGGCCTCGCGGTAGTTGGCGAAGTGCGAGCCGATGATCCGCTTCAGCGACATCCACAGGTAGCGGTTGTCGTACTCGTGCATGTAGCCCGAGGTCGAGGCGCAGGTGGTGATGGTGCCGCCCTTGCGGGTGACGAACACCGAGGCGCCGAAGGTCTCGCGGCCGGGGTGCTCGAAGACGATGTCGATGTCCTCGCCGCCGGTGAGCTCGCGGATGCGCTTGCCGAAGCGCTTCCACTCCTTCGGGTCCTGGGTCTGCTCGTCCTTCCAGAACTTGTAGCCCTCGGCGTTGCGGTCGATGATCGCGTCGGCGCCCATCGAGCGGCAGATGTCCGCCTTCTGGTCGCTGGAGACGACACAGATCGGGTTGGCGCCGCCGGCCAGCGCGAACTGGGTGGCGTACGAGCCGAGTCCGCCGCTCGCGCCCCAGATCAGGACGTTGTCGCCCTGCTTCATGCCGGCGCCGTTGCGGGAGACCAGCTGGCGGTAGGCGGTGGAGTTGACGAGGCCCGGGGCCGCCGCCTCCTCCCAGGACAGATGACCCGGCTTGGGCATCAGCTGGTTGGACTTCACGAGCGCGATCTCGGCGAGGCCGCCGAAGTTGGTCTCGAAGCCCCAGATGCGCTGCTCGGGGTCGAGCATCGTGTCGTTGTGGCCGTCGGACGACTCCATCTCGACGGACAGACAGTGCGCGACGACCTCGTCACCGGGCTTCCAGGCGTTGACGCCGGGGCCGGTGCGCAGGACGACGCCCGCGAGGTCGGAGCCGATGATGTGGTACGGCAGGTCGTGGCGCTTGGTGAGCTCGCTGAGCCTGCCGTAGCGCTCCAGGAAGCCGAACGTCGACAGGGGCTCGAAGATCGAGGTCCACACCGAGTTGTAGTTGACGCTCGACGCCATGACGGCGACCAGGGCCTCGCCCGGGCCGAGCTCGGGCACGGGAACGTCGTCGAGGTGGATCGACTTGCGCGGGTCCTTGTCGCGGGTCTCCAGGCCCGCGAACATCTCCGTCTCGTCCTTGTGCACGGTGATCGCGCGGTACGACTCGGGGAGCGGCAGGGCGGCGAAGTCGGCCGGCGTCGAGTCCGGCGACTGGATCGCGTCCAGGATGTCCTTCGTGGTCACGGTGTTGCCTCCGGCGATACGCGTCCTGAGGGAGGGACGCTGAGGGTTACGTCGGTTGCCGTCGGTTCGGCGGTCTTGGTGTGCGGCAGCGCTTTGTGGCGCGGAGGTTGCCTGTGACGCAGGCGTCCGGGCGGGCAGGTCGATGACTTGCTGGGACAGCCGGCGTACGCATGGTCTCTGCACGCCGGCCGCCCGGACTCCTTCAACGTATGACACCGCGTGTCACCTGGCAAGGCACTGAGTGCCAGCAACCGCTCTCAGGTGAAATCTTTACGTAACAAATGAGCGATGATCGATCGAACGCGGCTTGAAATCCGCTGGAAAAGGGCCTCTGACATGCCAAAACGGCCACCCCGAAGGGTGGCCGTCATCACACGGTTCTCGTGCGGCTTTCGCGCGTGTGAAGCGCGGTCAGCGGTCCTTGAGCGCCTCTTCGATGGTCCGCATCACCTGGTCGAGGGGGGCGTCGGTGCGGGCGACCGTCACCAGGACCTCGCCGTGCGTGGACACCGTCGCGGCGGACGGCTGGGTCGTGCCCGTGCGCCCGGCGCCGATGCCCGTCCCGAACGTCTTCCCCACGATCGCGAAAGCGTGGTCCAGCTGGGCCTCCACGTCGCCCTGGCCGCCGGCCCGGAGCCAGCGCCGCAGCACATGGTTGTGGGCGGTGACCACGGCCGACGCTGCGACCTCCGCGAGCAGCGGGTCGTCGTTGGCGTCGTCGTCGTGCGCGTGCTCGTCGAAGTGGCCCAGCAGATAGCGGGTGAACAGGCGCTCGTAGCGGGCCACGGACGCGATCTCCGCCTCGCGCAGGGTGGGCACCTCGCGCGTGAGCTTGTAGCGGGCGACCGAGATCTCCGGCCGGGCCGCGTACATCCGCATGACTTCCTTGATGCCGTTGCACACCGTGTCGAGCGGGTGCTCGTGCGGGGGAGCCGCGTTGAGCACGGCCTCGGCGCGGATCAGGGTGTCGTCGTGATCGGGGAAGATCGCCTCTTCCTTGGAGCGGAAGTGGCGGAAGAACGTACGGCGCGCGACTCCGGCCGCGGCCGCGATCTCGTCGACGGTGGTCGCCTCGTACCCCTTGGTGGAGAACAGCTCCATCGCCGCGGCCGCCAGTTCTCGGCGCATCTTGAGCCGCTGGGCGGCCGCGCGACTGCCTGCGGCACTTTCCGGCGCGTCGGGCGTAGCTGGTGTACGTGAGGACCTGGCGGGCTGGGACATGACCCGAACGTACTGCATGTGCCCAGGTTGGCGCTCATGCCCCAGGGACCCCCCGCCCGCCGTGGGCGGGGGGTTTCCAGGGATTCCGTTGGGGTCGAGCAGCCCGCCCCAGTCCTCGTTCGCTCTGAACCAGTCGCCGGACGACTCAGTGGCGGGCATATTCGCGGAAGCCGCGGCCGGTCTTGCGGCCGAGGCAGCCCGCGGCCACCAGGTGCTCCAGGAGCGGGGCCGGGGCCAGGCCCGGGTCCCGGAACTCGCGGTGCAGGACCTTCTCGATGGCCAGCGAGACATCGAGTCCGACGACGTCCAGCAGCTCGAAGGGGCCCATCGGGTAGCCGCCGCCGAGCTTCATCGCGGCGTCGATGTCGTCGAGGGAGGCGTAGTGCTCCTCGACCATCTTGATGGCGTTGTTGAGGTACGGGAAGAGCAGGGCGTTCACGATGAAGCCGGCCCGGTCGCCGCAGTCCACCGCGTGCTTGCGGATCTTGGCGCAGACCTCGCGGACCGTCGCGTGGACGTCCTCGGCGGTCAGCACCGTCCGCACGACCTCGACCAGCTTCATGGCGGGCGCCGGGTTGAAGAAGTGCATGCCGATCACGTCCTGCGGACGCGAGGTGGCGCGGGCGCAGGCGACGACCGGGAGCGAGGAGGTGGTGGTGGCCAGGACCGCGCCCGGCTTGCAGACCTTGTCCAGCGTCTGGAACAGCTGCTGCTTGACCTCCAGGTCCTCGGCGACGGCCTCCAGGGCCAGGTCGACGTCGGCGAAGGCGTCGTAGGAGCCCGCCGGGGTGATCAGGTCCAGGGTCTGCGCGGCGGCCTCGGCGGTCATCCGGCCCTTGTCGACCGAGCGCGAAAGGGACTTGCCGATACGGGCCTTGGCGGCCTGCGCCTTCTCCTCGCTACGGGCGGCGAGGACGACCTGGTACCCGGCCTTGGCGAAGACCTCGGCGATACCGGACGCCATCGTGCCCGAACCGGCGACCCCGACGGAGCGGACCGTACGGCCCTGGACCCGGGAGCCGCCTTCGGCCGGAGTGAGGGCGTCCGGCACGACCGTGGCGCTGCCCGGGGCCTCGTAGGAGTAGAAGCCGCGACCCGACTTGCGGCCCGTCAGGCCCGCCTCGCTGAGCTGCTTGAGGATCGGGGCGGGCGCGTGCAGCCGGTCGTGGGACTCGGAGTACATGGCGTCCAGGACGGTGCGCGCGGTGTCGATGCCGATCAGGTCCAGCAGGGCGAGCGGACCCATCGGCAGTCCGCAGCCGAGCCGCATCGCGGCGTCGATGTCCTCGCGGGAGGCGTACTTCGCCTCGTACATCGCGGCGGCCTGGTTGAGATAGCCGAACAGCAGCCCGTCGGCGACGAATCCGGGCCGGTCGCCGACCGCGACCGGCTCCTTGCCGAGGTCGAGCGCGAGGTCGGTGACCGCGGTGACGGCGCTCGGCGCGGTCAGCACCGAGGAGACCACCTCGACCAGCTTCATCGCGGGCGCCGGGTTGAAGAAGTGCAGGCCGAGCACGCGCTCCGGGCGGGCCGAGTCGGCCGCGAGCCGGGTGACGGACAGGGCGTTGGTGCCGGTCGCCAGGATCGTCTCGGGCCGCACGATGCCGTCGAGTTCGCGGAAGATCTGGTGCTTGATCTCGTACGACTCCGGGACCACCTCGATGACCAGGTCCGCGTCGGCCGCGGTGCGCAGGTCGGTGGAGGTGCGGACCCGGGCGAGGACGTCCGCCCGCTGCTCCTCGGTCAGCCGGCCGCGGGTCACGGCGCGGCCGGTGGAGGTCTCCAGGGCGGCGACGGCCTGGGCGGTCGCGGCCTCGCTGATGTCGATGCCGATGACCGTACGGCCGGCCTTGGCGAGGACCTCGGCGATGCCGGTGCCCATGGTGCCGAGGCCGACGACGGCGACGGTCTGGATCGGGGACAGAGAGGTGTCGGACAGGGGAGCGGCCATCGCGGGACTCCAGGAATGAGGGTGACGACTGGGAGCGCGACCCGGTACGCCGAAGGGCGCACCGGGTGCGTGGAACATGCGAGATGCGGGTGTTGCCGGGCTGCGAGCGCACACGCCCGGTGGTGCGATGCCGTCGTCGTGGGCGTGCACACGCCCCGAGAACGGTGAAGCCGACCGGCTCTGTCCCAAGCCACGTCGTACTGAAGCACTGGTACCTGAGGTACCGAACCGACTGCTCTCACGGCGGCTGCGTCACCAGGCCACCGCAAGGAGTTCCGCGAGTGGTTACTCGCTCGATTGAGCTTAACCCGCCGGTAACGAGCGCGCCAGCCCCCGGTCTTTGTGATGTACGTCCCTCACGCCCGGCACCCCGCCTAGGCTGCCCTTCATGGACGAAGAGTTGCGATCACTCACGGAGCGCTTACGGCAGGAGTCCGGGGCGTCGGCGGTCTACGAGCGGTTGGTGGAGACGCAGGACCTCGATGAGCTCGCCGGACTGCTGACCGAGCCCGGACAGCCGCTGTGGGCGCGGGAGCTGGCCGCGTTCCGCCTGGGGCTCGCCGGGGACTCCCGTGCCTTCGAGTCGCTCGTCCTGCTGCTCAACCACCGCGACCCGCAGCGCTGCGCCTCCGCCGCCCATGCCCTGGCCCGCCTCGGCGACCCCCGCACCGCGCGCGCGGCGGCGGCCCTGGCGACCAACGAACTGCGGGTCGCCTACGCCCTGCACCCCGTCAGACTCCTCGCCGCACTGCGCGCCCCCGAGTCCGTGCCGGCCCTCATCACCACCCTGGAGCGACGACTGCGCCCGCACGACCCCTACCGGCGCGTGGCACTCGCCTGCGTCGAGGGCCTCGGCACCCTGGGCGACACCCGGGCCCGCCCCGTCCTGAACGAGGCCCTCGCGCATCCGGCGCTCGCGGAGGCCGCGGTCCACGCGCTGGCGCGGATTCCCTAGCCGGCGATGAGGTCCTTGACGTACCGCACCTCGGGCACGGGCACGCCGTCCACCTCGAACGGCTCCTCGGCGCCGTCGGGGTGGAACCCCGCCCGCTCATAAAACGCACGGGCGCGGGTGTTGCCGTCGAGGACCCAGAGGTACATGCACGGGTACCCGGCGCCTGTGCAACGGCGTACCGACTCCTGGAGCAGCGCGTGCCCGATGCCGCCCCCGAAGCACCCGGCGTCGACGTAGATCGCGTACAACTCCGCGTCAGCCGTGCGTACTTCACCGTCCCGGTACGGCCCGTACGCGGCCCACCCCAGAAGCTCGCCGTCCTGTTCCGCGACGAGGTTCATCACGCTGCCGTCGGACTGCCGGAAGCGCTCGCGACGGCGCTCGGCGTCCTCGGCCACGCTGAGCCCGTCCAGATACGGCTGCGGCATCAGCCCCCGATATGCGGTCTGCCAGCCGCGGATACGGATCTCGGCGACGCGCTCGCAGTCGTCGAGCGTCATCTCCCGGACCTCGATCACGGGGCGAGCACCGCGAACGCCTCGATCTCCATCAGGAACTCGGGCCGCACCAGCGCCGCGACCTGGACCGCCGACGCGGCCGGCAACCGGTCGTCGGGTATGTGCGCGGCGCGAGCCGCGCGGATCGCGGGCAGGTGCGCCACGTCCGTGACGAAGTAGGTGAGTTTGACGATGTCGTCGAAGGTCGCGCCCGCGGCGGCCAGACAGCGGCTCAGGTTCTCGAAGACCTGTCGGGCCTGCGTGGCGGCGTCGCCCTCGCCGACGATCTTTCCGTCCTCGTCCAGGGCGAGCTGGCCGGAGACCGCCACGAACGTGCCGGTGCCCATGACCACATGGGAGTACTGCGCGGCGGGCGCGAGCCCGTCGGGGGCGGGAATCCTGGTCAGCTCACTCATGCGTCCATGGTGGACCACGGGTCTGACAACGCCCCCGACGGGCCTCGATCCGAGCCGCTCAGCCGCGGAAGCCGAGCATGCCGTGCAGTGTCGAGCCGCGCGACGCCGACGACGTCGAGCCGAGCGGCTTCGGGTCGGGCAGCGCGTCGCACACCGCGTCGACCTCGCCACCGCTGCGCGGCACCGTGCCGTCGGTCAGATACGCCGCCAGATGCTTGTCCAGGCAGGCGTTCCCGCTGAGCGTGATGCCGTGGTTCCCGCCGCCCTGCTCGACCACCAGGCTGGAGCCGTGCAGCAGACGGTGGACCATCACGCCGCCCTCGTAGGGGGTGGCCGCGTCGTTCGTCGCCTGGAAGAGCAGCACCGGCGGCAGGTCCCCGCCTGCGATGTCCACCGGCTCCAGCGACCCGGTCGGCCAGAACGCGCACGGCGCGTTGTACCAGGCGTTGTTCCAGGTCATGAACGGCGCCTTCTTGTACACCGCCCAGTTGTCGTCACGCCACTGGCTCCAGTCGCGCGGCCAGTCGGCGTCACGGCACTGCACCGAGGTGTAGACGCTGTAGCCGTTGTCGCCCGAGGCGTCCACGGCGGCGAAGTTCTCGTACGCCTCGACCAGCGGGTCGGCGTTCTTGTCGTTCACGTACGCGGCGAACGCCTCCGCCAGGTAGGGCCAGTAGCCGTTGTAGTACCCGCCCGGGATGAAGGTGTCCTCGAACTCCGAGGCGCCGACCTTCCCGCCGGCGGGCTTCTTCGCCAACCGGGCCCGCGCCTTGTACCACTTGGCCTCGATCTTCTCCGGATCGGTGCCGAGCTTGTAGGTCGCGTCGTACTTGGCGACCCATGCCATGAACGCGCGGTGACGGTCGTTGAAGGCGTGGTCCTGGCCGAGGTTGTCGTCGTACCAGACACCGGTCGGGTCGACGATCGAGTCCAGGACCAGACGCCGTACGCGCTCCGGGAAGAGCTTGGCGTAGACCGCGCCCAGATAGGTGCCGTAGGAGTAACCGAAGTAATTGATCTTCTTCGCGCCCAGGGCGGCACGGATCGAGTCCATGTCCCGCACGGCCTGGACCGTGTTGATGTACGGCAGCAGATCGGCGTACTTCTTGCCGCAGGCGGCCGCGAAGGACTTGGCCCGCTGGAGGTTGGCCCGCTCGATCGCGGGCGTGCTCGGCAGGGAGTCGGGGCGTACGGGGTTGAAGTGGCCCGGCTTGCAGTCGAGCGCCGGCTTGCTCTTGCCCACCCCGCGCGGGTCGAAGCCGATGACGTCGTACTGCGCCGCGACCGCCTTGGGCAGTGAGCCGGCGACGAAGCCGGCCAGCGTCAGGCCGCTGCCGCCGGGGCCGCCGGGGTTGACCAGCAGCGGGCCCTGGGACTTCTTCGCGGTGTGCTTCACACGGGACAGCGCGAGCGTGATCTGCCGGCCGTGCGGATCGTCGTGGTCGAGTGGGACCTTGAGGGACGCGCACTGGAGCGTCGGGTAGTTCGTGGTGCCGCAGCTCTTCCAGGTGAGCTTCGCGGCCGGAGCGGTGTCCGCGGTGCGCGGTGCGCTCGCGTCGGCCGGCAGGGCGGTGAAGCTCCCGGTCAGCACGACGGCGGCGCCGCACAGCACGGCTGCGCGTTTTCTCATGGAGTCCTCCCAGGACGGAGGTTGGCGGACCGCGGGTGTCACGGTCCACGCCGCATCGTTCCGGAAAGGACGCTCGGAGGAACGGATTCATCGCTTAATTCACTGCTTCGGCTCCGAAATGGCTGAGCGGCCTCAGCCGAGATACGGACCGTCCCGCCGTTCGAGAGCATGGGTGATTCTCATCCGCGTGGACGGGTGCATACGCAGCGCGCCGAGCTCGCGCAGCGGGACGAAACGGACGGTGCGCGACTCCTCACTGGTGCGCAACCGGCCACCCGTGACCGCTCCGTGGAAGACGAGCGAGCACTCCTGGCTCACCGTTCCGTCGTCGTACGAGGTGACATGCCCGGGGTCGGAGTACAGCCCGACCAGCCCCGTGACGGCGATGTCCAGGCCGGTCTCCTCGTGTACCTCCCGCACCACGGCCTGGGTGAACGACTCACCGACGTCGACCAGCCCGCCCGGCAACGCCCAGTACCCGTCGTCCGACCGTTCGATCAGCAGCAGATCGCCCGGCTCGTCGCGCACCACGGCGCCGACGACCGGCCACAGCCGGTTGGCCGCCGGGGCGTCGGGGTCGTCGAAGTGGTCCTGCTTCACATCGCCTCCTGCGCAGTTCATGGGAAAGAGGTTGCCGACGGGTCGTCACCGGGCATGATGCGCCAGTCCGAGTGTGCCGTGGGGGAGCGTCATGGGCAGGGTCTTCATCAGCTATCACGCCGACGACGGCGCCGACACGGCCCATCGCCTCGTCGAGGCCCTGCGCACGGCCGGGTACGAGGACTGCTTCGCCTACGCGCTGCCCGGCCACGGCATCACCGCCTCCTACCCCTGGCGCGACGAACTGCGACGGAACCTGCTGGCCGCGGAGGCGCTCGTGGTGGTCACCACGGAGGGTTCCGCCGCCGAGTGGTGCGTCTGGGAGGTCTCCGTCTTCCGCGAGCGCAAACCCATGGCGCCCGTCGTGGAGTGCCGGGTCGACGGGGCCGCGGGCCGGGCCCTCATCGACACCCTCCAGGCACTCAAGGTCGAGCCGGACGACCCTCGGTCCATGGCGGACGCCGAACGCGCGATCCTGAAGCGGCTCGACGAGGGCGGAGTCTCCCGCACAGCCGCCCTGACCGCGATCTTCCCCGGACTGAACCCCTTTCAGGAGGAACACGCCCGGGTCTTCTTCGGCCGCGACGAGGACATCGACGCGCTCAGCCGACCGCTGCTGGGCCGTCGCCGCAACGGCGCCCTGGCCGTCATCGGGCCCTCCGGCGCGGGCAAGTCCTCACTGGTCCGCGCGGGCCTGGTGCCGGCCCTGCGCGGGCGCCCGCCCACCTCCGACGGGGACACCCCCTTCTGGATCGTCCTCGGCCCGGTGACCCCCGCGCGCGGGGGCCTCGCCGCCCTCGCGCACGCCATCGCCGAGGTACGCCGGGACCTCGGGCTCGACACCGACACCGGGCCCTCGGTGCTCCAGCGGTTACGGGAACGCCCCGAGGGCCTCGCCGAGACCCTCGACGGCGTCGCCGCACACGTCCCGGACGCGCGCCTCCTCGTGATCGTCGACCAGGCCGAGGAACTGCTGCTGCCCGAGGCCGACACGGACGCGGCGCTGCTCGTCGCCGCCCTGGCCGAGGCGGTACGCCGAAACACCTGGCTGGTGTACACCGTGCGGGCCGACTTCCTGGACGCGCTGATGCGGTTCGAGGCGTTCGAGCCGCTGCTGCGCGACCACCATCTCGTGAAGCCGCTCGCCCGCAGCGAACTGCCCCGGATCGTCAACGCGCCCCTGGACACACTGGGCTGGCGGCTCGACGACCAGGCCCTCGGCCTCATCCAGGAGGACGCCGCCGGAGAGGCCCTGCCGCTGCTCGCCTTCGCGCTCCAGCAGCTCTGGCAGAAGGTCAACCCGGACGGGAAACGCCCGCCCCGGGAGATCACCCGCGGCGAGTACGAGGCCTCGGGACGCGTGCAGAAGGTCCTCACGGACCAGGCCGAGGAGGCGTTCCGGCTCGCCCGGGACTTCCTCACCGACAGTGAGCGCAGCACCGTACGGGACGCCGAGCGGGCGGTGCTCAAGGCGCTGGGGCGCCTGGTGTCGGTCGACGAGTCGGGCAAGTACACCCGGCGTCCCGTGGCCCTGCGCGATCTTCCGGAGCGTGAACTGCGGCTGCTGCGGCCGTTCGTGGAGTGCCGGGTGCTGACGACGGTCCGGCATCCGGTGGAGAGCGCGCGGTCCGGCGCCGCCGGCTGGGAACGCTTCACCGAGGACGCCTTCGAGGTCGCCCACGAGAGCCTCTTCGTGCACTGGCCCCGCCTGCGCGAGAACCTGGAACGCGACCATGACGCGCTGCGCGCCCGCCGGGAGATCGAGGAGACGGCCGTCGACTGGGCCCGGTACGGGCGTCAGCCGGACCAGCTGATACCGGCCTCGCGGCTGATGCGGTTGGTGTCGGTGCTGTCCGGCCGCACGGAGGAGGCGTTCACGGCCGCGTGGCCGGAGCTGTACGGGACTTTGACCGACCTCCACTTGTCGGGCGCTGCCCTCGACCTCGTTGCGCAGTCTCTTCAGCGCACGGCGGACGACGAGGTCAGACGGGGTGAGCTGCTGGTCGAGAGCGATCCCCGGGCTGTCTTGCGCTTGTTGGCGGGGGATGGCTCGGCGCAGGGTGACCTGCTGCTGGGACTGCTGCTCTACGCGCCCGACCTCGACGGCTGGCGGCATCTGCTGCGGCGCGCGATGGCCGCCCACCCTCAACTGCGCTGCTACCGCGCGCAGGAGGCGGGCCTGTGGGGCGTGGCCTGGTCGCCGGACGACACGTTGCTCGTGACGGCTTCCAAGGACGGGTGCGTGCGGGTGCTCGACGCCGAGACCGGTCTCGTCCGGGCGACGTTCCGGCACGCCCGGGAGGCGCGCGGGGACGGGCCGGGGTGGGTGCGGTCGGTGGACTGGTCGCCGGACGGTGAGCTGATCGCGTCCGTTGCGACGGACGAGACGCTGCGGTTGTGGTCGTGGCCGGCGGGCGACGAGGTGCGGGTGGTACCGCTCGACGACCGGCCGTGGTCGGTGCGGTTCTCGCCCGACGGGCGGTACGTGCTGGTCGCGTGCGCGGACGGGACGGCGCGGGTGTGGGAGACGCGGGGGAGGGGGCGGGAGCCGGTCAGGACGTGCGTGAGCGTGGACGGGGAGGGGCGTGCGGTTCGGTTGTGGGATGCGGACATCGCTGCGGATGGGCGGGTGGCTACGGCTCGTGAGGACGGGGTGATCGACGTTCACTGGGTAGACGGGGGAGTGGAACAGGACGGGGCGCGGGGCAAGCCAATGAGGGCCGTGCGCTTCAGCCCCACACATCTCGTTTGGCTGGCCTCGGGTGGCCAGGACAATCAGGTGCGCGTGCACTTGGTGGGACCACGCTACTGGCGCACCGAACACACGCTCGGCGGTCATACGGATCAGGTCAGACGGGTGGCCTGGTCGCCCTCCGGCAACCGCCTGGCGAGTGCCGGCGCAGACGCCACCGTGCGGGTTTGGCACGCTCACGACGCCCAGGAACTCGACATGAACGTGGGTCACGCGCAAGGCGTGTGCGACGTGGCCTGGGCGCACCGAGGAGATCGACTCGCCAGCGCCTCAGACGACGGGACCGTACGGATCTGGCGGACCACTCCTGAGCGGGTGCAAGCCAACGACACCTTTGAGCCCGTGCAGCACGTGACCTGGTCGCAGGAGAGCCGCCGCCTGCTCATGCTCGTCGACGATGTCGAGAAGGACGTGGCCGGCACAGTACTCGGCTATGAGAAGGACGACGCCCGGTGGGGGACCCGCGTGTTGAAGGTGGGTGCCATGGGCGAACCGGACGCCGTGCACTGGTCCTCGGACGGCGCTCTTTGTGCCACGGTCGGCAGCGGCGGAGGGAAGGTGTCGCTCTGGAAGACACGGATGGACCCGCTTCCGAGCACCTTGGTGCGACTGCACCTCATCGCCGTACTCACCGACGCGCATGACACCGTGGCTGACGCCCGCTGGTCCGTGGACGGGGAGTGGCTGGCGGTGGTCTCGCGTGACCGGACCTGGCTGCCACGCCTCTACGACCGCGAGGGCACCCTCCGTCCGACTCCGCCGGGATGGACACGGCACGCGAGCTTCCTGAGCGCGGTCGACTGGCATCCACGGTGCACGGAGTTTGCTGTCGCCGGGCAGGACAACCTCGTCACCGTCAACACCCTTGACGCCACGGTGGCCGAGTACCGCGGCGACAAGGTCTTCACCGCCCTTGCCTGGCACCCTGAGGGCGCGGCCCTCGCCGTGGGCTGCACGGACGGCACAGTCCTCGTGCTCGATCGCGGCGAGGAGGGGCTCGTTGCCCGGCTTTCTCTGGCGGGCCACCGTCAGGAGGTGTACTCCCTCGCCTGGTCGCCCGACGGGACGCTGCTCCTTTCGGGCTCCCAGGACGCAACCGCGCAGCTGTGGGACGTGACAGCGGGAGGCCGTGTGACAGTGCTGGACCACCAGGACGCGGCGGTGCGGCAGGTGCTCTGGATGGACGGTTCGCGGCTCGTCCTCACCAGGACGGGGACCGGGGAGCTCTACTCCTGGGACATCTCCGACGCCCTCACCCGCCCCCAATGCGGCCCTGTCGCCACCGACATCGCCCCCCTCATCACCGAAGCCCGCCTCCGCTCCAGCTGACCCTCACCACCCGTACCGCTCCAACGCCTCCAGCAACACCGGCCCCCGCGTCCCCACCGGCCCTGTGGCCACCTCCGCGAACGCCATGCCGACCCGCGGAGCCGCCCCGTCGCACACCGGGTCGTCGCCCACCATCAGGCACTTCTCGGGGGCTACGCCCAGTCGGTGGGCGGCCACGCGGAAGAGCTCCAGGTCGGGCTTGGCGCGGCCCTCCTCGTACGAGAGGACGTACTGCGCGACGTACCGGTCCGAGCCGTGCCGGGCGAACGCCTCGCGGATGTCCCAGGAGATGTTGCTGAGCACCCCGACGCGCACGCCCGCGCGGGCCAGCCGTTCCAGCGCGGGAAGCGTGTCCTCGTAGGCGTGCCAGTTGGCCGCTGATCCCAGGCGGTCGTAGATCGACGCGAAGTCGGCGTCGCCGAGGCCCGCCAGCCGGAACAGGGTGCCGTAGGCGCGGTGGTTGGCCTCGGGAGAGAGGTCGCGGTCCGTCCAGTCGCGGAGTTGTGCCGGTGTCATACGGTCCACGAACTCGGCCGGGTGGCGCAGGGCGTGGACGACGCGGGCGCGCAGCTCCGGGGTCGGTGCGGCGTGCGGGGAGAAGAGCCAGTCGTGGCCCGGCAGCCGCCCGAACAGGGTTCCCGAGAAGTCGAACACCACCGCACGCAGGGCATCGTTCACGGGCCCATTCTGCCCGGCCCCACGGGTCAGATCAGCGTCAGCTGGGTCGGCTCCTGGACGTCCGGCTCGGGGACCGGCGTGATCCGGCGGGGCATACCCGTGTCCGCGGGGCCGATGCCGTACTCCCGGGCCAGTTCGTGCACTTGGCGGGTGATCCGGCGCTGGTACCACTTCGGCGCGTAGGAGCCGTCGGCGTACAGGCGCTCGTAACGGCGGACCAGGTACGGGTGGTGCTGGTCGAGCCAGGACATGAACCACTCCCGGGCGCCGGGGCGCAGATGCAGCACCAGCGGGGTCACGGAGGTCGCCCCGGCCGCCGCTATCGCGCGCACGGTGGCGCGGAGCTGGGCCGGTTCGTCGCTGAGGAACGGGATGACGGGCGCCATCAGGACGCCGCAGCCGATGCCGTGCTCGGAGAGGGTGCGTACGACGTCCAGGCGGCGTTCGGGGGCAGGGGTGCCCGGTTCCACCGTGCGCCACAGGTCCGGGTCCGTGAAGCCGACCGAGACCGAGATACCGACGTCCGTCACCGCGTGCGCCCGCTTGAGGAGGTCGAGATCGCGCAGGATCAGCGTGCCCTTGGTCAGGATCGAGAACGGGTTCGCGTGCTCGGTGAGGGCGCCGATGATGCCCGGCATCAGGCGGTAGCGGCCCTCCGCGCGCTGGTAGCAGTCGACGTTGGTGCCCATGGCGATGTGGTCGCCCTGCCAGCGGCGCGAGCCGAGCTGGTGGCGCAGCAGTTCCGGGGCGTTCACCTTGACCACGATCTGCGAGTCGAAGCCGAGGCCGGTGTCGAGGTCGAGATAGCTGTGGGTCTTGCGGGCGAAGCAGTAGACGCACGCGTGCGTGCAGCCCCGGTAGGGGTTGACGGTCCACTGGAAGGACATCCGGGAGACCGCGGGCACCCGGTTGATGATCGATCGAGCCCTGATCTCGTGGAAGGTGACGCCGGCGAACTCGGGCGTGTCGATCGTCCGGCTCGTCACCGCGTCCGCTCCGAACAGGGCGGCGTCGGCCCTGCCGTGCTCTTCGGACTCTGTGAGGTTCTCCCAGCGCATGAGGCCTCCTCGGTAGCGCCTGCCCCCACAATAGAACACATGTTCCCTTGATCGTGCCACCCCGATTTGGGCGGCCGGGGACCGGGGTGGTTGGCTTGGCCCCACCCCCGAAATCCAGGTTCTGGAGGATTCCAATGGCGCAGGTCGAGGCCACTACCGAGCGGGTCGTCGCGGCGGACGCGGAGAAGGTGTTCGACGCCCTCGCCGACTACAGCGGCACGCGGCAGAAGCTGCTGCCCGAGCACTTCAGCGAGTACGAGGTGCGCGAGGGCGGCGACGGCGAGGGCACCCTCGTCCACTGGAAGCTCCAGGCCACCAGCAAGCGCGTGCGCGACTGCCTTCTGGAGGTCAGTGAGCCGACCGACGGTGAGCTCGTCGAGAAGGACCGCAACTCCTCCATGGTCACCACCTGGCGGGTCACCCCGGCCGGCGAGGGCAAGTCCCGCGTCGTCGTGACCACCGTCTGGAACGGCGCCGGCGGCATCGGCGGCTTCTTCGAGAAGACCTTCGCGCCCAAGGGCCTCGGCCGGATCTACGACCTGGTGCTCGCCAACCTCGCCACCGAGGTCGAGAAGTAGGTCCCCCCGAGTACTTGAGTCCCGCGTAGGTAAGTCCCCCGTGTCCGGAGGGCGTTGACCCGCTCACCGGATCGAGTGGATCTCCCGACAGGGCGCCGGTCTGCCGTAACTCGTCGTGCTTGCTCGTAGTTGTCGCTTTAGGCAGCAATTGTGTGGGCGCGGCGAGGGGAGCGGACACGTGGGCGGGACCACTCTGGTGCAGGAGGACCTCCGGGACGAACCGGTCCCGGAATCCCCGCGGCTCGCCGTCCCCGATCCCGCCTCGGCCGCCGAACTCGGCCCGCGCCGGGTGCGGTTGGTCTTCGTCGGGCTGATGCTCGCGCTGCTCCTCGCCGCGCTGGAGCAGATGATCGTCGCCACCGCGCTCCCCAGAATCGTCGGCGAGCTGCACGGCCTCGACAAGATGTCCTGGGCCATCACCGCCTATCTGCTCACCTCCACGGTGGGCCTGCCGATCTACGGAAAGCTCGGCGACCTCCTCGGCCGCAAGGGCGTCTTCCAGTTCGCGATCGTCGTCTTCGTCATCGGCTCCGCCCTCGCCGGACGAGCCCAGACGATGGACCAGTTGATCGCCTTCCGCGCGGTGCAGGGCGTCGGCGCGGGCGGCCTCATGATCGGTGTGCAGGCGATCATCGCCGACATCGTGCCGCCCCGCGAGCGCGGCAGGTTCATGGGCCTCATCGGCGCCGCGTTCGGCCTCGCCTCCGTCGCGGGGCCCCTGTTGGGCGGTTACTTCACCGACCACCTCTCCTGGCGGTGGTGCTTCTACATCAACATCCCCTTCGGGCTCGTCACCCTCGCCGTCGTCACCGTCGTCCTCAAACTGCCCAAGCGGCGGACGAGGGCCCGGCTCGACATCCTCGGCGCGCTGCTCCTCGCCGCGGCGTCCACCTGCCTGGTGCTGCTGACCAGTTGGGGCGGCACCGAGTACGCCTGGGACTCCCGCGTCATCCTGGGACTCGCCGCGGGCGCGGTGGCAGCCACCGTCCTCTTCCTCGTCGCCGAGCACTTCGCGCCCGAACCCCTCATCCCGCTGCGGTTGTTCAGGGACTCCGTCTTCAACGTCACCGCGCTGGTCGGCCTGGTGATCGGCGTCGCCCTCTTCGGGGCCGCGAGCTATCTGCCGACCTTCCTGCAGATGGTCGACGGGGCGAGCGCCACCGAGTCGGGGCTGCTGATGCTGCCCATGATGGGCGGCATCGTCGGCGCCTCCGTCATCGCCGGCCAACTCATCAGCCACACCGGCCGGTACAAGCTCTGGCCGGTCCTCGGCGGCGCGCTCTCCGTCCTCGGCATGTGGCTGCTGTCCCGGCTTGAGGTCGACACGCCCCGGCTGCACTACAGCGTCTGGATGGCCGTCCTCGGCGCCGGCATCGGCATGGTGATGCCGGTGCTCGTCCTCGCCGTGCAGAACTCCGTGCGCCCCGCCGACCTCGGCACGGCGACCAGCGCCAACAACTACTTCCGGCAGATCGGCGGTTCGGTCGGCGCGGCGATCTTCGGCACGCTCTTCGCCGACCGGCTCTCCGACTCCCTCGCGAAGCGGCTGCCCCCGGCAGCGGGGCTGCCCGACGCCGAGTCCATCACACCGCAGCTCGTCCACGCGCTGCCGCCCCAGCTGCGCGAGGCGTACATCCGCGCGTACGCCGACGCCATGCCGCGGATCTTCCTCTACCTCGTGCCGGTCCTCGTCGTCGGACTGCTCATCGCCTTCTTCCTCAAGGAGAAACCACTGGTGTCCCACCACACCGCCGAAACCGAGCCCGCCCCCCTGAACACGCCGATCCCGCAGGCCCGTTCGTCGTACGCCGCCGGAATCCCCGTGTGCGGCACGGTGCAGCACCCCGACGGAACCGTCGTCCCGCGCGCGGCGCTCACGCTGATCGACGTCGCCGGTCAGCAGATCGGCCGGGGGGCGAGCGGCGAGGACGGGCGGTACGCGCTGTCGACACCGGGTTCGGGGGCGTACGTCCTGATCGCCGCGGCGGGCGGACACCAGCCGCAGGCCGTCTCCGTGACCGTCGGTGAGCGGCCCGTCGAACTCGACGTGGTCCTCGGCGGCGCCGGGCGCCTCGCCGGGAGCGTGGTGACCGCGGACGGCACGACCGTGCGGGACGCCACCGTCACCCTCACCAATGTGCACGGAGAGGTCGTCGCCAGCACGCGCAGCGGGCGCGAGGGCGGGTACGTGATGAGCGAACTCGTCGCCGGTGAGTACACCCTCGCCGCCAGCGCCCCCGCCTTCCGCCCGGCCGCGCTCCCCGTCACCGTCCAGGCCGCCCGGGAGACCCGCCAGGACATCGAGCTCGCCGGCGGGGCCGTGCTGCGCGGGACGGTACGGGCGAGCGGCGGCCGTCCCGTCGAGGACGCGCGCGTGACGCTCCTGGACGCCGCGGGCAACGTCGTGGACACCCTCACCACAGGACCGGACGGAACGTTCCGGTTCGTCGACCTGTCCTCCGGCGAGTACACGGTCATCGCCGCGGGCTACCCCCCGGTCGCCACCGTCCTCCAGATGGCGGGCGGCGGCCGCACGGAACGGGATCTGCAACTGGGGCACGAGGACTGAGCAGAGGCCACGCGAAGAGCCGGACGGAGGCCACGGAAAAAAGCCGGACGCCGGCGTGGGCAACCCGTCAGTAACCCCACAGGGCCCCCAACCGGCGGTTTCCGCCCCGGGAGGGGAGCGCGAGGGGGCGCGCGGTGTTCGGTGCGGCGGGGTCAATTCCCGTATTGCCGCACATCACCACCTGGCGCAGCCGTACGGTGGAACGGTCGGCACAGATCTTTGCGGAGCCGTGGGAGAGAGGGCCTGGGCCATGGACCGTGGCAGTGCGAGGGACACACCTCCCAGCCGCGGAGCTGGGACCGGAGCGGTGGAGACCGCCGCGGCCGGTCGCATCCCGCTGGCCGTGGTCGTGGTGGACCGCGGCGGCCTCGTGTCCCACTGGAGCCGCGGCGCCCGACGGCTGTTCGGCGCCGCGAAGGAAGAGGCCCTCGGCCGCCCCGCGGTCGACCTGCTGCCGGTTTCCGGAGCCCTGCCCGACGAGGAAGACACCGTGCCCTACGGGGCCTACACCGACCACGACGGGCTCGGACCCGACCTGGAGTCCTCCCTCGACGGCAGGCTCTTCTACCCGGCCGCGGGCCGCGCCCGGCTCACGGTCGCCGAGCAGGGCAGGGCCGACGTGCTGTGGTGGGCCTACCCCCTCATCGGCCCCGGCGACGAGCGGCTGCTGGTGCTGGCCGCCGACGCGGACGCCCTGAAGTCCGACGACCCCGACGACCTGGTGGCCGTGGAACGCATCGCCCCGGCCTTCGCGCTGCACACCGACTTCCCCGGCGCCGAGGAACTGGCCCGCAGGCTCCCCGAGATCCTGCCCAGCATGAGCGTCGAGGAAGGCGCCCGGATCGTCGCCCAGATTCTGGAACTGGGCTATCCCGTCCTGGAGTTCAGCCAGAACGACCGGGTGCCCGTCACCCCCGACTGGGGTGTCCCGCGGCGCGCCGAGCGCAAGGCGCGCCGGGAGCGGGCCGCCTGTGCCGCGGCCGACGGGCTGCCGCTCCCGCGGGACATCGCGGCGGACGACGGCGAGGACCTCGAGTACGCCGCCGTGCGCGAGCGCCTGGAGTTCCTCAACGAGGTCAGCGGACGCATCGGCACCTCTCTCGACCTGTCGCGCACCATCGTCGAGGTCAGCCGCGCCGTCGTGCCCCGCTTCACGGATGTCGCCGGCACCTATCTGCGCGAACAGGTCGTCGCCGGAGAGGGGTTCCCCGAGGGTGTCCCGGACACCACCACCATGTGGCACCGGGTCGCCCTGGAGCACACCGACGAACCCGGCCGCTGGGACGACGTCGTTCCGGTCGGCGAGGCCATGCCGTTCCCCGCGCACACCCCGTTCTTCCAGTGCATGACCAGCGGTCAGCCCGTCCTCGTGCCGCGCATCAGCGAGCAGATGGGGCACATGATCGCCTCGCAGTTCGAGAAGCGCGACATCAGGCCGCTGATCACCGGCCGGTCGATGCTGGTCGTACCCCTCAAGGCCCGCAATGTGGTCCTCGGCTTCATGATCCTGCTGCGGCACCCGGAGCGCGTCGAGTTCAACGACATGGACCGGGTCACCGGCGCCGAACTCGCCGCCCGCGCAGGCCTCGTGCTGGACAACGCGCGCATGTACACGTACCAGGAGTCCGTCGCCGAGACCCTCCAGGACAGCATGCTGCCGCACATCCCGCCGCGCATGGCGGGCTGCGACATCGCCACCCGCTATCTGCCCGGCACCCTGCTCGGACGCGTCGGCGGTGACTGGTTCGACTCGGTGAAGCTGCCGGGTGCCCGTACCGCCCTCGTCGTCGGCGACGTCATGGGGCACGGCCTCAACTCGGCCGCGATGATGGGCCAGTTGCGTACGGCTGTGCAGACCATGGCCGCCATGGACCTGCCGCCCGCCCAACTGCTGCGCAACCTCGACGACCTCGCCCAGCGGCTCGGCGACACCTACCTGGCGACCTGTCTGTACGCCGTGTACGACCCGATCGCCGGCGAGGTGCAGATCGCCAACGCGGGCCACATCCCACCGGTGATCGTGCACGCCGAGGACGGCCGCAGTGAGCTCCTCGACCTGCCCACGGGCGCACCCATCGGCGTCGGCGGGGTGCCTTTCGAGGCGGTACGGGTGCCGGTGCGGCCCGGCGACCGGCTGGTGATGTGCACCGACGGACTGGTCGAGGTGCGCGGCGAGGACATCGGCGTGGGACTGGCCACGCTGTGCGAGTCCGCCGCCCACCCCGCCGCGTCCATGGACGACGCCTGCGACACCATCATCCGCGCCCTCAACACCCGAGGCGGCCGCAAGGACGACGTCGCGCTTCTGATGGCCCGCCTCAACGGCATCGAGCCGGAGGACGTCGCCGAGTGGCGGCTCGCCCTCGATCCGATCGAGGTCGGCCGGGCGCGGGCCACCGTGCGGGAACAACTGCACGAGTGGGGGCTGGGGCGGCTGGCCGACACCACCGCACTCATGGTGAGCGAGCTCGTCACCAACGCCGTACGGCATTCGCACAGCCGCCCTCTCCTGCTGCGTCTCGTGCGGGGCGAGACGCTGTTGTGCGAGGTGGAGGACGACGACCACGAGCTGCCGACGCTGCTCAACGCCGGTCCCGGTGACGAGTTCGGGCGAGGGCTGCGGATCGTCAGCACCCTGGCGCGGGAGTGGGGCACGAGCCGGACCAACGCGGGCAAGACCGTCTGGTTCGAACTGACGTTGCCGCGACGGTGACGGCCCTCCGGGGCGCGCGGGGCGCCCGGGGGCGTGCACGGCTCGTACGAGGAGTGAAGGAATGCGCTCGGCGCTTGTAGCCGTGACCAGGGCGCGATAGACCGTACTGGCCCGTCAGGCGCGGCGGGTCGCCTTCGCATCCTGGGGAGTTGGGCATGAGCGTGACGAGTCGGTACCGGGAGGCCTGGGAGGGCTTCTGGCGGGAGGCACCCGAGGAACCGGGGGCGGTGTTCTGGGACGCGGAGCCCGCGCTCACGGTCGGCCTCCATCTCGCCCTGTTCGAGCCCCAGTTGACCGACCCCGGGCTGCCCCTGGTCGACCTGGGCTGTGGCAACGGCACCCAGACCCGCTTTCTCGCCGACCGCTTCCCGCACGTCCTCGGCGTCGACCTGTCCGAGGCCGCCGTGGAGCACGCCCGGCACGCAGACCCCGCGGGACAGGCCGGCTACCGGGTGCTCGACGCCGCCGAGAAGGGGGAGGCGGAGTCGCTGCACGCGGAACTCGGTGACGCCAACGTCTATGTGCGGGGCGTACTGCACCAGTGCGAGCCCGACGACCGGCAGCCGTTCGTCGACGGCCTCGCCGCGCTTCTCGGCGAGCGCGGCCGGGCCTTCCTCGTCGAACTCTCCGAGTCCGCCAAGCCGGTCCTGCTGGGCCTGGCCCAGAGCCCCACGGGACCGCCGCCCAAACTCGCCCCGATCTTCCGACACGGCATCGCCCCCGGCGAGGTCTCGGACGCGGCGGTCCCGGAGTATCTGCGGGCGGCCGGCCTCACGGTCCTGGCCAATGGCGAACTCCCGCTCACCACAACGGAGTACACACCCGACGGAGCCCGGATCGAGCTGCCGTCGAAGTGGCAGGTAGTGGGCCGAACACCCTGACGAAAGCCCCGCCCCGGCCCGGGGATGAACCGCCCGCGGGCCGGGACGGGGGAGGTGCAGACGTCCGCCCGGGGCCGGGGTGGGTGGCCGGTGGCACTGCTCGGGGTGTAGTGGTGTTCGGCGGGGTCGGTGTGGTGCGGTGGGGGTGACCGGGCCTGGGGGTGTTGTTGTGTTCGGCGGAGCCGGTGGGGCGTGGGCCCCGGGCCTCGCGGCGTGCGCCGGGGGCGGTGGGGCGCGGCCGGGGGAGGACCGGGCCCGGGGTCCGATGGGGGGCGGGCCGTTACATGTTGATCATGTGGCCGGCCAGGCCGTGGATCGCCTCCTTGACCGCCTCGCTCAGGGTCGGGTGGGCGTGGACGTTGCGGGCGACCTCGTGGACGGTGAGGTCCCACTGCTGGGCCAGGGTGAGTTCGGGGAGGAGTTCGGTGACGTCGGGGCCGATCAAGTGGCCGCCGATCAGTTCGCCGTACTTGGCGTCGCTGATGAGCTTGACGAAGCCGGTGGTGTCACCGAGGCCGTGGGACTTGCCGTTCGCGGTGAACGGGAACTTGGCGACCTTGACGTCGTAGCCCAGCTCGCGGGCCTGCGCCTCGGTGTAGCCGAAGCTGGCGATCTGGGGCTGGCAGAAGGTGGCGCGCGGGATCATGGCGTAGTTCAGTTCCATGGTCTCCGCGTCGGCGAGGGTCTCCGCGGCGATGATGCCCATGGCCTCCGCGGTGTGCGCGAGCATCAGCTTGGCGGTGACGTCACCGATGGCGTACAGGTGCGGCACGGAGGTGCGGCAGCGCCCGTCGACGTTGATCGCGCCGCGCTCGGTGAGGGCGACGCCGGTGTTCTCCAGGCCGTAGCCGGAGATGTTCGGGGCGAAGCCGATGGCCTGGAGCACCTTGTCGGCCTCAAGGACCTGCTGCGCGCCGTCCTTGCCGGTGACGGTGACGCGGACCTGGGGGCCGGACTCGTCGATGGCGTCGACGCGGGTGGAGGTGAGGACGTCGATGCCCAGCTTGCGGTACTGGCGGGCGAGCTCGGCGGAGACCTCGGCGTCCTCCAGGGGAGCCATGCGGTCGAGGAACTCGACGATCGTGACCTTCACGCCGTAGTTGTGCAGGACGTAGGCGAACTCGATGCCGATGGCGCCGGCACCCGCGATGACGATCGACTGCGGGAGGTCGTCGGCGAGGATCTGCTCCTCGAAGGTCACCACGCGCGCGCTGCGCTTGGTGCCGGGCAGCAGCTTGGGGGTGGCGCCGGTGGCGATGATGCAGTGCTCGAAGCCGATGGTCCGGGTGTCGCCCTCGTAGCCGGTGACCTGGAGGGTGTGCGGGTCGAGGAAGGTGCCGCGGCCGTCCAGCTCGGTGATCTTGTTCTTCTTCATCAGGTAGTGGACGCCCTTGACCCGCCCGTCGGCGACCTTGCGGCTGCGGCGGAAGGCCTCGCCGTAGTCGAAGGAGACCTCCCCGTCGACCTTGATGCCGAAGGTCTTCGCCTCGTGGGTGAACAGGTGCGCCAGCTCGGCGTTGCGCAGCAGGGCCTTGGTGGGGATGCAGCCCACGTTCAGACAGACGCCGCCCCAGTACTTCTCCTCGACGACCGCGACCCGCTTGCCCAGCTGGGCGGCCCGGACGGCGGCGACATAGCCGCCGGGTCCGGCGCCGAGTACGACAACATCGAATCGTTCGTCCTGCTCGACCATCGGTCGTCCCTCTTCCGTCGTGCATCGGTTCAACTGCGGTTCCTGGATCGATTCTCCGACCCCGGCCAGTGTGCCGCCACAGAGATCAGCTGAGCATGGACCTGAACCGGAGCGCCGACAGCGCGTAACGTGAAGCACCATGAAGATCCTCATCAGCGCCGACATGGAGGGCGCCACCGGTGTGACCTGGCCGGCCGACGTGCTGCCGGGGACACCGCAGTGGGAGCGGTGCCGGGCGATGTTCACCTCGGACGTGAACGCCGCCGTGCTGGGCTTCTTCGACGGCGGTGCCGACGAAGTGCTGATCAACGAGGCGCACTGGACCATGCGCAACCTGCTCCTGGAGCACCTCGACGACCGTGCCGAGATGCTCACCGGACGGCACAAGTCGCTGTCCATGGTGGAGGGCGTGCAGCACGGCGACGTGGACGGCATCGCCTTCCTCGGCTACCACGCGGGCGCCGGCATGGAGGGCGTCCTCGCCCACACCTATCTCGCCAACTCCATCACCGGTGTGTGGGTGAACGACGAACGGGCCAGCGAAGGGCTGCTCAACGCGCGCGTGGTCGCCGAGTACGGGGTACCCGTGATCCTCGTCACCGGTGACGACGTGGCCTGCGAGGACGCGCTCGGATACGCGCCCGAGGCGCTCAAGGTCGCGGTCAAGGACCATGTGTCGCGGTACGCCGCCGTGTGCCGTACGCCGGCCAGGACCGCCGCCGACATCCGCGCGGCGGCGAAGGAGGCGGCGGCCCTGGCGGTGCGTCATGAGCCGGTCGACGCGGGGCCGTTCACGATCGCGCTGGAGTTCGACGCCGAGCATCTGGCCCAGGCGGCGACCGTCGTGCCGGGCGTGGAGCGGATCGGTGAGCGGAAGGTGGCGTACACCAGCGCCACCATGTACGAGGGAATTCGTGCCTTCAAGGCGGTCACCACGATCGTCTCGGCCGCGGTGGAGGAGCAGTATGGCTGACGGGCAGGCGCTGGACGAGGTCGTGACGTTCACGTCCGATCTGATCCGTATCGACACCACCAACCGGGGCGGCGGCGACTGCCAGGAACGCCCGGCCGCCGAGTACGCGGCGGAGCGGCTCGCCGGGGCGGGCCTGGAACCGGTGCTGCTGGAGCGCACCCGGGGCCGTACGAACGTCGTCGCCCGCATTAAGGGCACCGATCCGTCGGCGGACGCGCTGCTCGTCCACGGTCATCTGGACGTGGTGCCGGCCGAGGCCCGGGACTGGAGCGTGCACCCCTTCTCCGGGGAGATCCGCGACGGGGTCGTGTGGGGCCGGGGCGCGGTCGACATGAAGAACATGGACGCGATGATCCTCGCCGTGGTCCGGTCCTGGGCCCGGGAGGGCGTACGGCCCCGGCGGGACGTCGTGGTCGCGTTCACCGCCGACGAGGAGGCCAGCGCCGAGGACGGCTCCGGGTTCCTCGCCGACCGGCATCCGGGGCTCTTCGAGGGCTGCACCGAGGGTGTCAGCGAGTCCGGGGCGTTCACCTTCCACGACGGCGCCGGACGGCAGCTCTACCCCATCGCGGCCGGTGAGCGGGGCACGGGCTGGCTGAAGCTCACCGCGCGCGGCCGGGCCGGACACGGCTCCAAGGTGAACCGGGAGAACGCGGTCACCCGCCTCGCCGCCGCCGTCACCCGCATCGGCGAGCACGAGTGGCCGCTGCGGATCACCGACACCGTGCGGGCCGCCCTCACCGAACTCGCCGTCCTGTACGGCATCGAGCCGGATCTGACCGACGTGGACGCCCTGCTGGAGAAGCTGGGACCGGCCGCGGGGCTGGTCGAGGCGACCGTACGCAACAGCGCCAACCCGACCATGCTGGACGCCGGTTACAAGCTCAACGTGATTCCCGGGGAGGCCGTGGCGTATGTCGACGGACGGTATCTGCCGGGCGGCGAGGAAGAGTTCCGCACGACCCTCGACCTGCTGACCGGACCGGACGTCGAGTGGGAGTTCCAGCACCGCGAGGTCGCGCTCCAGGCGCCGCTGGACTCACCGACGTACGCGCGTATGCGGGCGGCCGTCGAGGAGTTCGCGCCGGAGGGGCATGTGGTGCCGTACTGCATGTCCGGCGGCACGGACGCCAAGCAGTTCTCGCGCCTCGGTGTCACCGGCTACGGCTTCGCGCCGCTGAAGCTCCCCGAGGGCTTCGACTACCAGGCTCTCTTCCACGGTGTGGACGAGCGGGTCCCGGTCGAGGCGCTGCACTTCGGCGTCCGCGTCCTCGACCGGTTCCTGCGCACCGCCTAGGCACATGGGGGACGACGTGCAGACCTTGCCCTTCGGTTCGTGGCCCTCGCCCATCGACGCGGCCCTCGCCGCCGCGCACGACGGGCACCCCGAGTGGGTGGGCCTCGTCGGCGACGAGGCGTGGTGGACGGAGCCACGGCCCACCGAGGGCGGCCGGCGCACGCTGGTGCGACGCCACGCCGACGGCAGCGAGGAGTCGGTGCTCCCGGCGCCGTGGAACGTCCGCAGCCGGGTCATCGAGTACGGCGGTCAGCCCTGGGCCGGTGTGGTTCAGGACGGCCGACCGCTCGTCGTCTTCGTGAACTTCGCCGACCAGCGCCTGTACCGGTACGAGCCCGGCGGCGACCCGCGTCCGCTCACCCCCGTCTCGCCGGTGGGCGGTGGACTGCGTTGGGCGGACCCGGTGTTGCTTCTTGACCGGGGCGAAGTGTGGTGTGTCCTGGAGGAGTTCACCGGCGACGGGCCCACCGACGTCCGCCGGGTCCTCGCCGCCGTGCCGCTGGACGGTTCGGCCGCCCAGGACCGGGACGCCGTACGGGAACTGACCGAGGCCCGGCACCGGTTCGTCACCGGACCGCGGATCTCACCCGACGGGCGGCACGTGGCCTGGCTCGGCTGGGACCATCCGCGGATGCCCTGGGACGGTACGGAGCTGGTCCTCGCCCAGGTGCGGGAGGACGGCACCCTGCAAGCCGCCCGCACGGTCGCCGGCGGACCCGAGGAGTCCATCGCCCAGGTCGACTGGGCCCACGACGGTGCCCTGCTGTACGCGAGCGACCGCACCGGCTGGTGGAACCTCTACCGCGACGGCCAGCCGCTGTGCCCGCGGGAGGAGGAGTTCGGCGGGCCGCTGTGGAAGCTGGGGCAGCGCTGGTTCGCCCCGCTTGAGAGCGGTCTGATCGCCGTCGTGCACGGCCGGGGCGCCACCGCCCTCGGGATACTGGACCCGGAGAGCGCCGAGGTCGTCGACGCGGCGGGCCCCTGGACCGAGTTCGCGCCCACCCTGGCCGTCCTCGGCGAGCGGGTGGTCGCCGTCGGGGCCAGTCCGCGCAGCGACCACGAGGTGGTGGAGCTCGACACCCGCACCGGCCGGGCGAGGGTGATCGGAGCCCGCCACGACGACTCGGTGGACCCCGCGTACTACCCCGAGCCGCAGATCCGCACCTTCACCGGACCCGCCGGACGCGAGATCCACGCCCACATCTACCCACCCCACCACCCCGGTTGTGTCGCCCCCGGCGACCAACTGCCGCCGTACGTGGTGTGGGCGCACGGCGGTCCGACCAGCAGGGCGCCCCTCGTCCTCGACCTGTCCATCGCCTACTTCACCTCCCGCGGCATCGGTGTCGCCGAGGTCAACTACGGCGGCTCGACCGGGCACGGCCGCGAGTACCGCAACCGGCTGCGCGAGCAGTGGGGCGTCGTCGACGTCGAGGACTGCGCGGCCGTCGCGCTCGCCCTCGCCGACGAGGGCACCGCCGACCGGGACCGCCTCGCGATCCGCGGCGGCAGCGCCGGCGGCTGGACCGCGGCGGCCTCGCTCACCGCGACCGACGTCTACGCCTGCGGCACCATCGTCTACCCCATCCTCGACCTGGCCGGCTGGGGCGAGGGGGAGACCCATGACTTCGAGTCGCAGTACCTGGAGACGCTCGTCGGCCCGCTCGCCGAGGTGCCCGCGCGCTACGCGGAGCGCTCGCCCACCGAGCACGCCGACCGGATCACCGCGCCCTTCCTGCTGCTCCAGGGCCTGGACGACGTGATCTGCCCGCCCGCCCAGTGCGAGCGGTTCCTCGCCCGGATGGAGGGGCGCCGGGTGCCGCACGCCTACCTGGCCTTCGAGGGGGAGGGACACGGGTTCCGGCGGGCGGACACCATGATCAGGAGCCTGGAGGCCGAACTCTCCCTGTACGCCCAGGTCTTCGTGCTCAACCCGCCCGGCATCCCGACCCTGGAGCTCAGCAAGTGAGAGAACTCGTCCGGCCGTCCCGACTCGCCCCCGGCGCCCGGGTCGCCGTCGTCGCGCCCAGCGGCCCCGTGCCCGAGGAGCGGCTCCAGGCCGGCCTCGACGTGCTGCGCGGCTGGGACCTCGACCCGGTGGTGGCACCCCATGTGCTGGACCGGCACGGCGAGTTCACCTACCTCGCGGGCACCGACGCGGACCGCGCCGCCGACCTCCAGGCCGCCTGGTGCGACCCGGCCGTGGACGCGGTGCTGTGCGCCCGCGGAGGCTACGGCGTCCAGCGGATGATCGACCTGCTCGACTGGGACGCCATGCGGGCGGCCGGGCCCAAGGTGTTCGTCGGCTTCAGCGACATCACCGTGCTGCACGAGGCGTTCGCCGCCCGGCTCGGCCTCGCCACGCTGTACGGGCCGATGGCGGCCGGGATCGACTTCATCAAGAGCACCCGGGCACAGGACCATCTGAAGGCCACCCTGTTCACCCCGGAGACGGTCCGCACGATCGCCAGCGGCGGCACACCGCTGGTCTCCGGACGGGCCAGGGGCGTCACGCTGGGCGGCTGCCTCTGCCTGCTCGCCGCCGACCTGGGCACCCCGTACGCCCGGCCCTCCGCGCGCGGCGGACTGCTCTGTCTGGAGGACGTGGGGGAGGAGACGTACCGGCTCGACCGCTATCTCACCCAACTCCTGCGCGCGGGCTGGCTGGACGGGGTGCGGGGGGTGCTGCTCGGGTCCTGGCAGGACTGCGATCCGTATGCGGGGGTGCGGGCGTTGCTCGTCGACCGGCTCGGCGGGCTCGGGGTGCCGGTCGTGGAGGAGTTCGGATTCGGTCACGGTGACGGGGCGTTGACGATCCCGTTCGGAGTGGCGGCCGAACTCGACGCCGACAGCGCCACGTTGACCCTCAGGGAGCCCGCCCTCCGCTGAATCTCCGTCAAGAAACCCCCGTCCCGGTGATTGACCGGGTCTGACACGTGTCACACCATGACTACCGGCCGGTACGTACCGGTTGGTAGGTCGGGTTGTCCTCAGCGTGGAGGTCTCGTGTCCCGTCGTGTGCTCGGCTACAGCGTTCCGCTCGCTCTCCTGCTCGGCGCCACCTTCGCCACACCGGCCCCCGCCACCGGCCAGTACACCGTCACCGCCCTGAAGTTCACCGTCCAGGCGGGCGGTCGTACGTGCACGATCGACGCCGATCTGTACCGGCCCAACGGTGTCGACCGGGCGCCCGCCGTGCTCGCCACCAACGGCTTCGGCGGCAGCAAGTCCGACGGTTCCACGGACGCCATCGGCAAGGCCTTCGCGGAGCGCGGCTATGTCTCGCTCATCTACTCGGGCCTCGGCTTCGGCAACTCCGGCTGTCTGATCTCCCTGGACGACCCGGCCATCGACGGCCGGGCCGCCTCCCGGCTCATCGACTTCCTCGCCGGGACACGGGCCGCCGACGACGGCACCAAGGCCGACTTCGTCACCCTCGACGGAAAGGGCGACCCGCGCGTCGGCATGATCGGAGGCTCCTACGGCGGCGCCGTGCAGCTGGCCACGGCCGCCGTCGACCACCGCGTGGACGCGCTCGTGCCGATGATCACCTGGAACGACCTGGCGTACGCCCTGGACCCGAACAACGCCGCACGCCAGGTGCCCGGCGCCTTCAAGTGGCAGTGGACCAACGGCTTCTACCTCATCGGCGAGAGCCAGCCTCTGACCACCGTGAACCTCGACCCGTCCCGCATCAACTCCCTCGGCTGTCTGCACTTCGTCACCGACGCCTGCGACACCGTCCGCACCCTCAACTCCGGCAGCTACCCCGCCGCCGGGACCGCCGACCTGCTCGCCTACGCCCGCAGCGTCTCCCCGGTCACCTACCTCGACCGGGTGAAGGCGCCCACGCTCCTCGTCCAGGGACAGGCCGACAGCCTCTTCAACCTCAACGAGGCGACAGCGACGTACCGGAAACTCAAGGCGCAGGGCACGACCACCAAGATGATCTGGCAGTCCTGGGGGCACAGCGGGGGCCTGGCCGCCGGTGAACTCAACCTCGGCCAGGGCAACTTGGAGTCCAGTTACGTCGGCAAGCGCGTCCTCGCCTGGTTCGACCGCTATCTGCGCAAGCAGAAGACCACCGACACGGGCCCGGCGTTCGCCTACTACCGCGACTGGATCACCGACCCGAACGGGACCTACGCCACCGCCGGCAGCCTCCCCGTGCTCAGCCAGAAGCTCTACCTGTCCGGCGACGGCAAGCTCGTCGACAACCGCCGCAAGGTGACGCGCGGCAGCCGGACGTACACCAACTGGCTCGTCCCGACCAGCCACTCCGAGAGCTCGCTGGCCGGGATCGTAGGACTGCCCGACCCGGCGCCCTACGACACCCAGGGCACCTACCTCGGCTGGACCAGCGAACCGCTCACCCGGCCCACCGACGTCGTGGGCGCGCCCAAGGCCACGCTCAAGGTCGTCTCGCCCCAGGCCGAGCGGACCCAGCACTCCGGGAACGCCGCCGACAAGCTCGTTCTGTTCGCCAAGCTGTACGACGTCGCGCCCGACGGCACCCAGACCCTGGTCCACCGGCTGGTCGCACCGGTCCGGGTGCCCGACGTGACCCGGAGCTTCACCGTGACCCTGCCGGGGATCGTCCACCGGTACGAGCAGGGGCACCGGCTGCGGTTCGTGGTCGCGGCGAGCGACGACGCGTACTTCGGCAACCGGGGGATCAAGCCGGTGACCGTGGTGAGCGGGCGGGGGGAGACGGGGGTGCTGGAGCTGCCGGTGGTGGGCGGCTGAGTCACCCGAGGGGTGGCGCCCGGATCGCGGGCGGGGAGCTTCGGGCTCACCCTGGTCGCATGAGCCCGAAGACATCCGAGAGCGGCAGTGGCGCCGGCGGCAGGAGCAGTGCGGTGACGCCCGCGAGGATCGTCGTCCTGCTGCTCGCCGTCCTCGCCCTGATCTTCATCTTCGAGAACACCGGCCAGACCAAGATCAGACTGCTGATCCCCGAGGTGACCATGCCGCTGTGGACGGCGCTGCTGGCCACGGGCCTCATCGGGGCGCTGTGCGGGGCGTACTTCATGAAGCGCAGAAGCTAGCCCGTCGTAGGGTGACCGGATGCCGCACACCCCATCCCGATTCCTTGTCGAGGGCCCCCGCGTGGGCATACGCCACATCAGCTATGAGGACGGACCTGAGTTCACGGCCCGGGCCCGGGAGAGCAAGGAGCTGCATCAGCCGTGGCTGTTCCCGCCGGACAGCGCGAGCGGGTTCGCGGCCTTCGCGCAGCGGCTGATCGAGGACCCGACCAAGGTCGGGTTCCTGGTGTGTGAGAAGGACAGCGGGGCCATCGCCGGATACATCAACATCAACAACATCGTCGAGGGCGCCTTCCTCAGCGGGGCGCTCGGATACGGGGCCTTCGCCCACGCCGCCGGACGCGGGCTGATGCGGGAGGGGCTCGGGCTCGTCGTGCGGTACGCCTTCGGCGGGATGCGGCTGCACCGGCTGGAGATCAACGTGCAGCCCGGCAACGCCGCCTCGATCGCCCTCGCCCGCTCCTGCGGCTTCCGCCTGGAGGGCTACTCGCCGCACATGCTCTACATCGACGGGGCCTGGCGGGACCACGAGCGCTGGGCGATCACCACCGAGATGATCCGCAAGGCGAAGTGACGGCGCAGTGAAGTGACGGCGCGGCGAAGTCACGGCGCTTTGCCCAATCCTGACCCGTAGCGCCCCTGTTCAGCTCCCGGGCGAGCGGCTTCCATGGTGATCGTGACGACGATCCGACGTGACGTACTGACGCTGCCCGCCGCGGAGTTGGGGCCGGACAACCCACTGCCCCCGCTCAGGCCCCTCGACGAACTCCATCGGATCGAGGACCGGGACGGACTGCCCCGGGAGATGGCCCGGCAGATCGGCTACGAGCCGCTGCGCAGCCTGCTGCCCGTGCACGTCCGGGACGGTTACGAGCGGGTGCGCGAGCCGCGCGCGATCGACACCCTCGTCATCGAGAACGACCGGCTGCGGGCCACCGTGCTGCCCGGCCTCGGCGGCCGGATCGCCTCCCTCCTCCACAAGCCGACCGGCCGTGAACTCCTGTACCGCAACCCGGTGTTCCAGCCCGCCGACTTCGCCCTCAACGGCGCCTGGTTCTCCGGCGGCATCGAGTGGAACATCGGTGCCACCGGCCACACCACCCTCGCCTGCGCACCCCTGCACGCCGCCCGCGTCACCGCCCCCGACGGCGGCGAGATGCTGCGGCTGTGGGAGTGGGAACGGTTGCGCGACCTGCCCTTCCAGGTCGACCTCTGGCTGCCGGAGGACTCCGACTTCCTGTACGTCGGCGTCCGCGTCCGCAATCCGCACGAGCGGCCCGTGCCGACGTACTGGTGGTCCAACATCGCGGTGCCGGAGGAGCGCCGGGTGCTCGCCCCCGCGGAGGAGGCGTGGCAGTTCGGATACGACCGGATGCTGCGCCGGATGCCGGTCCCGTCCTACGAGGAGGTACGGCAACACCCGTACCCCGCCGACTACTTCTACGAAGTACCCGCGCCGCGCCGCCGCTGGATCGCCGCCCTCGACGACGACGGGACCGGGCTGGTGCAGACGTCCACCGACGTGCTGCGCGGGCGCAAGCTGTTCATCTGGGGCGCTGGGCGGGGCGGACGGCGCTGGCAGGAGTGGCTGACCGAGCCCGGCACCGGCGGCTACTGCGAGATCCAAGCCGGTCTCGCCCGTACGCAGTTGGAGCATGTGCGGTTGGAGGGGGAGGGTGAGGTGGCCTGGCTGGAGGCGTACGGGCCGCTGAGTTCCCCGCCCGCGGCCGACGAGGTGGAGGCGCGGCTGGAGGCCGTGCTGCCGCGTGCCGACGTCGAGGCCGCGTACGCCCGCTGGAAGCCGTGCGCCGACACCGAACCCGGCGAGATCCTCGCCACCGGCTCCGGCTGGGGCGCGCTCGAAGTGCTGCGCGCCGACTGGAAGTTGCCCGGCACACCCTTCGACGCAGCCACCCTCGGTGAGGAACAGGAGCCATGGCTGCGGCTGCTGCGGGTCGGCGCGCTGCCGGAGCCGCGGCGGGTGCGGCCGCCCGGCGAGACGCTGGTCGCCCCGCACTGGCGGGACATGCTGGAGACCGCGCCCGCCACCCCGCACACCGAGTACCACCTCGGCATCGCCCAGTGGCACGCCGGGGACCGGGCGCAGGCGGTGCGCAGCTGGGAGCGGGCCCTCGCACTCGCCCCGTCCGTGTGGCCGTTGCTGCGCTGTCTCGCGGTCGCCGACCGGGAGATCGACAACCATGAGCGGGCCGCCGACCGCTACGCCGAGGCCTTCGACGACCTGTGCCGGGAGCGGCGGGACGCGGGGGAGCGGTGGACCGCCGCCACGGCCGCGCTGGGGCGCGAGGCGATCGAGACGCTGCTCGCCGTACGGCGCACGGGTGAGGCGCGGGCGGTGTGGGAGCGACTGCACCCCGCGACCCGGGCCCGCGGGCGGTTCCGGCTGATCGAGGCCGGGCTGCTGCTCGCGGAGGGACGACGGGACGAGGCGCGCGCCGTCTACGACGAGGGGTTCGAGGTCGCGGACCTGCGGGAGGGCGCGGAGACGGTGGGGCGTCTGTGGGAACGCATCAGCGACGAGCCGCTCCCGGCACGCTACGACTTCCGCATGCGCTGACCCGAACGGGTCCTACACCCGCCGGTCCACGTACTCGTACACCGCCCCGTCCGGATGCACCGCGATCAGATTGCGGCCCGCAGGCGTCCCCACCGGGCCCGCGATCACCCGCGCGCCCAGCTCGGTCAGTACCTGATGGGCTTCGTCGACGTCCTTGACGGCGATGGTGGCCGCGACCTTGCGGAGGATCTCCAGTTCCGCCGCGGGGCCGCTCATCAGGAGGAAGCAGCCGACGGCGGCGACCTGGACGCCGCCGCGTTCGAAGCGCAGGGCGGTGCCGCCCGCCAGGCGTTCGTAGAAGGGGACCGCGGTCTCCAGGTCGTCGACGCAGACACGCAGCGTGGCTCCCAGAATGTCCATGCGGACGAGCCTAGTTGGGGCGGCGTCGGCGAGGAGATCGTTTCACGTGATCTCCTCGCCCCGGCCGTGGGAGCCGACGTCGGTGGGGGCGCGTTATGCGTACGGGTGTGCGGGTACCCGGCGGCCATGGACCGCTTGGATCACCTTGAGCACCTGGACAAGCATCTCGTCGACGAGTTGGCGCAGGTGGCGCGCGAGACCGTGCGCGACGAACTGCGCGAACAGACTCGCAAGCAGCGCCGCACGGCCATGCTGTACGCCGCGTCCGGCGCCGTCGCCCTGTACGCGGGCGCTGCCCTCGCCCTCACGCTGGGCCTGGCCCTCGCCCTCGGCCTGCCCGACTGGGCCGCCGCGCTGATCACCGCGGCCGTCCTCGGTGTCGTCGCGTTCGTGCTGCGAGGCATGGCCCGGCCGTCGGCGGCCCGGCCCACCTCGGAGCGCGAGGCCGAACTCGCCGCGGGCCGTGACCGGGTCGTGGGCGGTACGGCCCCCGGCGCGCCGCCGAGCGGGCTCGGCATGCCGTATCCGCCGATGCCGCCCGTCGCGCCCGGTGGCGTCGGCGGGGCGACCGGCGCACCCGGCGCGGGTACGCCGGCGACCGGGGCACCCGGCGCGGCACCGCGCCCCGACGACATCGACCCCGAGCAGCCGCATCACCGGGCGTGATGCGGGGTGGTACGGCCTTGGAGCGCGCTCTCCCGGCCCGGCAGGGTCGTGGTGGTGACCGGCGCCAGCGGCGGCGTGGGGCGGGCCACGGCCCTGGCCTTCGCCGCCCGGGGCGACCGGGTCGCCCTGCTGGCCCGGGGGCGCGAAGGTCTCGCCGCGGCGGCGGACGAGGTGCAGCGGGCCGGCGGTGAGGCGCTCGTCGTCCCCGTCGACATGTCCGACGCCAAGGCCGTCGACGACGCGGCGCAGAAGGTCGCCGACACCTTCGGCGGCATCGACGTCTGGGTCAACAACGCCTTCGCCGGGGTCTTCGCCCCGTTCACCGAGGTCACCGCGGACGAGTTCCGTCGGGTGACCGAAGTGACGTATCTGGGCTATGTGTTCGGCACCCGGGCGGCGCTGCGGCACATGCTGGCGCGCGACCGGGGGACCGTGGTGCAGGTCGGCTCGGCCCTCGCCTACCGCGGGATCCCGTTGCAGTCCGCCTACTGCGGCGCGAAGCACGCCATCCAGGGCTTCAACGAGTCGCTGCGCTGCGAGCTGTTGCACGCCGGCAGCGGCGTCCGTACGACGATGGTGCAGCTCCCCGCCGTCAACACCCCCCAGTTCGACTGGGTGTTGAGCCGGATGCCGGGACGGGCCAGGCCCGTCGCGCCGGTGTACCAGCCGGAGGTGGCGGCACGGGCGATCGTGCACGCCGCGTCCCACGGGCGGCGGCGGGAGTACTGGGTCGGGGGATCGACGGTGGCGACGCTGCTGGCCAACGCGGTGGCCCCGGGCCTGCTGGACCGCTACCTGGCACGCAACGCCTTCGAGGCACAGCAGGACGGCTCGGCCGAGGGTGGCACGGGCAATCTGTGGAGCCCGGCCGACGGACCCCACGGCAGGGACTTCGGGGCGCACGGGCGGTTCGACGACGAGTCGCAGTCGGGGAGTTCACAGGAATGGCTCTCCCGCAACCGGGGGCGGGCGGGAGCCGCGCTCTTGGTCGGCGCGGGGGTTGTGGCCGCCCGGTCGATGCGGCGCCGAGGTTAGTGCCCACGCCGTCACGCCACGCTGAACTCCCCGCTCTCACGCCACCCTGAACTCCCGCGCGTCCTCGCCCCGTAGGGTCAGGCCGTGGCCGATGCCCGTCGTGGGGCGGATCGTGCCGCCCGTCGGGTCCAGGGCGCCGTCGAAGAGCATGTCCTCGATGCGGACGTGGTCGTGGAACCACTCCATGTGACGCAGGTTGGGCAGGGACGCGGCGGCCGCCGCGTGGGCGTGCGGGGCGCAGTGGGTGGAGACCTCCAGACCGTGGGCCTGGGCGAGGGACGCCGCCCGGAGGAACTCGGTGAGGCCGCCGCAACGGGTCGCGTCGATCTGGAGGCAGTCCACCGCGCCCGCGGAGATCATGCGGGCGAAGTAGGGCAGGTCGTATCCGTACTCGCCCGCCGTCACATCGCACGTGAGCGCGTCGCGGACCAGTCTGAGGCCCGTCAGATCGTCCGAGGACACCGGCTCCTCGAACCAGACCACGCCCGACTCGGCGAGCGCACCGCCCACGCGGACCGCCTGCTTACAGGTGTACGCGCCGTTCGCGTCGACGTACAACTCGGCGCGAGGGCCGATCACTTGACGGGCGGCGCGGACGCGGGCGAGGTCCCTGGGGACCGAACGGCCCCAGCCCTCACCGATCTTGATCTTCACGCGCGGAATCTGCTGCCCATGCACCCAGCCGCCCAGCTGGGCCGCCATGTGCGTGTCGTCGTACGTCGTGAAGCCGCCGCTGCCGTACACCGGGACCCGTTCGCGGACGACGCCCAGGAGGCGGGCGAGAGGGAGTTCCAGGAGGCGGGCCTTGAGGTCCCACAGGGCGATGTCGAGGGCCGAGATCGCGCACGCGGCGATGCCCGGGCGGCCCGCGTTGCGGACCGAGCGGCACATCGCCTCGTGGGTCGCCGGGATGTCCAGCGCGCCGCGGCCCTCGACCAGCGGGGCGAGGTGCTCGCGCAGGAAGTCGCCGACCGCCGGCGGACCGTAGGTCCAGCCCGTGCCGGTCGCGTCGCCCGCCGTCACCTCCGTGACCACGATGGTGGTGGAGTCCCAGGTCAGCGTGCCGTCGGCCTCGGGCGCGTCGGTCGGCACCGTGTAGACGGACACCGCCGGACGATGCAGCTTCACGGTCAGTCCTGCGCGAGCTGCGGCAGCACCTTCGTACGGTAGAAGTCGAAGAAGCCGCGCTGGTCGGGGCCGATCTGGTTGACGTAGACCCGGTCGAAGCCCGCGTCGGCGAAAGCCGACAGGGCCGCCACGTGCTCGTCGACGTCGTCGCCGCACACCGCCTTGTCGCGCACCATGTCCTCGGTGACCAGGGTCTGCGCCTGCTCGAAGTGGCTCGGCGAGGGCAGCACCTGGGCCAGCTCGCCGGGCAGGAACTGGTTGGCCCACAACCGGTGCACGGTGCGTACCGCCTCGTCGCGGTCCGTGCCGTAGCAGACCTTCGTCCCGCCGCTCACGAGCTTCGCGCCCCCGCCGCCCTTGCGGAACTGCTCCACCATCGACTCCTCCGGCATCATCGTGATGTAGCCGTCGCCCACCCGGGCCGCCAGCGCGGTCGCCGCCGGGCCGAAGCCCGAGATGTCGATGGGCACGGGCTGGTCGGGGACCGTGTAGAGACGGGCATTCTCCACCGTGTAGTGGGTGCCGTGGTGGCTGACCTCCTCGCCGGTGAACAGCCGGCGCATGATCTGGATCGACTCCTCCAGCATCTCCAGGCGCACGCTCGCCGGCGGCCAGACATGGCCCAGGATGTGCTCGTTGAGGGCCTCGCCGCTGCCCACGCCGAGCCGGAAACGGCCCTCGGTCATCACCGCCGTGGTCGCCGCGGCCTGGGCGATCACCGCCGGATGCGTGCGGACCGTCGGGCAGGTCACGGCCGTCTCCACCGGCAGCGACACCGCCTCCGAGAGTGCTCCGAGCACCGACCAGACGAACGGGCTCTGGCCCTGCGCGTCGTTCCACGGGTGGTAGTGGTCGGAGATCCACAGGGCGCGGAATCCGGCCTGTTCCGCCATACGCGCCTGCTCGACGAGCTCCGCGGGGCCGAACTCCTCGCAGGACAGGAAATAGCCGTACTCGGGCATGGGGGACCTCCAACGAGAGCTGTACGACGGCACGCTCCGGGTACCCGATGGCGACGACGGAAACCGGCCGACGTTTGGTCACCCCGGCCAGGGGGACGCGGAAGGCTCCCGAGGTACGCGACAGCCCCGGAGGCGCGCTGTGAGTCGACCCCGCATCGTGATCGTCGGCGCCGGTTTCGCCGGGTACCGGACGGCCCGCACGCTGTCCCGGCTCACCCGGCACCGAGCCGACATCACCTTGCTCAACCCGACCGACTACTTCCTGTATCTGCCCCTGCTGCCCCAGGTCGCCGCCGGACTCCTGGAGCCACGCCGGGTCACCGTCTCCCTGTCGGGCACCCTGCCCCGGGTGCGGCTGGTGCTCGGCGAGGCCGACGGCATCGACCTCGACGAACGCGCCGTGCGGTACACGGACCCCGAGGGCGTCAGCGGCACCCTGCCCTACGACCGGCTGGTGATCTCCGTCGGCAGCGTCAACAAACTGCTGCCGATCCCTGGCGTGGCCGAGCACGCGCACGGATTCCGCGGGCTGCCCGAGGCGCTGTATCTACGGGACCACGTCACGCGGCAGATGGAGCTCGCCACCGCGGCCGGCGATCCGAAGAGCCGCTCAGCCCGCCGCACCTTCGTGGTGGTCGGCGCCGGCTACACCGGTACGGAGGTCGCCGCGCACGGGCAGATGTACACCGACGCCCAGGCCCGCAGGCAGCCGCTGCGCGACGGCGTACGGCCGCGCTGGATGCTCCTGGACATCGCGCCGCGCGTCCTGCCCGAGATGGACGAACGGCTCTCCCGCACCGCCGACCGGGTGCTGCGCGAGCGAGGCGTCGACGTCCGGATGGGCACCTCCGTGAAGGAGGCCACGCACGAGGGAGTGCTGCTGACCGACGGGGAGTTCATCGACACCCGCACGCTGGTGTGGTGCGTCGGCGTACGGCCCGATCCGCTGGTCGAGGGCGTCGGTCAACCCCTGGAGCGGGGGCGGCTGATCGTGGACCCGTACCTCCAAGTGCCGGGTCGGCCCGAGGTGTTCGCGTGCGGGGACGCGGCCGCCGTACCCGACCTGGACAAACCAGGTTCCTTCACGCCGATGACCGCGCAGCACGCCTGGCGGCACGGGCAGGTCGCGGCCCGTAACGTCGCCGCCTCGCTCGGCATCGGCGAGCGGCGCCCCTACCGCCACCACGACCTTGGCTTCGTCGTCGACCTCGGCGGCGCGAAGGCCGCGGCCAACCCGCTGGGCGTGCCCCTGCCCGGGCCGCTCGCGGGACTCGTCACCCGCGGATACCACCTCGCGGCGATGCCCGGCAACCGCGTCCGGGTCGCCGCCGACTGGCTGCTGGACGCCGTACTCCCGCGCCAGGCCGTCCAGTTGAGCCTCGTCCGCTCCTGGTCCGTCCCGCTGGAGTCGGCGTCACCGGAGCTGGCACGGGTGCCGGGGGGACCGGAGAAGAGGAGCGAGACAGTGCACACAGCAGCGAAGCCGACAAAGGCCAGGCCGGACACCCACCCGACACCAGGCGCCCCCGACACCGACCCGACGAAGCCCCGGCCAGACGGTGAACCCACCGGGAACCAGCCCGGCGGCGAGCCGGCCAAGAACCTACCCGCGGGTGAGCCCGCGAAGAGCCAGCCCGGTGGTGGGTCGGCCACGAGGCAGCCCGGGGGTGAGTCGGCCAGGGATCAGTCCGGGGGTGAACCGGCAATGAGGCAGCCGGGCGGCGAGCCCACCGGGAGGCAGCCCGGCGACGAGCCGGCGAAGAGCCGCCGCGGCGGCGAACCTGCTCGGAACCAACCCGGCGGCGAGCCGGCCAAGAGCCAGCCCGCGGGTGAGGCGGCCGGGCACCAGGCCGGGGGTGAGCCCGCCAGGAAGCGGTCTGGGGGGCAGGCCGCCAAGAATCAGCCGGGTGGTGAACCCGCCAAGAATCAGCCAGGTGGCGAGCCGGCCAAGAAGCAACCCGATGACGGGCACACCGAAGCCCCCGGGCCGGTGAAGCGTGCCGACATGCCTGGTCGTCGTCCCGACACCCCCGCGGAAGGAGACTCATGAAGTCCGCCGAACTCACCGAGCTGGGTCAGCAGTTGCGCGTCGACAGTGTGCGGGCGGCCGATGCCGCGGGGTCGGGGCATCCGACGTCGTCGATGTCCGCCGCCGATCTGATGGCCGTACTCCTCGCCCATCACCTCCGCTACGACTTCGACCGCCCCGCCCACCCCGGCAACGACCGTTTCGTCCTCTCCAAGGGACACGCCTCGCCGCTGCTGTACGCCGCCTACAAGGCCGTCGGCGCCATCGACGACGACGAGCTGCTCACCTTCCGCGAGTCGGGCAGCCGGCTGGAAGGGCACCCCACGCCGCGGCGGCTGCCGTGGGTGGAGACCGCCACCGGGTCGCTGGGGCAGGGGCTGCCGGTCGGCGTCGGCATCGCGCTGGCCGGCAAGCGGCTGGAGCGCACCGGATACCGGGTGTGGGTGCTGTGCGGCGACAGCGAGCTCGCCGAGGGCTCGGTGTGGGAGGCCGCCGAGCACGCCGCCTACGAACACCTCGACAACCTCACCGCGATCATCGACGTCAACCGGCTCGGCCAGCGCGGCCCCACCCGGCACGGCCACGACCTGGACGCCTACGCCCGCCGCTTCCAGGCCTTCGGCTGGCACACGGTGGAGGTGGACGGGCACGACGTGGACGCCGTCGACCGGGCGTACGGCGAGGCCGTGTCCACCACCGGACAGCCCACCGCGATCCTCGCCCGCACCCTCAAGGGCAAGGGCGTCGAGGCCGTCCAGGACCGTGAGGGCCTGCACGGCAAGCCGCTGCCCGACGCCGACGAGGCGATCGCCGAACTCGGCGGCCCCCGCGACCTGCGGTTCCGCGTGCAGGAGCCGCCCACCGCCCGCATGCTGCACGCCGTACGCGCCGGACACCTCGACCTGCCCACCTGGGACCTCGGGGACGAGATCGCCACACGCGACGCCTACGGGCACGCCCTCGCCGCCCTCGGCACCGCTCGCGGCGACGTCGTCGCGCTGGACGGCGAGGTCGGTGACTCCACGCGCGCCGAGCTCTTCGCCAAGGAACATCCCGACCGCTACTTCGAGTGCTACATCGCCGAGCAGCAGATGGTCGCCGCGGCGGTGGGACTGGCCGCGCGGGGCTTCGTGCCGTACGCCGCCACCTTCGCCGCCTTCCTCACCCGGGCTCACGATTTCGTCCGCATGGCGTCCATCAGCGGCGCCGGCGTCAACCTCGTCGGCTCGCACGCGGGCGTCGCCATCGGGCAGGACGGGCCCTCGCAGATGGGGTTGGAGGACCTGGCGATGATGCGGGCCGTGCACGGTTCGACCGTGCTGTACCCGTGCGACGCGCACCAGACCGCGCACCTCGTCGCGGCCATGGCCGGCCTCGACGGCATCCGCTATCTGCGCACCTCGCGCGGCAAGAGCCCGGTGATCTACGGCCCCGACGAGGAGTTCCCGGTGGGCGGCAGCAAGGTGCTGCGCTCCTCGGACCAGGACCGGCTCACCGTCGTCGCCGCGGGCGTGACCGTGCACGAGGCGCTGGCCGCGGCCGACACCCTGGCCGAGGACGGCATCCGGATCCGGGTGATCGACCTGTACTCCGTCAAGCCCGTCGACCGGCTCACCCTGCGCCGAGCCGCCGAGGAGACCGGCTGTCTGGTGACGGTCGAGGACCACCACGAGGAGGGCGGCCTCGGTGACGCCGTCCTGGACGCGTTCGTGGACGGGCGGCCCGTGCCGCGGCTCGTACGCCTCGGTGTGCGGACCATGCCCGGCTCGGCCTCCCCCGAGGAGCAGCTCCACCTCGTCGGTATCGACGCCGCCGGTATCGCGGCGGCCGGAAAACTGCTGGTGGAGGAGGCGATCGTGCGGTGACGGACGATGTGCGCAGGGTGCGGGCCGGACGCCGCACGGTCGAGGTGCACCGGCCCGGCAAGGTGCTCTTCCCGGGGAGCGGGGAGACGAAGGAGTACACCAAGGGCGACCTCGCCGACTACTACCGGGCCGTCGCCCCCTTCATGCTGCCGCACCTGCGCGGCCGCCCCCTGATGCTGGAACGGCACCCGGACGGTGTCGACGGCCCCCGGTTCATGCAGAAGAACACCCCGGAGAGCTATCCGGACTGGATCACCCGCGTCGAGGTGCCCAAGGAGGGCGGCACGGTCTGCCACACCGTGTGCGACGACTCCGCCACCCTCCTCCATCTCGCCGACCAGGCCTGTCTGACCCTGCACCGCTGGCTGTCCCGGGTCGGACGCCTGGAGCGGCCCGACCGGATGGTCTTCGACCTCGACCCCTCCGACGAAGGCGACGACTTCGCCACGGTGCGCTCGGCGGCGGAGCTGCTGGGGGAACTGCTCGACGAGCTGAGGCTGCCGTCCGCGCTGATGACCACCGGCTCGCGCGGACTGCACGTCGTCGTCCCGGTCAACGGCCACGACGACTTCGACGAGGTGCGCGCGTTCGCGAGGGACGTCGCCGACCTTCTCGTCGCCGGGCACCCCGACCGGTTCACCACCGCCGCCCGCAAGAAGGACCGCGGCGACCGCCTCTATCTCGACATCCAGCGCAACGCCTACGCCCAGACCGCGGTCGCCCCCTACACGGTCCGCGCCAGGCCCGGCGCCCCCGTGGCCACCCCGATGTCCTGGAGCCAGCTGGACGACCCGGGCCTCGACGCCCGCCGCTGGACCATCGAGGACGCCGTGGACCAGGCCCGCACCAATCCCTGGGCCGGTGTGATGGGCCGGGGCCGCGCGCTCGGACCGGCCCGGCGCAGGCTGAACGCGATGCGTGGCTGACGGACGCCGGGGGGGCGATCTCCTCGACATCCGCGCACCTTGGTCACATCGGCGCACCTCAAAGGTTTGGTCCGTGGACATGAGGCCACCCGGACCGGGAGGTGGCCATGTCGAACACAAAAAACACATCAGACACGCAGAACTCACAACAAACCCCCAAGCGGGCGGAAAGCGACACGGCGGATGACCGGCCGAGCCCCATGCAGGTGCTGCGCGAGGCGCGCACCCAGCTCGCGGAGCTGACCGGCATGGCCGCCGAGACGGTGTCGTCCTTCGAGCAGACGGAGGACGGCTGGTCGCTGGAGATCGAGGTCCTCGAACTCGCCCGCGTGCCCGACACGATGAGCCTGATGGCGAGCTACCAGGTCGACCTCGACCCGGAAGGGCAGCTCACGGGCTACCGGCGCGTCCGCCGCTACGAACGCGGGCGCTCCGACGCACACAGGCCGGGCGGCCGCTAGGCCGCCGTCCCGGTCATCCATCCGAAACGGCAGAGAAGGAGGCGCGGTCGGCATGACCGTTGTCCCGGCACAGCAGAGCGGCGGCGGAGGTGGCTCCAGTGGCCTCTACGACGTTCTGGAACTAGTCCTCGACAGGGGTCTCGTCATCGACGCGTTCGTGCGGGTCTCCCTGGTCGGTATCGAGATCCTCAAGATCGACGTCCGGGTCGTGGTGGCCAGCGTTGACACCTACCTTCGCTTCGCCGAGGCGTGCAACCGCCTCGACCTCGAAGCCGGGCCGCGCAAGAACCCCGGCCTTCCCGACCTCGTCGGCGAGATGACCGAGTCCGGCGCCCGCGGCAAGTCCAAGGGCGCACTGTCCGGCGCCGCCCAGACGATCTCCGACGCCTTCAAGCAGGCGCGCGAGGAGGGCGAGAGCGAGCCGCAGCAGCGGCCGCGCGCCCGTAAGTCGACGGCCTCCCGCAGGAAGGAGGAGCAGGAGTGAGTACGTATGTGTACGGCATCATCGACGGCTCCCGGTCCTCGCTGCCCGAGGACATGGGCGGCGTCGGCGACCCGCAGCTGCCCGTGCGCATCCTGAAGGAGGGCGGCCTGGCGGCCGTCGTCAGCGACGCGCCCGAGGGGCTGCGGCCCAAGCGCAAGGACCTGCTGGCCCACCAGAACGTGCTCGCCGAGGCCGGCGCGGGCGGCTGTGTGCTGCCCATGCGGTTCGGCAGCGTGGCGCCCGACGACGAGACCGTCACCAGCGTGCTCGCCGAGCGGGCCGAGCACTACCGGGAACGCCTGCGGGCGTTGGACGGCAAGGTCGAGTACAACGTCAAGGCCACCCATGACGAGGAGGCCGTGCTGCACCGCGTGATGGCGGAGAACCCCGAACTGCGGTCCCTGACCGAGGCCAACCGGCAGGCGGGCGGCGGCAGTTACGAGGAGAAGCTGCGGCTCGGCGAGATGGTGGTCGCCGCCGTCAAGGCCCGCGAGGCCGAGGACGCGGCCGAGGTGCAGCAGGGCCTGGAGACGAGTGCCGCGGCGGTCAGCGCCGGGCCCGACTCCAGCGGCTGGATCGCCAATGTGTCGTTCCTGGTGGAGCGCGACGCGGCCGAGGCGTTCCTCGCCTCGGTCGAGCAGGTCCGCAAGAGCCATCCCCACCTCGAACTGCGCGTCAACGGTCCGCTGCCGCCGTACAGCTTCGTCGAGCCCGGCCCCGCCGAGCCCGCCGGCAGTACGGCCGGTGCCGAGAGTTCCGGGGAGTGAGGTGAGGACGTGGGCCTCATCGGAGAGGTGCTCCTGCTGCCGTTCGCGCCCGTGCGCGGCAGCGCCTGGGTCGTCAGACAGGTGCTGAGCGAGGCGGAGCGCATCTACTACGACCCGGCCACCGTCCGGGCCGAACTCGCCCGGCTGGAAGAGCGGTTGGAGGCGGGCGAGATCGACGAGGAGGAGTTCGACCGGCAGGAGGACGAGCTCCTCGACCGGCTGGAGACGGGCCTGAACCCAGGCGCGGGAACCGACGACTGGACGAGTTGATGAACCGAGTGGGACTGGGCCTCGCGGTAGGGGCCGGATACGTCCTGGGGCGTACCAAGAAGCTGAAGATGGCCGTCGCCGTCGGCACCCTGGTCGCGGGCAAGCGCATGCAGCTGAGCCCGCGGGCACTCGCCGACCTGGTCTCCGGGCAGCTGCGGAACAACCCGCAGTTCAAGGAGATCGGCGACCAGCTGCGGCAGGACCTGCGCGGCGTCGGCAAGGCGGCCTCCGGTGCGATGGTCGAGCGCCAGATCGACGCCCTCGCGGGCCGTCTGCACGGCCGCACCGCCGAGGTGCGCGACCAGCTGGCGGGTGTCGTGCCGGACACCTCGGACCTGGGCTTCGACAGCGACGAGGAGTCCGACGAGTACGACGACGAGGACAGGGAGAACGACGAGGCCAGGGACGACGAGAACGGCGACGACGAGGCCAGGGACGACGACGGGAACGGCGACGAGCCCGAGGCCGAGCGTGAGGAGTCCGGGCCGCCCCGGAAGAAGGCGCCGGCCAAGAAGACGGCCGCGAAGAAGACGGCGGCCAAGACGGCGCCTGCGAAGAAGAGCGCCCAGAAGGCTCCCGCCAAGAAGACCGCGGCGAAGAAGACCGCGGCGAAGAAGACATCCGCGAGGAAGACGGCGGCCAAGAAGACCGCCGGTGCGGGCGGTGCCGCCCGCGGTGCCCGCTCGCGCGTGTCGAAGGGAGGCGGTGACCGATGACCGACACCGTCGGATCCGCGGGCTCCGCCGCGCGCGGCGCCACCAAGGGGAGCCCGCTCGGCGGGGTCGCCCAGAGTGAGGCCGTCGACCGGCTCAAGGCCGAGGTGCAGGAGTACCTCGCCGCCCAGGCCCAGCGCCTGTTGATCGGCGCCGGGCGCAAGCTGGGCGAGACGACCGTGAAACTGAACGACATCGCCGAGGGCAACAGCCCCGGCTTCACCAAGCTCGCCCTGGACGGCGGTCGCAAGCTCGCCGAGGGCAAGGGCCCGCTGCGCTCCGCCCTGGAGGTGGGCGCCTCCCGCGCCAAGGAGAACGTCATGGGCGCACTGAAGAACCTGGGGGGCGGCAAGGGCGGCCGCAAGGGCGGCTCCGGCAAGAAGCCCACCGTGATCATGGAGTACGTCGACGTTGGCGTCCCCCTGCGCACGGCCTACGACCAGTGGACGCAGTTCCAGGACTTCTCCACCTTCGCCAAGGGCGTGAAGAGCGCGAACCGCGCCGACGACACGACCTCCGACTGGCAGCTGAAGGTCTTCTGGTCCAACCGCAGCTGGAAGGCGCACACCACCGAGCAGATCCCCGACGACCGCATCGCCTGGACGTCGGAGGGCGCCAAGGGCACCACGAAGGGCGTCGTCTCCTTCCACGAGCTGGCCGAGAGCCTGACCCGTGTGCTGCTGGTCATCGAGTACTACCCGACGGGTCTGTTCGAGAAGACCGGCAACATCTGGCGAGCCCAGGGCCGCCGGGCCCGCCTCGACCTCAAGAACTATGTCCGCTTCGTCACCCTCAAGGGCGAGGCCGAGGACGGCTGGCGCGGTGAGATCCGCGACGGAGAGGTCGTCCGCAGCCACGAGGACGCGGTGGCCGAGGAAGAGGAGGACCAGGAGCCCGAGGAGGCGTACGAGGGCGAGGAAGAGGAAGCTGAGGAGGAGGGCCCCGAGGCCGAGGAGGACGGCAGGGAGGAGCCCGAGGACGAGTACGAGGAGGAAGAGGACGGGGAAGAGGAAGAGGAGGAGCCGGAGGACGGCTACGAGGACGAGGCCGAGGATGAGGCCGAACCCGCGGAGGACGAGGAGTACGAGTACGCCGAGGGCGGGAGCCGTCGATGACGACCGCCGGCCGACTGCCCGAGCCCTATGGCCGTGACGGCGGCGCGAACCTCGCCGACATCCTGGAGCGGGTGCTCGACAAGGGCATCGTCATCGCCGGCGACATCCGGATCAACCTGCTCGACATCGAACTCCTGACCATCAAGCTGCGGCTCATCGTCGCCTCCGTCGACAAGGCGAAGGAGATGGGCATCGACTGGTGGGAGGACGACCCCGCGTTGTCCTCCGGCGCACGCCGCAAGGAACTCGCCCGGGAGAACGCCGAGTTGCGCGAGCGGATCGCGCAACTCGAGCCCGGGCGGGCCGAGGAGAAGGAGGCCTGATGACCGGACTGCGGTATGTGTACGCCGTCTGCCGCCCCTTCGGCACTCCGTTGCAGGCCCAGTTGACGGGCGTGGCCGGTGACCCGCCCAGACTGCTCGCCCACCACGGCCTCGTCGCCGTCGTCAGCCATGTGCCGGAGCGGGACTTCGCGGAGGAGCCGCTCCGCTCCCGTCTGGAGGACCTGGACTGGCTGACCGCGACGGCCCGGGCCCACCAGGGTGTGATCGACGCTCTCACGGTGGTCACCACGCCGCTGCCGCTCCGGCTCGCCACCGTCTTCCGCGACGACAGCGGCGTCCGCACCATGCTCCAGGCCAGGGAGGCCGACTTCCGGCGCACCCTCGACCGGCTGGAGGGACGCGTGGAATGGGGGGTCAAGCTGTACGTCGACGCCCCGCCCGCGGACACCGGGGCGCCGGCCGCCAAGGCGGCGACGGGCCGGGACTATCTGCGGCAGCGCCGGGCCGGGGTGCGCGCGCACGAGGAGCAGTGGCAGCGGGCCGAGGAATTCGCGAACCGGCTGCACGAAACCCTGTCCGCCGTCGCCGAGGATTCCCGGCTGCATCCCCCGCAGAACGCGACACTCTCCGGCGCCGCGGGTCGCAACGTACTGAATGCCGCCTATCTGGTGCCGCGGTCCAGGTCCGAGGAATTCGTGGAACTCGTCGACCGGACGAAGGACGAGACAACTGATTTCCGCGTGGAACTCACCGGCCCATGGGCCGCCTATTCCTTTGCGGGGGAGAAACCTTGACCGTCGTCGAACGCCGAGAGGTCGCCCTGGTGGACCTCCTCGACCGGCTGCTGGCCGGCGGGGTCGTCATCACGGGCGACATCACCCTGCGCATCGCGGACGTCGACCTCGTCCGCATCGACCTCAACGCCCTGATCAGTTCCGTGAACGAGAACGTTCCCGCTCCGTGGGGAGAGTGAGTCGACGTGACCAGTGCCCGCAACCGGCTCGACCTCGAACCGGACACCGTCGAACGTGACCTCGTCAAACTCGTACTGACCGTCGTCGAGCTGCTGCGCCAGCTCATGGAACGCCAGGCGCTGCGCCGCTTCGACGACGGCGGACTGACCGAGGAGCAGGAGGAACGCATCGGGCTCACCCTGATGCTGCTGGACGAGCGCATGACCGAGCTGCGTGAGCGCTACGGACTGCGGCCCGAGGACCTGAATCTGGACCTCGGGCCGCTGGGACCGTTGCTGCCCCGGGACTAGCTCACCACCTGTACCAGCGACCCCGGCCTCCGCCTGCGGTTGTGCCCCGCATCAGGAATCCCAGCAGCCAGAGAACCAGTACCGCGAGCGCAATCCACCAGAGAATCTTCACCGCGAATCCGGCACCGAACAGAATCAGTACCAGAAGCAGTACCAGAAGGATGGCAACCATAATGTGAACCTCCTTCATTCCGGGTTTCCCGGAAAGGGAGATTCAGGCGCCTTTTCGGCACAGAATTTCCCCGTGCAGCACGCTGAACCAGCCGTCCTCCTGCCGGCCCCATTCCCGCCAGGCGTCGGCGATCGCCCGCAGCTGCTCCGGCGTCGCGTGGCCGCCCGCGACGGCCCGGTCCGCGTACGCGGACGCCACGGTGCGGTCGGCCCACAGGCCGCTCCACCACGCCCGCTCCTCGGCGGTGGCGTAGGTCCAGGTGCCCGAGGTCGACGTGATGTCCGTCAGGCCGGCCCGCAGCGCCCATGACTTCAGCCGGCGCCCGGCGTCCGGCTCACCGCCGTTGGCGCGGGCCACCCGCTGGTACAGGTCCTGCCAGTCGTCCATGCCCGGGGACGCCGGGTACCAGGTCATGGCGGCGTAGTCCGAGTCGCGGACCGCGATGAACCCGCCCGGCTTGGTGACCCGCTTCATCTCGCGCAGCGCCTGCACCGGGTCGCCGACGTGTTGCAGCACCTGGTGGGCGTGGACCACGCAGAACGTGTCGTCCGGCCAGTCCAGGGCGTGTACGTCGGCGACCGCGAAGTCCACGTTGGTCAGACCGCGTCCGGCGGCCGTGGCGCGGGCCTGGTCCAGGATCCCGGAGGCGTGGTCGGCGCCGGTGACGTGGCCGTCGGGGACCAGTTCCGCCAGGTCGGCGGTGATGGTGCCGGGTCCGCAGCCGATGTCCAGGACCTTCATGTGGGGCTTCAGCGAACCGAGCAGATACGCCGCGGAGTTGGCGGCGGTGCGCCAGGTGTGCGAGCGCAGCACCGACTCGTGGTGCCCGTGCGTGTAGACGGCGGTCTCCTGCGGTTTCGACATGGCTGAACTCCCCTGTTCCGGCCTGCTTCCGAGGCTTCCTCGGTATGCGTCACCGTACGCGCGCATGTCGAATGATGAGACCCACGTTTTACTATGTGGACTGACGGGTGATCAGGACCCGGGCAGGGGGCGGTACACCGTGAGCGCCTCGGGCAGCTTCTCCAGCGTCACCTCGCCCGCCACCTCGGTGACCTCGCCGTCGTAGGCGAGGAGCGTGCCCGGGGCCACGCCCGCCAGGCGCAGTCGGCCCACCTGGACGGCCGCGTGGGCGGGGGAGCGGGTCAGCGGTCCGGCGAGGGCGGCGGCCAGCAGCCGGGTCGCGGGACGTCGGCCGCCGTGCACGACCCGGACGTCGAGCCGGCCGTCCGCGAGGTCGAGCCGGCGGCCCGGGGCCAGGCCCACCCGGTGATAGGTGCCGTTGCCGACGAACAGCAGCCACAGCGGGCGGGTCCGGCCGCGGAACTCGGCCTCCAGCGGATGTCCGTCGGTGCGCAGCACCCGCAGCGCCGCGAGCACCCCGGCCGGCCAGCCGCCGATCCGGCGCGACCAGCGGTCCCGCACCCGCACCAGCTCCGGATACACGCCCAGACTGCACGTGTTGAGGAAGATGCCCCGCTTCCCGCCGCAGTCGAATCGGCCCACGTCCACCCGGACCGCCTCGCCCTGCCGGACAGCCCGGCTCACCGCCCGGACGTCCTCCACGCCCAGGTCGTAGGCGAAGTGGTTCAGGGTGCCGCCGGGCAGCACCGCCAGGGGCACATCGTGGCGCAGGGCCACCTCGGCGGCGGCGTTCACCGTGCCGTCGCCGCCGCACACGCCGAGCACGCGCGCGTGGGTGGCCGCCTTCTCCAGCTCGGCCCGCATGTCCTCCGGTCGGCACTCGACCAGCTCGGCCCGCGGCAGCGCGTTCTGAAGGGCGCGCACCCGCTCCGAGGTGCCCGCGGCGCTGTTCGCCACGACCACCAGGCCCTCGCCCTCGGGCAGCGCCGGCACCTCGGCGCGCGGCCGGGGCGGTGTGCCGATCTGGGCGCGGGTCGGCACCATGCCCCGTACGGCGAACGCGGCACCCGCCCCCAGCAGGGCGCCGGCCAGCACATCGCTCGGGAAGTGCGCACCGGTGTAGACCCGGGACAGCGCCGCCGACCAGGCGATCGGCCCCACCGCCGCGCCCCAGGCCGGCGACTCCAGGGCGACGCCGGTGGCGAACGCGGCGGCCGAGGCGGAGTGCCCGGACGGGAACGACGTGGTGATGGGCTGCCGCTTCAGCTGCCGTACCAGCGGCACCGGGTCGAGGACGGGCCGCGGACGCCGTACCGACCGCTTGCCCAGGGTGTTGACGGTCAGCGAGGCCAGGGTCAGCGAGGCGAGACCGCGGGCGGCGGCCCGGCGGGCCCGAGGGGTGCGGCTCGCCGCCATCGCGGCGGCCGTCGCGAACCACAGCACACCGTGGTTCGCGCTCCGGCTCAGCCGCGGCAGCACCGGTTCGGCCAGCGGCCAGTTCCGCTCGGCGGCGAACTCGAAGAGCCGGCAGTCGAGGGCCAGCAGCGTGTCGCGCACGGGGTGCCGACCGGGCTTCGGGGCGGTGAGGTCCACGTCAGGCGTCATGCCGTGGCGGGTACCCTGAAGTGGCCGTTTCTTGTCCGGGGCGGTCACCACACCGGAGGCTCACCGCATGCGACTGCTCCTCGTCCGCCACGGCCAGACCCCGTCCAACGTCGACTTCCTGCTCGACACGGCGATCCCCGGGCCCGGACTGACCTCCCTCGGTGAACGGCAGGCGGCGGCCCTGCCCGAGGCGCTCGCCGACGAGGACATCGAGGCCCTCTACGCCTCCACGCTCGTCCGCACCCAGCTCACCGCCGCCCCGCTGGCCGCCGCCCGCGGCCTCGACGTCCTCGTCCGCGACGGCATCCGGGAGATCGCCGCCGGGGACCTGGAAATGCTGGACGGCCACTCGCGGGCCGGGCACACCTACATGGAGACGATCTTCGCCTGGTCGGCCGGAGACCTCGCGCGGCGCATGCCGGGCGGCGAGAGCGGCGCCGAGGCCCTCGCCCGGTACGACGCGGTGATCGCCGAGGCCGCCGGCAGCGGCGCCGCGACCGTCGCCCTGGTCAGCCACGGCGCCGCGATCCGCATGTGGACCTCGGCCCGCGCCGACAACGTGGACGTCGCCTTCGCCGCCGCCCGCCCCCTCGACAACACCGGCGTGGTCATCCTGGAGGGCTCTCCCTCCGACGGCTGGAAGGCCCTGACCTGGGCGGGCGCCGTCGTGGGCGGCACCGGCCCGGCCGACGAGGGCGGACCCGCGGGCAGGCCCCTCGACGAGGTCGAGTAGCCGGACGACGATCCGCGGCGAGGCCGGATAACGGTTTGCCCGGCGCGCGCCCCGACCCGCACAATGCGGCCTCATGGGACATCTGGAAGCCGCGCACCTCGAGTACTACCTCCCTGACGGGAGGGCGTTGCTCGGCGACGTGTCCTTCCGGGTGGGCGAAGGGGCCGCCATGGCCCTCGTCGGACCCAACGGCGCCGGCAAGACCACCCTGCTCCGCCTGATCTCCGGCGAGCTGAAGCCGCACGGCGGGACCGTCACCGTCACCGGCGGCCTCGGCGTGATGCGCCAGTTCGTGGGCTCCGTACGCGACGAGACGACCGTACGGGACCTGCTCGTGTCGGTGTCCTCGCCGCGGATCCGGGAAGTCGCGAAGGCCGTCGACCGGGCCGAGCACGCGATCATGACCGTCGACGACGAGGCCGCGCAGATGCAGTACGCGCAGGCCCTCTCCGACTGGGCCGAGGCGCACGGGTACGAGGCCGAGACGCTGTGGGACATGTGCACCACGGCCGCGCTCGGGGTGCCGTACGACAAGGCGCAGTTCCGGGAGGTGCGCACGCTCTCCGGCGGCGAGCAGAAGCGGCTCGTCCTGGAGGCGCTGTTCCGCGGCGCCGACGAGGTGCTCCTGCTCGACGAGCCGGACAACTACCTCGACGTGCCCGGCAAGCGCTGGCTGGAGGAGCGGCTGAAGGAGACCCGCAAGACGGTCCTGTTCGTCTCCCACGACCGGGAGCTGCTGTCCCGCGCGGCCGAGAAGATCGTGTCGGTCGAGCCGTCGCCCGCGGGCGCCGACGCCTGGGTGCACGGCGGCGGGTTCGCCACCTACCACGAAGCCCGGCGCGAACGCTTCGCCCGCTTCGAGGAGTTGCGCCGTCGCTGGGACGAGAAGCACGCCCAGCTGAAGAAGCTGGTGCTGAACCTCCGTCAGGCGGCCTCCATCAGCCATGAGTTGTCCTCCCGCTACCAGGCCGCCCAGACCAGGCTGCGCAAGTTCGAGGAGGCCGGGCCGCCGCCCGAGCCGCCGCGCGAGCAGGACATCAAGATGCGGATCAAGGGCGGCCGTACCGGCGTACGGGCCGTCACCTGCGCGGGACTCGAACTGACCGGGCTGATGAAACCCTTCGACCTGGAGGTCTTCTACGGCGAGCGGGTCGCCGTCCTCGGCTCCAACGGCTCCGGCAAGTCGCACTTCCTGCGGCTGCTGGCCGGCGAGACCGTGGCCCACACGGGCGCGTGGAAGCTCGGGGCGCGGGTCGTGCCCGGGCACTTCGCCCAGACGCACGCGCACCCCGAGCTGATGGGCCGCGCGCTCCTCGACATCCTGTGGGCCGAGCACTCCCAGGACCGGGGCGCGGCGATGTCGAGGCTGCGCCGCTACGAGCTCACCCAACAGGCCGAGCAGACGTTCGACCGCCTCTCCGGCGGCCAGCAGGCCCGCTTCCAGATCCTCCTGCTGGAGCTCCAGGGCGTCACGGCCCTGCTCCTTGACGAGCCCACGGACAACCTCGACCTGGAGTCCGCCGAGGCCCTCCAGGAGGGCCTGGAGGCCTTCGACGGCACGGTTCTCGCGGTCACCCACGACCGCTGGTTCGCCCGCTCCTTCGACCGCTACCTGGTCTTCGGCAGCGACGGCCGGGTCCGCGAGACGCCGGAGCCGGTGTGGGACGAGCGGCGGGTGGAGCGGGTGCGCTGACCCGCCGGCCCGGCGCCGTCACTTCCAGCGCAGCAGCGCGCCCAGGCCGCCGGGCAGCACCCCGTCGCCCGGCTCGGTGAGTGCGCGCGCCGTGGCGTCGGTCGTGGCCGCCGCCCGGATCAGGGCGTCGTCCGCGCGGGCCGCCCACGAGTTCTGCTCGCCGAGGATCTTCAGCTCGGTACGGCGCACGGCCAGCTGGTCGGCGTCCTCGCCGACCCAGACGTCGCGGTGCAGATCGGGGCCGTCCGGGCGGACCAGGAGCTCCGCCATCCGGTGCTCACGGGCCGCCTCCACCAGCTCGGGAAGGCTCTCCACGGCCCGGACGCGGCCCTCCTCGTCCGGGGTGCGGGCCCCGAGGAAGCGCTCCAGCACCGCGTCGGTGCGCCGCCGCACATGATCGGTCCTGACCTGCTCGACGTCGTCGTCCAGGAGCCGGCTGCCGCTGCCGTGCTCGGTCTGCGCCACGAGGTCCTTGATCCGCTGCGGCAGCCGCTCGTGCACCTCACGCCGCTCGCGCGGATCACCGACGAGGACCAGCAGGTCGGCGCCGGTCTCTTCCTGGCAGACGGTGAGCGCGTCGGCGATCTCCGCGGCGTTGTGCTCCCAGGTGTTCTCCACCTTCAGCTGGAAGTGCCGCTCCGACCAGTCGGCGCTGCTCGTGCGGTGCACCGGCCACTGCCGGCCCGCCACGGCGCCGGCCGGCCGCCGCTCCAGCGCGCTGCGCAGCTCGAAGTCGGCGCCCCTGCGATTGACGTAGGCGACGACACACACCGGGTTCTCCCCGGCCAGGTCGAGCAGCGGTGTCGTACGCGGCAGCGGCGCCCAGTGGGCCAGGCTGCCGCCCGGTGGGGTGTGGGCCAGTACGGGATCCAGGACCACTGCGCCCGCCCGGGCGAAGAGGGCCCTGCCGTACCGGTCGGGGGAGTGGCGCAGATCCTCGATCGCGCTCTCCACCGCCCGGCAGGTGGCGTCGTCCGCGCCCTGCCCGGCCAGCTCGCGGGCCATCGCGGCGGCCGTCAGATGCAGCGCGTGGGCGGTGTCCTCCGCGTGCCGGGACGTGTCGACGTATACGGAGGCCCAGGGGCCCGGATGTTCGTAGAGTGGGTGCAGATAGGCGAGATCCATGGTTCTCTCCCGGATTCCGCTCGGAAGCAGTGCTCAGTAGTGCTCACCGAGCGGGTACCCGAACCCCATGAACGAACACGAAGAGTGGGACACCGCCATGACCGGAGTCGACCCCAGCCGCCTGGACGACCAGCAGCTCATGAAGGAGCTGGAGACCATTCACCGCACGCGCCACGACACCCTGCTGTACGGCTCCAGCGACGCGCTGCGCGCCCACAACGGCAGGATGGCCGAGCTGGAGGGCGAGTACCTGCGCCGCAACCCCCAGCGCCCGGTCGCCGCGGGCCGCACCCGGGCGGGCGCCCGGGAGCGGTGACACGGGCCCCGGAGAAGCCCCGCGTCTGATGTGCCCACGGCCACGAGCCCGCACGGCTTCTAGTGGCGGGCCGGTGGCCGGTCCCAGTGGCGGTGGGCGGCGACGGCGGTGACGAAGGCCCGCACGAACTCCTCGCTCGCCGGGCCGGGGGAGGTGTCCGTGACGACACCGTGGTCGGCGACCACCTGGTGGAACTCGGTCGACAGCTGTACGCCCTCCGGCTCCAGGGCCGTCACCACCCCGACGCCCGAGCCGAGCGCGCCCACCGGCTTGCCGTGCCGGTAGGCGTCCCGTACGAAGCGCATCGCGTCCGGGTCCGAGACGGTCGGCGGGGTGCCCACCGGACCGCCGGGCAGCAGCACCGCGTCGTAGAGCACGGAGGCGACGGTCGGCAGCGCGCGGTCGACCTCGCAGCTCTCCCCGTCGGCACCGGTGACCTTGCCGTCCTGTGGGGCCAGTGCCTCGACGATCGCCCCCTCGGCGGTCAGCGCCTCCTTCACGGACGTCACCTGTTCGCCGTCCACGCCGTCGGCCACGAGGATCGCGATCTGCCGGGTGCGGATCGAGCCGTCGCCGCGCAGCGACTCCAGACTCAGGGCGGGCGAGAGCGCCTTGTGCGGGCCCGCCTCGGCGGGGGCCGGCTCCGGCACTCCGATGCCCTGGGCCACCGCCGCCGCCAACTCGCTGTCGACATGGGCCAGTTGCTCGACCGTACGGACCCGTACGCTCATCGCGTCGACCTTGCCGAGCTCGAAGCGGAAGGCGTCCACGATGTGCTGCCGCTCCCAGGGCGCCATGCTGTGCCAGAACAGCGCGGGCTGGCTGTAGTGGTCCTGGAAACTCGGGCTGCGGCGGCGGATCTTGGCACCGTCGACGCGCTCCGCGTAGTGCGTGTACGCGTGACCGTCGACGCCCGCGTGCGCCGGGCAGCCGCCGCCGAGGGAGTTCGGGAAGTAGTTCGTCCCGCTGTGGATCCTGCTCTGCCCGTACCCGTCCCGCTGGTTCGTCCGCACGGGGGCCACCGGCCGGTTCACCGGCAGCTGTGCGAAGTTGGGACCCCCCAGCCGGATCAACTGGGTGTCCAGATAGGAGAAGTTGCGCGCCTGGAGCAGCGGATCGTTGGTGAAGTCGATACCCGGGACCACGTTCGCCGTGTGGAAGGCCACCTGCTCGGTCTCGGCGAAGAAATTCTCCGGATTGCGGTCCAGCACCATCCGGCCGATCGGCCGCACCGGCACCTGCTCCTCGGGAATCAGCTTCGTGGCGTCCAGCAGATCGAAGTCGAAGGCGAACTCGTCGTCCTCCGACACCAGTTGGACGCCCAGCTCCCACTCCGGGTACTCGCCCGCCTCGATCGCGTCCCACAGGTCACCCCGGTTGAAGTCCGGGTTGCGGCCCTGGCACTCCTGCGCCTCGTCCCACACCAGCGAGTGCGCGCCGAGCTTCGGCGTCCAGTGGAACTTCACGAACGTGCCGCGCCCCTCCGCGTTCACGAACCGGAAGGTGTGCACACCGAACCCCTGCATCATGCGGTAGCTGCGCGGGATCGCCCGGTCCGACATCAGCCACATGATCGCGTGCAGCGTCTCCGGCTGGAGGGAGACGAAGTCCCACAGGGTGTCGTGCGCGGACGCGCCCGTGGGGATGTCGTTGTGCGGCTCGGGCTTCACCGCGTGCACGAAGTCGGGGAACTTGATGCCGTCCTGGATGAAGAAGACCGGGAAGTTGTTGCCGACCAGGTCGTAATTGCCCTCGGACGTATAGAACTTGGTGGCGAAGCCGCGCACGTCCCGCACGGTGTCCGCGGAGCCCTTCGGGCCCTGCACGGTCGAGAACCGCACGAAGACGGGGGTGCGCACGGCCGGGTCCTGGAGGAAGGCCGCGCGGGTGAACTCCGCACAGGACTCGTACGGTTCGAAGTACCCGTACGCGCCCGCGCCCCGCGCGTGCACCACCCGCTCCGGGATCCGCTCGTGGTCGAAGCGGGTCAGCTTCTCCCGGAAGTGGAAGTCCTCCATCAGCGTCGGGCCGCGCTCCCCGGCGGCGAGCGAGTCGTCGGTGTGGTCGACCGCCACGCCCTGGTCGGTGGTGAGCGGTCCGGCGCTCGGGTCGTCCGCCCGGAAGCTGTCGCGCTGCTGCTGCTTGCGGTCCGTCATCGGCCCGCCTCCCTCGTGAAGACGTCCAGGAAGGTCTCGCAGAACGCCTTCAGGTCGTCCGGCTTACGGCTGGTGACCAGCTTGTTCGGGCCGTGGTCGCAGACCTTGACCTGCTCGTCGACCCAACTGCCGCCCGCGTTCTGGATGTCGGTGCGCAGACTCGGCCAGGAGGTCAGCACCCGGCCGCGGACCACGTCCGCCTCGACCAGGGTCCACGGAGCGTGGCAGATCGCCGCGACCGGCCGGCCCTGGTCGAAGAAGGCCCGTACGAAGGCGACCGCCTTCTCGTCGGTCCGCAGGAAGTCCGGGTTGGCGACCCCGCCCGGCAGCACCAGGCCGTCGAAGGAGTCGGCGGACGTCTCGCCCACGACCTCCTGCACGGGGAAGGTGTCCGCCTTGTCGAGGTGGTCGAACGCCTGGATCTTTCCAGGCTCGGTCGACACCAGCACGGGTTCGTGTCCCGCGTCCACGGCGGCCTTCCACGGGTCGGTGAGCTCGATCTGCTCGACGCCCTCGGGGGCGGTCAGGAATGCGATGCGCATGATGTCTCGACCTCCTTCTTGCTTGTCTTCGCCGCGCGCCCGCAGCGCAGCAGCTCCTCGGCGTACGGCAACAGCACACAGGCGCCGATCGCGGCCGTGATGCCCGCGAGGTAGCCGCGGGACAGTTGCGGCCGGCGCGGCACCAGCCGCCAGGCGTCCGGATCACCCCGCCCGCCGCGCAGCAGGGACCTCACCTGGTCGGAGTGCAGACACATCAGGGAGGCCAGCGCACCGAACGGCAGCGACTCCAGGAAGCTGTGGATGTGCTGTTCGATCGGCTTGACCTCGCGTCCGCTGTGCACGGCCGTCCGGACGTCCCACAGCGCCGTCGCCTCGTGCACCGCGGCGCCGCCCAACTGGACCGCGAGCAGCGCCGGGTTGACCCGGTAGCGCAGGGTGGCCGCGATCGGGATGCCGATCTCGGCCATCATCAGCGAGTGGATCACCGACTCCTTGATGCCGGCGGTGTCCTCGATGCGGGTGCGGCGGTGCATGACCCAGTCGGCGAGACCCGGCACGAACCAGCTGGGCAGCAGGCCGTACAGCAGATAGCGGGTGGTGGCCTCGCCGACGTCCACGGTGGTGCCGGAGGCGCTGATCCGGGCGGCCTGGTCGCGGCTCATACGCCGCCCCGGCCGTAGCTGCCCGGACTGCTGTCGGGCTCGGCGCGGCTGATGCCGGCCAGCACCGAATCGGGGTCCTGTGCCTCGGCCAGATCGCCCAGGCTCACCATGCCGACCGGCAGCCCGTCCTCGACGACCGGCAGCCGGCGCACCGCATGCGCCCGCATCAGCGCCGCGGCGGCCGCGACCGGGTCGTCCGGGGCCACCAGCACCGGATGCGCACTGCACACGGAGCCGGCGCTCGTGGTCAGCGGATCGGCGCCCTCGGCGACCGCCCGCACGGTGATGTCACGGTCGGTGAGCATCCCGACGACCTCCTGGCCGTCGGCCACCACCACGTCGCCGATGTCCTGCGCCCGCATCAGCTGCGCCGCCTCCACGAGCGAGGCGTCGGGGCGCACCGCGACCACGCCCGGCGTCATGACCTCACGTACCAGCTCGGCCATGGCTACTCCCGCTCTCCCACCAGCGCCTCGGCCAGTTCCTGGACGGTTCCGTAGCGCCGCTCGGGCGGGAGCTGTTCCACCGCCTCGACCAGGGTGTCCGGCGCGTAGGCGCGGCGCAGGGTGCCGGCCAGATGGCGCGGGGGCGCGGGGAACGCGCTGCGGGTCAGATGCCGGGCCAGCTCGTGCCGGACCGTGCCCAGGGACGCCCCGGAGCCGCCCGGCGTCACCGGGCCGCCCGCGAGCCGGGGATCGTCGTCGGCGGTCGGCTCGGGGTCGTGCCACTCCTCGGCGCGGGTCGGGTGTCCGGACCGGAGCAGTCCCTGGAGCTCGTGTTTCATCTCGTCGTCGCGGTGGCGGCTCAGCCGGTCGCTGCCTCGCTGCATGGCTCTCTCTCCAGATCCTCGGGGTGGGCACGGCACCGCGTACCCGAGCACGAGCCACCGACACGGGGGTTTGCCGTCCGGATGTGGGGAGACCCGGCGCACGCCCCCCACGCGATCCCGGGGAGGGAACCGCCATGGCGATGCTCGCTGTGCTCATCCCGCTCCTCATGCTCGGCGTGGTGCTGGCACTGGGCCGCTATGAGGAGCTGCTGCTGCCCGAGAAGCGGAACGAGGTGACGGAGCTGGTACCGCTCACCGAGCCACGGAAGAGCTGAACTCCGCCGGTTCACATCGGTCCAGGGGACTGACACGGTCAAGGTGTGCCTGTAGATTGCGGGCGTCAAGAATCTGCGCACCATTGGTGGTTCGACCGTCCGAGTCTCCAGGGGGACCCATGCAACGGCGGCGCACACTCGGACTTGTCACCGCGGCGATGGTCGTCGTCGGCGCCGCCGGCTGCGGTTCCTCCGACTCGGGCAGCGGCGGGGCCCCGGCGGCGAGCGGGGGCAAGGCGACGCAGGTGACGGTGGGCATCATCCCGATCATCGACGTGGCGCCCCTGTATCTCGGGCAGAAGAAGGGGTTCTTCGCCGACCGCGGCATCGAGCTGAAGATGGTGACCGCCCAGGGCGGCGCCGCGATCATCCCCGGTGTGGTGAGCGGACAGTTCCAGTTCGGGTTCAGCAACACCACGTCGCTGATGATCGCCCAGACCAAGGGCGTCCCCATCAAGTCCGTGGTCAACGGCGCCGCCTCCAACGGCAAGGTGGGCGCCGACGTCACGGGTGTCCTCGTCAAGAAGGACAGCCCCGTCAAGTCGGCGAAGGACCTGGCCGGACACACCGTGGCGGTCAACACCCTTCAGAACATCGGGAGTACGACAGTCAGGGAGTCCGTGCGCAAGGCGGGCGGCGACCCCGACAAGGTCAAGTTCGTCGAGATCCCCTTCGACCAGATGCCCGCCGCCCTCGACGGCGGACGCGTCGACGCCGCCTGGATGGGCGACCCGGCGAAATCCCTCGCCGAACAGCAGGGCGCGCGGATCGTGGCGTCCCCGTTCGCCGAGACCGACCCCGAACTGACCGTGGCGACGTACTTCACCTCCACCCAGATCGCCCAGCGCAACCCCGAGTTGGTGAAGAAGTTCACCGAGGCGATGACCGAGTCGCTGACCTACGCCTCCCAACACCCGGACGAGGCACGGCAGATCCTCACGGCCTACACCAAGATCGGCACGGATCTGCTGGACACGCTCACCCTGCCCGCCTGGCCCGCCGAGGTCGACACGGCCTCCCTGGAGAAGCTGGCCTCCCTCGGCGAACAGGACGGCCTCTTCGGCGACAAGAAGCCGGACATCCAGGCGCTGTTCAAGTAGCCCGGAGAACCCGGCGGGCGCTCACTTCCTGTCCCGCCCCGGCAGGAACTCCTGGACCTTCGCCTTCAGTCCCTGCTTGATCATCGAGCCGCGGTCCGCGTCGCCCTTGAGGATCGACGCGGCCGTGGCCTCCATCTGGTCCCAGGTGGCGTGCGGCGGAATCGGCGGTACGGCCGGGTCGGTGAGGAACTCGATGACCGCGGGCCCGTCCGCCTCAAGACCGGCGCGCCAGCCCGCCTCGACGTCCTCGGGCTTCTCCACCCGGATGCCGGTCAGACCGAGCGAACGGGCGAACGCGGCGTACTGGACGTCCGGGAGCTCCTGCGAGGGCAGGAAGGACGGGGCGCCCTCCATGGCCCGCATCTCCCATGTCACCTGGTTGAGGTCGTGGTTGTTCCACACCGCGACCACCAGCCGCGGGTCCTCCCACAGATCCTTGTACTTCGCCGCCGTGATCAGCTCCGCCATCCCGTTCATCTGCATCGCCCCGTCCCCGACCAGCGCGATCGCCGGCCGGTCCGGATGCGCGAACTTCGCACCGATCGCGTACGGCACTCCGCAGCCCATCGTCGCCAGCGTGCCGGACAGCGATCCGCGCATGCCGGGCCGCATCGTCAGATGGCGGGCGTACCAGTTGGCCGCCGAGCCCGAGTCGGAGGACACGATCGCGTTCGCGGGCAGCAGCGGGTCCAGGGCGGCGGCCACGTACTCCGGGTTGATCGGGTCGGCCGACTGCTCCGCCCGCCGCCCCATCACCTCGCGCCAGCGCCGCACGTTGTCGCACACCGTGTCGTGCCACTCACGTCCACGGTTCCCGTCGATCATCGGGATCAGCCGCTCCAGCGTCGCCTTCGCGTCGCCGACGAGATTCACCTCGTACGGATAGCGCATCCCGACCATGTGCGGGTCGATGTCGATCTGGACCCCGCGCGCCTTGCCGAACTCCGGCATGAACTGCGTGTAGGGGAAAGACGATCCGATGGTCAGCAGGGTGTCGCAGTCCCGCATCAGCTCGTACGACGGGCGCGTCCCCAGCAGACCGATCGAGCCGGTGACATACGGGAGTTCGTCGCTCAGCGCGTCCTTGCCGAGGAGCGCCTTGGCGACGCCCGCGCCGAGCAGCTCGGCGATCCGCTCCACCTCCGCGCGCGCCCCCGCCGCGCCCTGACCCACCAGAAGGGCCACCTTGTCACCGGAGTTGAGGATCTCGGCGGCCCGGTTCAGGGACTCCTCGGACGGCACCGACGTCCACGAACTGAGGTCCAGGCTCGACGGCACCATCTTGAACTCGTGCGTGGGCGGCGAGTAGTCGAGCTCCTGCACATCTCCCGGCACGATGATCGCCGTGGGGGCGCGGCGGGCGTACGCGGTGCGCAGCGCCCGGTCAAGGACGTTCGGCAACTGCTCGGGGACCGTCACCGTCTCCACGAAGTCCGAGGCGACGTCCTTGAACAGGGTGTGCAGGTCGACCTCCTGCTGGTACGAGCCGCCCATCGCGGTGCGGTGCGTCTGGCCGACGATCGCCAGCACCGGCACATGGTCCAGCTTGGCGTCGTACAGACCGTTGAGGAGATGGATCGCGCCGGGCCCGGACGTCGCCGCGCACACACCGACGCGGCCGCTGAACTTGGCGTAACCGACCGCCTCGAACGCCGACATCTCCTCGTGCCGCGACTGCACGAACCGCGGCTGGTTCTCGGCCCGGCCCCACGCGGCGAGCAGACCGTTGATGCCGTCGCCGGGATAGCCGAACACCTGCTCCACACCCCATTCACGCAGGCGCTGCAGGATGTGATCGGAGACCTTGGTGCTCATGGAGAAACCTCCCGGACGTCGGAAATGCACAGGCAGCGCCTTCCGAGTCACCCCGTGGGCCCCGGGAAAACCTGTGCTCGGGTTTGCGGGCGGGGGCCGGGGGCAGGCGCACTGTCAGTGCTTCGGACAGGAGGCACGTCCGTGGGAGCGGCCCTCGCGCCGCCACGGCTGTGCCTGTCCGGGCCGGCCTCCCACGGTGACCGTGCAACCCAGCGCACCACCAAGGGAGTTGCGACGCATCATGTCCACGCGTACGAGCGCGAAGCACCACCCGCACGACGACGCCCCCGACACCGCGGCCGCCTTCCGCCGACTGGCCGAGCTGCCCGAGGGGCCCGAGCGCGACACCCTGCGCGGAGAGATCATCGAGGCCTGGCTGCCCATGGCCGACCGGCTCGCGGGACGGTTCCGCAGCCGCGGCGAGAGCCTCGACGACCTGCGCCAGGTGGCGGCCCTCGGCCTGGTCAAGGCCGTCGACCGCTACGACCCCGAGCTCGGCAACGCCTTCGAGAGCTACGCCGTGCCCACCATCACCGGCGAGATCAAGCGGCACTTCCGCGACCACATGTGGACGCTGCACGTGCCGCGCCGGGTGCAGGACCTGCGCAACCGGGTGCGGTTCGCGAGCCAGGACCTCTCCCAGACCATCCCCGGCCGCCGCCCCACCGTCGCGGAGATCGCCGAGCACGCCCGGATGAGCGAGGAGGACGTGCTGGTCGGCCTGGAGGCACTGGAGAGCTTCACCGCGCTGTCGCTGGACGCGGAGCTGCCCGGCAGCGAGGACGGGTACTCCCTGAGCGACGCGCTGGGGTCCCCGGACCCGGCGCTGGACACGGTGGTCGACCGGGAGTCGGTCGCACCCCGGCTCGCCGCGCTGCCCGAGCGGGAGCGGGCGATCTTGTACATGCGGTTCTTCGGGGACATGACGCAGAGTCGGATCGCCGAGCAGCTCGGGATCTCGCAGATGCATGTGTCGCGGCTGATCAGCCGGTGTTGCGGGAAGGTGCGGGAGCAGGTGCTGAGGGACGCCGCCTGAGGGTGGGGGGCGCGGGTTCGCCCCTGAGGGCGTTTCACCCGCTCGGCGTCAAACTGTCCTGCGAATGGGGCCTCGGCGCGCGCGTCCTTCGCGGGTGCGGGCTGTGATGGGTCTAGTGACCTGTCCGCGGTCTAAGGAGCTCCGTTCATGCGCCGCACCGCCCGTGCCCTGTCCGTCGTCGTTCTGGCGGGCGCCGCCTTCGGCGGTGTCGTGCCGGTCGCCTTCGCGGACCCCGCGGCCGAGGTCAGTCCAGGCAGCGCGGAACCTGGTGGCAGTGTCACCGTGTCCGTCTCCTGTGATCCGGGCGGCGCCGACGCGGCCGCCACCATCGAGGCCACCTCGCAGGCCTTCGACGAGGGGACCGTGCTGTTGCAGCGGGTGCCCGGCAACGACGGCGCCGCGGCGGGGCCCGCCTATCGGGGGACCGCGCGGGTCGCGTCCGCGGGGGACTACGAGGACGACTCGGCATGGACCGTGGACGGGACGTGTCCGGGGGCGGCCGGGGCGCAGGGCAAGCCGTGGAGCGCGACGTTCGACGTGACCGGCGGCAGCGGCAGCAGCAGCGGTGGCGATGGCCGGCAGAGCTGCACCGAACCCCGCGTCGAGCCCCGCGTCGAACCGTGCCCCAGCACCAGCGCGCCGGTCCAGCGAGGCGTGCACGCCGGGACCGGCGGGGCCTTCACCGACTCCGTACCGGCGCTGGTCGCGGGCGGTGTGCTCATCGCGGGCGCGCTCGGCGGCGCCGTGTACCGGGTGCGGCGCCGATCGCCCCGCGCGCAAGGCTGACGCGGCCCGGCCCGCCGCCGTGTGACCGGCGCAACGCGAGCGGCCCCCTATCGGCACCCGCCACCCTGGGTACGCAGAGCGTGGGGCGCACGCCCCCGCCGTAGCCGGCCGAAGGACCGGACACCCGACGGCCCCGCGACACAGCAGCTCACCCGGAGGTACGGATGCGGCGCACGGACCCCGAAGGATACGGGCCGGTCCGCTACGGGCCGCCGCTGCCGGACGACGGGCTGCCGGTACTGCCCGAGCTGTCGGACGTGCTCGCCGCGGCGGCGGCCAGGGGTGGCAGCGAACCCGTCGGCGGCGGCGCGGCCCTCGCGGACGCCGCGCGCGGCTACTGGGCCCGGCGTGGACTGTCCGCCGGGCCCGAGCGCGTCGTGGCCGCCCCCGGCGCCCCCTCCCTGCTGCTCGCGCTCACCGCGGCCGTCGGCGGCGACGTCCTGGTGCCGCGGCCGTGCGCGGCCTGGTGGGCGCCGTACGCGCGCCTGTTGGGACGACCCGTGTTCCACGTGGCGACACCGGCGGAGGGCGGCGGGGTCCCGGACCCGTACGCCCTGCTGGAGACCGTGCGCCGGGTGCGGGACGAGGGCGGTGACCCGCGGCTTCTCGTGCTGTCCGTGGCCGACGACCCGACCGCCACCGTGGCGCCGCCCGAGATGCTGCACGAGGCCGTGGAGGCCGCCGCGGGCGAGGGCCTGCACCTGGTCAGCGACGAGACCTGGCGCGACACCGTGCACGCCCCGCACGACACCATGTGGCTGAGTCCGGCCGAGATGCTGCCCGACCGCGTCACCGTCGTCACCGACCTGGCCGGCGCCCTGCTCCCACCGGGCTGGCCCGCCGCGATCGCCCGCTTCCCCGAAGGGGACGTCGGCGACGGCCTGCGCGCGCGTGTCCTCGACGTGCTGACCGCGCTGGGCGCCCGCGTGGCCGCCCCCGTCGCCGCCGCGGCCTGCTACGCGCTCGCCGAACCCGAGCCGGTGACCGACCGTCTCGCCGCCGCCGTACGCCTGCACGCGCGCGTGGCCGCCGCCGCGCACACCGCCGTCGTCTCGGCCGGCGCCCTGGCCCGGCCCCCGCAGGCCGGCCGCCACCTCTACGCCGACCTCGGCCCGCTGCGCACCGCCCTCGGCGCGCACGGCGTCGGCGACGCACAGGACCTGGAGGAGTTCCTCGCCGCCCGGCTCGGCATGCCGGCCCCCGGCGGCCACCGCTTCGGCGACGACCTGGGCGCCCTCAGGGTCCGGCTGTCGACCGGCGCGCTGCTCGCCGGGACGGACGAGGAACTCGAGGAATGCCTCAGTTCGACCACACCGTTGGAACTGCCACACGTGCACCGTGCGTTGATCACTTTGCAGTCGGTTTTCGACGATCTCCGCGACGACGCTCAGCGATGGGAGCCTCCTCGATGACGCAGCAGTCCACGAGTACGGCCGGTTCGAGCACAGCCGGTCCGCGCAGGCCCGGTTCGAGCACGAGCACCCGGGAGACCGACGATCCGGCCACCGCGTCACCCCTCGCGGCACCGTTCGCCCCGCCCTTCCCGCCGCTCGCCGAACCCCGCCCCCTGGGTGAGCGCCGGGTCTGGCCGCGCACCTTCCACGACCGGCTCACCGCCCCCCTGCCCGGCCTCAAGGCCATGGCCCGCTTCGCCCGCGAAGGCTCCGTGCGGCCCGGGCGCGAGGGTCTCGCCGACATCCCCCGGCTGCCTTTCGAGCCGGGGCCGCTGCCCCGCGTCGACGCCCGCACCATCGCCGTCTCCTGGGCGGGCCACGCCAGTTGGGTGGTGCGGATCGGCGGCCTGACCGTCCTCACCGACCCCGTCTGGTCCCGTCGCATCCTCGGCACCCCGGCCCGGATCACACCGGTTGGCATCGCCTGGAGCGCGCTGCCGCGCGTCGACGCCGTCGTCATCAGCCACAACCACTACGACCATCTGGACGCCCCCACCCTGCGCCGACTCCCGCGCGACACCCCGGTGTTCGTCCCCGCGGGCCTCGCCGCCTGGTTCAGGCGCCGCCGGTTCACCCAGGTCACCGAGCTCGACTGGTGGGAGGCGGCCGAACTGAACGGCGTCCGCTTCGACTTCGTCCCCGCCCACCACTGGTCCAAGCGCACCCTCACCGACACCTGTCGCAGCCTGTGGGGCGGCTGGATCCTCACCGCCGCGGACGGCGGGCGGGTCCACTTCGCCGGAGACACCGGTTACGGCCACTGGTTCTCCCGCATCGGCCGGCGCTACCCCGGCATCGACCTGACCCTCCTGCCCATCGGCGCCTACGACCCCCGCTGGTGGCTCAGCGACGTCCACTGCGATCCGGAGGAGGCGGTCCGGGCGGCCCAGGATCTGGGGGCGCGACGGATGGCCCCCATGCACTGGGGCACGTTCGTCCTGTCCGCGGAGCCGGTACTGGAGCCGCTCACCCGGGTGCGGGCCGCCTGGGAGAAGGCGGGACTCGAACGAGCGGACCTGTGGGACCTGCCGGTGGGCGGGTCCAGGGTCCTGGGCCGCACCCCGACGAGCCGCAATTCGGTGGCCGCTCCGCCCTCGTGATCGCTAGCGTCGCCCCCCATGAACCGACGGCGACGCAAGAAGCTCACCCACCAGCTCTTCGCGGCGACCCTGGCGGGCGACGCCGTCCGCGTGCGGGCGCTGCTGAAACGGGGAGCGGACCCGGAGCGACCGTACGACGACGGCGCCACACCGCTCTACCTGGCGTCGGTGCAGGGGGAGGCCGAGGTCGCGCGCGTGCTCCTGCGGGCCGGAGCGCGCCCCGACACGGAGAGCGAGGGCGACGGCTCGCAGGGCACGCCGCTCTGCGCAGCCGCCTGCTGGGGCCACACCGAGGCCGTGCGGGAACTGCTGGCGCACGGCGCCGACCCGAACCTCCGTGAGGACCACGGAACCGGCTGGTCCCCCTTGCGGTGGGCGGACAACGGCCCGCACCCCGCCACCGCCGAACTGCTCATCACGGCCGGAGCGCACCGGAGTTAGGCCTTGGCGGTCCTGCGCACCCGGCGCCACAGGCTCGGCGCCGCGCTGACCGCCACCGTCAACACGATCGCCGCCACCACGCCCTCCCAGGGCTCGCTGAACAGGGAGCCACCGAGGATCCCGATCAGCTGGTACGTCACCGCCCACGCCAGGCAGGCCGGAAGGTTCCCGCGCGCGAACCGCCGCAGTGGCCACTTGGCCATCAGACAGGCCAGCATCACCGGGATCCGGCCCGCCGGCACCATCCGGGACAGCACCAGCACCGCCACCCCGTGCTCGGCCAGCTTCTCCTGCGCCTGCGTCAGCCGGTCCTCGGGCGCCCGGGACCGGATCGCCTCCAGCCAGCGCGACCCGTTCTTCGACCGCATCCCGCGCCGCCCCAGCCAGTACAGCGCGATGTCCCCGAGGAACGCGGCCAGCGAGGCGGTCACGAACACCAACGCCATGGAGAACGGCGCCGTCTGATGGAACGCCACCACAGCGGCCGAACTGACCAGCGCCCCCGTGGGCACCACCGGCACCAGTGCCCCGATCAGCACCAGCAGGAACAGCGACGGATATCCGAGCGCCTGCTGTGTCGACTCGGGCGGCACGGTTCTGGCGGCCGCCGCCAGCCACGCCTCCGTCACCGGGCCACCCCCGGGCGCACGCTCTCCCCGTGCGCGAGCCGATGCACCGACACGCCCGGCGCACGCTCCGCCGCGAGTCGCACGAACTCCGCACCGGGGGCATGGAATTCATGGGGGCGCACGGCGTCCATCCCGATCGGCCAGTACGTGCCGTAGTGCACCGGCACCGCGCTGACCGGGTCCAGCCGGGCCAGCGCCTCGGCGGCACGCCCCGCGTCCAGATGTCCCTCACCGAGGTACGGCCCCCAGCCGCCGACCGGCAGCAGGGCCACGTCGACCGGCCCGACCTCCTTCGCCATGTCGTCGAACAGGCCGGTGTCCCCGGCGAAGTAGGTACGGGCCTCGCCCTCGACGACATAGCCGAGCGCGGGGGAACGGCGGGGTCCCACGGGCAGCCGCCGTCCGTCGTGTCGGGCCGGCACCGTCCGTACGACCAGGTCCCCGATCACCGTCTCGTCGCCCGGCACCACCTCGCTGACCTGGAGATGGGCGAGCCGGCGGAGCCCGGGCACCGCACGGGGTGCGCCCCGGGGCACGAGCAGGCGCGTGCCCGGGGACAGTCGCTCCAACGACGGAATGTGCAGATGATCGGCGTGCAGATGGGAGACGAGCGCCACGTCCGCACGCCAGGCGCCGGGCGGTGGCACCGCGCCCCGACGGCGACGCAGATGGGCGAGGCGGCGGGCGAACAGCGGGTCGGTGAGCACACGGACGTCCGAGTCCTCGACCGTGCAGGTCGCGTGACCCCACCAGGTGATCTCCACCGGCACCTCTTTGCCTCCTTCGCGCGACTCCCCGAAGCCTACGGGCAGGAGTAGGGTCGGCGGCGAAACCCGGAGGTGAGGGGGACGCCATGGGACCGGTTCGCGTCACGGCGATCGCGAGTCTGACGCCGCTGGAGGAGCTGGAGGCCGATCCCTTCCTGGTGGACGCCCGCAGTCAGCACGCGATGTGCGCCCGCTGGGCCGCCGAGCAGGGCTACATCGTCAGCCGGGAACTCCTCGTGCGCGGCCTGCGTCCCGACCACTGTGTGCTGTGGGACGGCGTCCGTCCCGGCCTCGACCTCTTCGTCGCGCCCAGCCGCCGGGTCCTGGAGAGCGCCCTGTCCTCCGTGGAGGACTTCCTCACCGAGTGCGCCCGGCGCGGGGTGCGGGTGGAGACGGTGGGATCGGCGGAACCGTCGTACGACGCCCAGATGAAGGCCAGCATCCACCGCCGCCTGTCGATGCCGACGGCCGGGTACGACGGCCGGTAGCGGCCACCAGGCTTCGCCGGGGGAACTTCCGTCCGTTGTGACAGGGTGGGGCCAGGCCCGCGCCGAGGGCGGGCCGGGGACGTGAGGTGTGCGGGGCGTGCGAGGCGGGCGTTGGCGGCGGATCGCCAGTCAGGCGGGGCGGAGTGTCGCGGTGTGGGCGGTCTCCACGATCACCATGCTCGTCCTCGCGGGCATCCTGCCGGACTTCCAGCTCAGGTCCGCGGACGGCGACAGCGCCACCGACATCGCCGTCACCGCGGCCCTCGGCGCCGGTGCCTTCGGTGTCCTGTCGGCCCTGGTCTGGCCGCTGCTCGTACGGCTCCTGCTGCTGGTGCCCGCCCTGGTGCTCGGGCTGCTGGTCTTCGTGCTCAACGGCTTCCTGCTCCTGCTGGCGCTGCGGCTGAACCCGACCGAGCGGGGCGCCGCCGCGTGGGAGACCGCGGTCGTGGTCGCCGCCGTGATGTCGGCCGTCGCCTCCGCGACCGGCGCGGCCCTCGCCGTGCGGGACGACGACGCCTACCGGCGCCGGCTCTACCGGCTCGCCGACCGCCGTCGCAGAGGCGGCCCGCTCGCCCCCTCCGCGCCGGGCATGGTCTTCCTCCAGCTGGACGGCGTCGGCCACGACGTCCTGCGGGTCGCCGTCGCCACCGGCGTCATGCCCACCCTCGCCCGCTGGCTGGACAGCGGCACCCACCGGCTCACCCCGTGGCGCACCGACTGGTCCAGCCAGACCGGCGCCAGCCAGCTCGGCATCCTGCACGGCAGCAACGAGGACGTGCCGGCGTTCCGCTGGTACGAGAAGGACAACCGGGAGGTGATGGTCTGCAACCGCCCCACCAGCGCCGCCGAACTCCAGCGCCGGGCGGTCGAACGCACCGGGGACGGCGGGCTGCTCGGCGCCGACGGCGCCAGTCGCGGCAACCTCTTCAGCGGGGGCGCCGACGAACAGGCGCTCGTGCTGTCCATCGCCACCCGCAGGCGCAGCCGGGAGACCCGGTCCCGCGCGGGCTACTTCGCGTACTTCTCCGACCCCGCCAACGCCGTACGCACCGCGCTGTCCTTCGTCGCGGAGGTGGGCCGGGAGATCGGCCAGTCGACCCGGGGCCGGGTCCGCCGGGTGCGGCCGCGGGTGAGTCGCGGGGGCCTCTACCCCTTCATCCGGGCCTTCGCCACCGTCGTGGAACGGGACGTCGTGGTCGCCGCGGTGATGGGCGACATGCTCGCCGGACGCACCGCCGTCTACGCCGACCTCGTCGCCTACGACGAGGTCGCCCACCACTCCGGGCCGATGAGCCGGGACGCCGAGAAGGTCCTCGAACGCCTCGACCGGTCCCTGGCGCTGATCGAGAACGTCGCCGAACACGCCCCGCGCCCGTACCGGATCGTCGTCCTGTCCGACCACGGCCAGAGCCCCGGCGAGACCTTCCAGACCCGCTACGGCCTCACCCTCGGCGACCTGGTGCGGGCCGGCTGCGGACTGCCCGTACCGCGCAAGGCGCGGCGCACCCACAGCGGCGCCGAGGCCCGCGCGGCCGTCCGCGCCGCCCTGCGCCGCCCCGTCGAGGAGAGCCGCGAGCAGCACCGGCCCTCGCGCCGCAGCTCCGAGCCGCTCGTGCTGGCCTCCGGCAACCTCGGCCTGATCTCGTTCCCGGACGTGCCGCACCGGATGAGCAAGGAGGAGATCGACGCCCGCCATCCCGCCCTGCTGACCACGCTCGCCAACCATCCCGGCATCGGCTTCCTCCTCGTACGCAGCGAGGAGCACGGCGGGGTGGTGCTCGGGCCGTTCGGTACGGAGATCCCGGTCAACGAACTGGACGAGAACCCGGGCCCGTTGGCCGCTTTCGGGCCGGGCGCCGCCGACGCCGTACGCCGTACGCACGGCTTCGCGCACACCGCCGACATCATGGTCAACTCCTCGTACGACCCGGGCGACGGCGAAGTCCTCGCCTTCGAGGAGCAGATCGGCTCGCACGGCGGGCTCGGCGGGGCGCAGGGGCGGCCGTTCCTGCTGTCGCCGGCCGCTCTGTCCGCACCGGTCGACGACGACCAGGAACTCGTCGGCGCCGAACAGGTCCACCATGTGCTGCGCCGCTGGCTGCGTGAATCCGACGGCCCTCAGGTGCCGCTGCCGGAACGTCAGGACGAACGGCGGGCGGCCTGACAGCTGTCTTGAGCGTGCGGTGCGCCCAAGTGTGATCGGATGGGACACGGAACCCCTACATGGGCCCATGTCTGAAAGGAAGAACCCGTGGCTACCACGCGCTCCGCACACACCGTCTGGGAAGGCAACCTGCTCGAGGGCAACGGAGTCGTCTCCTTCGACTCCTCCGGCGCCATCGCCCAGCAGCCGGTGACGTGGGCTTCCCGCGCCCAGGAGGCGAACGGCAAGACCAGCCCCGAAGAGCTGATCGCGGCCGCCCACTCCAGCTGCTTCTCCATGGCGTTCTCGCACGCCCTGGCCGGCGCCGGCACCCCGGCCACCAAGCTCACCACCTCCGCCGACGTCACCTTCCAGCCGGGAGAGGGCATCACCGGCATCCACCTCACCGTCGAGGGCACCGTGCCGGGCATCGACGAGGAGGCGTTCGTCGCCGCCGCCGAGGAGGCCAAGGTGGGCTGCCCCGTCAGCCAGGCCCTCAAGGCCGTACCGATCACCCTCTCGGCGAAGCTCGCCTGATCCTTCCCGTACGTTCCCGGATGCCGCGTCCCCGTGAGGGGCGCGGCACCGTCCTTTTCGGGGTACCCGTATTTCGGGGTACGCGGCATTGACAAGGGCTCACTCAAGTTTTGTGCTGGAGTCCGGGAAGTGCCCTGGCGGAAGGGGACAGCGATGGGACGCGCGGTCGGGATCGATCTGGGGACCACGAACTCCGTGGTGGCCGTCCTGGAGGGCGGCGACCCCACGGTCGTCGCCAATGCGGAGGGGGCCAGGACCACACCGTCGGTGGTGGCCTTCGCCAAGAACGGGGAGGTGCTGGTCGGAGAGGTCGCCAAGCGGCAGGCGGTGACGAACGTGGAGCGGACGGCCCGGTCCGTGAAGCGGTACATGGGTGACGGCGGCTGGCGGTTCCCGGAGCAGGGGTCGGTCGACGGCACCCGCTACCGGGCGCAGGAGCTGTCGGCGCGGGTGCTGCAGAAGCTGAAGCGGGACGCCGAGTCCTATCTGGGCGAGGACGTCACCGACGCGGTGATCACCGTCCCGGCGTACTTCGACGACGCCCAGCGGCAGGCCACCAAGGAGGCCGGCGAGATCGCGGGCCTGAAGGTGCTGCGGATCATCAACGAGCCGACCGCCGCCGCCCTCGCCTACGGCCTGGACCGGGGCGAGGAGCAGACCGTCCTCGTCTTCGACCTCGGCGGCGGCACCTTCGACGTGTCGCTCCTGGAGATCGGTGACGGTGTCATCGAGGTCAAGGCGACCAACGGCGACACGCATCTCGGCGGCGACGACTGGGACCAGCGGGTGGTCGAGCACCTGGTGAAGAAGTTCCAGGGGCAGTACGGCATCGACCTCGGCAAGGACAAGATGGCCCTGCAACGGCTGCGCGAGGGCGCCGAGAAGGCCAAGATCGAGCTGTCCAGCTCCTCCGAGACCACGATCAACCTCCCGTACATCACCGCCTCCGCCGAAGGCCCGCTGCACCTCGACGAGAAGCTGACGCGCGCTCAGTTCCAGGAGCTCACCGCCGACCTGCTCGACCGCTGCAAGACCCCCTTCCACCAGGCCGTCAAGGACGCCGGGATCAAGCTCGCCGCGGTCGACCACGTCATCCTCGTGGGCGGCTCGACCCGGATGCCCGCCGTCACCGACCTCGTCAAGGAACTCACCGGCAAGGACCCGCACAAGGGCGTCAACCCGGACGAGGTCGTCGCCCTCGGCGCCGCGCTCCAGGCGGGCGTCGTCCGCGGCGACGTGAAGGACGTCCTGCTCCTCGACGTGACCCCGCTGTCCCTGGGCATCGAGACCAAGGGCGGCATCATGACGAAGCTCATCGAGCGCAACACCACGATCCCGACCCGGCGTTCGGAGATCTTCACCACCGCCACCGACAACCAGCCCTCGGTCGGCATCCAGGTCTACCAGGGCGAACGCGAGATCGCCGCCTACAACAAGAAGCTCGGCGTCTTCGACCTCACCGGCCTGCCGCCCGCACCGCGCGGTGTCCCGCAGATCGAGGTCGCCTTCGACATCGACGCCAACGGGATCATGCACGTCTCCGCGAAGGACCTCGCGACCGGCCGTGAGCAGAAGATGACCGTCACCGGCGGCTCGGCGCTGCCCAAGGACGACATCGACCGCATGATGCGGGACGCCGAACAGTACGCGGAGGAGGACCGCAAACGCCGGGAGGCCGCCGAGACCCGCAACCAGGCCGAGCAACTCGTCTACCAGACCGAGAAGTTCCTCCGCGAGAACGACGAACGCGTCCCCGCCGAGACCAAGGCGGACGTGGAGTCGGCGATCGCTGAACTCAAGACGCTCCTGGAGCAGAACGCCGACACCACGGCCCTGCGCAACGGCGTCGAGAACCTGGCCACCGTCAGCCAGCGGGTGGGCCAGGCGATGTACGCGCAGGCCCAGCAGTCGGAGCCCCACGGCACCGAACAGCAGACCACCACGCCCCCCGAGGAGGAGGGCGTGGTGGACGCGGAGATCGTCGACGAGGACCGGGAACAGAAGGGCGGGGCAGCCTGAGCCCTACGAGCCGGCGCGCTCCCAGCCCCGCCGTTCCGGACGCGGCCCCAGCCTCCTGGGGTCGCGTGCCCGGTAGACGACATAGGGCCGGAACAGGTACTGCACCGGGGCGCTGAACATATGCACCAGCCTGCTGTACGGCACGAACGCGATCAGCGCCATCCCGATCACCGCATGGACCTGGTACAGCACCGGCACACCGTGCATCCGGTCGATGTCCGGCTGGAGGGTGAACAGGCTGCGCGTCCAAGGGGCGATGGACTGACGGTAGTTGTAGCCGTCGCCGGAGGCGTGGGTCAGCTTGGCGATCATGCCCATCGCGATGGCGCCGAGCAGCACCAGGTACATGAGCTTGTCGTTGGCGGTGGTCGCGCGGAAGACGGGGGCGCGCGTCCTGCGGCGGTAGACGAGCAGCACGATCCCGGCGACGGTGAGGACCCCGGCCGCGGTGCCGCCGTAGAGCGAGAACAGATGGTACGTGTGCTCGCTGATCCCCACCTTGTCCGTCCACGACATCGGGATGAACAGCCCGACGAGGTGCCCGGCCAGGACGAAGAGGATGCCGTAGTGGAAGGCGGGCGAGGCGATGTTCAGCAGCTTCGACTCGTAGACCTGCGAACTGCGGGTCGTCCAGCCGAACTTGTCGTAGCGGTAGCGCCAGACGAGTCCGGCGACGAGCAGGGCGAGGGCGACGTACGGCAGCACGCCCCAGAGGAGTGTGGTCATCAGCGCACCCCGGTGTGGTTGGGCAGTGTGGCGCATACGGCGTCCAGGACGGACGCGTACGGGGTCCCGAACGCGGTGAGCCGGGAGCGCAACTGCTCCAGGCCGTCCCGGTGTTCGGTGAGCAGGTCGGTGTCGCCGGTGCGGGCCGCGAACTCGAGGACCGCGGGCAGGAAGTCGGGCAGCTCCTCGCCGGTGAACTCCAGACCGGCGGCCCGGTAGACGTCCTTGAAGCGGACCAGCGACATCCCGCGCCGCCGGGTGTCCCCGTCCTGCCACCAGCTCAGGTACAGGCTGTGCCGGTTCTTGAAGTCGAAGACCTGGACGTAGTGCGCGGCCAGCTCCTGCGCCGGGGTCACCGCCGCGTGGTCGGTGAACTCCCTCAGCTGCGGGGCCGCTTCACGCAGCAGCGGCAGCCGGGCGCGGAAGTCGTCGTCGGGGTAGGTCAGACAGAGCGCTGCTGCCTGGTACAGCACGGCGTACGACGGCATCAGACCTCCTCGGCGTCGGCGGGGTCGTCGGACGTCTGGCGGCGGCGCAGCCCGTGGAAGTTCTCCACGGACACCACCGGCAGCAGCTTGCGCTGCCCGGAGTCCTGGCCGAACGGCCCGTCGCCGCCCATGCCCGGACCGCCCTCGTACTCGAGACTGCACCCCTCCGGCAGCGCCGACTCCTCAAGGCGCCGGGCGTCACCGACGGCGGCGGTCGGGATCACGTACCGGTCCTCGTACTTGGCGATCGCCAGCAGCCGGTACATCTCCTCGATCTCCTCGGGCTTCATCCCGACCGCCTCGGTGACGGCCGGATCGGGGTCCTCGCCCAGGTTGATCGCCCGCATATGGGCGCGCATCGCGGCGAGCTTCTCCAGGGAGGCCCGCACGGGCGCGGTGTCGCCCGCGGTGAAGACCTCCGCGAGGTACTCCAGCGGGATGCGGAGCGTGTCGATCGCGCCGAAGAGGTTCTGGGCGTCCTCACCGTCGTGCCCGGTCTCGGTGAGCGCGTCCACGACCGGGGAGAGCGGCGGGATGTACCAGACCATCGGCATCGTGCGGTACTCGGGATGCAGCGGGAGCGCCACCTTGTACTTGCTGATCAGGGCCCGGACGGGGGAGCGGCGGGCCGCCTCCATCCAGTCGTACGAGATCCCCGCCTCCTCGGCCGCCCGCTGCACGGTGGGATCGTCCGGGTCGAGGAAGACGCCCAACTGCGCCTCGTACAGGCCCTTCTCGTCGGGCGTGGACGCCGCCTCCGTCACCTTGTCGGCGTCGTAGAGGATCACCCCGAGATAGCGGAGACGGCCCACGCAGGTCTCCGAGCACACCGTCGGCAGGCCCACCTCGACGCGCGGGTAGCACATGGTGCACTTCTCGGCCTTGCCGGTGCGGTGGTTGAAGTAGACCTTCTTGTACGGGCATCCGGTCACGCACATGCGCCAGCCCCGGCAGTGGTCCTGGTCGACCAGGACGATGCCGTCCTCGGCCCGCTTGTACATCGCGCCCGACGGACACGAGGCGACGCAGGACGGGTTGAGGCAGTGCTCGCAGATGCGCGGCAGATAGAACATGAAGGTCTGCTCGAACTCGAACCTCACCTTGTCGGCGGCCTGTTGCCGGGTCCGCTCGACCATCGGGTCGAGGTCGCCGTAGGCGGGGGCGCCGGCGAGGTTGTCGTCCCAGTTCGAGGACCACTTGATCTTCATCGGCTTGCCGTCGATCTGCGACACCGGCCGGGCCACCGGGTAGTCGTCGCCGAGCGGGGCGTCGGTGAGGTTCTTGTAGTCGTAGGTCCAGGGCTCGTAGTAGTCCTTGATCTCCGGGAGCTTGGGGTTGGAGAAAATGCCGAGGAGCTTCTGGAAACGGCCGCCCGCCTTGAGCTTCAGCGCGCCCCGTTTGTTCAGCTCCCAGCCGCCCTGCCACTTCTCCTGGTCCTCGTAGCGACGTGGATAACCCTGTCCGGGGCGGGTCTCCACGTTGTTGAACCAGACGTACTCCATGCCCTGCCGGTTGGTCCACGCCTGCTTGCAGGTGACGGAACAGGTGTGGCAGCCGATGCACTTGTCGAGGTTCATGACCATCGTGATCTGAGCCATCACTCGCATCTCAGTACTCCACCTCCTGCGAGCGGCGGCGGATGACCGTCACCTCGTCGCGCTGGTTGCCCGTCGGGCCCAGGTAGTTGAACGCCCAGCTCAACTGGGCGTAGCCGCCGATGAGATGAGACGGCTTGAGGATGAGCCGGGTCAGCGAGTTGTGGATGCCGCCGCGCTTGCCGGTGGCCTCCGTCGTCGGCACGTTGACCGTGCGCTCCTGCGCGTGGTGCATATAGACCGTGCCGGCCGGCATCCGGTGCGAGACGACGGCGCGGGCGACGACCACGCCGTTGCGGTTGACCGCCTCGATCCAGTCGTCGTCCTTGACGCCGATGGCGTCCGCGTCCTGCGGGGCCATCCAGATGGACTGGCCGCCGCGGGAGAGAGCCAGCATGAACAGGTTGTCCTGGTACTCCGAGTGGATGGACCACTTGTTGTGCGGGGTGAGGTAACGGACCGTCACCTCCCGTTGTCCGTCGGGGCCGAGCTGCGGTTCGCCGAACAGCTTGTTCATGTCGAGGGGCGGTCGGTACACCGGGAGCGCCTCGCCGAGTTCATGGATCCAGTCGTGGTCCAGGAAGAAGTGCTGGCGGCCGGTGAGGGTGTGCCAGGGCTTCAGATGCTCGGTGTTGAGCGTGAAGGCCGTGTATCTGCGGCCACCGGACTCGCTGCCCGACCACTCCGGCGAGGTGATGACGGGGACGGGTGCCGCCTGGGTGTCGGCGTACGTGATCCGCTTGCCCTCGTGCTCGGCGGCCAGGTGGGCCATCTCCTGCCCGGTGCGCGCCTCCAGGGTGTGGAAACCCTGGGTGGCGAGGCGGCCGTTGGTGGTGCCGGACAGGGCGAGGATGGTGTTCGCGGCCTTCACGGCGGTGTCGATCGAGGGACGGCCCTCGTAGCCGGTGCCGTTCAACTCGGCCAGGTGCCGCACCTCTTCGTCCGGTTGGAGCGCGATGCCCTTGCACGGCATGCCGAGCTTCTCGACCAGCGGGCCGAGGGCCCGGAACTTGGCGCCGATCGCCGTGTAGTCCCGCTCGACGACCGTGAGGTTCGGCATCGTCTTTCCGGGGACCGGATCGCACTCGCCGCGCTTCCAGTCCAGGACCACCCCGCCGGGCTGGGCGGTCTCGCCCGGGGTGTCGTGCTGGAGCGGCGACGCCACCAGGTCCTTGCGGGTGCCCAGGTGGACGACGGCCATCTCACTGAGCCGGTCGGCCAGCGCCTTGAAGGTGTCGAAGTCGGTGCGGGCCTGCCACGGCGGGTCCACGGCCGGGGTGAAGGAGTGCACGTAGGGATGCATGTCGGTGGACGACAGGTCGTGCTTCTCGTACCAGGTCGCCGCGGGCAGGACCACGTCCGACAGCAGGGTCGACGAGGTCTGCCGGAAGTCCAGGGACAGCAGCAGGTCGAGCTTGCCCTCGGGAGCCTCCTCCCGCCACTTCACGTCCCGGGGGCGCTCGTGCGACTCCGCCTCCTGGGCGCTCAACGACGACTGCGTGCCCAGCAGATGGCGAGTGAAGTACTCGGCGCCCTTCGCCGACGAACCGAGCAGGTTGGCCCGCCACAGCGTCAGCACGCGCGGCCAGTTCCCGGGGGCGTCCGGGTCCTCGCAGGCGAAGTTCAGGGTGCCCGCGCGGAGTTCGGCCACCGCCTTGGCCACCGGGTCGCCGAAGGTCTCGCCCAGCTCCAGGGGGTTGCGGTCGAAGGTCGGATACGACGGCATCCAGCCCGAACGCGCCGACAGGGCGAGGCAGTCGGCGCCCGTCATGCCCTTGAAGCGGCCCTCGCCGAGCGGTGAGGACAGCACATCGGCGGTGAAGTGGTCGTAGCGCCACTGGTCGGTGTTGAGGAACCAGTACGCGGTGCCGATCATCTGCCGCGGTGGCCTCGACCAGTCCGACGCGGCGGCCAGCGTGGCCCAGCCGGTGACCGGGCGGCACTTCTCCTGGCCGACGTAGTGCGCCCAGCCACCGCCGTTGCGGCCCTGGCAGCCGGTGAGCTGGAGCAGGGCCAGGAAGGCGCGGTAGATGGTCTCGGAGTGGAACCAGTGGTTGGTGCCGGCGCCCATCAGGATCATGCAGCGGCCCTTGGAGCGCTCGGCGGTCCGCGCGAACTCCCGGGCGATCTTGACGCACTTGGCGGCCGGGACGGAGGTGTGCACCTCCTGCCAGGCCGGCGTGCCGGGCGCCTCGGCGTCCTCGTAGGAGGCGGGCCAACTCCCCGGCAGATCAGGACGCCTGATGCCGTACTGGGCGAGCAGCAGGTCGTACACGGTCGTCACCAGCGGCCCGTCCGGGCCGCCGAGCCGGGTCGCCGGGACACCCCGGTGTACGACGTCGCCGCGGCCCTGGCCGTGTTCGCCGCCCTCGGTGTCGAAGCGGGGGAGCAGGACCTCGACGCCGCTCGCGATGTTCTGCCCGTGCAGGGTCAACGTCGGCTCGATCGGGCCGAGTTCGAGGTTCCAGCGGCCCTTGCCGGAATCGGTCCAGCGGAAGCCCAGGGAGCCGTTGGGGACGACCGCGCGCCCGCTCGCCGCGTCCAGTACGACCGTCTTCCACTCCGCGCCCTCGCCCTCCTGGCCGAGGTCGGTGGCGCGCAGGAACTTCGAGGGGACGTGGGCGCCGTCCTTCTCGGTGAGCGTGACCAGGAACGGCAGATCGGTGAACTTCCTGACGTAGTCCGTGAAGAACGGCGTCTCCCGGTCGACGAAGAACTCCTTGAGGATCACGTGCCCCATCGCCAGGGCCAGCGCCCCGTCCGTGCCGGGATGGGGGTGCAGCCACTCGTCGGCGAACTTGGCGTTGTCCGCGTAGTCCGGGGCGACCACGACCACCTTCTGGCCCCGGTAGCGGGCCTCCGCCATCCAGTGCGCGTCCGGAGTGCGGGTCACCGGGACGTTCGAGCCCCACATCATCAGATACGCGGCGTCCCACCAGTCGCCCGACTCCGGGACGTCGGTCTGGTCGCCGAAGACCTGCGGGGAGGCCACGGGCAGGTCGGCGTACCAGTCGTAGAACGACAGCATCGGGGCGCCGATCAGCGAGTGGAAGCGGGCGCCCGCCGCGTGCGACACCATCGACATCGCCGGGATGGGGGAGAAGCCGGCGATGCGGTCGGGACCGTACGTCTTGATCGTGTGGACGTGGGCCGCGGCGACGATCTCCACGGCCTCGTCCCAGGTCGCCCGGACCAGGCCGCCCTTGCCGCGGGCCTGCTGGTAGCGGCGGCGGCGCTCGGGGTCGTTCTGGATGTCCGCCCAGGCCACGACCGGGTCGCCGGTCCTCGCGCGCGCCTCTCGGTACAGGTCGAGCAGGACACCGCGGACGTACGGGTAGCGCACCCGGGTGGGGGAGTACGTGTACCAGGAGAACGCGGCGCCCCGGGGGCAGCCGCGCGGCTCGTACTCGGGGCGGTCCGGGCCGACGCTCGGGTAGTCGGTCTGCTGGGTCTCCCAGGTGATGATGCCGTCCTTGACGTACACCTTCCACCGGCAGGAGCCCGTGCAGTTCACGCCGTGCGTGGAGTTCACGACCTTGTCGTGGCTCCACCGGTCCCGGTAGAAGGCGTCCGCCTCGCGGCCCCCGGTCAGCTCGATGCTGTGCAGGTCGGGCGCGGGAGTGCCGGGCCGGAAGAAGCGCCCGGCCTTCAGCAGCGCCGCGCCCGGCTCGGTGGGCGGGGTCTGGGTGTCGGTCACATGCGCTCCCTTGCTTGCCCGTGCTTTCGAAGCTAGGGGCGAGGGCGGGAACGCACCTGTTCATGGCACCCGTACGGGTAGGCGTACGGGTCAGGGCTTGCGGGCGACCCCCGCGTACACCGGCACGATGCCCTCCGACTGGGCCTCGACGTCGACGGGCTCCGGCCGCCAGCCGGTCACCGGGATCACCCCGGGGCCCAGCAGCTCCAGACCGGCGAAGAAGCGCGAGAACCGGGGCAGCGAGCGCGGGTGGAACGGCGTACCGCTCGCCCGGAAGTGCTCGGCGGCCTTCCCGATGGCCTCCGGGCTCAGATCGGCGGTGACCTGGGAGAGGATCACATGGCTGCCGGGGGCGAGCTCGGCGACGTACCGTTCCAGCAGGCCGTACACGTCGTCCTGGTCCGGCTCCTCGCTCAGGTAGTGGGTGAGCGCCACCAGCGACAGGGCGATAGGCCGGGAGAAGTCCAGGGTCTCCGCGGCCAGGCGCAGGATGGTGTCGGGGTCGCGGACGTCCGCGTGCACATAGTTCGTGGCGCCCTCGGCGGTGCTGTGCAGCAGGGCCTGGGCGTGCCGCAGGACGATCGGGTCGTTGTCGACGTACACGACCCGCGCGTCCGGGGCGACCTCCTGGGCGACCTGGTGGAGGTTGGGCTCGGTGGGGATACCCGTGCCGATGTCGAGGAACTGCCGGATGCCCGCCGCGGCCACCGTCCGTACCGCCCGGTGCATGAACCGCCGGTTGGCGCGCGCCCCGCGCACCACCGCGCCGTCCGTGGCGAGGATCCTGCGGGCCAGCTCCTCGTCCACCGGGTAGTTGTCCTTGCCGCCCAGCCACCAGTCGTACACGCGGGCCGGATGCGGCCGGGTGGTGTCGAGGATGGTGGGCGCGGCTTCCGGTCCGGTCATCGGTGCTTCTCCTCGGTCCTCAGCAGGTTCAGTAGGTCGCGCGGCGCTCCCGCAGGATCTTCTTGGTGCGCTCGGCCGACGCGGCGCGCGCCGTCATGTGGTCCAGGACCTCCAGATGCAGGGAGACCTCCTTGCGGGAGTCCAGGTACAGGGCGCCGGTCAGATACTCGGTGAACGCCATGTCCGGCAGTTCGGGCTCGGCGAACCGGAAGAGGGAGAAGGGGGCGTACGTCCCCGGGTGCGGGCCCGCGGCGAACTCGGCGATCTGCAACGTGATCCGGTCGCGCTCGGCGAACTCCAGCAGCTTGTCCAGCTGCTCCCGCATGACCTCGCCGCCCTGGCCGACCGGCCGGGCCAGCACCGTCTCGTCCATGATCACCCACAGGTGGGGCGGGTCCGGGCGCTCCAGCAGCTGCTGGCGGGCCATCCGCAGGGACACATGGCGCTCGACGGTCTCCGGGCCGGCCTGCGCGATCGTGCCGGCCTCCATGACGGCGCGCGCGTACGCCTCGGTCTGGAGCAGCCCCGGCACGAAGTGCGGCTCGTAGGAGCGGATGATGCGGGCCGCGCCCTCCAGGCTCACGTACAGGCTGAACCAGTCAGGCAGCACGTCGTGGAACCGCTGCCACCAGCCCGGCTGGTTCGCCTCCTCGGCCAGCGCGACGAACGCGTCCGCCTCCTCCTCGCAGACGCCGTACGTCGACAGCAGCATCTGCACGTACGGGATCTTCAGCGCGACCTCGGCCATTTCCATGCGCCGTACGGTCGCCGGAGCCACGCGCAGGACCTTCGCGGCCTCCTCGCGTTTGAGCCCGGCCGCCTCCCGCAGCTCCTGAAGCCGCTTGCCGAGCACCACCTGACCCACCGTGGGCGCAGGCCGCCGCTCACTCACGCCACGCCTCCCCTACGCGCCGAAGTATCCGGGGCAGTGTGTCATGTTCCGCCGTCACTCTCACGTGATCCGTGGTGAGGCGCTCGCCACGCGGGGCGTTGGGGAAGCCGACCGTGCCATTACCCCGCGCGTAATCGACCGGACCGGGCCGGCGCGGGATCGTGGAGTCACCGGGTTCCGGGGCGGCGCACTCCGCTCCGGAACCCGGCCCCACTCTCTTCCGTGCTCCAACTCGACCTCGACGGAGGCTGATTCGTCATGTCCGCAGCCCAGCTGTCCGCCCTCGCCCGCACCACCGACCCGCACACCGCGCTGCGCCGCTTCCTCGCGCTCGACGCGGTGGTGACCGGCGGCAACGGCCTCGCCTATCTCGCCGCGTCCGGGCCGCTCGGGCGGCTCCTCGGCGTCGGTTCGACACTGCTGCTCGAACTCGGCGCGTTCCTCGTGGTGTACGCGGCCGGTGTCGGGTGGCTCGCCGCCCGACCCCGCCCGGCCGCACTGCCGGTCCGGGCCGTCGTCGAGGCCAACCTCGCCTGGGCGGTGCTGAGTTGTGTCGCACTTGCGCTGTGGCTGTCGCCGAGCACCGCGGGAGCCGTGTGGACCGTCCTCCAGGCCCTCACGGTCGCCGGGTTCGCGGCGCTCCAGTACATCGCCCTGAAGGCACGTCAGGACATGAGTCCCTGAAGGTACTTGGCCGTCGCCGGGTCGGCCGGGACGAACGTCTCGATGGCCAGCTCGGCGACGGTCACGTCCATGGGGGTGTTGAAGGTGGAGATGGACGAGATGAAGGACAGCACCCGGCCCTCGTGCTCGATCCGCATGGGGAGCGCGAAGTACGCCGCCGCCTCCAGCTCCTCGCCGCCGTCCTCGTCCTCGTGGGCGAGCGGATACGCCGCCACCTCCTCGTACAGCGCCCGCAGCCGCTCCGAGCGGCGCAGGGCGATCTGCCGTTCCATCTGCTCCAGCAGATGCCCGCGCCACGCGCGCAGGTTGCGGATACGGGGAGCCATGCCCTCCGGGTGCAGGGTCAACCGCATCGCGTTGAGCGGCGGTTCGAGCAGCCGCTCCGGGATGCCGTCGAGCAGCGTCAGGATGCCGCGGTTGGCGGCGACCACGTTGTACATGGCGTCCAACACCAGCGCCGGGTACGGCTCATAGCCCTGGATCAGCCGCTCGATCCCGTCCCGCAGGGCGTCGAGCGCCGGGGCGTCCAGCGGCGTCTCCGGGTAGTACGGGGCGTAACCGGCCGCCAGCAGCAGCGCGTTGCGCTCCCGCACCGGGACGTCCAGATGCTCGGCCAGCCGCAGCACCATCTCCTCGCTCGGCCGGGAGCGCCCCGTCTCGATGAAGCTGATGTGCCGCGCGGAGGAGTCGGCCCGCAGCGCCAGCTCCAGCTGGCTGACCCGGCGCTGCTCCCGCCAGGCCCGCAGCAGCGGGCCGACGCCCCCGTCGGTGGCAGTGGTGGTGGTCATACGACGACCGTAGACGAAGCCGGTGGGCGCCCGCGAAGAGAAATCCGGGCCGGCCCGCTCCCTCGGCCCTGCTGACCAGGGCTTCCACGGTCTCCCTGTGGCACGCTGAGAGAACACCCCCAGCACCCCGGCATCCCCGGCTCGCCCGCAGTCCAGGAAGGAGCGGCGTCATGGCCGTGCAACCGCTGTCGCAGAAGGAGATCGAGGACCGGCTCGCGGAACTGCCGGGCTGGTCGCTCGACGGTGACCGTCTCACCCGCTCCTACCAGCTGTCCTCGCACTTCGCGGCGACCGCGATGGTCGTCCACATCGCCCAGGTCCAGGACGAGCTCGACCACCACTCCGACCTCACCCTCGGCTACAACACGGTCGCCCTGAGCGTGCACACCCACAGTGCCGGCGGCGCCGTGACCGAGAAGGACGTCGAGCTCGCCCAGCGGGTGGCGGCGCTCGCCCCCGGCCACGGAGCCCAGTGACGGCGTGCTGGACTACGAGAAGGAAGCCGACGCCTACGACGTCACCCGCGGCGGCGAACCCCGGGCCGCCGCGGCCGCGGACGCGGTGCTCGGCCTGGTCCCGCCGGACGCCCGCCGCCTTCTCGACGTGGCCTGCGGCACCGGCATCGTCACCCGGCGGTACGCGACGGCCCGGCCCGCGCTGCGGGTGACGGGCGCCGACCTGACGTACGGCATGGCCCGGATGGCGGCGGCGCGGCTGCCCGGCGCGATCGTGCTCGGCGACAGCCGCCGACTGCCGTTCCCCGACGGGGTGTTCGATGCGGTGACCAGCGTGTGGCTGCTGCATCTCATCCATGACCCCGAGGACGCCCGCAGCATCGTCGCCGAGTGCGCCCGGGTGCTGCGGCCCGGCGGCGTCTACGTCACCACCGTCGACAAGGCCGCCGCCCACGACGTCGGCAGCGACGTCGACGGGGTCCTCGCCCCGCGCCCGCGCCGACCCGCCCCGGACGCCGCCCGCCGGGTGGAGTCGTACGCCGCCGCGCAGGGTTTGGTCGCCGCCGGGCGGGCCCGTTTCACCGGCCTCGGTCAGGGCCGCAGCCCTCGGGGCACCGCCGCCGACCTGCGGCGCGGCTGGTTCACCATGCTGCCGCCCGGCGACTCGCGCACCGAGCGGCTCGCCGCGCGCATGGAGGCCCTGCCGGACCAGGACCGGCCCCGCGCCGACCCCGTCTTCGCGTTGCGCGCGTTCAGGAAGCCCGGCTGAACTCCATGACCCAGTTGGTCAGCCAGGTGTCCCCGCCGTCGAGCGAGAACGCCTGCTCCCAGCGGGCGCCGGTCGCGGAGACGTCGGACCACACGAAGCGCACCCGCACGTCCTTGCCGTCGTGGGTGTCGTCGCCGTAGAACTTCCCACGCCCGTCGGTGAATCCACCGAACACGGGCGGGAACAGGGTTCCGGTGCGGCTGGACGCCCAGTTGAGCGACCACTGCTCGCTCTCCCGGTCGAAGAGCCGCAGCGTCGCGCCCTTCGCCGTCAGATGCGGCATGTCGATCTCGTCGAGGTTCGCGGCGCCGTCGAACAGCGGCCAGCAGCGGCTGGTGCCGGTGAACTCCTCCCAACTGCTGTCCGGATCGAGGAAGTCGGTGCGGCGGCGGTTGAGCACCTGCCAGTCGCCGTGGAAGAAGTCGAAGTCGTGCGGGCTGCTCATGAACGGTCTCCTGTGGTTCCTTCGGGCAGGGAGTCGGCCAAGTAGGCGTCGAGATCGGGGACTTCGGGGGCGAGCAGGTGTCGCACCCAGGCGTCCCGTTCGTGCAGGATCGGCGGCAGCTCCCAGACGCAGCCGATCCAGGGCAGTTCGGGCTTGATGAAGTGGGTCGGTCGATGTCCGGGCACCACAGCGCCGGTTGGCCGGCCGCCGCGCCGCGGAAGTGGAGCACGTTGTCCCAGACCCAGCTGTAGGCGTTGAGATAGGCGCCGGTGTCCTCGCCCCGGTGCAGCACGACGAAGGTCGCGGGCGGAGTGCCGTCCGGCTCCGGCAGCAGCTCCGGAAGGATCTCGTACGCCGCCTTCTCGACGTCGGGCGCGATACCGGCCGGGTCGGTCGTGACGTGGTAGCGCTTGATGTGCCGACCCGCGATCTCTATCGGCGGCGGCACGGTCAGCAGTTTCTCGGTGAAACTCATGGTGGGACGCTAAGGCCCCTTCACTGACATCCTGTGTCAGTGAAGTCCAGCCGACTCGTCTCGATCCTGCTGCTGCTCCAGACCCGAGGGAGGATGACCGCCGCCCAGCTCGCCGAGGAGCTGGAGGTCTCGGTGCGCACCGTGTACCGGGACGTGGAGGCGCTGGGCGCGGCCGGTGTCCCTCTGTACGGCGACGCGGGCCACGCCGGTGGCTACCGACTCCTCGACGGCTACCGCACCCGGCTGACCGGCCTGACCGCCGACGAGGCGGAGGCCCTCTTCCTCGCGGGCGCCCCCGGTCCGGCCGCCGAGCTGGGGCTGGGGTCCGTACTGGCGGCCGCCCAGCTGAAGGTGCGGGCCGCGCTGCCGGCGGAGCTGCGCGTCCACGCCGACCGGATCAGCGGCCGGTTCCATCTCGACGCGCCCGGCTGGTACGCGGAGGCCGACGCCACGCCGTATCTGCCGGCGGTGGCGGACGCGGTCTGGAACGGCCGGGTGCTGCGGGTGCGGTACCGCCGCTGGGCCCGGCCGACGGAGGTGGAGCGGCGCCTTGAGCCGTACGGGCTGGTGCTGAAGGCGGGCCGCTGGTATGTGGTCGCGGGTCCGGGGCCGCGCACCTTCCGCGTCGACCAGATCCTCGAACTCGTCACGTCCGACGAGGAGTTCGTCCGCCCGGACGGCTTCGACCTGGCCGTGTACTGGACGGCGTACCAGCGCGACTTCCATGAACGTCTGTACCGGGAGGAGGCGGTGGTGCGGCTGGCGCCGGGGGTGACGCACCCGAGGGCGAAGGTGTACGGCCCGGAACAGCCCGACGGCTGGACCCTGGCCCGGGTGCCGATCGAGTCCGTCGACCGCGCGCTGGCGGAGTTTCTCTCCATGGGGGCGGATGTCGAGGTGCTGGAGCCGTTCGAGCTGCGGGAGCGACTCACGGAAACGGTAAGGGAGTTGGCGGCGCGATACGCCGGATGAGCGGCAACCTTCCGGTGGGCGGCGACGACCGGGTAGTGGAACCCGTCCGTCCTCCCAGGAGGTACGTCTCGTGCAGCACCCGCACCCGCATGCGCACCCCCACCCCCACCAGCACCGCAGACGAAGGGCCGTTCTCTCCGCGCTGGGCGCCACCGTCGCGCTCGTCGCCGCCGGGCTCACCCAACTGGCCACCCCCGGTACGGCGGAGGCCGCGACCGCCCGGCAGGTGGAGAAGCTGGACCGGGGTGTCGTCAGCGTCCACACCGACGCCGGCAACCTGGTCAGCTGGCGCTGGCTCGGCACCGACCCCACCGACGTCTCCTTCAACGTCTACCGGGCCGGTACGAAGGTCAACTCGACCCCGATCACCGGCTCCACGAACTACTTCCACTCCGGCGCCCCCTCCCAGGCCGACTACACGGTCCGCGCGATCGTCGGCGGCGTGGAACAGGCCGACTCGGTGCACGCGATCCAGTTCCGCACCGGCTACAAGGACGTCCCGATCAGCCCACCGGCCGGGGGCACCACCCCCGACGGCGTCGCCTACACCTACGAGGCCAACGACGCCTCCGTGGCCGACCTCGACGGCGACGGCGCGCTGGACTTCGTGCTGAAGTGGCAGCCGACGAACGCCAAGGACAACTCCCAGTCCGGCTACACCGGCAACACGATCGTCGACGGGATCAAGCTCGACGGCACCCGGCTGTGGCGCGTCGACCTGGGCCGCAACATCCGCTCCGGCGCGCACTACACGCAGTTCCAGGCGTACGACTACGACGGCGACGGCAAGGCCGAGGTCGCCATGAAGACGGCGGACGGCACGGTCGACGGCACAGGCACGGTCATCGGCAGCTCCTCCGCCGACTACCGCAACTCCAGCGGCTATGTCCTGTCCGGGCCCGAGTACCTGACCATGTTCAACGGCCAGACCGGCAAGGCGATGGGGACGGTGGACTACGTCCCGGCGCGCGGCACGGTGTCGTCGTGGGGCGACTCCTACGGCAACCGGGTGGACCGCTTCCTCGCGGGCACGGCCTACCTGGACGGCGCCCGCCCCTCCCTGATCATGGCCCGCGGCTACTACACCCGTACGGTCATCGCGGCCTGGGACTGGCGAGGCGGCGCCTTCACCCGCCGCTGGACCTTCGACACCAACTCCTCCACCAACTCCGGCAAGGGGTACGACGGTCAGGGCTCGCACAGTCTGTCCGTCGGGGACGTCGACAACGACGGCAAGGACGAGATCGTCTACGGCGCGATGGCGGTGGACGACAACGGCAACGGCTTGTGGACCACGAAGACGGGTCACGGCGACGCCCAGCACTTGGGCGACCTCGACCCCTCTCACGCGGGTCTGGAGTACTTCAAGGTCTCGGAGTCGTCCTCCCAGCCGGCGGAGCTTTATATCAACCCGGCGAACGGCACGGTCAACTGGAGCCTGGCCGCGTGCTGCGACAACGGCCGCGGTGTGGCGGGCGACATCTGGGCGGGCAACGACGGCGCCGAGGTCTGGTCGGCCTCCGACTCCTCCATCCGCGACGAAGCGGGCGCGACGAAGGGCCGTGAGCCCTCCTCCGTCAACTTCCTCTCCTGGTGGGACGGCGACACCACCCGTGAACTCCTCGACGGCACCCACATCGACAAGTACGGCACCTCCTCCGACACCCGCCTCCTGACCGGCGCCTCGGTCCACTCCAACAACAGCACCAAGGCGACCCCGTCCCTGTCCGGCGACATCCTCGGCGACTGGCGCGAGGAGGTCGTCTGGCCGACGACGGACAACACGGCGCTCAGGATCTACTCGACGCCGTACGAGACCACGACAAAGATCACCACGCTCCTCCACGACACGATGTACCGCACGGGCCTGGCCTGGCAGAACACGGCTTACAACCAGCCCCCGCACCCGAGCTTCTTCATCGGCAACGGCATGGCGACGGCACCGCGCCCGACCGTCTACACCCCCTGAGGGACAACGCGTCGAGGCCCCGCCCGGAGCACCTCCCGGGCGGGGCCTCGTCGTCAAAGGGCTCTCAGCTCACCGTGCAGCTCTGATCACCCACCTTGAACGCGGTCGGTTTCCCGTTCGTCCCCGACCAGCTGCCCGTGAAGCCGAAACTCACGGAGGAGCCCGCCGCCACGTTGGCGTTCCAGGTGACGTTCTTCGCGGTCACCGAGGAACCCGACTGGGTGTAGTCGGCGTTCCAGAGCTGGCTGACGGTCTGGCCGTTCGGGAAGGTCCAGGCGAGGGACCAGCCGGACCAGGCGCTGGTGCCCGTGTTGCTGAGCTGGACGTCCGCCTGGAAGCCCCCCGACCACTGGTTGGTGATCTTGTACGTCACCGCGCAGGCGCCGGTCGGGGTGGGGGTCGGGTCGGTGCCGCCACCGCCGTCGCCGCCGCCGCTCGTGTCGGAGGTGTCGCCGTAGATCACGCCCCGGCCGTTCGTCGAGACATAGACCCGGCCGTAGACACGTGGGTCGCCGGTGATGGCGGCGCCCGTCCAACCCCACTGGTGGGCGTCGTCGTTGATGCGGGTCCAGGTCGAACCCTGGTCCGTGGAGCGGAAGATGCCGCGTACGCCGCCGATCTTCGCGCTGGTGTAGAGGGTTTGGTAGGTGGCCCCTGTGGCCGCCTTTCCGAAGCCGATCGTGTCGGCCTGGTCGACGTTGGAGAGCTTGGTGAAGCTCGTACCGCCGTTCGTCGAGTGCCACAGGCCGTACGCGCCGTCACTGGCGCCGCCCGCCAGCCAGACGTCACCCTTCGTGCCGGGCAGCGCCTTGAAGCGGACGCTGTCGCCGGCCGGGAGGCCCGTCGCGGAGGACGCCGTGAAGGTCGCACCGCCGTCCGAACTCACATAGAACTTGCCCGACTTGAAGCCGTAGAAAGTTTTCGGATCCACTCGGTCGGCTTCGACGATCGCGCCCGCCGGGATGCCCGACGACGCCGACCAGGAGGAACCGAAGCCCGTCGTGTACTGGACGCCGGTGCCCGTGGGGCTCCACACGAAGCGGCTGCCGTCGGACGCCGCCGCGACCGTACCGCCCCCGCTGACGCCCGAGGGATCGGTCCCGCCGAACCAGTTGGCGCCGTTGTCCGTCGAGAAGGCGATGTGCGGGCCCGAGTCGAGGTCGCCGACCCGGACGACCGTGTTCGGGTTCGTCTCCGCGAAGTCCAGGCTGGTCGTGGTGGTGAAGTTCGGCTGGGTGTACATCATCGACGGGACCTTGGTCAGGTCCGTGTGCCGGAAGCCGCCGACGTCACCCAGCGCGCTGAACAGCAGCGCTCCGCCCGACGGGGGAGCGGCGATGTCGTTGACCGCCGTCTCCTCCAGGCCCTGCACCATCGGCTTGATGGTGAACTGGCTCCCGGAGTCCCAGTTGGTGAGGTTCTCCGTGCCGTAGATCGTCGCACCCGTCCCGTACATCATCCGGTTGGAGTTGAACGGGTCGATCTCCAGCGACTCCGTCATCCACCCCAGTTTCGGGCTCTGTTCGGGCGGTGACGGGTTCGCGCCCCAGGTCAGCCAGGGGGACGAGGAGACGTCCATGGTGTAGCGGTTCGAGCGGTTGGGGTACGAGGTGTAGTCCCATGCCCTCGTCCAGGTCGCGCCGCTGTCCGTGGAACGGAAGATCTGGGTGTCGGGCCACCACGAGCTGTACGCCGTCGCCATCAGCGTTCCCGGATGCTGACGGTCGACCGTCACACCGCTGAAGCCGTAATAGGTGTCCGCCTCCGCGACCGGGCTGATGTTCGTCCAGGTGCCCGTCGCCGTCGCGTACCGCCACAGCTGGCCCTTGCCGCCGTCGTACGGGCCGCCCTTGTCGCTGTAGGCGAGATAGAGATAGCCGTTCGTCGCGTCCAGCACGCCCTTGTGGGCCAGGTATCCCGTCGGCTGACCGGCGAGGCGCGACCAGGTGGCGCCGCCGTCCGTCGAGCGGTACACCGAGTTCTGCAGGTCGGCGACCCCGACGTAGATCGACTGCGTCGCACTGCCCGAGGTGCCCGTCTTCTCGTCGAAGGTGACCCAGACGATGCCCTGGTTGTCGTTGGCGTAGCCGGAGGTGTCGCTGGCGTCCTGCACATAGTTGCCGACGTTGGGGAAGTTGGTCACCTGCGACCAGCTCGCGCCGGAGTCCGTGGACCGCCACAGGCCCTTGCCGCTCGGCGCGCCCAGATACAGCACGCTGTTCTTGTTGGGGTCGACGGCGAGCCGCTCGCCCATGCCGCGGCCCGGCATGTTGCCGCCCAGCTTGAACGGCAGGTCCGCCTTCTGCCAGCTGGCACCCCGGTCCGCGGAGCGCAGCACGGCACCGTTCCCCGGGTCCCAGCTGTTGGTGTACGTCCCGACGGCCGCGTACACCTTGTCGGGGTTGACGGAGTCGGAGGCCAGGCTGACGACGCCGGTGTGCCCCCAGTCGTTCCAGCCGACCGAGTCCAGCAGCGGCGTCCAGGTCTTGCTCGACTCCTGCCAGCGGTAGGCGCCGCCGATGTCGGTGCGGGCGTAGGCGAGGTTCTTCTCGGAGCGGTTGAAGACGATGCCGGGGACGAAGCCGCCGCCGTCGATCCGGGCGTTCTTCCAGGTGTACGTGTCGGCGGCGAGCGTCACCTTCGCGGGGCTGTCGGCCGCGAGCGCGGGCGGGGTGCCCGCGAGGAGACCGGCCGCGAGAGCGAGGACGGCCGTGAGGATGCGGGTTCTTCGCACGGGGTGTCCTTTCCGGGATGTGGGGGAGGGAGGGGACGTGCGGATGGGCGTTTTACGGGCGCCCGACAGGCGCCTTGCGGGTGCCTCGCAGGTGGAGTAAGCGCTTTCTACTCGGTCCGAGAGGTGCCGGGCGGCCCCCAGTGCGGGAGGGGGCCACCCGGCCGGTCGGCCCCGTCGTCAGGTGACGGGACCAGATACGCGGGGCTCCTCAGGCGGAGCGCCTGGCGGGGGCTATTCGAGCAGCTCCGCGTACGAACCCATGGCCAGGGCGATGTCCGCCTGGGCCCAGAAACGGTGGTACGTGAACGACGGCACCGCGCCACCCGCGAGGTACGCCGAGATCTTCGACCAGGCCGGGTCGTTCTTGTAGAAGGACCTGATGGACTCGAAGGTGGACGAGGAGTTGATCGCGTCGCCGTTCGGCATCTTGCCGGTCCAGCCGGACGGGACGTAGACCGTGTCGTCGAACCGGTTGTAGTCCGCCCGGTTCTCCGGCACCGCGATGCCCAGGCTGTCCTGGTAGTTGCCCCACATGCCGTCCAGGAGCGCCTTCGCCGTCGTCGCGGCCTCGGTGTCACCCGAGCGGTCCGCGTAGTACGTCAGGGTCTTGGCGTACGCGGCGGCCACGCCGACGTCGTTGGTGTAGTCGGCGACGGTGACGTGAAGTCCGCTGTTGGAGCCGGGACTTGACGCGTTCCAGGTGTCGGGCTGGCCCGACCACTGGAGGGTGGAGGGGATCTGGTAGGTGCCGTCCGGGTTGATCGTGGTCTTGGACAGCGCCCAGTCGACCCACTTGTCGAGGACCGCCTTGGCCTGCGCGTTCCCCGTCTGCTGGTAGTACTCCGCCACCCGCTCCATCGACCACGCCTGGAAGCCGAACCACTGGTTGGACGGCGGGTCGTGGTACACGGGCTGCTGGTCGTAGTACATGCCGTAGAAGGTCGACGTACCGGCCGGCGGAGTCGCGTAACGGCCCGCCCAGCTGTTGGTCGCACCGCCCGCGATGGCGCCCTCGTTCGACTGCAGCCAGCGGTAGAACTCCAGCTGCCGGGTGAGCGAGGTGCCCCAGTCCGCCGCGCCGGTCGAGGACTTGGGCTTCAGGTCGGCGTAGGAGCTGAGCGCGTAGGCCGCCAGGGGGTTCTGGTAGCCGCCGTGCACATGGCTGGAGCCGATGCGCCAGGCCCAGCCCGCCGAGGTGTCGGTGGCGCCGCCCCACGCGTAGTACCAGGACAGCAGGTACGCCGAGGAGTTCTTGCCGGTGCCGGCCGCGCAGGTTGACGGACCGACACAGTTGCCGATCTTCTTGAAGTACTTGTCGTACATGGCGTAGCGCAGATAGTCGCCCATCTTCGCGGCCTTGCCCACGGTCGCGGAGACGTCACTGCCCTTGCCCTGCTGCTTCGCCCAGACGTCCGCCCAGTACGCGGCCTGCACGGCCCGCGCGTCGGCGTCCGGGGCGTTGGTGAACTTCCACTGCTTGGCGTAGGAGGCGTCACCCGTGAACAGGTCCAGGTAGCCGTTGGTGCCGCCGTACTTGAACTGGTCGCAGGTCGGCTGCGGCACCGTCTCCCACACCGACTCCTGCGCGCCGCGCTGGAAGGTGTTGATGTACGAAGGACCGGTGTCGGTCGGCCCCGCCTCGCACTTGCCCGGCGAGTTGCCGTAGCCGTAGACGTTGTCGACGTCCTGCAACCAGTGCATTCCGTAGACGTCGTCCGTGCCGTACGCCGACTTCAGCTCGCCCGCGATCGGGTCCGCGCCGACCGAGACCGACGAGTCGAGCTTCGCCGGATACTCGTTGGGCGTGTCCAGCTCGGGGGCGTACGTGGCCGGCTTGGAGGCGTTGTAGAAGGAGTTGGTCGGCTGGTCGGCGTGGGTCGGGATCATGTACTTCTCCATGATGTCCCAAGCGCCGTTGAACTTGGTCCAGTCGCCCGTCACCTTGCCGTACATGGCCTGCAGCCAGAGCAGGTAACTGTAGGCCTCTGACGTCGTCTCGTGGCCGTGGTCAGGGGCCTCGACGATCAGGGTCTCCACTGAGTGGTAGGGGATCCCCTCGGGTGAGAAGTAGCCGTTCGCCGGGTTGGTGATCTTCCCGTACAGATCCAGGAAGCGGGCGTCGTACTGTTTCGACGCGGCGATCTGGGTGACCGTCACCGCCGCCTTCGCATGGCCCGTGGCGCTCGACTCGAAGGTCGCCGCACCGGTGCCGGAGGAGTCGGCGGTGATGGTCACCTTCTGGGCCGTGCTCCAGTTCGACGGGGTGAAGGTCAGGGAAGCCCCGCCGGTCACGGACAGGCCCGAGTTGCCGCTCGCCCGTGCCGTCGTGACGGTCACGTTGGCGGACGGCTGGGTCGACAGCTTCAGGTCGTAGGTGGCCGTCTTGCCCTGCTGGACGGCGAGTTGAGTCGTCGAGGCCACCACGGCGGGACCCGAGGCGACCGTGATGCCGACCGGGGTCGACTCCGCTGACGCCCCCAGGCTGTCGTACGCCTTCGCGAGGAGCGAATGACTGCCCACGGTCAAACTTGAAGCGGAAAGAGAGTAGGGAGACGTCGTGTCGGTGCCCAGCAGCGTGGTGTTGTCGTAGAACTCCACCTTGCTGATGGTCGCGTTGTCCGCGGCCGCGGCGGTCGCCGCGAGCGGGACGGCGTCGCCCTGGGTGTAGACGGCGCCCGCGGTCGGGCTGGTCAGCACGGTGATCGGCGGCTGGTGGGCGCCGGTGCACGTGGTGCCGTTGATCGCGAACGACGTGGGCGCGGCGTTGCTGCCGCTGTAGCTGAACTGCGCGCCGGTGGAGACCGCGGCGCCGGCCGCGATGGTCCCGTTGTACCCGGCGTCCTTCACCGAGATGTTCTGACCGGACTGGGTCCAGGTCCCGTTCCAGCCGTTGGAGAGCTTCTGGTTACCGGTGTAGGCGTACGTCAGCGTCCAACCGTTGATGGCGTCCGTGCCACGGTTGGTGATCGTCACGTCCGTGGTGAAGCCGGAGCCCCAGTCATTGGTCTTGTAGTCGACACTGCAGGCAAGTGCCGCCGCGGACGCGGGAGTTGAAGCCGTACTGAGCATGGCGAGCGGAAGGGCCATGGCCGCCACGACGGCGGTCCACAAGCGCCGGACGGCCCGGCGTCTCCTTCTGGGGAGCATGTGCTGGTTCCTCCTTGCGGCTCGGAGAAGTCAAGGCTTGAACCAGTGGGAGCGCTCCCATAGTGAGGACGAGGGTGTGAGGGGTCAAGGTGCTTGAAGAGTCGAAAAGATTCGATGAATGTGGTTGAGGAAAAGTCAAGTGACGCCTCTGTTCTTTGACGTCACTTGCCGCTAGCTTCGGTGGCACCAGTGGGAGCGATTCCATCAGTCGACGCGTCCGTCACGACGCGCCAGATCTGTAAGGAGTCGCTCATGCGACACCCCCCGCGTTCAGGACCTCGTTCAGGTCTTTTACTTGCCGGCGCAGCCGCGATCGCCCTGCTGGGCACCGCGGTCGCGCCGGTGGTCACGGCGTCGGGAGCCACCCCCGCGTGCACGGTCGAGTACTCCGTCACCAGTCAGTGGGACACCGGCTTCCAGGGTGCCGTGACGATCACGAACAACACGGCAGCCGTGAGCAGTTGGAGCCTCGGGTTCGACTTCGCGGGCGGCCAGAAAGTCACTCAGGGCTGGAACGCCAAGTGGTCCCAGTCCGGTACGACGGTCACGGCGGCCAACGAGAGCTACAACGGCTCACTGGCCACCGGAGCGAGCGTCAGCGCCGGCTTCATCGGCACCCGGTCGGGGAGCAACCCCGTACCGACGGCGTTCAAGCTCAACGGCACCACCTGCAATGCCGGCGCGGACCCCTCGCCCACGCCGACCCCCACGCCGACCGACCCGACGGACCCCGGTGACCCCGACACACCACCGGCCCTGAAGGTCTCCGGGAACAAGCTCGTGGACGCCGACGGCACCACCCGTCGTCTGCTCGGCGTCAACCGTTCCGGCGGCGAGTTCATGTGCGTCCAGGGCCGCGGCATCTGGGACGGACCGGTCGACGACGCCTCGGTCAAGGCGATCGCCGACTGGAAGGCCAACACGGTCCGCATTCCGCTGAACGAGGAGTGCTGGCTCGGCCTGTCCAACATCGACGCGGCCTACTCGGGCGCCAACTACATCAACGCCGTCAAGGACCTGGTGGCGAAGGTGAAGGCGCACGGCATGACCCCGCTGGTCGAACTGCACTGGACCTACGGGCAGTACACCGGGAACTCGGCCGGCTGCTCCGACGTGCACGCCAGCTGCCAGAAGCCGATGCCCGACATGCAGTACACCCCGGCCTTCTGGAAGTCGGTGGCCAACACGTTCAAGGACGACCCGGCCGTCGCCTTCGACCTGTTCAACGAGCCCTACCCGGACCGCGCCACCGCCACGACCACCCAGGCGTGGCAGTGCTGGCGGGACGGCGGCACCTGCTCCGGCATCGGCTACGAGGTCGCCGGCATGCAGGACCTCGTCGACGCCGTGCGCGGCACGGGCGCGAAGAACCTGATCCTGGCCGGCGGGATCGCGTACTCGAACGACCTCAGCCAGTGGCTCACTTACAAGCCGACCGACCCGGCGGGCAATCTCGCCGCCGCCTGGCACGTGTACAACTTCAACACCTGCTCCAACGAGAGCTGCTGGAACTCCACGCTCGCCCCGGTGGCGGCCCAGGTGCCGCTGGTCGCCGGGGAGATCGGCGAGAACACCTGCGGCCACTCCTTCGTCGACCAGGTCATGAAGTGGTTCGACGACCGCGGTCTGTCCTATCTGGGCTGGACCTGGAACACCTGGGACTGCTCCTCCGGCCCCTCCCTGATCTCCAACTACGACGGAACCCCCACGTCGTACGGCATCGGGCTGCGCGATCACCTGCGCGCCCTGAACGGTTAACACCCGCAACCGAGAAGGAAACCCGCACTCATGAGTCGTACGAGAACCGCGCTCCTCGCTGCCCTGGCGCTGGTCGCCGGGGCCTCCGGGACGGCCCTCGCCGTGGTCCCCGGAGACGTCGGCATCTCCGCCATCCCCTGCACCGTCGACTACAAGGTGCAGAACGACTGGGGCACCGGCTTCACCGCCAATGTGACGATCACCAACAACAGTGCCGCCAAGAGCAGTTGGGCGGTCAAGTGGTCGTACGCCGGGAACCAGAAGGTGACCAACGGCTGGAACGCCAAGGTCACCCAGAGCGGGACGGCCGTCACCGCCGCCAACGAGAGCTACAACGGCACGCTCGCCACCGGCGCTTCGACCAGCTTCGGCTTCCAGGGCACCTACAGCGGCACCAACGCGATTCCGACCACGTTCACCCTCGACGGCGTGACCTGCAACGTCGACGGCGGCACCGGCCCCACGGACCCCACCGACCCGACCGACCCCGGGACCGGCACCAAGGTCGACAACCCGTACAGCGGCGCCAAGGTGTACGTGAACCCGGAGTGGTCCGCGAAGGCCGCCGCGGAGACCGGCGGCAGCCGGATCTCCAACCAGCCGACCGGTGTGTGGCTGGACCGGATCGCCGCGATCAACGGCGTGAACGGCGGCATGAGCCTGCGCGACCACCTCGACGAGGCGCTGCGGCAGAAGGGCTCCGGTGAACTCGTCGCCCAGTTCGTGATCTACAACCTGCCGGGCCGGGACTGCTCCGCCCTCGCCTCCAACGGCGAGCTCGGCCCGACGGAGATCGACAAGTACAAGACGCAGTACATCGACCCGATCGCCGCGATCTTCGCCGACCCCAAGTACGCCTCGCTGCGCATCGTCACCACCGTCGAGATCGACTCGCTGCCCAACCTCGTCACCAACACCGGCAGCCGTCCGACGGCCACCCCGCAGTGCGACGTGATGAAGGCCAACGGCAACTACCAGAAGGGCGTCGGCTACGCCCTCAACAAGCTCGGTGACGTGCCCAACGTCTACAACTACGTCGACGCCGGTCACCACGGCTGGCTCGGCTGGGACGACAACTTCGCCCCCAGCGCGGCCATCATGAAGGAGGCGGCCACCACCGAAGGCGCCACCGTCAACGACGTGCACGGCTTCATCACCAACACGGCCAACTACAGTGCCTTGAAGGAGAACAACTTCACCATCAACGACACCGTCGCCGGCAAGTCCGTCCGCGAGTCCAAGTGGGTGGACTGGAACCGGTACACGGACGAGCTGTCGTACGCCCAGGCGTTCCGGAACCAGCTGGTCTCGGCCGGCTTCAACTCGAACATCGGCATGCTGATCGACACCTCCCGAAACGGCTGGGGCGGTACGGCGCGGCCCACGGGGCCGGGTGCGACGACCAGTGTGGACACCTATGTCGACGGTGGTCGCTATGACCGTCGTATCCACGTCGGCAACTGGTGCAACCAGTCCGGAGCGGGTCTCGGCGAGCGACCGCAGGCCAGCCCTGCGGCCGGGATCGACGCCTACGTGTGGATCAAGCCGCCGGGGGAGTCCGACGGTGCGAGCTCGGCCATCCCGAACGACGAGGGCAAGGGCTTCGACCGGATGTGCGACCCGACGTACACGGGCAACCCGCGGAACGGGAACAGCATGTCCGGGGCGTTGGCCAATGCGCCGCTGTCCGGGCACTGGTTCTCCGCGCAGTTCCAGCAGCTGATGCAGAACGCCTACCCGCCGTTGTCGTAATGGTGGGCTGGTGGCTGCGGGCTGAGTGTGGTTGATCGCGCAGTTCCCCGCGCCCCTTCAGGGCGGTGACGCCGCCGGGGTTTGTCAGTTCTGTGCTGACAGGCCTCGGCGGATCGCTTGTTCCACCGGGGAGTAGTCGGCGTCCACCCGCTCCAGCTCGTGGGGGACCGCCGACATCAACGGTGGTTGTGCCATGAAGCGGGGGCGAGCGCCGTGGTGTGGCTGGGCCGCGTGGACCAGGAAGGGGTGGCAGAGGTAGACGTCGCCCGGTGTGCCGGTGGCGTGGGCCAGGGGGCGGTGGGCGGAGGCCTCGGTGACCTGGGGGCCGAGGGTGAGGAAGTCGGCGCCCTGTTCGCCGTACGGTGCCAGGACCCGCGGCACGTCGAGATGGGAGCCGACCCGGATCCGCGTCGGGGCGTCGGCCTCGGTGATCTCCGAGAACAGGAACAGCATCAGCAGGGCGCGGTCGCGTGAGCGCAGGTTGGTGTGGGGCAGCTGGGCGCCCTCCGGGACGTAGCTGCCTTCGATGTGCCAGCCCGCGTCGTCCGGTTCCTCCTCGTGCGGGAAGCGGAGCGGGAAGCTGCCCAGCGAATAGCGGGACTGCCAGCGGTCCTTGCCGACCAGGGCGTCGAACGCCTCATGCAGCACCGGCGAGTTGACCGCCGCCGCGAACGGGCCCTGGGCCATGTCGGCGACCCACACCACCGGGTCCTTCCAGGTCGCCGGGTCCTCGGCGGCGTACCCCGTCTCCCGCCACAGCAGGCGCGCGCAGTGCTCGGCGACGCGGGGCGCGAAGGCGCCCTCGATCTTCACGAACCCGTCCTGGAGGAACCGCTCCACCGTCTCGTCGTCCATCGGGTCATCCTGACCGCGATCACGTATGGAGCGCACCCCGTTTTTTGCCGTCCCGGCAACGGCTCTGGCCTCTCCCCGGTGCGTCGGCGCACGCTGGCCGCACACGGACGAGAGGGTGACCACCATGGCGCACGACCACCATCAGCATGAGCACGGGCACGCCCACCACGACCACGCCGACATCGACTGGTCCGAGATGGCCCCGATGCTGGAGGACCAGGCCGAGCTGTACACACCCCTGTACGAGCGGGCCATGGCGTGGCTCGCGAAACGGCAGACCGAGCCGGGGCTGGTCGTCGACGCGGGCAGCGGGCCGGGGGTCGTCTCCTGTCTGCTCGCCGATACCTTTCCCGGCGCCCGGGTCGTCGCCGTCGACAGCTCCGAGCCGCTTCTGGAGCGGGCCCGCGAGCGCGCCGGGCGGCTCGGGGTCGCCGACCGGTTCGGCACCCTCGTCGGTGAACTGCCCGACGTACTGGACGAGTTGGACTACCCGGCCGATCTGCTGTGGGCCAGCTGGAGCCTGCACCACCTCGGTGATCAGAAGGCTGCCCTGGCCGCGTTCGCCGCGCGGCTCGCGCCCGGCGGCACCCTGGCCCTGCTGGAGGGCAGCCTGCCCACCCGATATCTGCCCCGCGACATCGGCATCGGCCGCCCGGGGCTCCAGGCCCGGCTCGACGCGGTGCACGAGGAGTGGTTCACCGAGATGCGGGCCGCGCTGCCCGGCGCGGTCGACGAGATCGAGGACTGGGCGGCGCTGATGACGTCCGTGGGGCTGAAGCCCACCGGCACCCGCAGTTTCCTGCTGGACCTGCCCGCCCCGACCACCGACCGGGCCCGCCGGTGTGCCGTCACCGCCTTCACCCGGATGCGGGACGTCCTCGGCGTACGCCTCGACCCCGACGACCGTGCCACCCTGGACCGGCTCGTCGACCCCGAGGACAAGGCGAGCCTCCATCACCGCCCCGACCTGTTCGTCCTCACGGCCCGCACGGTCCACACGGCGGTCCGCCCGGTCTGACGCCGTTCTGTCCGCTCCGCCCTTGACTTCGAGAACGCTCCAAGTGATCTACTGCGCGGCGTTCACCGAAAACAGGGGGTAGTCATGACCGATTCTCCGGTCGCGCTCATCACCGGCGGCGGCAGCGGCATCGGCGCCGCCGTCGCACGCCAACTCCTCGACGCCGGGCACCGGGTGACCGTCACCGGCCGGGGCGAGGAGCGGCTCCGTGGCTTCGCCGAGGAACTCGGCAACCCCGAGGGCCTGTTGACGCTTGCCGGCGACGCTGCCGACTACGAGAGCGTGCGGTCGGCGGTCGACCGCACCCTCAAGGAGTTCGGCCGGCTGGACACCGTGGTCTCCAACGCCGGTACGGCCACTCATGATTCGGTCGCCGACGGGGACCCGGCCGGCTGGACCGAGATGGTGCTGACCAACGTCCTCGGACCGGCGCTGCTGATCCGTGCCTCCGTCGACGCCCTCAAGGAGACCCGGGGGCGGATCGTCCTGGTCGGCAGCGTCGCCGGGTTCGTGCCCACCCCGGGCAACATCTACGGGGCGACGAAGTGGGCGGTGACCGGGCTCGCCGAGAACACCCGCCGCCAGGTCACCGAGTGGGGCATCGGCGTCACCCTGGTCGCGCCCGGCCGGGTGGAGACCCCGTTCTGGGACAGTTACGGCAGCCTCCCGCCCGGTCATCTCCTCACCGCCGACCAGCTCGCCGACTCCGTCGTATGGGCCATCCGGCAGCCCGAGGGAGTCGACGTCAACACGGTCGTCGTACGGCCGATCGGGCAGCCCAACTGAGCTGAGCGCGGGTTGGTGGCCGATGCATGCGTCGCCGGTGGAGGGGTAGACGGGCGGTCCCGTGTCCCTCGGAGGGATCCCGCACCATGGCACGCACCGGCACCGGCACCGGCACCGGCACCGACACCGACACCGACACCGGCACCACTCAGCGTCGGCAGCCGCTCACGGCCCGCCTGCCCGGCGGTCCGCGCGCCGGGCAGACGGTCGGTGCGGTGGTGCTGTCGCTGTCGCCGATCTGCATCGAGCTGTCCGGCGCGGACGCCGGTACGGCCTCCCTGTACCGCTGTCTGCTCTGCGTCCCGGTGCTGGTGCTGCTGTCCCTGCCGGAATACCGCCATGAGGGTCCGCCGCCCCGGCGTCAGCTGCTGTACGGCGTCGCGGGCGGGGCGCTGTTCGCGGGGGACATGCTGCTGTGGTCGCGGGCCATCACCGAGGTGGGCGCCGGGCTGTCGACCGTGCTGGTCAATGTGCAGGTCGTGCTGGTGCCGCTGCTGGCGTGGGCGGTGGACCGGGAGCAGGTGCCACGCCGCTTTCTGCTGTGGCTGCCGGTGCTGTGCGCCGGCGTGGTGCTCACCGGCGGGCTGTTCGAGCAGGGCGCCGACGGCAGCGACCCGGCGGCGGGCACCCTCCACGCCGTGCTCGCCGCCCTGAGCTACTCGGGCTTTCTGTTCCTGCTCCGCCGCGGCGGCTTCGAGGGGCACGTGGTGACGACGTACACCGTCGTCGTGGTGTCCGCCACCGTCTTCTCCGCCCTCGGCGGCTGGGCCTGGGGCGCCCTCGACCTCACCCCGTCCGCCACCGCGCTGGGCTGGCTGGCCGTGGCAGCGGTCAGCAGCGGCATGATCGGCTGGCTGCTCGTCGCGCTCAACTCCCCGCATCTGCCGAGCCACATCGGCGCCGTCCTGCTGCTGCTCACGCCGGTCGGCGCACTGATCCTGGGCGCGGCGGTGCTGGGGGAGCGGCCGACCGTCGCGCAGTGGGGTGGGTGCGCGTTGATCCTGGTCAGCGCGTACGCCACGGTGACCAGCCGTACCCGGACCTGACGAAGGCCCGGACGGTGCTCCGTCCGGGCCCGCCGCTGTGCCGTGCCGTCAGCCGATGTCGAACGTCGCCGGGTCCGGGCCGATACGACGGTCCTCGTTGAGGGCGCTGATCGCGGCCAGGTCCTCGGTGTCCAGGCTGAAGTCGAAGACCTCGATGTTCTCCTTGATCCGGGACGGGGTCACGGACTTGGGGATCACCACGTTGCCGAGCTGGAGGTGCCAGCGCAGCACCACCTGGGCCGGGGTGCGGCCGTGCTTCTGGGCGATGGCGACGATCGCCGGAACCTCCAGCAGGCCCTTGCCCTGGCCCAGCGGGGACCACGCCTCGGTGGCGATGCCCTGCTCCGCGTGGAACTCACGGTTGGCGTGCTGCTGGAGATGCGGGTGCAGCTCGATCTGGTTGACCGCCGGGATGACCGAGGTCTCGGCGATGAGCCGCTCGAGGTGCTCCGGGTAGAAGTTGGAGACGCCGATCGCCCGGGCGCGGCCGTCGGCGAGCAGCTTCTCGAACGCCTTGTACGAGTCGACGTACTGGTCCCGGGCCGGCAGCGGCCAGTGGATCAGGTACAGGTCCACGTAGTCCAGGCCGAGCTTCTCCAGGGAGGCGTCGAACGCGCGCAGGGTGGAGTCGTACCCCTGGTCGCTGTTCCACAGCTTGGTGGTGACGAAAACGTCCTCGCGGGGGATGCCGGAGGAGGTGATGGCCTTGCCGGTGCCCTCTTCGTTGCCGTAGATCGCCGCTGTGTCGATGCTGCGGTACCCGGCCTCCAGGGCGGTCGCGACCGCCTGCTGCGCCTCGTCGTCCGGCACCTGCCAGACGCCGAAGCCCAGCTGGGGCATCTCGACGCCGTTGTTCAGGATGATCGGGGGGACCTTGCTGCTCACGAGCTCTTGATCCTTACGGTTGTCGTCAGGTGGTACTCCCATCGTCAACGATCACGAGCGGGGATGCATTCCTGACGGCGGAATAGGACAGAATCCGCCGGAAAGCGCCTCAGGCCCTGTACAACGCCTCGACCTCGCCCGCGTACGCGTTCTCGATCGCCTTGCGCTTCAGCTTCAGCGACGGCGTGAGCAGCCCGTGCTCCTCGGTGAACGGCTGCGCCAGGATGCGGAACGTGCGGATCGACTCGGCCTGGGAGACCAGGGTGTTGGCGGCGACCACGGCGCGTCGCACCTCCGTCTCCAGGTCGGCGTCCCGGACCAGTTCGGCCGCCGTCAGCTGCGGTTTGCCGCGCATCGCCAGCCAGTGCTCGACGGCTTCCTGGTCGAGGGTGACCAGGGCGGCGACATAGGGGCGGTCGTTGCCGACGACGATGCACTGGGAGACCAGTGGATGGTCCCGGACGCGCTCCTCCAACTGGCCGGGGGAGACGCTCTTGCCGCCGGAGGTCACCAGGATCTCCTTCTTGCGGCCGGTGATGGTGAGGTAGCCGTCCTCGTCGAGGGAGCCGAGGTCTCCGGTGGCGAGCCAGCCGTCGTGCAGGGTCGCGTCGGTGGCCTTCTGGTTGTTGAGGTAACCCTGGAAGACGTTGTCACCGTGCAGCCAGATCTCGCCGTCGTCCGCGATGTGCACGGTCATGCCCGGGATGGGCTGTCCGACCGTGCCGTAGCGGGTGCGCTCGGGCGGGTTGGCGGTGGCGGCGGCCGTCGACTCGGTGAGGCCGTAGCCCTCGTAGATGTGCACGCCCGCGCCGGCGAAGAACAGGCCGAGCCGGCGGTCCATGGCCGAACCGCCCGTCATCGCCTGCTTGATGCGGCCGCCCATCGCGGCTCTCATCTTGGAGTAGACGAGCTTGTCGAAGAGCTGGTGCTGCACGCGTAGACCCGCCGAAGGGCCGGGCCCGATGCCCCAGGCCTTCGCCTCCATGGCGTCCGCGTACTTCACCGCGATGTCGACGGCCTTCTCGAAGGCGCCCGCCTTGCCCTCCTTCTCGGCCTTGCGGCGCGAGGCGTTGAACACCTTCTCGAAGATGTACGGCACCCCAAGGAAGAACGTCGGCTTGAACGCGGCGAGGTCGGGCATCAGGGCGGCGGCGTTCATCTGCGGCTGGTGGCCGAAGCGGACCTTGCCGCGGATCGCGGCGACCTGCACCATCCGCCCGAAGACATGCGCGAGCGGCAGGAACAGCAGGGTCGCCGCCTCGTCGCCCTTCTTGGAGTGGAAGACCGGCTCCCAGCGCCGGATGACGGTGTCCGCCTCGTACATGAAGTTGCCGTGCGAGATGACACAGCCCTTGGGGCGGCCGGTGGTGCCGGAGGTGTAGATGATGGTGGCGACCGAGTCGGGGGTGACCGCCTGCCGGTGCCGGTGCACCACGTCGTCGTCGAGGTGCGCGCCGGCGTCGTACAGCTCCTGCACACAGCCCGCGTCCAGCTGCCACAGCTCACGCAGTCGCGGCAGTCGGTCGATGACGGTGGCGATGGTCATCGCGTGGTCCTCGTGCTCCACGATCGCGGCCGTGCACTCGGCGTCGTAGAGCATCCAGAAACACTGCTCCGCCGACGAGGTGGGGTAGACCGGCACCACCTGGGCGCCGATCGTCCACAGGGCGAAGTCGAAGAGGGTCCACTCGTAGCGGGTGCGGGAGACGATCGCGACCCGGTCACCGAAGCGGATGCCGCGGGCGAGCAGTCCTTTGGCGAGGGCGAGCACCTCGTCGCGGAACTCGGCCGAGGTCACGTCCCGCCACTGTCCCGACTCGTCCTTGCGGCCCAGCGCCACGCACAGCGGGTCCTCCTGGGCATGGTCGAACACCACGTCGGCCAATCCGCCCACCGGGGGTGCCAACGCCAACGGAGGGTTGGTGAACTCGCGCAAACCCCGCTCCCCGCTCCCTCTGACATTGGTCCGACGCTCCGCACAGCGCCGTGAAAGCTACCCCACCTATCGACGGGGCGGGAGGGGGTGCGGTTTCCGGCGGTGTACGGGTAGCGGCTGGTCAGCGCCGGAAAATGCCCTCACATGGGGAAGGGTCGGACAGAAAACTGACGGTTGAGTAAGTTTCGGACGCCTAATCTCCACCGAATCTGTACGACCCGAGCAACCCGTGCGCGAGCTGTCGGAATGATCAGTTCCGCTGCGTCGCCGTCTCCTCTGTCAGCGTCGTCGCGCCCGGATCCGTCACACCCTCCCGCGCCGCCCCCGGCGTCCTGAGCAGCGCGAGGACCAGCGCACCGCCGGTCACCGCCAGCAGGCCGGCCGCCACCGCCGCCGTGTTGAGCCCCGAGGCGAACGCGGCCCGCAGCGCGTGCTCGGGGAAGGTGCCCCGCAGCGCCCCCGCCCCGCCGCCCGCCAGCGTGTGAGCGGCGTCGCGCGGCAGCGAGTCCGCCATCCGGGAGGTGAGCACCGTGCCGAAGAAGGCGAGGCCGAGCGCGTACCCGAACTGCCGGAAGGCGTTGACCGCGCCGCTGGCCATGCCCGAGCGCTCCCGTTCCACCGTGGCCAGCGCGGCCCCCGCGACCGAGGGCGCCACCAGACCCGTACCCACGCCCACCAGCACCAGCCCCGCGACGAGCGCCGTCGACGTCGAACCGGCGTTCAGGAACGCCATGCAGAACTGTCCGGCGCCGATCAGCAGCAGCCCGCCCCCTACGGTGAACCGGGCCGGCACCCCGTGCAGCAGCCGTCCCCCGGCCGCCGCCACCACGAACGCGGCCAGCGACAGCCACAGGAAGACGAGGCCGCCGCGCACCGGCGACATCCCCAGCACGGTCTGCAACCAGATCGAGGTGTACGCCATGACCCCGAACGCCGCCGCGTTGAAGGTGAACGCGCCCGCCATCACCCCGGAGAACGCGGGCTTCAGGAACAGCCGCGGATCGATCAGCGGATCGGCGACCCGCCCCTCCACGACCAGGAAGCAGACCAGCGCCAGGGCCGCGCCCGCGAAGGCGACGAGTGTGCCCGTCGCACCCCAGCCGTGCGACCCGGCCCGCACCGCCCCGTACGTCACCCCGCCCGCGAAGGCCGCGAACAGCACGGTCCCCGCCCAGTCGATCCGGCGTCCGGCCCGCCCCCGCGACTCCGGCACCGCCCGTAGCGTCAGCCACACCGCGACCACGCTCACCGGCAGGTTGACGTAGAAGATCCACCGCCAGCCGGGCCCGTCCGTCAGCAGCCCGCCCAGCACCGGACCCACCGCGGCCGCCGCGCCGCCGGTCGCGCCCCACACCCCGAGCGCCACCGACATCTGCCGGCCCCGGTAGACCGACGCCAGCAGCGGCAGCGCCGTGGCGAGCGTCGCCGCCGCGCCGGCGCCCTGCAGGGCCCGCGCCGCGACCAGCATCGCCGGGCCGGACGCCAGGCCGCACAGCAGCGAGGACCCGGCGAACACCACGACCCCCGCCACATGCACCCGCCGTCGCCCGAGCACGTCCGCGGCGGCGCCCACCCCCAGCAGCAGCGCGGCCAGCGCCAGCGCGTAGGCGTCCATCACCCATTGCAGATCGCTCAGCGACGCGTTCAGCGCCACCGCCATGTCCGGCAGCGCGACGATCGCGATGGTCACGTCCAGCAGCAGCATGAAGGTGGCCAGACACGCCGCGGTCAGCGGCCCCCAAGTACGCATGTCCTCAACTCCTTGTCCGTGGGATGCGCAGGACTCCGTACGATGGGCTCGACGCGGCCGATCGCGGCGGTAAGAGGCATTGAATCGCCGGAATCCGACAGGAGTGGGCATGCTGGAGATGGAATCCCTCACGCTCGACCGGCTGGACATTCAGCTCCTCTCGGCGCTGGAGGTCAACGGCCGGGCCTCCTTCAGCCGGCTCGGGACGGTGCTCGGGGCCTCCGACCAGACGGTCGCCCGTCGCTTCCGCCGGCTGAGCGCCGAGGCGGGACTGCGGGTCGTGGCGGTCCGGGACGGCTTCCGGCTCGGCCAGGACCAGTGGATGATGCGCTTTCGCTGCGCGCCCGACAGCGCCCCGGCCATCTCGGACGCCCTCGCCAAACGGCCCGACACCGGCTGGATCGGCCTCGCCTCCGGCGGCACCGAGATCGTCTGCATGACCCGGCCCCGCAGCGCCGGCGACCACGACGAGCTCCTGCTCGGCAAACTGCCCCGCACCCCGGGCGTCGTGGACATCCGCGCCCACCAGCTGATCCACCGCTTCTACGGCGGACCCACCGGCTGGTCCCAGAAGTTCGGCGTGCTCACGGACGACCAGATCGCCGCCCTGCGCGCGCACCCCGAGCCCGGACCGGGGCCGGTCGCCGTCGACCCGGACGACGAACCCCTCCTCGCCGTCCTCGAACGCGACGGACGGGCCGGTTACCCCGAACTCCAGCGGGCCACCGGCCGCTCCGAGTCGGCGGTCAAACGCCGTCTGGCCGCGCTGCTCGCCTCCGGGGCCGTCTACATCGACATCGAGTACTTCTCCGAGGCCCTCGGCTTCCCCCGTGCCGCCGCCCTGTGGATCACCACCGCCCCCGGCGCCCTGCACTCCGTCGGCCAGGCCCTGGCCGCCCACGACGAGGTCGCCTTCGCCAGCGCCACGGCCGGACCCTCCAACCTCATGGTCACCGCCGTCGTCCGGGACACGGCGGCCTTCTACGCCTACCTCAGTGGCCCCCTCGGCCGACTGGAGGGAGTCCAGCACGTGGAGGCGACACCGTTCCTGCGCCGCGTCAAGCAGCTGACGTACGTCCGGCCCTAGGGCCTGTCCGGCGGATCAAGTCGCAGGAAAGCTGCGGCGCCTCATCGACGCAGGTGAGCGGGGTCTGGTGCGGTGGACTGCAAGGCGGAGGAGGGCGGCGACGCGATGGGGGCCCCTCCCGCTCGAGCGAAGCCGAGAGTGGGGGAGTCGGCAACCGACGACAACGCCGCAGGCCGGCGTGCCAGACCCCGCGTCTGCGGCATGATCCGCCGGACAGGCCCTAGCTCCGGTGCAGGCGGTCGCCGCTCGTCAGGATCGCCGCCGCCAGGGCGTCCGCCGCGCCCGGGGACGTCGTGCGGCGGTGGCCGTGGACCAGGACGAAGTCGACGCGGCCGAGTTCGGGCAGGCCCGAGCGGTCGGGGACGCGGACCAGGCCGGGAGGGATGAGGCCGCGGGAGTGGGCCATCACGCCCAGCCCGGCACGGGCCGCCGCGATCAGGCCGTTGAGGCTGCCGCTCGTGCACACGATCCGCCACTCGCGGCCCTGCCGCTCCAGCGCCTCCAGGGCGAGCGCCCGGGTGATGCCGGGCGGGGGATAGACGATCAGGGGGACCGGGCGGTCCGGGTCGAGGCGGAGCCGTTCCGCGCCGATCCACACCAGGCGGTCGTGCCACACCAGTTCGCCGCGCGGGTCCTCCGGCCGTCGCTTGGCCAGGACCAGGTCCAGCTTCCCGGCCGCCAACTGCTCGTGCAGCGTGCCCGAGAGCTCCACCGTCAGCTCCAGGTCGACCTCGGGATGGTCGTAGCGGAAGCGCTCCAGGATCTCCGGCAGCCTGGTCAGCACGAAATCCTCCGACGCCCCGAAGCGCAGCCGGCCGCGCAACCGGGTACCCGTGAAGAACGCCGACGCCTGCTCGTGCACGTCCAGGATGCGGCGTGCGAAGCCGAGCATCGCCTCGCCGTCCTCCGTCAGCTCCACCGAGTGGGTGTCCCGGGTGAACAACTGACGCCCGGCCGCTTCCTCAAGACGCCGTACGTGCTGGCTGACGGTCGACTGCCGCAGCCCGAGCCGCCGGGCGGCCTGAGTGAAGCTCAGGGTCTGCGCCACCGCCAGGAACGTACGCAACTGGGACGGGTCGTACATGGGGCCACGTTATCGCGGAACGTGATGACAGTCAGAGCGGTATACCGGATTCCCGATCGAGGGAGCGAGGAGGACGATGGAGGGGGGACTTCAGGCCCCGGTACCGCCGAGAGCACGACGAGTATGTGGAGCACCGTGAAACGCCTGCGCTGGCCGAGTTGGATGCCGATCGACCCGTACATCCTGCTGCTCCTCGGGACGGTGGGCCTCGCCGCCCTCCTCCCGGCGCGCGGCACGGGTGCGGACGTGGCCTCCGGCGCCTCCACGGCCGCCATCGCCTTCCTCTTCTTCCTGTACGGCGCCCGCCTGTCCACCCGCGAGGCCCTGGACGGCCTCAAGCACTGGCGGCTCCACGTCACCGTCCTCGCCTGTACGTTCGTGGTCTTCCCGCTGCTCGGCATGGCCGCCCGCGGACTCGTCCCGGTGCTGCTCACCCAGCCCCTCTACCAGGGGCTGCTCTTCCTCACCCTGGTCCCCTCGACGATCCAGTCCTCGATCGCCTTCACCTCCATGGCCCGCGGCAACGTGCCCGCCGCGATCTGCGCCGGCTCCTTCTCCTCCCTCGTCGGCATCGTCATCACCCCGCTGCTCGCCGCCGCCCTGCTCGGCAGCAGCGCGGGCGGCTTCTCCGCCGACTCGCTGGTGCAGATCGTGCTCCAGCTGCTGGTGCCGTTCGTCGCGGGGCAGTTGCTGCGCCGCTGGATCGGCAGCTTCGTCACCCGGCACAAGAAGGTCCTCGGCCTCGTCGACCGCGGCTCGATCCTGCTGGTCGTCTACACGGCGTTCAGCGAGGGCATGGTCCAGGGCATCTGGCACCAGGTCAGCGCGCTCCGGCTGGCCGGGCTGCTGGCCGTGGAGGCCGTGCTGCTCGCCATGATGCTCGCGCTGACCTGGTACGGGTCCAAGGCGCTCCGCTTCGGCCGCGAGGACCGTATCGCCATCCAGTTCGCCGGCTCCAAGAAGTCCCTCGCCTCCGGACTGCCCATGGCCAGCGTCCTGTTCGGCGCGCACGCCTCCCTCGCCGTACTGCCGCTGATGCTCTTCCACCAGATGCAGCTGATGGTCTGCGCGGTCATCGCCAAGCGCCGCTCCCACGACCCCGAGCCCGGCGTCACGTCCCCGGCTTCAGCCGCAGCGTCACGAATCGCGGTCGGTACAGGGACACGTTCCGGTTGAGCTGCGCCGCCGCGGCGGACGGCTCCAGCCAGTTCACGTCGTAACTGAGCACCAGCCGTCCGCCGCCGCCCAGCGCGGGGTGCACCTGCGGGTTGTAGGCCGCCACCTGTCCCTCCGGCAGCGCGGGGGTGAAGTCCTTCGTGGGGCCGTGCCAGGGTCCGCTCGGGGAGCACGCCCAGTACGAGGTGACAGTCGTCAACCCCGCCGTCCCCGCCGCCATCGTGAACAGCACATACGTACCGTCCACCCGCGCCACCGAGAACGCGCTGCCCACGCCGGTGCGCCTGCCCGCGTCCCCGAGGACCGCGGCCGGCCTCGCCCCGGCCCGCCAGTCGGAGCCGTCCCAGTACTGCCAGGCCCCCGGCTCCCCGAGCCTGCCGTCCGGCACCCGTGCCGCGTACGCCGCCGACACCGGCCGGGAGACCGCCTGGCCGTCGTCGCCGCCGAAGACGTACGTCCACCCGTCCCGTTCGACGAGCGTCGTACCGAACAGCACCCGCCGGGACGGATCGGGGACCAGTTGCTGGTCCAGCACCTTGACGATCGACTCCACCCGTAGGCCGGGCAGGGACAGCGTGGCCACCTCGGTGGCCGTGGGCGTCCCGTAGATCCAGGGCGCGGCGGCCGCCGTCCGCACCCACAGCACCACCCGCAGGACCTGCTCCGACGCCCCCGGCGACCGGGGCTCCACCCGGGCCGCCACCGGCCACCGCCACTGATTCGGCCCGGGATCGGGGAACAGCGGCGCAGGCAGCGTGCTCTCCAGTTGCCCGCCCCGCATCACCACCGCCGAGTTCCGCACGAGCGGCGCCGCCGTGTCCCGCCAGGCGTACGACTCGCCGACCGGGTTGGGCGGCGCGTACACCTGCCCGAGGTAGGTGTCGGAGAACAGCCACAGCACCCGCCCGTCCGGCAGCCGCACCGAATGCGTGCCGTCGCCGCCGGTCCAGTCGTCCGCCCGGGTCGCGTCGTCGCCGTACCGGGCGAACTCGGCGGTGAGCCCCTTGTCCGCCGACCACGATCCGACGGAACGCGGGCCGCACCCGGCCGCGTCGCGCCGGTCCTCGTCCTTGGGCAGCGCCGTGAGCAGCACGGCCCCGAGAACCAGGGCCAGCACCAGACCGAGCCCCGTTCCCGTGCGCTGTCGTGCTCGTACGTCGTCGGGCACGCCCGGGACGTTAGTGGCTGTCGCTCACCTGGTCCATGGGGCCTCGGAGACGGCGGGGCAGGACGGGGAGGACCGGGAGGACCGTGCGGCGGCGGCATGGGTCCGCCCGACTCGGGTCGTCAGGGCCGGAGTACGACCTTTCCGAGGTTGCTCCGCGTCTCGATCGCCGCGTGCGCCGCGGTGGCGTCGGTGAGCGCGAACTCCGCGTGCACGGCGGGCTTCAGCGTCCCTTGCCCGAACATCCGCCACAGCTCCCGCCGCCACCGCTCGTACGACTCGGGTTCCCCGCGGGCGATCCGCGCCATCTGGAAGCCGATCACGGACTTGCCGCCGACCAGCAGGTCGTACGCCTGGATGGTGCCGCCGCCCGAGCTGTACGCCACGAGCCGGCCGCCGGGGGCGAGCGCGGCGAGGGCCGGGGTGAGCAGATCGCCGCCGACGGCGTCGAGGACGAGGTCGACGGGCTCGCCCCAGCTCTCGTCGGCGTACAGGACGACCTCGTCGGCGCCCAGGGACCGTACGAAGTCGGCCTTCGCCGCGTTCGACACGGCCGCCACGACCCGCCCGGCACCCCGGACGCGGGCCAACTGCACCGCCAGGTGGCCGACTCCGCTCGCCGCGGCGGTCACGAGGGTGGCCTCGCCCGGCACGGGGCGGGCGGCCTCCAGGGCGCCGTACGCCACGAGGCCGCTGCGGACCAGTGCGACCGCGTCGACGGCGGAGGCGGCGTCCGGCACCGGTGAGGCCATGGCCTCGTGCAGCAGCGCGAAGTCGGCGTAACCGTGCCCGAAGCAGAGCCCGGTCACCCGGTCGCCGACACGGAAGCGCGTCACGCCGCTGCCGACGGCCACGACCTCGCCCGCGATCTCGCCGCCCAGGGGGATCGGTTCGGCGGCCTCGGTGACCTTGCGGACCACGGGGAGCGTGACGCCGATCGCCTCGCAGCGGACCAGGAGTTCGGCGGGCCCGGGCTCGGGGACCTCGGCCTTCTCCAGGAACAGGGGGCCACCGGTGGACTCGTACCGGATGCGGCGCATCGCACCTCCAGAAATCGTTGGGAGTCCCCATGATATGAGCGAGGTCGTGGGGGAGTCCAACGAATTTTCATGGGGAGTCCCTACGGATTCCTTGCTAGGCTCCGCTCATGCCCGAAGCCCCCCTCGCCGAGATCCGCTCCCTCCCCAGCTGGCTGCTCGGCCGGGCCGCCGCCCGGGGGCGGGGCCTGGTGGCCGACGCGCTGGCGGCCGAGGGCATCAAGATGTGGCACCACGTGGTGCTCTCCGCCGTCCGAGATCTCCAGCCCGTGGCCCAGGCCGACATCGGGCGCGGCGTCGGACTGGACCCCAAGGACCTGGTGGGTGTCCTCAACGACCTACAGGTCGAAGGACTCGTCGTACGCGACCTCGATCCGCGCGACCGCCGCAAGAACGCGGTCTCGCTCACCGAGGCCGGCGCGCGGCTGCTGAAACGCTGCGAGAAGGCCGCCCGGAAGGCCAACGACGAGCTGCTGGCCCCGCTGTCGCCGGCCGAACGCGACCGTTTCACGGACCTGTTGATCCGGATTTCCGGTACGGAGGGCTGACGGCGGATAACGTTCCGTCATGACCGCACCCCTCGCGCTCGACCCCGCGCGCAGCGCCCTCGTCCTCGTCGATCTGATGGACCGGATCGTCGCGCTGCCCCTGGAGCCCCGCAAGGGCGCCGAAGTCCTCACGACCGCACAGGAGTTGGCGGGCGCGTTCCGCGCGGCCGGCGCCCATGTCGTCCTCGTCCGCGTCGAGCGGCCCGGAGTTCCCGAACAGCCGCCCGGCAGCGGGCTGGTGGCGGGCCTCGCCGCGGCCGGCGACATCGAGGTCGTGAAGCGCACCATCGGGGGCTTCCAGGGCACCGGCCTGGACGAGCGCCTGCGCGAACGCGGCGTCACCACCCTCGTGTTCGGCGGCATCGCCACCAACCTGGGCGTCGAGTCCACGGCCCGCGCCGCCGGCGACCTGGGCTACGACCTGGTCTTCGTCGAGGACGCGATGGCGGCGCTCACGGCGCCGGAGCACGACGCGTCGGTGCGGCTGGACTTCCCGCGGCTCGGCACGGTCGTGCGGGCGGCGGAGGTGCACTTCACGGCGTCCTGACCGCCCCGTTCCCCTCGGCCGGCGCGGCCCGGAAGGCGATGCGTTCCTCACCCGCGTACACGTTCATGGACGCGCCCCGCAGGAACCCGACCAAGGTCAGGCCCGTCTCCGAGGCCAGGTCCACGGCCAGCGAGGACGGCGCCGAGACCGCCGCCAGCACCGGGATGCCCGCCATCACGGCCTTCTGCGCCAGCTCGAACGACGCCCGCCCCGACACCAGCAGAATCGTCCGCGACAGCGGCAGCCCGCCGCTCTGCAGAGCCCGCCCCACCAGTTTGTCGACCGCGTTGTGCCGCCCCACGTCCTCCCGTATGTCCACCAGTTCCCCGTCCTCGGTGAACAGCGCGGCGGCGTGCAGGCCCCCGGTCCGGTCGAAGACCCGCTGCGCCGCGCGCAGCCGGTCGGGGAGGCTCGCGAGCAGCTCGGGCTCGACCCGGACCGGGGGAGTGTCGGAGATGGGCCAGCGGGCCGTGGTCCGCACCGCATCCAGGCTCGCCTTGCCGCACAGGCCGCAGGACGAGGTCGTGTAGACGTTCCGTTCGAGGGTGATGTCGGGGATCCGCACGCCCGGCGCGGTGCGCACGTCGACCACGTTGTACGTGTTGGAACCGTCCACCGTGGCGCCCGCGCAGTACACGATGTTCTGGAGATCGCCCTGCTCTGCCAGCACCCCCTCGCTGACGAGGAAGCCCGCGGCCAGCGCGAAGTCGTCGCCGGGGGTACGCATGGTGATGGCGAGCGGCTTGCCGTTCAGCCGGATCTCCAGTGGCTCCTCGGCGACCAGCGTGTCGGGCCGGGTGGAGACCGCCCCGTCGCGGATGCGGATCACCTTGCGTCGTTCCGTGACTCGTCCCATGGCTGCTCAGTCCCGGTTCTGTATGTACTGGTGGCCGAAGCGGCCCTTGATGCAGAGATTGCCGTGGGCCACCGGGCTGTCGGGCGGGGAGGTGACCTTCACGATCTCATTGTCCTGCACGTGCAGGGCCAGCTCGCAGCCCACCCCGCAGTGCCCGCACACCGTGGCCGTGACGGTCTGCGCCGGTTCGTCCCAGGCGCCCGCCCTGCGCAGGTCGAACTCCGACCTGACCGACAGCGCCCCCGTCGGGCACACGTCGACGCAGTCACCGCAGAACACACAGGCCGAGTCGGTGAGCGGAGCGTCGTACTCGACCCCGACGCGCGAGCCGAAGCCACGGCCGAGGACGGAGATCGCGAACGTGTTCCGCCCCTGGTCGCCACACGCCCGCACACACTGGCCGCAGCGCAGGCACTTGCCGTGGTCGCGCACCAGCAGGCCGTTGTCGACGACCGGCTCCTCCGTGACGCGGGTCGCGTCCGCGCCGAACCGGTCCGGTCGGGCCCCGTACTCCTCGATCCACTCCGCGATGCCGGGCGTGGTCGACAGGTCGACCGAGGAGGCGAGGAGTTCGAGGACGGTCCGGCGGCTGTGGCGGGTGCGCTCGGTGTCGGTCCGTACGGTCATGCCGGGTTCGGCCTCTCGGGAGCAGGCCGCCACGAGGGCACGGGAGCCCTCGACCTCGACGACACAGAGGCGGCAGGCGGAGGCGGGGGCGCGGGTGTCGAGGTGGCAGAGGGCCGGGACGCCCTTGCCGGCCGCCCGGCACACGTCCAGGAGCGTCGTGCCCTCGGGGGCACGCACCGGTTCCCCGTCGAGGGTGAGGTCGAGCAGCCGACGGGGGACGCCGAGAGCCGTCACGGTCATCCGTACACCCCCAGCCGCTCCACGCCCGACTCCACGGCGTTCCACGCGTTCCGCCCGAGCCCGCACAGCGAGGCGTCCCGCATCGCCCGGCCGACCTCCGCGAGGAGCGTGACGTCGTCGGCCGCGGCCGGGCCCGCGCGGTCCACGATCCGGCGCAGCGCCTCCGCCTGGCGCACGGTCCCGATCCGGCACGGCACGCAACTCCCGCAGGACTCGTCCCGGAAGAACTCCGCGACGCGCAGCAGCAGCCGGGACAGCGGCACGGTGCCGTCGAAGGCGATGACGACGCCGGACCGGACGGGCACGTCCACCTCGTCGGGGCGTACGAAGCGGCCCGCGGCTCCGCCGAGCAGGACCGCGCGCAGGCCCGGGCGCACACCGGCCCGGGTGAGCAGCTCGCCGAGTGTCGTCCCGGACGGCAGCTCGTAGACCCCGGGCCGCTCCACACCGCCGGACACGGAAACGAGCCCCGACCGGTACGCGGCCGGTCCGCCCGCGAGGATCGGCAGTACGTGGAGCAGCGTCTCGACGTCCGCGACGACCGTCGGCGCGCCGAACAGGCCCTTCTCCGTCGGGAAGGGCGGCGTCGGACGCGGCTCCGGGCGGTACCCCTCGATGGAGCGGAGTACGGCGGTCTCCTCGCCGCAGACGTAGGCGCCCGCGCCGCGCCGGATCTCGATGTCGAAGGAGTGGCCCCGGCCGAGGATGTCGTCGCCGAGCAGCCCACGCGCGCGTGCCCGCTCGACGGCCCGGCGCATCCGCCGCGCGGCCCGCGGGTGCTCGCCGCGCAGGTAGAGGTAGCCGTGGGGCGCGCCGACGGCGTACGCCGCGATCGTCATCGCCTCCACCAGCGCGTACGGGTCGCCCTCCATGAGCACGCGGTCCGTGAAGGCGCCCGGCCCGGACGCGCTCGCGTTGCACACGAGGTGGTGCGGGTGGCCGGGCCGGGACGCCACGGCCTGCCAGGCGACACCGACGGGGGTGGCCCGCGGACCAGGGCCGCTGGGGAAGGCGGCGTCGCCCTGCCCGACCAGGCCCGAGTCGACGATCTCGCGGAGGGTGGCGGTGGGGCCGAGCGTGAGGGCCCGGCGCAGCGCTCTGTAGCCGCCGTGGGCGCGATAGTCGTCGAGTGAGGCCGGGTCGACGACGCCGACCCGCGTGAGCAGCGGTGGTGGTGGCGGGGCGGGCACGCCGGTCTGCTCCTTCCTCGGCGTCGGCGGGGGATCGCCCGCTTGTGGTACCGCCGCCCGGGCCGGTGGTTCCTCCGGTGCCGAGTCGGGGGCGGTCGCGGCGAGGACGGCGGCCTCGACCGTCGCCGGCGCCGACACCGCCGTACGCACCGGATCGCCCGCCTTGATCGTGAGGGCCGCCGGAGCGCGCTCGCACAGGCCGAGGCAGGGGGAGTGGCGGACCGTGACCCGGTCGTCGCAGTCCAGGCGGGACGCGAGTCCGGCGCACAGGGCGGCTGCTCCGGCGGCCGTGCAGGTCAGGTCCGTACAGACGTGGAGCACGGTCGTGGGCCGGGGGGACACCGAGAACAGGGCGTACGAGGTGGCGACTCCGTAGGCCTCGGCGGGCGGCACGGTGAGCCTTCGGCACAGATGGGCGAGGGCGCCCCTGCTGATCCAGCCGATCCGGTCGTTGAGCGCGTGCAGGCCCGGCAGCAACAGGTCGCGGCGATCACGGGCCGCACGTCCGCCCCGGGAGTACCTGAGGTCCTCCGCGGTCCGCTCCGCGCCCTCCCACGAGGACGCGGGAGGGCCCAACAACTCATCGACGGCCGCGCGTTCGTCGTCCGTCGGCTCGCTGTCCCCGAAGCGCAGGTCCATGTCCCGTCACCCCACGTAGGTGACGAGCGGGAGCTTGTCGATCCGGATCGCCGTCGCCCTGTACTCGGCCGTCCCCGCGATCGGGCAACGGGTGGTTGAGGACGGCTGGTTGGTCTCGTCGCCGTGGTCCGGAAGGCGCAGGGTCGTGAAGGCCAGCCCCGGGCGCAGGGCGGTGTCGATCCACACGGACACGACGACCGAGCCGTGCCGCGAGGTGATCCGCACCTTCTCACCGACCACGACTCCGTAGCGTTCCGCGTCCTCCGGGCACAGCTCCACCGCCTCGCCCTTGCGCAGGGAACTCGTGGCCTGGCCAACCGGGTTGTAGGAGTCGAGCCGTCGGCCCGTGGTCAGCCGGATCGGGAACCGCTCGTCGGTGAGGTCGACCGGCGGGACCTGCCGCACCAGCCCGAAGGGTGCGCGTCGGCCCCGCAGCGCCGGGTCGTCCGCCCACAACCGGCCGTGCAGATAAGGGGGTTCGACGCCGCCCGTGTTCGGACACGGCCACTGAAGTCCCTTCTCCGCCTCCAGTCGTCGGTACGTCATCCCGTAGTGGTCCGGCGACACCGACCGCAACTCGTTCCAGACGGCCTCGGCGCCCGCGTACTCCCACGCAAGCCCGAGACGCCGGGCCAGGGCGCAGAGGATGTCGATGTCGGCACGGGCCTCGCAGGGCGGGTCCACCGCCCTGCGGACCCGCTGAACCCGCCGCTCGCTGTTGGTGGTCGTCCCCTCGGACTCCGCCCAGCCGGCCGTCGCGGGCAGGACGACGTCCGCCAACTCGGCCGTGCTCGTGCGGAACATGTCCTGTACGACGAGGAAGTCCAGGGCCTTGAGGCGCCGCGCCTCGACGGGCGCAGGGTCCTCGCCGAGGCAGTAGAGGGCCCGCACGCCGCCCGTCTCCATCTCCTCGAACATCTCGGCCAGGTTCAGCCCGTAGTGCGGCGGCAGAGAGGTGTCCCACGCGGACTCGAACCGCAGCCGGGCATCGGGATCGAGGACGTCCTGGAAGCCGGGCAGCCGGTGCGGCACGGCACCCATGTCGACGGCGCCCTGGACGTTGTTCCGCCCGCACAGCGGCTGAAGTCCCGAGCCCTCGCGGCCCACGTGGCCGGTCAGCAACGCGAGGTCGATCAACGCCCGCACGATGTCCGGGCCGTTGTGGTGAGCGGTGACGCCCAGGGTCCAGCAGATCTGGGCACGCTCCGCCCTGGCGTACGCGTGCGCCAACTCCCCTATGGCCGGGGCCGGTACGCCGGTCACCTTCTGCGCGAGCGACAGCGTCCACGGTTCGACCAGCGCCCGGTACTCCTCGAAACCACTCGTCGCCCGCTCGACGAACGCCTCGTTGACCAGCCCCGCCTGGATGATCTCCCGCCCGATCGCATGCGCCAGCGCGATGTCGGTACCGACGTTGAGCCCGAGCCAGCCCTCCGCCCACTCCGCCGTGGACGTCCGCCGTGGGTCGACCGCGTACAGCCGCGCGCCGCGGTGAACGCCCTTCAGTACATGCTGGAAGAACACCGGGTGCGCGACCCGGGCGTTGGAGCCCCACATCACCACGACATCGGTGTGCTCGATCTCGCCGTACGACGACGTACCGCCACCCGAACCGAACACCGCCGCCAGGCCCGTGACGCTCGCCGCGTGGCTCCTGCGGTCGACGGAGTCGACGTTGTTGGTGCCCATCACGACCCGGGCGAACTTCTGCGCCAGATAGTTCGTCTCGTTGGTCGCACGGGCACAGGCGAGCATCCCGAACGCCCCGCGACCGCGCCGGAGTCCCTCTGCGGCCCGGTCCAGTGCCTCGTCCCAACTCGCCCTGCGCAAAGGCTCGTCGCGCCCGTCCCGCACGAGCGGGTGCGTGAGCCTGGGGTTGCCTCCTCGGGCGCCGCGGTTCATGCGGCGGTCTGGTGGGCGAGGAGGTCGCTGAGGGCGTGGATGGTGGTGAGGGTGGGGACGGGGGTGTGGGTGAGGGTGGCGAGTTCGATGACGGCGGTGAGGAGGACGTCGAGTTCGAGGGGTTTGCCGGCTTCGAGGTCCTGGAGGGTGGAGGTGCGGTGGTCGCCGACCTTTTCGGCGCCGGCGAGGCGGCGTTCGATGGTGATGTCGGGGTGGGAGCCGAGTGCGTGGGCGACGGCCAGGGTTTCTTCCATCATGGAGGTGATGACGGTGCGGGTGCCGGTGTGGTGGCACATTTGGCGCATGGTGGCGCGGGCGAGGGCGCTGATGGGGTTGAAGGAGATGTTGCCGAGGAGTTTGAGCCAGATGTCGTTGCGCAGGTCGGGTTCGACGGGGCATTTCAACCCGCCGGCTTGCATGGCTTCGCTGAAGGTGAGGCATCTGGCGGAGAGGCTGCGGTCGGGTTCGCCGATGGAGAAGCGGGTGCCTTCCAAATGCCGGACCACGCCGGGGGCTTCGAGTTCGGTGGCGGCGTAGACGACGCATCCGATGGCGCGTTCGGGTGCGAGGACGGCGCTGACCGCGCCGCCGGGGTCGACGCTTTCGAGTTGCCGGCCGTTGTGGGGGCCGCCGTGGGCGTGGAAGTACCACCAGGGGATGCCGTTCTGGGCGGCGATCACGGCCGTGTTCTCGTGGAGGAGGGGTTCGATGAGCGGCCCGCACGCCGCGTACGAGGTGGCTTTGAGGCCGAGGAAGACGTAGTCGGCGGGGCCGATGTCGGCGGGGTTGTCGGTGGCGTGGGTGTGGGCGGTGAAGTCGCCGCGGGGGGAGAGGACGTGGACGCCGCTTTGCCTCATGGCCGCGAGGTGCGGTCCACGGGCGATGAGGTGGACGTCGGCTCCTGCGCGGTGCAGGGCGGCGCCGACGTAGGCGCCGATGGCTCCGGCGCCGAGGACTGCGACTTTCATGGGGTGGGAGCTCCGTTCGGTCGAGGGTGTACCGCGGAACCGTCGAACTATGTCGACGACATATTGTCTACAGTATGTGAGGCGAGGGCGGCAAGGGTCGGGACGCACCTGTGCGGTTCCGTGGAGGTCGGGAAACCGGGTGGTCCGACCGTTCGGCGCGCCCCGCGTACCGCTCATCGCATACGGTCGACGTGCCGCCTTCTCAACTCCCGCGCAGCTCCCTACTGTCCGGGATCATGAGTCCCCCTGTCGCATCGGCCGGCTGGAGCCGCTGGCTCGTTCCCCCCGCCGCCCTCTCGGTCCACCTCTCCATCGGCCAGGCCTACGCCTGGTCCGTGTTCAAGCCGCCCCTGGAGTCCGCGCTCGGTCTGAGCGGCACCCAGAGCGCGTTGCCCTTCCAGCTCGGCATCGTCATGCTCGGCCTGTCCGCCGCGTTCGGCGGCACGCTCGTGGAGCGCAACGGGCCGCGCTGGGCCATGACCGTCGCCCTCATCTGCTTCTCGTCCGGCTTCCTGCTCTCCGCGCTGGGCGCGGCCACCGAGCAGTACTGGCTGATCGTCCTCGGCTACGGCTTCGTCGGCGGCATAGGTCTCGGCATCGGCTACATCTCGCCGGTCTCGACCCTGATCAAATGGTTCCCGGATCGGCCCGGCATGGCCACCGGCATCGCCATCATGGGCTTCGGCGGCGGTGCGCTGATCGCCTCGCCGTGGTCGGCGCAGATGCTGGAGTCGTTCGGCTCCGACAGCTCCGGGATCGCGCTGGCGTTCCTGGTGCACGGGCTGTCGTACGCCGTCTTCATGACGCTCGGCGTGCTGCTCGTGCGGGTGCCGCGTACCGAGAGGCCGGTGGAGGGGGCGCCGAGCATCACCTCGGGGCCGCAGGTCTCCGCGCGCAGCGCGGTGCGCACTCCACAGTTCTGGTGTCTGTGGGTCGTGCTCTGCATGAACGTGACCGCGGGCATCGGCATCCTGGAGAAGGCCGCCCCGATGATCACGGACTTCTTCAAGAACACCTCGACAACGGTGTCAGTGTCCGCGGCGGCCGGTTTCGTCGCGCTGCTGTCGGCGGCCAACATGGCGGGCCGGATCGGCTGGTCGTCCACCTCGGACCTGATCGGCCGCAAGAACATCTACCGCCTCTATCTTGGTGTGGGCGCCGTGATGTACCTGCTCATCGCGCTGGTCGGTGACTCGTCCAAGCCGTTGTTCATCCTGTGCGCGCTGGTGATCCTCTCCTTCTACGGCGGCGGCTTCGCGACGATCCCCGCCTATCTGAAGGACCTGTTCGGGACCTACCAGGTCGGCGCCATCCACGGGCGGCTGCTCACCGCATGGTCCACGGCCGGTGTCCTCGGCCCGCTGATCGTCAACTGGATCGCCGACCGGCAGGAGGAGGCCGGCAAGAGCGGTTCCTCCCTCTACACCCTGTCCCTCTTCATCATGATCGGGCTGCTGGCGATCGGGTTCGTCGCCAACGAACTGGTCCGGCCCGTCCACTCCCGTCACCACATCCCCGCGCCGAGGGAGGCCGCCGATGTCGCAGAACGACAGCAGTCCGCAGAGTCCGCCTGACCGGCGGCCGCTGATCGCCTTCGCCTGGCTGTGGGTGGGGGTCCCGCTCGCCTACGGGGTGTACGAGCTCGTACAGAAGGCGACTCAGCTGTTCACCGGGTGACTGTTCGGTAGGTGTCCGGGCGTCCGACCGTCAGGTGGTCGGGCGTCCGAGGGCCTGACAGAAGCCGACAACCCCGGCGCCTGTTTCCTGTCGCCTTACCTGACGTCGTACCCGTGAGTCACTGATCAGACTGGTGGATCCCGCTACCCAAGGCTACGAGGGGGACCCTCCACATGAACGGCTCGCGTATCGCCGCCGTCGGCCACTACCAGCCCGCCAAGGTACTCACCAACGAGGACCTGGCGGGCATGGTGGACACCAGTGACGAGTGGATCAGGAGCCGGGTGGGCATCCGTACGCGGCACATCGCCGGGCCCGACGAGCCCGTCGACGAGCTGGCCGCGCACGCCGCCGCCAAGGCGCTGGCCGCGGCCGGTCTCGTCCCCGGCGACATCGACCTGGTGCTGGTGGCCACGTCGACCGCCGTCGACCGCTCCCCGAACATGGCCGCCCGGGTCGCCGCCCGGCTCGGCATTCCCTCGCCGGCCGCGATGGACGTCAACGTGGTGTGCGCGGGTTTCACGCACGCGCTCGCCACCGCCGACCACGCCGTGCGGGCCGGGGCCTCGGCCCGGGCGCTCGTCATCGGCGCCGACAAGATGTCCGAGGTCACCGACTGGACCGACCGCACCACCTGTGTGCTGGTCGGGGACGGGGCGGGGGCCGCGGTCGTCGAGGCCTGCGCACCCGGCGAGGAGGCCGGTATCGGGCCGGTGCTGTGGGGATCGGTGCCTGAGATGGGGCACGCGGTGCGGATCGAGGGGCAGCCCGCGCGGTTCGCCCAGGAGGGGCAGAGCGTGTACCGGTGGGCGACCACCCAGCTGCCGCCCATCGCCCGCAAGGCCTGTGAGAAGGCGGGGCTCGTGCCCGAGGATCTCGCCGGGGTCGTGCTGCACCAGGCCAACCTGCGGATCATCGAGCCTCTCGCCCAGAAGATCGGCGCCGTCAACGCGGTCGTGGCCCGTGATGTCGCCGAGTCCGGCAACACGTCGGCGGCCAGTATTCCGCTCGCCTTCTCCAAGCTGGTGGAGCAGGGGGCGCTGTCCTCCGGGGACCCGGTGCTGTTGTTCGGGTTCGGTGGGAACCTGTCGTACGCGGGGCAGGTCGTGCGGTGCCCGTAAGGGGCCCGTGATGGGGGTGCGCGCCGTAGACTGTAGACGAAAGCCAATTCATACTGGCTTTCGGCTGCGACCGCCCGCGCTGACCGGAGGGGGACGGACCATGGTGTCGACGACTGGCCTGCCGCAGGGTGCGGTGCCCAAGCTCGAACGCCCCGGCCCGTTGCGTGACCGTGTGTACGAGGCGCTTCTCGAACTCATCACCACGCGTGCTCTCCAGCCCGGTCAGCATCTGGTGGAGAGTGAGCTCGCCGGGCATCTGGGTGTCTCGCGGCAGCCGGTTCGCGAGGCGTTGCAGCGGTTGAGCACTGAGGGGTGGGTGGATCTGCGGCCCGCGCAGGGTGCGTTCGTGCACGAGCCCACGGAGGAGGAGGCCGATCAGCTCCTCACCGTGCGCACACTGCTGGAGGCCGAGGCCGCCCGGCTCGCCGCGGTGCACGCGGACGGCGCCGGACTCGCGGCCCTGCGGGAGATCCTGGAGGAGGGCCTGGCGGCTGTCGCCGCGGACGACGTGGACGCCGCCGTCGTCCTCAACGCCCGTTTCCACGCCACGGTCATGAGGCTGGCCGGCAACGCGGTCCTCGCGGAGCTGGCCGCCCAGGTCGACCGAAGGGTCCGCTGGTACTACACGCCGGTGGCCCGACAGCGGGGACGCCAGTCCTGGATCGAGCACCGCGACTTGATCGCGGCGATCGAGGCCCACGACGAGACGCTGGCAACCCGCCTCATGCGCGAACACACGGAGCACACGAGGCGTTCGTACCACGCGCGGACCAAGTCCTGAGTGGTGGGGCGGTCTTGGGCGATGGGGCGGGACTCTGCGTCTCGTGGCGAGGGGCGGGCCTGGGCGCGGGTTATCACCTCATGCGCGCCCAGCCCTTGGGGTGGCGCGGGTCTTTGCGTGGCGTGCGCGGCGAGTCATGAGCGGCGGGGCGGTTCGTCGCGTCTCTCGCGCACCAGGTCCTGGGTGCTGCCAGGGGCTTTCGGATTGGTGGGCTTGGGCGGGGGTGCTCAGCTCACTCAGGGGCGGCGCGGGTGCTCGTCTCGGGTGTGTGCCGTGTCTTGGTTCTTGGCGCGGGTCCTCCGTCAGACCCGCGCCAAGCCCTTGCGTCGGCGTGGGTCTACGCCTCACCCCGGTCGTCGTCGCCTCATGCGCGCGCCAAGTCCCTGGCCTCTGTGCCTCGTCCGCACCAGCGTGCTTCCACGGCCAGCATCGTCACCAACACCGCTACCAGGGCGATGAGTTCGGTGGCGGCCGAGGTGTGAATGCCCAGGAGGGCGGCCGCCAGGGCCACCGGTGCGGCTGTCGCGCGGAAGCGGACGGGGTGCAGGCGCAGGGCCGCGCGGAAGGCGACGTCTCCGGTGAGGAAGAGCGCGACCCCGCCCGCGAGGGCCAACGCCGGGCCGGTGTGGAGGTGTTCGGTGAGGTGGCCCAGGGTCTTCTTCACCCCCGCGGCGAGGAAGGCGATGCCCAGCAGCATCGGCAGGAAGGCGTAGTAGTACGCGTTCATCGCCAGCCGGAACCGGGCCGCGGCGGGCGTCGCGCGGAAGACCTCCTCGGCCAGCTCCTCGTCCCGGACGAAGTACGTCCACCACAGGGCCGTCGCCAGCGCGAGGGCCAGGAACGCGCCGCCGAACAGGTCCGCCGTGAGCGGCAGATCGCCGATGCCGATGCCGATCGCGATGACGGACTCGCCGAACGCGACGATGAGCAGCAGCCCGTGCCGCTCCACGAAGTGCGCCGGGTTGAGGCTGCCGAGCTGGGCGCGCAGTGCCTCGGGAGTGCGGCCGTCGGACCGGCCCGGGCCCCGCTCGGCCACGTACGGCGTGACGAACTGCAGGGCCAGGGCGAGGACCCACAGCCCGTCCGCGGCCAGGCCGTCCAGCAGGCCCGCGACCGTCACGGAGACACCGGCCAGCGCGTTCGGGACGCCGTACCAGATGGAGTCCCGGCCGTGGCTGCGGGTGTAGAGCGCGGTGTGCACGACGACCACGAGCAGGAACCCGAGCCCGAAGACCACACCGGTGTCGTCGAAGACCCGCGGGACCGCGAGGGCGCAGACCATGAACCCGCCCATGCCGAGCATCAGCCCCAGCCGCCGTGACGGCCGGTCCGGCGGAACCTGGTTGGTGAGGTACGCGTACGCCCCGTACATCCAGAACAGCACGAGGAAGATGAGCGCGACGCGGCCGGCCGTGGCGAAGGAGAGATCGCCCGCGAGCAGCACGGTGAGCTGGGTGAGGGTGAAGACGAAGACGAGGTCGAAGAAGAGCTCCAGCGTGGTGACCCTGCGGTCCGGTTCACGTTCGGGTTCCTGGACCGGCTCCCGGTCTGGTTCCTCCACCGGCTCTTCCACTGGTTCGTCCACTGGTTCTTCCACTGCGGAATTCATGTGGTCCCCCTGTGTCGACGTTGATCAGATCGTATGGGGAGCGCGACATGACTCGAGTCTTTGTCCTGCGAGTGGGAAAAGTCGCCGGTAACTCGTGCACAGCTTCTTCCCAGGTTCGGCGGTCACTGCTACGTTCCCCTCGAAAGCCCGACAGTTGTCGGTGGCCGGTCCAGGCGGGGAGGGGCATGTGAGACGTATGACGGCACGTCCCGCGAACGCGCATCAGGCCCGGCTGCTCAAGCTGTTGCGCGACGGGGGTCCCAACTCCCGTGCCCAGCTGGGCGATCAGGTCGATCTGTCACGGTCCAAGCTGGCCGTGGAGGTGGACCGGCTCCTTGAGACGGGCCTGGTCGTGGCCGACGGACTCGCCGCCTCGCGCGGTGGCCGCCGCTCCCACAACATCCGGCTCAACCCGGGGCTCCGCTTCCTCGGCGTGGACATCGGCGCGACCTCGGTCGACGTCGCCGTCACCAACGCCGAACTGGAGATCCTCGGCCATCTGAACCAGCCGATGGACGTCCGTGAGGGGCCGGTCGCGGTCTTCGAGCAGGTGCTGGCGATGGCCGCGAAGTTGCGGGCGACGGGGCTTGCGGAGGGTTTCGACGGTGCCGGTATCGGTGTTCCGGGGCCGGTGCGTTTCCCCGAGGGCGTTCCGGTGGCGCCGCCGATCATGCCGGGCTGGGACGGGTTCCCGGTGCGGGAGGCGCTCAGTCAGGAACTCGGCTGTCCGGTGATGGTCGACAATGACGTGAACCTGATGGCGATGGGGGAGCAGCACGCGGGCGTCGCCCGTTCCGTGGGCGACTTCCTCTGCGTCAAGATCGGTACCGGTATCGGCTGCGGCATCGTCGTCGGTGGCAGCGTCCACCGCGGGGTCACCGGTAGCGCGGGCGACATCGGGCACATCCAGGCCGTACCCGACGGGCGTCCGTGCGCCTGCGGCAACCGGGGCTGTCTGGAAGCCCACTTCAGTGGGGCGGCCCTCGCCCGGGACGCCGTCGAGGCGGCCCAGCAGGGGCTGTCGGACGAACTGGCGAGCCGACTGGCGGCCAACGGCGGTCTCACCGCCGTCGATGTCGCCGCAGCGGCCGCCGCCGGTGACGCCACCGCCCTCGACCTGATCCGCGAGGGCGGCAATCACACCGGCCAGGTCATCGCCGGCCTGGTCAGCTTCTTCAACCCCGGCCTGGTGGTGATCGGCGGTGGCGTGACCGGCCTCGGCCACACCCTGCTCGCCGCGATCCGCACCCAGGTCTACCGCCAGTCGCTGCCTCTCGCGACCGGCAACCTGCCCATTGTTCTGGGGGAGTTGGGCCCCACCGCCGGAGTCATCGGCGCGGCCCGACTGATCAGCGACCACCTGTTCTCACCCGCGTAGACCCGACCTCCGTACAGCTCCGGTACCGCACCCCCTGCTTCGCCCTGCCCTGAAACCGGCCCGCACGCCCGCCAAGGGGACCTCATGGCACCAGAACCACCGCTGCTCAGCATGTCCAAAATCACCAAGTCGTTCCCCGGCGTCCGGGCCCTCGACGGCGTCGACCTGGAGGTCCAGGCCGGTGAGGTGCACTGCCTGCTCGGCCAGAACGGGGCGGGCAAGTCCACCCTCATCAAGGTCCTCGCGGGCGCCCACCAGCCCGACGGCGGGATCATCACCTGGCGCGGTGAACCGGTCACCCTGCGCTCGCCCATCGCCGCCATGCGCCTCGGCATCGCCACCATCTACCAGGAACTCGACCTGGTGGAGCACCTGTCCGTGGCCGAGAACGTCCACCTCGGCCACGAGCCGACGACCGCGGGCTTTGTCGTACGACGGCGAAGCGCGCGGGCTTCAACGGCCCAGCTGCTCAAGCGACTCGGGCACGCCGAGATCGATCCGGCGCGCCTGGTCGGCGAGTTGTCGGCGGCCCAGCAGCAGATCGTCTCGATGGCGCGGGCCCTCTCCCACGACGTACGGCTCATCGTGATGGACGAGCCCTCCGCCGCTCTTGATCCGGACGAGGTCGACAACCTCTTCCGCATCGTCGGCGACCTGACCGCCGACGGCGTCGCCGTCGTGTACATCTCCCACCGGCTGGAGGAGATCCGGCGCATCGGCGACCGGGTGACCGTGCTGAAGGACGGCCGGGCCGTGGCCGGTGGGCTGCCCGCCAAGACCACGCCGACGCGTGATGTCGTCGCGATGATGACCGGGCGCAACGTCGAGTACGTGTTCCCGGACCGGCCCGTCTCGGCTCCCGAGGGCACGCCGGTCCTTGAGGTACGGGGGCTCGCGCGGGACGGCGAGTTCGAGCCCCTCGACCTCACCGTGCACCCCGGGGAGATCGTCGGGCTCGCCGGACTGGTCGGCTCGGGGCGCTCCGAGATCCTGGAGGCGATCTACGGCGCGCGGAAGCCGTCGGCCGGCCAAGTGAGCGTCGACGGGCGGCCTTTGCGGACCGGGAGCGTGCGCGCCGCCGTCCGGGCCGGACTGGGGCTCGCCCCCGAGGAACGCAAGGCGCAGGCGCTGCTCATGCTGGAGTCCGTCACCCGCAATGTCTCCGTCTCCTCCATGTCCCGCTTCTCCCGCGCAGGTTGGCTCGACCGGAGCGCGGAGCGGGGCGCTGCCCGGGCGGCCACGCGCGAACTGTCGCTGCGCCCCGACAACCCCTCCGCGCCGGTCCGCACCCTGTCCGGCGGCAACCAGCAGAAGGCCGTCCTCGCCCGCTGGCTTCTGCGCGGCTGCCGGGTACTGCTCCTCGACGAGCCAACCCGCGGTGTCGACGTCGGTGCCCGCGCCGAGCTGTACGCGGTGATCCGCCGGCTCGCCGACGAGGGCCTGGCCGTACTTCTCGTGTCCAGCGAGGTCCCCGAGGTCCTCGGCCTCGCCGACCGCGTCCTGGTGCTCCGCGAAGGGCGTGTCGTGCACACCGCTCCCGCCCGCGAACTCGACGAACACCGCGTACTCGACCTCGTCATGGAAGGAAGTCCGGCGTCATGACGCAGCATGCCTCCCCGCCGCGGGACAACACCGACAAGGTGCCGTCGACCGGTCAACCCTTCGCGTGGCGCGGACTGTTCGCCCACGCCGACGTCCGCACGCTCTCGCTGCTCGGTGTCCTCGCCGCGCTGATCCTGGTCGGCGGAATCACCAAACCGGACGAATTCCTCGACACCCGCAATCTCCAACTCGTCCTCACCCAGGCCTCCGTGATCGGCGTCGTCACGGTCGGCATGACCTTCGTGATCATGTCGGGCGGTATCGACCTGTCCGTCGGCGCGATCGTCGCCCTCGCCTCCGTGTGGGCGACCACCGTCGCCACCCAGGAGTACGGCTTCGGCGGCATCCTCCTCACCGCGGTCCTCGTGGGCCTCGGCTGCGGCCTGGTCAACGGACTGCTCATCGCGTACGGCGGGATGGTCCCGTTCATCGCCACCCTCGCCATGCTCGCCTCGGCGCGCGGTCTCGCCCTGCAGATCACCGACGGCAAGACGCAGATCGTCACCGTCGACAGCGTCCTCGACCTCGGTCTGCGCGACGCGTACGTCCTCGGCGTCCCGCCGCTCGTCATGGTCTTCGCCGTCGTCACCGTCATCGGCTGGCTGGTCCTCAACCGCACCACCTTCGGCCGCCGCACGGTCGCAGTCGGCGGCAACGCGGAGGCCGCCCGGCTCGCCGGCATCGACGTCCGCCGCCAACGCCTCTACCTCTACCTGCTGTCCGGGCTGTGCTGCGGCATCGCCGCCTTCCTGCTGATCATCCTGTCCGGCTCCGGCCAGAACACCAACGGCAACCTCTACGAGCTCGACGCGATCGCCGCCGCGATCATCGGCGGCACGCTGCTCAGCGGCGGCCGGGGCACCATCACCGGGTCCGTCCTCGGCGTGCTGATCTTCACCACGATCACCAACATCTTCGCCCTGAACAACCTGCAGAGCGACGTCCAGCAGATCGCCAAGGGCGCGATCATCGTCGCCGCCGTGCTGGTCCAGCGCCGTACCGCAAGCACGACCTGAGGAAAGGGTTCACCGCCATGCCAGAGCTCACCAGTCGCAGAGGGCTGCTCTTCGGTACCGCCGCCATGGGAGCCGGTGCCCTCCTCGTCGGTTGCACGAGTAACGACTCCGACGACGAACCGGCAGCCAACGACCAGCCCGCCGCCGACGACAAGCCCGGCAAGGCCGTCACCATCGGCTTCGCGGGCCCGCAGGCCGACCACGGCTGGCTCAACGCCATCAACGACAACGCCAAGAGCCGGGCGAAGAAGTACTCGGACGTGACCCTGGAGATCACCGAGGGCTCCAACGACACCGCCCAGCAGATCGGCCAGATCGAGACCCTCATCAACAAGAAGGTCGACGTCCTGGTGATCCTCCCGGCCGACGGCAAGGCCCTCACCCAGGTCGGCCTCAAGGCGATGCGCGCCGGGATACCGGTCATCAACCTCGACCGGATCTTCAACTCCCCGCAGGCGTATCGCTGTTGGATCGGCGGCGACAACTACGGCATGGGCCTCAACGCTGGCCACTACATCGGCGAGAAGCTCAAGGGGAAGTCCGACGCCCGCGTCATCGAGCTGGCCGGTCTCGACAACCTGGAGCTGACCCAGCAGCGCACCAAGGGCTTCGACGACGCCCTGAAGAACTACCCCAACGTCAAGAAGGTGGCCCGGCAGGCCGCCGAGTTCACCGTGGAGTCCGGGCAGGCGAAGATGGCCCAACTCCTCCAGGCCCAGTCGAAGTTCGACGCGCTGTGGAACCACGACGACGACCAGGGCGTGGGCGCGCTCAGGGCCATCGAGCAGGCCGGGCGCGACGACTTCCTGATGGTGGGCGGCGCCGGTGCCCTGTCCGCGTTCCAGGCCATCAAGCAGGACGACGGCGTCCTCAAGGCGACCGTCCTGTACCCGCCGACGATGGCCGCCTCCGCCATCGACCTCGCCCGTGCCCTCGGCCAGAGCAAGGGCGTCGGCGGCCTCGCCGAGTTCGAGATCCCGGCCTCGATCACCCTCTACTCGGCCGTCGTCGACAAGACCAACGTCGACCAGTACATGTCCACCGGCTTCAAGTGAGCCGTCCGCCCGACGCGCCGCGCCGGCACGTCGGGCAGGCCGCACCCCCCACCGCGCCACGACGACGAGGAGGACATTGCGCATGGCACAGCCGCAGCAGTCAGAAGGGGGCGAGAAGCCGCCGCTCCGGGTGGGCATGGTCGGCTACGCCTTCATGGGCGCCGCCCACTCCCAGGGCTGGCGCACCGTGGGGCGCGTCTTCGACCTGCCCAGGCGGCCGGTGCTGGCCGCGATCTGCGGGCGCGACCCGGACGCCGTGCGGGCGGCGGCCGACCGGCACGGCTGGGCGGCGGCCGAGACCGACTGGCGTGCGCTGATCGCCCGGGACGACGTCGACCTCGTCGACATCTGCACGCCCGGCGACAGCCATGCCGAGATCGCCGTCGCCGCGCTGGCCGCGGGCAAGCACGTGCTGTGCGAGAAGCCCCTCGCCAACACGGTCGAGGAAGCCTCGGCGATGGCGCAGGCCGCCGAGGAGGCGCACGGCCGAGGCCAGTTGGCGATGGTCGGCTTCAACTACCGCCGGGTGCCCGCCACCGCCCTCGCCCGGAACATGGTCGCCGAGGGCCGGCTCGGCACCCTGCGACATGTGCGGGTGACGTACCTCCAGGACTGGCTCGTGGACCCGGAGTTCCCGCTCACCTGGCGACTGCGCAAGGAGCTGGCGGGTTCGGGCGCGCTCGGCGACCTGGGCGCCCACATCATCGACCTCGCCCAGTACCTGGCGGGGGAGCGACTGGCCGGGGTGTCCGCCATGACGGAGACCTTCATCCGCGAACGGCCCCTGCCGGCCGGTGCGGTGAAGGGCCTGTCGGCCGTCCCGGCCGGCGGCACCGGCCCGGTCACGGTCGACGACGCCGCCCTGTTCACCGGCCGCTTCACCTCCGGCGCCCTCGCCTCCTTCGAGGCGACCCGCTACGCCACCGGCCGCAAGAACGCCCTGCGCATCGAACTCAACGGCGAGCACGGCTCGTTGGCCTTCGATCTGGAACGCCTCAACGAACTCTCGTACCACGACGGCACCGAGCCCGGCACCCACGCCGGCTTCCGCCGCATCCTCGTGACCGAACCCGACCACCCCTACCTGGACGCCTGGTGGCCGCCCGGCCACGGCCTCGGCTACGAGCACACCTTCGTCCACCAGGCCCGCGACCTCGTCCGCGCCGTCGCCGAGGGTCGCCGCCCCGACCCGTCCTTCGCCGATGGTCTCCAGGTGCAGCGGGTGCTCGCCGCGGTGGAGGAGAGCGCCGAGAAGAACTCCGTCTACACGCCCGTCGCCGTCTGAGGAGGGTCTCCGAGATGCCACGACAGTTCACGCTCTTCACCGGCCAGTGGGCGGACCTCCCCCTGGAGGAGGTCTGCCGCCTCGCCCGCGACTTCGGCTACGACGGCCTCGAACTCGCCTGCTGGGGCGATCACTTCGAGGTCGACAAGGCCCTGGCGGACCCGTCCTACCTGGACTCCCGAAACGCGTTGCTCGACAAGTACGGCCTCAAGTGCTGGGCCATCTCCAACCACCTCGTCGGCCAGGCCGTCTGCGACGCCATCATCGACGAACGCCACCAGGCGATCCTGCCGGACGCGATCTGGGCCGACGGTGACCCCGAAGGCGTACGCCGGAGGGCCGCCGACCGTATCAAGGACACCGCGCGTGCTGCCGCGGCCTTCGGCGTGGACACCGTCATCGGCTTCACCGGATCGTCGATCTGGCACCTGGTCGCGATGTTCCCGCCCGCGCCGGCGGCGATGATCGAGCGTGGCTACGAGGACTTCGCCACCCGCTGGAATCCGATCCTGGACGTGTTCGACGCGGAGGGTGTGCGGTTCGCGCACGAGGTCCATCCCAGCGAGATCGCCTACGACTACTGGACAACCCAGCGCGCGCTGGCAGCCGTTGACCACCGGCCGGCCTTCGGGCTGAACTTCGACCCCTCCCACTTCGTGTGGCAGGACCTGGACCCGGTCGGCTTCCTCTACGACTTCCGCGACCGGATCTACCACGTCGACTGCAAGGAAGCCCGCAAGCGCCTCGACGGCCGCAACGGCCGCCTCGGCTCCCACCTGCCGTGGGGCGACCCGAGGCGCGGTTGGGACTTCGTCTCCGCCGGACACGGGGACGTCCCCTGGGAGGACGTCTTCCGGATGCTGCGCTCCATCGGCTACGACGGCCCGATCTCGGTCGAGTGGGAGGACGCCGGCATGGACCGGCTCCAGGGCGCCCCCGAGGCACTGCGCAGCCTCAAGGCGTACGACTTCGAGCCCCCGTCGACCTCGTTCGACGCGGCGTTCGGCAACTGATCGGGAGCAGCGGTGCTCCTGGGCCGCGTCTCCGGACAGCGCGACGACGGCAAGCGGGTGCTGGTCTTCTCCAAGACGGCCGGCTTCCGGATCAGGGAACTGCCCGCGCATACCTCGCAGGGCCACTGAGCGACGGCGGGCGGGGGACGCCGGACCCCCGCCTGCCGTCTTTTCTCCGCCACCGACAGCCCGCCCCACCTCCCGGCGATCCCTCCGCCACCCCAGAAGGGAGCACTCCGTGACCCACCTCCACACCACCCCGGAGGCAGACACCAGGAACCTCACCCCCCGTTCCGCAAGCACCCCGCAACCCCCCACCCCACCCCCCTGTGCCCCCGCCCATGTCCGTCCCGCAGCCCTCCGCCGCCACCTCGACTCCCGCCTTGCCGGCGCCGCCCGCGCCTGGCTCGACCAGGCTCTCGACGAGGCCGCCGCCCACCCCGGCACCCATGGCCCCATCTCCGTGTGGGAGCTGCGCCTGGCCGAGGCGGGGCGGCGCTGCGGTGCCGAGCACGCCGACGCCGCCCGCGTCCTGATCCTGTGCGCGGCCCGCGCCGACACGCTCGCCCTCACCCGCGTCTACCAGCAGGGCACCGCAGCCGAACGCCGCGCCGTCCTGTACGCCCTGCCCCACCTCGTGCCGGGCCCGGACGCGCTGCCGCTCGTCGAGGACGCACTGCGCACCAACGACACCCGGCTCGTCGCCGCCGCCGTCGGCCCCTACGCCGCCCGGCACCTCGACCCCCACCAGTGGCGGCACGCCGTACTGAAGTGCCTCTTCACCGGCGTGCCGGTCGACGCGGTCGCCGGACTGGGCCACCGCGCCCACGCCGACGCGGAACTCGCCCGCATGCTCGGCGACCACGCCGCCGAACGCACCGCCGCGGGCCGCCCCGTCCCCGAAGACCTGCACCGCGTCCTGACCCTGACCGACCCCACGGCCACCCCACCCGCGCCGGCCACTGCCCCCGGCCCACGCGGAACCGACGGCGAGGAGTCCTGATGCGCATCGTCGACCCCCACATCCACATGACGTCCCGCACCACCGACGACCACGAGGCGATGTACGCCGCCTTCCTCGGCCGGGAGCCCTTCCTGCGCGGAGGCGAGTAGGGCATGCGCTTCCGCCATCCCGACGGCTCCATCGTCCACCTCGCCTACTGCACCAACGTCCACCCCGCCGAGACCCTCGACGGCGTCCTCACCCAGCTCCGCGACCATTGCGAACCCGTCCGCCGTCGCCTCGGCCGCGACCGCCTCGGCATCGGTCTGTGGCTGGCCGCCGACGCCGCCCGCACCCTCGACTCCGACCCGGGCGCCCTGCGAACGCTGCGCGCCGAGCTCGACCGGCGCGGCCTGGAAGTCGTCACCCTCAACGGCTTTCCCTATGAAGGGTTCGGCGCCGCAGAGGTCAAGCACCGCGTCTACAAGCCGGACTGGGCCGATCCCGAACGCCTGGAGCACACCACCGCCCTCGCCCGCGTCCTCACCGGACTCCTCCCCGACGACGTCACCGAGGGCAGCGTCTCCACCCTGCCACTGGCCTGGCGCACCGCACACGACGCCGACCGCGCCGAGAACGCCCTGCGCACCCTCGCCGAACGCCTCGACGCGTTACAGGAGTTGACCGGCCGCTCTGTCCGCGTGGGCCTCGAACCGGAACCCGGCTGCATCGTCGAGACCACGCGAGACGCCCTCGCCCCGCTCACCGCGCTCGCCCACCCCCGCATCGGCATCTGTGTCGACACCTGCCACCTCGCCACCTCCTTCGAAGACCCGTACACCGCCATCGACGCCCTCACCACGGCAGGTGTCACCGTCGTCAAGTCGCAGCTGTCCGCCGCCCTGCACGCCGAGCACCCCCACCTGCCCGAGGTCCGCGCCGCCCTCGCCGCATTCGACGAACCCCGCTTCCTGCACCAGACCCGGACCGCCACCGCCGCAGGCCTGCGCGGCACCGACGACCTCGGCGAGGCACTCGCCGGCGAGTCCCTGCCCGACGGGGCTCCCTGGCGCGCCCACTTCCACGTCCCCCTGCACGCGGCTCCCGCCGCCCCCCTCACCTCCACACTCCCCGTCCTCAAGGCGGCCCTGACCCGGCTGGTCGGCGGCCCGCACCCGCTCACCCGCCATCTGGAGGTCGAGACCTACACCTGGCAGGCGCTTCCGTCCGAGCTGCGCCCCCGCACCAGAACCCAGCTGGTCGACGGCATCGCGGCCGAACTCACCCTCGCCAGAGACCTGCTGACCGACCTGGGCCTGAAGGAACTCCCGTGAGCAGCAGCAGCGACGACGGCAGGGCCGACCTGTCCACAAGTGAAGCACTCACCACTGACAACCCCCTCCGATCCCGAGGAGTCCCCGCATGAGCCGCTTCTCCCAGCCCGACCCCGAACTCACCGACCGCCTCAGCAGACGAGGCATGCTCGGCGTGGCCGCGGGCGCCACCGCCGCCGCTCTGCTGGGCGCCGCCGCCACCCCGGCGACCGCCGCCACCGCGACCGCCGCCACCGCGACCGCCGTCACCGCGGCCGGGCGCGGTCGGCCCGTCCTGCCGCCCGGCCGCCTCGGCATCCAGCTCTACAGCCTGCGCGACAAGGTCTCCACCCTCGGCTTCGCCCCGGTCTTCGCCGAACTCGAGAAGTACGGCTACGACGAGGTCGAGTTCGCCGGCTACACCCAGGGCTCGGCCGGCCCCATCACCCTCGCCCAGCTCAAACGACTGGCCAGGGACCACGGCCTGACCCCGATAGGCAGCCACGTCGGCTACTACGCCGACGACCCCGGCGCCTACACCTTCGCCGACAACCTCACCAAGGTCCTCGACGACGCCCAGGCACTCGGTCTCAAGCACATCGGCACCGCCTCCGGCCCGTTCCGCTACGGCTCGACCGTCGACGCCTGGAAGCGAGCGGCGGAGGACTTCAACACCTACGGCGCGGCGGCCAAGGCGCGCGGCATGAAGTTCTACCAGCACAACCACTCCGAGGAGTTCTCCTTCGCCACCGACAACCCCAAGGTCCGCCTCTACGACGTCCTGCTCGCCGAGACCGACCCCGACCTGGTGTTCCTGGAGATGGACATCTTCTGGGCCTACTCGGGTCAGTTCCGCTTCTCCCGGCGCCCCGACGGCAGCCCGGCCCCCTTTGAGCCGCTGGACTACGTCCTCAGGCAGCCCCACCGCTACCCGCTGTTCCATGTCAAGGACGGCGTCAGCGACCCGGCCGACACCTACGGCTACCGCATGACCGATGTAGGCGACGGCGACATCGACTACCAGCGTTTCATCTCCGCCGTGACCCGGCTGCGCGGTGAACGCCTGGCCCACCACTGGCAGGCCGAACACGACCAACCCACCGAGTCGTTCACGTTCGCCCGCCGGTCCAGCGCCTATCTGCACTCCCTGCGCGAGAAGTGCTGAGCACCGCATGAGGAGGCCCTCCCCGACGTCCGATCCGGGGAGGGCCTCCTCATGCGCGTGCCGCTACGCCACGGCCTCCGGCACCGCGGCCGCAGTCCGGCCCGGCTGCCGCAGCAGCAGGGCGAGCACCGCCGCCAGCATGGAGACGGCGCCGGCGAGGGCGTACGCCCCGTCGTAACCCCAGGCGGCGACCACCATGGAGCCGAGACCGCCGCCGAACAGACCGCTGATCAGCTTGCCGCTGTACACCAGGCCGTAGTTGGTGGCGTTGTAGTTCTCCCCGAAGTAGTCCGGTGTGAGCGCCGCGAAGAGCGGATAGAAGGCGCCGCCGCCGAAGCCGGAGAGGAAGGCGAAGAACAGGAACAGGGACTCGCTCCTGACATCACCCGCCCAGATCACGCCGAACTGGGCCAGGCCCAGGACGACGATCACGAACACCAGGGTCGGCTTACGACCCCACTTGTCGGACAGCCAGCCCACCACACCGCGGCCGATGCCGTTGATGACCGCCATGACACCCATCGAGGAGGCCGCCACCAGCGGGCCGAAGCCCACCTCCTTCGCGTAGTCGACCTGGAAGGAGATCCCGAAGATCGACACCCCCGCGGTCATCACGATGGACACCCACATCAGGGGGAGCATGCCGGTCCTGATGGCCTCCTTGGGCGTGTACTGCTTCGCCGCCGGAGGGTTCTTGGCGAGGCTCGTCGCGTTCTTCCCGGTGCCCGCGTACGTCAGCGGATCGATGTCCGCGGGCCACCAGTTCTTCGGCGGATCCTTGAAGAAGAACGCGGACCCGAAGACCACGATCATGATGTAGCAGCCGATCAGGTCCAGGACCCGGTGGTAGTTCGCGGTGTCGAAGCCGTAGTTGAAGATGAAGATGAACGGCAGTGACCCGTACGCGAAGCCGCCGTTGACGAACCCCGTCTTCGCTCCCCGGCGTTCGGGGAACCACTTGCCGACCATGTTGATGCAGGTCGCGTAGACGAGCCCGGCGCCGATGCCCCCGACGACGCCGAAGCCCAGGATCGCCAGCCAGACGTTGCTCAGATGCGACAGGGCGAGGAACCCTATGAGGCACAGACCCGAGCCGATGTACATGGCCTGACGAGCCGTCAGCAGGCCCTTCTCCCTCAGCCAGCCCGCCGGAAAGGCGATACCGGCCTGGAAGAAGACCCAGACGCTGAGGATCCAGAAGGTGTTGCTCTGCGTCCAGCCATGGGCGTGGGACAGGGTGTCCTCCGCCGAGCCGTACGCGTACTCGAAGACGCTGATGGCCATCATGGCGATCCACGGCAGATACACCATGAGCTTGCGGGAGTGACCGAGGATGTCCCGGTCGGTCTCGCCGACGCGGAAGACCCGGCCGTGCGCGTCGGTCACTTCTCGGTAGGGACGGTGTGCGGCGTCGGGGGAGTCGGTCGAGCTGTTCGTTGCGATGGGATCCGCCGTCATTGCTGGGCAATTCCTCCGTGTCAGGCCATTTCCTCGCCGAGCGGCTGGGGGTTGGGGGCGATACCGCGGCTGGTCCTCGGTGTGCCGGGCGCCTTCAGGAACACGGCGAGCACGGCGGAGCACAGACCGATGGAGCCGGCCAGCACGAACGCGCCCTCGTAGTCCCATGCGTCGACGACGATCGCGCCCATTCCGGAGCCCACCAGACCGGAGATGAGCTTCGAGCTGTAGACCATGCCGTAGTTGGAGGCGTTGTTGTTCTCACCGAAGTAGTCCGCCGTCATGGCCGCGAACAGCGGGAAGATCGCGCCGCCGCCGAAGCCGGAGACCATGGAGCAGAAGAGGAAGAACGGCATGCTGCCCATCTGGCCCGAGACCAGCACGCCGAACTGCGCGCTGCCCAGCACCAGACACACGATGATCAGTGTGTTGCGGCGTCCGTAGCGGTCGGATATCCAGCCGATGACGCCACGGCCGGTGCCGTTGACGATGGCCTTCAGGGACATCGCGGTGGCCACGATCCCACCCGCGAAGCCCATGTCCTTGCCGAACGGCACCTGGAAGGCGATGCCGAAGATATTGATGCCGGCCGTGCACAGCAGGCAGAACCACATCATCCACAGAACGGGCTGACGAGAGGCCTCCTTGGGGGTGTACTGCTTGGGCGACGGCGGGTTCTTCTCCAGCGCCCGGCGGATCTTCGGGTCGTCGGTGACCTTCAGCGGGTCGACGTGCGCGGGCCACCAGTTCTTCGGCGGGTCCTTGAAGAACCAGCCGGCCGACGCCACGACCAGGCACAGTCCGATACCCACACAGGCGAGCACGGTCTGGTAGTTGCTCAGGTCCATGTACGAGGTGAACAGGAACACGAAGGGCACCGAGCCGTAGGCGAAACCGCCGTTGACGAAGCCGGTCTTGCCGCCCTTGCGCTCCGGATACCACTTGCCGACCATGTTGACGCAGGTCGCGTAGACGAGACCGGCGCCGATACCGCTGCACATGCCGAAGCCGAAGTAGGCCACGAGCACGTTCGGCGCGAACGCCAGCGACAGATAGCCGAGCATCGTGCCCACGGCGCCGAGCATCATCGCCGTACGGGCGGGCAGTTTGCCGCTCTCGCGCAACTGCCCGGCGGGGAAGGCCACGGCCGCCTGGAAGAACACCCAGACGCCCATCAGCCAGAAGATGTGCCCGCTGCTCCACAGATGAGCGTCGTGGAGGGTGTCCTCCGCCGACGTGAACGCGTACTCGGCGGAGCTGATGCCCATCATGCCCACCCACGGCAGAAGGACCATCCACCTGCGCCGGCGGCCCATGATGTCGACATCGGACTCTCCGATGCGATACACGCGGCCATTGCGGTCCGTCACCTCCCGATACGGGACGGACGTCGAGTAGTCGATGGTTGTCATCTTGGTCAAGCACTCCTTGCGTCGAAAGATCTGGCCAGCGCCCCCTGTCCAAATGCCTTTCGTGCGCACACGGTCCCGGGGCCTCGCCGACGCGCACCGTCGGTCGGCCCCTCGCTCACTCACGTCACGTCAGATCACCCCGCTTGTCTTCAGGAGCCGCAGTTCCTCGTCACCCAGCCCGAGTTCACCGATGTAGATCTCCTCGTTGTGTTGGCCGAGGAGGGGTGAGGGGGTGATGTGGGTGGGTGAGTCGGAGAGTTTGAGGGGGTTGCCCACGGTGGTGTAGGCGCCGCGTTCGGGATGCTCGACGGTCACGATCATGTCGTTCGCGGCGAGTGAGGCGTCCTCGATGATCTCCCTGGTCGACAGGATCGGCCCGCAGGGAATGTTGTGCGCGTTCAACAGCTCCAGCACCTGCCACTTGGGCAGGGTGATCGTCCACTCCTCGATCAGCTGGAACATCTTCGCCAGCTTCGGCAACCGCGCCTGAGGGGTGGCCCATTCGGGATCCCCGGCCAGCTCGGGACGGCCGATCAACTCACTGAGCGGCTGCCAGCCGACCGGCTGGACGATGACGTACACGTAGTCGTTGGGCCCGCCCGGAGCACACCGCACCGCCCAGCCCGGCTGACCACCGCCCGAGGCATTGCCCGAACGCGGGACCTCGTCCCCGAAATCATCGTTCGGGTACTCGGGCAGCGGACCATGCGCGAGGCGCTGCTGGTCACGCAGCTTGACCCGGCACAGGTTCAACACCGCATGCTGCATCGCCACGTTCACCCGCTGGCCCCGCCCGGTGTGCTCCCGCTGCAACAGCGCCGCGAGAATCCCGGCGACCGCGTGGACACCGGTACCGGAGTCACCGATCTGCGCACCCGTCGCCATCGGCGGCCCGTCCGCGACCCCGGTCGTCGCCATCGACCCGCCCATCGCCTGCGCCACCACCTCATACGCCTTGAAACCGGTGTACGGGCCCTCCCCGAAACCCTTGATCGAGGCATACACGATCCGTGAGTTGATCTCCCTGATCCGCTCCCACGTGAACCCCATCCGGTCCACCGCCCCCGGCCCGAAGTTCTCCACCAGTACGTCGGAGCGCCGGATCAGCTCGGTCAGGATCTCCTTGCCGCGTTCGGTTTTGGTGTTGAGCGTGAGGCTGCGCTTGTTGCAGTTGAGCATGGTGAAGTACAAGGAGTCGACATCCGGGAGGTCGCGGAGTTGGCGACGGGTGATGTCGCCGCCGGGTGCCTCGACCTTCACCACGTCCGCCCCCAGCCACGCCAGCAACTGCGTCGCCGACGGACCCGACTGCACATGCGTCATGTCCAGGACGCGGACACCCTCAAGAGCCATCGCTGTCACGGTCACCTCGCTTGGCACATTGCATACAGTCGACGAATACTGTATGAAGATTGTTATCCCGCATCCGATGGGTGATGTCCAGGGGTCGTGCACCACTTTTAAGACGGGAGCCGAATCATGGACCTTTACGAGCACCAGGCCCGGAGGCTCTTCCAGGAACACGGCATCCCGGTGCCGCGCGCGGAGGTCACCGACTCGCCGGCGGAAGCACGCGAGATCGCCCGCAGGCTCGGTGGCCGCGCAGTCGTCAAGGCGCAGGTGAAGACGGGGGGTCGGGGTAAAGCGGGCGGTGTGCGGCTCGCCGCCGACCCGCCCGCAGCGGAACTCACGGCACGTCAGATCCTCGGCATGGACATCAAGGGGCACACGGTCGGCGAGGTCATGCTGGCCCAACCCGTGGACATCGAGGACGAGTTCTACGTCTCGTACGTCCTCGACCGCGCGGCGGGCCGGTTTCTCGCCATCGCCTCCGCCGAGGGCGGCATGGACATCGAGGAGGTCGCCGCACGTCGGCCCGAGGCGGTCGCGCGCATCCACATCGACCCGTTCGAGGGCGTCACCTCCGCGAAGGCGGGGGAGATCGCCGACACCGCCGGTCTGCCGGCGCAGACCGTCGACGTCCTCGTACGGCTGTGGCAGGTGCTGGTCCGCGAGGACGCGGTCCTCGTCGAGGTCAACCCGCTCGTGCGGACCCGGCAGGGGCAGATCCTCGCCCTCGACGGCAAGGTGACGCTGGACGACAACGCTCGCTTCCGGCAGGCCCGTTGGGGCGACGAGAGCGTCGCGCACGATGATCCACTGGAGGCGGCGGCCGCCGCGAAGGGCCTCAACTACGTCAAGCTGGACGGCGAGGTCGGCGTCATCGGCAACGGGGCCGGGCTGGTCATGTCGACGCTCGACGTGGTCGCCGGCTGCGGCGCCCGCCCCGCCAACTTCCTCGACATCGGCGGCGGCGCCTCGGCCCGGATCATGGCCGACGGGCTGTCCGTCATCCTCTCCGACCCCGCCGTGAAGTCGGTGTTCGTCAACGTCTTCGGCGGGATCACGGCCTGCGACGCGGTCGCCGACGGCATCGTGCAGGCCCTGGAAGCAGTCGAGTTGACCAAGCCACTCGTGGTGCGGCTCGACGGCAACAACGCCGTCCGGGGCCGCGCCATCCTCGACGGCCGTGCCCACCCCCTGGTCCAGCAGGCCACCACCATGGACGGTGCCGCCCGCCGCGCCGCCCAACTCGCCAACACCAGCTGAAGGAGCGGCGCATGGCCGTCTTTCTCACCAAGGAGTCCAAGGTCCTCGTCCAGGGCATGACGGGCGGCGAGGGCATGAAACACACCCGGCGCATGCTCGCGGCCGGCACGGACATCGTCGGCGGCGTCAACCCGCGCAAGGCCGGGCAGAGCGTCGACTTCGACGAACGGGCCGTCCCTGTCTTCGGGTCGGTCGCCGAGGGCATCCGGGCGACCGGCGCCGACGTCACCGTCGTCTTCGTACCGCCCGCCTTCGCGAAATCGGCCGTCGTCGAGGCCGCCGACGCCGGCATCGGGCTGGCCGTCGTCATCACCGAGGGCATCCCCGTCCACGACTCCGTCGCCTTCACCTCGTACGCGAAGGAGAAGGGCACCCGGATCATCGGTCCCAACTGTCCCGGCCTGATCACCCCGGGCCAGTCCAACGCGGGCATCATCCCCGCGGACATCACCAGGTCAGGACGCGTCGGCCTGGTGTCCAGGTCGGGCACGCTCACCTACCAACTCATGTACGAGCTGCGCGACATCGGCTTCTCCACCTGTGTCGGCATCGGCGGCGACCCCGTCGTCGGCACCACCCACATCGACTGCCTGGCCGCCTTCCAGGACGACCCCGACACCGAACTCGTGGTGCTCATCGGGGAGATCGGCGGAGACGCCGAGGAGCGCGCCGCGGCCTACATCCGCGACCACGTCACCAAGCCGGTCGTCGGCTACATCGCCGGTTTCACCGCGCCCGAGGGCAAGACCATGGGCCACGCGGGCGCCATCGTGTCCGGCTCTTCCGGCACGGCGCAGGCGAAGAAGGCGGCCCTGGAGGCGGTCGGCGTCCAGGTCGGAGACACCCCGACCGAGACGGCCCGTCTGGTGCTCACCCGGCTCGCGACGAGCCACTGACACTCAATCCTCGTACATCTCGCCCCCCGCCCCCGACTGTGCACCGAGAGCGGAGACATCGCATGACATCCACCCTCAACTCCACCCCCCTCGTGGTGAAGTCCGGTACGACCTGGGACGACGCCTGGCAGCGCTGCCTCGCCGTCGCCCCCGAGGCGTTCCGTGACGACCGCGTCCTCAACCTCTGGAACTCCGCCTGGCAGGCGGACGGCCGGGCGCTGCCCGCCACCAGCCCCGTCGACGGCAGCCCCATCGCAGGGCCGCCCCGCCTCGACCGGGACGCCGCCCACCAGGCCGTCCGCGCCTCCCTCGACCAGCACCGGGCCTGGCGGCACATCCCGCTCGCCGAGCGCCGGGCCCGTGTCGCGGCCACCCTCGACGCCCTCACCCAGCACCGCGAGCTCCTCGCCCTCCTCCTCGTCTGGGAGATCGGCAAGCCCTGGCGGCTCGCCCAGGCCGACGTCGACCGGGCCATCGACGGGGTGCGCTGGTACGTCGACGGCATCGAGCCGATGGTCGAGGGCCGGGCCCCGCTGGACGGCCCGGTGTCCAACATCGCGAGCTGGAACTACCCGATGAGCGTGCTCGTTCACGCATTGCTGGTCCAGGCACTGGCGGGCAACGCGGTCATCGCCAAGACCCCGACCGACGGCGGCGTCGCCTGTCTCACCCTGGCCTGCGCCCTCGCCGCCCGCGAGGGGATCCCCGTCACCCTCGTCAGCGGCAGCGGCGGCGAGCTGTCGGAGGCGCTGGTGAAGGCGCCCGAGATCGGCTGCGTCTCCTTCGTCGGCGGCCGCGACACCGGCGCCGCCGTGGCCACGGCCGTCGCCGACCTCGGCAAGCGGCACATCCTCGAACAGGAAGGACTCAACACCTGGGGCATCTGGAACTACTCGGACTGGGACACGCTCACGACCGTCATCCCCAAGCTCTTCGACTACGGCAAGCAGCGCTGCACCGCGTACCCGCGCTTCGTCGTCCAGCGCGAGCTGTTCGACGAGTTCCTCGCGGCGTACCTCCCGGCCGTGCGCTCGCTGAGCGTCGGGCACCCGCTGGCCGTGGCCCGGGCCGACGATCCCTACCCGGCCCTGGACTTCGGCCCGGTCATCAACGCGGCCAAGGCCAAGGAACTGCACGACCAGATCGCCGAGGCCATCAACCGGGGCGCCGTCCCGCTGCACCGCGGCGCGCCCGATGAGGCCCGCTTCCTGCCCGGCCAGGACACCTCGGCCTACGTCCAGCCCGTCACCCTGCTCAACCCGCCCCCGTCCTCCCCGCTGCACCACGCGGAACCGTTCGGGCCGGTCGACACCATCGTCCTCGTCGACACGGAGGCCGAGCTGCTGGCCGCCATGAACGCCTCCAACGGCGCCCTGGTCGCCACCCTGTCCACGGACGACCAGTCGACCTTCGACCGGCTCGCACCCCAGATCCGCGCCTTCAAGGTCGGCCACGGCAAGCCGCGGTCCCGCGGCGACCGCGACGAACTGTTCGGCGGCTTCGGCGCGTCCTGGCGCGGCGCGTTCGTCGGCGGTGAGCTGCTGGTGCGCGCGGTGACCCAGGGCCCCGCGGACGAACGCCTCCCCGGGAACTTCCCGGAGTACCAGCTGATGCCGTGAGGCACACCCCGGGCGGCGCCCCGCGAGGGCGCCGCCCGGGCAGCGACGAACACGACTCTCTGCCGGTATGCAATATGCACAACGAATAGGGATGGGGTGGCGAGATGACGATGGCTCTTGAGGGTGTCCGCGTCCTGGACATGACGCATGTGCAGTCGGGTCCGTCGGCGACGCAGTTGCTGGCGTGGCTGGGGGCGGACGTGGTGAAGGTGGAGGCACCCGGCGGGGACGTCACGCGTGGGCAGTTGCGGGACGTCCCAGATGTGGATTCGCTGTACTTCACGATGCTGAACTGCAACAAGCGCAGCATCACGCTCAACACGAAGACGGAGCGGGGCAAGGAGATCCTGACCGAGCTGATCCGGCGCTCCGACGTACTGGTGGAGAACTTCGGGCCGGGGGCGGTGGACCGGATGGGGTTCACGTGGGAGCGGATCAGGGAGATCAACTCACGGATCGTGTATGCCTCGATCAAGGGTTTCGGGGAGGGCCCGTACACCGGTTTCAAGGCGTATGAGGTGGTGGCGCAGGCGATGGGCGGGTCGATGGCGACGACCGGGGTCGCGGACGGGCCGCCGATGGCGACGGGTGCGCAGATCGGTGACTCCGGTACCGGTGTCCACGCGGTCGCCGGGATTCTCGCGGCGCTGTTGCAGCGGGAGCACACCGGGCGGGGCCAGCGGGTGAACGTGGCGATGCAGCATGCGGTGTTGAACCTGTGCCGGGTCAAGCTGCGTGACCAGCAGCGCCTCGCGCACGGCCCGCTGCCCGAGTACCCGAACGATGATTTCGGGGACGAGGTCCCGCGTTCCGGGAACGCCTCGGGAGGTGGTCAGCCGGGCTGGGCGGTGCGGTGTGCTCCGGGCGGGCCCAACGACTATGTGTACGTCATCGTCCAGCCGGTCGGCTGGCAGCCGCTCAGTGAGTTGATCGGCCGTCCTGAGCTGGCCGGGGATCCCGAATGGGCGACCCCTCAGGCGCGGTTGCCGAAGCTGGCGAAGATGTTCCAGCTGATCGAGGAGTGGACGATCACCCTGCCCAAGTGGCAGGTGCTGGAGCTGTTGAACGCGCACAACATTCCCTGCGGGCCGATCCTGTCGACCAGGGAGATCATCGAGGACGCCTCACTCGCCGCGAACGACATGATCGTGACCGTCGAGCATCCCGAACGCGGCGCCTACACCACCGTGGGCAACCCCCTCAAACTCTCCGACTCACCCACCCACATCACCCCCTCACCCCTCCTCGGCCAACACAACGAGGAGATCTACATCGGTGAACTCGGCCTGACCCTGGGCGAGTTGCCGCTGCTCAAGACGCAGGGGGTGATCTGATGTCGGTCACCGACCAGCTCGTGAAGTCCAACCGGGACTATGCGACCGGGTTCGCCGACCCGGGTATGGACGCCCGGCCGGTACTGGGTGTGGCGGTCGTGGCGTGCATGGACGCCCGTCTCGATCTGCACGCAGCGCTGGGTCTGGAGCTCGGCGACTGCCACACCATCCGCAACGCGGGCGGGGTGGTGACCGACGACGTGATCCGGTCCCTGGCCATCAGTCAGCGCAAGCTGGGCACCCGTAGCGTCGTCCTGATCCACCACACCGGCTGCGGTCTGGAGGCGATCACCGAGGACTTCCGCACCGAGCTGGAGATGGAGGTCGGCCAGCGCCCGGCCTGGGCCGTGGAGTCCTTCCGGGACGTCGACCAGGACGTACGGCAGTCCATGCAGCGGGTGCGCACCAACCCGTTCCTGCTGCACACCGACGACGTGCGCGGCTTCGTCTTCGACGTGAAGACGGGTCGGCTACATGAGGTCGACCCGCCGCGCTGACCCCGTCACCGCGGCGATCTGCTCGCAGTAGAAGTCCGTCGTGTTCCGGGTGTGCCGGCGCATCAGTTCCTCGGCCAGGTCGGGGTCGCCGTCGGCGATGGCCTGGATGATCAGGGCGTGCTCGTTCCAGGCGTCCTGGCCGCGGGGCTTGGCGATCGGCATGTAGTACCAGCGGACGCGGCGATCGACCTGCGGGATGAGCTCGGCGAGGACCGCGTTGCGGGACAGGAGCGTGATGTGTCCGTGGAGGTCGGCGTTGGCCTCCACGATCGCGCGGGCGTCCCCGGCCGCGAGGGCGGTGAGGCCGGCCTGCTGGAGCTCCCACAGCCGGGTGACGTCGCGCGCGGTGGCGTGCCGGGCGGCGTCCCGCGCCGAGCGGGTCTCCAACAGGGCTCGGACACTGAGGAGTTGGGCGCACTCCTCGGTCGTGGGGGAGTGCACGAAGGCCCCCTGTGAGGGGCGCAGGTCCACCCAGCCGGCGGTGTGGAGTCGTTGCAGCGCCTCGCGGATCGGCTGGCGGCTGACGCCGAGTTCCTCGGCGAGCTCGGCCTCGACGAGGTGCTGGCCGGGCTTGAGGGAGCCGTTGATGATCAGCTCGGTGAGGGCGTCGTAGACGGCCTGGCGGAGCGGTGCGGGTCGCGCGATGGGGCCGCGGGCTGTCACGGCGGGTGTGTCGGGCATGGGCCCTCTCTCCCTCGTGGAAGTGACAAGGAATTTCCCGTCCCGACCTCTGGTGCCGGGATACGGATGCAGAATACTGTATGCAATCATCGATCGACAGTAGTCCAACAGTGGTCCAACAGCCACCCCGAGGGGGTCGCCCCGTGTCGTACCGCACCGCTCTCTCAGAAGTCCTGACCAGCGTTGTCGCCCCGGCCGCCGAACTGGCCGCCGTGCGGGGCCGGTTCCCCCGTGCCGCGGTGACGGCTCTCGGGCGGGCCCGGCTGCTGGGGCTCACCGTCTCCACGTCGTACGGCGGCGGGGGACAGGGGCTGCCGGAGGCCGCCGAGGTGGTGGCCCGTACCGCGCGCGTCTGCCCGGCTGTGGCGGCTGTGCTCGGGTCCCACTACGCGGCGGTCGCCGTGATCGAGGCGTACGGCGGCTCGTGGGTGCGTACGGAGATCGCGGCCGGCCGCCATCTGAGCAGCCTCGCCCTCGCGGAGACGGAGGCGCAGGGGGCGGCACAGGGGGAGGCGCAGGGGGAGGGCGACCTGCTCGCGCCGCACTCCAGTGCCGTCCGGTCCGGTGACGTCGTCGCGCTGCGGGGCCGTAAGCACCGGGTGGTGGCGGCCGGGGAGGCCGACAGCTATGTGTGGTCCTCGCGTCCGCTCGCCACGTCTGACGGTCTCACGCTGTGGGGTGTTCCGGCGCACGCCCCTGACCTGTTCGTGCCGGCCAGGCCCCAAGGTGCGGGGCCGTACGGCAGTGGGACGTCCACGGTGTGCGCCGACCCGGTCCTCGTCCCCGCCGACGCGATGCTCGGCGCGGACGGCTCCGGGCTCGACATCGTGCGGGGTACGGCCCTGCCGTGGCTGCGCGAGCTACGGGCCGCGTGGAGTACGGGAGGTGAGGCTTCGCGGGGCGTCGGCGTCACGGCTCCCCGGGCCGCCTCCTTGGCCTCGTCCTGAACTCGCTCAGAAAGGCGGCGAGTTGTGTCAGCCCCGGTCCGCCTTGGCGGCGAACTGCTTGCGGTAGAAGTCGGCCGTGCGCTCGGCGTGCTTGCGCATCACCTCGCCCGCCCGGTCCGCGTCCCCCTTGGCGACGGCCTTGATGAGCTGGCTGTGCTCGTTCCAGGCCTCCTTGCCGCGGGGCTTGGCGATGGGGGTGTAGTACCAGCGCACCTTCTGGCCCACCTGACCGAGCATTTCGGCGAGCACGTCGTTGGCGGCCATGGAGGTGATGAAGGAGTGCAGGGCCGTGTTGGCGGCGACCAGCCGCTCGACGTCACCCTCGGCGAGCGCGTCGACGCCCTCCTGGTGGAGCTCCCAGAGGCGCTCGACGTCCTCGGGCTTGGCGTTCCGGGCGGCGAGTTGCGCCGAGTAGGTCTCCAGGACCGCGCGGACGCCAAGGAGTTGGGCCGCCTCCTCCTCGGTGGGGGAGTGCACGAAGGCACCCTGGGCGGGCCGCAGGTCGACCCAGCCGTCGGTCTGGAGCCGCTGGAGGGCCTCGCGCACCGGCTGGCGGCTGACCCCGAGATGCTCGGCGAGCTCGGCCTCGACCAGGTGCTGGCCGGGCTTGAGGGAGCCGTTGACGATCAGCTCGGTCAGGGCCTCGTACACGGCCTGGCGCAGTGGTGCCGGGCGGGTGACGCGCCGGGTCGCCGCAGCCGTGAGTGCCTCGCGCATGGTCGTCCTGTTCTACCGTCGAAAGGAGCGGCCGCCGGAGTTGGCGACGGCAGGTGCAGGATACAGGTTTTGGTATGCAACATGGCGTGGCCTGTAGACCATCGATCGGTCGCCTGCCGCGAGCCGCAGTTTCCTCCAACTGTCGTCTGTATACAGAAGCCTGTATGAGGTATTGTCTCAGTCTCCTGCAGCCCTCGCCGGGGACCCGTGTCACGGAAGGCGAAGCGATCATGACGACCAGCGGGAGTGATGTGACGGTCGAGAGCGTGGTCCGGAGGGTGGTGGCCGACCACCGGGGTCAACGCGGCGCGCTGCTGCCCGTACTGCACGCCCTACAGGCCGAGTTGGGACATGTGCCACAGGAAGCGGTCCCGGTCCTGGCCGACGAACTCAACCTCTCCCGGGCGGACGTCCACGGAGTGGTGACCTTCTACCACGACTTCCGCCGTGAGCCCGCCGGCCGCACCACGGTCCGCATCTGCCGCGCCGAGGCCTGCCAGGCACTGGGCGCCGACGGTCTGGTGAGCTATGCGCGAGAGGCCGGACTGACCCTCGGCGAGACCACGGCGGACGGCTCGGTCACCGTCGAGCAGGTCTTCTGTCTGGGCAACTGCGCACTGGGACCGTCCGTGGAGGCGAACGGACGACTGTACGGACGGGTGGGCCCGGCCCGCCTGGGCTCGATCCTCAACGGGACGGTGTGACGATGAGCGACGCTTCCCACTCCGCGGCCGTGGTCTACGTCCCCCGCGACTCGGCGGCCCGCTCCGTCGGCGCGGACGAAGTCGCCGCCGCCCTTCAACGCGCCGCCGTACGCGGCGACTTCGCGATCGACGTCGTACGCAACGGATCGCGCGGCATGCTCTGGCTGGAGCCGGTGATCGAGGTGGTCACCCCGCGAGGTCGCGTCGGCTACGGCCCCGTGGCCCCCGAGGACGTCGACGGTCTCCTCGCCGCCGGCCTGCTCGACGGCGCGGACCACCCACTGCGGCTCGGCCTCGTCGACGAACTCCCGTGGCTGGCGCGGCAGACGAGGGTCACCTTCGCCCGGGTCGGCATCACCGACCCGCTCTCCCCGACCGACTACGTCGAACACGGCGGCCTCAAGGGACTCCGCGCCGCCCTCGACATGGCCCCCGCCGACGTCGTCGCCGCTGTCACCGCGTCGGGCCTGCGCGGTCGCGGTGGCGCCGGGTTCCCGGCCGGCATCAAGTGGAAGACGGTCCTGGACTGCGCCGACGAGCTGAAGTTCGTCTGCTGCAACGCCGACGAGGGCGACAGCGGGACCTTCGCCGACCGGATGGTCATGGAGGGCGACCCGTTCCTGCTCATCGAGGGCATGACCATCGCCGCCCACGCCGTCGGCGCGAGCGAGGGCTACCTCTACATCCGCTCCGAGTACCCGGACGCCATCGCCACGATGCGCGAGGCCATCGAACGCGCCCGCGAACAGGGCTGGTTGGGCCGGGGCATCCTCGGTTCGGCGCTCGACTTCGACCTGCACGTACGCGTCGGCGCCGGCGCGTACATCTGCGGCGAGGAGACCTCCATGCTGGAGAGCCTGGAGGGCAAGCGCGGCATGGTCCGGGCGAAGCCGCCGATCCCGGCGATCGAGGGCCTGTTCGGCAGACCGACCGTGGTGAACAACGTCCTGACCCTCACCACGGTCCCCATAGTCCTCGCCGACGGCCCCCAGGCCTACCAGGACCTCGGCGTCGCCCGCTCCCGCGGCACCCAGGTCTTCCAGCTCGGCGGCAACATCGCGCGCGGCGGCATCGTGGAGACCGCGTTCGGCATCACGCTGCGCGAGCTGATCGAGGACTACGGCGGCGGCACCCGCACCGGACGCCCCGTTCGCACCGTCCAGGTCGGCGGGCCGCTCGGCGCCTATCTGCCGGAGTCGCAGTTCGAACTGCCCATGGACTACGAGGCGTTCGCCGAGGCCGGTGCGATGCTCGGGCACGGGGGCGTGGTCGTCTTCGACGACACCGTGGACATGGCGGCGCAGGCCCGCTTCGCGATGGAGTTCTGCGCGGAGGAGTCCTGCGGCAAGTGCACCCCCTGCCGGGTCGGCGCGGTACGCGGCGTCGAGGTGATCGACAAGATCGTCGCCGGTACGCACCGCGACGAGAACCTCGCCCTCCTCGAGGACCTCTGCGACCTGATGACCGACGGCTCCCTGTGCGCCATGGGCGGGCTGACCCCGATGCCCGTGCGCAGTGCCCTCGCCCACTTCCCCGACGACTTCCTCGGCGGCCGTCGACTCCTGGAGATCCAACCCGTGAACACGACTGGCGTGAGGACGGAGGGCACGGCATGAGCCTTCTCAAGGAACCAGACTACGGAACACCCCGACAGCCCGGCCCGGCAACGGTGTCGGTGGAGATCGACGGCCTGCCGGTGAACGTCCCCGAGGGCACCTCGGTGATGCGCGCCGCGGCCGAAGCGGGCGTCGACATACCCAAGTTGTGCGCCACCGACAGCCTGGACGCCTTTGGCTCCTGCCGTCTGTGCGTGGTCGAGATCGACGGCCGCCGCGGCACCCCGGCCTCCTGCACCACCCCCTGCTCCGACGGCATGAAGGTGAGCACCCAGACGCCGAAGGTGGAGAAGCTCCGCCAGGGCGTCATGGAGCTCTACATCTCCGACCACCCGCTCGACTGCCTCACCTGCCCCGCCAACGGCGACTGCGAACTCCAGGACATGGCGGGCGTGGTGGGCCTCAGGCAGGTCCGCTACGGCTACGAGGGCGCCAACCACCTCGACGCCGAGAAGGACACCTCCAACCCCTACTTCGACTTCGACCCGGCCAAGTGCATCGCCTGCTCCCGCTGTGTCCGCGCCTGCGGTGAGGTCCAGGGCACGTTCGCGCTCACCATCGAGGGACGCGGCTTCGACTCCAAGGTCTCGCCGGGTGCGGGGGAGTCCTTCATGGACTCCGAGTGCGTCTCCTGCGGCGCCTGCGTGCAGGCCTGCCCGACGTCCACGCTCCAGGAGCGCTCGGTCGTCGAACTCGGCATGCCCACCAGGTCCGTTGTGACCACCTGCGCCTACTGCGGTGTCGGCTGCTCCTTCAAGGCCGAGCTGCGCGGCGACGAACTCGTGCGCATGGTCCCGTACAAGGACGGCGGCGCCAACGAGGGCCACTCCTGTGTGAAGGGCCGCTTCGCCTTCGGCTACGCCACCCACCCCGACCGCAAGCTCAAGCCGATGGTGCGTGACCGCATCACCGACCCGTGGCGCGAGGTCGAGTGGGACGAGGCGATCGGCACGGTCGCCCGCCGGATGCGCGAGATCCAGGACCGGCACGGCTCGGGCGCGGTCGGCGCCATCACCTCCTCCCGCTGCACCAACGAAGAGGTGTACGTCGTCCAGAAGATGGTCCGCGCCGCCTTCGGCAACAACAACGTCGACACCTGCGCCCGCGTCTGCCACTCCCCGACGGGATACGGCCTCAAGCAGACCTTCGGCGAGTCGGCGGGCACCCAGGACTTCCGCTCGGTCGCGCAGGCCGACGTCATCATGGTCATCGGCGCCAACCCGACCGACGGTCACCCGGTGTTCGCCTCCCGCATGAAGCGCCGGCTGCGCGAGGGCGCCAAGCTCATCGTGGTCGACCCCCGCCGCATCGACCTGGTCCGCTCCCCGCACATCGAGGCCGAGCACCACCTCCAGCTGCGGCCCAGCACCAATGTCGCGGTGGTCAACGCCATGGCCCATGTCGTCGTCGCCGAGGGGCTGGTGGACCTGGACTTCGTGGCCGCCCGCTGCGAAGGCTTCGACGACTGGGCCGAGTTCGTCGCCCGCCCCGAGAACAGTCCCGAGGCGGTCGAGGAGATCACCGGCGTACCGGCCGCCGAACTCCGCGCCGCCGCCCGGCTGTACGCCACCGCGCCGAACGGCGCCATCTACTACGGCCTCGGTGTCACCGAGCACAGCCAGGGCTCGACCATGGTCATGGGAATGGCCAACCTCGCGATGGCCTGCGGCAACATCGGCCGCGACGGCGTCGGCGTGAACCCGCTGCGCGGCCAGAACAACGTCCAGGGCTCCTGCGACATGGGCTCCTTCCCGCACGAGCTCCCCGGCTACCGCCATGTCTCGGACGACGCGGTGCGCACCGTCTTCGAGAACCTCTGGGGCGGAACCCTCCTTGCCGAGCCGGGACTTCGCATCCCCAACATGTTCGACGCGGCCATCGACGGCACCTTCCGGGGCCTGTTCGTGCACGGCGAGGACATCGCGCAGTCCGACCCCAACCTGAAGCATGTCACCGCCGCCCTGGAGGCGATGGAACTCGTCGTCGTCCAGGACCTGTTCCTCAACGAGACGGCCAAGTTCGCGCACGTCTTCCTGCCCGGCGCCTCGTTCCTGGAGAAGGACGGTACCTTCACCAACGCCGAGCGCCGCATCAACCGCGTGCGCGCGGTGATGAAGCCCAAGACCGGCAAGCACGAGTGGCAGATCGTGAGCGAGATCGCCACCGCCATGGGCTATCCGATGGCGTACGACCACCCGGGCCAGATCATGGACGAGATCGCCGCCGTCACCCCGACGTTCACCGGCGTCTCCTTCGAACTGCTCGACAAGCTGGGCAGCGTCCAGTGGCCGTGCAACGAGGAGTCCCCCGAGGGCACGCCCATCATGCACGTGGACGAATTCGTGCGCGGCAAGGGCAAGTTCGTGGTCACCTCGTACGTGCCGACCAACGAACGCAGCACCCGCCGCTTCCCGTTGGTCCTGACGACCGGCCGCATCCTCAGCCAGTACAACGTCGGCGCGCAGACCCGCCGTACCGGCAACGTCGCCTGGCACCCCGAGGACATCCTGGAACTGCATCCGCATGACGCGGAGGACCGCGGCATCAAGAACGGTGACATGGTGACCCTGGCCAGCCGGGTCGGCCGGACCACTCTGCGCGCGGAGATCTCCGACCGGATGCCGACCGGGGTCGTCTACACGACCTTCCACCATCCGGTGACCGGCGCGAACGTCGTGACCACCGAGAACTCCGACTGGGCCACCAACTGCCCGGAGTACAAGGTGACCGCCGTCCAGGTGGGCCTCGCGACGGCGGGGGCCTGAGATGACCGCGACCGTGCCGTCCGAGCAGCGAATGGCCAACGACATCGCCAGGAACCTGAGGCACCTGCCACCGGAACGGGCCGCCGAGGAGATCGCGGGCCACATCGGCCGGTTCTGGGACCCGCGGATGCGCGCCCGGCTGCACGCGTACGCCGACGCCGGTGCGGAGGGTCTTGACCCCTTGGTGGTCGCCGCGGTGAAGCTGCTGCGCTGAGCACGTGCCCGCGGCCTCGTCCCCGGCGTGCCCGGGGCCTGTACACGTCGAACGGATACTGCATACAGTATCTGCGTCGACCGTCTACAGCCCCCGGGTTAGCCCGGCGAGAGAGGAGTCGTTCATGCTGTTCCGGCAGCTTGAGTACTTCGTGGCGGTGGCGAGGGAACGGCACTTCGCCCGGGCGGCCGAGTCCTGCTTCGTGTCGCAGCCGGCGCTCTCTGCGGCGATCGCCAAGCTGGAGCGGGAGCTGAACGTCACGCTGATCAACCGGGGCCATACCTACCAGGGCCTCACCCCGGAGGGCGAGCGTCTCGTCGTATGGGCCAAGCGGATCCTCGCCGAGCAGGACGCCTTCAAGGCCGAGGTCGCCGCCGTACAGTCCGGCATCACCGGCACGCTGCGGCTCGGCACCGACCCCACGGCGTCCACCACCCTGGCGCTGCCCGTCGCCGCGTTCTGCGCGGCCCACCCGCTGGCCAAGGTGCAGGTCCGCTCGCGGCTGTCGACGAAGGAACTCCACCGCCAGCTACGGGACTTCGAACTCGACGTGGCCATCGCCCACTTCGACCCCGGCGACCAGGAGGGTCTCCAGGTCGTCCCCCTCTACCAGGAGCGGTACATGCTGCTGGTCTCCGACGACCAGCCCGTCGCCCAGTCCGCCACCGTCTCGTGGGCGGACGCGGCCCAGCTGCCGCTCGCGATGCTGACGCCCGACATGCGGATCCGGCAGATCGTCGACACCGTCTTCGCCGAGAAGGGGTTCGTGGTGACCCCGCAGATCGAGACGGACTCGATCGCCTCCCTCTACGCACACGTGGGCGGTGGCGGCTGGGCGAGCATCGTGCCGCACACCTGGCTGCGGGCGATGCCGGTCGTCGGCCGGACCCGGGCCCTGCCCCTCGTGGACCCGGCGGCCGGCGCCCAGGTCTCGGTGGCGATCCACGCGGGCACCCCCGGCTCGGTAGCCGCCCGCGCCTTCGTCAACGCGGCGACCGGCCTGGCCCTGGACGACGTCTTCGCCCGCCCCCTCCCGACCACCGAGCCCCTGGTACGCGCGGTCCCCTGACCCTCACGGCGCATACCGCGCCTGTACGGCCTTCCGGTCCAGCCCTCCCTTGGCGGTGTACGGCAGCGCGGCGACCACCTCGACCCGGTCGGGCACCTCGAACGCGGCGAGCCGGTCCCGGCAGTACCGCAGGATCTCCGCGACCCCGACGTCACCGTCCCGCACCACCACGGCCGCACCCACCAGCTGCCCGTACGTCCCGTCCGGTACGGCGAACACGGCCGCCTCCGCCACCCCCGGGCACCCGGCGAGGATGTCCTCGACATGCTCGGGCGCGATCTTCTCCCCGCCCCGGTTGATGAGGTTCTTGATCCGCCCGGTCAGCGACAGGTACCCGTCCTCGTCCAGCGTGCCGAGGTCCCCCGTACGCAGCCACCCGCCGACGAAGCTGTACGACGACTCGTCCGGGTCGGCGAGATAGCCACGGGCGACGGTGGGGCCGTGCACCCACACCTCACCCTCCACACCCGCGGGACAGGCGCGTCCGTCGCGGTCGACGACCCGCACCTCGACCCCGGTCGGCCGGCCGACGGACCCCTGCCGCAACTCTCCCCGCCCGGGGAGGGGTTCGCTGGTGGCCTGGTGGGAGGACTCCGTCATCCCGTACGCGGAGAGCAGGGGCGCGCCGAACGTCCGCTCCAACGCCCGCTGCGTCGCCGTGTTGAGCGGCGCGCTGCAACTGCGGACGAACTTCAGCGGCGGCGCCTGCGGCCCCGGGTACTCCTGCTCGGACCGGTCCAGCAGGATCTCGTGAATGGCCGGGACCGCGGTGAACCACGTGGCGGCCACGGCCCGCATGTCGTCCCAGAACGTCCCCGCCGAGAACCGCCCGCTCTCGGGCAACAGCACACAGCCGCCACTCGCCAGCGACGACAGCAGCGCCGCGAACAGCCCGTGCCCGTGGAAGAACGGCATCACCGCGACCGTCGCGTCGCCGGGACCCAACTCGTAGGTGGCGCAGATGTTCTGGACGGATGCCGTCACGTTCGCATGGGTGAGCGGAACCATCTTCGCGAGGGCGGTGGTCCCGGCGGTGAAGAGAACGAGGGCGTCATCACCCGACAACTCGGCCGAGGCGCCCCGCACATGCGGCGCGTGCCCGGGGGCCAGCGCGACCGACGCCGAACCGGCTCGCGAGACAGCCACGTGCAGCGGCCAGACAGGAACGGGCAGCCGGACCTCGGTCACCGGCGGCCCCGCAAGGACCGCTCGCGCCCCCAATGCCTCCATCCGCGCGGAGAGTTGGGACGCCGGAAGCGCCGGGTCGAGCGGCGCGACCACCAGCCCGGCCCGTGCCGCACCGAGCAACGCCACCACGAACTCGGCGGTGTTGGCGGAGAGCACCCCGACCGCGTCGCCCCGCCCCAGCCCCGCCCCACAGAGCCGGGCGGCCAGGTCGTCGGCCAGCCCGGCGAGCGCACGGTAGGACAGATGCACCCGCCCGCCACCGACGACGAGGGCCCGGGCGAAGGGACGTTCCTGGACCTGCCGGTCGAGGAGATCGACGAGCCCGGTGAGTGCCGGAGGCCGGTACCGGCCCGCGCCGCGCACGGATGCCGCGACCACAGCGGCCATGACCCCACCCCCTAGCGCCAGGTCCGACGGAACAGTCCTCTGCGAGCCTGCGGCGGCCCTCGCCGGGCGTCCAATACGCACTGCCGAACGGTCGATAACGGACCTCTATCAAGGGAGTTGCGAGGCCCTTCGGCGGCTCTCGATAGAAGTTGCTTATCGGCTGGTCGCCGATGGGTCTTGGACGGGGACGAACGCGCTGCGGATGGTGAGAGGAGTAGCCGCACCGGCAGGACCTGCCCAAGGAGGACCCCGGACCATGACCGCCCCCTCGACACAGGAGACCGCGGCAGCAGCCGACGTGCCGACCGAGCTCACCGACGGGTACCACCTGGTCGTCGACGCGCTCAAGATGAACGACGTCGACACCATCTACGGGGTCGTCGGCATCCCGATCACCGACCTCGCCCGTCTCGCCCAGGCCCAGGGCATCCGCTACATCGGCTTCCGGCACGAGAGCAACGCCGGACACGCGGCGGCCGCCGCCGGCTACCTCACCAAGAAGCCGGGCGTGGCCCTGACGGTGTCGGCACCGGGTTTCCTCAACGGTCTGGTCGCCCTCGCGAACGCGACCACCAACTGCTTCCCGATGGTGCAGATCTCCGGCTCCAGCGAGCGCCACCTCGTCGACCTCAAGCAGGGCGACTACGAGGAGATGGACCAGCTCGCCGCCGCCCAGCCGTTCGTCAAGGCCGCCTACCGCGTCAGCCGCGTCGAGGACATCGGCCGCGGCATCGCCCGCGCCCTGCGCACCGCGATCTCCGGGCGGCCCGGCGGTGTCTATCTCGACATCCCCGCCGCGGTGCTCGGCGCCATCCTGCCGAAGGAGGAGGGCGACCGCACCCTGAGCCGTCTCGTCGACCCGGCGCCCCGCCAGCTCCCGGCGCCGGAGGCGGTGGACCGCGCGATCGAGCTGCTGGCCTCCGCCGAGCGCCCGCTCGTGGTCCTCGGCAAGGGCGCGGCCTACGCCCAAGCGGACGACAAGGTACGGGAGTTCGTCGAGTCGACGGGCATCCCGTACGTACCGATGTCGATGGCGAAGGGCCTGCTGCCCGACGATCACCCCCAGTCGGCCGCCACCGCCCGCTCGCTGGCGCTGAAGAAGGCCGACGTCGTGATGCTGATCGGCGCCCGCCTCAACTGGCTCCTCGGCCACGGCCAGGCGGGCTGGAACCCGGACGCCAAGTTCGTCCAGATCGACATCGACCCCAAGGAGATGGACAGCAACCAGCCCATCGCCGCCCCGCTCGTCGGCGACATCGAGTCGGTGCTCGACGCCCTCGCCGAACGCACCAAGCCCGGCCAGATCCAGGCCCCTTCGGCCTGGCGCGACGAACTGGGGGCACGCTCCGCGCAGAACGTCGCCAAGATGGCCCAGCGCCTGGCCGCCGACCCGCATCCCATGCAGTTCATGGGCGCCCTGAAGGCCGTACGCGACGTCATCCACGCCCGTCCGGAGACGTACCTCGTCAACGAGGGCGCCAACGCCCTGGACATCGCGCGCAACGTCATCGACATGCACGTACCGCGCCATCGCCTCGACAGCGGCACCTGGGGCGTCATGGGCATCGGCATGGGGTACGCCATCGCCGCCGCCGTCGAGAGCGGACAGCCGGTCGTCGCCGTCGAGGGCGACAGCGCCTTCGGGTTCAGCGGCATCGAGATCGAGACGATCTGCCGCTACCGGCTCCCGGTCGTCACCGTGATCATGAACAACGGCGGCGTCTACCGCGGCGACGACACCAACCCGTACGACGACGCCCCCTCGCCCACCACCCTCATGTCGGCGGCCCGCCACGACCTGCTCATCGAGGCGTTCGGCGGCAAGGGCTACCGCGCCACCACGCCCGCCGAGGTCACCGCCGCCCTCACCGAGGCCCTCGCCTCCGGCGGCCCGGCGCTCATCGACTGCGTCATCGACCCCTCGGCAGGCACCGAGAGCGGCCACATCTCGCACCTCAACCCCAAGGGCATCACCGTCGGCAACATCACGCCGGCCAAGAAGTGACCGCCTGGACCACCGCCTACACCGCGTAACTTCACGAAAAGGAAGCAGACATGAGTGAAAAGCCGCTCGCCGGAATCAAGGTGATCGACTTCACCGGGGTCCAGGCCGGTCCCGCCTGCACACAGATGCTCGCCTGGTTCGGCGCCGACGTCCTCAAGGTCGAGCGCCCCAACGGCGGCGATGTGACACGCCGTCAGCTCAGGGACATCGAGGACCTCGACGCCCTCTACTTCACCATGCTCAACAGCAACAAGCGCTCCCTCGCCATCAACACCAAGACCGCCGAGGGCAAGGAGGTCCTGGAGAAGCTCATCAAGGACGCCGACGTCCTGGTGGAGAACTTCGCGCCGGGCGCCCTCGACCGTATGGGCTTCACCTGGGAGCGCATCCAGGAACTCAACCCGCGCCTGATCTTCGGCTCGGTGAAGGGCTTCAACGACCAGTCGTCCTGGAACGACCTCAAGGTCTACGAGAACGTCGCCCAGTGCGCCGGCGGCGCCGCCTCCACCACCGGCTTCTGGGACGGCCCGCCGACCATCTCCGGCGCCGCCCTCGGCGACACCAACACCGGTATGCACCTGGCGATCGGCATCCTCACCGCCATCATCGACCGCAACAAGACCGGCAAGGGCCAGAAGGTCTCCGTCTCCATGCAGGACGCCGTCCTCAACCTCTGCCGCGTCAAGCTGCGCGACCAGCAGCGCCTGGAGCGGGTCGGCCACCTGGAGGAGTACCCGCAGTACCCCAACGGCGAGTTCACCGACGTCGTCCCGCGCGGCGGCAACGCGGGCGGCGGCGGCCAGCCCGGCTGGGTGCTCAAGTGCAAGGGCTGGGAGACCGACCCGAACGCGTACATCTACTTCACCGTCCAGGAGCAGAACTGGAAGCGCACCGCCGAGGTGATCGGCCACCCCGAGTGGGCCGAGGACCCCGAGTACGCCACCGCGCGCGCCCGCCAGTCGCACATCTTCGAGATCTTCGGTGAGATCGAGAAGTGGCTCGCGGACAAGACCAAGTACGAGGCGGTCAACATCCTGCGCGAATGGGAGGTGCCCTGCGCCCCCGTGATGAGCATGAAGGAGATCGCCTACGACGAGGACCTGCGCAGGAGCGGCACGGTCGTCGAGGTCGAGCAGAAGGAACGCGGCACCTATCTCACCGTGGGCAGCCCGGTGAAGTTCTCCTCCTTCAAGCCCGACATCACCGGCGCCCCGCTGCTGGGCGAGCACAGCTCCGAGGTCCTGGTCGAACTCGGCTACGACGAGGAGACCATCGGCCGTCTGAAGGAGAGCGGCGTCATCGTGTAGGTACGGACAACTGAGTGGGGGCCGTTGCCTTGCGGGCAACGGCCCCCACTCAGTTGCGTGTCGGGCGATTCAGACGCTCGCCTCGGCCCGCCGCCGCATCAGCTCCCGCTCCCGCTCACGCCGCGCGGTCACGTCCCGGATGACGGCTCCGCAGTACATGTCACCGTCGGCGGCCGGCAGCATGACGACGCTGAACTCGATCGAGATCCGGCGCCCGTCCGCCGCGAGCGCCGGGACGTTCAGCAGGTCGGATTCCCCGTACTTGCTGGTCCCGCGGTCCATGGCCTCCTGGAATCCGTCCCAGTGCCGCTTCCGGTGCTTCTCGGGGATGATGACGTCCAGACTCCGGCCGTCCACGTCGGCCGCCGGGAAACCGAAGATGCGCTCCGCGCCCTGGTTCCAGTAGCGGATGAGTCCTTCGCCGTCGATGATCACGATGCCGTCGGGCGCCTGGGCGGCCATTCCCAGGACCACCTCGGGGTTCAGCTCTTCCATGTCGCCTCCGTGCAGGGGCAGTTGGGTGCACAAAGTATACGGCCGATCGTATACAGAATCCAGGTTCATACGCCATCAACCCACACCCGACCGAGAGTCCGCACACGACTGAGGCGGGACCCTTGCGGCGCAGGGGGCGCTCCCCGCCGCTCAGGGTCCCGCCGCCGTGTCGCGGGGGGCCGGTCAGCCCTGGGTGGCCGCTGCCCTGAGGGCTGTGCGGTCCGCTCCCGCGAGCACGTTCATGGGGGTGCCCGACTGGTGGGCGAGGAGGTCGCTGAGGGCGTGGATGGTGGTGAGGGTGGGGACGGGGGTGTGGGTGAGGGTGGCGAGTTCGATGACGGCGGTGAGGAGGACGTCGAGTTCGAGGGGTTTGCCGGCTTCGAGGTCCTGGAGGGTGGAGGTGCGGTGGTCGCCGACTTTTTCGGCGCCGGCGAGGCGGCGTTCGATGGTGATGTCGGGGTGGGAGTCGAGTGCGTGGGCGACGGTGAGGGTTTCGGTCATCATTGCTTCGATGACGGTGCGGGTGCCGGTGTGGTGGCACATTTGGCGCATGGTGGCGCGGGCGAGGGCGCTGATGGGGTTGAAGGAGATGTTGCCGAGGAGTTTGAGCCAGATGTCGTTGCGCAGGTCGGGTTCGACGGGGCATTTCAACCCGCCGGCTTGCATGGCTTCGCTGAAGGTGAGGCATCTGGCGGAGAGGCTGCGGTCGGGTTCGCCGATGGAGAAGCGGGTGCCTTCCAAATGCCGGACCACGCCGGGGGCTTCGAGTTCGGTGGCGGCGTAGACGACGCATCCGATGGCGCGTTCGGGTGCGAGGACGGCGCTGACTGTGCCGCCGGGGTCGACGCTTTCGAGTTGTCGGCCGTTGTGGGGGCCGCCGTGGGCGTGGAAGTACCACCAGGGGATGCCGTTCTGGGCGGCGATCACGGCCGTGTTCTCGTGGAGGAGGGGTTCGATGAGCGGCCCGCACGCCGCGTAGGAGGTGGCTTTGAGGCCGAGGAAGACGTAGTCGGCGGGGCCGATGTCGGCGGGGTTGTCGGTGGCGTGGGTGTGGGCGGTGAAGTCGCCGCGTGGGGAGAGGACGTGGACGCCGTTTTGCCTCATGGCCGCGAGGTGCGGTCCACGGGCGATGAGGTGGACGTCGGCTCCTGCGCGGTGCAGGGCGGCGCCGACGTAGGCGCCGATGGCTCCGGCACCGAGGACTGCGACTTTCATGGGGTGGGAGCTCCGTTCGGTCGAGGGTGTACCGCGGAACCGTCGAACTATGTCGACGAAATATTGTCTACAGGATGGAATGAAGGGCAGCAAGACTTCGGCCACCCCGCTGTCCGGTTCCCGCGCCCCAACTCCCCTCCGCCCGGCCCTTTGTGCGCCGTAGACTGTAGGCGAAAGCCAATTCATAATTGGCTCCTGCACACAGCGACGATGCTGACGAGGAGGGGCCGTGATGTTGTCGACGACTGGCCTGCCGCAGGGTGCGGTGCCCAAGCTCGAACGCCCCGGCCCGTTGCGTGACCGTGTGTACGAGGCGCTTCTCGAACTCATCACCACGCGTGCTCTCCAACCCGGGCAACATCTGGTGGAGAGTGAGCTCGCCGGGCATCTGGGGGTCTCGCGGCAGCCGGTGCGGGAGGCGTTGCAGCGGCTCAGTACCGAGGGGTGGGTGGATCTGCGGCCCGCGCAGGGTGCGTTCGTGCACGAGCCCACGGAGGAGGAGGCCGATCAGCTCCTCACCGTGCGCACACTGCTGGAGGCCGAGGCCGCCCGGCTCGCCGCGGCCAACGCCGGAACCGCCGCCATCGCCGTCCTGGAGGAGATGTGCGCGGAGGGCGAGCGTGCCGTCGCCGACGACGACGTGGACGCCGCCGTCGCGATGAACGCCCGGCTGCACGCGAAGATCATGGAGCTGGCCGGCAACGCGGTCCTCGCGGAGCTGGCCGCCCAGGTCGACCGGCGGGTGCGCTGGTACTACACGCCGGTGGCGCGGCAGCGCGGCCGGCAGTCCTGGATCGAGCACCGCGAACTGATCGCGGCCATCGCGGACCGCGACGAACAGCGTGCGACCGAGGCGATGCGGGCCCACACCGAGCACACGCGGAAGATGTACCACGAGCGGGCGAAGCAGCCGCCCAACGAGTGACCGCCCGGTCACTCACCGCGCCTCTCGCGCCACCCCGTCGTGGCCACCGCCCGGCCTGCGGATATGCAGGTGAAAGGCGCTCCGAAAGCTTGGTATTGTTGTCCATGTCGCCGCGGGGAACACCCCCGTCCAGGCGGCAGACACCTGGTCCGGGTGGCGGAATGGCAGACGCGCTAGCTTGAGGTGCTAGTGCCCTTTATCGGGCGTGGGGGTTCAAGTCCCCCCTCGGACACAGAGAGTAACCGCAGCTTGTGTGGGTCGAGGTTCGCCTCGGCCCGCACAAGCTGTTTTACGTTGCCTTGCGGGCCGTCCAATATTCGCGTGCCGACCGCCCCGCCCGCTCCCTACACTCACCACGAACCGCACGCCGCCCCTGACCGGGCCCGGTGTGCCGTACGACGAGATCCATGACGAGTGAGGGGAGCCCGGCCGTGTGTGAGCGCACCGCTGCCGTCGCTTCCCGTGCCCGCTACGAGGTGATCCTCGTGTCTCCGGCCGCCCGGTGCCTGCTGCGCGGCCGGTACCGGATGCCCGTCACGAACTCCTGACGCAACGTCAAGTCGAGTGTCTCGTACGGGAATCGCGCTGCCCTTTTCCCGGAACACCTCGAAAGGCCTCGGGCCGTGCGTACTCGCATCAACCCTCTCACCACCGTCCGCAACCTGGGCATCCTCGCCCATGTCGACGCGGGCAAGACCACTGTCACCGAGCGGATCCTGTTCGCCACCGGCACCACGCACCGGCGCGGTGAGGTCCACGACGGCACGACCGTCACCGACTTCGACCCGCAGGAGCGCGACCGCGGCATCACGATCTTCGCGGCGGCGATCAGCTGCGCCTGGGACGGTCATCGCATCAACCTGATCGACACCCCGGGCCATGTCGACTTCGCCGACGAGGTGGAGCGCTCACTGCGGGTGCTGGACGGCGCGGTCGCCGTGTTCGACGCCGTCGCGGGCGTGGAACCGCAGAGCGAGTCCGTCTGGCGGCAGGCCGACCGGTACGGCGTCCCGCGGATCGCGTTCGTCAACAAGATGGACCGCGCGGGCGCCGACCTCGACACCGCCGTCGCCTCCCTCCGGGAGCGGCTGCACCCGGCGCCGCTGGTCGTGCAGCTGCCCATCGGGGCGGAGGACGGGTTCCGCGGGGTCGTCGACCTGGTTCGGATGCGGGCGCTGACCTGGGCCGACGGCGCCGACATGGTCGTAGCGGAGATCCCGGAGGCGCTGGTCGAGGAAGCCGCGCGGCGGCGTCGGCTGCTGGAGGAGGCCGTGGCCGAGCTGCATCCGGGGGCGCTGGAGGAGTTCTGTGCCCGCTCGGCGCTCGACAACCGGACGCTCGGCGACGCGCTGCGCGACGTCACGCACTCCGGCGACGGGGTCGTCGTGCTGTGCGGCTCGGCCTACCGCAACCGCGGTGTCGAACCGCTGCTCGACGCGCTCGTGGCGTATCTGCCGTCCCCGCTGGACGTACCCGCCGTGCGCGGCACCGGCGAGGGCGACGGGCAGGAGCGGCCCGCCGACCCGGCGGCGCCGTTCGCGGGGCTGGTGTTCAAGGTGAACGCCACCCCGACCGGGCGGCTCACCTACCTGCGGGTCTACTCCGGAACCATCGAGAAGGGAGACGTGGTGTGGGACTCGGGCGTACGGCGTACCGAGCGCATCGGACGCATCCTGCGGGTCCAGGCCGACCGGCACGCGCAGCTGGAGCGGGCGGTCGCCGGGGACATCGTGGCGGTCGTCGGGCTGAAGGCGGCCCGCGCCGGGTCGACCCTGTGCGCGCCGGACGCGCCGCTCGTCCTCGAACCGCCGAGCGTCGCCGAACCGGTCGTCTCGGTGGCGGTCGAGGCCGTACGGTCCACCGACACCGACCGGCTGAGCCAGGCGCTCGCCCGGCTGGCCGAGGAGGACCCGTCGCTCGTCGTGCGGACCGACCCGGAGACCGGGCAGACCGTGCTGTCCGGCATGGGCGAACTGCATCTCGAGGTCGCGCTGGAGAAGGTACGGCGTGATCAGGGGCTGGACGTCAACGCCGGGCGGCCGCGGGTGGCGCACCGGGAGACCGTCGGGCGCGGAGTGTCCGGGTTCGTCTTCCGGCACGTCAAACAGGAAGGTGGAGCGGGGCAGTTCGCGCATGTCGTCCTCGACGTGGAGCCGTGGGACGGCGACGCCGGGTTCGAGTTCCGCTCGGCCGTCGTCGGCGGACGGGTGCCGCAGGAGTACGTCCGGGCGGTCGAGGCCGGCTGCCGGGACGCCCTGGCGGAGGGACCACTCGCCGGTCACCCCGTGACCGGGCTGCGCGTCACCCTCACCGACGGGGCGACCCATGTGAAGGACTCCTCCGACACGGCCTTCCGTACGGCGGGCCGGTTCGGGCTCCGGGACGCCCTGCGCGCCTGCGCGATGGTGCTCCTCGAACCGGTGGCCGAGGTCACGGTCACCGTGCCGGACGCCGCGGTCGGCGGAGTGCTCGGCGACCTCGCGGCCCGGCGCGGCCGGGTCACGGGTTCGGCGGCGCGCGGGGGCTCGGTGGTCGTCACGGCCACCGTGCCGCTCGCCGAACTCTTCGGCTACGCGACCCGGTTGCGCAGCCGGACCCAGGGTCGCGGCACGTTCACGGCCCGGCCGACGGGGTACGCCCCGGCGCCTGCGGTGACGACCGCGCCGTAGTACCACGGCCCGGTACCAGGTGCCCTGGACCTAGGACTCCGGTCCTGGGTCTTAGGACACAAGTCCCGTTGTCGGTTCGTACCACGAACAAATAACGTTCGTGGTGCGAACTGAACGGGCGCTCCGGTACGGGGCGCACAGTCGACGGGGAGAGGGCGGGATCTGCCATGTCATTGCACAAGCCGCTGTTCGGTACCGGTATCAGCACCGCTGTGAGCGACATCGAGGAGTCCTTGCGGCTCGCCGTCGAGGCGGACCGGGAGGGCCTCGACCTGGTCACCGTCTCCGACCACCCCTACTACGCGGCCAGGCTCGACGCGTACGCCCAGGTCGGGGTGGTCCTCGGCCGGACCGAGCGGGTTTCGGCGCTGGTCAGTGTCAGCAACCTGCCCAGTCGCCCCGCGCCGATGCTGGCGCGCACGGTCACCTCGCTGTCCGCGCTGACCGGCGGCCGGCTGGTGCTGGGCATGGGCGCGGGCGGGCTGTGGGACGACATCGCCCGGCTGGGGGTCGAGCGGCTCGGGCCGGGCGCCGCGGTACGGGCCTTCGAGGAGGCGGTCACGCTGATCCGGCTGCTCGGCGGTGGTGGTGAACCGGTCACGTTCGAGGGGGAGTTCTACCAGGTGCACGGCCTCGAACCGGCCGCGGTCGCGGTGCCGCCGGTGTGGACCGGCTCGGTGGGGCCGAAGTCGCTCGCCGCCACCGGCAGGGTGGCCGACGGCTGGATCCCCGGCCACGCCGCCGACTGGCTGAGTCCGCGCTACCGCGACTCCCGGCCGGTCATCGACGGGGCCGCCCTCGCGGCGGGCCGCGATCCCGCCGACATCGTCACGGTCTACAACCTCCCCGGCGTCATCACCCCCGCCCCCGTCGCCGCCCCGCGCGACACCGACGGGGTGTGGCGGGGCGGCTCGGTGGCGCAGTGGGTCGAGGAACTCACCGGCGCCGTGCTGGAGTTCGGCGCCCACGGGTTCGTCCACTTTCGCGTGGACGACGGCACCCCGGCCGACGTCACGCTCGGCCGCTGGGCGCAGGAGATCGCCCCGGCGGTGCGGGAGGCCGTGGTGGCCGCCCGCACCTGACGGCACGTCAAGACTGGTCAGGGATACGACACCACGGTGGAGGGCACGGTCGAGGTGCCCGACGTCGCCGCCCCCGTCTCGTTGATGACGTGCTCGTACTGGCCCTGGCCCCCGAGCGAGACGACGAGCAGGTCGTGGAAGCGCACTCCCGGCCGGTTCGGGGCGGCGAAGCCGTGGTGCTGCACGATCGTGGGGTCGACGTTGTAGTAGCAGTAACTGCCAAGACCCCAGCCCTCGTGGGCGGTCACCGCGTCGCCGACCCGGTAGGCCGCGTACCCCTTGACGGTGCCGTTCTGGATCGCGGCCTGGTTCGGGGCGTCGTACGCCTTCTCGTTCTGGAAGAAGATCGTGCGCCCGCGCTCACCGAACCACTGGACGTCGTACTTGTTGAAGTGTTCCACGAACAGGCCGGTGGCGAGGACGTCGGAGCCGTGGACGACCACGCCGTGGTCCGCGCGGTTGGTCTCCCAGCCGACGCCCTCGCCGTGGTCGGCGCGCCAGACCCAGGTGTGGTCGACGATGGTGTGCCGGTTGTTGATGACCATGGAGGTCGTGGCCTTGCCGGGGCCCGCGCCGCCGATGCGGATGAACACGTCCTGCACGGTGGTGGGGTTGGCGGCGTGGTCCCGCCACGCGCCGCTCGGGCCCACCTCCAGCAGGGAGGGGGAGTTGACCGGCCCGGCGTCGATCAGGAAGCCGGCCAGCCGCACACCGTCGACATCGGCGACCTTCAGCGCGGTGACGCCGTTGTCCGGCACGAGGGTGGCGTAACCCAGGCCCAGGACCACGGTGTTGGCACGGTTCACCTGGATCGGCCGGTCGACGTGGTAGATGCCCGGCGTCAGCAGCAGGTGCAGTCCCTGGGCGAGCGCCTGGTTCAGCGTCGCCGCCGAGACGCCCGGCTTGGCGACGTAGAACCGCGACAGGGGCAGTGAGGTGCCGCGCGGCGTGCCGTTGCCCCAGGTCACCCCGCGGGCGTTGGTGCGCAGGGACGGCAGGAAGACCCGGTACTCGCTGCCGCTGAGGTACAGGAACGGCTTCTCACGGGAGACGGGTGTGGTGTCGAGGGTGGTGTACGGCGGGTTCGGGAAGCTCTGTGCGGGGGCGCCGTCGACGCCCGAGAACACCATGTTCCAGACGCCGTTGAGCCAACTGCCGATCGAACTGTCCCGGGTGTACCACTGCTGCTGGGAGTACGGGCCGACCTGGCCGTCGATACGGCTGTCGGCGATGTAGCCGCCGCTGGCCCAACCGTAGCCGGTGGGGGAGAGGTTGAGGCCGCCGCGGACATGCATCCGGCGGAACGGGGCGGCCTGGGCGACCGCCCAGCGGTTGGTGCCGTTCGCCGGGACCAGCGCGAGGTTCTCCGCCGAACGCCAGAAGTTCTGCGTGGCGTTGCCCCCGAACCAGCCCGCGTCGACCGTCACGTCCCCGTTGATCGTCGTGTCGTCGGGGGAGAGGCCGAGGCCCGCGATCGAGGTGTAGAAGCCGAGTTGGGCGTTGAGCCCGTGGTAGGTGCCGGGCTTGAAGAGCAGTGCGTAGCGGCCGGTGCCGAACTGGGCCGACTCCTGCCGGGCGAACACCGCGTCCAGTCTCGCCTGGATGTCAGGGGTGCCCGGGTCGAGGACCAGGACGTTCGGGCCCAGGTCGCCGCCTCCGGGGAGGGCCTTCGGGCGGCCCCAGGACGGGGACGCGGACAGGGCGAGGGCGGTGGGGACCGCGGCGCCGAGGACGGTTCTCCGGCTGAGCGGGGACGGACTCATGGGCGGCTCCTTGTTCAGGAAGTCCTTGTTCAGGAAGTGAACGACGCAGGGGTTGGGAGCGCTCTCTCGCCGAGGGATGCTTCAGTGTTCAAACGCGGACGTCAAGAGGTGCCGCCGAGTTCAACAAGTGCTGTTCAAACCCTTGACGCGCCGAACGCGGCCCGTTTAACTCACGTCCTAAATTAAGCCGTGAGTGCATTCCCTGAAGGGACACCAGGAGCCATGCGCAGCATCCGAGCCGCGGCCGTAGGCGCCGTCACCATGTCTCTCGCCCTGGCCGCATCGGCCTGCGGAGGCGGTTCGTCGACCGAGGGCGGGTCCAACGACTCGCCCAAGACGCTCACCTACTGGGCCTCCAACCAAGGGGCGAGCGTCGAGATCGACAAGAAGGTCCTCCAGCCGGAACTCGACAAGTTCAAGAAGCAGACCGGCATCGAGGTGAAGGTGGAGGTGGTGCCCTGGTCGGACCTGCTCAACCGCATCCTCACGGCGACGACCTCGGGCCAGGGCCCCGACGTCCTCAACATCGGCAACACCTGGAGCGCCTCCCTCCAGGCCACCGGCGCGCTGCTGCCGTGGGACGCGAAGAACTTCGAGGCGATCGGCGGCAAGGACCGCTTCGTCGACTCCGCCCTCGGCTCCACCGGCGCCGAGGGCAAGGACCCGGCCGCGGTGCCGCTGTACTCGATGGCGTACGCGCTCTACTACAACAAGAAGATGTTCGCCGACGCGGGCATAACCCAACCACCCGCCACCTGGGCCGAGTTCGTCGAGGACGGCAAGAAGCTGTCCAAGGGCGGCAAGTGGGCGCTCGGCGTGGAGGGCGCGAACCCCTCGGAGAACATCCACCACGCGGTCGTCTTCGCCAAGCAGCACGGCGGCGACTTCTTCACCGCCGACGGCAAGCCCGACTTCACCAACGACGGGGCGGTCGCCGGCGTCAAGGAGTTCGTCGACCTGATGGCCAAGGACAAGGTCATCGCCCCGGGCAACGCCGAGTACGCGCAGAACCAGTCGGTGAGCGACTTCGCCAAGGGCAGGACCGCGATGCTGCTGTGGCAGTCGGCGTCCGCGAACCTCAAGTCCCAGGGCATGAGCGAGGACTCCTTCGGTATCGCCCCGGTGCCCGTGCAGTCCGGCACCCCCGGCACCGGTACCGGCGTCAACTCGATGGTGATGGGCATCAACCTGGCCGTCTTCAAGAACTCCGACAACCTCGACGGCGCCAAGAAGTTCGTGAAGTTCATGACGAGCGACGCCGAACAGAAGATCCTCAACACCGCCTACAGCTCCATCCCGCCGGTGAAGGGCGCCCAGTCCGACGCGGCGTTCAACACCGCCGCCAACGGTGTCCTCAAGGACACCCTCGCGACCAGCGCGGTCGCGGCCCCGCAGGTCGCCGACGAGTCCCAGTTCGAGACGGCGGTCGGTACGGCCATCAAGGGCCTGTTCGCCGACGCTGCTGCCGGTCGCGCGGTGACCACCGAGTCGGTGAAGGCGGCCCTGGAGAAGGCCCAGGCGCAGATGCCGGCGGCGTGACCCGGATGACCAGCACTGTCGAACTCCCGGTGAGCAAGGGGGAGTCGGGCGAGACGGCGGCGCGTGGACCGCGCCGCCGCGCTCCCGGCCGGATCCGCCGCGTCGGACTGCCCTATCTGCTCCTTCTGCCCGCCCTGATCCTCGAACTCCTCGTCCATCTCGTGCCGATGGTCATCGGCATCGTGATGAGCTTCAAGCAACTCACCCAGTTCTACATCCGCGACTGGGGCGCCGCCCCCTGGGCCGGCCTCGACAACTTCCGGGTGTCGGTGGACTTCGACGCCCCCGTCGGCGAGGCCCTGCTGCACTCCTTCCTCGTCACGATCGCCTTCACCCTGCTGTCGGTCGGCCTGTGCTGGCTCATCGGCACGACCGCCGCGATCTGCATGCAGGACACCTTCCGCGGCCGGGGTCTGCTGCGCGCCCTGTTCCTGGTGCCGTACGCCCTGCCGGTCTACGCGGCCGTCATCACCTGGGTGTTCATGTTCCAGCACGACAACGGCCTGGTGAACCACGTCCTGCACGACCAGCTCGGCATCACCGACAAGCCGTCCTTCTGGCTCATCGGCGACAACAGCTTCATCGCCCTGCTCGTCGTGTCCGTGTGGAAGGGCTGGCCGTTCGCCTTCCTCATCGTCATGGCCGGACTCCAGAACATCCCACGGGAGTTGTACGAGGCGGCGGCCCTCGACGGCGCCGGGATGTGGCAGCAGATCCGCCGCATCACCCTGCCGTCGCTGAGCGCCGTCAACCAGGTGCTGATCCTGGTGCTGTTCCTGTGGACGTTCAACGACTTCAACACGCCGTACGTCCTGTTCGGCAAGTCGGCGCCGGAGGCCGCGGACCTCATCTCCGTCCACATCTACCAGGCCTCCTTCGTCACCTGGAACTTCGGCACCGGCTCCGCCATGTCCGTGCTCCTGCTGCTGTTCCTGCTCCTCGTGACGGGCGTGTACCTCGCCGTCACCTCGCGCGGACGGAGGACGTCGCGTGCCTAGTCCCGGTTCTCCGATGGCCCCACCGAAGTCCTTCCTGTGGACCCGGCGTGTCTTCCTCACGCTGCTGGCGGGCTTCGTCCTGCTGCCGGTGTACGTGATGATCTCCAGCTCGCTGAAGCCGCTGGCGGACGTCACCGGCAAGTTCCGCTGGATTCCGAGTGAGGTGACCTTCCAGCCGTACATCGACATCTGGTCGACGGTCCCGCTCGCCCGGTACTTCGTGAACTCCCTGATCGTGGCGAGCGCGGCAGCCGTCTGCTCGGTGGTGATCGCCGTCTTCTCGGCCTACGCCGTGAGCCGCTACGACTTCCGCGGCAAGCGTGTCTTCACGGTCACCGTCCTGTCGACGCAGATGTTCCCCGGCATCCTCTTCCTGCTCCCGCTGTTCCTGATCTACGTCAACATCGGCAACGCCACCGGCATCGCCCTGTTCGGCTCGCGTGGCGGGCTGATCCTGACGTACCTCACCTTCTCGCTGCCGTTCTCGATCTGGATGCTGATCGGGTACTTCGACTCGGTGCCGCGCGACCTGGACGAGGCGGCGCTGGTGGACGGCTGCGGGCCGCTCGGTGCGCTCTTCAGGGTCGTCGTGCCCGCCGCGATCCCCGGGATCGTCGCCGTCACCGTCTACGCGTTCATGACGGCCTGGGGCGAGGTGCTGTTCGCGTCGGTGATGACCAACGACACCACCCGCACCCTCGCCGTCGGCCTCCAGGGCTACTCCACGCTCTACGACGTGTACTGGAACCAGATCATGGCGGCCTCGCTGGTCGTGAGCGTCCCGGTGGTGGCCGGCTTCCTGCTCCTCCAGCGCTATCTCGTCGCCGGTCTGACGGCGGGCGCCGTCAAGTGACCACTCCTGAAAGGACTTTCGTGACCATCGATCTCGCCGCACTCCCGGACGACTTCCTGTGGGGCACGGCCACAGCCGCCTACCAGATCGAGGGAGCCGTGACGGAGGACGGCCGTTCGCCGTCGATCTGGGACACCTTCTCGCACACCCCCGGCAAGGTGGCGAACGGCGACACCGGCGACATCGCCTGCGATCATTACCACCGCTGGCGCGAGGACATCGGCCTGATGCGCCGGCTCGGGGTCGACGCCTACCGGTTGTCCGTCGCCTGGCCGCGGATCGTGCCCGGCGGTGACGGCCCGGTCAACCCCAAGGGCCTCGCCTTCTACGACGAGTTGATCGACGGTCTGCTGGCGGTCGGCATCACCCCCTCCGTCACCCTCTACCACTGGGACCTGCCCCAGGCGCTCCAGGACCGCGGCGGCTGGCCCGCACGCGACACCGCCGAGCACTTCGCCGCGTACGCCTCGGTCGTGGCCGAGCGGCTGGGTGACCGGGTGCACCACTGGACCACCCTCAACGAGCCCCTGTGCTCGGCGTGGATCGGCCACCTGGAAGGGACCATGGCCCCCGGCTGGACGGACCTGACGGCGGCGGTCCGGGCCTCCTGCCATCTGCTCCTCGGCCACGGCCTCGCCGTACAGGCCATCCGCGCGGCAGCCCCCGGAGCCCAGATCGGCATCGTCAACAACCTCTCCACCGTGCACCCCGCCACCGACCGCCCGCAGGACCTGCGGGCCGCCCGCCGCATGGACGGCCACACCAACCGCTGGTGGCTGGACCCGATCCACGGCCGCGGCTTCCCGGCGGACATGCAGGAGGTGTACGGCGTCGAACTCCCCTTGAAACCTGGGGACTTGGAGACCATCGCCGCCCCGCTCGACTGGCTCGGCCTGAACTACTACTTCCCGCAGACCGTCGCCGACGACCCCAACGGCCCTGCCCCGTACGTCCGTTCCGTCCGCCGTGACGGCGTCCCGCGCACCGGCATGGACTGGGAGATCGACGCGAGCGGCATCGAGACCCTGCTCCTGCGCCTCACCGAGGAGTACGGCGCCCAGCGGCTGTACGTCACCGAGAACGGCTCCGCCTACCCGGACGTCGTACGCCCCGACGGCACCGTCGACGACCCCGAGCGGCAGGACTACCTGACCCGGCACCTCGCCGCCTGCGCCTCGGCGGCCCGCAAGGGCGCACCCCTGGCCGGGTACTTCGCCTGGTCCCTGCTCGACAACTTCGAGTGGGCCTACGGCTACGACAAGCGCTTCGGGCTCGTCCATGTCGACTACCGCACCCAGACCCGCACGATCAAGGGCTCCGGGCACCGGTACGCGGAGATCATCCGGGCGCACCGGGGGAGGGAGCGGAACGCGGCCTAGGGAGCGACATCACCGAACGGGAGCCCGAGAACGGGCTCCCGCCGAGCTGGGGCCGTTGTCAGTGGTGCCTGCCATGATCCGGGGCATGCTCTACGACGACTTGGCGCGGGCGTTGACCGACGCGGCCTTCGAACTGGACGTCCGGTCCGCCGACCTGGCGCAGCTCACCGACGAACAGCTCGGTGAGCTGCTCCCGGCGGCCCACCGGGTGGACCACATCGAGGCCACGCCCGCGACCTCGCGGGCGGCCCTGGCGATCCGCCGCGCGGCCGACGAACGGCGACCGCGCGCCACCGCCGACGCCTGCCGCCGGCTGTTCGAGGCGCTCGTCGAGCGGAGCCGGAACAGCGGCCTCGGGGTCGATCTCCTGCCGGGCGTGGCGGCGCTGGCGCGCTGCACGGACCCCTGGCCCGACCTGTCGGGGCCCGCCCGCGCCCTGGCCGAGAGCCTCTTGGAGAGGAAGAGCGTCGCGCACCCGTACTCGCTGTTCCTGGTGGCCGGACTCGGCGACGACGAGACACAGCGCGCGGTCGCGGAGCGGCTCGGGGAGGGGCCCGTCGCCCAGGCGGAGATCGAGGTGCTGACCGGGTTCGGCCCGGCCGAGCGGTTCGTGATGACCGAGCTCGACCTGGTCAACACGTACGTCGAGCCGGAGTCCACCCCGGAGGTGTGGCGGAGGCTGGCAGACCTTCCGGCCTACGTCGACTTCGCCCGGCGCGCGCTGGAAGCGGCGGCCGACCGGGCCGACGGGATCGGGTCCGGCGAGATTCCGTACCGCTCCGACAAGGCGTTCACGGCCCGGGAGGTCGCCGTGCTCGGCCAGGCCGCGCGGGTGGCACTGCTGCGGGACGAGGACTGGCTGCCGGACGTGTACGGGCGACTGCTGCCCGGCGTCGCGGTCGCGCCGACGCCCGCAAGGACGGTGCCGTCGCAGGCTCTCCTGTACGAACTGGTCCGCGCGGCCAAGGAGTTCCCCACCCCGGAGGCGGTCACCGCGATCCGCACCGCCCGCTCGGTCACCCGGCACGCGGGCGTGCCCAAGCAGCTCGACAAGCTGCTGAAGAAGGTGGAGGCGGCGCTGGCCCAGCGCACGGAGGTGGCCCTGCGCCTGCCGAGACTGGGCTTCGACGACGAGGGAGTCCTGCGCAGACCGGTGGGCGACGGCTGCACGGCCGTCGTCATGGTCACCGGGACCGCCGAGCTGACCTGGGAGAAGGACGGCCGTCCGCTGCGCGGTGTCCCGGCGCCGGTCCGCCGTGAGCACGGAGATCTGGTGAAGGAGCTGCGGGACCTGGTCAAGCGCGTGAACCTCCAACTGGCCACGCTGGCACGGGCCCTGGAGGGCGGTCTGCCGGTCGACACCGTCCACCGCTTCGACCGGTGGCGGACGGAGCTGGCCGAACACCCGCTCGCCCGGCCCGTCGTGGGGAGACTGATCTGGGAGATCGAAACGGTCCCCGGCGTGTGGCGGACCGTCCTTCCGGCGACGGAGGACCTTCCCGACGCCCCTGACGACGCCTCCGTCCGCCTGTGGCATCCGATCCGCGCCGACGCCGAGACCGTACGGGTGTGGCGGGACCGGCTGGTGGACGCGCAACTGGGCCAGCCGTTCAAGCAGGCGTTCCGGGAGATCTACCGGCTCACCCCGGCCGAGGAGGAGACTCGGCTGCACTCCCACCGCTTCGCCGCGCACCTCGTGCACTACCGCAGGATGCGCGGGCTGTTCCGGGCGCGGGGCTGGACGAGCCGTCTGCTCGGTCCGTGGGACGGCGGCGACGGGGACGAGGCGACGCGGACGCTGGTGGCGGACGGTTGGCGGGCCCGCTTCTCGCATGCCTTCGTGGACTGGGCGGACGACGACCCGGTCGCCTCGACGGACCGGGTCCGCTTCGACCAACGGGTGGGCGGCCGTTGGCGGGAGGCCCCGCTGGCCGAGGTGCCCCCGCTGGTCTTCAGCGAGGCCATGCGCGACGTCGACCTCTTCGTCGGCGTCACCTCCATCGCCGCCGACCCCGACTGGAGCGAACAGGGCCCGGCCCGCGCCTACTGGGAGCGCGCCGGTTTCGCCGACCTCACCGAGACCGCCGAGGCCCGCCGTGACGCCCTCTCCCGCATCCTGCCCCGCCTCAAGATCGCCGACCGCTGCACCCTGCTCGATCGCTTCCTCGTCGTCCGGGGCGATCTGCGCACGTACCGCATCCACCTCGGCTCGGCCAACATCCTGATGGACCCCGACGACTCCTACCTGTGCATCGTCCCGTCCCGCGGCAGGACCCCCGCCGCCAAGATATTTCTGCCGTTCGAGGACGACCGTCTCTCGCTGATCCTCAGCAAGGCGATGCTGCTGGCCGCGGACAGCGAGATCAGTGACGGTTCCATCCGGGCCCAGATAACCGGGGGAGTCCGACACCCGCGTTTTTGAAAATGGATGTCATGTCGGTAGGTTGTGAGGGTGCTCCCGACCACTGTCATATCGCCCCGTGATCAAGCGTTTCCGCTAATGCATATGATGCGCAAGTGCATGACTACAGCATCAGGGCCGCGGGCCCGGACGACCTGGACGGTGTGCGGGCCGTGATGCTCGACACCGTCTACCGCGACTTCGGCACCGGGTACGTGCCCCGGTGGCACGGCGACATCATCGACCCGGCCGCCGCCTATCTGGCCCCCTCGCGGCACACCCTCCTCGTCGCGACCGACCCGGACGGCGAGGTCGTCGCCACCGGAGCCCTCGACGCGCGTGGCCCCGCCCACCCGCCGAACCCCCGCCATGTCGCCGAGCGTTACCCCTCCGGGGAGACCGCCCAGGTGCGCCGGATCTACGTCCGCCCCGAGCACCGCCGACGCGGCCTCGCCCGACGGCTGGTCGCCGAACTGCTGGCGTTCGCCGCGGCCGACGGCGCCTACCGCGCCGTATATCTGCACACCGATCCGTCCGTTCCCGGCGCCGAGGCGTTCTGGCGGTCGCTCGGCAAGCTCGTGCACGACGAGCGCGACGACCCGGACGGCGGCAACGGCGTCCTGCACTTCGAACTTCCGATGGGACGGTGACCGGCCGATGCGCCGCCTCCGACTGCTCTGCGCGTTCCTCCTCACCCCGGTCCTGAGCGGCTGCTTCGCCTCCGAGGGCGCCGACGGCTCGGCCGACGACACGGCCGACGGCTCCCGGCTGCGGGTCGCCCTCGCCTTCCCGCCCGCCGAGAACCTCTCGCCGTACGGCGCCGACGCCACGATCCTCAGCCGCCTCGGCGTCACCGAGGGCCTGACCGCCCTCGACGCCAACGGCGCCGCGGCCCCCGCGCTCGCCTCGTCATGGCGGCGCGAGAACGACCGCACCTGGCTCTTCACCCTGCGCGAGGCCGACTTCCAGGACGGCACCGAGGTCACCCCGGCCGCCGTCGTCGCCTCCCTCACCCACGCCACCGAGGCCAAGCCGGCCCCGGCCGCCCTCGCCGGCGTGACCCTCACCGCGAAGGCCGAGGGGAGCACCGGCGTCCGGGTCACCACGAAGGACCCCGACCCCGTCCTGCCGCTGCGCCTGTCCAGCCCGAGCCTCGCCGTCCTCTCCGCGAAGGCCTACGCCGAGGAGGACGGCGTCGACCCGGTCGGCCACGCCACCGGGCCCTTCGAACTCACCAAGGTCATGGGCGCCACCGCCGCCACCCTCGACCGCTTCGCCGACTACTGGGGCGGCCGGGCCCAGGCCGCCGGGATCGACGTCAAGTTCGTCTCCGACGGCACCGCCCGCGCCAACGCCCTGCGCACCGGCCAGGTCGACCTCGCCGAGGCGATACCCGTCGCCCAGGCCGCCACCCTCGACAAGGGCCTGCGCAAGGCGACCGCCACGACCCGCACCACCAGCCTGCTGCTCAACACCGGGTCGGGGCCCTTCAAGAACGCCGGCCGCCGGGCCGCCGCCCGTCAGGCCGTCGACACCGCCGTGTTCGCCAAGGACGTGTACGAGGGATACGCGGACGCCGGCACCGGCATCTACGGACCCGCCGTCAGCTGGGCCGAGGGCAAGCGGACCGCACCGGGCGGACGTGCGCAGGCCGCCGACGCCGAAGGGACCGCGATCACCCTCGCCACCTACGACAACCGGCCCGAACTCCCCGAGGTCGCCCAGGTGTTGAAGCAGCAGCTGGAAAAGGCGGGATTCCGCGTCGACCTGGAGGTGCGCGAGTACGCACGGCTCGAAACCGACGCGCTGGACGGGAAGTTCGACGCGTTCGTCCTCGCCCGCAACACCCTCGTCGACACCGGCGACCCCGTCTCCGTGCTCGCCAGTGACTACACCTGCGACGGCGGCTACAACATCGCCCAACTCTGCGACCAGAGCGTGGACAAGGCCGTCGCCAGGGCCGAGGGCCTCGCCGACACCGACGCACGGCAGGACGCGGCCATGGCCGCCGAGGCGCGGATCCTGGGCACCGACGCCGTCGTCCCCCTGGTCCACCAGCGGATCATCACCGGCGTCGGCACCGGTGTGCGCGGCGCGCTCCTCGACCCCTACGAGCGCACGCTCGTCGGCATCGGCACCCGGCGCTGACGCATGCGGAACAGAGCGGCCGTGCTGCTGTGGCGGGCCGGGATCGCCGCCGCCCTGGTGTGCGCGATCGGCCTGCTGCCCTGGCTGACCCGCACCGACCCGGCCCTGACCGTGCTCAAGGCACGCTCGGCCGAACGCGATCCCGACCCCGCGGTACTCGCCGCCATCCGCGAGGAACTCGGCCTGGACGCGGGCCCGTTCCGTCTCCTCGGAGAGTGGCTGGGCGGGCTGTGGCGTGGGGACGCGGGACGGTCGTGGATCTCCGGCGACGCGGTCACGCCGGCAGTGCTCCAGGCACTGGGCGCCTCCCTGCTGCTGATGGCGGTGGCCCTCCTGGTCGCCGCCGTCACCGTCGCGCTGATCTGTGCGCGCACGCTGTGGCTGGGCGCGCACCGGCGGCTCGGCGGACGCCGCGCCGGTGGCAGCGGCTCCGCGGTCCTCGCCGCGCTGCCCGAGTTCCTCACCGCGTCCGTGCTCGCGACCGTCGTAGGCGTCCAACTCGGCTGGCTGCCCGCCCTCGGCTGGTACGGGCCCCGCTGGACGATCCTCCCCGCCCTCGCCCTCGGCCTGCCCGCGGGCGCGGTGCTCGGCCGGCTCCTCGACGACCTGCTGCCCGGCGCCTTCGCCGAACCCTGGGCACTGGCCGCCGCCGCACGTGGAGTGCCGGGCCGCTCCGTCGCCCGCCAGGCCGTCCGCCGCTGTCTGCCCGGACTCCTGCCCAACACCGGCCTGTTCGCGGTCGGCCTGACCGGCGGCGCGGTCGCCGTGGAGCAGATCTTCGACATCCCCGGCCTCGGCCGCACCACCCTCCAGGCGGCCCTCGCCCAGGACCTCCCCGTCCTCCAGGCCGGCACCCTCGCCCTCGTCCTGCTCGCGGCCGCCGCGGCGGGCCTCGCCGCCCTCGCCGGCCGCCTTCTCATCGGCCCCGCCCTGCGCGACGGCGCCCTGCCGTCCCTGCACGGCCCGAAACCCCCGGCCCGCACCCTTCAGCCCTTCGCGTACGGCGGGCTCCTCGCGCTCGTCATCGCCCTCGGACTGCCCCGCGACCCGCTCGCCCTCGACACCGGCGAGCGCCTCCAACCTCCGTCCCTCCAGCACCCGTTCGGCACCGACGGACTCGGCCGGGACCTGCTCGCCCGCGTCGGCCACGGCGCCCTCGACACCCTGCTGCTCGCCCTCGCGATCAGCGCCGCCGCGCTGCTGACCGGCGTCCTGCTGGGCCTGCTGCCCCGCGTCTCGGGGCCCCTCGTGGACACGATCGTCGCGCTGCCCCCGGTCCTCGTCGCCCTCCTCGTCACCGCCGTCGTCGGCGGCGGATCCGCCACCCCCGCCCTCGCCGTCGGCGGCGTCGCCTGGGCACCCCTGGCCGCCCACACCTCCGCACTCCTGCGCCAGGAACGCGCCGCCCTCCACATCACCGCCACCCGCGGCCTGGGCGCCGGGCGTTGGTATCTGCTGCGGCACGAACTCCTGCCCGCCGTGCTGCCGCCCGTCACCCGCCACGCCCTGCTGCGGCTGCCCGGCGTCGCCCTCGCCCTCGCCTCGCTCGCCTTCCTCGGCCTGGGCGCCCAGCCGCCCACCCCGGAGTGGGGCCTGCTGCTCGCCGAGAACCAGCCCTATGCCGAGCGCGCCCCCTGGGCCGTCCTCGCCCCGGCCGCGGCCCTCGCCCTGCTGGGCGCGCTGGCGGTGACCGCGGCGGGCGGCGTGCGGATGCCCCGACGCAAGCCGCGCCAGTCGGCGGCGGTACCTGAACAGCAGCCGCGTACAAGGGAATCGAAGGAACTGGCAGGAGTCCGATGAGCGGCCTGTCGATCGGTGTCCACAGGGCGCCGGACCGCACCGACCGCCTCTCCCCTCTTCTCCGCCTGCTGATCCTCACCCAACTCGCCTTCAACATCGGCTTCTTCGCCGTGCTGCCCTTCCTCTCCGAGCACCTCGGGCAGGCGGTGGGGATGGCGGGCTGGCTGGTCGGGTTCGTGCTGGGACTGCGGACCTTCAGCCAGCAGGGGCTGTTCGTGGTGGGCGGGGCGCTGGCCGACCGGTACGGCATCCGGCCCGTCGTCCTGGCCGGCTGCGCGCTGCGGATCGCCGGGTTCGCCTGGCTCGGGTACGCGACGCGGACCTGGGCGGTCATCGGTGCCGTCCTGCTGATCGGGTTCGCCGCCGCGCTGTTCTCACCCGCGGTCGAGTCCGAGGTCGCCCGGCAGGCGGTGGTCCACGAGGAAGCCACCGGAATCTCGCGCACCCGTGTCCTCGCGCTGTTCACGGTGGCGGGCCAAGCGGGCGCGTTCGTGGGGCCGTTGCTCGGCGCGCTGCTGCTGGCGGTGGACTTCCGGACCGTGTGCCTGGCGGGTGCCGGCGTCTTCGTCCTGGTGCTCGCCGGGCACGCCCGGCTGCTGCCCCAGCACATTCCCGGCCGTCACCGTGTCCAACTCCAGGGCGGGGTGGGGCTGTTGCTCCGCAACCGGCGCTTCCTCGCGCTGTGCTGCGCGTACGGTGCCTATCTCCTCGCCTACAACCAGCTCTACCTCGCCCTCCCGGCGGAGGTGGAGCGCGCCGCCGGTTCGCAGGCGCCCCTGGCCTGGCTGTTCGCACTGTCGTCGCTGCTGGTGGTGACCGCCCAACTGCCCGTCACCCGCTGGGTGGGCGACCGGCTGGAGCCGCGTCGCTCGATGGTGGCCGGGCTGCTGCTGATCTCCGCCGGCTTCGCCGTGGTGGCCCTGGCCCGCCCCGCCGACCGGACGGGTACGGCCGGGCTGCTGCCCGCGGCCGGTTTCGTCGTCCTGCTCACCCTGGGCCAGATGCTCGTCGCCCCCGTCGCCCGCGCCTGGGTCCCCGACCTCGCCGAGGACGGCCGGCTCGGCCTCTACACCGGGGCGCTGTCCTCCGTGTCGGGCCTCATCGTCCTGATCGGCAGCTCGGCGACGGGCACCCTCCTCGACACCGGGCTGCCCGCGGCCGTTCCCTGGCTGGTGCTGGCCGCCGTACCGGTGGCGGCGATCGTGCTGCTGCCGCGCCGGACGTAGGTCATCCCGCGACCAGCTCGCGCACGTCCTCCATCAGGACCGCCTCGACCCGCGAGGTCCGCAGCAGCCACAGCACATCCCGTCCGAACGACCACACCAGCGTCCCCAGCGCCGTCGCGACGACCGCGAACTCCAGGGCGTACGACAGCAGACCCGACGCGGCGAGGAGCAGGAACACACCCTGGAGCGCGGCGACCGTCTTGCGGGCGGTGCTCGGCGGGAGCGGGGCGTTGAGCCAGGTCCAGACGCGGGCGGCGGCCACGAAGGCGTAGCGCATGGCGCCGATGAGAAGGACCCACGGGCCCAGGGACATCGCGACGTACACACTCAGCACCAGGATCAGGAACGCGTCGACCTCCATGTCGAAGCGTGCGCCGAGCGGGGTGGACGTGCCGGTGCGGCGGGCCACCTTGCCGTCCACGCCGTCCAGGATCAGGGCCACCGCGGTGAGACCGACGAACAGCGTGACCGGTGGGGAGCTCTGGAAGGAGTCGGCGACCAGGGCGGTGACCCCGCCGACCAGGATGGAGCGGCCGAGGGTCACCCGGTTGGCGGGGCCGAAGGAGCGGGGCTGGGTGCGGTGCAGGGCCCGGGAGAGCACCGCCCAGGTGGCCACGGCGAAGGCGAGGCCGGTCAGCCAGCCCGCGGGACCCATGCCGATCGCGGTGCCGAGCAGAGCCAGCAACAGGATCTGGACACCCGCTCCGACAGCGGTCTCCTGCTGGACCAGCCTTGCGTCGTACGTGTTGTTCAGGGCCACCGAACATCCTCCGGCCGTGTGACAGAGTCGATCAACGCCGCGTACTGTGCGCGACCTGTGCACACCTCGGTACGTGAACTGCTTCCCGATCGTTCAGGAGGATGCCGATGAACCGCACCGCAAGGGCGTTCTGGCTCAACAGCCCCGGTGACGGCGAGATACGGGAGGTCACCCTTCCGGCCCCCGCCGAGGACGAGGTGCTGGTGCGCGCCCTGTGGTCCGGCGTCAGCCGTGGCACCGAGACCCTCGTCTTCCGCGGCGGAGTCCCCGCCAGCCAGCACGCGGCCATGCGCGCACCCTTCCAGGAGGGCGAGTTCCCCGCCCCCGTGAAGTACGGCTATCTCAGTGTCGGGGAGGTGGAGGAGGGCCCGGCCGAGCTGGTGGGGCGCACCGTCTTCTGCCTCTATCCGCACCAGACGCGGTACGTCGTCCCGGCCGCCGCCGTCACCGTCGTACCGGACTCCGTGCCCGCCGAACGCGCCATCCTGGCCGGCACCGTGGAGACCGCCGTCAACGCCCTGTGGGACGCGGCGCCGCTGGTCGGGGACCGGATCGCGGTGGTGGGCGGCGGGATGATCGGCTGCTCGGTGGCCGCGCTGCTCGCCCGCTTCCCCGGCGTCAGGGTCCAGTTGGTCGACGCCGACCCGGCCCGGGCCAAGACCGCCGAGGCGCTCGGCGTCGACTTCGCGTTGCCGTCGGACGCGCTCGGCGAGTGTGACCTCGTCGTGCACGCCAGCGCCACCGAACAGGGCCTGACCCGCGCGCTGGAACTCCTCACCGCCGAGGGCACCGTCCTCGAACTGAGCTGGTACGGCGACCGGCAGGTCAGCCTCCCGCTCGGCGAGGCCTTCCACTCCCGTCGCCTCGTCATCCGCTCCAGCCAGGTCGGCACCGTCTCCCCGGCCCGCCGCGCCAGCCGCACCTACGCCGACCGGCTCGCCCTCGCCCTCGAACTGCTCGCCGACCCGTCACTCGACGCGCTCATCACGGGGGAAAGCGTGTTCGAGGAGTTGCCGGCCGTGATGCCGAGACTCGCGGCGGGGGAGATTCCGGCCCTTTGTCACCGCATCAGCTACGACAAGAGCGCCTGACCTGAGAAAAGAGTGAGAGGGAGCTGAACAAGGGGAAGCGAAGAGCCGTACTACACGGCATCCCGGCGGCGATCAGGCCGAGGGGATCAGACGCGCCGCACCTGGAGGGTCGTCCGTTGTTCAGTGTCACCGTCCGCGATCACATCATGATCGCCCACAGCTTCCGCGGCGAGGTCTTCGGACCCGCGCAGCGCCTGCACGGAGCGACGTTCCTCGTGGACGCCACCTTCCGCCGGGAACAGCTGGACGACGACAACATCGTCGTCGACATCGGACTCGCCACCCAGGAGCTCGGCGCCGTAGTCGCCGAGCTGAACTACAGAAACCTCGACAACGAGCCCGACTTCGCCGGGATCAACACCTCGACGGAGTTCCTGGCCAAGGTCATCGCCGACCGGCTCGCCGAGCGCATCGAGAAGGGCGCGCTCGGCGAAGGGGCCCGGGGCATCGCCGCCATCGGCGTCACGCTCCACGAGTCGCATGTCGCGTGGGCGAGTTACGAGCGTGCGCTGTGACCGACGTGACCCTGGAGAAGACCGCGACACCGTCGCTCGGTTACGTGCCCGTCCAGCACTCCGCCCTCAAGAACGCCGACATCATCCCCATGTCCCTGCGCTCCGTGCACTTCGTCCTGCCGGGCGGTGTCGACGACCCGGCGACCCCCAGCGGCGGCAACGCCTATGACCGGCGGGTGAGTCTCGATCTGCCCGGCTTCGGCTGGCAGGTCCACAAGCACGCCGTGGACGGCGAGTGGCCCCGCCCCGGCGCCGCGGCCCGCGCCGAACTCGCCCGCACACTGCGGGAGTTCGCGGACGGCACGGTCGTCCTGCTGGACGGGATCGTCGCCTGCGGGGTCCCCGAGATCGTCGTCCCGGAGGCGGAACGCCTGCGGCTCGCCGTCCTCGTCCACCTTCCGCTCGGCGACGAGACCGGCCTGGATCCCCTGGTGGCCGCCGAGTTGGACGCCAAGGAGCGCGCGGTCCTGCGGGCCGTGCCCGCGGTCATCGCCACCAGCGACTGGGCGGTCCGCCGCCTCGTCTCCCACCACGGCCTGGCCCCGGAACGCGTCCATGTCGCCGCCCCCGGCGCCGACATCGCCCCGCTCGCCTCCGGAACCGACGGCGTCTCACGCCTGTTGTGTGTCGCCGCGGTCACGCCCCGCAAGGGCCAGCACCGGCTGATCGAGGCGCTGGCGACGGTACGGGACCTGCCCTGGAGCTGCGTCTGCGTCGGCGGCCTCGCCCAGGACCCCGAGTACGTCGGCCAACTCCGCTCCCTGATCGCGAAGTACGGCCTGGAGCACCGGCTGGAACTGGCCGGACCGCAGGCCGGCGCCCAGCTCGACGCCAGCTACGCCGCGGCCGACCTGATGGTCCTCACCTCCTACGCCGAGACCTACGGCATGGCGGTCACCGAGGCCCTCGCCCGCGGCATCCCGGTCCTCGCGACCGACGTCGGCGGCCTCCCCGAGGCGGTCGGACGCGCCCCCGACGGGGGAGTGCCCGGCATCCTCGTCCCGCCGGAGGACCCCGCCGCCCTCGCCGCGGAACTGCGCGGCTGGTTCAACGAGGCGGACGTACGACGCCGGCTGAAGGCGGCTGCCCGGGGCCGACGGGCCGCCCTGGACGGCTGGGCGACCACGGCCCGCAGCCTGGCCGGAGTACTGGGCCGACTGCCGAACGAACCCAGGAGGGCGGCATGAGGAAGACGGCTACCACGGAACGCGCCGGCAGGATCCCGGCCCAGCCGGGGCCGCGGGGCGCGACGGGCGGCGGCGCGGAAGCGTCCCCGCTAGCGCCGACCGACGCAAGCATCGAGGAGTCGCTCATGACGGAGCCGGCCGCGGACTCCGTGATCCCCGGCGCGGACGCCGACACCGACTCCGTCATCCCCGGCGCGGGCCCCGCCGCCGTCCGTCCCGGAGAGCGCCCCACCGTGCGGCTGCGTGAGGACGGGCCCGGGGAGCAGCCCCGGTACGCCCCCGAGTGGCTGGAGCTGCGCGAGCCGGCCGACGCCTCCGCGCGGGCCCACGATCTGCTCGACCCGCTGCGGATCCGGCTGGCGAACCTGCCCGGCAAGGCCGGTCTGGTCATCCACGACCTGGGCTGCGGCACCGGCTCGATGGGCCGCTGGCTCGCCCCGCTCCTCGACGGCCCGCAGCACTGGATCCTGCACGACCGCGACCCCTACCTCCTGCACTTCGCCGCCGTCGCCTCCCCGCGCGTCGCCGCCGACGGCAGCCGTGTCACCGTCGAGACCCGCCGCGGCGACGTCGCCCGGCTCACCCCGGACGCCCTCTCCGGCGCCTCCCTGGTGACCGCCTCCGCGCTCCTCGACGTCCTCACGCGCGAGGAGATCGACACCCTCGCCGAGGCCTGCACCGGGGCCGGCTGCCCGGCGCTGCTCACCCTGTCGGTGGCCGGCCGCGTCGAGCTCAGCCCGGCGCATCCGATGGACACGGAGATCATGGAGGCGTTCAACGCCCACCAGCGACGCTCCGGCCTCCTCGGCCCGGACTCGGTCACCGCGGCCTGCGAGGCCTTCTCCGAACGCGGCGCGACGGTACGGCTGAACCCCAGCCCCTGGAGGCTCGGCCCCGCCGAGGCCGCGCTCACCGCGCAGTGGCTGCGCGGCTGGGTGGGCGCCGCCGTGGAGCAGCGCCCGGAGCTGAAGGAGTCGGCCGACCGCTATCTCCGCGACCGGCTGGAGGCCTGTGAGGCGGGCGAGTTGACCGTCCTCGTCCACCACACCGACCTGCTGGCGCTGTCCCGGCCGACGGGCGGGGCGGCATGAGCGTGGAGACGGTTCGGGCGTATGTGGTGCGCAGGCCGTCGGGCGAGCGGAAGAACCGAGGGACCGGGGCCCGAGCATCAGCCGTGCCGGTCGGGGCGCCGGGAAGGGACGTTTCTGCCGAGGCCGATCCCCGGTCGGCGAGCGCTGCCGTTCCCACCGGTACCGCCCCGGCGAGCGCTGCCGTTCCCACCGCCGCCGCCCCGGCGAGCGCTGCCGTTCCCACCGCCACCGCCCCCCACACCGCGGGGCTCGCCCTCGTCCCGCCCGTCAAGGCCGTCCCCCCACCGGACGTCGCCGTCTCCGGCTCCCGTATCGGCGTGATCGTCGCCGCCCCCCGCCCCGAAGCCGCCACCCCCCGCTGGCGTACCGTCCTCGCCCGCCTCAAGTCCCCCGCCGTACGCACCCACGTGGGCAGTGCCGTGGGTGTCCTGATCCTCGCCGTGCTGCTGTGGCGGCTCGGTACCGGCGTGTTCCTGGACGGGCTGCGGCGGATCGACGGCGGGTCGCTGGTCGCCGCGCTCGGGATCGGTGTCGTCACGACGGTGTTCAGCGCCTGGCGCTGGCAGTTGGTGGCCCGGGGCCTGAAGATCCGGCTGCCGCTCGGACCCGCCGTCGCCGCCTACTACCGCGCCCTGTTCCTCAACGCGGCGCTCCCCGGCGGTGTCCTCGGCGACGTCCACCGGGCGGTGCGGCACGGGCAGAGCACCAAGGACCTTGGGCGCTGTGTGCGGGCCGTCGTCCTCGAACGGGTCGCGGGGCAGCTCGCGTTGGCCGTGGTCGGCGCCGGTGTGCTGCTGACCATGCCGTCGCCCGTGCTGAACCAGGCCCGTGATCTCGCGCCGGTGCTGCTGTTCGCCCTGGTGGGCGCGCTGGCCGTCGTCCTCGCCCTGCGGATGAACCGGGCGCCGGCGCGGTGCGGCCGGGCGCTGAACGAGGTCCGCGCAGGGCTGCTCTCGCGGCGGAACGGACCCGGGGTCGCCCTGTCGTCCCTCGTCGTTCTCGCCGGGCACGTCGGGATGTTCGTGCTGGCCGCCCGAGTCGCCGGGTCGGCCGCCTCCGTCGCCGCACTGCTGCCGATCGCCGTGCTGGCCCTGGTCGCCATGGGCCTGCCGCTCAACGTGGGCGGCTGGGGGCCGCGCGAGGGCGTCACCGCCTGGGCGTTCGGCGCGGCCGGCCTCGGTGCCAGCAGCGGGCTGGCCGTCGCCGTGGTGTACGGGGTACTCAGCCTCGTGGCCAGCCTGCCGGGGCTGTTCGTCCTGCTCGCCCGTTACCCGCGCACGGAGTCACCGGAGCCCACGGAACCGTCGTCGGAGGTGAGCAGCGAGAAATACGGCCCGAACGAATCCGCCAGGCTCTCCAGCAGCGTTCTGCCCTTTTCCGCCGAACCCAGCGAGGGACGCCCGATGACACCCGAATCGGTATAGGCGGACATACCGAGGGTGAGCAGATGACGACGGTCGTCCGCGACGAAATCGGAGGTCTCATAGCCGGGTCGGACGAATTCGGGATGAGCGTGCAGAAGGATGGAGGTCTCGATTTCCCCCGCGTGCATGTCGGTGAGCAGCGACGTGACCACCCCCGCCCGCTCGCGCGCCGACTCCCAGTCCTCCGCGGCCGGGAACAGCGCCATGTGCTCGCCGCGGGAGGAGGATTCCTGAACGACGTTGCCCAGTACGTAGTTTCCGCCGTGTCCGTTGACCACGACGAGGGCCTCCACCCCCGAGCGGCGGAGCGAATCCGCTATGTCCCGTATCACCGAGTGAAGGGTCACCGAGGAGATGCTGACGGTCCCCGCCCAGGCCGCGTGCTCGTGCGAGCAGGAGATCGTCACCGGCGGAAGGAGGTGCACCGGGTACGCCGCGGCGATCTCCCGGGCGATGGCACAGGCGACGAGGGTGTCGGTCGCCAACGGCAGGTACGCGCCGTGCTGTTCGAAGCTCCCGACGGGCAGCACCGCCACCTGTCGTGAGACATTCGCGCCCCGCGTCCGTACGTCTTCCGTGGTGTCCGCCGGCAACGGACCGTATGCCGCCGACCGCGCCCTCGAATCACTCATTCTTTCACGGCCTTTCGTCTCTGCTTAGGAACTCGAGAATCATGACAGACAACATTGGTGTCCTCGGCAAGAAGTCCCCGCAGCGCACCGGCGTGGAACGCATAGTGAATGCCCCGCTGCCCACCGTGTACGGGCAATTCCGGGCGGTCGGCTATCTCGACCACGACCGCGGCGACGAACAGGTGGCTCTCGTGCACGGCGAGATCGGCACCGACGACGTCCTCGTGCGGCTGCACTCCGAGTGCCTCACCGGTGACGCCTTCGGCTCCCGGCACTGCGAGTGCGGCGAGCAGCTGGACTCGGCCATGCGGGCCGTCGTCGCCGAAGGCAGCGGCATCGTCGTCTACTTGAGGGGCCACGAGGGCCGCGGCATCGGACTGCTCGCCAAGCTGCGCGCCATGGCCCTGCAGGCGGAGGGCCTGGACACCGTGGAGGCCAATCTCGCCCTCGGCCTGCCGGTGGACGCCCGCGACTACGGCGTCGCCGCCGGCATGCTGCACGACCTCGGCGTGAACAGCGTCCGCCTGATGTCCAACAACCCCGACAAGCGCGAGGCGCTGATACGGCACGGCATCGAGGTCACCGAGACGGTGCCGCTGCTGATCCAGCCGTGCGAGAGCAACATCACCTACCTGCGCACCAAGCGGGAGCGCCTGGACCACCATCTTCCGCATCTGGACGCGGTGGCCCACCTGTCCTGATTACGGGGACCGGAGTCCGGACAGGAAGAGGGGACCGACCGATCCCGTCACCCCTGGGAGGCTCGCCCGTGAGGATGCAGGCACAAGCCGTCGTGATCGGCGGCGGAGTGATGGGCACGAGCATCGCCTACCACCTCGCCGCCGCCGGTGTCCGCGACGTCGTACTCGTCGAACGGGACGAACTGGCCTCCGGCTCCACCTCGAAGGCGGCGGGCGGGGTGCGGGCCCAGTTCTCCGACGAGCTCAACGTGCAGCTCGGGGCGCGCAGCCTGGCCGCGTTCGGCCGGTTCCGGGAGGAGATCGGGTACGACATCGGGCTGCACCGCGTCGGCTATCTGTTCCTGCTGTCGACCCCCGAGGACGTCGCCTCCTTCGAGGCGGGCGTACGGCTGCAGAACGCGCTCGGTGTGCCCAGCCGCATGCTCACCCCGAAGGAGGCCCGTAAGCTCTCCCCGCTGGTCCGCACCGAGGGCCTCCTCGCCGCCGCCTACTCGCCCGACGACGGCCACTGCACCCCTGAGGCCGTGGTCCACGGCTACGCCTCCGCCGCCCGCGCCCTCGGCGCCCGCGTCCTGCGCCACACCGAGGTCACCGGCATCGAACTCCACGGCGACCGGATCACCGCCGTGTCCACCACGCTTGGCCGGATCGCCACCGACACGGTGATCTGCGCGGCCGGACCCTGGTCCCGGGCCGTCGGCCGGATGGCCGGCGTGGAGCTGCCCGTGGAGCCGCTGCGCCGCCAGATCGCCGTCACCGAGCCGGTCCCCGGCCTGCCCCCGGGGCTGCCCATGACCATCGACTTCAGCACCACGCTCTACTTCCACCGCGAGGGCCCCGGCCTCCTCCTCGGCATGTCCGATCCCGACGAACGCCCCGGCTTCGCCACCGACACCCATGACCGCTGGATCCCGCGGCTGGCCGCCGCCATGGAACACCGCGCCCCCGCCCTCCTGGACCTGCGCCGCACCGGCGGCTGGGCGGGTCTGTACGAGGTCACCCCGGACCACAACGCGCTGATCGGCGAGGCCACTTCGGTCTCCCGCTTCCTGTACGCCACCGGCTTCTCCGGCCATGGTTTCCTCCAGGGCCCGGCCGTCGGCGAGGTGGTCCGTGACCTGGTCCTGGGCCGCGTACCCTTCGTGGACGTCAGCCCGTTGAACGCCGGCCGGTTCGCGGCCGACGCCCCGCGCCCGGAGGCCAACTGCGTATGACCGAGCTCCATCTGTGGCTGCGCCACGAGGTCCGTCCCACCGAGCGACGCACCCCGATCGTGCCGTCCGACGCCCAGCGGCTCGTCGAGAGCGGGGTGACCCTGACCGTGGAGGAGTCCCCGCAGCGGATCTTCCCGGTCGAGGAGTACGAGGCGGCCGGCGCCCGGGTCGCGCCCGCGGGGTCGTGGGAGTCGGCGCCGGCGGAGGCCGTGATCCTGGGTCTGAAGGAACTCCCGGACGGGCCCAACCGGTTGGCGCACCGGCACATCTTCTTCGGCCACGCCTACAAGCGACAGCCGGGCGCCGCCGAGTTGCTGCGCCGGTTCAGCGCCGGGGGAGGGGAACTCCTCGACCTGGAGTACCTGGTGGACGACAGCGGGCGCCGTCTCGCCGCCTTCGGGTACTGGGCCGGGTACCTGGGCGCCGCCCTCGCCGTGCTCCAGCACCGGGGCCGCCTCGCCACGCCGCTGACACCCACCTCCAAGAAGGAGCTGGACGAGACCCTCCGGCCCGCCGCCGGGGACCCGGACTTCACCGCGCTGGTGATCGGCGCCCTCGGCCGCAGCGGACGCGGCGCCCGCGTGGCCCTGCGAGCGGCCGGCGTCGAGCCCACCGCCTGGGACCTGGACGAGACCCGGGACCTGGACCGCCCGGCCCTCCTCGCCCACGACCTGATGGTGAACTGCGTCCTCGCCACCACCCCGATCCCGCCCTTCGTCCGCGAGGAGGACCTGGACGACCCCGCCCGCCGGCTGCGCACCCTCTCCGACGTCACCTGCGACGTCGGCTCGCCGCTCAACGTCCTGCCGGTCTACGACCGCACCACCGAGTGGACCGAACCGGTACGACGGCTGCGCAAGGAGCCCCCGCTCGACCTGATCGCCATCGACAACCTGCCGTCACTGCTGCCGAAGGAGTCCAGCGAGGACTTCTCCGCCTCACTGCTGCCCCTGCTCCTCGACTTCGCGACCGGCGGCAGCTGGGGGCGCGCTCTGGACCGGTTCCATCAGGCGTGCCGGGAACACGGAATCGTAGAAGGGGAATTGCCGCATGACTGACCTGGTTCCCGCGAGCGGCACCGTCCACTGGATCGGCACCGGTCTGTCCACGGGCAGCGGACTGGCGGAGCTGTGCGAGAGCGCCGGCCGGGTGCGCGTCTGGCATCGCACCGAGGAACGCGCGGCCGAGGCCCTCGACCGGCTGGGCCTCGCCGGTCGCGCCGAGCCCCGCGCCTACACCCTGGACAGGCTGACGGCGGCCCTGGCGCCCGGGGACGTCGTCGTGTCGATGCTGCCCGCGCCCGAACACGCCGGGATCCTCGCGGTCTGCGTCGCCTCGCGTGCCCACTTCGCCTGCTCCAGCTATGTGTCCGACGCGGTCCTCGATCAGGTCCCCGCGGCTGCCGAGGCCGGGCTCGTCGTCCTCACCGAGGCGGGCCTCGACCCGGGCATCGACCACCTCTTCGCGCACAGTCTCGTCGCCCGCGGCCGGGAGGCGATCGGTGACGGCACAGCGGCCTCGTACCGCCTCACCTCGTACTGCGGCGGCATCCCCGCGGTGCCCAACGACTTCAGGTACCGCTTCAGCTGGGCGCCCCTCGGTGTCCTCAACGCCCTGCGCTCGCCCGCCCGTTACATCCGGGACGGCGCCGAGACCACGGCCGCGCGGCCCTGGGAGGCGACCCGGCCGCACCTCGTCGACGGGGAGACCTTCGAGGTCTACCCGAACCGGGACAGCGTGCCCTTCGTCGAGCAGTACGGCCTGCCGTCCGCCTGGAAACCGCAGACCTTCGTGCGGGGCACCCTGCGCCTGGAGGGCTGGCTGGAGGCCTGGGGTGCCGTGTTCGAGGAGCTCAAGGCGGGGGACGACGCCCGGATCGCCGCCCTGGCGCAGGAGTTGGCGGCCGCCTATCCCACGACGGACGCCGACCGGGACCGGGTCGTCCTCGCCGTGTCGCTGGACGTGGCCGGTCCCGCGGGGCAGGCGTGGTCGGGCAGCTATCTGCTCGATCTGACGGGGGACGCGGAGGAGAGCGCGATGGCCCGCTGCGTCTCCCGCACCCTCGCCCTCGGCGTCCGCCACATCCTGGACGGCTCCCTGCCACCCGGCCTGAACCGCGCCGCCGAGACGGCGGCGCGGTCGGAGGAATGGCTGCGCGAACTCGCCCTGGAAGGCATGGACTTCACCCTGCGAGTGGACTCCTGATCAGTCCGTCACGGCCTCGTGCACCAGCCGCTTCAGCTCGGGGTAGAGCGTGTGCGAGCCCTTGGGCCGGACCTGCGTCATGAACTGCACCGTCAGATCACGGCGCGGGTCGACCCAGAACGTCGTCGTCGCGACCCCGCTCCAGCCGAACATGCCGAGGCTCGTCGGGGCCTTCGTGCGCTCCGGGTCGATCACCACGGAGACACCGAGACCGAAGCCGACCCCGTCGTTGCCGGGCTCGTCATGGGCGGGACGGCTGCCGAAGGCGCGCAGATCGGCGCCGCCCGGCAGCTGGTTCGAGGTCATCAGGTCCACCGTGCCGGGGGACAGCAGCCGGACGCCGTCGAGTTCGCCGCGCCGCCGCAGCAGCTCCATGAACCGGTGGTAGTCGTACGCGGAGGCCACCATGCCGCCGCTGCCGGACAGGAACCGGGGACGCCCGAACAGCGGCAGACCGGCGATCGGCTCGATGCCGCCGTCCTCGGTGTCCCCGTACAACTCGGCCAGTCTGCCCGCCTGTTCGTCGTCCACGCGGAATCCGGCGTCGGGCATCCCGAGCGGCCCGAAGATCCGCTCCGCGAAGAACGTGTCCAGCGGCTGCCCGGACACCACCTCGATGACCCGGCCCAGCACATTGGTGGCGACCGAGTAGTTCCACTGCGTGCCCGGCTCGAACTGGAGCGGCAGGCTCGCGTACACGTCGACCGTCTCGGCGAGCGTCGAACCCGGCACCACGGACGACTCCAGGTCGGCCTCGCGGTAGAGGGCGTCGACCGGATGGCAGCGGTACGAGGCGAAGGTCAGTCCGGCAGTGTGGGTCATCAGATGCCGGACCAGTACGGGCCCGGCGGCGGGGCGGGTCCTGATGTCGGCGCCGGAGCCTCCGTCGTGGACCCGCATGTCGGCGAAGGCGGGCACATGCCGGGCCACCGGGTCGTCCAGCGACAGCTTCCCCTCCTCCACCAGGAGCAGCGCGGCGACCGAGGTGACGGGCTTGGTCATGGAGTAGATCCGCCACAGGGTGTCGGACGTGACGGGCAGCCCGGCCGCCAGGTCGCGCCGGCCGTGCGCGGTGAGGTGCGCGACCCGGCCGCCGCGGGCGACGGCCACGAGGAAGCCGGGCAGCCGCCCCTCGTCGACGTAGTGGGCGACGTGCTGGTCGAGGCGGTCCAGCGCCTTCGCGTCCAGCCCGACCTCGCCCGGGTCCACCTCTTGCCGCAGCTGTGCCATCGCTCTCCTCCGAATACGCTCGTCGAGGTGCGATCCGGCATACCCAGCCGCAGCGACCTCAGACCTCATCGTCGCTCAGCAACCCGCGAACGTCCCTGTACCCGGCCATGATCGGCGGACGTGGCGGACTCCGGCTGCCCCGGCAGCACCCCGCTCGCCACCGCCCCGGCCACCGCCACGACGGCGAGCACCACCAACGCCCCCCGCCCCATCAGCAGGGTCGCGACGGCCACCCCCAGCACCGGCCCGACGTTCATCGCCGTCTGCTGGAGCCCGCCAGCGACCCCGGCCGACTCGACGGGACTGTGCCGTACGACGACATGGGTGGCCGCCACCATCACGGTGCCGAACCCGGCGCCCAGCAGGGCGAATCCGGCGCACAGCGCGAAGGTGCCGGTGGCTCTGTCCAGCGTCAGCACCCCCGCCGCGAGGACCGCCATCGCGGTCACCGATGTACGCCGGGCCCCCACCCGGCGCAGCAGGACCGCGCACAACGGAGCCGCGCCCACCATCAGCACCGCCAACGGGAGGCAACGCAGGGCACTTTGGAGCGGGTCCAGGCCGAGCGTGTACTGGAGGGTGTACGTGCTCACGAACAAGGTGCCCGACAACGCGGCCGACGCGGCGACCAGGACACCGAGCGCCGGTCCCGCGACGGCCCGCGGGAGCAGCGGGCTCGCGGTACGGCGTTCATGGCGCAGAAAGGCCGCACCGGCGACCACGGAGGCGGCCAGCCCGAGCCACCGCAGGGACACCAGCGCATGGACCAGGCACCCCAGGGTCACCGCCAGCAGCAGGGCACCCGGCACGTCCAGCCGCACCGGCACCGCCCGCTCCGGTTCGCGACGGTCCGGCGGGAGCGGTCCCGCCGTCCGTTCCGGTTCGCCACGGTCTGGCGGGAGCGGTCCCGCCGTCCGTTCCGGTTCGCCACGGTCTGGCGGGAGCGGTCCCGCCGTTCGTTCCGGTTCGCGACGGCCTGGCGGGAGCGGTACCGCCGTCCGCACCGGCTCCCGGCCGGTCAGTGTGAGCAGCCCGAACACCAGCGCCGGTGCGACGTTGAGGAAGAACACCGCCCGCCAGCCGGGCCCGGCCACCAGCACCCCGCCCACCAGCGGCCCCACCGCGGCCGACACTCCGATGGCGGCGGTCCGCACCGCGATCGGCGTCCGCAGCCGGTCCGGCGGATACGCGGCCCGCAGCATGCTGAGCGTGGCCGGTTGCAGGAGCGCCCCGAACACCCCCTGCACGACCCGCAGTCCGACCACCCACCCGATCCCGGGCGCCAGCCCGATGCCCGCCGAAGCCGCCCCGAACCCGAGCATGCCGATGGCGTAGAGCCGCCGGTGCCCGTACCGGTCGCCGAGTCGCCCGGCGAACACCAACAGCCCTGCGACGGCGATGAGATATCCGGTGCTGGTCCACTGGACCTGCGCGAAGGACGCCCCCAAGTCCCGTTGCAGGGTGGGCTGGGCGATGGTGAGGACGGTGCCGTCGAGGGCGACGATCACGGCGCCGACCACGCTGCTCGCGAGCGCGAGACCCGGTTTCACGCGCCATCCTGACCGAGGTGCGCGTCGAGGGCCGACCGCAGCAGGGGTGCGAAGTCGGCGGATCCCGTGGCCAGTTGGAGGCTGCCCCAGCCCCAGAGCTGGGCGATGCCGTGCAGGTTCGCCCACAACGCGCCCGCGACGAGCCGGGCGTCCATGTCGGGGCGGACCCGGCCGACCAGTTCCACCAGGCGCCCGAAGAGCGGCAGGCTGGTGTCCCGCAGGCCCAGATGGCCGCTCTCCAGCAGATCGTGACGGAACATCAGCTCGTACATTCCGGGGTTCTCCAGCGCGAACGCCAGGTAGGTGCCGGCGAGTTCGGTCAGCTGGGCGCGCGGCCCCGCCGTACCGTCACCGACCGCCGCCGTCACCCGCTCCGCGAGCTCACCGAAGCCGCGGCGCGCGATGGCCGACAGCAGCTCCAGGTGGGTCGGGAAATACCTGCGCGGCGCCCCGTGCGAGACGCCTGCCCGGCGGGCGATCTCCCGCAGGGTCAGGGCCTGCGCGCCCTCCCGGGCCACCAGCTCCACTCCGACATCGACCAGCCGGGCCCGCAGCCCGGTCTCGGGTTCATGCATAGACAGTGTCTACCAAGAGGAGGTAGACACTGTCTACCCGGAATGAGGGCGGCCCGTGATGGGGTTGATCCGTGCATGACTCAGAACGCGCTGCTCCAGTTGCTCGGCACCGGACACGGCGGGGTGCTGGTCACCCTCAAGCGGGACGGCCGGCCCCAGCTGTCCAACGTCAGCCACGCCTACTACCCGGACGAGGGTGTCATCCGGGTCTCGATCACCGACGACCGTGCCAAGACCCGCAATCTGCGCCGCGATCCCCGGGCGTCGTACCACGTCACCAGCCCCGACCGACGGGCCTACACGGTCGCCGAGGGCACGGCCGAGCTCACGCCCGTGGCCAAGGACCCCTACGACGACACCGTGGAGGAGCTCATCCGCCTCTACCGCGATGTCCAGGGCGAACACCCCGACTGGGCGGACTACCGCGCCGCGATGGTTCGCGACCGACGGCTGGTGCTGCGGCTGAGGGTGGAGCGGGCGTACGGCATCCCCGAGGGCGCCAACCGCGGGTAGCGGGCTCTGGTCCGGGAGGTCCGGGAGGTTCGGGAGGTCTAAGAGATCCGGGAGGTCCGGAAGGTTCGGAAGGTCCGGGGTCTACGACCCGTCACGCTCCGGCCCGCGGGGCCGGAAACCCGTGCGTGCGCGCCCCCACCACCACGGCCACCACCGGCACCAGCAGCGCCAGCACACTCCACGGGAACGCGGTCGCGCCGAACAGACCGAGCAGGAGGCCGCCGACCGCGCCGCCGCCCGCCATCGCCGCGTTCCACAGGGTGACGAGCATGGCCTGCGCGGCGTCGGCCTGTTCGCCGCCCGCGTCGGCCACCGCGGTCTGCAACAGGGTGGGCGCACCACCCCAGCCGAGCCCCCAGAGCACGGCGGCGACGTACACCGGGGCTGGGGTGTCGGCGAACACCGCCAGCAGCGCCGCCGCCGCGCCCACCAGCACCGTGCTCGCGACCGTCAGGGCCCGCAGCCGCCGGTCGATGAACCCGCCCACGATCCAGATGCTCAGCAGCGAGGCGCCGCCGAACACCAGCAGCACCAGGTCGGTCGAGCCGCCGAGGCCGAACTCGTCGAGGAACGTGGCGATGTACGCGTAGAGCACCGTGTGCGCCAGCACGAAGACCAGCGTGACGAACAGGACCGGCACCACCCCGGGCACCGACAGCACCCGCGCCACGGGCACCCGGCCGGCGCGCTCCTGGCCGGGCCGGTCCGGCACCCCCAGCGCGATCCAGCCCAGCAGCAGCACGGCGACGCCGGTCATCAGCGCGAACGCCCACCGCCAGCCCAGCGCCCCGCCGAGATACGTGCCCGCGGGCACCCCGACCGACAGTGCCACCGGCACGCCGGTCATCACGACGGCGACCGCCCGGCCCTGGAGCGGGCCGGGTACGAGCCGCCGCGCGTAACCGGCGAGCAGCGCCCAGGCGAGCCCGGCGGCCACACCGGCGACGAACCGCGCCGCCATGGTGAGGGCGTAGTGCCCCGAGACGGCCGTGACCGTGTTGGCCACGGCGAAGCCCGCCATCGCCGCGAGCAGCAGCCGCTTGCGCCGCCAGGTGGCTGTCGCCGCGGACAGCGGGATCGCGGTGAGCGCCGTGCCGACGGCGTACACGGTCACCGCCTGACCGGCCGCCGACTCGCTGACCCCGAGATCCCCGCTCATCGCGGGCAGCAGGCCGGCCGGGAGGGTCTCGGTGAGGCTGGTGACGAAGACGGCGGTGGCGAGCGCGAGGAGGGCGGGGAGGGGGAGGGTTCGGGCGGTTTCGGGAGCTGTGGTCGTGGTCGTCATACGGGGAGCGTCCGCCTTGACACTGGTGTCAGGTTCAAGGGCGAACCAGCTGATGACCAGTCATCTCCCGTTCCGGCCGCTAGGGTTGATCCACTGCGGACGCCGACCGACGGGGGAGTGCACGGCATGCTGGATCCGATCTCGCTGGGTGCCATCGGCGCGGTGCTCGGAGCCGTCGGGTCGGGTATGGCGAACGAAGCGGGCAAGTGGGCCTGGGAGTCGGCCGGCGGCCTGGTCCGCCGTATCGCCGGACGCGAGGTGCCCGCCCCGACGACCCCCGGTCAACTCGACGACGTGGCACGGCTGGTGCACGAGCGGGTGCACGGCGACCCGCAACTCGCCCAGGCCTGGGCACAGTTCGCGCGCAGCGTGCGCGCACCCGGCACCGGCTCGCGCGACCGTCGCCCCACCCTGCCCACCGCACCGCACTTCTTCACCGACCGCCGCCAAGCCCTGAAACTCCTCGACAAGGAGGCGTCCCGCGCCTTCGCCGGACGCCCCCGCCGGGCCCTGCTGCACGGCCCCGAGGGCATCGGCACCAGCGCCCTCGCCGTGCACTGGGGCTGGCGGCAGACCGCCCGCTTCCCCGACGGCCAGCTCTACGCCGATCTGCGCGCCCTCGCCCCCGAAGCGGTCCTCGGCACCCTGCTGCGCGGGCTCGGCGTGCCGGACGCGGAGACACCCCCGGCCGTCGCCGACCGCGCCGATCTCTTCCGGCGCTGCCTCGCCGACCGGCGGCTGCTCGTCGTGCTCGACCACGCCCGGTCCGCCGCACAGGTGCAGCCCCTGCTGACCTCGGCGCCGGACGTCTTCACGATCGTCGTGACCCGGCAGCCCCTCGTCGGCCTGGACGCCCTGCGCGTCCCGGTCGGCCCGCTGGAGCGACGGGACGCCGTACGGCTGCTCACCGACCTGGTCGGCAAACCGGCCCTCGCCCAGGCCCGCGCGACCCTGCCGACGGTGCTGGAACGGTGCGCGGGCTCGCCGTACGCGCTCCGGGCGGCGGCACCGCGACTGGCCGAGGCGCAGACCGGCGCCAGGGCGGAGAGGGACCCCGTCCAGACCGCCGCCGAGGACTCGTACCGGCTGCTGACACCCCCCGCGGCCCGTCTCTACCGCCTCGCCGGTCTCCGCGACTGGCCCGCCCTCGACGCGTCGGCGGCCGCGCGCGCCGCGGACATCGACCCGACCGCGGCGGCCGGGCTCCTGGACGAACTCACCGACGCCCTCCTCCTCGAACGCACCGACAGCGGCCGTCACCGCTACCGGCCCGCCGTCCGCGCCCACGCCGAGCGCACGGCCGCCGTCGTCGACGGAGTGGCGGGCTGCTCGGCCGCCGTCGCCAGGACGGTCGAGGGCTACCGCGACCTGGCGGTGGGCGCGGCCAAAGCAGCGCTGCCGGAGAGCTGGCGCGCCCCCTCCGCCGACTCGCCCGTCACCTTCCCGGACCGCGGCGCGGCCGTCGCCGCCCTCGTCGCCGAGGCCCCGAACCTCGTCCAGGCCGTGCACGCGGCGGAGGAGTTCCGCGACCCGGACACCGTCGTCCTGCTCTGCCAGGCGCTGTGGCCCCTCCAACTCAAGGCGGGCCACCACGAGACGTTGCTGCCCGCGCTGCGCACCGGCGCCCGTACGGCCGACGAGCACGTCCCCGGCACCCGTGTCGCAGGCGCCCTGCACGCCCAACTCGCCCACACCCTCACCGAGTTGCGGCGTTGGGACGAGGCCGAGCCCGAGACGCTGGCCGCCGCCCACGCCGAGCGGGCCGCGGGACACGTACGCGGCCACGCCTCGGCCATCGAGTTCCTCGGCCTGCTGAGGCTGCGGCAGTGGCGTTTCCAGGACGCGTACGACCGCTTCGACGAGGCCCACGGCATTCTCGACGGCATCGGCCCCGGAGACGAGGGCGCCGCCGATCTCCCGCGCGCCCGCGCCCTGTTGGAGCGCCACCGCGGACGCGCCCTGCGCGGTCTCGGGCGCCGGGAGGAGGCGGCGGAGCGCCTCGGTCTCGCCCTGCGCTTCTTCCGCGACACCGGCGAGGCCTACAACACCGCCCGCACCCTCACCGACCTCGCCGAGACCCATCTCGACGGCGGCGACACCGGCACCGCGCTGCCACTGGTCGACGAGGCTCTGGCGGCGCTCGCCCGGGAGCACGCCGAGTACCACGTGGCCCGGCTGCGGGTGCTGCGGGAGCGGTGCGTCACGCCCGAGTGACCGCCACCGGGCGGACGTTCGTTCCCGTGCGGACCGCGACCAGCTCCGCGGGCGGCCTGCCCGCGGCCAGCCACGCGTGCAGGGCGGAGGCCGCTGCCGCCGGGTCTGCCCCGGTCTCCAGCCGGAACACACCTCCCGCGCGCGCCCGCACCACGCAGGAACCTGGGCCGGTGACATACGCCGCGAGCGCGCAGTGCGGATACCGGTCGAGCACCTCCGCCGTCCAGGCGGCGGGAGAGCCGAAGCGCGGATCATCAGGGGCGGCGTACCGGAACACCACGTCGGCCAGCGGGAGTTGGTCGGTCTCCCGGGTGTCCTCCGGTACGGCGAGATGTGCCTCCGCGTCGGTCCACGACGCGGGGTGCGGGCCCGCGTACCGGGTGACCTGGACCTCGCCGGGGCCGAGGAGACTGGTCAGCGCGAGGAGGGGCACGGCGGGGGACGCCGGTTCGTACGGCGGCAGGGGAAGCGGTTCGAGGCGGGCCGGCCAGTCGGGTTCGGGGACGCCGATCAGGTCGTAGAAGAGGCGCCGCAGGCGGGATGCCGCCTCGCCGGGTACCGAGCTGATGAACTCGGGCCGTTCTGAGGGGGGTTCGGCGATCAGGGCGTCGACCTGCGGACGCAGCGGCCGGGTCACGTCCAGGCGGGGTGCCGTCCTGACGAACTCGTGGACCGGGGCCTCGGGGTCGAGACCGGTGAGTGGCGCCGCGCCCAGCAGGACGGGGGTGCCGAGGGCGGCGGCGTAGTAGGTCACCGAGCCGTGGTCGCCGATCACCGCGTCGGCGGCGAGGAGGGCCTGGCGCCAGCCGTGCAGGGGGTCGATCAGGGCCAGGCCGGCACGGCCGGCGCGGTCGAGCCAGGCACGGATCTGCCCGGGGCCGTGACCGTGCCAGACGTTGGGATGCAGCACGGCGGCGAGACGGTACTCGTCGGCCGGGAACTCCGAGGTCAGGCGCGGCAGCAGCGCGGGCAGGACGTCGGCGCCGCCGCCCCCGTCGCCGAACAGCGACTCGGGGTTCCAGGTGGAGCTCAGGACGATCAGCCGCTGCCCGTCGCGCACGCCGAGAGCCCGGCGGAAGCGGTCACGGTGGGGGCGGGCCGCCAGTATGCGGTCCCAGCAGGGGTCGCCCGCGACGACGGCCGTGGGCGCGGCCTCGGGACAGACGCGGCGCAGGCGGTCGTACTGCTCGGGGTGGGAGAGCACGAGGGCGTCGGCGACCGGTTTCCCGTCCTCGTCGAGGAGCCACTCCCGTGACATCCCGAAGACCGGTTCCGACCCCGCGTCCAAGCCGCCTGCCGTCGGGTGTCGGGTGTCGGGTGTCGGGTGTCGGGTGTCGGGTGTCGGGTGTCGCCAGCCTTTTAGTGTATCCGACACCGTGTGACAGCACGGTCAATACACCGGAAACCGACCGGAGTTGGCCGCCGAAGCTCGCAGAGAGCGCGAGTGCGACCGGGGTGCTGATCGCCTGCTCCCACGGCACGACGGGCACACCGACCTCGGCGAGCAGCTCCGTCACGCCCGCCTCGAACGCGGACGACCCCGGGCACGTCACCAGCAGCTGCACCCTCAAGTCGTCGTGGAACAGCGGCAGTACGTCCAGGAGCCGGGTCGCCGCGGTGACGTTGTGGACGACGAGGAGCACCCGCTCGACACGCCCCCGGGTCGCCCAGCGGGCCGCGTCGTCGCCGACCGGCACCCGTATCCACCCGGCCCCCGCCACGCCCCCGCCCGCCTCTCGCCGCCCGCTCGTGTGATCGGGCCACGATAGACAACCGCCGCACCGTGCGCACCGGCCGCCCCTGAAATCGGCCGGTACGCACGGGGGCCGTCCGCCCCGCCACCGAAGTGCGGAGAGGGCCTGGTCAGCGGTGTTCCGCACGGCTCGTACCGGCCGATGGTCTTGCCGCGGGCGTCCCCTGTCAACGGGGCGGCGCCGAAGAGGTCCTACTCCTCGGGGCGCAGGACGCACGACCGATGGCCCGGCGCACCCCCCGACCCTAGGCTGCCGATGGTCCCACCGCTGCGGAGAAAGAGGTCACGATGCCCGTCAACGGCCGCAGCCACATCCGAGTCGCCCGCCCGTCCCGTGATCTCGCCGCGGCCGAACGCTTCTGGGCGGGCGGGCTCGGCCTCGCCGTCGTCTGGCGTGCCGAGGGCGGCACCGAACCCGGCGAGCACGACCTGCTCATGCTCGGCTGGCCGGACGCCGACTGGCATCTGGAACTCGTCCACGAACCCGCCCGCCCGGTCGAGCCACGGCCCACCGAGGAGGACCTCCTGGTCATCTACGTCGACGGGCCCGTCCCCGAGGACCTGGTCACCCGGCTCGAACAGCACGGCGGCAAGCGGGTCTCCTCACCGAACCCCTACTGGAACGAGTGGGGCGTCACGATCGAGGACCCGGACGGCTACCGCCTCGTGCTGTGCGAGCGAGCCTGGTCCAACACCTGAGCGTTCCCGCACGAAGGCCGGGTCCCCGGAGCCTTCGTGGCGTCCGGGGACCCGGCGTTCCGCGGGCGGATCAGGCCGTCACGGTGGCCCGCTCCTCCGCCGGCCGGGGCGTGCGCTCGCCGAGCCGTTCCGTCGGGACCTTGTGGGTCTCGCGGGCCGACAGGGCGGCGATGACCGGCGGGACGCACAGGGCCGCGGTGAACAGGGCCACCGAGGACCAGTCGTCGCCGTCGGGGCCGGCGATCTGCGCGGCGAAGGTCACCGCGAAACCGGCCACGGCGAAGCCGATCTGCGTACCGATGGCCATGCCGGACAGCCGGACGCGGGTCGAGAACATCTCGCCGTAGAAGGACGGCCACACCCCGTTCGCGGCGCTGTAGACGACACCGAAGGCGATGATGCCGAGCAGCAGGATCAGCGGGTAGTTGCCCGTGGAGATCGCCCAGAGGTAGAGGAACATCGTGATCGCGCTGCCCACCGCGCCGATCAGATAGACGGGGCGGCGGCCGACGCGGTCCGACAGGGTGGCCCACAGCGGGATCGCGGCCAGCGCGACCACGTTCGCCAGCGCGCCCACCCACAGCATGGAGGAGCGGCTCATGCCGACCGAGTCGCTCGTCGCGTACGCCAGCGCCCAGACCGTGAAGATCGTCGAGACCGAGGCGATGAGCGCACCCGCGACGACCCGCAGGACGTCCGCCCAGTGGTGGCGCAGCAGGAACGCCAGCGGCATCTTGACGACGCCCTCGGTCGCCGTCTGCTGCTCGAAGGCCGGGGTCTCCTCCAGCTTGCGGCGGATGACGTAGCCGACGATCGCGACGCCGATGCTCAGGAAGAACGGGATCCGCCAGCCCCAGGACAGCAGCTTGTCCTCGGGCAGCGCGGCGATCGGTATGAAGGCCAGCGTGGCCAGGAGCTGGCCGCCCTGGGTGCCGCTGAGGGTGAAGCTGGTGAAGAAGCCGCGCCGGTGCGGCGGCGCGTGCTCCAGCGTCATGGAGTTGGCGCTGGCCTGCTCGCCGGCGGCCGAGATGCCCTGGAGGACACGGCACAGCACCAGCAGGACCGGCGCGAGGGAGCCGACCTGGGCGCGGGTGGGCAGACAGCCGATGAGGAACGTCGACAGGCCCATCAGGATCAGCGTGAAGACCATGATCTTCTTACGGCCGAGCTTGTCGCCGAAGTGGCCGAGGAAGAGCGCGCCGACGGGGCGAGCGGCGTACGCGACCCCGAACGTGGCCAGCGACAGCAGGGTCGCGGTGGCCGGGTCGGACTCGTCGAAGAAGACCTTGGGGAAGATCAGCGCGGCGGCAGACCCGTAGATGAAGAAGTCGTAGTACTCCAGCGCGCTGCCGATCCAGGCGGCGGTGGCGGCCTTCCTCGGCTGGCCGGGTGGCGCGGTGGCGGGGGAGGGGACGGACACGGCGGCTCCTTTGGGGGACTCCAACGTAAGCGGAGTGAGCGGCGGGGAGGGAGAGGGCCGGGTCTCGTGAACCCCGGCTAATTAACCCACTGGATAGTTAGTCCCGGTGGGTAGGGATGTTGCGCGCGCGTTTCCCCGCTGTCAAGAGGCCGGGTCGGCCGAACCCGGTCGACGGCTCAGTCGCCGGCGCGGTCCGCCGTCAGATACGCGATCACCATGTCGCCGAGCATGTTCCGGTAGTGCTCCCGCTGGGCCGGATCGACCAGGTCGCGGCCGAAGAGGGCGCCGAAGGTGTGCCGGTTGGCGACCCGGAAGAAGCAGAACGAGCTGATCATCGCGTGCAGGTCGACGGCGTCCACGTCGGCCGTGAACAGCCCCGACTCCTGGCCCGACTTCAGGATCCGGCGGATCACGTCCAGGGCCGGCGAGCCGATCCTGCCGAGCTCCTCGGAGGCGGCGATGTGCTCGGCCTCGTGGATGTTCTCGATACTCACCAGACGGATGAAGTCCGGGTGCGCCTCATGGTGGTCGAAGGTCAGCTCCGCCAGCCGCCGGATGGCGGCGACCGGGTCCAGATGCTCGACGTCGAGGCCCTGCTCGGCCTCGCGGATCACGCCGTACGCCCGCTCCAGGACGGCCGTGAAGAGCTGCTCCTTGCCGCCGAAGTAGTAGTAGATCATCCGCTTCGTGGTGCTGGTGAGGGCCGCGATGTCGTCGACGCGGGCGCCGGCGAAGCCGACCCGGGCGAACTCGCGCGTGGCCACGTCGAGGATCTCGGCCTTGGTGCGGACGGCGTCACGGATGCGCCCGTTGGGTCGTGCCGGTTCTTCGACGCTGGTCATCGGGTTCCTTCGGGCGTAGGGCGGGGCTGTGGGCCGCGTGTCGCAGATTCTAGAAGGCGGCTGCGCGCGTGCGGCGGGTGAGGGCTTCCCAAGCGGAGGTCTCCGGTGTTATGACTAACTCACTAGTTCGTACATTGTGAGCCGCTCAGGAGGTCCGCGTGGCCAAGGACTCGTATCTCGTCGGACTGATCGGCGCGGGCATCGGCCCCTCCCTCAGCCCGGCACTGCACGAGCGGGAGGCCGACCGTCAGGGCCTGCGTTATGTGTACCGGCTCATCGACATCGACACCCTCGGTGTCCCGCCTCAGGCGGTCGCCGACCTGGTGCGGTCCGCCCGAGATCTGGGCTACGACGGGCTCAACATCACCCACCCGTGCAAGCAGCTGGTCATCGAGCACCTCGACGCGCTGTCCGCGCAGGCCGAGGCGCTCGGCGCGGTCAACACCGTCGTCTTCGAGGACGGCCGGGCCGTCGGCCACAACACCGACGTCACCGGCTTCGCCGCCTCCTTCGCCCGCGGCCTGCCCGACGTACCGCTGGAGCGGGTCGTCCAGCTCGGCGCGGGCGGCGCGGGCGCGGCCGTCGCGCACGCCACCCTCACCCTCGGCGCCGAGCGGGTCACCGTCGTCGACGCGCTGGCCGACCGGGCGGCGGACCTCGCCGCCTCCCTGAACCGCCACTTCGGCGAGGGGAGGGCGGCCCACGCCACCCCCGACCGGCTGCCGGACCTCCTCGCGGACGCCGACGGCATCGTCCACGCCACCCCCACCGGCATGGCCGCCCACCCAGGACTGCCCTTCCCGGCCCGGCTCCTCCACCCGGAACTCTGGGTCGCGGAGGTGGTCTACCGCCCGCTGGAGACGGAGCTGCTCCGCACGGCCCGGGCCCTCGGCTGCGCCACCCTGGACGGCGGCGGCATGGCCGCCTTCCAGGCCGTGGACGCCTTCCGTCTCTTCACCGGCCGGGAACCCGACGCGGCGCGCATGCTCGCCGACATCGGGGAACTGGCGGGTGCCGTCAGCGCGCCGAAGTAGGAAGAGGTACCGCCGTGCGTACGTCCATCGCCACCGTCTCCCTCAGCGGTTCCCTCACCGAGAAGCTCACCGCCGCCTCCCGGGCCGGCTTCGACGGGGTGGAGATCTTCGAGAACGACCTCCTGGCCAGCCCGCTCACGCCGGAGGAGGTCCGGGCCCGCTGCGCGGACCTGGGGCTCACCGTCGACCTCTACCAGCCGATGCGGGACATGGAGGCGGTACCGGCCGAGGTGTTCGCCACGAACCTCCGCCGGGCCCGGCACAAGTTCGAGCTGATGGGCCGGCTCGGCGCCGACACGGTCCTCGTCTGCTCCAGCGTCCACCCGCTGGCCGTGGACGACGACGCCCTGGCCGCCGAGCAGCTGCGCGAACTGGCCGCGCTGGCCGAGGAGTTCGGCGTCCGCGTCGCCTACGAGGCGCTCGCCTGGGGACGGCACGTCAGCACGTACGACCACGCCTGGAACATCGTCGAGGCGGCCGACCACCCCGCGCTCGGCACCTGCCTGGACAGCTTCCACATCCTGTCCCGCGGCAGCGACCCCAAGGGCATCGAGGACATCCCCGGCGAGAAGATCTTCTTCCTCCAGCTGGCCGACGCCCCGCTGCTCGCGATGGACGTCCTCCAGTGGAGCCGCCACTACCGCTGCTTCCCGGGCCAGGGCGGCTTCGACGTCGCGGACCTGGTCCGCAGCGTCCTGCACACGGGGTACGACGGCCCGCTGTCCCTGGAGGTCTTCAACGACGTCTACCGGCAGGCCGACGCCGGCCCCACGGCGGTGGACGCACTCCGCTCGCTCCTGCTGTTGCAGGAGACGGTCGGCGTCACCACCCCGCCCGTGCCGGTCGTCCCCACCGGTGTCGCCTTCGCCGAACTGGTCACACCGGACGCCGAACCGGTCGCCGCGATGCTCGGCGCGCTCGGCTTCGCCCGGACGGCACGGCACCGCAGCAAGCCGGTCGACCTGTGGCAGCAGGGCGAGGCGCGGGTGCTGGTGAACACGGGACCGGCCGGGCGCCGGGACGGTACGAGCCTCGCCGCGATCGGCCTGGAGTCACCGGACCCGGTGGGAGCGGCCCTGCGGGCGGAGGTACTCCTCGCACCGGTGCTGCCGCGCAGGCGGGCGGCGCAGGACGCTCCGCTGGACGCGGTGGCGGCGCCGGACGGCACGGAGCTGTTCTTCTGCGCGACGGACCGCCCCGAACTGCCCAACTGGCGGGCGGACTTCGAGGACGTGGCGGACTTCAAGGACATGGGTGGCGTACGAGGCATCGACCACCTCGCTCTCGTCCAGCCCTGGCACCAGTTCGACGAGGCGGCGCTCTTCCACCGCAGTGTGCTCGGGCTGCACGCCCAGGAGAGCGTGGACGTCGCCGACCCGTACGGCCTCATGCGCAGCCGCGCGGTGACCAACGCCGACGGCAGCGTGCGGATCGCGCTGTCCGTGGGCGCGGCCCCGACCGACGACACCGTGCACGCCCAGCACATCGCGCTGGCGACGGACGACGTGGTGACGGCGGTCCGCCGCTTTCGGGAGGCGGGCGGCCGGGTGCTGCCGATCCCGGCGAACTACTACGACGACCTGGCCGCCCGGTTCGAGTTCGCGGACGGCGAGTTGGAGACGTACCGAGAGCTCGGCATCCTCTACGACCGGGACGCGCACGGGGAGTTCCGGCACTGCTACACCCGCACGGTGGGACGCGTCTTCTTCGAACTCGTCCAGCGGGACGGCGGCTACCGCGGGTACGGCGCCCAGAACGCACCGGTACGCCTTGCCGCGCAGCACACCGTCACTGGCGGCTGACCGTACGGGTGATGCCGGTGATCACAGTGCTGGCGAGGATCCAGCCCGTGATGACCAGGGTGTAGGAGAGCGCCTGGTACCCGCCCTTGGGGGCGAAGGCGCCTTCCTGGCCGAAGCTGATCACCGGCAGCAGCAGGTCCAGGGTGAAGAACACCGGGTTGAAATCGGGGTGTTCGGACGACTTGAGCGGCGGCGGCTCGTGCAGGGCGTACACGATCGAGCCGACGGCGAGGAGCGAGAGCAGCCAGGCGAGCGCGCGCAGCGGGCGGAAGCCGTAGCCGACGGTGACGTCCTGGAGGTAGCCCCAGAGGCGGCCGTACCAGGCGCGGGTGGTGCGCAGGCGGCGCTGCTTGGCGAGTTGGACGAGCCGGGCGGCGTGGTCGTCGCCGATGCGTTGGTACAACGCGGTCAACTGCTCGTAGGCCTGCGGGACATAGCCGTCGACGTCCCGCCGCAACACCGGCAGCCAGCGCTCGGCGGGGACGTGAGGTGACAGCATCGTGTAGCTGAGGCCGTTGAGCCGCACGTCGCCGGCCAGGGTCTCCGGTGCCACGCGCAGGAGGTCGGTCCGGGCCTGCCGAAAGTTCACCGAGCCGTCCAGGGGCTCGGCCTCGTTGAGCCACAACTCGCCGATCACCGCGCTGCTCGCCTGGAGCACCGTGCGGCCGGGGTGCGACAACCGGGAGTGCGCGAGATCGAGTCGGCCGGCGACACGGGCGCCGCGCAGATCGACCCGGCCGAGGGCGGTGAGGCGCCTGGCGTGCACGTCGGACGCCACGGACAGGGTCTGGGCGTCGATGGCCGTGCCACCGGGGTTCTCCAGCCGTGCGTCCACGAGGTTGACCGACGCGTCGACGGAGGCGTCGTTGCACACCAAGCGGCCGTGGACCTGGATACCGGGGGCCACGAGGTCCTCGCCGATGGAGGAGTGGTTGAGCCGCAGGGCGGGTTCGTCGGAGTCGTCGGAGGCGCGGAACTCGGCGCGGTCCATGAACAGCGCTCCGCCGATCTGGGCCCCGCCTAGGGTGACGGGCCCCTGGAACCGGCAGTCCGTGAGCCTGAGCACGCCCTCCACCCGCATGGTCCCGCCCGCCAGGCCCGGCAGCACGGAGCCGCGGAGGTTGAGCTGCCGGAACTGGCTGCCGTAGAGCCGCGGTGCCTCGTCGAACGCGCAGTTGCTCAGCCGTACGACCCGCTCCACCGTCCCGTGCTGGACATCGAGCACACCGGTGATCCTGGCGCCCGCCACCTTCAACGCGGCTATCTCTCCGTCGTGCAGGGGCCCGTTCAGCATCAGCGCCCGCAACACCACGGCCCGCACGGTCCGTTCGGCGCTGCCCTGGAAGTCCACGGCAGCGCCGGTCGGAAACGCCTCCCACACCCGCAGTTCGGCCGGAGCCAGATCATTGAGGTCCATCAAGCGGGACTCTAATGCCACGACTCCGCATGACGCCGGTGTGTTCTCAGCTGCGGGTGTTCCACTCGGCGATCACAGGACGGTCGTGTTCCGTCGACAGCCGGCTCACCGTGCCGGTCGCCAGTTGGAAGAGGCGTCCGTCCGCCGGTTCCAGGCCCAGTCGGCGGGCCGTGAGGACCCGCAGGAAGTGGGCGTGCGCCACGAGGATCACGTCCCCCTGCGGGAGGGCCGTGTCCACGCGGGCCAGCACCCGGTCGGCGCGGGCGCCGACCTCGGCGGGTGACTCGCCCGGATGGCCGTCGGGGCCGGGCGGCACGCCGTCCGTCCACAGGTACCAGTCGGGGCGGGTGCGGTGGATGTCGACGGTGGTGACACCCTCGTAGCCGCCGTAGTCCCATTCGTGCAGGTCGTCGTAGGGCAACGCCCCGGTGACGCCCGCGAGTTCGGCGGTGCGTATCGCGCGGCCCAGCGGGCTGGTCAGCGCGAGCGAGAAGGTCCGTGAGGACAGGAGCGGAGCGAGCGCCTTGGCCTGCTCCTCACCGTGGGTGGTGAGGGGCAGGTCGGTCCAGCTGGTGTGCTGGCCCGACACGCTCCACTCCGTCTCCCCGTGGCGGACCAGCAGAAGATCCCCCACGGTGCGCCTACTTCGACTCGACCGCGTGGCCGCCGAACTGGTTGCGCAGCGCCGCGATCATCTTCATCTGGGGGGAGTCGTCCTGACGGGACGCGAACCGCGCGAACAGGGACGCGGTGATCGCGGGCAGCGGCACCGCGTTGTCGATGGCCGCCTCGACGGTCCAGCGGCCCTCGCCGGAGTCCTCCGCGTAGCCGCGCAGCTTGTCCAGGTGCTCGTCGTCGTCCAGGGCGTTGACCGCGAGGTCGAGCAGCCAGGAACGGATGACCGTGCCCTCCTGCCAGGAGCGGAAGACCTCACGCACGTCGGTGACGGAGTCGACCTTCTCCAGGAGCTCCCAGCCCTCGGCGTAGGCCTGCATCATCGCGTACTCGATGCCGTTGTGGACCATCTTCGCGAAGTGCCCGGCGCCGACCTTGCCGGCGTGGACGAAGCCGAAGTCGCCCTCGGGCTTGAGGGCGTCGAAGACCGGCTGCACCTTCGCCACGTGCTCGGCGTCGCCGCCGACCATGAGTGCGTAGCCGTTCTCCAGACCCCACACGCCACCCGAGACGCCCGCGTCGACGAAGCCGATGCCCTTGGCCGCCAGCTCCTCGGCGTGCTTCTCGTCGTCCGTCCAGCGGGAGTTGCCGCCGTCCACGACCGTGTCGCCGGCGGAGAGAAGGTCACCCAGCTCGTCCACGACCGACTGGGTCGGGGCGCCGGCCGGGACCATCACCCAGACCACGCGGGGTCCTTCGAGCTTCTCGACCAGCTCGGCGAGGCTCGCCACGTCCGAGATCTCGGGGTTGCGGTCGTAGCCGATGACGGTGTGCCCTGCGCGGCGGATCCGCTCGCGCATGTTGCCACCCATCTTGCCGAGGCCGATGAGTCCGAGCTGCATATCAGTGCACTTCCTTCAGTTCACGGTACGCGGCCACAAGCGCGGCCGTGGAGGGATCGAGACCGGGGACGTCGGCGCCCTCGGTGAGCGCGGGTTCGACCCGCTTGGCGAGCACCTTGCCCAGTTCGACGCCCCACTGGTCGAAGGAGTCGATGTTCCAGACGGCGCCCTGCACGAACACCTTGTGCTCGTACAGCGCGATCAACTGGCCGAGCACGGACGGCGTCAGCTCACGGGCGAGGATCGTCGTCGTCGGGTGGTTGCCCTTGAACGTCTTGTGGGCGACCAGCTCCTCGGGCACCCCCTCGCCCCGCACCTCGTCCGGCGTCTTGCCGAAGGCCAACGCCTGCGTCTGAGCGAAGAAGTTGGCCATCAACAGGTCGTGCTGGGCCTTGAGTTCGTCGCTCAGTTCGCCGACGGGACGCGCGAAGCCGATGAAGTCCGCCGGGATCACCTTCGTGCCCTGGTGGATCAACTGGTAGTACGCGTGCTGCCCGTTGGTGCCGGGCGTACCCCACACCACCGGCCCGGTCTGCCAGTCCACGGGCCGTCCGTCACGCTGCACCGACTTGCCGTTGGACTCCATGTCCAGCTGCTGCAAGTAGGCGGTGAACTTGGACAGGTAGTGGCTGTAGGGCAGCACCGCGTGCGACTGGGCGCCGAGGAAATTGCCGTACCAGATGCCCAACAGGCCGAGCAGCAGCGGGGCGTTGGCCTCGGCAGGGGCGGTGCGGAAGTGCTCGTCGACGATGCGGAAGCCGTCGAGCATCTCCCGGAAGCGGTCCGGGCCGATGGCGATCATGAGCGAGAGGCCGATCGCCGAGTCGAAGGAGTAGCGGCCGCCGACCCAGTCCCAGAACTCGAACATGTTGTCCGGGTCGATACCGAACTCGGTGACCTTCCCGGCGTTCGTCGACAGCGCCACGAAGTGCTTGGCGACCGCCTTGTCGTCACCGCCGAGCCCGTCAAGCAGCCAGGACCGCGCCGACGTCGCGTTGGTGATCGTCTCGATCGTCGTGAAGGTCTTGGACGCGACGATGAACAGCGTCTCCGCCGGGTCCAGGTCACGGGTGGCCTCGTGCAGGTCGGCGCCGTCGACGTTCGACACGAACCGGAGCGTCAGCTCCCGTGCCGTGTACGGCCGCAGCACCTCGTACGCCATCGCCGGACCGAGGTCGGAGCCGCCGATGCCGATGTTGACGACGTTCCTGATGCGCTTGCCGGTGTGGCCGGTCCACTCGCCCGAGCGGACCCGGTCGGCGAAGGCGCTCATCTTGTCGAGGACGGCGTGCACCTGCGGGACCACGTTCTCGCCGTCGACCTCGACCACCGCGTCCCGCGCCGCCCGCAGCGCGGTGTGCAGGACCGCTCGGCCCTCGGTGAGGTTGATCTTCTCGCCGCGGAACATGGCGTCCCGCAGGCCGAACACATCGGTGGCGGTGGCCAGTTCCTGGAGCAGGGCCAGCGTCTCGTCGGTGATCAGGTGCTTGGAGTAGTCGATGCGCAGATCACCCACGCGCACGACGTACCGCTCGGCGCGCCCGGGGTCGCCGGCGAACAGCTCCCGCAGTTGCGCGAGCCCTTCGGCGCGGTGGTCCTCCAGAGCCGTCCACTCGGGGCGACGGGTCAACAGGGGTGAGTCAGACATGGGCGGGGGTCTCCTTGGCGCGGCCCTCGCCCCGCAGGGCGACGGCGTACATCTCGTCCGCGTCGAGGCGCCTGAGCTCCTCGGCGATGAGTTCGGAGGTGGTGCGGACCTTCAGCGCGAGGGTGCGCGGGGGCTGGCCCGGCAGGGACAGCGTGGCCAGCGGGCCCTCGGGGCGGTCGATGACGACCTCGCCGTCCGCGGTGCCCAGGCGCACGGCGGTGACGACAGGACCCGCCGTGACGATCCGGTCGATCTTCACCTTGAGCCGCGCCTCCAGCCAGCGCGCGAGCAGCTCGGCGGCCGGGTTGTCGGCCTCGGCCTCCACCGCCCCCGAGACGATCTTCGCGCGGGCCTGGTCCAGGGCCGCGGCCAGCATGGAGCGCCACGGGGTGAGCCGGGTCCAGGCGAGGTCGGTGTCGCCGGGCGCGTAGGAGCGGACCCGGGTCTCCAGGACGTCGAGGGGGTTCTCCACCGCGTACAGGTCGGTGATCCGGCGCTGGGCCAGCGCGCCCAGCGGGTCCTTCGCCGGGTTCTGCGGCGCGTCCACCGGCCACCACACGACGACGGGCGCGTCCGGCAGCAGCAGCGGCAGGACGACCGAGTCTGCGTGGTCGGACACCTCGCCGTAGGTGCGCAGCACCACCGTCTCGCCGGTGCCGGCGTCGGCGCCCACCCGGACCTCGGCGTCCAGCCGGGACGCCTGGCGGTCGCGCGGGGTGCGGGCGTGCCGCTTGATGACGACCAGGGTGCGCGAGGGGTGCTCGTGCGAGGCCTCCTCGGCCGCCTTGATCGAGTCGTAGGCGTTCTCCTCGTCCGTGACGATCACCATCGTCAGGACCATGCCCACGGCCGGGGTGCCGATGGCGCGGCGCCCCTGTACCAGCGCCTTGTTGATCTTGCTTGCCGTGGTGTCGGTCAGGTCGATCTTCATGGCCTGCGCCAGCTCCGTCCGTCTCGTGCGAGCATCTCGTCGGCTTCCTTCGGTCCCCAGCTGCCGGACGCGTACTGCGCGGGCTTGCCGTGCCGTGCCCAGTACGCCTCGATCGGGTCGAGGATCTTCCAGGACTCTTCCACTTCCTGGTGGCGGGGGAACAGGTTGGCGTCGCCGAGGAGGACGTCCAGGATGAGCCGCTCGTACGCCTCGGGCGAGGACTCCGTGAACGACTCGCCGTAGGCGAAGTCCATCGACACGTCCCGGATCTCCATCGAGGTGCCCGGAACCTTGGAGCCGAACCGCACGGTCATGCCCTCGTCCGGCTGGACGCGGATGACGATGGCGTTCTGCCCGAGCTCCTCGGTGGCCGTGGAGTCGAAGGGGGAGTGCGGGGCGCGCTTGAAGACGACCGCGATCTCGGTGACCCGGCGGCCGAGCCGCTTGCCGGTGCGCAGATAGAAGGGGATGCCCGCCCAGCGGCGGTTGTCGATCTCCAGCTTGATGGCCGCGTAGGTGTCGGTCTTCGACTTGGGGTCGATGCCGTCCTCCTCCAGATAGCCGGCGACCTTGGCGCCGCCCTGCCATCCGGTCGCGTACTGCCCGCGCACGGTGTGCTTGCCCAGCTCCTTCGGCAGCCGCACCGACTTCAGCACCTTCAGCTTCTCGGTGAGCAGCGCGTCCGCGTCGAAGGCGATCGGCTCCTCCATGGCGGTGAGCGCCATGAGCTGGAGGAGGTGGTTCTGGATGACGTCACGGGCGGCACCGATGCCGTCGTAGTACCCGGCGCGACCGCCGATGCCGATGTCCTCCGCCATGGTGATCTGTACGTGGTCGACGTACGACCGGTTCCAGATCGGCTCGTACATCTGGTTGGCGAAGCGGAGCGCCAGGATGTTCTGGACGGTCTCCTTGCCGAGGTAGTGGTCGATGCGGAAGACCTGCTCCGGGTCGAACACGTCGTGCACGAGCGCGTTCAGCTCCCGCGCGCTGGCGAGGTCGTGGCCGAACGGCTTCTCGATGACCGCCCGCCGCCAGGACCCCTCCGGAGCGTCCGCCAGCCCGTGCTTCTTGAGCTGCTGGACGACCTTGGGGAAGAACTTCGGCGGTACGGAGAGATAGAAGGCGTAGTTGCCGCTGGTGCCGCGCGAGGCGTCCAACTCCTGGACGGCCTCGGCCAGTTGCTTGAACGCCTGGTCGTCGTCGAAGTCGCCCGGGATGAACCGCATGCCCTCGGCGAGCTGCTGCCAGACCTCCTCGCGGAACTCCGTCCGCGCGTGCTCACGCACCGAGTCGTGCACGACCTGCGCGAAGTCCTGGTCCTCCCAGTCCCGCCGGGCGAACCCGACGAGCGAGAAGCCCGGCGGCAGCATGCCGCGGTTGGCCAGGTCGTACACGGCCGGCATCAGCTTCTTGCGGGACAGATCACCGGTGACCCCGAAGATGACGAGCCCGGAGGGACCGGCGATACGGGGGAGCCGTCGGTCGCGGGGGTCGCGCAGGGGGTTGTCCCAGTCGACCGCCTCGGTTGCGGTGGTGTCGGTCATTCCGCGTCCACCCCCTTGCTGTCCAGCGACTTCGTGACGGTGGCCAGCAGGTCGTTCCAGGCCACCTCGAACTTGGCGACGCCCTCGTCCTCCAGCTGCTGCACGACCTCGTCGTAGGACACCCCGAGAGCCTCCACGGCGGCCAGGTCGGCGCGCGCCTGGGCGTAGCCGCCGGTGACGGTGTCGCCGGTGATCTCGCCGTGGTCGGCCGTGGCGTTCAGGGTCGCCTCCGGCATGGTGTTGACCGTGCCGGGCGCGACCAGCTCGTCCACGTACAGGGTGTCCTTGTACGCCGGGTCCTTCACGCCGGTCGAGGCCCACAGCGGGCGCTGCTTGTTGGCGCGGGCGCCGGAGAGGGCGGTCCAGCGCTCGCCGCCGAAGACCTCCTCGTACGCCTCGTAGGCGAGGCGCGCGTTGGCGAGGGCGGCCTTGCCCTTGAGGGCGAGAGCCGCGTCCGTGCCGAGGACGGTCAGGCGCTTGTCGATCTCGGCGTCGACGCGGGAGACGAAGAAGGAGGCCACGGAGTGGATCGTGGCGAGGTCGAGGCCCTTCGCGGCGGCCTTCTCCAGACCGGCGAGGTAGGCGTCCATGACCTCGCGGTAACGCTCCAGCGAGAAGATCAGCGTGACGTTGACGCTGATCCCGAGGCCGATGACCTCGGTGATCGCCGGGAGACCGGCCTTGGTCGCCGGGATCTTGATCATGACGTTGGGGCGGTCCACCAGCCAGGCCAGCTGCTTGGCCTCGGCGATGGTGGCGGCCGTCTCGTGGGCGAGGCGCGGGTCGACCTCGATGGAGACCCGGCCGTCCCGGCCGCCGGTCGCGTCGTACACGCCCCGCAGCACATCGGCGGCGGCGCGCACATCGGCGGTCGTCATCATCCGTACGGCCTCGTCGACCGTCACGCCGCGCACGGCGAGGTCGGTGAGCTGCTCCTCGTACCCCTCACCGGAGCCGATGGCGGCCTGGAAGATGGAGGGGTTGGTGGTGACGCCGACGACGTTCTTGTTCTCGACGAGTTCGGCGAGGTTCCCCGACTCGATCCGCTTGCGCGACAGGTCGTCCAGCCAGATGGAGACGCCCTCGTCGGACAGGCGCTTGAGTGCTCCCGCGGTCGCGGTTGCTTCGGTCACAGTGATCATCTTCTTTCTGGCGGTCGGATCAACCACGCGCGGCGGCGAGGGATTCCCTGGCGGCTGCGGCGACGTTCTCGGCGGTGAAGCCGTACTCGGCGAAAAGGGTCTGGGCATCGGCGGAGGCGCCGAAGTGTTCGAGAGAGACGATGCGTCCTGCGTCACCTGTGAACCGGTACCACGTCAGACCGATCCCGGCCTCGATTGCGACGCGGGCTCGCACGGACGGCGGAAGGACGCTGTCCCGGTACTCGCGCGACTGCTCCTCGAACCACTCCACGGACGGCATCGACACCACCCGGGCGCCGATCCCCTCGGCCTCCAGCCGCTCCCGGGCGGCGACGGCGAGCTGCACCTCGGAGCCGGTCGCGATGAGCACGACGTCCGGGGTCTCCTTCTCGGTGTCCTGAAGCACGTAACCGCCCTTCGCCGCGTCCGGGTTGGGGGCGTACGTCGGCACGCCCTGCCGGGTGAGGGCGAGGCCGTGCGGGGCGGGCTTGGTGCTGTGCCGCTTGAGGATCTCGGCCCAGGCGATCGCGGTCTCGTTGGCGTCGGCGGGCCGCACGACGTTCAGGCCCGGGATGGCGCGCAGCGACGCGAGGTGCTCGACCGGCTGGTGGGTGGGGCCGTCCTCGCCGAGCCCGATGGAGTCATGGGTCCAGACGTAGGTGACGGGCAGCTGCATGAGCGCGGCCATGCGGACGGCGTTGCGCATGTAGTCGGAGAACACCAGGAAGGTGCCGCCGTAGATGCGGGTGTTGCCGTGCAGGGCGATGCCGTTCATCTCGGCCGCCATCGAGAACTCGCGGATGCCGAAGTGGACCGTACGGCCGTAGGGGTCCGCTTCGGGGAGCGGGTTGCCCTGCGGCAGGAAGGAGGAGGTCTTGTCGATGGTGGTGTTGTTCGAGCCGGCGAGGTCGGCGGAGCCGCCCCACAGCTCGGGCAGCACGGCACCCAGCGACTGGAGCACCTTGCCGGAGGCGGCGCGGGTGGCGACGGACCTGCCCTCCTCGAAGACGGGCAGCGCGTCCTCCCAGCCCTCGGGGAGCTGACCGGCGACGACCCGGTCGAACAGCGCGGCCCGCTCGGGCTGGTCCGCACGCCACTCGGCGATGCGCTTGTCCCAGGCGGCGTGTGCCTCGGCGCCACGGTCGAGGGCGCGGCGGCTGTGCGCGAGCACCTCGTCGGCGACCTCGAAGGTCTGCTCCGGGTCGAAGCCCAGCACCCGCTTGGTGGCCGCGATCTCGTCCGCGCCGAGCGCCGAGCCGTGCGAGGCCTCGGTGTTCTGGGCGTTGGGCGCGGGCCAGGCGATGATCGTGCGCATCGCGATGATCGAGGGCCGCTCGGTCTCGTCCCGCGCGGCCTTCAGCGCCGCGTACAGGGTCGGTACGTCGATGTCGCCGTCGCCGGTGGGTTCGACGCGCTGGGTGTGCCAGCCGTAGGCCTCGTAGCGCCCGAGGACGTCCTCGGAGAAGGCGGTCGCGGTGTCGCCCTCGATGGAGATGTGGTTGTCGTCGTAGAGGAAGACCAGGTTGCCGAGCTTCTGGTGCCCGGCGAGGGAGGAGGCCTCGGCGGAGACGCCCTCCTCCAGGTCGCCGTCGGAGACGATGGCCCAGATGGTGTGGTCGAAGGGCGACTCGCCCTGCGCCGCCTCGGGGTCGAAGAGGCCGCGCTCGTAGCGGGCGGCCATGGCCATGCCGACGGCGTTGGCGACGCCCTGTCCGAGCGGACCGGTGGTGGTCTCGACGCCCGCGGTGTGTCCGTACTCGGGGTGACCGGGCGTCTTGGACCCCTGGGTCCGGAACGCCTTCAGGTCTTCGAGCTCCAGCTCGTACCCGGCGAGGAAGAGCTGCGTGTAGAGCGTCAGGGAGGTGTGCCCGGGGGACAGGACGAACCGGTCCCGCCCGGTCCACTCGGGGTCCGCGGGGTCGTGCCGCATCAGCTTCTGAAAGATCGTGTACGCCGCCGGGGCGAGGCTCATGGCCGTCCCCGGGTGGCCGTTCCCGACCTTCTGCACGGCGTCGGCCGCCAGCAGACGTGCGGTGTCGACGGCACGCCGGTCGAGTTCGGTCCATGCGAAGCCGTCCGCGCCGCCCGGTGTCTGCGTGCTCATCTGTGACCAGTCCTCTTCAAGAGTTCATGGATTCGTGCATCGTTCCTGGTGAGACGCGTTCGACTCTAAAAGTCTGACTTTTACGAGGGAAGGTCGAGGTGTGTCAGCCTGTGGTGAAAGTGGGACACGGGACGGCTTGATCGGGCGGCGTGAGAAGGACATGGCGGACAGAACACCCCAAGGCGGGGACGGCGACGGAATCAGAACGTTCCCCTTTCCGGTCGAGCTGAGCGAGGGCGGCGTCGGCATGCAGGTCGGTCCGATGGGCCCGCACCGCACCTGGCACGCCGACGCCCCGCTGCACCGCGTCCACCGCATCGACTTCCATGTCGTGATGCTCTTCGACAAGGGCCCCGTCCGCCACATGATCGACTTCGCCGAGTACGAGGCGTACGCCGGCGACGTGCTGTGGATCCGCCCCGGCCAGGTCCACCGCTTCTCGAAGTTCAGCGGGTACCGCGGAACGGTCCTGACCATGCAACCGGGCTTTCTGCCCCGGGCGACGGTCGAGGCGACGGGCCTGTACCGCTACGACCTGCCGCCGCTCCTGCACCCCGACGCGGCGCAGTTGGCGGGCCTGGGGGCGTCCCTCGCGCATCTGCGCCGCGAGTACAAGGACACGGCGACCCTCCCGCTGAGCCTGCACACGGCCGTCCTGCGCCACTCCCTCACGGCGTTCCTCCTCCGTCTGGCCCATCTCGCGGCGAGTTCGCAGGAGGCGGCGCGGGGGCAGTCGGACTCGACCTTCACCCTGTTCCGGGACGCGGTGGAGCGGGGCTTCGCCACGAACCACAGCGTCAGCGAGTACGCCGACGCCCTCGGCTACTCCCGCCGCACCCTCGTCCGCGCGGTGCGCGCCGCGACCGGGGAGACGCCGAAGGGGTTCATCGACAAGCGGGTGGTCCTGGAGGCGAAGCGCCTGTTGGCCCACACGGACCTGCCCATCGGGCGGGTGGGGGCGGCGGTGGGGTTCGCGGACGCGGCGAACTTCTCGAAGTTCTTCCAACTCCACGCGGGACAGACACCGGTGGCGTTCCGGGCGGAACTGCGCTGAGGGGCTCCGCGCCCGCGGAGCCCCTCAGCGAAGAGCGGTTCAGTGGCCGAAGTTGAACCAGTTCACGTTCACGAAGTCCGCCGGCTGGCCGCTTGTGAACGTCAGATACACGTCGTGCGTACCCGTCACCGACGAGATGTTCGCCGGTACCGTCCGCCAGGACTGCCAGCCCCCGGTGTTGGCGAGGGCGAAGCTGCCGATGGGGGCGTTGGAGCGGCTGTCGAGGCGTACTTCGACCAGGCCGCTGACCCCGCTGCCTGCGCCGCTCGCCACCCGGGCGACGAACTGGGTGGCCGCGGTGGAGCCGAAGTTGACGTTCTGGAACAGCGCCCAGTCACCGTTGGCCAACGCGCCGATGTTCTGGCCGCCGCCGGTGTCGGTGGTGGTCTCGGTGATCGTGCCCGACTGGCTGTTGTAGGACTCGGCCTGGATGGCGCTGTAGGCGTCCCGGCTGCCCGAGGGCGGCGGTGTGGTACCGCTCCCACTGGCCGACAGCACCTGGACGTAGTCCACGGTCATCGGCACACCCGACTGCGTGCCGCTGTCCAGGCCGCCGCCGAACGCGTCCGGGAAGGCGCCACCCATCGCCACGTTGAGGATGACGAAGAAGCCGTGGTTGGTGGCGTTGGCCCAGGTCGTCGCGTCCACCTGGCTCGCGTTGACCGAGTGGAACTGGGTGCCGTCGACCAGGAACCGGATCGTCTCGGGGCTCACCGAGCGGTCCCACTCCATGGTGTAGGTGTGGAAGGCCGACTGGCAGGTCGAGCCAGGACAGGCGACGTTGTTGCCGATGCCCGTCGTCTCGTTGCACGGGCCGCCCGGGTTGGTGCCGCAGTGCATGGTGGCCCACACGCGGTTCATGCCCTGGACGTTCTCCATGATGTCCAGCTCGCCGACGCTCGGCCAGTTCTGGTAATTGCCGCGGTAGGGCGCGCCCAGCATCCAGAAGGCGGGCCAGTAGCCCTCGGCCGCCGTGCCGGTGATGTTCGGCATCTGGATGCGTGCCTCGACCCGCAGCTTTCCGCCGGACGGGGGCTGGAAGTCGGTGCGGTTGGTCTCGATGCGGCCCGACGTCCACTTGCCTGCCGAGTCGCGGATCGGGGTGATGCGCAGATTGCCGTTGCCGTCGAGGGCGACGTTGCTGGTGCTCGACGTCATCGTCTCGACCTCGCCGGTGCCCCAGTTGGCGGGGCCGCCGGGGTAGGAAGTGCCGGTCGCGTACTGCCAGTTGGAGGTGTTGACGCCGGTTCCGGCGGAGCCGTTGAAGTCGTCCAGGAACACCTGCGTCCAGCCTGAGGGAGGCGTGGGCGCGGAGGCGTTCGCGGGGAGGGTCGCGGCCGAGGCCACGGCCGCCGCCAGGCCGAGGGTGGCGAGGACGGCGACGAGGGCCCGTCGCCGTCTGGGTATGCCGGAGGATTCGCTCATGGGGGTGCCTCTCGGGTACGGAGATGGGTGCGCGGGTACCTCTTGAGAACCTTTGAGAGCGCTCTCAAAGTGGGCCCAATGTGCTCTCCGGCAGAGAGGCCGTCAAGAGTTAAAACAAGGAAAGTCCTTTCGCTCCAGGCAAGTTCAGTTCATGAACAGCGCATACGCCGTAAAGCACGCTCCCCTAAAGTGCGCTCCCGGCCCTCCAGTCCGCCCACGACAGGTTCCACCCGTTGAGCCCGTTCGCCGGATCGACCGTCTCCTCACCGGAGTTCTTGACGATGACGACATCGCCGAGCATCGAGCTGTCGTAGAACCTGTAGCCCGGCACCGAGCTGTCGTTCGCACCCTTGGCGTCGTGCAGACCGACACAGCCGTGGCTGGTGTTCTGGCTGCCGAACACCGAGGTGGACGCCCAGTAGTTGCCGTGGATGAAGGTGCCGGAGGTGGTCAGGCGCTGGGCGTGCGGGACGTCGGAGATGTCGTACTCGTCGCCGAGTCCGACGGTCGAGGACTCCATCCGGGTCTCCTTGAACCGCTCGCTGATCACCATGATCCCGGACCAGGTGGTGTGGTCGGCGTCGCCGCCGGAGACGGGATAGGTGGCGTACGTCGCCCCGTCCCGCTTGACCACCATCTCCTTGGCCGACAGGTCGACGGTGCTGATCTGCTCGCGGCCGATGTGGAAGGTGACGTCCTTGGACTGGACGCCGTAGACCCCGTCCGAGCCCTCGACGTCCTTGAGGCGCAGACCGAGGGTGATGGTGGTGCCGGCCGCCCAGTACGTCTCGGGCCGGAAGTCGAGGCGGGTGTCGCTGAACCAGTGGCCGACCACCTCGACGGCCGGTTCGGCGGTCACCGTGATGGCCTTCTCGACGGCGGCCCGGTCGGAGACGGCGTGCGTGAAGTTGATCGAGACCGGCATGCCGACGCCGGACGTCGAACCGGCCTCGGGGGTGAAGTAGCCGACGAAGGTCTCGCCGGGCGACCTGGTGGTGAAGGTCGCGGTCTCGGCGTCGGCGCCCTCGGCCTGCGCGGTCACCGTGTACTTCGTCCCCGAGTACGGGTTCTCCTTCGACGTCCAGGTGGTCCTCGCGGCGTCGAAGGTGCCGTCGAGCGTCGAGCCGTCGTTGCCGCCGACCTCGACGGACGCGAGGGTGCCGTCGGTCACGGTGACCTCGACGGGGCTGGTGAACGCGGCCTTCCTGGTGCCGTCGGCGGGGCTGACGGTGACGACCGGCTTCTTCGCCGCGGCGGACTTCACCGACGCCGTCGCCTTGGTCTCCTCCGTGGCGTCGGCCGACCCGCTGCACCCGGTGAGCACCGCGGCGGGGACGACGCCGAGCACGGTGAGCACTCCGCGCCGCGACCACCCCTGCGACGGCTGGTCGGAACGGTTCGATATGTGCGAGACGCCCACGGCAGGCCTTCCTGAGATATCCGCCTTTGCGTGGGCATCCTGCGTCGCGCAGATGTGGCGATCCTTTGAATCTCCGTGCCGCTTGCTGAGATTCCGGTGAGGACCGTGCCGGGCGGACCGCTACCAGAAGTCCAGGAACTCGAACACGGCCTCCACCGCCCGGTTCCTGCGCCGGTGGGCCTTGCTGCAGAACTTCCGCCGACGCCACCGCCCGCGCGGCTGCTCGACCGGCACACCGCACCATTCGCACGGCCGCGTGGGCCGTTCCCCCGTGTCCCCACCCATGACAAAACTGTAGCCGCCCCAAGGGAAACGGGGCCCGGCGTGAAAGCCGGGCCCTGCTCATGGCTGTCAGACGTTCGTCGGGATCCGCGGCGCGGCCGGCGCCTCCTCGCTCAGCCCGAACCGGTCGTGCACCCGGCGCAGCGGCCTCGGCGCCCACCAGGCGCGCCGCCCGAGCAGCGCCATCGTCGCCGGGACGAGCAGCATGCGTACGACGGTGGCGTCGATCAGCACCGCGAGGGTGAGCCCGAGCCCGATCTGGAGGATGGGGGAGAAGCCGCCCGTCATGAAGGCGCCGAAGACGACCGCGAGGAGCAGCGCGGCGCAGGTCACCACCCGCCCCGAGCGGCGCAGACCCGTCACGACGGCCTCCCGGTCGTCCTCGCCGGCCCGCCGGGCCTCGCGCATCCGGGCCAGGATGAACAGCTCGTAGTCCATCGCGAGACCGAAGGCGATGGCGATGATCAGCGGCGGTGCCGTCAGGCTCAGCGACCCGAGGCCCTCGGCGCCCAGGAGCCCGGCCAGGTGACCGTCCTGGAACACCCACACCACCGCGCCGAGCGCGGCACCGAGGCTGAGCAGGGTCGTCGCGATGGTGCGCAGCGGGATCAGGACCGAGCCGGTGAAGGCGAAGAGCAGGACGAAGATGCCGGCCAGCACGGTCAGCGCGGACCAGGGCGCCCGGTCGGCGAGCATCGCCCGGAAGTCGACGAGCCGGGCGGCGGGTCCTGTGACCTCGACCGGCGCGGTTCCGCGCAGGTCACGGACCCGCTCCACCAGGCCGGTGGCCGCGTCCCCGTCCACGCTCCCGGAGGGCGGCAGCTCCATGACCGTGGTGCCGTTCGGCAGCTCCCGGGACTCGGCGCGCGGTGACAGGGCGCGGATCCGGTCGGCGGTCGCCGCGTCGGTGCCGGGCTTGAGGACGACGGTGACCGTGGCCACACCGGTGCCCGGCGGGAAGTGGGCGCCGACGGTGTCGTACAACTGCCGTGCCTCGGTGCTCGACGGCAACTGCTGGGCGTCGCCGAGGTTGATCCGCATGCCGGTGACGGGCAGGGCGAGGACCAGCAGGGCCGGGACGATCACGGCCAGTACGGCGATGCGGTTGCGTGCGGAGAAGCGGGCCAGGCGGGCGAAGGCACGGCCCTCCTCGTCCTGCGGCCGGTCCTTCGCGGGCGGGATCTTCCTGCCGAAGCGAGTGAGCAGCGCGGGTAGGAGCGTGACCGCGGCGAGCATGTCGACGACGACCACGGCGGCCACGGCCAGGCCCATGCTGCGCAGGAAGACGCTCGGGAAGACCAGCAGCCCGGTCAGACTGACCGCCACCGTGAGCCCGGAGAACAGCACGGTCCGTCCGGCCGCGGCGACCGCACGGTGTACGGCCTCCACCACGTCCTCGGTCCTGCGGCGTTCCTCACGGAAGCGGACCAGCATCAACAGGGCGTAGTCCACGGCCAGTCCGAGCCCCAGCATCGTGGTCACCTGGATCGCGTACACGGAGATGTCGGTGACCGAGCTGAACAGGAACAGCGCCAGGAACGCGCCGGCGATGCCGCTCACCGCGATGACGAGGGGCAGCGCGGCCGAGCGCAGCCCGCCGAAGACGACGAGGAGCAGGGCGAGGACGACGGGCAGGGAGATCAACTCCGCGTTGCGCACGTCCTCCTGTGCCTTTTCGCCGATCTGGAGCCCCAGCAACGGGCCGCCGCTGACATGGACTTCGGGCGCGTCGATCTCCTTGATCCGGTCGGCCGCGTCGTTCACGGCCCGTTCCTCGGCGTCGTCGCCGAGACCGCCCTTCAGGGCCACGGGGATGAGGAGCGCCCGCCCGTCCTCGGCGGCCAGACCGGGCGTCGTGTACGGGTCCGGTACGGCGGCCACGCCGGCGATCTCGCGTACGTCGGCGACCGCCCGCTCGACCTGGGCCCGCAGCGCGGGGTCGGTGACGGCGGTGCCCTCGACGACGGCGGTGATCGAGTCGCCGGACGGGTCGACCCGGTCGAGATACTCCGCGGCCGCCTCCGACTCGGTGCCCGGCACCTCGGGCACGTTGTCCGACAGACGTCCGAAAACCCCTGTGCCGAGCCCGAAGCCGAGCAGCAGGAAGAGCACCCACAGGGCGATGACGGTGAGCGGACGGCGCGTGGCCGTCCGGGCGAGTGTGGAGAGCACGGTCCCTCCCGGCGAGGCGTCGGTTGACATGCCCTCAGGCTCGCGGCGAGGGGGGCGGTACCGGATCGCCGGAGGGAGCGGTTTCCGGGGCTCCGTCGTACGGGGGAGAGGGGACGGCGACTCACTCGCGCGGGGGAGGCGACTGCCTGACCGGGCGCGGCGAACCGCTCCCGATCACGGTCCGTCGTTCTCGCCGGACGACCCCGGCACCACCAGACCCGTCTCATAGGCGCAGATCACCGCCTGGACCCGGTCTCGCAGCCCCAACTTGTTCAGCACATTGCTGACATGGGTCTTCACGGTGTGCTCGCTCACGAACAGCGTCGTGGCGATCTCCGCGTTGGACAGCCCCCGCGCCAGCATCCGCAGCGTCTCCACCTCGCGGGCCGTCAGGACGCCCAGACGGTCCGGGGTGACCTCCGCCGTGGCCTCCTCCCGGCGGCGGCGCACGATGTCCGCGACCAGCCGACGGGTCACGGCGGGCGCGAGCAGCGAGTCCCCGGCGGCGACGACCCGCACGGCGTGCACTAGGTCGTCCCGGCGCACGTCCTTGAGCAGGAAGCCGCTGGCGCCCGCGTACAGGGCCTCGTAGACGTACTCGTCCAGGTCGAACGTGGTGAGCATGACGACCTTGCACGCGGACTGTCCGCACACCCGGCGGGCCGCCTCCAGGCCGTCCATCACCGGCATACGGATGTCGAGGAGCAGCACGTCCGGTGTGTGTCGGCGCACCGCGGCGACCGCCTCCGCGCCGTCCGCGGCCTCGGCGACGACCTCGATGTCCGCCTGCGCCTCCAGGATCATGCTGAAGCCGCTGCGCACGAGTTCCTGGTCGTCGGCGACGACCACCCGGATGCTCACCCCGGCGCCGCCCGCCGGTCACCGGCCGGAAGCCGTACGACGACCTGGAAGCCGCCGTCCGGACCGCGCCCGGCCCGCGCGTCACCACCGCAGGCCGCGGCCCGCTCCCGGATGCCGATCAGACCGTGCCCGCCGCCCGGCGTCGTGGGCCCGCACCCGTTGTCGGTCACCGTCAGCGTCAACGCATCCTCCGTCCAGCCGAGTTCGACGGTCGCGGAGGAAGCGTACGCGTGCTTGACCGTGTTGGTGAGCGCCTCCTGCGTCACCCGGTAGGCCGCGACGTCGGTGTCCGGCGGGAGAGGGAGGGGCTCGCCGGTAGCGCTCAACTCCACCCGCAGGCCCGTCGATTCGCCGACCTGGCGGACCAGGGCGGGCAGGGCCCTGATGCCGGGCTGCGGTGAAGTCCCGTTGCGCTGCTCCTCCTTGAGGACGCCGAGGATGCGCCGCAGCTGCGCCATCGCGTCCCGCCCCGCTCCCGCGATCGCCTCGAACGCGGCCTCCGCGCGCGCCGGATCGCTGCGTACGACGACCGGTCCCGCCTCGGCCTGCACCACCATCAGGCTCACCGCGTGGGCCAGGATGTCGTGCATGTCCCGGGCGATGCGGGCGCGCTCCTGGGCCGTCGCCCGCGCCGTGTCCGCGGCCCGCTCCCGTTCCAACCGCCGTGCCCGGTCCTCCAGTTCGGCGGTGTAGGCACGCTGGACGCGGGCGAGCACCCCGAACGCGTAGGCGCAGGCCACGCTCATCAGCTGGAAGGCGTACTCGAAGGGCTCCGGGCTCTCCTTGTGCAGCATGACGAGCGAGACACCGATCGCCCAGCCGACCAGCATGAAGCGCCGCTGCCACGGCAGGCCCCGGGCGGCCATGGTGTAGAGGACCACGAACCCGCCGTACATCAGGTCCGGCGGCGGTGCGTGGTACAGCGCCTGCGCGGGGGTGGCCGCCGACACCGCGCACGCCATCGCGAACGGCGCGCGGTGCCGCCACACCAGCGGCACCGCGGTCGCCGCGCCGAGCAGCCAGCCCTGCCAGGTCAGCCGGTCGCCTCCCTCGTCGGGGAAGATCCACTGGAGCGAGGCGGCGAACAGCACGAGCGCGGCGAGCGCGGTGTCGACGACGTACGGATGCGCCGTACGCACCCGCGCGACCAGCGGCGCGAACCAGAACTGAGCGGACATCGACGGCTCCTCGGGGCAGGGGCCGTCCCAGTATCGCGAGGGGCTCGGGGGCGGTGCCTCGCCGATGCGAGGGATATCCGCCGCGGGTGACTCGACCCCGCCCGGGGATCCCTCACTTCTCCGGGCGCCACCCCAGCGCCCGCGATATCCCGCGCGCCGCGACCCGCACCGCCGGTATCAACACCGGTACCTGTGCGTCGACCTGAGGCACCACGATCGACACCGCGGCCAGCACCGCCCCGCCCCGTCCGCGTACGGGGGCGGCCACCGACAGGGCGTCGTCGGTGACCTGACGGTCGCTCACCGCGACCCCCGTGCGCCGGGTCTCGGCCAGGACCCGGCGCAGGCGGGCCGGTTCCGTGATCGTGTACGGGGTGAAGTCGGCGAGGGGGCCCGCGCAGTAGCGCTCCTGCGCGTCCGGGGTGTCGTGGGCCAGCAGCGCCAGCCCGACGCCGGTGGCGTGCAGCGGCCAGCGGGCGCCGACCCTGATGTGCACGCCGACCGACGAACGCCCCGACAGCCACTCGATGTACACGACGTCGGTGCCGTCCCGCACCGCCAACTGCACGTTCTCGTGCGTCGCTTCGTACAGGTCCTCCAGGTACGGCAGCGCGATCTGCCGCAGGGCGAGACCGCGCGGGGCGAGGGCCGCGACCTCCCACAGCCGTAGCCCCACGTGATAGACGCCGCAGTCGTCCCGCTCCAGCGCGCCCCACTCGGTGAGCGCGCCCACCAGCCGGTGCGCGGTGGTCAGACTCAACCCCGCCCGCCGGCTGATGTCCGTCAGGCTCAGCGCCGGATGCCCGTGGTCGAACGCGCCGAGCACGGACAGCAGCCGGTCGGGCGCGGTGGCGGCGCCGCGTGAACGGGCCCTCGGCTGGCCGGTCACGGCTGGTCGGCGATCCTCAGCAGCAGGGCGTGCAGCGCGTCGCGCTCCCCGGCGTCGAGCGGCTCCAGCAGGTCGTTGGTCACCCGCAGCCCCGCCTCGTCGGTGTCGCGGAGGAAGGCGAGGCCCTTCCCGGTCAGGAGGACGATCTTGCCGCGCCGGTCGTCGGGAGAGGGGCGGCGTTCAGTGAGGCCGAGCTTCTCCAGGTCGTCGACCAGGCCGACGATCGCGCTCGGGTCGTAGCCGAGCCGGGTGCTCAGCTCCCGCTGGAGGGCGCCCTCGGAGCCGGCGAGATAGCGCAGTACCGCGTAGTGGCGCAGCCGCAGCCCGGACTCCTGGAGGAACGTGTTGAAGAGCTGACCGGAGCGCAGCCCCAGACGGTAGAGCAGGTAGCCGGTGTCCGCGTGCAACCCGCGCATCCACGGCTCGTCCGCGTCGATGGGCTTCGGGGTGGCGTGCTGGCGTGTGATGGCGGGCTCCCAGGGTCGGGTCGGTACGGCATGCGGATTCCAGCATGACGTACCCGTCGGTGGCCAACAACTATTGACGTCAACAATTATTGCTCTTAGCTTCGATCTCGAAGCGGTACTCATGCTGAAAGGACCCCTCCCGTGCCCAGCATCGATCTCTCCGGCAAGGTCGCCGTCGTCACCGGCAGCGGCCGGGGCCTCGGCCTCGCCTATGCGCACGCCCTCGCGGCCCACGGCGCCTCCGTGGTCGTCAACGACATCGACGAGGCCGTCGCCGAGCAGGCCGTGAAGTCCATCACCGAGGCCGGCGGCACGGCCGTGGCCGAGGTCGTCCCGGTCGGCACCACCGAGGCCGCCGAGCGGCTCGTGAACCGCGCGGTCGAGGAGTTCGGGCGGCTCGACATCCTCGTCACCAACGCCGGCATCCTGCGCGACAAGGTGCTGTGGAAGATGACCGACGACGACTTCGACGCGGTGATCACCACCCATCTCAAGGGCACCTTCACCTGCGCCCGCGCCGCCGCCGTCCGGATGCGCGAGCAGGGCGAGGGCGGCTCCCTGATCCTGGTCGGCTCCCCGGCCGGCCAGCGCGGCAACTTCGGCCAGACCAACTACGCCGCCGCCAAGGCCGGCATCGCCGCCTTCGCCCGCACCTGGTCCATGGAGCTGGGTCGCGCGAACATCACCGTCAACGCGATCGTGCCCGTCGCCGCGACCGCGATGACCGAGACGATCCCTGCCTTCGCCCCGTACATCGAGGCCATGAGGGACGGCGAGCCGCTCCCGGACTTCCTCCGCAAGGGCGAGGGCTTCGGCACCCCCGAGGACTGCGCGGCCCTCGTCCCCTTCCTCGCCTCCGAGGCCGCCCGCGGCATCACGGGCCAGGCCATCGGCATCGGCGGTGACAAGGTGGCACTCTGGTCACACCCGCAGGAGATCAGCACGGCGTACGCCGACGGCGGCTGGACCCCCGACACCCTGGCCGACGCCTTCCCGACGTCGGTGGGCGCCGAGCTCCAGACCGTGGGCATTCCGGCCCCGAAGCTTCCGGAGGCGTGATGGACCTGGAGTCTCTTGTCGCCATCGACGTACACACCCACGCGGAGGTGTCGTCGAAGGGCCACTCCTCCCTCGACGACGACCTGCACGACGCCTCCTCCGCCTACTTCAAGGTCGAGGGCAAGCGGAAGCCGACCCTGGAGGAGACGGCCGCCTACTACCGCGAGCGGAAGACGGCCGCGGTCATCTTCACGGTCGACGCGGAATCGGCGACCGGCACCGCACCCGTCCCCAACGAGGAGGTGGCGGAGGCCGCGGCCGCGAACTCCGACGTCCTCATCCCCTTCGCCTCCATCGACCCCTTCCGCGGCAAGGCGGGCGTCAAGCAGGCCCGCCGCCTGGTCGAGGAGTACGGGGTGAAGGGCTTCAAGTTCCACCCCAGCATCCAGGGCTTCTTCCCCAACGACCGCTCGGTGGCGTACGACCTCTACGAGGTCATCGAGGAGACCGGCACGATCGCCCTCTTCCACACGGGCCAGACGGGCATCGGCGCCGGCGTCCCGGGTGGCGGCGGTATCCGCCTGAAGTACTCCAACCCCCTCCACGTGGACGACGTGGCGGCCGACTTCCCCCATCTGAAGATCATCCTGGCGCACCCGTCCTTCCCCTGGCAGGACGAGGCCCTCGCCGTCGCCACGCACAAGCCGGGCGTCCACATCGACCTCTCCGGCTGGTCCCCGAAGTACTTCCCGCCGCAACTCGTCCAGTACGCGAACACCCTGCTCAAGGACAAGGTCCTCTTCGGCTCCGACTTCCCCGTCCTCACCCCCGACCGCTGGCTCGCCGACTTCGCGAAGCTGCCGATCAAGGACGAGGTCAGGCCGAGGATCCTCAAGGAGAACGCCGCCCGTCTGCTCGGGCTGACCAAGCCATAAGGGGCTGTAGATGCGCAACGAGGGACTGGGGTCATGGCCCGCACGCCGGGCCCGCAAGACCCCGCACCGCACCGCACTGGTGCACGGCGACACGGCATGGACGTACGCGCAACTGCACGAGCGCACCACCCGCCTCGCCCACGCACTGCGCGCCCGGGGCGTGCGGCGCGGCGACCGGATCGCCTACCTCGGCCCCAACCACCCCTCCTACCTGGAGACGTTGTTCGCGGCGGGCACCCTCGGCGCGGTCTTCGTCCCCCTCAACATCCGCCTCGCGGGACCGGAGATCGCCTACCAGCTCAGCGACTCCGGCACCAGGGCACTCGTCTACGGCCCCCAGTACGCGGGCCTGGTGGCGGGCCTGCCGGGCGACACGGACGTGCGGGCGTACGTGGAGGTGGGCGCCGGATACGAGGCGGAACTGACGAGAGCGGCCACGGACGACCCGATCGACGAACCGGTCGCCGCCGACGACACCTGCATCATCATGTACACCTCCGGTACGACCGGCCGCCCCAAGGGCGCGATGCTCACCCACGCCAACCTGACCTGGAACGCGCTCAACGTCCTCGTCGACACCGACCTGATCGCCGACGAACGCGCCCTGGTCTCGGCCCCGTTGTTCCACACGGCAGGCCTGAACATGCTGACGCTGCCGGTCCTGTTGAAGGGCGGCACCTGCGTCCTGGTGGAGGCCTTCGACCCTTCGACCACCTTCGACCTGATCGAACGCCACCGGATCACCTTCATGTTCGGCGTCCCGACGATGTTCGAACAGATCGCCCGCCACCCGCGCTGGCCGGACGCGGACCTCTCCTCCCTCCGCATCCTCACCTGCGGCGGCTCACCCGTCCCCACCGCGATGATCGCCGCCTATCAGGAGCGGGACCTGACCTTCCTCCAGGGCTACGGCATGACGGAAGCCTCCCCCGGCACGCTCTTCCTGGACGCCGAACACGCGGTCACCAAGGCCGGTTCGGCGGGCGTGCCGCACTTCTTCAGCGATGTACGGGTCGTACGACCGGACATGGCGCCGGTCGACGTCGGAGAGACCGGCGAGGTCGTCATCCGCGGCCCCCATGTCATGCCCGGCTACTGGGGGTTGCCCGAGGAGACGGCCGCCTCCTTCACGGACGGCTGGTTCCGCAGCGGGGACGCCGCCCGCGTCGACGAGGACGGCTATGTCTTCATCGTCGACCGCCTCAAGGACATGATCATCTCGGGCGGCGAGAACATCTACCCCGCCGAGATCGAGGACCTGCTCCTCACCCACCCCGACATCGTCGAGTGCGCGGTCATCGGCGTGCCGGACGACAAGTGGGGCGAGGTCCCGCGCGCGGTCGTCGTCCCCCGCGAGGGTGCCTCGCTCGACCCCGACGACGTGCTGGCCTCCCTCTCCGGCCGCCTCGCCAAATACAAGATCCCCAAGTCGGTGGTGCTCGCGGCCGAGTTGCCGCGCACCGCCTCCGGAAAACTCCTCAAGTCCCGCGTCCGTACCCGCTACGGCAACAGCTAAGGAACCCCATGAGCATCACCGTCAACGGCCTCGACGAACTCAAGAAGCTGGCCGGCGCCGACCTGGGCACCAGCGACTGGATCGAGGTCACCCAGGCCCGCATCAACACCTTCGCCGACGCCACGGGCGACCACCAGTGGATCCACGTCGACCCCGAGCGCGCGGCGGAGGGCCCCTTCGGCGCCCCGATAGCCCACGGCTATCTGACCCTCTCCCTCTTCATCCCCCTGTTCACCGAGCTGTTGGACGTCCAGGGCGTCACGACGAAGGTCAACTACGGCCTGAACAAGGTCCGTTTCCCCTCCCCGGTGAAGGTGGGCTCGCGGATTCGGCTGGTCGGCAAGCTGGCGGACGTCGAGGAGGTGGCGGGCGGGGTGCAGATCGCCGTCGACGGGGTGATCGAGATCGAGGGCGGGGGGAAGCCGGCGGCGGTGTTGCAGAGTCTTTCGCGGTTCTACGCATAACCGGCGCATTCCTCCCGTGAGCGTCACAGGGAGCCCCGGAGTTCCTACACTGAGTGTTCACCCCCAGGGGGTGCAGGGGCCGGGGGACGTGATCGGGGGGTCGCGTGAAGCTGACGCAGCCGTCGGGGGAGGATGCCAACGCGCCCTACTTCTTCCTGAGTTACGCCCACATTCCGCTGGCCGGCTCCGACGCGTCCGACCCGGACCTGTGGGTGTACCGCCTCTTCCGTGATCTGTGCGAGCACATCCGCAACCTGACCGCGCACCCTGGCGCCCCGGGGTTCATGGACCGCACGATAGGACCCGGCCAGATCTGGAGCGACGAACTCGCCGACTCGCTCGGCGGCTGCCGGGTCTTCGTGCCGCTGTACTCGCCGCGCTACTTCATCAGCCCCTGGTGCGGGAGGGAATGGGCCGCGTTCCATGACCGCAGGGCATGCCATCGGGACCCGGAAGGGCGGGGCACACCCAGCGCGATCGTGCCGGCACTGTGGGCGCCGGTGCCGGACCGAGGACTTCCCGACTGTGTGAAGGAGGTGCAGTACGCGCATCCCGAACTCGGCGACCGCTACCGCACGTACGGACTGTACGGACTGGCCAAGGTCCACGCGTTCCGGCGCGACTACCAGAAGGCCGTGCTGCACCTGGCCCGGCGCATCGTCGAGGTCGGCGAGAGCGTCGCCGTGGAGCACGGCACCCCGGACGGCCTCAGCAGCGCGCGTGACGCCTTCGCGGCACGGCCCGCGGCCGGGCGCAGACTGCGCATCAGCGTGGCGGCCGGCACACTCGACCGGTTGCCCGAAGGGCGCAGCACGCAGTACTACGGCCCCACACCGCTGCACTGGAACCCCTACCACCCGGCGTCCGACCGGCCGGTCGCCCAGGTGGCCGCCGGTATCGCCGCAGGCCTCGACTTCCGCGCCGATGTGAGCGAGTTCGACCACACGGCCCCGCCCGCCGACGCCCCGGAGGTGCTGCTCCTCGACCGCTGGATGCTGCGCGACCCCGAACACCGCACCCGGCTCGGCGAGTTCGACGACAGCGACGCACCTCCCGTCGGCCTCGTCGTGCCCTGGAACGACGACGATCCCGACGGTGACGAGATCGAGCACGAACTCGCAGCCGACCTGGGTGCCACCCTGCCCCGACGGGTGCGCCAGGGGCGCGAGGCGTGCCGGGCCGCCGTGCGTGGGGTGCCTGACGAGGGGTCCTTCCGCGAGGTGCTCCCACGCGTCGTCCGCTGGGCGGAGGGCCAGTACCTCAGGAGAGCCCGACCGCTGCCGCCGCCCGGTCAGGCCACTCCGCGTTTCCGCCTCGGCGGCTCCGACGCCTGGTCCCCGGCACCCCACCCGGGGGACGAGAAGGAGGGTCACGATGAGCGGGGATGACCGACAGGGCCCTAGCCAGGGCCGCATCGTGACGTTCTACTCGTACAAGGGTGGCACCGGCCGCACCATGGCCCTCGCGAACGTCGCCTGGATCCTGGCCGCCAACGGGCACCGTGTGCTGGCCGTCGACTGGGACCTGGAGGCCCCCGGCCTGCACCGCTTCTTCCATCCCTTCCTGGACCCGGGCACCGTTCGCGCCACGACGGGCGTCATCGACCTGCTCAGGGAGTACGCCTGGGCCGCGACCACCGACGGCGCCGAAACGGAGGAGCGAGCACGCGACTGGCATCGTGAATACGCCCGCGTCCAACGCCATGCCGTCTCCCTGAACTGGCTGTTCCCGGTGCCCGGCACCCTCGACCTGGTGCTCGCCGGCCGGCAGAACCGTGACTACGCCTCTACGATCGCCACTTTCGACTGGGACAACTTCTACGACCGGCTCGGCGGCGGCCTGTTCCTCGACGCGCTGCGTGAGGACATGCGGCAGAACTACGACTACGTCCTCATCGACAGCCGCACCGGCCTCTCGGACATCGCCGACATCTGCACCGCGCACCTCCCTGACATCCTCGTGGACTGCTTCACCCTCAGCGGCCAGAGCATCGACGGCGCGGCCGCCGTCGCCCACGACATCCACGACCGTTTCCAGAGCCGAAGTATCCGCATTCTGCCCGTCCCCATGCGCATCGACGAGGGCGAGAAGGAGAAGGCGGACGCCGGACGGGCCCTGGCCAGGGCACGCTTCGACAGTCTGCCGACGGGCCTGGACGAGGAGGGCCTCGCCGCCTACTGGGGAGCGGTGGAGATTCCGTACCGCCCCTACTACGCCTACGAGGAGACCCTGGCCGCCTTCAGTGACGATCCGGACAACCCCGCTTCCCTCCTGGCGGCGTACGAGCGCCTCACCGGCGTCGTCACCGACCGGGCCGTCACCCGACTGCCCCGCATGCCGCGGGATGTGCGCGACGGCGTCCGGACGAAGTTCAGCCGGGCCCGCCTCGTCCTTCCGGCCCAGCTGAGGCTCGTCCATGTCTCCGAGGACCGCATGTGGGCCGACTGGATCGCCGACCTGCTCTTGAGGGCCGGGTTCAGAGTGTCAATGCGGTGCGTCGGCGGCGCGGGCGAGGGCACCGAAGGGTCGGCCGACCGCACACTCTTCCTGTTCTCCCCGGCCTTCCAGCGCTCGGCACGGGCCCGTCGCGCCTGGGAAGCAGCCACCGGCGCAGACCGCAACGAACACGGGCAGGTCGTCGCGGTCCGCGTGGGCCCGGTCTCTCCGACAGCGGTGTTCGGCAAGTGGCCCTGGGCCGACCTGGTGGGCCGGGACGAGCGGAGCGCGGGCAACGCTCTGCTGACAGCCCTGGGCCGGCCGGCCGAGCCCGTGGCACGGCCCGATGGCGTCACCGACCTGGACAGCCGCTTCCCCGACACAGTGCCCCGAATCTGGAACGACCCGCCGCGCAATGCGCACTTCACGGGTCGCGGCGCCCTGCTGGAGAAGCTGCGTGACGGCCTGCGCCACCGCGCCGCCGACGGTGCTCGCGCGCCGTACGCCCTGTGCGGACTGGGAGGTGTCGGCAAGACGCAGATCGCCTTGGAGTACGCACACCGGTTCGCCGCCGACTACGACGTCGTCTGGTGGATCTCCGCCGAACAGGACGAACACGTGGTCGACGCCCTCGCCGAGCTGGGCCGCCGACTGGGCCTGAGGTCCGGCGGCGACACCGCCGAGGCCGCCCGGGAAGCCCGCGACCACCTGCGGCAGACACCCGGCCTGCGCTGCCTCCTGGTGTTCGACAACGCCGACGAGCCACAGGACGTCAGTCGTCACTTTCCGGGCGGCACCCCATGCGTGCTCGTCACCACCCGCAACAGAGCCTGGCAGCAGTACGCCGAGGTGCTGGAGATCGAACCGTTCCTGCGCGAGGAGAGCGTCGAACGGCTTCTGCTCCGGGCCACCGACCTCGATCACGAGGACGCCGAACGCGTCGCCGAAGCAGTCGGCGACCTGCCCCTTGCCGTCGATCAGGCGGGTGCCTGGCTCGCCGAGACCGGCACCCCCGTCGACACCTACCTCGCCGAACTGGAGCGGCAGGCCGTGGAAGTGATGTCGGTCGGCCGGCCCGCGAACTATCCGGAGCCGGTCGGCGCCACCTGGAACGTCTCCATCGAACGTCTCAAACAGCATTCACCAGCTGCTGTGCGCCTGCTCCAGCTGTGCGCCTTCTTCGGCGCCGAGCCGATCTCCCTGAGGTTGCTGCAGAACGACAGAGTGCTGAGCGTGCTGGACCCCACGCTCCAGGACCGGCTGTCCGTCGGACGGGCGATCAAGGAGATCGGTCGCTTCGCCCTCGCGCGAGTGGACTCGGCCAAGCAGTCGATCCAGGTGCACCGGCTCGTGCAAGCGGTGATCCGGTTCGGGCTCACCGAAGCGGAGCAGCAGGAGGCACGGCACACCGTCCACCGCATCCTGGCCGCGGCCCGGCCCTCGGGCATCGAGCCTGTCGACGATCTGGAGAACGGCCCCCAGTTCGAGTCGATCCTGCCGCACCTCAAGGCCTCGAACGCCGCGGACTCCCGTGACCCGGAGGTCCGGCAACTGCTCATGGACCAGGTGCGCCACCTGTGGCGTCGCGGCGATCTGAACAAAGCCCTCTCGCTCGCCGACGACCTGCGCACCCGATGGCGGAGCTGGCTGGCCGATGGTCATGACCAGGAGTTGCAGACCCAGTTGCTGCGCCTGCAGTGCCAGGCCGGCGATGTGCTGCGCTCGTTGGGCAGGTACGCCGAAGCGGCGGAGCTGGGTTTCGTGACCTTGTCCGGACAGCGCACCCTGCTGGGACCGGGCCATCAGCACATCCTGATGACGGCCACGGCGCTGGCGGCCGACCTCGGGAGCCTCGGTCGCTTCGAGGAGGCACTGGAACTGGCCACCGAGGCCCACCTGGGTTTCGAGGACCTCTTCGGCGAGAGTCACCGGCGCACACTCAGTGCCCGCAACAACCTTGCCCTGTGTCTGCGGCTCCTCGGCCGCTACGACGACGCCCACGCCCTGGACGCGGAGATCTACGAACGCCGCCGCGTCGTCCTCGGCAGCATGCACCCGCACACGCTGTCCACGCTCGCCAACCTGGGGCGCGACCTCCGCGAGACGGGCCGCTACGAGGAGTCGGTGGCGGAGCTCAGCAGCACCTACGAGCACTACGAGCGGATACTGGGCGAGGACCACCCGGAGACCCTGCGCACCGCCAAGAGCCTCGCGGTCTCCCTGCGCCGGACCGGCATGGCTGACGACGCCCGGATCCTCACGGAACGGACCCTTGAGCACCACCAGCTACGCAAGACCCCCGTAACCACCCCGGATGTCCTGGACTGCACCCTGAACCACGCCTGCGATCTCTATGCCACGGGTGCTCAGGAGCGGGCCCTGGACCTGGCGCAGGACATCGCGGGGCAGTACCGCGCCGCACTCGGCGAACGCCACCCGGCAACGCTGACCGCCGTCAACAACCTCGGCATCTTCCAGGGAGGTTCGGGTGCGGCAGACCAGGCCTGGCCTCTGCTGGAAAGCACCCTCGCCACCCTGCGTACCGTGCTGGGCGAGCACCACCCCTACACCCTGGCCTGCGCGGTCAATCTGGCCACCGTGCTGGCCCAGCTGGGGGAGCCCGCCCAGGCCGAGGAACTGGCGCGGGCGGCCGTCGTCGGGTTCCGGATCGCGGTAGGGGCCCAGCATCCGGACACGGTCGTGGCCCGCGCCAACCTCGCGATCGCCCTGCATGCGCTCGATCGTGTCCCTGACGCCGTTCAGCTGCAGGAGGAGGCACTGGCCGACTTCGAGCAGATGCTCGGCGGGGAGCATCCCTACACGGTCAGCGTGCGCGACGGCCGCCTCATCCCTAGGGACCTGGAGCCGCCGCTCGTATGAGACCGGCTCAGCCCTCGTCGTCCACGGCGTCGCGCACCGCCACCAGGTCCAGCAGACGCTCCGCCGCCTCCCGAGCCAGCGGCGTCAGTCGCTCGTGCACCGCCCGGAACGTCTTCTCCGCCTGCTCCGCCGGCCAGTCGTCCGGCAGATGCTTCACCGGGAGTCGGGGATCGCGCCGGATGACCCGGAGCCACTCCGCCTGGAGGAGGAGGCGTTGGGCCAGGGCCTCGTCGGCTTCCGGTGCCCGCGTCTGCCAGGGCTGCCAGCGGCTGACGAACGCCTCGTACCGTTCCGCCAGTTCGGCCAGTTCCCAGGTCTCCTCGATCATCGCGCCGATGTCCATGCCCGCGTCGGCGTGCGCGCGGAAGACCTTGACGTGGGCGGACAGGCCCAGGTCGGCGACGAGTTCGGCGACGTCGACCTCGCCGGGGGCGATCCACAGGCCGCTGAACAGGGGGCCGAAGCCGGACCAGGTGAGTTTGGAGCGCAGGTCGTGGCGTTGGCGTTGCCAGGACTCGGGGAGGGAGAAGCCGAGGAGGGTCCAGGTGCCGTCCCAGTGGCGGTTCACGGCGCCGGTCTGCCAGATGCGGCGTTCGCCGTCCCGCAGGACCGCCGCCGAGTGCTCGGTCAGGCCGAAGTACATGCGGCGGCCCTCACGCTGCCGGCGCAGCAGGCCGCGGTTCACCATGCGGGTGAGGGTGGAGCGCGTCGCCTGCTCGCCGACACCTACACGGGCGAACACGTCGATGACGCTGCCCGAGTACACGCAGACGTCACGCCCGAGCACCTGGTCGCCCAGGAACGTGAGCATGAGGGACTGGGGCCGCAGCGACTCTTCCGTGGTCACGCGGCCACCGTACCTCCCTCCGATTCAGCTGGTGACCTGGTGGTACGAGGACTTCGTCAGGCACCCGCCACGTCGACGAAGACGGGGTTCGAATAGAACCACGTGTCCGCCCACGGGTCACCGTCACCTGGCGTGTGCGGGATCGGGCCGTGGGGGTCGATCGACGCGCCGAGGTAGCCCGCGCCATGGCGGTTGCCGTCGCTGCCGCGCAGCCGGACGTAGAAGGACTCGTCCCCGGCGATGAGCGGGATGCGCAGGGTGTACGTCCCCTTGCGGCCGCTCACGTCCGTCGTCCGCACGACCTTCGTGTCGGGGGCCCGCCAGGAGTCGCGGTCGGTCACCGGTCCGCGCACCGCGCCCCGGATCACGTCCACGTGCGCCAACTCCGGCAGGATTCCCTGGGGGTTGGGTCGGGACGCGGTCGTGACCGTCACGTACAGGCTGATCTTCTCGCCCTTGCGGACCCGCAGCCGGCCGCCGAGCGTGACGCCCCGGCCGGCGTCGCAGTCCCGCTTCAGGCGGACGTCGAGGCCGTCGAGCAGATGCCCGTGGTCCAGCCAGACGCGGCCCGCGCGCAGGCCCGCCATGACCGCGCGGTAGCCGTAGCGGGTGACGCCGACGTGGGTGCGGCTGAACTCGCCCGGCCAGAAGTCGCTGCCCGGCTGCGGGGTGTCGGTGTTCACCGGGTCGGGAAGCTTGCCGGTGTTGTCGAAGTTCTGGCCGGCCGGCCAGTCGCCGTTCTTCCAGGTGTCGAAGACCGTGCGGTGGTTGTCGGAGTTCGTGGTGATCGAATACAGGCTGCCTTCGGCCAGCATCGAGTCCCACAGGCCGCCGACGGTCGCCGTCGCCCAGTCGAAGCCGCCGTACGTCACATACGCCTCGGCCGGATAGCCCGCCCAGGACTGCGCCGACGGCTTGTTCTCGTACTCGCCGCGGATCGACGTCGCCCCGCGCCAGCCGGGCAGGGCCGCGCCCTGGGCGCCCGGTGCGCCCTCCATGCCGATCATGATCTCGGGGGCCGCGTCCCGCCAGTTCCGGATCTCGTGCGGGGAGTCGATGCCGAGGCGGAGAGGGTGGTTGGCGATGACCAGGACATCGTCGACGTAGCCCGAACGGCGTTGTTCCGCCAGCCACTTGATCGCCTTGACGGCGTGCGCCTCGTTGCGGGCGGTGTCGGTCGCGCCGGCCGAGCCCTCGGTGTAGCCGAGGAGCTTGCCGTCGTAGGCGAGCTCGAACTGAGTGAGCAGATCGGTCTCGTGGGGGCCGGGGGCCGCGAAGACCGTGCAGTGCTCGGCGGCCGGGATGTACCACTCCAGGCCCTGGAAGATCAGCTGGCGCGGGTTCTCGGCGCGGGCCTTGACGATCTCGGCGTGCTCCAGCTTCGCGCCGTACGCGGCGTGGCCGAAGTTGGAGTGCTCGTTGAACACCATCCAGTCCAGGCCGTACCTGGCGGCGGCCCCGGCCTGTTGGGAGAACGTGTACTTGGCGTCGTGGCTGTAGACGGAGTGGATGTGGTGGTCGCCGACGAGGTAGGCGAGCCGCGGGTCGTCGCCGCCGAGCCGCTGTTGGGCGGCCTCGGCGGGCAAGGCCGCCCCGCCGAGGGCGAAGGCCGCGCCGAACAGACCGGCGCCGCGCAGGAGCCCGCGCCTCGACAGGCCCTGCGGGTCGAGGTCGGCGGGGGAGACGGAGGGGTCGGCCCAGGAGGGCAGCTGCTGTTCGGTCATGACGGTCCTCGACAGGTCAGTGGTTCATGAAGGACGTGACGGGCAGCGCCCGTTCGACGATGCGGACGTCGCCGAGGCGTCCGTGCAGGATCTGGTCGATCTTCCCGCCGTACTCGTAGCCGCCGAGCAGCCACGGGAGTCCGACGGAGGCGATGCCGGTCGACGTCGCCCTGGGGTTGCGGACGACCGGGCAGCCCTCGACGTACAGGGTGGTGTGCCGGCCGTCGTTGACGATCGCCAGGTGCCACCAGGTCTCCAGCGGCGTCTCCTGGCCCCAGTTGGTGGCGATGCCCTCCTGGTTCAGCGGGCGCATCGCCCACTGCGGCTCACGGTCGTTGGAGAGGGACAGCGTGGCCAGCGGCTCGTCGGGGTCGTCCGCGGTCTTGCCGGCGGCGCCGCCCGTGCCGGTACGGCTGACGATGCCGGACCAGGCGTGGTGGTCGGGGTCCCAGTCGGCGGGGAGGCGGTAGAAGGCCTCGATGGTGTAACCGGCCTTGAACGTCGCCGAGTTGAGCGGGGCGCCGTCGACCGTGCGCAGATACGCGCCCTTCAGCGGCGACTTGTAGCCCTGGAACTCCAGGCTGCCGTGACCGGGTTGGTCGGGGTGATGGTCGGACGACCAGCCGAGCGTGCCGCCGCCCACGGACACGAGGCCGAGGTCGTTGCCGCGCCCGGACAGGTCACGGACCTTGTCCGTCACCGCGCTGTCGAACCGCCAGTACGCCAGCGTGCCCGGTATCAGCATCCGCGACACCGGACGGGCCGGACGGGCGGGCACCGGCGCGAAGCCGGAGAAGCGGTCGGCGAAGTCGATGTCCACCGTGAACCGGTCGGCGTCACCGCTGAGTTCGATCTCCTGCCGCTCCAGCTCGTTGAGCCCCTTCCCGGCCCGGCCCAGGATCCACGGCGAGACCGTCTCGACGTCGATCACGTTCCGGTCCAGGTCGAAGCGGTAGAGCCGGATCATCGCGGCCCCGCCGAAATAGCGGTTCTGGTAGTTCGTCAGATGCAGATGGACGTCATGTCCGGCCGCGTTCTTGCGGGTTGCGCGGGCGGCGGGCCAGTAGTGGCCGTTGAGGGTGAGGAAGATCTGGTCGTGGTCCGCGACCAGCCGGTCCCACAGCTGCTGCCCGTACGCGGACAGCGTGTCGTCCTCGACGACCAGCTCGTGCGTGGTGAGGATGACCGGTGTCCTCGGGTGGGCGGCCAGGACGTCCTTCGCCCACGCGTACCCCTGGTCCGACAGCCGCCAGTCCAGCGCGAGGACCAGCCACTCCCGGCCCGCGGCCCGGAAGAGGTGGAAGGTGTTGTAGCCGTCGGCGGAGGCCCCGCCGAACGTGGACTTCCCCTTGAACCGGTCGGGGCCGAACGCGTCCAGATAGGGCGTCGCCCCGCGCTGGTCGGTCGTCGAGGACTTCACGTCGTGGTTGCCGGCGAGGACGCTGTAGCCGACCCCGCGCCGGTCAAGGAGCTTGAACGCCTCGCTGATCGCGGCGACTTCGGCCGAGGACCCGTTCTGGGTGAGATCCCCGAGGTGGGACAGGAAGACGATGTTCTCGTCCTTCCCGTGCTCCAGCAGATAGCGCAGGGAGGCCTCGACCGGCGCCTTGTCGATGCTCGGCCCGTCGAAGAGGTACTGGGTGTCGGGCATGACGGCGAGGGTGAAGCGACGGCTGTCGGTGTCCGGCCGCCCACGCGATGCGGAGGCGGCCTCGGCCGCGGTCGGCAGCGCGACCCCGGCCGTGGCGGCGGCGCCCAACAGGGCTGTCGCCCGTAGGAAGCTGCGCCGTCCGGCGCCCGCCTGGGCATGCTCGGACCCGTGTTCAGGCAAAGTGCACACGTGTGCTCCGTAAAGGGGGTGAAAACCAGGGGAGTTCAGAGAACGCTCAGGGTCCAGCTCCAGCGGTGGACACCCGGTGCGACGAGATAGGACGGGAAGGTGTCGGGGCCGCACGACGCCGTGCCGAGACCCCGGTGGGCCGCGTCGAGGTGCACGACGCACCCGGCACGCGGGACCAGCTGGTCGTGGTGGGCCACCGCGCTCAGGTCGGCGGCCCGGTAGCGCGTCACCGACACCTGGCGAGGCTCGTCGAGCGCGACCGCGAGCCCGGTGGCGTCCGGCGCCGACAGCCTGAAGTGCCGTACGCCGTTGCGGCCGCCGCTCTCCTGAGGCCGCAGATAGGGGGTGAACAACTCGTCCACCGGCACCGAGTGGTGGCCGACGGGCGCGGTACGGCGGTCGGGGTACGACTCCCAGGGCCCGGGCCCGTACCACTCCATCAGGTCGATCCCCGGCACGGTCTCGAAGACGGAGCCCACCCGCGCCACATCGGCGAGGGCGTCCGGCAGTTCGGCCGACTCCTCGATCCGCACCCCGCCCTCGACGGGCGTGAACATCTGCACATGCCGTACGACACCCACCTCGGCGGCGTACTCGGCCAGCACGGTGACCCGGTCCGAGTCCCGGCGCACCTCGACGACCTTGCGGACCAGGGCGTCAAGGCCCCAGGCCCGCCAGCGCAGCGCCATGCCGCCCAGCTCGTCGTTGTCGGTGGGCGCCCGCCACAGGGAGAGCGCGGGAGAGGCGGCGAGGAGGGGGTGGACGAGGAGACCCTCGGTGTCGACCTCGACCGGCGCCGAGGAAGAACGATTCGCCAACACCACGCGGGCCGCCTCCCGCAACCGCACCTGCGGCAGACACACCACGGTCCCCGCGGGCGCCCACGCCTCCTCCCGCGCGGTCGTCACCCGCAGCGTCAGCCATGCCTCCCCACCGTCCACCGGCAGCGCGAAGGGGAGCGGCACGGCCGCGGTCTCACCGGGTCGCAGGTCGGGCAGGTCGGCCGGCGCGGTCAGCACCCGGCCGTCGGCCAGGGACAGCTCCCACTCGCCGGACAGCCAGTCCAGGCCCCGGAAGTGCTGATGGTTGCCCAGCACGATGCCCTCGTGCCGGTGGGCCTCGATCCGGACCGGCGCCGCGATCTCCCGGTGTTCGTACATCACCGGCTTGGGCGTGCGGTCCGGGAACACCACGCCGTCCGCGATGAACGCCCCGTCATGGAGGCGTTCGCCGAAGTCGCCGCCGTACGCCCAGCGGTACCCGGGCGCGGCGACACCGTTGTCATAGAGCCCGGCGCCCCCACGCCCGACCGGTCTTCCGTCGCTCACGCGCTGAAGGATTCCGTGGTCCCAGAACTCCCAGATGAACCCGCCCTGAAGACCCGGGGTGGACTCGATGGCGGCCCAATGGTCGGCCAGCGTGCCGTTGCTGTTGCCCATGGCGTGCGAGTACTCGCACTGGATGAGCGGCTTGGTCTGCTCGCCGGACAGCGCGTGCGCCACGCAGTCCTCCAGCGGCGCGTACATCGGACAGGCAATGTCGGAGGCCACCCCCGGGTCCGCCCAGCCCAGTTTGGCGGCACCCTCGTACTGGATCGGCCGCGTCGGGTCGTGCCGCCGCACCCAGCCGGCGGCCGCGTCGTGGTTGGCCCCGTAGTCGGACTCGTTGCCGAGCGACCAGATGATCACCGAGGGGTGGTTCTTGTCGCGCAGCACCATCCGGGAGACGCGGTCCACGAAGGCGTTCAGATAGCGCGGGTCGTCGGCGATCTCGTGGGCGTGGTCGTGGGACTCGATGTCCGCCTCGTCGACGACGTAGAAGCCGAGTTCGTCGGCCAGGTCGTACAGAGCGGGGTCGTTCGGATAGTGGGCGGTGCGGATCGCGTTGAAACCGAAGCGCTTCAGCAGGACCAGGTCCGCGCGCATGTCGTCGTACGACACCGTCCGCCCGGTCAGCGGATGGAAGTCATGGCGGTTGACGCCCCGGATGTAGACCCGCTCACCGTTGACCAGCAGGTCCCGGCCGACGATCTCGACGTCACGGAAGCCGATCCGGTGGTACGACGTGTCGGCCACCGTGCCGTCCGCGCGGTGCAGTCGGACGGTCAGGCCGTACAGCTCGGGCGTCTCGGCGTTCCAGGTGCGCGCATCGGGGACGGTGGCTCGCATCCGGGCCTCACCGAGGAAGTCGGAGACGCGCTCGTCCTCGGTGTTGAGGCGGTCGAACTCCGTGTCCTGCGTCAGCGGGAGACCGTCGAGGTCCCCGCTGACGTACCAGCCCTCGGGCAGCGCCCCGCCCCTGTCCCGCACCTGGCAGTCGACGCGCAGTTCGCCGCTGTACGCGGCCCGTACGGTCACGTCCGCGAGGTGCAGCGGGTCCGTGGCGTACAGCAGCACCGAGCGGGTGATTCCGCCGTGCCACCACTGGTCCTGGTCCTCGATGTGCGAGGCGTCCGACCATTTGACGACCGTGAGGCGCAGCGTGCTGGACGAGCCGGGCGTGACGAGGCCCGTCAGGTCGAACTCGGCCGCCAGACGGGAGTCCTTGGAGAGGCCGATCGGCCGCCCGTCCACGTGCACGAGCAGCACGCTCTCCGCGGCGCCGACCTGGAGGACGATCCGGCGTCCGGCCCAGTCGGCGGGGACGTCCACTTCCCGCTCGTAGACGCCCGTCGGGTTCTCAGTGGGCGACAAAGGCGGGAACTCTTCGAACGGCATGCGGATGTTCAGGTACTGCGGCAGGTCGTCCGTGCCCTGCATCGTCCAGACGCCGGGGACGTGCGCCGACGACCAGGGACCGCCGACCGGCGCGTCCGGAACGGGCAGCAACCGAAAGCGCCAGTCGCCGTCCTGGGGGAGTGATCCGGAGCGCCGGTCGACGGCGTTCATGGGGAGCCGCCCCCAGGAGGTCACCTCGGGTGCCTCCCAGGGGCGCAGGGCGATGAGCGGATCGTGGTTCATCCGCGGACGGCTCCCTTCGCGAGGTCGCCGATGATCTGCTTGGCGCCGACCGCGAAGACGATCAGCAGCGGGATGAGGGCGAGCAGCGCGCCCGTCATCACGATGCCGTAGTCCGTGGTGCCGTGGGTGCCGTTGAGCTGGGACAGGGCGACCTGCAGTGTCACGTTGTCGGGGTTGGTGAGGGCGATCAGGGGCCAGGCGAAGTCGTTCCACTGGCCCATGAAGGTGAAGATGCCGAGGAAGGCGAGACCGGGGCGGACCACCGGCAGCGCCACATGCCAGTACTGGCGCAGGAAATTCGCGCCGTCGAGCTTGGAGGCGTCGAGGAGTTCGTCGTGGATGGCGGACTTCATGTACTGGCGCATCCAGAAGATGCCGAACGCGTTGGCCGCGGCCGGCACGATCAGCGCGGTCATCGAGCCGATCCAGCCGATCTTCGCCATGATCACGAACTGCGGGATGACCGACAGCTGCGCCGGCACCATGAAGATGACCATGAGCAGCCCGAACAGCACGTTCTTGCCGGGGAACTCGAACTTGGCGAAGACGAAGGCGGCCAGCGAGTCGAAGAGCAGGACCAGGAAGGTCACCGACACCGCGACCAGCAGCGAGTTCCACATCGACCCGAAGAAGTCGATGGCGTCGAAGAGATTGCGGACGTTCTCCAGGAAGTGCGTGCCCGGGAGCAGCTTAGGTGGGTAGGAGAAGATCTCCGTCGAGCTGTGCGTCGACATGATCACGGCCCAGTAGAACGGGAAGGCCGAGATCAGTGTGCCGATGATCAGCGGGAGATGCAGCGCGATCCCTCTGCGGCGAGATCCCTTGATGGAAGTCATGATGCGCGCGCCCTTCCTAGTCGCCACGGCGCTGCACGAGGCGCCAGTTGATGATCGAGAAGAGGACGACGACGAGGAAGATGCCCCACGCCACGGCGGCGCCGTACCCGAAGTCGTTGTTGTCGAAGGTCTGTTGGAAGAAGTAGAGGACCATCGTCTGACCGGAGTGGCCCGGACCGCCCGCGAACGTGGAGTCGTTGGAGGAGGTCTGGAGCAGCACCTGCGGTTCGGAGAAGCTCTGCAGACCGGTGACCGTCGAGACGACCAGGACGAAGAGCAGGGTCGGCCGCAGCAGCGGCAGCGTGATCCGGAAGAAGGTCTGGATCGGACCGGCGCCGTCCATGCGGGCGGCCTCGTAGAGGTCGCTGGGGATGGTCTGGAGGCCCGCGAGGAAGATGATCGCGTTGTAGCCGGTCCACTGCCAGGTCATCAGCGCGGCGATGGTGACCTTGATGCCCCAGGGCGTGTTCAGCCAGGCCACCTGGTCGATCCCGACCGCGTGCAGGACGGCGTTCACCATGCCGGCGTTGGTCGAGAAGATCGAGCCGAAGACGATCGCGATCGCGACGACCGAGGTGACGTTCGGCAGGAAGTAGGCGACGCGGTAGAGGCCCTTGAAGCGGACCGCGGAGTTGAGCATCACGGCCGTGACCATCGCCAGGAAGATCATGGGGAAGGTGGCCAGGGCCCAGATGATGACCGTGTTGCCGATCGAGTTCCAGAAGTCGCTGTCGCTCAGCAGGTACTGGTACTGCGAGAGCCCGGCCCACTCCATCGAGCCGAGGCCGTCCCAGCGGTGGAAGGACAGGTAGAGGGAGAAGCCGACCGGGAAGAGGCCGAAGGCCAGGAAGATCAGATAGAAGGGGGAGATGGCGGCGTAGAGATGCCAGTACTTGCGAAAGCCGCTGACGGGCTTGGTCGTTGACGGTCGCGCCACCGCGGGCGGCGTCTGCTCCAGGACGGCCATCAGTAGCTCACCCCCAGGTGCTTGGCGATGCGACGGCACTTGCTCATGGCGTCACTCCAGGCGTCCTTCGGGTTCTTGCCGAGGACGCCGACGTTCTTGATCTCGTCCTTGAGGGGCTGCCCGAGGGCGATGTCGAAGGGGCTGTTGTAGGCGACCACGATCTTCTGCGCGGCCGGTCCGAAGACGTCGGTGGTGACCTGGCCGCCGAAGAACTCGTCCGGCTCCCGCATCTGCTCGAGGTCGTAGGAGGCGGGCGTCGAGGGGAAGAGACCCGCGTCGACGTAACCCTGGGCCTGGTTCTTCGCGTCGAGGATCCAGCTGATGATCTGGAACGCCTGCTCGGGCTCCCGGCACGCCTTGGTGATCGACAGGAACGAGCCGCCGCTGTTGGCGGGCCGCACCGGCATCTGCGCCACCCGCCACCTGCCCTTGGTCTTCGGCACACCGTTCTTGATGTCGAACGAGGCCCAGGAGGCGTTCAGTTGGCTCGGCAGCTTGCCGTCCTGGATGGCCGACAGCTGGTCCGGGGTGCCGCTGACCAGGTCCGAGACGATCCCGCGCTGCTTGGCCTCCACGGCCAGCGCCCACGCCCGGCGCACATGGTCCTGGTCGCCGATGAAGTGGCGGTCCTTGTCGACGTACCGCTGCGCGCCCTGCTGGACGACGTTCTCGAAGACGGAGTTGACGTCGGTGAGGAGCTTGGCGTGCGGGACCCGCTTGCCCAGCTGCACGCCCGCGTCGAAGAACTTCTCCCAGGTGTTCAGCTCGTTCGTCACGTCGTCCGGCTCGTAGGGCAGGCCGGCCTTCCGGAACACGTCGTACTGGTAGTAGTGCGCGACCGGTCCGCAGTCGATCGGGAAGCCGACCATCGTGCCGTCGTCGGCGATGCCCTGGTCCCACTTCCAGGACAGGTACTGGTCCTTGTACTTGTCCGCGCCCAGCGTCCGCAGATCGATGAACTGGTCCGCGTTGGGGAGGTAGGCGGCCATGTCCTCGCCCTTGAGTCCCGCGATGTCGGGGATATGGGCGCGGCCCGTGATGGTGGTGATGAGCTTGGAGCGGTACTGGCCGCCGATCTGGATGGCGTCCAGGCTCACCGAGCTGTCGTAGCGGGCCTTGGCGTTCTTCACGACGGTGTCGCTCAGACCGCCGCTCCAGTACCACAGGACCATGTTCCGGCCGGTCGAGCCGGTCGGAACGGCACAGCCGGACGCCAGGCCGCCGAGCGCCGTGGCGGCCGTACCGGCCAGGCCCGCGCGGAGCAGGCCTCTTCGTGAGAGCCGCACAGCTCCCACCGCCTTTCGGATCTTTTTCGAACTTCGCAGGGAAGGGGCGTGGGGGGAGAGGTGGATCAGGTTTGCCGTGCCGGCGGGGTGATCGGGGCGTACGCGACCGGTGGCCCGGGATCGTCCGGGAGCCGGTCCGCCAGGAAGCCGTACGCCGACTTCAGGTCGGGGTCGGTCAGGGAGCGCCACCAGCGGTCGACGCCGTACCAGCCGGGAGCCGCCAGCGCGCCACCGGGCCGCTGGACGGAGAGCCCGGCGGCGAGGACGGCGAACCGCAGCCGTTCCTCCAGCGGCCAGCCGCCGAGCGAGGCGGCGACGAAGCTCGCGCCGAACACGTCACCGGCGCCGGTCGCGTCCAGGACATCGATGTCGAGGGCGGGGACGTCGGCGTACTCGCCCGTCGTCTGGTCCACCGCCACGGCCCCGTCGCCACCGCGCGTGACCACGGCCACCGGCACCAGCTCGGAGAGCGTGCCGAGGGCCGCCCGCGCGCTGTCGGTGCGGGTGTAGGCCATCGCCTCGGACTCGTTCGGGAGGAAGGCGTGGCACAGCTTCAGCTGGTCCAGGAGGTCGGTGGACCACTGCTGGGTGGGGTCCCAGCCGACGTCGGCGTAGACGTGGGTGCCGTTCGCGGCGGCCTTGGAGATCCACTCGCGGGGCTCGGCCTCCAGGTGCACGAGGGCGGTGCGCGCCTCGGGCGGGTCGCCCATCAGCACGTCCTGCGAGAACGGCGGCTCGGAGCCGTGCGTGACCAGGGCGCGGTCGTGGCCCTGGGCCAGCGAGACGGTGACGGGGGTGGGCCAGCCGTCCGCGGTGCGGGAGAGCGAGAGGTCGATGTCCTCCTGGTCGCACAGCACGTCCCGGCAGTACTCGCCGTAGAAGTCGTCGCCGAAGACCGTGGCCAGCGAGGTGCGCAGACCGAACCGGGAGGCCGCCACCGCGAGGTTCGCGATGCCGCCGGGGCCGCAGCCCATGCCGCCGGTCCAGATCTCCTCGCCCGGCGTCGGCGGCTTTCCGAGCCCCGTGAGGACGAGGTCGTAGAAGAGCAGCCCGGTCAGGAGTACGTCGGGCCTGTCGTCATCCACACTCGGCACCTCTCGTCAAAACTCGTCAATTTCGATGACCGGAATCGTGCGCCGCTCCGCACGATTGGTCAATACCCGAGCAGAACTGAGCATGGAAATGATTGAAGATGACGAGTACTGTTCACGGCATGCTGGCGGAACGACGACATCAACTCATCCTGCGGGCCCTGCGCTCGGGCGGCCCCGCGGCTGTGACCGACCTCTCCGAGCAGCTCGGTGTGAGCCCCGCCACCATCCGGCGTGACCTGGTCAAACTGGAGGAGGACGGGCTGCTCACCCGCGTCCACGGCGGTGCCCGCGCCGAGGAGGGCGACCAGCCCTTCGCGGAGGTCGCCGAGGTCCGGGTGGCCGAGAAGGACGCGATAGCGGCGCACGCGGCGGCCATGGTCAAGGACGGCCAGTCGGTCCTCCTCGACATCGGCACCACCGCCTACCGCCTCGCCCGCCAGCTGCACGGCCGCCGCCTCACGGTGATCACCAGCAACCTGGTGGTCTACGAGGAGCTCGCCGACGACGAGGGGATCGAGCTGGTCCTGCTCGGCGGCATGGTCCGCCGCGAGTACCGCTCCCTGGTCGGCTTCCTCACCGAGGACAACCTGCGCCAGCTGCACGCCGACTGGCTCTTCCTCGGCACCAGTGGAGTGCGCCCCGGTGGGCAGGTGATGGACACGACGGTCGTCGAGGTGCCGGTCAAGCGCGCCATGATCAAGGCGAGCGACAAGGTGGTGCTGCTCGCCGACGCGGCGAAGTTCCCGGGTACGGGGATGGCGAAGGTCTGCGGTCCCGAGGACCTGGACGTGGTGGTGACGAACGCGCCGGTGGACCCGGCGACGCGGGCCTCCCTGGAGGAGGCGGGCGTCGCGGTGGCACTGGCAGGAAAGGCTCAAGCGTGAAGCTGACGATTCTGGGCGGCGGCGGATTCCGCGTGCCGCTCGTGTACGGGGCGCTGCTGGGCGACCGTGGTGAGGGGCGGGTGACCGAGGTCGTCCTGCACGACCTGGACGCCGGCCGGCTCACCGCGGTGAGCCGGGTGCTCGCCGAGCAGGCCGCCGCGGTCGAGGACGCTCCCGTGGTGACCGCCACGACCGACCTCGACGAGGCCCTGCGCGGCGCCGACTTCATCTTCTCGGCGATCCGGGTGGGCGGTCTGGAGGGCCGCGCCGACGACGAGCGGGTGGCCCTGGCGGAGGGCGTCCTCGGCCAGGAGACGGTCGGCGCGGGCGGTATCGCCTACGGCCTGCGCACCGTTCCCGTCGCCGTGGACATCGCCCAACGCGTCGCCCGCCTCGCCCCCGACGCCTGGGTCATCAACTTCACCAACCCGGCCGGTCTGGTCACGGAGGCCATGTCCCGCCACCTCGGCGACCGTGTCATCGGCATCTGCGACTCGCCGGTCGGCCTCGGCCGCCGTATCGCCCGCGTGCTCGGCGCCAACCCGCGCGAGGCCTGGATCGACTACGTCGGCCTCAACCACCTCGGCTGGGTCCGCGGCCTGCGCGTCGCGGGCCGCGACGAGCTCCCGCGCCTGCTCGCGGACTCGGAGCTCCTCGGCTCCTTCGAGGAGGGCAAGCTCTTCGGCGTCGACTGGCTCCAGTCGCTCGGCGCGATCCCGAACGAATACCTGCACTACTACTACTTCAACCGTGAGGCCGTCCGCGCCTACCAGCAGGCCGAGAAGACCCGCGGCGCCTTCCTCCACGACCAGCAGGCCCGCTTCTACGACGAGGTCGGCGCCCCCGGTGCGAAGGCGCTGGACGTCTGGGACCGCACCCGCGCCGAGCGCGAGGCCACCTACATGTCCGAGAACCGGGAGACCGCCGGCGCCGGCGAGCGCGACGTCGACGACCTCTCCGGCGGCTACGAGAAGGTCGCCCTGGCGCTGATGCGGGCCATCGCCCGCGACGAGCGCACCACCCTGATCCTGAACGTCCGGAACCAGAGCACTCTCTCGGTGCTCGACAACGATGCCGTGATCGAGGTCCCGTGCCTCGTGGACGCCAACGGCGCCCACCCCGTCACCGTCGCCCCGCTGCCGGACCACGCCACCGGCCTGGTCTGCGCGGTCAAGGGGGTCGAGCGCGAGGTGCTCGCCGCGGCCGAGTCCGGCTCCCGTGCGACCGCGGTGAAGGCCTTCGCGCTGCACCCGCTCGTCGACTCCGTCAACGTCGCCCGGCGGCTGGTCGAGGGGTACCGCGAGGTCCATCCGGGACTGGCGTACCTTAGGTGACCACCTGCTGGTAAGCGCTTTCCCCCGTCTTCCCTGATCTTCCTCCTCCCTGGAGCTCTCCATGCACGACGAACGCCGACGGATCGAGGAGCGCGTAGAGCGCCTCCACACCCAGCGCATCAAGCCCGCGATCTACGCGGCCACCGTCCCCTTCGAGGTCGAGGCGTGGCAGGCGCCCGGGGAGCCGGTCTCCTTCGAGGAGGCCGCCGCGGCCCGCTACGAGCCGTTCGCCATGAACACCCCGTGGGGCCCGCCGTGGGGCACCACCTGGTTCCGGATGCGCGGTGAGGTGCCCGCCGCGTTCGCCGGGCGGCGCGTGGAGGCGGTCATCGACCTCGGCTTCGTCGGCGACTGGCCGGGCAACCAGGCCGAGGCCCTGGTCCACCTGGCCGACGGCCGGCCCCTGAAGGCGGTCAACCCGCTCAACCAGTACGTCCCGATCGCCAACCCCGCCACCGGCGGCGAGCAGATCGACTACCTGGTCGAAGCCGCCTCCAACCCCGACATCCTGGCGAACAACTTCTCCGAGCCCACCCTGCTCGGAGATGTGCTGACGGCGGGCGACAAGCCGCTCTACACCTTCCAGCGCGCCGACATCGCCGTCCTCGACGAGGAGGTCTTCCACCTCGACCTGGACATCCAGGTGCTGCTCGGCGTCATGACCCACCTCGGCGACCACGAGCCCCGCCGCCACGAGATCATGCACGCCCTGGACCGGGCCATGGACGCCCTCGACCTGGACGACGTCTCCGCCAGCGCGCCGGCCGTGCGCGAGATCCTCGCCCCCGTCCTCGCCAAGCCCGCCCACGCCAGCGCCCACGTCGTCTCCGGCGTCGGCCACGCCCACATCGACTCCGCCTGGCTGTGGCCCATCCGCGAGACCAAGCGCAAGACGTCCCGCACCTTCTCCAACGTGACGGCGCTGGCCGACGAGTACGACGACTTCATCTTCGCCTGCTCCCAGGCCCAGCAGTACGAGTGGGTCCGCGACAACTACCCGCACGTCTGGGCCCGCATCCAGGAGTCCGTGAAGAAGGGCCAGTGGGCGCCGGTCGGCGGCATGTGGGTCGAGTCCGACGGCAACCTGCCCGGCGGCGAGGCCATCGCCCGCCAGCTCATCCACGGCAAGCGGTTCTTCATCGAGCACTTCGGCGTCGAGACCAAGGGGGTCTGGCTGCCGGACTCCTTCGGCTACAACGCCGCCTACCCGCAGCTCGCCAAGCTCGCCGGCAACGACTGGTTCCTCACCCAGAAGATCTCCTGGAACCAGACCAACAAGTTCCCCCACCACACCTTCTGGTGGGAGGGCATCGACGGCACCCGCATCTTCACCCACTTCCCGCCCGTCGACACCTACAACGCCCGCTTCTCCGGCGAGGAGATGGACCGCGCGGTCCGCAACTACGCCGAGAAGGGCGCCGGTACGCGCTCGCTGGCCCCCTTCGGCTGGGGCGACGGCGGTGGCGGCCCCACCCGCGAGATCATGGAACGCGCCCGCAGGCTCGCCGACCTGGAGGGCTCACCCAAGGTCGTCGTCGAGCACCCCGACGAGTTCTTCGCCAAGGCCCGCGCCGAGTACGAGGACGCCCCCGTCTGGCACGGCGAGCTCTACCTCGAACTCCACCGCGCCACCTACACCTCCCAGGCCCGCACCAAGCAGGGCAACCGCCGCAGCGAACACAAGCTGCGCGAGGCCGAGTTGTGGGCGACGACGGCCGCGCTGCACGCGCCGGACTACGCCTACCCCTACGACAAGCTCGACCGCCTGTGGAAGACGGTCCTGCTCCACCAGTTCCACGACATCCTGCCGGGCTCCTCGATCGCCTGGGTGCACCGCGAGGCGGAGGCCGAGTACGCGCGCGTCGCCGAGGAGCTGGAGGCGCTGACGGCGGAGGCGGTCGCGGCACTGGGCGGCGGCGGTCAGCGGGTCTTCAACACCAGCCCGTACGACCGCAACGAGGTGATCCGCACGGAGGCCGGCGACCTGGCGTACGTGTCGGTGCCCGCGAACGGCAGCGCTCCGGCAGTGGGCGCCGAGCCTTCGCACCCCGTGACCGTCGAGGGCCGCGTCCTCGACAACGGCCTGGTGCGGGTGGAGGTGGCCGAGGACGGCACGCTCGCCTCGGTGTACGACCTGCGCGCTCGGCGCGAAGTCCTCGCGGACCAGGGCAACCTGCTGCGGCTGCACACCGACCTCCCGAACTACTGGGACGCCTGGGACATCGACAAGCACTACCGCAACCGGTACACGGACCTGCTGGAGGCCTCGTCGGTCGAGGTCGTCTCGGACGACCCGCTGCTCGCCGCGGTCCGGGTCACACGCGACTTCGGCAAGGGCTCGAAGCTCGTCCAGACCATCACCCTGCGGGCCGGCAGCCCCCGCATCGACTTCGAGACCGAGATCGACTGGCACGAGGCCGAGAAGATCCTCAAGGCAGGCTTCCCGGTGGACGTCCGCGCCGCGCACTCCTCCGCCGAGATCCAGTTCGGCCACATCCAGCGCCCCACCCACACCAACACCAGCTGGGAGGCGGCCCGCTTCGAGGTCTCCGGCCACCGCTGGGTGCACGTGGGTGAGCCCGGCTACGGCGTCGCCGTCATCAACGACTCCACCTACGGCCACGACGTCACCCGCACGGTCCGCGAGGACGGCGGTACGACGACCAAGGTCAGCCTCAGCCTGGTGCGTGCCCCGCGCATCCCGGACCCGGAGGCCGACCAGGGCAAGCACCGCTTCACCTACGCGCTGCTCCCCGGCGCGAGCATCGAGGACGCGGTCGCCGAGGGCTACGCCCTCAACCTGCCGCTCCGTGTGGCCGACGCGGCGGGCGCGCCCGAGCCGGTCGTCTCGGTCGACGGCGACGGCATCACCGTGGAGGCGGTCAAGCTCGCCGACGACGGGTCCGGTGACGTCGTGGTGCGCCTGTACGAGTCGCGGGGCGGCCGTGCGCAGGGGCTGCTGCGGACCGGCTTCCCGCTCACGGGGGCCGACGTCACCGACCTGCTGGAGCGCCCCCTGGAGGCCGCGAACGTCGCGGACGGCACCGTCTCCGTCGCGCTGCGGCCCTTCCAGATCCTGACGCTCCGACTCCGGAGGGGATGACCCGTGGCGATGCAACCGTGGTTCACCGACGCCAAGTTGGGGATCTTCGTCCACTGGGGGATCTACGCCGTCGACGGCGTCCAGGAGTCCTGGTCGTTCTACGACGACATCGTGCCGCACGACCGGTACATGTCCCAGCTGGACCGCTTCACCGGCGCCAAGTACGACCCGCGTGAGTGGGCCGACCTGTTCGCCCGCGCGGGCGCGAGGTACGCGGTGCTGACGACCCGTCACCACGACGGAGTGGCCCTGTGGGACACGGAGTTCGGCGACCTGAACCTCGGCAGGGACTACCTCGGCCCCTACGCCGAGGCCCTGCGGGAGAAGGACCTCAAGGTCGGCTTCTACTACTCCCACTCCGACTGGAACCATCCCGACTACGCCAGCACCCGCAAGCCCGGCCGACCGCCGGAGCAGGAGGACAACCGGTACTCCGAGTGCGCGGCCGAGGACGAGGACCTGGCGGCCTGGGAGAGGTTCCTCGCCTACCGCGACGGCCAGATCCGCGAACTGGCCTCCCGCTACCGCCCGGATCTGATGTGGTTCGACGGCGAGTGGGACCGCAGCGAGGAACAGTGGCGTATCCCGGAACTGGCCGCGCTCATACGGTCGTACGTGCCGGACGTCGTGTTCAACGCGCGCATGCTCAGCGAGGGCGACTACGCCACCCCGGAACAGGGCGCCCCCCTCGAACCCCCGTCGGGACCCTGGGAGTTGTGCCTCACCATCAACGACTCGTGGGGTTACCAGCACGCCGACCACAACCACAAGTCGCTCACCCAGCTCATCCGCTACTTCACCGAGACCATCGGGGGCGGCGGCAACCTGCTGCTCGACGTCGGCCCCATGGAGGACGGCACCATCCCGCAGGCTCAGGTGGAGCGCCTGGAAGGGCTGGGGGAGTGGATCGGCCGGCACGCCGAGGCCGTGTACGGCACGGTGCGCGGGCTGCCGGCCGGGCACCACTACGGGCCGAGCACCCTCTCCGCCGACCGGCGCACGCTGTATCTGACCCTCTTCGACATCCCGCGCGCCGAGATCGGCGTCCGTGGTCTCGTCACGGGGGTCCGCAAGGTGACCGTCCTCGGGACCGGGGCCGAGCTCGGCCATCGGGTCGTCGGCGGGCTGCACGACGCGGTGGGGGTGCTGTGGATCGACCCGCCCGCGCTGACCGACCTCGACCCGCACGCGACGGTGCTCGCGGTGGAGCTGGACGGGGAGCTTGAGCTGTACCGGGGCGCTGGTCGGTTCTGAGGACTGGACGGTTCTGTCTGAGGACCAGCCGGTTCTGAGGGAGGGCTTCGGGGGTTTCCCATCAAGAATTAAGAGAGCGGTAAGTGACCAGGTCACGGTGGGTTTTCGGCCCGCCGTGACCTCTCTCGTTTCCCTGCCCGACATCTTCGTGTCGCCCGCCGCCCCTGGGATGCGGAACGCAGTGGCGTGAGAGAGAGGTGGCACCGTGCGAGACCCCCGCATGTCCGCGATCGGCAAGGGACTGAGGCGTCGAGGGAGGCTGATGAAGGAGGCGGTGAGCCCGCCGCGCCGGAACCTGGACGCCGTACCCGCACCCCGGCCCGGGCCCACCCCCGACCGGTACACCGCCCCGTGCGCCCCGCGCCTCGTGGAGGCGCCGGTGTTCGTGCTGTCGTCCGTACGCTCGGGCTCGACCCTCCTGCGGGTGCTCCTGAACAGCCACAGCCGGATCCGCGCCCCGCACGAGATGCATCTGCGCACCCTGCACGTGGAGTTGAGCCGTGACTTCACCGCGGAGGCCATGAAGGCACTCGAACTGGACCGGCGGGAACTGGAACACGTGCTCTGGGACCGGGTCCTGCACCTCGAACTCGCCCGCAGCGGCAAGGACGTCATCGTCGACAAGACCCCGGCGAACGCCCTCATCTGGCCCCGGCTGCACCGATGTTGGCCGCAGGCGAAGTTCATCGTCCTGCTGCGCCATCCGGGCGCCGTAATCACCTCGCTGACCAACCGCCGAACCCATCCCGACCATGAGGCCATCCGGGCGGAAGTCCTGGAGTACGCCGAGAAGTTGGAGGAGGCGCGGGTGAACCTCGACGTGCACGTGATCACGTACGAGGAACTGACGGCCGAGCCGGAGCGGACCACCCGCGGTCTGTGCGACTACCTCGGTGTGCCGTGGGAGTACACCATGCTGGACTACGGCGACCAGGACCACGGTGCCTTCCGCCCCCAGCTCGGCGACTGGAGCAGCACTATCAAGTCGGGCCGCGTCCAGCCCGCGCGCCCGGCGGACCCGGAGACCGAACTGCCCCCACGCCTGGCCGAGTTGGCGCGGGCGTGGGGGTACCGTTCCGGTTGAGCGTCAGCCGGTGAAACCGGCCGTGATCGAGGTGAACTGCCAGTTGTTCTGGCTGATGCCGGAGCAGTTGCTGACCACGCCGCCACCCGCGCACGGCCGGTCACGGTTGACCGACCAGAACGCGAGCCGGGCGATGTGATGCGAGTTCGCCCAGTCGCGGATCTGGGTCCAGATGGCGGGGCTCGTCAGTTCCTGCTGGTCGCTGAGCCCGTTCATGCCGGAGATGCCGATGTGGGCGTAGGCCGTCGCGTCGTCCCACCCGAAGGTGGACTTCAGCTTGGCCTTCAGCCCCTCCGTCGCGTTCACGGTGTTGCCGTACATGTCGGAGCCGCCGCCGAAGTCGAACGGCATGATGGTGAAGACGTCGATGTCGGCGCCGATGGACTTGGCCTGCTCGATCAGCCGGTTGCCGTAGTAGGTGGGTCCGGTGGTCGAGGTGCCGAAGGTGACGATGGTCTTCAGACCGGGGTTGTTGGCCTTGACCGTCTTCAGCGCGGTGAGGATCCGCGCCTGCACGGCCTCGTTCTCGAACTCGTCCGTGTTCTCGATGTCCATGTCGATCGCCTTGAGCGAGTAGGCGTCGATCACCTTCTGGAGGGCTGCGGCGAGCGCACTGGCGGAGGAGCAGTTGGCGCCGAGCTTGCTGCCCTGCCAGCCGCCGAACGAGGGCACGATGTCCCCGCCCGCCGAGCGGATCTGGTTGATGACGGTCTGGTCGACGCCGCCGGTCAGCGGCCGGGCGCTGTCCCACATGGGGTTGCAGCCGCCGCCGTCGAGCATGAACGCCATCGTGAACCACTTGATGCCGGTCGAGCTCATCACGGTCGACACGCTCGGCGGGTCGCCCCAGCCCTCGTACAGATAGGGCGCGGCCTGCTTGAAGCCGGTGCCGCCCCCGCCGCCCGCGTCGGTCGTGACGCTCACCGAGTTGGAGGCCGCCGAGGAGTTCCCGGCCGCGTCCCGGGCCTTCACGGTGAAGGTGTAGGCGGTACTGGCCGAGAGCCCGCTGACGGTGGCCGTCGTACCGGAGACACTCAGCACCTGGTTGGAGCCGCTGTAGATGTCGTACGCGGTGACGCCGACGTTGTCGGTCGAGGCGTTCCACGCGAGCGACACGGACGACGAGGTCTTCCCGGTGGAGCGCAGGCTCGCGGGTGCCGTCGGGGCCTGGGTGTCCGAACTGCCACCGGGCCCGTCGAGGCTGATGTCGTCGGCGTAGTAGGTGCCCTGCGCGTACCAGCCGTGGGTGTAGATGGTGGCGCTGGTCTGCGAGGCACCGGTGGTGAAGTTGACGCTGAGCTGGGCGTACGCCGACGGGGAGGTCGTCCAGGTGGAGGCGCCGCCGTCCACACCGAGATAGACGTAGCTGCCGCGCACCCAGCCGCTGAGCGTGTACGCCGTGTTCGGCTTCACGGCGACGGTCTGGCTGCACTTGGCGTTGTCACTCGAACTCACCGCCCCCGCGAGGGCCTTGGAGCCGCCGTGCACGGGGGAGGAGACGACCGAGCCGAGGTTCCCGGTACAGGACCAGGGGGAGACGCCACCCGACTCGAAGCCGGGATTGGTCAGAATGTTCGCTGCCTGGGCGGTACCGGGCAGAGCAACGGCTCCACCGAGCGCGAGCCCGGCGGTGGCGAACAGCGCGAGAAGCCGACGTCTGGGACGCCGTGTCGTGTTGCTGAGTGGGTTGCGCACGCGATCTCCCTGAAGAAATGGGGGTGTTCGGGAGTACAGGGGGTGCGCAACAAAGTTGGTATGGACCAATGTGCCTGTCAAGGAGATTGACGGAATTGGTCCATACCGGTGAGGCTGAGGTCCTTCTTAGGGGCGCGGGGAACTGCGCGACAAGCCACGAACTACCCGCACCCGGCAACGAACCTAGAGCGGCAGTGCAGAAGCCGCAGCCTCGCTCACGACCGGCTCAGCCATCGCCGGCGCCGGCATCGCGGGCAACGGCTCCGAAACCTCCCGCTGCTGCGGCAGCGAAACCGCCCGCAACGGCCGAGGCCCCGACACCACCGTGTAGTCCTGCCCCAGGAACGGCGGAGCCATCACCCCCGGGTCCTCGCCCAGCGCCAACTGCACGGCAGCCCACGGCGCGTTCACCCCGCACAGCGACAGCTGGTGCAACCCTCCAGCAGGACGCGTGTTGACATCCATCAGAACGGGCCGGTCGCCGAACATCCGGAACTGGATGTTGGACAGGTAGTGCAGCCCGAACCCCTCGGCGATCAACCGCGCCGGCTCCAGCCACTGCTCGTGCAGCGTGAACCCGCGCCGACGCCCGTTCTTCGTCCGCCCCACCGCCAGGCGCAGCCGGTTGTCGGGACCCGTGAGGCAGTCCACCGACACCTCCGGCTGCTCAAGACGTGGCATCACCAGCCAGTCCACCGACTCCTCGGCCTGCGTCAGCGCCTCGACGACCACGTCCAGCGGGACGTACGGGCTCGGGAAGCCGTTGAGGTGGGAGAGCGAGAAGGGGGCGCGTGTGATCACGCGGAAGCCCACCCCGCCCGCGCCGGACGCCGGCTTGAAGCACGCCTTGTGACCGTCCGCCTCCAACTCCTCGACCGCCGCGACGAGTTCGTCCGCCGACCGCACCCGGAACCAGGGCGGCACCGGCACCCCGACCGCCTGCACGGCCTCGTAGGCGATGACCTTGTCCTCGAAGACGGCCACGGCCTCCGGCGGCGGCGCAAGGAGCGCCGTACCGACCGCCGCGAAGTCCGCCCGGTGCGCCACGATCGCCGACTGGTGCAGCCGGGGCACGAAGACATCGATGCCGCGGCGCTGGCACTGGTCGAGCGCGTACTCCACGTACCCGGCCGGGGACAGGCCCTCCGGCTCCAGATCCGCCGTGTCGGCGGCGGCCAGTACGGGGGAGTCCGCGTCGCCGTGCGTGGCATGGATCTCGACGGCGCGATCGCTGGGATTTTTCCGCAGCTGATCCATGAAGAACACGTTCTCCGCGTACGTGCGGTTGAGCCAGACGCGTACGCGAGAGATCATGCAGGCCGCCTTTCGGGGTTTTCGGGCACGGCGAAGCAGGCCGTGCCCGGCCAGGGTGGTAGAGGGGACACCAAACCGCCCTGTAAGAAGGGAAGTTCACAGCGGTGGTGTTGGGGCGATCATACGGCCTGCCGGAGGCCTCGCGTGCAACGTGCGTGTTACGGATTTTTCGATCTTGAACTACTCTCCGCGGCTCCGCCTGAATATGCTGTCGTGGACGTGTCCGGGTGCGCGGAGGGGGCGAAGGTGACGTCGACGGCCGGTGGCGCCGGACAACTGCTGGCCATCAGTGATCTGCACATCGGCTACCCCGAGAACCGTGCCCTGGTGGAGCGGATGCGCCCCGGTTCGGACGACGACTGGCTGCTGGTCGCCGGTGATGTCGCGGAGACCGTCAGCGCGGTCCGCTGGGCGCTGGAAACCCTCGCGAGCCGCTTCCGCAAGGTGATCTGGGCCCCCGGCAACCACGAACTGTGGACCCACCCCAGCGACCCCGTCACCCTGCGCGGAGTCGCCCGCTACGAGCACCTCGTCGAGGTCTGCCGCGAGATCGGCGTCATCACTCCCGAGGACCCCTACCCCCTCTGGGAGGGGCCCGGCGGCCCGGTCGCCGTCGCCCCGCTGTTCCTCCTCTACGACTACTCCTTCCTGCCCTCCGGCTGCACGACCAAGGACCAGGGACTGGAGTACGCGCACGGCACGGGCATCGTCTGCAACGACGAGTTCCTGCTGCACCCCGACCCCTATCCGACCCGCGAGGCCTGGTGCCGCGCGCGGGTGGCCGAGACCGAGCGCCGGCTCGAAGCACTGCCGGACGACCTGCCCACCGTCCTGGTCAACCACTACCCGCTGGACCGGCACCCCACGGACGTCCTGTGGCACCCCGAGTTCGCCATGTGGTGCGGCACCACGCTGACCGCCGACTGGCACCGCCGCTTCCGCGTCCGGACCATGGTCTACGGCCATCTGCACATCCCCCGGACCACCTGGCACGAAGGGGTGCGCTTCGAGGAGGTGTCGGTGGGCTACCCGCGCGAGTGGCGCAAGCGGGCGGAGCCGCCGGGGCGGCTGCGCCTGATCGCGCCCGAGGAGGTCGGCGCGCGGTGATCGAGGACCTGCTGCCGGACCCGGTGGTGGCCGTGGAGACCTACGGCCCGGGCGAGCCCGAGAACATCAGGCTGTATCCCGAGGAGGCCGCGCTCGTCGCGCGGTCCGTCGCCAAGCGCCGCCGCGAGTTCACCCTCGTACGGGCGTGCGCCCGACGGGCGATGGAGAAGCTCGGTGTGCCCCCGCAGCCGGTGCTCCCCGGCGAGCGCGGTGCTCCGCAGTGGCCCGCAGGACTCACCGGCAGCATGACCCACTGCGACGGCTACTGCGCCGCCGCCCTCGTCCGCTCCACCGACCTCGCCTCCCTCGGCATCGACGCCGAACCGCACGGGCCGCTCCCGGACGGTGTCCTCGCCAGTGTGTCGCTGCCCGGGGAACGGGACAGACTGCGCCTGCTCGCCGGGACGCACCCCGGCATCCACTGGGACCGGCTGCTGTTCAGCGCCAAGGAGTCCGTGTACAAGGCGTGGTTCCCCCTCACCGGCTCCTGGCTCGACTTCGCCGAGGCCGACATCGAGATCCTCGTCGACCCCGGCGCGGCCTCGCGCGGCCGGTTGCGCGTCGAACTGCTCGTGCCGGGGCCGGTCGTGGGCGGCCGGCGGCGTGATGTCCTCGAAGGGCGCTGGACGGTCCGGGACGGGCTGGTGGCCACGTCGGTGGTCGTGCCGCACACCTGAGTGCGCGTGCGGCACGGCCGGTGTCGGTCGGGCGGGTCGGGCGGTTCCCCACCGCCCCGTCCACCGGCTGGCTACCGACCCGGCGGGCACCAGTTCTGGAGCAGCCGGAAGAAGGCCTCCTCGTTGCCCGCCAGGCCTGCGTCGGCCAGCGCCTGCTCCGCCTCCGCGAGCACGGAGGGCGGGACGACGGGTGGTCGCCTTCCGTCCGGCGGGCCGTCGAACGCGGCCCTGACGGTGTGCAGCAGCCGCAGGTAGGCCTGTACTGCGGTGCGCTCGCGGTCGGTGAGTACGGCGGTGGGCATCGGTCGGCTCTCCCCAAGTCGGCTCGTCGGTCGGCCCCGCCAGTGAGGGCCCGACTCCAGCTTGCCAACCGGCACTGACAATCCGGTCCCGCTACACGTCCGTTCGCCCGCTTAGCCGAGGTGAAACCTGATCGAAATCGCCGGTGGGAACAGGGTTCTACGCTGGAGTGGAAGGGCTTTCAGCCGCCCGCCCGGCCGGACCCCGGCCGGGCGGGCGGCTGGGGAAACGGGAGGCATGTACGTGGTCGACGTCCCGCATCGGCTCCCCGCGCGCACCGTGAGACTGCGCCCGGTGGGTGACGGCGAACTCGAGTTGCAGTACCGGACGGTGCACGGATACCGGCGCGCCTTCCGCATGGCCGGCGAGGGCCCGGCCCTCGTGCTCATCCACGGCATCGGGGACTCCTCGGACACCTGGGCCGAACTGATCCCCGACCTCGCGCGCACGCACACCGTCATCGCCCCCGACCTGCTCGGCCACGGCGCCTCCGACAAGCCCCGCGCCGACTACTCGGTGGCCGCGTACGCCAACGGCGTGCGGGACCTGCTGACCACCCTCGGCATCGAGTCGGCGACCCTGGTGGGGCACTCGCTCGGCGGGGGCGTGGCGATGCAGTTCGCCTATCAGTTCCCGGAGCGGACCGAGCGGCTGATCCTGGTCAGCGCGGGGGGTGTGGGGCGTGAGGTCAATCCCGTGCTGCGGCTGGTCTCACTGCCCGGTGCCCATCTGATGCTGTCCGCGCTGCGGCTGCCGACGGCCCGGCTCCAAGTGGGGCTCGCCGTACGGCTGATGAGGGCCCTCGACACGGATCTCGGGCAGGACGCGCCCGAGCTGCTGCATCTCGTCGACGCGCTGCCCGACGAGACGTCCAGGAACGCGTTCATCCGGACGCTGCGGGCCGTCGTGGACTGGCGCGGGCAGGTCGTGACGATGCTGGACCGGTGCTATCTCACCCAGGGCATGCCGACCATGCTGCTGTGGGGCGACCGGGACAGCGTGGTGCCGGTGCGGCACGCGTTCGGGGCCCATGAGGCCATGCCGGGCAGTCGGTTGGAGATCTTCGAGGGCGCAGGGCATTTCCCGTTCCACGCCGACCCGGGTCGGTTCGTGGCGTTGGTGGAGGAGTTCACGAGGGGCACCGCGCCGGCGGACTGGAGCCGGGAGCACTGGCGGCAACTGCTGCGGGAAGGGCGGCCGGGAGGTCTGCGCGAGCGGGCCGTGGGGCGGGAGCTGCGGGAGGCGAGCGAACGCAGCGCCACGTGAGGTGTGCTCAGCTCTGCGGGCCCAGATAGCCCAGCGATGCCTCGATACGGCCCGCCAGCCGGTCCCGCTGCACCGGACCCCGTACCGAGGAACCGTCCAGCCAGGTGCGGCACTTGCTGGCCAGGAGGAGGCCGAAGCGCTCGGCCTCCTTCTCGTCGGCCTGGTCGAAGCGGCTGCGCGCGGCGACCTTGAGGACGGCCGCCCTGAGGTCCGCGCCGTCGCTGAGCATCCGGGCCGCCACGGCGGCGCCCTCGACGTGATGGGTGTTGTGGCCGGCCTGCATGTGCCAGAGCTCATGGCCCAGGATGACCAACTGGTGGCCGGGGGCGGTGCGTTCCTCGACCACGACCAGGTCCTGGTCGGCCATGTCCAGCCACAGCCCGCTCGCGGTGCCGACCGGGAAGGCGGCCGTACGGAAGTGGACCGGGCGGCCGCGACGGCGGCTCATCGCGTCGCAGAGCGCCGTGTACAGCTCCGTGGGATGTGCGGCGGGCGCCGGGAAGGGCAGCTCCGCGACCAGCTCGCCGCACAGGCGGCGCATGTCCCTACCGATGCCCACAGTTAACCCCCGGCTCACGACTCGGGCCGTTTGACGCTCTCCAGGAGCATGTCCAGCCATTCGGCGACCTTGTCGCGGTGCTGGTCGGTGGGCAGCTGCGCGGCCCGCCAGGCGATTCCGCGGACGCCATGGTCCTGGAGGAGCTGCTCCAGTGGGTCACCCGCCGTGGATGACGCTTCCTTCTCGCGGTCCGCCAGCTTCTGCAGGAGATCCTGTTCGGTGCGTTGCAGGGCGCCGGCCAGGGCCTCGGGGTCCTCGGCCGTGAGGAAACCGGCGTGGACGCGGAAGAAGCGCTGAATGGCGTCGCAGTGCTCCATGGTGGGACGCCGGTCGCCGTTGATGAGGGCGCCCGCCTGCTGGCGGGACATGGCGGCGCCGTCGGCGATCTCCTGCTGGGTGTACTTGCGCCCGTTGGGCTTCAGACGGGTGCGGCGCAGCAGGTCCAGGCGCTGAAGGAAACGCGCCTGGATGTCCGGTTCGCCCGCCGGACGGCCGCTCAGCAGGGCCTTGACCACGGACTCGGGGACGCCGCAGGCCACCGACAGACGGCCGGTGTGGAAGACCTCGGCGTGCGGTACGCCCAGCCGGTCGGCGAGCGCGGCGACGCGAGCGACGACGGCCGGCAGCGCAGCCGTCACCGGGGCACCCGGACTCGCGAAGCCATCCGCCACCGACAGATCTCCTACGTCTCTCACAGGCTTCTCACACGCAGCTCAACACAAGCGGTTGCCGTGAACTCCGGGGAGAGTAGCCGTTGTTCGAACGCACATCCAGGTCTCGCCACAACTGTGTCCAATTTCAGCCGTCAACAGGCACGAAATGCCACGATAGTTGACACCGCTCGCGTCAGGGCAGCAGGATCAGGGCGCCACGCGCGTGGCCGCATAGGCAAGAGGGGTGACCTCCCGATGGCACAACAGGCAGGAGGGCAGCGGCCGCAGTCGCGGCCCGCCCCCGAGAGTCCCGAGGCCCGGGCGTATCTCCAGGACTACGCCACCCTTCTGGAAGCGGTTCCCTTCCCTTCGGTCGTGCTCGACCGGCGCTGGGACGTCGTCCTGTCGAACGCCGCTTTCGCGTCACTTTTCGGCGGAGTCGGTCCGCATCCGACCGCGATGCCGGACGACAACTTCCTGAGATTCGTGCTCTTCCACCCGGACGCCGGATCCGTGCTCGGGGAGCACGAGTCCAGCTGGTGTCTGCCGATGCTGGCCCACTTCGCCGCCGCCGTGGAGCGGGACGGCCACGACCACGGACTGCAGGCGATCCGCCGCGAGATCGCCCAGGACCCGATCATGGACGCCGCCTACCGGCACGGCCTGCCGCACTGGATCCGGGCCGTCGGCGAACGTGCCTGCGCGCACGACGGGGCCGTCCGGCCGCTGCTGCACCCCGACCCGCGCTGGGGCGCCACCGAGTGCCGGGTCGTCGACGAGACGCCCGAGACCCTCCGGGAACTCGGCTACACCCGGCTGACGCTGGTCCTGCGCGAGACCCGCCGCGCCCCCGCACGCGCGCGTGGGACGCGCCGGTCCACCGCGCATCTGAGGGTGGTTCCCGCAGCCGAGTGAGCGCGGGGCCATCTCGGGGGTCACCCTTGAACCGTGCTCACCAGCACCAGCGGCACCCCGTCGCACGGCACCAGCCGCACCCCGGCGGCCTGTTCCGGCCGGCCCGTCGCCAGGACCCGCCCGAAGTCCGGGCCCTTGCCGAGCGAGCCGACCAGATGGCGCGGGTCGGTGGAGGCCGCCACCCGGCCGCGGGCGTTCACCAGTCGTGCCGGGCCCGGCAGTCGGCGGAGCATCGGCATGACGGCCGTCTCGAAGTGCCGTAGATACACGTCCGCGGCGGCCACCCCGGCGAACCGGCCTTCGACCAGCACCGGTGCGGACAGGGTGAGGCTGTACTCGTCCGAGCAGAGATAGTCCACGTACGGGCCCGCCACCGCCCGCTCCCCGGTGTCGCGGGGGAGCGCGAACCAGTCCCAGTGCGTGTAGTCGGCGTACGCCGAGTGCTCGGGGTCGAGGTCGAGGAGCAGCGGTCGTACGTCGTTGCCGGAGCCCGTCTGCCACCACTCCAGCCACGCCGGTACGTCGCTCAGCAGGCCCGGCGCCGCCACGAAGCCGACGCCGGACACCAGCTCGACGCGGGCGAGCCGAGCGTGCAGGCCGGGGCGCAGGGCGGCGAGGTCCACGGTGGCCGGACGGCGGCCGGTGGCGGCCACCCGGGCCAGCAGGGCCGCGGTGTCGGCGCGGGTCGCGGCGACCGCGTCGAACACGGCCTCCAGCGTCGAGCGGACGCGGGACGCGACCGATTCCTCCGGTGCCCTGTCGCGCGTTGCCGTGGCGAGGCTCATGGCTGCCCTCCAGCGGACGGGGACCTCGCGAGCGGTGCGGCTACAGCGTCAGACGTCGGGCGATCAGCCGCGACGTCGACTCCTGCACGCACCGCTCGGCCTGTTCCCTGGCCAATTCGTGGGCCCCATCCTGCACCGCCGAGATGACGAATCGGAGTCGCTCGGAGACCTCTTCACGATATTCGTCGTCCCCGAGCACAAGGCAGAGCAGCGCCCCCACTTCGGTCTGGAGGGCCACCTGTTCCCGGGTGAGGCGGGCCGACTGGGACGCCGCCGCGAGTTCGACATGGAAGCGGCCGTACACCCGGCTGCGTGCCGCCGCGTCGGCGGCCTGCGTCAACTCCTCGGCCGTACGGCGGAGTTGGACCAGGTCGTCCGGTTCGGTGCGGTCGGCGGCGAGGCGGGCCGCCGTGCCCGACAGGGCCGCCCAGTGGTCGCCGAGGTCGCGGAGTTCCTCGGTGCTCCAGCCGCGCAGGCGGACCTTGAGGCGCTCCTCGCCGGGGACCTCGGGCAGGGAGACGAAGGAGCCGCCGCCGCGGCCCCGGCGGGTGGTGACCAGGCCCTGCTGGCGCAGTGCCATGAGCGCCTCCCGCAGGGTCACCGTGGAGACGCCCAGCTGGCCCGCCAGCTCGGTCTCGCCCGGGAGTTGCTCACCGTCGGCGAGCAGGCCGAGCTCGATGGCGTCGCCGATCCGGCGCACTACGGCGTCGACCCGCGCCCGGCTGTCGACCGGGGCGAAGACGGCTTTCCGGGCGCCGCCGTTCACTTGCGTCTGCTTCACGGCCACCACCTTGCTCATTGACTCAAGCTTTACCCTAAGGGGGCCTTGAGCTTTGAACTATGACTTCATATGTTTCCGGTCAATAGGTCAACGCACGAGAGCACCAGGAAGGTTCCCGCCCATGGAGGGAATGGCGATCCGGCTGCAAGGCCTGCGGAAGTCCTTCGGGGAGACGACCGCCGTGGCCGGGGTCGATCTGGAGATCAGGGACGGCGAGTTCTTCTCGATGCTCGGCCCCTCCGGCTCCGGCAAGACCACCGTGCTGCGCATGATCGCCGGGTTCGAGGCCCCGAGCGGCGGCCGGATCGAACTGGCCGGGCAGGAGGTGACCGGGCTCGCCCCCTTCGAGCGGGACGTGCACACGGTCTTCCAGGACTACGCGCTGTTCCCGCACATGACCGTCGAGCAGAACGTGTCCTACGCGCTCAAGGTCCGCAAGGTACCGAAGGCGGAGCGGCTGGTCCGGGCACGTAAAGCGCTGACCGAGGTGCGGCTGGAAGGGTTCGGCAAGCGGCGCCCCTCCCAGCTCTCCGGCGGCCAGCGGCAGCGCGTCGCCCTCGCCCGCGCCCTCGTCGGCCGCCCCCGCGTCCTGCTGCTCGACGAACCGCTCGGCGCCCTCGACCTCAAGCTGCGCGAGCAGATGCAGGTGGAACTCAAGGCGCTCCAGCGCGAGGTCGGCATCACCTTCGTCTTCGTCACCCACGACCAGGAGGAGGCCCTGACGATGAGCGACCGCATCGCCGTCTTCCACCAGGGCCGCATCGAACAGGTCGGCACCCCCGCCGAGGTCTACGAACGCCCCGCGACCCCGTTCGTGGCCTCCTTCGTCGGGACCTCCAACCTCCTGGAGGGCGAGTCCGCCCACCGGATCGTCGGCAGCCCCGGCACCTACAGCATCCGGCCGGAGAAGATCCGCGTCCTCAAGGAGTCCGCCGAGGCCGACGAGCCCGAGCACTCCACCGCCGTCGGCACCGTCGCCGAGGTCGTCTACCTGGGGGACGCGACCCGCTTCCTCGTCGACCTCGACACCGGCGGCCGCCTCACCGCCCTCCAGCAGAACCTGGAGACCTCCTCCGAGGACGTCGCCGCCTACCGCGGCACCCGGGTGCGCCTGCGGTGGCACCGACGGCACGCCGTGGCCGTGCCCGTCCCCGACTGACCGTCCCCGCTCGTCCCCCTCACGTATGGAGTACGTCGTGCGCTCTACCCTCAAGGCGGCGGCAGCCGTCGCCGCACTGCTCCTCGCCGCCACCGCCTGCGGATCCTCCGACGACGGCAACGGCTCCTCTGCCACCGGCCTCAACCCCCCTGACCTGAAAGCGCCTTCGAAGCTCGGCAAGACCGAGGGCCAGGTCAATCTCATCGCCTGGGCCGGCTACGTCGAGGACGGCTCCAACGACCCCAAGGTCGACTGGGTCAGCGACTTCGAGAAGCAGACCGGCTGCCAGGTCAACTCCAAGACCGCCGCCAGCTCCGACGAGATGGTCAAACTGATGAAGACGGGGGAGTACGACGCCGTCTCCGCCTCCGGAGACGCCTCACTGCGCCTCATCGCCTCCGGCGACGCCGCCCCCGTCAACACCGCCCTCGTCCCCAACTACCAGGACATCTACAGCGGGTTGAAGGGCGGCTCCTGGAACTCCGTCGACGGGCAGATGTACGGCATCCCGCACGGCCGCGGCGCCAACCTGCTGATGTACAACACCGAGAAGGTCACGCCCGCGCCGACGTCCTGGGCCGCCGTCTTCGACGACGCCTCGAAGTACAAGGGCCATGTCACGGCGTACGACTCGCCCATCTACCTCGCCGATGCGGCCCTGTATCTGAAGGCCACCAAGCCCGACCTCGGCATCAAGGACCCGTACGCCCTGGACCAGAAGCAGTTCGACGCCGCCGTGGACCTGCTCAAGCGGCAGAACGCCGACATCGGCGAGTACTGGAGCGACTACCTCAAGGAGATCTCCGCCTTCAAGAGCGGAGACTCCGTCGTCGGCACCACCTGGCAGGTCATCGCCAACCTCACCGCCGACGAAGGTGCCAAGGTCAAGGCCTTCGTGCCGAAGGAGGGTTCGACCGGCTGGTCCGACACCTGGATGGTCTCCGCCAAGGCCAAGCACCCCAACTGCGCCTACGAATGGCTCGACTGGATCATCTCCCCGAAGGTCAACGCCCAGGTCGCCGAGTACTTCGGCGAGGCACCGGCCAACTCAAAGGCCTGCGCCCTGACCAGCGACAAGAACTTCTGCACGACCTACCACGCCGCCGACGAGGGCTACTGGAAGAACATCGCCTTCTGGAACACGCCCATCGAGCAGTGCCTGGACGGCCGCACCGACGTCACGTGCGTGCCGTACGCGAAGTGGGTCCAGGCCTGGACCGAGATCAAGGGCTGACGCATGGCCCTGATCACCCGGACCGCGGGGGCGCTGCACCGGCGCCCCCGCCTCAGGCTCACCCTCCTGCTGACCGCCCCGCTGCTGTGGCTCGCCGTGCTCTATCTCGGCTCGCTGAGCGTCCTGTTCGTCTCCGCGTTCTGGACGACGAACTCCTTCACCTCCGAGGTCGTGAAGGTCTGGTCGACCGACAACTTCCATGAGCTGTTCACCGTCCCGGTGTTCCGGCAGGTGATCCTGCGGAGCATCGGTGTCGCCCTGGCCGTCACCGCCCTGTGCGCGCTGATCGCCTTCCCGCTCGCCTTCTGCACCGCCCGGGTCGCCGGGCCCCGGTGGCGGCCCCTGCTCGTCGTCGCCATCCTCACTCCGCTGTGGGCGAGTTACCTGGTCAAGGTGTACGCCTGGCGGCTCATCCTCTCCGAGGGCGGGCTCGCCGACTGGATGCTGAGGCCGTTCGGGCTGAGCGGGCCGGGGTACGGGCTGACGGCGGCGGTGCTGACCCTGACGTATCTCTGGCTGCCGTACATGATCCTGCCGATCCACACCGCGCTGGAGCAGCTGCCGGCGAACCTGTTGGACGCCTCGGCGGACTTGGGGGCGAAGGGCCTGAGGACCTTCCGGTCGGTCGTGCTGCCGATGGTGCTGCCGTCGGTCGCGGCCGGATCGGTGTTCACGTTCTCCCTCAGCCTGGGTGACTACATCACCGTGCAGATCGTCGGCGGCAAGACCCAGCTGATCGGCAATCTCGTCTACTCCAACATCGAACTCAACCTGCCCATGGCCGCCGCCCTCGGCACGGTGCCCGTCGTCGTCATCGTGCTGTATCTGCTGGCGATGCGGCGCACGGGCGCCCTGAGCAGTCTGTAGAGGAGCCTCCGTGCAACTGTCCCGCTCCGCGCGGATCGCGCTGCGCGTCGCCGCCGGGTTCGGCTTCGTGGTGATCTACGTGCCACTGCTGCTCGTCCTCGTCAACTCCCTGAACCCCGACCGGAGCGCGAGCTGGCCGCCGTCCGGGCTCACCGTGCACTGGTGGTCGGTGGCCTGGGACAACTCCGGTGCGCGAGCCGCCCTTTGGACGTCCGTGAAGGCGGGGCTCGGCGCGACCGCCATCGCGCTGGCGCTGGGCACGCTGATCGCCTTCGCGGTCGCCCGGCACCGGTTCTTCGGCCGGAACGCGATCTCCTTCGTGGTCGTCCTGCCGATCGCGCTGCCCGGCATCGTCACGGGCATCGCGCTCAACTCGGCCTTCAGCACGGTACTTGAGCCACTCGGGGTCGGGCTCGGACTGTTCACCGTGGTCGTCGGCCACGCCACCTTCTGCATCGTCGTCGTCTTCAACAACGTCGTCGCCCGGCTGCGGCGCACCTCCGGCTCGTACGAGGAGGCGGCGATGGACCTCGGCGCCAACACCTTCCGCGCCTTCGCGGACATCACCTTCCCGCTGGTGCGCTCGGCACTGTTCGCGGGCGGACTGCTCGCCTTCGCGCTCTCCTTCGACGAGATCGTGGTGACCACGTTCACCGCGGGACCGGGCGTCGAGACCCTGCCGATCTGGATCTTCGACAACATGACCCGGCCGCAGCAGGCACCGGTGGTCAACGTGGTCGCGGCTGTGCTGGTGCTGCTGTCGGTGCTCCCGATCTACGTCGCCCAGCGGCTGTCGGCGGACACGGCGGGCGGGAGCCGGGTCTGAGGATCAGGTGAGCGACTTCCCGGGGGGAGGGGACTCGGTCCTCCCGCGCTTGGCCGACTGGATCTGTTCGTACACATGGGTGCGCAGTTCGGCGAAGCGCGGGGCCACCCGGGTGTGCAACTGGTCCCGCTCGTCCGGCAGATCGACCTTCAGCTGCTCCCGCACCACGGTGGGGGAGGCCGACAGCACGATCACCCGCTGGCCCAGATACACGGCCTCGTCGATGTCATGGGTGACGAAGAGGATCGTGATCCCGCGCTCCCGCCACAGCCCCCGTACGAGATCCTCCAGATCGGCCCGGGTCTGGGCGTCCACGGCCGCGAACGGCTCGTCCATGAGGAGCACTTGGGGTTCGTACGCGAGGGCGCGGGCGATCGCCACCCGCTGCTGCATGCCGCCCGAGAGCTGCCAGGGGTACGCCCCGGCGGCGTCCGCGAGACCGACCGAGTCCAGCGCGTCGGAGACCAGCTCCCGGCGACGTGCCTTGCTCAAGCCCTTCTGTTTCAGCGGGAGTTCGACGTTGTCGCCGACCCGCATCCAGGGGAAGAGACTGCGCCCGTACTCCTGGAAGACGAACGCCATCCCGGGCGGCGGCCCGCTCACCTTCTCCCCGGCCAGCCGCACCTCACCCGCCGTCGGGGCGAGCAGACCGGCCATGCACTTCAGCAGGGTCGTCTTGCCGCAGCCCGACGGGCCGACGAGACAGACGAGTTCGCCCGCCTCGACGGTGAAGGTGAGATCGCGGACCGCCTCCACCCGGCGCCCCGACCCCTCGTAGACCTTCCGCAGACCGGATACGACCAGTGCGTGCATGGACCGCCCTTTCGTGAGGGTCACGGGGATCGCCGGGCCGAGGCCCGCAGACCGTGGTACCAGCCGAGCATCCGCCGCTCGACCACCTGGAAGACGACGGAGAGGACGAAGCCGAGCAGGCCGAGGACGAGGATGCCGGTCCACATGTCGGGGATCGCGAAACTCCGCTGGAACTGCACCACCGTGAAGCCGATGCCGTTGCTGGCGGCGAACATCTCGCTGATGACCATCAGGATGATGCCGATCGACAGGGCCTGTCTGAGCCCCGCGAAGATCTGCGGGCTCGCCGAGCGCAGCACCACGTCCTTGAGGCGGGCGACGCCGGAGATGCCGTACGACTTCGCCGTCTCCGCCATCACCGGGTCCACCGCGCGCACGCCCTCCACCGTGTTGAGGAGGACCGGCCACACACAGCCGCTCGCGATCACGGCGATCTTCATGGTGTCGCCGATGCCCGCGAACAGCATGATGACCGGGACCAGTACGGGGGGCGGTACCGCCCGCAGGAACTCCAGGACCGGTTCGCAGAACGCGCGGACCTTACGGTACGAGCCGATGACCGTACCCAGCGCGACGCCGACCACCGCCGCGCACGCGTAACCGGCCGTCAGGCGCAGCAGGCTGGGCAGGACGTCGTCCTTGAGGCGGTCGGCCGTCCAGACGTCCGGGAAGGTCCTCAGGATCGTCCGCAGGGGCGGCCAGAACACGTTCGTGCTGCCGTCCGACGCCGCCCACCACCCGGCGACCAGCAGTACGGGCAGCGCGAGCACGAAGAGCACTCTCAGCAGGACGCGTCTCACACCGCCACCTCCCCGCGCACCGACTGGTGCCAGGCCAGCGCCCGGCGCTCCACCGCGCGGGCACCCACGTTGATGAGCAGGCCCAGCAGGCCGGTGACCACGACGAGAGCGTACATCTCCGGTACCGCCTGGGAGTTCTGCGCGACCGCGATCCGCTGCCCCAACCCCGGTGCCCCGATGACGAGTTCGGCGGTCACGGCGAGGATCAGCGCCACGGCCGCCGCCAGCCGTACGCCGGTCATGACGTACGGCAGCGCGGTCGGCCACAGCACATGGCGGACCCGGGCCCAGGTGCCGAGACCGTAGGACCGCGCCGTCTCCTCGGCGACCGGGTCGACGTCCTGGACGCCGTACAGCACCTGGACCAGCACCTGCCAGAACGAGGCGTACACGACGAGGATGAGCACCGACTCGAGTTCGGTGCCGTACAGCAGCACGGCGAGCGGGATCAGCGCCACCGAGGGGATCGGGCGCAGGAACTCGATCGTGGACGCCGTCGCCTCACGCAGATACGGGACCACGGAGATGACGATGCCCGCCACGATGCCGGCGCCGGAGGCGATGAGCAGACCGAGCGCCCAGCCGGTGAGGGTGTCGCCGAGCGCGGTCCAGAAGGTGTCGTCGGCGAACTCGTCGGCCAGGGCGTCGGCGATACGGCTGGCGGGCGGGAAGTAGGCCTCCTTGACGAGGCCGAGCCGCGGTACCGCCTCGCCCAGGGCGAGGAAGACCACGAGCCCGGCCGCGCCGAGTGCCGCGTTGACGGCGGTCTGCCCCTTCACGGCAGCAGCTTGTCCAGGTCGGGGGCCGTCTTGAAGAGGCCGTCGGTCTGGCCGAGCTTTTCCAGCGCGTCGAGCGAGGCGCGGTCGGGGTCGGCGGGCCAGGCCGGCAGGGTCACCTTCGCCAGTACGGCCGCCGGGATCTTCGTGTATGTGGTGACGATCTCGCGGGCCTCGTCCGGGTGGGCGTCCGCGTAGGCGAGCGACTCGGCCGCGGCGGCCTTGAACTTCTTGACCACGTCAGGGTGTTGGGTCTCGTACGACGTGGAGGTGAAGTACATCGCCACCGTCAGGTTCGGGGCGACGTCGACCAGTGGCGAGGCGATCTCCCGGCCGCCCTGGCTCTTCACTGTGGCCAGCGCCGGTTCCACCACCATCGCGGCGTCGATCTGCCCGCTGTCGAGGGCCGCCGGCATCTGGTCGAAGGCCAGCTCGACGAACTTGACCTTGTCCGGGTCACCGCCCGCCTTGCGCACCGACTCGCGCACCGCGGTCTCGTTGATGTTCTTCAGGGTGTTGATCGCGACCTTCTTGCCCTCCAGCTGGTCGGCCGTCTTCAGCGAGCTGTCGCCCTTGACGACCAGTGCGCCGAAGTCCTTGCCCTGCACGCCCGTTGAGGCGATGCCGTTGGTGACGACCTTGACCGGCACGTTGTTGGACTGGGCGATCATCAGCGAGGTCGAGTTGGAGAAGCCGAACTGGTACTGACCGCTGGCGACGGCGGGCACGATGGCCGCGCCGCCCTGCGCGAGCGTCATCTCCAGCTCCAGGCCCTGTTTCTTGAAGAAGCCCTTCTTCTGGCCCAGATAGAGCGGGGCGACATCGACGATCGGGATGACCCCGACCTTGACCTTGGTGGTGCCGCCGGACGACGCCTTGTCCGACGAGTTCGAGTCCCCGGACGAGCCACAGGCCGACACGGTGACCAGGAATGCTCCGGCCGCGAGGGCGGCGAGCAGACGACGCATGGCTCCTCCTGTGCAGACTTCGTTGTTCCGACAGGTGTGCGCAGAGCGCACGTTGGTGCACAGCGCGAAAGGTAGAGTCTTTGCTCGCCGCGGTCAATGCCCTTGGCTAACAATATTGTTGACAGTCTGGAGGCGGCCATGCCTGCAGCAACCCGCGCCCCGCACTTCGTCCGCTCCCTCGAACGCGGCCTCGCCGTCATCCGCGCGTTCGACGCCGACCACCCGGAACTGACGCTCAGCGAGGTCGCCCGGGCCTCGGAACTGACCCGCGCGGCGGCCCGCCGCTTCCTGCTCACCCTGGCCGACCTCGGATACGTCCACGCCGACGGCCGCACCTTCCGGCTCACCCCGCGCGTCCTGGAACTCGGCTACTCCTATCTCGCCGGCTTCTCCCTGGCGCAGATCGCCGAACCGCATCTGGAGCAACTCGTCGAGCGCACCAGGGAGTCGTCGTCCCTGTGCGTCCTCGACGGCGACGAGATCGTGTACGTCGCAAGGGTCCCCGCACGCCGCATCATGACAGCGGCGATCACGGTCGGCACCCGCTTCCCCGCCCACGTCACCTCGGTGGGCCGGGTGTTACTCGGCCATCTCCCGGATGACGAACGGGAGTTGGCGCTCACTCGTGCCGACCTGCGTGCGCTGACCCCGCGCACGATCGTCTCCGCCGAGCTGCTGCGCGCCGAACTCGACCGGGTGCGGGGCCAGGGGTACGCCGTCGTCGACCAGGAGCTGGAGGAGGGGCTGCGCTCGGTCGCCGCCCCGGTGCGCGACCGGGACGGCGAGGTGGTGGCCGCCGTGAACATCCCGGTGCACGCCAGCCGCAACACTGTGGCCTCCGTCCGCCGCGACCTGCTGCCGCATCTCCTGGACACGGTCGCCGGGATCGAGGCGGACCTGCGGATGGCCACGGGGGCCGCGGCTACAGGTCGAGGACCAGTCGACGCCCCCGGCACCGGGACACACAGATCATCATCGTCTCCCCGGCCTCCTGCTCCTCGTCCGTGAGCACCGAGTCCCGGTGGTCCGGAGTGCCGTCCAGGACGTCGGTCTCACAGGTCCCGCAGGTGCCCTCGGTGCAGGAGAACAGCACCTCCACCCCGGCCGCGCGCACGGCGTCGAGCACCGAGACGTCGGCCGCGACGGTCACGGTCGCGCCGCTCCGCGCGAGCTCCACCTCGAACTCCGTGTTCTCGCCGCCCTGTTGCTCCTTGGGCGTGAACCGCTCCATGTGCAGGCACCCGGCCGGGCAGCGCGCCTCCACCGCGTCGAGCAACGGCCCGGGACCGCAGCAGTAGACCAACGTGCCCTCGGCAACGGAGTCGAGCACCGAGGCCAGGTCCAGCAGACCGGTCTCGTCCTGGGGAGCGACGGTGACGCGATCGCCGTAGCGGCTCAACTCCTCCGTGAACGCCATGGACTGCCGCGTCCGGCCGCCGTAGAGCAGGGTCCATTCCGCCCCCGCCGCCTCCGCCGCCGCCAGCATCGGCAGGATCGGTGTGATGCCGATGCCCCCCGCGACGAAGCGATAGCGGGCGGCGGGCCTGAAAGCGAAATGGTTGCGGGGTCCGCGCACCCGCACCTTGTCACCCTGCCCCAGCTGCTCGTGCACATGGGCCGATCCGCCGCGCCCGTCCGGTTCGCGCAGCACGGCTATCCGCCAGGCGGCGCGGTCGGCGGGGTCGCCGCACAGGGAGTACTGGCGCTCCAGTCCGGGACCGAGCACGACGTCGATGTGGGCGCCGGGCTCCCAGGCCGGGAGCGACTCGCCGAGCGGGTGGCGCAGCGAGAGGGCGAGCACCCCGTCGGCGGCGAACTCGGCTCGCTCGACGACGAGTTCGGCCTCGTACACCTCGCTCATGAACTGTTCCCTCGCGGCTCGTGTCCCTGCGGGTGGGCGAGCATCCACTCCCACATCTCGATCGGGTCCTGCGCGGTGTGCTCGCGGCCGCAGTGACAGGTGCCGTGCAGGACGTCGGTGCCCGGCAGCCAGTCGATGCGGTAGATCTCGCCGGTCGGGGTGTTGCTCACAGGACCTTCTCCACGGGCTTGTCGCCCTCCTCGACCAGGCGGGCGAGGATACGGCGGGCGGCGAGGCCGCCGGTGTCGATGTTGATGCTGAGTTCCTGGTACCCCGTCCGCTCCGAACCGAGCGTCCGCTGCAGCAGGTTGAGCGCGTCGACGTCCTGCATGACGACCGTGTGGTTGTTGCTCCGCAGGAACTCGGTGACCTCGGTGTCGTCCGTCGCCCAGTCCCGCGAGACGGCCCAGAAGTCGTACACCTTGCCGTCCTCGGACGGTGTGATGGCGTAGGTGACCTCGGTGTGGAAACCGCCCGGGTCGCTGCCGTCCGCCTCGGGCACCACACCGACCGGCGCGACGCGGCTGTGCAGCAGATACAGACAGGGCGCGTGGTACTCGATGTCCTGCCAGCGCGTGATCCGCCCCGATATCCCGGTCGACCTGGCGTAGAACGGCGGGCACTCGGCGTCGTCCATGTGGCGGCTCACCCGGACGATCCCCGCGCCCTCGTCCACCTCGGTGGTGATCGGTGTCTCGGCGACCTCGGGGGTGCCGATGTAGCCGCCGTGCAGATACGTCTCGTGGGAGAGGTCGAGGAGGTTGTCGACGAGGAGGCCGTAGTCGGCGTCGATGGGCTCCATGCCGCGCACGGTGACCCAGCCGGGGGAGTCGAGGTGCCGGGCCCTCGGGATGGTGCCGGCGTCGGCGAGCGCGGGGTCCCCGATCCACACCCAGATCAGGGAGTCCTGCTCGACGATCGGGTAGGAGGCGACCCGTGCCGTACGGGGAACACGTTTCTGCCCCGGCACGTACACACAGGTGCCGCTCGTGTCGTACGTGAACCCGTGGTACCCGCACACGAGCCGGTCGCCGTCGAGCCTGCTGGGCTTCTCGTGCAGCGGGTACCGGCGGTGCACACACCGGTCGGCGAGCGCGACCGGCGTCCCGTCCTCCTCCGTCCGGTAGAAGACGAGCGGTTCACCGAGGATCGTGCGCCCCAGCAGCTCCTCGCGCCCCACCTCATGGCTGTAGGCGGCGACGTACCACTGGTTCCGGGCGAAGGCGGTCGTGTGCGGCATCGTTGCGGCTCCCGTCTGTCTGCGTTGCCGACATCGTCGGGAAGGGCGTCACAGGCGCGCAATACGGCTTCCGTCTCACGGAAGGGGGGCTGTGAAGGGCCTGTTCAGACGAGGTCCGCTGCTCTGGCGTTTCCGGGCGCCAAGGCGGTCACCGTCCGAGGGGGCACCTCGCACGGATGCTCAGATCTTCGAGGGGCGTGCTCCCGGTGTCCCGCGGCCGATGTGACCGACGTCCGCACGGAGCTGGACCCGCGCGGAGGTGGTTCGGCGATGTCCCCGCCCCACGGCTTCACGGCCACGCCCGACCGGCACACCGAGGTCGTCGACGGCGGCCGGGCGCTCCTCGGCGGGTCTCCCACCCGCCTGCTCCGTCTCTCCGCGCGGGCCCGGCCCCTCCTGAGCGGCCGGGAACTGCGCGTGACCGGCCCGGCGAGCGCGCTGTCGGCGGAGCGGCTGCTCGATGCCGGAATGGCCAGCCCCGTCATCGGCGCGCTGCCCGAACTCCCGTATTCCCGGCACACGTTCGTGGTCCCGGGCCGGGATCGGCCGCGCCGGCTGGACCGGTTGCTCGCCAGTATCCCGCGTGTTCCTCGGCCCGGCCCCCGGCACCCTCACCGACGACCGGGCCCTGGACGCCTGGATCGCCGACCACCTGGGCACCGCCCAGCACACCTGCGGAACCGTCTCCATGGGCCCCGCCGTCGACCAGTACGGCCGCGTCCACCGCATCGCGGGTCTGAGGGTCGCCGACACCTCGATCCTCCCTGACGCCCCCGTACGGGGCCCGGCCGCCACCGCCGTCCTCATCGGCGAACTCGTCGCGGACGCGATGAGGCGGGCGCTCACGTGAGGCGCGGGGCGCCGGGAAGAGACGTTCGTCGAATTTCCCGGTCAGCCGTCCGCCCGGACGAAGACGGGCTTGAGGTGCTTCTCCGGCAGGGCGTCGGGCAGTTGCTCCCAGTCGATGACGTGCGAGACGACGCGCGCCGGGTCGACCTTGCCCGAGCGGGCGAGTTCGAGGGCGTCGGGGATGTGGCCGCGGACGTTGTCACGGGCGATGCGCAGGGTGACGCCGGTGAGGTACATGTCGAGCAGCGGCAGCTCGCCGGGGCGGAAGTGGTTGCCCGCGGACTCGCAGACGCCCTCCGGGGCAAGGGACTTCACGGTGAGCGCGAGCTGGTCGACGCGGCCCGTGGCCTCCACGGCGATGTCGAAGCCGTGCCGGACGGGCTCAAGGGTCTCGGCCGTGGCGGCACCGAACCCCCGGGCGAGTTCCCGGTGTTCGGGGTCCGGATCGACGTACAGCACCTCCGACGCGCCGAGCGCGCGGGCGATGTCGCACACGTACAGCCCGATGCTGCCGCGCGCCACGACCAGGACCCGGGCACCGGGCCGCGCCTTGAGGTGCGGTGCGACCAGCCGCCAGGACAGCGACCAGTTGTCGCTCGCCGACGCCATCGCTATGGGGTCCAGATCACCGGGCAGCGGCACCAGCATGGCGTCCGCCCAGGGCACGCGGACGAGGTCGGAGAAGAGCCCGCCCCAGGTGCCGCCGATCGGGGCGCCGTACATCGCCATGTGCGGTACGGCGGTGCAGTGCGCGGTGAGTCCGGCACGGCAGTGGTCGCACGCACCGCAGTTCAACGACCACGGGACGACGACCAGGTCCCCGGGGGCCACGCCGGTCACCGCGTCCCCGACCTCCACCACCCGGGCTACGCACTCGTGCCCGAGGGCGAACGGCGGATCCAGGAAGCCGTGCCCGGCGAGGATGGCGGTGTCGACATCGCAGGAGGTCGCCGCGACCGGCGCGACGATCGCCTCCTGGCCGGACCGCACCTTCGGGTCGGGCGCATCCCGCCACTCGACGGTGTTACGGGCGACGTAGGTGAGTTCACGCACCGGCCTGTCCCTTCGCGAGGGCCACGAGGTCGGCGTAGCGGACCACCGAGCCGCCCGCGCCCCAGGTGCCGTCGGCCTGCTCGTGGACCAGCACCCACACCCGCGGCGCGTGGTCCGGGGTGAGCCCGGCCGCACCGAGGACCGTCCTCGTGGCCTCCTCGACCAGCCCCGCCTTGCGGCGCTCGGACAGCGCGCCCTGCGGCACGGTCACCTCCACCAGGAAGCGCGGCGCGTCGTCCTCGGCGGCGGTCTGCGCCCCCGCGGGCAGCTCGACCAGGTAGCTCCACGCCTGGGCCCGGAAGAACGCCGTGTCGGGCGCTCCCTCCCAGCGCAGCAGGACGCCGGCCAGGTCACGCTGTACGGTCCCGCGACCCTCCTCGGTCAGGGCACCGGACGGGACGGTGAGCCGGATCATCGGCATGACGGGGTCTCCTTCGCTCGCTCAAGGCAAGGGAACGGACGACTGAGGGTTATGACAGTCGTTATAAGTGGCGCCCACGCTAGACTATGACGAGCGTTATAACCAGAGAGGGGCACGGCCTTGGCGGAATCCAGCACGCCGTCGCGCGAGCGCATCGTGGCCGGCGCGGCCGACATGATCAGCAGACGCGGTCTGAACGCCACGAGCATCCGCGAGCTGGCCAAACACGCCAAGGCGCCGCTCGGCTCGACCTACCACTACTTCCCCGAGGGCAAGCGGCAACTGGCCACCGAGGCGGTGCGGTACGCCGGTACGGCGGTCGAGCGCATCCTGCGCAAGGAACTCGACGCGGGCCCGGCGGCCGGACTGCGCGCCTTCCTCGGCCTGTGGCGCGACATCGTCGTCCGGAGCGACTACCGGGCCGGCTGCCCGGTGCTCGCCGTCTCCGTCGAGGAACCGCCGATCGACGACACGCCGCCCGCCCTCCTCGCCGCCGCCGAGGCGTTCGAGGGCTGGGAGCGGCTGCTCGCGGAGGCGTTGCGGGACCGGGGCGTGGAGCGCGAGCAGGCCGCGGGCGTCGCGGCCCTCGTCGTGGCGGGCGTCGAGGGAGCGATCGCGATGTGCCGGGCGAAGCGAAGCATGCGGCCACTGGATCTGGTGGAGCGCCAGCTGACGGCGGTGATCGCCGACGCCGTGGCCGCCGCCGAGTGATCGGGCGCGGCTCGCCGACGCCGTGTCTGCCGCCGGGTGGGCGCGCGGTGGTCGCCGGCAGTGTGCCTGCCGCCAGCTGATCAGGCGCCGTTCGCCGGCGCCGTGGCCGTCGTGGGGTGATGAGGCGCCGATCGCTGGCAGCGTGCCTGCCGCCGGGTGCTCAGGCGCCGTTCGCCGACGCCGTGGTCGCCGCCGGGTGGGTGCGCGGTGATCGTCGGCAGCGTGCCTGCCGCCAGGTGATCAGGCGCCGTTCGCCGGCGCCGTGGCCGTCGTGGGGCGATGAGGCGTCGATCGCCGACAGCGTGCCTGCCGCCGGGTGGGCGCGCGGTGGTCGCCGGCAGCGTGCCTGCCGCCGGGTGCTCAGGCGGCGTTCGCCGACGCCGTGGCCGCCGCGGGGTGATGAGGCGTCGATCGCCGACAGCGTGCCTGCCGCCGGGTGATCGGGCGCGGCTCGCCGACGCGGTGTCTGCCGCCGGGTGGGCGCGCGGTGGTCGCCGGCAGTGTGCCTGCCTCCAGCTGATCAGGCGCTGATCGCCGGCAGCGTGCCTGCCGCCAGCTGATCAGGCGCTGATCGCCGACGTCGTGGTCGCCGCCGAGTGGTCGGGCCCCGCTCGTCGACGCCGTGGTCGCCGTCGGGTGGGCGCGCGGTGGTCGCCGGCAGTGTGCCTGTCGTCGGCTGACCAGGCCTCGATCGCCGCCCGGATCGCCTTCGCCTTCTCCTCCGTGAACACCCCGCTCTCCAGCAGGGACAGGATCGACAGCACCCCGCCGCTCGACCCCCAGCTGCCCTCGTCGACCACCCGGAAGGTCACCCACCAGGCCGGCGAGGGCTCGGGCAGCCCGCACGCCTCGGCCAGCGCCGCCAGCACCCGCTCGATGACCTCGGCCCGGACCTCCCGGCGCCAGTCCCCGTCCATCACCGTCACGTCGATCACCATGACGTCGAGCCCCGGGCCGGCGTCCGCCAGCAGTCTGCCGCCGATGGCCATCATGTCCGGCTCGCGCTCCACGAAGTGCACCTGGAACCCGGCGCGCGCGGGCGGCGCGAACCGGCCCACCTCGGGCACCAGCACCGCGTCCGTCAGCGTCTCGGCCAGCCCCCGGCGCTGTTCCACGGTCAGACGGCCCTTGGGGGCGTTCACGGTGATCACGGTCACGGCTACCTCCTATAACGACTGTTATAACCAGTGCCCAGAGCCTACATCAGGGTTATGACGAGTGTTATATGCGCCCGTGCGGCTCCCGGACCGCCCCGAACACCTCGCGTACCGGCGACTTTCACATGGGTGTCACCGGACCCTTCCCTGACGTTTGGTGCTCTTGGAACACTCGCTGCGCGCACCTTCCGCCACGTTCCGGCCATCCGCACCCCTGGATGAGAGGTAGATCCCACCCATGCCCGAAGTCAATCGGCGCAGATTCCTCCAAGTCGCGGGCGCCACCACGGCGTTCACCGCGCTGTCCAACAGCATTCAGCGCGCCGCCGCGCTCCCGGCGAACCACCGCACGGGATCGATCGAGGACGTCGAGCACATCGTCGTCCTGATGCAGGAGAACCGCTCCTTCGACCACTACTTCGGCACGCTGCGCGGTGTCCGCGGCTTCGGGGACCCGCGACCCGTCAAGCAGGCGGACGGCCGGTCGGTCTGGCACCAGAAGGACAGCGCAGGCAAGGAGATCCTGCCGTTCCACCCGGACCACGACGACCTGGGCATGGCGTTCGTCCAGGACCTCCCGCACGGCTGGAACGACGGCCACGCGGCCTTCGACAACGGCAAGTACGACAAGTGGGTGCCCTCCAAGGGCTCCACGACCATGGCCTACCTCACGCGCGAGGACATCCCGTTCCACTACGCGCTCGCCGACTCCTTCACCGTCTGCGACGCCTACCACTGCTCGTTCATCGGCTCGACCGACCCCAACCGCTACTACATGTGGACGGGTTACACCGGTAACGACGGCCAGGGCGGCGGCCCCGTCCTCGGCAACGACGAGGTCGGCTACGGCTGGACGACGTACCCCGAGCGTCTGGAGCGGGCGGGCGTCTCCTGGAAGATCTACCAGGACGTCGGCGACGGCCTCGACGCGGCCGGTTCATGGGGCTGGATCCCCGACGCCTATCGGGGCAACTACGGCGACAACTCGCTGCTGTACTTCAACCAGTACCGCAACGCCCAGCCCGGTGACCCGCTCTACGACAAGGCCCGCACCGGCACCGACTACACCAAGGGCGAGGGCTACTTCGACCAGCTGCGCGCCGACGTCAAGGGCGGGAAGCTGCCCAAGATCTCGTGGGTCGTCGCCCCCGAGGCCTTCACCGAACACCCCAACTGGCCCGCCAATTACGGCGCCTGGTACATCGCGCAGGTGCTCGACGCGCTGACCTCGGTGCCGGAGGTGTGGGCGAAGACGGCGCTGTTCATCACGTACGACGAGAACGACGGCTTCTTCGACCACGTCGTCCCGGCGTTCCCGCCCGCCTCCGCCGCGCAGGGCAGGTCCACGGTCGATCCGGCCCTGGACCTCTTCAAGGGCGACAGTGCTCATGTCGCCGGCCCTTACGGGCTCGGCCAGCGGGTGCCGATGCTCGTCGTCTCGCCCTGGAGCAAGGGCGGTTACGTCTGTTCCGAGACCCTCGACCACACCTCGATCATCCGGTTCATGGAGCGCCGCTTCGGGGTGCACGAGCCGAACATCTCGCCCTGGCGCCGGGCGGTCTGCGGCGACCTCACCGCGGCCTTCGACTTCTCCCGCACGGACGTCAGGCCGGTCACCCTGCCGGACACCGCCGGTTACGAGCCGCCGGACCGCGAGCGGCACCCGGACTACGTGCCCACCCCGCCCGCCCACCCGGTGCTGCCGAAGCAGGAGCGCGGGCTGCGCCCCGCCCGCCCGCTGAAGTACGCCCCGCGCGTGGACGGCTCGGTCGACGTGGCGACCGGAAAGTTCACCCTGACGTTCGCCTCGGGCGCCCGGGCGGGCGCGGGCTTCCTGGTCACGTCCGGCAACCGCGCCGACGGACCCTGGACCTACACCACCGAGGCCGGCAAGTCCGTCGCCGACGCCTGGAACTCGGCGTACTCGAACGGCTCGTACGACCTGACCGTGCACGGCCCGAACGGGTTCGTGCGCGCCTTCAAGGGCGGCAACAAGACGGCCGGACCCGAGGTCACCGCGCGGCACTGCGGCGACGACGTCGAGCTGACCCTCACCAACCAGGGGACCGGCAGCGTACGGCTGAAGATCGTCAACGGGTACGGCGGTGCCACGACCTCGGTGACCGTACGGCCCGGCGCCACCGTCAGGCGCACGATAGGCCTCACGGCGAGCCGGCGCTGGTACGACCTGACCGTCACGTCCGACGCGGACCCGGCGTTCCTGCGCGGATTCGCCGGGCACGTCGAGAACGGCCGGGCCGGGGTGAGCGACCCGGCGATCATCGCCGAGTAGCGCAGAGCCGGGCGGATCCCCGCCCGGCTCTCTCGCGTCCCGCCCGCTTCCCTGGCGTCCCGCCCGGCCCCCTCGTGCCCCGGCCGGTTCGCGGCCGCTCGGCTCACAGCGATGTGAGGTGCCCCGGTTGCTTGGGCTGCCGGGGCACCAGCCCCTGCTCGGCCGCCGCTTTCGCGGACTCCAGGGCGAGTACGGCGGCCACGGGATGGGCCGCCACCGGGTCCTCGGCGGCGGGTCCGCCGGACGCGACGACCTTGCTGGGCGCGACCGCCGGCTGCGGCGTCACGCGGCTCAGCAGCACCACGCCCCAGGCCGCCACGCCCGCTCCGGACAGCGCCAGCAGTACACCCGCGGCGCCGCCCTGGAGGCGTTCGCCGAGCAGGGACAGGCCGATCACCGCGGCGGCCAGCGGGTTCGCGAGGGTCACCACCGCGAGCGGGGCGCCGAGACCGCCCCGGTAGGCCACCTGGGACAGCAGCAGACCGCCCGCCGCGAACGCCGCGACCAGCAGGGCCACGCCGATCACCTGCACGCTCAGCAGGGACTCCGAGCGGTCGGTCGCCGCCACCGTCACCGTCTGGGTGAGGGCCGAGGCGACCCCGGAGGCGAACCCCGACCCGGTCGCGTGCCGCAGCCCGGGGCGGGTGCCGCGGCGGGCCAGCAGACCGATCAGCGCGGCCGTCACACCGGCCACCGCGAGCGCCTCGGGCGTGCTGAGGACGTTCTCGGGGGCGGCCCCGGAGGCCGTGACCAGGATCGCGGCCAGACCGATCAGGGTGTACGCCGTACCCCGCCACTCCGTGGCGCTGACCCGGCGCCCGGCCACGCGCGCGCCCATCGGCACGGCGGCGACCAGGGTGAGCGCGCCCAGCGGCTGGACCACGGTGAGCGGGCCGTACTTGAGGGCCACCACGTGCAGCAGCGCGGCGGACGCGTTCAGGACCACGGACCCCCACCAGGCGCCCGAGGCGAGCATCCGCGCCATGCCCGAGCCCGGGTCGCGGGAGGCCAGCCGCTCCTGGGCGACCGCCGCGGCCGCGTAGGCGACGGCGGAGAAGAGCGAGAGGACGACGGCGAGGACGGTGGCGCTCATCGGCCCGCTCCGACCAGGACGTTCTTCTCGGCGTTCGTGTCGGCGGGGGCCGGGTTCTCCTGGGCGCGCCCCGCGGGGGTCCCGGTGCGCTCGGGTCGGCGCGGGAGGCGGATGACCGCGAGCGCGATGCCGAGCATGGCGGCGGCCACGATCGCGTCGAGCCAGTAGTGGTTCGCGGTGCCGACGATCACCGTCAGGGTCAGCAGCGGGTGCAGCAGCCACAGCCAGCGCCAGCGCGACCTGGTCGCCACGATCAGGCCGATCGCCACCATCAGGGCCCAGCCGAAGTGCAGGGAGGGCATCGCCGCGAACTGGTTCGAGAGGTGGTCGGTCTGCGGCGGGCCGTAGACCGAGGGTCCGTAGACCTTCGCGGTGTCCACCAGGCCCGTCACGGCCAGCATGCGCGGCGGGGCCAGCGGGAACGTGAGATGGACCACCAGGGCGGCGGCGGTGACGGCGGCGAGGATCCGGCGGGCCCAGACGTAGTGCGTGGGCCGGCGCAGATAGAGCCAGATCAGGAAGGCCGCGGTGGCCGGGAAGTGGACCGTCGCGTAGTAGGTGTTCGCGAGGTGCACGAGGGTGTCGCCGTGCAGCAGCAGGTTCTGCACGGAGCCCTCGCCGGGCAGGTGGACGGCTCGTTCCAGGTCCCACACGCGGTGCGCGTTGCCGAAGGCCTCGCCGGTGTGCCCGGTCGCCAGCTGGCGGCCGAACTTGTAGACGAGGAAGAGCCCTGCGACGAGCAGGAGCTCACGGACGAGCGGAGGCCGCGCTATCGCGTCGGTCTCTCCTTCTGCAGGCTCGGTGCGGGCATTCATCCCCCGGCCCCTTCGCTGACGGTGGTGCGGGCTGAACTGGTGACTTCCGGAGCGCGGGGAACTCATCGCGCTCCGCACCAGACTCAGCGATACGGGTGCGTACCGATACGCCAGTGTACCGATACGGTCCAGTACCGGTACACTCGAGTATCGATAGACGTACGCCACACTGGAACGCAGCCCCTCAACACCTTGGCCGCGGCAGCTTGAGCCGCACTAGAAACGAGGAGAAGAGCCGATGACGTCGCAGGCCGCGGACGGACCGGACACGGTCGCCGCCTCGCGCCGCTCCAAGATCTCGCGCGAGCGTGAGCAGGAGTTCTTCGACGCCGTCCTCGAACAGATCAGGGAGTGCGGCTATGAGGCCGTGACCATGGAAGGGGTGGCCGCCAGCACCCGGTGCAGCAAGTCCACGCTGTACCGGCAGTGGAAGACCAAGCCCCAGTTCGTGGTGGCCGCGCTGCGCTCGCGCCGGGTGTCGAAGTTCGAGGGCATCGACAGCGGAACGCTCGCGGACGACCTGCGCGAGGTCGCGCGGGCCGCGGGCCGGTGGTCGATGCGGGACACCAAGCTGCTCCAGGCGCTCGGGCACGCCGTCACCCAGGACGAGGAACTGGCGATGGCCCTGCGTGAGGCGCTCGTCCACCCGGAGATCACCGCACTGAAGGAGATCCTCCAGCGGGGGGTCGAGCGCGGTGAGATCGCCGCCGACCAGCCCGCGCTGGAGTACATCCCGGCCCAGCTGTTCGGGGTGATCCGCGCGCGGCCCGTCGTGGACGGGGAGTACGCCGACCCCGACTATCTGGTCCGTTTCGTCGACGCCGTGGTGCTGCCCGCACTGGGCCTGACGTGAAGACCTGAGACGTGAAGACCTGAGACGTGAAGACCCAGGCCGCCGTCCATGGGATGACTGGACGGTGACCTGCTCGCGCCGCACCGTGGGGACGGGGGCGGCGCGCACCCCCCGGCCGGGTGGGGTTCCTCTTGAGCGGAGAGGCGCCCCACCCGGCCGACTGCTGTCCGGCGGGCGTGCTACACGTCCGTGCCGCTGCCGCCGCCCGTCGACAACTTGATCCCCTTGGTGATCTCGTCGATCACCGACTGCTTCTCGCCGACGTCGACACCGAAGCGCACGACGACGATCTGCTGCGCGTTGGAGGGGGAGGGGAAGGCCAGGGACTCGACGTAGCCGTCGGCGCCCTTGCTCGTCACCGCCTTCCAGCGGACCAGATAGCCCTTCTGCCCGGCGACGGTCACCGCCTTGGAGGCGAGCACGTCGTGGGAGGTGATCGCGCCGTAGGTCTTGCCGCCGTAGGACTCCTCGGCGTTGGCCTTGATGTCGGCCTTGGCGACCGCCTCGGCCGACTTGTCCTGGTGGCCGAACGCGACGGCCGGCGCGGAGTAGGCGCCGCCCTTCGTGCACGTCTTCGACGTCTCGCCTGGGCACTGGTAGGAGTCGTCGGACGTGACCGACGCGCCGACCTGGATCTCCTGGCCGTACCAGCCGTCCGGGATCGGGAGGCTGATCCCGCTGATCGAGTCGGACACCGCACCGCTCTCGATCTTCGGCGCCTCGGACCCCTGCGGCGAGGGCGAGGCACCTCCGGAACCACCGGATCCGCCCGAACCGCCGTTGCCGCCGGGACCTCCCTGGCCGCCGTCCTGGCCACCCGGACCGCCCTGGCCGCCGCCGGGGCCACCGGTGCCGCCCGGCTGCTGCTGGGAGTTGGCCGTGTTGCCACCCCCGTCGTCGTCACTGGTCAGCGCCCACACGCCCACGCCGATGCTGGCGAGGACCGCGACGGCGACCGCGACGGCTATGCCCGTCCGCAGCCCCCGTCGCCCGCCGGCCGGTGGCTGGCCCGGATACGTGGGGTACGCCGGATACGGCCCCGCGTCGGCGGTCTGCGCCGGAGGACCCCATGCGGCGGCCGACCCCGCGGGGCGGATCTGGTCAGTCCATGCCTTGCCGTCCCACCAGCGCTCGGTGGCGGGACCGTCACTTGTCTGCCCGGGATCGGGATACCAACCGGGAGGAGTCACCTGCGTCATGCCCCCACCGTATGAGGCGTCGGTGAAAGGCGTATGAGAGGGCCGGTACGGAATTCCGGTCAGTTCAGGACGAGTCGTACAGGACGCACCCGCGCGGGCGGCGGCAGGCGCAGGCCGTCCCGTCCCGGAGTCACCGAACCGAGCACGCGCGCGTGCCGGGCACCCGTGCTCCGCGGCACCGTGCCGGGCAGGCCGTGCACGGTCAGGAACCCGAGGACGGCGAAGGCGTACGCCTCCTTCGCGTCCGACGGCAGCCCCAGTTCGCCGGAGGCGCGCAGGGGGAGGCCGGGCAGCTGGGCGCCGAGCATCCGCATCAGCGTCGGGTTGCGGGTCCCGCCGCCCGAGGCGATCACCTCCGTCGCGTCGAGCGTCCGTACGGCGTCGGCGACCGTCCGGGCCGTGAGCATCGTCAGGGTGGCGACGACGTCCTCGGCGGGCAGCGTCCCGAACCCGGCCAGGGCCTCCTGGAGGTGCCCGAGGTGGAACAGCTCCTTCCCGGTCGTCTTGGGCGGCTTCAGTGCGTAGTACGGCTCCGCGAGCAGCCGGGAGAGCAGCGCCCCGTGCACCCGGCCCCGCGCGGCCAACGCCCCGTCGGCGTCGTACGCCAGGCGTCCGCCGCTGAACCCCCGGGCCGCCGCGTCGATCAGCGCGCACCCCGGCCCGGTGTCGAAGGCCGTTCCGTCGGACGCGGTGAGGTTGGCGATGCCGCCGAGGTTCAGCGCGACCGGTGTGCCCGGCCGACCGCTCAGCCACAAGAGGTCGACCAGACTGACCAGCGGCGCGCCCTGCCCGCCGACGGTGATGTCACGCGGCCGGAAGTCGGAGACGACGGTCAGTCCCGTCGCCTCCGCGATCCAGGCGGGCTGGCCGAGCTGAAGCGTGCCGTGCACCCGGCCCGCTTCGGCCCAGTGGTACACGGTCTGCCCGTGCGAGGCGACCAACTCGGCTCGTCCGTCGCACAGTTCACGGCCGGCCCGGACGGCCGCCGCGGCGAAGGCCCGCCCGATGAGGGTGTCGAGCCGGCACACCTCGGCCATCGACGTCCGCCCCGGCGGCAGGGCGGCCCCGAGCGCCTCGCGCAGGTCGTCGTCGTACGGCTCGCTCACCGTCCCCAGCGGTTCGAGTACGAGGCTGTCGTCGACGAGCCTCAGATCGGCCGCCGCCGCGTCGATGGCGTCGTACGACGTGCCGGACATCAGCCCGATGACCCGCATACGCTCAACTCCCCTTCCGGCTAGGTGCCTTCGCCAGCGCGAGCGCGCTCACCGCGCAGGTCGCCGCCGCGTAGTACGCCGGGATGTCCACGTTCCCGGTCCGCTCCACGGTCTTGGTGATGATGAGGCCCGCGCACCCCGAGAACACCGCATTGGACAGCGCGTAGGCGAGTCCCAGCCCGGTGCAGCGCACGTTCGTCGGGAACAGCTCCGCCAGCATCGCCGGCCCCGGCCCCGCCATCAGACCCACCACGGCACCGGCGCCGCACACCGCGACGCCCTTCACGGTGTTCGAAGTGCCGTCATCCTGAAGGAGGTTGAGCAGGGGCACCGCGAGCACCACCACCAGCACCGCCCCCGTCAGCATCACCGGCCGCCGCCCCACCCGGTCGCTCAGCAGCCCCGCCGGGACGATGGTCACCGCGAAACCCAGATTGGCCAGCACGGTGGCGAGCAGCGCCTGCCGGAAGCTCGTGTGCAGGGTGCTCTGGAGGTAGGAGGGCAGCACGACGAGGAAGGTGTAACCGGCCGCGGCCCAGCCCATGACGCGCCCCGCGCCGAGCGCGATCGCCCCGGCGAGCTCACGCGGAGGCGGCCGTACCGGTGACCGCTCCTCCTCGAAGACCGGGGTCTCGTCCAGTCGCAACCGCAGCCACAGCGCCCCCAAGCCCATCGGCAGCGTCAGCAGGAACGGCAACCGCCAGCCCCAGTCGCCCAGTTGCGCCTCCGTCAGCACGGTCGCGAGCAGCGCCGCCGCCCCCGCACCGCCCAACAGCCCGAGTGCCACCGTGAACGACTGCCAGGACCCGTACAGCCCCCGGCGGCCAGGCGCCGCGAACTCCGTCATCACCGACACGGCCCCGCCGAACTCCCCACCCGCAGACAGCCCTTGCATCACCCTCAGGAAGGTCAGCAGCCAGGGAGCGAGCGCGCCGACCTGGTCGTACGTCGGCAGCGCGCCGATCAGGGCGGTCGCGCCGGTCATCAGCGCGATCACCAGGATCAGCACCGGCCGTCGGCCGATCCGGTCCCCGAGCCGCCCGAACAGGGCCGCCCCGACCGGCCGGAAGAAGAACGCCAGCGCGAACGACGCGTACGTCCTCACCAGCGCCTCGACCTCGCCGCCGCCCTCCGGGGTGAAGAAGCGCGCCGCGATGATCGTGGCGAAGTAGCCGTAGACACCGAACTCGTACCACTCCAGGAAGTTGCCGACCGACCCGGCGACGAGGGCGCGGCGGGAGCGACCGGTGTCTTCGCCGGTCGTGCGGCCTTCTTTACGATCTTGAAGAATGGGCTTCTCCTCCGGTTTTTGACTGACAGTCAACAAGTAGGCGACGCAGGTCACGGGCCGGGCGCGTCGCCCGCGCGCACCCGCTGTCACCCGTCGAGGCAACAGCTGCCCGGACCGCCCTCCACATAGGCAATCGGACGGCTACGCTCGAGGTCTGTACGTCGTTCGGGCGACTTGGGGAGGTAACGGGATGACGGAGGCACGGCCCACCCAGGCCGCCTCGGCCTTCCTGTGGGAGCGCGACGAGGAGGTCGCCGCCGTCGAGCAGGCGATCGACACGCTGCGCGCCGACAGCTCGTCGTCGGGCAGCGTGCTGGTGTTCCGCGGCGAGGCCGGACTCGGCAAGACCGCGCTGCTGGCCGAGACCCGGCGCAGGGCGGAGGCGCGCGGCTGCGTCGTCTGGTCGGCCCGCGGCGGCGAGACCCTCAGGTCCGTCCCCTTCAACGTGCTGCGCCAGCTCCTCCAGCCCGCCCTGGTGTCCCTGATGCCGGAGGAGGCGCGCGAGTACCTCGGCGACTGGTACGACATCGCCGGCCCCGCACTCGGACTGACCGAGCCCGGCGCGGTCCAGGCCGACCCACAGGGCGTGTGCGACGGCCTGGTGGCCGCCGTACGCCGACTCGCCCGCCGCGACTGGCCGCTCGTGCTCGTCATCGACGACGCCCACTGGGCCGACCAGGAGACCCTGCGCTGGCTCGCCGCGTTCGTCGAGCGCCTCGACGACCTGTCCGTCCTGGTCCTGGTGGCCCGCCGCCCCGGCGAGGTGAGCGGCGAGAGCGCCCGCCATCTCGACGCCATCGCCGCCGCCGCGGACGCCCCGGTCGCCACCCTCAGCGCACTGACCCCGGAGGCGACCGCCGGCCTCACCCGCGCCACCCTGGGCGGACACGCCGACGCCCCGTTCTGCCGCGAGGTCTGGGCCGTCACCGGCGGCAACCCGTACGAGACGGTCGAACTCCTCGCCAAGGTCCAGGACAGCGAACTCGAACCGGTCGAGGCCCAGGCACCCGAGCTGCGCGCCCTCAACCGCTCCGCCCGCGGCGGCGGCCTCGTCGCCCGCCTCGAAGGACTCGGCATCGAGGCCACCCGGTTCGCCTGGGCGGCCGCCATCCTCGGCACCGGCATCTCCGTCGGCCTCGTCGCCAAACTCGCCACCATGAGCGACGAGGACGCCGTCCGCTGCGCCGAACTCCTGCGCAGCGCCCGCATCCTGACCGGGCCCGACCCCGCCACGGCCCCGGCCGGCGACGGCGACCTGGAGTTCGTCCACCCGCTCATCGCCAGCGCCGTCTACAACTCCATCCCGCCCGCCCTGTGCACCGCGATGCACGGCATCGCCGCCCGCGTCGTCACCGACTCCGGGCTCGGCGCGGCGATGGCCTCCCGGCACCTGCTCCAGGTCCACCCGGACGACGACGAGGAACTCGTCGAGCAGCTCCGCGAGGCCGCCCGCGAACACCTCGCCGTCGGCGCCCCCGACGCGGCCCGCCGCTGTCTGGAACGCGCGCTGCTGGAACCGCCCCGGCAGGAGGCCCACGCGCGCGTGCTCTACGAACTGGGCTGCGCCATCCTCCTGACCGCACCCGCCACCACCGTCGACCATCTCCAGTCCGCGCTCGCCATGCCCGGCCTCGACGGAGCCGAGCGCGTCGACGCCGTCTTCCGTCTCTCCCAGGCCCTGATCCACAACGACCAGCTGGAGGACGCGGTCCGCACGGTCGAGGCGGAGGCCGCCCGGCACGCACCCGGCCCCGCCCAACTCCGGCTCCAGGCCGTGCAGTACATGTGGGAGGGCATCCACGCGGGCGAGGCCAGCTCACCGGGCCGCTCCGAACGGCTCGCCGAACTCGCCTCCACCTGCACCGGGCGGGACAACTCCGAGCGCGCCCTGCTCATCCTGCGCGGCTTCGACGCCATGACCCACGGGGAGAACGCCGAGGTCGTCGTCGAACTCAGCGACCGCGCCCTCGTCAACGGCCGCCTGGCCCCCGGACTCGGCTGGACCGACACCGAGTGGGGCCTGGAGATCCTCATGATGCTGGCCAGCTCCTACACGTACACCGATCGGCTCGACCGCGCCGAGAGCATGTTCACCGACGCGCTGCGCACCTACGAGTCCTCGGGTTGGAGCGGCGGCCACCTCGCCCTGGCCCACGCCTTCCTCGGTTTCAACCACCGCAGGCGCGGCCGTCTCAGGGAGGCCGAGGACGCGCTGCGCGAGTCCCTGCGCATCGCCGACCGGGTCGCCCGCGGGCTGCCGCTGTACTGGTCGGCCACCTGCAACCTCGTCGACACGCTGCTCGCGCGCGGGCATGTCGCCGAGGCCTGGGAGATCGCCGAGCAGTATGGCTTCGCCCCGCCTTACCCGTCGACCATCGTGCTGCCCGACCCGCGCTCGGTGCGGGGCCGGCTGCTGCTGGCCGTGGGCCGCACCCAGGACGGCATCAACGAACTGGAGGCGGCGGAGAAGGCGGCGACGGCCCGCGGACACCACAATCCGGTCATGGTCCCCTGGGCGCTCGACCTCGCCCGCGCACTGTCCACCCAGGACCCGGCGCGTGCCGCCCAGCTTGCCACGGACGCGCGGCGGCGGGCCGAGCGGTTCGGTACGGACACCGCGATCGGTGAGGCGCTGCGGTGCGCTGCCGCGCTGGAGACGGGGCAGCGGGCGGTGCGGTTGCTGTCGCAGGCGGTGACGTATCTGGAAGCGTCGCCCTGTCAGTACGAGCACGCGGCCGCGCGGGTGGAGTACGGGATCGCCGCGCGGTCGGTGGCGGAGATTCAGCGGGGGTTGGCGCTGGCTCGGTCTTGTGGGGCGGATGGGTTGGTGGCGCAGGCGCGGGAGGTTTTGGAGACGGGTAGGGGGCTTCGCTGAGAGCTCGGTCGTGCCTGGTGGCGGGGCGGCTGCGGGTTGTGTGTGGTTGATCGCGCCCACGCGGCGGAGCCGCAAATTGACACAGCCCCGCGCCCCTGGCGGCACTACAGCGTGAGGAGTTGGTCAGTTACCGCTGCCAGCCGTCTCTGGACCTCCCCGTCGTACGTTGTCTCGTGTGCCCTTGCCCTGTTCGTGCCGTCGAAGTACGCGCCCGTCCCCAAATCCTCTGTAGCCAGGGCCAGTACCCCCGGGGCGCCCTCCGCCACCGTGCTCCAGGGTGCTACCCCGCCCTCACGGACCATCGCCGTGTCCATGAACGTGGCCGGGTGCAGGACGTTCACCGCGATGCCCGTGTCTGCCAACTCCTCGGCCAGGGTGAAGGTATGGGCCGCCAGGGCGAACTTGGCGCGACGGTAGGCGGCGAAGCCGTCGTAGCCGCGGCGGAACTCGATGTCGTCGAAGTCGACGGGGTCCTGGCCCACCGAGCCGACGTTGACGATCCGGGCCGGGGCGTTCGCGCGGAGCACCGGCAGGAGAGCGCGGGTCAGGGCCACCGGCGCCAAGTAGTTGACGGCCAGGCGCAGTTCATGGCCGTCTGCGCTGAGTTCGCGGGCCGCGCCCGGTGAACCGGCGCCCACGCCCGCGTTGTTGATCAGCACGTCCAGGTCGGGATGGGCGTCGGCGACATGCGCGCCCAGCTCGCGCACCTGCGCCAGGGAGGCGAGGTCGGCGACGAACGCCTCGGCGTCGCCCTCCGTGCGCAGCTCCTCGACCAGGCTCTCGGTACGGCCCGGATCGCGGCCGTGGGCGAGGACGACGTGCCCGGAGCGGACCAGCTCGAAGGCGACGTACCGGCCGAGACCGGAGGTGGCGCCGGTGATCAGAACAGTCGACATGCCTCCACCGTAGGCACACGGTGGAGGCATGTGGGAGGTGCTGCTGAGGGTAGGACCGGCAGGGTCAGGCTTCCCCGTCCTCCGCCAGCACCCGCTGTGCCGCCGCGAACGCCGAGTTCGCCGCCGGAACCCCGCAGTACACGGCCGTCTGGAGCAGGACGGCGCCGATGTCCTCCGGTGTCAGACCGTTGCGCCGGGCCGCCCGCACATGCATGGCCAGCTCGTCGTAGTGGCCGTGCGCGACCAGCGCCGTCAGCGTGATCATGCTGCGCTCGCGGCGGCTGAGCGTCGGGTCGGTCCAGATCTCGCCCCAGGCGTAGCGCGAGATGAAGTCCTGGTAGCGGGCGGTGAACGTGGTCTGCCGCGCCTGTGCCCGGTTCACGTGGGCGTCGCCGAGGACCTCGCGCCGTACCTCCATGCCCCGCCTGGCGTCGCCGTCGAAGTGTGCGCGCAGGGCCGTCAGCACGGCTTCGGGGCGTTCGGCGGGAGCCAGGTGCGCCGCGCCCGGGATCTCCACGAGTCCGGCGCCCGGCACCGCGTCGGCGATCTCCCGCAGCTGCGCGGGCGGGGTCGCCCGGTCCTCCCGGCCGGCGACCAGCAGGGTCGGCGCGGTGATCTCCGCCAGCCGGTCCCGCAGGTCGAAGGCGGCGAGCGCGTCGCAGCAGGCGGCGTACGCCTCGGGATCGGCGTCCCCCTGGTCGCGGACCAGCCGGGGCACGGTGAAGCCCGGGGTGAACCAGCGGGCGTCGGCGCTCTCCACGAGCCAGTCCAGGCCCTCGGCACGCACCCGTGCCGCCCGCTCCTCCCAGGGCTTGGCCCCGTTGAAGTGGGCCGAGGAGCAGATCACGGCCAGCGACGAGATCCGCTCGGGGTGGTGGACGGCCAGGTGCAGGCCGACGGCACCGCCCAGCGACACCCCCGCGTAGGCGAAGCGCTCGATGCCGAGCGAGTCGGCGAGCGTGAGCACCAGGTCGGCGAGGTCGGCGACGGTGGCGGCGGGGCCGATCAGATCGGCCGGGCTGCCGCCGTGTCCGGGCAGGTCCCAGCGGACGACCCGGTGGGTGATGGACAGTTCCGGCGCGACCTGGTCCCAGAGGGCGGACGACGTGCCGAGCGACGGGCCCAGCAGCAGCGGGGCTGCCGAAGTGGGGCCCTCGGTGTGGTGGTTGAGGAGGGTGGCGGTCAACGTCGCTCCAGAGCACGGTCGGTGAGGGCCTTGGCGGCGCCGGTGTAGTGGGTGGGGTCGAGGTCCACGGCCTCCTTCAACTCCGGTTCCTCCGCAAGGAGTTCCTGAAGGGAGCGGCTCTCGGTGTAGGTGCGGCGCGCGAGCTCGGTCAGCAGTTCCTTGGCGCGGGACCGCCCCAGGACCGGGGCCAGGTCGGCGGACAGGCGCTCGGAGACGATCAACCCGTGGGTGAGGTCCAGGTGTTGCCGCATGGCGTCCGCGTTCACCCGCAGACCCTCGGTGAGTTCGGCGGCATCGTGAGCCGCTCCGCCGACGAGCCGGAGCAGGTCGCGCAGCGGCTCCCATTCGGCGTGCCAGGCGCCGGCCGGCCGCTCGTCCTCGGCGGCCAAGGAGCCGTACAGCGTGGCGGCGAGCAGCGGCGCCCGTCGGGCGGCAGCGGCGATCAGCGTGGACCGTACGGGATTCGCCTTGTGCGGCATCGCCGACGAACCGCCGCCGCTGCCCTCCGCCACCTCGGCGATCTCGGTGCGGGCCAGGGTCAGCACATCCGTGGCGATCTTTCCCAGCGCCCCGGCCGCGAAGGCCAGACAGCCGGCGAGATCGGCGATCGGGGTGCGCAGGGTGTGCCAGGGGAGGTCCGGCGCCTTGAGGCCGAGTTCGCGCGCGTATGCCGCCGGCAGCGCGGTCGGGTCCGTGGCGCCGTACGCGGTGAAGGCGGCCAACGTGCCTGCGGCTCCGCCGAGTTGGGCGGGCAGGGAGTCGCGTACGGACGTCACGCGGTCCCGGGCGTCCAGCACCAGCGACCGCCATCCGGCCGCCTTCAGCCCGAACGTCGTCGGCACCGCGTGCTGGGTCAGCGTGCGACCCGGCATCGCGGTGTCCCGGTGCTCGGCGGCCAGCCCGGCCAGCGCCGCCTCCGTTCGCGCGAGATCGGCGCGGACCAGGTCGAGGGTGCGCACGGCCACCAGCATCGTGGCCGTGTCCAGGATGTCCTGGCTGGTCGCGCCCCGGTGGACATAGGGGCCGTACTCCCCGCCGACCGCCTTCGTCAGATCGGCGACCAGCGGGATCACCGGGTTGCCGCCCGCACGCGCGCGCAGGGCGAGGTCCCGGGCGTCGAAGTCCCCGGACCGGGCGGCCGCGGTGACCGCCGTGGCGGCCTCGTCCGGGGCCAGGCCCAGGGCCGCCTGGGCACGGGTGAGCGCGGCCTCCGCGTCGAGCAGCGCGCGCAGATACGCGGCGTCGCTCGTCGCGGCCGCGGCGGGGGAGCCGGCCCACCCGGGGGCGAGCAGGCCGGCGTCCGACTCCGAGGCAGATGTCACTGGAACTCCAGGAAGACCGTCTCGCCTTCGCCCTGAAGGCGGATGTCGAAACGGTACGTTCCGTTGCCGCCGTCGGCCGCGATCAGCGTGCCGCGTCGCGCGGGGTCCACCCGGTTCAGCAGCGGGTCCGCGGCGAGCGCGGCCTCGTCACCGGGGAAGTAGATCCGCGTGTAGAGGTGCAGGAGCAGCCCGCGCGCGAACACGCACACGCTGAGATACGGCGCGCTCTGTCCGCGCGCGCCCGGACGCAGCGTGCGTGCGGACCAGTGCCCACTCGCGTCCGTCTGGCTGCGGCCCCACCCGGTGAACTCCACACCCGTGCGTCCCATGAAGCCACCGCTGGCCCCGTCGCGCCGCATCGAGCCGTCGACCTGCGGGATGTTGCCGTCGGGGTCAGGACCCCACAACTCCACGAACGCGTCCGGCAGCGGGTTGCCCTCACCGTCGTAGAGGTAGCCGTGCACGGCGATCGTGTCCGGGTGGCCGACCGGCGCGATGTCCTCGCCGCCGGGGAAGGGCAGGGCGTGGCCGTAGAAGGGGCCGACCGTGTGCGAGGGGGTCGGGAGGACCGTCTCCGGACGGCTGGTGTCGATCTTCGTCATGGCAGGTCAGCGTCCCTCTTCGATCCAGGTGGCGTGCGGTCCGTCGAGCACGATGTCCCAGTGGTAGCCCATGGAGAACTCCGGCACCGACAGGTTGTGGTCGTAGGTCGCCACCAGCCGCTGCCGGGCCGCGTCGTCCGTCACCGACTGGATGATCGGGTCGTACGGGAACAGCGGGTCGCTCGGGAAGTACATCTGCGTCACCAGCCGCTGGGTGAACGCCGTGCCGAAGAGCGAGAAGTGGATGTGGGCGGGGCGCCAGGCGTTGACGTGCTGACGCCACGGGTACGGGCCCGGCTGCACGGTCGTGAAGTGGTACTGCCCCTCGGAGTCCGTCAGCGTGCGGCCGACGCCGGTGAAGTTCGGGTCGAGCGGCGCGTCGTGCTGCTCGCGCTGATGGGCGTAGCGGCCCGCCGAGTTGGCCTGCCAGATCTCGATGAGCTGGCCGCGGATCGGACGGCCGTCACGGTCGAGGAGCCGCCCGGAGACGGTGATGCGCTCGCCGATCGGCTCGCCGTTGTGCTGGCGGGTGAGGTCGTTGTCTATCTCGGTGATGTCCCGCTCCCCGAAGGCGGGGGAGTGCAGCTCCACCAGCTCCGGGTCCTGGGACACGTCGATGGTGACCGGCGGCTGCTTGGGGTGGCGCAGGACCGAGGAGCGGTACGGGGCGTAGTCGCGGCGCGGCTGGTGCTCGACGGGGGCGCCGTCGGCGACCCGCTTCTCGTAGGCGGCGTGCTCGGCCGCGATCTCCTGGTCGATGTCGTGCTGGGTGAGAGTCATGGGGAACGTCCTGGGGTTTCTTGAAATCGGGGTCGGGGTCGCGCCCTCAGGGGCGCGGGGCTGAGACAATTTGCGGCTTCGCCGCGTGGGCGCGACCAGCCACATCCGGGCCGCAGCCGCGATCGATACCTAACGTTCCAAGACGAGTGCGAGCCCTTGCCCGACACCGATACACAACGTGGCGACACCAACCCCGCTACCCCGTCGGGCAAGTTGGTGCGCCACCGTACCGGCAAGCCGAGCCCCGGAAGCCCCGAGCGGATGCCCGAGAGCAATAGCACCGCCCTGCGGATTGAGGATCGCCGGATCGAACTCGGGCCACTCGGCGACACAGCCGAGCACCTGCGCGGCGAACGCCTCGTTCAGCTCCAGGACGGACAGATCGCCGAATCCCTTGCCCGCCTTGGCCAGCGCACGCGTCACCGCCTCCACGGGCGCCAGTCCGAAGTAGTCCGGGTCGAGGGCGTTCACGCCGGTCGCGGAGACCCGGGCGAGCGGCTCGCGCCCCGTGGCCCGCAGCCCCTCCTCGTCGACCAGCAGCAGCGCCGCCGCTCCGTCGTTCAGCGGCGAGGCGTTGCCCGCGGTGACCGTGCCACCGTCCTTGCGGAAGGAGGGCCTGAGCTTGGCCATCGCCGCGAGGGAGGCGTCGGCCCGCACGCACTCATCCGCACCGAACACCACCGGATCGCCCTTGCGCTGCGGGATCGAGACGGGCGCCAACTCGATGTCGAACAGCCCCTGTTCCTGCGCCGAGGCCGCCTTCCGGTGCGAGGCCAGCGCGAACTCGTCCTGCTGCTCACGCGTGATTTTGTGCTTGTCGGCGATGAGTTCGGCCGACTCGCCCAGCGGGATCGTCCACTGCGGATCCATCTGCGGGTTGACCATGCGCCAGCCCAGCGTGGTCGAGTACAGCTCTGTGTGCCCGGCGGGGAAGGCCCGGTCGTTCTTCGGCAGCACGTACGGCGCACGGGTCATCGACTCCACGCCACCGGCCACGGCGACGGACGCGTCCCCGACCGCGATGGCACGGGCCGCCTGGATCACCGCCTCCAGGCCCGACGCGCAGAGCCGGTTGACCGTCACGCCCGGGACGGACGTCGGCAGTCCCGCCAGCAGCGCGCCCATCCGGGCCACGTTGCGGTTCTCCTCGCCCGCCCCGTTGGCGTTGCCGAAGTACACGTCCTCGATGCGGGACGGGTCCAGGTCCGGGGTGCGGGCGACGAGTTCACGGATGGCGTGCGCGGCCAGGTCGTCCGGTCGTACCGCGGACAGGCCGCCGCTGTAGCGGCCGATCGGGGTGCGGACCGCGTCGACGATGTAGACGTCCTTCACGACTGGATCTCCTCCGGGACGCGGACCTTCGCCGCGGTCTTGGCGACGATCTCCTCGACGGTCACCTCGGGCGCGGTCTCCACCAGGACGAGGCCGTCGCCGGTGACGTCGAGGACGCCGAGGTCGGTGATGATGCGGTTCACGCACGCCTTGCCGGTGAGCGGCAGCGCGCACTCCTGAAGGATCTTCGCCGAGCCGTCCTTCGCGGTGTGGGTCATGACCACGATGACGGTGCGGGCGCCGTGGACCAGGTCCATCGCCCCGCCGATCCCGGTGATCATCTTCCCGGGGATCGCCCAGTTGGCGAGGTCACCGCCGGCGGAGACCTGCATCGCGCCCAGCACGGCGACATCGATGTGCCCGCCCCGGATCATCGAGAAGGACAGCGCCGAGTCGAAGAAGGAGGCGCCCGGCAGGACCGTGACGGTCTCCTTGCCGGCGTTGATGAGGTCGGGGTCGACCTGGTCCTCGGTGGGGTAGGGGCCGGTGCCCAGGATGCCGTTCTCGGACTCCAGGATCACCTCGACCCCGGACGGCAGGTAGTTGGGGATCAGCGTCGGCAGCCCGATGCCGAGGTTGACGTACTGCCCGTCCTGAAGCTCGCGCGCCGCCCGCGCGGCCATCTGCTCGCGTGTCCAGGCCATCAGTTGCTCACCGTCCGCTTCTCGATGCCCTTGTCGTCGGCCTGTTCCGGTGTCAGCGCCACCACCCGCTGCACGAAGATCCCCGGCAGGTGCACCGCGTCCGGCTCGATCTCGCCGGGCTCGACGAGCTCCTCGACCTCCGCGATCGTCACCCGTCCCGCCATCGCGGCAAGAGGGTTGAAGTTGCGGGAGGACTTGTTGAAGACGAGGTTCCCGTGCCGGTCGCCGCGCGCGGCCCGTACCAGCGCGAAGTCGGTGCGGATGCCCCGCTCCAGCACGTACTCCGTGCCGTCGAACGCGCGCACCTCCTTCGGCGGCGAGGCGAGCGCGACGCCGCCCTCACCGTCGTACCGCCACGGCAGTCCGCCCTCGGCGACCTGGGTGCCGACACCGGCGGGGGTGTAGAAGGCGGGGATGCCGGCGCCGCCGGCCCGCAGTCGCTCGGCGAGCGTGCCCTGCGGGATCATCTCGACCTCCAGCTCGCCGGACAGGTACTGCCGGGCGAACTCCTTGTTGGCCCCGATGTAGGAACCGGTCACGCGTGCGATGCGGCCCGCCGACAGCAGGACGGCCAGGCCGGACTCCATGGCGCCGCAGTTGTTGGAGACGACGCCGAGGCCGCTGGTCCCGCGCGCGTACAGCGCCTGGATCAGCACGTTGGGCACCCCGCTCAGTCCGAAGCCGCCGACGGCGAGTGTCGCGCCGTCCGGCACATCGGCCACCGCCTCGGCGGCTGTGGCGACCACCTTGTCCATGCGTGAAGCTCCATCCCGCCGATTAGTCAGGGCACTGAGTATTTCGGTGAAGTTTCCTTCACGCTGCCACCGGAAGGGTGCGACGTCAAGACCCTGAAGAAAGGCGAGGTCAGCGATGTGGGTCGAGCTACAGACAGTCATGGGGGCGACGAGTATTGTTCAGTGCACCAATCAATTCGATCGTGGGGAGCGCACATGGCCGCGGTGGACCTCACCACCCACCCCGGGCACCTGGCCCGCCGCCTCCAGCAGGCCCACTACCTGCTGTGGAACACCATGGTCTCGGAGGAGATCACCTCGCCCCAGTTCGCGGTCCTCAACGCGCTCGTCGCCGAGCCGGGCCTGGATCAGCGCACGGTGGGGGAGCGGGTGGGGCTCGACCGGTCGACCATCGCCGAGGTGATCAGCCGGCTCGGCCGCCGCGGACTGCTCGACAAGGTGCGCGACCCGCAGGACGGCCGCCGTTTCCTGCTGCGCCTCACCGACGACGGAGTGCGCACCCACCGCAAGCTGACCGTCCGCACGGCCCGGATGAACCAGGTCTTCCTCGCCCCGCTCTCCGCCGACGAGCAGTCCGTGTTCTTCGAGCTGATCCAGCGGGTCGCGGACGCGGCCGAGGGGCTCCGCAACCCGGCGGAACCCCTCGCGGCCCAGCGCTGACCGGGCGCCGCGGCGCCGGCCGAGCCGTCAGGGCGCCTTCGCGAACAGCACCCACACCTGGCCCTCGGCGAAGTTCACCGGGCCCCCGCCGCTCGTCGTGAACGTCGTACCGTCCGTCGCGCTCTCGCGTTCCCAGCGGACGTCGTACGCCTTCCCGCCGCGCAGCACCTTCGCCTTCCCGGAGCCCACGGTCTCGGTGTACGGCGTGTTGTTGCCGAGGAAGTCGTGGAAGTCGGACTTGCGGATCTTCACGTACTGCACGACGACCGTCGCCGGGGCGAGCCGCTTGCCGTCGGTCGTCACCGCCGGGGTGCCGTCCATGGAGACCAGATAGCGGTCGCGGCTCGACGACCAGGTGAAGGAGTAGCGGGCCGCCGGGTAGCGCACGGTCTCCGACGTGTCCTTGCGGCCGCCGTCGGGGGCGGCGCCGAAAGTGAAGCCGGTGGTCAGGGCGTCCGCGCCGGGCGCGCCGGGCAGCAGCCGGGACCGGTGCAGGTAGAGGTTGTGCGGGGCGGCCCTGTCGGTGCCGCGGACGTAGGCGCCGGGGGTGTTCTCCGGTGTCTGCGGGTCCAGCGGCGCCTTGTCGATCAGCGGCATCAGCTTGCCCTGGGCGCCGGAGAAGGCCAGCGTCGGGTGATCGAACTGACGCAGCAGCTCCAGGTCGGACTCCCGGGCGCTGCGCACCGGCCCGATCACCTTGGGGAGCCTGGTCGCGTAGATCGCCATCAGCCGGCTCAGACCGCCCTCGACCTGCTCGGCGTAGATGATGTCTGCGGCGTCGGTGCCCGTGTGCGGCCGGGCGGCCCGCGCGTTGTCGATCTTCACCGCGAGCACGTACGCGCCGGCCTGCCCGCTCTCCGACGGTTCCTGGCTCGCGTCCGGGGTCTGGCTGCCTCCCTGGGTGTGGACGGGGCCCCGCCCGTCGTCCTTCGCCGGGCCGGAGCCTTGATGCGCGCCCGTGCAGCCCGCCGCCAGGGCGACCGTCAGCGCGGCGGCCAGCAGTGCCGCCGTAGTCCCGGCGCGCCCGGTGCGTGCCCTTCGTCCCATGCCCACCGTCGCCACCCAAGTCTCGTTTCCCTGATTGTGCGCTTATTTGTTCATTGCTGGCCATACCCGCTCGGATTTGATCGGTCGGGTGAATGGCTCTGGTGCATACCTCTGGGGGAGCGCTTGGCTACGCCGAGCGGCCCAGAGCGGGGCACGGCGCGACGGTCCGGAGCGGTTCGGCCCGGTGTGTCCGGGTACCCGGGGCGCCTCCGAAGGGGGAAGCAGGGGGGAAGGGAGCGTGCGGCGATGAAGGCAGTCACCTGGCAGGGCAAGCGGGACGTACGGGTGGAGACCGTGCCCGATCCGGGGATCCAGGAGCCCACGGACGCCGTCATCCGCATCACGTCGAGCGGACTGTGCGGCTCCGATCTGCATCTCTACGAGGTGCTCACCCCGTTCATGACACCGGGCGACATCCTCGGTCACGAGCCGATGGGCATCGTCGAGGAGGTCGGGGCCGGGGTGCCCGACCTCAAGGCGGGCGACCGGGTCGTCGTCCCCTTCCAGATCGCCTGCGGCAGTTGCTGGATGTGCGAGAACTCCCTGCCCACCCAGTGCGAGACCACCCAGGTCACCGGCGAGGGCATGGGCGCCGCGCTCTTCGGCTACACCCGGCTGTACGGGGCCGTACCGGGCGCCCAGGCCGAGTATCTGCGCGTCCCGCAGGCCCAGTTCGGCCCGATCAAGGTGCCCGAGGGCCCGCCCGACGACCGTTTCGTCTACCTCTCCGACGTCCTGCCCACCGCCTGGCAGGCCGTCGCCTACGCGGACGTACCGGAGGGCGGCACCGTCGCCGTGCTCGGCCTCGGACCCATCGGTGACATGGCCTGCCGGGTGGCACAACTGCGGGGCGCCGGAACGGTGTTCGGGGTCGACCTGGTCACCGAGCGACTGCAGCGGGCACGGCAGCGGGGCGTGGAGACCTTCGACCTGAGGGACTTCGACGACGAGAAGGACCTCGTCGCCGCGATCCGCGACCGTACCGCCGGCCGTGGCCCCGACGCCGTGATCGACGCGGTCGGCACCGAGGCCCACGGCAGCGCCGCCGCCCGCCTCGCCCAGAACGCCACGGCCCTGCTGCCGCGGAAACTGAGCGCCCCGTTCGCGGAACGCTTCAGCGTCGACCGGCTCGCCGCCCTGTATACCGCCATCGACCTGGTCCGCCGCGGCGGCACCATCTCCCTCTCCGGCGTCTACGGCGGCATGGCCGACCCGCTGCCGCTGCTCACCCTGTTCGACAAGCAGATCCAGCTCCGCATGGGCCAGGCCAACGTGCGCCGCTGGGTCGACGACATCCTCCCGCACCTGACTGACGAGGACGTGCTCGGCGTCGAGGACTTCGCCACCCACCGGGTGCCGCTCGACGAGGCGCCGCACGCGTACGAGATGTTCCAGCGCAAGCAGGACGGCGCGGTGAAGGTTCTGATGAAGCCCTAGCCGCCATGTGTCAGCCGGGGGAGCCCAGGATCTCGGCCAGGTCGTAGCGCACCGGCTCCTCCAGCTGTCCGTACGTGCAGCTCTCCGGCGTCCGGTCCGGGCGCCAGCGGCGGAAGCGGGCCGTGTGCCGGAACCGTGCCCCGTTCTCCATGTGGTCGTACGCCACCTCGACCACCCGTTCCGGCCGTAGCGGCACCCAGGACAGGTCCTTCTTGCCCGACCAGCGGCTGGGCGCCCCGGGCAGCCGTGCCGTCTCGTGCGCGGCCTCGTCCGACCAGGCCGCCCAGGGATGCCCGGTGACATCGTCCATGCGCAGCGGCTCCAGCTCCTCGACCAGCTCCGCGCGCCGCTTCATGGTGAAGGCGGCCGACACGCCCACATGCTGGAGGGCGCCCCGGTCGTCGTACAGCCCCAGGAGCAGGGACCCGACGACGGGGCCGCTCTTGTGGAGGCGGTAGCCCGCGACGACCACGTCCGCCGTCCGCTCGTGCTTGATCTTGAACATGGCGCGTTCGTCCTGGAGGTAGTGCAGGCCGAGTGGCTTGGCGATGACGCCGTCGAGGCCGGCCCCCTCGTACTGCTCGAACCAGTTCTGGGCGACGTCGATGTCGGTCGTCGCGGGCGCGAGATGGACCGGCGGGGTGACATCGGACAGGGCCGTGGCCAGCAGGGCCCGCCGGTCGGTCAGCGGGACGTCGAGGACCGACTCGTCGGCCAGGGCCAGCAGGTCGAAGGCGACGAACGAGGCCGGGGTGCGCTCGGCGAGCGTCCGCACCCGGGAGTCCGCCGGGTGGATGCGCTCGGTGAGCGCGTCGAAGTCGAGGCGCCCGTCCCGGGCGATGACGATCTCGCCGTCCAGCACACAGCGCTCGGGCAGCCGCTCCGCGAGGGCGGTCACCAGCTCGGGAAAGTACCTGGTCAGCGGCTTGCCGGTACGGCTGCCGAGTTCGACCTCGGTCCGGTCGCGGAACACGATCGCCCGGAACCCGTCCCACTTCGCCTCGTACTGCATGCCCGGCGGGATCTTCGCGACCGACTTGGCGAGCATGGGCTTCACGGGAGGCATGACCGGCAGATCCATGGTTCCGATTCTGCTGGCCGTCGATGGATTTCGCCCGGTATGCGCGGTCTGTCCCACTGGCCTACCGTGGCTCGCATGGGTGACGCGGTGGAGCTTGAGGTGGCCGGCCGGACCGTACGGCTGTCCAGCCCGGACAAGATCTTCTTCCCGGAGCGCGGTTTCACCAAGCTCGACCTGGCCCGGTACTACATCGCCGTCGCACCGGGAATCCTGCGCGCCCTGCGGAACCGCCCGACCACTCTGGAGCGCTATCCCGACGGTGTGACGGGCGAGAGCTTCTTCCAGAAGCGGGCGCCGAAGAACATGCCCGACTGGATCCCGACCGCCCACATCACCTTCCCGAGCGGTCGCAGCGCGGACGAGATGTGCCCCACCGAGGAGGCGGCGGTCCTGTGGGCCGCCCAGTTCGGCACGCTCACCTTCCACCCGTGGCCGGTACGGCGCGACGACGTCGACCGCCCCGACGAACTCCGCATCGACCTCGACCCCCAGCCCGGCACCGACTACGACGACGCCGTCCGCGCCGCCGGTGAACTCCGGGCCGTGCTGGAGGAGTTCGGCGGACTGCGTGGCTGGCCCAAGACGTCGGGCGGACGCGGACTGCATGTCTTCGTGCCCATCGAGCCCCGCTGGACCTTCACCCAGGTGCGGCGGGCCGCGATCGCGGTCGGGCGGGAGATGGAACGGCGGATGCCGGACCATGTGACGATCAAGTGGTGGAAGGAGGAGCGCGGCGAGCGCATCTTCATCGACTACAACCAGACCGCCAGGGACCGCACGATCGCCTCTGCCTATTCGGTACGACCCCGGCCGCACGCTCCCGTCTCCGCACCCCTGCGCTGGGACGAGGTGGGCGTGGCGCATCCGCAGGACTTCGATCTCGCGACCATGCCCGCGCGCTTCGCCGAACTCGGCGATGTGCACGCGGACATGGACGAGCACGCGTTCTCGCTGGAGGCCCTGCTGGAACTGGCCCGCCGCGACGAGCACGACCACGGGCTCGGCGATCTGCCGTACCCGCCCGAGTATCCGAAGATGCCGGGGGAACCCAAGCGGGTACAGCCGAGCAGGGCCCGTAAGGACGGGACTACAACTCCTTGATCCGCACGTCCCGGTAGGAGATGACGTCCGTCGTGCCGTGCACCTGGAGTCCGACGTAGCCGGAGGCGAACCGTCTGCCGTCCGTGCCCGGGTCGTCCGAGCGGGGCGGGACGAAGTCCTGGCCGCCGGTGTTGTCGAACTCGTTGATGAGCACGCCGTTGCGGTAGACCGAGTAGTGCTGGTCGACCACCCGGATCTCGTAGTCGTTCCAGGTGCCCTTCTGCGTCACGCCCGCGCCGGCCAGGCCCACGCGGTCGAAGCCGTAGATCGAGCCGGTCTTGTACATGTCGCCGTCGGGCCGGTCCAGGACCTGCACCTCGTGCCCGTACTTGATGGCGACCCACTCCGGGCGGGACTCCTCGGGGTGGTCGTGGACCCACGGGAAGCGCACGAACACACCCGCGTTGGCGTTGCCGGTGCCCGGTGCGTCGTCGCGCCACTGGAGGCGGAGCGAGAAGTCGCCGTACTTGCGCTCGGGGAACCACAGCATGCCGAGCCCGCCCTTGGTGGTCCCGGAGGTGATGGACCCGTCGGCGTTGAGACCGAACGAACCACCGCCCACCTGCTGCCACTTGGCGAACGACTCGGCGGTGCCGTCGAGGATCTTCCGGTATCCCTCGGTCTGCCCGGGCTTGCCGATCCCGGACTGCCGAGCCGCCTTCTGGATGGCGTTGTACTCGCGCTGGTCGACGACCCCTTCCTTGAGGAGCGTGTCCAGGACCGTCTTCACGTGCTTCAGGAACAGCGCGTGGGACGTCCACTCCTTCTCGTCCTCGATCAACTCGTTGATCCGGCACCGGTTGTTGGTCAGCCGGTTGGGCACACCCGAGTCGACCTCACCGACGATCACCGTCAACCGCTCGTCGAACTCGGGGCAGTTGGGTGCGGGCACCTGGCTCGACACCACGGTGAAGGTCACGGTACGGGCCGTGGCGGTGTTGCCCGCCTTGTCGGTGGCCCGGTAGGCGAGGGTGTGGGTGCCCGCGCGGTCGACGACCACGGGGGTGGTGTATGCGAGATACGGACCGCCGTCGATCGAGTACTCCACCCGGTCGACCCCCGAACCGCCCTCGTCCGTCGCGCTCACGGTGACCCTGGCGTTGCCGACGTAGGCCCCGGCCGAGTTCTTCGTGCCCTCGACACTCACACCCGTCACGGGCGGTGTGGTGTCCGGCGAGGGTGTCGCGACGACCGTGAACTGCACGCTCTTCGCGGCGGCGACATTGCCGGCCTTGTCGGTCGCCCGGTAGCGGACGGTGTGGGCGCCGAGCTGGTGCACCATCACGGGGCCGCTGTACGGCTGCCAGGCCCCGCTGTCGACCGCGTACTCGATGCCGCTGACCCCGGAACCGGTGTCGGAGGCCGACACGGTCACGGTCGCCATGTCGAAGTACGCCCCGTCGGCGTCCTGTTCACCGGTCACCGTCGCCGAGATGTCCGGCGGGGTGGTGTCGTCCGAGGCCGGTGGTACCACCGTGAACGTGACGCTCTTCTCCGCGGCGACGTTCCCCGCCTTGTCGAGCGCCCGGTAGCGGATCGTGTGACTGCCCACCTGGTCGACGACGACCGGGGCGGTGTACGGCAGCCAGTCACCCGTGTCGCCGACCGCGTACTGGACGCTGTCGACCCCGGATCCGCCGGCCTCGTCCGTGGCGCTGATCGCGACGCTCGCCGAACCGACGTACTCACCCTGCGCGTTCTGTGTTCCCGTGACCTGCGCGGCCGTTGCGGGCGGTGTGGTGTCGGTGCCGCCGCCCTCGGTCACCACGAGGATGCCCTGCATCTGGCCGTGGCCCGGGATCGTGCAGTGGTAGAAGTAGCGGCCCGGGGTGAGCGTGACCTCGGCGGTGTGCCGGCCGCCCATGTCGTCGTTCGGGTTGGCCAGGATGTTGAGTGTGACGTCGCTGTTGAACTCGGGATCGCTGGTCACGAAGGTCAACGTGTGCGGCATGCCGGTGGTGTTGCCGGTGGCCGCGCTGTTCTCGAAGACGATCGTCGCCTGCCCGGCCACCGCGGTCGTCGGAGCCGACGTGTACCGGGTGATGTCGTCGCCGGCGGTCCAGGTGAGGGTCTGGGCGGCCGCCGTTTCCTCGGGCTGGGCGGTGCTCGGTACGGCCTGGAGGCCGAGCAACATCAGCACCGCGGCCAACAGGGCGGTGAGGACTTTTCGTTGCCGTGTCACCGCGCCGCCCCCCTCGCCAGCTGATCAGCGGCCGGTGTCGGACCGCCGCCCGTGTAAGTGACCCGCCACAGCGCCGACTTGGCATCCGAGGTGAAGAAGCCCCGGCCGTAGTCGAGGACGTACAGCGAGCCGTCCGGACCGAACTTCCAGTCCATGAGGTTCTTGATGCCGTCGTTGCCGATCGGGATGATCTTCTTCAACGACTCGGAGTGCACGGGCAGTCCACCTTCACCATGGTTCTTCGGGTCGGTGATGACGGCGTTGCGCGGCTGGTCGGCGTCGTAGAAGTCGCCGACGAACCACTTGCCGTCCCAGTACGCGGGCCACTTCACCGCGCTCGCGCTCTGGGCGTCGTAGCGGTAGACCGGCCCGTTCATCGCGGCCTGGCCGCCACCCTTCAGCCAGGGCAGCAGATACGTGGACTCCTCCTGCTTGTACGACGGGACGCCGTTCGCGTCGCGCGGGAAGTCCGGGGCGCCGCCCTGGGGCGAGTACCAGATGTTGTTGCCGGTGACCGGCGGGAGGTTGACGAGGCCGTCGTTGTTCGGGGACTCGTTCTTCGGGTGGTCGCAGTCGTACCAGCCGAGCGGCTTCGTCGGGTCGGGGAGGTTGCGGTCGCGGTAGGGCTGCTTGTTGCCCATGCAGTACGGCCAACCCCGGTTGCTCGCCTTGGTGATGACGGCGAACGTGTCGTACTTCGCCGGACCCCAGGTCGTCGAGGGCGCCGAGGCGTCCGGGCCGACCCAGCCGGCGTAGAGGATGTCGGTCTTCCGGTCGACGAAGATGCGGGCCGGGTTCCTGACCCCCATCACATAGATCTCACCGCGGGTCTTGCCGCCGCCCTCGTCGGTCTCCCGGCCCGTGAAGAGGTTCCCCTCCGGGAGGGTGTAGGTCCCGTCCGCCTCCGGGTGGATGCGCAGGATCTTGCCGTTGAGGTTGTGGGTGTTGCCGGCGGTGCGGCGCGCGTCGGCGAAGGAGACGCCCTTGTAGTTCGGCTCCGGGTTGTTGCCCGAGTAACCGTCGCTGAACCGGCTGGAGTTGTTGTCACCGGTCGCGATGTACAGGTTGCCCTTGGAGTCCCAGGTCATCCCGCCGCCCGCGTGGCAGCAGCTGTGGATCTGCACCGGCCACTTGAGCAGCACCTTCTCGCTGCCCAGGTCCAGCTTGTTCGTGGCGAGGTCGAGGGTGAAACGGGAGACCCGCCGCTCGGCCATCCGCGTCTCGCGGTTGATCTGCGCGTGCGGGGTGTAGTGCAGATACACCCACCCGTTCTCCTCGAACCGCGGATCGAGCTCGATGCCGAGGAGCCCCTCCTCGACCTTCACCAGCTCGTCGCCACCGCCCTTGTTGCCGAAGACCGTCAGGGCGCCCGCGAGAGTCACCTTCTTGGTCTTCGGGTCGTAGACATGGATCTCGCCCCGACCCTTGCCGATGTCGGGGTTGTTCCAGTCGGTGACCACGGGCTGGGAGGAGTCGGCGCCGCCCCGCCCGATGTAGAGCACCCGCCCGTCGGGGGCGGTGACCAGGCCGTGCGGTTCGCCTATCTGGTCGTTCTGACCTGGCTGGTTGGGCTGGGTGAGGCGCTCGGCCTTGTAGTTGCCGGTGATGGTCGCCTTGCAGTCGGCCTGCGCGATCCGGGTGGTCCACATCAGTGCGCCCCGCAGATGCGCACGGAAGTCGGTCTCGTCGTACGACGACACCGTGCCGCCCATGCCGGTGTAGAAGGAGCGCCCGCCGTCGTAGTCACGGCACCAGCTGACCGGATGGTCCCAGCCGTTCTTCCCGTCGCCCGGCTGATACGTCGACTCGCGCACCCGGGCCACGGTGTGCACGGAACCCGACGGGTTCTTGGCCCAGTTGAACCACTGATCGGGCCGTTTCCACTGCACGGGCAGATCCTTGGTCGCCGGATGCTGCCGATCACCCACCTCAACAACGGCTCGTTGCACGGCGGTTGGACTGGAGGCGGCGGGCCGGGCGCCGACGAGGCCGGTGAACCAGTCCGAGTACGGCTCGGCGCGTGCGGCGTCATGGACACCGACGAACCCGCCGCCGGCCTCCATATAGGCCTCAAGTCCCGCCTCCTGCTCGGGATCGAGGATGTCGCCACCGCCGGTGAGGAAGACGATGGCGTTGTACCGACCGAGTTTCGCCTCATCGGTGAACACCGAGGCATCGTCCGTGGCCACGGTCCTGAACCGCTGGTCGGTCGGCCCGGACAAGCCGATCTTCTCGATGGCCTCGATCCCGGCGTTCACGACCGGCGACTCCTCGCCGGACGCGGCGGAACCGTAGAAGACCAGCACCCGTACATTCGCGCCGCCCGGCGGCGACTTGATGGACATCGTTGTCAGCGTCGGTTCCGGCGCCGGGCGCGCGGTGGCGACGGGGCCGGACATCAGCCCCGCCACGACGACCCCGGCGGTCACACCCGCCACACCGACCCGTCTTCTCGTGCTCAACCCTCGTAAGTGCATGGGCACCTCCTCGGTCACAGCGACAGCGCCAAGGAAGCTAGACGTCTTTGCGCAACTCGCCAATACCTATGACCGAGTTGGGGCCAACTTTGTCCTGAGTGTGGATAAACAGCGGAACGGCCGGTACCGTCTCACAGGTTCATCACAGGTGCGTCTCCGCAAATTCCGTCCCAGGGTGGGGAGTTCCGCATGTTCCGCATGGACAGGCGCGGGTTCAATCGACGAGTGCTGCTGGGCGGCGCGGCCGTCGTGGGCGCCGGAACCGTCGCGACATCGTTGTCCGTCGCACCGGAGGCCGCGAGCGCCGACACCCCGGCGAAGACGGCTCCGGCGGGCGGCGAGGTGCGGCACATCAAGCTGTACGCCGAGAAGCTCGCCGACGGACAGATGGGCTACGGCTTCGAGAAGGGCAAGGCGACGATCCCGGGCCCGCTGATCGAGCTCAACGAGGGCGACACGCTGCACATCGAGTTCGAGAACACGATGGACGTGCGGGCGAGCCTCCATGTCCACGGCCTGGACTACGAGATCTCCAGCGACGGCACCAAGTTGAACAAGAGCGACGTCGAACCGGGCGGCACCCGCACCTACACCTGGCGCACCCACGCCCCCGGCCGCCGCAAGGACGGCACCTGGCGGTCGGGCAGTGCGGGCTACTGGCACTACCACGACCACGTGGTGGGCACGGAGCACGGCACGGGCGGCATCCGCAAGGGCCTGTACGGCCCGGTGATCGTTCGCCGCAAGGGCGACATCCTGCCGGACGCGACGCACACGATCGTCTTCAACGACATGCTCATCAACAACAAGCCCGCCCACTCCGGCCCCGACTTCGAGGCCACGGTGGGCGACCGGGTCGAGTTCGTGATGATCACGCACGGCGAGTACTACCACACCTTCCATATGCACGGTCACCGCTGGGCTGACAACCGCACCGGCATGCTCACCGGCCCCGACGACCCGAGCCAGGTCATCGACAACAAGATCGTGGGCCCTGCGGACTCCTTCGGCTTCCAGGTGATCGCGGGGGAGGGGGTCGGGGCGGGCGCGTGGATGTACCACTGTCATGTCCAGAGCCACTCGGACATGGGGATGGTGGGGTTGTTCCTGGTGAAGAAGACGGACGGAACGATTCCCGGGTACGAGCCGCATGAGCATGGGCATGAGGCTGAGCATGAGCACTGATCGGCTGACTGGCGGATCATGGAGGGGTGACTCTTCTCCTCACCCGCGGTGACCTTGAGGCCGTACTGCACCCGCTGTCCTGTCTGGACGCCCTGCGAGAGGGATTCCGTGCGGCGGACGGTGGCACGATCGCCGGGCAACGGGTGCGGACGGACCTGCCGTTCCCGGGAACGGCCACGGCCCTCGTCCCCGGGCTGCTGCCGGGCATCGAGGCGTACACGATGAAGGTGAACGCCAAGTTCCCAGGCGCGCGGCCCGCGTTGCGCGGAGTGATCTGTCTCCACAGCGGCCGGGACGGCGAGTTGCTGGCGCTGATCGACTCGGCCACGGTGACGGCGTGGCGGACGGGGCTGGCGGCGGCGCTGGGAACACATGTGCTGGCCGGTGCGGATGGCGCTCTCGGAGTGGTCGGGGCGGGCGCACAGGCCGAGTTGACGGTACGGGGACTGAAGGCGCTCCGGTCTTTGGGGTCCCCCATTGACGTGGTGGTCCACGACACGGACGACGAACGGGCCGCCGAGTTCGCGGCACGACATGGTGGACGCGTGGTGGGCTCGGCGGCGGAGGTGGCCGCGGCGACCGACACCGTCCTGCTGGCGACCTGGTCCCGCGAGCCGCTGCTGCACCTCGCGGACACCCGGCCCGGCCAGCATCTCACCAGCCTCGGCGCGGACGAGCCGGGCAAACGGGAGCTGGGCGCGGATCTGCTCGGAGCGGCCTCGGTGATCGTGGACGACCGCGCACTCGCCGGCACGATGGGAGCGCTGGCGGAGACAGGCCTGACGGCCACCGCCACCCTCGGGGAAGTACTGCGAGGCGACCACCCTGGCAGGGCCAACGCCACTGACCGCACCGTCTACGCCCCGGTGGGACTCCCCTGGCAGGACCTGGCGCTCGCGTGGGCGGCGTACGAGGAGGCTCGGCGGAGTGGGGTGGGGCGAGAGGTGGATCTGCTGGCGTGAGTCAGCTGATGTCGAGCACGGAGTCGGAGGTGCGTGCCCGGATATCAGTGGCCATGACCCCGTCCCCTCCCCGTTCGCCGCAAACGACGATCTTGCCGCCCCGGACCCGCCGCAACCCCGTTTCCGCTTCCCGAGAGCGCTCTCACCTCCCGTCCCGACCAGGGCTATCCTGGGCCGCAACCACGAGGAGGGCCCGAAGTGAGCGAGACAGTGCCGCGTCCCACGCTGGAGGCCGTGGCCGCGCGGGCCGGGGTCTCGCGGGCCACCGTGTCGCGGGTGGTGAACGGCGGTGACGGGGTCAGGGAGCCGCTCGTCGAGCGGGTGCGGCGGGCTGTGGAGGAGTTGGGGTACGTTCCGAACCAGGCTGCCCGCAGCCTGGTCACGCGACGCCATGACGCCATCGCCGTCGTCGTCGCCGAACCGGAGACCCGGGTCTTCTCCGACCCCTTCTTCGCCCTGCAACTCCGGGGCATCAGCAAGGAGTTGACGGCCCACGACAACCAGCTCGTGCTGCTGCTCACCGAGGGGCGGGACGATCACGCCCGGGTCGGTCGCTATCTCGCCGGGGGACATGTCGACGGGGCGCTCGTCTTCTCCCTCCACCTCGACGACCCGCTGCCCGGTCTGATCCAACGGGCCGGAATCCCGACCGTGTTCGGCGGCCGGCCCGGCTGGAGCGACGGCACGGGGGACGACGTGGTGTACGTCGACAGCGACAACCGGGGCGGCGCCCGGGACGCCGTACGGCATCTCGTCGGCCTCGGCCGCAGCCGTGTCGCCCACATCACCGGCGCCCTCGACCAGACGTCGGCGGTGGACCGGCTGGAGGGCTTCCGCGATGTCATGGGGGACGTCGACGCGCGGCTCGTCGCGGAGGGTGACTTCACGCCGGGCGGCGGGGAGCGGGCGATGCGCGAACTGCTCGACCGCTGCCCGGACATCGACGCGGTGTTCGCCGCCAACGACCTCACCGCGTCCGGCGCCCTGCGCGTACTGCGCGAGCACGGCCGACGCGTCCCCGACGACGTCGCCGTCATCGGCTTCGACGACATGCTGCCCATCGCCGAACAGACCGACCCACCCCTCACGACGATCCGCCAGGACATAGAGGAGATGGGCCGGCTGATGGCCCGCCTTCTGCTCAAGGGCGGCGGGGACACGTCCTCCGGAGTGGTGCTGCCTACGACGCTGGTGCGCAGGGCGTCCGCATAGCCGGCCCGGAGAGGTGGCCCTGCCCCCCGTCACCCCTCCGCAGACGCACTCCTGATCACCGCGAAGCGTGCCCCGTACGGGTCGGTGAGGCGGGCGACGCGGCCCACGCCCGGGATGTCGGTGGGCGGCATCCTGACCAGGCCGCCCCGCTCCTCCGCCTCGGCGACCACCGCGTCCACGTCCGTGGCCTCGAAGTACGGCAGCCAGTAGGGGCCGCCCTCCGCCTCCGTGGGTGCGTCGGCGAAGGGGACGATGCCGCCGAACATGGCGTTCTCGGACTCGCCGCGTGGATTGATCGTCGTATAGGTGCCGCCCGGGAAGTCGACGCCGTAGGTCTCCAGGCCGAGGACGGCGTTGTAGAACCACGCGGCCATCGGCTGGTCCGCCGTGTAGAGCTCGATCCAGCACAGGGAGCCCGGCTCCTGCGTGACGTCGAGACCCTTGAGGCGGCCGGGCTGCCAGATACCGAAGGGCACGCCGGCCTTGTCCGCGAGGATCGCCATACGGCCCTGGTCCATCACGTCCAGGGGCTGCATCAGCACCTTGCCGTGCGCCTGCTCGGCGGCCTTCGCGGTGGCGTCCGCGTCGGGGGTCTGGAAGTACACCGTCCAGGACGGCGGGCCGTCCTCCGCGGTGCTCTGCATGCCGCCGGCGACGGTCCTGCCGTCCAGCTGGAAGAAGCCGTAGCCGCCGGACTCGGGCGGCCCGGGCTCGAAGCGCCAGCCGAAGAGGGCGTTGTAGAAGGTGGAGGCGCCTTCGATGTCGGGGGTGCCGAGATCGAGCCAGTTCGGTGCGCCGGTGACATAACGGGTGGTGAGCATCCTTGCCCTCCTCCGAGGGGGTTACGTCCACTGCACTGCCGAGTCTTGCACCGCCCACTGACAATCGCCCCGCAACGCCGCGCGCCGCCGTGCGTCAGGGCGCACGGCGGAGCAGTATCGGGGCGGCCGGAGGCCTGGGAGCGCGGCGTTGATCCCGCGTTGATCGAACGTTTTTCGCCGCCCGGCACGATCCTGCACATGCTCATCGAAACGATCACGCCACCTGGCCTGGACTGGCAGGAAGAGGCGCTCTGCGCACAGACCGGCGGGGACTTCTTCTTCCCCGAACCGGGCAGCTCCGTGCGGGAGGCGAAGCGGATCTGCGGTCTGTGCCCGATCCGCTCCGCCTGTCTGGAGTTCGCCCTCGACAACGACGAGCGCTTCGGCGTGTGGGGCGGCCTGTCGGAGAAGGAACGGCTGGAGATCAGGCGTACGTCACACTGAACCGCCCCGTCCCCGCCGGCACCCGTACGTCCGGGCCCGTCCAGTCGAGCTCGTGCCCGTCGGCCCGCGCCGACCGCACCTCGCCGAACCGGCACGGATAGACGAACCGCACCCCCTCGGGCGCCTGTGTGATCTCCACGGTCACCCTCCGCTCCGCCGGGTCGTGCGAGAGCCGGTAGCCGAAGGGCGCCCCGAAGAGCGTGGGCGCGGCGTCCACGGCGACCGGTTCACCCCCGGGCACCCAGTGCGGCCGTACCCCCGCAGCGATGTACAGGTGCGGGTCGTGGTCCTCGTCGGCCTCGAAGAAGAGGATGTCGCGGATCAGCAGCAGATACTCGGCGGCCGCCCAGCCGTGCGGCATGTCCCCCATGTACCAGCGCCCGTACGGCACTTCGCGGAAGTCGGACGCGATCGGGAACGCGTGCTGCTCGTTCCACGCCCCCAGCGCCACCGCGCGCTCCGCGACGTTCGGGAACCCCGCCGCGACCGTCCAGCCGAGCAGCGCGTCCCCGCGTGCCGGGTCCCCGGCGAGCAGACAGGCGTGCGCCAACTGCAGGGTCAGATAGGGCCCGTACGCCTGCCAGGCGGCCTCGTGCCGGAAGCCGCCGGTGACGAAGTGCGCGTACATGGTGTCGAGGGTGAAGCGGGCGGCCCGGTCGATGTCGTCGCCCAGCTTGCTGTCCATGTGCAGACGCAGCGGGTGGAAGTACGCCGCCGCCCCGATCATCGTCGAGTCGAGCCGTCCGACGTCGCCGGGACCGGTCGGGATGTACGTCTCCCAGGCGCCGCGCGCCCGCTGCTCGCCCAGCACCCAGCGGATCGAGTCGCCTGTGGCCCGCTTCAAGTCGTCGAAGGCGGACCAGAGTTCGCCCACCTCCGGCGCTCCGATCCGTTCGGCCAGGCGTGCGGCCTCGTAGAGCCCGGCCAGTGCCCAGAAGTCGTCCCAGTAGTGCGGCTTGTCGCGCTCGCCGAGGTGTTCGGCGCTCCAGCCGCTGTGCAGCAGGCCGTACCGGTCGCGGTTGTCGCGCAGCCAGCGGGCCGCGTCCCGGACGTAGGGGACGTACAACTTCGTGCCGAAGGCGGCCCGTTGACCACTCGTGCGGTCGAAGCGGCCGATCGCCCACAGGGCCTGGCCGTTGCTGTCCCACTCGTGGTCGTCCTTCTCGTGCGGGCCGCCGTAGAAGCCGTACTCGGCGCACGGACCGATCCGGCCCGTTCCGAGACTGAACTTCAGCGGGTAGTGCGTACCCAACTGCCGTTCGACCAGGGCCGAGTCGCCGACGAGTGAACAGGCTGTCGCCTCGACGGAGGAGTCCCGGATCCAGAAGGAGTCGTAGACCGTGGGGCCCGGGTGGATCTCGCCGTGGTCGGACAGGACGAGGAGCTGGGTGCGGGACTGGCGGAACAGGTCGGTCAGATGGGCCACCGGGCGCGGCAGGCCCGGCTGCACCCCCTGCCCGAGGATCTTCGCCGTCCAGAAGTCCCGGTTGGCGGCCTCCAGTTCGGCGGCCGGTGTGGCGCGGAGTCCGGCGAGGTCCGCCGCGCCGCTGAACAGGTCGACCGGCAGGCGTACGTCGATCTCGAAGACCTCGTCCTCCGTCACCCGGAACGGCCACGCGAACACCGCGCTGCACATCCCGGCCACCTGGTCCTGCGCCTCCAGGGCGCCGTTCAGCTTGCCGCCGACGACCAGGTCGTGGAACGGGCTGTGGGTGAGGTAGGTGTCCGGGTCGAAGGAGAAGTCCGTGTTGCCGTAGACGCCGTACTGTTCGGGCGCGGTGTCGAAGACCGGGCCCCAGCCCGCGTTGGTCTCCACCCGCTGCTCGTCCGGCAGATGGCGCAGGAACGTCAGGCGCCGGTCGGTGCTCTGGCGCTCGTCGCGGTCGTGCCGCTGGAAGCCGCTCGGACCGGCGGGCAGAACGGCCGCGCACAGCAGCCCCTCGCGCGGCTGCCCGGTGGGACTGCCCACGGTCACCCGCGTGACCACCAGGTCCCGTTGGCTCACGCCGACGGGCGTGGCGAAGGTGCGCTGCACGAACTCGACGCCCTCCGGTGTGCGGAACGTCGTCAGGACCACCGGCAGATGCGGAGCCTCCATCCGCTGCTCCACCCTTCCCGCGTCCGGGAGTTGGGGCAGCCGCAGGGCGCCCGTCGCCGGATCGTGGAGGAAGAAGCAGAGGCTGTACTTGTCGTAGACGGGCTCGATCTCGCCCGCCTGGCCGATCAGGGACTCCTGGCGATGGTCCTTGACGCCGACCATGTGCCAGTAGCGGTACAGGGCGTTGGAGGCGAAGGCCGCCTCCTTGGAGTCGTACGTGCCGGAGTCGAAGTCGTCGCTCCAGCGGCGGAAGGCCTGCTGCGCCCACCAGGGCACGGGATACGGGACCCGGTCCCGACCCGCCCAGCCGCGCCACATGACCTCGTAGAACATCCACTCATGGGTCTGGGCCATGGTGTGTCACCCCCTGCGGGCACCGTTGCACCGTGGGGGCGTCCCGTAAATCCGTGCGACCGGCCGTTCGGGGCGCGGTTAGGATCCGAGGGCGCGGTCCGGGCGTAGCGCAGAGGCAGGCGCGCCGCCTTCGCATGGCGGTCACGCCGGTTCGAATCCGGTCGTCCGGATACGTGTGAGGGTCCCGTAGAGCAGAGGCAGACTCGCCGCCTTGTCAGGGCGGATACGCCGGTTCGAATCCGGTCGGGACCGCGGTACGGCGATGCACGGGGCGGGGACGGCACATGGGCGAGGCGATCAGTGAGGCGGAACTGGCCGCCTTCCACCAGGTCGTGGGCAAGCTGCGCGAGCTGCCCGTCGACGACCCCGTACGGCTGTCCGCCGAGCAGGTCGCGGCCTCCTTCGCCCGCGACGGACGGCTGCGTCGGCGCAAGGCGAGGGGTGCCGAGGCGTCCGCCGCCGACGCGCGGACCATGGCGGCGACGGCGACCGGTGCCCCCGAACGGCGCGAGGACGCGCCGCTGACCCCGGCGGCCGGCACGTCCGGTGTCTTTCGCAAGCCCCGCACCTGCTACGTCTGCAAGACCCCCTACCGCGAGGTCGACTCCTTCTACCACCGGCTGTGCCCGTCGTGCGCCGCCGACAACACGGCCCGCCGCGCGCTGAGCTGTGACCTCTCCGGTCGCCGCGCGCTGCTCACCGGCGGTCGGGTGAAGATCGGCTTCCAGCTGGCCCTGATGATGCTGCGGGACGGCGCCGAACTGCTGGTCACCTCCCGGTTCCCGCACGACACCGTGCGCCGCTTCCGGGCCGAGCCGGGCAGCGAGAAGTGGCTGGACCGGCTGACCGTGCTCGCCGTCGACCTGCGTGATCCCCGCCAAGTCCTCGGCCTGTGCGAGGAGTTGCGGCGGGAGGGCGAGCCGCTGGACATCCTCGTCAACAACGCCGCCCAGACGGTGCGCAGACCGCCGGAGTCGTACGCGCTGCTCGCGGGCGCTGAGTACGACGCGCTGCCCGAGGGCGCCCGGCAGGCACCCGGGTTCACGCCGATGCGGATGCTGGCGAGCGGCGTCGCGTCCCTGCCCGTCGCCCTGCGCGAGGCCGACGAGGCCGGGCTGCTGCCCGACCCGTCCCCGGAGAACTCCTGGTCGGCCCGGCTCGGCGCGCTCGACCCGGCCGAGGTCCTGGAGACCCAGCTCGTCAACGCCCTCGCCCCGGCGCTGCTGTGCGACCGGCTGCTGCCGCTGCTGCTGGCGTCCCCGCGGCCACGCCGGTACGTGGTCAACGTGACCGCCGTCGAGGGCCGCTTCGCCGTCCGCAACAAGATGGCGGGGCATCCGCACACCAACATGGCCAAGGCCGCCCTCAACATGCTCACCCGCACCAGCGCCGCCGAACTCGCCGACCAGGGCGTGCACATGTGCGCCGTCGACACCGGCTGGATCACGGACGAGAACCCGGCGCCGAAGAAGGCGCGGATGGCGCGGGCCGGGTTCCGGACGCCGCTGGACATCGTGGACGGGGCGGCCCGGGTGTACGACCCGATCGTGCGCGGCGAGGCGGGGGAGCCCGTGTCCGGGGTGTTCCTCAAGGACTACCAGGAGGCGGAGTGGTGAATCAGGAGACGAGCGGCTTCGCCGGAGTGCCGTCCGTCGTGCCGCGCCCGGTCGCCGAACTGGGCCCGCTGCTCGACTGGTTGAGGGCAGGACGGCCGGCCGGGGAACGGCTCGACTTCCCGACCGGTACGGCACTGCCCGACGGGCGCCTCGATCTGTGCAAGCAGGAACTGGGCGCCGACGGGGCGTCCTTGGTCGCTCAGGCGCTGGGGGAGGGCCCGACACCGGTACGGCATCTGCTGCTCGGAACCGACGGCCTCGGCGACGCGGGGGCCGAGGTGGTGGCCGGGGCGAGTGCCGAGGTCGAGACGCTCTACCTCGGCTGCAACGGGATCACCGCGGGCGGCGCCTGCCGGATCGCCGACCAGCTGCGGGCCTCGCCGCAGGTCGTCACCGGAGTGTGGCTCAAACGCAATCCTCTGGGTTCCGGCGGTGGCCGGGCCGCGGCCGAACTCATCGAGTCCGCACGGTCGTTGCGCACGCTCGACCTTGTCCAGACCGGTCTCGACGCGGCCGGCGCCGCCGTCCTCGCCGACGCGCTGCTGGCCGCCGCGGACAACGGACGCCGCATCGAGCGGCTCTTCGTCGGTGGGAACTCGCTGGGCAAGGCGGGCGCGGAGGCGCTCGGAGTGGTGGTCGCCGCCGGCGCGATCGACGAACTGTACGTGTCCGCGGCCCGGTTGGGGGACGCGGGCGCCCTCCGTCTCGCCGACGCGCTGGAGCGGGCGCCGTACGGGCGGCTCACCCGGCTCGCGGTGGCCAGCAACGGCATCGGGCCACAGGCCGCCGCCCGGCTGGTGGCGGCGGCCACGGCGGCCGGGGTCGCCCTGCTGGACCTCGGCCGGGTGCGCGCGGCGGCGGTCCTCGGGGCGGCGGACAACCACATCGACCTGGCAGCGTCCGGCACGATCGCCGACACCCTGGCGACCACCGAGCACCGCCTGACCCACCTCGTCCTCACCCACACCGGCATGCGCAGCCGCGAGGCCCACCGCCTCCTCGACACCGCGCCCCACGCCGTCACGGCCACCCGCTTCGTCCTGGGCCAGGGCATCGCGGCCAGCGTCAAACGACGCCTGGAGGCGCACAGCGCCCACCTGCCGCGGCCGGCGGTCCCGGCCGATGTGGCCGCCGTCCGGAGTGTGCACCGAACTGCTCCACCTGACGCCTGACGCCTGACGCCCGACGCCTGACGCCTACTGTCTCCGCATCCCCACGAAGACCTCCGTCCAGTACCGCTGCTGCCGCTCCGACGCCCCCACCAGATACGTCGCCCGCAGCTTGGCCGGCAGCAGCGCCACCAGGCGGGCCACCACCGCGCGGTGCTTCTTCAACTGGGACAGCTCCGCGTTGGCGAGGATCTGGTGGACCACGTCCGTGTCGTTGCCGCCCTCCTCGGACCGCTCGGCCGCGCGGCGCAGCCTCGCCTCCCAGGCGTCCGCGTCGCGGGCGAGTTCCCGCAGGCCGGTGACCTCACGGCCCCTCAGCCGGTCGAGGAGCGCGGTGAGCGGCACGGGCGCGTACTCGCCGTCGCCGAGATACACCGTGCCCATCTCCAGCGGCAGCCCGCGCCGGTGCAGCTTGATGAGCCGCTCCAGGGTGCGCTTGGTGATCCAGGCACGCCCGTCGTCGTCGATGTCGTGCTTCCACCACTCCAGGACCGTCTCGGCGTCCGCGCCGTAACGGGCCAGCAGCCACTCGTTGGCCGGGATGTCCTGCGGATCGACCTCCAGGGAGGCCGTGAAACGCGTCGCCTGCGCGATGTTGTTCCGCGACACCAGCAGCTTGCGGCCCAGATGGTACGGCGGGTTCTGCACCGCGATCTGCGCCCGCAGGTTCTCGATCCGCCGCCCCGCGAGCGACCACTCCTGGGTGATCTCCATCAGCTTGGCGAACGCGGCCTTGTCCTTGGGCCGGTTGTACTCGTCCCAGACGATGGCCTTGGGCTCGGGGCCGGTGAAGTGGGCGGCGAGGAGGTGGTCGAGGGTGCCGTCGGCCGACGGCACCGGCGCGCACAGGTCCTCGACGTTCGTCACCGGCAGCGAGAAGTACAGCGGCTCCCGGCCGAGGCCGGCCCGCACCGTCTCCCGCACCAACTCCGTCTTGCCGCACCCGGGCGGGCCCTGGAGCAGCACCGTCCAGCGGTTGCGCAGGGCGGCGCGCAGCACCTGTCGTACCGGGTCGGGAATCGTCGACGGGTTGGCCACGCCCACCGCCTCGGCGATCCGGTCGAGGATCTCGTGCGTACGGTTCTGCCCCGGCTTCCCGTCCGGGCCCGGCTCGGCCAGGCGCAGCCGGTCACCGTCGACCAAGGGGAGGCCCCAGCGCAGCGGGAAGCCCTCCTTGGCGTTGGCGAGGACGTGGTCGAGCGTGCGCGGGGACAGCAGCTCGCGCAGGGCGGGGGACAGGGACGCCCACAGCGAGAACACCGGACGCAGGTCCCACGGACGGTACTTGGCCGCCAGATGCCGACGCCACGAGGTGTCGTTGGCCGTGATCCGCAGCGTGACCATACGGTCCAGCAGCGCGAGGTCGCCGCGCCGGACCGACGTCTCCGTCAGCGACTCGTTGTCGGTGAGGAAGACGCCGACGCAGCCCAGCGCGCGCAGGTCGTGCTCGCCCAGCGTCCAGTTGCAGGCGATCTGCATCAGCTGCGACTGGATCGTGTCGCCCGCCTGGAGCGAGTCGTCGATCAGCAGCACGAACGGAGTGCCCGGCTTCAACTGGCTCATCACCAGCTGGCGCAGCACCAGTTCACCGGTGTGCGGGTCGCGCACCGGCGCGTTGACGAGCAGGTCGTCCGGCGTCAGGTTCGCCGCCGGGACGTAGACCAGGGTGGTGTCCGGGTGGGCGTGGGCGAGATGGGAGAAGAACGTCGCCGTCTTGCCGATGCCGTGCTCGCCGAAGATCTGGCCCGTCTGCCCCATGTCGATCATCGCGTCGATGAACGACTCGAGCCGCGAGGCGGTCAACTTCTCGGTGTCCGTGGTCATTTACCGTGATCCTGTGGTGACGCGATGGCAGTCCATCGCCGGTGTGTGCGTCTCGGGCCACTCGCTGCCGCCCTCGGTGATCAGCCAGATCCATTTCTCCGGCTCGGCGGGGGTGATCGGCGGCGCGTATCCGTCCGTCAGCATCACGACGGCGTCCGGCGTGACGTCGAAACGCCGGCCGTTGACCTCTGTACGCCCCTCCACGTAGTCCGCGACCGCCTGGAAGCTCGTGCCGCCCCCGCCATAGACCCGCTCGCCGGGCGCGAAGGGCATCACCACGGCGTCGAAGGACAGCCAGTGCGCCTCCACCCCGTCGATGCGGCCCACGAGTTCGGTGAGCCACGTGATCACATGCTGCGGCATCGAGCCGGACGTGTCGTACGCGACGACCAGCATCTTGTCCCGTACCGGGCCGCGCCGCGCCAGCATCGGGTCCTGGCCGAGCGCGGCGAGCAGCGCACCCCGTTTCTTCGGGTACACCAGCCGCTCGCCCTCGCGCAGTCTGGAACCGAGTACGTCGACCAGCCAGCGCTGCCACCAGTGGACCGTGCGGGTGCGCGTGGTCTCGCCCCGCAGCACGCCCGCGCCCAACTGCCCCCAGATCCGCGCCGCGCGTGCGCTGCCGTCCTCGGTGCGGCCCATGAGGTCCAGCAACTCCCGCTCCGCGCCCGCGTGTCCGCGCCGGGCCGCCAGCAGGGAGTTGAGCAGCGCCGAGGACGTCACCGCGTCGACGGTCTCCTGGTCGGCCGGGACAAGGTCGCCCCCCAGATGCGCACACAGCCGCCGCTCCGGCACCGGTGGGCGGTGCATCCGCTTCAGCTCGCCGTACACCCGCAGGTCCGTCTCGGTGAACGTCTCGTACGGGACGGGCTCCAGGCCGTGCTCGGTCAGGTCCGCGCGGTACTGCTCGTACACCGCGCGCGGGTCGATGCCCGTCGGCCGGCCGTCCAGCAGGGGGAGTTCGTCACGGCGCAGCCGGACCAGTGCCACGTGGTTGATGGACACCTCGGCGGCCAGCTCGAAGACCGGGTCGGCGCGCAGCTCCGGGTCGGCGAGGAGATGGCGGTGCACCAGATGGCGTGCCTCGTGGAACAGGACGAACTTCACGCCGTCCAGGCCGAGTCCGGCGAAGAAGTCCGGGTTGTACAGCAGCAGGCAGGTCCCGTCGCCGGACGCCACCACGGCCGCCGTGTCGATCGCCGTCGTCGGGATCTGGTGGTGGCACTTGGCGTACAGCCAGGACGCCACCGCCGACTCCGTCAGCCCGAAGTCCAGCAGCGCCGCCTCCTTGAGCCGGCGCGCCTGGGCCACGACCGCCGGATCCGCCGGGCGGTACGCCTCCAGCGCCCGGCGGTCGGCGAGGTCGACCACCGGGGGACGCCGCCCCCGCTCCCCGTACGCCATGTCCTGCCCCCCGAACCGAACCTGCCCCCGTGGCTCATTGGTACCAGGGCCCACTGACATCGGGCCAAGGCATTACGATCTGGCGTCAAGGGCGGGGCCGTAGCGCAGAGGCAGGCGCACTGGTCTCCAAAACCGGAAACACGCTGGTTCGAATCCAGCCGCCCCGCCCCCCTGCGGTCACGCGACGGCACCCGCCGTGACGATCAGTTCCGGCGTGTTCCCGTGGAACGTCTCCGCCAGCTGGACCAGCACCGCCCACGCGTCCTCACGGTCGCCCAAGTGCTCGTCGACGAGTGGGCGCAGGGCGTCCTCGGCTTCCTTCAGCCGCGCCGGGAACAACAGCCGCCCCATCGACAGGACTTCAAGGACCCGTATGGCGGGGCCCTCGGAGGCCACGTAGTCGGCGGCGCTCTCGAACACGCCCGCCTGGCGCAGGCGGTGGGTGAACTTGGCGTGGGTGCCGAAGCCCGCCCGTACCGACGGCGGGCAGTCCGGGCGTACGTTGAGCGCCCAGCGCGCGTAGCCGGGCAGCGGACGTTCGCGGTCCGCCGCGCCGACCGTCGCCCAGTCGGCGCGCGTCAGCACCATGGACGCCGCCGCGCGTCCCTGGTGCACCGTGGTGACCTCGCGCAGCGCGCCGACGAGCCCATGCCGGACGTAGCTCTCGGGAATCTCGGGTTCCTGCCCCGGCAGGGTCACATCGACCGGCAGGGGATCGACACGACCGGCCGCGAAGGGCACCCCGCGCGCGATGGCGCGGCGCAGACCGGAGTCGGTCGGGATGTACCGCCACACCAGGGCGTTGAGCTGCGGGTCGTCATTCTCCATGATCCACAGCGCCACGGAGGCCTCAAGGCCGCGGGCCCAGGTCCACGCGCGCGTGACGCGTCCCCGGGCCTGCGCGGGGGTCTCGGGCTCCGGCAGGCCGGTCCGCGCCCGGACCCGTACGGCGGTCTCCTCGTCGACGAGGCCGAGCAGGAACCCGACCGACCTCTGCGCCCTGGTGTTCTCTCGCATGGCGGCATGATGCCGCCGGTCAGGGGCGGACCGCACCGGAAAATCGACGGCCGCCCCTGCCGAGGGCCGCCCTTGCCGACGGCCGCCCCTGCTGTGGTCAGCCCGCCGCGCGTGCCGCCATCCGCGCCTTGCGCGCCGCGAGCTTCGCGTCGAACTTCGAAGCCTCCGCGTCCAGACCGCCCATGAACAGGCCGAGTTCCTCCTGGGCCTGCTGTCCCTCGGGGCCGAGACCGTCGATCTCCATGATCTTCAGGAAGCGCAGCACGGGCTGGATGACGTCGTCGTGGTGGATGCGCAGGTTGTAGACCTCGCCGATGGCCATCTGCGCGGCGAAGCGCTCGAAGCCGGGCATGCCGTGGCCGGGCATACGGAAGTTGACGACGACGTCCCGGACGGCCTGCATGGTCAGGTCGGGGGCGAGGTCGAACGCGGCCTTCAGGAGGTTGCGGTAGAAGACCATGTGGAGGTTCTCGTCGGTCGCGATGCGCGCCAGCATGCGGTCGCAGACCGGGTCGCCGGACTGGTGGCCGGTGTTGCGGTGCGAGATACGGGTCGCGAGCTCCTGGAAGGCGACATAGGCGACCGAGTGCAGCATCGAGTGGCGGTTGTCCGACTCGAAGCCCTCGCTCATGTGGGCCATGCGGAACGCTTCCAGCTTGTCCGGGTCCACCGCGCGCGAGGCGAGCAGGTAGTCGCGCATCACGATGCCGTGCCGGCCCTCCTCGGCGGTCCAGCGGTGCACCCAGGTGCCCCAGGCGCCGTCGCGGCCGAAGAGCGAGGCGATCTCGTGGTGGTAGCTGGGGAGGTTGTCCTCGGTGAGGAGGTTCACGACGAGCGCGATGCGGCCGATCTCGGTGACCTTGGACTGCTCCTTGTCCCAGGCCTCGCCGTCCTCGAAGAAGCCCGGGAAGTTGCGGCCGTCGCTCCACGGCACGTACTCGTGCGGCATCCAGTCCTTGGTGACCTTCAGATGCCGGTTGAGCTCGGTCTCGACCACTTCCTCCAGCGCGTACAGCAGCTTGGCGTCGGTCCAGACGGCGGGGCTGCCGAGGTGAGGGGAAGTGATCGTCACGGGAACTCCAGGGGGACGCGTAACAAAGCGGAGAAAAGCCGGGTACCCGGCGAGCGGTTGCCGGAACCTACGAGAGCGTAGGCTACGAACCCGTAGGTTACGTAGCCGTAGGTTAAGCGGGATGTAAAGATCCCTGATCAGCCGTGTTCCCGCAGGTTTCGGAGGCCTCCGCAAAAGCCCCAGGACCCGCAGGTCCCGGGGCTGAACGGATGATCCGTTCACTCGTCAGGCGTACAACTCCCGGACGCGGACCGAGAGGCATGTCACACACCCTTCGAGCTTCTCGAACTCGCTGATGTCGACCACGACCGGGTCGTGGCCGAGGTCGGCCAGCAGGTCGGCGGTCTTCGGCGCGCTCGCCGAGATCAGCAGCTTGTGACCGCCGAGGAGCACGACGTGACCGCCCGCCTCCTCCGGCACGGACAAGAAGCGCGGGAAGAGGGACGGACGGTCCACCTTCGGGATGTTCCCGACGACCGTCCCGTCCGGCAACGCTGTCACCGCCGACTTCAGATGCAGCACCTTGCTCACCGGCACCGCGACGACCCGCGCCCCGAGCGGCTCGAAGGCCGCCCGCAGCTGCTGGACGCCCGCCGCGTTGGTACGGCCGCCGCGGCCGACGTAGATCGTGTCGCCGACCTTGAGGACGTCACCGCCGTCCAGGGTGCCCGGCTCCCAGATCCAGTTCACCGAGCAGCCCAGCGAGGCCACGGCCTCCTCGACCCCGGCGGTCTCCTCGCGCCGTGACTCGGCGCCGGGCCGGGTGATCAGGGCGACGTTCTTGTACATGACCACCGTGTCCTCGACGAACACCGAGTCCGGGCAGTCGTCGGCCGGTTCCACCTCGATCGTCTCCCAGCCGTGGGCGCGCAGGGCCTCGGCGTACGCCTCCCACTGCTCGACCGCGAGATCGACGTCGACCTTCTCGCGCTCGAGGTGCGTCACCAGGCCTTCGGCGAGGCGCGGGCTGGGGCGGCGGATGAGGGCCTTCTTGCTGGGCACGAGGAAACTCCGTAACGGCGGCAGGTGGCGGCGCCCCGGAAAAGCGGCGCCGGTCAGCCATCATGCAGGGCGGGCCCGCGCGCACAAAACCCCCCTTGCGGGGCTGTGGCCCTCCTGAGATACGCGGCGGTAACCACGGCCAGGACAGGGCCGTCGGCGATCTCGGTCGTCCCGAAGATCACCGACGGCGCCCCTGTGCCTAGGCGAGGTCCGCGAGCGCCTCGGGCGAGGTCTCCCGCAGCTCACCGTCCAGCAGCAGCCAGCGCGTGATGCCGATCGACTCCAGGAACGGCAGGTCGTGGCCGGCCACGATCAGCGCCCCCTCGTACGACTCCAGCGCACTCGTCAGCTGCCGCACGCTCGCCATGTCGAGGTTGTTCGTCGGCTCGTCCAGCATCAGCAGCTGCGGGGCCGGCTCCGCCAGCATCAGTGCCGCGAGCGTCGCCCGGAAGCGCTCGCCGCCGGACAGCGTCGCCGCCTTCTGGTCGGCCCGGGCGCCCCGGAACAGGAAGCGGGCCAGCCGCGCCCGCACCCGGTTGTTGGTGGCGTCCGGCGCGAACCGGGCCACGTTCTCCGCGACCGACAGCTCACCGTCGAGCACGTCGAGCCGTTGCGGCAGGAACCGCAGCGGCACGTGCGCGTGCGTCTCGCCGGACACCGGCGCCAGCTCCCCGGCGATCGTCCGCAGCAGCGTCGTCTTGCCCGCGCCGTTGCGCCCGATCAGCGCGACCCGCTCGGGACCGCGCAGATCGAAGCCGCCCCGCAGGCGCGCGCCGTAGGCCAGTTCCAGATCCATCAGGGTCAGCACGTCCCGGCCCGGCGGCACGGCCGTGTACGGCAGGTCGACACGGATCTCGTCGTCGTCCCGTACGGCGTCCACCGCCTCGTCGAGGCGGTCCTTGGCCTCGGCGAGCTTCTCCTCGTGCATGATGCGGTGCTTGCCCGCGGAGACCTGCGCCGAGCGTTTCTTCAGTTTCATCACCGCCCTGGGCTCGCGCTTGTTGTCGTACATCTTGTTGGCGTACCGGGTGCGCTGCGCCAACTTCGAGTGCGCGTCGACGAGTTCGCGCTTCTGCCGCTTCAGGTCGGCCTCCGCGACCCGCACCATCCGTTCCGCCGCCTCCTGTTCGGTGGCGAGAGCCGCCTCGTAGGCGGAGAAGTTGCCGCCGTACCAGGTGACCTCTCCGGAGCGCAGATCGGCGATCTGGTCGACGAGGTCGAGGAGTTCACGGTCGTGGCTGACGACGACCGTCACGCCGGACCAGGCCGCGACGGCCGCGTACAGCCGCCTGCGCGCGTACAGGTCGAGGTTGTTGGTCGGCTCGTCCAGGAGCAGCACGTCCGGGCGGCGCAGCAGCAGCGCGGCCAGCCGCAGCAGCACCGACTCGCCGCCCGAGACCTCGCCGACCGTGCGGTCCAGGCCGATGCGGTCGAGGCCGAGTTCGCCGAGCGTGGCCAGGGCGCGTTCCTCCACGTCCCAGTCGTCGCCGACGGTCTCGAAGTGCTCCTCGGCCACGTCGCCCGCCTCGATGGCGTGCAGGGCGGCCCGCTGTGCGGCGATGCCGAGCACCTCGTCGATCCGCAGCGCGGTGTCGAGCGTGACGTTCTGCGGCAGATACCCGACCTCGCCGGCGACGCGGACGGCGCCGTCGGCCGGGGTGAGTTCACCGGCGATCAGCTTCAACAGGGTGGACTTCCCGGACCCGTTGACGCCGACGAGGCCGGTACGGCCGGGGCCGAAGGCGAGGTCGAGGCCGTCGAAGACGGGGGTGCCGTCGGGCCAGGCGAAGGCGAGGGAGGTGACGGAGAGGGAAGAGGACATGCGGGCCTCGCGGTTGCTTGATGCGGTCAGGGGCACACGCGTATCGAGAACACCTGCGACCACAGGGGAGGCACCGCGGGCGGCGGAGGGGCAAGAGAAAAGCCCCTGCACCGAAGGACGGCTCGCACGCCGAGGTCGCACGCAGCGCACACACCACAGAGGTGTGTGACGCGGTGTCTCAAGACCTCAGAGGAGCAACGTCCTTCTCCGATCGACGGCAGCAGAAGCGTTCTACACCGTAGGAGCAGGCCTGCGGGCGGTCAACCGAATTAACCTGGATCCCGATCTCGAGGAGGCCCCGTGCCCGACGGTTCGCTGTCCCTGCCCGCCCGGCTCTGTCTGCTGGCCTGGGACACCACCAGAAACGAGCTCACCGGCGAGCCGCACCTCCACCACCTGGTGCGGGCCGGAGCCCTCACCGAGCTGGCCCAGCGCGAGCTTCTCGTCGACGACGACGGCATCGCCACCCCGGCCGACATGGACTCCCACACCGGGGACGCCGTCCTCGACGGGCTCCTGGAACTCGTCCGGGAGTCCCGACCACACCACTGGCGCGGCTGGGTGCCGCTGCACGCGCGCGTGACGCTCGACGCCGTACGGGAGCAGCTGGCCGCCGAGGGGTACCTCCGCGCGGAGAAGCGGCGGGTCCTCGCGCTCTTCCCGACCGTCGAGTACGCCCTGGAGCGCGTCGCCGCCGTGGACGCGCTGCGCGAGCGGGCCCGGCAGGTCCTCGAAGGGCCGGTGCCGACGGCGGAGGTCTCCGACCGCGACGCGGCGCTCGTCACCCTGGCCGCCGCGGCCGAACTCCGCACCCTGGTGCCCCGCGAGGAGCGCGGCCTGCACAAGGACCGCCTGGCGGAGCTGGCCGAGCGCGGCGGAGCGGCGGGGCCGGCGATGCGGAAGGTGGGGGAGGAGCTGCGGGCGGCGCTGACGAGCGCGGCCGCGCCGACCGGGGCGTGAGCCCTTCGGTGCCGCACGTTGATGTCGGTTTCCTGCCAGCCCCGCCCCTGCCCCCGCTGCTTGAGTGAGCGGCATGACGAAGCAGCCCTCACTCCGCGACCGAGCCCTCGCCTTCCACGCCCTGCACGTCCCCGGACGTCCGCTGATCCTGCCGAACGCCTGGGACACGGCGAGCGCCCGGATCGTCGAGGACGCCGGGGCCGCGGCCGTCGCGACCACCAGCGCGGGGCTCGCCTGGGGCCTCGGCGCGGCGGACGGCGACCGGGTGGACCGGCAGCGGGCCCTCGGGGTCGTCGCGGACATCGCCGCCGCCGTGGACGTACCGGTCAGCGCGGACGTCGAGAGCGGCTTCGCCGTCGACCCGGAGGGCGTCGCCGACACGATCCGCGCGGTCCTCGCGGCGGGCGCGGTCGGCGTGAACATCGAGGACGCCCTCTACGAGGAGGGCGCGGGACCGCTGCGGGACGTCAGCGAACAGACCGAGCGGATCGCCGCCGCGCGCGCCGCCGCCGACGCGGCGGACGTGCCGCTGTTCGTCAACGCCCGCATCGACACGTTCCTGCGGGGCGCCGGGGGAGTGGACCTCACCCTGGAGCGGGCCGCCGCCTTCCGGGCCGCGGGCGCCGACGGGATCTTCGTCCCCGGGGCCGTCGACCCGGGAACCGTGAAGGAGCTCGTCGACGGTGTCGACGGCCCCCTGAACATCATGGTCGGCCCCGGCGCCCCACCGGTCGCCGAACTGGCGGCGCTCGGCGTCGCGCGCGTGAGCTCGGGCGCGGGCATCCCGATGGCCGTGCACGCCCTGGTGCGCCGCGCCGCGCGGGAGCTGCTGGGCACGGGCACCTACGCGTCGCTGGCCGACGGGTACGACTACGGCGAGCTCAACGCCCTGCTGGGCGGGGAGCGTCGGTAACCGACGACAACGCCGCAGGCCGGCGTGCCAGACCCCGCGTCTGCGGCATGATCCGCCGGACAGGCCCTAGCTCAGCAGGCGTCCCGCATCAGCTCGGCCAGCTGGTGGTCCAGGTCGAGCTGGAGATGCTCAAGGCCGACGGGCACCAGCTCGGCCGTCGCCTCCAGGAAACGCCGCAGCTCGCCCGAGCGGACATGCACGACGGCGGTGCCCTCGGGGGCGTGGAACTCCAGGACGGTGCGGTCGTAGCCGTACGGCCGGACGCGGACGTCGCCGTGGCCCTCGGGGTCCTTCATGCCGGCGGCGAGGAGTTCGCGGGAGAACGTCCAGCAGACCTCCACGCCCTCCAGAGTGGCCGGGGCGGGAAAGGTCATGCGGACGGCGAACGGATCGCGCCGGTCGTAGTGGAGCGTGGCGGGAATGCTCGGCATCCGCGGTGCGGCGGCGACGAGGCGGGCCTCTACGGGCTGCTCGATGACGGTGGACAACGCCTTGCTCCCTTGTGACGGCCGAACTGGCGGCTGGACTGGCGGCTGAACTGACTTCCGGGTGGATGGGGCCGGCTACTGGAAGAGACGTCGGAATCGGCCCATCCGTGCACACCGGAATCGAGTGACCTCGGTCACCGCTTTTCATGCACAGGAGTGACGCGGCCGTCTTCCCGTGCCGCGACGGGCACTTGGGGCGACCAGGACTCCATCTGGACGCCCACGCGCGCGTGGGCTAGCTTCGCCCGCCATGAGGCGCTTGGGGAACACGCGAGGAACGCGACGGACGAGACGTACGGGCCGCACGATGCGCACCGGGATCAGGGTGGCCGCGGGGGTGGCGTGCGCGGCGGCGCTGGCCGCGCTGACGGCCGTACCCGCCCAGGCGCACGAACCGCAGCGCGGGGCACCGCACTGGGAGCTCAAGGACAGCGGCACCCCCGACGTACGGTTCCGGGGCCTGTCCGCCGTAAGCCGTACGACCGCCTGGGTGTCCGGCACCCAGGGCACCGTCCTGCGCACCACCGACGGCGGCGCGAGCTGGCGGAACGTATCGCCGCCCGGCGCGGAGGAGCTCCAGTTCCGGGACATCGAGGCTTTCGACGCGCGGCGCGCGGTCGTCCTCGCGATCGGCGAGGGCGAGGCGTCCCGGGTGTACCGCACCGAGGACGGCGGGATCACCTGGACCGAGTCCTTCCGCAACACCGACGCGCGGGCCTTCTACGACTGCCTCACCTTCCTCGACACCCGCCACGGCCTCGCGATGAGCGACCCCGTCGACGGGAGGTTCCGCATCCTCTCGACGAGCGACGGCGGACGCTCCTGGAAGGTGCTGCCGGGCGAGGGGATGCCGGCCGCGCTGGACGGCGAGGCCGGGTTCGCCGCGAGCGGCCAGTGCCTGGTCGGCTCCGGTCCGAAGGACGTCTGGCTCGCCACCGGCGGGGCGGCACGCGCGCGTGTGCTCCACTCCTCGGACCGCGGCCTGACCTGGACGGCCACCGACACCCCGATCCCCGCGGGTGACCCGGCGAAGGGCGTCTTCGCGCTCGCCTTCCGCGACCGTACCCACGGTCTCGCGGTGGGCGGCGACTACCGCGCGGACCAGGCGTCCCCGCAGGCGGGCGCGGTGACGAGGGACGGTGGCCGCACCTGGCAGCTCGCCGCCACCTCCCCGCCCGCCTACCGCTCCGGCGTCGCCTGGCTCCCGCACAGCCGCACCGCCGCCCTCGCGGTCGGCCCCACCGGCACCGACCTGACGACCGACGGCGGCCGCACCTGGCGCACGGTCGACACGGGCTCGTACGACACCGTGGACTGCACCCCCGACCTGGGCTGCTGGGCGGCCGGCGAGAAGGGGCGGGTGGCCCGGCTGGAGAGCTGAGCGCGGATGTGGGTACCCGGTAGCCGCAGGCGAAAGGACTGTGAGGGCGAAAGGAGTGAGCGCACATGCCACGCGGTTCCAGTCCCAAGCGGGAGCGGCAGTACGAGCACATCAAGGAGAGCGCGAAGGACCGGGGCGAGAGCACCAAGCGCGCCGAGGAAATCGCCGCGCGCACGGTCAACAAGGAACGCGCCCGCTCCGGCGAGTCCAAGACCGCGAGCCGCACCTCCACGCAGGACATGTCGTCCGGCAAGCGGGGCGGACAGCGGTCCGGCAAGGGCTCCCAGGGCCAGACCTACGACCAGCTCTACGAGGAGGCCAAGCGCCGCAACATCAGCGGGCGTTCGGACATGAACAAGAGCCAGCTGAAGCAGGCGCTCGGCCGAAAGGGCTGACCGGAGCCGGCGGCGGGGTGCGTACGCTCGTCGTCATCATGACGACCGTACGCATTCCCGCGGGCTGGCCCGCGACCGAGGACGAAGCCCGCGCCGTACAGGACGAGTTGCGCACGAGGGTGGTGCTGGACGAGCCGGGCCCGCCGCCCGGAACCGGCCGGGTGACCGGCGTCGACGTGGCCTACGACGACGAGCGGGACGTCGTCGTGGCCGCGGCGGTCGTCCTGGCCGCGGCGACCCTGGAGGTCGTCGCGGAGTCCACGGCCGTCGGCCGCGTCTCCTTCCCGTACGTCCCCGGCCTGCTCGCCTTCCGCGAGATCCCCACGGTCCTGGCCGCCCTTTCCGCCCTCCCCTGCCCACCCGGCCTGATCGTCTGCGACGGCTACGGCCTCGCCCACCCCCGCCGCTTCGGCCTCGCCAGCCACCTGGGCGTCCTCATGGACCTCCCCACGATCGGCGTCGCGAAGAACCCCTTCACGTTCACCTACGACGACCCGGCCACCCCACGCGGCAGCACCACCCCGCTCCTGGCCGACACCGAGGAGGTGGGCCGTGCCGTCCGCACCCGCGACTCCGTCAAGCCGGTCTTCGTCTCCGTCGGCCACCGCGTCACCCTGCCCGACGCCATCGCCCACACCCTGGCCCTGACCCCCGAATACCGCCTCCCGGAAACGACCCGCCGCGCGGACGCCCTGTGCCGAAGGGCGTTGAAGGAGGCGACGCAGGTCAGGAACCCGCAGGCCGAACGGGCGGCGGCCGATCCGGAGCGAAGCTGGGGCCGCACCGTGTACGAGCGCCAGACCGACCCGGTGAGCTGGGCGGGCCGCGTGCTGGAGGCGGCGGCACGGGCGGAGCGCCGGACGCCGGAGATCGAGGCAGTGGTGCGGATGGCGGGCGACCGCGAACAGTGGCACCGGGGCCGCGAGGTCTTCGAACGGGTCCGGTCCTGCGCCCCGCGCGAGGGGCTCACGCCCGAGGAGCAGTCGCTGTTCCGCCTTGCCGAGGTCGTCGCCAAGGTCGCCCACAACGCGGCAGGACCGTCCCCGTACTTCGACCATCACGCGGGCTGGCAGATCGGGCCGCTCGCCCGGCTGAGCGTCGTCGGCGACCCCGAGGCGCACGCGCGCGTGGAGGCCGTACTCGGTTGCTGAGTACGGGAACTGAGTATCTGTACGGATGTGGACGCGGCCGCGTGATCGGCAGGCTGTGGCGCATGACGACGCACCGTATGCCCCGCCACCGCTCCCCGAAGCCCCTCGCCGACCCGAACCGGCCCGTCGAGCGGGCCGTGATGGCCGGGCTCATCCTCGCCGTGCTTGCGGGGCTCGCGTGGATCTGCGGGATGATCTACACGGTGGCCACCTGGCCGCTGTAGGGCGCGCCCGGCAATTCGCTTGTCGGGGCTTCAGGCGCCCGGCTAGCTTGCCGAGGGTGGATCTCTTCTCGCGCTCCTGGACGGCGTTGCGCACGGCCGTCGCGGACCTGCCGGACAAGGACTTCGAGCAGCCGTCCGGCTGTGCCGGGTGGCTGGTGCGGGACCTTGTGTGCCATCTGGTCATCGACGCCCAGGACGTCCTGATCACCCTCGTCACGCCGGCCGACTCGGAACCCACCGCCGACGCCGTCACCTACTGGCACGTCGCCGACGAGGCGCCCACCGGGGACGACCCGCTCGACGCGCTCATCGTCCGGCTCGCCGCCGCTTACGAGGAGGTGGGCCTGCTCAAGTTCCACCTCGACGACGTCGGTGCCGCCGCCGGCCGCGCGGCCGAACTCGCCGACCCCGCCGCCCTGGTGAGCACCCAGGACATGGTCCTCACCGCGCGCGACTACCTCGACGCCTACGTCCTGGAGTGGACGCTGCACCACCTCGATCTGATCGCCCACCTCCCGGGCACGCCGGGACCGCCGAGCGAGGGGCTGGCGCGGTCCCGCGCGCTGCTGGAGCAGATCGCCGGGGCCGCGTTCCCCGCCTCGTTCACCGACCCGGACGCCCTGCTCGTCGGCACCGGCCGCCGTCCCCCGACGGACGCCGAGCGGGCCGAACTGGGCGAGCTGGCGGCGAAACTGCCGCTCGTCCTCGGCTGAGACGCCGGCTCTACCTGCTCCGCGCCACGGCTCTACCTGCTGCGCGCCACGGCTCTACCCGCTCCGCGCCACGGCTCTACCTGCTGCGCGCCACCCGGAACACGATCCCCGCCGCCCGCAGCCGCTCGATCAGCGCGTCGCCCATCGCCACCGCCGTGGTGACCTGCCCGGCCGTCGCCGGAAGATCGTCGAAGGCGAGGCAGAGCGCCGCCTCGGCGAACATCTTCGCCGTCTCGTCGTAGCCCGGGTCCCCGCCCGCGACCTCGGTGAAGACCTGCCGGCCACCGCCCTCTCCCACGAACCGCACCGAGAACCAACTCTTCGCCCGCTTCTCCGCGCTCGGCCCGTCCCCGGGCTTGAGCCGGTCCGACAGCCAGCGCCGCGCGGGCGGCACCTGGGCCGCCGTGAACAGCGCACCGACCCCCACCACCCCGCCGAGCGCGATCGGCAGCCGCCGTACGGCCGCGTAGTGGCGGTAGCGGAAGTCGGGGCCGTAACGTTCCAGCGCCCTGGCCGACCGGACCACGACCTGCGCGTCGATCGTCGGCAGCGGCAGCGCCCAGGCGCCGACCTCCCCGGCGAACCGCGGCGCGCCGTTGGGCGCCGTGGCCCGCCGCCCCACCAGCCGCGGCTCGTGCCGCCTGCGGTCCCGCGCGGCGGCCAGCATCTGCCGACCGCGCGCGAACTGGTTCAGCGCCGAGGCGAACGTACCGCCGGAGAACGTCGCGTCCGCCGTCACGAACCCGTCCACCCGCAACGGCACGCCCTCCGGCAGCTGCCGCACCGTGAAGTACGCGCCCAGGTCGTGCGGCACCGAGTCGAAACCGCACGCGTGCACAAGGCGCGCCCCGGTCTCCCGCGCGCGTGCGTCATGGCGGACGTACATCAGGTCCACGAACTCCGGCTCACCGGTGAGGTCGAGATAGTCCGCGCCCGTCTCGGCGCAGGCGGCGACCAGCTCCTCGCCGTAGGTCACGTAGGGGCCCACCGTCGTGGCCACCACGCGCGCGTGCCCGGCGAGCGCCCGCAGCGAGGCCGGATCGGCCACGTCGGCCCGCAGCACTCCGATCTCCGCGCCGCCCGGCAGCCGCTTCCGCAGCGCTTCGAGCTTCTCCTCGCTGCGGCCGGCGATCGCCCAGCGCAGCCCTTCGGGGGCGTGCAGGGCGAGGTACTCGGCGGTGAGCGTCCCCACGAAACCCGTCGCTCCGAAGAGCACGATGTCGTACGGACGATCCGCCCTGTTCAGCCTGCTCATGACACCCCTCGTCCCGCATCACGCGCCGTTGTCGGTGGCCGAGGCTAGCGTGACCGGGGAAATGCACGGACAGTGACCCATCGGTAAATTGGCTAAGCGCTTGCTCGTTCGGGTCTTGTGCCCGATGGATCGGGTTCTTAGCATCACTGGTGTTACATCAGTTGTGTCACGCCCTTCGGGGCAGGACGACATGGGGGCTGGATGACCACGGCAACGACGCCAGGGCAGGGCCCGCTGACCGGCGTGCGCGTGCTCGAACTCGCCGGCATCGGACCGGGCCCGTTCGCCGCCATGCTCCTCGCCGACCTGGGCGCCGACGTCGTCCGGGTGGACCGGCCCGGCGGACCGGGACTCGCGATCGACCCCGCGTACGACGTCACCAACCGCAACAAACGCTCGGTGGTCGTCGACCTCAAGGCCCCCGACGGCGCCGCCCGCGTGCTGGACCTCGCCGCCCGCGCCGACATCCTCGTCGAGGGCTACCGACCCGGCGTCGCCGAGCGGCTGGGCGTCGGCCCCGAGGCCTGCCACGCCCGCAACGCCGGGCTCGTCTACGGCCGGATGACCGGGTGGGGCCAGGACGGGCCGCTCGCCCGGCGGGCCGGGCACGACATCGCCTACATCGCCCTCACGGGCACCCTCGGCATGATCGGCGACCCCGCACAGCCCCCGGCCGTCCCCGCCAACCTCCTCGGCGACTACGCGGGCGGCTCCCTGTACCTCGTCGTCGGCGTCCTCGCCGCCCTCCACCACGCGCGCGCGACCGGCGTCGGCCAGGTCGTCGACGCCGCCATCGTCGACGGCACCTCCCACCTCTCCGCGATGATCCACGGCATGGTCGCGGCGGGCGGCTGGCAGGACCGGCGCGGCGCCAACCTCCTCGACGGCGGCTGCCCGTACTACGGCACCTACGAGACCGCCGACGGCCGGTACATGGCCGTCGGCGCCCTGGAGCCGCAGTTCTACGACGAGTTCGTACGGGTTCTCGGCATCCCCGAGCATGCCGAGGCCCGCAAGGACTGGACCCGCTGGGGCGAACTGCGCGAGGCCGTCGCCGCCCGCTTCAAGTCCCGTACCCGGGACGAATGGACGGCCGCCTTCGACGGCACCGACGCCTGCGTGGCGCCCGTCCTGTCGCTGACCGAGGCCCCGCACCACCCGCACCTCGCCGCCCGCGGCACCTTCACCGACCACGGCGGCCTCACCCAGCCCGCCCCGGCGCCCCGCTTCTCGGCGACCCCGACGACCGTCCGCAGCGGCCCGGCACAGCCCGGCGCCGACACCGAGGACGTGGCCCACGACTGGGACGTGCCGGAACTCTCGAAAGACGTGAACCGATGACGGGCCGGCATCCGATGAAGGGGCAGAAGCCCATGAACGGCCAGAAATCCACGAAAGGCCCCGACACAGAATGAAGCGGCAGATCTTCGCCCCCGAGCACGACGCGTTCCGCGACACCGTGCGCGCCTTCCTGGACCGGGAGGTGCTGCCGCACTACGCGCAGTGGGAGAAGGACGGCATCGTCTCCCGCGACGCCTGGCGCGCGGCCGGCAAGCAGGGCCTGCTCGGACTCGCCGTCCCCGAGGAGTACGGCGGAGGCGGCACCGCCGACTTCCGCTACGCCGCGGTCCTCGCCGAGGAGTTCACGCGCGCGGGCGCCCCCGGCCTCGCCCTCGGCCTGCACAACGACATCATCGGCCCGTATCTGACCGGCCTGGCCACCGACGAGCAGCGCCGCCGCTGGCTGCCCGGCTTCTGCGACGGCACACTGATCACCGCCATCGCCATGACCGAGCCCGGCGCGGGCTCCGACCTCCAGGGCATCCGCACGCACGCGGAGGACCGCGGCGACCACTGGATCCTCAACGGCTCCAAGACCTTCATCTCCAACGGCATCCTCGCCGACCTGGTGATCGTCGTCGCGAGGACCACCCCGGAGGGCGGCGCCCACGGCCTGTCCCTGCTGGTCGTCGAGCGCGGCGCGGAAGGCTTCGAGCGCGGCCGCAACCTCGACAAGATCGGCCAGAAGGCGCAGGACACGGCCGAGCTGTTCTTCCACGATGTGCGCGTGCCCAAGGAGAACCTCCTCGGCGAGCTCAACGGCGCCTTCCTCCACCTGATGACGAACCTCGCCCAGGAGCGCCTCAGCATCGCCGTCGCCGCTATCGCCGCCGCCGAGCACCTCCTGGAGATCACCACGGAGTACGTCAAGGAGCGCGAGGCCTTCGGCCGGCCCCTCGCCTCCAAGCAGCACATCCGGTTCGAGATAGCCGAGATGGCCACCGAGTGCGCCGTCACCCGCACGTTCCTCGACCGCTGCATCGAGGACCACTCGAACGGCGAGCTCGACGCCGTCCACGCCTCGATGGCCAAGTGGTGGGCGACCGAACTGCAGAAGCGGGTCGCCGACCGGTGCCTGCAACTGCACGGGGGCTACGGCTACATGAGCGAATATCCCGTCGCCCGGGCCTTCACCGACGGCCGCATCCAGACCATCTACGGCGGTACGACCGAGATCATGAAGGAGATCATCGGCCGTTCCCTGCTGGGCTGACCCTCACCCTCGACCACCCCGAAAGGCCACCCTGTGAGCACCGAAGCGTACGTGTACGACGCGATCCGCACCCCGCGCGGCCGCGGCAAGGCGAACGGCGCCCTGCACGGCACCAAGCCCATCGACCTGGTCGTCGGACTCATCCACGAGATCCGCGACCGCTTCCCGGGCCTCGACCCGGCCGCGATCGACGACATCGTCCTCGGGGTGGTCGGCCCGGTCGGTGACCAGGGCTCCGACATCGCCCGCATCGCCGCCATCGCCGCCGGCCTGCCGGACACGGTGGCGGGCGTGCAGGAGAACCGCTTCTGTGCCTCGGGTCTTGAGGCCGTCAACTTGGCGGCGATGAAGGTCCGCTCCGGCTGGGAGGACCTCGTCCTCGCGGGCGGCGTCGAGTCGATGTCCCGGGTGCCGATGGCCTCCGACGGCGGCGCCTGGTTCAACGACCCGATGACCAACCTCGCCGTGAACTTCGTGCCGCAGGGCATCGGCGCCGACCTCATCGCCACCATCGAGGGCTTCTCACGGCGCGACGTCGACGAGTACGCGGCCCTGTCGCAGGAGCGCGCGGCCACCGCCATGAAGGAGGGCCGCTTCGAGCGGTCCGTCGTCCCCGTCACGGACCGCAGCGGCCTCGTCGTCCTGGACCACGACGAGTTCCCGCGTCCCGGCACCACCGCCGACTCCCTGGCCAAGCTCAAGCCGTCCTTCGCGGACATCGGCGAACTGGGCGGCTTCGACGCGGTGGCCCTCCAGAAGTACCACTGGGTCGAGAAGATCGACCACGTCCACCACGCCGGCAACTCCTCCGGCATCGTCGACGGCGCCTCCCTGGTCGCCATCGGCTCCAAGGAGGTCGGCGAGCGTCACGGCCTCACCCCGCGCGCGCGGATCGTCTCCGCGGCCGTCTCCGGCTCCGAGCCCACCATCATGCTCACCGGCCCCGCCCCGGCCACCCGCAAGGCCCTCGCCAAGGCCGGGCTGACCATCGACGACATCGACCTCGTCGAGATCAACGAGGCCTTCGCGGCGGTCGTCCTGCGCTTCGTGCGGGACATGGGCCTGTCCCTGGACAAGGTCAACGTCAACGGCGGCGCCATCGCGCTCGGCCACCCCCTCGGCGCCACCGGCGCCATGATCCTCGGCTCGCTGATCGACGAACTCGAGCGCCAGGACAAGCGGTACGGCCTCGCCACGCTCTGCGTGGGCGGTGGCATGGGCATCGCCACCATCGTCGAGCGCATCTGACCCCCCTCCCGACGGACACGACGGATCACACGGAGCACCTCCACATGAGCACTCAGTCCACGACCATCCGCTGGGAGCAGGACCGCGACGGCGTCGTCACGCTCGTCCTCGACGACCCGGACCAGTCCGCGAACACCATGAACCAGGCGTTCCGCGACTCCCTCGCGTACGTCACCGACCGCCTGGAGGCCGAGAAGGACTCCATCCGCGGCATCATCCTCACCTCCGCCAAGAAGACCTTCTTCGCCGGTGGCGACCTGCGCGACCTCATCCGGGTCACCCCGGAGACCGCGCAGGAGCTCTTCGACGGCGGCCTGGCCATCAAGCGGAACCTGCGTCGCATCGAGACCCTCGGCAAGCCGGTCGTCGCCGCGATGAACGGCGCCGCCCTCGGCGGCGGTTACGAGATCGCCCTCGCCTGCCACCACCGCGTCGCCCTCGACGCGCCCGGCTCCAAGATCGGCTGCCCCGAGGTCACCCTCGGCCTGCTCCCGGGCGGCGGCGGTGTGGCCCGCACGGTCCGCCTCCTCGGCATCACCGACGCCCTGCTGAAGGTGCTGCTCCAGGGCACCCAGTACAGCCCGCAGCGCGCCCTGGACAACGGCCTGGTCCACGAGGTGGCCGCCACCCAGGAGGAGATGCTCGCCAAGGCACGCGCGTTCATCGAGGCCAACCCCGAGTCGCAGCAGCCCTGGGACAAGCCCGGCTACCGCATCCCCGGCGGCACCCCCGCCAACCCCAAGTTCGCGGCCAACCTGCCCGCCTTCCCGGCCAACCTGCGCAAGCAGACGAACGGCGCGCCCTACCCGGCGCCGCGCAACATCCTCGCCGCCGCGGTCGAGGGCGCCCAGGTCGACTTCGAGACGGCCCAGGTCATCGAGGCGCGCTACTTCGTCGAACTGGCCGCCGGGCAGACCTCGAAGAACATGATCCAGGCGTTCTTCTTCGACCTCCAGGCCGTCAACTCCGGCGCCAACCGCCCCAAGGGCATCGCCCCGCGCAAGGTCAGCAAGGTCGCCGTGCTCGGCGCCGGGATGATGGGCGCGGGTATCGCCTACTCGTGCGCCCGCGCGGGCATCGACGTCGTCCTCAAGGACGTGTCGGCGCAGGCCGCGGCCAAGGGCAAGGCCTACTCCGAGAAGCTCTGCGCGAAGGCGGTCTCCAGGGGCCGTACCACCCAGGAGAAGGCCGACGCGCTGCTGGCCCGCATCACGCCCACGGCCGACCCGCAGGACGTGGCGGGCTGTGACGCGGTGATCGAGGCCGTCTTCGAGAACCCCGAGCTCAAGCACAAGGTCTTCCAGGAGATCCAGCACATCGTCGAGCCCGACGCGCTGCTGTGCTCCAACACCTCGACCCTCCCGATCACGGCCCTCGCCGAAGGCGTGGAGCGCCAGAGCGACTTCATCGGGCTGCACTTCTTCTCGCCCGTCGACAAGATGCCGCTCGTCGAGATCATCAAGGGCGAGCGGACGGGGGAGGAGGCGCTGGCGCGCGCCTTCGACCTGGTCCGGCAGATCAACAAGACGCCGATCGTCGTCAACGACTCGCGCGGCTTCTTCACCTCCCGGGTCATCGGCCACTTCATCAATGAGGGCGTCGCGATGGTCGGCGAGGGCATCGAGCCCGCGTCGGTCGAACAGGCGGCGGCACAGGCGGGCTACCCGGCGAAGGTCCTGTCCCTGATGGACGAGCTGACGCTCACGCTCCCGCGCAAGATCCGCAACGAGTCCAAGCGGGCCGTCGAGGAGGCGGGCGGCACCTGGCCGACGCACCCCGCCGAGGCGGTCATCGACCGCATGGTGGACGAGTTCGACCGCCCGGGACGCAGCGGCGGAGCGGGCTTCTACGACTACGACGACAGCGGCAAACGCGCCGGACTGTGGCCGGGCCTGCGCGAGCACTTCACCCGCGAGGGCGCGGAGATCCCCTTCAGGGACATGCAGGAACGCATGCTCTTCTCCGAGGCCCTCGACACGGTGAAGCTCCTGGAGGAGGGCGTCCTGACGTCCGTCGCCGACGCCAACATCGGCTCCATCTTCGGCATCGGCTTCCCGGGCTGGACCGGCGGAGTCCTCCAGTACATCAACGGCTACGACGGCGGCGCCGGGGCAGGTGTCGGCCTGCCCGGCTTCGTGGCCCGCGCGCGTGAACTCGCCGAGCGCTACGGCGACCGCTTCACTCCGCCGGCGCTGCTGGTGGAGAAGGCGGAGAAGGGAGAGACGTTCACCGACGCCCGGTGACGTACCGCTGAGCGACACGACCCGCTTGCCCCTCCGGCCCCCCGGCGAAGACGCTGACCCGCGACCCGGTCCCCGTCCCCACCGAGGAGCCCTCATGGCAACCCGTCCCGCCCTCGCCTTTCTGGACATCCTCCGCGGCGAGGGCGTGGACCGGATCTTCGGAAACCCCGGCACCACCGAACTCCCGTTCCTGGCCGCCCTGTCGGAGACCGAGGACGCCCCCGAGTACGTCCTCGGCGTGCACGAGGGCGCCGTCGTCGCCATGGCCGACGGATACGCCCGTGCCACCGGCAGGCCCGCCTTCGTCAGCCTGCATGTCGCCGCCGGCCTCGCCAACGGCCTCATCGGCCTCCTCAACAGCCGCCGCTCCCGCACCCCGCTCGTCGTCACCGCGGGCCAGCAGGACCGCCGCCACCTCCAGCAGGACCCGATGCTCTCCGGCGACCTCGTCGCCCTCGCGACCCCCGCGGTGAAAGCGGCCTACGACGTCCAGCACGCCCGCGACCTCCCGCTGGCGCTCCGCCGCGCCTTCGCCCTCGCCATGCGCCCGCCCGCGGGGCCGGTGTTCCTGTCCATCCCCATGGACGTGTTCGCGGAGGACACCGAGGTCGAGGTCCCCGCCCGCACCCCGACCCCACCGCTCGGCCCGGCCCCGGGCATCGAGCGCGCGGCCGTCCTGCTCGGCGACGGCGCCCGCCCCGCGATCGTCGCCGGGGACGGTGTCGGCCGCGAGGGCGCCGTCGGGGCACTGGTCCGGGTGGCGGAGGCCTGCGGGGCGACCGTGCACCACCAGCCCATGGCCGACTGGCTCGACTTCCCGACCACGCACCCTCTGTACGCCGGGATGCTGCCACCCCGCCACGACGCCATCCGTGCCGCGCTCGAACCCCACGACGTGGTGCTGATCGCCGGGGCGCACGCCTTCACCCCCCACCACTACACCCCAGGGCCCGCCCTGCCGCCCGGCCTCACCGTCGTCCAGCTCGACTCCGACCCGGACGAGATCGGCCGCAACTTCCCCGCCGACACCGGACTGGTCGGCGCCCTCGCCCCGTCCCTGCACCGCCTCGCCGACCTACTGCGCGACCGCGTACCCGACCACACCGCCAAGGCCCGCGTCCTGCGGGCCGGCCAACAGCACACCGCCGACCGCGACCGCGCCGAGTCCGCGGCCCGCGCCGCCTGTTCACCGGCCCCCCTCGCCCCCTGGGCGGCCGCCCACGCCGTCGCCCGGGGTCTGCCGCCCGACGCCGTCGTCGTCGAGGAGGCCATCACTGTGGGGCTGTTGCTCCGGCGACTCCTACGACTCGAACGCCCGGGCAGTTACACCCACACCGTCGGCGGCGGACTCGGCTGGGGCATCGGCGCCGCCGTCGGCCGCGCGCTCGCCGAGCCAGGGCGCCCCGTGGTGGCCGTACTCGGCGACGGCTGCACCCTGTTCGGGCTCCAGGGACTGTGGAGCGCCGCACATCAGCAGACCCCCGTCCTGTTCGTGGTGATGAGCAACGGCGTCTACCGCACCCTCCAGGACACCTACACGGCGATGGGCGGCAAGGGAGTCTGTCCCGGAACGGAACTGGGCGACCTGGACTTCACCCAGGCAGCCGCCTTCTTCGGGGTGGACGCCGTCCGGGCCGAGAGCGCGGACCATCTGCGGGAACTGGTGGCGGACGCGGGGAAGTTGAGCGGGCCGCTCCTGGTCGACGTACCGCTGCGCGAATGATCCGCCACTCACCGCCACCCGCACCTTGTCACCCAACCGCGCGGGGCACCACCATCGGTCCATGACGGACGGTCCGCTGCCCAAGTCGGTGCTCGCCCGGGGTGTCCTGCTGCTGCGCGCCTGCGGAGACTCCGGCACCGCGCTCACCCTCGCCGAACTCGCGCTGCGCACCGGGCTGCCCAAACCGACCGCGCACCGGCTGATCGGCGAGCTGGTCCGGCTCGGCCTGGTGGAACGCACCGGCGACGGCAGTTACCGCGTCGGCCTCGGCCTCTTCGTGCTCGGGCAGTCCGCGCCGTCCGTCCGCGAGTTGCGCGACGCCGCGCTGCCCTATCTCGGCGATCTGCACCAGGCGACCCACGAGAACGTCCACCTCGCCGTCCCCGACGGCACCGACACCCTCTTCCTGGAGAAGGTCACCGGCCGCCGCGCCACCCCGATCGTCTCCCGCACCGGAGGCCGGCTGCCCGCCCACTGCACGGCCACGGGGAAGGTGTTCCTCGCCCAGGACCCCCGGCCACCGCACCGCACCCTGCTCCGTCTCACCCCCCGCACCCTCGTCCTGCCCGGTCAGCTCGCCCGTGACCTGGCCCTGACCCGGGCCCGCGGCTACGGCGTCAACCTGGAGGAGGCCGAGATCGGCGTCTCGGCGGTCGCCGCCCCGATCTACGCCCAGGGCCGGGGATCACGCCCGATCGCCGCGATCTCGGTGACCGGCTGGACGAGACGGCTGGACGTGGACCGGATCGGGGCGAGAGTCTGCGCGGCGGCAAGAGCACTGACCCGCACACTGTCGGCGTGACGCCCACTACCACCTGCCCGGGGGCCACGGCTCTCGGCCTGACGCACGCCACTGCTTCGCCCGCCGGCCACGGCTCTCGGCCTGACGCGCGCCACTGCTTCGCCCGCCGGCCACGGCTCTCGGCCTGACGCGCGCCACTGCTTCGCCCGGTGGTCGCGGCTCGGCCTGACGTGCGCCGTCTCTTCGCCTGGCCGCCACGGCTCTTGGCCTGACGCGCCCCATCTCCTCGCCCACCCGCCACCGCTCTCAGCCCGACCTACGCCACCACCTCACCCCTCCGCCACCGCTCTCAGCCCGACCTGCGCCACCACCTCACCCCGCCGCCGAAGCCCCCTGCTGCATCGCCACCGCCAACGCGTGCTCCGTCAGCCGTGCTCCGTGCACCTCCTCGGTGATCCGCCCCCGCACGAACACCAGCACCCGGTCGCACACCTCCGTCAACTCCGCGAGGTCCGTCGACGCGATCAGTACCGCCGCACCCCCGGCCGCCAACTCGCCGACGATCCGGTGCATTTCGGCGCGTACGCCGACGTCGACACCGCGGGTCGGATCGTCGAGGACCACGATCCTCGGCTCGGTGGCCAGCCACTTGGCGAAGACGACCTTCTGCTGGTTGCCGCCGGACAGTCGCGCCACCACATCGTGCGGTCCGCCACGCAGCCGCAGCCGCTCGGTCAACTCGACGGTACGCCGGACCAGTTCCCCGCGTGACGGGGCGACGCCGCCCCGCCCGAGCGCCAGCCAGCTCACCGACGTCGCGTTCTCCCACACCTCGCGGTCCACCATCAACCCGTACCGCTTGCGGTCGCTCGGCACGAACGCCACCCCCGCCCGGACAGCGCCCCGCAGCGAGCGCGGCAGCCCGCGCCCGCCGATGTCACCCCGCCCCGCCGACACCGCCGTACGCCCGCACACCACCTCCAACGCCGTGAGATGCCCCGCCCCTTGGAGCCCCGCGACCCCCACCGCCTCACCCGCCCGCACAGTGAACGTCACGTCCGTCAGGCTTCCCGGCACGCTCACCCCGGACAGCACCACGGGCGGCGGCAGGTCGACCACGGTCCGCGTCGGGCGCACCGGCTGCTCGGGGCGGCCGCCCAGCATCGCCGAGACCAGCTCCGGCACGTCGACATCCGCACGGTGTGCCCCGGCCAGCGCGACGCGCCCGTCCCGCAGGACCGTCACGCGCTGGGCCAGGCGCATGACCTCCTCCAGGAAGTGGGTGACGTACAGGACGGCGATACCCCGCCCGGTCAGGGTGCGCAGCACCCCTTCGAGCCGGTCGACGGCCGCCGCGGGCAGCGCCGAGGTCGGTTCGTCGAGGATCAGCAGCCGGGGTCGGCGCAGCAGCGCCCGCGCGATCTCCGTCAACTGCTGGTCCGCCAGCGGGAGTTCGCCGACCTCTGTGCCGAGGTCGACGTCCAGGCCGAGTTCGGCGAGGACCGGCTGGGCCGCCCGGTCCATGGCGCCCCGGTCGAGCAGACCGAAGCGGCGCGGTGGACGGTACGGGAAGAGGTTCTCGCGGACGGTGAGGTCGGGGAAGAGGCTCAACTCCTGGGAGACGGTGGCGATCCGGGTGTCCTTCGCCAGCCGCACCGACCCGTCGTCGGCGGCCAGCGTGCCCGAAAGGACGCGCACCAGCGTGGACTTGCCCGCACCGTTCTCGCCGACCAGCGCGTGCACCTCGCCGCCGCTCAGCCGCATGTCCACCCCGTCCAGGGCGCGGACCCCGCCGTAGGACTTGAACAGCCCCTGGGCCACGAGGATGTCGTCGTACGACGTCATCTCAGCGCGCGTCCTTCAGGGGACGCAGCTGGGCGTCCTGGTCGCCGAGCAGCTTGTCGATCGTCGGCTTGTACCAGTCGTACGCCGCCTCCGGGGACTTCTGCCGGGCGATGATCTCGTCGATGTCGGAGGAGTCGACGACCCCGCCGGGCGAGAGGAACCATCCGTCGGGCAGCTTCCCGTCGTTGTCGCGGACCGAGTCGATCAGGATCGCCGTGGAAAGGTAGCCCTTGAGGAAGTGCTGCGGGTCGATGGCGACGAAGTTCGAACCGTCCTTGACCGCCTCCAGGGTCTTCGGGTCGACGTCGAAACCGGCCGTCAGCCACTTGCCGTTCTTCTGTTTCTTGATCTTGGCGAGGTTGTAGCTGTCGGCGTCCCCGACACCGAGGAACGCCAGTGCGTCCGGGTGGGCGTTGACCTGCGCGGACCACGCGCTGTAATTCTGGCCGGGGTCGCTGTACGTCTGGAAGGGGCCGACGATCCTGACGTTCGGCGCCTCCTTGACGAACGTGTCCTTGATGCCCTTGGCCCGGCTGTCCAGCACCGGTGTCCCCGGATTGGGCACACCGATCGCGACCTCGCCCTCGGGGTCGTCGCCGAGCCGCTTCAGCGCCTCCTTCGCCATCAACTCACCCAGCGCGTAGTTGTCGTTGCCGACGTAGAACCCGACCTTGCTGCCGTCGGTGGGGGAGGTGTCGAGGGCGACGACAGGGATGCCCTTGTCGACGGCCTGCGCGGCGGGGCGGGTGAAGATCGGCGGGTCGAGGTTCTCCAGGACGATGCCGTCCTTGGCGGTGGCGGTCAGGTTCTGGAACAGCTGCACCTCGGCCGGGCCGTCCGTGTTGGGCGGGCCGACCGCCTGGAAGTCGACGTTCTTCGCGTGGTCGGCGGCGCTCTCGGCGCCCAGCACCATCTCGTGGGCGAAGTTCAGCGAGATGTTGGCCACCGCGATGCCCATGTCGAGCTTGCCGCCCTTGCCGCCGCCGCTGTCGCCGTCACCGCATCCGGCGGCTCCGAGCAGGACGAGAACACCGAACGCGGCGGTCACCGTACGGAATTGACGTTGCATCAGGGCCTCCCAGGTGACCACGGCTCGATCCAGGCGATACGGCTCATTGACGGCGGCACGACTTCATCGACGGCGACGCCCGCTCCGGCGCAGCGCGCTGTCCGCCGCGACGGCGACGAGGATGACCCCACCGGTCGCGAACGACGTCCAGTTGATGGGTACTTCGAAGAACACGAGCCCGGCGGCGACGACGGAGAGGATCATCGCGCCCGCCACCGCGCCGATCACCGAGCCCCGCCCACCGGCCAGCGGGGTGCCGCCGATGATGCAGGCGGCGATGGCCTGCAACTCGTAGCCCTGGCCGAGAGTCGGGTCGCCGGCTCCGTAGAACGCGAGGGCGAGGGCGGCGGCGCACGCCGTGGTGAGCCCGGACAGGGCGAGGGCCTGGACGCGGGTACGGACGACCGGGATGCCGCTGAACGCGGCGGCGTCGGGGTTGGACCCGATCGCCCGCACTCGGGCCCCGAAACGGGTGCGGGCGAGGACCACGGCCAGCACGACGACCACCACGAGCAGTACCCACAGTGCGAACGGCACCCCGCCCGGATCACCGCCCGCGACGGTGAAGAACGAGTCGTTCAGTGGCAGATCGGTGATCTGTCTGCCGTCGGCCAGCGCGAGCCCGACCCCGCGGAAGAGCATGAGCGTGCCCAGCGTCACGATGAACGACGGCAGCGCGAGCACCGTCGTCACCAGCGCGTTGAACACCCCGCACGCGACGCCGGTGAGCAGCATGACCGGCACCGCCGACCAGGGCGCCCAGCCGTCCCGCACCAGCAACGCCCCCACCACCAGCACCATCGCGTACGTACCGCCCACTGACAGGTCCACCTCGCGCATCGCGAGCGCGAAGACCATCCCGCACGCCATCAGCGAGATGTAGACGGAGTTGTGCGCGGTGGACAGGAGGTTGTCGGTGTCGAGGAAGTCCGGGTAGGGGATGCCGATCCCGGCCACCAGCAGCCCCAGCACGATCAGCACACCCAGTTCGTCCCGCACCAGCCGACGGGACACAGACGTCAACGGCCGCGGCAGACGCGGCTGTCGAGGATCGCGGGCGCGCTCGGCGTCGTCCACGGCACGCTCGGTCTCGGTCATCGGGCACCGCTCCCGGTACGTCTGGCGCTGGGGGTCGCCCGCAGCGTCGGCCCAACCGACGTCGGCGGCAACACGGGCGTTCCAGCGAGTGGAATGCACCCTTGCCCACCGCGGGGCGGATCCGCACACTCGCCCCATGGAGACGCGCACCGCCCTGGTGACCGGGGCGGCACAGGGCCTCGGGCAGGAGTTCGCCGTGGCGCTCGCGGGGTGCGGCTACCGGGTCGCCGGGCTGGACCTCGTGCCGCAGCCGGAGACCGCCGACAGGATCCCCGACTACCTGGAACTGGTCGGCGACGTCGCCGACGAGGAGGTGATCGGGGCCGGACTGGAGCGCGTCGTCGACCGGTTCGGCACGCTGCACGTGGTCGTCAACAACGCGGGCGTGTACCCCGCCAAGCCCTTCGAGGAGACGACCCCCGAGGAGTGGCGCCGCGTGATGCGGGTCAACCTGGAGGGCCCCTACCTCGTCACCCGGGCCGCACTGCCGCATCTGAAGGCAGCCGGGTGGGGTCGTGTCGTCAACATCGCCTCCGCGGCGGTCTTCACCGCGCCGCCCACGATGGTCCCCTACGTCGCCTCGAAGATGGGTCTGATCGGCTTCACCCGCGCCCTCGCCGCCGCGCTCGCGCCGTACGCCATCACCGTCAACGCCATCGCACCCACCATGGTCCGCACCGCCACCGCCGAGCGGACCGTCGGCGCCGACGGCGGCTTCGCCTTCGTCCGCGACCGGCAGGCCGTCCGGCGCACCCAGGAGCCGTCCGACCTGGTCTCGACCCTGCTGTACGTGGTCGACGAGGGCAGCGGCTTCCTGACCGGCCAGACCCTCAACGTGTCAGGAGGCTCCGCCTACCTCTGACCGCTCCACCCACCCGCTCAACTCCTCCCGCAACGACCGCTGGAACGTCGTCAGCAGGGCCTGCACCACGATCGGGTGCATATGGGCCGACAGCGACCGCACGTCCTCGGTGTCCCGCTCGGACACCTCGCCGCGGAACAGCTCCGCCAGCTCGTGCGCCGCCACGCGCGCGTGCTCCACGAGCACGTTCCGCGCGGCCAGGATCGACTCCTGGGACAGCGGCACGTCGAGCAGCCGCACGCCGAGCCGCAGCAGCCCCGAGTCGAAGCGGAAGTCCTCCCCGTCGGGCTGTACGACGCCCATCGCCGCGAGCCGCTGGACGTCGTCGTCGGCCAGCGGTCGCCCCGCCCGCCGCTCCAGCTCCCGTCGCTCGGCCGTCTCGGTCGTGTCCGGCGCCCAGGAGGCGACGACCGCGCGGTGGATCGCGAGATCGTGGGCGCTCAGGTCGGGCGGCAGCTGCCGCAGATACCGCTCGATCGCGGCCAGCGTCATCCCCTGGTGCTGGAGCTCCTCGATGAGTTCCAGGCGCGCCAGATGGTCCCTGCCGTAGTGCCCCACCCGGCGCGGACCGATCACCGGCGGCGGCAGCAGACCCTTGGTGCTGTAGAAGCGGACCGTGCGCACGGTGACGCCCGCCTGAGCGGCCAGCTCATCGACGGTGAGGGTCGGCTTCTCGGTGTCGGCGGTGTCGGTCGTCATGTGCAGCAGTATCGCTGTCTCACCAGTGCTGTGAAACCTCGTGAGCACCCCCTGCCGATCATGTGACATGTCCCGTGGTGTGAGGTCCGCCACCGCGTGAGGCGCGAGGTTCGGGGGAAGGTGGCCCCTTGGTCTGTGCCTCCACCGAGCGCACAGGCCATACGTACGTCAGGACACCCGCGCGCGATCCGCCCGGGCGCCCCCGCACCAGAGAGTGGTAACGCTGTGAGCAAGGACGCCGTGGACACGGCAACAGCCACCGAGGTGGCCCGGACGCCCGCGGACGCGGGTGACGCCGGCTACAGCAAGGACCTCAAGGCCCGCCACGTCAACATGATCGCCATCGGCGGCGCGATCGGCACCGGCCTCTTCCTCGGCGCCGGAGGACGCCTCCACAACGCCGGCCCGGCGCTCGCGATCGCCTACCTGGTCTGCGGCATCTTCGCCTTCTTCGTGGTCCGTGCGCTCGGCGAGCTCGTCCTCTACCGGCCGTCCTCCGGTTCCTTCGTGTCGTACGCGCGCGAGTTCCTCGGCGAGAAGGGCGCGTACGTCGCCGGCTGGATGTACTTCCTGAACTGGTCGACCACCGGCATCGCCGACATCACCGCGATCGCGCTCTACACGCACTACTGGAGCCTGTTCACCGACATCCCGCAGTGGACGCTGGCGCTCATCGCGCTGGCCGTGGTCCTCGCCGTGAACCTGATCTCGGTGAAGATCTTCGGCGAGATGGAGTTCTGGTTCGCCATCATCAAGGTCGCCACCCTGGTCGGCTTCATGCTCGTCGGCATCTTCCTGCTGGCCACCCAGCACCAGGTGGGCGGCACGACCCCCGGCCCGAGCGTCATCACCGACAACGGCGGCGTCTTCCCGCACGGCCTGATGCCCGTGGTCCTCGTCATGCAGGGCGTGATCTTCGCGTACGCCGCCCTGGAGCTGGTCGGCGTCGCCGCGGGCGAGACCGCCGAGCCCGAGAAGGTCGTCCCGCGCGCGGTGAACTCGATCATGTGGCGGGTGGGTCTGTTCTACGTCGGCTCGGTCGTCCTTCTCGCCCTCCTCCTCCCCGGCTCGGTCTACTCGGCCGACGAGAGCCCCTTCGTCACGGTCCTGTCGAGGATCGGCGTCGAGGGCGCCGGTGACGTGATGAACCTGGTGGTCCTGACGGCGGCGATGTCGTCCCTGAACTCCGGCCTGTACTCCACGGGCCGCATCCTGCGCTCCATGGCGACGGCCGGCTCGGCCCCGAGGTTCACCGCCCGCATGAACCGCAGCCAGGTCCCCTACGGCGGCATCCTGCTCACCTGCGCGGTGTGCGTGCTCGGCGTCGGCCTCAACTACCTCATGCCCAGCCAGGCCTTCGAGATCGTGCTGAACGTCGCCTCCCTCGGCATCATCAGCACCTGGGTGATCATCATGGTCTGCCATCTGGTCTTCGTCCGCCGCGCGCGGGCCGGCCTGGTCACCCGCCCCACCTTCCGCCTCCCGTTCAGCCCAGTCACGGAGATCACCACGATCGTCTTCCTGCTGGCCTGCCTCGGCATGATGGCGAACGACCCCGAGGTCGGCCGCAAGACCCTGCTGCTGATCCCGGTGATCGCGGCGATGCTGGTGAGCGGCTGGTTCGCGGTGCGGCGCCGGGTGGCGCGGACGGCGGACCGGGAGCTGACCGAGTTCACGGGGTAATTCGGAGGCCGTTGTCAGTGGCGGCGCCTACGGTGGCGTCATGTCGGAGATCACTTACGTCCGGGGTGACGCCACCGTGCCCTCGGTGAAGGGCGTCAAGGTGATCGCCCATGTCTGCAACGACATCGGGGGATGGGGAAAGGGCTTCGTGCTCGCCCTCTCGCACCGCTGGCCGGAGCCGGAGGCGGCGTACCGCGCCTGGCACCGCGGCAGGGCCGGGAACGACTTCGGGCTGGGCGCGGCCCAGTTCATCCAGGTCGAGCCGTATGTGTGGGTGGCCAACCTGGTCGGCCAGCGCGGCATCCGCACGGGCAGCAAGGGCGTCCCCGTCCGGTACGAGGCGATCGACACGGCGCTGGGGCGGCTCGCCGACAGGGCCGTGGAACTCGGCGCCTCGGTCCACATGCCCCGGATAGGGTGCGGACTGGCCGGGGGCAAGTGGTCCCGCGTCGAACCGCTGATCGCCGAGCGGCTGATACGACGGGGGATCGCCGTCACGGTCTACGACCACGGCGACTGACGGGACGGCAACGCGAGGAGGCGGCGGTATGGACCTCGTTCCGGTGGAGATCGGACCGCTGAACCCTCAGGTCCAGGACCTGGCGGTCGGGGTGGTGCTGTTCGCCGTCTGCTTCCTCTGTCTGGTTCCGCTGCTGCGCCGGATGAACCGGGTCCTGGCGGCGCGCGAGCAGGCCACGGACGGAGTCGCCGCGCGGGCCGAGCGGCTCCGGGCGCTCGCCGAGGAGAAGCGCGCCGAGGCGGAGGCCGAACTGGCCGACGCCCGCCATGACGCGGCCCGCACCCGTCAGCGGGCCGAGGCGGAGGGCGCCGCGCTCATCGCCGCGGCCCGCGCCGAGGGCCTCCGCGAACGGGACGAACTCCTGGCCCGGGCGACCACCCGCATCGACGCCGACCTGGCCACCGCGCGAACCCAACTCCAGGACTCCCTCCCCGAGTTGGCGACGGAGCTGGCGAGCCGGGTGCTGGGCGAGCCGGTGGGGCCGCAGGCGCCGAGGCGGGCGACGGACGCCATGTGACCGGGTGCCCCCGGATCTACTCCTCGCGCCGCGAACGCCTGCGGCAACCGGCTCAGCCCTGAGCCGCGAACGCCCTCCGGCAGTCGGCTAAGCCCTGCGCCGCGAACGCACAGCGGCAACCCGGGCAAGCGCAGCCGCGAACGCCTGCGGCAACCCGGTTCAGCCCCGCGCCGTGAACGTCCTGCGGCAACCGGTTCGGCCCTGCGCCGCGAACGCACAGCGGCAACCCGGGCAAGCGTAACCGTGAACGTCCTACGGCAACCGGCTCAGCCCCGCGCCGTGAACGTCCTCCGGCAGTCGGCTAAGCCCTGCGCCGCGAACGCACAGCGGCAACCCGGCTCAGCCCTGCGCCGCGAACGCCCGTAGCAGGCACTCCGTGAGTCTCGCCGCCGTGCTCCCGTCCGGATCGAGGCGCGGGTTGAAGATCGTGACGTCCAGTCCCACCGCCCCGGTGCCGGACAGCGCCGTGCGCAGGACGGTCTCCAGTTCCTCCCAGCTCAGCCCGCCGTCCAGCCGGTAGTCCACGGCGGGCATGACCGCGTCGTCCAGCACGTCGACGTCGAGATGCACCCAGTACCCGGCCCCGCCGCCCTCACCGGTCAAGGCCTCCACCGCATGCCGTGCCGCCTCACCCGCCCCCAGCTCCCGCACCCGGTCGAGGTCCAGCGCGTGCAGTTTCTCCGGCAGCGGCTCCATCCCGAACACCGCCGCCTCCGCCTGGTCCCGGAACCCGAGGGCGACGACGTCCTCGTCCCGCACCAGCGGCCCGAGCCCGTCCAGATCGGCGAGGGCGGCGGGTCCCCGACCGGTGGCCAGGGCCAGCTCCATCGAGGCCACCTCGCCGGCCGGCTCCGTCTCCGGTCGATAGAAGTCGGTGTGGCCGTCGAGGAACAGCAGCCCATGGCGTCCCCGGCGGCGCAGGGCGAGCAGATTGCCGAGCAGGATGCTGCAGTCGCCGCCCAGCACCAGCGGGAACCGCCCGGCGTCGAGGACCTCGCCCACCGCGCCGGCCAGCCGCAGGGCGTGCTCGGCGATCCCGGCCGGATTGAGCACCCCGGTCTCCGGGTCCCGTTCCGGGTCGTACGGGCCCGGCTCGACGCTGCCCACCCGCACCGCGCCCAGACCGTCGGCCAGACCCGCGTCGAGCAGTGCCCGGGGCAGCTCCTCGACGCCGGTCGGCCGCAGCCCCAGCACGGACGGTGCCTCGATGATCGCGACGTCCCGCACTCCGACTCCCTCGTCAGGCGGCGCCGGCGGGCCCATGCGTCCGGCGACGTGGGCCCACCGTAGACCGCAAGAGGGCGTGGAGCGCGGCAGCGCCCACGTCCGGCGAGGCGCCCCACGCCACCTGCCGAGTACCCCTTCTAGTGCTCGTGCACGTCGTTCGTCGCCGCGATCTTCTTCCACGACCTCGGTTGCTCCGGTGCGGCCGAGGCCCCCGCGATCGAGGCGGTCCGCGCCGCCGGGGCGGCCGGCTTCGTCGGCTGGAACAGCCAGGTGTCGAACAACACGGACAGCGACTGCCCGGACACCTCCTCCGCGTACGTCCGGAAGTCGGCGACGGACGCGTTGCCGTACGCGTGCTTCTGCGGCCAGCCCTTCAGGACCGCGAAGAACGCGTCGTCACCGATCTCGTTCCGCAGCGCCTGGAGGGCCAGCGCGCCCCGGTCGTAGACGGCGATGTCGAACTGGTTCTCCGGACCGGGGTCACCGGGCTTCACCGTCCAGAACGGGTCGTCGGCCGGGTGCGAGGCGTACACGTAGTCCGCGAGCTCCTGCGCGGTGCCCTCGTCCTCGTGCTCGGACCACAGCCACTGCGCGTACCGTGCGAAGCCCTCGTTGATCCAGATGTCCTTCCACCCGGACACGGAGACGAGGTCCCCGTACCACTGGTGGGCCAGCTCGTGCACGACCACGGACACGTTGGAGCCGTTCGCGAACTGCCGCGGGCTGTAGTACGGCCGGGTCTGCGTCTCCAGCGCGTACCCGGTGGTGGTGTTGGGGACGTACCCGCCGAGCGCGTTGTACGGATACGGCCCGAAGTACTCGCTCAGCCAGTCGGCGACCTCACCGGTCCGCTCGATGCTGGCCCGCGCGGCGCCGTCGTTGGCGCCGAGGTCCTTGCTGTAGGCGTTGACGACCGGGACACCGCCCTCGGTGGTCCCGGTCGTGATGTCGAACCTGCCGACGGCCAGCGTCGCGAGATAGGTGGCCTGCGGCTTGTCGGACCGCCAGTTGTAGCGGGTCCAGCCGAGGCGTGAACTCGTCGACTGGAGCGTGCCGTTGGAGATGGCCTGGCTGCCGTCCGGCACCAGGACGGACACGTCATAGGTCGCCTTGTCGAGCGGGTGGTCGTTGCTCGGGAACCACCACCAGGCCGACTCGGGCTCGTTGGCGCCGACCCCGCCGTCCGGGGTGCGGTGCCAACTGGTGAAGCCGTACGCCTGCTTGGACGACGGGACTCCGCTGTACCGCACGACGACGGTCACCGAAGCGCCCTTCGCCAGCGGCGACTTCGGGGTGATCTCCAGCTCGTGCTCGCCGGAGGCGGTGAACGACGCCTTCGCGCCGTTGACCCGCACCTCGGAGACGTCCAGCAGGAAGTCCAGGTTGAAGCGGGACAGGTCCTGTGTGGTGCGGGCCAGCAGGGTCGCGGTGCCCTCCAGCTCGTCCGTCGCCGGCTGGTACTTCAGCCGCAGGTCGTAGTGGGAGACGTCGTATCCGCCGTTGCCGTAGTCCGGGTAGTAGGGGTCGCCGATGCCCGGGGCGCCGGGGGAGTGGCTCGCGGCCGATGCCGGGATCGCCAGCAGGACGGACGCGGCAGCGAGTGCGCCCGGCGCGATGATTCTGCGGTGCACGAAAGCTCCAAGTCGTAGGGGCACGAAGTCTGTTCGGAGCCTATTCAGTCCCTGTGGACCCAGGCATGTCCATGGCCGCAGCCGTCACACGATCGCCATTCGGCCGTCATGACCGACGTTGCGCCCCCTGTATGGCAAACGGCCCTCTTTTGCACGGGAGTTGACAGCTGTACCGTCCGCGCATGCCGATACGCACGCGCTTCACGATCTGGAGACAGCTCGCGACGGCGGCCACCGCCGCCCTGCTGGCCACGTTCCTCACCCCCGCCGCCGCACAGGCCGCGCCGCGTGAGAGCCAACCCGTCTACTCCTACGAGAACGCCGTCCGCGAGGCCGTCTGGGTGGACACCGGACTCGACGGGGACGGCGACGGCAAGAACGACCGCGTGGCCGTCGACATCGTCCGCCCCCGTGAACCCGCCGCGCAGGGCCGCAAGGTTCCGGTCATCATGGACGCCAGCCCGTACTACTCCTGCTGCGGGCGCGGCAACGAGAGCCAGAAGAAGACGTACGACGCCCAGGGCGACGTCGTCCAGATGCCGCTCTTCTACGACAACTACTTCGTGCCCCGCGGCTACGCCTTCGTCGGCGTCGACCTCGCCGGCACCAACCGCTCCGACGGCTGCGTGGACGTCGGCGGCCGCTCGGACATCCTCTCCGCCAAGGCCGTCGTCGACTGGTTGAACGGCCGCGCCAAGGCGTACACCAGCCGTGCGGGCACCACCAAGGCCAAGGCCGGCTGGACCAACGGCAGAACCGGCATGATCGGCAAGAGCTGGGACGGCACCATAGCCAACGGTGTCGCCGCGACCGGCGTCGAGGGGCTGAGGACGATCGTCCCGATCAGCGCCATCTCCTCCTGGTACGACTACTACTTCCAGCAGGGCGCCCCGCTCTACGACTCCGGCCCCGACTGGCTCTCCGACTACGTCGACAGCCCCGACGCCCGCGCCAAGTGCGCCGCGGTGCAGCAGAAGATCGTCGACGGCGCCCCGCGCACCGGTGACTGGACCGGCTTCTGGACCGAGCGGGACTACGTCAAGAACGCCGCCAAGGTGAAGGCCAGCGTCTTCGCGATCCACGGTCAGCAGGACCTCAACGTCCGGATGAAGCACCTCGGCCAGTGGTGGGACGCCCTCGCCAAGAACGGTGTCGAGCGCAAGATCTGGCTCTCCCAGACCGGCCACGTCGACCCCTTCGACTTCCGCCGGGCGGCATGGGTCGACACCCTGCACCGCTGGTTCGACCATGAACTCCTCGGCTACGACAACGGCATCGACCGCGAGCCGATGGCCGACATCGAACGCCACCCCGACCAGTGGGTCACCTCCAAGATCTGGCCCCCGCGCGGCACCAGCACCACCACCCTGCGCCCCGCCCAGGGCACCCAGCCGGGCGTCGGTACCCTCGGCGTCTCCCGTGCTCGGGGCACCGAGACCTTCACCGACAACCCGGCGCTGAGCGAGACCGACTGGGCCGCGCAGATCGACACCTCCACCCCCGACAAGGCGGGCTTCACCACCGGCGCGCTCACCGAGGACCTGCGCGTCTCCGGCTCCTCGAAGGTCACCGTCACCGCCACGCCCACCACCTCGACGGCCCATCTCTCCGCCGTCCTCGTGGACCTCGGCCCGAACACCATCCGGGACTACGCGGCGAGCGGCGAGGGCATCAGCACCCTCACCGACCGCACCTGCTGGGGTGTCAGCACCGCCGGTGACAGCGCCTGCTTCAAGGCGACCCAGGCCAAGACCGCCGACGTCGACTACGAGGTCGTCAGCCGCGGCTGGGCCGACCTCGGCACCTACGCCGACCCCGGCAAGGGCGTTGCGCTCACCCCGGGCAAGGCGTACACGATCACCCTCGACCTGGCCGCCACCGACCATGTCGTCCCGGCCGGCCACCGGCTCGCCCTGATCGTCGCGGGCACGGACAGGGACCTGATCGACCCACCGTCCACCATGCCGACGCTCACGCTGGACCTGTCCCGCACGAAGGCGAGCGTCCCGCTGGTCGGGGGCGCCCGGGCCTTCGCGCACGCCACCGACGGCGCCGTCACCGCCGTACCCGAGACCACGGAACTCGACGGTGTCCAGGCGCCGCGATCCGTCCAGCGCGTCCCCCAGTAATGCAGTAATCCGACATCGACTGTTGAAAACCGGGTCATGTGCGGTACCTGTGGTAGGCCGTATCCATGGGTTTCGGGAGAAGGTGCCGCAAATGACGGAAGACATGAAGAAAAGGGGTGGCGGGGAGGGTTCTTCGGGCCTTCCCCGCGACCACACCACCGACCGCGTGGTGTTCGGGGTCACCGCCGTCATCACCGTGGCCTTCGTGATCTGGGGTTCCACGGCGACGGACTCGCTGGAGAACGTCTCCACGAAGATGCTCAACGGCCTGATCAAGAACGGCGGTTGGGCCTTCATGCTGGCCGCCTCCTGCTTCGTGGTCTTCGCGTTGTGGCTCGCGGTCAGCCGCTACGGCCGCATCCACCTCGGCGCGGAGGGCGAGGAGCCCGAGTTCCGCACGGTGTCGTGGGTCGCGATGATGTTCAGCGCGGGCATGGGCATCGGTCTGATGTTCTACGGCGTGAGCGAACCCCTCGCCCACTACACGACCCCGCCACCCGGCACGAACCCCGCCGACTCCGGTGACCGCATGGAGACGGCGATGGCGACCACCCTCTTCCACTGGACGCTGCATCCCTGGGCGATCTACGCGGTGGTCGGACTCGGCATCGCCTACAGCACCTTCCGCAAGCGCCGTCGGCAGACCATCAGCGCCGTGTTCACCCCGCTGATCGGGGAGCGGCACGCCGAGGGCGGCGTGGGCCGGGTCATCGACATCCTCGCGATCATCGCCACCATCTTCGGCTCGGCGGCCTCCCTCGGCCTCGGCGCTCTCCAGATCGGCTCCGGCTTCCAGGAGCTGGACTGGATGGACGACGTCAGCACCGGCCTGCTCGTCGCGATCATCGCCGTCCTCACGCTGGCCTTCGTCGCCTCCGCCGTCTCGGGCGTCGAGCGGGGCATCCAGTGGCTGTCCAACACCAACATGGTGCTCGCGCTGATCCTCGCCGTGTTCGTGTTCATCGCCGGGCCCACGATCATCGTCCTCGACCTGCTGCCCACCTCGGTCTTCGCCTACCTCGGCGACCTGCCCCAGCTCGCCGGCCGCACCGAGGCGAGCGGCGGCAAGGGCGTCGCCGACTGGCTGGGCAGCTGGACCGTCTTTTACTGGGCCTGGTGGATCTCCTGGACGCCCTTCGTCGGCATGTTCATCGCCCGCATCAGCCGCGGCCGCACCATCCGCCAGTTCGTCGGCGGTGTCATCCTCGTCCCCAGCACGGTCAGCCTGATCTGGTTCGCCGTCTTCGGCGGTACGGCGATGAAGCTGAAGGAGGGCGGCGCACTCGCCGGCGAGGACACACCCGAGGGCCAACTCTTCGGCGTGCTCCAGGAGTTCCCCATCGCCACCGCCACCAGCCTGCTGGTGATGATCCTGGTCGGCATCTTCTTCGTCTCGGGCGCCGACGCCGCCTCCATCGTGATGGGCACGCTCTCCCAGAAGGGCGCCCTCGAACCCGGCCGGTTCGTCGTGGTGTTCTGGGGCGTCGTCACCGGCGCGGTCGCCGCCATCATGCTGCTCGTGGGCAGCGGCCAGGGCGACGCCCTCACCGGCTTGCAGAACCTCACCATCCTGGCCGCCGCGCCCTTCGTCCTCGTGATGATCGGCATGTGCGTCGCCCTCATGCGCGACCTGCGCCGCGACCCGGTCATCGTGCGCGGCGAGATGGGCTCCGAGGCCGTCGAACTCGCGGTCATCGAGGGCCACAAGAGGTACGACGGCGACTTCGAGATCCGCGTCGGCCCGGGGGCCGGTACGGAGACGGAGGGCGACCCACTGGGTCACGACCACGGTTAGGCTCCGCCGCGGGCCGGCGGGGACGGGTCGTGCGGTTCCCCGAGCCCCGCGGCGCGGGCTTCAGGGAGTGGCCAACTCCGCCGCCTCCTGCGCACACCCCCACGCCACGGTCACGCCTGCCCCGCCGTGCCCGTAGTTGTGCACCAGCACGCGCCCGTCCGCCAGGAGTTCACGCTCCAGCCGGACCGCGTCCCGCGCGGGCCGCAGCCCCACCCGATGATCCAGCACCCGCGCCCCCGCGATCTCCGGCCGCAGCGCCGCACACCGCCGTATGATCGCCTCCGCCACGTCGGGATCCGGCTCCGTGGACCACTCGCCCTCGACCGCCGTACCGCCCAGCAGGAGCCGCCCCGGCTGCGGGAAGAAGTACGCCATCTCCCCGTCGGCGCCCTTCGACACCACCCACGTCCGGATGCCCGGGTTCTCCACCACGACCAACTGCCCCCGCACCGGCACCATCGAAGGGTCCGGCACCAGCTCGGCCGCCCCGAGCCCCGTGCAGTTGACCACCACCGGCGCCTCGACCTCCGCCAGATCGGGCACCGTACGCGTCTCGACCACCCCGCCCGCCGCCACGAACCGCCGCCGCAGCCACGGCAGATGCGCCGCCATGTCGACCAGCGGCAGCCGCGCCCACAGTCCGGTCCCGGCGTACTCCTCGGCGGTGACCGGCCGTAGCCCCGGCAGCCGGGCGGTCAGCCAGCCGAACCCGTCGTCCAGCTCCTCCTCGCCCAGCACTCCCTCGACCATGCGTACGCCGGTACGGTCCGGGTCCGCCGCCAGCTCCTCGTACACGTCCAACGAGCGCAGCGCCCACGCGCGCGCCGACGCGACCGGCCTGATCCGGTACGGCCACCACAGCGCCCCGGCAACCGCCGAGGTGGTCCGCTCGACCGGGTCCCGGGTGACCACCCGCACCCGACGCCCACGCTCGGCCAGCACCACGGCGGTCGTCAGCCCGACCACACCACCGCCGACCACCACGATTTCGCCGCTCATCTCACCGTCCACGACCGAAACTTAGGGCCTGTCCGGCGGATCATGCCGCAGACGCGGGGTCTGGCGCGCACATCTGCCGCGTTGTCGTCGGTTGCCGACGCTCCGCGTCGCCGCCCTCCTCCGCCTTGCAGCTGCACGCACCAGACCCCGCTCACCTGCGACATTAGGCTGGCGTGGCTTTCCTGCGTCCTGATCCGCCGGACAGGCCCTAGCGGAATGTGCCATGCCGTGCTCAGAGGGCGCTTGCTGCGGGAATACTCGCAGCATGTCTGCCGAGTACGCGACCTTCGGCCTGGCACCGGCGATGCGTGCCGGTGGAGTCCTCGTCAACGGTGACTACCAAGTCCACCGCGACTTCGTGGACTTCATCGTCGACGGACGACCGTTGCTCTTCCAGCTCTCCGACCTCGACGCCGTCTCCCCACTCGCCTCGGACGTACCACCCTCGATCTTCACCGCCCAGGTCCGCAGTCTCCTCCTGGAGACGGACGCCCCGCTTCCGGGCGGGCGCTATGTCATCTACGGCTGCCCCGAGTGCGAGGACCTCGCCTGCGGAGCCGTCACCGCCGTCATCGAGCGGCAGGGCGCCGACTACATCTGGCGGGACTTCGCCTGGCAGACCGACGAGCGGGCCGACCTCCAGCTCAACGGCTACCACGGGATCGGCCCCTTCCGGTTCCACGGCGCCGACTACCGCGCGGCCCTCGACTCCCTGCTCGCCCCCGGCACCGCGAGCCGGCCCCGCCGCGTCCTGCTGATCGGCGCCCGCGTAGCGCTCCTCGCCAAGCTCGCCGCCGCCCTGCGCACCATCGGCATCGGCGCCGACATCGCCCACGACGCCGACGGCGTCCCCGCCGACGAACTGCGCGGCTACGGAGCCGTCGCCTTCGGACGGGCGATCGGCGAGGCGGAGCGTGCCTCCGTGCGCCACGCCTTCGACCGCGCGGGCGTGGACGTGACCTACGTGAACGGACTCGCCCCGATCGTCCCCCTCCTCGTCGCCCAGATCGAACACGCCCTCGACCGCAGCCCCGAGGAACAGCGCCGGCTGACCCGCCTGGTCGCCGCCGACGGCGAGGCGGGCGTCGAGGTCACCTCGCCCTGCCGGGTACGGCTCACCGCGTACCGCCTCGACCGGTTCTTCCGCACCCACGCCCAGGAGGTCTTCGACGGCGTCCTGGAGGCGGGCCGGCATCGCATCGCCCTGGACGCGAAGGCGGTGAAGGGGGAGGCCTTCGTGGTCGCCCGGACGTCGGGGAGCGTGCTGGTGGAGGCGATGGCCCATTGACGGGAAGGCGCTGAGAAGCCGCGGCGGACCCACCGGCCGGCCTCGCTAAAATCGGTCCCCTGATGACTGCCACCCTCGTCGCCAAGAACCTCGCCGCCGGCCACGGCGACCGCTCCCTGTTCACCGGGCTCGACCTCGTCGTCGCACCCGGTGACGTCATCGGGCTGGTCGGCGCCAACGGCGCCGGCAAGTCCACCCTGCTCAGGCTGCTCGCCGGGCTGACCGCACCGGAGGAAGGCGAGCTCAGGCTCTCCCCGCCGACCGCCACCGTCGGCCACCTCCCCCAGGAACCGGAGCGCCGCCCCGGCGAGACGATCCGGGAGTTCCTGGCCCGCCGCACCGGCGTCGCCGTGGCCCAGCGCGTCATGGACGAGGCGACCCAGGCCCTCGTCGACGGCGCGCCCGGCGCGGACGACGCCTACGCCACCAGCCTGGAGCGCTGGCTCGACCTCGGCGGCGCTGACCTCGACGAACGCGCCGAGGAGATCGCCGACTCCCTCGGCCTGAGCGTCGACCTCGACCAGCCGATGACCTCCCTGTCCGGCGGCCAGGCGGCCCGCGCCGGACTCGCCTCCCTGCTCCTGTCCCGCTACGACGTCTTCCTCCTCGACGAGCCCACCAACGATCTCGACCTCGACGGCCTGGAGCGCCTGGAACGCTTTGTGAGCGGTCTGCGGGCCGGCACCGTCGTCGTCAGCCACGACCGCGAGTTCCTCACCCGCACCGTCACCAAGGTCCTCGAACTCGACCTCGCCCAGAACCAGATCAACCTCTACGGCGGTGGCTACGAGGCCTACCTGGAGGAGCGCGAGACGGCCCGGCGGCACGCGCGCGACGACTACGAGGAGTACGCCGACAAGAAGTCCGCCCTCCAGGACCGGGCGCAGATGCAGCGGGGCTGGATGGACAAGGGCGTCAAGAACGCCCGCCGCAAGGCGAACAACGACAACGACAAGATCGGCCGCAAGTTCCGCAGCGAGGCCAGCGAGAAGCAGGCCGCGAAGGCCCGCCAGACCCAGCGCATGATCGAACGGCTCGACGTGGTCGAGGAGCCCCGCAAGGAGTGGGAGCTGCGGATGGAGATCGCCTCGGCGCCCCGCTCGGGGTCGGTCGTGGCGACCCTGCGCGACGCGGAGGTACGGCGCGGCGACTTCACCCTGGGCCCGGTCTCCCTCCAGATCGACTGGGCGGACCGCGTGGCGGTGACGGGCGCGAACGGCGCCGGCAAGTCGACCCTGCTGGCCGCACTGCTGGGCAGGGTGCCGCTGACCGCCGGCCAGGCCTCGCTCGGCTCCGGCGTCCTGATCGGAGAGGTCGACCAGGCGCGCAAGCTGTTCCACGGCGAAGAGTCGCTGCTGGACGCCTTCGGGGCGGCCGTCCCGGACACCGAGCCGGCCGAGGTCCGCACCCTGCTGGCCAAGTTCGGCCTGAAGGCGGACCACGTACTGCGCTCGGCGGCGACCCTGTCCCCGGGTGAGCGCACCCGAGCGGCGCTGGCCCTGCTCCAGGGCAGAGGCGTCAACCTCCTGGTCCTGGACGAGCCGACCAACCACCTGGACCTACCGGCCATCGAGCAGCTGGAACAGGCTCTGGATGCCTACGAGGGCACGCTGCTCCTGGTCACCCATGACCGCAGAATGCTGGATGCGGTGAGGGTGACCCGCCGCTTGGAGGTCAGTGCGGGCAAGGTGACGGAAACCCCGTAAGGGGCGCGGGGAACTGCGCGACCAGCCACAACCGGCCCGCAGTTCCCCACCAACCGCTACCGCCCCTTGTTCTTCGGATTCAACAACCCGGCCTTGCGCAGAGCATCGGCCATCGCACTGTTGGCCGGAGGCGCAGCCTGCCGCGACCCACCGCCACCACGACCCTGCTGCCGCTGCTGAGGCGGCCGCCCACCCCGCTGCCGACGCTCACCCCCGCCACCCTGCTGACCCTGCTGACCCTGCGGAGCCTTCTCGTCATCGAGTCGCAGCGTCAACGAGATCCGCTTCCGCGGAATGTCGACGTCCAGCACCTTCACCTTGACGATGTCACCGGGCTTGACCACATCGCGCGGGTCCTTCACGAACGTCTTCGACAGCGCGGACACATGCGCCAGCCCGTCCTGGTGGACACCGACGTCGATGAACGCCCCGAAGGCCGCCACGTTCGTCACCACGCCCTCCAGCACCATCCCGGGAGCGAGGTCGGAGATCTTCTCGACGCCCTCCTTGAAGGTGGCCGTCTTGAACGCGGGCCGCGGGTCGCGCCCGGGCTTCTCCAGCTCCTTGAGGATGTCCGTGACCGTGGGCAGACCGAACGTCTCGTCCACGAACTCCTGCGGCCGCAGCGAGCGCAGCACACCCGTGTTGCCGATGAGGGACGCGACCTCCTGCCCGGAGGTCTTCACCATGCGCCGGACGACCGGGTAGGCCTCGGGGTGCACGCTGGACGCGTCCAGCGGGTCGACACCGTCGCGGATGCGGAGGAAGCCCGCACACTGCTCGTAGGCCTTGGGGCCGAGCCGGGCCACCTTCTTCAGCTCCGTACGGGAGGTGAACGGCCCGTTGGAGTCGCGGTGCGACACGATGTTCTCGGCGAGCCCGGAGGTGATGCCGGAGACGCGCGCGAGGAGCGGGGCGGACGCGGTGTTCACGTCCACGCCGACGCCGTTCACACAGTCCTCGACCACCGCGTCCAGCGAACGCGACAGCTTCACCTCGGACAGGTCGTGCTGGTACTGGCCGACACCGATCGACTTCGGGTCGATCTTCACCAGCTCGGCGAGCGGGTCCTGGAGACGGCGCGCGATCGAGACCGCGCCGCGCAGCGACACGTCCATGTCGGGCAGCTCCTGCGAGGCGAACGCGGAGGCCGAGTACACCGACGCGCCCGCCTCGGACACCATCACCTTGGTGAGCTTCAACTCCGGGTGCTTGGTGATGAGTTCACCGGCGAGCTTGTCGGTCTCGCGGGACGCCGTGCCGTTGCCGATCGCGATCAGCTCGACCGAGTGCCGGGCGGCGAGCACGGCCAGCTTGGCGAGCGCCTCGTCCCACTTGTTGGCCGGGACGTGCGGATAGATGACGTCCGTGGCGACGACCTTGCCGGTGGCGTCGACGACGGCGACCTTCACACCCGTACGGAAGCCGGGGTCGAGGCCCAGCGTCGAACGCGTGCCGGCCGGGGCGGCGAGCAGCAGGTCGCGGAGGTTCTTGGCGAACACGTCGACCGCCTCGTCCTCGGCGGCCGTGCGCAGCCGCAGCCGCAGGTCGATGCCGAGGTGTACGAGGATGCGGGTGCGCCAGGCCCAACGGACGGTGTCCTTGAGCCACTTGTCGCCGGGGCGGCCACGGTCGGTGATGCCGAACCTGTGGGCGACGATCCCCTCGTACGACGAAGGGCCCTCCGTCGCCTCCTCGGGCTCCAGGACGAGGTCGAGGACGTCCTCCTTCTCGCCGCGCAGCATCGCCAGGATGCGGTGCGAGGGGAGGTTCTTGAACGGCTCGGAGAAGTCGAAGTAGTCGGCGAACTTGGCGCCCGCCTCCTCCTTGCCGTCCTTCACCTTCGCGGCCAGCCGACCGCGCACCCACATGCGCTCGCGCAGTTCACCGATCAGGTCGGCGTCCTCGGAGAACCGCTCCGTGAGGATCGCCCGGGCGCCGTCCAGCGCGGCCTGTGGATCGGCTACGCCCTTGTCGGCGTCGACGAACGCGGCGGCAGCGGCGAGCGGGTCCACCGTCGGGTCGCCGAGCAACCCCTCCGCGAGGGGCTCGAGCCCGGCCTCGCGCGCGATCTGCGCCTTGGTGCGCCGCTTCGGCTTGTACGGCAGGTAGATGTCCTCAAGGCGCGCCTTGGTCTCGGCGCCGCGGATCTGCGCCTCCAACTCCTCGGTGAGCTTGCCCTGCTCGCGCACCGACTCGAGGATCGCGGTCCGCCGCTCCTCCAGCTCCCGCAGATAGCGCAGCCGCTCCTCGAGCGTGCGCAGCTGCGCGTCGTCGAGCATCTCGGTCGCTTCCTTGCGGTAGCGGGCGATGAAGGGCACCGTCGAACCGCCGTCGAGCAGCTCCACGGCGGCCTTGACCTGCCGCTCCCTTACGCCGAGCTCCTCGGCGATCCTTCCTTCGATGGACCCAACGCCGATGGGGGTGCGTGTCGTCACGATCCCGTACCGCCTTCTCACAGAGGTTGCGCGGCAATTGTGGCAGGTGGCACGGACATCGGGGGATCAGGGCGCGGCCATCAGGCGCGGCGGCTCCGGGTGGAACCCGAGGCTCCGCCGAAGAGCCGGGCCAGGGCCCGGAAAGGCAGCGTCACGACGGTGGCGATGGCGCCGCCGATCTGGCGCAGGACATCAGCGATGGCACGGAACACGAGCATCTCCTTTCCTCGTCCGGCCACGACGACCGGACGGGCCCCGAGTACCTCACCCGTGCCACGCCATGCACCCCACCGTCCGTGTCCGGCCTCAGCCCTTCCCGATCAGGTCCGCCGGATACGCTCCCGCCGCCATGGCCGCCCGCGCGAACCCTGTGCCGAGCTCCGTCAGACGGGCCACGCCCCGCGCGCCCAGGTGTTCGTACGGCGCCCGGTCCAGGCGGTCCGTCATGTCCTCGATCTCCGTGCGCAGCGCCGCACCCCGCTCGGTGAGTTCTCCGGCCTGGTCCAGCAGCTCGCGGTCCCGGAGGCGGCGGGTCGCCGCGTCCCAGTCGTCCTGGGTCCAGCCGCGCGTGGTGAAGATCCACTTCGGGGTCATGCCCCGCCCGGTCGCGGTGTGCGTCACCAGGGCCTCCAGACCGTCGAGGCCCGCGGCCAGCAGCGCGGCGAGATGCCCGTCGCCCCGGTGCTCGCGCAGCAGGGTCGTGGCGTGGAAGTACGCCAGGTGCGGCTCCTCGGGCACCGGCAGGTCCGCGTGCGCCGCGTACAGCGGACGCGCGCTGCGTGAACAGGCCTCGGCGGCCCGCAGTGCGAGCTCCGCGGCCTCCGCGATCTCCGGGGAGGTGACCGCGTCCTCGCCCAGCAGCCGCCTCAGGGACGCGTCCACGGCACGCGCGCGTGCCGCGAGGACGGCCTCCGGAGAAGCGGTCTCCCACACCGCGGGGACATGCCGGGCCACCAGCTCGTGCCGGTAGTTGTAGAAGGCCGCCGTGACCGTTCCGGCGCCCACCCGCCCCATCGCGGCGGCCCGCACCGCGAAGTTGACGGCCCGGGGGTGTGTGATCCCGATCCCGGCCAGTTCGGTGCCCAGCTCGGGGGCGAAGTAGGAGGTGGCGTGCAGGGAGTTGAGCACGTTGTGACAGCGGCGGCCGGACCGCGGCTCAAGGGCGGCAGAAGTCATGCCGGGCAGGTTACCAACCGCTTGGTACGTCGCCTATGGGCTGACGGACCATGGCAGGAAAGGTGGGGTACTCGTCGTTGCGGCCACTGCGCGGCCCGCGAAGAATCGACGACATGACGCAGCGAACCGTCCTCGTCGTCCTCTTCGACGAGGTGCAGAGCCTCGATGTCACCGGCCCCCTGGAGGTGTTCGCCGGGGCCGAGCACCACACGCCGGGCACCTACCGCATCCGTACCGCGTCCCTGGACGGCGCCCCCGTGCGCACCTCCAGCGGTCTGACCCTCGTACCGGATCTGGCCCTGTCCGACGCTCCCGTCCCGCACACCCTGCTCGTCCCGGGCGGACAGGGGACCCGACGTCCCGACCCGCGCCTGACCGAGTGGCTGCGCGTGAACGGGCCGCGTGCCGAGCGGCTGGTCTCGGTGTGCACGGGAGCGATCCTGCTCGCCGAGGCGGGTCTCCTCGACGGCCACCGTGTCACCACCCACTGGGCGTACAGCGACACGCTCGCCCGCGATCACCCGGCCGTCGACGTCGAACCCGACCCGATCTACATCCGGGACGGCAGCGTCGCCACCTCCGCCGGCGTCACCTCGGGCATCGACCTCGCCCTCGCACTGGTCGAGGAGGACCTGGACCGGGACGTGGCGCTGACGATCGCTCGCTATCTGGTCGTCTTCCTCCGCAGGCCCGGCAACCAGGCCCAGTTCAGCGCCCAGCTGGCCGTGCAGACGGCGCGGCGCGAGCCCCTGCGCGAGGTCCAGCGGTGGATCAGCGAGCACCCGGGCGCCGACCTCAGCGTCGAGTCCCTCGCCGCTCGCGCCCGGCTCTCCCCGCGCCACTTCGCCCGCGCCTTCCAGGCCGAGACCGGCACGACCCCCGGCCGCTACGTCGACCGGGTCCGCCTCGAACACGCCCGGCGCCTGCTGGAGGACACCACCGACGGCGTCGAGGAGATCTCCCGCGCCAGCGGCTACGGCACCCCCGAGGCCATGCGCCGCGCCTTCGTCAGAACACTCGGCGCGTCACCGGCCGAGTACCGCCGCCGGTTCCACCCGGTACCGGCCCACTGAAGGGACCGCAGAAACCGTGCAGATCGCCATCGTCCTGTTCGACCGCTTCACCGCCCTCGACGCCGTCGGCCCCTACGAGACCCTCGGCCGGCTGCCGGACTCGGAGACCGTCTTCGTCGCCGAGCGCACCGGGCCGCACCGCACCGACACCGGGAACCTCGCCCTCACCGCCGACAGGACCTTCGCCGAGGTGCCGCACCCGGACATCGTGATCGTGCCCGGAGGCCCGGGGCAGACCCCGCAGATGGAGAACCCGGTGCTGCTCGACTGGCTGCGCACCGCCGACGCCACCAGCACCTGGACGACGTCCGTGTGCACCGGCTCCCTGCTGCTGGCCGCCGCCGGACTGCTGACGGGCCGCCGGGCGACCTCCCACTGGCTGGCCCTGGACTACCTGAAGCAGTTCGGCGCCGAGCCGACCGGGGAGCGGGTCGTCTTCGACGGCAAGTACGTCACCGCGGCCGGCGTCTCCTCCGGCATCGACATGGGGCTCACCCTGCTCGGCAGGCTCGCCGGCGACGAACACGCCCAGGCCGTACAGCTGTTGACCGAGTACGACCCGCAGCCGCCCTACGACGCCGGCTCACCGCACAAGGCCCCCGCGCACCTCGTGGAAGAGTTCCGCACGAAGAGCCGCTTCATCCTGACGTAGTCCACGTGAAGCGCGGCTGCCTGCGCTCCAGGAACGCGGCGACGCCCTCCGCGGTGTCGCCGCTGCCGCGCGCCTGCTCGGTCCAGTGGGCGTCCCGGTCCGTCAGCCCGCCGGCGAACTCCTTCGCCGCCGCTTGCGTCAACTGCGAGCGGGACACCAGGATCCGGGTGAACTCGGCGACCCGCTTGTCCAGTTCGCCCTCCGGCAGCACCTCGTCCACGAGGCCGGTGCGCAGGGCCCGCTCCGCGTCGATCAACTCGCCGGAGAACAAAAGGTACTTGGCGGCGGACGGCCCCACCAGCGCCACCAACCGCCGCGTGGAGGACGCCGGATACACGATCCCCAGCTTGGCCGGTGTCACCCCGAACAGCGAGCCCTCCTGCGCGAACCGCAGATCGCAGGCCGCCGCGAGCTGTGAGCCACCGCCCACGCAGTGCCCGCGGATCGCGGCCAACGTCGGCTTCGGGAAAGCCGCGAGCGCCTCCTCGGCGGCGACCGCCAGCCCCTGCGCCTCCTCCGGCGACCCGCGCAGCGTGGAGATGTCGGCCCCGGCACAGAACGTGCCGCCCTCGCCGGTCAGCACCAGCGCGCGTACGGCCGGATCGGCGGCCAGCGTGTCGAGCAGCGGCGGCAGCGACCGCCACATCGCGGCCGTCATGGCGTTGCGCTTGGCCGGGTGGCGGATGACGACGGTGGCGACCGAGTCGGTCACGCCGTGCTGCAGCTGGGGCTCCATGGCCGGATGCTAACCGCACCCGCCTTCCGTACGATCGGGAAGGGGCTCCCGCGCGAGGAGGTGCCGATGGCCAGGGACGGCAAGGGCAGGGCCGGCAAACGCACGGACGAGACCGCGAAACTGAGCCGGGACTTCGGCTGGCTGGCCGCACTCGGCGTGATCCTGGTCCTCGCGGGACTCGTGGGCCTGATCTACACCGGGGTGGCCACGCTCACCTCGATGATCCTGTTCGGCTGGCTGCTGCTCATCGGCGGCGTCGTGGGCCTGCTGCACGCGATCCAGGCGCGCGGCACCAACTTCTTCTGGCTCGGCGTGGTCGTCGCCGCCCTGAACATCGCGGCCGGCGTGGTCGTCATCAGCCGACCCGAGGCGGCGGCCGCGGCGCTGACCATGTTCGCCGCGCTGCTCTTCCTCACCGGTGGGGTGTTCCGGCTGGCCGGCAGCCTGGTGGTGCGGGGGCCGCAGTTCGGCTGGACGCTGGTGCAGGGCGCCTTCGGTCTGCTCCTCGGCATCCTCGTGCTCGCCTCCTGGCCGAGCAGCAGCAAGTACGTCATCGGCTGCTTCTTCTCGCTCGCGCTGCTCTTCGACGGCCTCGGTCTGATCGCCACCGGCTACGGCGGCCGGCGCATCGTCGGCATGGTCTCCGACCGGCTCGCCACCGAGGGCGGCGGAGGGAGCGATACGGACGAGGGCGCCACCGAACCCGTACAACCCGAATAGTTCGCGAACGCGGCACGACCCGGACAGAAACGGTCCTGCACGAGCCCGCGTCCGGCACCGTCGATCACAAACGCTCGATATGCGCTGACTTCTGTTCAGTCATCCGGAGTGGAGCGGTGCGTTACCAACACTCGACGTGTGGTGACAATCGAGCGCGAGGGTGGCGACCGGACGATGGAGAACCGCGGGCGTGGGTCAGGCCCACGTCCACCAGGCGGCGCGGACCCGGACCCGCTGCCTTACGAGGGCGTCTGGCGGTTCACCGCCCCCGCCGTGGACGCCTCGGTCCCGCAGGCGCGGCACGCCGTACGGGACCTGCTGCTGCGGCAGGGGGTGCCGGTCTCGGACGACCTCGTGCAGGGGCTCCTGCTGATCGTCTCCGAGCTGGTCACCAACGCGGTGCGGCACGCGGCCCTGCTGTCGCCGATGCTCGCCGTGGAGGTCGCCGTCGGCGCCGAGTGGGTGCGGGTGTCCGTCGAGGACAACCACCCCTACCGGCCGACCGCCCTGGAGGCCGACCACGGGCAGACCGGTGGCCGCGGACTGCTGCTGGTGCGGGAGGTCACGCGCGAGGCCGGCGGCGTCTGCGACGTTGAGCACACGGCGAACGGCGGCAAGGTGATCTGGGCCGCCCTGCCGCTCGCTCCGGTGCGTGTGCTTTAGGTCTCGCTACCAGCCGGCGCTGGGGCCGGTCAGTTCGCGGACCGCGGGGCGGGCCGCGTCCAGGACCGTCATGAACCAGGACGAGAAGGTGTCGCGTGCGTGTCGCTCGACGAGTTCGGCCGGGGTCACGAAGGCCGTCGCGCCGACCTCCTCCGCGTCCGGCCGCAGCGGCGCCTGGAGCATCCCGACGAAGAGGTGGTTGTACTCCTGCTCCACCAGGCCCGACTCCGGGTCCGGGTGGTTGTAGCGCACGGTCCCCGCCTCCGCGAGGAGCGATGGGGACGCGCCCAGCTCCTCGTACGTCCGCCGGGCCGCCGCCGCGAAGGGTGCCTCGCCCGGGTAGGGGTGGCCGCAGCAGGTGTTGGACCACACACCGGGGGAGTGGTACTTGCCCAGCGCCCGCTGCTGGAGCAGCAGACGGCCCTGCTCGTCGAAGAGGAACACGGAGAAGGCGCGGTGCAGTTGCCCGGGTGGTTGATGGGCGGCGAGCTTCTCCGCGGTGCCGATCGTGACGCCGTCCTCGTCGACCAGTTCCAGCAGAATCGGGTCAGCGGTGCCGTTCGACGAACTGTGCGTCGCGGTGGCAGGTGTGATCGGCATACCCATCCTTCGCATCGGTCTTACGCGCCCCAAGTGTGCCGTACTGACACGACACTCCCGGCCGTTGATCGTGCCCGGCGCGGCGGACGGGGAACCGTCCGGGGCGCGCTGTGAGGTCGAGGACGCCACCGTGCACCGGATCGCTGCATTCCGTCCCCTGCCGGACTCACCGGACTCCCGGACCGGGCCCTCAGTGGCACAGTCGGGCCTCGTGCTCCGCGTGTCCGCCCGGCTCCAGCTGGAAGGTGCAGTGCTCCACGTCGAAGTGGTCGCCCAGGCAGCCCTGGAGCTCGTGGAGCATCTTCTCGTGACCGATCGCGTTCAGGACGTCGGAGCGCACCACCACGTGCGCGGACAGCACCGGCATCCCGGAGGTGATGGTCCAGGCGTGCAGGTCATGGACGTCCTCGACGCCGTCCAGGGCCAGGATGTGCGTCCGTACGTCGTTCATGTCGACGTTCTTCGGGGCCGCCTCCAGGAGTACGTCGAGGGTCTCGCGCAGCAGCTTCCAGGTGCGGGGCACGATCATCAGGCCGATGACGAGCGAGGCGATCGGGTCGGCGGCCTGCCAGCCGGTGGTGAGGATCACCACCGCCGAGATGATCACCGCGAGTGAGCCGAGGGCGTCCGCCGCGACCTCCAGGAACGCGCCGCGGACGTTCAGACTGTCCTTCTGGCCCCGCATCAGCAGGGACAGCGAGATCATGTTGGCGACCAGGCCGATCGCACCGAACACGATGGTCAGCCCGCCCTCGGTGCCGGCGGGCGTGATGAACCGCTGGACGGCCTCGTACAGGACGTAGCCGCCGACACAGAACAGCAGCAGACAGTTGGCGAGTGCGGCGAGGATCTCGGCGCGGGCGTATCCGAAGGTGCGCGTCCCGCTCGGCGGGAGGCTCGCGAAGTGGATCGCCATCAGCGCCATGCCCAGGCCCAGCCCGTCCGTCGCCATGTGCGCCGCGTCCGCGACCAACGCGAGCGAGTCCGCGAGGATGCCGCCGACGATCTCGACCACCATGACGGTGAGCGTGATCGACAACGCCACCCGCAGCCTGCCGCGGTACGCCGCGGTCGCCGTACCGCCGGCCGGCGCATGCGAGTGCGCGTGCCCGTGATCGTGCCCAGCCCCCATGGAAGCCGCCTCCTGTGATCTCCGCCCGGCTTCACAGTGAACTACGGGTGGGGGGTATCCGGCAACGCGGCACTGAACACCGTTGTCATGTGCCCTGACCTGCGTAAACGAACCGCAGGTCAGGGCTCCCTCAGTTCACTGGCCGTGGTGCAGCCGCCAGCCGGCCCACGCCGACTCGATCATCTCCCGCACCCCGCGCCGGGCGGTCCAGCCGAGCTCGCGGGCGGCCAGCTCGGCCGAGGCGACCGAGACCGGGGCGTCGCCGGGACGCCGGGGCTCCACCACGGGCTCCCGTCGGTCGCCGGTGACCTCGCCGATGACCGTGACCAGCGCCCGTACGGAGACACCCTCGCCGCGGCCGATGTTGACGGTCAGGTCGCCGGCCCGGTCGACGACCCGTCGTGCGGCCGCGAGATGTGCCTCGGCCAGGTCGGCGACATGGATGTAGTCGCGGACGCAGGTGCCGTCCGGCGTCGGGTAGTCGTCACCGAAGATCCGCGGGGCCTCGTCACGGGTGAGCCGGTCGAAGACCATCGGCACGATGTTGAAGACGCCCGTGTCCGCCAGCTCGGGCGCCGCGGCCCCCGCCACGTTGAAGTACCGCAGACACACGGTGGAGATCCCGTGCGCCTGTCCCGCCGCCCGGACCAGCCACTCCCCGGCGAGCTTCGTCTCGCCGTAGGGGTTCACCGGGGCGCACGGGGTGTCCTCCGTGATCAGCCCGGCGTCGGGATTGCCGTAGACGGCCGCCGACGAGGAGAACACGAACCGGCCGACCCCGGCCTCGGCGACCGCGTCGAGGAGCGTCGCCAGACCGCCGACGTTCTCCTGGTAGTAGCGCGTCGGCTGCGCCACCGACTCGGCGACCTGCTTGCGCGCGGCCAGGTGCAGCACGCCGGTCACCTCGTGCTCGGCCAGCACCCGCTTCAGCAGCCCGGCGTCGAGCGACGACCCCCGCACGAGCGGCACGTCCGCCGGCAGCCGCGCGGGAACCCCGGCCGACAGGTCGTCCAGCGCGACGACGCGCTCACCGGCCTCCGTCATGGCCCGCGCCACATGGGCCCCTATGTATCCCGCTCCGCCTGTGATCAGCCATGTCATGGTCGCCCACCCTATGCCGAGGCCATGGCGGCGGACGCTATGTCCCGGATGCCCGATCCTGCGGGACGCGGTTTGTGGGCGGGGCCCGTGATCACCCATGATGATCGCGGCAAAGGCCGGGGGAGCCGCCGTGGATCGGCCCGTGAACGGGCGGTGAACGCGGGCTTCCCGGCATCCGATAGCCTCTGCCGACATGCCGCCCGGCCGTCACCGGTAAGGGGCGCCCCCACCGTGTACCCGCCGGCGTGCAGACGTCGGCACCCAGGGAGTGAGTTCGGTTGTCGACCGCCATCCTCACCGGTCAGCCGGTCCCCGGATCGTCGATCGAGGGCGATCTGCGGTCCCTCGGCTTCGACGTCCGGACCGCCTCCGACGCCGCCGAGACCGAGACGCTCCTCGCCCAGGTGCCCGGTGACCAGCGAGTCGCCGTCGTCGACGCCGGTTTCGTCGGCCATCTGCACGCCCTGCGCCTCGGTCTGACCGACCCGCGCTTCCCGCTCGCCGCGATCCCCGGCGCCGTCACGGCCCAGCCGGGCGGCCGCCAGGCCCTGACCCGCGCGATGGCCCGGGAGAACAGCGCGGGCGGCGGGACGGCACTCGTCGTGGACAGCCTCGCCGACCGGATCGTCACCGCGCTGGACGCGGACGACGCCGGAGTGCACCACCCCGAGCTCGGCAGCCTCGTCGCCGTGGTCCCGGCCGACCCGCAGGCCCGCAACGAGGCACGGCAGGCCGTCGCCGCCGTCGACGACGAAGCCGTACGTCTGAAGTCGGCGGTGAAGTCCCGCGACGGCTTCTTCACCACGTACTGCATCAGCCCGTACTCCCGCTACATCGCCCGCTGGTGCGCCCGCCGGGGGCTGACCCCGAACCAGGTCACCACCGCCTCGCTCGTCACCGCCCTCATCGCGGCGGGCTGCGCGGCGACGGGCACCCGGGCCGGGTACGTCGCGGCCGGTCTGCTGCTGATCTTCTCCTTCGTCCTGGACTGCACCGACGGCCAGCTCGCCCGCTACTCGCTCCAGTACTCCACGCTCGGTGCCTGGCTGGACGCCACCTTCGACCGGGCCAAGGAGTACGCCTACTACGCCGGACTGGCGCTGGGCGCGGCCCGCGGCGGCGACGACGTGTGGGCGCTGGCGCTCGGGGCGATGGTCCTGCAGACCTGCCGGCACGTCGTCGACTTCTCCTTCAACGAGGCCAACCACGACGCCACCGCCAACACCAGCCCCACCGCAGCCCTCTCCGACAAGCTCGACAGCGTCGGCTGGACGGTGTGGGTACGGCGCATGATCGTGCTCCCGATCGGTGAGCGCTGGGCGATGATCGCGGTCCTCACGGCGCTGACCACCCCCCGGATCACCTTCTACGCGCTCCTCGTCGGCTGCGCGTTCGCGGCGACGTACACCACGGCCGGTCGCGTACTGCGGTCGCTGACGCGTAGGGCGCGGCGCACGGACCGGGCGGCCGAGGCGCTGGCCGACCTCGCGGACTCGGGCCCGCTCGCCCAGGCCCTCGCCGGCGCCCTGAAGAACCCCGCGCGCAAGCTCCCCGGCTTCACGGCCCCGGCGGTGGCCCTCCTCGGTGGCCTCGCCCTCGTCGCCTCCGCCGCGTTCACCGACTTCGGCGGAGCGTGGCCGATCATCGGCGCCGCCGTCTACGCCGTCACCTCCGCCCTCGCCGTCGCCCGCCCCCTCAAGGGCGCCCTCGACTGGCTCGTCCCGCCCTTCTTCCGGGCCGCCGAGTACGGCACCGTCCTGGTGCTGGCGGCCAAGGCGGACGTGAACGGAGCCCTTCCTGCGGCTTTCGGGCTGGTGTCGGCGGTCGCCTACCATCACTACGACACGGTGTACCGCATCCGCGGCAACGCCGGCGCGTCCCCGGCCTGGCTGGTGCGCGCCATCGGGGGGCACGAGGGGCGGACGCTGCTCGTCACCGTCCTGGCCGCGGTGCTCACCGCCTCGCAGTTCAAGGTCGCGCTCACGGCTCTGGCCGTGGCCGTCGCCCTCGTGGTGCTCGTCGAGAGCATCCGCTTCTGGGTGTCCTCCGGGGCGCCCGCCGTACACGATGAAGGAGAACCCGCATGATCGGCCTCGTGCTGGCGGCCGGCGCCGGACGGCGTCTGCGCCCCTACACCGACAGCCTTCCCAAGGCTCTGGTGCCGGTGGGCCCCGCGGGCATAGAGGGCGAACCCACGGTTCTGGACCTCACTCTCGCCAACTTCGCGGAGATCGGGCTGACCGAGGTCGCGATCATCGTCGGCTACCGCAAGGAGGCCGTGTACGCGCGCAAGGAGGCCCTTGAGGCCAAGTACGGCCTCAAGCTCACGCTCATCGACAACGACAAGGCCGAGGAGTGGAACAACGCGTACTCCCTGTGGTGCGGCCGTGACGCCCTCAAGGACGGCGTGATCCTCGCCAACGGCGACACCGTCCACCCGGTCTCCGTCGAGAAGACGCTGCTCGCCGCCCGTGGCGAGGGCAAGCGCATCATCCTCGCCCTCGACACCGTGAAGTCCCTCGCGGACGAGGAGATGAAGGTCGTCGTCGACCCCGGGAAGGGCATGACGAAGATCACCAAGCTGATGGACCCCGCCGAGGCCACCGGCGAGTACATCGGCGTCACGCTCATCGAGGGCGACGCCGCCCCCGAACTGGCCGACGCGCTGAAGACGGTCTGGGAGACGGACCCGCAGCAGTTCTACGAGCACGGCTACCAGGAGCTCGTGAACCGCGGCTTCCGGATCGACGTCGCGCCGATCGGTGACGTCAAGTGGGTCGAGATCGACAACCACGACGATCTCGCCCGCGGACGGGAGATCGCGTGCCTCTACTGACCCGGCTCATCCCCGCGCCGGTCGTCGTCGACATCCGCCCGGGTGCCCTCGACGACCTGGTCGGCGTCCTCGCCGACGAGCGCATCTCGCACTCCGGCAGGCTCGCCGTCGCCGTCAGTGGCGGTTCCGGCGCCAAGCTGCGCAAGCGGCTCGAACCCTCGCTGCCCGGCGCCAGCTGGTACGAGGTCGGCGGCGGCACCCTCGACGACGCGGTACAGCTGGCGAGCGCCATAAAGGCCGGTCACTACGACGCGGTCGTGGGCCTCGGTGGCGGCAAGATCATCGACTGCGCCAAGTTCGCCGCGGCGCGCGTCGGCCTGCCGCTGGTCGCCGTACCGACCAACCTCGCCCACGACGGCCTGTGCTCGCCGGTCGCGACCCTCGACAACGACGCGGGCCGCGGCTCCTACGGAGTGCCGAACCCGATCGCGGTCGTCATCGACCTCGACGTCATCCACGAGGCCCCGTCCCGCTTCGTGCGGGCCGGGATCGGCGACGCCGTCTCCAACATCTCCGCGATCGCGGACTGGGAGCTGGCCAACCGCGTCAAGGGCGAGAAGATCGACGGCCTCGCCGCCTCGATCGCCCGCCAGGCAGGCGAGGCCGTGCTCAGGCACCCCGGCGGCATAGGGGACACCGACTTCCTCCAGGTGCTCGCCGAAGCGCTCGTGCTCAGCGGTATCGCGATGTCGGTCTCGGGCGACTCCCGCCCGTCCTCCGGCGCCTGCCACGAGATCAACCACGCCTTCGACCTGCTCTTCCCCAAGCGCGCCGCCGCCCATGGCGAGCAGTGCGGCCTCGGCGCCACCTTCGCGATGTTCCTGCGAGGCGCGCACGAGGAGTCGGCGTACATGGCCTCGGTACTGCGCCGGCACGGCCTGCCGGTCCTGCCGGAGGAGATCGGCTTCTCGGTGGACGAGTTCGTCCGCGCCGTGGAGTTCGCTCCGGAGACCCGGCCCGGCCGGTACACGATCCTCGAACACCTCGACCTCAAGACCGACCAGATCAAGGATCTCTACGTCGACTATGTCAAGACCATCGGTAGCTGAACTCCGTCCGGTCGTGCACCCCGCAGGGGTGAAGGACCGGCGCAGCGGTGAGCACTGGATGGGGCGCCTCTACATGCGCGAGGTGTCCCTGCGGGTGGACCGCTACCTGGTGAACACCAGGGTCACGCCCAACCAGCTCACGTACCTGATGACCGTCTTCGGCGTCCTCGCGGCCCCGGCACTGATCGTGCCGGGGATCCCGGGGGCCGTGCTCGGCGTGGTCTGCGTGCAGATGTATCTGCTCCTCGACTGCGTCGACGGTGAGATCGCCCGCTGGAAGAAGCAGTACTCACTCAACGGCGTCTACCTCGACCGGGTCGGCGCCTATCTGACCGACGCCGCCGTCCTCGTCGGCTTCGGTCTGCGCGCGGCCGACCTGTTCGGCAGCGGCCGTATCGACTGGCTGTGGGCGTTCCTCGGCACGCTCGCCGCGCTCGGCGCCATCCTGATCAAGGCGGAGACCGACCTCGTCGGTGTCGCCCGGCACCAGACCGGCAAGCCGCCGGTCCAGGAGTCGGCGGCCGAGATGCGCTCCTCCGGCATGGCACTGGCCCGCAAGGCCGCGTCCCTGCTCAAGTTCCACCGCCTCATCCTCGGCATCGAGGCGTCCCTGCTGATCCTGGTGCTGGCCGTCGTCGACAACGCGCGCGGCGACCTGTTCGCCTCGCGGCTCGGTGTCGCCGTACTGGCCGGCATCGCGCTGCTCCAGACGCTGCTGCACCTGGTGTCCATCCTCGCCTCCAGCAGGCTCAAGTGAGCGCCCCCATGAAGGTCGGCGCCGTCATCATCACGATGGGCAACCGGCCCGAGGAGTTGCGGGCCCTGCTGGACTCGGTCGCCAAGCAGGACGGCGACCGCGTCGAGGTGGTCGTCGTGGGCAACGGCTCGCCCGTGCCGGACGTCCCCGCGGGCGTGCGCACCATCGAGCTGCCCGAGAACCTCGGCATCCCCGGCGGTCGCAACGTCGGTATCGAGGCCTTCGGCCCCAGCGGTCGCGACGTCGACATATTGCTCTTCCTCGACGACGACGGCCTCCTGGCGAACCACGACACCGCCGAGCTGTGCCGCACGGCGTTCGCCGAGGACCCGAAGCTCGGCATCGTCAGCTTCCGCATCGCCGACCCGGACACCGGCGTCACCCAGCGCCGCCACGTCCCGCGGCTGCGCGCCGCCGACCCCATGCGCTCCTCGCGCGTGACCACCTTCCTCGGCGGCGCCAACGCCGTCCGCACCAAGGTCTTCGCCGAAGTCGGCGGCCTGCCGGACGAGTTCTTCTACGCGCACGAGGAAACCGACCTGGCCTGGCGGGCCCTCGACGCGGGCTGGATGATCGACTACCGGTCCGACATGGTGCTGTACCACCCGACGACCGCGCCCTCGCGGCACGCGGTCTACCACCGCATGGTCGCCCGCAACCGGGTCTGGCTCGCCCGCCGCAACCTGCCCGCGCTCCTGGTCCCCGTCTACCTCGGGGTCTGGCTGCTGCTCACCCTGCTGCGCCGCCCCTCCCGGCCCGCGCTGAAGGCATGGTTCGGTGGATTCCGGGAAGGTTGGACCACCACGTGCGGCCCACGCAAGCCCATGAAGTGGCGTACCGTGTGGCGGCTGACCCGACTGGGCCGGCCCCCGGTGATCTGACAAGCTCGAACCAGGGAGCGGCCGGGCCGACACCCGGCCCTGGCTCATGCCCAAGCCGCACAGGCTGCGCATCTCGATGCATCTCGAAGACGAAAGTTTCCACCAGTGAGTGAGACAACGCATGACGGCGGAGTCGCGGTGACCGCGCCTCCGTCGCCCGACGAGGGCCTCACGGCGGCACAGCTCGCCGCCAAGTACGGGCTGGCCGTGAGCGGTGCCCGCCCCTCACTCGTCGAGTACGTCCGCCAGCTCTGGGACCGCCGTCACTTCATCCTCGCGTTCTCGCGGGCGAAGCTGACCGCCCAGTACAGCCAGGCCAAGCTCGGCCAGCTGTGGCAGGTGGCCACGCCGCTGCTCAACGCGCTGGTCTACTTCTTCATCTTCGGTCTGCTGCTGGGCGCCCGGAAGGGCATCCCGCACGACATCTACGTGCCGTTCCTGGTGACCGGTGTGTTCGTGTTCACCTTCACCCAGAGCTCGGTCCTCGCGGGCGTGCGCGCGATCTCCGGAAACCTGGGCCTGGTGCGGGCGCTGCACTTCCCGCGGGCGTCCCTGCCGATCTCGTTCGCGCTCCAGCAGCTCCAGCAGCTGCTGTACTCGATGATCGTGCTGGTCCTGATCATGGTGGCGTTCGGCAGCTACCCGGGTCTGTCCTGGCTGCTGGTCCTGCCCGCGCTGACCCTGCACTTCGTGTTCAACACCGGCCTCGCGCTGACCTTCGCCCGCATGGGCAGCAAGACCCCCGACCTCGCCCAGCTGATGCCGTTCGTGCTGCGTACGTGGATGTACGCGTCCGGTGTCATGTTCAGCATCCCCGCGATGCTCGCCGGCAAGGACCTGCCGGGCTGGGTCACCGAGGTCCTTCAGTGGAACCCCGCCGCCATCTACATGGACCTGATCCGCTTCGCGCTGATCGACGGCTACGGCTCCGAGTACCTGCCCCCGCACGTGTGGCTCTTCGCGCTGGGCTGGGCGGTACTCGCCGGGGCCTTCGGATTCGTCTACTTCTGGAAGGCGGAAGAGAGGTACGGCCGTGGCTGAGACCGAGCAGAAGACCGCCCCCCGGGACCCCCGTCCCACCGTCATCGCGGACGACCTCCACATCGTCTACCGCGTCAACGGCGCCAAGTCCGGCAAGGGCAGCGCCACCGCCGCCCTCAGCCGCATCGTCAAGCGCGGCGAGGAACGCGGTGTGCGCAAGGTGCACGCCGTGCGCGGGGTCTCCTTCATCGCCTACCGCGGCGAGGCCATCGGCCTGATCGGTTCCAACGGCTCCGGCAAGTCCACCCTGCTGCGTGCCATCGCCGGTCTGCTGCCCGCCGAGAGCGGCAAGGTCTACACCGACGGCCAGCCCTCGCTGCTCGGCGTCAACGCGGCCCTGATGAACGACCTCACCGGCGAGCGGAACGTCATCCTGGGCGGGCTCGCCATGGGCATGTCCCGGGAGCAGATCAAGGAGCGCTACCAGGAGATCGTCGACTTCTCGGGCATCAACGAGAAGGGCGACTTCATCACCCTGCCCATGCGCACCTACTCCTCCGGCATGGCGGCCCGGCTGCGCTTCTCCATCGCCGCCGCCAAGGACCACGACGTCCTGATGATCGACGAGGCCCTGGCCACCGGCGACCGCAAGTTCCAGAAGCGCTCGGAGGCGCGCATCAGGGAACTGCGCAAGGAGGCCGGCACGGTGTTCCTGGTCAGCCACAACAACAAGTCGATCCGTGACACCTGCGACCGGGTCCTGTGGCTGGAGCGCGGCGAGCTGCGCATGGACGGCCCGACCGACGAGGTCCTCAAGGAGTACGAGAAGTTCACGGGCAAGTAGTCCACCAGGGCCTCGGCGTATCGGCCCATGACGCTTCGCGGGGCCCCGCCGGAACTGCTCCGGCGGGGCCCCGCGTCTGCAAAGGAAACGTCAACTTCGGTACCCCGCAGGAATCTTGAAGTCAATCGGTGTGTTGTTGTGATGCGCAGGACACCCCGACGATCCACACCGCGCTGTACAACGTAAGCTGTACCGGTCCCGAATAGCGGCAAGTGGGGCGATAATGCCCGACACCCTCTGTCAGGGCCGCCGCACGGAAAGCCGGGCGGCGTGTCCGAAATAGTGTGTATTGGGTCGGCGGTGTAGAACGGGAGATGTGACGGCTATGGCTACGGAAACTCCCCAGCTCAACGCATGTGCCGTCCCCGGCCCGGGCAGTCGGCGGTGACGGGCACCGACACGGCACGCGCCTCGGATCCGGAGCGCGGCACGCTGGACAAGGCCGCGGGTGAGAACTTCCCCGTGGCCCCCTTCTTCCTGCCCCGGGCCTGGCGCGCCGACCTCATGGCCGTCTACGGCTTCGCCCGTCTCGTCGACGACATCGGTGACGGCGACCTCGCCCCCGGCGGCGCCGACGCCCGCCTCCTCGGTGTCTCCGCCGCGAAGGCCGAGGACCGTCTGGAGCTGCTGGACGCCTTCGAGGCCGACCTCGACCGGGTCTTCACCGGGGAACCCCGCCACCCGCTGCTGCGCCGCCTGCAGCCCACGGTCCGCCGCCGGGCGCTGCCCCCCGAGCCCTTCCTCGGCCTGATCGCCGCGAACCGCCAGGACCAGCTGGTCAAGCGGTACGAGACCTACGATGACCTGCTCGCCTACTGCGAACTGTCGGCCAACCCCGTGGGCCGCCTGGTCCTCGGCGTCACCGGCACCTCGACCCCGGAGCGGATCCGGCTCTCGGACGCGATCTGCACGGCGCTCCAGATCGTCGAACACCTCCAGGACGTGACCGAGGACCTCGGCCGCGACCGCATCTACCTGCCGGCCGAGGACATGAAACGTTTCCATGTCCAGGAGGCGGATCTCGCCACAAGGACCGCGGGCGCATCGGTGCGCGCACTGGTCGCCCACGAAGCAGAACGCGCCCGCTGTCTCCTGAATGAAGGCGCCCCCCTGGTGGGTAGCGTCCACGGCAGGTTGAAGCTGCTGCTCGCAGGGTTCGTGGCGGGGGGAAGGGCGGCGATCCGCGCGATCGCCGCCGCCGAATACGACGTACTTCCCGGCCCGCCCAAGCCCGGCAAGCTCCGGCTGCTGCGTGAGGTGGGCGTGACTCTGCGAGGAGAGGGGTGATCCGGACCGTGGAGGCCGAACCACACGTGTCCGCACCGGTACTCGCCGCCTACAGCTACTGCGAGGCCGTGACCGGACAGCAGGCGCGGAACTTCGCGTACGGCATCAGGCTGCTGCCGATGTCCAGGCGCCGCGCGATGTCGGCGTTGTACGCCTTCTCGCGCCGCGTCGACGACATCGGTGACGGCACCCTGCCGCCGGACGTCAAGGCCGCCAGGCTCGAGGACACCCGGGCGATGCTGGCCCGGGTCCGTGACGGCGTGGTCGACGAGGACGACACCGACCCGGTCGCGGTCGCCCTGGCCCACGCCGCCACCGCGTTCCCGATCCCGCTGGGCGGCCTGGACGAGCTGATCGACGGCGTCCTGATGGACGTCCGCGGCGAGACCTACGAGACCTGGGACGACCTGAAGGTCTACTGCCGCTGTGTCGCGGGCGCCATCGGACGCCTCTCGCTCGGGGTGTTCGGTACGGAACCGGGGGCGCGCGGAGTCGAGCGCGCGCCGGAGTATGCCGACACGCTCGGGCTCGCGCTTCAGCTCACCAACATCCTCCGGGACGTCCGTGAGGACGCCCTGGGCGGACGCACCTATCTGCCCGCCGACGATCTCGCGAAGTTCGGCTGCTCGGCCGGGTTCAACGGGCCGAGACCACCGGAGGGCTCCGACTTCGCGGGCCTCGTGCACTTCGAAGTGCGACGGGCCCGCGCCCTTTTCGCCGAGGGCTACCGGCTGCTGCCCATGCTCGACCGGCGCAGCGGCGCCTGTGTCGCCGCGATGGCCGGGATCTACCGCCGCCTCCTGGACCGCATCGAGCGCGACCCGGAGGCCGTGCTGCGCGGCCGGGTCTCGCTGCCCGGGCGGGAGAAGGCGTACGTCGCGGTACGGGGACTGTCCGGGCTGGACGCACGGCATGTGACGCGCAGGACCGTCAGGAGGCGCGCCTGATGGACAAAACGGTCCAAGGTGATGCCACAGGGGAAAAGCGGCAGGCAACCCTCCGGCAGGGCGTGGCGTCCCTGACTGCAACGGCCGACCGTGCACCGTTCAAGCACCGCGGCGGCCGCGCAGGGGAGGGTGCACGATGACCGACGGCCATGAGTCCGGGCGGGACGCCGTCGTGATCGGCGGCGGGCTCGCCGGGATCACCGCCGCGCTCGCCCTCGCCGACGCGGGTGTCCGCGTCACCCTGCTCGAAGGCCGGCCCCGCCTCGGCGGGCTCGCCTTCTCCTTCCAGCGCGGCGAACTGACCGTCGACAACGGACAGCACGTCTATCTGCGCTGCTGCACCGCCTACCGCTGGTTCCTCGACCGGATCGAGGGGGCCGCGCTGGCGCCGCTGCAGGATCGTCTCGACGTGCCCGTACTCGACGTCGACAAGCCCGAGGGGCGACGGCTCGGCAGGCTGCGGCGCGACGCGCTGCCGGTGCCCCTGCATCTGGGGCGCAGCCTCGCCACGTACCCGCATCTCTCGCTCGCCGACCGGGCCAGGGTGGGGCGGGCCGCGCTCGCGCTCAAGGGCCTCGACCTCGCCGATCCGGACCTGGACGCACAGGACTTCGGCAGCTGGCTGACCGCGCACGGTCAGTCGGCGCGTGCCGTCGAGGCCCTGTGGGACCTGGTCGGGGTCGCCACCCTCAACGCGGTCGCGGGCGACGCCTCACTGGGGCTCGCCGCGATGGTGTTCAAGACCGGTCTGCTGTCCGACCCGGGCGCGGCCGACATCGGATGGGCGCATGTCCCGCTGGGTGAACTGCACGACCGGCTGGCCCGCAAGGCGCTCGACTCCGCGGGTGTCCGTACCGAGGTCCGTACACGCGTCACCTCCATCTCCACTGACGAGAACGGGGCTTGGCGCGTCGAGGTTCCCGGCGAGACGCTGCGGGCGGACTCGGTCGTCCTCGCCGTACCCCAGCGCGAGGCCCATGACCTGCTGCCCGAGGGTGCGCTGGACGCACCGGAAAATCTTCTGCGGATCGGCACCGCGCCGATCCTCAACGTGCATGTCGTCTACGACCGCAAGGTGCTTCACCGACCGTTCTTCGCGGCTCTCGGCACCCCGGTCCAATGGGTCTTCGACCGCACCGACGCCTCCGGGCTGCGCGAGGGCCAGTACCTCGCGCTGTCCCAGTCGGCGGCGCAGGACGAGATCGACGAGCCCGTCGCCGTACTCCGGGAGCGGTACCTCCCGGAGCTGGAGCGGCTGCTGCCCGGCACCCGTGGTGCCGAAGTGAGGGACTTCTTCGTCACCAGGGAGCGCACGGCGACGTTCGATCCCGCCCCCGGCGTCGGACGGCTGCGGCCCGGCGCCCGTACCAGAGCACCCGGCCTCTACCTGGCCGGAGCGTGGACCGCCACGGGGTGGCCCGCGACCATGGAGAGTGCGGTCCGCAGCGGTGTGAAGGCGGCGGACGCCGCGCTGAGCGCCCTGGGCCGGCCCCGCCCGAGCCACCTCTTCGACGTCGAGGAGGCGGCCTGATGCTCGATCAGCATGGCGCGGCAGGTCCCCGCACCCCCGGTACCGCAACAAGAGGAGAGACTGTGCCCACTGTTCCCCCGGCCTCGAAGGCTGCCGAGGCGGTGGACGTGACCGCGCTGCTGGAGCGCGGCCGGACCTTGGCCACACCGGTACTGCGGGCGGCGATCGATCGCCTGGCCGCTCCCATGGACACCGTTTCCGCCTACCACTTCGGCTGGATCGACGCCGACGGCAAGCCCACGGCCGGCGACGGCGGCAAGGCCGTGCGCCCCGCGCTCGCGGTGCTCTCCGCGGAGATCACCGGCGCCGCCCCCGAGGTCGGCATCCCCGGCGCCGTGGCCGTCGAGCTGGTCCACAACTTCTCGCTCCTGCACGACGACCTGATGGACGGCGACGAGCAGCGCCGGCACCGCGACACCGTCTGGAAGGTGCACGGCCCCGCCCAGGCCATCCTCGTCGGCGACGCCATGTTCGCCCTCGCCAACGAGGTCCTGCTGGAGCTCGGCACCGTCGAGGCCGGCCGCGCCACCCGCCGGCTGACCACCGCCACCCGGGCCCTCATCGACGGCCAGGCCCAGGACATCTCCTACGAGCACCGCGACCGCGTCAGCGTCGAGGAGTGCCTGGAGATGGAGGGCAACAAGACCGGCGCCCTGCTGGCCTGCGCCAGCTCCATCGGCGCCGTGCTCGGCGGCGCGGACGACCGTACCGCCGACACCCTGGAGAAGTACGGCTACCACCTGGGCCTCGCCTTCCAGGCCGTGGACGACCTCCTCGGCATCTGGGGCGACCCGGTCTCCACCGGCAAGCAGACCTGGAGCGACCTGCGCCAGCGCAAGAAGTCCCTGCCGGTCGTGGCCGCCCTCGCGGCGCACGGTCCCGCCGCCGAGCGGCTCGGCGAGATCCTCGCCGCCGACGCCAAGAGCAGCGACTTCGAGAACTTCTCCGAGGAGGAGTTCGCGGCCCGCGCCGCCCTCATCGAGGAGGCCGGCGGCCGGGACTGGACGGCCCAGGAGGCACGCCGTCAGCACACCATCGCCATCGAGGCCCTGAACGCCGTCGACATGCCCGACCGGGTACGGGCGCAGTTCACGGCGCTCGCCGACTTCGTCGTCGTACGAAAGAGATGATCACTATCGGTCGAATAGCCCTCGCGTAGTCGCCGGCCGGTGCCGAAAGCACCATCAGGGCACCGGCCGACGGCGGACCCACAGCAGAGCACCATTTGCACACTGCACGAAGGGGAAGCCATGACAGCGACGACCGACGGAAGCACCGGGGCCCTGCCGCCCCGCGCTGCCGCGGCCAGCGAAACCGACATCAACACCCCCGTGGCGGCCGGGGTGCGCGAAGCCGCCGCGTTCGCGCTGCAGCGCGCCACCGATCACCTGCTGGCGCGGCAGGACGCCCAGGGCTGGTGGAAGGGCGACCTGGAGACCAACGTCACCATGGACGCCGAGGATCTGCTGCTCCGTCAGTTCCTGGGCATCCGCGACGAGTCCACCACTCGGGCCGCCGGTCTGTTCATCCGCGGCGAGCAGCGCGAGGACGGCACCTGGGCCTCCTTCTACGGCGGGCCCGGCGAACTCTCCACCACCGTCGAGGCGTACGTCGCCCTGCGGCTGGCCGGGGACGCGCCCGACGCGCCGCACATGGCGAAGGCGTCCGCGTGGATCCGCGAGCAGGGAGGTATCGCCGCCGCCCGGGTCTTCACCCGGATCTGGCTCGCCCTGTTCGGCTGGTGGAAGTGGGAGGACCTGCCCGAACTGCCGCCCGAGCTCATCTACTTCCCCACGTGGGTGCCGCTCAACATCTACGACTTCGGCTGCTGGGCCCGGCAGACCATCGTCCCGCTGACGATCGTCTCCGCGAAGCGCCCGGTACGGCCCGCGCCCTTCGCTCTCGACGAGCTGCACACCGACCCGGCGCACCCCAACCCGGTCAAGCCCCTGGCTCCGGCGGCCAGTTGGGACGGCGCCTTCCAACGTCTGGACAAGGCGCTGCACCAGGTGCGCAAGGTCGTGCCCCGCAGACTGCGCAGGGCGGCCATGAACACCGCCGCCCGCTGGATCATCGAGCGGCAGGAGAACGACGGCTGCTGGGGCGGCATCCAGCCGCCCGCCGTGTACTCGGTGATCGCCCTGCACCTCATGGGCTACGACCTCGAACACCCGGTCATGCGGGCCGGGTTGGAGTCCCTGGACCGCTTCGCGATCTGGCGCGAGGACGGGGCCCGGATGATCGAGGCCTGTCAGTCGCCGGTGTGGGACACCTGCCTGGCGACCATCGCGCTCGCCGACGCCGGGCTGGCCCCCGACCACCCGGCGCTCGTCAAGGCGGCGGACTGGATGCTGGGCGAGGAGATCGTGCGGCCCGGCGACTGGGCCGTGAAGCGACCCCAACTGCCGCCGGGCGGGTGGGCGTTCGAGTTCCACAACGACAACTACCCCGACATCGACGACACCGCCGAGGTCGTCCTCGCCCTGCGCCGCGTCCGGCACCACGACCCGGAGCGGGTGGAGAAGGCCATCGGACGCGGGGTGCGCTGGAACCTCGGCATGCAGTCCAAGAACGGGGCATGGGGCGCCTTCGACGTCGACAACACCAGCCCCTTCCCCAATCGGCTGCCGTTCTGCGACTTCGGCGAGGTCATCGACCCGCCGTCCGCCGACGTCACCGCCCATGTGGTGGAGATGCTCGCCGTCGAGGGGCTCGCCCACGACCCGCGCACCCGGCGCGGCATCGAATGGCTCCTCGCCGAACAGGAGCCGAACGGCTCGTGGTTCGGGCGCTGGGGCGTCAACTACGTCTACGGCACCGGGTCCGTGGTGCCGGCCCTCGTCGCCGCGGGCATCCCCGCCGCACACCCGGCGATCCGGCGGGCCGTGACCTGGCTGGAGACCGTCCAGAACGACGACGGCGGCTGGGGCGAGGATCTGCGCTCCTACCAGCACGCCAGGGAGTGGAGCGGCCGAGGGGCCTCCACCGCCTCGCAGACGGCCTGGGCGCTGATGGCCCTGCTGGCCGCCGGCGAGAAGGACTCCAAGGCCGTCGAGCGGGGCGTCGAATGGCTCGCCGCCACCCAGCGGGCCGACGGCTCCTGGGACGAGCCCTACTTCACCGGTACCGGCTTCCCGTGGGACTTCTCCATCAACTACCACCTCTACCGGCAGGTCTTCCCGCTCACGGCACTCGGCCGCTACGTCCATGGAGAACCGTTCTCCCAGGCGGGGGAGGCATGAGATGAGCACCCCGCCCGCCCCGGCCCCGCTGCTGATCGCCTGCGCGCTCGGCATCGAGCGGCTGGCCCTGCGCAGCGGCGACCGGAGCGGTGCCGACGGGCCGGTGACCGTGCTGCGGACCGGCATGGGCCCCAAGGCGGCCGAGCGGGCCGTCACCCGGGCCCTGGCCGACCCGGCGTTCGCCGAGGCCGCCGTGCTCGCCACCGGCTTCTGCGCCGGGCTCGCGCCCGGCATGCACCCGGGCGACCTCGTCGTCGCCGAAGAAACCCGGGGACCGGCGGGAACCGTTCCGTGCGTGGGGACCGACCTACTCGTCAAGGAGCTGGTGCGGTCCGTACCCGGACGCACCGTCCACACCGGACCCCTCACCGGCTCCGATCACGTCGTACGCGGCCATGAACGGTCCGACCTGCTCGCGACCGGCGCGATCGCCGTCGACATGGAGTCCGCCGCCACGCTCCACAGCGCCGTACGCACGGGCCCACGCCCCGTTGCGGCCGTCCGGGTGGTCGTGGACGCTCCAGAACATGAACTCGTCCGGATCGGCACAGTGCGCGGTGGAATATCGGCTTTCCGCGTCCTTCGTTCCGTCCTTCCCGCTTTCTATGAATGGCACCGTTCCTTGCTGCTCCCCAGGAGGTGAGCCAGATGGCCATGCCGCTGCGTCAGTCCATCAAGGTCGCTACATACTTGGCCGAACAGAAGCTCCGCAAGCGGGACAAGTTCCCGCTCATCGTGGAGCTGGAACCCCTCTTCGCGTGCAACCTGAAGTGCGAGGGCTGCGGCAAGATCCAGCATCCGGCGGGCGTCCTCAAGCAGCGCATGCCGGTGGCGCAGGCCGTCGGGGCGGTCCTCGAGTCCGGTGCGCCGATGGTGTCCATCGCCGGCGGTGAGCCGCTGATGCACCCTCAGATCGACGAGATCGTGCGGCAGTTGGTGGCGAAGAAGAAGTACGTCTTCCTCTGCACCAACGCCATGCTGCTGCGCAAGAAGATGGACAAGTTCAAGCCCTCGCCCTACTTCGCCTTCGCGGTGCACATCGACGGGCTGCGCGAGCGGCACGACGAGTCCGTGGCGAAGGAGGGGGTGTTCGACGAGGCGGTGGAGGCGATCAAGGAGGCCAAGCGGCGCGGCTTCCGGGTCACCACCAACTCGACCTTCTTCAACACCGACACCCCGCAGACCATCATCGAGGTGCTCAACTTCCTCAACGACGACCTGCACGTGGACGAGATGATGATCTCGCCCGCCTACGCCTACGAGAAGGCACCCGACCAGGAGCACTTCCTCGGCGTGGAGCAGACCCGCGAGCTGTTCAAGAAGGCCTTCGCGGGCGGCAACCGGCGCAAGTGGCGGCTCAACCATTCCCCGCTCTTCCTGGACTTCCTGGAGGGCAAGGTCGACTTCCCCTGCACCGCCTGGGCGATCCCGAACTACTCCCTGTTCGGCTGGCAGCGTCCCTGCTACCTGATGAGCGACGGCTACGTGCCCACGTACCGCGAACTCATCGAGGACACCGACTGGGACAAGTACGGGCGCGGCAAGGACCCGCGCTGCGCCAACTGCATGGCGCACTGCGGCTACGAGCCCACCGCCGTCCTCGCCACCATGGGCTCGCTGAAGGAGTCCCTGCGCGCGATGCGCGAGACGGTCTCCGGAAACCGGGAGTGAGGTCATGACCGCCGTCTCCCTGGGCGTCCCCGAGATGCCGGTCCGGCCGATCGCCGAGCGACGCCAGTCGCGGCGGATCCAGGTCGGGCCGGTGGCGGTCGGGGGCGGGGCCCCGGTGTCGGTGCAGTCGATGACGACGACCCGTACGTCCGACATCGGCGCCACGCTCCAGCAGATCGCCGAACTCACCGCGTCCGGCTGCCAGATCGTCCGTGTCGCCTGCCCCACGCAGGATGACGCGGACGCGCTGGCCACCATCGCCCGAAAGTCGCAGATCCCGGTGATCGCCGACATCCACTTCCAGCCCAAGTACGTGTTCGCGGCGATCGAGGCCGGCTGTGCGGCCGTACGCGTCAATCCCGGCAACATCAAGAAGTTCGACGACCAGGTCAAGGAGATCGCGCGGGCCGCCCGCGATCACGGCACGCCGATCCGGATCGGGGTCAACGCCGGATCGCTGGACCGGCGGTTGCTGGAGAAGCACGGCAGGGCGACGCCGGAGGCGCTCGTGGAGTCGGCGCTGTGGGAGGCGTCGCTCTTCGAGGAGCACGGGTTCCGGGACATCAAGATCTCGGTGAAGCACAACGACCCCGTGGTGATGGTGGCGGCGTACCAACTGCTCGCCGAGCAGTGCGACTACCCGCTGCACCTGGGCGTCACCGAGGCCGGTCCCGCCTTCCAGGGGACGATCAAGTCGGCGGTCGCCTTCGGGGCGCTGCTCAGCAGGGGGATCGGCGACACCATCCGGGTGTCGCTGTCCGCGCCGCCCGCCGAGGAGGTCAAGGTCGGCATCCAGATCCTGGAGTCCCTGGGGCTGCGGCAACGCCGGCTGGAGATCGTGTCGTGCCCGTCCTGCGGGCGCGCCCAGGTCGACGTCTACAAGCTGGCCGACGAGGTCACGGCGGGCCTGGAGGGCATGGAAGTGCCCCTGCGGGTAGCCGTGATGGGTTGTGTGGTCAACGGTCCCGGCGAGGCGCGGGAGGCCGACCTCGGGGTCGCCTCCGGCAACGGCAAGGGGCAGATCTTCGTGAAGGGCGAGGTCATCAAGACCGTCCCCGAGTCGAAGATCGTGGAGACCCTCATCGAGGAGGCGATGAAGATCGCCGAACAGATGGAGCAGGACGGCGTCGCGTCGGGGGAGCCGGCCGTCACCGTGAGTTGAACAGCACGGACCGAAGGGGGCCCGAGCGTGACGATTCTGGAGAACATCCGGGGACCACGCGACCTTAAGGCGCTGTCCGAGGCGGAACTCGGTGAACTGTCCGAAGAGATCAGAGAGTTCCTGGTGCACTCGGTCGCCAGGACCGGCGGCCACCTCGGGCCCAACCTGGGGGTGGTGGAACTCTCCATCGCGCTCCACCGGGTCTTCGAGTCGCCGGTCGACCGCATCGTGTGGGACACCGGCCATCAGAGCTATGTGCACAAGATCCTGACAGGGCGTCAGGATTTCTCCAAGCTGCGCGGCAAGGGCGGTCTGTCCGGCTACCCCTCGCGTGAGGAGTCCGAGCACGACATCGTCGAGAACAGCCACGCCTCCACCGCGCTCGGCTGGGCCGACGGACTCGCCAAGGCCCGCCAGGTGCAGGGCGAGAAGGGACACGTCGTCGCGGTCATCGGCGACGGCGCGCTCACCGGCGGTATGGCCTGGGAGGCGCTGAACAACATCGCGGCCGCCAAGGACCGACCGCTGATCATCGTCGTCAACGACAACGAGCGGTCCTACGCGCCGACCATCGGCGGCCTCGCCAACCACCTGGCCACCCTGCGCACGACCGACAGCTACGAACGGGTGCTGGCCTGGGGAAAGAACGTCCTCCAGCGCACCCCCGTCATCGGCACCACCGTCTACGAGGCACTCCACGGCGCGAAGAAGGGCTTCAAGGACGCCTTCGCGCCGCAGGGGCTCTTCGAGGACCTGGGCCTGAAGTACGTCGGCCCGATCGACGGACACGACATCGGGGCCGTCGAGTCGGCGCTGCGGCGGGCGAAGCGCTTCCACGGGCCGGTGCTCATCCACTGCCTCACGGAGAAGGGGCGCGGCTACGAACCCGCCCTCGCCCACGAGGAGGACCACTTCCACACCGTCGGTGTGATGGACCCGCTCACCTGCGAGCCCCTCGCACCCTCCAACGGGCCTTCCTGGACCTCGGTGTTCGGCGACGAGATCGCCAGGATCGGGGAGGAACGGGAGGACGTCGTGGCGATCACGGCGGCCATGCTGCACCCGGTGGGGCTCGGCAAGTTCGCCGAACGCTTCCCGGACCGGGTGTGGGACGTCGGCATCGCCGAGCAGCACGCGGCCGTCTCGGCGGCCGGGCTCGCGACCGGCGGACTGCATCCCGTCGTCGCCGTGTACGCGACCTTCCTGAACCGTGCCTTCGACCAGTTGCTGATGGACGTCGCCCTGCATCGCTGCGGGGTGACCTTCGTGCTCGACCGGGCCGGCGTCACGGGTGTCGACGGCGCCTCCCACAACGGCATGTGGGACATGTCGATCCTCCAGGTCGTGCCGGGACTGCGGATCGCCGCGCCACGGGACGCCGACCAGCTGCGGGCGCAGCTCAGGGAGGCCGTCGCGGTGGACGACGCGCCGACGCTGGTGCGCTTCCCGAAGGAGGCCGTCGGGCCGTCGATCGAGGCGGTCGACCATGTCGGCGGCATGGACGTCCTGCACCGCGGTGCCGAGGCGCCCGAGGTGCTGCTCGTCGCGGTCGGTGTCATGGCACCCGTGTGTCTCCAGGCGGCCGAGCTGCTGGCGGCGCGGGGCATCAACTGCACGGTCGTGGACCCCCGTTGGGTCAAGCCCGTCGACCCCGCGCTGCCCGTCCTCGCCGCCGCGCACCGGCTGGTCGCGGTGGTCGAGGACAACAGCCGTGCGGGCGGGGTCGGTGCCGCGGTCGCGCTCGCGCTCGGGGACGCCGAAGTCGACGTACCGGTACGGCGGTTCGGGATTCCGGAGCAGTTCCTCGCACACGCCAAGCGGGGCGAGGTGCTCGCCGACATCGGTCTCACCCCGGTCGAGGTCGCCGGACGGATCAGCGCGAGCCTCACCGTCAAGGAGGCCGAGGGTGCTCTGGCCGACATGGAGCAGCCCGACGGCTCACTCAAGGAGAAACCCGAATGACCACCGAGTTCGACCTCGGCAGACTCCTCGCCGAGCGCGGAGCCGAGCGCTACGAGCTGCACACCAAGTACCTGAACCACCAGCTCCCGCGCATGCTGCACACCATCGGCTTCGACAAGGTCTACGAGCGCGCCGAGGGCGCCCACTTCTGGGACGCCGACGGCAACGACTACCTGGACATGCTCGCCGGGTTCGGGGTGATGGGCCTGGGCCGCCATCACCCCGTCGTCCGCAAGGCGCTGCACGACGTCCTCGACGCCCAGCTCGCCGACCTCACCCGCTTCGACTGCCAGCCGCTGCCCGGGCTGCTGGCGGAGAAGCTGCTCACGTACAGCCCGCATCTGGACCGGGTGTTCTTCGGCAACAGCGGCACCGAGGCGGTGGAGACCGCGCTGAAGTTCGCCCGCCGCGCCACCGGCAAGCCCCGCGTTCTCTATTGCGAGCACGCCTTCCACGGCCTCACCACGGGCTCCCTGTCGGTCAACGGCGAGGACGGCTTCCGCGACGGCTTCGCCCCGCTGCTGCCCGACACGGCCGTCCCCCTCGGTGATCTCGACGCCCTGGCAAGGGAGTTGAAGAAGGGTGATGTCGCCGCCCTGATCGTCGAGCCGATCCAGGGCAAGGGCGTCCACGAGAGCCCGCCCGGCTATCTGCGCGCCGCCCAGGAGCTGCTGCACCGGCACAAGGCCCTGCTGATCGCGGACGAGGTGCAGACCGGGCTCGGGCGCACCGGCGACTTCTACGCCTACCAGCACGAGGACGGCGTCGAGCCCGACCTGGTGTGCGTGGCGAAGGCGCTGTCCGGGGGTTATGTGCCCGTGGGCGCCACGCTCGGCAAGGACTGGATCTTCAAGAAGGTCTACTCGTCGATCGACCGCGTCCTGGTCCACTCGGCGAGCTTCGGGTCCAACGCGCAGGCCATGGCGGCGGGCCTGGCGGTCCTGTCCGTGATGGAGAACGAGCAGATCGTCGCCAACGCCCGGGTGACCGGTGACCACCTCAGGTCCCGGCTCGCCGCGCTCGTCGACAAGTATGAGCTGCTCGCCGACGTCCGCGGCCGGGGACTCATGGTGGGCATCGAGTTCGGGCGGCCCAGGTCGCTCGGGCTGCGCAGCCGGTGGACGATGCTCCAGGCCGCGCGCAAGGGCCTGTTCGCCCAGATGGTCGTCGTACCGCTGCTCCAGCGGCACCGGATTCTGACGCAGGTCTCCGGCGACCACCTGGAGGTGATCAAGCTGATCCCGCCGCTGACCGTGGGGGAGCGGGACGTGGACCGGTTCGTCGAGGCGTTCACCGAGATCATGGATGACGCCCACAGCGGGGGCGGGCTGATGTGGGACTTCGGCAAGACGCTGGTCAAGCAGGCGGTGGCCAACCGCTAGCCGCCGCGGTTTGCCTCTGAGGCAAGAAATTTGCCCCGGAGGCAAGCGTCCGGCTGAATGGAGAGCATGAGCTCTCCGGAATCAGAGCCGGCCGACGTCCTGCCCGTCGTCGCGCCGCAGCTCCGTGCGCTGCGGCGCCGCGCCTCCCTCACCCTGGAGGCGGCGGCCCGGGCCGCCGGGCTGTCGCCCGCCCACCTGTCCCGGCTGGAGACCGGGCAGCGCCAGCCCTCGCTGCCGATGCTGCTCGCGCTCGCCCGTATCTACGGTACGACGGTCTCCGAACTGCTCGGTGAGACGGTCGCCGAGCGGGACGCCGTGGTGCGCGCCGCCGACATGGAACCGACCGCCGCGGGCGGCTGGACCTACTGGCAGGCCGGTGCCGCCGGACGCGGCATGCAGGCACTGCGTGTGCAGGTGCCGTACGGCTCACAGGGCGACATCGTGCGCGTGCATCCCGGCGAGGAGTGGCTGTACGTGCTGCGCGGCCGGCTCCGGCTCCGCCTCGGGGACACGACGCACCACCTCGGCCCCGGCGACAGCGCGCACTTCGACTCGCTCACCCCGCACCGCATCGCGGCCCAGGACCCCGACGGGACCGAGCTGCTGTTCGTCCACACCCTGTTGCAGAGCCCCACGGCCACCCTGTGCCTGGGCCCCACCCCTGGAGAGATGCCATGACCGACATGGAGGAGAAGTTCCCGCGAGCCCTGTGGGTACGGCTGATCATCTACATCGCCGTCGGGCACGTGTTCGCGGCCTTCGTCTACCTGCTCTTCGAGGTGGGCGCCGGGCAGTGAAGGGTCAGTCGAGGAGGCGCTCGCGCAGCCGCTCGCGGATCTCCGGGGTGAGGCCGAGGCCATGCTCCAGGTAGGCGTCGACGCTGCCCCAGGTCTCCTCGATGGTCTCGAAGGCGGCCTCCAGATACTCGGCGCGCGCGTCGAAGAGCGGCGCGAGCAGCTCCATGACCTCGGGGGAGTAGGCGGCGGCCGAGCTGCTGCTGCGGTGCACCTTGTAGCGACGGTGCTTGGCGTTCGACTCCAGGTAGTCGGCGACGATCGCCTCCCGCTCCACGCCCAGCGCCAGCAGCGTCACCGCTATCGACAGGCCCGCGCGGTCCTTGCCCGCCGCGCAGTGCATCAGCGCGGGCACACTGTCCTCGGCGAGGGAGTGCAGCACACGCGCGTGCTCGGCGGTGCGCTCCTTCACGATCTTCCGGTACGAGGCGATCATCCGGTTCGCCGCCTTGTTGTCGCCGAGGATCTCGCGCAGCTGCTCGATCTCGCCGTCCCGGACCATCTTCCAGAACTCCGAGCCGTCGGCCGGGTCGCTCAGCGGCAGGTTGACATTGCGCACCCCCGCCAGCTCGACGTCGGGGCCCTCCAGCTTCTGGTCCGACGCGTTGCGGAAGTCGAAGATCGTGTGCAGCCCCAGGGAGTCCAGGAACGCCGCGTCCTCGTCGGTCGCGTGCGCCAGATGGCCGCTGCGGAACAGCACCCCGAACCGCACCCGTCGGCCGTCCTCGGTCGGCAGGCCGCCCACGTCACGGAAGTTGCGGACTCCGGTCAGCTCGGGCTCGGTCGACGGGATCTGCTGCGTCACGGGGGCTCCTCGCAGTCGGCCCCGTCGCCGCGGCTCGCCGACGGGCACGCTTCGACGATACGACATGGGTTCCTGGGGCAATGAGTTGTCCACAGGCGTTGCATCGAGGGCCCCCGGGCCTTGATGATGTTGGTACTTGAGTGCCACTGTTCGACCCTGTTCGCATCTGTGAGGTTCCATGCTGGAGATCGCCCCCAACGGCCGCACCTGGCTCCTGACCGGGCCCGCCAGCAGCTACGCCGTCCACCTCACCGAGGCCGACGAGCTGCTGCATCTGCACTGGGGGCCGGCGATCACGCTGGCCGACGCCGAGGCCCTCGCGGTCCGTCCGCTGCCCGACTACTGGCCCTTCGAGTCCCCGCTCGACGGGCGCGAGGAGTACCCGGTCGAGGGCGGCCCCCGCTTCGTCCGGCCCGCGCTGTCGGTGCGCACCGACGAACGCCGCGGCACCGAGTGGAGCTTCGAGACGTACGAGACCGACGCCGACGCCGATGAGCTGCGGCTGCGGTTCCGCGACGGCGGGCTCGTCGTCACGCTGCACTACCGGATGCGCGGCGACGTGGTGGAGCGCTGGACGACCCTGGAGAACCAGGGGCCGGACGCCCTGGAGCTGCTCCGCGCGGACTCCGCCACCTGGACCCTGCCCGACCGCGAGGACTGGCGGCTCTCCCAACTGCACGGCCGCTGGGCCGCCGAGTCCCGGCTCGTACGCTCCCCCCTCACCTACGGTGAGAAGGTCATCGGCAGCCGCCGCGGCCACACCGGTCACCAGCACCTGCCCTGGGTCGCCCTCGACTCCGACGCCACCGAGGAGCGCGGCGAGGTCTACGGCTGCGCCCTCGGCTGGTCCGGCTCCTGGCGGATCGCGGTGGCCCAGCTCCCCGACGCGCGCGTGCAGATCACCGGCGGTGCCGGACACGACGACTCGGGGCTGCTGCGGCTGACGGCGGGCGAGTCGTTCACCACGCCCGTCTTCGCCGGTCTGTGGAGCGAGGGCGGCTTCGGCGGCGCCAGTCGCGCGTGGCACGCCTACCAGCGGGCCTACGTCATCCCGGACGCGGAGCAGGACCGGCCGGTGCTGTTCAACTCCTGGGAGGCCACCGAGTTCGACATCTCCGAGGAGCAGCAGGAAGCCCTCGCGCGGCGGGCCGCGGCCATCGGCGTCGAGCTCTTCGTGGTCGACGACGGCTGGTTCGGCGCCCGCACCAGCGACCGCGCAGGACTCGGCGACTGGACGGTCAACCGCGACCGCTTCCCGGGCGGCCTGAAGCCCCTCGCCGACTCCGTGCACGCCCTCGGGATGCAGTTCGGCATCTGGGTCGAGCCCGAGATGGTCAACCCGGACAGCGACCTGTACCGGGCACACCCGGACTGGGCGCAGTTCCAGCCGGGACGAAAGCGGACGGAACTGCGCAACCAGCTCGTCCTCAACCTCGCGCGCGAGGACGTCCAGGAGTACCTCTGGGGACAGCTCGACGCCCTGCTGTCCAGCGCCCCGATCGACTATGTGAAGTGGGACTTCAACCGCTGCTTCACGGACGCGGGCTGGCCCGGTGAGTCCTACCCGCAGCGGCTCTGGGTCGACCATGTGCACGCCTTCTACGCCCTGTTGGACCGGCTGCGGGCCGCGCACCCCGGCGTCGCCTTCGAGTCCTGCTCGGGCGGCGGCGGCCGGATCGACCTCGGTGTGATGAGCCGCACGGACCAGGTGTGGACCTCCGACAACACCGACCCCCTCGACCGGCTCGCGATCCAGCACGGCTTCAGCCAGCTCCACCCCGCGCGCGCGATGGCGGCCTGGGTCACCGACAGCCCGAACGCCATGCTCAACGGCCGGGTCAGCTCGCTGCGCTTCCGCTTCGTCAGCGCCATGGCCGGTGTGCTCGGTGTCGGCGGCGACCTCACGCAGTGGACGGAGGAGGAGCTCGCCGAGGCCCGAGAGTGGGTGGAGCTCTACAAGGGCATCCGGCCGCTCGTGCAGCGCGGCGACCAGTACCGGCTGCGGGCTCCACAGGGCGGACTGAGCGCCGTGCAGTACGTCCTCGGGGACGAGACCGTCGTCCTCGCCTGGCTCCAGGCGCAGCACTACGGCGAACCCGTCCCGGTGCTGCGTCTGCGGGGCCTCGACCCGACGGCGTCGTATGAATGCCTCGAAACGGGCGAAATTCTCAGAGGGGCTGTATTGCAGCATCACGGGCTGCGAGTGGGATTGCGGGGCGATCTGGATGCGGCAGTTCTCCGACTGCGTCGCATCTGAGCTTTCTGTCCGAATTGGTGGCTTGAGCGGCCTTCATTCCAACTCGCTCTGGAATAAGGGAAGCTGTGCGAACGGCACGTGAGGAGCGTCATATCGGTGACCCTGTGTCGCCCGTCATGTTCACGTAATGCGCCTTCGAATGCTGGGGATTTCCCTTCCCGGAAGCGGTGCTGATGCACGGAGGGTGACCGGGAAATTCACAGCGGATCAAGAGGAATGCAATCGTCCTGGAACCCCTTACTTGTCCCTTTGCGTCTTCCTCGCTTACGTTCGCCACCAATCCGGACGGACGCCCAATCCTGCCGCCGCCCGGAATCCGCACAACTCACCCGTGAACGGCAGGAGCGGGGGACCCACAGGTACAACTGCCTGGACCGGTCTTCCGGAACAGGCTTGGGGTTAAGGCGCACCTCGGTGCGCCCGGGCATCTCCAGTCCGCACCCGACAGCTCACCTCGTAGGCGCCGGAGAGGAATTCGCCATGCCCGCCAAGGGTAAGCACCGTCGCCCGAAGGCCCAGCGCCTCACCCGCTCGATCGCCGTCGCCGGTACCGGTGGCGCCGCACTCGCCCTGCCTTTGATGGGCGCCGCCGGCGCCCACGCGGCCACCCCGCAGTCCGTCTCGCAGTCGGTTTCGGAAAAGGCCGCCCAGTCCCTTCCGGTCGCCGAGAAGGCGGCCACCGAGAAGGCCGCGCAGAAGAAGGGCGCCGCGAACACCGCGACCGTGCGCACCTATTCGGTGCGGGCGGGCGACTACCTCTCGAAGATCGCCGACGAGCAGAACGTCACCGGCGGCTGGAAGAAGCTGTACTCGGACAACCGCGAGGCCGTCGGATCCGACCCCTCGCTCATCCACCCGGGCCTGAAGCTCACGCTCGGCAAGAAGGCGGCGGCGAGCGCGGACAAGTCGGCGAGCGCGGAGAAGTCGGCGAGCACCGAGAAGTCCACGAGCACCGAGAAGTCCTCGTCCTCCTCGGACACGACGACCGCCACCCAGAGCAGTGAGTCGACCAGCACCGCCGGCGGCTACACGCTTCCCGTGGCCGGCGCCACCGTCGGCACCGCCTACCACACGGCGGGCAGCATGTGGTCCAGCGGCTACCACACGGGCACCGACTTCGTCGTCCCGACCGGCACCTCGCTGAAGGCCGTGGCCGCGGGCACCGTCGTCTCCGCCGGCTGGGGCGGCGCGTACGGCAACCAGGTCGTCATCAAGCTGGCCGACGGCTACTACGCGCAGTACGCCCACCTGTCCGCGCTCTCGGTCTCGTCCGGACAGACCGTCACCGAGGGCCAGCAGATCGGCCTCTCCGGCGCCACCGGCAACGTCACCGGACCGCACCTCCACTTCGAGATCCGCACCACGCCGGACTACGGCTCGGACGTGGACCCGGTCGCGTACCTCCGCTCGAAGGGTGTCGCCGTCGGCTGACGCTCTTTTGCGAGGGTGCCGCGTCGACTGACGCTCCCTCCCCCGATGCCACCGAAGGCCGGACCCCGATCCCCGGGTCCGGCCTTCGGTGTTGGGTCTTGCCGTTTCATGATCGCTTCATTGCGGTCTTGTGGCGCGGCTGTCCAAACCGTCGACAGGGAGGGGAGGGTGGGACCACAGTGATCTCCGAGGGATGCAAGCGCTTTCTACGCGCCTTCGCGTCCGCATACACACCCGCACCCGGAGGTCCCCGTGCCCGGCGTCGACCGACGCACCGTCATCAAGGGCGCCGCAGCCGCGGCCGCCGCGGCCCAGTTCTCCTGGGCCCTGTCCCGCACCGCCGCCGCGGCGGACGCCGACGACACCGAACTGTGCTGGCTGGAGGGCTCGGCCCCCGACGTCCACGCCGGTACCACCTGGGGCGTGCCGTGGGCGCGCGGGGCGTACCGGCCGGAGCAGCCGTTCCGGCTGACGACCGCCGCCGGTGCCGATGTCCCCGTCCAGAGCTGGGTCACCGGCTACTGGCCCGACGGCTCGGTGAAGTGGACGGCCCACGCCCTCGCGCCCGGCGCGCCGAAGGCCTCCGCCTACAAGCTCGCGGCGGGCACCCCCGCCGCACCGGAGCAGAAGGTCACGGTCACCCGCTCCGCGGGCCGCGTCGAGGTGTCCACCGGTGTGATCACGGCCGTGTTCGGCGCGAAGGGGTCCGACACCGTCGTACGGAGCGTGCGGCGGGGCTCCGCCGAGATCGCCCGGGACGGGAGACTGGTCGCCCTGCGGCAGGAGTCCGTACGGGACGGGGCGGACGTCTCCCGCTTCCTGGGCCGGGTCGAGAAGGTCGAGGTGGAGCAGGACGGTCCGGTCCGGGCCGTCGTCCGGGTCGAGGGCCGGCACCGGCACGGCGGCCGGAACTGGCTGCCGTTCGTCCTGCGATTCGCCTTCTTCGCGGGAGCCGAGTCCTTCCGGCTCGTCCACACCTTCGTCTGGGACGGCGAGCAGACGCCCGGTTCCGACGAGGGCGACTTCCTGCGCGGCCTCGGCGTGCGCTTCACCGTGCCGCTGAGCGATCAGCCCTACGACCGCCATGTGCGGTTCGCCGATTCCGACGGCGGCCTGTTCAGCGAGGCCGTCCAGGGCATCACCGGACTGCGGCGCGACCCCGGGGCAGCCGTCCGCGCGGCCCAGATCGCCGGTGAGCGGCTGCCCGACACCTCGACCTGGGACACCCGGGTCGCCGGCCGCCTCGCCTACATCCCGACCTGGGGCGACTACACCCTCACCCAGCCCAACGCCGACGGCTACACCGTCCGCAAGCGCACCAAGGCCGGCTACGGCTGGATCCACGCCGCGGCCGGCCGCCGCGCCGGAGGCTTCGGCTACGTCGGCGGCGCGAGCGGCGGACTCTCCTTCGGGCTACGGGACTTCTGGCAGCGCCACCCGGCCCAGCTGGACGTACGCGGAGCCGCGGGAGACGCCGCCGAGGCCACCGTATGGCTGTACTCGCCGGAGGCGCAGCCGCTCGATCTGCGCTTCTACCACGACGGCTTGGGCCAGGACACGTACGACGAGCAGTCCGACGGTGGGCTGGAGATCACCTACGAGGACTACGAGCCCGGCTTCGGTACGCCGTACGGCATCGCGCGGACGAGTGAACTGGCCTTCTGGGCCGTCGAGAAGACCCCTTCCGCCGGTGTTCTCGCCGCACAGGCCGCCGCCACCGCGACCCCGCCGCTCCTCACCGCCACACCCCAACGGCTGCACGCTGCCGGGGTGTTCGGCGACTGGGCGCCGGTCGACCGGTCCGGCAAGGCGCGGGCCGCCGTCGAGGACCACCTCGACGAGCTGTTCGCCTACTACCGCGACCAGCGTGAACAGCACCGCTGGTACGGCTTCCTGGACTACGGCGACGTCCAGCACACCTACGACAACGACCGGCACGTCTGGCGGTACGACGTCGGCGGCTACGCCTGGGACAACTCCGAGCTCGGCACGGACCTCTGGCTCTGGTACCACTTCCTGCGCACCGGCTCCGCCGAGGTCTTCCGGTTCGCGGAGTCCATGACCCGGCACACCGGCGAGGTCGACGTCTACCACCTCGGCAAGTGGGCGGGACTCGGCACCCGGCACGGTGTGCAGCACTGGGCCGACAGCGCCAAACAGGTCCGTATCTCCACGGCCGCCAACCGCCGCTTCTTCTACTTCCTCACCGGCGACGAGCGCACCGGTGACCTGCTGAGCGAACTCGTCGACGTGGAGCGGACGTTCCTGGAGGTCGACCCGCAGCGCAAGGTCCGCACCGACGGCTACACCCCCGGCGACCGGCACGCCCTGTCGGTCGGCTTCGGCACGGACTGGGGCGGCATCTCGGCGGCCTGGCTCACCGAGTGGGAGCGACGGGGCCCGAACGCCGAGAAGGCCAAGGCCAAACTCGTCAACTCGCTGCGGACCATCGCCGCGCAGCCCAACGGGTTCTTCACCGGCACCGGTCTGCTCGACGCGGACACCGGCAAGTTCGCGATCACCACGAGCACGGCCGTGAGCGTGTCCCACCTGAGCGCCGTGTTCGGTCTCGTCGAGACCAACAGCGAACTCGTGTCGCTGTTCGGCGACGAGGAGCCCGAGTTCCGTGCCGCCTGGCTGAACTACACGCAGTACTACAACGCCACCGACGCCCAGAAGAGGCAACTCACCGGCTCCACCTGGAAGTCGGCGCTGCCGGCCGCGCACTCGCGGATCACCGCCTACGCGGCACAGCGCAAGAACGATCCGACGCTCGCCACCCGCGCGTGGAACGAGTTCTTCACCGGCAGCGACACCTACTTCCCGTCCAACGACTGGAATCCCGTGACGATCAAGACGCCGGCCGTGCTCCGGACGACCGAGGAGATCCCGTGGATCTCCACCAACTCGTCCGCCCAGTGGGCGCTCGCCGCGATACAGAACCTGGCCCTCATCGGAGACCGGATCCCGTCATGAGACGTGCGAGCTTGATCGCGGCGGTGACCGCGGGGTTGATCATGGGTGCGGTACGGCCTGTTGCCGCCTCCGAGAACGTCGTACGGCCGAACGACCGGCGAATCGCCTACGAGGGCCACTGGGGCCGTACCGCGGAGGCGGCGGTCACCGTCAACTCCGGTTCCCGGCTGAGCTTCCGCTTCACGGGCGGCAGCGTGCACGCGTTGTTCGACGTCTCGTCGACCACCGTCCCCGCGCAGATCTATGTGTCGGTCGACGGCGGCCCGAAGCGGCTGTACGCCGTCGACCGGGACGACATCGAGATCGAGGCCCCCGAACGAGGCGCCCACACCGTCGAGTTGTCCGTGAAGGACGTCTTCTCGCGGGTCAACCGCTGGACGCCGCCACTGGAGACGGGTGTCGTGCTCACCGGCATCCGGGGACGCCTGTTGCCCCAACACGTCCGGCACAATCGGCAGTTCGCCTTCTACGGCGACTCCATCACACAGGGCGTCATGGCCCTCTGTGAGGTGAACACCTCCGACTGCGCCGACGGCACCGCCGCCTACCCGACCCTGGTCGCCGACGCCCTGCACGCCTCCCTCACCCAGGTCGGCTTCGGGCGTCAGGGCGTGATCCAGACCGGCAACGGGGGAGTGCCGGCGGCGTCGGACGCGTACGGCTGGAACTACGCCGGTTCCAGGGCGGATTCGGACCGCCGAGCCGATGTGATCGTGGTGAACCAGGGCACCAACGACACCGCGTGGGGCCCGGACGAGTTCCGTGCCGCCTACCGCGCCTATCTCACCGAGCTGCGGACCGCGGCACCGCATGCGCGCATCCTCGCGCTGCGGCCGTTCAACGGCACACACGCCGAGGACATCGCCGCCGTAGTCGCCGAACTCGCGGACCGCCGGATCGAGTTCGTCGACACGACCGACTGGCTCTCTCCGACTGACGGGGACTTCAACGGAGGCGTCCACCCCAGCTCCCAGGGTCATCGCAAGGTGGCCGACCGTCTCATCGACCTTCTCGCAGAGGAGCACTAGTGCATCGCCGAAGAACCGTCGCTCTCGCCGCGGCGGCCCTGCTGGCCGGGATGTTCTCCGCGCCCGCCGCCCAGGCCGAGCAAGCGCCGCGCCGGGTCGTGGAGAACCTCGACCGCGGACTGGTCGCCGTACCCTCCGGGGAGGGGACCTTCCTCAGCTGGCGCCTGCTCGGCACCGAGTACGCCCGGTACGGCAACGCCATCGCCTTCAACGTCTACAAGAACGGGCGCCGGCTGAACCGTACGCCGGTCATCAAGTCCACGACGTACCAGGACGACTCGCCGGGCACCGGCCGGTACACCGTCCGTGCCGTCGTCAACGGGCATGAGCAGAAGCCGAGTTCGGCGGCGCTCGACTTCTCGGACGGCTACGCCGAGATCCCGCTCGCCACGGCCGACGGGTACACCGTGCAGCACGCCTGGCCCGGCGACCTCGACGGCGACGGACGCTATGAGCTCGTCGTCAGCCGGCTCTCCGGGACCCGGGACAAGCCCGACCTGCTGGAGGCGTACACGCTGACCGGCGATCGGTTGTGGCGCGTCGACCAGGGCCCGGGCTCGTACACACAGGTCGGTGGGAACGGCGCCAACGACCCGGCGCCCGCCGCGATCAGCGGTTCCACGGCGATCGGCGGCTACCGCAACGACGACAACGTCACCGTGTTCGACCTGGACGGCGACGGCAAGGCCGAGGTGCTGGTGCACACGGCCGCCGGGACCACCTTCGCCGACGGCTCCCAGGTCACCGCGGCCTCGCCCGCGAACCAGTTCGTCTCCGTCATCGACGGCGCGACCGGCGTCGAGCGCACCCGGCAGCCGGTCCCGGACGACTTCGTCGCCGACGGCCCCTCCGGCGGCCACTTCGGCATCGCCTACCTGGACGGCGAACACCCCAGCCTGGTCACCAAGTTGGTCACCCGCGTCGGAGCCAAGCGCGGCACCTTCCGTATCCTCTTCCAGACCTGGGACTTCAACGGCACGGATCTGAGCCCGCGGTGGAAGTACGTCGTCCCGGCCGCCAGCGGCGCGACCAGCTTCCACCAGATCCGCACCGTCGACGTCGACCTCGACGGCAAGGACGAGATCGCCGACGGCAACTACGTCGTCAACAGCGACGGCACCCTGCGCTACGTCGTCGACGGTGCCGGTCACGGCGACCGCTTCCACATCGCCGACCTCGACCCGGACCGGCCCGGCCTGGAGGGATTCGCCATCCAGCAGGCCGAGTTGGGTGTCGTCCCCAACTTCCCCTGGTACTACTACGACGCCGACACCGGCGAGCGTCTCGTCACCGGACAGCACCCCGCCGACTGGGTCAACGACACCGACATCGACGTCGGCCGCGGCAGCACCGGCGACATCGACCCGAACCACTCCGGCTACGAGTACTGGACCTCCACCGCCGACGTCACCGCGCCCGGCGCGGGCGTGCGCAACGTCCAGGACGGGAAGATCTCCACGACGACGCCGAGCGTCAACTTCCGTATCTGGTGGGACGGCGACAAGGCCTCCGAGAATTTCGACCACACCCACGTCGAGAAATGGGACCCGGCGACCGAGACCAGCGCGAAGATCTTCGCCCCGTCCGGAGTGGTCTCCGGCGCCCGCAACGCGACCCCGTTCTACGGCGACCTCCTCGGCGACTGGCGCGAGGAGATCCTCGCCGAGACCGCCGACCACACCGCGCTGCGCCTCTACACCACCACCGAGCCGACGCGGACCCGCATCTACACGCTCGCCCAGAACCCCGAGTACCGCCTCGGCTGGACCGTGCGCGGCTATCTCCAGTCCACCTACACCGACTACTACCTCGGCACCGAGACCCGTCGGGTGCCGAAGCCCGCCCTCACCCTTCCCGAAGGAGCCGTCTCCCGTGACCGCCACGCGTAGAGCTTTCGGAGCCCTTGCCGCAGGAGCCGCCCTCGCGGCCCTCGCCCCCGCCACCAGCGCGAGCGCGACGCCCCGCCACCGCCGGCTCATCGCCCACGACGACTTCCGGCACGGTCTCGGCCAGTGGGCCGTGGAGCTGGAGAAGGGCGGCACCGTCACCGCCTCCCGCGGCGTCCTGGAGTCCGACGTCCCGGCCGGCGCGACGATCTGGTTCAAGAAGCGCCTCGAAGGCCCGTACGTCATCGAGTACACGGCGACCCCCGTGTCCGAGGGCGGCGTCAACGACCGGGTCTCCGACCTCAACAACTTCTGGAACGCGACCGACGTACGATCCCCCGACGACCTCTTCGCCACCCAGCGCGGCGGGGCCCTGGCCGAGTACGACTACCTCAGGACCTACTACGTCGGCTACGGCGCCAACACCAACACCACCACGCGGCTGCGCCGGTACGTCGGCGAGGCCGGCGTACGGCCGCTGATCTACGACTACGCACAGCCGCTGCTCACCGCCAACGCACCGCACCGGGTCCGGATCGTCTCCGACGGCTCCAGCCAGCGGTGGTGGATCAACGGGCAGCTCGTCTTCGACTACACCGACCCGGAGCCGTACACCAGCGGGCACTTCGCCTTCCGCACCACCTGGAGCCACTTCCGCTTCAGCGACTTCCGGGTGTGGCGGTTGAGCCCACAACATCCCTGATCCAACGTGTATTCCGGGCTTGGCCAACACTTTAGGAGTGGCTTATCTCACCGCACGTCAACCCTTCCTTACGGTCGCGTAGGTCACATTCGAAGGGGAATCATGGCCCGATGTGGCAGACGATTCGAAGAGTGACAGCAGAGCAGTGATCGGGTCGTACGTTGCGGTGGGGGACAGCTTCACCGAGGGCGTGGGCGATCCCGGCCCGGACGGGGCGTTCGTCGGCTGGGCCGACCGGTTCGCGGTGCTTCTCGCGGACCGGCGGCCCGAGGGCGACTTCAGGTACACCAACCTCGCCGTGCGCGGGAAGCTCCTCGACCAGATCGTCGAGGACCAGCTCCCGAAGGCCGTGGAACTCGCCCCCGACCTGGTCTCCTTCTGCGCGGGCGGCAACGACATCATCCGGCCCGGCACCGACCCCGACGAGGTCGCCGAGCGCTTCGAGCGGGCGATCGAGCGACTCACCTCCGTCGCCGGCACCGTCCTGGTGACGACCGGCTTCGACACCCGTGGCGTTCCCGTGCTCAAGCATCTGCGCGGCAAGATCGCCACGTACAACGGTCATGTGCGGGCCGTCGCCGACCGGTACGGCTGTCCCGTACTGGACCTGTGGTCCCTGAAGACCGTCCAGGACCGCCGGGCCTGGGACGGCGACCGGCTCCACCTCTCTCCCGAGGGGCACACGCGCGTGGCGCTGCGCGCGGGCCAGGTGCTCGGCCTCGACGTTCCCGCCGACCCCGACCAGCCGTGGCCGCCGTTGCCGCCCCGCGGCCCGCTCGACGTGCGGCGCGACGACGTCCACTGGGCGCGGGAGTACCTCGTGCCGTGGATCGGGCGGCGGCTGCGCGGAGAGTCCTCGGGCGACCATGTGACGGCGAAGGGCGCGCTGTCGCCGGACGACATCAAGCTGCGGATCGGCAAGGTCGCCTGACCGGGCACCGGGATCCACCAGTGAGGTGACCGCGCGGGAGTGGTGTGCGGTCCGGTCCATGACGTGGTGCTGGGATGACCGCACTGTCAGCCCACCCCGGAAGGACCGGACCCGCATGCCCGTTCCCCGTACGCCGGTCGCGGTGATCGCCGCGACCCTGCTGGCCCTGGGTCTGCCCACCGTCGTGGCCCCGGCGGCCGCCGCCGTCGGCACCGGCGCGCTGGCCCCCGCGGCCCCTCGCGCCGCGGCTCCCGCCACCGTCACCGTGACCGGTGAGGGCAGTGCGGTCGGCGAGCCCGACATCGCGCTGGTCGGCGCCGGCGTCGAGGCCGTAGCCAAGACGACGCAGGCCGCGCTGAAGCGGCAGAACACGGCGTCCGCCGCCCTGTTGAAGGCGGTACGCGCCCAAGACATCGCCGACCAGGACGTCCGCACCGAGAACGTCTCCCTCAGCCCCGTCTACGACTACACCGACGGCGCCTCCACGCTGAAGGGCTACCGGGCCGCCCAGTCCTTCGCGATCAAGGTCCGCGAACCGGCCGCCACGGGCGCCGTCCTCCAGGCGATCACCGACGCCACCGGCGACGCGGGCCGCGTCAACTCCGTCGTCTTCGACCTCGACGACCGGCGCCCGCTTGAGGCCCGCGCCCGTGAGGCCGCGCACGACGACGCCCACACCAAGGCCGCCCAGTACGCCCGCCTGAGCGGCCTCCACCTCGGCCGCCTCGTCTCCCTGAGCGAGGGCGGCACCGGCTACGTGGCCCCGGCTCCGCCGATCTCCGCGGACGCGCCCGCCGGTGGCTTCGCCGGCGTACCGCTGGCGCCGGGGGAGATCAGGGCGACGGCGATGGTGACGGCGGTGTACGAGCTGGACTGAGGGCCCGTCCCCTCGGACGGACCGCCCTTTCAGCGCTCCTGGGCGCTCAACGTGTCGGTCCTCAGCCCGAGTTCCCGGGCCAGTGCCTCCTCCACCCACTCCTGAGCACGCGCGCGTGACACCCCGCCCGGGTACGACGTCAGCTGGACGGCGAGTCCGTCGAGCAGGGCGGTCAGGCGCAGGGCGGTCGCGGACGGGTCCGGGCAGCGGAACTCGCCCGCGGCCACGCCCTCCGCGAGGACCTCGGCGAGCGCCGCCTTCCACCGCTTGTCGAGGTCACGGGTGACCTCCTGGAGCGCGGGCTCGCGCAGCGCCGCCGCCCAGCCCTCGATCCACAGCCGCCAGCCCTTGGCCTGACCGGTGGGCGCGTACCAGCGCACGGCCGACCGCAGCCGTCGTAGCGCCGTCGTCCGGCGGCCGAGGATCTTGTTCAGCTGGGCCAGGTCGTCCTCGGCCGCGTACGCGAACGCGGCGGCGACCAGCTTCTCCTTGGTCGAGAAGTGGTACAGCACCAGCGCGTTGCTCACCCCGAGCACCGAGGCCACGTCGGCGATCCTGACCGCCGCCACGCCCCGCGCCTCGATCTGCCCGATGGCGGCCCGCAGCAACTCCTCGCGCCGCTCGGCCACGCTCAACCGCACTCTCGCCACGCGTTCACCCTAATCCGTGACGGTGAGTGGCCGGACGCGGCCGCCGGTCCGGACGTCCGGCGCATCACGGCCCGGTGTCACCGGTACCACCCGAACCGCTCGGCGATCACCGGCAGCCGGTCCGCGACGATCGCGTGCGCGGCGGCCCGCGGTGACGTCCCGTCGGCCTCCGCGCGGGCCAGCATCTGCTCGACGAGGGCACGCATGGAGCGGCGGGTGTGGGTGAAGGCCTCGTCCGCGTCGGCGCCGATGTCACCGAAGAGCGTCCACCACCACCAGGCGTTGGTACCGGAGTTCACGACCACGTCCGGCAGCACCGTGACGGCCCGTGCGGCCAGCAGCGCCTCCGCGGCTGGCAGCACCGGCATGTTGGCCGCCTCGACGATCCAACAGGCGGTGATCCGCTCCTGGTTCGTGGCGTCGATCGCGTACGACACCGCGGCCGGCACCAGCACCTCCGCGTCGGCGGACAGCCAGGCGTCACCCGGCAGTTCACGGTCACCGGGGCGGAGCGCGGCACGGTCGACGGTGCCGTAGGCGTCTCGCGCCGCGAGCAGCGCCTCGACGTCCAGCCCCTCGGGGTGGGCGATCGTGCCCTTGACGTCGGCGACGGCGACGATCCGGAGACCCGCGCGCGCGAGGAACCGCGCCGTGGCCCCGCCCATGGTCCCGAGCCCCTGCACCGCGACCCGTGTCCCGGCGTACGGCACCCCCGCCCGGTCCAGGGCGGTGAGCACCGACTCGGCGACTCCGCAGCCGCCGACGAGCTCGTCGAGCCCGATGCCGTCCACCTCGACCGCGAACGCGTCCGCGAGCCGCTTGCGGGCCGTCGCCTCGTCGTCCAGCAGCGGATAGACAGCCTGGATCGACGACACGAGCCCCGCCTCGGCCGCCGCCCGGTCCACCAGGTCCTGGGTCAGGCCGAGGTCCTCGCCCGTGGTCCAGACGCTCTCGACGTACGGTCGCATCGCGCGCAGGAAACGCACGAGCAGCGCGTACGCCGCCGGGTCCCGGGGATCGCAGTCGATGCCGCCCTTGGCGCCGCCCAGCGGGACATAGCGGCCCTCGGGGTCGTAGTGCAGCGCCTCCTTCATGGTCATCCCGCGGGCCAGCCCGGTGACCTCGTCCAGGGTGCAGCCCTCGCGCATCCGCAGCCCGCCGCTGGACACGCCGCGCACCAACCGGTCGACGACCAGGAAGCCCTGGCGGCCGGTGACATGGTCGGTCCAGGTGAGCGACAGCAAGGGGGTGGTCATGGGGGCTCCTGGGCGGCTACTGAAGGGTGCTAGTGAATGGAGGGGATTACTGAATGGTGGGTCAGTATCTTCTTGACATGCTCAACCTCTGTCAATTCGAGCGAAACGCGATTGACAGAGGGCCCGTCGCCGTCGATAGGTTCCTTTTGGGAACGTACTGATCGTCGGAGGGGGCGGACATGGTCGAGGTCGTCGAGTTGACGTACTACCCGGTGAAGGGATGCGCCGGGATCACGGCGAGCGAGGCGATCGTGACGCCCGCCGGACTCGCTCACGACCGCTCGTTCATGGTCGTCGACGAGCGGGGGCGGTTCCGCACGCAACGGCGCGATCCACGGCTCGCGCTGATCCTGCCCCGCATCGACGCCGCCGGGGAGCGGCTCACCCTGCGGGCGCCGGACCACGGCGAGGTGGCCGTCGACGTCGACACCCTCGGCGTACGACGACCGGTCGAGCTGTTCGGGACGCCGTACCGGGGCATCGACCAGGGCGACACCGTCGCGCGGTGGCTCTCCGGCGTGCTCGCGACCCCGAGCAGGCTCGTGCGGGTGCCGCCGGAGCACGACCGGGTGACCGACGGCAGGACGCCGGGCACCGCCGGCTGGGCCGACAGCGGCGCGCTGCACGTGCTGTCACGGTCCAGCCTCGACCTGCTCAACGAGAAGATCGCCGAACGTGGCGCGGAACCCCTGTCGATGAACCGCTTCCGCCCCAACCTCGTGATCGACGGCTGGGACGTACCTCACACCGAGGACCGCGCCCACCGCATACGGATCGGCGCCACCGAACTCGCCTACGCCAAGCTCGCCGTCCGCTGCGCCGTCACCCTGGTCGACCAGGAACGCGGCGCCAAGGGCGGCCCCGAACCCATCCGCACGCTGGCCGGATACCGGCGCGGTGCCGCCGGCACGGTGTTCGGGGCGAAGTTCTCCGTGCTGCGGGAGGGGAAGGTGGCGGTCGGTGACGATGTGGACGTCGTGACGTGGGGCGAGTCCGAGGTGCCGTGCACGCACCGTCGTCAGGGCGCCTCCGAGGTGCCGTTCACACAGGCGTGACCAGGGTGATCCGGGGATTGTCGGAGAGGCCGACCATAATGGAAGACCTCACCGACTCCACCAGGAGGTACCGTGTCCGTTTTCGGTTCCCTGAGCTCCGGGCTCAGCGGCCTGCAGCCCGAGGCCTTCGGCGTGGACCCGAGCGGTGAGCGCCTCGCCCGCATCCGCAGATCACCCCACTTCAAGGACGGGGTCTTCCAGAACCCCGGGGGTGAGGCCCGGATCCGGCCCTCGGCGTCGACGCTGGAGTTCGCGAAGGTCTTCTTCGACAGGGACGAGCGCCCGCGCCGCTCTCCCAAGGGCACCATTCCGGTGCACCCCACCACCCTCGCCGACATCGCCAAGCCGCCCGTCACGGGGCTGCGGCTGACCTGGATGGGCCACTCCAGCGTGCTGGCCGAGATCGACGGACACCGGGTGCTCTTCGACCCGGTCTGGGGCGAGCGCTGCTCCCCGGTCCCCTTCGCGGGCCCCAAGCGCCTCCACCCGGTGCCCCTCCCGCTGGCCGCGCTCGGCCCGGTCGACGTGGTCGTCATCTCCCACGACCACTACGACCACCTGGACATGCCCACGATCAAGGCGCTGGCCGACACGGACACCCTGTTCGCCGTGCCGCTCGGTGTCGGCGCCCATCTCGAACACTGGGGCGTCTCCGCCGACCGGCTGCTCGAACTGGACTGGCACGAGGCGACCAAGGTCGGCGGCCTCACCCTCACCGCGACCCCGGCCCGCCACTTCTGCGGCCGCGGGCTGCGCAACACCCAGCACACCCTCTGGGCGTCCTGGGTCGTGGCCGGTGACGAACACCGGGTCTTCCACAGCGGCGACACCGGCTACTTCGACGGCTTCAAGGAGATCGGCGCCGACCACGGCCCGTTCGACGCCACGATGATCCAGATCGGCGCGTACAGCGACTTCTGGCCGGACATCCACATGACCCCGCAGGAGGGCATGCGCGCGCACCTCGACCTCCAGGGCGGCCCGTCGGCCGGTCCGATGCTGCCGATCCACTGGGCCACCTTCAACCTGGCCACGCACGCGTGGGCGGAGCCGGGCGAGGGGACGCTCGCCGCGGCCCGTACGGAGGGCACGCGCATCGCCCTGCCCCGCCCGGGCGAGCCGTTCGAGCCGACGGGCGATCGCGTACCGGTAGAGCCGTGGTGGCGCGGGGTTGCGGCAGCGCCGACCGGTGGGTGGCCTGCGGCTGACCTGGTGACGGAGGCCGCGATCAAGACGACGTCCGAGGGGGCGGCGCGGGCTCAGGAGGACGCGGTCGGCTCGGAGGGTGAGGGGAAGAGCGAGGGGAGCGGGGAGCCGGAGGTGGTCCCGGCGGGCTGACTGTCCGCGCGGTCCATGGGACTCTGAACGCCCAGGGGGAGCACGGAGTCGGGGGAGTTCGCGGTGACAGAGGCCGCTGCGGAAGACCGGCCGGAGCGGCCGATGGAGACACAGAGCGAGCCGTACGTCCGGCTGGCCTCGCTGCGGCAGATGCACCGGACGACGGCCCATGCGGGCAGCGCTCGCAGCCTTGCGGACACTCTGCAGAGCATTGCCGACGGAGTGGTGGAGGCTCTCGGGTACGAGTCGAGCGGTGTGCACGTGGTGCGACCGGACGGTGATCTGATCGTCTCGGCCGTCAACAAGCAGGACGGCAGCGGGGCGGAACGCGTAGGACGGGTCGCGTCCCGCGACACCTGGGAGCAGCGGCTGGAGGCGGGCGAGGCGTGGGGGGACCTGCGCTTCGTCCCCTCCACCCAAGGCCGGGAGTTCGGCGGGGACGACCTGCCCGGTTATCCCGATGGACCACCACCCCGCTTCGAAGATCAGTGGCACCTCTCCGACCGGCTCTTCGCGCCGATGTTCGCGGCGAGCGTGCAGGGCGGCGCGTGCGGCGAGCTGATCGGTGTGCTGTCGGTGGACCGGCCGCGCAATGGACGCAGGCCCGGCGCATGGGGTCGCGAAGCGCTCCAGATGTACGCGTTCCAGGCCGCGATCGCGATCAGCAACGCGCGCTTGCGCGCCGACATGCAGCGCGCACTGGTCAGGCTCGAAAGGGAGCAGCAGGCGCTGCGCGCGAGCGAGGAGAGCTTCCGGCAGGCCTTCGAGTACGCCCCCTCCGGCATGGCCATCGCCGAGATGGGCGGCGACCAGCACGGCCGCATTCTGCGGACCAACGACGCCCTGTGCCGCCTGCTCGGCCGCCCCGCCTCCGCGATGCGCCGCTACTCCTTCTCCGACCTCGTCCACCCCGAGGACATAGGGACCCTGCTACGGATGTCCGCCGAGGGCGGAAGCGCGGAGCTGCGCCTCGGCCGCCGCGACGGGTCGTACGTGTGGGTCTCGCTGCGCAACTCCGTCGTCGCCGACGCCGCCGGCGGCCCCCGCTTCCTGCTCACCCACGTCGAGGACGTACAGGACCGCAGAGACCGTGAATTCCACCTGGCTCACCTGGCCTCCCACGATGCGCTGACCGGTCTGCCGAACTCCGCCGAGCTGCGGACCCGGCTCGCGGAACAACTGTGTGACCGTCCTTCCGAGGACAAGGCCGAGGGCCACGTCCACACCGTGGCGCCCGGGGAGACCGGACGCGGTCGTACCCGGGGGCTGGCTGTCCTCTTCTGCGATCTCGACGGGATGCACGAGGTCAACGAACGCTTCGGCCACCCCGTCGGCGACACCGTTCTCGTCGAGGTCGGCAAACGGTTGGAGGCCGGTCTGCGCGAAGGCGACACCGTCGCGCGGTACGGAGGAGACGAGTTCGTGATCCTGGCCCACCACCTCGCCCCGGACGAGTGCCAGGAGGTGCTGGAACGTCTGCGGCTCGCCGTCGAGAACCCGTTGCGGATCGACGGCCGCGTCATCCGTGTCACCGCGTCCTTCGGTACCGCCTGGGCGGCCTGCGGAACACCGGTCAAGGACGTACTCCACACGGCGGACCTGCGGATGTTCGAGGAGAAGCGGGCCCGCGCCGCGGCCCGCGCCCAGGAGCCCAGCAGGCCGGTCGTCACGGAACGCAGGATCGCCACGCCCTTGCCCGAGCGCACCGGAGCACCCTGGGTTCCGCAGCGCGCCGCCGTACAACGGAACATCGTCAGGACGTGGCAGACCAGTGCGACACCATCGGCCACCACGCCGACCGGGTCGGTCGAGGTGCGCTCCGCACAAGAACTCGCCCGGCTCGGGGACAGCCCCCATGTGCACCGGGTGGTGCTGCGCGGCGACGTCACCGACCTGAGCGGCCTGCGCCGCCTGCCCGCCCTGCGGGCCTTGGTCATCGTGGACAACCCCGGCCTGTTGTACCTGGACGAACTCGAGGGCTGTCACAGTCTGCGCTTCCTCGCTGTGTCCGGATGCGGCGCGCTGGCCGACTGGGTCGGGGCCGCGGGGACGGGAGTCATGTTCGTCGAGGTCGGTCCCGGCCATGCCGTAGCGGCGTTGAAGACATTGAGGAAAGCCGGTCGGTTGCGGCGGCTGACTCTGGGAGAGGCCCTCTCCGAGCGCGATGAGGACCTCCAGGAGCTGCGACGTCACCTGCCCGGGGTGCAGGTGCAGGCGCGGGTCGAGGCCGCTGCTACGGGCTGAACTGGCGGCGCAGCCCCTGGTAGGCGCTCAGCATGTCGCGTTCCTGACCAGGCGTCAGAGAGGTGAGATACCGGTGCTGGGACGGGCTCCCGCCGTCATCGACGTCCGCGTCCGCGTGCGCGAACAAGAAGAGGAGCCTCGGAAATGCCGCGAGCAGTCGACGTACCAGCTCGGCGTCCGGCCGTACGCCGAGAACGATCGTCACGGGCCCGGACTCCTCCTCTTCCCTGGCCAGCGCGCGGCGCACCTCGTCCTCGTCGAGGGCGTCGAAGACGATGAACCGCTCGACGAGAAACTCGCGGATGCCGGTGATCACGCTCTCGACGAAGTCCATGCCCGGCCGCGGCACGGGCGTGTGCATCTGCCAGGGGTCGGGGGATTCGCTGGCCCGCCGCACGTACAGTTCGGCGGTCCGGGTTTCGAGCGCAGTAAGCACCGCGACCCGGTCCTCCGGGCCGGTGTCGCACAGCTCGTGCAACTCCACCGCTGCCGCCCCGGGCACCCGGGCGAACGGCACCACCACGTCGATGACGTCCTGACGATGCTCCCGGTTCGGCAGCTGGGGCAGCAGCTCGCGCAGCGCCTTGCGCATTGCGCAGGGCGCCGCGAACTCCGCCACCGGACGCTCGCTCAACAGCCCAGCGGACACCACGTAGTTGATGTGGTCGGACGCGTAGGCAATACCGGCCACGCCCAGCAATTCGGCGATCTGCGACAACTTCCAGCCCGCGACGTCCTTGATGCGGCTCGCGAGGTACTCCGTGATCTCGGGATGAGGCAGGGACCCGTACTGCTCCACAAGCAGCTGCAGCCGGTCCGCCACCTCCGTGGGGCCGGCTTCCGACGCCCATACGGCCATGTCCAGGCGTTCGAGCTCCAGCTGCGCCAACCTGCTGCCGACCAGGTCGCCCCGGCCCGCGCCCGGCAGCAGTACTGGCAGGACCAGGAACTTCTCCCCCGTCGCCTCCCTGAGGAGCACGGAGAGAGCCGCTTCGTGCATCACGTACTCGGAGTCGAACGCATGCGGGGAGAGCAGCAGTACGGTGCCCTGGCAGCGCCACAGCTCCCGTGTGAGCTTGCGGTGCCACTCGTCGCTGACCCGCAGGACGTCCTGGTCGACGACGGGATCGCAGCCGAGATCGCTCAGCAGCGCGACGACGGCCTCACGATGGGCGACGCACGCGCAGCCGAGCGAAGCGCATCGGTCTGCACCGGAACTGTGGCTGACGAAGATTCTCGGGCGTGCCATGGACGGACTCCTGGAGGGCGAGCGCGGTCGTTCTCATCGGGGAAGCATCCGCAACCACCGGACGGATCTCACGGCCAGATGCAGGGACAGGGAGGTCCGTTCGGGCACGGCGACGACGGAACCGTCGACGGGGTCCTGAAGGGCGACCGTGCCACCGAGGAGGCCGGGGGGCAGTACGGCGGTCTTCGGTGTCATCTCCGCGACGTTCACCAGACACAGCACCTCGTCGTCGCCGTAACGCCGGGCCACAGCGAGGACGTGGGGAGTGCCGACGTCGAGAACCTCACAGTCGCCCCGGGACAGGGCGAGATGATGGTCGCGCAGTGTCAGCAGGCGGTGCAGGGCAGCTCCACGGGCGCTGGTCAGCAGCGGGACGGCAGGCAGAACCGGGCAGCCCGGCAGCGACAGGACGATGGCGGCGGCCAGGAGCTGTGCGTCGGGGGACAGTGCGGGCGGCAGCCCGAGTTCCCGCTCGTACGGCCTGGGCCGCCCGCCGAAGGTGGTGCCGATCTGGCTCCTGAGCTGGTCCAGGGCCGCCTCGAAGACGCCCGCGGGCAGTGACCGGCTGCGGACGGCGAAGCCCAGCGCCGAGACCAGGGCCGACGCGGGTACGACGTGAAAGGCTTCGCGACGCGGGCCCGGTGGATCGGAGGCGCACAAGAGCAGACGCTCGTCGTATCCGTCGACGAGGTGACGGATGTCCGCCAGCAGCGTCGCGTCGGCGTCGTCCGCACCGTGGAGCCGCAGGCCGTCGACACCGTGGTCCAACAACCGGACCACGGTGTCGAGGACCTGCTCTGCCGGTCCGGACACATCCACGCCCACGATCAGTCGTACTCCGCGCGGGTGTTCCGCGAACATCCGGAGAGCGGGCCCGTCCGATCCCTCCGGAAGCGTGACCGCCAGGCACACCACGTCCGGAAGGCTCGCCGGTGTCTCCAGGAGGGGATCCGTCTCGACCAGGACACAGCCGCGGCTCCAGGCTGGAAGGTCGGGTGCCTCGGCGGCCGGTTCGAGGTCCGGCAGAACCCGGTAGGCCCGCCCGTCCTCGGTGCTCAGCTCCACCGGACCGCCCCGCCCGGAGACCACCCAGCCCCCGTCGGCGGTGGCGAACACACGATCGGCGCAGAAGCGGAGCAGCGTGTCGCGCCGCCAGTCCGGTGGTGGTCCCGGGCTTCCCCGAAGGGGGAACTCGATGAGCGTCGTGTCGCTTCCCACCACAGCGACTCTCGGATGGTCCGCACCCGGGGGCGTCACGGCGAGTGCCTTCACCCGCCAGGGAGCCCGGCCCGGGCGCCAAGAAGAGGTCTCCCTGGAGTCGTTCCACGTCGTGGCCGTGATCTGGCCGTCGCTCGTCGCCCGCACCTCCAGCGTGTGGTCGGTCACGACCCGGAACACGGTCCTGTCCGGCTCCGGTCCGGGTACATCCGTCCAGGGCGCCCCATCGGAGCGCAGCGGCAGATGATGGCGGATTCCATCCCGTACGTACGACACCACGCTCCCGTCCGGGGACAGGGCCAGCCCACCTGCGGCGCCCACCGACAGGCGCCCCGTCTCACGGCCGTCACCGCCGTGCAGGACGATGGTCCCGTCGCCGAACAAGAGCGCGCAGTGCGCCGCCTCGGTGCTCGTCCCGGTGAAGTCGCAGACCGCCACGTCCAACGCCACCCCCGGATGGCTGAGGGTCATGCGTACGTTGCCCTCCGGACCCAGCCGCTGCACCACGGTGAAAGACAGCTGCACGCTCTGGCCGTCCAGGAGTTCGAGCCTGACCGGGTCCGGCGCGTGGGACAACGGACTCAGCGCGTCGATACGGACCCGGTGACGGGTGCCCTGGGCCAGCACCGTCCGTGCGTCGTCCGCAGGCGGACGGCTCAGGACGATGCCGTCCGACCGCGCCGCCACACCCACGACCATGGGGCGTTGGACACTGCCCCGGGCCTGAGCCGTCAGCTGCGCCCGTAGGCCGGCCGAATCCGGGGGCGGATCCAGTCCCAGCCGCTCGCATGAGGCGACCCGGATCCGCCAGACGTCGTCGCGGTCGAAGAGATGCCTCGGCAGCCGGTGGGCGTAGTGCAGCGCCCAACGCCCCGTGTCGTCGGCCACGTCTTCGCTCGTGTCGTGTCCCGACACGGTGCGCAGAACGCGCTCCGCGTGGCGGGCCACCTCCGGATCAGCGTGGTCGGCCGGGTGCAACCCGGACCAGAGGAGTTCTTCGTACAGTCGTACGACGAGTGGGGCGCGCGCGTGCTCGGCGGCGGTGAAGTCCCGTACGTCCCGGAGCAGTGCGGGTGCGGTACGGGCGAGGTCGGTGCGGAGGTGCTCCGCCACCTCGGGACGCAACAGCAGGGACCGGGTGTCGGCTGCTTCCACCAGCGCGGAGAACCACAGCTCGGCTTCCAGCCCTGCCGTCGTCCGGGGCAGAAAGCGCAGCCGGGCCCGGCGCAGAAAGCCGTGATCCACGCTGATCGTCAGCGAGACGCACCGAGCCAGTGCGACCAGTTCGGGCCGGATCCGCGCGAGGTCATCGACGGTCCGGGCGGCCGACGTCACGTTCGCTCCTCCAGCATCTGGTGCACCCTCCGTGTCGCCTCCCGGGCATACCGGAGTGAGATCCGCCGGTCGAACGGGATGAGGGCGATCCGGTCGCGCACCGCGGCCGGATAGGCCGTCGGCGGATAAGGGGTGAGGCAGACCGCCGGGCAACCGCAGCGCAGCACCTGGTCGATGAAGTCCAGCCACTCGTGGAGCCGTGCCGTCCGCTCACCCGTGAGAGGCGGCCGGAGCTTGCCGAGGTCGGACACGAGGACCACCGGGGTGCCCGGGGCGGGTGCTCGGTACGGCTCTCGCACCACGGAGTCGGCGTGCACGACCCCGCGCCGCGGTGAGCCGGTGAAACGCAATACCTCCGCGCGGTCCCGGCCGGCGACGCTGGTCATCAGGCCGTGCAGCCACCGTCGGTCGTACTGGAACGGGGCCATACCGGGGCTGTGATCGAGCAGGAACTGGACACCGCGCCGGGTGCTGGGGCGGTGCTGCCACGGCACGCTGCGTAGCACCTGTTGCCGGGACGCCTTCCTGAGCAGTGCCCGCTGATCGATGCGTCGGCTCGCCACGGGTGCGGACACCGCGGCGACCATGACCCCGCGCGCCCACTCGGGAGTCCACGGCGGGTCGGTCGGTGTCGACTCGACCGGCTGGTCGGGCAGTTCGTCGGCATCAGCGTGCGAACCCCCGGTGTCCTCCGGTGGTGCCTCCGGCGAGGGAGGCCGGGTGAGGGTCAGGGAGAAGGCGACAGGACGCTCGGTCAACTTCGTTGCCAGGGGCTGTTGTTCGTCGGTCCGGGAGAGTGAGGTCTGCGCCTGGGGGACAGGACTGGTCGACAGGAGATCTTTTGCGTCGACGCCCCTTCGGTCGGGCATGGCGGAAGGGCCGGCGGGGACCGGTTCGTCGTCCGTCGGCCGGGTCGGCGCCCGGTCGGGAACGGGAGTCGGGTCGGCGTTGCGAGGCGTGGGTGCGGGCGACTCCGGACCGCCGGGCCCGAGCCAAAGGAGCCGCGCCATGGCCAGGGCCGTGTCCGGGTCCTGGGGGCGTAACAAGGAGACCGCCTTCACGAGATCTCCGAGAAAGAGACTGCCGCGTGCGCTCATACGGCCCGTCCCGCGCCGTCGCGCCGCTTCAGCAGCGTGACTGCCTCCAGGACGCTCCACTCGCGCGTACCCGGTGAAACTCCCAGCTGCTGACTGGCCTTGAGTGCGTCCAGGTATTCCGCGGTGCTCGGACCCGCCGGGTCGTCAGCCCGCGAACCGCGGATCTCCAGGAGGAGGTCCGCGATGCGTCCGGCGCGCTCCTCGTCGTAGTGCTGTCCCAGGTGCTGTTCCGCCACCTGTAGAAGGTGCCCTCGGCTAGGCGGGTTCAGCTCGATGACGATGCAGCGGCGCAGGAACGGCCGAGGCAGCTCTCTCTCGTCATTGGTGGTGATGACGATGAGGGGAGCGTGTTCCTCAGTGACGGAGACCTGGCTACTGTCGTCCCACGGAAGGGGGAAGGAAAGTGATCCGAGGGGCCCAAGAAGGCTGTTGGGCAGGTCTGGGTCGGCTTTGTCGATCTCGTCGATGAGTACCACGCACCGGCGCCCGGTCGAACCCTCCTCGAAGGCCCGCCACAGAGGCCCTTTGGGATAGTAGATCTCCATCGCACCCAGTGCTTTCGCCTGAGCGTCGTTGAGGCGCTTCATCGCGTCGAACCGCCACAGGAGGTCTTCGGGCTCGGTGCGCGCAGTGACGACATGCGCGTAGTAGTTCCAGCCCAGTTCGCGCGCCACGTTCGGCGCCAGCGACGACTTCCCCGAGCCGGGCGGCCCGAAGAGCAGCAGGGGCCGTCCGGTCTTGAGCGCCACATTGACGGCCAGCACCAGGCGTTCGTCGTCGAAGACGTACACCTCATCGTCCGCCGCGTAACCGGATGTGCGGTGTTGCGCCGAGGCGCGAGCGCCGACGGCTGGGTCGAACTCCTTCTCGTAGTGGAGCACGTCTCCTCCGGTGTCCGGTCAACAAGGGTCTGGGCGGGGCGACTTCGATCGACATTCTGTACCGGCGCGGTCGCGCGGTGGAGCGGACGTCCGCAATCCCGCCGCGCACATCCATGAGCAGAGATTTCATGCGGATTCTGAATGTCACGGAGAGTAAAGGCCTTGTGGGTGATTCCGGCGTGCGCAGGAGGGGGTGTGGGCGTTGTTCGCGGGCACTGCGGCGGCGGTCGCGCGTCGGCTCGACGGGTCTGGGCGACTACTCGGACACCCGGCTTGGGATCGACTCTGAGCAGCATCGATCGAATCTGAATGGGAATTGAGCACACACCCTGCGGGCTTATCGGGCTGTCGTACGAAGCCTCATACCAGAGCGGGACGCTCTCCGTACGAGTTTGTCAACTGCCCACCGCACATGATGCGTTGCCGACTACTGTGAGTGTCCGTCGGGCGACGCAGGGCCGAATTCCCGGCGCTCTCGACCGACACCGTGTCGTGAGGACCAGACCGGAGGAGGGAGTCGACGCGATGGGGATCCCCCCAGCTCGACCGCGACCGGGAGACGGGGGAAGCCGGTGACCGACGACCGCGTGGGAGTACGTGCCGACCGTGGCGAGCGCACCCGGGAATCGGCGGGAGCGCGCGGTGGGCGCTGGGAGCCCGGCCGTGGGCCCGGGAGCCAGGCCGGCGGTGGCCAAGGGAGCCCAGTCGGCCCCGGCCCAGTAAGCCCAGCCGGCCCCGGCCAAGGAAGTCGTGTCGGCCCCGGCCGAGGCAGCCCGCCCGGCCGTGGGCAGTCGAGCCAGGCCGGCACCGGCGGAGACGGCCGGCAGCCCAGCCCCGCACAGCCGAGTCAGCCCGGCCGTGGGCAGTCGAGCCCGCATCGCGCCGGGCAGTCGAGCCCGCCCGGCCGTGGGCAGGTCGGTCCGCCCGGCGACCAGGCCCGACGGGCCAGTACCCGGACCAGTACGAGGACACCGATGTCTCAGCTCCGCGCACCGGCAGCTCATGCGGACCGCCGTGAAGGCGGCGGCCGGCACGGCAGGCCGGCCGCCCGGCCCGTGGCCGCGTTGCCCGAGACCCACATACGGCCCCAGCTGCTGCGACTCGCCGTGCTGCCGCCCGTCGCGGTCGCCCTCGCCGCCTCGGCGGCCGTCCTCTTCACCGTCCGCTCCACCGGCGCCCGGCCCGGCCTCACCCTCTGGGGCGTCCTCGCGGGCGCGGTCTCGGTGGCCCTCGCCGGCATCCTCATCGCCGCCGTCGCCGCCGACCGCGCCGCCAGGTCGGTGAGCGACCGCATCGGTGCCCTGCGCCGCAGCAGCGCACGGGGTGAGGTTGAACTGCGGGCCCTCGTCGAGGCGTTGCGGCGTGGTGACGGGCCTCCCCGGCGCACCCCGCCCGACGGACCCCCTGACGGCGCCGACGATTTCGAGCTGCTCGCCGCCGACCTCACCCGCGCCCACGACGGTGCCGTCACCGCCGTGGTCCAGGCCGCCCAACTCTCCAGCCAGGCGGGCAGCGAGCAGAAGCTGGAGGTCTTCCTCAATCTCGCCCGGCGGTTGCAGTCGCTGGTGCACCGGGAGATCTCCATCCTCGACGAGCTGGAGAACGAGATCGAGGACCCCGACCTCCTCAAGGGCCTCTTCCACGTCGACCACCTCGCCACCCGCATCCGGCGTCACGCCGAGAACCTCGCCGTGCTCGGCGGCGCCGTCTCACGTCGGCAGTGGAGCCACCCCGTCCCCATGACCGAGGTGCTCCGCTCGGCCATCGCCGAGGTCGAGCAGTACTCCCGCGTCAAACTCGTCCCGCCCATCGACGGCACCCTGCGCGGGCACGCCGTCGCCGACGTCATCCATCTGCTCGCCGAACTCGTCGAGAACGCCACGGTGTTCTCCGCCCCGCACACCCAGGTGCTGCTGCGCGCCAACCTCGTCACCTCGGGGCTCGCCGTCGAGGTCGAGGACCGCGGCCTCGGTATGCCCGTCGCCGAGCAGAACAAGATGAACGCCCTGCTCACCGACCCCGACCAGGTCAATGTGGGGAGCCTGCTGGCGGACGGTCGTATCGGGCTGTTCGTGGTCTCACAGCTCGCCCGACGGCACGGCATCAACGTACGGTTGCAGACCAACATCTACGGCGGGGTCCAGGCCGTACTCGTCGTACCGCAAGGCCTGTTGGGCGCGGAGCCGGGTGCGCCCGGGAGTGTCGTACCCGGGACCTCCGACAGCATGGGAATCACCGGGCCCGGTGGTGGCGGGGGAGCGGGTGGCGGTTCGGTCGGCGCGAACACGGGTCCGGGTGGTGGTGCCGGGCACGTCGGGACGTCCCGGCCGGTCGGCGGCGGTACGGCGTCACAGGCGCGGCCGTCCGCACCGGCACCCGGCACGCCGGGGGCCGGGGGACCGGGTGGCCTGGGTGACACCGGGCCGCAGCGGGTCATGCCAGCCGGGCCCCCCGCCGTACCGCTGCCCGCCGGACCCCCCGCCGTACCGCTGCCCGTGCGCGGCAGTCAGCAGGAGCGGCCCAATCCGGCGGAGGCCGTCCCGGGCATCCGGCCGGACGACCGGCGGCTCGTCGAGGAGAGCGCCGCGGCGCCGCCCACCCCGCGCACCGGCACGGTCCGCGGCACCATGGGCAAGCCCCAACTGCCCCGGCGTCGCGCCCAGGAGCACATCGCACCCCAACTCCGCGACGGCCCGGCGGCACCGCGGCCGGACGCCGAGTACCCCGCCGGGCACGACCCGGGACTGATGGCCGCCTTCCAACGCGGCATCGGCCTCGCCGAGGCACAGCAGCACATGGAGGCGGAGACCACCAGGGACGGGGACTTCGGCGCTTATGCCATGGGGGCCTCACACATGGGGTCCTCACACATGGACACGGCCCACATGGACACGGCCCACAGGGCCGCGCCGGTCACGGACACGCCGCACCTGCACGCGGACCCCGCCAGGGCCACCGACCAGACCTACACGGACCTGAGTCACCTGAACTCCGGCCACTCAAGCCCGACTTACCCCCTGGACCCCCTGGAACCCCTCGGCCCCCTGGACGAGGCCCGGACCGCCGAGGCACACCCCGCCCCCGTGTCCCACGACCGCCTGTCCCCGGCCCGACCCGATCACACCCCCACCCGGCACGACGGGAGCGCATCAGCCGGATGACCACCCCTGCCACCACCCCCACCCCCACCCTCACTCTCACCCCCAGCGCTCCCGCAGACCTTCGTACCTCAAGGAGTCGATCCACCATGGCGAGCGAAGCGCCGACCGGCCATGTATCCGATCTCGACTGGCTGATGAGCGGCCTCGTGCAGCGCGTGCCGCACACCACCAGCGCGGTCCTCCTGTCGTGCGACGGGCTCGTGAAGTCGGTCCACGGCCTCGACACCGACAGTGCCGACCACATGGCCGCCCTGGCCTCCGGCCTGTACTCGCTCGGCCGCAGCGCCGGCGTCCGCTTCGGCGACGGCGGGGACGTCCGTCAGGTGGTCGTCGAACTCGACGCGACGCTGCTGTTCGTGACCACCGCAGGCTCGGGCACCTGTCTCGCCGTGCTCGCCGGCCGCGAGGCCGACGCGGCCGTCCTCGGCTACGAGATGGCGATGCTGGTCAAGAGCGTCCGCCCCTATCTGGTGACCGCACCCCGGCAGCACGCCGTCGATTCCGCGGCGTCCCCGGTGATGAGGCCTTGAGCGTGGCGGCGGCCGGCGACGGGCCCTGGCTCGACGACGCGGCCGGACGCCTGGTGCGGCCCTTCACGGTCAGCAACGGCCGTACCCGGCCCACCGTCGCGCTCGACCTGCTGTCGCAGGTGATGGCCACCGGAGCCACCCCCCTCGGCTACCTCGGCCCCGAGCACACGCAGGCACTCGATCTGTGCCGCGCGCCTGTCTCGGTCGCCGAGGCCGCCGCGCATCTGAAGCTGCCGGCCGCCGTCACCAAGGTGCTGCTGTCGGACCTCGTCGACTGCGGGGCGCTCACCACCAAGCCCCCCGAGTTCCACCACAACCCGACTGACCGGGCTCTTCTGGAGGCAGTGCTCGATGGACTACGACGACAGCTCTGACCCCTTCCCCACCGCACTCAAGATCCTGGTGGCGGGAGGCTTCGGAGTAGGCAAGACGACCTTCGTGGGCGCGGTCAGCGAGATCGCCCCGCTCAGTACGGAGGAACTGCTCACCACGGTCAGCGCCGCGACCGACAACCTCGACGGCATCGAGAACAAGGTCGAGACGACCGTCGCCATGGACTTCGGCCGCATCACCCTCGATCCGCAGCATGTGCTGTACCTGTTCGGCACGCCCGGCCAGGAGCGGTTCTGGTTCATGTGGGACGAGCTCTCCGAGGGTGCGCTCGGCGCGGTCATCCTCGCCGACACCCGCAGACTGGAGGACTGCTTCGCCGCCGTCGACTTCTTCGAACAGCGCGGCCTCGGCTTCATCGTCGCGATCAACGAGTTCGACGGCTCCTACCGCTACGACCCCGAGGAGGTCCGCGCCGCCATCGACCTCGCTCCGGAGATCCCCGTCGTCCGCTGCGACGCCCGGATCTCCAGCTCCGGCGTGCAGACCCTGCTGACCCTCGTCCGCCACCTCATCGCCCACGCCCCGGCGCCCGCGCCGAGCCACGGCGCCCACATGTGACCCCCGTCCACCGTGCCGACCAGCCCTGGAGCCGCATATGACCTTCGCCCACCGCGACGGAACCCGCCCATGAGCTACGACCCGGTGCGTCCCGCCGGTCGTCTGCTGCTCACCCCCGAGGACAAGGAGGCACCCGCGCGGGCCCGCCGACTGCACGGGCTGGGGTTGGGGGAACGCCCGGAGCCCGCGCTCGACGCGTTCGCGGACCGGCTCGCCGAGGTGACCGGGGCGCCGTACGCCATGGTCAACTTCATCGACGAGAACCGGCAGTTCTTCGCCGGACTGCACCTCCCCGACGTCCGCCCGGTGCTCAGCGACGCGGACGAGGCCAAGCCGCAGCTCGGCCGCCAGCTGGCGCGCGACCACGGCTTCTGCCCGCACGTGGTGGTCCGGCGCAAGGCGCTGGTCCTGGAGGACGTGAGCGACTATCCGAGGTTCGCCGGCAATCCCGTCGTCGACGAGTTCGGCATCCGCTCCTATCTGGGCGCACCGCTCGTCGACCGGGGCGGCATGGTCCTCGGGACGGTGTGTGTCGTCGATGTGGCGCCGCGGCCCTGGGGGCGGACCGGTCTGGAGACCATCAAGTCCGCGGCGGCGGAACTGGTCGCGCGCGTGGAGCAGATGGAGGCGGACGGCCTGCCTCTGTGAACTTGTGTGCTCCTATGAACCATGCGTGCGTGCGGTGACGGAACTCGCGTGCGGCGACGCCGACTTCGCGTCGCCCGCAACGCCTCGCCTCACACCCCGCCCCGCCAGATGTTGTCGAACGCCGCGTTCTCGATCGCCCGCCGCTGTCTGACCGCCTCCAGCTCCATCACCGCGTCCCCGACGGCCGCCAGCACCGTCGTGATCGTGTCGTCGGTGAGGTCCGCCGCGTCTCCGTCCGGTTCGTCCTGGATGCCGGCCGCGGCGGCCAGGGCGGCGAACACCGGCTCGCCCGAGTCCCGGCGCTCCTCCGCGCGCCGCCGCTCCGGCGACTCGACCAGCTCGGCGTGTCCGGACCGCCGCGCCGCCCGCAGCCCCCGCGGGCGGCTCGTCAGCCCCTCCTGCTCCAGCGCGGAGTCGTACGCCGAGGACAGCCCGCGGCCCCGGCGCCACAGCCAGTCCTCCACCGACTCGTACGGCTCCTGTCGTACGGCGGTGGCGGCGGCCTCCGTGAGCAGGCGGTCGACCGGCGCCGACTGCTCACCGGGCACGACCCGGTCGCCGTCCACCCCGAGAGTGCCCGCCGCCAAGAGGTCGAGCAGCTCGGACGCGGCGAGCGCCAGCGACAGCTCGCCCTGTTCCACGGGTCTGTCCGGGCTCGCCTCCAGGGCGACGATCGCGAGATCACGTGCGGTGTTCATCGGCGGCTCCAGATCGGTCGCGGGCGTCCTCGCCCATCCCAACGGGCAGGTGGGCGAGGGTGTTCCCCACCGAGGGGCGGCGTGAAGAAGATCTGCGGCGGCGTTTAAGAAAACCTCGATGGACCTGAGGGGGCGTCGTACGGCAGATTGCTACGCGATTCCCTCCCTCTTCCCGGCTGCGGGCCTCTTCGGCGTGCTCGCGTACGGGAACGCACCCACAGGAGCCGTAGCGGTGAAGGCACTGGTCAAGGAGAAGGCGGAGCCCGGGCTGTGGCTCGCGGACGTGCCCGAGCCCGCCGTGGGACCCGGCGACGTACTGATCAAGGTGCTGCGCACCGGCATCTGCGGCACCGATCTGCACATCCGGTCCTGGGACGGCTGGGCGCAGCAGTCGATCCGCACGCCGCTGGTGCTCGGCCACGAGTTCGTCGGCGAGGTCGTGGAGACCGGCCGTGACGTGGCGGACATCGCCGTCGGCGACCGGGTCAGCGGCGAGGGGCACCTCGTCTGCGGCAAGTGCCGCAACTGTCTCGCCGGCCGCCGCCATCTGTGCCGGGCCACGGTCGGCCTCGGCGTCGGACGGGACGGTGCCTTCGCGGAGTACGTCGCCCTGCCCGCCGCCAACGTGTGGGTGCACCGCGTGCCCGTGGACCTCGACGTGGCCGCGATCTTCGACCCGTTCGGCAACGCCGTGCACACGGCCCTGTCGTTCCCGCTGGTCGGCGAGGACGTGCTGATCACCGGCGCCGGTCCGATCGGTCTGATGGCCGCCGCCGTCGCCAAGCACGCGGGCGCGCGCAATGTCGTGATCACCGACGTCAGCGAGGAGCGCCTCGACCTCGCCCGCAAGATCGGTGTCAGCCTCGCCCTGAACGTCGCCGAGTCCTCCATCGCCGACGGACAGCGCTCCCTCGGGCTGCGCGAGGGCTTCGACATCGGCCTGGAGATGTCCGGCAACCCGACCGCGATGCGCGACATGATCGCCAACATGACCCACGGTGGCCGGATCGCCATGCTCGGCCTCCCGGCCCAGGAGTTCCCGGTCGACTGGGCCCGGATCGTCACCTCGATGATCACGATCAAGGGCATCTACGGCCGTGAGATGTTCGAGACCTGGTACGCGATGTCGGTCCTCCTGGAGGGCGGCCTCGACCTCGCCCCCGTGATCACCGGCCGCTACGGCTACCGCGACTACGAGGCGGCGTTCGCGGACGCCGCGAGTGGCCGCGGCGGCAAGGTCATCCTCGACTGGACTGTTTGAATTTTTGGCTCGGTTCGCCTCCGGCGCGCCCCTTCGGCTCACTCGCCCTCACGTCCCTATTGGAGCCCCAGATGTTCGACACCGTCCGTAGCGACCTGCGCGCCACCCTCGACGAGATCCGCGCCGCCGGTCTGCACAAGCCCGAGCGCGTCATCGGCACCCCGCAGTCCGCGACCGTCGCCGTCACCGCGGGCGGCCGTCCGGGTGAGGTCCTCAACTTCTGCGCCAACAACTACCTCGGTCTCGCCGACCACCCCGAGGTCGTCGCCGCCGCCCACGAGGCGCTCGACCGCTGGGGCTACGGCATGGCGTCCGTGCGCTTCATCTGCGGTACGCAGGAGGTCCACAAGGAGCTGGAGGCGCGCCTCTCGGCGTTCCTCGGCCAGGAGGACACGATCCTCTACTCCTCCTGCTTCGACGCCAACGGCGGTGTCTTCGAGACCCTCCTCGGCGCCGAGGACGCGGTCATCTCCGACGCCCTCAACCACGCGTCCATCATCGACGGCATCCGCCTGTCCAAGGCCCGCCGCTTCCGCTACGCCAACCGCGACATGGCCGACCTGGAACGGCAGTTGAAGGACGCGTCCGACGCGCGCCGCCGCCTGATCGTCACCGACGGCGTGTTCTCGATGGACGGTTACGTGGCCCCGCTCCGCGAGATCTGCGACCTCGCGGACCGGTACGACGCGATGGTCATGGTCGACGACTCACACGCCGTCGGCTTCGTCGGGCCCGGCGGTCGCGGCACCCCCGAACTGCACGGCGTGATGGACCGCGTCGACATCATCACCGGCACCCTCGGCAAGGCGCTCGGCGGCGCGTCCGGCGGTTATGTGGCCGCCCGCGCGGAGATCGTCGCCCTGCTGCGCCAGCGGTCGCGCCCGTACCTGTTCTCCAACACGCTCGCCCCGGTGATCGCCGCGGCCTCCCTCAAGGTCCTCGACCTGCTGGAGTCGGCGGACGACCTGCGGGTCCGGCTGAACGAGAACACGGCCCTGTTCCGCCGCCGGATGACCGAGGAGGGCTTCGAGATCCTCCCCGGCGACCACGCCATCGCCCCGGTGATGATCGGCGATGCGGCGAAGGCGGGCCGCCTCGCGGAGCTGCTCCTGGAGCGCGGGGTGTACGTGATCGGCTTCTCCTACCCGGTGGTGCCGCAGGGCGCCGCCCGTATCCGCGTCCAGCTGTCGGCGGCGCACTCCACGGAGGATGTGAACCGCGCGGTCGACGCCTTCGTCGCGGCCCGGGCCGAGCTGGAGGCGGCGGCCTCCCCGGAGTCGGCGGGCTGAGCCGGAGCACACGGGGGCATTTGAGACAATCGATCCCATGATCGAAGCGCGGCGGCTGCACATCCTCCGGGCGGTGGCCGACCACCGTACGGTGACGGCGGCTGCCGCCGCGCTGTATCTCACCCCCTCGGCGGTGTCCCAGCAGCTCACGGCCCTGGAGCAGGAGACCGGGCACCGCCTGGTCGAGCGCGGTGCGAAGGGCGTACGGCTGACCGCGGCCGGCGAGATCCTGCTGAGCCACACCAACGCCGTCCTCGCCCAGCTGGAGCGCGCGGAGGCCGAGCTGGCCGCGTACGGCTCGGGGGAGGCCGGCACGGTCACCGTCGCCTCCTTCGCCACCGGCATCGCCCTGGTCGTGGCGCCCGCGGTGGCGCGGCTCGCCGTGACCGCCCCCGGCATCCGGATCCGCGTCCAGGACGCCGAGGGCGACGCCAGTCTGCCGATGGTCCTGGACCGGCAGGTCGATGTCGCGGTCGCCGTCGAGTACCGCGGGGCGCCCCCGGCCGACGACCCCCGCCTCACGCACGTCTCCCTGTACGCCGAGCCCTTCGACGCGGTCGTCCCGGTGAGCCACCGGCTGGCCGAGGCCGGCGAGGTGCCCCTGGCGGAGCTGGCCAAGGACCCCTGGATCGGCCCCTACCCGGGCAACCCCTGTCATGAGGTCGTGGTCCTGGCCTGCGAGAACGCCGGTTTCCAGCCCAGCCTCGAACACTCCTCGGACGACTTCCGCGCGGTCGTGGCCCTGGCCTCGGCGGGGGCGGGAGTGGCCCTCGTCCCGCGCTCGGCGCTGATCGGCATGGACCACGCGGGCGTGGTCGTCCGGCCGGTCGACGGCGTCGCGCCCACCCGCCGGGTGTTCGCGGCGGTGCGCCGGGGAGCGGAGGGGCATCCGCTGATCCGTCCGGTGGTGGAGGCGCTGGCTCAGGCGGCTGAGAGCGGGACGTAACCTGACCGTCTCATATCTGGGATACCGTCCCGAATATGAAACACACTGAGGCCGCAGAAGCCGGCCCGGACCCCGTCGACGCCCGCCTGGGCACCCGGCTGACCGAACTGCGGGCCGAACGAGGCTGGTCCCTGGGCGAGTTGGCGGCCCGCACCGGAGTGAGCAAGTCGACCCTGTCCCGGGCCGAGCGCGCGGAGACCAGCCCCACCGCCGCGCTGCTGAACCGTCTGTGCGCGGTCTATGGCCGGACCATGTCCCAGCTCCTGAGTGAGGTCGAGACGGAGCCCCCGCTCCTGGTCCGGGCCGCCGAGCAGCCCGTGTGGGAGGACCGCGCCTCCGGTTTCCTGCGCCGCTCCGTGTCACCGCCGCACACCGGGCTGCGCGGCGAACTCGTCGAGGGGCGGCTCGCCCCGGGCGCCGACATCGCCTACGACAGGCCGCCCGTGCCCGGCCTCGAACAGCACATCTGGGTGCTGGAAGGCGCCCTCGCCATGACCGCCCAGGACGTGGAGCACCACCTCGCCGCCGGCGACTGTCTGCGGCTGCGGGTGCGGGGGGCGACCCGGTTCCGGTGCGTGGGGGACGAGCCGGTGCGGTATGTGCTGGCGGTGGTGCTGCCGTGACGTTCATCCGACTGGATGCGGGCCAAGTTCCGCTGTACGTCGAGGAGTTGGCCGACCTGATGGTCGACACCGTCGACGGCGGCGCCTCGATCGGCTTCCTCGCCCCCCTCGACCGCGCGGCGGCCCTCGCCTGGTGGAAGGAACGGGCGGCCGGCGTGGCGGCGGGACACCTCGCCCTCTGGATCGCCCGCGGCGACGACCGGACGCTCGGCACCGTCAGTCTCGTCTTCCCCGACAAGCCCAACAGCCGCCACCGCGCCGAACTGGTCAAGCTCATGGTGCACCGGGACGCACGCGGGCGAGGTCTGGGACGCGGCCTCCTGGCCACCGCCGAACAGGCCGCCGCCGACGCCGGTATCACCCTGCTCCACCTCGACACCGAGACCGACAGCCCGGCCGAGCGCCTCTACGCCTCGGCGGGCTGGACCAGGGCCGGCGTGATCCCCGACTACGCGGCGGATCCGGGCGGGGTGCTCAGGGGAACAACCCTCTACTACAAGCACCTGGGAGCCGCCGGTCAGGGCAAGCGCCCGGGGACAACCGCTCCCACCAGGTGATTGTCAGTGGCAGCCGCTACGGTGCGTCCCATGCCGGATGCCGAAGACGTACGCCGTATCGCCCTGTCCCTGCCGGACACCACGGAGAAGATCGCCTGGAGCATGCCCACGTTCCGGGTCGCGGGGAAGATGTTCGCCACCCTGCCGGAGGAGGAGACCTCCCTCGCGGTGCGCTGCCCCAAGGAGGAGCGGGACGAACTGGTCCTCGCCGAGCCGGAGAAGTTCTGGATCGCCGACCACGAGGCACAGTTCGCCTGGGTGCGGGCCCGCCTCGCCGCCCTGGAGGACGAGGACGAACTGCGGGACATCCTGGCCGACTCCTGGCGCCAGGCGGCCCCGCCCCGACTCCTCGACAACTATCCGGAGTTGGGGCGTCCGGTCGGCGAGTGAAATTCCCCGGGCGCTGTCAGTGCCGCGTGGCATGATCCGAAGGCGTGGCGGAGGTGGCTGCCGGCGGGGGTGGTGCTCGGGAGACGGGGTGAGGGATGACCGAGGTGTCGTCGAAGGGGCGGAGGGACGCGCATCGCGCACCCGCCGACGACGTCGCCGAGCGTCCGGCGAACAAGGCGCCCGAGCCCGCCGTCTGGTCCCGCGACTTCGCCCTGTTCTTCGTCGCCCGCGCCGTCGCCGCCCTCGGCCACACCATCCTCCCCGTCGCCCTCGCCACCGGCCTGCTCCAGCACGGATACGGGGCGGCCGCGGTCGGCCTCGCGATGGCCGCCTCCGCCGCCTCCTTCGCCGGGTTCGTGGTCTTCGGCGGTGTCGTCGCCGACCGCTTCGACACCCGCAAGGTGATGATCGGCGCGGACCTGGTGCGCCTCGCCACCCAGACGCTCGCCGCCGCGCTCTTCTTCTCCGGGCACGTGGTGCTCTGGCAGATCTGCGTCATCGGCTTCGTCAACGGCCTGGCGGGCGCCCTGTTCCAGCCCGGCGTCGCCAGTACCGTCCCCCGGCTCGCCACCGACGTCCAGGGTGCCAACGGGGCGATACGCATCGCCGAGGCGGGCGCGCAGCTCGCCGGGCCCGTGTGCGCCGGGTTGCTCGTCGGCTTCGCCTCGGCGGGCGGCGTCTTCGCCGTGGACGCCGCCATGTACGCGGTCAGCGCCCTGTGTCTGATACTCCTCCGGCTGCCGCCGCGCGCGCCGGACGACGGGCCGACACCGCACCGGACGAGCACCTTCTGGGCCGATCTCGTCACCGGCTGGCGGGAGTTCAGAGCGCGCAGCTGGCTGTGGGGCGTGATCGCCATCTGGGGCCTCTACATGATCGCCGTCTCGGGCCCGACCGTCCCGCTGGTCGCCACCGAGGTCGTCCAGGACCACGGACCGCGCGCCTACGGCCTGGTGAACTCCGCCCTCGGCGCCGGAACCGTCGTCGGCGGCCTCCTCGCCCTGCGGCTGCGCCCCCGTCGGATGCTGCGCGCAGGTTCGATCGCCCTGGTCGGCTTCGGGGCCTTCCCCGCGGCCGTCGGCGCGGGCCTCGGCGTGCCCGCCATGATGGCCGGGGCCGCCGTCGCCGGGACCGGCATGGCCTTCTGGAGCGTGATGTGGGCGACCAGCATCCAGACCCAGGTCCCGCCCGACGCCCTCAACCGCATCCACGCCTACGACGTCGCGGGCTCCCTCGCGCTGATGCCGGTCGGCCAGGCACTCGCGGGCCCGTCCGCCGCCGCCCTCGGCGCCGACCACGTCCTGCTCGTCGCCGGGGTGATGAGCCTGGTCGTCTGCGGCGCCCTGCTCGCGACGGCGCCGATACGGAACCTGGTGCGGGCCGACGACGCCGGGGCCGTCGATAAACGGGTGCGCGACCACTGACCCGAGTGCGGTATTGTTTCCCTGCACGTTCGGCCGGGGGAAAGCCCAGGTCAGACGGACACCGGGACGTGGCGCAGCTTGGTAGCGCACTTGACTGGGGGTCAAGGGGTCGCAGGTTCAAATCCTGTCGTCCCGACGGTGTGGAGAGGCCTTCACAGGCGACAACCTGTGAGGGCCTTTTCCTGTGCCGTCAGCGCGTGCCCGGATCGGTGACGAGATCCACCCACGTCCGCCGCTCAGCGGAACGGCTCATCGCGTCCAGCGCCGCCGCGCTCGCCACGGCGTCGTCGAGCGTCGCGCCGTACGGCGTCCCCTCGGCCACCGACCGCAGGAACCCGTACGCCTCGATGACCTTCAGGTCGTCGTAGCCCATGGTGTTGGCCGAGCCCGGCTGGAACGCGCCGAACTCGCCGGCGCCCGGGCCGACGTACACCGTGCTGACGGGCTGGTCCTGGTAGGCCGTGCCGCGGCTGACGCCCAGCTCGCCCATGCGCCGATAGTCCCAGAAGACCGCGCCGGTCGTGCCGTGGATCTCGAAGCCGTAGTTGTTCTGCTCGCCGACCGAGACCCGGCAGGCCTCCAGGACGCCCCGGGCGCCGGAGGAGAAGCGGAGGAGACAGCTGACGTAGTCGTCGTTCTCGACCGGGCCCAGCTCACCACCCGTCGCGCGGGTGTGGCCCGCGGTGGCTCCGGTGGGACGGGCCCGCTCGGGGACGAAGATCGCGGTGTCGGCGGTCAGCGACTCGATGTCGCCGAGGAGGTGGCGGGCGAGGTCGACGCCGTGCGAGGCGAGGTCGCCCAGGACGCCGCTGCCGCCGCGCTGAAGCTCGTACCGCCAGGTCAGGGCGCCCTCGGGATGGGCGGCGTAGTCGCTGAAGAGGCGGATGCGGACGTGCGTGACGGTGCCGATCTCACCGGCGGCGATCAGTTCCCGGGCGGCCTGCACGGCGGGGGCGTTGCGGTAGTTGAAGCCGACCGTGGCCTGGACACCTGCCTGGGCGACCGCGTCGGCGACCGCGCCCGCGTCCTGGGCGGTCAGCCCGACCGGCTTCTCGATCCAGATGTGCTTGCCCGCCTCGGCCATCGCGACGCCGATCTCGCGGTGCAGGAAGTTCGGGGCGGTGATGCTCACGGCCCGCACGCGCGGATCGGCGGCCACCTCGCGCCAGTCGCGGGTCGCGGACGCGAAGCCGTACTGGTCCGCCGCCTGCTCGGCCCGGCCGGGCACCTCGTCGGCGACCGTCACCAGTTCCGGCCGCAGCGGCAACTGCGGGAAGTGGTGCGGCAGCCGGGCGTACGCCTGGGTGTGCACCCGCCCCATCCAGCCGAAACCCACCACGGCGATGCCGAGCCTGTCCACGATGACCGCCCTTCGTCGGAACCTGCTTTTGGACCGTTCCAAAGCCTTGCTGGCCTACGATGAGACGGACAACAGCAGGTGTCAAGGTCTTGCAGGGCGAGGAACATGTATGGAACGGTCCATGGGATGAGGACCCCGACCATCCGTGACGTCGCCGAGCGCGCCGGTGTGTCCAAGTCGCTGGTGTCGCTGGTGCTGCGGGGCTCGGAGGGCGTACGGCCCGAGAAGCGCGCCGCCGTCCTCGCCGCCGTCGAGGAACTCGGCTACCGGCCCAACGCCGCCGCCCGCAGCCTCAGCGAGCGCCGCACCCGCACGGTCGGCGTGCTCCTGAACGACCTGCGCAACCCCTGGTTCGTGGAACTCCTCGACGGGCTCAACTCCCGGCTCTACGACAGCGGCCTGCACATGCTGCTCGCCGACGGGCACCTCAACCGCCGGCTCGGCGAGGACCTCACCCGCACCTTCACCGAACTGCGCGTCGACGGCCTGATCGCCGTCGGCACCCTCCAGGACCCCGAGGCCCTGCGCGCCGCCGCCGGACAGGTTCCGACCGTCGTCGCGGGCGCCCGGGAACCGGAGCTGCCGGGCGTGGACGTCGTCGCCAACGACGACGAACAGGGCGCCCGTCTGGCCACCGAGCACCTCATCGGGCTCGGCCACCGGCACATCGCGCACATCGCCGCCCAGGGGGCCGTGGGGGAGCTGCGCCGGCGCAGCTTCGAGGCGGTGATGCGGGAGCACGGGCTGGCCGGGACGGCGGTCACGGAACAGGGTGACCTGACCGAGGAGGGCGGCTACCGGGCCGCCGTACGCCTGCTCAGCCGCCCGCGGCGGCCCACCGCGATCTTCGCCGCCAACGACATGACCTGCGTCGGCGCGCTGTCCGCGGCCGAGGAGAGCGGGCTGCGGGTACCCCGGGACCTGTCGCTCGTCGGCTACGACAACACCTACCTGTCGCGGCTGCGCCACCTGTGGCTGACCACCGTGGACAACGCCAGCCGTGACGTGGGCCGACGGGCGGCCCAGCGGCTCCTGGACCGGATCGAGACCCCGGACCGGCCGCGCGAGGTCGAACTCGCCACGCCCACCCTCGAGGTGCGCGGCAGCACGGCGCCGCCCGGCTAGTTCGCCTGCGTCCGGCCATGGCCGGACGCAGATCCCCACCGTGGACGGTCAGCCGCCGCCGTCGAGCTCGGTGCACTGGCGGACCACCCGCAGCTCATGGCCGTCCAGCCGCATCTCGTACAGCTTGCCCCGGGCGTTCTCGAACGGTCGGTGCAGGATCATCGTCAACCGGCCCTCGAAGGTGCGGAACAGCATGCCGTGCCCGCTGTCGTCGCGGACCAGCGGCCGCTGCTGACGCCAGGGGCCGCGGAGGTCGCCGGACTCGGAGACGGCGTACGTCTGGACGTAGCCGCCGCTGATGTTGCCGTCCGGGCCGACGGCGTTCTTCTCGTAGGTCGACCACAGCATGAGCAGCGAGCCGTCCGGGGTGGGGTACAGCTGGGGGCCGTCGGTGATGTACGGCGGGAGCTGGCCCGGGACGCCGGCCGGGATCTGCTCGCCCAGCCAGGGCGCGTCGGACGCCTTGAAGAGGAACACCGGGTCGCCGACGGTCCGCGTCAGGTCCGGGGCCAGCCGGATCGCCTCCATGGTGCCGTCGATGGTCTGGAGCCACTCGTGCGCGTAGACCATCCAGGGCCGCCCCTCCCGGTCGACGTGGAGCGTTCCGTCGAGGGTCATCAACTCCGAGGGTGGGGTGGGGCGTTCGGGGTCGACGACGGTGAACGGGCCCAGCAGGGAGTCAGACACGGCGGTGACCGTGCCGCGCAGATGGTTGCGGAGCTGGAAGGGGGTGCCCCACTGGTTGGGCGCCGGTACGGGGAGGGGACGGTTCTCGTCGTGCAGGGTGGTGAACAGGTAGTACCTGCCCGCCCACTTGTGCACCTCTGGCGCCCAACCACCCTCCGTGGCCCAGATGTTGTCCTGGTCGGCGGTGAGGAAGACCGGCACCGGGCGGGTCCAGCCCCGCAGGTCGTGGCTGCGGTAGACCATCGTGCCGGTGCCCTCCACGCCCGACACGGACGGGTCGTTGGAGGTGTAGAGATAGTAGGTGCGGGTCTCTTCGTCGGCGACGACGAACGGATCGTGCAGCGGCATGTCGGGCAGCCGCATCAGTGCGTTCTCAACCACGCCCCGAACGATACGGCGGTGCGGGGTGGCCTGTGAGGTCAGGGCCGTCCGGCGGTCAGCACCTCATGGGCGAGCGCGACCAGGTCCGGGATGGCCGGGTGCCCGACTCCCTCGCGCCAGGCGAGGACGAGCGGGACGGGCGGGGCGTCCGTGAGGGGCCGGTAGACCAGCGAGGGGTGGGCGTGGCTGCTCGGGGTGGCCGTCGTGGAGATGCCCACGGCACGGCCCGCCGCGATGGCCATGAGCCACTCGTCGGTGTTGGTCACCTCGATGGTCGCGGAGGGGCGGGCGGTCGGCGGCCACAAGTCCATCGTGGTCGTCCCCGCCACGACGTTGACGGCGATCGGACGGTCGACCAGGTCGGCCAGGGTGACCCGGGGAAGGTCCGCCAGCGGGCTGTCGGCCGGGAGGACGACGACCCGTTCCTCCCAGGTCAGCAGCTCGGTGCGGAGCCCTGGCGAGCTGACCTCGCCCCTTAGCAGCGCCGCGTCGACCCGGCCCTGGGTGAGGCCCGCCGTGCGGTCGTCGACGCGGAGCAGTTCGAGCCGGGTACCGGGGTGTGTCTCGTCCCAGCGGCGGAGCAGCGCGACGGTGTGGTCGCCGAGCGCCGCCCAGGGATGCCCGAGGCGGAGCGGCCAGCTCCGCAGCCCGCCCGGGTCGAGGGCGGTGTCGACGGCGGACAGCGCGGCGGCGGCCTTCTCCCGGAAGACCCGGCCCTCCGTGGTCAGCTCCAGATGATGGGTGGACCGGTCGACCAGACGGGCGCCCAGATGCTCCTCCAGCCGGCGCAGCGTGCGCGACAACGCGGGCTGGCTCACATGGAGCAGGGCGGCGGCACGGGTGATGTTGCCCTCCTCGGCGATGACGAGGAAGGCCCGCAGGTGGCGCAGTTCCACGGTCATGCTTCCAGAGCATAACCGCAGGGAAATCGGCATTTCACGGGAAGCGGCCGGCTGCCTAGCGTCAACGCCATGACCTCTACGGTGACCAGCTCGCCCACGCTCGTACGGCACCCCGCGGGGCGCGGCAGCCTCGGCGGCGTCGGCCTCGTGCTCTTTGGCGCGGTGTCCGTGCAGTTCGGCTCGGCCTGCGCCGCGCTGCTGTTCCCGCGCGCCGGGGCGCTCGGCACGGTCGGTCTGCGCATCGCTTTCGCCGCGCTGCTGCTCCTCGCCGTCACCCGCCCTCGGCTGCGCGGCCACTCCCGTACCGACTGGGCTGTCGTCATCGGCTTCGGCCTGGCCCTCGGCGGCATGAACCTGCTCTTCTACCAGGCCATCGCCCGCATCACGCTGGGCGCGGCCGTCACCCTGGAGGTCCTCGGCCCGCTCCTGCTGTCGGTGCTGGTCTCGCGGCGCGCGGCGAGCTTCCTCTGGGCCGGGCTCGCACTCGCCGGGGTCTGTCTGCTGAGCGGCGGCGACCTGGGAAGCCTCGACGTCGGCGGAGTGGCCTTCGCGCTGGGCGCCGGGGCGATGTGGGCGGCGTACATCCTGCTCAACGCCCGTGCGGGCGCCCGCTTTCCACGCCTGGACGGTCTCGCGATCGCGATGTGCGTCGCCGCGTTCGTCAGCCTGCCGCTGGGGGTTGCCGCGTCGGGAGCGGCACTGCTGGAGCCGGGTGTGCTGGGCCTCGGCCTGGCCATCGCGGTGCTGAGCTCCGGAGTGCCGTACACCCTCGAACTGCTCGCCCTGCGCCGGCTCTCCGCGGCGACCTTCGCGGTCCTGATGAGCCTCGCGCCCGCGCTCGCGGCGACGGCGGGCTGGCTGGTGCTGGGCCAGGGCTTGTCGCTGCCGCAGTGCGGGGCGATCGGGTTGGTGGTGGTCGCGAGTGTGGGGGCGGTGCGGGCGGGAGGGCGGTGAGAGGGAGCCCGGCGTCCGGGCTCCCTCCCCGAGGCGTTACTGCCCCCGAGGCGTTACTGCTGCGCCGCCTTGCGTCGTCGTACGACCAGAACCGCGCCCGCGCCCACGGCGACCGCCGCGGCGGCCGCGCCCGCGAGGGGCAGCGTCGCGCCGGAACCGGTGCTCGCCAGGTCGCCGTCGGCGGTCGTGGCGGAGCCGGAGGTGCCGGAGGCCGAGGAACCGCCGGACGTGGTCGAGCCGCCGCCGGAGCCGGAGCCGCCGGAGGTGGAGCTTCCGGAGTCACCGCCCGTCGAGGACGTCGAGCCGCCACCACCCGTGCCGGCCGACGCGCCGCCGTCGCCGGACGAGTCGCCCGTGACGTCGAGCGGGATCTGGATGCTGTCGTTCTCCGGGTTCTTGTCGTACGGCCGGGCCTGCCCCGTCAGCTTCGCCGAGGCCTTGGCGCCGGTGACCGCCTTGTCGACGCGCAGCTTGAAGGTGCGGTTCTCGACGGCGTTCTCCTTCAGCCAGCGCTGGGCGGTACCGCAGTCGTAGACCCCGGCGCCGACCTTGGTGCAGGGCGCGGCCTTCGTGACGGTGGTGCCCGCCGGGATGGTGACGCGGACCTTCGTGACGGAGTTGTCCAGCTCACCGAGGACCCAGCCGGGCCCGGCGTTGGTGAGCGTCACCTTCAGTGACACCGTGTCGCCGACCTTGCCGCTCAGCTTGTCGGCGGTCAGCTGGAGGTCGGCGGTGTTCGCCGCGTTCACCGAGACGTCGGCGTCGTCCCAGCCCTCGTGCTCGCCGCTGCCCGGCTCGGCCGGGGTCGCGTCGGGCTTCTCGACGAGCTTCACCGCGGGACCGGTGCCGGGCACCCGGAGGCCGCTGCCCTCGGCGGGGAGCGAACCGTCGGTGTCCACCACCACGCGGAGTTCGTCGTGCAGCGCGTAGTCGAGCACGTTCAGCGTCAGCGTCTTCTCGGGGGCGTAGACGACTCCGGGCTCGACCGTCTGGTCGAACTCGCAGATCGCGTAGGACTTCTCCGGGAGTTCGTCGTAGGAACCGACGTCGAAGCGGAAGCAGTTCGAGGGCAGCTCCGTGTGGCTCAGCCCACGGGTGACGCCGTACTGCAGGTAGACCTTGTCGAGCGCCTCGGTGCCGGTGTTGGTGAAGCTGACCGGGACGTCGTAGGTGCCACCCGGCTTCAGGCCGTCGACCTTCGGCGCCATCTCGCCCAGCACCAGGTGGGGCGTGGGGGCGGCATCGGCGGCGAGGGCGGGCGAGGCACCCAGGGCCATCAGTGCGACGGCGCCGAGTGCAGCGCTGATCCGGCGGCGAGTGGTGGGGGTGCCGGGGGCGGCCTGGAGCATGTGGGTCCTCGGTGAATCGACGGTGGCGGGGGGTTGGACTGTGGGGACATGGGCTTGCGGGACAGGAGACCTCGCTGGTGCCCGAATGGTTGTACGCAGCTGTGGCCGGCCGGGTCTCGTGCCACCAGGAGAGATCGGGGCGGGACGGATTCCGGCCAAGGCCAACTGGTCCATGGAGCAGAGCCGTTCGGGCAGGAGGAAAGGGCCGGCCGTAGGGAGCCCCGGTGCGCGCGGGTGATCGATTCGCACGTCCACGACAGGCGGGCCACCATTGATTCCGTAGTGACTCGTGCTACGAGATGGCAGAGGTGTGTCGACGTTGTGCCGTCTGGTCAGGAGTTTGCGCCGCTGCCCGTTCCCCGGGCAGGGGCCGCACCTGCCCTGTGAGCAGTCCTCGCACCGTCAGATCACGCGAAGGCGGTCCCGAGCAGGGCCGCCGTACCGCCCTGACGGGCGCGTCGGTCCGCCCGACAGGGCGTGCGCACCCCGAGCGCAACCTGCCCACGGCAGCGCGCTCCTGCTGTCCACGATGTCCCCGCACCCCGAGCGCCTGGCCGACCGCCCCACCCCGCGTGCCCACTGCGGCCCGACCGCCCTGCGCACCCGCCATGCCGCCGTGTGTTCTCACGCGGATCGCCGACGCAGGGCGGTCGGGCCGCCCACGCCGTCCCCCAGACGACCGGACACATGGTCCAGGGACGCGGACCACGTGCCGCCTCCGGGCTCCCTCCCCGATGACTCTCCTGCCGGGCCACCCGCGGACGGGCCCACGGCGTCCGGCGACACCGGGCAACCGGGCGCCTCTTCGGCTCCGGCCGACATGCCGTCAACTGACGGTGGAGCAGCCGTCAGCACCGCCCGAACCATGCTCGTGCTCGGTGTCACCGAGATCGTGGGCAAACTGTCCACGCTGCTCGTCGTCGTGGGTGCCGCACGTTTTCTCGGGGTCGAGGACTTCGGCGTCTTCGCGTACTCGCTGGCGGTGGGCGCGCTGGCGGCCGTGATACCGCTGTGGGGTTACGACGCGATCGTGGTCCAGCGCGCGAGTGCCGAACCGGCACGACTGCCGGGACTGCTGGCCGGGCTCCTCGCCATGCGGACCCTGCTCGCGGCCGCTGTGTTCGGTGCGCTGTGCATGCTGCTGGGGCTGTCCTGGCACTCCGGCCCGGAGTCCGTGGCCGCCGGGCTGCTCATCATCGCCGCGGTCATGCTGGACACGTACACCGAGGCGTTCCGCTCTGCCGCCGCGGCCATGCAGCATCAGTCGATCATCGCGGTGGTTCATCTCACGCAGCGGCTTCTGACGGCCGCGGGCGCCTTGGCCGCGCTGCTGGCGGACACCGGACTGCTCGGACTGGCCGTCGCGTACTGCCTGGGCACCGCCGTCGGGCCGCCGGCCGCCGCCCTGCTGGTGCGGGCTCGGGGAGTACGCCCCGACTGGACCGCGGTGTCCGTCGCCTCACTGGTCCAACTGAACCGTGGGACTTGGATGCTGGGGCTGACCAGCATCATCGCGATGGCTCTGTTCCGGCTGGACATGGTGTTTCTGGAGGCTCTGTCGGGTCATCGGGAGGTTGCGATCTACGCGGCCTCCTATCGACTGCTGGAGTCCGCGGTGTTCGTGTGCTGGGTGGTGACCCGGGCGCTTTTCCCCCTGATGGCCGCGGACCCGGAGCCGCGCCGGGTCCAGCGGTACACGGAGCAGGGGTTCGGCGTGCTGGCGGCGGTCTTCATCCCGTACATGACGGTGATGCTGTGCCGAGGGCGCGACGTGTTGTCGCTGCTCTTCGGTGAGCGCTTCGCCGACGCGGGAACGGACATGCTGCGCTGGCTGGCCCCGGCCCCCCTGCTCTTCGGCATGGGATATCTGATCGCCTACGGCATGATGGCGGCCGGTCCGAATCTCCGGCTGCTCATCGGTCCGATCGCGGCGCTGGTCGTCTCCGTCGTACTGAACATCCTGCTCATCCCGTACTACGGCGGCATCGCAGCCGCCTTCACCACCTCCGTCTGCTACGCCGTCGAGGCCGCGATATCGCTGCGCCTGGCGCGCGGCCTCATCGGCAGACCCCGGCTGCTACGGACCGCCCTGCCCGCGCTGGTGGCCTCCGCCCTCGCCGCGGGAGTGCTGCTGGCTCCCTGGCCGTTCCTGGCCGCGCTGCCGGCAGGGGTGACCCTCTATCTGTCCGGTTGGTTGATCATCGCCCGCCGGACCGATCCGGAACAGGTACGCGTTCTTCGCGGCATGCTCACGCCAGGGAGGGTGTCGTGACCGATCCTCTGCAGGTCACCGTGGTGTCGCCGAGCGGTGTGGTCGGAGGTGCCGAGCTCTGGCTGCTGTCCCTGCTGGACGCCACCGATCGGCTGGCCGTGGACGCCGTGCTCCTCGCGGACGGACCGCTGCGGGAGGAGTTCACCCGGCGAGGCATGCCCTGCACCGTGCGGCCCACCGGCAGGTCCGGCACAGCGGTTCTGGGTGCCGCCGCCTGGCTTCTGCCCCGCCTGCGGCGGCAACGCCCCGACGTACTCCTCGCAAACGGAGTCAAGGCGGCGGTCGTGGCCGCCCCGGCAGCATGGCTTGCCGGGGTGCGCAGCCTGTGGGCCAAGCACGACCACTCCTTCGACGGTCCGCTCATGACGCTCCTGGCCGCCCTGACCGACGGCTGTGTGGTGACCGAGTCCGCCATGGCGGCCGCGTCGCGGCACTCGGAGGTCACCCTGGTGCCCTTCCCGGCGCCGGACGGCGCAGCCTTGCCCCGCGAGCGGGCGCGCCGGGAACTGGCACGGAGCGGAGCGCGGCTCGACGCCGGTGAACTGCTCCTGCTCACCGTGGCACGGCTGGTCGGATACAAAGGCGTGGACGACGCCATCGCCGCGCTCGCCCAGCCTGGTGGTGAGCGTTGGCGACTGGCCGTCGTCGGCCCCGACGACCCGGCCGCCCCGGACGAGCGCAGGCGGCTCACCGAGCTGGCAGCGGACCTCGGAGTGGCGCACCGGGTGGACTTCACGGGATGGATCGACAGCGCTTGGCGGCTGCTGCCGGCCGCCGATGCGGTGGCCGTGCTGACCAAGCCGTTCGGGCGCGGTCCCGGGCGGGAGAGCTTCGGCGCCGTCGCCATGGAAGCGATGCTCCACGGCGTGCCCGTGATCGCCACGGCTCCCGGGCCGGTCGCCGACCGCGTGGCGGGCACGGCCGGGGCCCCGGCCGGCATCACCGTGCCGCCTTCGTCCTCCGCGGCGGTGGCAGAGGCTCTGCACCGCCTGACGGACGCGGACCTGCGGGCGTCGATGGGCGAGGCGGGCCGGTCTCGGGCAGCGACTCATCCGGGGCCTCGGGCCTGCGCGGATCTGCTGTCCCAGACACTCTGCGGAATCGCCCGGTTGCCCGGCGCGGGGCTCACCGGAACCGTGCCGGTGTCCGTGCTGACCAGCTTGTGGAACGAGAAGGAGGCTGTCGACCGGTTGTTGAGCCTGCTGCTTCCACAACTCACCGTCACCGGTGACGAGATAGTGGTCGTGGACGACGGCTCGACCGACGGCACCACTGACCGTGTCACCGCCTGGGCGTGCCGCGACAGCCGGGTGCGCCTTCTCGCGCTGAGCCACCGAGGCGTGTCGGCCGGGCGCAACGCCGGGGTGCGTGCCGCAGGCAACCCCTTCATCGCGTGTACCGACGCGGGCTGCGACCCTGCTCCGGACTGGCTGAGCCGACTGCGCGCGGCGTGGGCCGAGCCACAGCCGGCCGGCGTGCTGACCGGCGTCTACCACGTGGACAGCCACGGCGCGCCGGCCCGGGCCATGACGCTGGTAGGAGCGCCGCTTCCTGACGAAGCCCGTCATCCGGGCCCCTGGACCCGCGTGTACTCAAGGTTCTTCGGACGTGCGTTCACCGCCGACCGGCCCTCGGGACGATCCATGGCCTTCACCCGTGAGGCGTGGCTGGCCGCCGGTGGTTTTCCGGAGGACCTGCGAGCGGCGGAAGACCTGATCTTCGGACGGAGGGCTGTCGCGGCCGGACACCGCGCGGCGCTGGTCGCATCGGCGGAGGTGTCGTGGGAGCCACGGCCGACCCTGCGCCGCACCGCCGTCATGTACTTCCGCTACGGCCAGGGCAGCGGTCGCTCGGCCGAACCCCGCCTGCTCGTCCGTGACCTGTCACGGGCGGTCGCCTACCCGGTCGCACTCGTCGCGACGGCACGTGACCGCCGTGCTCGCGCCCTGACCGGCGGCGCTGTTCTCGCCTATCTGTCCCTGCCGGTGGCGAGGGCCGTGCGGGGACACGACTGGTCGGCGTTGCCCTTGATTCCGCTGGCCGCCGCGGTGCGAGATGTCGCCAAGGCCGCGGGCGCCGTGCACGGCCTTGCCGGTGGGCTGCGACGTGACCGCACCGGGACGCCGGTCGCGGCCCCGGGGAGTACGTGATGCGGCGGGACAGGGCTTTCGACTCCCGGATCGGACTCGTAGCCGCGGCCCTGACACTCTCGGCCGCGGCCGTCTGGGCCGCGGGGCCCAGTGTTCCGCCCGGTGTGGCGATCCTGTTCAGCGGGCTCGCCGTCGCGGTGCTGTCCTTCGGCGCCTTGAGCCGTCCCGCGCTGGCTCTCGCCGCGGTCGCGGTCGTCCTGGTCGCCGGAAACACCGACGGCCCGCTCGGCGTGCCCCTGGCACGGATTCTGGCGCTGGGCGCCGTGGCCGTCGTGCTGACGGCGAGACTGGGCGGACAAGGGCGTCGTATCGGCCGGTCTCCGGTGCTCCTCGCCATGGCGGTCCTGGTCGCCGCCGCGTTGCTGTCCACCCTTTCCAGCGTGGATCTCGGGCGGTCCCTGCGACAGGACGTCGGATACGTGACAGGGCTGCTGCTGGCCTCGGCGATCGTCATGGCGACGGGCCGGCGTTCGGACCTGCTGCTCGTTGCCGTGGCCCTGTGCGTCGGCGGAGGCGTGCTCTGCGGCACCTCCCTCGTGCCGTTTCCCGATCTGCGGGTCGAGACCAGCGACGCGGCCCTGGTCACCAACCGGCCCGTCGGTGTGTTCGCACAGCCCAACGAACTCGGACTGTGTGCGGCCATGACCGTCTGTCTGAGTGTGGCTCTGATCGTCGTGGCGCACCGGCTGCGCCGGCCGTGGATGACGGGCCTGTGCGTGGCGGCGGCGGTTCCGTCTCTCGTGGCCCTGGCGGTGAGCCTCTCCCGCGGCGCGTGGATCGGCACCATGGTGGGGCTTGTGCTGCTGGCGGCGCTGCTCCGCGAAGCCCGCCCGCTCCTCCTGTGCCTGGGCACGGTGGTCATGCTCACACTCGGCCTGTTCGCCACCGCACCTTCGTTCACCAGTCAGCCGGTTGTGGTGCAACGGCTGACGTCCGTCTTCGGAGGGCCCGGCAACCCCTACGACGAGCGACCGTCGGCGAGGGCGGAGGCCATCGTCCAGATGTCCGAGAATCCGGTACTGGGCAGTGGGCCGGGTGCGTTTCGGACCGCGACCTACCAGGGCGCGGCCCATGTCGCCGCCGCCCGGCAGGAGGAGCACGCGCACAATCTGTTCCTCGCGGTGGGCGCGGAGCAGGGAGTGCTGGGCGGGGCCGCGCTGGTCGTGGCGATCGGTACCGGAGCGGCTGCCGCGCTGGCCAATCGCGGCAGGCCGGAGGCTCCGGCGGATCTGACGAGCCGCGGAGTCTCGGCGGCCGCCGCCGCGAGCCTGGCCGCCGTCATCGGGCACGGGCTGGTCGACTATCCGCTGCGCAACCCCGTCATCGGGATCATGGCGTGGTTCTTCATCGGGCTCCTGGCGGCATCTGCGCGCAGCCGCCCGCCAGCGACCGGTCGGACACGACTACGTGAGGCGGAAGCATGAAACAGCGCACTCCACCGGCGGGCGTCCACGAGAACATTTCGGTGACGCCAGGCGGGGCACCGCGCCCCGATGCCGGCCCGCGCCCGCAGGAAGCAAGCCCGCCCCCGCCGGACGACGCGGCCGCCGCCCGGCCGGACCGCCCATGGCGTCGTCGCTTCGCAGTCTGGCGCAGAAATCGCTGGCTCGCACCGCTCCTCGCGGGCCTGGTCGTCCTCGGTGCCGGCCTTGCCGTGGTCGAGAAACTCCCCACCAGCTACGCCACCACCAGCACGATCTCCTTCGCCCCTCGTGCCGACACGCTCGTGAGCGCGGATGTCATCGAGCTGATCGCCAACAAGTACGCGGTGGTGGCGAGGGCGTCGGCCACGGTGCACGTGGCTGCCGTGGCCGCCGACGTGAAGCCGGAGGACCTGCGTGCCGGCCTGTCGGTCACTGTGGAGCCCAGAACGGCCAATCTGGACATCACCGTGTCTCTGGACGACGCGGACCAGGCAGCCAGAGCCTGCAACGCCATCGCGAGCGTGGTGGACAGATCGGTGCGGGACGACCGTTTGGTCTCGGGCGAGATCACCGATCGGGCCGATCCGGCTGCCGCCGAGCGACACCCGCCGCGCGGCATGCTGCGCCTGATGGTGGTGGCCGCGGCACTGCTGGCGGCCGGTTGGGCCGGTTTCGTCGTACGGCAGATGGACCGGAGATCCGGGAGGAGCTCATGATCCCCCGCCGCAGACCGCTGGTGCTGATGTACCACGGCGTCGGCGACCGCGGTGCGCGGAGCGACCCCTTCCATCTGTTCGTTGCCCAGGACCGGCTCCGCCGTCAGCTGACCACCCTGCTCGACCACGGATGGACGCCGCTGCCCCTCGACGCCTATCTCAGTGGTGACACCCCGCCACGCAGCGTGCTGCTGACGTTTGACGACGGCTATCGGGCCATCGTGGACGAGGGACTTCCGCTGCTGCACGAACTCGGCGTGCCCGCCACCGTCTTCGTGCTCACCGGTCTGATCGGCGACAGGTCGCGCTGGATGCTGTCCATGCCGGACGAGCCGCTCGTGTCGGCCGAGGACATCCGAGAGATGGTCCGCGCCGGGCTGGACGTCGAATGCCACGGCTGGGACCACAGCACGCTCGTGGCGGCCGATGAACGGACCCTTCAGCACAACGTCACCGAAGCAGCGCGAGCGTTGGCGGCTCTCACCGGCAGGAGACCGCGGGCCTTCGCGTACCCCTACGGGGAACACGACGAGAAGGCCCGGCGGGCCGTGGCGGAGGCCGGCTTCGAGGTGGCCTTCAGCACGCACACGGCGGCCGGCCCGTACGCCGTGCCCCGCGTCGACGTCAACTCCACCGACACCGACGCGACGTTTCGCCTCAAGACAGTGCGCGGCTACCGGATGCTGCGGCGCGGCGCGGGACAGGTGCCGGGACTGCGGCCCGCCCTGCACTCAGTGCTGGGACGGGCTCCGCGGTCCTGAGACAGCGCCGAGTCCTTCCCGGATGGCCCGCTTGACCGAGGGGGGAAGCGCCGCGCTCAGGCCTCGGCGGATCGGCCGAGTGACCCGGTGTGCGGCCTCGACCACGGCCCCGGAGTAGGCGGTGAGCACCTCGCCTTCACGGATGTCGGAACTGGCCCGCAGTTTCTGCAGCTGCATGCCGCGTTGCCAGTCGACCTCGTGCACCTTCGGATCCGCGAGCGCGCCTTCCAGGAAGAAGACATCCACCAGGGACCCGGGGCTGCACCAGGCGTACTCGCCGTTCATCCTGCCGTCCCAGATACGCCAGACATCCTCGTCGCGCAGGGCGATCTGGTAGCCGGCCAGCTGCCCGCCCAGCCGGACGGTCGTGGCCGCCACGACGTCCGCCGCCGCCAGCGTGTGCAGGACCAGGTGGTAGAAGGTCCGCCACTGTCTGCTGTCGAACGGGCTGCGTCTGCCGATCGCGTGGTCACGCCTCCGTGCCACCTGCTCCAGTTCTGGTGTGAGCCGCCGGATCGACGGGGGATCCATGGTCGTCGCCGTCTCCAGACTGATGCCGGCTTCCTCGATTCTCCGGCGGATCCTGCCGACGTTCCTGCGGAGCGACCGGTGGGCGTGGGCTTCAAGGGTGCGTGGTGGGTGAATCCGAAGGATCGGCGAAGGAACCGCCGGCCCGATGCTGCTGCGGGGCAGGAGGCGGGCCAGTTCCCGGGCGACCGGATCGCCCACCGGCAACTGGTCGAACCGCAGCCGCCACGGGCCGTGCACGGCCCGCACGACGGCGGCCACCTCTTCGGCGAGCCGACGTCCGATCGCGGCGTCGGTCGCGGGGAGGCGCCCGTAGTCGCTGGGTCCGTCACCCGCGAGCATCACGTCGGTGAGCGCGCCGTGGCGGCGCAGGGCCAGACAGGCGAAGCCCACGACGGTGCCTCCCCGATGGAGGGTGACGGCTAGAGGGAAGCGATCCTGGAAGGCCTGGATCCAGCACGACAACCACACGGGACGCGCTGAAATGGGCTGGTCGGCGAGCAGGCCGGAGGCCTCGTGCAGGGCCGCCAGTACGGCCGGAGCGCCGCGGGCCACGCTTGTCCGAACCACGTCCACGCTTCGCTGCATCCTCATCGTGCCGGCGGCCACTTCGATGCGGTGGCCGCCTCCTCGGTTCTGACTCTCCCTGATGTGCGGCCCGGGCGCAGGCCGGGGCGGCGGGCCGGGAAGGACCCGGTACCGGCGGCTCGGGCACGCAGGGCGGCGTCATAGACGGCTTCGGTGCGCTCCACCACGCGGCGCACGTCGTGGTGCCGACGCACATGGACGTACCCTTGCCGGCCGATGGCGTCGCAGGCCTCCCGGTCGGCCAGCAGCGCGGTGACGGCGTCGGCGAGCGCCGGACCGTCACCGCGCGGGACGAGTGTTCGGGCCGTGACATCCGGCGGCAGCGACTCACGTGCACCCGGTACGTCGGTCAGCACGACCGGACGGCCACATGCCATGGCTTCCAACGGGGCGAGCGCCATTCCTTCCCAGCGGGAGGGCAGGACGACGACATCCGCGGCGCGGTACCAGTCCCGTGGATCGTCCACGGCGCCTGCGAAGACGACGTCCGCGGGTGCCCGGTTCATGAGCGGTTCGCGGTCGGGTCCGTCACCGACCAGGACGAGCTGTGCCGCCGGCAACCGGTCGACGACTCCGCGCCACGCACCGAGCAGGATGTCCTGGCCCTTCTGCCGGCACAGCCGGCCCACGCAGACCGTGAGCAGGACGGACGGGGCCAGACCCAGCCGCCTTCTGGCCGCGTCGCGCCGGGGGGCCCCGGCGACAGGGAAGCGGTCGAGGTCGATGCCGTTCGGGATGACCGTGAAGCAGGCCTCCACGCTCGCCGCGAGGCCCTGGGCCCGCTCGCCCTCGCTGACGCACACGACCTGATGGGCCCACCGTGCTCCCGCTCTCTCCCAGCGGACCGAGGCGACGCGAAGGCCGCCGGTGACCGCGTTGAACGACCATGCGTGCGGCTGGAACACGGTGGGCAAGCGGCCACGCAGCGCGAGACGGCCCGCCAGTCCCGCCTTGGAGCTGTGCAGGTGCACCACGTCCGGGCGGACGGACTCGATGACACGGCGCAGATCGGCCACCTCACGCGGGAGCCGGGTGTCGGGCGTGCGAGCGGCCCGCCAGGCGAGCACCTCGACTCCGCGCCGCCGGGCCGCCGCGCTCAGTGCGCTGTCAGGGAGGCAGACGACGACGACTCGATGGCCTCGCGCAAGCTGCCCGGCCGCCACGTCCGTCACGACCCGTGCCACACCGCCGCCGCTCGACTGGGCCACATGCAGGATCGTCGTAGTCACGGCGCCACGACCTCCTCGAAGAGTCTGGACCTACAGCGTCCGTTTACGTCATATACGTACACTATTCATCCGTTCTGCGAGGTGAGTCAAGGGCCCCATTGACCTGTGAGCGCATCGGCCAATATGGTGTACGCATATGCCGTAAATATACGGTTTTCCCTGAGGGTGCAGGGAGGTTCGACCGCTATGCCCCCTACAGTCGCTCCCCGACCGCGTCTCTCCTCCACCGAGACCCGGCGTCGTGCACCGGCCGTCCGTCTGGACACCGCGGCGGCGGCCCCCCGCCGACGCCGTCGTACCGTCGAGGCAGACTTCCGTACGGCCGCTCGGGCAACGTGCTTCGTGGCCGCGGGAGTTGGGGTGCTCGGATGGTTCCTGGCGTCGGAGCAGCCGGCACGCGACGCACTCTGCGCGGCCCTGGTCGCCGCGTTGGTGTCGCTCGCGTTTCGCCCGGAGCGAGGCGGGCACCTCCGTCCTCGCCGGGCCGAGTGGCGGCGACCCCGGTCGGTCCTGCTCGTCGGCTCCGCTCGGTCCGCGGCCGAGCTGACCGCCAAGCTGCGTACCGACAAGCACTGCGTTCTTCGGGTCCTGGCGGTCTGCCTGACCGATCCGGCACATGCGGAGGAAGTCACCTCGCTCGGTGTGCCAGTGCTGGGCGGCATGAACGACGTCCTTCACGCGGCCCGCAGGTGCCGGCCCGACGCGGTCGTCGCCCTGCCCAGCGCCCAGCTGAGCGCCGAAGGGCTGCGCGAGCTGGTCTGGGCGTTGCGGACGGAGTGCGTCGAGGTGCTGCTGGCGCCGGTGCTCGCCGATGTCGCGGCCCGTCGCATCGAGCTCCGCATGGCTGCCGGCATGCCCTTGTTGCTGGTACGGACCCCGAATCTCTCCCGCGCGGCGCGCATACCCAAGGCGTTGACCGATCGGGTGCTCGCCGTCCTGGGGCTCGTCCTGCTCGCTCCGCTCATGGCGGCCATCGCGGTGGTGGTGCGCCTGGACACTCCCGGGCCCGTCTTCTTCCGGCAGCGACGGCTGGGACTCGACGGCCGGGCCTTCACGATGATCAAATTCCGGTCCATGCAGCGGGACGCGGAGCACCGCAAGGCCGGACTCGCGGAGCTCAACCAGCATCGCGACGGTCTGCTCTTCAAGATCGTCGATGATCCACGGATCACTCGCGCCGGTCTGGTGCTGCGCCGGTACTCCTTGGACGAGCTTCCGCAGCTCTTCAACGTCGCCGCCGGTCAGATGTCGCTCGTCGGCCCCAGACCGCTGTCCGCCAAACCCGGTTCCTACACGGAGGTGATGAAGCGCCGGCTGCTGGTGAAACCGGGAATGACGGGACTGTGGCAGGTGAGCGGTCGCTCCGATCTCTCATGGGAGCAGAGCCTTCACCTTGACCTGAGCTACGTAGAGAACTGGTCACCTGTTCTGGACCTGCGGATTCTCCTGTGCACCGCCGCGGTGGTGGTCCGTGGAACCGGTGCCTACTGACGAGCTGATCGAAGCGTGCCGTGACCTCACTTCCGATTCCCGGCCTTGACCGCGACGTTCCCGCGCTGCTGGTCAAGGTGGGCAGGTTTCCCCAGCAGCACGGCGGGCTGGGTGTCCTGCGCAGCCTCGGCCGGGCCGGCGTCCCCATGTTCGCCATGGTCGAGGACCGCTTCACTCCTGCCGCCGTCTCCCGCTATCTCACCGGCCGCTTCGTCAGCCCGACCACCGGCCGGGAGGACCCGCAGGACCTGGTGGAGCGTCTGCTGCGCATGGGTCGGGAGATCGGCCGCCGTACCGTCGCCGTGGCGGCCGACGACGAGGCGGCGGTGCTGCTGGCGGAGCACGCCGACCTTCTCTCGGAATGGTTCGCGCTGCCCTCGGTCGCCCCTGAACTGCCGCGGCGACTCGCCAGCAAGGAGGGCCTGCACCGCATCTGCGGGGAAGCGGGGGTGGACACGCCCCGGTCCTGCGCGCCACGCGACCTCGGTGAACTGGTCGCGGTGGGGCGCACCTGGGGCTATCCGCTGGTGCTGAAGAACCTGGAGGCCTACACCCGGCTGTGTGCGCCGGTGGTGAGTCACACCACGATGATCCGCAGTGAGGCAGAGCTGCTCGCCCTGTGCGGTGCGAGCCGAACGCCCTCCGTATTGGTGCAGGAGTACATTCCGGTGGAGAGCACCGAGGTTTGGGCCACCCACCTGTATTGCGCCTCGGACGGCACGCAGGTCGTCTTCACGGGACGCAAGCTCAGATCCTGGCCGCCCTACTCGGGGATGACCTCACGGGGCTGCGCCGTTCCCAACCCCCGACTCGCCGAACTGGCGGGGCACTTGTGCCGCCGCATTGGCTACCGTGGCATCGCCGACCTCGACTGGCTGCTGGACCAGAGGGACGGACGCTTCAAGCTCGTGGACTTCAACCCCCGCATCGGGGCCCAGTTCCGGCTCTTCGAGACAGTGCTGGGAGTGGATGTGGTGCGCGCCCTGCACCTCGACCTCACCGGGCGTCGGATCCCGGCCGCGGCACAGGCGCAGGGCCGGATGTTCGCCGTCGGTCAGGTCGATCTGCTCTCGGCCGTGGCCGGCGCCTGGCACGAGCGGCGCCCTCCGACGGCGCTGCTTCCCCGGCGTGACCTTGAGCGGGCTTGGCTGAGCGGGGACGACCCCATGCCGGCCGCAGCCGAGGCGGTTCGTTTCAGCGGCACCGTGGCACGCCGCCTCACCAAGCCGCTGCGGAAGCGGATGCGTGGCTGAAGCCTGTCCGCGGCACTGCCTTCGCGGAGCCTTGGGCTTCGGGTACGCAGTGGTCACGGACGGCCTGCCCTCTTCAGGGACGGCCGAGTGCGCGGGCCGTCCAGCCCGCCGATCGCCACCGCGCGAGGTCGAGAGAGTTGCGCGCGTCGATGAGGCAGGGCCTGCGTACCAGCGTGGCCAGCCGTGCCGGATCGATCCTGCCGTACTGCGGCCACTCGGTCAGATGCAGCACGAGCTCCGCGCTCTCGCACGCCTTGGCCAGGTCGGTGGTGAAGTCGACGCTCGGCAGGACGCGCCGGGCAGGCTCGACGGCCTCGAAGTCATGGACACGCACCCGCGCTCCACGGGACTGCATCGCGGCCGCCACGGCCAGTGCCGGAGAGTCCCGCACATCATCGCTGTTCGGCTTGAACGCGGCGCCGAGCACCGCGACGCCTCGTCCCGAGAACGTTCCTCCGAGCATGTGTCGCGCCAGCCGCACGGTGCGCCGACGCTGCCGGGCGTTGATCTCGTCGACCGCCCGCAGCAGTGCCACCGCCGGAGCCACGCCGAGCTCCTCGGCGCGGGAGATGAGGGCACGGACGTCCTTCGGCAGACAGCTCCCGCCGAAACCCAGCCCGGGAGTGAGCGATCGGCGGCCGATGCGGGGGTCGCTGCCGAGGACGTCCGCCAGGGTCAGGACGTCGGCTCCGGCCGCGTCGCAGACCTCGGCCATCGCATTGATGAACGAGATCTTCGTGGCCAGGAAGGAGTTCGCGGCGACTTTGGCCAGCTCGGCCGTGGCGGGATCGGTTCTGATCACACGAACGCCGGCGGCAGCGAGGGGGGCGTACAGCTGACGCAGAGTCGATTCGGCCTCGTCGGTGCGTACCCCGATCACCAGCCGGGAGGGCCGCAGCGAGTCCTGTACGGCGTGTCCCTCACGCAGGAACTCCGGGTTCCAGGCGATGTCCGTGCCGGACGCGGGGGCGAGCTCGCGCAGTCGTTCAGCGAGCCGGGCGGTCGTGCCGACGGGCACGGTGGACTTGCCGACGATCAGGCTGCCGGGGCGCACGACGGGCGCCAGCACATCGACGACGGCGTCCACACTGCCCACGTCCGCCGCCCACGAGTCGGCGCGCTGAGGGGTGCCCACACAGATGAAGTGCACGTCGCCGAAGCGTCCCGCCTCAGCGAGCGAGGTAGTGAAACGCAGGTGGCCAGAATCCAGCGCTCGGGTGAGAACGTCACGGAATCCGGGCTCGAAGAACGGCGGCACGCGGTGGGCCAGAGCCGCCACCTTCTCGGCGTCGGCGTCCGCCCCGAGAACCTCGTGCCCGATGTCGGCCATACAGGCTGCGTGCACCGCTCCCAGATATCCGGTGCCGAGGACTGTCAGGCGCATCTCGATCTCCTGATCTCTCCCCGTCATCCGAACCGTCATCCGAAGACGGCGGCGTTTCGCCTTTCCAGAGCCGCGCAGACCCGTCGGGCCGCGAAGCCGGTACCCACGACGAACCTCAGCAGCGGTCCGAAGGACGGAGCCGCCGTCAGGCCGGTGAAGAACAGTCCGGGGACCGAGGACTCCAGGTCGGCGGAGAGCAAGGGCGCACCCGAGACGGTGAGTACATCGCGCCGCAGCCGCGGACTCAGCATCGTCAGCCTTCCGATGTCCACGCGATAGCCGGTGCCGATGAGAACGTGGTCGGTGCGGATCGCCTCGGGCGTACCGTCGGCGCGCACGAGCTCCAGGTGTGCGCCGAGCGCTCCGTCGAGCGACGCCGACCGGACCCGGCGGCCGCACAGCACCGGAAAGTGTCCGTCGATCCGGTGGCGCAACCACCAGGCACCGGACGGGCCGAGCACCGTGTGCAGGAAGTGAGCGCGGGCCCGGTCGGGGAGGTGCCGGTAGGCGGCGGCCCCGTGGCTGCATGCCGCCAGCGGCCAGCCGGTACCGAGGAGCGAATTCGGATACATCAGCCGTTTGCGCAGGGAGCGCTGCGCCAGCGTCCGGGTTCTCGGCGGAGGGCCGAAGCCGATCGACGGGGCGCGCGTGACGACGGTGGGCAGTGCGCCCGCCTCATGCAGAAGGGCCGCGGACTCCAGGGCGGACTGCCCGGACCCCACGACCGTCACCCGCTGCCCGGCGAACTGTGAGAAGTCCGTGTGGTCCGCGGTGTGTGAGGCGCGTCCGGCGGCGAGGAGGCCCGTGAACGTGCCCGGAACGTGGGCGTACGGGACAACACCCGCGGCGACCACCACGGCCGGACTGTCGAACTCCTCTCCGGACTCCAGCGTGACGCGGAAACCGCCGCCGGCCGCCGCGTCGATGTGCCGCACCGTGGTGCGTTCGACGTCGGCGGCCCAGTGCTGCTGAAACCAGAGTCCGTACCGGACGAACTCGGAGACGGGGATGGGCTCCAGTTCGCACGGCGGCTCAGCGCCTCGCGCGATGCGGAAGTCGGCGAACTCGTATCCCGGCTCTGGAGCAGAGATGGAGGACGAGAGGGGGGAGGACTTGAGGAACATGCCGTTCGGCATGTGAGAGTGCCATCCCGCCATGGGCTCGCCGAAGATGCGCAGCGGCATGTGACGCGCTCTCAGGTGAGCCGCGGTGGCCAGGCCGTACGGTCCGGGGCCGACCACGGTGAGGGGATGTGTCCGCCCCGAGCTTCTGGGGCGGCTCCTGAGTCTGCTTGTCTCACGAGGTGCCACGGCCCGTGGCCTCCTCCCTGCATAGGCCCCCACAGGCACGTTACGTTCGTAAATTTACGATGTCAACTTCGAGTGTAGAGATCCAGGAGCCCGTCCAGTCCGGCGCTGAGCCCCTGCGGTCCGCCCTGTTCGGCGAGTGCGTGGGCGGCTGCCCTGAGGCGGGGCAGTTCCTGGGGTGGCATGCGGTGCAGGCCGAGACGGAATCCGGGATCCGCCTCCTCCGGGTTGTCCACCATGGCTTGCAGTTCCACCGACACGTAACCGAGCACCCAGCCGGTGAAGGCGCGCAGGGCGGCCGCGGACCGAGCGGTGTCGAGTCCCGACTCCTGGAGCAGGCCGAGGACGCGCTCGTGGTGCCGAAGGACCGGCAACGGCCGCTGGGCCAGGGGAACAGCGAGCATGCGGGTGGTGAGCAGGGGTACCGCTTCGGCGTGCGCCTGGAGGACCTCGTACGTCGCCCGAGCCACCCGGTGAAGTTCGGTCCGCGGCGTGGACGCGTCCCCCTCGGCTGTCATCGCGTCGGCCTGGGCCAGACGCTCCTCCAGCTCCGAGTACACGGCCTCGACGAGACCGTCCAGCAGGGCGTCCTTGCTGGAGGCATAGCGGTAGAGCGCCATCGCCTCGACGCCGAGCTCGGTGCCGAGGCGGCGCATGCTCAGCGCTGTCAGACCCTCCCGGTCCACCAGGTCCAGCGCGGCGGCCAGGACACGCTCCCGGCTCAGCCGGCCGTAACGGCCGCGGTCGCTGGCGCGGCGTGCCGGGCCTTCGCTCCGGGCCTCGCCCTCTTTGCCTGCCTTCGCTCGCTGCTTGGCCATGCCTCGCCTCCCGTGGGTCGCCCCATGTCGCGTGGTGCCGGTGTTGACTCCTGTCACCTGTCGGAGCAGGCTGTACGTGTACAGCGTAAATGCATATCGCTCCGACGTATGGGCGGGATGTGCCCTTGCGATGTCCGCACAGCATTCCTGGCCGGGATGGGAGCCGAGGCGCAGGGCCGCCCGGCGTCGCCACCTCGTGCGTACCGCGCTTGTCGTCGGCCTGGTGGCGCTGCTCGGCCTGGCGGGCCTCGGCGCCGGAGCGGTGTGGTGGGGCACCCAGCACTACGGCGGCCAGGTCGCCCGCATTCCCGACGCCTTCCCCGCCGGCCCGCGCCCGCCCAGACCGGCCGGGCATGACGGCGGTACGACCTTCCTGCTGGCCGGCGTCGACAACCGCTCCGGGCGTCCGACGACGGGGAGCGGTGCGACGGCACCGCTGTGGAAGTACGGCGCGCAGCGCAGCGACACGCTGATGCTCGTGCATCTGAGCGGTGACAGGCGCTCCGTCCATGTGATGTCCATCCCGAGGGACAGCTGGGTGCACATCGAGGGCCACGGTTCGGCGAAGATCAATGCCGCGTTCTCCTGGGGTGGTCCTCCACTGATGATGCGCACGGTGGAAAGGCTCGTCGGAACTCGTGTCGACCACTTCGGAGTCATCGACTGGCACGGGTTCAGGGACCTCACGGACGCCGTCGGCGGCGTGCCTGTCACGGTGCGCGAGGACTCCTACGACTCGGCTCGGGACCGCCACTGGAAAGCCGGCACCTACGTGATGGATGGCGCCGACGCGCTCGCGTACGTGGGGCAGCGGCACGGTCTGCCTGGCGGAGAACTGGACCGGATCAAGCGTCAGCAGCAGTTCCTCGTCAGCCTGGTCCGGCAGATGCGCGGGAAGGCCGGCCTCACCGATCCGCTCGGCACGGTGCGGATGCTCGACGCGATCACGCGGACGGTGAGCGTGGATGACCGTATGTCCAACGCCGACCTGCGGAATCTTGTCTTCGCTCTGCGTCGTCTGGACGCCTCCGGTACCCGGTTCGCAACGGCGCCGATAGTCCGTTCGGAGATGATCGACGGTCAGTACGCCCTGATCCTGGATCAGAAGGAGCTGCGGACGCGGTGGCGGGCGGTGGAGACGGGGCGGGCCGACTGACGGGACGTCCGCCTCGTCCGCACCGGTTGACCCCGTACCCTCCCGGTAGGATGATGTACGTATACATCGTATATATACGATGCAGATCAGCGGTGATGGATGATGCGGAACAAGGTGAACCCGCAGAAGGCGCCGACGGTGGAGCTGCCGCTTTCGTCGGCGCCGCATCGCCGGAGCCGCACCCGCGCCCTGCCATGGCAACGTGCGCCGGCCGCCGCATGAGCGCGAGCAGGCCTGACCATGAACGCACCCATCGAGGATTACGCCCTCCTCAGCGACCTGGAGACCGCCGCCATGATCGGCAGGGACGGTTCCGTCGACTGGCTGTGTCTGCCCCGCTTCGACTCACCCGCCTGTCTGGCCGCCCTGCTGGGAACGCGGGACAACGGCCTGTGGCGGGTGGCCCCCGTCGGTGGCGGCACCTGCACGGACCGGGCGTACCGGCAGGACACCCTGGTCCTCGACACGCGCTGGGAGACCCCGACCGGAGCCGTCCGGGTGACCGACTTCATGCCGCCCCGGGCCCAACTGCCTTGCCTCGTAAGGATCGTCGAGGGGCTGTCGGGCACCGTACGGCTGCGCAGCGAGTTGCGGCTGCGCTTCCACCAGGGCCGCGTCACGCCCTGGATCCGCGCCGTCGACCAGTGCGCGGTGGCGGTCGCCGGCCCGGACGCCGTCTGGCTGCACACCGACGGACGGGTCCGTGCCGTGCCGGGTGAGGGCAGCACGGTCCACGAGTTCACCGTCCCGGCGGGAGCGCGGCTCGCGTTCACGCTCGCCTGGTCGCCGTCGCACCTGCCGGAACCGCCCGCGCCGCTCTTCGTGCCCGCCGAGACGGTCCTGAAGGAGACCTGCGACTTCTGGCGCCGCTGGACCGCCCGTTGCCGCTACGAGGGGCCGTACCGTGAGGCGGTGCTGCGGTCCCTCATCACCCTCAAGGCCCTCACCTACGCCCCTACCGGCGGTGTCGTCGCCGCCCCCACCACCTCGCTGCCCGGCCGCGTCGGCGGCGACCGCAACTGGGACCACCGCTACTGCTGGCTGCGCGACTCCACCCTCACCCTGTCCTGTCTGCTGCGCAGCGGCTACCGGGAGGAGGCGACGGCCTGGCTGGACTGGCTGGTGCGGGCCATCGCCGGAGATCCGGCCGATCTCCAGACCGTGTACGGCGTCGGCGGCCAGCGGCTGCTGCCCGAGACCGAGGCGCCCTGGCTGCCCGGCTACGAGGACTCGCGCCCGGTCCGCTTCGGCAACGCGGCCGTGAACCAGTTCCAACTCGACGTGTACGGCGAGGTCCTGGACACCCTCCACCTCTCGCTGCGGGCGGGCATCCCCCTGCCCGCCCATCTCTGGGACCTGGTGGAGGCGCTCATGGCCCATCTCCAGCGCCACTGGCGCGAACCCGACCAGGGGCTGTGGCAAGTGCGGGGCCCCGCACGGCAGTTCGTGCACTCCAAGGTCATGGTGTGGGTGGCCGCCGACCGGGCTCTCAGGATGGGCGCGCTCCTCGGCCGGAACGGCAACGCGGACGGCTGGCGGGCGTTGCGCGAGGAGGTGCACCGGCAGGTGTGCCGGGAGGGCTGGGATCCACGCCGGCGTTCCTTCGTCCAGTCCTACGGCTCCCCGGCCCTGGACGCCTCGGCGCTGCTGATCCCGCGCCTGGGCTTCCTGCCCGCCGGAGACGAACGGGTGCGCGCCACGGTCCGCGCGATGCGGGGTCTCTCCCACGGCGGCTTCGTCCGGCGGTACGCACCGGACGGCCCCGGCGCCCACGCGGTCGACGGCGCGCGCGGCGCCGAGGGGGCCTTCGTCGCCTGCACCCTCTGGTACGCCGACGCCCTCGCGGCGATCGGACAACGGGCCCGTGCCCGGGAGGAGTTCGAGCGAGTCCTCGCCGTCCGCAACGACGTGGGCCTGCTGTCCGAGCAGTGGGACCCGGACGCGGGGCGCCAACTGGGCAACACTCCCCAGGCGTTCAGCCACATCGCCCTGGTCGAGACAGCGTTCGCGCTCACCGCTTCCCGTTCGGATGCCGCGCGGATCCCGCGTATCCCTGCGGGTTGAGCTGCTGGAACCGCCAGGAGTCCCGGCACATGTCGGCCAGGTCCCTGGTGGGCCGCCAGCCCCAGGCCCGGCCCACCGCGGACGCGTCGGCCACCAGCTCGGCCACGTCACCGGGACGCCGACCCACGATCTCGTACGGCACTTCACGCCGGGCGGCGTGCCCGTACGCCGCGACGACGTCCAGCACCGAACTGCCCCTGCCGACACCGAGGTTGAACACATGCAGGCCGGGCGCGTCGGCCAGATGGTCCAGCGCCACCCGGTGCGCCTCGACGGTGTCCATGATGTGGAGGTAGTCACGGACCGCGGTGCCGTCGCGCGTGGGGTAGTCGCCGCCGAAGACCCGGAGCAGTTTCCGGCGGCCGGCGGCGACCTGGGCGACGTACGGCATCAGGTTGTCGGGCTCGCCGCGGGGGTCCTCGCCGAGCAGCCCGCTGGGGTGGGCGCCGGCCGGGTTGAAGTAGCGCAGGCTCAGCACCGTGTACTCGGGGCACCGGCGACAGACGTCGGCGAGGATCTGCTCACACAGCCACTTCGAGGCGGCATAGGGGTTGGTGGGCCGGGCGGGGGTGGACTCGGCGAGGGAGCCGTGCCCGGCGTCGCCGTAGAGCGAGCAGGAGGAGGAGAACACGAGCCGGTGCACCCCGTGGTCGTGCATGGTGCGCAGCAACGCGGTCGTGCCGCCGACGTTCGTGTCGTAGTACTCGGCGGGCCGCCGCGTCGAGGCGCCGACGGACTTGAGCGCGGCGAAATGCACCACGGCGTCGACGGCGTGCCGGTCGAAGACGGCCGACAGGGCGCGGCGGTCCCGGACGTCGAGTTCGTAGACGGCGCCGACGAAACGGCCGGCGATCCGTTCCACGCGGGTGAGGACCTCGGGCGTGCTGTTGGAGTAGTCGTCGACCACGATCAGCTCGTAGCCGTGGTCGAGCAGCTCGACGCAGGCATGAGAGCCGATGAATCCGGCTCCGCCCGTCACCATGACCGTGGACGGGGGGCCGGGGCCGCTGCGCGTCATGGCATGACGCTCCCGACTACCGCACAGAACGTCGTATGTTTACGGCGTATATATACGACTCTCCCCCCAATGGGCAGGGGCGTCAAGGCCCGGCGCCGCCAGAGGTCAGATCACGCACCCCACATGCGCCAGCGCCTGCTTCAGCAGCACCCCGTGCCCGCCCGGCATCTCGCTCTGGACCGCCTCCGACACCGCGTCCTGCGGGCTGAACCAGACCAGGTCGAGGGCGTCCTGGCGGGGTCGGCAGTCGCCGGTGACCGGGACGACGTAGGCCAGTGACACCGCGTGCTGACGGGGGTCGTGGTAGGGCGTGATGCCCTGGGTCGGGAAGTACTCGGCGACCGTGAAGGGCTGCGGGGCGGTCGGGATGCGGGGCAGGGCCACCGGGCCGAGGTCCTTCTCCAGGTTCCGCATGAGGGCGTCGCGGACGCGCTCGTGGTGCAGCACGCGTCCGGAGACCAGCGTCCGGCTGACCGTCCCGTCGGGGCCGATGCGCAGCAGCAGGCCGACGCTGGTGACTTCGCCGCTGTCGTCGACGCGCACGGGCACGGCCTCGACGTACAGGATCGGCATCCGGGCGCGCGCCTGCTCGAGGTCGTCGGTCGTCAGCCAGCCGGGCGTGGTTTCGGTCATGTCAGACATTGCTTGATCATACTTTCAGGAGGGGCCGGAAAGGCGGTAGACCCGATGCGCATTGTGTGCTCCCGCCCACTCTGCGAGCCGCACCGCGTCGGACGGACTCAGCTCGTCGGTGTCCACCCGGTCCTGGAGGAGCTCGCCCAGTCCCCGGCGGAACGCCAGCGCGCCGAGCCGGTAGAACTCGGCCAGACCGTAGGCGTCGGAGCTGTACAGCAGTTTGCGGAACGGTGTGATCTCCAGTGCCTCCTCCAGTACGGCCCGGGCGCGCGCCGGGCCCACGTGGTGGAGGGTGAGGCCGACGTCCAGGTACACCTGCTCGAAGACCGCGGCCAGATAGCCGGCCTGCCGCTGGTAGGGCCAGCAGTGCAGCAGCAGGACCGGGATCGTGCCGGCGGTCAGGTGCAGCCAGTCCGTGAGGTGGGTGGGGTCGACCTGGTGCAGGCGGATGTCGTTGTCGCCGAAGCCCGTGTGGAGCTGGAGGGGGAGGCCCAGGTCGACGGCGGTCCACAGCAGGTGCCGTACGAGGACCGGGTCCGCCAGCCGTCCGCCCTCCCGCAGCCGCTGCCGTGCCGCCCGCTCCACCTCGGCGGCCGACGGACGGGCCGGGTCCAGGTCGAACCCCGTGCGGTAGGCGGCCACGGACTTCACCGCCACCACCCCCGGGCGGTCGACGGCCTGGAGGGCGGCCGCGCGGAAGGCGTCGGCGTAGTCGTCGGGCTCGACGCCGTTCGCCACCAGTGCCTCCTCCACGCTCTCCAGGCGTACGACCTCGTAGACGTCGTCGGCGGCCAGCTCGGCCGGCCCGAAACCGGTGTCCAGGCAGAACGTGCCGGTGCCCGCCGCGGCGAGGAAGCGGCGGTTCACCTCCCGCGCGCCCAGCTCCGCCCGGCGGGCCAGGTACGCCTCCGGCGGAGCGTGCCGGTCCAGGTCCAGCAGGGGTGCGCAGTGGCGGCGCACCGAGACGCCGACCGGGGTGTCGAAGGGCGAGATGCCGCTGCCGGGCCATCGGCCGCCCTCGGTGAGCAGGGCCTCGAAGCCGTCCCGGTCGAGGTCGCCGGTGACCACGCCGTGGCAGTGGTGGTCGACCAGGCTCAGCTCCGCGAGCGCCTCGTGGACCGCGGCCATCTCAGTACTTCCAGCGGTACGCCGCCGCGATCCCGCCGTCGTCCAGATCGGCCACGGACGCGCTCTCGCCTTCCCGTACGGCGATCACCGCGTCGGCGAGGACCGGCCCGAGCGCGCCGCGCAGACACTCGTCCTCGCGGAACTCGGCCACCGCCTCGGAGAGGGACGTCGGCAGTCGGCGTACACCCTGGGCCGCCGCCTGTTCCGCGTCCAGCCCGGCCGGGTCGCCGGTGATCTCCTCGGGCAGTACGGCGGCCGAGGCGATGCCGTCGAGGCCCGCCGCGATGACGGCGCCCAGGGCCAGATAGGGGTTCGCCGCCAGGTCGACCGGCTTGACCTCCAGGTTGGCGGCCTGGTCGCGCAGGCCCAGGGTGCCGGTGACGACACGGACCGCGGCCTCGCGGGTCTCGCGGCCCCAGGCGGTGAACACCCCGGCCCACTGGGAGGGTTTGAGGCGCAGATAGCTCGCCGGGCTCGGGGCGGTGACCGCCGTGAGCGCGGGGAGGTGGGCCAGGACGCCGGCCGCGAACGCCTCCGCGTCCGCCGTCATGCCGTACCGACCCTCCCCGCCCGTATGCAGGTTGGCGCCCTCGCGCCAGGCCGAGAGGTGGAGATGGCCGCCGTTGCCGACGCCCTCGGCGAAGACGGCCGGCGCGAACGAGACGACCAGGCCGTGCCGCCCGGCGACCGCGCGGATCGTCTGCCGTACCAGCACGCTCCGGTCGGCCGCCGCCACCGGGTCCAGGGCGCCCACCGAGACCTCGAACTGCCCCGCCGCGTACTCGGGATGGAGCTGGTCGACGTCCACGCCCTGCGCCGCCAACGCGGCCAGCAGATCGGCCGTGTACGCGCTCAACTCGACCTGCCGGACGGCCCCGTACGCCGGACCCGACAGCGCGGGCACGAAGTCGCCCTCGGCCGACGGGCCTTGACCCACCGCCCACTCGACCTCGACGGCCGCCTTGAAGGTCAGGCCGTGCCGCCGCTCCGCGTCCGCGACGATCCGGCGCAGCAGCGTGCGCGTGCAGCCGGGGTGCCGCTCGCCCTCCTGCGTGATCCGGTCGACCGGCGCCCACGCCCAGCCGGGCTGCCCGGCGAGGACCACCAGGTGGTCGAGGTCGGGGTAGAGGCGAAGGTCGCCGTCGGGCGAGCCCAGGACGTCGGTGGTGACGATGGAGTCGTTCGCGAGGAACGTGTCGAAGACCGGGGACATGCCGACACCCCAGGCCGCCGCCGCGGCGAGCCTGGCCGTGGGGACCGTCTTCACCCGGCCGACGCCGGCGGTGTCGACGTACGACAGCACCACCCCGTGCACACCTCTCCCGGACAGCTCGCCGCTCAGCGCGGTGGCACGCTCGACATCACCGGGACGGCCCCCGGGCACGGGGTCGGCAAGGGTGGTCATACGTCCTCCACGACGAGGTCGGCCGGTACGGGTCCCGCGTCAGGGTTTCACGGCCACCGCGCCGAACTGCGGCACCACGACAGGCGAGTTCGCGTCGGGACGCCACCGCGAGCACGACACCAGACCCGGGTCGAGGAGGTCGAGGCCCTCGAAGAACGCGGCGATGTCCGTGCCGCTGCGGGCGGTGATCGGCGGGGTGGCGTTCTCGTTCCAGAACTCCATGGCCGGGATCTGGCCCGCGCCGCCGAGCTCGTCGTCGAAGGTGGGGTGCGTCAGCACGAGGTAGCTGCCGGACGGGACGTCCGCCAGCACCTGGCGGACGATGTCCCGGGCCTTGTCGTAGTCGAGGACGAAGTTGAGGATGCCCAGCATCATCACGGCCACGGGACGGGTGAAGTCCAGGGTCCGGCCCGCGCGTTCGAGGATCGCGGCCGGGTCGTGGACGTCGGCGTCGATGTAGTCGGTGACGCCGTCGTGGGTGCTGGTCAGCAGGGTGCGGGCGTGGGCGAGGACGATGGGGTCGTTGTCGACGTAGACGATCCGCGCGTCCGGTGCGATGCGCTGGGCGATCTCGTGGGTGTTGTCGACCGTCGGCAGACCGGTGCCGATGTCCAGGAACTGACGTACCCCGCGGTCGGCGGCCAGATGACGCACCGCGCGGCCGAGGAAATCGCGGTCGGCGCGGGCGATGTCCCGGATGATCGGGAACATCGTGGCGACATGCTCGCCGACCTGCTGGTCGACCTCGTAGTTGTCCTTGCCGCCGATCCAGTAGTTCCACACGCGTGCGTTGTGCGCGACGCCGGTGTTGAGCCTCGACGACCCGCTCGTGGGGGTGTCACTCACGTCGTCCCGTCCTCTCCTCGCCCCTGCGATCGCGGTACGGCCGACCGCAGGGGCCATTGTGCCGCCCGATGATCACGATGTCCCGGGAATCGGCACAGGGGAGGGTCAGCAGGGTTCAGCTCTGGGCCAGCGCGTCCTTCAGCCGCTGGGTGCCCTTCTTCACCGCGTCCTCCACGGAGTCGTCCTCGTCGCCGTCGAGACCGCCGGCCGTGACGGTGATCGCGTCGCTGCCCACGCGCACGGCGGCGACATCGAGGGTGAGGGTGGCGGGGGTGCCCGAGCTCGTGCCCTGGACGGTGACGTGCAGTCCCTGCCGGGCGTCGCCCTCGTCCGGGACGGAGCTCTCCGTCACCTGGACCGTGCGCCGGTCGCCCGCCGAGTCGGTGGCGGTGAACTGGTCGCACTTGACGGGCAGGGACTTCAGCCAACTCAGCGAGGCGTCGAGGCTCGCCCGCCGATAGGAGGCGACCTGGTACAGCAGCCGGGACTCCTGCTCCTCGAAGCCGGTCAGCGCGGACGCCCCGGACGGCTCGCCCAGCAACTCGTCGCTGTAGAGCCCGTCGAGCAGCTTCTGGCAGTCGGCGGCGTTCGCCTTCGCGGTGAGGAAGTCGGCGACGTCGACCTTGCCGATCAGCAGGCTGTCCCGCCAGGTCGCCGCGTCCTTCACCCGCGTCCAGTCGTCCTCCAGATCGCCCTCGGTGATCAGCGCCTGACGCGCCTTCGCCTCGGTGAGCCGGGGCGCGGCGCTCGGGGAGTTGGCGGCGAGCGGGGTGGCCCCGATGGCCGAGGTGTCCGCGTCCGCGTCGTCGTCCGAGCAGGCCGCGGTCGTCAGCAGCGCGGTCGCGGTGAGGGCTGCGGCGAGAAAACGTGCGGGACGACAGACCATGGCGGATGCCTCCTGAGGGCCGAGGGCGTGGGTAGGGCCTCAGCGGATCACCGGTGCGGGCCGCCCACCAGCTCACTCGGGCCGTTCGAGTGAGACCCGCCGGCTGCCGCACCGCGGGCAGACCGCGTCGGCGAGCGGCGACCTGACGGCCCGGCCCGCCTCGTCGACGTACTCCTGAGTGGTCAGGCCCGAGGCATCCAACGGGTCGGTGAAGAACATGAGCTGGAACGTGACCTCCCAGGCGTGGCCGCAGCCGCCGCAGGCGAACGCGAAGGTCTCCGGTACGGATCGGGGCACGGCCGGCATGGACTCTCCGGTGGGGTCGGGGATGCCGTTCAGCCCACATCGCTGGATGCCGTACGGCAACTCGAACGCCCCGCCCCGCATGCCGGTCGCCGCCCCGGCGCCGACACTGACCCCATGGCCCGCCCGCGTCGCAAGGAGTCGTCATGCTGCCCGGATTCCTCGCCAGGGCGGTCGAGTCGCTGCTCGGCCGGGAGAGGCGCTCGTTGCATCTGAAGGCGGCGGGCGCGGCGACGGGGGTCCTGGTCGTGGTGATGCTCGCCGGGTCGTGGGCCGTCGTCGAGGCCGAACAGGGCGCCCACCGCGCCAATCTGACGTCGTACCCGAAAGCCCTGTGGTGGTCGATCGAGACCGCGACCACGGTCGGGTACGGCGACTTCTACCCGGTGACCCCCTGGGGCCGGGCGATCGGCGCGGTGGTGATGGTCGTCGGCATCACCACGTACGGCATGGTCACGGCCGCGCTCGCCACCTGGTTCGTGGGCCGGGAACAGCGGCGGCGCCACCATCTCGCCCATGGCGCCCATGAGTTGGGGGAGGAGGCGGTACGCGCCCTGCACGAACGGTTCGACCGGCTGGAGCGGTTGGTGAACGGGAAGGGCGAGTCCGGAGGCTACCGGTGAGTACCCCGGGGGCGCGCTGCACCTGACTCCTCAGGTAGGGTCCCGTGCGGTTCGGTACGGGCGGGTGTCGAAGGGGGCGGCAGCACCATGGGAATGCACGTGGTCGAGGAGACGGAGCCGGTGCCGGACGGCACCAGGCTGGAAGAGCTCGCCCCTGAGCCGCTGCTGACCCGGGACTACGAGACCCGCCCCGCGCTCGTCTACGAGCGGCTGCGCGAGCGGCACGGCCCGGTCGCGCCGGTCGACCTGCTCGGCGTGCCCGCCTGGCTCGTCCTCGGCTATCGCGAGTCGCTCCAGGTGCTCCAGGACGACGCCGGCTGGCCCAAGGGGCTGGAGAACTGGCGGGCCCGGACGGAGGGCCGGGTGCCGGCGGACTGGCCGCTCGGTCCCTCCCTGGAGGTCAACCACGTCCTCATCCAGGGCGGCGACGGCTACCGCTCCCTGCGCGCCGCCTGGGACGTCGCCCTACGGCCCTTCCAGGACCCGCGCAATCCACTGGCCAAGCGGCTCAAGGCGGCCGTCACCGGGTACGCCGACGAGCTGATCAGCCTGCTCGGGCAGGGCGGCCGAACCGGCCTCGCCGATCTGTCGGCGCAGTTCTCCCGGCCGTTGCCGCTGATGGCGGCCAGCCATCTCCTCGGCTTCCCCGGCTCCCAGGGCGACGACGCCCTGATGGACATGTGGCGGGTCCTCGACGCCGGACCGGACGCCGAACCCGCCCTGGCCCGGCTGCTGGTGACGCTCAGCGAACTCGCCGCCGCCAAGATCGAGAAGCCGGGCGACGACTTCCCCTCCCACCTGGTCGCCGCCCACCCGGACCTGACGGTCGACGAGCTGGCCCGGGAGCTGTTCATGCTGCTCGGCATGGTCTCCGATCACGTCGGCATCCTCATCTCCAACACCGTCGTCGAGGTGATCTGCGGAGACAGCGAGGGCGGCGTACGCACCACGCTGTCGGCCGGGATGGTCCGGGAGACCATGAACCGGGTCGTCATGCGCAAGCCGCCGCTGGTCAACTTCGTACCGCGGTTCGCCGCCGCGGACACCCCGCTCGGCGCCTACACGATCCGGGCCGGCGATCCGGTGTGGGTCTCCTCCGCCGCCGCCCACGCCGACCCGCTCTTCGCCGGACAGATGGCACCGGGCTCGTCCACCATCAGCAGCCGGGCCCATCTGTCATGGGGTGCCGGACCCCGCCAGTGCCCGGCCCGGGAGCTGGCCTCGACGATCGCCTCGGCGGGTGTGAGCCGGCTCTTCGAACGGTTCGGGCACCTGGAACTCGCCCTCCCCGTCGACCAACTGCCGTGGCGCTCCTCGCCGTTCATGCGCGGGCTGCGCTCGCTCCCGGTGCGCTACGAGCTCACCGGACCGGTCGAGCCGGTCGTGCCGGTCACGCCGGAACCCGACACCGCCGTACCGGAGGAGCCGGTCGACTCCGTCAAGCGGCGGTCCTCGCTGTGGCGTTACCTGACCGGGCTCATCCGCTCCGGAGACTGACGGGTACTTGAGGGGACCTCACGGCAGCTGACGGTCCGTCATGCGTCCGGCTGCGCATGCCCGTTCTGCCAGGCCCACGCGGCGATCTCCACCCGGTTGCGTGCCGCCAGTTTCAACTGGACGCTGGACAGGTGCGTCTTGACCGTCGACAGGGAGACATACAGCTCCGCGGCGATCTCGGCGTTGGTGCGGCCGAGGGCGACCAGCCGGACCACGTCCAGTTCGCGCTCCGTCAGGGACCCGGTGACCGGGGCGGGGCGGGCCGGGGCGACCTCGTTCGGTGCCCCCGTGAGGTGCTTCAGCAGCCGGACGGTGACCGAGGGGGACACCAGCGAATCGCCGGCCGCGGCGGCCCGGACCGCCTCCGCGAGCAGGGTGGGCCCGGAGTCCTTGAGCAGGAACCCGCAGGCACCTCCGCGCAGCGCCCCGTAGACGTACTCGTCGAGGTCGAAGGTGGTGACCACGACGACCCGCATCGGGTCCGCGACCTCCGGCCCGGCCAGCAGCCGGGTGGCCGCCAGGCCGTCCAGCTTCGGCATCCGGATGTCGAGCAGGCACACGTCCGGCCGCACCTCCCGGGCCAGCGCCACCGCCTCCTCGCCGTCCGCGGCCTCGGCGACCACCGTGATGTCGGGCTGCGCGTCCAGGAAGAAACGGAATCCGGTGCGGACCATGTCCTGGTCGTCGGCGATGAGGACCCGGATCGGCGCGGCTCCGGGCGGGGTGGGGCTCGTCATGGCCCGATCATCGCTCATCGGTCGTCCCGGAAGGCTCGCTCGCCCCTCAGTCCGGTGCCTGGGCCGGGTCCGCGGTGACCTTCCGCAGCAGCGGACGGCTGCCGCTGATCGCCGCGAACATGGCCAGGGCTCCGACCAGCACGCACACGCCCAGTTCGAGCACGCCGGAGACGTCGAGCGAGGCTCCCAACGCCTTGTTGAACTTGTACGAGCCGTACACGCCGGTGGCGAGGGTGCCACCGGCCAGCACGACCAGCGGCAGCACCGTCTCGCGCGTCCGGGCCCGGTCCAGGACCCTCAGCGGGGTGCCCGCCAGCCGCAGCAGACCGTAGACGCGCCGCCGGTCCAGGACGTTCGCCGCCGCCGTGAGCCCCGCGGAGGCCGTCGCCAGCACGAAGCTCAGCGCCAGGGTCGCGGTGCTCACGTCGGCGATGCGCGCGACGATGCTGCGGTCGCCCGCGGTCGCGTACTCCTGGGTGTAGGGCGGATGGCCCGAACCGACGGACGAGAGGGCGGTGACAGCGGTGTCCAGCCGCGCCGGTCCGCCCGCGACCCGGGCGACGATGCCCGGGCTGCCGCCCAGCAGACTGTCGTAGTCGTCCGCCGGTACGACGCTGATCCGGGCCTCGACGTGTGCGCGGTCCAGCAGTGTGCGGGCCTCGGCCGCCGCGTGCCGGGCGTCGGAGGCGTTCGCGGTGATCACGGCGACCTGGTCGCGGTACTGCGAGCCGTCCGTGCCCAGCATGCTCACCGAGAAGAACCCGGCCGCGAACCCCGCCAGCACCAGTCCGCTGACCGTGCGCCAGGCACCGCGTGGGTCGTCGCTGAGCCGGCGCGCGGCGAGCAGGGTCGCCGGGCGCCGGGCGAAGCGGGCCGCGATCCGCCCCAGCCGGTCGACGACCCAAGGCCCGACCAGCCAGAAGGTGCCGTAGAACATCAGCAGCAGCACGACGTAGTCGCGGGCCTTCAGATCGCCGCCGCCGGTGGTCCGCATGATGTAGGTGAGCGCCGCGAGGAACAGCACCAGCCGGAGCATTGTGGTCCGGCGCGGATTCGCCTGCTGGGCGACGCCCAGCGGAGAGCTGACCACCTGGCGCAGCGTCGACACCGCGCTGACCGTGATGAGCGCCGTCACCGCGAGGACGACCGCGGCCAGCCAGGGCAGGCCCACCCAGAGCTGTTCCGGATACCAGGTGCCGATGCCGTACGGCACCTCGGCCAGCGCCGGCAGCGCCGCCACGTAGGCGACGGCGCCGGTCAGGGCACCGGCCCCGCCCACCGCCGACGCCTCCAGCGCCGTCATCCCGAGGATCTGCCGGGGGGTGGCACCCGCAAGCCGCAGCGCCGCGAGACGCTGCTCGCGCCGGGCCGCCCCGAGCCGCCCGGCGGCGGAGGAGAGCACGACCACCGGCATCGCCAGCAGCACCACACCGAGCAGCGCCGCCCCCTGGTCGCCGTACGTGAACAGGCTCTGCCGCGTGCCGGAGTACCCGGACACGACGGCCCGCGCCGCCTGGTCCTGGTCGAAGTAGCTCGCGCCGGTCGCCGCCGTTGCGGACAGCGCGGGGTCGGACGGCGCCCTGCCCACCACGGCGACGAGTTCGTCGGGGGAGGCGAGACCGGCCTCGCCGAGCCTGCCGTAGGACGTCACCGCCGGGAAACGGTCAGCCAGTTGGCCGGCGGGGAGTTTGCGCAGCAGTTCCGCCAAGGCGGGGGAGACGTCCACCTCCCCCTGCTTCGGGAACGTGTCGAGACCGGGCGGGGCCGGGGTCGCGGCGCGGCCGGGCAGTTGGGCGAGGGAGACGACGGTGAGGTGCTCGCCGCGGACGTAGGTGGTGGCGAGGGCCTGGACGGCCGTGCCGTGCCGCGCGGGCTCAGGGGTGCGCCAGGCGGTGCGGTCGGCTCGGACGTCGGCGCCGACGGTCGCGGCGATCATCACCAGCATCACGAACGCGCCGACGGCGGCGGCACCGGCCGCGAGCAGCTGGCTCTGCAGGCCGCGGCGGCCGGACGCCCGGGTGAGGTGCCAGGTCAGGGGCAGGACAGGGGAACGCACGTCGGGGCTCCTCAGGCGACCGTGAACTGGGTGTGGTGACTGATCCGGCCGTCGCGGACCTGGAGAACCCGGTCGCAGTGGGCGGCCACGTCGGCGTCATGGGTGACCATGACGAGCGCGGCGCCCTGCTCGCGGGTGACCGAGGTCAGCAGGCGGACGACGTCGGTGCTGGTCGTCCGGTCGAGGGCGCCGGTCGGTTCGTCGGCGAAGACGACGTCCGGCTCGACGGCGAGGGCCCGGGCGATCGCCACGCGTTGGGCCTGCCCGCCGGACAGCTGGCCCGGGCGGCGGTGTTCGAGGCCGTCCAGACCGAGCGGCGCGAACCAGCGCCGGGCCCGCTCCACCGCGCGCCGGCGGGGGACGCCCTCCAGCATCAGCGGCAGCGCCACGTTCTCCTCGGCGGGCAGCTCGGGCAGCAACTGGCCGAACTGGAACACGAACCCGAACCGCTTGCGGCGCAGGGCGCTGAGCCTCTCCTCGCTCAGCTTGTCGATGCCCTCCCCGCGCAGCAGCACCGTGCCGCTGTCGGGGCGCACGATCCCGGCCAGGGTGTGCAGCAGGGTCGACTTGCCGGACCCGGACGGGCCCATGATCGCCAGCGAGTCGCGTGCGCCGACCGAGACGTCCACGCCGTCGAGGGCGACGGTGGAGCCGTACTTCTTCACGAGGCCGAGACCGGCCAGAACGGTGTTCGTCATGTCGGTCAGCGCTCGAACTTCCAGGTGACCGAGGACGCGGTGGCCTTGACCACCGTGACGGGGATGTCCACAGCCGAGCCGTCACCCTTCTTGCCGGTGCAGGTGAGGGAGGCCCCGGCGACGGCCTTCAGACCGCTGGGGCAGGTGACGTCGTGGATCTTGTCGCCGACCCAGGGCAGCGGGTGGTACTTGCTCTGGGTGCGCCCCGCGACGATGGTGCTCTTGAGCGCCTTGTGGCCGTCGACGGTGGCGGTGCTGTACCGGTCGAGATCGCTCGTCGACTCGGTGCCGGAGATCAGATGGGTGCCGAGACCGCCGAGGGCGAGGGTGGCGGTCGCGCCGCCGACGACTCCGACCAGGAACTTGCTGCGCTGCATCGTGATCTCCTGCTGAGGGACCGACTGGGTGAGTGGCTCCACCCTCGCCCGCGGGCACCCGCGCGCACCTCGGCCGGATGGCCATGACCGGCGCGGCCCGCTCTCCTTCCTTCGGCCGATCTCTGGTGCGAGGGCCCGCGGCGGCTGTTCAATGACACTGCACATGACCGTCCGTGAGAGGAGCCGCCCGTGCCCCCTGCCGACGTGCCGCCCGTCGGCGCGCGGATCCGGCAGGCGCGCCAGGAGCGCGGTGTGAGCCTGCGCGCCCTGGCCCGCGAGGTCGGTGTCTCCGCGAGCCTGGTCTCCCAGATCGAGACCGGCAAGAGCCAGCCGTCGGTGAGCACGCTGTACGCCATCACGACCGCCCTGGGCATCTCCGTCGAGTCGCTCTTCGAGCAGCGGGAGTCTGTCGCCGCGACCGGCGATGCCGCCGCGGTGACGCACGCTCTGGCCGCGTTCGCCGCCGATCCCGCCCGTCGCATCGGACCGTTGGTCACGCCCGGGGAACGCGAGGTGCTGGAACTCGACTCGGGCGTCATGTGGGAGCGGCTCGGCCATGTCCCGGGCACGGAGGTGGACTTCCTGCTGGTCACCTACCGCCCGGGCGGCTCCTCCTCCACCTCGGGCGGCCTGATGCGCCACGCGGGCACCGAGTACGGCTATCTGATCTCCGGCGAGCTGGTCCTCACCCTCGGTTTCGAAACGTACACACTGCGTCCCGGCGGTGCGGTCTGCTTCGAGTCGACGACCCCGCACCGCTACTGCAACGATGGAGAGGAACCAGCCGTCGGGGTGTGGTTCGTGTTCAGTGACACTTGACACTCGCCGCGTGCAGTCGTTCACTCCGCAGTGGGGGTGGTCGCCATGGCGATCCGCACGTTCGGACCCAACGCCGTCGACTGGGAAGAGCGCATCGACCTCGACCGGCTGCGCGGGCAGCGGCTGGCCCGGCTCCACGAGAGTCTGAACCGCTCCTCGCTCGGCGCGGTCCTCAGCTTCGACTTCGCCAACATCCGCTACATGACCGCCACGCACATCGGCACCTGGGCGATGGACAAGCTGATCCGCTTCGCCCTGCTGGTGCGCGGCGGCGACCCGGTCATCTGGGACTTCGGCTCCGCGGCCCGCCACCACCAGCTGTACAACCCCTGGCTGGACTACGGCGACGGCAAGGAAGGCCCGCCCACCGGCGCCCGCGCCGGCATCTCCACCCTGCGCGGCGCCTTCCACCCCGACGCGGGGATCGCCGAGGACGTGGCCGCGAAGATCGCCGCCGAACTGCGTGAACACGGCCTCGCGGGCGAGCCGTTGGGCATCGACGTCGCCGAGATGCCGGTCCTGGCCGCGCTGCGCGCCGAGGGCATCGACGTCGTCGACGGCCAGCAGGTCTTCCTGGAGGCCCGCCGCACCAAGACCCGCGACGAGATCTCCCTGCTCACCCAGGCCTGCGCGATGGTCGACGCGGCCTACGAGGAGCTGTACGGCTATCTGCGGCCCGGCGTGCGCGAGAACGAGTGCGTCGGACTGGTCAGCAAGGTGCTGTACGACCTCGGCAGCGAGTACGTCGAAGGCGTCAACGCCATCTCCGGGGAACGCTGTTCACCCCACCCGCACGTCTACAGCGACCGCCTGATCCGCCCCGGCGACCCCGCCTTCTTCGACATCCTCCACAGCCACCTCGGCTACCGCACCTGCTACTACCGCACCTTCGCTGTCGGCAGCGCCTCCCGAGCCCAGCGCGACGCCTACGTCCGCTGCCGGGAGTACATGGACCAGGCCATCGCCCTCGTCCGGCCCGGCGCCACCACCGCCGACATCGTCCAAGTGTGGCCCCGCGCGGAGGAGTTCGGCTTCGCCGACGAGACGGCCGCCTTCGCCCTCCAGTACGGCCACGGGGTGGGCCTGTCCATCTGGGAGAAGCCCGTCTTCAGCCGGCTCGTCTCCCTCGACCACCCCGAAGTCCTCGAAGAGGGCATGGTGTTCGCCCTGGAGACCTACTGGCCCGCCGCCGACGGCTGGTCCGCGGCCCGCATCGAGGAGGAGCTGGTCGTCACCGCGGACGGCTGTGAGGTCATCACCAAGTTCCCGGCCGAGGAACTCCTCGTCGCGGGCCGCAAGTACTGGACGGTGGGCGGCGAGCTGAACACCCGCCGGGAGTCGCAGTCCCACCTCAACACGGGGACTTCCGATGGACACCGGTGAACTCCTGGCGATGTACGAGCGGATGGCCCTCATCCGCCGCACCGAGAAGGCCGCCCACGACCTGTTCCTCCAGGGCCTCGTCAAGGGCACCACCCACCTCGCCGCCGGCCATGAGGCGATCGCCGTCGGCGCGAGCGCCGCCCTGCGCGCCGACGACTACGTCTTCGCCACCTACCGCGGCCACCACCACGCCATGGCGCGCGGCGCCACCCCGGAGGAGTGCCTCGCCGAACTCATGAGCAAGGCAACGGGTTTGTGCGGAGCCAAGGGCGGCTCCATGCACCTCACCAAGGCGGCCACCGGCATGCTCGGCTCCTACGCCATCGTCGGCGCCCACCTCCCGATGGCGGCCGGTGCCGCGTGGTCGGCCCGGCTGCGCGGCACCGGTCAGATCGCGGTGGCCTTCTTCGGGGACGGTGCGACCAACATCGGTGCCTTCCACGAGGCGCTGAACCTGGCCGCCGTATGGAAGCTGCCGGTGCTGTTCGTCTGCGAGAACAACCTCTACATGGAATACACGCCGATCGCCGACGTCACCGCGGTGGCCCGCCCGGCGGCCGACCGGGCGCCCGCGTACGGCATCCCGGGCGAGAGCGTCGACGGCAACGACGTCGTGACCGTGCGGGAGAGCGTGGCCCGGCTCGCGGAACGGGCCCGGGCAGGAGACGGGCCCGCTCTGCTGGAGGCCGCCACCTACCGGCACTTCGGGCACAGCAGATCCGACCCGGCGACCTACCGCCCGGCCGAGGAGGTCGAACGCTGGCTGAAGCACGACCCGTTGGACCTCGCGCGCGGTCGGCTGACCGAGCTGGGCGTGTCCGAGGAGACACTCACCGCGGCCGACGAGCGCGCACAGGAGGTCGTACGGCAGGCGGTCGACGCGGCGCGGAACGCGCCCGCGCCGGATCCGCGCGAGGCGCTGACCGACGTGTGGGCGGACGGAGGTGCCGCATGGCGGACGTGATCACCTACCGGGCGGCCGTCGCCGAGGGCATCGCGCGGGAGATGCGCAGGGACCCGGCCGTGGTCTGTCTGGGCGAGGACATCGGTGCGGCGGGTGGGGTGTTCAAGACGACGGCCGGGCTGTTCGAGGAGTTCGGGCCGGAGCGGGTGTGGGACACGCCGATCTCCGAACAGGCCATCGTCGGCGCGGCGATGGGCGCCGCGATGACCGGGATGCGGCCCGTCGCGGAGATCATGTTCTCCGACTTCTTGGCCTGTTGTTGGGACTACCTCGCCAACGAGATACCCAAGGTGCGTTACATGACGGGCGGTCAGGTCACCGTGCCCCTCGTCGTGCGCACCGCCAACGGCGGCGGGCTCGGTTTCGGCGCCCAGCACTCGCAGGCCACCGAGAACTGGGCGCTGACCGTTCCGGGGCTGAAGATCGCCGCGCCCGCCACACCCGCCGACGTGATCGGCATGATGGCGGCGGCGATCCGCAGCGACGACCCGGTGGTGTTCTTCGAGCACAAGGGGCTGTTGGCGGCGAAGGGTTCGCCTCCGCCGCTGGACCATGTGGTCGAGCTGGGCCGGGCATCCGTCGTGCGCGAGGGCGCCGACGTGACCCTGGTGGCCCTCGCGGCGATGGTCCCGCTGGCCCTACGGGCCGCCGCGCTGCTCGCCGAGGAGGGCGTCGAGGCCGAGGTCGTCGACCTGCGCTGTCTGGTGCCGCTGGACATGAGCACCGTCCTCGCCTCGCTCGCCCGGACCTCGCGGCTCGTCACCGTCGAGGAGAACCCGTACCAGGGCGGCTGGGGCGCCACGCTCGTCTCGGTCGTCGCCGACGAGGGGTTCGGTCTGCTGGACGCGCCCGTGCGCCGGGTGGCGGGGGAGTGCGTGCCGCTGCCGTTCGCCGACGCGCTGGAGGAGCGGGTCGTCCCCACCGTCGACAAGGTCGTGGCGGCCGTCCGCGACCTCACCGCGTACTGAACACCCCGAAGGAGGCAGGGCGATGACCGTTCGGACACTCCTGCGCGCAGGTCAGGTGATCTCCATGGACCCCGACATCGGGGACCTGCCCCAGGGAGACGTCCTCATCGAGGACGGAAGGATCGCTGCCGTCGGGCCGGAGATCAGCGCGGACGCCGAAGTCCTCGACATGCGCGGGCACATCGTGATCCCCGGCTTCGTCGACACCCACCGGCACACCTGGGAGGCGTCCATCCGCGGGGTCGCCCCCGACGCCACCCTCGACGACTACTTCGTGGACATCCTCGACACCTTCGCCCCGCTCTACACCCCGCAGGACGTGTACGCGGCCAATCTCGCCGGCGCCCTGGAGTGCCTCAACGCCGGTATCACCACGCTCGTCGACTGGTCCCACATCAACAACACGCCCGCCCACCCCGACGCCGCGATCCAGGCCCTCACCGAGTCCGGCATCCGGGCGCAGTACGCGTACGGCAGCGCCAACACCTCGCTGGCCGACTACTGGTTCGAGAGCAAGATCGCGATACCGGGCGACGACGTACGCCGTGTCCGCACCGAGTACTTCCCCTCCGACACCGGCCTGCTCACCCTGGCCCTCGCCACCCGAGGCCCCGGTTTCTGTGTGAACGACGTCGTCACCGCCGAGTGGGCCCTTGCCCGCGAACTGGACATCCCCATCACCGTGCACGTCGCCATGGGCCGCCTCGCGGGCCGCTACGGCATGGTGAAGCAACTCCACGACCTGGGACTCCTCGGCCCGGACACCACCTACATCCACTGCTGCTACCTCAGCGAGGAGGAGTGGCGGATGGTCGCCGACAGCGGCGGTACGGTGTCCATCGCACCGCAGGTCGAGACACAGATGGGGCACGGCTGGCCGCCGGTGATGAAAGCGATCGAGCACGGACTGCGCCCCTCGCTCAGCATCGACGTCGTCACCACCGTCCCCGGCGACATGTTCACCCAGATCCGCGCGGCCTTCGCCGCCGAACGCGCCCGGCTCAACGCGGACTGCTGGCAGGCCAACATGCCTGTGCCGGAGACCATGTTGACGGCACGTCAGATGCTGGAGTTCGCCACGCTCAACGGCGCCCATGTGGCGGGCCTGGAGGACCGCACCGGCTCGCTGACCCCGGGCAAGCGCGCCGATGTCGTCGCCCTCGACGCCACCGCCCTGAACGTCGCGCCCGTGCACGACGCCGCTGCCGCCGTCACCCTGTCCGCCGACGTCTCCAACGTGGACACCGTCATCGTCGACGGCGTGATCCGCAAGCGGGACGGCAGGCTGACGGCCGACGTGGCCCGCGCCCGGCGCCTCGTCGAGGAGTCCCGCGACCGGCTCCTGGCGGCGAAGGCGGCGCGATGACCGCGCACCTCGCGGGGAAGGCGGCCCGATGACCGCGCACCTGGTCCGGCGTGCCGCCGACGTCCCGGCGCCGGAGTACGACGAACACGGCCACCGACGCCGGGAGTTGGTCGGTGAGGCGGACGGGAGCACGCACACCGGCTTCGGTGTCTGCGAGCTGCGGCCGGACGGCAGGGTCGGCGCCCACGTCCACTCGTACGAGGAGAGCTTCCACCTCCTCGACGGTGCCGTGATCCTCGACGTGCCCGAGGGGTCGTACCTCCTCGAAGAAGGCGACTACGGCCTGCTGCCGACAGGCGTCCCGCACGCCTGGCGGGGCGTCGGTGACACCGGCGCGCGGTGGGCGGACATGCTCGCGCCGGTGCCACGCGCCCGCTACGGGTACGACACCTGGCCCGTGCCCGACCTGCCCGTCCGCGACCCCGTCCGCATCGACGTCCGCGACCCGCGCACCCGCTCCTTCGGCCACTTCGAGCCCGCGCAGATGGACCCCGGCAAACAGTCCCAGGACCTGCTCGCGGTGTCGGCGAGCATGCGGACCGCGCTGCTCGTCTACAGCGGGATCACGGTCAAGATGATGGTCGACGCCGACCTGGGCGCGGTCGCCTCGACCATGTTCATGGTCCAGTACGCCGTCGACGGCGTCGCGGGCACGCACGACCACCCCTTCGAGGAGACGTACTTGATCCTCGAAGGGGTGGTGGAGGCGACCTTCGACGACGCCCGGTACCACCTCGGGCCGGGCGATCTCGCCTGGGCGGGCGCCGGTTGTGTGCACGGCTTCACCAACGCCGGTGCCGGGCAGGTGCGTTGGCTGGAGACCCAGGCGCCGCAGCCGCCGTCCCGGCACTCCTATCGCTTCACCCGGGACTGGGACCACCTGAAGGGCGTGCGATGAACCGTGTCGTGGTCGTCGGCGGCACCTCCGGCATCGGCCGGGAGTTCGCCCGGATGCGCGCCGGACGCGGCGACGAGGTGCTGATCACAGGGCGCGACGCCCACCGCACCGACACCGCCGCCGAGGAGATCGGCGCCCGCGGCCTCGCCCTGGACCTCTCCCACCCCCGCGGGATCGGCGCCGCGCTGGCCGGCGTGGGGCGCGTCGACCATCTGGTGCTGGCCGGCGTCTCCCGCGACGACAACCGGGTGGCCGACTACGACATCGACGCCGCCGTCCACCTCGTCACGCTCAAGCTCGTCGGCTATACCGAGACCGTCCACGCCCTGCGGACCGGCCTGCACGAGGACAGCGCGATCGTGCTCTTCGGCGGGCAGGCCAAGGAGCGGCCGTACCCGGGTGCGACGACCGTGGCGACCGTCAACGCGGGGGTGACCGGCCTGGTGCACACCCTCGCCGTGGAGTTGGCGCCCGTGCGTGTCAACGCGATCCATCCGGGGGTGGTCGGGGACAGCCCCTACTGGCGGGACAAGCCGGCGGAGGTGCTGGCGGGGCTGCGTTCGCGCACCCCGACCGGGCGGCTCGCGGCGGTGGCGGACGTGGTGGACGCCGTGGACTTCCTGCTGCGCAACCGGTCCGTCAACGCGGTGGGGCTGGCCGTGGACGGGGGATGGCTGCTGGGCTGAGGGGCACTCTGATCGGGCAGGGGCCGACACGGCCAGGTCCCGGCTGCCGAGGAGAAGCCGCTGGGGCCAGGTGCCGGCTTTCGAGGAGAGAGGGAGCGCCATGACCGATCCCGCCGCCGTCGCCCGGCTCACCGAGGAGCTGACCGCCGGGCTGAAGACCGGCGACCTGGAGGACTTCTACCGCGATCTGCACCGCCACCCGGAGCTGTCCTTCCAGGAGCACCGCACCGCCGCCCGCCTCGCGGCACGGCTGCGCGCGGCGGGCTACGCGGTGACCGAGGGAGTCGGCCGCACCGGTGTGGTCGGCGTGCTGGCCAACGGGGACGGGCCGGTGGTCTGGCTGCGCGGCGACATGGACGCGCTGCCGGTGCGGGAGGCCACCGGGCTGCCGTATGCCTCGACCGTCGAGGGTGTGATGCACGCGTGCGGGCACGACTGCCACGTCACCTGGCTCATGGGCGCAGCCGAAGCGCTCGCCGCAGGGCGCGCGGCCTGGTCCGGGACGGTCGTGGTCGTCGGCCAGCCAGCGGAGGAGGCCGGCGGGGGAGCGGGCGTGATGGCCGCGGACGGAGTGCACGAGCGCTTCCCGTTCCCGGACGTGGTCCTGGGCCAGCATGTCGTCCCCGGGCGCACCGGCTGCTACTCGCACACCCCGGGCCTGATCATGTCCGCCTCCGACGGCGTCGAGGTCGTCGTGACCGGCGTCGGCGGCCACGGTTCACGCCCCGAGTCGACGGTCGACCCCGTCGTGACCGCCGCGCACATCGTCACCCGCCTCCAGACCGTGGTCGCGCGGGAGGTCGCCGCGAAGGACTCCGCGGTGGTGACGGTGGGGCAGTTCCACGCCGGGACGAAGAGCAACATCATCCCCGCCGAGGCACGGCTCGCGCTGAACGTGCGCAGCCAGGACGACCGGGTGCGCGAGCGGATTCTCGGCGCGGTGCGGCGGATCGTGGAGGGCGAGTGCCTGGCGGCCGGCTGTCCGGTGCCGCCCGGGATCACCGTCGTCCCCGGCTATCCGAACACCGTCAACGACGCCGCCCTCGACCAGGAGATCGCGGCCGTGCACCGCGAACTCTTCGGCGCCGCCTCGGTGTTCGACTTCGGCCCGGAGATGGGCAGCGAGGACTTCTCCCTGCTCGCGCCCCCGGGGGTGCCGTACGACTACTGGTACGTGACGGCGACACCGGACGCCGTGTGGCAGGCGGCGCCGGGGGAGACGGACGAGGAGCGGTTCGGGAACGTGCCGGACAACCACAGCCCGCTCTTCGCCCCCGACCTGTCCGTCCTCGCCCCCGGCGTGCGGACGCTGGTGTCGGCCGCGCTGAGCCGGCTCACGGCCGAGCGGTCGGGCACCTGACGGTCTACCGCTTGAGGTCGAGCACCTGACGGCCTACGGCTTGAGGTCGAGCACCCGACGGCCTACGGCTTGAGGGCGACTCCGCCGTACAGGGACACCGGCCCGGGGCCGATGTCGGACTCGCCCTCCGCGAGTTCGGGGCGCCAGTCGCGCACGGAGACGATGCCGGGCTCCAGGAGGTCGAGTCCCGTGAAGAAGCGGCCCACTTCGGCCTGGTCGCGGGCGACGAGGGTGACGCCGGACGCCTTGTACGCGGCGATGCCCTCGTGCACCTGCTCCGGCTCGAAGTCGGCGGTCATGCAGGACAGCACCAGACAGCTGCCGGGGGCCAACGCGTCGACCAGGGTGCCGACGACGTCATGGGCGCCGTCCTCGTCGGCGATGAAGTGCATGAGGGCGATCAGCGAGAGGGCGACGGGCCGCTCGAAGTCGAGGATCTTGCCCGCCTGTCGGAGGATCTGCTCCGGGTCGCGCGCGTCGGCCTGCACATACTCCGTCACCCCCTCGTCCGTGCCGCGCAGCAGGGCACCGGCGTGCGCGAGGACGATCGGGTCGTTGTCGACGTAGACGACCCGGGCGTCCGGGGCGACCCGCTGGGCGAGCTGGTGCAGATTGGGCTCGGTGGGGATCCCGGTGCCGATGTCGAGGAACTGGCGGATCCCCGCCGAGCGCGCCACCTCACGTGTGGCCCGGTGCATGAACCAGCGGTTGGCCCGCGCGGCCCGCGGGGCGTCGCCGTTCAACGAGGCGATCCGGCGGCCGAGTTCCTCGTCGACCGGGTAGTTGTCCTTGCCGCCGAGATACCAGTCGTAGACCCGGGCCGGGTGGGGCTTGGTCGTGTCGATCCGGGGGGCGGCCGGCTCGGTCCCGGTCACATGTGACTCCTCTGCTCGCTCGGCAGGACTGCGAGCAGTGTTTCACGATCATCTGTGCGGGACGGAGTCGGTCCTCGGCCACTTGTTTCCGGTCAACAGGGCTGACGGGCAAGGGGGTTGCGGCTACGGCCGGAGCGGGTCATGCCCCAGCGTCATCAGCTGGTGCCGCCGCCGGGTCTCCTCGGCCTCGGGTTCGTTCTCCACGTCCGCCTGGGCGCCGACGGCGTCCACCACCTCGTACATCACCTCGATGTCGTCGTCGGTGAGGTCCGTACGCCGTTTCTGCAGGATCGCGAGGACATGCTGCCCGGTGGGGCTGCCGGCGTGCTCCGGCAGGGGCTCGGCGGCCTCGTCGGCGTCGCTGACCCGCAGCCAGGCGGCCAGTTCCTGCGAGGTCATGTTGACGGCACGGTGGAAGTCCTCCCACAGTGCGTCGAGTTCGAGGGCGTCCGTCATCGCGGGCCTCCTTCGCTTGCGTACGACTTGGCTTGCGTACGACTTGGCTTGCGTACGGCTTCGCTCGCGTACGACGCGGTCAGTCCCGAGGCCAGTTCTCGGCCTCGAACATCCAGCGCTGCTTCTCGAGTTCGGCGGTGATGCCGATCAGCAGATCCTGGGTGACCGGGTCGGCCTTGTCGGTGGCGTCGATGCGCTCGCGCAGCCGGACGATCGCCGACTCCAGCGTCTCGACCAGCAGCCGGACCACCTCGTCGTCGCGCAGCCAGCCCTCCTTCGTGCCGGGCAGCGCGTAGGCGGCGGCGATCGTCTCGGGCCGGCCGTCGGGCGGCAGACCGAGCGCCGCGGCGCGCTCCGCCACCGTGTCGGAGTACGTGCGGGCCGTCGCGACCACCTCGTCCAGCTGGAGGTGGATGGACCGGAACCGCGGGCCCACGATGTTCCAGTGCGCCTGCTTGCCGACCAGTGAGATCCCGAGCAGATCCACGAGCGTGCTCTGCAACGCCTCTCCGGCCACCTCGCGGGCCGCGTCGGGCAGGGTGCTCTTCACCACAGTCATACGGTGCTTCTCCTTCTGGCGTGGTTCGTGCCGGTACGGAGCAGCGCGCGGCGCGGGCCTCGGGTGCTCGCGGAAAAGCACAGCTCGGAGTCCTCTCCCGCGCGGGCCGCACACCGCGTCCGCTCCCTGCGGCGCGGGTGCCCAGGGTGTACCGGCGCAAACGTGGCGGTGATCCGGTGGGAGCGGGTGGTGCGGGGCGCGGATCAGCCGGGAAGCACGCTGTTCAGGAAGCGTGTCAGGTCCGCGAAGACCTCGGCCCGGTTCGTCTCGTTGAAGACCTCGTGCCGGGCGCCCGGATAGATCCGTTCGGTCAGCACGCCCCCGCTGAGCCGCTCCACCCCGGCCCGGCTGCCGGACAGCGGCACCAGCCGGTCGTCCTCGCCGTGCAGCCACAGCAGCGGCAGCCGCCCCACGTCACCCGCCTTGGCCACGGTCTCCAGGGTCCGTACGAACGACTCCACCGTCGGCCGCTTCATCGGCCCGTGCCACACCAGCGGATCCGCCGCGTACGCCGCCCCCACCGCCGGGTCCCGGGAGAGCGAGGCCGTACTGATGGGCGTGTCCGGGATCTCGTCGAGGGCGAGCAGCCGCCGGGGCAGATACCAGTCGCCGATGACCGGCCCCGACAGGACGAGCGCGGTCAGCTCGGTGCCGTACCGCTGGGCGAAGCGGGCCGCGATCAGGCCCCCCATGGAGTGGCCGATCAGGACCAGCGGTACACCCGGACGAGTGGTGCGGGCCAGGTCGGCCACCGCGTGCACCTCGGTGACCACGTCCTCGAAGTCCTCGACCAGCACCCGCTCGCCGGCGGACTTCCCGTGGCCCCGGTGATCGGGTCCGAAGACGGCCGCGCCGGCCGCCACCAGGACGTCGGCGAGCTCCTCGTACCGGCCGATGTGCTCTCCGTAGCCGTGCACCACCAGCGCGAGGCAGCGGGGCGCCGGGTGCGGCCACTCCCGTACGACGATTCCCGGAAGGGTGTGCTCGCGGGCCTCGGCCATGTCTCCTCCAGCTGCGTCGGTGAAGGTCCCGGGAGATCTTCCCAGGCGGTCGGCGGGCGGTCTATAGTCGAAAACTAGCAGTGCTAATTAATTGTTGAGTGCCGAACCTTCTGGGAGTCCCGCCGTGCGCCCCGTCCACTTCGCGGCAGCCCGCCGCACCCCCCTCGGCAAACTGCGCGGAGCCCTGTCCTCCGTTCGCCCCGACGATCTCGCCGCCCTCGTCATCCGCGGCCTCGTCGCCGACGTGCCCGCCCTCGACCCGGCGCGCATCGACGACGTCTACTGGGGCGCCGCCAACCAGGCAGGCGAGGACAACCGCAACGTCGCCCGCATGGCCGCGCTCCTCGCCGGACTGCCCGACTCCGTGCCGGGCGCCACGGTGAACCGGCTCTGCGCCTCCGGCCTCGAAGCCGTCACGACCGCCGCCCGCGCCATCGCCGCCGGCGAGGCCGACATCGTGCTCGCCGGCGGCTCCGAGTCGATGAGCCGCGCCCCCTTCGTACTGCCCCGCCCCGACGAGGCCCTCCCGCACCGCATCGAGACCGTCGACACCCGCCTCGGCTGGCGGCTGGTCAACCCGGCGATGCGGGAACTCCACGGCCTGCTCTCCATGGGCGAGACCGCCGAGGAGGTCGCCTCCCGCTACGGCGTCTCCCGCGACCGGCAGGACGCGTTCGCGCTGCGCAGCCACCAACTCGCCGCCCAGGCCCGCAAGAACGGCCACTTCGACGACGAACTCCTGCCCGTGGAACGCCCGGACGGCGTCGTCGTCGACGCCGACGAATGCATCCGCGAGGACACCTCCGTCGAGAAACTCGGCCGTCTCAAGCCGGTGTTCCGGCAGGACGGCACCGTCACCGCGGGCAACGCCTCGCCCATGAACGACGGCGCCGCAGGTCTGCTGCTGGTCAGCGAGGAGGCCCTGAACGACCTGGGCCTGGAGTCCCTCGGCCGCTACGTCGCCGGAGCCTCAGCGGGCGTCCACCCCGATGTCATGGGCATCGGGCCGGTCCCCGCCACGCAGAAGGTGCTGGCCCGCGCCGACTGGAGCGTCGGCGACCTCCAGGAGGCCGAGTTCAACGAGGCGTTCGCCGCCCAGGCGCTGGCGTGCGTGGACCGGCTGGGCATCGACCCCGAGCTGGTCAACCCGAGCGGCGGCGCGATCGCCCTCGGCCATCCGCTGGGCTGCTCCGGCGCCCGCATACTGACGACCCTGCTCCACCGGATGCGCCGCACGGGGGCGGAGCGCGGACTGGCGACGATGTGCGTGGGGGTGGGGCAGGGAAGCGCGGTGCTGGTGGAACGGCACTAGGGCCTGTCCGGCGGATCATGCCGCAGACGCGGGGTCTGGCACGCCGGCCTGCGGCGTTGTCGTCGGTTGCCGACGCTCCGCGTCGCCGCCCCCGACGCGCCAGCCCCCGCTCACCTTCGTCGATGAGGCGCCGCAGCTTTCCTGCGACCTGATCCGCCGGACAGGCCCTAGCCGACCGCGTTGCGAACCGGTCGCTCACAGTCCGGGGCCGGCACGGCCGCCTGGTAGGACCAGCCAGCGAGACGCCGCTTACGGTGGCCGGATAGGTGCGCATAGCATCGGTCTCCGCATGAACACGATGACGCTCTGGGACATCTCCGGCTGGGGGTTCGCCGCACTCGCCTTCGCGGCGCTGCTCGTCGGCTTCTCCAAGACCGCCGTGAGCGGGGCCAACACGGTCAGCCTCGCCGTTTTCGCGGCGGTCCTGCCGGCCCGCGCCTCCACCGGCGTGCTGCTGCCGATCCTGATCGCCGGGGACGTGCTCGCCGTCCTCACCTACCGCCGGCACGCCCACTGGCCCACCCTGTGGCGGCTGTTTCCGGCCGTCGCGGCGGGCGTGGTGGTCGGCACACTGTTCCTGATGTGGGCGGACGACGCGATCGTCCGGACCTCGATCGGCGCGATCCTGCTGCTGATGGCGGCCGTGACGATCTGGCGCCGCCGCACCGCCGACGCGGACGACGACCCGGACGGCGTCACCACCCGGGCGGGCCGCGTCAAGGCCCGCTCCTACGGCGTCCTCGGCGGCTTCACCACCATGGTCGCCAACGCGGGCGGCCCGGTCATGTCCCTGTACCTGTTGTCGGCGGGCTTCCGGAAGCTCGGCTTCCTGGGCACCTCCGCCTTCTTCTTCCTCATCGTCAACACGTCCAAGGTGCCCTTCAGCGTGGGGCTCGGGCTGATCGACGGGAACTCGCTGCTCCTCGACGCCGCACTCGTGGCCTTCGTCGTGCCCGGCGCGTTCCTCGGCAAATGGGCTGTGAACAGGATCAACCAGCGTCTCTTCGAACAACTCGTCATCGCCGCGACGATCGTCGGCGGCCTGCAACTGCTCCTGCGCTGACCCCTACCCCTGAGCGGCCCATGCCCGCAACAGCGCCGGCAGCTCGGCGAACGAGTCCACCACGTGGTCGGGCACCCCGCTCGCGTCCCGCAGTGTCTCCGGCAGGAACTTGCCCGTCCGCACCAGCACCCCGGTGACCCCGGCGGCCTGCGCCGCCAGCACGTCCGACTCGACGTCGTCACCGACCATCACCGCGTCGTCCGCACCCACCCCCAGCCGGCCGAGCGCGGCGGCGAAGAACGCCCGCGACGGCTTCCCCGTCACCACGGCCTCGGTATGGGCCGCCCGTTCCAGACCGGCCAGGAATGCCCCCGCGTCCAACTGCAACCCGTCCTCGGTACGCCAGTACAGGTTCCGGTGCATCGCCACCAGCCGCGCCCCGCGCTGGAGATGCCCGAACGCCCGGTTGAGCTCCGCGTACCCGAACTCCTCTCCGGCACCACCCAGAATCACGACGTCCGGATCGTCGTCGACCAGGCTGACGCCCGCCAGATCCTCCCTCACCTCCCCGCTGTTGAGCAGCGCACACCGCGCCCGCGGAAAGTGCTCGGCGAGATAGGCGGCCGTCACCGCCGGCGCCGTCAGGATGTCCTCCGCGTCCACCGGGAACCCGGCCCCCGCGAGCGTCCCGGCGATCGACGCCCGGGTCCGCGAGGTCGTGTTGGTCACCAGCGCGACACCCAGCCCGGCCGCGCGGATCTCCCGCAGGGCCTCGACCGCGCCGGGCAGCGGCTCCCAGGAGACGGTGAGCACACCGTCGATGTCGATGAGCACAGCACGCACAGACGTCATGCCCGGACCATAGCGACCGTGCGCCCAGCGGCCACCGTAGGCTCTGCCCCATGTCCCCCCACGTGCTCATCCTCGGCGGCACCACCGAGGCCAGGGAACTCGCCGCCGCGCTCACCGCGCTGCCCGGCGTCCGCGTCACCACCTCGCTCGCGGGCCGCGTGACCCGGCCGGGCGCGGTCACCGGGGACATACGCATCGGCGGCTTCGGCGGCGCGGACGGGCTCGCCGTCTGGCTGCGGGAACAGCGCGTGGACGCCCTCGTCGACGCCACGCACCCCTTCGCCGAGACGATCACCGCCCACGCGGCCCGGGCCGCCGCGACCACCGGCGTTCCGGCGGTGGTGCTGCGCCGCCCGGGCTGGCGGCCGGGCCCCCAGGACCGCTGGTACCCGGTCGGCTCCCTGTCCGAGGCCGCCGGCCTGCTCCCCCTGCTCGGCCCCCGGGTGTTCCTCACCACAGGACGTCTGGGCCTGGCGGCCTTCGCGCATCTGACGGAACTTCACTTCGTCGTGCGCTCCGTGGAGTTGCCCGATCCGCCGATGCCCCCGCACACCGAAGTCCTGCTGGCCCGCGGCCCGTTCACCGTCGACGACGAGACCGCCCTCCTCTCCACCCACTGCATCGACGTCGTGGTGACCAAGGACAGCGGGGGAGAGGCGACGGCCGCCAAACTCACGGCCGCCCGCCGACTCGCGCTCCCGGTCGTCGTCGTACGGCGTCCCGCGCTGCCCTCGGACGTGACGGCCGTGCCCGATGTGCCCGCGGTCCTGGAGCGGCTCGGCCTCAGCCCGCGATGACCGAGGCCCGCATCCGGTCGATCGCGCGCAGCACGTCGGTGCGGTTCTTGGCGCTCTTGATCCAGGCGGGCAGCCGGCCGACGCAGGTCATCTTGCGGCCGTGCTCGTACCAGGGATCCCGCTCCCGCAGGTCCGCCGCCACGAACCGGCGGATCAGGTCGAGGTGTTCGAGGTTGTACGCCCAGATCTCGCCGTGCCTGGTGTCGGACCGCAGCCACAGCGGCGGCCGGCAGCAGCAATTGCCGGCCCGGCACAGTCCGCAGGACCGGCAGACCAGCCGTGCCTCGAGGCGGGCGTGCCGCTCGCAGTGGGCGACCCGGTCGCAGCGCGGACAGCGGACCAGCGCCGCGTCGGCGAAGTCGTAGTAGGTCAGGCCGGGATCATGGAAGCGGACGGGAGACATGCCGCGAGTATGCCGACCGGCTGGGCAGCCCAGCACGTGGTTTTCAGTGGCCGGCGGCCAACTCCGGCTGCCTCTGCGGCAGTCCGGTGCTGAGGTCCTCCACCAGCAGCCGCTTGGAGATCGTGTCCACCGCGGCCCGCAGGTCCGTGCCCGCCGGACGCCCGATGTCCTGCTGCACCCGCTCCTCCAGCCAGGTCGCCCAGGCCCGCCCGATGACCCGGGCCTCGCGGGCACCCGCCTCGGTGTGCGAGAACAGGGAGCCGGCACGGCTCAGATAGCCCTCGTCGACCATCCGGTCGAAGACCGGCAGCAGCACCTCGGGCGGCATATGACGGCGTGCGGCGATCAGCCCGAGGCTGGCGTGGCCCACCAGCCGCGTGAACAGCTCGACCTGCATCACGGCCCAGGCGCCCGCGATGTCGAGGCGGGTGTCGGAGTCGGCCATGATCCGGCGGGCGGTGTTCAGGTCCGTACCGCCGATGATCTTTCCGACGGCCGCTTCTAGCACCCGCTGCGAGTTCGCCCCGGACGGCTGCCCGAAGCCCTCGCCCATGTCGGTGGAACCTGCCCGGGCACTGTCGCGCAGCTGCACCTGCTTGAGGAACAGGGCGACGACGAAGCCGAGGGCCGCGACCGGCACGGTCCACAGGAAGACGGTCTGGATGGTGTCGGCGTAGGCGTCGATGATCGGGGAGGCGGCGGCCGAGGGGAGTTGGTGCACGCCCTCGGGACTGGTGGCAGCCTTGGCGATGGCCGACGGGGCGACACCGCTGCCCGCCCGCGCGGCCTCCGCGACGGCGTCCTTGAGGTTCGGGGCGAGGGAGTTGGCGTAGATCGTGCCGAAGACGGCGGTGCCGAACGAACTGCCCAGCGTGCGGAAGAAGGTGACCCCGGAGGTCGCGGTGCCGAGGTCGGCGTACTCGACGGTGTTCTGCACGGCGATCGTCAGCACCTGCATGCACAGCCCGATGCCGGTGCCCAGCACGAACATGTACAGCGACTCCAGCCACGCCCCGGTGCCCGGCCCCATCAGCGACATCAGATACAGCCCGAGCCCCATCACCAGCGAGCCGGCGATCGGGAAGAGCCGGTACTGACCGGTCTTGCTGACCACGTTGCCGCTGACGACGGACGCGATGAGCAGACCGATGACCATGGGCAGGGTGCGGACGCCGGAGACCGTCGCCGAGTCGCCGTCCACGTACTGGAGATAGCTCGGCAGATACGTCATCGCGCCGAGCATGGCGAAGCCGACGATGAAGCTGAGGATCGAGCAGACCGTGAACACCGGGTTGGTGAACAGCCGCATCGGCAGCATCGGTTCCTTCGCCCGCATCTCGGCCCAGCAGAACAGGCCGAGCGCGATGACGCCGCCGACGAACAGGCCGATGATGACACCGGAGCCCCACGCGTACTCGTTGCCGCCCCAGCTCGTCGCCAGGATCAGGGCGCTGGCGCCCACCGCGACCAGTGCGATGCCCAGGTAGTCGATGACCGGCCGGGACGCCGACTTCACCACGGGGATCGTGCGGGCCGCGGCGATCACGACGACGATCGCGATCGGGACGTTGACGTAGAACGCCCAGCGCCAGGTCAGATGGTCGGTGAACAGCCCGCCCAGCAGCGGCCCGATGACGGTGGCCACCCCGAACACGGCACCGATGGCGCCCTGGTACTTGCCGCGCTCGCGCAGCGGGATGACGTCGGCGATCAGCGCCATCGCCGTCACCATGAGTCCGCCCGCGCCGATCCCCTGTACGGCCCGCCAGGCGATCAGCATCGTCATGTTCCCCGCGAGACCGCACAGGAACGAGCCGGTGATGAACACGATCGCCGAGACCTGGAAGACCACCTTGCGGCCGAACAGGTCACCGAACTTGCCCACCAGGACGGTCGACACGGTCTCCGCGAGCAGATAGGCGGTGACCACCCAGGACATGTGCGCGGCACCACCGAGGTCCGACACGATGGTCGGCAGCGCGGTGCCCACGATCGTCTGGTCCAGGGCCGCCAGCAGCATCCCGAGCATGATCGTCACGAAGACGACGTTCCGCTGACGCTTGTCCAGTACCGGCGGCTCTGCGGCGGGTGGCGCGGTTTCCTCGGTGATCGTCACGAGGTCACGATCACACCGGTGGCCCAGTCGCGCATGCGGGACTGGGCCGCTCGGGTGCCCCCGAAAGCCCCTATGCCTGCCCGGGGTTGCGGCGCAGCAGATACGTGTCCATGATCCAGCCCTTGCGCTCCCGTGCCTCGGCCCGCAGCCGCTCGATCCGCGGCCCGGCCTCGGCGATCGGCCCCGAGGCGAGGATCTCGTCCGGCGTGCCGATGTAGGCGCCCCAGTAGATGTCGATGTCCTCGCCCGCGTACTGCCGGAAGGTCTGGTGCGCGTCCAGCATCACCACCACGTCGTCCACCCCGTCCGGGAAGCCCTCGGCGAGCCGTCGGCCCGTGGTGATCTGCACCGGGCGCGCGACCCGGTTCAGCCCGGTACGGTGCCGGGCCACGAGCGCCGAGACGCTGCTGATGCCCGGGACGACGTCGTACTCGAACGCCACCGCGCCGCGCTCCAGGATCTCCTCCAGGATGCCGAGCGTGCTGTCGTACAGCGCCGGGTCGCCCCACACCAGGAACGCGCCGCTCTCGTCCTCGCCCAGCTCCTCGGCGATCAGTCGCTCGTAGATGGCGGCGCGGGCGCTGCGCCAGTCCCCGACGGCGGGGGAGTAGGCGGTGCCGCCCGCGGTCCGGTCGCGGTCGGGGTCGCGCGCCTCGACGACGCGGTACGTCCCCTCCGGTATGTGCGTGTGCAGCATGTCCCGGCGCAGGTCCGTGAGGTCGCTCTTCACCTCGCCCTTGTCGAGGACGAAGAACACGTCCGTGCCGCGCAGCGCCCTGACGGCCTGGAGGGTCAGTTGGTCGGGGTCGCCCGCGCCGATACCGATGACATGAATCTTTCGCACGCCCCGAGTCTGCCGTACGCCACTGACAGTGACGGCACCGCGTCCCGGGTCACGCCCGCAACGGGGGTGCCCGGGCCTCGTCACGCCCGCAACCGGGGTGCCCGGGCCTGTGCGTCCACGCTCCCCTCGTCCCGCTCGACGTCCTCGGCCAGCTCCCGTGCCCATGCGGCGAGACCGGCGAGATCCATGCCGTAGGGCTGCGCCCGCCCCGCCCCCACCGGCGACCTCCCCGCCCCCACCGGCGACCCCCACGCCTCCACCGCGCCCGCGCCGCGCCGCAGCAGTCGTGCCCCGCCCGTGACGTTGCCGCGCGCCGCGTGCGTGAGCCCCACCGCGAGCTGGGCGAGCCCCCGCCACAACTCCCGTTCCTCCTCCGGCCCCGCCTTCCAGGCGTCCTCGAACACCTCGTGCGCATGGAAGGGCTTGCCCGCGTCCAACAGCTCCTGCGCCTCCACGACGGACTGCTCCGGCGTCCGCACCACCCCCTCGGGCTGCCGAGCCACCCCGTCCGCGCCGTACGGCAGGGGCCGCCCGAGTCCGTCCCGGGGCCGGGCGTTGCGCGCCCGCCCCTCGTCGTCGCGGTCCCGTGCCCCGGTCGGCCGTCCTGAGGATGTGCTGCCCATAAGCCGATTCTCCCGCGCGCCCCGAGCCCCGCTCACCGGGCCCTCTTCGAAGCGGTCCCCGGCGTGGGGTAAAGTACTCAACGCGTGATCACGCGGTTTCGCCGCGCATATCACCGGGACGTGGCGCAGCTTGGTAGCGCACTTGACTGGGGGTCAAGGGGTCGCAGGTTCAAATCCTGTCGTCCCGACCGGAGTCTTCTCCGTAGTCGCAGATCAGGGCCTTGGATCACTTGGGTGAGCCGGGGCCCTTGATCGTTTGTGGCGCGTCCGCACCTGCGGAAGCCGCGTCCTTCTGGCTGTCGCCGGCTGCGTCCACCGCGCTCTGGGCCGCGTTCGCAGCCGCCCGAATGCCGAAATAGGCGGTGGATATCGCCGTTATCGCGGTGAACGCGCTGGTGAGAATGGCGACCGCCTGAGCGTCATCGGTGACATGCAGTGCGACGAGTGTGGCGGCCAGTGCCACACCGACGTCGCCGACGACCACGACCAGCAGACCGGTCCAGGCGCGAGTGGTCTGGACCTTCTTCTTGTCCTTGCTCAACATGGGTCCTCCAGAGCGTGGACACTCATGCCCCGAGGAGTTCGACCCGCTGCTTCAAGGGTTGCAGAGCCTCGCGCACTTCGCGAGGCTCCGGCTACCTCTCCCGTCCTCAGGCTCCCGCGGCCCGGCGAGGTGCCCTGCGGCGACCGCCCGACGTACGGGCCGGCTGGCCGGAGGTCTTCGCCGCGGGTGCGGAGCGGCGCCCGGCGCCCTCGCTCCCCGTCCGACCGGTGCCGCCCGACGGTGCCGGGGCCTCGCCGGCGGTCCGGCGACGGCGGTGGGAGCGCCCCTCCGGCGGCTTGGCGCCGGACCTGGTGCCGGACTTGGCGGCGGGCTTCGCGCCGGACTTGTTGGCGGGCTTCCGGGCCGGGCGGGACGCCGACGGCGCGGTGGGCTGCGGGACCTCGATGGTGACGGCCACGCCGGAGGGCTCGCGGGCGCCGGTGATCGTGGTCAGCGCGGCGTCGCTCGACGTGACGCGGGCCGTCCGGGGCCGGATGCCCGCGTTTGACATGAGCTGGGTGACGTCCCGCTTCTGGTCGGGCAGGACCAGCGTGACCACACTGCCGGAACCGCCGGCGCGAGCCGTGCGGCCGCCCCGGTGGAGGTAGTCCTTGTGGTCGGTCGGCGGATCGACGTTCACGACGAGGTCGAGGTCGTCGACGTGTATGCCGCGGGCCGCGACGTTGGTCGCCACCAGGGCGGTGACCTCGCCGTTCTTGAACTGCTCAAGGGTGCGGTTGCGCTGCGGTTGGGAGCGCCCGCCGTGCAGGGCCGCCGCGCGCACGCCGACGGACAGGAGCCGCTTGGCGAGCCGGTCCGCGGACCTCTTGGTGTCGAGGAAGAGGATGACGCGCCCGTCACGGGCCGCGATACGTGTGGTGACGGCCTTCTTGTCGGTCTCGTCCAGGACATGGAGCACGTGGTGCTCCATGGTGGTCACCGCGCCCGCGGACGGGTCCACCGAGTGCACCACCGGGTCGGTCAGGAACCGCTGCACCAGACGGTCGATGTTGCGGTCCAGCGTGGCCGAGAACAGCATCCGCTGTCCGTCGGGCCTGACCTGCTGGATCAGCTTGGTGATCTGCGGCAGGAAGCCCATGTCGGTCATCTGGTCGGCCTCGTCCAGCACCGTGATGGCGACCTGGCCGAGGACGCAGTCCCCGCGCTCCACGAGGTCGTTGAGCCGCCCCGGGGTCGCCACCAGCACCTCGGCGCCGCGCCGGAGCGTGGCGGCCTGCTTGGTGAGGGAGAGTCCGCCGACGACGGTGGCCAGCCGGAGGTTGACCGCCGTCGCGTAGGGCGAGAGCGCGTCGGTCACCTGCTGGGCCAGTTCCCGGGTGGGTACCAGCACGAGGGCCAGGGGCGCCTTGGGCTGCGCGCGCTGTCCGGCCGTACGGGCCAGGAGCGCGAGGCCGAACGCGAGGGTCTTGCCGGAGCCGGTGCGTCCGCGCCCCAGCAGGTCACGGCCCGCGATCGAGTTCGGCAGGGTGGCGCCCTGGATGGGGAACGGGGTGGTCACACCCTGCGCGGTGAGCGTCTTCAACAGCCCCGCGGGCATGTCCAGGTCGGCGAAGTCCTCGACGGCGGGAAGTGCGGGTGTCGTGCTTTCCGGCAGCCGGAACTCTTGCGAGGGCGACACGGAGGATGAGGGGGACGAGGCGCGCCGATTCGACTTCTGGGGCCTGCGGGACATGCGGGGGTCTGCCTTCCTGGAAACAGCACAAACCGGGGTCCGCACCAAGACGGTGCGGACCCCGGTGAGCGGAATACGCGTCCGGCGATCAGGCGGGGACGATGTTCTCCGCCTGCGGGCCCTTCTGGCCCTGCGTGACGTCGAAGGAGACCCGCTGGCCCTCCTGGAGCTCACGGAAGCCCTGGGTGGCGATGTTCGAGTAGTGGGCGAAGACGTCCGGGCCGCCGCCGTCCTGCTCGATGAAGCCGAAGCCCTTTTCCGAGTTGAACCACTTCACGGTTCCCTGTGCCATGACTATCTCCTTCAGTAGGCAATCTGTAAGCAGAGGCCCCATCCGGAAATGCCGGTAAAACAACTAATGCGCCTGAAGGAGAAACATTCCCGTCAGGCGCACATAGGTTCATGGGTACCACAACTGCAACTCTGTGAGCGTAACACAACGCGACCCTGCGTGCTCGCGACCGGGTCACATTCCGATGTTCGCGTCCCACACTTTGACCCCCTCTATCCAGGTCGCCGTCACCAGGCCGGCCGAGGGCCGCGCTCCAGCAGCGTCAGGTGGGCAGGCGTCGAGAGTCTGGTGGCCGGTGAGCCGCTCGGCGGCGCCGCGGCGAGGCGCGGCAGCAGCTCGGCGGGCACCAGCGCGGCGTGCTCCAGCCGGTCACCCGGGAATCGGCGAGGACGATCTTGTACGGCCCGACAGTCGGCGCCCGCGGGCTCCCCGGCGGCGTCCACCCCAAGGGGGCGCCGAGCAGCTGAACGTGCTGCGGGAGGGCGCCGGTGGGCCTCGCCGCCAACGGACAGGCCGGCGTCGCGAACGTCCTGGACATCATGCGCGGCGGCCTCGACCCGGCCGTCCTGGGCCTCGGGCACGCCTCCGTGCACGAACTGTCGCGCGACGACCTGGTGATACCGCCGGGGTTCGAACTGACGCTGGGCGCGGACCCGGCGGCAGCCTGACCATGACGCGGAAACACGCCGACCTGGCAGGCCATGCCTGGCCGGACGTACGGCACGGCCCTCTGGTCCTCGTTCCCGTCGGATCCACCGAGCAGCACGGGCCGCATCTGCCGCTGGAGCCCGACATGGTGATCGCGTGCGCCGTGGCCCGCGAAGCGGCCGACGCCCTCCCCCGTCGCCCCTTGGTGGCGGCCGCCCTGCCCTACGGCGCCGGCGGCGAGCACGCGCGCTTCCCCGGCACCGTCTCGATCGGCCACGAGGCCCTGCACGCGGTGCTGCTGGAACTGACGCGCTCCCTCGCCCTGTGGGCGGGACGGGTCGTCTTCGTCAACGGCCACGGCGGCAACATCGCCACCCTGCGCGGCGCCGTCGGGCAGCTCCGGGAAGAGGGCCACGCCGTCGACCGGGTGCCGTGGGCGGTGCCCGGCGGGGACGCGCACGCCGGTCGTACGGAGACCTCGACGCGCACGCCGGTCGTACGGACCTCGCTGATGCTGCACCTGGCACCCGGGTCCGTACGGCTCACCGAGGCCGCGCCCGGTGACACCCGGCCGATCGTCGCCCTGATGCCGGACCTGGTGGCCCGGGGAGTCCGTGCCGTCTCGCCGTCCGGTGTGCTCGGCGATCCGACCGGGGCGACGGCCGAGGAGGGGCGGCGGGTCCTCGCGGAGACGGTGTCCGCCGCCGTACGGCGGATCACCGCCGCCGCTCCGGCACCGGGGGATGATAGAAGGCGTTCATGACCAACTCGCTCCTCCTTTCCCCTCCGGGCGGTGCCCGATGACCGCGGGTGCCGACACCCCCGACGGCCGGGGCCGCACCGGACTCGACCGCACCGGCCTCGATCTGACCGGCAACCCCCGGGTCAAGGTCCGTGACGTGAAGCTGCTGTCCAGTCACTGGTACGTCGAGCGGGCCACCACCTTCGACTTCCAGCGCGGCGACGGCAGTTGGAGCACCCAGCAGCGCGAGACGCACGACCGCGGCAACGGCGCCACCATGCTCCTCTACGACACCGAACGCGAAACCGTCCTGCTCACACGGCAGTTCCGGTTCCCCGTGTACGTCAACGGCCACCCGGACGGCATGCTCGTCGAGACCCCGGGCGGGCTGCTCGACGACGAGGACGAGCATCCGGAGATCGCGGTCCGGCGTGAGGTGGTCGAGGAGACCGGGCACACCATCGGGGAGGTCCGGCACGTCTTCGACGTCTATATGAGCCCGGGTTCCGTCACCGAGCGCGTCAGCTTCTACGCCGCCTCCTACGGCGCCGCCACCCGCACCCACGAGGGCGGTGGCCTCGACGAGGAGGGCGAGGACATCGAGATCCTCGAACTGCCCTTCCGCAGGGCCCTGAAGATGATCCGCACCGGCGAGATCGCCGACGCCAAGACGATCATGCTGCTCCAATGGGCCGCGCTGGAAGGCCCGTTCGCCACCTCGTGACGAGGCCGCTTGACTTGAAGTGCGCTCCAGCGTGAAGACTCCCGTCCGTACCCGACAAGACGGGTGCGAACGGGAGGGGAGCCCCATGAAGTACCGCACCATCGGCACCGATCCGAAGAACCGCCGCGAGGTCAGCGTCCTCGCCCTCGGCGCCATGCTGTTCGGCTCGCGTACGGACGAGGAGACGTCCTTCGCTCTCCTGGACCGCTATGTCGAGGCGGGCGGCAACTTCATTGACACGTCCGACAACTACGCCTTCTGGGTCGACGGCGGCCAGGGCGGCCAGAGCGAGGAACTCCTCGGCCGCTGGCGGCGCAGCCGCGGCATCGGCGAGGAGATCTTCATCGCGACCAAGCTCGGCGCCCGCCCCCTGGCACCGGGCACCAGTTACGTCGACAACGCGGAGGGCCTCTCGGCGAAGGTGATCCGGGAGTCCGCCGAGCGCAGCCGGGAACGGCTGGGCGTGGCGAAGCTGGACCTGCTCTACGCGCACATCGAGGACTACGACGTATCCCTGCGGGAGACCGTCGAGGGCTTCGCCGAACTCGTCGCCGAGGGCACGGTCGGACTGCTCGGCGTCAGCAACCACGCCATGTGGCGGGTGGAGCGGGCCCGAGCGATCGCCGCCGCGGCGGGACTGCCGGGCTATGAGGTGCTCCAGTACGCCCACAGCCATCTGCGGCCCCGCCTCGACGTGCCGGACGACTTCTGGCCCGATGGCAGCCTCGGCCACGCGGGCCCCGAGCTCCTCTCCTATCTGCGCGAGGAGCCGGCCCTCACCCTGGTCGCCTACTCACCTCTCCTCAAGGGCGCCTACACCCACCCGGACCGCCTCCCGGCCGACTTCGACCACCCGGGCACCCCCGCCCGGCTCACGGCCTTGCGGGAGGTGGCGCGGGAGACCGGCGCGACCGTCAACCAGGTGGTCCTCGCCTGGCAGATCGGCGGCCCCCTGCCGATCCTCCCGCTGGCCGGCGTCTCCACCCTGTCCCAGCTGGAGGAGAACCTGGCCGCCGTGGACCTGGAACTGACGGAGGACCAGCGGGCCCGCCTGGACGCGGCTCACTAGCTCCTCATGAGCAGCTGGAAGTCGAAGGCGTAGCGGGACGCCCGGTAGATGTGCGTGCCGTACTCCACGGGGCGGCCCGTGTCGTCGTACGCCGTGCGCTGCATCGTCAGCAGCGCGGCGCCCTCCCGCTCGTCGAGGCGGGCCCCCTCCTCGGCCGTGGCCGAGCGGGCGCCGATGGTCTGGCGGGCGCTGTGCAGGGTGATGCCCGCCGAGCGCATCATCCGGTACAGGCCCGTCGACTCCAGCCTGGCGGTGTCGAGTTCGAGGAGCGTCGCGGGCAGGTAGTTGCACAGGAACGCGACCGGCTGGCCGTGCGTGGCGCGTAGCCGTTCCAGTACGACGACGTCGGCGCCCTCCGCGATACCGAGGGCGGCGGCGACGTCGGCGGTCGCCGGGACGTGCTCGTTGCGCAGCACCGTCGTGGTCGGCCCCTGTCCGGCCGCCTCCAGGTCGTCGTAGAGACTGCTCAGTTCGAGCCCGCGCTTGACCTGGCTGTGCACCACCTGCGTGCCCACGCCGCGCCGCCGCACCAGCAGACCTTTGTCGACCAGGGTCTGGATGGCCTGGCGGACGGTCGGACGGGACAGGCCGAGGCGTACGGAGAGGTCGATCTCGTTGCCCAGGAGGTTGCCCGGGGCGAGGGCTCCGTGCTCGATCGCCGCCTCCAGCTGCTGGGCGAGCTGGTAGTAGAGCGGCACCGGACTGCCCCGGTCCAGGGCGAAGTCCAGGGAGTCGAGCGCGGGAGCGGCAGCGGCAGCGGTGCGCGGACGACCGCCGGTCTTCGCCATGGGGGTACCTCCCTGGGTGGTGCGGGTGCGGGGCGTCACAGGTGGGGGCGGCGGGTGGCGACCTCGCGGTCGTACTCCGCCCTCGCCCGTACGGCGGCCTCGCGGGACGCGGTCTCGGCCACCGGCACGTCCCACCACGCCTCGGCCGGGGGAGCGGTCGGCTTCGCGGTGTCCGTCTCGACGTAGACGCAGGTCGGGCGGTCGGAGGCGCGGGCCGCGGCGAGGGCGTCCCGCAGTTCACGGACCGTCTTGGCGCGCAGCACGTCCATGCCGAGGCTGCCCGCGTTGGCGGCCAGGTCGACGGGGAGCGGGGCGCCGGAGAACGTGCCGTCGGCGGCGCGGTAGCGGTAGGCGGTGCCGAAGCGCTCGCCGCCGACCGCCTCGGACAGGCCGCCGATGGAGGCGTAGCCGTGGTTCTGGATGAGGAGGAGGTTGATCGGCAGGCCCTCCTGGACGGCCGTGACGATCTCGGTCGGCATCATCAGATAGGTGCCGTCGCCCACCAGCGCCCACACGGGGGTGTCGGGGGTGGCGTGCTGGACGCCGATCGCGGCCGGGATCTCGTAGCCCATGCAGGAGTAGCCGTACTCCAGGTGGTACTGGCGGGGGCTGCGGGCGCGCCACAACTTGTGCAGGTCGCCGGGGAGCGAGCCGGCCGCGTTGATGATCACGTCGTCGTCGCCGACGACCGCGTCCAGCGCGCCGAGCACCTGGGTCTGGGTCGGTACGGCGTTCTCGTCGGCGGCGGTGAAAGCGGCGTCAACGACCGCGCTCCAGCGGTCCTTGCCCGCGCGGTACTCGTCCTCGTAAGCCGAGTTCACACGATGACCGTCCAACGCCTCCGTCAACGCAGACAGCCCCGCGCGGGCGTCGCACACCAGGGACCGGGCCGCCAGCTTGTGGGCGTCGAAGGCGGTGATGTTGAGGTTGACGAACCGGACGTCCGGGTTCAGGAAGAGGGTGCCGGAGGCGGTGGTGAAGTCCGTGTACCGGGTGCCGACGCCGATCACGAGGTCCGCGGTACGGGCGAGGTCGTCGCTGACGGCCGTGCCGGTGTGGCCGATGCCGCCCAGATCGGCCGGGTGGTCGTGGCGCAGGGAGCCCTTGCCCGCCTGCGTGGAGGCGACCGGCACGCCGGTGGCGTCCACGAACGCCTTGAGCGCCGCCTCGGCCCCGCTGTGGTGCACCCCGCCGCCCGCGACAATCAGCGGACGCTCGGCGGCCCGGATCGCCGCCACCGCCTCCGCCAGCTCGTACGGGTCGGGCGCGGGACGCCGTACGTGCCACACCCGCTCGGCGAAGAACTCCTCCGGCCAGTCGTACGCCTCCGCCTGCACGTCCTGGGGGAGTGCCAGGGTGACGGCACCGGTCTCGGCGGGGTCGGCGAGGACCCGCATGGCGTTCAGGGCCGACGGGATCAGGGCCTCGGGGCGGGTGACGCGGTCGAAGTAGCGGGAGACCGGGCGCAGGGTGTCGTTGACCGACACGTCGGCCTCGGTGGGGTGCTCCAACTGCTGGAGCAGCGGGTCGGGGGCGTGCGAGGCGAAGTAGTCGCCGGGCAGCAGGAGGACCGGGAGGCGGTTGATGGTGGCGAGGGCGGCGCCGGTGACCAGGTTGGTGGCGCCGGGACCGATGGACGTCGTCACGGCCTGTGCGGAGAGCCGGTCGAGCTGGCGGGCGTAGCCGACGGCCGCGTGCACCATGGCCTGCTCGTTGCGGCCCTGGTGGAACGGCATCGCGTCCTCGCCCGCCTCCAGAAGGGCCTGGCCCACGCCCGCCACGTTGCCGTGCCCGAAGATGCCCCACGTACCGGCGATCAGGCGATGCCGTACGCCGTCCCGCTCGGTGTACTGGACGGACAGGAAACGCACCAGGGCCTGCGCGACGGTCAGGCGGCGGGTGGGGGTGCTCATCAGGACTTCTCCAGGGGTGTGTGGAGGGGGAGACGGGTGAGGCGGGGGTCGGGACGGTTCATGGGGTGGCCGTGGCGCTCACGACGGTGCTCCGCTCAGCAGGCCCTCGATCTCCGACCGGGTCGGCATCGCGGCGGAGCAGGCGAGCCGGGAGGCGACGAGGGCGCCGGCCGCGTTGGCGTACCGCACCGTGCGGTCCAGGTCCCAGCCGGACAGCAGGCCGTGGCAGAGCGCGCCGCCGAACGCGTCGCCGGCGCCGAGGCCGTTGACGACCTCGACGCTCACCGGCGGGACCTCGGCGAAGCGGCCGTCGCGGTGCAGCGCGAGGACCCCCTTGGGGCCCTGCTTGACCACGGCGAGTTCGACGCCGGCCGCCAGCAACGCCTCGGCGCAGGCGCGGGGTTCGCGGACTCCGGTGGCGATCTCGCACTCGTCGAGGTTGCCGACGGCGACGGTCACATGGCGGAGGGCTTCCGCGTAGTAGGGCCGCGCCTCTTCGGGGTCCGCCCAGGCTGTGTCCGTCCAAAAGGCCGGCCGCCAGTCGAGGTCGAACACGGTGGTGTCCGCCTTCGCGCGGGCCTTGAGGGCGGCGAGGGTCGCGGAGCGGCTCGGCTCCTCGCTCAGGCCGGTGCCGGTGATCCAGAAGATCCGGGCCGAGCGGACGGCGAAGTAGTCCAGCTCGTCGGTGTGGATCACCAGGTCGGGGGCCTTGGGCCGACGGTAGAAGTAGAGCGGGAAGTCGTCCGGCGGGAAGATCTCGCAGAAGGTCAGGGGCGTGGGGTGGCCGGCGACCGGGGTCACCCAGCGGTCGTCGACGCCGAACTCCCTGAGCGCCTGATGCAGATAGGTGCCGAACGGATCGTCACCGGTGCGGGTGATGACGGCGGTGGAACGGCCGAGCCGGGCGGCCGCGACGGCCACGTTCGCCGCAGAACCGCCCAGGAACTTCCCGAAGGTCTGCACATCGCTCAACGGCACGCCCGACTGCAATGGATAAAGATCGACACCTATGCGACCGATCGTGATCAAGTCGAAGGGCTGGGCTGACTCGGTCATGCGCGACGCTCCTCGGACTCCGCTGGACGTGCGGGCCCCGTGGGGGCCTGCGACTCTCAGGTGTAGGCCGCAGGAGGTGATGCTGTCAATGGTTTGTACTTACATTCGGACCTGTTCGTGAAATGATGTCTTAACAAAGTATTGACAGCGGGCGGGACCAGGGATTGGATTCCGTCCCAGTACAACCGCAGTACGCACAACCGCCGTATTTGCGGCTCGCGACCCGGACATGCCAAGATCCCGGGCCTCGGATCACCGAGATCTCTCTTCCTTTCCCCCGTGAGCACAGTGAGGTGCAGGAAAGATGGACCGCTCTTCTCGCTCCCAGTCCCGCCGGTTCGCCCCAGTTGTGGCGCTCGCCGCGGCGGCTGCCCTGACCCTCGCCGGCTGCTCCAGCAGCTCCGGGGGCAAGAAGTCGGAGGAGAGCGCGGACGGCGCCTCCGCCGGCAAGGCCAGCACGCCGCGTATGACGGTCGCGCTGGTCACCCACCAGTCGGCCGGTGACACCTTCTGGGACATCGTCCGCAAGGGCGCCGAGGCCGCCGCCGCCAAGGACAACGTCAAGCTCATCTACTCGAACGACCCGAGCGCGGGCGCCCAGGCCAACCTGGTGCAGAACGCCATCGACCAGAAGGTCGACGGGATCGCCGTCACCCTCGCCAAGCCGGACGCCATGAAGGACGTCGTCGCCAAGGCGAAGGCCGCGAACATACCCGTCGTCGGCCTCAACTCCGGTGTCAGTGAATGGCAGAAGCTCGGTCTGCTGGAGTTCTTCGGCCAGGACGAGACGGTCGCCGGTGAGGCCCTCGGCAAGCGCCTCAACGACGAGGGCGCGAAGAACGCCGTCTGTGTCATCCAGGAGCAGGGCAACATCGGTCTGACCCAGCGCTGTGACGGCGTCGAGAAGACCTTCGACGGCAAGCTCCAGACGCTGAACGTCAACGGCACCGACATGCCGTCCGTGAAGTCGACGATCACCGCCAAGCTCAGCCAGGACAAGTCCATCGATTACGTCGTCGCCCTCGGCGCCCCCTTCGCGCTGACGGCCGCGCAGTCGGTGTCCGACGCCGGCAGCAAGGCCAAGGTCGCCACGTTCGACCTCAACAAGGACCTGACCGGCGCCATCAGCAAGGGCACCATCGCCTTCGCCGTCGACCAGCAGCCCTACCTCCAGGGCTACCTGGCGGTCGACTCGCTGTGGCTCTACAAGAACAACGGCAACTACATGGGCGGTGGCGAGCAGCCGGTGCTGACCGGTCCCGCCTTCGTCGACAAGACCAACGTCGACGCGGTCGCGCAGTACGCCGCGAAGGGCACTCGGTGATCCGTATGACCCAGCACGCCGAGCCGGCGGTGACCACACCGCCGGCCCCCGGCCCGAAGGAGACCGACGGCCGGACCGCCCAACGTCCTTTGGCGCTGCGGCTGTTGGCCCGCCCCGAGGTGGGCGTCTTCCTCGGCGCCGTCGCCGTCTACGTGTTCTTCCTGATCGCGGCCCCGCCGGTGCGCGAGGGCAGCGCGATGGCCAACATCCTCTACCAGTCGTCGACCATCGGGATCATGGCCCTGCCGGTGGCGCTGCTGATGATCGGCGGCGAGTTCGACCTCTCGTCCGGCGTCGCGGTCATCACCTCCGCGCTCACCGCGAGCATGCTGGCCTACCAGCTCACCATGAACGTGTGGGTGGGCGTGGTCGCGGCCCTGGCCGTGTCGCTCGCCATCGGGTTCCTCAACGGCTGGCTCGTCGTCAAGACCGGCCTGCCGAGCTTCCTCATCACCCTGGGCAGCTTCCTGATCCTCCAGGGCGTGAACCTCGCCGTCACCAAGCTCGTCACCGGCAACGTCGCCACCGACGACATCAGCAACATGGACGGCTTCGCCGGAGCCAAGAAGGTCTTCGCCTCCTCCTTCGAGGTCGGCGGCGTACAGATCAAGATCACGATCGTGTACTGGCTCGTCTTCGCCGCGCTGGCCACCTGGGTGCTGCTGCGCACCAGGTACGGCAACTGGATCTTCGCCGTCGGCGGCAACAAGGAGAGCGCGCGGGCCGTCGGTGTCCCTGTCACCTTCACCAAGATCTCGCTGTTCATGCTGGTCGGGTTCGGCGCCTGGTTCGTCGGCATGCACAACCTGTTCTCCTTCAACACCGTGCAGTCCGGCGAAGGCGTCGGCCAGGAGCTCATCTACATCTCCGCGGCCGTCATCGGCGGCTGTCTGCTGACCGGTGGTGCCGGCTCCGCGATCGGCCCGGTCTTCGGGGCGTTCATGTTCGGCATGGTGCAGCAGGGCATCGTGTACGCCGGCTGGAACCCGGACTGGTTCAAGGCCTTCCTGGGCGTGATGCTGCTCGGCGCCGTCCTGATCAATCTGTGGGTCAGCCGTACGGCGACCCGGAGGTGACGTGATGACAACCAACGGAACCCACGGGGCCGTCCTCGCCGACACCGAGCCCGAGGGGAGCGACGGCGCGATCGTCGAACTCCGCAACGCCGGCAAGTCGTACGGCAACATCCGCGCCCTGCACGGAGTCGACCTCAAGGTCCATCCCAGCCAGGTCACCTGTGTGCTCGGCGACAACGGCGCCGGCAAGTCGACCCTGATCAAAATCATCTCGGGTCTGCACCAGCACACCGAGGGCGACTTCCTCGTCGACGGCGCCGCGGTGCGCTTCTCGACGCCGCGCGAGGCCCTCGACAAGGGCATCGCCACCGTCTACCAGGACCTCGCCGTGGTCCCGCTCATGCCCGTGTGGCGCAACTTCTTCCTCGGCTCCGAGATGACCAAGGGCCCCTGGCCGCTGCGGCGCCTCGACATCGAGACGATGAAGAAGACCGCCGACGAGGAGCTGCGCAACATGGGCATCGTCCTGGACGACATGGAACAGCCCATCGGCACGCTCTCGGGCGGCCAGCGCCAGTGTGTGGCCATCGCCCGCGCCGTCTACTTCGGCGCCCGGGTACTGATCCTGGACGAGCCGACCGCCGCCCTCGGCGTCAAGCAGTCCGGCGTGGTGCTGAAGTACATCGCCGCCGCCCGCGACCGCGGCCTCGGCGTCATCTTCATCACCCACAACCCCCACCACGCCTACATGGTGGGCGACCACTTCAGCGTCCTGCGCCTGGGCACGATGGAGCTCAACGCCTCCCGTGACGAGGTCAGTCTCGAAGAGCTGACCAACCACATGGCGGGTGGCTCCGAACTCGCCGCGCTCAAGCACGAGTTGTCGCAGGTGCGGGGCGTGGACGTCGAGGAACTCCCCGAGGCCGGCGACCTCAGGGCGCCGGTGGTGACGGCCAAGGACGACACGCCGTGACCGCCCTGGACCGCATCCGGGTCGGTTCCGCCCCGGACTCCTGGGGCGTCTGGTTCCCGGACGACCCCCGACAGGTGCCCTGGGAACGCTTCCTGGACGAGGTCGCCGAGGCGGGCTACGCGTGGATCGAGCTGGGTCCGTACGGCTATCTGCCGACCGACCCGGCCCGGCTCACCGACGAGGTGGCCAAGCGGGGCCTCAAGGTGTCGGCCGGCACGGTCTTCACCGGCCTGCACCGCGGCCCCTCGGTGTGGGAGTCGACCTGGGAGCACGTCAGCCAGGTCGCCGCCCTCACCCAGGCCATGGGGGCCCGGCACCTGGTCGTCATCCCCTCCTTCTGGCGGGACGACAAGACCGCCGAGCTGCTCGAACCCCCGGAGCTGACCCACGAGCAGTGGGCCCACCTCACCAAGGGCATGGAGCGGCTCGGACACGAGGTCAAGGAGACGTACGGCCTCGACCTCGTCGTCCACCCGCACGCCGACACCCACCTCGACACCGAGGACCACGTCGAGCACTTCCTCGACTCGACCGACTCCGAACTCGTCAACCTCTGCCTGGACACGGGGCATTACGCCTACTGCGGCGGCGACAGCGTCAAGCTGATCGAGACGTACGGCGAACGCATCGGCTATCTGCACCTCAAGCAGGTCGACCCGGCGATCCTCGCCGACGTGGTGGCGAACGAGGTGCCGTTCGGCCCGGCCGTACAGCGCGGAGTGATGTGCGAACCGCCCTCCGGAGTACCGGAGTTGGAGCCGGTGCTGGTGGCGGCGCAGAAACTGGGCGTGGAACTGTTCGCGATCGTCGAGCAGGACATGTACCCCTGCGAGCCGGACACGCCACTGCCGATCGCGGTGCGCACCCGCAAGTTCCTGAGGTCCTGCGGCGCCTGAAGGGGGCGACGTCCATGACGCGGAGCGACACGCTACGAGTCGCGGTCATCGGCACGGGAAAGATGGGCACCGACCATGTGCGGCGCCTGACGGAGGTCATCAGCGGGGCGCGGGTGAGCGCCGTCGTGGACGTCGACGCGGAGCGGGCCAAGGCCGTCGCGGCCCGCGTCGACGGCTGCACCGCGTACACCGACCCGCTCTCCGCGATGGACGCGGACGACGTCGACGCCCTGCTGATCGCCTCACCGGGTCCCGCGCACGAGGCCGCGCTGCTGGCCGCCCTCGAACGCGACCTCCCGGTGCTGTGCGAGAAGCCGCTCACCCCCGACGCGGCCTCGGCCCTGCGCGTCCTGGAGGCCGAGCGCGAACGGGGCCGACGGCGGATCCAGGTCGGCTTCATGCGGCGCTACGACCCCGAGTACGCGCGCCTCAAGGGCCTGCTGAACACAGGGCAGTTGGGCCGCCCGCTGATGCTGCACAACCGGCATCGCAACGCGGCCAGCCCGCCCTTCTTCACCAGCGAGATGCTCATCAGCGACTCGGTGGCGCACGAGACGGACGTGACCCGCTGGCTGCTCGGCCAGGAGATCACCGCCGTCACCGTGCTGCGGCCCAGGCCCTCGGCCAACGCGCCGGACGCCCTTCAGGACCCGCAGTTCGTGGTGTTCGAGACGGACGGCGGCGCGGTCGTCGACGTGGAGATCTTCGTCAACTGCGGCTTCGGCTACCAGGTCCAGGCCGAGGTGGTCTGCGAACGCGGCACCGCCCGCATCGGCGACGGCCACGCCATGGTCACCAACATGGCGGGGCGCTGGGGCGGGACCATCGCCCAGGACTTCACCGACCGCTTCGCCGACGCCTACGACCGCGAACTCCAGGCCTGGGCCGACGCCACCCGCCGGGACGAGGTCACCGGGCCGAGCGTCTGGGACGGTTACGCGGCGGCCGCCGTGTGCGAGGCGGGGGTGCGGTCGCTGACGGACGGCGGGCGGGTGGAGGTGGAGCTGGTGGATCGGCCGGAGCCGTACACCTGATCCAGTTCCTCCCAAGTGGACCGGGCCGTAAGGAATCCGGGTGTCTACGGTCGGCCCATGCTCCGTATTCACCTCGTCGACGCCTTCACCGACCGCCGCTTCGCCGGCAACCCGGCGGCCGTGTGCCTCCTGCCCGCCGGGGACTGGCCGGACGAGGGCTGGATGCAACAGCTCGCGGCCGAACTGCGGCACTCCGAAACGGCGTTCGCCCTGCCGCTGCCCGCCGGTACCGAGGCGGACTGGGCGATCCGCTGGTTCACGCCCAAGGTGGAGTCCAAGCTGTGCGGCCACGCCACCCTGGCCACCGCCCACGTCCTGCGCACCGAACACGGTGTGCGGGGCGGCGTCCGCTTCCGCAGCCGTCTGTACGGCACCCTCGTCGCGCACCTCGACGACACGGGCGGCATCACCCTGGACTTCCCCGCCGCACCCGGCACGGAGGTCCCGGTCCCGACCGGACTGGCCGACGCCCTGACCGTGGCACCCCGCGCGACCTACCGCACCCAGGGGCTCGGCGACCTTCTGACCGTCCTGCCCGACGAGGCCGCCGTGCGGGCCCTGGCCCCGGACCTCACCGCGCTGGCCGCGCTGACGGAACGCGAGGGGCTGCGCGGCGTCATCGTCACGGCGACGGCGGACGGCGCGGGGACGTCGTACGACTTCGTCTCGCGCTTCTTCGCGCCCGCCCGTGGTCTCCCCGAGGACCCGGTCACCGGCAGCGCCCACACCGCCCTCGCGCCCTACTGGGCGGACCGCCTGGGCCGGGACCGGCTGGTCGGGCTCCAGGTGTCCGAGCGCACCGGGACCGTCCGCACGGCCGTGCACGGCGACCGTGTCCACCTCACCGGGGACGCCGTCACCGTGCTTGCGGGAGCGCTCGTGTGAACACCACCATCGCCTGGCCCGGCCCGTTGTAGTCGTCCTCGACGCGCGCGTCAAAGCCCAGGCCGCGGTGGAAGGCGACCGATCCCGTGTTGGTCACGGAGGTGACGGCCTTGAGGCGGACCGCGCCCTGCTTCCGGGCGGCCTCGGTGAAGGCGTCGTACAGCCGCCGCCCGAGACCGGTGCCGCGGGTGTCGTCGCGGGTGGCGATCAGATGGACGTAGCCGGTGCCGTCGGGCGTGACGAACCCGACCAGATAGCCGTGGATGCCGTCCTCGGCGCGGGCGACCAGGCACGTCGACCCGAACTCCTGCACAAGGGCCAGGAGATGGAGCGACCGGAGGTCCCGGTCGCCCCAGTAGCGGGGGTGGTCCGCGAGGACCTGCTGGATGTCGGTGACATGAGCGGGGACGATGCGCGCGGTCATGCCCCGATCATGCCAGCGGCGAGCGGGCCCCTACCGGCCGACGACCGACCGCGGCCGTGGCTGGAAGCCCGCCGCGCGGTAGCCCGCGTCGATCAGTTCCATCGTCGCCACCGCGTCGTCCGCGTCGAGCGGCAGCGGCGTGCCCTCGCGGACCCGGGCCGCGAACGCGTCCAACTGGTAGGTGTACGACGACCTGGTGCCGAGGCGTTCCGTGCGCTCGCTGTCCGCCGTGCGCACCACGACCCGGTCGTCGAGGTGCGGCAGCACGAAGTTCGTCGCGGTCGCCTCACCCAGGCTGCCGACGATCCGGCAGCTCATGTCCAGGCCGTCGTACGCCATGTGACAGCGCGCCGAAGCGGTGGCTCCGCTCGGGAACTCCAGCTCCCCGTCCAGCCATTCGTCCACGCCCGGCGCCCCCGCCCGCTCGCCACCGCGCGCGGAGACGAGCCGCGGCGCGCCGCCGCCGAACGGGGCCAGCATGCGCACGGCGTGCAGGCCGTAGCAGCCCAGGTCCATCACCGCGCCGCCGGCCAGCGGCAGCGACCAGCGCGCGTCGGTGTCCGGCGGCGCGGCGATCGCGACCATCGTCTCCACCCGCTGGAGCTCGCCGAGTTCACCGCTCTCCAGCAGCTCGTGCAGGCGGCGGGTGACCGGGTGGAAGAGGTAGTGGAAGGCCTCCATGAAGACGGTCCCGGACTTCGCCGCCGCCTCCCGCACCTCGGCGGCCTCCTCGGCGTTGCTCGCCGACGGCTTCTCGGAGAGCACGTGCTTGCCGGCCGCGAGGGCGGCGAGGTTCCACGGCCCGTGCAGACCGTTCGCCAGGGGGTTGTACACCACCTCGACCTCGGGGTCCGCGATCAGGTCGGCGTAGGAGTCCACGACCCGCTCCACGCCGTGTTCGCGCGCGAACTCCTCGGCGCGGGACCGGTCGCGGGCGGCCACCGCGACGACACGGTGGCCGGTCGAACGGGCCGGGCCGATCAGAGAGCCCGCGGTGATCCGCGCGGCTCCCAGTACTCCGATGCGCAGTGGTTCCCGGCCCGGCTCGCTCATGCCTGCCGTACCTCCTGGATGGTGACGGGGCGGTGCTCGTGCAGGGACAGTGTGCACGCCTCGGCGATCCAGCCCGCTTCCAGGGCGTCCTCCACCGTGCACGGCGAGGGGCGCTTGCCCGCCACGACCTCGGTGAACGCGGTGAGTTCGGCGCGGTAGGCCGCGGTGAAGCGGTCCATGAAGAAGTCGTGCGGGGTCCCGGCCGGGAAGGTCACCCCGGGCTCGACCGAGCGCAGCGGCAGCTTGTCCTCCAGGCCGACCGCGATGGAGTCCTCGAAGCCGTGCAGCTCCATGCGGACGTCGTAACCCCGCTTGTTGTGGCGGGAGTTGGAGATCACCGCGATCGTGCCGTCGTCCAGGGTGAGGATCGCGCCGGTGGTGTCGGCGTCGCCGGCCGCCTTGATGTAGTCGGCGCCCCGGTTGCCGCCGACGGCGTACACCTCGACGACCTCGCGGCCGGTCACCCAGCGGATGATGTCGAAGTCGTGCACCGAGCAGTCGCGGAAGATGCCCCCGGACGCGGCGACGTACGCGGCCGGCGGCGGCGCCGGGTCCAGGGTCGTCGAGCGCACGGTGTGCAGCTTGCCGAGCTCGCCGGACTGCACGGCGGCCCGCGCGGCCATGAACCCGGTGTCGAATCGCCGGTTGTAGCCGATCTGGATCGGCACGGCACTGCCCTGGATCGCCTTGAGGACCTCGACGCCCTCGCTCATGTGCTTGGCGACCGGCTTCTCGCAGAACACCGGGATTCCGGCCTCGACACCGGCCAGGATGAGCGCCGGGTGGGCGTCGGTCGCGGCGGCCACGACGATGCCGTCCACGCCCGCGGCCAGCAGGGCCTCGGGCGAGTCCACGACCTCGCCGCCGAACTTCTCCGCGGCGGCCTTGGCAGCGTCCGCGAACGGGTCGGTGAGCACGAGCGACTCGACCGCGTCGAGTCCGGAGAGGGTCTCGGCGTGGAAGGCGCCGATGCGGCCGAGGCCGAGGATTCCGATGCGCATGGGGGTTGCAGCTCCTTGAGGGTTCTTACGACACAACGGTGGTGCTAGTCGAGTCCGCCGAGCACGTTCTGGTCCCAGTCGATCACCGATCCGGTGACCACACCCGACCGGTCGGACAGCAGCAGGACCACGAAGTCGGCGATCTCGTCCGGCTGGCCGAGCTTGCCCATCGGCAGCTTCGCGGCGGCCTGCTCACGCCAGCCGTCCGCGGCGCCGTGGAAGGTCTTCTGGGTGGCGTCCTCGCCCTCGGTCGCCGTCCAGCCGATGTTCAGGCCGTTGATCCGCACCCGGTCCCAGCGGTGCGCGTGCGCCGCGTTGCGGGTCAGGCCGATCAGCCCGGCCTTCGCGGCGACGTACGGCGCGAGGAACGGCTGCCCGCCGTGCGCGGACGACGTGATGATGTTGACGACCGTGCCGGGCGCGCCCCGGCCCACCATGTCGGCGATCGCGGCCTGCATCGCGAAGAACGGCGCCTTCAGGTTGATCGCGATGTGCTGGTCGAACAGCTCGGGCGTGGTGTCGAGCAGCGTGCCCCGGGAAGTGAGACCCGCCGAGTTCACCAGGCAGTCGATCCGGCCGTACGCGGCGACCACCTCGGCCACCGACCCCTTCGCCTGCTCGGCGTCCGCGAGGTCGGCGCGCACGAACATCGCCTTGCCGCCCGCCGCCGTCAGCTCGGCCACCAGTGCCTCGCCCGGCTCCGGACGGCGCCCGGACACGGCCACGGTCGCGCCCTCGCGGACGGCGGCCCGGGCGATCGCCGCGCCCACGCCCTGGCTGCCCCCGTTGACGAGGACGACCTTGCCGTCGAGGAGGCCCTGGAGCCCCTGAGATCCCTGAAGTGCCATGGGGATGTGTTCCTTTCAGCTCTCGCGCCGCTCGGCGCGCGCCCGCAGCTCGTCCCGCAGCGTGCGCGGCGTCCACCGCTCGCTGAGCGCACGGCGGACCAGATCCGCCTGCGAGGGCGGGGCCAGACCGTCCACCGGGGGGTCACTGTCGAGGTTGGTGGGGAAGGGGTAGCCCTCGGCGCTGGCGGCGATGACGTTCGCCAGCCACTCCTCGCTCGCGCCCTCGGTGGCGCGGCGCAGCAGCACGGGGTAGACCGCGTTCGCCATCGTCTCCCGGTCCACGGTCTCCATGGCCCGCCCGAATGCCGAGGACACCTGGAGCAGATTGGCGACCCGCCGCACATCCGTGGTGCGGTTGGTGCCGGCCGCGTGGAACAGCGCCGGGTTGAAGAAGGCGGCGTCGCCCTTGGCCAGCGGCAGCTGGACGTGGTGCTCCTTGAAGTACGCCTGGAACTCCGGCCGCCGCCAGGCCAGATAACCCGGCTCGAAGGTCTGTGAGTACGGCAGGTACAGCGTCGGCCCGGACTCCACTGGCATGTCGCAGTGCGCGACCGCGCCCTGGAGCGTGAGCACGGGGGAGAGGCGGTGCACATGGGACGGGTAGGCGGCGGCCACCTCGTCGGAGAGGAAACCGAGGTGGTAGTCGCGGTGCGCGGTCTGGGCCAGGCCGCCGGGGTTGACCACGTTGACCTGGGAGGTGACCTGGTAGCCGGGGCCCAGCCAGGCCTCCGCGACCAGGGCGAGGACGGGGTTGGCGTAGTAGTCGGCGAACGCCGTCGGGTCGTAGAGGGCGGCCTTCTCCAGCGCGTTCCACACCCGTTCGTTGGCTCCGGGCGTCGCGAAGTGGTCGCCGGCGGTGGCGCCCGCCGCGTCCTGCTCGCGGATCAGCGCCTCGAAGACCGCGCTGGCCCGGTCGACGATCGCGGTGTCGGGGAACGCGCCGCGGAAGACCACGACTCCGGGCCCGTCGGTGAGGGCCCGCACGAGCTCCTCCTGGACGTCCCGGCGGTCCTTGGCGCCGCGGACGCGCTCACTGTCGTAGAGCAGGACGTTCCGTTCCACGGACGCGGCGTACGGGTAGTCGGCGGGGTCGGTGGTCCGCTCCACGAGCGGGCGCAGGGCGGCGAGGTCACAGTCCTGCTCGGAGAGCCAGGCACGGCGGTGTACGGCGGTGAAGGACATCGACGTCCTCTCGGTGGCAGGGCGACAGCGCTTCGGTGACAGGGGCGACGCAGCGCTGTCATTCTTGTCAGTACAAACCCGTCGAACAACCGGCACGGAGCCATCAAAAACCCCTCAAGGAGCCCGCGCATGGGTCACCCCTTCCCGATCCGGGAAATCGCACGTCAGGCAGGGCTCAGCGAGGCCACCGTGGACCGGGTGCTGAACGGCAGGGGTGGCGTCCGGGAGAGCACCGCGCGTGAGGTCCAGCAGGCCATCGCCGACCTCGACCGGCAGCGCACCCAGGTCCGGCTCGTCGGCCGGACCTTCATGATCGACATAGTGATGCAGACGCCCGAGCGGTTCAGCACCGCCGTCCGGGCCGCGCTGGAGGCGGAACTGCCCGCCCTGCATCCGGCGGTCGTACGCTCCCGGTTCCACTTCCGGGAGACCGGCCCGGTGGAGGAGCAGGTCCGCACCCTGGACCGGATAGCCCGGCGCGGCTCCCAGGGCGTGATCCTCAAGGCACCGGACGTCCCCGAGGTCACGGCGGCCGTCGGACGCCTGGTCGCCGCCGGCATCCCGGTCGTCACCCTGGTCACCGACCTGCCCACCAGCGCCCGCCTCGGCTACGTCGGCATCGACAACCGGGCGGCCGGGGCGACCGCCGCGTATCTGATGGGCCAGTGGCTGGGGGACCGGCCCGGCAACGTCCTCACCAGCCTCAGCAGCGGGTTCTTCCGCAACGAGGAGGAGCGCGAGATGGGCTTCCGCAGTGCCATGCGGGCCCACCACCCGGATCGCACGCTGGTCGAGATCGCCGAGGGGCAGGGCCTGGACGCCACCCAGTACGACCTCGTCCGCGCCGCCCTCGTCCGCGACCCGGACATCCGCGCCGTCTACTCCATCGGTGGCGGCAACATCGCGACCCTGCGCGCCTTCGAGGACCTGGGGCGCGCCTGCGCGGTCTTCGTCGCCCACGACCTGGACCACGACAACACCCGGCTGCTGAGCGAGCACCGCCTCTCCGCGGTCCTCCACCACGATCTGCGCCAGGACCTGCGGGAGGCCTGCCACCTCGTCATGCGGGCGCACGGCGCGCTGCCCCCGGCGGGGCCGACGCTGCCGTCCGCGATCCAGGTCGTGACCCCGTACAACATGCCCAGCCGGGATTGACGGCGTACGCCTCAGCCGAGATTGATCGCGTACGCCTTGCGCAGCGTCTCGTGGACGGTCCACGTCGTACGGTCGCCCTCGCGCAGCACCGCCATGTCGCCGGGCCCGACCTCCAGCGTCGGCCCGCCTTCCACGGCGACGGTGGCCGATCCGCTGACCACCACGAACAGCTCGTCCGCCTCGGTGTCGGTGACGACGCCCGGCGTGATCTGCCAGATGCCCCGGATCTGCCTGCCGTCCGCCGACTCCCAGACCACCTTCCCGGTCACCTCGGGCGTCCCGGACACGATCTGCCCGGGGTCGAGGGGCTCGGGTTCGAGCTCGGCGTCGGGGATGTGGACCACGAAACCGTGGCTCATGGAACTCAGGGAACTCAGGGAACTCATGGGGTGACCCTAGCCACCGCGCGCGCCCCTCCGCCGTGGACAGGGTGTGGGGTATCGGCCCAGGTGGGAGGACACTTCGTCGCGACTGGCGGGCCGACGTGATGCGCGTGATCGTGGGAGACATGGCACAGGCCGCGGCTCCGGCCGCCGAAGCACCGCAGGCGCACGACACGCGCGAGGCCGTCCTGTTCGGCGGCGTCTACGGCGCGGTCCTGGCCTGCTCGATGGTCGCCGCGCTCACCCAGTACGGCCACACCTCCCAGGACAGCCGCCGCTACGACGCCCTGTGGCTCGTGGTCACCGCCCTCGCCTCCGCCCTCGCGCACGGCTACGCCCACTACATCGCCGAACGCACCCCGCACCGGCGCGGCGACGCCGTGCGCACGCTGGTCAACGAGTGGCCCCTGATCGCGGCCGTCCTGCCCACCGTCGCGGTGCTGGCGGGCGCGGGGTGGGGCTGGTGGCCGGCGAAGGGGGTGGAGTACCCGGCGTTCGCCCTGAACATCACCCTGCTGTTCGGCCTCGGGCTGGTCACCGCACGCTCGGCGCACCGGTCGTGGGCCACCGCCCTGCTGACCGGCGGGGTGGACGCGCTGCTGGGCGTGGGTGTCGTGGTGGCGAACGCCGTCATCAAGTGACGGCGATGCCGGGAGCCGGAAGTGACGGAGCGTAGGGTCGGGGCCGGCCGGGGAAGGGAGCCCATATGACCACCGACGTCACCGACGAGGCGATCCAGAGCCTGCACGCCACCGCCGACCCCCGGCTGCGCGACCTGCTCACCGCCCTCGTCCGGCATCTGCACGACTTCGCCCGCGAGACCCGGCTGACGCAACAGGAGTGGGAGGCGGCGATCCGCTTCCTCACGGCGACGGGACAGTCCTGCACGGACACCCGGCAGGAGTTCATCCTCCTGTCGGACGTGCTCGGCCTGTCGATGCTGCTGGAGACACTGCACGGCCGACACACCCCCGACGCCACCGAGTCGACCGTCCTCGGCCCCTTCCACATGACGAAGTCCCCGGCCCGCCCGCTTGGCGCGAACATCGACCTCGTCGGGGCGGGCGAGCCCTGCCTGGTCAGCGGCCGTGTCCTGGCCGCGGACGGCACCCCGCTGCCCGGCGCGATTCTCGACGTCTGGCAGGCCGACGGCAACGGCTTCTACGACGTCCAGCAGCCGGACGTCCAGCCGGCGGGCAACGGGCGGGGGCTGTTCACGACCGACGCGCAGGGCCGGTTCTGGTTCCGCACCTGCGTGCCGAGTTCGTACCCGATCCCCACGGACGGCCCGGTGGGCGACCTCCTGCGCGCCACCGGCAGGCACCCCTACCGCCCCGCCCACATCCACTTCATCGCCTCGGCCGACGGACACACCCCGGTCACCACGCACATCTTCGTCGCGGGCGACAAGTACCTGGACTCCGACGCGGTGTTCGCCGTCAAGCAGAGCCTCGTCCGCGACTTCACCCCGACCGACGACCCGTCCCTGGCCCGGGAGTTCGGTGTCCCGAACCCCTTCCGGCACGCGCACATCGACCTCGTACTGGAGCGCGCGTGAACGACTTGACGGCCTTCACCCACGAAACGCCGCCCATGCGGGTCGTCTTCCGTCCCGGCGCCGCGACGACGGCGACCGCGGGGGAGGCCGAACGGCTGGGCCTGCGGCGGCTGTTGGTGGTCTCCGGCACGCATGGCGCCGAGGTCGCACAGGCGGTCGCCGACTCTCTCGGCCCGGCCTGCGCGGGCCTGCACACCGGGGCCAGGATGCACGTCCCCGTCGAAGTCGCCGACCGGGCCGTGGAGGTGGCCCGGGCGGCGGGTGCGGACGGCTGTGTGGCGGTCGGCGGCGGCTCGGCGATCGGGCTCGGCAAGGCGATCGCGCTGCGCACCGGACTGCCGCTGATCGCCGTGCCCTCCACCTACTCCGGTTCGGAGGCGACCCCGGTGTGGGGCCTGACCGAACACGGCGCCAAACGCACGGGCCGCGACCCGTCCGTCCTGCCCCGCAGCATCGTCTACGACCCCGAGCTCACCCTCTCCCTGCCCGTCCCGCTCTCCGTCACCAGCGGCGTCAACGCGATCGCCCACGCCGTCGAGGCCCTGTACGCCCCCGACACCTCGCCCCTGATCGCGCTGACCGCGCAGGAGGGCGTACGGGCCATGGCGGGCGCGTTGCCCCGGCTGGCCGCGGACCCCCGGGACCTGGACGCCCGCGGCCGTGCCCTGTGCGGCGCCTGGCTCTGCGGTTCCTGTCTGGGCGCCACCACGATGGGCCTGCACCACAAGCTGTGCCATGTCCTCGGCGGCACCTTCGGTCTGCCCCACGCCGAGACGCACACCGTGGTCCTGCCGTACGCCCTCGCGTACAACGCCCCCGCGGCCCCCGAGGCGGCGGCGGCCGTCGCCCGCGCCCTGGGGGCGGCCGAGGCCCCGACCGCCCTGTGGCGGCTGGCCGGGGACCTGGGCGCACCCCGCTCCCTCGCCGAACTCGGTCTGAAGGAGACCGACTTGCCGGTCGCGGCCGCCCAGGCGGCGGGGCAGGCGTATCCCAACCCCAGGGAGGTCACGGAGGACGGGGTGCTGGTGCTGCTGCGGGCTGCGTACGAGGGCGGGCCGCCGAGGCAGTAGTAGGCGTGGACGTCGTAGGGCACGAGCGAGCCCGCGGAGCGGCGGGCTCCGGGGGCTCACTCGATCGTGTCAGGCCTTCGCGGCGGCGATCTCCGCGGGCTGGGTCGGGCTGTCCGCGCCCTCGGTCGTCGCGGGCCGCTTCTTCGGGATGAAGGAGGCGAGGAAGAAGGCGAGGACCGCCGCTCCGGCGCCGATGGCCATGACGAGCTTGAAGCCGCCCTCCGACGGAAGGGCGTGGCCGCCGAAGTCGGTGGTCAGCTGGGCGAGGAGCACACCGGTGAGGGCGCTGGCGAAGGACGTGCCGAGCGAGCGCATCAGGGTGTTGAGGCTGTTGGCCGCACCGCTCTGGGAGGGGGCGACGGCACCCATGATCAGGGCGGGCAGGGCGCCGTAGGTGAAGCCGATGCCGGCGCCGATGACACAGGACACCAGGACCATGTGCCAGAGCTCGCTCATGAGCAGGATGTTCAGGCCGTAGCCGGAGGCGACGATCAGTGTGCCGACCATCAGCGTGACCTTCGGGCCCTTGGCCGCGGTGAGCTTCGCGGACAGAGCCGACATGATCATCATCACGAAGCCCTGCGGGGCCAGCACCAGGCCGACGGTGAGCATGGACTCGCCGAGTCCGTAGCCGGTCTCCTTCGGCAGCTGCATCAGCTGCGGCAGGACCAGGGACGTGGCGAACATCGAGAAGCCGAGGGCGATCGAGGCGAGGTTGGTGAACAGGACCTGGGCCTTGGCCGTGGTGCGCAGGTCGACCAGCGACTCCTTGGACCTCAGCTCCCACCAGCCCCAGCTCAGCAGGACGATCACGGAGGCGGTGGCGAGACCCAGGGTCGTCGCGGAGGTCCAGCCCCAGTCGCCGCCCTTGGACACCGCGAGGAGCAGGGTGACCAGACCGGCCGACAGGCCGAGTGAGCCGACGAGGTCGAAGCGCCCGCCGGCGCGGCTGCCGGCCTCCGGGACGAAGAACAGGACGAGGAGCAGGGAGGCGACGCCGAGACCGGCGGCGATCCAGAACAGTACGTGCCAGTCCCAGTTGTCCGCGATGAACGCGGCGGCCGGCAGACCGATCGCGCCGCCGACACCGAGCGAGGCGCTCATCACGGCCGTGGAACCGGCGAGCTTCTCGGCGGGAACCGTGTCCCGCAGGATGCTGATGCCGAGCGGCACCACCGCGGCGGACAGCCCCTGGAGCACCCGGCCGATGATCATCGGTACGAGGGAGTCGGAGAGCGCGCAGACCAGGGAACCGGCGATCAGCAGTCCGATGCTGGTCAGCAGCATCCGCCGCTTGCCGAACATGTCGCCGAGCTTGCCGACCGTGGGGGTGGCGACGGCCGCGGCCAGGAGCGTCGCGGTGACGGCCCAGGCGGCGTCGGACGCGGGGGCGTCCAGGAAGGTCGGCAGCTCGGGCACGATCGGGATGATCAGCGTCTGCATGAGCGAGACGACGATTCCGGCCATGGCCAGTACCGCCACCACGGCACCGGCACTCGGCCTGGCCGGGGAGGACGTCCCCGCCGAGGCGGGAGGGGCAAGGGCGTCGGCGTCGGACATGGCGGGGCCTCCACGAAGAGCGTGTTGCTTGAGTTACTCAACCATAATTGTATTGCTTGACTTAAGCAAGCTGGTGCGGATCGTGGCGGGCTGCGGGTTGCGGGCTGCGGGCTGCGGGCTGAGGGCTGCGGGCTGCGGGTTGTGGGTTGGCGGTTGGCGGTTGGAGTGCGGGCCGTGGCTGGGGCGGTGGGGTCAGCGCTCTGCCGCGCCCCGGGTGACGAACGCGATGGCGGCCGCCGTCGCGGCCAGCGCGGCCACGCTGGTGAGGGCGGCGGGCAGGGAGAACCAGTCGGCCATGAACCCGATCGCGGGCGGGCCGAGGAGCATGCCGCCATAGCCGAGGGTGGAGGCGATGGCGACTCCGTCGGGTCCGGCGAGGGTGCCGGCGCGTTCGATGGCGACAGGGAAGAGGTTGGCGAGTCCGAGCCCGGTGATCGCGAAGCCGAGCAGGGCGACCCACAGGGCGGGAGCGAGGGCGCCGAGAAGCATGCCGAGGGCGGCGGTCGTCCCGCCGGCCACCAGGGTGCGGGTCTGGCCGAGCCGTTCGAGCAGGCGCGTGCCGGTCAGCCGGCCGACCGTCATGGCGAGCGCGAAGCAGGAGTACCCGGCGGCGGCCACGCCCGGCGTGGTGTGCAGGTCCTGTTCGAGGTGCAGTGCGCTCCAGTCGGCGAGTGCGCCCTCGCCGTAGGCGGTGCACAGGGCGATGAGGCCGAAGGTGATGACGAGGGCGAGGGTGCGCTCTCTGGGTCGTCCGGGTCGTCCGGGTCGTCCGGGTCGCCCAGGTGGTCCGGGCCGCTCGGGTTGACCGGGCCGCTCGGGTTGACCGGGTTGGTCGGGTCGAGCCGTCGTCCGTGTCGCGGTGTCCGGCGGTATCGGTGGGGGGATGCGCAGGAGGGTGCGGCCGGTCGGCAGGGTGACGAGCAGTCCGAACAGGGCGAGGCCGACCAGGTGTTGCGTGGCGGACAGCGCTCCGGCCAGCAGCGCGCCGAGGCCGGCACCGGTCATGCCGCCGAGGCTGAAGGCGGCGTGGAAGCTGGGCATGATCGGGCGTCGCAGGGTGCGCACCAGATCGACGGCGGCGCTGTTGAAGGCGACGTTGATGCCGCCGTACGCGCTGCCGAAGATCAGCAGTACGGCGCCCAGGGTGAGTGCCGAGTGGGTGAGTGGGGGGAGGGTGACGCTGAGGCAGAGCAGGATGGCGCAGGCGACGGTGACCTGGTGGTTGCCGTAGCGGCGGCAGAGTCGGCCGGTGAGCGTCATGGTGACGACGGCGCCGGCGGAGACGCCGAGGAGGGCGAGGCCGAGGGTGGTGGCGGAGGCGTTCGTCTGTTCCTTGATCGCGGGGATGCGGACGACCCAGCCGGCGAAGAGGAAGCCGTCGAGGGCGAAGAAGACGGTGAGGGCGACGCGGAGACGGGTGAGGTCGGTACGGGTGTCGGGCACGGCGGTGTGCTGACGGGGTTTGTTTATTTGCGGCACAAAATCAGGGTAGGGGTGCGCTCGGTTGTGGGCAAGGGTGTTCGGGTGAGCGGGGTGAGCACTGTACGGGGGCGGGCGGCTTGGTGGCGCTGGATGGCAGGAACGCCCGGCGGGCCGCTTCTTGTATCGGCCATCTAGGCTGGCTCGGTGACTGATGCGCGGGAGTGGGTGCGGCCGTCGGGGGTGTGGGCCACTGCGGTGGGGGTGGCCCGGGTGCGGGCGTTGGAGTCCGAGCGGGAGGACGCGTTGTTCCGTGACCCGCTGGCGCGGGCGTTCGCCGCCGCGGGTGGCCTGTGGCCCTCCTCTCCGCCGCCCGGTGATGAGGCCGCGCGACGCCGTCGGCTGGCCGTGTCGTTCTCCATCGTCATCAGGACGAGGTTTCTCGATGACCTTTTGCGGCAGGCCGCGGCGTCCGGGGTCCGGCAGGTCGTACTGCTCGGCGCCGGTATGGACAGCCGGGCCTTCCGGATGGAATGGCCGCAGGGCACGAGGCTGTTCGAGGTCGACACCGCCGTCCCGCTGGATTTCAAGGCGGCGGTGCTGCGCCAGGAGCGGGCCGTCGCGCGTTGCGAGCGGATCCCGGTCGCGGTGGATCTGCGGGAGGACTGGCCGGGTGCGCTGGCCGCCGCGGGGCACGACCCGGCGGCGCCGACCGTGTGGATCGCCGAAGGGCTGCTGATCTACCTGCCCGAGGACGCGGTGGACTTGCTGCTGGCCCGGATCAGCGCGCGGTCGGCGGTGGGCAGTCGGATGGGGTTGACCCTGGGCTCGCGAGGGGTGCTCGAACGCTTCGGTGCGGACGCCGCGCCGGGATCAGCGGCGTCTCTGTGGGTCTCGGAGATGCCGGACGACCCGGTGGCCTGGCTGGCCGGGCACGGCTGGGAGGCCGACAGCCACACCCTGCGCGAGCGCGCCGCCGCCTATGGTCGTCCGATCAGCAGCCCGCCGCGGCGGGATGAGGGGCCTGGTGGACTGATCGCGGCGGTCCGTCGGTAGGGCGAGGTGTGACGGTCGCGGTGTGCCGGGCGGGGTAGCCGGTTGGGTTGAGCGGGCTTCGAGGGCCGCCGTGTGTCGGGTCCGCCGAGAGCGTCGGCTTCGCCGTCATCGGGGCTTGGAGGTGTGCCGGTAGGGGTGGCTTCGTCATGGCCGGTGGCTTGGAGGTGTGCCGGTAGGGGTGGCTTCGTCATGGCCGGTGGCTTGGAGGTGTGCCGGTAGGGCTGGCTTCGCCATGGCCCGTGGCTCGGACGTCTGCCGGCTGGCTGGCTTCGCCATCGCCCGTGGCTTGGAGGTCTGCCCGTACGCCCGGCTTCGGTGTCTCGGTGGCTTGGGCGGGTGGGCTGTTGGTGGGCCGGGGCTTGCCGGCTTTGGGTCGGGAGTCCGTCGGCGGAGCCGCTTCCCTGTCGCCCACGCCTCGGCGGTCCGCCGGTGGCGCGGGCTCGTCGTCGGGGCCATGCGTCCTCCCGGAGTTGCGGCGGCTCGGCCGGGTGGGGTGTGCGGCCTGCGGGAATGTGAGCGCGGTGGTGGTCGGGGGCGTTACGGGCGGGCGGTCGAGGCGGCCGATGGGCGGTACGTTTCGTCCTTGCGCCAGTGGCCTACGCCTAGCTTTCCGGTCGTGCCGAGGTCGAGTTCCGGGACGACCATCATGGGGGCGGCTCCGGGCCTCGCCCAGACGCGGAGGTACGGCGCGTTCACCGGGTCCCCCGCCTGGGTGGTGTTGCGCCAGGCCAGACCGGCCACCGCGGCCTCACTGGGTTGGAGGACGACCGGTCGCGGGCTCTCGTCCTCCTCGATGCCGGTGCCGATCTGATCGGTGCCCTGGAGGATGCGTATGCCGCTCACGGTGTCGTGGTCCTCGTCCTGGATTTCGAGCTTGGGGTAGCCGTCGAGCTTGTAGGGACGGGTGCCGCAGTTGACCAGGTGCAGGCCGACGACGCGCAGCCCCATCGCCGCGTCGCCCTGGTCCGCGTAGAGGTGCGTGCCCGACTTCGGGCAGGTGCCTCCGGTGGACGATGCCTCGGCCGCGGGGACGCTGCGCAGCTTCGTCACCTGAACGCCCGTCACCTCGGGTGCGTTCCCGACTGACTGCCCCATGACGACGGTGCCCTTGACGGTACGACCCGGCGCGACCGCCGCGACGGTCCGCTCCCCGTTGTCGACCGCGCCGCCGGACGCCGCGAGGAACCCGAGGGTGAGGGTGTAAGTGGCGGTTTCCTTCTGCTGGTTGGTCAGCTCGAAGTCCGCGCTGTACTCGACCCCCGCGCAGCCGCTCTCGGGGCCCCAGGCGTACAGCGCGGTGATTTTGACACCGTCCTCGTCCGTGGCGCCGAGGGAGGGCAGGGGTAGTTCGGTCGGCCTGCCGGAGGGGCGGGCGGTGGGTGCCTGGGACGGTCGGCTGCCGTACCGCATCTCGTCCGACGGGCACAGTGCCTCGGCCCGAACCCGGCCGTCGCCGCCGCCCGGTGAGGCGTCCTGGGTGCCACAGGCGGCGAGCAGCAGAGTGGCCGCGAGGACGGCGGGAGCGGTGCGGTGGGGGATCGGCATCCGCCCACCTCACCAGGGGCCGCGCTCAAGGGCTGTGGCGGAACCCACACCTCCGGTCACAGCGGTGTCACAGATGACGCCGTGCCCCAGGGGTCACGAGACCGTGGCCGCCGGTGGCGTCCATCGGCGGGTCCGGCGGATCGTGTCGGAGACGCCGTAGTCCTTCTTCAGGTGTTCGGGGATGGCGTAGTGCATGACGCGTCCGCGGGTGAGGGACGACAGTTCGAGGACGGTGGTGAGGTGGCCCAGGCGGTCCAGGGCCCAGGCTCCGAGCGGGGAGCGGTCCTCGATGGTCTCCAGTACGCCGAGCAGGTGGGGTACGGCCTTGACGACGGTGTCCCACGGGGTGCGCGGCACGTCGAGCCAGTCGGCGCAGGTGTCGCCGACCAGGTGGCGGATCAGGGCGGAGACGATCGGGTCGAAGAAGGTGCCGGGCACGATCTCCTCGTACAGATCGATGAGTTGGCGGGTCAGGTGGGCGCCCTCGGTGGACGGCCCCATGTGCCGGATCATGTACAGGTCGAGGAACTGGCGGGCCTCGTCGAGGGTCTTGGGGACCGCGTCCTGGTCGACGCCCAGCATGGCTCCCACGACCCGCCAGGCGTAGTAATACGCCTCCGCGCCCTCCTGCGACATGTGGATGCCGAGGCGGTGCAGGCTGTCCAGGACGAGCAGCGAGAAGAACATCTGCCCGCCGATCATGTCCTCCTGACAGATCGGCACCCCCAACGCACCGGTGTCCCAGCGGTTCTCGCGTGTGAGGTGATGGCGGATGGAGGCGTGCAGCAGACGTACCTTCTGGGCGGCCGGGATGAAACGGCTGCCCGCCTCGAAGGCGTCGGGCTGCATCAGGTGGACGGTGAACTGGCCGGTCTCCGCCATCCGTTTGGCCGGGTACTTCAGTCCGTGGGTGGCCGACAGCAGCTTCGCCACGTGCGGGACGACGTAACAGGCGGGCATGGAGGCGAAGGAGAGCGCGGTGGAGATGTGCACGTTGTTGTCGATGAAGAACAGCCGGGCCTTCTCCATCTCCGCCCAGTCCACCCAGGCCGGCGGGACGCGGGTGGCCTCCAGGTACTCCCGTGCCACCTCGGGCAGTCCGTCCGGCAGGGGCGCGCCGGCCGTGGAGACGTAGCGCATCAGGGAGTTGAACGTGCCCACCTGGCCGCGCTCGAAGAGCGTGGCGACGGTGGCGTCGGCGAGTTCGTCACCGGCCTGCCGCAGGAGGTCCAGTGATGCCTCGGTGGGGGACGTCATGGCGGGGCTCCTCGTCTTTTGCGGGGTCGCGCGTGGGGGGGCGGGGGTCGGTTCAGGACGGGCGGTCCGTCGCCGAACGCGCCAGCGCGGTCAGGGCGTTCGCCGCGGGCGCGGGCAGTGTCAGCTCGTCCAGCGCGCCGAGCGCCTCCTCGACCCGGGCGCCGATCATGTCCTCGATGCGGTCGGGTGTCCTCAGGGCGCGCATCACCCCGCGGACGGTGTCCAGGGCGTCCTCGTCGAGGGCGGGCCGGCCCAGCAGGGCGCTCAGCCGCTCGCGGTCGTCGGCCCCGGCCAGCCGCCAGGTCTCCGCGAGCAGGGCTGTGGGCCGATGGCCCGCCACGTCGTCGGCGTTGGCCTTGCCGGTGTGCGACGGGTCCCCGAACAGACCGAGCAGATCGTCCCGGAGCTGGAACGCCTCGCCCAGCGGCAGCCCGTACGACGAGTAGCCCTCGCGCAGCCGGGAGCCGGCCCCGGCCAGGGCGCCGCCGATCAACAGGGGCTGTTCGACCGTGTACTTGGCGGTCTTGTAGCGGATCACCTTCAACGACACGGCGGTGTCCGGGCCGGTCCCGGTCCGGAGGATCTCCAGACACTCGCCCGCGATCAGCTCGCGGGCCATCACCGACCACAGCGGGCGGGCCCGGGCCAGATACGCGGCCGGCAGACCGCTGGTGGCGAACAGCTCCCCGGCCAGCGCCATCAGCAGATCGCCGACCAGCATCGCCAGAGACCTCGCCGCCGCCGTGCCGCCCGGGCGGTGCCGTACGGCCTCGCACAGGGCGACCTGCGCCGTGGGGCGTCCGTGCCGCAGCGGACTGTCGTCGATGAGGTCGTCGTGGACGACCGCGGCGGCGTGCACCAACTCCATCGACGCCGCCGCCCGTACCAGCGCGTCGTTGTCCGGCTGCCCGACCGCGCGCCAGCCCCAGTAACAGAAGGCCGCGCGCAGCCGTTTGCCCTGCGCGACCGACTCCTCCAGCTGTTCCGCGACGGGGGAGAGCAAGGGATCGATCGCGGCGAAACGGTCGGCCTCCTCGGCGACGAACCGGCCGAGCACCTCGTCCACGCGGACCTTGAACGCGGCCGGTTCCCACCGGTCAGCCATCGACGGCGCTCCTGCGCGCCAGGGCGTGCCGGGCGAGGATCTCCAGGTGTGCGGGTGGCACGGCCGCATACCGGTCCAGGGCGAGGCGGCCCCGTGCGACGAGGTCCTGCTCGGCCTGCGTCGCGAGCTCCGTGGCGTCCGAGCGGCGCAACAGCCCCCGCACCGTGCCCACGGCCGACCCCAGTGTGCTCACCGCGAGGTCGGCCAACCCGGCCGCCAGCAGTAACGCCTGCTCGTTCAGGCCTTCGTGGCGGCCCACTTCTCGTGTCATCTCGTCCCCACCCGCAGCACGTCAGGCGGCGCCGGTCATGCGCCGTCCCTCCGAGCATCGCCGCGTCGCCGGTGCCGGTTCCGGAGAACTCACGATCGGGTGATCATCTCGCTCGACCGTACGGATCATCGCCGCGGCCCACCCGTGAAAGCCGCGGCCCGCCCGTGAAAGCCGCGGTCCACCCGCGAAGCCGCGGCCCGCCCGCGAAGCCGCGGCCCGCCGGCGGAAGCCGTGGCCGCCCGCAGAAGCCGCGGCCCGCCCGCTGTAGTCGCGGCTCACCTGCGGAAGCCGCAGCCCTCTCGACGTAGCCGTGGCCCCGCCCGCCGAAGGGTGCAACCCGCCCGATGTAGCCGCGGTCCGTCCGCCGTAGTCGCAACCGACCCGACGTAGCCACACCCCGCCCGCCGAAGCCACACCCCGCCCGCCGAAGCCACACCCCGCCCGCCGAAGCCGCGCCCCACCCGCCGAAGCCGCGCCCCTCTCGCCCTAGCCGCAACCCACCTGCCCAAGGCGCGCACTGATGCAGCGGGCGGCCGGGCGGTCAACCCCGGTACCCCCGCAGCTTTCGGTACAGCGTCGCGCGGGCGATGCCCAGGGACGCCGCCGCGCGGGCCTTGTTGCCGCCGTGGAGGCGGAGGGCGTCCAGGATGGCGGACCGCTCGGCGCGTTCCATGGGCGTGAGTGGCCGGGGCGCGGGGCCCTCGCGTACGAGGTCGGGCAGTTCGGACCGGCGGACCGGGCCGGTCGTGCGTCGATGGTCCGCCAACGTGCGTACGAGGTGGGCGAGTTCGGTGACGTTGCCGGGCCAGGGGTGCCGTTCCAGGGCGCGCAGCGCGTCCAGGGCCCAGGTCAGCGGAGGGCGTCCAAGTGTGGGGCCCGGGGTCACGGCGGTGAGCAACTCCCGGATGTCCTCGGGGCGTTCGCGGAGCGCGGGCAGGGTGACCGAGCGGGCCGCGAGGGTGTCCAGGAGGCGTTGGAGGCATGGCCCCGGTGGGGCTCCGGGGGTGTAGGTGACGAGGAGCGGGACGTCCGGGCGCGTGGCCAGGAGTGAGTTGAGGGCGGCCGTGTCGGGCGCGGCGAGCCGTTCGACGTGCCGGACGATGAGGGGGCGTCCGGTGCGCAACGCGTCGGTATGGGTGCCGAGTTGTGTCTCCGCCGCGTCCATGAGCAGCGGCCTGTCGGTGAGTTCCCGGGCCAGCGCGCTCTTGCCGGTCCCGCGCTCGCCGATCAGCAGCAGGGGTTCGCCGGAAGCGGCCAGCTCCAGGGCTCGGCTGACCGCGTGCCGCCACGGCACCGAACTCCCGGCCAGGCCCACGTCACGCCTTCTCGGCGTGGCCTCTGCGACCGGATGCCCCGACGACTCCAGCACCGCGACCGCGCCGACGACGGAACCCATGTGGATGACGGGGGTGAGACGCGCGGTCCCGCCTGTGCCGTCTGGGAGGGTGAGGGCCGGCAGGCCGGTGACGGTTCCGCCGCCCGCGCTCGCGCCCCCGCCGCCGATCTCGCCTCCGCCGACCCCGCCGACCCCGCCGGCCTTGCCTCCGCCGCCGATCTCGCCTCCGCCGACCCCGCCGGCCTTGCCCCCGCCGTCGATCTCGCCTCCGCCTCGGCCGACCCCGCCGACCTTGCCCCTGCCGCCGACCTCGCCTCCACCTCTGCCGACTTCGCCTCCGCCACCCCCGCCCGCCCCACCCCTCGGCTGCGCAGCCCCCCGCATCAGCGCGACCACCCTCCGCTCCAGTTCCTCCAGCCCCTCCGGCGACAGCAGGCGCCCGGCCGCCTCGCTCACGAGCCGGTTGCGGCCGTCGAGGGCGACGACCGGGCGCCCCTGCTCGCCCGCCGTACGCAAGTACGCGTCCAGCAGCACGCGTTCGGCGGTCCGGGAGCGGGCGAGGAGCTCGGTCTCGACGGCGGTCGCCACGGCCTCGGCGAGCGGAGCGGCGGGATGCGGCCCGCACCCGGCGGCCCCGGTGACGCATCCGGCGCACAGCCCCGAGGTCACCGTCACCGTGCCGAGCGGCTGTCCGGTCTCCGGTGCCCGCACCGGCACGCTGACCGCAGAGACGTCCTGCCATCGGTCGAGGTAGTGCTCGGGCCCGTGCACCTCGGCCCGTCGGCGCGTGTGCAGGGCGAGGGCCGCGCTGTTGTGGCCGACCCGTTCCTCGGAGAGGTCCCGGCAGAGGTGGTCCGGCGCGAACCCGGTCGCCCACAGCACCCGCAGCCGGGCGTCGGTGAGCACCAGGGACGCCTCCGCCGTGACGAGCGACTCGGTGATCCGGTCGAGCACCGGGCGGGCCGCGGCGAGCAGGGCGGACTCGGTGGCCGCGGGCTCGGGCGCGTCCGGGGCGGGGGGAGGTACGTCGTGTCGTACGCCGAGGAACCGGGCACGCTTCCACGCGGCGAGGACGTCGTCCGGCACCCCGTCCGGCGGTTGCCGGCCGCGCAGGAACAGCTCGCGGGCGCGGCGCAGTGACGTGAGGGCGGTGGGGCGCTCTGCGGTGGTCATGGCGGCACCCACCCTACGGGGAACGGTTGAACGCGAAACAACCACCCGTCTGTCTCGTATTGAGACACCCGTGTTCCGGCCGCTCCCTTCATGATCTTGAAGAGCCGGTGCCTGTTCTCATTCCCTGGAGCGTCCCCGTGTCCCGCGTCCCCACCGCCGAGCCCGATGTCGTGACCGACGTACTCATCGTCGGCAGCGGCCCCGCGGGCGCCTCCGCCGCGCTCGCCCTCAGCACCTACGGCGTACCCAACATCGTCGTCACCAGGTACGCGAGCCTCGCCGACACGCCCCGCGCGCACATCACCAACCAGCGCACCATGGAAGTGCTGCGCGACCTCGGCGTCGAGGACGAGGTCGTCGCGAAGGCGACCCCGCAGCACCTGATGGGCAACACGACGTTCTGTACCAGCCTGGCCGGCGACGAGCTGGGCCGGATCCGCTCCTGGGGCAACGACCCCCTCGTGCAGGCCGCCCACGAACTCGCCAGCCCCACCCGCATGTGCGACCTGCCCCAGCACCTCATGGAACCGGTGCTCATGGACGCGGCCGTCGCACGCGGCACGCGGCTGCGCTTCTCCACCGTCTACCAGTCCTTCGTCCAGGACGACGACGGCGTGACGGTCACCGTCGAGGACCGGCTGCGCGGCGACACGTACACCATCCGCGCCAAGTACCTCATCGGCGCCGACGGCGGCCGCAGCCAGGTCGCCGAGGACGCCGGGCTGCCCATGGGCGGCCAGATGGGCGTGGCCGGCAGCATCAACATCGTCTTCGACGCGGACCTGAGCAAGTACACCGCCCACCGCCCCTCCACCCTCTACTGGGTGCTCGCCCCCGGCGCCACCGTCGGCGGCATCGGCGCGGGCCTGGTGCGCTGCGTCCGGCCCTGGAACGAGTGGCTGATCGTGTGGGGGTACGACGTCAGCGCCGGCGCCCCCGACCTGACCACCGAGTACGCCGAGTCGATCGTCCGCCAACTCGTCGGCGACGACGACATCCCGGTGACCGTCAAGTCGTCCTCGGCCTGGACCGTCAACGAGATGTACGCCGAGACCTACTCCAACGGCCGTGTCTTCTGCGCCGGCGACGCCACCCACCGGCACCCGCCGTCCAACGGCCTCGGCTCCAACACCTCCGTCCAGGACTCCTACAACCTGGCCTGGAAGCTCAAGCTCGTCCTCGACGACACCGCCGCGCCGTCACTGCTCGACACCTACACCGCCGAACGCGCCCCGATCGGCCGCCAGATCGTCACCCGCGCCAACAAGTCCATCGGCGAGACCGCCCCGATCTTCGAGGCGCTCGACGGCCTCTCCCCGCAGACCCCCGAGCAGCTGTGGGCCAACATCGCCGCCCGCAAGGACACGGGGGAGGCCGCGGAGAAGCAGCGTGCCAGGCTCCGGGAGGCCATCGCCTTCAAGGCCTACGAGTTCAACGCCCACGGCGTCGACCTCAACCAGCGCTACACCTCCGCCGCCATCGTCCCCGACGGCACCGACGACCCCGGCTTCGACCGCGACCCCGAGCTGTACCACCAGCCCTCCTCCCGCCCCGGCGCCAAGCTTCCGCACGCCTGGATCACCCGCGGCACCCGCACGCTCTCCACCCTCGACACCGTCGGACAGGGCCGCTTCACCCTCCTCACCGGGATCGGCGGCACAGCGTGGGTGCGCGCGGCCGGCGCCCAGGAGCTGGAGATCGCCACCGTCGTCATCGGTCCGGGGCAGGAGTACGAGGACCCGTACGGCGACTGGGCGCGGCTGAGCGAGGTGGCCGACGCCGGCGCGCTCCTCGTACGCCCCGACGGTCATGTCGCGTTCCGGCACGCGACGGCGCCGGACTCCGCGGCGGACGCCGAGCGCAGGCTCACCGAGGCGGTACGGAGGATTCTCGGACATGCCTGACACCACCGGGAACCTCACGGAAGCCGTCGTCGACAGCCTCGGCACCACGACCGACCCCCGTCTGCGCGAGCTGCTCACCGCCCTCACCCGCCACCTCCACGCCTTCGCCCGCGAGACGGGGCTCACGACGGCGGAGTGGGAGCGGGCGATCGCCTTCCTCACGGCAACCGGGCAGCACTGCACCGACACCCGGCAGGAGTTCGTCCTCCTCTCGGATGTGCTCGGCCTCTCGATGCTCGTCGAGACGATCGGCGGCGACTCCGGCGGACCCGCGACCGAGTCGACCGTGCTCGGCCCCTTCCACATGACGCAGTCGCCGGTCCGTGCCCTCGGTGCCGACCTCGACCTGGTCGACGGCGGCGAGCCGTGCGTGGTCAGCGGGCGCGTGCTGGCCACCGGCGGCACACCCCTGCCCGGCGCCGTGCTCGACGTGTGGCAGGCGAACGCCGAGGGGTTCTACGACGTCCAGCAGCCGGACGTGCAGCCGCCGGGCAACGGGCGGGGGCTGTTCACGACCGACACGCAGGGCCGGTTCTGGTTCCGCACCTGTGTGCCGAGCCCGTACCCGATCCCCACGGACGGCCCGGTGGGCGAACTCCTGCACGCCACCGGCAGGCACCCCTACCGCCCCGCCCACATCCACTTCATCGCCTCGGCCGACGGACACACCCCGGTCACCACGCACATCTTCGTCGCGGGCGACAAGTACCTGGACTCCGACGCGGTGTTCGCGGTCAAGGAGAGCCTCGTCCAGGAGTTCACGGAGACCGACGACCCGTCCCTGGCCCGGGAGTTCGGTGTCCCGAACCCCTTCCGGCACGCGCGCTTCGACCTCGTACTCCAGCCGTCATGAGGGAGTTCACCCACGAGGCCCGGCCCATGCGCGTCGTCCTGCGCGCCGGTGCCTCCGTCACCGCCGTCCCGGACGAGGTCGAACGGCTGGGCCTGCGCCGGGTGTTGGTGGTGAGCGGGCCACGGGGCGCCGCCACGGCGCGCACGGTGGCGGACGCGCTGGGAGACGCCTGCGTCGGAGTGCACGCCGAGGCGCGGATGCATGTGCCGGCCGAGGTCGCGGACCGGGCCGTCGAGGTGGTCCACGCGGCGGACGCCGACGGCTGTGTCGCCGTCGGGGGAGGTTCCGCGATCGGCCTCGGCAAGGTGATCGCGCTGAGCACCGGACTGCCCCTGACAGCGGTCCCGTCCACCTACTCCGGCTCCGAGATGACGCCCGTCTGGGGCCTCACCGAGGACGGCGTCAAACGCACCGGACGCGACCCGTCGGTCCTGCCGCGCAGTGTCGTCTACGACCCCGAGCTCACCCGCTCCCTGCCGGTCGCCCTCACCGTGACCAGCGGCGTCAACGCGGTGGCGCACGCGGCCGAGGCCCTGTACGCACCGGACGCCTCGCCGCTGGTGGCCCTCACCGCCGAGGAGGGCGTACGGGCGATGGTGGACGCCCTGCCCGAACTCGCCGCGTCTCCCGTGGACTTGGCGGCACGCGGCCGTGCCCTGTACGGCGCCTGGCTCTGCGGTGCCGCGCTCGGCGCGACCACCATGGGCCTGCACCACAAGCTCTGCCATGTCCTCGGCGGCACCTTCGGCCTGCCGCACGCCGAGACCCACACCGTGCTCCTGCCGTACGTCCTCGCCCACAACGCCCCCGCGGCGCCCGCGGCGATGACCTCCCTCGGCCGGGCCCTGGACACCGACGACGCCCCGCTCGCCCTGCGCGAGCTCGCCGTCGGCCTCGGCGCACCCCGCACGCTGGCCGAACTCGGCCTGGCGAGAGCCGACTTGACGGTGGCCGCCCGGGCGGCGGCCGAGCAGGCGTACCCCAATCCGCGGAAGGTCACCGCGGAGGGCGTGCTCGACCTGCTCAGAGCCGCGTACCACGGCGTCCGGCCCTGACCCGTACGCGACCCGCTCCGTCTCTGGCGGCCACCGGCCCGCATGAACCCCCAACCCCCTTGAGAACCCCCACTGAAAGGTGAGACCCATGCCCCTCGGACTGCTCCGGCGGCGCTTCAGGAATGCCCCCGGAGGCGCCGCGGGCCACACGCTTCCCGTTCCGGCCGGTGCCGGTGCCGTCGTCCGTGAGGTCCTCGACCCGGTGAACCAGCCGCTGGGCGGCGCCGATGTGACGGTGACCGAACTCCGCGGCCACCAGGTCGTGGCACGCGGCACCACGGACCCCTACGGTCTCTTCCTGGCCGTGCTGCCGCCCGCGAGCTACAGCCTGATGATCGTGGCGGAGGGGCTGGAGCCGCACCGCGAGACCGTCGAGATCGTCGCCGACGCGGGCCTGTCCTCGGAGCGGGTCTGGCTCCAGCCCGCCCGGCAGGCCGAACTCCCGGTCCCCGGCACCTGGCTCTTCGACCCGCCGCACACCGCGATCCGCTTCATCGCCAAACACGTCGGCATGGCCCATGTGCACGGCCGGTTCGAACGCTTCGAGGGCGGTATCCAGGTCACCCAGGAGATCGCCGACTCCCGCGTCCATGTCCGCATCGACGCCTCCAGCATCACCACCGGCAACAACACCCGCGACGCCCACCTGCGGTCGGCGGACTTCCTCGACGTCGAGCACTTCCCCTACATCGACTTCCGGAGCACCCGCTTCGCCTACCGGGGCGGCAGCAAGTGGTCGCTGCTGGGCACCCTGACCATGCACGGCGTGAGCCGCTCGGTGTCGCTGGACACGACCTACCTGGGCATGGTCAACGGCGGCTACGGCGAGGAGCTGCGCTGCGCGGCCCTCGCGAAGGCGGAGCTGCACCGCGAGGACTACACCCTCAACTGGCGTTCGATGCTGGCCCGCGGCATCGCGGTCGTCGGCCCCACCGTCCAGCTGGAGTTGGACGTCCAGGCGATGTACCGCACCCACGACACACCGACCCCTCCGGAATAACCCCCCTCAGCTGGCCCGGTGCCGCCGGAACTCCGGGAAGCACAGCAGCAGCGCCAGCGCGGCCGTCACCGTCAGCACCCCGCCGCCGGTGACGGCCCAGGTCGCCCCGAAGGACGCCCCGGCGACACCGTGCGCGAGGTCTCCGAGCCGAGGGCCTCCCGCCGCGATCACGGTGTCGACTCCCTGGAGCCGGCCTCGCATTGCGTCCGGCACCGCGGACTGGAGGACGGACTTGCGGAACACCCCGAGCGTCAGCAGCGCCCCGCCCGCCAGCACGAGCCAACCCGCCGCCACCGGGAGCGAGTTCACCAGCCCGAACGCGGCCAGCGCACACCCCCACACGCACACCGACACCGCGACCGCGACACCGTGGCGGGACGTGCGGGTGAGGCCGCCGGAGAACAGCGCCGCGAGCACACCCCCGGCCGAGAGCGCCGCGTACAGCACGCCGACGTTCGCACCCGGGTACGTCTCCCTCGCCAACTGCGGGAACAGCGCGGCGGGCATGCCCAGGAAGAGCGCCGCGAAGTCGGCGAGGTAGACCACCAGCAGGACCTGCCGGGTGGCCAGCAGTCGGAAGCCCGCCGCGAACTGCCGTGGGCCCGCGCCCCGTTCGGTGGTCGGCGGCAGGGGAGGCAGCCGCCACACCGCCCACAGCGTGACACCGAGCGCCCCCGCGTCGGCGAGATACAGCGCCTGCGCCCCGACCACCGGCAGCAGCCCGCCGCCCAGCAGTGGTCCGGCGATCCCGGCCGACCAGGAGACCAGCGACTGGAGCGCGTTCGCGGCGGGCAGCAGCCCGCGCGGCACCAGCCGGGGCACGACCGCCCCGCTCACCGCCGCGTTGGCGCCGAACAGAGCCTGCTGCACCCCGACGAGCGCCAGCAGCACCCCCGCCGACTCCAGCCGCGCCCACGCCTGCGCCCACAGCAGCAGGGACGTCAGACCGATCCCGGCCGTGGTCGCGAGGAGCACCCGCCGCCGGTCCCGTACGTCCGCCAGCGTGCCACCCCACAGCGCCGCGAGCGCCATCGGAGCGAACCCCACGAAGCCCGCCAGTCCGACGTACGCCGAGGAGCCGGTGAGGTCGTACAGCTGCATCGGCACGGCCAGCGCGGTCAGCTGGGCGCCCAGCGTGGTCACCAGGCCGCACGCCCACAGCCGTCGGAACGCGGCCCGCCGCAACGGCCGTACGTCGATCAGTACCCGGCGCACCCTCGCCCCTCCCGCAGACATCGGTACGCCGATGCTGCGGGTTCCCCTTCGGGCAAGGTCAACGGCCTCTCGGGCCGTCGCTGTCAGCCCTTCGCCCAGGACAGGCCGTCCGGGGTGACCGCGAGGCCGTCGGGGGAGGCCGGGCCCCGGTCGTCGAGCGGACCGCCGTAAAGGGCCTGCTCCTGAAGGTCGTTGCCGGTGCGGAAGGTCTCGCCGACGACCGGGGCCGCCAGGAGAGGGTTCACGCGGTCGTCGGAGGTGGCCAACCGGCCCACCGCCCCGTCCAGTTGCTCGGCGGCCGTGTGCCAGTCCGCGCGGACCACCGCGGAGTCACGGGAGACAAGGCCGCCCGCCAGCTCGGCGAACGCCGCCGCCTCACCCAGGTCCACGTTGGTGATCTTCTTCGCCGACCAGAAATACGAGTCCTCGTTGCGCTCCATGTCGTAGAAGGCGATGAGGAACTCGTAGAACACGCGGTACTCGCGCCGGTAGCGGGCCTCGAACGCGGCGAACCCCTGCTCCTCCGGCACACTGCCGTCCAGGGCCGCGTTCACCGAGCGGGCCGCCAACAGGGCCCCGTACGTGGCCAGATGGACGCCGGAGGACAGCACCGGGTCCACGAAGCACGCGGCGTCGCCGACCAACGCCATGCCCGGCTTCCAGAGGGACCGCTTCCAGTACGACCAGTCCCGGCGCACCCGCACCTGGTCGTACGGCGCCTCGGTCGCGACCGGCACGCCCGCCACCAGCCGGCTCACCTCCGGGCACGCCTCGATCATGTCCCGCCAGGCGCCCCGCGCGTCCCGCTGCACGGCCGCCGTGTGCTCGGGCGAGATCACCGCGCCGACGCTCGTCAGGTCGTCGCGCAGCGGGATGTACCAGAGCCAGCCCGCGTCGAACGCGGCGCAGAAGATGTTGCCGCTGTTCGGCTCGGGAAGCCGGGCCCCGCCCGCGAAGTAGCCGAACACGGCGAGGTTGCGGAAGAAGTCGGAGTAGACGCGGTTCCCGCCGACACCGGAGTGGATCCGGCTGGTGTTGCCGGACGCGTCGATGACGTACTTGGCGTACGCCGTACGGGAGTTGCCGTCCGCGTCGGTGAACTCGACGCCCCGCACCCGCTCGTCGTCGGCGACGACGCGCCGCACCGCGTTGCCCTCGCGCACGTCGGCACCGGCCCGCCGGGCGCCCCGCAGCAGGATCTCGTCGAAGCGTGAGCGCTCCACCTGGAAGGCGGTCGCGGTGGGTTCGGGTACCCGCGGTGTCATGGCGAAGGAGAACTGCCACGGCTTCGGATCACGGCCCCAGCGCAGGGTGCCGCCGCGCTTGAGGGTGAAGCCGGCCTGCTGGACCTCCTCGTCGACGCCGAGGATCCGGCACAGACCGTGCACGGTCGCGGGCAGCAGCGACTCGCCGATCTGGTAGCGCGGGAAGGTCTCGCGCTCCAGCAGCAGGACCCGGTGCCCGCGCAGGGCCACGACGGTCGCGGCCGTCGAGCCGGCCGGTCCGCCGCCGACGACGATCAGGTCGTACTCCTGGGTCATACGTCAACTCCTCTGGTGCGGTGGCCGTTTCGGTCGCTCATGCCGTCAGTTGCTGTGCGACGGCCGTTACGGTCGCTCATGCCGTCAGCCAGGCGCGCATCGCCACGGCCGTGGTGTCGGCGTCGTGGTGGACGAGGGTGTAGTGGTCGCCGGGGACGTCGACGGCCTCGTGGGGAAGCGGCCAGCGGGGCCGCCAGTCGCCGTCGGGGTCGGTGCGGAGCATCTGCGCGGTCGGCCGGCCCCGCACCAGCAGGGCCGGGACGGGGGAGGGCTCCGGCTCCCAGTGCTCCAGCACGCGCGCATAGCCGCCGCCCGCGATGAGCAGCGAGTCGTCGAACTCGGCGACGACGTCGTCCGGCAGCTCGGCACCGGCCGCCATCAGCGCCAGCGCCCGCTCGTCGTCCCGGCGCAGCACACCCGCGTGCACGTCGAGCAGCACCAACCCGGCCGGTGCCGCACCGGCCTCGGTGAGTTCCGCGGCCACGGCGTGCGCGATCGCGCCGCCCGCGCAGTAGCCGACGAGGACCACCGGACCGTGCACCGGCAACGCCCGGACGGTGTCGACATGCGTGCGCACGATCGCGTCCATCCCCTCGGGCACCGCCCGCCGGGAGCCGAACCCCGGGTGCTCCAGCAGGAACAGGTCGCGCTCACCGTCGAACTGCTTCGCCAGACCGGTCGGCACGCGGTGGTAGGGCGTGAGGTAGTCCGGGATGTACACCAGGGGTGTTCCCGCCCCCTGGGCCAGCCGTACCGGAGCCACGGCGTGCCGGGCACGGTCGGCGACGGAGAACGCGGGGAGCGCGTGGGAGGCGAGGAAACGCAGGCCCATCGCCTCGAAGGGGCCGCGTTCGCGGAGGACTTGGTGGTACAGGGGGCCGAAGCGGTAGGACGACGGCTCTGCCTCGGGGCTCGCGGGCGCGTCAGAGGCATCCGGCAGTACCTGGGCCAGCGCCTCGTGCACATGCGCGGTCAGCGCGGGCAGCGTCGGATGGTCGAACACGATCGACGGCGCCAACCGCACCCGGGTGAACGCGCTGAGCCGGTTGCGGAACTGCACCGCCGTCAGCGAGTCGAACCCGAGCTCGGTGAAGGCTCGCTCGGCGGGGAACGTTGCCGCGTCCGGGAAGCCCAGCACCAAGGCCAGTTCGGCGCGGATCAACTCGCCCAGCACATCGCGACGTTCGGCCGCCGGTACGGACGCGAGCCGCTCACGCCACGCGCCGGGCACCTGCGCCGTAGCCGTGGTGGCGGAGGCGGCCGGACGGCGCGGCAGCAGGTCCGCGAGGACCGGCGGAGCGGTCGCACCGTGCAGTGCCGTCAGATCCAGCGCGATCGGCACGAGCACCGGCTCGGTGGTGCGCAAAGCCCGGTCGAGAAGACCGACGCTCTCCTCCTCGCCGACCGGCAGCACTCCGCCGTCGGCGAGTTGGCGTGGTGCGACCTGGGCGGCCATGCCGTCCTCGTCGGCCGTGGTCCACGGTCCCCAGGCGAGAGACTGTGCGGGCAGGCCCCGGGCGCTCCGGTGGCGGGCCAGCGCGTCCAGGAACCCGTTGGCCGCGGCGTAGTTGGCCTGTCCAGGGCGGCCCAGCACCCCGGCGGCCGAGGAGTAGAGCACGAACGCGGACAGCCCCAGCTCCTTCGTGGCCTCGTGCAGATGCCAGGCCCCGTCCGCCTTCGGCGCCACGACGGCCGCCAGCCGCTCCGGCGTCAGACCGCCCACCACACCGTCGTCCACGACGCCGGAGAGATGGAACACCGCGGTCAGCGACGGCCCGCAGGACGCCACGAGGGCGTCGACGGCAGCGCGGTCGCTCACGTCGCAGGCCACCACCCGTACGGTCGCGTCGAGTTCACCCACCCACGCCGGTGTACGCCCGCCGCGCCCGGCCAACACCAGCCGACGTACCCCGCGTTCGGTGACCAGGTACCGGGCCAGGCTCGCCCCGAGCGCTCCGGTGCCGCCGGTGATCAGCACGGTGCCGTCCGGATCGAGGACGGGAGCCTCGGCCTCGGCGGAAGACGGCGCGGCCGTCAGCCGGGGCACGAGAACGGCACCCTCGTGCAGGGCGACCTGCGGTTCGCCCGTGCGCAGCGCCGCTTCCAGCTCCGCCGGCGACGTCGTGCCCCCGCGCCGGTCGAACAGCACCAGTCGGCCCGGGTGCTCGGACTGCGCACTGCGCACGAGCCCGGCCACCGCCGCCTCGGCCGGGTCGGGATCGTCGCCGGTGGCGTTGCCGGTGAGGATGAGCAGCCTCCCCGGGCGGCCGTCGGCGACCCACTCCCGCACCCGCTCCAGCGTGGCGTCGAGCAGACCCCGTACCCGGTCGGGCATGTCCGTGCCCACAGCGAGACCGGTCACGTCGAACAGCTCGTGTCGCGGATCGGCGTTCCCGCCGGTCGTCGCCGGTCGCCATGCCGTCCGGTACAACTCGCCTCGCACCGCTGGCCGTTGGACGGGCAGCACCCGCGTGACCATCGACTCGACCGCGGCCAGGGGCTGCCCGGCCGGATCGGTGAGCGTCACCCGGAACTCGTCCGGACCGAGCCGTTCGAGATGGGCGCGTGCGGCCGTGGCGCCCGTCGCGTACACCGTGAGCCCGGCACAGGTGAGCGGGACGCGTGCCTCGCCCGGCCCCTCGGCCAGGAGCGCGGCGTGCAGGGCCGCGTCGAGCAGCGCCGGGTGCAGGAGGTAGGAACCGGCGGTCGCCGCCTCCCTCGGGGGCAGGGCCAGCTCGGCGTACAGGGAGTCCCCCCGGCGCCACAACGCGGTGACCGCGCGGAAGGCGGGCCCGTAGGCGTGGCCGTGGGCGGCGAGGCGGTCGTAGTCGACCGGGAGCCGCTCGGCACCCGAGGGCGGCCATACCCGGAGCGGTACGACGGGGGCCGCGCCGACCGGGGCGATGGTCGCCGTGGCGTGCCGCGTCCAGGTCTCAGCGGCCCGCGCCCAGACGGCGACGGGCCGGTTCCCCGTCTCGTCCGGGCCACCGGTGACGACCTGGACGCGCACCGGCTCCGACTCCGGGAGCACCAGCGGCTCACGGAAGGTGAGGTCCACGAGCCGTACCGGCCCGGAGGCCCCGGCCGCATGGCAGGCCAGCTCGGCGAAGGCCGCAGCGGGCAGCAGGACCCGGCCGCCGATCGTGTGGTCGGCGAGCCAGGACTGCCGTACGACGGAGAGCTCCCCGGTGTGCCGTACGCCGGGCCCGTCGGCGTCCGGCTGGGGCTCGCCGAGCAGCGGATGCCCGGCCGCGACCGGATGCCGGGCCGCGTGCAGCCAGTACCGCTGCCGTTGGAAGGGGTACGTCGGCAGCGCGCGCGGACGGGCGCCGCTGCCGGAGTACACCGACCGCCAGTCCACCGGCACGCCGTGCACATGCAGGGCGGCCAGCGCCGCGAGCGCTCCCCGCGCGTCGGCGCACGGAGTGAACACCGCGCCCGCGTCCGGCGCGACACACCCCTCGGCCGCCACACTCAGCGCGGCGGCGGGACCGGCCTCGACGAACGCCGTCACTCCCGCCTCCGCCAGCCGGTTCACCGCGTCGGCGAACCGGACCGTCTCCCGGACCTGCCGTACCCAGTGGTCGGCGGTGGTGAGCGCGTCCCGCTCGGGGCGGCCGGTCAGCGTGGAGACCACCGGCACGGACGGCCGCCGGTACGTCACGGTCCCGGCGACCGCGCGGAACTCGGCGAGCATCGGGTCGAGCAGCGGCGAGTGGAAGGCGTGGCTCACCCGCAGCGGGGTGCTCCGCCCGCCGACCGAGGCGGCCAGCGCGGTCACGGCGTCCTCCTCGCCGGACACCACGACCGACACGGGTCCGTTGACGGCCGCGATCGATACCTGGCCTGGCGTCTCGGCGAGCCTGCGCGCGACCTCCGCCTCCGGAGCCTGCACGGCGATCATCACGCCGCCCGGGGGCAGCGCGGCCATGAGCCGGCCCCGTGCGGCCACCAGCCGTACCGCGTCGGCGAGGGAGAACACGCCCGCCAGGTGGGCGGCGGCCAGTTCGCCGATCGAGTGGCCGACCAGGTAGTCCGGGCGCACACCCCACGCGGCGAGCAGCCGGTGCAGGGCGACCTCGAAGGCGAACAACGCGGGCTGCGCGTAGTCCGTGCGGTCGAGCAGGTCGCCGTCGGGGTCGTCGATCACCTCGCGCAGAGGGTGGTCAAGCAACGGGCCGAACAGCTCGCACACTTCGGTGAAGGCGACGTCGAACACCGGGAAGGCGGCGGCGAGGTCACGGCCCATTCCGGTGCGCTGGGTGCCCTGTCCTGCGCAGAGCAGCGCCAGCTTCGGGGTGGCGCGCACGGTGCCCCTGAGCAGGTCGGGAGTCTCCTCGCCGGTGGCCAACCGGCGCAGGCCGGCGAGGAGTTCGGAGGCGTCGGCGCCCTGTACGGCCGCGCGGTGGGGGAGCGGCGTCCTGGTGGTGGCGAGCGCGTACGCCACGTCCGGCGCGTCCTTGTCCGTGATGTCCGCCAGCGCCTGGGCCAACTTCCCGGCGTGCGCCCGCAGTCCGGCCTCGTCGCCGCCGCTGACCAGCCAGGGGGCACCGGACAGACGGCTGCCGCCGGCCTCCTCCCGCGCCGGGGGTTGCTCGATGATCAGATGGGCGTTGGTGCCGCCGATGCCGAACGATGAGACCGCCGCACGGCGCGGCCGGTCGCGGTGCGGCCACGGTCGGGGGCGGTCGAGGAGTCGTACCGCCCCCTCGGACCAGTCCACGTGCGGCGACGGCTGTTCCGCGTAGAGAGAGCGGGGCAGTTCGCCGTGGCGCATCGCCTCGATCATCTTGATGACGCCGGCCACCCCGGCGGCTGCCTGCGGATGACCGAGGTTGGACTTGACCGAGCCCAGCCACACCGGGTCGGCCGGGTCGCGATCCTGGCCGTAGGTGGCCAGCAGGGCGCCCGCCTCGATCGGGTCGCCCAGCGCGGTGCCCGTGCCGTGGCCCTCGACCACATCGACGTCGGCCGGGCCCAGGCCCGCGTCGGCCAGGGCCAGGCGGATGAGTTCGCGCTGTGCCTCGCCGTTGGGGGCGGTCAGGCCGTTCGACGCGCCGTCGGAGTTCACCGCGGAACCGCGCACCACCGCCAGCACCGGATGGCCGTTGCGCCGGGCGTCCGACAGCTTCTCCAGCAGCACCAGGCCGACGCCCTCGGCCCACGCGGTGCCCTCCGCGCCCGCCGCGAACGACCGGCATCGGCCGTCCGCCGCAAGACCGCGCTGCCTGCTGAACGCGATGAACGGCTGCGGGCTGGACAGCACCGTCACCCCGCCCGCCAGCGCGAGTGTGCACTCGCCCGCCCGCAGCGCCTTCGCGGCCAGGTCCATCGCGACCAGCGACGACGAACACGCCGTGTCCACGGTCATCGTCGGGCCGCGCAGCCCGAGGACGTACGAGATCCGCCCCGAGGCCACACTGCCCGACGAGCCGATGCCGATGTGCGACTCCAGCTCGTGGGGCGAGAGCCCGGTGCCGTACCCGGCGTGCATCAGGCCCACGAACACCCCGGTGGCGCTGGAGCGCACCGAGGGCGCGGGGATGCCCGCGCGCTCCAGCGTCTCCCACGCGACCTCGAGGAGCAGCCGGTGCTGCGGGTCCATCGCCAGCGCCTCGCGCGGGGAGATCCCGAAGAACAGCGGGTCGAAGTCGGCCGCCCCGTCGAGGAAGCCGCCGCGGCGGGTGTACGTCGTCCCGAGCCGGTCGGGGTCAGGATCGTGCAGGGCGTCGATGTCCCAGCCGCGGTCGGCGGGGAAGTCACCGGTGGCGTCGACACCGTCGGACACCAGCCGCCACAGGTCCTCCGAGGAGCTCACCCCGCCCGGGTAGCGGCAGCCGACGGCCACGATCGCGATCGGCTCGGCCCGCGGACCGCGCGGCGGCGGGACCGGCGCCGGCGCGTCGCCGCTCATCAGGATGTCCAGGAAGGCGGCGACCGCGGCCGGGTTCGGGTGGTCCCAGACCAGGGTCGCCGGCAGCCGCAGTCCGGTGCGCAGGCTGAGCCGGTGCCACAGGGTCATGGCGTCCATCGAGGTCAGCCCGAGATCGGCGAAGGCGGTGGCGGGATCGGCCACCGTGCCCCGGATCGCCTCGGCCTCCCGGCACACCAACTCCGTGAGCGCCGACCGACGTTCGCCAGCCGTCAGACCGGCCAGCACCGTCAGATCGGGTGCCGGGGGCCGCTCGGCGAGCGTCTCGCGCAGCACCGCCCGCCGTGGCTTGCCCGCCGCCGTGCGCGGTACGGCCGGGGTGAACAGGACCTCCTCGGGCACCTTGTGCGCCGACAGGACCGCGGCGCACCCCCGCAGCAGCCCGGCGGGGTCCAGCGACTGCTCGGCAGGGACGACGAACGCCACCGGGACCTCGCCCAGCAGTGGATGCGCCCGCGCCACCACGGCCGCGTCGCGTACCCCGGGCAGCGCGCGCAGCACCCGCTCGACCTCGGCCGGGTCGACGTTCTCGCCGCCGCGCACGATCCGGTCGTCGAGCCGCCCGGCGACGGTCAGACAGCCGCCCGCGCCGAGCCGTCCCAGGTCACCCGTGCGGTACCAGCCCTCCCGCACGGCGTCGGCGTCCGCGTCGGGCCGGTTGTGGTAGCCGAGCATGACACCGGGGCCGCGCACCCAGATCTCGCCCTCGGCGCCGACGACGTCCAGGCCGCTGTCCGGATCGACCAGCCGGACGTCCATGCCGGGTACCGGCGTACCGCTGCTCCCCGGCACCCGCGGCCCGTCGACCGACTCCATGGCGATCTTGCCGCAGGTCTCGGTGGACCCGTAGCCGTCGAGCAGCGGCGCCCCGAACCGCCGCTCCACCTCCGCCCGCAGCTCCGGGTCGCTCGGCGCGCCCGCGGTGACACACACGCGCAGCGAGGGCACCGCGCCGAGGCCGGTGTCGAGCAGCTGCCGGAAGGTGAGCGGCACCCCGCCGAGCACGGTCGGCTCGAACTCGCCCATCAGCCGGGCGAGATGGACGGGGCCGGGACCCGAGGTGATGCGCGCGCTCGCCCCGGCCGCGGTGGTGCCCAGGACGCACAGCGAGTGGGCGTAGGTGTGGGCCAGCGGCAGGGGCCAGAGCACCCGGTCCGCGGCGGAGAGCCCCAGACGTGGCAGATAGCAGGCGAACGACGACCAGAGCGCGGAACGCTGGCTCGACACGGCCGCCGTGGGGGTGCCTGAGGTACCGGAGGTGTAGAGCAGCCAGGCGAGTTCGTCCAGTCCGAGGTCGTCGCGGGGCGCGGTCCGGTCTTCCGCGAGGAGATCCTCGAAGTGCGCGGCGCCCTCCGGCACGGGTCCTTCCCCGATCACCACCAGCCGCACCGGCCGCCCCGCGACCATTCCCGCGATCCGCGGCAGGCGCCGCTGGTCGGTGACGACCACGGCGGGATCGCAGTCGGCCAGCAGGTGCACGAGCTCGGAGTGGGTGGCCCGCGGCGGCAGCGGCACCCCGACGGCCGCGGCGCGGACGGTGGCCAGTAGACCCTCGACCAGCTCGACGCCGTTGTCCAGGCAGAAGGCCACTCTGGTACCGCGCTCGACCCCGAGTCCGGCCGCCAACCGGGCGGTCCTGCGCTCCAGTTCGGCCCAGCTCACCCCGCGCCGGTCGTCGGCGAACGCGAGCTTCTCGCCGTACCGTAAGGCGTTCTCCGCGAGCAGCTCCGGCACCGGCCGGACCCTGACCGCCTCCGCCACACCCATCGGGCCTCCTGTCGAAGGGAGTTCCGCTTCGCTGCGGATCTTGGATCAGCCTATGTCGCGCCGCTCCGACGACGCGCCGGGGCCGGACCGGTTGAGCCGGGGTGCGAGCTGTTCGAGAGAGCGACGGAATTGGTATGGACCTGACCATGATCAGCCGCTAGGCTCTGCCCGGCCACACCCCTGAGAGCGCTCTCAGCATCCTGCTGTTCCCCGCTGTTCCATCCCCACTCCACTGGAACGACGAAGGGCAACCCCCATGAGACGCACCAGACTTACGCACGCCGTCCTGGCCGTTCTGCTCACCCTCGGCGCCGGTGTCGCCGCGGGCGGCACACCCGCCACCGCCGACGAGGCCCGCACGGCGAAGGCGCCCGCGTCCGCCGGTCTCCTCACGGCGATGCAGAGCGACCTGCACCTCACCAGGACCCAGGCCGAGCAGCGGCTCGCCGCCGAGCGGCGGGCCACGGCCATCGAGCCCAAGGTCCGCCGGGCCGCCGGGAGTTCACTCGGCGGCACCTGGTACGACGCCGACGCCGCGACCCTGACCGTGGGCCTCACCCCGGACGCGACCCGGGCCACCGTCCGAGCGGTACGCGCCACCGGCGCCGACGTCCGCACCGTCGCCCACACGGCCCGCGAACTCGCCGCCACCCAGGACCGCCTCGACCGGCTCACCGCCCCCGCGGGCGTGGCCAGTTGGCATGTCGATCCGCAGGCGAGCACCGTCGTCGTCAATGTCGTCACGAACAAGCGGGCCGACAACGATGTCCGGCGCTTCGTGGCGCAGGCTCACCGCGCCGGCCCCGTCACCGTCCGGCACCTCGCCACCGCACCGCGGACCTTCGCCGCAGGAACCGTCGGGGGCGACCCCTTCTACACCGGCAACGTCCGCTGCTCCATAGGCTTCTCGGTGTACGGCGGGTTCATCACCGCCGGACACTGCGACCAGCACACCGGCGCCGTCTACGGCTGGGACCGCAGCTACGTCGGCAACTTCCAGGGCTCGTCGTTCCCGGAGAACGACTACGCCTGGGTCAACGTGGGCAGCGGTTGGTGGACGGTGCCGGTCGTGCTCGGCTGGGGCACCGTCTCCGACCAGCTCGTGCGCGGCTCCAACGTGGCGCCCGTCGGCTCGTCCGTCTGTCGCTCGGGCTCGACCACGCACTGGCACTGCGGCACGGTCCTCGCCATGAACGAGACCGTCAACTACAGCCAGGGCGCGGTGCGTCAGATGACCAAGACCAGCGTCTGCGCCGAACCGGGCGACTCCGGGGGCTCGTTCATCAGCGGCGACCAGGCCCAGGGCGTCACCTCCGGCGGCTGGGGCAACTGCTCCAGCGGGGGCGAGACCTGGTTCCAGCCCGTCAACGAGATCCTCAACCGGTACGGCCTGACCCTCCACACCGCCTGAACCCCCGTGGGTCCGGCCGTCTCCCAGGCCGGGCCCACACCTCACACGCTCAGGTCCGTCCCCGCCTCCCGCCTCGACGGCGGCCGTGGACAGGGCAGTTGGGGACCGGCGTCCGTCTCGGCCAGACGGCGTTGCAGGTCGAGGTGGCGGAACTGGTGCACGGCGCCCACCTGGCGCAGCACGCCGTGCCGCTCGTGGGCGTCGGTGAGGAACGCCGTCAGATCGCGGGGCAGCCCTCGGCGCACGGCCAAGTGGTGGCGGGTCAGGGTGTGGTACCACCAGGCGTTGTGGCTGAGCGCGGCGGCGAGGCCGACGGTGACGCCGTAGGCCAGCCCCCGGTCGAGGATGTGCAGCGGGCTCATCGCGATCGCGTGGCCGTCCGCGGTCCCGCGGCCCAGGCCGTACGAGAAGCCGCCCTGGACGACGAGATCGGCGCCGTAGCAGCCCAGGAACCCGGCACCGACCGCCAGACCGACGACGGCCCACAGCCGTCCGACGATCCTGCGGTCCTGATCGAGGAGCAGGTCGGGTGCGACCGGCGCGGTGAGGTCGGCCGGCTTGCCGGTGAGGCCGCGGGCGACACCGACCGCCAGACCGAACGCGCACGAGAACGCGACCATCGTGCTCAGCGGATAGGCGGACCTGCCGGTCAGCAGCGCCAACACGCGCAGCACCGCCCAGTGGGTCACGCCGATGGCGGAGCCGCTGGCCAGCCCCGTCCCGAAGCCCCGCCAGTTCCAGGCCCAGCGGGTCCTGACGGTCGGCACCGCACCCTCCCGGTGCGCGGACAGACTGCTGGCCCGGCCGCCGACAGCGCCGCCGGCCACCGCGTACACCGCGCCCGTGAGCAGGGCGCCGACCAGCGCGGCCCGTGAGCCGTAGGTGAGACGGTACGAGAACCAGAGCGCGGTGCCGCAGAGGAGACCAAGGGCGCACTTGCGCCAACTCCAGGCGCGCGCTGCCGTGTCGGGCTGTGGTGCCGTCACTCTGCTGGGCTGCGCTGCCGTGTCGGGCTGTGGTGCCGTCACTCTGCTGGGCTGCGTCGCCGTGTCGGGCCGTGGTGCCGCCACTCTGCTGGACAGCGCGCCGACGACGCCGCCCGCGAAGCCGTACGCGAGGCCATAGGCCGTTGTGGTCGCGGGCCAGGCGAGTTGACCGGTCGCGAGCAGATGGGTCAGCCCTTCGGCGACGCCCCCGGTGACCCCGGCGACCAGACCGCAGCCGATGCCGCCCGCGATGCCTCCGGCCAGACCCGCGACCATCGCCGCGGGCGGGCCCGTCAGCCACCCGGAGTCCAGGCCGCCGAGGAGGGCGGTGAGCCGGCCCGCTCCGGTGGCGGTGAGCCACGCCATGGCGCCGAGGGTGGCCCCGGTCGCCACTTGGGCGACCCGGACGGGCAGGGTGCGGCGCAGATGCCACCAGGCGAGGTCGGTGCCGCCGTGCAGCTGCCGCGCGAGGTGGCGCAGGGTGTGCTCGGCCTGTTCGGGGGTCCAGCGGCAGGGGTGGTCCGGATGCGGCCGGTAGGCGGCGGGGACGTAGGCGTCGAAGAGGTGGGTGCGGACGGCCGCCGGGTCGGGGAAGCGGTCCCGGTCGCACAGGTCCGCGGGGTCGGGGAGGCCGGCCGCGCCCTCTCCCGGGCGGGGGTTGTAGACGGTCCGGGCCAGGAACAGCGTCAGCGGCGTGGTCAGCGCCCGGGCCACGGACGCGTCGGTGCCGAGCAGCCCCACCACCGGCTCCCAGCGGGCGTCCGCCGGCTCCAGACCACCGGCGTCCCGGCGCAGATAGGCGGCGACGTCCGCCACGTCGAGCGGCCGGAGCTCCACGGTCGCGGCCCCGCTGAGCCGCACCGGCACCCCGTCGGCCGGGGCCAGCGTCGCCGCGTACTCCTCCGCCCTGCTGGACAGGACGAACGGTTGGCCGGGCCGCAGCGCGGAGTTGACGGCGTGCAGTGCCCGGGCGCGGAACGGCTCGGGGATCTCGTCGAAGCCGTCGAGGATCGGCAGGATCAGCCGGTGCTCAAGGAGCAGCCGCGCCCGCCCCACCCGGTCGGCCGGGCCCGCCTCCGGGTCGCCGAGCCCGCTGTAGTCACGCGCGAGCTGCTCGGCCATCCAGGACTCCAGCGGCTGTACGGCGGGATTCCAGGAGGCCGGCGAGAACAGCACCGGGACCGGGCCGCCCGCCGGGCGGTCGGCGAGGAGCGCCAGCAGCAGCCGTACGAGCAGCATCGTCTTGCCGCTGCCCGGACCGCCCAGCACCACGAGCCGGCGCGTCGGCACCCGCGCGAGGAACACCTCGGCGATCTCCCCGCCCGTCCCGGCCAGTTCCTCGGGCCCACCGGCCCAGCCAGAGCGCGCCTCCGGCCGGGCGGCGGGCCAGTTCCCGGCCATCTCCCGCAGCAGCGCCCAGGGTTCGCCATAGCGCGGGTCGGCGGGCTGCCAGGAGACCGGCAGCGGATACGGGTCGTCGAGCCGCCGCACCATCGCCTCGGCCTCCCACTGGCGCCGCACGGCGACCGCCAGCCGGTCCGCGACGGAGGCCGGGCCGTCCTCCCGCGCGGCCTCGTGCCGTTCGGCGCGGAACGTCGCCCAGGAGAGATACGTACCGCCGACGGACGGCAGCAGCGCCGCGACCGTCTCGGCCATCCGCAACTCGAAACGGACCGTCACCCACACTGCCCCGGCCGTGCCGGCGACCGACAGCAGGAGATAGAGCAGCCCGATGCGTCGCGCCCGCCGACCAGTTCCCATGGCCCGGATTCTCGGGGCGCCGCCCCGTCCCACCCACCGGAACTGCGCTTTCGCCCCACGGACGAGTGACGGCGTTTTGTCGGACGAGAGACCCCAGGGAGGCCAGAGCCGCCGTCAGCTCCGCGCGGCGCGTCGTTCTCCTGGGCGGGGGTTGCCGGCGGTGGTGGCTTGGTGGTTCGGGTGCGTGGGTGTGTTCTCTTCCGGTGCTTTCTTCGGCGTGCGTCCCGTCTGCGGTGGCCGGCAGGCCGGATGCGTGAGCGGGTAGCGCGCTCGTGGCGTCCTGCCCGGGGCGGTGCCCCAGGGCGGGAGGCCCGTGCGTGGCCGTCGGTTCCGCGCGGCGCGTCGTTCTCACGGGCGGGGGGTTGCTGGCCGTGGCGGCTCGGTGGTTCGGGTGCGTGGGTGTGGTTTCTTCCGGTGCTTTCTTCGGCGTGCGTCCCGTCTGCGGTGGCCGGCAGGCCGGATGCGCGAGCGTGTGGCGCGCTCGTCGCGTCCTGTGCGGGGCGGTGCCCCTGGGCGGGAGGCCCGTGCGTGGCCCGGGCGGCCGTCGGTTCCGGGCGGCCCGTCGTTCTCACGGGCGGGGGTGCTGAGGGCGGCGGCGCGGAGGCTCAGGCCGGGGGCGGCGCTCTTCGTGGCGCGGGGCGGGCTTTCGGGGAGCAGTGGTTCAGCGGCGCGCGGTTGGGTTGCCTCCCCGCGCGCTCCTTCGCGGGCGGCCCGTCTGTGGTGGCCGGGAGGTCAGTTGCGTGGGTGGGCGGCGTGTTCGCCGGTCCCCGCTCGTGGCGGTGCCGTGCTCGCCCGCAGTGCCAGCCGGGTCGGGACCAGGTCGTTGCCCGGCCGGACTTCGCCCGGGGTACGGATCTGCTGGAGTGCCGTCTGTACACAGCGGCGGCCGACCTCGGTGAAGTCCTGGTGGACGGTGGTCAGCGGCGGCACGAAGTAGGCGGCGTCCGGGATGTCGTCGAAGCCGACGACACTGACCTCGCCGGGCACCGCGACCCCGCGCTCGTGGAAGGCCCGCAACAGGCCCAGTGCCATCTGGTCGTTGGCCGCGAACACCGCCGTGCAGTCGGGCTGCTCGGCGAGGGCCAGCCCGGCCGCGTACCCGGACTCCGCCGTCCAGTCCCCGTGCAGCGGCTCCGGCACCGGACACCCCGCCTCCTCCAGCACCGCACGCCACGCCTGCGTCCGGCGCTGCCCGGCGAAGGAGGCCTCGGGGCCGGTCAGATGCCACACGGTGCGGTGGCCCAGGTCGAGCAGATGCCGTACGGCCTTTCGGGCGCCGTCGGCCTGGTCGGTGTCGACCACGCTGTAGCGGTCGCCGGCGTCGGAGTCCACGACGACGACATGTGCCCCGGGCGGGAGCTGGACCGTGCCGGTGTCCAGCAGATGGACCTCCATGATGACGATGACGGCGTCGACCGCCAGCTCTCCCATGCGGGTGAAGGCGCCCAGCACGTTGTCCTGGGTCGGCACGTCGATCGGGATCAGGGTGATCGCGTACCCCTCGGCCGCGGCGTGCGTGGCGATCGCCTCCACGGTGCGGCTGTTGCCGGTGGATGCCAGGTCGAAGAGGATCACGCCGATGGTGTTGAACTGGCCGTAACGCAGGGCACGGGCCGCGCTGTTGGGCCGGTAGCCGAGCTCCCGCATCGCCGCGAGGACCTGCTCCCGCGTGGACTCGATCACCCCGGGATGGCCGTTGGAGACCCGCGACACGGTCTGCGACGACACCCCCGCGCGCTGGGCCACATCGGCCATGGACACCCGCTGTCTGCGGCGCCCGCCGGGCACCCCGGAACCGCCTCGCTCCACCACTGGTGCCTCCCTCGTCCGTCCCGGACCCCGTCCCTGTCGCAAGGGATGTTACGTGTGGGAAACCTTGACGGTCGTCGGGGCGGATGCCACGATTCCGGCGCCGTGATGTTTACGTAAACATCCTGTCGCTCCGGAAGGGTACGTCGATGCGCAAGACCCCTGTCAGCACCCGCCTCAAGCCCCGTACGCGGGCCGCCCTCGCCGCGGTCGCGATCGCCGCCGTCACCGGCGCCGGCCTCGCGGGCAGCCCCGCCTCCGCCGCGCCGAGCATCGACACCACCCAGTTCAAGGGGGTCAACTGGGCCGACCCGCGCGACAACTTCGCCGACGACCTGCTCCAGCTGTCCGGCCTGTCGACCAGCGACACCTACGCCCAGACCTACGCCAAGGCGAGCCGCGTCATCTCCGCGTTCCGCGCCAACCTCGGCGCCAACACGGTCCGGCTGCCGATCAACCCGTACACGGTCAACGGCTCCTACTGGAAGTCCTACCGCGGGGTCATCGACGCCGCGACGGCCCACGGCTTCAAGGTGATCGTGTCCTACTGGGAGGGCACCGGCGACCGCAAGGACGGCTACATCGACGACGAGACCTCCTATTGGCCGATGTGGAACACCGTCGTCAAGGCCTACAAGGGCAACTCCCGGGTCTACTTCGAGCCGATGAACGAGCCCCACGGCTACACCGACACCGAGTGGGCCGACATCGCCGCGAAGTGGCTCGACACCTACAAGTCCGTGCCGCGCAACCGCGTGTTCGTCAGCGGCGCCGGCTACAACGACCACGTCACGTCCGTCTGCGCCGACCCGCGTCTGAAGGGCACGTACCTCTCCCTGCACCACTACGGCTTCTGGAAGTCGTACGCCACCTACGACGAGTGGGTCGCCGACCTCAAGGTGCGCATCGGCGACTGCGCCAACCGGACCGTGGCGGACGAGTTCGGCGCTCCGATGACGACCGGCCTGAACTACAACGTGAAGACCCCGGACGACAACTACGTCAACTTCATCCAGGCCGTCACCGACACCTTCCGCGAGCTGAAGATGGGCTCGGTGTACTGGCCGGGCCTGCGCACCGACGACATTTACTCGATACAGCAGCTGACCGGTGACCCGGCCAAGCCCTGGCTGAAGACCACCAACCAGTCCGGCGCGGACCGGCTCGCCTGGGCCTGGCAGCGCGGCAAGCCGGTCGGCGAGTGAGCTGATCGCGCGGGTGCCGTCCGTCAGCGGGCGGGCGGCACGCCCCGGGCGCGGTGGCGGCGGACCGCGTCGCGGTTGGCGCAGCGCTGGGAGCAGTAGCGCTGTCGGCCGGTGCGGGAGGTGTCGGCGAAGACCGTCGCGCACTCGGCGACCGCGCAGCGGCTGAGGCGGTGCATGCCACGGCCCGTCAGGTGCAGTGCCGTGCCGACCGAGATGAGTGACGAGAGGACCGCGCCGAGCGCCCGGCCGTCGTCGCGGTAGTGCAGATGCCAGCCGCTGCCGACGTGGTTCGTCATGCGGGGGTGGGCCGCCGCCGCGGCCAGCATCTCGTTGACCAGCGCGGCGCGTTCGGACTCGTCGGACGCGTCGACGACCTTCTCCCACGCGTCGAGGGTCGCCCCGACGCGGTCGAGGTCCTCCGGCGTGACCGGCCCCTCCACCGCGACCCCTGCGGCCCGGCAGCGCTGCGCGAGCTCCCCGGCGTCGGTCGGGCGGCGGTTGGCCAGGTCGGCGGCGAGGTTCACGGCATCCTCGCCGTAAGGGTTGAGGTGCATAAGGTCATTACAGCAGGCTCGTCGGCATGGGACAACGCACCGCCATCCGCTCCGCAGTCCGTCAGGCGGGGGACTACGACCTCGTCGAACTGCTGCGCCTGCGGGCCCTGTTGTTCGACGGGCTCGCCGACTCGTTCTTCAACTCCCCTTCCGGAGACGAGGGGTGGCTGGACACCCTCGCCGTCGTCCTGCGGGAGCAGCTGACCGCGGACACCGTGCGCGTCCTCGTCGTGGACGGCGACGACGGGCGCCTCGCCGCCTGCGGGATCGGTGCCGTCGAACAACGGCTGCCCGGCCCGCACCTGCTCAACGGCCGGATCGGCCAGGTCATCGGCGTCGTCACCGACCCCGCGCACCGGCGGCGCGGGCACAGCCGCGCGATCATGGCTGAGCTGCTCGACTGGTTCCGGGAGCACGAGGTGGCCCGCGTGGACCTCTACGCCTCGGCCGAGGGTGAACCCCTCTACCGCGACCTGGGGTTCATAGACCATCCCGATCCCTCGCTGTACTGGCGCCCCTGAGACGCGGGTTCACCGCAGGTATGCCCCCAGCCTGGCGATCGCCGACGGGTTGCGCGGGCTCTCGACCAGGTCCACGTAGTCGAGGACGAAGATCCGCCGGTGCTTGACGGCGGAGACATGGCGCAGCGGGGCGTACGACAGGAGGAACTTCTTCTTCTGTTCCGCGCTCACGTCCCCGTAGTCGCAGATGACGATGGTGTCGGGGTCGCGCTCCACGACGCTCTCCCAGCCGACGGTCGTCCAGGAGTCCTGGACGTCGTGCATGACGTTGACGCCGCCGGCCTCGCTGATGATCTGGTCGGGGGCGGCGTAGCGGCCCGAGGTGAAGGGCTGGTCCTGGCCGCTGTCGTAGAGGAAGACCTTGGGGCTCTTGGCGGGGGCCTTCGCGTGGACCTCCGCGACCTCCTTCTTGAAGCCGGCGATCAGTGTCGCCGCCCGCTTCTCGACGCCGAACAGCTTTCCGAGGTTGGTGAGATCGGTGTACAGGGCGTCCAGGGGCGGCATGATGCCGCGCGCGGTCTCGCTACGGCCGTTGCGGCAGGACTCGGTGAGGACGTACGAGGGGATGCCGAGCTTCTTCAGGGCGTCCGGGGTGAAGCCGGCGTCCTCGCGGAAACCGTAGTTCCAGCCGGCGAAGACGAAGTCACCGCGGGCGTCGAGGACGTTCTCCTTGGTGAGCTGGTCCTTGGAGAGCCACTTCACCTTGTCGTAGCCGTCCTTCCAGGGCACGTCGGTCAGATCGCCCTTGTCGTCGGGCATGGCGAACCCGGCCATGCGGTCCTCCAGGCCGAGCGCGAACATCAGCTCGGTGATGCCGACGTCGTTGGTGACCACCCGCTCGGGGACCTTGTCGTAGGTCACCTTGTGGCCGCAGTTGGTGAGGGTGACGGCGGTGGACCTGGCGTCCTTCGCCTCCTTCGCCGGCTCGACCGAGGCGCCGCATCCGGTGGCGGTGGCGGCGAGGCAGAGGGCGGCGGCGAGCAACTTGCGCATGGGGGTCCTTAGTCGGCGGGCAGAAGGTCGAAGAGGAGCTGCGTGGCACCGGTCTCGGGATGCCGGACCGAATGGGCGCTGACGCCGAACACCTCGGCGAGCAGGCCGGGTTGGAGCACGTCGTGCGGGGGGCCGGAGGCGACGATCCGGCCGTCCGCGATCACGTACAGAAGATCGCAGTGCGCGGCGGCCAGGTTGAGGTCGTGCAGGGCGGCGAGCGCGGTCACCCCGCTGTCCCGGACCAGCCGCAGCACCTCCAACTGGTGGGCGATGTCGAGGTGGTTGGTCGGCTCGTCCAGGACCAGCACCAGCGGCTGCTGGGCGAGCGCGCGGGCGATCAGCACCCGCTGCTTCTCACCGCCGGACAGCGACAGGAACCCCCGGTCGGCGAGATGGCCGACGCCGGTCCGTGCCATGGCCCGCCCGCAGATCTCGGCGTCCGAAGTCGCCGTACGGTCCCGGTGCGGCAGCCGTCCCATGGCGACCACCTCGGCGACCGTGAAGTCGAACTCCGCCGCCGACTCCTGGGGCAGCGCGGCCAGCACCCGCGCGGCGGCCCTCGACGGCATCGCGTGCACGTCGTCCCCGGCCAGCCGCACCACGCCCGCGGCCGGGCGCAGCGCACGGTACACACAGCGCAACAGCGTCGACTTGCCGCTGCCGTTGGGGCCGACGAGCCCGACGAACGACCCGCTGTCCACGGCGAGTCGGACCCCGTCGAGAATCCCGGCGACGCTCATGTCCTCGATGTCGAGCCGCATGTCAGCGACCTCCGAACGCGTAGCCGCCGCGCCGCATCAACAACAGGAACGCGGGCACCCCTACCACCGCGGTGATCACCCCGACCGGCAGTTCGGCGGGGGCGAGCAGCAGCCGGGACAGCACGTCGGCCCACACCAGCAGGACGGCACCGGCGAGCGGCGCCACGGCCAGCACCCGTCGGTGATCGGCGCCGACCAGCATCCGTACGACGTGCGGCACCATGAGCCCGACGAACCCGATGGCCCCGCTCACCGCGACCACGGTCCCGGTCACGGCGGCGGTGACAAGGAACAACTCCCGCCGCAGCAGGCCCGGTCGGACCCCGAGCGCCGCCGAGGTCTCGTCACCCATCGCCAGCGCGTTCAGCGCCTCCGCCCGCCGACGCAGCCACGCCCACCCCGCCGCCACGGTCACCGCGACCAGCGGCACCTGGGTCCAGGTGGCCCCGCCCAGACTGCCCAGCAGCCACATCAGAGCCGACCGCGCCGCCTCGCCGCGCGCCGCCCCGAACACCATGACGGTCGTCACCGCCTCGAAGCCGTACGCCAGCGCCGTACCGGTCAGGACCAGCCTGAGCGGCGTCAACCCGTGCGGCGAGCGGGCCACCGCGTACACCAGCACCATGGCCGCCAGCGCGGACAGGAACGCCGACACCGACAGCGCCCACACGCCGAGCCCCGCGAACGCCCCCAGCAGGATGACCGCGTTGGCGCCCACCGCCGCGCCCGAGGAGATGCCGAGCACGAACGGGTCGGCGAGCGCGTTGCGCACCATGGCCTGGACGGCCACTCCGACGGCCGCCAGCCCCGCGCCGACGACCGCGCCGAGCACCACCCGCGGCAGCCGGATCTCCCAGACGATGGTGTACGCGGCGGCGTCGTCGGCGTGCACGGTGCCGCCGGTCAGCCCGGCCCACAGGAACCGGAGGACGTCCGCCCAGGCGATTCCGGCCGCGCCCAGACCCACGCCGCCGACGAGGGAAGCGGCGAGGAGCAGCACGAGCCCGATGACGAGCGGTGGCAGGGGTATGCGGCTGGGGGTGGGACTTCGGCGCACGGTCGGGGCGGTCCTTCGCCTGGGGCCGCCTGCGGAACTCGGTCAGAGGCAGCCCGTACGACAGCCCTGCCGTGCGGTCCCCTCTCGCAGTCCACGGCGAGCAGTCAACGGGTCGCACCACCCACAGGCGATCGGGCTCACGCGACGGAGGTCGGGCCGTCGCGCACACCGTTGCGGGTCAGCGCCGGACTCTCACCGGACTTCCCCCGCGGGAGGCTCCGGGAGCGTAGCAAACGCGTGTGACACGGGAGTTCGGCGGGCTGCACCTCGGTCGTGGAAGGCCCACGTCAGGTCCGGCTCCATGACGCACCGGAACAGTCGGCGCACCGGCGGGGTGCACAGCACGGTCACGACCGTCGCGGCCACGGCCGTGACGACGACGATCCCGAGGGGTTCATGGACCCAGGCGGGGTCGTACCAGCCCCAGGGCTCCGAGCCCTGCGCGACGAACCCGTGCAGCAGATAGCCGTACAGCGTGCCCGCGCCCAGGGTGGTGAACCATGTCCGGCGCCCGGGCACCCAGGCGAGGAAACAGGCGACCAGCAGCGTCGAGCAGCCGAAGACCACGGGTGTCATCACCAGGCCCGCCCAGCCCGGCGCGCCGAGTTCCTGGACGCTGTCCCGGTGGTAGAACCAGGCCCCGCTCATCCGCGGCACCGCCCAGTACGCGACGCCGAGCGCGCCCGCGAACACCGGCACCGCCAGCACCCGCGCCGAACGGCGGCGCACCAGCCGGAAGTGCTCCGGTTTCAGACAGAGGCCCAGGACGAAGTACGGCAGGAACTGGAGTGTGCGCTGGAGATCGAGGCCCTCGCCGATCGACGGTGTCATGCTCGCGGCCACGGCGACTCCGAGGGCGAGCGGCAGCGGCCACCGCACCGACCGCCACACCGGGGTCGTCAGCCGCCAGATGAACAACGCGGCCAGGAACCAGGTGAGATACAGCGGGTCCAGGAGGCTGACCGGTCGGTCCGGGGCGTCGTCGGTCCACCTCGTCCAGAGGGTGTACGCCGTCTCGAAGACGACGTACGGGAGGGCGACCCCCGTCACCAGCCGTCTCAGCCGCCGCGGGCTCGCGTCGAAGGACCGGGAGAAATAGCCGGCGACGACGACGAACGCCGGCATGTGGAAGGCGTACACGAACATGTAGAGCGCGCTGACCGTGCGGCTGCCGTCCCGCAGCGGCTCCCACGCGTGTCCGGTCGCCACCAGGAGGATCGCCAGGTATTTGGCGTTGTCGAAGAACGCGTCACGTTCCCCGGCGGGGCGGCCGGGCTGGGGTGGGGTCGACGGGACCGCGGTGGCGGAAGGCTGGGCCATCCCCCGCGCCTGACCATTTCGGGGCACCTCAAACGTCCAGGGCGGGGCGCTTCGCAGCGCCTCGCCGGGCGAGTGGTCACCTCAGGCCGCGGGGCGTACCAGTCCCGTCTCGTAGGCGAAGACCACCGCGTGGACACGGGCGCGTGCCCCGATCTTGGCGAGGATGTGGCTGACGTGGGACTTCACGGTCGTCGGGGCGATGCTCAGACGGGCCGCGATCTCGGCGTTGGACCAGCCGGAGGCGATGGCGGTGAGGACGTCGCGTTCGCGCTCGGTGAGCGTGTCCAGGCCGACCCCGCTCGCGGCGGGGCGGACCGGCTGCTGCTGCCGGACGGTGTCGATGAGGGCGCGGGTGAGATTGGGGGTGATGACGGCGTCCCCGACGGCCACGACCCGGATCGCCGCGATCAGTTCCTCGGGGGCGGCGTTCTCGAGGACGAACCCGCCGGCTCCGGCCCGCAGCGCGGCGGAGGCGTACTGCTCGTGGGTGTCGGGGGTGAGGACGAGGACACGCGGCGGGCGGGCCGCTGCTTCGGAGAGGCCGGGGGAGGCGGCGAAGGCCGGTGGGTGGGTGATCCGGCGGATGACATCGATGCCGTCGCTGTCCTGGACACGGCCGTCCAGCAGCACGACGTCGGGGCGGAGCACGGCGCTCATCCGCACGGCTTCGGCGCCGGTGGTCGCCTCGCCGGCGACGGTCAGGTCGGGCTGGTCCGTCAGGAGCATGCGCAGGCCGAGCCGCTGGAGCGACTGGGTACTGACGATGAGTACAGAGGTCATGGGGGGCGACCCTCCTGAACGAAACGGTTTCGTTCGCTTGAGCCTCAGCATAGCCCCGCCATCAGAGAAACGACATCGTTTCCCTCGTGGTCTGGATCACCCTTCGACTAGAGAAAGAGCGTCCCTGGATCGAGCCCGGCCAGGACCCGCCCGTACAGCTCCAGATTGGTCGCCGGATTGACGAAGGAGTGCAGGTTGAGGGCGTGCAGATCGCGTACCGCCCGCTGCACGGGCACCTCCCGGTGCAGCGAGGACGCGCCGGACGCGGAGGCGATCAGATCGACCGCCTCCTTGCACAGCCGCGCCACGTACCCGCTCTGCGCCCGGATCCTCGCGCGCTCCTCCCGGGTGAACGGCTCCCCGGCCTCGACGCGGGCCACGATGTCGTCCGTCAGCAGCTCGGCGCAGGAGATCTTCAGCGCCGCCTCCGCTGCCTGGAGATGTGTCACGGTCGCCTCGTGCTGCCGCTCGTGGAACGTGTACGTGATGCCCCGCCGGTGGATGCGCTCGGTGAACTCCGCCAGGGACGCCCGGGCCAGACCGAGCGCGTGCGGGGCCGTCCAGACGCAGAACATCAGCAGGACCGGCATCCGGTAGAAGGGGTCGTCGGCGTTGGCCTTCGACGGGAACTCGCCGGCCAGCAGCGGGCCGACGGGCAGGACGCGGTGCGCGGGGACGAGGACGTCATGGGCGACCACGCTGTTGCTGCCGGAGCCGGCGAGGCCGGAGACGTGCCAGTCGTCCAGGATCTCCAGCTCGGCCATCGGCACGGCCGCCCACAGCACCTCGGGCGGCCCGTCACCGGACTCGCCGGACTCGACCCTGACCGTGAGCAGATGCCAGTCGGCGTCCTGGCAGCCGGTGGCGAAGCCCGAGGTGCCGTTGACGAGATAGCCGCCGTCCACCGCGACCGCGGTGGGACCCGGGATGAGTGTGCCGCCGACCCGGACGTCGGGGCCGGTGAAGATCTCGTCCTGCGCCTCGTCGGGGAAGAGCGCCGCGATGAACGCGCAGCCCGCCTGGATCAGGGCCATGAACCCGGCCGAGCCGCACGCCCCGGCGACCTCGGCCAGGGCGTCGACCTGGGTACGCAGCCGCGACTGATAACCGCCATACCGCCGGGGGACGTTCATCCGGTAGACCCCGGCCTCGGTGAGCGCCGCGACGACCTCGCCCGTCACCCGCCTCTCCTGCTCGGTCCGCAGCGCGTGCTCGGCGATCAGCGGGCGGATGCCCCGTACCCGTTGGACGAGTTCGAAGTCGGAGTGGGGTGCCGACGGTGCTGTCATGGACGCCCTCCGGGATTCTCTGACGGGTCATCACCGTGACGCGGCTCGGGCCGGGGCGTCAATGCCGCCTCGTGCGCGCGGAGTTGAGGCCGCCCGCTGTGCGCGCCCGCGCCGCGTCCGGCCCCACGGCTTGAGCACCGAGATCACCGTCATGAAGACGTACGCGCTCGACGAGACGATCGGCCCGAACAGGACGTCACCGGTGTCCGGCAGCGGATGCCCGGCGGCCACGGCGGCGACCGCGGAGTTCACGGCGGGGCGCAGGACGAACGCCGTGGCGGTGAGCGTGGCGAGGGTCAGCCAGAACTTCGTGACGACCCAGCGATGCCGCGCGAGACCCCACGGCGTACCCAGCGACAGCAGCAGGCCGCTGACGAACGTGAGGAGCGCGAGCGGGAGGAGAAGCCAGTCGGCGAACACCTTCATGGCCCGGACCGAGGACTCCACGGTCGCCGGGTCGCCGGTGGTCGCCGCGGTGATCCCGAGGGCGAGCAGGCCGAAGGTGAGCCCGAGCCAGCCGGCCGAGGCGACGACATGGACCACGAGGGAGCCCTTGCGGGCCGGGCGGCTGAGTTTCATGGGTCCACGGTGCCCGGGCGGGTGCCGCGAGGGCGTCTGACCGGGGGAGTAAGCCGGTGTACTGAGGGGGGAGTACGCCGTCACCCCTTCGGCAGGAACTCGCTCAGGGCGTCGATGAGCCGGTCGAGGGCGGGGTGCCGCGTGGAGCGGTCGGTCGTGACCGTGCGGCCGTCGAAACGGAGTTCGTACCGGAACAGATCGGCGGCGCCCGTGTTGACCGTGCGGTCGGGGACCTCGTCCAGGGCCGGGTCGCCGAGCAGCGTTCGCAGTTCCTCGAACTCGGCCCCGCTCGCGCGGCGCACGGCGGACTTGCCGTTGTCGCGGGCGTGCACGGTGCCGTCGCCGCCCAGGACCACCTGCTGGGAGACACCGGCGAAACCGCCGCTGATGTTCATGGCCACGAGCTGCTGACCGGAGCTGGTGACGGGGGACGGGGTGTCCGTCGTGGCGTCGGCCGTCACCTCCGTGGGCTCGGTAGCGGTACCCCCGGACCCCTCGGCGCCGCAACCGGCCAGCGCGAGCGCGCCGACCGCCGCCAACGCGACGGCACTTCTACGGAACACGCGGCCCGCCTTCCGGTGTGCGCACCCTGAGGATGCGGTCGTCGACATAGAGGATCTCCAACCGGCCGTCCTGCAAACGGCTTTCCTCGGACAGGCGTGGCGGCAGGCGGCGGGCGGCAGGCGGCCCGGATGGGCGCGCCCCCTGACTACGGCGTCCGGGCGGCCCGCAGCAGATGGTCGCGTACGACGGCCACGTGCGGGTTGCCCGACACCCCGGGGCGCTGCACCAGGAAGCCGGTGTTGATGGGCGGGTCCTCCGGATCGTGCAGCAGGACCAGCGCACCGGACGCCAGCTCGTCGGCGCAGAGATAGCGGGGCAGCACCGAGAACCCCGTGCCGCCCACGACCGCCGCCCTGACGCCGTTCAGATCGGGCATCGTCACCGCGGGCTGGCAGGCCAGGCGCTTGCCGAACACATGCCGCCAGTAGCGGCGCACGATCGGCAGGTCCTCGGCGTACGCGACCAGGGGGACACCGTGCAACGCGGCGGCTCCCTCCGTCGCGATCCGGCCCGGGCCGCCGATCCGCCGCGCCCAGACGACCCCGGTGACCAGCACGAACTCCTCGTCGTTGAGCGGCACCGAGGCCAGGGTCCGGCCGCGGGGCCGGAAGGTGGCGATCACCAGGTCGTGTCGGCCGGCGCGCAGATCGTCGAGGAGCGGCTCGGTCAGCCCGGGCGTGACGCGCAGCCGTACGCCCTTCTCCACGAGCGGTGCGATGCCCGGCAGGACGGAGCGGGTCAGGAACTCGGCGGGGCCGGCCAGGTGCACAGGCTCGGCCGGGGTGTCCTCCGGCTGGGCCACCGAGGCGAGCGCGTCCAGCGGTTCGACGACCCGCGCGGCCAGTTCGTCGGCGTAGGGCGCGGGCGCCACCCCGCGGGCGAGGCGCTCGAACAGCTCACGGTCCAGCTGTCGCTCCAGGGCGCGGATCTGAGTGGTCACCGTGGGCTGGGAGAGGCCGAGGAGACGGGCGGCGGCGGTGAAGGAGCCGGTGCGGTACACGGTCAGGAACGTGCGCAGCAGGTTCAGGTCCAGGGGGCCTCCGGCCGGGTGGTCATTGGATTCCCTATCTCTCATATATGTGAGCCTATTGGATTTCTATGGGTGCGCTGGCCTACGTTCGAACCATGTCAAAGATCCTCTTCGTCATGACCGGCGCCGACCACTGGACCCTCGCCGACGGCACCCTGCACCCCACCGGCTTCTGGGCCGAGGAGGCCGTCGCCCCGTACCAGGCCTTCAAGGCCGCGGGACACGAGATCGTCGTCGCCACCCCCGGCGGGGTCGTCCCCACCGTCGACAAGGGCAGTCTCGCGCCCGAGTACAACGGCGGCCAGGAGGGCGCCGACCGCACCGCCGCCGCGCTCGCCGCGATGACCGAGCTTCAGCAGCCGGTCAAGCTGGCGGACGTCGACCTCGACGACTACGCCGCCGTCTTCTACCCCGGCGGCCACGGCCCCATGGAGGACCTGGCCGTCGACACCGCCTCCGGCGAGCTGCTGACCCTCGCCCTGGAGTCCGGCAAGCCCCTCGGCGTGGTCTGCCACGGCCCGGCCGCGCTGCTCGCCGCGGTGAAGGACGACGGCACCAACTCCTTCGCCGGCTACCAGGTGGCCGCGTTCACCAACGACGAGGAGATCCAGGGCGGCCTCGCCGACAAGGCCAAGTGGCTGCTCCAGGACCGGCTCACCGAGGCGGGCGTACAGGTCCAGGTGGGCCGGCCGTGGGCCCCGAAGGTCGTCGTCGACCGCAACCTCGTCACCGGCCAGAACCCGGCGTCCTCCGCACCGCTGGCGGACGAGCTGCTGAAGAAGCTGGGCTGAGAAGTCGGGCTGAGAAGCTGGGCTGAGAAGTCGGGCTGAGAAGTCGGGCTGAGAAGCTGGGCTGAGAACAGAGATCGCAGCGCCCGCCGGTGTCATCCGGCGGGCGCTGCGTCGTTGCTCGGTGGTCCCGTCCCCGGCGGGCGCAGTGTCGTTGCTCGGTACTCCGGTCCCTCAGACCGCCGCCTTGAACGACCGCAGCCGCAGCGAGTTCCCCACCACGAACACCGACGAGAAGGCCATGGCCGCCCCGGCGAGCATCGGGTTGAGCAGTCCGGCCGCGGCGAGCGGCAGGGCGGCCACGTTGTAGGCGAAGGCCCAGAACAGGTTGGACCGGATGGTGCCGAGGGTGCGCCGGGCCAGCCGGATGGCGTCCGCCGCCGCCCGCAGGTCGCCGCGGACGAGGGTCAGGTCACCGGCCTCGATCGCGGCGTCCGTGCCCGTGCCCATCGCGAGTCCCAGGTCGGCCTGGGCGAGGGCGGCCGCGTCGTTGACGCCGTCGCCGACCATGGCCACCGAACGCCCCTCGCCCTGAAGGCGCTTGACCACGTCGACCTTGTCCTGCGGCAGCACCTCGGCGATCACGTCCTCGGGCGCGATACCGACCTCGCGGGCGACGGCCTGCGCCACCGCCTCGTTGTCGCCGGTCAGCAGGATCGGTGTCAGGCCCAGGGCCCGCAGCCGGGTGATCGCCTCGGCGCTGGTCTCCTTGACGGCGTCCGCGACCTCCAGCACAGCCCGCGTCTCGCCGTCCCAGGCGACCGCGATCGCCGTACGACCGGACGCCTCGGCCTCGGACTTCCACCGCGCGAGCCGCTCGGGGAGTTCCATCGCCCACTCGCTCAGCAGCCGCTCCCGGCCCACCAGCACCGCGTGCCCGTCGACGATCCCCTGCACGCCCAGTCCCGGAACGTTCGCGAAGTCCTCGGGCGTCGGCAGCGAACCGAGCTTCTCCAGTGCCCCGTCGGCCACGGCGCGGGCGATCGGGTGCTCGGAGGCGTGCTCCAACGCGCCCGCCAGCTGCAGGACTTCGGTCGCGTCCGTGCCCTCGGCGGTGTGCACGGCCAGCAGCGTCATCCGGCCCGTGGTGACCGTGCCGGTCTTGTCGAGGACGATCGTGTCGACCTTGCGCGTGGACTCCAGGACCTCAGGACCCTTGATAAGGATGCCGAGCTGCGCGCCGCGCCCGGTGCCGACCAGCAGCGCGGTCGGCGTGGCCAGCCCGAGGGCGCACGGGCAGGCGATGATCAGCACGGCGACCGCGGCGGTGAACGCGGCCGTCAGTCCGGCGCCGTTGCCCAGCCAGAAACCGAGGGTGCCGAGCGCGAGGGCGATCACGATCGGGACGAACACCGCGGAGATCCGGTCCGCGAGCCGCTGCGCCGCCGCCTTCCCGTTCTGCGCGTCCTCCACCAGCCGTGCCATACGGGCGAGTTGGGTGTCGGCGCCGACCCGCGTGGCCTGGATGACGAGACGTCCACCGGCGTTGACCGTGGCACCGGTGACAGCGTCCCCCTGGGCGACCTCCACCGGCACCGACTCGCCGGTCAGCATCGAGGCGTCCACGGCGGATGAGCCCTCGACCACCGTCCCGTCGGTGGCGATCTTCTCGCCGGGCCGCACCAGGAACCGGTCGCCCACCTTCAACTCGCTTACGGCAAGGGTCCGTTCACGCCCGTCGCCGCCGATCACGGTCACGTCCTTGGCGCCCAGCTCCAGCAGCGCCCGCAGGGCGGCGCCCGCCTTGCGCTTGGAGCGTGCCTCGAAGTACCGACCGGCCAGGATGAAGGCGGTGACTCCGGCGGCGGCCTCCAGATAGATGTTGCCGGCGCCGTCCCCGCGGGCGATCGTCAGCTCGAAGGGGTGCTTCATGCCCGGGGTGCCGGCGGTCCCGAAGAACAGCGCCCACACCGACCAGGTGAACGCGGCGAGGGTGCCCACCGAGATCAACGTGTCCATGGTCGCGGCGCCGTGCCGCGCGTTGGTGAACGCCGCCCTGTGGAAGGGCCATGCGGCGTATGTGACGACCGGCGCCGCCAGTGTCAGCGACAGCCACTGCCAGTACTCGAACTGGAGCGCAGGGATCATGGCCATCGCGACGACGGGAAGGGCGAGCAGGGCCGCGGTGGTCAACCTCTGCCGCAGCGTGCGCAGTTCGTCGTCCACGGGCTCGTCGTCGCCGGGTTCCTCGGGAGGTGACGGTTCCTGTGCGGTGTACCCGGTCTTCTCGACGGTCGCTATCAGGTCCCCCACGGAGACGTCACCGGCGTAGCTGACCTTCGCCTTCTCGGTGGCGTAGTTGACCGTGGCCGTCACCCCGTCCATGCGGTTGAGCTTCTTCTCGATGCGGGCGGCGCAGGAGGCGCAGGTCATGCCGCCGATGGCGAGCTCGACCTCGGAAGAGGCGGCTTCGGAGGGGGCTCCGGTCGCGGTGGTGGTCATCGCTGCTGCTCCTCGTGGGGTGGATAGGGGGCGGGGGTATCTCCGCCATGGCCCAAGGTATACCTATGGGGGGTATCAAACACAAGCGGCTCCAGCGGTTGACTTTATACCCCCGGGGGGTATCGTCGACTGCATTGGGGCGCCGTGACCGACGTTCGGCGGCCGTGATCACCGAGGAGCTGGCCATGCATGCAGGACTCAAGATCTCCGCGTTCGCCGCCGCGCTCGCCGCGACCTTCGGAACCGCGTACGGCGTGGGCAAGGGCATCGACCCGGTCGTCACGGAGAGTGCTCCCGCTTCCCATGGCAGTCACGAAGGAGGGGGTGAGGAAGCAGGGCACGAGGAGAGCCCGGCCGGCGGGCTCCAGATCTCCGAGGGCGGCTACACCCTCGACCTGAGGACCCCGAGCGTCACGGCCGGACAGCGCGCCCAGCTGAGGTTCGCGATACGCGACGCGGCGGGCCGTGCCGTCACCGCGTACCAACGCGAGCACGACAAGGAACTCCACCTCATCGTCGCCTCACGCGACCTCGTCACCTACCGGCATCTGCACCCCACCCGCGCCGCCGACGGCACCTGGAGCATCCCCGTTTCCCTGCCCCGCGCGGGCGGCTACCGCGTCTTCGCCGACTTCACCCCGGCGAAGAAGGGGGCCGAGAACCTCGTCCTCGGCGCGGACCTCGCCGCCTCGGGCGCCTACGCGCCCCAGAAGCTTCCGGCCCCGAGCGGCACCGCCATCGTCGACGGCTACAAGGTCGAGCTCACCGGCGGCCTCACCCCGAACACCGCGACCGAGCTCAAGCTCAAGGTCACCCGCGCCGGCCGCCCCGTCACCGATCTCCAGCCCTACCTCGGCGCCTACGGCCACTTGGTGGCCCTGCGCTCCGGTGACCTCGCGTACCTCCACGTCCACCCCAACGCCGGGACCGGGTCCGGCCCGGACGTCTCCTTCACGGCCACCGCCCCCAGCGGTGGAACGTACCGTCTGTTCCTGGACTTCAAGCACGAAGGCCAGGTCCGCACGGCGGCGTTCACGGTGACGACCGGTGCGGGGCACGCGGGGGCCGACGGTGGCCACGGCCACTGAACCGGACACGAGTCGGCCCGTCACTGCGCTCGCGGTGACGGGCCGTTGGGTTCAAGTGCCCCTGAGTCAGGGCTGGTTGGTGAGATAGCCACCCATGCTGGTGAAGTACTCGGCGGCGGGCAGCTCCCGGCCGTCCTCGGTGCGCACGCGGGTGATGGCCAGCCCGTGGTTGCGGCCCGTGCGCGCGTCGGCCCCGGCGACGATGACGACACCCTCGCCCTCGCGGTAGAAGATCCGGCCGGGTGTCCCGCCGTACCGGCCCTCGGAGACGACCGAGGCGAGGATCTCCAGTCGCCTGCCCTTGTGGAAGGTGAACGCGCTCGGGTACGGCTCCGACTGGGCGCGGACCAGTCGTTCGAGGTCTTCCGCGGGCCAGGTCCAGTCGATGCGGCTGTCCTCGATCGAGCGCTTGTGGAAGAAGCTGGCCTGCGAGCGGTCCTGCCGGGTGAACTCCGTCTGTCCGGCGGCGATGAGGGCGAGCGCGCCGATGGTGACCGGGGCGATGAGGTCGACCGTGCGGTGGAAGAGGTCGGTGGCGGTGTCCCTCGGCCCGACCGGCACGGCTTCCTGGCGCACGATGTCGCCGGCGTCGAGCTCGTCGTTCATCAGGTGCGCGGTGACGCCGACTTCGGACTCGCCGTTGATCAGGGCCCAGATCAGCGGGGAGAAGCCGGCGTACTTCGGCAGCAGCGAGTCGTGCACGTTCAGCGTGCCGTACCGGGGCAGGTCGAAGATGCGCGGGGGGATCCATGTACGCCAGTTGTTGGCCACGATGATGTCCGGGTCGGCCTCCTTGAGGCGCGCGAACAGCTCGTCGTCGTCAGGGCGGTTGCGGATGACCACCGGCACGCCGTGCTCCTCGGCGAGGTCGGCGACCGAGTCGCTCCAGATCTTCTCGTAGGCGTGCTCGCTCTTGGGGTGGGTCACCACCAGGACCACGTCGTGCTCGGAGTCCAGCAGGGCGCGGAGGGTCCGGTGCCCCCAGGTCTGATAGCCGAACATGACGACCCGCATGCGGTTCCTCCTCGGAGCAGGGACTGACCGCCGTCAGTAAAGCAAGGCTTACCTAAGCGCACAACGGTGCACTGCCTATCGACAGTTCCACAGGATGAGCTTAGCCTTACCTAAGTTTTGGGCCGTCCCTCCGTAGGCGTGCCCATCCACCCGCGGGATGGGAGTGACATGGCACAGGCTCTTCCTGACGACGCATCACTGATCCACGACCTCATAGGAGTTGGCTTCGGCCCCTCCAACGTGGCCCTGGCGATCGCACTGAGCGAGCACAACGCACGCGTCGACCGGCAGGAGGGGATCAGCGCTCACTTCTTCGAGCAGCAGCCGAGCTTCGGCTGGCACCGCGGGATGCTGATCGACGACGCGACCATGCAGGTGTCCTTCCTCAAGGACCTGGTGACGCTCCGGAACCCGGCCAGCGAGTACAGCTTCCTCTGCTATCTGAAGAGCAAGGGGCGGCTGATCGACTTCATCAACCACAAGAACCTCTTCCCGCTGCGGGTGGAGTTCCACGACTACTTCGAGTGGGCCGCCGCCCAGGTCGACGACATGATCTCGTACGGCCACGAGGTCGTCGCCGTCTCCCCGGTCGTGCGCGACGGCGTCGTCGACCATCTGGAGGTGACGGTCCGCTCGGCCGAGGGGCTCGCCCTGCACCGGGCCCGCAACCTCGTCATCGGCACCGGCCTGCGCCCGCTCATGCCGGAGGGCGTCGAGCGCACAGAACGCGTCTGGCACAACGCCGAACTCCTCGCCAAGGTCGAGGAATTGGACGGCGCCGCCCCCTCCCGGTTCATCGTCGTCGGCGCCGGACAGAGCGCCGCCGAGAACGTCGCCTATCTGCACCGCCGCTTCCCCGGGGCCGAGGTCTGCGCCGTCTTCTCCCGCTACGGCTACAGCCCCGCCGACGACAGCAGCTTCGCCAACCGGATCTTCGACCCCGACGCGGTCGACGAGTACTTCGCCGCCCCCGACGACGTCAAACGGCAGCTCATGGACTACCACGGCAACACCAACTACTCCGTGGTGGACATCGATCTGATCGACGACCTGTACCGGCAGATGTACCAGGAGAAGGTCCTCGGCACCGAGCGGCTGCGCTTCCTCAACGTCTCCCGTCTCGTCGGCGTCGAGGAGAAGCCCGACGGGGTGCGCGCCACGGTCAAGTCCCTCGTCACCGGCGAGGAGACCCTGCTCGACGCCGACATCGTGGTCTTCGCCACCGGCTACAGCCCCGCCGACCCGCAGGGCCTCCTTGGGGAGGTCGCCGACCTCTGCCTGCGCGACGACGAGGGCCGGCTGCGCGTCGAACGCGACTACCGCATCGCCACCCGCCCCGAACTCCGCTGCGGCATCTACCTCCAGGGCGGCACCGAGCACACGCACGGCATCACCTCGTCCCTGCTCTCCAACACCGCCATCAGGGTCGGCGAGATCCTCGACTCCGTCCTCAAGAACGCCACCGACGAGGCCCGTCCGATCGTTGACGGGATCGGCAGCCCCGCCGCCCGCTGACCACAGCCGCTCAACCGGTTCGATCAAAGGGATAACGTACGTCCACATGGGCATGACCGCAGTCGAGCGCGCCGCGCCCAGAGCCTCAACACCGGCCCGTAGGCGGCGAGTTGTGGGTCTGGGTGCTCTGATGGCGATCCTCGTCGTCACCGCAGCGGTGTCGCTGGCCGTCGGAGCGCGCGCGTTGAGTCCCGCCGAGGTGTGGCACGGGCTGTTCGCGGCGCCGGAGACCGACCAGCGGCTCACCGAGATCCGGCTCATCGTCCGTACGGTCCGGGTGCCCCGGACGGTGCTCGCCGTGGTGGCGGGCATCGCCCTGGGCGTCGGCGGGGCGCTGATCCAGGGCCACACCCGCAACCCGATCGCCGACACGGGCCTGTTGGGGGTGAACGCGGGCGCGTCCTTCGCGGTGGTCTCGGTGATCACCCTGTTCGGGCTCACCAACCCCTTCCAGTACGTCTGGTTCGCCTTCCTGGGCGCGGCGGTCGCCGGTGTCGTCGTCTTCGGCCTCTCCAGCCTCGGCCGGGGCGCCGGCAACCCGCTGACGCTCGCCCTGGCCGGACAGGGCGTCGCGGTCTTCCTCGCCGCCATGACCACGGCGATCGCGCTGACCGACCAGGCCGCGCTGAACGCGCTGCGGTTCTGGAACGCCGGGTCCGTGGCGGGAGTCGGCTTCGGTGTCATCTGGCCGGTGACCGCGTTCATCGCCGTCGGCCTGGTCCTGGCGCTCAGCACGCTGCCCGCGATCAATCTCCTCAACCTCGGTGACGACGTGGCCCGGGGGCTCGGCGTGAACATCGCGCTGAGCCGGACCGTCGGCATCCTCGCCATCACCCTCCTCGCGGGCGCGGCGACGGCGGCCTGCGGCCCCATCGCCTTCCTCGGGCTGATGGTCGCCCATGTGGCCCGGTACCTGACCGGCCCCGACTATCGGTGGCTGGTGCCGTACGCCGGACTGCTGGGCGCGATCGTGCTGCTGGTGTGCGACATCGTGGGACGCCTTGTGGTCCGGCCGGGCGAACTGGACGCGGGGGTCGTCGTCGCCCTCCTCGGCGCCCCGTTCTTCGCGGCGCTGGTGTGGCTCGGAAAGTTCAAGAACGCGTGAACGGGGCGGAGCTGATGAGCGCGGAGCCGAAGGCGGCGGTGCTGCCGGGCGTACGGCTGGGCCGGGTGTCGTTCGTGTGGCGGCCCTGGCTCGTGGCCGTCACCCTGCTGCTGGCCGCGGCGACCTTCCTGCTGTTCTGTCTCTCCATCGGCATCGGTGACTTCCCCATCGGGCTGCCCCAGGTGATCGCCACGATCTTCGGCCACGGCGAGCCGGTCGACGAGTTCGTCATCATGGACCTGCGGCTGCCGCGGGCCCTGGCCGGACTGGTCGTCGGGGTCGCCCTCGGGGTGTCCGGGGCGATCACGCAGTCCATCGCGCGCAATCCGCTGGCCAGCCCGGACGTCCTCGGGATCACCTCGGGCGCCGGCGCGGTCGCCGTGTTCCTGGTGACGGTGTCGGGCGGCACCGCCACGGCGATCGTGGACTCCGTCGGGCTGTCGGCGGCGGCGCTCGGCGGCGGCCTCGGCACCGGGCTGCTGGTGTACTTCCTGGCGTGGCGGCGCGGCCTCGACGGCTTCCGGCTCATCCTCATCGGTATCTCCGTGACCGCCGTGATGGAGGCGATCACCACGTGGCTGCTGGCCACGGCCGACATCAGGGACGTGGCGCGGGCCCAGGCATGGCTGGTGGGCTCGCTGGACGACCGTGGCTGGGACGAGGTGCGGACGGCCCTGTGGTGCACGCTCGCCCTGCTCGCCGTCGTGTCGTGCGTGGCCTTCCAGTTCAAGCCGCTGCACTTCGGCGACGAGGTCGCCGCGGGTCTGGGCGTCCGGTACGCGCGCGTGCGGGCGGTCATGCTGCTGTGCGCGGTCCTGCTGGCCGGCGCGGCGGTGAGCGCGGCCGGCCCGGTCCCGTTCGTCGCGCTGGTCGCGCCGCAGGTGGCGCTGCGCCTGACCCGCTGCCCGACGCCGCCGCTCGCGGCCTCGGGGCTGGTCGGGGCGTTGCTGCTGATCGGCGCCGACCTGGTCGCCCGCACCGCGCTGCCGGTCGGCCTGCCGGTCGGCGTGGTCACCGCCGCGATCGGCGGGCCCTTCCTCGTCTATCTGCTGGTGCGGGCCAACGTCCGGTAGATGATGCGAGAGTTAGGTAAGCCTAAACGTAGGGGGCCTCGTGGTCGCTCAGGACATCACCCGGGTCAAGTCCGCCGTCGCGCAGGTCGCACGGCTGACGGCCGAGGACGTCACGGTCGGATACGGCGGCCGGACCGTCATCGACGGGCTCGACGTGACGGTCCCACCCGGGGTGATCACGACGATCATCGGCCCCAACGGCTGTGGCAAGTCAACCCTGTTGAGGACGCTGTCGAGGCTGCTGAAGCCGACCCGGGGCACGGTCCTGCTGGACGGCGACGACATCGTCCGGCTCAGGACCCGGGACGTGGCGAAGAAGCTCGGCCTGCTCCCGCAGACGCCGGTCGCGCCCGAGGGGCTCACCGTGGCCGACCTGGTCGCCAGGGGCCGGCATCCGCACCAGAGCTGGCTGCGGCAGTGGTCCTCGGACGACGACGCCGTGGTGGCACGGGCGTTGGCCATGACCGGCGTCTCCGACCTCGCCGACCGCCCCGTCGACACCCTGTCCGGCGGACAGCGGCAGCGCGTGTGGATCTCGATGACCCTGGCCCAGGGCACCGATCTGCTGCTGCTGGACGAACCGACCACGTACCTCGACCTGGCGCACGCGATCGACGTCCTCGACCTGGTCGACGATCTGCACGAGGCGGGCTGCACCGTGGTCATGGTGCTGCACGACCTCAACCTGGCCACCCGCTACAGCGACAACCTCGTGGTGATGAAGGAGGGCGCCATCCTGGCGCAGGGGCACCCGCGGGACGTCATCACCACCGAGCTGCTGCACGAGGCGTTCGGACTGCGCGCCATGGTCATCGACGACCCGGTGGGGGACCGTCCGCTCATCGTGCCGATCGGCCGCACCCAGGTTCAGCCCAACTACCGGGGAAAGAGCGGCAGTTAGGCTAGGCTAACCTCATTTTTGTGGGTAAGGTTTGCCTGCCCTTAGAACCGTGCGAAGGCAAGGGATGGCTGATGCTCCTCCGTAGAACGACGCTCACCAGGCCCTGGCGGCGGCTGGCGACCACGGTGTCCGCCCTGGGCCTGACCGTCGGCCTTCTCGCGGGATGCGGCTCCGACTCCTCCGACGAGCCGACCGACGACAACGCCTCGGCCACCGCCGCCGCGGGCGCCTTCCCGGTCACGGTGGAGCACGCCTTCGGCACCACCACGATCACCAAGTCCCCCCAGCGGGTCGTCTCCGTCGGCTACACCGACGACCAGACCGTCCTGGCCTTCGGCATCAAGCCCGTCGGCATGGTCGACCAGTACCCCAACCCGCCGGGGCAGAGCCCCGACATCAACACCCAGTGGCCCTGGGTCAAGGACAAGTGGGGCGACACCAAGCCCGAGGTCATCATGGCGAACGGTGACTCCGGCCCCAACTACGAGAAGATCGCGGCCCTGCGCCCGGACCTGATCATCGCGGTCTACTCCGAGATCGACCAGGCCGCCTACGACAAGCTCTCCAGGATCGCGCCGACGGTCGGCCGTACCAAGGCCGAGAAGGAACCCTTCAGCGCGCCCTGGCAGGACAACGCCCTGCACATCGCCAAGGCGCTCGGCAAGGCCGAGGAGGGCGAGAAACTGGTCCGGGACATCCAGGGCCAACTCGACACCGCCAAGAAGGAACACCCCGAGTTCGCCGACCAGAAGGCCGTCGCGCTGTCCTGGTACGAGGACTCGGTCGCGCCCTTCACCTCCACCGACGTCCGTGGCCGCCTCGTGTCCGGCATCGGCTTCACGTACCAGACGGAGATCGACAAGGTCGCGGGCGGCAGCTTCTACACCAAGCTCTCCCCGGAACGCGTCGACCTCGTCGACGTCGACCACATCTTCGTCATCAACGACAAGGCCGACACCGAGGCGCTGAAGAAGTTCAAGCTCTTCGCCAACCTCGACGCCGTGAAGAAGGGCAACGTGTCCTATCTGCTGGACAGCGAGGGCCCGGCGGTCGGCGCGGCCATCTCGCAGGGCACCCTGCTGTCGATGCCGTACGCCATCGACGAACTCGTCAAGTCGGCGGCCGGGTAGGTGTGAGCACCACCGAGGCGCACGGCCCCGAGACGCACGGCACCGGTACACCCGCCACCGACGACCCGCGCGCCGCACCGGCGGCGCTGCGGACCACCACCGGCCGTGAGGCCGCCCGCTGGGTCGTGGCCCACTGCCGCGAGCTGCCCTGGCTGACGGCCGCCACCGTGATCGCCTCGGTGGCGGGGGCGGCGCTCCAGGTGCTTCCGGTGCTGCTGCTCGGCCAGGTGGTCGACGGGGTCGTGGCGGGGGAGTCCCGCTCGGTGCTGGTCAGGATCGGTTCGGTGATGGTGGCCGCCGCCCTGCTCGGCGCGGTGGCCGCCGCGGCCTCGACGTATCTGATCGGACGGCTGGGCGCGGACCTGCTCGCGAAGCTGCGGGAGTCCGCCGTGCGCGCGGTGCTCGGGATGCCGAGCGCACGGATCGAACAGGTCGGCCGGGGCGATGTGCTCTCCCGGGTCGGCGACGACGTCGCCGTGCTCTCCCGGGGCATCCGGATGGCCGTGCCCACGGTGTTCTCGGCGGGCGTGCTGGTCGTCATCGCCACGGCCGGCATGTTCGGCCTGGACTGGCGGCTCGGGCTGGCGGGGGCCGGCGCCCTGCCCGCGTACGCCCTGGCCCTGCGCTGGTACCTCCCGCGCTCCGCCCCGCTCTACCGCAAGCAGCGCGCGGCCCAGGCGGACCGTGCCCAGGCACTGATCAGCGGTCTGAACGGGATCGACACGGTCCGCGCGTACCGCCTCGAAGAGGCCTTCCGCGAGAAGGTCACCCATGAGTCGAGGCGGGTGCGCGACCTGGGCATCGAGGTGTTCCGCTTCTTCGGCCGGTTCGTCGGCCGGGAGAACCGCGCCGAGTTCATCGGGCTCACCCTCATCCTCGGTGTCGGATACGCCCTGTTGGAGGCCGACGCGGCCACCCTGGGCGAGGTGTCGGCGGCCCCGCTGCTGTTCCACCGGCTGTTCGTCCCGCTCGGCATGATCATGTTCACCTTCGACGAGGCGCAGAAGTCGGGCGCGAGCCTGACCCGGCTGGTCGGGGTGCTGGGGGAGGAGGCGGAGGAACGGCTGGTCGGCGACGAGGCCGTGGCGCCGGCCGGTTCCGCGTCGTACGCGGTGAGCGTGGAGGGCGTGACCTTCGCCTATCCCGGCACCGACGAGCCGGTCCTCAGGGACGTCAACCTGTCCATTCCGGCGAGGAGTTCGCTCGCGCTGGTGGGCGCCACCGGCGCGGGCAAGACCACGCTGGCCGCGCTCGTCGCGGGCATCGGCACCCCGCAGGCCGGGACGGTGCGCATCGGACCGACCGACCTGGCGGGCCTCGACGAGGCCGGGGCGCGCGCCCTGGTGAGCCTGCTGACCCAGGAGACCCATGTGTTCTCCGGTCCGCTCGCCGAGGATCTGCGGCTGGCCGCGCCGCGGGCGAGCGACGCGGAGTTGACCGACGCGCTGCGCACGGTCGGCGCGGCGGGGTGGGTCGAGGCGCTGCCCGAGGGGCTGAGCACGCCGGTCGGCGAGGGCGGCGAGCGGCTGGACGTCACCAAGGTCACGCAGATCGCCCTGGCGCGGCTGGTGTTGGGCCGCGCGCCGGTGGTGGTGCTGGACGAGTCGACCGCCGAGGCCGGCAGTGAGGGTGCCGCCGAGCTGGAGCGGGCCGTGCTGGCCGCGTGCGCGGGCCGGACCACGCTGTTCGTGGCCCACCGGCTGACCCAGGCGATGGCGGCCGACCGGATCGCCGTGCTGGACGCGGGGCGCGTGGTCGAGCAGGGGACCCACGAGGAGCTCGTGGCGCTGGACGGCCGGTACGCACGGCTGTGGCAGGCCTGGCGAGAAAGCAGTTGATGAACTTAGCTTAGGCTGGCCTAACTTTCATGCTGTGGAAGGGTGCTGTGTCTTCGATGATGGAACCGCGCGCTCGTTTCGTACCGCTGTCCTTCGACCGACTGACCGAGCTGCGCCGACGCACCGGCGACCACTCCGACCGGACCCTCGCCGAGGCCTGCGCCATCGCGCTGGCGTACTGGGCGACCGGCCGCAGCCCGGACGGCATCGACCTCACCGACGGCACCCTGTTCGCCGACGTCATCGGCTGGGTCGACAACGGCGTGAGCGAGCAGGGGAGTTGGCGGGGCTCCGACGGCAGCTGGGACATCGCCGTCCCGGACGGCGTCGAGGCCGCCGACGCCCGGCTTGCCCTGGACGACCTGGTCGACTTCCCGGACCGCCCGCTCGGCACCGTGGGCCCCTCCAGCGTGGCGGCCCGGCTCGCGGCACTGGCCGACTGGAACGCGACCGACGCCGACCGGGATCGGCCGACCCTGGTGGAGATGTTCCACGAACAGGCCCGCGCCAGGCCGGACGCCGTCGCCGTCATCGACGAGCACCGCACCCTCACCTACCGTCAAACCGCCGAGCTCTCCAGCCAGTTGGCCCACCACCTGATCGAACGCGACCTGACCGCCGAGCAGATCGTCGGCATCTCTCTCGGCCGCTGCGCCGACATGGTGATCGGACTCCTCGGCGTGCTCCAGGCCGGATGCGCGTTCGTGCCGCTCGACCCGCAGTGGCCCGCCGCGCGCCGGGCCGTCGTCATCGAGGACGCCGGCGTCGTCCTCCAGCTCAACGCCACCGGCGAACACGCCCCCGGCGAACCGGAAGCCGTGCCCGTGGACCTCGGTGACTGGCGCTACGGCGACCACCCCACCGAGGGCCCCGGGATCGCCGTCCCCGGCACCGCGCTGGCCTACGTGATCTTCACCTCGGGTTCCACCGGCCGCCCCAAGGGCGCGATGATCCGCCACGAGGCCATCAGCGAACGCCTGTTGTGGCAGGTCCACCAGATCCTGGGCTTCGGCCACGACGACGCCTCGCTGTTCAAGGCACCGCTCTCGTTCGACATCTCCATCAACGAGATCTTCCTGCCGCTGGTGTCCGGCGCCCGGCTGGTGATCCTGCGCCCCGGCGGCGAACGCGACCCCCACCACCTGCTCAGCGTCATCGCCGAACACCGCGTCACCTTCACCTACCTGGTCTCGTCCATGCTGGACGTCCTCCTCGACATCGCCGGCGACTCCGGGCAGTTGGACAGCCTGCGCCATGTCTGGTGCGGCGGCGAGGTGCTCACCCCGGAGCTGTACGAACGGTTCCGCACCCAGCTCGACATCCCCATGTACCACGGCTACGGACCCGCCGAGACGACCATCGGCGTCTCCCACGTCATCTACCGCGGCGCCGCCGAACGCCTGTCGACCTCCATCGGCAAGGCCAATCCCACCACCCGGCTGTACGTCCTCGACGACGAACTGCGCCCCGTCCCCGTCGGGGTGGGCGGCGAACTCTACGTCGGCGGCTTCCTTCTGGGCCGCGGCTACGTGAACGCGCCCGGCCTCACCGCCTCCCGCTTCGTCGCCAACCCCTTCGCCACCGACGGCTCCCGCCTCTACCGCACCGGCGACCTCGCCCGCTACGCCCCCGACGGATCACTGGACTTCCTCGGCCGCGCCGACAACCAGATCAAGATCCGCGGCATGCGCCTGGAGATCGAGGACGTCGAGATCGGCCTCGCGGAACACCCGGGCGTACGGCACACCTGTGTCGTCGCCAAGAAGAACTCCGCGGGCGGCACCTATCTCGTGGGCTACGTCATCCCGGCCGCCGGCAGCGAGGGGCTGCGCGCCGACGACGTCAGGGCCTGGGCCGCCGCCCACATGGTCGAGTACATGGTGCCCGCCCATGTCGTCGTGCTGCGGGAGTTCCCGCTGACGGCCAACGGCAAGCTCGACCGCAACGCCCTGCCGGAACCGGAGACCGCGACCGGCCCGCTCGTCCCGCCCGCCACCGACGAGGAACGCCTGGTCGCCCGGGCCGTCACCGCCGTGCTGCGCCTCGACGACATCGGCGCCGACCAGGACTTCTTCCAGCTCGGCGGCGACAGCATCCTGGCGATCTCCCTGCTGAGCGCGCTGCGCGCCGAGGGCCTCCATGTCACGGCCCGGCAGATCTTCACCCACAGCACGGTGAGGGCGCTGGCGGCGGTGGCCAGCCGCGACACCGTCTCCACCGTCGACCACCGCGACATCCCCACCGGCACCGTGGTGGGCTCGCCCGTCGTGCAGTGGCTCGGGGAGACCACGGACGCGATCGACGGCTTCGTGCAGTCGGTGGTCCTCAACACCCCGGCCGACCTCACCCCCGACACCCTCGACGAACTCCTCACCGCCGTCGTACGGCACCACCCCATGCTGCGCGCCCGGCTGGTGCGCGGCGACCGCTGGAGCTTCGACATCCCCGAGCCGGACCAGTCCGGCGTGGACCCGCTGGAGAGCGACCGCCCGTTGGAGGAGTGCGTCGCGCTCGCCGCGGCGGGACTCGACCCCGACAACGGCGTCATGCTGCGGGCCGTATGGCGCCGCTCCGCACGGCAGTTGGTCCTCGCCGCCCACCACACCGTGGTCGACGGCGTCTCCTGGCGCGTCCTCATGGAGGACCTGGCCACGGCATGGCGGCAGCTCGCCTCCGGCACCCCGATCGAACTGCCCCCGACGGGCACGTCGTTCCGGCGCTGGACCCAGCTGCTGGAGCGCGCGGCCTTCGACGCCGACAGCTCCTACTACTGGCGACCACTGCCGGGGGACGACCAGCTGCTGGGCGGGCGCGCCCTGTCGCCGACCGACACGGTCGCCGACGAGCGGCTGCACACCGTCTCCGTCGGCCCGGAGATCACCGCCGCCCTGCTCGGCGAGATCCCCGCCAGGTTCCACGCCGGAGTCAACGACGTACTCCTGACCGCCCTCGCGGTCACCCTCGCCCGCTGGCGCCGCGACCGGGGCCAGGACCAGACGTTCGCGCACATCGAGCTGGAAGGGCACGGCCGGGAAGGCCACTTCGTGGCGGAGACGGCCGGGTTCGAGCCCGAACTGGCCCGCACGGTCGGCTGGTTCACCACTCTGTTCCCGGTGCTCGTCGACCCCGGGGGCACTACCGACTTCACCGCGCCCGGCTACCTGGCCACCGCCCTCAAGGCGGTCAAGGAAGACCTCGCCCGGGTGCCGGACAACGGCGTCTCCTACGGCGCCCTGCGCTATCTGACCCACACCGAGTTCGACGCCCCCGCACCCCAGGTGCTCTTCAACTACCTGGGCCGCTTCGACGCGGGCGCAGCGGGCGACTGGCAACTCGCCGCCTCCACGGGACAGTTGGGCGAACGGCGCGACCCCGCCATGCGTCTCCCGCGCGCCCTGGAGTTCAACGCGATCGCCGAACCCGCCCCGACCGGCGGCGCGTACGAGCTCGTCACCACGATCTCCTGGCCCGACGGCATGTTCACCGACGAGGACGTCACGACGATCGGCGCGTACTTCCGTACGGCCCTCGCCGGACTCGCGGCACTCGACCAGGGCGGCCACTCACCCAGCGACTTCGACCTGGTGCCGCTCACCCAGGCCGACGTCGACGCCGTCGACGGCCCCGCACTGCGGGACATCCTGCCGCTCACCCCGCTCCAGGAAGGCCTGTACTTCCACTCGGTCTTCGACGACGACTCGCAGGGCGCCTACGTCGAGCAGCAACTCCTCACTCTGGACGGCGAGGTGGACCCCGACCGGCTCGCGACGGCGGCCACCCGGCTGCTCACCCTCTACCCCAACCTGGCCGCACGGTTCGTGTCCCTCGCCGACGGCCGTGTGGTCTCCGTACTGGAGGGCGGCGTCGAGGCGCCGTTCACCACGCTGGACCGCCCCGGCATCACCGACGACGAGATTCACGCCCACGCCGAGCGCGACCGGCGCGCCGGGTTCGACCTGGCCGGCGGTCCGCTCATGCGGTACACGCTCATCCGGCAGGGGGCCGGGCGCAGTGTCCTGGTGCAGACCGTGCACCACATCATCGCCGACGGCTGGTCCGTACCGCCGATGCTCCGCGCCCTGCTCGCCGAGTACCACGCGCCGGGGAGCACATACCCGCTCGGCGGCTTCCCCGACTACGTGCGCACGCTCGCCGAGCGGGACGAGGAGGAGAGCGACCGGGTGTGGCGCGTCCAGCTCGCCGGGCTGCCCGGTCCCTCCCTCGTCGCCGAGGGCCACACCCCTTCCGAGCGCTTCGCCGACACCTCCCGTACACCGGCCGAGGACATCGACACCGCCGCCCGGTCGGCCGGCGTCCCGCTCAGCGTGGCCGTGCACAGCGCCTGGGCGGTGACCCTCGGCGGCATCCTGCACGGCACGGACGTGGTGTTCGGCTCCACCGTGTCCGGGCGCGACGTGGACGTGCCCGGCATCGAGAACATGGTCGGTCTGTTCATCAACACCATCCCGGTCCGCGCCCGTTGGACCTCCGCGACCACCTCGCGCGAGCTGCTCGCCTCGGTCCGTGAACACCAGAGCGCCGTGCTCCCGCACCAGCACGTCTCGCTCGCGAGGATCGGCCGCGAGGCGGGCGCGGGCCCCCTGTTCGACACCTTGGTCGTCTTCGACGTGGCGACCGACCTCGACGCCCTGCGCGGCCCCGCCGACGAGTTCGTCGTCACCGACATCGTCAACGAGGGCGCTCCGCACTACCCGCTGACCCTGGTCGTGGAGCGCACCCTCGACGGCCGCCCTCGTTTCAACGTGATCTACGACGGCGATCTCCTCGAAGAGGCGGGCGCCCAGACGATCCTGCGTACCTTCGAGACGACCCTCACGGGTCTGCTGACCCGACCGGACGCACGGATCGCCGACCTGGCCCCGAAGAGCGCCTCTCACTCCGTCACCCCCACCACACTCGGAGCCCTTTTCGACGCCGCCGCCCGGCGTGACCCGGCCGCCACCGCCGTCACCCAGTGCACCCTCGACGGTGGCACCCGCTCCCTGACCTACGGCGAACTAGCCCTCCGGAAAAGCGAGTTGGCGGCGGTGTTGGCCGCCGCCGGGGTCGGCCCCGGCAAACGGGTCGCCGTCGCCGTGCCGCGTTCACTGGAGCAGGTCGTGGCCCTGGTCGCCGTCGTCAGCGCGGGCGGCGCCTACGTGCCGCTGGACCTGGCGTATCCCGACGAGCGCCTGGAGTACATCCTCGCCGACGCCGCCCCGCAGATCGTCCTGGTGGAGAAGGGGCAGCGGGAGCGGTTCACACAGCTGGTGGAACGGGCGGGAGTGGGAACCCGGGTGCTGGTCCAGGGCGACGAACTGCCGCAAGCCGCCGTCGAGTCCGAGGCGGGTTGGCGGGATCCGGCCTACGTGATCTACACGTCCGGATCGACGGGCCGGCCCAAGGGCGTCGTCGTCCCGCACTCCAGTGTGGTGACCCTCCTCGCGAACACCCGGCCGGACATGGGCTTCGGCCCGGACGACGTGTGGGTCCAGTTCCACTCCTACTCCTTCGACTTCGCCGTCTGGGAGTTGTGGGGCGCGCTGGCGCACGGCGGTGAGCTGCTCGTGCCGGAGTACGGCCTGACCCGCTCACCGGTCGACTTCCACCGGCTGGTCCGCGAGCGCGGGGTCACCGTGCTCAACCAAACCCCCTCGGCCTTCTACCAGTTCATCGAGGCCGACCGGCAGGCGGGCGCACCGCTCCCCGCGCTGCGCCGGATCGTCTTCGGGGGCGAGGCACTCGACCTCGGCCGACTGCGCGCCTGGGTCGACCGGCACGGCACCGGCTCGCCCGAGCTGGTCAACATGTACGGCATCACCGAGACCACGGTCCACGTCACCCACCGGGTGCTGACCGACGACGACTTCAGGACCGGCGCCGAGGCCAGCCCCATCGGCGGCCCGATCCCCGGCCTCACCACCTACCTCCTCGACGAACACCTCCGACCGGTACCGCCGGGGCGTGTCGGCGCCATCTACGTCGCCGGTGACCAGGTGTCGCTCGGCTATCTGGGCAGGCCCGGGCTCACGGCGGGGCGGTTCGTGGCGGACCCGTTCGCGGGCGACGGCTCCCGCATGTACCACACCGGCGATCTCGCCCTCCGCAGCCTCGACGGCGAGCTGGAGTTCGTCGGCCGCGCCGACGATCAGGTCCAACTCAAGGGCTTCCGAGTCGAGTTGGGCGAGGTGGAGACGGCGATCCGGGAGCTCGACGGCGTGACCGACGTGGCCGTCACCGTGGCCCCCACCGGCGATCACCTGGTCGCGCACCTCGTGGGGCGGATCCCCGGCGACCTCACCGCCCTGCTGTCGGCGAAGCTGCCCGCGCACATGGTGCCGGGCCGGGTGCTGCCGGTTGGGGCGCTGCCGCTGACCGTCAACGGGAAGCTGGACCGAAAGGCCCTGACCGAGTCCGCACAGGACACCTCCCCACCCGTGAGCGACTCCGCGCTCGCCGCCCTGGTCGACATCTTCGCCGCCACCCTGCCCGACTCCCAGGTCGACGGTGACACCGACTTCTTCAGGGCCGGCGGGGACAGCATCGTCGCCATCACCGTGATCAACCGGGCCCGGGCACTGGGCCTGCCCATCGCACCCCGGGACGTGTTCCTGCTCCGGACGCCACGCGCCCTCGCCGAGCATCTCGGTACCCGCACCGCACCGGAGCGGCCCGCACCCGTCCGCCAGGAGGACGGCCCCCTCCCGCCGACGCCGATCATCCTGCGCCAGCGCGAACTGGGCGGCTCCCTGGCCCGGTTCGCGCAGGCCCGCACCCTGGTCGTCCCCGACGGCATCGGACACGCCGAGATCGAGCGCGCCGCGAACACCGTCGTGGCCGCCCATCCGACGCTCCGGTTGCGGCTCCGCGCCGAGCACGGCGTCTGGACGCTCGGCACCGAACCCGACCGCGAGATCACCGTCGTACGCCATGACACGACCGCCGCCGACGCGGCCACCGTGGCGAACGAGGACGCAGGCCGTCTCGACCCCGCGTCCGGGGAGGTCATCGCGTTCGCGTGGCTGGAGCCGGTCCGCACCCTGGTCGTCACCGCGCACCACCTCGCCGTCGACGCCGTGTCCTGGCTGATCCTGCTGGACGACCTGGCGACCGCCCTGCGCGGGGAGCCCCTGGCGCCCTCCACCACCTCGTTCGCCGAGTATGCCGAGGCCCTGGCGCTGGGGTCCGCCCACGCGGTCGACGGCCTTGGGCACTGGCTCACCACACTCCAGGCGCCCGCGTTGCTGCCCGAGGTCGGCGGCCTCCGCGAGACCACCGTCGTCCTCGCCCCCGAGGTGAGCGACCGCGTGACCCGTACCGCGCCCACAACCCTCGGTGTCGGTCTCACCGAGTTGCTGTGCGGCGCCCTGCGCGCCGCGCTCACCCGCGTCCAGCCGACCCCGACCGACCTCGCGATCGACCTGGAGCGGCACGGCCGGGTCCCCGTCCTGGAACACCACGACTACACCCGTACGGTCGGCTGGTTCACGGCCATCGCCCCCGTACGGCTCACCGCCCACACCGACCCGGTCGCGGCGGCCCACGAGGTGACCGCACGCCGGCCGGAGGAGCGGGCGCACATCTCCTACGGTCAACTCCGCTATCTCAACCCGCAGTCGGCCCCGCTGCTGACCGCCCGCCCGCAGGTCCTGTTCAACTACCTCGGCCGCGCTGGCGAGTCACAGGCACTGCACATCACGGGCGGTGGCCAAGGCAGTCCCTACGCCGTCGAGGTCAACGCCTGGCTGGACGAGGCCACCGGCAGTCTGCGCACGGAGTTCACCCTCGCCGAGGGCGTCCCCGACGACATCGCCGGTCACTGGCTGGACGCCCTGGAGGCCATCGCCGACGCCTCGGTGACAGCCGAGCGCACGGCCCCGGTCACCCCGCTGCAACGCGGCCTGTTCTTCCAGGCCCAACTTGCGGGTCCTGCCGGGCACTACGTCGCCCAGAGCTGGTTCACCTTCGACCGGCGGCTGGACACCGACGCGCTGGCCGAGGCGATGGCACACGTCATCGCTCGCCATCCGGGCGTGGGCGCCGGGTTCACCACCGACGACGACGGCAACCCGGTCCAGGTGCTCAAGGCCGGACGGCGGGTCCCGGTGCGGACGGTCGAACTGGCCACGGACGCCGAGGTGGACGGCCTGCGGGCCCGTGACCGCGACACGGGATTCGACCCCGGAGAGCCACCGCTGATCCGACTGACCGTGGTGCGGCTGCCCGACGGACGGGACGGACTGCTCCTCAGCTATCACCTGCTGCTGTGGGACGGCTGGTCCCGCGAGATCGTGCTGCGCGACCTCTTCGACGCGTACGAGGCCGCCGTCGCGGGCGAGTTGGCGGCTCCGGTCCCGGCCGTGCCCGGTTTTGAGGAGCATGCGCGGGCGCTCGACGCCAAGGACACCGCTGTGTCCGAACGCTTCTGGGCCGAGCACCTGGCGGGCCTGTCCGGTCCCACGCTGCTCGCCGGGGCGGCGCCGGCGCTGTCGGACGACCTGCCGGGCACCCTCGTGCACACGGTCTCCGCCGAGCTGTCAGAGGCGTTGCGGGACGCGGCGAGGACCCACGGCGTCACGCTGAACTCGGTGCTGACCGGGGCGTTCGGGCTGCTGCTGGGGGCGCGCACGGGGCGTGCCGACGCCGTGTTCGGGGTGACCGTCTCCGGGCGAGAGGGGGAGGGGCTGGAGGACGTCGTCGGCGTGCTCCTCAACACCGTGCCGATGTGGACGCGGGCGCGGCCCGACGACACGGTCCGGGAGTACCTCGCCGGTGTGCAGGCGGCCCGGGTCGCGGCGATGGAGCACGAGCACCTCGGGTTGGGCGAGATCCAGCGGGCCAGCGGCCACGACACCCTGTTCGACAACCTGTTCGTGCTGCAGAACTTCCTGGACCTGGACGCCTTCGCCGAGATGAACGCCCGGCACGGGATCACCTCGGTACGGGCCGACGACTCCACGCACTATCCGTTCACCTGGGTGGTCACACCCGGCGACCGGCTCACGGTCAAGCTGGAGCACCGTGACGAGGACGGCGCGGGTGCGCGGCGGCTGCTCGACGAGTATCTGCGGGTGCTGGCGGACGTGGCCCGCTCGACCGGACCGGTCGGGGCGTTGCCGGGGCTGGGGCCGGTTCCCGTGCCCGGGGAGCGGACGGACGTCGGCACGGACACCGTGGTCGACCGGTTCGACCGGGCGGCGGACCGGGCACCTGAGCGGGTGGCGCTCGTCGCCCACGGCGCGCGGATGACCTTCGCCGAGCTGCGGGACCGCAGCCGTGAGGTGGCCGGGGTGCTCGCCGGGCGCGGGATCGGCCCGGAGACGACCGTGGGCCTCGCGATCCCGCGCTCCCTGGACTCGATCGTGGCCCTGTTCGCCGTACTGCGCGTCGGCGCCGCCTATGTGCCGCTGGAGCTGGACCACCCGGACGAACGGATCGCGGCGATCGTCGAGGACGCCCGCCCGGACGTCATCCTCACCGTGAGCGCGGTGGCGCCCCGGCTGACCGGTGACCTCGTCGAGCTGGACCGGCCGCTGCCCGAGGCCGAGCCGTTCGTGACGTTCACCCCCGACGACCCCGACCGGCTGCGGCACCCCGCGTACACGATCTACACCTCCGGTTCCACCGGGAAGCCCAAGGGCGTGGTGACCGAGTACGCCGGGCTCACCAACATGCTGATCAACCATCAGCGCCGCATCTTCGAACCGGTGCTGGCCGAGCACGGCCACCGCGTCTTCCGCATCGCTCACACCGTGTCGTTCGCGTTCGACATGTCGTGGGAGGAGTTGCTGTGGCTCGCCGACGGGCATGAAGTGCACATCTGCGACGAGGAGTTGCGCCGCGACGCGCCCCGGCTCGTCGCCTACTGCCTGGAGCACGCCATCGACGTCATCAACGTGACCCCGACCTACGCCCAACAGCTGATCGCCGAGGGCCTGTTGGACGACCCGGAGCGGCGTCCCCCGCTGGTGCTGCTGGGCGGCGAGGCCGTCACCCCGACGCTGTGGCAGCGGCTCGCCGACACCGAGGGCACGGTCGGCTACAACCTGTACGGGCCCACCGAGTACACCATCAACACCCTCGGCGTCGGCACCTTCGAGTGCCAGGACCCGGTGGTGGGGGTCGCCATCGACAACACCGACGTCCACGTCCTCGACCCCTGGCTGCGGCCCCTGCCCGACGGCGTCCCCGGCGAGCTGTACGTGGCGGGCATCGGCATCGCCCGCGGCTACCTCGGCCAACCGGCCCAGACCGCGCACCGCTTCGTGGCCTGCCCGTTCGGCGCCCCCGGCGAGCGCATGTACCGCACCGGCGACCTGGTCGTCCGGCGACCCGACGGAAACCTGACGTACCTCGGCCGCACCGACCAGCAGGTCAAGATCCGCGGCCATCGCGTCGAACTGGGCGAGGTGGAGGCCGTCTTCGCGGCCCACCCGGCGGTGCGCTTCGTCGCCGCCGTCGCCCAGGCCGACCCGCAGGTGGACGGCGCGCACCGGCTCGCCGCCTATCTGGTGCTGGAGGGTGCCGAGTTGGCGGCGGTGGCCGCCGAAGTGGGCGCGGGACTGCCGGACTTCCTGCGCCCGACCCATTACGCCCAGGTCGACAGCATCCCGCTCACCGTCAACGGGAAGGCCGACACCAAGGCGCTCCCGGAGGCCAAGCCACTGGGCGCGCTGACCACGGCGGGGGAGCGGGGCCCGCAGACCGAGACCGAGAGCGTGGTGTGCGAGTACTTCGCCGAGGCACTGGACCTGGACGACGACGAGGTGAGCGCGGTGGGAGACTTCGTGTCCCTGGGCGGACACTCCATGCTGGCGGTACGGCTGATCGGACTGCTCCGCCGGGAGTTCGGCCCGGTGATCACCATCCGAGACCTGTTCACCCTGCGCACCCCGGAAGCGATTGCCCGCCACCTCGATGACCAGTCCTGACACCCAGGCGCCCCGCTCCGGGGCCGACATCCTCCGCATCGCCCTGCGTCGCAACGTCGGCGCCATGACCCGGGGCACCGTTCTCATGGGCCTTTACCAGGCCGGTGAGACGGCGTTCCCGATCGCGCTGGGCCTGATCGTCGAGCACGCCCTGCGGCATCGCAGTCCCGGCGCGCTCGCCCTGTCGATCGCCGCGCTGGCGGTGATCGTCACGACCGTGTCGCTGTCGTGGCGGTACGGGATGCGCGTTCTGCAGAAGGCCAACACGAGCGAGGCCCACCGGTGGCGGGTCCGGGTCGCGGCGTGCGGACTCCAGCCGGTGGCCCGGGACGTCGACCTCAAGTCCGGCGAGGTGCTCACCATCGCCACCGAGGACGCCGACCAGACCGCCGACATCATCGAGGTGGTGCCGCTGCTGATCAGCTCGCTGGTCGCGGTCCTGGTCGCCGCCGTCGCGCTGGGCCTGGCCGACCTCCGGCTCGGCCTGCTGGTGATCGTGGGCACCGTCGCGATCCTGTCGATCCTGAGCGTGCTCTCGAAGCGCATCGGCGACAGCACCCAGGAGCAGCAGGCCCGGGTCGCGCGGGCCGGCGCGAAGGTCGCCGACCTGATCACCGGCCTGCGCCCGCTGCACGGCTTCGGCGGCAACCACGCGGCGTTCCGCTCGTACCGCCAGGTCAGCACCGAGGCCAGGCACCAGGCGGTCACCGTCGCCAAGGTCAACGGCGCCTACGCGGGCGCCGCACTCGCCCTCAACGCGCTCCTCGCCGCCGCCGTGACCCTCACGGCGGGGTGGCTGGCGTTCAAGGGCCGCATCACCATCGGTGAGCTCGTCATGGCGGTGGGGCTCGCCCAGTTCATCATCGAACCCCTCAAGCTCTTCTCCGAGATGCCCAAGTACGTGATGATCGCGCGCGCCTCCGCCGAACGCCTGGCGCTGGTGCTGACGGCCCCACCGGTCACCACCCCCGGCCTCGAACGCCCGGCCGCCGGGGCGGACGTGGAGATCGACGGCGTCCGGTACGGCAGCCTGTGCGAGCTCAAGTTCCGGGTCGCCGCCGGTGAGTTCGTGGCGATCGCCGCCTACGAGCCGCGCGCCGCGGCCGACCTCGCCGCGGTCCTCGCGCTGCGCGTCCCGCCCGACGCGTACGCGGGGGCGGTCCGGCTCGGCGGACAGGGGCTGGCGGAGCTGTCGGTGGAGGCGGTCCGTGAGCTCATGCTGGTGAACCCGTACGACGGCGAGATCTTCGCCGGCACCCTGCGCACCAACATCGACCCCTCGGGCACCAGCCGTACCGTCCCCGAGGCCGTCGAGGCGTCCCTGCTCACCGACGTGGTCGCCCTCCACCGCGAGGGCCTGGACCACGCCGTCCGCGACCGGGGCGCGAACCTCTCCGGCGGCCAGCGCCAACGCCTGTCCCTGGCCCGCGCGTTGGCCGCCGACACCGACATCCTGGTCCTGCACGACCCGACGACCGCCGTCGACGCGGTCACCGAACAGCTCATCGCCCGCAACCTCGCGAAGCTCCGCCGAGGCCGCACCACGGTGATCCTCACCAGCAGCCCCGCCCTGCTGGACGCCGCCGACCGCGTCCTCGTCCTCGCCGACGGCGCCGTCACGGCCGCGGACACCCACCGCAACCTGCTGGCCACGGACGCGGGCTACGGCGCGGCGGTGGCCCGATGAGCAGGTGTTCCCGGCACGTCAGCGCAGCACCCACGCCACATCCCTGAGCAGGGCGTGCCGCCACCCCGCCCGGTCGTGCTCCGACGCCGACCGCGACACCCGAACGGCGGCACCGCACCGCTCCGCCAGCGCCTCGACCCGCCCGCAGTGCGGCAGCATCGGCGTCTCGTGTTCCCCCACGTCGAAGGCGACCCGCAGCCCGGACAGGTCGGGCAGCCCGCGCAGGCGCTCGGCGAGGGCGCCACCCACCGGACCCCCGAACGGATCCGCCGACCCCATCGCCTCCGGCGTCCACCAGAACGACCCCGACTGACAGGCGACACGCGACACCAGCTCGGGGAACTCCAGCGCCGCGTACAGCGCGCTCAGCCCGCCGAGGCTCTGTCCGGCGACCACCAGCCGGTCCGGGTCGCCCGGCATGCCCGACTCCGCGACGAGCGGCAGCAGTTCGTCCCGCACCGCCCGCCAGACCTCGGGCCGGCACGCGTACTCGGTCCGCCGGTCCTTCGCCGGAAGGAAGACCAGGGTGACGGGCGGTACGTCACCGGCGGCGACCGCCGCGTCGAAGGCGGCCATGGCCGGATGCAGATACAGCCAGTCGTCCCCGTCCAGGAGCAGCACCAACGGCCCACCGCCGCCCACCGGATGAACGCGCACGGTACGCCGCCCGCCGAGCCGCTCGGAGGCCCAGCGGAGCCGGGTGCGGGGGAGCGGCAGCACGTCGTCGGCGCCGACCAGGGGCCAGTGCGGCTGCGGCGGGGCGTCCGGCGTGGCGGCGATGGACCGGTCGCCGCCCGCCCCGGCCGGGTTGAACGGGTCGGCGTACGCCTGGCCGTCGGCGAGGAACTGGTAGGTGACCCGCAGCCGTCGGGGCATCCGCACCCGGGCGTACCAGCAGTCGGTGTCGTCCCACCGGCGCAGGGGCACGTCCTCGGACCAGCTCTCGAAGCCGATGCTCGCCTCGGGCCCACGCCACAGGAACAGGGTCACCCAGCCGCCGTCTCCGGAGGCCACCGAGACGGGCCCCGTCGCGGCAGCCCAGAAGTCGTCGGAGCCTGGGGTGCCGGACAGCCCGAACTCCCTGAATCCCAAGCCGTTCTCGGCCATGAACGACTCCTTGTGGGAGGGAAGACGAAAAGCTAGGCTCGATCCAATTAGGCGAGCCTAACCTAATGTTGACGTCCGTAGGAGGTACTCGACATGAGCACCAACCCCTTCGACGACGCCGAAGGCCGTTTCCTGGTCCTGGTGAACGACGAGGGCCAGCACTCGCTGTGGCCCGCCTTCGCCGGGATCCCCGGCGGCTGGACGGTCGCCTTCGAGGAGAACACCAGGGACGCCTGCCTGGCCTACGTCGAGACCAACTGGACGGACCTGCGCCCCAGGTCGCTGTTCAGCCCAGCGCCCGGTCCAAGTTGAACGCCGCGCTGATCAGCGCGAGATGGGTGAACGCCTGCGGGAAGTTGCCCTGTTGCTCACCGGTGTGGCTGATCTCCTCGGCGTACAGGCCGAGATGGTTGGCGTACGTCAGCATCTTCTCGAAGGCGAGCCGCGCCTCGTCGACCCGGCCCGCGTGCACCATGGCCTCGACGTACCAGAACGAGCAGATCGAGAACGTGCCCTCGTCGCCACGCAGTCCGTCCGGACTGGCCAGCGGGTCGTAGCGGTAGACCAGCGAGTCGGAGACCAGCTCCTGCGTCAACGCGTCCAGGGTGGAGAGCCACTTGGGGTCGGTCGGCGCGATGAACTTCGACAGCGGCATCATCAGCACCGCCGCGTCCAGCACATCGCCGTCCTCGTGCTGCACGAACGCCTGGCGGGTATCCGACCAGCCCCGGCTCATGATCCGCCGGTAGATGGTGTCCCGGCACTCCCGCCAGCGGGGCAGATCGGCGGGCAGACCACGGCGGTTGGCCATGCGGATCGCCCGCTCGATCGCCACCCAGCATATCAGGCGCGAGTACAGGAAGTTCTTCCGGCCGCCGCGGGTCTCCCAGATGCCCTCGTCGGGCTGGTCCCAGTGCGCGCACACCCACTCCACCAGGGCGCACACATCGTCCCACTGGGCGCTGGAGACGGGCTTGGCCCACTTGTCGTAGAGGTAGATGGAGTCGATCAGGGCGCCGTAGATGTCGAGTTGCAGCTGATCGGAGGCGGCGTTGCCGACCCGGACCGGCGCGGAGCCCTGATGTCCTTCCAGATGCGGGAGTTCGGACTCGGGGAGGTCGGTGCGGCCGTCGATGCCGTACATGATCTGGAGCGGCCCGGACGGTTTGCCGTCGCCCGGACTGACGTGCTTGGTCACGAAGTTCATGAACGCCTCGGCCTCCTCGGTGAAGCCGAGGCGCAGCAGCGCGTAGACACAGAAGGCGGCGTCGCGCACCCACACGTACCGGTAGTCCCAGTTGCGTTCGCCACCGAGCTGCTCGGGCAGACTCGTGGTCGGCGCGGCGACGATGGCGCCGGTGGGCGCGTAGGTGAGCAGCTTGAGGGTGAGGGCCGAGCGGTGCACCATCTCCCGCCAGCGGCCCCGGTACTTGGAGTGCGACAGCCAGCGCCGCCAGTACGCCACTGTGGTCGCGAACTGCTCCTCCGCCTCGGTCCGCGCGCACCGGCGCGGCGACACCTCGCCGCCGACCTGGTCGAGGGCGAACACCGCCGACTCGCCCTCGGCGAGCTTGAAGTCGGCGCGCGCGTCCAGGCCGTCCGTCTCCAGCGGCACGGTCGCGGTCAGGCCCAGCGACAGCTTCTCGGACTCGAAGAGCGCGACGTCGCCGACCATCCGCAGCCGATGCGGCCGACGGCCGTAGTCGAAGCGCGGGGCGACCCGGGTCCGGAACGGGATCGAGCCCCGTACGCACACCACCCGCCGGATCAGCCGGTGCCGCTCGACCTCGGCAGCCTCCCCGTCGACCGGCATGAAGTCCTGCACCTCGCCGACGCCGTCCTCGGTGAAGAACCGGGTGATCAGGACGTTGGTGTCGGGGAAGTAGAACTGCTTGGTCCGGGCCGGCACCGACGCCGCGAGCTCGAAGGCGCCGCCCCGCTCCGCGTCCAGGATCGCCGCGAAGACGCTGGGCGCGTCGAAGGACGGGCAGCAGTACCAGTCGATGGTGCCATCCGTGCCCACCAGGGCCACGCTGCGCAGATCCCCGATCAGCCCGTGCTCGGCGATCGGCAGATACGGCGCCGACGTCGGTGTTCCGCTCATCGCAGCCTCCCTGCCCCCAGCGTAGGTCGATCCGGGCGGCCGGGTGCGGGAACCGCGTCAGACCGCGACCACCCGGATCCCCGCCTCCTCGAAGCGCCGCACCATGTCCGCGCCCACGGCCGCGTCGGTGACCAGCGTGTCCACCGCCTCCGCCGCGCAGATCCGGGCGAACGCCCGCTGCCCCAGCTTGCTGGAGTCGGCTGCCACGACCACCCGCTCGGCCCGCTCGCACAGCAGCCGGTTGATCGCCGCCTCCGCCTCGTCGGCCGCGGCGGCCCCGTGCGTGACGTCGAAGGCGACCACGCCGAGCACCGCCACATCGAGGGTGATCTGGCTCAGCACCCCGTCGGCGAGCGGCCCGATGAGCTCGTACGACTGCGCCCGCGCGACCCCGCCGGTCACCACGATCTTGAACTGGGGGCGGACGGCCAGCTCGTTGGCGATGTTGAGCGCGTTGGTGACGACCGTCAGCGCGGGCGAGCCGGACGCGAGATCACTGCGCACGGCCAGGGCGCGGGCCACCTCCGTGGTGGTCGTGCCGCCGGTCAGCCCCACCGCCTCACCGGGGGCGAGCAGATCCGCGACGGCCTTGGCGATGCGCTGCTTCTCGGAGGCGCGCCGGGCGGTCTTGTAGCGCAGCGGCAGCTCGTAGGACACCCCGTGCACGACCGCGCCGCCCCGCGTGCGCACGAGCATCTGCTGCTCGGCCAGCTGGTCGAAGTCGCGCCGGATCGTCGCCGCCGAGACCTCCAGCTCGGCGGCGGCCTCCTCGACCTCCAGCCGGCCGCGCTCGACGAGCAGTTCCAGCAGCGACTTCCAGCGGGCGTCGCGGGACATCCGCACCCTCCCATCCTCGATCACCCGGCGACCCTAGCGCACCCCGCGCTCGTCCAGATGCTTGATTCTGCTCGAAACGTCGCTATATCTTGCACGAACAATCACTGATGGGGAGGGGTGACGCATGACGCACGGCATGACTCATGTCGAGAGCGAGCTGACGAGCCAGCCCGAGTGCTGGACCCGCGCGGCGGCCGAGGCGGGCGGACACGGCGGGGCGCTGCCGGTGGCGGGGGAGCGGGTCGCGATCGTGGGGTGCGGCACGTCGTACTTCATGGGCCAGTCCGTGGCCGCGCTCCGCGAAGGGGCGGGTCAGGGCGAGACCGACGCCTTCGCCGCGTCGGAGTTCCCGCGGGGACGCTCGTACGACCGCGTCGTCGCCCTCACCCGGTCCGGCACCACCACCGAAGTCCTGGACCTGCTCGGGCGGTTGAAGGGGCACATACCCACCACGGCGATCACCGCCGATCCGCGCACGCCCGTCATGGAGGCCGCCGACGACGTCGTCGTCCTCGACTACGCCGACGAACGGTCCGTCGTGCAGACCCGGTTCGCGACGACCGCGCTGACCCTGCTCCGCGCCCACCTCGGACTGCACACGGACGCCGTCGTCACCGACGCCCGCACCGCGCTCACCGAACCGCTGCCCGAAGGCCTCGTCGCCTGCACGCAGTTCACCTTCCTCGGCCGCGGCTGGACCGTGGGCCTCGCCCACGAGGCCGGGCTGAAGATGCGCGAGGCCTCCCTGTCCTGGACCGAGGCGTACCCGGCGATGGAGTACCGGCACGGCCCCATCAGCGTCTCCACCCACTCCACCGCGACCTGGATGCTCGGCGAGGCCCCCGAGGGCCTGGCCGAACAGGTCCGCGGCACCGGCGCACTCTGGGTCGACGGCGGCCTCGACCCGCTCGCCGAACTCGTCCGCGCCCAGCGCCTCGCCGTGGCCGTCGCGGCGGCCCGGGGTCTCGACCCGGACCGGCCGCGCCACCTCACCCGCTCCGTCATCCTCGCCGAGTCATAGGAGCGGTCGTGCCTCTCGTCACCACCGGCGAACTGGTCGCCGCCGCCACCGCCGCACGCTCCGCCGTGGCCGCCTTCAACGTCGTCACCCTCGAACATGTCGAGGCGGTGATCGCCGGCGCCGAGTCGGCGGACACCCCCGTCGTCCTCCAAGTCAGCGAGAACGCCGTCAAGTTCCGGCTGGGACGGCTGCAACCCCTCGCCCGTGCCACCGTCGCCGCCGCCGAACGGGCCGCCGTACCCGTCGCGTTGCACCTCGACCACGTCCAGAGCGACACCCTGCTGCGACAGACCGCGGACGCCGGGTTCAGCTCCGTGATGTACGACGCCGCCCGCCTGCCCTACGCCGAGAACCTCGCCGCCACCCGCGCCGCCGCCGACTGGGCCCACGCCCAAGGCCTGTGGATCGAGGCCGAGTTGGGGCAGGTCGGCGGCAAGAACGGTGAGCCGCCGCTGGACGCCCACGACCCCGGCGCCCGCACCGACCCCGCCGAGGCCCGTGCCTTCGTGGCGGACTCCGGCGTGGACGCCCTGGCCGTCGCCGTCGGCAGCTCGCACGCCATGACCACCCGCACCGCCACCCTCGACCACGACCTCCTCGAACGCCTGGCCGCCGCCCTCGACACACCCCTCGTCCTGCACGGCTCGTCCGGCGTGCCCGACGACGAACTCGCCGCGGCCGTCACCGGCGGCATCGCCAAGGTCAATGTCGGCACCGCCCTCAACGTCGCCCTGACCGGCGCCGTACGGGAGTTCCTCACCGCCCACCCCGAAGCCGTCGACTCACGCAAGTACCTGGCCGTGGGCCGGGACGCGATGGCGCGGGAGGTGACCCGGATCATCCGCGTGGTGAGCGGTGGACACCGGCCGCCCGCGACTACCGCTTGACGGCCTTCAGCACCACGAACTTCGGGTCGCTCGCGACAAGCCGGCTGTTGCCGAACAACCGCCGCAGCGTCACGTGGTACCCCAGATGACGGTTCCCCACCACCCACAGCTCCCCGCCCGGCCGCAACGCGCGCCGGGCGTCGGCGAACATACGCTGCGCGGTCGCGTCGGTCGTCGCCTGATGGGAGTGGAACGGCGGGTTGTTGAGGACGAGGTCCACACTCCCCTCCGGCACCCCGGTCAGCCCGTCCCCGACCCGGAACTCGGCGTGCCCCGGCACACCGTTCGCCTTGTACGTCGCCTCGGCCGAGGCCACCGCCTGGAACGACTCGTCGACGAACAGCACCTCGGCGGCGGGATCGGCCAGCGCGACCGCCGTCCCCACGACCCCGTTGCCGCACCCCAGGTCGACCACGCGCGCCGCCCCGCGCGTGTCCGGCAGATGCCCGAGGAAGAACCGCGTGCCGATGTCGAGGCGGTCGGCGCAGAAGACCCCCGCGTGGTTGACGACGGTCCGCCCCGAGACCGGCCCGATGTCCTCGGGCAGCGCGTACCGGTACGGCCAAGGGGTGGCGGCGACCTTGCCGGGCGCCTGCGGGGTGCTGAAGATCAGCCGCGCCTTCTTCTCGGCGAGCGAGGTGCGGGTCGGCCCGATGATCCGCTCGAAGAGCCGGAGCGTGGAGGTGTGGATCTCCTTCACCATGCCGGTGCCGACGACGACCGTCCTCTCGTGCACCCCGGGCGCCAGACGCAGCAGCTGGTCCTCCAGCAGAGCCAGGCTCTTCGGTACCCGGACCAGCAGCACGTCGATCCGCCCCGGCGGCGGGTCCTGCGTCGTCAGCAACCGCACCGTGCCGGTCCCGACGCCGTTGCGGGCGAGATTGGCCCGGGTCGCCTCCTGGCTCAGATACGAGTCCGTGATCTGCGTCGGCCCGTGCGCCGCCAGCGCCGTGACCAGCGCACCCCACCGGTCGCCCAGCACCACGACAGTCCCGGACAGGTCGACCTCCTGGAGGTGCCGCAGCAGATACTCGTCCGAGGCGTCCCAGGCACGCAGCCGGTCACGCGGGTCCTCGGGGAAACGGGCCAGCGCGAGCTCGCCCCAGGGCGTCGTCATACGGTCGTTCATGGTGGGTCCAGGCTAGCGGAACCGCAGCTCACGGCCGCTTGGCAGGATGGTGTCCATGGAGGCCGAGCTGTTCCCCAGGGATCGCACCGAGGTGGCGCCGGGCGCGGTGCACATGCCGGACTGGCTGGGCGCCGGGCGGCAGCGCGAGCTGCTGGAGGCCTGCCGGGACTGGGCCCGTCCGCCCGCCGGGCTGCGGACGGTGCGCACACCCGGGGGCGGCACGATGACCGCACGGCAGGTGTGTCTGGGCCTGCACTGGTACCCGTACGGCTATGCCCGCACGGTCGTGGACGGCGACGGTTCCCCGGTGAAGCCGTTCCCGGCGTGGCTCGGGGAGCTGGGCGCGAGTGCGGTGCGAGGGGCCCTCGGGGTGACACCCCCGCCGTACGACATCGCACTGATCAACTTCTACGACGGTGACGCCCGCATGGGCATGCACCGCGACAGCGACGAGAAGTCGGACGCGCCGGTCGTGTCGTTCAGCCTCGGTGACAGCTGTCTCTTCCGCTTCGGCAACCCCGACACCCGGACCCGGCCCTACACGGACGTGGAGCTGCGCAGCGGCGACCTGTTCGTGTTCGGCGGGCCCTCGCGGCTCGCGTACCACGGTGTGCCCAAGGTGTACCCGGGCACGGCGCCTCCGGAGTTGGGGCTGACGGGGAGGCTGAACATCACGCTCAGAGTCAGTGGGCTGTAGGGCGCCTGTGCGCGCGGGCATCAGGCACCGCGCCCGTAGGAGACCGGCACTGCGGATCATGGGAGACTCGCCCTCATGAGCGGCAACGCGGACCCCCGGCCGGCCGGGGAAGGGACCACCTCGAGGACGCGGTTGGACCGGGGGCGCGGTGCGCTCGGGCCCGCACTGGAGCTCGTGCACACCGGCCGCGCCCCGACCCGGGCCGTGCTCACCGCCGAACTCGGCGTGACGCGCGCCACCGCAGGAGCGGTCGCCGCCGAACTGGAGGCGCTCGGGCTGATCAGGGTCGACGCCCGGCCCGGCGCCGCCGCGGGCTCCCAGGGCCGGCCCTCGCACCGGCTCGCGGTCGCCGAGGACGGCCCCGTCGTCCTCGCCGCCCAGGTGCACGCCGACGGATTCCGGGCGGCACTGGTCGGTCTCGGCGGCCGGATCGCCGCCACCGCGCCCGCCCGCGAGACCGTCGACGCCGACCCGGCGAAGATCATCGGCTCGGTCGTCGAGGCCGGCGCCGAACTGCTGCGTACCACCGGTCTTAGCTGCGTCGGCGCCGGTCTCGCCGTGCCCTCCGCCGTCGCCGAACCCGACGGCACCGCCCTCAACCCGCTCCACCTGGCCTGGCCCGTGGGCGCGCCCGTCCGGCGGATCTTCACCGAGTGCGTGCGCGCGGCCGGCATCACCGGGCCCGCGTTCGCCGGCAACGACGTCAACCTCGCCGCCCTCGCCGAGCACCGCCACGGCGCCGGCCGCGGCGCCCGCGACCTGCTCTGCGTCGCCACCGGACACCGGGGAGTCGGTGGCGCGCTCGTCCTCGACGGCCGTCTGCACACGGGCAGTTCGGGCCTCGCCCTCGAAGTCGGCCACCTCACCGTCAACCCCGAGGGCCGCCCCTGCCACTGCGGCAGCCGCGGCTGCCTCGACGTCGAGGCCGACCCGCTGGCCCTCCTCACGGCCGCCGGCCGCGAGCCCGGCCCGGTGGTGTCGCTGCTCCAGCAGGCCAACGAACTGATCCGCGACCACTACGACGACCCGGCCGTCCGCACCGCCGCCGAGACCCTCGTCGACCGCCTCGGCCTGGGCCTCGCGGGGCTGGTGAACATCCTCAACCCCGACCGGATCATCCTCGGCGGCCTGCACCGCACCCTGCTCGCCGCCGACCCCGACCGGCTGCGCGCCGTCGTCGCCGACCGCAGCCTGTGGGGACAGAGCGGCGGCGTCCCGATCCTCGCCTGCACGCTCGACCACAACAGCCTGGTCGGAGCGGCCGAGTTGGCCTGGCAGCCGGTACTGGACGACCCGCTGAGAGCGCTGGCCTCGGCGTGATCCGGCGGTATACGCCGAGGGATACGCCTCAGCCCACGAGTGACTGCGTACCGAGGACAGCGAGCAGCGCCAGCTTCTCGGCCTCCGCGGTACCGGGCTCCGCCGAATACACCAGGATGTGCAGGTCGTTGCCCTCCACCCGGAGCAGATCGCAGTCCAGCGTCAGCAGCCCCACGTGGGGGTGCTCGATCGTCTTGCGTGAACTCTCCAGCCGGCCCACGACCCCCGCGTCCCACAGCTCGGCGAACCGCTCACTGCCCGCCCGCAACTCCGCGACCAGCCGCCGCAGTTGCCGGTCGGCGGGATAACGGCCGACCGTGGCCCGCAGCTCCGCCACCATGCCCGCCTCGAACGCGCTCCGCTCCTCAGGCGTGTGCCGCACCCGGGTCGGCGCACCGAGGAAGTTGCGCCACACCCCGTTGCGCTCGAAGCCGTGCAGGCCCGACGGATCACCCATCAGCGCCGCGTACATCGGATTGGCGACCAGCAGCGTCATCGCCGCGTCGGACACCCCGACCGGCGTGTCCACCAGCCGGTCCAGCAGCCGCTGCACGCTCGGCGTGAGATACCCCGGCACCGTCTCCGGCCCCGGCGGCACCAGCCCCGCCAGCCGGAAGAGATACGCCCGCTCGTCCCCCGACAGCCTGAGCGCCCGCGCCAACGCCTCCACGACCTGCCCCGACGGATTGGCCGCCCGGCCCTGTTCGAGCCGGGTCACATAGTCGACCGAGATCCCGGCCAACAGCGCCAGCTCCTCGCGCCGCAGCCCCGCCGCGCGCCGCTGACCCCCGACGGGCAGCCCCGCGGTCTGCGGAGCCACCCGGTCCCGCCAGCGGCGCAGCGCCTGCCCCAGATCCGTCGTCGTCATGCCTCCAGTCAACCGCGTCGGCCGGGCGGGTGCCTGGTACTGCCAGTCCCAGGAAGAAGAGTCGTCTGGCTGTCCGCCCGGCCCGGCGGGACCGTGGAGCCATGACCACCACACTGATCACCGGAGCGAACAAGGGACTGGGCTTCGAGACCGCCCGCCGACTCGTCGCAGCAGGTCACACCGTCTACGTCGGCGCCCGCGACGAGGAGCGCGGACGCCGTGCCGCCGAGCAACTGGGCGCCCGGTTCGTCCGCGTCGACGTCACCGACGACGCGTCCGTCGCCGCGGCCGCCAAGACCGTCGAGGCCGAGGGCGGTCTCGACGTCCTGATCAACAACGCGGGCATCGAGGTGCGGGGCGCGGGCAACAGCATCCCCAGCGCCGCCGACACCACCGCCGACGAGATGCGGACGGTGTTCGAGACGAACGTCTTCGGTGTCGTCCGCGTCCTGCACGCCTTCCTGCCCCTGCTCCAGAAGTCCGCCGCGCCCGTCGTCGTGAACGTCAGCAGCGGCCTGGGCTCCCTGACCCGGCTGTCCGACCCGGACTCCCCGGCGCACTTCTACCCGGCCGTCGCCTACCCGTCGTCCAAGACCACGGTCAACATGATCACCGTGCAGTACGCGAAGGCGTTCCCGGCGATGCGCGTCAACGCCGTCGAGCCCGGCTTCACCAACACCGACCTCAACGGCGGCACCGGCACCCAGACGGTCGGGGAGGGTGCCGAGATCATCGTCCGCATGGCGCAGACGACCCCGGACGGGCCGACCGGCGGCTACTTCGACGTCAACGGCCCGATTCCCTGGTAGGCGGGACCCCGGCCGTCGACCGGAGCGTAGGCTCGCGGGCATGCGGATCTCCGTCTCCTCCGACATGGACGAACCCGTCGCCCGCGCCCTCGTCGCCGAGCTGCGCACCCGCGGTCACGAGGTGACCGCCCACGGGGCCCTCGAACCCGGCGCGGACCCCCAGTGGGCCGTCTGCTCGGAGGCGGCGGCCCGGGACGTCGCCGCCGGGGCGGCCGAGCAGGCGGTCGTGTGCTGCTGGACCGGCACGGGCGCCTCCATCGCCGCGAACAAGGTCCCCGGCATCCGGGCCGCCCTGTGCACCGACGCCTACACCGCGGACGGCGCCCGCCGCTGGAACGACGCCAACGTCCTCGCCCTCAGCCTGCGCCTGACCTCCGAGCCCCTGATGAAGGAGATCCTGGACGCCTGGTTCGCCGCCGAGGCCAGCGAGGACGCGGAGGACCGGCAGAACGTGGAGCGCGTCGGGCGGCTGGACACCGAGGGCCGGTGACCTTCAGGGAGCCGTGAGACTCCACAGCGCCGCCACCAGCGGCCTGCGCAGGTCGGCCCGGCGGACGCACAACCCGATCGGGAACGGCTCGGGCGGCGGATCGGCCGGGACCACCGCCAGCCGCTCGCGCACCGCACTGTGCTCCAGCACCAGCCGTGGCACCACCCCCGTACCGCAGCCGAGGGCGACCAGCGTCAACAGCCCTTCGTGGCCATCCGGTTCACAGACCACCTCGGGCGTGGTGCCGCGGGCGCGGAACCAGCGGTCGGCGGCGTCCCGCACGAGGCCACGCTGGGGGAGGACGAAAGGGCCTTCGAGGCCGGGGTCGGGGCGGTCCCGGGCCGTGACCGGGACCAGCTCGGTCACCGCGACGGTCCGCCCCACCAACGCCTCCGGCAGCCGCGCCGGGATGCCCGCCACCGCCACGTCCACCTCGCCCTCGTCCAGCCGGGCCAGCGCCGCCGCCGCGTCGCCGGTCCGCAGATCGAGGCGGACCTGGGGGTGCGCGGCGCGGAACGGGGCCAGCAGGTCGGGCAGCAGCGCCTGGCAGGCCGTCACCGTGGCGAACACGGCGAGCCGGCCGGTGAGTTCGGCCGGATCGGGATGCTCCTCGCGGTAGGAGCGCCACAACTCCAGTGCCTGGACGGCGTATTCACGGAACCGATGTCCCTCGGCCGTCAGCGACACCCCGCGCGGCCCCCGGTCGAACAGCCGGTGCCCCAGGTCCGCCTCCAGCCGCTGCACGGTCCGCGTCAGCGTCGCCGGACTGACATGGCAGTCGAGGCTGGTCCGCCCGAAGTTCAGCGACTGCGCCAGGTGCAGAAAAAGACGCAGCTCCCGATGATCGTCCCGCACCCGCTCACCTGCATCTTTCATCTACCGCAACAGTGCGCTGCGCAAGTTGCGCTTGCCGCAACGCTCGCCGCGAGCCTACAACTCACCCATGACCTCGACCACGTACCCCCCCACCCCCACCTCCCGTGTCTTCCCCCTGGAGACGATGGACGTGCCCGGCGGCACGGAGACCATCCTGCGCGGCGGCCGCCACCTCTTCCCGCTGCTGCCGCGGGCGTTCGCCGGGGTGCGCCGCATCGGCGTCCTCGGCTGGGGCCCGCAGGGCCGCGCCCAGGCCCTCAACCTGCGCGACTCCCTCGCCGGCACCGACATCACGGTGGCCGTCGGACTGCGTCCAGGATCGGCCTCGGCCGCCGATGCCCGCGCCCACGGCTTCACCGAGGAGGACGGCACCCTCGGCGACTGGCTCGCCGTCGCCGCCGACAGCGACCTGGCGATCCTGCTGATCGCGGACGCGGCCCTGGCCGTCCACCACACCGAGATCTTCGCCGCCCTGAAGCCGGGCGCCGCCATCGGCCTCTCGCACGGCTTCCTCCTCGGCCACCTCCGCGAGAGGGGCGGCGACTTCCCGCCCGGGCACCCGGTGATCGCCGTCTGCCCCAAGGGCATGGGCGACTCCGTGCGCCGGCTGTACCAGCAGGGCGCGGAGATCAACGGCGCCGGGATCAACAGCAGTTACGCCGTCCACGCCGACCCGGACGGCCGGGCCGCCGACCTCGCGCTCGGCTGGTCGGTCGCGCTCGGCTCGCCGTACACCTTCCGCACCACCCTCGACAGCGAGTACCGCTCGGACATCGTCGGCGAGCGCGCCATCCTCCTCGGCGCCGTCCACGGCATCGTCGAGAGCCTGTACACGCGCTACCGCCTGGCCGGGGACGACGCGGTGACGGCGTACGAACGCTCCTGCGAGAACATGACGGGTCCGATCGCCCGCACCATCTCCCGGGCCGGCCTGAGGGCGGTCCGCGAGGGCCTCGACGGCCCCGCCCGGGACGTCTTCGACCGCGCGTACACGGCGACGTACGGCCCCGCCCGCGAGATCGTCGCGGAGATCTACGACGAGGTCGCCGACGGCACCGAACTGCGCAGCGTCATCCTCGCCGAACGACGCCTCGGCACCCGCCCGATGAGCGAGATCGGCGGCTCACCGATGTGGCGGTCCGCCGACGCGGCGCACGCCCGCCGCGGTGCTCGCGACCTCCCCGTCGACCCGTTCACGGCCGGGGTGTTCGTCGCCACGATGACGGCCCAGATCGACGAGTTCGTCGACCGCGGCCACCCCTGGTCCGAGATCGTCAACGAGTCCGTCATCGAGGCGGTCGACTCCCTGCTGCCCTACATGCACGCCCGCGACGTGGCCCACATGGTCGACAACTGCTCCCGCACGGCCCGCCTCGGCGCCCGCCGCTGGGGCCCACGCTTCCAGGCCGCGTACGAACAGATCGCCTACCCGGCCGCCGAACACCCGGCGGACACCGCCCTGTTGAGGGCCTTCGACACCCACCCCGCCCACGAGGCCCTGGCCGCGGCGGCGAAGCTGAGGCCCTCGGTGGACATCGCCGTCCCTGGCTAGGCCTCCGTTCGGGCGCGGCGGGGCCTCGGGACGAGTTCGCCGCCGCAGTTCGGGCAGATGCCGTGCATGGCCTCGCTGCACGCCACGCAGAAGGTGCACTCGTAGGTGCAGATGCGGGCGGCGGCATCGGTCGGCAGCTCAGCCGTCTCGCAGCGCTCACAGCGGTCGCGCATCTCCAGCGCCATGGTCGTCTCCTCGCGGATCGTCGACGGTCGTGATCATTTCCTCGACCGTCATGATCGCTCACCGCCGGTCGACGGCGAAGGCGCGGGCCGGATTCACCGTGAGCATGCGCTCCACCACCTCCGCACCGACGGCCGCCGCCAGCCGGGGCCCCACCCGCCGCAGCAGATACGGCATCCCCGGGCCGCCGTTCACCGAGCGGGCCGCGGCCGTCGTGGTGTCGCCGCCCAGCAGCAGCCGGTCGGCGTGACCCGCCTCCGCCAGGGCCCGTACCGCGTCCGGCATCCGCCAGTCCGTGGCGTGATGGGCCCGGGACGGCCCGTCGAAGGCGAGGTAGCACCCCGAGGCCGCCGCCTGGAGATGGGCCACGGAGTCGGGGGAGCGGTTGAGGTGCCCGAGGATCACACCGTGCGGCGGCACGCCCAACTCGCCGCACAGCAGCTCCAGTACGTCCAGCGCACCGGTGCCCAACTCCAGGTGCACCGCGATCGGCGCGCCCGTCGCGTGGTGCGCCTCGGCCGCCGCCGTCATCGTCCAGCGCGCGTGCGCGTCGAGGGCGTGGAAACCGCCCGCGACCTTGATCAGCCCGGCCCGCACCCCCGACGTGCCGATGCCGTCGGTCAGTTCGGCGACGAAGACCTGCGCGAGGCGGACACCGCGCAGCTCCGCGAGGACACGGTCGTCGTAGTGGACGGCCTGATGCAGTCCGGTCGCGGCGACGACGGCCACCCCCGTCTCCCGCGCCAGCGGCGGCAGATCGGCGGCCCGCCGCCCCAGACCGTACGGCGTCCACTGCACCACGGCGCCACCACCCTGGGCGCGAAAGGCGACCAGCTCCGCGCGGGCCGCGGCCACGTCCCGCAGTTCCTGGCCGGGGAGTTGAGGACTGCCGAAGAACAGGTGGTCGTGCGCGTCCCACACCCCGAGCGCCCCGGGGTCCACATCACCGAGCACCGTACGGACCGTACTCACCACTGCCGCCCCCGGGGCAGCAGACCCAGGCCCGGCGCCGACAGATGCAGCACCTGGAACACCTCGCCCTCGGCCTTCGGCGTGTCGTGCGCCCACAGTGAGAAGTGGACGAGCTCCCAACGGGAGGTGTCGACGACGGCCGCCGCGAGCAGCGCCCCGTCCCCGTCCGCCAGCCGCTTCGCCTCGTCCGCCGCGGCCACGGTGACCTCCGCCAACTCGACGCCTTCCGGCACGGGTTGACGCCGCCGCACGGCAACCCGCGCGGGGGAGCCGACGGCGCCGCCCTCCTCGTACGCCAGACCGGCCCACTGCCGCACCGACGGCCGCCCGAAGTCGTCGCTCACCCCCTGGAAACCGCCGCCCCAGAGGAAGGAGTTCATGCCCTCGACGGTGTGCCAGAGGTAGAACGGCGCGTACTGGTTCACCGGGGACGCGTCCACGCCGCGCTCCCGCATCAGATAGGCCTTCAGGCCAAGACCGTCCCAGTGGTCGAGCAGATGTCCCTTGGCGGCGACCCGAGCCCGGATGACGTCCATGTCATAGGCGGCGGGCAGGGTGAGTTCGTACTGCATCGCGTGCATGCGGAAATGCCTCCCGGCTATCGAGGTGCGAGGAGCGAGAGCAGCCCTCTGACGCCCGCGTCGAACGCGGCCGGCGACCCGGACGCGCGAGCCAGGACGTAACCGCCCTGGACGGTGGCGACGACCGTCGCCGCGATGGCCTCGCCGTCCAGCGAGGGCCCGAACTGCCCCTGTTCCCTGCCCTCTTCGACGATCCCGGCGATCCGTTCCCGAAGCCAGTCGAGGGTCTCGTCGACCGGCGCGCGCAGCTCGTCGCTCGCGACGACGTCCGGATCCATGGTCAGCCGGCCGATCGGGCAGCCGCGCAGCACATCGCGCTCGCGCAGCAGATACGCCTCGATGCGCTCGTACGGTGTCCCCGGCCCGCCCAGTGCTTCCTCCGCGGTGGCCCGCATCTCCTCGGCGGTCCGCCGGATCGCGGCCAGCGCGAGATCGGGCTTGCCCTTGAAGTGGTGGTACATGCTGCCCTGCCCGGCGCCCGAGCGCTCCAGGATGGCCTTGGGGCTCGTCCCGACGTAACCACGCTCCCACAGCAGCTCGCGGGTGGACTCGATCAGTCGCTCCGGGGTGCTCATGAGCCTACTGTACATACTAGTAGTTACAGAAGGCCAGAGGCGTCCGGGAACGGGGGAAGCAGTCCCGCGCGCCTCGCGTACTCCCGGGGAGGTACCCGCACTGCCGCTGGCTGTACGACGACTCGGACCCCCGGCCGAAGCCACTCTCGAGACATCACCGGAACACCTCACAAGGGAGATGACCCGAGATGCAGACCCTGGCGCACTGGGACGGCGGGCCCGGCCCGTGGATCCTTCTCTTCCCGCTGATCTGGGCCGCCGTCGTGGTCGGCGCCGTCACCGTCCTGCGCCGCACGGTGTGGCGCGGCCGCGGCGGTCCGCGCCGGTTCGCCGTCGACGACCACTCGCCCCTCACCGTGCTCGGCCACCGCTTCGCCTCCGGCGAGATCGACGAGGACGAGTACTGGCGCCGGCTCTCCGTCCTGGACGAGCAGTTCGGCCGCCGGACGGGCAAGGGCGGTGCGGCATGAATGTCACGACCGAGGTGCGCACCGCCGCACGCGTCGTGGACGCGGTCAAGGTGTACGGCGGTGGCGACACCGCCGTCCGCGCCCTGGACGGTGTGAGCATCGCCTTCCCGGCCGGCCGCTTCACCGCGATCATGGGGCCGTCCGGCTCCGGCAAGTCCACCCTCATGCACTGCGCGGCCGGTCTCGACACGCTCAGCGCGGGCGCCGCGTACATCGGTGACACCGAACTGGGTTCCCTGGACGACCGCCGGCTCACCCTTCTGCGCCGCGACCGGGTCGGCTTCGTCTTCCAGGCGTTCAACCTGGTGCCGACGCTGACCGTCCGGGAGAACATCACGCTTCCCCTCGACCTGGCCGGCGGCACCGGCGACCAGGAGTGGATCGAGGCCCTGATCGACGTCGTCGGCCTCCGTGACCGGCTCCACCACCGTCCCTCCGAGCTCTCCGGCGGCCAGCAGCAACGCGTCGCCGTGGCAAGGGCGTTCGCCGGGCGGCCGGACGTCGTGTTCGCCGACGAGCCCACCGGCAACCTCGACTCCCGCTCCGGCGGCGAGGTCCTCGGCCTCCTCGGCCGCACGGTGCGCCACACGGCCCGTACGGTCGTCATGGTCACCCACGACCCCGTGGCCGCCGCCCACGCGGACGAGGTCGTGTTCCTCGCGGACGGGCGCCTGGTGGACCGGATGACCGCACCGACCGCGGAACGGGTCCTGGACCGGATGAAGGCCTTCGACACGGGGACCGCCTCGCCGGTCTCGGAGGTGCCGTCATGAACGCCGCCGTACGCCTGAGCGTGTCGTCCCTGCGTGCGCACAAGCGGCGCTTCGCCGGAACCTTCCTGGCCGTCTTCCTCGGCGTCGCCTTCCTGGCGGGAACCCTCGTCATGGGGGACACCCTGCGCGCCGGCTTCGACACGATGTTCGGGCGCGCCGCGAGCGGCACGGACGCCGTGATCCGCAGCGCCGACGCCATCACCACCCCCGGTGAGAGCCAGGGCGTCCGGCAGCCGGTCCCCGTGGACCTGGTGAACGCCGTCGAGAAGGTCCCCGGCGTGGCCGCGGCGGTTCCCAACATCCAGGGCGCCGGGCAGCTCGTCGGCGCCGACGGCGACCCCATCGGCGGCAAGGGCCCGCCCACCCTCGCCGGCAACTGGATCGCCGACCCCGAGCTCAACGCCTACCGACTCGCCGAGGGCCGTGCCCCGGCCGGGTCCGGCGAGGTCGTCATCGACCGGGGCACGGCCAAGCGGGGCGGCCTGCACATCGGCGACACGACCGTCCTGCGCACGCCCGACCCCGTGAAGGTGACCGTCGTCGGCCTCGCGACCTTCGGCGGCGAGGACGGCATGGCTCAGGTGACCTTCACCGGCATGACCCAGGCGGACGCCGAGAAGTACCTGACGGCCCGCCCGGGCGAGGCGTCGACCCTCCAGGTCCGGGCCGCTCCCGGGGTCGGTCAGCAGCAGCTCGTCGACCGGCTGACCTCCGTGCTTCCCAAGGGAGTCGAGGCCATCACCGGCCAGGAGTCGGCCGAGGAGAACACCGAGATGATCTCCAGCCAGTTCCTGACCGTCTTCACCCTCTTCCTGCTCGTCTTCTCCGGCGTGGCCCTCCTGGTCGCCACGTTCTCCATCCACAACACCTTCGCGATCGTCGTCGCCCAACGCACCCGCGAGAACGCCCTGTTGCGTGCCCTGGGCGCGTCCCGCCGCCAGCTCACCGCGTCGACCCTGGTGGAGGCCTCGGCCGTCGCGGTCACCGCGTCTCTGGCGGGCCTGGCGGGCGGGGTGGGCGTCGCCGCGGGCCTTCAGGCCCTGTTCCCGGCGATCGGATTCCCCTTCCCCGAGGGCGACTTGGTGGTGAGCGGACTGTCGATGCTGCTGCCGCTCGCCGTGGGTGTCGTGGTCTGTCTCGGCTCCGCGCTCATGCCCGCTGTACGGGCGGGCCGCACCGCCCCGATGGCGGCCCTGCGCGAAACGGCCGTCGACACCTCCGGCGCCTCCCGCACCCGGGCGGTCACCGGCCTGGGCCTGGCCGCCGTGGCCCTGGGAACGACGATCAGCGGCGTCCTGCTCACCCCCTCGCTCTGGCTCGCGGTCACCGGCGCCGTCCTCGCCCTCGCCGCGTTCGTCGTCCTGGGCCCGACCGCCGCCACGACAGCCGTCCGTGTCCTGGGGAGCCCCCTCGACCGGCTGCGCGGAGTCACGGGCGGCCTGGCGCGCCGCAACGCCCTGCGCAGCCCCAAGCGCACGGCGGCCACGGCGAGCGCGCTGATGATCGGCGTGGCCGTCGTCTCCCTCTTCACGGTCTTCGCGGCCTCCCTCAAGGCGACGATGGACCAGACCGTCTCCCGTTCCTTCGCCGGTGACGTGGCCATCAGCACCCCCGGTTACGGCGCGGGCGGCAGCGGCCTGAGTCCCCGCCTCGCGGGAGCCGTGGCCCGGCTGCCCGAGGTGGACACGGCGGTCGGCCTCGGCCGCGGAGTCGCCGAGGTCGACGGCAAGGGGCGGGCGTTGACCGTCACCGACCCCCTCGCCCTGCGACGCACCTTCGACCTGGGCAGCATCAAGGGCACCCTGAGCGACCTGGGCACCGACGGCCTCGCCGTCACCGCGGGGGAGGCCGAGAAGCAGGGCCTCACGACCGGCGACACGACACGTCTCACCTTCACGGACGGCACGTCGAAGACCTTCACGGTCCGCGCCGTCTACGGCCGGTCCGAACTGGCGGGCGACTACGTCATCACCCGCGCCGCCTGGCAACCGCATCGCACCCAGGACACCGACACGCTGGTGGCGGTCGCCTTCAAGGAGGGCGTGAGCACCTCCGACGGCAAGGCGGCGGTGGCGAAGGTGGCCGCCCGGTACGGCGACCCGAGCGTCCAGACCCGTGACGAGTACGCGCGGTCCTCGGCGGGAGGCATCGACATGATGCTCACCCTCGTCTACGCCCTGCTGGCCCTGGCGGTGCTGATCGCACTCCTCGGCATCGCCAACACCCTCACCCTCGCGATCCACGAGCGCACCCGCGAACTGGGCCTGCTGAGGGCGGTGGGCCAGACCCGGGCCCAACTCCGGGCGATGGTCCGCTGGGAGTCGGTCCTGGTGGCGGCCTTCGGCACGGTGGGCGGCCTGGCCCTGGGCGCCTTCCTGGGATGGGTCCTGGTCAAGGCCTCCGACGGCGCGAGCGACAGCGCGTTCGCCTTCGCCGTCCCACCGGGCCGGCTCGCCGTGGTCGCCCTGGTGGGCCTCGCCGCGGGCGCCCTGGCCGGCCGGCGGCCGGCGAGGCGGGCGGCCCGCCTGAACGTCCTGCGGGCCATCGCCACCGACTGAGGGCGCGGCCCCGGCGTATCACCACGCATCGCGAGAGAGGCACCCACAAGAAGGGCAACCCACAAGAAGGGCAACCCACAAGAAGGGCAACCCACAAGAAGGGCAACCCGCAAGCAAGGCACCCACAAGAAAGGTGCCCGCAAAAGAGGCGTCACCGCCCGGTCAGCCGACAACGGCCGACCGGGCGGGAGCATGTGCGGCCCTGCGGCCATCGACCGAGTGTTCGAGTTCGGCGAACACCCGCTCGGTCTTCTCCCCACCGGTCCGCCGAAGCGGCTGCGAAGTACCGGCGCCCACGGCGGCGGGCGCGGAGAGCGCGAACCAGACGACCTTGCCCTCGTCCCCCTCGGCCCGCACCCCCCAACTCTCGCTGACGGCGGCCACCATCGCCAGCCCACGTCCACACGTGGCGAGCGAGTCGTCGTCCGTCATGGTGTCCACGGCCGGCAGACGCGGGTCGTGGTCGTGCACCGAGACCGTGAGCCGGTCGAGCAGCAGCTCGATCTCCACGGTGCACATCTTGTCGGGCTGCGCATGGCGGTGGACGTTGGTCAAAAGCTCGGTCACACCGAGCGCCGCGCGGTCTATGAGCGGGTCCAGATGCCAGTAGCGCAACTGCGCCGATACGATTCTGCGGACCTGGCCGATCCGCGACGGCAGGGCCTGAAGCTCTACCGTGCAATGCCTGGTTGGGTTACTGATCACGGCTGCGACTCCCCGACTGAGAGGTCCGGAAGAACACGGAGTTCGGATCGATCCAACAGGGGCCCTGCATGAAAACGGCCGCCTGCCGTCGTGCCCGGCGGGCTGGTTCGCAGCGTTATCGCCGGTAAACCCAGAGTGACGTGTGAACAGCGTGACTCAGGGGGTGAGGTACCGCAACTCGCGGTGACTCACCTCGTGCGTCCGGCAGCCTTCCGTACCGCCTCGATGAACCGGCGTGCCGCCGGCGGCCCCGGCTCGCCCGGAGCGGGGTCGTGGTCGCCGAGGGTCAGCAGGTACCGCTTGCCGTTGAGGTCCGCGAGGGCCCTGTCGTCGGCGGCGAACCAGGGCTTGGAGGCGCGCACCGCCTGCACCGGCGCGCTGTCGATCTCGCTGCCGTAGCTGGTGAGCAGTTCCAGTCTGCCGCCGCTGATCCGCACCTGACCGGCCCGGGTGAGGGAGCGCAGCCGCTTCCCGATCCGCACGCCCGTGGCCGTGAACTCCGGTTCCGCCATGCCTCCCCGCCCCCTAGTGCGCCCTCGTCGGGCCGGCTCGCGATCCTGCGTGGGTCCTGAACCGGCTGCCTGTGTGATCCAGTGTGCACCCCCGTCGGGACCCGCGTCCCGTCCGGTGAAGTCTGCCCGCACCCGGCGTCGAGCACCAGTACGCATGACGGGCTCGGTCCGAACGTCCGGAGCACTCGTCCGAATGCGCCCCCATGCCCCCGCGAAGCACGTCCCCAAGGGGGGTCTTTGAGGTGCTCAAAGGTGTGTTTATGCAGGTGAGAAGCGTGCGGAAGGTGCATATGATCGATGCGTCGGCAGCGCGACCCGCCGTCGGCGCCACCTCTTAGGAGACCCGCTGTGAGCACTCCCCAGCAGACCCGGACGGGCGAGACCCTCGACACCCTCGACGTCGACCGCAGCGACGCCGCGTACCGCGGCTGGCTGAAAGAGGCCGTCCGCAAGGTCCAGGCCGACGCCAACCGCTCGGCCGACACGCATCTCCTGCGCTTCCCGCTGCCGGAGCGGTGGGGCATCGACCTGTACCTGAAGGACGAGTCGACCCACCCCACCGGCAGCCTCAAGCACCGACTGGCCCGCTCCCTCTTCCTCTACGGCCTGTGCAATGGCTGGATCCGGCCGGGCCGCCCGGTGATCGAGGCGTCCAGCGGCTCGACGGCGGTCTCCGAGGCCTACTTCGCCGGGCTGATCGGCGTCCCCTTCATCGCCGTCATGCCGCGCACGACCAGCGCCGAGAAGATCCGACTGATCGAGTTCCACGGCGGGCAGTGCCACTTCGTGGACGACCCACGCAAGATGTACGAGGAGTCGGCCCGCCTCGCGGTCGACACCGGCGGCCACTACATGGACCAGTTCACCTACGCGGAACGGGCCACGGACTGGCGCGGCAACAACAACATCGCCGAATCCGTCTTCCGGCAACTGGAGTTGGAGCGGTTCCCGGAGCCCGCGTGGATCGTCGCCACGGCCGGCACCGGCGGCACCTCGGCGACCATCGCCCGCTACGTCCACTACACCCAGCGGGACACCCGCATCTGTGTTGCCGACCCGGAGAACTCCTGTTTCTTCGAGGGCTGGACCACCGGCGATCCGGACGTCACCTGTGACTGCGGCTCGCGCATCGAGGGCATCGGCCGACCGCGCATGGAACCGAGCTTCGTGCCCGGTGCCGTCGACCGGATGATGAAGGTCCCGGACGCGGCCAGCGTCGCCGCCGTACGCGCCCTGGAGCGGGCCATCGGCCGCAAGGCGGGCGGTTCGACCGGGACCGGGCTGTGGAGCGCACTGAAGATCGTCGCCGAGATGGTGGCCGAAGGACGGCAGGGGAGTGTCGTGACCCTGCTGTGCGACCCGGGCGACCGCTACCTCGACAAGTACTACTCGGACACGTGGCTGGCCGAACAGGGCCTGGACATCACGCCGTACAGCACGGCGATCGACTCACTGCTGGAGACGGGCGTCTGGCCCTGCTGAGGTCTACCCCGTCAACCTTCGGTCCAGAGCGGTGGCCGCCTCCCGGAACGCGCGTCCCAGCCCAGGGGCCGCGAGCTTCGCGGCCAGGCGGTAGGCGGCCGTGCCGTCCGTGGCGAACGTCCAGCGCACACGGGTGCCGGTGCCCGAGGGGGCGAGCCGCCACTCCTCGACGAGAGCCCGGACGCCGGGCACATTGCCGACGTCGACGCGGTAGGCGTACACCTCCGGCTCCTTGGCCGCGATGATCGTCTCCTGGAAACGTCCGCCGCCCTTGAGGTGTATCTCCCGGGTGGTGCCGTCGCCGGTGGGCCGGGCCAGCGTCACCGCGGCGAACCACTCGGCCCACCCCGGCACATCATCGGCGAGCGCCCGGAAGACCTGCTCCGGAGAGGCGGACATCTCCCGTGCGAAGACCAGCCGTACGGGTGCCGACTCGACGAAGTCGAGCCCCACCTCGCGCAGTTGGTGCGCCATGACGCACAACCTCCTCGTGACGGACGGGGAGTGTCACGGTAGCTGACGCACCATCAACTGTCTGTAGGGCCTCAGTCCTCGCCCGCGACCACCAGCCGCCGCAGCTGCTCGGCGACCTCCTCGCGCGCCGCGGCCGGCAGCCCCGCGTCCGTCACCAGCGTGTCGACCTGATCCAGCGCCGCGAACGAACTCAGGCCCACCGTGCCCCACTTGGTGTGGTCGGCGACCACCACGACCCGGCGCGCCGACTGCACCAACCGGCGATTGGTCTCGGCCTCCGCGAGGTTCGGCGTGGACAGGCCGGCCTCGACCGATATGCCGTGGACACCGAGGAAGAGCACGTCGAAGTGGAGCGCCGCGATGGCCTGGTCGGCGACCGGGCCCACCAGCGAGTCGGACGGGGTGCGCACACCGCCGGTCAGCACGACCGTCGCCGCCCCCTGGCGCGGACCCGAGGTGCGCTGCGCCGCGTGGAACACGTCGGCCACCCGCACCGAGTTGGTGACGACCGTGAGATCCGCGACGTCCAGCAGATGATGGGCCAGCGCGTACGTCGTCGTACCGCCCGACAGGGCGATCGCGCTGCCCGGCGCGACCAGTTCGGCCGCCGCGCGCGCGATGTCCTCCTTGGCCGTCAGCTCCAGGCCCGACTTGGCCTCGAAACCCGGCTCGTGCGTGCTCGCCTCGACCACCGGCACCGCGCCGCCGTGCACCTTCTCCAGGACACCCTGGCGGGCCAGCGCGTCGAGGTCGCGGCGCACCGTCATGTCCGACACGCCGAGCTTGCGCGTCAGCTCGTTGACCCGGACGCCGCCGCGCCGCCGCACCTCGTCCAGGATGAGGGCGCGCCGCTGCTCCGCGAGGAGGTTCTGATTCTCACTCACGTACGCTCCGGTCCTTTCGCCGCAATCCGTTCGACCCGCCCGGCGACCTGCTCCCACCAGCCCGCGGACGTCCCATCCTCGCACGTCACGGTACGGGTCGCGGCACCGACTGTCACGACGCGCGCATGTCACCTTCACCCCATCGTTCTCCCGCCTGTCACACGGATCGGGGAGATTCCGTGACGAGGGGTGTACGAGGCCGCCCCAGCGGAGATCCTTGAGCCCGCACGACACATGCCGACGGCGCGTCACGGGGGAAGTGCGAACAGTGGAACGTGCGCAGGAACGTGCCTCGACGACCGGCTCCGCCCTGGAGCTGCTGGTCCACGGGGTGGGCGGTACGACGCCCGAGAAGATGCTCGACGATCCGCGGACCGTGCGGATCACCGGCGACGACACGGCGGCCGTGTTCCGGCGCGCCGAGGACGTCGACGCCGAGACCGGACGACCGAAGGACCCACGCCAGGAGCCGGTGCCCGAGGCCTACGTCTGGTGCAATCTGACCTCCGGCAACTCCTCCCGCGCGCTGTGGCTGTTGCTGCTGCCCTTCATGGTCGTCAACCTCGCCCACTGGATGCGCCCCGCCGCCCGCGGCCGTACCCGCACGGTCCGCCTGTACGGGCTGCTGGTACGGCTCGCCGCCCTCACCCTGACCGTGCTGCTGGTCGCGGCCGTCTGCGAGGTCGCGCTCGACCTCACCGCCTGGCAGTGCGCGGGCACGCGCGCGTGCGCCGACCGGCACTCCTGGCTCGGCTTCCTGTCGCCGACGGTCTCCGACGGCGGCTGGTGGAGCGGGCCCGGCCGCCGCCTCGCACTCGCCGCCCTGCTGCCCGCCGCGCTGACCTGCCTGCTCTGGTACCTGTCCCACCGCACCTGGAACGCGTACGAGTCCCAGCAGCCCCTGACCCGTCCGGCCGAGCACGACGAGGACACCGCCCGTACCGCGCTCGGCCGCCCCGGCTTCTGGTACGGCCGTCGGCTGGTCGCCCGGCTGCGCGCCGCCCACACCGCCGCGGCCCTGCTCACGATCGCCGCGGCCGTCGCCTCCGCGGCGGCCCGCTTCGACCGGCGCGCGGGCGGACCCGCCCCGCTCGACACCCTCGGCCTGCTCCTGCTCGCGGCGATCGCCGCCGGCGCGGCCGTCGTGGTGGGGGTGGTCTGCCGCCGGGGCCGCAGTGAGAACCGTCTCGACCGCGAACTCGACGAACGTCTCGTACGACGTCTGCCGCTCGCCGCGCTCGTGCTGCTCCTGCTCAGCCTGGTGTACGCCGGCTGGGACCGGCCGGGATGGGAGTCGCGGGGGCGGCTGCCGGGGGACACGACCTTCGGCGGCATCGCCCTCGCCCAGGGCCTGATCGTGATCGTGATGGCTGTCGTCGCCCAGGTCCTGCACCGCACGCATCCCGATCCGCGCGCCGCGATGCGCGGCCTCGGCGGTCCCGCGGTCGCCATGCTGGCCTGCGCGCTCGGCGGGGTGATGTCCGGCGGCGTCTCCCAGCGGGTCGCCGACTGGCTGGACGGCACCGGCGCCTCGATCCCGGGCCCGCCGGTCCTGCTGACCTGGCAGGCGTCCGTGATCCCGCCGCTGCTCGTCGTGCTGCTGGTGCTGGGCGGCTGGCTGGGCCGGCGCGCCTGGCTGCTGCGCCGGGCCGAGCTGACCGCCATCGACACCGACTACCCGGACGAACCCAAGGACCGGGCCCGCACCCGGAGCATCGCCACCGCCCGTGCCCTGGCCACGCTCACCGACCGGGCCCCGCGCATCCTCGCCGTCACCTCCGCCACCACCCTGCTGCTGGGCGCGGGCGCCCTGGTCGGCGCCATGACGACGGAGCAGGTACCGGCCGAGGCGGCGGGAGGCTCGTACGCCTTCCTCCAGGGCGCCGCCGACACCGCGCAGGCACTCGGTTCCTGGCTGATCGGGTTCGGCTTCATACTCTTCGTCACCTGGGGCAGACGCGCCTACAAGGACCCCTCCGCGCGCCGCACCATCGGCATCCTCTGGGACGTCGGCACCTTCTGGCCGCGCGCCGCCCACCCCTTCGCGCCGCCCTGCTACGCCGAGCGCGCGGTGCCCGACCTCACCTGGCGGATGGCCACCTGGACGCGGGCCACCGGCGGCCGCCTGGTGATCTCCGGGCACTCCCAGGGCAGTGTCCTCGCCGCCGCCGCGGCCTGGCAGCTGACCCCCGCCGACCGCAGACGGGTCGCCCTGCTCACCTACGGCTCACCGCTGGAGCGCCTTTACGGCCGCTGGTTCCCGGCCCACTTCGGACCGGCGGCCCTGAGCGCCCTGCACCACGACGTCGCCTGCTGGCGCAATCTGTACCGGCCCACCGACCCGATCGGCGGCCCCATGCGCCTGTCCGGCGCGTGCGGCCCCGAGGTCGACCACGAACCCCTCCGGGACCCGCTGGCCTATGGCCGCACCGACCGGCATCCGCTGCCCGCACCGATCCTGGGCCACTCCGACTACCAGGCGGACCCGGCGTTCGCCGAGGAACGGGCGAAGCTCCTGGCGAGGCTGCGACCGGACGTACCGGCGCAGCGGTAGCACCAGGTCAGGGGAGCTCCGGCAGGTCCTCCGGGAACAGCAGGGTCAGGTCGTCCGTGCTCGGGTCCTCGACCTGGGCGACCCGGCTGGCGTGCCGCTCCACCATCGCCTCGAAGGTCTGGCGGGCGGTGCGGCCGTTGCCGAAGGCGGGGCCCTTGGGGATCGCCGTGAAGTACGTGAGCAGGGCCTCCGGCGCGCCCTTCGCCAGCCGGTACTCGTGCTCGTCGGCCTGCTGCTCGACGATCCTCAGCAGTTCGTCGGGCGCGTAGTCGCCGAAGGTGATGGTCCGTGAGAAGCGGGACGCCACACCGGGGTTGACCGACAGGAAGCGCTCCATCTCGGCCGTGTAGCCCGCGACGATCACCACGACCGCGTCCCGGTGGTCCTCCATCAGCTTCACCAGCGTGTCGATGGCCTCCTTGCCGAAGTCACGGCCCGAGTCCTCCGGCGACAGCGCGTACGCCTCGTCGATGAACAGCACCCCGCCCCGCGCCCGGTCGAAGGCCTCCTGGGTGCGGATGGCCGTCGAACCGATGTGCTCGCCGACCAGGTCGACGCGGGACACCTCGACGAGATGGCCCTTCTCCAGCACACCGAGGGAGGCGAGGATCTCGCCGTAGAGGCGGGCCACCGTCGTCTTGCCGGTGCCCGGGGAACCGGTGAAGACCAGATGACGCTTGACGGACGCCGCCTTGAGGCCGGCCTCCCGGCGGCGGCGGCCGACCTCGATCATGTCGGTGAGGGCGCGTACTTCGCGCTTGACGCTGTCGAGGCCCACCAGGGCGTCGAGTTCACCGAGCACGGCCTTCGAGCTGCGCGAGGGCTGCTCCGGCTCGGCGGGGGTGACCAGCGGTTCCTGTTCGGTGGTGCGTTGCCCGGGGATGGCGCCGAGCAGCCCGGGGGACTGGCTCGCCGTCTGCACGGCGGTCGCCGGCGAGGGGGGCGGGGTCAGGCCCGCGCTCTCGTCGCTCGTGCAGTCCTCCACGACCGGGCCGGTGCCGGAGCCGCCGTCGGGGCCCGCGTCGGCGAACTCGTACCCGCCGCGCGCACACCGCTCCGTGCGGCACTTGCGCAGCGTCGTACGGCAGCCGTCTATGACATGGAAGCCGTACCCCGAACTGCCGGTGACCCGGCAGTTGAGGAAGCTGCCCCGGCCGCCGGCGGAGACGTAGAAACCGGCCTCGGCGGGGGAGTCGACCGTGCAGCGCTCGATGGTGGGATCGGCGCCCTTGGTGACGATCACCCCGGTCTGGGTGCCGTCCACGGTGCAGTTGTTGAGCGTGCCCCCGCTGCCGTGGTCGCGGAACCAGGCGCCGGTCGCGGCGTCGCGGATGCGGCAGTCGTCGAGCTGGGCGGTGGCGCCGTCGCTCACCGACACGGCCGTGTTGCGCACCTGGGAGAGATCGCTGTCGACGACGTCCGCGCGGGAGCCGCGGTCGAGGACGAACAGCGCGTCCGGCACGTCGTGCACCCGGCAGGAGTCCAGCACCGCGGTCGCGCCGTCGCTGACCCACACCGCGGGATAGTCGCCGGTGCTGTCGAAGATCTCGCACTGGTTGGCGTCCACGCGCGTGCCCGGGTCCCACACCGACAGGCCGTTGCGCCCGAACTGACGCACCGTCGTGCGGGTCAGCGTCAGGACGGAGCGGGAACGCAGGTCCACCGCGTTCTCCGGGATGTCGTGGATCCGGCAGTCGGCCAGCGTCAGCACGGCGTCCGTGTCGAGCGTGACCCCGTCGGCGGTGGTGCGGTGCACATCGCAGTCGGTGAGGTGCGCGCTGGCCCGGCCGGTGATCTGGACGCCGCTGCCGCGGACCTCGTAGATCTCGCAACCGACCGCTTCCAGCGCGGAGTTCTCCCCGGTCGCCGTCAGGCCCGTGCCCGAGGTGTGGTGCACCCGGCAGCGCTCCAGGCGGGGGTGGGCGCCGCCGCGGACCGCGACACCGGCCTGCCCGGCCGCCACGACCTCGCACTCCTCGAACACACCGCCCCCGCCGTCGACCACGGCGATGCCGATGCCGGCCGGATTGTCGACCGTGCACCGCCGCACGGTCGGGCGGGCGCCGCCGCGCACCTCGATGCCGGCCGCGGACCGGGTGACGATCCGGATGTCCGACAGCTCCGGGGTGCCCTCCTCGACCAGCAGCGCCGGGGCCGCCGCGTCCTGGCCCTCCACATGCAGGTCCTGCACCACCGCCGAGGCCCGCACCGTGAGCGGCACCCCGTCCACGGGCGCGATGCGCACCGAACCGGGCGAGCCCTCGGGGCCGCGCAGGGTCACCGCCCGCTGGACGACGAGGTTCTCGCGGTAGGTGCCGGGGGCGACGGTGAGGACGTCGCCGTCGGCCGCGGCCTCCAGGGCGGCGGCGAGCGACGCGTACTCACCTGTGCGGCGCCGCCACCTCGAAGTGCCGGTGTGCGTCACCTGGACCGTGCCCTGTGCCATGGCGCTGCTGTGCCCCCACCTCGTGGTACGCGGGTTGGATGCCGAATGCCTCGGCCGGTCCACCGTAGCGTGCGCGCACGCGGTGGGTTGACCAGAGTGGGAAGGCCGTCAGCTGCCGGTCCCGGTCCTGCCCCAGTCCGGGCCCGCCTTGTCCCAGGCCTGGTCCCAACGGGCGTACCGGCGGCGGACCATGCGCCAGACGATCAGTCTTCGGCTGCCCTCGACGAGACCGATGCCGAGCAGGGCCGCGCCGACTCCGGCGAGGACGGCGTGGGTGGTCGCGGTCGCGGAGTCCAGTGGGCGGGCCACTATGCGGCCGTGGGCGTCCGTCCACAGCGTGAAGTGGTCGCCGCTGTGCGGGTGTTTGAGGCTTGCCATGGCCGGGCCGTGCTGCGTGGTGCCGTCCGGTGCGGTCCAGTCGGCGACGACGCGGGTGCGCAGGTCCCGGCCGGTGGTCGTCTCGGGATCGGCGTCCAGTGGCGAGCGGTCCAGGGCGCGGGCCACGGTGGCGGTGACCAGGTGGCGGGACTTCTGCTGCTGTCGCACGGACTCCTGGAGCGCGTCCTGGGCGACACCGCCGACGACCGCGCCGGCCAGGGGTGTGACGACCAGGATGAGCAGCAGGGCCGCGAGGGCGACCCAGGCCTCGGCGAGGTCGGTCGCACGGCGCAGCGGGTTGTGCCGCCAGCGCCAGAGTCCGCTGATCGCTCGCACCGTCCGCACCCCCTTCCCGCTCCGTGATAACCCTCGCTACGGCGTTTCACCCGCGGGACCGGTCAAAGAGAGAGCGAAATCACCTGCGCCGGGTCGTCCCACGAACGTCTCCAACATGCCAACGCCAGGCCCCTGGGAGCGAGTTCCCGCGAGCCGTCCTCGAACGGATCTCGGCTAGCCCAGGACCGTGACCGGATCGCCGACCCGGATCACACCGGGGGAGAGGGGGACGAGGTTCTGGCCGAAGACCAGCTTGCCCTCCAGTCTGCGGTGGCGCCCCAACGTGTGCAGGGGCTCGCGGCCGCGCACGGCACTGTCCTGGTCCGTGGTGGTCACCACGCACCGGCCGCAGCTCTTGGCGACGCGGAACCCGACCTCGCCGATCGTGATCCTCGACCAGTCGTCCTCGGCCCACGGGCCGGTCCCGGACACGACCACGTTGGGCCGGAACCGGTTCATGGGCAGCGGGCCCTCCGCCGGGTGATCACCCTGTGAGACGAGGGAGTTGAGGGCGTCGAGCGAGGCGGTCGTGGTGACCAGCAGGGGATAGCCGTCGGCGAAGGAGACCGTCTCGCCCTCGCGCGCGTACTCGGGGTCCACGGGCCGGCGCGTGGCGGGGTCGTCCATGTGCACGAGTCGGACGTCGGCGCCCAGATAGGCGCTGCACCAGGCGTGCACGGCCGGGTCCTCCGCGGGGACCGCCTCCACCTTGTCGCGGAAGATCTGCATCGGCACGGTCCCGACCGGCCGCGGCACGGGCACCGTCAGCGGCTGCGCACCGGGCGCGGACAGGCGAACGCCGCCGCCGGGCAGGAGCTCGGCGGCGGCGAGCGCGATGCGCGGTTGCTGCCGTTGCGTGACGACCTTTCCCCCGTCGTCGATCAGCGCCCAGCGCCGGTCTCCGGCCAGCCCCCAGGGCTCCACGACGGCCTCCCGGGGCGCCTGGCCCCGGAACGCCTTGACCGGATGTACGTGAATCGACTGCAGCTGCGCGTTGCCCATGGATCCATCGTGCCAGCAGGCACGGACAGTCCGCGGGTCGGCTCAGTAGCCGCGGTACTGCTGGTTGTTGTACGGGTCCTGATACGGCGCCGGAGCGGGCCGGGGAGCCGCGGGGCGCATCGCCTCGTAGCCCATGCCCTGGTTCATCGGACGGGGCTGCTGCTGCGGCCCGGGATAACCGCGCGGCGCGGAGGCCTGCTGCGGGATGTACGCGGCGGGCGCCTGCTGCAGCGGCGAGGGCTGCTGCGCCTGCGGGTAGCCGTAGGAGGGCTGGGACGGTCCCGCCGGGAGGGCGGGCAGCGCGGACGGCAGCGCGGGCAGGTTGCTGCTGCTCGGCATGGCGTACTCCGCCGGGACCCGGATCGGGGCGATCTGCGGGGTGCCCCGCTCGGCCACGAGCGAGTCGTAGATCGGAGTGTCCGGGAAAGAGGCGGAGTAGTAGCCGCCGCCATAAGTGGAGCGGGGGGAGGTCATGGCACATAAGTTAAGCCCACGATGTGCTGGTTGGGGAGACCGATAAGAGGGTTGTTTTCCGTGTCGGCAGTGACCTGGGATCCCCAATGCGAGCGAACTCGGCAAAAAGGGACCTCGACCTGCGTTCGGATCCTGTAAAGCCCGAGTTCCGAGCGGGTTACCGGGGGTTGGACAGTGATCTTCCCGCGCACCCCGTGGGAGTTCGCGGTCGCGGGGAATAGGTTGACCCTGTAGAGAACCAATGGGCTGCCGGGACATGCCTGGCGCGGTGCCACGTGATGGGGGCGGACATGTCAATGTCGAAAGGATCCAATACTCCGGTGCCGACCACGGCGCTGAGGGTCGAATTGGGCTGGAACACCGGACCGGGGGTGCCCGACGCCGACGCGTCGGCGCTGCTCCTAGTCGGCGGGAAGGTCCGTTCCGACGCCGACTTCGTCTTCTACAACCAGCCGGCGCACTCCTCCGGCGCGGTCCGGCACGAGGGCAAGCGCAATCTCGGTGGTCAGGTGGTCGACAGTCTGCTCGTCGACCTCGCGCGCGTGGAGCCCGCGATCGAGACGATCGTCCTGGCCGCCTCCTCCGACGGCGGCGCGTTCGGACAGGTGCCGGGCCTCCACATCGAGGTCAAGGACGCCACCCAGGGGACCTCCGTCGCCCGTTTCGACAGCACCGGCGCCACCGTCGAAACCGCTTTCGTGCTCGGTGAGTTCTACCGCCGCCAGGGTTCCTGGAAGTTCCGTGCCGTCGGCCAGGGCTACAGCAGCGGACTCGAAGGCCTGGCCACCGACTTCGGCATCACGGTCGACGAACCCCAGCAGGCCGCCGCCCCGGCGCCGACCGCGCCGCGCGCTCCCGTGGCGCCCCCCGTGACCGCACCCGCGCCCATGCCCCCGGTGACCATGCCGCCGCCGCCCGCCGCACCGCCGACGGCACCTCCCACACCCGCCCAGCCGGTCCGCCTCACCAAGGTCACGCTCACCAAGGCCTCGCCCTCGGTGTCGCTGACCAAGCAGGGCGGCACCTCCGGCGCGATGCGGGTCAACCTCAACTGGGAGGTGCGCAAGCAGTTCTCGGGGTGGGCGAGCAAGCTGGGCCGCCCGGTCGCCATGCACAACGACCTCGACCTCGACCTGTGCGCCCTGTACGAACTCACCGACGGCAGCAAGGGCGTCGTCCAGGCCCTCGGCAACGCCTTCGGCTCCCTGCACCAGCCGCCGTTCATCCACCTCGACGGCGACGACCGCACCGGCGCCGTCGCGAGCGGCGAGAACCTCACGATCAACCTCGACCACAAGCAGCTCTTCCGTCGCGTCCTGATCTTCGTGACGATCTACGAGGGCGCGCGCTCCTTCGCCGACCTGCACGCCACCGTGACGCTCCAGCCGCAGTTCGGCGCCCCGATCGACTTCTCCCTCGACGAGTGCAATGTCCCCTCGACGGTGTGCGCGCTCGCCCTCATCACCAACACCGGCTCCGACCTCGTCGTCCAACGCGAGGCCCGCTACCTGGTGCCCGAGCGCGGCGTGAGCCCGCAGCGGACCGTCGACTACGCCTACGGCTGGGGCATGAACTGGACCCCCGGCCGCAAGTAGGGAGCCACTCGCTCACCCCTCCTCGGACACCGTGCCCGGACGTGCGTAGGTGCGGCCCTTCCAGGCCGCACCGCGCCCCCGGTAGTGCTGCACCGCGGAGTCGACCGTCATCAGTAGATAGAGGAACGCCGTGACCGGCAGCAGCGGAGCGAGCCACAGCGGCTGCCGGTAGTAGCGCAGCATCGGCACGTACGTCCCCGTCATCACCAGCCACGCGGCGCCACCGAGGACGGCGGCCGTGGCGTCCCCCGCCACGAGCCCCGCGAACAGCGCCACCGGCGGCACCAGATAGACCAGCGCGAGCCCCGCCACCGTGCCGGTCAGCAGCAGGAGACTGTGCCGCAGCTGCGCGTACGCGCTGCGCGAGACCATGCGCCACAGGTCGTGCAGCCGCGGATAGGGACGCACGCTGTCCACCCCGTCCGCCAGCCCCAGCCAGATGTGCCCGCCGCCGTCCTTGACGGCCCGCGCGAGTGCCACGTCGTCGATGACGGCGTGCCGGATCGCGTCCGGGATCCGCGCCCGCGCGGCGGCATCGGTGCGCAGCAGCACACAGCCGCCCGCCGCGGCCGCCGTACGCGACCCCTTTTTCCCGATTCGGCGGAACGGATACAACTGCGCGAAGAAGTAGACGAAGGCCGGTACCACCAGGCGCTCCCACCGGCTCTCCACGCGCAGCCGGGCCATCTGGGAGACGACGTCGAAGCCTCCGGTGCGCGCCGCCGCGACCAGCTCGCGCAGACTGTCGGGGGCGTGGGCGATGTCGGCGTCCGTCAGGAGCAGGTACTCGGGGTCACGCGCGCGTGCCAGGCCGATGCCGTGGCGCACCGCCCAGAGCTTGCCGGTCCAGCCCGCGGGCGGCTCACCCGGCGAGCCGACGGTGAGGGGCAGTCCGCCGTGCAGCCGTGCCAGTTCCCGGGCCAGCTCTCCCGTGCCGTCCGTGCTGCCGTCGTCGACGAGGAAGACCTCGGCCCGTCCCGGATAGTCCTGGGCGAGCAGCGAGGGCAGGCTCGCGGGCAGCACCTCGGCCTCGTCGCGCGCGGGGACGACGACACCGACCGACGGCCAGTCCTCCGGCTCGCGCCTCTCGGGGAGTCCGACGTCCGTACGCCAGAAGAAGCCCTGGCACAGCAACAGCCACAGCCAGGCGGTGAGGGATACGGCGGCGGTCCACGCGATGGCGCTCACGGGCGCAGTCTGCCCCACGGGACCGGCCGGAAAGGGCTCATCGTCTATCGTGGCCGGGTGAAGATCGCGCTCATGGACTCCGGACTCGGCCTCCTCCCCGCCGCCGCCGCGGTACGCCGGTTGCGGCCCGACGCGGATCTCGTCCTGTCCTGGGACCCCGACGGCATGCCGTGGGGACCGCGCACCCCCGAGGACATCACCGAGCGGGCCCTGGCCGTCGCCGGCGCCGCCGCCGAGCACGACCCCGACGTCCTGATCGTCGCCTGCAACACCGCGTCCGTGCACTCCCTGCCCGCGCTGCGTGCCCGCTTCGAACCGGGTCTGCCGATCATCGGCACCGTCCCGGCGATCAAGCCGGCCGCGGCCGGCGGCGGACCCGTCGCCATCTGGGCCACCCCCGCCACGACCGGCAGCGCCTACCAGCGCGGTCTCATCGAGCAGTTCGCCGTCGGCGTGGACGTCACCGAAGTGCCCTGCCCGGGGCTGGCCGACGCCGTGCACCACGCGGACGAGGCGGCCGTAGCGGTCGCCGTCGCCGCGGCCGCCGCGCTCACGCCCGAGGACGTGACCACGGTGGTCCTGGGCTGCACCAACTACGAACTGGTCGCCGAGCCCATCCGGTCGGCCGTCCAGCGGCCCGGCCGGCCGCCGCTCATCCTGCACGGCACGGCCGGAGCCGTGGCGGCCCAGGCCCTGCGCCGCATCGGCGCGGCCCCCGCACCGGACGCCGCCGCGGACGGCACGCTCACGGTGCTGCTCAGCGGACGGCGGGAAGCGCTGCCGGAGACCGCCCTGACGTACGAGGAAGGAAGGTTCCTCCAGTCGGTCACCCACGCCCGCTGAGCGAAGTTCACGGACGGCGCGCTCGCTGTTCCCGCATCCGCGCCCGGCCCGGTCACTCTCCGCCACGCGCTACCCGCACGGCGAAACCTGAGTAATCTCGTAGGCATGAGGGACCACCCCCAGGGCGAGAGCACGCCGCATTCCGACGTCTGGACCGGACGGGCCACCAACCGGTACCAGTGGCTGCTGGCGCTCGTGGGCGCCGCGTGCCTGGCGCTCGGTATCGAGCTCGCCGTCGACTCGGCATGGACCTCCGGCATCGCCCCGCTCGCCATGGCCGTCGTCGGCTGTATCGCGGCCGGGCTGCTGGTCCTGTTCGGCACGCTGGCGTTCGTGCACGTCGCGCTGAGGGTCGACGAGGAGCACCTGGAGGTGCGCTGCGGCCACATGGGCCTGCCCCGCCGCCGCATCCCCCTCTCCCTGGTGGCCGGCGCCGAGGTCGCGCACGTGACGCCGCGGCACTGGGGCGGCTGGGGTTACCGCTGGCGGCCCGAGAAGGGCACCGCCGTCGTCGTACGCCGTGGTGAGGGCGTACGGCTGAGCCTGTGGGACGGGCACACGTTCACGATCACCGTGGACGACGCCGAGGCCGCCGTACAGATCATCCGGGACCGGCTGCGCCCGCGTACGCCCGGTGCGGCGCACTGAGCGCGTCTCACGGAGCCAGCCGGTCGCGCGCGGGGCGTACCTCCGTCTGAGGGCGTGCCGACTCGTCCGCCAGGGGGCGGGCCGCGGCCAGCCCCGCGAGCAGTCCGGCACCCACCGACACCGTCGTGAAGCTGAGGGCGTTGCCCACCGAGACGATCGCCGCCAGTGCCGTCAGCGCCGCTCCCGCGGTGAGGGCCACCGGCGTGGGGCGCGGGGAGCGCCACAGGGTGGAGAGCATCCAGCAGAAGACCGCGCCGAGCAGCAGCACGCCGACGACTCCCTGTTCGGCGGCCTGCTGCAACGGTGCCGAGTGCGGCTTGCCGTCGGACAGCAGGCTCTGGGCCGCCGTCGTGCTGAGCTCGCCGAACCGCCCGGGGCCCACGCCAAGGCCCGCGTCCCGGTGCGCCATGTGGAGCGCGTCGTGCCACAGGTCGACCCGGTGCCGGGTCAGCTGCCCCTCCAGTGACGCCGTGAGTCCCTCCGGCAGCGCCCGGCCGGCGACCGCCCAGGGCAGTGCGGTGGTCAGGGCCGCGGCGAGGGCCAGCCCCGCGAAGCCCGCACCGCGGTGGCCGCGCATCCGGCCGGCGGCGAGCGAGGCCAGCAGCACCGCGCCGCTCGCGACACAGCCGCCGATCGAACCGAGGACTGCGGCCGTCACCACGATGCCGGCGGCCAGGGTCCGGAGCACGAGCCGCGGTACCGGGGCGCGTGCGGCCCAGGCGGCACAGCACGCGGCGCCCGTGGACAGCGTCAGCACCGCCGCGGCGCCGCCCGCGTGTCCGAGCGGCGCGACGATCTCCGGCCCGGGGGAGAGACGTGGGGCCGCCGCCACCAGACCGACCCCGGTCAGCGCCGCCGCGCACAGGGGCGCGACCGGCAGCAGCGCTCCGCAGATCCGCCCCGCCGCGTAGCCGGCGGCCACCGCGAGGACCGCCAGCAGCACGCCCTCGGGGCGGCCCGCGCGCACGGCCGCCGTGATCAGCGCCCAGACCGCACAGGCCCCGAGCACCACGACACCCGCCGCGTCAGAAACGTTTCGTCTGTCGCTGTCCTCCCCAGGACCGGACGCAGACGTCATCCCCGTGGATCCCACCGACCCCCCGAACCGGTCTCCCCCCGACCTGTGCCGGGCCCGCTCGCACGGCCGCCTGACCGGCCGCACGACAAAGGCTCCGGCACACCGTAACGGCTGATGGACGGTTTGTGGACGAGTTGCGCAGGACGGATGTGGTACGGGGGGTCCTGGGCGGTCGGTACGGCTTTCGTGCGCGAGCGCTGCCGTCCGGACCGCGCTGTCGGTGCCCAGGTCACCCGCCGTACACTCCCGGAGTGACCGTCACCGCAACATCCGTGGACGAGTCGGACCGGGCCCAGCCGCCCGCCGCCGCCTCGCGCGGGGCCCGCCTCGTGCGCTTCGTCCCGGCCCTCGCCGCCGCGCTCTCCGGAGTACTGCTCTACGTCAGCTTCCCGCCCCGCACCCTGTGGTGGCTCGCGCTGCCGGCCTTCGCCGTGTTCGGCTGGGTGCTGCGCGGCCGCAGTTGGAAGGCGGGCCTGGGCCTCGGCTACCTCTTCGGCCTCGGCTTCCTGCTGCCGCTTCTGGTGTGGACCGGCGTGGAGGTCGGCCCCGGGCCGTGGATCGCGCTGGTGGCGATCGAGGCGATCTTCGTCGCGCTGGTCGGCGCGGGCATCGCCACGGTGTCGAAGCTGCCCGGCGCGCCCCTGTGGTCGGCCGCCCTGTGGATCGCCGGCGAGGCGGCACGTGCGCGTGCGCCCTTCAACGGCTTCCCCTGGGGCAAGATCGCCTTCGGCCAGGCTGACGGCGTCTTCCTGCCGCTGGCCGCCGTGGGCGGCACACCGGTGCTCGGCTTCGCGGTCGTCCTGTGCGGTTTCGGGCTGTACGACGTCGTCCGCGTCCTCCTCGCCCAGCGCCGCGGGCAGGATGTTCGCCGGTCGGCCGCCGCGGTCGCCCTGCTGAGCCTCGTCGTCCCGGTCGTCGGGGCGCTGGCCGCCCGCCCGCTGGTCAGCGACAAGGCCGAGAACGGCACGGTGACCGTCGCCGTCATCCAGGGCAACGTGCCGCGCGCGGGCCTCGACTTCAACGCCCAGCGGCGTGCCGTCCTCGACTACCACGCGCGCGAGACCGAGCGCCTTGCCGAGAAGGTCAGGGCCGGCAAGGTCGCCAAGCCCGACTTCGTGCTGTGGCCCGAGAACTCCTCGGACGTCGACCCGTTCGCCAACTCCGACGCGCGCGCCGTCATCGACGGCGCCGCCAAGGCGATCGGCGTGCCGATCTCGGTCGGCGGCGTCGTCGAGCGGGACGGCAAGCTCTACAACGAGCAGATCCTGTGGGACCCGGTGAAGGGCCCGACCGACACCTACGACAAGCGGCAGATCCAGCCCTTCGGCGAGTACCTCCCGCTGCGCTCGCTCATCGGGGCGATCAACAGCGACTGGACCTCGATGGTCCGCCAGGACTTCAGCCGCGGCACCGAACCGGGCGTGTTCACCATGGCCGGCGCCAAGGTCGGCCTGGTCACCTGCTACGAGGCGGCCTTCGACTGGGCCGTGCGCTCCGAGGTCACCGACGGCGCCCAGCTGATCTCCGTACCCAGCAACAACGCCACCTTCGACCGCAGCGAGATGACCTACCAGCAGCTCGCCATGTCCCGCGTCCGCGCCGTCGAGCACAGCCGGACCGTGACGGTCCCGGTCACCAGCGGCGTCAGCGCGATCATCATGCCGGACGGGCGGATCACCCAGAAGACCGGCATGTTCGTCGCCGACTCCCTCGTCCAGAAGGTGCCGCTGCGGTCCTCCGAGACGCCGGCCACGAAGCTCGGCATCCTGCCCGAAATGCTGCTGGTCCTGGTCGCCGCGGGCGGACTGGGCTGGGCGATCTCCACGCGCGTGCGCAACAGGCGGGCCGGAGCGGCCGGTTAGGTCGTCTGCGGCATGATCCGCCGCCAGGCCCTAGGGTCGGGGCATGGCTACTCCCGACTTCATCCGTGATCTCCGTGCCTCCGTCGGTCATCAGCTGCTGTGGCTCCCCGGAGTCGCCGCCGTCGTCTTCGACGACGAGGGCAGGGTGCTGCTGAACCGGCGCTCCGACACCCGTCGGTGGTCGCTGATCGGCGGTATCCCGGAGCCGGGAGAGCAGCCCGCCGCCTGCGCGGTGCGCGAGGTGTTCGAGGAGACGGCGGTGCGCTGTGTCGCCGAGCGTGTCGTTCTCGTCCAGGCCCTGGAGCCGATCACCTACCCCAACGGTGACGTCTGCCAGTACATGGACATCACGGTGCGCTGCCGGGCCGTCGACGGCGAGGCCAAGGTCAACGACGACGAGTCGCTGGAGGTGGGCTGGTTCGCCGTGGACTCCCTGCCGGACCTGAACGAGTTCGGGAAGTTCCGGATCAAGCAGGCCCTGGCGGACGCACCCACATGGTTCGACCCCACTGGATCCAGCTGAAGTATGGGTTACGGCCACATGGGGTGAGGTGCGACGGCTGCCTAGGGTCGTTTCATGACAGCTGCTCGCGCCCTCCCGGCCCCCCACGCCCCCACGCTCGACCTCGGCGGCCGTACCGCCCTCGTCACCGGCGCCGCCGGCGGCATCGGGCGCGCCTGTGTGCTGCGGTTCGCCGCGGCCGGGGCCAAGGTCAGAGCCGTGGACCGGGACGCCGCCGGGCTGGAGGAGCTCGTGGACGCGGCCCGGGACCTCGCGGGCGCCGTCGAGCCACACGTCCTCGACCTCACCGACCTGGACGCCGCCGAGCTCACCGCCGCCGGGACCGACATCCTGGTCAACAACGCCGGGCTGCAACTGGTGCGCCCCATCGAGGAGTTCCCGCCCGACGTCTTCCACACGGTCCTCACCGTCATGCTGGAGGCCCCGTTCCGCCTCGTGCGGGGCGCCCTGCCCCACATGTACGGGCAGGGGTGGGGCCGTATCGTCAACGTCTCCTCGGTGCACGGGCTGCGCGCCTCCGCCTTCAAGTCGGCGTACGTGGCCGCCAAGCACGGCCTGGAGGGCCTGTCCAAGACGGCCGCCCTGGAGGGCGCCCCGCACGGCGTCACCTCGAACTGCGTGAACCCCGCCTATGTCCGCACCCCCCTCGTCGAGAAGCAGCTCGTCGACCAGGCGCGGGCGCACGGCATCCCCGAGGAGCGCGTCCTGAGCGAGGTGCTCCTCCAGGACAGCGCGGTCAAGCGGCTCATCGAACCGGAGGAGGTCGCCGAGGCCGTCGCCTATCTGTGCAGCCCGCAGGCCTCCTTCGTGACCGGCACGTCCCTGGTGCTCGACGGCGGCTGGACGGCGCACTGACCGGTGGCGCCCGCCGGGGTTTTCCACAGGGCTGACGAGGTGAGTGCGTGATGAGGAATCCTGTGAACATGTCCCGCGATCACGTGCAGTCCGCCGAACGCCCCACCGGCAGCACCGAGGCCCCGTTCCTCGAACTGCTGGCCCGGGGCGCGTCCGCCGACGCCTACGAGCAGCCGGTGCTGCTCGCCCGCGCCGAGGGACGGCCCGCCGAGCGCGTCGCCGCGCTGGAGGAGGCCAAGCTGATCGCGCTGCGCGTGCGCTCCGAGTTGGAGGGCCGGCGCCGCCGCGAGGCCGAGCTGTCCGCGCTCTTCGAGACCGCGCACGACCTGGCGGGACTGCGCGACCTGGACGCCGTCCTGCGGGCCATCGTCCAACGCGCCCGGTCGCTGCTGGGCACGGACGTCGCCTATCTCAGCCTCAACGACCCCGCCCGGGGCGACACCTACATGCGGGTCACCGAGGGCTCCGTCGCCGCCCGCTTCCAGCAGCTGCGGCTCGGCATGGGGGAGGGGCTCGGCGGCCTCGTCGCCCAGACCGCCCGCCCCTATGTCACCGACGACTACTTCAAGGACGACCGCTTCCAGCACACCCGCAGCATCGACAACGGCGTACGGGACGAGGGCCTGGTCGCCATCCTCGGTGTGCCGCTGACCCTCGGGCACCATGTCATCGGGGTGCTCTTCGCCGCCGACCGGCGCGCCCGGGTCTTCGAGCGGGAGCAGATCGCCCTGCTCGGCTCCTTCGCCGCGCTGGCAGCGGCCGCCATCGACACCGCGAACCTCCTCACCGAGACCCGCTCGGCCCTCGCCGACCTGGAGCGGGCCAACGAGATCATCCGCGACCGCAGCGGTGTCATCGAGCGTGCCTCCGACGTCCACGACCGGCTCGCCGAACTCGTCCTGCGCGGCGGCGGGGTGCACGACGTGGCGGCCGCCGTCGCCGAAGTGCTCGACGGCGCGGTCGAGTTCCTGGAGGCCGTCGCCGCACCGGCCGAGGCCCTGGAGGCCTCCCGCGCCGAAGGACACGCGGTCAGACACCGGGACGACTGGGTCGCGGCCGTGGCCGCCGGCGGCGAACTGCTCGGTGCGCTCGTGCTGCGCGGCCACCCGGGCCTGGACCCCGTCGACCAGCTCACCCTGGAGCGCGCGGCGATGGTCACCTCGCTGCTGCTGCTCGCCCGACGCTCCGCCGCCGAGGCCGAACAGCGCGTCCGCGGTGAGCTTCTCGACGACCTCCTCGACGCCCGCGACCGCGATCCCCGCCTCCTGCGCGAGCGCGCCGCCCGTCTGCACGCCGACCTCGACGCCACCCATGTCGTCCTCGCCGCCCGCCTCGACGGCACCACCGCCGACGCCGAGCAGGAGGCCGACGCGCGCAGACGCCTGTGGTCCGCCGCCTCCCACCTCGCCGCCACCCGGCACGGCCTTGCCGCCGCCCGCGACGGCGGCACCGTCCTGCTGCTGCCCCTGAAACCCGGGGACACCGCGACCGCCCTGGCCCGCCGCACCGCCCGCCACCTGGGCACGGCCGTCCACGAAGAGGTCACCGTCGGAGCCTCGGCCCCCGTGGCGGACCTGGCCACCCGAGCGGACAGCGTGACGGCCGCCTACGAGGAGGGCCGGCGCTGCCTCGACGCGCTGCGGCTCCTCGGCCGTACCGGCGACGGGGCGGCGGCCGAGGACTTCGGCTTCCTGGGCCTGCTCCTGGCCGGCGACCGGGACATCACCGGCTTCGTCGACCGCACCATCGGCCAGGTCGTCTCCTACGACGCGCGACGCGGCACCGACCTGCTGCGCACTCTCGACGCCTACTTCGCCTGCGGCATGAGCCCGGCCCGCACCAAGGACGAACTGCACGTCCATGTGAACACCGTCGCCCAGCGCCTGGAGCGCATCGGCCGCCTCCTCGGCGACGACTGGCAGAGTCCCGCCCGCGCCCTGGAGATCCAGCTCGCCCTGCGCCTGCACATACTGTCCGCTCCCGCCCAGCACTGACCCCCGTACGCGGGTCGCGTACGGGGGCCGGCGTGCGGGAGATCAGACGGTGCGGGCGTCCGCGGTCTTTGTCGTCACGGGGGCCGCGTCGGTCGCGGGGTCCACGTCCGCCAGGTTCCGGTTGCGGGTCTCCTTGGCGACGCCCACCGCGATCAGCGTCAGCACCGCCGCGGCGATGACGTACAGGGCGATCGGCGTGGAGCTGTCGTAGTCGTCCAGCAGCGCGGTGGCGATGAGCGGCGCCGGGGCGCCCGCCGCGACCGAGGCGAACTGGGCTCCGATCGAGGCGCCGGAGTAGCGCATCCGGGTCGCGAACATCTCGGCGAAGAAGGCGGCCTGGGGCGCGTACATCGCACCGTGCAGCACCAGACCCACGGTGATGGCGAGGATCAGGTTGCCGAAACTGCCCGTGTCGATGAGGGAGAAGAACGGGAACATCCACAGGCCGATGCCGGCCGCGCCCAGCAGATACACGGGACGTCGGCCGACCCGGTCCGACAGCGCGCCCCACAGCGGGATCACCGCGAAGTGCACGGCCGAGGCGATGAGGACCGCGTTGAGCGCGGTCTGCTTGGAGACGTCGGCGGCGGTGGTGGCGTAGACGAGGATGAACGCGGTGATGACGTAGTAGCTGATGTTCTCGGCCATCCGGGCGCCCATCGCGATGAGCACGTCCCGCCAGTGGTGGCGCAGCACGGAGACGATCGGCAGCTTCTCCGCGTCGCCGCCCCGCTCGGCCTTGCGGGCCTCCGCCTGCGCCAACGCCTGCTTGAAGACCGGCGATTCGTCGACAGACAGACGAATCCACAAACCGACCATCACCAGGACACCGGAGAGCAGGAACGGTATCCGCCAGCCCCAGCTGGTGAAGGCGCTGTCCGAGAGAACCGCGGTGAGCAGCGACAGCACACCCGTGGCCAGCAGTTGCCCCGCGGGCGCGCCGGTCTGCGGCCAGGAGGCCCAGAACCCGCGCCGCCTGGCGTCCCCGTGTTCGGACACCAGCAGCACGGCCCCGCCCCACTCGCCGCCGAGCGCGAAGCCCTGCACCAGACGCAGCGCGGTCAGCAGCACGGGGGCGGCCGAGCCGACCGTCGCGTGGGTGGGCAGCAGACCGATCGCGAAGGTCGCCCCACCCATCAGCAGCAGGCTCAGCACCAGCAGCTTCTTGCGGCCGAGCCGGTCGCCGTAGTGCCCGAAGACGAGCGCCCCGAGCGGACGGGCCGCGAATCCGACGGCGTACGTCAGGAAGGAGAGCAGGGTGCCAACGAGCGGGTCGGAGTCGGGGAAGAACAGCTTGTTGAAGACAAGGGCGGCGGCGGAGCCGTAGAGGAAGAAGTCGTACCACTCGATGGTCGTGCCGATGAGGCTGGCGGCGACGATGCGCTTCAGGTTGCCCGGTGTCGCGGGCGTGGGCGGAGCGGATGCTGCGGAGGCCATGAGCGCCACTTCCTCGTGTGCTGTGGGGACGGGTACGTGTCGCACACCGTAGAAACACGCAGGTCAGGCGCACATGTGGTGGGACAACATAGTTCGGGGCGCTGTTGTGCGTCAGAACACCATGCGTGGGCGCGGATCGGCGGTCCGCCTGGACGACCTCGACCACCTGGAACTCATCGCCGAGGAGGTGCTACAGGGGTGCCGGGGACGACGCGCCCGCGATCAGCAGGCTCGGTGTGCCCTTGCCGTCGGCGGGGACGCTCCACAGGTCGGTGGTGCCGACCTTGCCCTCGGCGGGGAGGGCGTAGGCGACGGTGTCGTCGTCCAGCCAGGTGGCCTGGTCGTCGACGCTGTGCCGTTCGGCGAGCGGGGTCTCGCGCAGGGTGCGCAGATCGAGGACGTATTCGCGCCAGAGGTCGGTGCGGGACAGCACCCGCTTCTTGAAGGCGACGCGGGTCCCGTCGGGGGAGAGGGAGGGGCACTCCACGTTCTCCATGAGCGTGGTCACCGACTGCTGGGAGAGCGAACCGCGTACCAGGTAGGTCTTGTTGGCGGTGTTCAGCGTCGCGTAGAAGGTGTCGTCGTCGGTGGCGAAGGTGACGCCCCAGAAGTTGACGTCCGCCGCTTTGTACGACTTCCCGTCCCGCTTGATCGAGAACGTCTCCAGGCTCGGGATCAGCTTCATCGTGCGGGTGTCGAGGATCGAGGTGCGGGTGGAGAAGAAGGCGGACGCGTAGGACTCGCCGGACACGAAGACCGTCCAGGCGACGAAGCGGCCGTCGGGTGAGACCCGGGCCCGGCTGGGGATGCCCGCGAGCGGGATGGTGCGCACGGTGCGCAGGTCGGCGTCCAGGAGCAGGGCGCGGTTGCTCTGCTTGAGGACGCCGGTGTCGGACTGGAGGCAGATGCCCGTTCCCGCCGCCGCGTAGAAGCGGGCGCACTTCAGGTCCGACGCGGTCCGCCCGGCGCCGGGGTCGGCGGACGGTACGGCGGCGACGGCGGTGCGGTGCGGGCCCGCGGCCGCGTTGACGAAGGTCAGCAGGTTCTTGCGGTCGAGCGTCAACTTGCCCGAGCTGACGGCGGGTCCGCCGGCCTGCGGCTGGTTCGCCCGGTCCGCGCGGTCGGCGGCGTGCAGGACCAGGCCGGTGGCCAGACCGGCGAGCAGCACGACCGCCGCGACGAGTATGAGCAGGCGGCGGCGGAGCGAGGTCATGGGTTTCCTTGGGGCGGTTGTCGGTTCCGTGGTGATGCCGGGGGTGCGACGGTCATCGTGACCCGCCGGACGGCCGCAGCACCACACCCGCGACCACCGCACAGCACAGCAGGCCCACCGCCGAGCCGGCCAGGGCCGGGCCGTCGCCCCACAGGGTCCAGGCGGCGCCGAAGGCCAGCGAGCAGCAGAAGCGGGCCAGTGCCTGGCTGGTGCCGACGATGGCGAGGCCGCTGGCGCGCAGATGCTCGGGCACGACCGCGGCCAGCGCGGCCGGCAGCACCCCGTCGGTGGCCGCGTAGAACGCGCCGTGCAGGGCGAGTACGGCAGGCACGAGCAGCGGGGTGTCCGGGGCCCACAGCAGCAGGGCGTACGCGGTGAGCAGGCCGACGTGGCCGGCGAGGAACACCGTGCGCCGCCCGATCCGGTCGGCCAGCGCACCGAGTGGCACGGCCAGCAGCAGGAACACCACGGCGGTGCCCAGCGGCAGCAGCGTGAACCACTCCTCGCCGACCCCCGCCCGGCGTTGCAGCAGCAGATAGACGAACGCGTCGCTGACGGTGGTCAGACCGAGCAGCGCGGCACACCCGGCGAGCGCCCGCAGCCTCGGCACCCGCAGCAGCGCCAGCGCCTCCCCGACCCGGACGGGCGGCCTCGGTTCGGCCCCGGCCTCGTCGTCGAGGGTGTCGCGTCGTCTGCCGGGCACGAACAGCAGGAGGACGACCACACCGAGCACGGCGACGCACGCGCTCACGCCGAACACGGCGTCGTAGCCGTCGGCCGCGGCGCGCAGGATGAAGAAGGCGGCCAGCGGGCCGAGCATCGCGCCGGTGGTGTCCATCGCCCGGTGCACACCGAAGGCGCGACCTTGCCGCTCGACCGGCGTGGACAGGGAGATCATCGCGTCGCGCGGGGCGGTGCGCAGGCCCTTTCCGGTCCGGTCCAGGGCGAGGACCGTGCCGAGGGCGCCGATGCTGCCGGCGAGCAGGAGCAGCGGCTTGCACAGCGCGGACAGGCCGTAGCCGAGCCCGGCGAGCAGCTTGTGGTTGCGGATCCGGTCGGCGAGATGGCCGCCGGTGAGCTGCACCAGTGCGCTGACGCCGTTGTAGACGCCGTCGAGGGCGCCGAAGCCGAGGGGGCTGAAGCCGAGGGTGGTGACGAGATAGAGGGGGAGGACGGCGGTGACCATCTCCGAGGAGACGTCGGTGATCAGACTGACCGTGCCCAGGACGAGCACGACCGGGGCGACCTTGGGCCCCGGGCCACGTCTTCGGCCCGGGGTGGTGTCCGCCTCCGGCGTGGCGGAGCGGTCGGTGAGATACATGTGCGGTACTCCAGGTGCGGTGCGCGCCGTGCGATCAGTTCTGCCGACTGCTGTCGTCCCGCAGCCAGGTGTCGAAGTCCCGGTCCCGGATGGCCTTCTGGGCCCGGCGCCGGGAGACGACCGCCGCGCCGACGAACACGACGACCGCCGCGAGGAGCCTCGGCTCCCTGCGGAGCAGGCCCTTGAGGTCGGCCACACTCGTGCGTGCGGAGGCCTCCGCCGGGTCCCGGTGCTGTTCGACCTGCGCGGTGGAGACCATGGCCCGGATCCGCCGTTTGATCAAGTCCCGCCAGGTGCGCGGCGGATGGACCACGACCCGGGCCGCGTCGACCACGCGTCGTTCCTCGGTGGTGAACGCCAGGGACGCGGCCAGGTCGTCGGCCATCAGCGGGGGCAGCGCGGCGATACGGGCGTGGCCCTTCTCGGACACCGCGATCACACCCCGGCCGAACAGGCCCTCCCGCACCGCCGGAAGGCGTTGCCACACCCGGTAATACGCCCGGACCCGCCAGGCGCAGCCGGTCAGTGGAAGGTGTCGTTCCGGAGCGGTGGCGAGGATGCCCGAGGCGTCGTCCGCAAGGGGCTCCGCCAGGGTCCGCGCATCGGCCGCCGAGAGGACGACGTCGGCGTCCACATAGATCCGGGGGAAGCCGAGCGCGTGATCGTCGCCCGCCCGCAGCGCGGCGTGTTTGGAGGGGACGGGGATCTCCACCACCCGTACACGGGGGCCGCGTTCGGCCGCGATCCGGGCGGTGTCGTCGGTGCAGCCATTGCACACAACCACGATGTCCGTCCGGTCGTCCCCGGGGTCCTCCAGCAGCGAATCGAGGAGCCGGCCGATGACGCGCTCCTCGTTGTGCGCCGGGATCACGATGCTCGTCACCTGGGCAGTATGACGTCGGTGTCGCGATTGCGATGTGTGTTTCGTCCAACTGTTCCCGTGACTGCGTTCAATGCTCTAGATTGAGGTCCGCCGGGCCGGTGAGGGAGGGGAACTTGCCTCAGCAGGCACGTCAAGGCACCGCCTTGGTAACCGGATGGGAAACTCTCATTGACCAACTTGCAAAGGTCATGGGGCGGTTGGGGAACCGTCGCGGACCTTTTTGATTGCTTTCTGGCTCTGCTTTCTTGATTCCGGTGTCGCTGTGTGGAGGAGACACATCGGCACTGATCCAGCCCTGCCGCGGACGTGCGACGGTATGTCCTGATCTCTTGCGGCCAGGGGTAGCTGCGCCTGTGGTGGGGGGCCATGACCATTGAGGTCACGCATGAGCAATTGGATGTGGAACTTAGACGTCCGGCAGCTCGCCGAAGACCCTGGGACCGGAAGTACCGGACCGTTCTGCTGGTCGCGGACGGCCTCGCGGCCGTCGTCGCGGCGTTGTTGATCCACGGCGCCTACGGCCGTTGGGCGGTGGCCCTGGTGCTGCCGCCGACCTGGATCCTGGCGATGCTCGCCCATCGCACATACGACCGCGGTGCCCTGGGACAGGGGACCGAGGAGTACCGAAGGGTGCTGCGGGGAGCCGTCGCACTGCCCGCCTTGGCGGCGGTCGCGTACTGGCTGTTCGCGCACGACTCGGACCTCTTCCATGACATGACCATGGCCGCGGTACCGGCTGTCGCGATCGCCCTGCCCGTACGGCATCTGCTGCGACGCAGACTGCTCAGGCGCTGGGCGCGCGGCCGGGACCGGAGCTCGACCCTGCTGGTCGGCCCGGCGCAGGGCATCCTGGAACTGGTCGCCGTGCTGCGCCGCGGCGGGGCACAGGAGTTGCAGCTCGCCGGGGTGTGTCTGACCGACCCGGAGAACGCCACGGAGATCCGCAAGTTGGGGATCCCCGTGCTCGGTGGCGTCGACGACATGCACGACGTCGTGCGGGTCATGGGCGTCAGCACCATGGTGGTGCTCCCGGCGCCCGAGCTCGACGCCTCCGTCCTGCGCCGGATGTCCTGGACGGCCGCCGCCCAGGGCGTCGACTTCCTGCTGGCCCCGATGCTGGCCGACGTGTCCGCGCCGCGGCTCGCGGTCCGGCCCACCAACGGGGTGCCGCTGGTGCGGATCCAGGCGCCGAACCTCTCCCGGTTCGCCCGGCTGCCCAAACAACTGCTGGATCGTTCCCTCGCGGCTGTACTGCTGCTTCTCCTCGCGCTGCCGATGCTCCTCGTCGCTCTTGTCGTCCGCCTCGACAGCTCGGGACCGGCACTCTTCCGCCAACAGCGGGTGGGCCGGTACGGCGACCACTTCACCATGCTCAAGTTCCGCACGATGCGGCCGGACTCCGAGGCCCTCAAGGCGGAGCTGAAGCACCTCAACGAGAACAGCGACGGACTGCTGTTCAAGATGAAGCAGGACCCGCGTGTCACCCGGGTCGGCGCGTTCCTGCGCCGCAGCTCGCTCGACGAACTCCCGCAGCTGCTCAACGTGGTGCGGGGCGACATGTCGCTCGTGGGACCGCGTCCGCCGCTGCCCGAAGAGGTCGAGGAGTACACCTCCGACATCAAGCGCCGGCTGCTCGTCAAGCCGGGACTCACGGGACTGTGGCAGGTCAGCGGCCGTTCCGACCTGCCCTGGGACGAGGCGGTCCGGCTCGATCTCGGCTATGTGGACAACTGGTCGATGGGCCTCGACCTGACCATCCTGCTGCGCACCGGGTCCGCGGTGGTGCGTGGAACGGGGGCCTACTGATGAGCCGGGACGTACCCAAGGCCCAGGACGTACCCAAGGCCCAGGACCTACCCAAGAGCCGGGACCTACCCAAGAGCCAGGACCTACCGAAGAACCGAGGAAAGAGGGGCGCTGTGACGCAGGAGCCGTTGGGGGTCGCGGTCGTCGGGGCCGGTTACTGGGGCCCCAACCTCGTACGCAACTTCCAGGCCAGCGACCGCTTCCGGCTGCGCTGGCTGTGCGACCTCGACGTCGACCGGGCCCAGCGGGTCCTCGGCGGCTACTCCACCGTCCAGGCCACCGACGACTACGCGGCCGTCCTCGCCGACCCCGACGTGGCCGCCGTCGCCGTGGCCACCCCCGCCGGCACCCACCTCGACATCGCCCTGGCCGCCCTGCGCGCCGGAAAGCACGTCCTCGTCGAGAAGCCGCTCGCGGCGACCTACGCCGACGGGATGCGCCTGGTGACCGAGGCGGAGGAACGCGGCCTCACCCTGATGTGCGACCACACCTACTGCTACACACCCGCCGTGGGCCGGATCAGGGACATGGTGCACTCCGGGGAACTCGGCGAGATCCACTTCGTCGACTCCGTCCGCATCAATCTCGGGCTCGTCCAGAAGGACATCGACGTCATGTGGGACCTCGCCCCGCACGACCTGTCGATCCTGGACTTCATCCTCCCCGCGGGCGTCGAGCCCGTCGCCGTCGCCGCCCACGGGGCCGACCCGATCGGCGCCGGACAGGCCTGCGTGGCCTATCTGACGCTCACGCTCAACACCGGCGCCATCGCCCACGTGCACGTCAACTGGCTCTCCCCGACGAAGGTACGGACCACGATGGTCGGCGGCGCGAAGCGCACCCTCGTCTGGGACGACCTCAACCCCCTTCAGCGGGTGGCGGTCTACGACCGGGGCGTGGACCTGGCCTCGCCGCAGGAGATCGGCGCGGACGAACGCCGGGACATGCTCGTCTCGTACCGCTCCGGCGACATGGTCGCGCCCGCCATCGGCGAGAAGGAGGCGCTGCGCAGCATGGTCGACGAGTTCGGCGACGCCATCCGCGAGCGCCGGGCGCCGCTGACCGACGGCCGGGCGGGCCTGCGCGTGCTGGACATTCTTGAGGCGGCCTCCCGCAGCCTCGAGTTCAAGGGCGCGGTCGTCGGCCTGCGCGCCGGGCGTTGAACCAAGTCACCACACGTGAGAGGGCACAGCAGTTGAGCAGCGTTCGTGGCAAGAAGATCCTGGTCACCGGGGGCGCCGGCACCATCGGCTCCAACCTCGTCGACCTCCTCGCCGAAGGCGGCGCCCGCGAGATCGTCGTACTCGACAACTTCGTGCGCGGGCGGCGCGCCAACCTCGCCCAGGCACTGCCGAGCGGTGTGGTGGAGGTCGTCGAGGGCGATGTCCGTGACGTCGACACCGTGAAGAAGGTGACCGAGGGCGCCGACCTGGTGTTCCACCTCGCCGCGATCCGTATCACCCAGTGCGCGGAGGAGCCCCGGCTCGCCAACGAGGTGCTGGTGGACGGGACGTTCAACGTGCTGGAGGCGGCGGCAGCGGCCGGCGTCGCCAAGGTGATCGCCTCGTCCTCGGCGTCCGTCTACGGCATGGCCGAGGACTTCCCGACGACCGAGCGCCACCACCCGTACAACAACGACACCTTCTACGGAGCCGCGAAGGCCTTCAACGAAGGCATGCTGCGCAGTTTCCACGCCATGTACGACCTGGACTACGTGGCGCTGCGCTACTTCAACGTCTACGGCCCCCGCATGGACATCCACGGCCTCTACACCGAGGTCCTCATCCGCTGGATGGAGCGCATCGAGGCGGGCGAGCCGCCGCTGATCCTCGGCGACGGAACGCAGACCATGGACTTCGTCGACGTCCGTGACATCGCGAGGGCCAATGTGCTGGCTGCCGAGTCGGATGTCACCGACGAGGTGTTCAACGTGGCGAGCGGCACGGAGACTTCGCTGCGCGAGCTCGCCGACGGACTGCTGGAGGCGATGGGCGCCGAAGGGCTGGAGCCGGTGCACGGGCCCGCCCGCTCGGTGAACTCGGTGGTGCGCCGCCTCGCCGACACCTCCCGGGCCGCCGAACGGCTCGGGTTCACCGCCGACATCGATCTGCGCACCGGCCTGCGTGACCTGGTCCAGTGGTGGCGCGCCGAGCGGGAGGCCGCCCAGTGAGCAGCGCCGACCGCATCCCGGTGATGATCCCGTGGCTCGGTGAGGAGGAGGCCAAGGCCGCCTCCGACGCCGTGCTGTCGGGCTGGGTCGCCCAGGGCCCCCGCGTCGCCGCCTTCGAGAAGGCCTTCGCCGAACGGGTCGGCGCCGAGCACGGCATCGCCGTCAGCTCCTGCACCACCGCCCTGCATCTGTCCCTGGTCGCGCTCGGCCTGGGGCCGGGCGACGAGGTCGTGGTGCCCTCGCTGTCGTTCATCGCGACCGCCAACGCCGTACGGTACGTAGGCGCCGAGCCGGTGTTCGCCGATGTGGACCTCCCCACCGGGAATCTGACCCCGGCGACGGTGGACGCGGTCCGGACGTCAAGGACCAAGGCGGTGCTGGCCGTTCACCAGGGCGGCGTCCCGGCCGACGTGACCGCCCTGCGGTCCGCCTGCGCCGACTGGGATCTGCCCCTGGTAGAGGACGCGGCCTGTGCCATCGGCTCCACCGTCGGCGGCAAACCGGTCGGGCACGGGGCGCTGCTGGCCGCCTGGTCCTTCCACCCGCGCAAGCTCGTCACCGCCGGCGAGGGCGGGATGCTCACCACCGACGACGCCGAGTGGGCCGCGAGGCTGCGCCGGCTGCGCGAGCACGGCATGAACGCCTCGGCGGCCGAGCGCCACGCCAGCAACAAGCCCGTGCTGGAAAGCTACCTGGAAGTCGGTTTCAACTACCGGATGACCGACGTCCAGGCCGCGATCGGCACGGTCCAGCTCGGCAAGCTCGACGCGATGATCGCCCGGCGCCGCGAACTGGCCGCCCGCTACGACGCGTTGCTGCACGACGTCCCCGGTCTGACCGTGGTGCGCGATCCCGCGCACGGTCAGTCCAACTTCCAGTCGTACTGGGTGCTGCTGGACGCGGCCTTCCCCGTCGGCCGGGACGAGCTGCTCGGCGCGCTCGCCGACGCCGGGGTCTCCGCCCGGCGCGGGATCATGGCCGCACACCTCGAACCGGCCTACGCGGACCACCCGCACGCCCCGCTGCCCGTCACCGAGCGGATCACCCGCGACTCGCTGATCCTGCCGCTGTTCCACACGATGACCGAGGCCCAGCAGGACCGGGTCGTGGCCGCCCTGCGTGAACAGGCGGGTAGATGACGGCACTTGTGATCGTCGGCGCCGGTGGCTTCGCCCGGGAGACCGCACAGGCCGTGCGGGACGCGGGAGAGTTCGAGCTGCTCGGACACCTCGACGACAACCCCGCCCTGCACGGCACCGAGGTGGACGGTGTCCCCGTGCTGGGCGGCGGCGACCTGGTGCACGAACTGCCCGACGTCCAGGTCGTGGTGTGCGTCGGCAATCCGCGGGACTACGCCGCCCGGGCCCGACTGGTCCGCCGGTTCGAGCTGCCCGAGGAGCGTTACGCCACCGTCGTCCACCCGACGGCCGCGGTGTCCGGCACCTCGGTGATCGGCCCCGGTTCGGTCCTGCTCGCGCACTGCGTCCTCACCGCCGCCGTGCGCGTCGGGGCGCATGTCTCGGTGATGCCGCACGTCGTCCTCACCCACGACGACGTGATCGAGGACTTCGCCACGCTCACCGCGGGCGTCCGGCTGGGTGGGGGAGTACGGCTGGAGCGCGGGGCCTACGTCGGCTCCGGCGCCCTGGTCAGGGAAGGCACCACGATCGGCGCCTGGTCGCAGATCGGCATGGGCAGCGGTGTGCTCGGCGACGTACCGCCGGGCGAGGTCTGGGTGGGGAGCCCGGCCCGGCGGCTGCGCGCGGCGGGCGCCGCGGCGCTGGAAGAACTTGTGACTATGGGGGGACCGGCCACGTGAACAACCAGATACCGCTCGTGGACCTGAAGGCGGCTCACGAGGAGGTCGCCGAGGAGGTGCGGGCCGGCTTCGAACGGGTCCTCGCCCACACCGCGTTCGTCGGCGGCGACGAGGTGCGCCAGTTCGAGCGGGAGTACGCCGACTTCGGCGAGGTCGCCCATGTCGTGGGTGTCGCCAACGGCACCGACGCCGTCGAACTCGCCCTGCGCGCGAGCGGCGTGGGCCCCGGCGACGAGGTCGTCGTACCGGCCAACACCTTCATCGCCACCGCCGGAGCGGTGGCCCGGATCGGCGCCCGCCCCGTCCTCGCGGACTGCCTGCCGGGCAGCCATCTCCTCGACCCCGGGGCCGCGTTGGCGGCGGTGGGCCCGAAGACCCGGGCCGTGGTGCCGGTGCACCTGTACGGCCAGCTGGCCGAGGTGGACGAACTCGCCAGGCAACTGCCCGACCGTGTACGGGTCGTGGAGGACGCCGCCCAGTGCCAGGGCGCGACCCGCGACGGCCGTACGCCCGGCACCGCCGGCATCGCGGCGACCAGCTTCTACCCCGGCAAGAACCTGGGCGCCTACGGCGACGCCGGCGCCGTGCTGACCGACGACGAGTCGGCGGCGGACCTGGTGCGCGCGATCGCCAACCACGGTGGCGTCGCCAAGTACCGGCACGACGTGCCCGGGTTCAACAGCCGCCTCGACGGACTCCAGGCGGTCGTCCTGCGGGCCAAGCTGAAACGGCTGGCGGCCGGCAACGCGGCCCGGCGGGCGGCGGCCGCCCGCTACGACGCACTGCTCGCCTCCCTCGTGGACGCCGGCCGGATCGTGCTGCCGGTGACGGCCGTCGGCAACGTCCATGTCTGGCACCTGTACGTCGTCCAGGTCGCCGACGCCGACCGGGACGACATCGTCGGCAAGCTCAACGCCGAGGGCATCGGCGCCGGGGTGCACTATCCGGCCCCGGTCCATCTCACCCCGGCCTACGCCCACCTCGGCCACGAGCGCGGCGACTTCCCGAACGCGGAGCGGGCGGCGGACCGGATTCTGTCACTGCCGCTCTTCCCGCAGATCACCCCCGACCAGCAGCAGCGCGTGGTGGAAACGCTCACCGACGCACTCGCCGGCTGACTGGTCCCCGCTTCACCCCACCCGCACGGGTCGATCCAGCACAGCACAGCACCGCTGAGAGGTACACATGAACAGATGGAGCAGACGGTTCAGGGGCGTGCGCCTCGCCGTCGCAGCAGCGTTGGTTTGGGCGGTGCTCCCACAGGCCGGATCCGCCCAGGCCGCGGTCGATCCGTGCGGATCGGGCTCGAACCCGATCGTCTGCGAGAACTCCAAGGCCGGCAGCCCGTCGACCGACTGGTACTCGCCCAACTCCTACGGCGACATCCAGGGGTTCACCACCAAGGAGAGCGTCCAGGCCGGGGACACCCTCCAGTTCAAGGTCCAGTCGAAGACCTCGTACCGCATCGAGATCTACCGCCTTGGCTGGTACGGCGGTGACGGCGCGCGTCTGATGTCGACGGCGGCGCAGGCGGCGACGGTCTATCCCGCCAACTACACGTCCAACCCCGCCAGTTGCACCAAGAAGGCCGCCACCGGTCTGGTCGACTGCGGCAACTGGCCGGTGACCCAGAGCTGGACCGTGCCCAGCGACGCCGTGTCCGGCCTCTACATCGCGAACCTGACGCAGACCGATGGCGACGGTCTGATGCCCTACCCGTTCGTGGTCCGCAAGGACTCCAGCACCTCCTCCATCGTCGTACAGACCAGCGACCAGACCTGGCAGGCCTACAACGACTACGGCGGTCAGGACCTCTACGGCGGTGCCGGGCCCGCGCCCGACGGCCGTGCCTACGAGGTCAGTTACAACCGGCCGCTGGACATCGGCGGCGACAACGGCATCTACGGTTCCGAGTACATGATGCTGTCGTGGCTGGAGCGCAACGGCTACGACGTCAGCTATCTGTCCGGCGTGGACGTCTCCACCCGCGGCGAGACACTGCTGAAGAACCACAAGGTGTACCTGTCCTCAGGGCATGACGAGTACTGGACGCAGGACCAGTACTCCAAGGTCCTCGCCGCCCGGAAGGCCGGTGTGCAGGAGGCCTTCTTCAGCGGCAACGAGGTGTTCTGGAAGACCCGGCTCACCCCGAGCATCGACGGCACCAGCACCAGCAACCGCACCCTGGTCTGCTACAAGATGACCAAGATGGCCCAGAACAACGGCATCGCCGACCCGAGCGGCGAGTGGACCGGCACCTGGATGGACCCGACCAGCACCCAGTACGGGCAGTCCTACCAGCCGCCGAACATCCTCACCGGCTCCATGTTCACGGTGAACGGCTACCGTGCCGACGCCATCACGGTTCCCGGCTCGTACGGCAAGAACCGGCTGTGGCGCAACACCTCCGTCGCGAACCTCACCTCCAGCCAGACGGCCACCTTCCCGGAGGGCACCCTCGGCTACGAGTGGGACAGCGACATCGACAACGCCACCAGACCCGCCGGCGCCATCGACCTGTCGTCCACGACCGTGGACATCAACGACGGCAAGCTGCGCATGGACTGGGGCAACACCTACGGCAACGGCACCGCGAAGCACAGCCTCGTGGCCTTCCGCGACCAGGACTCCGGCGCCCTGGTGTTCGGGTCGGGGACCGTGCAGTGGTCGTGGGGCCTGACCAACCTCCCCACGTACAACCCGGAGGACCAGGTCGTCACCGAGGACGCCCGGATGCAGCAGGCGACGGTGAACCTCCTCGCCGACATGGGCGTCCAGCCGCTGACGCTGCAGAGCGGTCTCGTCGCCGCCACCAAGTCCACCGACACCACCGGCCCGGCCATCACCGTGACGAGCCCCGCCTCCGGCGTCACCGTGCCCGCGCTGAAGCCGGTCACCGTCAAGGGCACCGCCACCGACTCCGGCGGCGGAGTGGTCGCCCGCGTGGAGGTGTCCACCGACGGCGGCACGACCTGGCAGGCCGCGACCGGGCTCACCTCCTGGACCTACAGCTGGACCCCCACGACCCCGGGCTCGGCCTCCATCAAGGTCCGCGCCGTCGACGACAGCGTCAACATCGGCGCCGTCACCACGATCCCGCTCACGGTCGGCCCCCAGGCCTGCCCGTGCACCGTCTGGCCGGCCACGGCCGTGCCCGGCACGGTCAACGCGGGTGACGGCGGCTCGGTCGAGCTCGGCGTCAAGTTCCGCACCACGGTCGCCGGTTCGATCACCGCCGTCCGCTTCTACAAGTCGCCGTACAACACCGGCACCCACACCGGGAACCTGTGGACCAAGGACGGCAAGCTGCTCGCCACGGGCACCTTCACGGGCGAGTCGGCCTCCGGCTGGCAGCAGCTCAACTTCGCCACCCCGGTCACCGTGAAGGCCAACACCACCTATGTCGCCTCGTACTTCGCACCCAACGGCGGCTACTCCTACGACACGACCTTCGCCGGGAGCGACGCCGGTCTCGCGCCGCTGACGGCACTGAAGTCCGGCACCGACGGCGGCAACGGCCTCTACCGGTACACCTCGACGAGCGCCTTCCCGACCTCGGCGGCCGCCGGCAGCAACTACTGGGTCGACGTGGTCCTGGACACCTCGACGGCCAGCACCACCCCGCCCACCGTCACCTCCACCTCCCCGACCTCCGGGGCGACGGACACCGCGATCACCGCGTCGGTGTCGGCCGTGCTCAGCGCGTCCATCGACTCCGACAACCTGACGTTCACGCTGAAGGACCCGAACGGCAACACCGTGCCGGGTGCGGTGACGCTGCCCGCGGCCAACAAGGCGACGTTCACCCCGTCGACCGAGCTGTCGCTGCACACCCAGTACACGGCGTCGGTGCAGGCCTCCGACGTGTGGGGCAACGCCATGGCCGACCCGGTGACCTGGTCCTTCACCACCAGCGCCACCCCGCCCGCGGTCACCTGCCCCTGCGGTCTGTGGAGCTCCTCGGTGGTGCCGTCCACCACGGACATGACCGCCGACCCCAACTCCCTTGAGCTGGGCACCCGGTTCACGTCCTCGGCGGCCGGCTGGATCACCGGCGTCACCTTCTACAAGGGCGCAGGCAACACCGGCACCCACACCGGAAGCCTGTGGACCGACGGCGGGACGCTGCTGGCCAGCGGCACCTTCACCAACGAGACGGCGACCGGCTGGCAGACGCTGACCTTCGCCACCCCGGTGGCGGTCACCGCCGACACGGCGTACGTCGTCTCCTACCACGCGCCGAACGGCCACTACGCGGTCGACGGCGGCTACTTCGCGTCGGCCCACCAGTCCTATCCGCTGACGGCCACCGCCGACACCACGGCCCACCACAACGGGCTCTACAAGTACGGTGCGGACTCGGCCTTCCCGACCGGCTCCTACGGTTCGGCGAACTACTGGGTCGGCCCGGTCTTCACCGCCGACAACCCGAGCGCCTCCCTGGCGGCGGAGACGGCGGCCTCGGAGGAGACCGCGTCCACGGTGACCTACACCGCCGACGCGAAGAAGGCCCTCGTCATGGCCGTACCGGCCAAGGCCAAGGTGACGTCCGTCGACGCGGACCTGACCATCCTCACGGGTGCCAAGGCCGCCAAGAAGCTGCACGTCACGACGGTCGTCTCCTACAACAGGGCCACCCACACGGTGTCCGTCCACCTGTCCGGTCCGCTGCCGGACGGCACGAGGTTCAAGGTCAGGGTCACGGCCCAGGACAAGCACCACGAGAAGGTGAAGTCCCAGACCTGGACCCTCACCAGCAAGACCGTCCGCAAGAAGAAGAACTGACCGACCGGAACCCACCGGTGGTGGTCTCCCCGCGCAACGGGGAGACCACCACCGGGGATTGGCTACCCCCACCGATGAGCAGCGTCAGTGTTGTCATCCCGTGCTACAAGTACGGCCACTTCCTCGCCGACTGTGTGAGCAGCGTCCTCGACGAGAACCCCGGGGTCGAAGTCCGCGTGCTCATCATCGACGACGCCTCGCCCGACGACTCGGCGGAGACGGCACGCAAGCTCGCCGCCGCCGACCCGCGGATCGAGGTCCACGTCCACGAGACCAACAAGGGCCACATCGCCACCTACAACGAAGGCCTGCTGGAGTGGGCCGACGGGGACTACGTGGCTCTGCTCTCCGCCGACGACCGGCTCGTCCCGGGCGCCCTCACCCGGGCCGCCGCACTGCTGGACGCCCACCCCGAGGCGGGCTTCGCCTACGGGCGACCGCTGCGTTTCCAGCACGGCGGCCCGCTGCCCAAGGCCCGTACCCGGAGCACCGGTTCGGCGGTCTACCCCGGACAGTGGTGGCTGGAGCGGCGGTTCCGGGAGGGCACCGGCTGCATCACCTCGCCGGAGGTGGTCGTCCGCACCGGCCTCCAGCGCAAGGTCGGCGGCTACGACCCTGCGCTTCCGCACGCCGGCGACATCGAGATGTGGATGCGGCTCGCCGCCCACGCCGACGTCGGCTACATCCGCGGCGCCGACCAGGCCTTCTACCGCGTCCACGGCAACAACATGTCGACGACCGACTTCGGCGGACAGCTCGACGACCTGCGCCAGCGGCTGATCGCGTACGACTCCGTGCTCGCCAAGTGCGGCGACCGGCTCCCGCACGCCGACCGCCTCGCCGACCAGGTCCACACCCGCCTCGCCCGCTACGCGCTGCGCCGCGCCTACCGCGCCTACGACCGGGGCCGCACCGGCGTCGTACCGGTCGACGAGTGTGTGGCGTTCGCCGAGGAGTGCCTGCCGGGATACCGGGCTCTGCCCGAGTACCGCGCGCTGCGGCTGCGCAGACGGATCGGTGCGAAGGCGATGCCGTACCTCCAGCCCCTGGTGTGGTCGGCCGTGGCCGAACGCGGCCGGGAGTGGCTGTGGTGGGAGTCGTGGAAGCGCCGCGGTATCTGATGCCCGTGAACCACCACTCAGCCCGCCACGGCGAGCTCCTCCGCAGGACGACGTGGCTCCGGACGCCTGCGGCGCGAGGCGAACCGGTCGAACCACAGCGTCGCCAGCACGCCGCCGATGCCACCGAGCAGCGCCGTACCCGCCAGGGCGCGGGTCCGGGTGCCCTGCACCGGGGCGGCGCTCGGCGCCACCAGGACGGACGCGCTGATCCGCGACCCGGCCGGGATTCCCTCGGCCTCCTGCAGTGCGGTCACATGCCGGGTGTAGACGTCGATGACCCGGCTGACCGCCGTGTCCGCCTCCGCGGCGCTCGCCCCCTTCACCTGCACCTGGAGCGAGGGGATGAGGTAGCGGGGTGTGGCACTGGTGCCGCTGTTGCGCGGGATCAGTTGGTACGCCCCATGGACTCCGGCGGCTTCCAGCTCCTTGCGCCCGGCGGGCGAGTCGAGCTGCTGGACGACGCCGTACGAGAGGGTGGCGAGCGGCGGTTGGAGGTTCGTCAGCTGGTTCGGCTGGTTGCCCGTGACCGGCGGCTTGAGGACGACCACCGCCGAACTCAGGAACCGCGGGGCGGGATGCAGCACCTGGTACGCTCCGGCGGCCGTCAGCACGAGCGCGAACACCAGCACGTACCAGCGGCGCAGCAGCGCTTCGGCGACCTCACGAGGCGACACAGCGGGGATTCCTTCCGTCGGCCCCGATACTCGCATCAACCGGGGCAAGTCGCCACCGGATCACCTGGGTTGCCCGGAAGGGAGGGGCGATGAGCCTCGGCGACATCCTGGCGATCATGCGCAGGCGCTGGTACTGCATGGTGCCGCTCATGCTGCTCAGCGTCCTCGCGGGCGGCTATCTGTTCCGGACCGTCCCGGTCTCCTACGAGTCCCAGAGCTCCGTCACCCTGCTCGACTCCTCGGCGATCGCCGACCTGGCGCCGACCTTCGGCAACCCGCTGTCGAACGCGGGCGGTTCGCTGGTCGTCACCGCGGACGTCCTGATCAGGACGTTGCAGTCGAGCGACTCGGCCAAGGAGCTGCACTCCCGTGGCGTCACCGACCGGTACACGGTCGGCTTCGCGCCGGACGCCGACAGCCCGCTGCTCACCCTGAGCGTCACCGGCACCGACCGGGCGAAGGTGCTCCGGGAGACCACCACACTCACCAAGTTCACCGGCGAGCAGCTGAAGGCACTCCAGGCCGCCTCGAAGGTGCCCGCGGTCTACGCGGTGCAGACGGCGCCGGTCGTCCTGCCGCAGACACCGGTCTCGCAGCCCAAGAGCCGCTACCAGAACATCGCGGCGGTCGTCATCGTCGGGATGGTCGGCGCGTTCCTGCTGTCGATCCTGGCCGAAGGCGTCGCGGTGGTACGGCGCCGAGGGCGCGCCCAGCCCGGCTACGTCCCCCGGCGCCACCGGGCCAGTCCCCCCGAGCGGCCCAAGGGGCTGCTGGCCCGGCGCCTGGACGCGACCACGATCCTCACCGGCTATCTGGCGCTGGCCTTCTTCGTCCCGTCGAACCTCACCCTGCCCGCACTGGGCGGGGTCGGCACCCCGGCGAACGTCTTCGCCCTCCTCGGCCTTCTGTGGTACCTCGCGACCTGGCTCGGCGGCCGCATCCTGCCCGCCCGGGGCACCCGGCTCGTGCGCGTGGTGATGTGCCTGCTCGCCGCGGCCGTACTCCTGTCCTACCTGGCGGACGCGACCCGGGAGAGCTCGCACGAGGAGGTCCTCGGCGCCGACCGTGGTCTGATCGGGCTCGGTGTCTGGGTGGCGCTGGTGGTGCTGGCCTCGGCCGGCATCCAGGAGCGCAGCCGGCTGGAGACCCTGATGCGGCGGCTCGTGGTCATGGGCACGGTGGTCGCCCTGATCGGCTACTACGACTTCTTCGCCGCCACCAACATCGCCGACTCCATCCACATCCCCGGCCTCCAGTCCAGCACCGCCGGGATCAGCGCCATGGACCGCGGCTCGTTCACCCGGCCCCGCTCCACGACGGCCCACCCGCTGGAGTTCGGCGGCATGCTGGCCATCCTGGTCCCCTTCGCCGTCCACCAGGCCTTCGACCCGGTACGGCGACACGTGCGCGCGTGGCGCCGGTGGGCCCCCGTGGCGATCATGGCGGGCGCCCTGCCGCTGACCGTGTCCAGGACGTCGATCATCGGCGCCTTGATCGTGATCCTGGTGATGATCCCGCGCTGGAAGCCGCAGCGCCGCTGGGCCGCCATCGGCCTGGTCTTCGGATCGGTGGCCGTGTTCAAGGTGATCATTCCCGGCCTGATCGGCACGATCACCAACCTGTTCGCCAGCTTCCTGTCCAACTCCGACAGCAGCACCCAGGCCCGCACGGTCAAGTACAGCGCGATCGTCCCGTACTTCAATGAACACCCGTGGTTCGGCCGGGGCTTCGGCACCTTCACCCCGGACCTCTACTTCTTCACGGACAACCAGTACATGCTCACCCTGGCCGAGATGGGCATCCTGGGCCTGGTCGCGCTCTTCGCCCTCTTCATCACGGGGATGCACACCGGCGGCGCCATCCGCCGCCTCGCCCGCACCGACTCGGACCGCGAACTCGGCCAGGCCTTCCTCGCCTCGGCCCTGGTCGCCCTAGTCATCAGCGCCACCTTCGACGCGCTCAGCTTCCCCATGTACGCGGGGATGTTCTTCCTGGTGCTGGGCGCGGGCGGCAGCTACCTCGGCTTCGTCCGCCGCGAGGCGGAAGCAGCCCGCGAAGTGCCCGCACTCCGCAAGCCGACCGAAGAAACCAAGCTCCCCCAACTCGTGGAGTCCCGATGAGCACCGTCGCCGTCATCGTCGTCACCTGGAACAGCGCCGCGGTGCTTCCCGGATTCCTCGCCGCGCTCCCCGACGGCATGGCCGGCCTCGACTGGCGGCTCGTCGTCGCCGACAACGACTCGGCCGACGACACGGTGGAGGTCCTGCGCACGCTGGCCCCGGACACCACGATCGTCCAGACCGGCCGCAACGCCGGGTACGCGGCCGGGATCAACGCGGCGCTGGGCGCGGCCGGCGACCACGAGGTGGCGCTGATCTGCAACCCCGACGTCAGAATGCGCCAGGGCTGCGCCAAACGCCTGGTGGACAGCCTCGGGGGCGGTGTCGGGATCGCCGTACCCCTGCTGTACGAGGAGGGCCAGGACGTACCGCATCGTTCGCTGCGCCGTGAGTCGACCGTGCTGCGGGCGCTGGGCGAGGCGGTCATCGGCAACACCCGGGCGGGACGCTTCCCGGCCCTGAGCGAGCTGGTCACCGACCCCGCCGCGTACCAGCGACCCACGCGCGCGGACTGGGCGACGGGCGCGCTGATGGCCATCTCGGGGGAGTGCGCGGCGGCTTGCGGGCCGTGGGACGAGTCCTTCTTCCTCTACTCGGAGGAGACGGAGTTCTGCCTGCGGGCGCGGGACCTGGGCTACGCGACCCAGTTGGAGCCGTCCGCCGAGGCGGTGCACCTGGGAGGCGACTCCCAGGTGTCACCCCGACTCTGGACGCTGCTCACCCTCAACCGGGTCCGCCTGTACGGCCGTAGGCATGGTCGCCTGTCCACGACGGCCTTCCGCGCGGCAGTCCTCCTGAGGGAGACCTCCCGTGCGGCGCTGGGCCGCAAGGCGAGCCGAGCGGCAGCGGCAGCCTTGGCAAGACCGGGCGCTTTGAATGTAACGCCGGGTCCCTGACGTCTTTTAGGGGCGCGGGGCTGTATCGATTTGCGGCTCCGCCGCGTGGGCGGGACCAGCCACAACGAACCCGCAGACGAACCTAGGGCCGACGTCGGCAAACCATCGCGACAAAGTCATGCCCCACATCCGCCAGCGCCGCATCCTCCGCGGCAAAACACCGCTCCAACAACTCCAACGTCTCCGGCGCCCCATCCCGGAAGTTATGGGCGATCCCGGAGAACGCGATATGCAACACCGTGCCCCCGTACGGCCGTTCCTCCACGACCTCGAACTCCCGCCGCAACCCCGGCAGCAACGCCGCCGCGTCCACCGCCTCCGACGGATCGTCCAGCACCATCGCCATCCGACTGGGCCGCACGACCCGCCGCTTGATCCGCCCGTCGGCCAACCGTCGCCGCTCCTCCGGCACCCACGACAACAGCGCGTTGGCCGCGTCGAGTTGGGCGTCCGTCCACTGGAACCGCGTGGGGCCGACGAACTCGTCGATCACGAACAGCCCGTCCGGCTCGATGAGCTGGGCAAGACGGGGCAGCGTCTCGTCGAGATGGTCGAAGTGGTGGAGTGACTGCAAACCCAGCAGCACATCGAAGCGTTCCCCGTCCGCGGTCATCCGGTTGACGTCGGTGACCCGGAAGCGCAGGACGTCGGACAGACCCTCCTCGCCGGCGGCGCGCGTGGCGAAGTCGATGCGTTCCGGCGCCACGTCCACGCCCTCCAGCAGGGAGAACGCACCGGTCTTCGCCCACAGCAGTTCGTTGCCGCCGGTCCCGCACCCCAACGACAGACCCCGCAGATCGGTACGCGGCGCGAAGTGCTTGGCGGCCACGTACTCGGGGAAGGACACCTGCGCGTCACCGGTCATCAGCAGGTTCCATCGCTTGATCACCGACGGAATCGCCCACCACTCGGTCAGCGACGGGTCGACCTGCGACCAGTGCTGCACCACCCGGGCGCCGCCCCGCACCCGCAACTTGGCCAGCACGGAGTCGAGTTCGAGTCTGCGCGCCTTGCGCAGGAGCCGGTCCGCGTCATGTCTGTTGACCAGGTTGTTCAGCATGCGGTCTCCGTTCTCACGGCGATGAGCGACTTGGGGGCACCGAGCACCCGCTCGCTGAGGAGCACCGAGCGCGGAAAGAGATACCGCATCTCGGTACGGGTCAGCAGCTCGATGTTGATCACGGCGTTCATGGCCGACTCCGGACTGTCGGGGCGGCTGTGGACCAGCGGCCAGCGCCGGACGAGGCGGGCCCGGGCGGCGAGCGGCAGGAACTGGAAGCCGGGCGCCACGAAGTGCGGCTCGACGGGGAAGTAGCGGTACGGCGTCTGGATCCAGTGCAGCGGCGCCAGCTGCTCGACCGCGGCGACGAACCTCTGGCGCTGGCTGTGGCCGCCGACGTGCTCGATGGTCGAGTTGGAGAACACCAGGTCGTAGCCGCCCTGGGCGCTCAGTTCGGCGGCGATCTCCGGGTCGGTGACGTCGGCGTTCTCCGCGGTGATCCAGTCGGGCAGGTCGGCGGGGTGCGCCTCCAGGTTGATCAGGTGGACGTGCTTGGCGCGCACCGGAGCCCGCAGCCACATCTCGGCCGTGCCGCCGAGGTCGACGACCCGCATGCCCTCGATGCCGGGGAAGCAGCGCCGGAACCGCTCCCAGCGGGCGACGCGCATCCGTTCGCCCAGCGAGCCGGGGGCGTCGACGAACTTGTTTCTGAGGGCGCGGGACGGGGCCATCGGATCAACCACCTGAGATCGGAGCGGGAGAGAAGGGGAGGAGGGGCACGGGCTGTCACCAGTCCGTGTAAAAGCTGGCCGGATTCACCAGGTACCGGACGGTCGGATGCGGCACATGACGCACCCGGTGCCCGCGCCCGTAACGGTGGATGAGCTCCCAGTCCTCCCGGGGCAGCACCTCCGGTGTCCGGCGCAGCCGGCTGAAGTGCAGGGAGCGCGTGCGGCGGGCGACGAAGGCGTTGGTGTCCAGGAAGGACTCACGGGCGGAGCGGCGCCGGTCGTAGGGGACGGACAGGATGTCCTTCTCGCTGCCGTCCGGCAGTACGCGGCGCAGTGCCGTGTAGACGGCGTCGGGCCCGTCGGAGGCGTCCAGGACCGCCAACGCCCGTTCCAGATGGTCGGGTTCCCACAGGTTGTCGTCGTCCAGGAACGCGACGTACCGCGAACGCGTCAGGCGGATGCCGACGTTGCGCACGACGCCCGCCACTCCGGTGTTGCGGGACAGGGAGACGGCGAACAGCCGGGGGTCGGCGGGGAGTTCGGGCAGTCCGGCGCCGTCGTCGACCACGATCACGACCTGGTCGCGCACGGTCTGGCCGAGGGCCGAGCGCACCGCGGCGAGCAGTGCCTCCGGGCGTCGGTGGGTGGCGATCACCGTCGCCACCCGCGCCGACGGCAGCGACGGGAAGGTGGCGGCCAGCCGCCGGACCTCGGCGTCCTCGACCCGGCGCAGCCGGACCGCGGAAGGCGCGAGCAGCACCTTGTTCCTGGCCTCGAAGAGCACCAGCCAGCCGAACACCGCCTTGAGCAACGTCCACGGTATCCGGACGACGCGGCTCACGAGGCGGGCTCCGGGGTGACGAGGCGGCCGGTGGAGAGCCGGTTGTTGCGCCACACGTTCCCGGCGCCCTTCTCGTTCCAGTGCGCGACCACGCCGTACCCGCCCGACGCGGGATGGAACTCGGTCGAGAAGATGTTGTCGGTGACCCTGATCCCGGTGGCGCCCGTGGAACCGCCGTAGAGGGCGTAGGCGCCGCCGGCGATCCAGTTGTCGTCGACGGTGACGTTGCGGACCACGCCGACGTCCGCGAACAGACCGATGCTGCCGGAGGCGCCCTGCTTGAGGCTGGTCTCGTTGAGCAGGGTGTTGTGGCGGATGAGGAGGTGGCCGGTGTTGCCGCCGCCGCTGATCACCGCGTTGGTGTGCTGCCACTCGCCGCCGAGGTTCACGAACGGCTCGATGTCGTGGACGTAGTTGTCGTGGATGTTGCCCTGCCCCATGGACAGGGCGTCCCCGAACACCGAGATGTCGCACCAGCCGACCTCGATGGAGCTGCCGCCCATGTTCGACACCGCGTAGTCCACACCGCCGTTGTCAGGACCGGTGCCGGGCACGGCCGTGATCGTGGAGTGCAGAACCTTCAGACCGCTGAAGCCGGGGCGCAGGTTGACGCCCCACCAACTGTCCGAGGTGATCTTGGTGTCGATGATGGTGACGTCGTTGGCGTAGATGTCGAGCGCGCCGGTGATGTCCTGGCCCCGGATGACCGTGCCGTCGGTGCGGATGGTCTTGTAGCCGGTCTTCTTGGGGGTGAGGCGGGTGCGGGGTCCGGTGGTGCGGGCGTCGGGGAAGCCGCAGGCTCCGGGGGAGGCGCAGCCGGTCCGGGCCGCGGGCGTGCCGGTCCCGGACTCCTTCGCCGAGGGCTTCGCGGAGGCGGAGGCGGACGCGGAGGACGGCGGGGGCGACGAGGCGGCGGGGGTGCCGGTCGGGTCGCCGATCTCGGCCGACGGCGTGGCGCTCGACGCCGTCGAGGACGCGCTCGTACGGCAGGACGGTGTGTCTTTCGGGCAGCCCGCGGACGCGGACCTGTCCGATCCCGAGCAGGCCGCGGTCGCGACCGTCAGTAAGGCCGCGAGCAGCAGCCCCTGGAGTGAGCGTCGGCTGGTGGGCCGTGACATCCGGGTCACCTCAAGTCCTGTTGGGGAGACCGGACCGGTGCGGTCGCCCGGTGCCGGCCGCGGTGGGCCCGCTCGCCGGGGTCGACGCCGCGCAGGAAGCCGCGGCTGGGCAGGACGCACACCGTGTAGCCGGCCAGGGCGATCGTGCCGATGGCGAGCAGGGCGAGCCGGCTGTCTCCGAACCGGGGCTCCAGGCCGAGGACGACCGCGGCCATCACGGCGCCGCCGAGGAAGGGCCAGGCGCAGGCCCGGGCGATCAGGCCGACGCCGATGCCGCCCCGGCGGAGGGCGATCAGGAACACCGGCACCACCAGGCCGCCGGCGACCAGGACATGGCCCTGGGCGACGCCTGCGGTGCCGTTGAGACGGGCGGCGACGAGCAGTACGGGGATCAGGGCGACCAGCCACAGGCCCTGCACCAGGAAGAGCGAGCGGCGCTGGCCGACCGCGACGAGACAGTCGTAGGCGAGTTCGCTGCCGATCCGGATCAGCCCGAGGGCCATCAGCCACGGCAGCGCACTGGCCGCGGGTGCCCACTGGTCGCCGTAGATCAGCCGGATGACGGGTTCCGCCAGGCCGGCCAGCAGGACGCACAGGGGGACGGTGCCGGTCATCAGGACGCCGAGGGCGCGGCTGAAGCCCTGGGCGAGGGCCTGCGGTGTGTCGGCCAGGCGGGAGAAGCCGGCGAAGGAGACCCGGCGGGCGGCCTCGGAGATGATCCGCACGGGCCAGCCGGAGATGTTGAAGGCGAGGACGTAGAACCCGAGGGAGATGTTGCCCAGCGTCGCGCCGACCACCATGGTGTCGACGTTGACCACCGCGAGGGCCAGCATGCTCGCCCCGGCCAGCGGCAGCCCGAACCGCAGGAGCGCCCGGGCCTGTTCGGGGTTCCAGCCGTACTTCAGGGTGCCCGGCGCGGCCAGCGCGCAGCCGATCAGCGTCACCACGTTCCCGGCGACGGCCCCCACGGCGAAGCTCATCGCGCCCCAGTCCGCGAAGGCCAGCACCAGGGTCACGCCGGTGGCGACGACGAAGTTGAGGCCGTCGATGGCCATCCGCTTGCCCTGCGCGAACTCGCGGGTGAGGAAGCCGCCGGGTACCTGGGCCACCCCGTCGATCAGCACACACAGGCACATCACCCGCAGCACGCCCGCGGCGTCCGGCGAGTCGAGCAGACCGGCCACCGTCGGCGCGGACACGAACAGCGCCACGTACAGCAGACCGCTGGAGAGGGTGCTCAGGGTCAGCACGGTCGGCGCGAACCGGCGTGCGTCCCCCTCCCAGCGCACGATGGCCAGGCCCACGCCCAGTTCGTTCGCGGACAGCAGGACCAGCAGCACGGTCTGGGCGATGCCGTAGACGCCCCACTCCGCGGGGCCCAGGGCGAAGCGGGCCAGCACGATGCCGGTGGCGAAGTTGCCCAGGCGCAGGACGACGGTGTTGATCAGACTCCAGCGGGCCGCCGAACGGACCTTGCGGCCGAGGGACGGTGCGGCGGGTTCTGAGCCAGAGGGCGGAGCGGGAGGTGCGAACACGTCGCCCGTCCCACCCGGCGCGACAGCGGTCCCACCCGGCGCGACAGCGGTCCCACCCGGCGCGACAGCGGTCCCACCCGGCGCGACAGCGGTCCCACCGGGGGCGTCGCTCGTCTCACCGGTCCCGCTGTCCGGTGCGCGGGCGATGTCCATGGGTCGACTCCTCGTCGCGCGGCTCTGCGGCGGATGCTCCGGCCATGACGGGCCGTGGTTCTCTGGGCTGGGCGGCGGCCTGTCCGTCCTTGGCGGCCCGCTCCTGCTCGGCGGCCTGCGACCAGCTCGGCGGACGCCGGATGGCGAGCGTCTCCTCCACCACCGGCACGGTGGTCGACTCCTCCTCGTCCGGCAGGTCCGGCAGGTCGGGCGAGGCCGGTGCACCCGGACGCCGCGGCCTCCTGCGCGCCTCCACGTAGAAGACGGCCACCAGGGTGAGCACCAGCCCCCCGCCACCCGCCATGATCATGTACTCGAGCCGGGTCTTGGTCTGCGCGACCGGGGTCTGCGGGGCCACGATCGTCGTCATACGGATCATGGCCTTCGAGGCGACCGACTGATCCTGCTGGAACTGCTCCAGCCGCTCCTTGGCGTAGGCGGTCAGGATCTTGTCCGAGGACAGCACGGAGGCCTGGTCGGTGCCGGTGACGGTCAGCCACAGCAGCGGCCCCTGCGCGTTGTCGGCGAGCTTCGCCTCGAACGTGCCCTTCGCGCCACGGGACTTGAGCTCCCTCAGCGAGTCGTCGGAGTTGAGGTTGCGCGCCAGGCTGTCGGCCATGCCGGTGAGCGAGGTCTGCGTGCTCAGGAAGGGGTTGCCGTCGTAAGCGACCGTCGCCTTCTGGGAGTTGAGCAGCACCACCGTGCTCTGCGACTGGTAGGTGACGTGCACCACGAGGGTCACACCGAAGACGAGGCCCGCGGTCAGCAGCAGCCCTGGCAGCAGGACGTACCAGCGCCTGCGCATGACGCGGAAGATCTCCGCGAGATCCATGGTCCCCCCTAGTGACCAGATGTTCGACGAGCGTATGTTGCAAGCGGATCATATGGGGAGCGTTCGGTCCGTGGGTCCCGGTTGATCGGTGGGTCTCGGGCGGGTGCTCGAGGTGCCTCCCTTCAGCAGCACCTCGGCGATGCGTTCGCTGGCTCTGCCGTCCCAGAGCTCGGGTCGGCGCGGCGCGGGCGGGGCGTCCAGTACCTGGTGCACGGTGGCCACGATCCGGTCGGGGTCGCGTCCGGCCAGTACGTTGGTGCCCTGCTCGACGGTGATGGGCCGCTCGGTGTTGTCCCGCAGCGTCACGCACGGCACCCCGAGCGCGGTCGTCTCCTCCTGCACACCGCCCGAGTCCGTGAGGACGACACGGGCGGCGTCCTGGAGTGCGATGAAGTCCAGGTACCCGGCGGGCGGGACGAGTTGGATGCCACCGGGGGCGCCCAGCTCGGCCAGCTTGCCGGCCGCGCGGGGATGCACGGGCAGCACGAGCGGGCAGCGGCCCGCGATCTCGCCGAGGGCCTTGAGGAGCCCGGCGAGGATCTCGGGGTCGTCCACGTTGGCGGGCCGGTGCAGGGTCACCAGACCGAACTCGCCCCGGGTCAGCCCGTACCGGTCCAGGACGTCGGAGGCGCGGGCCCGGTCCAGGTTGACCAGCAGCGTGTCGATCATGACGTTGCCGACCAGATGGATCTGGTCCTCCCGGTACCCCTCCGCGCGCAGGTTCTCGACCGCGTCGGGGGAGGGGGCCAGCAGATAGTCGCTGACCCGGTCGGTGGCGACCCGGTTGACCTCCTCCGGCATGCTCCAGTCGCGGCTGCGCAGCCCGGACTCGACATGCGCGAGCAGTGGCCCCGCCTTGGCGGTGACCAGGGCGCAGGCGAGGGTGGAGTTGATGTCGCCGACCACGACGACGATGTCCGGCGCGACCTCTACCAGCAGGGGCTCGAACGCGGTCATCACGCGCCCGGTCTGCTCGGCGTGGCTGCCGGAGCCGACGCCGAGGAAGCGGTCGGGCGGCCGGATGCCGAGGTCGGCGAAGAACACGTCGTTCATGGCCGGGTCGTAGTGCTGCCCGGTGTGGACGAGGAGCACCTCGGCGCCGCGGCGCTCCAGGGCGTCCATCACCGGTTTGATCTTCATGTAGTTGGGGCGGGCCCCGGCTACGCAGACGATGCGCGGCATGGTTCAGAGCACCTCGATCGTGGGTCCGGGGGTCAGGCGACGACGGCAGTCGAGGACGAACGGGGCCTGTTCGGCGATGAGTTCGTAGTCGAAGCCGTCGTGGTCGGTGAGCAGGACCACCACATCGGCGGCGGCCAGCTCCTCCGCGTCCGGCTCGACCCGGACCAGCCGGGCGTCCACCGGCAACCCCTCGACGACATGCGGGTCGGCGGCCCTGACCTGGGCCCCCATGTCGAGGAGCAGTTGGGAGATGCGCAGGGCCGGCGACTCGCGGGCGTCACCGGTGTTCTTCTTGTACGCCAGACCGAGCAGCAGGACGCGCGAGCCGTTGACGGATCTGCGTCTGGCGTTGAACAGGTCGGTGACGCGCCGGGCCACGTACTCCGGCATGTGGTTGTTGATGTCGTTGGCCAGCTCCACGAACCGGAAGCTCTGGCCGAGTTCGCGCTGCACCCGCCAGGACAGGTACGACGGGTCGATCGGCAGGCAGTGACCGCCGACGCCGGGTCCCGGCGTGAACTTCATGAAGCCGAAGGGCTTGCTGGACGCGGCGTCGATGGCCTGCCACACGTCGATGTCCAGGTGGTGGGCGAACATCGCGATCTCGTTGACCAGCGCGATGTTCACATGCCGGAAGGTGTTCTCGAGGAGCTTGGCGAGCTCGGCCTCCTTCGGCGAGCTCACCGGCACGGTGGTGTCGACGAGTTGGGCGTAGAAGTCCTGTACGGCCTTCAGGGACGCCTCGTTGACTCCCGAGACGACCTTCGGCGTCTCCTTGAAGCCCCAGACCGTGTTGCCGGGGTCGATCCGCTCCGGGCTGTACCCGAGATGGAAGTCGGCGCCCGCGGTGAGACCCGAGCCCTCCTCCAGCAGCGGCGCGAACAGCTCCTGGGTGGTGCCGGGGTAGGTGGTCGACTCCAGGACCACCGTGGCGCCGGGGCGCAGATAACGGCCGAGGGTGACCGCCGACTCCTTGATGTACCGCAGATCGGGCGTGCCCTCGTGCAGCGGGGTCGGCACGGTCACGACGGCGACGTCGAAACCGCCGCAGTCGCGGGCCGACTCGCTCGCCCGGTAGGTGCCGTTGTCCAGCGCCGCGCGGACGCGCTCCGAGGAGACGTCCTCCACGAAGGACTCACCGGCGGCGAGGCTCTTGATCCGGCGCGCGTCGACGTCGTACCCGATCACCTCGTGTCCGACCTCGGCGGCGCGGATGGCCAGCGGCAGTCCGACGTATCCCTGTCCCACCACGACGACACGCATCAGTGACTCCTGTTCGCGGGAGCGGTCGACGGGGTGAGCCGGAAACGCTCGCGCGCCGTCATGAGAAGGAAGGCAGCATTGGTGGTGAGGTAGCGCCGGCCCAGGCGGCGCGGTTCCTGGAGCACGCGGTAGAGCCATTCCAGGCCCAGGCGCTGCCAGGCGGCCGGGGCCCGCTTGGTGATCCCGGCCAGGATGTCGAAGGAGCCGCCGACGCCGTGCACCACACGGGCGCCGGTGCGTTCGCCGTACGCGGCGGTGAAGATCTCCTTCTTCGGCGAGGTCATGCCAAGGAAGAGCATCTGGGCGCCGCTGTCGGCGATCGAATCGGCGATCGCCGCCTGCTCGGAGTCGTCGAAGTAGCCGTTGCGGTGGCCCGCCACCTTCAGGCCGGGGAAACGTGCGGCGACCCGCCGCACCATCTCCGCCAGCACCTCCTCCTTGGCGCCGAGGAAGTAGACCGACATGCCCGCCGTCTCCGCCTCGGCCAGCAGCCGCAGGAACAGATCGATCCCGGCCACCCGCTCCGGCAGCGGGGCCTTCAGCACCCGCCCGGCCCAGACCACGGCCTGTCCGTCGGCGAGGACCAGATCGCAGCCGGACACCGCCTTGGCGAGGCGCTCGTCGCGCCGCATGTTCACCAGCTTCGCGGCGTTGACGACACCGATCTCCAACTGCCTGCCGTCCCGCACCGCTTCGAGGCAGCGCTCGACGGTCTGGTCCATGGTCAGTGGGTCCAGCTCGACGCCGAACAGCGTCCGTCTGCCACTCATATGCGGCCCCCCTGCCAGGCGTGGAGCATCCAACCGAACTCGTACGGCCGGCATTCACGGTCCACGGACAGCGGGCGGTAGACCCGGTCCAGGACCCCAAGGCGCAGGCCCGGAACGGCCCGGGTGGTCAGGCCCCGGGCGGCGCGCACGGCCTTCTTCGGGTCGCCCCGGTAGACCTTGCGCCAGGTCACGCCGAGGTCGTCCAGGATCAACGGCTCGCGGACATCCGGGCGTTCGGACAGCTCCGGTACGTCCGTCATCCAGCGCAGGCCCTTGCGGATCGCCGCGCCGAAGTCGCTGCCGCCGGCGTCCGTGAGGTCGAACAGGGCGGTCGGAGCCATCGCGTGCTGGTGGACGCTGTAGACCGGGTAGCCCTCGATGACCCCGCCGGTGCGCGCGTCGTAGTGCCACCACCACTGTCCGCCGTCGCCCTGGAGCTCACAGATCCGCTGGGCGCAGGCCTCGGCCGCGGCGAGCGCCTCGGCGTCCCCGTCGCCGCTCGCGTGCGCGAGGGCCAGGGCCTGGAGCGGATACGTCTGGTCGGCGAAGCAGCTCACATGGGCCCGGTACCAGGGCAGCAGCCCGGGCGCTGTCGCGTGCGGGAACAGCGGACCGGCGCCGATACGGGCCCGCAGCAGCCGGTCGCGGGCCGAGGCGAAACGTCTCTCCACGTCGACCGTGTCACGGGCCGCCGCATAGGCGGACAGCACCCAGGCGGCCTCGACGGTGTACTGCGGCTTGTCGTACGCGTCCAGCGCCTCGACCCGGGCGAGGGCGTCGGACAGCTTGGGGTGGGCGGTCTCGGCGGCGGCCCAGGCGATGAGCGCCGCGTCGCCGAGGTTGGTCACCCCGGGAAGGGATTCCACCAGCAGGCCCGTGAACTCCTGCGCGGTGCGCCCGCCGAGCGCCGCCCGCTGGCGGTCCTCGGGCAGGAAGCGCACGCCGAGCGCGGTGATGGCCGCGTACCGGGTGCTGGTCCCGCGCTGGTCCAGGGTCCAGGAACCGTCGGGCGCCCGCCGCCCGGCCATGGTGAAGGCGAAGGCCTCCTTGCCGGGCAGCAGCATCGCCGGGAGACCCAACTCCGCCACCGTGAGGAGACGTTGGGCGAGCGCGAGCAGCGACGGTTCTTCACGACCGAGCGCGGCCAGACGTGACATGGTCATCTTTGGGACACACCAACCCCCCTGTGGGCCCTGTGTTGGACAGACTGGTGAAACGTCGGGCCACATTCGGCCAACGACGGAAGGCTGACGTCAGGCGCCGGAGCGGCTGTCACTCCTGGACGCGGACACAGGTGTCCCCACCACCCCGTAACCCCCCCTGGGCACTACTGGCTTGTGCGGTCATTGTGCATGGTCTGCACACTTCGCACACATGTTATGCCTGTAGATGTTCGATGATTTGGCCTTTGAGGGAAACAGTTGGGAACGGCTGGAAACAGGAGTCATGCGCGCTCGACGAGCCCGCCGTCCTTCTCGTCGTACAGCCCGCCCGTCTCCGGGCACTCCCACGTGCCCGGATCCCGTTCCACCAGGCGTACGCCGGCCCGCCCGACCCAGCCGATCCGGCGCGCCGGCACACCCGCCACGAGTGCGAAGTCCGGGACGTCCTTGGTCACCACGGCCCCCGCCGCGACCAACGCCCAACGACCGATGTGGACCGGGGCCACACAGACCGAACGGGCCCCGACGGAGGCCCCGTCGGCCACGGTGACGGCCACCGCCTCCCAGTCACCGCCGCGCTTCAGCTTCCCCTCGGTATCCACGGAACGGGGGAAGTAGTCGTTGGTGAACACGGCCGCCGGGCCGACGAACACCCCGTCCCCGAGCACCGCGGGCTCGTACACCAGGGCGTAGTTCTGCAGCTTCACGTTGTCACCGATCCGCACCCCGGGACCGACGTAGGCCCCCCGGCCCACGATGCATCCGCCGCCCAGCCGGGCGTCCTCGCGGATCTGGGCCAGGTCCCAGACCGTCGTCCCGTCGCCGAGGACGGCCGTCTCGTCGACCTGGGCGGTGGGCTGAATTCTGACGTTCATCGGGCGGAACCCTTCTTCAAGTCGCACGGAGCGCTCATCATCGATCACCGATCGCTCGCTGGCTACGGGTCGAAGGGTTCCGCCGCGTCATGGCCATGCATCCGGCCACTCGGGGTGAACGCGGGGCCTACTCCCCGGAAGGCGCCGGTAGTGCGACCCCCAGGGCCACCGGTGTCCCGAAGTTCGGCGTGCCGTCCGCGTTCCAGGTGAACTTCTGCGCCCGGGTCGTCCGGTTCATGTCGCAACCGCCGCTCGTGGAGTTGTTGGCGTGGTAGACGATCCAGTCCTCGGTCCCGTCCGGCGACTTGAAGAAGCCGTTGTGTCCGGGCCCGTAGACGCCGCCTGCGTTGGACCGCTGGAACACCGGGTTCGGCGACTTCACCCAGGACGCGGAGTCGAGCGGATCACCGCCGTTGTAGGTGAGCATGCCCAGCTTGTAGTCGGGTGTGGAGCAGTGGCTGGCGGAGTAGACGATGAACGTCTTCCCGTTGCGCTGGAGCACCTCCGCACCCTCGTTGACCGCGCCGCCCACCGTCTCCCAGCTGTAGGTCGGCGTGGACAGGACGCGGCGGGTGCCGCTCGCGGTCCACGGGTTGGACAGCGGGCGGATGAACATCGGCTGCGAGCCGTTGTAGAAGGTGCCCAGCAGATAGAGCTGCCCGTTGAGCTGGAGGATGCTCGGGTCCAGCTCCCAGGTGTTGTCCTGCGTCGGGTCGAGCAGATCGGCCTTGAAGGAGTAGGGGCCCATCGGGTCGAGGCCCGCGCTCTCCAGCACGTGGATGCGCTGGGTGCCGAGGTCGTACGGTTCCCGCCCGGCGGTGTAGTAGAAGTACCACCGCTTGCCGTTGGGACCGTCCAGCAGATGGAACTCCGGCGCCCACATGGTGCCCGCCCCGTTGGGCCGGGTCAGGTTGAAGATCACCTGGTCCGTCGCCGTGGCGAGCCCGGCGAGGGTGCTGGACCTGCGCATGGTGATCGTCGAGTTCCAGGTGGTCGTGGCCAGGTAGTAGGAGCCGTCGTAGTACGTCAGCCAGGGGTCGGGGCCGTGCTGGGAGAGCGGGTTGGTGTACGTCTTCGCCGCGCCCCCGGTGAACGCGGGCAGCCGCCACACCCTGCCGTTCGCCGCACTGCACGGCAGCTGCACCAGGTTGGTGTTGGACGCCGACGAACCCCCGCTCGGTGTCACGCACTTGCCGGAGCTGACGGCGACCAGGTTGAAGGTCCTGTCGGTACCGCTCACCGACACCGGCACCAGCCGCCACTGCTGGTTGGTGCCGCCGTGGCAGGGCCACTGGATGATCGCCGCGTTGTCGGCGGTCGAGGCACCGTACACGTCGACGCACTGGCCGGACTGCGTGGTGATCGTGTAGACGTCGGTCGTCCCGGAGACCGGCGTGAAGCTGAAATTCTGGTTCGCGCCGGAGCTACAGGTGAACGCACGCAGTTGCGCACCGGCCGTGGTCGAACTGCCGGGCGGGTCCAGGCAGTTGCCGCCGTTCTGGTTCACGCCGGTCGACGTGAACGCGACGGCGGCGGCAGCGGTCGACGGCGCCACCAGGAAGGCGACCGCGAGCGTGAGCAGGGCGATGAGCGCGGACAGACATCTGGAACGGGTCACGGGCCGTACACCTTTGCTTCCAGGAGGCCGACGGAGTTCGTGCCGTTGCTGGTGAGCAGCACCCGTAGTCGGGTGGTGCTCGTCGCGGTGAAGGTGACGCTGTTGTACTGGTTCCTGGTGAGCGAGTACGTGCTCGGGCCCGGGACGTCGACGTAGGAACTGCCGTTCCAGTACTGGAGTTTCCAGGCGGAGGGCATGTCGATGCCCTGGTCGTCGTCGAAGAAGTAGACGTCCGCCTTGTTGAGCGCCCTGGCGGTCGGCCAGGTCAGCTCCGCCCACTGCTGGCCCGTCTCCGGCCAGGTGCCCCAGCGCGGGTTGACGGTGTCGTTGGACGACGGCGGATCGACGCCGTCGTTGATCGCGGTGACGGCCTCCCAGGGTGAGGTGTACGACGCGGTCGGCGTCGCCGACGTCGCCTGGTTGGCGGGTGGCTGCACCCCGCCCCGGTTGTAGATCTTCACCTCGGTCAGGCCGGTCCTGGCGCCGGAGGCGTTGGTGGCGAGGACACGGACGCGCTGGGCGCTGATCGCCGGGAACTGCACCAGGTTGTAGTTGGCGCGGGGTGCGGCCGGACTCCTGGTCTGGCTCGGCACGTTCACCCACGCACTGCCGTTGTAGTACTGGACGGCGTACGAGGAGGGGGCCCGGTAGGTGGTGCTCGCGGGGCGGCTGTCCTTGAAGTACAGACGCACCTCGTTGAGGGTGCGCGCGGTGCCGAGGTTGAGTTCGTACCAGTCCTGGTTGTTGGCGGAGCCGCCCGCGCCCCAGAAGGGCTCGTTGGTGGGGTAGCCGTCGACCGCGCCGGCCACGCTGCTGCCGGAGCCGGTGGAGGAGGCGGACACGGTCGCCCCGGCGGCCAGGTTGGTCAGGTCGGCGGTGAGGTCGACGCCGGCCTTGGCGAGCATGTCGACCATGCGGGGGCTGTCCTGCACGACCTGGTTGGGGGCCTTGAGGCCGGGCACCGCGATGTGGTGCGTGACCGTGCCGCTGGTGGTCACGTCACCCGTGGCCGGGTCCCAGGTGAGGGGGACCAGCGAGTTGACGGTGGCGACGCGGTTGCCGTCGACGTAGATCGAGTAGCCCTCCGGGATGCCCGGGTAGCGCACCACGCCGTCGGCCGGGTCGTCCCACACGATGGACAGGTCGGCGCCCCGGTAGCGCAGGTTGTTGACGGTGAAGTGGTCCCAGCCGATGTTGATGGGGGAGAGCTCCACCTTGGCGTCGTTGCGCGGCCTGAGCCCCGCCACGTCCTCGATGACCGTCCAGTTGCTGCTGCCCAGGATGTTGTGGTGGATCCAGGAGCGGTAGTCGATCGAGCTGCCGTTCCAGTCAGCCCAGAACTCGTTGGCGTCCGGCCACTGCGTGTTGCCGCCGACGTACTGCGCCCAGGTGTTCCAGTACAGCAGCTTCTTGTAGTCGTTCGCGCTCATCCAGGAGTTGGGATAGTTGCGCAGCACCGACGAGTACAGCCGGAACTGGACCGTGGAGTTGATGGTCGAGAAGTTGTTGGAGCCGGGGTTCCCGGCGTCGGCCGCAGCCTGCTTGTCGACCTGGTTGGCGGTGTAGAACGGGAACACCGGGTACTGCGCCGGGTCGTCGTACAGCCGCAGCGCCTGTTTGTAGGTGTCGGTGTTGGGGATCGCGCCGACCGAGAACGGGTAGTAGTTGTTGATCTCCTTCCAAGGAACCCATTCATTGGTCGACTTGAGCCGGTGCTCGAACAACTGCCGGTTCGGATTCCACAGGACGTTGACGATGGCATCCTTGATCTGCGTCGCCAGCGTGCGCATCTCCGTGGCCTTGGCCGTGTTGCCGGTCGCCTCGTAGGCCTGCGCGGCGGCGAGCGCGCCGCTGTACTGGTAGGCGGACTCGGCGCGGTCCATGGTGCCGGACTTCCAGTGGAAGGAGACGGCGTCGGCGTCGTTGCCGGTCAGCGCGCCCCAGTCGTACTCGATGAGCTTGTTGTTGTCGTGGTCGTAGTAGGCGAGCTGACCCTTCACATCGCCCTCGGCGTAGTGTGCGAGCTGGGCGGCTATGGCGGGCTGGCCGCCGTGGATCTGGTAGCTCTTCCAGGCCGCCTCGGCGATGTACTGGGTGTAGCTGTTGGACCAGTTCTCCGGATCGCCGGGGTTGTCGAGGAACCGGGCGCCCTTGGACGTCTGGCCGACGCTCAGCCAGTCCCCGTACGAATAGGCCGGATTGCGCAGGTACTTGAGGTCGTCGATGTGCATCGGCTGGGTCAGCGCGATCGCGTTGTTGTAGCCGAGGGCGCCCTCGACGGAGGTCGGGAACTGGAAGGTCTGCCCGGGGATGTCCGCGTCGAGGTTGTTGAAGCGCATCAGCCACCAGCGGTAATAAATGTTCTTCTTGATCGCCGGTTCGGGCACGTCGATGTAGGGCACGTTCTGCGCCCACCACAGGTTGTACGCGCGCACGTGGGTGGCGAAGGCGGTCGCGGGGGAGTAGCCGGCGTAGGCGCTGTACTCGGTGAGCGACTCGGGGATCTCGTCGGTGACGAAGCCCATCACCACCTTGGTGGTCACGGTCGCGCCGGCCGCGATGGTCACGGACCGGTTCAGGCCACCGCCCGACACCGTGAAGCCGTCGCCGGTGAGGCGGGGGCGGAGGGTGGTGAGGTTGTTGTACGCGTTGACCTGGCCGGTCAGCTCACTGCCGCTGCCGGTCGTGGCGTAGGGCGAGGTCGCCCGCAGTTGCAGGGTGGTCGCGCTGCTGCCGTTGTTCTTGATCGCCAGGTTGGTGACCGCGACGTTGTTGTCGGTGATGAACTTGGTCTGCTCGACCGAGATGGTCCCGCTGGTGTGGACGCTCTTCCAGTGGCTGGGCGTCTGCCGCCGCTGGGCGACCTGCTCGGTGAAGGTGCCCGGGGTGATCGCCACCGTGTAGGCGTTGTTGTCGTTGACGCTCTCCCAGTAGGCGACATGGCCGCCGAAGCCCAGCACCGCCGGATCGTGCGTCTTCATGAACAGCGCCCGTCCGCGGCTCATCAGCCAGGGCCCGGCCGGGTCGTTGCCGGTGCGGGCGAGCAGACGGTCCATCCAGAAGTCGGTGCCCGAGCTCTCGGCGTCGTAGACGGCACGCATCATGTCGCCCGTCGTCTGGGCGACCGGCGGCGCGGGGATCGCGGGGCCGTTGAAGGTGGGGAAGCCGATGGTCTGCGCGGCCCGGGCCGCGGGCGTCGCGGTCAGGACGGAACCGATCAGGAGTGCCAGGACGACTGGCAGGCGCTGTAAGCCGGACTCTGTTCGTCTTCGCATCGGGCTCCCCTTTGCTGAAACGACGGCTCTGAAACGAACCTAAAAGGTTTTCGCAACGTAGGAGCGAGCTGAGGGAGTGTCAAGGGAGGTGGGGGGGGGAGGGGAGTTGGCGCATCCGCGCTTCAGGACAGGTGGGCCGTGGACCCGCGGATCGCCACCCGGCAGGGCAGCGCCTCGACCCCCGGGCGCGGCGAGCCGGCGATCGCGCCGAACAGAGCCTGGGCCGCGGCCCGCCCCACCTGCTCCAGGTTCATGTCCACGCTGGTCAGCAGCGGACGGCAACCGGACGTCATCACCTGCCAGTTGTCGAAGCCCATCACCGCCACGTCCTCCGGCACCCGCTGTCCCCGCTCACGCAGCACGTCCACCACGCCCCGGGCGATCTGGTCGTTGCCGCACAGCACGGCGTCGACGTCCGGGTGCTGGTCGAGCAGCAGCGCGACCGCGGCCCGCCCCCACCCCTCCGACCACGACCCGAAACGGGGTTCGCCGACCAGCGAGAACCCCGCGTCGGCGAGTGCCGCCCGCGCCCCCGCGACCCGGTCGTGCGCCGCCGCGTACCCCGGGTCGCCGGTGATGTGCGCGATCCGTGTCCGGCCGCAGGCCAGCAGATGCTGCACCGCGATCCGCCCGGCGTCCACGTTGTCCGGCACGATCGACAGATCCTCCGGATCGTCCGAGGGTGCGTAGGCGTACACCACCGGTACGGGCAGGCCGCGGCCCAGGGACGGACGCGGGTCGGTCCGGCTGCCCACGACGATCAGACCGTCGACCCGGCGCCCCAACAGGGCCCGCACATGGTGCTGTTCACGGATCGCGTCACCCCGGGCGTCGCACAGGAACACCGCCACCTCGCCCGCTCCGAACGCGTCCTCGGCGCCCATCAGTATCGGGATGCTGAACCGGCCCTCCAGGTCGCTGGTGAGCAGCCCGACCGTGCCGGTCCGCCCCGCGAGCAGGCCCCGGGCCAGCTGGTTGGGCCGGAACGACAGCCGCTCCGCCGCCTCGATCACCCGCTGCCTGGTCTCGGCGCGCACCTGGCTGCGGCCGTTGAGGGCCTTGGACGCGGTGGCGACGGACACGCCTGCCAGCCGGGCGACGTCGGAGAGCGTGGCGGTGTGCGAGCGGGCCGGGCCGGGCGCAGATGTCATGAGGAGGTCTCCTGTCTCACGTCGCGTCCCTAAACCGTACGCGAGATGTTTCGGCCCACACCCGAAACTCGTCTCCTGCACAGAGGGCGGAGGGGGCCTGAAACTCTCCTCGTGCACAGGGGATTGACGGGTATTCACCTCGGCTCTAGCTTGACGAAAGCCTTTTCGGCTCGTTTCTTCCCGGTGCGCGTTCACGGAGGGAGATCGTCATGGGGAGCCCGACTGGATCGCGCGGCCCTGTCCGCCGCCTCGTCACCACGGCCGCCGCCTTGCTGACCGTGGCCGGCCTGGTCACCGCCTGCGGCTCAGGGGACGACGGCAAGGACGACGGCGGTGGGGGCGGCGGCTCCGCCACGCACGTGAACGGCGTCGACGACGGCGCCACCCTCACGATGTGGACCCGCGCGGCCACCCGTCCGCAGAGCGAGGCGCTGGTCAAGGCGTACAACGACAGCCACAAGAACAAGATCGAACTCACCGTCGTCCCCACCGACGACTACCAGGCCAAGGTGGGCGCCGCGGCCGGCTCCCGCGACCTGCCCGACCTGTTCGCCTCGGACGTCGTGTTCGTGCCGAACTACACCTCCAGCGGCCTCTTCGCCGACCTCACGAATCGCATCGACAAGCTGCCCTTCGCCGACAGCCTCGCCCAGTCGCACATCAAGGCCGGGACGTACGAGGGCAAGAAGTACGTCGTCCCGCACACCCTCGATCTGTCGGTGCTGTTCTACAACAAGGACCTCTACCGCAAGGCGAAGCTCGACCCCGAGAAGCCGCCCACCACACTCGCCGAATGGGACCGGCAGGCACGGGCAGTGGACGCCCTGGGCGGCGGAGTCGACGGCACCTTCTTCGGCGGCAACTGCGGCGGCTGCGGTGTCTTCACCTGGTGGCCGTCCATCTGGGCCGCCGGCCAGGACGTCCTCGACAAGGACGGCACCGCCGCGACCCTCGACTCGCCCACCGCGCAGCAGGTGTACGACACCTATCGCGGCTGGGTCAAGGACGACATCGTCGCCCCCGGCGCCCGCGACGAGACCGGCGCGACCTGGACCGGTGTCTTCCCCAAGGGCAAGGTCGGCGTGATGCCCATGCCGTCCACCACCCTCGGCCTGATGCCCAAGGACCTCGACCTCGGCGTGGCGCCGATCCCCGGACCCGACGGCGGCAAGGCCACCTTCGTCGGCGGGGACTCCATCGGCATCGCCGCCACCAGCAAGAAGGCCGACCAGGCCTGGAACTTCCTCGCCTGGTCCGTCGGCGACAAGGCACAGGTCGACGTGGTCGCCGCACACAAGGACGTGGTGGCGCGCACCGACCTCGCCTCCAACAAGTACTCCGCCGCCGACCCCCGCCTGGTCACCATCAACCAGCTCGTCGCCGACGGGCACACGCCGTACGCCCTGAAGTTCGGCCAGACCTTCAACGACCCCAACGGGCCCTGGCTGACGCTGATGCGCGACGCCGTCTTCGGCGACGGGGCCAACGTGCGGAAGGACAACGAGGCGGTCAGCGCCTCACTGGCCGACTGAGCAGACCGGACGTCCTGCCGACCGACTGGAGAGCCATGCAGGTGAAGGCGCCCGACCGCACGGCCGCCGACCACCGGGCCGGGCCCGAAGAGCGCCCGGCCCGCCGATCCCGTACGACCCGACCCCTGTGGCGCTCCCGCACGCTCCAGGGGATCGGATACGCGGCCCCGACCGCCGTCTACGTCGCCGTCTTCTTCGTCCTGCCCCTGCTCCTGGTCGGCCGGATGTCCCTGAACGACTGGCCGTTGATAGCGGGCGACCAGGGCGGCAACGCCCCCGAGAACTTCACGGACGTCACCGACAGCACCCTGTTCTGGCCCGCCGTCCGCTTCACACTCCTCTACACCGCGCTCGTCACCGTCGTACTCCTCGGACTCGCCCTCCTGCTCGCCCTGCTGGTCCAGGAGTCCCGCCCCGGCGCCGGGTTCTTCCGCACCGTCTACTTCCTGCCCGGGGCCCTCGGTCTCGCCTCCGCGTCGCTGCTCTTCTGGGGCCTCTACAGCCCCACCACCGGCCCCGTCAGCCGCACCCTGGAAAAACTGGGCCTGGTCGACGACCCGGTGTCCTTCCTCGGCACACCGACCTCCGCGCTGCTGTCCACGGTGTTCCTGGTCGTCTGGAAGTTCGCCGGCTTCTACATGCTGATCCTGCTGGTCGGCCTGCAACGCATCCCGCACGAGCTGTACGAGGCCGCGCGCATGGACGGAGCGAGCCGCGGCCAGATCTTCCGCGGCATCACGCTGCCGCTCCTCCGCCCCTCCCTCGCACTGTCGTTGCTGCTGTGCGTGACCGGATCGCTGCTCGCCTTCGACCAGTTCTTCGTCCTCACCAAGGGCGGACCGGACAACAGCACCGTCACCATCGTGCAGTTGATCTACCGCGAGGCGTTCCAGCGGCTGAACCTCGGTACCGCCGCGGCCCTGTCGATCCTCGTTCTCGCCGCACTGCTGCTGCTCAACGCCGCCCAGTTCCGCGGTCTGCACCGCGCCGACGAGTCATGAGGAGGGACGTGAGGAAGGACGACTCCACCATGCGCACCACGCTCGGCCGAACCCCCTACTACGTCGTCGCCGGGGGCCTGGCCGTCATCTTCCTGTTCCCCCTGCTGTGGAACACCTGGGCCTCGGTCAGCGAACAGCCCGGCACCGCACAGGACTCCGGCTACGGCCTCGGCAACTACCGCACCCTGCTGGACTACGACGCCGGCCTCGGGCAGTACCTCCTCAACAGCACCGTGGTCTCGGGCCTCACCGTCACCCTGACCCTCGGCGTCTCCCTGCTCGGCGGGTACGCCTTCGCCCGCTTCCGGTTCCCGGGCAAGAACGCCCTGTTCCTGCTGACACTGGCCATCCTCATGGTCCCCTACGCCACCCTTCTCATCCCGCTCTACGTACTCCTCGGCCGGCTCCACCTCCAGAACTCACTGATCGGGCTGAGCCTGGTCCTCGCCATGTTCCAACTCCCCTTCGCCACCTTCATGATGCGGATCTCCTTCGAGGCGGTCCCCCGCGAACTGGAGGAGTCGGCGCTCGTCGACGGCTGTGGCACGGCGGGCGCGCTGCGCCGGGTGCTGCTCCCGGCGGTACGGCCCGGGCTGATCACCGTCGGCCTGTTCGCGTTCCTCGCCGCGTGGAACGACTTCATCGCGCCCCTGATCCTCATCTCCGACAGCGAGAAGGCACCCCTGCCGCTCGCCGTCGCGAACCTGCGCCAGCAGAGCATGGGCGCGGTCGACTACGGGGCCACCGAGGCGGGCGTGGTGGTCCTCGCCGTGCCCTGCCTTCTCGTGTTCCTGCTCCTGCAACGGCACTACGTACGAGGCTTCATGTCCGGTGCGCTGAAGGGATGATGGGGTGAAGGAGAACACCACGGGGTCATCGGTACTGCCGGTGGCACCGACCCGGGGACGGCTGCGGCCCCTCGGCCTCGACGAGGTCAGGATCACCGGCGGCTTCTGGGCCCGGCGCCGACACGTGAACGCCACCGCCACCCTCGACCACTGCCGTGACTGGGAGGAACGCGTCGGCTGGACAGGCAACTTCAAGGCCGCCGTCGAGGGCCGCATCCAACGTGACCGCCGGGGACGGGAGTTCGCCGACTCCGACGTCTACAAGCTCCTCGAAGCCATCGCCTGGGAACGGGCACACCCCGCCGACCCGGCCCTGGAGGACGCGATCGCCGCGGCCCAGGAACCCGACGGCTACCTCAACACCGCTTTCGGTCGCCCCGGCCAGCAGCCCCGCTACAGCGACCTCGAATGGGGTCACGAGCTGTACTGCTACGGCCATTTGATCCAGGCGGGCGTGGCCCAGGCACGGGCCCGCGGCGAGGCCGAACTCGCGAAGACCGCCCGCCGGGCCGCCGACCACGTCTGCGCGATGTTCGGCGAGGGCGGCATCGAGAGCGTCTGCGGCCACCCGGTGATCGAGACGGCCCTGGTCGAACTCGCCCGCCTCACGGGGGAGCAGCGCTACCTCGACCAGGCAGCCCTGTTCATCGCCCGCCGCGGCCAAGGCGCCCTGGCCGACAGCGAGTTCGGCCGCGCCTACTACCAGGACGACATCCCCGTACGGGACGCCACGGTCCTGCGCGGCCATGCCGTACGCGCCCTCTACCTCGCCTCCGGAGCCGTGGACGTGGCCGTGGAGACCGGCGACGAGGAGCTTCTCGCGGCGGTCGTACGCCAATGGGAGACCACCGTCGCCCGCCGCACCTACCTCACCGGCGGCATGGGCTCGCACCACCGGGACGAGTCCTTCGGCGACGACTTCGTCCTGCCACCCGACCGCGCCTACTCGGAGACCTGCGCCGGTGTGGCCTCCGTGATGCTCAGCTGGCGCCTGCTCCTCGCCACCGGCGAGCCCCGCTTCGCCGACCTCGCCGAACGCACCCTGTTCAACGTCATCGCCGCCTCCCCGGCCGAGGACGGCCGGTCCTTCTTCTACGCCAACACCCTCCACCGACGCCGCCGCGGCACCGTCCCCGCACCGGACGCGGACAGCCCGCGCGCCGAATCGAGCCTGCGCGCCCCCTGGTTCGCGGTGTCCTGCTGCCCGACCAACGTGGCCCGGACCCTGGCGGTGCTGCCCGCGTACCTGGCGACGACGGACGACTCGGGCATCCAACTGCACCAGTACGCCGACGCGGAGATCACCACGGGCGGCATCGCGCTGCGGATCGGCACCGACTACCCGTACGACGGCCGGGTGACGATCCGGATCGACCGCACCCCGGCCCACCCATGGACCCTGACCCTGCGCGTCCCCGCGTGGGCGGAGGGCACGCAGACCTGGCTGACCGCCCCGGACGCCACCCGCAGAACCGTAGGGCCGGGCACGGCGGAGATCACCCGTGCCTTCCGCCCCGGCGATGAGATCCTCCTCGAACTCCCGGTCCGGGCCCACTGGTTGGCGCCCGACCCACGCGTCGACGCGATCCGCGGCACGGCCGCCGTCCAGCGCGGACCGCTGGTGTACTGCGCCGAGTCCGTCGATCTGCCCGGCGACCATGAGGTCGACGCGATACGGGTGGACCCGTCCGCCGCCCCGGAGGAAGGCGAGGACGGGTCCGTGACGGTAGGGGGCGAGCTGACCACACCCCCCGACACACCCTGGCCGTACCGCCCGCAAGGCAGCACCCGGCCGGTCGGCGACCCCACCCGCATCGTGCTGGTCCCGTACCACTCCTGGGCGAACCGAGGCCCGTCCACCATGCGGGTGTGGCTGCCGACGCGCGACTAACGCCGGACGAGCTCGATCCGGTACGTCGTCGTACGCGACCCGTCCTCACTGGTCACGGTGGCCAGGGCGAGGTACCGGCGGTTCTCGCGACTCCGCTCGACCGTGACGTGCGCGTACGGATCGCGTGCCGTCACGGTCACCGTGGCCCGCGCGGGATCGTCCGTCACCACCCGGTAGCCGGTCGTGCCGGGATCGAAGGAGGCGACCGGCACCCCGCCGACCTCGATCGAGGAGGCGGCGGCGTCCGAGGAGACGCCCGGGGTCTCGGCGTACACCTCGACCTCGCTCATGGTGATGTAGCCGCCGGAGCGAGCGGTCATCACCAGCCGCACGCCGGAAGCCGGCCCGTCGGTCCGGAGCGGCACCTCGACCACCGGAGTGCCCTCGCTCCCCACGGGGATCTCGTCGCTCGCGTCGCTCCAGGTGCCGTCGACCGCGCTGCGGACCTGAGCCTTGAGGCTCGCAGGGAAGGAGAGGTTGCCACCGTCCTTGTAGAAGTGGGCCACGACCCGGTCGAGGTCGCGTGGGGCCGGCAGGGCGAAGGTGATCGTGTCGGACGGGTTCTTGGTGCCCGACCTCCAGTTGGACCAGGCCTTGTCGGTCGTGTCGCCGTCGCGAAGGCGCTCGGCGGAGTACCCGCTCTCGGTGTACGTGGCCGAGACGGTGACCCCGTCGTCCGCCGCAATGTCGGTGGCCACGGGCTCGGTCACCTGGACGCGGACGGTCGCCTCGGCGCTGCCGCCGCCGACGATCCGCGCGGTGCCGTGCAGGGTGACGACGCCGGTGGAGTCGTACGCCCCCTCGGGTGCCACCTCCCAGGAGACCGGGAGGTCGGTCCGGCCGCCGTGGGCGCCGACGCCGACGACGGTGTCCGGCAGCGACGGGCTGCCGGCGACGTAGGTCTTCGCCCGGCCGGGAAGGGTGGAGACGATGGTGTCGACGGTGACGACCGCCTTGGCCGGGATCTGCCGCCCGAGCGGATCGGTGGCGGTGCCGGTGACCCGCACGGTGCCCGGCGCGCGCCAGGCCCGCTCGGAGGGCATGTCCCACAGCACCGGGAGCGATCCCCGACTGCCGTCCCGATACACGGGTGTCACCGTCTCCGGCAGGGCCGGCGCCAGGCCGGGCACGGTGAACACCTTCGCCTTCTCGGTGCGCAGCACGGTCTCGTCGCTGACGGACCACCGCTGGTTCGCCGCCGAAGTGGGTGTGTACGTCGCGACCTTGGCACCGTCGGCCGTCGACTGCCCGGTGACGTCGAGGAGTCGGCCGGTGGCGGCGCTGACGAAGGTCCAAGTACCGTCGCCGGTGGTGGACATGATCCATTGCGCGGCGGTGTCGCTGTCGTCCTCGGAGGGCTCTTCGAGAACGGCCTGGTTGTCCCGCACGGCGAGTTGCCTGCCGGTGGTCGCGCTGGTGAGGGCGTAGCGGGTGCGGTTGCCGGCGCCGGGCGTCAGCTTCGCGGCCCGCCAGAGCTGTTGGTCGCTGCCCGCATCGGTAGTACGGAGTACGACGCTGCTCCCGTCGTCCGACCGGCTGAGCGACTTGCCGCTCTGGGTGCCCTGGAGCCGGTAGACGTGGTCGGGCTGGACGAGCGCGGCGTCCTCGGCGACACCGCTGACGCCGTCGACCAGGAAGGAGGTGACGGACTTGGCGGGGACGGTGAGGGTGGCGGAGCGGCCGGTGACGCGGACGGGGTCGCCTTGGACGAGGGCGCCGTCGGTGCTGGTGACGACGGGCGTGACGGTGGCTCCCGGCCTGACCTTGCCGAAGCGGGACAGATCGAGGGTCACGGTACGGGCGGTCGTACCGCTGTTGATGTGCACGACGGTGGCGGACCGTCCGGACTTGCCGACGGCGGCGACGCTGGAGGGGTCGTCGACCTTGACGAAGTGGTCGCCGGGCCGGATGTAGCGGGTGAAGTTGCGGATGGTGTGGAACTTGGAGTTGGCCTGGATCGGGCAGGTCTCCAGGGTGTCGTCGGCGGTGCAGTTGAACGGGACGTGGATGCTGCCCCAGTTCTTCCCGGCGGCGGCCTGCGGGATCGCGTCCTCGATCGGCTGCCAGAACACCCAGGCGGAGGGCTCCAGTTCACGCATGTCGTCCACCATGCGGGTGGCGATGCCGAGCCCGGGTTCCATGCTGGTGAAGTCGGTGCCGGTGCCCCAGGTGCCCTCGACCTCGCTCATCCAGAGCGGTTTGCCCGATCCCTTGGCGATGTCACGGGCACTGGTGCGCTGACCGGTCCCATAGGTGTGGACGTTGAGCTGATCGACGGCGGCGCGGGCGTCGGCGGTGTACGCGTTCCAGTTGGTGGTGAAGATGCCGGGGTTGGTCTCGTCCATGGCCGACACGCGGGCGTCGGTGTCTGCCCCTTCGAGAGCCTTGTCGAGGGCGAGGACGACCTTCTGCTGGAGGGCGGGCCCGGCGTGGGCGCCTTCCTGTCGGCCGCCGATGGGCTGACCGTCGGCGCCCAACTGGGTGCCCCAGTAGGAGGTGTTGGGTTCGTTGAGCGGGTCGATGGTGTCGAACGTGATGCCGTGTTCCCGCTCGATGTGATCGGCGACGCGGACAAGGTAGGTGGCGAAGTCGTCGAGGGTGTCGGTGCGGATCTGGTCGGTGCCGGCGTTGAACCCACCGGAGACGTATCCGCTCACCGTCTGGAACCAGGGCGGGGAGTTGCTGAAGGCCTCCCATGTGGTGACCTTGTCCTTGATCTGGTCGACCCACCAGCGCTGGTTGGCGTCGGCGTCCCAGTCCCACTGCTCGGGATCATCCGGGTTCCACCAGTCCATGTCCTTCTGCGTGGTGCCCTCGGGCGCCTTCCAGAAGCCTTCCATCGTGGCGCCGGTCTTCATGTAGTCCTTGCGGACGTCGGGGGCGTTGCCGCCGCCGATGTTGTAGCGCGCGATGTTGAGGTTCAGCCCGTCCTCGCCGAACAGCATGTCGACGAGCTGTCTTCGGATGGGCTCCGGGTAACCGCCGGTGGCGTTGGCGAACCAGACGAGGCTGGTGCCCCAGCCTTCGAAGGGCTGTTGTTGGTAGGAGGGGTCGATGTGGACGGTCACCGAGGGGAGGGACTGGGTCTCGGCCTCGGCTGAGGCGGGGGTGGGGGTGGTGAGGAGGGCTGTGGCGAGTGCGAGAGGGATTGCGGGGGCCAGCGCTCGGACGGTGCGGCGTCGACGAGGGGGCATGGAACTCCCTTCCGGGGCACGGGGCACGGGACATCGGGCACGGGGAGACACAGAATCGACCAGAAGCGATCAGTCTCCAAGCATGCTTCGCGACGGAAGTGAACACGTCAAGACAGCGGCCGGTCTTGGATCAACGGCGGCGTCTGCGGGAGGAGTTGGGTTTGCTCCCGGGGGCGAGGAGCCGCTGGGCTTCGACGTGTCTGCCCATCGCCTGGTACGTGGCGGCAAGGTCTTGGAGGATGCTTGCCGTGATCGGGTGGTCGGCGCCGAGTGTGCGGTGGCTGCGCTGGAGGGCCTCTTCCTGGAGTGCGGCGGCTTCGTGAAGACGGCCGCCGAGGCGGTTCAGGATGACTGCCAGGACGCGTGTAGCTTCGAGCGTCTCCGGGTGGTCCTCGCCCAGTACTCGGCGGAGTCTGTGCAGGCAGTCCTCGGCCAGCCCGCGTGCCTCTGCCTGTTCGCCCAGTTCGCTCACCGCAATGGCGAGAGCGGTGGCCCCGGCGAGGGTGCTGGGGTGGTCGTCGCCCAGGAGGCGACGACGACGCTCCAGTACGTCCTGGGCCAGCAGACGGGCCTGATGGGGTTCTCGTAACGCGCTGAAGGCGACGGCCAGGTTGTGTGCCGTGCTGAGGGTGTCGGGGTGGTTTTCGCCCAGGACACGGCGCTGCCGGGCGAGGACGTCTTCGAGGAGTCGGCGTGCGTCCTCGGGCTCGTTGAGAGCGACGAGGGTGATGGCCAGACTGTTCAAGGTCGTGAGGGTTACGGGGGCATCCTCGCCGAGAACCCGCCTGCTTCGCTGGAGAACGTCCTCGTACAGGCGGCGCGCCTCCTCGTACTCACCGAGGTAAACGCGGACTTCTGCCAGGCTGTTCATGCTGGCGAGGGTGTCGGGATGGTCATCGCCGAGGACGTGGCGCCGGCGTTCGAGGAGGTCCTGGACCAGCCGTCGCGCGTTGGTGTACTCGCCCATGGCCGCCTCGGCCTGGGCACGGGCCGCCTCCCATGCCCAGGTGTCGGGGTGGTCCGCCCCCAAGCGGTTGTCCCACAGCCTGTGGAACTCCCAGGTCACACGGCCGGCCTCTTGGAGCTGGCCGTTGCGCATCAGATAGCGGACCGAGTCGAGCAGCGTGGGGAGGAGGCGGAACTGGTCGGATTCGTCGGGACGCGGCCGTCCGAAGAGGTGCGGGGTCAGCTCTCCCCAGCGCGGCCAGAACTCGGGGAGGTCGGGGTCCCCGGGCCTGGCTGACTCCAGGACGAACGTGACGTCGCGGTGCAGTGCGGCCGCCTGTGCGGATTCCATACCGTCCCGCAGGACAGCCTGCGTAAGACGGTGGATCTGGAAGCTTTCCTGGTCGGCGCGGGCCAGACCGTAGCGCACGAGAGGCATCAGGGCGTTGCTCGGCCAGGTGACGTCGTCGGCATCGGCGTGGAACCGCCCGCGCGTGGATTCCAACCAGGCCAGCGGAATCGGATCGGGACCGAAGAAGGCACCGAGGTTGAGGAGTTGGACGGAGTCGGGGTGGTCGAGGGCGAGACGTTCGATGGCGATGTTCACCGAAGCCGCGAGGGATGCCGGATAGCCGTGAGTCTCACCGAGCCCCAGTAGTTCCGCCGAGTTGTGCAGGAGGCGGGCACGGTAGGTGTCGACGGTCATGCCGGCGGCCACCACCCCCACGGCCTGGGTGAGGGCCAGCGGCAGGTCACCGAGTTCCTCGGCCAGGGCGTTCGCCTCCGCGCTGCTGACACCGGGCAACTGACTCTTCAGATAGCGCAACGAGTCGGCGCGGGAGAAGGTGTCCAGAGCGACGCCGCGAGCAAAACGACGCCAGGAGGAGCTGCGGGACGTGATGAGGACGTGGCCGGGCCCTTCGGGCAGCCAGGTCGGCAAGGCCGAGGGGTCGTCGGCGTTGTCCAGCACGATGAGCCACCGGTCGTGCGTGCGCAGGTGATCCAATGCGCGTCTGGCGTTCGCCTCGGTCCCCGCGTACGGACGGGTGATGCCCAGGCGCTCGGCCAACTCCGCGTATCCCGCGGGCAGTCGATCGGCCTGCTCGGCGTCGATCCACCAGACGATGTCGTACTGGCCGGCGAAACGATGGGCGTACTCCACGGCGATCTGGGTCTTGCCCACCCCGCCCAAGCCGTGCAGAACCTGAATCGCGGCCCGGTGGTCGGCCAGCAGAGCCTCACGTACATGCCTGAGTACGTCGTCGCGGCCGACGAACTCGGGATTGCGTTGTCGCACGTTCCAGACCTGGGGCGCCTCTGTGTCGCTCGGGAGCCTGGGGGCCGTCGGGCGACCTAGCCCCGGTGCGCCGGGGAACCGAGGCGGGTCCGTCGGCCGCGGCGGGCCTGTGATGGCCTCCAACAGGACTTCGCGGGCCTCCGACTCCTCCAGACCATGGAGTTCTCGGCGCAGGCGGGTGGCCAGCGATGTCGGGATGTCGTCGGCCAGCAGCGGTTCGATCGCCAGCGGAACGAGGCGGTCGTGCCCGGCGAGCGCCATCTCTTTCTGCGTCCAGCGCCCCGGTTGGAAGTAGGCCCTTGAGAACAGCGCCACGACCTTGCTCGCACGCTCGAGCCCGTCCTGCATCCGGCGCAGGAAGTCGTCCCCGACCCGCCAGTTCCAGACGTCGAGTTCGACCGCGAACCCCGCCGCTTCCAGTTGCCACCCCACCCACTCCGCCCAGGGACGGTCGGGCCCGGCGTAGCTGATGTAGACGAGCTCCCGGGTGTCAGTCTCGGCGACCGGCTCTTCCTCCGTTTCCGGAGCAGCCGCGACCGTCGTGCCCATCCGCGCAAGGTCCCCCCGAGAGGCCCTGGCATACGCCTCCCCCTCCGCCACCACCGCCAGGCCCGGCCCCGCCGGACCGGCCACCGCACCCCGCACACTGCGCGGGCTCCCGAACCGAGGCCGCAGATAGGCGGTGACCTGGGCCCGCACCAGCTCCCGAACCGCCTCGACCTCATCCCGGTACTGCGCGCCGAGCAGCGCCTCCCGAACGCCCGCCTGGAACTCGAACCGCAGCTCCCCGAGCACGGAAGGCTCCGCCGTACGGCGCAGCAGACCCCCGAGGAACACCTCGGCCAGATCCCCACGCGACGCGTCCCCCAGCATCGCCCGCTGCACCAGCCGGGCCAACGGAACGGTCACCGGCGAGTGCGCGGACAGCAGTCCCGCGAGCTTCCAGGCTCGCGGAGACGCGGTGACGCGGAACCGCCGGATCGTCTCCGCCGCCCCCGCCGGTACCGCGGAACGCCGAGGCGCACCCCGGACCGCCCCCGGCACGAACAGCGTGGCCGACTTCGTCCATCGGCCACTGCCGGAAGTCATCTCCGCCCAGGCACGCAGGGACCGGGGTTCGAGATCGACCACCGGCACGGGGATGCCGGTCGAGCCGGGGTTGTTCGGCACCAGAAATTCTGTCCGCCAGCGGCTGTTGGGCAGCCCCGGCTGCGGAATGTGGAGGCGGGCGGGCGTGGGTGCCAACCCGACGCGGCTCCACAACTCCGCCGGGAGTAGATGAGCGAGGGCCACCTGGGAGTGCCGGGCCCAGTCGGCCAGCAACCGGTGCGCCGCGCCGGTGCGCCACATCGCTCCGGCCGTGTCGCTGAGTACGACGATCAACTGGGCGCCCGCCGGGTCGACGACCTCCCTCGGATGCCGGGCTGGACGGCTGGCGGCGGGATGCGGGCGCAGTTCGACCGTGGCGCCGTCGGCGGAGGGCAGCAGGTTCCAGCGCCGCAGGTTACGGAAGGCGCCCAGACGCGCCACCTCGTGCTGGAGCTCGTGGATCTCGTCCTGCCACAGGCTCATGGAGGGACCGGAGTCGACCACCAGGGCCAGGCTCAGCCACCGCGCCGGTTCGGGGCGCAGCACCGGCAGCAGGATGTCCTCGTCCACCAGCCGCGCCACGGTGGCCTCTTCGTCGAGCTCGAAGGCCGTCCGGGACGGGACCTTGCGGGCGAGCGGCTTCAACGCCCGGGTCAGCGCCAAGGTGTGGGGGAGTGAGCCCGCGGCCGGGACCTGCACCGGTGTGCCACCGGGCACGGCGGAGTCCTCGTCGTGGTCGCCGCCCGGGACGTGGATGTCCACGAAGTCCTCGTCCGCGGGCACCACTTCATAGTCCGGCCCGGACTCCGCATCCGTCGGCGTGTGCTCGGCGGCTCCGTCGGGCGCGGAGCCGGCCGCGGTCCCCCCGTCCGTCCCGTCGCCCGCGTCCCCGGGCGTCCGGCCCTGTGGCAGCACCCGCTGGGCAAGCCACAGGATGTCCGCCAGCTCCTCGGGCGTCGGGTCCTCCACCCCGCCCTGCGCCAGCAGCGACAACAGGTCGGAGATCACTGGGCGTCGGGTCCGCTCAGCCGGTGCATGGTCGCCTCGGCCAGCCGGTCGAGGTCCTCGGGCGCGGTCCAGGCCCCTGCGAGGCGGAGCTGGACGGCGTTGAGGAGCTGATCGGTGGCCAGTTCACCGGTGCTGCGTCGCTTGAGGAAGGTGTCGATGACACCGCCCTCGGCCCGCGCCGCGTCGGCGGCGTCGCGACCGATACGACGTACGAGGATGCGGTGGAGCTTGTCCTCGTTGGGCAATGGCAGGTTGAGCCGGATGCAGCGGCGCAGGAAGGCGGGCGGGAACTCACGCTCGCCGTTGCTGGTGAGGACCACGATCGGGAACGCGTGGCAGCGCACCCTGCCGTTCGTGACGCGGGCCAGGCCCGACTGGTCGTCGGTGCCGACGGACACCTGCGGCGAGGCATCCGACATGCGCACGAGCTCCGGGATGTCGAAGCTTCCCTCGTCCAGCACGGTCAGCAGGTCGCCCGGCAGATCGATGTCGCCCTTGTCGATCTCGTCGATGAGCAGGACACGCGGGCGCGCGGTGGGCACGAACGCGGTTCCCAGCGGCCCGAGTTGGAGATACCGGCCGATACCCGAGGCGCCCTCCTCACCCGGCTCCCGCTCGATTCTGCGCAGGCGCGCGCCCTCCAGCCGCCGTAGCCGTGAGCCGTCCAGCCGCCGACGTCCAGGGCCCTCCAACCGCCGAAGGTTCGCGTCCTCCAGGCGCCGCAGCGCGTCGTACCGGTACAGCCCGTCCCGCAGCGTCGTCCGGCTGGTGACGGTCCAGCGCAGCACCGGGCCGAGCCCCAGGTTCTCGGCGATGCTGTGCGCGAGCGTCGACTTGCCGACCCCGGGCACCCCGGTGACCAGCAGCGGGCGGCGCAGCAGGAGCGCGGTGTTGACGAGGTCGATCTCCGGGGCGTCGGCGATGTAACCGGCGCCCCGCTCCTCGTCGGCCCCGCTCAGGGCGGGAACCGCGTAGTCCTCGTCGATCTCGCCGTCGAACACGCGCCAGTCCGGCCGGTGTGCGGCGAGCCGGTCCAGCCGCTCCGCGGCCGGGCCCTCGCCCTTGTAGATCCACCAGTCGTTCACGGCACCTCCGGTCATGGGTGTTTCACGTGCGGGGCGGGCCATCAGACGAAGCTCGCGTCGGAGTAGGGCAGGTTCTTCAGGGGGTGGTTCGGATCGTCCCAGAGGAGGACGAGCCCGGGATCGTCGTCGCCTCGGCGCAAGGTCCGTACGGACTGGGGCAGTTGTCTGACATCCTCGGCGCTCTCGAGGGTCAACAGCTGCGACAGCCCTGGCCCCGAGGCGCGGGCCGCCCGCCGCCACACGAGGACGGGCATGCCCAGGTGGAGCGCCGCCCGCCAGGCCGGTTCGGCCTCGTCCGCCGCGATGGCGACGCAGGCGGGATGGTGCTCCCACTGCTCCCAGTTGTCGCGATGCGTGCTCAGCCGGCCGAGCTCCTCGGCGCCGAGCCAGAAGGCGGCCGGCTTGTCGTCCTGCGCGTCAGGGTCGTGGAGCCAGTCCCAACGGGCCCACCACAGATGGTCGAAGTCGGCGATGTTCCGGGCGTTCGGGCAGCTGACCACGACTTCGTACCGCGCCCCGAGCTTCCATGGCTCGTCCACGCCGAGCTTGCACAGCCACTGGTCGAAGTCGATCTCCAACAACGACTCGCTGACCGCGAATTCGATGCCCATGAGCTTTGGCGGCCGTCGCCGACCGGCTCCCTCGCCGCGCAGCGTCCGGGCGTGTGTCTGAAAGTCGCGCAGGCACTGCTGCATGAGTTCGCGCACCCCGTCCAGCGGGACTCTGAGACGGTCGCCGGCGTCCTCCCGGGGCTGCACCCGTTTCCAGTGCGAGGGGTCGGACGGCGAGTACAGCGAGATGTCGACGAACACCTGGGCCGGGTCCTGGAGGTCCTGATCGAGCCGCACGAACAGCGCGACCTCGAAGGAGGTCAGGTCGGGAACCCGCGGCAGTTCGGGGAGACCGAACCGCTGCCGGACCTCACGCACCCATGTGCGCAGCGCGCCCGCACGCCGTGTTCCCTCAAAGCCCTCACCGGTCCGGAATCCGGCCGCGAGGGCGTGCGCGAACGCCACGACCTTCGGCAGTCCGGCACCGACCTGTTCGCGCGCGTCCAGGTCCAGCGCCCAGTCGTAGAGGTCCCCGGCGGGCATCTGGAACGGCGCGGCCGCCTGTCCCGCGCCGCCCTGCGCGGAGAAGGACCACTGGTAAGCCTTCTCGACCCACGCCGCCGGCGCCGCACCCTGGAGCAGGTCGGCGAGCCCCTGCCAGGCCGGCGCGTCCAGCGACGTCGGTGTGCGCCGCGAGGCGGTTGCCGACGGGGCAGGGTCGTCGGATATCAGCAAGGCGTGGAGCAGCAGCTTTTCGAGTTCCTGAGGGCTGCGGACTTCCTGGACTGTGAGGTCGTTGTCGAGGATCTCCTGTCGGAACTCCGCCTGACGGCTGCCGTGTTCGCAGATCACCGCGGCGGGCGGCAGCCCCACGTCCTGATCCTTCGCCAGGAAGAACACATGGCGCGGCAGCCCGAGCCTGGTCGCCTCCCTGAACTCCAGCTGGGTGTAGGACAGTTCTTGCTCGTCACGAACAGGCGAGCCGTAACGGAACCCGATGATGCCGACGTAGACCTCGGACTCGCGGACCTTGCCGCGGCAGAGCTCGGCGGGAGTCTCCTCCACGGCGGTGAAGTACGCCATGTCGATCAGTGCGTCCCTCGCCCGGATGACGGCCTTCTCCGCCGCCTCGACATACGACAGTTCGGCCGGATGACGCCGCAACTCCGAGGTATGACTGAGAAACACCAGCCGCTTGGTCACGCACCCACCCCGTAGTCAACGCCCCGCCTGAACAGCCCCGTTCACCAGGTTAGTCACTGACCGACCCCCATGTGCACGAGATGTGGACGCCCACGCATCAGGTCAACTGTCCCGGACCCTTGACTCATAACTCGCCAGTAGCGATCCTCGTCCCACAGATTGCGCCGGTCATGACAAAGACGCGTGGCCGCCGCCGACCGAGGGACGTGGGTCATGACCAAGCCTCGACGCCCGTACGGCAGACGCAAACACGTCACCGTCGTGTCGCTCCTCCTCCTCGCACTCGCCGTCATCCTCGGCCCCACCCCGAGCTCGGCGGCGAGCGACTGGTGGAACCCCACCGCACGGCCCGCCCCCGACTCGCAGATCAACGTCACCGGCGAGCCCTTCACCGGGACCAACTCCGCCGGTGAGGTACGCGGGTTCGTCGACGCCCACAACCACCTCTTCTCCAACGAGGCCTTCGGCGGCCGTCTCATCTGCGGCAAGGTGTTCTCCACGCAGGGCGTCGCCGACGCGCTCAAGGACTGTCCCGAGCACTACCCCGACGGCACCCTCGCGATCTTCGACTACATCACCCACGGCGGGGACGGCAAGCACGACCCGGTCGGCTGGCCGACGTTCAAGGACTGGCCGGCGTACGACTCGATGACGCACCAGGCCAACTACTACGCCTGGATCGAGCGCGCCTGGCGCGGCGGACAGCGGGTGCTCGTCAACGACCTCGTCACCAATGGTGTGATCTGCTCGGTCTACCCCTTCAAGGACCGCAGTTGTGACGAGATGACCTCGATCCGGCTGCAGGCGAAGCTGACGTACCAGCTCCAGGACTACATCGACGCGATGTACGGCGGCACCGGAAAGGGCTGGTTCCGTATCGTCACCGACACCGCCCAGGCCCGGCAGGTGATCAAGGAGGGCAAGCTCGCCGTCATCCTCGGCGTCGAGACCTCCGAGCCCTTCGGCTGCAAGCAGATCCTCGACATCCCGCAGTGCAGCAAGGCGGACATCGACAAGGGCCTCGACGAGCTCCATGACCTCGGTGTGCGCAGCATGTTCCTGTGCCACAAGTTCGACAACGCGCTGTGCGGCGTCCGCTTCGACGAGGGCGGGCTCGGAACCGCCATCAACGTCGGGCAGTTCCTGTCCACCGGCACCTTCTGGAAGACCGAGAAGTGCACCGGCCCCCAGCACGACAACCCCATCGGCACCGCCGCCTCCGCCGCGGAGGCCGATCTGCCCGCGGGCACCGAGGTGCCGACGTACGACGACGACGCGCAGTGCAACGTGCGCGGCCTCACCGACCTCGGTGAGTACGCCGTGAAGGGCATGATGCAGCGCAAGATGATGCTCGAGATCGACCACATGAGCGTCAAGGCCACCGGCCAGGCCCTCGACCTGTTCGAGGCCGCCGACTACCCCGGCGTGCTCTCCTCGCACAGCTGGATGGACCTCAACTGGACCGAACGCGTCTACTCCCTCGGCGGGTTCGTCGCCCAGTACATGCACGGCTCCGAGGGCTTCGTCGCCGAGGCCGCGCGCACCGACGCGCTGCGCGAGAAGTACGGCGTCGGCTACGGCTTCGGCACCGACTTCAACGGCGTCGGCGACCACCCCGGGCCGCGCGGCGCGAACACCTCCAACCCGGTGAAGTACCCGTTCAAGAGCGTCGACGGCGGCTCCGTCATCGACAGGCAGACGACCGGCCAACGCACCTTCGACTACAACACCGACGGCGGCGCCCATGTCGGCATGATCCCCGACTGGATCGAGGACATCCGGCAGGTCGGCGGACAGGACGTTGTCAACGACCTCTTCCGCGGCGCCGAGTCCTACCTCGACACCTGGGGTGCCACCGAGCAGCACCAGGCCGGCGTGAACCTCGCCAAGGGGCGGACCGCCACGGCCAGTTCCTCGGAGTCCAACCCGTTCACCAGCTACCAGCCGGGCCGTGGCGTCGACGGGGACGACGGCACCCGCTGGGCCAGCGACTGGAGCGACGACCAGTCGTGGCAGGTGGACCTGGGCGCCACCCACCTGGTCTCCCGCGTCACGCTCGACTGGGAGCGGGCGTACGGCAAGTCGTACCGCATCGAACTGTCCACCGACGGCACGAACTGGACGACCGCCTGGTCCACCACCTCCGGCGACGGCGGCCTGGACACGGCGAAGTTCACCGGGACGCCCGCCCGTTACGTCCGCGTCCACGGACTCGACCGCGGCACCGACTGGGGATACTCGCTGTACGAAGTCGGTGTCCACAGCGCCTGACACGACCACGGGGGACAGGGGACGCGCACATGGCACGCATGCCGTCGGCACAACGGCGTCGGCAGCTCACCGAGGCGGCGATCCGGGCGATGGCCCGGGACGGCGTGGCCCGGACCACGACCCGGTCCATCGCCGCCGAGGCGGGCGTCTCCCTGAGCGTCTTCCACTACTGCTTCGACTCCAAGCAGGAGCTGGTCGAGTCGGTCATCACGACCATCACGGACCACTACGTCGGCATAGTGCAGGAGGCCCTGAAACCCAGGGCCTCCCTGGAGGAGACGGTCCGGGCCGGCTTCCAGGCGTACTGGGACCATGTGCGCGCCCACCCCGACGAGCACATGCTCACCTACGAACTCACCCAGTACGCCCTGCGGCAGCCGGGGTTCGAGCATCTGGCGCGACGCCAGTACGCGCTCTACGGCGAGCTCTACACCGACATCATCGAGCAGCTGTCCACCACCATGGGCTTTCAACTCCGGGTCCCGGTACCAGCCTTGGCCCGCTATCTCGCTGCCATGACCGACGGACTGACCCTCAACTACCTGGTCCTCGGTGACGAGGACGCCTGGACCGACATCCTCGACACCGTCACCGCCCATATCGCCGGGCTGGTCTCCGCCTAGGCACGCAGCGGGTTCGTCCCGGTCGCCGCCAGCAGGTACCAGGCGGTCGCGCCCGTGTGCCGGTACGGGTAGTAGCCGAACCCGAAACCGGTGTCGAGCGGACTGCTCGCCGAGACGACGCCCGAGCCCGCAGCGACCGGGACGCCCCCCAACGTCTGGCCGCCTCCCAGCAGTTGCTGGGCCCGCTCGATGGAGGCGAGCAGGCTCCGGGCGCGCTTCTCGTCGCCGGCCGCACCGCGGTCGCGCAGGGCGAGGGCCAGATGGGCCGTGCCCTCGAACCACACGCCCTCGCGGTCCGGCTTGGGCTGGCCGGAGGCGATCGGGGCGTCCTCGTTCGCCAGCAGACTGGCGGAGCTGAAGGTCACCCCCGCGTACGACTGGTCCGCGGGCACCGTGCTGTTGGGGCGGTCGGCCGAGTCCAGGACGGCGAGTTCACGCGCGGCCCAGTCCAACGACCTCGAATACCGCGGTGTGTTGAGGGCCAGGTGCGTCCAGGTCTGGGTGTCCTCGGGGACCGGAGACCTGTTGACCGTCACACCGTCGTTGGTGCCGGTGTAGAAGAAGCCGCCGTCCGGCTCCCACATCCGGGCCACGAACTCCCGGGCCACCGCTCGCCGTTCCCACCACACCCGGTCCCCGGTGAGCCGCGCCAACTGCCCGAAGAGGCCGACCAGATCGGTGTTGTGCTCGGTCGAGGTGAACGGCAGCTTCGCGTTCGCCCCGTCGACCCCGAACTTGAAGCCGCCGAGCGGTTCGTCGGTCCGGCCGGCCCGGTCGATCCACTCGCCGATCCTGACCGCGCCCGCCAGGAACCGGCGCTGACCCGTGCGGCGGGCGAGCGCGGCCAGCGCGATCCCGGCCCAGGCCATGTCGCCCACGGCCGTGCCGGTGAAGCCGAACTGCCACCCCATGTTGGCCTTGCCGTCCGCCCGGACGAACCCGTCCGGCTGCCGGGTGCCGTCGTAGAAGGTGTACGGCCCCACGTTGTACGCCTGCCGCAGCCGGCCGTCGTCGTGGTCGGGGTCGTTGGCCTGCGCGTACAGGAGCGCGTCGCCGAGCACCGTGGCCCGCGACGTGCCCTCGCCCGTCCGGCCCGCGAGGAGTGCCAGGATCGTCAGTGCGTTGTCATAGGTGAACGCCGTGCTGAACAGGCCGGCTTGATCGGTGTAGCTCTGCGCCAGCCGGATCGTGCCCTGCTCCGGATAGGCGTCCATGGCGGCGGCGAGAAAGGCCTGCGCCTGGTGCCGGGCGGCGCCGGGGCTCCGTGGCGCCGCTCCCGCCGTGCCACCCCCGCCCACGGTGAGGGCAGCGGCACCCACACCGAGTCCGGTCCCGATGAGTGCGCGACGGCTGAGCGTGCCGGTCATGGGTCTCCTCGCGTTTTTGAGAGCGCTCTCAGATGATGCGCGCTCATTCTGCTGTCACCTCTCCCCTCGGTCAACGGATGTGCGCGGACAGCGAGTTGAAGCACACGAAAGCGGCCCCAGGAAAACCTGAGGCCGCTTCACGAGGAACGTGGATCAGACCGCCGTCGACGGGAACGTCGGGTACTCCACCCCGGAGACGTGCTGGACGACCCGGATCACCTGGCAGGAGTAGCCGAACTCGTTGTCGTACCAGAGGTAGAGGATCGCGTTGTCGCCGTCGACCTTCGTCGCGCCGGCGTCGACGATCGAGGCGTGGCGCGAGCCGACGAAGTCCATGGAGACGGCGTCGGGGGCGGTGGTGAAGTCGATCTGGCGCTTCAGCGGCGAGTTCAGCGAGACGTCGCGCAGGTAGCCGAGGACCTCCTCGCGGGTGGTCTCACGGCCCAGCCGCAGGCTGAGGATGGCGATCGAGACGTCCGGCACCGGGACCCGGATCGAGCTGCCGGTGATCGGGGCCTTGAGGTCGGGCAGCGCCTTGGCGACGGCCGAGGCGGCGCCCGTCTCCGTGATCACCATGTTGAGCGGCGCGGAGCGGCCACGGCGGTCGGCCTTGTGGTAGTTGTCCAGCAGGTTCTGGTCGTTGGTGAACGAGTGCACCGTCTCGACGTGGCCGCGCAGCACGCCGTACTCGTCGTCCATCGCCTTCAGCGGCGGCACGATCGCGTTGGTGGTGCAGGACGCGCAGGACAGGATCTGCTCGTCCGGCTTGACGGTGTCGTGGTTGACGCCGTGCACGATGTTCGGGACGTCACCCTTGCCGGGCGCCGTGAGGACGACCTTGTCGATGCCGGGGCGCAGGTGCTGCGAGAGGCCCTCGCGGTCGCGCCACTTGCCCGTGTTGTCGATGAGGATCGCGTTCTTGATGCCGTACGCCGTGTAGTCGACCTCGGAGGGGTCGTTCGCGTAGATCACCTTGATCGCGTTGCCGTTGGCGGTGATCGTGTCGGTCGCCTCGTCGACGGTGATCGTGCCCTGGAACTGGCCGTGGATCGAGTCGCGGCGCAGCAGCGAGGCGCGCTTCACGAGATCCTCGGAGGCCCGGCCGCCGCCCCCGCGCACCACGATGGCGCGCAGCCGCAGACCGTTGCCCGAGCCCGACTTCTCGATCAGCAGGCGGGCGACGAGGCGGCCGATGCGGCCGAAGCCGTACAGGACGACGTCGCGGCCCTCGCCGCGCTCGATCTTGTTGGCGCCGGTGGCACCGGCGACGGCCTCGGCGGTGAAGGCCTCGACCGTCAGACCGCGGTCGTCGGCGCGGTGGGTCGCAGCGAGCATGCCGATGTCGATCTGGGACGGGCCGAGGTCCAGGGTGGTGAGCGCCTGGAGGAACGGCAGCGTCTCGGTGACCGACAGCTCCTCGCCGGCGATCTGCCGGGCGAAACGGTGGGTCTTGAGGATGCTGACCACCGACTTGTTCACCAGGGAGCGGCTGTGCAGCAGGACGGTGACGTCCCGCTCGCGGTGCAGCTTCCCGATGATCGGGATCATCGACTCCGCGATCTCCTCACGGGTCTTCCAGTTGGTGAACGAGTCCTCGTTGACAGTCACAAGATCCATCTTTCGAGCTAGGCAGCGCTCATATGTTAACCACATCCACGTTTGACCCTTCGAACGGGGTGGGGTCGAAGCCCGCGCCCCGGCCGCCGGGGCCCACCTCCGCAGATCGAGGGGGCCGCGAGCGGCCGGCGGTTTCCTGGGACGGCATCGAGAAGAACCGGCCTTCCGCCCGTACCTGCCGTCACAGGGCCGCGCGCCCCGCCAGAGAACGCCACCGATCCAAGGGACGGACCTCATGAACGCAAGCGCATCCATCGGCGTCACCGGACTGGGCGTGATGGGCCGCAACCTGGCGCGGAACTTCGCCCGCCACGGGGCCACGGTCGCCGTCCACAACCGTTCGGCCGGGCGGACGCGCGCGCTGGTCGAGGAGTTCGGGCACGAGGGCACGTTCGTGGCGGCCGGGTCGGCCGAGGAGTTCGTCGCCGCCCTCGAACGACCCCGGAAGCTGATCATCATGGTGCAGGCGGGACCGGCCACCGACGCGGTCATCGAGGAGTTCGTGCCGCTCCTCGAACCCGGCGACATCGTCGTCGACGGCGGCAACGCCCACTTCGCCGACACCCGCCGCCGCGAGGCCGCGCTGCGCGAGCGTGGCCTGCACTTCGTCGGCACCGGCATCTCCGGCGGCGAGGAGGGCGCGCTGAACGGCCCGTCCGTGATGATCGGCGGGTCCACGGAGTCGTACGCCGTACTCGGCCCCCTCTTCGAGAACATCAGCGCACACGTCGACGGCGAGCCCTGCGCCGCCCATATCGGGACCGACGGCGCCGGGCACTTCGTGAAGATGGTCCACAACGGCATCGAGTACGCCGACATGCAGCTCATCGCCGAGGCCTACGACCTGCTGCGCCAGGTCGCCGGGTACACCCCGGCCGAGATCGCGGAGATCTTCCGCCGCTGGAACGAGGGGCGGCTCGGCTCCTACCTGATCGAGATCACCGCTGACGTCCTCGCCCACACCGACCAGGTGACCGGCGCGCCCTTCATCGACGTCGTGGCGGACGCCGCGGGCCAGAAGGGCACGGGCCGTTGGACGGTACAGACCGCCCTCGACCTCGCCTCCCCGGTCACCGCGGTGGCCCAGGCCACCTTCGCCCGCGCCGCCTCCGGACAGAGCGACCTGCGCGCCGCGTACCGCGGCCTCCCCGGCGGCACCACCCCGCCCCTCAGCCGCACCGAGGCCGAGCGCTTCACCTCCCAGGTGGAACACGCGCTGTACGCCTCCAAGGTCATCGCCTACGACCAGGGCTGGACGATGATCCAGGACGCGGCCGCCGAGTACGGCTGGAAGATCGACCTCGGCACCGTCGCCCGCATCTGGCGCGGCGGCTGCATCATCCGGGCCGCCTTCCTCGACCGCATCCGCGCCGCGTACGCCGCCGACCGGGACCTGGTCAGCCTGCTCGGCGAGATGGAGTTCGCCATGGAGATCACCGACGCGCAGGTCCCCTGGCGCGAGACGGTCGCCTCCGCCGCCCGCCGGGGCATCCCGGTCCCGGCCATCTCCGCCGCCCTCGCCCACTACGACACCCTGCGCGCCGAGCGGCTCCCCGCCGCGCTCCTCCAGGGCCAGCGCGACTACTTCGGCGCCCACACCTACGCCCGCGTGGACCGCCCCGGCACCTTCCACACCCACTGGTCCACCCCGGGCCGCCCGGAGACGCCGACGCCGTGAGATATGGCTTCCTGTTGAGGCCGGGCGGGGGCGGTGTGCGGCTGGGCCTGTGCCGGCCGCGTGCGCTTCACCGCGGGCCGCTGCGGGGCCACGCTCCGCCCACCGGCGCAGCGCCGAGCACCGCTCACCTCGTCAGCGCCGGCTGAGCCCGCGCTGACCACGCCGCCGGCCCGGTGCTGCGCCGCTCGCGCCGCCACTGGGTCGGTTTCACGCCGCCCATGTCCCGCCCGCGCCGCGCCGGGCGCCCAGCCTCACCTCGCCGTGCCCCGCCGCCCACCCGGCGGTCTCCACCTCCCCGCGCCGCCATCCGGCAGCCAGCGCCTGGCCCGCCCCCCCATCCGACGCCCTACTCGCCCCCGCCCCCGTCCGACGGCCCTCACCTCGCCCTCGCCGCCTCCGGCCGGTGCACCCCCCGTGGGCGGTAGCCCAGTTCCGCCGAGCGGCCCGTCAGGTCGGCGAGGTACCAGATGATCGCCAGCCACATCTCGGTGCCCTGGAGGCCCGGGGACGTGCCGGGGCCGAAGGCGAAGCCCTCGCCGGCCCGCCAGCGGGGGAGTGTGGCCGACAGCTGTCGCTCCGCCCAGGCGCGGATCTCGGCCGCACGGTACCCGTCGCCACCGGAACCCGCCCCCGACTGACGACCGCACAACCACAGCGGATGGGCGACGTCCAGCACGTTGCAGGCGTTCTCCTGCCCGGCGCCGAAGTACCGGACGTCCCGGGCGTGGTCCAGTACGGCGTCCACCACCCGTTCCGGATGCGGCACCGGCACCCCGTACTGGGCGAACGAGCCGCGCGTCAGCCGGTAGTAACCGTTGACGACCTGCAACCGCCCTTCCCGCACGGACGGTTCGCCCCACATGCCGGACCACGGATCCGCCCGCGTCAGCAACCAGCCGAACAGCGCCTCGACGGAGCCCGGCTCCGGACCGTCGTTCCAGTGGGCGGCAGTCGCCCACGCGTCGATCCAGGCGCCGGCCTCCCACGCCCCCGACCGCCATGGCAACGCCTCCAGCCGCGCCATGAGTTGACGTGCCGTCATGTCCCGTACCCCACGCACCGGATGAGGAAAGGAGGAGCCCAGCAGATCGAGCGCGTAGCCGACGGACAGGACGTGATAGAGCGCCGGGCCCTCTCCGACGAAGCCGTCCGTCTCCGCCACGGGGGCCGGATCGCCCCACTCCGGCACCAGACCGCTCACCGCGTCCTGCGCCGAGGCGAGCCGCTCGATGTGCGCGTCGGCGGTCAACTGCCCCGGCACGGCCCCCAGCAGCAGGTCGGCGATCTCCACGGCGTCGCAGTGCGCCCGTACGGTCGCCTGCGCACCGGGCCGGTCCACATACCGTTCACCCTCCCAGCACCGGGCGAGGATCTCGGCGGCCTGGGCCCGAGCCATATCGGCGAAACCCCGCAGAGGGAGCGGGTCCTTGTCGGCGCGCCCCCGCCCCGCCGCTCCCCGCCCGCCGTCCCGCCGATCCCGCAGCGCCCGCGCCGGATTCCCGGCCGCCACCGTCCACGGCGGCAGATCCCGCGTGACCACCGCTCCCGCGCCGATCACACAGTGGTCCCCGATGGTGACACCGTCCACCACGACCACGTGCGAGCCGATCCACACGTCGTCCCCGACGGTGATCCCCCGGCTGGTGAGCGGCTGGCGGAAGACCGGCCGGTCGGGGGCCATCAGATGGTTGAAGCCGAGCAGCGAGGTGTGCGCGCCGACGCGGACCCCAGCACCGAGGGCGACCGTGCCGCGCACGGTGGTGAACGGGTTCAGCGTGCAGTCGGCACCGGTCGTCAACTCCCCGGTCACATAGGCGTGCGCGGCGATGTACGAGTCGTCGCCGAGCCGCAGCCGGTCCGGGAACACCGCGGCGGACCCGGCGACGAAACACCGTTCGCCGATCTCGCGGTCCCCGCCGATCTCCGCCTGCCGCTCACGCTGCGCCGCCCGCTGCTCCTCGGACGCCTCCTCGGCGAACAGCCACGGACAGTGGTCGAAGTGCCGGTCTGACGGCTGGTGTGAGTGAGCCATGACCAGAACAGTAAGCGCTTGCAGCGGGGATGGGGGAGGGAGATCGCACGGCGACGCAACCGCAGCCCCCGCGGAACCCTCCTATCTGCTGAACCAACCGCAGACACAGGACGTTCACAGGGGGAGTGTGCCGTGCCAGAGCTGTCCCGCCGCCGGTTCATGGTCTACACGCTGGCGGCGTCCACACTGACCGTAGCGGCGCCGCTCGGCTGCGACGCCCCAGCGGCCGAGGGCGCGACCGCCGCCCGCTCCGACGTCGTGGTCACCGGCACGGACGACGAGATGCTGGTCCTGGAGGTCACCCGGGAGAACAAGGTCGTGGTCCGCCTGCCGCGCGTGGAGGTCGGCCAGGGCGTCACCACGGCCGTCGCCATGATGATCGCCGAGGAACTCGACGCCCGGCTCACCGACGTGAGCATCCCGTTGGCCGAGGCGCGGACCAGGGGCAACCAGTTCACCGGCGGCTCGAACTCGGTCAGTTCGCTGTACGGCCCCGCGCGCAACCTCGCCGCCACCGCCCGCGCCCGCCTGATCACCGCGGCCGCGCAGCGCTGGCACCTGCCGGCGCGCCTCCTGCGCACCCGGGACAGCATGGTCGTCGCCCCGGACGGCCGTACCGCCACCTTCGGCTCCCTGACCGAGAGCGCCGCCCGGGTCCGCAGACCCCGTGTGTCCAGCAAGCCCAAGCCGGCGTCCCGGCACCGCGTGATCGGACGGCCGACGACCCGTATCGACGCACGGGACATCGTCACCGGCCGGGTGCGCTACACCGGGGACCTGTCGGCGGCCGACGCGAAACCGACCGTGGTGGCCCGCCCGCCCACGCTCGGCGGCAAGGTCGCCTCGGTCGACGACCGTGCGGCCCGCGCCCTGCCCGGTGTGCTCGAAGTGGTCAGGGTTACCGGGGGAGTTGCGGTCGTCGCCGAGACCTTCCATCACGCCTTCGAGGCACGGGACGCCCTGAAGATCACCTGGACTCCCGGGCCGTTGGCGGAGCTGTCCGACACCGCCATCCGCTCGCGGCTGCGGGCCGCCGTCCCGGCGCTCGGCCGACCGCCGCGCGGATCGGCGCAGGTGGAGGGCCGGTTCGAGTTCGCGTTCGTCAGCCACGCCCCGATGGAGGTGCTGACCGCCGTCGCGGACGTACGGGCCCGTCGCGCCGAGATCTGGTTCTCCTCCCAGTCGCCCATGGACGCGCGGGAGGCCATCGCCTCGGCGGTCGGACTGCCCGCGTCCGCCGTACGCGTCCATGTGGTGCGCGGCGGCGGCTCGTTCGGGCGCCGGCTGAACCACGACGCGGCGATCGAGGCGGCGCTCATCTCGAAGAAGGCGCACCGCCCGGTGAAGCTGATGTGGAGCCGCGCCGACGACATCAGGCACGGCCGGATGCGCCCGGCCTTCCAGCACCACATACGGGCCAGCCACGCCGACGGCCGGGTCGTCGCCTTCGCCCACGCGACGGCGTCGGTGAGCGAGGCGTGGGACGGGGTCGCCGCCCAGGGCGGGATCGCCACGTCGGCCGTGGCGTCCCCCCTGCCCAGCGACAGCGGCCTCTACAACTTCGGGAAGCTGTCCGGTGACGGGGGCTCCGTCGAGCTGGCGATGCCGCTCGGCGCGTGGCGGTCCGTGGACTCCGGGACCGTGCGGGCGGCCGAGGAGATCATGGTCGACGAGACCGCCCGGGCGCTGGGACGGGATCCGGTGGCGTTCCGTCGTACGACACTGCGCGGCAAGTCCGTCAGGGCCGTGCTCGACAAGGTCGCCACCGCCGGACACTGGGGCCGCGCGCTGCCCGCGGGGCAGGCCCAGGGCGTCGCCGTGCACGAGGAGTACGGCTCCAGCGTGGCCTGTCTGGTCGAGATCGACGCGACCGACCCCGAGAACCCCCGGGTGACCAAGGTGGTGATGGCCGCCGACGTCGGTACGGCCGTCAACCCGCGCGGACTGGAGGCCCAGCTCATGGGCGCGGCGACGGACGGCATCTCCACGATCCTGCGGGCCGGCCTGCACATCGACCGGGGCGCCGTCCGCGAGAGCAGCTACGCCGACTTCCACTACGCCCGCCAACGCCACGCCCCCCTCCACTTCGAGGCCCACATCCTGCCCACGGGAGGGGAGCCGGGCGGTGCCGGTGAACTCGGCGTCCCGGCGGCGGCCGGAGCCGTCGCCAACGCCTACGCCCGCGCCACCGGCACCAAGCCCCGCCGCTTCCCGATCAACTTCTAGTGTCCGAGAGGCCTCTGATGCCCCGTCACTCCTTCGTCCTCAACGGGAAACCGGTCACCGTCGAGGCCCCCGACGACATGCCCCTGCTGTGGGTGCTGCGCGACCTGCTGGACGTCACCGGCCCCAAGTACGGCTGCGGTGTCGGTGTCTGCCGTGCCTGTACGAGCCATCTCGACGGCGCCGAGATACAGCCGTGCGTGGTCCCCGTCGCCGACTGCGCGGGCCACGAGGTCACCACCATCGAGGGCCTGGCCGACGGCGACACCCTGCATCCGGTGCAGCAGGCCTGGATCGACTGCGACGTGTCGCAGTGCGGCTTCTGCCAGCCGGGTCAGATCATGGCCGCCGCGGCCCTGCTGAAGAAGACCGCCGAGCCGACGGACGCGGACATCGACAGGATCGAGAACGTCTGCCGCTGCGGGACGTACGCCCGGATCCGTGAGGCGATCAAGAAGGCGGCGACCACCGGAACCTGACGTGTCTGGGTAAGGTCCACTCAGCCTCACGTGGACAGGTAGGTCGCTGATGACGGATGCCCGGGATTCCCTCGACAACAGACCCAGACAGCTCCAGGTGGAGACACACGGCCTCGACGTGATCGGCGACGCCGAGCGCAAAGGCACCCCGCGGACCCTGTTCTGGCCGTGGTTCGGCGCCAACGTCTCGATTCTGGGCCTGAGTTACGGCGCCTTCGCCCTCGGCTTCGGCATCTCCTTCTGGCAGGCGCTGACCGCCGGGGTCGTCGGCATCGTCTTCTCGTTCCTGCTGTGCGGCTTCGTCGCCGTTGCGGGCAAGCGCGGCTCGGCCCCGACGATGGTCCTCAGCCGTGCCGCGTACGGCCTGCGCGGCAACCGGCTGCCGTCGGCGATCTCCTGGGTGCTCACCGTCGGCTGGGAGACCGTGCTCTGCGCCCTCGCCACCATGGCCACCGCGACCGTCTTCGGCCGCCTCGGCTGGGGCGGCGGCACCGGGACCCAGGTGGTCGCGCTCATCGTCGTCGCCGGGCTCACCGTCGTCGGCGGTGTCATGGGCTTCGACCTGATCATGCGGCTGCAGACCGTGATCACCGTGGTCACGGGCGTGCTCACCCTCGTCTACGTCGGCCTGGTCGCCGACCACATCCACTGGAGCACCGTCAGCGACATCCCGGCGGGCTCCGCGCAGGAGTTCATCGGCGCCCTGGTCTTCATGATGACCGGGTTCGGCCTCGGCTGGGTGAACGCCGCCGCGGACTACTCGCGCTATCTGCCGCGCACCTCCTCCAGCCGTGGCGTGATCGGCTGGACGACCTTCGGGGCGTCGGTCGCACCGCTGCTGCTCCTCGTCTTCGGCCTGCTGCTGGCCGGTTCCTCGGCCACGCTCAACGCGGCCGTCGCCGCCGACCCCATCGGTGCCCTCACGACCATCCTGCCGACCTGGTTCCTGGTCCCGTTCGCCGTGGTCGCCGTGCTCGGGCTGGTCGGCGGCGCGGTCCTGGACATCTACTCCTCCGGCCTGGCCCTCCTCTCGGCCGGCATCAGGATCCCCCGCTATCTGGCCGCGCTGGTCGACGGCGTGCTGATGATCGCGGGCGCCGTCTACATCGTCTTCTTCGCCGACGACTTCCTCGGCCAGTTCATGGGCTTCCTCACCACGCTCGGCGTCCCGATCGCCGCCTGGTGCGGCATCATGCTCGCCGACCTGCTCCTGCGCCGCCGCGACTACGACGAGGACGACCTCTACCGCCCCGAGGGCCGCTACGGCGACGTCCCCCTGACCCCGCTGCTCCTGACCCTCGCCGCCACCGCGCTCGGCTGGGGCCTGGTCACCAACGCGGCCGCGAGCTGGCTGGCATGGCAGGGCTATCTGCTCGACCCGCTGGGCCTCGGCGGCAAGTCGGGGGCGTGGGCGTACGCCAACCTCGGTGTTCTGGCGGCACTGGCGCTCGGTTTCCTCGGCACGCTCACGCTGCGCCGAGGACGGGTGCGTGAGCAGGAGTCACAGGTGGATGCCGTATGACGACGGGCCACCTCGCGGTCATCGACATGCAGCGGGTCTTCGCCGACCCCGACAGCCCCTGGGCCACCCCGCGTTTCGCGGCGGCCGCGGAGGGCGTACGACGTCTGCTGCCGGCCTTCGGCGACCAGGTCACGTTCACCCGCTTCGTGGCCCCCGAGCAGCCGACCGGCGCCTGGCGCGCGTATTACGAGCGCTGGCCTTTCGCCCTGCAACCGCCGCAAGCGCCCCTCTGGCACCTCACGGACGACTTCGCCGGCACCCGGCACCACGTCCTGGACGCCCCGACGTTCGGCAAGTGGACACCCGAACTCGCCGAGCGCGTGGCCCCCGCGGCGCGCCTGTTCCTCGCCGGCGTCAGCACCGACTGCTGCGTCCTGTCCACGGCGCTCCCGGCGGCGGACGCGGGGATCGAGGTGGTCGTGGTCGCCGACGCCTGTGCGGGCGCGGATGACGACTCGCACGCCAAGGCGCTGCGACTGCTGGACCTCTACCGGCCGTTGATCCGGGTGAGCACGGTCGCGGAGGTGCTGGGGGACAGGAACGGTCTCCTGTGAGACTGGCCGGGTGACCGAACCCAGAGCTGTTGTGTCCGCCGACGAGATGCATGCCTATCTCATCGACCAGTTGAACCACGCCCTGAACTACCCCGGGATGTTCGGCGGTGAGTCCGCGATCCTGATGTTGATCGAACACCTCCTGTTCATGGAGGGACAGCCCGGGGCCCGGTGGGACGTGGTGATCCAACCGCTCCGGGAACGGGGCGCGTTCAGCGCCATCGGGGTCAAGGGCGTGTTCCGTGAGCTGATCAGGGGCAGCCACGACCACGACATCGGACCGGTGCACGCCGAGTTCGCCCACCGGCGTGGCTGGCTCAGGCCGGACCGGCTCCTCGACCCCCGTGCCCACCAGGAGCTGATGGACCGCGCTCCCGAGTGGGCGGCCGAGGACCGGTACTGGCCCGACGTCGTCGCCGAGTTCGGCGAACCCTCGATCCTGTTCGGCGGGGCCAACCCCAAGTACGGCAAGACCCTCGCCTACGTCAGTGAGGACCCCGAGCACCCGATCGTCTTCTTCCACCTCTGGAACGGAGACCTGGACGAGGCGTCCCCCACGTGGAACCCGTCGTACGAGCAACCGGTGCTGTGGGCCGTCCGGTTGGGCGACCGGCCCTTCCAGGAGTCCTTCACCTTCACCCCGGCCGGGCGGCGACTCCGTCCCTAGGCACGGCCCAGTGATCTTCCTGTGCAGAACCCTTTACGTGACTGTCATGTCCCTGTAGCTTCCCGAGCGTCGCAAGAACTTTCAGGAACTTGCCGGTGCTTCTTGCGGGGCGGAGGCGAACCGGCGGTTCCCGACCCGTATGGGAGTCGCCATGAGATCTGCACCCCCACGTCTGCCACGACGCCCCCTGGTGGCGTTCGTGGCGGCGTCCGGGCTGCTCGGACTGCTGTCCGCCGTACCGGACCCGGGCACGTCGATCCCCTTGCAAACCGTTGCAGACAGCTCAAGCACGGCGACCGTCTTCTACTACACCAAGACAAAGAACTGGTCGTCGACCTATCTGCACTACGCCCCGGACAGCGGCTCCTGGACGACCGTTCCCGGTGTGCAGATGGAGAGCGCCTGCACGGACTGGGTGAAGAAGACCGTCGACCTCGGCTCCGCGGCCGGCCTCCAGGCCACCTTCAACAACGGCAGCGGCACCTGGGACAACAACGGCGGCAACAACTACGCGCTGGGCACCGGCACCATCACCGTCAAGGACGGCGTCATAGCCCACAGCGACCCCTGCGCCGACACCGGCACGGGCAGCGGCAACCAGGCCACCGTCTACTACTCCACCGCCACCTCGGGCTGGACCACCGCCAACATCCACTACGCGCCGAGCGGCGGATCGTGGACGGCCGTCCCCGGCCTCGGCATGGAGTCCGCCTGCACCGGCTGGTGGAAGAAGACCCTCGACATCGGCACCGCCACCTCCCTGAAGGCGGCGTTCAACAACGGCAACGGTGTCTGGGACAACAACAACAGCTCCGACTACACGATCCCGACCGGCACCACGACCGTGAAGGACAGGACGGTCACCACCGGCGCCGCGAACCCGTGCGCCACCGAGGCCCCCGACATCGACGCCCCCACCGCGCCCACCAAGGTCACCGCGAGCGCCACCGACACCTCCATCGTGGTGAGTTGGGAAGCCGCCACCGACAACAAGGCAGTGACGAAGTATCAGGTCACCCGCACCGGCGGCTCCAAGGGCACAGTCGTCACGGACGTCGGCTCAACCGTGTACTCCGACACGGGACTTGAGGAGAAGACCGCCTACACCTACACCGTGAAGGCGGTTGACGCGGCCGGCAACACCTCGCCCGCCTCCGCCGGGGCGACGGCGACCACCGGCACCGCGGCCCCCGCCCCGGCCGCCGGCACCCCGCTGGGCACCGACCCCCGCAAGGACCCCATCTACTTCGTCCTCACCGCCCGCTTCTACGACGGCGACAGCTCCAACAACCGCGGCGGCAGCCAGCACACCAAGTCCGGCAACGCGGCCAACAACGACCCCATGTTCCGGGGCGACTTCAAGGGCCTGGTGAACAAGCTCGACTACATCAAGGCGCTCGGCTTCTCCGCGGTCTGGATCACCCCGGTCGTCCTCAACCGCTCGGACTACGACTACCACGGCTACCACGGCTACGACTTCTACAAGGTCGACCCGCGCCTGGAGTCGGCCGGCGCCACCTACCAGGACCTGATCAACGCCGCCCACGCCAAGGGCATGAAGATCTACCAGGACGTCGTCTACAACCACAGCTCACGCTGGGGCGCCAAGGGCCTGTACACGCCCACCGTGTACGGCGTTCGGGACGCGCAGTGGAGCTGGTACTACGACGAGAAGAACGAGGGCTTCGAGTACGACGGCCTGACCGTCGAGACCAAGTCCGGGAAGTCGTACTACAACGGCGACCTGTGGTCGACCGCCGAACCCTCCGGCAACACCTGCGTCAACTGGGGCAAGCCCACCGGCGGCAAGAGCGCCGAGGGCTACACCCTGTACAACTGCCAGTGGCCGAGCCCCACTTCGGGCATGTTCCCGAAGGCGTACTACCACCAGTGCTGGATCGGCAACTGGGAGGGCGAGGACTCCCGTTCCTGCTGGCTGCACGAGGACCTCGCCGACTTCAACACCGAGTCGACGCCCGTGCAGAACTATCTGATCGGCGCCTACGACAAGTACATCGACATGGGCGTGGACGGCTTCCGCATCGACACCGCCGTCCACATCCCGCGCGTCACCTGGAACCGTCGCTTCCTGCCCGCGATCTACGACCGCGTCACCCAGAAGTTCGGCACGACCGCCGCCCAGAACTTCTATGTCTTCGGTGAGGTCGGCGCCTTCGTCAACGACAAGTGGAACCGCGGCTCGGTGAACCACTCCGCGCAGTTCTTCACCTGGAAGGAACGCAAGGAGTACAGCGCCGACGACGAGACGGCCGCGATCGAGCAGTTCACCTACGAGAACAACCTCGGCACCGGCAACCAGCCGACGTCGACCAACGCCTTCCTGAACGGCAACACGTACCACACCCCGGATCACAGCCAGTTCAGCGGCATGAACATCATCGACATGCGCATGCACATGAACTTCGGTGACGCGCAGAACGCCTACAGCAACGGAAAGGACTCCGACGACAGCGTCAACGACGCCACGTACAACGTGGTCTACGTCGACAGCCACGACTACGGCCCCAACAAGTCGAGCACCCGCTACAGCGGCGGCACCGACGCCTGGGCCGAGAACATGTCCCTGATGTGGACCTTCCGCGGCATCCCGACCCTGTACTACGGCTCGGAGATCGAGTTCCAGAAGGGCAAGCAGATCGACTGCGGGCCCACCTGTCCGCTGGCGTCCACGGGCCGGGCGTACTACGGCGACAACCTCGAAGGCACCGTCACCGCCTCGGAGTTCGGCAAGGCGGACTCCGCGAGCGGCCAGGTCGCCACCACTCTGTCCCAGCCGCTCGTCAAGCACCTCCAGCGGCTGAACCAGATCCGCCGGGCGGTGCCGGCCCTCCAGATGGGCCAGTACTCCACCGACGGCATCAGCGGTTCGATGGCCTTCAAGCGCCGCTACACCAGTGGGAGCACGGACAGCTTCGCGCTCGTCACCGTCACCGGCGACGCGACCTACACCGGCATCCCGAACGGCACGTACAAGGACGCCGTCACCGGTGATACCAAGACCGTCACCAACGGCACTCTCTCCGTGTCGGCGCCGGGCAAGGGCAACCTGCGGGTGTACGTGCTGGGCGGTCCCGGAAAGATCGGAACGGACGGTCCGTATCTGAAGTAGTGCCGATTCCCCGAGGTGCGGGGGAATGCCGTCGTCCGCATCGGGTACGCGAGCAGGACGCGCCCGGGGCCGAGCGCCCCGGGCGTGCCGTACGACCACCGCTACCAGGGGATTCACCATGGAGACACCCGCGTACGACAACACCACCACACCGGCCCGGCGGGCGCTGGACGCGCTGGCCGAGAACACCGCGGACACGGTGGCGCTGGACACGCTGGCGAGCAGTGAGGTCCTCGTTCCCGTCCCGGACGACGCCAGTGAGGCGGACGCCGCCGACCCCTCCGCGGTGGCGCTTCCGGTGATAGAGCAGCCGGACGGCGATCCGGTGGTGCCCGTGTTCACCTCGGAGGACGAGATGGCCGGGCTGCTGCCCTTCGTCTCCCGCTACCGGCTGGTGCCCCTGGGCGCCCTCGCCGCGGAGTGGCCCACCGACGAGCTGGCGCTCTCCATCGACGCCGCGTCCGCGCACCCGCTGACGCTGACCTCCGAGGGCGTACGCACCCTGCTGGGCGGCGCGCACGGATGAGCCGTAAGGGACGCCCGGGCCGCCACTGATCCGTTGAGCGGCTGAGGGAGGAGCGGCGCCGACCCCGCTCCTCCCCGGGACGCCCACGATCGACGTGACCCGACGATATGACCGCGGCCGTGGTGCCGTCGCTCCGCGATGCGCGGCCACTGTCCGTAATACGCGGTGGATTCGGGCGGTCGGCCCGAGAGCCCGCGGCCCACCCCGGCGCCGGCGTGCTGACCCGACCGGCCACGGCACCGGCTGCTACGCGTCGCGCAGAGTCCTCGACGGCGTCTCGCCGAACCGCTCCCGATAGCGCGACGCGAACCGCCCCAGATGCACGAACCCCCACCGGTGCGCCACGTCCGACACGGTCGTCGCGCCCGGCCCCACGGCCCGCAGCTCGTCCCGCACCCGCTGAAGGCGTACGTCGTACACGTACGCCATCGGCGACATCCCGACGTGCCTGCGGAACGCGTCCTGGAGCGTGCGCACACTGACCTGGGCGAGCTGCGCCAGCCGCGTGGCGTCGTAGGCCTCGGCCGGCCGCTCCTGTACGGCGTCCATCACCCGCTTGACGGAGGCGGGCCGCATCGGCGGCGCGGGAGCCTCAAGCTCCTCGCGGTGGGTGTGCTCGGCCGCCAGCAACACGCCTTCGAGCAGCGTCCGTTCCATCCGCGCCCGGATCAGCGGCCGGTGCAGCAGCCCGAGCGACATGTCGCGCTCCAGCAGTGCCCAGGTCGCCAACCGTGCCCAGCTGCGGCCCGGTCCGCTGCGCACGTCGACGGACGGGCCGAAGAGCGGCGCGCGGGACAGCGGCCGGTCCAGCAGGGACTCCAGGGCCTGGTGCAGGGACTGCTTGTCGATCTTCACGGTGAGCGCCTGGCAGTCGGGCGACCAGGCGTCGACGCGGATGTGCCGCGCGGGATCGAAGAAGACGGCGCTCCCTGTCGTCGCGAACACGACGTCGTCATGCCCCTGCTGCACGCTGAAGCAGCCGCTCACCGGCACGGCCACGTGATAGGCGCCCGGCGCGGCGAAGCCGGTGCGGATCTGCGTGCCGAAACGGATGTCGCCGACGGTGAGCAAGCCGAGGTCGAGCACGTCGAGTCTGGTCGACAAGTCCTCGCGGGGGCCGACGACTTGCAGATCCATGTCGTAGTAGTGGGCCGCGATCGCGGCGCGCGTCTCCTCCAGGGAGCCGGTCGCGTAGCTGCTGAAATCGGCGGCGGCCCGGTCGGGAGCCACGGTCACTGCGGGGTGTCTCCGATCTCTGCGCGCAGTTCTCCGTTCAGCATGGCCTCGGGTGTGGCCGGATATGCCCCGCCAGGTTCCGAATTTCACAGAGTCCACCCCGGGTTGAGGATTCCGTGAGCGCGCCCTTCACCGCCGTTCAAGTACCGCGGGACGCCGAAGGCGATGATCAGCCGCGCAGAGTGCGCTCCAGCGCGTCCCGCTGCAGCGGGAGCACCTCGGCGTGCAGCTCACGCCCCTTGCCGGTGAGCATCACCCACACACCGCGCCGGTCCTCCATGCACACGGAACGCTCCACCAGGCCGTCCTTCTCCAGTCGGCCGATCAGCCGGGAGAGCGCGCTCTGGCTGAGGTGGACCCGCCCGACCAGGTTCTGCACCCGGCACAGATCCCCCTCGGCGGGGGCCTCGGTGGCGAGGATGTCGAGCACCTCGAAGTCGCTCGCGCCCAGCCCGTGCGGGTGCAGCACCCGGTCGATCTCGCACATCGTGCGGGCGTGGACCGCAAGGATGTCCCGCCACTGTTCCTCGAGCCGGGTGCCGGCCGCGTTCACTGCCATGGACCCCATGTTAATGCGCGTGCATCGATACCGGGGTGGGGGCCTCAGCTGTCCTGGGTGATCCCGATCAGGTTGCCGTCCGCGTCCTTCACCGAGGCGATCAGCTTGCCGCCGCCGACGTCCGTGACGTCCTGGAGCAGCTCGGCGCCCGCCTCCAGCAGCGCGGCGAGCCGGGCCCTGATGTCCTCGACGTGCCAGTAGGGGACCGGGCCGGTCATACCGCGGGAGTGGCCGTTGGGGTCGAGACCGACGTCCTGACCGGCGTCCTTGAAGCCGACGTAGTAGGCCTCGTCGGCGTACGGCTCGGTCTGCAGCAGGGCGCTGAACACAGCCTTCGCCCGGGCGATGTCCTTGACGGGGTAGATGATGGTCTTCAGGCCGGCGGTCATGGTGTTCTCCTCCGTGGGGTGCTGCTTCGGTGGTTTCACCGTAGGCCGGGGGGCGGGATGCCGCTTCTCCGATCCTGACCGCTTGGACCACGCCCGACCGCGGGGACGACGAAGGGCGCGCAGCCGGCCGAGCAGCCGGGCAGCGCGCCCTTCGTCGAGATCATTCGCTCGGCGGGACAGACCCCGTCAGGTCGACTCGCGTCGCACCAGCTCCGTCGGCAGGATCACCGCGGCCGGGTCCTCGCCGCCTATCTGGGCCAGCAGCACGCGGACCATCTCCGCGCTGATCCGGTCCCAGGGCTGCCGGATGGTGGTGAGCTCGGGCCGGGCGGCCAGCGCGGCGGGCGAGTCGTCGAAGCCGCCGACCGCGACGTCCTGCGGCACCCGGCGGCCCGCCCGCTCCAGTGCGCCGAGCACGCCCTGCGCCATCAGGTCGGACGCGACGAACACCGCGTCCAGGTCGGGCACCTGCGCGAGCAGCCGCTCGGCGCCCGCCTCACCGCTGGCGCGGCTGTAGTCACCGGAGACGACGAGCCGCTCGTCGTACTCGATGCCCGCCTCGAAGAGCACCTCCCGGTACCCCGCGAGCCGCTCGACACCACCGGGGGTGTCCAGCGGACCCGTCACCACGCCGACCCGGCGGCGGCCCAGCGACAGCAGATGGCGCACCATGTCGCGGGCGCCGTCACGGTCGTCGGCCGCCACGTAACTCACCTTGGAACCCAGGCCGATCGGCTTGCCGCACGCGACCAGCGGTACGCCGGCCTCGCGCAGTTCCTCCGCGACCGGGTCCCCGGAGTGGCTGGAGACCAGGAGCACCCCGTCGACGTGCCCCGCCGTGATGTACCGCGTTATGCGCCGCCGTTCGTCCTGGGTGCCCGCCAGCATCAGCAGCAGCGGGATGTCGTGCGCGGCGAGTGCCTGGGTGCAGCCCCGCAGCAGGACGTTGAAGTTGGGGTCCTCGAAGAACCTCTCCTGGGGTTCCGTCAGCAGGAAGCCGATGGAGTCCGAACGTCCGGTGATCAGTGACCGGGCGTGCCGGTTGACGACGTAACCCGTCTTCTTGATCGCGGCGTTGACCGCTTCCTGCGCGGTCGGGCTGACGTAGTGCCCGCCGTTGAGCACCCGCGAGACGGTGCCTCGTGAGACCCCCGCCTCGCGCGCCACGTCGTGGATCGTCGGCGGTTTGCGCCGACCCCCCGCATTGTTCATGGTCATGACTTTACGGCCCCGGACAGCAGATCAAGGCTCCAGAACCGCTGGATGACCAGGAACAGAGCGATCAGCGGGAGCACCGCGAGGAACGCGCCGGTGATCACCAGGGTGTACAGGGCCGGGGTGTTGGCGCCCTGCTCCAGGAGCGTGTACAGACCGAGCGTGATCGGGAACTTCTCGTCGTCGCTCAGCATGATGTAGGGGAGAAGGAAGTTGTTCCAGATGGCCACGAACTGGAACAGGAACACCGTCACCATGCCGGGCACCATCATCGGCAGCGCGACCCGGGTGAAGATCCGCCACTCGCTCGCCCCGTCCATCCGTCCTGCCTCGACCACGTCGGCGGGCACGGCCGCGGCGGCGTAGATACGGGCGAGATAGACGCCGTACGGCGAGAGGATCTGCGGCAGCAGCACGGACAGGTAGGAGTCCGTCAGGTTCGCCTGGGCCATCAGCAGGTACTGCGGAACGGCCAGGATGATCGGCGGCATCAGCACACCGGCCAGCAGGACGTTGAACATCGTCTCGCGGCCCCGGAAGCGGTACGTCGCCAGCGCGTAGCCGCTGAACGCCGACACGACCGTCGACAGCAGGGCGCCGAACCCGGCGTAGAAGGCCGAGTTGCCCATCCACTCCCAGTAGACGCCGTCGCGGTAGGCGTTGAGGTCCTTGAGGTTGTCGACGAACCCGGTGCCCGGCAGGAAGGTGAAGGTGGAGAACAGCTCCTTGCCCGACTTGGTGGACGCGATGACCACCCAGGCCACCGGCAGCAGCGTGTACAGCGCGCCGATCAGCAGGGTGACGGTCGGGACGAGCGAGATCCGGCGGCGCAGCGGCGGCCCCTGGGCGGCGCCGGGCGTGGTGCCGGCCGCCGGCTCGCTCTTGCGGACGGCAAGAGAACTCATCGTGCTGCCTCCTGCTTCTGACGACGGTTCGCGGCCCGCAGGAACCCGAAGGAGAGCAGCAGTGTGGCGAGCGCGATGATCACGGCCTGGGCGGCCGCCGCGTAGATGTCGTTGGTGCCGAACGCGTCCCGGTACACCTTCATCAACGGGCTCCATGTCGTGGACACCGAGTTGGTGAGGGGTTTGAGGGTGGTCGGCTCGTTGAACACCTGGAGCGTGGCGATGATCGAGAAGAAGAAGGTCAGCACCAGCGAGGGCGCCACCATCGGGATCTTGATCTTCAGTGCGACCTGGAGCGGGGTGGCCCCGTCCAGCTTCGCCGCCTCGTACACCTCGACCGGGATGGCCTGGAGCGCGGTGTAGATGACGATCATGTTGAAGCCGGTGCCGCCCCACACCGCGATGTTGGAGAGGGCCACATACAGCGGACCGCCGTCGAGCAGATCCGGCTGCGGCAGCCCGAGCTTCTCCAGCACGTAGTAGAACGGGCTGACGTCCGGCAGGTACAGGAAGCCCCACAGCATGGCCGCCACGACGCCGGGAATGGCGTACGGCAGGAAGATCGCGAGACGGGTGAAGGGGGTGAACCGGACCTTGTCGCTGTCGAGCATCAGTGCGAAGAGCAGGGCGAGGCCCAGCATCACGGGGACGACGATGCAGCCGTAGCCGAGGACGCGCAGGGCGCCGTGCAGCAGCTCGCTGTCCTGGAAGGCGTCCGTGTAGTTCTCCAGCCCGGCCCAGACCTCGTCCCGCGCGCCCTTCCCGAGGCCGAGGCCCGAGACGTGCACCTTGCGGAAGCTGAGCCAGACCGCGTACCCGATCGGCAGCGCGAAGAACAGCGCGAAGAGGATCGTCGCGGGGATGAGGAAAGCGTACGGGGCCCCCTTGACCCCGTACGACTTCCGGCGTGCGCTCGTCACTCGGAGACCCCGAAGCCCTGCTTCTTGAGGTCGGCGACGGTGTCGTCCTGCATCTTGTCCAGGGCGGCGCCGAAGTCCGACTTGTTCTTGGCGGCGGCGCCGAACGCGTCCTTGAAGGACGTGTAGGCGACGTTCACGTTCGGGCCCCAGGCGGAGGGAGCCGTGGTCTTCGCGATCTCGGCGGCCTTCGTGTAGAAGTCGGCCTGGTTCGAGAAGTACTCGGGCGCCTCGGCGAAGGCACCGGAGGTCTGGGCGTTGGTGGCGGCCGGGTAGATGCCGCTCTCCTTGGCCAGCGCCGTCAGGGCCGCGTCGTCCGTGTTCAGCCACGCGGCGAACTTCGCGGCGGCCTCCTGGTGCTTGGAGTCCGTGGTGACGGCGGTGGAGGAGCCGCCCCAGCTGCCGGTGGCGTTCTCACCGGCGGACCACTGGGGGAGCGGGGCCATGGCCCACTTGCCCTTGGTGTCGGGCGCGGCCGTGGTCAGGGTGCCCGGTGCCCACACCGCGGAGACCCAGGCGATCTGCTTGCCGGTGTTCAGCGCCTTGTTCCAGGCCGGGGTGTACATCGGCTGGTTGTCGATGGCGCCCTCCTTGACGAGGCCGCCCCAGAAGTCGGCGACCTTCTGGCTGGCGGCGTCGTTGATGCCGACCTTCCACTTGTCGCCCTCGGTGGTCCACCACTTGGCGCCGGCCTGCTGGGCCAGGCCCGCGAAGAGACCGGAGTCGTTGGCGGAGAACGTGGTGAGGTCCGTGTCGGGGGACTTCTTCTTCAGCGCGCGGGCCGTCTCGGCGAACTCGTCCCAGGTGGTCGGGACGGTCAGGCCGTACTTCTTGAAGAGGTCCTGGCGGTAGTAGAACATCATCGGGCCGATGTCCTGCGGGACCGCGTAGACGGCGTCGGTGCCGAGCGTGGTCTGCTGCCAGACGCCGTCGGCGAAGTCCTTCTTGGCGTCGCCGACGTTCTTCGCTATGTCGGCGAGGGCGTCGTTGCTGACCAGGGTCGGCAGCGCCTGGTACTCGGCCTGGACCAGGTCGGGGGCCTTGCCGGCCTTGTGCGCGGTGAGGATCTTGGTGACCAGCGTGTCGCCGGACGCCTGCTTCTTCACCGTGACGGTGATCTGGTCCTTCTTGCCCTGGCCCTTGTTCCAGAGGTCGACGACCTTGTCCATACCGGGGGTCCAGGTCCAGTACGTCAGCGAGACCGGCCCCGAGTCGGTCTTGGTGTCGCCGTCGTCCGAACCGCAGGCGGCGAGTGCGGTGGCGCCGAGGACAACGGCGATGGTGGAAGCCACGAGGCGGCTGCGCTTCGTGATGGGCATGGATCTCTCCCCTGACCTGGGCCCCCGCCTGCTGCGGAAGGCCTGCCATGCGTCTGTGAGCGTTCACAGTAGAGAAACATCCCGGACACTTGTCAATGGTTGTTGCCATGCGGTTATCTAGGCACCGCACCGCTGATCAGCTGTGTGCACGTTCCCAACTGATCGATCAAAACGGGAGAAGATCCATGCCGGAAGCCACCCCCACGGGCCTCACCAGGCTCGCCTTCGGCGGGGACTACAACCCCGAGCAGTGGCCGGAAAGCGTCTGGCAGGAAGACGTCCGGCTGATGCGCGAGGCCGGCGTCACCATGGTGAGCCTCGGGATCTTCTCCTGGGCGCTCCTGGAGCCTTCATCCGGAGTCTACGATTTCGCTTGGCTCGACCGTTTGTTCGACCTGTTGCAGGAGAACGGCATCCGCGTCGACCTCGGCACCCCCACCGTGGTGCCGCCGGTCTGGTTCTACCGGGCCCACCCCGACGCCCTGCCCGTCTCGCAGGAGGGCGTGCGCTACGAGTTCGGCTCGCGCGGCGCCATCTGTCACAGCAACGCCGACTACCGCGCCGCCGCCGCGAACATCACCACCAGGCTCGCCGAGCGCTACGCCGATCACCCGGCGCTCGCGATGTGGCACGTGCACAACGAGTACGGTGTCCCCGTCTCGGCCTGCTACTGCGACTCCTGCGCCGCCCACTTCCGCCGCTGGCTGGAGACGACGTACGGCACGATCGAGGCCGTCAACGAGGCCTGGGGCACCGCTTTCTGGGGCCAGCGCTACGCGGACTTCGAGGACATCAACCCGCCGCGCCTGACCCCCACCGTCGGCAATCCGGCCCAGGCGCTGGACTACAAGCGCTTCGCCGACGCCACCATGCGCGAGAACTTCTGTATGGAGCGGGACATCCTGCACCGCCTCGCGCCCGGGATCCCGGTGACGACCAACTTCATGACCGCCCTCAGCCAGTGCGACTCCGTCGACTACTGGGCCTGGGGCCGCGAGGTCGACATCGTCACCAACGACCACTACCTGATCACCGACGGCCGCCGCACCCACGTCAACCTCGCGATGGCCGCCGACCTCACCCGCTCGGTGGCCGGGGGAGCGCCCTGGATCCTCCTGGAGCACTCCACCTCGGGCGTCAACTGGCAGCCCCGCAACCCCGCCAAGGCGCCGGGGCAGATGGCCCGCAACTCCCTCGCCCATGTGGCGCGCGGCTCCGAGGGCGCCATGTTCTTCCAGTGGCGCCAGTCCCGGCGCGGCGCCGAGAAGTTCCACTCCTCGATGCTCCCGCACGGGGGCACCGACACCCGCGTGTGGCGCGAGGTCGTCGAACTCGGCGCCTCCCTCGACTCGTTGAGCACGATCCGCGGCACCCGCACCGAGGCCGACGTCGCCGTCCTGTGGGACTGGCACTCCTGGTGGGCGCAGAACCTGGACTGGCGCCCCAGTGAGGACCATGACGCCCGCGAGCGCGCCGACGCCTTCTACGAGACGCTCTACGACCGCCACCTCACGGTCGACTTCGCCCACCCCGAAGCCGACCTGTCGAGCTATCCCCTGGTCGTCGTACCGGCCCTCTACCTGATGACCGAGGCGGCCGGCGCCAACCTCAAGGAGTACGTCGAGAACGGCGGCACCCTCGTCGTCTCGTACTTCTCCGGCATCGTCGACGAGCACGACGCCGTGCACGAGGGCGCCTACCCCGGCCCGCTGCGCGACGTCCTCGGCCTGACGATCGAGGAGTTCTCGCCGCTGCTCAAGGACCAGTCGGTGCGCCTCACCGGACCCGACGGCTCCGAGCTCAGCGGCGACGTGTGGACGGAGTTCGTCGTCCCGCGCGGCGCCGAGACCGTCTGGACCTACGCCGACGGCCTCACCGCTGGCCACCCCGCGGTCACCCGGCACCGCTTCGGCAGCGGCTCCGCCTGGTACGTCTCCACCCGCCTCGGCGCCGAGGGCCTCGACGCCCTGATCGGCTGGGCCGCCGAGGACGCCCGCATCGCGCCGCGCGCCGAACTGCCCCGCGACGTCGAGGTGGTGCGCCGCGCCGGCGAGTCGGGCACCTATCTGTTCGCGATCAACCACACCGGGTCGGACACCAAGGTGCCGCTGGAGACCTCCGGCACCGAGCTGCTGACCGGAGACCGCGCCGCCGGTCGCCTGGAGGTCCCCGCGGGCGCCGTACGGGTCGTACGACTCGACAGCTGAACCCGGGCCCTCGGGCCCTGTCGCCATTCCGCCTGCCCCGCGACAGGGCCCGCGGCCCCACCGACTCCCCTCCGCCCGTGCGAGCCGCGAGCCGCGGGTGGAGGGGCCCCTTCGTCGTCCCCGGCGAAGGCATCCCCAACCCCATTTGTCGAAGGGACGACGGACGAAGATGTTCCATCCCAGACGCACCCTCAGAGCCCTGCTTCTCCCGCTCACCGCGGGGCTCGCCCTCACCGCCCTGCCCGCGCAGACCGCCCAGGCCGCGAGCACGCTGACCAACGGCGGCTTCGAGTCCGACGGCGCGGGCGTGTCGGCCCCCACCGGCTGGTCCGAGTACGGCACGACCGCCGCCTCCTACACCGAGGCCGGCGGCCACGGCGGCAGTTACCGCCTCACCCACTACTCGTCCGCCGCCTACAAGGTGGAGACGTACCAGTACCTCTCCGGGCTGACCAACGGGAACTACAAGCTCACCGCGTGGGTCCGCTCCGGCGGTGGCCAGAACTCCGCCTACATAGCCCTGAAGAACTGCGGCGGCACCGATCAGCGCACCGACCTGCCGGTCTCCGCGAGCGGGTGGCTGCGCATCGTCGTGCCGGTCAGCGTGACCAACAACCAGTGCACGATCAGCATCAACAGTGACGCGAACGCCGGCAACTGGATCAACGTCGACGACCTGACCTTCGCGTCCGGTACGTCCAGTACGTCGATCAAGGGTTCCGACGTCTCCTCCCTCGCCAAGAGCGAGGCCAAGGGCGGCGTCTACAGGACCAGCTCCGGCACGACCGGCGACGCGCTCGCCATCCTCAAGTCCGCCGGACAGAACTACGCGCGCGTGAAGGTCTGGGTCAACGCGGCCGACGGCTACAACGGCAAGACCCAGGTCCTGGCGATGGCCAAGCGCATCAAGGCGCAGGGCATGAAGCTGCTGGTCGACTTCCACTACTCGGACACCTGGGCCGACCCGGGCGCCCAGACCGTGCCGTCCGCGTGGGCGGGCCACAGCTACAGCCAGCTCAAGACGGACGTCTACAACCACACCTACGACGTCCTCAACGCGCTGAAGGCGCAGGGCACCACCGCCGACATGGTCCAGGTGGGCAACGAGATCAACGGCGGCATGCTGTGGTCGGCGGGCTCCACCGACAACTGGTCACAGCTCGCCGGGCTGCTCAACTCGGGCTACAGCGCGGTCAAGGCGGTCAGCTCCTCCACCCAGGTGGCGCTGCACCTCGCCAAGGGCGGTGACCTGACCGGCACCCGCTGGTGGTTCGACAACGCGGTGGCAAACGGCGTGAACTTCGACGTGATCGGCCTGTCCTATTACGGCTACTGGCACGGCGCGCTCTCCGACTTCCAGACGACCCTGGACGACGCGGCCTCGCGCTACGGCAAGCCGGTCTTCGTCGCCGAGACGGCCTACCCCTTCCGTCTCGACAGCGACGACTCCTTCGAGAACATCATCGACCTCTCCAGCGAGCTGGTCTCCGGCTACCCCGCCACCACGGCCGGCCAGACCCGCTGGATGAACGACGTCGCCAGCATCGTGGAAGCCGTCCCGAACGGCCGTGGCCTCGGCGTCTTCTACTGGGAGTCGACCTGGACCGCGGTCACCGGCAACGGCTGGGACCCGACCGACGCGTCCTCCGGCAACGGCTGGGAGAACCAGGCCCTGTTCGACTACGACAACAAGGCGCAGCCCGCGATGGCGTGGTTCAGCCACCGCTAGTGCCGTCCGACGAGAGGCCCGGCCGCGCGTGCGCGGCCGGGCCCTTGTGTTGTCCTGTGTGAGTACCGAACCGCCTTTCCTCGCAAGTGCGTTCGGTACCGGACAAGGTGTGAGAAGTCCATCCATGACGGCGTCGACTGCGGGACAGTGGGAACACGCGGTACGAGGAGGTCGAACGGAGGGGCACGACATGCTGAGGACTCCTGTCAGCCAGCGGCGGCTGGACATCCTGGAGTGGCTGAAGGACCCGGTGGTGCACTTCCCGGCCCAGCGTCACGGCTGCCCGGCCGAGGACGGCGTCACCGCGGACGCGGTCGCCGCCAAGCTCGGTGTACGCCGCCAAGTCGCCGACACCCACCTGGGGTTGCTCGCCGACATCGGCCTGCTGCGCACCAGGCGGATCCGCCGCCGGGTCTACTACCGGCGGGACGAGGTGCGGATAGCCGAGGTCGCGCGCATGTTTGAGAAAGGCTGGTAGACAGGGCGGGACGAGAGAGGCGGTAGTCCGTGGAGCGTGCACAGAAACTGGTCCCGCGCAGGTACGTCGCCATCGGGGGCGACGGCCCCGAGGACGTGGTGGCCGACAGCCGGGGCCGGGTGCTCACCGGTGTGGCGGACGGCCGCATCCTGCGCCTGGACGGCCTCGCCGATCCCGCCACGACCCGCGTCGAGGTCCTCGCCGAGACCGGCGGCAGGCCGCTGGGCCTCGAACTCCTCGCGGACGACCAGCTGTTGGTGTGCGACGCCGAACTGGGACTGCTGCGCGTCGATCTGACCGACGGCGTCGTCCGTATCCTCGCCGACTCGGTGGCGGGGGAGCCGCTGCGGTTCTGCAGCAACACCGTCGCCCTGTCCGACGGCAGTATCTGCTTCACGGTCTCCAGCCGTCGCTACCCCCTGGACCAGTGGATCGGCGACCTCGTCGAGCACACCGGCACCGGCCGGATCCTGCGCCTGACCCCCGGCAGCGAGATGCCCGAAGTCCTCGCGGAGGGACTCCAGTTCGCCAACGGACTGGCCCTGAGTGCCGACGAATCGTTTCTCGTCGTCGCCGAGACCGGCGCCCGCCGCCTCACCCGCCACTGGCTCACCGGACCCCACGCGGGACGCACCGAACCCTTCGCCGAGAACCTCCCCGGCATGCCCGACAACCTCTGGCGGGCCGGCCCCGACGGACCGATCTGGGTCTCCCTGGCCGGCCCCCGCGTCCCCCCGCTCGACCTGCTGCACCGCGCCGCCCCCGCCGTCCGCCGCGGCGCCGCCCGGGTGGCGGTCCGCGCTCCCTTCCACCCCACCGGCACGATCGGCGTCCTCGCCGTCGACGACTCCGGCGAGACCGTCCACCACCTCGCCCGCCGCCACTCCGGCTTCCGCATGGTCACCAGCGTCTGCGAGGCGGCCGGCCACCTGGTCCTGGGCAGCCTGTGGGAGCGGGGCGTGGCCCTGTGCGAGCCGCCCAGCGGTAAGTGACCCCGGCGTTACCCTGTTGACCGGCCATGATCAGGCCGTCCAGGCAGGGAGACGTACGACCATGACAGCCCGGGAGACCGAGAGCCTCCGCGTCCCCGCCCCGCGGCGACCGCCCGTGCTGCGCGGCCAGGCGCCCGTCGTCGCCGTCGTGGCGCTCGGCGGCGCCCTCGGGGCGACGGCCCGCTACGCGCTCTCCCTGTGGTGGCCCCTCCAGCCGGGTGGATTCCCCTGGGCGACCTTCTGGACCAACGTCGTCGGTTGCGCGGTCATAGGCGTGTTCATGGTGGTCATCACCGACCTATGGGCGGCCCACCGCCTGGTCCGCCCGTTCTTCGGCACCGGAGTCCTCGGTGGCTTCACCACCTTCTCCACGTACGCCGTCGACATCCGGAACCTGGTCGACTCCGGCCACCCCGGCACGGGCCTGGCCTATCTCGCCGCGACCCTCTTCGCGGCGCTCACCGCGGTGTGGCTCGCCGCGACCACGACCCGCCGCGTCCTGAAGCGGAGGCAGCCATGACGAGGCTGACCGGCAGTGCCCTGCGTGTGACCGTGTTCGTCGGCGAGAACGACACCTGGCACCGCAAACCCCTCTACAGCGAGATCGTGCACCGCGCGCACACGGCGGGCCTCGCCGGCGCCAGCGTCTTCCGCGGCATCGAGGGCTTCGGCGCCTCCTCCCTGATCCACACCTCCCGGCTGCTGTCCCTGAGCGAGGACCTGCCCGTCGCGATCGTCATCGTCGACACCGAGGAGCGGGTGCGGGCCTTCCTGCCGCAGCTCGACGAACTCGTCTCGGAGGGGCTGGTGATCCTCGACGACTGCGAGGTCATCCGGTACGTCGGTCGGGACGCCGGGGGCGACTCCGGCAAAACGGGCGCGAAGGGTAAGAGGTCGTTGTGAACTGGCTGCTGGTCGTCGCGGGTGCCATGGTCGGCGCGCCGCTGCGCTATCTGACCGACCGTGCCGTGCAGTCCCGCCACGACTCGGTCTTCCCCTGGGGCACCTTCGCGGTCAACGTCACCGGCTGTCTGGTGCTGGGCCTGGTCACCGGAGCGGCGGGACCGGACCTGCGCCTCCTGCTCGGCACGGGCCTGTGCGGCGCCCTGACGACATACTCGACGTTCTCCTACGAGACCCTGCGGCTGGCCGAGACGGGGGCGGGGCTCTACGCCCTCGTCAATGTCGGCGCGAGTCTGGCCGCAGGTCTGGGGGCGGCGTTCGTGGGCGTGGAGCTTGCCCAGGCGGTGTAAAACTGTGCCCGCCTTGTCTCGTCCTCCCCGCCGGAAGAACTGGATCCCATGAGCGTCATCAGCGTCGGTCAGGCCGTCGTCCTCGGAGCCGTCGAGGGGGTGACCGAGTTCCTGCCCGTCTCCTCCACCGGTCATCTGAAGATCACCGAGGGGCTCATGAACATCCCCGTCGACGACGACGCCGTCGTCGGGTTCTCGGCCGTCATCCAGGTCGGCGCGATCGCCGCCGTGCTCGTCTACTTCCGCAAGGACATCGTGCGGATCGTCTCCGCCTGGTTCCGCGGGCTGCGTGACAAGGAGGAGCGGTACCACCACGACTACAAGTTCGCCTGGTGGGTGATCTACGCGACCATCCCGATCGTCGCGGTCGGACTTGCCGCCAAGCCGCTCATCGAGGGGCCGCTGGCCTCGCTGTGGGTGGTCGCGGGCTCGCTGCTCGTCGGCAGCGGTGTGATGTGGGCGGCCGACCAGATGGGCCGGCACAAGCGCGGGGAGGACGACACCACGCTCAAGGACGCGATGCTGGTCGGCAGCTCCCAGATCCTCGCCCTGCTCTTCCCCGGCTTCTCGCGCTCCGGCGCCACCATGTCGACCGCGCTCATGCTCGACCTCGACCGCGTCGCCGCCACCCGGCTCTCGTTCTTCCTCGGCATCCCCGCCCTGACCGGCGCCGGCATCTACGAACTGAAGGACGCGCTCGGCACCGGCGCGGGCGCCGCCCCGCTGGCGGTCGGCACGGCCGTCTCCTTCGTCGTCGCCTACGCCTCCATCGCCTGGCTGCTGAAGTTCGTCGCCAAGCACTCCTTCAACGCCTTCGTGATCTACCGGATCGTCGTCGGCGTCCTGCTCTTCGGCCTGCTGGCCACCGGCGTCCTCGACAGCTGACCGGCCCCGACGGGGCGTGAGAGGGCATTCACCTCACACGCCCCGTGAAAATCCCCTTTGAGGCGCCTTGACAGCACCCTCCCATCGCCCGGAGTATCTCTCCCGTGAACCTGTCAGACAGCCGGACAGCCGGACAGCCCCCGCGGCGCATCAGCGCCATGGAAGCGGTGCTGGCGCATCTGCGCGCCGCCATCGAGCGCGGTGACTACGCCATCGGCGACAAGCTCCCCTCCGAGGCCGAGCTCTGCCGCACCCTGGAGATCAGCCGCCCCGTGCTGCGCGAAGCCCTGCGGGCGCTGCAGACCATGGGGCTGACCGTCTCCAAGACCGGCAAGGGCACCTTCGTGGTCGCGAGCGCCGTGGAGGACCCGACCTTCGGCGACTACGCGGCCAGCGACCTGCTGGAGGTGCGCCGGCACGTCGAGATCCCCGTCGCCGGGTACGCGGCCCTGCGCCGCACCCCGGAGAACCTCGACCACCTGGCCCATCTGCTCGACCGCATGGAGCGGGAGACGGACACCACCGCGTGGGTCGCGATGGACACGCTGTTCCATCTGGCCGTCGCCGAGGCCGCCCAGAACCCGGTGTTCCGCCGGGTCATCGAGGAGATCCGCGACGCACTGGCGCGTCAGTCGGCCTTCCTCAACGAGCTGGGCGGACGCCGCGAGCAGTCCAACCGCGAGCACCGGGCGATCGTCGAGGCGCTGCTGGACGGTTCCGAACACGACGCGGTGGAGGCCATGTCCCACCACCTCGACCGCGTCGAGACCACCCTCACCGACATCGTGCGTCCCCCTGGCAAGGGCACGGACACCCCCACGGAAGGCGAACCCCAGGCGTGAGCGAGCAGAGCCTGCACGACGGTGTGCAGAAACGTTCCGGCCATGTCGACGCGGGAGACGAGGGATACAGCAAGTCCCTCAAACACCGGCACGTCAACATGATCGCCATCGGCGGCGCCATCGGCACCGGCCTCTTCCTCGGCGCCGGCGGTCGCCTCGCCGACGCCGGCCCCTCGTTGTTCATCGCCTACGCGGTCTGCGGAGTCTTCGCCTTCCTGGTCGTCCGCGCCCTCGGCGAACTCGTCCTGTACCGCCCGTCCTCCGGCGCCTTCGTGTCGTACGCCCGGGAGTTCCTCGGCGAGAAGGGCGCCTATGTCGCGGGCTGGATGTACTTCCTCAACTGGGCCACCACCGGCATCGCCGACATCACCGCGGTGGCCGTCTACACCCACTACTGGGGCATGTTCTCCGACATCCCGCAGTGGGTGATCGCCCTGGTCGCCCTCGCCGTGGTCCTCACCGTGAACCTCATCTCGGTGAAGATGTTCGGCGAGATGGAGTTCTGGTTCGCCATCGTCAAGGTGGGCGCCCTCGTGGCGTTCATGCTGATCGGCATCTTCCTGCTGGTCACCCAGCACGAGGTCGGCGACACCACCCCGGGCCCGGCCCTGATCACCGACAACGGCGGCGTCTTCCCCAACGGCCTGATGCCGATGCTGCTGATCCTCCAGGGCGTGGTCTTCGCCTACGCCTCCGTCGAGTTGGTCGGCGTCGCCGCCGGTGAGACCGAGAACCCCGAGAAGATCATGCCGAAGGCGATCAACTCGATCATGTGGCGCGTGGGCCTGTTCTACGTCGGCTCGGTCGTCCTGCTGTCGATGCTGCTGCCCTGGAACAAGTACACCGGCGGGCAGAGCCCGTTCGTGACCGTGCTCTCCAACATCGGCGTCCCGGCGGCCGGCGGCGTGATGAACCTCGTCGTCCTCACCGCGGCCATGTCCTCGCTCAACTCCGGCCTGTACTCCACCGGCCGCATCCTGCGCTCCATGGCCAAGTCCGGCTCCGCGCCGAAGTTCACCGGCGTCATGAGCCGCAGCCAGGTCCCCTACGGCGGCATCCTGCTCACCAGCGGCATCTGCGTCCTCGGCGTCGGCCTCAACTTCGTGGTCCCCGCCGACGCGTTCGAGATCGTGCTCAACTTCGCCGCGATCGGCATCCTGTCCACCTGGGGCATGATCATGGTCTGTCACCTGCTCTTCTGGCAGAAGACCGAGAAGGGCGAACTGACCCGCCCCGGCTACCGACTGCCGGGATCCCCCTGGACCGAACTCGTGACGCTGGCGTTCCTCGCCTCCGTCCTGGTCCTCATGTACGCCGACGGCGGCGTCGGACGCACCACCGTGCTGTGTCTGCCGCTGATCGTCGGGGCGCTGGTCGCCGGCTGGTACGCCGTCCGCGGCCGGGTCGCCCGCACGGCGACCGAGAACCGATCCGCCGGCGCGGACACGCGACCCCTCACGTGAGCGCCGAGATCCACCCCACGGGCGCGGGCGCGTGAGCACTCACGCCGCGCCTGGATCCACCGACCGTACGGACACGTGACCCCTCACGTGACCGCCGAGACCCCCTCCACCGGCGACCGCGCGTGATCCGCGTGGCGCTTCCCGAGAAGGCAGCTATGTTCAGCAGTTCCGTCGCGGACGCACCCCTGATCCGCGAGCCCCTCCACGCTCCCGTCGCCCACCTGATACGCGGCGGGGTCGTGGAGGGCATCCACTACGGTTCCGTCGTCGTCCTCGGCGCCGACGGCCGCGTCGGGTTCCAGCTCGGCGACATCGAGGCCGCGTTCTATCCGCGCTCGGCCCTCAAGCCGGTGCAGGCGGTCGCCATGGTGCGGGCGGGGCTGCCGCTCGACGGCGAGCTGCTCTCGCTGGCCGCCGCGAGTCACTCCGGTGAGGAGCGGCATCTCGCCGGGACGCGGCGGATCCTCGAGCTGGCCGGGGTCTCCGAGGACGCCCTGCGCAACGTTCCCGACATGCCGTTCGGACCGAGCGTCCGGGACGCGTGGGTACGGGAGGGGCGGGCGGCCTCGCGGCTCGCGCAGAACTGTTCCGGCAAGCACGCGGCGATGCTGTACACGTGCGTGCTCAACGGGTGGCCTCTTGAGGGGTATCTGGACCCCACGCATCCGTTGCAGATCGCGATCGCCGAGGTCGTCGAGGAGCTCACCGGGCAGCGGATCGCGCGCGTGACGGTGGACGGGTGCGGGGCGCCTCTGTTCTCCGTGTCCTTGAACGGGCTGGCCCGTGCCGTCTCGCGGATCGCCTCCGCCGGGGCGGGTACTGCTGAGGGTCGTGTCGCTGATGCGATGCGGGGGCATGCGGAGATGGCTTCCGGGGCCGGGCGGGATGTGGCGGCGTTGATGCGGGCCGTGCCTGGGCTGCTCGCCAAGGACGGGTTCGAGGGGGTTCAGGTTGCCGCGCTGCCTGATGGTCGGGCCGTTGCCGTGAAGATCGCGGACGGGGCGAATCGGGCGCGGATTCCTGTGGCGGCGGCGGCGCTTGCGTGGGCCGGCGTCTCTACGGAGCTGCTCACCGAGTTTCAGGGCGAGGCGCTTCTTGGGGGCGGGGAGCCGGTGGGGTGTGTGCGGCCGGTTCGGTCGCTGGAGCCGGTGGTGGTTTCGGCCTGCGCCTAAGGATGTGCCGGATCTGTTGAAGGGCGGCTGCGGACCGGTTGTGGCTGGTCGCGCAGTTCCCCGCGCCCCTAGGACACTCACCCCTCTCAGAAAGAAGTACGGAACCTCATGACCTACGTCGTCGCCCGTGTCGAACACGATCTGCTCGGGTACCGGGACGTTCCCGCCGATGCCTACTGGGGCGTGCACACGCTGCGGGCCACCGAGAACTTCCCCATCACCGGGACCCCTATCTCTGCCTACCCCCACCTCATCGACGCCCTCGCCGCCGTCAAGGAGGCCGCCGCTCTCGCCAACGAGGAGCTGGGGCTGCTGGAGCCCCGCAAGGCCGCCGCGATCGTCGAGGCGTGCCGGGAGATCAGGGACGGGAAGCTGCACGATCAGTTCGTGGTCGACGTGATCCAGGGCGGCGCCGGTACCTCGACCAACATGAACGCCAACGAGGTCGTCGCCAACCGGGCGTTGGAGCTGCTGGGGCACGCCAAGGGCGAGTACCAGCACCTGCATCCCAACGAGGACGTCAACCTGGGCCAGTCCACCAACGACGTCTACCCGACCGCCGTCAAGGTCGCCACGGTCTTCGCGGTGCGTGGACTGCTCAGGTCGATGGCTGTACTGCAGGACTCCTTCGCCCGTAAGGCGGTCGAGTTCCGTGACGTGCTCAAGATGGGCCGTACACAGTTGCAGGACGCGGTGCCGATGACGCTCGGTCAAGAGTTCTCCGCGTACGCCGTCATGATTGACGAGGATCGCAACCGCCTTGACGAGGCCGTCCAGTTGATCCATGAGATCAACCTGGGGGCCACTGCCATCGGGACCGGGCTCAACGCTCCCGCCGGCTACGCGGAGGCCGCGCGGCGCCACCTTTCGGCCCTCACCGGGCTGCCGCTCGTCACCGCCGCCAACCTGGTCGAAGCCACCCAGGACTGCGGGGCGTTCGTCCAGATGTCCGGCGTGCTCAAGCGGATCGCCGTCAAGCTCAGCAAGAGCTGCAACGACCTGCGGCTGCTGTCGTCGGGTCCGCGCGCGGGGCTCGGGGAGATCAACCTGCCGCCCGTGCAGGCCGGTTCGTCGATCATGCCCGGCAAGGTCAACCCGGTGATCCCCGAGGTCGTCAACCAGGTCGCCTTCGAGGTCATCGGCAACGACGTCGCCATCACCATGGCCGCCGAGGCCGGACAGCTCCAGCTGAACGCCTTCGAGCCGATCATCCTGCACTCCCTGTCGGAGAGCATCACGCACCTCGGAGCCGCCTGCCGCACCCTCGCCGAGCGCTGTGTCGACGGCATCACCGCCAACACCGAGAAGCTGCGCGCGAGCGTCGAGAACTCCATCGGCCTGGTGACCGCCCTCAACCCGCACATCGGGTACGAGGCCGCCACCGACATCGCCAAGGAGGCGCTCGTCACCGGTCGTGGGGTCGCCGAACTGGTCCTGGAGAAGGGGCTGTTGCCCGCCGAGACGCTGGCAGCTCTGCTGCGGCCCGAGGTCGTCGCGGGCAGCGGGCAGGCCCTCGCCTGATCAGTCCCCGCACCTGGCGGATGCGCGGTCCGACCGGCCCGGAGGCACAATGGTGATCATGAGTTCGTCCATGACCTTCGAGCCGGTCCTGGAGCGTATCGCCGAGGAGATCGAGCGAACGCCGGGCCGGGGCCGCCCCGCCGACTACATCCCGGCGCTCGCGGCCTGCGACCCGCGGCGCTTCGGCATGGCCGTCGCGGAGCTCGACGGCACGGTGTACGGGGTGGGGGACTGGCGGCAGCCGTTCTCCACGCAGTCCATCACCAAGGTCTTCACCCTCGCCCTCGACCTGGCCCGCGAGGGCGACGAACTCTGGGAGCACGTGGGCCGGGAGCCCTCCGGCAACCCCTTCAACTCCCTGGTCCAGCTGGAGTACGAGAACGGCATCCCGCGCAACCCGTTCATCAACGCGGGCGCCCTCGTCGTCACCGACCGGCTGCTCACCCGTACCGGGGACGCGGCCCGTGAACTGCTCGCCTTCCTCCGCGCGGAGAGCGGCAACCCGGCCCTTGAGTTCGACGAGGAGGTCGCCGCCTCCGAGTCCGCCCACGGTGACCGCAACGCCGCCCTCGCGCACTTCATGGCGTCGTACGGCAACATCGACAACCCCGTGCCCGGCCTGCTCGACCAGTACTTCCGGCAGTGCTCCCTCCTCGCCTCCTGTGCCGACCTGGCCCTCGCGACGGGCTTCCTGGCCCGTCACGGCATCCGCGCCGACGGCACCCGCCTCCTCACCCGCAGCCAGGCCAAGCAGGTCAACGCCGTGATGCTGACCTGCGGGACGTACGACGCGGCGGGCGACTTCGCCTACCGCGTCGGCCTGCCGGGCAAGAGCGGAGTCGGCGGCGGCATCATCGCGGTGGTACCGGGACGGTGCACGCTGTGCGTATGGAGCCCGGGCCTGGATGAACGGGGCAACTCGGTGGCGGGAGTGGCGGCACTGGACAGATTCACGACACTGACGGGCTTGTCAGTGTTCTGAGAAGGGTCACGTGACGCACCTGAGGGGCGCGGGGAACTGCGCGACCAGCCCCCACAGCCCCGCACCTGACAACCGACCGCTACACCCCCGTCAATTTCCGGCCACCTCACAGCGCAACGCTCCCCCCGTGGTCGACCTACGCCGCTGCCAGATACTCGGCCTGGCCGGAACCACCGTCCTGGCAGCAGGCGGTGAGACGGCCGGCGCCCTCCCCGTGAGGGACCTCCTCAGCCTCGCCTCGGCCCACGCGGCCGTCGGTCTCATCGGCGTCTACTTCGGCGTCGTCCTGCTCATAGCGGCCTGGGCAATGCTGGGCCGTCTGATCAGGACTCCCGAACCGCCCGCCCCACGCGACCTGCTCCTCGTCCTCGCCCTGTGGGCGACCCCCCTCCTCCTCGCCCCACCCCTCTTCAGCCGCGACGTCTACAGCTACCTCGCCCAGGGCGCCATGGTCGACGCCCATATGGACGTGTACGCGCACGGCCCCGCCCAACTCGGCGGCCCGCTCGCCGACGAGGTCGCCCCCGTCTGGCAGCACACCGCCGCACCGTACGGCCCGGTCTTCCTCGCCGTGGCCTCCGCCCTGGCGGGTCTCACCCGTGGCGAACTCCCCGCAGGCCTCTTCGGCATGCGGCTCGTCGCGCTGTGCGGCGTGGCGCTGATGGCCGCCGCGCTGCCCCGGCTCGCCCGGCACAGCGGCGCCGACCCGGCCGCCGCGCTCTGGCTCGGCGCGCTGAACCCGCTGGTGCTGCTGCACCTGGTCGCGGGTGCCCACAACGACGCGATCATGCTCGGGTTGCTCGGCGCGGGCCTGGTCGCGGCGCTCGGCCGGTGGCCGGTCGTCGGCGCCGTACTGGTCACCCTCGCCGCCCTGGTCAAGGCACCCGCCGTCCTCGGGCTCGCCGCGGTCGTGGTGCTTCAGCTGCGTACCGGCCGCCGCCCGGCGAAGGCAGTCCTGGCCACCGCCCTCGCCGCCGCGGCCACCACGGTCGCCGCGACCGCCGTCGCGGGGACGGGATACGGCTGGATACGCGCCCTCGACACGCCCGTCTCCCCGCAGAACTGGGCCCTCACCAGCCTCCTCGGCCGCGCCACCGGCGCCCTGCTGGAACGCCTCGGCAGCGATCTGGCACCCCTCGCCGTACCGGCCTGGCACGCACTCGGGCTCGCGCTCACCTCCGTCCTCGTCGCGGGAATCTGGTGGCGATTGCGACCGCGCCCGGTGTACGCGCTGGGTCTGAGCCTCGCCGCGGTGGCGGCCTTCGGCCCGGCGATCCGCCCCTGGTACGCCCTGTGGGGTCTGTTCCTCATCGCCGCCGCGGCGCCCACGACCTCCGTACGGCACCGGGTGGCCGCCGTGACCGGTGTCCTCGCGCTCGCCACTCTGCCCAGCGGCGGTCCCGCCGACGCGGCACAGCTGGTGCTGGCCGTCTCCGGGGGCGTGCTCGCCGTGGTCGTCCTGTGGCAGGCCCACCAGGCGGACCGGGCTCCCGCGTGGGGTCGTACGGCATGAACCCGTACCGCACGAACCCGCCCCGCACCGACCGCGGCCGACTGCTGCTGCTCCTCGCGCTCGCCACCGCCGTCAGCGCGTTCACCGCGACCGTGCCCCTGCTGCGCGACTGGTTCGACCTGCGGGTCTACTACGGCACTGTCGACAGCTGGGTCCACCACGGCGGACGGATCTACGACTACCGGGTCCCCGGCACCACCTACGGTTTCACCTACCCGCCCTTCGCCGCCGTCGCGATGCTGCCGATGGCGCTGCTCCCGCTGTCCGCCGCGATCGCGGGGTCCGTGCTGCTCAACGCGGTGGCGCTGGCGTGGATCGGACGGGTCCTTGCCGGGCGGCGGCTGCGTCGCTTCGGCTGGTACGGCGCCGGCCTCGCCGTCTGCGGGCTCGCGCTGTTCGAGCCGCTGCGGGACACGTTCAGTTTCGGGCAGGTCAACCTTCCGCTGCTGGCGCTGGTGCTGACGGACGCCTGGCTGCTGGCGACCGGCCGGGGGAGCCGGGCGGGGTGGGGCATCGGCCTGGCGGCGGCCGTCAAGCTCACCCCGGCCCTCTTCATCGGCCTCCTGCTGCTGGCCGGACGCCGAAGGGCCGCTGCCGTGGCGACGGCCGTCGCCGCCGGGGCCACCGCGCTGGCGGTCTGGGTGGCCCCGGACGCCTCCCGCTTCTACTGGACGGAGGCGATGTGGGACACGACGAGGGTGGGCCGCCTGGACTATGTCTCCAACCAGTCGCTGCAAGGGATTCTGGCCCGCCTCGGGGAGCTGGACCGGGCGGCCTGGGCGGTGGCGGTCCTGCTGGTCCTGGCGGTGTGGGCGGTCCGCGCGCGCCAGGCGGCCGACGCCGGCGACTGGTCGGCGGCCTTCGCCCTCACCGGCCTGACCGCCTGTCTGATCAGTCCCATCACCTGGGTGCACCACCTGGTGTGGCTGCTGCCGGCGCTCGCCGTGCTGGTCCGCGCCGGGCACCCGCGCGTGGCGGGCGCCCTGTACGCGGTGCTGTGCACCAGCGTGGTCTGGCTGTGGTTCGACGACGCGTCGGGCGTCGACGGGTTCCTCGGCGGCAACACCTACACCTGGATCACGCTCGGGCTGCTGCTGTGGCTGCCGGCCGGTCAGCCGCGTGCGGCCCGCTTCCTCCTGCCGCGCAGGGCGAAGGCGACGACGGCCGCGCCCAGTGCGGACGACCCCACGACCACCCCGGCCCGCGTCCAGCCGGGCCCGCCGTCCGGCACGGGTGCGACGGCCGCGGGCAACGGGGCCGGTCCGGGGCGCGGTCTGGCCCGCAGGGCGTCCAGCGAGCCCACCGCGGCGACGTGCCCGGCCGCGCCGAACCCCCAGTCGAGCAGCTCCCGCGCCTCCTCGTACACGGCGAAGCCGCCGCCCGCCTGAGGGTTCATGACGGTGACGACGAGGGTGCGCCCGCCCCGCTTCGCGGCGGCGACCAGGGTGTTCCCGGCATTGCTGGTGTAGCCGTTCTTGATCCCGATCAGCCCGTCGTACGGTTCGACGCCGTCGGCGCCGGTGAGCAGGCGGTTGGTGTTCTGGATGGCGTACGACCAGCCGCCGCCCCCGGGGAACTGGGCCACGGCCGTGCGGCAGTACCGTGCGAAGTCGGGGTTGTGCAGCCCCGCCCGCCCGAACACGGCGAGATCGTAGGCGGACGAGACCTGGCCAGGCGTGTCGTACCCGTCGGGGGAGCGCACATGCGTGTCGAGGGCGCCCAGCGCCCGGGCCTTGGCCTGCATGCGGGTGGCCGTGGAGTGCCAGCCGCCGCTGAGTCCGGCCAGGACGTGCACGGCGTCGTTGCCGGAGTTGAGGAAGACCCCGCGCCACAGGTCGGCGACCTGGTACGTCTGGCGCTCGCGTACCCCGACCAGACTGCTGCCCTCGCCGACGTCCGCCAGCTCGTCGTCGCCGACCCGGTGCCGGATCCCCCCGGGCAGCAGCGGCAGCACCGTCAGCGCGAACAGCGTCTTGAGCGTGCTGGCCGGCGGCAGCCTGCGATGCGCGTCGTGCGCCGCGAGCACCTCCCCGCTGTCGGCGTCGGCCACGACCCAGGAGAGCGCGGAGACGTCCGGGAGGCGCGGTGCCTCAGGGAGCGGCCGCACCTGGATGCCGGACCGGTACAGCAGCCGCGGCTGCGGGGCGGAGGCCTGTGGTCCGCCGGGCGCGTCGGGGTCGGAGCCGGTGGACGCGACGGCCGAGGCGGGGGCGAGCACGAGCAGACTCGCCGTGCACAGCGCACAGGCCGACGCGACAGCCCGGGAAGGAAATCCGATGGTCATACTGCAAACGTAGAAACGGACCGGCGGTCTACCGCGCTGCCCGGGCCGGGACGGGGCACGCGAGCACCCGGACGGGGGATGGCCCCGGTGGCTGTGAGGCCATGGCCGACGGCGGCCGGACGAGGCGACGGTGCGTCAGGCCGTGGGCAGCGTCGGCTGGATGCGGTGCAGGAACGTGGCGTTGTCCGGGGTCTCGCGCATCCGGGACAGGAGGGTCTCCAGGCCGTCCTTGTCCCGCAGGGCCCGGCGCAGGCCGCGGGCGGCGGTCAACTCGGCCGGGGGCAGGAGGAGTTCCTCGCGGCGGGTGCCGGAGGGATTGACGGCCACGGCCGGGAAGACTCGGCGGGCGGCGAGTTCACGGTCGAGGCGGAGCTCCATGTTGCCGGTGCTCTTGAGCTCCTCGAAGAAGAAGTCGTCGGCACGGGAACCGGTCTCCACCAGGGCGGTGGCCAGGATGGTGAGCGAGCCGCCCTCCTCGGCCAGCCGGGCGGCGCCGAAGAAGCGCTTCGGGCCGATCAGCGCGGTCGCGTCCACGCCACCGCTGAGCGTGCGGCCACCGGCGGCGGCCGCGTTGTTGTGGGCCCGGCACAGCCGGGTCAGGGAGTCGAGCAGGATCACGACGTCCTCGCCCGCCTCGACGAGCCGCTTGGCCCGCTCGATGACGAGCTCGGCGAGGGCGATGTGCTGCTTGGGCGTCCGGTCGAAGGTGGAGGCGTACACCTCACCGCGCACGGAGCGCCGCATGTCGGTGACCTCCTCGGGGCGTTCGTCGAGGAGCACCACCATGAGACGGCACTCGGGGTGGTTGCCGGCGACGGCCGCCGCGATCTGCTGGAGCAGCACCGTCTTGCCGGTCTTCGGCGGCGCCACGATCAGCCCGCGCTGCCCCTTGCCGACGGGGGCGAGGAGGTCGGTGACGCGGCCGGTCAGGCCGGACGCGGGGTGTTCGAGGCGGATGCGCTCACGGGGGTGAAGCGGGGTCAGGTCGCCGAAGCGGCGACGGTTCTTGTCGGGGGTGCGGCCGTTGACCCGGGCGACCTCGGTGAGGGTGCGCTGGGTGCCGCGGACGCCGTCGACGAGGTCGCCCTTGCGCAGGCCGTGACGGCGGATCAGCGCGGGGGAGACCTGGAGGTCGGCGGGCTGGGACAGCAGGTCAGCGGAGCGCAGGTGACCCTTGCCGCTCGCGTCGATGTCGAGGACGCCGGTGACGGCGCGGACCGGGGGCTCCTGCTGCTGGAGCGTGGGGTGTTCGAGAGTGGTGGTCATGGTGGTGGGTCCTTTCACGGACGTACGGCATGAGGCATGCGGAAGGGAGAGGGGCCGCGAACGAGAGGGAAGGCGGACACAGCGCCTTCGAGCGGCGGGAAACCGAACGGCGGATCTGGCGATCACGACGATGCGGTGAGGAGAGGCCGGTACGACGACCGGCGAACTGTGGAGAGAACTGGCACCGGCGCCCACGACTGGGCGTACACAAGTGCTAGCAGGACCGTACCACGCCGGTTCAGCGGGTGGCGAGGAGTCCGTAGAGAAGCGGGATGCGCGGCTCGGGCAGACGCCACCAGCCGGACCCCGTGCGCTCCATGTGCGGCCAGCGCGGCCATGGCAGCTCGTCGCTCTCGGTGAGGCGCCGGACGGTCAGTCCTGCTCCCACCAACGCGTTGAGGACCTCGCTTATTCCGTGCATCCACTCGTAACTGTCCGTGGCCCCCTCGACGGCCGGGCCGTCGGTGTACGTGTGAGTCGCGTCCCGGTGCACGGCTCCGCCGCCCAGGTAGTCGTGGCGCAGCAGCAGTTCGGGGCCTTCGCCCGGGCCGGGCTTGGGGCCCAGGGAGTTGAGGAGGGGATGGAACTCGACGAGGTACAACCGCCCTCCCGGCCACAGGAGTTGACGGACCACATCCGCCCACCGCGCCAGGTCGGGCAGATAGCACAGTGCGCCCTTGCCGGTGTAGACGACGTCGAACCGCCGCCCCTCCAGGGCCTCCACGGCGTCGTACACGTCGGCCTGGACGTAGTCGATGTCGGCGCCCGCCTTCGCCGCGATGTCCCGTGCCGCCGCCACCGACGCCGCGGAGAAGTCGAGGCCGGTCGCGCGGGCACCGCGCCGGGCGAAAGCGATCGTCTCCGTGCCCAGATGGCACTGGAGGTGGAGCACGTCGCGGCCGGAGAGCTCACCGAGGTCGTCCCACTCGAAACCGGCGAACCAGCGGGCGGGGTCCAGATCCTCGTCGAGCCCGTAGAAGCGGCTGGCGACATGGACGGGCGTGCGGGCATCCCAGTTCGCCTGGTTGGCCCGCATGAACCGCGCGTGCTCGTCGGTGGTCATGACGCCATCCAACCCCGAACGGGCGGGGAACGGGGGGAAGAAGTCCGGATCGGCCGGGGTTGGGTGGGCGTACGGCCCATGTGCGGCCGGGCTAGGCGCCCGACCCGGAACCCGGGCCGGACCAAGTGCTCGTGGAGGTACGGCACACCTCCCTCAACGCCGCCGAGCTGTACTTCGCCGAGCACGGCGAGCCCGGCCAGGTGATCGGCTTCGACTCGGCCGGCGTCGTGGTGCGGGCCGCGGCGAACGGCGACGGGCCTCAGGTGGGAAGCCGGGTCGTGGGGTTCGGGGAGGGCGGCGGCTTCGCCGCGTTGTGCGCCCTGGACGTCGCCGACTTGGCCGTGATCCCGGACGCCGACGACGTCGCCCCCGAGCCCCTCGCGCATCTCCCCGGCGGACACAACGGCAACATCACGCACCCGACGGGCTTTGCCGAGGCCCTGCGGTCGCTGCCGGCCGGCTGAGCCGCATACCAGCCATACGAACCCCCGATGGCGATTCGCCGACGCATTTCTTGTTCTGGCCAAACCCCCTCCCTACGCTGCCACCACCGCACTTCGGCGGGACGGAACAAGGGGCTTGGACAATCATGGGTCGACTGGCGGGAAAAATCGCCTTCATCAGCGGAACGGGAGCCGGAATCGGCCGCGCGGCCGCTCAGGTATTCGCGGCTGAGGGCGCGCTGGTATTCGGCTGTGACATTGACGAGGACGGCGCGGCCGAAACCGTGGAAACGGTCGAGAAGGCCGGGGGAGTCATGCGCTCCCTCGCCCCCGTCGACCTGTCCACCGAGGCCGGGGCGCGGGAGTGGATCGACGCCGGGATCGAGGTCTTCGGCGGGATCGACATCCTTTACAACAACGCCTCCGCGCTGCGGAACGGCCCGTTCGAGACGATGCCGGCCGACGACTGGTACTTCACCATCAAGAACGAGCTCGACATCCCGTACCTCTGCACCCAGGCCGCCTGGCCGCACCTGATCGCCCGCGGCGGGGGCGCCGTCCTCAACGTGGCGTCGGTGGCCGCCGTACGCGGCGCCCCGTTCATGCCGATGGTGCCGCACGGCGCCGCCAAGGGCGGGGTGCTGGCGATGAGCAAGCACCTGTGCGCGGCCGGCGCCCCCCATCGCATCCGCGTCAACACCATCGCCCCCGGCATGACCCGGACCTCGGCCACCGCGCCCTTCCTCGACGACCCGGACGGCCCGAGGGCCCAGCTGGAGGCGCGGATCCCGGTCGGCCGGGTCGGTGAGCCGGAGGACATCGCGCGGGCCGCCGCCTTCCTCTGCTCCGACGAGGCGGCCTTCGTCAACGGCGCGAACCTCATGGTCGACGGCGGCGACAGCGCGATGGCGGGCTGACGTGGACGTGCGCTTCGACCACGTGGGCGTCAACGTACGGGATCTCGACGCCCAAACCGCCTGGTACAAGGGTGCGTTGGGGCTGAAGACCGTCTTCGAGTTCCACCTCGAAGGCCCCGGCCTCAGCGGCGTCGTCCTGGAGCATCCGCACGGCTGGCGCCTCGAACTGCTGGCCCGCGCGGACTCCCGACCGGGCCTCAAGGCCCCCGACCCGATCACCGCCGTCCTCACCGAGGGATACGGCCACTTCGCGGTCACCACCCCTGAACTCGACCCCGTCCACGCGGCCCTGGTGGCTCATGGAGCGGGCGAGGCCGTCGCACCGGGACCGTCCCCCGAGCCCGGAGTGCGCATGGCCTGGGTCACCGACCCCGAGGGAAATCTCATCGAACTCATAGAGCGACGGAGTACGGAATGACAAGCGTGCTGAAAAGACTCGACAGGGGAACCCTCATAGCCTGCTGTCTGGCCGTGGCCGCCGCACAGCTGTGTATTACCGTGCCCTCGCCCATCAACGGCGAAATACAGGCCGCATTCGGCGCCTCCGGTTCTCAGGTGGCGTGGGTGACCTCCGCCTTCATTCTGCCCACCGCGATTCTTGAACTGAATTTCGGTGTGGTGGGAGACCTGTTCGGCCGTAAAAGGCTTCTGGTGCTCGGTGGATTCGTCCTCGCGCTCGGTGAGCTGCTGAACGCGACCTCCCGGAACATCGAGATGCTGTGGATCGGCCAGGCCCTGGCCGGTATCGGTGCCGCCGCGCTCTTCCCCAGCTCCCTCGCGGTGATCGCGGCGGCCACCCCGGACGAGAAGGACCGGGCGAAGGCCGTCTCCACCTGGGCGCTGAGCATTTCCCTCGCCTCGGCCGTCGGCCCGCTGTCGTCCGGTGTGCTCGCCACCGTCGCCGACTTCCGCTGGGCGTTCGTACCCCCGGTCGTCCTCGGACTGATCGTCGGCGTCTCCAGCTGGTTCCTGGTCACCGACTCCAAGGCCCCCGAGGGCCGCGCCCTCGACTGGCCCGGCCAGATCACCGTCGCCGTCGGCCTGACCGCTCTGCTCTGGGGCATCATCGAGGGCGGCGAGCGCGGCTGGAGCAGCCCGGCGATCGTCGGCACCCTCTCCGTCGCCGCGGTGGCCCTGGCCGCCTTCGTCGTCGTGGAGAAGCGCGCCGACTCGCCGATGTTCAACTTCGACCTGCTGAAGATCCCGTCGTTCGCGGCGGCGGCCGTGGTGGCGCTGGCCGGCATGTTCGGCTTCATCGGCACCGCCTACTGCGTGTCCATCCGGCTCGGCGCGGTCATGCACCTCAGCGCGCTCAAGGCCGGCATGCCGTTCGTGATCCTCCAGCTCATCCCGCTGCTCCTCGCGCCCGTGCTGAGCAGGATGCTCACACGGGTGGAGCCGCGCCTGCTGCTGGTCGGCGGACTGCTGCCGATGGCCGCCGGTCAGTTCTGGATCGCCGCCCTGCCCATCACCACCACCTCCCTGGCCGCCTTCATCGGCCCGGTGCTGCTGCTCGGCATCGGCTTCATCTGCGTGGTGTCCTCGCTGACCTCCGCCGCCGTCAACGCCGTACCGCTCAACATGACCGGCATGGCCTCCGGCGCGACCAGCCTGGTCCGCGAGTTCGGCCAGGGTCTCGGCCCGGCCGTGATCAGCACGGTCGCGATGAGCCTCGCGTCCTCGGCGCTGGTGGGCAAGCTGTCCGGAGCGGACGCCGGCATGGAGGCGGCGGCAGGACCGCTGGCCGTCGTCAACGCCGGCAGCGACAGCGCCCGCGCCGCCGCCCAGGACGCCCTCGCCCACGGCATGGCCGTCGGCGTGGTCATCTGCGGCTGCGCCTCCCTGCTCGGCGCGGTGGTCACCCTGCTGCTGGTCCGCAAGAACACCTCCCGCTCGACGGTCGACGCGGCGGTGCAGCCCGCGGCCGTCTGACCGACAGACAGCGAAAAGGGCCGGGGCGACAAGCCCCGGCCCCTTCTTGTGTCACGCGCCCGGCGCGTCCAGAGCGTTCGTGATCGCCTTCACCCCGCCGTGCGCCGCGTACCCGCCGTCGACCGTGATCTCCGCGCCGTTCACGTACGACGACTCGTCCGACAGCAGATAGACGACCAGCGGCGCCACCTCGTCGACCCTGCCGGGGCGTCCTTGCGGGGTCATCGCGAGATGGGCCTGGACGAACACCGGGTTCGCGGTGGCCATCAGGGGCGTCTCGATGTAGCCGGGGTGGATGACATTGGTGCGGATGCCGCGGGGCGCCAGCTCCAGCGCCGCCACCTTGGACAGTCCGCGCAGGGCCCACTTGCTGGCCGTGTAGGCGACCGCGTGGTGCGCGGTGAGCCCGGCCACTGAGCCGACGTTGACGATCGCGGAGCCCACCGGCATCAGCGGGGTCAGGGCCTGGATGCCGAGAAGGGCGCCCGTGGTGTTGACCGCGAACGCCCTCTCCCAGTCGGCGAGGTCGACCTCGCCGAGGCGGGCCCGCATCGGGATGCCCGCGTTGTTCACCAGCCCGTGCACGACGTCGAGGCCGCCCCTGAGGGCGGCCCAGTCGTCCGGTGAGGACACGTCCAGATGGTGGTAGCGGACGTCGAGGCCGTCGGCGCGCAGGGCCGCGGCGAGCTTCTCGCCCGGCTCGTCCAGGACGTCGGTCGCGACGACCGCGGCGCCGGCCCGGGCGGCCGCCGTCACCTCCGCGGCTCCCTGGCCCTGTGCGGCTCCGGTGACGACGACGGTACGGCCCTGAAGACGCGTACGGCTCACGGCTCCTCCTGCGATGGTTCGGGATGTCTCCCGTCCACGCTAGGAAGCGACGGTCAGCTCCGGAAACGCGTGTTCACCATGGCTGTCATCCGCGGCGGCGATCTCCTCGCACAGCGAGGCGCCGATCCGCCGGACGGTCTCCCGCAGCCAGCGATGCGCCGGGTCGGAGTGCCGGTTGTGGTGCCAGTACATGGCCTCCACCAGCGGTACGTCCGGGAACGGCGTCGGTACGACGGCACAGCGCGCGAAGGACTCGTAGCGCCGGGCCAGCCGCTCGGGCACGAGAGTGACCAGATCGGTGCCGCCGACCAGGAACGGCAGCACATTGAAGCCGGGCGTGCTGACCTGCACCTTCGGGGTGATGCCGAGGGTCTCCAGCTGGCGGTCGGCTGGCGTCAGCTTGCCGATGGCGCACGCCGCGTGCGGCATCTCCGCCAGGTCGCGCAGAGTGAGCCGGCCGTCCACCAGTCGGGGGTTGTCGGGGTCGACCAGACACACGAACCGGTCGTGCATCACGGTCTCGCTGACCCCCGGCAACTGGTAGCCGAGCGGCACGATCATCAGGTCGTGGCAGCGCAGATGCGTCTCGGTCTCCAGCTGCCCGACGACGATCGGGTGGAAGTCGATACGGACCCCCGGCGCCTCCTCGGCGATGACCCGCAGCAGGGGCTCCACGAGGACCGTCATCACATAGTCGGACATCACCACCGAGAACCGCTGCCGGCTGCGGGTCGGGTCGAAGTGCCGGGTCAGCGACAGGGCCTCCTCCGCCTTGTGCAGGGAGGACTGCACGACGGGCAGCAGCCGCTCGGCCAGCGGGGTCAGCTCGTACTCACGGCCCACCCGCACCAGCAGCTCGTCGTTGAAGTGCCGGCGCAGCCGGGCCAGCGAGCCGCTCATCGCGGACTGGCTGGTGGACAGGCGCACACCGGCGTGCGTGACGTTCTTCTCCTCCAGGAGTGCTTCCAGTGCCACCAGAAGATTGAGATCGATCGCTCCGAGTCCCACGGATGCCCCTTCCGGCCGCGTCTTTGAAGCCTGGTTCCGGAGCGTAGACAACGCTCCGCCCCCGAGGAAGAGCTCGGGGGCGAACTCACAGGGATGCGATAAGAACCATGTGAGCGGTGAATACGTGCAGGTCAGCCGTTGGCTAGGGGCGCGGCGTCCGGCCGCGCTCGCGAGCCCGTGGCAGATACGCGTCCGAGCGGCCGGGCACGATCCGGTTGCTGAGCGTGCCCAGCCGCTCCACGGTCAGCGTCACCTCGTCGCCCGGCTTCAGCGGCGGCGGCGTCCGTTCTCCGAGGCGCCCCCAGAACTCCGCGAGCGCGCCCCAGCCACAGGTGCCGGACCCGAGGACGTCCCCGGGGCACACCCAGGCGTCCCGGGAGGCGTAGGCGACCATCTCCTCGAAGGTCCAGGACATATGGGCGAGGCTGTCCCGGCCGATGAGCTCCCCGTTGAGGGTGACCGTCATCTCCAGGTCGAGGAACCCGTCGGCGTCCCGTCGGTCCGCCACCTCGTCGGCGGTGACCAGATACGGGCCGAGCGTGTTGGCGAAGTCCTTGCCCTTGGAGAAGCCGAGCCCCAGCTGCTTCTCCGGCTTCTGGAGGTCCCGCGCCGACCAGTCGTTGAAGACCAGGTAGCCCACGATGTGCTCTTGGGCCTGCTCCGGTGTGAGATCACGGCCGGCGCGGCCGATCACCGCGCCGACCTCCAGCTCGAAGTCGAGCACCGAGCACCCGGCGGGGATCGGCACGTCGTCGTGCGGACCGTACCCCGCGTGCGGGTTGGTGAAGTAGAACGCGGGCGCCCGGTACCACTCCTCCGGTACGTGCTCAAGCCCGTCCAGCGACTTCGACACGCCCTCGATGTGCGCCTCGAAGCCGACGAAGTCCCGGATGGACGGCGGCTTGAGAGGAGGCAGGAGACGCACCTGATCGACCGTCAACTCACTTGGCCGGAGCAGAGCTTCAGCGCCCACGCTGTGCAGTGCCTCGCCCTCTATCAGCTCCAGCACGCTCACCGGCAGCGGATGGACCACCCCGTCCCGCACCACACCGGCGTGCTCCACGCCCTCGTGCTCGTATGTCGCGAAACGCATCGCTCACTGCTCCCAGTGGTTGGTGTTGGTGACGGTCCCGGCGCTCAGATAGCCGGCGAAGAGGTCCTTCGGGTCGCGTGCGGCCCGGATCTCCTGGAGCCGGCGCCACTGGGCGTCGCCCATGAACCTCAACTGCCGCACGGTGAAGTCGGAGTCGCCGAGGTACTGGCCCGCGGTCACCGGTCGCATGGCCGCCATCGCCCCGTCCAGCCAGGTGCGCAGCTCCGCGTCGCGCTCGGGCTCGTCGTGGACGACGTAGGTGGCGCAGTAGATCTCCGACTGCAAGGAGAAGGCCATGTCGGGGAGCGGGCGGAGCGGTGCCATGGAGAACCAGATGGTGAAGGTCTGCCGGGTGGGGTGCTCGGTGAACGCCTTGCGGATCGCCGGGACGACGTCCTCCGCGGCGCCGGTCAGCCAGGCGTTGTCGACCAGGTAGCGGTGGCCCTCGGGGTTGGCGGTGCGCTGGCCCGCCAACTGCTCGGCGAACGTGGTCGGTTGGGCCTCGACGCGGAACAGCGCACGGTCCGCGTACGGGTTGGCGTGCAAGGGGGCGAGGGCCTCGGCGGCCTCCTCCAGGGTGTCCGTCATCGATACACCCGTCACCAGCAGCACCGGCTCGGCCAGGTCGGGCGGGGTCTGGGTGAGGGCGACGATCTCCACCAGGTCGGAGACCGTGTGATGCATGCCGTGCAGCCAGGTCATGACCTCGTCGAAGAGGTCCAGGGGGTAGGCGTGCACGGTGTGGGCCAGATGCCCCGGCAGGGGGCGGGTGCGCAGATGGAAGCGGGTGACCACGCCGAAGAAGCCGGGCCCGGCGCCGCGGGCCGCCCAGTAGAGGTCGCTGTTGCGCGTCTCGTCGGCGCGCACCAGCTCGCCCTCGGCGGTGACGACGTCGATCGCGACGATGTTCTCCGCCGCCCAGCCCCAGCCGCGCGCGTTCCAGCCCTGCCCGCCCTGGAGCAGGAAGCCGCCGATGCCGACGGAGGGGCAGTGGCCGCCGTTGAAGAAGCGGCCGAACTCGCCGAGGTACGGGTTGAGTTCGTCACCGCCCTTGACGCTGGGCGTCGCCGTCACGATCCCGGTGGGCGGGTCGTACGCCATCTCGCGGAAGTTCCCGAGGTCGATCAGCAGCGCGTTGCGGCGCACCGACCAGGCGGCCCAGCTGTGGCCGCCGGAGCGGACGGCGACCTGCCAGCCGCGTTCCAGCGCGAGCCGTACGCCCTCGACGACGTCCTGCTCGGTGTGCGCTTCGAGGACGGCGGCGGGCAGTCGGTCGGTGGGGCGGCGGGCGTTGAAGACGCGGCCGAGGCAGATCTCCTCGAAGTCGGGGTCGTCGGGGAGGTGGAGCGTCCCGGTGAACATGTTCGTCCTCACTTCACGGCGATCGGGTTGACGGGCGCGCCCACCGCGCCGGTCACCGGCAGCGGGGCGGCGACCAGCAGGAACTCGTGGACACCGTCGGCCGCGCAGTCCTCGGCGAGTGCTTCCAGGTCCCACATCTCGCCCAGCGGCAGGCCCATGTTGGGGATCGCGATCTGGTGCAGCGGGGACATCGCCGGCTCGGCGAACTCGTACGGGCGGACCTCAAGGCCCCAGGTGTCGGAGGCGATCGCGGCGATCTCGGTGCGGTGCAGCCAGCCGAGGGTGGTGAAGGACAGGCCGGGCGCGTCACCGGCCGCGTAGGTGCCCCAGCCGCCGAGCCGTCGCACCCGGCCGAGCTGGCCGGTGCGGACGAGGACCAGGTCGCCGCGGCGGACCGTGGAGGTGGCGCCCTGCGCCTCGATGGTGGCGCGCAGATGCTCCTCCAGGATGGCGAAGCCGTCCGGGAGTTCGCCGTTCGCGTCGCCGACCGCGCGGCCCACGTCGAGCAGGACACCGCGGCCCGTGAAGGCGTCCCGCATGTGCTCGATGCCGGTGACGGAGTCCCCGTCGCCGTTGACGATGGTGCACGGACGGCCGTTCCAGGCCCGCTTGTTGTCGTAGATGTGGCCCAACCCGTCCCATTGCGTGGACGCCTGAAGGGGCATCACGACATGGTCGTCGGCGCCGCCGAAGCCGTGCGGGAAGCCCTGCGTCCCGGCCGCCGCGTCGGAGCCGGTGTCCTTCATGTAGTGGACCGGGTTGATCCGGCCGCGGAAGCCGCGCTGCGGACCGTCCTCGTTGAACTCCAGCGCGAGGGAGAAGGGCCGCCCGCGCCGCACCAGACCGGCCGCGTGGGCGCGGATCGCGTCGTCGATGAAGTTGAGCGTGCCGAGCACGTCGTCCTCGCCCCAACGCCCCCAATTCCGGTAAGCCGCACGGGCTTTGGCCAGCTCCTCCTCGATCGGTCCCAGGGTCATCGCGTACGTCCTTTCAGCAGCAGGTCGAGGGCGTTGCCCCCGGCGACGGCGGCACGGTCGGCCGGGGCGAGTCCGGCGGCGTCGAGGCGGGCCACCGGGTCGTCGACGCCCATGTCGAAGGGGTGGTCGGTGCCGAGGACGACCCGGTCGGCGCCCACCTCCTCGACCAGGTGACGCAGGGCGCGCGGGGTGTAGACGAGGGCGTCGAACCACATGCGCCGCAGATAGGCGCTGGGCGGCTCGGCACAGCCGCGCGCGTCCCGCCGTACCCGCCACGCGTGGTCGGAACGGCCGATGTACGTCGGCAGATAGCCGCCACCGTGCGCGGCGACCAGCTTCAGTCGGGGGAAGCGGTCCAGGACGCCGGTGAAGATCAGACGGGAGAGGGCGACCGCGGTCTCGACCGGCTGGCCGACCGTGTTGCCCAGGTAGTGGGTGGCGAGCCGGGCGCCGAGGGAGCAGCCCCACGGGTGCACGAACACGACCGCGCCGAGCTCCTCGGCCTTGTGCCACACGAGGTCGTGGACGGGGTCGGCGAGTTCGCGTCCGTCGACGGTCGTGGACACGCTGACCCCGTACAGGCCGTGTTCGGTGACGGCCCGGTCGAGGAGGGCGACCGCCAGGTCGGGGTGCTGGAGGGGGATCGTGCCGAGCCCGTACAGCCGGTCCGGGGCCTCGGCGCAGTGCGCGGCGACGGCCTCGTTGGTGGTGCGGGCGAGGCCGAGGGCCAGGTCCGGGTCGGCCCAGTAGTGGTGCATCGGCATCGGGCCGACCACCTGGACGTCGACGCCCATCGCGTCGAGGTCGGCGAGGCGTGCCCCGACGTCCGTCAACCGCCGGGAAAGCCTCTGGAGTTGAGCCCGGTTCACCGCCAGCGACTCGGGGGAGTGGGCGCGCTGCTCCGCCGCCAGCTCGGCGGCGAGCCCCGGCGTGCCGGCCACCAGGGCGTCGGCGGCGGGGACCGCGAGATGGCCGTGGAAGTCGACGACCGGGGTGCTCATGCGGCCGCCGTCAGCGACTGGAGGGTCTCCGACATGATGCGGGCGGGGTCGGCGCCCGGTGTGCCCGGGTGAATCTCCCACTCGGCGAGGCGCAACGAGTTCTCCAGGACCATCCGCACCCGGGGCAGCCGCCGGGACATGAACTCGCCCAGGGCCCGCTCCACCGGCTGGTCCCCGGTGACCAGCTCCGCGAGCAGCACCGCGTCCTCCATGCACATCGCGGCGCCCTGCGCGATCAGCGGCGGACAGGCGTGGGCGGCGTCGCCGACGACCATCACCCGGCCCCGGTGCCAGGGCTCGTCGACGAGGACCGCCTCGATCCAGCGGTAGTCCACCGCCGTGTCGTCCGGCAGCGAGGCGATGACCTCGCCCCACAGGCCGCCGTATCCGGCGCCCCGCTCGCGCAGCAGGCCCAGCGGGGCGCGCGGGCCGACGAGGGAGGCGTCCAGGTTCTCGTCGAGGAGGTAGGCGTAGCACTGGTCGGGGGAGATGGGGCTGTAGCCGGCCTTGAAGCGGGGGCCGCCGTAGTACACCTCGGCGCAGTCCATCTCAGGCGGGCGGTGTCCGACGACGCGGAAGATGGACATCCCGACGGGGTGGGGCTTCGTCCCGATGCCGATGAGGCCGCGCATCGCCGAGTTGATGCCGTCGGCGCCCACCACCAGGTCGTAGCGCCCCGTCGAGCCGTCCGTGAAGGTGACGTCCACATGGTCGGCTGACTGGTCGAGCCGCTCGACGCTCAGGCCCAGCCGGACGGTGACGCCATGGTCGTACACGGCGTCGCACAGCGCGTTCTGGAGGTCGGAGCGCAGGGCACCGGCCGTCGACGGCAGGTCGGGGCCGCCCGTGTGCGGGGTGTCCAGCTGGACGATCAGCCCGCCGTCGGCCCGGCGCAGCCGCATGATGTCGAAGGGCACCGCCCGCCGCAGCACCCGCTCCAGCACCCCCACCGAGCGCAGCGCCTTGAGCGCGTTGCCCTGCACGGTGATGCCGTGTCCCACCCCGAACCACTGGGGCGAGATCTCGACGAGCTCGACGTCGGCGCCGCGCTGGGCGAGCGCCAGGGACAGCACGCTTCCGGTGATGCCGCCGCCGACGACGAGCACCTTGTGTACGGGCATGGGGGATCCTTGCGAACGTAGGAAAGGACGGGGTCAGCGCGGGCTGACTTGGTGGTAGTGCGCGACGGCCGGCGGCTCGGCGAAGAACGGTCCGACCAGGGCCCGCCACCGCTGGAACCGCTCGGACTCCCGGAAGCCCGTCATATGGGCCTCGACGGACTCCCAGCCGACCAGCAGCAGGAACACCCGCGGTCGTTCCTCGCAGCGCAGCAACTCGGCCCACCGGAATCCTTCGGCCTCGGCCAGCACCAGCCGCGCCTTGCCGAAGACCTCCTGGAACTCCTCCTCCCGGCCGGCCTCGACGGTCAGCCGGGCATGCTCGACAACCACGTGAACTCCTTGCTTCAGGGGTGCTCCGAGCCTGGTCGGCGGGGTGTGCGCGGTCAACGGATCGAGGCATCGGCAAGGGGGACGTCATGCATCCCGTACGGCGATGGAGGCGCAGCTCAGCGCGGAGACGGGCCGGTGATGGCAGGCATCGTGAACGGCCATTTCCGCCGCGCGTCCCAGGTGCCTAGCGTCGAAGCCGAGCCGCCCCCACCCCTACGAGGAGAGCGCCCGTGCCCGATCCCCTTCCCACCCACGCCGGACCCTTCGCCCTCGGCACCTTCCGTAGCGCCGCCGAGCCCTTCCCCGGCCTGGTCACCGGCGCCCGCGTACGCGACCTCTCCGACCTGGTCCCTTCCGTCAGGGCCCTGGTCGAGGACTGGGACCGGTGGCTGCCCCGCCTCGGTGATCTGACCGACGGCACCTGGCACGACCTCGCCGACCTGGAGGTCCTCGCCCCGATCGAGCCGGGCCAGATCCTGCAGAGCGGCGCCAACTACCGCAAGCACGTGGTCGATCTGGTGGCCGCCGAGAAGGAGAGCGTGCACGGCGCCACCCCCGAGGAGGCCCGCGCCGACGCCGAGCAGATGATGGACGAGCGGATACGTCATGGCGTGCCGTACGTCTTCCTCGGCTCGCCGCGCGCGATGTGCGGCCCCTACGACGACATCGTCCTGCCCGCGCTCGGCGAGCAGCACGACTGGGAGCTCGAACTCGCCCTCGTCATAGGGAAGTCGGGCCGGAACATCCCCGCCGACGAGGCCATGGCGTACGTCGCCGCCTACACGATCTGCAACGACCTCACCACCCGCGACCGCCTCTACCGGCCCGACCTCAAGGCCATCGGCACCGACTGGTTCACCGCCAAGAACGCCGACACCTTCCTGCCGACCGGCCCCTTCCTGGTCCCGGCGGCCTTCGTCGGCGACCCCGCCGACCTGCGGATCACCCTGCGCCACAACGGAGTCGTCCGGCAGGACGAGTCGACCAAGGACATGATCTTCGACATTCCCCGGCTGATCGCCTACGTCTCCACGACCACCACCCTGCGCCCCGGCGACCTGCTGCTCACCGGCTCACCGGCCGGCAACGGCGCCCACTGGGGCGTCTTCCTCACCCCCGGTGACGTCGTCGAGGCGGAGATCACGGGCCTCGGCCACCAGCGCAACACCGTCAGGAGCCACGCATGAGCTTCCAGCCCATCACCCATCTGCGCCATGTCGACCTGGCCGTACCGGACTTCGCGAAACAGCGTGCCTTCTACGGCGGCACCTGGGGGCTGACGGAGGTCGCGGGCGACAGCGGGATCGCCTTCTTCGCCGCGGAGGGGAGCCCCGAGCAGTACGTCGTCCGCATCCGCGAGGACCGGCGGAAGCGGATGGACCTGGTCGCCTTCGGAGCCGTGTCACCGGCCGCCGTGGACGAACTCCATGTCCGGCTCGGCCGCGCCGGGGTCCGACTCATCGGTGAGCCGGGGGTGTTGGACACGCCGGGCGGCGGCTACGGCTTCCGGTTCTTCGACCCGGACGGCCGGGTCGTGGAGGTGTCCGCCGACGTCGCCATCCGCGCCCACCGGAAAATCGAGGAGCGCGAGGCGATCCCCGTACGGCTCTCGCACTGCGTGGTCAACTCCCAGGACCCGGAAGGCCTCAGGGACTTCTACGTCGAGCACCTCGGCTTCCGGCTCACCGACACCCTGTACTCCACGCACATGGGCGACCTCATGTACTTCCTGCGGTGCAGCCCCCTGCACCACTCCTTCGCCATCGCCCGCGGCCCCCATGTCTCCCTGCACCACGCCTCGTTCGAGATGCGCGGCGTCGAGGAGTACATGCGCGGCACCGGACGCGCGCTGCGCGCCGGGACCCGGCTCACCTGGGGGCCGGGACGGCATCTCGCGGGCGACAACACCTTCTCCTACTTCCACGACCCGCACGGCAACACCGTGGAGTACACCACCGAACTGGCCGTCCTCGAAGAGGACCTGTGGCACCCCGGCCGCCATGACGTGGACGACCCGATCACCCAGGACCAGTGGGGCACCGCCGACCCGATGAGCGAGTCGGTCGCCAAGGAGCAGTTCAACGACCCCGACGTGCTCTTCGTGGCCCCGCCCGTCTGACCAACCGACAGCAGAAAGGCCGCAGTTGTGGCAGAGATCCTGAAGCACGCCGTCCCCAAGGCCGAGGTGGCCGCCTCCCTCGACCAGGTGCGCGACACCGTCGAGGGCGTCATCGCGGACATCCGCGAGCGCGGCGACGACGCCGTGCGGGAGTACTCCGAGAAGTTCGACAACTGGAGCCCCGGCTCCTTCCGGCTCTCCGCCGAGGAGGTGGAGAAGATCGTCGCGTCGGTGCCGCAACAGGTCATCGCCGACATCCGGTTCGTGCAGGACCAGGTCCGCGCCTTCGCCCGCCGTCAGCTGGACTCCATGGGGGAGTTCGAGGTGGAGACCCTGCCAGGCGTGCGGCTCGGCCAGAAGCACATCCCCGTGCAGGCGGCCGGCGCCTACATCCCGGGCGGCCGTTACCCGCTCACCGCCTCCGCCCACATGACCATCGTCACCGCCAAGGTCGCGGGCGTGCCCCGGGTCGTCGCGTGCACGCCGCCGATCCGCGGGGAGATACCGGCCGCGACGGTCGCCGCGATGCATCTCGCAGGCGCCGACGAGATCTGGCTCCTCGGCGGGGTCCAGGCCGTCGCGGCGATGGCCGTCGGGACCGATTCCATGCAGCCCGTGAACCTGATCGCCGGGCCCGGCAACGCCTATGTCGCCGAGGCCAAGCGGCAGTTGTTCGGGGAGATCGGCATCGACCTGTTCGCCGGGCCCACCGAGATCCTCGTGCTCGCCGACGACGACGCCGACCCGTTCGTCTGCGCGGTCGACCTCCTCTCGCAGGCCGAGCACGGCCCCGACTCCCCGGCCGTCCTCATCACCACCTCCCGCGAGGTCGCCGAGCGGACGATCGCCGAGGTGGAACGCATCCTGCCCGGCATGCCGACCCGTGACTACGCGGAACCCGCCTGGCGCGACCACGGCCAGGTGCACGTCGTCGACACGATCGACGAACTGTACGCACTGGCAGACGAGTTCGCCTTCGAGCACGTCGAGGTGCTGACGGCCGAGCCGCGACTCGCCCTGGAGCGCATGACCCAGTACGGCGCCCTGTTCCTAGGCGAGGGCACCTGTGTCTCCTTCGGCGACAAGGTCATCGGCACCAACCACGTGCTGCCGACCCGGGGCGCGGCCCGCTACACCGGTGGGCTGTGGGTGGGGAAGTACCTCAAGACGGTGACGTACCAGGAGGTCACCGACACCGGGTCGCAGGCGCTGCTCGGACGGCTGTGCGGGCGCGCTTCCCGGGTGGAGCTCTTCGAGGGGCACGCCCGCTCCGGCGACGTACGGGCCGCGAAGGCCGCCGGTGACGCGCTGCCCTGGAACACCGAGTGAGCCTGCACGGGCGTACCGCCCTCGTCACCGGCGGGGGAGGGCCGTTGGGGCGGGCGTTCGCGCGCGCCCTCGCGGACGCCGGGGCCACCCGGATCGTGCTCGCGGGGCGCAATGAGCGGGCACTGAAGGAGGCTGCCGAGCAAGTGGGTGAGGCCGCGCGGACGGCCGTATGCGATGTCTCCGACCCGGACTCCGTGCGCGCCCTGGCCGACGAACTCGCCGATGAGGACGTGTCGTTGCTCGTCAACAACGCTGGCGTCGCGGGCCCGGTCAAGCCGCTCGTCGACATCGCGCCGGACGAGTGGGACGACGTGTTCGCCGCCAACGTCCGCGGCGTCTACCTCATGTGCCGCGCCTTCCTGCCGCCGATGATCGAGGCAGGCCGGGGCGACATCGTCAACGTCGCCTCGGTCAGCGGGAAACGGCCGCTCCTGAACCGCACCCCGTACACCGCCTCCAAGATGGCGCTGCTCGGCCTGACCCGCACCCTGGCAGGGGAGGTGGGGGCGCGGGGCGTCGCGGTCAACTCCCTCTCCCCAGGCCCTGTTCGCGGCCCGCGCATGGACCGCAATTTCCGCCTCACGGCCGAACTCACCGGCTGCACGGTCGAGGAGGCCGAACGCGACTTCGCCTCCCGGGCCGCGCTCGGCCGGCTGGTGGAGGAGCACGAGGTCGCTCAGGCTCTGGTGGCGATGCTGGCCATGCCCGGCCTCTGCGGAGCCGACCTCGACCTGTCGGCGGGAATGGTCGCGCCCGCCTGACCGGCGTCTGTCGCCACCCTGTGTAATCGCCATGAAGTGGGCCGTGCGATCCGAGGCATCGGGTTCAAGGATGTCTCCGCACGGCCCCTATTGCCTGTTGGGGCAGGCTGCTTCACTCCTTCCAGCGCACCGCAAGGTGCCCTCGCCCAGTCCGTCGTGACCATCTGCCGACGGTGGGCCATCACGCTGCGCGACGGCGCACTCGAACCCTCGGAAGGCAAGCAATGACGCTGATCACCCGACGCTCGGTCCTGATCGCCGGTACGGCCACGGCCGGCGCCGTCCTGCTCCCGACGGCCACCGCCTCGGCCGGTACGAAGTCGACGACCGGCAAGAAGATCACGGTCGGTGCGGGGGAGACGTACGAACTCTCCACCACCACCCGCGTGACCGAGCTGTCCGTCGCCGAGGGCGGCATCCTCGCCGCCCCCGACGGCTACAGCCTCTCCCTGACCGTCGACGGCGTCGAGACCGGCCAGCTCCTGACCGAGACGGGCGGCACCGCGACCCTGATCCAGGCCGGCACCTACCGCGGTGACGTCGTCCTCACGGTCGCAGAGGCCAACGACATCACGTACGAGACCCTCACCTTCCCCTTCCGGCAGGCCGTGTACGTCGACGCCGACGGAGTCGACCGCGACAAGTCCGTCCTGACCGCCGTGCAGGGCGGCAAGCTCACCGACACCCTCGCGAAGAGCGTGTCGATCACCTCGACGGGCGAGTGCTTCGACGGCGTGTTCGTCCAGGACGCCGCCTACACGCTTCAGAACCCGACCATCTCCCTGACCGGCAAAGGCCGTTGCGACTTCGCCGGCTACGGCGCCGCGGTCGTCGGTGACGGCTCCGGCACCAAGCTGGTGGTGGACGGCGCCCGGATCGACACCAAGGGCGTGGTCCGTACGACCGTCATCGCCAACGACGGCGCCAACGTGGTCGTGAAGAACTCCCGCCTCCGCGCCCGCAACGGCGTCCTTCCGGCCGACTACCAGGCCACCGTCGAGACCCCGTACATGCAGTCCGTGCCGTGGATGCTGGGCCTGGACGGCAACGTCCGCGCCACCAACCTCATCGGGGCGGGCACCAAGGCGACGTACATCAACTCCACCGTCTTCTCGGAGACCTGGGGTGCCCTGTCGGTCGAGGGCGGCAAGGCGCTGAAGCTGACCGTGCTGGGCAGCCACATCGGCAACACCGGCGACTACGGCTACGGCACCTACGCCATCGGCGACGCGACCGTACGGGTCCTGGGCTCCCGGTTCGACGTCGGCTCCTACGCGACGATCATCGCGGGCCCGGCCGCCGTCGTGCACTACGGCGACAGCACCCGGGCCGCCGTGGCCGCACTCAACGACGAACTCGAACTGGGGCTGTCCAGCGCCGAGTTGAAGACCATCCCGGTCACCAACACCGTCGTGAACTCGGGCCACTTCGGCTACATGTTCTTCGGCGCAGGCACCCTGACCCTCGACGGCGGCACGGTCGTCAACTCCGAGCGCGCCACCTTCCTCAACAAGGGCCAGCAGACCGCGATCACCGTCGACGGTTCCGAGGGGGCGAGGCTCAATCCGGCGGACGGGATCATCCTCCAGATGATCGAGCTGGACGACCCGGGTCCGGTCATGACCGACGGCAAGATGCTCAACACCGGCGTCTACACCGAACCCACGACCGACCCGACGGCGGACTCCGCCTTCGACGTCACGACCGCCCACTCCACCGACGGCGCCGCCACCTTCACCTCCATCAAGCTGAAGGGCGACTTCTACAACGGCATGCGCAAGGGCAAGAACATGGTCCTCACCTTCGAGGACACCACCGTCGAGGGCGTCATCTCCGCCACCCGGACCAAGCACCGCGTCCCGACGATCGACGCCTCGACGTTCTACGAGCTGGGCATCGTGACCAACACCGTCCAGCCGGCCGTCAACAACGGCGTCGTGGTGTCGCTGGGCAGCGGCTCCACCTGGACGGTCACCGGAACGTCGTACGTCACCGCCCTCACCGTCGCCGCCGACGCCGCGGTCAAGGCGCCGCGCGGCAAGACCCTCACCGTGACGGTCGACGGCTCGGCCACGACCGTCGCACCGGGCCGGACGTACACCGGCGCCATCACGCTCACCGTCGCCTAGGAAGGCTAGGAAGGCTAGGAAGGCTAGGAAGGCGGAGCGGGCGCGGCCGTCACGTCAGCCGCGCCCGGGCCTCCTTCTCGATCTGTTCGAACTGGGCGCCCATGGCCTCCGCCAGGGCCTGGGCGCCCGAGAGCGGGCGGACCATGACCATGAACTCGTCGATCAGACCGTCCTCGTTCACATGCAGGAAGTCGCAGCCGGTGAGCTCGCGGTCGCCGACCCGCGCGGTGAAGACGAGCGCGTGGTTCTCGCCGTCCGTGCCCTCGATCTCACGGACGTAGCGGAAGTCCTCGAAGACCCGTGACACCCCGCGCAGGATCGCGGCCGTGATCGCCTTGCCCGGGTACGGCTTGAAGACCACCGGGCTGGTGAACACCACGTCCTCCGCCAGCAGCGCCTCGACGGCATCGAAGTCCCATGCCTCGACGGCCTCACGGAAAGCGCGCATCCGACCTCATCTCATAGTCAATTTATTGATTAGGTGTGGATGAGGCTAGACCCCGATCGACGGCATGTCCATGGGGGCAGGCCGGTGCTCGCCTAAGCTGACGCGATGTTCAGCCCCGAAGGCCCGAGCCTGCGCGAACTCGTCGTCCAGGCCCTGTCGTCCGTGGAACACGGCTACGACCTGCTCGCCCCGAAGTTCGACCACACGCCCTTCCGCACCCCCGACTCCGTGCTGGACTCCGTCGCGAAGGCGCTGGCCCGCGACGGACGCTTCGACGCCGGCCTCGATCTGTGCTGCGGCACGGGTGCCGGCGTGGAGGTGCTCGCGCGGGTCTGCCGGGTGAGCGTCACCGGTGTTGACTTCAGTGCGGGGATGCTGGCCGTGGCACGCGACCGTGTACGGCCCTCCGGCGCCGGTCCGCGGGTCGACTGGGTGCGCGGGGACGTCCGGGCCCTGCCGTTCGGCCCCGCCTTCGACCTCGTCGTCAGCTTCGGGGCCTTCGGGCACTTCCTGCCGCGCGAGCTTCCGGGGCTCTTCGGCCAGGTCCGCTCCGTGCTGCGGCCGGGTGGCCGCTTCGTCTTCCCGGTGGTCGCTCCGCCCCGCCCCCTGTCCCTCGGCTACTGGATGCTGCTGGGCTTCGACCTGGTCATGCGGGTGCGCAACGCGCTGTGGCGGCCTCCGTTCGTCATGTACTACCGGGCCTTCCGGCTGGGGGAGGTGCGCCGGGAACTGGAGGCCGCCGGGTTCCGTGTCGACCTGGAGGCGCTGCCGGAGTTCGGGCGGCGCGGCGACGGAAGCCCGCGGGTGCGCATGGTGGTGGCGAGCCTGCCGCACTGAGGGCCGGGGCCGGTCGCAGGGAGGGGTGGGCCCCTCCACGTCCGGTTCCCCGCCGATCCGGTCACCGAGGGACTGGACCCGGCGGGGTCGGTGGTGCGCTTGTGCTCCCGTCGGCGGGCAGGGTGAACTCGTAGACCAGCGCGTCCTGTTGGGCGTCCAGCACCAGGTCGGTGATCTCCAGCGGGCGGGCGTACTGGTCGTGCACCCGCCGGGTCACCCGGACCGACGGCGTGTCCGCGAGCGGGGTGATGGAGTCGCGGTGGTGCAGGGTCAGCCCCGCCCGTCGCATCCAGTCGTACGCCCGCCCCAGCTGGGCCGCGGTGGTGCCGTCGGCCCGGTCCCGGTAGCGGCCCAGCTCCTCGACCTCGGCCAGCGCCACCGCGGAGAAGGACGTCACGGCCGTACGGCGGCCCGCGGTGCCGGCCGACTCGTAGCGGTGCACCAGGGTCGGCCGGTGCGGGGCGAGCCCCAGCGCCTCGGCGTGCTCGGGTGGCGGGGTCTCCCAGGTGACGGTGGCGCGGTCGGCGGTGCGGGTGTGCGCGGCGCCGACCGGGAACGCGAGCGCGGACGGCGTCCGGACCGGCTCGGACGGCAGCGCGGCATGGCTGCCGCGCCGGTCGGTGGAGACCAGACCGCTGCGCCGCAGCACCTCGAGGGCCTGCCGTACGGTCTCTCTGCTGACTCCGAAGTGCTCCGCCAACCGCCGCTCGCCCGGCAGCCGTTCACCGGGCGGGACGGTTCCGTCGCGCAGTTCACCGAGCAACTGCGTGGCGATCCTCCAGTACAGCGGTTGGTCCTCGTGCGGGGTGGTGCGGGCCATGCCGCGCCTCCTGTTGGTGACGTGCGGTAGCCGTGCGGGCTCATTGCGCCACCAGATCTAGCATTGGTCTAAACCACCAGGGAAGAGCGGTCGGGCGGTTCGGCCGAAACGGACCGCCGCTCACAACGCCCGGTACAGGGCGTCGACGAGCGCCATCTTCCTTGGGTCATCGGCGATTTGAGGCCCCATACGGTTCATGACGTACCCGAGCGACACCCCCGCCTCCGGGTCGGCGAGACCGCACGAGCCGCCGAAGCCGTCATGTCCGAAAGCGCGCGGGTTCGGCCCGTACGATCCGCTCCCCCCGCTCAGCCACAGCCCGAGCGCCACCTCGGTGTCCCGGCCGAGCCCGGCGCCCAACACCAGGTCCCGGCAGACGCCTTGCCCCTCGCGCACCCGCTCGGCCGCCTCGGGGGACAGGATCCGACGGCCGTCCAGGCTGCCCCGGCCCGCGAAGACGCCGTACAGCCGGGCCACCGCACGCGCGGTGCCGTGCCCGTTGGCGGCGGGGATCTCGGCGGCCCGCCACCCCGGCGAGTTGGCGTCCGCCGCACCCATCACGGGGTTGGCCAGCGCGGCGAGCGCCAACGGCGGCAACTGGACGGCCGCGGCTTCCTGTTCGCCCCCCGACGCCGGAGCCATGTGCACCAGCTCGGCCGCCCGGCCGTACTCCTGCTCCGGCAGTCCGATGGTGAAGTCGATCCCGAGCGGCCCGGTCACCTCCCGTCGCAGGAAGGCCCCCGGCAGCAGCCCCGAGACCCGCCGCACCACTTCCCCGACCAGGAAGCCGTACGTCAGCGCGTGATACCCCGACCGTGTCCCCGGCTCCCACCAGGGCTCCGTCGCCGCCAGCCGGCGCACCGTGAACTCCCAGTCGTACAGCTCCTGGAGCGAGTGCGGCGCGCGGGGGCCGGACAGCCCCGCCCGGTGCGACAGCAGATGCCGTACGAGCACCTTCTCCTTGCCCGCCGCGGCGAACTCGGGCCAGTACTCGGCCACCGGCGCGTCGAGGTCGAGCAGCCCCCGGTCGGCGAGGATGTGTGCGCACAGGGCCGTCGGCCCCTTCGACGTCGACCAGACGTTGACCAGGGTGTCCCGCTCCCACCTCCTGCTGTGCGCCGCGTCCGCCCAGCCGCCCCACAGATCGACCACGACCCGCCCGTCGACCGTCACGGCGACGGCGGCACCCAGCTCGCCCCGGTCCCGGAAGTTCTCCTCGAACGCCTCGCGCACCGCGGCGAACCGCCCGTCGCAATGGCCGTGGACCAGGGGGTCGTGATCGGACATGCGCCGCCTCCGTGTCGTCCATCGGAAAGCCGGGCCGCGACACCGCGGCCCGGACCCTGCGAACATACCGACTGGTCGGACGGGGCGGAAGGTGTCCGACGTTCCTCAGAGACGCGAGCGCAGCCAGCGGAGCTTGACCGCCTCCTGGTAAGGGCCGCCGCCCTCATGGTCGTTGAAGTCGTAGACCTCGATCTCCTTGTCGTCGTGCGCCCAGTTGTTGAACGCCGCGAACACGGTCGAGGGCGGGCAGGTCAGGTCCTCCAGGGCCGTCGAGAAGAGGGCCGGGGCGCTGCCGCGTGCGGCGAAGTGGACGCCGTCGAAGTAGGAGAGGGTGCGCAGGGTGTCCTCGGTGCGACCGCGGTGCGTCCTGAGGAACAGGCCTATCTCGCGGTACGGGTGACGGTCCGTCATGGTCGCCGCGCGCGGGAAGTGGCACAGGAACGGCACGTCCGGCGCGACCGCCACCAGGTCCGGCACCAGCCCGCCCACCGCGAGCGTGATGCCGCCGCCCTGGCTGATGCCGGTGACCGCGGTGCGCGCGGGATCGACGAGCGGATGCGTTCGGGCCGCCTCGACGGCACGTACGGCGTCGGTGAACAGGCGGCGGTAGTAGTACGTTTCGGGCGACTCGATGCCCCGGGTCATGTAACCGGGGTAGGAGGGACCCGCCCCGACCGGATCGGCCGTGGCGCCACCGCCGCCGTTCCCACTGCCCTGGCCGCGCGTGTCCATCACGAAGTGCGCACGGCCCGTCGACGCCCACAGCAGATGCTCGTGCGCCAGCCCACGGCCGAGGCCGTAACCCACGAACTCCACCACGACCGGGAGGGGTTCCGTGGCCGCGGCGGGCACGGTGAGCCAGCCCTTCACCGGGTGACCGCCGAACCCGGCGAACGTCACGTCGTACACCCGCACCGTGGCGAGCCCCGTGTCGACGGGCTCGAACCGGGCGTTCAGGTCGTGCTCCCTGGCCTCCTGGAGGGTCTTGGACCAGAACGCGTCGAAGCCCTCGGGCTCCGGCGACGTGCTGCGATACGTGCGGAGCTCATCGAGGGGAAGGTCGAACAGGGCCATGTAGGACCGCCTTTGGGATGAGGAGTGTGGATGAGGCGCGGGGATGAGCCGCGCGGACGACGGGTGCGGATGATCACACCGTACGTTGGTGGTCCGATGAATCGCCAGGCCTGTGCCCGGTGACGGGCCTACGATGGCGCCATGTCAGCTGCCTCCGAAGTGCCTGTTCGGAATGTCGAACTGCTGGTCAGAGATGCCGACCTGCTCGTCGTGGACGGAGAGCGGGAGATCCCGGGCGGCTGGGTCGCCCTAACAGGTGGTCGGGTCACCGGCGTCGGAACGGCGGGAAGCGAACCCGAGGCCGCCACCACCGTCTCCGCCGCCGGACGGCTGGTCACACCGGGCCTGGTCAACACCCACCACCACATCTACCAGAACCTCACCCGTTCCTACGCCCCCGCCGTCAACGGCACCCTCTTCGACTGGCTGACCACGCTGTACCCGCTGTGGGCCGGCCTCGACGAGGAGGCCGCGTACGTGTCGGCGTACGTCGGTATGGCCGAACTCCTCATGGGCGGCTGCACCACCTCCTCCGACCACCTCTACGTCCACCCGCGTCCGCGCCTGGTCGACGCCGAGATCCGCGCGGCCCGCGACATCGGCTTCCGCTTCCACGCGACCCGTGGCTCGATGACCCGGTCCGTGGAGGACGGGGGACTGCCGCCGAGGAGCGTCACGCAGTCCATGGACGAGGTCCTGGCCGACAGCGAGCGCCTGATCAAGGCCCACCACGATCCCGAACCGGGCGCCCTGATCCGCGTCGCGCTCGCGCCCTGCTCACCGTTCTCGGTGACCAAGGAGGTCATGACGGCCACCGCGGAACTCGCCGAGCGGTACGACGTCCGCCTCCACACGCACCTCGCCGAGGACCACGACGAGGACACCTACTGCCTGGAGACGTACGGCTGCCGGCCCGTCGAGTACTTCGAGGACTGCGGCTGGATGAGCGACCGCACCTGGGTGGCCCACTGCATCTACCCGAACGACACCGAGCTGCGCCGCCTCGCGGACGCGGGCGTCGGCGTGGCCCACTGCCCCAGCTCCAACATGCTGATCGGCGGCGGCACGGCCCGCGTCGGCGAGATGCGCGCACTCGGTCTGCCCGTCGGCATCGGCTGCGACGGCTCCGCCTCCACCGACCACGCCTCCCTCTGGATGGAGACCCGCAACGCCCTGCTGCTGGGCCGCTACCGCGGTGGCCCCGGCGCCATGACCGCCCGCGACGCCCTCGACATGGCCACCCGAGGCTCGGCCCGCTGCCTGGGCCGCGCCGACGAGATCGGCCACCTCCGCCCCGGCGCCTGTGCCGACCTCGTCGTCTGGGACCTCCACGAGATCGCCCTCGCGGGCGCGTTGACCGACCCGGTCGAATCGTGGCTGCGCTGCGGCCCGGCCCGCGCCTGGACGACGGTCGTCGCCGGCCGGGTACTGGTCGACCGCGGCGAACCGACCCTCCCGGGCCTGCGGGACGCCCTGCGGGACCACGGACGGGTGGCGCGGCGGATGCAGGGGGTGGGCTAGGGCGGCGGTGGTGGCGGGGCGTGGCCGGTCGGACCTGAACCTCGGCCGCGCCGCACGACGTTGCGCCGACGCGGAGCGCGCCCGCGCGGGAGACGAGGCCGACGACATGGGGCCGGGGCGTCGGCGGGGACGCGGACGGGGACGGGCAGCGCGGGCTGGGCGGCACGCCCGCCGCACGACTCGTCTGGCGGGGGACGCCTGTCGCAGGGGCTCGGTGGGTCGGGGATGCCCGTAGCCGTCGGGCGAGCGGGCGGTGTCAGAGAAGTGCCGGGTCCGGGCGTCTGCTCGCGCTGGGCGGGCGGTGTCCGAGAAGTGCCGGGCCCGGGTGTCTGCTCGCGCCGGGTGGGCGGGCGGTGTCAGGAAAGTGCGGGGCCCGGGTGTCTGCTCGCGCCGGGCGGGCGGTGTCCGAGAAGTGCCGGGCCCGGGTGTCTGCTCGCGCTGGGCGGGCGGTGTCGGGAAAGTGCGGGGCCCGGGTGTCCGCTCACGCCGGGCGGCGGCGGGTCCACTCCGGTTCTGTGCGGGCCCACTCCGCCTCCCACTCGGCGAGGCGGTGACGGGTGGACACATGGCGTACGGCGAGGCGGCCGAGGAGGATCACGCCGACCGTGCCCGCCGCGGCGCAGACGCCCATGGTGACGGTGTGCTGCCAGATCGCGACGGCGTTCGGCGGCGCGGGGACGTCGCGGCCCCGGGCGTCGAACCAGACCGTGACGACGTCACCGTCGTGCGAGCCGGCCGGGACGCGGGCGGTGGCCGTCCGCCGTCCCTCGCCGGGCTCGGTCCAGGAGACCGTCGTACGGAAGGAGCGCGCCCGGCTGCCCTGCACCGTGGGCAGTTCGTCCGGGATCCGGCCGACGACCTCGGCCCGCACGCTGTGCCGGTCGGCGCGCTGCGCCACCGCGGCGGCCTGCGCCTCGCTGTGCGCCCAGCGAGCCGTCAGCGCCCCGGCGAGAGGCGCGGCCACGAGCAGCAGCAGGACGACGACCAGCGTCGTCCACGCCTCGACGACGTCCGACCGGCGCCGCAGCGGATTGTGCCGCCAGCGCCAGCCGCGGACCCGGGTTCGCATGTCGACCTCCTCGCATCGGTGCGAGTGCCCACATCGTTGTCCGATACCCCGTATGGAGGACATTGTCCACCCCGGCGCCATGACCTCGCACGGCCACCGGGGAGGGGTCAGCCGAAGCGCTCGATCCGGATCCGGTCCACCGGCTGCCCGGCCTCGACCAGCAGCCGCGAGGCGTGCTCGGCGAAGGCGTTGGACCCGCACACATAGGCCTCCCACCCACCCTCGGGCGCCTCGGCCAGGAGCGGCGCCACATGTGCGGCTGCCATACGTCCCACCGCCACGTCCTCCGGCGCGCTCCGCGTGAACACGGGCGTCGTCTCGCCGCCCAACTCGCCCGCGTAGATGAGTTCCTCGGGGCTGCGCGCGGACACCAGCAGACGCAGCGGGACGGTCAGCCCGCGCGCCCGGTGGTGCCGCACCATCGACATCAGCGGTACGACCCCGGAGCCGGCGCCGATCAGCAGCGCGGGCCGGTCGCCCGGCCAGGCGAAGAAGCCGCTCAGTGGTCCGCGCACCTCGACCTGGTCGCCGGGCCTGGCGACCGTGTGGAACCACCCCGACACCTCGCCGCCCTCGACATGGTCCAGGGTCAGTTCGATGTGTCCCGCGTCGTCGGGCGCGGACGCGATCGAGTAGTGGCGCTGGGCCACATAGCCGTCCTCGGCGGTCAGCCGCAGCATCAGGTGCTGGCCCGGCAGATGACCGGCCCAGGCGGGCACCGCGAACCGGTAGGTCGCCGCGTGCGGGGTCTCGTGGCGGATCTCGGTGAGCGTCGCGGTCTGCCACAGCGCGGCGGCCCGGTTGCTCACGGCGATACGCCCGGGCACGGCGAACCGCGTGACAGGCGTGAAGGTGTCCCCGGGGGAGACGGAGGTCTCAGAGGTCTCAGTCACCGGAGTACCGCTGCTCCTCCCACGGGTTGCCCCGCGCGTGATAGCCGTTCTGCTCCCAGAACCCGGGCTCGTCGTGGTCGAGAATCCTGAGCCCCGCGATCCACTTGGCGCTCTTCCAGAAGTACAGATGTGGCACCAGCAGCCGCGCCGGCCCACCGTGCTCGGCGGCCAGCGGCTTGCCGTCGAACTCCCAGGCGAGCCACGCCTTGCCGCCCGTCACGTCCGCCAGCGGCAGGTTCGTGGTGTACCCGGTGTGCGAGTAGGCGACGACATGGGTGGCGGATGCCCGGGGGCGCACCAGGTCCAGGAAGGCGTCCAGGGACACGCCCCCGAACCGCACGCCGAACTTCGACCAGCTCGTCACGCAGTGGATGTCACCCTCGTACACCGACCCGGGCAATGCGTGCGCCTCGTCCCAGTCCCAGGTGCGCGGTTCCTCGACCAGCCCGTCGACGCGGAAGGTCCAGTCGGCCGGCGACAGCTCCGGCGTGACCTCCGCGGACAGCACGGGCCAGTCGTCGCCCGCGTCGTACTGACCGGGCGGCAGCCCTGTGTTGTGGACGCGGGGGCGTCCGGCGAAGCCTCGGGTGACGTTCATGGTTCAACCGTACGCTGTCGTCGCCCGTGCTCCGCCCCTGGTCAGGGGCCCCGATCATGGCAGCAGTGTGAACATGACGGCATTCGTTAAGCGCGTATGAACACTCCACCGGCCCGGGAATAGCCGCCCGCGGATCTTCCTTGCCGCCTGATGCCCGGCGCGAGCGAAGGAGAGTGGGAGTCATGCCCAAGGCGTACGTCTTCACGCGGTACGGAGGACCGGAGACGGAGGCCCTCGTCGAGGCCGACCGGCCCGTCCCCGGACCCGGCCAGATCCTGGTCGCGGTGCGGGTCGCGGGCGTGAACCCCGTCGACTGGAAGCTCCGCACCGGATACCGCCGCCCCACGGACTCCGACGAGCGCACCTTCCCGGCCGTCTTCGGCAGCGAGGTCTCGGGCGTCGTCGAGGAGATCGGCGCGGACGTCGAAGGCTTCGCTGCGGGCGACGAGGTGTTCGGCAACACCGCGGCCGGCGGCTACGCCGAGTACGCCCTGCTCCCCGCCGCGCTGACCGCGCACAAGCCCGCCGGGCTCTCCTTCGCCGACGCCGCGACCCTGCCCGTCGCCGCCGCGACCGCGTACGACGGGGTGCGCCAGCTCGATCTGCCGACGGGGGCGACCCTGCTGGTCACCGGCGCGGGCGGCGGGGTCGGCGCGGCGGCCGTGCAGATCGCGCGGGCGGGCCGGGTGCGGGTGCTGGGCCTCGCGAGCGAGGGCAAGAAGGACTTCGTCGAGTCGCTCGGAGCCGTCCATGTCCCCTCCGGACCGGGCTGGACCGAGCGTGCCGCAGCGGCTGCGCCTGACGGCGTCGACGGGGTCTACGACCTCGTCGGCGGCGAGGTGCTGACCGAGGCCGCGCTCCTGCTCACCGACCGCACGAAGCTGATCACCGCGGGGGCGCCGCCCGAGGTGGTCGCGGAACTGGGCGGCGCACGCGTTGCCCGGGCCCGCACGGCCGCCGTCCTGGACGCCGTCGCCCACCTGGTGGTCAACGGCGACCTCGACCCGCACGTCATCCGGCGCTTCCCCCTCGACGAGGCCGGCGAGGCCCTGCGCACCGTCGAGGAAGGCCACGCCCGCGGCAAGGTCGTGATCGAGGTGGCCCGATGAGCGATCTCGGCATCGCGCGGGTGGCCGCGGCCCACGTCCTCGACAACCCCGCCCTCGCCTCCCTCACCGGCCCCCACGCCCACTTCGCCGAACGGCGCGGTCGCGTCCTGCGCTACCCCGTCGACGTCTCCCCGTGGCTGGCCCTGCCCGAGGACCCGAACCCGGACGACTGGGCGGACCTCGCGGCGCTCGCGGGGCCGGGGGCCGAGGTGCCGCTGCCGGGCTTCCGCGGGGAGGTGCCGGCGGGTTGGGAGATCACGTTCCGGATGGAGGGCGTGCAGTTCGTGGACGACGGACTCGCCGCCGCCCCCGAACCGGAGGCCGTCCCCCTCGGCCCCGCCGACGTGCCCGAGATCCTCGACCTGATCGAGCGCACCCGGCCCGGCCCCTTCCTGCCCCGCACCATCGAACTGGGCACCTATCTGGGCATACGACGGGAGGGCGCCCTCGTCGCCATGGCGGGGGAGCGGCTGCACCCGCCGGGGTGGACCGAGATCAGCGCGGTCTGCACCGACCCGGCCTTCCGCGGCGAGGGCCTGGCGACCCGGCTGATCCTCGCCGTCGCGCACGGCATCAGGGAGCGCGGCGAGACCCCGTTCCTGCACACCAGCGCCCAGAACACCAACGCCATCCGGCTGTACGAGACCCTCGGCTTCCGGCTGCGCCGCACCACCGCGTTCGCCGCCGCCCGGGCCCCGGAACGGCTGGTGGCGGTGTCCTAGAGGCTGTCCGTGCCGGGAGCGTTGTACCGCACGAGATAACCGGCGAACCGTACGAGATCCTCCTCCGGCCAGTCGGCGAGCCGCTCCTTGAACGCGGCCCGGCGGCTCACGGTGACCTGGGCGAGGATCTCCCGGCCGGTGTCGGTCAGATGCAGCACCTGCACCCGGTGGTCGTCCGGATCGACGCGCCGCTCGACGAGCGCGGCGCGCTCCAGGGCGGCCACCTGGCGGCTGACGGTGGACTTGTCGAGGGCGTAGTGCGCGGCCAGGTCGGTCGCCCGGCAGCCGTCGCGCTCCTCCAGATGCCCGAGCAGGGTGTACGAGACCAGCGACAGCTCGGGGTGCAGACGCCCCGCCGAGGCGCGGGCGCGACGGGCGAAGACCGTCATCTCGCGCTGGATGCTCTCGACGGCCTCGGTCGCGTCCACGAAAACCCTCCTTCGGACCCTCGTCCCCTTCTGGTTGCACAGTACAACTTGAAGTGGGAGTTGTATAAGTCAACCATTGAGAGGGTCGGGGTGTGATCCTTCGGGTAAGGTGACCGTCCGGTCGAGGACGGTCCCGACCGGTGGACCGAGGAGGTGGGACCCATTACCGCTGTGTCAGGTCGGGTGCTCTCTCCCCGAGTCGGCGCGGACCACCGGTAACAGGTGGCCGCGAGAGCGCCCTTCGGCTACCGAAAGGCCCTCGGCATCCATGCCTCCCTCTTCTCCTTCCTCAACTCCCGCCTCCCGTGAGTCCGTCGTGGCCGCGCTGCGCTCCGCCGGCTGTGTCTTCGCCGAGGACGAGGCGGAGTTGATCCTCGCCACCGCCCGCACCCCGGACGAACTGACGGCCATGGTGGACCGCCGCGCGACCGGCGTCCCCCTCGAACTCGTCGTCGGCTGGGCCGAGTTCCGCGGACTGCGCATCACCGTCGACCCCGGCGTCTTTGTCCCCCGGCGCCGCACCGAGTTCCTGGTCGAGCAGGCCCTCGCCCACGCCCCCGACGCCGCCGTGGTCGTGGACCTGTGCTGCGGCTCGGGCGCGGTCGGCGCGGCCCTGGCCGACGCGCTCGACGGCGCCGAACTCCACGCCGCCGACATCGACCCGGCGGCCGTGCGCTGCGCCCGCCGCAATGTCGCCGCCTTCGCCGGTCACGTCCACGCGGGCGACCTCTTCGAGGCGCTGCCGAAGCGGCTGCGCGGGCGCGTGGACATCCTCGCGGCGAACGTGCCGTACGTCCCCTCCGCAGAGGTCGGACTGCTCCCCGCGGAGGCCCGCGACCATGAGCCCCTGGTCGCCCTGGACGGCGGCTCGGACGGCCTGGACGTGCTGCGCCGGGTGGCCGCCGAGGCGCCCCGATGGCTCGCCCCCGGCGGCTGTCTGCTCGTCGAGACGAGCGAACGCCAGGCCCCGGCAGCCGTCGACGCCTTCACCCGCAGCGGCCTGACGACCCGCCTGTTCGGCTCGGAGGAGCTGTACGCCAACGTGGTGGTCGGCGTAGGGACGTAGACGATCCGGAGGGGGAGCGGCGTCAGGTCGTAGGCGCAATGAGGGATGGGGCGCCAGGCCTGGACGCCACGGCGGATGCCGAGTTGGTCGTGGGCGTCACGGGGGAGCGGCGTCAGGTCGTGGGCGTCACGGGGGAGCGGCGTCAGGTGGTGGCGCCGTTCTCCGACGGCGAGGGTGTCGGCAGGCCGCCGCGGCCAGGTCCGCCGTGCCCGGGGAACCCGTCACGCCAGTTCTCCGGGCCCGGCACCTTGTCCCGCCATGTGCCCGCGTCCGGCTTCTCCCAGGTGCCCGCGAGGACGTGGTCGGCGGTGCGGATGCCGTCGCCGGAGCGCGTACCGGACACGTAGACCGTCTCGCCCTTCTTCACGTCCCCGGCGCCCGCGCCATTGTCGCCGTCCCGCAGTACCGTCGCGTCGGACGGCACGGTCCACGTCCACGCGGCGCCGTCCTCGCTCTTGACGGTGACCTGGTCGCCGTCCGCCTTCTCGACGGTGCCGCGCTGCCACACCCGGACGACCCACTTGCCGGTGTCGCGGTCCTTCACCGTCGACTCCCCGTGCACCCCCTCACCGCCGAACCACCGGCCATGCGGGTGCCCGGGCCCACGCTCGCCCGGCGAGGGCGACGCCGAACCCGAGGTGGAGGGCGTGGCCCCGCCGTCCGGGCCCGAGGAGGTCGCGGCGTACGCGAGGGCCGTGCCGCCGAGGGTGAGGACGGCGGCAGCCGCGGCGGCCGTCACCGCCCGGACACGGACGGGCTGCCGCTGCCAGCGGTCCCGCAGCGGAGTGCGTTCCGCGCCTCCGCCGGGCCCGACGAGCACCTCGGGCGGTGTCGCTTCCTGATCCGGATCGTCCGTCATGGCTCGCTCCCACCGGCGTCCTCGTGCCGTGCCTTGCTGTGATTGTCGTGGGCGGCCGATAAGAAGCGGGTAATGCCTGCCTGTGAATCCGCGTGCGGGTCCGTGATCGTCAACTCGGCGTCTGCGCACGGGCGATGAGCAGCGCGACGTCGTCGGAGTTGTCGGGCTGGTGCAGGGTGCGGACGAGGAGGTCGCAGACCTCCTCCAGGGCGCGGTCGGGGCCGTCGAGGAGGTCCAGGAGCGCGTCGAGGCGTTCGTCGAGCGGGTGTTGGCGGGTCTCGACGAGGCCGTCCGTGTAGAAGACCAGCCGGTCTCCGGGGTCGAGGTCGACGGTCGTGGTGGAGAACGCGACCCCGCCCACGCCCAGCGGCGCCCCGGTGGGCAGTTCGAGGAGTTCGGGCTTGCGCCCGGCACGCAGCCGAACCGGTGGCAGATGCCCGGCGTTGGCGATCCGGCACTGCCGCAGACGCGGGTCGTGGACGGCGTAGACACAGGTCGCGATGGAGTGGTCCAGATCCTGGGTGATCCGGTCCAGGTGCTCCAGCAGCCGGGCCGGTTCGAGGTCGAGGGAGGCCAGCGTGTTGGTCGCGGTACGCAGCCGGCCCATGGTGGCGGCGGCGTTGATACCGCTGCCCATCACGTCGCCGACGACGAGCGCGGTCTTGCGGCCGTCGAGGGGGATCACGTCGAACCAGTCGCCGCCGACCTCGGCCGTGGCCCCCGCGGGCTGGTAGCGGGAGGCGACCTCCAGGCCGCCCGTCACCGGGGGATGGCTGGGCAGCAGGCTGCGCTGGAGGGTCAGCGCGGTGTCGCGGGCGTTCTGGTACCAGCGGGCGTTGTCGATCTGCACGGCCGCCCGCGCCGCCAGCTCCCGGGCCAGCAGTACGTCGTCCTCGCTGAACGGCAGCGGATTGCGGGTGCGTTTGAGGTCGAGGGCGCCGAGCACCTCACCGCGCGCGATCAACGGCACGGCCAGATACGAGTGCACGCCCGCGCGGGCCAACAGCCCGGCCGCTTCGGGGGAACGGGCGATGCGCGGCAGGTCGGCCTCCTGGACCTCGGCCACCAGCACCGGATCGCCGCTGCGCACACACTCGGTGACCAGGCGGTCCGGTCCGTACCGGGCGACCTGCCCCGGCGGGTCCGCTGCCTCCAGCGCGGCCGAGTCGTCGTCCTCCGCCTTGACGGCGAGGGCACGGATCACGGCCGGCTCGCTCGGGCCGAGGCTGCTGCGTCTGCCGTCGACCACCGCCTCCAGCAGATCCACGGCGGCTATGTCGGCGAGCTCGGGTACGGCGACATCGGCCAGCTCGCGGGCGGTACGGTCCAGCTCCAGGGTGGTGCCGATGCGGGCGGAGGCGTCCGCGATGACGGTCAGGCGCCGCCGCGCCGCCTCCGCCTCCACGGTCGCCCGGTGCTGCTCGGTGACGTCCACGACCGAGGTGGCCACACCCAGCACGGTGCCGAGCGCGTCCTCCAGGCGGTACAGCGAGATCGACCAGGTGTGCTCCTCCTCCGGGTCGGCCGGCGTACGGCCGACGGTCTCCCGGTCGACGATCGGGCGGCCGGTCCTGAGGACCTCGCGCGCCGCCGCGTCGAGGGCGTCGGCGTCGATGTGCGGGAGGACCTCGCGGACGGTCCGGCCGAGGTGGTCCTCGGCCGGGATGCCGTTGAGCCGTTCGAGTGCCGGGTTGACGGAGACGTACCGCAGATCGGTGTCCAGGACGGCGAGTCCGATGGGGGAGTGCGCCACCACCCGGGTCGACAGCGCCACGTCCCGCTCCAGGCCGCGCACGGTGGACTGGTCGGCCGCGAGGCCGAGCGCGAACACGTCCCCGTGGTCGTCGAGGAGCCGCATGTTGCGGAACTCCACCAGACGGGTGGTGCCGTCCTTGCGCCGGATCGGGAAGGCGCCGGCCCAGCTCTGCCCGGTGGCCATGACGTCGGCGAAGAGCTTCACGACGAGGTCGAGGTACTGCTCGTGGACCATGATCCGGGCGGCGTACTCGCCGAGCGCCTCGCGCGCCGAGTAGCCGAACAGCTCCTCGGCCTGGGGGCTCCACAGCACGATGCGGCCCTGGGCGTCCAGCACGACCGAAGCCACGCCCAGTACATCGAGCAGCCCGCTGGGCCGTACCGCCCCGCGTACCGGTCCGTCGCCCTCGGCGACGGGAGACCGGGCTGCACTCATCGCACGCACCGTCCTTCGACCGTCCACACGGCACGTCGTCCCCCGTGCCGACTCCCCTGTTCTACCGCGTTCAACCGCCTCTGGGGCGCCATCGGCGTCCACCTCCACCATCCCTCAACACGGCGCGGCGCGTCCGGTGAGATCAGAAGTTCGATTCCCCGTTGCCGTATTGGTCTGTACATGACTACACGGGGCCGCCACACTGTCCGCCGAACCCCTCCACCCCCCTCCGAGGAGCCGCCCGCCATGCCCCTGCGCATCCGGCACCGTGGTCACGCCGTCCTGACCGGACTCGTCGCCCTCGCCACCGCCGCCGTCCTGTCGTCCGCCACGCCCGCGACGGCCGCCGACACCTGGACGGAGGTCGGCTCCGACCGCGCCGACCCGCTGACCGAGAGCCAGGGCCTGACCTCGGTCGAGGTCCCCGCGAACAGCGCCAACCGCTACACGGGCATCGGCACCATCCCGCTGAGCGTGTCCAGTCGCGGCTGGAACCACGTCGGCGACCCCGACGCCTCCTACGGCGGCTACTACGTCGAGCCGTACCAGGCCGACTCGGGCACGGCGAAGATGTACCGGGTGCAGGCCCCGGGCGGCGCCTGGTCGGAGTACGTCCACACGTTGAGCAGCGGCGAGGCGCTCAACAACTCGTGGGTCGCCATCGCCCCGTCGGGCCAGTGGATGCTGTCCGGCGAGTACGGCACGATGACCCGCTTCCTCGTCTTCCCGACCCCCGGCGTCAACGCGAGCACCTCGCCCTCGGCGAACCTCCCGCAGGCGTCCACCGTCACCCTCGACCACGCCGTACGCGACGTACAGGGCTGCGACTTCGTCACCGCGACGCGGCTGCTGTGCTCCTCGGACGACCCCGCGGGCACCCTCTTCGGCGTCACCAAGCCGCTGCTCCAGGTCGACCTGTCCGCCGAACCCGGCACGACGAACGTCACCGGCCATGTCACCGCGCTCCGCCAGCTCCCGCTGCGCAGCTCCTGCTCGGGCACGTTCGAGGCCGAGGGCATCGACTACGACCGGCGCACCGGCACCCTGCGGGTGATCGTCGTCTCGCCCGGGTTCTGCGTGCTGACCGACAGCAAGACGTACCGCTTCACCAAGAGCTGAGGCCGGCCGCTGGTCCCGGCCCGGCAGTGGTGCTTTTCTGAAGGTGTGGCGCGGTTCACGGGGGAACTCGTGTGACCGCGCCGTCGCCATGAGAGGAGCGATCACGATGGATCGTGTGCGCATGCACGAGGAACCCGTCTCCCTGGAGATCAGCGGGTGCAGCAAGGAGGACGCCCGGATCGTGTTCGACGCGCTCTGCGAGTGCTTCGAGTCCGACCGGTCGGCCGAGGACGTGCCCCAGCAGCTCCACGAGAGCCGCCCGATGGTGTGGCTCGGCACCTTCGAGGTCACCGACGCGCACGAGTGCGCGACCCCGCCCCGGCTCTCGTCCTCCGTCGAGGCCGACGCCCAGGGCGGCTACTGGGCCATCGAGCGGCTGCGCTCCACCCTCGACTCCCTGTTCGCGGTCCGCGACCTCTCCTCGGCCTCCGGGGACCAGGAGCGGGAGCTGCACGTGCTGCTCGAGAGCAGGTGAGCTGCGGCACATCACCCCCGGCCTGGTTCTGCAACTAGTTGCATAAACCGTGCGCGGTCCTCTACAACAGGAGGGACGACACCGCGCACGGAGGCCTGCCATGAGCCGTTACCCCCATCTGCTGAGCCCGCTGGACCTGGGCTTCACCACGCTGCCCAACCGGGTCCTGATGGGCTCCATGCACGTCGGTCTGGAGGAGGCCGAGCGCGGGTTCGCACGCATGGCGGCCTTCTACGCCGAGCGGGCGCGGGGCGGCGTCGGCCTCATCGTCACCGGCGGCATCGCGCCCAACGACGCCGGCCGGCCCTACGAGGGCGGCGCGAAGCTCACCACCGAGGCGGAGGCCGACGAGCACCGGGTCATCACCGAGGCCGTGCACCGCGAGGGCGGCCGGATCGCGATGCAGATCCTGCACTTCGGCCGGTACGCCTACCACCAGGACCTGGTCGCCCCGAGCCCCCTCCAGGCGCCGATCAGCCCCTTCCCGCCCCGTGAGCTCACCGACGCCGAGGTCGAGCAGACCATCGACGACTACGCCCGCGCCGCCCGCCTCGCCCGGCGGGCCGGCTACGACGGCGTGGAGATCATGGGCTCCGAGGGCTATCTGATCAACGAGTTCATCGCCCGGCAGACCAACCGGCGCACCGACCGCTGGGGCGGTTCGTACGAGAACCGCATGCGCTTCCCCGTCGAGATCGTGCGGCGGGTGCGCGAGGCCGTCGGCGAGGACTTCATCATCGTCTATCGGCTCTCCATGCTGGACCTGGTCCCCGGCGGCTCCACCCACGACGAGGTCGTCACCCTCGCCACGGCCGTCGAGGCGGCCGGCGCGACGATCATCAACACCGGCATCGGCTGGCACGAGGCCCGCATCCCCACGATCGCCACCTCGGTGCCGCGCGGCGCGTACACCTGGGTCACCAAGAAGCTCATGGGCGCGGTCCGCATCCCCCTCGTCACCACCAACCGCATCAACACCCCTGAAGTCGCCGAGGAGTTGCTGGCCGAAGGTTACGCGGACATGGTGTCCATGGCCCGCCCGATGCTCGCCGACCCCGACTTCGTGAACAAGGCCGCGGCCGGCACCCCCGAGGCCATCAACACCTGCATCGGCTGCAACCAGGCCTGCCTCGACCACACCTTCAGCGGCAAGATCACCTCCTGCCTGGTCAACCCGCGCGCCTGCCACGAGACCGAGCTGGTGCTCTCCCCGACCCGGCGCAAGAAGCGCGTCGCGGTCGTCGGCGCGGGCCCGGCGGGCCTCGCCTGTGCGACGACGGCGGCCGAACGCGGCCACGCGGTGACGCTGTACGACGCCGCGAGCGAGATCGGTGGCCAGCTCAACGTCGCCCGTCAGGTCCCCGGCAAGCAGGAGTTCGACGAGACCCTGCGCTACTACCGCCACCAGCTCGCCGCCCACGGCGTGGACGTACGTCTGGACACGCGCGTGACCTCGGCCCACCTGGACGGCTACGACGAGGTCGTCGTCGCCACCGGCGTCACCCCGCGCACCCCCGACATCCCCGGCGTCGACCACCCGAGCGTCGTCGGCTATCTCGACGTCCTGCGCGACAAGGCCCCCGTCGGCGACCGCGTCGCGATCCTCGGCGCCGGCGGCATCGGCTTCGACGTGGCCGAGTACCTGACGGACGCGGGCGACAAGGCCAACGAGGACCCGGCGACGTACTTCCGCCACTGGGGCGTCGACATGGACCACACCGGCCCCGGCGGCCTCACCGCCCCCGAGCGCCCCGCCCCGCCGCGCACCGTCCATCTGCTCCAGCGCAAGACCAGCAAGGTCGGCGCGGGGCTCGGCAAGACCACCGGCTGGATCCACCGCACCGAACTCAAGCACCGCGGCGTCACCATGGTCCCGGGCGTGCGCTACGACCGGATCGACGACGCCGGACTGCATGTCACGGTCGGCGAGGAGAGCACGGTCCTGGAGGTGGACACCGTCGTCCTGTGCACCGGCCAGGACCCGCGCCGCGACCTGTACGAGGAGCTGGTCGCCGCCGGGGTGAGCGCCCATCTGATCGGCGGTGCCGACGTGGCCGCCGAACTGGACGCCAAGCGGGCCATCAAGCAGGGCACCGAGGTCGCGGCGGCCCTGTGAGGGCCGTCCCTAGGATGACCGCATGTCACTCCCGCACGCGATCCTGACCGCCCTGCTGGAAAAGCCGTCCTCGGGCCTCGACCTGACGCGGCGTTTCGACAGGTCGATCGGCTACTTCTGGTCGGCGACGCATCAGCAGATCTATCGCGAGCTGGGAAAACTGGAGGCCGAGGGGCACATCCGGGCGCTGCCGTCGGAGCAGCCGGCCCGCGGGCAGAAGAAGTCGTACGAGGTCCTGCCCGCGGGCCGCGCCGAACTGGCCCGCTGGACGGCCGCGTCCCAGGACCCCAAGCCGTACCGCGAGACTCTGTTTTTGCGGCTGCGGGCGGCGGCCGTGGTCGGCAACGACGGCATCCAGGGCATCGAGGCCGATCTGCGCCGCCATCTGGAGCTGCACCGGCGGCAGCTGGCGGAGTACGAGGAGATCGAGCAGCGCGACTTCCCGCCGGGCAGGGACAGCCCGCAGGACCGGTTGCAGCACCTGATCCTGCGGGCGGGGATCGATCTGGAGACCTTCTGGACCCGGTGGCTCACCCACGCGCTGGAGGAGTTCGAAGAACTGGAGTCCTAGAGGCGGTAGGGCTTGGCGCGGCGGCGCAGGAACCAGGCCGTCGCGATGCCCCCGATCCCGACGAGGGCGGCACCGGCGCCCAGGGTGAGCGGACCGTAGTCCTTGATGCCGCCGCCGAGGCCGCCCATGACGCCGCGCGACGGGGAGGCGGTCGCGGAGATGGTCGGCGTGGAGGCCGTCGAGACGATGACCGACTGGGCGCCTGCCGTGGAGTTGTCGGCGCACATGACGACGACGGTGTACGTCCCGGGGCTCACGCCGGACCAGGCGGCCGACTGCAGGGAACTCGTCCCCGACAGGGACACCTGGCGACCCTGGGCGAAGCTCGCCTGGCTGCTGGTGAGCAGCGAGGCGGTGCCCCAGCTGCCGTTGACCTGGGTGCAGGCGCTGGTGGTCACCGAGACCGTGGAGCCGGTCGTGCTCACGGAGATCCCGGAGGCCGCGACCGCCGGGGTGGCGGCCAGCGCGGCGACGGCAGCCGCGATCGGCCCGGAGCGGAGGAGAAGCTGACTTGTACGCATGGACTGCCCTCCGGCGGCACGGTTGGCGGTACGTCCCATGCGCCGCCGAGGATCGGGAAAGGGCCCGTGCGCCTCAGGGGCAGCCAACGTGCCCCCGGCCCGGCGCGCACCCGGACCGCCCCCGGGCAGGTGACGGATTCCTTCGTCCGGCCCATGCCGGCGGTGCGTCAGGGCGTCGCGCCGGTCGTGACCGTCCGCTCAGGCGACCATCCGCCCCAGGTCCCGTCCGGCAGCTTCGCCCGGATCCGCAGCCGGTGGGTGACGCCCTTGTCCCGCCCCGCGTAGAAGCTGTACGTCGCGGGCCCGCTGGGCGCGGTGCCGCCGTACACCAGTGAGGTGGCCGGCTGCCCGTCCAGCCGTATCCGGTACTCCGTGACCACGCCGTCCACGCGTGGCGGCACCCAGGAGAGGTCGAAGTAGTACGCACCGTCCTCGGCCAGGCGGGTCGTCGCGCGGAATGCGGCGGGGGCCGTGCCGCGCCCGTCGTCGGTGCCGGGCGCGGTGGTGAGGCGGACGGCGGCGCTCGCGGGGGAGGCGTTGTCGGCGGCGTCGCGGGCCCGCACGGTGAAGGAGTAGCGGACCCCGGGGCGCAGCCCCGTGACCACGGTCGCCGTCTGGTTCCCGCCGACGCTGTGGATCTTCGTGCCGCCCTGCTGGATGTCGTACGACACCACGCGCACGTCGTCCGAGGACGCGGACCACGACAGCTGGACCGACCGGCTGCCGACCGCCCGGCCCGTCACCCGCCCCGGGCGGGTCGGCGCCGAGGTGTCCGCCCGGGTGGCCGCCGGTGTGGTCGCGCGGACCGCACGGCTGGGCGGGCCGAGACGTCCCTCGGTGTCGCGGGCGCGCACGGTGAACACATAGCTGGTGGACGGCCTGAGCCTGGAGACGTCCACCATGTGCTCGGAACCCGGCACCTCCTTCACCTTCGTGGCGCCGCGATACACCTCGTAGCCACGGACACCGCCGTCGGCCGTCACCGCGCTCCACATCACATGCACGCTGGTCGCGCTGCCGGCCGCCGCGGTGACGCCCGCCGGGGCGCCGGGAAGCCGGCCCTCGTCGTCGGCGCCGCTCCAGCCGCAGCCCGCCAGCAGCAGGAGCGCCCCGCAGAGCGCGGCAACGCGTCGCACGAGTCCGCCTCCCCGAGGCAATGGTCCGGACCAATGGGCGTCCCTCACTATGCAGCCGCTGACGTGGTCCCATCAAGAGGGGCGGCGTTGGTGAACGCGCCGGACGGTTACGTATGCTGAAGCTCCTCATGGTGAACTCCCTTCGAGGGCTCGGGAGTTCACGCTGTTGGCGCGGGCCGCTGTCGTCGCTGTCCCCGCGCCGGACGCGGGCGGCCGGGCAGCCGGAGCCGACGCAGGCTCAGGCGCCCGGCCCCTGTCGGACGTTCGGGGAAACGCTCCCGCCCGCGAGGGCCGTGCACCGTCCGGCCCCCTCAGGGTGGCCGGGTGGCCGACGCGGCATCAGATTGGGCTGGGTGTGCGTCAATGTCCCCCAGGAGAGGGTCCCTCATCGTGCGTGTCCAGTCGCTGACGCTGGCCGCGGCAGGCGCCGCCCTGCTCGCCCCGACGACGTCGCCCGCCGTCGAGTCCGTGGAGTCCGTCGCGTTCCAAGAGCCGGTGGTACGCCAGGAGGGCGACGTCCGCGCCGCCGACCTGCTGGCCAAAGTGCGTGACTGCGTCCCCGTCTCCCGCGGCCGGTACGCCACCGACGACGGTCTGCCCGCCACCGTCCCGGTCTGCGGCACCGAGGAGGCCGTGTTCTGGAAGGCCGACATGGACATCGACTGCGACGGGCGGCCCGGCCTGCGCTGCAACCGGAGCACCGACCCGCTGTTCTCCGACGCCACCGCCTTCCAGCAGGCCGACGGCCGCTACCTGAGCGCCGAACGCCTGCCCTACATCGTGGTGCCCACCCCGAGCCGCGTCTGGGACTACCGCGCCAGCGGCGTGCGGGGCGGCTCGGTCGCGGCGGTGATCTACAAGGACCGCGTGCAGTACGCGGTCGTCGGCGACGTCGGCCCCCACGACATCATCGGCGAGGCGTCCTACGCCGCCGCCAAGGCCCTGGGTATCCGCCCCGACCCGCGCGGCGGCGGCACGCCCTCCGGGGTCACCTACATCGTCTTCAAGGACGCCCAGGTCAAACCCATCGAGGACCATGCCGCCGCCGTGGCGACGGGGGAGCGGCTGGCGCGGCAGTTCGTGAGAGGGCGGTAGACGACAAGGCTCTTCGCGAGGGGCCGTGTCGTCTACCGCTTCCCGAACGGCCGACGCCCGGCTCAGGTGCGCGTGCCCGGCCCGCCGGCCCCACCGCCCGTGGGCCCGCCGTGGCCGAGCTTCGGGGGCGGCCGGCTCGCCTGCCTCGTGCGGCCGGCGGGCGGGCTGGCTGTTCGCATGGGCCGGACGGCCGCCCCGGGGCGTCGCAGCAGGGCGTGGGCCGGGCACGCGTCCCGGGGCGGGTCGGACCGGGGTGGGGTGGACGGCTGCCCCGAGACGTGTTGGACCGGCGTGGGGAGGATGGTCGCCCCGCGAGGTGTCGGACCGGCGTGGGCCGGACGGTTGCCCCGGGGCGGGTCGGACCGGCGTGGACCGGGCACGCGTTCCGGGGCGGGTCGGACCGGTGTGGGTCGGACGGCCGCCCCGCGCGGTGTCGGGCCGGGGCGGGGTGGACGGCCGCTCCGAGACGTGTTGGACCGGCGTGGGGAGGACGGTCGCCCCGAGACGTGTTGGACCGGCGTGGACCGGACGGTCGCCCCGAGACGTGTCGGACCGGCGCGGACCGGACGGTCGCCCCGCAAGTGTCGGGCCGGGGTGGGGCGGACGGCCGCCCCGAGACGTGTCGGACCTGCGTGGGGCGGATGGTCGCCCCGCGAGGTGTCGGACCGGGGTGGGTCGGACGGCCGCTCCGGGCGCGTCAGAGCCGCGTGGCCGCCCCGGCGCGTGTCAGACCGCCGACCAGCCGTTGTCCACGGCCAGGACCACTCCGTTGATGTTGCTCGCCGCGTCCGACGCGAGGAAGACGATCGCGGCGGCCTGCTCCTCCGGCTCGGAGACGCGGCCGACGTTGCCGAAGTAGGGGCCGAGCGCCTGCGGGCCGTGTGCCTCGCGGTCGATGTCGGGGACCATGCCGGTCGCGGTGCCGCCCGGGGCGATGGCGTTGGCCCGGATGCCCTGGTTGCGGTACATCACGGCCAGGTTCTTGGTGAGCCCCACGATGCCGTGCTTCGAGGCCGTGTAGGCGGCGCCCGCGGCGCTGCCCCGCAGCCCGGCCTCGGAGGCGGTGCTCACGATCGCGCCCCTGCCCGCCGCCAGCATGTGCGGCAGGACGGCCCGGGTCAGCAGGAAGGGCGCGGTCAGGTTGACCCGCAGCACCCGCTCCCACTCCGCGTCGCTCACGTCCGCGAGCGCCGACATCCGGTCCATGATCCCGGCGTTGTTCACCAGCACGTCCACGCCGCCGAACCTCTCCACCGCGGTCGCGGTCACCCGGTCGACGACGGCCTGCTCGCTCAGATCGCCGGTGACGGCGACCGCGGTGCCACCCGCCTCCTCGATCTCGCTGACGACCTTCGCCGCCCCGTCCGCGTTCAGATCCGCCACCAGCACGTTCGCGCCCTCCGCGGCGAAGGCCAGGGCGGCGGCGCGCCCGATCCCCGAGCCCGCTCCGGTGACGATGACGCTGCGTCCGTCGAGTCCAGTGGTCATGGCGGTTCCCTGTCCGTGCGTGCGAGGGCGGCGTACGAGAGCGACGTGCCCGATGTGTCTCCACTCTACGACTTAATGTCTGCGAGTGACATAAAGTCGTGGTGGAGAATTCCGGGAGACGATCACCGCCAGCCGGAGGAACACATGACCGCAGCCCGCGGACGCACGGGACGACCACCGCTGACCGAGGAGCGCAAGGCCGAGATCCGGCTGGAGATCGCCCGGGCCGCGGTCGACCTGTTCGTCACCCAGGGCGTCGCGGCCACCACCGGGGAACAGATCGGTCAGGCGGTCGGCGTCTCCGCCCGCACCCTCTGGCGCTACTTCCCCAGCAAGGAGAGCTGCGTACGGCCGCTGTTCTCAGCCGGCATCGACGTGATCGCCGAGTGTCTGCGCGAGTGGCGCCCCGGGCAGCCCCTGGAGCAGCTCTTCGACCGCCGCCTCGCGGCCGACCCCGCCTTCGTCGCGGGCCCGGAGCGGGCGACGGTCGGGGCGTTGGTACGACTGACCCGCACCGAACCCGGGCTGCGCGCGATCTGGTTGCAGACGTACGACGAGGCCGAGCCGGCGTTCGCCCGCGCCCTCGGTGAGCGGGCCGGCCTGCCCGCTGACGACCTGCGGCCCACGATCCAGGCGGCGATGTTCAACGCGGCCCTGCGCGCGGCGGTGGAGCACTACGCCTGGCGCGTCGAGACCGGGCGGACGGACGCCGCGAGGGCGGAGGCCGAGCTGGCGGACACCATGTGCTCGGCCCTCGCCGTCGCGGCGCGGGGTATCTCGTAGGTCTCAGACCTTGCGGTACGTGTACGCCTCCGCTGCCGCCGCCTCCACCGCCGCGAGGTCCGCGCCGGTGGAGGCCGTGACGACCGCCGCGACCGCGCCCTCGACGAACGGGGCGTCCACCAGACGGGTGCCGGCGGGGAGTTCGTCGCCCTCCGCCAGCAGTGCCTTGACCGTCAGGACGGCACTGCCGAGGTCGGTGAGGACGGCCACCCCGGCGCCCCGGTCCACCGAGGCGGCGGCAGCGGCGATGAGCGCGGAGCTGGTCCCGAGTTCCCCGCCCTCGGTGCCGCCGGCCGGCGCGACCGGCACCTCGACGCCACCGCCCGCGAGCCCTCGCGCCAACTCGGCGACGGACGCGGCGACCTGGGCACTGTGCGAGACCAGCACGATCCCCACGAGCTCGCCGTCACTCACCGTTCGCCTCCGCGAGTGCCGCGACCAGCAGCGCGGACGAGGTGGCGCCCGGGTCCTGGTGTCCGATGCTGCGCTCGCCCAGATAGCTCGCCCGGCCCTTGCGGGCCTGCAACGGCGCCGTCGCGAGGGCGCCCTCCTCCGCGGCGGCCCGAGCGGCGGCGAACCCGTCGCCGAGCGCGGCCACGGCCGGGACGAGTGTGTCGATCATGGTCTTGTCGCCGGGCGCGGCCCCGCCCAGGGCCATGACCGCGTCCACCCCCGCCCCAAACGCCTCGGCGAACTGCCCCTCGTCCACCTCGGCGGCGTCCCCGAGCGCCTTCCCGGTGCGCCGCAGCAGCGTGCCGTACAGCGGCCCTGACGCCCCGCCGACCGTGGAGATCAGCTGCCGTCCGGCAAGGGTGAGCACCGCCCCGGGTGTCTCCGGGGCCTCCTTCTCCAGGACGGCCGTCACGGCGCGGAACCCGCGCTGGAGGTTGCTGCCGTGGTCGGCGTCCCCGATGGGGGAGTCGAGGGCGGTCAGCCGTTCCGCCTCACGGTCCACGGACGCGGCGGTCGCCGTCATCCAACGGCGGAAGAAATCGGCGTCGAGCACTGGATCTCCTTGCGTGGTAGGGGAGTTGACGGCCCGGCTCACATGCCCCAGCGCAGCCCCGCGGTCTTCACCGGCGCGTCCCACAGCCGCAGCGTCTCCTCGTCGATCTGGCACAGCGTGACCGACGCGCCCGCCATGTCGAGGGAGGTGACGTAGTTGCCGACGAGGGTGCGGGCGACGGCGACCCCGCGCTCGGTCAGCGCCCGCTGCACCTCGGCGTTGAACCCGTACAGCTCCAGGAGCGGGGTCGCGCCCATGCCGTTGACCAGCAGCAGCACCGGGTTGCGCGGGCTCATGTCGTCCAGGATCGCGTTGACGGCGAAGTCGGCGATCTCGCGCGAGGTCATCATCGCCCGCCGCTCCCGGCCCGGCTCGCCGTGGATGCCGATGCCCAGCTCCAGCTCCCCGTCGGGCAGGTCGAAGGTGGGGCTGCCCTTGGCGTACGTGGTGCAGGCGCTGAGCGCGACGCCGAAACTGCGGGAGTTCTCGTTGACCTGACGGGCGATCGACTCGACGCGCTCCAGCGGCTGTCCCTCGTCCGCGGCGGCTCCGGCGATCTTCTCGACGAACAGGGTGGCGCCCGTGCCGCGCCGGCCCGCCGTGTAGAGGCTGTCGGTGACGGCCACGTCGTCGTTGACGAGGACCTTTGCCACCTGGATGCCCTCGTCCTCGGCGAGTTCGGCGGCCATGTCGAAGTTGAGGACGTCGCCGGTGTAGTTCTTCACGATGAACAGCACGCCCGCGCCGCTGTCCACGGCCGCCGCGGCCCGGACCATCTGGTCGGGTACGGGGGAGGTGAACACCTCGCCGGGGCAGGCCGCCGACAGCATGCCGGGTCCCACGAACCCGCCGTGCAGTGGTTCATGCCCGGAGCCGCCGCCGGAGACCAGGGCCACCTTTCCGGCCACGGGAGCGTCCCGCCGTACGATCACCCGGTTCTCCACGTCGACGGTGAGTTCGGGATGAGCGGCCGCCAGTCCGCGCAGCGCGTCCGCGACGACGGTCTCCGGGACGTTGATGAGCATCCGCATGGGTACCTCCTGGCCGAGTGGTGAACGGGATACCTGACGCATGCAGTATCGAACGTGCGGCAGCGAAGGTCACGACGGGGGACCGGTGCGGGCCGGTCGTGTCCACGCGTGCGCGATCAGGTGCTCGATGCGGGCGCGGTCCGGCAGCGGGCCGTGGTCGCCCGTCACCGCGAGGGCGGACGCGGCCGTGATGTGGCCGAGCCGCAGGGCCCGCTCCACGTCCCCGTCCCGCGAGAGCCCCGCCAGGAACCCGGCCGCGAAGGCGTCCCCGGCGCCCACCGGCTCCACCACGTCCACGGGCAGGGCGGGCACGGTCCAGGTCCGCTCCGCACCGAAGACGGTGACGGCCCGTCCGCCGTCCTTGACGACCAGCAGCCGCGGGCGCGGCAACAGCCGCCGCACGTCGGCCGGTTCGAGGTCCGCGCCCCACAGGCCCTGGGCTTCGTCCAGGCCGACGAAGGCGAGGTCCGCGCGGTCGGCCAGCTCGCGCAGCACGGTGGCGGCCGTGCCGTCCGGCCAGAGCGCGGGGCGGTGGTTGACGTCGAAGCTGATCGCGTACGGGCGTGCGTCCGGCGGGGTGGCCAGGGCGCGTTCCACGAGGGCGCGGCACGACGGCGAGAGCGCCGCGGTCACACCCGTGAGGTGGACGAGCGAGGCGGCGGCCACTCTCGGGTCGTCCAGGACGTCGGGGCCCATGGCCGAGGCGGCCGAACCGGCGCGGTAGTAGTGGACGCGGGTGCCGTCGGGGCCCGGTTCCTTCACGAGCAGCCCGGTGCGCCGCCGCGGATCGTGGCGTACGGCGCCCACGTCGACGCCCGCCGCGGCGAGGACGGCACGCACGCGCCGGCCGAACGGGTCGGCGCCGAGCGAGGAGATCCACGAGACGGGGACGCCGAGGTCGGCGAGGTACATCGCCACGTTCGACTCCGCCCCCGCGACCGACAGGCGCAGGTTCTCGACGGTCTCCAGCGGCTGCGGCGCGGCGGGGGTCAGGGCCGCCATGGTCTCGCCGACACAGACGACCGGGCCCTCGGCGGGCAGCCACGCGCTCCTCATGCCGTGGCCTCGCCGACGGCGGCGAGGAAGGCGCGGGCGCGCTCGCGCAGGGCGCTGCGGCTGCCACCGTCGGCGGCGTCGCCGATCAGCGGGGAGCCGACGCCGACGGCGGTGGCCCCGGCCGCCAGGTAGGCGCGGGCGGCGGCCTCGTCGACCCCGCCGACCGGGACGAGGAGTTCGTGCGGGAACGGTCCGCGCAGCGCCCTGAGATAGGCGGGGCCGCCGGCCTGCGCGGCGGGGAAGACCTTGAGTCCGGTGGCGCCCTGGCCTCGGGCCGTCACGATCTCGGTGGGGGTCATGACACCCGCCAGCACCGGCAGGCCCAGGGCGGCGGCCGCGGTGACGCCTTCGCCCAGCGCCGGGGTGACCGCGAAGTCCGCCCCGGCGTCATGGGCGGCCCGTGCGTCGGCCGCGGTCAGGACGGTTCCGGCGCCGAGGGGCCGGTCCGGGCCGAGGGCCTCGCGGGCGCGCTCGATGACGGACAGGGCGTCCCTCCCGGTCAGCGACACCTCGATGAGCCCGACGCCCTCGTCGGCCAGGGTCAGCACGGTGCGCAGGGCGGCCTCGGGGTCGTCGCCGCGCACGATCGCGACGAGGCGGTGGGCGGTCAGCGCCGCTCGCAGGTCCATGGACGGGGCTCCTTGTCACGCGGGCCGGTTCAGGGGCGTACGTGATCATTGTGAGCCACCCCGCGTCTCAACTGGTCCATACCAGCCTCTTGACATGTCCATCTCTCACTTCTTAAATCACGCAGTGAACTAAGCCGCGGTGAACCAAGCCGCGGTGAAACCGGCTTCCCCACCCCCCACCTCGCGCCGCCGTGCCGGCACAGGAGATGACGTGCTCCGACTCCCCAGACCCCGCACCGCCGCGGCCGCGCTGGCCGCCGCCACCGCCGCCTCGGTCCTCACCGGCCTCCAGCCCGCCCGGGCCGCGGTCACTGCCCTGCCCACCGGCTGGTCCACGGTCGTCAACGCGGGCAGCGGCAAGTGCCTTGACGCCCGCTCGGCGGCCACCGTCAACGGCACCGCCGTACAGCAGTACACCTGCAACAACAGCACCGCCCAGCAGTGGAGCCTCACCGCCACGAGCGACGGCTACGTCCGGATCAACAACCGCAACGACGCCCAGCAGGTCGCCGACGTCAGCGACGTGTCCACCGCCGACAACGCGGCCGTGCACCTGTGGACCTACGGCGGCGGCGCCAACCAGCAGTGGCTGCCCGTCGACGAGGGCGGCGGCGCCTACCACTTCGTCAACCGCAACAGCGGCAAGTGCCTCGACGTGCCCGCGGCCTCGACCGCCGACAGCGTCCAACTGGTGCAGTACACCTGCAACGGCACCGCCGCCCAGCGCTTCCAGGTCGCCCCCGTGAGCACCGCGCCCGGCGACGTCGACCTCGGCCCGAACGTGGTCGTCTTCGACCCGTCCATGCCCTCGGCCACCATCCAGAGCCGACTGAACCAGATCTTCCAGCAGCAGGAGACCAACCAGTTCGGCGACCGGCGCTACGCCGTGATGTTCAAGCCCGGGACTTACAGCAACGACGTCAACGTCGGTTTCTACACCCAGGTGTTGGGGCTCGGACAGTCGCCGGACTCGGTCACGATCAACGGCGCGGTGCATGTCGAGGCCGACTGGTTCCCGCCGCAGAACGCCACCCAGAACTTCTGGCGCGGCGCCGAGAACCTGTCCGTCAACCCGACGGGCGGCACGGACCGTTGGGCGGTCTCGCAGGCCTCCGGCTACCGGCGCATGCATGTGCGCGGCAACCTCGAACTCAGCGACGGCGGTTGGTCCAGCGGCGGCTTCATGGCCGACACCAAGGTCGACGGCCAGGTCCGCTCCGGCACCCAGCAGCAGTGGCTCACCCGCAACTCCCAGCTCGGCAGCTGGACCGGCTCCAACTGGAACATGGTCTTCGTCGGCAGCCAGGGCGTCCCCGGCAACAGCTTCCCCAACCCGCCCTACACCACGGTGAACCAGACGCCGACCGTGCGCGAGAAGCCCTTCCTGTACGTCGACATCGCGGGCGCCTACAAGGTGTTCGTGCCCTCCGTGCGCACCAACTCCTCAGCCACCAGCTGGGCGAGCGGCAACGCACCGGGGACCTCGCTCGGCATCGACCAGTTCTACGTCGTCAAGCCGGGCGCGACCGCCGCGCAGATCAACTCGGCGCTGGCCGAGGGCAAGAACCTGCTGGTCACCCCCGGCGTCTACCACCTCGACCAGACCCTGCGCGTGACCCGCCCGGACACCGTCGTGCTCGGCCTCGGACTCGCCACCTTCGTCCCCGACAACGGCGTCACCGCCATGACGGTCGCCGACGTCGACGGAGTGAAGCTCGCGGGTCTCCTCTTCGACGCCGGCACCACCAACTCCCGGACGCTGGTGGAGATCGGCCCGTCCGGCGCCGCCGCCGACCACTCGGCCGACCCCACCTCGCTGCACGACGTCTACTTCCGCGTCGGCGGCGCCGCCGTGGGCAAGGCCACCACCAGCCTCGTCGTCAACAGCGACGACGTCATCGGCGACCACATGTGGATCTGGCGCGCCGACCACGGCACGGGCGTCGGCTGGACCACCAACACCGCCGACACGGGACTGATCGTCAACGGCGACGACGTGACGATGTACGGGCTGTTCGTCGAGCACTACCAGAAGCACCAGACGATCTGGAACGGCAACGGCGGCCGGACGTACTTCTACCAGAACGAGATGCCCTACGACCCGCCCAACCAGGCCGCCTGGATGAACGGCTCCACCCAGGGCTACGCCGCCTACAAGGTCGCGAACACCGTCACCAGCCACCAGGCCTACGGGCTAGGCAGCTACTGCTACTTCAACGTCAACCCGAGCGTCACCGCGGAGCACGCCTTCGAGGTGCCGAGCACCCCGAACGTACGCTTCCAGAACATGGTGACCGTCTCACTGGGCGGCACCGGCACGATCCGGCACGTCATCAACGACCGGGGCGGCCCGTCCAACTCCGCGACGAACGTGGCGAACCTGGTGAGCTATCCGTGACGCGACGGGGAAGGGACTGTCTGTTCGTCCAGTGAACGATCATTCACCGGGGGCTGGTCAAGTGCGGCCCCCGGTGTGAGACTCGGCGCACCACAGATCCTTCAAGGAGTCGCCGATGAGCAGGAGCGAGTCTCCCGAGGCCGGCACGGCAGCCGGCGTGGTCCGCGGGCGCCGCGAGGGCGGCCTGGACGTCTTCCGCGGCATCCCCTACGCGCAGCCCCCGCTGGGGGAGGCCCGGTTCGCGGCGCCCCGGCCGGCGGAGCGCTGGGCCGGGGTGCGGGAAGCGACCGCGTTCGGACCGCCGGTCCCGCAGGAACCGCTCGGCCCCGATCCCGCCGCGACGCCGCCCTGGAGCCTGCCGACCGGCGACGACTGGCTGACCGTGAACGTCTGGACCCCCGAGGCCGACGCGGCGGCCGCCCGCCCGGTCATGGTGTGGATCTACGGCGGTGCCTACAAGCTGGGCGCCGGCGACGACCCCACCTACGACGGCGCCCGGCTCGCCCGGGACGGCGGCCTGGTCGTGGTCACCCTGAACTACCGGGTCGGCATCGAGGGATTCCTCCACATCGAGGGGGCTCCCGCGAACCGCGGGCTGCTCGACCAGGTCGCCGCCCTGGAGTGGGTGCGCGACAACATCACGGCCTTCGGCGGCGACCCGGGCCAGGTGACCGTCTTCGGCGAGTCGGCCGGCGCCGGGTCCATCGCCGCGCTCCTGGCGATGCCGAGGGCGCGCGGCCTGTTCCGGCGCGCGATCGCGCAGAGCGTGCCGGGCACGTACTTCTCGGAGGCGCTGGCCCGGGACATCGGCGAGGCCGTCGCCGGTGAGCTCGGGCTGCGCGCGACCGTGGCGGATCTGGCGGGCGTGGACCCGCGCAAGCTGCCGGAGGCGGGGGCCGCGCTGAGCCGCCGGATGCGGGAGTTCCTGCCCCGGTGGGGCTCGGTCGCCCTGACCGCCACCCCGTACTCCCCGGTCGTCGACGGAGACGTCCTGCCGGTCATGCCGTGGCGGGCCCTGGCGGACGGTGCCGCCCGGGACGTGGAGCTGATCGTCGGGCACAACCGCGACGAGTACCGCCTCTTCCTGATGATGGGCGGCCTGCTCGGCAAGGTGGACGAGCGGCTGGCCTCGGGGGCGCTGGCCGCGTTCGGGCCGGGACCCGACGCCGAGCGGGCCTACCGCGCCGCGTACCCGGACGCCTCGGCGGAGCACCTCTTCGAACTCGTCCAGTCCGACTGGCTGTTCCGCATGCCCTCGCTGCATCTGGCGGACGCGCAGACCGCGGGTGGCGGGCGGGCGTACCTGTACGAACTCACCTGGTCCGCCCCGCTGCACGGCGGCGTGCTCGGCGCCTGCCACGGACTTGACGTACCCCTGGTCTTCGGGCCGCAAGGGGGTGGGCTCGGCGGCATGCTCATCGGCCCCGAGCCCACCCCCGACACCGAGCGGCTCTCCGCGCACGTCCGCTCCGCGTGGACGGCGTTCGCCGCCACCGGCGACCCCGGCTGGCCCGCGTACGACTCCGAGGCCCGGCTCGTCCGGCTCCTCGACACCGAACCGACGGTGAGCGCCTACCCGGAGGAGGCCTCACGGCGGCTGTGGGAGCGGCACGTCTTCGAGGCGCTGCCTCTGCTCGCCGGCTGACAGGCCCTAGGTGCGGTCGCCCTTCGGCTTGCCCCGCTGGTCGGGGGTGCCGTGCGGGGGCGGGTTGTACGGCTCCGGTGACGTCGCCGGTGACACGGGGGAACCGTGGCGTCCCGCGCGCTGTTCCGGGCGCAGCGCCTGCGGATCTCCGGACGTCGGCTCGGCGCCGGACTCCAGCTGCTCCAGGCGGGCGGTCAGCAGCTCGGTCACTGGGAGACGGTCGGCGTGGGTGCGCTCGTAGGAGAGCAGCGTCTCCACCTCGTCGGGCACCAGCGAGCGCACGCGGCTCTCCAGGCCGCCGAGGGGCAGATGGTCGTAGTCGGGCAGCGGCAGGGCGCTGCGACCGCCGTCGGCCATGGATCTCACTTCCCTCGATGCTGTGCTGTGTACGGTCGCGCGGGGCGCGGGTCAACGACCGCCCGGCCCCCCGCTGCCGAACGATCCGCTGCTGCCGTCGCTCCAGCGGCGCCGGCCCTTCTCGGGGCCGGTCCGGGTGCTGCTGTTGCCGAAGGCGGGCATCTCGTGCGGCGTGAGGCGCTGGTCGCTCCGGGGCACCTCGTCGGGCTCCCTGTTCTCCATGACCTCGCGGACGGGCCCGCCCTCGGGCAGCCTCGGCTGCTCCTCGGGGCTCGGGGGCGGCGGTTCCTGGCGACGGATGCGTGCGCCCAGCCAGAACGCGCCGAGCAACAGGGCGACCACGACCAGACCCGCCACGATCAGCCCGACGCCCAGGGCGCCGCGACCCGCGGCCATCTCCATCCATGCGATGTTCATGGCCCCGCGAGTACCCCCGCCGGCGTGCGTGAACCCGTCCACGCGACGGGCGGAACCTCCGGCGAGGGGGTTTGACGCGATCCGCGGCGGCTACCCGCGCGGTGTGACAGCGACGACATCCCAACAGGAGCTCATCCGGTTCCTGGAGGACCGTTTCGCGTGTGCGCAGGCGTGCACCGATTGCGCCCGGGCATGTGCGGTGCGTGCCAGCCTCGTGGATCCGGACGGGACCGAGCAGCAGGAACTCGTACGACGCAAGGGCATCATGTGCGCGGAGGTGTGCGACGCGACGTGCCGGGTGCTGTCCGAGCAGAACCGGCTGGACGAGAGCGGTATCCGCGTCCAGCTCGAGTGGTGCCGGACGGTCTGCCTGGAAAGCGCCCACGCCTTCGACACCCAGCCGGGCGCGGAGGAGGCCGCCAAGGCCTGCCGGACCTGCGCCCAGGCCTGCACGGACTTCATGGACACGCTGCGCTGAGGCGCGGCGCACCTCTCACAGAGGTCGTCCCATCCGTACGTTCCAGCGGCCCGCCCGGCCGCTGAGTTCGACGGCGGTGAGCGGTGCGACGTCCGCGCGCCAGAACGACGCCCTCGGGGCTCCCAGCGCGTGGACGAGCGCGGCGCGGACGATCTCGGGTTCGGCCACCACGATCGTCCGGCCCGGCTCCGCGGCGAGCGGGTCCAGCCACGCCGCGACCCGTTCGCACAGCGCGTGCACCGACTCCCCGCCGTGCGGTGCAGCTTCCACGTCGGCCAGCCAGCGGGCCAGCGCCTCCGGCTCGGCGGCGCCCACCTCGGCCAGCGTCGCCCCGCGCCAGCGTCCGGTGTCGAGGGCGGCCAACTCCGGTGTGTCCAGGGCGTCGAGGCCAAGTGCGTCGGCCGTCTCGCGGCAGCGCACGGTGGGGGAGACGCAGACCTGACGGGCCGTGGGCAGCGTGCCTGCGGCGGCCTTCGCGAGCCGCAGTCCTGAGTCGTCCGGCGGGCTGCCGTCGTCGAAGCGGGCCTCGCGCAGAGCCGCGCTGATCGCGGGTGAGATCAACATCACTCGGCTGGTCATCGGTCCATTCCCCCGCCCAACATCCCTTCCGTACCACGCAATTGACATGCCCACAGCGCCTCAGGGGCGCTCGTGGCCGACCCGTGCGCTCTTGGCCGCACCTCTCGCACGCGGTACCTTCTCGACGATATCGACGACGGTTCGGTGGAAGCCGGTGGGATTCCGGCACGGTCGCGCCACTGTATGCCGGGCACACCCCCAGGGGTGGGCCGGGGGAGTCAGACCCGCCCCGTCGTCCTGTGCACCACCGAGACGGGACGCGAGTTCCCCCAGGAGGTCCTGCCATGGCGCAGACCGTCGCTCAGCCGACAACCAGCTCCACCGCCATACCCGCAAAGCTGCCGATCGGCGCCATCGTCCCCTGGGCGGTCTTCTTCGGCGTCCTGATGCTGGTCCTGCTCTACTTCGTCGGCGCCGAACAGGGCGCCACCTCCCTGCTGTCCGGCGAGGGAGTCCACGAGTGGGTGCACGACGCCCGCCATCTGCTCGGCTTCCCGTGCCACTGACGGTGGCGAGGAAGCGTATCCGCGCATGAACTCCGCAACTGTCAGAAACCTCCTGGTCCGCGGCATGCTCGCGGGCCTCGTCGCGGGCCTGGCCGCGCTCGTCGTCGCGTACTTCCTCGGGGAGCCACGCGTCGATCAGGCCATCGCCTTCGAGGAGAGCCACGCCCACGAGCACGGCGGCGAGGAACTCTTCAGCCGTACGCTCCAGTCCACCGCGGGCCTGTCCACCGGTGTCCTCGTCTACGGGGTCGCCTTCGGCGGCATCGCGGCGCTCGCGTACTGCTTCGCGCTCGGCCGGATCGGCCGCTTCGGGCCGCGCGCGAGCGCGCTGCTCCTGGCGGTCGCCGGCCTGGTCGCGGTGTACGTCGTGCCGTTCCTCAAGTACCCGGCCAACCCGCCGGCCGTCGGCGACCCCGACACGCTCAACCAGCGGACCGCGCTGTTCTTCCTGATGATCGTCCTCAGCGTGCTGCTGACGGTGGGCACGGTCATCCTGGGCAAGCGGCTCGCACCCCGCCTCGGCAACTGGAACGCCACCCTCGCCGCGGGCGCGTTCTTCGTCCTCGTCGTCGGTCTGGCGTACGCGTTCCTGCCGTCGTTCAACGAGGTGCCGGAGCACTTCCCGGCCGCCCTGTTGTGGCAGTACCGGCTCGCGGCGCTCGCCGTGCAGGTGACCCTGTGGACCTCCTTCGGGCTGGTCTTCGGGCTGCTGGCGGAGCGGCAGCTGGCGCCGAAGCCGGCCGAGCGGTCGGCGGGTGCCGGGAGTCAGCCGACTCCCGTCATTCACTGAGCAGTTCAGCACCGAAACGGGCCCCCGCCACGCGGGGGCCCGTTTCATATGCCTCGGTACCGCCTCGCCATTCCCTATTTCTGGAACACGTTCTACCGTGTGCGCCGACAGGACCGGTTCCGGGGAGCCTGGAGGCGCCGTGCATCTCGCATACACACCCGAGCAGCAGCGGCTGCGCACCGAACTGCGCGCGTACTTCGCCGAGTTGGTGCCGACCGACGCCAACGCCCGGCACGGCGACCGGCGGGAGCAGAAGCGCTTCTACCGTGAGACCGTCCGCCGCCTGGGCGCCGACCGCTGGCTGGGCGTGGGCTGGCCGAAGGAGTACGGCGGCCGTGGCCTGACCGCGATGGAGCAGTTCATCTTCTTCGACGAGGCCGCCCAGGCCGGCGTACCGCTGCCGCTGATGGCGCTGAACACCGTAGGGCCGACGATCATGCAGTACGGCACCGACGAGCAGAAGGCGTACTTCCTCCCCGGGATCCTCTCCGGCGAGCTCGACTTCGCGATCGGCTACAGCGAGCCCGACGCCGGCACCGACCTCGCCTCCCTGAAGACGCGCGCGGTGCGCGAAGGGGACGAGTACGTCGTCAACGGGCAGAAGATCTGGACCACCAACGGCGACACCGCCGACTGGGTCTGGCTCGCCACCCGCACCGACCCCGACGCCCCGCCGCACAAGGGCATCACCATGCTCCTCGTGCCGACCACCGACCCCGGCTACTCCTGCACCGTCATCAACACCCTCGCCGGCCACGACACCACCGCCAGCTACTACGAGGACATCCGTGTCCCCGTCGCCCGCCGGGTCGGCGCCGAGAACCAGGGCTGGCGGCTGATCACCAACCAGCTCAATCACGAGCGCGTCACCCTCGCCGCACACGGCACCATGGCCATCCGCGCCCTGCACGACGTCCAGCGCTGGGCCATGGAGACCAAGCTCGCCGACGGCCGCCGCGTCGTCGACCTGCCCTGGGTGCGCCGCCGACTCGCCCAGACCCATGTGAAGCTCGACGCGATGAAGCTGCTCAACTGGCAGATGGTCCACGCCGTGCAGAACGGCACACTCACCCCCCAGGACGCCTCCGCGGTCAAGGTCTACGGCTCCGAGGCCCGCCGGGACGCCTACGCCTGGCTCATGGAGGTGGTCGCGGCCGCCGGCGCCCTGAAGGAGGGCTCCGCGGGCTCCGTGCTCCACGGCGAGCTGGAGCGCGGCTACCGTTCCGCGGTCATCTTCACCTTCGGCGGCGGCAACAACGAGATCCAGCGGGAGATCATCTCGTGGATCGGTCTGGGGATGCCGAGGGTTCGGCGTTAGCCTGCGGGTATGGGAGATCCCGGGCTGTTCACCCCGAACTCGGTGACCTGGCAGTTGCACGGCGACCCGATGATGTGGGTCGCGGGCGTCCGCGCGCTCTACCTCCAGGCCCTGCATCCCCGTGCCGTGCGCGGAGTCATGCAGAACTCCGACTTCCGGCAGGACGCCTGGGGCCGGCTGCTGCGCACCGCGAACTTCGTCGGCACCACGACGTACGGCACCACGGCGGCGGCCGAACGGGCGGGCGCCCGCGTCCGGAAGATCCACAGCATGCTGTCCGCCACCGATCCCGACACCGGGGAGACCTACGGGGTCGGCGAACCCGAGCTGCTGCTGTGGGTGCACTGCGCCGAGATCGACTCCTATCTCCAGGTCGGCCGCCGCTCCGGCTTCCACCTCACCGACGAACAGGCCGACCGCTACATCGCCGAACACCGCGTCAGCGCCCGGCTGGTGGGCCTCGACCCCGACGCCGTACCCGCGAACCAGGCCGAGATGGCCGCCTACTTCGAGAAGGTCGGACCCGAACTCACCGCCGGGCCCGAGGCACGCGCGGTCGACGACTTCCTGCTCCGCCCACCGACGCACCCCCTGCTCGTCCCGGCGCGCGAGGTGCTGTGGCGGCGCGTGGCACATCTGGCGTACGCCGCTCTGCCGCCGTACGCCCACGATCTGTACGGCAGACCCGCCCCGGAACCCGCCACCGTCACCCGCCAGTTGCGTCGCACGGGCACCCTGTTGCGCGCTGTTCCCGCACGTCTGCGCTGGCAACTGCCGCCCAAACACATCCTGCGGGCCATGTCACGGCTCGGCCCCGGCTCCCGCCCGGCACCGTACAAAGTCGGGAGATAGCTCGCCATACTGGACGGGCCAGGGGCGGGCGACTTCGACGGGGGCGATCGCAGCAGATGGGGGACAGCAAGCTGATCCAGGGCCGCTACCGATTGCTCGACCTGATTGGCCGCGGCGGCATGGGCGAGGTGTGGCGGGCCCGCGACGAGTCGCTGGGCCGCCAGGTCGCCGTGAAGTGCCTCAAACCGCTCGGCCCCTCCCACGACCAGTCCTTCACCCGCGTCCTGCGCGAGCGGTTCCGGCGGGAGGCCCGCGTCGCCGCCGCCCTCCAGCATCGGGGGGTCACCGTCGTCCATGACTTCGGCGAGTCCGACGGCATCCTCTTCCTCGTCATGGAGCTGCTGGAGGGCCGCAACCTCAGCCAGCTCCTGGAGGACAACCGACATCATCCACTGCCCGTCCCGGACGTCGTCGACATCGCCGACCAGGTCGCCGCCGCGCTCGCCTACACCCACGAGCAGGGCATCGTGCACCGCGATCTGAAGCCCGCCAACATCATGCGGCTGGCCGACGGCACCGTGAAGATCTGCGACTTCGGCATCGCCCGGCTCGGCCACGACATCGGCTTCACCTCCCGGCTCACCGGCACCGGCATCGCGATGGGCACTCCGCACTACATGTCGCCGGAGCAGATCGGCGGCTCCGAGGTCGACCAGCGCAGCGACCTGTACTCGCTGGGGTGCGTGCTGTACGAGATCACCACCGGGGCACCGCCGTTCGACCTCGACGACGCCTGGGCGATCCTCGTCGGCCACCGCGACACGCCACCCCGTCCACCGCGCAGCCACCGCGCCGAGGTGCCGCCGTACTTCGAGAAGATCATCCTGGACCTGCTGGCCAAGCTGCCCGACCAACGCCCCTACGACGCCCGTGAGGTGGCGCGCCGGATCAGCGTGGGCCGTACGGGCGAGGTGGACCACGCGTCAGCCAAGCATCCTCGGCTCGGGCAGACGTACGTGCCCACTCTGGTGACCCCTCAGCCGACGCTCCGCCCGGCCCTCGAACCACCGGACCGCCGCACCCGCCTGCCGTCCTGGACCCGCGGCATGACCACCGGCCACAAGGCCGTCGGTCCCGGCGCCGCCACCCCGCGGCCCGTGGACGGTGCCGCCCTGACCGGCGAGTGGATCCCGAGGCCGGCGTCCTCCCGGGGCACCGGCGCACCCATCCTCCCTCGGCCCCTCGACCCCGCTCCGGACGAACCGCCCCGGGAAACGGTCACCGCCCTGACCGGCCGCCACAACGCCGGGCTCACCCTGGGCCGCCTCGGCCGCTGGGCGGAGGCGGGCGAGGTGCACCGCGCGGTCGCCGCCGAACGCGAGCAACTCCTCGGCCCCGAGCACCCCGACACCCTCGCCAGCCGCTACGAGGTCGCCTTCACCCTCTCCCGCACCGGCCGCGCCGCCGATGCCCTGCGCGAGTACAAACACGTCGCCCGCGCCCGCAGCCTCGCCCTCGGCCCCGACCATGCCGACACCCTCGCCGCCCGCCAGGAAATGGCGTACGTACTGGGCCAGTTGGGCCGCCACTTCGACGCCCACCAGGTTTACACGTCCGTCCTCGCCGCCCGCGAGCGGACGATGGGCGCCGACCATCCCGACACCCTGCGCTGCCGCCACAACCTGGCCTTCAACCTCAGCCGCCTCGGCCGCCTGGAGGATTCCTACCGCATGGCCGAGGACGTGGCCGTCGCCCGCGCCCGCGTCCTGGGCGCCGGGCATCCCGACACCCTCGTCACCCGCTACGAAGTCGCTTACGCGCTCGGACAGTTGGGGCGCTGGCCGGAGGCCCTCCAGACCTACCACGAGGTCGCCGAGGCCCGCGCCCAGGCCCTTGGCCCCGACCATCCCGACACCCTCGCCGCCCGCTACGAGGTCGGCATCAGCCTCGGCCGCCTGGGCCGCAGCGCCGAGGCTCTCCAGCTCTACCGCGACCTCATCGAGGACCGCACCCGGGTGAACGGCCCCGCCCACCCCGAGACCCTGCGCGCCCGCCACGGCCTCGGCGTCAACCTGGGCCGCCTCGGCCGCTGGGAGGAGGCGCTCGCCGAGTCCCGCGACGTCTGCGCCATCCGTGAGCGCGTCCTCGGCCCCGAGCACCCCGACACCCTGGTCAGCCGCCGTGAGGTCGCCGTCGGCCTCGGCTGGCTGGGCCGCTGGGCCGACGCCCTGACCGAGTACCGCAGGGTCGCCACCGCCCGCGAACGCGTCCTCGGCGCCGGCCACCCCGACACCCTCGCCAGCCGCAACGACGAGGCGCACTGCCTGGAGCAGCTCGGCCGCGGCGCGGAGGCGGTCGAGCTGTACCGCAGGGTGGCGGTGCTGCGGCAGCAGCACGCGGCGGGCGGCGGCTGAACGGGAGGACGCCGCCTCAGCGCGGGCGGCCCGGGAACTCCGGAAACGGATGATCCGAGCCGGTGATCACGCTCCAGCACCGCAGACAGGAGATCCGGTCCTCGTCCTCGGCGAACCCGAGCTCCTCCGGCTGACCCGGGGCCGCCCGGGCCACCGCGAAGTCGATCGGGCGTTCGAGGAACACTCTGGCCCGCCCTGGTGATGCCAGAACGGGTCGACGGCGGACGACGGGTGGTACCGGACCGCGTTCCCGGCCCGCACCAGATGGTCGATCAGGTCGTGCATGTGCTGCCGCGTGTGCTCCACGCGACGAGTCTGTACCCCGCCGCAAGGTGCGTCGTCCCTCTGGCCGACCTAGATCACCACGTGTTACGAAGGGGCATGCCTGCACTCCCTGGACACACGTACGACGTCGTGATCGTCGGCGGCGGACACAACGGCCTCGTCGCCGCCGCCTACCTCGCGCGGGCCGGACGGTCCGTCCTGGTCCTGGAGCGGCTGGACCACACCGGCGGCGCCGCGATCTCCACCCGGCCGTTCGACGGCGTCGACGCCCGGCTGTCGCGCTACTCCTACCTGGTCAGCCTGCTCCCCAAGAAGATCGTGCGGGATCTGGGCCTGGACTTCCGCGTCCGTACGCGCACGATCTCCTCGTACACCCCCGCGGAGCGGGACGGACAGCCGACCGGCCTCCTCGTGGGCGGCGGCGAGCGGCGCACCCGCGAGGCCTTCGCGCGGCTCACCGGCGGCGAGCACGAGTACCAGGCCTGGCAGCGGTTCTACGGCATGACCGGCCGCGTCGCCGAACGGATCTTCCCCACCCTCACCGAACCGCTGCCCACCCGCGAGGAACTGCGCCGCCGGGTGGACGACGAGGAGGCCTGGCGGGCCCTGTTCGAGGAACCGATCGGCGTCGCCGTGGAGGACCGCTTCGCGGACGACCTGGTCCGGGGGGTCGTCCTCACCGACGCCCTGATCGGCACCTTCGCCGACGCCCACGACCCCTCCCTCGCGCAGAACCGCTGCTTCCTCTACCACGTGATCGGCGGCGGCACCGGCGCCTGGGACGTGCCGGTCGGCGGCATGGGTGCCCTGACGGACGCCCTGGCCGCGGCGGCACGGAACGCCGGCGCGGTCCTCGCCACCGGGCACGAGGCGGTGCGGATCGCCACGGACGGGCGTACGGCGGAGGTGACGTACCGTACGGCCGACGGCGAGAGCGTCGTCGCGGCCCGGCACGTCCTGGTGAACGCCTCCCCGCAGGCCCTGGCCGAACTGACCGGCGACGCGCCCCCGGCCCCCGCCGAGGGCGCCCAGCTCAAGGTGAACATGCTGCTCAAGCGGCTGCCCAGGCTGCGCGACAGCACCGTCGATCCGCGCGAGGCGTTCGCGGGCACCTTCCACATCGCCGAGGGGTACGAGCAGCTGGCCACCGCCCACGCGGAGGCCTCGGCGGGCCGCCTGCCCTCCGCGCCGCCCTCGGAGATCTACTGCCACTCGCTGACGGACCCGTCGATCCTGGGCCCCGAGCTGGTGGAGCAGGGCTACCAGACCCTGACGCTCTTCGGACTGCACACGCCCGCGCGGCTCTTCGACGCCGACAACTCCGGTGTGCGCGAGGAGCTGTTGAAGGCGACCGTCGCCCAACTCGACGCCCACCTGGAGGAACCGATCACCGACTGCCTGGCCGTGGACGCCGAGGGCCGCCCCTGCATCGAGGCCAAGACCCCCCTCGACCTGGAACGCGACCTGCGCCTCCCCGGCGGCAACATCTTCCACCGCGAACTGTCCTGGCCCTACACCCAGGACAACACCGGCCGCTGGGGCGTGGAGACCGCGCACGCCAACGTGCTGTTGTGCGGGGCGGGCGCGGTGCGCGGGGGCGGGGTGAGCGGGGTGCCGGGGCACAATGCGGCGATGGCGGTGCTGGAGGCCGTGGGGGTTTGAGAGCGCCCTGTGACGGCCGGGCCGTCAGGTCGATGGCGGGAGCCAGGCGAGCGTGAGTGGGTAACGCTTCGCCAACTCCTCGTATCGGGAACGGACTTGTCGGAGCGGAAGCCGGACGGCATGGGCGTACGCCGGGAGGGCCGACTCCGTGATCTTCTGCTGAGGGTCGATTCCGGGGGCGGCGCCGTCACGGTCCCTGGAGAGCAGCACCTGGTCGACTTGGTCGCTCTCCAGGGACGCAAGGGTCCAGAGTGCGTCACACCGTGTCATCTCACTGCTGTGGGTCATGGCCTCTTCCAGCGCCGCGCGGGCCCTTGTGTCACCCAGCTCCATCCGTGCCGTGAACACTCGGAAACGGAGTCGGGAATATGGGTCCGCCTCCAGTTCCGACAGCGGCTGGAGCGCCCGTGGATCGCCGATGCCGGCGAGTGCCTCGACCAGGTGCACCAGCAGGTCGTCGTCCCGAGGTGATGCGGCGGCAGCAACCCTGAGCGCGCTCAGCAGGGGTTCCACGGCCCTGCGGTTGCCCAGACGGCCCAGCGCTTCCACGACCGCCTTGGCCGGTGCGCCACTGGCGTGGGGCAGAGCGTCGAGCAGGGGCTGCACCGCCCGGGAGTCACCGAGAAGCCCGAGTGCTTGCGCGACGACGGGATCCACGCCGCCCCGGGCCGGGGTCAGTATGCCGAGCAGGGGCTCCAGGGCTCTGGGATCGCGGAGGTTCCCGAGTGCCGTCACCACTGCGCTGCGCGCTGCTCTGCCGCTGTGGGGGAGGGCGTCGAGCAGGGGCTCGACCGCTCGTGGGTCGCCCAGCTCCCCGAGGGCCGTGGCGACGGCGTGGTTCGTGGTGGCGTCGGGGGTCGTGAGGATGGCGAGCAGGGGTTCCACCGCCCGGGGGTCCCCGAGGCTCGCCAGCGCATCGACGACAGCGGTGTGCACCTCTCCGCTGGTGTGGGGGAGGGCGTCGAGCAGGGGCTGGACCGCTCGTGGGTCGCCCAGCTCCCCGAGGGCCGTGGCGACGGCGTGGTTCGTGGTGGCGTCGGGGGTCGTGAGGATGGCGAGCAGGGGTTCCACCGCCCGGGGGTCCCCGAGCGTGCCGAGCGCCTGGATGACGTCGCCGTGCGCAGCCCCGTCTTCGTTGGTCAGTACCCCCAACAAGGAGTCCATGGCCAGCGAGCCGTCCAGCCGTGCCAGCAGCAGGGACGCTTCGCGTCGGACGTCTGCGCGCTGGTGTCGGCTCGCTTGGACGACGGGCCCCACCGTTTGGGGAAACAAAGCAAAGTACTTCGCGCCGATCGCCAGCCGGGCATCCCGGTCGGCCGAGGTGTAGGCGTCCATCATGGCCGGGGCCATCTCGTCGTTCCGTGGCACCTGGGTGTGGTCGAAGCACCACAACAGAAACACGAGGGCCTGGGGCGGAAGCCGTCTCGAGGCCACGGCATCGGCCAGATCCGCGAGTTCGCCGGTCGTCGGGTCCCAGGTCGAGGACTTCTTGACCCACCCAAGAGCCCAGGCTGCCGCAATGGCCTCGCACGGGCCCCGGGACAGGGTGGACGTGAGTTTCGAGGTCAGATCGGGGACCAGGTCGAGTCTCCGGGTGTAGGCGATCTCCATGAGGGCCAGCGAGGCTTCGACGACCACCTCGGGCTCGGGCTCATCGAGGAGTGCGACCTGGTTCCGGACCCAGCCGTGCAGAGCCTCTTCGTCGATCGGTGTCGACTGGCCCAGGACCGTCGCGGCGGGACCGGCGAGGCGGTGGTGCTGGGAGGGATCACGCAACCATTCGGCCACGATCCTCCGGATGAGAACGGCGGCCCAACTGGAGCCTCCCACCTCTTCGAGAGTGCGGTCGGCAACGGTGTCCGCGGGGCCGGTTCCGTCATGCTCGGTGAGTTCGGCGACGAACCGGGTGAAGATGTCGGCCGCGACCTCCTCGCTGACATTGGGCTCATCGGCGAGGCAGGCGCACGCGAGCGCGGCCCGCGCTCGTGCCGTCGTGGCCGCGTCCTCCCCGGGCAGCGGCGTGGCGATGGCCCGCAGAACGCCGTCCACGTCGTCGTCGTTGCAGATCATCACGGTCAGCCGGATGGCCTCCCGCCAGTTCTCCGCGATCGCGGCTTCCATGTGATCCATCGACGTCTCGACGGGGGAGGTCTCCGCGGTGAGCGCGCCGATCTGCTCCGCGAGGGACACCTGCCGATCGCGTCCCGGATATCTCCGCGCGACAAGGGCCAGGCCCGCCAGGTACTCCTGAAAGGTCAGATGCCGGAACTCGTAGACAGGGATCAGATCGCCGTCATGGCCGACGTGCCCGGATTCGACGAGGATTCCGGTCTGCCGTTCCAGCCGGCGCAGGAATTCGACCGCGGAACGCCGCCGGACCGCGCGAACGGCGGGGAACTCCCTGCGCATCCGCTCCAGGATCTCGATGACCTTGTCCTGTCGGATCTGCTGGCTTCCGGACGCGCACATGGAATACGCGAGGTACTGCAACTGCGGGAGTGCCTCATGGGGATCCATGCGCTCGTCCACGTCACTGCGCCAGTGCAGCAGCACGTCGACGGCCTCCCGGTAGAGGTCCGCCCGTCGGCTCGGCAGCTTCCCGACCTTCTTCTTCACCAGCGCCATGGTGGTGAGCAGCATGGGGCTGCCGGTCAGGCGCTCGATACGGTCCGTGCTGTGGATGTCGCTGATGAGTTCCCGGGCCGCGGACTCACGCCGCGCCGGCGGCTCTGTCACCACACACCAACGGCGGGCGAAGTCGTCCTTGTCCTGGGGCGTCAGCTCCTGGACCGTGACGTGTTCGAAGCCCCGGGTGATCCGCAGCTTCATCTCCCGGTAGCCGACGATCCTGGACGTGACGATGACGGGGGCTTCGGGAAAGGCGAGATGTATTTTCTCGACCTTGCGGCAGAACCGGGCCCGCAGACCGGGTTCCGAGATCTCGTCCAGGCCGTCGATGAGCAGCAGCACCCGGCCCTCCCGCATGCGGCGCAGCAGCAGCGGGGTCAGTTCGGCGGCCTCTTCACTGGAGAACTCCGTGTCGCACAGGTGATGCCGGATCATTTCCTCCAGCGACCCCGTGATCCTCCTCGTGTCGAGATCACGGCAGCGGATGAGAAGGGGGAGCCAGTCGGCGTCGGGCAGGGTGTCGACGTCCGGGAGCTGGCTCCAGTCGGGATCGGCCTTCATACGCAGCAGATACGCCGTCGCGATCCACCGCAGCATGGTGCTCTTCCCGGCGCCCGGGTCGCCCAGGACCACCAGGTGCTTGGACTGGTCGAGCCGTTCCCCGACCGAGAAGCGCGATCCGGTTTCCTGTTCCTCCTCGTCGAGGTCCTCGTCCTGTGCCTCGCCCTGCTCCTTGCGCCGCGCTTCGAGATCCTGGAGCTTCCGGTCGAGGTCGTGCGTGTCCGTGCCCGGCGGAATGTCGACCGTGACGCGCAGGGACACGTACAGACTGCGCAGCAGCAGATCCCTGGTGATGAGTTCGCGGTCCCCGATGGGGAAGTTGGCGAGATCGACGATGTCGCAGGTTTCCAGGGCGAGTTCTCGATAACGCTGTTCGAGCTGGTCCAGCCGCTGTTCGGCGCCGGCCGGTTTCCGGGTCGGGTAGTACTCCGACAGCGCCGCGAGGAGTTCGGTGACAGCTCTGGCGGGGTCCTGCCAGTACCGGGCGATCCGGCCGTCGAGTGTCAGGAAGTCGAGATAGGCGTTCTCTTCCATCTGGAGCGCGAGGATGCGCGCCTCTTGATGTCGTCTCGCCGCGTTGACGAGGAAGTTGGCCCAGCCGGTTCCGATCGCCCTGACGGTCCCGCACAGCACCACCGGGCTGCCCTGCGCGATCGCCTGTGACGCCTTCTGCACGAGGGAGTCGCCGACGAACAGACTGCCGTGATGCACGACTTCGTACCCGGCGTCCTCCAGCGGCTTCGCGACCTCGGCGGCCACCGCCTCGTCGCCGTCGGCATGCGCGAGCAGGATCTGGACCATCGAGCCCCCCGAGGCGTTCAGCGAATGGCCTTCAAGAGCTGCGCGAATCCCGTCTCCCAGTCCTGGGAGAGATCCGCGTAGCGGAGATCGGCCAGAATCGCCGGGGCGGAGCCACCGAACCTCACCGGCAGGATGCGGACCCCGCAGCCGTCCAACTGACGGTGGAGGGCCGACATCCATTCCCGGGAGATCCACGGGCTCGTGACGCCGGCCGCCGAATAGCAGAGCACCAGATAGGACGTTCCTTCGAGCCCGGTGGTGATGCGGTCCACGATGGAATCCCCGATTCCGATCTCCCACTCGTCGAACCACACCTGGTGCCCGGCGGCGGAGACGCCCTCGGCGAGCCGCTCGGCGTCGGACACGTCGACCTTGCGATGACTGATGAAGACGTTCGCCATTGCCATCCCAGGTCGACGGTCGCGTGCGATGAGATCCCGCGAACAGCGTTGATTCCCAAGGCTCATGTAATGCCGTCACATGTTACCCGGCGGCTGGTCGTGACGGGCCGCCGCCTTCAGTCGGCGGTCGGAGCCCAGCCGGCGGCCGCGATCCGAGCGGAGTCGGCCGGTCGTGACTCGTCGAAGAGAACGACGTCGGCGGTCCCGACGCGCAGACCGTCGACGTACGCCCCGCGCCCCACGTACAACCGGTCCGTGGTGTAGCGCCAGCGCAGAGTCAGCTGCCGGTGGGCGGGGAGCGCGGCCGTCAGGCGGTGCCATGTCCGGCCCGACCAGCCGGTGACCGTACCCGCGGGGTGCTCCTCGTCGTCGGTGGTGAACGGCACCGGCTGCCACGTCGTACCGCCGTCCGTCGTGGCCTCCAGGACCAGGACGTCCGCCTGTGGTTCGGTGTCCCACCACAGGGCGCAGCGCAGCCGGGCGTCGCCCGTGGAGGTGTCGAGGGCGGGGAGCGTGAGGGTGGCCGTCGTGGCGCTCGCCATGCCGGAGAACCAGGCGGTACGGCCGTGACGGGGGCGGACCGGAACGGCACGCGCCAGGTTGTTGGCGGCGGCGACCCTGGGGGCGGAGCCCGATCGCCAACCGCGCACCGGGTGGACCGAGTTGCCCAGGACGACGAGGAAGGAGTCGGTCGTCGGGTCGAGGACCAGTGAGGTGCCGGTGAAGCCGGTGTGGCCCGCGGTGCGCGGGGTCGCCATCGCGCCCATGTACCAGTGCTGGTACAGCTCGAAACCGAGACCGTGCTCGTCACCGGGGAAGGCGGAGTTGAAGTCGGTGAACATCAGCTCCACGGAGTCGGGCCGCAGGATCCGACTCCGCCGGTACGCGCCGCCGTTCAGCAGGGTCCTGCCGAGCACCGCCAGGTCCCACGCGCAGGAGAAGACCCCCGCATGGCCCGCGACTCCGCCCAGGCTGAACGCGTTCTCGTCGTGCACCTCGCCCCACACCAGACCCCGGTCAAGACCCGACCAGGGCTTACGGGCGTCCTCCGTCGCCGCGATCCTCGGCTTCCAGGCGGGGGGCGGGTTGTAGCGGGTGCGGTGCAGGCCGAGCGGGCCGGTGATCTCGTCGTGGAGCAGGGCGTCCAGGGTGCGACCGGTCAGCTTCTCCAGGACGAGCTGGAGCGAGATCAGATTGAGGTCGGAGTAGAGGTACTTGGTGCCGGGCGGACTGAGCGGCGCCTCGTTCCAGATGAGCCGGAGCTTGTCCTCGTACGTCGGCGCGTTGTACAGCGGGATCCAGGACCGGAAGCCCGAGGTGTGGGTGAGGAGTTGGCGGATCGTCACGTCCTGCTTGCCCGCGGCGCCGAACTCCGGGAGGTAGGAGGCGACGGTCGCCTCCAGCTCAAGGCCGCCCCGCTCGATCTGCTGCACGGCGAGGATCGAGGTGAACAGCTTGGAGACCGACGCCAGATCGAAGACGGTGTCCTCGGTCATCGGGATCTGCTCGGCGGGCGGGAACTCGACGCCCGTGTCGGTCCTCTCGTCGTACGCCGAGTAGCGCACCGCCGTCCCGATCGGCTGGTGCAGGGCGACCGTGCCGCCCCGTCCGGCGAGGAGGACGGCGCCCGCGTACCAGGGGTGCTTGGGGGAGGGGTCGAGGAACGTCCGGGCATCGGTGACGAGTTGAGCGAGGTGGCCGGGGAGGAGGCCGGCGTGTTCCGGGGAGTCGTGGCGGAGCGTACGGCTCCCGCCGGCCTCGGTCGCCGCGGCGGGACCGGCCGGGAACGGGGCGATGGCGAGAGCGCCCCCGAGCGCGAGGGCTCTTCGGGTGAGCTGACGGCGGGACAGTCCGGTGTGCGCCTCATCAGTCATCGGGAAACTCTAACCGCGCGCTGAAACTCCGGACCCGCCCCGGAATCTGACGGAGCATCAGAAAACCCCTTCCGTCCTCCGGAGGACTGCGGCATCCTGCGCCCATGCAGACGGAGCTGAGCAAGAGACTGGGAGTCGAGCACGCCATCTTCGGCTTCACGCCGTTCCCCGCCGTCGCTGCGGCCATCAGCCGGGCCGGGGGGTTCGGGGTGCTCGGCGCGGTCCGCTACACCGCCCCCGACGACCTCAAGCGCGACCTCGACTGGATCGAGGGGAACGTGGACGGCAAGCCGTACGGCCTGGACGTCGTCATGCCCGCCAAGAAGGTCGAAGGCGTCACCGAGGCCGACGTCGAGGCCATGATCCCCGAGGGACACCGGCAGTACGTCCGGGACACCCTCGCCAAGTACGGCGTACCCGAGCTGGCCGAGGGCGAGGCGTCGGGGTGGCGCATCACCGGGTGGATGGAGCAGGTCGCCCGCACCCAGCTCGACGTCGCCTTCGACTACCCGATCAAGCTGCTCGCCAACGCCCTCGGCTCGCCGCCCGCGGATGTCGTGGCACGCGCCCACGAGAAGGACGTGCTCGTCGCCGCGCTCGCGGGCAGCGCCCGGCACGCGCTCAAGCACCAGGAGGGCGGCATCGACATCGTCGTCGCCCAGGGCTACGAGGCCGGCGGACACACCGGCGAGATCGCGTCCATGGTGCTGACCCCGGAGGTCGTGGACGCCGTGGACCCGCTGCCGGTGCTGGCCGCGGGCGGCATCGGCAGCGGACAGCAGGTGGCGGCCGCGCTGGCCCTGGGCGCCCAGGGAGTGTGGCTGGGCTCGCTCTGGCTCACCTGCACCGAGGCCGACATGTCCTCACCGGCGGTGACCCGCAAACTCCTCGCCGCGGGCTCCTCCGACACCGTCCGCTCCCGCGCCCTGACCGGCAAGCCCGCCCGCCAGCTGCGCACCGAGTGGACCGACGCCTGGGACGACCCGAACGGCCCCGGCACGCTCCCCATGCCGCTCCAGGGACTCCTCGTCGCCGACGCCCTGACCCGGATCCAGAAGTACGAGGTCGAGCCCCTGCTCGGCACCCCCGTGGGACAGATCGTCGGCCGGATGAACCGCGAACGCAGCGTCCAGGACGTCTTCGACGACCTCACCCGCGGCTTCGAGCGAGCCGTCGACCGCATCAACCGCATCGCCGGAAGGACCGGAGGCAGCGGCCAGTGACGAGCGCAACGAGCCAACCCCCCGTCGGAAGGAGCGGCCAGTGACCAGCACCACGAGCACACCCCCCGCCGGATTCTGGGCCCAGGCCGGCGTCGACCCCGACCGGACCGTCCTCGTCGCTCCCGACGGCGAGGAGTGGACCGCGGGCCGGCTGCACGCCGCCGCCAACCGTCTCGTGCACGGGCTGCGCGCGGCCGGACTGCGCCGCGGAGACGCCTTCGCGGTCGTCCTGCCCAACGGCGTCGAGTTCTTCACCGCCCATCTGGCCGCCACCCAGGCCGGGTTCTACCTCGTCCCGATCAACCACCACTTCGTGGGCCCCGAGATCGCCTGGATCGTCGCCGACTCCGGCGCCAAGGTCTTCCTCGCCCACGAGCGCTTCGCCGCCCCCGCCCGCCAGGCCGTCGACGAGGCCGGGCTCCCGGCCACCCACCGGTACTCCGTCGGCGAGGTCGAGGGCTTCCGGCCGTACGCCGAACTCCTCGACGGGCAACCGGAGTCGGCGCCCGTCGACCGTGAGCTCGGCTGGGTCATGAACTACACCTCGGGCACCACGGGCCGCCCCCGCGGCATCCGCCGCCCCCTGCCCGGCAAGCTTCCCGAAGAGGCCTACCTCGGCGGCTTCCTCGGCATCTTCGGCATCAAGCCGTACGACGACAACGTCCATCTCGTCTGCTCGCCGCTCTACCACACGGCCGTGCTCCAGTTCGCGAGCGCGTCCCTGCACATCGGCCACCGTCTGGTCCTGATGGACAAGTGGACACCGGAGGAGATGCTGCGCCTGATCGACGCCCACCGCTGCACGCACACCCACATGGTTCCGACCCAGTTCCACCGTCTGCTGGCCCTGCCCGAGGACGTCCGCGCACGGTACGACGTCTCCTCGATGCGGCACGCCATCCATGGCGCCGCCCCCTGCCCCGACCACGTCAAACGGGCGATGCTCGACTGGTGGGGGCCGTGCGTGGAGGAGTACTACGCGGCCAGCGAGGGCGGCGGCGCCTTCGCCACCGCGGAGGACTGGCTGAAGAAACCCGGCACGGTCGGAAAAGCCTGGCCCATCAGCGAGTTGGCGATCTTCGACGACGACGGCAACCGGCTGCCGGCGGGTGAACTCGGCACCGTCTACCTGAAGATGAACACCGGCGGCTTCGCGTACCACAAGGACGAGACCAAGACGAGGAAGAACCGCATCGGCGACTTCTTCACCGTCGGCGACCTCGGCTATCTCGACGAGGACGGCTATCTCTTCCTCCGCGACCGCAAGATCGACATGATCATCTCCGGCGGCGTCAACATCTACCCCGCGGAGATAGAGTCCGCCCTCCTCGCCCACCCCGCCGTCGCCGACGCCGCCGCCTTCGGCATCCCGCACGACGACTGGGGCGAGGAGGTCAAGGCCGTCGTCGAACCGGCACCGGGTCAGGAACCCGGACCGGAGCTGGCCGCCGCCCTCCTCGCCCACTGCGCCGAGCACCTCGCCGGCTACAAGTGCCCGAAGACCGTCGACTTCATCACCGAGATGCCCCGCGACCCCAACGGCAAGCTGTACAAGCGCCGTCTGCGGGACCCGTACTGGGAGGGACGTACCCGGCCGGTCTGAGTCACGAGCGCACCCGCACCACCCGCAGCGAGGGCGACGACAGGATGTCCTTCTCGCAGAACCGGGACGTCACCCAGCGTTCCTGCGAGAAGAGGCCGGTCTGGTCGCTGTAGTGCGGCGAGCCGGGGTTCGACGACTGGGAGTACGTCAGCAGGGTGCGGGCCACCGGGCAGCGGCTGCCGTCCCAGCCGACGGCCTGGATGTAGCTGGAGCCGGTCGAGACCTCGGTGTAGCCGCCGTTCGCGGCGTCCCACACCGGCTCGACCTTGTTCCAGACACCGAGGGACTCCGTGCCGCCCGGGACGGGGATGCGCTTGCCGTTGCGGACCACGAACTGGTGCTCACCCAGAGGAGAGTCGAGCGCGATGCCCGCCGCGCGCAGCTCGGCGACCGTGTCCGCGAGCGCGGCGGTGAAGGCCGCGGTGTCGGTGTTGAGGGTGTTCGGGGTGCCGACCGGATCGGACGCGGAGAACGGGACCTTCCACAGCTGTGCCGCGGGGAGGCGGCGCCACAAGCGGTCGAAGAGCAGCGCGCCCCGGCTGTCCGTGTTGGCCGTACGGTCCCACTCCGCCAGTACGCCGCAGGCCTCGGACACGTCAACGGCCTTGCCGCCGCTGCCCGTTGCCGTGCCGCCCGGCAACGCGGCACAGGCCTTCGCCGCGTCGGCCGCGATCAGGTCACCGGCCGGCACCCGGTTGGCGAACTGCTGCCGCTGAAGGTCCCGCACGGTCAGATCGCCGCGTTGCGCCAGCGCCGCCACGTCCTCGATCGCCCCGCGCGTCCGCATCGACCGCTGTGTGCCGGTCGTGCCGAAGATCCGCTCGTACCCGGTCAGCGGCCGCTCGGCGTTGGCCAGCCACGCGCTGTCGTTGGAGTTCTCCGCGTACGGCGCGTCCGCGAGGGTCGGCATCTTCGCCGGGCCGAAGATCCCGGGCTGTACGGCGTCGGCGTCGCTGCCGGGCGCGCAGTCGCCGCGCGAGCCGTCGAGGACCGCGAGACCGGCCGACGGGTAGGTGACCCTGCCGAGCGGGGTGGAGCAGCGCTGGGCCAGCTCGTCGGTGATGCGGGGCAGCACCTGGGACTGGGTGAACAGTGAGTGACCGGCCGCGTCGGCGGCGATCGTGTTCACCCACGGCAGCCCCTGCGTCCGCTGGAGGGACTTCAGCACGTCCGCCGTGCCGCGCGCCTTGCTGAAGCCGAGCGCGGTGTCGGAGGCGCGCAGGTTGGCCGCGTTCGGGTCGCCCAGGGCGTACGCCGTCGTGGTCGTCCAGGGCAGCGGGACCGACGCGCCGAACGAGGTGACGACCGGGCCGTACCGGGTCCACCACTGGGTGCGGGTCACCGGGACGCCGTCCTGCACCTCGACCGTGACCGTGCGCCTGGTCATCCGCTCCGACTCGCCGTCCACGAGGTACGCCGTCGGATCGGCCGGATCGAGGGTCAGCTGATGGAGGTTGAGGGGAACGCCGGTGGCGACGGTGTGGCTCCACGCCACCCGGGCGTTGTGGCCGATGGAGACCGTCGCCGAACCGAGCAACGAGCCGCCGGAGACGTTCAGTTCACCCGGGATCGTCTGCTGCGACTGCCAGAAGCGGCGACCGCCCTGCCAGGGGTAGTGCGGGTTGCCCAGCAGCAGACCACGGCCGTTCGCGGTCGTGGCGCCGCTGAAGGCGACGGCGTTGGAGCCCATGTCGGCGGAGTCGGCGGCGAGGAGCTCGCGGGCCGCGCGGGCGGTGTCCTCGGCGGAGGGAGTTTCGGTGGCGGCCGTTGTCGTTGGCCGGGCGTCCCGAGTTCCGGTCGTGGCCGTCGTCGTAGGCGGCTGGGCGGCCGTGATGCCGTCCACGCCCCGCCCCTGGCCGCCGAGCACGGCGAGCGCGAAACCACGGGCCGCCACGTCGAGTTCGGTCACCGGCCGGACCCAGGCGGCACCCTTGCAGGACGGGTCGGTGATTCGGTTCTGCCGCAGCCAGGTGTTGTACCCGGCCGCGAAGCCCCGCATCAGGTCCCTGGCCTGCCGGCTCGGCCCGGCCGGCGCCGGTGTCGCGAGCAGCTTCTCCACCGTGCCGGACTCCCTGACGCCCCTGAAATAGAGGTCGCTGGAGAGGTTCTTGGCGGCCGACGAGAGCGAGCCGTCCGGAGCGGCATCCGGCCCGAAGTAACGGGACCGCTCACCCCGTACGGTCACGAAACCGTCGGCGAGCGTGCACACCTGGTCGGCGGCCTGCGCCCAGCCGGTGCCGAAGCCGAGGTCCGCGTAGTCCTTCGCGACGATGTGCGGAATGCCGTACTCGGTATAGCGGATGGTGGCGGACAGACCGCCGTGCGAGGGGTGCTGCTGCTGGCGGTCCCGGCCCTGAGCGGCGGCGGCCGGCAGGGCGGTGGTGGCGGTGAGCAGGGCGACGGCCGCGACGACGGCGCGTCTGAGGCGGGTGCGCATGGTGCCTCCCAACGTCATTGAGGGAAGGAGCGGTTGAGCGTACCAACGGGTAGGTTGTCCTGTATGACGTCTGGACACGGCAGCACGGTTGACGGGGTGCTGCGACGCACCGCCCGGCGCACCCCGGCGCGGGTCGCGGTGGAGTACGGCGACCGCTCCTGGACGTACGAGGAACTCGACGACGCCGTCTCGCGGGCGGCGAGCCTGCTGCTGGGCGAGGGTCTCTCGCGCGGTGACCGGGTCGGCGCCTACGGCCACAACTCCGACGCCTACCTCATCGCCTTCCTCGCCTGCGCCCGCGCCGGCCTCGTGCATGTGCCGGTGAACCAGAACCTGACCGGCGACGACCTCGCGTACATCGTCGGCCAGTCGGGCAGCACGCTGGTCCTCACGGACCCCGGCCTCGCCGCCCGACTCCCCGACGGCGTACGGTCGTTGGCCCTGCGGGACGCCGACGGCTCCCTGCTCGCCCGGCTGCCCGAGGCCGCCGCGTACGACGGCCCGGAGCCGCGCAGCGAGGACCTCGTCCAACTGCTCTACACCTCGGGTACGACCGCCCTGCCCAAGGGCGCGATGATGACCCACCGCGCCCTGGTGCACGAGTACCTGAGCGCGATCACCGCCCTCGACCTGAGCGCCGGCGACCGCCCCGTGCACTCGCTCCCGCTCTACCACTCGGCGCAGATGCACGTGTTCCTGCTGCCCTACCTCGCGGTCGGCGCGACGAACATCATCCTCGACGCCCCCGACGGCGACCGTCTCTTCGACCTGATCGAGGCGGACCGGGCGGACAGTCTCTTCGCGCCGCCCACCGTGTGGATCGCCCTGTCCAACCGCCCCGACTTCACCACCCGCGACCTCGGCGGCCTGCGCAAGGCCTACTACGGCGCCTCGATCATGCCGGTGCCGGTCCTGGAGCGCCTGCGCGAACGCCTCCCGAAGCTCGCCTTCTACAACTGCTTCGGCCAGAGCGAGATCGGCCCGCTGGCGACCGTCCTCGCCCCCGACGAACACAAGGGCCGGATGGACTCCTGCGGCCGTCCGGTCCTCTTCGTGGACGCGCGGGTCGTGGACGAGGACGGCAAGGACGTCCCCGACGGCACCCCAGGTGAAATCGTCTACAAGTCCCCGCAGTTGTGCGAGGGCTACTGGGACAAGCCCGAGGAGACGGCCGACGCCTTCCGCGACGGCTGGTTCCACTCCGGCGACCTCGCGGTCCGCGACGCGCACGGCTACTTCACCATCGTCGACCGGGTGAAGGACGTCATCAACTCCGGTGGCGTACTGGTCGCCTCACGCCAGGTCGAGGACGCGCTCTACACCCACGAGGGCGTCGCCGAGGTCGCCGTCATCGGGCTGCCCGACGAGCGCTGGATCGAGGCGGTGACGGCGGTGGTCGTACCGCGCGGCGAGGTCACGGAGGAGGCGCTGATCGCCCACGCCCGGGAGAAGCTCGCCCACTTCAAGGCGCCGAAGCGGGTGGTGTTCGTGGACGAGCTGCCGCGCAACGCGAGCGGGAAGATCCTGAAGCGGGAGCTGCGCGACAGGCTCGCCTAACGAGCGTTCCGGAGATCGACGATCCGCCGGATCTTGCCCACCGACCGTTCCAGCGACTCGGGTTCGACGACCTCGACGGTGACCGATACGCCGATGCCGTCCTTCACGGCGGCGGCGATGGACCGTACCGCGGTCTCCCGCTCCTCCGGAGTGGCGTCGGGCCGGGCCTCCGCGCGCACAGTGAGGGCGTCGAGCCGCCCCTCCCGGGTCAGCCGCAGCTGGAAGTGGGGCGCGACACCCGGCGTGCGCAGCACGATCTCCTCGATCTGCGTGGGGAAGAGATTGACGCCCCGCAGGATCACCATGTCGTCACTGCGCCCGGTGACCCTCTCCATGCGGCGGAAGACACGAGCGGTCCCCGGCAGCAGGCGGGTGAGGTCCCGGGTGCGATAACGGATGACGGGCATGGCCTCTTTGGTGAGCGAGGTGAACACCAGCTCCCCCTTCTCACCCTCCGGCAGCACCTCGCCGGTGACCGGGTCGACGATCTCCGGATAGAAGTGGTCCTCCCACACGTGCAGTCCGTCCTTGGTCTCCACGCACTCCTGCGCCACGCCCGGGCCGATCACCTCCGACAGCCCGTAGATGTCGACCGCGTCGATCGCGAACCGCTCCTCGATCTCCCGGCGCATCTGCTCGGTCCACGGCTCGGCACCGAAGACACCGACCTCCAGGGAGGTGCCGCGCGGGTCCACGCCCTGCCGCTCGAACTCGTCGAGGATCGTCAGCATGTACGACGGCGTCACCATGATCACGCGGGGTCGGAGGTCCTGGATCAGCTGGACCTGGCGAGCGGTCATGCCGCCGGAGGCGGGGACGACCGTACAGCCGAGCCGTTCGGCACCGTAGTGCGCGCCGAGTCCGCCGGTGAACAACCCGTATCCGTACGCCACATGGACCGTGTCGCCGGGCCGCGCGCCCGCGGCCCGGAGGGAGCGGGCCACCATGTCCGACCACAGGGAGAGGTCGCCGTCGGTGTAGCCGACGACGGTCGGACGGCCGGTCGTCCCGCTGGAGGCGTGAATGCGCCGAATGCGATCCCGGGGCACGGCGAACATCCCGTACGGGTAGTTCTCGCGCAGGTCGCCCTTCGTGGTGAACGGAAACCGGGCGAGGTCGGCGAGCGACCGGCAGTCGTCCGGATGGACGCCCGCCTTGTCGAAGGACTCCCGGTAGAACGGCACATGCTCGTACGCCAGCCGCAGCGACGCCCGCAACCGCTCCAACTGCAGCGCCCGCAACGCCGCCCCGTCCAGCCGTTCCCCCGAGTCCAGCAGCTCCACCGCATCCACCATCGGGACGCCTCCCTCACCAACCACACCAATCCGGGCGACCGATCATTCGGTCGATCTCTCCGGGATCAGTAATCCAGTCCGGGGGAGATCAAGCAAGAGGGGCTGAGACTTTTCGACGAAATCCGTTGCGTCGACGCCGGTCGCTCATGAGGATCACCGGCATGCCCACCTTCACCGCGCCCGACGGAACCCCTCTCGCCTACCACCTGAAGGGCGACGGCGCCCCGCTCGTCGTCCTCCCCGGAGGGCCGATGCAGGCCTCGCGCTACCTCGGTGAGCTGGGTGGTCTCGCCGCGCGCCGGCGGCTGGTGTTGCTGGATCTGCGGGGGACCGGTGAGTCGGCCGTGCCGACGGACCCGGCGACGTATCGGTGCGACCGGCTCGTGGACGACGTGGAGGCACTGCGGGTCGAGCTGGGGCTGGAGCGCATGGATGTGCTCGCGCACTCGGCCGGTGGCAGTCTCGCCATGCTGTACGCGGCCCGGTATCCGCAGTGGGTGCGGCGGCTGGTGCTGGTCACCGCCAACCCATGGGCCCTTGGGACGACGGGCACGGTCGAGGACCGGCTGGCCGCGGCGCGGCTGCGGCAGGACGAACCGTGGTTCGCGGAGGCGTTCGCGGCGTACGAGGCGTGGCTGAGTGGGACGGGCGACTACGACGCCGCCTTCGCGCCCTTCTTCTACGGCCGCTGGGACAAGGTCGCCGAGGAACATCACGCCCGCGGCGACGAGGAGTTCAACGACGCGGCCGGTGAGGTGTACGGCTCCGCGGGGGCCTACGACCCGCCCGCCACCCGCGCCGCGCTCACCCGGCTGCCCGCCCCCGTTCTCGTCCTCGCCGGTGAACTCGACGGAGCTCCCAGGCCCGAGCTGGCCCGCCGCACCGCCGAGCTGTTCCCGCACGCGGAGTTCGCCGTCCAGCCCGGCGCCGCGCACTACCCGTGGCTCGACGGTCCGGAGTGGTTCGTACGACGGGTCGCCGCGTTCCTCGGGCAACCTCTGCCCTCGGCAGAGTAGGGCGTGGCCCACCGCGGCCCCGGATACCGTCCCCGGCATGGACACTGTCAAGGCCAACGGCATCACCCTCGCGTACCGCACCTGGGGCCCCGAGGACGCGCCGCCCGTCGTCCTGCTGCACTGCCGTGGCGCCGACGGCGCGGACTGGACCCCGATCGCCGAACGCCTCGCCGCCCGGCCGCGCCGGGTGTACGCCCCCGACCTGCGCGGTCACGGGCGCAGCGAGTGGCCGGCCAGTTACGCGTGCGAGGCGATGCGCGACGACGTCCACGGCTTCCTCGGCGCGCTCGGCATCCGGCGGACCGACCTCGTCGGGCACTCCCTCGGCGGCACCGTCGCCTACCTCCTCGCCCAGCACGTCCCCGGCCTCGTACGACGCCTCGTCCTGGAGGACGTACCGGCGCCTTTCCCTCTCGACCCGCCCCGGCCGCCCGCCGAACGGCCCGACGGTGACCTGGCGTTCGACTGGGACATGGTGCGGGACACCGACCGGCAGCGGAACGCCCCCGATCCGGTGTGGTGGGACCACATGGGGCGGATCACCACGCCCACGTTGGTGATCGGGGGCGGGCCGAGCAGCCTGATCCCGCAGGATCAGGTGGCGGCCGTCGCCGCCGCGATTCCCGACGCGCGGCTCGTCACCGTCTACGGGGCCGGACATCTGGTGCACGAGGCCCACCCCGAGGAGTACCTCGCCGCGGTGGAACCCTTCCTCACCGGCTGACGCGCTACTTCGCGTACGCCGTCATGAAGCGGTCCCGGAACGTGTCCATCCCCCACACCGGCGCGTTCCCGGCCGGCTTGAGGCCCTCGTTCCAGCCCCAGTCGGAGATCCGGTCCAGCACCTTCGGGTCGCGGGCCACGATCGTGATCGGCACGTCCTTGTTGGTGTCGCCGCCGGTGACGGTCGGGACGGGCTGGTGGTCGCCGAGGAAGACGAGGACCGTGTTGTCGTCGCCGTAGCGCTCGACCCACTCGGTGAGGCTCTGCAGCGAGTACTCGATGGCCTTGCGGTACTCGGTGCGCACCCGCTTCGCGCTCTTCCAGACCTCCTTGGGGTCCGTCCCCTCCTTCTTGATCTGCTCGAAGACCGAGCCGTCGCCGAGCTGATCCCAGTCGATCATGTGGGCGATGGGCGACCAGGGGTTGTGGCTGGAGGCCAGGATGATCTCCGCCATGATCGGGTCGCGGTTCTCCTTGCCGTGCTCAAGGCGCTCGAAGGACTCCAGGCTGAACTGGTCGGGCACTGGGGTCCAGCTGAAGTAGGGGCCGTTGTAGCCGAGGTGGGTGGAGTCGTAGATGTGGTCGAGGCCGAAGTACTTGCCCTCGGGCCACGCCTTGCGCACCCCCGGCACGATCCCGACCGTCCGCCAGGCACCGGTCTTCTGGAAGTAGCTGGTGAGCGTCGCGCGGTCGCCGGTGGTCAGACTGCGGTACCGCTGCTGGTTCTTCACCCACAGACCGGACAGGAACGTGGAGTGCGCGAGCCAGCTGCCCGCGCCGGTGACGGGCGAGCGGAGCCAGCCGCTGCGGGACTGGAAACCGGCCGCCTTGAGGCGGTTGTCGCCGTCCTGGAGCGCCGCGTCGATCTGCGGGGCCATCGCCGGGTCGTCGATCGCGATCCGGCCGTAGCTCTCGATGAAGGTGAACAGGACGTCCTTGCCGCGCAGCCCGGTGAGCAACTGGTCGGGCGGCGTGTTCGCGAAGGCGTCGACCTTGGCCTGCTTCTCGAAGACCTTGGCGTCGACGAGCCCGTCGTGCACCTGCTGGACCCGGTTGGCGACGAACGTGATGTTGCCCTTGGTGGCGAAGGTGAGCCCGCTGAACTGCACGCCCATGGTGAAGCACAGGATCCAGACGGTGCCGAGGACGAGCGTCGTCCGGGCGGCCACCGCGCGGTGCCGGGCCATGAGGTTCGACAGCCGCACCACGGAGAGCGTGCACAGGGCGAGTACGGACACGAACAGCACGATCACCGCGGTGATCGCGAGCAGCTCTCCCGAACGGCCGTACGACTCCCGGACGAAATCCGCCGCGTCGTCCAGCAGGATCCAGTCGAAGACCAGGTCGAAGGGGCGGGCCAGGGTCTGCCGGAAGCCCATGTCGAGGAACTTGACGACCGTGAACAGCCCCACGACCACACCCGAGACGACGGCCGTGATCCGGCGCGCCCGCCCGGGCAACGCGAGGAGCAGCCCCGCGAGGAGGATCGCCTCGACGGGGAGCCGCAGGAAGGACTCGAACCTGATCCAGTCGAGGCGGTTGGGCACGAGCAGCGCCCCGAGTACCAGCAGGGCCGCCAGCACGGTCGTACCGATGGTCACCCCGCGTGCGGTACGGGGGTAGCGGCGGCGCCAGCCGAACCAGCCGGGTTTCCCCGGCCGCGTCGGCTCCTGCGGCTCCTGTGTCGCTTCCGTCTCAGCCGGCTCCTCGCCCTCGGTGACGTCCGACGATGTGGTGCTGTCCGACGACTGACGAGAGCGAGGTGTGAAGAGCGACACCCGGCGGTCCTTCCGTACGGTCTTGCGATGGCATCACGAACAGGGCCCTATGAGCGAGCCTGCCATCACCAGTACGTCCGTGCGTCACCAACGGTTCAACCGAGGCGAGCGGAATTCACCCTTCCGCCCGCGCCGCGACCTCCCGCGCCCACCGGTAGTCCGCCTTGCCGCTCGGGGAGCGCCGGATGGCCTCCGCGATCACCAGTTGCCGGGGGATCTTGTATCCGGCGAGCTGGGTCCGGCAGTGGGTCTGGATGTCGTTGAGCGACGGCTGGGACGCGCCGTCCCGCAGTTGTACGACCGCCGCCACATGGTGGCCCCACTGCGCGTCCGGCACCCCCGCGACCAACGCGTCGTACACGTCGGGATGGGACTTGAGCGCCTGCTCGACCTCCTCGGGGTACACCTTCTCGCCGCCGGTGTTGATGCACTGGGAACCCCGCCCGAGGACGACGACGACACCGTCCTCGTCGACGGTGGCCATGTCGCCGAGCAGCACCCAGCGCTCGCCGTCCTTCTCGAAGAAGGTCTCGGCCGTTTTCCGCGGGTCGTTGTAATAGCCCAGCGGTACGTGGCCGCACTGGGCGACGCGGCCCACCTCGCCCGGCGCGATCGGCTCGTGGGTGGCGGGATCGACCACCTGAGTACGGGAGTTGACCCGGACGCGGAAGCCCCGCTCCGGGCCGGAGTCGTCCGTGGCCGTGCCGTTGAAGCCGGACTCCGAGGAACCGAAGTTGTTGAGCAGCATCACGTTCGGGACGAGGGCCTGGAACTGCCGGCGGACGGTGTCCGACATGATCGCCCCCGACGACGACACGCTGAACATCGACGACATGTCCGTGCCCTTCATGGGCCCTTCGAGGGCGTCGATCAACGGGCGCAGCATCGCGTCGCCGACCAGGGACATGCTGGTGACGCGCTCCTTCTCGACGGTCCGCAGCACCTCCTTGGGCACGAACTTGCGGTGGATCACGATCCGTTGGCCGAAGTTGAAGCCGATGAAGGCGGTGAGGGTGGAGGTGCCGTGCATCAGCGGGGGAGTGGGGAAGAAGGTGATCCCCGAGCCGCCCGCGGCGACCCGCTCGGCGAGTTCCTCGGGCTTCCTGACCGGCTCACCGGTCGGCGCGCCGCCGCCCATCCCCGAGAAGAACAGGTCCTCCTGACGCCACATCACACCCTTCGGCATCCCCGTGGTGCCGCCGGTGTAGATGATGAACTGGTCGTCGGGCGAGCGCCCCGGGAACCCGCGCTCGGGCGATCCGGCGGCCTCGGCGTCCGTGAACGCCACAGCGTCCACGCCGGGCGTGGCGTCCCCCACGCGGACCAGGTGCCGCAGCTTCTCCGTCAGCGGCAGCGCCGCGGCCACCCGGTCGGTGAGTTCCGCGTCGAACACCAGGGCCACCAGATCGGCGTCCCGGTACAGATAGACCAACTCGTCCTCGACGTAGCGGTAGTTGACGTTCACCGGCACGGCCCGGGCCTTGAGACAGCCGAGCGCGGCCTGGAGGTACTCGATGCCGTTGTACATGTGCAGGCCGACGTGCTCGCCGGGCCGTATCCCGCTGTCGATCAGATGGTGCCCGATGCGGTTGGCCGCCGCGTCCAGCTCCGCGTACGTCAGCCGGCGCTCCGCACCCGTTCCGGGGATGTCGATGTACACCAGCGCCTCGCGGTCCGGGACCACGTCGACGACCGACTCGAACAGGTCGGCAAGGTTGTACTCCACCGCTCCTCCTGACCTAGCTCCGCACCGGTTGCCGGTCATCAGAGCAAAGGGCGACCCAACTGTGAAGGCTCCGCGCGAATAAATCTGACTGTCTGTCAGAAAACTCTTGAAGAGCCCGGGCGGCTACTGCAACCTGTTCTCGTTCTTTCAGAGGGGAGACGGTTCATGGGTGGCACGGAACACCTCACCGTGCGGCGCGAGGGCGCCACACTGGTGCTCACGCTCAACCGGCCGGAGGCCAAGAACGCGCTCTCGCTGGCGATGCTCGTCGGCCTGTACGACGGCTGGCTGGAAGCCGACGCGGACGACACGGTCCGCTCGATCGTGTTCACCGGCGCGGGCGGCTCGTTCTGCGCCGGCATGGACCTCAAGGCCCTGGCCGGGAAGGGGATGGAGGGCGAGCAGTACCGGGACCGGCTCAAGGCCGACCCCGACCTGCACTGGAAGGCGATGCTCCGCCACCACCGCCCCCGCAAGCCGGTGATCGCCGCGGTCGAGGGCCACTGCGTCGCCGGCGGCACCGAGATGCTCCAGGGCACCGACATCCGCGTCGCCGGTGAATCGGCGACCTTCGGCCTGTTCGAGGTCAGACGCGGACTGTTCCCGATCGGCGGCTCCACGGTCCGCCTCCAGCGCCAGATCCCGCGCACCCACGCCCTGGAGATGCTCCTCACCGGCCGCCCCTACACCGCCCGCGAGGCCGCCGGCATCGGGCTGATCGGCCATGTCGTCCCGGACGGCACGGCCCTGACGAAGGCCCTGGAGATCGCCGAACAGATCAACTCCTGCGCCCCGCTGGCCGTCGAGGCCGTCAAGGCGTCCGTCTACGAGACCGCCGAACTCACCGAGACCGACGGCCTCGCCGCCGAACTCAAGCGCGGCTGGCCGGTGTTCGACACCGCCGACGCCAAGGAAGGCGCCCGCGCCTTCGCGGAGAAGCGCCCGCCCGTCTACAAGCGCCACTGAAGGAGGCCGGCGATGCCGGAAGTCCTGAAAGCCCCGCTGGTCGTCGAGTTCCCCTTCACCCGTTCCCTCGGCCCCGTCCAGAGCGCCTTCCTGACCGGCCTGCGCGACCGCGTCGTCCTCGGCGTACGCACCGGCGACGACCGTACCCTCGTCCCGCCCGTGGAGTACGACCCCGTGACCGCGGAGGAGATCCGCGACCTGGTCGAGGTGGCCCCCACCGGCACGGTCACCACCTGGGCCTGGAACCACGAGCCGCGCCGCGGCCAGCCGTTGGACACCCCGTTCGCCTGGGTCCTCGTCCGCCTCGACGGCGCCGACACCGCCCTCCTCCACGCCCTCGACGCCCCGGGTCCCGACGCCGTGCACACCGGCATGCGCGTCCGCGTCCGCTGGGCCGAGGACCGCGTCGGTGCGATCACCGACATCGCCTGCTTCGAACCGTACGACGGAGAGGCGGCCCAACCGACCGGCCACAGCGGCGAGTTCGAGGACCCGGTCACCGGCATCGTCGCCGCCGCCCGCCTCGACTACACCTACTCACCCGGCCGCGCCCAGACCGCCTACATCAACGCCCTCGCCGACCACCGGGCCGTGGGCGAACGCTGCCCGTCCTGCCGCAAGGTCTACGTGCCTCCCAGGGGCGCCTGCCCCACCTGCGGCGTCGCCACCTCGGAGCAGGTCGAGGTGGGGCCCGGCGGCACGGTCACCACCTTCTGCATCGTCAACATCAAGGCGAAGAACCTCGACATCGAAGTCCCCTACGTCTACGCCCACATCGCCCTCGACGGCGCCGACCTCGCCCTGCACGGACGCATCGGCGGCATCCCCTACGACCAGGTGCGGATGGGGCTCCGGGTCGAACCGGTGTGGACGGAAGGGGGCCGCTACCCCGACCACTACCGGCCCACCGGCGAACCCGACGCGGACTACGAGACCTACAAGGAGCTGTTGTGACAGCCGTGACCAGGGACATCGCCGTCGTCGCCTTCGCCCAGTCCGACATCCTGCGCTCCACCGCGGAACAGTCCGAGGTGGAGATGCTCATGCCGGTCCTGCACGACGTCCTCGACCAGACCGGCCTGAAGACCGCCGACATCGGCTTCACCTGCTCCGGCTCCTGCGACTACCTCGCCGGACGCGCCTTCTCCTTCACCCTCGCCCTCGACGGCGTGGGCGCCTGGCCCCCGATCTCCGAGTCGCACGTGGAGACGGACGGCGCGTGGGCGCTGTACGAGGCGTGGACCAAACTCCTCTCCGGAGATGCCGACACCGCGCTGGTGTACTCGTACGGCAAGTCCTCGCCCGGCTCCGTCCGTGACGTACTGACCCGGCAGCTCGACCCGTACTACGTGGCCCCCCTGTGGCCCGACTCCGTCGCCCTCGCCGCCCTCCAGGCGCAGGCGCTCATCGACGCCGGCGACACCGACGAGCCCGCGTTGGCGGGGATCAGCGCCCGCAGCCGCTCGGTGGACAACCCGCGCGCTCAACTCAAGGGGCCCGTGCCACAAGGGGACTACGTCGTACGACCCCTGCGCACCGGCGACTGCCCGCCCGTCGGCGACGGCGCCGCCGCCGTGATCCTCGCGGCGGGGGAGCGAGCCCGCGAACTGTGCCCACGCCCCGCCTGGATCCGCGGCATCGACCACCGCATCGAGGCGCACGGCCTCGGTGTCCGCGACCTCACCGACTCACCCTCCACCCGGCTGGCCGCCGAGAAGGCGGGCGCCTTCGAACGACCGGTCGACACCGCCGAGTTGCACGCGCCGTTCAGCTCCCAGGAGGTCGTACTGCGCAAGGCGCTCGGGCTGGACGAGAAGGTGCGGGTCAATCCGTCCGGAGGCGCCCTCGCCGCCAACCCCATGATGGCCGCAGGGCTGATCCGCCTCGGAGAGGCCGCCTCGCGCATCCACCGCGGTGAGGCCGACCGGGCCCTCGCCCACGCCACCTCCGGTCCCTGTCTGCAACAGAACCTGGTCGCCGTACTCGAAGGGGATCCGCGATGAGCAAGGAGCCCGTGGCCGTCGTAGGCATCGGCCAGACCAAGCATGTCGCCGCGCGCCGGGACGTGTCGATCGCCGGGCTCGTCCGGGAAGCGGCCCGACGTGCCCTCGACGACGCCGAGTTGACATGGGCCGACATCGACGCCGTCGTCATCGGCAAGGCGCCCGACTTCTTCGAGGGCGTCATGATGCCCGAGCTGTACCTCGCCGACGCGCTGGGCGCGGTGGGCAAGCCGATGCTGCGGGTGCACACGGCCGGCTCGGTGGGCGGTTCGACCGCGCTGGTCGCGGCCAACCTGGTGGCGGCCCGCGTCCACGGGACCGTGCTCACCCTCGCCTTCGAGAAGCAGTCCGAGTCCAACGCCATGTGGGGGCTGTCCCTGCCGATCCCCTTCCAGCAGCCGCTGCTGGCCGGGGCGGGCGGCTTCTTCGCCCCGCATGTGCGCGCGTACATGCGGCGCACCGGCGCGCCCGACACGGTCGGCTCCCTGGTCGCCTACAAGGACCGGCGCAACGCGCTGAAGAACCCGTACGCCCACCTCCACGAGCACGACATCACCCTGGAGAAGGTCCAGGCCTCGCCCATGCTCTGGGACCCCATCCGCTACTCCGAGACCTGCCCCTCGTCCGACGGCGCCTGCGCGATGGTGCTCACCGACCGGGCCGGAGCCGCCCGCGCACCCCGCCCGGCGGCCTGGATGCTCGGCGGCGCGATGCGCAGCGAACCCACCCTCTTCGCGGGCAAGGACGCGGTGTCCCCGCAGGCCGGCAAGGACTGCGCGGCGGATGTGTACCGGCAGGCCGGCATCGTCGACCCGCGCCGGGACATCGACGCCGTGGAGATGTACGTGCCGTTCTCCTGGTACGAGCCCATGTGGCTGGAGAACCTGGGCTTCGCCGACGAGGGCGAGGGCTGGAAGCTCACCGAGTCCGGCGTGACCGAACTCGACGGCGACCTGCCCGTCAACATGTCCGGCGGTGTCCTGTCCACCAACCCCATCGGCGCCTCCGGCATGATCCGCTTCGCGGAGGCGGCGCTCCAGGTGCGCGGACAGGCCGGGGAACACCAGGTGGACGGCGCCCGCAGGGTGCTCGGGCACGCCTACGGCGGCGGATCGCAGTTCTTCTCGATGTGGCTCGTGGGGTCCGAACCCCCTGATGCGTGAAATGCCCCCCGACAGGTCGCTGAAAGGTCCCCCTCACGTGGCCTGTCGGCGGTCGGGGACGATCGCTAGGCTGGCCCGCGGACGACGCAATCGGGAGGAGCACGGACGTGGCCGAGACCACCATCCAGCAGCAGCCGCTCATGGGCTGGGACAAGCCCGAGCTGGACCTCACCACCGCCGAATGGCAGTCCAGCAGCCGTGGCCGGGGGGATGTCCAGATCGCCTTTGTCGAGGGATTCATCGCGATGCGCAACAGTGGCCGCCCGGAGAGCCCTTCCCTGATCTTCACACCCGCCGAGTGGGGTGCGTTCGTGTCGGGCGCGCGGGAAGGGGAGTTCGACCTCACGTGAGGTGACACGCGGCTCGACGCGAGCCGCTGAACCGGGGGTGTTCCACCCGTTTTTCCGGACACGCGACCGTGAGCACACCCCCGGGTCGACAGCCTGAGCGAGGCTGGCCCCCGGGGGACGGTCGTATCCCGGAGGTGAGGAACCCATGAGCACCCTGCCGGTCATCGCGGCGGTCGACGGCTCCGACGACAGCCTGCGCGCCCTCGACTGGGCGCTGGACGCCGCCCGCAGGCGGCGGGCCCCGCTGCGGGTGGTCCATGTACGGCAGTACGCCGCCTGGGCCCAGCCCGACGTCCTGGTCGCAGGGCCGCCCGCGCCGGACGACGATCCGGTGCTCGACGAGGTGCGCGAGCGCCTCGCGGACATCGCCGAGCGGCCGGTCGTGGAGTACCTCGCCCTGGAGGGTGCGCCGAGTGCGGTGCTGCCCGAACTGGGCGCCACCGCCGAGCTGTTGGTGCTCGGTTCCCGAGGGCGCGGCGGTTTCGCCAGTCTGCTGCTCGGGTCCAACGGCATGGCCGCCGCCCGGGACGCGGAGTGCCCGGTGGTCGTGGTGCCCCGCCCCGGCCGCGAGGTCCACGAGGACGTGGCGGTGGCGCCGGGACCCCGCGTGGTCGTCGGCCTCAAGGTCGACGCCCCCGACGAGGCGACGCTGGCCTTCGCCCACACCGAGGCCGCCCTGCGCGGCGCCCGCCTCCAGGTCGTCGCCGCCTACCAGTGGCCGCTCCAGGCCTGGGCAGTCCCCGGCGAGATGGTCCCGCCGGTCATCGACCAGGACGCCGTCGAAGGCGAGACCCGCACCCTCGCCGAGGGCTTCCTCGCCCCGCACCACAGACGCCACCCGGACGTGCAGGTCGACCTCCACGCGGCCCCGGGCGACGCGGCCGGCCATCTCGTCGCCGCGTCGAAGGACGCCGAGCTGGTGGTGGTCGGCCGCCACCGGCGCAGACTGCTGACGCCGATCCGCATGATCGGGTCGGTGACACAGGCGGTGCTGCTGCACGCGGCGAGCCCGGTGGCGGTGGTGCCGCCGACGGCGGCTAATGGGTGAGGGTGCCCTCTATCATTAGCTCTATGCAGGACCCGACGAACGACGACGCCCGCCTCGCCCTCGACCTCGCCCTCACCATCCGCCACGACGGCCACGGCGGCGTCGCCGACGACCTGACCGACCCCGCCGGACTCACCACCTGGGCCCAGGCCCACGTGGCACCGGGCTTCGTGGCCGGGGACGCGGAACTGGCCGCCGTACGCGAACTGCGCGCGGCGATCCGCGCCCTGTTCGCCCGCGCGGTACGCCCCGCAGCCCCGAGCCCCGCCGACGCGGCCCGGCTGATGCCGGTACCGGACGCGGTGAACCTGCTGAACACGGTGGCCGCACGTACGCCCACGATCCCCCTGCTGCACTGGGCCGAGGACGCCCAACCCGTCGTGGAACACCGGGCGGCGGACGGTGCGGACGACCTCACGGCAGTGCTCGCCCGGGCCGCGATCGCTTTCCTCGCCGGCCCGGACCGGGAGCGGCTGCGCGCCTGCCATGCGCCGCGCTGCGTGCGGTACTTCATCAAGGAACATCCACGACAGGAATGGTGCAAGCCGGCGTGCGGCAACCGGGCACGGGTGGCCCGGCATCATGAGCGGCATCGGAAGCCCGCCGACAGCCTTGGCGAGTAACGGCCGAACCCGGGTCGCGCGGCCCCCGGCAGGCGTACGCTGAGGTGCCTGTAGGTCACGGTGTGCGCTCGCTCCCCGCGCGGACGCACCGCCGCGGCAGGGGGTGTGCCATGGGGTGGCGCAGCATGCGCAGTGATCGCACGCTCTTCGAGCGTGAGAGTGAACTCGCCGCTGTCGACGAGGCGTTGGGAGAGCTGACCGGGTTACGCCTGGACGGCGCGGAACCGGTCGGGCAGCCCCGCGGCGCGCTCCTCGCCTTCGCCGGACCCGCCGGACTCGGCAAGACGACCCTGATGGCCGAGGTCCGCCGCCGTGCCGCCGCCCGTGGCTGCACCGTCCTGTCCGCCCGTGGCGGCGACCAGGAACAGCGCGTCGCCTTCCATGTCGCCCGCCAACTGCTGCAACCCCGGTTCGCCGGCGCTGCCGAGGCAGACCTCCGTGCCCAGCTGGGCAGTTGGTACGACATCGTCGGCCCCGCCCTCGGCCTGTGCGCCCCGACCGACGGCGCCCCACCCGACCCGCAGGGCCTGCGCGACGGCCTCGACTGGGTGCTCACCCATCTCGCCGTGCAGCGCGCCCCGATGGTCCTCGCCCTCGACGACGCGCACTGGGCGGACCCCGAATCCCTGCGCTGGCTCGCCGCGTTCGCGCCGCGCGCCGAGGAACTGCCGCTGCTCGTCGTCGTCGCCTACCGGCCCGACGAACTCCCCGATCACGCCGAGTCGTTCAGGGGGCTGCCGGGGCGCGCGGGCGGCCGGCCCATCGACCTCGAACCGCTCAGCGCCGGCGCGGTCGCCGGTCTCGTCCGCGAGGCTCTCGGCACCCACGCCGACGACGCGTTCTGCCGCGAGTGCTGGGCCGTCACCGCCGGCAATCCCTTCGAGACCGTCGAGCTCACCGCCAAGGTCCACGACCGCGGCCTCAACCCGACCGAGGCCGGCGCCCATCTGCTGCGCGACCTCGCCGCCGCCGTCAAGGGCAGCGGGCTGATCGCCCGCCTCGAACGCCTCGGCACCTCCAGCGTCCGCTTCGCCTGGGCCTGTGCCGTCCTCGGCACCGAGATCCACCCCATGCTCGCCGCCGCCGTCGCGGGCCTCGGCCATGAGGAGGCCGCCGACGCCGCCGACGCCCTGCGCGGCGCCCGCGTCCTCACCGGCGCCGAGACCCTGGAGTTCGTGCACCCCCTCATCGCCACCGCCGTCTACCGCGCCATCCCCTCCGGCGTTCGCGTCGCCCTGCACGGCCAGGCCGCCTGGTGTCTCGTCAACGACGGGCAGGGCCCCTCCGCCGCCGCCCGCCACCTCCTGGAGACCCACCCCGACGGCGACGCCTGGGTCGTCCAGCAGCTCCGCGCCGCCGCCGGCGAGACCCTCCGCTCCGGCGCCCCCGACGCCGCCCGCAGCTACCTCGCCCGCGCCCTGCGTGAACCGCCGCCCTCCGGGGACCGGGCCACCGTCCTCTACGAACTCGGCAGCGCCTCCCTGCTCACCGAACCGGCCACCACCGTCAACCACCTGCGCGCCGCCCTCGACGAACCGATCGCCGAGCCCGGCCTGCGCCACCACATCGTCTACCGGCTCTCCCAGGTCCTCGCCCACAGCGACCGCCTCGCGGAGGCATCCGACACCCTCGCCCGCGAGATCCGCGTCACCGAGGACGCCCGCGTCAAGCTGCGCATGCTCTCCGAACAGTTCATGTGGGACGCCTTCCGCGCCGACGAACCCGACCACCCCTCCCGCTCCCGCCGCCTCGCCAAACTCGCCGACCGCCTCAAGGGCCGCGACCTCACCGAGCGGTACATCATCGGCCTGCGCACCTGGGACGCCGTCCTGCGCGGCGAACCCGCCCACATCGCCCTCCAGCACGCCGAACGCGCCCTCGTCGGCGGCCTCGGCTGGGCCGAACCCGACCGCGGCTTCGAGGTACCGGTCCTGGTCGCGCTGGCCTTCATGTACGCCGACCGCCCCGGCCGTACCGAGGAACTCTTCGCCGCCGGGATCGCCGACTTCGAACGCCAGGGCTGGCGCGGCGCCCACCTCTCCTTCGGCTACACCCTCCTCGCCTACGTCCGCTACCGCCGCGGGCGGCTCGCCGAGGCCGAGGACTTCGTCCGCGCGGGACTGCGGCTGGCCGAACGCGTCGGCCCCGGCACCCCCGCCCACTGGTACGCCGTCGGCATCCTCATCGAGGTCCTCCTCGCCCGCGGCCGGATCACGGAGGCCGCGCAGACCGCCGAGGACCACGCCTTCAGCGAGCCCTTCCCGGCCGCCGTCGTCTTCCCCGACGCCCAGACCGTCTACGGCGAACTGCTCCTCGCCCGCGGCCTCACCAAGGACGCCGCGGGCCAGCTGGCCTCCGCGGGCCGCCGACTCGACCCGCGCGGCATCCGCAACCCCGCCTGGTGCCCCTGGCAGCTCCACCTCGCCCGCGCCGAGAGCCACGACACCCCCGAACGCGCGGTCACCACCGCCCTCGATGCCCTCGCCCGAGCCCGCCAGTTCGGCACCCCGTCCGCCATCGGCCAGGCGCTGCGGACGGCGGCGGAGGTCTCGTCGGGTTCGGCGCGTGTGAAGTACTTGGAGGAGGCCGTCGCCCACCTGGAATGCTCCCCGGCCGGGTACGAGCTGGCGTGCGCACTGGTGGCCCTGGGCACCGAGCTGCGGCGTACGGGGCGGGCGGCGGAAGCTGCCGAGTACCTGTACCGGGGGTTGGACGCGGCAGTGCAGTGCGGCGCCGATGGGCTGGTGGAGGAGGCTCGTGACGAACTCGCCGCGGCGGGCCTGCGCCCGCGCCGGCTGCACAGCACGGAGACGGACACACTCACGTCCCGTGAGCGCACAGCGGCCAACCTGACGGTGGAAGGCCTCGGCAGGTCGGAGATCGCGAGGGAATTGCACATTGACGAGCAGACCGTCGTACGCCTGCTGTCAGCGGTGTACCGAAAGATGGGAACGGACACGACAGGGCTGCGGGAGGCGCTGAAAGGGACCTGAGGACAACGCCGCAAAAGGGGCGCGGGGAACTGCGCGACCAGCCCCCACGAACCCGCACCCCGCAACTGCCCCGGCCCACCCCGCACCAACCCGGCCCCGCCCCTTACCATTGGGCACATGTCGTTCCTCCGCCGCCGCAGCGCGACTCCCGCCGGCCCAGACTTCGACGTACTGGCCATGGACCCGGGCGACTGGCCCGGCAACCTCGGCGCCGGCCTGCTCCCCGCCCCCGACGGCACCTGCCAGGGCGTCTTCCTGCGCTACGACCTCTTCGGCGGCCGCGGCCCCGCGATGATCATCGGCAACCTCCCGGAGGGCTCCCCGGCCCGGGACCTGGCCGAGGGCGAGGTCCCCTTCGAGGTGGCCCAGCTGCTGATCGCGCTGGAGAACGACGAGGAGGTGACCGTCACCGAGACCGAGGACATGCCCGTGATGCAGGGCGACAACCTCATGATCGTGCGGCGCCTCAAGCTCTCCGAGAGCCGGATCTCCTGCGTCCAGTTCGACCGCAGCGACAACGTCCTGGTGACCATCGCCGCCTGGGACCGCCCCATCACGGACGACCTGTACGCCCTGCTGAAACCGCTCCCGGCGGAGCTGTTCCAGCAGGGCTGAACACGGCGTCCCTACCGGGACGGCCGCACGTCCACGTCGGCCGCCCGTACGAACGCGACCCGGTGGCCGTACTGGATCTCGTAGTACAGATCCTTGCCTACGACGACCTTGTGCGAGTCCGTGGTGAAGGTGACCGCGTAGTAGTACTCGCCGGGCACCTTGTCACCGACCACGTACTTCTGCTTCTCCAGCAGGGTGTACGGCAGCGGCGACACCGCCTGTGCGGGCACTCCCGCGGGGTACGCGGAGGCCTCGGGGTAGGCGCGGCCGTACACCGGCACGGAGGTGCGGCCCGCCTTGGGTGTCACCACCAGGCCGCTGGTGGGGACGGCGGTCGGGTCCTTGGCGGGGTTCTCGAACCAGGCCTTCTGGCCCAGGTACCAGATCGCCGTCCAGCTGCCCTCGCGGTCGGCGACCGCGTACTGCTGACCGGTGGAGACCCGTGAGGAGATGTCGTTGACCCCGGTTCCGGGCGTCGTACCGAGGCCGATGTCCTTGATCAGGGGGTAGTCCTCGCCGGGCCCGGAGTACAGGCGTACCTCGCTCGATCCGTGCGCCGCGCAGGGCTCGCCCTTGGTGACGCAGCCCGTGTACTCCGGCTGGTTCGTCGCGTAGTCCGGCAGGATCGTCACCACGCCGTGGCCTCGCTTCGCGGCCTCGAAGGGGCGGCCGAGCAGCTCGAAGTAGTGCCGCCAGTCCCAGTACGGACCGGGGTCGGTGTGCATCCCGGGGACGGTGCCCGTCGTCGGGCCCGGCACGTTGTCGTGGCCCAGGACGTGCTGCCGGTCCAGCGGGATGCCGAACTTCTTCGAGAGGTACTTCACCAGCCGGGCCGACGACCGGTACATCGCCTCCGTGTACCAGGCGTCCGGGTTCGCCAGGAAGCCCTCGTGCTCCAGGCCGATCGACTTGGCGTTGACGTACCAGTTGCCCGCGTGCCAGGCCACGTCCTTGGCCTTCACATGCTGGGCGATGTGGCCGTCGGTGGAGCGCAGGGTGTAGTTCCACGACACATAGGTGGGGTCCTGGACCAGGTTGAGGACGCCGTCCCAGGCACCCTCCGTGTCATGGATGACGAGGTACTTGATGCTCTGCGAGGCCGGGCGGTCGCCCAGGTCGTGGTTGCCGTAGTCGTTGTCGCCGAACTCCTCGTACGGCGCCGGGATCCACTCGCAGGACACCGACCTCGGGCACTCGGTGTCACCCGTGCCGAGCGTGCGCAGACCCGTCTCCGCCAGCTGCGCCGTGGCGGGGGAGAGACCGGGCCGGGCGGCCAGGGCGACCTGCTGGCCCGCGTCGGTGGTGCGTTCCTCGCCGGTGCGGATCACGTCGTACACGTCGTTCGCGTACGCCGCCGCCGTCGCGGTGTCGTCCGCGCCGGAGAAGCGCGCCACCGCCCCGTACCAGTCCGCCGGGTCGTCGCTGAGCGGCTCGCCCAGCTTCTTCTGGGCGTCGGCGAGCAGCGCGGCGCCACCGGAGACGTTCGCCGCGGGGTCGGTGCGCAGCTCCGCCGCGCTCAGGCCCGTCAGCTCCGCAGCCTTCGGCAGCGTCGTCAGCCGGGCCGGGAGCTCGGTCGGCGCCGGTGCCTGCGCCGAGGGGAGCAGGGCGGCGCGGGCGCTGTCGCCGCGCGCGTCCTCCGTGCCCTCGCTGTGATGGGTGGCCCCGGCGAGCGCCGTGCGGGCGTCGGTGAGATGCATCGGGCCGTAGCCGCCGGTCACGCTGGGCGCACCGGCGTGCGCGTCCCAGCGGGACTGGAGATAGGAGACGCCGAGCAGGACGCTCTGCGGCACCTGGTACTCGGCGGCCGCCGAGGCGAACGCCAGCTGGAGGCTGTTCGCCGACGACTGCGCATCGGCCGAGGGGGCCGCGCCGAGCAGGGGGAGCAGCAGGGCCGCCGTCGCGACGGCGGTGCGCGTGCGTCTGTGCCCGGAGGCACTGTGGGCTGGGACTCGCAAAGCAGCCTCCTGGGACGGTCGGGCGCGATGAGCCGTGCGGGGCCGGGCGTGCGTCAGTGGTACCGGCTTGCCGACGATCCGTCAATCATGCCCAGGCAAGGGCGAATTCCCTTGTCAACCGGGGGTCGCGGGAGTTTCGTGGCGGCGGCTTCCGTGCCTGCGGGGCGTCAGTGGCTTACACCAATGGACGTGCGGCTGCGGGTCCGTGGACGGACATACGAAGGTCCGCGGTGCGCCGCTGTCCCTGGCGCACCGCGGACCTTCGTCCCCGTCAGCGAGTGCCGACCGCCGCGCGTACGGCCCGTCGGGCCAGCTGGCAGTCGTCGTGCAGCCGCCTGAGCAGCAGCCGCTGTTCCTCGCCGGACGGCGCAGCACCCGGGTGGGCCGCTCCCGGTGCCGCCGGGGTCGTGTCGTGCATCGACCGCTGCACGGCCGTCTCGTAGGTACGGATCTCACGGGTCAGGACGAGCATCAGGTTCACCAGGAACGCGTCACGGGAGGCAGGGCCCGCCGACTGCGCGATCTGGCTGATCTGACGGCGCGCCACCGGGGCGTCGCCGAGCACCGCCCACAGCGTCGCCAGGTCGTAGCCCGGCAGGTACCAGCCCGCGTGCTCCCAGTCCACCAGCACTGGACCGGCCGGTGAGAGCAGGATGTTCGAGAGCAGTGCGTCGCCGTGGCAGAACTGGCCCATGCCCTGTCGGCCCGCCGAGAGCGCGATGCCGTGCAGCAGCTTCTGCAGGTCGCCCATGTCCCGGTCGGTGAGCAGCCCCAGCTCGTGGTAGCGGTTGATCCGTGCCGCGTAGTCCAGCGGGGCGTCGAAGGTGCCCGCCGGCGGCCGCCAGGCGTTGAGCCGGCAGATCGCGCCGAGCGCCGCCCTGATGTCCGCCCGCGGCGGCGCCTCCGCCGGATGCCGGTGCAGGGCCGCCACCCGGCCGGGCATCCGCTCGATCACCAGGGTGCAGTTGTCCGGGTCCGCCGCGATCAGCCGGGGCACCCGTACGGGCGGGCGGTGCCGGACGAACGAGCGGTATGCCGCTATTTCGTGGCGGATCCGCTCGGCCCACACGGGGGAGTGGTCCAGTAAACACTTCGCGACGGCCGTGCTGCGTCCGGTCGTCCCCACCAGGAGGACGGAGCGTCCGCTGCGGCGCAGCACCTGTACCGGAGCGAACTCCGGGCAGATCCGGTGCACCGACGCGATCGCCGTACGCAACTGTGCGCCCTGAGGGCCGGACAAGTCGAGTCTCCCGCTGAGCGGTTGGGTACCGATCCCCGGTACGCGCCGCGTCCGGCCGGCACCGAGCACGGGAGCCGCCGGGCGGGCGGGGTCGAGGTAGGGGCCGCTGCCCGCCGGGCGGGGGTGAAGCGACCGGGGCGGGGCGGACACGGAGGACGATGCTGCGTACATGGGCGAGACAGATCCCTTCGTGTGCCAGCAGTGCAGGTATGTCTGCGCAAATGGCTTACGTCTGCGCAATCGCGCTGCCCGGCCCGGCCTCCCAGGTACATCCTGGGGAATGCACCCGTCATATGTAGGAGACCGGGTCGGGGTGGCGCGTTCCTACCTGACACCCGATGCCCAGTGGCACACCATCTGGCGAACCCTGGCGAACCCTGGCGAATAGTCGCCCGGCACCTCCCACCGGGCTACTGTCAACTCAGCCGAGAACCTGGGGGCTTGACGTGAGCGGACAACCCAACACCCGTCTTTCGGATCTGTTCGGCCTGGCCGGCTGGTCCAAGGGCGAACTCGCGCGGCTGGTCAACCGGCAGGCGGCGGCCATGGGCCACCCCCAGCTCTCGACCGACACCTCGCGGGTGCGGCGTTGGATCGACATGGGAGAGATCCCGCGCGATCCGGTGCCCCGGGTGCTGGCTGCCCTGTTCACCGAGCGTCTCGGCCGTGTCGTGACCATCGAGGACCTCGGTCTGGTCCGGCACGGGCGTACGGGGAAACGGCAGGGCGACGGGAGCGCTGAACATCCCGACGGCATGCCGTGGGCGCCCGACCGAACCGCTGCGGTCCTCACCGAATTCACGGGAATGGACCTCATGCTCAACCGACGCGGCTTGGTGGGTGCGGGTGCCGCGCTCACCGCGGGATCCGTACTCAGCAGTGCCATGCACGACTGGCTGCACACCGACCCGGCCCTCACCGCCGATGCCCCCCAGTTCGACGACCCCCTGCACGCCGACCCCGCTGGGTTCGACCGTTACGAGGCCGCCCCCATCGGGTCGCAGGAGATCGAGGAACTGGAGCGCTCGGTCGAGGTGTTCCGGGCCTGGGACGCGGCCCGCGGTGGCGGGCTGCAACGCAAGGCGGTCGTAGGCCAACTCAACGAGGTGGGCGGCATGCTCGCCTACCGCCACCCCGAACACCTCCAGCGGCGCCTGTGGGGCGTCGCCGCCAACCTCGCCGTCCTCGCGGGCTGGATGTCGCACGACGTCGGCCTGGAACCCACGGCCCAGAAGTACTTCGTCATCGCCGCCCACGCGGCCCGTGAGGGTGGTGACCGGCCGCGCGCCGGGGAGGCGCTCTCCCGAGCGGCTCGCCAGATGGTGCACCTCGGCCGGCCCGACGACGCACTCGACCTGATGAAGCTCGCCCAGTCCGGTTCGGGCGACGAGGTGCTGCCGCGCACCATGGCGATGCTCTACACCGTGGAGGCCTGGGCGCAGGCGTCCATGGGCAAGGGACAGGCGATGCGCCGCACCCTCGGCCGGGCGGAGGACCTCTTCGTCTCCGACCGCGGCGACGTGCCGCCGCCGAGCTGGATGCAGATGTTCAAGGAGGAGGACCTGTACGGCATGCAGGCCCTGGCCTACCGCACGCTGGCGGAGCACGAGCCGGGCGCGGCCGCGCATGCCCAGCACTACGCGGAGAAGGCCCTGGCCCTGCGGGTCGACGGACGGCAGCGGTCGAAGATCTTCGACTTCCTGTCGATGGCCTCCGCCTGCTTCATCGCGGACGACCCGGAGCAGGGCGGTACGTACGCCCGGCTGGCCCTGGTGTCGATGGGCTCCAACTCCTCGCACCGCACCTGGGACCGGCTGCGCCAGATGTACCGGCTCACCGCCGAGTACTCCAGCTACCCGAAGATCCACGAACTGAGGGAGGAGATCAAGCTGGCCCTGCCGAAGCAGGTCAAGGGCGGCAACAGCGCACGGGCATAGGGGGTTTGTGCGCGGCAGTCGTCACTCTCAGCTGGTCACCCTGGCGATGAGCACGCAGGCGTCGTCCTCGCGCTCGGTCTCGCCGAACTCCTCCACGACCATCCGTACGCAGTCCTGTGCGGTGCGCGCCCCGGCGAAGCGCGGAGCCAGGTCGAGGAGACGGTTCTCGGTCGCTGTGCTGTCGTGCCCCGGCACCAGTCCGTCGGTGTGCAGCAGCAGCAGGTCGCCGACTTCGAGGGTCTCTTCGGCCTGTTCGTAGACGGCACCGGAGGTCGCACCGAGCAGGACGCCGTCCGGTGCGCTCAGCCTGCGCCCCGTCCCGTCGCGGAACAGCAGCGGGGCGGGGTGTCCGGCCTGCGCCCAGGTGAGGGTCCGGGTCCCGGGCCGGTAGCGGCAGCAGACCGTGCCGCCGAGGGCCGGTTGGGCCGTGGCGTGGAGTAACTGGTTGAGCCAGGACAGGAGTTGCCCCGGTGCGGTGCCCGCCATCGCCATGCCGCGGACGGCACCGAGCAGCGTCGCCATGCCGGACGTCACGGCGACGCCGTGCCCGGTGAGATCGCCGACGCTGAGCAGCATGTCGCCGTCGGCGAGTTGAAGGGCGTCGTACCAGTTGCCGCCGATCAGCGCGCCGGCCGAGGAGGGCAGCCGGCCGGCGGCCAGATCGACGGATTCCGAACCCCGCTCCGAGCCCCCCTCCGCACCCTGGTGCGGCAGCCGCAGGGAGCCGCGCCACGGCGGCAGCACGGCCTCCTGGAGCTCGACCGCGAGCCGGTGCTCCGTCTGCGCGTGATGCCGGTGGCGTTGCAGAGAGTCACGGGTCTCGCTCACGGCGCTCTGGCTGCGGCGCAGTTCGCTGACGTCCCGCAGTACGGCCCACATCGAGGCGGTGCTGCCGTCGGTGTCCAGCACGGGCTCGCCCATCATGTGCACCGTGCGGACGGCGCCGTCCGGGCGCAGCACCCGGAACTCGCCGTCGATGGGCTTGGCGTCGACGAGACAGTCCGTGACCATCGATGTGAGCTTCGGCCGGTCCTCGTCGAGGACCACGGCGGGCAGTTCGTCGAGGGTGAGCGGGGGAGCGGCCGGGTCGCGGCCCAGGATCTGGTACAGCTCGCCGGACCAACTCGCCTCGTCCGTCAGGAGGTTCCACTCCGCGCTGCCCACCCGGCTGAGGAGGGAGCCGCGCCGGGGAGCGGTCGGCACGGACCGCTCGGCGGGTGCGGGCGCTGCGGGCGCGAGATCGGCGGGGCCGTCCCGCAACTGGGCCAAGTGCTCGTCCAGGTCACTGAGTTGGTGCAGCGCCAGGTCGTAGAGCGCGCGCTGCCAGCGTCCCTGCGGGTCCGATCCGTCGTCCTGCGCGTCCCGTCGTACGGCGTCCACGTCGCCCTTGAGCCGTCGCGCCTGCGATATCAGCGCATCGACCGAGCCGCGACCGGGCGGCTGGGCGGCTGGGCGGTCCGCAGAGAGATGGGACGGCATGACGCACTCCGATGCGGGACGGTACGACCAAGGCGGGTGGAGGGACCGTTACGACTGTGGCACAGCCCGCGACGCCCTGTAAGGGATTTGGCAACACACGATACGGTGGTGCTTCTGACATATGCCACAGTCTCCACGGAGAGGTTCTCCCGTGTGAATGCTGTACGCCGCCCGGTGGGGTAAGTCGTAGTCAGCGTACGTGAGTTGACGGACTGTCGGGGGCTCCGGACGCGCATTCATCTGCGTGTTCGACGGTCGGGTGTTCTAACGGGTCTGGCAGATCTGTACAGGGCTGTGCCGCACGCGGATCCGAGGCGGTGCGGGGGTGTCTTGTGGGTGACGCAGGTCACAGTAATTGATAGGGGCTTCCGCGTAATGCAAACCGCGTCTGCGAGGTCGTAAAGACACGTCGGCGATACGGCCGACCTCCGACGCGCAGGGGGACCGACCATGGACATCACCATCGAGCAGCCCGCCCAGGGCCGTCTGATCACGGCCGACGAGCAGGAGCTGCCCGCCGCGGCGACCTTCCGCTACACGTCCGCGGACCCGCTCGCGGTGCACATCGACTTCCCGCCCGAGATCGCGCTCGACGGCGACCTGGTCACCTGGACCTTCGCGCGCGCCCTGCTGGAGGCGGGCCTGCGCGGTCCGGCGGGCGGCGGGGACGTGCACCTGTGGCCGTGCGGCCGGGCCCGTACGGTCCTGGAGCTGCACTCGCCGTACGGGCTGGCCCTGCTTCAGTTCGACACCTCCGCGCTGCGCCGCTTCCTGCTGCACACGTACGCGGTCGTGGCGGCCGGCCAGGAGGACGTCGGCGCGGAGGTCGAGCGCGGGCTGACCGCGCTGTTCGGGACCGTGTGAGGGCGTGAGGGAATGTTCCGCGCCCTCAGGGTTGCCGTTCGTCCACCGCGGCGGCTCTGGCCAGGGTCCAGACGGCGACGATGTCGAGGGTCATCACGCTGATCGACCACAGGGGGTAAAAGGGGATGAACATGAACTGTGTGATCAGGCTGATCGCGCCCAGGGCCGCGCCGGCCCCCGTGCCCCAGCTCTTGCCGAGCAGGACGCCGAGGCCTGCGGCGACGAGCCCGATGCCCACGACGACATGGATCCAGCCCCAGGCCGTCAGGCTGAACTCGTAGGTGTAGTCGGGCGAGCTGAAAAGGGTGTCGCTCGTGACGCCGACGACACCGAGGAGGATGCTGAGCGTCCCGCTCAGCTCCAGTGCCCAGCCGGCGAAGAGGGTGAGGCCTCCGCCCAGGGGTCGTGCGCTCATGTCGGGGCGTCGGACCCCGCCGGATGTCTGCGCCATGTCAGGACCTTTCCATACCGGTAATCCCCGAGCTCGGCGTCAGTACCTCAGCACCCCCGCGATCCCGTGGGCGTCGCCCAGGGTGCCGTCAGGGACGAAGCGCACGTCGGCGCCCGTCTCCAGGCACTGCTCGACGATCTCGTCCACGATGTCCTCGCGGGCGTCGAGGTCGCCGCTCGCCGCGGGGGCCAGGTGGTCGCCGTCGGTGTCACGCACGGTGATCCGGTAGTTCTCCTCGACGGCGAGCAGCCGGACCCGGCCCTCCCGGGCGTTCTGCCAGACCTCGTCGACACCGGCCGCGAAGGCGCGGCGACCGCGTGCCGTCTCGAGTTCACGGGCCACCGCTGCGGTGTTCTTGCGGGTCTCGGCCTCGTGCAGTGGCCGTACCGCGTGCCACACCGCGTCCGGCGTGCCGTGCGCGAGGCCGCCGTGCGGGACGTGCACCGCGTCCTTGGTGACGCTGCCGACCTCGTCCAGGACGGAGAGTGCGGCCTGCTCGCCAGTGACGTAGAGCGGGCGCGGCTGATCCCTGAGGAGCTTGGCCATCGCGGTGTCGGCGTCGCGCAGGAAGTGACGCGTGCTCTCGTCCCGGAAGGTGCTCGGCATGTCGCCGATCCGCTCCTGGCGCTCGGCGTCGAAGTTCTCGCGGTGGTCCCTGGTGAGGGGGAAGCCGGCCAGCCGGTCCTCGACGACGCGGTCGGTGCCGCCGTTCCAGAGGGTGGCGCGGTCGGGGGCGACCGACAGGACCCAGAAGGGGCGTTCGGAGGCCTGCGCGGAGACGAGGTTGCGGGTGAGGAAGGTGTCCGACAGCACGACGCGTTCGGGCACGCTGCGGGCGAGCGACCACACCTGGTGCTCACCCGGCGCGGCGAAGATCACCAGGCCGTCCTCGGCGTGGGCCAGGTCGACCTCGGCGAGCGCCTGGTCGAGCTGGCGGGCGACGTCGAGACGCCGCTCCCGGGGGACCGCGGGATCGGCTTCCAACTGCTTCTTGGCCTCGGCCACGACATTGCGCAGCCGGACCGGGTCCTGGGCGTTGTCGGGCTCGCGGCGATGTGTCGGAGTCAGCACGGACACCGCTGGATAGGGGCGCGGGCGCCGGAGCTCGGTGAGGGTCGTGGGACTGAGTGCGTGCTCCATATGAGCACGATAGGACTGATTTGCGGACGGGGCATCAGGGGCGGGAGGGCCTCGTCGGCCCGGACCAGCAAGACGGGCAAACGGAACATTTCGCTGCTAGCGTCGCTTGAGTCGCCGGAACCGAGGACGCCCATGACCCAGGCCGACACCAAGACCCAGTCGCCGCCCGCCGCGAAGCTGTCCCTGCCGACGCTCACCACCATGGTGGTCGGCTCGATGGTCGGCGCCGGTGTGTTCTCCCTGCCGCGCAGGTTCGCGCAGGAGACCGGTGTGGCCGGTGCCCTCATCGCCTGGGCGGTGGCCGGCACCGGCATGCTGATGCTCGCCTTCGTCTTCCAGACGCTCGCGGTGCGCCGGCCCGATCTCGACGCGGGTGTGTACGCGTACGCCAAGGCCGGTTTCGGTGAATACCTGGGTTTCTTCTCGGCGTTCGGCTACTGGGCGAGCGCCTGCGTCGGCAACGTCACGTACTGGGTGCTGATCATGTCGACGATCGGCGCGATCGCGCCCGCGCTCGGCGACGGCGACACCGTGCTCGCAGTGGTGCTCTCCTCCGTGGGGCTGTGGCTGTTCTTCGCGCTGATCAGCCGCGGGGTGAAGGAGGCGGCGGCGATCAACCGGATCGTCACGGTCGCCAAGGTCGTACCGATCATCGTCTTCGTCATCCTCGCGCTCTTCTATCTCAAGCCGAGCGTCTTCGCCGACAACTTCGCCGGCGCGGACTACGCGGGCTCCCTCTTCAACCAGGTCAAGGGCACCATGCTGGCCACGGTGTTCGTGTTCCTCGGGGTGGAGGGCGCGAGCGTCTACTCCCGGCACGCGCGGCGCCGCGAGGACGTCGGCCGGGCCACGATCCTCGGTTTCGTCAGCGTCTTCGCGATCTTCGCGTCGGTCACGATCGTGTCGTACGGCATCATGCCGATGGCCGAGATCGCCGAACTGCGCCAGCCCTCCATGGCCGAGGTGCTGGAACACGCGGTCGGCACCTGGGGCAAGGTCTTCGTCAGCGTCGGCCTGATCGTCTCCGTCCTCGGCGCCTATCTGGCCTGGACGTTGATGGCGGCCGAGGTGCTCTACGTGGCCGCCAAGGACGACGACATGCCGCGCTTCCTCAAGCGCGCCACGGCCGCCGACGTGCCGGTGCCGGCCCTCGTGATGTCCACGGTGCTCAGCCAGATCGTCCTCGTCGTCACCCTGTTCTCCGACGACGCCTTCAACTTCGCCCTCGACCTGACCAGCGCCCTGACGCTGATCCCGTTCCTGCTGGCCGCGGGCTTCGCGGTGAAGATCGGCTGGGGCGGACCGCGGGGTCAGTTGGCGATCGCCGCGCTCGCCACCGTCTACACCGCGTTCCTCATCTACGCGGCGGGCCTCAAGTTCGTCCTTGTCTCCTTCATCATCTACGCCCCCGCCACCGTGCTGTTCGTGATGGCCCGCAAGGAGCAGGGCCGACGCCTGTTCTCACCGCGCGAGCTGGTCATCCTCGCCGCGTCGGTGGCCGGCGCGGTCCTCGGCGTCGTGGCCCTGGCAGTGGGCTGGATCAGCCTGTGAAGCCCCGGAAGGTGCACCGTGACCAGTAGTCAAGACACCCGTCCCGCGTACGGCGTCCACTCCGAGGTCGGCAGACTCCGCAAGGTGCTGGTCTGCGCCCCCGGGCTCGCCCATCGCAGACTCACCCCCACCAACTCCGACGACCTGCTCTTCGACGACGTCATGTGGGTGGAGAACGCCCAGCGCGACCACGCCGACTTCGTCAACAAGCTGCGCGAACGGGACGTCGACGTCGTCGAGTTGCACGACCTGCTGGCCCAGACGCTGGCGGTGCCGGGCGCCCGGGACTGGCTCCTCGACCGGAAGATCGTCGCCAACGAGGTCGGCCTCGGCCTTGTCGACCAGACGCGCGCGTACCTGGAGTCCCTCGAACCCGAACGCCTCGCCAAGTACCTGATCGGCGGCCTCGCCACCACCGACCTGCCCGACGACTTCCGCTCCGGCTATCTCGAACTCGCCCGTGAATCCACCGGCGTACGCGAGTACCTGATGCCGCCGCTGCCCAACACCCTCTACACCCGCGACACCACGTGCTGGCTCTACGGCGGCCTCACGCTCAACCCGCTCTACTGGCCCGCCCGGCACGACGAGACGCTGCTGATGAAGGCGGTCTACAGCTTCCACCCCGACTACGTGGGCTCCACCGTCTGGTGGGGCGACCCCGAACTCGACTGGGGGCAGGCCACGTTCGAGGGCGGCGACATCATGCCGGTCGGCAACGGAGTCGTCCTGATGGGCATGAGCGAGCGCACCTCGCGCCAGGCCATCACGCAGGTGGCCGCGGCCCTGTTCAAGAACGGTGCCGCCGAGCATGTGATCGTCGCGGGCATGCCGAAGCTGCGCTCCGCGATGCACCTCGACACCGTCTTCACCTTCGCCGACCGCGACCTGGTCACCCTCTATCCGACCATCATGGACGGCGTCCACACCTTCTCCCTGCGGCCCAGCGACAAGGCGCCCGGTATCGAGCTGATCGACGAGGGCTCGACGCCGTTCGTCGACGTCGTCGCCAAGGCGCTCGGCCTGCCGGGGCTGCGGGTCGTGGAGACCGGCGGGGACGTCTACGCCTCCGAGCGCCAGCAGTGGGACAGCGGCAACAACGCGGTCGCCCTGGAGCCCGGCGTGGTCTTCACCTACGACCGCAACACCCAGACCAACACGCTGCTGCGCAAGGCCGGCATCGAGGTCGTCACCATCGTCGGCGCGGAACTCGGCCGTGGCCGGGGCGGCGGGCACTGCATGACCTGCCCGATCGTGCGGGACCCGGTGGACTTCTGAACTACCGCTTCTCGCCCGGTCCTTCGAGCACGGCGATGTTCCCCTGCGCCACCGCGCACAGGGTCTGCGCACCGGCGTCGTCGACCGTGAGGACATCGCAGCGGGTCACGACCCGGGTGCGGCCGGCCCGCACCACCCGGGCGTGCGCGCGCAGGACCGTGCCCGTCGCCGGACGCAGATAGTCGATGGTGAACCCGGACGTGATCAGACCCGGACCCACGACGGTCGCCGCGGCGAGCGTGAGCGTGTTGTCGGCCGCGTAGGAGAGCACGCCGCCGTGGACGAAGCCGTACTGCTGGAGCAGTTCCTCGCGGATGTCCAGCTCCAGGGTTGCCTCGCCGTTTCCGAAGGCCGTCACCCGCGCGCCCAGCAGCCTGCTGAAGGGCTGTTCCGCGAGGACCTTCCCGGCCAGTTCCAGATCCATCGTGCCGCTCACCCCGCCACTCTCACTTCATCAGTGAAGTGAGAGTGGCGCGAACCGGTGTCCTCTGTCAACATCGCCCCATGCCCGCCGACCCCGATCAGCGCTTCTACTTTCTGCTCCAGCGGTCCGCGCACCGGCTGCGCACCTCCGCGGACCGGCGCTGCCTGGCCGCCGCCGGGGTCACCACGGCCCAGATCGGCGCGCTGTTCGCGGTGCGCGACGAGCCGGGCCTGAGCCAGCAGCAGCTCGCCCGCACACTCGGACTGCGCGAGTCGGCCGTCACCGCGCTCGTCGCCCGGCTCACCGCCGCGGGGCTCCTCGACAAGTCGGCGCACCCGCGCGAGCACCGGGCCGTGGTCCTGGAACTGACCGAGTCCGGAGCCGCGGCGCTGATCGCCGCCCAGCCCGCGATCGACCGCTTCAACGCCGAACTGCGCGGCCTGCTCGGCGACGACGGCTTCGTGGCGGCGGCCGGCGCCCTGGAGCGTCTCGCGCACTGGGAAGGCTGACGGCTCGGGGCAACGATCCAGGCCGACGGTTCAGACGAACGAGTCCGGGTCCGCCGCCCGCCAGTCCGCGTCCCAGGAGGCGGGCGGCTCCCGCAGCAGCTCGCCCGGGGCGAGCCACTCGTAGAGGTCGGCGTACGGGGCGATCGTCGTCGGATCGAGGCGCCGCACCAGCATCCCGGTGGTCAGCTCGCGAGGATCGCTCACCCCCATCGCGGCCATGATCTGCACCGCGCTCTTGACCGTCGCCCGCTGGAACCGGTGCACGCGCGCCGACTTGTCGGCCACGTCCAGCGCGCGGACCCGGCGAGGGTCCTGGGTCGTCACGCCGACGGGACAGGTGTTGGTGTGACAGCGCTGGGCCTGGATGCAGCCGACCGCGAACATCATGGCCCGGGCCGCGTTCGTGTAGTCGGCGCCCTGGATCAGCCGCTTGACGATGTCCGTGCCGGTGGCCACCTTGCCGCTCGCGCCGATCCGCACCCGGTCCTTCAGGCCGGTGCCGACCAGAGCGTTGCGCACGGTGACCAGCCCCTCGGTGAGCGGCATCCCGAGATGGTCGGCGAACTCCAGCGGTGCCGCGCCCGTGCCGCCCTCGGCGCCGTCCACCACGATGAAGTCGGGCGTCACCCCCTCCGCGAGCATCGCCTTGCACACGGCCAGGAACTGCCGCCGCGAGCCCACGCACAGCTTGAACCCGGTCGGCTTGCCACCCGCCAACTCCCGCATCAGAGCGATGAACCTGACCAGCTCGCGCGGCGTGCCGAACACCTGGTGGTACGGCGGCGACACCACCGTCTCGCCCTCCGGCACATCCCTGGCCCGCGCGATCTCGGCATTCACCTTGGCGCCCGGCAGCACCCCGCCGATCCCCGGCTTGGCGCCCTGGGAGAGCTTCAGCGACACGCACTTCACCTCGGGCAGCGCCGCCTTGTCCGCGAACTCCCGCCCGTCGAACCGCCCTTCGGGGGTACGGCAGCCGAAGTAGCCGGTCCCGATCTCCCAGATGAGATCGCCGCCGCCCCGCAGGTGGTACTCGGACAGGCCGCCCTCGCCGGTGTCGTGCGCGAAACCCCCGAGCGCGGCACCCCGGTTGAGGGCGAGGATCGCGTGCGAGGAGAGCGAGCCGAAGCTCATGGCGGAGACGTTCAGCAGCGCCATGTCGTACGGCACCCGGCAGTCCGGCCCGCCGACCCGTACCGTCGGCACCTCCTGCGGCACCCGGACCGGCCGCATCGACGGCACCAGGAACTCGTAGCCGTCCGCGTACACGTCCCGCTCGGTACCGAACGGCTCCTCGGCGTCGACGCCCTTGGCGCGCTCGTACACGATGCTGCGCACATCGCGGTCGAAGGGCCGGCCGTCGAAGTTCCGCTCGACGAAGTACTGCTGCATCTCCGGCCGCAGCTTCTCCAGCAGGAAGCGCAGATGCCCGAGCAGAGGGTAGTTCCGCAGCACCGAGTGGCGGGCCTGCACGAGATCCCAGGCACCGACCGCGGCCAGGGCGAGCAGCGGCCCCGCCGCGCACCACCACCAGAAAGACACGGCGAGGGACAGGGCCAGGGCCCCGGCCGCACCGAGGATGACGGTCACCAGCAACAGGAAGCGACGCACACCACGAGTCAAACGCAGGTCGGGGCAGACGGCGAAAGCTGAGGGGCGGACGGGTTCACCGGACGCCGAGGGCCCTGTCGGCGGCGGTCGCCGATGGCTGCCACCAGCTCGTCACGGGCTCCCACACCTGGATCGTGTCCCCGGCCCCGAGCCCGGCCGCCGTGAAGGCACGGCCCCAGTGGGAGGGGTCCGCGGAGACGGCCAGCGCGTCCACCCGGCGGGCCTGGGCGTCGGCCGGGTCGGCGACCGTACGGACGGTCGCGTACGCCGTGTCGCCCGGCGCGAGCCGATAGCGCCCGGTGGGGCCCGCGGGCACCGGCTGGGCCGAGCCGTCGAGGTCCTGGAAGGTCACGGTGGGGATGCGGGCCACCGTGCAGGCGCGTGTGCCGTGGTAGGTCACGCTGACGCGCACCACGCCGGGGTCGGCCGCCGACGCCTCAGCCCGCAGGGTGAGCATGCGGTCCGGGCAGACGGGGGAGGCGTCGGCGCTCGCCGGAGCGGCCGTGAACAGGGCGGCGGTCAGGGTGAGGGCGGCGAGAGGGATCAACGGTCGTCCTCCTCCGAGCCGCAGGAGCTGCCGCTGGGGGGCAGGGTGCCGTAGAGCAGGAAGGTGTCGACCTTGCGCTGGACGCACTTCGAGGAGCCGTACCCGGTGTGGCCGTCGCCCTTGTTGTCGAGCACCACGGCCGCGTCGCCCAGCCGCTTCGCGGTCTCCACGGTCCAGCGGTACGGCGTCGCCGGGTCGCCGCGGGTGCCGACGAGGAGCATCTTCGGGCCGTCGACGTCCCGAACGTCCTCGCGGATGTAGTCGGTGCCCTTGGGGCGGCCGTAGCACATCAGCACCTCGGTGAGGCGGTAGCGGCCGAAGACGGGGGAGGCCTCCTCGTACTCGGCGCGCAGCCGGCCGAGATTGCGGGTGATCTCGTCGGCGGTGGGGCGGTCCGGGTCGTCCGCGCAGTTGATCGCCATCAGCGCCGCCGGCAGGTTGTCCAGCGGGACGTCCTCCTCGTCGGCGAGCTCGCCGTCGTTCTCCCCGTCGCCGTCCGACCGGCCCGGCAGCGCGTAGCCGCCGCCCGAGAAGCCCAGCACACCCCGCGTGTCACCGTCCTCCACGAGCTGGGCGACGGCCCGCTCCAGGGACGGCCACAGCTCCCTGCTGTAGAGGGCCTGCGAGAGGGCGCCCACGAGGTCCTGACCGGAGAAGGCCTCGCCCCAGTCGGTCGGCACCGGGTCCTCGTCCAGCGAGTCGACCAGCCGGACGACCTGCTCCCGGGCGGAGCGGGTGTCCTGGCCGAAGGGACAGGCGACGTCGTCGGCACACCAGTCGATGAAGTCGTCCAGCGCCTTCTGCTGGCCCTCGGCGCCCACGAGCGCCTGCTCGGTCATGGGCTCGGTGAGCGTGTCCACGCCGTCGAGCACCAACCGGCCCACGTTCTTCGGGAATTGAGCCGCGTACACGGCGCCGAGGCGCGTTCCGTAGGAGAAACCCAGGTAGTTGAGCTTCTTGTCGCCGAGCGCCTCGCGCATCACGTCGAGGTCGCGGGCCGCGTTCACGGTGCCGATGTGGGGGAGGACCGGGCCGGAGTGCTCGGCACACGCGGTGGCGGCCTTCCTCAACCGGCCCAGCACGGCCCGTGGATCGTCGCTCACCTCGGAGCCGTCGTCCAACGCCAGCAGCGCGTCCTCGGTGCCGTCCCCGCAACTGACCGGTGAGGACCGGCCGACGCCGCGCGGATCGAAGGACACCACGTCGTAGCCCTTGGCCAGGCCCATGAACTCATCGCCCCCGGCGGCGAGTTCACTGACCCCCGCACCACCGGGGCCGCCGAAGTTGAGCAGCACCGACCCCCGTGACTTCCCGGTCGCCCGATAGCGGGCCAGGGCCAGCTCCAGCGTGCCGGACGTGGGCCGGGAGTAGTCGAGGGGCACGGTGACCTTGCCGCAGCGGAGATCCTTGGGCGCCTCCAGCCCCTCGCACTTGGACCACGTGACCTTCTGGTCGTAGAACCGCGACAGATCCGGCTTGTCCTCGTCGCGGTGGGCGGCCGTCGGCAGCGCCGCACCCAGCAGTGCCAGTCCGACCGCAGAGGTGAGGGCGCAGCGCCTGACCCGGGGCCGCGTACACAGCTTGGCCAGCATCAATGCCTCCAGGGCGCCCACAGCGGACCGGGGAACGGCACCCACGATCACGATAAGCGGCCCCCTGGAGGGTCGCCTCCCGGCGGGCGGGATCATATGAAGTGCCTTATCCTGCGCCCCTCCATGCGTATTCGACTGCTTTACGGCTAGTTCGACAACCGTGACGCTCGATGGGGTGAAAGGCCGATAAGCCATAACTCGGATGGTTCGTCTGCGTTTTATCCGGTGCGGGTGACCGCCCGCGATCCATGTCTGGAAGGCAGGGACCCTATGAAACGGGTTACCCGAAACGGTGTGATCGCCGTCGCCGCGCTGTCCGGCGCCATGGCCGTGTCGATGCCGGCGTTCGCCGACGCGTCGGCGGACGGTGCCGCGGCCGACTCGCCCGGCGTGATCTCCGGCAACACGATCCAGCTGCCGGTGCACGTGCCGGTCAATGTGTGCGGCAACACCGTGAACGTGGTCGGACTCCTCAACCCGGCCGCGGGCAACAGCTGCGTCAACGAGGGCGGGGCAGGCTCCTCCGCACCGGGGGGCGCCGCGGCCCGGGGCGACGAGAACGACTCGCCCGGGGTGATCTCCGGCAACGGGGTCCAGCTCCCCGTCCACCTCCCCGTGAACGTCACCGGCAACAGCGTGAACGTGGTCGGCGTCGGCAACCCGGCCACCGGCAACACCTCCGGCAACACCTCAGGCGGCCGGCCCCCGAAGACCCCGGCGCACCCGGCCCCGAAGCCGCCCGCCGCGCCCGAGGCGCCCCCGGGCCCGAAGGCCCCCCAGCCCGGACCCCGGCAGCCCGTGGCCTCCCTCGCCCACACCGGCAGTGACCTCACCGTCCCGGCCGCGGCGGGCAGCGCCGCGCTGCTGCTCGGCGGAGCGGCGCTGTACCGGCGCTTCCGCCCCGGGGCGCAGCGCTGAACGCACCGGTTTCCAGGACGACGGAAGACCCTGCCGGATGGCGACCGGCGGGGCCTCCGCCGTGTTCACGACGGCGCCACGGTGGCTGTCAGCAGGACCATCCCCGAGTCCCCGTAGTCCGGCAGCGTCGGATCGGAGTCGATGTGATGGACCGTCAACTCACTGGTGAGCGGGGCGAACACGGACCGCACCGTCTCGGGCTCCACGGGACACCCCGGCCACCTCGACGCCGGCCCGATCCGGTACGTCGGCATGTTCTCCATGAACGCCGCCACCAGATGTCCGCCCGGCGCCACACACCGTACGAACGCCCGGCAGAACTCCGTGAACTCCGCGCGGTCCTCGGTGGCGCCCTCCGCGACGAAATGCATGGACGCGAGCCCGTACCCGCCCCGTTCGAGGTCGCGGACGTCCTGATGGACGACGTGCACCCGCGCCAGTGACCTGGCCAGCCTCGAGGGCAGTTCGGGGTTCAGCCGCCGGCACAGGGCGTGGAAGGGCAGCCAGCTCGCCTCGGGCCCGCACAGGATCTGCCGCTCCAGATAGGCGATGTTGCCGGCCCCCGCCTCCACGGCCTCGATCCGCCGGCTCGCCGCCGACGCGAGGATCAGCGGGTAGAGGTTGGGGCCCGCCCCGAACTCCACCGACCGTGCGATCTCACCCGGTGCGAACCGGCGGTAGAACGCCGAGTGGTGCGCGATGACCGCCGCGTCCGAGGGATGCAGCTCCCGGTAGTTCTCCGCGAGGTAGTCGGCGACCGGCCACCGGTCCCAGTCCACGTCGTCGTTGTGCGTCGCCATCAACTCCTCACTCCTCACTCCTTGGACCGCAGCCGGAACCGCGCGGCCAGCCGCGACAGGGTCGCGGTGAGCCGCTCGATGTCCTCGTCGGAGTTGAGAGCCGTGATCTGGACTCGGAAGCCCACCCGGTCACGCGGTACGAGGGGATACGCCGCGAGCGTGACATAGATGCCCTCCTCCCACAGGAACGCGGCGACCGCGTCGAGGTCGGACGGGTCCGCCAGCGGAATCTCCAGGATCGGCAGCCGGTCCGTGTTGAGGGTGCGCACCTCCAGGTCGTCGAGATGGTCGAGGACCCGGACCGTCTTGCGGTACAACTCGGCCCGGATGCCGTCACCGCGGCGCTCGTTGACGTCCAGACCGGCGAGGACGGTCGCGAGGGACGCGGTCGGTGACGGGCCCGAGTAGAGGTAGGGGGCGGCGGCCGTCTTCAGCCGGCTCTTCAGCTCCGTCGGCAGGGCGAGGAACGCCAGCAGCGACGAGTACGCCTTGGAGAAACCGGCGGCGAGCACGATCCCGTCGTACGACTCCCCGGTGTGCCGCACCACGCCGTTGCCGCGCGCACCGTACGGGCAGGACTCGTCGGGCGCGCGCTCCCCGATGACCCCGAACCCGTGCGCGTCGTCGAGGTAGAGCGTCGCGCCCCGGGCCCGGCACACCGCCGCCAGCGCGGGCAGGTCGGGCACGTTGCCGCTCATGCTGTTGACGCCGTCCAGGCACACCAGGCGGGGCCCGCTGCCGGGCACCGCGGCCAGCAACCCGTCCAGTTCCTCGGGGCGTTCGGCGTGGAAGCGGCGCAGGGTGGCGCCCTGACCGCGGGCGACGACACACCCGTCGTAGACGGTCCGGTGCGCGGTCGCCTCGACGAAGACATGACCGCCCTCGGCGAGGACCGGGATCACCGAGGAGTGGATGATCGTCAGCGTCGGCAGCAGCAACGTGTCGGGCGCGCCCAGGAGTTCGGCCAGCCGCTCCTCGATCTCCGGATACGGCCGCGGGCTGCCGATGAGCCGCGACCAGCTCGGGTGGGTGCCCCAGCGGCGCACCATGGGCTCGATCCGCGCCGAGATCTCCGGGTCCCAGTCGAAGCCCAGGTAGTTGCAGGAGGCGAAGTCGATCAGCCAGTGGCCGCGGCTGCGGATGTGCCGGCCCCGTACCTCGTCGAGGACGGCGTCGGTCATGAGGCTGGTGCGCCGCAGATGCTCCAGGTCGGCCCAGCGCACCGCCCGCTCGCCGCGCACCGGCGCCCTGCGGGGGGCGGGCGCGCCGTCGGTGACCGTCGCGCGCCGCACCCCGTCCCGCTCCCGCAGTACCCGCTCGCTCTGCCGCACCGTCATCGGCCGGGCGAACAGATAGCCCTGCCCGAACCGGCACCCCATGCCCAGCAGCAGGTCCCGCTGCCCGGGCTCCTCGATCCCCTCCGCGATCACCTGCATCCCGAGGGTGTCGGCGATGCGCACGATGCCCTCGACCAGGGCGACCTGCTGGGGGTCGTGCGTGATGTCGTCGATGAACGTCTTGTCGATCTTCAGTACGTCGATCGGGAAGTCCCGCAGATAGCGCAGCGAGGAGAAACCGGTGCCGAAGTCGTCCACGGCGATGTGCACGCCCAGCTCCTTGAGCGCCTGCAGCACGCCCTGGATCTGGATGTCGTGGCGCAGCAACAGCGTCTCGGTGAGCTCCAGTTGCAGTGATCCCGGCGCCAGTCCCGGCGTCCTGAGCGCCTCGCCGACCTGGTCGACGAAGCCGGCGTCGCGGAACTGCCGGGCGGAGACGTTGACGCTGACGTACGGCGGCTCGCCGGGCGCCGGCAGTTTCTGCAGCCCCGCGATGTCCTGGACCGCGTTCTCCAGCACCCAGGAGCCCAGCACCGCGATGTGCCCGGTCTCCTCGGCCAGCGAGATGAACTGCTCCGGCGACACCGGACGGCGGCGCGGGGAGGGCCAGCGCACCAGCGCCTCGAAGCCGACCACCTCGCCCGCGGTGATGTCCACGACGGGCTGGTAGCGCAGCGCGAACTCCTTGCCCTCGACCGCCTGCGCGAGCCGGCTCTGCAGATCGTGCCGCTCGACCATGCGTGTGTGCAGCAGCGGCTGGAACCGCCGCCACTGCCGCTTGCCCGCCGCCTTCGCCGCGTACAGCGCGAGGTCCGCGTGGCCCAGCAGCTCCTCCGCGTCGGTGCTGTCCCGGGCCGTGGCCACCCCGACGCTCGCGGACACCGTCACCGACTCCTCGCCCAGCACGAACGGCCGGGTCAGGGTCTGGATCACCTGTGCGGCGAGCAGCTCCGCGTCCAGCGGCTCGCGGGCGTCCTCCATCAGCACCGCGAACTCGTCGCCGCCGAGCCGGGCCGCCGTGTCGGTGCGCCGCAGCGCCTTGGCCAGCCGGCTGCCGACGGCCATCAGCAGATGGTCGCCCGCGGAGTGCCCGAGGGTGTCGTTGACCTGCTTGAAGTCGTCCAGGTCGATGAAGAGCAGACAGGTCAGGGAGGACTCGCGGCGGCCGCGCAGCAGCGCCCGCTCGATGCGCTCCAGGAGCAGGGTCCGGTTGGGCAGGCCGGTGAGGGAGTCGTGGAAGGCCCGCTGGGTCAGTTCGTGCTCCAGACGCCGCTGCTCGGTGACGTCCCGCAGGGTGACCACAAGGCCGGCGACGGTGCGCTCGTCCCGGAAGTCGCTGCACCGCACCTCCACCTCGACCCGGCCCTCCCGGTGCCGCACCCACCAGTGGTCATGGGCGGCCCGCGGGCCGTTCTCACGCACGCCCTGGAGCTCGCGGGCCGCGCGGTTGCGGTCGCGGGGATCGACCAGGTCGGGCAGGGAGGCCCCGACGAGTTCCGTGCCGCCGAAGACGGAGGCGGCGGACGGGCTGGCGTAGCGGATGGTGTTGTCGTCCTCGACGATCAGGATGACGTCGGAGGTGTTGCGCACGAGGGTGCGGAAGTAGGCCTCGCTCTCCCGGCGGATGATCTCCTGGCGCAGCGCGACCCGCTCGACGGCCAGGCCCGCGTGCGAGGCGAGGATCTCCAGCGAGGCGCGGGTCTCGTGCAGTGGCTGGGGCGGCCCCGCGACCAGCAGGACCCCCGGGATCTGTGCGGCCGGACGGTCGGGCGGCGTCATCGGGCAGGCCAGGACGGCGGGCAGGCCCGCGAAGCCGACGGCGACGTCGGGGGCGAGCTCGCCGCGGGACACCATGCGGCTGCCGCCGGGGACGAACTCCGCGGCCCGCTCGGCCGGCAGCAGCACGGTGCGGTGCCGGACCGCGGGACCGAGCAGGGTGTCGACCGCCGTCTCGCAGGACCGGGCGACCTCCTCCTGCCGGACCGCCGAGACCAGCGAGGCCCCCGCCCCGCGCAGCGCCAGTTCCCGCGCCACAGCCTTGCGGTGGACCACGACGATGCCCGCGAGACGCAGGATGACCAGCAGGAACAGCACGCTGGAGAAGGCGGCGATGACGGAGGCGTGGTGGGGCGAGCCGCTCAGCCCCTCGTAGAGGAGGATGCCCGGCGCGATGAGCGTGACCACGGCCAGCAGGACCAGACGGCGCGGCGGTGGCAGCAGCGACTGCTTCTGCGGGACCGCCGAGGTCAGATCCACCATCGAGGGATGCAGCGCGGCCAGGCCCCATGCCGTGTAGAAGACGATCCACCCGGTGTCCAGCAGGGTGCCGGTCTCCCACATCGCGTTGAGCTGGAGGAAGCCGTACGCGATGTCGAAGCCGAGCAGCGTGGCGGTGCCGACGACCAGCAGCTGGACCGACCGGTTGGGGCCGTGGACCGGGCTCGGTGTCAGCAGCCGGGCCAGCAGGGCGAGGACGAGGACGTCACCGAGGGGGTAGGCGACGCTGATCGCCCGTTGCTGCCAGGTCAGCCCGTCCACCTCGGTGAGCGGCTGCACCAGGTACACCCACACCGGCAGCGCGAGACCGCTGGTCAGGATCAGGGCGTCCAGCAGACTCGGCAGGTCGTGCCCCGCCCACCGGTAGCGGACCAGCCCGGACAGGCCGATCGCGAAGAGCGGATAGGTGGCGAGATAACAGGCGTCCGCGGGGGAGGGGAACGGGTTGGAGGCGTCGAAGTAGTCCTCCAGCACGTTGTAGTACGTGTCGCCCGCGATGAAGGTCAGCAGGCCGGCGGCGAGGACCCACCAGGGCCAGCGGTGCTCGGGACGGTGCAATCGGCTACCGGTGAGTACGGCCGCGACACCGCCGAGCCCGATGACGGCCCACAGCGGCGTGCGCGCGCTGGGAACCGTCAGATAGACGGTGGTGGCGACGGCGACCGCGAGGATGTAGGCCGTCATCAGCCGGTGTGCCGGCAGCAAAGGCAAGCGCCTCCCCCTCTGGAGGAGACCGGGCCGTCCTACCTGGTCCGGGGTCCTTACCGATCGTAGGCAGCTCACCCGTACGGCTGCATCCCGAGGCCCGGGGCGTCACCGCCCGTGGAAGCGGCGGTGCAGCGCGTGCACCTCCTCCGCGAGCTCGGGCACCGGCCCGTCCACCACCACGTCCGGCGCCACCTCCCGCACCGGCAGGGGCCGCACCGGTGCCGAGGGCACGCCCAACTCCGTCAGCCAGCCGACCAGTTGCTCGGTGGAGACCACGTACACGATGCGGCCGAGGCCCACCCAGGCATGCGCGGCCGCGCACATCGGGCAGTGCTCGCCGGAGGTGTACACGGTGGCCGCCGCCCGCTCCTCGGGCGTCATATGGGCCGTGGACCAGCGCGCCAGTTCGAACTCGGGATGCCGGGTGCGGTCCCCGGAGGCCACCCGGTTGTGATCCTCCGCGAGCACCGTCCCGTCCCCGCCCACCAGCACCGACCCGAACGGCTCGTCGCCGGCCTCCAGCGCCTCGGCGGCCAGCTCCACACAGCGGCGCAGAAACGCCAGCTCCCCGTCCTTCACGACCATGGCGTACGGCCCTCCTCGACCGGGCGTCCCGGTGACGCACCCGCACCATCATGGCCCGTAAAGGTGTTGCCCCGGGTGCCTCCTGGTGCTGGAGTGAACCCATGGATCATGCCGCGGTGCTCGCCCTGTACGACCGGGACATGCGCGAGGGCGCACAGCCGGACAGCCCGGAGTCCCGGATCGAGCGGACGGGGAAGGTGGTCCGTCAGGTCTCCACCGCGCAGGGCTGGAACGGCGTGGTCTGGTCCGATCTCGACGACGGCGGCGCCGACGCGGCCATCGCCGAACAGATCGCCTACTTCACCGGGCTCGGCCACGAGTTCGAATGGAAGCTCTACGGGCACGATCTGCCCGTGGACCTCGGACAGCGGCTCCGCACAGCCGGGTTCACCCCGCAGCCCGAGGAGACCCTGATGATCGGCGAGGTCAACGACCTCACCCTGGACGCCGAGCCGCCCGAGGGCATCCGGATCCTGCCGGTCACCGACCAGGCGGGCGTCGACCTCGTGGCCGACGTGCACGAGGCCGCCTTCGGCACCGACAGCACCCGGCTGCGCCACCAGCTGCTCGCCCAGCTCACCGCCGACCCGGACACCGTGGTCGCCGTCGTCGCCCTGGCCGGGGACACGCCCGTCAGCGCCGCCCGGATGGAGCTGGTGCCCGGCACCCGGTTCGCCGGTCTGTGGGGCGGCGGCACCGTCGAGGCCTGGCGCGGGCGCGGCATCTACCGCGCCCTGGTCGCCGTACGGGCCCGCGAGGCCGTGGAGCGCGGCTACCGCTACCTCCAGGTCGACGCCATGAGCACCAGCCGCCCCATCCTGGAGCGCCTCGGCTTCGAGCCCCTGACGACCACCACGCCCTACCTCTACACGCCGTGACCCAGCACACATGAGCGGGGATGTCACATCCGCGCCGCCCCGATCCGTCGCAGAGACATGACGACGAACCAGAGCGACCACAGCGGCCGGAGCCAGAGCATCCTCCTCGCGGGCGCCAGCGGTGTCCTCGGCCGGCACATCACCCACGCGCTCACCGAGGCGGGCCACAAGGTCACCGGGCTCGGCCGAGGCCGGGACAACGGGGTGCGGGCCGACCTCATGGACCGCGACGCCGTGCTCCGCGCCGTCGACGGCCACCACTTCGACACGGTCATCCACGCGGTGACGGCCCTGAGCAAGGCGCCCCTGCGCCACCGCGACATGTACGCCACCAACGCCCTGCGCATCGAGGGCACCGCCCATCTGATCGAGGCCGCGCGGGCCACCGGCGCCCGCCGCTTCGTCGCGGAGTCGATGGTCTTCGGTTACGGCTACGGCGACCACGGCGACCGCGAACTCACCGAGGACGACACCTTCGGCCCGCGCGGCACGAACCCGGAGTTCGAACGGCACCTCGCCGGCATGCGCACCAAGGAGCAGCTGACCTTCGACGCCCCCGGCCTCGACGGCGTGGCCCTGCGCTACGGCGCCTTCTACGGCCCCGGCGGCACCGAGAACCTGCTGCCCATGCTGCGCAAGCGGCAACTGCCCGCCCCCGCGGACCACGGCCATGTCGTGCCCTGGATCGAGCTGGGCGACGCGGGCCGGGCGATGGTCGCCGCCGTCGAGCACGGCCGCCCCGGTCAGGCCTACAACGTCGCCGACCGCACGCCCCTCGGGTTCCGGGCCCATCTCCTCGCCGTGGCCGAGGAGTTCGGGGTGCCGAAGCCGATGGCGGCGCCGCTGTGGATGATGCGGCCGATGTCGTACGCGCACGCCATCATGGCGTCGACGCTGCGGGTGTCCATCGCAAAGGCGGAACGGGAGCTGGGCTGGACGCCGGTGTACCCGTCGGCCCGCGAGGGCCTCGCCGCGATGCGGGCGGGCCGACGCTGACTCAGAGGTCCAGCTGGTACTCCACCGCCTGGTGCGTGGGCACGTATCCGAGGGACGCGTTGACGGCGAGCATGGGTGCGTTGCTGTCCGCGGTGTCGGTGAGCAGCCCGGCGAGATCCGGGTGCCGCTCCCGGGCCCGGCGGACGGACGCCGCCTTCATCCAGCGGGCCAGTCCGCGGCCCCGGTGCTCCGGCAGGACGGCCGTTCCGTAGTGCTGGCCGTCCCCGAGCCCGTCGCCCGGCACGACCAGCTCGGAGAAGCCGACGATCGTTCCGTCCGTGACGTCCACCGCGGCGACCGTGTGCAGCAGATCCCCACGCCGGGCGACGGCCTCGGCGGCGGCGACCACGCGCTCCACGTCCCAGACGACCGTGCCGTAGTCGGTGCCCTCCATGGGCATGTCGTCCATGGCCCGGCGCGAGTCGGCGTAGGACTGGGCCAGTTCGGCGGGGACGGTGCCGTCCCACTCGATCAACTCATAACCCGGACGCGGCGGTTCGGTGATGGCGGCGAGGTCGACGTCCTTGAGCGTGAGTCTGGCGTACGTGAGAGCCAGCACCCGGCGAAAGCCCCGCGCGGTGAGGAACTCGTCGGCGGCCGAGCCCTGTTCGGCCTGGGCGATCACTGACCGTCGGCCCTCGTCGCGGGCCACGGCGACCGCTGCGTCCAGCAGCCGGGTGCCGACACCCTGCCGTCGCTCGGTGGCGTGCACGGCGATCTCCAGCTCCGCGAGGTGCTCCTGGCCCTCCTTGGTGAACAGCCGCAGGAAGGCGGATCCGACCGGTGCCCCGTCGGCGGCGGAGGCGAGCCAGGCCAGACGGCGGCTCGACGGACCGGGCGCGGGGTCGGCCAGTGGGACGATACGCAGAGTCAACGGAGCTCCGTCACGGTCGGGTTCGGGCGGCGAGCCGGCCTGAGCCCTACGCGGGAGGACGGACGTCCGTCCCCGTCCGGTTCGGGCGGCGAGCCAGCCGAAGCTAGCTGCCGCCCGACCGTGTCCGCAACGAGTTATCGACCGTTCGCCTCCGGTCAGTGGCGGGCCCTCGTCCGGTCCAGGGCGGCGACGCCGACCGCGGCGAGGCCGATCTGGATGAGCCACTCGATCCAGTCCACGCCGTTGGTGTCCGCCACGTCCAGCCCCGCCGCGATCGCCGAGCCGAGCAGTGCGGCCACGATGCCGACGAGGATGGTCAGCAGGATGCCGATGCGCTGCCGGCCCGGGATCACGAGCCGGCCCAGTATGCCGATGACGATGCCGATCACTATGGCGCTGATGACTCCTGAGATCTCCATCTCAGCCCCTCCTCTCAAGGCCCCCGCACTCGTTCGAATGCCCCCGGGAGCCGAGGACAGTCCGTGCCGTTTCAACCAACGGCCAACGCAGAGTCAAGCGTTGGCCCAGTGTTCGAAGTGACGTCTGTTCGGTGCCACGGGTGCCATGTACCTTTCAAATCAACGGTCGCAGGCAGTCGTGCGACCGCTGTTCTACGCGCGCAGAACTGCCCTGTGTCTACGCGTGTAGCCCGGCCCCGCACCCGCTTCTGCCCCAACCCCACACGGAGGTAAGCCGGATGCCCCAGCTGCCCGGATCCCGCCACAGACTCACCACCGCCGTCACCGTGTTCGGCCTGCTGGCCACCGGCGCCGCCGTCCAGGCGGTCACGGTGACCCCGGCTGCCGCGGCCACCCCCCACCGCGTCCTGTTCGACAACGCCCACGCCGAGACGGCCGGCAACGCCGACTGGATCATCTCCACCAGCCAGCCCGACCCGCTGGGCCAGGACGCCTCACCGTCCGCCGAGACCGACTGGACCGGCGCGATCTCCTCCTGGGGCGTCGCGCTGCAGAAGACCGGCGACTACAGCCTGAAGACACTGCCGTCCGGCTCCAGCCTCACCTACGGCGGCTCCGGCGCCCAGGACCTGGCCAACTTCGACACGCTCGTCCTCCCGGAGCCCAACACGCTGTTCACGACCGCCGAGAAGACGGCGATCATGAACTTCGTGAAGAACGGCGGCGGTCTGTTCATGATCTCCGACCACACCGGTGCCGACCGCAACAACGACGGCGAGGACGCGGTCGAGATCCTCAACGACCTGATGACCAACAACAGCGTCGACTCCACCGACCCGTTCGGCTTCTCCATCGACTCCCTCAGCATCAGCTCCGACTACCCGAGCGCGATCAGCGACAGCAGCAACGCGGTCCTGCACGGCTCCTTCGGCACGGTCACCAAGAGCCTGATCGCGAGCGGTACGACGGCCACGCTCAAGCCCGCCGACAACTCCTCGGTCAAGGGCCTGCTCTACCGCACCGGTTACTCCGGCAACACCGGCGCGTTCTTCGCCACCAGCACCTTCGGCAGCGGCAAGGTCGCCTTCTGGGGCGACAGCTCACCCATCGACGACGACACGGGCCAGTCGGGCAACACGCTCTACGACGGCTGGAACGACTCCGGCGCCACCAACGCCGCCCTCGCCCTCAACGCCACCGAATGGCTCGCCGGCGGCAGCAGCAGCGGTGGCGGTGGTGGCGGCGGTTCCACCTGCACCGCGGCCCAGCTCCTGGGCAACAACGGCTTCGAGTCGGGCAGCACCACCTGGAGCGCCAGCAGTGGTGTGATCACCAACTCCAGCAGTCAGTCCGCCCGTTCGGGCTCGTACTACGCCTGGCTGGACGGCTACGGCTCCGCCCACACCGACACCCTCGCGCAGTCGGTGACCATCCCGTCGGCCTGCACCACCGCAACGCTCAGCTTCTATCTGCACGTCGACACCGCCGAGACCACCACCAGCACCGCCTACGACACCCTCAAGGTGCAGGTGCTCAACAGCTCGGGCACGGTCCTCGGCACCCTGGCCACCTACTCCAACCTCAATGCCGCCAGCGGCTACACCCAGCGCAGCTTCAGCCTGGCGAGCTACGCGGGGCAGACCGTGACCCTCAAGTTCACCGGCGCGGAGGGCTCCACGCTCCAGACGTCGTTCGTCATCGACGACACCGCGCTCAACGTCAGCTGATCCTCGCCGCGGCCCATCCGGTCGAGGCCACCACCTCGGCCGCGATGTCGATCACCGTGCGCCCGTCGGTCACCACCCGCAGGGTGTCGGCGGGCGCACGCGCGTCCAGCAGCCGTGCCTTGCGCGCGCTGCCGAGCAGCTCTTGCTCCAACTCGGACCCCAACTCCCGCCTGGCCAGGCGCTGTCCGGCGGTCTCGTCGGTGGCGGTGAGCAGCACCCGTACGATCCGTACGTCGTCCCCCATGACCCGCCGCCACATGCCGGTGGCCTCGTCGAGGACGGACACGGTGTTGGTGTAGACGAGCCGCCGATACCCGAGCCCGGCGTAATTCGCCCATACCGCGGCGAGGTTGCGCTCGGCGACGAGGCTCCGGTGCGGATCACCGGCGGGCGCGGGGTGCACCGCCCCCATGAAGTCCCCGTCGATCACGGCGTGCGCGACCTCCGCGCCCCGCAACCGCGCCGACACCTCCCAGCCCACCGTGGTCTTCCCGACCCCGGCCCGTCCGCCGATGAGCAGCACCTCGGAGTGATCCATGAGGGGAGCGTGCCAGGCGGCGCCGAGGGCCCGATACTTCTTTTCGTGGAGGAGACGTACCTGGAAGGCGGAGCCGTCAGCGGGGCGGTGCGGATCGGGTCGACCGTGCGCCGCACCCCGTCGGCCCGCTCGGCGTACGCGCGCGAGCTGCTGACACTCTTCGAGAAGCGGGGCTGGCGGGGTGCGCCGCGGTTCCTCGGCCTGGACGAGCAGGGCCGGGAGACGCTCGGTTATGTGGCAGGGCGGGCGGCCGTGACCCCGGAGCAGCGGATCGCCGCTCGTGACGACGAGGCTCTCGTCCGGGTCGCCCGGCTGGTCCGGGAGTTCCACGACCTCACCCACGGCACGCCGTTGGCCGGCGACCGGGACGTCGTCTGCCACAACGACCTCGCGCCCAAGAACACCGTCTACGCCGTCGAGGGCACCCGATGGCGACCGCTCGCCTTCGTCGACTGGGACCTCGCGGCGCCCGGCGAACGCGTGCACGACGTGGCACACGTCTGCTGGCAGTACCTGGACCTCGGACCGAACGTGACGGACCTGGCCGAGACCGCCCGCCGGATACGACTCGTCCACGACGCCTACGGCCTGACCGACAGGGCCGGGCTTCTGGACGCGGTCCTGTGGTGGCAGGACCGCTGCTGGAAGGGCATCGAGGCCGCAGCGGAACGCGGGGAGCCGGCCATGGTCGCCCTGCGGGAGGGCGGGGCGGTGGAGGAGGTACGGGCCGCGCACGAGTGGGGCACCCTGCACCGGCGGGAACTGGACGCACTGGTGCGCTGAGGGCGGCGCGCTGCGGAGCTGCTCGGGGGACCTGGTGACGCGCTCGGCGTGGGTGGGTCGGGTCCGGGGCCGGGGTCTCGTTCACATCGGTCCACATTGACATGCAGGCAATTGCCTGCCTAACTTTGGGTGTGCGGTCAGAGAGCGATCCCGGGATGGACCAGGTCTTCAAGGCGCTGGCCGACGACACGCGCAGGCGGCTTCTCGACCGGCTGCACGAGCAGAACGGCCAGACGCTCGGCGAGCTGTGCGAGCGCATCGCCATGACACGCCAGTCGGTGACCCAGCACCTGTCCGTCCTGGAGGCCGCCAACCTGGTCAGCACGGTGCGGCGGGGTCGGGAGAAGCTGCACTACCTCAACCCGGTGCCGCTCCACGAGCTCCAGGAGCGGTGGATCGACAAGTTCGAGCGCCCGCGTCTGAGCGCGCTCGGCGCCGTGAAACGACGAGCCGAGGAAGCCATGACCGACAAGCCCACGTTCGTGTACGTCACCTACATCCAGAGCACCCCGGAGAAGGTCTGGGACGCGCTCACCGACGCGGACCTCACCGCGGCCTACTGGGGCCACCGCAACGTCTCCGACTGGAAGCGGGGCTCGCGCTGGGAGCACGTCCGCGCGGACGGTTCAGGCGTCGCCGACGTCATCGGCACCGTCGTGGAGAGCGACCGCCCCCACCGCCTCGTCACCAGCTGGGCCGCACCCGAGGACGAGGGACGGGACGACCAGTACTCCCGGGTCACCTTCGACATCCAGCCGCACGGCGACATCGTCCGCCTCACCGTGACCCACGAGGACCTGCCCGACGAGGGCGCGCTCAGCGATGTGTCCCAGGGCTGGCCGGCGGTGCTGTCCAACCTCAAGTCGCTGCTGGAGACCGGCAGTCCGCTGCCCCAGGAGCCGTGGCTGGTGCCGGGCGACTGAGCGGCGCACGAAGGTGACCGAGCGGCGCAGGAAGCGGTCGGCCCGCTCGACGCGGGCCGGCCGTCATGTCGTCCCTCCGGCCTTTCGTCCTTGCGTCCGTTCTGTCACGTCCTCGGGGTGCTCTTCGCCGCCGCGCTGGTGCACAACAGCCCCAGGATCACGGCGAGGCCGCCGATGATGATGTTGTTGAGTGCGACGCCGGTGTCCGGGCTGTCGCCGACCACCCACGGGGCGATGATCATCCAGACGCCGACCGCGCAGAACGCCCAGCTCAGGCCGTACATGCGCTCGGGGGTCTGGGTGAAGCCCAGGGCGAGCAGACCGATCGCGATGCCGACGATGAGGTTGTGCGTCACGAGGGCGGGCTGGCTCGTCGTGTAGTGGAGGATCCAGGGGGACACGGCGCAGTACAGACCGAGCAGGAACACCGGTCCGTCCACGAGCGCCACATCGCGACCGCCGAGCATACGGGCGTACCGCGCCCGCATTTCCGGAACATCAGGGTGGCTGGTCATGTCACCTCTGGTGGGCGAGACGTTGGCCATGACTCGTCTCCTTCTGACTCGCAGGCTGACCGCGTCTGGTGCGGTGTGCGGTGAGCGCCGCCTGCGTACATTCTGCTCTTATTTTTCCTTTATGTGTAGAGGTGTGCCAGGAGGTGACGGCCCCCGGGAAGCACCGACTCTCCCCGAGGGCCGCGGTGGATCCATCGTGGAAGCCGGCGACCAAGGTCATCAACTTGCGTCGATTCTGCGTCGTATAGTCGCGTCATGAGTGAGTCGTCCGCGCGCCGAGCCCCCGCGGAACAGTCCGAGCAGACCTCCCGGACCGTCGACGCGCCGCTCACCACCGGCGCGGTCGCTCGGCGGCTCGGCGTGTCGCCCACCACGCTGCGTTCGTGGGACCGCCGCTACGGCATCGGGCCCGCCGTGCGGGGCGAGGGACGGCATCGGCGCTGGAGCGCTCAGGACATCCGGCTCCTGGAGACGATGTGCCGGCTGACCTCGTCCGGGGTACCGCCCGCCGAAGCCGCCCGCGCCGCCCGTTCCGATACGGGCACACCGCGGCCGGCGTCGCAGGTCCCCGCCCCCGAGTCGCCGCGCTCGCGGGCGGCCGGCACGCTGCCGCTCGGGGACGTGCGCCAGGAGTGCCGGGGGCTGGCCCGCGCCGCCGTCCGGCTCGACGCCCCCGCGGTCGACCGTCTGCTCGGCGCCGCCGTGGAACAGTACGGCGTCGTCGCCGCCTGGCACGAGGTGATGATGCCCACCCTGCACGCGGTGGGGCGCAAGTGGGCGTCCTCCGGCGACCGTTACGTCGAGGTCGAGCACCTGCTGTCCTGGCATGTCTCCACCGCGCTGCGCCGTAGCACCCCCGCGGCCGCGCAGCGGGCGGAGGCGCCCGTGGCCGGACCCGTCGTCCTGGCCTGCGTTCCCGGGGAACAGCACACCCTGCCGCTCGAAGCCCTCAACGCCGCGCTGGGTGAACTGGGCCTGCCCACGCGGATGTTCGGCGCGGCGGTGCCGGGGGAGGCGCTTACCGCCGCGGTGCAGCGTCTCGGGCCCACGGCCGTGTTCCTGTGGGCGCAGGCGCGCTCCACCGCGAACCTGCCGCTCGCCCGCCATGTCGCCGCCACCCGCTGGGGTGTGAAGGGTGCCCGTCGGCAGCCCGTGGTGATGCTCGGCGGCCCCGGCTGGTCGGGCTCGGCGGCCCGCGAGATGCCGCGGCCGACGGCCCTGAAGGACGCGGTCGAGCTGCTGGCCGCCGCCGGAAGCGGATCTTGAGGGGCGTGTCCTGCGGAGCCTCGCCCGTCAGTCGAGTCCGCGTGCCCGCTTGAAGCGGGCGAGGCCGTCGGAGAGGTCGACGACCGGGTCCGGGTAGGCGTCGATCGCCGCCCGGTCCAGGCCGCGCAGCTTCCACGGCTCGTGGACCGACGGGGCGTCCAGGTCCGCCAGTTCAGGCACCCAGCGCCGTACATAGGCGCCGTCCGGGTCGTACCGCTTGGCCTGGGTGACCGGGTTGAGCACCCGGTTGGGGCGGGAGTCCGTGCCGGTGCCCGCCATCCACTGCCAGTTGAGCTGGTTGTTGGCGATGTCGCCGTCGACCAGCAGCTCCAGGAAGTGCCGGGCGCCCTCACGCCAGTCGACGTACAGCGTCTTGGTGAGGAAACTCGCGGTCAGGAGGCGGCCGCGGTTGTGCATCCAGCCCTCGTGGCGCAGTTGACGCATCGCCGCGTCGACCACCGGGTAGCCGGTGCGGCCCTCCTTCCAGGCCTCGACGTCCTCGCGGGCGGCCCGCCCGGACCGCCAACGGTCGTGTTTCGTGCGGTAGTCGGTGCTCGCGGCGGCCGGGCGCGCGGCGAGGACCTGACGGTGGAAGTCCCGCCAGGCGAGCTGTCGTACGAAGGCCGCGGCGCCCGGCCCGCCGGTCCTGCGCGCCCGGTGGACCAGTTCGACCGGGGAGAGGGTTCCGAAGTGCAGATGCGGAGAGAGGCGGGAGGTGGCGTCGCCGGCCAGATCGTCGTGGCGGACCTCGTACGCGCCGACACCTCGCAGCCAGGACGTCATCCGGCTCCGGCCCGCGGCCTCCCCACCGGCGGCCAGCCCCAGCGAAACCCCCGACAGCCCGTCGCGCGCGGGCAGTTGCTCCGAGCCGACCCCGTCCGGGACCAGGATCGCGCGCGGCGCGGCCATCGGCTCCCGCAGCCGTACGCCGCTCCAGTGCCGGAAGTACGGGGTGAAGACGGCGAAGTGGTCGGAGGAGCCCGGCGTCACCGCGCCGGGTGCGACGGCCGAGGTCACGGTGTCGTGGACGTGCAGGCGCCGGCCCTCCGCCTCCAGGGCGCGCCGGAGCCGCTGCTCGCGCCGGTGGGCGTAGGCGCTGAAGTCGGCCGCCATGTGCACCTCGTCGGCGTCCGTCTCGGTGGCGACCTTGCAGACCTCCTCGACGACGTCGCCGCCGCGGACGACCAGGCGGCCGCCCCGTTCGCGCAGGCCCGCGTCGAGGTCCCGCAGACAGTCGGCGAGGAACGCCAGCCGGTTCGGGGCGGCGAACCCGGCGTCCGTCACACCGCGGTCGTGCACGAACAGGGGCACCACCTGACGGGCCTCGTTCGCGGCCCGCAGCGGCGGGTGGTCGTGCAGGCGGAGGTCGGAGGTGAACAGGACGATCGAGACGTCGGGCATGACGTGAGCTCCGGGAGGGGCGAGGGCGGGCCGGTCGGGTCGGGGTGGGCGTCGAGGGGAGTGGGTGAGGGAGGGCGGGGGGCGTCGAGGGGAGTGGGTGAGGGAGGGCGGGGGGCGTCGAGGGGAGTGGATGAGGGAGGGGGCGTCGCGATCAGCGGGTGAGGACGCAGGCGCCGAGGTCCGTGGGTGAGGACGGAGCGCCGAAGTCGACCCGTGCGGGCGGAGACGCCGAAGCCGACCCGTGCGGGCGGGACATCGCGGTCAGCGGACAGGCACGGGCCGGTTCGGCGGCTCGGCCGGTGCCCGGGCCGCCGCCCGTGCGATGTTGCGGGCCATGCCGCCGAACACGAGGGCGTGGAAGGGGGAGACGCTCCACCAGTACACGTGCCCGAGCAGGCCGCGGGGGTGGAACAGGGCGCGCTGGTGGTACCGGGTGCGGCCGGCGGCGTCGGTCCGCACGCTCATCTCCAGCCAGGCCAGCCCCGGCAGCCGCATCTCGGCGCGCAGCCGCAGCAGCCGTCCCGGCTCGATCTCCTCCACCCGCCAGAAGTCCAGCGAGTCCCCGACCCGCAGCCGGGCCGCGTCCCGGCGCCCGCGGCGCAGGCCGACCCCGCCGACCAGCCGGTCCAGCCAACCGCGCAGCGCCCAGGCCAACGGGAAGGAGTACCAGCCGTTCTCGCCGCCGATCCCCTCGATGACGCGCCACAGCGCGGCGCGCGGGGCGTCGACGTCGATCTCCCGGGCATCGGTGTAGAGGCTGCCGCCGGCCCAGTCCGGGTCGGTGGGCAGCGGATCGCTGGGGGCGCCCGGGACGGACGCCGAGGACCAGCGGGTCGCCACCTGCGCGTCGCGGACCCGGCGCAGCGCCAGGCGGACGGCTTCGTCGAAGCCGATCGGGTGGCCGGGCGGATCGGGCACGTACCGTGCGATGTCGTGCTCGTGGCAGACGACCTCGTGCCGCAGGGACTCGGTCAGCGGACGGGCGAGGGACGCCGGTACGGGCGTCACCAGTCCGACCCAGTGGCTGGACAGACCGGGGCTGAGCATGGGCACGGTCAGGATGAGCCGGTGCGGCAGTTCGGCGACGGCCGCGTACCTGAGCATCATCTCCCGGTACGTCAGCACGTCCGGCCCGCCGATGTCGAAGGCGCGGCTGACCTCGGCCGGCATCCGGGCGCTGCCCACCAGGGCGCGCAGCACGTCGCGTACCGCCACCGGCTGGATGCGGGTGCGCACCCAGCTCGGGGTCACCATCACCGGGAGGCGTTCGGTGAGGTAGCGCAGCATCTCGAAGGAGGCCGAGCCCGAGCCGATGACGACCGCCGCCCGCAGGACGGTGGTGGGGACGCCGGAGTCCAGCAGGATGCGGCCCACCTCGGCGCGGGACCGCAGATGCGGTGACAGCTCCCGTTCGGGCACGTCCGCGGGGGTGAGCCCGCCCAGATAGACGATGCGGCGCACGCCCGCGGCACGGGCCCCCTCGCCGAAGATCCGGGCGGCCCGCCGGTCCGTCTCCTCGAAGGCGTCGCCGGTGCCCAGCGCGTGCACCAGGTAGTAGGCGACCTCGGTGCCGCGCAGGGCCTCGGCGACCGCGCCGGCGTCCAGGACGTCACCTCGTACGACCTCCACCTCCGCCGACCACGGCTGGTCGCGGAGTTTGCCGGGGGACCGCGCCAGACAGCGCACCCGGTACCCGGCGGCCAGCAGCTCGGGCACGAGCCGGCCGCCGAGGTAACCCGTCGCACCGGTCACCAGACAGCGCGGCGCCGGCCCGGTGTCCATGTCGTTCATCCGCTGCAGACCTTTCATGTCGTGTCCCCTGTGATCACTTCCACGGGCGGGGCGGTGCCGGATGCAGTCGTCTCCTGGTGCGCCCGCTTCTATAGGCTTCTCGCGTGGGCACCGCAGACGAACCGAATCCGCAGGCGACAGCACCGGGACGGCCCCGTCCTCCCGCGGGGACGGATCTCCAGTCGCTGGCGGTCCAGCTGCGCCGGATGAACGGTGAGATCAACCGCCTGGTCCACGGGTTCGCGGGCGATCAGGGGCTGCACGCGACCGACGTCCAGGCGCTGGCGGCGATCCTGGACGCCGACGAGCCGATGACCCCTGGGCGGCTGCGGGAGCACCTCGGGCTGACCTCGGGGGCCGTCACGGCGTGTGTCGACCGGCTGGAGCGGGCGGGCCACATCCGGCGGGTCCGGGAGAGCAGCGACCGGCGGGTGGTGCATCTGTACTACGCCGCCGACGCCAGGGTGGCGGCCCGCACCTATTTCCGGCCGCTGGCCCGGGCCGCCGAGGGGGCTCGGGAGCGTTTCACCGAGGACGAGCTGACGGTCGTCACCCGCTTCCTCATGGCCATGAACGAGGAGCTGTCCCTGCTCCGGCCGCCGCACGGCAGCTAGAGCGGGTTCCGCCGCCGCGGAAAACACGGGTTCGCCGCCGCGGAAAACAGGGGGATCCGCCGCATCCGGGGACCCGGTGTGAGCAGAAGGTTCAATGATTGAGATTCTTTGCCATTGAGATACCCGTCATTGAGATACCTGAGACATCTGCTCACCGCTTGGAGAACCATGTCCCTCACCCCGCGCCGAGGCCGCTTCCTCGTGCCGCTCCTGCTGCTCGCCGTCTGGCTCGGCATCGGCGGGATCCTCGGCCCCTTCGCCGGCCGGCTCGGCGAGGTCGCGACCAACGACCAGGCGGCCTTCCTGCCCCGCAGCGCCGAGTCCACCGAGGTCGTCGCCGCCCAGCGCGCCTTCCGCCAGGACGAGACCCTGCCCGTGATCGTCCTCTGGACCGACGAGGACGAAGGTCAGGTCGCCGACCGGCGGTCCACGGCCGGACGCGCGCTCGCCTCCCTCACCGGCACCGCGGGTGTGGTCGGGGACGTGTCGCCCGCGCTGCTCTCGAAGGACGGCCAGGCCCTCGAAGGCGTCGTCCAGCTCCGCCCCGACCTCGGGGAGCGGCTGCCCGAGACCCTCGACCGGATCCGCGCGGCCGCCGAGCGGGTACCCGGCAGCACGGTCCGGCTGGCCGGCCCCGCCGCCACCCAGGCCGACCTGTCCGACGCCTTCGCCGGCATCGACGGACTGCTCCTCGCCGTGGCGCTGGTCACCGTCCTGGTGATCCTGCTGCTCGTCTACCGCAGCCTGCTCCTGCCGTTCGTCATCATCGTCGGCGCCGTCCTCGCCCTCGGCCTGGCCTGCGCGATCGTCTACGCGCTCGCCGACCACGGAGTGGTCCGCGTCGACGGACAGGTCCAGGGCATCCTGTCGATCCTGGTCATCGGCGCCGCCACCGACTACGCCCTGCTGCTGACCGCCCGCTTCCGGGAGGAACTCGCCGTCCACCCGGACCGGTTCACGGCCGTACGGGCCGCGCTGCGGCAGTCGTGGGGCGCGATCGTGGCCAGCGGCGCGACGGTCGCCCTGGGGCTGCTCGCGCTGCTGATCAGCGACCTGACCAACAACCGGGCCCTCGGACCGGTCGGTGCGATCGGCGTCGGCTGCGCCGTGCTCAGCACGCTCACCTTCCTGCCCGCCGTGCTCGTCCTGCTGGGCCGCGCCGCCTACTGGCCCGCCGCCCCCCGCCCCGACGCCGGCCACGGCGTCTGGCGGCGCGTCGCCGCCCTGGTGGACCGGGCACCCCGCAAGGTCTGGGCGGGCTCCCTCGTCGCGCTGCTGGTCTGCGCCGCGTTCGCACCCACCCTCGCCTCCCGGGGCGTCCCCCTCGACGAGACCTTCGTCGACGACGCCCCCTCGGTGACCGCCCAGCAGACCCTCGTACGCCACTTCCCGGGCGGCTCCGGCAACCCCACCGTCGTCATCGCCGACGCCGACCGTCTGGACCGCGTCATCGACACCGCCCTCGCCACGAAGGGCGTCGCCGCCGCGGCCGGCGTCACCGAGAGCGGGCAGCCGGGCGGCACCCCGCTGGTCGTCGACGGACGGGTCCGCGTCGACGTCACCCTGGCCTCCGCCGCCGACAGCGACGCCGCCAAGGACACCGTGGCCCGGCTGCGCACCGCCCTGCACGCCGTGCCCGGCGCCGACGCCCTGGTCGGCGGCTACACGGCCCAGCAGTACGACACCCTGCGCACCGCCGAACACGACCGCACCCTGATCGTCCCCGTGGTCCTCGCGATCATCCTCGTCATCCTCACCGTGCTGCTGCGCTCCCTGCTGCTGCCGGTCCTGCTGGTGGCGACCGTCGCGCTCAACTTCCTGGCCACGCTGGGTGTTTCGGCCCTGGTCTTCGAACACGTCCTCGGCTTCGGCGGCACGGACCCCTCCGTACCGCTGTACGGCTTCGTGTTCCTCGTGGCCCTCGGCGTGGACTACAACATCTTCCTCATGTCACGGGTACGGGAGGAGGCCCTGCGGCACGGGACGCGCCAGGGTGTGCTGCGCGGACTGGTCGGCACCGGCGGTGTCATCACCTCGGCGGGTGTGGTGCTCGCCGCGACGTTCGCCGCCCTCGGGGTGATCCCGCTGGCCTTCCTGGTGCAGATCGCCTTCATCGTCGCCTTCGGCGTACTCCTCGACACGCTGGTGGTCCGCTCGCTGCTGGTGCCCGCCCTGGCCCGCGACCTCGGGCCCGTTGCCTGGTGGCCCGGGGCGAAGGCGTTCCCGACGGACGAGCCGCGAGAGGGAGTTGAGGCCGGCTGACATCGGGCGGAGTGTCCGCGCGGTTCCCGGGCAACCGGAGAGTACGACGGCGGTGCGGACCGCCGTCGTACCGAACCGAAGACGAACCAAAAGACGAACCGAAGATCGATGCCGGAGGTGATCGCCGCTATGGGCGCGAAGGTGTTGGAGCGATTCCCGGCAGGCGCTCCGCGCGGATCGTGGCCGGCGGAGGAGTACGCGGCACGGCGGCGCGCGGAGGGCGAGCCGGCGACGGTCGTGATGGACCTGAAGTCGGACGCGTTCCTCGTGGTGGTGCCGGGCCGGGAGGACGAGCGGGCGGGGAGCTGACCGGGCTCAGGCGCGGGCCGACAGGGTGCCGCCCAGCGCCCGGGCCCGCGCCACGAACACCTCGTGCAGATCCAGCACCGCACGCGGCACCGGGTCCGCCCGGCGCCGTTGCAGCATCAGCAGCACCCGCGTCGCGTCCCCGGCGATCGGGCGGTGGGTGAGGACACCACCGCGGACGAGGGGATCGTCGATCACGCTGAAGTCAGGCAGGACCGTCACCCCCAGCCCTTCCGCGACCATCAGCTTGCCCATCTCGGCGCCGTCGGTGGAGTACGAGAACGACGGCGCCCGCCCCTCCAGCAGCCGGTGCACATAGCGGTGCATCACATAGCCGGAGCGCATCGCGATGAGCGGCACCTCCAGCAGATCGGCCACCGACAGCGCGTCGTGTGCCGCGAGGGGACTGTCCGGACGCAGGCACACCACCGGGCGGCCCCGCAGCAACTCCGTGCCCTCCAGACCGGCCGGGACGTCGTCGCCCTCCAGATGGTTGACGAGCCCGAGATCGAACCCGCCCTCGTCCAGCGCCCGCTGGATGTCGGTCTGCTGGGCGCCGACCACCTCGACCTGGGTGACCGGATGCGTGGCGCGGAACTCCCGCACCGCCGGAATGAGCAGCGGCACGGTCGCCGCGTTCACCGTGCCGACCCGCACCATCCGGCTGATGCGGTGCTGTTCGCCCGCCGCCGCCCTGAGCCGGTCCACCGCGTCCAGCACATTGATGATGTGCGGCAGCAGTTCCCGGCCCTCCGAGCTCATCGTCGCGCCCGAGCGTTTGCGCTCCAGGAGGTCCACACCCAGCTCGCGTTCCAGATTGCGCACGGTCTCGCTCAACGCGGGCTGCGAAAGGCGCAGTTCCTCGGCCGCCCGGCGCAGCGAACCGAGCCGTGTCACGGCCGCGATGTATTCCAGCTGTTCGGTACGCACGCCTTGCAGAATGCGGGTGGTTTCCCGGCGCGTTCAAGGGTTTCCCTGTCACACGTTCGTGAAATTCAATGGTCCGGGATACGAGACCGGTCGGGTTCTCCTTGACGCTTCTCGCCGAGGACTGCGACGATCGACGGCATGAAGATGCGACTGGACCTCACGCGGCGACGCCATGTCGACCTCGCCCGGGTTTCCAGCGCCTCCTGTTGCCCCGCGGCCTGATCACTCCACAGATTCGCCGCGTTCCCTCCGTTTTCCCGCCTGAATTCACCGCGCCCGCGCATTTCCTGAATTCGGCGTGCCCGAAAACATTCCGCAACAGGAGTTCCGCATGCCCGCAGAGCCCGTCAAATTCGCCTACTGGGTCCCCAACGTCAGCGGTGGACTCGTCACCAGCAGGATCGAGCAGCGCACCGACTGGGGCTACGACTACAACCGCGAACTCGCCGTCCTCGCCGAGAACAACGGCTTCGACTACGCGCTCAGTCAGGTCCGCTACATGGCCAGCTACGGCGCCGAGTTCCAGCACGAGTCGACCAGCTTCAGCCTCGCCCTGCTCCTCGCCACCGAGCGCCTGAAGGTCATCGCCGCCGTCCACCCCGGCCTGTGGCACCCCGGTGTCCTCGCCAAACTCGGCGCCACCGCCGACCACCTGTCCAAGGGCCGGTTCGCCGTCAACGTCGTATCGGGATGGTTCAAGGGCGAGTTCACCGCCCTCGGCGAACCCTGGCTGGAGCACGACGAGCGCTACCGCCGCTCCGAGGAGTTCATCCGCGCCCTGCGCCAGATCTGGACCGAGGACCACACCGAACTCGCCGGAGACTTCTACCGGTTGCGTGACTTCTCCCTCAAGCCCAAGCCCCTCAACACCCCCGAACGCCCGCACCCGGAGATCTTCCAGGGCGGCAACTCCACCGCCGCCCGCGCCATGGCCGGCCGGGTCTCCGACTGGTACTTCTCCAACGGCAAGGACTTCGACGGGGTCGTCGAGCAGATCGACGACGTCCGCAAGTCCGCCGCCGAAGTCGGCCGCACCGCACCGAAGTTCGGCCTCAACGGCTTTCTCATCGCCCGCGACACCGAGGCCGAGGCCCGAGACACCCTGCGCGAGATCGTCGCCAAGGCCGACACCGAGGCCGTCGAGGGCTTCGGCGCCGCCGTGAAGCAGGCGGGCCAGTCCACCGCCGACAAGAAGGGCATGTGGCAGGACTCGTCGTTCGAGGACCTCGTGCAGTACAACGACGGCTTCCGCACCGGTCTCATCGGCACCCCGGAGCAGATCGCCGAGCGGATCGTCGCCTACAAGAAGCTCGGCGTCGACCTCTTCCTCCTCGGCTTCCTGCACTACCACGAGGAGGTCGAGTACTTCGGCAAGCGCGTGCTGCCGCTGGTCCGCGAGCTGGAGGCCCAGCTCCCCGAGTCCGTCCCCGCCCAGGTCTGAGGAGGCACCCGACATGAGCACCGTCACGAACACCGACTGGCAGCACCGCCCCGCCCCCGAGACCGCCCAGGACTGGATCGCCCGCGCCGCCGAGGTCGCCGCCGTCCTCGCCACCGACGCCGCCGCCCGTGACCGGGCCGGCGCCACCCCGTACGCCGAGGTCCAGCTGCTCAAGGATGCCGGCCTCGTCACCCTGCTCGGCCCCACGGAGCACGGCGGCGCGGGCCAGGACTGGCCCACCGCCTACCGGGTCGTCCGCGAGGTCGCCAAGGCCGACGGGTCCATCGGCCAGCTCCTCGGCTACCACTACCTGTGGAACTGGGCCGCCCGACTGGTCGGCACCCGCGAACAGTGGGAGCACGTGGAGGCCGAGGCCGCGCGGGGCCGCTGGTTCTTCGGCGGGGCCGTCAACCCGCGCGACAAGGACGTGACCGTCACCGAGGACGGCGACGACCTCGTCTTCACCGGCCGCAAGACCTTCTCCACCGGCAGCAAGGTCTCCGACGTCACCGTCCTGGAAGGCGTCCTCGAAGGCACCGACGACCACGTCTTCGCGATCGTGCCCTCAGACAGCGAGGGCCTCACCTTCCACGACGACTGGGACAACATCGGCCAGCGGCTCACCGAGAGCGGCGGCGTCACCCTCGACGGGGTCCGTACGCCGTGGTCGTCGGCGGCCGGTTACGTCGACAAGCAGTTCCAGCCGCGCACCTACAACACCCTCAACGTCCCCACCATCCAACTGGTCTTCGTCAACTTCTACCTGGGGATCGCGGGCGGCGCCCTGGAGACGGCCGCGGCCTACACCCGCACCAAGTCCCGCTCCTGGCTGCACGGCGGACACGAGCGCGCGGTCGACGAGCCGTACGTCATCGACATCTACGGCGACCTCACCGCCAAGCTCTGGGCCGTGGAAGCGCTCGCCGACGCCGTCGCCGCCGAGGGGCAGAAGCTGCACGACGACCCCGACGCGGTCACCGAGCAGACGCGCGGCGACTTCGAGGTACGGGTGGCGGCCGTGAAGGCCCGCGCCACCGACGTCGCCCTGGAGATCTCCCACAGGATCTTCGAGGTGACGGGCGCCCGTTCCACGGCCACCGCCGAGGGCCTGGACCGGTTCTGGCGCAACGTCCGCACCCACACCCTCCACGACCCCGTCGCCTACAAGCGCCGCGAGGTCGGCCGCTGGGTCCTCGAAGGCGAACTGCCCGAACCCACCTGGTACTCCTGACCGCTTCCCCAGGGGCGTCCCCGCCTGAACCGGGGGCGCCCCGCCTCCTCGACAGTCCCGACAAAGGACGTCTCCCCGAAAGAGGACCCATGGCCACCGTCCTGTCCGTCTCCGGCAGCCCCTCCGCCTCCTCCCGCACCAACCGCCTGCTGCGCCACCTCGACCAGCGGCTCGCCGCCCAGGGCCACCAGGTGATCCCCCTCGACGTCCGCACCATCCCGGCCGAGGCCCTCCTCGGCGCCGACTTCGCGCACCCGGCGATCGTCGAGGCCACCGAGCTGTTCGCCCGCGCCGACGGCGTCGTCGTCGGCACCCCGGTCTACAAGGCGTCGTACTCGGGCGTCCTGAAGGCCCTCCTCGACCTGCTGCCGCAGTACGCCCTCACCGGAAAGACCGTGCTCCCGCTCGCCACCGGCGGCAGCACCGCCCATGTCCTGGCCATCGACTACGCCCTGCGGCCGGTCCTCAACTCCATGGGCGCCGCCCACATCGTCCAGGGCTGGTTCACCCTCGACAAGGACATCACCGTGCACGAGGACGGGACCGTCAGCGTCGCCACGACCACCCGCGACGCCCTCGCCCAGGTCGTCGACCAGTTCTCGACCGCCCTCGGCCGCACCCCGGTCCTGGCCGCGGCGAGCTGAGCCCCGATGACCGCCCATGTGATCGCCGACGACGCGGAGGCGCTCGCCGTCGCGGCTGCCCTGGCCGACGAGTTCCGCGCGGGAGCCTCAGCACGCGACGTCGAACGCAGGCTGCCGCGCGCCGAGTTGGACCGGCTCTCCGCGTCCGGCCTGCTCGCCGTCACCGTCCCCGCCGACCACGGCGGGGCGGACGTCGGCGCGACCACGCTCGCCGAGATCTTCCGGCTGCTCGGCACCGCCGACGGCAGCCTCGCCCAGATCCCGCAGAGCCACTTCGCCTACGTCAACGTGATCCGCCGTCAGGGAACCGAGGAGCAGCGGAAGTTCTTCTTCGCCGAGCTGCTCGCGGGCCGTCGCTTCGGCAACGCCCAGTCCGAGGCGGGCACCCGGCACGTCCAGGACATCCGCACCCGCCTGACACCGCGGGCGGACGGCTCGTACGTCCTCGACGGCGTCAAGCACTACTCCACGGGCGCCCTGTTCGCGGACTGGATCCCCGTGCTCGCCCGCGCCGAGGGCGACGCACTCCACGTCGCGTACGTGCCGCGGGACGCCGCGGGCGTGACGGTGGTCGACGACTGGGACGGTCTCGGCCAGCGCACGACCGCCAGCGGTACCGTCCGGCTCGACGGTGTGGAGGTCCCGGCCGACCGGGTCCTTCCTCATCACCTCACCTTCGAGGGCCCGCAACTGCACGGCGCGGTGGCCCAGTTGCTGCACGCAGCCATCGACGCGGGGATCGCCGGAGGAGCGCTGGCGGAAGCGGCGGAGTTCGTGCGGACCAAGAGCCGGCCGTGGTTCGAGAGCGGCCTGGAGACGGCGGCCGAGGATCCGCTGCTGATCCAGCGGTTCGGCGAGCTGGCCGTGCAAGTGCGTGCGGCGGAAGCGTTGTTGCGCGAGGCGGCCCGCACGGTGGAGGCCGCCCGGGCCGAACTCACCGACGACTCCGCCGCCGAGGCGTCCATCGCGGTGGCCGCCGCCAAGGTGCAGGCCGCGAACGCCGCCGTGGAGGTGGCGAGCGCGCTCTTCGAGGTGTCGGGCACCCGCTCCGCTCTCAACTCCCTCAACCTGCACCGGTATTGGCGCGACGCCCGCACCCACACCCTGCACGACCCGACCCGCTGGAAGATCCAGCACATCGGCCGGTACGTGCTCAACGGCACCCGGCCACCCCGGCACGGTCTGCTGTAGCCCATCGATCGGAGACCCCCACGTGTCCCTCACCTTCCACTGGTTCCTGCCCACCAACGGCGACAGCCGGCACGTCGTCGGCGGCGGCCACGGCACCCCGGCCACCGTCTCCGGACGGGACCGGCCGCCGACGGTGGCCTATCTGAGCCAGATCGCCCGCGCCGCCGAGGACCTCGGCTTCGTCGGCGCGCTCACGCCGACCGGAGCCTGGTGCGAGGACGCGTGGCTGACGACCGCGATGGTCAGCCAGCACACCGAGCGCCTGAAGTTCCTGGTCGCCTTCCGCCCCGGCTTCGTCTCGCCCACGCTCGCCGCGCAGATGGCGTCCACCTTCCAGCGGCAGTCCGGCGGACGGCTCCTGCTGAACGTCGTCACCGGTGGTGAGAGCCACGAGCAGCGGGCCTACGGCGACTTCCTCGACAAGGACGGCCGCTACCGCCGTACCGACGAGTTCCTGGAGGTCGTACGGGCGTTGTGGGACGGCGAGACCGTCGACCTGAAGGGGGAGCACCTCCGGGTCGAGGACGCGCGGCTGGCCCGGGTGCCCGACCCGGTGCCCGAGGTCTACTTCGGGGGCTCCTCGCCCATCGCCGGGGAGGTCGCGGCCAAGCACGTGGACGTCTACCTCACCTGGGGCGAGCCGCCCGCGCAGGTGGCGGAGAAGATCGCGTGGGTCCGAGGCCTGGCGGCGCGGCACGGCCGCACTCTCCGCTTCGGCATCCGGCTGCACGTCATCACCCGCGACACCGCCGAGGAGGCGTGGGCCGAGGCGAACCGGCTCCTCGACGGCTTCGACCCCGAGACGGTGAAGTCCGTTCAGGCCGGGCTCGCCCGCAGCGAGTCCGAGGGCCAGCAGCGGATGCTCGCCCTGCACGGCGGCGGCAACCGCGACGGCCTGGAGATCCACCCCAACCTCTGGGCCGGCATCGGCCTGGTCCGCGGCGGCGCGGGCACCGCCCTGGTCGGCAGCCACGACGAGGTCGCCGAGCGGATCAAGGAGTACCACGCCCTCGGCATCGACGAGTTCGTCCTCTCCGGCTACCCGCACCTGGAGGAGGCGTACTGGTTCGGTGAGGGAGTTCTCCCGCGCCTGGCCGCGCAGGGTTTGTGGCGCCACCCGGCCGGGAAGGAGGCCACACCTTCGGCACAGGTGCCGTTCGCGAGCTGAGGCCGACGGTCTGCCGGGCGCGCGCGTCGAGAGGAGCGAATCCGTGGCTGAGTGGCAGCTGACCAGGACCTACCGCAGCGCGTCCGGGGAGGTCCGCTGGGACAGCCTCGGGGAGCCCGGTCGCGCAGCCGTCGTCCTCAACCACGGCACGCCCTTCTCCTCCTACGTGTGGCGTGCCGTGGCCCGTTCGCTCGCCCGCCGGTACGAGGTGTTCGTGTGGGACATGCCCGGGTACGGGACCTCTCGGATGTCCGCCGGGCAGGATGTCTCCCTGGCGGCCCAGGGGAAGGTCTTCACCGAGCTTCTGGAGCACTGGGGCCTGGCCGAACCCCGGGTCGTGGCTCATGACTTCGGCGGTGCGGTGTCCCTGCGCGCACATCTGCTGCACGGCGCCCGCTACCGCTCGCTCACGCTGATCGACCCGGTCGCCCTCGCCCCCTGGGGTTCGCCGTTCTTCCGGCTCGTCGGCAAGTCCTCGGACGTCTTCGAGCAACTCCCGCCCGCGCTGCACCGGGCCCTCGTGCGCGAGTACGTGACCTCCGCCAGCAACCCTGGGCTGCACCCCGCCGTCCTCGACCGGCTCGTCCAGCCCTGGCTCGGCGACCCCGGACAGGCCGCCTTCTACCGGCAGATCGCCCAGGCCGACCAGCGTCACACCGACGAAGTCGAGGACCGGTACGGCGAGATCGCCGTACCGACCCTCATCTGCTGGGGCGAGGACGACACCTGGATCCCCGTCGCCAAGGGCCACGAACTCGCCGCCCGCATCCCGCACGCGCGGCTCGAACTGATCCCGGGCGCCGGTCACCTCGTACAGGAGGACACGCCGGCGGAACTGACGGCCGCTCTGCTGGACTTCCTGGACTAGCCCTGCGCCAGAGCGTCGAGATGTGCCTTCCGCACGACCGACGTCTGCCCCTGGATGAGCAGGAACATCCCCTCGCGGGCCAGGCGTTGGGCCGGGTTGCGCAGGTCCATGGTGCGGCCGCCGCCGGCCACGACCGCCGCCGTCGTGGCCGCCCGCATCAGGTCGTACGCGCGTGTCCTGAGGGCGAGCCGCTCCTCGACGTGCTCGTGCGCGACGGGGTGGTCGGCCAGCCCGTACGCCGCCCGGCGCACCTCCTCGACCCGGGCGCGCAGCGCACCGGCCGTCTCCGCCTCGCCGCTGGTCTCCAGCACGCGCAGCGCGGCGTACGTCACCCCGAAGACGGCCGGGGAGGTGTTGGTGCTGCGGGGGATGTCGAGGAGGGCGAACTTCTCCTGCGGGGTGCGCAGCACCACCGACGTCTCGGGCAGCCACAGGCCGTCCAGCTCCAGGGAGACCGTACGGGCGGCCGTGAACGCGGCGAGCCGCATCGGCTCCGACGCGCGCACGCCGTGCTGCTCGCGCGCGTCGGCGAACGCGAACACGATCTCCGCGGAGTCCGTCACGCCCGCGAGCAGCATCACGTCGTTGAGACCCCAGCCCGTGTACCAGGGCACGGTTCCGTCGAACCGCCAGCCGTCGCCATCCGCGGTCGCCCGCACGGGGACCCGGGGGAAGGCGCGGACATGGGCGTACGCGATCCCGGCGAGCAACTCGCCCGACGCCAAGGGGCGCAACAGCCTTTCCCGCACCGGGAGTCGGGACTTCGCCAGCATACGCACCGGCGTGTGGTGCTGGGTCTGCACGAACCAGGTGGAGCCGCATGCCCCGGCGAGGATCTCCTGGATCTCCCGCGCGACCGCGTCCGAGGCGTCCGCCCCGCCGTACGCCTCGGGCGCGCTCACCCCGAGCACGCCCGCCCGCCGGATCGCGTCGAGGTGACGCGCGGGCACCTCTGCCTGGTCGACCCGCGCCGCGTCCGGCGCGAGGAGGGTGTCGGCGAGCTCCTGGGTGCGGGCGAGCAGAGCGTCAGGCGAGGTGGTCATGGAAAAGATTCTCCCGATCCGGTCGTGCGCGGTGTCGATCCTGGGGTGTGCCGTTCGTGTAGGAGGTGAGAGCACCCCACGAGCCAAGGAGGACGTCATGCAGTACTACCTGCTCAGCGTGATCACACCGGCCGACGGCACGCCGCCCGGACCCGAGGCCATGGCGGAGATCGTCCGCAACCTCGACACCTTCCACGACGAACTGCGCGAGGCGGGCGCCTGGGTCTTCGCCGGCGGGCTGCACGGCCCCGAGACGGCCACCGTGCTGCGCCCGAACGACGGCGACGTCCTGATCACCGACGGGCCGTACGCCGAGGGCAAGGAGTACCTGGGCGGCATCTGTCTGATCAAGGCCCCCGACCTGGACGCCGCCCTGGAGTGGGGCAGGAAGGCCACCTGGGCCACCACCCTGCCCATCGAGGTGCGCCCCTTCCTGCACCAGGCGGAGGAGTGACACCGGAAACCGTCGACGTCGAGGCCGTCTTCCGCGCGGAGTACGGCCGCGCAGTCGCCGTCCTGGTCCGCGTCCTCGGTGACATCGACCTCGCCGAGGAGGCCGTCCAGGACGCCTTCACCACGGCCGTCCAGCGCTGGCCCGAGACCGGTGTGCCACCGAGTCCGGCGGGCTGGATCATCACGACCGCCCGCAACCGGGCGATCGACCGGCTGCGCCGTGAGGCCACCCGGGACCACAGACACGCCGAGGCCGCCCTGCTGCACACTCCCGACGCACCGCCCGAGGAGGGCCCCGTGCGCGACGACCGGCTCCGACTGATCTTCACCTGCTGCCACCCGGCCCTGGCACGCCAGGCGCAGGTCGCCCTGACCCTGCGCCTCCTCGGCGGACTCACCACATCCCGGATCGCCCGTGCCTTCCTGGTGCCCGAGCCGACCATGGCCCAGCGTCTGGTCCGCGCCAAGGCGAAGATCCGTGACGCCCGCATCCCGTACCGTGTGCCGCGCGACGCCGACCTCCCGGACCGGCTCAAGGGCGTGCTCGCCGTCATCTACCTGATCTTCAACGAGGGCCCGGCCGACCTGTGCGCGGAGGCGATCCGCCTCGGCCGGCTGCTGACCGAGCTGATGCCGGACGAGCCCGAGGCCACGGGCCTGCTCGCCCTGATGCTGCTCGTCGAGTCCCGCAGGGAGGCGCGGGAGGACACCGACGGTGTCCTCGTGCCGCTGCCCGAGCAGGACCGGGACCGCTGGGACCGCGCGCTCGTGGCCGAGGGGCACGCTCTCGTACGACGGTGTCTGCGCCGCAACCAGACGGGGCCGTACCAGATCCAGGCGGCCATCCAGGCCGTGCACAGCGACGCACCGCCGACCGACTGGGGGCAGATCCTCCGGCTGTACGACCAGCTGACGGTGCTGGCCCCCGGCCCGGTCGTGGCGTTGAACCGGGCGGTCGCCGTGGCCGAGGTCGAGGGCCCCCAGCCGGCCCTCGACCTCGTGGACGGCCTCGCCCTCGACGGCTACCACGTCCTCCACGCGGTCCGCGCCGACCTGCTGCGCCGGCTGGGCAGGGACGCGGAGGCCCGGCAGGAGTACACGGCCGCGCTGTCGCTGGCCGAGAACCCCGCGGAGCGGGCCTGGCTCGAACGGCGCCTCACGCGCTGAGCGCTGCCCGAGCCGCCTACACGCTGAGCGCCTCCCGCACAGCGAGCTCGGACTCCTTGCCGCCCTCGCCGGACGAGGTCACCCGGCCCGCCTCCAGGACGTAGTACTTCTGCGCGGCCCGCATCGCGAAGCCGACGTGCTGTTCGACCAGCAGCACCGACAGCCCGCCACGGGCCGCGAGGGCGAGGATCGTCTCCTCGATCTCGGCGACCACCGACGGCTGGATGCCCTCGGTCGGCTCGTCGAGCAGCAGGATCCGAGGCTCCGTCACCAGAGCGCGAGCCAGGGCGAGTTGCTGGCGCTGACCACCGGAGAGCAGCCCGGCGCGACGGTTCGACAGCGCCCTGAGCGCGGGGAAGAGATCCAGCGCCGCCGCCACCGCCTCCTTGCCGCGTCTGCGGCCGTCGGCGACGAGTTGGAGGTTCTCGGCGGTGGTGAGGTGCGGGAAGGACTGCTGGCCCTGGGGGACGTACGCCATCCCGCGGGCGACCCGCTCGTGCGGCCTGCGGCGCGTGATGTCCTCGCCGTCCAGGCGGATCGTGCCGGCGGTCGGGGTGAGCAGACCCACGGCGGCGCGCAGCAGCGTGCTCTTGCCCGCGCCGTTGTGCCCGAGCACGGCGACGACACCGTCCTCGGGGAGGTCCACCGACACCCCGTGCAGGACCGTGCTGCGGTGGTAGCCGACGCGGACGTCGTCGATCTGGAGCATCATGCTTCCTGCACCTCCAGGGTGTCGTCCTCGACGTGCCCGAGGTACACCTTCTGCACCTCGGGGTCCGCCTGCACCTGCGCCACCGTGCCCTCGCTGAGCACTTTGCCGGCGTGCAGCACGCTGACGCTGCGCGCGAAGGAGCGCATGAAATCCATGTCGTGCTCGATGACGACGACGGTGCGCTCCTCGCTGATCCGCCGCAACAGCTCGCCGGTCGCCTGCCGTTCGTCATGGCTCATGCCGGCCACCGGCTCGTCGAGCAGCAGCAGCCTCACGTCCTGCACGAGCAGCATCCCGATCTCCAGCCACTGCTTCTGGCCGTGCGCGAGGGTGCCGGCGGGGGAGTCGGCGAGATCGGTGAGGCCGACCGTCTCCATGGCCCGCGCGACGGACTCCGGTACGTCCTTGCGGCGCCGCAGCATGGTCCACATGCCCCGGCCCGCGCCGGCCGCGATGTCCAGGTTCTGAAGCACCGTCAACTCCTCGAAGACGGTGGCGGTCTGGAAGGTCCGCCCGATCCCGGACCGTGCGATCCGGTGCACGGCCCGCCCGAGCAGTTCCTCGCCGCCGAACTTCGCCGAGCCCTCCGCCTTCACCAGCCCGGTGACCGCGTCGACCAAGGTCGTCTTGCCCGCGCCGTTGGGCCCGATCAGGAACCTCAGATCGCCCGGGGCGACGTCCAGGTCGACCCCGTCGACGGCGGTGAACCCGTCGAAGGTCACCCGCAGTCCGCGTATCGCCAGCTCGCTCATGCTGCTTCTCCCACCGGGATGACGGCCGACTTCTTCTCGGGGGCCGCCCTGCGCCTCCGTACGAACACCGCGAGCGAGGCCAGCCCGCCCGGCAGGAAGGCCAGCGCCACGATGAACAACAGCCCCTGGAAGTAGGTCCAGGCGGCCGGGAACTCCTCGGACAGCGCGGTCTTGGCCCAGGCGACCGCGACGGCACCCAGCACCGCGCCGGCCAGGCTGGCCCGGCCGCCCACCGCCGCGCCGATCACGAACTCGATGGACGGGACGATGCCGATCAGCGCGGGCGAGATGATCCCGACCGCCGGCACGAACAGCGCACCCGCGAGACCCGCCATGCCGGCGGCGACGACATAGGCGACGAGCTTGACGTTGGCCGGGTCGTAGCCGAGGAAGCGCACCCGCTCCTCCGAGTCCCGTACCGCGACGAGGAGTTCGCCGTACCGGCTGTTGATCAGCTGCCGGGCGATCGCGATGAGCAGCAGCAGCGCGGCGGCGATGACGAAGTACACCATCCGCTGGTTGACCGGGTCGTCGAGGTCGTAGCCGAAGAACCCCTGGATGTCGGTGAGCCCGTTGGTGCCGCCGGTGGTGGCCTGCTGCCCGATCAGCCAGATGGCCAGCGCGGCGGCGAGCGCCTGGCTGAGGATCGCGAAGTAGGCGCCCTTGACCCGGCGGCGGAAGATGAACAGGCCGAGCAGCGCGGCGACGGCCATCGGCAGCAGCACGGTCGCCGCCAGCGCGAACAGCGGGTTCTCGAACGGTTTCCACCACCAGGGGAGTTCGGTGGCGGTGCCGTACAGCTGCATGAAGTCGGGCAGGTTGCCGGGACCGGCGTCGGCGATCTTCAGATGCATCGCCATGGCATAGCCGCCGAGCCCGAAGAACACGCCCTGCCCGAGCGTCAGCAGCCCGCCCCGGCCCCAGGCCAGACAGATACCGACGGCGACCATCGCGGTGCACAGGTACTTGGCGAGCAGCCCGAGCCGGAAGTCGGACAGCGCGAGCGGGGCGACGGCGAACAGTACGACGGCGGCCCCGGCGAACCCCGCCCACGCGCGCGCCGAACGGCCTTTCAGCAGACTCATACGAGACTCCTCGTGCGCAGCGTGTACAGCCCCTGGGGCCGCCACTGGAGGAACGCGACGATCGCGACGAGCACGAGCACCTTGGCGACGCTGACGGTCGTGGAGTACTCCAGGACCGACTGGAGCACGCCCAGCACGAAGGCCACGATGACCGTGCCCTTGAGCTGTCCGATGCCGCCGACCACGATCACCAGGAAGGCGTCGATGATCACGTTGGTGCCCATCGTCGGACCGATCGGCCCGACCAGCGTCAGCGCGACCCCGGCGACGCCCGCGAGCCCGGACCCGATGAAGAACGCCGTACGGTCCACGGTCGAGGTCGAGATGCCGGACACCTCGGCGAGATCCCGGTTCTGCACCACGGCCCGGATGCGCCGGCCCAGCGGCGTCAGCCGCAGCGTCAGCGACAGCGCGACGACCGCGGCGATCGCCAACCCGAGGATGAACAGACGGCTGTTGGCGAAGGTGAGCGGGTCGTCCCCGCCGAGGACCGTGATGTTCCCGGTCAGCCAGTCCGGCGCCCGGGTCTGGACATTGGGCGCGCCGAAAATGTCCCGGGCGAGCTGCTGGAGCATCAGCGAGACGCCCCAGGTGACGAGGAGCGTGTCAAGTGGCCGTAGATACAGGCGGCGTATCAAGAGCCATTCCAACAGTGCGCCCAGCGCGCCCGAGACGAGAAAAGCGACGGGAAGCGCGACGAGAAGTGAGATTCCCGCGCTCGAAATGGACTTCTGAAGGACGTACGTCGTGTAGGCGCCCGCCATGATGAACTCGCCGTGGGCCATGTTGATGACGTTCATCTGGCCGAAGGTGAGTGAGAGGCCGAGCGCGATGAGCAGCAGGACGGCACCGATGCTGATGCCGGTGAAGGTCTGACCGAGGATCACGGTCACGAGGCGGCTCCGATGGACGGCCGCCGCGGGGCCCTTGGGGACCCCGCGGGGGGTGACGGTCGGTCAGGAGAGGCCGGAGGCCCAGGAGTAGCCCTTGAGGAAGGGGTCCGGCTTGATCGGCTTGCCGGAGTTCCAGACCTCCTTGATCTGGCCGTCGGTGCCGATCTCGCCGATGCGGGCGGTCTTGTAGACGTGCTGCGAGGCGCCGTCGACGGTGACCTTGCCCTCGGGGGCGTCGAAGGTGATGCCGTCGGAGGCGGCCTTCACCTTCTCCGGGTCGAAGGACTTCGCCTTCTCGACCATGGCCTTCCAGAGATAGACCGACGTGTACGCGGCCTCCATCGGGTCACTGGTCGGCTTGTCCTGGCCGTACTTGGCCTTGTACGCCTTCACGAACTTGGCGTTCGCCGCGCCCGCGGTGGTCTGGTAGTAGTTCCAGGCCGTCAACTGGCCCGCCAGATACTGCGTGCCGATCGACTTGACCTCCTCCTCGGCGATCGACACCGAGACGACCGGCATGGTCTTGGCGGTCAGGCCGGCCGACTTGTACTCCTTGAAGAAGGCCACGTTGGAGTCGCCGTTGAGGGTGTTGAAGACGGCGTCCGCCTTCGACGCCTTCACCTTGTTGGCGATCGTGGAGAACTCCGTGGAGCCCAGCGGCGCGTAGTCCTCACCGAGGATCGTCATGCCGTTGGCCTTGGCGTACGCCTTGATCTCCTTGTTGGCGGTACGCGGGAAGACGTAGTCGCTGCCGACCAGGTAGATCTTCTTCAGGCCCTTGGACTTGAGGTAGTCGAGGCCCGGGACGATCTGCTGGTTGGTGGTCGCGCCGGTGTAGAAGATGTACGGGGACTCCTCCAGGCCCTCGTACTGCACCGGGTAGAACAGCAGCGACTTGTTCTTCTCGAAGACCGGCTTGACGGCCTTGCGGCTGGCCGAGGTCCAGCAGCCGAAGGTGGCCGCGACCCCGTCCTCCTTGATGAGCTTCTGCGCCTTCTCGGCGAACGTCGGCCAGTCGGAGGCGCCGTCCTCGCTGATCGGCTTGATCTTCTTGCCGAGGACGCCACCGGAGGCGTTGATCTCGTCGATCGCGAGCTTCAGCGAGTCGCGGACGGTCACCTCGCTGATCGCCATCGTGCCGGAGAGCGAGTTGAGCAGGCCGACCTTGACCGTGTCGCCGCTGACGTCGATCTTCGCCGCCTTGTCGGACGACGAGCCGGCCGCGTCGGTCTTCGCGCCGCACGCGGAGAGCGTCACGACCGCGGTGAGGGCGGCGCCTGCGGCGAGGAAGCCACGGCGAGGAACACGGGAACTGCGGGAACCGCTGGACAAACCAACCCCCTAGGGTGAACGGCCTGCTGAAGTGCGGTCCACAGACTCAAGTCCCGCTGTTTCCACGGTGTTTCGCGGGACTTTCCCGGAGGCAACAAAAAACGCCCCGCACGGCATGTGAGATGCATTCAGAAACTGAATTCACAATTCGCCCGAGGCATTCTAATTACTTTCTGTGGGAAGTATCTTGGTGCGCCGGGAGCATGTCAAGAGCGGGAACCGTGGAGATCGAGCTCGGTGAGGACGTCGAAGTCCAGCCCGTCGGCGCGCGCCAGGTAGATCCGCTGGCGCACATGCCGGCCCCGCAGATGGAGCAGTCCGCGCGGTCCCTCGTACGACACCCCTCCGGCCGCCGCCCCGATCGCGGTCACGTCCAGGGTCCCGGCCTGCCTCAGCAGCGCGGCGAGCAACAGGACACCCTCGTAACAGGATTCGCCGAGACTGCCGAGTGCGGGCGCCTCGATGCCGTAGCGGCCGGCGTACTGTCCGTGGAGATCGAGGGTGTCCTGGTTGGCGAGCGAGGCGAAGAAGCCGGCGGTGCTGTACAGGTCCTCGGTGGCCGAAGGGCCGCTCGCCATCAGCATGTTCTCGTCCATGAGCGTGCTCAGCCTGAGGCAGCGGTCGTGCAGACCGTAGGCCGCGAACGCCCGGTTGAAGCGCACCGCGTCACTGCCGACCAGCAGCATCAGCACGCCGTCGGCGTCGGAGCGTTCGATGCGGCGCAGGACGGGCTCGAAGTCGTGGGTGCCGAGCGGGAGATAGACCTCACCGCGCACGACGCCGCCGGACTCATGGGCGTATCCGTGGGCCGCCCGTGCCGTACGGCGCGGCCACACGTAGTCGTTGCCGACGACGAACCAGCGGCGCACCCCGCGCTCGTGCGCCAACAGGCCCATCGCGGGGCGCAGTTGGTCACGCGGCGTCTCGCTCGTCAGGAACACCCCGGCCGTGTGCTCGCCGCCCTCGTACAGGGCGGTGTAGACGTACGGCACCCGATGGGCGATCCTCGGCGCCAGTGCCTGCCGCACCGAGGAGATGTGCCAGCCCGTGACGCCCTGCACCGCCCCGAGGTCCACCAGCGCCTCGACATGGTCGGCGATCTCACGCGGCGACCCGCCCCCGTCGACGGGCAGCAGCCTCAGCTCCCGCCCGAGGACCCCGCCCGCCCGGTTGACCTCCTCGGCCGCCAGCTGCGCGCACAACTCGCAGGTGGGCCCGAAGATCCCGGCCGGCCCCTGCATCGGGAACACGAGGGCCACACCGAGGACGGAGTCGTCGGCCGTGAACCACTCGGGCGCGGGGGGATCGTGCCGGAACATGGCGTCATGATTTCCGGTCCGCCCGGTGAACTCCAGCCTGTCTCATACGATGTACGCACCCCGTGACCTAGGAGCGCGATGCCCACCTCATCCCCGCGTCAGCCCCGCGACCTGGTGCGGCTCCTGACCCGGGCCGAGCGGCTGGTGGCCCGCCGTCTCCAGGCGGCCCTCGACGAGGAGGGCTGCTCGCTCGACGCCTGGCGGGTGCTGGGGCTGCTCTCCGACGGGCAGGGGCACCACATGACGGCGATAGCCGAGGCCGCGTTCCTGCCGCCGCCGACGCTGACCAAGCTCGTGGACCACCTGGTCGACCAGAACCTCGTCCACCGCCGGGTGGACCCGCTGGACCGGCGGCGCATCCTCGCCCACCTCACCCCGCGCGGCCAGGAGTACTGGCGCCGGATCGACCGCGCGGTCCGCGCCGACTGGCCCGCGCTGAGCGAGGGGGACGAGGAGCTGCTGCGGGGACTGCTGGAGCGGCTGACGGGGACGCTGGACCCGTCCAGCCGAGTGTGAACGCCCGATAGCGGAAAGTTACCTACGTGGTAGGGGAATGTATTCCGGTGTAAAAATGGTTGGCATTTACATCCAACCGTCGAACGCATCCACCCGTCGAGGCCGCGCCCAGCGGCCCGCGCAGCACCAGCGAGGCACCGTGAACCAGCAGCCCACCTCCGAGCAGCCCGCCGACGTCGTGGCCCGTCTGCGCGCCACGTTCCGTACCGGCCGCACCAAGCCCCTCGCCTGGCGCACCGGCCAGCTGCGTCGGCTGCGCGAGCTGCTCACGGAACGCGGCGCCGAACTGGCCGCCGCCCTCCACGCCGACCTGGGCAAGAGCTCCACCGAGGCCTACCGCACCGAGATCGACTTCACGGTCCGCGAGATCGACCACACCCTCGACCACCTGGAGGAGTGGCTGCGCCCCGAGTCCGCCCCGGTCCCGGCGCACCTCGGCGCCGACGCGAGCGCCTGGACGCAAGTCGACCCGCTCGGCGTCGTCCTCGTCATCGCCCCCTGGAACTACCCGGCCCAGCTGCTGCTCGCCCCGGTCGTGGGCGCCCTGGCCGCGGGCAACGCCGTGGTCGTCAAGCCGAGCGAGCTGGCCCCCGCGACCTCGGCCGCGCTGGCCCGCCTGCTGCCGGAGTTCCTCGACACCGAGGCCTTCGCGGTCGTCGAGGGCGGCATCCCGGAGACCACGGCCCTGCTGGCCGAGCGCTTCGACCACATCTTCTACACCGGCAACGGCGTCGTCGGCCGGATCGTCATGCGGGCCGCCGCCGAGCACCTCACGCCGGTCACCCTCGAACTCGGCGGCAAGTCCCCGGCGTTCGTCGACCCCGACGCGGACCTGGCCGTCGTCGCCGACCGGCTCGCCCGCGGCAAGTTCCTCAACGCCGGTCAGACCTGCGTGGCCCCCGACTACGTCCTGACCGACCCCGAGACCGCGGCGGCGCTGGAACCCCTGCTCACCAAGGCGGTCCAGGCGGTGTACGGCACCGACGCGTCCGCCTCCGGCGAGTACGGCAGGATCGTCAACGAACGCCACTTCGACCGGCTGACCGGCCTGCTCGACTCGGGCCGCGTGGTCGTGGGCGGCGACACCGACCGCTCGCAGAAGTACATCGCCCCGACCGTCCTGGCCGACGTCGACCCGGCGTCGCCCGTCATGCGGGAGGAGATCTTCGGTCCGATCCTGCCGATCGTCACCGTGCCGGGCCTCGACCAGGCGATCGACTTCATCAACGACCGCGACAAGCCCCTCGCGCTGTACGTCTTCGCCGAGTCCGAGGCCACGCGCGCCCGCCTCGCCGCCGAGACCTCCTCCGGCGGCCTCGGCTACGGCCTCCCGCTCGCCCACCTCACCGTCTCCGACCTGCCCTTCGGCGGCGTCGGCGAGAGCGGCATGGGCAACTACCACGGCCGCTACTCGATCGAGACGTTCAGCCACCGCAAGGCGATCCTGAGCAAGCCGCTGCGCTGAGACGCCGGCGCGAGCCGACGGGCCGGACCGGCCTCACCCCGTCCGGACGAGATCCAGTCGTCCGTGTGACGGTGCCGGTCCAGCCCGACGGCCGAGAACACGTCCCCCTGAGGCTCCCGCGCGCACCGAGCCGCCGAAGGGCCTGCGAAACAGGGCTGACGGTGCGCAGTCCGCGCCGCGCGGGTGTCTCCAGGGGCCCCAGTGCCGGGGACCCGCCGCGCCACACCGCTGCGCGCTGCTCGCCGACGCCTCCGAAATACTCCGCCTCGACATAGGCGACGGGTCCGCCATCGGGCCACCGGGCGAGCAGCCCCTCGAAGCCGCCGGGCAGCTTCCAGAACCCGAGGACGCCCGTGGCTCCGCCGTCGTGACGGCGTCGAAGGCCTGATCGGTCATCGGCAGCAGCGACAGCCCCTGAAGCAGCGGCACCACGTGCGTGCCGGGGACGCCACGCGATGCCGCACGCAGCAACTCGTCTCCCGCGATCGCCGAGCGCCGCCTGCAAGGTGTATGCCAGCCGATACCTCCGCCCCCTACCCAGCCGACGGTCTCATCCTTCCTCAGGGCTTCGGCGGGCGGATGTTACTCATGAGGTCCTCAGCATCCGGACATGCGGCCCGGTGGCCCGGAACCACGCGCAGACAGCGGCTGGAGCCTCGTCGTCACCGGCCAGGCTGCCACCGTCACCGGCCGCTCCGAACGCGAACGTCTTTCCCGTACCGGACCCACAGGTCTCCCCGCATGTGGCCCGGTCGGCCCTGTCGGGTACCCGGCGTGGCGACGAAGCTGGACGGCAGACGCCGCCCATCCGTACTCGCCCGAGATCCAGTTGCCCCGACCCGGAAGGGGACCCCCGATGTCCGCCGCCACCCGGCACTCGCCCGGCGTACTCACGGACGACGAGCTGACCTCCCTGGACGCCCACTGGCGCGCCGCGAACTACCTCGCCGTCGGCCAGATCTACCTCATGGCCAACCCCCTGCTGACCGAGCCCCTGCGCCCCGAGCACGTCAAGCCGCGGCTGCTCGGCCACTGGGGCACCTCGCCCGGTCTGAACCTCGTCCACACCCACCTCAACCGGGTGATCAAGGCCCGCGACCTGGACGCCCTGTGCGTGTGGGGACCCGGCCACGGCGGCCCCGCGGTGCTCGCCAACTCGTGGCTGGAGGGCTCGTACAGCGAGACCTACCCGGACATCACCCGGGACGGGCCCGGCATGGCCCGGCTGTTCAAGCAGTTCTCCTTCCCCGGCGGCGTCCCCAGCCACGTCGCCCCCGAGACCCCCGGTTCCATCCACGAGGGCGGCGAACTCGGCTACTCCCTCGCGCACGCCTACGGCGCCGCCCTCGACAACCCCGGCCTGCTGGTCGCCTGTGTCATCGGCGACGGTGAGGCCGAGACGGGCCCGCTGGCCGCGTCCTGGCACTCGAACAAGTTCCTCGACCCCGTCCACGACGGTGCCGTCCTGCCCATCCTCCACCTCAACGGCTACAAGATCGCCAACCCGACCGTCCTCGCCCGCATCCCCGAGGCCGAACTCGACGCCCTGCTCAGGGGATACGGCCACGAACCGCTCCACGTCACCGGCGACGACCCGGCCACCGTCCACCGCGCCATGGCCGAGGCCCTGGACACCGCGCTCGACCGCATCGCCGCGCTCCAGCACGCCGCCCGTGAGCAGGGCGCCGTCGAACGCCCTCGCTGGCCGATGATCGTGCTGCGCACACCGAAGGGCTGGACCGGTCCCGCCGAGGTCGACGGCCTCCCCGTGGCCGACACCTGGCGCTCCCATCAGGTCCCCCTGTCCGCCGTACGCGACAACCCGGACCACCTGCGGCAGTTGGAGACATGGCTGCGCTCCTACCGCCCCGAGGAACTCTTCGACGAACAGGGCCGCCCGCACCCCCACCTCCTGACCCACGTCCCGCAGGGACCGCACCGCCTCGGCGCCACCCCGAACGCCAACGGAGGTCTCCTCCTGCGGTCGTTGCCCCTGCCGCCCCTGGAACGGTTCGCCGTCCCCGTCGACAAACCCGGCGCCACCCTCCACGAACCCACCCGTGTCCTGGGCGAGTTGCTCGAACACCTCATGCAAGCCACCGCCGACCGCCGCGACTTCCGCCTCGTCGGCCCCGACGAGACCGCCTCCAACCGCCTCCAGGCCGTCTACTCGGCCAGCGGCAAGGCATGGCAGGCCGACACCTACGAGGTCGACGAACACCTCGACCGGCACGGCCGGGTGATGGAGATCCTCTCCGAACACACCTGCCAGGGCTGGCTGGAGGGCTACCTCCTCACCGGCCGCCACGGACTCTTCTCCTGCTACGAGGCCTTCGTCCACATCGTCGACTCGATGGTCAACCAGCACATCAAATGGCTGCGGGTCACCCGCCGGCTGCCCTGGCGAGCCCCCATCGCCTCCCTCAACTACCTGCTCACCTCCCATGTCTGGCGCCAGGACCACAACGGCTTCTCCCACCAGGACCCCGGCTTCGTCGACCACATCCTCAACAAGAGCCCGGAAGCGGTACGGGTCTACCTCCCGCCGGACGCCAACACCCTGCTCTCCGTCGCCGACCACGTGCTGCGCAGCCGCGACTACGTCAACGTCGTCGTCGCCGGCAAGCAGCCCTGCTACGACTGGCTCTCCATGGACGAGGCCCGCATCCACTGCGCCCGCGGCCTCGGCGTCTGGGACTGGGCGGGCACCGAGGACGGCAGCCGCGAACCCGACGTGGTGCTGGCCTGCGCGGGCGACGTCCCCACCCAGGAGACGCTGGCCGCGGCCCAGTTGCTCCGCCGCCACCTGCCCGACCTCGCCGTCCGCGTGGTGAACGTGGTCGACATCGCCCGACTGATGCCGAGCGACGAACACCCGCACGGGATGGGCGACTTCGAGTACGACGGGCTCTTCGCCCCCGGCAAACCGGTGATCTTCGCCTACCACGGCTACCCCTGGCTGATCCACCGCCTCGCCTACCGGCGCACCGGCCATCCCCATCTGCACGTCCGCGGCTACAAGGAGATCGGCACCACGACCACCCCCTTCGACATGGTCGTCCGCAACGACCTCGACCGCTACCGCCTCGTCATGGACGTCATCGACCGCGTCCCTGGCCTCGCCGTCCGCGCCACCGCCGTACGCCAGGAGATGGCGGACACCCGGCTGCGCCACCACGAGTGGATCCGCGAGCACGGCACCGACCTGCCGGAGGTGGCGGACTGGACCTGGGACGGCTGACCCATGAGCCAGTAAAGGGGTCGTCCGCCGCGAACCCCTGTGTGACACTCCACCGATGACCTCCGAAACGATCACCGCGGACGCCGCGGGCACCTGGAAACTCGGCGACCTGTCCGTCAACCGCCTCGGCCTCGGCGCGATGCGGCTGACGGGCAGCGCCGCCTTCCACCTCGGGACGCCGAGCGACAGACGACAGGCGATCGCCGTGCTGCACCGGGCGATCGAGCTCGGCGTCAACCACATCGACACCGCGGCCTTCTACTTCTCCGCCCTGCGCTCCGCCAACGAACTGATCAACACCGCGCTGGCGCCGTACGCCGACGATCTCGTCATCGCCACCAAGGTCGGCCCCTTCCGCGACTGGACGGGGGAGTGGGGCACCTCCGCCCGCCCCGAGGTCCTGCGCGGCCATGTCGAGGAGAACCTGCGCCAGTTGGGCCGCGACCACCTCGACGTCGTCTACCTGCGCCGCATGCGCCAGGACTCCATCGCCGACCACTTCGGCGCCCTCGCCGAACTGCGCGAGGCGGGCCTGATCCGCCATCTGGGCATCTCCGGCGTAGAACCCCGCCACCTCGCCGAGGCGCAGGCCATCGCCCCCGTGGTCAGCGTGCAGAACCGCTATGCCCTGGACCGCCCCGACGAACTGCTGCGCATCTGCGGTGAACAGGGCATCGCGTACGTCCCGTTCTACGCGGTGGCCGGTGACGCGGGCGCACACGGCGCCACAGCGAACCACGACACCGAAGTCCTGGCCGTCGCCCAGGCGCACGGTGCGAGCCCCGCGCAGATCCGTATCGCCTGGACCCTGCACCAGGGCCCGCACCTGCTCGCCATTCCCGGCACCGGCAACCCCGACCATCTGGCCGAGAACGTGGCGGCGGGCGCGATCCGGCTGACCGGCGACGAGCTGGCCCGCCTCAACTCCTTGCACACACAGGCAGGTTGATCAGCCCCGCAGTCGACGCCTCACACGACCCACACCCCGTCCCGCATCAGATACCGGCCCCGCATCTCGTGCTCACCGTTGCGCGCCTGCACCGTGCGCGGACGTACCCGGAACCAGACGTACGGCAGGCTGTCAGCCCGCGGATCCCAGCCGGTCTTAGCGCGGAACGCCTCCGCCGCGGCCGACGGCACCGTGTCCGCCGTGTACCTCTCCGCGTCGCCGTCGAGCAGCACGACGTCCTGCGTGTCCCCGAGCGCCAGCCGGGCCTGTCCGGCATCCGACAGATTGCGGCCGGTCGGCGTCGTCGGGCGCGTCGCCAGCCAGACGGCCTCGCCGTCCCACAGGAACCAGAGGGGGACCAGGCAAGGAAGCCTGTCGGCGTCCGCCGTGGCCACCCAGACATCCATCTCCTGATCAAGCCGGTCGAGAAGCTCGCGCTTGCGCTGCTCGGGTGCGCGGGGCTGCTTATTGATCTCCATCACCGGGACGCTAACCGTCCCCGCCCCCCACCGCATCGGACCGCGGTCCTAGGGCTGTGGCCCCGGTCGTGGACCCCGCTGCGGAAGGCGACTGGCGTCCGGCGAGTTTTACGTATAACCTCTCCGGCTAATCCCATGCCCCGAAAGGCCCCGATGAGACGCATCGCCCTGGTCACCCTCGTCGTCGACGACTACGACGAGGCGATCCGCTTCTACACCGAGGCCCTCGGCTTCCGGCTCGTCGAGGACGAGGCGCGTCCCGGCGGGGCCCGCTGGGTCGTCGTGGAGCCCGGCACGGAGGGAAGCGGCACCGGCCTGCTGCTCGCCCGCGCCAAGGACGACGCCCAGCGCGGCCGGGTCGGCGACCAGACCGGCGGGCGCGTCGGGTTCTTCCTGCACACCGACGACTTCGCCCGCGACCACGCCCGGATGGTGGCCGCCGGCGTGACCTTCCTGGAGGAGCCGCGCCACGAGGCGTACGGCTCCGTGGCCGTCTTCCAGGACCTGTACGGCAACCGCTGGGACCTGCTCCAGCCCTCCGACTGACCCCCTTCGCCCCGCCGTTCCACCCCAGCTCCTCAGAAAGACCTCGCCATGACTGCTACGCGCGTAGACCTTGATGTGATCCGCCGCCTCCCCAAGGCCGTCCTGCACGACCACCTCGACGGCGGCCTGCGCCCCGCCACCGTGGTGGAGCTGGCCGCCGAGGTCGGACACACCCTGCCCACCACCGACCCGGACGAGCTCGCCGCCTGGTACTACGACGCCGCGAACTCCGGTGACCTGGTCCGCTACATCGCCACCTTCGAGCACACCCTCGCCGTGATGCAGACCCGCGAGGGCCTGCTGCGCACCGCCGAGGAGTACGTGCTCGACCTCGCCGCCGACGGCGTGGTCTACGGCGAGGTGCGCTACGCCCCCGAGCTGAACACGCGGGGCGGGCTCGCGATGAGCGAGGTCGTCGAGACCGTCCAGGAGGGTCTCGCCGCCGGTATGGCCAAGGCGGCCGCGGCCGGCACGCCCGTCCGCGTGGGCACGCTGCTGTGCGGCATGCGGATGTTCGACCGGGTCGCCGAGGCGGCCGACCTCGCCGTCGCCTTCCGCGACGCGGGCGTCGTCGGCTTCGACATCGCCGGCGCCGAGGACGGCTTCCCGCCCGCCGACCACCTCGCCGCCTTCGAGCACCTGCGCCGCGAGAGCGTGCCGTTCACCATCCACGCCGGCGAGGCCCACGGCCTGCCCAGCATCCACCAGGCCCTCCAGGTCTGCGGCGCCCAGCGCATCGGCCACGGCGTCCGCCTCACCGAGGACATCGTGGACGGCAAGCTCGGCCGGCTCGCGGGCTGGGTGCGCGACCGCCGGATCGCCCTGGAGATGTGCCCCACCTCCAACCTCCAGACCGGCGCCGCCTCCTCGATCGCCGAGCACCCGATCACGGCCCTGAAGGACCTGGGCTTCCGTGTCACGCTCAACACCGACAACCGTCTGGTGTCGGGCACGACCATGACCCGTGAGATGTCGCTGCTGGTCGAGGAGGCGGGCTGGACCGTCGAGGACCTGCGCACGGTCACGGTGAACGCCGTCAAGAGCGCGTTCATCCCGTTCGACGAGCGCAAGGCCCTCATCGAGGACGTCGTCCTGCCGGGCTACGCGGTCTGAAGCAGTCCGCGGAGGTAGGCGGCCTGTCCGACGTGCTGGAGATCGTCGGACAGGACGCTGACCAGCCGTACGCCGAGGGTGACCGGCGGATCCCAGTGGTCGTCCACGACCCGTTCCAGGTCCGCCGCGCTCACCCCGCGCAGCGCCTGAAGGCTCTGCGCGTGGACCGCGTCGTAATAGCCGGTCAGCAGCTCGGCGGAGTCGACCCGCACCTTCGCGACCTGCGCGGAGGTGTGCCCGTATCCGTGGTCGCGGGGCGGCAGGTCGAGGCCGAAGCGCTTCTCCCAGTCCTGGGTCAGCCACACCTGGTCGAGCCCGAAGGCGTCGGCCAGGTGGTCGTCCTGGACGCGGGTGAGATGCCAGACCAGCCAGGTGACGGAGTTGGCGTCGGGGTCGGGGCGGTGGTTGAGCTCGTCGGGGGTCAGGCCCTCGACGGCGGCATGGACCTCTTCCTGGATGCGGCTGAAACCGTCGATGAGGATGTCCTTTGCATGCATGCCCTCCACCATCGCATCCGAAGGGCTCACGCGTCCGGGATCCAGCTGCCGTGGAAGCCGAGCGGCACCCGTCCCGGCAGCTGGATCCGGGCCACCGGCTCGCCGGTGAAGTCCTGCGCCGAGAGGATCACCAGGTCCGACGCCCCGCGGTCGGGATCGTGGACGTACGCGATCGCGTAGCCGTCGTCCTCGGCCCTGGCGTGCTCGCGCGGCACGAACACGGCCTCGCTCGCCGCCGCCCCGCGCGGCAGCCGGTGGACCTCGGTCGTGCCGCGCAGCAGGTCCTGCTTGATGAGCGCGTTGCCGAACGCCTCGTCGGGCGGGTTGCCGTCGAGCGTCAGATACGCCCGCGCCATCTCGGCGGACGCGGCCGTGTAGCCGTAGCGGTGCCGGCGGGAGACGAGGGCCTCGTTCACGCGCGGGAACTCCTGCGGGCGGTCGTCGAGGGTCCGGGTCCTGACCTGCCCGTGGCGCAGGTCGATCGTCCAGCGGTCGAGCCGGGGCGTGCTCGCCCCGTAGGGGCCGCCCGAGCCCTTGCCCGCGACGAAGAAGGGCGCGTCGAAGTTCGTCATGTCGACGACGATGTTCCCGCCCTCCTCGTAGGCGTTGAGGGTGTGCGAGTAGTAGACCGGGTCGACCTCGAACCAGCGGACGGCACCGCCCTTGCGGGGCAGCACACCGACCCGCGCCGGGTGCCGGTCGTTCCAGACGTACGGGACGATGTCGCCGCGCTCGGCGCCCGCCGGGTCGAAGGTGACCGGCATGTCGAGGATGACCACATGGTGCTCGGTGAGGGCGAAGTCGTGGATCATCGGCGCGTCCGCCACCGGGATCCTGGTGGTGCGTGACACCCGGCCCGTCGGGTCCACGACCAGGTGCCGTACGTGGTCCCAGGTCGGGTAGTAGGCGATGGCGTGCAGTTCACCGGCGTGGACGTCGAACTTGGTGTGCGCGGTGAGCGGACCCTTCAGGGTGCCCCGGAAGTCGTACGTCCCGACGGTGTTGAGCTCGTCGTCGAGTTCGTACGGCAGCGGGCCGCTCTCCTGGAGCGTGAGGATCCGCCCCCGGTACGGGATCACATGGGTGTTGCAGGGGAAGTCGTCCGGCGGCACCGGACCGGGGTAGGGCTCGCCGAGCTTCTTCGCCACCTGGGAGGAGCGCACCCAGCGGTTGCGGTACCACTCGGCCCGGCCGTCGCGCAGCCGGACACCGTGGACCATGCCGTCGCCGAGCATCCAGTGGTGGGCGCGAGGGTCCTCCAGGCCCAGGACGTTGGGGCCGTTGCGCAGATAGCGACCGTTGAGCTCGCGCGGGATCCGCCCGGTCACCGGCAGGTCGAAGGCCGTCAGTTCCTCCGTGACGGGCTCGAACGCGCCCTCCAGGAAAGGGAAGTGGCGTGCCGTGGGCGCCTGGGGAGCGGCGACCGCCGCCCCCGTTCCCGTGCCGGCCAGTCCGCCCGCCGCCGCGAGCGCCGCCGCGCCGCGCAGCACGTTCCGTCGTGTGAGGTCCGTCATCTCCGTACTCCTGACCGCAGTTGTCGTGAGGGGGACGCTCATGAGTCTGCGGTGGGAGACGGGCCCGGTCAGGAGGGGTGAGCCCCGTCCTGGGGTGTACCTACGCCCCCTGTTTCCAGCAGCGCCATCAGGGCCCGCGCCGCCGGGCTGGTGGCCTGCTCCGGCGGCAGCAACGCGACCGTCTCGTACACGATCTCCCCGGTGCCCTTCACCGGCAGCGCGGTGAGGGACGGGCGCTTGTGCCGGAAGTGGCGCGGTACGACGGCCACGCCGAGGTTCTCGTCCACCAGGTCGAGGAGGCTGTGCACGTCGTTCACCTCCAGCGCCACCGCCCGCCGTACACCCGCCGTGGCGAACGCCGCGTCGGTGGTGCGGCGCGGGCCCCAGTCCGGGTGGAAGTCGACGAAGACCTCACCCCCGAGACCCTCCGGGGTCACGGCGGCACCGGCACGGGCCAGCCGGTGGTCCGGATGGCACAGGACGGTCATCGGCTCGCCGGCCAGCGGTACGACCCGCAGCTGGTCGGTGTCCTCCTGGGCCGTCCGCACCGCGAAGGCCAGGTCGAGGCGTCCGGCGGCGACCTCCTCGGCGAGCGCGCCCGAGCCGGCCTGCCGCAGACAGATCTCCACGTCGGGGTGCTGTCGGCGGAACGCGGCGAGCAGCCCCGCCACATGCACCCCGGCGATGCACTGCTCGGACCCGAGCGCGAGCATCCCGCGCAGGACGCCCTGGACCGCGGCGACCGCCTCGTGGGCCGCCCGCACCTGCGCCAGGATCCGCTCCGCCTCGCCCAGCAGGGCCCGCCCGGCGGGGGTGAGTGTCACCCGCCGGGTCGTGCGCACGAACAGCGGGGTCTGCAGCTCCCGCTCCAGTGCCCGGATCGAGGCGGACAGCCCCGACTGGGAGACCAGCAGCCGTTCGGCGGCCCGGGTGAAGTGCTGATCCTCGGCGACCGCGACGAAGTGCTGGAGATGGCGGAGTTCCATGACGTGGAAGCCTACTCAGAAACGCGTCCGCTGAATTCCATCGGATTCTTCTGTTGGACCAATGCGCCCAGGTCACGAAAGAGTGGATACCGGCTCTCGGTCATCTGCTCAGAGCCCCTCGGGAAACCGTGCCAACCCTTCTGGAGTCGCGTTGTACACCGCACACCCCGACCGCTACTCGGACATGCCCTATCGGCGTACCGGACGCAGCGGTCTGAAGCTTCCCGCGATCTCGCTCGGCCTGTGGCACAACTTCGGCCCCGCGGACCGCACCGTCGAGACCCAGCGCGCGATCCTGCGCCGCGCCTTCGACCTCGGTGTCACCCACTTCGACCTCGCCAACAACTACGGCCCGCCGCCCGGCGCCGCCGAGTCCGCGTTCGGCGAGGCCCTGAAGTCCGACCTCGCCGCGTACCGCGACGAGCTGATCATCTCCACCAAGGCCGGTTATCTGATGTGGCCCGGCCCGTACGGCGAGTGGGGCTCCCGCAAGTACCTGCTGTCGTCGCTGGACCAGAGCCTGACGCGGATGGGCCTGGACTACGTCGACGTCTTCTACTCGCACCGCCCCGACCCGGAGACTCCGCTGGAGGAGACGATGGGCGCCCTGCACTCCGCCGTGCAGCAGGGCAAGGCGCTCTACGTCGGCATCTCCAACTACTCCGCCGAGCAGACCCGCGAGGCCGCCCGCATCCTGGGCGAGCTGGGCACCCCGCTCCTCATCCACCAGCCGCGCTACTCGATGCTCGACCGGCGCCCCGAGGACGAGGGCCTGCTGGACGCCCTGGACGAGCTCCAGGTCGGCTCCATCGTCTTCTCCCCGCTGGAGCAGGGCGTGCTCACCGGCCGTTACCTCGACGGCATCCCGGAGGACTCGCGGGCCGCGAGCGACAGCCCGTTCCTGAACTCCGACGCCCTCACCGAGGACCTGGTCGCCCAGCTGCGCGAGCTGAACGACATCGCCAAGTCCCGCGGCCAGACCCTGGCCCAGCTGGCGCTGGCCTGGGTCCTGCGCGGCGGCCGGGTCACCTCCGCCCTCGTCGGCGCGAGCAGCCCGCAGCAGATCGAGGACAGCGTCGGCACGATCCGCAACCTCGACTTCGACGCCGAGGAACTGGCCCGCATCGACGCGGTGATCAAGAAGTAGACGCGGTGTTCAAGAAGTAGCGCGCGCGGCGGCGAGCCCGACGCTCAGAGGCGTTCCTGGAGGCGGACGGTCACGGTGTCGCCCGCCTCCTTGCCGATGGCCCTGCGCACCTCCGCCTTCACCGGCAGCTTGTGCCGGCCGTCGCCCAGGGCCATGAAGGAACTGCGGAACGGATGTCCGTCGATGGTCCCGCTGACCTTGACCAGCCCGCGGGTCCCGAAGAACGCGGCGGACTCCGGCCAGACCAGATACGTCCAGCCGCCGTCGCTCGGGCTCCTGACCAGCTCTGCGATGAACTGCCGGTCGATCCTCACGGTCATGACGTCCGCCTCTCGCTCGTGGTGACCTCTCCTTCAGGAGACCGCCACGAGCGGGAGAACTCATCGCGGGCCGCCGCCTCACATCCCGTCGGGCACCCGGTCCAGGAAGCCGTACACCTGCCGGATGCGGCCCTCGCCGCCGAGGGTGAGCACGTCGGAGCCGGCGACGGGCGCGCTGCCGTCGGACTCGTTCACCAGCTCCCAGGAGAAGCGCGCGGTGTCGTGATGGCCGTCCACGGCCCCGGTGGGGCGGAAGACGAACCCCGGGAACTGCTCGTGCACCGCCGCGATGAGCCCGGCGATCCCCTCATGGCCGCTGACGTCGGCCATCGGGTCGGTGTAGCCGCCGTCCGCGGCCCAGGCCGCCGCCACCGCTTTGGTCAGCGTCTCCTGGTCGTCGGCGTTCCACGCCTCGAAGTAGCGGGCTACGGCGCTCTCGTGGCGGTCGGTGGTCGCGGACATGGGGCATCAGCCTCCGTCGAGGTCGAATCTGCTGGTCAGGTCCCGGGTCTCGGTCGCGCCGACCCGGTACCGCAACCATGCCCGCGCCGCCTCGGACCGTCGATTACCCCTCGGGTAATCGACGGGGGCCGCATTTCGGCCAACTACCGCTGTGAATATGCCAGGAGAGTGGCCAAAAAGTCGTGGTGACAGTGTTTCAGTAGTGAACATACTCAACTGACAGGGCATTCACATCCAGCGAGGATGCCATCACACACCGCACATGCATCGCGGTACCCGCCGCACGAGAGCCGCACCGAAAGCGAGGCCAGCCGAGAGGCACACTACGCACCGGGGGAGTGAACGTGCACGACGAATTCCTGTGCCATGTCACCGCGTACGGAACCTGCGGAGGGCAGCGCATCGGCGTACCGCTCGGCAGCTACCGGGCCCCCACCCTCGCCCTCGCCCTGTGGTGGTTACGGGACCGGGCGTCCTGGATCGCCGAGCGCCTCGACCCGCAGCCCGAGATCAGCCGCATTCCGCAGAGCGCGCTCGTCCCCGTCGCCCCCTCCGCCCCCGACGTCCCGGCCGTGCTCCGCGCCTGGTGCGGGGACGCCGCCCAACAGGAGCTCGTCGCCGAGGAGTTGGCCGCCGGACGGCTGATCCGGATCGCCACCAGCGACGACACCACCGAGTACGAACTGCTCGCCGAGTCGGTGGACGCCCTGCGGATGCAGCGCACGATCCCGGCCCTGGTCGTCTCCGTCGGCTGAGGTGCCCCGCGCGTCCACCGGGCCACCTCGCCCAATAGGCGCACATCTGGACGAATCGATAGAATCTCGGCATGGCAGAGCGGTCGAGCGCCCCGGCTGCGCCCGAACTCGTCCTGGAGACCGAGACCGGCTCCACCGTGATGAGTCCGGGCCACGACTACCACGTCGGACGCGACCCCCTGAGCGACATCGTGATCGACGACGCCCGGGTCTCCTGGCACCACGCCGTGCTGCGGCCCGAGGCCGATCACTGGACGCTGGCCGACGAACACAGCACCAACGGCACCTACGCCGACGGCTTCCGGATCGACGAACGCGACGTCGGCCCCGGCTGTGTGATCCGCTTCGGCAGCCCCTCCGACGGGCCGCGCGTGGTCCTGGTCGCCCCGGATCGCCCCTCGGCCGTGGCCGCCGTGTCGATGCCCGCCCTCACCGGCACCTTCCGGCAGCCCACCACCGTCCGCCCGCTGCCGACCCGCACCGTCCGCATCGGCCGCGCCGACGACAACGACCTGGTCATCGACGACCTGGTCGTCTCCCGTCGGCACGCCGAGCTGCGCGCCCACCCCGACGGCGGCTACGAGATCGTCGACCTCGGCAGCCACAACGGCACGTATATGAACGGCGCCCCCATCACCCGCGCCCCGCTCGGCCCGGGTGACGTCGTCGGCATCGGCCACTCGGCGTTCTGCCTGGTCGGGGACGAGTTGCAGGAGTACGTCGACACCGGCGAGGTCTCCCTCGACGTCCAGGATCTGAGCGTCGCCGTCGACCACGGCCGCAAGACGCTCCTCGACCAGGTGTCGTTCCCGGTCGGGGAGAAGTGCCTGCTCGCGGTCGTCGGCCCGAGCGGCGCCGGAAAGTCCACCCTCCTCGGCGCCCTCACCGGCCAGCGCCCCGCCGACCACGGCACGGTCCTGTACGACGGCCGCGATCTCTACCGCGACTACGCCGAGCTGCGCCAGCGCATCGGCCTGGTCCCGCAGGACGACATCCTGCACGCCCAGCTCACCGTCCGCGCCGCCCTCACCTACGCCGCCGAACTGCGCTTCCCCCAGGACACCGCCAAGGCCGAGCGGCAGGCGCGGGTCGAGGAGGTCATCGGCGAGCTGGGCCTGGAACAGCGCGCCGACCAGCCCGTGCACAGCCTCTCCGGCGGCCAGCGCAAGCGCGTCAGCGTCGCCCTGGAACTGCTCACCAAGCCCTCGCTGCTCTTCCTCGACGAGCCGACCTCGGGCCTGGACCCCGGCATGGACCGCTCGGTGATGCACATGCTCCGCGGACTCGCCGACGACGGACGGACCGTCATCGTCGTCACCCACAGCGTCCTCAGCCTCGACGTCTGCGACCGCCTCCTCGTCCTCGCCCCCGGCGGCAGGATCGCCTACTACGGCCCGCCCGAGGACACCCTCGCCTACTTCGGTTACACCCAGTGGCCCGAGGCGTTCGAGGCCTTCGAGCGGGACCAGGACCGGGACTGGGCCGGACAGTTCCGCGCCTCGTCCTTCCACCGGCAGTACGTCGCCGACGCCACCGGACAGCCCCGGGTGCCGCGATCCGGACCCGTCGTGATCGCCCCGCCCCCGCGCCCCCGCAGCCGCGGCGCCCAGCTCGGCACCCTGATCCGCCGCTACGCCACCGCCCTCGGCGCCGACCGCACCTTCCTCGCCATCATGATCGCGCTGCCCTTCGTGATGGGCGCCATGGCCCGCGCCCTGGCCGGCAGCAAGCTGACCCAGGAGACGGCGATGAACGCGCTGCTGATCCTGTGCGTCGGCGGCGTGCTCACGGGGGCCGCCAACGCGGTGCGCGAACTGGTCAAGGAACGGACCATCTACCAGCGCGAGCGGGCCGTGGGCCTGTCCAGATCGGCGTACCTGATGTCGAAGATCGTCGTCCTGGGCACGGTCACCGTCCTCCAGGCGGTGGTCCTGACCCTGGTCGCCCTTCTCGGCGTGGACCTCAACGCACCCGGCGGCGAAGGCGTGTTGATGCCGCCCCTTGTCGAGATCACCGTGGCCGTCGCCCTCCTGGCGTTCACCGCGATGATGCTCGGCCTGCTGATCTCCGCGCTGGTCCGCAAGGAGGAGGTGACGATGCCGCTCCTGGTGCTGCTCGCCATCGTCCAGGTCGTGTTCTGCGGCGCCCTGTTGAAGCTGGACGGAGTGCCGGGCCTTGAGCAGCTGTCCTGGCTGGTGCCCTCGCGGTGGGCGCTCGGGGCGATGGCCGGCACGGTGGGGCTCGCCCGGATCGTGCCCGGCGAACTGACCGCCGATCCGCTGTTCCGGCACTCGGCGAAGATCTGGCTGCTCAACGTGGCGATGCTCGTCGTGCTGTCGGCCGTCTTCGGATACGCGGTCTCCCGGCTGCTGCGCCGCCATGAACCGGCCGTCCTGCGGAAGTCATGATGACCACCCCCGGCTTCCGGCCCACCCACGTCGTCCCCCAGCACGGCATGCCCGCCTGGGAGGCCCCCGACCCCGCCCGGCCCACCGTGCCCCTCGACCCGCTGCTGCCGGTCCAGCTCGTGGAGCGGCGCGGCGACTGGGGGCATGTCCTGTGCGCCAACGGCTGGTCGGCCTGGGTCGACGGCCGCTTCCTGGTCGCCGTGCCCAAGGACCCGCCCCTCGCGGACGCGCCCCTCGCCCACACCGCCGACCCCCGTCCGCTGCTCGCCCGCGCCGACGAGACGCTCGCCCGCTACCGCGCCGCGGTCGAGGAACTGGCGGGCGGCGGCCTGGACGGCGAGGCCTTCCAGAGCCGCACCCGGGGCCTGCGGATCGGGGTCGTCGTCGACGGGGAGTCGGTCTGGCTGTACGACGCCCAGCACGGCCGCTGGGTCTACGCCGACGGCACCCGGCTGAGCACCTACGCCGCCGAGGACGCGCCGAGCGCCGCCGCCGGGAACCCCGGACCGACCGCGCCGCGCGCCACGGCCGGAGACCCCGGACACGCCCCCACCCAGGTCGTGACGCCCGATGGCCCGTGACACCAGCCTCTTCTCCGGACGGCCCTCCGAGCTGATCGGGCGGCAGATCGCCGGCTACCGCATCGAACGGGAGATCGGCCGCGGCGGCATGGCCGTCGTCTACCGCGCCCGCGACCTGCGGCTGGACCGCACGGTCGCGCTCAAGCTCCTCGCCCCCGAACTCGCCCGCAACGACACCTTCCGCCGCCGCTTCACCCATGAGTCGCGGGCCGCCGCCGCGATCGACCACCCGCACATCGTCCCGGTCTTCGAGGCGGGCGAGACGGACGGCGTCCTGTACATCGCCATGCGGTACGTCGAGGGCAGCGACCTGCGACACCTCCTCGACCGGCGGGGCCCCTTGGCGCCCGCGGTGGCCCTGCGGATCGCCGCCCAGATCGCCTCCGCGCTGGACAAGGCCCACGACCACGGGCTGGTCCACCGGGACGTGAAACCCGGCAACATCCTGATCGCCCGGGGCACCGACAGCGACCACCCCGAGCACGCCTATCTCACCGACTTCGGCCTGACGAAGAAGTCCCTGTCCCTGACCGGCTTCACGACGGTCGGCCAGTTCGTCGGCACCCTCGACTACGTGGCCCCCGAGCAGATCTCCGGCAAGCCCGTCGACGGCCGCTGCGACGTCTACGGCTTCGCCTGCGTCGTCTACGAGACCCTCGCGGGCCGTCCCCCGTTCCGCCGCGACGACGACATGGCCCTGCTCTGGGCCCACCAGTACGACGAGCCGCCCCCGCTGACCGAGTCCCGGCCTGGCCTGCCGCCCGACCTCGACACCGTCTTCGCCAAGTCCCTCGCCAAGAGCCCCGACGACCGGCACGCCACCTGCCTCGCCTTCGTCGCCGCCCTGCGTCTGGCCGCGACCGGCGCGAGCGCCGGCCACGCACCGACGGAGGTCGCGATGAAGACCGCGGAGCCCCGCCAGAAGGCGCCGAAGCAGCCACCGCCGTGGGCCCAGCCGGTGTTCCGGGGCGGCTAGCCCGCCTCGTTCGGATCAGCGCGACTCCGCCTGGTCCTGCCGTCGCACCGGGCGCGCCAGCAGGGCGCCCAGGAAGCCCGCGGCCAGACCCCACAGTGCGGCGAGGCCGACGGCGGTCCACAGGTGCGCCTTCAGCAGGAGTTCGCCGTTCAGATCGCCGCCGAGGTCGCCGATGCCGAGGACCGAGAGGCCGTAGTGGGCGGAGATGCGGCCGACGAGACAGATCATCAGGACCGTCAGGGCGAGGGCCACCGCCATGTGCAGGGCGTGCTGCCAGGCACGCGTCCGCGCCGGGGAACGCGCCGCCATCACGAACCCGGCGGCGAGCACCAGTACCGCGTCGACGGCCACCAGCCACCACACCCTGCCGTCGTACTCGGCGAGGGTGGAGAGGTTCAGCGTGGCGGTGTCCTTGGAGCGCAGCACCTCGTCGAGGACGTGGGGCATCGGCAGCCCGAAGGGGCCCTCCACGCGGCCGTCCCAGGTGGCGCCGAGGCCGAGCGTGAACGTCAGCCAGACCAGGTTCGGCAGGCCGAGCAGGATCACCGCCAGCGTCTCCACCGGGTAGTCGCCCGTCACCGCCACGACCAGCCCGATGACGGTGCCCAGGACTACGAAGGCGAGCAGCAGCACGACCATCGCGTACGCCGCCGGCCGTACCGACGCCTGGAAGCGCAGCAGCCGGCCCGGCAGCGGAGCCCCGCGCGAGAACAGCAGCGCCAGCACCAGCACACCGGCCAGCCAGAGCAGACCGAAGACCAGCGTGAGCGGCATGTCCGTCGTGAAGCCGACCTTCGGTGTGACGCCGAACAGGTTGCCGAGGTCCGACAGCGCGCTCTCGCCGAGGGAGAGCGTGAAGGTCTGGCGGGCTCCTAGGGCGAGAGCTACCAGGGCGGCCAGCCACAGCACGGCGACCCGCGCCGCCCAGCCCGTCAGCTCCGCGGCGCTCGCGACCGCCCGGTGCCGCAGAGGCCGTAGGAAGAGAGCGGCGATGACGAGGGCGCCGGCCAGGGTGACCGACAGCGGGATCACGGTGAGCCCGGCCTGGGTGTCGGCCAGGCCCCCGGCGTTCCCGGAGAGCTCGATCGTGCCGCCCACCGCCGTGACGACCGTCGCCGCCACGACCCGCGGGAACGCTCCGTCGGGCAGGTCCGTCGCCCCGGCCGCCCACAGCCCCAGCGCGGCGGTCACGCCCATCGCGAGCAGTCCGGACAGCACGGTCACGGCTGCCTGGACCCAGCCGTGCGGGGCAACGGCCTGGTCGGAGCGGGTTCTCGGGCTCACCCTGCCCACGCTAAGCAGCGCCCGGGGACCCTGCCCGCCGGGAGAGCCGTCCGCGTCGGCTTGCGAGCCGCACCGGACCGGAGCACACAATGGAAACCATCCTGGACAAAAGCGGCGTGAACGCAGGAAGCCGCTGAAGTGCCACGTCGGGAAGAAGGGCTCGTGAGCTCCGAACCTCCGTCCTCCGGCCGGCCCACCGGACCGCCCTCGGGTCCGCTGTCGGGTCCCTCCCAGCCGCCCTCGGGGCCGCCGTCGCAGCCACCGGGCAGCACCGGGGGAGCGCCCCCGCCGGAGCCCCACCGCCCCTGGTGGCGGTCCGTGTCGCGGGTGGCCGTGCTCGCGACCGCGGTCGTGGCGGCCGTGGTGGTGGCGCTCGTCCTGACCCGCTCCGACGGCGGCGGCTCCGGCAAGGACGGCGAGGTCTTCCTCCAGGCCGCGTCCAAGACCGGCCCCGACCCCTTCACCGAGTCGACGGCGACCGACAGCTCCGCCCCGCCCGTCTCCGCCTCCCCGGCCGGCGAGTCCACCGCGGCCAACGCGGTACGGGGCGTCGACGGCGGAGCGCCCGGCCTCTACGGCGGCACCCGCAACGTCTCCAGCTGCGATGTGGAGGCCCAGATCAAGGCCCTCCAGGCGGCCCCCGCGAAGAACAGGGCCTTCGCCTCCGTGGTCGGGGTCCAGCCGTCCGGCGTGCCCGCCTATCTGCGGGCGCTCACCCCCGTGCAACTGCGCATGGACACCCGCGTCACCAACCACGGCTACCGCGACGGCGCCGCCACCAGCTATCAGGCCGTCCTCCAGACCGGCACCGCCGTCCTCGTCGACGGCCATGGCGTGCCCCGCGTCCGCTGCGCCTGCGGCAACCCGCTCGCCCCGCCGGTCGCCCAGCGCAGCACCCCCGAGCCGACGGGCGACTCCTGGCCGGCGTACCGCCCCTCGAACGTCGTCGTGGTCACTCCGTCGGTCACGGTCATCAACGTCTTCGTGATCTACGACCCCGACGACGACCAGTGGATCGCCCGCCGCCGTGGCGACACGGGCCACAAGGACCAGCACGCCGATCCGCCGGCGCACCCCTCGCCGTCCGTGACCATGACGACGCCGAGTCCTCCGACGTCGCCACCGACCACGCCGTCCTCCCCGGAGCCGTGTGTCTCCACGGACACCGCGACACCCACCGACACCCCGACCGGCACGCCCACCGACTCGGCGACGCCGTGTCCCCCGACGTCCGCGAGCCCGTCCTCGCCCCCGCCGAACATCGAGCCGCTGGTCCCCGAACCGCAGACGGAACCGGGGACGACCCAGGAGGACACGCCGCAGGACGAGTCCTCCTCCGACACCTCCGCACCGAATGCCGCGGACGTGACGTCGCCGCCGGTGTGACCGACACGACCCGTTATGGGGACTGCGGCGCGCGGCTCGGGGTACGAGCACTGGTGCAGCAGCGTCCGGCGAGGCCGGCTTTCGAGAGAGAAACGCATGATCGAACACCTGGACGGGGCAGTGATATCGACTGGTTTCGACGTGCCCGTGGACCCCTTGCGCCGGGCGGCCCACTACACCGGCGAACCGGGGTGCATCGCCGAGGCCCGCCATTTCGCCGCCCACTTCCTCGACCAGCTCAGGACCGAGTGGTGCGCCGAGATCGGTGCCCGGGTCGACGACGAGGTGCTCCTGGTGGTGAGCGAGCTGGTCACCAACGCGGACCGGCACAGCAACGGCCCGTACATCCTGGACCTGGAGGGCACGGACGACGTCGTGACCGTCTCCGTCTACGACAGCAGTGCCGCGCTGCCGCTGCGCTTCCCGAAGGACCCGGAAAGGGTCGGCCGGCACGGTCTGGAGATCGTGCACGCGCTGGCGACGGAGGTCACCGCGGAGCGCGTGCCGGTCGGCAAGCGGGTCAGCGCGGTGCTGCGACTCGGCGACGGGCCCGGTGAGGGGTGATCGCCGGAACGGTCGTCCCGGCGATCACCCCTCACCTCCGCCGCACGTTCCTCAGGCGCAGCCCAGCTCGCCCAGCATGCCCTCGCGCAGTCGCCCGATGATCCGCTTGATCAGCCGGGACACATGCATCTGGGAGCAGCCCAGCTGTTCGCCGATCTCGGCCTGTGTGGCCTCCTCCACGAACCGCAGATGGATGATCTGCCGGTCCCGGTCGCTGAGCTCCGCCATCAGCGGCGCGAGCGACTGGAAGTCCTCGACCAGCCGCAGCCCGTACTCCTCGACACCGATGAAGTCGGCCAGCACCGACTCGCCGTGCTCGGGGCCGTCGCCGGTCAGGGCGGCGTCCAGCGAGGAGGAGTTGTAGCCGTTGGAGGCGATCTGGCCCTCGACGACCTCGCTCTCGGAGATGTTCATCAAGGTGGCGAGTTCGGCCACCGTCGGCTCCCGGTCCAGCCTGCTCGCCAGCTCCTCGCGCGCCTTGGCCAGCTCCACCCGCAGCTCCTGCAGCCGCCGCGGCACGTGCACCGCCCAGGTGGTGTCCCGGAAGAAGCGCTTGATCTCACCCACGATGTACGGCAGCGCGAAGGACGTGAACTCGACCTCCCGCGCGAGCTCGAACCGGTCGATGGCCTTGATCAGGCCGATCATGCCGGTCTGGACGATGTCCTCCATGTCGTCCCCGCGACCGCGGAAACGCCCGGCGGCGAACCGCACCAGGGACATGTTCATCTCGATCAGAGTGTTGCGCGCGTACTGGTATTCGTGTGTGCCTTCCTCGACCTCCGTCAGGCGCTGGAAGAACTGGCGGGACAGCTCCCGCGCGTCGCGCGGAGCGACGCTCCGCGGGTCCACGACCCCCGGCAGCGGTCCGTCACCCGTGCTGGTCCCAGCGGTCCCCTCGATGAGCTGTGCCTGCGACCCGGTCACGGCGGTGTCCATGTCCTCTCCCACGTCATGATGTGACCGGCGGGCGACCCGCCGGTTCTCGTTCTGCGCGTACCCCTGGTGGGAGAACGCATGCATGTGAGGGGCGCCGGGACTCAGAAAAGTGGAGAGGAGAGGGCGTGTGGCGTGCGAAGCGGGCCAGAGCCTGTGATGCAGGTCACATATCGACCGGTCATGTCCCGGTGCGCGTTGCCGTGATCAGGTCGTGGAGATAGCGCTTGGTGACACGGCCCTCGTACCGGATCTCGATCAGCCCGCGGATGCAGTCCAGCAGCCCCCTCCGGAGGTCCTCGCGCAGCGCGCGGTGGCCCGAGTAGGTGAGCAGGACGTCGATGTACTCGTCGGCGGTGTACGTGATGTCCTGCCGGAAGCGGGTCACGGTGACGTCCTCGAAGTCCGGGGAGTCCTCCCATTCGCGGGTCTCGGAGGGGATCTCCTCCTCCGGCAGGAGCCGCAGGCCCGGCGGGGTGGCCGGGTCCCAGCGTTCGTAGCAGCGCTGCGCCTCGGCGAAGAAGTCGACCGTGCCGCCCGCGACATGCTCCGACCCGAAGACCGCCACCCGGCCTCCGGCGCGCAGCGCCCGGGCCGCCTTGGCCACTCGCACCGCCGGGTCGATCCAGTGCCAGGCGGTCGCGCTGACCACGAGGTCGAAGGGCTCCTCGGGCAGCGGCCAGCTCTCGAAGTCCGCGACCTGCACGTCGACGTGCGGGAACCCTCGCAACCCGCGCCGGGCCACGGCGGCCAGGTCGGGCCCCAGTTCCACACCCGTGAGCCGGCAGCCCGACTCCGCGAGGGGACGGGTGAGCCGGCCCGTCCCCGGCCCCACCTCCAGGACCCGGCGACCGGGACCGAGGTCGGCCAGTACTGTCAACTCGGCGATCAGATCAGGGGGATAGTGCGGACGCACCCGGTCGTACAGCTCCGCCGCCTCGTTGAACGTCTCCCGCAGCTCCATGCCCCTGCCCTCCACAGCCGGAATTCACCCAGGGCAGAATGCTGATCCCTTCCCATGGCGTCCAACGCTTTTAGGCTGAGAAGGTGACCGAACCAGCGCCGAACCGAGCCCGCGTCATCCCTCTGCGCCCGGCCGCCGCCCGCCCGGCCGCCGCGCCGCCGCCCAAGGAACCCCTGTGGCGGGACCTGGTCGGCGACGTGCTGCGGCGTGAACGGCTCGCCCAGGAGCGGACGTTGAAGGACGTCGCCGACGCGGCCCGGATCTCCATGCCCTACCTCTCCGAGGTGGAGCGGGGCCGCAAGGAAGCCTCGTCGGAGGTCCTCGCGGCCGCCGCCCAGGCCCTCGGCCTCGGCCTCGGCGACCTGCTGGGCCGCGCCCAGGGCGAGCTGCTCCGGATCACCAGCCGGACCTCCGCGGGCAGTCGCCGGGCGACGACCTCCTCGTACGACGGACTCTGCCTGGCCGCCTGAGTCGCACCCGGCGCCTGAGGGCCTGTCCGCCGGATCCTGTCGCAGACGCGGGCTCACCGGCGCCATATGAAGTGCTGCGGCTTTCCTGCGACCTGATCCGCCGGACAGGCCCTACACCGTCACGAGGCGCCGGCTCAACACCTCGTCGGCCAGGCCGTACGCGACGGCCTCCTGCGCGGTGAAGAACTTGTCGCGGTCCATGTCGGCGCGCAGGGTCGCGATGTCGTGGTGGGTGTGCCGGGCGAGCACCTCCTCCACCTGGGCGCGAATCCGGATCATCTCCTTGGCCTGGAGCGCGAGGTCGGAGATCATGCCCCGGCTGCCGCCGCTGGCCGGCTGGCCGAGCAGCACGCGCGCGTGCTCCAGCACGATCCGGCGTCCGGGATCCCCGCCGGCGAGAAGCACGGCCGCGGTGGAGGCCGCCTGGCCGACGCAGACCGTCGAGATCGGGGCCTGCACATAGGTCATCGCGTCGTAGATCGCCATGAGCGAGGTGAACGAGCCGCCGGGGGAGTTGATGTAGATCGAGATCTCGTGGTCCGGTGCCGAGGACTCCAGGTGGAGGAGTTGCGCGATCACGACGTTGGCGACGCCGTCGTCGATCTCGGTGCCGAGGAAGATGATCCGCTCCGACAGCAGCCGGCTGAACACATCGGAGGAGCGCTCGCCGTGCGCGGTGCGCTCGACGACGTACGGAATCGTGTAGTTCCCCATGTCACAGCCCCATCCGTCGCTTCGAGGCGGCCGGGCGGACGTCCGCGAGGGACTCCAGGACCCGGTCCACCATGCCGTACTCCCTGGCCTCCTCGGCCGTGAACCAGCGGTCCCGGTCGCCGTCGTGGGCGATCGTCTCCGGGGTCTGGCCGGTGTTCTCGGCGAGCAGCCGCTCCATGGTCCGCTTGCTGTGGTCCAGGTTCTCCGCCTGGATCGCGATGTCGGCCGCGGTGCCGCCGATGCCGGCCGACCCCTGGTGCATCATGATCCGCGCGTTGGGCAGGGCGTACCGCTTGCCGGGCGCGCCGGCGCAGAGCAGGAACTGCCCCATGCTCGCCGCGAATCCCATGGCGAGGGTCGACACGTCGTTCGGGATCAGCCGCATCGTGTCGTAGATGGCGAGACCCGCGTACACCGAGCCGCCGGGGCTGTTGATGTACAGACTGATGTCGGTGCGCGGGTCCTCGGCCGACAGGATCAGCAGCTGCGAGCAGACGCGGTTGGCGGAGACCTCGTCGACCTGGCTGCCGAGCAGGACGATCCGCTGCCCGAGCAACTGGGCGGCCAGATCGTCGTCGAACCGGGAGGGCGGGGTGTCGCCCTCCTCGGCCCGCGGCAGGAGCGGGGTGAGTGGAGTCATCGGTTCGCCTCCGTGCGGAGTGGTCGGGGATGCCGTCGACTTCACTCTCACCCCGACCGGCCGCCGGTAGGCGGTTTCTCTGCCCGTGGCAGATTCGCCACGGGCAGAGAAACCGATGAAGGCGCTCTGACCAGGCCTTTTCGTGCAACTGCCGGAAGAACGCGCGGACATCCTCGACCAACAGCTCCGGCACTTGCAGGGCCTCGGCCGGGAAGACGGCCACCGCGGTGGGTGCTGTGGACGGCTCGGTGGGGCGCGTCGCCCGCTCGCCCTGGGAGTGGGCGTTCTCGTAGTAGATACGGGCGGCCGAACCGGCCGTTCCGGTCGGGGCGTAGGCCAGGGTCTGCGGCCTCGCCGCCGTGGGCCGTGGGATCGGTCAACGGGCCGACCCATCGAGGAATTCGGCGATCGAACCCGGCCAGCCGTGCGTGACGACGAGCGGGGTGGCGGCCGGCTCGGGGGAGCGGACATGGGCGAAGTGCACGGTCGTGCCGTCGATGACCGTCGTGAACTGCGGCCACTCGTTGAGCCGCGCCTCAGCGGGTGCGGTCCAGGGCCTGTCCGGCGGATCAGGTCGGCGGGCGTGGAGGTCGTCGAGGTCGCTCTGCGGGATGGCGATGCGGTAGGGCCGGATGCCGTCGGTGCCGTGGTCCGTGGGAGCGGACGGCATGGTGCGGAGGGTAGGCCGGACGGGGCAGTCAGGCGTACGGCCGATGAGTTTCGCGGCATGGATCAGTCCACACCCACGACAGCGATCCACGCCCCAGGAGGTACTCATGGCAACCGACGGTTTCACCACGTGTCTCTGGTTCGACGGCCAGGCCGAGGAGGCCGCCCACTACTACGTCTCGATCTTCAAGAACTCCAGCATCGGCTCGGTCGCCCGGGTCAACGAGGCCGGCATGGGCGAGCCCGGTTCCGTGATGGCCGTGGACTTCACGGCCAACGGCCACAAGTTCGTCGCGCTGAACGGCGGACCGCAGTTCAAGTTCACCGAGGCGGTCTCCTTCCAGCTCTTCTGCGAGGACCAGGAGGAGATCGACTACTACTGGGCCAAGCTCACCGAGAACGGCGGCGAGCCCGGCCCCTGCGGCTGGCTCAAGGACAAGTACGGCGTGTCCTGGCAGATCGTCCCGGACAACCTGATCGCCATGGTCAGCGACCCGGACCCGGTGAAGGCGACCCGGGTGACCAAGGCGTTCATGGCGATGGGCAAGTTCGACAAGGCCGAGCTGGAGCGGGTCTACGCGGGCGAGTGAGCGTCAGCCGGCCGGGGTCCGGGAGATCACCCGGGTGATCTCCCGGGCGATGCGCAGGATGCCGGGCGAGCGGACCGGGCAGGGCTTCGGCGTGGACGTCGTGGGCGCCAGACAGAAGTGCAGATAGTCCTTGTCGAGGTGCAGGGCGGTCCGGTCCCGGCCCGGCTCGGTGCAGTAGTCGGGGTGCTCGCGCTCGTAGGCGTCGCACGGCAGGTACTGGACCCAGCTGTAGCGGGCCCCGGCCGCGCTCACCCGGGCCCCCGCGTCCGCGACGACGTCTCCGGAGGCGGCGGCCTGCTGCGCGTACAGCTCGTTCACGCGACGGACCCGGTCGGGGGTGATCGGGTCCGGCCCCTGCGCCACCCACACGATCCGCGGCCGTGCGGCGCCGCCCGCGGCGGCGATCTGCTCGGTCAGCCGGGCCATGTCGGCCCGGTACCGCTTGTAGTACGTGGCCGGGTCGTCGGCGTGGGTGATGCCGTCCATGCACCAGGTGTAACCCCACGCGTTGCCCCAGAACTGGAGCACCACGTAGTCCGGACGCAGCGAGCGCACCAGCGCCGCCGCCTTGTCGCCGTCCGGTACGAGGGACTTCGCGCCGGTGCCCTCCAGGTAGTCGCAGACCGTCGTCCCCGAGTACGGCCGGCTCGTGTAGTCGGCCCGCAGCTCCCGGCGCAGTTGCTGACCGAGCACCCGCTGCGCCTCCATCGCGAGAGAGTCCCCGAGATAGAGGACCTTCGGCGCCCTGGCCGGAGTGCCGGCACTGGCCGCGGCGCGTTGGTGGGTGGTGCCCGCGGTGACCGAGGGCGGCGGCGTCTCCGGCCCCGACTCCGGGTCCCCGCACGCGCCGAGCAGCGCTCCGGCCAGCAGTAACCCCACGATCCACGGCTTGCGCATGCGGCAACTCCCGCCCCGGACACCGTAAACGGCTCACCAGGCAAGCACAGCCCGGCGCAAGGGGGAAGACGTACACCGGTCGGGACAGGGCTACGCGGGGTCGTAGCGCTCCAGCAGGTCGAGGAGGTCGTTCAGCGGCAGCGGCTTGGCCAGATGCGCGTCGAAGCCCGCCGTACGGGACTGGGCGCGGTCGGTGCCCTGGCTGAATCCGGACACCGCGATCAGCCGCAGCCCGTCGCCGTGCGGCCGGGCCCGGATCGTGCGGGCGACCGTGTAGCCGTCGACGTCGGGCAGGCCCAGGTCGCACAGGACGACGTCGAAGAGGCTGTCCTCGGTGGCGGTGAGCGCGTCGGTGCCCGTGTGCACGGCGGTGACGTGGTGGCCCTGACGCTGGAGCAGGGTGCGGTAGGTCTGGGCCAGGTCGGTGTTGTCCTCCACGATCAGGATCGACAGCTGACGCCGGGCCGGGCGGACGATCACGGGCCGGGCGGGTTCCGGTGCCGTGGGGTCCGCGACGGGCAGCAGCACCGTGAACGCGGCACCCCGGCCCGGCCCTTCGCTGTGCGCGCCGATCGTGCCCCCGTGCAGCTCCACCACCGTCCGGGCCACCGCCAGACCGAGGCCGAGGCCCTCCGGGGTGTCCGGACCGGCCGGCGCCGCCCGCATGAAGACACCGAACAGATCCTCGGCCTGGGCGGGGGCGAAGCCGATGCCGTCGTCCCGGACGGTGAGCCGGGCCTGTCCGTCCGCCTCACGCAGGGCCACCTCGGTGCGACCGCCCGGCGACGTGTACTTGAGCGCGTTCGACAACAGGTTCGTCAGCACCTGCGCCAGCCGCAGCCGGTCGCCGTCCACGACCACCGGCTCCCGTGGCACACCCACGTCGAGCTTGCGGCCCTCGTGCCCGAACAGACCCCGGATGTCGGCGCACGCGCTCTCGACGACGGACCGCACGTCCACCCGCTCACGCACCAGCTCAAGCCGCCCGGTGAGCGCCCGCGTGCCGTCGAGGAGGTCGTTGCTCATCCGCACCAGGGTGCCCAGCTGACGCTCCAGCACGGACAGCGCCGGATGGCCGTCGGGCAGGTCGAGCGCCAGCAGTTCCGTGGCCGCCATGGCCGCGGCGAGCGGGTTGCGCAGCTCGTGCGAGAGCGTGGCGATGAACCGGTCCTTGGCCTGCTGCTCCTCACGCAGCCGGCGTCCCGCAGCGTCGAGTTCGGCGTTGGCGCGCAGCAGCTGGTCGTTGACCTCGCGGATCTCCTGGGCCCGTACGAACAGGTCGATCTCCATGCCCTCGGCCCGCATCTGCGCCTCGGCGGCCACCCGCCGCTGCTCCCGTCCCACCCGGCGCACATGCACGAACTCGGTGACGTCCTCGACCCGGTGGATGACATGGGTGACCCGCCCGTCCGCGTCGAGGACGGGTGTGTTCACCGGGCTCCAGTACTTCTCGTCGAACCCGCCCTCCTCACCCGTGGGGATGTCGTACCGCTGGAGCGCCATGGTGTCGGTACGGCCCGTCGCCACCACCGTCTCCAGCGAGCGCCGCAGATTGGCCACGCCGTCGGCCGAGGGGTCGTCCGGGTTGTCGGGGAACACCTCGAAGATCCGCTGCCCGACGATGGCACGCTCGGTGCGGGTGGCCGTGAGGTAGGCGCGGTTGACCTCGACGATCGTGAAGTCGGGCGTGAGGATCAGCAGCGGGGACAGGGCGGCGTCGAACAGGCGCCGGAAGTCCGGGGTCTCGGTCATGGCGCGCTCCGGGGGGATCGCTCAGGGGTCCAGTCGATAGCCGTAGCCGCGGACCGTCGTGATCCGCGGGGCGGGCACGGGCAGCCTGGCGAGCTTGCCGCGCAGCCGGTAGACGTGCTCGACGACGGTGGCGGGCTGCTGCCAGGCCGCGCCCCAGACGCGCTCCAGGAGCTGCTCCGCCGAGAACACCCGGCCGGGCGCGGCGGCCAGCATCTCCAGCAGCGCGTACTCCTTCGGCCGCAGGGCCAGCACGAAGCCGTCGCAGGAGGCCTGGCGGGCGGCCGTGTCGATGAGCAGCGGGCCGATCCTGAGCGCGGTCGGCGCCTGCGGCGGCTGCGAGCGGCGCAGCACGGCCCGGATACGGGCCACCAGCTCCCGTTGCGAGAACGGCTTGACCAGATAGTCGTCGGCACCGATCTCCAGGCCCGCCACCCGGTCCGCCTCCGCGCCCCGGCCGGTGATCACGATGACGGGGAGCCGGCTGGTGGAACGCAGCGCCCGCAGCAGCTCCAGACCGCTGCCGTCGGGAAGGCCCAGGTCGAGCACGGCGAGGTCGATGCCGCCCTCGTACAGGGCCGCCTTGCCGACCCGGGCGTCCATGGCCCAGGTGACGGTGAAACCGGCCCGCTCCAGATAGGAACGGCACATCAGTGCGAAGTCGGAGTCGTCCTCGATCAAGGCGAGGTGCGGACGCATGCCGCATCACCTGGCCCAACTGCCGTCCGCTCGTTGTGACACCGGTGAGCGGGCGTTGATGCCCCGACCATGTGGCGAAGGTAGAACAGTAAAGGCCCACGGTTCAAGGGGGAGCCACACAGGGGGAGTTCCGGCGCGGGTGCTCGCGGTGCGGGGATGACGAGTCACCGCGGGCGCCCGCGCCGGAACATGTCGCCCGGCGGGCGCCACCGGTAGGGAACGAGGACGAACGGCTTGCACCACCACACACCGGAGCCGGTCGGCCCGGCGTACTGCTCCCCGGCCGGGGAGCACACGCTCCTGAAGGACACGAACGGCCTGCTCATCGCCGAACTCCGCGGTGACATGGACCTCGCCACCGCAGGCGGACTACGCCTGTGGCTGGACTCCGTGGCGCGGCTGGACGCCCCCGGCCACGTCGTCGACCTGCGCCCGGTCTCCTTCATCGACTCCACGGGCCTGAGCGTGCTGCTCCGCTTCCGCGGCCGGATCCTCGCCGCGGAACGCGGGTTCGCCCTGCTGTGTGACGCCGGTCAACGCAGGGTTCTGCGGGCGCACGGCACGCTGGACGTGCTGGATCCGGCGGCCACGCTCGGCGATGCCCTGACGAGGGCGGAGGCCTGTGGACGTCAGGCCGGGCCGCCGCCCGTGGACTCCCGTGCCACCACCGAGAAGTGACTGACGAACTCCTCCGGCTCCGGCCCGGGCGCGGTCCGCTCGATCCGCCGGACCAGGAGTCCGACGGCCCGTTCCGCCATCGCGTCGTGGTTCGGATCGACGGTGGACAGGGACGGCACCAGAAACGCGCTCCCGGTGACGTTGTCGAAGCCGATCACCCTGACCTGCTCCGGCACCCGGACCCCGGCGTCGGCCAGCCCGCGCAGCACCCCCATGGCCACGGTGTCGGTCACACAGAACACCCCGTCGAAGGCGAGCCCGCCCTCCACCATCTCCCGGGCACAGCGCGCCCCTTCGGCCAGGGAGAAGGCCGCCAGGCGGCGTTGCAGAGCCGGGTCCCGGACCAGACCCGCCTCCTCAAGTGCCTGCCGGTACCCGCTGTGGCGCAGGCTCGACACGTCGACCTCCGCACCGACCGCGCCCCCCAGGAACGCGATGCGCCGACAGCCCCGTTCGACGAGGTGCAGGGTGGCGGCCCGGGAGGCGTCGACATTGGGCATGGCGACGTGGTCCACCGGGCCGCCGAAGATCCGCTCGCCGAGGATGACCACCGGGTGGTCCATGGTCAGCCACTCGGTGTCCCGCGGCCCCATGCCCACCGTGCTGAGGATGAGCCCGTCGTAGAGACGGTTGCGGGACAGGGCCAGCGCCTCGAGTTCGCTCTCCCGCAGGGCGTACGTCTGCTCGATGGCGACCCGCAGACCGTGCGGCGCGGCCGCGGCGATGATGGCCGCCGCAAGCCGGCCGTAGTACGGGCTGTCCACCTCCGGGACGGCCAGGCCGATGGTGCCCGTACGGCCCTTGCGGAGGTTGCGGGCGGAGACGTTGACGCGGTAGTCGAGGCGGACCATGGCCTTGAGGACCTTCTCCCGCGTCGCCTCACTCACCTTGGAGTGACCGTTGATGACATTGGACACCGTCATCGCCGACACGCCGGCCGCCCGCGCCACGTCCTGCATGGTCGCCATGGTCACCCCCTGTTCCGCGCCGCCCGGTTCCTCGGAACCATTACACCCCGGCCGGGGGAGCGGTTCAGGCCAGCCGGCCCTCGACGGTGACGAACGAGTGCGGCGGCAGGGTGAGCACGAGCCCCCGGTCGGTCGCCTTGAGATCGTCGAAGGGGCGCGGGGCGACCGTCTCCGCCGTGCCGGGGGCGTTGTGGTCCTGGAGCCGGCCGGCGGTGAGCACCCGGGCGACCGGATCGCCGATACGGCCCCCGCGCAGGTCGAGCGTCATCCGTGCCGGCTCCTCCGCGTCGAGGTTGGACAGCGAGATGAGCACCGTGCCGTCCTTGACGCTGGCGGAGGCGGAGAACAGGTCCAACTGCTCGCCCTTCAGGTGGACGGTGAGTGAAGTGGCGTCCTGGTGGCCCTTGTTCATCTCGAACACGTGGTAGGTCGGGGTCAGGACCAGGGCGTCGCCGTCGGTGAGGATCATCGCCTGGAGGACGTTGACGGTCTGCGCGATGTTGGCCATGTGCAGACGGGCCGCGTGCTTGTGGAAGATGTCGAAGTGGGTGGAGGCGACGAGGGCGTCGCGCAGGGTGTTCTGCTGGAACAGGAACCCGGGGTTGGTGCCCGGCTCGACATCCCACCAGGTGCCCCACTCGTCCAGCACCAGACCGACCGTGCGGCCGGGGTCGTAGACGTCCATGACGGTGGAGTGGCCGGTGAGGATCCGGTCGATGTTCCGGGCCGCCGCGATCGTCCGGTAGTAGTCGTCGGTGTCGAAGTCGGTGGCGCTGCCCTTCGCCTCCCAGGGGCCGGCCAGCGTGTAGTAGTGCACGGACAGGCCCTGGAAGTAGTTCTTCGGGGTGGCCTCGCAGCCGAAGCAGCTGATCTGCTGCATCAGCGTCTCGGTCCACTTGTAGTCGGCGTCGGAGGCGCCCGAGGCGATCCGGTACAGCTTGTTGTCGCCGTGGTCACGGCAGTAGGTGGCGTACTGGCGGGCCAGGTCGGCGGAGTACTCGGCGCGCATGTTGCCGCCGCAGCCCCAGGTCTCGTTGCCGATGCCCCAGAACTTCACCCGCCACGGCTCCTGGCGCCCGTTGGCCTTGCGCAACCTGACCATCGGGCTGTCGCCGGCGCGGGTGAGGTACTCCACCCACTCGCTCATCTCCTGCACGGTGCCGGAGCCGACGTTGCCGTTGATGTAGGGCTCCGCGCCCAGGAGTTCGCACAGGGCCATGAACTCGTGCGTGCCGAAGTGGTTGTTCTCCTCGACGTCGCCCCAGTGCGTGTTGACCATGGTCGGCCGCTGCTCGCGCGGGCCGATGCCGTCCTTCCAGTGGTACTCGTCGGCGAAACACCCGCCCGGCCAGCGCAGATTGGGAATGTTCAGGGCGCGCAGCGCCTCGACCACATCGAGGCGGATGCCGCCCTCGTTCGGGGTCGGCGAGTCCTCCCCGACCCAGAAACCGCCGTAGATGCAGCGGCCGAGATGCTCGGCGAAGTGACCGTAGAGATGGCGGCTGATCGTCGGACCCTCGATGTCGAGGTTGATGACCGCGGTGCTGTCTGACACTGGGGCGCTCCAGGACGAGGTTCGGCTGGTCAGATTTATCGTTAAACCTGCCATGGGTTTATCGTTAAACCCGTCGCTAAAGCTCGCCCACCCGGACGGTCTGAGTCAAGAGGTCGGGTCTCGGAGCGGGAACCACCGTTCGGCGCGCGCCCGGGCGGACACGTGGCTAGCGTGAGAAACCGGACCACCCACCCGAATCGGAGAGGGCCGCCACCATGGCCGTGCAACCTGAGGGAACCCCCTGTTGGGCCGACGCGATGTTCAGCGACGTGGAGGGCGCCAAGACCTTCTACGGCGACGTCCTCGGCTGGACCTTCGGCGAGTCGTCGTCGGAGTACGGCAACTACACGCAGGCCTACGCGGACGGCAAGGCGGTCGCGGCCGTCGTCCCGCCGATGCCCGGACAGGAGGGGCACTCGCAGTGGTGCCTGTACTTCGCCAGCCCGGACGCGGCGGCCACCGCGGCCAAGATCCGCGACAACGGCGGCGAGGTCCTGATGGAGCCCATGGCGGTCGGTGACTTCGGCACCATGTGCCTGGCCCGGGACCCGGGCGGCGCCGTCTTCGGTGTGTGGCAGGCCGGTGTCCACGAGGGCTTCGAGGCCGTCGGCACCCCCGGTGCGTACGCCTGGGCGGAGATCTTCACGCGGGATCCCGAGAAGGTGGACGCGTTCTTCCCGGCCGTCTTCCCGTACTCCAGGAAGCGGATGGAGGACGACTCGATGGACTTCGGCATGTTCGACGTGGGCGAGAACACGGTCGTCGGCCGGATGAGGATGACGGAGGAGTTCCCGCCGGAGGTCCCCTCGTACATCAACGTCTACTTCGCGGTCGCCGACTGCGACGACGCCGTCGCCAAGGCCACCAAGCTGGGAGGCACCCTGCGCTTCGGCCCGGTGAACAGCCCCTTCGGCCGGTTCGCCGCCCTCAGCGACCCGCAGGGCGCGAGCTTCTCGGTCATCGACATGTCGACGACCGAGGGCGAGATGCCGAAGATCAGCGAGGTGTGACGGCCGAGGGCGCCCGGCGCTGAGAACCCGGTGACCGTGTGCCTGAAACCCGGTGACCGTGTGCCTGAGCCGACCGTGGCATGATCGGTCCCATGCGTGAACGTGTGGTGGCCGCGTGCGACGGTGCATCGAAGGGAAACCCCGGACCGGCCGGCTGGGCCTGGGTCGTCGCCGACGAGACGGAGACCCCGGCCCGCTGGGAGGCGGGGCCGCTCGGCCGGGCCACCAACAACGTCGCGGAACTCACCGCGCTGGAACGCCTGTTGACCGCGGTCGCCCCGGACGTGCCGCTGGAGATCCGGATGGACTCCCAGTACGCCATGAAGGCCGTCACCACCTGGCTCCCCGGCTGGAAGCGCAACGGCTGGAAGACGTCCGCGGGCAAGCCGGTCGCCAACCAGGAACTGGTCGTGCGCATCGACGAACTCCTCGACGGCCGCACCGTCGACTTTCGTTACGTCCCCGCCCACCAGGTCGACGGCGACCGGCTCAACGACTTCGCCGACCGCGCCGCCAGCCAGGCGGCCACGATCCAGGAGCCCGCGGGCAGCGACCACGGCTCGCCCGAGCCGCCGCCCTCGCCCGACACCCCGAAGGCCTCCCGCCCCGCCAAGGCCAAGTCGCCCCGGCGAAGCGGCGGTTCGTCCTCGTCCTCGTCCTCGTCCCGCACGATCAAGGCGAAGTTCCCCGGCCGCTGCATGTGCGGCCGTCCCTACGCGGCGGGCGCGGACATCGCCAAGAACGACCAGGGCTGGGGCCACCCGGAGTGCCGTACGGCAGGGGCCTGATCAGTCGGTGTCGAAGGTGTAGTGCGCCCGGTGGTCCAGCAGGTCCGCCGGGCGTACGTCGTTCCAGGGCTTCATCGTCTCGCTGAGATCGACCACGTCCGGTGTCCCGGCGGTCGGCAGATACCCCGAGTCGGGGTGCCGGCGCTGCCACTCGGCCCACAGCTTGTCCACGTAGGCGTGGTGCAGCCAGAACACCGGGTCGTTGGGGGAGACGCCGGTCGCCATCTGGCCGCCGACCCAGACATGGACCCGGTTGTGCAGATTGACCCCGCGCCAGCCCTCCAGGTGGTTGCGGAAGCCGTCCGACGCGCTGTTCCAGGGCGCCATGTCGTACGTCGCCATCGCCAGGACGGAGTCGACCTCGGCCCGGGTCGGCAGCTCGCGCACGGCGGTGCCGAGCGAGCGGCGCAGGAACGTACGGCCGTCCACCCGCACGGATATCGGCCAGTTGCCCGCCGAGGCGGCGAACGGGCCGTCCGTCACCTGGCCGTCGCGGCTGCGGCCGGTGCCGCCGAGGAAGTCCGGCGCCCACAGTGCGGCACGCGGGGAGCGGTCGACGGACCAGTCCCAGTACGGCAGCGCGACCGAGGCGTCCACCGACTGCAGGGCCCGCTCGAACTCGAGCAGGTATCTGCGGTGCCAGGGCAGGAACGAGGGCGAACGATGGCCCGTACGTTCGCTGTTGTCGGTGTCGGACATGATGAACGCGTTGTGCGTGGCGACGAAGGCGTCGTAGCGGCCGCTGCGCTTCAGCTCCAGGACGGCGGCGACGAACCGCTGCCTCTCCTCGGCGGACAGGCTCGCCTGGTTCTTGCGGACGGTCATGTGCGGTACTCCAAAGCGGTGACGGGAAAGGTCAGTTGGCCGGGGACGCCGGGAAGGGAAGGAGCGCCGCGCCCTGCAGCTCGTCGACCGCGGCGCGTGCGGCGGCCTTCGGCGTGGGGACCGGGTCGTAGTGGCTGACGACGCTGATCCAGCTGCCGTCGGCGTTCCGCATCAGGTGCAGCTCGACTCCGTCGATGAACACCGCGTAGCCGGCGCCGTGGTGATGACCGCCCCCCGCGGCCGGCCGGCCCTGGATCCGGCGGCCCTTGTAGACCTCGTCGAAGGTGTCGGGGGAGTGGTGGTCGTGGGCTGCGGCCTGCGGGGCGACGGCGACGGCGACGGTGGCGGCGACGGCGGCCGCGGCGGCGAGGGCGTGACGCCGGGTCGGTTCGGGCACAGGGGTCGTCCTTTCGGAGAGGGGTGCTGGGTGACCCCGTATGCCTATCGGTGCCGAAGGGGCGACTGCGACCGGTTGGCTATGATCCGGACAATTACTGATATCTGGTGCAAGGTTGAACGAAGATGATCTTGCTGTGGAGGGGGGATCCCGAGCCCCGGAGGGGGAAATTCCGCCGCGTACCCCCGGCCTCGCGGTGATCTTTTGCGGGGTGGCGCCTCGCCGGTGACCTGCCTCACCCGCGGAAGCTGACGCAAACCCCTGCTACCCTGCGTCGTCAAATGACCGCTCTGAGTGATTCCCAGGGGTGCGCGTGAAGGTCGCCTGTGTCGGAGGCGGGCCCGCCGGCCTGTATCTGTCGATCCTGCTCAAGCTGCAGGACCCGTCCCACGACATCACCGTCTACGAGCGCAATCCCGAGGGCTCGACCTACGGCTGGGGCGTCACCTACTGGCGCGGACTGCTCGACAAGCTGCACGCCCTCGACCCCGAGTCGGCCCGCGCCGTCGAGGAGCACTCCGTGCGCTGGAACCACGGTGTCGCCCACGTCCGTGACCTGGCCACCCGTCAGGACGGCGACGAGGGCCACGGCATCGGCCGGCACCGTCTCCTCGAACTCCTCGCCGCCCGCGCCCGCTCGCTCGGCGTCCGCCTGGAGTTCGAGCACGGCATCACCCCGGAGAACGTGCCCGACGCCGACCTGGTCGTGGCGGGCGACGGCGTCCACAGCGCGCTGCGCACCGCACACGCCGACCGCTTCGGCACGGAGGCGAGTGCCGGCCGCAATCACTACATCTGGCTCGGCACCACCAAGGTCTTCGACGCCTTCACCTTCGCCTTCGTCGAGACCGACCACGGCTGGATCTGGTGCTACGGCTACGGATTCGGCCCCGACCGCAGCACCTGCGTCATCGAATGCGCCCCCGAGACCTGGACCGGCCTCGGCCTCGACCGGGCCGACGAGGGCGACGGGCTGGCGCTGCTGGAGAAGCTCTTCGCCGACATCCTGGACGGCCACGCCCTCATCGGCCGCTCCTCGGCCGACGGCAGCGCCCAGTGGCTGAACTTCCGCACCCTGACCAACCGCACCTGGTCCCACGGCAACCTCGTGCTCATGGGCGACGCCGCCCACACCACGCACTACTCCATCGGCGCGGGTACGACCCTCGCCCTGGAGGACGCCATGGCCCTGGCGGACGCCCTGCGTGAGCACTCCGCGCTCCCCGAGGCCCTCGCCCGGTACGAACAGCGGCGCAAGGCCGAGCTGCTCTCGGTCCAGAGCGCCGCCCGCTACAGCGCCCAGTGGTACGAGAACCTGACGCGCTACATCGACCTGCCCCCGCAGCAGATGTTCGCCCTGCTCGGCCAGCGTCACTCGCCCCTGCTGCCCTACGTCCCGCCGCAGCTCTACTACCGGCTCGACCGGGCGGCCGGTCGCCTCGACGCCCTGCGCCGGATCAAGCGCTGGCTGGGGCCGAAGATCGCACGGAACGTCCACGCACGGGCCCTGGACTCCCGCAAGCACTGAGCGACCGCCGGGAAATCCACTAGGTGAATGGCTATTCACCCACTATGGTGAATAGCCATTCACCCTTTTTTCATGCCTGGAGTGCCGATGGACGCACCCGCCCCGATACCCCGCCCGCTCCGGGACCGCCTGACCGTCCCGGTGCTGGCCTTCGGCGGGATCCTCATGGCCGTCATGCAGACCGTGGTCGTCCCCCTGCTGCCCGACCTGCCACGGCTGACCGGCGCCTCACCCGGCGCCGTCTCCTGGATGGTCACCGCCACCCTGCTCTCCGGAGCCGTGCTCACCCCGGTCCTGGGCCGGGCCGGGGACATGTACGGCAAACGCCGCGTCCTCATGGCGGCGCTCGCGCTGATGGCCCTCGGCTCGGTGCTGTGCGCCCTGTCCTCCGACATCCGGGTGCTCATCGCCGCCCGCGCCCTGTCCGGCGCCGCCTCCGCCGTCGTACCGCTGTCCATCAGCATCCTGCGCGACGAGCTGCCGCCGGAGCGCCGGGGGAGCGCGGTGGCGCTGATGAGCTCGACCGTGGGCATCGGTGCCGCGCTGGGGCTCCCGCTCGCGGCCGTGATCGTGCAGTACGCGAACTGGCACACCATGTTCTGGGTGACCGCGGTTCTGGGCGCCGCCGGAGTCGGCTCCGTGTGGTGGGCGGTGCGGGAGTCGCCGGTGCGCGAGCCGGGGCGGTTCGACGTGCCCGGCACGCTGGGGCTGGCCGCCGGGCTGGTGTGTCTGCTGCTCGGGGTCTCGCAGGGCGGGCAGTGGGGGTGGGGCAGCACGCGGATCGTCGGACTGTTCACGGCGGCCGTTCTCGTGCTGGCCGTGTGGTGGTGGCAGCAGCTGCGGGCCGAACGGCCGCTGGTCGACCTGCGGTTGGTGTCCCGCCCGCGGGTCGGTCTCTCGCATGTGGCCGCGCTGCTGACCGGCTTCGCGTTCTACGCCAACTCGCTCGTCACGGCCCAACTGGTGCAGGCGCCCGAGGCCACCGGCTACGGGCTCGGCCTCTCGATCGTGCAGACCGGCCTGGTGCTGCTGCCGGGCGGCTTCATCATGCTGCTGTTCTCGCCCCTGTCCGCCCGTATCTCGGCGTCCCGCGGCCCACGTATCACCCTGGCGCTGGGCGCCGCGGTCATCGCGGTGGGGTACGCGGTGCGGATCGCCGACAGCCACGACCTGTGGATGATCATGGTGGGTGCGGCGGTCGTGGGCACCGGCACCACCCTGGCGTACTCGGCGCTGCCGACCCTCATCCTGCACGCCGTCCCGGCCGGACAGACCGCGTCCGCGGGCGGCGTCAACGTCCTGATGCGCACGATCGGACAGGCCGTGTCGAGCGCCGTCGTCGCCGCGGTCCTGCTCCGGCACACCAGCCCCGTCGGCGGCCTCCCCGTGCCCACCCTGCACGGATATCTGCTCGCCTTCGGCATCGCGGGAGCCATCGCCCTGGCGGCCGGCGCCACCGCGCTCTGCATCCCGGGCGACCCGGACCAGGGCGGGACCCGGCGGGCCCGGGGGGCGAAGAAGGAGGTGTTGGAGGGAGCATGAGAGCCGTGAGCACCCCACCCCCCGTCTCCGACCCCACGCCCGCACGCCGGGACGCCGAGGCCACCAGGGCGGCGATCCTGAAATCGGCCCGCTACCTCCTGGCCCGGCACGCCCACACCGACATCACCCTCAAGGACGTCGCCGAACGCGCCGGGGTCAGCCCGCCGTTGATCCTCAAGTACTTCGGCAACAAGGACGCCCTCTTCGCCCGCGTCATGTCCTTCGAGGCCGACGCGGAGGCGCTGCTGGACGCTCCGCTGGAGGAGCTCGGCCGCCACATGGTCCGGCATGTGCTGGTGAGCCAGACCGAACGCGGCACCGACCCCCTGCTGCGCATCACCTTCGCGCGCCTGCACGACGATCAGGGCGACATCCTGCGCGCCAACTTCCGCACCCAGGTGACCGAGCGCCTCGCCGAGCGCCTCACCGGCCCCGACGCGGGACTGCGCGCCGAACTGGCCGTCGGTACGCTGCTGGGTCTCGGGGTGATGTTCGGCATCGCCCGCGGCCCGCACCTCAGGGCGAGCGCGGTCGACGACCTCGTCGACCGCTACGCACCCGTGGTGCAGGCCCAGTTGGCCGGTCCCTAGCCGAACAGCCGGTCCAGGAACGCGTTCCCGAACACCCGGTGCGGATCCAGCCGGTCCAGGATCCCCGACGCCTGCTCCCACGCCCCGTCCCCGAGCGACGCCGGCACCACCGTGCCCAGCACTTCGTCGTCGTCCCACACCGCGTCCTCGGTATAGGCCCAGCCCTTGGACCACTCCACGCGCGTCAGGGCGTCCGTGCCGTCGTAGCGGTCCAGCAGGAAGCGCTCCAGCTCACGCAGGAACTTCTCCGCGTACGGCGTCCCCGGCAGCGTCAGCACGTCCAGCCAGACGGCGGTGTCCCATTCGGGGTGCTCGGCGTCGGGGCGCAGCGCGGAGAGCAACGGGGCCTGGGCGCCGTCGAGTTCGGCCTCCGCCGGGTGGTCGAGGCCCGTCACGCGGATCTCCATCGAGCCGTTGACCGGGAAGCGGCCGAGTGCGGCGTACGCCGCGACCCGCTCCCGGTAGAAGTCGGTGAACTCGGAGACGACCCGCTGCACCTGGGCCCTGCTGGTGAGGACCGCGTAGCCGTTGGCGTTGATCCGCAGGGTCGTGGGCTTGATGTAGAGCAGGGTGTTCTTCGACGGCCCCCAGATGTCCGCGGACAGCGTGGTCACCAGCCCCAGCGCCGCCGCGTCGGCCTGCGCGTTGCCGAGCACCGGCGCCAGATACCAGGCCGCGTCCGCGACCATCCGCCCGGCGAGATCCGCCACCAGCGTCGGGACGTTGTCGGAGAACGGATAGTTGTACGGCGCGGTCACGCGCCGCGAGGTGAGCGGTTTCGTCGGCTCGACGCTCCAGACCTTGAACCAGGGGAACTCCGTGAAGGCGAACCAGATCGCCTCCACTCGCCCCGCCTCGTCCAGGTGGCTCGCGAGGGTGCGTCCGTCGCCGCCCGGCGCGGCGAACAGCTCCGCGGCCGGGATGTCCGTACGGCTCACGCACCGCAGATTGCTGTTCGCGCCCACCCGCAGCACCACCTCGGTGACCAGGGCCCGTCCGAGGTGGGTCAGCAGCGCGGCGGCGTCGGCCTCGTCGCGCTCGAAGGTCCGCAGCACATACGCGCCGCTGCCCTCGTCCCACACCACCGCCGTCACCGACAGCACCCGGTTGCTGAGCGAGCCGTACGTCTGCCCCGGCAGCCGCTCCTCGCCCCGCGCCGGCACGGCACTGCCGTGCGCGTCGATCGCCAGGGCGCCGCCGAGGGTGAGGTCGCCGGGGGCGGGAGCCGCGGTGAGCCCGAGGCCATGCCCCTCCAGGAAGGTCAGGAGGGACTCCATCGAGACGCCCGCACCGGCCCGCACGGCGTTCACCGCGTCGAGGGACGTGTCGGTCAGATGGGCGGTCGTGTCGACCAGGAGCACCGGCGCGTCCGAGGAGGTGCCCTCGGTGATCGTCAGCGGTGACCAGCCGTGCGAGAACCCGCGGGCACGGACCCGCCAGCCGTTGCGCCAGGCCCAGTTGACGGCGGCGACCGCCTGCTCGCCGTCGGTCGGTGCGCAGGCCCACAGGCCGACGGCGGTGATCTCGCCCACCCAGTTCCGGTAGGCCGAGCGGTAGAGGGCGACGTCGTCCGGAAAGCCCGGCAACTCCTGGGCGGCGACGGCCGGGTCGGCCGGCACCAGGGTCAGGGCGGCGGCGCTGAGGAGGAAGCTTCTGCGGGTCCAGTGGTGGGTCACGGGGTCAAGCTAGGGATCTGCTTGACAGAGAGCGCTTGTCCGTCGAGCCCTTTCACTCTTGCGAGTGAATCATTCACAGGTGCCGCGCCGGAGGGGCCCGTTCCGCGCACAAGCGGGACGGATGACAGACTGACGCCATGGACGAGCGTACTTTCGGCAGGTTGGGTCAGCGGGCATCCGTCATCGGTCTCGGCACATGGCAGCTGGGCGCCGACTGGGGAGACGTCGACGACAAGGAAGCCCTTTCGGTACTGGAGGCCGCGGCCGAGTCCGGGGTCACCTTCTTCGACACCGCCGATGTCTACGGCGACGGCCGCAGCGAGCAGACCATCGCCACGTTCCTGCGCAGCCGCCCCGATCTGCATGTGTTCGTCGCGACGAAGATGGGCCGCCGCGTCGACCAGATCCCGGAGAACTACGTCCTCGACAACTTCCGTGCCTGGAACGACCGTTCCCGCCGCAACCTCGGTGTCGACCGCCTCGACCTGGTGCAGCTGCACTGCCCGCCCACGCCCGTCTACTCGAGCGACGAGGTCTACGACGCCCTCGACACCCTGGTCGCCGAGGAGCGCATCGCCGCGTACGGCGTCAGCGTGGAGACCTGCGAGGAGGCCCTCACCGCGATCGCCCGGCCCGGTGTGGCCAGCGTGCAGATCATCTTCAACGCCTTCCGCATGAAGCCGCTGCAAAAGGTGCTCCCCGCGGCCCAGGAGGCGGGCGTCGGCATCATCGCCCGGGTGCCGCTGGCCTCCGGGCTGCTGTCGGGCAAGTACACCAAGGACACCGTCTTCCCCGAGAACGACCACCGCACCTACAACCGGCACGGCGAGTCCTTCGACGTCGGCGAGACCTTCTCCGGCGTTGACTACACGACCGGAGTGGAGGCCGCCGCCGAGTTCTCCGCCCTCGCTCCCGAGGGGTACACCCCGGCCCAGCTGGCGCTGCGCTGGATCGTTCAGCAGCCCGGCGTCACCACCGTCATCCCGGGCGCCCGCAACCCGGAGCAGGCCCGCGCCAACGCGGCCGCCGCCACGCTGCCGGAGCTGTCCGACGACACGCTCTCGGCCGTCCGGGACATCTACGAGCGGCGGATCAAGGACCAGGTCGAGAGCCGCTGGTAGTTCCGTGCGGACGGCGAGCCCGGTTGTTTGAACGATCAGACACCGGGTTACCCGTCCCGCATGGTGCAGGCAGCGGAGAGGCGTACCGGCCGTGACGAGACCGCCGACGAGCGAGCCGACCGTATGTGGGGCGAGCTCATGCAGGAGATCCGCGTCGCCCAGATGGGCGTACAGATCCTGTTCGGGTTTCTGCTGACCGTCGTGTTCACCCCGAAATACGCGAACCTCGGCGACACCGAGAAGACCATCTACATCGTCACGGTCGTCCTCGGCGCGACCGCCACCGGCGCCCTCATCGGCCCGGTGTCCCTGCACCGGCTGGTCTCCGGGCGGCGCATCAAGCCGCGGGCGGTGGAGTGGGCGTCCAGGCTGACCTTCATCGGGCTGCTGCTGCTCCTCGTCACGACCGCCTCCTCGCTCCTGCTGATCCTCCGGGTAGCCACCCATGACGCCTTCGTGCCGTGGCTGGTGACCGCGGTCGTGATGTGGTACCTGGTGTGCTGGTTCGTCGTGCCGCTGTGGATCCGGCACCGCTACACGACGAAGTGACGTCCGGCCGGCCCGAGTTCGGTCGCCCGCTACTCGGCCCGGTCCTGCGCGAAGAGCTCCGCGAGGAAGTCGTCGACCCCCGTCTTCTCACTGCCCGGCGGGACCAGTTCGCGCGTTCTGCGCAGGAACGCGGTCACCGCCGGGGCCCACACGAAGACCACCGCGTGATGCCGGCCGCCGTCGGGGTGGGCGTCGCCGAGGAACTCGACCCGCAACTCGTGCCCCATGCCCGTGGACACCGGACACATGCGGACGTCCCCCACCCCGACCGGCCCGAGCAGCCCCTCGGTGAGCATCTCCCGGTCGAGCCGCCAGCGGGCGAGCACCCGGCCGTCATGGCTGAACACCGCGGTGACGGCGAACGGGTCGGAGGGGTCGTAGGACAGGTGGGCGAGCACGGGGAAACGGTGCGTGACGCCCGCCTGGAGCTGCACGACCAGCGACTTGTGCACGAGGGGGTTCACCTGAGGGCCTCCGGGGAGAACGGACTTGGCTCCCTCTAGTACCCCCGTCACGCACAAGATGCTCACTCAGGCGAGTGATTCCCGTGGGCGCCGCGCAATGCCGTGATGCACGCGCCGATGGCCTGCTGCAACTCCTCCAGCTGCTGGACCATGTCGTCCTCGTAGAAGTCCTGCGCGTCGTCGAAGGTCAGCTCCTCGAACACCCTCGTCGCCTTCTGTAGGCTGCTGTAGAACTTCGTCCGCCGCTCCTGGACCCGGAGTTCGGGGTCGGCCTCCACCGCCTCGACCACGAGGGTCTTCATGGTGTCGTAGGCCTCGGTGGCCCACTCGCCGGTGTCCTCGTCCTCCTCCAGTTCGTCGAGGAGCGACAGATGGCGTTCGGCCTCCTGGCGGAGATCGGCGGGCGCGTCGACGGTCTGGCCCGCGGGGGTCTTGATCTGGCCGGACTCGGCGATCTGGCGGACGTAGCCGATCCGGTCCGCGGCGCGGCTCTCGGTGGCGACGGCCTTCTTCAGGTCGTCGGTGCGCACCACGTCACGGGCCAGCTCCGACTGGAGCTCCGGGTCCTCGCGCACCCTGTCCAGGAGCGCCTGGCGGGCCGCCCGCGCGGTGGAGGGGTCGGCGAGGATCGCGGCGCGCAGCGCGGTCGGGTTCTCGGCGACCTCCAGCGCCTTCGTCGGCCGGATGCCCTCCGCCTCGGCGGCCTCGGCGATGGCGGTACCGCGCTCGGACGTGGCGCTGTTGCGGGAGACGTAGTAGCTGAGCCACACGTCGGCGTCCGGCAGCTCCACCTCCTGGCCCGGCGCGAGCGCCTCGAACTGCGGGACGATGCCGTCGTCGGCGGCCCGGTCCCACGCCTTGTAGTAGCGCATGACGCGATCGGCGGAGCAGCCGGCGAGTTCGGCGAACTCCTTCGCCGACACCTTCGGCGTCTCGTCCGCGCCCTGGCCGCCGGGCCGTACGCTGCGCGCCACCATCAGGCCGAAGGCCCATCCGCCGGTCCGCGCGTAGACGCCGAACTCGCGCGCGTCCCGCGCCACGAGGTCGGACAGGGGCGCGGGGGACGGCTCGGGCGTCGGCTCGGGCGACGTCTCGGACGGAGCGATCGCTAGGGTCACAGGGGTCTCTCCTGGGGAGGTGCCGGTGGGGCTGCACGAGTGCAGACCGGCAGCCTATATCGACCCATTGGCGATGCTTTGACAGGCCCTCTGTGTCTAGTGGTCGAGGGCGTCGTGCAGGGCCGGGAGCAGGGTCTTCTCCGCCCAGTCCAGATACGCCGGCTGCGACTCGCCGCCGATCTGCACCAGGGCGATCTCCGTGAACCCGGCGTCCGCGTAGGGACGTACGGCCTCGACGAAGTCGTCCGGGTCGTCGCCGCAGGGGATGGACGCGGTGATGTCGTCCGGCGTCACGAACTGGGTCGCCGCCTCGAACGCGTCGGGGTGCGGCAGCTCGGAGTTGACCTTCCAGCCGCCGCCGAACCAGCGGAACTGGTCGTGCGCACGATGGACGGCGGCGTCCCGGTCGGGGTCGTAGCAGACCGGCAGCTGGCCCACGCGCGGCTTGCCCGCGCCGCCGTGCCGGTCGAAGGAGTCGAGCAGGCCCGCCTTCGGCTCCGTCGCGATCACCAGGTCGGCGAGCCGGCCCGCGAGGGCGCAGGACTGCTCGCCGGACACGGCGAGCCCGATCGGGACCGGCTGGTCCGCCAGATCCCACAACCGGGCCGACTCCACGTCGAAGTGCGTGCCGCGCCGGTTGACATGACCGCCCGCGAAGAGCGCCCGGATGATCTCCACCGCCTCCTCGAGCATCTCGTGCCGCACGTCCACGGACGGCCAACCGCCGCCCACCACATGCTCGTTGAGATTCTCCCCCGAGCCGAGCCCCAGCCGGAACCGGCCCTCCGACAGCAGTTGCATCGTCGCCGCCTTCTGGGCCACGACCGCCGGGTGGTAGCGGAACGTCGGACAGGTCACATAGGTCATCAGCGGAATGCGCGAGGTCGCCTGCGCGGCGGCACCGAGCACACTCCACGCGTACGGCGAGTGACCCTGTGAGCGCAGCCACGGAAAGTAATGGTCCGAGGTCACCGAGAAGTCGAAACCCGCCTCCTCGGCCCGCACCACATGGTCGACGAGCTCTCGCGGCCCGGCCTGCTCGGTCATCATCGTGTATCCGATTTGCACCATAAGCGGCGAGTCCCCTGGCTGGGCTCCGGAAAACAGCCGACGGGCATCTGGATCATGGGGGGACGACGGGGGGAGGATGCCCGCATGAGCGCGCGCCCCCTGCCCACGAGCACCCCGTCCGCCGAAGGCGTCGACGCGTCCGGCGTCCACGCCCTCCTCGACGCCCTCGAAACCTCGCCCGACATCGAGCCGCACAGCCTGATGATCCTGCGGCACGGCAAGGTCGTGGCCTCCGGCTGGTGGGCGCCGTACACCGCCGACCGCCGCCATCTCCTCTACTCGCTCAGCAAGAGCTTCACCGCGACGGCCGCCGCCTTCGCCGTGGCCGAAGGACTGCTGCGGCTCGACGACCCGGTGATCTCGTACTTCCCGGAGTTCGACGCGGACATCACCGACCCGCGCAGCCGCGCGATGCTGGTCCGCCACATCACCACCATGGCCAGCGGCCACGCGGCCGAGACCCATGAGCGGGCGCTGGAGACGGACCGCGAGGAGCCGGTGCGCGGCTTCCTCCTGCTGCCGCCGGACGGCGACCCGGGCACGGTCTTCGCCTACAACCAGCCCACCACCTACACCCTCGCCGCGATCCTCCAGCGGGTGACCGGCCAGTCCCTGACCGACTATCTGCGCCCCCGCCTCTTCGACCCGATCGGCATCGGCGACGTGGCCTGGCTGGCGGGCCGGACCGGACGCCAGCTCGGCTACAGCGGGCTGCACGCCACCACCGACGCGATCGCCCGCCTCGGCCTGCTTTATCTCCAGGGCGGTACCTGGAACGGCGAGCGGGTGCTGCCCGAGGGGTGGGTCGAGGAGGCGACCCGGTCCCACCTGGCGAGCGGCGACGAGACCTGGTCGGCGGACTGGCGGCTCGGGTACGGCTACCAGTTCTGGATGTCCCGGTACGGCTACCGCGGGGACGGCGCCTACGGGCAGTACTGCCTCGTGCTGCCCGAGCAGGACGCCGTGGTCGCGATCACCGGCGCCACCGACCAGATGCAGGCGGTGCTGGACCTCGTCTGGCGGCACCTGATTCCCGCGTTCGGCCGCACCACGCCACAGGCGGACGCCTCGCTGGCCGAGCGGACGGCCGGGCTCGCCCTCCCGCCCGCCGCGGGCAAACCCGCCGCGCTGGAGACCGCGGTCGCGTTCACGCCGTACGACGGTGGCGGCGCCGAGCTTGCGAAGCTGACGGCGGTGGAGGTCGACGCCGCCGGGCGGCGGGTGACCTTCGTCGAGGACGGACACCGCCTGGAGCTGGGGTTCGGCGAGCCGGGATGGACCGTCACCGAAGGGCCGGTACCGGCCGCGGTGAGCGGCGGCTGGACCGACGAGCACACCCTGGTGCTCGACGTGGCACTGCTGGAGACACCGCACCACGTCGAGGTGACCTGCTCGCTCACGGACCGGACGTTCACCGCGAAGTGGCGCACGCGACCCCTGCACAGCTCCCGGATCCTGGCGATGCGCGCACCCCGCGACTCAGGCTGACGGCACCTCGAAGGTCCGCAGGACCGTCTCCAGGGCCTCCTGGTCGGCGGCTTCGTCCCAGTCGGCCGCCGGGGTCGTCCAGCGCAGCGAGTAGCCACGCCCGTCACCGATCAGGAAGCCCCGGCCCAGGGTCCGCACACGGCGGCCGTCGACCGTGGAGAGCCACTCCATGTCGGCGGCCTCGCGACCTTGGTACGTCGTCGCGCGGATGTCCCCGAGGCGCCGGTAGTCCCCGGACTGCTTCAGCCCCGGCTCGACGTCGTCGCGCCAGACCGCGACCGGATCGTCGCCCACGCGCGTGCTGTAGGTGACGGCGAGCGTGCGCGGGTCGCCCTCGGCGCCGAGCACGACCCGGTAGGCCAGGTCGTCCTGCGTCCTCGTGTCCAGCACCTCCCAGCCCCGGGGCAGGGAGACGGAGAACCCCTGGGGCGCGGTGTAGCGCTGGAAGGCCGGGGCCGAGGGGGACGGCGACGGGGCCGCGGTGGTCGGTGGGGGAGTGGGGGTGGGGGTCGGGGTCGGTGTGGGCGTCGGCTTCGGTGTGGGCTGCGCCGTCTGTCGGCCGGTGGCCGAGGCGGTCGGTCTGAGCGGCGGCGCGTCGGCCGCCGAGTCGTCGGAGTCCGTGGGCAGTTGGCCCGTCGCCGCGAGGACCGCGGCGGTGACCGTGACCACGGCCAGCGCCGTGCCCGCGGCCATCGTGCGCCGGCTGCGGCCAGGGCCCGCCGCGTACAGGCGGCGCAGCCGGGGCGCGGGGACCGCCGCCAGTGACGCGTCGGGGTCCTCGGTCACGACCCGGGTCAGGGCCTCGCGGACCGGCTGCCGACCGAGCCGTTCCCGGGAGTTCTTGCGGAGCAGCCCCTGCACGGTCGGGGTGAGCGGCCCGGCCCGCACCGGGCTGCGCAGCGGCAGCCGGTCCACACCCTTCAGCGTCGTCCCCGGGCTGTCCCGGTCCCGGAACGGCGGCCGGCCCTCGACCATCGAGTAGAGCATCGCGCCCAGCGCCCACAGATCCGCCGCCGGTCCGATCCGCTCGTCGCGGGCCTGCTCCGGGGAGGCGTACGACGGTGCGCTCACCCGGGGGGCCAGGGTCGCGCCGGCCAGCCCGAAGCCGGTCAGCACCACGGGGCCCTTGTCCCGCACGAACACCTGGCCGGGGCTGAGCTCGCCGTGCGTGATGCCCTCGGCGTGCCCGGCCTCCAGCACGTCGAGCAGCTCCAGACCGATGCGGGCCGCCCGTACGTAGGTGAACGAGCCCTGCTGCTTGAGGAGTTCGCCCAGCGGGACGCCGTTGATCCACTCGGTGACGGTCCACAGGGTGCCGTACTCCTCGACGGCGTCGACGACGACGGCGACCCGGCCGGGGGCCAGCCGGCCCATGGTCTCGGACATCCGGACGACCCGGGCGACGGCCCGTCGCGCGCTCTCGCCGTCCGGATCCGGCGGCAGACCGATCTGGGTGAGCAGGCAGGGACCGCCGGCCTCGATGTCCTCGCCGTGCCAGCAGACACGGTTGGTCTCGCGGTGGAGGACGTCGAGGAGCCGGTACCGTCCGGCGATCAGCTCTTGTGTGGAGACGTGCGCCTTGACCATGGTCATCCCTCGCTGAACCCCTGGCTCTCACCTTTCCCACAGGTACGAGGGGCGTGACCGGGTGTGTTCAGCCGAACGGCAACTGCTTTCCTGACACGTGGTCACCGGCCGTGAATTGACGAAAAGTCAGAGAACACCGAATCGTTCCGCCCACCTCATGACGTCTCCGGTCGTCGCGTTGCCACCGCACACCACCAGCCCCAACCGGGCACCCTCGCCCACCCGTTCCAGCACCCGCCGGGCCGCGGGCAGCAGACAGCCGGCAGCGGGCTCGGCCCACACCTTGGCGTGGTCGGTGAGTTGCAGCGAACCCCGCACCGCCTCCCGGTCGGTGACCACGAGCACCTCGTCGACCAGCGCCGCCACATGGTCGTACGTCAGCTGCGAGACCGCCGGCGCGCTGAGCGTGGAGACGATCGACGACAGGGCGACCGGCACCGGCCCGCCCGCCGCCAGCGCCTCGGACATGGCCGTCGCGCCCTCCGTCTCCACACCCCAGATCCGTACCCCCGGACGACGGGCCCGCAGCGCCGCCGCGACCCCCGCGATCAGCCCGCCGCCCCCGATGCTGACGAGGACGTCCGTGAGCTCACCGGCGTCCTGCGCGAACTCCAGCCCCACGGTGCCCTGTCCGGCGATGACCAGCGGATCGTCGAAGGGGTGGACGAGCGTCAGTCCCTCGTCCCGCAGCCGCGTGACGAGGGAGAACGCGCCGTCCATGTCCTCGGTCAGCCGTACCACCGCCCCGGCCGCCTCGGCGATCTCCACGGCACGGGCCGGTGCCGAGCGCGGCATGACCACCATGGCCTTCACCTGCAGGGCCGCGGCCGTCATCGCCAGCGCGATGCCGTGGTTGCCGCCGCTGACCGCCACCACGCCGGCGGCCCGCTCGGCCTCGCTCAGCGAGAGGAGCTTCATGGTCGCCCCGCGGGCCTTGAACGAGCCGGTGCGCTGGAGCAGTTCGAGCTTGGCGGTGACCGGGGCCCCGAGCAGCGCGGACAGTCCGGGGCTCGGCACGGTGGGGGTACGGACGACATGTCCGGCGATCCGCCCGGCCGCGGCTTCGATGTCGGAGATCCCGATCAAGGCACTCACCCTTCCGGCACGGACGACCCGCGCCGCTTCAGAATCACACAGCGCTTCGAGAAGGGCGCCTCAGAGGTCGCGTCGGACCAGGAAGTCCAGCAGGGCCCGCAGGTCGGCGACGGCGCTCGCCTTCAGGGGGACCTCGGCGAGTGCGGCCTCCGCGGCGGCCAGATGACGGCGGGCCTCGGTGAGCGCCGCCGTCCGGCCGCCCGCCGCCTCGATCAGGGCGGCCGCCTCCTCGGGCCGGTCCCCGGATTCCAGGAGCCCCGCCAGGCCGGGGGCGTCGAGGGCGGCCAGCACAGGGAACGTCTTCTTGCGCTCCCGGAGATCGGCGTGGACGGGCTTTCCGGTGACGGCGGGATCGCCCCAGACGCCCAGCACGTCGTCCACGACCTGGAAGGCGACCCCGATGTGCCGGCCGGCCCGGTCCAGCGCGTCGACCACAGCCGCCGGGGCACCGCCCAGCAGGGCGCCCAGCGCGAGCGCACAGCCCAGCAGCGACCCCGTCTTGTGCTCGGCCATCGCCCGGTACTCGGCCGGACCCACCCGCCCAGGCCCGGTCCAGGGGCGGGCGGCGAAGAGCAGGTCGTCGGCCTGTCCGCGCACCAGATCACCGAGTGCCCGGCTCACCAGCCGCAGCGCGGCGGGCCCCTGCCCGGCGACCGCGAGGGTCTCGACGGCCAGCGCGAACAGCGCGTCCCCCGCGAGGACCGCGGGGCCCGTGCCGTAGGCCTGCCAGACGGTGGCGCGGCCCCGCCGGGCCGGGTCGCCGTCCATGATGTCGTCGTGCGTCAGCGAGAAGGTGTGCAACAACTCCACCGCCACCGCGGCCGGCACCCCGGCCCGCGCGGACGCCCCCGCGGCCTCCGCACCGAGCACCGCCAGCGCCTGCCGCACGCCCTTGCCCCCGGACGCGACCGTCGGCGCACCGCCGACCTCGCACCAGCCGAAGGAATAGGCGGCCATCTCACCGACCCACGGATGCAGCCGATCGACGGCGGTCCGCAGCGCGGGGCGCACCAACACCCGGCAGCGGTCGAGGACGTGAGCGGCCCGGACGGGCTGCTTGAGGGCCGTCGTCACCGTGCGGCCCCCGGCTCCACGCCGAACTCCGCCTGGGCCCGCGCCACCATCTCCTGCGCGTGCCGGAGCCCGATGCGCCCCAACACCTCGTGCAGATCAGCGAGTTCGGCGGCCGTCTCGTCCCGGTCGCGGCCCAGCCGGGCCAGCGACTTGGCCAGCCCCAGCCGCGCCAGCGCCTCCCCGCGCGGCTCGCTCATCGCCCGGAACTCCGCGAGGGCCTCCTCGTACAGCTCCCGGGCCTCGGCCCAACGCCCGGCCCGGTAAAGGACGTTGCCGCGCATCTTGTGGTTGTAGGCGAGGGCGCCGGACAGGCTCATGCCACGGCAGCCCGCCTCCGCCTCCGACAGCAGCGCCAGAGCGCGCTCCACGTCACCGTCACGCACCGAGACGATGTCGGCGAGCCCGCGCAGCGCCCAGGCGTGACCGCGCCGGTCGTCGGCCCGCGCGGCGACCTCCGCGGCCTCCTCGAAGAGCGCGTACGCCGTGTCGTAGGCACCGGTGTTGCGGTGCATCTGCGCGATGCCCTCCAGCGCCCACACCGTGTGCCGCGCCTCCCCGCGCCGCCGGGCCTCGGCCAGCAACTGCTCGTGCAGCCGTCCGACGGCCTCGTAGTCGCCCTGGATCCGGCCGGTCTCCGCGAGCCCCGCCAGCGAGTAGCCCCGTACGACGACGTCCCCGCCGCGCTCGCCCAGTTCGGCCGCCAGGCCCAGCAGCCGCCGGGCGAGAGCGAGCGCCCCGCGCTGCCGGGCCAGGGTGCCGCCGCTCCACAGGGCCCAGGCCATCGCGCCCAGGTCACCGGCCTCCCGGGCCGACCGGTAGCTCGCCTTCCACGCCCGGTCGGCCTCGCCGACGCGGCCGAGCCGGCGGTGCGCCTCGGCGACCGCAAGGCCGGAACGGGCCGCCTCCGCGTTCTTTCCCGCCTGCTCGGCGGCCCTCAACTGCTCGGTGCCGACGGCCAGTACCTCGGTCAGCGAGGAGTTCACGGACAGGGTGGTGAGCGCGCCCTGATACTCAGGGGCGAATGCCTTGCCGAACATGGAAGCCTTTCGAAGGGCATATACGCACTGTGTATACACGTTGCGTATACACAGTGCGTATAGTGCGCCGAAAACCCGCCCTGACCCGTTGCGGGCCAGGGCGTGTCACCTGTTGAAGATCAAGACGTGGAGGGGCGGGTCGGGGTTGCTCGTGAGGCGCAGATCACCTTCCGACGCGGCAGTCCTTCCCTGCCATCAGTGCTGCTGCGGCTTGTGCGGGGTCGCCTCGCTCGGTCGTACGACGACGTATCCCTCGCCCTGCAGCATCAGTTGGACCGCCTCACCCGAACCACCGCGCAGCATCGAACCGATGGACTGCGAGCGGTGCAGCGAGGTCCGCAGGCCGGCGGTCCAGCCGACGATCGCGTCCGTGTCGACGTACACCGGGAACTGCGCCGAGACCGGGATGACGAGCGGATTGCCCTCGCAGACCAGGCCGAGGCGGCCCTGCCCGGAGAAGACACTGTTGAACAGGCCGCCGCCACTGATGCCCGAACCCTTCACGGTCGCGATGCGGTACGCCAACGAGGCGTCGAAACACAGGACGTTGCGGCCGTTGACCGTGAACTCGTCGCCTGGGTCGACATCGACGACGAAGCAGTTCTGCGCCTCCTGCGCGAACCATGCCTCGCCCTGTCCGCGAACCGCCATCAGGGGCAGTCCCTCGCCGGTGACCGCGCGCTTCAGCATGCCGCCCACGCCCTGGCCCTTGCGCTCGAACTGGAGGTTGCCGCGGTAGGCGATCATCGATCCCTGGCGGGCGAGCATCTCGCCGTTCACCGCGTACCTGATGCACTTGGCGTTCTCGACGGTCATGCCCGGCGCCGTGGCCGGCTGGACCATGTGCTCACTGGAAAACAGGTCACCCTTCATGAGGGCATGGTGTCCCGGAGGGCTGCGTTCCGTCACGGGGTCAGGCGCCGAGGAGCTGGGTCCAGTACGTCCCCGCCGCACCACCGCCCGCGAAGCCGATCCCGATGTGGGTGAAGCCGGGGGTGAGGATGTTGGCGCGGTGGCCCGGGCTGTTCATCCAGCCCTCGACGACCTCGGCGGGGGAGCGCTGACCGCAGGCTATGTTCTCGCCGATCGAGCGCCGCGTGGCTCCCGCGGCGGCGGCCCGGTCCCAGGGCCGGCTCCCGTCGGGCGCGGTGTGGGAGTAGAAGGCACGGGCGATCATGTCGGCGCTGTGCGCCTGCGCGGCGGTGGTGAGACGGGGGTCGACGGCCAGGGGCGGCAGACCCTGCCGGGTGCGCTCGCGGTTGGTGAGGTCGACGACCTCGGACGCGGTGCGGGCCAGCTCGGCGGGGGTGAGGGGGCGGGCCCACAGGGCGGTCCAGTAGGTCTCGCCGGAACGGCTGTCGGAGACGTGTGCCAGGCCCGCGTGCGTGAACGCCGGGTCGTGCACGGTCTTTCGGGGCTGTGTGGTGCGCAGGCAGTGGTCGATGAACTCGGCCGGGGTGCGGGGGCCGGAGACGAGGTGTTCGCCGACGGTGACGTAGCTGTATCCGGTGGCGGTCAGGCGCTGGTAGAGGGAGACGCCGTCGGGGCCCTCGACGCCGAGGCGGCCCGACGCGGCCATGGCGGCGGCGTGGGCCCGGGCCGCGGAGGACAGCCGGGCGTCCAGGGCGACGGGCGGTGAACCGGCGACGGCGCGGGCGGAGTTGACCAGGCCGAGGAAGCCGCCGGGGTCGGCGGGGGAGGAGGGGGTGAGCGGTGGTGCGGGTGCCCTGGAGCTCAGGGGCCGCGGTGGGGGCGCCGGCGGGTCGTCGGTGACCTCCACGCCGAAGTCCCGTGCGAGTCCCGCCAGTCCGTCGGCGTACCCCTGGCCGAGGGCGCGGAGCTTCCAGCCGGTGCCGCGCCGGTAGATCTCGGCGAGGAGCAGGACCGTCTCCTGCCGTGGGCGTGGTGGGGCGAACCGGGCCAGGAGACGCCCGCCGGCGCCCATGACGTCCAGCACGGGTGCGGGCAGCCGGCCGAGGGGAGTGTCCGGGTCGGCCGGGCTGGCGACGACCGTGACCCTGGAGGCACCGGCGCGCAGTCGGGCCGGATCGAGGGTCAGGGTGTGGCCGGACAGCCGGGCACCGGGGGCGGCGGGCTGGTTGTAGAAGACGAAGTCGGTGTCGCCGCGGACCCTGCCGTCGTCGTCGGTGATCAGCGCGGACACGTCGAACGGGCCGGGGACCCGGACGGTCACGATGCCGCCCGGCAGGGGCAGATTGCCCCCGGGAACCAATTCGGTCATCGGGCCGTCCTGCTGCTGTCGTGGCGCGGAACCCCGGGAGGGGGGTGTCCGGACAACGTCCGCCCCCGACCCCGGGTTCCCGCCGCGTCAGTCCCTCGGCACGCCGGGCGCGATGTCCTCGTACCGCTCCACCCCGGCCGCCGAGCCGCGCAGCGTCTTCGCCCGCTTCCCGCAGAACGCCGACTCCAGCGTGCCGAACATGGTGTTGAGGACCGTCCCGTTGTTGGAGGTGTTGACGGCCGCGCTCAGGCTGCGCCTGCCGTCCTTCGAGGTGAACGCGTAGGTGTAGTAGCCCTGGACGGCGCCCGTGTGGCCGTACACCGAGACCCCGCAGGACAGGGTCCGGCGGCGCAGTCCGAGGCCGTACGACGTGTTGCTGTTGACCGTCCACCAGCGGCGCATCTGGTCCAGGCTCGCGGCGGAGGTGAGCCTGCCCCGCAGCAGTGCCGACAGGAACGTGTTGAGGTCCCCGGCGGTGGAGATGATCGAGCCCGCGCTCTGTGCCCAGGACGTGGTCTGCCGGGTGGCGTCGACGAGGGCCGCGCCCGGCGTGTCCGGGGTGAGGTAGCCGCGGGCGTGGCGGCCGGGGAGCTTCGTGTTCGGGTGGACGTAGAAGGTGTCGCGCAGTTTCAGGGGCTCGAAGATGCGGCTTTGGTACTCGGTCTGCACGGGGTGGCCGGTCAGCTTCTCGATGAGCATCCCGGCGACGACGAAGTTGGTGTTGGAGTACGAGTAGGCGGCGCCGGGGCCGTTGGTGCGGGCGTGCCGCAGGGAGCGCTTGACCAGCTCGCGGTAGGTGAAGACCTTGGTGCGGACGGCCTCGAAGCCCGGGACCGTCCGCGCGAACATGTCGTTCGTGTAGTCGTACAGGCCGCTGCGATGGCTCAGGACGTGCCGCACGGTGATCCGGTCGTCGGGCAGCAGTCCCGGCAGATAGTGGTTGACGGACGTGTCCAGCCGGAGCTTCTTCTCGTCGACCAGTTGCAGCAGCACCACGGCGGAGAAGGTCTTGGTGACGGAGCCGATGCGGAACCGGTCGAGGGTGCTGATGGTGCGTCCGGTCGTGCGGTCGGCGACTCCGGTGACGGCCCGGTGGACCGTGCCGCGGTCGTCGATGCGGGCCAGTGCGCCGGGCGCGCCCTGCCGCACGGCCGTGCGCAGCACCGCGCGGACACCTTCGAGGTCCGGCTGCGCCAGGGCCGTGGCGCCGGCCCGGGCGGGGGCGCTGTCCGCCGTGGCGTGCGCGGGGACCGCCAGCAGGGACAGCAGGACCGTCCCCGACACCGTTGCCGTGCGCAGTGTTTGTGATGACATCCGACTGTTTCTCCCGTTTCTGGCGGTGAGTCCTCGATGCGAGATCGGTCACACGGACGCCGGGCAACCTTCTCGCGTCCCGTCACATCTCCACAGCCGACGCACAGTTGGTCAGCCGCTGATCACTGGGTGGTGCGGATTTGCAAAGTATTGCCCTGAAAAGCCAGAAAACCGATGATTTAGGCTTTACGTGGACATGACTCATCCGTAAGGGTTGCGAACCGGGGCCCGACCAGCCCCCATGGCGCCCAACCGCGCCATGTCCCAGGGCGGTTGGTGATCCCGGCCGCTTTCGCACGAAGGAACCCTCAACAGTGCGTAGACCCCACATACGCAGCCTGGCTGTCGCCGTCACCGTGGCGACAGCCGCCACGGGGCTCGCGGGTACGGCCTTCGCCGACCCGTCCACGGGGAAGCCCGACCAGGCTGCGGCCGTCACCGCCACGACCGTCGTCGACGCGGCCCGCGCCGCCGCGTTCTCCAACGCCACCGCCACCGGTGTGGCCCAGGGTGACGAACTCCACGCCCAGGACGTGCTGATCGACCCGGAGGGGGCCCGGCATGTCCGGTTCGTCCGGGCGCACCAGGGCATGCCCGTCCTCGGCGGCGATCTCGTCGTCCACCTCACCGAGCGGCTGACCTACGCGGGTGTCACCCGGGCGGCCGACCACAAGGTCGAGCCCAAGGCGGCGCGCGCCCGGCTGACCGCCGACCAGGCCGAGGAGAAGGCCGCCGCCGTCGCGAAGGGCGCCGCGGAACCGGCCGAACTCGTCGTCGACGCCCGGGACGGTGCCTCGGCCCTCGCCTACCAGGTGCGGGTGACCGACAGTGCCACCACCGAGGCCGGCGGCTCCCGCACGGTCGTCGTCGACGCCCTCACCGGCAAGGTGCGCAGCAACACGCCCGACAGCGACGAGTTCCTGTCGCCCAAGCTCGTCGAGGCCCTGCGGGAGCGCGGCGAGACGCTCGACCCGGCCACCGGCACCGCCCCGCAGGCCTCCGCGCTCGCGGCGACGGCGTCCGGCACCGGGAACTCGCTCTTCGCCGGCAAGGTCACGCTCACCACCACCAAGACGGGCACGCGCAGCTACCTCCTGAAGGACCCCAGCCGCTGGGGCACCGAGACCCGTGACGCCAAGGGCCAGGAACTGGAGAACTTCACCCGCGGCAAGAAGTTCACCTCCACCACCAACAAGTGGGGCAACGGCACCGTCTCCAGCCGGGCCAGCGCCGCCGTCGACGCCCAGTACGGCATCACCAAGACCCTGGACTTCTACAAGAAGACCTTCGGCCGCAAGGGCATCGCCAACAACTCCAAGGGTGCCAAGGCGATGGTCCACTTCGGCAACAAGGTGGCCAACGCGTTCTGGGACCCGACCTGCGGCTGCATGCTGTACGGCGACGGTGACGGCGACATGTTCAAGAAGCCGCTCGTCGTCCTCGACGTCACCGGCCACGAGCTCACCCACGGCGTCGTGGACGCCACCGCCCGCCTGGAGCCCACCCGGGTGGACGCGGACGGCAACCAGTACGGCGAGGCAGGCTCCCTCAACGAGTCCCTGGCGGACATCTTCGGCTCGAACGTCGAGTTCAGCGCCAACAACCCGAAGAACCCGCCGAACTACCTCCTCGGTGAGAAGCTCGGCCTGGACCAGAAGTTCCTGCGCCGCCTCGACAAGCCGTCCCTCGACGAGCTCGAAGGCGCCATCGACTACTGGTCACCGGCCGTCTACGACGCCGAGGTGCACGCCGGCTCCGGCGTCTCCTCGCACGCGTACTACCTCCTCGCCGAGGGCAGCGGCCGCAAGACGATCGGCAGCGTCACCTATGACTCGCCGACCATCGACGGCCTGCCCGTGAAGGGCATCGGCCGCACCAAGGCCACGGCGATCTACTACCGCGCCCTGACCCGCTACATGGTCTCCACCACCGACTTCCACGACGCCCGCAAGGCGACGCTGAAGGCGGCGAAGGACCTCTACGGCACGGGCAGCACGGAGTACAAGGCGGTGGACCGCTCCTGGGCCGCCGTGAACGTGACCGCGGCCAACACACCCGCGGCCCGGCACTGATCCACCGGCCCGGCCGTCGGAAGCCTCGCATCCGGCGGCCGGGCCGCTCGGCACAGGGCCGACAGAGCCGACGCACAGTCAATTCTGTTTCTTTTATTGACGACGGAAAAGAACCCCCATAGGTTTCCGGCCATGCGTCCGACCCCTGGAGCCGAGACCTTCCCCGTCAACACCCCCGCCACCTCCCAGGTGTTCACCGCCGTCCTGACCCAAGGCCCCCTCGCCCGGCTGGAGGTGGCCCGGCGGGTCGGGCTCTCACCGGCCGCCGTCACCAAGGCGGTCCGCCCGCTGATCGAGGCCGGATACCTGGTGGAGGACGTCGACGCGGAAGCCCGGCCCGCGCTCGGGCGCCCCGCCAACCTGGTCCGGGTCGACGGCGGCCGGGCGCTGTTCATCGGCGTCAAGGTGACCGGCGACGAGATCATCGGCGTCCTCACCGACCTGTGCTGCCGCATCCGCCACGCCCGGCACGTACCCCTGCCCGACCGCGCCCCGAAGGCGGTCCTGGCGTCGATCGCCGAGCTGACGCAGACCCTCCTCGCCGAGGCGGACGGCCTCCAGGCGCCCGTCCTGGGCCTCGGCGTCGCCGTCTCCGGAGACGTCGACCGCGGCGAAGGGGCCGTCCGCTACTCGCCGTTCCTCGACTGGCGTGACGTGCCGCTCGCCGAACTCGCCGCCATGACCACCGGGCTGCCGGTCACGGTCGACAACGACGTGCGGGCCCTGACCGTCGCCGAGCAGTGGTTCGGCGCCGGCGCCGGACTGTCCGACTTCGCCGTGGTGACCGTCGGCGCCGGCATCGGCTGCGGTCTCGTCGTGCACGGCCGGGTGGTCGCCGGGGCGCACGGTGTGGCCGGGGAGATCGGCCATGTCACCGTCGACCCGGCCGGCCCGCGCTGCCACTGCGGCAACCGAGGCTGTGTGGAGGCGATCGCGGGGGAGGCCGCCATCGTCCGCCAGATCCGGGAGGCCACCGGCGTCGAACTCGCCGACGCCGCCGAGGCCCTGGCCATGGCCCACCGGGGCGTCCCCGGGGCACGGGAGGTGTACGCACGCGCCGGCGAGGCGATCGGCCGGGGCATCGCCACCGTCGCCAACCTCCTCGGTCCCGAGCGCGTGATCATCTCCGGTGAGGGCCTGGCCGCCTACGACCTGTTCGCCGAGCAGATCCGTGACGCCTTCGTCGCGGCCGCCTTCGGCTCCGCCGCCCAATGCGACGTCCGTACCCGCCCGTTGCCCTTCGAGGAGTGGGCGCGCGGAGCCGCCGCCACTGCCATCCAGTCCTTCATCCGAGCCGACAGCTGAATCGAGCCGACCCCAGGAGGTACGACCCATGCGGTCATCCTCGTACTTCGCCCTGCCCGCGCGAGCCCTGCTGGTGCTCGCCCTGACCGCGGTCGCCGTCCCCACGGCCCACGCCGCCGACACCACCCCGCCCGCGCCTGCCGCGGACACCTCCGCGCCCGCCCTCGCCGCCAAGCCGTACATGGGCTGGTCCAGTTGGAGCATGCAGTCCTCCAAGTACCCCGGACTCAACCCGGACGGCGACTACAGCTATCTCACCGAGGCCAACGTCCTGAAGCAGGCCGGCGCCCTGGCCACCAAGCTGAAGAAGTACGGCTACGACCACGTCAACATCGACGCCGGCTGGTGGATGGACAAGACCTGGAAGTCCGGGTTCGACCAGTACGGCCGCCAGAAGCCCGACCCCGGCCGCTTTCCGCGCGGCATGAAGGCCGTCGCCGACGACCTCCACGCCAAGGGCCTCAAGGCCGGCATCTATCTCCCGGCCGGCCTGGAGAAGGGCGCGTACGGCGGTGGCGGAACGCCGATCAGCAACGCGGACGGCTGCACCACCGCCGACATCGTCTACGACGACCTGCGCACCACCAACGGCTGGGACAGCTCCTACAAACTCGACTTCGCCAAGCCCTGCACCGCGAAGTACATAGATTCCCAGGCGCAGTTGATCGCCGACTGGGGCTATGACTTCCTCAAGCTCGACGGCGTCGGCCCCGGGTCGGGCAAGAGCGGCGACCAGTACGACAACGTTGCCGACGTCGCCGCCTGGAACAGGGCGATCGCCGCCACCGGCCGCCCGATCCACCTCGAACTGTCCTGGTCCCTGGACATCGGCCACGCCGGCGACTGGAAGAAGTACTCACAGGGCTGGCGCGTCGACACCGACGTCGAGTGCTACTGCAACACCCTCGTCAGCTGGGAGAACTCCGTCGACGACCGCTGGGACGACACTCCGGCCTGGACGCGGCACGCCGGACCCGGCGGCTGGAACGACCTCGACTCCCTCGACGTCGGCAACGGCGAGATGGACGGCCTGACCAAGGCCGAGCGGCAGAGTTACGCCACCCTGTGGGCCATCGCCAAGTCCCCGCTCTACACCGGCGACGACCTCACCCGCCTCGACTCCTACGGCCTCTCCCTGCTGACCAACCGCGAGGTCATCGCCGTCGACCAGGGCACCGACCCGCCCGCCCACCCGGTCACCCCGTCCGACCCGCAGCAGGTGTGGGCCGCGAAGAACGCCGACGGCACCTACACCGTCGCCCTGTTCAACCTCGCCGACAAACCGGCCTCCGTGAGCGCCGACTGGTCCACCCTCGGCTTCCGGGGCAAGGCGGCCGTCCGTGACCTGTGGAACCACGAGAACCTTGGCACCCACAAGAACGGGATCACCGAGGCCCTGCCCGCCCACGGCTCCCGCCTGTTCACCGTCACCCCGCGCGGCACGACGCTGCGGTGGACCGGCATCGAGGCCGAGGCCCCGGCCAACACCCTCGCCGGCAACGCCTCCGTCGCCGACTGCTCCGCCTGCTCCGACGGCAAGAAGGTCGGCAACCTCTACGTCGGCGGCAAGTTGACCGTCAACAACGTCGTGGTCGCCGAGCCCGGCACCTACCAGATCAAGGTCGCCTACGTCAGCGGTGACGCCCGCTCCGTGAACGTCTCCTCCAACGGCGGCGCGGGCACCGCCCACAAGTTCCCCTCCACCGGCGACTGGGGCACGGTCTCCAGCGTCTACGTGCCCGTGACCCTCAAGGCCGGCACCAACACGGTCACCTTCGACAGCGGCACCGGCTACGCGCCGGACATCGACCGGATCGACGTCCCCCAGTCCTGACCCCCACCAGGAGCGGCCATGACCACCGAACCCTCCAGACGCGGCCTGCTGGCCCTCGCCGCGACGACCGGCGCCCTCGCCGCGCTGCCGACCTACACCGCCACCGCCGCCCCGGACCGGCCCACCGCCGACTCACCGTCGTACGAAGGCGGTTCCCGCACCACGCTCTGGTGGCAGGCCCCCGCCGACGAGCACTCGATGATCGAACAGGGCCTGCCCGTCGGCAACGGCCGGCTCGGCGCCCTCGCGAGCAACGACCCCGGCCGGGAACTCCTCCTCGTCACCGACGCCACGATGTGGACCGGCGGCCTCAACGACACCCTCGACTCCGACGGCCAGTTCCCCTACGGACGTGGGGACTTCGGCTCCTTCACCCTGCTCGCCCGACTGGCCGTGGACCTCCCCGACCACGACCTGTCCGCCGTCAACGGCTACCGCCGCACCCTCGACCTCGCCCGAGGCGTGGTCACCACGTCGTACGTCCGCTCCGGCGTCACCTACCGCCGGGAGATCTTCGCCAGCCACCCCGACGACGTCATCGTCCTGCACTTCACCCAGAGCGGCGGCGGCCGGTACACCGGCTCGGTGATGCTGGAGGGCACGCACGGTGAGGGCGCGACGGGTGTCTCCTTCGGGGCGGCCCTGCCCAACGGGCTGCGCTACGGCGCCGCGGTCGAGGCGTACGGCAGCGGCGGCCGGGTCGCCGTCAACGGCACCCGCGTCGACTTCTCCGGCTGTCGCGAGCTCACCGTGCTCGTCAGCGGCGGCACCAACTACGCGCCGGACGCGAACGCGCACTACCGCGACCCCTCCCTCGACCCCGAGAAGCTAGCCCGCACCAAGGTCCGTGACGCCGCCGCGCACCCGGCCGACACCCTGCTGCGCACCCATGTCGCCGACCACCGCGTCCTGTTCGGGCAACTCGACCTCACCCTCGGCACCTCCACGCCCGCCCAGCGCTCGCTGGACACCTGGGAGCGGCTGAAGGCCCGCGCCCGCGACGGAGTACCCGACCCCGAACTGGAGGCCCAGTACCTTCAGTTCGGCCGATACCTGATGATCGCCGGATCACGGGACAGCCTTCCGCTGAACCTCCAGGGGCTGTGGCTGGACGGCAACGACCCGGACTGGATGGGCGACTACCACACCGACATCAACCTCCAGATGAACTACTGGGCGGCCGACCGGGCGGGCCTCGCGCAGTCCTTCGACGCGTTCACCGACTACTGCCTCGCCCAGCTCCCGTCCTGGACGGACCTGACCCGCCGCCTCTTCAACGACCCGCGCAACCGCTACCGCAACTCCACCGGCAAGAACGCCGGCTGGACCGTCGCCATCTCCACCAGCCCGTACGGCGGGGGCGGCTGGTGGTGGCACCCGGCGGGCAACGCCTGGCTGTGCAACTCCCTCTGGGAGCACTACGAGTTCACCGGCTCCCGCACCCATCTGGAGAAGATCTACCCCCTCCTCAAGGGCGCCTGCGAGTTCTGGGAGGCCCGGCTGCTCACCCTCACCCTGCCGGGCACCACACGGGAGGTGCTCGTCGCCGACAGCGACTGGTCGCCCGAACACGGGCCGCTCGACGCCAAGGGCATCACCTACGCCCAGGAGCTGGTGTGGGCACTCTTCGGCAACTACTGCACGGCGGCGGCCGAGTTGAAGCGGGACAGCGGCTTCGCCGACACCGTCGCCGGTCTGCGCAAGCGCCTCCATCTGCCGCAGGTCAGCCCGAAGACGGGGTGGCTGGAGGAGTGGATGTCCCCCGACAACCTCGGGGAGACCACCCACCGGCACCTGTCCCCGCTCGTCGGCCTCTTCCCCGGCGACCGCATCCGCCCCGACTCCCCGCCCGACCTCGTGGCGGGCGCGACCGCCCTGCTCACCGCCAGGGGCATGGAGAGCTTCGGCTGGGCGAACGCCTGGCGCGCCCTGTGCTGGGCCCGCCTCAAGAACGCGGAGAACGCCTACCAGCTGGTCGTCAACAACCTCCGCCCCTCCACCGAGGGCAGCAACGGCACCGCGTTCAACCTCTTCGACATCTACGAGGTGGAGCGCGGCCGGGGCATCTTCCAGATCGACGCCAACTTCGGCACCCCGGCCGCGGTGATCGAGATGCTCGTCTACTCCCGCCCGGGCCACATCGAACTGCTCCCGGCACTTCCGGCGGCCTGGGCCGCATCGGGAGCCGTCAGCGGGGTAGGGGCGCGGGGCGGTTTCGTCGTCGATCTACGGTGGAGGGATGGGATACCGATCGAGGCACGCATACGGAGCGTCCACGGCCGTACCACGACCGTCGAGTACGGGGGATCGAGGCGCACGGTGACGCTGCGACCCGGCGCGTCGGTCACACTGAAGGACTTCGACCGATGACCCGGGCCCGCCGCCTGCTGGCCGCCGGCCTGACCGTCGCGGCCCTCCAGATCACCCCCGCCTCGGCCGCCGACGGCCCGCCCTACGGCGTCGTCACCTGGGGTGCGAGCGCCGACCGCATGGGTGAGGGAGTCGCCGACCGGGGCTACCGCATGGTCGTGCACACCAGCGTCGCCGGCCGGGACCTGCGCATCCGGCTCTCCAACGCCTTCGGCGACCGGCCGGTGACCTTCGACAGCGTCTACGCCGGGATCCAGCAGAAGGGCCCCGAGCTGGTCCGTGGCAGCAACCGGCGGCTCGCCTTCGGCGGCGCGGACTCCGTCACCGTCCCGGTCGGTGCCACCGTCTACAGCGATCCGCTGCCCGGGAAGCTGGCCGCCGGAACCGACCTGGTCGTCAGCGTCCACAGCCCGGACGCGGCGGGCCCGGTCACCGGACACTGGATGGCCATGCAGACGTCGTACCTCACCGAGGGCGACCACACCGCCGAGGAGAGCGGCGCCCGGTGGGCGGCGCCGATCGGCTCCTGGGCCTACCTCGACTCCGTCTCCGTGCGGGCCGCCCCGGACACCGGTGCGGTCGTCGCGCTCGGCGACTCCATCACCGACGGCTGGCAGTCGACGACCGACCTGAACCGCCGCTGGCCCGACTATCTGGCCCGGCGGCTCCAGAAGACGCGGACCACCGTCAAGGGCGTGGCCAACGAGGGCATCTCCGGGAACAGGGTGCTCACGGACGGCCCCGGCCAGAGCGCCCTGAACCGACTGGACCGGGACGTCCTCTCCCAGCCGGGTGTGCGCACGGTGTTCCTCCTGGAGGGCGTCAACGACATCAAGTCCCACACAGGTGTCACCGCCCAGCACATGATCGACGGCTACCGGGAGATCGCCGACCGGGTGCACGCGGCCGGCAAGTGCCTCGTCGTCTCCACCGTCGGCCCCTTCAAGGGCTGGTCGGAATGGGACCCCGCCGCCGAGAGCGTACGGCAGGAGGTGAACCGGTTCATCAGGGACAGCGGGGAGTTCGACGCGGTCACCGACTTCGACCGCATCCTGCGCAGCCCCTACGACCCCGAACGGATGCTTCCCTTCTTCGACGGCGGCGACCACATCCACCCCAACGACAAGGGCATGCAGGCGATGGCGGACGCCGTCGACCTCGACAGCCTGGAATGCGCCGGGGATTGACGGGCCGTCACCGCGGCGCGATCAGGCCCTCGCGATAGGCGACGGCCACCGCCTCGGTACGGCTCGCGGCACCCAGCTTCGCCAGGATGTTGGAGACATGGACGCTGGCCGTCTTGCCGCTGATGAACAGCTCCTCGCCGATCTGCCGGTTGCTGCGGCCGAGGGCGAGGAGCCGCAGCACGTCCTGCTCACGGGCGGTCAGCGGCGAGGGCCCGGACGCCGCCTTCGGCGCCGCGGACAACCGCCCCCGGCGTATCAGCGCGTCCGTCTGCTCCAGCAGCAGCGTGGCCCCCAGTCGTACGGCGGCATCCCGTGCCGCACCGGCCGCCACCGCCGCCTCCTCGCGCCGATCCGCCGCCAACAGGGCCTCGGCGTACCGCAGTCGGCAGCGGGCGTGCTCATAGGTGTCACCGAAGTCGAACGCGGCGACGGCCTTCTCCCAGGCCACCACGTCCGGACCGGACACCGCCCGCACCCACTCCGCCTCGGCGCGTGCCAGCCACGCCTGCCCCTCCGGCCCCTGGGGATTCCCGTCGTCACCCCGGGCTGCCGAGTGCCGGGCCAGCTCCAGCAACTCGTCCGCCGGGTCCGCCCAGCGTCCCGCGCCCGCCTCGTCCCCGGACAGCCGCAGCCCGGCGGTCGTGTCGGCGACCGCGGACAGGGCGAGGGCGGCCAGCCGGACCGCGACATCGGGACGGGTGCCCGCGTCGTCGGTGAGGGCCTTCACGGACGAACGCACCTGCTCCACCGCCGCCTCGGCGTCCCCGCGCAACGACGCCGCCTCGGTCAGCGCGATGGCCGCGACCAGGCTGGCCATCCAGTCGAAGTGGCCCCGCAGCAGGGCGCGGGCCCGGTCGACGGCCGTGAAGTCGCCGCGGGCCAGGGCGACATAGAGCGCGGGCCCGGCCGCGTACCCGTCTATCGCCGGCAGTATCCCGCCCCCGCCGGCCGCCTTCAGTGCCTCGTCCCAGCGGCCCAGCGTGTACAGCACCAGAAGCTGGAGATGGCGCATCGCCTGCGGGTACAGCGAGGACAGCAGCCCGGCGCGCCGCGCCCGGTCGATGCCCTCGGTCAGATGGGGGAGCGCCTCTTCGAGATCGCCGGACTCGTAACTGCCGATGGCGAGGTTGAACAACGCCCGCAGCTCCACCGGTGCGTTGCCCGAGCGGCGCGCCAACTCCCTTGCCTGCGCCAGTCGTTCCCGCCCCTCCGGGGTGCGCCGGCCGGCGCCTTCGAGGCCGGCGAGGGAGATGAGCAGGTCGGCCCGCGCGTCCGTGGCCCCGAGCTGCTCGGCGACCCGCAGCGCCTCGTGCGCGATCCGCAACGCGGTCTCGTTCTCACCGACATGACGGGCCGCCATCACATGGGTGGCCGCCGCCCACACCCACGTCCGCGACGGCGGATCGGCCGGGATCAGGGCGAGCGCCTCGCTGCTGTACGCGAACGCCGCGGTCAGACTGTCGACGCTGATCAGGTTCCCGGCGAGGGTGTAGCGGACCCGGGCGGCGAGTTCGGAGTCGGCGTCCTGGTCGATGCCGGCGAGCGCGGAGCGGGTGAGGGAGACCGCGCGATGCGACTCACCGGCGTGCGCCGCCGCGGCGGAGGCCCGCAGGGTGAGCGTGACCCGGTCCTCGGAGGGGCGCGCCGACGCGTCCACCGCCGACCACAGGTCGAGGGCCGCCTCCAGATGCCGTAGCTCCTCGGCCGGCGCCCCGACCCGCTGGGCGTGATCGGCGGCCTCCAGCGACGCGGCCAGGGCCTCGGCGAGATCATGGCTCTCGCGGTAGTGGTGGGCGCGCTCCGCGGCGGACTCCGCGCGACGCCCCCGCGCGGAGAGCAGCCGGGCGAACGCCCCGTGCAGCCGGGCCCGTTCACCCGGCAGCAGATCGGCGTAGACGGCCTCACGGGCGAGCGCGTGCCGGAAGGAGTACGTGTCCCCGTCGCCCGGTACGAGGAGCTGCCGTCCGGCGGCCTCGCGCAGCGCCGACTCCAGCTCGTCCTCCGGAAGCCCCACGGCCTCCCGCAGCAGGTCGTGCTCGACCCGCCGCCCCGCCACCGCGGCCGTGCGCAGCACCAGCTGGGCGGTGTCCGACAACTGCTCGAACCGGATCAGGAGTACGTCGGCCAGCCCGCTCGGCACCCCGCCGACCTCGGTGTCGGTCGCGGCGACCAGCTCCTCGGCGTAGAAGGCGTTGCCCTCGGCCCGTTCCACGATCCGCCGGACCGTGGCGTCCGGCAACGGCCGCCCCCGCAGCGCCTGCACAAGCCGCGTCACCTCCGCGTCGCCGAGCGGCCGCAGTTCGAGGCGCTCCACGGCGGGCAGCCGCACCAACTCGGCCAGCAGCGGCCGCAGCGGATGACGCCGGTGCAGATCGTCGGCGCGGTACGACGCGAACACCGCGAGTCGATGCGTGGGCGCCCCGCCGGCCGGGCGCTGCAGAATGCCCCGGCTGAGCAGGAAGCGCAGCAGGTCCCGCGAGGACTGGTCGGCCCAGTGCAGGTCCTCCAGCACGATCAACACGGGGGCCACGTCCGCGAGATCGGCCAGGAGCCCCGCGATGCCCTCGAACAGCTGGAGCCGGCCGCCGCTGCCCTCGCCGCCCAGCAACCGTTCGGCGACCGGATGACCGGCGAGCACGGGGGCGAAGCGCTCGTCGGAGGCGAGCACACCGAGGATCTCGGTGAACGGCAGATAGGGCAGACCGACGTCCCCGAGGTCGACGCAGTGCCCGGTGAGCACGGTCATCCCGCCCCGGGCGGCGCTCTGGGTGACCTCGTCCAGCAGCCGGGTCTTGCCGACCCCGGCGTCCCCACCGATGAGAACAGCCCGAGCGGCCCCGCCGCGCGCACCCTCAAGGACCGTGGCGAGGCGGGCCAGTTCGTCGTCACGCCCGACGAGTGGCGAGGAGAAGGAGGTCAGAGGCACGCGTCCATCCTGTCACTGTGCCGACCCGGTCGGGCGCGGGGGGAGCCCTCGGCGTTCAGCCGCGCAGCGTCCTTGCCCAGTCGGCGGGAACCCGTCCCTCGGGCCCCGGCGCCGGCTGGTCCGCCGGATGGCTGTCCGGCGCCGCCAGCGCGGGGCCCGACTCGAACATCTCCTTGGTCTGGAAGTTCCAGTACCACTCCTCGCCGGGCTCGTAGCTCTGCACCAGCGGATGCCCGGTCTCCTGGAAATGGGCCGTCGCGTGCTTGGCGGGGGAGGAGTCGCAGCACCCCACGTGCCCGCACTGCGCACACCGCCGCAGATGGAACCACCATCCGCCGACGGCGTCACAGTCCACGCACCCGCTCCCGCTCGGCGGCACGCTGGGGTCCAGGCCCTGGATGTCGGTCATGCCAACTCCTCGATGGTGTCGTTCTCCTCGGCGGTGAGCGGCAGCAGCACCTGGAATCGGGTGTCGCCCGGCTCGGACTCGACCTGGAGCGTTCCGTGGTGCTTGTTCACGACGATCCGCCACGAGATGTCGAGGCCGAGGCCGGTGCCCTCGCCGACCGGCTTGGTGGTGAAGAACGGGTCGAAGATCCGGCCGCGGATCTCCGCCGGCACCCCGGGCCCGGTGTCCCTGAACTCCACCAGCAGCCGTTCGTGCTCCAGCGCGGTCCGCACGGTCAACGTGCCTTCCCCGCCCGCCCCGTTGATCGCCGCGACCGCGTTGTCGATGAGGTTCGTCCACACCTGGTTGAGCTCCGCCGGGTACGCGGGGATCTTCGGGAGCGTGCGGTCGTACTCCTTGACGACCTTGATCCGCTGCCCGATCTTGCCGGAGAGCATCAGCAGGGTGCTGTCGAGGAGTTCGTGGACGTCGGCGTTCTGGAAGGGCGCGCGGTCGAGCTGCGAGTACTGCTTGGCGGCATCGACGAGATGCGAGATGCGGTTGGTGGAGTCGTTGATCTCGTCCATCAACAGCTCGGTCTCGACGGTGTAGTTGAGCCAGCCGATCGCGTTCGGCAGGAGCTCCTCGTCCACGGCCGCCGCGACCTGGTTCAGCCAGTCCACGTCGAGCCCGGCCTGCACGAAGGTGGGGGCCAGCTGCCAGCCGTTCTGGATGTCGTGGTCGTCCAGCCAGTCGGTGACCGCGTCCTCCCGGTCCGAGGCCTCCAGCGGGCTCAACGTCGGTGCCTTGGCGACCCGTTCGGCCGTGCGGTCCTGGATGTCGATGAGGTTCGCCATGACCTCGGGGGCGTAGTTCCCCTGGGCGATGATGGCGAGCTTGTGCCGCATCTTGCCCACGCGCTCGCGCAGGGTCGCGGTGGCCCGTACGGCCGCGGCCGCCGGGTTGTTGAGCTCATGGGTGAGCCCTGCCGACAACGAGCCGAGCGCCAGCAGCCGTTCGCGCTGGCCGATGGCCCGCTGGGTGCTCTTCGAACCGAAGAACAGCCCCTCCAGCAGATGCACCGCCATCGGGAACCACTCCTGCATGAAGTCCGAGAACTTCTCCCCCGGCAGCACGAAGAACCGGGTGGGCTCGGTGACCCGCATGGAGTTGTTGTAGACCTGCGGCACCCGGTCGCCCAGATACGCCTGCATCGAGCCCGCGTACACCCCACTCTGGGAGGTACGGGTGACCTCCACGTCGTCGCCGGCGACCCGGCGGGACAGCACGACCGTGCCCTCGATCATCACGTAGAAGCAGGTGGCGGGCTCACCCTCGGTGTAGACGGGACCGGGTTCGAACCTCTCCACCCGGCCCGCGCTGCACAACTGCCCGAGCTGCTCGGGGGACAGCTTCTCGAACAGGAACAGCGACCCGATCTCCACGGGGCTGCACGGCATCAACTGCCCGCTCATGACTGCTCCAGATAGCGGTGGACGAGCATCACGGCCATGGCTCCCTCTCCGACGGCGGACGCGACCCGCTTGGCGGACTCGGCGCGCGCGTCGCCCGCCACGAACACGCCGGGGATGTTGGTCTCCAGGTGGTACGGCGGCCGGTCCAGCTCCCAGCCCGCCGGCGGCCGTCCGTCGGCGGTGAGGTCGGGCCCGGCGAGGATGAACCCGTGGTCGTCCCGCAGCACCGTGCCGTCCAGCCAGTCGGTGAGCGGGGCCGCGCCGATGAACACGAACATCCACTGCGCGTCGACGAGTTCGGTCTGCCCGGTGTCGACATCTCGCAGCGTGAGCTGCTCCAGATGGCCCGAGCCGTGAGCGGCCTCGACGACCGTCCGCGCACGCACCGAGATGTTGGGCGCCTCGCCGATCTGCTGGATCAGGTAGTGCGACATCGACGCGGCCAGGTCCGGGCCACGCACCAGCAGCGTCACCGACTTGGCGCCCTTCGACAGGTACATCGCCGCCTGTCCGGCCGAGTTGGCGCCGCCGACGATGTAGATGTCCTGCCCCTGGCACGAGGCCGCCTCGGTCAGCGCCGAGCCGTAGTACACCCCGCACCCGGTCAGGTCGGTGCAGCCCGGCGCCTGCAACTGCCGGTACGACACACCGGTCGCCAGGATCACGCTGTGCGCGGCGATCGCGGAGCCGTCGGAGAACCGTACGACCTTGGCGGCGCCGTTGATCTCCAGCGCCGTCACATCGCGTGCGGTGAGGATCTCGGCGCCGAACTTCGCGGCCTGCCGCCGGGCCCGGTCGGTGAGCTGCGCCCCGGACACGCCGTCGGGGAAGCCCAGGTAGTTCTCGATACGTGAGCTCTGCCCGGCCTGTCCGCCGGTCGCCGACCGCTCCACGAGCACGGTCCGCAGCCCTTCCGAGGCCCCGTACACGGCCGAGCCGAGCCCGGCCGGACCGCCGCCGATGACGACCAGGTCGTAGAACTCGGACGTGGGCGTGGTCGCCAGGCCCACCCGCGCGGCCAGCTCCGGCGCCTCGGGGGCGACCAGCGGGCTCCCGTCCGGCGTGATCACCAGCGGCAGCCGCTGCCCGTCCTGCCCCGCCGCCGCGAGCAGCCGCTGCCCCTCGGGCTCGTCGGCCGAGTACCAGCGGTACGGCACCTGGTTACGGGCCAGGAACTCGCGCACGTCCGAGGAACGCGCCGACCAGCGGTGCCCGACCACCTTGGTGCTGGGCACCGGCCGGTAGTCACTGCACTTCCAGGCCTCCAGCAGATCGTCGAGGACCGGGTAGAGCTTCTCCTCGGGCGGGTCCCAGGGCTTGAGCAGGTAGTGGTCGAGATCGACGACGTTGATCGCGTCGATCGCCGCGCTCGTGTCCGCGTACGCCGTCAGCAGCACCCGCCGGGCGCCCGGGTACACGTCGAGGGCCTGCTCAAGGAACTCGATGCCGTTCATCTGAGGCATCCGGTAGTCGGCGAGGATCACCGCCACCAGATCACCGCGCAGCTTCAGCTCACGCAGCGCGTCCAGCGCGGACTCGCCGGACTCGGCGCGGACGATCCGGTACGACTCGCCGTAGCGCCGCCGCAGGTCACGGGCGACGGCACGGGAGACCCCCGGGTCGTCGTCCACGGTCAGGATGACGGTCCGCGCTGTTTCGGCGGCCTGTGTCATGCGTTTCCCACCCCGGGTTGTCGGCTGTGGCTGTCGCCCATCGTATGTTCGAACGTCCTGCTTCGCTCAGGTATGCGGCGTCCCACCGCTGAGCACACAGAACTCGTTGCCCTCGGGATCGAGGAGTGTCACCCAGGACTGCTCGCCCTGCCCGATGTCGACGTGCCGGGCGCCGAGCGCGAGGAGCCGGGCGACCTCCGCCGCCTGGTCGGTGGGGCGGAAGTCGAGATGGAGGCGGTTCTTGATCGTCTTGCGCTCGGGGACCGGGACGAAGAGCAGTCCGGGCACGCGGTCCTGCTCCGGGCGGATCTCGTACTCGTCGGGCGCGTCATTGACCACGACCCAGTCGAGCGCCTCGGCCCACCAGCGGCCCAGGGCGGCGGAGTCGGCCGAGTCCACGATCACTTGCTCCCATTCGAGGCTCATGGCGGCAGCGTAGTGAAGACTGGTGCCGAGGTGCCTGATCATTTCCTGGAGAGGGAGACAGCCGTATGACGCGCCCGATCACCGTGGGTTTCGACGGAACCGAGGAGAGCCTCGCCGCCCTGGACTGGGCGGCGCGGGAGGCGGTCCGGCGGGGGCTGGACCTGCGGGTGGTGCAGGCCTGGCGGTTCCAGGCGGACATGGCGCTCGACGTGCTCACCGACCCCGAGACCCAGGCCGGATGGGTGCGGGACGCGGTGGCCGAGGCCGCCCGTGCGGTCACCGCCCGGCACCCGGGGCTCACCGTGACCACCGACGTCCTGGAGGGCGGCACCGTCGAGGCGCTGGTGGAGGCCGGGGCGACCGCCGAGGTGCTGGTGCTGGGTTCGCGCGGGCACGGCCCGGTCGTCGGGTTCCTGCTCGGCTCGGTCGGCCAGCAGGTGATCGCGGAGGCGGTACGGCCCGTCGTGCTGGTCCGCGCCGGGGACGAGCCCACCGCCGAGGCCGCCGGGCGGGAGATCGTCGTCGGCCAGCAGGGCGAGGACCCGGAGGACAGCGCCGCCGCGCTCGGGTTCGCCTTCGAGACGGCCGCCGCGCGCGGGGCGACGGTACGGGCCGTACGGGCCTGGACGCTGCCGCCGGTGTTCGCCTACAGCCCCGGCTCGCTGAAGCTCCTCGACGAGGCGGGCGGCCTCGAACCGCGAGAGAAGCAGGCGCTGGAGACCGCCCTGGAGCCCTGGCGGAAGCGCTTCCCGGACGTCCCCGTCGTCGAGCACGTCGAGATGGGCAGCGCGGGGCAGGTGCTGCTGTCGGTGGCGGGCCGGGCCCAGCTGATGGTCGTCGGCCGCCGGGCCCGTCGTACGGCGGCGGGCGCCCGCATCGGATCCGTGGCGCACGGCGTCCTGCACCACGCGGGCTGCCCGGTGGCCGTCGTCCCGCCCGCCTGAGTCAGTCCTCCGGCACCGGTTCGGTGGGCTGGAGGGTCTCGCGGGCCTTGGGGAGGATGTTGTCGATGTAGTCGGTGACCGCCGTGTCCAGGCCGATGTCGTGCTGGGCCCGCTCGGACATGTACCAGCGGTGTTCCAGCAGCTCGTGGTAGATCTCGGCCGGGTCCATCGAGCCGCGCAGGTCCAGTGGTACGGCGCGCACGGTGGGCCGGAACACGTCCCGCACCCAGCGGTGCGCGAGGACCTCGGGGCGGGCGCCGAGGGGGTCGCCCGGGGCGTAGTCGTCCTGGGTGGCCATCCAGCTCTCCAGGTCGTTCAGCAGCCGCCGGGCCTGGTTCTCCTCGGTGTCCAGGCCCGTCAGGCGCAGCAGCTGGCGCTGGTGGTGGCCGGCGTCGACGACCTTGGGCACGAAGGTGACCGTGTCGCCGTTGTTCGCGTGCTCGATCTGCATCTCGGCCACGTCGAAGCCGAGGTCGTTGAGGCGGCGGATGCGGCGCTCGATGTAGTGGTACTTGCCCGCCGGGTAGACCGAGGTGCGGGTCAGCTCCTCCCACAGGCTGCGGTAGCGGTTGCAGATCTCCATGCCGAACTCGATCGGGTCGACGGAGGGGTGCAGCGCCCCGGAGGCCTCCAGGTCCAGGAGTTCGCCGCTGATGTTCACGCGGGCCAGGTCGAGGTCGTACTCGCGCTGGCCGTCGCTCAGCCGGGGCTGGAGCTCGCCGGTCTCGGCGTCGACGAGATAGGCGGCGTAGGCGCCCGCGTCGCGGCGGAAGAGGGTGTTGGACAGGGAGCAGTCGCCCCACGCGAACCCGGCCAGGTGCAGCCGGACCAGCAGGACGGCGAGCGCGTCCATGAGGCGGTGCATGGTCGCGGGCCGCATCGTCGTCTCGAACATCGACCGGTACGGCATCGAACCGCCCAGGTGCCGGGTGACCAGGACGGACTCCAGCGGGTTGCCGTCCTGGTCGGTACGCCCGGTGACCACGGCCAAGGGGTCCACGGAGGGGATGGCGAGGCGGTCGAGGTCGCGGAGCATGTCGTACTCGTTGAGGGCGGGCCGCTCGGCGAGCTCCTTGACCGCGATCACCTCGTCGCCCGCCCGGGCGTAGCGCACGACGTGCCGGGATATGCCGCGCGGCAGCGGGACCAGGACCTCCTCCGGCCACTCCTCCAGGGGGACGTCCCACGGCAGTTCCAGCAGGAGCGCGGGATGCTCCGGGTTCGTCGCGCTGATCTGCAGTGCCATGGGCCGTTCGTCCTCGTCTCGCGGGTGATCGTCACCTCACCTTAGAGCGCGCGCTCCTTGGCCTGAAGTGCCGCTTCACGGAGTGGACCGCGGTGGGCCGGGCCGTGGCCGGGGAGCATGAGGTCGCCGTCCAGGTCGGCGAGGACGTCGAGGGAGGCCACGGCACGGGCGCGCTCGTGGTGGAACATGTCCGGCAGCAGCTGCGGGCCCTCGATCCGCGAGGTGGGGTGGCCGCTCACCAGGGCGTCCCCGGAGATCAGCACGCCGGACTCCGGGAGGTGGAAGGCGACATGGCCGTCGGTGTGGCCCGGCGTGTGCACGGGGACGGGGCGGCCGGGCAGGTCGAGCGGACCCGGCTTCGGGAACGCCTCGGGCGCGGTCACCGGGACGTGCACCTTGCCGCCGGAGCGGATCGCGTGCAGCGCCCACGGCACGACGCCCGGCCGCCAGCCGTTCCTCAGCACGTCGCCGACGGTGACCTGGTGCAGGAACTCCCGCCGGGCGTGCGGCACTTCGGCCTCGTGCAGCAGGACCGGGGTGCCGTACGCGGCGCGCAGATGCTCTGCGGAGCCCAAGTGGTCGTTGTGGGCGTGGGTGATCAGTACCGCCGTCACCGCCTCCGGTGAACCGGCCACCCGGGTGAGGGAGTCGAGGAACTGCTCGCGGTCCCCGGGGTAGCCGGTGTCGACGAGCGTGACGCCGTCGCCCTCGGTGAGGATCACCCAGTTGGTGTTGGAGCCGTGCACCAGATAGGTGCCGTCGGCGACTTGCTGCACTTCAGCCCGCATGATCGTCCCGCGTGTGAGGAGGTTCCCTGCCCGACGGGGGCATCACATCAGATACGGGGGGCGGGGGCCTCGGCGGGGCCGCCCGCATGCCCAGCAGGAAGCGCGTCGGGCGCGTCCGGCGCACCCCGTACTCGTACGTCACGAAGATCACCGCCAGGGAACCGGCCACGATCGCCCCGTACTTGACCACGATCGGCGCCGACCAGCCGACCACCCCGTAGGCGAAGGCGACCACCACCGGCTGGTGCAGCACATACACCGGCAGGGCGGCGATCCCGAGGTACACCATCGCGCGCGAGGGCGGCCGGGGCCCGCGCGGCCGGTCCAGCTGCCCCAGGATCGCCACCACCCAGCACCAGCCCGCCGCCCCGAACACCGCCCGGGTCACCAGCGCGAGCGCGTTCCACTCGGTGAACGGGTCGTCGAGTGTGAGGAATCCCGGCGCGGTCCCGGCGAACAGCAGACCGCCGGTCCAGGCCACCGGTCCGGAGATCCGACGCAGGCCCGCGCGGACGCGGACGTCGTCGGCGAAGACGTGACCGAAGAGGAAGAACAGCAGATACGCCCAGCGGTTCCAGCCCGCGAAACCCTCCTCCATGCCCAGCAGCGCGTTGATCGCGGCAAGTGGCACGGCGGGGAGCAGCAGCAGGGCCGGGCGGCGCGCCACCGACTCGCTCACGCGCTCGCCCCAGCCCGCCAACGGCCGTGCCACCGGGGCGAGGAGCAGGCTGAAGGTGACGAGCAGCACCACGAACCACAGATGGCCCGTCTCGAAGTACCGTCCTTCGAGCACGAACGGGAAGTCGCCGAGGTCGGGTCGGACGGTGAGGAAGCGCGGCCAGAAGTGCCCGTAGGACTCGTGGTAGCCGGAGTCGGCAGCCCGCAGCCGCAGCCATTGTGGGAGCGGGCAGAGCACGACCGTTCCGAAGACCAGCGAAACGCCCAGCCGCAGCAGGCGTTCGCGGGTGAACCGGGCCGCTCCGCGACGCCGGATCGAGTACCGGGAACCCAGCCCGGCCACCAGGAACAGCATGGGCATCGCCCAGATCACCCCGAGCCCGGCCAGCACGGTGATCGCGTCGGTGGTGTCCGCGTTCTTGACGTAGTAGTCGTCGTCCGGGGAGAACACCAGCGCCGAGTGGAAGAAGACGAGGCCGAGGACGACGAAGACCCGCAGCGCGTCCAACTCGCCGCGTCGGGCCGGGGTTTCCACGGTCACGCGCCCAGTGTGGGGGCGCGGCACGGTCCCGCACAGAGGAAGGGCTGCCTCCGGCACCGTCCGCCGGAGGCAGCCCCCGCGTGCGTCCGAAGCGGCCGCCTCTCCGCCTCAGTGCACGCCGTGCGGGCGGAACTGGACGCTGATGCGCGGTCCCGCGGCGCGTGCGGTCTTCGGTACGCAGTGCTCCCAGGTCCGCTGACAGGTGCCGCCCATCACGACGAGGTCGCCGTGGCCCAGCGGCCGGCGCACCGTCCTCTCCGCGCCGCCGCGCACCGGGCGCAGCAGCAGGTCACGGGGTGCGCCCACGGAGAGGATGGCGACCATGGTGTTCTCGCGGGCACCCCGGCCGATCCGGTCCCCGTGCCAGGCGACGCTGTCCCGGCCGTCGCGGTAGTAGCAGAGGCCGGCCGTGGTGAAGGGTTCGCCGAGTTCCTCGGCGTAGTGCGCGCTGAGCGATTCCCGCGCCTCGGCCAGGACCGGGTGCGGGAGTACGTCGTCCCGGCCGTAGTACGCGAGCAGTCGCGGAACGTCGACGACGTTGTCGTACATCTTCCGTCGCTCGGCCCGCCACGGGACCTCGGCGGCGAGCTGTTCGAAAAGGGTGTCGGAGCCTGCCAGCCAGCCGGGCAGCACGTCGATCCAGGCGCCGGAGCCGAGCTCGGTACGGGCGACTCCGTCGAGGGGGCCGAGGCTCAGGCGGTCGGTCTGGTCGAAGAGCGAGGACTGGAGGTGCGTGCTCATGGATCCAGCGTACTCCTTATTCGAATATCTGTTCCTATCGCGGGAGGGGCCTCATCGCGCGAGGACGGCTTCCTCGAACCTCTTTCGATACACCGATGTATCGGATACATTCCCGTATCGAATGGAGGCCGGCCCGTGGACGCAGTGCGACGAGTGACGAAACGCCGGGTGCGCACCCGCGCCAACCTGCTCGACGCCGCCTTCGCCGTGTTCGCCGCCAAGGGCTTCGGGCGGGTCTCCATCGAGGAGGTCTGCGAGGCCGCCGGGTACAGCCGAGGCGCCTTCTACTCGAACTTCGACAGCCTCGACGAGCTGTTCTTCGCGCTCTACCGGGAACGCGCCGACCTGATCGCCGACCAGGTCTCCGGCGCGCTGGCCCTCGACGGACCCGACCTCGACGTGCCCGCCGCCGTGGACCGGGTCACCGAGGTGCTGCTCCTCGACCGGGACTGGCTGCTGGTGAAGACGGACTTCCTGGTGCACGCCGCCCGGGAACCGGCCGTCGCCGAGAGCCTCCTCGAACACCGGGCGCGGCTGCGCGAGGCGATCAAGGAACGGCTCGCCCGCGCGCGGGGCCACACCGAACTGCCCGCCGCGCTCGCCGGCCTCGACGGTGCCGCCCACGCCGTCGTCGCCGCGTACGACGGGGTCACCACCCAACTGCTCCTGGACCGGGACGTCGAACGTGCCCGGGCCTGGCTGAAGCAACTGCTCACCGCGCTGCTGACCGACGGCAGCGACACCACCGTATGAGGAAGGGACGGTCGCCATGGATGCCGACGTCATCGTCGTCGGAGCCGGACTCGCCGGCCTGGTCGCCGCGCACGAACTGACCAGCCGGGGCCGCCGGGTCGCGCTGGTGGACCAGGAGAACGCCGCCAACCTCGGCGGGCAGGCCTTCTGGTCCTTCGGCGGGCTCTTCATCGTGGACTCCCCGGAGCAGCGGCGGCTCGGCATCAAGGACTCCTTCGACCTGGCCTGGAGCGACTGGCAGGGCAGCGCCGGCTTCGACCGGGTCGAGGACGAGGACTCCTGGGCGGTGCGCTGGGCGCGCGCCTACGTCGAGTTCGCGGCCGGCGAGAAGCGGTCCTGGCTGGAGGGGCACGGCATCAGGTTCCTGCCCACCGTCGGCTGGGCCGAGCGCGGTGACCTGCGCGCCCACGGACACGGCAACTCCGTGCCGCGCTTCCACATCGCCTGGGGCACCGGCACCGGCGTGGTCGAACCCTTCGTGAACCACGCCAAGCAGGCCGCCCGCGACGGACTGCTGACCTTCTACCACCGCCACCAGGTCGACGCCCTCGTCATCGAGGACGGCCAGGCCCGCGGCATACGCGGCACGGTCCTCGCCGAGGACAACTCCGCGCGCGGTGTGAAGTCCAACCGTGACCGCGTCGGCGACTTCGAACTCACCGCCCAGGCCGTCGTCGTCACCACCGGCGGCATCGGCGCCAACCACGACATCGTGCGCCGCTACTGGCCCGAGCGGCTCGGCACCCCGCCCGGTGAGATGGTCACCGGCGTCCCCGCCTACGTCGACGGCCGGATGCTCGACATCAGCGCCGAGGCGGGCGTACGGCTCGTCAACCGCGACCGCATGTGGCACTACACGGAGGGCATCCAGAACTGGGACCCGATCTGGCCCGGCCACGGCATCCGCATCCTCCCCGGCCCGTCCTCCCTGTGGTTCGACGCGCTGGGCCGCCGACTGCCCGACCCGTGCCTGCCCGGCTACGACACCCTCGGCACCCTCAAACACCTGCGCACCACCGAGGACATCGCCGGGTACGACCACTCCTGGTTCATCCTCACCCAGAAGATCATCGAGAAGGAGTTCGCGCTGTCGGGCTCCGAGCAGAACCCCGACATCACCGCCAAGGACCGGGTCGGCTTCCTCAAGACGCGGGTGCTGGGCAAGGGGGCGCCGGGGCCGGTCGACGCGTTCCTGCGCAAGGGTGCCGACTTCGTCACCGCGCCCGGCCTCGAGGAGCTCGTCGAGAAGATGAACGCCCTCACCGACAAGCCGCTCCTCGACGCCGCGGTGGTGCGCCGCCAGATCGAGGCGCGCGACCTCCAGATCGCCAACCCGTACAGCAAGGACGCCCAGGTCCAGGGCATCCGCAATGCCCGCCGCTACATCGGCGACAAGCTCGGCCGCGTCGCCACCCCGCACCGCGTCCTCGACCCCGAGGCCGGCCCGCTCATCGGCGTCAAGCTGCACATCCTGACCCGCAAGACCCTCGGCGGCATCCAGACCGACCTGGACTCCCGCGCCCTGTCCGCCGACGGCACCCCGATCGAGGGCCTGTACGCGGCCGGCGAGGTGGCCGGCTTCGGCGGCGGCGGCGTCCACGGCTACAACGCCCTGGAGGGCACGTTCCTCGGCGGCTGCCTGTTCTCGGGCCGCGCGGCGGGCAGGGCGGCGGCGAAGCAGACGGGGTGAGGCGTGACTTGAGGGGCGTCGCACGAGGGCGCTGTCTGAGCGGCGGCGTGATCGACGGTGGGCGTGAGTCCTGCGGGGGCGTCAGTGCGGCGGCGGGTGTCCGGTGGGCTTGTCAGTGCGGCGGTGGTCTGTCCGGTGAGGTCGGGTGTCCGGCGGGCTGCTCAGTCCGGCGGTGCCGTGGCGGCCGGGCTATCGGTACGGCTGCGGATGTCTGGTGGCCTTGGCAGCCGGCGGGCGTGCGACCGGGGGCTTGTTGCCCGGCGGGTGTGCGACCGGGGGGCTTGTTGCCTGGCAGGTGGGTGACCGGGTGCGCTTGCCATCCGGCAGCCGTGCGGTCGGCCGGGGTTGCCAGCAGGCAGGTGGGTGACCTGCGGGCTCGTCACCCGGCAGCCATGCGCCCGGGTGGGTTCGTGATCCGGGAGGCTTGTGGCCCAGGGGCTCGTCACCCGGCAGGGATGCGCCCTGGGCTCGCCACCGCGCAAGCGTGTGGCCTGCGGGCTCGTCGCCCCGCAGGTGGGTGGCCTGCGGGCTCGTCGCCCCGCAGGTGGGTGACCTGCGGGCTCGTCACCCGGCAGGGATGCGGCCTGGACTCGCCACCGCGCAAGCGTGTGGCCTGCGGGCTCGCCGCCGCGCAGGTGGGTGACCTGCGGGCTCGTCACCCGGCAGGGATGCGGCCTGGACTCGCCACCGCGCAGGCGTGTGGCCTGCGGGCTCGCCGCCGCGCAGGTGGGTGACCTGCGGGCTCGTCACCCGGCAGCCATGCGCCCGGGTGGGTTCGTGATCCGGGAGGCTTGTGGCCCAGGGGCTCGTCACCCGGCAGGGATGCGCCCTGGGCTCGCCACCGCGCAAGCGTGTGGCCTGCGGGCTCGCCACCGGGCAGGCGTGTGACCTGCGGGCTCGCCGCCCCGCAGCCGTGCGATCGCCCAGCTGCCGCGTCGGTGGGCTGCGGTCGGCTCTGGGCCTCTCGCTGACAGCCGCGTGACCGGGGCGCCCTCACCTCGGCCGCTGAGGGATTGGGCGCCTTCAGCTCAGCAGCCGCCTGCCCGCGGCGCCCTCACCCCAACAGCCGCACGAGCACGGCCGCGTGGCTCTCCTCCGGGGTTTTCGCGGACGTCAGCAGGGTCACCGGGCCCTTGTCCGTCAACTCGCGGACATGGGCAAGGAGTTCGGCGGCCTCGGGTGCGGTCAGCTCTGCCTCGTAGCGGCGTGCGAACTCCTCGTACGAACCCTCGCCCGCGTGGTACCAGCGGCGCAGCTCGGTGGACGGGGTCATGGCCTTGGGCCACTCGTCCACCCGGGCCGCGTCCTTCGACAGGCCGCGCGGCCACAGCCGGTCGACCAGGACACGGACGCCGTCCTCCGGCTCGGGCGACTCGTAGACGCGGCGGATGCGAACGCTCATGGCAGGGCCTCTCCGGGGCGGCGGCGGGTGTGCCGGAGCGTAACTCGGGGCGGGGCGTGACTTGACCCGACGCAGGGAGAGTTCCGCGGAGATCACCCTTAGTGTGAGGCCGTTACAGCAGCCCCCCAACCGTAGGAGCGCCCGTGCCACGAGCCGTCAGACGCACCTTCGTCCTCGGAACCGTCCCCGTCGCCCTCGTCGCCCTGCTCGGCGCCGCGGCACCCCCGACGGCCGGCTCGTCCGGCGCCGGCGACCCGTACTTCCCGCTCGCGGGCAACGGCGGCTACCACGTCCACCACTACGACCTGACCCTCCGTTACGACCCGGCGAGCCGCCATCTCGACGGCACGGCCGTCCTGACCGCCCGCGCCACCCAGGGCCTGAGCCGCTTCAACCTGGACCTGAACGGCCTCAAGGTCACCGGGCTGAAGGTGGGCCGCGACAAGGCGGAGTTCAGCCGCCGCGGACAGGAACTCACCGTCACCCCGCGCAAGGCCCTGCACAAGGGACAGTGGTTCCGGGTCACCGTCACCTACGCCGGCAGACCCGCCCCCGTCACCGACCCGGACGGCTCCCTCGACGGCTGGATCCCCACCGACGACGGCGCCTTCGTCGCGGGCGAGCCGCAGGGCGCGATGACCTGGTTCCCGGCGAACAACCACCCCAAGGACAAGGCGTCGTACGACTTCACGATCACCGTCCCCGACGGCCGCACCGCCGTCGCCAACGGCGTGCTGCTCGGCCGGCACAGCGCGCACGGGAAGACCACCTTCCGCTGGCGGCAGAGCGAGCCCATGGCCGCCTACCTGGCCACGGCCACGGTCGGGAAGTTCAAGGTGACGCAGTACACCACCCGCGACGGCATCCAGGTCTACAACGCCGTCGACCCGCGCGAGGCGGCTGCGGCGGACCCCGTGCTGAAGAAGCTGCCGTCCGTCCTGGAGTGGGAGAGCAAGCTCTTCGGGCCGTACCCCTTCAAGGCCGCCGGCTCGATCGTGGACCGGGCCCCGAACGTCGGCTACGCCCTGGAGACCCAGACCCGGCCGGTGTACGACCAGGCGCCCGACCTGAGCACCCTGGTGCACGAGAGCGCCCACCAGTGGTTCGGTGACTCGGTCAGCCTCACCTCCTGGAAGGACATCTGGCTCAACGAGGGCTTCGCGACGTACGCCGAGTGGCTCTACGAAGAGCAGCACGGCGGCGACAGCGCGCAGAAGACCTTCGACGCGCTGTACGCGCGACCGGCGGGCGACGACCTGTGGGAGTTCCCGCCGGGCGACCCGGGCAGCGGCGCGAACATCTTCGGCACACCGGTGTACGCGCGCGGCGCCATGGCCCTGCACAAGCTCCGCACCGCCGTCGGCGACCGGACGTTCTTCCGGATTCTGCGGGCCTGGGCCGCCGAACACCGGGACGGACACGGGACGACCGCGCAGTTCGTGGCGCTCGCGGAGCGTGCGTCGGGCAAGGACCTGGACGGTCTGTTCCGGACGTGGGTGTACGGACAGGGCAAGCCGAGCGCACCGTAGCGCAGCCGAACCCGTCCCCCGACCTGACGAGTTCCAAACAAGTGTCGGCGAAGGTCGACGCATGATCATTCGCAGACCCCATGTCGCGCTGCTGACCGCCTCCCTCGTGCTCACGGGGTGCGGGGGAGGGGCCGCGGCGACCACCGGACACGCGCCGGCCACCCCCGAGCGCCCGCCGGTCACCACGACGATCCGGCCCGCGCCCCCGATCTCCCTGGACGTCGCCCCGCAGCAACTGCCCGGCCTGGGACCGAAGACCTGGGCGCAGGTGCCGGACGACGCCCGGCAGGCCGTCGTCGTCACCGGACGCGGCAAGAAGTCCTCGCGATCCACGGTCGTCCTGTACGAGCGCACCGCCGCGGGATGGGAGGCCGGGGAGACCTGGGCGGCGCACAACGCGCTGCGCGGCTGGACCGACGCCCATCACGCCGGCGACCTGCACTCGCCCATCGGTGTCTTCGGCCTCACCGACGCCGGCGGACTGCTCCGCGACCCCGGCACCCGCCTGCCCTACGACCAGGGCGGCGGCTTCACCGTGTCCGGTACCGGCTTCGAGGGCGAGCCCCTTGCGGGCTCCTTCGACTATGTCGTCGCGGTCAACTACAACCGCAGGCCCGGCACTTCCCCCCTCGACTGGACCCGCCCCCTCGGCGCCGGCCGCGGCGGCGGCATATGGCTGCACGTCGACCACGGCGGCCCCACCCACGGCTGCGTCAGCATCGCCGAGAAACACATGAAGAAGCTCCTCCTCGCCCTGGACCCGGACCGGCATCCGGTCGTCGTCATGGGCGACGCCGACTCCCTCGCCCGCTGAGCCGCTTAGGATCCGCCACGTGTGCGCACATGTGCTGGTCGCCGAGGACGACGAGATGCAGGCCGAACTCATACGCCGCTCCCTGCTGGCGGAGGGCCACACCGCCACCGTCGTGCACGACGGCGGTGCCGCCCTCGACGCGGTACGGCGGCTGCGGCCCGACCTGGTCGTGCTCGACCTGATGCTGCCCGTGTTCGACGGGCTCGGCGTGTGCCGGGCGCTGCGGCGGGAGGGGGACGTCCCGGTGCTCATGCTCACCGCGCGTGCCTCCGAGGACGACATCCTGCTCGGCCTGGACGTGGGCGCCGACGACTACATGACCAAGCCGTACAGCCCGCGTGAGCTGATGGCGCGGATCCGGACGGTGCTGCGACGCGGCGGACACGGGACGGGACCGGTACGGGCCGCCGGGCTCCAGGTCGACCCCGTACGGCACGAAGTGCGCTGCGACGGCGAGGCGGTGGAGTGCACGCCCGCCGAGTTCGCCATCCTGCTCGCCATGACCGCCGAACCCGAACGGGTCTTCTCCCGGCGGCAGTTGCTGGAGTGCACCCGAGGCATCGACCGGGCGTCCACCGAGCGGGCCGTCGACGTCCACATCATGAACCTGCGCCGGAAGATCGAGGCCGACCCGCGCAAACCGGTCCGGCTGCTGACCGTGTTCGGCGTCGGCTACAAGCTCAGCGGCGGCCGCGGATGAGCCGCCGCATACCCCTGCGCAAACGCCTGTCGGTCCGGCTGCTCGTCGCCTCGGTGCTGATCGCCGTGTGCTCGGTGGCGGCGACCGCGTGGCTGGCGGTGGAGACGACCACCCGGGCGCTGCGGGCCGAACAGGGCCAGGTGCTCGCCGAGGACATGGATGTCCTCGCCCGGCTGAGCGGATACGCGGCGACCCACCCGACGTGGCAGGGGGTCGACGCGCTCGTGCGGTCCCTGTCCGAGAAGACCGGCCGCCGGATCGCCCTGACCACCACCGACCGCACCACCCTCGCCGACTCCGCGCCGGCCGGCACCTCCCTGCCGCCGCGCGCCGCCGCCACCGTCGACCCCCTGCGCACCGACACCTACACCGAGCGCGGGGCGCAGCGCAGCGGCGTCGATCCCCGCGTGGTCGGGCCGTACCTGGTGACCGAGCAGGAGAGCGTCAAGCTGGGGAAACTGGCCCTGGTGCGGCAGAAGTGCTTCGCCCGGTTCGGCATCGAGACCAGCATCGTCGAGACACCCAGCGGGCGGCCGGTCCTCAGCAACGACGACGAGGTGCCGACCGACTGCGCCGACGGACGGCTCAACACCCCCACCCCCAGCGAGGAGAAGGCCCTCACGGACCTGACGGAACGGGCCCGCGACTGTCTGGGCCGGCACGACGTGAAGTCCGCGAAGGCGCTGTTCGTCCACCTCGACTTCGTCGAGCGGAGCCTCGGAGGCCGCTACGAGCTGGGGAAGATCGACGTGCCGCCCGGCTCGGAGACCGCCCGCGTCCTGCAGAACTGCGTCGACAGCGCACGCCGCGCCCAGCTCGACCCCTATGTCGCGCCGACCGCCGAGCTGTTCCTGGGCGGCGGGGACCGTACCGCCGTACGGTTCGACATGTCACCCGCCAACAAGGCCAAGGTGGTCGGTGTCGCCGGGCTGGTGCTCGCTGTCACCGTCGCCGTGACCGCCGTCGTCGCCACGCGCCTCGTCCGGCCGCTCCGCGCGCTGACCGCGGCCGCCCAGCAGCCGCCTCAGCTGCATGTGCGGGTGCCCGTGACCACGCGGGACGAGACCGGCATCCTCGCCGCGGCCTTCAACGACCTCACCGAACGCCGGGAACGCCTTGAGGACCAGCGCAAGGCGATGGTGAGCGACATCGCCCACGAACTGCGCAGCCCGCTCACCAACATCCGCGGCTGGCTGGAAGTGACCAAGGACGGCGTCGTGGCGCCCGCCCCCGAACTGCTGGCCTCCCTGCACGAGGAGGCGCTCGTCCTCCAGCGGATCATCGACGACCTCCAGGACCTGGCCGCCGCCGACGCCGGCACCCTGCGGCTGCAACGGGAGCCCGTCCGCGCCGACGAACTGCTTGTGCAGGTCGCCGCGGCCCACCGGGTGGCGGCCGACACCGCGGGCGTCACCCTGCGCACCGGGACGGACGGGGAGCCGTGGCTCGACGCCGACCCGGTCCGGATGCGGCAGGCCCTCGGCAACCTCGTCTCCAACGCGCTGCGGCACACACCCGTGGGCAAAACCGTCACCCTCGCGGCACGGTGCGAGGGCGACGACGTGGTCCTCGAAGTCACCGACACCGGCAGCGGTATCGCACCCGAGGACCTCCCGCAGGTCTTCGACCGCTTCTGGCGCGCCGAGAAGTCCCGCAGCCGTCGTACCGGAGGCAGCGGTCTCGGTCTGCCGATCGTCCGCCATCTGATGGCCGCGCACGGCGGCACCGTGGAGGTGGCGAGCGAACCGGGCGCCGGGAGCGTGTTCACCCTGCGCGTGCCGGGTCTAGTGGGAGGAGCGCCCGGCCCTGGCCCGGCGCCGTTGCAGTGAACGTCGTTCGGTCTCGCTCGTACCGCCCCAGACCCCGATGGCCTGCCCGGACTCCATGGCCCACTCCAGACACTGCTCCCGTACGGGGCAGCGGTGGCAGACGGCCTTCGCCTGTTCCGTCTGGACCAGGGCCGGACCGGTGTTGCCGATCGGGAAGAAGAGGTCGGGGTCCTCGTTGCGGCATGCGGCATGGTTTCGCCAGTTGTCCATCGATGTCACCTGCGCTCGAAGTCGTCCGTGCCCTCGCGGATGGCTTACTCGCTTTCGGGTCACCTGTCGATGCGCATGTGAAACAACGGAATTGGGGAAATCCGGATATCACTGCTCGCGCAGACCCCACGGGGAGCCGTACGCGGTGAGCAGATCCAGGAAGGGGCCGGCCGGGAAGGCCTCCGGACCGAGGACGCCCGCGCCCTTCCACGCGCCCGTGGCGAGGAGTTCGAGCGCGACCACCGGATTGACCGCCGTCTGCCACACCACGGCCTGGCTGCCGTACTCCGCCATGGACCACTGGTTGTCGACCACGTGATACAGGTACACCTCGCGCGGCGCCCCGTCCTTGACGCCCTTCACCCAGGTGCCGGCACAGGTCTTGCCGTGCATGCGCTCGCCCAGCGTCGCCGGGTCGGGCAGACAGGCCGCCACGACGTCCCGCGGCGAGACCCGCGCGTCGCGGACCGCGACCGGCTCGGTGCGGTCGAGGCCCAGCTTGTGCAGGGTCTTGAGGACCTCGATGAACTCGTTGCCCAGGCCGTACTTGAACGTGACGCGGCGCGCTCCGATCCACCGCGGGATCAGCAGCACCTCCTCGTGCTCGACGTTCACGCACTCCACCGGGCCGATGCCCTCGGGGAAGTCGAAGACCTCGGGCTCGCTGAACGGCGCGGTGGTGAACCAGCCGCGGTCGGCCTCGTAGACCACCGGTGGGTTGAGACACTCCTCGATCGTGGTCCAGATGCTGAAGGAGGGCGCGAAGTCGTAGCCGTCGACGGTGAGGTTAGCGCCGTCGCGGACGCCGATCTCCTCGATCTCGTCGAAGAGTTCATCGGCCGCGTACCGCGCGAAGACGTCCGAGAGACCCGGCTCGACGCCCATGCCGACGAGGGCCAGCCGCCCCGCCTGCTCCCACTCCACGGCTTCCTCGAACTGCGCGTCGCCCAGCTTGACCCCGCACTCGTCGTAGGGACGTTCGGGGTGCGGACGCGACAGTGACATCGCCATGTCGACATAGGTGGCGGAGGCGGTGCGGGCCGCGCGGAAGAGCGGCATCACGAAGCGGGGGTCGGTGGCGTTGAGGAGCACGTCGCAGGCGTGTCGCTCCAGCAGGCCCACCACCGCGGCCTCGTCGTTCGCGTCGACCCGCTCGGCCCGGAACCGGGCCCCGCCCTCGCCGAGCGCCGCGACGGCGGCCTCGGCACGCGCCAGGTCGTAGTCGGCCACCACCATCGCCTCGAAGAACGGCCTCCGGGCGGCGATCCGGGTGATGGCGCCACCCACTCCACCGGCACCCACGAGCAGTACACGCATGACAAGACTCCTACGGCTGAAGGTCTACGACGTGAAGGGGCCCTGCGGTCGATACAACGCCGTCGGCTCCGTTAAGGTCAATGGCGTTGGCATAAGCGTGGGAGGTCCTGGCCGTGCCGAAGCCCGTGGTGCCCGAGGAGAAGCGGCGCCGTCGTCGGCCCACCAAGAGCGGCACGGTCCTGTCCGAGGAACTGATCGTCGGGACCGCGCTGCGGATGCTGCGCGAACACGGCACCGAGGGCCTGACCGCCCGCCGCCTGGGCCTGGCCCTAGACGCCGACCCGAGCACCCTGTACCGCTACTTCCGCGGCATGGACGACCTGACCCTCGCCATCGGTGACGCGCTCATCGGACAGGCCCTGCGCGGCTGGGCGCCGACGGGGCAGTGGCGGGCGGACCTGCGGGCCGTCGGGCGCCGCGTCCACGCCGCGTACGTCGCCCATCCGCAGGCCGCCCTGCTGACCACGAACCGGGTCACCGGCCGCCCCAATGAACTGGCGGCCGACGAGGCGGTCCTCGACGTGCTGCGCACGGCGGGTTTCCCGCTGTCCGACACCGTGCGGATCTACCACGCCTTCATCGACCAGACCCTCGCCTTCGCCGCGCTCGACGCCGCCTCCCTCGCCCTGCCGAGCGCCGCGCTCCATGCCGACGAGGACATGTGGAGTTCGACCTACGCCCACCTGCCCCGCGCCACCCACCCGCGCATCGCCGAGGCCGCGCCGCTGCTGGCGCAGCGCATGGTCGACAGCGCCTATCCGACGGCGCTGGAGATGCTGCTGGACAGTGCGGAGGCCCAGTTGGCCGCGCTGTCCGGCGGTTCGGGTTCAGCTTCGTAGCGCCTGCGCCGCCGCGGCCGTCACCGCCTCGGCGACCGCGGCCAGGGCGGGGGAGTCCAGCTTCCACTGCTGCCAGTACAGGGGGACGTCGAACGGGCGCTCCGGCGCCAGGGAGAGCAGACGCCCGGTGCGCAGCAACTCGCCCGCCTGCACCTCGGGGACCATGCCCCAGCCCAGTCCCAGGGTGATCGCCTCCACGAACCCCTCGGAGGTGGGGATGGCGTGCCGGACAGGGCTGGCTCCGCCGGCGCCCTGCCGCAACTCCCGGACGAAACGGTCCTGGTAGGAGTCGCGCCGGTCGAAGGTCACCACCGGCGCCTCGGCCAGCGCGTCGCCCAGCGGTCCGGCGAGACACCGCTCCACGAAGTCGGGGCAGGCCGCCGCGACGTACCGCATCCGGCCCAGCGGACGTACCGAGCAGCCCGACACCGGGTCGGGCGACGACGTCACCGCGGCCATCACCAGGCCCTCCCGCAGCAGCGTCGCGGTGTGTTCCTCGTCCTCGCGGTGCAGCTCGAAGGAGAGCAGCGGCACGCCCGGCACCCGGGTCAGCGCGGGCAGGAACCACGTCGCCAGCGAGTCGGCGTTGACCGCGATCGAGACGCGCGTCGGCTCGCCGTCCGAGCCCGCGCCCAGCTCGGACCACGCGTCCCGCTCCAGCCGGGCCAGCTGGCGCGCGAACCGCACGACCACCTCGCCCGACTCGGTCGGCCGCACCGGCTTCGCCCGCACGAGCAGCACCCGGCCCGTGCGCTGCTCCAGCGCCTTGACCCGCTGACTGACCGCCGACGGCGTCAGACGCAGCACCGCGGCGGCCGCGTCGAAGGTGCCCTCGTCGACCACCGCGAGCAGGGTCCGCACCTGGTCGAGGGGAAGCTCTGCCATCATGACCACATCACGAGCGCTAATGATACGTAAGAATCTTTAGCTGTACTCCAGCCAGGCTCCTGACTAGCGTCGATGCCATGACCGCCTCCCTCTCCGCCGCAGCCGCCGGCTTCGGTACCGGACTCTCGCTCATCGTCGCCATCGGTGCCCAGAACGCCTTCGTCCTGCGCCAGGGCATCCGCCGCGACGCGGTGCTCGCCGTCGTCGGCATCTGCGCCCTGTCCGACGCGGCCCTGATCGCCCTCGGCGTCGGCGGGGTCGGCGCGGTGGTCGTGGCCTGGCCGGGGGCGCTGACCGCGGTGGGCTGGATCGGTGGCGCGTTCCTGCTCTGCTACGGCGCCCTCGCCGCCCGGCGCGTGGTCCGCCCGTCCGGTGGCGCGCTGCGCATGGAGGGCGACGCGGCCGGCTCCCGCAGGCGGGCCGTCCTGACCTGCCTCGCGCTGACCTGGCTCAACCCGCACGTCTACCTCGACACCGTGTTCCTTCTCGGCTCCGTGGCCGCCGACCGCGGTGACCTGCGCTGGACCTTCGGCCTCGGGGCGGCGCTGGCGAGTCTGGTGTGGTTCGCGGCGCTCGGCTTCGGCGGCCGCCTGCTCGGCCGCTTCCTGTCTCGCCCGTCCGCCTGGCGCGTGCTCGACGGACTCGTGGCCGCGACGATGATCGCCCTCGGCGCCCTGCTGATCGCCGGGGCCTAGCAGACGCCGGGCCAACGGCCGTTCCACAAGCTGAGATTGCGCGTCCCGCATGCTCGGACCGAAGTGCCATAGTGAACCCTGGTTCCGAAAGATGTAACGAGCAACCAGGAAGTCCGTGGACACGAGCGAGAGCAGCACCGAACCGCAGACACCGGCCCCGGCCGAGGAGACGCCGACCCGGCGCGGCTGGCGCCGCTGGGCGATGGACACCCGCCCGCTGCGCCGCCCGGCCTACCGCAGGCTGTGGAGCTCGACCGTCGTCACGGCCGTGGGCAGCCAGCTCACCGCGGTCGCCGTACCCAAGCAGGTCTACGACATCACCGGCTCCTCGGCCTGGGTCGGCTACGCGAGCCTCGCCGGGCTGCTGCCGCTGATGGTGTTCGCGCTGTGGGGCGGCGCCGTCGCCGACAGCGTGGACCGCCGCAAGCTGCTCCTGGTCACCAACTGCGGCATCGCCGTCACCTCGCTGCTGTTCTGGCTCCAGGCCGCCGCCGGACTGGAGTCGGTGGCCGCCCTGATGGTGCTGCTCGCCCTGCAGCAGGCGTTCTGGGGCCTGAACGCGCCCGCCCGCAACGCCTCCATCGCCCGCCTGGTCCCCGCAGAGGAGCTGACCGCGGCCAACGCCCTCGGCTCGACCGTCGCGCAGACCGGCCAGGTGGTGGGGCCGCTGCTGGCGGGCGCCCTGATCCCGGTCATCGGGCTGCCCGAGCTGTATCTGATCGACGCCCTGGCGCTGTGCGTGACGGTGTGGGCGGTCTACAAGCTGCCCTCTCTGCCGCCCCTCGCCGGGCAGGCCAAGCGCCGGGCGGGCCTGCGGGAGGTCGTGGAGGGGTTCCGCTACATCGCGCTGCACAAGGTGCTGCTGCTGTCGTTCCTCGCCGACTTCGTCGCGATGGTCCTCGGCATGCCCCGCGCCTTGTTCCCCCAGCTCGCCTCGGAGACCTACGCGCCGTACGGCGAAGGGCTCGCCCTCGGCCTGCTGTTCGCGGCCATCCCCATCGGCGCGGTGCTCGGGGGCCTGTTCTCCGGCACCTTCTCCCGGGCCCGCCGGCACGGCTGGATGGTCATCGGCGCGGTCGTCGCCTGGGGCGTGGCCATCACCGGTTTCGGGCTGAGCGACAGCTTGTGGCTCGCGGTCGCCTTCCTCGCCCTGGCCGGGGTGGCGGACATGGTCTCCATGGTGTTCCGCGGGGCGATCCTGCTGTCCGCGGCCACCGACGAGATGCGCGGCCGGATGCAGGGCGTCTTCACGGTCGTCGTAGCGGGCGGCCCGCGGCTCGCCGACGTCCTGCACGGCACCGCGGGCTCGGCCTTCGGCCCCCGCGTGGCCGTGGCCGGCGGCGGGCTCCTCGTGGTCGCCGTCATGCTGGTGCTGGCCGCCGCGGTGCCGGCGCTGCGGCGCTACCGCGTCTGACCCGCGAGGCGAGCCCTACAAGGCATGCCGCCGCATCGAGTACTGCTCCATGAGCTTGCCCCGGGTCATCTCCAGCCGGTGCGCGAGGATCTCGGCGACGTTGCGCACCAGGACCAGACCGAGCGCCGGATCCTCCTCGCACAGCTTCAGCACGGCCTCCGCCTCGAACTCGTAGGCGCGCACCGGGCTGAAGGCCACCGCGCCGAAGTCCCACTGGTGCGGCGGGAACAGCCAGGACCAGCCCAGCAGATCCCCCGAGCCGAGACTGGCCACGGTCACCCGTTGCAGGGACGTCACCCGCTGGTCGAGGGAGACCGCACCCGAGCGGATGACCCAGAACCGGTCGGCCGTGCCGCCCGCCTCGAAGATCCGCGCGTCCTCCGGGAAGGAGACCTCCCGGGCGAGGCTCATCAGACGCTGGCGTTGCGGCGGGGGCAGGGCGGTCAGCAGTTTCGTCGCTTTGGTCATGACGCGGGGCTCCTCGCCGGCGATTCGGTTCGGGGGCTTTCCCTACGCCCCATTTCAGCCGCTGCCGCCGCCTCGGGCACCTCGGCGGACGGCACTGATTCCGCTACCGGCGCCCCGCGGGCAAGGAAAAGCCCTGGCTGGACGGGGGAGGCCAGCCAGGGCAGTTCTGGGGTGATCGGCGGAGGACTGTCGTTGTCAACTCCACGACCACGTATGGATGAACCGTAAACCATCCCGGGGGATTGTGGGAAACCCAAAGCGGGCCACGTGACCGGTTTCACTCCTCGTCGGCCACCAGCACCCTGATCGTCTTCAGTTCGGGGTCGCTCGGATCCGGCAGGTTCATCCCCGCGTCCTTACCCGTCCGCAGATACCGCAGCACGGGCTCGGTGAGCCGCTCGCCCGGCAGCACGGCCGGGATCCCCGGCGGATACGGCGTGATCATCTCGGCCGCGATCCGTCCCGCGGCCTTCTTGACCGGCACGTTCTCGGCGGGCCCGAAGAACGCGTCGCGGGGCGAACGGGCCTGCGCCAGCCGCAGCTCGGACGGCGCAGGCACCTCCACCCGTGGGGCGGGGCGCAGCTCCGGGGCGACGCGCGCGAGATCCCGCAGCGCGGACAGCAGCTCGGCGCTCGTCTCCCGGTCGTCGCCGTGGGTGAGCTGGGCGCCCAGGCGGCGATGGTCGGCCAGATGCGCCTCGATGCTCCGCTCCTCCCGCAGCCAGTCCGCCGCCTGGAACCCCGTGATGCCGAGACCGGTCAGGTCCATGATGACCTGCAAGGGGTCCATGTCGTCGGCGAGCCCGGGACCGCAGAAGTCCTCCCGGCCCTCGACGTGCAGCCCCTCGATCCGTCCGACGGCCGACCGGAGTTCGGCCACGAGATCCAGTGCGCCGCCCATGAGCTCCTCGCCGCGCAGGGCCATCTGCCGCCGCCAGCCGTCGAGCCCGGCGTACAGCAGCACCGACGGGCTGGTCGTACCGAGCAGATCCGCGCGCAGCTTCAGCACCTCGGGCGGCACCAGATCGCCCTGGAGATGGAAGACGGACCCCTGCTCCAGGCCGCTGCCCATCTTGTGGATGCTCGTCACACAGATGTCGGCGCCCGCGTCCATCGCCCAGGACGGCAGATCGGGGTGGAACGGCAGGTGCGCGCCCCACGCCTCGTCCACGATCAAGGGCAGTCCGCGCCGGTGACACACCTCGGCGACGGCCCGCAGATCCGCGGTCGTCCCGTACGGCGTCGGACTGGTCACCAACGCGCCCTTGGCGTCGGGATGGTTGGCGAAGGCCTTCTCGAAGGCGTCGGCGGACGGCGGATGCGCGAGATGCCGCTCGGGGTCCCAACGGGGCTCGACCCACACGGGTTCGATGCCGGACAGGACGAGCCCCGAGACCACCGCCTTGTGGGCGTCCCGCCCGATCAGCAACTGCTCGTGCGGGCCCGCCACGGACAGCATCGCCGCCTTGACCGACAGGGAGCTGCCGCATGTGCTGAAGAACGTGTGCTCGGCGTGCACCGCGTCCGCCATCAGCTCCTCGGCGCGCTCCAGCACCTGGTTCCGGGTCAGCCGGTCGTCGAGCCCGCCCGACGCCAGGACGTCACCGAGGAAGACCGCGTCGCCCAGCACCCTGCGCACCGACGGGTCGGCGCCCCGGGCCTGTTTGTGTCCGGGCGGCGTGAACGACAGAAGGCCCTCGCGGTGATAGGCCTCCAGGGCTTCCAGTACCGGTGCTCGCGTGTGATCGACTGCCATGCGACCCCGGGTTCCCGAGAGCCAGGTCGTCAATCGTGACCGTCAGTGGTCACCGGCCCGCTTGCCCGGGGTCAGGATCTCGTCCAGCACCCGGAGAACCGACTCGAAGGCCAGCGTCCGTACGGTGGCCTCCCGCGCGCCCTCCGGGTCGGTCGGGCGCAGGGCCTCGCTCCGGGTCCGCCACGCTCGCTCCTCCTCCAGGGCGCAGGCCCGTGCCCGCTGAATGCGCCGCAACAGCTCGTCTGAGTCCACGACATCCGTCATACGCACCGGGTACCCCGGCAAAAGGGACGGAAGGCAGGTGTCTTCCAGGTTTGGCGGGCTCCGGATCGGTCAGCCGAAGAGAAGAGACCTGCGGTGCTCACGCGGCGTAGACAGTCCGCCGCGGCCGGCCTGCCAGATGGCGTGGCGCCGAGAGCCTGCCCATCGCGGCGGCCGGCGACCGAGGATACAGAGAGGTCCGGCTCGTCCCGAAACCGTTCAGGGAGCCCAGAAACATGTGTAGGGAGCACACGACCGAATCCGCCCCCAAACCGTCGACATCCGCCGGCACCTCACCGGCATCCACCCCCGAAGCGTCGGCCGTCGGCCGCTGCCGGCTGCGCTGCCCGTGCCGGCCCGCCGACGCACGACGGGCCGTGGAGAGCGCGGTGGACGCGCGCTGCCGGGCCACCGGGACCACATGCGACCGGGAGTCCGTCGCGGACGCCCTGCTCGTCGCCTCCGAACTCACCACCAACGCCATCCTGCACGGCGGCGGGATCACCGACTTCCGCATCGACCTCGTCGAACCCGGGATACGGGTCTCGGTCAGCGACCGCAGCGACGCACTGCCGGTGACCGAGGAACCCGTCGACCCGCGCGGCCGACGACGGATCGGCGGCCTCGGCTGGCCGATCGTGTGCCGGCTGGCACGCGACGTCCGGGTCACCGGCCTGCCCTCCGGAGGCAAGTGCATCACCGCGGTCGTGCCCCTGTCCTGACACGACGTCTGCCTTCCCCCGGGAAGCGGAGTTTGCTCTCCGGGCAGCAGGGCAGACGCACCATCGTGCTTCGGACCGGAGGCGCGCGGCGGGAGAGGTACGACTGCTCCCGGGCCCTCCGGGTGTCCGGACAGCGCTCCTCCCGCGGCAATGACCCTGAAACCTTCCTTCAGGAGCGATCCCGCATGCTTATCGACAAATCGACAAGCCGTTCCGGCCTGACCACCGGTACGCCGACCACCGCCCCCCGGCGGCGGCACGACGACGCCCCCGACACCGCCCAGCTCTTCGCCACTCTGAACTCCCTGGAGCCGGGCCCCGAGCGGGACGCCGTCCGCGACGAGCTCGTCACCGCCTGGCTTCCCATGGCCCACCGCATCGCCGGCCGGTTCCGCGAGCGCGGCGAGTCCCTTGAGGACCTGCGGCAGGTCGCCGCCCTGGGACTCGTCAAGGCCGTCGACCGCTTCGAGCCCGAACGCGGGGCCTTCGAGAGCTACGCCGTGCCGACCATCACCGGCGAGGTCAAGCGGCACTTCCGGGACCGGATGTGGGCGCTGCGGGTGCCCCGTCGGGTGCAGGAACTGCGCAACAAGGTGCGTGTCGCCCGCCGTGAGCTCACCCAGACCCCGGGCAGTGCCGAACCCACCGCGGCCGACCTCGCCGCCCACACCGGCCTGACCGAGGACGAGGTCAACGCGGGGCTGGAGGCGCTCGAGAGCTACAGCGCGCTGTCCCTGGACGCCGAACTCTCCTCCGGCGAGGACGGATACAGCCTCGCCGACACCCTGGGCTCCTCCGACGCCTCCTACGACGTCGTGGTGGACCGCGAGTCCGTCAAGGCGGGCCTGAGCAGGCTGCCGGAGCGGGAGCGCGCCATTCTCTACATGCGGTTCTTCGAGGACATGACGCAGAGCCGCATCGCCGACCAGCTCGGCATCTCGCAGATGCACGTCTCGCGTCTGATCAGCCGCAGTTGCGCCCGGGTACGCGCCGAGGCGCTCGGCGAACGGGCCAAGCTCTGAGCGCCCGACCGGCGGGGTGTGCCGTGCGGCGACCGGGGCATCCGCAGGGCGGGAGGCCAAGATGAATCCGACTGCCATCGCGCGCAACGGTCGTATGGACGCCGAACGCGCGGCACGTGGCTCCATGACCGAAGGCGCGGCCCGCGCGGGGCTCGCCGCCCGCGGTGTGATCTATCTGCTGGTGGGCGTGCTGGCGCTCCAGATCGCCTTCGGCGACGGCAAACAGCAGGCGGACCGCGGCGGCGCCCTCGCCGAACTGTCGGACAAGCCCTTCGGCGCCGTCCTGCTGTGGGCCCTGGGCGCCGGGCTCGTCGGCATGGCGTTGTGGCGGCTGTCGGAAGCGGTGTTCGGCTCGGTCGGGCCGGAGGGCCGCACCGCGAAGAAGCGGCTGCTGGCGGTGGTCCGGCTGGTCTTCTACAGCTTCGTCGCCTACTCCGTGCTGTCGTTCGCGGCGGGCTCCGGCGGGGGCGGCAAGGGCTCCAGCGACAAGCAGTCGCGTGACGTCACGGCGAGGGCGCTGGAGATACCGGCCGGTCAGTGGCTCGTGGGGCTGGCCGGGGTCGGGATCGCCGTGGCGGGCGTGTGGATCGGCGCCCGGGCGGTGCTACGGAAGTACCACGACAAGCTGAAGCTCGGCGAGATGTCGCCGGGGGCACGGCGCCTGGTGGACATCACCGGGGTGGGCGGCGGCGCGGCCCGCGGCCTGATCTTCGCGACCGCGGGCGCCTTCGCCGTACGGGCCGCCGTCGACTACGAACCCGACAAGGTCAAGGGCCTTGACGACACCCTCCGCTCCTTCGCCGACACCCCCCTGGGCCCCTCGCTCCTGGCCTGTGTGGCAGCCGGCCTGGTCCTCTTCGGCCTGTTCTCGTTCGCCATGGCGCGATGGAGGAGGGTGTAAGACCCCCGGAAGCATGCCCCGACGACCGGCCGTCGCCCCCCTCGGCGGACCGTGTCGTACGGCGGCGAGGGTGAGGGCCTGGCCGGGTTCAGCCCCGTGGTCCGGCCACCGGTACCCGTAGGGGCCGGGCCAGGCCCGTCACCCCCTCGTCCAGTCGTCCCAGATGGCGCAGCACCCGGTCCGTGACCCGGCCGAAGCGGGGTGAGCCCGCGGTGCCGGCGTCCAGGAGCGCGGCGATGCTCGGGCCGGTGCGGAGCTCCTCGGGGGAGTGTTCGTCGGCGACATGAGCGGCGAGGGCGCGGATGTTCCGGAGAATGCGCTCACCGGCGCCGCGCAGCCGGGGGTCGGCCGCGATGGAGGGGTGTGTGGGCAGGAGCTCGGCGGTCGCCGCCAGGGCCCGTGCCTGGTAGGCACAGGTCTCCAGGAGGGCCACGACATAGCGCGCCGTGTCCCGCCGGGCCCGCAACGGGGTGACGGGGTGGGTGAGCGGCTTGGTGGCGGCCCGCAGATCGGCCAGCGCCTGGTCCAGCTCGCGGGCCTGGTCCAGCAGATCGGCCGGCGGCCCGCCGCTGAGCTGGTCCACGGCGGTCTCGGTGACCTCCGCCAGCCGGTCCAGCACGGCGACGAGCAGGTCGTTGGTACGACGGTCCGTCCGCACCGGCAGCACGAACGCCGCCGCCAGCACCCCACAGGCCGCGCCGAGCGCCGTCTCCTCGACGCGCAGCACCAGCACCGAGAAGCTGTAGGTGTGCAGCAGGGTGTAGAGCAGGCCCAGCGCGGCGGTCACGAAGAACGACATGAGCGTGTACGACAGCGGCGCCGAGTAGAACATCAGGAACACGCAGACCAGGACCAGCGCGAACGCCGTCCACGTATGGTGCCCGACCAGCGCCGCCAGCCCGATGCCCGCCACCACCCCGAGCACCGTGCCGACCAGCCGCCGGGAGCCCTTGACCAGGATCTCGCCCGTGGACGCGGTGTTGATGAAGACGATCCAGCACGTCAGCACCGCCCAGTACCAGCGCTGACTGGACAGCAGCTCCCCGCCCGCGATGGCCAGCGACGACCCCACCGCCACCTGCACGGCCGCCCGCGTCGTGGGCCGCCGCAGCCCCGTGAGCTCCTCCTGCGCCTCCTCCTCACCGGAGTCGATGGCCGCGTCCTCGGCGTCCAGTTCCTCCCGTGACCGCGCCGTGGCCGGACTGTCGTCCGACTCGTCCTGCGGCCCGTCGAGCGCGACCCGCAGCCCCAGCACCGCGCGGGCGGCCTCACCGACACCCCGGAACACGTCCTGGACGGCCGGCGGCGCGGGCGGCAGGTTCTGCTCGTCCCGGTAGCCGAGGAGCCGGTTGCGAAGATGCGACAGCGCCGTGCCGTGCTGCGCCGACACCGGCCGCAGGACGAGCAGCCGCAGCGCCTCCAGATCCCGGCGCAGGGTGTCGATCGCCTTGTCCCGCACGGGCAGCAGCCCACCCGAGGGCACCGGCGCACCCGGCAGATGCAGGGTCAGCGTGTCCGCCCGCTCGGCGCTGCGCGCGGTCAGCAGCAACAGCCCCAGCCGCTCGGCGGCCACCTCGGCGTCCGCCACCCGCCGCTGCACCAGCCGGGCCACGCCCTCGTCGGAGGTCCCGGCCTCCAGGCGGCCCTGGATCATCAGGGCGGTGTCATGCAGCCGCGCGGTGCCCTCCCGCACATGCTCCAGGGCCCCGTCCACCTCCGCGGGACCCGCGTCGAGCAGTTCCAGTTGCGCGGCAACCAGCCGGGCCAGCCGGGCCCGGAAGGCCGACCGCAGCCGCTCCAGCGTCCCCGCGGGCGTCTCCGGCACCAGGGCGAACCGCACCAGCGCGCTGCTCGCGAAGGCGACGCCGATCGCCGCGTACAACTGGGGCAGTCCCGAGACCGTCGCGCCGACGAACAGGGACAGGAAGTACACCTGGAACCCGATCAGCCCCAGCGCGGTGCCCCGGTCCCCGAACCGCCGCCCGTAGACCGCGCAGAAGATCAACGCGACGAAGAACAGGTCACCGGCGACCACCCGGGAGGCGAGCAGCGCCCCCAGTGTCACGGCGGCCAGCGCCACCGGCAGTCCGAGCGCCAGGGTGACGGCCTGCCCGGACCGCTGCTTGTCGCGGATAGCGAAGGTGGCGACCATCGCGGCGATCGCCCCCGCCACGAGATGAGGCACGTCGGCGCCCAGCGGGGCGAGCACGGCCAGCGTCAGCGCGATGGCCCCTACCGTCCGCAGCCCCGCCGTCAGCCGCAACAGCCCGGGGTCGGACGCCGCCACGAAATCCCGCAGCCGCACCCGCCCGGCCCCCGTCACGACCCACGGCCGAAACCCGGCCGCCGTCCCCCACCCCAACCACACACCCCGGCCTGCGCGCGGGAGATGACGGGAGGCGTTGTCCGGCCGCTCACGCGCGCCACACACCCGATCCGCGCCGGCTCCACGGCCCGCGCGTTCCCCACACGCCCATCCACCGCGGACGCTCCGGGTTGCGCGTCCGGCGCAGGGGAGATGACGGGAGGCATTGTCCGGCCGCTCACGCGCGCCACACACCCGATCCGCGCCGACTCCACGGCCCGCACGTTCCCCACACGCCGGCCCACCGCCGGCGCCCCGGCCCGCGTGCCCGGCGTGCGGTGGATTTCCGTCGCTGTCCTGGCGCGTACGTTCGAGGCTTCGGCCCGCCCGTCCACCACGCGCCCGACGACCGCAGTCGCCTCGGCCTGCGCATCGGGCGCGTGGCGGAATGCAATCGGCGTCCCGGGGCGCACGTTCGCCGCGTGCCCGACCAGCATCGAAGTCCCGGCCCGCCCGTCCACCACGCGCCCGTCCCCCACCGGCAACCCGGCCCGCGTGCCCGGCATGCCGGGGTTGCCCGACGGTGCCTCAGCCCGCGGTCGGGAGGGTCGGAAGGGGGCGGGCCGTGGTGTGTGCGGCATTGCTGTGCTCGCTCCTGTGGCCGGGGCCCTATTCCTGTCGCTCCGTTCCGTCCACGTGTGCCCGCACCTGATCCGGTGTGAGGTAGGCGTTCGTGTACTCGAAGTCCTTGAGCCGGGCCGCCCGGCGGTGCTGGAAGCCGGTGCGGACGAAATCGTCGCCCGCGATCGCGTTGAGCGTCCAGTTGGTCGCGACGCGCACCTTGGCCACATTGGTGCGCAGCGCCGCCCAGTGGTAGCCGCGGGCCGCGACCTGGGCGGGAAGCCCGCGCAGCTCGATGCCGAGCGGCTTGGACACGGCGTCCTTGCCGCCGAGGTCCACGACCAGACCGAGGTCCTTGTGGACGTACGGCGTCGTCGACCCCCCGCGCAGGGTGGCGATGACGTTGTCCGCGACGTGCTTGCCCTGCCGCATCGCGTGCTGTGCGGTCGGCGGGCAGATCGCGCCCTCCTCACCCTTGGCCTCGTCGGGGACCGCGGCGGAGTCGCCGAGCGCGAAGACCCCGTCCTGGCCCGGCATCCTCATGTCCGCGCCGACCACGAGCCGTCCGCGGAGCGTCTCGGCCCCCAACGTCCCGATCAGCGGACTGGCCACCACACCCGCCGTCCAGATCAGCGTGTGCGTCGGGATCACCCGCCCGTCGGTGAAGGTGACCTCCTCCGGGCCCGCCTTGGCGATGGAGGTGCCGAGGGAGATGTCGACGCCGCGCTTGGTGAGGATGTTCTGCGCGGTGCTGCCCAGCTTGTCGCCCAGTTCGGGCATCAGCTTCGGGGCGATGTCGATCAGATGCCACTTGATGAGCGCCGGGTCGATGCGCGGGTAGCGCTTGACGGCGGCGTGGGTGAGCTTCTGCAGACAGGCCGCGGTCTCGGTGCCCGCGTAACCGCCGCCGACCACCACGAACTGCAGCCGCGCCGCCCGCTCCGCCTCGTCATGGCTGGCGTCGGCGAGGTCGAGTTGCGAGATGACGTGGTCACGGACGTAGGCGGCCTCGGCGAGGGTCTTCATGCCGAACGCGTGGTCCGTGAGGCCGGGGATGTCGAAGGTGCGGGTCACGCTGCCCGGGGCCAGCACGATGTAGTCGTACGGCTCGTCGACGATCTCGTCGGTGATGGTGCGGATCACGCACACCTTCGCCTTGAGGTCCACGCCGATGGCACCGCCCGGGATGATCCGGGTGCGGTACTTCCTGCTCCGCCGCAGCGACACGGCGATCGACTGGGGTGTCAGCACCCCGGAGGCCACCTGGGGGAGCAGCGGAAGGTAGAGCTGATAGGCGAACGGTGTCACCAGCGTGACGTCTGCCTCGTCCGCACCGAGTTTGCGTTCCAGCCGGCGTACACACTCCACGCCGGCGAAGCCTGCGCCAACCACCAGGATCCTGGGTCGTGTCACGGTCTTTCTTCCCTTCTGCGGCTCCGGCGGTCCGAGTCGAACGTCGATCGTCTGCCCTGGATCGCTGCTGCCCACCCCACCGATCCCACCGTGCCTCCAGCCGTTCCGCCAGCCGGGTGCGGCAGGCAGACGAACGCGTGAGCACCACCATGCCCGCACTGGTGCGCGAGTGCACCGAAAGCGCGTGAAAGTCGTGTGTGACTCACCAGGGAAGAAACACATGCACGTCCTTGCCGTGCGACTCCGTCACCACGCTCACCTGCTCGCACAGGGCGTGGATCAGATGCCAGCCGACACCGCCGCCGCCGGTGCTCGGGTGAAAGGGCCTCGGGGCGGGCGGGGTGGGGTTGGAGTCGTGCAGGGTCACATGCACACCGTCGAAGGTCCGCCGCATGGTCAGCGAGAACTCCCCGGGCGCGTACTGCACGGCGTTGGCCGCCAGCTCGGTGACGACCAACAGGATGTCGTGCCAGTACTCGGGCGCGCCGGGCGGACGGACGTCGGCGAGGACACACAGGAAGTCCTCCGCGGCGAGCCGAGCGCTCGTCACGCTCTGCGGCTCACCCGCGAAGCTCGTGGTGCGGCTCGGGATCTCCACGGAGGCCACTAGGTCGTCCCTACGGGTCATCGGGCATGTCCTTCGTCCAGCGTCCTTCGACGTCGACGCTTGTGCGAGTTCCCGAGGACGCTGAGGTCAATCGGACCCCAGCGGGACTCTCTGTCACCGGAACACGTCGTCCGGGTCCTCCCAGCCGGCCGGCTCCTCGGGCACCCGCTGCCGGATGCCGTGCGAGCGGGCCTGGTACATGGCGTCGATCTCGAACGCGTAGTGCTCGACGATCGCGTCCCGGCGCAGCTTCATCGACGGGGTCAGCAGGCCACGGGTGTGGTCGAAGGGCTGCGGCAGCACCCGGAAGACCCGCACGGACTCCGACCGGGACACGGCACTGTTGGCCGCCGCGACGGCCCGGCCGATCTCCTCCCGCAGCGCGTTCTCCTCCCGCGCCTCCCGGCTCGGCGCGTCCCCCGGCAGCGCGAGCCCGCCGCGCCAGTGGACCAGGAAGTCGGGGTCCAGGGTGATCAGGGCACCGACGCAGGGCCGGTTGTCGCCCACCAGGACCGCCTGGTGGATGAGCGGATGCATCCGCAGCCGCTGCTCCAGGAACGCCGGTACGACACTCTTGCCGCTGCTGGTGATGATCACGTCCTTCTTGCGGCCGGTGATCGTGAGATAGCCCTCCGGGTCCAGATATCCGAGGTCGCCCGTGGTCAGCCAGCCGCTGCCGAGCGCCGTGCGGGTCGCGGCCTCGTCGTTGACGTAGCCCTGGAAGACGGAGGGGCCGTAAACCAGGATCTCCCCGTCGTCGGCCACCCGGATGTCGGTGCCCGGCAGGGGCCGGCCGACGGTGCCGGACTTCTCCCGGCCCAGTGGCTGGCCGGTGACGCCGCCGCTCGTCTCCGTCAGACCGTAGCCGTCGTTCACGTACACGCCGATGCCCTCGTAGAACAGGCACAGTTCGCGGCCCAGCGGGGACCCGCCGGAGGTCGCCCGCAGGACCCGGCCGCCCAGCGCGGCCCGCAGCCTGCGGTACACCGTCCGTTCGTACAGGGCGTGCTGCAACCGCAGATCGAGTCCGGGCCCCGCTCCCTGGCCCAGCCGCTGTCGTTCGACGGCCGCCGCGTAGTCCCGGGCCGTCTCCGCCGCCCGCTCGAACAGCGCACCGCGACCCGCCTGTTGTGCTGTGCGCAGGAAGGTCTTGTAGATCTTCTCGAAGAGCGAGGGCACCGCACAGAAGTACGTCGGCCGGAACGACATCAGGGACGCCGAGAGCGCCTCCTGGGTCAGCTCCGGCTCATGGGCCATCAGCAGCCCGCCGCGCAGGCACAGCGTCTGCACGAGCAGGCCGTACACATGGGAGAACGGCAGGAAGGCGAGGACGCTGCCCTGGCCGCCCGGCGGCACCACCGTGTGGCCCCAGCCCTCCAGGAGCGTGTCGCAGGCGCTCGCCAGACCGCGGTGGCTCAGCGCGCAGCCCAGCGGCCGCCCCGAGGTGCCGGAGGTGTAGACGACGGCGGCGGTGGAGTCCGGCAGCACGATCCGGCGCAGCGACTCCACCGTGGTGAACGGAATGAACTCGCCCCGCTCCACGAGCTGTTCCAGCGCCCCCGTGTCCAGCTGCCACACGTGCCGCAGCCGGGGCAGCGAGGCGCACACCGACCCGACCGTCATCACGCTCTGCTCGTCCTCGACGACCACGCCCACACAGTCCGCGTCCCGGAGGATCCACTCCACCTGGTCGCGCGACGAGGTCGGATAGATCGGCACGACCTCGGCGCCGACCGTCCACAGGGCGTGGCTGATGACCGTCCACTCGTAACGGGTACGCGCCATGATCGCCACGCGGTGGCCCGGCGCGATCCCGGAGGCCACCAGCCCCTTGGCCAGGTCCACCACCTCGTCCCGCAGCTCCACCGCGGTCACCTCCTCCCAGGTGGGGGAGGAGGGGCGGCCGGAGCGGCGCGCGAGCGTCGGCAGGGTCGGGTTGCGGTCCGCCGTCTCGAAGACGCTGTCGGCGAGCCCGCCGGTCAACGGGGAGACGGACGGGGGAGCGAGGGCGACGTCGCGCATGCGCTGCTCCTGATGTGTACGGGGTGTGACTCCACCGATGAGAACCGTTATCGGCGGTGCCTGAATCTAGCCCAGGCGAGAGCGGCCGGTGTCTGGATTCGACAAGTAGCGCCGGTTTGTTGATCTCGCCGTGATCGAGGGGCCCGCTGCGCGTGCGGCGCCTACTCCTGGGTGAGGCGCGCGCACTCCCTGACGACCTCCCGCAGACTGCCGGTCCGCTCCATCAGCTCCCGCTGCACCCGCGCCCCGTTGCCGCGCCGCAGCAGCTCCGCACAGGCCTCGCGCGCGCAGTCGAGGTCGCCGGTGTCGGCGAGCGCCTCGCCGATGTGGTCCAGCAGGGCCCGTACGACGGTCTCCGCGGGCAGCCGGTGCATGGTCGCCGGATGCAGCAGTTCCTCCGTCAGCCCGGACCGGGCGGCCCGCCAGGCGGCCAGCCGCAGCAGGCTCACACTGTGCGGCAGCGGCTCCCGCCCCGCCCGCCACTCCCGTGCCGCCGTCTCCACCAGACCACGGGTGAGGGTGGCGACCAGGACGGCGGTCGAGGCGTGCAGACAGACGTCCGACACCCTGATCTCCACCGTCGGATAGCGCTGGGACAGCCGCGCGTCGAAGTAGACCATCGCCTCGTCGAGGATGACCCCGGTCGCGACCATGTCCGCGACCCGCCGGTGATAGCACTCGGCCGAGCCGAACACCTCGGTCGGACCGGCCGACGGCCAGCGCTGCCACACCCGGCTGCGATAACTGCTGTACCGGGTGTCGCCGCCCTGCCAGTACGGCGAGTTGGCGCTGATCGCGGAGAGCACCGACAGCCATGGCCGGATCCGGTCGATCACCGCGACGCCCTCGGCGTCGGACTCGACGGACACATGGACATGGCATCCCAGGACGAGGTCCCTGCTGGTGATGCCGTACTGCTCGGCCATCCACCGGTACCGGCTTCCCATTCCGATGGACGGCCGGACCGGCAGGGGCGAGGTCGCCAGCGCCGCGACCGTGCAGCCGATGCCTTCGGCGAGCCGCGCCGCCTCCTTGCGGCAGCGGACGATCTCCGCACCGAGATCCGCCATGCCCGACTGCGGGTGCGTGGCGAACTCCAGCATCTCGGTGTGCAGTTCCTTCTCGAAGACCTGCTCGTCCCCGTCGTCCAGCGCGGCGCGCGCGAGCACGGCCGCGGACAGAGCCTGTGGCTCGCCGGTCTCGGGATCGATCAGGAGGAGCTCCTCCTCCACTCCGACGGTGCGCACGTGAGGCCGCCCTTCTGTCGCGACGACGGGGTCCGTACGCCCCGACTGCCCACGGGACGGCCAATCACACGGGCGTCAGCCACACCGTCGCGAGCGGCGGCAGGGTGAGCGGCAGGACACCGTCCTCCGGTTTGACCGGATCGGAGCCGCCGACACCGCTGCCGCCGTACCGTCCCGCGTCCGTGTTGAGGACCTCCCGCCAGGCGGGGACGTCGCCGGGGACGCCGAGCCGGTAGTCGTGGCGGACGACGGGGGAGAAGTTGGAGACGGCGAGGAGAGGGGCGCCCTGGGCGTCGTAGCGCAGGAAGGCGAAGACGTTGTCGTCCGCCGCGTCGCCGATCACCCACCGGAAGCCGTCGGGGGTGGTGTCCCGCTGCCAGAGGGCGGGGGTGCGACGGTAGAGGTTGTTGAGGTCGCGGACCAGGTCCTGGACGCCACGGTGATCGGCTTCGGCGCCGTAGGCGGGATCGAGCAGCCACCAGTCGGGGCCGTCGGGCTCGGACCACTCGGCGCCCTGGGCGAACTCCTGCCCCATGAAGAGGAGCTGCTTGCCGGGGTGGGCCCACATGAAGCCGAGGTAGGCGCGGTGGGTGGCGCGCTGCTGCCACCAGTCACCGGGCATCTTGGAGACCAACGACCGCTTGCCGTGCACCACTTCGTCGTGGGAGATGGGCAGGACGTAGTTCTCGCTGTAGGCGTAGACCATCGAGAAGGTCATCTCGTGGTGGTGGTACTTGCGGTGCACCGGCTCATGCTCCACGTAGCCGAGCGAGTCGTGCATCCAGCCCATGTTCCACTTCAGGCCGAAGCCCAGACCGCCGCTCTCGGTCGGCCGGGTCACCCCGTCCCAGGCCGTGGACTCCTCCGCGATCGTCATGACCCCCGGCACCCGCCGGTACACCGTCGCGTTCATCTCCTGGAGGAACTGCATCGCGTCCAGGTCCTCACGCCCGCCGAACACATTGGGCGTCCACTGACCGGAGTCACGGGAGTAGTCGAGGTAGAGCATCGAGGCGACGGCGTCGACCCGCAGCCCGTCGATGTGGAACTCCTCGCACCAGTACACGGCGTTGGCGACGAGGAAGTTGCGTACCTCCACCCGCCCGTAGTCGAACTCGTACGTCCCCCAGTCCGGATGCTCGGCCCGCCGCCAGTCACCGGGCTCGTACAGCGGCTCCCCGTCGAACCGCCCGAGCGCCCAGTCGTCCTTGGGGAAATGGGCGGGCACCCAGTCCATGATCACGCCGATACCGGCCCGATGCAGTGCGTCCACCAGGTACTTGAAGTCGTCGGGCGAGCCGAGCCGGGCCATCGGCGCGTAGAAGCCGGTCACCTGATAGCCCCAGGAACCGCTGAAGGGATGATGGGCGACCGGCATCAGCTCGACATGGGTGAAGCCGAGGTCCTTGACATACTCCGGGAGCTGCTCGGCGAGTTGACGGTACGTCAGCCCGGGCCGCCAGGACGGCAGATGGACCTCGTACACCGAGAACGGCGCCACGTGCACCGGGACATCGCCCCGATGAGCCATCCACTCGGCGTCGTCCCACTCGTAGCGCGACACGCTCACGATCGACGCCGTGTCCGGGGGGACCTCGGCACGACGTGCCATCGGGTCCGCCTTCAGGAAGCGGTCGCCGTGCCGTGAGGTGATCTCGAACTTGTACCGGGCACCCTCACCGATCCCCGGCAGGAACAGCTCCCACACCCCGGCCGCGCCCAGCGAACGCATCGGGAACGCCGTGCCGTCCCAGCAGGTGAAGTCCCCGGCGACTCGCACACCCTGGGCGTTCGGCGCCCACACCGTGAAGCGGGTGCCGGTCACGCCCTGGTGGGTCATGGGCTCGGCGCCGAGCGCCTTCCACAGCTGCTCGTGCCGCCCCTCCCGGATGAGATGCAGATCGGTGTCGCCCAGGGCGGGCAGGAAGCGGTACGGGTCGTGGACCTCGTGCTCGCCGTCCTCGTACGCCACCAGCAGGGTGTACGAGGGGATCGCCGCCAACGGGAGCACACCGGAGAAGAGGCCCTCGCCCTCCGAGGCGAGCCGGCTGCGCCTCCCGTCGACGACCACGCTCACGGACCGCGCGAAGGGACGCAGGGCCCGGAAGACGATCCCGCCGGGCACCGGATGGGCGCCCAGCAGGGCGTGCGGATCGTGGTGGGCGCCCGCCAGCAGCCGGGCACGGTCGCCGGGGTCCAGGGCGGGCGCGGCACGGCACGGAACCGGGCCACCCGCCTCGGGGGATGAGATGTCACGCAGAGCCATGGCTTCAGCCTCCCCTTACGGCAAGACGCTCGATCGCCGCCATCGGAACCGGCAGCCAGTCGGGGCGATGCCGGGCTTCGTACAGGACTTCGTACACGGCTCTGTCCGTCTCGTAGGCGCGCAACAGACCGTGCTTCTTTCGTGGATCCCAGCCCGCCCGCGCGGCGTAGCCGGCGCAGAAGGCCTCCCGGCAGCGGCGTGCCCACTCCGGACGCCAGGGGCGGCGCTGCCGCGCCGCGTAGTCGAAGGAACGCAGCATGCCGGCGATGTCCCGCACCGGCGAGTGGGCGCTGCGCCGCTCGGCGAGCGGACGGGACGGCTCGCCCTCGAAGTCGATGACGAACCACTCACGCCCGGCCCGCAGCACCTGCCCCAGATGGAGATCGCCGTGGATACGCTGCGCGGGTGGGCCGGAATCGCAGCCTTCCAGCGCCGCGAACGCGGTCCGCAGCCGTGGGACGAAAGGCTGGAGGGCGGGCACGCAGTGCGCGGCGGACGTCAGCCGCTCGGTCATCGCCGCCGCCGTGCGGCTGTTCTGGTCACCGGCGGGACCGCCGGCGGTCTCGGTGCCGGTCCCGTCGGGGAAGGCGGCGGCCAGCGCGAGGTGGACGTCGGCCGTGGCCCGGCCCAGCTCGTGGGCCTGCGCCGTGAAGTCGTCGCCGCGGGCCAGCGCCTCCAGGGCCAGGGTCCAGCCGTCGGAGGCGTCGGGCAGGAACGGCTGGAGCACGCCGAGCGTGGCCTGATAGGGATGCGTCGTCCGGAACCAGGCCACGGGCGCGGGCACCCGGCGGCACCCCTGTCCGGCCAGCGCCCCCGGCACCTCCAGGTCCGGGTTGACGCCGGGCTGGACGCGCCGGAAGACCTTCAGGATGAACGCGTCGCCGTACACCAGCGAGGAGTTGGACTGCTCGGCGTCCAGCACCCGCGGCACCAGCCCGGTCGGCACGGACACCGACGGATCGGCCTCGAAACGCAGGGGGCCCGCCGTGCCGGGATGCCGCAGCCGCTCCAGGAGCAGCTGTGCCGAACGAGGGTCCTGCAACGCGTCGAACACCGTCAGCCCGGCCAGCGGTCCGGACTCCGCCCGCCCGATCAGGGCCCGGCCGAGCCGCGGCGACAGATGCTTGCGTACGCCGAGCAGCAGCTGGTAGCAGTCCCCGGACCCGGCCGTGGTGCCGCCGGGGGCGGGGACGGGCGCGTGTCCGGTGTGGACCAGCAGATGCAGACAGCCAGGGAACAGCTCCGTCAGGGACAGCAGCGTGAGGTCCGTGACGGGCCGGTCCTTGCCGGCGAACCAGCGCTGCCGGGGCAGCCACTCGCGCAGTAGTCCCGCCAGCGAGGCCATGGGCCCCGCGACGGCCGTGCCGCTCGGGCTCGGGAATGCTGTCTTCGGCATGGTGACGCGTCCTTTCCTCGGCACACGCTCAAAGTCGGCGACCGATGCGGGATGCCACTCGGGAGAGCCGGAACCAGTAGAAACCGTGTCCCGCCAGCGTCAGCAGGTACGGCAGCTCACCGATGGCCGGGAACCGCACCCCGCCGAACAGCTCCACCGGATGACGGCCGTCGAACTCACGCAGGTCCAGCTCCGTGGGCTGCGCGAAGCGGGAGAAGTTGTGCACGCACAGGACCAGGTCGTCCTCGTACTCGCGAAGGAAGGCCAGTACGGCGGGGTTGGACGAGGGGAGTTCCGTGAACGTGCCGAGGCCGAACGCGGGGTTCTGCTTGCGGATCTCGATCATGCGGCGGGTCCAGTGCAGCAGCGAGGAGGGCGACGACATCGACGCCTCGACATTGGTGACCTGATGGCCGTAGACGGGGTCCATGATGGTCGGCAGATACAGGCGCCCGGGGTCGGCCGTGGAGAAGCCCGCGTTGCGGTCCGGCGTCCACTGCATGGGGGTGCGGACGGCGTCGCGGTCGCCGAGCCAGATGTTGTCGCCCATGCCGATCTCGTCGCCGTAGTAGAGGATCGGCGAGCCGGGCAGGGACAGCAGCAGGGCGGTGAAGAGCTCGATCTGGTTGCGGTCGTTGTCGAGGAGGGGCGCGAGGCGCCGTCGGATGCCGATGTTGGCGCGCATGCGGGGGTCTTTGGCGTATTCGGCCCACATGTAGTCGCGTTCCTCGTCGGTGACCATTTCGAGGGTGAGCTCGTCGTGGTTGCGCAGGAAGATGCCCCATTGGCAACTGGAGGGGATGGCCGGGGTCTTGGCGAGGATTTCCGAGACCGGGTAGCGCGATTCCCTGCGCACGGCCATGAAGATGCGGGGCATGACGGGGAAGTGGAAGGCCATGTGGCATTCGTCGCCGCCGGACTGGTAGTCGCCGAAGTAGTCGACGACGTCCTCGGGCCACTGGTTCGCCTCCGCGAGCAGCACCGTGTCCGGATACATGAGGTCGATCTCGCGGCGCACCCGCTTGAGGAACTCGTGGGAGGCGGGCAGGTTCTCGCAGTTGGTGCCCTCGGCCGCGTACAGATAGGGGACGGCGTCGAGCCGGAAGCCGTCGATGCCCAGATCCAGCCAGAAGCGGAGGGCGGCGAGGATCTCTTCCTGGACCGCCGGGTTCTCGTAGTTGAGGTCGGGCTGGTGGGAGAAGAAGCGGTGGAAGAAGTACTGCTGGCGAACGGGGTCGAAGGTCCAGTTGGACGTCTCGGTGTCGACGAAGATGATCCGCGCGTCCGGGTACTGCTTGTCGTCATCGGCCCACATGTAGTAATCGCCGTAAGGGCCATCGGGGTTGGCGCGGGATTCCTGGAACCACGGGTGCTGGTCGCTGGTGTGGTTCATGACGAAGTCGATGATGACGCGCATGCCGCGCTGGTGGGCGGCGTCGACGAACTCGACGAAGTCGGCGAGGTCACCGAACTCGGGCAGGACGGCGGTGTAGTCGGAGACGTCGTAACCGCCGTCGCGCAACGGCGACTTGAAGAAGGGCGGCAGCCACAGGCAGTCGACGCCCAGCCATTGCAGGTAATCGAGTTTGGCGGTGAGGCCCTTGAGGTCGCCGACGCCGTCGCCGTTGCTGTCCTGGAAGGAACGGACGAGCACCTCGTAGAAGACGGCGCGCTTGAACCAGTCGGGGTCCCGGTCCTTGGCCGGGGTGTCCTCGAAGGTGTCGTGGACGGGCTCGTTGACAGTCATGACGCGCTTGACCCTCCGCTCTGCGGTGTCGATGGCTGGACGTGGAGCACGTGCGCGGGGGACCGTCCCGGTTCCAGGCGCACATAGTTGCTCCTGCCCCAGCGGTAGGTCTCACCCGTCAGTTCGTCGTGCACGGACATGGATGCGTTCCCGTCCAGGCCGAGTTGCGGCATGTCCAACGAGACCGTGGCCTCCTGGGTGTGGTGGGGGTCGAGGTTGACGATCACCACAACCGTGTCCGAGCCGGTGCGCTTGCTGTACGCGAGCACGGCGTCGTTGTCGGTGGTGTGGAAGCGGATGTTCCTCAGGCGCTGGAGGGCGGGGTGGCGGCGCCTGATGTCGTTGAGGAGAGTGAGGAGAGGGGCGATGGTGTCGCTGGTGTCCCAGTCGCGGGGGCGGAGTTGGTATTTCTCCGAGTGGAGGTATTCCTCGCTGCCGTCCCTGAGGGGGGTGTTCTCGCAGAGTTCGTAGCCGCTGTAGATGCCCCAGGTGGGGGAGAGGGTGGCGGCCAGGACGGCGCGGACCTCGAAGGCGGGGCGTCCGCCGTGCTGGAGGTAGGCGTGCAGGATGTCGGGGGTGTTGGCGAAGAAGTTGGGCCGCATGGAGGCGGCGGCCTCCCCGGACAGCTCGGTGAGGTACTCGGTGAGTTCCTGCTTGGTGTTGCGCCAGGTGAAGTACGTGTAGGACTGCTGGAAGCCGATCTGCCCCAGGGTGCGCATCATCGCGGGCCGGGTGAAGGCCTCGGCGAGGAAGATGACGTCGGGGTCGGTGGTGTTGATGTCCGCGATCACCCTCTGCCAGAAGAGGACCGGTTTGGTGTGCGGGTTGTCGACGCGGAAGATCCGCACTCCGTGGTCCATCCAGTGCCGCAGCACCCGCAGGGTCTCGGCGACCAGGCCGTCCATGTCGGCGTCGAAGGCGATGGGGTAGATGTCCTGGTACTTCTTGGGCGGGTTCTCGGCGTAGGCGATGGTGCCGTCGGGGCGGTGGTGGAACCACTCGGGGTGTTTGTGGACCCAGGGGTGGTCCGGGGAGCACTGCAACGCGAAATCGAGGGCGATCTCCAGGCCGTGCTCTTGAGCTTTGCCGACGAAGTAATCGAAGTCCTCGATGGTGCCCAGGTCCGGGTGGATGGCGTCGTGTCCGCCCTCGGGGGAGCCGATCGCCCAGGGCACGCCGACGTCCTGGGGGCCGGCGGAGAGGGTGTTGTTCGGGCCTTTGCGGAAGGTCGTGCCGATGGGGTGGATCGGGGGAAGGTAGACGACGTCGAAGCCCATCGCGGCGATCGCGGGGAGCCTGCGGGCGGCGGTGCGGAAAGTGCCGTGGGGGCGTTCGGGGGTGCCCTCGGAACGGGGGAAGAACTCGTACCAGGAGCCGTACAGGGCCCGTTCCCGTTCCACCAGCAGGGGCAGTGGCTCGGAGGCGGTGACGAACTCCCGCAGCGGATGCGCGGCCAGCACCGCGTCCACCTCCGGCGTCAACGCCGCCGCCAACCGGGTGGAGACGGTCAGTGAGTCGTCGTGCAGGGTGTCCGCCGCGCCCTGTACCAGGGCCCGTTCCGGGCCGGCGGGGACCCCGGCGGCCGCTCGGTGGTAGAGGTCGGCGCCCTGCTCCAGGACGAGCCCCACGTCGATGCCGGCGGGGATCTTGATGCCGGCGTGGTGGCGCCAGGTGGCGATGGGATCCCCCCAGGCCTCCACGTGGAAGGTCCAGCGTCCCGTCGAGCCCGGGGTGACGTCGGCGCCCCAGCGGTCGGTGCCGGGGGCGAGTTCACGCATCGGCGTCCAGGGGCCGGGGCGGCCCTCGGGATCAGTGAGGACGACGTTGGCGGCGACCGCGTCATGGCCTTCGCGGAACACGGTCGCGGTGACCTGGAAGGTCTCACCGGTGACCGCCTTGGCGGGGCTGCGGCCGCCGTCGACGGCGGGCCGGACATCCCGGACCGGGATACGGCCGATGGTGTCCCTCGCGCTCATGTCCTTCGCGCTCGTGGACCTGCTCATGCGTCTCGTCCTCATGGGGCTCGCCTCTGCCGTGCCGAGGGCCGGGCCATGAGGCCCGGCCGGGGATCCAAGCTGCGCCGGAAGGGATCTACCTTCCCGCGGAAGAACGCGTGAGCAGCACCGGCGGCCCCCGGTGGACCGGGGTGGTGGCACAGTGCGCGTCCTGCTCCTGGAGGTAGGTGACGAGGCTGGTCCGCAGATAGCGTTCGGCGGCGTCGGCGGCCTCCCGGGCACAGCGCTTCCCCATCAGCACACAGAGGGTGTAGCCCGAGTCCTCGAAGGTCGCCCGTACGGTGCGGTCGGCGGGGGAGGCGAGCATCACGCGCTCCCAGGCCCGGTACCGCCGCAGTTGCCGGGCGACTTCGGCCTTGGCCGGTAGCAGCATGGTGCGGTTCACCTTCCATGGGGAGTTTCACTCATGGTGCACGGGTGGCGACGCAGCGTCTTGTTGGAGCTTCAACCATCGCCCGTGGAACCGGGCGTGGCCTGGGTCGACGCGCTCGTGTTGCACGAATGGCGTAGCACCCGCACGCTTGAGGTCACTCAGGAGCGATCATTGCTCACGCTACGCGTTCGGGGCTCGTCCCAAAGGGGCGAGAGGCGGAAGTGGAGCTTCGCCGGTGAGGAGCCAACGAAGATGAAGACCGCAGTGCCCTGCTACTACCACCTCGACGTGGAAGTCACCCCGGAACGGGTCGGCCAGGTCAAGCGCATTCTGGCCGCTCATCTCCGGTACTGGGATCTCGACACCCTCGTCGAGCGCGTCTGTCGCGGTGCCGAAATGCTGTTGAAGGCCATCGACGAGCACGCGACCGACAAGGAGACATCGATCGAGATGTGGTGGAACGGCCAGCATCTGATCACCGCGATCGGTGACAACGACCGCCATCTGCGCCCGGACCAGGACCTCCGCGGCTGTCTGGCGCACATCGCCGCGATGAGCGACGGGTGGGGCTGCTGCGCCACCGAGACCGGCAGCAAGGTCATCTGGTTCTCGCAGCGCGCCCGGGCCGGCGAGCGGGTTCCGCTGGTGCCGACGGCACCCGCGCCGAGCCTGCGCGAGGTGCTCCAGGTGCCGCGCGAGGAACCGGTCGTCGGCGGCATCCTGGAGGACGCCCGGTGACCGCGAAACGCCGACGCACGGTAGGGGTGCCCGTCTGGAACGGGCACCCCTACCCGTTGGGTGCCTCGTTCGACGGCAAGGGCACCAACTTCGCGCTGTTCAGCGAGGTCGCCGAATGCGTGGAGCTGGTCCTCGTCGAGGACGACGGCAGCCACCACAGCGTTCCGCTCGCCGAGGTCGACGGCTTCGTGTGGCACTGCTATCTGCCCGGGATCGGTCCGGGCCAGCGGTACGGCTACCGGGTGCACGGACCCTGGCAGCCGGAACTCGGCCACCGCTGCGATCCGGCGAAACTCCTCCTGGACCCGTACGCCAGAGCGGTGGACGGCCGGATGGACAACGACCCCTCGCTCTACGACCCCGAAGCGGACAGCGCCGGGCACACCCTGCTCGGCGTGGTCACGGACCCCGCCTTCGACTGGGGTACGGACAGCCCGCCCCGGCGGCCCTACGCGGACACGGTCATCTACGAGGCCCATGTCCGCGGCCTGACCCGCACCCACCCCGACGTCCCCGCCGAACTCCGCGGCACCTACGCCGGGCTGGCCCACCCCGCGGTCCTCGACCATCTGACGTCTCTCGGCGTGACCGCGGTCGAGCTGATGCCGGTGCACCAGTTCGTGCACGACGGGGTGCTCCAGGACCGCGGTCTGTCCAACTACTGGGGCTACAACACCATCGGCTTCTTCGCCCCGCACAACGCCTACGCCGCCCAGGGCGGCCGTGGCGGGCAGGTCGCCGAGTTCAAGGCGATGGTGAAGGCGCTGCACGCGGCCGGCCTCGAAGTGATCCTGGACGTCGTCTACAACCACACCGCCGAGGGCAACGAGCGGGGGCCCACCCTCTCCTTCCGCGGCATCGACAACGCCTCCTACTACCGTCTGGTGGACGGCGACTGGGGCCACTACTACGACACCACCGGCACCGGCAACTCCCTGCTGATGCGGCACCCGTACGTCCTGCAGCTGATCATGGACTCGCTGCGCTACTGGGTGACCGAGATGCATGTCGACGGCTTCCGCTTCGACCTCGCGGCGACCCTGGCCCGGCAGTTCCACGAGGTGGACCGGCTGTCGGCGTTCTTCGACCTGATCCAGCAGGACCCGGTGATCAGCCGCGTCAAACTGATCGCGGAACCGTGGGACGTGGGGGAGGGCGGCTACCAGGTCGGCAACTTCCCGCCGCTGTGGTCGGAGTGGAACGGCAAGTACCGGGACACCGTACGGGACTTCTGGCGCGGCGAGCCGGGTTCGCTCGGCGAGTTCGCGTCCCGGCTCACCGGCTCCTCCGACCTGTACCAGCGCAACCGGCGCCGACCGCGCGCCAGCGTCAACTTCGTCACCGCGCACGACGGTTTCACCCTGCGCGACCTCGTCTCGTACAACGACAAGCACAACGAGGCCAACGGAGAGGGCAATCGGGACGGCGAGAGCGTCAACCGGTCCTGGAACTGCGGGTTCGAGGGCGACACCGACGCCCCTGACGTCCGGGAACTGCGCGCCCGCCAGCAGCGCAACCTCCTCGCCACCCTGCTGCTGTCACAGGGCATCCCGATGCTCTGTCACGGCGACGAACTGGGCCGCACCCAGCGCGGCAACAACAACGCCTACTGCCAGGACAACGAAGTCTCCTGGATCGACTGGCGGTTGACCGAGGAGCAGCGTGACCTCGCCGACTTCACCGGCCGCCTGGTCGCCCTGCGCGCCGCCCATCCGGTGCTGCGCCGCCGTCGCTTCTTCCGCGGCGAGACCGTGACCTACGCGGGTCAGCCGCTGCCCGACCTCGTGTGGTTCGCGCCGGACGCGCGCGAGATGACGGACGGTGACTGGCTGCGGCCCGACGCGCACTCCGTCGGCGCCTTCCTCAACGGTGACGCCATCGCCGAGCCGGACTCCTGCGGCCGCCCCGTGGTCGACGACTCGTTCCTGCTGCTGCTCAACAGCTACTGGGAGCCGGTGGGCTTCCGGCTGCCGGAGGCCGCGTACGGCGAACGCTGGACGACGCTGATCGACACCGCCGAACCCCAAGGGGTGGACGAGACGGAGCACAAGGCGGAGTCGGTGGTGAGTGTCGCGGCGCGCAGCCTGGTGCTGTTGTCGCGGCCCGCCGCGGGCGCCCCGGTCAGCGGGCGCGCCGCGCCGTCACCGTGAACTGGGCGCCGTCGGGGTCCCGCAGCACGGCCTCGGCGCCGGACTTGGACAGGACGCTGCCGCCGTGGACCTCCGCGGCGCGCGTGCAGGCGGAGATGTCGGACACGAAGAAGTGCACCTGCCAGTGCGGGCGGATCGTGGGATCGGGCGCGGCGCCCAGCGCGCCCGACTCGATCCGGGCCACGATGTCGCCCTCGCTGCGCAGCACCACCTCGCCGCCCTCGTAGGTGACCTCGCAGCACCCGGGGCGCTTCGAGGCCCAGTCGAGGATCTCGCCGTAGAAGATGGCGGCGTCGAAGGCGTCGCGGGTGTGCAGCCGGATGAAGGTCGGGGCCGCGCGGCGCCAGCTCTCCCAGTCGGAGAAGAGTTCGCCCTCCCAGATCCCGAAGGTCGCCCCGTCCCGGTCGGCCAGCAGCGCCGCGCGTCCGGGCGGCAGGGACAGCGGCCCGACCGCGGCCGTACCGCCGCGCTCCTGGGCGCGGGCCACGGTCTCGTCCGCGCTGCGCACGGCGAAGTACGGCGTCCAGGCCACCGCCATCTGCATCATCGAGGCGACCGCGGCGATCCCGGCCACCGGAGTGCCGTCCACCAGTGCCATCCGGAACCGGTCGCCGAGCTCGGCCGACCGCCACTCCCAGCCGAGGACAGCGGAGTAGAACGCCTCGGTGGCCTCCAGGTCGCGGCTGGTCAGGCTCACCCAGCAGGGTGCGCCGAACACGGAGTGCGTGGAGACGACCTCCGTCGTACCAGCGGGATGTTTCATGTCGTGATTCATGGCAGTCGCGTCCTGACCTCGCCGGCCTGCAGCCACCGGTCTGTCTCCAGTGTCCAACCGGAACTGTGCCGGGCGCCTGTCGAGTACCCTCGCGGCGCGCCCGAAACGACCTCGCGGGCCCAGTGGCATTGGGCCGGTCGAATGACGAGGATGGGAGTGTGACCCCAGGACCGCACGACCCGTCCGACGAGACCGACCGCATCTTCGAGCTGCAGGAAGAAGTCGAGCAGCTGAAGGAGGCCGTCACCTCGCACGCCGTGGTGGACCAGGCGATCGGCATGATGGTGGCCCTGGGGCGGGTGACGCCCGACGAGGGCTGGGTGGTCCTGAGAGACGTGTCCCAGCGCACGAACATCAAGCTCCGCAACGTCGCGGACCTGATCCTCATCTGGGGCCGCGACGGGGAGATGCCCCCGGAGATCCGGGCCGAGCTGGAGGCCGCTCTCGACCGGCACGGCCCGACCCAGATCCCCGAGGCCCCCTCGGAGTGACGGCTCAGCGCGCCTCCTCCTCCAGCTCGGTGCGCAGCTTGGCGAAGCAGGCGGTGAGCAACCGGGAGACATGCATCTGCGAGATACCCAGCTGCCGCGCGATGCTGCTCTGCGTCATGCCTCGGAAGAAGCGCAGGTAGAGAATGGTCTGCTCGCGTTCCGGAAGGGCCAGGAGACAGGGCGCGACGGAGACCCGGTCGACGACCACGTCGTAGCCGGGGTCGGCGTCGCCGAGCGCGTCACCGAGGGCGTACCCGTCGGTGCCGGGCATCTCGGCCTCCAGGGACAGCGCGGAGAAGCACTCCAGCGCCTCCATGCCGGTGCGCACCTCGTCCTCGCTCAGCTGGGCGTGCTCGGCGATCTCGGCGACGGTCGGGGCGCGGCCCGGCGTCGTCTGCGACAGCTCCTTCGCGGAGCGCCGGACACGGTTGCGCAGGTCCTGGACCCGGCGCGGTACGTGCAGCGTCCACATGTGGTCACGGAAGTGGCGCTTGATCTCGCCGGTCACGGTCGGGACGGCGTACGCCTCGAAGGCGTGCCCGCGCTCAGGGTCGTAGTGGTCGACGGCCTTGACCAGGCCGAGGGCGGCCACCTGGTACAGGTCCTCCAGGGACTCGCCGCGGCCCTTGAAGCGGACGGCGATCCGCTCGGCCATGGGCAGCCACAGCCGGATCAGCTCGTCGCGCAGGGCCCGGCGCTCGGGTCCGTCCGGAAGGCCGGCCAGACGTACGAAGGCTTCGGTGGTGTCGGGGGCGTCGTCGTGCGGGTGCGGCTTCGTCCTGGTCGTGACAGGCATCGTGCGCACCTCCCTCAGCGGGGGTCGGCTGGGACAGACACCATGGGAGGAGGGCTGCGCGGACGAGAGGCGGGGACGCCGGGGCGGCCGAGGAGCGGCTCCCATGGACGTGCCTCCTGTCCGAAGCACATAAATGCGAATTCCCGCCATAAAACCTCCCAAACAATATTCCGCCCACCGCTTTGACTCTCTCTTGGGTTCATTACCTCTGCTACAGAGCTAATCTCGGCGATGTGGAACAGGAGACCTTCCCGGAGGAGCTGGCCGACGCGCTCGTCGGGGTCCAGCGGCTGATCCGGCGCCGGCTGCGCCGGGAGATGCCCGCCCCGCAGCTGCGCGGCGCCGAGGTGGAGCTGCTGCGACTCGTGGTGGCCCGGCCCGGCATCGGCATCTCGGACGCCGCCAAGGACCTCTACCTGGCGGGCAACTCGGTGTCGACGCTGGTCAACCAGCTGGCCGGGCAGGGCTATCTGGTCCGTGAGACCGACCCCGCCGACCGGCGGGCGGCCCGGCTGATGCCGACCCCGGCGGCCGAGGCACGGCTCGGCGAATGGCGCAGGCGCCGCGCCGACCTCGTACGGCAACAGGTCGCCAGGCTCGACGAGGTGGACCGGGAGGCGCTGGCCGCGGCCGTGCCGGCCCTGCGGCTGCTGGCCGGGAACCTGCGTGAGGAAGGGGAGGAGTCATGACCCAGGACGCCGTCGCGTGCACCGGGCTCGCCTACGCCTTCGGCGGCACGCGCGCCGTGGACGGACTCGACCTGACCGTGGCCGAGGGGGAGGTCTTCGGACTGCTCGGCCCCAACGGCGCCGGGAAGACCACCGCGATCCGCTGCATCACCACCCTGCTGCCGGTACCGGCGGGCATGGTCCGGGTCTTCGGGCACGACACCGCCGCGGAGCGGATGGCCGTACGACGGCTGCTCGGTTACGTCCCGCAGCAGCTGTCCGCCGACCAGAGCCTGACCGGCCGCGAGAACGTCGCCCTGTTCGCCCGCGTCTTCGACGTGCCCCGCCGGGAACGCGCCGCACGCGTCGGACAGGCCCTCGCCGCCGTCGACCTCACCGACGCCGCCGACCGGCTCGCCAAGACCTACTCCGGCGGCATGGTCCGCCGCCTCGAACTCGCCCAGGCCCTGGTCAGCGCACCCCGGCTGCTGATCCTGGACGAGCCGACCATCGGCCTCGACCCGATCGCCCGCACCGGGGTGTGGGAACACATCAACGCCGTCCGCGCGGCCACCGGCATGACGGTCCTCGTCACCACCCACTACATGGACGAGGCCGACCAGTACTGCGACCGGGTCGGCCTCATGCACCACGGCCGCGTCCGCGCCCTCGGTACCCCCGCCGCACTGCGCCAGGGCCTCGCCGCACGCCGCGGCACGACCACCCTGCCCACCCTCGAGGACGTCTTCCGCGAGGTCGCGGGCAGCGGTCTCGACGACGAGTCAGGAGACTTCCGCGATGTCCGAAGCACCCGCCGTACCGCAGGCCGCGTCGGCTGACGGCATCAACCTGCTGCTCCAGGCCCCCCGCCCCCGGGCCGGCTGGCGGCTGCTGCCCGCCCGGGTCGGCGCCATGTGCGCCGTAGAACTGCAGAAACTGCGCCACGACCGCACCGAGCTCTACACCCGCGCGGTCCAGCCGGCCCTCTGGCTGCTGATCTTCGGCCAGACCTTCACCCGCATCAAGGCGATCCCCACCGACGGCATCCCCTACATCGACTACCTCGCGCCCGGGATCATCGCCCAGTCCGCGATGTTCATCGCCATCTTCTACGGCATCCAGATCATCTGGGAACGCGACGCCGGCATCCTCAACAAGCTCCTCGTCACCCCCACCCCGCGCTCGGCGCTGATCACCGGCAAGGCCTTCGCGGCCGGCGTGAAGTCGCTCGTGCAGGCCGTGGTCGTCGTCCTCATCGCCGCCGTGCTCGGGGTCGCCCTGACCTGGAACCCGCTGAAGCTGCTCGGCGTCGCCGCCGTCGTGGTCCTCGGCTCGGCCTTCTTCTCCTGTCTGTCGATGACCATCGCCGGCATCGTCCTCAGCCGCGACCGGCTGATGGGTTTCGGACAGGCCATCACCATGCCGCTGTTCTTCGGCTCCAACGCCCTCTACCCGCTCTCCGTCATGCCGGGCTGGCTCCAGGCGGTCAGCAAGGTCAACCCGCTCAGCTATCAGGTGGACGCCCTGCGCGGCCTTCTCCTCGGCACGCCCGCACACCTCGCGCTCGACTTCGCGGTGCTCCTCGTCGCCGCCGCGCTCGGCATCGCCGCGGCCTCCTCACTGCTCGGCCGGCTCGCGCGCTGATCATGCGCACGGACGTGATGTGCGGCACGCCCCGCCCACCGCGCGAGCACCGCTCCGGGCGGATTCTTCCTGCGCACGGCATGATCGCTGATCAAAGGGGGTGAATGGGCTGGCCACAGCGCATTCTGCTCATTTGACAGTGCACTGAGCACACAGATAGGAAGCAGCTCTCTGAGGGTGGAGAGGTGGATTGTGTACGAGCCGAACGTGGTCGGGGACTGGCAGGAGTACGACGAGCATGCCGGCCTGCGTGTCCGCGTCCACCGTCTGGAGGCCTCGGAGCCACCACGCGGACGGGACGACGCCGCTGAGGGGCTCACGTACTTCAGTGTCCGGGTGACCGTCGAGAACCGTGGCAGCCGGCACTCCACCATCCATCTGGAGGACGGCCAGATCGACGTCCGGGTCGGCCCCGACGGCGAGAGCGCGTTCATCGACTGGCGCAACTCGCAGTTCATCGAGGGCTTCGACGTCTACCCCCTGCGCCGGGCCACCGTGGTGCTCTACGCGGCCGGCCCCGAGACGTCCCTGAACCAGGTCGACGTGCAGATCCAGCTGCGGGTCGACGAGGAGTGGGCCGAGCGCCGGCTCTGGAGCGGCGGGATCGGCCTGCTCGAAGGGGCCGTGCAGCCGGGGGCCGCCCGGGAGGGCCTGGCCTGCCAGGTCAGCAACTTCCTGCGGGACCAGGCGGAAGAGGGCACCGCCTGACGGCGGTGCCGCGTACCGGCGCCGCGGTCAGTGCGGGATGCCGTCGATGATCTCGCGGGCACCCTGACGCAGCAGTGCCACGGCCACCGAGGTGCCGAGCGTCGCCGGGTCGAGACGGCCCGCCCACTCGTGGGCGGTCAGCCGCGTCTTGCCGTCCGGGGTGAACACACAGGCCCGCAGCGACAGTTCGCCGCCATGGTCCACGCGCGCGTACCCGGCGATCGGGCTGTTGCAGTGTCCCTGGAGGACGTGCAGGAACATGCGCTCCGCGGTGGCCTCCCGGTGCGTGTCCGGATCGCCGAGGCCGCTCACCGCGTCGATGAGCGCGGTGTCGCCCTCCCGGCACTGCAGGGCGAGGATCCCCGCGCCGATCGGCGGCATCATCGTCTCGGGGGACAGGATCTCGCTGATCACGTCCTCGCGGCCGATGCGTTCGAGGCCCGAGGCCGCGAGCAGCAGGGCGTCCGCCTCCCCGGCCGCCAGCTTCGCCAGTCGGCGGTTGGCGTTGCCGCGGAACGGCACACACTGAAGATGCGGGTGCGTGGCGGCCAGTTGGGCCACCCGGCGCACCGAGGAGGTGCCGATCCGGGTGCCCTCGGGCAGCTCGTCCAGGGTGAGCCCGTCAGGGTGGATCAGCGCGTCGCGGATGTCGTCGCGCTTGAGGAACGCGGCGAACGTGGTGCCGGCCGGAAGCGGCCGGTCGGCGGGCACGTCCTTGACGCAGTGCACCGCGAGATCGGCCTGGCCGGCCAGCAGGGCAGCGTCGACCTCCTTGGTGAACGCCCCCTTGCCCTCGACCTGGGACAGGTCGCCCAGCCACTTGTCACCGGTCGTCCTGACCGGCACGACCTCGGTACGAACCCCGGGATGAAGGGCGGTCAACTCGGCGCGGACACGCTCCACTTGGGCCAGCGCCATGGGTGAGTCACGGGAGACGATACGGATCAGTTCGGGCACGGACATGCGGACACGATAGACCCTCCCGGTGGAGTGTCCGTGCCGTACCGGCGGGATCAGACCAGTGGATCGCTCATCTCCACCGAGCGCAGCGCCGCCGCCAGCGCCTGCTCGTCGCCGACGTCCAGGGCCGTGTCGGTGAGTTTGATGACGTGCTCGTCGCCGTGGGCGAGGGCGCGCTCCAGGACCTCCTGCGCGGTGAGACGGGCGGGCGGCGTGTAGAGCACCGGTTCCACCGGGGCGTACATCGCGGTCACCGCGGCGGACGCGGTCCATGCCGCGTGCAGGCTGGGTGCCCACAGCTCGCGGGGCAGCGAATCCAGGCTGCGCAGCACGGCGTTGGGCGCGGTGGCCGCGTGCACCAGCATGGTCGGCTCGCCGTGCCCGTGGGTGGCGTAGCGATGGGTCGCCGCGTGGACGAGCTCGGTGAGTCGGGCGCGGGCGGTGTCCGGGTCGCTCACGTCGTCCGCCCAGAGGGGCAGTTGGCGTACGGCGGCCAGTCGGTTCCTGAAGCCCACGGTGCCGGGCGCGATGGCCGGTACGGCGTCCAGGGCCTGGGCGGCGGTCGGCGCGCCCGGCAGCGTGGCGACGCCGGTCACCGGCTGATGCCGGGCGGCCCAGTAGCCGAGGGCGTGGGCGAACTCGGTCAGGCGGGGCGCGTTCTCCTCGGCTTCCAGGGCGCGCACGGCGTGGCCGACGCGGATGATGGTGTGAGTGGCGCCGCCGTACATGCCGGACAGCAGGCGTGGCCACCAGGTGGCGAGGACGTCCCGCCAGGGGTGTTCGGCCAGGGTGCGGGAGTAGAAGTCGATCCAGTCCGCTATCCGGCGCGGATCGCCCAGCGCCTCGGCCCAGTTGGTCTCGGTGACCGGCTCCGCGCGGTCGGGGAAGTCCTCCAGCCTGTCCCGGTACAGGTCCACCCAGCGGTGGACCGCGCCCTCCTGCCCGTGTGCCGCCATTGCCTCGACGACCATCGGCGCGTGGTTCGTGAGCCAGCCGTCGAACTCCGGGCCGGCGGCGTGGAGGCGGTCGAGGGCTTCTTCGAGGTGTCCGGTCGTAGTCATGATCGGACGGTATGCCGGGCGGGGGTGCGTCGTGATCGGGCGGGGGGCGGAAACCCGCGGGCGCGGGACCTAGGTCCCGCGCCCGAGGACGTGACGGGTCAGGCGTTGGGGTCGAACGCGATGCCGGACGGCTTGGCCGAGGTCAGATGCGCGGCGAAGTTCGCGTCCTTGAGACCGAAGTTGGCGCTGCCGAAGTCGTAGGCGCTGAGCTTGTCGCGGAGGGCCGTGGACGGGTAGCCGTTCCAGCCGACCAGCGGCGGGTACTGCCAGGTGCCCTTGGCGTTCTCCGGCGGCTCGTCATTGGAGCCCGCGAGCCGGAAGCAGTGGGTGCTGATGCCGTCCTTGTGGTAGACGATCTTCGCGTGGGTGCCGTCGAAACGGACACCGGAGGCGGCGCTCACCGTGAACGAGCCGTGGTTGGACGTCGACACGTACTGGACCGTGCCGTTCTGTACCCAGATGACGACGTGTTCCCAGTCGTGCCGGTGGCCGCCGATGCTGCTGTTGGCGAGGGCCTGGTCCTTCTCGAAGTACAGGCCGTACATGTAGGCGCACCAGCCGTTGTTGCACTTGTAGCGCGAGTAGCTGTTGGTGTTGTTCAGGTCCGAGAGGTCGTGGCAGTCGCCGCTCAGCGAACCGGTCGGATTCAGACCGCCGTTGATGGTCCCGTCGGGGCCGATCGCCGGCGAGGAGTAGCAGCCGTCGGTGTCGTAGTCGAAGGCGGGCTGGTAGGTGTACTCGGCGGCCTCGGCGTTGGTCGGCAGCGCCGAGGGCGGGGCGGCCAGGGCCGTACTGGGGAAGCCGAGCACGAGGGCGGCGGCGCCGGCCACGCCGACGGCCCATCTCTTGCGGTGGGTTCCGGAGGTTTTCGACGACACTGCGTCCTCCTCTTGGTGCGGGCGCAGCCCAACGGCTGTGGGGGAGAGGGAAGTTCCACTTCCCGGGCCAGGACAGCTTCCCGGCTTTTCATGTCCGCGCCAAGAGGTCGTAAGCGACTCATAGGTAACAAGCGTCCGAACGCTTGGATCTTGTTCGAGATCTCAGACCGGATCGTCCGGCAGATCGGCCGCCGAATCCTCCGCGGCGAGGTCGGGACGCAGTCGCAACCAGGAGGGTTGGCGCAGCAGGCCCGCGCGGGTCCGTGTGCTGTAGCGGACCTCACCGACCAGGCGGGGCAGGACCCAGTGGGCGCCCGCGACGCGCGGCACCGGGTCGAAGGGGCAGCTGTCCGTGGCGGCGGCCCGCAACAGCTCGGCGAGCTGCGTCCGTTCCGCTTCGCTCCACCCCGTACCGACACTGCCGACGTAGCGCAGCCGCCCGGCGCCCCGTTGCCCCACCAGGACCGCGCCCGGCAGCCCGGTGAGCCGTCCCTTGCCGGGCAGCCAACCTCCGACGATCACGTCCTCGCTGTGCATGTTCCGGATCTTGATCCAGGCGCGGGAGCGCACCCCGGGTTCGTACACCGAGTCCAGCCGCTTGCAGACGAGGCCCTCCAGGCCGTGCGCGCGGGTCGCCTCCAGGGCCTGCGCGCCGTGACCGACGAGGGCGCCGGGCGTGGACCAGAACGGGCCCTCGAGGCCCAGTTCCTGAAGCTGTTCGCGCCGTCGCAGATAGGGCCGCGTGATGAGCGGCCGCCCCGCCAGGTGCAGCAGGTCGAACAGCACCAGATGGACGGGCGTCTCGGCGGCCTTCCGCGCGGCCCGGGCGGGTGCGTGGGCCAGCCCCATCCGCGACTGGAGCAACTGGAAGTCGGCGCGCCCCTGTTCGTCGAGCGCCAGGATCTCGCCGTCCAGTACGGCCGCGGCCCCGCCGAGGGCGCCGCCCAGTGAGCCGAGTTCCGGATAGGCGGCGGTGATGTCCTCCCCGGACCGGGCGCGCAGCAGCACGCTCCCGTCCCCGGTCAGATAGGCCACGACGCGCTGGCCGTCCTGCTTGGTCTCGTAGGCCCAGCGGTCGTCCTGCGTGGCGGGCGGCAGGGTGCCGGGGGTGGCCAGCATGGGCGGGATCAGGGGGAGGCTCACGGCTCAGTTGTCGACGCGGCCCCGCTCCCGCACGCGCGCGGGGGCGCGGTTTCCCCTGAACGGCGGCGGGAAGGGCGGCCTCAGATGATGCCGCCGTTGGCCCGCAGCACCTGCCCGTTGACCCAGCGGCCGGCGGGGCCGACCAGGAACGACACCACCGAGGCGATGTCCTGCGGGGTGCCGAGGCGCTCCAGCGGGGGCTGCGCGGCCAGCCGGGCGACCGTCTCCTCGTCCTTGCCGTCCAGGAAGAGGTCGGTGGCGGTCGGTCCCGGCGCCACCACGTTCACGGTCACGTCACGGCCGCGCAGCTCGCGCGCGAGGATCAGCGTCAGCGCCTCGACCGCGCCCTTGCTCGCGGCGTACGCCCCGTAGCCGGGGAAGGCGAGACCCACGACCGAGGACGAGAAGTTGACGAGCGCCCCGCCCGGACGCAGCCGTCGGGCGGCCTGCTGGTCGACGGCGAAGGTGCCGCGGATGTTGGTGCGGTACAGCGCGTCGAGGTCGGCGAGGTCCAGTTCCGCGACCGGGGCCAGCGGCATCCGGCCCGCCGCGTGCACGACCACGTCCACCCCGCCGTACACCGTCTCCGCCCGGTCGAACAGCGCGGCGACCTCGGTCTCGTCGCCCACGTCCGCGCGAGCGGCGACGGCGCTGCCGCCCTCCGCCCCGATCGCGGCCACCACCTCGTCGGCCGCCTCCTTGTTGCCCGCGTAGCCGACCACGACGGCGAAACCGTCGGTCGCGAGCCGGCGGGCGACCTGTCGTCCGATGCCGCGCGAACCGCCGGTCACGATCGCGACGCGCTGTCCGGTGCCGGGGTCGATGGTGGTCATGATGGCTCCCTCATGAGTTAGCGACGCTACGTCTGTCTCGTAGCGACGATAACACGGAAGCGTAGCGATGCTATTCCTGCTTCGTATCGGCGCTACGAATGTCGTACCGTGCACCCATGGACGCGAGGGAAAAAATCCTGGAAGCCGCCGCGCGACTGCTGGCCGAGGCACCGGCCGCCGAGGTCTCGACGCGAGCCGTGTGCGAGGCGGCCGGGGTCGGGGCGCCGATGCTCTACCGGCTCTTCGGCGACAAGGCCGGGCTGCTGGCCGCCGTGGTGGACCGGGGATTCGAGCAGTACCTCGCCTCCAAGCGGGCCGCCCGCCCCGGCGACGATCCGGTGGCGGACCTCAGGAGCGGCTGGGACAACCATCTGCGCTTCGCGCTGGAGCACCCCCACCACTACCGCCTGATGTACTCGCCCGAGCTGACCGTCCCGCCCGCCGCGGCGCGCGAGGCCCATGCCCTGCTGCACGCGATCCTCGAACGCTGCGCGGCCGCCGGACGCCTCACCGTGCCGCCCGCCGTGGCCACGCGGGTGATCATGTCCGCCAACGTCGGGGCGGCCCTGTCGATGCTCACCAGGCCGGAGCAGTACCCGGACCCCGCCTTCGCGGCACGGCTGCGCGACGCGGTGATCGACTCGCTGACCCGCGCCACCGCGCCGCCGTCGGCGGACGGGGTGCCCGTCGCCGCCGCCACGCTCGGGGCCCGGCTGCGCGCCGACCCGCCGCAGACCTTCACCGCGGCGGAGTCGGCGCTGCTCCAGCAGTGGCTGGACACCCTCGCCGACGGCTGAGTCAGCCGCGCGGCGAGGCCTGCGCCAGCCCCGACTGGTAGGCGATGACGACGAGCTGGGCGCGGTCCCGGGCGCCCAGCTTCGTCATGGCCCGGTGCACATGCGTGCGTACGGTCAGCGGGCTGACGACCAGCTTCCCGGCGATCTCCTCGTTGGAGTGCCCCTCGGCCACCCACGCCATCACCTCGCGCTCCCGAGCGGTAAGCGCCGCCAGGTCCTCCGGTACCGCAGGCCGGGCGCCCTTCGCCGGAGCGGCCAGGAACCGGGTGATCACGGTACGGGTGGCGAGCGGGGAGAGCAGCGCATCGCCCGCCGCCACGGTCCGCACGCCCGACAGCAGCGCGTCCGCGGTGACGTCCTTGCCGAGAAAGCCGCTCGCCCCGGCCCGCAGCGCCTCGGCCACGTACTCGTCGATCTCGAACGTGGTGAGGATCAGTACCCGGGTGTCCGCGAGGTCCGGGTCGGCGCAGATGGCGGAGGTGGCGGCGAGACCGTCGGTGCCCGGCATCCGGATGTCCATCAGGACCAGGTCGGGACGGTGGGTGCGGGCCAGGGCGACGGCCTCCTTGCCGTCGGCGGCCTCGGCGACCACCTCCATGTCGTCGCAGGAGTCGATCAGGATCCGGAAGGTGGCCCGCAGCAGGGCCTGGTCGTCGGCAAGCAGTACACGGATGGTCATGGGTTCCGATCTTCCGGTTCCGGTGCGGTGGGGGCGATGGGGGCGATGGGGTAGAGCGGCAGGCGGGTGGTCACCTCGAAGCCGCCCTCGACGCGGTGACCGGCGTCGAGGGCGCCGCCGACGGACCTGGCCCGCTCCCGCATGCCGATCAGGCCGAAGCCCTGACTGGCGAAGGTGGAGGCGGCGGCGGTCGCGGTGCCGTCGTCGGTGACGGTGAGCGTCAGATGGTCGACGGCGTACCGCAGACGCACCCGGGCCGCCCCGGCCGCGGCGTGCTTGGTCACGTTCGTCAGCGCCTCCTGCACGATCCGGTACGCCGTCAGGTCCACGCCGGGCGACAGCGGTCGCGGCATCCCCTCGACGGCGACCTCGACGGACAGCCCGGCCGTCTCGAACGAGCCGGTCAGGTCGGCGAGCTGACCGAGGCCCGGACTCGGCGCGAGCGGCAGGTCGGGGTCGTCGGTCTGGCGCAGCAGGCCCACGGTCGCCTTCATCTCGCGCAGCGCCGAGGAGGTCGTCCCGGAGAGTTCGCTGAGGATCCGGCGCATCTGCTCGGGGTGGGTGTGCGCCAGATGGGCGGCCGTGCCCGCCTGGGCGTTGGCCAGGGCCAGATGGTGGGCGACGACGTCGTGCAGCTCTCGGGCGATGCGCATGCGCTCCTCGGCGACGCGGTGCCGGGCCTCCTTCTCCCGGCTCTCCTCGGCGTACTCGGCGCGGGCCTGAACGGCCTCGACGTAGGCGTCCCGGAGGCGGACCGCGGTGCCGACGGCGACCGGCAGCAGCAGCCAGGCGGCGGGGCCGATCGTCTTCAGCGGCCACGGACGGCCGACCGGATCGGCGAGGAACGCCGTGACGGCCAGCAGGGTGAGCGCGGCGAAGAAGGCGAACCGGGTGGTCCGGCGGTCGGTGCCCAGGGCCAGCCGGTAGAGAGCGATGATGAGCGGGCCCATGATCAGAGGCGTGAGGAGGTGCCCGAGGGCGCCGGCCCCGGCGGTGCACAGGGCGGTGACGGCGACGACCGTCCGTGGACGGCCGCGCTGCCAGAACAGGGAGCCGCAGGCGAGGGCGGCCAGGGCGAGGGTGGGCCCGACCGCGTCCGGTGGCTTCTCGTGCGGGAAGTGGATCTCGCTGCCGAGCAGGAAGCACGCGAACAGCAGCGCGGCCGTCATCGTGTCGACGGTGCGGGTGTGCTCGTCCGCGTAACGCTGCCAGGGGATGCTCATCGCGCTCTCCGCTCGGGGTCCTCAGGACATGGTCGGCGATGCCCGCCGGTAACGACGGGCGAGGGCCGCCCGTGTCGGGCGACCCTCTCGGGAGCGGGCGGTGTCGGGCGCCCTTCTCCGGGCGGAGGAAAGCCGGACGCGCGCGGTCGCCCGCGCTCCAGTCTTCCGGCCCGAGCGGCCCACGTCGTCGTCCGCCTGCCGACCATCCCGCTACTGAGTACGCAGTACGCGCCCCCGTGCCGGTCGTTCCCGGGTAGCACGGGCGGCGCGGGGGTGTAGCCCGCTGCACCACCGGTCCGGGAGCGCACCCCCTCGTCGTGGTGATCACGCCCCGGAATCGTGGACGCCACAAGGCCGACGCCGTTCACCGTCCCGGAAGGACACCCCGATGAAGCCCCTGCTCTCCTCGCGTCCCGTGCTGTGGTTCCTGTTCCTGTTCAACCTCGCCGTCGCCGCGGCGGCACCCTTCGTCGTGAGCGGCGCGCAGGCCGTCCTGACAGGCGTCGGCATGGGCGTCGTCTCGCTGGGGGCCGGGGTCAGCCTGCTGCGGACGCGGGACCGTTGAGCCGCCCCTGACGTGCGGTTGCGTAGGCTTCCGTCCTCGGGGCGGCAGCATCACGGGACAGCGAACGGAAGGCGACGATGGCGGCAGGCAGGGCGGTACGGGCGGAGCAGGTCAGCGCGACCCGGGAGCTGATCCTGACGGCGGCCGAGCGGCTGTTCGCCGAGCGCGGTGTCTACGCCGTGTCCAACCGCCAGGTCAGCGAGGCCGCCGGACAGGGCAACAACGCCGCCGTCGGCTACCACTTCGGCACCAAGGCCGACCTGGTCCGCGCGATCATTCGCAAGCACGCGGCGCGGATCGAGGAGATCCGGGTCCGGTTGCTGGCCGGCATCGGCGACTCCACGGACGTACGGGACTGGGTGGACTGTCTGGTGCGTCCGGTCCCCGAGCACCTGGCGGCCCTCGGCAGCCCCACCTGGTACGCGAGGTTCTGCGCCCAGATCGTGACCGACCCGGCCCTGCACGAGATCATGGTCGAGGAGTCCCTCTCCTCGCCGTCCCTGCGGCAGATCGTCGAGGGGCTGCGGCGCTGTCTGCCCGAACTGCCGGTCGAAGTGCGCGCCGAACGCGGGGAGATGGCCCGCCATCTCATCCTGCACGTCTCCGCCGAGCGCGAGCGCGCCCTGGCCGACAACAGCCCCACGCCGCGCGCCAGTTGGCAGGACGCCGCCTCCGGTCTGGCCGACGCGGTCATCGGGCTGTGGCTGGCGCCGGTGACCCCCGAGCGCTGAGAGGGCACCTCTCGGTGTGTGAGCCGGGTCACGTCAGGAAGCCGTCAGGCAACTGACCGGAAGGCGTCAGCCGCCTCTGTTTGCCTAGGCATCGAGGCCTCGCCCCCTTCCCCCCGGCGCTCCGCTCGCGGAGCCCCCCACCACCGAGGAGAACCATGGCCGACATCCTGGCCGCCCCCGTGTCCCAGGAGCCGGACACCGCCCCCGAGTTCCCGATGCCCCGCGCGGCCCGCTGTCCTTTCGACCCGCCGCCCGCCCTCCAGGAGTTGCAGCGGGAAGCGCCCCTGACCCGGGTGCGGTTGTGGGACGGCAGCGAGCCGTGGCTCGTGACCCGCTACGCGGAACAGCGCGCCGTCCTCGGCGACGCCCGGGTCAGCGCGGACCCCGACCGGCCCGGCTACCCCACCAAGGCCTCGCCCGACGCGGGCGAGGGCAAGCTCAGCTTCATCATGATGGACGACCCCGAACACGCCCGGCTGCGCCGGATGGTGACGGCCCCGTTCGCCGTCAAGAAGGTCGAGGCGCTGCGCCCGGCCGTGCAGCGGATCGTCGACGGGCTGATCGACGACATGCTGGCGCGGTCGGGACCCGTGGACCTGGTGGAGGCGTTCGCCCTTCCCCTTCCCTCCCTGGTCATCTGCGAACTGCTCGGCGTGCCCTACGACGACCACGCGTTCTTCCAGGACAGCACCAAGACCATGGTCCGTACGACCGCCACCCCGGCGGAGCGGGGCGCGGCGAGCCGTGAGGTCGCCGGCTATCTCGCCGAGCTCCTCGCAAAGCGCATCGCGGCCCCCCGGGACGACCTGCTGTCGGGCATCGCGGGCCGTGTCACCGCCGGGGAGATCGACCACCAGCAGGCCACCGAGATGGCCCTGCTCCTGCTCATCGCGGGCCACGAGACGACGGCGAACATGATCGCCCTCGGTACCCTCGCCCTCCTCGAACACCCCGACCAGCTCGCCCTGTTGCGCGAGACCGACGACCCGAAGCTCGCCGCCTCCGCCGTCGAGGAACTGCTGCGCTATCTCCACATCACCCACCTGGGCCGGCGCCGCGCGGTCACCGAGGACATCGAGATCGCCGGCCAGATCGTCCGGGCCGGCGAGGGCGTCATCATGGCCAACGAGATCGCCAACCGCGACCCCGAGGTCTTCCCCGACCCCGACCGTCTCGACCTCACCCGCGACGCCCGCCGCCACGTCGCCTTCGGCTTCGGCGTCCACCAGTGCCTCGGCCAGCCGCTGGCCCGCATGGAACTCCAGGTCGTCTACGGCACCCTCTACCGCCGTGTCCCCACGCTGAAGCTCGCCTGCTCCCTGGACGACGTGCGCTTCAAGGACGACGCGTTCATCTACGGCGTGCACGAACTGCCCGTCACCTGGTGACGGTCGACCGTCCCGCGAGCAACGACGAAGCACCTGTGAGGAAGAGGAAAGACATGAAGGTGGAACTGGAAGCCGACAAGTGCGTCGCCTCGGGGCAGTGCGTCCTCGCCGCGACGGACGTCTTCGACCAGGACGACGACGGCATCGCGATCCTCCTGGACGACAGCCCCGCGCCCGAACTCCTCGACGACGTCGAGGAAGCGATCGCGGTCTGCCCGGCCGCCGCCATCCGACTGGTCGAGCGGTGAGCCGACCCGACCCGCTGAACCGGATCGTCGTCGTGGGCGCCTCGGCCGCCGGACTCGCCGCCGCCGAGACGCTCCGCCGCGAGGGCTACGAGGGCACGCTCACCCTCGTGGGCGACGAACCGCTCGCCCCGTACGACCGCCCGCCCCTGTCCAAGCAGATCCTGTCCGGGCAATGGCGGCCCGACCGGCTGCCCCTGCGCACGCCCACCGATCTCGCCGCCCTCGACCTCGACCTGCGTCTCGGCGTCGCCGCGACCGGCCTCCAACTCACCGAGCGCACGGTCCGGTTGGCCGACGGGACGGCGCTGCCGTACGACGGGCTGATCCTCGCCACCGGAGTCCGGCCGCGCCGGCTCCCCGGCGAGGGTGCGCATGTGCTGCGCACCCTGGACGACGCGCTGACCCTGCGGGACAGCCTCGGTCGGGGGCGCCGGCTGGTCGTCGTCGGTGCCGGGTTCCTCGGGGCGGAGGCCGCCGCGACGGCCCGGCGCCTCGGGGCCGAGGTGACCCTGCTCGAACCCGCCCCGGTGCCGCTGGCCCACGCCGTCGGTGCCGAGGTCGGGCGGATGCTGGCGCGGGTGCACCGGGACGAGGGCGTGGACCTGCGGTGCGGGACCACCGTCACCGAGGTGACCGAGGACGGGGTGCTTCTCGCGAGCGGTGAAGTCGTCGAGGCGGACGAGGTGTTGGTGGCGATCGGCTCGGTGCCCAACACCGCGTGGCTCGACGGCAGCGGCCTGGCCGTCGGCGACGGCGTGGTCTGCGACGCGTACGGCGAGGCGGCCCGGAACGTGTACGCGGCGGGTGATGTGGCCCGCTGGTACAACCCGCTGTTCGAAGCGTCGATGCGGATCGAGCACCGGACCAACGCCGCCGAGATGGGTATGGCCGTGGCCCGCAACCTCCTCGCCCCCGAGGCGCGCAGGCCGTTCGCGCCGGTGCCGTACTTCTGGTCCGACCAGTACGACATGAAGGTGCAGGCGTACGGGTTCCTGCGCGGCCATGACGAAGTCGCCGTGGTGGAGAGGGCGTTGGCCGAGCGGCGGTTCGTCGCCGTGTACCGCATGGGGGAGCGGGTGAGCGGGGCGCTCGCCGTGGGCATGGCGCCGAAGGCGATCCGGGGGTGGCGTCAGGCCGTCGCGACCGGGGCGGGGTGGCACGAGACCGTCAGCCCCGGCGACCGTCCCGTCCTACGTCCGTAGTCGTCCCTGGGGAGGAGAGCGGGTACACGCACGCAGTATTTTACTTGAGTTACGCAACAAGATGGTAAAGTGGCTTCCATGGCCACACCACCGCTGCCCGAGATCCCCGCCGGCCCTGTGTCCCCGCAGGTGACCGAGATCGAGCGGGCGCTGAACCGCATCACCTACCTGAGCACCCGCGCCCGGCAGCACGAGCGGCTCATGGCCCTGGCCGGGGTGCCGCTGGACCGGGCCGCCGTGGCGCTGCTGCGACAGGTCGCCGACTCCGAGCCGCTGCGCCCCGGGGAGCTGGCCAACCGGCTGGGTGTGGAGGCCTCGCACGTGACGCGCACGGTGCAGCAGCTCCAGAAGTCCGGCTACGTCACCCGGGTCCCCGACCCCGACGACCGGCGCGCCCAGCGCATCGAGCTCACCGACACCGGCCGGCAGGCCGTCGACCGGGTCCGGGACGCGGGCGCGCGCGGCATGATGCTCGCGCTGTCGCAGTGGTCGCCGGAGGAGCTGGGCCAGCTCGCCACGCTGTTCCACCGCATGGTCGACGACTTCCTGGCCTACGCCGTCGACGAGGAGACGGAGCCGGCGGGCACCACCTGAGCCTTTGGGCCCGGCTCCCGCAGTCCGCACAGCAGGAGTCGGCCCACGAGGGGCAGCGCGATGAGCGGGGCGAGCGCGACCTGGAGGGACGTCGCGTCGGCGAGCGCCCCCACCGCCGGGGCGGCGAGGCCGCCCACGCTCACGGTCAGCCCGAGGGTGACCCCGCTCGCGGTACCGACGCGCCGCGGCAGATAGTCCTGGCCGAGCGTGACGTGCAGCGAGAACGGCACGTACAACCCGGCCGACGCGAGCCCGACGAACAGATAGACGCCCGGCCCGGGCACGAGCACCACCCCCGCGACGGCCGACACCGTCAGGACGTACGACCGCCGCACCACCGTCAGCCGCCCGTACCGCTCCGCCAGCCGGCCCCCGAGCACCGTGCCGAAGGCCCCGCCCGCGTAGAGCACGCACAGCGCGGCCGTGCCCGCCGCGTCCCCGCCCCCGGCGCGTTGACGGACGTAGAGCGAGACGAAGGCGCTCAGCCCGACGAAGACCACCGACCGGCACACGATCGCCCCCGACAGCCGCAGGAACGACGGCCAGTCGTCGCGGCCGGAACTGTCGGCGCCACCGGCCGTCCCCGCACGGACGCCCGCGGCGCGCACCGCCGCCGCGCACAGGGCCGCGCCCACCAGGGCGGGCGCGAGCAGCAGGGGAGTGGCGTGCAGACCGCCCGTGGCGACCACCGCCATGACCAGCAGCGGCGCCGCCGCGAAGCCGACGTTGCCGCCCAGCGCGAACCAGCCCATCGCCGTGTGACTGCCCCGCGCGGCGGCACGGGCCGCACGGGCGGCCTCCGGATGGTAGGCGGCCACCCCGACACCCGACACGGCGACCGCGGCCAGCGTCAGCCCGTACGAGTCGGTGACCCCGCTCAGTGCCACCCCGGCCCCGCCCGTCAGCGTGCTCAGCGGCAGCAGCCACGGCATCGCCCACCGGTCGGTGAGCGCCCCGAACAGCGGCTGCACCACCGACGACAGCAGGGACGCGGCGAGGACGACGCCCGAGGCTGCGGCGTAGGTGTAGGCGCGCTCGGCGACGAAGTACGGCACCAGGGCGGCGACGGCGCCCTGGTAGACGTCGACGCAGGCGTGCCCCAGCGAGAGATGGCGTATCGCGGTCATGGGTCGATCGTCCCGACCCCGGGTCATGGCGCACTTTCGATAAACTGCCTACTTGTGCCGGACATCCGCCATACCCCCCAGGCGCCGACCCGGGCGCAGAGCCTGCTCGCCGGCGAGCGCATCGACGCCCACCGGCACGACGACCACCAGATCGTCTACGCCGGCTCGGGAGTCCTGGCGGTCACCACCGACGCCGGTACGTGGTTCGCGCCCGGCAACCGGGCCATCTGGGTCCCCGCGGGCACCGTCCACGCGCACCGCGCCCACGGGCGTCTCCACCTCCACCTGGTCGGCCTGCCCGCCGACGACAACCCGCTCGGCCTGGACGCCCCCACCGTCCTCGCCGTCGGCCCGCTGCTGCGCGAGCTGATCGTCGCCTACACCCGCGACCCCGACGACCACGGTCCCGAACGCCGGCGTCTGCTCGCCGTCCTGCGCGACCAGCTCCGCGCCTCACCCCAGCAGCCCCTGCGCCTGCCGACCGCCACCGACCCGCGCCTGGCCGCCGTCTGCGCGATCCTCCACGCCGACCCGGCCGACCCACGCACCCTCGCCGCCCTCGGCACCGCCACCGGCGCGAGCGAACGCACCCTCAGCCGGCTCTTCCGCACCGAGTTCGGCATGACCTTCCCCCAGTGGCGCACCCAGTGCCGCCTCTACCACGCCCTGCGCATGCTGGCCGACGACCAGCCCGTCACGACCGTCGCCCACCGCTGCGGCTGGTCCTCCACCAGTGCCTTCATCGACGTCTTCCGCCGTTCCTTCGGCCACACGCCAGGGACCCACAACCGGCTTTCCCCGTAGGGGAGGAGGCCGCGGTACGACCTGCTTGTACCGTCCAGTAATATCGCGCGGCAGGCCCCCCGAAGGAGGAACCGTGCCGCGGTCCCCACGCTCACCCCTGCTGCTCGCCGGCCTGCTGGCCACAGCGGGCGTCGCCCACTTCGCCAACCCCCGCCAGTTCGACGCCCTCGTCCCGAGCGCCCTGCCGGGCTCGCCGCGGACCTGGACCTACGCCAGCGGCGCCGTGGAGCTGGCCCTGGCCGCCGGGGTGGCGCTGCCGCGGACCCGGCGCACGGCCGCGCTGGCCACGGCCGCGTTCTTCGTCGGAGTGTTCCCCGCCAACGTCAAGATGGCCGTCGACTGGCGCGACCGGCCCGCTCCGCAGAAGGCCGCCGCCCTGGGACGGCTGCCGCTGCAACTCCCCCTCGTGCTGTGGGCACGCAACGTCGCGAACAACGGGAAGGGCCGGGCATGAGCAAGGTGACAGCGGTCGGTGACACGATCGAGGACTTCGAGCTGCCGGACGAGACCGGCACGCCCCGCACCCTGACCTCGCTGCTGGCCGACGGGCCGATCGTGCTGTTCTTCTACCCGGCCGCGCTGACCTCCGGCTGCACCGCCGAGGCCTGCCACTTCCGCGACCTCGCCGCCGAGTTCGCCGCGGCCGGCGCCCGCCCCGTCGGGATCAGCGGGGACTCCGTCGAGCGCCAGCAGGAGTTCGCGGGCGCCCACTCGCTCGGCATGCCGCTGCTGTCCGACCAGGACGGGGCGATCCGGGAGCGGTTCGGCGTGGCCCGGGGCTTCTCGATGGCGCCCACCAAGCGGGTGACCTTCGTCATCGACGAGGACCGCACCGTCCTGGAGGTCGTCCGCAGTGAGCTGCGGATGAACACCCACGCCGACAAGGCACTCGCCGCCCTGCGGGCCCGCCGGAAGTGACGCCCGGGGCCGGGAGGCCGTACCGCGGTTGATGCGGTGCGGCAAAGGGACCATCCTGGACGACATGGAGCATGCCTCCGCCGCGGCGATCATCGACGCCCACGGCACGGTGACGGGGTGGAGCGACGGTGCCCGGCGACTGACCGGCCACCCGGCCGAGGAGGTCGTGGGGCGGGCGGTGCGTGAGCTGCTCGCCGAGGACCCGCCGCCCGAGACCGTCGCCGCCCGGGCCGGCACCGTCGTCCTGCGGCACCGCGACGGCACGCCTGTCACCCTGCCGGTGCGGGCCTGCGAGGTCCTCGGCCCGGACGGGACGCCCGGCGGATTCGTGATCACCGCCGAGCAGCCCGGCGGAGCCGAGCCCACCCTGGCCGGACAGGCCTTCCAGCAGGCCTCCATGTCCATGTCGGTCTTCGACCCCGGCCAGCGCTATCTGCGGCTCAACGAGGTCGCCTGCCAGGTGATGGGCGTCCCCGAGGAGGCCCTGCTCGGCCGCCACTTCCCCGAGACCGTGGAGGAGGCCGAGCACAGCCGGGGCTTCAACTGGCATCTGCGGCACGTCGTCGAGACCGGCGCGCCCATCCACTACGAGAGCTACACCCGCGCCCCCTCCGGCAGCCGCTACCACGCCTGGAACATCGAGATGTGGCCGGTGCGCAACGCCCTCGACGAACTCGTCGGCGTCGCCCTCGCCGCGTTCGACAGCACCGAGCAGCACTGGGCCCGCCAGCGCCTCGCCCTGCTGAACGAGGCCGCGGACGCCATCGGCACCACCCTCGACGTGGTCCGCACCGCCGAGGAACTCGTCTCGCTCGTGATCCCGCGGTTCGCCGACTTCACCAGCGTCGACCTCCTCGAATGGGTGCTCGGCCCCGACGAACCCCCGAGCGTGCTGCCCCAGGACCTCGTCCTGCGCCGGGTCGCCCACGGCTCGGTCACCGAGGGCACCCCCGAGGCCGCCGTGCACCTCGGCTTCACCGACGTCTACCCGCCGTACTCGCCGCCCGCGCGGGCCATGCGGGAAGGGCGGGCCGTGCTCAGCCGCGCCGGGGAGCCCTCCTTCGACCGCTGGGTACGGGAACGCAACGCCCGCGCCCCCAAGGGCAAGCCCTACCGGGAAGGCGCCCACTCACTGATCGCGGTGCCGCTCCGGGCCCGGGGCACCACACTGGGCGTCGCCGTCGCCGTCCGTATCGGCCACTCCGAACCCTATGTACCGGACGACGCGGCCCTCGCCGAGGAACTCGCCAGCCGGGCCGCCGTCTGCGTCGACAACTCCCGCCGCTTCGCCCGCGAACGCACCACCGCGCTCGCCCTCCAGCACAGCCTGCTGCCCCGGGGACTGCCGGGGCAGGCCGCCGTCGAGGTCGCCCACCGCTATCTGCCGTCCGGCTCCCTCGCCGGCATCGGCGGCGACTGGTTCGACGTCATCCCGCTGTCCGGCAGCCGCGTCGCCCTCGTCGTCGGTGACGTGGTCGGCCACGGCATCTCCTCCTCGGCGACCATGGGCCGGCTGTGCACCGCCGTCCGCACCCTCGCCGACGTCGACCTGCCGCCCGACGAACTCCTCACCCACCTCGACGACCTGGTCACCCACCTGGCCGCCTACGACGGCGACGACGAGGTGGCGGAACTGGGCGCCACCTGCCTCTACGCCGTCTACGACCCGGTCTCGCGGCGCCTCAACTTCGCCGCCGCAGGCCATCCGCCGCCCGCCCTCGTGCTGCCCGACGGCACCTCGGAATGCGTCCCCATGACCGCGGGACCCCCGCTCGGCGTCGGTGGCCTGCCCTTCGAGGCCACCGAGGTGGAGCTCCCCGAGGGAGCGATCGTCGCCCTCTACACCGACGGCCTCGTCGAGGACCGCGACCGCGACATCGACCACGCGACGAGCGAACTGTGCCGGGCCCTGACCGCGCCCGCCAGCTCCCTCGACGCCCTGTGCGACACCGTCCTCAAGGCGGTGCTGCCGGAGGAGCCCAGCGACGACGTGGCCCTCCTGCTGGCCCGCACCCGGGCGCTCGGCGCTGACCGCGTCGCCACCTGGGACATCCCGCCCGATCCGGCGCACGTGGCCCAGGCCCGGCAGGCCGCCACCGAGCAGCTGACCGCGTGGGGACTGGACGAGGCCGCGTTCGTCACCGAACTCGTCGTCAGCGAACTCGTCACCAACGCCATCCGATACGGCGAACCACCCGTCCAGCTCCGGCTGATCCGCGACCGGACCCTCATCTGCGAGGTCTCCGACGGCAGCTCCACCTCACCGCATCTGCGGCGCGCCCACGCCTACGACGAGGGCGGCCGCGGACTGCTCCTCGTCGCCCAGCTCACCCAGCGCTGGGGCAGCCGGCAGACCGGCTCCGGCAAGACGATCTGGGCCGAACAGCCACTGCCCCCGGACTGACGGCCCGGGTCCGCCATGCGAAGTCGCTATTCGAAGGGGCAGCCGGGGTTGGGCGCGTCCTCGGAGAACGGCGAGCCGTGCGGCAGCACGTAGAGCACGTCCAGGACGAGCGGGGTGTCCCCGAGGTTGCGCCCGATGTGCCCATGCTCCGGACCGGCCGGCTCCTGGATGAAGTCACCCTTGGCGTACACGCCGTCCGACGCGCAGCCGGAGTCGAAGTGGCTCAGCGTGCCCTGCCGCACTACGGCGTAGAGCGGACCGTCGTGGTAGTGCCAGCCGGTGGCCTGACCGGGCGGCACGGTGATCTCACGGACGACGTAGTCCGTGTCGCCCACGGTCTTCTGGCTGATCAGCTTCGCGGTGACCCCGGGACCCGGCGGTGTCGCCCGGGCGGTGCCACCGGTGAGGACGGTGGCCACGGCCACCGCCCCGGCGATGCCGACGCGAAGTGAGGTGCGCATACGGGCCCTCCAGAGTCTCGAACGAACGATCGGCGAGGTGCCGCAGCGACCATAGAGGCAGGGAAGGGGCGCCGGGGGCGCCTTCAACAAAGCCTCACTTCGAGGACCGGCCCGTTCAGAACTCCTCGTGCGTCTGCGGGTCGCCGCCCATCCGCCGGTGGCCCCGGTCCGCGATCGCCGCGAGCTGGCCGGGGCTCAGCTCGAAGCCGAGGACGTCGAGGTTCGCGCGCTGCCGCTCGGGGTCGGCCGACTTCGGGATCGGCACCGCGCCGAGCTGGGTGTGCCAGCGCAGCACCACCTGGCCGGGAGTCACCCCGTGCGCCTCGGCGACGCTGATCACCACGGGGTCGTCCAGCAGGCCGGAGCCACGGCCCAGCGGGCTCCAGCTCTCGGTGAGGACGCCCTTCGCGGCGTGGAAGGCGCGCAGCTCCTCCTGCGGGAAGTGCGGATGCAGTTCGACCTGGTTCACGGACGGAAGGACGCCCGTCTCCTTCTCCAGCCGCTCGATGTGCTCGCGCGTGAAGTTGGAGACCCCGATCGACCGTACGAGACCGTCCTCCCGAAGCTTGATCATGGCCCGCCAGGAGTCCACGTACTTGTCGACGCGGGGCAGCGGCCAGTGGATGAGATACAGGTCCACGTAGTCCAGGCCGAGACGGCGGCGGGACTCCTCGAAGGAGGCCAGGGTCTCCTCGTAGCCGTGGTGGCGGCCCGGGAGCTTGGTGGTCACCACGATCTCCTCGCGGGGGACCCCGGCACGGGCGATGCCGAGACCGACACCGGCCTCGTTGCGGTAGTTCGTCGCCGTGTCGACCAGGCGGTAGCCGAGGCCCAGGGCCGCGGTCACCGCGCGTTCCGCCTCCGCGTCGCCCAGGGGCCAGGTGCCCAGGCCGATCGCCGGGAAGCGTGTGCCGTCGTTGAGCGTGTGTTCCGGGATGTTGATCACTGCCGGACCTTTCCCTCGACCATGTCGTCCCTCCAGCGTCACGGATAGGGTGAGCGGTGATCAAGCGGACGGGCGGGGATGAGGACAGCGGACGGCATGGGCAGCACCGAGGAGAAGCAGCCGGCGGGCAAGGGACGCCCCACGTCACGGGATGTGGCGCGGCTCGCCGGGGTCTCGCACACCGCCGTCTCCTTCGTGTTCAACGGCCGCGCCGAGGGCAATCTCTCGCCCGCCACCCAGGAACGCATCCGCCAGGCCGCCGCCCAGCTCGGCTACCGCCCCGACCCCGTGGCCCGCGGCCTGCGCCGCCGCCGTACGGCCGTGATCGGCCTGGTCACCGACGAGATCGCCTCCTCGCCCTTCGCGGGCCGGCTGCTGCGCGGCGCCATGGAGACCGCCTGGGACAGCGAGCACCTCGTCCTGACCGTCGACTCCGGCGGCGACCCGGCCAAGGAGGACGCGGCGGTCGCCGAGCTCCTCGACCGGCGCGTGGACGGCATCATCTACGCCGCCTTCTCCCTGCGCCGCGTCCGGGTCCCCGAGGGCCTGCACCGCACCCATTCCGTCCTCGCCAACTGCGTCCCCGAGGACGACTCCCTGCCCGCCGTCATCCCCGCCGAACGCGCCGGGGGCCGTACGGCGGCCCGGTTGCTCCTGGAGCAGGGGCACCGCAGGATCGCCCATGTCGGCGGCCTCGACGACATCGCCTCCGTGGAACGCCTGCGCGGCTTCCGCGACGCGCTGCGCGCCGAGGGGATCACCGTCCCGAAGGAGTGGGTCGTACGGACGGGCGGCGAGATCTCCGGCGGCCACGAGGGAGCGCTGCGGCTCCTGGACGGCGTCCCCGCCGACCGTCGCCCCACCGGCGTCTTCTGCTACAACGACCGGGTCGCCGCGGGCGTCCTGCACGCCGCGACCCGTCTCGGGCTCGCCGTCCCGGAGGACCTGTCCGTGGTCGGCTACGACGACCAGGAGCACATGGCCGCCCATCTCTCCCCGCCCCTCACCACGGTCGCGCTGCCGCACCGGGCGATGGGCGAGGCGGCCACGCGGCTGCTCCTGGACGCCATCGACACCGGCAAGACGCCGCCCGCGACGGTACGGCGTCTCGCGTGCCCGGTGATCAGCCGTGCGTCGGTGGGACCTGCTCCCATCCGATGACGGTCGCCCCGGCTCCCGTCACGGTCAGCTCCGCCACGTCGCCGTCCCGTCGGTAGACCCGCTCGGTGACCGTCGCCCGGTCGTCGACGAACACCTCCAGCAGGGAGCCGTCGACGAGGACACGCACTTGGCGCGCGGGCGCCCGTACGACGACCGGCGCCGCGCTTCCCTCGCCGCGGTCCACGGTCACCCTGCCCTCGTCCGGGTCGAGCACGACGGTCAGTTCCGTGCCGTCGGCGGACCGCAGCAGGCCGACGGTCGTCCGGGTGCGGGCGGTGACCGTCAGGTCGTACGACCGCGGCAGCGGGGTCGGTCGGTCCGGCTCGGTCACGAACGGCTCCGGCGCGCGCAGCAGTTGGAGCTCCGGTGCCGGTACGACGCTCAGGGCCCCGTCCGTGTGGACGTCCACGACTCTCGGTGCGGTGAGGGTGCCGGCCCAGCCCGCGCGGTCGATCTCGCCCTGCCCGCGGGACTCCCACGACCAGCCCCACATCAGGGCCCGGTCGTCTTCCTGGAGCACGGCGGGGGCATAGAAGGCGCGTCCGTGGTCGAGTTGGCCGCCGCCGCGGGCGACGAACCTCAACCCGTCCTCGGTGGAGGGCTCCAGACGGCCCGTCAGATATCCGGTGCTCATCGGGTCGCCGTCCCACAGCGACACCACCAGCACCCACTCGCCGCTCGCCGTCGCGTACAGCTGCGGGCATTCCCAGCCCACCGCCTTGTCGCCGAACACATCGGTCGCGACGGGGTCGTTGCCGTCCAGGAGGACGCCCGCGAACCGCCAGTCGGCCAGGTCGTCGCAGTCGTAGAGCAGCACGGAGGGCGTGCCGTCGGCGTGGCCCGCGCCGACCAGGGCCCAGCGTCGTCCGCCGTCGCGGAAGACGAACGGGTCGCGGAACATCACGACGTCCAGACCGTCCGGCGGGCCGCTCACGACGGGCGTCGGCAGCGGCTTCCAGTCGGTGAGGGTCTCGTCGTCCGGGACCACCGCCCGGGCCAGGCAGATCGTGCCGAGGCCGGTGTGATGGCGGTCGATGCCGGTGTAGACGGCGGTCGGTGTGCCGTCGTCGTCGACCAGGCAGCCCGACCAGCAGCCCGCCTCGTCGGGGCCGCCCGGTGTGGGAGTGAGCGCGATCGGGTGGTGCTCCCAGTGGGCGAGGTCGGGGCTGGAGGCGTGGCCCCAGTGGACGTTCGCGTGGACGGGGGCGGCCGGGTTGTGCTGGTAGAAGAGGTGGTAGCGGTCCCGCCAACGGAAGGGCCCGTTCGGGTCGTTGATCCAGTGGGCGGGCGGACGGACCCTGAAACGCGGGGCGTCGGGGTCAGTGTTCAACGGTTGACTCCTGCGGACGTGATGCCCTCGCGCAGAGGACGCTGGCCGACGACGAACACGGCGACGGCGGGGATCATGGAGAGGACGACACCGGCGAGGACCACCGAGATGGAGCCGGTGCCGAGGTTGCCCTGGAGCGAGACGAGGCCCAGCGGCAGGGTGTAGTTCTGGCCCGAGGTCTCCAGGATCAGTGGCCGGAAGAACTCGTTCCAGTGGTAGTTGAAGGCGAGTACGCCGACGATCGCGAGGCCGGGCGTGGCGAGCGGGGCGTAGACCGAACGGAAGGTCCGCCAGGGCCCGCAGCCGTCCAGCATCGCCGCCTCGCCCAGGTCCTTCGGCATGCCGAGGAAGTACTGCCGCATCAGGAAGGTGCCGAAGGCGGTCGGGAACGCCGGAATGATCAGACCGAGGAGTGTGTCGGTCAGACCCATCGACTTGAGCACCAGGAACACCGGAACGATCGTGACCTGCAAGGGGACCATCATGGTCGCCAGGACGAGACCGAACAGCGGCTTCTTGAAGCGGAACTCCAGGCGGGCGAACGCGTACCCCGCGAGCCCGGCCGTGATCATCTGGCCGACCGCGATCAAAGCGGTCACCAGGGTGGAGTTGAGGGCCAGCAGCCACACATCGATCTGGTCGAAGACACCACGGTACGACTCGATCGTCGGGCTGGTCGGAATGATCTTCGGGGGGAGGTCGAAGGACTCCGCCGGGGTGCGCAGCGAGGTCGAGACGGTCCAGATGACCGGTCCCAGGGTCAGCAGGGCACAGATCGCGAGGCCGGCGATCCGCGCCCAGGGCGCGAGGGTGCGCCGTGCCCGGCTCGCGGTCAAGGTCGCTTGGCTCATAGGGGAGTTCACCCGGCTCACTGGTAGTGGACGAAACGCCGGCTGAGCCGGAACTGGAGGGCGGTGACCGCCATGACGAGGACGAACAGCAGCACGCCCACTGCGGACGCCTCGCCGAAGCGGAGCTGCTCGAACGCGGTCTCGTAGATGACCATGACGACCGTGCGGGTGGAGTCACCGGGCCCGCCGTTGGTCAGCACGTACGGCTGCTCGAAGACCTGAAGCGCGTTGATGATGCCGACGACCGACGCGACCAGGAGGGTGGGCGACAGCAGCGGCAGGGTGACGGTGAGGTGCTTGCGCAGTCCGGTCGCGCCGTCGAGGGAGGCGGCCTCGTGGATCTCCTTGGGGATGTTGTTCAGACCGCCGACGAACAGCAGGAAGGAGAAGCCGAACTGCTGCCAGACATAGACCAGGATGACCGCCGCCATCGCGGAGTTCTCCGAGGTCAGCCACGGCACGGGAGCGATCCCGATCAGCCCGAGGAGCCAGTTCACGACCCCGAAGTCCTGGTTGAACAGGTACTTCATCACCACCGAGATCGACGCGGCGGACAGGATGAGCGGGAAGAAGAAGGCCGAGCGGAACACCGACCGCAGCCACACCGGCATGCGTCCGTTCACCGCCAGGGCGAGCGTGAGCGCGATCAGCAACTGGAGCGCCACCGCGAGCACCATGAACACGAGCGTGTTGCGGAAGGAGACCAGAACGGTCGAGTCGCTCACCATCTCGCGGTAGTTGGCCGCTCCGGCGAAGGTGGGCGAGTCGATCACGTTCCAGTGGAAGAGGCTCAGCACGACCGATCCGGCGATCGGGACGACCGTGAAGATCACGATCCCGACGATCGTCGGCGCCAGGAACAGCGCGGCCAGCAGCCGGGTGCCACGCTCGCGGGCGGACGGCCGGGGCGCGGGGGCGGCTTCGGTCATCCGCTGCTTGGGCTGTACGGCGGGTATCTGGGTGTTCGTCATACGTCACGCTCCATGGCCTTCTCCAGATCGGACTGCATCCGGCGCAGCGCGGGGGCCACCGAGCGGCGCGAGGCGAGGGCGGTCCCGGTGTGCTTGAGCAGCACCTGCTCGACCTCGGCGACCTGCGGCGGGGCGGGGATCGGCCCGGTGTCCGGGAACTTGTCGAGGGTGTCGTAGAAGACCTGCCAGTGGTTCGGGCCCATCGTCCGGTAGCGGTCGGCGGTGAGCATCGAACGGCGGGCCGGGGTGGTCTGGTTGGTCTCGAAGAGGCGCATCAGGGTGTCCCTGCGGGACGCGAACTTGATGAACTCCCAGGCCTCGTCCTGGAGTTTCGAGGTGCGCAGCAGCGCGTAGCCGGCGGCGCCGAACTGCATGCGCTGGGTGCGCCAGCGCGGGAAGTACTGCACGTCGAAGCTGCCGGGCTGCATGCCCGCCAGGTTCAGGCCGCCCGCCCAGAAGCCGCCCGCCGGGGTGACACCGACCCGGCCGGTGGAGAACACGCCGATGAGGTTCTGGCCGTTGCCGCCCTCGGGGCGGGTGCACAGGTCCTCCTGGATCAGTGAGGCCAGATAGTCGTAGGCCTCCTCGACGCGCTCGTGGTCGGCCTGTGGGGTCGTCCACCGGTAACCGCCGCCGCGGCCCTGCCGGTCGGCGGCCGGGTAGAAGGAGTCCCACAGCCAGGAGCCGCCGGGCGCCTTGGACTCGCTCAGCAGGTTCGTGTCGTTGGCGAACAGCCAGGGCACGACCCCGCCCCACAGGCGGTTGGTCCAGAAGTACGGCGTGAACTGTGAACCGCTGGACTTCTTCATGTCCCGCAGCAGCGTGGTGAAGTCGTCGCGGGTCCAGTCGGCGGCCGGGAAGGAGGCGCCCGCCCGCTTGAGGACCTGGCTGTTGAGGTAGATGTCGGCCGCGTTGAACTCGACGGGGAGCTGGTAGAGGCTGCCCTCGTACATCATCGACTCGACCAGCGAGGGGTGGACGTCGGCGAAGTACTCGCGCAGTTCGTCCGCGTCCCGCTTCACCCACTTGTCGAGGGCGACGCCGAGGCGCTGGGCGAAGAGCTGGACGCCCTCGGTGGCGACGTAGACGAGGTCGGGGGCGGTGCCCGCGGCGATCTGGGTGAGGATCTTCGCGAAGAAGTCGGACCAGTCCGTGGCCTGTACGGCGTTGATGCGCAGCTTGATGTCGGGGTGGACCTTCTTGAAGCCCTCGGTGAGCGTGCGGATGGCCTCCGGGCCGTAGGCCGGGCCGAGGGTGGCGACGACGAGGGAACCGTCGTCACGGCCGGGTATGTCGGCTCCGGTGAGCCGGTCCCAGCTCGCGGCGGTGCCGGCCAGGGCGGCGGCACCCGCGCCATAGGCGCCGTACCGCATCAGCGAGCGGCGGGAGAAGTGCGAGTCGGTCATCCAACGGGCCTAACTCGTGTTAGTTCAGGGTTGATGCCCCAGATGATGGGAAGGGCGCCGCGTCCCTGTCAAGGGTCGTGACGGCTCGACCTTTAACGAGTTAGAAACCTTGACCTTTAACGTGTTAGGCCGCACAGTCCTGAGGCCATGAGACTTTCCAGAAGAGCGCTCCTCACGGGTTCGGCGGCCGGCGCGGCCGGCGTGCTGCTGCCGACGGCACCGGCCACCGCGAAGCCCAAAGCGGCGGGGAGCTGCGCGAGTTACCGCGCCGCGTACCACTTCACGGTCCCCGACCAGTGGAAGAACGACCCGCAGCGGCCGGTGTGGATCGACGGCGAGTACCACTACTACTACCTCTACAACCCGGACTACCTCACGGCCGGCACCGAGGCGGGCACCGCCTGGCGGCTGGCCACCAGCCGCGACCTGGTCTCCTTCACCGACCGGGGGATCGCCGTCCCGAAGGACACCACCGTCAACGGAGACGTCTGGTCGGGCTCGGTGGTCGTCGACGGCGCCAACACCGCGGGCTTCGGCGCCGGCGCGGTGATCGCCCTGGTCACGATGTCGCCCGGCGGCGGCACCGACCACCAGGAGCAGTTTCTGTACTACTCCACCGACGGCGGCCGCACCTTCCGCCCGCACGGCACCGACCCGGTGCTCCCCAACCCCGGAGTCCGCGACTTCCGCGACCCCAAGGTCATCCGCGACGAGGACCACGGCCGCTGGGTGATGGCCCTCGCCGAGAACACCAAGGTCGGCTTCTACCACTCGGCGGACCTCAAGTCCTGGACGTACGTGGGCGGGTTCGTCAAGGACGGCATCGGCGTCCTGGAGTGCCCCGACCTGTTCCGCATCACCGCGTCCGACGGCACCGTGAAGTGGGTGCTGGGCGTGAGCGCCAACGGCAAGGGGTCCGGGCTGCCCAACACGTACGCCTACTGGACCGGTTCCTTCGACGGCACCACCTTCACCCCCGACGCGAGCGACCCGCAGTGGCTGGACCACGGCTGGGACTGGTACGGGGCCGTCACCTTCGAGAAGCGGGCCGCGAACGGCACCCTCGACGAGCGCGCCCGCTACGCGATCGGCTGGCTGAACAACTGGGACTACGCCAACACGACCCCCACCATCGACTGCGACGGCTTCAACGGCACGGACTCGATCGTCCGCGAGATCACCCTGAAGCGGGCCGCCTCCGGCGCCTACTACCTGGCCTCGCGCCCGATCACCGCCCTCGACGACCACGTCTCGCGCACGATCGAACTCGGCGACCTGACGGTGACGGGCACGCGCGTCCTCGACTACACGGGCCTCTCCTACGAGGTGACGACCGAGGTGACCTGGCAGTCGCTGACCGGCGCCGGCCTCCAGCTGCGCCGCTCGGCCGACGGGGGCCGGCACATCGACGCCGGCGTCTACGGCGACTACGCGTTCCTCAACCGCCGTAACACCGTGAACCCCGACACCTCCGGCAGGTGGCAGGAGAGCCACAGCCCCTTCGACCCGTCCGCCCGCACGGTGAAGCTGCGCATCCTGGTCGACCGGACGTCCGTCGAGATGTTCGTGGACGACGGGCGGTACGTGCACTCGTCGGAGGCGTTCCCGTATCTGGTCGACACCGGGCTCGCGCTGTTCTCGATCGACGGGACGGCCGTCTTCCGGAACACGGTGATACGGGAGTTCAGCGTCTGAGGTCATCTAGGGTCGGTCGGATGCGCGTACTGCTCATCGGGGGCACCTCCCACACCGGCAAGTCGACCGTGGCCCGGGCCGCCGCCGAGCGGCTCGGGTTCAGCTACCGCCCGACGGATCTGCTGGCCCGGCACCCGGGACGCCCCTGGCGGACGCCGGAGCGGGAGGTGCCACCGCATGTCGCCGAGCACTACGGCACCCTCGGCGTCGACGAGTTGATCGACTCGGTGCTCGACCACTACGCACGGCTGTGGCCGCGGATCGAGGAGCTGATCACCGAGCACGCCGAAGGCACCGGGCCGGGTCTGGTGCTGGAGGGTTCCGCGCTCTGGCCCAGCCGTGTGGCCGCGCTCGACGTTCCGCGGGTCGAGGCCGTCTGGTTCACCGCGGACGAGGGCGTGCTGGCCGACCGGATGCACGCGTCGGCACGGTACGGGGAGGCGAGCGCCGAGGAGCGGTTCCTGGTGGACCGGTTCGTGGCCCGCGCGCGGCGCTTTCAGCAACTCGTGCGGGAGTCCGTGGACGGCGCCGGACTGTGCCGCGTCGACACGACCGGGCGGACCGTGCCCGACCTGGTGGAGGAGATCCTGGCCGGGCACGGTCGCCAGAGCCCGTGATCGCTGACACGATCTTCGTCATGAAGACGAATGCGGACAGGGACGCGACGGCAGCGGAAGGGGCGTCCGGGATCGAGGTGAAACCGGTCGCCGGACACATCGGGGCGGAGATCACGGGCGTCGACCTGGCCGGAGAGATCGAGGACAGCGTGGTCGCCGCGATCCGTGCGGCCGTACTGCGGTGGAAGGTGGTGTTCTTCCGGGACCAGAAGCTCGATCACGCCGGGCATGTGGCGTTCGCGCGCCGGTTCGGTGAGCCGGTGGTGCTGCGGAAGCGGGGGAGTGCCTCGCCTCCCGACGTCCCCGAGGTCGAGACGACCGCCGACCGGCTGGAACTGGGCGGGAAGTTCGGCATGGAGCACGACGAGTGGCTCCAGCGCCGCCGCCATACCCTGCTGCGCGGCTGGCACTGCGACCACGGCGCCCGCGTCGATCCGCCCGCCGCGACCATCCTGCGCGCCGAGACCGTCCCGCCCTACGGTGGCGACACCACCTGGTCCAACCTGGCCGCCGCCTACGCCGGACTCTCCGCCCCGGTAAGGGAGTTCGTGGACGGCCTGCGCGCCGAGCACCGGCTCGGTGTCGGCTATCAGCCGCGGCCCGGTGACGACCGTTATCTGAGGCACCTGTTGGATCACCAGGTGGCCTCCGAGCACCCGTTGGTCCGCGTGCACCCGGAGACGGGGGAGCGGGTGCTGTTCGTGAACGGCTACTACCTGGAGCAGATCGTCGGCCTCTCCCGTCCCGAGAGCCGGGCGATCCTCGACATGCTGCTGGAGCAGGCGGTGCGGCCCGAGTACACGGTCCGTTTCCGCTGGGAGCCGGGCAGCGTGGCCTTCTGGGACAACCGGGCCACCATCCACCTCGCCCCCAGCGACAACGCCCACCTGGACTTCCCCCGCACCATGCACCGGGTGATGCTGACGGGCGACGTCCCCGTGGGCGTCGACGGCAAGCCGTCGCAGCCGGTCGTGGGGACCGCCCCCGGCCGCTGGTGACCTCAGCCGGCGGGCCGCCATCCCAGCGCCGGGCCGAGCTTGGTCGCCATGTCCGTGAGGATCTGGACGTAGTCCTCGTGCCCGAAGGTGAACGGCAGCGCGAACGCGACCTCGTCCACCTCGCGGAACGCGGCGTGCGCGTGCAGCCGTTCGGCGATCTCGTCGGAGGTGCCGACGATGTCCGGCGCGAACATCAGACGGGCGGGGCCTTGCGGGGTCGTGGTGCGGGGGGTGCGCTTGGCGGCGTACTCCTCGTACTTCGCGCGCTGTTCGGGCGAGGCGGAGTCGGTCGGGATGACGACGAGCCCCTGGGAGACCCGGGCGGCCTCGCCGTCGGGGTGGGCGGCGCGGAAGGCGCGGATGTGGGACAGCTGGATCTCCGCGAAGTCCGTTGTCTCCTCGGGGTGTTCGGCCTTGACGACGCTGCTGGTGAGGAAGTTCATGCCGTGTTCGCCGGCCCACCGCGCGGAGCCGAGGCTGCCGCCGCCGTACCAGAGGCGGTTGCCGAGCCCGGGGGACTGCGGCTGGACGCGATCGGAGAACACTTCGAAGCCCTCGACCCCGCTGAAGTCGGTCGCCGACTTGCCGCGTACGAAGTCCAGCAGTCGCCGCACCCGCTCGTAGGAGAAGTCCTCGGTGTCCGCCGTGTCCGGGTAGAGGGCCTCCTTGACCTGGTCGAAGTGCATCGGCGGGCCCACGCTCACGCCCGGGTTGATCCGGCCCCCGGACAGCAGGTCGACGGTCGCCAGGTCCTCCGCCAGCCGCAGCGGGTTCTCCCAGCCGAGGGGGATGACCGCGGTGCCCAGCTCGATGCGCCGGGTGCGCTGCGAGGCGGCGGCCATGACGGCGACCGGGGACGAGATGCCGTACTGGAGGTGCCGGTGGCGAAGCCAGGCGCTGTCGAACCCGAGCCGCTCGCCCAGCTCGATGATCTCCAGCGTGGACTCGTGACCGCGGCGCGGGTCCGCCTCGTCGAACAGTCCGATGGTGAGGAAGCCCAGCTTGCGCAGCGGACGAGAGGTGGGTGGCACGGGCCCCTCCACGGGTCATGGATCAACGTCGTACGGCAGTGCCAACCCGGGCGCGTCCCCCGATGTTCCCCTCAGGTCAGGGCAATGGTGACCTCGTCCTCGATCGGCGGGTCGACCTCCTGGGCGCGGTTGCCGGTCGCGGCGTGGCAGCGCAGCCGGACGGAGTCCGGGGTGACGTCCAGGCGCAGGAAGCACTTGAAGAACGGCGGGCTGTAGGTGGCCGAGCTGGGCGAGAAGAGCTGCGTGTAGATCTTGCGCACGGGCAGCCGGAACCGCTTGGCGCGGTCGGGGCGGCTTCCGGTGCCGAGCAGCCCGGCGACCAGGCGGGTGCGCCGGGTGACGCGGGCGTCGGGGTCGTGCGAGCGGCCGGGCCGGATCTGTAGCCGTTCGGCCACGACGGCCGTCGCCTCCGCCTCGGTGAGCGTGAAGAAGCGGCGCAGCCGCAGCCGGCGGCCGTAGAGGCGGCTGTAGAAGGCGAGGGAGTCGCCGCGCAGGGGGTAGCAGCGGAAGGTGTCCTCGGTGACGTTGGCGATGTCGACCCGCGGGATGGTGTGGGTGGCGTGCATGAAGGCACCGCCGCCGCCCGAGACCACGTACTGGATGGTGCGGCCGTCCACGTCGACGGGATAGCGCTGGTAGTTGTGGATGTCGCCGCCTATCGCCGCGACGTAGTGGTGCGCGGGGTCGCGGACGATGTCGTCGACGGTGCCGCCGCCGTCGATGGGGCAGGGGTGGTGCTCGCCGTCCACGTACAGGGGCGAGCCGGTGACCAGGATCTTCGGGCGCGGCCCCTGGGAGACCTCGCGCAGCCAGGCGCCCTGCTCGGCGTCCAGGGTGCCGAGGAGTCCGGTGTCGATGCCTATGATCCGTACCGGTCCGGCGTCGATCGCCCAGTAGGGGCCGGGCTGGACGGCCTGTTGGGCCCGGTCGGCCCGCAACTGCCGTACGTCATCGAGATGTTGACCGTCGTCGCGGCGCGGGCGGTGCCAGAGCAGGGAGCGCAGCCAGGCGCCGCTGAGCGGGCGTGGGGCGGGTTCGGGGGTGAGCGGTGGGGCGTCGTCGCAGAAGACGCGCATGAACCCGCCGAGGTCCTCGTACCAGTCGTGGTTGCCGGGTATCGCGTAGATCGGCGCGCGATAGTCCTGGTACGGGCGGAAGAACTTGGTGCCGTAGTCGTCGGCGCTGCCGACCGGGTAGATGACGTCACTGGCGAGGACGGTGAAACGGGTGTCCTGACTGACCTTCAGAAACCCTGGCACGACGGCGTACTGGGATGCGTCCCCCTCGCCGGTGTCGCCGATGACCATGAAGGAGAAGCGGTCCGGGTCGTCCCGTCGGATCACCTTGTCCGTCGGTGCGCCCGCCTCGGCCCGCTGGGCGACCCAGCGGCTCCGGGTGCGGCCCGTCGGGTCGCCGAACCAGGAGGCCAGGACGCCGTTGCGGGCCGCCCACAGCATCCTCGGGTCGAGCCACGAGATCTTCTTGACCTCGGACGGCATCAGGCGCTCGAAGTCGCCGCGCTCGGCGGCACCCCAGCCGGCGCCCTCGGCGGTATCGCGTGAGGAGTCAGACACCGGTGCACCGTAACAACGATCTAGAGGACGCCGGTCGGCGGGTTCGCTCAATGCCCGTGAACGAGCCGGGTGCCGACGGGCGTTGGAGGCGTCGTCACCACTCGCCGGCGCGCTGCGGGGTGTCGTAGGGGTGCTGGCGCGCCCGTGCGGGGCTCGCGGGGGTCTCGAAGAGAGAGCTGTGCGTCGGCGCGGGCGCCTCTTGGGCGGACCAGGTGGTCGGCTTCCGGTCCGCGGTCGGCTCCCGGCGTGCGGCGGGGCGGCTCCCCTCGCTGTCGCCCAGCACCAGCAGCGGGTCGAACATCACGACAACTCCGGCCAGGACGAGGAAGATGACCGGCCCCATGAGCATCGGCAACAGCAGCGAGGACGCCGAGTCACCGGCCCAGGAGCCACCGGTCGTGCCGTGCACATGGACGCTGACGGCGGTCATCGCGGTGTAGTGCATGCCGGAGACGGCCACGCCCATGACGAGACTGGCGCCGAGGCTGGTCATAAAGCCCCGGATGGTGACGGCCGCCCAGAGGGCCGCCGTGGCGGCGACGATCGCGATCACGACCGACAGGCCGACGGCCAACGCGTCATAGCTGATCGCCCCGTTGAGGCGCATGGCGTACATGCCCAGGTAGTGCATGGCCGCGACGCCGATCCCGGTGACGATCCCGGCCAGGGAGAGGTTCGCCGTGCCGGCGCCGCGGTAGCCGACGATGAACACGCCGATGCCGACCACGACGATCGACACCGCCAGGCTGAGCAGGGTCAGCCCCGCGTCGTAGCGGATCCGGGTCTCCTCGACCTGGAAGCCGATCATCGCGATGAAGTGCATCGTCCAGATGCCGCACCCGATCGACGCGGCACCGAGCGCGAGCCAACCGGCCTTCCACGACTCGGCGTTGAGCAGCGACCGTACGATGCAGCGCAGCCCCAGGGCCCCACCCAGACACGCCATCACATACGCCGCGATCGGCGTCACCACGCCGTAGCGAAATCCGTCGACGGTGCCTTCCATACGCCAACTCCCCCCAGAGCCACCGCTAGTGCTGGGGCAAGGTCTACGCCGTAAGGGCCGCGTAAAGCAAGGATTTACCGGCAGTAACCAGCGAACTCTGGAGTACCACGTGTTCACTTCGGTCACGGGGCGATGCATTTGAGCCATGAACGACTTCGCGACCCCGGTTCGCGCACGGTCAGATGCGCCAGCGAGCCCGGAGGACCCCGTCCTGGTCCGGCATGACCGCCGTGCACACCGGCACGCGTTCGTCCGCGTACACGGAAAGGAGCGCGGCGGCGCGGGCACCGGACATCCGGGCGGCCAGCTCCGGGAACACCTCCTCGTGGGCGACGGCGCTGTGCACGAGTCCGTCCTCGCACTGCCACACCCCTTCGACCAGGCCGTCGGCGGGGAGGGCGCTCAGGACGGCCTCGACGTCGGTCGACAGCGGTGGCCAGACCGCCAGCCGGGCCCGGGGAGCCAGTCCCGCGCGGACCGGGTCGACGGAGTCACCGGTGAGGTGATGCCACCGCGAAGCGCCCTCCAGGTACATCTCTTCCAGGATCCCCGCACGCCCGGCGGCGACTGCCTGACGCACGTCCGCCCAGAAGGCGTCGTCCGCGGGGCGCTGGACGCCCCGCTCCTCCTGTCCATCACCGGCCCCGAAGGCGTACGGGGAGGCGGCCAGGCGTTCCGGGAACAGCCCGAGCGCACGCGTGCGGGCCAGCGCCTGCTCACAGGCCCGGTCGGAGCCGACGTAGACGTACTGATCCCACCCCACGTGGACCGCGAACGTGTCCTCCACCTCCAGCCGGCACCACGCGCCGCCGTCCCGCAGCATCACCCGCACCAGCCCCAGCCCGACGTCCAGCGGCACCCGCGCCCCGTCATGGAAGCCGCCGCGACCCGACGGGAAGAGCGCGTCCAGACCGAAGTCCTCCCCTGCGGGCTCCGCACCGAAATGGACGAGCGAGGAAACCTCCGGCTCCCGTACGACCAGATGATCGACGCCGGTGTCCGCGGCGAAGGCGGCCACCGCCTTGAGATAGGCCGCCTCGACCGCGCCGTGGTCGCTGACGACGTCCTCGGGGCCGTGGTAATGGCCGCGCTCGTCGCGGTCGGCGGGGTCGTACTTGGTGACGCGGTAGACGTGGCTGGGCATGACGGCATCCTTCCGCACCGGCACGGCCGGGCCCTAGCGTGGCCGATCATGAAGATCCTGATCGTCGGCGGCAGCGGCTTTCTCGGCCGGGAGGTCGCCGAACAGGCAAAGGCCGCCGGGCACACCGTGACGGCGACCTTCGCGACCCACGCGGGTGACCTGACCGGGGTGCGCTGGCTGCCGCTGGACCTGCGGCGGGCGGACGAGATCGACGCGACGCTCGATGAGACCGGGCCCGATGTAGTCGTCAACGCGGCTTACCGCAAGGGCGACTGGGCCACGACGGCCGACGGGGCGGCCCGGTTGGCGCGGACGGCGGGCGCGCGTGCGTGCCGGCTGGTGCATGTGTCGAGCGACGCCGTCTTCTCCGGCTCCGCCGTCCCCTACGACGAGTCCGCCACGCCGGATCCGGTCACGCCGTACGGCGCCGCGAAGGCCGCCGCCGAGACGGCGATCCCGCTGCTCGCCCCCGACGCCGTCATCGCCCGCACCTCACTGATCGTCGGCGACGGCGACTCGGACCACGAGGAGTTCGTCCATGAGCTGGCCGAGGGGCGGCGCGAGGGCGTGCTGTTCACCGATGTCATCCGGTGCCCCGTCCATGTCGCCGACCTCGCCGCCGCACTCCTGGAGCTGGCCGCCACCGACCGCACGGGCGTGGTGCACCTGGGCGGACCCGACGCGGTCAGCCGCCACGAGCTCGGCGTCCTGATCGCCGCCCGCGACGGACTGGACGCGACGAGACTGCCCACCGGACGACACGCCGACCTGATGAACACCCCGGGTGCGCTGGACGTCCGCCTGGACAGCGAGCGGACGCAGCGCACCCTGCGGACGAGGCTGCGCGGCGCCCGCGAGTTCCTGCGGCGCTGAGAGTGACACGGGGCCGCCTCCGGCGGAGTGCCGCTCTCAGACCACCGGCTGCCCGACACCCAGCAGATTGCCCTCGCTGTCCCGGAACCAGGCGGCGCGTTCCCCACGGGCCCCCTTGCTCGGGTAGTTCCCGTCGATGTCGGCGATCCCGTCCTTCGTCCGGAGCCCCGGCACGTCGACCTCCTCGAACGTCACCCCGCGCTGCCGCAGCCGCGCCACGACACCGTCGAGGTCGTCGACCTCCCACCCCATCTGCGTAAAGGTGCCGGAGGCGGCCCCCGCCGACCTGAACAGGGCGAACTCCGTGCCACCACACCGGTACAACAACCCACCGGGCCGCTCGTCGACCGGCTCGAGCCCGAGCACCTCGGAGTAGAAACGCCGCGCCCGCTCAAGATCCTGCGCGGGCAGCCTCGTCGCCACGCGACCCCGGGCCAGAATGTTCTCGTCGTGTGCGTTCATGGCTCCACTGTGCGCCTGTCAGAACGACCTTGCTCAGCTCAACGGATCCAAGGTCAGATACGCCTGGAGCGGGTTGCCGTCGTGGACCAGGGACTCGTGCTGGCCCACGTCGTCGAAGGCGAAGGCGTAGGCCTTGCCGTCGGCCATGCGGTCGTGGATGACGCGGGCGTAGTGGTTGGTCACCGGGTCCTGGTAGAAGGCCGCCGCGGAGGTGTCCGGCTGGTTGGGGTTGGTGAGCAGGGTCGAGCGGTTGAAGCCTGCGCACAGGGTGCGGGAGATCGGGCCGCGTACGGCGTCGTTGGGGGCGTCGAGGAGTTTGTGGCAGCCGAAGACACTGCTCGCGTCCGGCTTCTGGAACGTCGTCACCACCGCGCCGGAGGAGTTGGTGAAGTTCATGACGCCGCCGGAGACCCGGCCGTAGTACTTCGTGTTCGGCTGGTCGGCGAACGGGGTCACGGTGAGCGTCGAGGTGGCGTACTTCTGCCAGACGCGGTTGATGTAGTCGTTGAGGACGGTGGCGGGCAGGGCTCCGGTCTCCAGGCCGTACGCGGGGGACAGCGCACGCAGGACCGTGCCGTCGGCGCGCGTCTGGACCAGGCCGCCCCAGCCGCCCGACTGTGCGCGCAGGGCGTTGAAAACGGCGTTGTAGCCACCGGACTTGAGGCGTCCCGTGCTGACCGTGCTGCCGTCGGCGCGCTGGACGCCGACCGCGTAGGGAGCGGAGAACATGTCCACCTGGGTGCTGTTGAGCCACAGACCCGAGTCGTTGAGGGTGTACTCCGACCAGTTGAAGAGGATGTCGCGGTTCGGATCGCTCGGGTTCTGCACCGCCGGCTGCACCAGGCCGCCGGTGGTGAGCCGGAAGTCGAGCTTCCTGCCGTACGAGAAGTAGACGCGGCCGGAGAACTTGGGCATGCGGATCGTCTTCGACTGGCCTGCCGCGGGGCCGGTGATCGACGCGTCCGGCGCGGGGGTCGGCGGGTTGCCGCCCGCCGGCCAGGCGTGGAACGTACCGGCCGCGTCGGCCCAACCCTGCTGGCCCGTCGCCAGGTTGGTGCCGAGGTTGTAGATGTACACCGCGTCGCCGCGGCCCGAGTTGTTCGTCACCTTGAGGGGGATCGTGGCGGGCACCGCCGCGGTCGCGGTCGACGGTGTGCCGAGGGTGAGCAGGGAGCCGAGCAGGGTGGCCGCGCCTGCTGCGGTCAGCAGTCGGTGCCTCAGCCGTCCGAGCCGTCCGAGTCGTTCGAGTCCGAGCACGCTCCACCTCCGTGGGGGGATGGGAGAGGTACGGGGATTGGTCCGTACCTGTTTTGAGAGCGCTCTCAGACTCGCGCTGCGACGCGGGCATGTCAATGAAGTCGACCGAATGCACTCGCGAGGCGGCGCCCACGGGTCATGGGTGCCGCCTCGGGGTCTTCGTTCAGAACGTCAGAACGTCCGCTTCAGCAGGTCAAGGAGTGCCGCCCAGTGCCGCTCCGTGGCCTCGTGGTGGTACGCCGCCGTGTCGGCCTGCGTGTACCCGTGGTGCGCGCCCGGGTAGACCTCGCCGTGGTGCCGTACGCCCGCCTCGGTCAGCGTGTCCGCCAGCAGCCGGATCTGCTCCGGCGGCATCGAGGGGTCCTCGTCGGCGTGTCCGAAGTACAGCTCGGCGGTGATGTGTGCGGCCACCCGGTGCGGACTGTCCGGGGCATCGGTGGCGAGACGGCCACCGTGGAAACCGGCCGCGGCCGCCACCCGGTCCGGGTAGGTGCCCGCCGTCAGCACGGCGAGCCGGGCGCCCATGCAGTAACCGGTCAGCGCCACCGGACCCTCGGTCACATACGGGCTCTCTGCCAGAAACGCCAGATAGGCGCCGGCGTCACGCATCGCGAGTTCGGGGGTGAGCGACTGCATGACCGGGCCGATCGCGCTCCACAGGTCGGGCCGCGCGTCGGTGTCGATGAACTCCGGCAGGTCGAAGACCGGCGAACGGCCGTGCCGGTAGAAGACGTTGGGCACCAGGACCGTGTACCCCTCCCCGGCGAGCCGGTCGGCCATGGACCGCAGATGCGGGCGCAGCCCGAAGGCGTCCTGGTAGAGCAGGACACCGGGGTGGGGGAGCCCGTCGTCGGGACGGGCCAGATAGGCGTCGGCGACGCCGTCCGCGGTGGCGATGTCGACGGGGGTTCCCTGTACCGAGGTCATGGGGGTGCCTCTCTGTGCATATGACGGCGAGCAGCTCGCCGGCCCGGCGGGGTCGGGCCGGGAATATCGTTTCACGCACCACGTAACTGGGGTGCGAGGGCCCCCTGGGCCCGGGCTCCGCTCACTCGAACCGTGAGGTGTCGCCCGCTCCCCGCCGTACGATCTCCGCCTCGCCGCCGGAGAAGTCGATGACCGTCGTCGGCTCGGTGCCGCACTCGCCGGAGTCGAGCACCGCGTCCAGGACGTGGTCGAGACGGTCCTTGATCTCCCAGCCCTGGGTCATCGGCTCGTCCTCGTCGGGCAGGAGCAGGGTGCTGGAGAGCAGCGGCTCGCCGAGCTCGGCCAGTAGGGCCTGGGTGACGACATGGTCGGGGATACGGACGCCGACCGTCTTCTTCTTGGGGTGCTGCAACATGCGCGGCACCTCCCTGGTCGCCGGCAGGATGAACGTGTAACTGCCCGGCGTCGAGGCCTTCACCGCACGGAAGACGTCGTTGTCGACCCGGACGAACTGGCCCAGCTGCGCGAAGTCCTGGCATACCAGGGTGAAGTGGTGCCGGTCGTCCAGCCGGCGGATCGCGCGGATCCGCTCGATGCCTTCCCGGCTGCCCAGCTTGCAGCCGAGCGCGTAGCAGGAGTCCGTCGGATATGCGATGAGTGCCCCGGACCTGATGCTGTCCGCGACCTGGGAGACGGTGCGCGGCTGGGGGTTGTCGGGGTGCACGTCGTAGTACTTCGCCATCCGTCGAGCTTATGCCGTACGAGGGTGTCGGCCGCGCAGGACGGGGGAGGGGAGGGCCGCGGCCACCGGTTCACCGTACGGCCCATGAACCCACGGGGTGAGGTAACGTCCCGGCACCTGCACCGGCAGGGCGAGGTCGACGCGAGGGACGAGGAGAAGGGCGACGTGGCGGGCAGCGAGGACGGCGCGCGGACGACGGGCGCCGAGGGGGCGTGGGCGCAGGAACTGCTTGAGCATCTGCGGCCGACGGGGCGGGACGTCCGCCGTGTCGTGGCCTGGCTCGCGGACGGCGTCCGGGGAACGGCCGTGCTCCAGGACGACACGGGAACTCTCGTCGCGGGCACCCGCATTCCGCTGGACGAGAACCTGGTCGCGGACCTCGTCACGGGCCGGATCGCCTCCGCCGCCTGGGAGGGCGAGGGGCGGCACCAGCGCCTGATCCGGGTGGCACAGCCGCACTCGGCCGCGGCGGGCGTCCTGGCGGTCTCCCGCGACACCCCGTTCGACCGGCGCGCCTCCGACATGGTGACGCACACCGCGCAGGTCGTCGAACTCCTGCTCAGGGCCCGTGAGTCGACGGTCGCGGGACGCCGTCTGCAACGGGCCACCTCCGATCTGCGGCTGGCGATCCTCCAGTTGCTGATGGTCGAGGACATCGTCTCGGCCCGCCGGGTCGCCGCGGGCCTGTGGCCGGGGCTGCTGGACACGGACTCGGCGTGCGTCTACGTCGTCGAGAGCGCCGCCGCCGACCGGGACCGGCTGCTCGAGGAGTGCCTGAACGCCATCGCCGAACAGGCCCTCGTCGTGCGCTGTCCGGCCATGGAGCAGCACGTCATCGTCGTCATCCCCGGCGACACCGCCGCCCATGAGCTGCGGGCGGTGGTCGAACGGCGTCCCGGCACCTTCCTCGGCGGCAGCGCCCGGCAGAGCCTCGCCCGCACCGCCACCGCCTACGGACAGGCCGTCAGCGCCCTCGCGGTCGCCCACTTCCGGCCCGACAACGCGGCGGTCTACGCCGAACGCACCCACCCCGAACGCCTGATGGACCCCGTGCTCCTGCACAGCTGGACGGCCCAACTGCTGCGCCCCCTCGACGCGTTGGCCCACCACACCCGGGCCGAGCTCCTCGCCACCACCCGCCTCGGCCTGGAGTTCACCGCGGTGAACGCGGCCAAGGTCCTCGGCGTCAGCCGCAACACCGTGCGCGCCCGGATGGAGCGCGTCGAAGGGCTGCTCGGCGTGTCCTTCACCGACCTCACCGCCCGGGCCGTCGTCCATCTGGCGCTGAACACGCAGGTGGGGATGGAGTCGGTGCCCGCCGCTCCCGAGGCCGAGCAGGAGACGCCCGCCGGGCTCGGCGACGTCCTGTCCGGGCCCGCGCTGCGCACCTGGGGGCACGACCTCGTCGGGCGCCTCGCCCCGGACGCCCGCGACCTGCGCCGCACCCTGCGCACCTGGATCGCCGCCGGCGGCAACTCCGAACGCACCGCACAGGCGCTGGGCGTACACGCACAGACCGTGCGTGAGCACGTCCGCAGCGCGGAACCCGTCCTGGAACGCCAGCTCCTCGCCGGCGGCAGCGACCTGTACGAGGTCGTCCTCGCCCATCTGGCCACCGGGGACGTCCGGCAACCGCGGCTCGCCGGGTAGCCGCTCGGCGTGCGAAAGCGCGCTATTCGGACGCACCTGTGCACAGGTGAGTGCCCGTGACGCCGCATCTGGCATGAACGCGATTCACAACCGCGGTGCCATTCACGTAAGTTCGTCGGGCCGCAGGGGCACGACCGGAACGGGGGACCGGTCGGGCCCCTGTTTCCGTTCCGACCCAACCCGCGCCTGCCGGCCGAACGGGATGAGGGACGGCGCCCGCCGCGGCGGCTGCCGGGCGAGGGAGGGGCAGCGGCGCGGCTCCTCGTCGACGCTCGTCTCCCAGCCGAGCTCTCCCGAGCGCCCCGCAGGGGTCGATGATGCCCGCGGTCAGCCGCCCCGTGTCGGGCGCCGAGGCGGTCGGCACACCGAAGAGTGCACAGCACCCGGACCCGCATCGCCGCGTGTTCTCCTGCTGGCTCGACGACGCTCGAATCGATCGCGGCGACAATCGAATCGCTTCTCAGATCTAGAGATCTGTGCGATTTCCGCCTTACGCTGCCGTCGATCAGTCGGCACTCACGGCTCGGGGTATCCATGGACCGCACTCGCCTTCCCCACCTGCTGGCCCGCGAGAAGGCGGAGGCCGGGCGGCGTTGTCCGCGCTCCAGGGACGCCTACGCGCGGGCCGACCATCTCTTCGGGCGGGTCCCGATGACCTGGATGAACAAGACGGCCGGGCCCTTCCCCCGCTACCTGGACAGCGCCCGCGGTGCCCGGGTCACCGACATCGACGGCCACGAGTACGTCGACTTCTGCCTCGGTGACACCGGCGCCATGGCCGGACACTCGCCCGCGCCGGTCGCCGAGGCGGTCCAGCGGCGGTTCGCCGGGCTCGGCGGGGCGACCGCGATGCTGCCCACCGAGGACGCCGAGTGGGTCGGCGCGGAGCTGACCCGCCGCTTCGGGCTGGCCCGCTGGAGCTTCTCGCTGACCGCGACCGACGCCAACCGGTGGGCGATCCGACTGGCCCGGGCCGTCACCGGCCGCCCGAAGATCCTCGTGAACAGCTACAGCTACCACGGCAGCGTCGACGAGTCCCTCATCGTCGTCGGCCCCAACGGCGCGGGCATCGCCCGCCCCGGCAACGTGGGCGCCCCCTGCGACGTCACCCTCACCAGCCGGGTCGCCGAGTTCAACGACCTGGTGCAGCTGGAGCGCGAACTGGCCCACGGCGACGTGGCCGCCGTCCTCATGGAACCCGCCCTCACCAACATCGGCATCGTGCTGCCGGAGCCCGGATACCTCGCGGGCGTCAGGGAGTTGACGCGACAGCATGGCACCCTGCTCATCAACGACGAGACGCACACCCTCTCCGCCGGACCCGGCGGCTGTACGGCCGCCTGGGACCTGGAGCCTGACCTCCTCACCGTCGGCAAGGCGATCGGCGGCGGCATCCCCGCCGGGGCGTACGGACTGTCCGCCGAACTCGCCGACCGGCTGCTCGGACGCGCCGACCTCGACCTCGTCGACATGGGCGGCGTCGGCGGCACCCTGGCCGGAAACGCGCTCTCGGTCGCCGCGATGCGCGCCACCCTCGAACACGTCCTCACCGACGACGCGTTCGCCCACATGGCGAAGCTGTCCGAACGCTTCGAGGCGGGCGTCCGCGCGGGCATCGACGCCCACGCGCTGCCCTGGTCGGTGAGCAGGCTCGGCGCCCGTACCGAGTACCGCTTCGCCTCACCGGCGCCCCGCACCGGCACCGAGTCCGCGGCGGCCGGCGACGAGGAGCTGGAAGACCTCCTCCACCTCTACCTCGCCAACCGGGGCATCCTGCTGACCCCGTTCCACAACATGGCGCTCATGTGCCCCGACACCACCGAACGCGACGTCGACACCCACACCGAGGTCTTCGCCGCCGCGCTCACCGAACTGGCGGGCTGAGCATGGACGAGATCGACCGAGCCATCCTGCGCGAACTGCAGACCGACGGCCGTATCGCCTACGCCGACCTCGGCCCCAAGGTCGGCCTCTCGGCCTCCGCCGCCCGGCAGCGCCTGCAACGCCTCCTGGACGCCAAGGCCGTTCAGGTCGTCGGGGTCACCGACCCGATGGCGATGGGCGGCCAGGCCATGGCCCTGCTCGGCATCGGCGTGGACGGCGACCCCCGTGCCGTCGCCGACGAACTCGCCGGGCGCACCGAGGTGATCTACTCGGTGCTCACCTCCGGCGGCTTCGACCTGTTCGTCGAGGTCGTCGCCCCCGGACCGCGCGACCTGCTGGACTTCGTCAACGACGTCGTACGGGCCGTCGAGGGGGTCCGCGAGGTCCGCTCGTTCCCCTACTTCGGCATCCACACGCACCGCTTCCTGTGGGACGTCGGCTGACAGACCCGCGCGGAAGCTGATTGAGCCGCGCGGAGCGGGTACCCGGCCAGTCCCGGAACGACAACCGCTGGAGGGAGCCCCATGACCAGCAGCACGGAGACCGGCGGCGTGACCGGTACGCCGGACAAGGACTACAACCTCATCTGGTACGTCGAGGCGTGCCTCAACAACGCGCTGCGTCTGGAGTCGTACATCCAGGACGCCGAACGCGAGAAGGACAGCGAGGTCGCGGACCTCTTCCGCAAGGCCCAGGCGGACAGCCGCAAGGGTGCCGAGATCGGCAAGGGCCTGCTGCGCGCGCGACTGAACGGCGGCTGACCCCGGCCCACGGCGGCGCCCGGCACGGATCAACCGGCCGGGCGCCTCGTCATGGGCGTACCCGGGCGGTCGGCGCAGTGGCCCACCGCACGGTGACGCCGGCCCCGCGGGCGGCTACCGTACCGGTCAGTAACCCACGGGACCGCAGGGAGGCCGCCATGCCGCAGCTCGAAGTCGACGGCGCAGCACTGACGTACGACGACGAGGGCCCCCGCGACGGCGAGGGCGTGCCCCTGGTGTTCGTGCACGGCTGGACGGCCAACCGGCACCGCTGGGACCACCAGCTCGCGCACTTCGCCGAGAAGCGCCGGGTGATCCGCCTCGACCTGCGAGGCCACGGTGAGAGCGGCGGCGCAGGGGTGCGCACGATCGCGGAGCTGGCGGACGACGTCCTCGCGCTCCTGGACCATCTGGAGATCGAGCGCTGTGTCCTGGTCGGCCACTCGATGGGCGGCATGATCGCGCAGACCATCACGCTGGCCCACCCTGACCGCGTCGAGCGCCTGGTGCTGGTCAACTCGATCGGCCGCATGACCTACAGCCGGGGCAGGGGACTGCTGCTGGGCGTCTCGACGCTCGTCCCCTTCAAGCTGTTCGTCGCCACCAACATCCAGCGCGCGTTCGCTCCCGGCTACCCGCGCGACGAGATCCGCGCCTACGTCAGGGCCTCGGCGGACACCCCGCGCGAGGTCGTCATGACCCTGTACGGCGCCATGCGCGCCTTCGACGTCCTGGACCGGGTCGGCGAGATCGGCGTTCCCACCCTGATGATCCACGGCTACCACGACATCCAGCTGCCGGTACGGCAGATGCTGCGGATGGCGAAGGCCTATCGGGACGCCGAGGTCCGCATCCTCGACGCCGGTCATGAACTCCCGGTCGAGAAGCCGGAGGAGCTGACCCGGGCGCTGGACCGGTTCGTGCGCGTCCCGGCCTGAATCACCGGCCGCCCCGAACGCTCCTCCCCAGGGGACGACGGGGGGAGTCCGATGATGCCCGGACCTTGGGGTGACACGGCCGAACGGCGCAGGCGGCACGAGATCCGGATGCGCCGGGCCCGGGTGCGGGCTGCCAGGCGCTCGCGGGAGCATGCCGAGCGGCGCCGTGCGGAGGGGCTGACGCACCAGGAGATCCACCGCCGCCGACGGGCCGGGTGGCGTCGGGTGTGGGGGACGGGCGCCGTCCTGCTGGGCGCCTTCACGGTGATGACCGCACATGAGGTGCGGGCGGCGGACGACGACCCCGCCTTCGACACGGCGATCGCCCTCGCCACGACGACCTGATCGGCGGACCGGTGGGGCATGCCCAGGGGATTTATTTAAGTGTTGCCTTATATAAGTGGCTCATGGCATAGTCGGGAACGTGCACGCCTTCGACGTACTGGGAGATCCGGTCAGACGCCGGATATTGGAGCTGCTCGCCTCGGGTGAGCAGACGTCGGGCGAGGTCAGCGCGGTGATCCGGAGCGAGTTCGGGATCTCCCAACCGGCCGTCTCACAGCATCTGCGGGTGCTGCGGGAGAGCGGATTCGCGTCCGTGCGGGCCGAGGGAACGCGACGGTTGTACGCCGTCCAGGCCGAGCCCCTCCGTGAGGTGGACGCCTGGCTGGACCGGTTCCGGGGGTTCTGGGAGCAGCGCCTCGACGCGCTGGGGACGGAGCTCGCGCGAGGCAAGCGTGAGCGCAGACCGAGAGAGGAAACGAGCGGAGATGACTGACTTCGTCGAGGAGATCAAGCGGCTGCACCGGGAGGTCGGCACGCGCGAGGTCGACGCGGGCGACGCCCGCACCGTGCTGTTGCGGCGCACCTATGAGGCCGACATCGCCGACGTGTGGGACGCGGTGACCTCGCCCGAGCGCATCAGCCGCTGGTTCCTGCCGGTCAGCGGTGAGTTCAAGGTCGGCGGCCGCTATCAGCTGGAGGGCCAGGCAGGCGGCGAGATCCTGGAGTGCGTGGCGCCGGAGCGGCTCAGGGTGAGCTGGCTGTTCGGGCCTGACCCGGGTTTCAGCGAGGTCGAGGTCCGGCTGACCGCCGAGGGCGAGGGGCGGACCGTGTTCGTGCTGGAGCACGTGGCCGTCGTACCGGACGCGTTCTGGGGCCAGTACGGCCCGGGCGCCACCGGCGTCGGCTGGGACCTGATGTCCCTCGGTCTCGCCCTGCACCTCGCCGGTGGCGCCATGACCCAGGAGGAGGCGGTGGCCTGGCAGCTCTCCGACGAGGGCAAGGAATGCGCGACCCGCTCCGGCGAGGCCTGGGGCGCGGCGTACCGCGCGTCGGGCGCGGACACCGGGACCGTCGAGTCCACGACCGCGGCGACGATCGCCTTCTACACAGGCGCTCAGTAACTCACCTCCAGCTATGGGCGACGTCCACCACCACCCGGTCGTCGACGCGCAGGACCCGGAACGGCAGCCGGGCGCGGACGCCGAGGCCGAACTGGGTGTCGCCCTCGAAGCTGCCCACGAAGCGGGCGTCCCGGAAGGTGCGGTACCCGTCCAGGTCCACGCCGGGCAGCGGGCGGCCCACCCGGCCGGGATAGGTGGGGGCGCCGGTGTCGATGTCGTACGCGGGTGCCGCCACCCGCACCTCCAGGACCGCTCCGCCCGCGACCGGGACGAGCCGGCCCGAGCCGTCCTGGTGGACCTGGTCGACGTACCGGACGGAATAGCCGAGGCCGGCCTTCTCGGCGCCGGGTATGTCGACGACGAGCCGGTCGTAGCAGGTGTGGTGGCCGGTCCTGGCGTTCGTCACCGAGTCCGTGGAGCCGACCGCGCGGCTCTTGTCGAGGCTGCCCCAGCCGGTGGGGCAGCTGGTGGTGGCCTGTGCGGGTACCGCGGCCACGCCGAGCGTCGCACTCATGAGGGCGACGGTGGCCCATGTCGTTCTGCTGCGTCGCATGATGTCCCCCGGGATTCATGTGTCTGTTATCTGATGAGACAACCCGGTTCGCGAAAAGGTTGCACCTTGTCCCGGTACAACTTTCCGAAACATTCGAGTTCCCGATCGCATGCCTGAGCGGCAGGGGGCGGTCTTCGGCCAATCGCGAGAGGTGGGTGCGCACCCTGTTGACGCTGTGACAGCTGGCCCCTACCGTCTCGGCGAAATTCCGGAAAGTCATCGAAACTTTCGAATGGAAGGGGCGAGATGGTCACCCGCACACCCATCCTCCTGACCGTACTGGCGATGGCCGGCGTCGCCGTGCTCTCGGGCACGGCGGACGCGGCCTCCACGCTGGGGGCCTCGGCCGCCGAGCAGGGCCGCTATTTCGGCACCGCGGTCGCCGCGAGTCATCTGGGCGAATCGGCGTACGCCTCCACGCTCGACACCGAGTTCAACTCGGTCACGCCCGAGAACGAGATGAAGTGGGACGCCGTCGAGAGCACCCGCAACTCGTTCAACTTCAGCGCCGCCGACCAGATCGTCAGCCATGCGCAGAGCAAGGGCATGAAGGTCCGTGGCCACACCCTGGTCTGGCACTCCCAGCTGCCCGGCTGGGTGTCGGGTCTCGCCGCGTCCGACCTCAGAACGGCCATGAACAACCACATCACCCAGGTCATGACCCACTACAAGGGCAAGATCCACTCCTGGGACGTGGTCAACGAGGCGTTCCAGGACGGCAGCAGCGGCGCCCGGCGCAGCTCGCCCTTCCAGGACAAGCTCGGCAACGGCTTCATCGAGGAGGCGTTCCGCACCGCCCGCGCCACCGACCCCGCGGCCAAGCTCTGTTACAACGACTACAACACCGACGGTGTCAACGCGAAGAGCACCGCCGTCTACAACATGGTCAAGGACTTCAAGGCGCGCGGCGTCCCCATCGACTGCGTGGGCTTCCAGTCCCACTTCAACAGCGCCTCCCCGGTCCCCTCCGACTACCAGGCCAACCTCCAGCGCTTCGCCGACCTCGGCGTCGACGTCCAGATCACCGAGCTGGACATCGAGGGCTCCGGCAGCTCCCAGGCCACCAGTTACAGCAACGTCGTCAAGGCCTGCCTCGCCGTCTCGCGCTGCACCGGCATCACCGTGTGGGGCATCACCGACAAGTACTCCTGGCGCGCCAGCGGCACCCCGCTGCTCTTCGACGGCAACTACACCAAGAAGGCCGCCTACACCGCCGTACTGACCGCACTCGGCGGCAGCGGATCCGGCGGTGGCGGTGGCGGAGGTGGCGGGGGTACGGCGTCCTGCAGCGTCTCCTACAGCAAGCAGGAGGAGTGGAGCGACCGCTACAACGGCAAGGTGACCGTCACCGCGGGCAGCACCGCGATCAGCGCCTGGACCACGACCGTCACCCTGACCTCCCCGCAGAAGATCTCCGCGACCTGGAACGGGACCCCCACCTGGGACAGCAGCGGCAACGTCATGACCATGAAGCCGAACGGCAACGGCAGCCTCGCCGCCGGAGCCTCCACGAGCTTCGGCTTCACCGTCATGAAGAACGGCAGCACCGCGGCACCCGCGGTCGGATCCTGTACGGCGTCCTGACCGACGCGCGATCACCGACGGCCCGGCGCGGCAGGCGAGTCCACCGCGCCGGGCCGTCGGCTCAGCCGGTGCGCAGCGTCTTCCTCGCCAGCTCGAACGCCGGGAGCATGTCCTGGTGCTCCTCGGTGTCCGCGCCGCCGAGGTGGACGACGACGGGGCCGTCCGGGGTGACGACGGCGAAGGCGCTCTCCTGCTTGGTCCCGTCCAGGAGTTCGCTGGTGGCGAGGTACTCGACCGCGACACCGGGGAGGCCGCCCGCCTCGAACGTGCTGTACCGCGCCTTCTTCGCCCCGTCCTGCGCCGTGACGAACGCCTGGAGTACGGCCCGGGCGTCGCCGCCCTTTCCGGACTCGCCGGTGTAGACGCGGAGGAAGCCGAGGTGCCCGGCGGGCTTGGCGTCGATCTCGCACACCAGCGTGACCGGCCCCTGGCGCAGCAGGGACGCCAAGTCCTCGTCGACCTCGGCCGCATCGCCGCCGTCCGCCTCGGCGTCCGCCGCCGAGCCGTCGATGGCGTCCGCCTTCCACTCGGCGGCGAGGTCGAAGCCGACCGGCAGAAGACAGGCGGAGCCGGCCGCGCCGACCCTGCCACCGCTCCTGACCTCCTCGGCAGGGCTCACGGACGGGCTCGCAGTCGGGCTCGGGGACGACCCGGCGTCCGTCTCCGCGGTCCCGGAGCAGCCTGCCAACACGCTCACCAGCACGGCCGCTCCAGCCGTCCGCCACCAAGCCTTCCCCACCCCGACCAGCACCGCGCCGACTCCCTCGGATCCCTGCCCCGAATAAATCTGATGACCGCATCCTCGCAGGTCACCAGAATGAGGCGGACGACCCCGCCCCGAGGAGAGGTGACCGGCCATGACCGTCCCGAACGTACTGCTGTCCGGCATCGTCGGCTCCACCGCCTACGGCCTCGCCCACGCGGACTCCGACGTGGACCGCCTCGGCATGTTCGCCGCCCCCACCGAAGCCCTGCACGGCCTGCACCCGCCGAAGGAGTCACACGTCAGCACCGCCCCCGACCGGACCCTGCACGAGGCCGCGAAGTGGTGCCGGCTCGCCCTGGGCGGCAACCCCACCGCGATGGAACTCGCCTGGCTGCCGCCGGAGTTGTACGAGGTCCGCACCCTGCTCGGCGACGAACTCATCGGCCTGCGCACCGCGTTCCTGAGCGCCAGGCGGGTCCGGGACGCCTATCTCGGGTACGCCACCCAGCAGTTCCGCCGTCTGGAGAACCGCGAGCCCGACGCCCGCACGGCGAAGCACGCCCGCCACCTCAAACGGCTGTGCCACCAGGGCCTGGAGCTGTACACCACCGGAAACCTCACTATCCGCGTCGAGAACCCGGCGGAGTACGTCGAGTTCGGCGAGCGCGTCAAGGCCGACCCGACGGCCGCGCGCCCGCTCCTCGCGCACTACGAGTCGGCCTTCGCCGAGTCCCGCCCGGCACTGCCGGAGCAGCCCGACGAGGCGCCGGTCGAGGCATGGCTGCGGCGGGTGCGCGCGCACTTCTACGCGACGGCCGGGGTGTAGGTCCCGAACAGGCAAAGGGCATGGCCGCCAGGGAGAAGACCTGACCCCGTCGCGCGGGTTCACTGGCGGCCATTCACCCGCGCCCCGAGGGAGCCGACCATGCCCGAAGTCGCCGGCGGAGAGTTCTGGAAGAACCTCAAGCCGATCACGAACTCCTTCAAGCCCGACGCCCTGCCCGAGGTCCATCTGTCCCAGGCGGCCACCGACGACGACCGGTACTACGTGCCCTTCACCGCTATCTGGAGCGGCCCTGGACCGCACACGCCGGTGACTTCGTCTACGAGGCTCCGGGCGAGGGGCACACGCTCGTGGCCTATGAGAGCGACGAGCCGATGAAGACGTTCTTCATCGTGAAGGGGCCGCTGATCTGGCTGGACGAGAACGGCGAGCCGGACGGATACTTCGACGTCCACGACTACATCGAGATGTGCCGCACGCACTACGACAAGGTCGGCATCGGAGCCGCATACGTGAACTCGCTGTTCCGCTAGTCCGGTCGGCGAGGGGCAGGAGGACCGGGTGAGCGTGCCCCTCGTCTCCCGGGTGTCCACGCTCGCCATGGACTGCGCCGACCGGATCGCCTTCTGGGAGGAGTACAACCGGCGGGAACTGGTCGGCCTGACCTGCTCGTCGTACTCCGAGGACGGCCTGCTGGCCACGCAGACCAACTACCGGCTGGGCGGCCTGCGGCTCGCCGAGATCAGCGGCAACGAACATGTCATCCAGCGCACCCGGCGGACCTGCGAGGACCTCCCCAAGGACGCGGTGTTCGTCAGCCTGCTGACCGACGGCCAGGCGGTCTTCTTCCACGAGGGCGGCTGTCTCACCGTCCGGGCGGGCGACATCGTCCTCTACGACACCCGGCGCTCGTACCTGTTCGGCTTCCCCACCCGGATGCGCCAGCTCCTCATGGACATCCCGCGCGAGCTGTTCGCCGAACGATGTGCCGACCGGGAGGTGTCGGCGCCCCTGCTGTTCGACCGGGGAGCCGCGGCAACCGCCCTGGAGTCGGCGCTGTCCGACTGGGCGGCCGGAGCCGCGGGCGAGGACCCGGCGCCCACCGAGGAGACGGTGCTGGACCTGGTCCGCACGCTGACGGCGCCCCGCGCGGGCGGCCGGTCCGCCCTGCTGGCGATGGCCCGCTCGTACATCGACCGGCATCTGACCGACCCCGGGCTGAGCGCCGAGCGAGTCGCGGCGGCCGTCGGGGTGTCCCCCCGGCACCTGAGCCGCGTGTTCGCACCGAGCGGCGTCAGCCCGGCCCGGTACCTCCTCGCACGGCGACTGGCCCGGGCCCACGAGCAGTTGGGCGACCCCGGCTCCCGCCATATGACGGTCGCCGAGATCGCCCACCGCTGGGGATTCGCCGGCCAGGCGCACTTCACCCGGGTCCACCGCGACCACTACGGCCGTACGCCCGGTGCCGTGCGCCCGCGCTGATCAGCTCACCGGACCTCCCTCGCGTACGGCGCGACCGTGATCCGGTCGATCAGCGGGGCGTAGCGGGAGCGGAGCAGTACGCCGGGGAAGGTGTCCGAGGCGTAGGTCGTGCCGTCGAAGTTCGGCAGCTCCTCGGAGCGGAAGGTGACGGTGTTCTCGCCCTTCTTCAACTGGACCGGGACGGTCAGCTCCCAGAAGTTGTTCTGGTGGAAGCTGTGCGGGAAACCGACCCGCCGGGCATCGCCGCCGTTGACGCTGATGTCCGCGTGGCGGGCGAGCGGGTCCGGGTTGTAGTGGGTGGCCTCCGACTGCTCGGGGTTGGAGTAGCGGACACGGAGGGCGTAGAGGCCGGCCCGGTCCGCGGAGACGGTGAACCTCGCGGTGTTGGCGTTGCCCGGGGCGCCGCCGATCCCGGTGATCGCCGTTCCGTCGGTGGCCAGGGACAGCGGGGTCAGCGTGGTCGAGCCGGCGAGGACGGCGTCCTTGGCCTCGTACGTCCGCACCGGCAGGGTGCCCTCGGTGGGCGTGACCGAGAGGCGGTCGACCAGCACGGGGGACGAACTTCCGGTCAGCGTCACCTTGTTGAGGCCGCCGGAGAGGGAGACCGCGACACTGGTCCGGTCCTTGGCGAGGCGCAGGACGTCGTGGCCGTTGACGGCGAGGCGGGCGCCGGTGCCGCCGAGGCTGTCGACCTTGAGGGTGGCCTCGCCCTCGGCGGGGGAGTAGACCCAGAACGTGGCCGTCTGGCCCTTCGCGAGCCGGGCCGCGCCCGAGCCCGTGGCCGCGCGCTTCGGCAGGTCGTACACGGGCTGCGCTCCACCGCCCAGCCAGGCCAGCTCGCCCTCGTACACCCGCGTTCCCGCCGAGGCCGCCGGCAGCGTCAGGGTGAGGCGGTCGACGATGGCGTCGCCCTTGGTGACCCGCTTGCCGTCGAGGCTCTTCGCGGCGAGTGTCAGGGTGTGCTTGCCCTTGGTGAGGTGGACCTGGGTGTCGGTGTGGTCCCAGACCACCCACTTGTAGCCGAGGGGCAGGTTCACCTCCTGCTCGCCGTCCGCCTTGCCGTCGACCCGCAGGAAGACGTTGGTGGGACCCTGCTCCTTCACCTTGTCGTAGGTGTTGAGGGAGTTGGCGAAGACGCTCAGGTCGTAGGTGCCGTCCTCGGGCACGTCCACGGTGAAGTCGAGCGTGACGTCCGAGCCGGTGCGCAGACCGCCGACGTCGTAACCGCCGGAGGTGTAGAACTTCGACACGTCACGCGGTGAGCCCTCGGGCCCGTTCTTGGACCAGCCGGACCCGGTGTGGGCCGCGTCCTCCGCCTCGTACGAACCCTGCCAGCGGACGGGTGCGCTCTGCGTGGCCTTGGCTTTGCCCGCCGGACTGAGGACGATCTCGTACGCCGAGGACTCCTTCAGCGTCGGCAGTGTGCCGTCGCCGAAGTCGACGACCACCTTGCCGTCGTCACCGACCTTGAGGTTCGTCTCGGTGAGCAGCTTCGGGCCGGAGTTGTCGCCGACCTGGCCGCTCCACTCGATCTCCCGTACCCAGGCGTGTACTTGAGAGCCGAAGACCTTCTTCGGGACGTTGTCGAAGGTGATGTGGCCCTTGCCGGTGGAGCCGCCGAAGAGCAGCCGGGCCTGCTTCTTCTTCGCGTCGACGGTGGCGACGCCCTGCATGGTGTAGTTCTCGCCGGGGAACGGCGGGGTCACCGACACCGTGTGCCCGGTCATCGAGGCGTACGAATTGAGCAGCCACCACTGGCCGTTGCCGCGGTTGGACTGCACCGCGGAGTCGGAGAGGTTGCCGTCGATGTTCCAGTAGGCGATGTCGGCGTCGACCTTGGACTCCTCGATCGCGGACACCCACTGGATCATCTGGCCCGGCACCGAGGTGTGGTAGTTGAAGGCGTACTCGTTGATGTTGACGGGGAGTTGGGTCCCTTCGCGGGCCGTGCCCTTGAACAGGTCCTTCTCCCAGGTCCGGTACTTGGCGACGCTCTCGCGCACCGCCTCCGGGTGGCTCAGCTCGTGCCAGGTGATGACGTCGGGGAGGGTGTCGGCGGCCAGGGTGTGGGTGAGGAAGCCCTTCACCTGGTCGTACAGGACACTGGTGTTGGGGCCGGCTATGCGGGCGTCCGGCATCCTGCCCTTGATGAGCTTGTACGCGGAGTCCCAGGCGGCGAAGAAGGCGGCGGGGTCGTTGAGCCAGCTGACCTTGTCGTAACTCCACTGACCGGTACCGAACATATTGCCCTCGGGCTCGTTGAACGGCACGAAGACGATGTTGTCCCGGTACTCCTCGGGGAGTTGGAGCACCTGGTCGACCTGCTTGGCCAGCTTCTCCTCGTAGAGCTTCAGCTTCTCGGCCGGGGTGTCGCCGGGCCACTCGTAGGGGAAGCCGCGGTGGATGTCCGTCATGTAGATGTACACATCGCCGTCGGTGGAGTCGGCCAGCGGCTTCACCACCTCCAGGGCATCGGCACCCGGGTGCTGGGGGCCGTCCTGCGCCTTGGTGGAGACCGTGCGCAGGCCCATGCCCTCGATCAGGTTGTTCGTCGGGACGTCCGGTCCGTACACCCCGTAGAGGGTGCCGGAGGCACCGCCGTGGAACGCCCCGGTGTCCGAGCCGAGGTCGACGGTGAGGGCGCCCTCGCGGACCACGGTGACCTTCGCCTCGACGGCGCGTCCGGCCGCCTTGCCCGCCACGCTGAAGGTGCCGGGCCGCGCGTACTTCTCGGACGGCACGGCGTCCCAGGCGATCGGGGTGTCGCGGTCGTAGCCGTCGGAGTAGGCGGAACGCACGGCCGCGGGGAGGGACGGGGCGGTGCCGGTGGTCGTACGGACGTCGAAGGAGGACTGCGCGAGCTCGCCGACGGTCGGGACCGCGTCGACCAGGCCGGCCACCTGGTCGGCGTTCAACGCCGCGTGCCAGACCGTGAAGTCGTCGATCGCGCCCTTGAGGAGGGGGTCGGGCCAGAAGGACTTGCCGATGTACCCGGCGGCCGTGGCCGAGCTGTCCAGCAGTTCCTTGGCCTTGATGCCGGTCGCGGAGGAGGAGACGGCGACACCGTCGAGGTACGTGGTGAGCCGGCCGGCCGCGGTGTCGAGGGTGACGGTGACCGTGCGCCACTCGTCCGCCGGGAGCATCGCATAGCCGCGGACCTGGGTCTCCGCGCCGCCCCCGCCGGTGGTCACGGAGGTCTGGAACAGTCCGTTGCCGTTGTAGGGGGTGCTGAACAGGTACTTCGTGGTGTCGGTGCCCAGGTCGAAGAGGCGCTGCCAGGACGACTTCTCGCCGCTCCATTTCACGCGGGCGGAGACGGTCAGGTCACTGGAGTCGCCGACCACGTCACGGGGGAGGCGGACGTAGGCGCCGTCGGAGGTGGGCGCTCCGCCGGGCAGGGAGAGGGCCTTGCCGCCGCCCGTGCCGTCGACGGACCGGGCGGTGGAGCCGTTGACCAGGGTCGCGGTGAGGCCGTTGCCGGAGCTGTCGGTGATCCGGCCGGAGGCCAGGTCGTCCTGGTCGAAGGTGTAGTGGGCGGTGGGCTGCGGGGTGTCGGCCGCCTGCGCGGGCACGGCGGGTGCGGCCAGCAGGCCCGCGCCGAGGGTCAGGGCGACGGCGGCGGGGGCGCGGCGCAGGGCTGGTCTTTCGGGGGATGCCATGGATTGCGTCCTCAATCCTTGAGTAACAGCAAGGCGAACCGGTTCGACAGCGCCAAGGAGGAGGCCCAGCCGTCCCTTCGGATCTTCCTGTCGAACCGGTTCGGCAAGCTAGCACCGGGGCATCAGGCGGGCAATCCCCTCGACACCAGGAAATCTCGATACCGACGCAGGTGTTGACAGCCGCTCCGGCCGTTCTTACCGTCACTTCACGCGAACCGGTTCGACAGCGGTCCGCAAGCGAACCGGTACGGCGTACGCGACGAAGGAGTCCCCCGTGAACATCGGTGAGATCGCCCGGCGGGCCGGTGTCTCGCGCAGCACCGTGTCCTACGCGCTGAGCGGCAAGCGCCCGGTCTCGGAGGACACCCGCCGCAAGATCCAGCAGGTCGTCGACGAACTGGGCTACCGGCCCAGCGCCAGCGCCCGCGCCCTGGCCAACGGGCGGACCAGCACCATCGGGCTGGTCTTCCCGCCGGCCGGGAACCACTACACGGGCATGCAGCTCGACTTCATCGGCAGCGTGGTGGAGGCCGCCGCGGCCTACGACTACGACGTGCTGCTGTCGCCCAGCGGCGTCGACAGCGACCGTTCCTTCCAGCGGCTGCTGGGGGAGCGGCGGGTGGACGGCGCGATCCTGATGGAGATCAGGCTGGCGGACGACCGGGTCGACCACCTGGCCGAGCTGGACTTCCCCTCCGTCGCCATCGGCCGCACCGCCCACCCCGAGGGCGGCTGGTGGGTGGCCCTGGACCACACCGCCCTCGCGGCGGCGTGCGTCCACCACCTGGCGGACCTCGGCCACCGCCGGGTCGCCTTCGTCAACCGGCCCGAACAGCTGCTGCGGGCCGGGTACGAGTCCGCCCACCGCGGCCTGGACGGCTTCACCAAGGCCGCCGCCGAGCGCGGGCTGACGGTCCGGACGTACTGCTGCGGGGACGACGCGGCCTCGGGCCAGACCTGTGTGGAACGCATCCTGCGCGACGACCCGGAGACCACCGCCCTGGTCACCCTGAACGAGGCCGCCCTCGGCGGTATCTACCGGGGGCTCGCCCAGGCGGGCCGCCACGTCCCCCGCGACTTCTCCGTCACCGGCGTCGTGGCCGGCCGCTGGGCGGAGACGGTGACCCCGCCGCTCACCGCGGCGGACGTACCGGCGGCCGAACTGGGCCGTCTCGCCGTCGAGTTGCTGGTGGAGCGGCTCGACCATCCTGACGCGCCGCCCCGCCATCATCTGCTCACGCCGCCGATCTCGCTGCGGGCCAGCACCGGGCCCGCGGGGAGCGCCACCGTCTGACCCCGCCCCTCCCGAAATCCCTTCTCAGCGCAACCGCACCACGGCGCCGTTCGCCGTGCCCTCTTTCGCCCGGCACCCCACTGCCTCGGCACCTCCCTGCCCGAAACGCCCGTGCCTCGGCACCCGCATGCCCAGAATCGAAGGAACCCGCGATGAACAGCACCTCAAGGCGCCGTCGCCTGACCGCCGCCGCCCTCACCGCCCTGGCCGTCGCCGTCACCTCCACCGCCTGTGGCTCCGGCTCGGACGGTGGATCGAACACGGCGGACAGCGGGACGTACACGATCTGGGACCCCTACCCCCAGTTCGACAAGAGCTCGGCCTGGTCGAAGCTGTTGGACTCCTGTGGCACCGAGGCCGGTGTGAAGGTCAAGCGGACCGCCTTCGACACCAGCGACCTGTCGAACAAGGCGCTGCTCGCGGCCCAGCAGGACAACTCCGCGGACGTCCTCATCGTCGACAACCCGGTGGTGTCGACCCTCGCCGAGGCGGGTGTGCTCACCACGACCGACGACAACAAGCTGGACACCTCCAAGGTCGACCCCAACCTGCTGGCGGCCGGCCAGACCGGCGGCAAGACATACGGCACCCCGATCGGCGCCAACACCCTCGCCCTCTACTACAACAAGGACATCCTGAAGAAGGCCGGCGTCGACATCACCTCGATCAAGGACTGGGCCTCGCTGACGGCGGCCCTGGCCAAGGTCGACAAGGCCGGCAAGAAGGGCATCACCTTCTCCGCGATCGGCACCGAGGAGGGCAGCTTCCAGTTCCTGCCCTGGTTCTGGGGATCGGGCGCCCAGCTGACCCAACTCGACTCCGCCGAAGGCGTTTCGGCGCTCGCGCTGTGGAGCGACTGGCTGAAGAAGGGGTACGCGCCCAACTCGGTCATCAACAACACCCAGACCACCAGCTGGCAGGAGTTCGCCAGCGGCGACTACGCCTTCGCCGAGAACGGCACCTGGCAGCTCGCCAACGCCAAGAAGGCCGGATTCGCGTACGGCGTCCTGCCGATACCCGGCGCCAAGGGCGGCAACGCGGCGGCCCCGACCGGCGGCGAGTTCGTCACCCTCCCGGTCCAGAGCGACACCGGCCGCTACGCCACCACGCAGAAGCTCGTCGCCTGTCTGACCAACACCGACCACCTCTACGACACCGACACCACCCTGTCCTACGTGGCCCCCACCAGCGAGGTCCAGGCCAAGCAGGTCGCGGCGAACGCCGAGTTGAAGCCGTGGGTCGACGCGGTCAAGGCGGCCCGGGGGCGGACCAGTGACGACCTGGGCACCAAGTACCCGAAGATCTCCGAGCAGTTGTGGAAGGCCGTCCAGTCCGCCCTCAGCGGCTCGAACTCCCCGAAGGACGCACTGTCCGCCGCCCAGTCCGCCGTCAAGTGACCCCACGTCAGGGCGATCTGATGAGTGCCACCCTCCAGAAGTCGGACCACCGGGCCACGCTCGGCGGCCCGGCCCCCGCCGCACCGCGCCGCCGCCCCACCTCCCAGCAGTGGGCCGCCTGGGCGTTCCTCACCCCGGTCACGCTCTACCTCGTCCTCTTCTACGCCTATCCGCTCTACCGCAACCTCGACCTGAGCCTGCGCAACTACACCGTCCGCTCCTTCGTCCAGGGTGACGCGCCCTTCACCGGCCTCGCCAACTACCGCACGGTCCTGGACGACCCGACCTTCGCCCCCGCCCTGCTGCACACCGTGGTCTTCACCGCCGTGTGCCTGGTCTTCCAGTACGCATTCGGTCTGGCCCTCGCGGTCTTCTTCAACCAGCACTTCCGGCTCTCGGCCACCCTGCGCGCCCTGTTCCTGGTGCCGTGGCTGCTGCCGCTGATCGTGTCGGCCTCCACCTGGTCCTGGATGCTCAACAGCGAATCGGGCATCGTGAACGCCCTCTTGAGCGCCGTCGGCATCGACCCGGTCAACTGGCTGACCTCGCCGGACTGGTCACTGACCTCGGTGATCATCGCCAACGTCTGGATCGGCGTCCCCTTCAACCTGGTCGTGCTCTACAGCGGCCTCCAGTCCATCCCGACCTCGCTGTACGAGGCCGCCGCCCTCGACGGCGCGGGCGCCTGGCAGCGGTTCTGGCGGATCACCTTCCCGCTGCTGCGCCCGGTCTCCGCGATCACCCTGCTGCTGGGCCTCGTCTACACGCTCAAGGTCTTCGACATCATCTGGATCATGACCAAGGGCGGTCCCGCGGACTCGTCCACCACCTTCGCCACCTGGTCCTACCAGCTCGGCTTCGGCAACCTGGTGCCCGCCTTCGGCCCGGGCGCGGCCGTCGGGAACCTCCTCGTGGTCGCCGCGCTGGTCTTCGGCCTGGTCTACGTCCGGGTGCAGAGAAAGCAGGCGCTGTCATGAAGACAGGTTGGAAGACGGCCCTCGGTGTGCTGCTGACGGGAATCATGCTCTTCCCGGTCTACTGGATGGTCAACGTGTCCTTCACCCGCGACGAGGACATGCGCAAGAGCCCGCCCGACCTGTTCCCGCTCCACGGCACACTCGACGGCTACCGAGCCGTCCTCGACGACCAGTTGCCCTACCTCGGCACCAGCCTCGTCGTCGGACTCGGCACCGTCCTGCTGACCGTGGCCCTGGCCGCGCCCGCCGGTTACGCCCTGGCCAAGCTGCGCCCGCGCGGGGGCGGCGTGCTGAGCTTCGTCCTGCTGGCCGCCCAGATGATCCCCGGCATCATCATGGCGATGGGCTTCTACGCCATCTACCTCCAGCTCGACCTGCTCCAGTCCGTCCCCGGCCTGATCGTCGCCGACTCCACCCTGGCCGTGCCCTTCGCGGTGCTCATCTTCACCGCCTTCATGTCCGGCATCCCCGGCGAACTCCTCCAGGCCGCCCGGACCGACGGCGCCGGACCGCTGCGCACCTTCTGGTCCGTCGTGCTGCCGATGAGCCGCAACGCCGTCGTCACGGTGTCGCTGTTCGCGTTCCTGTGGTCCTGGTCCGACTTCGTGCTGGCCAGCACCCTCGTCAACGGCGGTGCCCACGAGCCGATCACGCTCGGCATCTACCACTACATCGGCAACAACAACCAGGAGTGGAACGCCATCATGGCCACCGCCGTCGTGGCCTCCCTGCCCGCCGCGGTCATCCTCGTCCTCGCCCAGCGCTATGTCGCCGCCGGCGTGACCGCCGGTGCGGTCAAGGACTGACGCCACCTCCGCACGCGCTTGCCAAAGACACGCCCTTGCCGAAGACATGCCCTCGCTGAAGAAACGCCCTTGCTGAAGAAACGAGTAGCCCCTTCATGACCGTCGCCCGAACCGGCCCGGCCTTCTCCCTCTCCGACATCCCTTTCAGCACGTACGGATCCTGGTTCGACATCTCGCCCGTCGTGGCCGAGAAGACGTACGCCGACGATCTCCACCTCGTCTCGCACCAGAACGGCATGCACGCCGTCCTGCGTCTGGCCCCCCTGACACAGGGCGAGCGGGCCCGGACCACCTGGCAGGCCACCCCCGGACTCCTCACCTGGGCGGGCGAACAGGGCCACGTCGATCTCGCCTACGAGTCGCCCGACACCGTACGGCTGCGGGGCAGCGGCCTGGACATGGGGGTGTTCGCCGCGGCGCGGGCCCTGACCCCGTTCAGCGGCACGTACTTCTTCCACGACCCCGCGGCGGACGCGTATGTGTTCACGTCGTACGAGACCGGACGCCGGTACCGCGTCACCGTGCTGTCCGGCACGATCACGGACACCACCGGGGACCAGGTCCTGGGCAGCGACGACCGCGGTCTCACCGTGGGCGGCGAGGGGTACGGCGGCTGGGAGATCGCGGTCGAGGAACTCGACACCGCCCGCCCGCCGTACACGGCCTCGACCGCCTTCGACGACGTCGTGGAGTCCGCGCGAGACGCCTTCGCCGACTTCGTCGACGCGGTGGCCCCCTGGCGATCGGCCGACACCCCGGCCGCCGAACTCGCCGCATACGTCATCTGGTCGGCGACCGTCCGCCCGGCCGGTCTGGTCACCCGGCCCGGCGTGCTGATGTCCAAGCACTGGATGGACAAGGTGTGGAGCTGGGACCACTGCTTCAACGCCCTCGCCCTGGCGCCGGGTTGTCCCGAGCTCGGTCTCGACCAGTTCCAGCTGCCGTTCGACCACCAGGACGGCAGCGGAGCCCTGCCCGACTCGGTCACCCACTCCGAGGTGCTCCACAACTTCGTCAAACCGCCCATCCACGGCTGGGCCTTCGGCCACCTTCGCCGCCGCCTGCCGACGCCGCCGAGCCGGGCCGAACTGGCCGAGGTCTACGAGCGGTTGGAGCGCTGGACCGACTTCTGGCTCACCGCCCGCCGCGCCCCCGGCACCGCACTGCCGTACTACCAGCACGGCAACGACAGCGGCTGGGACAACGCCACCACCTTCGACCCCGAGCGGGTGGTCGTCACCGCCGACCTGGCCGCCTTCCTGATCCTCCAGATGCGTGAACTCGCCGCCCTCGCAGCGGAGTTGGACGAACATGACGACGTACTCCGGTGGACCGGGGCGGCCGAGGAGATGCAGGCCACGCTCCTGGAGCAGCTCTGGACCGGCGACCGGTTCGTCACCCGGGGCGCCGCCTCGGGGGACACCTGGAGCACCGCCAGTCTCCTCGACCTGATGCCCGTCGTGCTGGGCGAGCATCTGCCCGCGGAGATCGGCAGTACGCTGGCCGACCACATCAAGGCCCACCTCACGCCGTACGGCCTGGCCACCGAGCTCACCACCTCCCCGCACTACCTCGCCGACGGCTACTGGCGCGGCCCCATCTGGGCCCCCGCCACCATCCTCATCGAGGACGGTCTGCGCCGCGCCGGCCATCACCGGCTCGCCGACGACATCAGCGCCCGCTTCCGCACCCTCTGCGAGACGCACGGCTTCGCCGAGAACTTCGACGCCGTCACCGGAACGGGCCTGCGGGACCGCGCCTACACCTGGACCGCAGCCAGCTATCTGCTGCTGGCCGAGGCGCACACCCACAGAGACGGCCACTGACCGGCCGTCTCCCGCACGTCAGCAGCTGACGGGGATGAGGTCAGACGAGCTCGACCGGATAGAGCTCGGTGCGGGCGATCGCCGCGTCGCGCTCGTCCGCCAGAGCCGTTCGGCGCGGGTCGGCCATGAAGTCCTCGTATCCGGCCCGCGCGGCGAACTCGATCAACTGCACCTCGTCCGGCCTGCCGTCGGCCCCGTCAGCACGCGCCCGCTGGCGATCGACCCTAGGGGACGCGCAGAACAAAGCAGATGCCCGCCGCCGGATCCGCTTGCTACGCTCGCCCCATGATCACGCCTTCGACTCAGCACCGGATGATGCCCCCGCACTGGGGCTGCTGAGCACGGACGCGTACCGAATCCGAGGCCCCGGGACGGGGCCTCGTCGCGTTGTGCGGAGCAGGTCCCGGTACCGGCGGGAGGACCGATGACCGCATCACGCCACTACATCACCACGACCATTCCGTACGTCAACGCCCGCCCGCACCTGGGCTTCGCCCTGGAGCTGGTGCAGGCCGACACACTCGCCCGGCATCGACGCGGGCGGGGCGACGATGTGCGCCTGTTGAGCGGTACCGACGACAACTCGCTCAAGAACGTGCTTGCCGCGGAGGCAGAGGGCGTCGGTGTGCGGGAGTTCGTGGACCGCAACGCCGACGCGTTCGCCGCCCTGCGCGACCCGCTGGCGCTCTCCTTCGACGACTTCATCCGCACCAGCAGCGACCCCCGGCACCGTGCGGGAGTGGAACGGCTGTGGCGCCGGTGCGCGGCGGCCGGCGACCTGTACCGCAAGGAGTACGAGGGGCTGTACTGCGTGGGCTGCGAGCAGTTCTACACGCCGGACGAACTGGTCGACGGGCGCTGCGTCGAACACGGCACCGAGCCGCAGCGCGTCGCCGAGGAGAACTGGTTCTTCAGACTCTCCCGCCATGCCGACCGGCTCCGCGATCTGATCACCAGCGGCGGGCTGCGCATCGAGCCCGCCGCCCGCCGCAACGAGGTCCTCGCGCTCATCGACAGCGGCCTGCACGACTTCTCCGTCTCCCGCTCCCACACCCGCGCCCGCGGCTGGGGCATCCCCGTCCCCGACGACCCCCAGCAGGTCGTCTACGTCTGGTGGGACGCCCTCGGCAACTACGTCACCAGCCTCGGCTACGGCACCGACGACCCCGCGTACGCGCGATGGTGGGCCGCCGGGGACCGCCGCGTCCACCTCGTCGGCAAGGGCGTCGTACGGTTCCACGCCGTGTACTGGCCGGCCATGCTGCTGTCGGCGGGCCTGCCGCTGCCGACCGACATCCTCGTCCACGACTACCTCACCGTCGCCGGACGGAAGATCAGCAAGTCCGGAAACGGGACCACCGTCGACCCGGTCGCCCTGACCACCGCGTACGGCACCGACGCGGTGCGGTGGTGGCTGCTGCGTGACGTACCCCGGGTCGGGGACGCCGACTTCACCGTCGAGCGGCTGACCGCCCGCGCCGACGCCGACTTCGCCGGGGGCCTCGGGAACCTGGTCCACCGGATCGTGACCATGGTCCACCGCTATCGCGACGGGACCGTACCGGCGCTCGGCACCGACCGGTTCGCGGTGACGCCACTGCTCGACGTGTGCCGGGCGGCACCCGGACGGATCGACACCGCGCTGGCCGACTTCGACTTCCGGCGGGCCGTCGACGCCGCCTGGGACATCGTGGAAGAGGCCAACCGCTGTATCGACACCACCCGGCCCTGGGAACTGGCCCGGGCGGAACGGCAGGGCAACACCGACGCGGGAGAACGCCTGGACGCGGTGCTCGCCGCGCTGGTCGGGGCGTGCCGGGTCCTGGGCGACGAACTGCGGCCCTTCGTCCCGGAAGCGGCGGAACGCATCGCCCGCCAGGTCACCCCCGTCGACGGCACGCTCCCGGAGGCGGAACCACTGTTCGTGCGCCTCCAGGAGCGGACCTGACGTCACCAGCGCGGCAGCATCGACTCGTAGGACGGGTCGAAGCGTCGCATGTAGCCGGTGTCGTCACGGGTGCGCACACCGGAGTCCACGTACAGGCGGTGGAGCCGGTCCAGGGCGTCGTGGTCGAGCTCGACGCCCAGGCCGGGGCCGGTGGGGACCTTCACCTCGCCGTCCCGCAGCTCCAGCACGCCGGGGCGGATGACGTCGTCGGCGGAGTTCCACGGGTAGTGCGTGTCGCAGGAGTGGTCGAGGTGGGGGATGGCCGCGGCGACATGCGTCATGGCGGCCAGGCTGATGCCCAGGTGGGAGTTGGAGTGCATGGACAGGGCGATGCCGAACGCCTCGCAGACGGCGGCGAGTTCACGGGTGCGGCGCAGGCCGCCCCAGTAGTGGTGGTCGGTGAGGAGGACCTGGATCGCGTTCTGCTCGATCGCGGGCCGAAGATGCTCCCAGGCGATCACACACATGTTCGTCGCGAGGGGGAGTGGCGAGTCCGCCGCCACCGCCGCCATGCCCTCGATGCCCTTGGTCGGGTCCTCCAAGTACTCGAGTACGCCGTCCAGTTCGCGGGCGACGTATCGCGACGTCTCCGGCGTCCAGGCCGTGTTGGGGTCCAGGCGCAGCGGCCGGCCGGGGAACGCCTCCGCGAGTGCCCTGATCGCGGCGATCTCCTCGTCGGGCGGGAAGACGCCGCCCTTGAGCTTGAACGAGCTGAAGCCGTACCGCTGTTGCATCAGCCGGGCCTGCTCGACGATCCCGGCGGGGTCGAGGGCCTCGCCCCAGTCGTCGCCGATCGCCGCCCGGCCGTCGAGCGCCGGGTGCTCCGCCCACTTGTAGAAGAGGTACGCCGCGAAGGGTACGGTGTCACGGACCGTGCCGCCGAGCAGGTCGCTGACCGGGCGGCCGAGCAGCTTGCCCTGTGCGTCCAGGCACGCCACCTCCACGGCGGAGGTGGTCCAGCCGCGCTCATGGGAGCTCGGCACGGTGGGCAGGAGGGCCGCGTCGATCGCCGCCGCGATGGACGTCGTGTCGAAGATGTCCATGCCCGGGACCGCCTTCGCGGCGGCCTCAAGTCGTTCCAGGCGGGCCGTGCCGCCCGGCGACTCGCCGAGGCCCACCGTGCCGTCTTCCAGGACGAGTTGGAGGATGACTCGGAGGGCCAGCGGCTCGTGGACGCCGTTGGAGTTCAGCAGCGGCGGGTCGCGGAAGGCGATCGGGGTGACGATCAGCTCCCTGATCCGGGTGGGGTTCATGCGTGGACCACCTCCAGGCCGTGGTCGATGAGCTTCGCGAGGCGGGCCACATGGTCGGGGGTGGGGTCGACGAGGGGTGCGCGGACGCCTCCGACATCCAGGCCGCGGTGTGTCACCCCGGCCTTGACCAGGGACACCGCGTATCCGGGTACCTCGTCGCGCAGGCGGACGAGCGGGCCGTAGAACTCGTCGAGGAGCCTGTCGAGCAGGGACCGGTTGCCCTCGGCGAGCGCGCCGTGGAAGGCCAGGGCGATCTCGGGGGCGAAGGCGAACACCGCCGAGGAGTACAGGTCGACGCCGATGCCCTGGTAGGCGGGCGCGGTCATCTCGGCTGTGGGCAGGCCGTTGAAGAACTGGAAGTCCCGGCCCTCGGGCACCGCGCGCACCGCCCGGACGATGCGGTGCATCCGCTCGATGTCACCGAGGCCGTCCTTGAGGCCGACGACCCTCGGCAGGGACGCGATCTCGGCTGCCGTCTCCTCCGTCAGCCGGGCGGTGCCCCGCTGATAGAAGATCACCGGGAGGTCGGTGGCGGCGGTGACCTCCTCGACGTACCGCACCAGGCCCCGCTGAGGGGCCGTCACCAGATAGGGCGGCAGCAGCAGAATGCCGTCGGCGCCCGCGCGGGCCACCCGCTCGGCCTGGTCCCGGGCGACCGGTGTCGGACCGCCCGCCGCGGCGAGGACGGGCACCCGGCCCCCGGTCGTCTCGACCGCGACCCGGGTCGCCCGCTCCAGCTCGTCGGACGTCAGCGCGTGGAACTCGCCGGTGCCGCAGGCGACGAACACGCCGCCCGCGCCCGCCGAGACACCCGACTCGATGTGCCGGGCGAGTCGTTCCTCGTCCAGTGACCCGTCCGCGGCGAACGGGGTCACCGGGAAGAACAGCACTCCTTGGAACTTCATGTCTCCCTCGTAACTACGGTGTGCTCAGCCCTTGGTGGCACCGGCGGCGATGCCGGTGACCAGCGAGCGCTGGAGGAGCAGATAGACGATCAGGCTGGGTATCAGGGCGATGACCGCACCGGCGAGGACCACCCCGGAGCCGACCTCGGGGTCGGTGCGCAGGACGGACAGGGCGACGGTGACCGTGTAGTCGGTGGGGTCCTTGGCGGCGATCAGGGGCAGCAGGTACTGGTCCCAGATCATGATGAAACCGAGCACGCCCGCCACGCCGAGGGCGGGCTTGCACAGCGGCAGGACGACCTGCCAGAGCATCCGCAGCTCACCGACACCGTCGAGACGGGCCGCCTCCTCGATCTCGGTGGGGATGTCCCGCATGAACTCGGTCAGCATCATCACCGAGAAGCCCCAGGCGCCCAGCGGCAGGATGACACCCCACACCGTGCCCTTGAGATCCAGGTGGACGACGGGGACATCACCGAGGACCAGGGACAGCGGGATGGCGATGACCTCCTCGGGGAGCATCAGCGTCATCATGAACAGCATCATGATCAGCGCCTGGCCGCGGAACCGGTGCCGGGCCAGCGCGTACGCGGCGAGCGTGCACACCACGAGCTGGAGCAGCAGCCCGCCGCCCGCTATGACCAGCGAGTTGCCGAGGTAGTCCCAGATGCCGCGCTCGCCCGCCACCGTGAAGTTGGTCAGCGTGCTGTCGTGCGGCAGGAACGACAGCGAGGAGCCGCTGGGGTTGGTGGTGAAGGCGCCCGAGAAGATCGTCAGGAAGGGCGCGGCGAAGATGCCGAGGGCGAGCAGACAGAGCAGGACGCGCAGAACCCAGGCGGGACCGGGCCTGTCGTTCCAGCCGAGGGCGGTGTCGAAGCGGGCCGGGGTGGCCCGCTGCGCCTTGGAGCTCCGTCCGGCCGGGGTGTCAGGGGCCGCCGGCCGGACGGGGTCGATCGCGGGGGCGCTCATCGCGCTTCTCCCCTCTTGCGGAGGTGGTTGACCAGGACGGTGAGCATCAGCGTCACGCACAGCAGCACGACGGAGGCCGCGGAGGCGCCGCCGATGTCGTTGCGGGTGAAGCCGAGGGTGTAGGCGCGGGTCATCCAGACGTCCGTCGACCCGGCGGGGCCGCCGCCGGTGAGGACGTAGACCTCGGTGAAGACGCGCAGCCCGCGGATGGTGGCGAGGGTGAGCACGATCATCAGGGCGGGCCGGATCGCGGGCAGCGTGACGTACCGCAGCCGCTGCCACAGCGAGACGCCGTCCATCGCCGCCGCCTCGTACAGCGAGCGGTCGACGCCCGCGAGGCCGGCGAGGAAGATCACCATGTTGTACGGGGCCCAGATCCAGATGCCCATCACCATCGTGGAGTAGAGCGCGATGTTCGGGTTGTCGAGGAACTGGACGGTGCCGAGGCCGAAGAAGTGCAGTCCGCTGTTGAGCAGGCCGTCGGAGGTCGGGTAGTACAGGAGCCGCCACAGCTCGCCGACGACCGCGGTGGCGGTGACGGCGGGCAGGAAGACGGCGGTCCGCAGGATCTTCAGCGAGCGGGCCTGGCCCTCCAGGAGCAGGGCGAGGGCGAACCCGAGCAGGATCGCGCCGACCGCCTGGCCGAGCCCCAGGATCAGGGTGTGCCCGATGGCGTCCTGGAAGCGGTGGTCGGTCAGGACCCGGGTGTAGTTGTCGAGGCCGATCCACCGGTCGCCGAGGAAGGGCCGTACGTCGAAGAAGCTGAGCCAGATGCCCTTGGCCATCGGCCAGAACTTGAAGACCAGGGCGAGCAGCAGTCCGGGGGCCAGGAACAGCCACGGGATCACGGCCCGCCGGTCGAAGGCCCTGCGTGCCGCGGGCGGGGTCACGGTAGCGGTCATTTCAGCAGGTCCTGGTCCTTGAGGTCGCCGGCGAGGGTCTCGTTGAGCTCCTTCAGCTGGGAGCGGACGTCACCGCCGCAGTAGGTGAAGATCGAGTTGAGGGCGTCGGCGGTGTCCTGCTTGATCGGCGCGAAGTCCGGGGCGTTGGGGAACTGCTCGGAGGCGTCTTCGTAGGCCTTCTGCACCACGCTCCAGCGGGCGTCGCCGCGGACCTTCGCCGCGTCCAGGGTGGAGTTCACCGGGATGCGGACCACGGGCTGGTTCTTGCCGGTCATGGCCAGCTTCTGGCCCTGCGGCGAGATCAGGAACGCGGCGAGTGCCTGCTCCTGCTTCGTCTTGCCGGTCTTGGCGCCGAAGTAGATGTTCTCGCCATCCGCGAGGACATCACCGCTCGCGGGCCCGGCCGGGGCCGGGACGACCTCGTACTTGTCCTTGCCGAGGGTCGTGTCGTAGGTGGCGATGTTGTACGGGCCGGTCAGGTACATCCCGGCGTTGCCGTCCTGGAAGTTGGTGGCCGTGCCGGTGATCGCGGTGACGGCGCCGGGCTGGATGACAGCGTTGTCACCGCAGAACAGGTTGTCCTTCAGCCAGGTCACGGTCTGCACGGCGGCCGTCGAGTCCATGGCCGGGGTGTAGGTGCCCTTGCCGTCCGGCTCGATGATCTGCGCGCCGCCCTGCCAGAGGAAGCTCGCGCCCCACCAGGCGGCGTAACCGTTCTGGGCGCTGCCGGGCACGACCATGCCGTAGGTGTCGGCCTTGCCGTCGCCGTCCGGGTCGCGGGTGGCGAAGGCCTTGGCGACGCTGAGCATCTCCTGCCAGGTCGTGGGCGCCTCGAGGCCCAGCTTCTTGAGCCAGTCCGTGCGGATCATCAGGGTCTGGGCCTGGCGGGAGTACGGGATGCCGTAGTGCTTGCCGTCGACGCCTACGGTGGACGACCAGGTCTTGTCGGTGATCTGGTCGCCGCCCGTGATCGAGGCGCGGTCGATGGGCTTGAGCAGGCCCTGGCGCTGGTAACTGCCCATCAGGGCCGTGTCGTTGATCATGACGTCCGGCAGGTCCTTGGTGGACGCGCGGCTCTGGAGCTGCTGGTCGAAGTTGATGACCGGCTGGTAGTCGATCTTTATCCCGGTCTTCTTGGTGAAGGCGGTGAAAACGCGCTCGTAGGTGGCGGCGGGGTCCGGGTTGCTCCGGGTCCACACCTCCAGCGTGTTCGGATCGCCGCTGCCCGCGCTGTCGGAACCGGCTCCGCAGGCGGCGGCCCCGAACCCGAGCGCCGTGACGGCGAGCACGGCGGCCAGGCGGCGACTTCGTCGGCGATCGCCCATGAACTGTCTCCGTTCATATCCGTGAACTGGCTTCACGAATCTAAATGATCGCCCAAGCTACGAATCGTTTCATTCGTATGTCAAGACATGGGCTGGAGATTTCACGGAGGTCACAACTTCCCCGTGGCGTCGCCGCGCGGGCTACCGTTTCCGCACCCCCCCACACACACGGCAGTTCGGACGGTCCCGCAGTGCAGGCAGATCTCTCCCCGGTCATCGCGGCGACCGCCCAGTGGCTGACCCGCGCCTATCCCGCGCCGGGCGGCGCTCTGGCCTCGGCGCTGTGCGAGGCGCAGGCGCGGCAGGCCGTCACGGTGGCGGCATGGCTGTGCTACCCGACGTCGATGGACGCCGGGCTGGTCGAGCTGGCGGGACCGGGTGGTTCGGCGCGGCTCGACGGGGTCGCCGGCGCGGGGCCGTACCGGGAGGAGGACGCCTGGCGTACCTGGGTGGACGAGGTCGTCGCGAGCTGGGCCGCCTGTCTGCTCGCCGACCCGGAGCTGGCCCGGCTCGCCGCGGCCGCGGTCGGGGAGGGGGAGCACCTGGCCGGGGCGCCGGTGGAGTTCAGGCGGCTGGTCGCGCCGGACGGGCGCGACCAGGGGGCGGCGGCTCTGCTGCGCCATCCCGACCTGGTCGCGCCCGTGGCGGAACTGCATCGTGCGCGGCTCCTGGACGTTCTCGACCAACGAGAGCCGCTGGTCGCCTGAGGAAGGTTGGGGTCAGTCCTCCTTGCCGCGGCCCGTCAGCGCGTCGCGCATCCGGTCGACGAGACCCAGGCCCGGCGCGAGCAGCTTGTTCGCCGGGGGCTCGCTCGGGGTGGACGGGTGCGGCCGGGTCGGCGCCACCTTCTTGGCCATACGGATCTTCTCGCCCAGCTCGTCCAGCCGCTCCGCGGGGCAGACCGCGCGGAGCTGGGGGAAGAGGTTCTCCTCCTCGTCGGCGATGTGCGAGCGCACCTCGGTCATCAGCTCGCCGACGATCCGGTCGAACTCCGGATCGTCCGCCTCACAGGACTCAAGGTCCTTCATGAGCTGCTCCGCCTTGGAGTGGTCCTCGATCTCCCGGTCGGCGAGGGTGTTCCCGTTCGCCAGATGTTCCCGCACGGCGGGGTACAGATAGGCCTCCTCGGCTACCGAGTGCCGGACCAGCTCGATGGTGGCCTGGTCGGCATGGACCTTGCGGTTCTTGTCACCGGGGGGCAGCGCCTCGATGCGACCGAAGAACTCCTCGACCTCGCGGTGATCGGCGACCAGCTCGTCGATCACGTTTCCACCGTGCCCCATGCTCTCCACCTCCGACTGGACCGGGCGACTCCGGAAGGGAAGCCGCCGCGGCCCCCGAGTGCCCCGGCCGCACGAGGGTTAACGCGGCCGGGACCTGGTCACGATCATGTACGGCGGCTCACCGGCGCAGGCTCCGCATTCCGACGACGAGATCGCGGGGCAGGCCGTGGGTGTCGTGGAGGTAGTGGTAGTCCTCCTCCGTCAGCCGCCCCCGGTACCGCGGCTGGGAGAGGACACGGTGGCCCCGGTCGAGCAGCTTGCCGAAGCGGTCCTCTTCGTCCAGGAGGACGCCGAGGACCGGGTCGGTGCCGCCGGACAGCCGGAAGTGGTCCAGGGTGTGCTCGACGAGCTCCCGCGGCAGGTCGGAGAGGGTGCGGGTGGGGTCCCGCTGCCAGAGGGTGGTGAGCAGCCGGCGGACGAGGCGGCGCAGGACGTAGCCGCGTCCGGTGTTGGTCGGCCGTACGCCCTCGCCGATGACGACGACGCCGGAGCGCAGATGGTCGCAGACGACGCGGAACGACGGCTCGTCCAGGTCCCACAGGCGCGGGAGCAGCCGTGTCCAGGGTTCGAACAGATCCGTCTCGTAGACCGAGTCACGGCCCTGGAGGACGGTCAGCAGACGCTCCAGGCCCATGCCCGTGTCGATGTTCGGCTGGGAGAGCGGGGTGAGGCTGCCGTCCTCGTGACGGCGGTAGCGCATGCTGACGTGGTTCCAGACCTCCACCCAGCGCGGATCGGTGGTCGGCGTGCCCTCCGGCGGAGTGTCGTCGCCGCCCGTCCAGACGAAGATCTCCGAGTCGGGACCGCACGGCCCGACGGGACCGTTGGACCACCAGTTGTCCTCCACCGTCGGCTCCACCGGCACCCCCGACTCCTCCCAGGTGCACAGCGATTCGGTGTCCGGGCCGACCTGGTCGTCGCCGCCGAAGACGGTCACGTACAACTGCCCCTCGGGGATGCCGAATCCGTCGCGCAGCAGCTCGAACCCCCAGCGCAGGCTCTGTGAATGGCCGTAGTCGCCCAGCGACCACGAGCCGAGCATCTCGAAGACCGTCAGATGCGTGGAGTCCCCGACCTCGTCGAGGTCGGTGGTGCGCAGACAGCGCTGGACGTTGACCAGGCGCCGGCCCCGCGGGTGCGGGCGGCCCTCCAGGTACGGGGTGAGGGGGTGCATGCCGGACGTGGTGAACAGCACCGGGTCCGAAGGGGGCGGGAGCAGGGTGCTGCCGGTGATCAGGTGGTGGCCGCGCTCGACGTAGAAGTCGGTGAAGGTGCGCAGGGTCCGGTCCGTGTCCATGACGGTCTTCCTTCGGGTCGGGCGACCGGAAAGAACCGCGACGGGGCGCAGGGAGGTGGAGCCCACTGCACCGGCGGTCCGTTTCCGGCCGCCGGGGAGTGGAGTGGTGAGGTCAGACGGTGGCAGCCGGGGAGCTGGTCGCTCGCGCGGCTGCGGTGTGAGTGTGCTGGGTGACCTCCATGGGTCAACGGTAACGATCGACGTCCGGCACGTCTTCCGGATTTCCCGGGGTGATCAGCCCCGACTCGTAGGCGAGGACGACCGCCTGGACCCGGTCGCGCAGGTCCAGCTTCGACAGGATGCGGCCGATGTGCGTCTTCACCGTGGTGGGGCTGAGGAAGAGGCGCTCCGCGAGTTCGGCGTTGCTCAGGCCGGTGGCGAGCAGGCGCAGCACCTCCAGCTCGCGCGGGGTGAGGCCGGAGAGGTCGCGGTGCAGGGGAGGGGCCGGGCGGGGCTCCTCACGCTGGGCGAACCGCTCGATCAGCCGGCGGGTGATCGCCGGTGCGAGCAGGGCGTCGCCGGACTGCACCAGACGGACGGAGGCGACCAGGTGCTCGGGGGTGACGTCCTTGAGCAGGAAGCCGGAGGCGCCCGCGGTGAGCGCCGCGTACACATAGTGGTCGAGGTCGTAGGTGGTGAGGATGAGGACGCGGGTGCCCTCGGCCGCGTCGTCGGCGAGGATGCGCCGGGTGGCCTCGATGCCGTCCATGCCGGGCATCCGGATGTCCATCAGCACCACGTCGGGGCGGGTGCGCCGGACCGCGGCGACCGCCTCGGCGCCGTCGGCGGCCTCGGCGGTCACCTCGATGCCGTCGGCGGCGAGGATCATGCCGAAGCCGGTGCGTACGAGGGCCTGGTCGTCGGCGATGACGGCGCGCAGCGCCGGCCCGCTCACGCCGTCCGCCACGGGATGCCGGCTCGGACGCGGTAGCCTCCGGCCGGCGTCGGACCGGCCGTCACCTCACCGCCGTAGACGGCGAGCCGCTCGCGCAGCCCGATCAGCCCGCGGCCGTTGCCGTCCGCCGGCGGGGCGTCGCGGACGGCGCCGGTGTCGACCACCTCGATCTCCAGCCGGTCGCCGGTGTAGCCGATCGTGACGGAGGCCTCCGCGCCGGGCGCGTGCTTGATCGTGTTGGTCAATGCCTCCTGCACCACGCGGTACGCCGTCAGGTCGACGCCGGGCATGAGGGGTTCGGGCGGCAGGGAGACCGCGACGCCGACCGGTGTACCGGCGGCCCGCACGCGGACGATCAGCGCGTCGAGCTGTGCGAGCCCCGGCTGCGGCTCCAGCGCCTCGGGCTGGTCCGGGTCCGGAGCCGCCAACAGCCCCATGACATGCCGTAGTTCGGCCATCGCGGCCCTGCCGCCCGCCTCCACGGCCAGCAGCGCCTCCTTCGACCGCTCCGGCGCCGCGTCCATCACCTTGCGTGCCGCCCCCGCCTGGATCACCATCACGCTCACATTGTGGGTCACGACGTCGTGCAACTCGGCGGCTATGCGGGCCCGTTCCTCCTCCACCGCCCGGCGCGTCGCCTCCTCCTGGTCGCGCTCCAGGCGGGCCAGCCGCTCCCGCCCCGCCGCCAACTGCCGCTGCCACACCCGGGCCAGCCCGGCCAGCACCCCGGCGATCAGCAGCACCACCGCCGGACTCGACCAGCCCGGCAGGACGGGGTCGGTGTCCCGGAACGCCAGCCCGGCGAGGACCGCCGCGACGAACAGGCCGGCCAGCGACCCCGCCCGGTGCCTGCTGTACATGACGGCGCTGTACGCGCCGACGACACAGGTCAGCACATTGATCCAGGAGGCGTTGTCGCCGATGGCCAGGACCGCGGCCATCACCACGGCGAACACCAGGAACGGATACCGCCGCCGGAGGGCCAGCGGCAGCGCGGAGAGCACGACCAGGACGAAGGGCGGGGCGGCGGGCTCCTCCGCCACCATCCACCGGCCCGGTTCCGGCGGCCGGGGCGGGATCGGCGCGCCGGGGTCGACCGGCGCCACGTTGATCGGCCCGTCGCCGGGATAGCGCGCCGCGACGAACACCGCGACGGCGGTCAGCAGCACCGCCAGCACCACGTCCGCCCACACGGCCCGCCGGGACAACGGCTCCCGCCTCGGCTCCGGCCGCAGCGCCTGACGCAACTGCCGACGCCAACCACGCCCGTCCTCCGTGCGCTGTCGCGGCACGCCCTCCGTCTCCATCCGCACATTGTGCGACCCACTCCTCCCGGCCCGCGTCCGTCCCGACGACCACGGGACCGTCCCCGAGGCGTACTCCGCAGGGAGGACCCCGCACCCGGATCGTCCGCGCGAAGGGCGGCAAGTCGGTGCCCCGGCCGACGCGCCGCACCCGAGCCCGCCCCTACGTTCGCTGGGCCGGTGCACAGCACAGGCCCACTCCACTCACAAGGACGGACGACTCCCATGACTCAAGTGATCGAACTGGCGGGCGTGGCCAAGCGCTACGACAGTTCCGGCGCACCCGCGCTCGGACCGATCGACCTCGGTGTCGCCCAGGGCGAGGCCCTCGCCGTCACCGGCCCGTCCGGCAGCGGCAAGTCCACGCTGCTGAACCTCGTCGCGGGCCTGGACCGGCCGACCACCGGCACCGTGACCGTCGCCGGTGAGCGCGTCGACCAGCTGAGCGAGCACGCCTCGGCACGGTTCCGCCGCGAACGGATCGGTATGGTCTTCCAGTTCTTCAACCTGCTCGACGACCTCACCGTCGCCGACAACATCCAGCTCCCCGCCCAACTGACCGGCACCGCACGGCGCAAGGCCGCGGCCCGGGCCGGTGAGCTCATGGAGCTGCTGGGCATCCAGAAGCACGCCCGCGCCTACCCGGGCCGCCTGTCCGGCGGTGAGCGCCAACGGGTCGCGGTGGCACGGGCATTGGTGAACCGTCCCGCACTCCTCCTCGCCGACGAACCGACCGGCGCCCTCGACAGCGCCTCGGGCCATGACGTACGGGAACTGCTGGTGGACCTGCACCGGGGAGGGCAGACCATCGTGCTGGTCACCCATGACCCGGCCCTCGCCGAGGCGGTCGCGAGCCGCACCATCCATCTGGTCGACGGCCATCTCGCCCTCGACACCCAGGCGGAGGCGGTCCGATGAGCGCGCTGAGCCGCGTCGTACGGTCCGGGGTGGGCCGGCGGCGGGTGCAGACGATCGTCATCGCCCTCGCCACCATGATGGCCGTGGCCTCGGCCGTGGTCGCCGGATCGCTGATGGTCGCCTCCAACGCGCCCTTCGACCACGCCTTCGCCGCGCAGAACGGGGCGCACCTCGTCGCGCAGTTCGACCCGGCCAAGGCGAGCGCCGCCCAACTGAAGGCCACCGGACGGCTGGACGGGGTCACGGGGAGCGCGGGACCGTACCCCGTCACTACGATCCGTCCGGTGGACGAGGGAGGCGGCCACCTGCCGCCGGTGACGCTGGTGGGACGGTCCGCACCGGACACCGACGTCGACCGGCTGAACCTGAAGTCCGGCCGGTGGCCGACGAAGGCGGGCGAGGTCGTGCTCTCCAGCGAGTTCGACGGCCCGGCCCTCCGGCTCGGCGCCACGCTCAACACCTCGGACGCCGCGGACAGCACGGCCCTGACGGTCGTCGGTTTCGCCCACTCGGTCGGCGAGAGCGCCGACGCCTGGGCGACCCCCGCGCAGGTCACCTCACTCGCCTCCGACGAGACCCGGGTCAGCAGCCAGATGCTCTACCGCTTCGACTCCGCGGACACCAAGGCACAGCTCGCCGCCGACCGCCGCAAGCTCACCGCCGCCCTGCCCTCCGGCGCGCTGATGGGCACCGAGTCCTGGCTGGACACCAAGCGTGCCGCCGACCAGAACGCGGCGCCGACCATCCCCTTCCTCATGGCGTTCGGCGTCCTCGGCATCGTCATGTCGGTCATCATCGTCGGCAGCGTCATCAGCGGCGCCGTCGGCACCAGCCTGCGCAGGATCGGCATCCTCAAGGCCCTCGGCTTCACCCCGCGCGAGGTGGTGCGCGCCTACGTCGCCCAGGCGCTGGTCCCCGCCGGAGCCGGGATCGCGCTGGGCGTCGTACTGGGAAACCTGATGGCCATGCCGCTCCTGGAGGACACCGAGACGGTCTACGGGAGCGCGTCCCTGTCGGTGGCCTGGTGGGTGGACGTCCTGGTGGCCGGGGCCGCGCTGTTCGTCGTCGCGGTCGCCGCGCTGGTGCCCGCGCTGCGGGCCGGACGGCTGCCGACCGTGGAGGCGATCGCGGTCGGCCGGGCGCCGCGCACCGGGCGCGGGCAGTGGGCCCACCGGGCGGCGGGGCGGCTGCCGCTGCCGCGCGCGGTGACCTACGGCCTCGCCGGTCCCTTCGCGCATCCGGTGCGCACCCTCGCGATGCTGCTCGCGGTGGCCTTCGGCACCGTCGCGGCGACCTTCGCCCTCGGGCTGACCGCGTCCCTCAACGCGGTCGGGTCGGCCCAGGACCCGGAGGACCGCGCCCCGGTCACCGTGTTCACCGGTCAGGCCCGCTCCGGACCCGGCGGCGGTGGGACCGCCACGGCCGATCCGGCGCGGGTGGCCGCCGCCATCGCGCAGCAGTCGGGCACCGACACGTACTACGGCAGGACCCAGGCGGACGGCACCGCGGTCGGCGTCTCGGGTGCCGTGCAGGCGGTGCTCTACGACGGCGACCTGCGCTCCGCCTCCTACGAGATGATCTCCGGCCACTGGATCACCGGCCCCGGCCAGGTCGTGGTCTCCACCCACTTCCTGAACACCACCGAGACCGAGGTCGGCGACACGCTACGGGTGACGGTCGGCAAGCAGACGCGGACCCTGACGATCGTCGGTGAGGCCTTCGACACCTCCGACGACGGACTCCGCTTCCACGCGAGCCTCGCCGACTTCCCCGAAGCCGAGCCGCAGATGTTCCTCGTCGAACTCAAGTCGGGCGTCCAGGCCACGCAGTACGCCACCACGCTCGGCGAGACGGTGAGCGCGCTCGGCGGCGAGGCATTCGCCAACTCCTCTTCCCGGCAGGACAACCTGATCCTCGTCCTGGACGCGATGGCGGCGCTGCTCACCCTGATGCTGGTCTCCGTTGCCGGACTCGGCGTGCTCAACTCCGTCGTCCTCGACACCCGCGAACGCGTCCACGACCTGGGCGTGTGCAAGGCGCTCGGCATGTCACCCCGGCAGACCGTGAGCCTGGTGCTGGCCTCGGTGGCCGGGATCGGCGTGGTCGGCGGACTCATCGGGGTGCCACTCGGGTACGCGCTGCACGGGTACATCCTGCCGAAGATGGCGGAGACCGCCGACACCGGACTGCCGAAGGCCGTCCTCGACGTGTACGACACCCCGGAACTGCTCCTGCTCGGCTGCGCCGGCCTCCTCATCGCCGCACTAGGCGCGCTGCTCCCGGCGAGCTGGGCGGCGCGGGCCCGCACCGCGACGGCACTGCGCACGGAGTAGCCGAACAGAGCCCTCATCAGCACATTTTCATTACGACACCTCCACAACGGCGTTCCCCCGGGCGATGATTGATCGCGCAACAGAACCATCCCTGGGGGGACCATGAGTTACGACAACACGCAGCCGCCCATGCCCGGCTACACGCCGCCGCCCGCGCCCGGCTACTACGCGCCGCAGCCGCCTCAGGCGCCGCAGGGCCCGAAGAGGACCACGACGGTCCTCATCGCGGCCGGCGCGGCGGTGGTGGCGGCCGTCCTCGCCGCGGTCGTCACCGCGAGCGTCAGCGGCGACGGCAAGGCCGAGGCGGCGCCGACCGTCACCGTCACCAAGACGGCGCCCGCCGAGGGCGACACCGCCGCCGACGACTCCGCGACCGACGCTGCGGACTCCGACGCGCCGGCCGAGGAGTCCGGCGACGACTCCTACGGCTTCGACGACACGATCGCGTACGACAACGACGTCGAGATCAGCCTGACCAAGATCACCCGGGCGGTCTCCGGCGAGTACGCGTCTCCGGAGAAGACTCCGTACGCCAAGTTCACCATCAAGATCGTGAACAAGTCGGACAAGAAGATCGACGCCTCGATGATGACGGTCAACTGCGCCTATGGCGACGAGGGCAAGGAAGGGGAGTCCATCTACGACGACGGACTCGACGGTCTGCCCGACACCAGCATCCTGGCGGGCCGCTCGCTCTCCGTGCCCTGGGGCTGCGAACTGCCGAAGGGCCAGTCCTTCCTCCAGATCGAGGTGGCGCCCGACTACGAGTCGGAGACCGCGATCTTCACCGGCAAGGTGAAGTAGCGGCGGTCCGGGCGGCCGGCGCGTTTGCGCAGGGTGCCCGGCCGACGGCAGGGTGCGGGGTGTGCCTACCTTGCTGATCGTGCATCACACCCCCTCGCCCAACTGCCAGGAGCTGCTGGAAGCCGTCGTCTCCGGGGCCACCGACCCGGAGATCGAGAACGTCCGGGTCGTGCGGCGGGCCGCCCTCGCGGCCACCGCCTCCGACGTGCTCGCCGCCGACGGCTTCCTGCTGGGCACACCGGCGAACCTCGGCTACATGGCCGGGGCCCTCAAGCATTTCTTCGACCAGGTCTACTACCCGTGCCTGGACGAGACGCGGGGGCGGCCCTTCGGCTACTACGTCCACGGCGGCAGCGATGTCACCGGCGCGGTCCGCGGCATCGAGGCCATCACCACGGGCCTCGGCTGGCGCCGTGCGGCGGACGCCGTGACGGTGACCGGCGCGCCGGGCAAGTCCGATGTGGAGGCCTGCTGGGAGCTGGGCGCGACGGTCGCGGCCGGGTTGATGGGGTGACGGCGGCCTCTCTCAGAGGGCGAGGATGTCCCGCCCCTCCGGAGTGTCCCGCCCCTCCGGAGTGTCTCGCCCCTCCGGAGTGTCTCGTCGCTCCGTAGTGTCTCGTCCCTCCGGAGGACGAACCGGGTGGCGGCTACTGCGGGCTCAGTAGCCCGCACAGCCCGCAGCGGGACGACGACGCGGGCGGGCTCGCGAGGCGAGCCTGAGGCGGTGTGCAGCACCGCCCGCGCCGCGTCGGCGCCGTACCGGAAGGCGTGACCCCGGATGAGAACTCGTACCAGCCTCGGGTTGGCGGTGACCCTGTCGTGCGCCGCGCTCGTCACCGTGGTCGGCGTCGCCCGGGACGGCGTCGGAGACACGGCGACCTCCCCGACCCCGCCGCCGCGCGGCCCGTACGTCGCCCTCGGTGACTCGTACACCGCCGGTCCGAAGATCCCCGGCCGGCACGGGAAACCCGCGGGGTGCGACCGCTCCGACCGGAACTACCCCGCGCTGGTCGCCGCCGAACTCGGCCTGGAGCGGGCGGAGTTCCGTGATGTGAGCTGTAGCGGGGCCACGACGGGCGACCTGTCGGCGGCGCAGGACACCGACGACGGGACGAACCCGGCGCAGCTGTCGGCCGTGTCCGCGTCGACCCGGCTGGTCACCGTCGGGATCGGCGGCAACGACATCGGCTTCGGCTCCCTCATCACCGGCTGCGTCAAGGCCGGCGTCCGCTACCAACTGAAGAGCCGCATCGGGGACTCGGCGCCCGACCGGGCCCCGTGCCGGGAGCGGCAGACCTCCGGTGGCACCGACGCCGTCGAGACGAAGATCGAGGCGACGAGCGGGCGCGTGGCCGACGTACTCGGTGACATCAGGCGCAGGGCGCCCGAGGCGCGCGTCTACGTGGTGGGCTACCCGACGATCCTGCCCGCCCGAGGCGCCGACTGCGGCCCGGAGATGGGGTTGGCCCCCGGCGACGTCACCTACCTGCGGCAGAAGGAGCAGCAGCTCAACACCATGCTGCGGGAGGCCGCGACCGACGCCGGGGCCGGGTACGTCGACACCTACGCCCCCTCCGACGGCCGCGACGCCTGCGCGAAGGCCGACGTGCGCTGGGTCGAACCGCTGATCCCGGCCGCTCCCGCGGCCCCCGTGCACCCCAACGAGCGCGGTGAGCGAGGCATGGCCCAGGCCGTGCTGCGGGCGGTGCGCGCCGCCGGGAGACGGGGCTCTCCCCGCGGGCCGTAGTCCCGGGGCAGGAGATGGCCGGCCGGGCATGTACTGCGGTTTCAGTAGGCGGTCCTGCCAGTGCAGCAGACGGCATTGCCAGCAGCCGGACGACGACTCGGGGACCCCCGCCGGGACAGTCTGGGTGATCTGATCGAGCACGGATGTGGAGTCTCCTGACGTGGCTGCTTTTCTCTATCGACTGGGCCGACTGGCCTTCCGGCGGCGTGGATACGTCGCCCTGATGTGGTTGGCCGTGCTGGCCGCCGTCGGACTGGGCGCCATGCAGGCCCCGGGAACCTCCGACGAGGAGTTCTCGATGCCGGGCATCGAGTCCCAGAAGGCGTACGACCTGATGCAGGAGCGCTTCCCCGGCGCCGCCGCCGACGGCGCCACCGCCCGCGTGGTCTTCGTCGCCCCCGACGGACAGAAGGTCACCGCCACCGAGAACAAGAAGGCCGTCGAGGAGACGGTCGCCGCCCTCGCCACCGGCTCCCAGGTGGCCGGTGTCGCCGACCCCTACCAGAGCAAGGCGGTCAGCAAGGACGGGTCCACGGCCTACGCCACCGTCACCTACAAGGTGAAGTCCAACGACGTCAGCGACGCCAGCCGTACGGCGGTGGAGAAGGCGGCGGAGCAGGCGCGCGACGCCGGGCTGACCGTCGAGACGGGCGGCTCCGCCATGGACAGCGGCGGCGGCGCCGGCGGCATGGCCGAGATCATCGGCATCGCGGTCGCGGCCGTGGTCCTGCTGATCACGTTCGGCTCGCTGGCCGCCGCGGGGCTGCCGCTGCTCACCGCGCTCATCGGCGTCGCGTTCACGATGCTCGCCATCACGCTCCTGGGCAGCGCCCTGGGGCTGTCCACCAGCACCGGCACCCTGGCGATGATGCTGGGACTGGCCGTCGGCATCGACTACGCCCTCTTCGTCGTCTCCCGCTACCGCGAGGAGCGCGCCAAGGGCCGTACGCCCGAGGAGGCCACCGGACTGGCCGTGGGCACGGCCGGCTCGGCCGTCGTCTTCGCCGGTCTCACCGTGGTCATCGCGCTCGCCGGGCTGACCGTCGTCGGCATCCCGATGCTGTCCAAGATGGGGCTGACCGCGGCCGGTGCGGTCGTCGTCGCCGTCCTCGTGGCGCTGACGGCGGTGCCCGCGCTGCTGGGCTTCTGGCCGAACGCGGTCCTGGCACGACGGATCCGCAAGAACCCCGCGACCAAGGAAGCCGCCGACAACGGCGGCACCCGGTGGGCCCGCTTCGTCCTGCGCCGCCCCCTGCCCGTACTGCTTCTCGGCGTGGTGGGCCTCGGCGCCCTCGCCCTGCCCATGACGGGCCTCCAGCTGGGCATGCCCGGCGACGAGGCCAAGTCCACCTCCACCACCGAACGCCGCGCCTACGACGACCTCGCCGAAGGCTTCGGCCCCGGCTTCAACGGCCCCCTCACCATCGTCGTGGACGCCCGCGGCATCGCCGACCCGAAGGCGGACGTCGCGGCCATCAGCGACAAGATCGCCGGTACGGACGGCATCGTCTCCGTCACCCAGGCCCGCTTCAACGACGCCGGCGACACCGCGGTGTTCAGCGCGATCCCGTCCACCAGCCCCACCGACGAACGCACCAAGACCCTCGTCAAGACCATCCGCGCCGAGCGCACCGAGAACTTCGAGGTCACCGGCACCACGGCACTGAACATCGACATCTCGGACAAGGTGCAGGCGGCGCTGGTGCCGTATCTCATCACCGTCGTCGGTCTGGCCGTGATCCTGCTGCTGGTCGTCTTCCGGTCCGTGCTCGTTCCCCTCAAGGCGGCCGTGGGCTTCCTGCTCTCGGTGCTCGCCGCCCTCGGCGCCGTCGTCGTGGTCTTCCAGGAGGGGCACGGCGCGAGCCTGTTCGGCGTCGAGCAGACCGGGCCGATCATGAGCCTGATGCCGATCTTCCTGGTGGGCATCGTCTTCGGTCTGGCCATGGACTACGAGGTCTTCCTCGTCTCCCGGATGCGGGAGGCGTACGTCCACGGCGAGTCCGCCGAGCAGGCGGTCGTCTCCGGATTCCGGCACAGCGCCCGCGTGGTCGCCGCCGCCGCGCTGATCATGATCGCGGTGTTCGCCGGGTTCATCGGCGAGAGCGACTCCATGATCAAGATGATCGGGTTCGGGCTCGCCATCGCCGTGCTCTTCGACGCCTTCGTGGTCCGGATGGCCCTGGTGCCGGCGGTCCTCGCCCTGCTCGGGGACCGCGCCTGGTGGCTGCCGAAGTGGCTGGACCGGCTGCTGCCCCGCGTCGACATCGAGGGCGAGTCCCTCACCCGGCACCCGGCCGGGGCGGCGGAGCCCGACCCGGACCCGACGCCGGACGACTGCGCGCAGGTACGTGTCTGAGGGGCGCGGCCCCGGCCGCCGGACCGCCCGTGGCGAGAGCCGCGGGCGGTCCGGTGATGTGCGGGGAAGAACGTCGTTCATCTCGCGTGGGGCGGCTCGTGGCTCACGGGAGCGCGCGTCGTTCATCCCGCGCGGGGCGGCCCATGGCGTAGGGGAGAGGGCGTCGTCCACCCTGCGCGGGGTGACCCGTGGCACCTGGGATCCGGAGTGCCGCCCACTGAGCGCAGCGGCCTCCGGTGCGCGGGGGCGCGCGGGTCGTCCACCATGGACTCAGGCCCTTGATCCGGAGATACAGATGAACCCCCGCTTGGAGCGCCACAGCGGCCGATCCGTCCGCGTCATGGACGTCATCACCATCCTGGCGCTGCTCGGCTGCGCCACGTTCGGCGCCTCGCTGAGCATCCCCGGCACCAGCCAGCCGGGTGACGACCGCCCCGCGGTCGTCCTCGCGGCCGTCTCGTGTCTCGCCCTGCTCACCGCCCGCACCTACCCGCGCACAATCTCCGTCGTCGTCACCTCCTGCACCATCGCCACCCTCGCCCAGGGCTATCTGCCCACCCCCCTGACCCTGGCCCCGCTCATGATGGCCCTCTACTGGGTGGCCGCCCGGACCGACCTGAGGACCACCCGCGTCCTCGGCCTCACGACCATGGCCGTGATCGTCCTCACCGCCATCCTCGACCGCCCCACCACCGACATGCTGCTGCTGCGCACCGTGGGCCCCGTCCTGTGGCTGCTGCTGCCCCTGGTCGGCGGCCGCAACGCCCGCCTGCGCGGCGCCTACCTGGAATCGGTGCAGGCCCGGGCCGTCCACGCCGAGCGCACCCGGGAGGAGGAGGCACGGCTGCGGGTCGCCGAGGAGCGGATGCGCATCGCCCGCGAGCTCCACGACGTCGTCGCCCACCACATGGCCGTCGCCAACGCCCAGGCGGGCACCGCCCGCCACCTCGCCCCCACCCAGCCCGAACAGGCGCAGAAGATCCTCGACGAGCTGACGGCCACCACCTCCGCCGCGCTCCTCGAACTGCGCGCGACCGTGGGCGTGCTGCGTCAGCCCGACGACCCCGACTCCCTGGAACCCGCCCCCGGACTGCACCGGCTCCCCGAGCTGATCGCGGCCTGCGAGTCCGCCGGTCTCACCGTGACGGTCGCCACCGAGGGCGAGCCCCGGCCGCTGTCACCCGGCGTGGACCTGACCGCGTACCGGATCATCCAGGAAGCCCTGACCAACGCCACCAAGCACGCCTCCGACCACACCGCCCGCATCCGGCTCGCCTACTCCGACTCCCGGCTGCTCATCACGGTCGCCAACGAGGGTACCGGCGTCGCCCCGCCGGTGCCGGGCGGCGGCTTCGGCCTGATGGGCATGCGCGAACGCGCCCACTCCGTCGGCGGTGACCTCCGGGCCGGCCCCCACCCCGAGGGCGGCTTCGAAGTCACCACCGCCCTGCCCCTGCACTCCCATGTCACCGACGAACAAGGGACGACCCCGTGACCACCCGTGTGCCGCTTGCCGACGAACAGAGGGCCACCCCGTGACCATCCGCGTCCTGCTCGCCGACGACCAGGCACTCCTGCGGGGCACCTTCCGGCTGTTGATCGACTCCTGCGCGGACATGGAAGTGGTCGGCGAGGCCGCCGACGGCAAGGAGGCGCTGGAGCTCGCCCGGACGCACCGCCCCGACGTGGTCCTCATGGACATCCGCATGCCCGGCACGGACGGCCTCGCCGCCACCGCCGCCCTCTGCGAGGACCCCGACCTGGCCGGCACCCGTGTCCTCGTCCTGACCATGTTCGAGACCGAGGAGTACGTCGCCCGCGCCCTGCGCGTCGGTGCCAGCGGCTTCCTCGGCAAGTACGTCACCACCGACGCCCTGCTCGCCGGCATCCGTACCGTCGCTTCCGGCGAGGCCCTGCTCTCACCCGGCGCCACCCGGGCCCTCATCACCCGCTTCCTGAGCGCACCGGCCCCCGGCAACTTCCTGGCGCCGCCCGAACGCCTGGCCGACCTGACCCCGCGGGAGCGGGAGGTCACCGTGCTGGCCGCCGAGGGCCGGTCCAACGAGCAGATCGCGGACCACCTCGTCCTCAGCGTGCTGACCGTGCGCACCCACGTCCAGCGCGCCATGACCAAGCTCGGCGCCCGCGACCGCGCCCAACTGGTCGTCATCGCCTACCAGACCGGGCTGGTACGACCGACGTCCGGGCCACGCTGAGGGAGCGGGCCGTATGTCAGTGAGGAGTGCCATGCTGGCCGTATGGGTGATCACGCGCGGCACGACTCCGTACGGCACAGCTACGACACCGTGGCCGAGGAGTACACGACCCGGCTGCACGCCGAGCTCGAAGGCAAGCCCCTCGACCGGGCGTTGCTCACGGCGCTCCTCGAACAGACCGAACCGGGGGCGCCGGTGGGCGACTTGGGCTGCGGGCCCGGGCATGTGGCGGCCTGGCTGGCGGAGAAGGGTGCGCGGACGGTCGGCGTCGACCTGTCGGCGGGGATGGTCGAGGCGGGGCGCGGCCGGTTCCCGCAGGTGGAGTTCCGGCAGGGCGACCTGCTGGAACTGCCCGCCGAGGACGCCGAGTTCGGCTCCCTGGTCGCCCTCTACACCGTCATCCATCTCGAACCGGCCGAACTGCCGCGCGCCTTCGAGGAGATGGCGCGGGTGCTGCGCCCAGGGGGCCCACTCCTTGTCTCCTTCCACATCGGCGAGGAGGTCCGGCACCTTGACGAGTGGTGGGGCCACTCCGTGGACGTCGACTTCCGCTTCCTCGACCCCGCCCATGTCGCGGTCCTGCTCGAAGCGGCGGGCCTCACGGTCGAGATGAAGCTGGAGCGCACGCACTACGCCCACGAGGCGGAGACCCGCCGCGCCTACGTGCTGGCCCGCTCCTGACAGGTCACGACCGGCTGGTAGAACCCCGTCGCCTCCGGCGCGTGCCACAGGGCGTCGGCGAAGCCGGCCTCCGCGAGCAGCCGCGTGAGCAGGGACCGCGTCAACGCCCAGTAGGTGGTGGTGCGCCGCCGGACCGTCCAGCCCTCGCCCGCGGGGATCATCTGGAAGTGCTCCAGGTCGTAGCGCTCGCCGTCCTCGTGCCAGTGCCACAGCTGGAACGTGATCACTCGGCCGTCCGACGTCTGTGCGACCTGGGGCGGTGTGGAGGTGGGCCGGGAGCGGCGGAGCTCGTCGTAGTCCCGGAGGGTGAGCACCAGCAGCCCGCCGTCCCGCAGCACGCGGCGAATCTCGCCCAGCGCCGCCGAGACGTCCTGCGCGCAGAGCAGGTGCGGGAGCGCGTTGTCGGCGCAGACGACGACGTCGAAGAGGGAGGCTCCGAACGGCAGTCGGCGCATGTCCGCGGCGGCCGTCGGGAGCCGGATGCCCCGTGCGGCCGCCTCGACCGTGGCGCGCGCGGCGGCGCGGGGGCTCAGGTCGCTGCCGACGACGTCGTACCCGGCCCCGGCCAGCCCGATCGCCTGGGTGCCGATGCCGCAGGAGCAGTCCAGGACGCGATGCGGCCCCGCGCCGAGGCGCCGCTGGACCAGGGTGTCCAGGACGGCGGCCTGACGGGCCGTGCTCGCCTCCCAGTCCGCGAACATCAGGTGGTAGTCGGCGGCCAGGTCGTCGTAGAAGTCCCGGGTCGAGGACATGCGCACACCTTTCACCGCCACGATCAGGTCAGCACCGCCTCCCAAGTATCGACCGCGTAGTGGAGGCTCAGCCCGTTGCGCCCGTACAGTTCGGGCGCGCCCGTCGCGTTGGCCGTGTCCACGCCCAGCCCCACGGTGTCCCGTCCCCTCGTGGCGAACGCGGCGAAGGCCTGCCGGAGCAGCAGCCCGCCCAGCCCTCTTCCGCGTGCCTCCCGCAGCACCCCGAGGCTGCGGATCCACCCCATGGCCTCACGATCGTCCCGCGCGATCAGGAACCCGGCGTCCCCCCACTCCTCGGTGCCGACGAGCCACACCAGCGACCAGTCGAGGCGCTCGGCGTCGATGTCGTGCAGCCACTGGTCGTACGCGCGGGGCTGGAAGTCGAAGTGCTCGGCGAAGGTGGACTGGTAGAGCAGATGGGCGCGTCGGCGATCCGCCTCTGCGGTGCAGGGGCGGATGCGCACGCCTAGCGGCGGTTCCGGCGCGTGGTCCTCGGCCCGGTCCAGGGGGCGTTGCAGCACGTGGTAGCGCCGTACGACGTACCAGCCGCGCTCTTCGAGAAGCGAAGTGTCCAGCGTGGGACGGGTGTTGAGGTGTAGATGGACGACGGCCTTGGCGGCGCCGTTGCCCCGGGCCCTGGCGAGGGCCCTGATCTGGAGGGCGTCGAGGATCCGTGCCCCGGCCCGCTGGTGCTCGGGCAGGACGTAGTGGTCGACGTCGATCCGCTCGTTCCCGGAGTCGTCCCACAGCAGCCCGTACGCCACCAGCCGCTCCCCGTCGAAGGCCAGCCAGGAGTCGCGCTCCAGGTCGACCTCGGGATGCCGCAGATCGGCCTCGACCGTGGCGAGGTCGGTCTCCCGCCGGCCGATCTCGATCTCGTCGACGGCATTGAGCAGCTCGGTGATCGCGGGCGCGTCGGCGAGCCCGGCGGGGCGCTGAAGGTAGGGCATGAGGGCCAGGGTCCTGGCGGCGGCGGGCGGTCGCAACGGGTTTTCGGCGCCCGGCGACCGACACGGTTTGCCCGGGCGCGGGACGCCGTGCGAGCCTCGTACGTCATCTCTCCGGAAGGACCCCTCGTGACACTCGGCATGGTTCTGGGCGACGCCTCCTCACGCGCTTCGACGCGGGAGCCACAGGAGTCGCGGGAACCGCGGGAGCCGTAACCCTCCCTGTCCCGATCTCCGAGCCCGTGCCGCGGTACGGGCCGTCGGTGCTGCTCCTCGTCGAAGTGCTCTTCGTGCCCCCGCACTTCGACCACGAGGAGTACCTCCGTGTCCACGATCCACTGGACCGAAGACCGCACCGCCCGATCCGCCCGCTGGCACTCCGAGAGCGCCGCCCCACCGCCCCGCCGGATCGTCGTCGCCGACGACCGGACGAAGGCCGCCACCGCCTACCGACTCGCCTGCGAGGGCACGGCGTTGCTGTGGCGGGGCGACTTCCACAACGCACGACACCTGCTGAGCGCGATGCGCCGCCGCGTCGACGGTCGACCGGCCCGTCCGGGCGACACCCCGGAGGACTCCTTCCATCTGCACCGCCGGGCACGCGGCCATCGCGCCCGGGTCCTGGGCAGGCTGATCGTGCTGCTGGCGGACGACCACAGCCTGGACCTGCGCCGGGCCCCTGATGTGCGCCAGGCGTGCGCCGAGGCGTACGGCCCGTCGGCCGGGACCATGGCGGTCGCCCTGACCGAGCTGCTCGGTGTCGTCGGCGCGCGGGAGTGGCGCGCCAAGGGCATCGAGGTGCCCGCCCTCGGCGCCCGCGTCCACCCGCACTACGGAGTGTTCTCCCCGGTCAGGGGCGAGTACGTCGACCTCGTCGCACGGGCGCCGCTGCCCCCGGCCGTGCCCTGCCGGACCGCCTTCGACCTCGGCACAGGGACCGGGGTGCTCGCCGCCCTCCTGGCCGGGCGCGGTGTCGAACGCGTCGTGGCCACCGACATCGCGCCGCGCGCCCTGGCCTGCGCTCGCGACAACGTGCGGCGGCTGGGGCTCACCGGTCGGGTCGAGATCGTGGGCCCCGCCCTGTTCCCGCCGGGCCGCGCCGACCTCGTCGTGTGCAACCCGCCCTGGCTGCCGGCCCGGCCCACGTCCGCCGTCGAGCAGGGCGTGTACGACCCTGACAGCGCGATGCTGCACGGCTTCCTGGACGGCCTGGTGGACCACCTCGCCCCGGGCGGCGAGGGATGGCTCGTCCTGTCCGACCTCGCGGAGCACCTCGGTCTGCGGAGCCGCGGCGACCTGCTCACCGCCGTCGCGGCAGCCGGCCTCAGGGTGGTGGACCGGATCGACACCCGGCCACGCCACCCCCGGTCGAGGGACACCACGGACCCGCTCCACGCCGCCAGGGCCGCGGAGGTCACCTCCCTGTGGCGCCTGGCCGCCCGTCCCTCCATGTCGGCGTGTCGGAGGCGAAATGCCCTGTAACGTCACGCGTCCAGGCCTGGCTCGCGCTCGGGGGAACCCCATGGACTACTACGATCTCGGCACCCACACCCGCACCGTGACCACCGACTCGCCCGAGGCCCAACTCTGGTTCGACCGCGGGCTGGTGTGGACGTACGCCTTCCATCACGAGGAGGCCGTCAGATGCTTCCAGACCGCCGCCGAGGCCGATCCCGACTGCGCCATGGCCCACTGGGGCATCGCGTACGCGCTCGGCCCCAACTACAACAAGCCGTGGGAGTTCTTCGACGGCGACGACCTCGCCCGGACCGTCGAGCGCACCCACGCCGCGGTGGAGCGAGCCCACGAGAAGGCGGCCACCGGCGCCACCCCCGTGGAGCGGGCCCTGATCGAAGCGCTCCGCGCCCGCTATCCGCAGGCGCGTCCCGTGCCGGACTGCGCGGTGTGGAACGAGCCCTACGCCGACAGCATGCGCGCCGTCCATGAACTCGCCCCCGACGACACCGACATCGCCGCGCTGTACGCCGACGCCCTGATGAACCTCACCCCTTGGCAGCTGTGGGACCTGAGGACCGGCGAACCGGCGGACGGCTCGCGCACCTTGACGGCCAAGTCGGTGCTCGACCGCGCGCTCGCCTCGGACGCCGGCGCACGGCACCCCGGCGTACTGCACCTGTACATCCATCTGATGGAGATGTCCCCGACCCCGGAGGCGGCCCTGCCGGTCGCCGACCGGCTGCGTGGCCTGGTGCCCGACGCGGGACACCTCCAGCACATGCCGTCCCACCTGGACGTGCTGTGCGGCGACTACCGCAGGGTCGTGTCGGACAACAGCGCGGCCATCACCGCCGACGAGAAGTACCGGGAACGGTCCGGGGCCATGAACTTCTACACCCTGTACCGGTCGCACAACTACCACTTCAAGATCTACGGCGCGATGTTCCTCGGCCAGTCCCGTGTCGCCCTGGAGACCGCCGCCGAGCTGTCGGCGTCGATCCCGGAGGACCTGCTGCGGGTGCCGAGCCCGCCCATGGCCGACTGGCTGGAGGGCTTCCTCGCCATGCGGGTCCATGCGCTGATCCGCTTCGGCCGCTGGTCCGACGTTCTCCAACTGCCGCTGCCCGCCGACCCGGAGCTGTACAGCGTGACCACCGCGATGCTCCACTACGCCCGCGGGGTCGCCCTGTCCGCCCTCGGCCGCCTCCCCGAGGCCGAGGCCGAACGCACCGTGTTCCGGGGGGCAGTGGCCCGAGTCCCCGAGACGCGCATGCTGTTCAACAACACCTGCGCCGACATCCTCGCCGTCGCCTCCGCGATGCTCGACGGTGAACTCGCCTACCGCGAGGGCGACTTCGACGCCGCCTTCACCGCGCTGGAGCGGTCGATCGCGCTCGTCGACGCCTTGCCCTACGACGAGCCGTGGGGCTGGATGCAGCCCACCCGGCACGCCTACGGAGCCCTGCTCCTGGAACAGGGGCGGGTCGCTGAGGCCGAGGCGGTCTACCGCGCCGACCTGGGCCTGGACGACACGCTGCCCCGCGCCGTGCAGCACCCCGGCAACGTCTGGGCGCTGCACGGCTTCCACGAGTGCCTGGTCCGGCTCGGCAAGGCGGGGGAGGCGCGGATCGTCGCCCAGCAGCTGAAGATCGCGGTGGCGCTGGCGGACGTACCGATCGAGGCGTCCTGCTTCTGCCGGCTCGACGTGGTGTCGGGGAAGGGGGGCGGGGGCGGCTGCTGCGGGTGAGTCAGCGCGGTTCCCGCGCCAACGCCACCAGCTCCTCGTCCGTGAGCAGCCGTCCTTCCGTGGCCATCAACTCCTGTGCTCGGGCCAGCACTTCGTCCACCTGGGCGCGGGTGACCCGCGCACCCGCCTCGGCCAGCTTGTCGGCGAGTGTGTAGGGGCCGCTGTCGGGTGTGAAGGGGACGGTGCGCTCGTTGCCGACCAGCGTCGGTTCCAGGCAGTTGTGCAGGAGAGGGTCGACCTCGGTCTCCTGGGTGATGAGGTCCATGCCGCCCCAGCAGAAGGCGTGGGTGCCGGTGACGGGGTGGTTCCAGGCGGGGTGATAGCCCGTCAGGGCTTCGGCGGTGCGGGCGAGTTCGGTGAGCCGCTCGGTCTTGATGCCGGTCCTCACGCCATACAACGCCTCGAAGGCGAGCGCGGTGGCCGCGAGGTCGGCGTTGCCCGGGCCGCCGCAGTAGCCGTTGACCGACAGTTCGACGGCCGTGGCGCCGGCGCGGACGGCGGCCACCGCGCAGCCCACGGCGAGACCGAAGGTGTTGTGCGGATGCAGGCCCACCTCCACCTCCGGGGCGAGCGCACGGGTGCGGCGCACCAGATGGCCGTACGCCTCCGGGCTCATCGCCCCCGGACCGTCGAAAAGGGTGTGCTCCGTGGCTCCGGCCGCGGCGAGCGCGGTGACCGTCTCCTCGTGGCTCTCCTCGGTGGCGTACGACACCATCAGCAGCGGCACGACGACGTCGAGGCCGCGCTCGCGGGCGTACGACACGAGCCGCGCCGCGCGTGACAGTACGGCCGTCCGCTCGCGCGGGGTCGCCTCGGTGCGCCACTCCTCGCCCCGCCAGGCCTGGGCGTAGACGGGCGCCTGGTAGATCACGGAGGTCTCCCCGAAGCCCTGCACCCACACCTGCACGGCGTCGTAACCCGCGGCGGCGGCCCGGTCGATGTCGTCGGGGGAACGCATCAACGGGCACACGATCCGGCAGTCGGGGTTCTCGCCCTTGACCAGCTCCACCTCGGACTTGAGGGTCGTCACGTCGCGTCCGTCGAGGCCCGCCGTCACCACCTCCGGCACTCCTGCGCCCACGAGTCGGCGCAGGAACTGCTCCTTCGCGGCCGTGGACGCGACGACACCCGGCAGCGTCTCCACCGAGCGCAGGGTCGCGTCGCGCAGCCGCACCGAGGTCGGCAGTGAACCGACCACGTCCGTACGGCGGTTGAGCGGGCTGACCGACCAGCGGCCGGGCTGGTAGGCGCCGGGTGCGCGGCGAGCGGCCAGTTCGGCACGGAAGCGGGCGATCTCGTCGGGCGTGAACACGAGGGGCTTGTCCATACGCCCATCCAACCTCGGTGTCGACACTAAAGGCAAGACGCATGCATCTGAAGCCTGGATGTTTACTTTCTGTCGACACCTGGCTAGAACTGTCGACAGTTTCGGCAGTCCGAGCGAGGGAGATCCCGTGAACCAAGACCTGTCCGAGCATCGGCAGGGCCGCCTGGCGGGCCGGATCGCCGTCATCGGCGGCGCCGGCAGCGTCGGCCCGGGCTGGGGCAACGGCCGCGCCACCGCCGTGATCTTCGCCCGGGAGGGCGCCACCGTCTTCCTGACCGACCGGGACAAGGACGCCCTGGAGGTCACCGCACGGCAGATCCGTGAGGAGGGCGGCACCGCCCGCACCGCGGTCCTCGACGTGACCGAACCCGAGGCGGTGGAGGCGTACTTCGCGGAGTGCGAGCGCGAGGCCGGGAGGATCGACGTCCTCGTCAACAACGTCGGCGGCTCACGTGCCGGCGGTGCCGTCGAACTGAGCCTGGCCGACTGGGAGAGCCAGCTGCGCACCAATCTGACCAGCGTCTTCCTGGCCTGCAAACACGCCATCCCCGTCATGCGGCGCGGCGGCGGAGGCGCCATCGTCAACACCGCGTCGGCCTCAGGGCTGCGCTGGACGGGCGCCGCGCAGGTGGCGTACGCGTCGGCCAAGGCCGCGGTCATCCAGCTGTCGAGGGTCACCGCCGTCGAGCACGCGCCCCACAACATCCGCGTCAACACGGTCGTGCCCGGGCAGCTGCACACCCCGATGGTCGAGGCCCGGCTCGCGCACCAGCGTGCGGACGGAGACGTCGACAAACTCCTCGCCCAGCGGCAGGCCCGCATCCCGCTCGGCTTCATGGGTGACGGCCGGGACACCGCGTACGCGGCGCTCTACCTCGCCTCCAGCGAGGCGCGGTTCGTGACCGGCACGGAGATAGTCGTGGACGGCGGAATGACGGCCCGCTGTGACTGAACCGACCGCCCACACAACCGAGTCCCAGCCGGCGCCGGGTGCCCCACCTTCACGGACGCCCTTCGGCCTGTCCCCGCAGGGGGAGTCCTCGTCGGGCGGCTCGGTCCCGGGGGTGGGGCCATCGCCCGTCCCCCCGCCCCCGCAGCCCTCGCCGGGCAGTTCGCCCCTCCGGATGGGGCCTGCGCCGGACGGCCCGTCCCCGCAGGCGGAGTCCTCGTCCGGGGACCCGTCCCCGCAGGTGGGGCCTGGGTCTGGCGGCCTGTCTCCGCAGGTGGAGTCGTCGTCCGGGGACCCGTCCTCGCAGGTGGGGGTTTCGCCCGGCTGTCTGTCCCGGCAGGTGGGGGCTGCGCCTGTTGGCCGTTCCTCGCAGGTGGGGCCTGGGTCTGGCGGCCTGTCTCCGCAGGTGGAGTCGTCGTCCGGGGACCCGTCCTCGCAGGTGGGGGTTTCGCCCGGCTGTCAGTCGCGGCAGGTGGGGCCTGCGCCCGTCGGCCGTTCCCCGCAGGTGGCGTCCTCGCCCGGCAGCCCTTCCCCGCAGGTGGAGCCCTCGCTCGGTTGTCCGCCTCCGCATGCCGACCCTCGCAGCCCGTCCCTCGCGCTTCCGCGCGGCAGCTGTGATGCCCACTGTCATGTCCTCGGGCCCGCAGACGTCTTCCCGTACGCCGTGGACCGGACCTTCACGCCGGTCGACGCGCCGAAGGGGCAACTGGCAGCTCTGCACGCCCACTTGGGGCTGGAGCGGGCCGTCGTCGTGCAGTCCTCCTGTCACGGGCACGATCATTCCGTGCTGGTGGACGCCCTGCTGGCCGGGAGCGGGCGGCTGCGGGGCGTGGCGCTGATCGGCGAGGGCACCACGCGGGGCGAGATCGAGCGCCTTCACGAGGCCGGTGTCCGGGCGTTCCGGCTCAACTTCCTGCCCCATCTGCGGACCCCACCCACCCGGGCCGAGATCGACTCGGTGCTGCAACGCGTCGACGGACTCGACTGGGCCGTTCAACTCCACGTCACGGGACGGGAGATCGGGGCCCTGGGCGATGTGGTGCGGGCTCTGCCGGGGCGGGTGGTCATCGACCATATGGGCCGTGTCGACCCTGCCGACGGCCGGGCGCTGCGTGCACTCCATGCCCTGCTGGACACCGGGCGGGTCTGGGTGAAGGTCAGCGGCGTCGACCGGATGTCGCGCCAGGGCCCGCCGTACGACGACGCCGTGACGCTGGCCGCCGCCCTGGTGGCTCGGGCGCCCGAGCGTGTGGTGTGGGGAACCGACTATCCGCACGTCAACATCGTCGGCGACGCCCCCGACGACGGCCTGCTCGTCGACCTCGTGGAGCGGATCGCGCCCGATGCCGCGCGGCTTCGGCGCCTGATGGTCGACAACCCGGCCGAACTCTTTGATTTCGCTCCCGTGCCTGAGGGCGGGCCATGAATCTACGAGTGTCGGCAGAGATGCCAGGTATTTCGCTGTCACATCCCTTGAAGCCCCAAAGTGTCGACAGTAGTGTCCCGACTCGAACCCCATGTGAGGAGAACGGCCATGCCTGAGCTGTCCCGGGACAGGCTCCTCCGTCGCGGCGAGCCGGCGTACGAACAGGCCCGTCTCGACGCCGTCTGGAACGCCCGCAAGCCCGACCGTCACCCCGATGTCATCGTCCTCGCCCACGACGAGCGGGACGTCGTGTCGGCCGTACGACTCGCCCGCAGCGAACGCCTCCCGATCGGCATCCGCTCCGGCGGCCACAGCTGGGTCGGCAACGGCGTCCGCGACGGCGGCATGCTGCTGGACCTGTCACGACTCCAGGACATCACCGTCGACCCCGCGACCCGCACGGCGACCGTACAGCCCGCGGTGAAGGGCCCGGCGCTGCTCGATCAACTCGCCCCGCACGGCCTGTTCTTCCCCACCGGACACGCCCCGACCGTCGGCATCGGCGGCTTCATCCTCGGCGGCGGTTACGGCTGGAACTCCCGCCGCCTCGGCCCCGCCTGCCTCAGCATCCGCGCCGTGGACGTCGTCCTCGCCGACGGCACCCTGGTGCACGCCACCGACGACACCCACCCCGACCTCCTGTGGGCGGCACGCGGAAGCGGCCCCGGCTTCTTCGGCGTCGTCACCCGCTTCCACCTCGATCTGCACGATCTGCCCCGGCGCATCCTGCGGACCGCCCACACCTATCCGCTCGACCTCCTCGACGAGGTGCTGACCTGGTCGTACGACACCCTCGAACTCCTCCCGCCCGCAGTCGAGTTCTCGGCGAAGGTCGGCTTCTCGCCGTGGCTCGCCCGGCAGACGGTCTCCGTCACGGCCACCGCCTTCTGCGACACGGACGACAACCCGCTCGCCCCGCTGGAGGACGTGCCGTTCCGCGACCGGGCGATCCGGGAGGTGGTCGCGCAGGAGACCACCATGGCCGAGCTCTACGACTACGCGGACCGCATGACCCCGCCGGACCTGCGCTGGGCCCTCGACGGCATCTGGACCGACGAGCCGGTCGACAAGGTTCTCGACGCGGCCCGCCCGCTGTTCGACACCATCCCCGACACCACCAGCCATGTGCTGTGGATGCTGTGGGGCGGCCACCTCGAGCGCGCGAACGCCTGCTGGTCCAGCCAGGCCAAGCTCTACCTCTCGCCCAACGCCGGCTGGACCGACCCCGCCGAGGACCTCGCCCACGAGCACTGGACACACGGGCGGCTCGCGGAGATCCAGCACCTGTCCAAGGGGCTTCAGTTCTCCGACAACAACCTCGCCGACCGCTTCGACCACGGACTCAGCCCGGCGAACGCCGTACGCCTGGAGGAGATCCGGGCCGCCTACGACCCCGAGGGCCTGTTCCGGACCTATATGGCCCCGCGGGAATCCACCACCGCATACGCCGTCGCGGGACACGCGCGGACCCACTGAAGGAGAGCCGTTCCATGGACACCACCAGAAACCCGCGGCGCCGCACCCTGCTCACCCTCACCGCCCTGGCCACCGTCGCCTCCCTCACCGCCACCGGCTGCGGCGGCGACTCCGCGACCGCCACCACGGCCGACGGCAAGGCGAAGGTGACCGTCCTGCGCTCCAACGGCGCCATCTTCGAGCCGCTCTACATCGCCCAGCAGCAGGGCTACTTCAAGGACGCCGGTCTCTCCGTCACCATCAAGGCGGGCGCCCAGGACACCTCGCAGAACGCCCCGTCCGTCCTCAACGGCGAGGCCCAGTTCGCCATGACGGACAGCTCCGGCTTCCTCAAGGGCGCCGCCCAGGACATGCCGATACGGATCGTCACCGGGCTCCAGTCGGCGACGACGAAGACCGACCCCACCGACGGTCTGCTCGTGAAGAAGGACAGTGAGATCAAGTCCTTCGCCGATCTGGAGGGCAGGACGGTCGGCATCTCCGCGCTCGGCGGCACCATCCAGTTTATCTGCGAGTACCTCGTCCAGAAGGCCGGCGGCGACCCGAAGAAGGTCAAGTTCGTGGCGCTGCCGACCACTTCGCTCACCGACGCCGCCACCTCCGGCAAGACCGACGCGGTCTTCTCCTTCGGCCCCTTCTACTTCGCCGGCCTCGACAGCGGACTTCGCTCCATCGGCAACGGCATGAACGACGTGCCCGGCATGGTCCAGGGCCTGCTGTTCGCCAGCCAGGAGTACCTGGCCAAGAACGAGGACACCGCGAAGAAGTTCATCGACGCCGTCGCCAAGGCCATCACCTACGCCAACGCCAACCCCTCGGCGGTGAAGGCGATCGACGAGAAGTACACCCAGGTCCCGGCCGACTTCATCGACGCCCACGACACCAACTACTACGACAGGACCCTCAACACGACCGTGATGCGCACCGTCATCACGAAGATGCACGCGTTCGATCTCCTCGACAAGGAGCCCAAGGACGACGCCCTCTACTGGGACCAGGCCCCGACCACGGCCGGGGAGTAGCGCTCATGGTCAAGGTACGGCTGCTGCAACTCGGCGCACTGGCCACCATGTTGCTGCTGTGGGCGCTGATCGCCGCGGTCGGCGTGGTCAGTTCGACCGCGCTGCCGGGCCCGGCGTCGGTGGCCGCCGCCCTCGGTGACCTCCTCGGCAGCGGCGCCTTCTGGCAGGCGATGGGGGAGACCCTGCGCGGCGCGGTCACCGGACTCCTCGTGGCCATCGCCGTAGGCATCCCGGTCGGACTGGTCACCGGCGTGTACGCGGCCGCGGAGGAATCGTCCCGGCTGCTCATGGAGATCCTCCGCTCCTTCCCGGTGATCGCCCTCCTGCCGGTGTTCCTGCTGGTCCTCGGCTCGACCCCGGGCATGAAGGCGACGGTCGTCTTCATCGCCTGCGTCTTCCCCGTCCTGCTCCAGGCCCAGTACGGAGCCCGCAGCGTGAGCCAGGCCGTACACGAGACCGTGCGCGGCTACCGCATCCCCCGGATGCTGCGGATGCGCCGGGTCGTCCTGCCGGCGGCGGCCCCGTCCATCATGACGGGACTGCGCCTGGCGGCCACCACCTCGGTGCTGGTCTCCATCGGCGTCGAGGTGCTCACCACGCTGCCCGGCATGGGCCACATGATCATGGAGTCCCAGCAGGCGGGCGCCTCCGCCAAGGCGTACGCCTACATCCTGACCGCCGGCGCCATCGGCTACACGATCACCCTGCTCGCCCAGAGAGCGGAACGCCGCCTGCTGCGCTGGCGGCCACCCGCCCACGCCGGAGAGGAGTAGCAGGCCATGCCATGGAAACCGAAGCCGCGCCGACCGGGGCCGCCCGCCCTGCCGTGGAAACCGATCCTGCGCCAACTGTGGCTGCCTGCCCTGGTGTTCGTCGTCCTACTCGTCGCCACCGCGGGCAGCACCAGCTTCTACTTCCCGCCCCTCACCGAGGTCCTCGCCGTCCTGTGGCAGGAACTCGCGCACGGCGACCTCGTCGAGGACCTGCTGTTCAGCCTGCGCAACATCGTGCTCGGCCTCGCCCTCGCGACCGCGGTGGGGGTGGGAGCGGGGCTGGTCATCGGAGAGGTCCGCACCCTGCGCCTGGCCACGGGCCCCCTGCTCGACTTCGCCCGCGCCACCCCCACCGTCGGCTTCGTGCCCGTCATCATCCTCACCCTGGGCATCGGCTCCGGACCGAAGGTCTTCCTGATCTTCCTCGGTTCCGTGTGGCCCATCCTGCTCAACACCATCAGCGGCGTACGGTCCATCGGCCCCGCCGTGCACGAGACCGCCCGCGGCTACCGCATCCCCTGGCCGCTGAGGTTCCGCCGGGTGATCCTGCCGGGCGCCCTGCCCCAGATCCTCGCCGGCGTCCGCGTCGCCCTGTCCATCGCCGTCGTCCTCATGGTCGTCAGCGAGATCTACGGATCACCGATCGGGCTCGGCAACTTCATCCTCCAGAGCGGCTCCAGCTTCCACGTCGCCGAGACCTGGGCCGGAACCATCCTGATCGGCATCGTCGGCTACGCCCTCAGCGTGCTGCTCCTGCTGGTCGAACACCGTCTCCTGGGCTGGTACCACCAGCGCGCCCCGCGTGAACGGGCCCCGCGGACCCCGCCCGCCACGAGTATCGAGAAGAGCAACGGAGCCGTCGTATGACCCGCGGATCGAGCCTGTACGTCGAGGACCTCTCCATGAGCTTCGGGGCGCACCGGGTGCTGGACGGGCTGTCCCTGCGCGTGGACCCGGGGGAGGCGGTGTGCTTGGTCGGACCGTCCGGCGCGGGCAAGACCACGCTCCTGCGCTGCCTGGCCGGACTCACCCCACCGACCGGGGGCCGGGTCCGCTACGGCGAGCAGCCGCTCACCGCACCGCATGCCGACATCGCCGTGGTCTCCCAGGACTACCGCGGCTCCCTGCTGCCGTGGCTGCGCGTCTGGGACAACGTCGCCTTCCCGCTCCAGGGCCGGGGCATGAAGAAGGCGGTCCGCAGGCGCCGGGCGCTGGAGTGTCTGGAGGCGGTCGGCCTCCAGGACGTCGGCGAGAAGTACCCGTGGCAGCTGTCCGGCGGTATGCAGCAGAGGGTGGCGATCGCGCGCGGTCTGGCGTACGACGCCCCGGTGCTGCTGATGGACGAGCCGTTCGGCTCGGTCGACGCCCAGGCCCGGTTCGACCTGGAGGACCTGACCCTGCAACTACGCCGACGGCTCGGCATCACGGTCGTCGTGGTCACCCACGACATCGACGAGGCCGTCTACCTCGGTGACCGCGTCATCGTCCTCGGCGGGAAACCCACCGCCGTCCTCGACAACCTCGCCGTCCCCCTCGGCGACGACCGTGACCAGCTGACGACCCGGGCCGACCCCCGTTTCGCCGAACTCCGCACGCGGGTGCTCGCGCAGATCCGCGGCGAGAAGGTGCCGACAGGACCGGAAGCGGCCCGCCAGTGAGGCTGGACCACATAGGAATCTCCGTCCCCGACCTGGAGGCCGCGAGCCGCTGGTACCGCGCGGCCCTGCACCTCACCGAGGAGCGCGCCTTCTCCGTCCCCGGTACCGGCCTGCGCGGCCTGATGCTCCGTCATGCCACCGGCTACCGCATCGAGTTGCTGCACCGACCGGACGCCGTACCGGGCCTGGTGGCCGACGGCCCGCTGGAGGCGGCGGGCACGCTCGGCTACGGCCACCTGTGCCTGAGTGTCGACACCGCCGCCGAGGTCGACACCGAGTTCACCCGGCTCGTCGCCGCGGGCGCGGCCGTACGGATGCGCCCGTGCCCGGCGCCCCGCCCGGACGCCCGTATGGCGTTCGTGGCCGACCCGTTCGGCAATCTCATCGAGCTGATCAACCGGACCCCCTGACCGTCCGGTTCAGCCCCCCTCACCCGGCCGACCGCCAACCCCCTCGGCGGTCAGTCATGCCTGGAAGCCACTGAGAACAAGGGAGTTCACGTGACAAGCACCGGCACGCAAGGCCCCGAGGTCACCTACCGGGCCCGTCCCCGCGCGCTGCTCGTGGCGGTCGCCGCCGCCATGGCACCCACGCTCATCGCCCCCGCGAGCGCGCACGCCGCCTCGAAGGCCGGGAACCGCATCACCGTCGGCTCCGGGGAGACCCTGGAACTGACCGCGACGACCACCGCGTCCCGCCTCACCATCGCCGAGGGCGGCGTCATCACCGTCCCCGACGGCTACAGCCTCACCCTCACCGTCAACGGCGTGGAGACCGGCGCCCGGCTCGCCGAACTCACCGACGGCTACGGGGGAGTGGCCACCGCGATCGCCGCCGGCACCTACCGTGGCACGATCGTCCTCACCGTCGCCGAGGCCAACGACCTCGCCTACAGCGACCTCACCTTCCCCTTCCGGCAGGCGATCTACGTCGACGCCGACGGGGTCGACGAGTCCAAGTCGGTACCCTCCGACGTACGCGGCGGCAAGGTCACCGACACCGCCGCCACCAACATCCAACTCCTCTCCAACGGCGAGGCGTTCAACGGCGTGTACGTCACCGGCGGCGGCACCTACACCCTCACCAACCCGAAGATCGCCTTCGCCGGCAACGGCCGCTGCGACTTCATCGGCTACGGCGCCTCCGTGGTCGGCACCGGAGCGGGCACCACCCTCGTCCTGGACGGCGCCACCATCAGCAACGAGGGCGTGGTCCGCACCGCGGTCATCGCCGACGCCTCCGCACACGTCATCGTCAAGAACTCCACCCTGCACTGCGCCGACGGCACCGTCCCCGACGAGTACCCGACCGCGGGCACCGGCGACACCCGCTACATGATCACCGTGCCGTGGATGCTGGGCCTGTCCGGCAACGTCCGCACCACCAACCTGCTGGGCGCGAGCACCAAGGCGTCGTACATCAACTCCACCATCTCCTCGGAGAAATGGGGCGCCCTCTCGGTCGACGGTGGCAGCTACTGCACCCTCACCGCCATCAACTCCACCATCGCCAACACCGGCGGCCAGGGCTACGGCAGTTACGCCATCGGCAACGTCACCGAACACTTCCTCGGCTGCACCTTCGACGTCGGCGACTACGCCCTCATCCACTGGGGAGCCTCGGCCCACTACGGCGACAGCACGAAGGCGGCGGTCGCCGCGCTCAACACCTCCCTCGAACTCGGCCTGACCACCGCCGAGTTGAAAAGGCTGCCGGTGAAGTCGACCGAGGTGAACGCCGGACGTTTCATGGTGCTCTGGTACGCGGCCGGTTCGGTCACCATCGACGGCGGCACCCAGGTCAACACGGGCAAGACGGCCTTCATGTGCAAGGCCGTCGCGGGCTCCCTCACGGTGGACGGCTCCCAAGGCGCCGCCATCAACCCCGGAAACGGCGTCATCTTCCAGCTCATGGACACCGACCGCCCGAGCAGTGTCTCGGTGTCAGGCAAGCCGTGGAAGACCGAGACCATCGGCACCTACACCGAGCCCACAGGCTCCCCGACGAAGTCCTCGACCTGGGTCACCACCAGTGCCCAGTCCACCGACGCGATGGGCACCTTCACCGACATCGAGCTCAAGGGCGACTTCTACAACTCCGTGCGAGGCGGCGGCACCGGAAACCTCCAGGGCCAGAACCTCACCCTCACCTTCAGCGGCTCGACGGTCGAGGGCGTCATCTCGGCGACCACGGCCAAGCACAGCGTCTCGACGATCACTTCGGCGGAGTACCGCGAGATCAGCGAGGTCACGAACACGCCGGGCGCGGTGGTCAACAACGGCGTCCTGGTGACGCTGGGCGCCGGCTCGACGTGGACGGTGACGGGCACGTCGTACCTGAGCGCCCTGACGTTGGCGTCGGACGCGGCGATAGAGGCCCCGTCAGGCAAGACGGCAACCCTGACGGTCAACGGCACGGCGACAGCGATCACCCCGGGCACCAGCTACACGGGAGCACTGACCCTGACGGTGGCGTAACAGACGACAGACAACCGGCCCCCGGGATGCGAACCATCTCCCGGGGGCCGGAACTTGTCGAGAAGGGCTGAGCAGCCGGCCCAAAGGGGCGCGGGGAACTGCGCGACCAGCCCCCACAAACCCGCAGCCAAACCCGAACCCTCTAGGCCCCAATCATGTTGTAGCCGCCGTCGGCCACCAGGAACCCACCAGTAATGTGCTGCGCATCCTCCGTCGCCAGGAACAACGCAGCCCCAGCCAACTCCGCCGGCCCGGGAATCCGCCCCATGGGCGTCGCGTTCCGCAACACCTCGCCCCGCCCACCCTTCCAGTCCTCCCGCCCGAGCGTCGCCTCCGTCTCGATGAACCCCGGCGCGAACACGTTCACCCGCACCGCCGGCGCGAACGCATGGGCATACGACTTGGTCAGCCCGATGATCCCGTACTTCGCGGCGGCATACTGAGGCGCCCGCGCGCTACCGCGCACGACGACCGTGGACCCCACGTTGACGATCGCACCCCCGCCCTCCTGCTCCAGCATCCGCGCCCCGAACTCATGCGTGCACAGCAGGGTGCCCTTCACATCCACGGCGAGGACGTGATCGATGGACTCCTCGGTGATGTCCCGCCAGGACATCTGCTCGCGGGCCACGTCCCCGACGTTGTTGACGGCCACGTCGAGCCGCCCGAAGTGGGCCCACACCTCGTCGGCCAGTCGCTTGATCTGCTCGTGCTCGGCGATGTCGGCCTGCACGACGAACGCCTTGCGGCCGAGCGCGGCGACGCGTTCGGCGGTCGCCTCGGCGCCCGCACGGGACCGCCGGTAGTGGACGGCGACGTCGGCGCCCTCCTGCGCGGCTCGTACGGCGATCTCGGCACCGAATCCGGTACCGGCACCGGTGACGAGGACGGTCTTGCCGGTGAAGCGTGAGGGAACGGGGGTCATACGGGCTCCGATCGTGAAGGCGCTTGCTGCAAAAGGGGTGTTCATACGAGAGTCCGCCCGCCGTCGACGTACAGCACCTGCCCGGTGACGAACGCCGACTCGGCGGAGGCGAGGAAGAGCACCGGTCCGGTGAGGTCCTCGGGGCGGCCCAGCCGCCCGACCGGGACCAGCCCCTCCATCGAGGCGCGCATGCCGGGGGTCGCGAGGTACTCGCGGGTGAGGTCGGTCTCGGTGTAGCCGGGCGCGACCGCGTTGACGGTCACGCCGTGCGGTGCCCATTCCCGGGCCATGACCCGCAGCAGCTGGTTGACCCCGCCCTTGGTCGCGGCGTACGGCGCGTGGTGCTGGTGGGCGAGCAGGCCGGAGACGGAGGAGAGATAGACGATCCGCCCGTGACCGCCGGACACCATGACCTCACCGACCGCCTTGCCCAGATGGAAGGCGCTCGTGAGATTGACGGAGATGAGCCGATCCCACACCTCGTCCGGTGTCTCCAGTACCGGGCGGCGGTCGTTGACGCCGATCGCGTGCACGAACACATCGATTCCGCCGAGGAGTCGACGGGCCTCTGCGACGGCTGCGCGGCAGGCGTCCGGGGAGGTCAGATCCACGGCGATGCCGTTCTCCGGGAGCCGTTCCTTGTCGATGTCGAGGACGACCACCGAGGCGCCCGCCGCGTCGAGCTCCGAGGCGATCACCGCCCCGATCCCGCCCGCACCGGCGACCAGCGCCCGGGTGCCTGTGAAGTCCCATGTAGTGCGCATGCTCTGGAACTTAGGCCACGGCCATGAATTGTGTCCACACTTACCGCAGCTATTGACGATCAAAGACGTCCTGGGCAGGCTGAGTGTCGACAGTTAGGGAGGTCTGATGAAGCTGGTGACATTCGACGACGGGCTCGTCGGCCGGATCGACGGCGACACGGTCGTCGAGCTGGACGTGCCCTCGACCCGGGCGTTCTTCGAACGCGAGGGCCAAGTGGCCGAGACAGGGCGGACGTTCGGGCTCGGCGAGGTGCGGCTGCGGGCGCCGATCGTGCCGAAGAAGTTCTTCCACACGGCCGGCAACTTCCGTGAGCACCACGAGGACCTGGTCCGCGTCGACTGGTCGCACCCGGTCAACAAGGGCATCGTGTTCTTCCAGAACGTCGACGCGGTCATCGGCCCGGACGAGCCGATCGTGTACCCGGCGCACCTGACCCGGGAACTCGACTACGAGCTCGAACTCGCTGTGATCATCGGCAGTCCCGGCAGGTTCTTCAGCGCGGAGCAGGCGGTCGAGCACATCGCCGGATACCTCGTCTTCAACGACATCACCGCACGGGACATCCAGCGCAAGGAGATGGAGTCCGGCGTCTTCTCCTTCTCCAAGGCCATCGAGACGTTCTGTCCGATCGGCCCGTACATCCTGACCGCCGACGAGATCGACGATCCCCATGACCTCGACATGGAGCTGAGGGTCAACGGCGACGTCCGCCAGAAGTCCAACACCGCCCGTATGTCGGTGTCGATCCCGCAACTGGTCGCCTACCACTCCCCGCAGACCTACAGCGCGGGCGACATCATCACCACCGGCACGATCGCCGGCGTCGCCGCGAGCACCGAGGACCCCTTCGCGCACTACCTCAAGCCCGGGGACGTCGTCGAGGCCGAGATCGAGGGCCTCGGCGTGCTGCGCAACCCGGTGGTCTCCTGGTACGACGCGTACGGCGAGGACGAGCCGCCCGCCGAACAGTGGACGGTGTGAGCACCCATGCGCATCGCACAACTCGACGGCCGCCCGGTGCTGTTGACCGAGGACGGCGCCATCGACGTCCCCGCCGACCTGGCGGCCGACCTCTTCGCCCGCTGGGACGACCTGCGCGAGTGGTCCGCCCACGCCACGGGCGCCCGCCCCTACGACCCCTCCGACCTCCAGGCGCCGGTCCGGGCCCCCCGCCAGATCTTCGCCGTCGCCCTCAACTACCGCCCCCACACGGCCGAGGCGGGCTACGAGGAACCCACCGCACCCCTCGTCTTCACCAAGTTCCCCACCTGCCTCACCGGGCCGTACACCACCGTCGAACTCCCGCCGGGCGACGTCGACTGGGAGCTCGAACTCGTCGCCGTCATCGGCCACGAGGCACGGAACGTCCCGGTCGAGAAGGGCTGGGAGCCGGTGGCCGCCCTGACCGTCGGCCAGGACCTGTCCGAGCGGCTCGCCCAACTCGCGGGCCGCCCCGCCCAGTTCTCCCTCGCCAAGTCGCACCCCGGCTTCGGCCCCCTCGGGCCCGCCCTCGTCAGCCTCGACGAGGTCGACGACCCGGACGACCTGGAGCTGACCTGCGAGCTCAACGGTGAGGTCGTCCAGCACGACCGCACCGGCGACATGATCTTCCCGATACCTCAACTGGTCTCCTACCTCTCCGGCTTCTGCACCCTGCTGCCCGGCGACCTGATCTTCACGGGCACCCCGGCCGGGGTCGGCAACCGGCGCTCGCCCCAGCGGTTCCTCACGCCGGACGACGAACTCGTCAGCCGGATCGGCGGGGTGGGGGAGATGCGGCACACCTTCCGGAGGCGCGCGACCCGATGACCCGTACCCTCTTCACCGACGTCCGCGTCTTCGACGGCAGCGGACGGGACCCCTTCCCGGCCGAGGTACTCGTCGACGGCAACCGCATCACCGCCGTCACCGACCGCCTCCCGCGCCATCTGCGCGCCGACGCCCGGGTGATCGACGGAGCCGGCGGCACCCTGCTGCCCGGGCTGGTCGACGCCCACGCCCACCTCGGCTTCGGCTCCACCGTGGAACACCGCTCCCCGCGGCGCGACGAACTCGACGCCGAGAAGGCCCTGCTCGTCGCCCACGCCGGGCGCGTCCTGCTCGACCACGGCATCACCAGCGCCTACTCCGGCGGCAACCGGCTCCCCCGTACCGAGACCGCGGCCCGCAAGGCCTTCGCCGAGGGCTGGATGCCAGGACCCCGCCTCAAGGCAGCCTCCTGGGAGGGCAGCGCGGGCATGGTGGAGCCCGGGGTCTACGACTTCCCCGGCATCGACGGACGCGCCTCCGACCCGGAGTCGGTCTCCCGCTTCGTCACCGAGATGGCCGAACTCGACGTCGACATCGTCAAGTTGTCGCTGTCCGGCGAGAGCGCCGTCGTCCAGGGCACCTCGCGGATCGTGCAGTTCACCGACGAGGAGGTCGCCGCCGCCGCGCGGGCCGCCGACCAGCACGGCGTCTGGCTCACCGCCCACGCCCATGCCGCCGACTCGATCAAGACGGCCGTACGCCACGGCATCCGGGCCGTCTACCACTGCACCTTCGCCGACGAGGAAGCCCTCGACCTCCTCGAAGCGGCCCGCGACCGTCTCTTCGTCGCCCCCACCCCCGGCATCATCCACGCCAACCTCCATGAGGCGGGCGGCGAACCCGAGCCCGGCATGGAGGTCGAGGCGACCGCGGCAGCCGTACGCCAGGTGGTTCCCGAACTCGTCCGCCGCGGCATCAGGGTGCTCCCCGGTGGTGACTACGGCTTCGCCTGGAACCCGGTCGGCCGCAACCTGAAGGACCTCGAACTCTTCGTCGACTGGTTCGGCTTCACCCCGGCCCAGGCGCTGCGCGCCGCGACCTTCCACGGCGGCCAGATCATGGGCATGGGTGACGAACTCGGCCTGATCCGCGAGGGGTTCCTCGCCGACCTCGTGCTCGTCGACGGGGATCCGCTGGCGGACATCGCCCTTCTCCAGGACCGCCACCGGCTGACGGCCGTCATGAAGGACGGCCGGCTGCACAAGGCGCCGGCATGATCAGGGCACGGACGTCCGGCGGGCGGCTCGTGGGGGAGCGGCAGGACGGGGTGGCCGTGTTCAAGGGCATCCCGTTCGCCGCACCACCCGTCGGTGACCTGCGCTGGCGCCCGCCCCGACCGGCCCCGGGCTGGGACGGCGAGCGGCGCGCGGGCACCTTCGGACCCGCGCCCCTCCAGCCGCAGCCGCCCCGCGACTCGATCATGTACCACACCAACTTCGCCGACCCGCGGGCCCTGGTGATGAGCGAGGACTGCCTCTACCTCAACGTCTGGACCCCGGACACCGGCGGCGGACTGCCGGTGATGGTGTGGATCCACGGCGGCGGCAACCGCTACGGCCACGGCGGCCAGGAGATCCACGACGGCCGGGCGATGGCCCGCCGCGGCCTCGTCGTCGTCACCCTCAACCACCGGCTCGGCGCCCTCGGCTTCCTCGCCCACCCGGAACTGGCCGCCGAGGACCCCGAGGGCGCCTCCGGCAACTACGGTCTCCTCGACATCCTCGCCGCCCTCACCTGGGTCCGGGAGAACATCTCGGCCTTCGGCGGCGACCCCGACCGGGTCACCCTCGCCGGCAACTCCGCCGGAGCCGCCCACGTCTGCCACCTCATGGCCGCCCCCGCGGCCCGCCCCCTCTTCCGCGCCGCCCTCGGCCAGAGCGCCTCGGGCATCGGACGAGCGGAGGGCCCCCTGCCCGAACAGGGTGAGGCGCAGAAGCAAGGGCTGCGCTGGGCCGAGCGGTTCGGCGACCGGGACATCGCGGCCCTGCGCCGCATCGACGGAGTGGAACTCGTCCTCGCCGGGCACTTCGGCCCCGTCGTCGACGGCGACTTCCTCACCGAACCCACCGACGACGTCTTCGCCACCGGCCGCCAGCACCCCGTACCCCTCCTGGTCGGCACCAACAGCGACGAGGGCTCGGTGTACGCCACCCTGGACGCCCTGCGGACCCTCCCCGTGGAACCCGGCACCGACGACCACTACCCCGTCCGCGACAGCGCCGAAGCCCGCCGCACGGCACGGCTCTTCACCGGGGAGAGCCGCTTCACATACCCGGTGTGGCACTGGGCGACAGCCCACCAGGCCAAGGCAGTGACCTGGCTCTACCGCTTCGAGCGCACCCCACCCCTACCCGCAGACCTGGACCTGGCACCACCACGCGACGGACTCCCCTCCTACGGCGTCCATCACACCGCCGAACTCCCCTACGCCCTCGACACCATGGACTGCCGCCCCTGGCCCTGGACCCCGACCGACCGCGAGCTGGCCCGCACCATGGCGGACACCTGGGCCCGCTTCATCACGACGGGCGACCCCAACGGCGACGGCCTCCCGCCCTGGCCCGGCTTCACCGGAACCGAGGCCATGGTCTTCGGCGACACGGTGAGCGCCGGTCAGGTGGACCGGATCGAGACACTGCGGCACCTGGCCCGCTGTCCCCGCCCCCTGTGACTCTCACAACCCTTGGAAGGACCCCGCATGGCCCGACTCCCCGACACCGACGGCAGCGGCGAGATCGCCGGACGCATCCGCGCCCGCCGGGGCGGCGACCTGCATCCCCTCGACCGCATGCTGCTGCACAGCCCTCAACTCGCCGACGGCTGGAACAGCCTGCTCGGCGCCGTCCGGACCCGGATGGAACTGTCCCCGGCGATCCGGGAGTTGGTGGTGCTGCGGATCGCGGTCCTCAACCACGCCGCCTACGAGTGGACCGCCCACGAACCCGACGCCCGCCGGGCCGGTCTCACCGACGCCGACCTCACCGAACTGCGCCGCGAGGAACCGGCCCTCGACCCCCGGCGTCGACGGGTCATCGCCTACACCGACGCGATGACCCGTGACGTCCAGGTCCCGGACGAGCTGTTCGCCGCCCTGCGCGCCGACTTCACCGACGCGGAACTGGTCGAACTGACGGCGACCGTAGCGGCGTACAACATGGTGTCCCGCTTCCTGGTCGCCCTGGACGTCTAGGAACGCGTCCGGTGGCGGCGCAGGAACCGGATCAGGAGCCTGTTCCAGGCGGCCGGCTGCTCCCAGTGCGGGTTGTGGCCGGCCTCGGTGACGACGTGGGTCTCGACGTCGGCGAGGTGCTGTGCGTTGAGCCGCATCACCGACGGCGGGCTGTACAGGTCGGAGTCGCCGGTGATGAGCTGGACGGGCAGAGTGAGGGTCTCCAGCGCCGCCCAGGTGATCGTGTTCGCCAACGACTGCGGGAAGGAGTCGGCGGTTTTCGCCCGCTCGTGGATCTCCAGCCAGGCGGCCACCCCGGCCAGGTCGCCACCCCGGTACGAGGGACCGAGCTCCTTGAACTCGACCGGCATGTCCCCGAACGGATCCGGCTGGAGCGCGGCGGTCAGGTCCTGGTACTCGGCGTCCTGGATGCCCATCACGCTGCCGGACACGGTGAGGCTGAGCAGCCGGTCGCCGCGGGCCAGGGCGTAGTCGAGGGCGACCGGGCCGCCCGCCGCCGAACCGGAGAGATGGAAGGTGCCGAGGCCCAGATGGTCGGCGAGGGCGTCCAGGTCCCCGGACGCGGTGTCGGCCTCCGCCCTGGTCCCGGCCACCGACCGGTACGCGCCCCGGCGCGAGTAGGCGACGACCCGGAAGCCCGCCCCGGCCAGCACCGGCTGCTGGTACGGCCAGCTCTCACCGCTGCCGGACCCCGGGTGCAGCAGCACCACCGGCTCGCCGTCGCCCCCGGTGTCCCAGCACCACAGGCTACCGCCGCCGGCGACGGGCACCTGGTACTCGGTCACCGGCACCTGCCCGGGCACCGGGACGGGCTCCCACGGCAGCTCGCTCCGCGACGAGGCCGAAGCCGTGCCCTCGACAGCGCCCGTGACGGCGAGCGCGGCGAGGGCACCCCCGACGACCGCTCGTCGGCTGGGCCCGAAGGGTGTGCGGTCCGGATTCATGTGTCCTCCATAGGTCGTCGTACGACGGTTGGTGCGGCTGACCGACAGACAGCCGCAGACAGCGCTGTCTGTCGACAGGTGAAGGGGGATCCCCGGAGGGGCTTGCGGAGGGATGAGATAGTGTCGACACCGTTGAATCGGCTGTGAGCCCGTGGCAGGCAGGGAGAGGCGCCCGATGACCGATCAGGACACGCACGAGGTGCTGGAACGCCTCCTGCGGCTGCGGGACCGCCGGGAACCGCTCGTGGCGCAGATCGCGGAATGGGTCGGCGCGGGCATCATCGAGGGCCGTCTGGAACCGGGACAGGACCTCAACAGCGTGGAGCTGTCACGCCGGTTCGACACCAGCCGTACGCCCGTCCGCGAGGCGCTGATGCTCCTCGAACAGGAGGGCCTCGTCGAGATGAAGGCGCGCCGCCGGCCCCGGGTCGCCGCGCCCTCCCTCCAGGACATCCGGGACATCTACCAGGTCAGACGGCAGCTCCTCGCGATGCTCGCGAGCCTCCTCGTCGAGCGGGCCACCGACGCCCAACTCACCGAACTGCGCGCCCGGGTGGAGCGGATGCGCAAGCTGGCCGACTCCGGTGACGTGGACTCCTACTTCTGGGCCCATGTCCAGCTCCAGGAACGGATGACCGAGGTCGTCGGCAACGGCACGCTCAAGCAGATCCTGGACTCACTCGCCCTGCGCACCCTGATGCTGCGCCACCTCAGCCTGACCCGCACCGGCCGCCTCGCCTACAGCATCGACGACCAGGAACGGCTGCTCCAGGCCTGCGAGGAGCGCGACGGCGAGCTGGCCTCGGCCCTGATCGCGGGGGCGACCGTCCGGGCGTTGCGGGCGGTGGAGGAGCAGCTGGAGCAGGACACGGCCGTCCGCAAGCCGGCCCGCAAGCGCCGCACGGAGTCGTGAAGCCCGACGGCCGGGCCTCCCCGGTGCGCCCGCCGCCACCGTCTCCGGCGCCCGACGACCCCTGAGCGCCGCTCACTTGGCCAGGACCCCGCCGTCGACGGGGAAGTTGCCGCCGGTCACCCACGCGGCCTCGTCCGAGGCCAGATAGAGCGCGCACCACGCGATGTCCTCGGGTGTCCCGGTGCGCCCCAGCGGGATCCGGGCGAGCAGTGTCTCGCGCGCCGCACCCTCGTGCGCCCCCGCCGACTCGGTGGCGGGCGTGCGGACCATGCCGGGGGAGACGGTGTTGGCGCGGATGCCCAACGGGCCTCCCTCCACGGCGAGTTGCCGGGTCAGTCCGAGTACGGCGGCCTTGCCCGCGCAGTGCGCCACCATGCCGAAGGTGCCGCTGCCGCGAAAGGCGTTCACCGAGGCGAAGTTGACGATCGAGCCGCCCCCGGACGCCTCCATGTGCGGCCATGCCGCCTGTACGGGCAGGAAGACGACGTCGACCTCGCCGCGCATCGTGGGCGTCCACTGGGCGTCGAAGTCCATGGCGACGGCCGGGGCCATGTGCGGGGCGACGGCGCCCGCCGTCACCAGCGCGTCGATCCGCCCGTGCCGGGCCGCCGCCTCGTCGGCGAACCGGCGGGCGTCCGCGGGTTCGGTCATGTCCAGCGGGGCCAGGACGTCGAGGCCCAGACCGCGTTCGGCCGCCAGCTCGCGGGTCCGCTCCGCCGCTGCCGCGTCGATGTCGCAGCCGACGACTGTCGCGCCCTGTTCGGCGAAGAGCAGGGCGCACCCCTGTCCGATCCCGGCGCCCGCGCCGGTGACGAGAGCGACCTTTCCGGAGAGCCTGCCGGTCACTGGGACCCCCTTCTCAAGGCAGTCGTACGAGACCGCGGTGCGGCTCACCCCCATTCCTAGTGTCGACACTACGGCGGGGTCAAGGGTGATGGCGTTCGTCATTCCCGATAGTGTCGACAGTCTGCGGCGTATTGAGGGGTCTTTGCTCATTCCCTTGACGTGTACCTGGCGCGATGGCTTTATGGGAGCGCTCCCATATCGCTCTCCTCCCATGCCTGAGTTTCTTGGCGCTCACTCCCAGGAGTCGCAGTGAGAAGAACAAGAAGCACGACAAGAAAGAGCACGACGACATCGGGCCGCCTCGCCCGTCTGGCGGCAGCCCTTCTCGGGCTCGTCCTGCTCGGCGCGCTCTGGCCCGCCGCCGCCCACGCCCAGGCCGAGCCGCCGGGCGTCCAGGCCACCGGCCTCCACATCAGCAACGGCCGGCTGCTCGAAGGCAACGGCAACGATTTCGTGATGCGCGGCGTGAACCACGCCCACACCTGGTATCCGAACGAGACGCAGTCGCTCTCCGACATCAAGGCGCTCGGCGCCAACGCCGTCCGGGTCGTCCTGGCCGACGGTCACCGCTGGACCGCCAACACCGCGGCGGACGTTGCCAACGTTGTCACCCAGTGCAAGGCCAACCGGCTCATCTGCGTCCTGGAGGTGCACGACACCACCGGCTACGGCGAGGACAGCGCGGCCGGCACGCTCGACCAGGCCGCCGACTACTGGATCGGCCTGAAGAGCGTGCTCGCGGGCCAGGAGAACTACATCATCATCAACATCGGCAACGAGCCCTGGGGCAACACGAGCCCCGAGGGCTGGACCGACCCCACCATCGCCGCGGTCAAGAAGCTCCGCAACGCCGGGTTCGAGCACACGATCATGGTGGACGCCCCCAACTGGGGCCAGGACTGGCAACAGGTCATGCGCACCAACGCCCAGAACGTCTACAACGCCGACACCACCGGCAACCTGATCTTCTCGATCCACATGTACAGCGTCTTCGACACCGCCGCGGAGATCACCGACTACCTCAACGCCTTCGTCAACGCCAAACTCCCCATCCTGATCGGTGAGTTCGGGGGCCCGGCCGACCAGTGGGGCGACCCGGACGAGGACACCATGATGGCCACCGCCGAGCAGCTCGACCTCGGATACCTGGCCTGGTCGTGGAGCGGCAACACCGACCCCATCCTCGACCTCGCGATCGACTTCGACCCCAACCAGCTCAGTTCCTGGGGCCAGCGCATCTTCAACGGCACCAACGGCATCGCCCAGACCGCCAAGGAAGCCACCGTCTACGGCGGTGGCGGCTCCGGCGACACCCAGGCGCCCACGACCCCCGGCACCCCGAGCGCCTCCGCGGTGACGGCCACCTCCGCGGGCCTCACCTGGACCGCCTCCACCGACAACGTCGGCGTCGCCGGTTACGACGTCGTCCGTGTCAGCGGCGGCACCGAGACCAAGGTCGCCGCCTCCACCACCAACTCGGTGACCGTGACCGGGCTTTCGGCGGAGACCGCGTACACCTTCGCCGTCTACGCCCGGGACGCGGCGGGCAACCGCTCGGCCCGCTCGGCGACCGTGAACGTCACGACCGGCAAGGCCCCGGTGCTCAACTGCTCGGTCGGCTACCGGGTCGTGGGGGAGTGGCCGGGCGGCTTCCAGGGAGAGATCACCATCCGCAACACCGGCGCCACCGCCATCAACGGCTGGACCCTCGCCTTCTCCTTCGCCAACGGCCAGACAGTCTCCAACATGTGGGGCGGCACCCCGACCCAGAGCGGCGCCGACGTCAGCGTGACCCCCGCCTCGTACACGTCGACCGTCCCCGCCGCCGGCTCGGTCACCGTCGGCTTCATCGGCGCCAAGGGCACGACCAACGCTGCACCGACCGCCTTCACGCTCAACGGCAGCACCTGCGCGACCAGTTGATCGCTCACCCCGGTTGACCACCGGTGCTCCGGGCTGACCGGCGGCGGCATGCGCCCGCCGGTCAGCCGCGTGCCCGGTCAGCTGATGGTCCAGCACCCCTAAACTGCGCGACCATGCGTCGATACATCCTCACCGGCACCCCCGGTGCCGGAAAGACCTCCCTCCTCCACGGCCTGGCCGACCTCGGCCTTCCGGTCGTGGAGGAGGCGGCCACCGCCGTCATCGCCCAGGCCCAGGCGCGGGGCGAGGACGAGCCATGGACCCGGGCCTCGTTCCTGGACGACATCGTGGGGATGCAGAAGGCACGGCAACTGGCGGCCCCCGCCACCGGCCCGGTGCAGGTGTACGACCGCTCACCGATCTGCACCCACGCCCTCGCCCGGTACCTCGGCCGCCCGATCCCCCCGTCGCTGACCGCGGAGATCGAGCGGATCACGGCCGAGCACATCTACGAGCGCCGGGTGTTCTTCGTCCGCAACCTCGGCTTCTGCGAGCCCACCAGCGCCCGCCGCATCAGCTTCGAGGAGTCGCTGGAGTTCGAGAGGGTCCACGAGGAGAGCTACCGCGCCTTCGGCTACGAGCTCCTGGACGTCCCCGCCGCCGCCCTCGCGGACCGGGTCCAGGCGGTGCGATCGGCCATGGGACCACCCGGGCCTGAGGATCCGGCACCAGGTGTCCTTACGATGGACCGCCCGTGACGTGCGCGGCAGCGGAAGGGAGACAGGGAGTGACGGATCACCGGCGTCCCCGGCGACGGGGGCAGGGCGAGCTGGAGGTGCAGGTCCTGTCGGCCCTCAGGGCGGCGGACGGACCGGCGACCGCGGGCTGGGTGCAGGAGCGTCTCGGCGGGGATCTGGCCTACACGACGGTGATCACGATCCTGACCAGACTGCTGGCCAAGGGCGCGGTGACCCGCGAACGCGCGGGCCGCTCCTTCGCGTGGACGCCGGTGTCGGACGAGGCGGGGCTCGCCGCGCACCGGATGCGCAGGCTGCTCGACGGCGAGAGCGACCGGGAAGCGGTCCTGGCCAGCTTCGTCACCTCCCTCGAACCCGACGACGAGCGACTGCTGAGGGAACTGCTGGGGCAGGCGGAGAGCGAAGGGGAAGACTGAGACCTCATGGGGGTGTTCGTCTTTCTGCCGCTGGTCCTGCCCCTGACGGCCTGGCCGATCGCGCGGCTCGCCGAGCAGCATCTGCATCCACGCCTCGCCACCCGGCTGCTGACGGCCGTGGCCGGGGTCATGGCGCTGTGCAGCACGGTCTGCCTGGCGCTGCTGATGGTGGTCGGCACCGCCCAACTGCCGGGCAACCCGCTGCCCGACGGCTGGTCGGACCCCGAGGTCCGCGCGGCCGTGCCCTACGACGAGGTGGCCGGGCGGGCCGCCATCCCGGTGCTGCTGGCCGTCGCCATGGTGTGCGGTCGCGCCCTGTGGCGGCACGGCCGGACACGGCGGCGCGCACACCGGGCGCTGGCCGGGCTGCCGGGCGCGCAGGTCGTCGTACTCCCGGAGCAGGAGCCGTACGCGTACGCCCTGCCCGGTGGGGCCCGGGGTCGGATCGTCGTGACGACGGCGCTGCTGGCCGGGTTGCGGCCCGCCGAGCGGCGGGCTCTGTTCGCGCACGAGCGGTCCCATCTGGCCGCCCGGCACCACCGGTTCCTGCTGGTCGCGCAACTCGCGGCGCGCGCCAATCCGTTCCTGGGGCCGCTGCGCACGGCCGTGACCTACACGACCGAGCGCTGGGCGGACGAGGAGGCCGCGCGGGTCGTCGGTGACCGGCGCACCGTGGCGCGCGCGATCGGCAAGGCGGCCCTGGTCTCACACGGGACTCCGGTGCCCGCGCTCGCCGGGTTCGCGCTGCCCGGACCCGTACCGCGCCGGGTGGCCGCCCTGCTGCGGCCGGCGCCCGCGCCGCGAAGCTGGCCGTCGATGTTCACGGCGGTGGGCCTCGCCGCCTGGGCGGCCGCCGCCGGGACCGCGGTGTCGGCGATGTCGTCCGCCAACTCCGCGGTGACGATGGTCCTCATCCTGCGTGCGGCGACGCCCCTGTAGCGAGGCGTCGCCGGGCACCGGACTCAGAGGTCGAACTCGTGCGGCGGCAGGTCAAGGGCGAAGCACGCCTCGCGGACGACGGCCTGCTCGGTCTTGTCGAAGTCGCCGTCGGCGCCGCCGATGACGATGCCGATCTGGATGACGGCCCGCGCCTCGGCGGGCTTCTTCTTGGCCTTGCCGATCTCCTGGAGCACGCTCACCTTGCCGAACGCGAAGTCGGCGGTGAGCTTGTTCAGGTTCTCGTCGAAGCGCCGCTGAAGGTCCATGGCGTCGAAGTTCTGCAGCACCTCGTTGCCGGCGATCAGCTGGGCGACGCGCTGCCGCTCGGACGGATCCACCGTGCCGTCGGCCGCCGCCACCAGTGCGCACATGGCCATGCTGGCATCGCGGAACGCGCCGCTCTTGAGGTCGTTCTTCTTCGCCACGAGCTGGGTCTGCATCGTCGACGCGGACTCCTTGATGCGGTCCCACAGGGCCATCGCAACTCCCAAAGGTGTGTCGGGGCCCGGCCCGTCCCACTGACGGACCGGCAACCCCCTAATATCTACAGCAACGTAGAAACTAGCGGCTGGGCCGATAAGTTCCGGCGATCCTGGAAACGACCATTGAAGGAGCACGCTTTGTCCGCCCGACCCACGGACCCGGGACACGCATGAGTACCACCAACGCCCTGCTCGGCCTGCTGGCCGTCTTCGTCCTCACCGCCGGCACCGGCTACTTCGTCGCCCAGGAGTTCGCGTACGTCTCCGCGGACCGGCTCGCCCTCGCCCGCGAGGCCGAGACGGGCGACCGCAGGGCCGCTCGCGCGCTGACGGTCCTTGAGCGGCTGTCGTTCATGCTGTCCGGCGCCCAGCTCGGCATCACCGTCACCGGCCTGGTCGTCGGCTTCATCGCCGAGCCCTCCGTCTCCGCGCTGCTGGAACCCGCCCTGACCGGCGCCGGGGTGCCCGAGGGAGCCGTCGGCGGGATCTCGGTCGTGCTCGCCTTCGTCCTCGCCACCGTCGTCCAGATGGTCCTCGGCGAACTGGCCCCGAAGAACCTCGCCATCGCCGTGCCGGAACGCCTGGCGAAGTCCCTCGCGGGCTCGACCCTCGCCTATCTCAAGGTCGTCGGTCCGCTCGTGCACATCTTCGACGGCGCCGCCAACCGGCTGCTGCGCAAGGTCGGCATCGAGCCCGTCGAGGAACTGCACCACGGCGCCACCCTGGAGGAACTCGGCCATCTCATCGGCGAGTCCCACGAACAGGGCGAGCTGCCCAAGGAGACCGCCGCCCTCATCGACCACGCCCTGGAGTTCTCCGAGCGCACCCTCGACGAGGTCATGGTCCCGCGCGTCGACGCCGTCTTCGTCCGCAAGGACGCCACCGCCGCCGAGGCCGTCGACCTGATCGCCAAGCACGGCCACTCCACCTACCCGGTGCTCGGCGACCACCCGGACGACGTCCCGGGCGTCATCGGCGTACGCGAGCTGATGCGCCTGCCCGCCGTCGCCCTGGCCGCCACCACCGCGGGCGCACTGGCCCGCCGACCGCTGCTGCTCCCCGACACCCTGCCGCTGCCGGACGCGGTCGAGCAACTGCGCGAGCGGGACGAGGAGTTCGCGGTCGTCCTTGACGAACACGGCGGTGTCGCCGGCATCGTCACCTACGAGGACATCGCCGAGGAACTCGTCGGTGACATCGCCGACGAGACCGACACGGTCATCGAGGTCGCCGTCCCCGACGGAGACGGCTGGCTGGTGGACGCCGGGCGCCGGCTCGACGAGATCGCCGAGGTCACCGGCATCGAGCTGCCCGAGGAAGAGGACTACGACACCGTGGCCGGCCTGATCGTGGACCGGCTCGGCCGCTTCCCGGCCATCGGCGACCGGCTGACCGTCGACCTCGCCGACGGGGGTCGCGCCCTGATCGACGTACGCACCCTGGACCGGCATGTACCGGAGCGGGTCCGCATCCAGCAGACGGCAAAGGAACCGGCATGAGCTTCCCTATGGCGGTCTTCGTCACCGTCCTGCTGCTGATCGGCAGCGGGTTCTTCGTCGCCGCCGAGTTCGCGCTGGTCGCCGCCAAACGGCACCGCATGGAGAAGGCGGCGGCCCAGGGACAGCGCGGCGCCAAGGCGGCACTCGCCGGGATGCGGGAGCTGTCGCTGATGCTGGCCGGCGCCCAACTCGGCATCACCGTCTGCACTCTGGGCCTCGGGTCGGTGTCCAAGCCGGCCATCTCCCATGAACTCGACCCGCTGCTGCACAAGGTGGGGCTGCCGAGCGCCGTCAGCTACGCCGTCGCCTTCGCCGTGGCCATGATCGTGGTGGTGTTCCTGCACATGGTGGTCGGCGAGATGGCGCCCAAGTCCTGGGCCATCGCCCACCCCGAGCGCTCCGCGATGCTGCTCTCGCCGCCCTTCCGGGCCGTGGTCAAGGTCGTACGGCCGCTGATCGGCGTCCTCAACCGGATCAGCAACGCGTTCGTACGGCTGTGCCGGGTCACCCCGCGCGACGAGCTGGCCTCGGTCCACAACCGCGAGCAACTCACCCATCTCGTCGAGGAGTCCGAGCGTCTCGGCCTGATCAGCGAGACCGACTCGGAGCTGCTCACGCGTTCGCTCGTCGAGCCGGAGACCCCTGTCGTCGAGCTCCGGATCCCGGCTGCCCGGATCACCTCCGTCGCCGGGGACGCGGGCATCGACGACATCCTCCGCCTCGCGACCGACCATGACCGCACCCGTCTGCTGGTGCGCGAGGAGGGCGGCGAGGTGCTCGGCTCGGTCCACGCCCGCGACGCGCTCGTGGCCCGCGCCCGCTCACGCACGGCGACGGCCCGCACCCTGGCCCGCCCGGTACCGGAGCTGACCGAGGTCACGACCGTCGCCGACGCGATCGAACTGCTCCGCCGCCACCGCGCCTCCCTCGCGGTGGTACGCGACGAGAGGGGCCTGCTGACGGGGATGGTGACGCTGGACGACCTGCTCGCCCGCTATCTGCAACCGCAGCCGTAGCGAAATCAGCCGACGGCGTACCGGCGGGCCACGGCGAGGGTCTGCTCGGCATAGGAGCGGCCGAACAGGACGGTGTGCACCAGCAGGGGGAAGAGCTGGTGCAGCCCCACCCGCTCCCGCCACCCGGCGGCGGGCGGCATGGCTTCCTCGTAGCCCTCCAACACCTCGGCGAGATGAGGACAGCCGAAGAGCTGGAGCATGGCCAGGTCGGTCTCGCGGTGCCCGCCGTGTGCCGCGGGGTCGATGAGCCAGACCTGTCCGTCGGCGCCCCACAGCACATTGCCGCTCCACAGGTCCCCGTGCAGTCGCGCGGGCCGCTCGGCGGGGCCGGTGAGCTGCCCGACGCGTTCACAGACCCGCTCGATCGGGGCGGCCTCGGCGGCCCGCAGGGTCCCGTCGTCGACCGCGCGGCGCAGATAGGGGAGCACCCGGTACCGGGCGTACCAGTCGGGCCAGTCGTCGCCGGGTACGTTGCTCATCGGGGCGGCGCCGATGTACGCGTCCCTCGGCCCGCCCGGCGGTGGGGCGCCGAAGGCGCCGGCGCCGGTGGCGTGCAGTGCGGCCAGGGCACGGCCGAAGCGCAGCGCCATCGGGGCCTCCGGCCGCCCCTGCGGGACGCACCGGGTGACCAGCCACTGCCGCTCCCGCCCGTGCACCACCGGCACGCTGACCGCATCGGCGGCGGCGAGCCACTCCAGCCCCGCGGCCTCAGCGCGTGCCGCCCCCGCGCTTCCGGCGTCCTTGACGACCACCGGTCCGTCGGCGAGGGCGACTTCGGTGACCGCTGCGGTGAGCCGCCGCGACGACACCGCGGCCCGCCCGGTGAGTCGGGCCGCCACGGCTTCGGGCCCGTCGCCGCTCATACGCCGCACTCCGCGTCCAGCACCATGACGACCTCCCTCGCATCCGGCCCACGAGTCTAGGAACCGGCGCCCTCCAGGGAGTCCGCCGACACCCGGCCCGCCGGGGACCGCAGGGTCCGGACCTGCGGTGAGAGCAGCGCCCCCGCGGTGGCCAGCACCACCAGGGCCGAGCAGCCGGCCAGCGCGGGGCCGAGGCCCACGGCCGCGGCGACGGGCCCGGCGACGAGCAGGCCGAGCGGGGCGAGGGTGAGGGAGCCGAACCAGTCGTAGGAACTGACCCGCGACAACAGGTGCTCGGGGATCTCGCGTTGCACGGTGGTGGCCCACAGCACGCCGAAGACGTCACTGGCGACCCCGGCGGTGAACATGGCCGCGGCGATCATCCACACCGGGGCCCGCGCGCTCAGCAGCGCGATCGGTACGGCGGCCGGGAACATGCACAGCACGGCCACCAGGAGAGGGTGGCGCACCCGCACCCGGGCGGCCAGCCCCGCCCCGCCGATCGTCCCGACGGCCTGGGCGGCCACCACGACGGACCACGCGCGTGCCCCGCCGAGGTGCCGGTCGGCCATGAGCGGCCCGAGGACGCCGACGTTGGCGTTGAGCGCGGCGACCACGACCGCGCTCTGCGCGACGACGACCCACAGCCATTGCCGGGAGGCGAACTCCCGCCACCCTTCGCGCAGTTCGGTCCAACCGGAGGCCCAGCCGGAGGTCCTGCCGCGTGGTCGCGCCGCCACCGGGAGGCGGGCCGTGAGCGCGGCGCTGACCGCGAAGGACGCGGCGTTGAGCGCGAGCGCCCATCCGGCGCCGACGAGGGCCACCGTCACCCCGGACAACGCGAGCCCCAGCAGCAGGGAGGCGTTGGTGCCCATCCGCAGCAGACCGTTGGCCTGTTGCAGGCGCACCGTCGGGACCAGCAGCGGCACCAGACCGTCCATCGCGGGCGCGAACAGCGCGGTGGCCGTCCCGGCGGCGACCGCCAGCAGACACATGCCCGCGAGTGGCGCGTGCCCGCTCAGCACCATCACGGCCAGGCCCGCGTAGGCCAAGGTGCCCAGGACATCCGCCAGGACCATCAGTCGCGACCGTGACATCCGGTCCGCGATCACGCCGCCCACCAGGACGAACACCAGCTGCGGCAACGCCTGACAGGCCAGCACCAGCGAGAGGCGTCCCGCACTCGCCCCGGGCAGCGCGAGCACCGCGAAGGCCAGTGCCACCCGGGCGAAGCCGTTGCCGAGGACGGAGACGACCCGGGCGGACAGCAGCAGGAGGAATCGTTGGTCACGCCACAACGGCGAAGGGGGCGAAGGGCGTGTCATGGCCACGGACACTAGAAGATCGATACGGGGTGGCGATCCGAACCGGCCATCTCGTACGGACGACCTTCTTGAGGAGTGACATGGAGTACTTCGTCTACTGCCGTGACCGGGCGGATTCCCTCGATCTGCGCAGGGAACTGACCGAGGACCACTGGGCGTTCATGGACGGCTATGCCGAGGAGCTGATCGCTCGGGGACCCACGTTCCCGGCCGAGGGTGACGGGGTGAGCGGCAGCATGCACATCGTCGACCTGCCCGACGCGGCCGCCGCGCGGACGTTCGCGTTCGATGAGCCCAACTACAAGGCGGGCGTCTACCGGGACGTGCTGATCCGCCGGTGGCGGAACACGCTGGGCCGCACCATGTGGGAGTACACGGGAGCGACGGCGGGATTCGGCCGGTTCCTGATCCTCGCGCAGGGCGGGGCGGACGCGAGCGCTGACCTCGGGCTGCTGGACGCGGCGCAGCGGCGGTATCTCGAAGACGGCTATCGCGACCGCCTGATCGCGTACGGGCCGCTGCTGGGCGAGGACGGAGTCACCTGGCTGGGCACCGCCTTGCTGGTCGAGCTCGCCGACCGGGCCGCCGCCGAAGCGCTGATGGCGGACGAGCCGTACGCCCGGGCGGGGCTGTACGAGAGCGTCGAGATCCACGACTGGGAGTTCGGGGGGCGCCGGTAGGGCCGAGGGGGCGGCGGCGTATGCGGCGGATCCGAGTCCTTGACCCCGGGTCGGCGCTCCACGATGCTGTGTTGCGGCACATGAGATGAGTGCCGTAATGAGCAACAGTCTGCCTTGAGTCTCGTACCAGCCGAGGAGTGGCCATGTCGCACCAGGTCCGTGCTGTCGTCGCGCGGGGGAAGGGTGCCCCCGTCAGCCTGGAAACGATCATCGTGCCCGACCCGGGTCCCGGCGAGGCGCTGGTGAAGATCGAGGCCTGCGGGGTCTGCCACACCGACCTGCACTACCGCGAGGGCGGCATCAGCGACGACTTCCCCTTCCTGCTGGGGCATGAGGCGGCGGGCGTGGTGGAGTCGGTGGGGGAGGGTGTCACCGATGTCGCGCCCGGTGACTTCGTGATCCTCAACTGGCGTGCGGTGTGCGGGCAGTGTCGTGCGTGTCTGCGCGGGCGGCCGCAGTACTGCTTCAACACGCACAACGCCAAGCAGAGGATGACGTTGACGGACGGCACCGAGCTGTCGCCCGCCCTCGGTATCGGTGCGTTCGCCGAGAAGACGCTGGTCGCGGCCGGCCAGTGCACCAAGGTCGACCCGGCCGCGTCCGCCGCCGCTGTCGGCCTGCTCGGGTGCGGGGTGATGGCGGGCATCGGCGCCGCGATCAACACCGGCAACGTCGGCCGCGGTGACACGGTCGCCGTCATCGGCTGCGGCGGCGTCGGCGACGCGGCCGTCACCGGTTCGAACCTCGCGGGCGCGGCGCGGATCATCGCGGTGGACATCGACGACCGCAAGCTGGAGACGGCGAGGAAGCTGGGCGCGACCCACACGGTCAACTCGCGCGAGACCGACGCGGTGGAGGCGATCCGGGAGCTGACCGGCGGCTTCGGCGCGGACGTGGTGATTGAGGCGGTGGGCCGCCCGGAGACCTACAAGCAGGCCTTCTACGCCCGTGACCTCGCCGGCACCGTCGTCCTCGTCGGCGTGCCCACCCCGGAGATGAAGCTGGAGCTGCCGCTGCTCGACGTCTTCGGCCGTGGCGGCGCCCTGAAGTCCTCCTGGTACGGCGACTGCCTGCCCAGCCGCGACTTCCCGATGCTCGTCGACCTCTATCTCCAGGGCCGGCTCGACCTGGACGCCTTCGTCACCGAGACCATCGCGCTGGACGAGGTCGAGAAGGCCTTCGAGCGGATGCACGACGGCGACGTCCTGCGCTCGGTGGTGGTCCTCTGATGCCCGGTGCCCGCATCGAACGCCTCATCACCTCGGGGACGTTCTCGCTGGACGGCGGCACCTGGGACGTGGACAACAACGTGTGGATCGTCGGCGACGACACCGAGGCGATCGTCATCGACGCCGCCCATGACGCCGACGCGATCGTCGAGGCCCTCGCCGGACGCCGGCTCACGGCGATCGTGTGCACCCACGCGCACAACGACCACATCGACGCCGCGCCCGAACTCGCCGAGCGCACCGGAGCACCGGTCCTCCTGCATCCCGACGACCTGCCGCTGTGGAAACAGACCCATCCCGACCGGGCGCCGGACGCCGAACTGGCCGACGGCCAGGGGCTCGCGGTGGCCGGCGTCGAACTGACCGTGCTGCACACACCAGGCCACGCTCCCGGTGCCGTCTGCCTCCATGCCCCCGCTCTGGGGGCCCTCTTCAGCGGCGACACGCTGTTCGCCGGCGGACCGGGGGCCACCGGACGGTCGTACAGCCACTTTCCGACCATCGTCGAGTCGATCCGGGACCGGCTGCTCGCGTTGCCGGGTGACACGGTCGTGCACACCGGACACGGTGACACCACCACGGTCGGCGCCGAGGCTCCGCACCTCCAGGAGTGGATCGACCGCGGCTTCTGAACCCCCGTCCGCACGCTGTCGTACAGCGCCCGTTCCGCCTGTTTCCGCAGGTGGTTCGGGCGCTTCGAGCTGCCTGGAGGCAGACCGTGAGAACCGTTGGAACCGGGCCTTTGGACGCCTTGACAACGGTTCAGAGCGGCCCGCAGACTGGCGTTGCGCTAACCGCAATCCGTTTCGCTATACGCACCGAGGTGTCATGATGATTCCCGCGTGCCGTCTCGCGGATCTGCCGCGAGGCGAGGCCATGAGGCTCGACATCGATCCGCCGGTCTCGGTCTTCCACACCGACGACGGTGAGATCTTCGCGATCGACGACACCTGCACCCACCAGGACGCCTCGCTCGCCGACGGCTGGCTGGAGGGCTGTGAGGTGGAATGCCCGCTGCACGCCTCGAAGTTCGACCTGCGCACCGGCGCGGTCGACGCCCCGCCGGCCAAGCTCCCGGTGCGGACCCACGAGGTCGCCGTCGAGGACGGCATGATCTACGTACGGCTCTCCGCCGACGCCCCCAACCTGCCGCCCTGCGTGGCCGCCCGGCTCGCCGGGGGTCCCGCGTGAGGACGGTGGCCGTGGTCGGCGCCTCGCTGGCCGGACTGTCGGCGGCACGCTCGCTGCGCAAGCAGGGCTACGACGGCCGGCTGGTCGTCGTCGGCGACGAGCTCCACCGCCCGTACGACCGGCCCCCGTTGTCCAAGGAGTTCCTGGCCGGCACCCTCGGCGAGGCGGACCTGGCCCTGGAGACGGACGACGAGGAACTGGACGTCGAGTGGCTGCTCGGCGCCCGCGCCACCGGGCTCGACCGCACCGAGCGGGCGGTCCGGCTCGCCGACGGCCGCGCCCTGCGCGCCCACGGCATCGTCATCGCGACCGGGGCCGCCGCACGCGGCCTGCCCGGCAGCGAGGGCCTGGCCGGGGTGCACACCCTGCGCACCCTGGACGACGCCCGCGCCCTGCGTGACGAACTGGCGGCCGGCGGACGGCTGGTGGTGATCGGCGGCGGCTTCATCGGCGCCGAGGTCGCCTCCACCGCGTACGCCCTCGGGCTCGACGTGACGGTGGTCGAGGCGGCCCCGACACCGCTCGCCGGACCGCTCGGCGAGACCATGGGCGCCGTCGTCTCCGGCCTCCACACTGACCACGGCGTACGGCTGTTGTGCGGGGTCGGGGTCAAGGGGCTCGGCGGGGAGCGTCGGGTGGACGCCGTCCTGCTGGAGGACGGCCGCAGTCTCCCCGCGGACATCGTCGTCGTCGGGGTGGGCGCCCGGCCCTGCGTCGAGTGGCTGGAGGGGTCCGGCGTGACGCTCGACAACGGCGTCAAGTGCGGCGCCGACGGCCGCACCAGCCTGGCCGGCGTGGTCGCGGTCGGCGACTGCGCCAACTGGTACGACCCCCGCGTGGGCGCCCACCGCCGCGTCGAGCACTGGACCGGCGCGCTGGAACGCCCGGCCGCCGCCGTGGCCACCCTGCTCGCGGGCGGCGCGGTCGAGCCGGGCACGCCCAGGCCGCCCTACTTCTGGTCGGACCAGTACGGCGTGCGGATCCAGTTCGCCGGTCACGCGGCCGGCGCCGACAGTGTGAGGGTCGAACAGGGCACCGCGGACGACCGCGACGTCCTGGCCGTCTACCGGCGGGCCGGGCAGCCGGTCGCCGTCCTCGGGCTGAACCAGCCGCGGCTGTTCACCCGCTGGCGCAAGCAGCTGAGCGCTTCGCTGTGAGTGCCGCGATGTGTCGTTCTTCTTCCGCGGCGCCGTTGTGGCTGGTCGCGCCCCGCGGCGGAGCCGCAGACAAGTACCGCCCCGCGCCCCTTTGGGGCGCCCCCACCACGACGTTCCCGAGGAGTGCGCTGTGACCTCGACCAGCCTGCCGGACAGCCTGATCGCCACCCTCCCCGGCTCCTCCTACACCGATCCCGGGATCTTCGCCCAGGAACAGGAGCGCATATTCGAGACCATGTGGTTCTGCGTCGCCCGCTCCTCGGAGCTGGCCAAGCCCGGCGCGTTCCGCACGGTCGACGTGGGCCGCGAGAGCATTCTCGTCACGCGCTCGCGCGACCAGTCGATCCGCGCGTACTTCAACGTGTGCCGGCACCGCGGGGCCAAGCTCTGCACGGAGGAGACCGGCGAGGTCAAACGGGCCTTCCAATGCCCGTACCACGCCTGGACCTACGACCTGAACGGCAAGCTCGTCGCCGCGCCCAACCTGACCAAGATGCCCGACGTCGGCCGCACCGAGTACGGCCTGGTGAACGTGGCCGTGCGGGAATGGCTCGGCTATGTGTGGGTGTGCCTCGCGGAGAACCCGCCCTCCTTCGAGGACGACGTCATCGGCGAGATCGTCGGCCGGCTCGGTGACGTGGAGTCGATCGAGCACTACGACATCGACAACCTCTCCGTGGGCAAGCGGATCGTCTACGACGTCAAGGCGAACTGGAAGCTCATCATCGAGAACTTCATGGAGTGCTACCACTGCGCCACCATCCACCCCGAACTCACCGAGGTGCTCCCGGAGTTCGCGGACGGTTACGCGGCCCAGTACTACGTGGGGCACGGCGCCGAGTTCGGCGAGGAGGTGCGGGGCTTCACCGTCGACGGCTCGGAGGGTCTGGACCGGATTCCGGGCGTCGCCGACGACCAGGACCGCCGCTACTACGCGATCACGGTCAGGCCGCAGGTGTTCATCAACCTCGTCCCCGACCATGTGATCTTCCACCGCATGTACCCGGTGGCCGTCGACCGCACGATCGTCGAGTGCGACTGGCTCTATCTGCCGCACGTCGTGGAGAGCGGCAAGGACGTCAGCCGGTCCGTCGAGCTCTTCGACCGGGTCAACCGGCAGGACTTCGAGGCGTGCGAGCGCACCCAGCCCGGGATGAGCTCCCGGATGTACGCCAAGGGCGGCGTCCTGGTGCCCAGCGAGCACCACATCGGGGCCTTCCACGACTGGGTCAACGAGCGCCTGGGCAACCCCCAGGGGTGACCGCGGCCCGGTTCAGCCCAGGTAGCCCATGCGGTGGCTGATCTCCTCCGCGCCCTTCAGCAGCACCGGGGAGAGCTCGTGCAGCCGCTCCTCGGTGAAGCGGTACGACGGGCCGGAGGCGCTGAGCGCGGCGATCACGTCGCCGTCCCGGTTGCGGATCGGGGCGGCCATGGCGTGCAGGCCGATCTCCAGCTCCTCCAGCGTCCAGGCGTAACCGCGCTCGCGGGCCTCGGCGAGGTTCTTCTCCAGCTTCGTCTTCGCCGTGATGGTGCGCGCGGTGACCTTCTTCAGACCAGCCTCGGCGAGCAGGTCGGCACGGTCCTGGGTGGGCAGGTGGGCCAGCAGGATCTTGCCGCTGGACGTGGCGTGCAGCGGGGTCAGCTGGCCGACCCAGTTGTGCGCGGTGATGGCTCCCGGACCGCGCACCTGGTACAGGTTGATCGCGTAGTGCTCCTGCATGACGGCGATGTTCACCGTCTCGCCGATCTCCTCGGCGAGGCGCTCGCACACCGGTCGGCCCTGCTGGGTGATGTCGATGCGTCCGGTGACCGCGCCGGCCAGCCGGACGATGCCGAAGCCGAGCCGGTACTTGCCGCGCTCGCCGGCCTGCTCGACCAGACCGCGGGCCTCCAGGGCGCCCAGCAGGCGGAAGGCGGTGGACTTGTGGACGTCGATCTCGGCCGCCACCTCACTGACGCCCGCCTCGCCGCGCTGGGCGAGGATCTCCATGACGCTGATGGCGCGGTCCACGGACTGAACCCCGCCGGCTTGTGAGTTCGACGTTTCTGAGTCAGTGCTGTAGTTGCTCACAGTGAAACTATACGCGTAGTAAACAACACCACTGCAAGTAACGACGGCGAAACCAAACCCCTCTAAGTTGCGTGGTTCGCAACCTAGTGCGTATAGCGATACTGATACTAGCATGCCTCGCGTATCTACGGCGCGAGCGAGACGAGGCACCATGGCTCCCCTGCAATACGACTTCGTCATCGTCGGTGGCGGTTCGGCCGGCAGTGCGCTGGCCAACCGGCTCTCCGCGGACCCGGCGAACCGGGTGCTGGTCCTGGAGGCCGGCCGCTCGGACTACCCGTGGGACGTCTTCATCCACATGCCCGCGGCGCTGACCTACCCGATCGGCAGCCGGTTCTACGACTGGAAGTACGAGTCCGAGCCCGAGCCCCACATGGACGGCCGGCGCGTCTACCACGCCCGCGGCAAGGTCCTCGGCGGCTCCAGCAGCATCAACGGCATGATCTTCCAGCGCGGCAACCCCATGGACTACGAGCGCTGGGCCGCCGACCCCGGCATGGAGACCTGGGACTACGCGCACTGTCTGCCGTACTTCAAGCGCATGGAGAACTGTCTGGCCGCCGACCCCGACGACGAGTTCCGCGGCCACGACGGCCCCCTCGTCCTGGAGCGCGGCCCCGCCACCAACCCGCTCTTCACCGCCTTCCAGAAGGCCACCGAGGAAGCCGGCTACGCCCCCACCGACGACGTCAACGGCTACCGGCAGGAGGGCTTCGCCAAGTTCGACCGCAACGTCCACCGCGGACGCCGGCTGTCGGCCTCGAAGGCGTACCTCAAGCCCGTACGGAAGCGCCCCAACCTCACCGTCAAGACCCGCGCCCTCGTCACGCGTGTCCTCTTCGAGGGCAAGAAGGCCGTCGGCGTCGAGTACCAGCGCGGCAAGGGAGCCCCCCAGCAGGTCCGCGCCAGGGAAGTCGTCCTGTGCGGCGGCGCCATCAACTCCCCGCAGCTGCTCCAGCTCTCCGGCGTCGGCAACGCGGACGAGCTGCGCGCCCTCGGCATCGACGTCGTGCACGACCTCCCCGGCGTCGGCGAGAACATGCAGGACCACCTCGAGGTCTACATCCAGTACGCCTGCAAGCAGCCCGTCTCCATGCAGCCGTACCTGGCGAAGTGGCGCGCCCCCTTCATCGGCCTGCAATGGCTCTTCCGCAAGGGCCCGGCCGCCACCAACCACTTCGAGGCAGGCGGCTTCGCGCGCAGCAACGAGGACGTGGACTACCCCAACCTGATGTTCCACTTCCTGCCCATCGCGGTCCGCTACGACGGTTCCGTACCGGCCGGCGGCCACGGCTACCAGGTGCACGTCGGGCCCATGTACTCCGACGCGATCGGTTCGGTGAAGATCAAGAGCAAGGACCCGCGCGAACACCCCGCGCTGCGCTTCAACTACCTCTCCACGGAACAGGACCGGCGCGAGTGGGTCGAGGCGATCCGGGTCGCCCGCAAGCTGCTCAACCAGCCGGCCCTCGCCCCCTACAACGACGGGGAGGTCTCGCCCGGGCCCTCCGTCGAGACGGACGAGGAGATCCTGAACTGGGTCGCCAAGGACGGCGAGACCGCCCTGCATCCGTCCTGCACCTGCAAGATGGGGCCCGCCACCGACGACATGGCCGTCGTCGACCCGACCAGCATGCGAGTGCACGGGGTGGAGGGGCTGCGCGTGGTCGACGCCTCGGTCATGCCGTACGTCACCAACGGCAACATCTACGCCCCGGTGATGATGGTCGCCGAGAAGGCCGCCGACCTGATCCTCGGCAAGGAGCCGCTCGCGCCGTCCAAGGCCGCGTTCTACCGCCACCGTGACGCCCAGAAGCAGGCCGGGTAGACGTTGGGTGCCGATGGACTCCGGGCGCTGCTGGACAGCGTCCGCTACGAGGTGCTGCCCGCGAAGGCGACCGAGGACAAGGTCCTCGCCCATGTCCCGCGCGATGTCGTCGTCACCGTGACGGCCTCCCCGGTGAAGGGCCTGGAGCCCACGCTCGCCCTCGCCGAGCGGCTCGCCGGGCACGGTTACCGGGTCGTCCCGCACGTGCCCGCACGGCTGCTGCGGGACGAGGTGCATCTGAAGGAGGTCGCCTCCCGGCTCCGGGAGGCCGCGGTGGACGACGTGTTCGTCCCGGCCGGGGACGCGGACCCGCCCGCCGGGCCCTACGAGGGGGCGCTGCCGGTGCTGCGCGAGCTCGGCGAACTGGGTGACCCGTTCACCCACGTCGGCATCACCGGATACCCCGAGAGCCACCCCCTCATCCACGACGACCTCACCATCCAGGCCATGTGGGACAAGCGTGAGCACGCCACGTACCTGGTGAGCAACCTCTGCTTCGACCCCCGGGTCCTGGGGGAGTGGATCGCGCGCGTACGGGGCCGGGACGTGACCCTGCCCGTGCATGTGGGGGTCGCCGGTCCGGTGCAGCGGGCGAAGCTGCTGGCGATGGCCACGAAGATCGGGGTGGGGGAGTCGACGCGGTTCCTGACCAAGCACGCGTCCTGGTTCGTGCGCTTCGCGGCGCCCGGCGGCTACTCACCGGAGAAGCTGCTCACCCGCGCCGAGGAGGCGCTCACCCGGCCCTCGGCGGGGGTGGCGGGGCTGGACCTGTTCACCTTCAACCAGATCGCCGAGACGGAGGCGTGGCGGCGGGCGCTGCTGGAGCGGCTGGGCGGCTGAAAGGTCGCCGTATATGAAGCCGTACATGAAGCCGTATACAAAGAGGACGGGCCGGATCTCCGGTCCGTCCCCTCGCGGGCTTCGCCGGCGTCGCTCAGCGGAAGACCACCGTGCGGTTGCCGTCCACCATGACGCGGCTCTCGCTGTGCCACTTCACCGCGTGCGCGAGCACCTGCGCCTCCACGTCCCGCCCGACCGTGACCAGTTCGGCCGGGTCGAGGGAGTGGTCCACCCGGACCACGTCCTGCTCGATGATCTGGCCCTCGTCCAGGTCCGGCGTCACATAGTGCGCCGTCGCGCCCACGAGCTTCACCCCGCGGTCGTAGGCCTGCTCGTAGGGTCTGGCGCCCTTGAAGCTGGGGAGGAAGGAGTGGTGGATGTTGATGGCGCGGCCTTCGAGCTGCTTGCAGAGGTCGTCGGAGAGGATCTGCATGTAGCGGGCCAGGACGACGAGGTCGACGTTCAACTCCCCCACCAGTTCCAGCAGTCGGGCCTCCGCCTCGGCCTTGGTGTCCCTGGTGACCGGGACGTGGTGGAAGGGGATGCCGTAGGTGTCGGCCAGCTGCTCGAAGTCCCGGTGGTTGGAGACGATCGCGGGGATCTCGATGTTCAGCGCGCCGGTGCGCCGGCGGAAGAGCAGGTCGTTCAGGCAGTGGCCGAACCTCGACGCCATGATGAGCGTCCGGGTCGGGGTCGACGCGTCCCGCAGGCTCCAGGTGATGCGGTGGGCCTGGGCGACGGGGCCGAACCGGTAACGCAGGTTTTCCAGATCCGCGTCCGGGTCCGAAACGTCGAAGTGGACCCTCATGAAGAAACGGCCCTGGAGCCGGTCGTCGAACTGCTGGCTCTCCAGGATGTTGCCCGAGTTCCGCACGAGGAAGCCGCTCACCGCGTGGACCAGACCGGCGTGGTCGGGGCAGGACAGGGTGAGCACGTACTCGCGACCGGGCCGGGGCCTGGGGGACGGGGTGGACACATCAGCCTCCGACGGTGCGTATTGCACAACAAGGTGAGCGATACGCAACATGGTTGGCGTGAGGGGGTCCCTCGGTCAAGAGAAGGGGACCCATTGGGGCTCGTGTCGAATCGTCATCGGCGAACCCCTTGACGTATGTCTGCACATTCGCCAGGGTGTTCCACCACAAGCAATCGGGTGCACGATGCGCAACGAACTTCCCTTGAAAGGCTCGGCGCGTGGCAGACCTGTATGTGGATGGTGAATGGCGGGACCCGGTGTCCGGTGGACACCGGGACATCCGATGTCCCGCCGACGGCTCCCTGGTGGCGGCCGTATCGGAAGGAACGCGTCCGGACGCGGAGGCGGCGATCGCCGCGGCCCGCCGCGCCTTCGACGAGGGCCCCTGGCCGCGCACCCCCGAACCGGAGCGCGGAGCGCTGCTGCTGCGCACCGCCGACCTGATCGAGCGCGACGCCAAGGAGTTCGCCCGCGCCGAGTCCCTGGACACCGGCAAGCGGCTCGTGGAGAGCGAGTACGACATCGCCGACGTCGTCTCCTGCTTCCGCTACTACGGCGGACTGGCGGGCACCGACGCCGGGCGCGTCATCGACACCGGCCGTGACGACGCCGTAAGTCGCGTCGTGTACGAGCCCGTTGGGGTGTGCGGCCTGATCACCCCCTGGAACTACCCGCTGCTGCAAGCCAGTTGGAAGGTCGCCCCGGCGCTGCTCGCGGGCAACACGATCGTCCTCAAGCCCAGCGAACTCACCCCCTCCACCTCCGTCCTGCTGATGAAGGCACTGGAGGAGGCCGGACTCCCGGCCGGCGCCGCCAACCTCGTCCTCGGCACCGGACCCGAGGTCGGCGCACCACTCTCCGAGGACCCGGCGGTCGACCTGGTCTCCTTCACCGGCGGTGTGGAGACCGGCAAGCGCATCATGGCCACCGCCGCCGCGACCGTGAAGAAGGTCGCGCTGGAACTCGGCGGCAAGAACCCCAACGTGGTCTTCGCCGACGCGGACTTCGAGACGGCCGTGGACTTCGCCCTCACCGCGGTCTTCCTGCACTCGGGCCAGGTCTGCTCGGCCGGCGCCCGCCTCATCGTCGAGGACTCCCTGCACGACCGCCTCGTCGACGAGATCGTCCGGCGCGCCCGGCAGATCCGGCTCGGCGGCCCCTTCGACCCCGACGCCGAGACCGGCGCGCTGATCTCCGCCCAGCACCTGGCCAAGGTCGAGGCGTACGTCGCCGCGGGCGTCGCCGAGGGCGCGGTCCTGCGCTGCGGCGGCGAGCGCCCCACCGACCCGGCGCTCGCGGGCGGCCACTACTACCCGCCGACCGTCCTCGACGCGTGCACCCAGGACATGCGGGTCGTGCACGAGGAGTCCTTCGGGCCGGTGCTGACCGTCGAGCGCTTCACCGACGAGGACGACGCCGTCCGGATCGCCAACGACACCGAGTACGGACTCGCGGGCGCCGTGTGGACGCAGGACGCCGGAAAGGCCCAGCGGGTCGCCCGCCGGCTGCGCCACGGCACCGTGTGGATCAACGACTACCACCCCTATGTGCCGCAGGCGGAATGGGGTGGCTTCGGGCACTCGGGCGTGGGCCGGGAGCTGGGACCGACCGGCCTGAACGAGTACCGAGAGCCCAAACACATCTGGCAGAACATCCAACCCCGGCCGCAGCACTGGTTCCGCGGCTGAACGCCGAAAAGAGGTCGATCGTGACCACACAGACCGAGGTGCCGCAGCGGCGCGGCACGCCCCAGGACTCGGGCTCCACCCCGGTCATCTCCGTGCGCAGGCTGTGGAAGGTGTTCGGACCCAAGGCCGACCAGGTCCCGGACTCCGAGGAGTTGTGCGGCCTGTCCCGCCGCGAGCTCATGGACCGCACCGGATGCACCGCCGCCGTACGCGACGTCCACTTCGACGTCTCGCCCGGCGAGGTGTTCGTCGTCATGGGGCTGTCCGGCTCCGGGAAGTCCACGCTGGTGCGCTGTCTGACCCGGCTGATCGAGCCCACCTCGGGCGAGATCGTCTTCGAGGGGGAGGACATCCGCCAGGCCGACGCGGCCCGTCTGCGCGATCTGCGCCGGCGCAAGTTCTCCATGGTCTTCCAGCACTTCGGTCTGCTGCCCCACCGTCGCGTCGTCGACAACGTGGCGTTCGGCCTGGAGATCCGCGGCATGGGCAGGGGGGAGCGGGTCAAGCGGGCCCAGGAGGTCGTCGAACTCGTCGGCCTCGCCGGCTACGAGAACTCCTACCCCGACCAGCTCTCCGGCGGTATGCAGCAACGCGTGGGCCTGGCCCGGGCGTTGGCGGGCGACCCCGACGTCCTCTTCTTCGACGAGCCGTTCTCGGCGCTCGACCCCCTGATCCGCCGCGACATGCAGAACGAGGTCATCCGGCTGCACCACGAGGTCGGCAAGACCATGGTGTTCATCACCCACGACCTCTCCGAGGCCCTCAAGCTGGGCGACCGCATCCTCATCATGCGCGACGGAAAGATGGTCCAGTGCGGCACCGGCGACGAACTCGTCGGCGCCCCCGCCGACGACTACGTACGGGAGTTCGTGAAGGACGTGCCGCGCGGCGACGTCCTCACCCTGCGCTGGATCATGCGGGCCCCCGAGGACGGCGACGAGCTCGACGGCCCCGAACTGGGCCCGGACGTCGTGGTGAAGGAGGCCACCCGGGCCGTGCTCGCCGCCGACCGGCCGGTCAAGGTCGTCGAGAACGGCAAACTGCTCGGCATCGTCGGCGACGAGGAGATCCTCGCCGTCGTCGCCGGGCAGGAAGGCGACGCGTGATGACCGTCGTCATGGAGAAACCGGAGAAGACCGGGACGGTCGAGGAAGCCCCGCCGGTCAAGGCCGTGCGGCGCGTCAGCCGGTCCATGGTGATCGCCGCGATCCTCGTCGGCTGGCTGCTGCTCTTCGCCGTGCTGCGCGGCAAGCAGACCCTCACGCTGGCCGCGGCCGATCTGACCGATCTGCACCGCTGGTTCAACGACGTCAACGACTCCATCGGTGCGGACCGCAACTCCAACCCGCTCTTCCTGTACTTCTTCAACGAGATCCGCCTGGTCATCGACTCCCTGGTGACCTTCGTGCAGGACCTCATCTCACAGCCCTCCGGCGACCGGCCGCTCCCGCAGATCGGCTGGCTCGGCGTGGTCGGCCTCGCCGGCTTCGTCTCCTGGGCCGTCGGCAACTGGCGGGTCGCGCTGCTCGCGGTGGCCGGCTTCACCTTCCTCGGCCTCCAGGGGCTGTGGCAGGAGAGCATGGACACCCTCGCGCTCACCGTCTCCGCGGTGGGCGTGGCCCTGCTCTTCGCGATCCCGCTGGGCGTCTGGGCGGGGCTGTCCGACCGGTTCAACCGGATCATGACGCCGTTCCTGGACTTCATGCAGACGATGCCGACCTTCGTCTACCTCGCCCCGCTGACCCTGTTCTTCCTCATCGGGCCGGCCTCCGCCAACATCGCCACCCTCATCTACGCGGCCCCGCCCGCGATCCGCATCACCGCGCACGCCATCCGCTCCGTACCGCACACCACGGTCGAGGCGGCCGACTCGCTCGGCGCGACCCGACGGCAGTCCCTGACCAAGGTGCTGCTGCCGATGTCCAAGCGGACCGTCGTCATGGGCGTCAACCAGACCATCATGGCCGCCCTCGCCATGGTCACCATCGCCGCCCTGATCGACGCGCCGGGCCTCGGCAAGACCGTCCTCCAGGCGCTCCAGTCGCTCGATGTCGGCACCGCCTTCAACGCGGGTCTGGCCATCGTCGTCATGGCCATCGTGCTCGACCGGGTGACGACCGCGGCGGCCGGACGAGAGGAGGCGGCCCGGCGCTCGAAGAACCGGTTCCTGGCCTGGCGGCGCCCGCTGCTGGGCGCGGGCGCGGTGGTCACCGCCGTCCTCGTCTACCTCTCGCACACCTATCTGTGGGCGGCGGAGTTCCCCGGCGCGGGGGACACGGGCACCGCCATCCGCAGCGCGGCGGACAACGTCACCACCTGGGCGCAGGACAACCTGTCGGGCCTCACCAACGCGTTCCGTGACGCCCTCACCAACGGTCTGCTCAATCCGTTCCAGTCGCTGCTCACCGACTCCCCGTGGTGGCTCGTCGGCGCGGCCCTGATCGGGATCGGCGTCGTCCTCGGCGGCTGGCGGGCCGGCGTCACCACGGCGGTGTGCGTGGCGCTGCTCGTCGGCACCGGCGTCTGGTCGGACAGCATGACGACCCTGGCGTCCACCGCAGTCGCCACAGTGCTCGTGATGCTGCTCGGCATCGTCTTCGGCGTCTGGATGGGCCGCAGTGCCCTGGTGGACCGGGTGCTGCGGCCGACACTGGACGCGGCCCAGGTCATGCCGCCGTTCGTCTATCTCGTGCCGTTCCTCGCGCTGTTCGGCGCGACCCGCTTCACCGCGATCGTCGCCGCCGTCGTCTACGCCGCCCCCGTCGCCATGAAGATCATCGCGGACGGGGTGCGGAACGTGCCCGCCACCACCGTGGAGGCCGCCACCTCCGCGGGCTGCAACACCTGGCAGATCATCACCAAGGTCCAGCTGCCGATGGCCCGCAGCGCGCTGACCCTGGCCACCAACCAGGGCCTGATCTACGTGCTGTCGATGGTCGTGGTGGGCGGCCTGGTGGGCGCGGGCGCCCTCGGCTACGACGTCGTGGCCGGCTTCTCCCAGGGACAGCTGTACGGCAAGGGCCTGGCGGCCGGGCTCGCCATCGTGCTGCTCGGCGTCATGTTCGACCGGATCACTCAGGCGGCGGCTCGCCGCACCAGCGCATAAGGAGCACCACACCATGGCAAGACACTGGCGAGCCGGAGCGGCCGGCGCAGCGGTCCTGGGCCTGGCCCTCACCGCCTGCGGCGGCGCGAAGGTCGGCGACGACAGCGCCGGTTCGGGCGAGTCCGGCAAGTGCGGCACCTTCAACCTCGCGGTCAACCCGTGGGTGGGGTACGAGGCGGACGCGGCCGTCGTCGCGTACGTCGCGGAGAACGACCTGAAGTGCAAGGTCAACTCCAAGGACCTCAAGGAGGAGATCGCCTGGCAGGGCTTCGGGACCGGCGAGGTGGACGCCGTCCTGGAGAACTGGGGCCACCCGGACCTGAAGAAGAAGTACATCACCGACCAGAAGACCGCCGTGGAGGCCGGGTCCACTGGCAACAAGGGCATCATCGGCTGGTACGTGCCGCCGTGGCTGGCGAAGGCCCACCCCGACATCCTCGACTACAAGAACCTCAACAAGTACGCGGCGAAGTTCAAGACCTCCGAGTCGGGCGGCAAGGGCCAGCTCCTGGACGGCGACCCCTCGTACGTCACCAACGACGAGGCGCTGGTGAAGAACCTGAAGCTGGACTTCAAGGTGGTGTACGCGGGCAGCGAGACAGCCCTTATCCAGGCCTTCCGCAAGGCGGAGAAGAACAAGGAATGGGTGATCGGCTACTTCTACGAGCCGCAGTGGTTCCTGTCCGAGGTGCCGCTGAAGAAGGTCGCGCTGCCGGCCTACAAGGACGGCTGTGACGCCGACGCGGAGAAGGTCGCCTGCGACTACCCCGAGTACGACCTGGACAAGATAGTCAGCGCCAAGTTCGCCAAGTCCGGCAGCCCCGCCTATGACCTGGTGAAGAACTTCAACTGGACCAACGACGACCAGAACACCGTCGCGAAGTACATCGCCGTGGACAAGATGACGCCCGAGGCGGCGGCGAAGAAGTGGGTCGAGGCCAACCGCGCCAAGGTGGACGCCTGGATCAAGTAACTCCATGACGGACTGGATCGAGTAACTCCTTGACGGATGCCCGGTGGGCGGCGCACGCGACGTGCGCCGCCCACCGGGCATTCCTGTTTTCCGAGGGGTGTTCTCGCACGTCACCGGGCTCTTGACACCCACCTGCGGGACAGGCACATTGAGTTGCGCAACCTGAATCACGTTGCGTAGAAAGCAACTGAACCGGAGGTGCGGCAATGGCGGGACCCCGAGTGGTCGTCATCGGAGCGGGCGTCGTCGGCGCGGCCGTTGCGGACGAGCTCTCCGAGCGTGGCTGGACCGAGGTGACCGTGGTCGACCAGGGCCCGCTCCCGGCGACCGGCGGCTCCACCTCGCACGCCCCGGGCCTGGTCTTCCAGACGAACTCCTCCAAGACCATGACCGAGTTGGCCCGGTACACCGTCGAGAAGTTCTGCTCCCTCGACGTCGACGGCAAGCCCTGTTTCCTCCAGGTCGGCGGCCTCGAAGTGGCCACCACCCCCGAGCGCCTCGCCGAACTGCACCGCCGGCACGGCTGGATCACCGCCTGGGGCATCGAGTCCCGGCTGCTGACCCCCGAGGAGTGCGTCGAACAGCACCCCCTGGTCAACCCCGACCGGGTCCTCGGCGGCCTCCTGGTCCCCACCGACGGCCTCGCCAAGGCCGTCCTCGCCGTCGAGGCACAGATCCGCCGGGCCACCGAGCGAGGGGTGCGGTTCCTGCCCCGCCACGAGGTCCTCGACATCCTGCGGACCGACGGCGAGGTGACCGGCGTCCGCACCGACCACGGCGACCTGGAAGCCGACATCGTCGTGTGCTGCGCCGGCATCTGGGGCCCGCGGATCGCCCGCATGGTCGGCCTGAACCTCCCGCTGACCCCCCTCGCCCACCAGCTCGCCTGGACCGGCCCCGTCCCGGCCCTCGCCGGCCAGACCGAGGAAGCGGTCCGCCCGATCCTGCGCCACCAGGACGCCGACCTCTACTACCGCGACCGCTACGACGGCATCGGCATCGGCTACTACGGCCACCGCCCCATGCCGATCTCCGCCGACGACATCCGCGCCTTCGACGAGAACGCCGAGATGCCGTCGGTCCTGAAGTTCACCGAGGAGGACTTCGACCCCGCCTGGACCGAGACGCAGTCCCTGCTTCCGTCGACGCGCGAGGCGAAGATCGAGGAAGGCATCAACGGCCTCTTCTCCTTCACCACCGACAACTTCCCGCTCCTCGGCGAGTCCCCGGACGTCAAGGGCTTCTGGGTCGCCGAGGCCGTCTGGGTCACCCACTCCGCGGGCGTCGGCCGGGCCCTGGCCGAGTGGCTGGTCGACGGCCACTGCTCGACCTTCGACCTGCACGAGTGCGACCTCAACCGCTTCGAGCCGCACCAGCTCTCCCCGGAGTACGTCCTGGCCCGCGACTGCCAGAACTTCGTCGAGGTCTACGACATCCTCCACCCCCTCCAGCCCTCCGGTAAGCCGCGCCCGATCCGCACCAGCCCCTTCCACACCCGCCAGCAGGAACACGGCGCCTTCTTCCTGGAGGCGAACGGCTGGGAACGCCCGCAGTGGTACGAGGCCAACGCGGGCCTCGTGGAAGGCCGTTCGATCCCCACCCCGAACGACTGGGCCGCCCGGTACTGGTCGCCGATCGTCGGCGCCGAGGCCCAGGCCACCCGCGAGACCGTCACCATGTACGACATGACGGCCCTCAAGCGCCTGGAGGTCACCGGCCCCGGCGCCGGCGCCTTCCTGGAACGGCTGTGCACCGGCAAGGTCGCCAAGTCCGTCGGCTCCGTGACCTACACCCTGCTCCTCGACCACGACGGCGGCATCCGCAGCGACGTCACCGTGGCCCGCCTCGCCCGCGACCAGTTCCAGGTCGGCGCCAACGGCAACCTCGACCTCGACTGGTTCACCCGCCACCTCCCCGCCGACGGCACCGTCCAGGTCCGCGACATCACCCCCGGCACCTGCTGCATCGGCCTGTGGGGCCCGCTCGCCCGCAAGGTCCTCCAGCCCCTGACGGACGAGGACTTCACCAACGAGGGCCTGAAGTACTTCCGCGCCAAGCGCGCCTACATCGGCAGCGTCCCGGTCACCGCGATGCGCCTGTCCTACGTCGGTGAACTCGGCTGGGAGCTCTACACCACCGCCGACCAGGGCCAGAAACTCTGGGACACCCTCTGGCAGGCGGCGAAGCCGCTCGGCGGTGTCATCGCGGGCCGCGGCGCCTTCAACAGCCTCCGCCTGGAGAAGGGGTACCGCTCCTTCGGCACCGACATGACCTACGAGCACGACCCCTACGAGGCCGGCGTCGGCTTCGCCGTCAAGCTCGACAAGGACGACTTCATCGGCAAGGCCGCCCTGGAGCGCCGCAGGACCGACGTACGGCGCAGGCTCACGTGCCTCACCATCGAGGACCCGCGCTCGGTCGTCCTGGGCAAGGAACCGGTCTACGCCGGCGACCGCGCCGTCGGCTACGTCACCAGCGCCGCCTACGGCTACACCATCGGCAAGGGCATCGCCTACGCCTGGCTCCCTGCCGAACTCACCACCCCCGGCACGGCCTTGCACATCGGCTACTTCGACCAGCGCGTGGAAGCGACCGTCGCCGCGGAGCCCCTGTTCGACCCGACCATGTCCCGCCTCCGTGGCTGACCGAGGGAAGACGATGACTGCGCAGCTGCTCGACGGCAAGGCGACCGCCTCCGTCATACGCCGCGAACTCACCGAGCGCGTGGCCAAGTTGACCGCCACCACCGGCCGCCCGCCCGGCCTCGGCACCGTCCTCGTCGGCGACGACCCCGGCAGCCACGCCTACGTCGGCGGAAAGCACCGCGACTGCGCCCAGGTCGGCATCGCCTCCCTCCGCCGCGACCTGCCCGCCGACGCCACCCAGCAGCAGGTCGAGGACGTCGTCGACGAACTCAACGCCGACCCCGCCTGCACCGGCTACATCGTCCAACTCCCGCTCCCCAAGCACCTGGACGCGGGCGCCGTACTGGAACGCATGGACCCGGCCAAGGACGCCGACGGCCTGCACCCCGTCAACCTCGGCCGCCTGGTCCTCGGCGGCGACGCCCCCCTCCCGTGCACCCCGCGCGGCATCGTGGAACTCCTGCGCCGCCACGACATCCCCCTCGCCGGAGCCCGCGTCTGCGTGATCGGCCGCGGCATCACGGTCGGACGCCCCATCGGCCTGCTCCTGACCCGCCGCTCCGAGAACGCCACGGTCACCCTCTGCCACACCGGCACCAAGGGTCTCGCCTGGCATGTGCGCGAGGCGGACATCGTCATCGCGGCCGCGGGCTCACCCGGCCTGATCACCGCAGACATGCTGCGCCCCGGCGCGGCGGTCCTCGACGTCGGCATCACCCGCACCGAGCAGGGCCTGGTCGGCGACATCCACCCGGGCGCCCGACAGGTGGCCGGGTGGGTCGCGCCGATGCCGGGCGGGGTCGGCCCCATGACCCGGGCGATGCTGCTCGCCAACGTGGTCGAGGCCGCCGAGAGGAACGCGAACACCGTATGAACGTGCCGAACGGAGACATCCGATGAGCCCCCGCACCCCCGGTGCCGAACTCCCCGAGCACCCCGACTGGCTGTGGCGCAACCCCGCCCCGAAGCGGTCGTACGACGTCGTCATCGTCGGCGGCGGCGGACACGGCCTGGCCACCGCGCACTACCTGGCGAAGAACCACGGCATCACCAACGTCGCCGTACTGGAGAAGGGCTGGCTCGCGGGCGGCAACATGGCCCGCAACACCACGATCATCCGCTCCAACTACCTCTGGGACGAGAGCGCGGGCATCTACGAGCACGCGCTGAAACTCTGGGAGGGACTGGCGGACGACCTCGACTACCCCATCCTCTTCTCCCAGCGAGGCGTACTGAACCTCGCCCACAGCCTCCAGGACGTCCGCGACAGCGTGCGCCGCGTCGAGGCCAACCGCCTCAACGGCGTGGACGCGGAGTGGCTCGACGCCGACGGTGTGCGCGAGGTCTGCCCGATCGTCAACACCTCCCCTGACGTGCGCTACCCGGTCCTCGGCGCCACCTACCAGCCACGCGCCGGCATCGCCAAACACGACCACGTGGCCTGGGGCCTCGCCCGCTCGGCGGACGCGGCCGGTATCGACATCATCCAGAACTGCGAGGTCACGGGCCTGGACGTGGTCGGCGGGAGGGTGGTCGGCGTCCAGACCTCACTCGGCCCGATCGCGGCCGGCAAGGTGGCCCTGTGCTCGGCGGGCCACACCTCGGTCCTGGCCGCGATGGCAGGCATCGAACTCCCGCTCCAGAGCCACCCGTTGCAGGCCCTGGTCTCCGAACTGCTGGAACCCGTCCACCCCACGGTGGTCATGTCCAACGCGGTCCACGTGTACGTGTCCCAGGCCCACAAGGGCGAGTTGGTGATGGGCGCGGGCATCGACGCCTACAACTCCTACACCCAGCGCGGCGCGTTCCACATCATCGAGGAGCAGATGTCCGCGGCCCTGGAGCTCTTCCCGGTCTTCGCCCGCGCCCACGTCCTGCGCACCTGGGGCGGCATCGTCGACGTCAGCCCCGACGCGTCCCCCATCGTCGGCCTGAGCCCGGTCCAGAACCTCTACCTGAACTGCGGCTGGGGCACCGGCGGCTTCAAGGCAACGCCCGGAGTGGGCTCGGTCTACGCCCACACCATCGCCCACGACACCCCCCACCCCCTCAACGCCCCCTTCTCGCTCGACCGTTTCACCACCGGCGCGCTCGTCGACGAGCACGGCGCGGCCGCGGTGGCCCACTAGGGATCCTCAAGGGAGCCGAACGACATGCTGCTCATCCCCTGCCCGTGGTGCGGACCGCGCGACGAGGCCGAGTTCCACTACGGCGGCCAGGCCCACGTCCCCTACCCGGAGACCCCCGCCTCCCTCTCCGACGAGGAATGGGCCCGCTACCTCTTCTTCCGCGACAACCCGAAGGGCCCCTTCGCCGAACGCTGGACCCACGCCGCGGGCTGCCGCCGCTGGTTCAACGCGATCCGGGACACGTCGACGAACGAGGTGCTGGCGGTGTACAGGGCGGGAGAACAACGTCCCGCGCCAGGGGAACCGCGGCCGGCAACTCCAGCCCGTCCGGCACCTCTCCACGCCGGCCCATCTCTCTCAGCCCGTCCGGCGTTTGAGGACGAGGCCCTTTCGGGGCCGACGGGGGTCCAGGGGGCGGAGCCCCCTGGGAGCGGGGTTGAAGGGGCGGCAGCCCCTGGATGGGGGTCCCCCCGCTCGAGCGAAGCCGAGAGTGGGGGAGGGACGGGTAGGGGCGGCGGGGGCGAGAATCCGCCTTTCCGTCACCCCACCCGCGGCCGAATCGACCGCGAACACCCCCTCACCTTCACCTTCGACGGCATCGAATACCACGCCAACAAGGGCGACACCCTCGCCTCCGCCCTCCTCGCCAACGGCGTCATCGAGGCCGGAACCAGCATCAAACTCGGCCGCCCCCGAGGCATCTTCTCGGCCGGCGTCGAAGAACCCAACGCGGTCGTCCAGATAGAGGCCCCGTTCCCCGAACCGATGCTCCCCGCCCCGTCCATCGAGCTCTACGACGGCCTCGTCGCCACCAGCCTCCCCGGCCAGGGCCGCCTCGCCACGGAACCCGACCCGGCCCGCTACGACGCCGTACACGCCCACTGCGACCTTCTGATCGTCGGCGCGGGCCCCGCCGGCCTCGCCGCCGCGACCGCCGCCGCCCGCACCGGCGCCCGCGTCATCCTCGCCGACGACCAGCCCGAACCCGGCGGCAGCCTGCTGAACACGGCCGAGCACCTCGACTGGGTGGAACGGACCGCAGAGGACCTCGACGCGGCCCCCGACGTCCGCGTCCTGCGCCGCACCACCGTCTTCGGCTACTACGACGACAACCACCTCCTCGCCGTGGAACGCCGCACGAACCACCTCGGCGCCGCCGCCCCCACCGACGTCTCCCGCGAACGCGTCTGGCGCATCCGCGCCCGCCGCGTCGTCCTCGCCACCGGTGCCCACGAACGCTCCCTCGCCTTCGCGGACAACGACCGTCCCGGCATCATGCTGGCCGCCTCGGCCCGCGCCTACGTCAACCGCTACGGCGTCCTGCCCGGCCGCCACGCGGTGGTGTTCACGACCAACGACAGTGCCTACGCCGCCGCCCTGGACCTCGCCGCCGCGGGCGTCGACGTCACGGTGATCGTCGACACGCGCCCCGAACCGGGGGAGTGGGCCGAGCGCGCCCGGGGGGCCGGCATCGAGGTCCTGCCCGGCCACGCCGTCACGGGTACGGAGGGTGGCCCCCGCCTGAGCGCGGTGACCGTCGCCCCGTACGGCGAGACCACAGGTCGACGCGAGTTCGCCGCCGACCTGCTCCTCGTCTCCGGCGGCTGGAACCCGGTCGCACACCTCTACAGCCAGGCGGGCGGCAGACTCCGCCACGACGCCGAACTCGGCACCTTCGTCCCGGACGCCTGCCGCCAGGCCGTCGAGGTCGCGGGCGGCGCGAGCGGCGTGTTCGACGTCGCCCACGTCCTCGCCCAGGGCGCGGCGGCGGGCGCCCGCGCGATCGAGGCGCAGGGGTACACCCCGCAGCCGCCGAGCCTGCCGCAACCGGCCGCGCGGCCGCGGCCGACCCCGGCCATGCAGGTCTTCACCGTCCCCGGCCGCGAAGGCGCCCCGCGCTTCGTCGACCTCCAGCGCGACGTCACCGTCGACGACCTGACCCGTGCCACCGGCGCCGGCATGCGCTCGGTCGAGCACACCAAGCGCTACACGACCGCGGGCACCGCCAACGACCAGGGCAAGACCTCGGGAGTCCTGGCCAGCGGTGTCGTCGCCGAACTCCTCGGCGTGGACATCTCGGCGCTCGGCACGACCACCTTCCGCCCGCCCTACACGCCGGTCTCCTTCGCCGCCCTCGCCGGACGTGACCGGGGCGCGCTGAGCGACCCGGCCCGCACCACGGCCCTGCACGAGTGGCACATCGAGCACGGCGCCCTCTTCGAGAACGTCGGGCAGTGGAAGCGCCCCTGGTACTACCCGCGGGCCGGCGAGGACATGGAGGCCGCCGTCCTGCGCGAGTGCGCCGCCACCCGCGAGAGCGTCGGCTTCATGGACGCCTCCACCCTCGGCAAGATCGACGTCCAGGGCCCGGACGCGGGTGTCTTCCTCGACCTGCTCTACACCAACATGATGAGCACCCTGAAGGTCGGCATGATCCGCTACGGCGTGATGTGCCGCCCGGACGGCATGGTCTTCGACGACGGCACGGTCATCCGCGTCGACCGGGACCGCTACCTGGTCACCACGACGACCGGCAACGCCGCCGCCGTACTGGACTGGATGGAGGAATGGCTCCAGACGGAGTGGCCGGAGCTCAAGGTCCACTGCACGTCCGTCACCGAACAGTGGGCCACCGTCGCCCTGGTCGGCCCGAAGTCCCGCGCGGTCCTCGGCTCGCTCGCGCCCCAACTGGCCCTGGCCAACGAGGACTTCCCGTTCATGGCCTGGCGTGAGACGACCGTCGCCGGCATAGAGGCACGGGTGTGCCGGATCAGCTTCTCCGGCGAACTCGCCTACGAGATCAACGTGTCGCCGTGGGCGGCCCGCGCTCTCTGGGAAGCGCTGTACGAGGCCGGTGCCCCGTACGGCATCACCCCCTACGGCACCGAGACGATGCACGTCCTGCGCGCCGAGAAGGGCTACCCGATCATCGGCCAGGACACCGACGGCACCGTCACCCCCCAGGATCTGGGCATGAGTTGGGCCGTCTCGAAGAAGAAGCCCGACTTCATCGGGAAGCGCTCCTTCGCCCGCGCCGACACGGTCCGCGCCGACCGCAAGCACCTGGTCGGGCTCCTCCCCGAGGACCCGGCGACCTTCCTCCCGGAAGGCACCCACCTGATCACCGACAGCGTGCTCCCGGCCCCGCCGGTCCCGATGCTCGGCCATGTCACCAGCAGCTACCGCAGCGCCGCCCTCGGCCGGACCTTCGCCCTCGCCCTGATCAAGGGCGGACGGGACCGCATCGGCGAGCGCCTGTACGCCCCCGTCGGTGACCGGCTGGTCCCGGTGACCGTCGCTAGCCCCGTCCTCTACGACCCCGAAGGAGCCCGCCGCGATGGCTGAGACCACCCTGACCGCCGCCCCGCTCCGCAGCCCGCTGGCGCCCGCCGCGGACCGCTTCGCTGCCGCGACCCGGACGTCCGGGGGCGCGATACGGCTGGCCGAACTCCCCTTCCTGACCCAGCTGAACGTCCGTCTCGACGCCAAGGGCGCGGCGGCGGAGGCCGTAGGACTCGCCCTCGACCTCCAACTGCCCCTCCAGCCCAACACCGTGGTCCGCGCGGGAGAGTTGACCGCGCTCTGGCTCGGCCCGGACGAATGGCTGCTGGTCGCCCCACCGGGCTCCGCCGCGGACCTGGAGAGCCGCGTCCGGGAGGCGGCCGGCGACGAACTCGTCTCCGTGATCGACGTCTCCGCCCAGCGCACCACGCTCCTCGTCACCGGCCCCAGCGCCCGCGACCTGCTGGCCCACGGCTGCGCGCTGGACCTCCACCCGCGCGCCTTCGGTGCCGGACGCTGCGCCCAGACGACCCTCGGCCGCACCCAGGTCGTCCTGGTCGCCCGGGGCGAACCCCGGGCCGGGTTCTGGGTGTTGGTCCGCTCGTCCTTCGCCGGCTATCTGGCGGAGTGGCTGCTGGACGCGGCGACGGAATACGTCTGAACGCACCGGCGGCCCGGTCCGTGGGAACCCCACGGACCGGGCCGCCGTCGCGTCCGGACTCAGCACTCGATGATGTTCACCGCGAGTCCGCCCCGAGCCGTTTCCTTGTACTTGACGCTCATGTCGGCGCCGGTCTCCTTCATGGTCTTGATGACCTTGTCGAGGGAGACCTTGTGGGAGCCGTCGCCGCGCATGGCCATACGTGCGGCGGTGACGGCCTTGACGGCGGCCATGCCGTTGCGTTCGATGCAGGGGATCTGGACGAGTCCGCCGACGGGGTCGCAGGTGAGGCCGAGGTTGTGTTCCATGCCGATCTCGGCGGCGTTCTCGACCTGCTCCGGGGAGCCGCCCAGCACCTCCGCCAGCGCGCCGGCGGCCATGGAGCAGGCGGAGCCGACCTCGCCCTGGCAGCCGACCTCGGCGCCGGAGATGGAGGCGTTCTCCTTGAAGAGCATGCCGATGGCGCCGGCGGCCAGGAGGAAGCGGACGACGCCGTCCTCGTCGGCTCCGGGGACGAAGTTGATGTAGTAGTGCAGGACGGCCGGGATGATGCCGGCCGCGCCGTTCGTGGGGGCGGTGACGACGCGGCCGCCCGCCGCGTTCTCCTCGTTCACCGCCATCGCGTAGAGCGTGATCCACTCCATCGCGTGCGCCAACGGATCCCCTGCGGAACGGAGTTGGCGTGCGGTCACGCCGGCTCTGCGACGCACCTTCAGCCCGCCAGGCAGGATGCCCTCGCGGGACATGCCGAGCGAGACGCAGGCCTGCATGACGTGCCAGATGTCGAGGAGTCCGGAGCGGATCTCCTCCTCGGTGCGCCAGGCCCGTTCGTTCTCCAGCATCAGCGCGGAGATGGAGAGGCCGGTCTCCTTGGTGAGGCGCAGGAGCTCGTCGCCGGTGCGGAAGGGGTATTTGAGGACCGTGTCGTCGAGCTTGATGCGGTCGGTGCCGACGGCGTCCTCGTCGACGACGAAGCCGCCGCCGACCGAGTAGTACGTCTTCGACAGCAGCTCCGCCCCGGACGCGTCGAACGCCCACAGCGTCATGCCGTTCGCGTGGTAGGGGAGCGTCTTGCGGCGGTGCAGGACCAGATCGTCGTCGTAGGAGAACGCGATCTCACGCTCACCCAGCAGAGACAGGCGTCCTGCGCTCTTGATTCGTTCGACGTCCTGGTCGGCCCGGACGATGTCGATGGTGTGCGGCTCGTGGCCTTCCAGGCCGAGCAGCACCGCCTTCGGTGTGCCGTGGCCATGGCCGGTCGCGCCCAGGGAGCCGTACAACTCGGCGTGGACCGAGGCGGTTCGGGCGAGCAGCCCGTCTTCGTCGAGGCGCACGACGAAGGTGCGGGCCGCCCTCATCGGACCCACGGTGTGTGAACTCGAAGGTCCGATGCCGACCGAGAAGAGGTCGAAGACCGAGATGGCCATCAGGCAGCTCCGTTACGACGTCAGGCCGGGATAGAGCGGGTGCTTGTCGGCGAGTGCCCTGACCCGGGTCTTGAGGCTTTCGACGTCGTAGGACGGCTTCAGCGCCGACGCGATCACGTCCGCGACCTCGGTGAAGTCGGCGGCGGTGAAGCCGCGGGTGGCCAGGGCCGGGGTGCCGATACGCAGGCCTGAGGTCACCATCGGGGGGCGCGGGTCGTTGGGGACGGCGTTGCGGTTGACCGTGATGCCGACCTCGTGGAGACGGTCCTCGGCCTGCTGTCCGTCCAGTTCGGACTCGCGCAGGTCCACCAGGATCAGGTGCACGTCCGTGCCGCCGGAGAGCACGTTGATCCCGGCCTCGCGGGCGTCCGCCGCGGTCAGGCGCTCGGCGAGGATGCGCGCACCCTCCACGGTACGCCGCTGGCGCTCCTTGAACTCCTCGGAGGCGGCGACCTTGAAGGAGACCGCCTTCGCGGCGATCACGTGTTCCAGGGGGCCGCCCTGGAAGCCGGGGAAGACGGAGGAGTTGAGTTTCTTGGCGAAGGTCTGCTTGGCGAGGATGATGCCGCCGCGCGGGCCGCCGAGGGTCTTGTGGGTGGTGGAGGTGACCACGTCGGCGTGTTCGACGGGGTTGGGGTGCAGTCCTGCGGCGACGAGGCCGGCGAAGTGGGCCATGTCGACCCACAGGTAGGCCTCGACCTCGTCGGCGATGCGCCGGAATTCGGCGAAGTCCAGCTGGCGCGGGTAGGCGGACCAGCCGGCGATGATCACCTTGGGGCGGTGTTCCTTGGCGAGGCGTTCGACCTCGGCCATGTCGACGAGTCCGGCGTCGTCGACGTGGTAGGCGACCACGTTGAACTGCTTGCCGGAGAAGTTCAGGCGCATGCCGTGGGTGAGGTGGCCGCCGTGGGCGAGGTGGAGGCCGAGGATGGTGTCGCCGGGGGAGGCGAGGGCGAAGAGGGCGGCCTGGTTGGCGGAGGCGCCGGAGTGGGGCTGGACGTTGGCGTACTCGGCGCCGAACAGTTCCTTGATCCGGTCGATGGCGATCTGTTCGGCGACGTCGACGTGCTCGCAGCCGCCGTAGTAGCGGCGGCCGGGGTAGCCCTCGGCGTACTTGTTGGTCAGGACCGAGCCCTGGGCCTCCATGACCGCGAGCGGGGCGAAGTTCTCGCTCGCGATCATCTCCAGGGTGGACTGCTGACGGTTCAGCTCGGCGTCGACCGCGGCGGCGACCTCCGGGTCGAGCTCATGCAGGGACGTGTTCAGGACGGTCATCTGCGGCTTCCTAGGGCTGTCGCGGACGGGTGATCGGTGCGGGAGGAGCGGGTGCTCAGCGGAAGACCACGGTGTGGTGGCCGTTGAGCAGCACGCGGCTCTGGCTGTGCCACTGCACGGCCCGCGCCAGGACCTGCGCCTCGACGTCCTGACCGATGGTCACGAGTTCGTCGGGGTCGCGGGAGTGGTCCACGCGGACGACGTCCTGCTCGATGATGGGGCCTTCGTCGAGGTCCGGTGTGACGTAGTGGGCCGTGGCCCCGACCAGCTTGACGCCCCGTTGGTAGGCCTGGAGGTAGGGCCGGGCGCCCTTGAAGCTGGGCAGGAAGGAGTGGTGGATGTTGATGGCCCGGCCTTCGAGTTGCTTGCAGAGGTCGTCGGAGAGGATCTGCATGTAGCGGGCCAGGACGACCAGGTCGATGTCCAACTCGCGGACGAGTTCGAGGAGTCGGGCCTCGGCCTCGGGCTTGGTGTCCCTGGTCACCGGGATGTGGTGGAAGGGGATGCCGTAACTGTCGGCCAGGCCCTCGAACTCGCGGTGGTTGGAGACGATCGCCGGGATCTCGATGTTGAGCGAGCCGGCCCGCTTGCGGAACAGCAGGTCGTTCAGGCAGTGCCCGAACTTGGAGACCATGATGAGCGCGCGGGTGGGGGCGTGGGCGTCGCACAGCCGCCAGTCGATGCCGTACGCCTCGGCCACCGGTGTGAAGTCGGCGCTGAGCCACTCCACCGAGGCCTTCGGGTCGGAGACGTCGAAGTGCACGCGCATGAAGAAGCGCCCCTGGCGCCGGTCGTCGAACTGCCTGCTCTCCAGGATGTTTCCGGAGTGGGTGACGAGGAAGCCGCTGACGGCGTGGACCAGTCCGGCCTGGTCGGGGCAGGAGAGGGTGAGGACGAACTCGCGGCCGGTGTGGGGGCGAGGGGGCATGGCATCCTCCAGCAGTGCGTCATGAGCAACAGTGCGAGCGATACGCAACATGGTCCAAGCGTGAGAGGGTCTGGTCAAGGGCGTCGCAGCCCCGGTTGTGTTCCGTAATGAGAAAAACTCTGCTCAATGAGCAACGTCGTCGGGCAGCGACTGTTCGAACCAGACGACTTTGCCGGTGCTCAGCCGGGTCGCGCCCCAGCGCTCCGACAGCTGGTCGACCAGGAACAGCCCCCGGCCGCCCTCGTCGCTCAGCCGGGCGTGCCGCATCCTCGGCACCACCGGCGAGTCGTCCCCGACCTCGCAGCGCAGCACGTCCGTGCAGAGCAGGCGCAGGGTGATCGGGCGGGAGGCGAAGCGCACGGCGTTCGCCACCACCTCGCTGACCATGAGCTCCGTGGTCTCGATCAGCGAGTCGAGGCCCCAGCGGTGCAGCGTCCTGCGGGTCAGCCTCCGGGCCTGGCCTGCGGTCTGCGGTCGCGGTGCCATGTACCAGTAGGCGACGGTCTCCGGCAGGATGCCCTCGAACCGGGCGGCGAGCAGCGCGACGTCGTCGTCCCGGTCGCCCGTGCCCAGCGCGCCGAGGGCCGCGTCGCAGAGGGTCTCCAGCGCCGGGGGAGCGGCCTGTGCGGCGGCCGTACGGAGCCGGGCGCGCAGGTTCTCGACGCCGGTCAGCACATCGGAGTCGCGGGACTCGACCAGGCCGTCGGTGTAGAGCAGCAGGGTCGCCCCGGCCGGGGCGTGGATCTCGGTGGACTCGAAGCCGCCGCCGCCCACACCGATCGGCGGCCCGGGCGGGACCGACAGGATCTCGCCGGTTCCGTCGGGGCGTAGCAGCACCGGCGGCAGATGGCCGGCGTTGGACACCAGCAGCCGCTGGAGGACGGGGTCGTAGAGGGCGTACAGACAGGTCGCGGTGTGTTCGGTGCCGAGGCGTTCGGCCTGTTCGTCGAGGTGGTGGAGCACCTCGTCGGGCGGCAGGTCGAGCAGGGCCAGGGTCTGCACGGTGGTGCGCAGCTGCCCCATGATCGCGGCGGACGTCATGGAGTGGCCCATCACGTCGCCGATGACCAGGGCGACCCGGTTGCCCGGCAGCGGGATCGTGTCGTACCAGTCACCGCCCACCTGCGCGGTCCGCGAGGCCGGCAGATAGCGGCTGGCCAGCCGGACGCCGGGCGGCTCGGGGAGCGAGGGCGGGAGCATGGTGCGCTGGAGCGTGTCGGCGACGGACGCCTCACGGGCGTACAGCATCGCCTTGTCGATGCCGAGCGCGGTGTGGGTGGCGAGCTGGGAGGCGACCAGCAGATCGTCGTCGGTGAAGACGGGGCGGCCGGCGCCGCGCAGGAGGACGACGCTGCCGAGGACGTGGCTGCGTCCGTGCAGCGGGGCGAGGATCAGGCGCCGTCCGGGCGGTGGCGTCGTGCCGACGTTCGCCGGGCCCAGCAGCTCGGTCACCGTCGCGGCGGCGTTCGGCGCGTCACCGAAGACGGGCCGGCCGTCCCTCAGCCGCGTGGCCAGTGGGCCGCCCACGGCCGGATGCACGGCCTCGGCCGCGGAGGGCAGGGCCTGTGGGGAGGTCTGTCGCGTGGTGTGCAGCCTCAGGACGCCGGGGACGGGAGTGGTCTCGTCGCCGACCGGCAGCGGGTCGTACAGATGAACGAGCGCCGTGTCGGCGAAGGCCGGGACGGCCGCCCGGCACAGCTCGGACAGGGTCTCGTCGAGGTCCATGCCGCGGGCGATGCTGCGGGTCGCCGCGTCGAGATACCGCAGCCGGTCCGTCTGCGGCTCGGCCGGGCGCGGCTCGTCGGCGCGGTCGCCGGGGACGGACGCGGGGCCGGAGCGCGTCGGCCGGCGGGCGGGCGTGCCGCGCCCCTGCGCACCGGCGGCTTTTCTGCCGGTGCGCTTGCCGGTCCCGAGGCGCTTCGTCATGCGTGTCCTTCCCGCCGTGCGCCCGCGCGCCGGGGGCGCGGGCGGAGCAGGGTCGTCAGGCGTGCCGCCGTCGGCAGCGCAGGAAGATCTGCACCTCGGGCTGGATGTCCGCGGAGGCCGGGGCATAGGTGAACGAGGACTCGTCGACGATCTCGAAGCCCGCGGTCTCGACGACCTCGCGCAGCTCGTCCCTGAGGTAACCGGAGACCCGGATGCTCTCGCCGACGAACGGGATGGAGAAGTCGTCGACGTCGGCCTCCACCATCGACAGCGCGAACAGACCGCCCGGCACCAGCAGGTGGTGGATGGTCCGCAGGGCCGGCGGGATCTCCGCGCGCGGCAGCATGAGCAGCGAGAAGAAGGCCGCCACCGCCTCGAACCGGCCGAGATCCAGCGGGCCGCCGGGCCGCAGGTCGGCGATGTCCGCCTGGCGGAACTCCGCGGCGGGCACGTTCCTGCGTGCCAGCGCCACCATTCCGTCCGACAGATCGACACCGAAGACCTTCAGGCCCGCCTCCGCCAGCTGAAGCGCGGTCGGAATGCCGGTGCCGCTCCCCAGATCGAGCGCGCGGGACCCGGTCGGCAGCGACCGGATCAGCCACTCGGCGGCCGCGACCTGCCCCTCCTTGTGCGGGAAGGCCTCGTCGTAACGGTCACCGAGGGCGTCGAAGGCCGCGGCCTGACCGGTACGGTCGAGCCGCAGGTGCGCGTAGCCGGAGTCGTCGGCGGGGCTGCTCACAGGACTCCTCCTTCGATGCCGTTTCAGGCGATTTTTTCACATATCGGGTACCGCGTCCGCTGCGGTGAGCAGGACCCCGGTCACCAGGTCGGGGCGGATTCGGACGGCGTAGTCCGCCGTCTGGTCCACCCAGGGCCGCAGCATCGTCCGGTACCGGGCCAGTTCCCGCGGGTCGGTCACCAGATGCGCGTATCCGGTGACGACGACGCTCCAGCCGAGATGGGTGTCCGGGTCGATGACGTCCGCCTCGTACGCGACCACCACCCCCTGGCCGTCCGCCTGGCGGGTGTGCGAGGTCAGGGCCGCGCCCTCGTGGGTGCGGATGACGATGTCGCCGCCGTCCACGACGTGGTTGACGGGGCGGATCTGCGGCAGCGCGTGACGGGTGAAGACGACCCGGCCCAGGGACACCCCGCCGAGCAGTCTCAGGGCTTCGGAACCGTCCAGTTCCCTCTTGATGGTCATGAAGGCGATGGAACGCCGCGACCTCCACCGGGGCTAGGGCCGGATGGCCCTGGTCTTCGGGCCTGAAAACGAGAAGGATCGCAGGGAGAAGCGACGCACACGCGACGAGGAGCGTTCGATGGCGGACGGCGCTGGACAGCCCGGCCCCGAGGACCCGATCAGGGTCTTCCTGCTGGACGACCACGAGGTGGTACGACGCGGGGTGCGCGACCTGCTCGACGACGAACCGGACATCACCGTCGTCGGCGAGGCCGGCACCGTCGAGCAGGCCCTGGTGCGGGTCCCCGCCCTGCGCCCCCAGGTCGCCGTCCTCGACGTACGCCTCCCGGACGGCGACGGCGTGACCGTCTGCCGGGAACTGCGCTCGCGCATGCCCGAGCTGGTCTGTCTGATGCTGACCTCCTTCGACGACGAGGAGGCCCTGCTGGACTCGATCATGGCCGGGGCGTCCGGGTACGTCCTCAAGCAGATCCAGGGCTCCGACCTGGTCTCCGCCGTGCGCACCGTCGCCGCGGGCCAGTCGCTGCTCGACCCGTCCGCCACCACCAAGCTGATGACCCGGCTGCGCGAGGGAGAGAAACACGAGGAGGAGCCCGAGGCACTGCCAGGCCTGACGGAGCGGGAACGGGAGATCCTGGCCCTGATCGGCGAGGGTCTCACCAACCGCCAGATCGGGCAGCGGCTGTATCTCGCCGAGAAGACCGTCAAGAACCACATCTCCCGGCTGCTGGCCAAGCTGGGCGTCGAGCGCCGTATCCAGGCCGCCGTCATCGCCACCCAGGCCCAGGACCGGCTCCGCCGGGACGGCCGCTGAACCGGCAGGCACCGCGGGCCCCCGGGGCTTGTCTGCCGCCGGGTCCGGCGGGCGGATACCGTGGCAGGAAGGTGGCACGGTAGGCCGCCGCAGGGCGTACGGAGCCGGAGGATCGCAGGTGGGAAGCTCCGAGGAGTTCTCTATGGCCCGGGTGCGGCTGCCGCAGCTGAGGTTGGACGAGCTGCTGGAGGAATTGCAGGCGCGTCTCGACGCGGCCCGCGGCACCCGCGACCGGGTGCACAGTCTGCTGGAGGCGGTCCTCTCGGTGGGGCGCGAGCTCGACCTGGAGCAGGCGCTGCGCAGCATCGTGGAGGCCGCGGCGGTGCTGGTCGACGCGCGGTACGCGGCGCTGGGTGTGATCGGCTCGGACGGCAAGCGGCTCTCGGCGTTCCACACCGTCGGCGTCAGCGAGGAGCAGATCGCCCGGATCGGCCCCTACCCCGAGGGGCACGGCATCCTCGGTGAGTTGATCACGCACCCGGAGCCGCTGCGACTGGTGAAGATCTCCGAGCACCCGGCCTCGTACGGCTTCCCGGCCCATCACCCGCCCATGAACACCTTCCTCGGCGTCCCGATCCGGGTGCGTGACCAGGTCTTCGGCAACCTGTACCTGACGGAGAAGCGGGGCGGGGCGCAGTTCGACGAGGAGGACGAGTCGGTGCTGTCGACGCTCGCCGTCGCCGCCGGTGTGGCCATCGACAACGCCCGTCTGTACGAGGAGTCCCGGCTGCGCGAGCGCTGGCTGCGGGCCACCGCCGAGATCACGCACGGTGTGATGTCCGGCAGCGAGCGCGGCACGGTCCTGCGGGTGATCGCCGAACGGGCCCGGGAGATCACCGCCGCCGCGCTCGCGCTGGTCGCGGTCCCGGTGGAGGGCACCGGCTCGCTGGCGACGGAACTGGCCATCGGGGCGGGCGCCGACGCCTACCGGGGCCTGCTGGCCTCCGTGGACGACGGGCTGATCGGCCGGGCCTTCTCCAGTGGGGTGCCCGCCACCGTCGCCGACGTCGCACGGGACGCGTGGATATCGGCCGTCCCGTCGGGCGTCGACGGGCTCGGGCCCGCGGTGGCCGTACCCATCGGCACGGGCGAGGGCGTACGAGGCGTCGTGCTGCTGGTGCGGGAGGCCGGGCACACCGTGTACGCCGGGCAGGAGATCGAGCCGCTCCAGGCGTTCGCCGCACAGGCCGCGGTCGCCATGGAGCTGGCGGACCGCCGGCGCGACGCCGCTCAGATCGCCGTCCTCCAGGACCGCGACCGGATCGCCCGGGACCTGCACGACCTCGCGATCCAGCGGCTCTTCGCCACCGGCATGACCCTGCAGAGCGCGGGCCGTTTCATCGACCACTCCGAGGCGTCGAAGCGGGTGGCGCGGGCGGTGGACGACCTTGACGAGACCATCAAGATCATCAGGTCGACCATCTTCGGCCTGCGCTCGCGCGAGGACACCCCCGGCTCCGGACTGCGGGCCCGCGTGGTGCGAGCCGTAGGGGAGGCGGCACCGGTGCTGGGCTTCGCGCCCAGCGTGCGGATGGAGGGCCTGCTGGACACCCATGTGCCCAAGGACGTCGCCGAGCACGCGGTGGCCGTCCTCTCCGAGGCCCTGACCAACATCGCCCGGCACGCGCGGGCGACGCGCGCCGACGTGGTCCTGGAGACGGACGGCCGCGATCTGCGGCTGACCGTCTCCGACGACGGCGTGGGCATCCCGGCCGGAGGCCGCCGCAGCGGGCTGCGCAACATGGCCGAACGCGCCGAACAACTCGGCGGGGAACTGGAGTCCGACTCGCCGTCCGGTGGCGGTACGAGGCTCGTGTGGCGCGTCCCCGTCCAGGACATGTAGCGCGGGGCGCGCGCCTCAGAGCTTGAGCGTGAACCAGGTGGTCTTGCCCTCGTCGGTGGGGCGCACCCCCCAGCCGTCGGCCAGGGCACGGACCAGCAGCAGACCGCGGCCCGACTCCTCGTCCTGCGCCGCTATCCGCGGCTGGGGCAGGTGCGGACTGCGGTCGCTCACCTCCACGGTGAGGTCCGTGGCCGTCCGGCACAGATGCAGCCCGATGGGGCCCTCGGCGTGCTGGACCGCGTTGGTGAGGATCTCGGAGAGCAGCAGCCGGGCCTCCTCCGCAGGGCCGCCGCACTCCCAGGCGGTGAGCGCCTTGTTGAGGAAGGCGCGCCCCTCGGGCACCGAGGACGGCAGGGCCGGCAGATCGGTGGTGAGCGCTGCCAGCGGTGCGGCCGGAAGCTGCGCCAGCAGCAGGGTCACGTCGTCGTCGTGGCTGTCGGCGTCGGGCAGCAGACTGGTCAGGACGTGGTCCGCCGCGCTCTCCAGACAGGGTGCGTCGACGGCGAACGAGTCGAGCACGGAGGTGAGTTGGCCGAGGCGCTCCTCGATGTCGCTGCCGGGTGTCTCGATCAGCCCGTCGGTGTAGAGGACGAGGGTGGCGCCGGGCGGGATGTCCGCGCAGGACTGCTCGTAGAGGATGCCGCCGACGCCGAGCGGAGCGTTCACCGGGGTCCGCAGACCGCTCACGGCGCGGCCCGGGGGAGCGACCAGGACGGGCAGATGGCCGGCGGAGCAGAGGGTGACGGTGCCGCTGTCCGGGGCGACGACCAGATAGCAGCAGGTGACCAGCTGGTCGGGGACGTCCAGGTCGGCGACACAGGTGTCCAGGGCCTGCATCAGCTGGCGGGGCTGCATGCCGGTCTTGGCCAGGGCGTGCGCGGCGGAGCGCAACTGGCCCATCACGGCGGCGGCTTCCAGCCCGCGGCCCATCACGTCGCCGATCAGGACCCCCACCCGGCCGGCCCCCAGCGGGATCAGGTCGAACCAGTCGCCGCCCACGCCCGCACCCTGGGTGGCCGGCCGGTACCGGCTCGCCGTGGCCAGCCCGGGGATCGTGGCCGGGGTGCCCATCAGACTGCGTTGCAGGGTCAGCGCGATGTGCCGCTGCTGCTCGTAGAGGACCTTGAGTTCGGCCTCGGCCCGTTTGCGGTCGCTGATGTCGCGGACGATGGCGCAGGCGCCGACGACCCGTCCGCCGGTGTCGCGGGTGGGCCACAGGGTGACGTCGACGTCCAGCAGTTCGCCGCCGCGGGTCAGGCGCAGGGTCTCGAAGTGCTCGACCTTCTCCCCGTGCCGCAGCCGTTGCAGCAGGGCGGCGACCTCCCCGCGCTTCTCCCTCGCGGCCAGCACCGAGACATGGCGGCCGATGGCCTCCTTGGCGGTGTAGCCGTACAGGCTCTGCGCGGCGGCGTTCCAGTAGGTGATGTACCCGTCGAGGGTCTTGGCGAGGATCGCGTCCTGGGAGGACTCGACGAGCGCGGCGAGTTCGTTGATCCGGGCCTCGGCCGCCCTGCGGTCACTGACGTCGCGGACCGCGGCGGACACCAGCAGCCCGTCCGCGGTCTCCAGCGGGCTCAGGCTGATCTCGACCGGGAACTCGGTGCCGTCCTTGCGCAGTCCGTGCAGATCGAGCCCGGCGCCCATGGGCCGGACCTGCCGGTTGGCGGCGTATCCGCCGCGGTGCCGGGTGTGGTGCGGGCGGAAGCGGTGCGGGATCAGCAACTCCACCGGATGGCCGAGGAGTTCCTCGCGGCGATAGCCGAACAGGGCCTCGGTCTGGGCGTTGACGAGTTTGATGATGCCGCTGTCGTCCACGATGACCATCGCGTCCGGTGCCGCTTCCAGGAGGCCGCGGAACCGGTCCTCGTCGGCTCCCGGCCGGAGTTCCCCGCCGCAGCCGCAGGGTGTCCGCTCCCCGCCGCCCGCCTCGTCCGCTACTGGAACCAGGTCCATGCCATTTCCCATCCGCCGCCGGTGATGGTGCGGGTCATCTCACCGCACCCGGACGGGACCCGGGACGCTATGTCGCTTACTGTCCGTACCCCGGCGGAACCTGTCCGCCGCATATGCGCCCGATGGCCGTCTCACAGCGGTACGACGCTCGCCGGCCGGGCCGACACCGGGTACGGCACGCAGCGGCAGCCGCCGGTTCATGGTGTGGCTGGTGTCCGGCCCACCGGACCGCCCCACCGCCGCGGACCGCCCGCGGCTCCCGACACCGGCGCCCGGAGCGGCGCCACCCGGCGCACCCACGTACCGCCGCGGACCAGGGTGCCGGGGCCGCCACCGCGAGCAGCGTCGGCGGCCGCCGTACCGGTCGGTGTGGGCGCCGACCGGGAGCCGGGCGGCATGAGCCAGGCCCGGCCGGATGCGGGGACGGCCGGCGGATGCTCAGCGTCCTCTTCCACGAGGCCGTGGGCGCCGCGGATGGGTCGTCCCCTGCGTCAGGAGGCATCCGGCAGCCACAGGTCGGGGCCGAAGACCTCGTAGCGGATGTGACGCGGCGGGATGCCGCGGTCGAGCAGCTGGGTGCGGACGGCGCGCATGAACGGCAGCGGGCCGCACAGGTACACGGTCGCGCCGGCGGGCACGTCGACCCCGTCGAGGTCCATCAGACCGGAGCGGGCCTCGGGTTCGGCGATGCCGACACGCTCGTACCAGAACACGGCGTCGGCCTGCGGCAGCCGCTCGGTGAGGGCGCGCGTCTCGGTGCGCAGGGCGTGGGTGCCGGGGGAGTCGTCGGCGTGCAGGACCAGCACCCGGCGGGTGGAGCCGGTGGCGGCGAGGCGGGCCAGCATGCCGACCATGGGCGTGCAGCCGATGCCGGCGGAGGCGAGGACGAGCGGGGTGTCCGACTCGTCGAGGGCGACGTCGCCGAACGGCAGGGACAGGGTCAGCTCGTCGCCGGCCCGCACGGTGGCGTGCAACAGGGTGGACACCTCCCCGCCGCCCACCCGCTTGACGGTGATCCGCCGCAGCTCGCCGCCCGGGTCGCCGGACAGACTGTACTGGCGCAACTGGTGCACGCCGTCCGGCATCAGGGCCCGGACGCTCACGTACTGCCCGGCCCTCGCCGCCGGGGCCGGGGCGCCGTCGGCCGGACGCAGGACGAAGGAGACGACGTCCGCGGTCTCCTCGTGGCGCCCGACGACCGTCCACGGCCGCCAGACGTCCCCGGGCACGACGCCCGCGTCCTGGTAGAGGCGGGACTCCTGGGCGATGAGCGCGCCGGCCATCAGCCAGTACACCTCGTCCCAGGCCGCGGCCACCTCGGGGGTGACCGCGTCGCCGAGCACCTCGGCGATCGCGCCGAACAGGTACTTGTGGACGATCGTGTACTGGTCGTCGGTGACCCCGACCGCGGTGTGCTTGTGCGCGATCCGCGCCAGCAGCGCGTCCGGACGGACGTCCGGGTCGGCGAGGAGCGCGGTCGCGAAGCCCGCTATCGACCCGGCCAGGGCCCGGCGCTGGGCGCCGCTCGCCTGGTTGCCCCGGTTGAACATCCCGTCCAGCAGTTCGGGGCGGTCGCGGAACATCGCGCCGTAGAAGCGCGTGGTGATCTCGTCGAGGGCTCCGGCCACGGCGGGCAGCGTGGCCCGGACGACGGCGGCGGACTCTGCGGACAGCATGAAGCCTCCGGGGATGAGGGGGAACGCGGAAGTGCGGGACACGGCCCCGCCGCACACCACCCTCGCCCCCGGACCCCCGCCCGCCCCAGGGCCCCATGGGACCAGGACCGGGGCCGATCGGCCCAACGCCGGGAGGGCCGCTCGGCGCCCCGCTCCGGCGGGGGCCGGGGCGACGGCGAAACAGGCCGGGGGCGAGTCAACTTCTCGGTCGAACACGGAAGTTCAGGTCCATCGAACGGTCCGGTCACGCCACTGTCCGGTCGTAGTCGGGCCCTCACGGATCAGTCCCAGAGAGTCGCTCCTCGCGGACGGGCCGCGTGCGTACGGTCCGGGACATCGAGGCGGGCCGGCGGCGCCGGTCCGTCGCAGTCAACACAGCGCAAGGGAGGCACTGTGGCGAGTGTGGAAGTGTCGCTGAAGGAGATGATGGCCGGGGTCGAGGGGGCTCTGGGGGCCGCGGTCGTCGACTACACCAGCGGAATGGCGCTGGGCACCCTGGGCGGGAGCAAGGACCTGGACCTGACCGTCGCCGCGGCCGGCAACACGGACGTCGTCCGGGCCAAGGTGCGCACCATGGAGCAGGTCGGCCTCAAGGGCCGGATCGAGGACATGCTGATCACGCTGGACAGCCAGTACCACCTGATCCGCCCGGTCACCGGCCGCAGCGGCAACGGCCTGTTCCTCTACCTCGTCCTCGACAAGGCCCGCTCGAACCTGGCCATGGCCCGGCACCAGCTCAAACGGGTCGAGGAGGGCATCGAGATCTGACACGGGCGCCGCCGCCGGGACCACCGCTGCCCTTCATGTGAAGACTTCTTCAAGTCACCACATCAGCATGGTTCCAATGTGTGTTCGCGCACGGCCCGGGACGTGAAGGATCGGCGTCCGAGGGCGGCCTGTGGTGCGGCGGCGCCCCCTCAGGTGCCGTCGCACCCCGGCAGCCGCAGTCCCTCAGCCGACAAGGAGCGAGCATCCATGCAGGCCCCCCTCTACCAGGTCAAGGCGGAGTTCTTCCGCATGCTCGGCCACCCCGTGCGGATCAGGGTGCTGGAGCTCCTTCAGCACGGACCGGTGTCCGTACGGGACCTGCTGGCCGACATCGAGATCGAACCGTCCAGCCTCTCCCAGCAACTGGCGGTGCTGCGACGCTCCGGCATCGTCGTGTCCATGCGGGAAGGCTCCACCGTCCGCTACGCCCTCGCCGGCGGCGACGTCGCCGAACTGCTGCGCGCCGCCCGCCGGATCCTCACCGAGCTGCTCGCCGGCCAGAACGAGCTCCTCGCCGAACTCCGGCAGGCGGACGCCCCCGCCGAACCCCTGCGCACCAGCGGATGACCCGCGGGGATCAGAGGCTCGCCGTGTGGTCCGGGACGTAGGTCTGGAGATCACGCGGCGTACGAACATAACCGGTGGACGCCGGGCGCTCCGGGAGCTCCAGGACCGGCGGCGGGACCTCCTGGTACGGCACGGAGGCCAGCAGATGGGCGATCATGTTCAGCCGCGCCCGCTTCTTGTCGTCGCTCTCGACGATGAACCACGGTGCCTCGGTGATGTCGGTGTGCACCATCATCTCGTCCTTGGCCCGGGAGTACTCCTCCCAGCGGCTGAGCGACTCCAGGTCCATCGGGGACAGCTTCCAGCGGCGCAGCGGGTCGTCGAGGCGGCGCCGGAAACGGTCCTGCTGCTCGACGTCGCTCACCGAGAACCAGTACTTGCGCAGCAGGATCCCGTCCTCCACCAGCATCCGCTCGAAGATCGGGCACTGGCGCAGGAACAGCTGGTACTCCTCCTGGGTGCAGAACCCCATCACACGCTCCACGCCGGCCCGGTTGTACCAGGACCGGTCGAACAGCACGATCTCTCCGGCGGCCGGGAGATGTTCGACGTACCGCTGGAAGTACCACTGCGTCCGCTCCCGCTCGGTCGGCTTCGGCAGGGCCGCGATCCGTGCGACGCGGGGGTTGAGATGCTCGGAGACCCGCTTGATCGTGCCGCCCTTGCCGGCCGCGTCCCGCCCCTCGAAGACGACGACCAGCCGCGCGCCCTCCGCCCGCACCCACTCCTGGAGCTTCACCAACTCGGTCTGCAACCTGAGCAGTTCACCCTCATAGACCTTCCGCCCCAGCTTCTCCTTCGCCTTACCGGCCATGCCGTCCACCCACTTCTTCGCATACGTGGTCGAGTCCCCGTGTCGGCACAGTACTGGCCGATCAGCGTGGGAACGGGCAGGCCGGTGCCGACGCCACGCGCGTGCGCGAGGGGTGCGGGCGCGCTAGGAGTCGGACCAGCGGGACGGGTGGCCGGAAGGGGACGTCGTGAGCCAGGTTCCGTCTCCGAGGGGGTGCAGGTCGTAGGCGTGCTCCGCGTGGGCGTCGAACGGCGTCGGGGTGCCGTCGGAGCGTAGGTCGACACGGTAGTGGCTAAACCACTCCTCCTCGTCCTCGGTCTCGCCGACGAGGGTGACGACGACGGTGTCCTGGGTCAGATAGCCGCCGCTCCATTCCACGAAGGTCTCGTCCGAGTCGTGTCCGAAGGCCTCGACGCGGAGGGTGAGCGTCGGCCGGCCGTCCGGGTAGGTGTGGAGGGAGACGTCACCCTGGTCGTGGTCCACCGTCATGAACCCGCTGCCGTCGGGGGACAGGGCGATGAGACACCGGTCGATCCAGGGGTAGCGGACGAGGTCGAGCCGGTCGCCGGTGAGGGTCGCGCGGTGGATGGCCGAGCCGTCCTGCCCTTCTCCGACATCGAGGAGGACCGCGTCGCCCGCCGGGTGCAGAAGGTGCTCGCCGCCGTGCCCGACGGTCTCCAGCTCCGCCTCCGCGAGCACCGCTCCGGTCCCGGCGTCCAGGGCGACCCAACGGTCGGGCCCGCGGCCCGCCATGGCGTCAGGCCGGTACACCCACATCGTCCGGCCGTCCGTCGACAGCGCGCAGCTCGGCCGGTGCCCGTACCGCTGTTCTGACCGCGGCTCGAACACCGACCGCCAGACCTCGGTCCCCTCCGGTGTCACGCAGACGACCGCGTGGAGCGTCGTGTAGTAGGCGCGTCGGAGATCGGCGGCAGCGGTGTGTCCCACGACGTCGTCCCCGTCGACCGGCCGAAAGGTCATGACGGGGGCCAGGACGCCGGTGGTGTCGACGGCCAGGTCGTAGGCGTGGACACGTCCGTCGACGAGCCGCGTGATGATCCGGGCGGGGGAGGGAGACTGAGCCATGCCCGGGAGCGTAGTGCCCCGGTCGATCTTCCAGCGGGGTAAGAGATCGACATGAACCCCCGGCAGGCCCTGCCGCCCTTCTGGATCTTGTGTGTAGCGTCCCGCCTGTGTCGAGCGGTGGGCGTCCCAACTGCCGCTCTACGCGCGAAGATCCGGCATCCGCACCGCCTCCCGTCCCCCCACTCATGGAGGTTCCTCGCATGCTCGTCCTGGGCAAGTCCCGCCACAGACTCACCACCGCCGTCACCGTGTTCGGCCTGCTGGCCACCGGCGCCGCCGTCCAGGCGGTCACGGTGACCCCGGCCGCCGCGGCCACCCCCCACCGCGTCCTGTTCGACAACGCCCACGCCGAGACGGCCGGCAACGCCGACTGGATCATCTCCACCAGCCAGCCCGACCCGCTGGGCCAGGACGCCTCACCGTCCGCCGAGACCGACTGGACCGGCGCCCTGTCGTCCTGGGGCGTCGCCCTTCAACAGACCGGCGACTACTCGCTGGACACGCTGCCGTCGGGGTCGAGCCTCACCTACGGCGGCACCTCGGCCACCGACCTGTCGAAATTCGACACGCTGGTGCTGCCGGAGCCCAACACGCTGTTCACGACCGCCGAGAAGACGGCGATCATGAACTTCGTGAAGAACGGCGGCGGTCTGTTCATGATCTCCGACCACACCGGTGCCGACCGCAACAACGACGGCGAGGACGCGGTCGAGATCCTCAACGACCTGATGACCAACAACAGCGTCGACTCCACCGACCCGTTCGGCTTCTCCATCGACTCCCTCAGCATCAGCTCCGACTACCCGAGCGCGATCAGCGACAGCAGCAACGCGGTCCTGCACGGCTCCTTCGGCACGGTCACCAAGAGCCTGATCGCGAGCGGCACGACGGCCACGCTCAAGCCCGCCGACAACTCCTCGGTCAAGGGCCTGCTCTACCGCACCGGTTACTCCGGCAACACCGGCGCGTTCTTCGCCACCAGCACCTTCGGCAGCGGCAAGGTCGCCTTCTGGGGCGACAGCTCACCCATCGACGACGGCACGGGCCAGTCGGGCAACACGCTCTACGACGGCTGGAACGACTCCGGCGCCACCAACGCCGCCCTCGCCCTCAACGCCACCGAATGGCTCTCGTCATGAGCTGAGCCGACAGCGCGGTGACGCGGTGGGCGGCCCCGGGACACCGACCCGGGGCCGCCCTCGTGCGTCAGCTGTCGACGCGATGCACGCGCTGGCTGCTCAGCTCGTAACGCGCGCCCACGATGGCCAGTTGTCCGCCCGTCACCTTCGCCGCGAGGTCGGGCTCGGCCGCCAGACGCGCGCGGACCGCGCGGACGTTGGCGTCGATCGTCGCGTCGATACGCGCGGCGCCGTCCTTCGTGTGATCGATGTTCGGTCGTATCTGGTCGGCCAAGTACTGGATGTGCGCGGGTAGTTGCTCACCCGACTCCTCGGCCTCCACCGCCGCCCGCACCGCGCCGCACGACTGGTGCCCGAGGACGAGGACCAGCGGTATCGCCAGTTCGAGCACCCCGTACGCGATGCTGCCGAGCACGGCCTCGTCCAGGACCTCGCCGGCGCTGCGCACGGTCATCAGGTCGCCGAGCCCCTGGTCGAAGACCAGCTCGGGAGGGACCCGGGAGTCGATGCAGCCGAGGACGACCGCGAAGGGGTGCTGGCCGGAGACGAGGGCCTGACGGGTGGCCGGTGTCTCGTCCGGGTGCTGCTCGTGGAAGGTGCGCCAGCGGCGGTTGCCCGCGGCCAGTTCGCGCAGTGCCGCGTCGGGTGTGTCGGGGCGAGGGTGCGACCTCGGGGAGGCGGCGGACGCCGGGGACGCGGCGAGGGTGAGGCCGGTGCCGAGAGCTGCGGCGCCGGTCAGTCCGGCCCGCAGGAACGTACGGCGGACGGGTCTGTCGGGGGTGGCTTGAGAGTTCACGGAGAGGAACGTATGTCCGACTCCGGCCGTGATCCGTCCCGTTGCCAACAGCAGGGCAAAACAGGGGAGAAGCATGACCTTCACCGAGGTTCCTGTGCACTGCATGCGGGACAACCTGTCGCCTCTTACCCCCGGTTGGGTCATCGGACGCCCGCGCCTTGGGGGAGTTGGATGGGGAACCTGTGGAGTTTTCGTCCACCGCCCATGCGGGCTTGCCACGCCAACTCCCGTGCAGTAATCAGGTGAATCATGAACTTGTTCAGCCGTGGCACTCCGTTCCGCCGAGCGGAGCCCACAGTCACCCCCCACGCTCCCACCGGCAGTCCGGGCGCCCCCACCGCCCTGCTCCCGGACCCCGCCCTGGCCGGCCTGACCGGTGAGTGGGTCATCGACCCGGCGCACAGCAGGATCGGTTTTTCGGTACGGCACGCCATGGTGACCACCGTGCGCGGCGCGTTCGCGGAGTACCAGAGCCGGCTCTACTTCGACGGGCGTGACCCGTCCCGCTCGCAGGCCGAGATCACGATCTCCACGGCCAGCGTCGACACGGGCGTGGAGCAACGGGACGCGCACCTGGTGGGCCGTGACTTCTTCGACTCGGCGAACCATCCGCGGATGCGTTTCAAGAGCACCGCGGTGGAACCCCTTGGCAACGATGTCTACCGGATGGCCGGTGACCTCACCATCAAGGCCACCACCCGCCCCGTCGACCTCGAGCTCACCTACATCGGCCAGGTCACCGACCCCTTCGGCTACCAGCGCGCGGGCTTCGACGGCACCACGACGATCGACCGCACCGAATGGGGCCTGAACTACAGCTCCAGGCTGGCCGAGGGCGGGGCCATGGTCAGCGAGAAGGTGCGCCTCCAGTTCGACATCGCGGCGATCCGTACGGCTCCCATCGGCTGAGACCCGATCGCGGCCATCCGCCCGGCTCCGGTGGGCCGACAGCCCTCTCCCGCCGCGGCGATAACATCATGATCATGGCGGACTGGGAACTCCGAGCGGCATCGACGGCGGATCTCGAATCGATCGTCGAGATCCGTGCCGTCGTCATGAGGGCGGACCTCGAGCGGCTCGGGCGATACGACGAACACCGGGTACGGCAGCGGCTGCGTGACGCGTACCAGCCGGAGCACACCTGGGTCATCGAGGTGGCCGGTGCCCTGGTGGGGTGTGTGGCGCTGCGGCCGGCCGCTGACGCCTACTGGCTGGAGCACTTCCTCCTCGCCCCGGACCTCCAGGGCCGGGGCATCGGCTCGGCCGTCCTGAGCAGCCTGCTGGAACGCCCAGACCGGGAGGGTGCCCTGACCCGGCTGAACGTGTTGCAGGGCAGCGCGGCCCGCAGGCTCTACGAGCGGCACGGCTTCGTGCTGGAGTCCGAGGACGAGGTGGACGTGTACATGGTCCGCACCCCGGCGAACCGCACGCCCTGACCCGGTCAGCGACGCTGGCGCAGCAGATGGCCGAAACCGGCGGTCTCCAGACGCAGGGCGAGCGCGGCGCTGTCGATGCCGAACTCTGCGGCCGTGTCCGCGAGATGCCAGTCGTGCGCGGCGAGACGGCTGAGCAGGAAACCGCGCCGGACCTGGGTCTCGGAGAGCCGGAAGGTCTTGAGGTAGACGGTCCGGCCGTGCTCGTCGACGATCGCCTCGCCGATGTGGTTGTCCTGCTTGGGACGGAACTCGGGCAGGAACCGGCAGAGCGTGAAACGTCCCATGCGCCGCACCGGCTGCCAGACGCTCTCCTGCTCCACCAGACCGGCCGCCATGGTCGTGTCGTGGAACTCCGCCCAGCGGTCCGTCTGCTCCGCGGCGGCCGCCCGCAGCTCGCCCAGCGACCGGACACCGGTGCCGGCGATGTGCGCCCGGAAGTCCGACACCGGCGGCATCAGCGTCGCGTAGTGGTGCACCAGATCGCCGTACAGGTCCTGGACCAGCGTCGGATGCAGCGTCCGGTAGTCCTCCGGATGCGGCACCACGAACGCGGCGGCCAGCGCGTCGGCCAGGTAGACGAGCACACCGCACTGGCCGGGGTGGATCTCGAAGACGCTCAGCGCGTCGGCCAGCCCCGGCACCTGTAGTCCCAGGTAGGCGGCCTCGACGCGCGGCGAGAGACCCTGCCGTACGGCCTGCCGCGACCACTCCTCCCAGGCGATGGTGGGACCGCCGAAGTGCAGGGCGAGATAGCCCTCCAGCGCGAGGTGCAGCGGCAGGAACCGCTGCCGCCGCCGGGCCTCCTGACGTGCCATCCGCCGATGGAAGTGCAGCCCGACCGCCGCCACCGGCTCCTGCCCGGGCCGCCCCTCGGCGAGCTGGGTGCCGTAGGCGGCGGCGGGGGAGCCGTCCCCGCTCCACTCGGCGACGAAGCTGTGCGGGATGTAGGAGCAGTAACTGCCCTTGCGGCCCAGGTCGACCACGCCGGGACCGGGATGGATCCGCGGGTGCAGCCGCAGGTCCTCCACCGGCTCGGCCCGCACGAGCGGCACCAGCCGCACCGCGCCCCACACCTGCGAGGGACGCGTCCGCAGTCCGTCGAACAGGTCGGCGGGGGCATGGACTTTGCTGTACGACGTCATCGCGCACCCCCGGCCGCGGCCCGCTGTCCCGGCGCGGCGGTGAGCCGCTCCGCGCGGGCGTCCAGGTAGGCCGTCAGCTCGGCCAGCCCGGTCCGCCCCTCGGCGAACTGCGCGATCTCGACGAGCGCCGGCAGATCCTCCGCGTCCCGCACACCCGCGGTCGGCACACTCGGGGCGAGCCGTCGTACGTCGAAGTCGTCCGCGTCGTAGACCGGGTTGAGGTGGACCGCACTGGTGCGGCGCTCCGGGTCGAGGCGGGTGCGCCAGACGCGGAGCACCTCGGCGGCGAGCCCGGGCGGGGCGTTGTCCCAGCCGTCGGAGACGATGACCAGCCGGTCCGGGGCCGTCTCGAGCGCGTCGAGGATCCGCTCGCCCAGCGGGGTCGGACCCACGGGATGCGCGAGCAGCGCGTCACGGCGGCCGGAGGTCCACAGTCCGGTGTAGCTGTCGGCGAGCGCTTCGAGGAGGTAGTGGCAGGCGAGGGCGACCGCCAGCGGCCGGCGCCGCTTCACCCCTGAGCCGTAGGAGGAGAAGCTGTCGTCCAGTACGGCCGTCACCCGGCCCCATGTCCCCCGGTGCGCGCCCGCCACCCGCACGGCGGCCGCCCGCAGCGCGCCGGTGAGTTCCTCGCGCCGCTCGACCCGCTCCGCGGCGGGCAGGGACAGCACATAGCCGGCGAGCCGCGTCAGCGGCATCCGCGCCAGGTCGGCCCTGACCGAGTCCGCGACCCCTCGTCGCTCGGCCGTCTCCTGGAGCCGCAGAGTCTCGAGACGCGTCAGCCGGGGCGCGATCCGCTCCAAGAAGGCGCCACGCGCGATGCCGTGCTTGGCGGCGAAGCCCTCGGCGACGGTGTACGGCAGCTCGTAGAGGGCCGCCTGTTCGTAGTGCGCCCGGCGCCAGGTCTCCAGGATCGGGGTGTCGTAGTGGGCGCGGCTCAGCGGCGCGAACAGGAACGTGCCGAGCTCCCCGTCGCCCGGCGACAGATGCGCGTGCCGCAGGGCCTGCTTGAGGCCACTGCGGTACTTGACCGCGTCGAAGGCCAGATCGGGACGGGCGGCCAGCCAGTCGCGCAGCAGCGCGCGCGTACGGCGGTTGTTCACCCCGGCGCGGCGCAGCGCGCGGAAGAGCCCGTAGACCCGCTGGGGCGGCAGCAGCGCCAACCGCCCCGCGATCAGCCGGCCTTCACCGCGACGCTGCTCCACGGTGGCCTCGGCGGAGGTCTCCAGCAGCCGGCGGACGATCAGCGCGGCGTTGTGGTCGTTGATGTCGAGCGCCAGCACTCCGGCGTACAGATCGCGGTAGTTGCCGAGCATGTACGCGTGCAGGAAGTCGAGCGAGAGCCGCTGCGTGCCAGCGTCGGTGTGGAACTCGCGCTGCCCGGTCGCGGTGATCGCCGCGTTGACGAAGAGCAGTACGTCGTCGGCCGCGACGAGATCCCCGTACGACTCCATGCCTTTTGCCCGCCCCCCTCGGTACCGGATGCCGGCCGGGGAATGGGGGCACGAGCTGCGAATCATTGCTGTACAGGCAGGTTCCGGAAGTCGCACCGAAGTCCCGCGGCCGGCGCTGGGACGCTAACACGCCGCCGAGCTGCGGCTCCACGGCATTTCCCCGGCCGTCGGCTGTGGTCAGAAGCGTGCCCGCCACAGGTCCCTCAGCAGCGCGATCTCGGCCATGTGGTGGATGAACTCGAGGTTGGCCCCCGACAGCACGCCGATGTACGGCTCGTCGGCATCGGAGCCGTAGGGGTACTGGGAGAAACCGACCGTGTCGAGCTGCTCCTCCGTCATCCGGCCCACGCTGTCGCGCCAGCGGTCGATCACCGGCCAGAACCGCTCAAGGGTCACGGCGGCCGAAGGCGAGAAGTCGACCATCTGCTTCGGATCCTGTCGCCGCTCGCCGAAGGCCCACTCCCACGCGCCCGCGAACTCGAAATGCAGATGCCCGAGGCGCCACGCGATGGTGGTGACCGGCGTCCTGTCGGGCTCCAGTGGGCCCGTGTGGTCGAGGATCTCCTGGACCCGCTCCACGCTGACGCTCCAGTCGTCGGCGATCTTCTCGACGGACATGCCCGAGGCGACCTGTCGGCCGACCTCCTCGTACTCGTTCGCCGGGATGTCCGGCGCGCCCAGGTCGAGCACCCAGTCACCCGGCCCGAACGCCCTCGGCGTCACCGCCTCGCCGCGACGCCGCAGCGACCAGCAGTCGGGTACGGGCTCCCACAGGTACTCCTCGTCGCCGAGGCCGATGAGCCGGACCTGGGCCATCTCCCTGGCGCGGTCGAACTGGTCGAGCAGCAGACCGAAGCGGTCGGTGGGTGAGCCGGGCGTGTCCATGGGGTTCCCCTCGCGGTCGTGTGTCGCGTCCCAGGTGCGCGGGCGGAGCCTATGGGCTCGGCTTCCGGCCGGGCGAGTGAATTAGCGGCTGCGGAAGTGAGGTTGTGGCGGCGCGGCTGGGCCGTGTCCGCGAAGTCCCGCCTGCCGGGAGCCGCCATGCACGCTCCCCCACTGCCTTGAGGGCGTGGGAGGTGCCCCCACTCGCCGCACCGGGCACGAACCCACGGACAACCAGTACGCGGGTTCGTGGCCGGCACGCCGAGAGCACGCACCTGACGCCGCCCGGCCCGCCCGCCGGGCGGACGACGGGACTTCGCGGACACGACCTAGGCTTCTCCCGCCACCGGCCCGACTTCGAGGAGCACCGCCGTGTCCCACCCCGCCGCACCCCCGTACCCGTACCGCGAAGCCCACGGGCCGGACGAGGCACCCGTACCGCACGCCCTGCTCAAGCCGGTGCTCGGCCTTCTCGGCACGTGGCGCGGCCGGGGCCGCGGGGGATACCCGACCCTCGACGGGGACTTCGCCTACGCGCAGGAGGTCACCTTCAGCCACGACGGCCGGCCCTTCCTCCACTACGAGGCGCGGGCCTGGCTGATCGACGCGGACGACACGCCGCTGCGCCCGGCGGCCCGCGAGAGCGGCTGGTGGCGGCTCCAGCCCGACGGCCGGGTGGAGGCGCTGATCACCCAGCCCACCGGTATCGCGGAGATCGCCGTCGGCCGGGCCACGGAGAACACCGTCGACCTGTCCACCCACCAAGTGGCCCTCACCCCGACGGCCAAGGAGGTCGAGGCCACCCGCCGCCGCTACACCCTCACCGACGAGGACACGCTCACGTTCGTCCACGATCTCGCGGCGGTCGGGCAGCCGTTGCAGCACCATCTCTCGGCGGAACTGCGGCGCGGGAGCCAGGGCTGACCGCTGCCCGCGAAGGGTTCACCGCGGTGGGCGGCCGGGATACAGTCCCCCGACCGGATTCCGGCACAGCACGGTTCACCACGGGGAGAGCAGCCATGACCAGTACCGACGACGGTTCCTACGAGGGTTTCACGGCCGAGGAGCGGGCCGCGATGAAGGATCACGCGCGGGAGATGAAGACGGCCGCGCGGCGGCGTTCGAACGCGGACAAGGCGGCGGAGGCCGAGCGGGACGTGCTCGCGAAGATCGCCGAGATGGCGGACTCGGACCGGGTGATGGCCGAGCGGGTGCACGCCGTTGTCGTCGCCGCCGCACCGGCCCTCGCGCCCAAGCTCTGGTACGGCATGCCGGCCTACGCGCTGGACGGCAAGGTCGTCTGCTTCTTCCAGAGCGCGGAGAAGTTCAAGGCGCGGTACGCGACGCTCGGCTTCAGTGATCTGGCCCAGTTGGACGAGGGCACGATGTGGGCGGCCGGGTTCGCCCTGACCGAGGTGACGGCCGAGGTGGAGGAACGGATCGGCGCGCTCGTGAAGCGCGCGGTGGGCTGAGGCCGTAGGAGGGGACGCGGGCCCGCCAGGGCCCGCGTCAACACGGCTGGGAGCTCCGAGCGTTGACCACCCGCGACCCTGTTTGTTCGGCCTGTCGGACATTGTTCGAAACCTCTTGACGCTGCCCCACCAGCCGATTGACACTCTCGCAACACGACGTCATCCAGCCGAAACGTCAGGGCGCCCTTGGCCGAGGCGTCCGTTCCCGGCTGACTCCCGTTTGCCCTCCCCTCCCCCGTCAGCCATGCCTCAGCAGGGAAACCCCACATGACGCACCTCGCACGTCCGCGTACCCGCGCGAGACGCTGGGCGGGCCGCCTCGCGGGCCTGACCGCCGTGTCGCTGCTCCTGGGCCTCGCCGCCCCCGTCACCTCCGCGACCGCGGCGACCGAGGCCGAAACCGCGGACGTCACCGACGGCCTGGCCCTCTGGTACAAGCTCGACGCCGCCTCCGGCTCCACTGTCACCGACGCCTCCGGCAACGGCCGCGACGGCACGGTCAGCGGCACCGCCGACTGGTCCGGCACCGGCCAGGGCCTCGCCTTCAACGGCTCCGACACCTACGTCAAGGTCCCGAACGACGTCATGAAGGGCATGACCTCGATCACCGTCTCGACGGACGTGCTGATCGATGCGGCGCAGACCACGCCGTACTTCATCTACGGCTTCGGCAACTCCAGCGGGAGCAACGGGAACGGCTACCTGTTCACCACCGGCAACTCCCTGCGCACCTCGATCGCGACCGGCAACTGGTCGACGGAGCAGACCACCAAGCCCTCGGACGCGCACAACCTGACCCGCGCGGTGTGGAAGCACCTCACCTACACGCAGACCGGCTCGACGGCCGTGCTGTACGAGGACGGTGTCGAGGTCGGCCGCAACACCGCGGTGACCATCACCCCCGGCGCCATCGGCTCCGGCACCACCACCGCCAACTACATAGGCAAGTCCGTCTACTCGGGCGACAAGCTCTTCAAGGGCCGCGTCCGGGACTTCCGGGTCTACGACCGTGCTCTGGACGCCTCCGAGGTCGAGCGGCTCTCGCTCCCCGTGGCCACCCAGGGCGTCGCCGACGACAAGGCGGCCCTCGACCTCGGCGACACCGGCGCCGTCACCGCCGACCTGGACCTGCCGAAGACCGGCACGGCGGGCGGCTCCACGATCAGCTGGGCCAGCGACAACACCGCGGCCGTCTCCGACACCGGCAAGGTGACCCGCCCCGCCGCCGGCGAACCCAACGCCCACGCCACGCTCACCGCGACGCTGAAGAAGGGCACGGTGACCGACACCAGGACCTTCGAGGTCACGGTCCTGCCCGACTTCGACGACCAGTCGGCGACCGAACAGGCCGCCGAGGCGCTCACCGTCCACAACCTGGACGACGTACGCGGCAACCTCACCCTCCCCGCGGCCGGCGACTACGGCACCAAGGTCGCCTGGACCTCGGCGAGTTCGGACGTGATCACCGACGACGGAGCCGTCCACCGGCCCGCGCACGGCGACGGCGCCACCACCGTCGAACTGACCGCCACCGTCACCAAGGGCGACGCCAGGACGACCCGCACCTTCACCGCGAAGGTCCCCGAACTCCCGAAGCAGGAAGCCCTCAAGGGCTATATGTTCAGCTACTTCACCGGCGAGGGCACCTCGGACGGCGAACAGCTCTACTCCGCCCTCAGCAAGGGCGACGACCCGCTGAAGTGGCGGGAACTGAACGACGGCAAGCCGGTCCTGACCTCCACACTCGGCGAGAAGGGCCTGCGCGACCCGTTCATCATCCGCTCCCCCGAGGGCGACAAGTTCTACCAGATCGCCACCGACCTGCGGATCTACGGCAACGGCGACTGGGACGCCGCCCAGCGCAGCGGCAGCAAGTCCATCATGGTCTGGGAGTCCACCGACCTCGTCCACTGGACGAACCAGCGCCTGGTGAAGGTCTCCCCGGACAGCGCCGGCAACACCTGGGCACCGGAGGCCTTCTACGACGCCGCGCTCGGCGAGTACGTGGTCTTCTGGGCCTCGAAGCTGTACGACAACGAGGCGCACTCGGGCGACACGTACAACCGCATGATGTACGCCACCACCCGCGACTTCTACACCTTCAGCGAGCCCAAGGTCTGGGTCGACCGCGGCTACTCGGTCATCGACTCCACGATGATCCAGCACGACGGCACCTACTACCGCCTCTCGAAGGACGAGCGGAACAACACCTCCTCCACCCCCAACAGCAAGTTCATCTTCGAGGAGAAGAGCGACTCGATCCTCGGTTCGTGGAGCGCGGTGGCCGAGGGCATCGGCAAGGGCGCGATGAACGCCGCCGAGGGGCCGCTGGTGTTCAAGTCGAACACCGAGGAGAAGTGGTACGCGTTCCTCGACGAGTTCGGCGGACGCGGCTACATCCCCTTCGAGACGACCGACCTCGACTCCGGAGTCTGGACCCCGGTCGCCGACTACGACCTGCCGTCCAAGCCGCGCCACGGCACGGTCCTGCCGGTCACCCAGGCCGAGTACGACCGCCTGCTGCGCGCCTACCAGCCCGACCAGCTGGTGGAGAGCGTCGAGGACATCCAGGTGAAGACCAGGACCGGTGAGGCCCCGGTCCTGCCGGCCACCGTCATCGCCACCTACGCCGACGGCGTCAAGCGCCCCGTCGCCGTCGACTGGGAGGACGTCCCGGCTTCCAAGTACGCGCAGCCCGGCACCTTCACGGTCACCGGCAGCCTGCCCGACGGCGCCGCACTCCCGGTCCAGGCCGAGGTCACCGTCTCGGCGGAGGGCCCGGACGTCCCCGCGGACCTGCTCCTGGAGTACGGCTTCGACGAGACCGGCGGCAACATCGCCCGCGACGCCAGCGGCCACGGCTACCACGGCACCTACGCCCGAACTCCCGCCTTCGGCACCGGAGTCGACGGCGGCTCGTTCAAGATGTCCGGCGACTCCAGCACCTCCCCGTACGTGAAGATCCCCAACGGGGTGCTGAAGAACGCCGACAGCGTGACCGTGTCGACGTACGCCAAGTGGCAGGGCGGGGCAAGCTTCCAGTGGCTGTTCGGGCTCGGCCCCGACAGTGACAAGTACCTGTTCGCCACCCCGTCCAACGGCGGCTCCAGCCTCTACTCGGCCATCACCAAGGCGAGTTGGTCCGCCGAGTCGAAGCTGACGGCCGGCTCCCAGCTCACCCCCGGCGAGTGGCGGCACGTCACCGTCACGCTCGACGGCACGACCGGTCTCATGGTCCTCTACGTCGACGGCGTCGAGGCCGCCCGCACCACGACCGGCATCAAGCCGTCCGAACTGTACGACGCCAACAAGGACTACAGCGGCTACATCGGCCGCTCCCTGTACTCGGCCGACCCCTACTTCGCCGGCGAGGTCGACGACTTCCGCATCTACGACCGCGCTTTGTCGGCCGCGGAGGTCATGGAGCTCAGCGGCAACACCGCGGGCATCGCCAAGGCCACGCAGCCGGATCTGAAGGTCGACGCGATCATCGACAACGCCGACAGCAAGATCACCCTGCCGTTGAAGGAAGGCACCGATCTCACCTCGCTGGCCCCGGAGTTCACCCTCGCCCACGGCGCGGCGATCAGCCCCGCCTCCGGCAGCGTCCAGGACTTCACCCAGCCGGTGACCTACGAAGTGACGGGCTCCGACGGCAAGAAGCGCACCTGGACGGTGTCGGCGCTCGTCATGAAGAGCCCGGTCCTGCCCGGCCTCAACGCCGACCCGAACATCGTCCGCTTCGGCGACACCTTCTACCTCTACCCGACCACCGACGGCTTCGACGGCTGGAGCGGCACGCAGTTCAAGGCGTACTCCTCCACCGACCTGGTCCACTGGAAGGACCACGGCGTCATCCTCGACCTCGGCCCCGACGTCTCCTGGGCGGACAGCCGCGCCTGGGCGCCGACCATCGCCGAGAAGGACGGCAAGTACTACTTCTACTTCTGCGCCGACGCCAACATCGGTGTCGCGGTGTCCGACTCGCCGACCGGCCCGTTCAAGGACGCCCTCGGCCAACCCCTGCTGAAGGCAGGCCAGTTCAGCGGCCAGATGATCGACCCGGCCGTGTTCACCGACGACGACGGGACCTCGTACCTCTACTGGGGCAACGGCCATGCCTACGTCGCTCCGCTGAACGCCGACATGGTCTCGATCGACACCGCGAAGATGAAGGACATCACCCCCAGCGGCTACAACGAGGGCTCCTTCGTCGTCAAGCGCAAGGGCACCTATTACCTCATGTGGTCGGAGAACGACACCCGGGACGAGAACTACCGGGTCGCCTACGCCACCGGCCCCTCGCCCGCCGGCCCGTGGACCAAGCGCGGAGTGATCCTGGAGAAGGACCTCTCGCTCGGCATCAAGGGCCCCGGCCACCACTCCGTCGTCCACGTCCCGAACACGGACGACTGGTACATCGCCTACCACCGCTTCGCCATCCCCGGCGGTGACGGCACGCACCGTGAAACCACCGTGGACAAGCTGGAGTTCGACGCGGACGGCCTGATCAAGAAGGTCGTTCCGACGCTCACCAGCATCGACCCGGTCACCATCGTGCACGCCGGTCCGGACGCCGAGGGCGCCGAGGGCAGCGCGATCGCCCTCAACGGCACCCTCTCCGGGGCCGGCAGCCCGAAGTGGTCGGTCGAGGACGGCGCGCCCTGCACCTTCGCCGACCAGGCGGCGGCGCGGACCACCCTCACCTGCACCGACGACGGCACCTACACCGTCACCCTGACCGGTGGCCGCAGCAGCGACACCGCCACCGTGAAGGTCGCCAACGCGGCACCGGCCATCACCTCCGCCACCGGACCCAAGTCCCCGGTGTCGGTGGGCAGGACCGCCGTCGTCACCGCCGCCTTCACCGACCCGGGCACCTCCGACACCCACACCTGCACCGTCGACTGGAAGGACGGCAGCGCACCCGGGGTCGGCAAGGTCACCGCCACCGGCTGCCGGGCCGAGCACACCTACACCAAGGCCGGCATCCGCCGCCCGGTGGTCACCGTCACGGACGACGACAACGCCTCGGACGCCACGACCCTGCCCGAGCTGATCGTCTACGACCGCTCGGCCGGCCCCGCCTTCGGCACCGGCGTCTTCACCTCCCCGGCCGGCGCCTACCCCGCCCGCCCGGACCTGTCCGGCAAGGCCGCCTTCTCCTTCGTCGCCCTGTACGAGAAGGGGGCCACCGTTCCGACCGGCAAGGCGTCCTTCGACTTCGGCGCGGCCAGGCTGAAGTTCCGCTCGACGGGCTCCGACTGGCTCGTGGTCACCGGCTCCCGGGCCGTCTACCAGGGATCCGGCACGATCGACGGCAAGGGTGGATACGGGTTCCGGATCACCGCGACCCCGGACACGTTCCGCGTCAGTATCTGGAAGAAGGCGGGCGGCGACATCGTTTACGACAACGCCACCAGCCCGAAGCTGACCGGCATCATCACCATCGGCGTCGCCCGACGGTGAGCCGGGCACCGGGCGGCGCGGGCACCGACAAGGGCCCGCGCCGCCCGCCGTACCCCACCGTTCAGGAGGCCCCGTCCATGGCAGCGCTGGAGATCGACGCCCTCGTGTTCGACGTGCTCGGAACCCTCGTCGACGAACCGGCGGGGCTCCGCGCCGGCATCCGCGCGCTCGATCCCTCGCTCGACGAGACCAGGGTCGAGGAGCTCCTCGCGTTGTGGCAACAGCACGTCGAGCGCGAGCAGCGCCGCGTCGTGGACGGGGCAAGGGCTTATGTCACCAGCGAGGTCATCGACCGGGAAGCGGCGCAGCTGGTCGCCGACGCGGTCGATGGCGACGCCACCGCGCTCGCCCTGTCGGCCCGCCGGCTCCCGCCGTGGCCCGACACCGTGGCAGGGCTCGCCCGCCTCGCCGAACGGTTCCCCCTGATCGGCCTGTCCAACGCGAGCCGCACGGCCCTGCTGGGGCTCAACGCCCACGCCGGACTGCGCTGGCACCAGGCCCTGTCCGCCGAGGACGCCGGGACCTACAAACCGGATCCGGCCGTCTACCGGCTGGCCGTCACCGTCTCCGGGCTGCCGCCGGAGCGGCTGCTGATGGTCGCCTCCCATGCCTGGGACCTGCGCGGAGCCCAGCGCCTCGGCCTGCGCACCGCGTACGTCGCCCGCCCGGTCGGCGACCCGCCCGCGCCCGAGGACCGGTTCGACCTGTACGCCGACGACCTGACCGACCTGGCCGACCGGCTCGACAAGTCGTAGACCCGGCGGAGGTGACGACGCCCCGGACGTAGGGTGCCCCTCATGAGCGCACCCGCCCCGGATCCGTCCCCCTCACCCACCGCCCCCAGGGCCCGGGACATCGGCCTGGGCGTCGGCGATCTGCCCACCGGGCCGTACAACGCGCTCACCGATGTGCCGGGCATCCGGGTGGGGCACACCACGCTGATCGATCCGCCGCGCGTGCACAGCGGAGTCACCGCGATCGTGCCCGACGGGGTGAGCCCAGCCCGCCCGTTGCCCGCCGGGGTGTTCGTGGGCAACGGCTACGGCAAGCTGCTGGGCGGTACACAGGTGTCCGAACTCGGCGCCCTGGAGACGCCGGTGCTGCTCACGTCGACGCTCTCGGCGTTCCGGGTCGCCGACGCCCTGGTCGGCTGGACGCTGGACCGGCCGGGGAACGAGGGCGTGCGGAGCGTGAACCCGGTGGTGGGGGAGTGCAACGACGGGCTGCTGTCCGACATCCGCTCCCGCCCGGTCCGCGAGGAACACGTCCGGGCCGCCCTGGAAGGCGCGTCCGGCGGGCCGGTGGCCGAGGGATGCGTCGGCGCGGGGACGGGCACAGCCGCGCTGGGCTTCAAGGCCGGTGTCGGCACCTCGTCACGGAGGCTGGTACTGGGAGGAGGTGAGGTGACGCTGGGCGTGTTGGTGCAGGCCAACTTCGGTGGCACGCTCAGGATTTCGGGCCGTACGGTAACCCCCGTCGATGTGGGTCTGCCCGACCCGGACGCCGGTCCCGACCGCGGTTCCTGCATGGTCGTGGCCGCCACCGACGCACCGCTCGACGCCCGTCAGCTGACCCGGGTGGCCCACCGAGCGGTCTACGCGCTGGCCCGGGTCGGCGCCGGGTACGGTCACGGCAGCGGGGACTACGGTCTCGCCTTCGGCACCCGCCCCCTGGGCGAGGCCGCCGGTCCGGCCGTACTGCCCGACGACCTGCTTGACCCCCTCTTCGTCGCCGTGCTCGACGCCGTGGAGGAGGCCGTCCTCAACTCCCTGCTGACGGCCACCACGACCACCGGCCCGCACGGGCGCACGCGTCACCCGCTGCCCGCGGGGCCCTTGCTCGACCTGCTGGCGCGAGCGGGCTGAACCGTCCCGCGCGGGGTCAGCGCGAGCGGGCCGCGGCGATGAAGGCGGCCATCTTCTCCCGGCTCTTGACGCCCGGCGCGGTCTCGACACTGCTGGAGACGTCCACCCCGTACGGGGCGAACGCGTCGATCACGCCCGCCACGTTGTCCTCGTCGAGGCCGCCGGCGATCACGACCCGGCCGGGTACGTCCCTGACCCACTCGGGGATGTCCGCGAAGACGCCGCTGCCGGTGCTGGCGTCGTAGAAGAAGTACTGCAGGGCCTCGGGGCGCTCGGGCGGGGCGCCGGACGCGAGGGCGAGGTTGGGGATGTCGACCATCTCGTACACCTGGATCGTGTCGAAGTGCTCGGCGACGGCGGTCGTCTCGGCGTGGGCCAGGGCCACGGCGAACGACGGAATCCGTCCGCGCGCGTGGGCGGCGAGTTCCACGGCCCGCTCCGGCGGGCAGTAGCGCTTGCTCTTGGGCGTCACCACGATCCCGATGGCGTCGTATCCCAGCTCGATGGCCCAGTCGATCTGCTGTTTCTGGGTGAGTCCGCACACCTTCACGAACCCACCGGACCCCGTCGCCCGCCGCCCGCTCATCCCGTCTCCTTCTCGCCCATGTCACGAACCTGTGCTCACCGTATGCGTCGGCCGACCTGGTGGTTCCCGCACCCCGGCGGACAGAGGCGGCGGGGGACGTGTTGAGACGCCCTTTCGTGTGACAGTCCGACGGAACGTTTCCGTCCCCCGAGCCGCAGATCTACACTCGCCGCGACACACGGGGGTGGGGGCATGCGCAGAGTGCGGAAGGACCCCGAGGAACTGCGTGGAGACGTCTTCGGGCGGGCGCGCATGACCCTGGTCGCCGGGGTGCTGGCGTGGGTCGTACGGTCCTATGGGCTCGGTGACTGGCCGGACGGCTGGCCGTACGTGGAGTTGGACGTGCCGGACCGGTTCTTTCCGACGATGACGGCGGTTATCGGACTCGTGGGGCTGGGCTTCCTCGCCGGGACGGCGGTCGCCGTCGCGCAATGGCGCACCGCGCGCCGATACGAGCGCTGGGCCCGGGACCCCGAACTGGCCGCGCTGGTACCGCCGGAGGCGAGACACGACTCGGTGCGCCGCTCCGGACGGCTGAGCGTGCGGGCCGGCTACTACACGGTGGGCGCCTTCCTGGGCTCCTGGGTCGCCATGATCCTCGCCGCGCTGGCCTTCTACGGTGTGCTCGTCCTGCTGGGCGAGACACCGACGCAGGAGGACGACAGCCGGCTCGGAAAGATCTACACGGGCGTGTTCCTGGCGCTGTTCGCCGCGGCCTGTCTGGTGCCCGCCGTCGCCCTGTTCCGCCGCTGGTACAGCTCCCGCACGGTCGAGCGTCTCTCGGAGGACCCGAACCTCGTCGGACTCACCCTCTCCCACCCGGCGTTGGTGTCCCCCCGCCGAGCCTCCGCCATCCCCTCCCTGGACGTCAGGTTCCAGCCGCCGATCCCGGGCCGCTACGCGGAACTCCATCAGGTCACCCGGGAGAAGAACGTGATCGACCGGCAGCCCTGGCGGATCGCCTACCTCCGCCTCTTCGACAACGAACCGCGCGTCCGGGACTTCATGCGCGGCGCCTGGCGGGAGTTCGGGTACGTCCATCTGATCCGCAGCGCCGCCTCGGTGTCCCCCGCGGAGCTGCGCAAGGCGCACCGGCTGGGGACCGCCAAGATGTTCATCAACACCCGGGCCCGGATGTCCGAGGAGCTCTACCACCAGCCCGTCCACCCCTTGCCCCGGGGCCGCCACCGACTCGTGGGTGCCGCACGGGGCGCGGTACCGGTCAAGGACGCTTACGGCAGCTATCCAATCCGTGCGCTGCTGTGCCACGGCGGCTTCTGGAAGTCGGCGGTGGACACGCTGCTGACCCACGTGGACCTGGTGGTCATCGATCTGTCCGGCTACCGACGGGAGAACGAGGGCACCCGGTTCGAACTGCAGCGGGTCATCGACCGCGTACCCGTCCATCGCTTCGTACTGCTCACCGACGCGTCGGGCGACCGGGCCTTTCTGGAGGCGCAGATCCGGGAAGCGTGGTCGCACATGGCGCACGGCTCTCCGAACGCCGGTTCCGGGTCGCGCCGGATCGTCGTGGCGCAGACCAGCGACCACGGCCGCTACTGGAGCGTCCGCCTGGGCCTCGACGTCGCAGCGCAGACCCGTCCGCTGCTCGTCCACCTCCACAACCGGCTGACCAGGGCCGAGTCGCGTTGAGCTGACGGCATTGTCAGTGGCCGTCCGTAGGGTGGTGGGCACACCACGCGGGAGGTAGCGATGCGCAGGCCGGTCGAGGGCGAAGTGTTCGTTCACTACGGTCAGATCTATGTCGAGAGCGACCCGGACACGGTCGGCCCGGATCTCGACGAGGCGTTCGCCGGACAGAGCGGCGGACTGTGCGGCGCCGCGACCCCGGGCTCGCTGTGGCTGACGACCGGGCTGCACACGGGCGATGTCGGCTTCACCGTCGAGGTCCACGAGGAGCCGCCGCCGCTGGACCCGCAGTGGGAGGACGTGGTGGAGGTGTCCTTCCGGCCGGCCTCGGCGGAGAGCCAACTGGTGCAGTGGGCGGGCGAGGACATGTGGGAACTGCACCTGGAGGTGACCGACTACCGGGTGCGCTACTGCGCCAGGGGCATGGACGAGGCGAACAGGAAGGACACCCGGCTGGACTCCGAGCCGCAACTGGACTGCTATCTGTTGCAGTTCTGGCCCGCCCCGCCGGAGGCCGACCGCATACTCAAGCAGACGTCGAAGATCGCCGCCTATTGGCACGGTTTCGCCCGTGAGCAACCGCCGCCGCCCACCCCCGCCGAGCGCGCCGAGGCCGAACTCCGCGAGCGGCTGGAGAAGGAGCGGGCCGAGCGGGAGCACCAGCTGGCTTACGAACGCTGGGAGTGGGGCGGGCAGTTGCCCAGCGAGGCGCTGCGCGCCGTCCAGGGGAACGTCTCGGGTCTGGTGCGCTTCGACCCGTCCCTGGTCCACGCCATCGACGCCGCCGGTCCTGAAGTCCAGCGCACGGTGGCGGTGTTGGCGGCTCGGCGGGCGTGCGAGCTGTCCGGTCTCACCGCCCTCGGCTGGGTGGCCGACGGTCTGGCCGCCCTGGAGGAACGGCGCCCGCTGCCGCCGCCCTTCGACGACTGGGACCGCATGTGGCGGACCCTGTCCGACGACCCGCACGCCCCGGACGGGACGGTGGGTGAGGCCGTACCGCCCGAGCGGCCCCCGTTCCAGCCGCCCACGGAGCGACCGGGGGTGCAGACCTGGTCGGAACCTCAGGTGATCGGCCCCGCCACCGCCGTCATAGCAGAAGTGCCGAAGCGTCGGGCCGGAGCCGGGTCGGCCACCATGGCTGTCACGATCGGCGCCCCGGAACGCTCCCAGCGGATCTCCCAGCCGCACATGGCACTCCCCGCGGTGACCGGAGCCGGGGAGGCGGACCCTCTCCGGGCCGCACTCGACGCGGTGTTCGCGGGCGTGGTCACCTACGGCGAGGACTATCCGAGGCTCCTGGAGGAAGTCCGTTCAGTACTGCCCCCGGTCGACCCCGCGCCATAGACCCTGTGCGGTCGCCGCCGGGCGGCTCAGCCGGGCCGCCGGACCGGAGCGCTGCTGCGCCCCTCGCGGCGCCCGCTGAGCTCGGCGTCCAGCGTCTCCTGCGCTAGGTCGTCACTAGATCGGTTCCTGTCCTAGACGGTCGGGGTTTCCTGGTCGGCCGTACCGACAGGTGTCGGCAGCCGCCTCGCCGTCTCCATGAGGGACCTGGTGAACGGATGCCGAGGCGTGGTGAGGACGCGCCGGGCCGGGCCCTGTTCGACGAGTTCGCCGGCGTCCAGGACGGCGATGCGGTGGGCCAGGGCGGCGGTGTCGAGGTCGTGGGTGATCAGGACGAGCGACAGGTCGTCACGGTCGTGCAGCAGGGCGGTGAGGAGGTCGAGGATGCCGCGGCGGGTGACGCTGTCGAGGCCGGAGGTGATCTCGTCGCAGACGAGCACGCGGGGGCGGGCCAGCAGGGCGCGGGCGAGGGCGGCCCGCTGGAGTTCGCCGCCGGAGAGCAGCCCGGGACGCCGGCGGGCGAGATCCTCGCCCAGACCGAGTGCGGCCAGCGTGGCCAGGGCCTCATGGGATGCCTCGACGGGGTCGCTGCCGCGCAGTCGGACCGCCGTGCGCGCGACCTGGTGCAGGACCGGACGGTGTTCGTCGAAGGCCGCGCGCGGGTCCTGGAAGACGTACTGCACGGCCGCCAGTTGCGCGCGGCTGCGAGCACGCAGGCTTCGCGGCAAGGGGGTGCCCTCCAGGAGGATCTCGCCGTCGTGGTCGCGGTGGAGCCCGGCCAGGCAGCGGGCGAGGGTGGTCTTGCCGCTGCCGGAACGGCCGATGACGGCCAGGCATTCGCCTGCGCGCAGGTCGAGTCGGTGCATCAGCAGCACCTTGGCGTCCCGATGGCGGGCGATGAGCCCGTGGACCTCCAGGACGGGCCTCCCGGATACGTCGTCGAGTGCCCTGAACTCCGGCTGTGCGGCCAGGAGTTCATGCGTCCATGGGTGTCGTGGCGCGAGCCAGACGCGTTCCGGCGCACCCGACTCGACGACGCGCCCGGCCCGCATGACGATCACCTCGTCGGCGAGGGCCCGTACGACGTCCAGGTCATGGCTGAGCAGTACGACCGCGATGCCGCGTGCCGCGACGGCGGCCAGCTGCTCGACGACACGGCTCTTGGTGAGCGCGTCCTGCCCGGTGGTGGGTTCGTCGGCGACGACGATCCGGGCACCCAGCAGCAGGGCCTGGGCGAGGACGACACGCTGCTGCTGACCACCGGAGAGCTGGTGCGGGTAGCGCCTCAACAAGACGGCCGCGTGCGGGAGTTGGGCCTCGGTGAGGGCGCGCAGAACCCGTTCGCGGGCTGCCGCCCGGCGCTGTGTGCGCGGCAGATGACTCACCTGGGCGCGGGCGATGTCCATGAGGAGCGCGGAGACCCGGCGGGCCGGGTTGAGAACGGCCGCGGGATGCTGGGGGACGTAACCCACCGGACCATCGGTCCCGCGACGCACCTCACCGGTGACGCGGGCGCCCCGCGGGAACTCGCCGAGCAGGGCCAGCCCCGTGGTCGTCTTGCCGCTGCCGGACGCCCCGACGAGGGCGACGACCTTGCCGGGCAGGGCCCGGAGCGTCACCCCGTCGACGATCGCCCGGCCGTCGACCTCGACGCGCAGCTCCCTCAGCTCGGCCACGGGCTCGTCGGTCTTGTTCATCTGATCGACCTCATGTTTGGGCCGCGGCCCCGGTCGCCCCCGAGCGCGGCGTCGAAAAGGAGGTTGGTGCCGGTCGTCAGGGCGACGATCAACAGGGCGGGTACGACGACGGCCCACGGCTGGACGAACAGGCCCGTACGGTTGCGGTCGACCATGACCGCCCAGTCAGCGGCGTCCGGAGCCACCCCCACACCGAGGAACGCCGCCGTCGCGACCAGATACAGCACGCCCGTCAGCCGTGTCCCGGCGTCGGCCGCCAGGGTGCGCAGCATGGACCGCCCGACATAGCCGACGGCCGTCCGCCACCAGGTCTCGCCCTGCATCCGCAGCGCCTCGACGGCGGGCCGGGCGGCGGCCTCCGCGGCGGAGGCCCGGACGAGACGGGCCGCGTCGGGCACGTTGACCAGCGCGACCAGCAGGGCGAGCCCGACCGCGCCCGGCGCGAACACGGTCGCCGCCAGCAGGATCAGCAACAGCGAGGGCACGGCGAGCAACACGTCCAGGGGACGCATCACCAGCTCCTCCAGCCAGCGCCGATGGGTGAGCGCGCCGAGCAGACCGACCGGAAGCGCGACGAGATACGACAACGCCGTGGCGGCCAGCGCGGTCAGCACCACAGGACGGCCCCCGTGCAGCACCTGCCGCCACACGTCCCGGCCCACGAAGTCGGTGCCGAGCCAGTGACCCCCGCCGAGGGTGAACGACGCTGCCCGCGGCCCCGTTTCACCCGCGAACACCGGCCCCAGCAAGGCGATCACCAGCGGTACGGCGATGACCGCGACCCCGAACGCGAAGCGCCCCGTACGCCCCGTGCTCACGCGGCCACCCCCGCCCGCGGAGTGAGCCGGTGGGCCACGAGATCCGCGCCGAGATTCAGTACGACGGTCAGCACGCCGAACACGACGGCGAGCCCCTGGACCACCGGCACGTCGCGTTCGGCGACGGCGTCGAGCAGCACCGTGCCGAGCCCCGGAATCACGTACAGCGCCTCCACGACGATGACGCCGCACAGCAACCAGTCGACGGTGCGGGCGAGTTGCTGTACGGCGGGGGCGAGCGCGTTGGGCAGGGCGTGGGTGTAGCGGATGCGGGTGCCGGAGATGCCGTAGCGGCGGGCCTGGGCCACGTACGGCGAGGCCAGCGCGTCGATCATGCCCGCCCGCACCAGCCGGGACAGTGAGCACACCGGACGCGACAGCAGCACCAGCACCGGCAGGACGAGCGCGGCGGGATGGCCGAGCAGGTCGGTGCCGTAGCCCACGGCGGTCGGGGGCAGCCAGGCCAACTGGAGTGCCAGGACGGTCACCAGGAGCACCCCGAGGGCGAACTCGGGTATCGCGTAGACGGCGAGCGTCACCGAACTGATCAACCGGTCGGCCAGGCGCCCCTCATGGCGGGCGGCGAGCACCCCGAGGCCGAAGCCGAGCGGGATCAGCAGCACCAGAGTGAGCGTGGCCAGCAGGAGCGTCGGCCCGAACCCCTCGGCGATGTACCGGCCGACCGGGCGGCCGGAGACCAGTGAGGTGCCGAGGTCGCCGTGGAGCAGCCCTGTCGCCCAGTCGGCCAGCCGCTCGTGGGCGGGCTCGTCGAGCCGCATGGCCTCGCGGATCGCGGCGATCCGGGCCGGGTCGGGCTGGTCACCGGCCAGGGCGACCGCCGCGTCGCCCGGCAGCGCCTCGGTGAGCGCGAAGACCAGCAGCACCACGGCCACGGTCTGCACGGCACCGAGAAGCAGCCGCCGGACGACGAAGGAACGCAGTCCGCTCACGCCAGCCAGACCTTGTCGAACCGAGCCCAGTCGAGTGTGTTGGCGGGGGCCTTGGCCTCAACGCCCCGTACATTGCGGGCCGTTCCGAGGATCCAGTCGGCGAACCCCCAGATGAGGAACCCGCCCTCGGAGTACAGACGGCGCTGCATCCGGTCGTAGACGGCGGCCCGCGCGGTCGCGTCGCGGGTGGACTGGGCCTGCTCGTAGAGCGCGTCGAAGTCCTTGTGCCGCCACTTGGTGGCGTTGGTGGTGGAGTCGGTCAGCAGCCGCTGGGAGATGTGGGCCTCGATGGGCAGGGCGCCGGAGCGGTAGCAGCACAGGGTGCCGTTGTTGAGGATGTCGGCCCAGTAGGAGTCCTTGCTGCCCATCTTCACGTCGACGGTGACTCCGGCCTTGGCGGCCTGGTCGCGGAAGATGCTCGCGGCCTCGGTGAACCCGGCGGCGACGGCCGAGGTGTCCAGGGTGACCTTGAGGTTCTCGGCGCCGGCCTGCTTGAGCAGGGCGCGGGCCCTGTCGAGGTCCTGTTCGCGTTGGGGCAGCGAGTCGTCGTAGTACTCGTACCCCTTGCCGAACAGGTCGTTGCCGACCACCCCCGCTCCGGACAGGGCCCCGTCGACGAGTTCGCGCCGGTCGGCGAGGAGGAAGAACGCCTGCCGTACCCGCGCGTCGTCGAAGGGCGGCCGGTCCGTCTTCATGCAGAACGCCTGCATGGCGCTGTTGCGCAGCCGCACGATCTCGATCTGTCCCTTGCCTTCGTGGGCGCGGGCGGTTGTGGGGTTCAACTCGTGCGCGTACTCGATCTGTCCGCCGAGGAGCGCGTTGACGCGGGCCGACTCCTCGTTGGCGACGACGAACTCGACCTCGTCCAGGTGCGGGGCGCCCTCCCAGTAGTCGTCGTACCGGCGGAAGACGGCCGAGCGGCCGGGGGCGAAGGAGACGAACCGGAAGGGGCCGGAGCCGATGGGTTTCTTGTCGAAGTCGGTTGCCTTGTCCGGGACGATGTACGCCCCGAACGCGGCGAGCACGTTGGGGAATTCGGCCGTGGGCCGCTTGAGCACGAACTCGATCGACCGCTGTCCGGTGGCCCGGCTGGCGTCGAGGTCGATGGGCTCCAGGGAGGCCTTGGCGCGGAACGCCTGGTCCGGGTCGGCGATACGGCGGTAGCTGTACAGGACGTCGGCGGCGGTGACCGGCCGGCCGTCGTGGAACCTGGCCTGACGAAGCGTCACCTGCCAACGGTCCAGGGTCTTGTTCGCCTCCCACTTCTCGGCGAGCCGGGGCTGGGCGGACAGGTCGGCGCCGTAGTCGGCGAGCTTGTCGTACAGGGCCTTGGCGCGGGCCGCGTCGGCGAAGAGGTTGGCCAGGTGCGGATCGAGGGTCTCGCCGGCCCCGCCGCCGGCGAACGCGGCCCGCAGCCGCCCACCGCTCTTCGGAGCAGCGTCGCTCCTCGGTTCGCCCTCGTCGGTGCCGGCGCACCCGGCGAGGGTCAGCGCGCCCAGTGACGTGGCGGCGAGGAAACCGCGTCGGCGCAGGCCGGGATGACGTTCGTCGTACATGGATGTCCTTGAAGGTTGAGGTCAGGCAGGGGAGTTGAGGCGGGCGACGACATGCAGCCGGTCCGCGTCCGTCGTGCCGTCGGGCAACCGGCCCTCCCGCCACGGTGGTTCGGTACGCGGGCCGGGACCGTCGTGGAGTTCGAGCACCTCGAAGCCGTGCGAGGTCAGCAACTGCCGTAGTTCCTGCGGGAACAGCAGCCGCCACGCGGAGCGCTGCTCGACCGGAGCCGAACCGTCGTCCGAGGTCCATACGCGGGTGCGGCGCAGGAGTTGGGCCGTACGGTCCACGGTGAGTGTGGTCGTGGAGCGGTGGACGGTGCCCCGCCAGGTGAAGGAGCTGACGGTGGGCGTGTCCAGGAGATCGGTACGGCCGAGGAAGTACGCGCCGTTGCGCATCTCCGCGACCAGCAGCCCGCCGGGCGACAGGGCACGTCGGCAGGACGTCAGGAACGCGTCCAGCTGGGCGTTGGTGTGGCAGTACAGCAGCGCGCTGTCCAGGCACACGACGGCGTCGAACACCCCCACGTCGAACCCGTGCAGGTCCGCGTGGACGTACGCGGGTCCGGGATGGTGGACGCGGGCGTGGGCGAGCATCGCCTCGGACACGTCGGCGCCCGTGACCGTGCGGCCCACGCCGGCCAGATGGGCGGCGTCGCGGCCGGTGCCGCAGCCCATGTCGAGGACGCGGGGTCCGGCCCCGTGCCGGCGCAGACAGTCCTCCGTCCAGCGCCCGGCCAGCCGGTCGGGGTCGGGGAAGCGGGCCTCGTACAGCTCGGGGTTGTCGGTGAGGAGATTGCGCGGAGGAGCCATCCGGGGTGCCTCCTCAAGCCGTCGCCGGTACGGGTACGGCGGGCTTCTGCGGCGTCGGAAGCGAGCCCGTCCGGTGCAGCCAGGCCACGCCCAGCGCCGACGCCAGCCCGAAGAGGGCGCAGCAGGCCCACGGCAGCCAGTCGGTGTCGCCGCGCTCCCCGGCGTCCATGGCCCAGCCGACGACGGTGTTGCCGACGGCGGCGGCGATGCCGGACACCACGTAGAAGATGCCGAAGTAGGTGCCGGTCAGCTCGCTGCGGCCGAACCCGGGGATCAGCTCCATGACGAACGGCTGGGCGACCATCACCCCGAGGTAGAGCAGCAGGGCGCCGGCCAGGACGGGCAGCGCGCGCAGCACGGGATGGCCGGAGGAGCCCACGACCAGGGCAGGTGGCAGGAACGCCACCGCCATCAGCCCGAGGCCCGTGGCGATCCAGCGCGCCCTGTCACCCCGCGCCTTGAGGGCCCGTGTGATCCGCAGTTGCAGCGCCAGGTTGGTGAGCGTGCCGACCAGGAAGACGAGCCCCGCGGCGCCGTCCCAGCCGGTGGCCCGCCGTGCGCCGTCGGGCAGCAGCAGATACAGCTGGTTCTCCAGGGTGAACATGCCGACCATGGCGAGCGCGAAGGCGAGGAAGGCCCGGTTGCCGAGCACCTCGCGCCAGTCCCCGAGCACCGTGCCCTGGCCGGGTTCCACCTTGTGGGCGGGCAGCACCAGGGCCTGGGCGACGGTGAGGACGGCGAAGATCCCGGCCGCGGTGAGCGCGGACGTACGGAAGTCGACGAGCAGCAGCGCGCTGCCCAGCAGCGGGCCGATCAGGGCGCCGGTCGTGGCGAACACGTTGAACAGGGCGAACGCCTCCGCCTTGCGCTCGTCCGCCTCCTGGGCGATGTAGGTGCGCACGGCCGGGTTGAACAACGCCCCGGCGAGCCCGCTGAGCACGGACGCGGCGAGCAGCACGCCCAGGTCGTCGCCGAGCGCGAACAGCGCGAACCCGACGGTCCGCAGCGCGCATCCGGCGATGATGACACCGCGCGCGCCGAGCCGGTCGGAGGCCGAGCCGCCGATGATGAACAGGCCCTGCTGGCTGAGGTTGCGCACCCCGAGGACGATGCCGACGACGGCCGCCGACATGCCCAGGTTGTCGCTGAGATGGGTGGCGAGGTAGGGGATGAGGAGATAGAAGCCGGTGTTGACGCCGAGCTGGTTGACCAGCAGGAGCTGGACGGCGAGCGGAAAGCCGCGCATCTCACGCCACGTCCTCATAGGCCCCCACCTCCACGACTCCCAGTCCGGGCAGGTCGTTTGCGCGTACGACGCCGTCCGTGCCGCCGATGCCGGTCCACGGGTCGTGGGCGAGCAGCAGATGTCCGTCGAGGTCGGTCCAGCGGGCGCGGTCGGCCAGGTGCACGGCGGGCGCGAGCCCGAGGCTGCTCGCGGTGAGACAGCCCAGCATCAGCTCGGTGCCACTGCCGTCGAGCGACGCGGCGATCCGCAGGGCCGCGCATATACCGCCGCACTTGGCGAGCTTGACGTTGACGCCCTGGACGCGTCCGCTGAGGCGGCGTACGTCGTCGAGGTCCACCGCGTCCTCGTCGGCGATGACCGGCAGGGGTGAGCGTTCCGCCAGGGCGCCCAGGGCCTCCGGGGTGCCGGGCGCGAGCGGCTGCTCGACGGCCTCGACGCCGAGCTCGGCGAACCGGGGGAGCAGCGCCTCGGCCTGGGCCGGCGTCCAGGCGCCGTTGGGGTCGAGGAGCAGTCGGGCGCCGGGAGCGACGTCGCGGATGACGCGGACGCGCTCCACGTCGTCCTCCGGGTCGACGGTTCCCGCCTTGACCTTGAGGACCTCGAAGCCGCTCGCCGTGAGCCGTCGCGCCTGCGCCGCCGCGTCGGCCGGCGAGGTGATGCCAATGGTGCGGGCGGTGGCGGCGACCGGCGGTTCCTCCGTACCGAGCAGCCGGTGGACGGGGACCCCGGCCCGCTTGCCGACGAGGTCGAACAGGGCCGCCTCGACGGCGGCGGTCACTGCCGGAGGCGTGTCCTTGGGCGTCAACTCGGCTGCGTACAGGGCGCTTTCCGGGTCGGGGAAGCGTGCGAGGGCGGTACCGGCCGCAGCGAGCAGCCGTACGAGGGTGTCGGTGTCGAGGCCGTAGTAGACGCTGGTGACGGCCTCGCCGTGGCCGGTGACACCGTCGTGCTCGACGGTCAGCCACACCGCGTCGCGGGCGGACATGGTGGAGCGGGAGATGCGCAGCGGCTCGGCGAGAGCGAGGCGTACGGTGCGCAGGCTGGCCTTCACAGGGTCCTTTCCAGGAGCAGGGGATCGGCGACGCGGGTGCAGCGCACCCAGCCGGTGGCCTCTGCGGCGCGGGGGTGCGGAATCTCGACGGGGCGGGTGGCGGCCGTGGCCGGGTCGAGGCCGTGGGCGGCGGCGAAGTCGTCGTCGTAGACGGTGCCGAGGTAGCGGTGCGGGCCGTCGGGAAAGACGGTGGCGACGACCGCGCCGGGATGGACGCGGGCGGCCCAGGCCGCGACGCGGGCGGCGGCGCCGGTGCTCCAGCCGCCGCTGACGAAGCTGCCCAGGGCGAGGCGACGGCAACTGTCCACGGCCTCGGCGGGCCCGACCCAGTGGACCTCGTCGAAGGCGTCGTAGGCGACGTTGCGCGGGTGGATGCTGCTGCCGAGCCCGCGCATCAGCCGGGGCCGGGCGGGCTGGCCGAAGATGGTGGACCCGGTCGAGTCGACGCCGATCAGCCGCAGCGCGGGCCAGCGTCGGCGCAGCGGGCCGATGAGGCCGGCGCTGTGGCCGCCCGTGCCGACGCTGCACACCAGGATGTCCAGATGGTCGAGGCGGTCGACGAGTTCGGCGGCCAGTGAGGCGTAACCGGCAGTGTTGTCGGGGTTGTTGTACTGGTCCGGCCAGTACGCGCCGGGCAGCACCGCCAGCAGCTCCCGCAGCCGATCCAGCCGCGCGGCCTGCCAGCCGCCCACGGCGGCCGGACGGTCCACGAGCTCCAGCCGGACCCCGTAGGCACGCAGCAACTGCCGCATGGAGGGCTCCAGTTCACTGTCACCGACCAGCACGACGGGATGTCCGAGAGCCTGGCCCGCGAAGGCGAGCCCGATGCCGAGCGTCCCCGACGTCGACTCCACCACCGGTGCGCCGGGCAGCAGTTGGCCGCGCTCCCGGGCGCCCAGCAGCATCGACACGGCGGCCCGCGCCTTCATGCCGCCCGCCGCGAGCCCTTCGAGCTTGGCCCAGAAGCCGGGGTGCGGACCGGGCAGTTCGGCGGTGACCCGGAGCAGGGGAGTGCGGCCCAGCAGGCCGAGCAGTTCCGGACGGGCGACGGGGAGGACGGCGGCGGTGGTCATCGTTCGCCCTCCGGAAGGTCGCCGCGAGAGGCAGCGCCTGGGTCGCCGCCGTAGTGGTGGACGGTTCCCGCACCGCCGTCGAGCCAGAAGAAGGGGTACGGCTCGGCGCACACCGCGCTCACCCCGTGGCCGAGGAAGCGCGGCAGCACGGCACTGCCGGTCTGCGCGAACGCGACCAGCTGCTTGCCGTACGTCCGCGCGTGTTCCCGCAGCGGTTCGAAGGTGCCGTTGCCGAGGGTCATCCCCGACACCAGCAGCGCGTCGCAGCGGCCCGCCTCGGCGAGCGCGTCGGTCATGACCGCCTCGCCCCACTCGGTCAGCCCGCCCTTGAGGTCACAGGGAACGTAATCGAGCCCCCGTGAACGCAGCGCCTCCAGCAGGGAGTTGACGACCCCCACCACCAGCACGGTGGCGCCCGCCGGCAGATCGAGCAGACCGACCACGGCCGCCGCCCGGGCGCGGGACTTCTCGAGCGAGGTACCGGCGGGCAGGGCGACGGGACGTGCCCCGTGCTCCGGCGTGTGCGGGGTGACGTGCATCAGATAGGCGTCCAGCGCGGCCACGCGCACGGGAAGCGACGGATGCTCCAGCAGGCGGGCCACATCGGCGCCGACGCACTCCTCCACGGTCTCGTCGGGCAGGGTGCCGGGCTCCACCGCGCAGGAGCCGACGGCTCCGCCAAGGCGCAGGCTCAGCACCTCGTTGCGATAGCCGGTGCCGCGTCCGTCGTGCCGGACGGCCTGTCGCGTGGTGAAGGCCACGGCGACGCGCTGTGCGGCCGGATCAGGGCCCAGCTCACCGGCGCGGACGCGGGTGAGGAGGTCGTCGAGACCCATGGTGCCGGTGACGGTGGTCATCGGATCACCAGCCCGGACCGCAGCTCGCCGAGCAGCGCCTCGACCCGCTCCCGGGCGCCGAGCCCGGTGGCGTCGGCCGCCATGACGTGTCCGAGGTACTCGTTGTTGCTGCCCGCCGCGGTGACCGGTCGGCCCGGCTCGGCGAGCTGGAGCTCCAATACACCTGGCGCATCGCGGAGTTGATTCCCGTCGAGGGCTTCGAGTGTGCCCGCGGCCTCCGGTACCAGGAAGCCGACGGCCGCGCTGCGCAGCCCGGTGTCGCCGCCCCGCAGATCGGGTGCGTGGCCGAGGGAGACGTCGACGAAGGCCGCGGCCAGGTCGATGCCGGTGACATGGCGGACCAGTTCGGTGATGCGGTTCCCGGCCGGCCGGGGATTGACCTCGACCACGCGCGGACCGGCGGAGGTCAGCTTGATCTCGGTGTGCGCCACGACCCCGTCGGTGAGGCCGAGGGCCTTGAGCGCGGTGCGGGCGGTGTGCTCGGCGGCCTCGGTGTCGGCGGCCGACAGGGCGGCCGGGAACATGTGCCCGGTCTCGATGAACGCGGGTGCCCCGCCGATGCTCTTGTCGGTCACGCCCACCACGTGCACCGCCCCGGCGTACGACACGGTCTCGACGCTCACCTCGGGGCCGTCCAGCAGCTCCTCCAGCTGGACCGCGGGATCCCTGCGCTGGCCACGGGCGTTGACCGGGAAGTCCGACAGAGCGCGCACAGCCGTGGCGAGTTGCTCCTCGTCGTCCACGCGGCGCACATACATACCCGCGCACAGGTCGACGGGCTTGACCACCAGCGGATAGCCGATCTCCCGTGCCGCGCGGGTGAGATCGGCCCACTCCTCGTGCACGGCGTAACGCGGTCCGGGCACCCCCGCGTCGGCGAGGACGCGGCGGGTGGCGTCCTTGCGGCAGGCGTTCTCGACCGCCTCCGGGCCGGGGCCCGGCAGACCAAGCCGTCCGGCGATCCGCGCCACCGCCGGCAGGTAGTAATCGCAGGAGGTGAGCACGCCGTCGAAGCGCAGGACCGCGTGCAACCGCTCGATCTCGGGCAGCAGGGTGTCCAGGTCGTTGGTGTCGCCGGTGAGGACATTGCGGGCGCCGAGCAGCGGGTGAGCGGTGCCCTCGGGTGCCGAGCGCAGGTAGTGGTGCAGATCGCGGGTGAGGAACGTGAACTCGTGCCCACCCTCTCGGATGGCCCTCGGCAGCAGTCTGCTCATCGACCCGACCCAGCTCTCGACCATCAGCAGATGAGCCACAACTCCCCTTTTCGTGCAGTCAGTTCAGGATTCAGGGCAGCCCGGAGAAGCCCTCGGGCGGGAGGGGCCGGGCCTTGCGCCCAGACAAGCTATCGATAATCATTTTCATTTACCAGTCCCTTACCGCCGTCCCCCACTGCCGTGCCCTCCCTCACCGCCCTCTGCCCGGAGCGATCCTTGTCTCGTCGTACCGTCCTGCTGTGCGTGCTCGCCGCCGCGGCCGCCGCCCTGCCCGCCGCCCCCGCCCAGGCCCGCACCACACCCCCACCCGCACCCGCCGCCCTCCACTTCGGCGCCTGCCCCGACACGGTCCCGCAGCCCACCGTCCCCGACCGTGTCGAGTGCGCCCGGCTCAGCGTCCCGCTGGACTGGGCGCGCCCCGACGGCCGACGCATAGTGGTGGCGGTCTCCCGCGTCCCGGCCTCCGGCACCCCGGCCGAACACCGCGGCGCCCTGCTCGTCAACCCCGGCGGCCCGGGCGGCTCCGGACTGCCGTACGCGGTCACCAAGCGCGCCAGACTCCCCGAGAGTGTGCGGCGCGCGTACGACGTCATCGGCTTCGACCCGCGCGGCGCCGGACAGAGCGCACCGGTGGACTGCGGCCCGATGGGCGGCCTCTTCGACAGCCCCGGCGCCGACCCCGTCCCCGTCGGGTCCACCGCGGAACAGGCCTATCTCGCGTCCCTGCGCCGCATGGCCGACGACTGCGCGGCACGCGAGGCCGACGTGCTGCCGTACTTCTCGACGGAGCAGATCGCGCGGGACATGGACGCGATACGGGCCGCGCTCGGGGAACCGCGGACCAACTTCCTCGGTGTCTCCTACGGCACCTATCTCGGCGCCGCCTACGCCGCCCGCTTCCCGCAGCGCACCGGCCGGATGGTCCTCGACAGTGTCGTCGGCCCCTGGGACTGGTACGACTTCGATGTCGTCCAGAGCCGGGCGCTGCTGCGGCAGCGCGACACGTTCTTCGCCTGGGCCGCCGCCCACGCGGACCGTTTCGCCCTCGGCGACAGCGCACAGGCCGTCCGCCAGGCGTATCTGTGCGTCCGCGAGGGCCTCGCCGCCCATCCGGTCGCTGGCTTCGGCCCCGCGGAGTTCGACCGTGCCGTCTACCGCGCCCTGGGCCGCACCGAACGCTGGACGGGCCTCGCCGACGGCCTCCGCGCCTACCTGCGCGACGGCACCATAGCCGCCCTCCGGCCCGCCACCGCCTTCGACAGCCCCGACTCACACACCTACGAATCCGCCAACCGCGTCACCAAGTGCGCCGACGGCCCAGGTCCCGCCCCGCGCCGCATCCTCGCCGACATCCGCCGCACCCGGACCCTCGACCCCCAGCCCGTCCTGGCCGGCATGGAGGCCTCCACCTGCGCCTACTGGCCGCACCGCCCGGCCCACCGCACCCGGCTCGGCAGCCCCGAGGCCCCGCCCCTCCTCCTGGTGGCCTCCGTCCACGATCCCGTGACCCCCATCGAGGGCGCCCACCAGCTGCGCCGCCTCCTGCCCGGCTCCCGGCTGATCACCCTCGACCACGACTACTCACACGGCGTCTTCGCCAGCCGCGGCAACACCTGCGTGGACAAGAGGGCCGCCGCCTACCTCGTCGACGGAACGCTCCCGGCGACGGACGTACGCTGCACCGGCCCCGGGCTGCCCCAGGTCCCTCGCACGGTGAGTTGACCTTGGAGCCGCCCCTGTGACGCACGTGTCACCGGGCCGTGAGGTCGCACGGGCCCGGTGACGTGGCGCGCCGCGATCAGTGCCGGAACTCTCCCACCACACGCCCCAGTTCGATCCGGTCGATGTTCGGCGCCCATCCGATCGGGTTGCCGAACGTCACCGTGTTGGGGCCCTTCTTCAGCTCGACCGGGACGCCGAGCGTCCAGTAGTCGTCCCAGCTCCAGGTGTTCTTGAAGGTGGCCCGGGTCGGGGCGCCGGAGTCCACGGTGATGTCCGCCGTACGGGACATGATGTCGGTGTTGTACGCGTGCCCGTTGTCGCGCCGCTCGTTGTGCGCGTACCGCACGACGAGGAGATAGCGGCCGGACCGTGGCGCGTTCACCGTGAACTCGGCGGTGCTGTCAGGGCTGTTGCCGAGCGAGCCGATGTAGGAGCCGCCGGAGGCGTGCGCGGAGTCGACGAGTTCGGCGCCGCCCGACAGGGTGGCCGACGCGGCCTCGTAGGCGAGCGTGCTGGCCGTCGAGCCGTCGCCCGAGACGTCGAGAGAACGGACGGAGGTGTGCTTCGCGCTCAGCGCGACACGGTTGTTCCCGACCACCAGGTACAACCGTAGGGGCTGTCCCGGCGCGGCCGTCACCGTCTCCCCGTGCAGCCGCAGCCTCACGGGCGCGGAGGCACGCGAGCGGACCGTGAAGTAGCCGTCGCGCGGGGCGTAGACGTCGAAGACTGCCTTGTCACCGGTACGCAGCACGAGAGCGCCCGTGCCGACGCCGGACGACGAGGAGTAGTCGTACGACGGCCTGCCGCTGATGTCGGCGAGGGTGGCCTCGTACGACGCGGAGGCCTCGCCGGTACGGGCCGTGAGGTCGATGCGGTCGAGTGTGACCTCGGCGTCGCCCTTGGCCAGGGTCAGCACGTGGGAGCCCGCCGTGAGCCGGATGTCGACGTCGTTCTTGGCGCGGTAGGTCCAGTTCTCGGTGGAGGGGTACGAGACCGTGACCGGGTCGGCGCCGTCGACCGACAACCGTTGGGTGGCCGGGCCGCCGGACTGGTTGCCGTAGAGGATGGACAGGTCGTATGTGCCGTCCGTCGGGACCGACACCGTGAAGTCCACCTTGCTGGAAGGCTCGTTGAGGGAGCCGACGTCCTTGGTGCCGGAGGCGGCGTAGCCGTTGGCGTTGCTCACCGTGCCCTGCGTGTAGATCTGCCCGGCGGTGATCGCCGCGTCCTCGGCCTCGTACGACGCCGACCACGGGACGGCGGCGGGGGAGGGGGTGCCCGAGCCTGCGGGGGTGAGGACGATCCGGTACGCCGACATCTTGTGCAGGCCGCGCAGCGGGACGGTCACCGTGCCGTCATTCGCCACCTTGAGCTTGGCGCGGGTCAGCACCTGCGGCGCGGCGTGCTGCCCCTCGTACCCGGACCAGGCCGCCTCGGCGACGGTCGCGGTGACCGTGCGGCCGAAGACGGAGCGGGGGACGTTGCGCACCACGACATCGGAGTCGCCGGCCGAACCGCCCAGCAGGACCTGGGCCTGGCGGCGGGAGGAGTCCAGGGAGGCGAGGCCCTGGAGGGTGTCGATGGTGTTCGGCTGCGGCGGGGTCACCTTCACCGTGTCGCCGGTCAGCCCGGCGTACCAACGGAAGAACCACCAGCCGCCATTGGGGATGTTGGAGCGCACCACCTGGCCGCTGAGATTGCCGGCGGCGTCCCAGTACGCCATGTTGGCGTACACCTTGTTCCTCTCGAACATCGAGACCCACTGCACGAGCTGCCCCGGCACGGACAGGTCCCGGCGATTCGCGTACTCGTCGATGTTGATCCTGAGCGGGCCGATGCCCAACTCCCGTTCAAGAGCACGGTAGTTGTCGTAGTGGCCCTGGAAGTCGCGCAGCGACCCGGAGCTCAGCTCGTGCCAGGTCATGATCTGCGGCAGGACGTTCTCGCGCTGGGCGAAGGTGAGGAAGTCCCGCAGGAAGCGCGGGTAGTAGCCGGTCTCGTTGGGCCCCGCGATCACCGCGTCCGGGTCGATGGCGCGGATGCGGTGGTAGACCGTCTTCCAGTGCGCGAAGAAGCGGTCGCGTTCGACCTCGTACGCGGCCTGGTCGGTGAGGTTGAGCTTGTACCAGATGAAGTCCGGCTCGTTGAACGGGATGTAGACGAAACGGTCGCTGTTCGGGTCGGCCGCTATCTCCTGGGTGATCTTGTCGACCTTGGGGAGGTAGTCCTCGATGCCGAGATCCTCGTACGGCCACTTGGCGTACATGTCCTGCATCATCACGTTGATCTCGCCGCCGCCGTTGCGGAAGAACGACTTGGAGACGGAGAGTGCGTCGCCGTTGGGGTGCTGGGCGCCGCCCTCCGGTTTCTGCGAGATGCTGGTGATCTTCAGGGGTGCCAGGGCGGCATCGCTGGGGACACCGTCGTCGCCGAGGCCGTACAGGGCGCCGTTGGCGCCGAGCGTCACCGGGCCCTCGGAGTCGGCCAGGTCGACGGTGAGACGTTGCGGGTCGGCGGCCGACGCGGAGCCCAGGGTGGGGACGAGGGCGGCGAGGGCGAGCACGGCTGTCAGCAGGGCGGTTCGGGATCTCGTGCGGGTGGGGGCGAGCACGCTGGCGGACCTCCGGTTATTTGACGGCTCCACTGGTGATTCCGGACACGATCTTTCGCTGGCCGACGAGGAACACGGCGACCATCGGCAGGCTCATCACCACGACGTACGCGAAGACGAGATGCCAGTTCTCGAGGTAGAGCTGGGCGCTGGCGACCTGGTACAGGTTGAGCGGCAGGGTCGCCCGCTCTCCGCCGCCGAGGACGAAGAACGCGTAGAAGACATCGCTCCAGGCATAGAGCATCACCATGATCGTCGCGGTGGCGATCACCGGCCTGAGCAGGGGCAGGACGATCCGCGCGAAGATCCGCCACGGGGGTGCCCCGTCGATACGGGCCGCCTCCTCCAGTTCGACGGGGATCGCCCGGATGAACCCGGTCATGAAGAAGACGGACGTCGACAGATACATGCCGGTGTAGACGGCGATCATGCCGGGGCGGGTGTTCGCGAGGCCGAGCTGCCGCAGCTCCATCACGATGGTGATGACGGCGGGCGGCAGCAGCAGACCGCTGATGCACAGCGCGTACGCCGCCGAGACCAGCTTGGACCCGCGGCGCGCGAAGACCCAGGCGGCGCCCGCCCCCAGCAGCAGGACGAGGATCACCGAAGGCACCACGACCAGCAGGGAGTTGAGGAAGCCGCGGAGCATCTCGCCCTGGCTGACGGCGTCCGCGTAGTTGTCCGCGGGCTGCCAGTGCCGAGGCAGGTCCAGGTTCGGCCTGATGGCCTCGGCCTGGGGCTTGGCCGAGGTGACGGCGACCAGCCACAGCGGTACGCCGACGGCGAGGCCGGCCAGCAGGACGACGAGGGCCGGGCGGGCGTAACGCCACACCGGGGTCACAGGAGTTGCTCCCTTCGGCGCAGTCCGACGACCAGCGGGATCGCCACGGCCACCACGACCAGGAACAGGACCAGACTCATCGCGGAGGCCTGGGCGTACAGGCCCTGCCCGAAGATCCGGAACATGTAGATGTTGAAGACCTCGGTGGACGCGGCGGGCCCGCCACCGGTCGTGGCCTGCACGATGTCGAAGGTGTTCATCGAACCGATCAGCGCCGTGGTCACGTTGAAGGTGACGGCCGGGGCCAGCATCGGCCACCGCACCGACCAGAAGGTGCGCAACGGCCCGGCCCCGTCCATCCGCGCGGCCTCCAGCATGTCCCCCGGGATGCCCTTGAGCCCGGCCAGATAGATCAGCATCGCCAGCCCCATCCACTTCCAGCCGTGGATGAGCGAGACCACCACCAGCGTCCACGTCGTCGACCCCAGCCACGGAATGTCGCCCCCCAGCACGGAGTTGACGGCGCCGTCCTGGTCGAGGAGCGCCTGGAAGACGTAGCCCGTCGCCAGAGCCGAGATGAGCACCGGAAGGAAGAAGGCCGCCCGGAAGAAGCGGTTGAAGCGGGTGTCGTCCTCAAGGAGCAGGGCGAGCACCAGTCCGAAGCCGTTCTGGAAGAACGCCGCGAGCACCGCGTACAGCAGGGTCGTCCGGATCGCCCGCAGCAGAGAGCCGTCGTCGGCGATGGTCCTGAAGTTGTCCAGGCCGGTGAAGGCGATGTCCGGGTGGTAGGAGGACCAGTTGGTGAACGGGTAGTAGAAGTTGAGCAGGTTGGGGACCAGGAAGAAGCCCGCGAAGACGACGATCGCCGGGAGGGCGAACCACCAGGGATGGTGCACCGCGGCCCGCGGCAGTCGCCCCGGCCTCTTCGGCGCGCCCGACACCGGCGCGGGTTTCTTGGCGCGTACGACCGTATGAGCCATCGTCAGAATCCGGGCGCGGCCTGCGCCTTGGCCACCTGGGCGAACTGGTCCTGGATGGCCTGGGCGACCTGTTGCGGGTTCTTCTTCCCGTAGATCATGTCGGCCAGGTACAGATGCGTGTCCGGGGCGACGATCGCCTTCGCCTGGAAGACGCCGATGGCGGTCGACAGGGCCTCGACCTGGTCCTTGGAGGTCTGCGGCAGACCGTCGGGAGTGGGCACGGAAGGCTGCACGGACGGGATCTTCATCGCCTTGATGTAGTCCGCGTAGTCGGGCCCGAGCCAGAAGGCGAGGAACTGCCGGGCCGCGTTCTGCCGCTTCTCGTCTCCCGTCCTGAAGGCGACCACACCGTTGGTCTGGTCGGGCGAATACAGGCCGGTGGCCGAGGAGTTGGCGACGGGGAACCAGCCGATCCGCCGGTCGATCTCGGCGGTGGAGTACTTGGCCTGCAACTGACTCTGGAAGGAGGTGACGTTGAGGACCATCCCGGCCTCGCCCTTCCACAGGGCGTCGGCCTGTCCGGTGAAGGTGCCGGTGCGGTAGTTCTTCTGGGCCAGCCCGGCGTCAAGGAGCTTGTCCTTGTACTTCTTGATCGCGCCGACCACGACGGGGTCGGTCCACTTCTCCTTGTTCCGGTTCAGCCCGTCCCACCACGTCTGGTCGAGGTCGGTGAGCTGGATCTGCGTCTGCCACTGCAACGGCCACTTGTCACCGCCGGCCTCGTAGAAGGCGGCCGCGTCCGTCTTGTCGACCACCTTGTGACCGAGGGCGAGCAACTCGTCGTACGACTTCGGGAAGTCCTTCTCGCTCAGTCCGGCCTTGGCGAAGACGTCCTTGTTGTAGTAGACGCCGAGCATGGCGGGGCTGGTGACGATCGCCGCGTACCGCTTGCCGTCGATCATGCCGAGCGACTTCTCGGTGTCGCCGAGCTTCGCCTCCCACGGTTCCCCGTCGAGGGGGAGGAGGTTCTGCTTCGGCTGGACGAACGGCAGGGTGGAGATGCTGGGTTGCCAGAACATCAGGTCGGGGCGGTCGCCGGAGGCCAGCTTGGTCGGCACGTTCTGCTCGTACAGGTCCGGGATCGCCTGGGTCTCGACCTCGGCGCCGGTGGCCTTCTCGAACGCGTCGATCACCTGCTTCGGCGCGTTGACCGTGTTCTGCGCGGTCCACATCGTGAGCTTCACGCCGTCGAGGCGGGCGGTGGGGTCAACGGCCGTCTGTCTGGCGTCGGAGCCGGAGTCCGAGTCGGCCGCGGTGGGGTCGCTGCACGCGGTGGCGGCCAGGGCGAGGGCGGATATCAGGGCCAGTGCGGGGAGTGCTCTTCTCTTCATCACGTGCCTTTCGGAGCAGGTGGTTCAGGAAGCGGGACTCACAACTGCCGTGCAGACGGGCGGTGTTCAGGAGGGCGGCGGCCCCGAGCTCTCCCGGACCACCAGCTCCGGGACGGAGACCGGGTGCGGGGCGATCTGCGCCGACTCCTCCAGCGCCCCGTGCAGCAGCGCGAACGCGGACCGCCCCAGTCCGGTGAAGTCCAGGCGTACGGTCGTCAGGGAGGGCGTGAGATAGGCGGAGTGCGGGGCGTCGTCGAACCCGGCCACGCTGACCGCGCCCGGCACCGGGCGGCCCGCCTCGTGCAGGGCGCGCAGGACGCCGAGCGCCAGGTCGTCGTTGCCGCACAGGACCGCGGTGACGGTGGGGTCCTTCGCCAGCTTCAGCCCCGCCGCGTGGCCGCCCGCGGGACCCCAACTGCCCTGCACCGGGCGGGGTTGCGGGGCGCCGGCCTCCTTCAGGGCCTGCCGCCAGCCGCTGGTGCGGGCGCTCGTGCGGCGGGTGCTGGACGGGATGGCGACGTAGTGCACGGTCTCGTGCCCGAGCGAGAGCAGATGACGGGTCGCCTCGTAGGCGGCCGCGCGGTCGTCGGTCCACACCCAGGGGCGGTGCTCGCCGGGCGGGCTCGCCGGGGTCTCCACCACGCCGACGACCGGCACCCCGGCCGGGACGGTGCCCAGGGCGCGGACACCGGCCGGATCGTAGGCGATCACGATCAGGCCGCCACCCGCGTCGGCCGCTCTTCGCACCTCCGCGGCGACGGCGGTCTCGTCGGCCGACTCCAGGACGCTGATCCCGACCGCGTAGGAGGCGGCGCGCGCGGCCTCCTCGACGCCCTGGAGGATCGAGGCGTAGCCGTAGTGGGTGGTGTTGGCGGTGAGCACGGTCACGGCCCGGGTGCGTCCGCTGGCCAGGGCGAGCGCGGTCGCGCTGCGCCGGAAGCCCAGCTCGTCGATGGCGGCGAGCACCCGCTCCCGGGTCGACGGCTTGACGCTGGGGTGGCCGTTGATCACCCGGGAGACGGTCTGGTAGGAGACGCCGGCGGCGGCCGCGACGTCCCTGATGCTTGCCGGGCTCCTTGTGTGACCGGTCACATTCATGCGAGGATTGTGACCGGTCACACACGGGGCGTCAAGAGAACGTAACAACGGATTCACGCGACCGAGGGGGAGCGCCTTGACCGGTACGGCGGATACGGGGGAGCTCGATCAGCGCGTTCCGAACTCCTCACGAGGCACGTTCAGTTGGGGACATGCGCAGCTGAGGGCCGAGTTCGCCACCGCCGCCGACGGAACGCTGCGGCCGATCCGGCTCGACGGCACCGGCTCCGGCGACCCCGAGACCGCGCTCCCGCTCGTCGAGCTCACCGCCCTGGGGCACGGCAGCGGCTGGTCCGGCCCGCGCTTCACCGGCACGGCCCTCGGCTCCCGCCTCCGCTACCGGGGCCACCACGCGGACCGCCGTGATGGATGGGAGCGCCTCACTGTCGAACTCCACGACCCCGCAAGCGGGTTGACGGCCTTCGCCGAGCTGTCCTCCCCGTCCGGCGTCCCCGTCCTGCGGTCCCGGGTGCGCCTGCGCAACGACGGCGACACACCTCTCGTCGTCCAGTCCGTCAGCAGCCTCCTGCTCGCCGGCCTGCCCGGGCCGGACGCCCTCGACGTCCACCGTGCCCGCAACGACTGGCTCGCGGAGTGCCGCTGGTACACCGAACCGCTGCGCGCGACCGTCGCCGACATCAACGCCGACGCCCACCAGCACGACAGCCGGGCCGCCCTCGCCCTGACCGGACGCGGCAGTTGGCCCACCGACGGCCATCTGCCGATGGGCGCGCTGACCCGACGGGACGACGGCCGGACCTGGCTGTGGCAGATCGAGTCCCCGGCGGGCTGGCGCTGGGACCTCGGCGAACACGCCGGGGGCAGCCACCTGGCGCTGAACGGCCCCACCGACGCCGCACACCAGTGGCGGGTCCGGCTCGCACCGGGCGAGGAGTTCACCACGGTGGCGGGCGTGCTCGCGCTGGGCACCGGGTTCGACGCGGCGATGGGCGCCCTCACCTCGTACCGCCGCCTCGTCCGCCGCCCGCACCCGGACCACACACACCTGCCGGTCGTCTTCAACGACTACATGAACACGCTGATGGGCGACCCCACGACGGCCAAACTCCTCCCACTGATCGACGCCGCCGCCGAGGCCGGCGCGGAGTACTTCTGCATCGACTCCGGCTGGTACGACGACACCGCCGACGGCGGCTGGTGGAACAGCGTCGGTGCCTGGGAACCCTCGCCCCGCCGCTTTCCGGGCGGCGGCATCCAAGCCGTACTGGACCGCATCCGCGCACGCGGCATGGTGCCCGGGCTGTGGCTGGAGCCGGAGGTCATCGGCGTGGACAGTCCGCTCGCGACGACGCTGCCGCCCGACGCGTTCTTCCAGCGCGACGGCGTACGCCTCACCGAACAGGGCCGCCACCAGCTCGACCTGCGGCACCCGGCCGCCCGCGCCCACCTCGACCGGACGGTGGACCGGATCGTGGGGGAGTGGGGCGTGGGCTATCTCAAGCTCGACTACAACATCGTCGTCGACCCCGGCACCCACGGCCCCGGCGACCTCGCGCCCGGCGCCGGGCTGCTGGGGCACGCGCAGGCATACCTCGACTGGCTCTCCGACGTCCTGGACCGGTACCCGGCACTGGTCATCGAGAACTGCGCTTCGGGGGGCCTGCGCATGGACGGCGCCACCCTGGCCGTCACCCAGCTCCAGTCCACCAGCGACCAGCAGGACCCGCTGCGCTACCCGCCCATCTCCGCCTCCGCCCCGACGGCCGTCCCGCCGGAACAGGGCGCCGTGTGGGCGTACCCGCAACCCGAGTTCGACGACGACCTGATCCGCTTCGCCCTTGGCGGCGCGCTCCTCGGCCGCATCCACCTGTCCGGGCATCTGAACCGGATGTCCACGCCCCAACTCCGGCTCGTGCGCGACGCGGTGGACGTGTACAGGAGCATCCGCCGGGACCTCGCGACGGCCCTGCCGTTCTGGCCGCTGGGGCTGCCGGGCTGGACGGACGAGTGGCTCGCACTCGGCATGCGCGTGCCTGACGGCCGTACGACGTACCTGTCGGTGTGGCGGCGCGGCGGGGAGACCGAACTGAGCCTGCCCGTCGGCCATTTGGCCGGGCAGGCGGTGCACCCGGAGGTCCTGCACCCGGGGGACGCGTCCGTCGGCACGGCCGAGTGGGACGGGGACGCGGTCAGGGTGTCGGTGCCGCGGACGCCGGGTGTGTTGCTGGTGCGGTTGACCGCGGGGGCGTAGGCAAGGATTCTTCTGCGAGGCTGCGACGTGCCGCCTCGGAACCTCCGAGTCCTCTTCGCGGGAGCCGACGTGATCGGAAGCAGGCGGATCGGCACCACTTCGGACACCGGCGCGCAGGCCGTCCTGGTGACGGGAGCGGCCAGCGGCATCGGGAGACACGCCGCCCTCGCCCACGCCCGGCGAGGCCATCCGGTCGCGGCCCTGGACATCGACGCCGAGCGCCTCGCCCAACTGCCCCGCCACAATGGCCTGCACACCTTCACCTGCGATGTCACGGACGCCGACGCACTGGACCGGACCCTCCAGGATGTCGAGGCCGCCGTCGGAACGCCGACGCGGGTCATGCACTGCGCCGGCATCGCCCGCGTGGGCCGGCTGCTGGACCAACCACTCGCCGACATCGAGCAGTTGGTGCGGGTCAACTACCTCGGCAGCGTGCAGGTGGCCCGGGCCGTCGTGCCCCGCATGGCCGCCGGGCGGGGTGGCGCGCTGATCCTGGTCGCCTCCATCGCCGGATGGGTGCCGATGACGTCGGTGGGGGCCTACTCCGCGTCCAAGGCCGCGCTCGTCGCGATGGCCGAGGTGCTCGCCCGGGAGTGCGCAGGCAGCGGCGTCCGGGTCGTGTGTGTCTGCCCGCCCGCCGTGGAGACGCCGATGCTCACCGAGATGCAACGCGGCCATCCCGACGTCATCAGCGACGCCCCCGGCATCCACCCCGACATCGTGCTGCGCTCCGCCGAACGTGCCCTGGCCAGGGGACGCGTCCTGGCGTTCCCCGGACGGGGCACGACCACCCTGTGGCGGGCCCGGCGACTGGCCCCACTGCGGGTGACCAGCCTGCTGGAGGCGGTTCTGCTGAAGCAGTTGAGCAAGTCGCGCCCCACGCAGGCCGGGTTGTGACGTGCGGGTGTCAGCGCCACTCTTCCGGGATGTTCGCCAACTGCCGCAGCAGGTCCCACCCCTGGGCCTTGTGTTTGCGTTCCATACCGGGGCTCGTCCACGGGGCGCCCTGGCCGACCCAGTAGCCGCGACAGGTGCGCAGCCCCATCACGCTCTCGTCACCGACGTCCGACTCGTTGCCGCAGCAGGAGCAGATCTCCTGGGTCGGCCAGCCGTCCGCCCAGAACACGTCGCCGTCGTCGAATCCGCAGACCCGGCACACCGTCTCCCACGTCTCGTCCACGTCGGCCAGCCTATCGATCACGTCTGCGTGGGCCGGACGATCGGCCCACGCAGACGTGATCGATAGGCCGAGGTCAGCGCAGTCCGCCGCTGCCGTAGGGGGCGTACAGGTCGAGCAGCCGGGTGCGGGCCGCCTGCAGGCGATGCGCGACCACTTCGCCGACCCACCGGGCGATGCTCCGCCCGAAGTCGGGGTCGGCCTGGCACAACTGACGTACGGCCGACGCGTCGAACTCGTACGCCCGCAGCGGCGACGACGTCCCGGCGCCCAGATGCCAGACGTACGGCGGGAACAGCCAGGACCAGCCGATCAGCTCGTTGTGTCCCAGGGACTCGATGACCGCGGCGCGCCGGCCCGGCACCCGGACGTCAAGGTCGACGGTGCCGGTCCGGATGATCCAGAACCGGTCCGCCCGCGCGCCCTCCTCGAAGAGCCGGACACCCTCGGGGAAGGACACCTCGCGGGCGATCCGCAGCAGACGGTCCCGGTGCGCGGCGGGCAGCGCCCGCGGCATGCTCGTCGTTGCGGGAGCGTTCATGGTGCCGCCTCCAGACAGTCACGTGCCCCAAGGGCTCTGGGACAGGCGTACGGCCTCCGAGAAGGTCTACGGAGCTACCACCACCAGCGTGACCACTGGGTCCCGCCCCGGCCATGGGCCACTCGGCCCCACCCCAGGGCCACCCGGCAGCCCGTGCGGCACCCTCCGTCACCCTGCGGACGACCGTCGGCACCCTGTGCGATCAGGGTCACCCCGCCCGCCGTCATCGGCTCGGCGCCCGGCATCGTCGAGGAGTCGGGTGGACGACGCACGCCGGCCCCGGCCCGCCGCCCCGCTGACCTCCCCTCAGCGGCCCGTCACGGCGTACGGAATCCCCGGAACGTCACCGGTTTCCGGCTCTCGAAGCCGAGTCGTTCGTACAGCGCGAGCGCACCGGTGTTCGCCTCGGCCACGTGCAGAAAAGGGCGTTCGCCCCGGGACTCGATGCGTGCGGTGAGCGCGCCGATCAGGCGCCGGGCGTGGCCCCGGCCGCGTGCCTCCGGGGCCGTGCAGACCGCGCTGATCTCGGTCCAGCCCGGCGGCCGGAGCCGTTCGCCCGCCATGGCCACCAGCCGGCCGCCGTCGCGGATGCCGAGGTAGGTGCCGAGCTCGTGGGTGCGGGGCCAGAACGGGCCCGGTTCGGTGCGGGTGACGAGGTCGAGCATCTCGGGGACGTCCGCCGCGCTCAGTTCCACCACGTCGGCACCGCTCACGTCGTCCGCCTGCTCGGCCGGGCCGCCGCCGGGCCGGATCAGCTGCCGGCCTTCGAGGACGAAGACCGGCTCCCAGTCCGATGGTGGGGCGGCCGGGCAGCTGAACAGATCGGCGAACTGCCCGCCCCCGAGCAGCTGGGCCAGATCGGCCCAGTCCCTCGCCTCCGCGTCGGCGGGCACCGCCGAGAAGGACGCGACCCCCGGTACATAGGTGGCGGCCCGGCCGAGCGCCTGGGCGAGATGCGCGTGATGACCGCCGAGTGACGAGCCCACCGGGTCGTCGAGCACGGTGGCGTCGCTGTTCGTCATCGTGGGGCCTTTCGTGACGGGGGAGGCCGGGCGCGGCTCCCGCATCGTACGTCCCCTTCCCTCGCTGACGACCGAAATGTCGCGCCCTGTGGGTGGGCGGGCGTCAGCCTGCCGCTCTGGCGTCCACCACCCAACAGGCCGCCGTGAAGCGGACTTCGGGACCGTGCACGAACGGTTCGAAGGCGGCGCGGACCGTCTCGACGACACGCGGCCGGATCTCCTCGTCCAGGTCGGGGAGGAGCATCCCGAGGGGGCCGAGCTCGGTGAAGTAGCCCACCAGCTCGCTCGTCGGCAGTACGCAGGGCAGTTCGACCGGCTCGATGCCGATCTCACCCCACCCGCTCTCGGCCAGGACGCCGCGGACCACGTCCGCGTCCGCGAAGGCGAACTGCCCGGGGCCGTCCGGCCGTCGGGCCGGCAGCTGCGGTACGAGCGGGGCGGCGGCCCGCTCGGCCGTGGTCATGAACGGGTTCTCCTCGGGCCCACGCCAGGCGACGAACCGCAGCCCGGCCCCGTCCCGCGCGGCACGCCGAAGGTGAGTGAACGCCCGTACCGAGTCGTCGAAGAACATCACACCCAGGCGCGAGACGACGGCGTCGAAGGTCGCGGGCTCGAACGGATGGTCCGCCGCGTCCGCCACGACGAACGACGCCGGCACGCCCGCCTCGGCCGCGCGGTCCCGGGCGGCGCCGATCATCGGTTCGGAGATGTCGACGCCCACGCACCGCCCTTCGGGACCGAGCCGCCGGGCGACGGCCACCGTGGTGCTCCCGGTGCCGCAGCCGACATCGAGCACCCGGCCTCCGGCCGCGGTGGTCAGCCCCTCGACGAGCAGCTCCTCCAAGGGTTTGAGCAGCCCGTCCAGCAACTCCTGCTTCGCGACCCAGACATGGCCGGCGCGACCGCCCCAGCGGCCCGGCTGGTCGTCCTCGGTCGGGTGCTTGATCTCCATGATCGTCTCCTGTCCTTGCTTGCCGACGGCGGGTCCGGAATGACAGCGTGCTACTTCAAGCCGACTTGAGGTCAAACGAGATGACGGTCCTGGACATCGGCGAGGTGGCCCGACGCGCGGGCGTCCCCGCCTCGACTCTGCGGTACTACGAGGAGAAGGGGCTGATCGCCTCCTGCGGAAGACGGGGTCTGCGCCGCCAGTACGACCCCGATGTCATCGAGCGCCTCGCGCTGATCGCGCTGGGCCGCACCGCGGGCTTCTCGCTCGACGAGATCGCGCGCACGTTCGCGGCCGACGGGCAGCCCGACATCGACCGAGGGATGCTCGCGGCCAAGGCGGACGAACTGGAGGCCCGGATCAGTGAACTGAGCGTCCTGCGCGACTCCTTGCGGCACGCCGCCGCCTGTCCCGCGCCGAGCCACCTGGAATGCCCCACCTTCCGCGGCCTCCTCGCCGCCGCGGCGACGGGCGGCGTGACCCCGCCGGGCAGGCGCACCGCCGGGCCCCGCTGATCCCGCCCGGGCCGCGGCCGGCATCAGGGCAGGCGGGTGCGGTGCGGGCCGTCCCACCCGGTGGCGGCGAGGATGGCGGCCGCCGCGCCGGTGCCCAGTACGGCGCCCGCGATGACGTCGCCCGGGTAGTGCACACCGGTGTGGACGCGGGAGTACCCGACCGCGCAGGCGAGCAGACCGAGCGGAAGCGTGGCGACCGGGAGGACGGGGCCGACGGCGGCCGCGAAGGCGACGGCCGACGCGGTGTGGCCGGAGGGGAACGACGCGGACTTCGGCATGGGGACGTGCCGCCCGGGAAAGGGCGAGTCCTCGGCCCGGTGCGGACGGTGCCGGCGCACCAGCCGCTTGCCGAGCAGGTTCGCCGTCGTCGAGGCGACGCCGATCGCCGCCACCCCGAGGGCCGCGGCACGGCGCGGGCGGCCGGGGCACAGAGCGAGCAGCCCGGCCACCGCGAACGAGATCTTGGAGTGGTCGGCCGCCGCCGACAGCCGGCGCAGGGCGTGGTCCAGCGTCGGGGTGTGCGTGACCGTCACGGCCTCGTAGAGCGCCTGGTCGAGGGCGGCGAGATCGCGCAGCAGCGCTCGGGGATCGAGGCGGTCGGGCTGGGGGCGGTCAGGCATCGCTGTGCTCCTGCGTCGTGCCGGTGATCGGGGAAGGGCGGTCGAAGGCGAGGCGGACGATGCGCCGCCAGTCCACGGACGGTGCTATGTAGGGCGCGCCGGGCCGGTGCCGGGGCACCCGGACGCGCAGCACGCCGGGCCGTACCGTGCACACCACCGGCGGCGGCAGGGTGAGCGCCTCGCCGTCCACCGCCACGGCGATGACATCGGCGTCGGCCTCGACGGTCACCCGACGTGCGGTCAGCGAGGTGATGCCGCTGGCCCGCTCACCCCGGAACGCCAGCTCGGCGGCCTGGGCGGCGCCCTCGATCCGTACGGCGAGCACGCCCAGCCGGCCCGCGTCGAGCCGCTCTCGGCGCCCGGCGCCCAGCGGGTCGGCGAGGACATAGGGGTTGTTGCTCACCAAGAGCGCCTGCGGCACCGGGAGCGGTTCCTCGTCGGCCCGGGCCTGGAGCTTGGAGGAGGCCTCGCCGGTCAGCAGGTCCGGCAGCTGGTCGAGCGCGGTGACGGCCTTCGCGTCGCGGTAGTCGGGGCTCTGCACGATCTCGGCGTACGCCCCGAAGGACACCGTGTTGACGAACGGCCGCCCGGCCACGTCGCCCAGGTCGACACGGAGTTCCACGCCGTCCGTGAGGGCGTCCAGGCCGCTCGCCGGGTCGGTGCGATCGAGACCCAGGTCCATCGCGAAGTGGTTGCGGGTCCCGGCGGCCAGGACCATGAACGGTACGCCGTGCGCCGCGGCCACCTCCGCGACCAGCGCCTGCGTGCCGTCGCCGCCGGCCACACCGAGCAGATCCGCCCCCTCGGCGAGGGCCTGCCGGGCCAGCGCGGCGGGGTCGGGGCGGGTGGCAGGAGGCGGGGGGCCACCGGGAGCGGCGGGAGCGGCGTCGGCCTCGGCCCCCGTGTCCAGGTCCAGGTCCAGCAGGATGACCCGTGCGCCCAGCGCCTCTGCCCTTTCCACCAGCTCATGCTGGGCGACCTTCCCGCCACCCGACCGCGGGTTCATGATCAGCACGGGTCGGTTGGGCGGCCGTACGGAACGCGAGCGCATGCCGTGCGGTCGGCGCCGACGACGCAGCGCACTTCTGGCGCAGGCCAGCGCCGCGGCCCACGCGCCGAGCGCCGCCACCGCGTACAGCCACAGCCCCGAGACGGCGTACAGCACGAGCACGCCCACCGGCGCGGCGACGGCCAGAAGGGCGCCGAACAGCCGCGGCAGTCCCCGGTGTGCCAGTGCCCACCAGAGGCCGGCGCCGGCGAGCCCCAGTCCGCCCAGGCCCAGCAGCAGGATGAGGATCTGGCCCGCACCTGCCACCACGGCCGCGACGGCGCCCGCCAGACAGAGCAGTGCGAGCCGGGCCAGGGCCCGCGCCCGTCCGTCGGAGCCGCCCGGCTTCGTGCGGTTCGTCGAGGGGGCCGTGTTCATGATGCTCCGGGAGATTCGCGAGACCCCAGGTCTGGGCTGGTAGTGCCATTCTCTCCGCAAAGATCGCCCGACCGCAGTCCCTTTGCTCCGCCGCGGTGCCGGTTGCGCGGCTCCGCTGCCGCGAAAGCGGTCGGCGCGGCACGAGGAGGAGACGCGGAACCGCGCGGGCCGGCTCGTTACGGGGGAGTGGCGGTCGGCGGCGAGGTCACCCACGTCAGGCTGAGCACCTGCCAGGCCGAGTACGTGCGCATCCCCAACGCCCACGGCACCCTGGTCGCCACGCCCGAGCACCCTGCCGACGACTTCCTGCCCAGCCTGCTGGCCCTGTCCGACGTGATGGGCACCGGCTGGTTCGCGGCCCAGGCCGCGCAGGTCGGGCCCGGCTCCACCGACATCGTCACCGAGCGCGGCGAAGAAGGCATCGCCCGGGTGAAGGACCTCACCGACGGCGTCGGCAGCACGTCTTCGAGGGCCGCATCGACCCGGGCAAGGTCTTCGACCTGACCCTGCCGCTTGACCAGGTGGCCGAGGGCTACAAGGCGATGGACGAACGCCGCGCCATCAAGGCACTCCTGAAGCCCTGACGCCCGAACGGGTCACCGGCAGCACGAGCAACGCTCGACGCCACCTGGGCCGAACCGGTCACCGGCGAGCAGTACGGCGTTCCTCGCCCCCGTCGTCGACAGCGGCACGGGGGAGGGGCCGCAGCACCAGCAGGGACTCCTCCCGCCGGGCCGCCATCACGAAGTCGAACCGGTCGGCCTCCAGGCACAGTTCGACGTCGTCCGGATCAACTCCGCGGTATCCGCGCCGCACTCCGTCGGCGAGTTCACCGGCTGCCTTGGAAGTCCGCGCCCGGCGGAGATAGGGGCCCGCCTCGACATCGCTGTCGGTGATGCGCCGCCCGATGTACTCGGCGCAGGCCAGGTCCTCGTCGGCCCGCCCGTCCTCACCCGTGACGACGAACGTCACCGGCTCCCGCCCCTCGGCGCGCAGGAACCGCGCCGTCGCGCCCGCCACCACGAAACTCGCGCACAGCACCAGCGGCGCGTCGGCGACCGCCAGCGCGCCCACGGTGCCGGCCGTCGTCTTCTGCACCACCGTACGACCGGCCAGATCCGCCGATCTCATGAGCCCCGGCGAGTTCACCGCGTCGAACCCCGCCGCCGGAGGCCCGTCCTTGAGCGCCAGCCACCCCGGAGAAGCCGCCTTCAACGCCAGTGCCTCCTCCTCCGAGGAGGCCAGGACGATCCGCTCCGCACCCCGCGAGAAGGCCCAGGCGGCCACGGTGAAGGCCCGCATCACGTCGATCACGACCGCCACGCGTGGAACGTCGGTGAGCGCCCCGACGCCGACGAATCGATGAGTCATCACCCCAGTCTGGCCGAGACCGGGCCGGGACCGCCGATCGAATCGGTGTTCCCATTAGGGTGAGGGTGGGTTATGGTCACATTGCGTAAGGATCTTGTACGGAGGTGCCCCGGATGGAGAACACAACGCCCGCCCGCCGGGGCCGTCCCCCGGGGCCCCGGGTCGCCGAAGGAGAGCTGACGAGCCGCCAGGCGGCCATCGTCCGCTACATCACCGAGACGGTCGACCGGCAGGGCTACCCGCCGTCGATGCGGGAGATCGGCCACGCCGTGGAACTCGCCAGTACGTCCTCGGTCGCCCACCAGCTGATGGTGCTGGAGCGCAAGGGCGTCCTCTACCGCGACCCCCACACCCCCCGCGCCTACCAAGTCCGCCCCTCCTGGGCACCCGACCTGGGCCACCGAGGCGCGGAACCCGTCGAGGTACCCCTCGTCGGCCGGATCGCGGCCGGCGCACCGCTGCTCGCCGACGAGATGGTGGAGGACGTCTACTCCCTGCCCCGGCAGGTGGTGGGCGACGGCGACCTGTTCGCCCTGACGGTGTCCGGCGACTCGATGATCGGGGCGGCGATCTGCGACGGCGACATCGTGACCGTCAGACGCCAGGACAGCGCCGACCACGGAGACATCGTCGCCGCGCTCCTGGAGGACGAGGCCACCGTGAAGGTGCTCCGCCGCCAGGACGGCCAGGTGTGGCTGATGCCCCGCAACCCCGCCTACGAGCCGATCCCGGGCGACCAGGCCCAGATCCTCGGCAAGGTGGTCGGAGTCCTGCGCGTCCTCTGACCGGCGATGACGGTCAGCCGGCGGGAACAGACGGAGTTCACGGCCCCCGACGCCCTTTCCTTTCCTAGGTCCCGGCCTCGAAGTCCTCCTCGAAATAGCTGTCGTGTCGGACACGGAACTCCTTCAGTTCCTCGGCGCTGCGCCGGCTCATCTCCGCGACCTGTTCGAAGTACTCCTCGCGCGGCGCGCCGGGCGAGAACAGCATGAGCATGGACATGGGCTCGTCGGTCACGTTCTTGAAGGCGTGCAGACCGCCTACGGGCACGTAGAGGAAGTCCCCCGGGCGACCGGTGACCCACTTCTCGCCGTTGTAGAGCTCCAGTTCCCCGGAGAGGATGTAGAAGGACTCCGAGATCGCCTTGTGGAAGTGTGTCTTGGCGCCCGCGGACCGCGCCCCCAACTCGGCTTTGTAGAGCCCGAACTCACCGCCGGTCGACTCGTGCGTGGCGAGGTAGTGGGTGGCGCCGCCGGGCGAGGAGACGTCCGGCGGGGTGTCGGCCGGGCGGAAGGCCGCGTTCACCTCCCCCTTGTCGCCGTGGTAGCGGGGCTCCGGGTAGGAGAGATACGACATGCTGCACTCCTTTGACGGTGTCTCACCGCAAAGGGCGTCTCCCGCGGTAGGGCGACGGCATCAGGCTCGCGGCCGATCTTGGCCCGGGCCGGGACGAGGGCCGGGGACCTAGTACGGCGAAAACCGGACGCGGGTGTCAGTCGCGGCGGCAGTGCAGGAACAGGTGGGGCTCGGGGCTCGCGTCCGGATGGTCGGGGGTGAACATGGGCTGGTGGCGGGACAGGACGGTGAGGCCGGCCGCCTCCACCACCGCGGTCACTCCCTCCTCGGCGAAGCTCGTCGCGCGGACCGGGCGGCCCATGAAGACCACCTCGACGTCCTCCACGTCCGCGGGCACCGTGGCCAGCACCAGATGCCCGCCGGGCTTCAGGGCCCCGGCCAGCCGGGCCAGCACGGCCGACTGCTCGGCACGGGTCATCTGCAGCAGCGAGAAGAACACGCACACCCCGTCGAACACGTCGGCTTCGAGGGGCAGTTCACGGATGTCGGCGTGGCGGAACTCGGCCTGCGGCACCTGACGGGCGGCGAGGTCGACCATGACGGGGGAGATGTCGACGCCCAGCACCGAGTGACCCGCCGCGACGAGCGCGGCGGCCGTGGGCCGTCCCGTGCCGCTGCCGACGTCCAGGACGCGGGCGGCGGGCGGCAGCCGCTCGGCCAGCCACTCCAGTGCGGCGAGGTGCGCGGGCGCGTGGGCGAACGCCTTCTCGTAGTCGGCGCCCAGCGCGTCGAACAGCACGGCGGCGGGCGGCCGTTGCTCGTCGTACGCCATCGTCGAGGTCCCCTTCGCTCGTCGACCCGCATCGTCGCATCCGCCGTACACGTGCCACAACGGGTGCCCGATGCGCGTCCCCGGGCTCCGGGCAGGGGAGAATGGGCCGTACCCAACGGTCGACTCTTGCGGAGGAGCGGGGAAATGCAGGACGCGCGAGCGGGACAGGTCGCCGGGCCCGAGGACCTCATCGACGTGGCCCGGCTGGTCACGGCGTACTACGCGCTCCACCCCGACCCGGCCGAGCCCGGGCAGCGCGTGGCGTTCGGCACCTCGGGGCACCGGGGTTCGTCCCTCGCGGCAGCCTTCAACGAGGACCACATCGCCGCCACCAGCCAGGCCATCTGCGAGTACCGCGCAGCCCAGGGCACCGACGGCCCCCTCTTCCTCGGCGCCGACACCCACGCCCTCTCCGAACCCGCCCGGATCACGGCCCTGGAGGTGTTCGCCGCCAACGACGTCACCGTCCTCATCGACCAGACCGACGGCTACACCCCCACCCCGGCGGTGTCGCTCGCCATCCTCACCCACAACCGGGGCCGCACCTCCGGCCTCGCCGACGGCGTGGTGGTCACCCCCTCGCACAACCCGCCCGCCGACGGCGGCTTCAAGTACAACCCGCCGAGCGGCGGCCCGGCCGGCTCCGAGGCGACCTCCTGGATCCAGGACCGAGCCAACGAGATCATCCTCGGCGGTCTGAAGGACGTACGGCGCGTCCCGTACGCCCGCGCCCTGGCCGCCCCCGGTACTGGTCGCCATGACTTCCTCGGCGCCTACGTCGCCGACCTGCCGAACGTCCTGGACCTGGACGCGATCCGGTCCGCCGGGGTGCGGATCGGCGCCGATCCGCTCGGCGGCGCCTCGGTCGCCTACTGGGGCCGGATCGCCGAGCAGCACCGGCTCGACCTCACGGTGGTGAACCCGCTCACCGATCCCACCTGGCGTTTCATGACGCTCGACTGGGACGGCAAGATCCGCATGGACTGCTCCTCGCCGTACGCCATGGCCTCGCTCATCGAGCAGCGCGACCGCTTCGACATCGCCACCGGGAACGACGCCGACGCCGACCGGCACGGCATCGTCACGCCGGACGGGGGCCTGATGAACCCCAACCACTATCTGGCGGTGGCGATCTCCTACCTGTTCTCGCACCGCGCGCAGTGGCCGGCGGGGGCCGGGATCGGCAAGACGCTGGTGTCGTCCAGCATGATCGACCGGGTCGCGGCGGACGTCGGCCGGGAGCTGGTCGAAGTGCCGGTCGGCTTCAAGTGGTTCGTGGACGGCCTCTCCGACGGCACGCTCGGCTTCGGCGGCGAGGAGTCGGCCGGCGCCTCCTTCCTGCGCCGCGACGGCTCGGTGTGGACCACCGACAAGGACGGCATCCTGCTCGCCCTGCTCGCCTCCGAGATCACGGCGGTCACCGGCAAGACCCCCTCGAAGCACTACGCCGAGCTCACCGACCGCTTCGGCGCCCCCGCCTACGCGCGCGTGGACGCCCCCGCCTCCCGTGAGGAGAAGGCGTTGCTCGCCAAGCTCTCCCCGCGCCAGGTCACCGCCGACACCCTCGCCGGCGAGCCGGTCACCACGGTCCTCACCGAGGCGCCCGGCAACGGCGCCGCCCTCGGCGGCATCAAGGTCGGCACCGCCAACGCCTGGTTCGCGGCCCGCCCTTCGGGCACCGAGGACGTCTACAAGATCTACGGCGAGTCGTTCCTCGGCGCGGACCATCTGCGGCAGGTCCAGGAGGAGGCCAGGGCCGTGGTGCTGAACGCGCTGGGCAGCTGACCCGCGCGGGGGCGGTCGGCTCAGGACTCCTTGCGGGTGAACGTCAGATGCGTGACCCCGCTGGGGGAGGGCGCGGACTCGACGTCGTACGCCTCCTCCAGAGCCTCCAGGCCGTCCCAGAGGCGCTCGCCCCGGCCGAGCACGATCGGTACGACCACCACGTGCAGATGGTCGATGAGTCGGGCCGTGAGGAAGGCGCGGATGGTGGTGGCGCCCCCGCCGATGCGTACGTCCTGGCCGTCCGCGGCCTCGCGGGCCGTCGCCAGCGCCTCGGCGGGCGAGGTGTCGAGGAAGTGAAAGGTGGTCCCGCCCTCCATCTCGATCGACGGACGCGGGTGGTGGGTGAGGACGAAGGTCGGTGTGTGGAAGGGCGGGTTGGGACCCCACCAGCCCTTCCACTCCGGGTCCTTGTGCCACTCGGGGTGGCCGAACTTCCGGGAGCCCATGATCTCGGCGCCGATACCGGGCGTGAACTGCCGCACGAAGACGTCGTCGACGCCCCTGTTCCCGCCCGAGCGGCCGCTCGACTCGTGCCACCAGCGAGTCGCGAACATCCATTCGTGCAGCCGTTCACCGGCGTGACCGAACGGTGCGTCGAGGCTCTGCCCCTCACCGGTGGCGAAGCCGTCGAGCGAGATCGCGAAGTTGTGGACGCGGGCTAGTGACATGGCGGGCGACTCCTCGTGTTCTTCCGGTCGGGCTTCGTCCTGGCTCCCTCCAGGATCGCCGAGTCGGCCGGAGAAAACCCGGGAACGCGCCCGCCAGCGCGTCGTCAGTCCAAGTCCACCAGCCCCTGGACGTACGGCACCAGCCGGACCGGCCCGGAGAGTCCGTACGCCTGACGGGCGGCCGTGCCGAAGACGGCCGGCTGGGCCACCCGGAGCCGGTTGATGAGGGGCGTCGCCACCTCCACCTCGATCACGTTGCTCCCGGGCAGCAGATGGCCGCCGAGGTCGACGACCGGGTGGAGCCGGTCGGCGGGGGCCAGCCGGATGCCGTTGACGGTGACCCGGAACGTGTCGCTGACCACGCCCAGTTCGAGGTGCGCCCCGTGTGCGGCGGACCAGTCGGCGGGCAGGGCCACGGTGGTGCGGTAGCGGCCGATGCCGGCGGAGTCGGCCAGTTCGGGGATCTGTGACCAGGGGAGCAGGGCGTCGAGCAAGAGCGTGCGCCGGACGATGTCGGTGTCGGTCGGTCCGGCGCCGGGAGTCCAGTCCTCGACGTCGAGCCGCCAACTGGCCAGGGGCACCGGTGCGGGCACGGCGGGCAGGGTGGTGGTGACCGTACGGCCGCGGGACAGCCGGGTGGTGTACGTGCCCGCGGCCGCGGCACGGACGGCCAGACCACGGCCGGTGAACAGCACGCTGTCGGCGTCGCTCGCCACGGCGTACTGCCGACCGCCGTTGCGGTCCCCGAAGAGGCCCGGGCGGCCGAGGGCGACGACCGTGGCCTGCCCGGGTTCGAGGGTGACGCGCAGGGTGATGCCGTCGTCGTCCTCGGTGTAGCGGCCGATCCGGCTGACCTCGCCCGTCCATGGATCGAGGAGGTACGGGACGGTCGTGCCGCGTCTGGTCGGGCGCAGGGTGACGGCGTGGTCGATGGCGGCGACAGGCGGCTTGACGGTCTCGGCGTGCTTGCCGTTGCAGAGGTAGAACAGGTCGGTGTCGCCGCTGACGCGGTGGAAGTTGAGCAGGGTCGAGGAGGTGGCGTACCGGGCGTCCGGAGCGACACCGAGGGCGGCGAGCGCGTCGCCGACGGCGGCCTTGTCGGTGACCCTGGTGACGTTCGGCAGGGCGAGGAGGCTCGCGAGGACCTCGCGCAGTCGCGCCGTCTCGTCCGCGCCGGGCACGCCCGGGGTCAGGGCCTGGTCGAAGGCGCCGAGCAGGACGACGGGCAGCCCCGCACGGGCCAGGCTCAGCAGCTTGCGGGCGTCGGCGAGGGCCAGGGTCGGGGTCGAGGAGTAGAAGAAGTCGCCCTCGACGAACAGCGCCTTGTAGGCGGGGCCTTCGGGGGCCAACCGGCCTTCCGAGACACGGGCGTTGGGAAGATCGAGAAGTGGCCCGCTGAGGAACTGGTGGGTCCAGCCGAGCGGCACGCCGGACGCGGTGAACCAGGAGGCGCCGATGCCGGTGGCGGTGTAGCCGGTCTGCCGGAAGACGGCCACGTCGACCCGCGGGGTGCCGGTCTGGAGCACCTGGTGGATCCGGCCGAGATAGCCCGCGATGTCGGGAGCGTGTCGCCAGGTCGGCTGTCTCGGACCCCATGACTCGCCGTAGCCGGGGGCGCCGTTGTACGGGCTGAAGGCGGCGAAGCCGGGCCAGCTCACACCGGGGGCGGTGGCGTAGGAGAAGCCGTGCACCACCGTCTGGTTGACACCGGCCGCGTAGGCGCCGCCCATGGTGCGCAGGAACCGGTCCCAGGTCGTGCTGTAGGCCGAGCCGTTGTAGGCGCCCGACTCGCAGGACAGCACCGTGTGCCCGGCCATGTCCCGGCCGCCCGCGAGACAGCGGTAGTCGTCGAGGTTCTTGAAGCCGAGCGACTCCCCCTCGGGGATGTCGAGGAGCGCGGCCGACGCGATGGCGTCGGTCTGGAGGCCGTACGGCTGCGACCGCAGCCCCATGCCGAGGGAGTGCGCCCAGTCCCGCAGGGCGGTGATGTGGTGGGTGTTGAACAAGTGGGAGACGGTCTCCCAGAAGTCGTGCCTGATCTGCCGGGTGACCTGCGCCTCGAAGGCGAAGACCTGATTGCTCTTGTCCAGGACGAGAGCCGGGAGGTACGGCAGCAGGGAACGGCCGGTGCGCTCCTCGAAGACCGCGGGCAGCGCCTGGGTCCACACGAGGGAGTCGGTCTCCAGCTCCACGGAGTCCTCGAAGAAGGCACCGCCGGCGGCCCGGAGCAGCCTGCGCACGGGGCCGGTGAGCACGGAACGCTCCCAGAAGCCGGTGACGGCGGCGGTGCCGGCCGGGCTGAAGTGGTCGACCACGTAGGCGGCCGGGGCGGAGTGCGGGCCCGACTCGGGCTGTTGGGCGGTGCCGCGCTGCCAGTAGGAGATCAGCACCCAGTCGCCCTCGGCCGGCGCCGTCCAGGTGAGTGCGCCGTCCGCCACGGCGGCGGTGAGGTCCTGGACGCTGGCGAGGTCGAGGCCGGTCTCCTTGCGGGTCGCGTTGGCGGGCTCGACGCGGGCCGCCTGGACGGCGAGCAGCGTGCGCGAGGTGACGCCGCTCGCGGCGGCGCGTACGGGTTCGGGCACCGGGCCCTGGTAGGTGGTGCCGGCGGGCACGGAGGCGCGGCCGTAGGCGAGTTCGCGGGCGGCGGCCTCGTCGTCGGGGGTGACGCCGGGGACGGCGACGGGCCAGCTGGGGCCGAGCGTGAGGTCCACGGTCAGGCCCCGGCGGGCGGCCTGCCGCAGGGCGGCTTCGACGCCCTCCCGCCACGGGGCGCTGCCCCAGCCGTGGTGTGCGGTGTCGAGGACGGACTTGTCCTTGATGCTGTGGTGCACGGCGGCGATCTCGGCCCCGCCGAAACCGGCGTCGGCGATCCGGTCGATCTCACGGGCGATCTCCGCCGGGTCGACGAGACCGTCCGGCCACCACCAGCGGAACCTGGGACGCACGGAGCGCGGCGGTGTGCGGAACCAGTCGCCGGACAGCTTCGGCGGGCCGCTGAGCGGTACGGCACCGGCGTGCGCCGCGCCCGCCACGGTGAGGGCCGTGGCCGCACCCGCGGCCAGCACGGTACGCCGGGATATCCCGCCAGGCCGCGGAACGGGCTTCTGCATGGTGCGCCCCCATCATTTACTGAAACGATTCAATCTGTCGTAAACGCCGGAACGCTAAGTGCGCGATCCCGTCCGAGTCAAGATCCGTGCGAGGAGCAACCGGCTTGTGCGCGTCGCGATGAGTTTCGCGGCGCCCGACGGTCTTACTGTCGAACCCCGCACCCAGGAGGACTTCTGATGCGCAGCGTGACCTACTCGATGAGCTGCTCCCTCGACGGCTACATCGTCGGGCCGGACGGCGGCTTCAACTGGACGGCACCGGACAAGGAGGTCTTCCGTTTCTGGATCGAGGAGATCCGGCAGGTCGGCGTCCATCTGCTGGGGCGGCGGCTCTACGAGACGATGCTGTACTGGGAGTCGCCCGAGCAGCAGGCCTCGTTCGACGAGGCGGAGCAGGAGTGGGCCGCGCTCTGGAATCCGCTGCCCAAGGTGGTGTTCTCCACCACGCTGTCGGAGGTGCGGGGCCACGCCCGACTGGCCTCCGGCACTGTGGCGGAGGAGATCGAGCGGCTGCGGGCCGAGCCGGGGGAGGGCGACATCGCGATCGGCGGCGCGACACTCGCCGCCGAGGCGGCCGCGGCGGGCCTGATCGACGAGTACCAGGTCATGGTCTACCCGGTACTGGTCGGCGGCGGCACCCCGCTCTTCCCCCGGGAGGAGCGCCGGGTGGACCTCGAACTCGTCGAGACCCGCGCCATCGGGTCGGGGGTGGTGTACCTCCGCCACCGTGTGAAGCGCTAGCGGGCCTGGCCGCCGAGTTGCTCGGCCAGGCCGACGAGGAGGTTCTCTGGGCCGCGGACGTAGCAGAGCAGATAGCTGTCCTCGAACCGCTCGACCTCGCCGAGGAGTTCGGCGCCGTGGGGGCGCAGCCGGGCGAGGGTGTCCTGGAGGTCGTCGACGGCGAACATGATGCGGCGCAGGCCCAGCGTGTTCACCGGTGCGGGCGCGGGTTCGGCGGTGAGCGCCTTCGGTGTGTGGAACTTCGTGAGCTCCAGTCGGCTGTGGCCGTCGGGGGTCCTCAGCATGGCGACGTCCTGCCGGGCGCCGTGGAGCCCGATGACGCGGTCCGCCCAGCCTGCCTCGACCGGCATCGTGCCCTCCCACTCCATGCCGAGTTCGACGAAGAACGCGATGACGGCGTCGAGGTCGTCGACCACGATGAGAACGTTGTCCATGCGCTGGATCGCCATGCCGGGCCTCCTGGGGGAGTGTGTTCCGTCCGCCCGCGGCCCGGGGAAGGGCAAGGGCACGGCCGGACACAGTACAGAAGTCCGGCCGTGCCGTTGTCCGTTCCGCGCGCGTCAGCTCGTCGCGCGGACCGCGTCACGGATGAGGTCGGCGACCTCCTTGGGGCGGGAGACCGCCACGGCGTGCGAGGCGCCCTCCAGTTCGACGATCGTGGCCCCGGCCCGCTTGGCGCCGAAGCGCTCGACCTCGGGGTTGATCGCCTCGTCCGCGCCGGCGACCAGCGCCCACGAGGGCCTGGTCTGCCACGCGGCGACGGGCGCGGTCTCCCCGAACGCCGAGGCGGCCAGCGGGCGTTGGGCGGCCGCCAGGACCTTGGTGACGTCCGCGGGCACGTCAGCGGCGAACACCGACGGGAACGCGTCCTCGGCGATGGTCACCTCGACGCCGGGCTCGCCGCCCGGGATCGGGTACGTCCACTCCTTGAGGTTGCTGACGAGCGGGGAGAGCGGGAAGCGGCCCTGCAACTCGCCGAGGCTCTCGCCCTCTTCGAGGACGTAGGCCGCCACGTAGACCAGACCGACCACGTTCTCCGTGACACCGGCCACGGTGATGAGCGCGCCGCCGTAGGAGTGGCCGACGAGGACGACGGGGCCGTCGATCTGGGCCGCCACGGAGGCGACGTAGGCGGCGTCGGAGGCGAGGCCGCGCAGCGGGTTGGGCGGCGCGATGACGGGGACGCCGTGCTTCTGGAGTTCCTCGATCACCCCGGACCAGCTGGTGGCGTCCGCGAAGGCGCCGTGCACGAGGAGGACGGTGGGAGTGGTGGACATGTGCGGTTCTCCTTCTCGGGTCAGCCGTGCAGCGCGGTGCGCAGGGTGTCGACGGCCAGCGTGATCGCGGCCTCGGCGGCGTGGGTCTCGCGCAGGGCGTTGAGCATGACGAAGTCGTGGATGATGCCCTGGAACCGCACCGCGGTGACCGCGACGCCGGCCTCGCGCAGCTTGTTGGCGTACGCCTCGCCCTCGTCGCGCAGGACGTCCGCCTCGCCGGTGATGACCAGGGCCGGGGGCAGCCCGGTGAGCTGCTCGGTGGTGGCCCGCAGCGGGGACGCGGTGATCTGGGCGCGCTCGGCCTCGTCGGTCGTGTACTGGTCCCAGAACCACTGCATGCCGTCCCGGCGCAGGAAGTAGCCGGTGGCGAACTGGTGGTACGAGGGCGTGTCGAAGTTTGCGTCGGTGACCGGGTAGAACAGCACCTGCTGGACCAGCGGCACATCACCGCGCTGCTTGGCCATCAGCGTCAGCGCGGCGGTCATGTTTCCGCCCACCGAGTCGCCCGCCACGGCCAGTCGGGAGGCGTCCAGGCCCTTCGACGCGCCCTGCTCGACGACCCACTTGGCGACCGTGTAGTTCTGCTCGATGGCCACCGGGTAGCGCACCTCGGGGGAGAGGTCGTACTCGGGGAAGACCACGGCGGCGTTCGCGCCGACGGCGAGTTCGCGCACCAGGCGGTCATGGGTGTGGGCGTTGCCGAACACCCAGCCCGCGCCGTGGATGTAGAGGACCACGGGCAGGCTGCCGGTCGCGCCCTCGGGCTTGACGACGCGGGCCCGGACGCTGCCGGTGGGGCCGCCCGGGACGGTGACCCACTCCTCGTCGACGGCGGGCTTGGCGATGTCCCCGGACTGCACCTCGTCGACCGCCTTGCGGCCCTCGGCCGGCGGCAGGTCGAAGAGGTAGGGCGGGTTGGCGGTCGCCTCGGCGAAGGCGGCGGCTGCCGGCTCCAGCACCGGCTGGACCGGCTCGACGACGTCGGACATGTGGTTCTCCTCAGTGTTCGGATGCGCTGTGCGGGCGCTTCGAGGACGACGCTAGAACCGCGGGGACGGGGTGAATTGCCCGACAGCGCACCGGTGGCGGTCCGGCAGTGCACGGGTGCCGCCGCGGCAGTGTGCGGGTGCAGGTCTGGTAGTGCGTGGCCGTCGGTCCGGTAGCGCACGGGTGCCGGTCCGACAGGGCGCGGGCGTCCGTCCGGCAGTGCCTGGGTGGAGGTCGCGGACGTGCACGGGTGGAGGTCGCGGACGCGTACCTCGTCAGCCGCCGTGCCCCCGTGCGCGGTACTGCGCGGGTGACATCCCGTACGCCTTGCGGAAGGTGTGGCTGAAGTGGGCGGGGCTGACGAAACCCCAGCGGGCGGCCACGGCCGCGATGGAGCGGTCGGCCGCCGAGGGGCGGGCGAGCTCGGCCCGGCAGGCTTCGAGCCTGCGTCGGCGGATCCACGCGCCGACCGTGGTGCTCCGCTCCTGGAAGAGCTTGTGCAGATAGCGCAGGGAGATGCCGTGCGCCTCGGCGAGGACCTTGGGGGAGAGTTCGGGCTCACCGAGGCGCGCCTCGATGCTGGTCCTCACGCGCTCGAAGATCGCGGTCTCCCCCGCGCCGGCCGGAGGCCGCTGGTGCCCCGTCGCCGTCAGTTGAGCGGCGGCCAGGGCCGCGAGGAGGTCCGTGACGGCGCGGGCGAGTTCCTCGCGGGCGGCCGGTGCGGCCGTGTGGATCTCGTCCACGAGGCCGCCCAACAACGGAAGCAGCAGCGAGGCCGGGCCCTCGGGCCCCGCCGCCCCGATGGTCCTCGCCATGACCCGGCGGATGTCCGCCTCGCCCAGCCGCACCAACTGCCGGGGAATCATCAGGACATGAGCGCGCTGCCGTTCCGGCAACGCCAGGCTGAAGGGCCGGCCGGCGTCGTGGAAGGCCAGGTCTCCCGGGCGGAGCCGCGCCCGGCGGCCGTCCTGGAACACCAGCGCGGTGCCTTCGAGTTGGAGGCGGGCGAAGAGGTGTGTCCTGCCGTCCGCCGTCGCGTCGCGGGCGGTCCTTACGACCTCCACCGCGTCGGACTCCTCGGTCGCGATCTGCAGCATGCCCAGGTGGAGCAGGCGCAGGGAGCCTCGCCAGGACTCCGGGTCGGCGGGGACGACCAGTTCGACCTCGCCGTACGCGGTCGAGAAGGACCGCTCCCCGTGCGTCGGCGCCCTCATGACGCCTCCAGGGCGTGACCCGCGCGTTCGCCCAGCAGCCAGTCCGTGGGAGAGGTGCCGTACTCCCGGCGGAACGCCCGTCCGAAGTGCGGGGTGCCGCTGAAGCCCCAGCGGCGGGCCACGCTGCCCATGTCGGCCGCGTCGGTCAGTTCCCTGCGGCACTCCTGGAGCCGGAGGCCGCGGATCCAGCGGCCGACCGTCGTGCCCTCCTGCTCGAAGAGTCGGTGCAGATAGCGCACGGAGATGCCGTGGGCCCGGGCGATCACCGCGGGCGTGAGGTCCGGGTCCGCAAGGTTCCAGCGGATGAACCGCTGGACCCGCAGCAGCAGCACCCGCTCGGTGCCGGGCAGGTCGGCCGGGTCCTCGCCCAGCTGCTGCGCGGCCGTCGCGGCCAGCAGACCCACGGCGCTGTCGGCCATCCGGTCGGCCACCGGCCCGGTGTAGCTCTCGGAGGTGTCCGCCAGACGCGTCATGAACGGTGACAGCAGTGCGGCGAGCCCGCTCACCGGACGGATGGCCCGTGCCGTGAGCCGGCCGAGCGCCGCCTCCGGCTGGCCGAGGAGACCGCGCGGCACGGCGAAGATCTTCAGCTGGAACCGCTCCGGGAACCGGGTGCGGTACGGGCGGACGGTCTCGAAGAACGCGATGTCACCGGGTGCCAGTTCCGTGTACCGGCCGTCCTGCTCGACCTGGGCGGTGCCGCTGGCCTGCACGGCGACGAACACCTGGGTGCCGTCCCCCCGCGCGACCTGGCCGGAGTTCCGGTGGACCTCCCCGGGATCGCAGTCGACCGTCGTGAGACGGAGCTCGCCCAGCCGGTCCGTGCGCATGGTGGCGTCGTACGTCCCGCTCTGCGTCCGGATGTCCATCCCCACCAGCGTGGCGAGTACGGCGTCGTGCCAGAACTCCAGGCTCTCGCGTGGCGGCACCGAACTCGTGCGGAACACCTGGCCGCGCCGCCGTACCGCACACTCGTCCGCCCTGACGGAATCGTCCGCTTCGCCACCCATGGCCGTGCCCCCGGTCTTCGTGCCCTACCCGGTCCTCGATGCTGTCAGCGCGGTGGCGGGCCCCGCTTCTGTCATATGACCGGTCTCCGCGTCCGACCTGGCAGGATGGGGTGTGAGTGGGGCGGGCGGGAACGGAAATTGATGGACTTCGGTGGCTTCGGCGACAGCAGTGACAGCAGTGGCAGTGGGGACTTCGGCGCCGGGCTGGAGGACGACCCCGCGCTTCTCGGCAGAGAGCGTGAGCTGTCGCGGATCGCGCGGCTGATCGACGCGGCGGACGCCAGCGGCCCCCGCGTGCTCGTGCTGACCGGTGAGCCGGGCGCGGGCAAGAGCGCCCTGGTCGACCGGGCGATCGCGCGGGCGGCGGAGCTGGACCGCGGGGTGCTGCGCGTGCGGGGCTGCGAAGGGGAGCAGGACCTCGGCTTCGCCGGGGTGCATCAGCTGCTGCGTCCGGTGCTCCCAGGCCTCGACCGGCTGCCCGCACACCAGCGCGACGCCCTGCGCCACGCGCTCGGCATGGACCGCGCCGACGGGGCGTCGGCGCCCGACGCGCTGACGATCCGGACCGCGGTGCTGACCCTGCTCCTGGACGCGGCGGCGGAGCGTCCCCTGCTGATCGCCGTCGACGACGCCCAGTGGCTGGACGTCGGCTCACTGGACGTCCTCGCGTTCGCCGCCCGGCGCCTGGACGGGGAGCCGGTGTCCCTGCTGCTCGCCGCCCGTGACGGAGCGGTCCCGGCGCGCTTCGACCGCGACTTCCCACATCTGAGCGCGGGCCCGCTGGACCGGGCCGCGGCCGGCCGGCTGCTGGACGCCCAGCCGCGTCCTCCCCAGGGCCGGATCCGCTCGCAGATCCTCACGCAGGCCGCGGGCAATCCGCTCGCCCTGATCGAACTCACGCGCGCCTTCACCCGCGATCCGGCCGGCCGGGAGCTCGCGGCGACCGGTTCCCTCCCGCTGACCGCACGCCTGGAGGACCTGTTCGCCGCCGACCTGCCCACGCTGCCGTCCGCGACGCGGCGCGCCCTGCTGCTGGTGGCGGCGGCGGGCACCGCTCAGCTCTCGGAGATCCCGGGTGTGAGCGGGCCGGAGGTGTGGGAGCCGGCCGAGCAGGCGGGCCTGGTACGGGTCGACGACGGCCGGGTGCGGCTGCGCCACCCGTTGGTCCGCTCGGCCGTCCAGCAGGCGGCCACCTTCGCCGAACGCCGTGCGGCCCATCTGGCGCTCGCCGCCGCGCTGGCCCACGAACCCGACCGCCGGGCCTGGCATCTCGCCGCTGCCGCCCTCGGCCCCGACGAGGAGATCGCCGAGGCCCTGGCCGAGAGCGCGCGCCGCTTCCAGCACCGAGGCGGACACGCGGCCGCGGCGACCGCCCTCGAACGCGCCGCCGAACTCACCCCCGAGCCGGACACCCGGGCCCGCCGCCTGCTCCTCGCGGCCGAATCCGCCATGTACGCGGGCCACCCGCAATGGGTCGGGGAGATCGCGGGCCGCGTCACCACGCTGACCGACGACCCGCAACTCCTCGCCGAAGCCTCCCTGCGGGCCGGCTGGTCCCTCGCCGTCACCCTGCGCCACGACGACGCCCTCGCCTTCCTGCTCCCCGTCGCCGCGTCCATGGCCACCCCGGCACCGGCCCTCGCCCTCAGCGCACTGGGCACGGCGGCGACCCCGGCGTACAACTCGGGCGACCCCCGCCACCGGCACGAGATCCAGCGGATCGACAGCCTTGTCGCGGAGGAGCCGGATGGGCCCGACCGGGTCTGGACGCGCGCGGCGACCCAGCCGTTCACCGACCGGCAGCGCACGCTGAAGAACCTCGCCCACGGCGTCGACACCCTGTCCGAGGACACGGACGGCACCCTGCCCGCACTCGTCACCCTCGGCGGCGCGGCCTGGATCCTGGACGAGACCGACGAGGCCGTACGTCTGCTCGGCCGGGCCATGGACCATCTGCGCCGGGCCGCCACGGCGGGCGCCAACTGCACCGTCGCGCAGGCACTGGCCCTCGCGCACTTCGAGAGCGGCGCCTGGGACGAGGCCCTGGCCGCCGCCGAGGAGGCCTTCTGGCTGGCGACGGAGGCGGGCGCGGACAACGTCGGCGTCGGCTCACCGCTCCTCCAGGCCACCGTGCGCGCCGCCCGCGGGGACCACACCGGCGCCCGGGCCCTCGTGGCGGACGCCGTCCGCGGCCGGGACCTGCGCAACTCCCGCAGCCTGTACGTCCGTCACCGCCATGCGCTCGCCCTCGCCGCGCTGGCGGAGGGCGACCACGAGACGGCGTACGGCCAGCTCCGCCGCGCCTTCACCGACGAGGACCGGCCGGCCCCCGTCCACTACCACGCCTCCCTCTACCACCTCGCCGACCTCGCCGCCGCGGCCGTCCGCGCGGGCCGCACCGACGACGCCCGCACCGTGCTCGACGCCGTGCGGCGCACCCTCGAACAGCCGCGCTCCGCCCGGCTGGCCGCGATCGTGCACCGCGCCTCGGCCCTGCTGAGTGAACCCGAGGACGCCGAACCCCACTTCCGCGCGGCGACCGACGACCCGGCAGCCGCCCGCTGGCCCTTCGAACACGCCCTCGCCCGCCTCGACTTCGCCGAATGGCTGCGCCGCCGCCGACGCGCCGCCGAGGCCCGCCCCCATCTCACGGCCGCCCTCGACACCTTCGTACGACTGGACGCGCGCCCCTGGACCGAGCGGGCCACCGCCGAACTGCGCGCGGCGGGCGTGCCCGTGACTCCCGCCGCCCCGTCCGACGCCCTGGCCGGGCTGACCCCGCAGGAGCTGGAGATCGCCCAACTCGCCGCGGAGGGCCTGACCAACCGGGACATCGGTGCCCGGCTCTATCTCTCCCCGCGCACCATCGGCTTCCACCTGCACAAGATCTTCCCCAAGCTCGGCATCACCGGCCGCGCCCAACTGCGCGACGCCCTCGGCCGGTTGCCGGGCTCGGACTGACAACTCCTCGGCGCCTCACAGTCGGACGAGTTTCTCGAAGAAGAACTCGTGCTTGAGGAACGAGGTCTGGTGCTCAGCGCCCGGGTAGGGCGGGATGAGCTGGGCGGCCTGGAAGAGCCGCCAGCCGTCCTGGAGGGCGGCGACACCGGTGGCGTACGGGGGTTCGTCGCTGTCGCCCGTGGTGGGACGGGTGGTGCCGGTGCCGTCGTAGCGGGCCCAGCCGACGACGCCCGAGTCGAGGGCGGAGGTGGACAGATACAGGACGAGCACCTGCTGGCGGTCCGTGACGGTCATGCCTGGCTCCTCAGGGCGGGGCGGTTGGCGATACGGGTGGCCCAGTGGTCGATGTCGAAGTCGCTGTCCCCGCTCAGGGCGCGCCACAGGTGGATCCGGTGGTGGATCTCCAGTCGGCCGGTCGCCGGTTCGTACCAGGGGAAGGTGTGCCCCAACTCGGCGGCCACGTCAGGGGAGTTCAGGTCCGACACGTCCCACAACCGGACCTGTGGCACGGTCGGGTTGAAGCGGATCTTGTACATGTGGCGGACGGTGTCGCTGTCGTTGCGCCGCCCGCCGTGCCAGATGCCGTGGTGCAGCAGCATGACCGTGCCGGCGCGGCAGGTCAGCCGGGTCTGGCCGAGGAGGTTCTGGTAGCGGCCGGTGTCGGACTCGTTGGTGCGGCGCAGATGACTGCCCGGCACGACGAGGGTGCCGCCCATGTCCGCGGTGACGTCCTGCGGGTAGTACATGAGCTGCACGTCGAAGGCGTCCGGGCGGACGTCGATGAGGGCGTCGGCGTGCAACGGCTGGGCGCTGCCCTCGTGCGGCTCACGCGTGTGCACGAAGTGGTGGTCGACGGTCGGGTCCGGACCGACCAGGCTCTCCAACGCCCTCGCCACGGCGGGCAGTTCGACGAGCCTGCGGGCGAAGGAGCCCTCGGGGAACGCCTTCGGGACCGGGGTGCCGTACGGCACGACCGGCAGATCGCCGGTGAAGACGCGGAGCGCCTCCTCGTTCATCTCCGCCGGGACGACGCCGTCGAGACGCAGGAAACCGTGTGCCACGAACCGCGCCACCTGGACGCTGCTCAACAGCTGAGGTGTGGTTGACATACGCCGAGCCTAGGTTCGTCCACCTCTCCTGCAATGGGTCGTAATCGACGACTGCTGGTAATTTTCCACCATGTGGCAACAGGTGGAACTGGCCCTCGATCTGCCGCCCCAGGTGGCGAACGCGGGTGTGGGCGTGCACGGGGCGGCGGGGCCGCACGAGGTCTTCCGGCTGCCGCGACTGTGGCAGCTCCACCTGTACAGCTACTCCGGCACCCTGGAGTTCGGCGGGGTGGCGCACCCGATCCGGCCCGGCCATCTGAGCCTGGTGCCGCCGGACACGGAGGTCCACTTCCACTACGACGCCCCGCGCTGCGAGCACCTCTACGCCCACTTCCGGCTGCCCGGCAGCGGAGAGCGGCGCCGGCTACCGGCGATGCAGGACACCGGCGCGGACGCGGCCGTGCTGAGCGGGCTGCTGCGCCAGACGGTGGCGGCGAGCACCCAGTCCCCGCTGCGCGCCTCGGCGGAGCTGTGGACGGTGCTGTGGCGCACGACCACCCTGACCGGCTCCGCGGACAACAGCCCGAGCCCGCGCCACCCCGCGCTGCGCACGGCCATGGCCCATATCGAGGAACACCTGGCCGGACCCCTGACCATCCCGGCCGTCGCCCGCGCCGCGGGTGTCTCGCACACCCATCTGACCCGTCTCTTCCGCGAGGACACCGGGTACACGGTCGTCGGCTACATCAGACACCGCCGCATGGAGCGCGCCCGGCACCTCCTGAACGCCTCGACCCTCGCGATCCCGGCCATCGCGGCCGCCGTCGGCATCGCCGACCTCCAGGCGTTCAACAAGACGTGCCGCAAGGAACTGGGCGCCTCACCCCGCGCGGTGCGCCAGGCGGCGAGCGGGTGAGCGCCCGGCACCTCTAGCCGGTCCGCGTGAAGGTGCCCAGCCCCTGGGCGTCGAGGTACTCGACGGTGAAGGACTTCTTGCCCGGATCGAAGGACACCCCGGTCCGGCCGACCGCGTTCTCGCCGGCCGTCTCGAAGCTGAAGGTGTCACCGTCGTAGTGCGTGAGCCGGTACGACTGGGGCTCCGGACCCAGGCGCAGGGTCAGGTGGCCCTTGGCGTCGGCGACGACCTGCGCCCGCCCGTAGTAGTCGCTCTCGTACGTGCCGGTGTAGGTGTCGGCCGCCTTCGCGGGCGCGGCACCCGAGGGCGGGTGGGCGTAGTCGGTCTTCGACCGGCCCTCGTCCGCCTGCTGCTGGTAGAGCCCGTCCACCAGGGGGATCCAGTCGCGGCTGACCTTGCCTGTCTCCGCGATGTCGAAGAAGTCGAGGGCCACGGCGTCGGCGACCCCGGCCGGCGAGGAGTTGGTGAGGACGACGATGCCGAGGTCCTCGCCGGGCAGCATGGTGACGTTGGTGTGCGCGCCCAGCGCGAACGCTCCGGTGTGGGAGAGCTTGAGCCGGCCCGCGTCGTCGTAACTCACGTTCCAGCCGAGGCCGTAGAAGCCGGTCCGGCCGGCCGCCGCGTGGGGCGGGTTGGAGACCGCCTCGGGCCAGTGGGTGCGTTCCAGGGCCTTGGCGTCGATGACCTGCTTGCCGTCCAGCTTGCCGTCGCCCAGCTGGAGCCGCAGCCACCTCGCCATGTCCCGGGCGCTGGAGCTGACGCCGCCGGCCGGGGACTGCGCGTCCGGGTCCCGCACGGACTCGGCCTTCCACTCGCCGTCGGCAGTCTTGACATGGCCCCAGGCCCGGTCGGCGGACTTCGCGTAGTCCTCGAACAGGGAACTGGTGGAGTTCATGCCGGCCGGCTTGTAGAGGGTGTCCTCGGCGAGCTTCTCCCAGGACACGCCCTTCTCGTCGGCGACGGCCTGGGCTGCGGCCGTCAGCCCGAAGTTGGTGTAGGCGTAGCTCGCGCGGAACGGGGTCAGCGGCTCGTAGCGCAGGTGGGAAAGGATGTACTCGCGGTCGTAGCCGAGGTCCTCCAGGAGGTCCCCGGCGTGGTCGGGAAGGCCGCTGCGGTGCGAGAAGAGGTCGGCGACCGTCACATGGGAGGTGACCCACGGGTCCTTCAGACGGAAATCCGGCACGTTCGGGGCGACGGGCTGGGTCCAGCCCTCCACGCCCACCGCTCCGGCGACGACGGTGGAGGCGATCGGCTTCGAGACGGACGCCAGTTGGAAGACGGTGTCGGCGTCCACGGCGGCCTTCTCACCGGCCTTGCGGACCCCGTAGCCCTTGAGATGGACCACCTTGCCGTCATGCACCACGGCGACCGCCACGCCGGGGGTCCCGGTGCGTTTCATGGCCGACTTGACCACACCGTCCAGCTGGTCGACGGCCCGCTGGACCTCCGCGTCGTCGAGCTGGGGCGGGGGCTGTGGAGGGGGCGGCGAGGGCCCTGGTGAAGCGGCGCCCAGCAGCGCCGACAGTCCGGCCGCGGCGATCCACCCAAGAGTGCTCACCCCTCCATTGAAAGACCCCCGCCGCCGTATGTCGCGCGGAGGTGTTTCAGCCGAAGTCGGGGATCGGGTGGTCCGGGGCCAGGGCGGCGGTGATGCGCTGGGCGATCGTGTGGGCGCTGTGGCCGTCCGCCGCCTTGCGGCCCTGGGTGGTGGACACGGCGATCGCCAGCCGCTCGGAGGGGAGGTAGTCCATGGAGGCGGAGTAGCCGAAGAACAGCGGGTGTTGGGAGATCCAGTCGCCCAGGACCAGCACACCCATGCCGTAGTGGGTGGCCGCGGTGTTCGCGATGCAGACCGTGGCCGGGCACGTGCGGGTGGCGTGGCCCAGACCGACCGTCCCCGGGTTCAGCAGCTCCTTGTACGAGGCGCGGGAGAGCAGCTCGCCCGCGCCGATGGCGGCGGCCGAGCGGGCCAGGTCACAGATGTCGGTGGTCTGGACCGCGCCGGGCGCGGTGGTCCAGGAGGGGTTCCAGAACGTGGACTCCTCATACGTCCCCCGGTCGTCGGTGAACGCGTGCAGGACCGGCGTCGGGATGTCGGGCGTGAAGCTGTTGCGGGTCTCGTGCAGGTTCAGCGGACCCATGACCTCCCGCTGGAGCAGGACGTCCAGCCGGGTGCCGGTGATCTTCTCGAGGGCGGCGCCGAGGAGGACGAAGTTGGCGTGCGAGTAACTCCAGTTGGTGCCCGGCTCGTACCACCGCGGCTCGCTCGTGGAGAGGGCCACCACTTCCTTGGCCGTCCACTGCCGGAACGGGTCGGCGACGACGGCCTTCTGGAACGCGGGGAGGCGGACGTAGTCGACGAGACCGGTGGTGGAGGCGGCCAGCATGCGCAGCGTGATCTTCTCGCCGTGCGAGAGGTCGGGGAGCCAGCGCTTGACGGGGTCGTCGAGACCGACCACTCCCTGGTCCACCAGCCGCAGCAGGGCCGTGCCCAGGTAGCTGATGGCGATGTTGCCGTTGCGGAAGTGCATGGCGGGATCGGCCGGGACCCCCGTCATCGACCTGCCGAGCGCGGTCGTGACGACGTCGTGGCCGTCGACGGTGACCCGGACGATCACGGACTTCAGGTCCATCTCGGCCTTGGCCCGCTCGGCGATCCGCACGATGTCGCGGGCCGGTCCGTGATCCGGGGACTGGGACCTCGTACACGGCCGGTGGTGGCCGTTTCCGCCCGCCGTCGCCGGGGTGCCGAGGGCGAGGAGCGTGAGGAGTGCGGTGACGGCCGTGGCGGCGAGGCGGGACCGTGAGGGGCGGTGCGTGGGGCTCATGGCGGAGGCGATCCTCTCTACTTCGGGGGAATCGGACGGGCGTACACGTGGTCCGGCGTCACGATCTCGGTGATCGCCCGGGCGAGCAGCGTGGACGGCTCCTGGCCCTCGGAGAAGATGTCCGTGTTGATCATCAGCACCAGGGTGGCCTTCTTCGAGGGCAGATAGACGGTGACCGTCTCGTAGCCGGGGATGGACCCGTTGTGCCCGATCCAGCCGCCGCTCTCGAAGATGCCCAGGCCGTACTTGGTGCCGGGGAAGCCGGTGGGGAGCATCGTGAGCCGCTCCGCCTGGGTCTCGGGCCGCAGCAGCGTGCCGGTGGCGACGATCTTCGCCCAGCGCCGCAGGTCGCGCAGATCGGAGATCATCGCCCCCGCAGCCCAGGCCCAGCTGGGGTTCCAGTCCGTGCTGTCGGCGACCTCACCGGTCAGCGTCTGGTTGGTGTACCCGCGCGGGTGCGGCCGGGGGAACTCGAAGTCCCGCGGGAGCAGCGTGTGATGCAGCCGGGCGGGCCGCAGCACCCGCTCGTCGAGGAAGTCGGTGAGGGAGCGCCCGCTGACCTTCTCGACCACGAGACCGAGCAGTACGAGGTTGGTGTTGGAGTACTCGAACTTCGCGCCCGGCGCGAAGGTGTTCTTGTGCTTGAAGCCGTACGCCAGGACCTCCCGCGGGGTGAAGGACCGTGCCGGGTCGCTGAGCAGGTCGTGCTGGAAGTCCGCGTCGGCCGTGTAGGGGTAGAGGCCGCTGCGCATCTCGGCGAGGTGGCGCAGCGTGATCCGATGCCCGTTGGGCACGCCGTGGATGTACCGGGAGATCGGGTCGTCGAGCCTGATCAGGCCGTCGTCGACGAGTTCGAGCAGCGCGGTGACCGTGAACGTCTTGGTCTCGCTGCCGATCCGGACGAACACGTCCGAGGTCATCGGCCGGCCGGTGGCCTTGTCGGCGACACCGGTGGCGCGGACGTAGCTGCCCTTGCCCGGCATCCACAGCCCCGCGACGACACCGGGGATTCCGGCCTCCCGGCGGACCTTCTCGATGGCTGTGTCCAGCCGCGAGACCAGCTTCGGATCGAGCTCGTGCCGGGGACAGTCGTCCTCACCGACGCTCGTGCGAGGCGGCTGGGCGGCGGTGGCGGGGGCCGCCGCCAGCGGGGTCAGCAGGGACGCCACGAGCAGCGCTGCGGCGAGGACACTGCGGGTGGGGATACGTCGTCTCACGTCTCGGTGCCTCTTCCAGGTCTGGGGGAGGCAGTCACGTCACCATCCGGGCCGTGAGCGCGCGTTCGTCGTACGGGCTCCGGTCGTACGAGTCCACCCGTTCGCGTCGTACGAATCGCTCTGACGTACCTATCGCCTCGGGGCGCGCCATCGTGTGAGCTGCTGACTGTCTGATGACCGTCTGCTGACTTTCTGGTGAGAGGGAGAGGCGAGTGAGGATCGTCGTGACGGGGGCGTCCGGGTTCGTGGGACGCCTGCTGGTGAGGGAACTCCTGCGCGCGCGGACATTCGCCGGCGCACCGGTCACCCGGCTGGTGCTGGTCGATCGCCAGGCTCCACCCGATGACGGGCAGCCCGCGGACCCGCTCACGCGCGTGGTCGACGGCGACCTGGTCGCGTGCCTGGACGAGGTGTTCGCCGAGCCGGTGGACGTGGTGTTCCATCTCGCCGCGGCCGTGTCCGCCGAGTGCGAGGCCGACTTCGACCTCGGGATGCGCGTCAACGTGGACGCCACGCGCGCGCTCCTCGAAGCGGCGCGGGCGCAGTCGGCGACCGGCGGGCCCACGGTACGGGTGGTCTTCACCAGCAGCATCGCCGTCTACGGCCGGCCGTCGGCGGGGGACCCCTCGCCGACGGTCAGCGAGACGACGCTGCCCACCCCGCGATCGAGCTACGGCACACAGAAGCTGATGTGCGAGCACCTCATCGCGGACATGACCCGCCGCGGCTACGTCGACGGACGCGTGGCCCGGCTGATGACGGTGGCGGTACGACCGGGGAGGCCCAACGCGGCCGCGTCCGGCTTCGTCTCCGCGATCATCCGCGAGCCCCTCGCCGGACGGCCCACCGTCTGCCCGGTCGCCCCGGACATGCGGCTCGCCCTGGCCTCCCCGCGGACCACGGTCCAGGCCCTGCTGCGCATCGCGGAAGCCGGGCACGGCGGCGGACCCGGACAGGTCCAGGGACCGACGCCGGTCAACGTGCCCGCGCTCACCGTCTCGGTCGCCGGCATGCTCGACACACTGCGGCGGCTGGCCGGCGCCCGGACCGCGGACCTGGTGTCCCTCGCCCCCGACCCGGCGGTGGAGACCGTCGTGGGCTCCTGGCCCGCGGACTTCGACAACAGCCGCGCCGCACACCTCGGCCTGCTGCCCGACCCGAGCTTCGAGGCGGTCGTACGGGACTACGCCACCGACCACCCCGAGGCGCTCACGGACCCTCTCCGCCCACGACAACTCGGGTGAAGGGAAAGCCCGTTGCCGCCGCGGTGCAGTGGACGACATGCGAGGCTTTCGCCGTGTTGATCGTGATGGCGGGGCTGCCCGGTACGGGAAAGAGTTCGGTCGCCGAGGCCCTGGGGCGGGCGTTGGCCGCCCCAGTCGTGTCCGTCGACCCGATCGAGGCGGCGATGTGGCGCGCGGGGGTGGGCCGGGACCAGCCCACCGGCCCGGCCGCGTACGTCGTCGCGGAAGCGGTGGCGGACGGTGTGCTCGCCCTGGACCAGAGCGCGATCGTCGACGCGGTCAACGCCGTGGAGGCGGCGCGGGAACAGTGGCGGTCACTGGGGAAGCGCCGCGGCGTTCCGGTGGTGTTCGTCGAGGTGGTCTGTTCGGATCAGGCCGCGCACCGCCGCCGTTTGGAGAGCCGGTCGCGCGGGATCGAGGGCTTCACCGAGCCGACGTGGGAGGCGGTGCGGCGGCTTCGCGAGGAGTTCGCGCCATGGGCCGACCACCGGCTGGTGCTGGACACGACCACCGATCTGCCGTCGAACGTCGCGACGGCCCTGGGGTTCCTGTCCGCGGCGAGGAAGGGCCGGTAGCCGCACGGGGTCGACGTCCCTGACCGGAGACCGGCGCCGGTCAGACGGACGACAGCCATGCCTGGGTGGCGTCGGGATGGTCGAAGCGGAGGGTGTCGAGCGGGGCGAAACGGGGGTCGCGGACCCGGCGCTCGATCTCCCGGCGCCGGGGGCCGTGTTGGGACCACGCCCACCAGGCCGGATGCTCCCGGCTCAGCCAGCCCCGCCACGTCTCCCGGTTGCCACCGAAGAGCGCCTCGCGGGTGACGCTGCGCCGAAAGGAGCGGCGCAGGACACGCGGCATGACGACGCGCTTGGGGTAGTCCAGCCAGATCACAGCGTCGGCGCGCTCCCACAGCAGGTCGCGGACTTCCGGGTACCCGAGCGAGTCGACGACCCAGCGGGGCTCGGCGGTGAGCCGCGACACGTCCTCGGTGAGGCTGTCGTTGACGGCCCAGTCGGGGCCGTTGAAGTACAGCGCGTCCATCTCGTGGTACGGCAGGCCCAGCCGACCGCCCAGGGTGCGGGCCAGCGTGGACTTGCCCGCACCGGTGACACCCACCACCAAGATCCGTTCCAAGGGTGCACTCCTTGCACTCGACTGCCGCCGGAACTTTGCCTTCCGTCGAAGACCAGCAGTCTGGCGTAGTGGTCGCCCTGGTCATGGCGGTTCTGCCGGGAACCGCGGCCGCGGCGGCTGGTGGTGAGGAGGGCGGTGGGCCCGGCGGCGTCCGCGTCGTGGCGCAGGAGGAGGTCGGGCCCCGGCTGGTCGACCTGACCGTCTCCTCACCCGCACTGGGACGCCCCGCCAAGGTCCGGCTGCTGACCCCGGAGGACTGGGACGAACGCCGGAAGAACCAGCGGTGGCCGGTGCTGCTCCTGCTTCACGGCTGCTGCGACACGTACGACAGCTGGACCCGCGAGACCGACGTCGCGACCACGCCCCAGCTGCGCGACACCCTGGTCGTCATGCCCGAGGGCGGCGAGTACGGCTGGTACAGCGACTGGTGAAACCACGGCAAGGGCGGCTCCCCGGCCTGGGAGACCTTCCATCTGCGGGAGCTGCTGCCCCTGCTGGAGCACGGCCACGGCGCGGGCCACCGCAGGGTGGTCGCCACGCCGTCGCCGACCGGCTGAAAGCGGCCGGAGTGCGGCTCACCACCGATTTCTACGGTCCCGGCACCCACGACTGGCCCTACTGGGAGCGCGAACTCCACCGCTCCCTGCCCCTGCTGCTGGACGCCCTGCGGCCGGGCCACTGACCGGGGCGCGGGGCCGGCGGGGCCCGTGATGGCCGAATGCCCCCTGTTCACCGGGGGGTGAACGCCCGTACGGTGTGCGGCCTTCGCAGCCTGGGAGGTCTCGTGAACGGTCTCCGTGCGGTCATCGTCTGTCTGCTCATCACGTGCGCGGCCGCCCTGTCGCCGCCCTCGGCATCGGCCGCGCCGCCCACACCGAGTTGGTCGGTGCTCCCGGTACCGGCGGCCGCCCCGCCGGTGACGGTGTCCGATCTCGCCGCCCGCGGGCCGGGCGAGGCGTGGGCGACGGGGTACGAGCACGCCGCCGACGGACCGCGGCCGATGCTGTACCGCTGGGACGGTACGGCGTGGAGCCGGGACACCTCCTTCCCCGGCGCCGACGACCTCGGCCGGCTCGGCAAGGTGCAGTTCGTCGGCGAGGAGGTGTGGATCTTCCACGACCGCGCGGGAGCGGGGGAGATCCTGCGCCGGTCGGCGAACGGCTGGAGCGCCGTCCCGCTGCCGCGAACCCTGTGGACCTACCAGGACTTCACCGCCGTACCGGGCGCCGCGTGGGTGGTGGGCGAGGACGACACCGGCCTGAAGGTGCTGCGCTACGACGGCTCCGGCTGGACCACGCAATCCACCCCGGACGGTGTGCTGTTCCTGATGGGGGTCACCGCGCGGAGCGCCGACGACGCCTGGGCCTGGGCGGACACCAGCACCGGCACCGCCGTCCTGCGCTGGGACGGCACGGTGTGGCGGGACGCGAAGGTGCCGCTGCCCGCCGACAGCAACGTGCACACGATCCTGCTCGAACCGTCCCGCCGGATCACGATCGGCGGCAGCCAGTACACCGACGGCGTGTCCCGCACCTACCTGAGCACCTTCAACGGACATGCCTGGCACACCACTCACCCTCCTCTCGGCGACACCTACACCGAGGGCATGGTGCGCGGCCCCGACGGCGCGCTGTGGCTGCCGACGCGCAGCGACCGCGCGTTCCAGTCCAGGTACGCGCGGGTGGACGGCTCACGCGCCACCTTCTCCTACGGCCCGGAGCGCACCGGTGCGATCGACGTCAGACCGAGTGTCCTCGCGAAGGCCGGCACCGCGCTGCTGTCCTTCGGGACCGCCGAGATCTACGGGTCGAAACCGAACCTGATGAGCGAGCGGCTGGGAGGCTGACCATGACCCGCAGACTTCTCGTCACGGCCCTCGCCGCCGCCCTGACCGCCATGCCGCTCATGACCTCGGCCGCGGCGCGGACCACGTCCTGGCAGCATCTGCCGCTCCCGGCCCAGGTCCGTCCCCAGGCCGCGCTGAACGAGGCCGTGGCGACCGGGCCGGACCGGGCGTGGGCGGTCGGCACCGACGCCGTCGGCCGCGAGGCACCGGGCTTCCCGCTGGTGCTGCGCTGGGACGGCACCGCGTGGCAGCGCCAGAGTCTGCCCGGCACCGGCTGGCAGGGCGAGCTGCTGTCCGTGGCGGCGACCTCGGCGACCACCATTTGGGCGGTCGGCCGTGACGCGGCGGGCGGCGCCCGACTCCTGCGCTCCGACGGAGTCACCTGGAACGAGACCCGGCCGCCGCGCGGCGTCCTGCTGACGGAGGTCGTCGCCGGCGGCGGTGAGACCTGGCTGATCGGTTCGCGCGACGGGGCACAAGCCCTGCTGCGGCGGGACGGGAACGGCTGGCGGGACGTCCCGGTGCCGCCGGGGTCCGTGTACGGCCTGCACATCCTGGCGGCCGACGACGTCTGGGCCGCGGGGGAGACCAGCGCGGGCGCGGCGGTGGCGCACTGGGACGGACAGTCCTGGACGCAGACGATCGTGGACGGATTCCCGCGGTCGGCCGTGGGCAGCGTGCTGGCGGTCTCCCCGACAGAGGTGTGGGCGGGCGGCACCGCCGGGTTCGTCGGCGGCCCGCCGGGGCGGCCGATCCCGCCCCTGCTGGTCCGCTTCGACGGGCAGAGCTGGAGCCACGTGACCGTGCCCACCGACTTCGGCGGCATCACCTCACTCGCGCCCACCGCGTCCGGCGGGCTCGGCTGGATCGCGGTGGCCCGCTCGCAGAAGTGGGGCCCGCCCGGCAGCACTCCGCCGCTCGTCCCCGGACCGGACTTCCTCGCCTGGAACGGTGAGGCGTTCACCGAGTACGAGGAACCCGCGGTGGCCGGGGAGGGCCACTCCAGGACACTGCGGCTGGCGCCGGTGCCGGGCACGGCGCAGGTGTGGTCGGTCGGCCGCGCCGACGGCCCCGAGGGGACCTTCGCCCCGCGCGTCCTGCGCTTCGGCTGAGCGCGGTACGGGTGCGACGAGCCGCCCCCTGCGGCTCGTCGCAGCCGTACCTCGACGGATCGGCTACTCGTCGATCACCGAACCGAAGTGGGCGCCGTGGGCGTTGCCGCCGAGAGCCGCCGCCCCGTAGGACGAGGAGCCGTCGGCGCGCAGCCCGCTCCCGCCGGCGGGCAGCAGCCACACCGCGCCGTCGCCGGCGTTCTCGTCCGGCGCGGCGGCCACGAGTTCGGCGCGGCCGTCACCGTTGGTGTCGACCAGCCGCACCTGGGCGCCCCACGCGTCGCTCGCCTCGGCCGTACCGGGGATGCCGGCGGTGTTCTGGTCGAAGGACTGGGCACCGGTGCCGGTGAGCCCGGCCTTCGAACCGCGCAGCAGCCACACCGCGCCCGCGTCGGCGACCGTGCCCACGTCCTCACCGGGCGCGCCGACCGCCACGTCGGCGCGGCCGTCACCGTCGACGTCCGCCACGGACAGGTCGTTGCCCCAGGCGTCGCCGCGCTCACCCGTGCCGGGTACGCCGGGGGAGTTCTGCGACCACCACTGCGCGCCGCTGTCGGGGCCCTGGGTGCCGGACGGGCCGTCCTCGCCGCCGTAGTACACGCCGACGAGGCCGCCGAGCGCGTTCGCGTCGCCCGTGGACTCGTCCACGGCGCTGAGCTGGCCGACGACCAGGTCGTCGTAGCCGTCGCCGTTGATGTCGCCGGAGGCCGAGCCGAGACCGCCGTGCAGGTCACGCTGGTAGGCGAGGCCCTCGGTGCCGCCGGCGTACAGGGCGGACCAGCCCTTGGTGTAGTCGTCGTCGGGGCTGTAGCCGGAGACGACGAGGTCGGCGAAGCCGTTGTGGTCGTAGTCGCCGGTGGTCAGGTAGGCGCCGTTGAGGGCGTGACCGGTGGAGTGCGGGGTGCCGACCTGGCGCAGGACGCCCGCGTGGTACGTGAAGACGTTCAGGCCCGCCTGGTCGAGGACGGTGAGCTGGTCGCCGTCGATGTCCCCGGTGAAACGTGCGGCGGCCAGGGCCAGGCCGAAGCGGGCGTCGGCGGTCGGCCGGGCGGCGGTGATGCTCGACGTGCGCTCGGTGTCGAGGCCCTGCGCGGAGCCGTACAGGACGGTCACCCGGCCCGCGTCCTCGATCGTGCCCTCGTCCTCGCCGGGAGCGCCGACGACCAGGTCGTCGTAGCCGTCGCCGTCGAGGTCCCCGGTGGCCACGGCCTGCCCGAAGCGGTCGCCGAACTCGGACGTCCCCGGGACGCCCTTGGTCGACTGGCTCACCAGCTGGACGCCGCCCCGGGGCACGGTGTTGTTGGTGCCGATGCCGTTGGGCGCGCCGTACTGCACGGTGACGTACCCGGCGCCTTCCTTGCCGTCGACGGTGCCGTCCGGAGCGCCGATGACGACGTCGTTGTAGCCGTCGCCGTCGAAGTCGCTGTTGCGGTCGGCCGCGGCGGTGCCGCCGGGCACACCCGCGAACGCGCTGGGCGCGGCCACAATGCCGGCGCCGGCCAGCAGCAGGAACGAGGCGGCGGCGACGGCGGCCGAACCCGCGGTACGGCGGCCGGTGCGCAGGGTGAAGCTCATGTCTGTTTCCCCCGTGAAAGGTTGATGGTCAGTCAGTTGGTCGGCTGGTCTGTTCCGACGCAGGGTTCGACACCGGTGTCCCCCGGGCAGTTGTGGTGCCCGGGAGGGCTGTGACACGCCGGTGACATCTGTTGCGGAGCCCCGACACACAGGGTCGTGGTCGGCGAACTTGCGGGACGGGGCGCCTGGTTACTGGTAGCAGGGATTGCCGCACTGCACGGTGAGGACGGTCGTGGGTGTCCCGCTGGTCTCCCAGGGCATGGGCACGGCCATGGCCGGTGCGCCGAGAGCACCCAGTGCGGCAGCTGTCAGGAACACCACGGTCAGCACACGCTTGCGGAGGTTCATGCGTTTCCCCTGTTCTCTCGCCGGTCACCGGGACGTTGGCACAGGTCTTCCGGGCGTTGCCATGCTTTCGACGCTCATCGAATCGTCGCCCCCGTGCCGGCCAGCAGGCTGTGGGCCAGGGGTGTGGCCGAGTGGGCCACGTGTTTTCCGTCGCGGTGGCTGACGACCAGGCCCGCCCCGCGCAGCACACCGATCTGGTAGCTCGCGCTGGCCGGCGCCAGCCCCAGGGAGACCGCCACCTCGGTCGTCGTACGAACGCGATGGCCCGCCACGTCGACGAGGACGGCGGTGCGGGTCCGGCCGAGGAGCCGGTCCAGGCGTTCCCCACCGGTGCGCAGGATCTCGATCGGCTGCTTGGTGACGGGGTAGACGAGGACCGGATCGAGCCCGGGGTCCGCCAGGGCCGTGGGCCTGCGCCAGCAGAAGAAGGAGGGCACGAGCACCAGCCCGCGGCCCTCGAGCCGTAACTCCCGGTCGACGGGATAGTCGACGTCCAGGTACGGCGGGTTCCAGCGGGCGAACGGACGCAGACCGTCGAGGAGCGCGGCGGTTCCGCCGTCCAGCAGCGTTCGTGTGCGCAGGCAGACGTCGTCGCTCACGGCGGACCGTACCTGCTCCCAGTACGGTTCCAGCAGCGTGCGGAACGAGTGCCGCATGACGTCCGCCACGAGCATGAGTGAACCGAAGGTCGGCTCGTACAGGCCTCTCACCCGTCGTGGGAAGCGCGTCGACGCGGCGAGCCTGGTCAGTTCGAGTGCCAGCCGGTCACGCGGTGTGGCCCGGACGGCCTCCAGGCCGGCCTCCAGCCCCTCACCGGTGACCGTGGGCGTGAGGAAGTCGGGGATGTATCCGGAGGTCGGGACGTACGTCCGCAGGATGCGCAGGGCATGCGCGGCCCGGGCGTCCTGGGTCAGCCGCTCGGTGGTCTCTCTGCGCCAGTGTCCGAAGGCCAGTGGTCCTTGGTGGGTCTGCCAGCGGCAGATCGCGCACATCAACTCCCACAGCGGGTCGGGCTGCCGGGCGATCCGCACGTTCTGCAGATCGCTCCAGCCGAAGTGGATGCGAAGCAAGGGCGTTCCTCGAGGGTGTTGGGGGCACCCGATCAGCGAGGTGCTGCTCGGGCCGCCGGACCGGGCTGCGACACCGGCCCCCTTGCCGACCCCTCGGCGGCAAGGGCCGCTCGGGCCCCGGGCCGGCCCGGCGACTGGGTCGATCCTTTCCAGAGCGCCGCGGGACCGGAAGAACGGAAGCGGAGAGGATCGGCTCCCGCTCGATAGACTTCCCTGTATGAGACCTGGTCGTGGGGTTGGTGCCACGCGCGAACCGAGCCTTCACCAACTCCGGCTGCTGCTCGTCCTCGCGGAGGAACTCCACTTCGGGAGAGCCGCCGCACGGGTCTATGTCACCCAGCCCGCGTTCAGTCAGCAGATCAGGTCGCTGGAACAGCGGCTGGGCGTCGAACTCGTCGAACGCGGCGGCCGGGCGGTACGGCTCACCGTCGCCGGCCAGGCTCTCGTCCAGGACGCGAGGGCGGTGGTCGACGCCATGGCCCGGCTGCTCCAGGCCGCCGACGTCCACGCCGGTACGACCCGTGGCCGGCTGCGGATCGGCAGCCTCGGCGCCGAGGCCGCCATGCCCTACGCCCAGGCCATCCTCACCCGACTCCGCGGCTCGCACGCCGACTTGGAGACAGAGGTCCGCAACCTGTCCTTCCTCGACATGTTCAGCAAGCTGAGCACCGGCGAGGTCGACGCGGCCTTCCTCCGCGGCCCGCTGCCCCCGGGCATCCAGTCCCTGCACCTGGCCACCGAGACCCGCGTGGTCTGCCTGCCCGCCGACGACCCACTGGCCGACCGGGACGTGCTCACCCTCGCCCAGCTCGCGGACCGTGTCGTCGTCGACATGCCCCCGGAGGTGCCCCGCTCCTGGTGGGACCACCTCACGGTCAATCCGCGCCCGGACGGTACGCGGGTCCGCTACGGACCGGTCGTCAGGGACACCGAGAGCATGGTCCTCGCCGTCACCCAGCAGCAAGCGATCACCTTCCTGCCCGCCGCGGCCCGCCGCCTGTACCCACGGGCCGGCCTCACCTACGTCGACGTCCCGGAGCTGGGCGTCTCGACCGCCGAACTCGCCTGGCTCCCGGAGAACCGGGACAAGCCCGCCGTGTCCGCGCTGCGCGAAGTGGCCCGCCAGGTCCTGCACGAGGCGCGGACCGCGGAACCGGACACCGCGGACACGGACGTCAAAGCTCCCCCGGTACCCCCTGATCCGGCGTGAGCGGGGCGGCGGGGCCGATCCAGCGGCGGTAGGCCCCCATGTCGACGTTGCCGCCGCACACGATCGTCACCACGTGCCGGCCCGCGAAGCGTGCGCGGTCCTCCAGGATCGCCGCGATGCCGAGCGCGGCCGACGGTTCGACGACGAGACCGGCGTGGTCGAGCAGCAGCCGCATCCCGGTGACGATCGACGGCTCCCGGACCAGGACGGCGTCGTCGGCGACCAGGAGGAGGTCGTCCAGCACGGCGGGGATGGGGAACCGGCCGGCGACCCCGTCGGCGATGGTGTCGGTCGTGTCGGTGGTGACGACGCGCCGGGCCCGCCACGACAGGGTCAGCGCGGGCGCCCCCTGAGGCTGTACACAGATCACCTCGACCCCGGGGGCGAGGGACTTGAGCACATGACCGACGCCGGTGGCCAGCGCCCCGCCGCCGAGCGCGACCAGGACGGCGTCGTACGGCGGGACCGTGGCGGGGCGGTCCACGAGTTCCAGGCCGATGGTCGCCGCGCCCTCGCAGGTCTCGAGGTCGAGACTGTCCTCCAGCAGCCGCACCCCGTCGTGCCGCGCGATGGCCGCCGCCCGCTCACGCGCCGTCTCGTGGTCGCCGTCCACCAACTCCAGCCGGGCGCCCAGCGCGCGGACACGGTCGAGCTTGGCCTCGGTCGCGAAGCGCGACGCCACGACGGTGACGTCGAGGCCACGGCCACGAGCGGACCAGGCGAGGGCCTGGCCGAGGTTGCCCGCGCTGGCGCACACCACGGCCCGTGCCCCGTCCTCGGCGAGCCGGCTCGCGACCAGCTCGGTGCCGCGGCCCTTGAAGCTGCGGACCGGGTTCGCCGTCTCCAGCTTGATGCTCACCGCGCAGCCGAGCTCGGGCTCCAGCGCCTCGCACCGGTACAGCGGGGTGTCGAGGAACACCGGGTCGATCACCTGGCGAGCCGCGCGGATCCGGGCGGTGTCGAGGCGTGTCTGCCGCATGGCGCCCGAGCGTAGCGAGCGGGCGCGCTGTCAGCTGCCGGACCAGGCCTGGGCGACGGCGTAGGTGTCCTCGTAGAGGTGGTATCGGGTGATCCGCCCGTCCCGGACCGTGGTGTGCAGGGCGAACGCGGTGTCGATGTCCCGGCCCGTCTTCCTGACCTCGGAGACCATGCGTCCGGTCAACACCACGTCGTCGCCCTCGGCGATGATCTGACGCAGCTCGAACTCCTTGGCCCGCACATGGGTCTTGAGCAACTCGAAGAACGTCCGCATGCCGTCCGCCGAGTCCACCTCGGGCACCCAGGGGATGCCCGGCGGGTGCGGGATGGAGAACGACACCGAGTCGGCGAACAGCGCCGCGGCCTCCGCGCTCCTGCCTTCGGCGAGCAGCGGGAAAAGGCGTTGCACGGTCTGGGTCGGTGACTCTGCGGCCATGTGTGCCGTCCTCACTGGTCTGTGCTCGTGGGGCCATGGGGCCATGGGGCCTTGGTTTATGGGGCAATGGGTCATGGGACGCCCGCTGCCGTTCCATGAGGCTCCGATCCGGGGCGGGCGGCAAGGGATTCGATCCTGCTCGAATTAGCGGGCGGCCGGCCGGGCCTTCACGGAGGGAGGGCCGGCAGTTCCACGGTGACGCGGATCCCGCCGGCGGCGCGCGGTGTGAGGGTCAGGGTGCCGTCGTGGGCCTCGGTGATGGTCTTGACGATGGCGAGGCCGAGGCCGACGCCCGCGTGGTCGGTGTGGACGCGGTCGGTGCCGCGCCGGAAGGGCTCCGTGAGGGTGGGGACGAGGTCCGGGGCGAGGTACCCACCGCTGTTCTCGACCGTGAGCAGCACCGACGTGGGGCGGACGCCGGTCGTGACCCGTACCGTGCCCCCCTCGGGCAGGTTGTGGACGATCGCGTTGTGCACGAGGTTCGTGGTCAGTTGCAGCAGGAGCGGTCCCGAGCCGGCCGCGGGGGCGATGTCACCGGTCGTCTCGAGGGTGACGCCGCGCTTCTCCGCGAGGGGCAGCAGCGTCTCGGTGGCTTCCTCCGCGATGAGGGACAGGTCGACCCGCTCGCGGGTGAAGGACCGCTGCTCGGCGCGGCTGAGCAGCAGCAGCGCCTCCGTGAGGTCGATCGCCCGGGTGTTGACCGCGTGGAGGCGGTCGATGACCTCGTCGCGGTCGTGGTCCGGGTCGGTGCGGGCCACGTCGAGGAGCGTCTTCGAGATGGCGAGCGGGGTGCGCAGCTCGTGGGAGGCGTTGGCGGCGAATCTCCGCTGCTCGGCGACGTGGGCTTCGAGCCGGGCGAGCATCGTGTCGAAGGCGTCGGCGAGTTCACGGAACTCGTCCTGCGGCCCGGGCAGCCGGATGCGGTGCGCGAGCGATCCCGCCGCGGCCGTGCGGGTGGCGTGGGTGATGCGGTCGAGGGGGGCGAGCATACGGCCGGCGAGGAGCCATCCTCCGACGAGGCCGAAGATCAGGAGGAACCCTATGACCGTGGCGGCCATCGGGGCGAAACCGCGCACGAACGTGGTGCCCGGAGTGGCTCGCCACGCCCCCTTCTCGTTGGTCTGCAGCCACCCCTCCTCCAGGAGGAAGTACCCGATGGCGGCGAGCAGCAGGGCGCCGGCGACCATGAGGAATCCGGCGTAGCTCAGGGTGAGTTTGAGGCGGACGCTCAGCCCGGGCCGCCTATCCACGGTCCTCGCCCTCGATCCGATAGCCGACACCGGGCACGGTGGCGATGACCCACGGCTCGCCGAGCCGCTTGCGCAGCGCCGAGACGGTGATGCGTACCGCGTTGGTGAACGGGTCCGCGTTCTCGTCCCACGCCCGCTCCAGGAGCTCCTCGGCGCTGACCACACCGCCCTCGGCGGCGACGAGGACCTCCAGCACGGCGAACTGCTTCCGGGTCAGGGCGACGAACCGGCCGTCCCGGTAGACCTCCCTGCGGAACGGGTCGAGGCGCAGCCCCGCGATCTCCCGCACGGGCGGCCTGCTGTGGGCGCGTCTGCGGTCGAGTGCCCTGAGGCGGAGCGCGAGTTCGCGGAGTTCGAAGGGTTTCGTGAGGTAGTCGTCGGCGCCGAGTTCGAAGCCGGAGGCCTTGTCGTCGAGGCGGTCGGCCGCGGTGAGCATGAGGATCGGCATACCGCTGCCGGAGGCGACGATGCGCTTGGCGACCTCGTCACCGGACGGTCCGGGGATGTCACGGTCGAGGACGGCGATGTCGTACGCGTTGACACCCAGCAGTTCCAGGGCGGTGTCGCCGTCTCCCGCGATGTCGGCGGCGATCGCTTCGAGGCGCAGTCCGTCGCGGATGGCTTCCGCCATGAAGGGTTCGTCCTCGACGATCAGCACACGCATGCCCTCCAGGCTACGAGCGGACACATATCGTCGGCATATCGAAAACCGCATACGCGTCGGCAACACCGCGCTGCCTTGACTGGCCCTATGAGGCAGAGCGTGGAGACGCGGACCGAGCGGGAACAGGCCGGCGCGGAGCAGACCGGAGGGGAACAGACCGGCGCCGAGCAGGCCGGGGAGAAGGCGGTCGGACGGTGGGGGCCCTGGAAGCGTGGCCCGGTGTTCGCGGTCCTGGCGTTGCTGCTGGGCCTGGTCATGCTGGGCCACGGGCGGATCACGGACCGCGGGAGCCTCGGCAGCCTGGTGGAGACGTTCCTGCCGTGGTGCGGGCTGCTCGTCCCGGTGCTGCTCGCCGGGGCGCTGTGGCGCCGTTCGGCCTCCGCGGTCATCGCGCTGCTGCTGCCGGTGACCGTGTGGCTGAACCTCTACGGCGGGTTGCTCGTCGACAAGTCCCACTCCGGCGCCGATCTCACCCTCGTCAGCCACAACGTCGGCGCCGACAACCCCGACCCGGCCGCGACCGCCCGCGACCTGGCCGCGTCCGGGGCGGACGTGCTGGCGCTGGAGGAGCTGACCGAGCAGGACCGCGGCACGTACGAGAAGGAGCTGGCGACGGCGTACCCCCACCACGCGGTGCGGGGCACGGTCGGCCTGTGGAGCAGGCTGCCCCTGTCCGACACCGGGCCGGTCGACATCAAGCAGGACGCGGGGCCGCTCGGCGAGGCCAAGTCCGCCGACGAGAAGCTGGGCTACAACCGGGCGCTGCGCACCACGGTGACCACCGACCAGGGTCCGCTGACGGTGTACGTGGCCCACCTCGGTTCCGTACGCCTCATGCCCAGGGGAGGCTTCTGGACCGACTCACGGGACCGGGGCGCGCAGGCGCTCGCCGAGGCCGTAGCCGCCGACCGCAGTGAGCGCCTGGTGCTGCTCGGCGACCTGAACGGCACCACCGACGACCGTGCGCTCGCCGGCCTCACCTCGCGGCTCCGCTCGGCCCAGGAGGTGGCCGGGGACGGGTTCGGCTTCAGCTGGCCGGCGAGTTTCCCGGTGGCACGGATCGACCAGATCCTGGTCAGGGGAGTGGAGCCGAAGAGCTCCTGGGTGCTGCCGGCCACCGGCAGCGACCATCTGCCGGTGGCGGCCGGGATCAGCTGGTGAGCGGGGCGCCTCCCGGCGGGCCCGGGTCGTTCGTGGAGGAGACCGGGGCGCGGCGCGGATCTTCGTGGGTTCCGCCAGTACGAGGAGCGGGCGTGATGCGGAAAGACTGACCGTGAGTGGCTGCGCTCACCCTGGCCCTCCGGGCGACGGACGAGTCCGACCGGTCGCCTGTCCACAAGAGCGCGAAGGAGTTCCATGCTCGACGGCTGCACGCCCTGGCCCGAGGTGTTCGTGGACCGCTACCGGGCGGCCGGGCACTGGCGGGGTCATACGCTGGACGACCTGCTGCGCGGCTGGGCCCTGGAGTACGGTCCGCGGACCGCGCTGGTGCAGGGCGACACCCGTCTCACGTACGCGCGACTGAACCGGCGTGTCGATCGCATGGCCGCGGGCTTCCGGCTCCGTGGCCTGCGTCCCGGGCAACGGGTCGTCGTCCGGCTGCCGAACGTCCCCGAGCTCGTCGTCACGGCGTTCGCGCTGATGCGCGCGGGAGCGATTCCCGTGTTCTGTCCGCTGTCGTACCGCGCGGCCCAGGTGGCCCAGGCCGCCCGGATAAGTGAGGCCGTCGGCTATGTCGCTCCCTCGACGTACGAGGGCGTCGACCACCGGGCGACGGCCGCGGACATCGCGGCCCGATGGCCTTTCCTGCGGCGGGTGTTCATCTACGAGGCGCCGGGCACCTCTTCCCCGTACGGCGGACTCGCCACCGACCCGTCGGGCTGCCACTACTTCCCGCTGGGCTCCGTGGACGCCCCACCCGACCGCCCCCTGGCGCGGAGCGCCGACGAGGTGGCCTTCTTCCTTCTCTCAGCCGGGACCGCCGGGACCGCCGGGACCGCCGGGACCGCCGGGACCGCCGGGACCGCCGAGACCACAGGGACCACAGGGACGGCGCCCCGGCTCGTCCCGCGCACCCACGACGACTACGCCTACCAGGTCCGGGCCGCCGCCGAGTCGATCCCGCTCACCGAGCACGACGTGTATCTCGCCGCGCTGCCCGCCGAGTTCACCCTCACCTTCGGCTGCCCCGGCATCCTCGGCACGCTCTCCGTCGGCGGCACCGCCGTCCTGGCCGAGAAGCCAACCCCGGCCGAGTGCTTCGGCCTCATCGCCCGTGAGCGGGTCACCTGCACCTCGGTGGTGACCGAGGTCGCCCGACGCTGGCTGGAGGAACTCCCCGAGAACCAGGCCGACTTGAGCAGCCTGCGACTCATCCAGATGGGCGGCGCGCCGGCGGACCGAGGAACCGCGCGGCAACTGGGCACCGACCTGGCCTGCCGCGTGCAGCAGCTCTACGCCACGCCGGAGGGCCTGCTCATCCTCACCCCGCCCGCCGCCCCGGACGACGCGGCGCTCGCCACCCACGGTCGGCCCCCCTCACCCGACGACGAGATCCGCGTCGTCGACGCCGACGACAACGACGTCCCTCCCGGGACGCCCGGTGAACTCCTCATCCGCGGCCCCCACACCCCGCGCGGCTACTACCGAGCCCCCGACCGCACCACCCACGCCTTCACCCCCGACGGCTACCTCCGCACCGGCACCGTCGCACGCTCCACCGAGACCGGTGCCCTGACGGTGACCGGCCGCCTCGCCGAGGGGTAGCGCGGCGGCGTCGGGACGCGGCTGAACAGCGCCGACCGGACGCGTCCGAATCGCCCTCTACTGCAATCGTGTCGTATTCACTCATCATCGAACACATGGGGGCATCAAGGGATCAAGGGTGGTTATGCCATCGCTGCGGGGCGATCGGCGAGACCGTGCGCGATCGTGGCCGGATCGATCTCATGGCCAGGCTCTGCGAGAGGTGCTGGAACGTCCTCGCGAACGAGATGGCGCGACTCGACGGAGCGACGGCCGCGCCGAGACCCGAGCCCGATCCTGACGATCCGTCATGGATCGAGCCGCCGACCTGTCCGCAGTGCGCGAGGCCCGTCCGCGTGTACCCGACCAACTACGACCGATGGGTCAGCCTCGCCGAGGTCGCGCTGCCCGCCAAGGACGTTCCCGAGCCCTTCCGCTGGCGTCTGACGAGGCTTCCCGGTCGGTCGCTCGCCGGCCTCGACGTCGTGGCGGTACGGGTGCGCGGACTCGATCCCCTGCCCGGCGAACCCGTCGTACCGGCGCATCGCATGCTGTGCCTGCCCGCCGACCGGCCGTAAGGCACACGGGTGACGGTGTGTCACGCGGACGGGTGGCGGCCCCCGATCGACGGAAGAGAGTAAGGAGGGCACGAATTCCGCTGGCGAGAGGGGACGCGCATGTCTGCGTCCGAGGTGGCACCGGGCACGACGACGAGGAAGGCCGCGCAGGAGCCGATTCCCGCGCAGCCGCGGCGGTTCTACGACGGTGGCGTCGACGCCGGTGAAGGGCAGCCGGAGATCGCGCCCGACCCCGGCTGCGACCCGCGCATCGAACTGGTCCGGGTCATCGAGGAGGGCCGCGAGGAGTTCGCGATGCGGCGGCGTATCGCCTACCGGGACCGCCACCTCGGTGAGCTCCTCGTCCCCCGGGAGACACGGACCTTCCGCAGCGATCTGACGTCGGTGCCCGCGTTCTTCACCTGGCTGGTGCCGAAGACCGGAGAGCACCTCCCGGCGACGCTGCTGCACGACGGGCTGATCCACTGGCCCGACGAGCCGACGTACGTCTCGACCGACCACCATGTCGTGCTGCGCGCGGAGGCCGACCGTGTCCTGCGCGACGCGATGGCGGACGCCGGCACGGGGCTGATCCGGCGTTGGCTGGTGTGGTCGGCGGTGGCGACGGCGACGATGCTCGACGGCCGGGGAACGGGCTGGTCCACCCCGCACGCGTGGCGCTGTCGCCTGACCGCGGCCCTCACCGTCGTGGCCGTCGCCGTGCTCGGCCTGTGGGCGACGCTCGACCTGTTCGACACCCTGCCCGCCTTCCTTCCGGAACTTCCCTGGATGGGCGACCGCAGGTGGTTCGTCGAGCTGGCCGGAGGTCTGTCGGGCGCGGTCGTGATCCCGCTGGCGCTGGCGCTCCTGTGGGGGCCCTTCCGGATCGCCGGGGCGGTCCTGGGGGTGAGCCTCGCGCTACTGCTGCACGTCACGGTCGCGTTGCTCCTCCTGACCGGGCTCTACCAGGCGCTGGAGAAGCTCACCAGGAAGGCGCCGAAGGCGGCACTCGCGCTGGCCTGGGCCACGGCGCCGCTGGTGCTGCTCGTCTTCGTCGTGGTGCTGCTCCAACAGTGAGGCGCGGCAAGGGATCCCGCCGTCCCGGCCGTGCCCAAGGTCACAGAAGCGTATCGGGCATTTTACCCTTCAATCTTCACGAAAGGATCACAAGTTGGCTAGGTTGACCCTGGCCCGCACGATGTACTTCGAACAACAGGTCGTCTCGTGCGCTCTCGTACGGAAGGAGCCCGTCCCATGTCGCCGGAACCCCTGCGCTCGCAGTCCTCAGGTGTCCCGTCAGCAGGTGAGGGAGAGGCGCCGAGCCGTGACGAGGTCCGCCGGCGGATCAACAGCCTCTACGACCGGGCCGAGAGCGACACGGGCACCTTCAACGCGACCCGCGCGCTGGCCATCCCGCGCCAGCGGGGCGGGGGCGGCCGCGGCTCGCAGGACAGCGTGGAGCCCGCGCTCTCGGACCTGACGCGACAGTGGTTCGACGCGGCCCGGGCCAAGTTGGGCCCGACCGTCGCGGCGCCGCGGACCGAAGGGCGCAGGCCGTCGGCCCGGCCGGCTCCCGCGGCCCGCGCACCCCGGCCCGCCCGCCCCGCGGAACGTCCGGCGGAGCCCCTCGCGCTGGAGGCGCCCCGCGCGCCCGAGGCGTCGGTTCCGGAGCTTCCCGCCGCGCCGGTACGGGAGTTGACGGCCGGTCCGGTGCCGCCCGTCGAGTCCCGGTCGGACGCGGGGGCGTGGGGCACGGGTCCGCAGCCGGTCCTCGGCGGCGGCGCCACCCAGTGGCCGCTGCCCGAGTCATCCATGACACAACTCCCCGAGCCCACCGCCGTGTTGCCGGCCGTTCAGGACTCCGTCATCGGTTCCTACGAGGTGAGTCCTCCCGCGAACGACGGCGCGCTGTTCGGCACCGGTCCGGCGACGGCTGGGATCGCCCCGTATCTCAGAGGCGGGGCGGCCGAGCAGGCCCCTTCGTACACCGCCGAGTGGCCGATCGACGCGATGGCGGCGACCTACGAGACCGCACTTCCGGCACCCTCTGTGGCGGCGACCCATGAGCCGGTAGCCGTCGCGTCAACGGCCCTTGCTCCACCGGCCGTTGCGCCAAACGCCTTTGAGCCAGTGGTCTTTGAGCCGGCCCCCTCTGTACCGGCGTACACGGCGCCACCCGCCTATCCGACCCCTGAGGTCGCGACCCTCGCCCCGGCGCCCACAGCCCCCGCCCCGGCCGTGACCTTCGCTCCCACGCCCCTCGAAACCCCCGCCGTTCCCGCTCCCGTCGCCCCCGCCGCGTACGATCGCCCCGCGCCACCGCCGGTGGACATCGTCCGCAGCACCAAGGCCGAGCGGGTGATCGACTTCGCGCGGGCGCAGATCGGCCGTCCCTGTGTCTGGGGAGCGGCCGGGCCGGGTTCCTTCGACGCCCCCGGTCTGTCCCAGGCCGCCTGGAAGGTGGCCGGGGTGACACTCCCGCGGACCGTCCAGGCGCAGGCCGGGGCGGGGATGCCGGTCGCCCTCGCGGACGTACGGGCCGGCGATCTCGTCTTCTTCCACGACGACCTCAGCCATGTGGGCATCTGGACCGGGAACGGCATGATGATCCATGCCCCGGGGCCGGGGACACCCGTCCGCGAGGAGTCGGTGTTCTTCGCCGGGCAGACCGCGATCAGGGGAGCGATCCGCCCCGCCTGACACGTCACGGCCGGGCAGTTCTCCCTGAATCCCGCATGAACCAAAGCTGAACATTTTGTGATCTCCGGGTGCACAACCATGTATGGCCTCCCCGGGTCGAACTGGCGACCAACGGTGTTACCGCACCGTGCTCAGTTCCTTGGGGGGAACCTTGTCCATGATGGTCCGTCAGTTGTGTGGTGCGCTGCGGGTGCGCGGGGCCACCGACCTTTTCCTTGTCCTGTTGCTGGCAGCCGGTTTCATGGCGCTGCCGGTCTTCGCGCTGCTGCCGTGGCTGGGGGGCTTCGCGGTGGCGTCGATGGTGAGTTACGCCGCCGACGAGGCGTTGCACGTGCGGGCGCCGGGGTTCGTGCGCCGGCTGGCGACGCTCCAGCTGGACCGCACGCTTCGGTTCGCCGTCCGTACGGTGATGCTGCTGGCGCTGGCCGAGCGGATGGGCGCGTCGGACGCGCTGCTGGTCTCCGCGCTCGCCGTGTTCAGCGTCCACTTCGCGCTCGTGATGCTGTACACCGCCCTGCATCACGCGGTCCGGCGCCGTCGCGTGCTGCCGTTGGTGGTGCGCAACCTGGACATGAGCGGGTTGCCGCTCCCGCAGCAGCCTCCGGCCATCCTCTTCCGGCGCTTTCTGCGCAAGCTGCTGCACCTCGACCTCCCGGCGCACGTCGGCTTTCTGGTGGCGCTGGCCACGGAAACCCGACAGTGGGCGTACGCCGGCTTCGCGCTGACCCTCGGCATCACCGCGGTGGCGGTGCTGGCACTGGCGGGGCAGTACCTGCGGGCGCGGCACATGCCGGTGCGGGAGGACGTGTTCGCCGAGGTCAACCGGCAACTCGCGGCATACGGGCCCGAGGTGGCGCTCTACTTCAGCTTCGCCGCCGTGTCCCGTGACTTCATGTACCAGGTGAACATGTGGCTGGAGACGCTGGAGCGGCTCGACCGGCGCCCGCTGATCATCCTGCGCGAACGGGCCTCGTTCCGTTACCTCGGCCGCACCCGACTGCCCGTCCTGTGCGTCCCCAAGGCCGACGACCTGGCCGAACTGGACCTGTCCGGCGTCCGCGTCGTCCTCTATCCCGGCAACGCCGGCAAGAACGTCCACATGCTGCGCATCGCGGAGGCCAAGCACGTCTTCATCGGGCACGGCGACAGCGACAAGCTGGCCAGCAGCAACCGGGTCAGCAAGGTGTACGACGAGATCTGGGTGGCCGGCCGGGCCGGCCGCGACCGGTACCGGCGGGTGCGGCACGCCATCAGCGACGCAGCGATCGTCGAGGTGGGCCGTCCGCAGCTGGCGCCGATCCAGCTCCACACCGACCGCGTGCCCGGTGTGCGCCCGGTGGTCATGTACGCCCCCACCTGGGAGGGCTGGAGCGACGACGACTGCCACACGTCCCTCATCCCGATGGGTGTCCGACTGGTCGAGAAGCTGCTGGCCGAGGACGTACGGGTCATCTACAAGCCGCATCCACTCACCGGCAAGCGCTCGGCCGAGGCGGCCGAGGCGGACCGGGCCATCCGCGAGCTGCTGCACGCCGACAACGAACTCCACCGGGCCGCACCGGCGCAGACCGACCTCGCCGCCGTCCGTCCGCGGCTGACGGAGATCCGTACCCGGCTCGACGAGCTGGCCGGGCGCCAGCGCGGTGACGACGCCCAGCGGACCCGCGAGGCACGTCTTCCCGAGCTCGACGACGCGGCCGAGTGGCACACCCTGCACGCCGAGTGGCACCGACTGTTCTGGGAGAGCCACGGCGCACTCCGCCACCATGTGATCCTTGAGCAACTGCCCACGCTCTACGAGTGCTTCAACCAGGCGGATATGCTCGTCAGCGATGTCTCCTCCGTGGTCGCCGACTTCGTCGCCAGCCTCAAGCCGTACGTCCTCACCAACGCCCACGACCTGCCCGACGAGGAGTTCAGGGCCGCCTACACCACCGCGGGCGGCGCGTATCTCCTCGACCGGGACTGCACCCAGCTCCCGGACATCCTCCGGTCGGTGCGCGAGCCGCTGAACGACCCGATGGCGCCCGAGCGCCGCACCCTGAAGGAGTACGTCCTGGGCCCGGACCACCCCACCTCCATGGAGCGCTTCAACACGGCCGTCAACGCCCTGGCCGACAAGGGCGCGGCGGAGCTCGCGGAGGACCGGACGCTCCTGGAGCCGACCGACCTCGTCGGCTGAGCGGATCGGCGACAGGTTGCCGACAGGTCCGTCGCATAGCCTCGTACGTGCGTAACCAGCTCGGGGAGGCATGGGTGTTCGGACGGGGCGCGCGGTGGTGTGCGGGTGCGGTGATCGCGGTCGGCGTGCTGCTCGTCGGCTCCAGCGCGCCGAGAGGTGCGGTCATCGGCAGACCGCTCCCGGTCGGCGCGGCCAAGAAGGTCGTGCCGAACCGGGTCATGACGTGGAACATGTGCAACCCGTGCAAGCAGGCCAACGTCGACCGGGCGACGGAGATCGCCACGTACGCGCCCCAGGTCATCGGGTTGCAGGAGGCGTGCGCGAGTGATGTGGCGAGGATCCGGGACTATCTGGAGGGTCTTTACGGGCTGAAGTACCACGTCGAGTACGGCACGGTGCTGCAGAAGTGGGGCCGCTGCGGGGGAGTGCCGTGGAACCCGGGCGGCTACGGCCAGGCGATCCTCTCGGCGGCGCCCATGACCGACCCGGTCCTCGTGGAGTATCCCGACGGCGGTTCCGAGGACCGCGGGTACATGGCGGTCACCACCACGGTGGACGGCCACAAGGTCCGGGTCTTCAACACGCACTTCGCCCAGCGCCGCCAGGAGTCGGTCCGCGCGGAGCAGGCCGAGGTGCTCGCCAAGGCCGTCGCCCGGTACGACCGCGCGATCGTGGTCGGCGACTTCAACGCCACGCCGGAAACCGCCGAACTGGCCCCGCTCTGGGCCCTGGCCGAGGACACCGACCCGCAGTGCCGCCCCACGGCCTTTGGCGCCTGTGACACGACCACCGACTGGCACAGCAAGTTCGACTACGTCTTCCTGCGCGGCGTCGCCTCACTCCGCCACCAGGTCCACCTCACCCCGTACTCGGACCACGACCTGCTGCAAGCGGATCTCGACCTGAACTGAGGCGACGCGCCCTCTCTCCGGGGTTTCGTGGCGGGCATGGCGGAGTCGTTCCCGGACTACTCCTTCACGCGCACGGGCCTGTACGGGGAGGTGACCCGGCGCGCGGTGCTGGTCGCGTGACGCGAAGCAGATCAAGGGCCGGACGGCCGGGGCATGACGGGGTCCGTCGCGCCGCGCAAGCCTGCCGCCCAGCGGCGCGCGGAGATCCTCGAACCGACACTCGTCGCCCTCGGCGACGCCTGTGGACGCCTGCTCCGGAGCCACCGTACGGTCGGCCTGGTCGTGATGCAGGGGTACGCCGCCGCGGCCGACGAGTCCGTACGCGAGGCGGTGGGGCGCCGGCACCTCCAACTCCAGCACCTGGTCGCCCGGTTGTCGGGCGCGGACATGCTCCAGGTACGCACCTTAGGCGCCGGCCCACCCGGGGTGCGCTGTGCCGTGGTGACAAGCGGGCGACGTAAAACTGAGTTCCCGTCAGCACCGCCTGAGATCGGCCTGGTCGAGTCCCTAGCGTCCGTGGCATGGACATGGATAGGAGAAAGCGGGGAGCGTGGCGCAACGCGGTCCTCGCCGTGTTGTTGACCGCCGGGACGCTCACGGCGGCGGCGCCCGGTGCTCATGCGGACGGGGCGCGGACCGAGACTCCGGTGGTGTCGACGTCCCCGGTCGCCGGGGTGCGGGAGACGGTCGTGCGGGTGAAGGCGCCGTTGCCGGAGTCGGCGGGGCCGCGGCCGGCCGCGTGCGACTGGCTGTCGTATCTGCGCTACCGCGCCGGCGATGGGCCGGCCGCCGCGGCCGACGCCGACCGGATCCTGGTCGCCCAGCCGGGCATCCTGGAGGGGGCGGGCGCGTTCGACAGTGTCGCGAGGAACGTGGTGACGGCCGCCGCCGCCCGTGGCCGGCACATCGAGTTCTGGGCCCTGGACCGGCGTTCCAACTGCCTGGAGGACCGCACCGGCATCGCCTCCGGCGACCAGCACACGGCCGTCGACTACTACTACCGAGGCGAGCAGGTCGGCGGACGGACCTTCAACGGGTACGCCGGCAACGGTCAGTTGGGGTGGATGGCGCGGCTCGGCATCGAGCAGACCGTCCGGGACGAGTACGACCTGCTGACCAGCGAACTGCCCGACCAGAGCGTGCGCGAACGCAAGGTGCTGTGCGGCGGGCACTCGCTCGGCGGCGTCGTCACCGGCTACTTCGCCACCGCCGACTTCGACGGGAACCCGGCCACCACGGCCGACGCCGGACACCGCCAGTGCGCGGGCTACTTCGCCCTCGACACCACCGTCTCCACCTCGCTGGCCGACCTCAGCGGCAGCATCCCCGACGACACCAACCTCCCCGACGTGGGCCTCGGTTACGGTGTCGTGCAGGCCGGCCTCGACAGCGGCGTGCTGCCGCGCGCCCTGTCCGCCCCGGTGCTGCTCAACCCCGAGACCATGACCCTCCTCGCCATCGCGGGCCTCGGCGCCCTCGAAGCCCCCGGAGCCGAGGCGGACCTGCCCCGCTACCTTCCCGCCAACCTCAACATCGAGGCCACCAACCGCTTCCTGTTCTCCAGGGACACCCCCACCTTCGTCACCGGCTCACCCGGCGTGAAGGACTTCCGGCTCACCAACGATGCCGTGCTCGGCGCCCTGCTCGACGACAACTCCGTGCCCCTCGCGTTCCTCCAGAGCAGTGTCGGCTTCTTCGACGGCGGACCGGTCGCCGACAAGAACTTCCCCGTCGCCAACGGGAGTTCACAACAGCCCGGGCTGTTCGGCATCGACTACAAGGCGATCCCGGACCGTGCGCACGGGCCGCTGTACACATGGCGGAATTACGACCGTGTCGGCGCCGCCGACGACCCCGGGTACCGGTCGGCCGACGGCACGCCGTTCACCGCCGCCGGCAAGGAGGTCACCGACCTCCGGGAACTGGCCCGCAGCCTGGCCGAGCAGCCGCTCGACTTCACCGAGCAGTACTTCCCGACCAAGCTCGTCACCGACCTCGAACTCGCCGGCTCCCCGCAGGTGAAGAAGCTCCTCGCGCATCCCGAAGGGATCACCGCCCACCCCACCCTCACCGTCCTCGCGGGCGACGGACTGCTGGCGGGTCGCGTTCCGGACGACCTGCACCCGCTCATCGCCCCCGGCTACCAGCACCTCGACGTACTCACCGCCGCCCCCGTACAGAACGACGGCCTCCCCGAGGTCGTCTCCAGCGGCCTCGCACGGTTCGCCGAGACCCTCGACTGACCGTCGGGGAAACATACGCGAGGCCCGGGAGGAGCAACTCCTCCCGGGCCTCTTTCCGTTCCGTCAGGCTCAGACCCTGCCCGCGGCGAACGTAGCCGCCGTGTCGGCGTTCGCCGTGTAGCCCAGATGTGCCCCGACGTCGCTGCCGCCGCTCTCGCAGACAGGGTCGCCCGTGGCGCAGAAGTCGATCGTGCGGCTCTGGTAGGCGCCGGTGACGCTCTTGCCGAGGGCCCGGATCGGGTTGCCGAACAGCAGCACGGCGGCGACCTTCGGCTCGACCGCGGTCGGCAGCGTGGCGACGATGGGACTGCCGACCACCGCGCCCTCACTGCTGATGCCGATGGAGTTGTCGACGACGTTCGCGCCCTGCGAATAGCCGACGAGGACGAAACGCTGGTTCGGACAGGCGGTGGCCTGTTGCCTGACGTGATTCACCAGATCCGCGTTGCCCTGCGCCGCCGACGTCAGGGAGAGGTCCGCCGGGTAGTTCACCTTGTAGCTGGAGAGGGTCTTTCCGGTGATTTTCTTCTGGAGCGCGGAATACACGGGGTCGCCGACGATGAAGCCGAGCGTGCCCGGCTCGAACGTGCCGCGGGCCGCGACGACGTCGATGTCCGTGCAGGCCGCGGCTGATGCCGCGGGTGCGGTGAGGGTGGCGACGCCGGCTCCGCCGAGCAGCGAGAGCGCGGCCAGGCATACACGGATACGCATGGAATTCCTCCGCGATGGGGGCGCGGGATGCGCCTGCGAAAGGGGACTTCCTCAACGTATTCGTGATGCCTGAAAGGGTGTTATGGACGCGATTATGGAAGCGGTGCGATTTTTTATTGCGGGATGAGTGCTGGAATTCAGTCCGGTCGCGGGTGCGCGGATTCCGCGCGCAGCGCCAGGATCATCTCCAGGCGGGCGTCCGGATCGTGCAGGGCGTCGCCGAACAGCTTCTCCAGCTGGCGCAGGCGGTAGCGGACCGTCTGCGGATGGACGTGCAGCCGGGCGGCGACGTCCGGGACGTTGCTGCCGCTGAGCAGCCAGGCCAGCAGCGTCTCGCTGAGCCGTGCGCGCTGCCCCGTCGACACCGTCTCCAGCGGGGCGAGGGCGCGGGCCCCCAACCGGCCGAGCAGCGGCTCGTCGGCGTGCAGCAGCAGCGTCGACAGATGGTCGGCGCAGCGCACCACGTCCTGCCGCGGGAGGATGCCCCGCCCCATCAGCCCGAGCGCCCGGGTGGCCCACCGCAGCGACTGCGCCGCCTCGCCGAGCGGCACCGTCGGACCGATGGCCGCCGGACGCCCGCGTAACGCGAGGGTGAAGCTGCGGCCCGCCCACCGGCCGGAGCCGTCGGGATCGGGCACCAGCATGCGCGGCGGCCGGGACTCCATGTCCACCAGTGCCCCCGACGAGGCCAGCGGCCGGTCCTCCTCGCGCTGGTCGGGGGCGCCGGCGAGCACCACGACGGCGACGTGCCGGGGCACCGTCCACCGCGCGCCGTGCGCCAGCTTCCGCACCGCCTCCGGGGCCACCGGGCCCGTACCCAGCAGCAGTTCGAGCAGTCGTCGGCGGCGCCGCTCCAACTCGTCCGTGCTGCGCAGCTGGCCTTCCGAGTAGCCCGCCGCGGCGGCCTCGGCGACCTCGTGCACCGTCTGGAACGCCAGTTCGCCCAGCGCGGCCACGACGGTCGAGTCCAGCCCGAGGGTCTCCGCGGTGCGGCCCATGCAGCGCCAGGCGTGCATGCCGCCCACACGCAGGGCGGACTGCAGCACGTCCAGGCTGCGGCCCTCCCGGGCCACGCCACGTCCCAGGGCGTAGTACGTCGCGGCGATCGACTCCCCGTCGTCGCGCGGGTCGGCGATGTGGTCCACGAACAGGGTGAGCGCCTGCACCACCCCGGCCCGCAGGTTTCTGCCGTACGGCCCGTCGGGCGGCTGGGCGTACTCGGGCACCTGGCGGCGCACCTCCTCCTCCACCTGGTCGGCGACGGCGGCGAGTTGGGCGCGCAGCAGCTCGGCCAGCCCGGCCGGCACCTGGGTGGCCTCGGAACCGTTCGTCGGGTCGCGCGGGGTGGGGAACGCCATCGCGGACACTCCTTTCGCCCGGAGTCGGCCGGCCCGCGCGGTGTTGCCCGTGGGGCGAGGGGGACGTCCTGGGTTGGACGGGCGTCCCCTCCGTTCCGTTCCGTGCCCCCATGGCACCGACATCACTCCGGCACGCCCAGGGCACGGGCGAGCATCGGCCACGACGCGGTGAACTCCCCTTTCCAGTAGGCCCAGCTGTGCCCTCCGCCCGAGTAGAAGTGGCTGTCGACCGGGATGGCGAGCCGCGCCAGCGCGTCGGCGAAGGTGTGCGCGGACGGCCACAGCGCGCTCTCCAGCACACCCGGCAGTGGATCGCCGCCGCCCCCGAGCAGACCGCTGCCCTGGGAGACGTACAGGGAGGTGCCGCGCAGGCCGTCCGCGCGGGCCCGGGGATTGAAGTCCCGCCAGATGAGCAGGTTGAGGATCGGGTTGCCCCACAGGGAGGCGGCCGGGAGGTTCTCCCGGGCCACGATCGCGTCCACGATGGCGGGCACCCCGGGCGCGGTGGTGTCCAGGACACCGCTGTAGGAGGCCGCGGCGGCGAACGCGCCGGGATGCCGGGCGGCGTGCGCCATCGCCCCGTACCCGCCGGTCGAGACACCGGCCACGGCCCGCACACCGGAGGCCCGGTAGTCCCGGGCGAGCAGCGCGGGGACCTCCGTCACCTGGAAGGCCTCGTAGTCGGAGCCGTCGCGCCACACGCTGGGAATGCCGGTCGGCCCCGCGTCCGGCATCGCCACGATCAGCTCGCGGCCCTCGGTGAACGCCTCGATGTCCGTCTCCCGCGTCCAGGACGTGTAGTCGTCGTGGGCGCCGTGCAGGAGATACAGGACCGGATACGTCCGGGTCGGCTGCGTGTCGAAACCCGACGGCAGGATCAGCCGCACCGGCGCGCTGCGCCGCAGGGCGGCGGAGGGCACGGACACGTCGAACGTACGCGGCCCCACCTGGGTCGCCGCCCGGGCGCGGCCGGTGCCGGTCGCGGTGCCGAACAGAACGGCCAGACCGGCGGCGGTCGCCGCCTTCGCGACGGTGCGCCGGGACACTCTGGTGATGTGGTCGGGCATGGCGGCTCCTCGGGTTTCCGGTTCAGCGAGCGGGGGCGCGCTCGGCGAGCGCCCGGTCCAGATGGGTGGCGATCTCGTCGACGCACGGCGGGTCGAGCAGGGCCAGGTGATGGCCCTTCACCTGGACGACCGCCAGCTCCGGGCACACCTCGTCCCAGCCCAGCGTCTCGTCGTCGCGTTCGTAGGCGGGGTCGCGCACCGTGTGCGGCGCCGGTTCGGTGGCCCGGTAGAGCAGCACCGGCCCGTCGTACCGGTCGGGCCGGTGCGCCTCACCGATCCTGAGGTCCAGATAGGAGGCCCGCTGGTGCGCCAACGCGGCGGGCGGCACGTCGACGGCCTCCCGTACGGCCCGGAGCACGGTGTCGATACGGTCCCCGTCGTCGTCCATGGCGGCCAGGTCGTCGTACGGCAACTCCAGGCGCACCCCGTAGGTTTCGGCGACATGCCGCGCGAACCCCTCGAAGTGGGCGCGGATCCGGTCGCCCGGCGTCACCCCGGGGCGGGGGAGGGGGCGTACGGAGTCGATGAGCACCACGAGCGGTATGTCCCGTCCGGCGGCGGCCAGTTGCCGGGCGGTCTCCTGGGCGACGAAGCCGCCGAAGGACCAACCCCCCAGCAGCAGCGGGCCGTTCGGGCAGGCGGCGTCGATCGCCTCGGCGTACCGGCGTGCCTTCTCCGTCACCGTACGGGCCTCGTCGATCCGGTCGAGGCCGAAGACCGGCTGCTCGGCGTCGAGGGCTTCGGCGAGCGCCTTGTACACGGTGGTCGGACCGCCCGCCGCGTGCACGAGGAACAGGTGCGGCCGGGAGCCGGTGGCGCGCAAGGGACGCGGGGTCGCGCCACCGGCCGACCGGGGGAGCGCATGTTCGACGCGGGCGGCCGCCTCGGCGACCGTGGCGGCACCGAGGAGGTCGCGCAGGGACAGCTCGACGCCGAACTCACGCTCGACGGCCGTACGGACACGGACCGCCATGAGGGAGTCCAGACCGAGGTCCGTGACGGCGCTGGTGGGGGCGATACGGGTGGGGGAGTGGCCGGACACGGCGGCGATGTGGTGGATCAGACGGGTCACGACGGGGGAGTGCCGCGTCGCCTGCAAGGCGGCGTCGCGTTCGACCGCGTCGAGCCGTCCAGGTACCGCCCCCGCCTTCCCGTCCGTCCACCAGTGCCGTGCGTGCCGCCAGCGCGGCCCCGGCAGGTCGATGACCCGGCCGGCCGGCAGCGGCAGCCGCCCGCCCGCCGCGTACAGGGCGCCCAACTGCCCGGCGAACGCGGCCGATCCGTCCGCGTCGCGGCGCAGCGTGGCCAGCGTGAGCGCACCGGGCACGGTGTCGGTGACAGCGGCCGTGAGCACCGGATGCGGCGAGATCTCGACGAACGCGGTGTGCCCGTCGGCCGCCGCCGCTTCGAGGGCCCGGTCCAAACGCACCGGGCGGCGGAGGTTCGCGGCCCAGTGAGCGGCGTCGAACGCGCTGACGCCGCGCGGGTCGTCGAGGACGGTGGAGTACACCGGGACACGCGCCCGGCGCCCCCGCACCCCGGCCAGCGCCTCGGTCAGCCCCGGCAGCAGCGGGTCGACCTGCGGGGAGTGCCCGGCGCCCACGACCCGCATCGACCGTGCGGCCCGGCCCTCCTGGCGCAGCCGGTCCACCAGCCGCTCCACCGCCACCTCCGCCCCCGTCACGACCTTCTGCCGCGGCGAGGAGTGGACGGCGACCTCCACGCCCGGGAAGTCCCGCTCCAGCCGACCGAGTTCGGAGTCGTCGAGGTCCACGACGGCCATCGCGCCACCCCGCAGCCCGCTCAGCAGCCGAGCGCGTACCGCGATGACCCGGGCCCCGTCGCTCACGTCCAGGGCCCCGGCGCACACACCGGCCGCCACCTCGCCCATGGAGTGGCCGATCACGGCCGCGGGTTCGACACCGTACGACCGCCACAGCTCGGCGAGCGCCAACTGCACGCCGAACAGCAGGGGTTGGGCCGTCTCCAGTCGGTCGAGACCGGTGCCGGACGCGAGGTGGTCGTACAGGGACAGGCCGCCGCACTCCGCGGCGAGCTGTGGGTCGAGCTTCTCGACGGCGGCGGCGAACGCGGGTTCCTCGGCGAGCAGTCGGCGCCCCATCCCGGACCACTGGGTGCCGTAACCGGAGAAGACCCAGACCGTGCCGGGCCCCACCAGGTCCCGGTCGCCGGTCATGACCCGCTCGTGCGGGCGGCCTTCCGCCAACTCGTCCAGGGCGACGGCGAGTTCGTCGCGGTCGCGGGCCACGACCGCCGCACGGACCGGACCGCGGCCGGTGCGGCCCGCGAGGGTGCGCGCCACGTCGGCGGGGTGTGCCGCGCGCCCCGCCGGTGTCCGCAGCCACGCGGCGAGCCGGCCCGCGGTGTCGCGGACGCGCTCGGGATCGGCGTCGGAGAGGAGATGCAGACGGGCGGCGGGCTGGTCGTCGTCCGGGGGAGGGGGCGGGCTGAGAGGGCGCCATTCCTCAAGCACCACATGGGCGTTGGTGCCGCCGAACCCGAATCCTGAGACGCCGGCGGTGGCCGTGCCGCCGTAGCGGGGCCATGGCTCGGGCTCGCTCACCAGACGCAGCCGGGTGTCGTGCAGGGCGTCTCCGCCCTCGCCGTGCAGGGAGGGCGGGATGAGGTCGTGGTGCAGGGCGAGCACGGTCTTCACCAGACCGGCGACCCCCGCCGCGGCCTCCAGATGGCCCAGATTGCCCTTGACCGAGCCCAGCAGCAGCGGCTGGTCGGGGTCGCGGCCGGACCCGAGGACCGCGTCGAGCGCGCCCGCCTCGATCGGATCGCCGAGCGGGGTGCCGGTGCCGTGCGCCTCGACGTGGTCCACGTGCGCCGGGGCGAGCCCGGCGCGGGCGTAAGCGGTCTCCAACAGGGCCCGCTGGGCTGCCGGGTTGGGGGCCATGAGGCCGTTCGACCGGCCGTCGGAGTTGACAGCCGTCGTACGGATCACCGTCAGCACCCGGTCGCCGTCCCGCTCGGCGTGCGACAGCCTCTTCAGCACCACGGCAGCGCAGCCCTCGCCGCGCCCGATGCCGTCGGCCACCGCGGAGAACGGTTTGCACCGCCCGTCGGGTGCGAGGGCGCCCGCCCGCCGGAAGGCGACCGTGACGGCCGGCGACAGCAGCAGATTGACGCCCGCGGCGATCGCCGTGTCGCTCTCGCCCGCCCGCAGACTGACGCAGGCGTGGTGCACCGCGACCAGCGAGGAGGAACAGGCGGTGTCCACCGCCAGACACGGCCCCCGTGTGTCCAGGACGTACGCCAGCCGGCCCGCCGTCACGCTCAGCGCGGCGCCGGCCGGCGCCCACGGATCCACCGAGCCCGGGTCCGCGCCGGTCAACTGCCCGTACTCCGGCGCGGACACCCCGACGAAGACACCCGTGGCCGTGCCCGCCAGGGACGCGGCCGGGAGGGCGGCGTGATCGAGGGCCTCGTGGACGACCTCCAGCAGGATCCGCTGCTGGGGGTCCATCACCGCCGCCTCACGCGGAGTGATGCGGAAGAAGTCCGCGTCGAACCCGGCGATGTCGTCGAGATAACCGCCGTAGGGATGCGCGTCGGCGGGCGGGAAGGCGGTGAAGTCCCGCCAGCGGTCCTCGGGCACGCGCCGGATCGCGTCCCCGCCCTCGCACAGCAGCCGCCAGTAGTCACCCGGCCCGTGCACCCCGCCCGGCAACCGGCAGCCGACGCCGACGACCGCGACGGGCTCGCCCGGCGCACCGGGCGCCATGACCAGCGGCGCGGGTCCCGGAGCCGTACCGCACAACCGGGCCACCAGCGCCTGCACGGTCGGCGCCTCCCACAGCAGGGTCGGCGGCAGTTCGCAGCCCGTGACGCGGGACAGCTCCGCGGTCAGGGCGATCGCGTCCCGCGACGACATGCCGAGCTCCGCGAGCTGCCGGTCCATCGGAACGTCCGCCACGGCCGTACCGAGCCAGGACGCCACCCGCTCGGCGATCAGCCGCCGCAGCGCCGCCGCGTCGAGGCCCCTCATCCGGCGGCCCTCGACGCGGGATCGACTGCCGGGTCGGGCGCTGGGCCGGCCGCTGGTTCGGCCGCCCTCCCGTAGGCCCCTTCCAGATACCGGGCCCGCGTCAGCGCCCGCGACACCTTGCCGCTGGACGTACGGGCGACGGCACCCGGCGCTACGAGCAGGATGTCCGCGAGCCGCAGCCCGTGCCGCGCGGACACGGCCCCACGTACGGCCCGCACCACGCCCGGCACGTCCAACTCGCCCAGGGACACGGTCCGTATGTGCTCGGCGACCAGGACCACCCGCTCGCCGGTGCCACCCACCGAACCCACGGCCGCCGGCACGGCGAACACGGCGAGCCGGTCGCGCCGCACCGCCGGATGCGCGTCCTGCGCCGTGGCCTCCAGGTCCTGCGGATAGTGATTGCGCCCGTCGACGATGACGAGGTCCTTGAGCCGCCCGGTGACGATCAACTGCCCGTCCAGCACCGCGCCCAGGTCCCCGGTGCGCAGCCACCGCCCGCCCGGCGCGTCCGGGCCGCCGTCGAACTCCGCCCCGAAGACCCGCTCGCTCTCCTCGCGCCGACCCCAGTAGCCGCGCCCGACGTTGGGCCCCTGCACCCAGATCTCCCCGACCTCACCCTCGGCCGGTACGGCACGGCCGGCCGGGTCGGCGATGCGCACCCGCTGCCCCGCCGGGGTACCGCAGCCGGCCAGCAGGACGGCCCTGGGGTCGTCGGGCCGCGCGGGCAGGGCCTTACCGGCGGCGAGGGCGTCCCGGTCAAGCGCGAACCGGCCGAGCGGCTCACCCGGCCGGGCGGCGCTGACGAAGACGGTGGCCTCGGCCAGCCCGTACGAGGGACAGTGCGCCGTGGCCGGCAGACCCCGGTCGGCGAAGGCGGCGTGGAAGCGGTCGGCCGTGCCCGGGCGGACCGGCTCGCTTCCGTTGATCAGCGCGGCGACCCCGTCGAGACGCAGGTCGGCCTTCTGCGCGTCGGTGACGGCGCCGACGCAGTAGTCGTACGCGAAGTTGGGCGCCGCGCTCAGGACCCGCGGATGCGTGCCGAGCAGCCGCAGCCACCGTGCGGGTTCGTTGAGGAAGGCGGCCGGGTCCATCAGCACCGACAGCGCACCGCGCACCACGGGTGCGGCGACGCTCAGCACCAGCCCCATGTCGTGGTAGAGCGGCAGCCAGCCCACACAGGTCACCGGACGGGCGTCGGCACCGTAGGCGCTGAGCGCCTGCCGGGCGTTGGCGACGACGTTGCCATGGGTGATCTCCACCCCGGCCGGAGCACGCGTGGAACCGGAGGTGTACTGGAGATAGGCGATCGCCTCGGCGTCCGGTGCGGCCGGCTGCCGGTCGCCGTCCGCGGCGTCGTCCGGCACCTCGTCGACGCAGACGATCCGCGTCGGGTTCTCCGCGGTCCGCGCACAGAGCTCCTCCACCTCCCGCCGTACCCCACTCGTGGTCACGACGGCCGAGGGACTGGCGTCGGCCAGCACTCCCGCGAGCCGGTCCGCGTGACCGGGCAGGCCGGGCGGGTACAGCGGTACGGCGATCAGCCCGGCCGTGAGCGCTGCGAGGAACCCGGTGACGTACTCGATGCCCTGCGGACACAACAGCGCGATGCGCGCCCCCGGTTCGGCCTGTTCGGCGAGGCGGGCGGCCAGCGCACGCACCCGCAGGTCGAGGCGGCGCCAGGTCAGGGTCCTGTGGACCCCGCGGGAGTGCGGCGCCGGGTACTCGACGAAGGTGAGCGCCCGCCGGTCGGGGGTGGTCGCGGCCCAGTGCCGCAGGTACTCGGGCAGGGTCGGGCACGCGGGGGAGAGCGGGGGGTGGCGGCTGTCCATGGGACGTGGCTCCTGAAGTCGCGGGGCGGAAGTGGCTCCTGACTGGACGGCTCAGAGCGGGATGTTGCCGTGCCTGCGCTGCGGCAGCGGCGCGCGTTTGCCGCGCAGGGCGGTGAGGGCGCGGCAGATGTGGTCGCGGGTGTCGCGCGGGGCGATGACGGCGTCGACGTACCCGCGTTCGGCGGCGAGGTACGGCGTGCCGTGGGTGCGCTCGTACGCGGCGACCAGCCGGGCCCGCAGCGCCTCGGGATCGTCGGCGGCGGCCAGCTCGCGCCGGTGCAGGAGGCCCACCGCCCCCTCGGCGCCCATGACGGCGATCCGGGCGCTGGGCCAGGCGAGGTTGATGTCGGCGCCGAGGTGCTTGGACCCCATCACCGCGTACCCGCCCCCGTACGCCTTGCGCACCACGACCGTGACCTTGGGGACGGTGGCCTCGGCATAGGCGTACAGCAGCTTGGCACCGCGCCTGATGATGCCGCCGCGCTCCTGCCGTACGCCGGACAGATAGCCGGGGACGTCGGCGAACGTGAGCAGCGGAATGCCGAACGCGTCGCAGAACCGTACGAACCGCGCCGCCTTCTCGGAGGCGTCGATGTCGAGGACCCCGGCGGCGTGCAGCGGCTGATTGGCGACGACACCGACCGACCGGCCCTCGACACGCGCCAGAGCGCAGACGATGTTCGGCGCGAACAGCTCCTGCACGTCCAGCAGTTCACCGTCGTCGACCACCGCCCGCAGGATCGTCCGCATGTCGTACGCCTGTCCGAGGCGATCCGGCACGACGGAGTCGAGCAGCTCCCCGGAGGGGGCGTCGCCGGGCGCGTAGGCCGGTGGGGGCTCCAGGTTGTTGGCCGGAAGATACGCGAGCAGAGCGCGTACGACGTCCAGGGCGTCCTCCTCGTCGGCGGCGAGGAAGTGCGCGTTGCCGTTCACGGCGTTGCTGGTGCGGGCGCCGCCCAGTTCCTCGGCGGTGGCCCGCTCTCCGGTGACGGACTCGATGACGTCGGGGCCGGTGACGAACATGTGCGAGGCGCCGTCCACCATGACCGTGAAGTCGGTGATCGCGGGCGAGTAGGCGGCGCCGCCCGCGCACGGGCCGAGCACGACCGAGATCTGTGGAATCACCCCGGACGCCTGGACGTTGCGGCGCACCAGCTCGGCGTAGAGGGCGAGGGAGGCGACGCCTTCCTGGATACGGGCACCGCCCCCGTCATTGAGCCCGACGACCGGGCAACCCGTCCGCAGAGCGAGCTCCATCAGGGCGACGGTCTTCTCGCCGAACGCCTCACCCATGCTGCCGCCGAACACGGCGGAGTCCTGGGCGAACACGCACACCCGGCGCCCGTCGACGGTCCCGAACCCGGTGACCACCCCGTCGCCGTAAGGGCGCCGGTCGTCGTCCCCGCCCGCCCGGGCCCGCACGAACAGCCCGGTCTCGGTGAAGGACCCCTTGTCCACCAGCCGCTCGATCCGCTCCCGCGCCCCGAACTCCCCACGCCTGCGCGCCCCTTCCACCGCCAGCGCCCGCTCGCGGCGTCGGGCCAGGTCGGTGATCCGCTCCGCCTCTTTGGTCACAACCACCTCCGAAGTGGTTGTCGAATATGGCAGCGCGGCGACGAATGTCTGAGCGAATTGGTGTGAGCTGTGGGGGAGTTGAGTCCTGCGGAACGGAAATTCATCCCCGCATGACAAGGGCTCCGGCTACGCGACGAGCGAGCGGGTGTGGGTGACCGCGTCCTGGATGGCGGTCATGAGCCGATGATCTCCCTCGAGCGTGCGCAGATCACTCTGCCAGGCGTCGACGGCATGCCATCCGTGGTCGGCGAGGGAGGCGACGGGCTTCTGCGCCTTGAGCCCGACCGGCGGGACGGGAAGCCGCAGCAGCAGGACATCCATGCCCAGGGCGACGGCGGCGACGACTCCGTCCGGGGCCACGACGGGCACGCCGTAGGCGGCGCGGAGCGGTTCGTCCAGGGACAGTTCGCGGAGGCGGCTCATCAGGTCGGGGTGGGTGTGCAGTTGCCATTCCCCGAGCGCGTAGTCCTCCGGTCCGGTCGGCGGCGCGCTCTCGGCTCTGAGGTGGGCGACCAGGGCGGCGTTGAGGGCGTGCTCGGACCGGATCGACGGCGGGTTTCTACGCATGCCGGTGACGCTAACCGGCTGCGCGGGAGAGGCGCCAGCCGGTCGGCCGGTCCGTCGAATTCGCCTGGTCCGTCGAGGGGTTGGCGTTGACGGCCAGAGCGGCGTGTGCGCCGAGCGGTTCGTCGTGACCGTGGCCGCCGAGGAGGCCCTCGTGTTCAGCTCTCGCGCGCCCGGCGGGCTTCGGCCACCAGGTGGTGGGGCAGGTCCTCGCCCGCGCACGCGTAGTCGAGCAACAGGTTGCGGTAGCCGGTGGCGGTGAGTTCCGGCGCCATGTGGATCAGGGCCCGTAGATCCTCCGCCGAGCCGGACAGGCGGGTGCGGTAGGCGGCGTGTGCGGCGCGGAGGGTGATCTCGTCGGGGGCGACTGTCAGGCCCTGCTCGGTGCGGTGCACGGCCGCGGCGAAGTCGCCCTGTTCGGCGCGGACGTCGGCGAGGTCCAAGTAGAGCGACCAGTTGTCGGGTTCCAGGGCCAGGGCACGTTCGAAGGCCGTCGCGGTCCGGTCCAGGTCGCCCGTCGCACGCCAGGTGCCCGCTCGTGCGACCTCGGTCCACATCGAGGGGCCGGCGGTGTCGGCGCGGTCGCACAGGGCGAACGACAGATCGGGGCGGCCGCAGGCTCGCGGCAGCCGGGCCATGGAGGCCAGCGACTCCGGCAGGGGACTGCGCGCGGACACGACGTCGATGGCCCGGAACCAGGGCGCGAACCGGGCACGCATCTCGTCGGAGTCCAGGTCGTGGCCGTAGTCCAAGGTCCGCAGACAGGCCTCGGCCAGGGCCCCGGCACTCACGCCACCGAGCAGGCGTGTGTCGCCGAACCAGGGTGCGAAGCCCCAGGCCACGTCGGGCCGCACCCCGGTGACCGAGCCGAGGGTCATCACCGCGTCGTCCATCGCGCCGTCGAGAAAGAAGAAGTAGGCCTGTGCCGGCAGCGTGCTCACGGAGCCGTCGCCCGCGAGCCCCGCCGTGAGCTCCGAACGCCGCTCTCGCCACAACTCGGCGAGCACCTCATAGGGCTCCGCCGCCGCGGGGGCCGAGGCGACGGCCCCCACCAGCATCTTCACGGCATCGACCGGGCTTCCGCCGCAGTGCGCCATCACACCGGCGAGAGCGACTCCCGCGGTCACTGACTGATTGGACATCGACAGAGGATAGCCAGGGCGGAGAGCATCCATGGCCACAGGTCGGGCGGTGGTGGCCGTGGCCGTGCGTACATGAGCTAGACCTGGATGGTTACCCGGCGGCCATGAGCGAGCGGCAGAACGTCGGGCAGGGGAACGGTGAGCGGCACTCCCGGTCGGTGCGGGACGCTCCCGGCGACGAGGCGGACCGGGGCGTCACCGTCCCCGACACCGGGCCGTCCCCCGAGGTGGAGCGGCGGGCGCCGGACTCGCCTGCCAAGCTGCCCGCGAGGGCGTGGCGGGCCGTACTCAAAGGCAGCCTGAGTGAGTTCAAGAACGACGAACTCGCCGATCGCGCCGCCGCCCTGACGTACTACGGCGTGCTGTCGCTGTTCCCGGCCCTGCTGGTGCTCGTGTCGCTGCTGGGCATCGCGGGCAGGTCGGCCACCGACACCGTCCTGGACAACCTCAGGCAGCTCACCCCCGGCTCGGCCCGCGACATCATCACCCGGGCCGTCCAGCAGTTGCAGGACCAGTCGGGTACCGGTTCGGTCATGGCGATCGTCGGCCTGGCGCTGGCGGTGTGGTCGGCGTCCGGCTACGTGGCCGGGTTCATCCGCGCCGCCAACGCCGTCTACGACATGCCGGAGGGGCGCCCGGTGTGGAAGGTGCTTCCGGTACGGCTCGGGGTGACCGTCGTCCTGATGGTGCTGGCGGTGGCGAGCGCGCTGATGGTGGTCTTCACCGGCGCCCTGGCCCGCCAGGCCGGGACCGCCCTCGGGCTGGGAGACACCGCGCTGACGGTGTGGGCGATCGCCAAGTGGCCCGTCCTCGTCCTCCTCGTCACGATCATGATCGCGATCCTGTACTGGGCCACGCCCAACGCCCGGGTGATGGGGTTCCGCTGGATCACGCCGGGCAGCGTCCTGGCCCTGCTCATCTGGCTGGTCGCCTCCGCCGGCTTCGCCCTCTACGTCGCCGGCTTCGCCTCGTACAACAAGACGTACGGCACCATGGCCGGCGTCATCGTCTTCCTGATCTGGCTGTGGATCAGCAACCTCGCGATCCTGCTGGGCCTGGAGTTCGACGCGGAGACGGCACGGCAGCGGGCCGTGGAGGGAGGCCTCCCGCCGGACGCCGAGCCGTACACCCGGCCCCGCGACACCAGGACGTGGGACGAGAAGGACCGGCAACGCCTCGCGGACGGCCTCTGAGACACCCCTGGCCGCCGGGCGGCCTGGGAGACGCCCCCGGTCGCCGGGCCGGGAACCGCGCTGCGGGTCGCACTCGTGTCCGGGTACGGGTGCACGGGCAACGGCTGCGGCGCGCGGGGGAATCATGCAGATCATCGAGGTGACCGGGTATGCCGTCCGATCCGCCGTGATCACCATGCGGCGAAAGGGCACCCCGCTCGAATTCGTGATCTTCCCGATGCTGCATGTCGCCTCGCCGACCTTCTACTCGCAGGTCCGCACCCGACTCCGCGACTGCGACCTCATCGTCCTTGAAGGCATCAGGGGCCGCTCGGCGGGCGTGAGCGCCCTCACCCTCGCCTACCGGTTCGCCCCACGGCGCCGGCGCAACGGCCTCCAGGAGCAGCGCGACGACGTGCTCCTGCCGGAGTCCGTACCGGTGATCAACCCGGACGTGACCGCGGCCGAGGCGATGGCGGACCTCAGGACACTGCCGCGCTGGATGTACGTGCTCCTCCTGGTCGCGGCTCCCGTGCTGGGCCTCGTGTTCGCGCTGCGCGGCCCCCGGGCCTTCCTCGACGAGGACATGGCCGTCGACGATCTGCCGCAGACCCTGCGGGCGGAGATGCTCGCCGACGACCCCGTGGAACACGCCATGACCGGCCGGCGCGACGAACGCCTGCTCGCCGCGCTCGGCGAGATCCACACGGAGCGCGCCGACGAGCCGATCCGGGTGGCCGTCGTCTACGGAGCCGGCCATGTCCCGGCGATCGTCTCCGGCCTGATGAACCGTTACGGCTACCGGCCGCGCGAGGCGCAGTGGCTGACCGTCCTCGTCCCGGCATAGACCTCCGCTCCGCGACCGTCGCGCTTCGGCCGGAACGTTCCCCGGTCCACGCAGGCCCGATGCGTAGATCTTCGGAGGCTGGGCACTTGGGTTTCTGCCCGGCGCCGCCGGGTGCCGAGCGGCGGTGTGAGAGGGGACTCGTCATGATTCTTCCGGCGGAGAGAGAGCTGCGTGCCGCGCTGGCACGGTTCGCCGAGGCGCGTATCGATCACGACAGGCTGGCCACGGGTCGCAGCGGTCGCGCTCTCGAGGACGCCACGTACACGCTGTGCGTACTGACCGGCGCCCGTACCGCGGCGGACGCCCTGACCGTGGCGGACGCGCTGCTGCGGAGGTACGGCGCCGAGGCCGCGAGCGCGACGAAGGACAAGACGCTGGCCGCATAGCAATACGGTACGAGTCGGTCTAGGTTCGTTCCCGAGCCGGGCGCATGCCGTCGCCCCGTCCGGGAAGGACCATGATCCTCATGCGTTACGCAGTTCTCGGTACCGGCATCGTCGGCCGGACGATCGCCACCAAGCTGGCCTCGCTGGGCCACGAGGTGGCGATCGGTACCCGTGATCCGCAGTCCACCCTGGCCCGCACGGAGCCCGACGGGATGGGCAATCCGCCGTTCGCCGTCTGGCACGCCGACCACACGGACGTACAGCTGAAGCCCTTCGCGGAGGCCGCCGCCTTCGGTGAGACGGTCGTCAACACCACCGCCGGAGGCGCGGCCCTGGCCGCGCTGGACGCGGCGGGCCGTACGAACCTCGTGGGCAAGGTGATCATCGACATCGCCAACCCGCTGGACTTCTCGGCCGGTATGCCGCCCACGCTCGACCCGGTCAATACCGACAGCCTCGGCGAGCAGATCCAGCGTGACTTTCCCGACGCGAAGGTCGTCAAGACGCTCAACACCATGAGCTGCCCCGTCATGGTCGAGCCCGCCCGTGTCGCCGGCCCGCACAACGTCTTCGTCTCGGGTGAGGACACCGGCGCCAAGAAGCAGGTGACCGAGTTGCTGGTCTCCTTCGGCTGGCCCGAGTCCAGCGTCATCGACCTCGGTGGCATCGAGACCGCCCGGGGCACCGAGATGGTGCTGCCGATCTGGCTGCGCCTGATGGGCACGCTCGGCCACACCGACTTCAACTTCCATGTCCAGGGCGCCCGTTAGAGACCCGGCGGAGCGGCATCCGGCTCGTCCGCCCCGGTCAGACGGGGAGGAGGCGGGGCCACCAGGGCGGGACGTTGTCCGGGCACAGCGGGGCGGGGTAGGAGTCCGGCATACCGAGCCACGTCACGAGGAACCAGGTCAGGCACAGGGCGAAGAGGAGCCCTGCGGCCCAGGCCGCCCCGCTGTGCCGTCTTCCGAGGGTGCTGTTAAGGACGATCCACGGCAAGGCGGCGGCGATCCAGATGAGCGGCGTGAGGACCAGCAAGGTCATGCCGTTGGCCGCCGCGCCGCCGCCGATATCGCACGCGGCCCAGGCCCTGCCGATCGCGGCGACGGAGACGACCGCGGTCAACCCGCCCATGAGGATCCCCGCGGCCGTCCCCCTGAGCGCCCGGCGCGGTGCACCCGACGGCCCTGCCGGGGGTGCGCCCGACGGCTCTGCCCCCACGCTCGCCGCCGCGCCGTCGTGAAACCCCGCTTCCACGCTCGCCTCCCCCGCGTCGTCGTAGAGGCGGAGGCTACCAGCGCCGCGGAGCGGTTCCGCGAGGCCCGAGGGTGAGTGACAGCCGCTGCCGACGACCAGGGCCGTCAGCGCAGCCGGCGGGCCCGCAGCACCACGTCGTCGGTGTGGTGCGCGCCCGCGCCGCCGTCCGGGGCCACGCGGGGCCGCTCCTCGTCCACCTGGACCTCCCAGTCCTCGTCGAGCAGCGCGGCGACCATCGAGGGCCAGACGTAGTCGGCCGGGTCGAAGCCGCTGTCGTCCGCCGACCGGCTCTCCATGCCCGCGTGATGCACCAGCAGCAGCACTCCGCCGGGGGCGACGGCATCGAGCAGCGCCCGTTCGGCCGCGGCGTCGGGGGTGCGCTGCAAGGCGGGGTACTGCGCGGAGACCAGGTCGAAGGAGGCCGGCGGGAGCGCCGCCTCGGTCAGCGCGGCGTGCGTCCAGCGCACGGTGACGCCGGCGTCCCGTGCGTGCCCGGCCGCCCGCTCCAGCGCCACGCCCGAGACGTCGAGCGCGGTCACCTCCCAGCCGGCGCGCGCGAGCCAGACGGCGTCGGCGCCCTCGCCGCAGCCCACGTCGAGCACCCGGCCGGGGGCGAGCCCGGCGACCTCGGCCACCAGCGCGCCGTTGGGCTCGCCGCTCCACAACTGCTGTCGGTCGGCGTAACGGGTGTCCCACTCCGCCCGCACCGCCGGGTCTCCGGCATACGCGTCGGCGGGCGAGGAGGACGTGGCGGGGACGGGCGTCGGTGCGGTGATGTCGTCGGTCATCGGACCACCGTCGCCCCTGGTGCCCCGGTCACGCCACACTCGTTGCCGGACCGGCAAAAACGGCGTGCCACAACCGCTCGGGGTCAGCGGCCCCTGCGGACCCGGGCCGCGGCACGGGCCTCCGCCGCCTTGCGGGCCTCGGCGGCCTTGCGGGACTCCTTCGCGGGGCGGCCCGTACGGTCGCCGAGTCCACGGAAGGGGATGTTGCCGGTGGAGGTCTTCGTCCCGGTCGGCGGGCGCTTCGCGCCGGTGAGGGCGGTCAGCTTCGCCTCGCCGGAGCGCACCTGGGTGACCGTCGGCCGGATCCCGGCCTCGGACATCATCCGGTTCACGTCGCGTCGCTGGTTGGGCGTGACCAGGGTGACCACGGTCCCGGACTCCCCGGCGCGAGCCGTGCGCCCGCCGCGGTGCAGATAGTCCTTGGCGTCGGCCGGCGGATCGACGTTGACGACGAGGTCGAGCGTGTCGATGTGAATGCCCCGCGCGGCGACGTTGGTGGCCACCAGCACGGTGATCGCACCGTCCTTGAACTGGCCCAGCGTGTGGGTGCGCTGCGGCTGCGACTTGCCGCTGTGCAGGGCGCCGGCCCGGATGCCACTGGCCCGCAGATGGCGGGTGAACTGGTCCACGGCGGCCTTGGTGTCCAGGAACATCAGGACCCGGCCGTCCCGGGCGGCGATCTCGGTCGCCGTCGCGTACTTGTCGGCGGCGTGGATGTTCAGCACATGGTGTTCCATCGTGGTGACCGAGCCCGCCGCGGGGTCGACCGACGCGAGCACCGGGTCGTGCAGATAGCCGCTCACCAGCTGGTCCACGTTGCGGTCGAGCGTGGCCGAGAACAGCAGCCGCTGACCGTCGGGGCGCACCCGGTCGAGGAGCTCCGTGACCTGCGGCAGGAACCCCAGGTCGCACATCTGGTCGGCCTCGTCCAGCACCGTGATCCGCACCTGGTCGAGATGGCAGTCCCGGCGCTCCACGAGGTCGGTCAGCCGTCCCGGCGTCGCGATCAGTACATCGACCCCGGCCCGCAGCGCCGCCTGCTGCCGGTTGATCGACAGCCCGCCCACCACGGTCGCCAGCCGCACCTTAAGGGTCTGCGCGTACGGGGTCAGCGCGTCGCTGACCTGCTGGGCGAGCTCCCGGGTCGGCACCAGGACCAGCGCGAGCGGCCGCTTGGCGTCCGTCCGCAGGCCCGCGGTCCGGACGAGGAGCGCGAGGCCGAAGGCCAGCGTCTTGCCGGATCCGGTCCGGGCACGGCCGAGGACGTCGCGGCCGGCCAGTGCGTTGGGCAGGGTGGCCGCCTGGATCGGGAAGGGCTCGGTCACGCCGAGGTCGGTCATGGTCCGCGCCAGCTCAGGGGGCAGCCCGAGCGCGTCGAAGGAGGCGGCCGGGGGCAGGCCGGGCGGCACGGTCGGTCCAGGACTCGACGGCTGCGCGTTCATGGGGGAACCTTCCTGATCTGGCGCCCCGGAACGATAGGAGGCCCGTACCCCTTGGCACGGGCCCCGGCGAAGTCGAAGCGTGGCCCCATTTTATCAGCGGCCACTCGCGCGACCCGCTGCTCCGGGCGGCGTCCTAGGTCCAAGTGCCGAGACCGGATCGGACCGTGGGCGGGTTTCCGGGCCCGGCCGGCTCGCTAGCGTGGGCGGACCGGCATGATCACCCGCCCGGCCGTGGGGCGGACGAGCGTGCCCCGGATGCACCCCAGGAGTCCCATGCCCATCAGCGGTCACACGTACCTGTGCAGGTTCGACGTACTGGAGGAGGGTGTGCCCCGGCGGTTCGAGGTGGACGGCGTGCCCGTCTCCCTGGTCCTGACCGAGGGTGAGGTGTTCGCGATCCACGACGTCTGCTCGCACAGCGCCGTCTCGCTCTCCGAGGGGGAGGTGGAGGGGTGCACGGTCGAGTGCTGGCTGCACGGCTCCCGCTTCGACCTGCGCACCGGCAAGCCCCTCGACCCGCCGGCCTCGCGGCCCGTCCCCGTGTATCCGGTGCGGATCGAGGACGGTGACGTGTACGTCGAGATCGTGCCGCGGACCGCTGGATGACCGGTCGGGGGCGCGTCGAGGTCATGCTCCGGAGCGCTGGATGACCGACCCGTCGGGCGATCCCGCGGGGGAGCGTGCCGACGCCGTCCGCAACCGGGCCCGGCTGCTGGAGGCGGCCGCCTGGCTGGTGGCCGAGCGGGGCGCCGAGCACGTCACGATGCACGAGGTCGCACAGGTCGCCGGGGTCGGGAAGGGCACGCTGTTCCGCCGGTTCGGCGACCGCAACGGGCTCCTGCTGGCGCTGCTGGACGACGTCGAGGGGGAGTTCTACGACCTCTACACCTCGGGTCCGCCCCCGTTGGGCCCCGGCGTGCCGGCGCGGGACCGGCTGACGGCGTTCGGCTGTGCGCTGATCGACCGCGTCGCCGACGCCACGGACCTGGGCCCGGCACTCGGCCGCCAGATCCCCGTCGAACGCCGCCGCACCACCCACTACGGCCGGGCCTTCCGGCACCACGTCCAGTCGCTCCTGCGGGAGGCGGACGTCGTGGGCGACCACGCCCTGCTCGCCCACGCCCTTCTCTCCTTCGTGGACCTGGAGACCCTGGACCAGCTGCGCCACGAGGAGCGGGTCACCACGGTGCGGCTGCGGCGCACGTGGGCGGATCTCGTGCGGCGGGTGACCGACGCCGACGCGGGCCCGGGGAGGCGGGTCAGGTGAGTTCGAGCAGGCCCCGGCGTACCGCCTCGGCCACCGCCGCCGCCCGGTTGTCCACGCCGAGCTTGCGGTAGACGCGCACCAGGTGTGTCTTGACGGTCGCCTCGCTCAGATACAGGGCGCCCGCGATGGCGCGGTTGCTGTGGCCGTCGGCCATCAACCGGACGACCTCCCTCTCCCGCCCCGTCAGTTCGGGCGCCGGGGCGACGACCTGGCCGACCAGCGCGCCGACCAGGTCCGCCGCCAGCCCGAATCCGCCCTCGGCGGCGCTGCGCACGGCGCTGAAGAGCTCCTCCGGCGGACCGGCCTTGAGGACATAGCCGCGTGCGCCGGCCTCCAGCGCCCGTACGGTGTCGGCGCGTCCCGAATAGCTGGTGAGCATCACCACCGGCAGGCCCGGAGCCTCGGCGGCCAGCCGGCGGATGGCCTCGACGCCGTCGATGCCGTCGTCCGTGCCGCCGAAGCGCAGGTCCATCAGGACGACATCGGGTGTCAGCGTCAGGGCGAGCCGCACGGCCTCCTCGCCGGTGCCGGCCTCCGCGATCACTTCGAGGTCGGGAGCGCCGCTCAGCAGGGCGCGCAGCCCCGCGCGTACGACAGCGTGGTCGTCGGCGATCAGGACGCGCCGGGTCGGGGTTGTCATCGGGCGGCCGCCGCGGACAGGGGTGCTTGCGGGCGGGGCCGTACCGTCGTCGGCACCGTGGCCCGGATGCGGGTGCCGCGCCCCGGCGTGCTGACGACCTCCAGGTCACCCCCGAACTCGCGCAGACGCGCTCGGGCGGCGAGAAGGCCGAAGCCCCGGCCCGCTCGCACCGGCCCGCCGCCGCGGGCGGGGTCGAAGCCGACGCCGTTGTCGCTCACGTCCAGCTCGACGCGGTCCTGGAGGCGCCGGAGCGTCACCGTCGCCTGGGTCGCGTGCGCGTGGTCGCGGACGTTCGCCACGACGTTCTGGGCCACCCGGAACAAGGCGGTCTCGGTGTGTTCGTCCAGCTCGACCGCCGAGTCGCCCACCGCGCCGAACCGCATCTGGGGGGCGTCACCCGGCTGGTGGGCCCGGGCGCACAGCAGCCGCAGGGAACCCTCGAGTCCGGCTTCGGCGACGGTCGGTGAGGCGAGGTCCTGGATGATCCGCCGCGTCTCGCCGAGGCCCGCGTCCAGACCTTCGGCGACGGCCCGGACATGGGTGCGGGCCGCGTCGGGCCTCTCGTCCCAGTCCTGTTCGGCCGCCTGCAACAGCATGAGACTGCCGGACAGGTCCTGCGCGAGCGTGTCGTGCAGGTCGCGAGCGATACGGGCCCGCTCCTCGAGCACACCGCTGCGATGCCGCTCGGCGGCCAGGACGTCCCGCGTGCCGCGCAGTTCCGCCAGGAGACGCTCGCGCTCCGCGACGTCGCGCTGCTGGGTCCGGTACAGCGCCACCGTGCCCCACACCGCTGCCACCGGGACCAGCACCATCTCCGGGTCGAACCCGCCCGCGGTACGGGTCAGTTGACCGACGAGCAGGGCGGTGATCAGGGTCAGCGCCGTACCGGCGGCCCGGGGCGGGACGCTGCGCAGCGCCACACAGGCCAGCGGTACGGCGCACCAGACGTAGGCGCCGGTGAAGGGCGGCGGGGCGAGGAACACGAGGATCGCCCAGAGCAGCAGGAGCAGGGCGACCCAGGCGTGCCGGGCCCGCGGGCCCAGTCCGTCCCCCAGCGCGAGGCCCGCCGCGTACGTCACGGCGAGCAGGGCGCTGACGGTCACGACCTCCCAGCACAGGGGGACGTTGAGCCGCGCCAGGCGTACGGCCGCGGCACCGACGACCAGGAAGAACAACAGGTGCGGCAGCTGCCTCGGGCCGAACCCGCTGCGACGGAACGGCGTGAACGCGTGCGCGGGGCCGGGGTCGGACACGGCAAACCCCCTGGACGGAAGATCCATCAGGACAGGAGAACCGAGTCTATCCACGGCCTGTATGGCCCATGTGAAGAGCGGTGCGGTGGTCGCGCCGGACCGGAATCCGCGCGACCACCGCACCGCCGCACCAGGGCCTAGGCGCCCGGGTGCAGTCCGAGGCTGCCGGGCGTGGGGGCGCCCTGGACCTCGCCGAAGTACAGGGCGAAGGTCTGCTTCCAGCGCTCCACCTCGGCGCGGTCGGCCATGAACCGGGGGAAGCCGTCCACGTGCGCCTCGGGGTACTCCCACAGGGGCTTGAGGCCGACCGGAGGAGTGACGTCGGTGCGCACCGACCATCCGTTGAAGGAGTTGTTCTGCCGCTCGGTCGACAGCTGCCAGTTGAGGAACAGCTTGGCGGCCAGCGGGTTCTTGGCCTGCTTGAGGATGCCCGTGCGCTGCCCCCAGCCCATGAACGGGTGCCCGGCGGCGACGACGAACCGCGCGGGCGACGACTCAGGGGCGACCAGCGAGCCCGCCGTGCCGATGCCGATCGCCTTCTGTCCGGCGAAGACGGCGTCGCCGGGGGAGTTGCTGCCGCGTGCGAACCGCACGTCCTGGGCGGCCAGGCGGGCCACCCAGTCCCAGCCGTACTGCCGGGCGTAGAGGCTGAAGAGGTAGAGAACGGCGTCGTCGTCGTGCGGGTACGACGAGGCGATCCTGCCCTTCCACTTCGGGTCGACCAGCTCCTGCGGGGTGCGCGGGGCGTCCTGCCCGACGGCTGCCGTGCCGTACAGGAAGCTGAAGGCGATCGCGCCGGTGGCCACCCACGCGCCCTGCGGATCCTTGAACTTGTCGTAGACCTTGGAGAACCCCGCGGGCTTGTAGTGCAGCAGCCGGCCCTGCTGCTTCCAGCGGTCGAAGTCCTGGAGCGTCTGCAGCTGCACGACGTCGGGGACCAGGGTGTCGGTCGCGAACTGGTTGTCGACGCGGACGTCGTGGTACTTGCTGTAGTCGACGATCAGTGTCAGGTCGATGTCCGGGAAACGGTCCTGGAAGGCGGCCTTGGTGCCGTCCTGCTGCGTGGGCGTGTCACCGCCGGCGTAGACGACGAGCTTTCCGCCGTCCGCCACGGCGGCCCGGTAGAGCTCGTCGAGCGACCGGGTCTCCTCACGGCCGCCGGAGCGCCCCGAGGCGCCGGGAGAAGCGGCGGCCGGGACCGCCGAGGCGGCCACGCCGAGCGCGGCACCGAGGGCGAGGACATGTCGTCTGCTGGGCGAAGAGGGCATGCGAGAAGACCTCTCTGAGAGGGGGGTGGCGTCAAAGGCCCGGCGCGAGCCACGGGCGGTGATCAGTGTGCCGCCGCCCGCCCCGCCCGCGCGTCGTCCGTGCGGAGGGAGGCGGGCTCCGGGAGTTGGAAGACGCGTTCAACCGAACGGTTGAACAGAGAACCTGTCGTCGGCAGCTCGCCGACCGCCGCTGAGGTGCGGAACTCCCGATCCAGGCGCACCATTTGAAGGGGGGCCGACCCGTCGCGGAGGTGTCGCCATGCCCATGCTGCTCATCAAGGGGTTCTACGAGGTCAAGGGCTCCCAACCGGACGGGGACACGGTGCATTTCACGGCCGACGACCCCGCGCAGTGGAGTCTGGTCGGCGGCGGACTGGGCCGCGCCGTCGAACACACCGCGGCGGGGCGTGCCTCGCTGCGGCTGGACGCGATCGACGCCCTGGAGACCCATTACGGCCCCAACCGTGTCCACCAGCCGTTGCAGTTCGCCCATGCCGCGCGGGACGAACTGCTCAGCTGGCTCGGCTTCACCGACGTCCAGCACGCGGACGAGAGCGTGACGGCCAGCACCCCGGAGCAGGTTCCCGGGTTCGTCCTCACCCGCGGCTCCGATGTCCACGGCCGGTGCATCGCCCTGGCCGGGCGCGGAACACCGCCCGGGGACAGTGGTCTGGAGATCGACGTCGACGCCGCCGTGCTGAGGACGACCCTCAACCACCACATGGTGACAACGGGGTTGGTGTACCCGACGTTCTACCGCAGCCTGTTCACCAGTCTGAGGGTGGAGCTGACCACCGCGGCCACGGAGGCCCGGGAGGCGGGACGGGGCCTGTGGCCCGGCGATGTCACCACGACCGGGGCGAAGATCACCGGCCTGTCCTCGCTGACGGACGAGGCCGTACTGCTCCCCAAGCTGTTCCGTCGGCTGGTGGACTACCTCAAACTGGACATGCCGCTGGCGTCCTTCCCGGCCTTCCTGGCCGGTGTCGGGGACCGCTTCTCCATCCTGTCCACGGGTGAGCGGTGCGTGGGTCTGCACCGAGTCGTGGAGACCTCGAACGGCCAGACCGTACGGATGACCCATCCGTCCGAGGACCTGCTCTTCGAGGACTCCTGACCCCTGCCCATGTGAAGGCCCTGGCAGCCCCGGTGGGGCCTGCCAGGGCCTTTCAGGTCACCAGCTTGGCCTGGCGACGTTGCCGTAGGACCACGAGGAGCCTTTCGACATCTCGAAGTGCAGGTGCGGCCCGGTGGAGTTGCCGGTGGTGCCCACCTTGCCGAGCTGCTGCCCGGCGTGGACCCGCTGGCCCGCCTTCACCTGGCGCTGCGAGAGATGGCAGTACGTGTAGATGTGACCGTTGTCCGCCGACAGGCCGATCCACTGGCCGTACGCCCCGCCCTGCCCGTTGGACCAGGCGATGGTGCCACCGCGTACGGCGACCACGGGGACGCCGGAGTCGGCGGCGAAGTCCTGCCCGGTGTGCCGGCCGACGCCGTCGGGCTTCCAGGCGTAGTCGCCGCGCTCGAAGAACTGGAAGGTGACCTTGTGCCCGGGCACGGGGGAGGCCACATGTCCCTTGCCGGCGGGCCGAGTCGAGGGGGACGCGCCCCCGCGTTCGACGGTGAAGTGGGCGAAGTGGCCGAGGGTGGTGAGGGAGGTGAGGCCGGGTTTGCCGTCGGCGTCGCTGCCTTTGAAGCCCTGGGCGAGTTGTTCGGCGCGGTAGGCGGCCCGGGTCTGTTCGCCGAAGAGGCCGGTGGCTCCGTCGGGGATCTTGCGGCCTCGTTTGATGAGGGCTTTCTGCACGGTGCGTACGTCCTCGTTCCGCTTGCCGAACTGGACGTTGGACAGAGCGACCATGGGGGACTCCTAGTACCAGTGGGGTGGCCGGTGCGGATCGGCCTGCTGGACGCGGGCGGCGAAGTTCGAGCCGGACCGGTTCACGTGGTACCGGTGGCGTACGTAGTTGACCGTCGCGCACATGCAGGCGACCACGTCATAGGGCGTGTCCGCGGTGCCCGCCTGGTGGTAGGTGGCGAACGTGGACGGGACGCACTGGGTGGCGCCGCGGGAGCAGTTGAGCGGGTGGCCGTCTGCGGCGGTACGGCCGTGCGCGTTGACGTCCGTGGTGTTCACCCGGAACTTCGGGTGGTTGTAGGCGGATTCGCGCCGGGCGATGGTGGTGAGCGCCTGGACACCGAACTGCGGGTCCATGCCCGTCAGTTCACAGGCCCTGCGCGCGTAGCGGCGCATCGCCGCCTCGCCCGAATCGTCGCCCGGATCGCGGAAGGTGACCCGGGCCAGGGCGAGCGCCCCCGCCCCGTCGGTGGACGCGTGCTCGCGTTCGACGGTGAAGTGGGCGAAGTGGCCGAGGGTGGTGAGGGAGGTGAGGCCGGGTTTGCCGTCGGCGTCGCTGCCTTTGAAGCCCTGGGCGAGTTGTTCGGCGCGGTAGGCGGCCCGGGTCTGTTCGCCGAAGAGGCCGGTGGCTCCGTCGGGGATCTTGCGGCCCCGTTTGATGAGGGCTTTCTGCACGGTGCGTACGTCCTCGTTCCGCTTGCCGAACTGGACGTTGGACAGAGCGACCATGATGGCTGCGCTCCCGGTCTCTGGTTCCGAATGCGATCGGTGCGTCCGACGGTACGGAGGAGGCGTCAGCAGGGCGTCACCGCGGCGTCATCGGGGAGGCGGGGAGACCTTCCTGCCGAGTTGCCGGGGGGTGCGACAGAGGACGAAAATGGTGGCGGAACACCGTGCGTGAGGCGGTCAAGGTGGTGTCTGCTCCTCCCCGGCTGCGACTGCTCGGCCAGTTCCGGCTGGAACTGGGCTCCGAGAGCGTCGAACTGTGCCGCAACGCCCAACGGCTGCTGGCCTTCATTGGCCTGCGCGGGCGGGTCTCCCGTTCCGTCCTCGCCGGCACCCTGTGGCCCGAGGTCACCGAGGCACACGCCAGGGGCAGTCTGCGCACCACCCTGTGGAAGCTGCCGCGAGCCGAGCCGCCCCTGATCGGCTGCCAGGGCGACGCCCTGCTGGTCACTCGCGCCCTGCGGGTGGACGTCCACGCGCTCACCCGGGCCGCCCTGGACGTCGTACAGGGCGACGGCACCGCACTCCACGCGCTGCCCCTGCTGGGACTCCTGACCGGCGAGGACCTGCTGCCGGGCTGGGACGAGGACTGGGTGCTGCTGGAGCGCGAGCGCCTGCGGCAACTGCGGCTGCACGCCCTCGACGCACTGGCCGAGGCGCTGATACGGCAGGGCAGGCCGGCCCTGGCGGTGGAGGTGGCGTGGGCGGCCGTACGGGCCGAGCCGCTGCGGGAGAGCGCCCACCGGGCCATGGTGTCGGCGCATCTCGCGGAGGGCAATGTCGGCGAGGCGGTCCGGCACTACGAGGCGTTCCGCCGCCTGCTGGAGGAGGAGCTCGGCGTCGGGCCCTCGTCGAGGTTCGCGCGGATGCTTCCCGAAGGTGGGGGAGACAGAGCGAGAAAGGCCGCACCATGCACCAGAGCGTTCGCGACTACTGGATCTCCTTCAACGACCCTCTCGAAGGGCGGGTCCACTTCATGTACCTCGATGTGAAGGGGTATGTGAGCACCGGAATCGGCAACAAGATCGACGAGACCGCGCGGGACAACTCCGCGCCCACCGCCCAGGAGCGCGCCCTCTCCCTGGCCGCCGCCGGCCTGCTGCGCTGGCTGGTCAACGACACGGAGAGCGAGGCGACGTCCGAGGAGGTCACCGCCGAGTGGGACGCGGTCAAGTCGCGGCTGGACCTCGCCCCCTTCGGGCACGGCAACTTCAGGCCGCCGCTGACGCGGCTGCACGTGGAGGACGACGAGATCGACCGCCATGTGTTCGCCAAGCTCGACGAGATGGAGACGGTGCTCACCGGGCGGGAGGGCTTCGGGGAGTTCGCCTCATGGCCGGCCAACGCCCAGCTGGCCACGCTGAGCATGTGCTGGGGGATGGGCCCGATGTTCCGCTTCCCCAAGTTCCAGGGCCATGTGGCGGTCCGTGACTGGCCGGGTGCCGCGGACGAGTGCCACTTCACACCGGACGTCGGCACCATCCGTATCCGCAACAAGCTCGACCGGGCCCATCTCCTGCTGGCGTCGGCCGCGGAAGCGCAGGGAGTGCCCGTCGAACAGCTCGTGCTGGACGTCTCCGACGTGTTCGGCGTACAAGGGGCACTGCTCGCCCTGGGCGTCAGGCCGCTGACCCAGGACGGCGTGGACGGCCCCCTCACCCAGGGCAAGGTCAAGGAGTTCCAGGCGGCCAACGGCCTCGCCGAGAACGGGGCGTTCGACGACCCCGACACGGTGTCCGCCCTCGCGTCCCAGCTCTCCGGCCTAGGGTTCACCGTGTTCGGAGCCTGACCACCGACACGCCGCTCAGCACACGGTGTTGGGGTTGAGAAGGTCCCGCAGGAACGCCTCGGGGCTGGGCACGACGTCCGCGAGGACACCGAGGTCCATGCCCGGCACCAGCGGGAGGGGAATCGCGAGCGGGCCGAACACCACCGGAGCGAGAAGCTGCCAGTTCTCCATCTGCTGGACGCTGCGCAGCAGTTCCCGCAGCACCTCGCGCCAGTCCACGGCGGGAACCTGCGGCGGAACCGGGAAGTTCACCAGATGGCCGGTCTTGCCGCCCCCGGTCGGCATACGGCCGAGGCCCACCAGCGGGTCCTCGTGCAGCGACGGGTCCTCGTTGAGGTGCTCGCCCCAGATCTGAGTGCGCAGATCACGCACGGACACGCCGAAGCGGTGGGGTGCGCCGCCGACCGTGCCGTCGGCCAGATCCGTGTCGAAGACGCCCAGGTGCAGCTCGGAATCCGTGGTGTGCGACCGGAAGTTGAGGTTGGCGCTGCCCGCGGCGGCGTACTGGTCGTCGACGATCATCAGCTTCGCGTGGACGTAGATCTGCAGGGCGGTCGCCGCCTGCTCCAGATGGAAGCAGTGGACGTTCGCGGGCGCCGCGGAGGCGATGCGCTGGAGGGCCTCGGCACGCAGCGCCTTGTGGACGTCGCCCAGCCCCGGCGCGTCGAAGTCGCGCGCGGTGACGAGGATGACCTGGACACCCCGGGCGGCGGCGTCGCGCAGGTCGTCGACGAGCGGTGAGGGCCACAGGTACTGGTCCTCGATGTAGATGTAGTGCCGCGCCCGTCCTATCGCCTTGCGGTAGGCGGCCGTGACGGTGAACTCGCCGCCCGGCAGGAAGGAGTAGACGCCCTTGCAGGTGAGGGTGCGCAGCACCTGCACGGCCTGGGTGCCCGAGGTGGGCGAGGGGCCGGGCTCCTCCGACGACGGGATCGGCACCGGCGGGGTATCGATGCGGCTGGGCGTGGTGGGGTCGTTCCAGCGCTGGACCAGGGCCTGCCAGATCTGGGCGGTGGCGGGCCCGAACACCCCGCACTGCACGTCGTGCCAGCCGGGCAGGCTCGCCTTGACACCGAGGAAGTCGGGCTCCCGCTGCCGGAAGGGGGGATCGACGTGGGCGGCGTTGTCCCAGCGGTCGAGACAGACGTCGATGCCGCCGACGAACGCGCACGGCCCCTCGGCGGTCCCCTGCACCACCGCGCACTTCTGGTGGTGGGAGCCGAAGTGCCCCACGCGGGCGTCGAGAACGGCCTGGGCGCCCGCGCCGACGAGCGCGGTGCGGAAGTCGAAGTTGTCCTTGGACGGCAGGGTGGGCACCCTGGGCCTGCGCACGGGCAGGGTGGAGAACTGCGAGCCGTACAGGAGCGCGCGGACGACGACACCGTCGGTGTGGAGCTTGAGGAGCCGGTTGAGGATCCCCGGTGAGCCCGCGGTCGCCGGGCGCAGCATCTGCTCGGGCGAGAACCGCCAGCCGGCGAACAGCACCCGGTCACCGGCGGCCAGCGCGTCCAGCCGCGCGGCCAGCGTGTCGTAGTACCCCTCGCCGTCGACGAAGAACAGCACCAGGTTGTCGAGGGTGAAGGCGGGGGAGCGGAAGGGCCCCGTCTCGGCCTCGGTGAGCAGCCAGTCCTCGGGTACGACGCTCTCCACGGGCGGGCGTTCGGCGGCAGCGCGCAGCTCGTCCAGCTTCTGCACCGTCAGCGGGCCGACGTCGTCGATCACCTCGGCCTGGGGAACGCCGAGCACCTCGACCTTGAACCGGGCCACCGCGCCGGCGGTCTCGTCGCCGTAGTCGCCGTCGGCCCCGAACCGGGGCAGACAGTCCGGGTCCTGGTCGAGCAGGGCGATCTGGATCTTCTGCACCGCCGGGTCGTTGCGGTGCCGGGTCCGCGAGATGCGGTCCTGGTCCTGCGCGATCGCTTCCAGCAGCGCGTCGCCGGCGAAGAGCGCGGAGGTCAGCATCCCGGTTCTCCTTCACCAAGGTGGGGCCGCCTTCGCGTGGTCCGGCAGTCGGCGGCTGTGGCCCGAGCGGCCACGGCGGTGTCACGTCGTGCGGTGGAGGTCGCCGCTCGTATCGGCCGACGCCTCCTGGCCGGACGGCGTGGACGGCGTGGACGGCGTGGACGGCAGGGGCGGCAGGCCCGCGGCCAGTCCCGGCAGCAGGACGGGCTCCAGGCGGATCCGCTCCGCGTCGGTCAGATACCGTTCCAGCTCCGGCGGCCGGTAACCGGGCTCCTGGTCGTACCGCTCCTTGGCGGGCACCGCCAGGAACTCGTTCCCGTCGGGCTCGCCCTGGTCGTTCAGCGCCGCCGCGATCGGCCGGTACAGCGGCTTGGCCAGCTTGAACATCTTGGTCCGTGAGTCGTGCAGTTTTCCCAGGGCGTCCGGCCGTACCCGGAAGTCGATGCTCTTCTCGGGCTCCATCTTCTTCGGGCCGGCCTCGCTGAGCGCGTCGTCGTCGAACTCCAGCTCGTGGCGGCGGGCCTGATCGACCATCCACAGCAGCGGGATGTCGGACAGCCCCGTCTCCATGTAGCTGCCGCCCACATCGCAGTGCACCCCGGAGAACCAGACCTGCTGGAGCTCCTGGCCCTGCTCGGCGGCGCCGGGCTGCTGGTGCCACAGGGTCGGCCGGAACGCCGAGCGCTGCTCGTCGATGGCCAGCGCGTGGAAGGCCGCCCTGACCCAGCCGCTCAGTTCGGTGTTGTGGAACGCCCAGCGGTGGTTGAACCGGTTGGCGGCCGGCTGGAGCCAGGCCGCGTCCGGCACCGGGATACCGAGGGAACCCACCGTGTCCCACACCCCGATGAAGCGGATCTCCGTCTCACGCGCGTACGAGCGGCGGAACAACGTCGCCGCCGCGCCGTTGGGCTGCTCGATCCGGTCGCGGTACAGCGCCCAGGCCTCGGGGATCCGGTCGGCGTGGTCGCGGCGCAGGATGCCGCAGTTGCGGATCAGCCCCGCCAGGCTGCGCGCGGTGAACGCGCCCCGGCTGAAGCCGAACAGGAACAGCTCGTCGTCGGGCTCGTACGTCTCGACGAGGAAGCGGTAGGCGTCGACGATGTTCCGCGACAGGCCCGCGCCGAACGCGCCGCCCCGCAGCCGTTCCCGCCGAAGGGTGCCGACGCCGCTGTGGTAGTAGACGCGCTGTTCCTTACCGGCGGCGGTTCCCGACCGCAGGGACAGGGCGACCTTGGCGACGTTCGTCTTGCTGGGCTGGTCGGCGAAGTTCCAGGTGCCGTCGCAGCAGACGATCAGACGTTTCGCCATGACCATCCCTCCTCGCGAGAGCGCGGAGTGTCATATCACACCACCTCCATGCTGGCACCGCTCAAACGGTCGCGCCATGCGACAGCAGTTCGGGTCGGTGGCCTGCAACGGTTCATGTGGCGGGCGTCGACATTGCGGCTAGGCTGGTGAGTTGCCGCATTTCGCAGACGAGCAGACGACCTGACGTCACCACCGAACTCCTCGCCGTCAAGGAGGAGCCGCTCATGAGTGAGCCGGGCACCGTGGCACTCCCCGTCAAGCACGACGGTTCGGTCCAGGCGATCGCCTTCAGCCCGGACAGCACCCGCTTCGCCGGCGCCGGCAGCGACTCCCTGCTCCGGATACGCCCGATCGGCATCGGTGTCCCACTGGACGTCCCCGTGGACGGCTCCGTGACCGGGATCGCCTTCAGTCCCGACGGCACCCGGATCGCCGTGGCCGACTTCGAGTCGGTGTCGCTGCGGGACAGCAAGACCGGCGCGGTCGTCTGGCAGGGGCCGCTCGATCCGGGAAACTCCGTGAACACCGTGCGGTTCGCCCCGGACGGGCGAGTGATCGCCGTCACCGACACCCTCGTCGCCGTACTCGAACAGGCCACCGGCGCGACCATCAAGCGGATCACGGTCGACCCGCCCCTGATCGCCGACGTGGATCTGAGCCGGGACGGCACCCGGATCGCGCTGGCCATCGACGAACGCCACGGCGGGAACCACAAGTTCGCCGGGTCCGCGCGGGTCCTCGACCTGGCCACCGGCGCCGAGCTCGGGAAGCTGACCCCCGCCAACGCCGTCCACGCGGTCGCCTTCAGCCCGGACGGGACAAAGGTGCTGTGCTGCTCCGCGGACGACACCACCCGCATGTTCAAGGCGCAGGGAGGAGCGGAGGAGTGGCGGGTCGGAGGCGAGGCCAACGACGAGGTCACCAGCCCGAACTGCGTGGCGTTCGACCCGAAGGGCAACTGGACCGTGGTCGGCGGCTCCGACGGGTTCGCGCGGGTCCTGGAGGCGGAGTCCGGGACCAAGAAGGCTCAGGTGCCGAAGCTGGTCGCCGGTGGCTCGGACCCGGGAGCCGTCACCCACGTGGCGTTCAGCCCGAACGGCAAGCTGGCGGCCAGCGCCTGCATCGACAACGTCGTACGGCTGTTCAACCTCAACAGCGATGAGCTGTACGCGGTGGGCACCGAAGAGGTGCTGACGATGGCGTTCAGCCCCAACGGCCGCTGGCTCGGCGTCGGTTGCTTCAACCGCGCGCTGGTCATCGACAACGGCGAAGCCAACCAGGGGTGAGCGCCATGGACTCGCACGAACTCCTGCACCAGATCGCCGACCAACTGCGCGCCCTGACCCGGGACGCCGTGGCGGGTCTGGTGCGCGATCTGCCCGAGCTCGGCGAGGATCCCACCGCCGCCGGCACGATCCTCGCCGGACGGCTGCTCGCCGTGCACGACCGGCTGCCTGCCGGGAACTCGCTGGTGGAACTCGTACGGGAGATGCTCGGCGACCTGGCAGCCGACTCGCCCGTGCCGTTGCGGCTGCACGGCTGGCAGCGGGGGCCCGGCGCGCGGGGCGTGGCGCTGGTCCTCACCGCCCCGTCCGGAGCGGCATTCGGGCGGGCCGTGCTCGGAGTGACCCCGTCCCCGGCCCCGGACGGGCCGGTGTTCGACGTGGTGGTCACCCCGGGGACCGCCCTCTCCCTGCCCTCGACGGCCACGCAGGCGTGGAGCGCGGAGGCCACCGTCGCCGCCCCGCCCGAGGGCTGGGACACCGCCTTCGGACCCGGCCTGCCACCCGCGCCGCCCGGCGGCACCGCGACGATCACACTGCAGCGCACCGGACGACTGGCCGCCGGGATGACCGAAGGACCGGGCATCGGCGTCGACGGAATCGGCCTCAAGGTCACCGCGGCCCCGGGCGTGCCCGCGGCCGTCGAGGTCGAGCTGCGCCGGCTCACCGCCGCCGTCCTGCCGGCCGCGCTGGCCCGGCTGGTCGGCCTCGGCGGCGGCAGCCCGATGTCCGACGGCTCCGGACCGGTCGACGTCACCCTCCGGGCGGACGGCGCCGAGGGCCTGCGCTTCACGGGCAGCGGCGCGCTGCGTGTCCCCCTCCCGCTGCGGGTGAACGCGCCCTGTGTGTCCACCCGGGGCGCTGCCCTGGAACTGACCTCCGACGCGGGCGGGCCACGGCTCGCCCTTTCCGTGTCCGCCACCGCCGGGCTGCCGGGACTGCCCCTGCGGGTCTTCCTGGACGGCGCCGGAATCGACCTGCCCGTGGCGTTCTCCCCGGCGACCCGCCCGGGCGTCGACCCGAGTCGGCTGCGTGAACTGTTCCCGGACGGCATCGGCACCGAGCTGAAGCTGCCACCCGTCTCCGGCGGCGGTGTGGTGCGGCGGACCCCGGACCAGGGGTACGCGGGGCTCATCTCCGTCGACCTCGGGGTGCTGCGGGTGCAGGCCGTCGCGCTGTTCCGGCCACCCGACGAAAAGGCCCCCACCAGCTTCCTGGTGCTGCTCTCCGCCCAGTTCCCGGCCCCCGGCATTCAACTGGGCCTCGGATTCGCGCTGGACGCGGTCGGCGGCCTGGTCGGCATCAACCGGCGGGCGGACATCACCGCCCTTCAGCAACTGGTCTGCGACGGCAACGCCGACCATGTGCTGTTCCCGGACCGCGTGGTGGAACGCGCCCAGGAGATCACCGGCTCCCTCGGCGCCGCCTTCCCGGTCGCCACCGGGCGCTTCCTGGTCGGACCGATGGTCCGCATCACCTGGGGCGGACGGATGGTGTCACTGTCCGGCGCCCTCATCCTGGAACTGCCCGCCCCGGCCCGCGCGGTGCTGGTGGGACGGCTGCTGGTCGGGCTGCCCGACCCGGCGGCGCCGCTCATCCGGTTGCAGGCGAGCGTGCTCGGCCGGCTCGAACCGGCCGTCCCGCTGGTCGAGCTCCTGGTGTCGCTGTCCGGCTCGTGGATCGTGGGACTCGCCGTGCGGGGCGAGCTGTATCTGCTGGTACGCGGCGGCGCGCAGCCGGAGTTCGTCCTGTCCGCCGGTGGCTTCCACCCCCGCTACACCCGGCCCGCCCGGGTGCCCGCGCTGCGCCGGCTCCAGGTCGACCTGGCCCCGGGCAACGGGTTCGGACTGCGGATGGAGGCCTACTTCGCGATCACCTCCAACGCGCTGATGTTCGGCGGCCAGGTGCAGTTGGACGCCTCGATCGCCGGCTGCGGGGTGCAGGGCTGGCTCGGCCTTGACGCCCTGTTCGTGTTCGACCCGTTCGCGTTCTCGGTCCATGTACGCGCCGGGGTGGCGGTGCGCGCCTTCGGCCGCCGACTGGCCGGCATCGGCCTCGACTTCACCCTGGAGGGCCCGGCGCCGTGGCACGCCTTCGGCACGGGCAGCATCTCGGTGCTGTTCTGGGACGTCGAGCTGGACTTCGACGTCCGCTGGGGCTCGCCGCCCGCGGTCGGGCAACAGCCCGCGCGTCCGCCGATCGAGGCGCTCACCGCGGAGCTGGCGCGGGCGAAGGCCTGGGCGGCGGAACGGCCCGCCGAGGAGCGCACCGCGCTCGTGTTCACGCCCGCGGCGACCGAGAAGCTGAACCAGGGGAACCTCGTCCACCCCGACGCCACCCTGCGCGTCACCCAGCACGCCGTGCCGCTGGGCGTGCCGATCTCCCGGTTCGAACGACGACCGGTGCCGGTGCAGACCTGGACGATCACGGAGATCACCCTCGGTACGCCGCGGCCCGCCGCCGGACTTCCCTCGTTGCCCGAGCGGTTCGTACCCGGCGAGTTCTTCGACCTCACCGAGGAAGAGCAGTTGACCAGGCCCGCGTTCGCCAGCTACGCCGGCGGCCTGCGGACGGGCCCCGACGACGGCATCCGCGTCGGCGTCGGGCACCGGGTCGACGACGGCTACGAGACGGGCTACGAACCGCCCCTGCCCGAGCGGCAGTTCTCCTCCTGGCCGGGGCTCTTCCGCCGCGAGGCGGTCTACGGGGTCAGCGCCGCCGAGCGGCTGGAACGGTGGCGCACCCGCGAAGCGGCCGTCGCTGTACGCCCGCCGACGCTCACCGTGGCCGCCGCCGACACGCTTCAACCACTGCTGGACGACGTCACGCTGGTCGACGCCACGACGGACGCGTGGGAGGCGGTCCGCGGACAACTCGCGCGACCGCAGGACGCGGTGCGGCTCGTCGAGCGCTGGGAGATCCACCCATGAGCACGCGATGGTTCTTCTCCTCGGCGCGACTTGGCGCCGCCGCCTCGGCCCAGGGCCAGGCGCTGGCGACGTCGGTGCGGTTCACCCGTGACATCGACGGCCGCCGTGAGCAGCTCCCGCCGGTGCAGGGACCGACGCTGTCGCTGGTGGGGCCGGGAGACGTGTTCGGGTTCGAACGCACCATGGTCCTGCGGGAGGAACCACCGCCCGGCACCGTCGACGCCGCGGAGAACGTGCTCGCCGGGGTGGAGCTGGCGCACGCCGACCTGCCCTGGCTGCTGTCCCCGGGAACGGCGTTCCCCTCGGGCGGCCCCACCCCGCAGCCCTGGCTCGCGCTGATCGTGCTGGCCGAGGACGAAGCGGCGCCACCCCGTGACGCGCGCCCGCTCCCGGTGCTCACCGCTCCCGTCGCCGCGCTGCCCCCGCCGGCCGAGCGGTGGGCCTGGGCCCATGTGGAGGCGCGACTGCCCGACAACGTCACCGACGACATCGGTGCGCGGACGCTCGTGGAGCAGGGGCTTCGCGCCCACTCGGCCGACGTCGTCGCACGGCTGCTGTGCCCGCGCCGACTGGCCCCGGACCGGGGCTGGATCGCCGCCCTGGTGCCGGCGACCGCCGCCGGACGCGACGCGGGTCTGAACGTGACGCCCGGGGGAGCGGCCACCGAGGACGCCTGGCCGATCGCCGGGCGGGACACCGTCGACCTGCCCGTCTACCACTGGTGGAGATTCCGCACCGGGAAGGCGGGCACCTTCGAGGAACTGGCCCGCCGACTGCGCTTCCGGCCCGCCGCCGAGGCCGGACTCGGCAGCCGCACCATCGACGTCGGCCGTCCCTGGCCCGCCGAGCCGGCCACCGGACCGGCCACCGTGCCCATGGACGGCGCTCTGCGGCCCCCCGGCACGGCGGTGCCCGAGACCTGGTCCGACCCCGTCGCACAGGACCGGTTCCGCACCCTGCTCACCCAACGCCTCGACGCACCGGCCCGGCGCCGCGAGGAGCCCGTGACACCGGGCGAGGAGGGAGCGGACCAGCCGGCCGAGGAAGGTGACGGACAGCCGGTCGAGGACCGGGACACGGTCGCCGTCGCCCCGCCGCTCTACGGCAGCCACCACACCGGCCGGCAGACCGTGCCCGACGAGCCGGACAGCTGGATGAACACCCTCAACCTGGAGGTCCGCCGCCGGGTGGCGGCCGCGCTCGGCACCCGCTACGTGCAGCTGGAGCAGGAGTTCCTGATGGCCCGGGCCTGGGAACAGGTCGGCGAGATCCGGCAGGCCAACCGGCTGCTGGCCACCGGGGAACTGGCCGCCGTCGCGGCCGAGCGGGCCCAGCGCAAGCATCTGGACCCACTGGGGGTCGCCGACCTCGTCACCGTCATGGCACCGGTCAGCGGCCGCATGGCGCTGTCCGTCCCCGCGTCGGTCGCGTCCGAGACCACGCTGGCCGCCCCGGACCCGGACGAGTCCGGGACGGCACCGGAGGTGATCGGGACCACCCTGGCCGGTCTGCTGGCCTCGGCCAAGGACAAGGTGCTGGCCGGCACGGCGAGCACCTCGTTCGTCCGGCTGACCCGCAGCAACGGCGCCCTCGCCCGCCGCGCCCGGCGTGGCGCGAGCGGGGACACCCCCGACGACCAGCCGGCCGACCCGGTCCTGGCGCGGGGGCTGAGAGACCTGGGCGTCATGGGCGACGACGCGCCCGAGAACGGCCTGCCGGGCGAACTGCGCGCCGGACTCGCCGCGGCGCGGCTCCAGATGCTGCGCATGGCCGACCGCATCCCCGCCGACTTCTGGGCGGAGCGCGCCCCGACCGACGCCCGCCCCCTGCGGCCGATCATGGCCCACCCCAAGTTCACCGTGCCCATCGCCGAAGAACTCCTGGCCCGCTGGCCCGAGTGGGCACTGCCCGGCATCAGCGCGCTGCCGCCCGACTCGGTGACCCTGCTGGAGACCAACCCCGAGTTCGTCGCCGCCCTGCTCGTCGGACTCAACCACGAGTTCAACCGGGAACTGCTGTGGCGGGAGTTCCCCACCGACCAGCGCGGCACGCCCTTCGCCCGGTTCTGGCCCGGTGACGACGAGGACGTCGAGGAGATCGCGCTGTGGCCGCCGGACACCCCGCTGGGCAGCCGGTTGCGCACCGGCGGCCAGGGCAACCTGGTGCTCCTCGTGCGCGGCGACCTGCTGCGCCGCTTCCCCGGCACCGCCCTGCTCGCCGTACGCGGTGTCGACGGCAAGCTGCCCCTCACGTTCGACGGAGTGCCGGCCACCCCACTGGCGCTGGACGAGTCCACGGTGCTCTATCTGTTCGCCGGTCTCGACGCCGCCCGGGCCCGCGCCGAGGACTGGTTCTTCGTCTTCCGCGAACCCATGCGCGGCACCCAGTTCGGGTTCGACTCCGGGGGGCCGCCCGAGGAGCTGAAGACGTGGGCGGACCTGACCTGGGGCGCCGTCGGAGTGCCCGAGGCCGCGTGTGTCCGGCTCGACCCCGCACCCGGACCACCGACCCGCCAGCCCGACCCCCCGCTGTGGGGCCACGACCCGGCCGACATGGCCCGCATCGCCTTCCAGCAGCCGTTCCAACTGGCCTTCCGGGCCACCACCTTGCTGGGCGGCTGACCACCGCGCGAGGACAGGAGCACCCCCGACATGACGGACGCCTTCGCCGCCCGCGCGCAACTGGACCGGGCACGCACCGACGCGGATACCGCCCAGGCCCTCGCGGACGAGCAGGAGGCCGTCGTACGGCGCCTCCAGGAGCACATCCGGGCCGGACTGCCCGACCCCGTCCAGATCGGCCAGCGCCCCAGCGCCGAACTGCTCACCGAGGCCGAGGCCGCCCTCACGGAACTGCAACGGACGGCCGAGCAGTCCAACAGCCTCGTCGCCGACGCCGAGGAGGAACTGACCCGCGCCCTGGGCGAGGGTGCGGCGCTCTTCCCCGACGGCAACACCGACCCCGTCGCCCTGCTGCCGGTGCGGGTGGAGACCATCTGGTGGGAGCCGAGCACCCTGCGCGTGCGGATCTACCCGGACGACATCCTGCTCACCCCCTTCGACCCCCGGCTGACGCCCGCCGAGGCGGCCGCCGCCGCCGAGTACTGGCAGAAGCCGGGCCCCGACGCCTGGCAGAAGGTCCTCGGCAAGCTGCGCCCGGCCCGCGCGTCCTGGGCGGTCCGTGCCGCCCGCCCCGGCTCCCCGCCGCCCGGGGAACGCCCCGACGACCCGGGCCAACAACGGGAGCGGCAGGTCGCGATGCCGAACCGCTGGCGCTTCCTCGGCCTGCTCGACGGCCAGATCGTCCTGGACAAGCTGGGCCGCCCGGTGCCCGACCCGCTGCCCATCGGCCTGCTGCGCGCCGAGGAAGAGGGCTGGGAGACCGACTGGTTCCAGGCGCTCAAGGCCGGCATGGGCATCGAGCTCACCTTCCCGCCCGACGGCACCGACCACCTGGACGAACTGCTGGTCGTCGGCGTCCGTGACGACTCCGCGGCGGACGGCGCGGCCCGGCTGCGCGATCTGCTGCACGGCCACCGGTTCGCGGGCGGACTCGGCATCCTGCCCTCCGGAACCGCCACCAACAACACCCCCCGCACCCGCTCCGGCTGGTCCTCCGCACCCGCCTACCCCGGCCCCGACCCCGACCCGGAGGCGGGGCAGCGGCCGGTCGCCGACGCGCTGGCCGCGGCGCTCGGTCTGCCGGACGCCGGGTTCCTGCGCGGCTGCTCCGGCGCGGACGACCCCGAGCCGTCGGCCGTCGCCGCGCTGACCCTGCTCACCTGGCCCACCCTCGGCAAGGGGTTCGCCGAGTCCGCGCTGAGCACCCTCGACCTGGGCACCCGTCAGGTCAGCGGCGTCGCCCCGGGCCGCCCGTGGCGGGCCGTCCGCGACCACCTCGCCGAGCATGTGCGCGGTCGCGGGCCGCTGCCGATGCTGCGGGTCGGGCGTCAGCCGTACGGCGTGCTGCCGGTGACCGCGCTGGGCGACTGGCGTGCCGAACGCACCCGTGACGTCGACGCCCTCCTCGCTCCCTGGCTGCTGCGGCTGCGCGAGTGCTGGCGAGCGGCGCTGAACGGCAGGATCCCCATCGATCCCGTCCCCCATGTCCAGCCGGGCCTGCCGGTCGACCAGGTCACCGTGGAAGCGCTGAAACGGCTGCCCGTGGCGACCGGCCTGGCCATGCGCCGCATGGACGGTCCCACGTTCGCCGTGCCGAAGACCTCGCGCGACGAGCCCCCCGCCAGGCCCGGCCTGCCCGGACTGGCACCCGACGGGATGCTGCGCTGGACGACGAGCGGCGACGGCTGGACCTCCCTCGGCTGGGGCCTGGACGACGGGACCGGCGCCCCCGGGTTCGTCACCCGGATCACCCCGGACGCCACCGCCTTCCCGGCCCGGGCGACGGCCACCGCGGACTATCTGGGGGCCGTACGCGCCTTCCTCGCGGGCCAGTTGGACGCCGCCGCCTTCGACGCGGCGTGGCCGGTCGAGCTGTCCTCGGGGCGCGAGACCCCGCCCCGGCGCAGCACCCTCTTCGACCTTCCGGGAGTACAGGCCGAGGAACCGGGCGAGGGCGAGACCCCCGACGAGGGAGGCGAACAACCGCAGGACGGCCAGGACGGCGGGGAGGCGCCGCCCGAGGACGACGGCACCCCGCAGGAGTTCCCGCCCGAGGCCCCACCGGACGCGAGCGGACTGCTCGACGCCCTGCTGTTCCTGCCCAACTGGGCGTTCTTCGACGGCGACGACAGCGAGCAGGGCACCGACGACCCCGTGCGCCAGGCGCTCGCCGCCACCAGCGACGTGGACCAACTGGTGGCCGACGTCATCGACGGACTCGACGAGCAGGAGCGCACCGAACGAACCACCGCCGCCACCCGCGCAACCGCCGCGCTGCCCCGCCTCGAACAGGCGCTGCGGACGCTCGCGGCCGTACCGGTGACCCGGCTGCCCGAACTGTTGCTGGAGGTCATCGACGCCTACGCGCACCGGCTGGACGCCTGGGTCACCTCACTGGCGTCACGGCGGCTGGCCGAACTGCGGGCGTCCGGCGTCGAGGGCGTCCGGTTCGGCTGCTACGGCTGGGTGGAGAACCTGCTCCCGCCCCAGGCGCGCGAGACGGTCGACATCGAACTGGACGACGTGGACACCACCGTCGAGGTGTCCGCCCAGGACGGCTACATCCACGCGCCGTCCCTGCAACACGCCGCCACGGCGGCCGTCCTGCGCTCGGGCTTCCTCGGCAACCCCGACGAACAGTCCTACGCGGTCAACCTGACCTCCCGCCGGGCCCGCGTCGCCCGCTGGCTGCTCGGCGGGGTACGCCAGGGCCAGAACCTGGGCTCCCTGCTGGGTTACCGGTTCGAACGGGCCCTGCACGACGCGCAACTGGACACTCTCGTCCCACAGTTCCGCCGCGCGTTCCCTCTGCCGGTCGTGCCCGAACCGCAAGGAGAGGCGGGCGACGCCGACTTGTGGGCGCGCAGCGCGGAGGCGATCGGGGCGCGCAACGTGGTCGACGGAATGGCCCTCGCACGGGCCGACGGCAGCGCCCTGGCCCTCGTCCCGCCTGAGCAACAGGCGGCGGTGACACCGCTGTTGGACGACCTCGTCGACGCCCTGGACGCGGTCGGCGACCTGGTGCTGGCCGAGAGCGTGCACCAGTTGGTGGGCGGCAACCCGATCCGGGCCGGCCTGACCGCCGACACCCTGGGCCGTGGCGAGGACGTGCCGGACACCTTCCGCGTACTGCGCACACCGCACCGGGCCCGCGCCCTCACCCACCGGATCGCCGCGCTGCTGCCCGCGGACGCCACCCCGACCGGCTGGCCCGACGACCCGCTCGCCGCGCTGCAACCCGCCCTGGAGGCCTGGGCCGCCCAACTGCTGGGCCCGGCGGCGGGCTGGACGCTGACCGGGATGCTCGGCGGACACACCGACGGCGAAAATCAGGACGGCGACGCTCAGCCCGACGGCCAGAACCATGGCGGCGACGCTCAGGCCGACGGCCAGAGCCATGAGGGCGGCGCTCAGTCCAACGGCCAGGTGGCTTTCCAACTCTCCGCCGATCGCCTGGGGTTGGGCGCCCTGCGGACGGTACTGGACGCGGCCGCCGTGCAACCGGCCGGGCTGCGGCAGGCCGTTCGGACCGCCATGAGCGTCCCGCCGGACACACCGGTCGAGTTCACCGGCCCCGGCTGGAGCGGTCTGCGCGGGCGGGCGGCCCGGATCCGGTCACTGCTGACCACCGCCCAACCACTACTGCCGGCACACCTGCTCGAGGAGCCCGCCGGCCGCACGGTCGACACGGCCGGGCTGCGGACCCGCCTCGCCGCCTTCGCCGCGAGCCCCCTGGTCGCCGGACACCCGGCGCAGGGCGCACTGCGCGACCTGGCCGCCGAACAGGTCACCCCGCGGACGGCCGAGGCCTGGCTGTCCCGGGCCCGCACGACACTGACCGAGGTGCTCGGCGCGGACGTACCCCTCCTGCCCACGCTCACCGCACCCACACCGCCACCCCCCTCACCCGGCGACGTGCCCGGCGCCGAACTGGAGGACTGGCTGCGGCGCAACGCGGCCGTACGGCCGATGGTGCGCACCCTGCACGAGACGCTGCTGCTGGCCGGAACCCGTGCCGGACGGGCCGAACGGCTGCGTGCGGCACAGCATCCGGCGGGCGCCGGCGACGCGTGGATCGGCGGCACCTTCCCCGCCGGCCACCGCCCGCCCGCCACCACCCATCTCGTCTGGCACGCGCCCGTGGACGTCCCGCCCGGCGCGGCTGTCACCGGTGTCGTCCTCGACGAGTGGATCGAACTGCTGCCCGGCTCCGACCAGCCGCCCCTGCCGCCCGAGGGCGTGCCACCCGCCGAGGCCGCCCCACAGACCGAACTGACCGGCGTGGCCTTCCACTACGACCGCCCCGACGCCAAGGCCCCGCACAGCGTCCTCATCGCCGTGCCCCCCGACCTGAGCCGGGGCTGGACCTCCGACGGCCTGGTGCAAGTGCTGCGCGAGACACTCGAACTGGCCAAGCTGCGCGCGATCGACCTCCAGGACCTGCCCCAACTGGACGACCTCCTCCCCGGCATCCGGATCAGCCCGCAGGGCGCGACCGGCCGAGCACTGGCCGGGATGGAGACCCGGCGGCCGAACACCGACCCGGACGGGCCCTTCCGGCTGGAGCCCAGCCACCGCGCCGGCGACATCGAACCCGGACTGGCCGCCAAGGTGCACGACCCGCTGTGGCTGCTCACCCGGCAGTGGCAGTTCGGCGAGTTCGCCGCTCAGGACGCCGGGTCGCCCGCGGTGGTCCGGATGAACGGGGGCAGCGCGCCGATCGACGCCTGGCGACCGGGCGGGAGCACGGACTGGATTCCCTACGATCCACGCCTGGGACCGCTGGACACCCAGATCGAGGACGAACCCGTCCAGGTCGACGAACGGCTGCGCGCCGAGGGCGGTGCCGCACTGCTGCGGATGTGCGACGACGCCGAACTGCTCACCGCCGCCCGCACGGCACTCGCCGCCCATCTGCTCCCGGCCGGAGAGCCGGACGCGAGCCTGATCGGCCTGCTGGACGGCCGTGTGCCGGACGCGGCGTCGGTGGCGGCGGCGCTGGACGCGGGCACCTTCGACAGCGGACCGGACCCGCACCTCGCCGAGGTGGTCGGGCGGTGGCGCACATGGTGGGGCGGACAACTCGCCGAGCACGGCCCGGACTGCTTCGATCCGCACCGCTTCGAGTACGCCGTGGAACTGTCCACCGGCGGGACGGTCCTGCGCGCCGAGGAGTACCAGGGCGACGGTCTCGACTGGTACGGCCTGGACGTCCACCCCGACCCCGAGGCCGAGGCGGCACCGCAGGGACCGCGCCGGACCTTCGCCGAGGAGGGCCTGCCCTCGACCGTGCGCTACGGCGGACTGCCGGCCGACCGGTTCTGGGAGATGGAGGACGCGCGCGTCGACCTCGGCGCGACGGACGTGTCCACGCTCGACACCGGCCGGCTGCTGCTGATCTCGTTCGCCACGGTCTTCGGCAACGACTGGTTCCTGGTGCCCCTGGAGGTGCCGAGCTCTTCCCTCACGGTCGTGGACCGGCTGCTGGTGCGCGATGTGTTCGGCCGCCACCATCTGATCCGGCGGGCCGGCGAGGACGACCCGTCCTGGTCGATGTTCACCCTGAACAGCCCGGACCCCGACCAGCCGGCGGCGTCCGGTCTGCTGATCCTGCCCACCGAGCCCGGCCAGCCGGGCCGGCCCCTGGAACACGTGGTGCTGGCCCGCGACGAACTGGCCAACCTCGCCTGGGCCGTTCAGCACCACTACACCGACGGCCGGGGCGAACCGGTCGACCGCCGGGACAGCTGGGCCCGCCGCACCCCGCCCGAGCCCGTCCCCGCCGGTGAGCTGCCCGCGTACGCGGTGCAGACCATCGTGCCGGACTACTGGTTCCCTCTCGTCCCCGAGGCGATCCGCACCGCCGAGATCCGCTTCCGCCTGGCCGACCTCACCGCTCCCGGCCTCGACGCCCGCCCCGAGGGCCGCCTGATCACGCCCGGACTGTGGGTGCACGAGGAGGAGGTGCCGCGCGACGGGGTGTACGTCACCCGCCGCCCGGTGCTGGCCCGTTGGTACGACGGCTCCTGGCACAGCTGGGTCCGCAGGGAGAAGGCGCCCGGTACCGGGGAGAGCTCCAGCGGGCTCGCTTTCGACACGGTACGGCCGACGGAGCCGTGGCCGTGACGTCGGATCACCGACGTACGCGAGAGATCAGTTGTGCATGCTCCTCACCAGCGCGGTGAGGACGCGGCGGGTCTTGTTCTCGGGGTGTTCGGAGAGCGCCACCCCGCGGCCCCGCACCGCGTCCTCCAGCTCGCGCTGCTTGCGTTCGGCCCGCTTGGCGAGTTCCTCGGCTTCGTCGTCGTCCTTGGGCTTGACCCGGATCGAGACTTCCAGGAAGTCCAGACCGGCCACCGACCACGCCTCCAGATTCACCTTCAGGCCGCCCAGCGGAACGTCCTCGACCTTGGTCGCGAGGATCGGTCCCAGCGCGACCAGCCCGCCGAACGGGACGGTGGGCGCGCAGGCGTGCAGGAACTGGTGGTGCAGCGGGTCGACCGACGCGGCGGGGTCGCCGCCGGGAGACACTGCCTCCGACAGTGCTCCCGGCGGGTGGTCGTGCACGAGGGAGGCGGCCAGTACCTGGCGGTCCGCCGACCAGTCCTCCTCGATCTTGTAGGTGAACGGGTCCGCGTCGAACGGGGCGGAGAAGCGGCCGACCAACTGCCTGCTCGTGCACGGCCGCAACTTGACCGTCAGATCGTCCGCATCGTCACCGAGCCTGAACCGTACGATCACTCCGGCGTCCAGCAGCGGCACCCGGCGCTCGGCGACGCCGTCCCGGTCCTCGGCGAACCAGATCCGACGTGTGGTCCGCACCCCGTGCGAGCCACCGAGGGCGGACAGGGCCGCCGCCACGTCGCTGTCTACGTTGACCTTGATCTCGACCGGCAACAGGTCCATCGCACCGCTCCCTACGCTTCTCTTGGACGCTAGCGCGGACGCCCGGCGGATGCTGCCGGACGAACCGGTTCCCTTCTCAGGGCTGCGGCAGGAGCTGCACCCGGATGTCGTCCCCATAGGGGAGGACGACCGTCCGGTCCCGGCCGAGCACCCAGTCCGGGGTGACCAGGAACAGCCGCCCACCGGACGACAGCAACAGCCGGAAGCCCGCGTAGCGGTGGTGGTACGCCCCGGCGTCCTTCCCCTTCGCATCGAGCGGGGTCTCCGTGACGCCGGTGGGCAGGCCGTCGATCGGATCCTTGGTGTCGATGACGACTTCCGGACGGTCCACCAGTCGAGACGCGTCCTCCTCGCCACGACCCGTGCCGTACGCCCAGGCCAGCTGTGTCGAGGCCCAGAACAGCCCGGCGACGAACAACCCCACCGCGCACAGGGCCCCGTTGTGTGCCATGCGCTGCGACAGCAGGGGCCGGCCGCGCTGTTGTGAGTAGACCCAGACGCCGTACGCCACCGCCGCCGGCCCGATCGCCAGCGACAGCGGTGTGGCACCGATGACGACACTGGTGTCGGAGTCCGCGACGAACATGCCGATCAGGGCCCGGGCGATGAGAAGCACGCCGACGAGGATGATGAGGTACGCCAGCAGGGCCCGGTTGGCGGAGGCGTCGCTGCCCGTGTCGCGGGCGAGCAGCCATCTGACGAGGGCGTGGATGCCGACGCACGCCAGGATGCCGAGGAACATCAAGGCCGCCGGGACGTACACCACTTCCAGGCCCTGCAGCATCAGGTCCTGGTTGGACAGTCCCGTCATGTCGAGGGGGACGCCGAAGTACTGGTAGCGCGCGCGGGTGGCGACATAGCCGAAGTAGACGAGCAGCGCGGTGGCCAGGGTCGTCGGACCGATCGCCTCCGCCAGCTTCCGGACGCGGGTCGAGACGGGGAGCTGGTCGGCGGAGGACTCGGGTCCCTGCGGCGGTTCCGCCACGGGCGGCGTGGGCGGCCTGGGCGGGGCGGCCGGCGGTTCCCGCGGCGGCGCCTCCTCGGCCATCAGCCCAGCTCCAGATCGGACGCCCCGTCGGGTACGTCGGGCAGCGGCTGGTCGTCCTCGGGCGCGGGTGTGACGTTCTCAGGGGTGTCGGGCGCCGGAGTGACCTCCTCCTCCGGGTTGTCCTCCGGTTCCCCTCCCACGACGATCGTCACGGGGGGAACATTGTTGGACGTCGAACCACTGATCACCACCGGATCCTTGGCCGTCGGTGGCGAACCGCCCCAGTCCTTCACCTCGTCGCACGGCGAGTTCTCGGGGTCCACGCACACGTAGGTGAAGTTGACCGTTGTGGTGATGACATACGTGCCGTTCGGGGAGCCGGGCGGCAGGACTGCCCCCGCGTCACACTGATATCCCTCCTGCACCCTGGCCCCGAGGCACCGGGGGTTGCCGTTCGAACAGTGCGCCGCGTTGTCGGAGCTGACAGCCGGCTTGGCCGGGCCGCTGGCCACGGTGAAGGACACGCTGTTGAAGGTGGCCGGCGTGCTCGTCTTGTTGATGATGGTGGCGCAGCCGCTGCCGCTGGGGTTGCCGTCGAGGTGCACCCCGTTGACATGGATGGACCGGCGACCGTCCTTGCGCGTGCCGCCGCCCGGCGTGCTGCTGCCCGTGGCCGACGTGCCCTGCGAGGCGGACGCGGAGCTGGAGCTCCCGTCATCCTGGCGATCGGTGTCGTTTCCCCCGATGCCCCCGTCGGCGTCGGGATCGTTGCCGTTGCCGTTGGAGGCGGCCGCGGAGCTGACGGTTCCTTTGTCAGCGGTGTTCTCGCCGTCGATGGTCGCGGATCTGACCAACCAGACGATCCCGAGCACGGCCACGAGACCGAGGATGATCGCCAGGGCGATGGGCCGGGCACGCATAGTGGCCATAAGTGCAGAATAAGCGCATTTCCGACACTCTTCCTGCTGAACGAACGCCCGGCCGTCGTCACGGACGCGAGTGCGCGTTCCTGGGACGTGATCGCCCTGACGGTAGAGTCCTCGCCCATGGCATGTGTGCCGCTCACGGGCACGAACTGGACTCCTTGGGAGGGGCATTGATCGCCGTCGTGGGTGCCGGCCTGATGGGCGCGGCCACCGCCTGGCAGCTGGCCCGTCGCGGCCACCAGGTCACCCTGATCGAGGCGTACGGCATCGGTCACCGGCGGGGGAGTTCGCACGGCAGCTCGCGGATCTTCCGGCGCGCGTACGCCGAGGACCTGTACGTGCGGCTGACCGGCCAGGCGTACGAACAGTGGCGGGAGCTGGAGCGGGACAGTTCGACTACCTTGCTGCGGACGACCGGCGGCCTCGACTTCGGGGCGGGACGCGACCCGCGCGGCCTGGCCAGGGTGCTGGCCGAGGCCGGGGTGCCGCACGAGGTCCTGTCCGCCCGGGAGGCGTCGGAGCGCTGGCCGTACGTCCGCTTCGACGGGCCGGTCCTCCACCACCCGGAGGCCGGAGTGGTCGATGCCGACGCGACGGTCGCGGCGTGTGTGCGCCGGGCCGTCGAGCACGGGGCGCAGGCGTGGACCGGCGTCCGGGTCACGGGCTTCGACGTGCGGGAGAAGGTGCGCCTGCGTACGGACGACGGCCGGGAACTGACCGCCGACACCGTGGTGATCGCCGCCGGAGCCTGGCTGCCCGAGCTGGATCTGCCGGTCACCCTGCCGCCGTTGAAGGTGACCCAGCAGCAGGTCTTCCACTTCCGGCAGCGGGACCCCTCGCTCGGGTGGCCGACCTTGGTGTTCGGGGACGAGACGATGCAGACCTACGGACTGCCGTCCGGCAGCGACGGAGGAGCACTGTCCGCCGTGAAGGTCGCCGAGCACGACCGGGGCACTCCCACGACGGCCGGTTCGCGGACCGGAGTCGTCGACCCGTCGTCGCGCACCCGCGTCAGCGACTTCGTCCGTGACCGGCTCCCGGGCCTGGACCCCGACCCGGTCGCGGAAGCCACCTGCCTCTACACCACCGCGCCCCACGACGACTTCGTCCTCGACCGGCACGGGCCCCTCGTCATCGTCTCCCCCTGTTCCGGCCACGGCGCCAAGTTCACCCCGCTCATCGGCGCGATGGCCGCCGACCTCGCCACGGGCCGCGCCGAGCCCCACGAGCGGTTCCGTCTGCGGTCCACGGCCTAGGTGCGGTGGTGGGGCCGAACGACGGCACACGCGGAACGCCCGGCCGGGAAGCCCGGCCGGGCGTCTGTTCTGAACGGGGTCCGCGGTGCGGTCAGTTCACCTCGGTGATCCGCCACCGCTGGTTGGAACCGGAGTTGGCCTGCCACGTCGTGACGGCCGCGCCCTCGTTCGTCGCCTGGCCGCCGACCTCCAGGAGCCGTCCGGTCGCCTGGTTCACCAGGGTCCAGGTGCCGTCGCCCGTGGTGGACAGGATCCACTCGGTCGCCGGGTCCCGGTCGCCGGTGTCGGGCTCGATCACCGGCACGTTGTCCCGTACGGCGAGCCGCTTGCCCTCGGCCGGGTTGGCGAAGACGTAGCGGGCGCGGTTGCTGCCCTTCTTGCCGTACTTCGCCTCGAGGCGCCACTCCTGCGCGACCGTGCCGTTCGCGGAGTTGATGGTGAGGTTGGTGCCGTTCGCGCCGACCGTCACCGCCTTGCCGCTCTGCACACCGGTCAGGGTGTAGGACGCGCCCTTGCTGAACAGGCTTGCGTCCTTCGCGACACCGGAGACGCCCTTGACGGCGAACGAGGTCACGGACTGCGCGGGGACGGTGAACGTCGCCTTGCCGTCCACGACGTCGACCGCGGCCTGCCGCACCAGCTTGCCGGCCGCGTCGGTCACCGTCGGGGTGACGGTCGCGTTGTCCTTGATCTTCTCGAACTTCGACAGGTCGATCGTCACCGCGCGGGGCGCGGTGGTGGAGTTGACGTGGACCAGCGAGGCGCCCTTGCCGTCCTTCGTCACCGCGGCGGCGCTGGAGGTGTCGTCCACCTTGATCAGACGGTCGCCGGGCTTGATGAAGTGCGTGAAGTTGCGGGCCGTGTCGAACTTCGTGTTCGTGTAGATCGGGCAGGACTGGAGGGTGTCGGCCGACGTGCAGCTGAACGGGAGCTGGATGGAACCCCAGTTGCCGCCCTTGGCGGACTCGCCGCCCGGCTTCATGTTGTCGTAGTCCTCGACCGGCTGCCAGAACACCCAGGCCTTGGGCTCCAGTTCACGCAGGTCGTTCACCATCTGCTGGGCCAGGCCCAGGCCCGGGCGCATGTCGGTGAAGCTCTGCCCGTCGCCCCAGTCGCCCTCGACCTCGCTCATCCACAGCGGCTTGTCGGCCGCCTTGGACAGGTCACGGACCGTGGTGCGCTGACCGGTGCCGTAGGTGTGGACGTTCATCTGGCCGACGAGGTCCTTGGACGCCTGCGAGTAGGAGTTCCAGTTCGTCGCGAACAGACCGGGGTTGGTCTCGTCCATCGCCGATATGTCGGCCTTGACCTTGGCCTTCTTCAGCGCGGGCGCCAGCGCGGCCAGCACCTTCTCCTGCATCGCGGGCCCGATGTGCGCACCCTCCTGACGGCCCCCCACGGGTTCGCCGTTGGCGTCCAGACGGGTTCCCCAGTAGCCGGTGTTGGGCTCGTTGAACGGGTCGACGGTGTCGACCTTGATGCCCTCGGACTTCTCCAGCCGCTTCGTCGCCCCGGCGAGGTAGGCGGCGAAGTCACCGACCGAACTCTCCTTCAGCTGCTCGGCGTTGGCGTTGAACCCGCCCGAGACATAGCCGCTCTCGGTCATGAACCACGGCGGGGAGTTGGAGAACGTCTCCCAGTGGTCGATGTCGTTCTTGATGTGGTCGACCCACCAGCGCTGTGTGGCGTCCGCGTCGGCGTTCCAGTCGGCGGGGTCGTCGGCGCTCCACCAGTCGGTGTCGGTGCGGGTCGTGCCCGCGGGGGCCTTCCACCACCCCTCGACCGCGCCACCGGCGCGCAGATAGTCCTTGACGTCCGGGGCGTTGCCGCCGCCGATGTTGTACCGCGCGATGTTCAGGGCCAGACCGTCGTCCCCGAAGAGCAGATCGGCGAGCTTCTCGCGGATCTCCTTCGGGTAGTCACCGGTGGCGTTGGCGAACCAGACCAGACTGGTGCCCCAGCCCTCGAACTGCTCCTGCTTGTACGACGGATCGGGCTGGACGGTGACCGACGCGGTGACCGTGTCGGCCTGTGCGAGCGGTGCGGGTACGGAGAGCAGTGCCGCTCCGGTCGCGAGCGCGGTCATGGAGGCGGCCCCGAGGAGCCGTCTGCTGCGGGTGAGTCCTGCCATCGTGTGCTCCCAGCTTCATAGGTGGAAACGCTGCGGTGGTCCCTCCCGCCGGACGCACGGGGAGGGGTGTGCCCCCGGGCGGGTCAGGGGCCGCCCGGGGGACAGAGGTGGGGGGTGGGTCAGACGAGCGGTCGGCGCACCACGGCGACCTCGCGCGGACCGAGGACGAGCCCGTCGTCGCCGGTCGTGCCGTAGAGCACGTCGCCGGGGAAGCCGGGCAGCGGCACCGTGTCGTCGGTCCGGTTCACCAGGAACAGGAACCTCGCCTCGGCGCCCTTGCGGACGGCCAGTTCGACGCGTCCGCGTGCCTCGGCCGGGAGTTCGCTCGTCACGCCGGCCGGCCCGAGCAGGCGCGGCAGCAGCGCGGTCAGCCCCGCGACACCGAGGCGCGTGGAGACGTACGACGCCGAACCGGCCGCCGCGGTACGACGGGTCACGGCCGGACGCCCGGCCTGGTTGCCGGAGTCGTAGCGGGCGAGGACCTCGGTCCGGTCGTCGGCCAGGGTGATGCGGTCGGTCCACAGGGTGCCGGTCGAGCCGTCGTCCAGGGTCACCGACTCGTCGGCGAGCAGCGGGCCGAACTCCTCGACGCGGATGCCGAGCAGCTCGCGCAGCGCGCCGGGGTAACCGCCCAGCCACACATGGTCGTTCTGGTCGACGACGCCGGAGAAGTAGGTCGTGACGAGGTGGCCGCCCTGCTCGGCGTAGCGGGTCAGCTCCTTGGCGAGCTCCGCCGGGATCACATGCAGGACGGGCGCGATCAGCACGTCGTAGCGGGCGAAGTCGCTCTTGGTGGTGATCAGGTCGGCGCGCACGCCGAGCGCGAGCAGCGCCGAGTACCAGTCCAGGCCCTCCTGGCGGTAGTTGAGCAGGGAGGTGGGGTGGGAGTCCTGCTCGCTGGCCCACCAGGAGTCCCAGTCGAAGACGATCCCGACCTTGGCGCTCTCCCGGTGCGAACCGGCCACCGGCGCGAGGGACTTGAGGGTGGCGCCGAGTTCGGCCACCGCGCGGAACAGCTCGCTGTCGGCGCCGGCGTGCGGAACCATCGCCGAGTGGTACTTCTCGGCGCCCGCCGCCGACTGCCGCCACTGGAAGTAACAGACGGCGTCCGCGCCGTGCGCCACGTGCAGCAGCGAGTCCCGGGCCAGCTCGCCCGGCCGCTTGGCCACGTTCACCGGCTGCCAGTTGACGGCGCTGGTGGAGTGCTCCATCAGGAACCAGGGCCGGCCGCCCGCGATGCCGCTGGTGAGGTTCGCGGAGAAGGACAGCTCGTCACGGGACTGCGGGCCGGGGTGGACGTAGTGGTCGTTGGAGACGAAGTCGATCTCCTCGGCCCAGTCCGCGTAGTTCATGCCCTTGGTCTCGCCCATCACCATGAAGTTGGTGGTGACCGGGACGTCCGGGGTGAGCTCCTTCAACAGGTCCCGCTCGGCGCGCAGGTAGTCCTTGAGGGCGTCGGAGGAGAAGCGCTTGAAGTCCAGCTGCTGGGTCGGGTTCGGGTGCGAGGCCGCCAGACGCGGGGGCAGGATCTGCTCCCAGGCGCTGTAGCGCTGCGACCAGAACGCGGTGCCCCAGGCGTGGTTGAGGGCATCGAGGGTGCCGTAGCGGGCGCGCAGCCAGTCGCGGAAGGCGTGGGCCGCGTCGTCGGAGTAGTCGTAGACGTTGTGGCAGCCCAGCTCGTTGGAGACATGCCAGGCGACCAGCGCCGGATGGTCGGCGTAGCGGGTCGCCATCTCACGGACCAGGCGCAGGGCGTGCTCGCGGAAGACGGGGGAGGTGGGCCGCCAGTGCTGGCGGGCGCCCGGCCACAGGGTCTCGCCGGTCGCGGTGACCGGCAGGATCTCCGGGTGGGCGGTGGTCAGCCACGGCGGCGGGGAGGCGGTGGCGGTCGCCAGGTCGACGCCTATGCCGCCCGCGTGCAGCAGGTCCATGACCTCGTCGAGCCAGCCGAAGTCCCAGCTGTCGGCGGTCGGTTGCAGACGTGCCCAGGAGAAGATCGCCACCGAGACGACGGTGACACCGGCCTCGCGCATCAGCCGGACGTCCTCCTCCCACACCTCCCGGGGCCACTGCTCGGGGTTGTAGTCGGCGCCGAAGGCGAGACGCGGGGTGAGGTCACCGTCCGCCCCGCTTCTGCGGGAGTGGAGGGTGGAGATCATGGCGGTCCTTCCGAAGGGGTGGTGCACGGGGGCGGCGCGGCCCGGGAGCCGCGCCGCCCGGCGTTCGTTGCGTCCGCGAGAACTACTTCTCGGCTTCTGCGAGAACTACTTCTCGATGGTGAAGCCCTGCTCCTCGCCGTACTTGACGGAAGCGTCCTGCCAGGCCTTCAGACCGTCCGCCAGCGTGGTGTTGGAGACGTACGCCTTGCCGACCGTGTCGTTGAAGATCGAGTTCGCGTACTGCTGGAACGGCAGGTACGACCAGTCGCTCGCCACGTTCGCCGCGGACTCGGCGAAGATCTTGTTCGCCTCCTGACCGTCGAAGTAGTCGAACTTCTTGCTCTGGAACGCGGGGTCCTCCAGCTGCGCCTTGGTGGCCGGGAAGGCGCCCTCGGAGACACGGGTGGCGACACCGGCGCCGGAGTTGGCGTACTCGGTGAAGGCGTAGGCGAGTTCCTTGTTCTTGGCCAGCGCCGGGACGGTCAGCGAGGAGCCGCCGTTCTCGGCGCTCGCCTTCTCACCCTTGGTCCAGGCCGGGAGCGCGGCGGCACGCCACTGGCCCTTGGCGCCCGGGACACCGGTCTCGAAGTTGGCGGGCATCCAGGCACCGCTGGCCAGGGTGGCGATGCTGCCGTCGCCGAGGCCCTTGTACCAGTCGTCGGTCCAGCCGTTGATCGGGGCGAGCAGCTTCTCGTCGATCAGCTTCTGCCAGACGGTCTCGAACTTCTTGGCGCCCGCGTCGTCGAAGTTGATGCCGACCTTGGTGCCGTCGACCTTGTAGGGGCGCGAACCTGCCTGCCACAGCATGGAGGTGGTGAAGCCCGCGTCACCGGCGTCGTTGGCGATGTAGACCTTCGGGTCGGCCTTGTGGAGCTTGCGGGCCGCGTCCAGGTACTCGTCCCAGGTGGTCGGGACGGCGATCTTGTACTTGTCGAAGACCTTCTTGTTGTAGAACAGCGCCATCGGGCCCGAGTCCATCGGCAGGCCGTACACCTTGTCGCCGTCGCTGACCGCGTTCCACGGACCGGCCGTGTACTTGGAGGCGAGCTTGTCGGCGCCGTAGGGGGCCAGGTCGGTCAGGCCCTTGGTGAGGGAGTACTGACCGAGCGCGAAGTACTCGACCTGGGCGACGTCCGGGACACCCTTGCCGGCCGAGATCGCGTTGGACAGCGCGGTGTAGTGCTTGTCGCCGGAGCGCTCGCTGACCAGGTTGACCTTGACCTTCGGGTACTTCTTCTGGAAGTCGGCGGCCACGGTCTTCAGGGTGGGCTCCCAGGCCCAGACCGTGATGTCGCCGCCCTTGTCCAGGGCCGCCTTGATGTCCGCGGCGGACACGGCCTTCGTGTCGGAGTCGTCGTCCGAGCCGCCGCAGGCGGTGGCGCCCAGGGCGAGGGTGGAGACGAGGGCGATGCCGCGCAGGATGCGGCTCGTTGTTCTGCGCATGGAGGTGCTTCCACTTCTTCGTGGGTGGGACGGGTGAGGGTGGGGGTGACTCATTGGGGGGTCGGTGGCGTCATTCCTTGACGCTTCCGGCGGCGAGGCCGGACTGCCAGTACTTCTGGAGGAACAGGAAGGCGGCGATCAGCGGGATGATCGTGAGCAGGGAGCCGGTGATCACCAGGTTGAAGATGACGTCACCGCCGATGGTCTCCGCCTGCGAGTTCCAGGCGCTCAGGCCCAGCGTCAGCGGGTACCAGTTCGGGTCCTTCAGCATGATCAGCGGAAGGAAGTAGTTGTTCCAGGTGGCGACCGTGGTGAACAGCAGCACGGTCACGATCCCCGGGGCCAGCAGCGGCAGCGCGACCTGGAAGAAGGTGCGCACCTCGTTCGCCCCGTCCATCCGGGCCGCTTCCAGCAGCTCGGTCGGGATCGCCTCGGCGGCGAACACCCACATCAGATAGAGGCCGAAGGGCGAGACCAGCGACGGGATGATCACCGCCCAGGGGGTGTCGGTGAGCCCCATCTTGCTGAACATCAGGAAGGTCGGCACCGCGAGGGCCGTACCCGGCACGGCCACCGCGCCGATGACGACGGCGAAGATGCCGCGCTTGCCGGGGAAGTCGAACTTCGCCAGCGCGTATCCGCCCAGCACCGCGAGCAGCGTCGCGCCGCCCGCGCCGAGCACCACGTACAGCAGGGTGTTCAGCAGCCAGCGGACGAAGATGCCGTCGTGGTAGGTGAAGGTGGTCGAGATGTTGTCCCACAGGGCGAAGTCGTGGGCGAACCACAGTCCGTTGGAGGCGCCCAGACCCGCCTGGGTCTTGGTCGAGTTGATGACCAGCCAGATCAGCGGCGCCACGGTGTAGACGACCATCAGGGCCATGAGCCCCGTGAGCAGCAGGCTGCGCTTGGGCTTGCCCGGGGTGTGCTTCTTGCGCGGGGTACGCAGCGGCGAGGCGCTCTTGGCGGGGGGAGCGGTGACAGAGGTGCTCATCGGGTCACGCTCCCTTGCGCATGCCGCGCAGCTGGACGGCGTAGGCGACGATCATCGTGAGGACGCCCATGATGATGGCCACCGTCGCGGAGTAGTTGTGCTGCTGGCCGTTGAAGGACAGCGAGTACGTGTAGAAGTTCGGCGTGTAGTCGGTGGTGATGGCGTTGCGGGCCAGCGGGCGCAGGATGTTCGGCTCGTTGAAGAGCTGGAAGCTGCCGATGATCGAGAAGATCGTGGCGATGACGATCGCGCCCCGGATCGCGGGCAGCTTGATCGAGCTGATGATCCGCCACTGACCGGCGCCGTCGATCTCCGCGGCCTCGTACAGCGAGGTCGGGATGACGCGCAGGGCCGAGTAGAAGATCAGCATGTTGTAGCCGACGAACTCCCAGGTCACGATGTTGCCGATGGAGGCGAGCACCCAGTCGGGGGAGAGCAGGTCGGGCAGCGAGGTGCCGAACGCCTCGTTGATGTCGCCGACCAGGCCGTACTTGGTGCCGTACATGAAGCCCCACATCAGGGTGGCGACGACGGCGGGCACGGCGTACGGCAGGAAGATCGTGATCCGGAAGAAGCTCTTGCCGTAGAGCCGGCCGCTGTCCAGCGCCAGCGCCACCAGCAGGGCGATGCCCAGCATGATCGGCACCTGGACCGCCAGGAAGAGCGCCACCCGGCCGACGGCCTGCCAGAACTGGTCGTCCTTGAGCGCCTGGGTGTAGTTGTCCAGGCCGACGAACTGGTTGCCGCCGATGAGCTGGTCGCGGAAGAGGCTCAGGTAGATCGAGTACGCGATGGGCGCGAGGAAGACCAGTGCGAAGACCGCCACGAACGGGCCGATGAACCCCCACCCGGTCCAGGAGCGTCGGTCCCGTTTCGCCGGAGGCGGTGCCGGGCGCGGCTCGGCGGCGGCCGGCGGTTGCAGCGTTGTCATGATCGTTCCTCGCTCGTTCACTCATGGAACCCGCGCGCCGCGGTGGTCTCCCGTGCGGTGCGGCCGTGATGTTTACGCAAACATCGATCAGCGGAAAAGCGGCTTGAGCTGTTATGTTTACGTAAACATCCGATGGCGGCATGTCTACACTCCTCCGCTGACAGAGGTCAAGGGTCCCCCTGGAGGATCGTGATCAAAGCGATGCAAGGAGAGGCAGGGGGTTGAAAATGGACGCGACGCACAGCTCGCTGCCGCAGGCGCCGCGCCGGGGCCGTCGAGTGGGCGCTCCCTCGGTCTCGATGGCCGACGTGGCACGGCTGGCCGGGGTGTCCTCCCAGACCGTCTCCCGCGTGTCGAACGGCTATGCGGGCGTCAACGAGGAGACCCGGCAGCAGGTCCTCGCCGCCATGCGGGAGCTGGGCTACCGCCCCAACAGCGCCGCCCGCGCCCTGAAACGCGGCGAGTTCCGCACCCTCGGCGTGATCACCTTCTCCCTCTCCACCACCGGCAACGTCCGCACCCTGGAGGCGATCGCGACCGCGGCGGCCGCCGAGGGGTACGCGGTGACCCTGTTGCAGGCCACCGTCCCCACCCAGGACGAGGTCCGCGGCGCCTTCTCCCGCCTTGAGGAACTCGCCGTCGACGCGGTGATCGTCATCATGGAGGTGCACCTCCTGGACGCGGCCACCATCAACATCCCGCCCCACGTCCAGGTGGTCGTCGCCGACTCCGACGCCGGCGAGCGGTATACGGTCGTCGACACCGACCAGGCGGGCGGCACCCGCACCGCCGTCGAGCATCTCCTCGGCCTCGGCCACGAGACGGTCTGGCACCTCGCCGGCCCCGAGGACTCCTACGCCGCCCAGCGCCGCACCGACGCCTGGCAGGCCACGCTCGCCGAGGCGGGCCGACCGGTGCCGCCGCTGGTGCGGGGCGACTGGTCGGCGGAGTCCGGCTACCGGGCAGGCCTGGAGCTGGCCGCGCGCGAGGAGTGCACGGCGGTCTTCACGGCCAACGACCAGATGGCCCTGGGCCTGCTGCGCGCCCTTCACGAGCGTGGCCGCCGGGTCCCCGAGGACGTCAGCGTCATCGGCTTCGACGACATCGCCGAGGCGTCGTCCTTCCAGCCGCCCCTGACGACCGTCCACCAGGACTTCGCCGAGGTCGGCCGGCTCTGCGTACAGGCGGTGCTGCGCAAGATGCGCCACGACGCCGCACCGCACGGCACGACACTCGTGCCGACCCGCCTCATCGTCCGCGCGAGCACGGCGGCGCCGAGAACGCACTGAGCACCGGCCGGAGGGGCCCGCCGCCTCGGCGGGCAGCCAAGGGCGGCCTCAACGAGGCAGGGATGACAGCCGAGTTGGGGCCCCGGCCCTGGGGCACGCCCCCTGTTCCCCGCTGGGGCTGCCCCCACTCACGAACCGGCTGCCAGCCAGAGTGACCCCGCCGCCGCGCCTCCATAGCGTCTAGGCGTACGGACCGCCCGCTGCCCACAGCGGCTTTCCGAAGGGGAACACCAGTGATCCGTTCAATACGCTCGCCGCAGGGCGTTTCGCGTACGACGAGGAAGGCGGTCCTTGGCCTGGCCGCCACCGCTCTCGCCCTCACCGCGCTGCCCGCCACGGCCCTCCCGGCCCAGGCGCTCGCCGCCGACCCGCTCGCCCGCTACCACCACCAGCGCCTCGACTGGACGAGCTGTGTACTCGGCCCGGACGACGCGACCGGCAAGGAGCTGGAGCAGGCGGGCGCCCAATGCGCCGACGTGACCGTGCCGTTGGACTACGCCAGCCCCGACGGCCGCACGATCACCGTCGCGATCTCCCGGATCCGGGCCACCGACGCCGCCCACCGCGTCGGCCCCCTGCTGCTCAACGGCGGCGGCCCCGGCGGGCAGACGCTCGGTGACCCGCCGTGGGTGCGCCAGGCGATGAAGGACGTCGGGGCGCGCTACGACGTGGTGGGCGTGGACCCCCGCTTCGTCGGCCGCAGCACCCCGCTGGACTGCCACTGGCCGACCGGCTCCGCGTTCCGCGGCGCGGGCGTCGACCGGGCCGGCTTCGACCGCGTGGCGGCGTTCTCCGCGGACCTCGCCGAGCGCTGCCGGCGGCACGCGGGGGACGTGCTGCCGTACGCCACCACCCGCAACACCGTACGGGACCTGGACGTGATCCGTGCCGCCCTCGGTGAGCGGCGGATCTCCTACCTGGGTTACCGGGATCTATTCGCAGTGCTCCGGCCTTCAGGCCGGAGGTGAAGCGAATCCTCTAGGTGCGACGCGGAGCATCGTGGTGGTATTCCGGCGAAGCCGGACCACGCTCGTGACGGTGACGGATCGTTCACATGTTCCCGGTGGCGACATGGGTTCGACGTACCTAGTGTGATCGTCATGCAGCTCCGGTACGCCTTCAGGTTGTACCCCGATGCCGCTCAGCAGGCCGCGCTGGCCAGGGCGTTCGGGTGTGCGCGCGTCGTGTTCAACGACGCCGTGCGTGCCCGTGAGGACGCCCGTGGGGCCGGGCAGCCGTTCCCGACGGCCGGTCAGCTGTCCACACGCCTGATCACGGAAGCGAAACGGACGCCGGAGCGAGCCTGGCTGGGTGGGGTCTCCGCTGTCGTCCTCCAGCAGTCCCTGCGGGACGCCGAGACCGCCTACCGCAACTTCTTCGCCTCCCTCAAAGGCACCCGCAAGGGCCCGAAACTCGGCGCACCGCGTTTCAAATCCCGTAAGGACGCCCGGCAGTCGATCCGGTTCACCGCCAACGCCCGCTGGACCATCACCGGAAGCGGCCGTCTGAACCTGCCGAAGATCGGCGCAGTGAAGGTGAAATGGTCCCGCACCCTGCCCGCCGTCCCCACCTCCGTCACCGTCGTCAAAGACGCGTCCGGCAGGTATTTCGCCTCCTTCGTTATCGACACCGACCCCGCCGCAGACGCCACCCGGATGCCCGAAACCAACCGCACCATCGGCATCGATCTCGGCCTCACTCACTTCGCGGTGCTCTCCGACGGCACGAAGATCGACTCGCCGCGGTTTTTGCGGCGCGCGGAGAAGAAGCTGAAGAAAGCCCAGCGGGAGCTGTCCCGCAAGCAGAAGGGATCAAAGAACCGGGCCAAGGCCCGCCTGAAGGTCGCCCGGGCCCACGCCAAGGTTGCTGACGCACGCCGTGAGTTCCATCACCAGCTCTCCACGAAATTGATCTCCGAGAACCAAGGGATCGCCGTGGAGGACCTGGCGGTGAAGGCTCTGGCCCGCACCAGGCTGGCCAAGTCCGTGCATGACGCCGGCTGGTCATCGTTCATCAGCATGCTGGAGTACAAAGCGGAACGGTACGGCCGCACCCTGGTGAAGATCGGCCGGTTCGAACCGACCTCCCAGACCTGTTCTACCTGCGGCGTCAAGGACGGCCCGAAACCCCTGAACGTCCGGGAATGGAGCTGTAGCGCCTGCGGCACTGTCCACGACCGGGACATCAACGCCGCGATCAACGTGAAGACGGCCGCCGGACTGGCGGTATCAGCCTGCGGAGCGCCGGTAAGACCAGGAGCAATCCCGGCACAGCGCGAAGAAACAGGAAGCCACGGAATCCCGACTGGAGACTGTGCCGCGTAGCGGCACAGTCTCCAGTCGGGGAAGGCCAGAATCCTCGCCCTTCAGGGCGACGAGCATGTCAATCGTACGGTAGTTACCTGTGGGGGCAGGGCCTGGGGTGGGGGCGAGGTGTACACGACGATGTTCCCGGCCCGCGTCGACCGGGTCGTCCTGGACGGGGTCATCGCCCCGGACCGCTACGGCCCCCGCCTGTTGCGGGGTACCGAGAAGGCCAACCGCCACGCCCTGAGGGACTGGGCCGCGTGGACCGCCGCCCACGACACGACGTACGGCCTCGGCCGCACGCGCGCGGCGGTGCTGGCGGCCGTGGACCGGGTCCAGTCGGCCGCCGCCCGCACACCCCTGCGGATCGGCGACCACCGGGTGGACGCACACGGCGTTCCCCTGGTCGTCTTCAACGGCCTCTCACAGGACAACGACACCGCCTACGGCGATTTCGCGCAGGGCGTGCGGGACCTGCTGCGCGCGGCGGGCGGACACCGGGTGGACCCGTCCCCGTGGCTCGCCGAGGTTCTCGGGTTCATGCTGACCGGGGCCGACTCGCCTTACGGCAGCGTGCAGATGGCGATCGTCTGCGGTGACATCGCCGCCCCGCGGGATCCGGAGGTCTACTGGCGCGACGTCCAACACGCCCGCGCGCGCGACACGTTGTTCGGCCCCGTCACCAACAACCTGAACCCCTGCGCCTTCTGGGACCCGCCCCGCGAACGCCCGACCACCGTCCGGGACGACCTGCCCGCCCTGCTCGTCAACGCCACCGGGGACCCGCGCACCACCTACGAGGGTGCCACCGCGGTACGCCGGGCCTGGCCCTCCTCCCGCCTGCTCACCCTGCGGGGCGCTGACCAGCACGCGGTGTACGGCGTCTACGGCGCGCCGTGCGTCGACACCACGGTCAACGCTTACCTCGCCACCGGCCGACTCCCGGCCTCGGACATCACCTGCAGATGATGAAGGCGACTGTCCGGTCGTCGGCCCGGCCCGTCAGGGGCGCCCTTCACCCGCCCGCACCGCCGCGTCGAGCAGCGGGCCCAGTTCGCGGGCCACGGTCGTCAGGGCGCGTACGTCCTGTTCGGCCCGGGCCATGAGGATCGCCCCTTCCAGGGCGCTGATCATGAGGGTGGCCAGCGCGCCGGTCCGTTCCTCGGGTACGCCCATGTCGGCGAGGGCCCGTGCCACCGGCCGGGTCCAGCCGGCGAACGCGGCGGCGGCCGCCTCCCGGGTGGATTCGGTGGATTCGGCGCAGTCCACGGTGGCGGCGGCCACGGGGCAGCCGCCCGCGAAGCCGGCGCGGGTGTACTCGTCGGTCCACTGGCGGACCATCTCGGCGAACAGCCCACTGGGCGTCGGCTCCGGCAGCGCGGCGAGGAAGCGGGCGACACGGTTGCCCGCGTACCGGCCCGCCCAGCCGACCGCCTCGTTGACGAGCTGTTCCTTGCCGCCCGGAAAGTAGTGCTGGAGCGATCCGCGCGGCGCCTCGGCGTGGGCGGCGACCTCACGCATACCGGTGGCGGCGACGCCGTCGCGCCGGATGAGCTGGGCCGCGCTGAAGACCATCCGCTCCCGCGGCCCTCGTTCCGCCATACCGGCCTCCACTCAGTCGAAGCTTGCGCACGCCATCTTATGACCACGGTCATAAGGCGTCGGCTACTATGACCGCTGTCATAGTCGATGCTGGGCGACGGGTGGTGTGGCGCATGGTGCACGTCGGTTTCGTCGGCCTCGGTGTCATGGGGCAGCCCATGGCCCTCAACCTCGCCCGCGCGGGGACACCCCTCGTCGTCTGGAACCGCACGCAGGGCCGGTGCGACCCCGTGCGCGCCGCCGGAGCGGACGTCGTGGCCACCAGTGCCGAGGTCTTCGCGCGGGCGCGGACCGTGATCCTCATGCTGTCCGACGAGGACGCCATGGACGAGGTCCTCTGCCGCGGCACCGCGGCCTTCACCGCGCGTGTCACCGACCGCACCCTCGTCCACATGGGCACCACCTCCGCCGAGTACTCGGCGGACCTGGCGCAGGCCGTCCGTGCCGCGGGCGGACGATACGTCGAGGCCCCGGTCTCCGGCTCCCGAGTCCCGGCGGAACAGGGGGAGTTGGTCGGGATGCTCGCGGGGGAGCGGGACGTGGTGGAGGCCGTGCGGCCGCTGCTCGCGCCGCTGTGCCGCGAGACGTTCGACTGCGGGCCGGTACCGGGCGCCCTGCTCATGAAGTTCTCGGTGAACCTCTTCCTGATCACCCTGGTCACCGGGCTGACCGAGGCGTTCCACTTCGCCGACCGGCACGGCCTCGACCAGCGGCTGCTCCGGGACGTCCTGGACGCCGGCCCCATGGCCAGCGCCGTCTCCCGAGTGAAGGGCGCCAAGCTGGTGGACCGTGACTTCGGGGTCCAGGCGGGCGCCGTGGACGTGCTGAAGAACAACCGGCTGATCGCCGAGGCCGCCCGCAGGACGAAGCTGGCCTCCCCGCTCCTCGACGTCTGTCACGCCCTCTTCGGCGAGACCGTGGCGCGGGGGCACGGCGGCGAGGACATGGTGGCCGTACTGCGGGCGATCGAGGCCCGGACCGACGGTGACCCCGTGTCTACCGGTGCCGCTCCCACTGCTCTTTCGTGATCTCGTAGCGCACGCCCCCGTGCTCGGAGCCCTCGGCCGGCTCCATGCCGGAGGGGGTGGGGGTGGCGTCGGTGAAGGTCATCCCGAGCTTCTCCATGACGTTGCGCGAACCGCGGTTCACGGCCATCGTCTCGGCCCAGACCCTGCGCACACCGAGTTCGGTGAACGCCTTGGCCAGCAACGCCCTTGAGCACTCGGTGGCATAGCCCCTGCCCCAGGCCGACCGCCGCAGCCGGTAGCCGAGTTCGGCCTCGTCCAGCGGGCCCCGCGGTCCCGGACGCAGACAGAACCAGCCGATGAACGCGCCACCTTCCCTCTCGTGCGCGGCGAACAGCCCGAGTCGTCCGCCCCAACTCTCGTAGCCGGCGAGGATCTTCGGCAGATGGTGTTGGCGAACCAGTTCCGGAGCGGTCGGCGTGCCCCCGGTCAGATAGCGCATCACCGCCGCGTCACTGTCCAACTCGATCAGCAGCTCCGCGTCGTCGGCGGTGAAGCGGCGCAGCGTCAGGCGTTCGGTGTCGAGGTAGGCGTCCACGGAGTGGATCGTGCCGGAGGCGGGCCGCCCGGTTCAACGCCCCGCCGATCCGCAGCCGAGGGGAACTCTCTGCCGTCTCGCCCCGACTACTGCGACAGAACCCTCCACCACCCGGGCACGACACCCCGAACGCAAGGAGCCCGTATGCCGATCAACCGGCCGGTCGCCACCGCTCTGGCCGTAGCCCTCTGCCTGCTCGTGTCAGCGTGTGGCGGCTCGTCGGGGCAGGGCGACGAGAGCGACGGTCAGGACAGGGAGGCCGCGGCGTCGAAGGCCGGCTACCCGGTCACCCTCGACAACTGCGGACATGAGGAGACCTTCGAGAAGGCCCCCAGCCGGGTCGTCGTCATGAACGGAGCCTCGGTCGCCGAGGTCTCCACGCTCCTCGCCCTCGGTCTCCAGGACCGGATCATCGCCAACCAGCAGGGCTACGGCATGTCCGAGGTCCCCGGCCGCGCCGCCGCCGTCAAGGCCCTGCCCACCGGTGACGTCAAGCTCAACGACGCCTACGACATCCCCCGCGAGGCCATGTTCGGCCTGCGCCCCGATCTCGTCCTGTCCCTCACCTCGTACGGCTTCGACCAGAAGAACGGCTTCGCCACCCGCGGGCAGTTGAGGGACATCGGCGCCAACAGCTATGTCTCCCCTCAGGGTTGCGACGCCGAGCCCTCCAGGATGACGCTCGCCGACAGCTACCGGCTGCTGCGCGACATGGGAAGGATCTTCAACGTCGGTGACAGGGCGGAGAAGCTGATCGCCGCCTCCGAGAAGAACATCGCGACCGTCGCCGAGAAGGTCGAGGGGCAGCACCGGCCCAAGGTCATGGTGCTGTTCTCCCACATGACCATGGGCGCCAACGAGTTCAGCTCGGTCGTCTCCAACGGCATCGTCAACGACATCCTCGCCAAGGCCGGCGCCGTCAACGCCTTCGCGGACGCCTCCAGGACCACCTTCGCCGACCTGAGCAAGGAGAAGGTGGCCGCCACCGACGTCGACGCAGTCGTCGTCATCGCCTACAACGACCCGAACCCGGCGGCCTACGCCGAGAAGCTGCTCAAGGAGTTCCCCCAGTGGCCGGCCGCCAGGAACCACACGTACGTGACGCTGTCCGACTCGATGTACCTCGGCCCCAGCAACGACCTGGCCGTGCGGAAGATCGCCAGGACGCTCCACCCCGACGTGTTCTGAGCGGGCTCACCGTCCCGCTGGCCTTCGCGGTCCTGCCCATCGCCCTGGCGGCCACCATGATCGTGGCGATCAGCGTCGGCGCGGTCAACGTCCCGCTCGGTGAGGTGTGGTCGATCGTCCTGCATCACCTGACCGGCGCGGGAGCGGCACCGTCCGACCCCGCGCTCGACCAGATCGTCTGGAACTTCCGCACCCCGCGGGTGGTCCTGGCGGCCCTGGTCGGCGCGGGCCTGGCCGTCACCGGCGCCGTCCTGCAGACCGTGGTCTCCAACCCTCTCGCCGATCCCACGGTGCTGGGCTTCTCCTACGGCGCCACGCTCGGCGCGGTCCTCGTCATCACCCTCGGTGGCGGCACCGCCCTCGCCGGGCTCGGCGTGCCGGCGGCGGCCTTCGCCGGTGCGATGGTGGCGGGTGCGCTGGTCTTCGCCCTCGGACAGCGCCGGGGGAGACTCGCGCCCACCCGACTGGTGCTGGCCGGGGTCGCCGTCGGCTACGTCCTCCTCTCCGCGACCAGCTTCGTCCAGCTGCGAGCGACCCCGACCGAACTGCGGGCCGTCATGTTCTGGATGCTGGGCAGCGTGGCGGGCGCCCAGTGGGACCAACTGCCCACGGTCACCGCCGTGGTGGTGGCGACCACCGTGCTGCTGTCCCTGTTCGGCCGCAGGCTCAACGTGCTGCTGGCCGGTGACGAGTCGGCCACCGCGCTCGGCGTCGACGTCAGCCGGCTGCGCGGGGTCCTGCTGGTCCTCAGCGCGCTGCTGACCGGCACCGTCATCGCCGTCGCGGGCGGCATCGGCTTCGTGGGCCTGATGATCCCGCACCTCGTGCGGCTGACGACCGGCGCCGACCACCGCCGGCTGCTGCCCCTGACGGCGCTGCTGGGCGCCGTCTACCTGGTCCTCGTCGACCTGCTCTCCCGCACCCTCACCCGCCCCGCCGAACTGCCCCTGGGCATCCTCACCGCGCTGCTCGGCGCCCCCTTCTTCCTCTGGCTCCTGCGCCGCGACAAGGGCATGGACTGATGTCATGAATCTCACCGTCGACCACCTCCACCTCACCCTGGGCCGGGTCCCGATCCTGCGCGAGGTGAGCCTGACGGCCCGGCAGGGTGACATCGTCGGGCTCGTCGGCCCCAACGGCAGCGGCAAGTCCACCCTGCTGCGCGCCGTCTACCGCTCGCTCCGCCCGCAGGACGGAGTCGTCCGGGTCGGCGGCGACGACGTATGGGCCCTGTCCGCCCGCGCCGCGGCCCGCCGCACGGCCGCCGTCCTCCAGGACGGGGGCGGCAGCACCGCCGGCCTGACCGTCACCGAGATCGTCGCCCTGGGCCGTGCCCCGCACCACGGTCTGCTGGGCCGCGACGGCACCGAGGACCGGGCCGCCGTCACCGACGCCGTCGACCGCTGCGGTGTACGCCCCTTCGCGCACCGCGACTACACCTCCCTCTCCGGCGGCGAACGCCAACGCGTCCTGCTGGCCCGCGCGTTGGCCCAGCAACCCGGCCTTCTCGTCCTGGACGAACTCACCAACCACCTCGACATCCGCGCCCGCTTCGAACTGCTCAACCTGGTCCGCGCCAGCGGCGTCACCGCACTCGCCGTCCTGCACGACCTCGACCTCGCCACCCGCCTCTGCGACCACCTGGTCGTCCTGCACGAGGGAACGGTGGCGGCGGCGGGCCCGGTCCTCGACGTGCTCACCCCGGACCTGCTCGCCGACGTCTTCGGCGTCCGCGCGCGCACCGAACGGCATGCCGACGGTGTCATCCGCATCACCTACGAGGCGCAGCCGCTCGCATGACGCCTAGGCACGGGCGGACGCGGAGGCTCCCGGGCGGCATGGCAGCATCGGGGGCGATGAGAGTGTCGGTGGCGGTCCGGAGCGTGCGCGCGGCGGTGTTCGCGGTGCTGTGCGTGCTGCTCGCCGCCGGGGGCCACGCACTGGCCACGGGCGAGGCACCGCCGGTGCGGTTCCAGATCGCCGCGGCCGTACCCGTCTTCGCGGTCGGCTGTCTCCTCGGCGGCCGGGAACGCTCGCTGACCGGGATCGGCGCCGTGATGCTCGCCGCCCAGGGCGGACTCCACGTCGCCTTCCATTCCGTCCGGCAGCAGCACTCCGCGATGGCCCTGCACGGCATGCGGATGACCACACACGCCCACGCCCACTCGCACGCCCTGACCCCGCACGCCACCGCCGTCCACATCGGAGCGGCGCTCACCCTCACCTGGTGGCTGCGGCGGGGCGAGGCCGCGCTGTGGGCGCTGCTGCGGTGGGCGGTCGAGTTCGTGCCGGGGCTCGTCGCGTGGTGGCGGACGGCCGGAGGAGCGCCGGAGAGGCCCCGGCCCCGACCGCGGATCCGGCTGTCCTGCCGATCGCTGAGGAGCGCGCGGCTGCGGTACGCCGTGCGTCGGCGAGGACCGCCGACCGGGATGTCGTACGCCATCTGAACCCCGACATCCCTTTCGCAGTACGGAGATCTCCTCAGCCATGTCCACCACCCCGCGCCGTGTCGGCGCCGTCCTCACCCTCGCCGCCGTCGGCCTCCTCGCCACCGCGGGCGTCGCCTCCGCACATGTCACCGTCCACCCCGAGAGCTACGCCAAGGGCGCCACGGACGGCGTCCTGACCTTCCGCGTCCCCAACGAGGAGGACACCGCGAGCACCACCGAGGTGCAGGTCTTCCTGCCCACCGACCACCCCGTCCTCGGTGTGCTCGTCTCGCCGCGGGACGGCTGGACCGCCAAGGTCACCACCACCAAGCTCAGGACGCCGGTGAAGACGGACGACGGCAGCATCACCGACGCCGTCTCCGAGATCACCTGGACCGGCGGGAAGATCACGGCCGGGCACTACGAGGACTTCGACGTCGCCTTCGGCCAACTGCCGGACGACACCGACCAGCTGACCTTCAAGACCCTCCAGACGTACTCCGACGGCAAGACCGTCCGCTGGATCGAGGAGGCCGCGCAGGGCGACGAGGAGCCGGAGAACCCGGCACCGGCCCTCAAGCTCACCGCGAAGGCCGCGAAGACCGCGGACGCCGGAAGCGCGGTCACTCCGTCGGCGAGCGCGAAGAGCACCGAGTCGACGGCGTCGGGCAGCGACTCCACCGCACGGGGGCTCGGCGTCGCCGGGCTCGTCGTGGGCGTACTCGGGCTCGCGGCAGCGGTGTTCGCCGTCGTGCGCGGCCGTACCCCCGGGGCGCGCGCCGAGTAACGCACACGCCGCTACGACTCGCGTGATATGGATCACATAGGCGTCACGGAACTTGACGGCCCGTCACTCCGACTCCTGGAACGGCAAGGCCGAAGGCCGTACGACCTGTGATCTGGAGACGCGGTTGATGGACGAGTTCCGGCATTCTCCCTCCGCCCCGGGCGCGGGCGCGGCGCCGCGGAGGTTCGCGCCGCCGCCCGCGCTCTGCGGCTTCCTCCTGCTGCTGGCGCTGATGTTCACCGTGTCGTACGCCGTCGGCGCGGCCTCCGGCCCGGTGGCGCCCGGCATGCACGGCACCGGCACCAACGGCGACGCCGCGGACGGGGACGACATGGACATGGACGGCGGCACACACGGGGCGGACCGGTGAGCGGCACCGGATCCGTGACGGCCCTGGTGACCACCGACCTCACGGTCGGCGGCATGACCTGCGCGGCCTGCGTCAGACGCGTCGAGAAGAAGCTCGGCAGGCTGGACGGCGTCACGGCGACCGTCAACCTCGCCACCGGCCGGGCCCGCGTCAGCCATCCGGCCGGGATCAGCCCGCGGGAGCTCGTCGAGACGGTGGAGAAGGCCGGCTACACGGCCGCGCTGCCCGAGCCGCCGAAGCAGCGGCGGCGCGCGGAGGCCGACGCGCCCGACGAGACCTGCGAGGAGCGGCGACGCCTCCTGATCACCGCCCTGCTGGCCCTACCGGTGCTCGTGCTGTCGATGGTGCCGGATCTCCAGTTCCGCAACTGGCAGTGGTTGTGCCTCGTCCTGGCCGCACCGGTCGCCGTGTGGGGCGCCTGGCCCTTCCACACCCGGGCGGCCCGCGGGCTGCGGCACTCGGCGGCCACCATGGACACCCTGGTCTCGCTCGGTGTGATCGCCTCCTTCTCCTGGTCGGTGTACGCGCTGTTCCTCGGCGGCGCGGGCGACCCGGGCATGCGGATGCCGTTCAGCCTGGTGCCCTCCGCCGCCGAGGACGGGGTCGCACACGTCTACCTCGAAGCGGCCGTCGGTGTCCCGCTGTTTGTGCTGGCCGGACGTTTCCTGGAGGCGCGGGCCCGGCGCGGAACGGGGGAGGCGCTGCGCTCACTGGCCCGGCTCGCCGCCAAGGAGGTGGCCGTACGAGAGGGTGGTACCGAACGGCTCGTCGCCATCGAGGACTTGGGTGTGGGACAGGTCTTCGTCGTGCGGCCCGGCGAACGGGTCGCCACCGACGGGCAGGTGACGGACGGGAGTTCGGCGGTCGACGTCTCCCTCGTCACCGGCGAGAGCGAACCGGTGGAGGTCGGGCCGGGCTCGGCCGTCGTCGGCGGGGCCGTCAACGCGGGCGGACTGCTCCTCGTACGGGCCACCGCGATCGGCGCCGACACCCAACTCGCCCGGATCACCCGGCTGGTGACCGAGGCCCAGGCGGGCAAGGCGAAGGCGCAGCGACTGGCCGACTCGGTGGCCGGGGTCTTCGTGCCGGTCGTGCTGGCGCTGGCCGTCACCGCGCTCGGCTTCTGGCTCGGCGCCGGGGCCGCTCCGCAGGCGGCCGTCACCGCGTGCGTGGCCGTCCTGGTCGTGGCCTGCCCGTGCGCCCTCGGCCTGGCGACGCCGACCGCGCTGATGGCCGCGACCGGGCGCGGGGCCCAACTCGGCGTTCTCGTCACCGGTCCGCAGGCCCTGGAGGGACTCCAGCACCTGGATGCCGTGGTCCTGGACAAGACCGGCACCCTCACCACCGGCCATATGAGCGTCGCCCGCGTCACCGCCGTACCGGACGGTCCAGGTCGGGACGCCGTACTGCGCCTGGCGGGCGCGGTGGAACAGGGGTCGGAGCATCCGGTCGGGCGGGCGATCGCCGCGCACGCCCGGCGTGAATCGGGTGAACAGCTCCCCGAAGTGGGCGAGTTCAGTGCGCTGCCCGGTCGGGGTGTGCGGGGGCGGGTGGAGGGGTGCCTGGTCGAAGTCCGGTCGCCGGACGACGAGTTGCCGAACGGCCTGGCAGTCATGGAAGGCGCCGCGTACACGCCGGTACTGGTGTACGTGGACGGCGTCGCCCAAGCGCTCATCGAGGTCGGCGACGTCGTACGCCCCGGCAGCTACCGGGCCGTCGACCGGCTCCGGCGTCTGGGCGTACGACCCGTGCTCGCCACCGGCGACCGGGAGGCACCCGCCCGGGCCGTCGCCCAGGCACTCGGCATCGACGAGGCGTACGCCCGCTGCACCCCCGAGGAGAAGGCCGACCTCGTGCGCGGCCTCCAGGCGCGGGGGCACCGGGTCGCGGTCATCGGCGACGGCGTGAACGACGCCGCCGCCCTCGCCCGCGCCGACCTCGGCATCGCCATGGGCACCGGCACGGACGTGGCCATCGGCGCCGCCGACGTCACCCTCGTACGCGGCGACATCGAGGCGCTGGCGGACGCCGTCCGGCTGGCCCGGCGCACCCTCGGCACGATCCGCGCCAATCTTGTCTGGGCGTTCGGCTACAACGTCGTCACCGTCCCGCTCGCCATGGTCGGTCTGCTGAACCCCATGGTCGCCGCGGCGGCGATGTCGGCCAGCTCGGTCCTGGTCGTCGTCAACAGCCTGCGCCTGCGCGCCTGGCAGCCGACGCCCTCGTCCTCGCCCGCCCGGAGGCGCACCCGATGACCGCACAGAACCCATGGCGCCCGAGCCGGCGCCGCCTCGCCGACACCCTGAACGCCGCGCTCGTGCCCGTCGCCGCGTGCGGCCTCGCCCTCGGATGCCTGACCACCTGGGTCACCGCCGGGCAGGCGGGCAGCCCGCCCCGGATCACCGTCTCCCCGGGGCGGGTGCTCCTGCCGTACGGCGACACGACACAGACCGCGGCCTTCTTCGACATCGCCAACACGGGCGACGCGGACGACCGGCTGCTCCGGGTGACGTCCGCCGAGACCGGGGGCGACATCGAGCTCAGCCGCCACCTCATGACCGGCGAGGCGGCCGCCTCCCGGGAGACCGTGACCACGGTCCCCGTCCCCGCACGCGGCGAACTGACCATGTCGCCCCGGGACGTGGACGTCGTCCTGCGGCCCCGGGCGGGGTGGCGGGCGGGCGACCTCGTCGCGTTCACGCTCCACTTCGAGCACAGCGGGGCCATCGAGACGCTCGCCCTGGTCGTCCGGCCGGGCGGCTGAACACGTCCGACCCGCTGTGACACCTGTGGATTCGCCTACCCCCGCCTGCCGACCGCTGCCCGGATGCGAGGATGAGGCGCCATGACAACAGGGTGGTGTTCTCGCACAGTACGGGCCGCGGTGTTCGCGGCCGTCTGTGTGCTGCTCGCCGCCCTCGGCCACGTCCTGATGTCCGGCGCCGACGTGCCCGCCTGGGTCCTTGCGGCCGGCGTGAGCGGGACGGGTGCCGTCGGCTGGGGTCTGGCCGGCCGGGAACGCGGGCTGCCGTTGATCGTGACGGCCGTGGTCGTCGTACAGACGGTGCTGCACCAGGCGTTCTCACTCGCGCAGACGTCACCGGACGAGTCGACCGCCATGGGCATGCACATGGACATGGGCATGGACGCGGGCATGGGGTCGATGCACATGGGGCACCCCATGCACGGCGGCGGTGGCGGCGTCGTCGGCTCGTCGTCGTACGGCATGCTCGCCGCCCACCTGCTCGCCGCGCTCCTGACCGGCCTGTGGCTGGCGTACGGCGAGAAGGCCGCCTTCCGCATCCTGCGCGCCGTCGCCGCACGGCTGGCGGCGCCGCTCCGGCTGCTCCTCGCGCTGCCGACGCCCGCCGACCGCCCCCGCGTCCGTCGCGGGCGCCCGCGCTCGGACCGGGCCCCGGCCCTGCGCCTTCTCATCCACGCGATCACCTCCCGGGGTCCTCCGGTGGGGCCGGCTGTCGGCTGACGACAGCGGGCAACCCGAGGCCGCCCCAGCGTGCCTCGGGTCTCGGCCGTACGCCCACGCGGGCTCCGCACACGTCATGGCGTGCGCCCGTCCCCGCGTGCCGTAGGGCCGTCTCCCCATTCACCGGCCCCCGCGCCCTCGCGCGCACCGGTCCGGTTCACGGATCCCGAGAAGGACACCAGGTGATCACCTCTGCCCTGCCTGACTCGCCCACCGCGACGGACGCCAGAACCGGCACGTCCGCCTCGATCGACGAGTCGATAACCGCCTGGGCCCTGGCCGCCCGCGGCGGTGACCCGGACGCCGTCGAGCGGTTCGTGCGCGCGCTCCAGCGGGACGTCCAGCGCTACGTCGCCCATCTGTGCGGCGACCCCCAGGCCGTGGACGACCTCGCCCAGGACACGTTCCTGCGGGCGCTCGGCAGCCTGCACCGCTTCGAAGGGCGCTCCTCGGCGCGCGCGTGGCTGCTGTCGATCGCCCGCCGGGCCGTCATCGACAGCTACCGGTACGCCGCCGCCCGGCCGCGTCTGTCCGACGTACCGGACTGGCAACTGGCCGTGGAGCACGCCCAGCCGCAGGGGCTGCCCGGCTTCGACGACGGCATCGCCCTGCTGGACCTGCTGGCCACGCTGCCCGCCGAGCGCCGGCAGGCGTTCGTCCTCACACAGCTGGCCGGCCTGCCGTACGCGGAGGTCGCCGAGGCCGGTGACTGTGCGATCGGCACGGTCCGCTCCCGTGTGGCCCGCGCCCGGGCGAGCCTGCGGGAACTGCTGACCGAGGCGGAGGAGTCGACTGCCGTCCTCGCGGCGATCTGAGGCCTTTCCGCACGCGGATGTCGGGGCGGCGGTCCCTTGCCGGAGCGCCGCCCCGAATGACGTTGCCCCCGCCGGCGACGATCACTAGGGTCGGTCGGGTGACTGCCGGGTCGGCCTTGGGCCACACACGAGTGAGGTTCCCGGCCTCGGCGTGAGCGCGAGGCGGGCACGAGGCCCGCCCCTTCCTCCGTGTCTTTGCTCCCGGCGCCCGTAGGCGGCGCCCCGTTCCAGCGGATCCCAAGACCGGAGACTCACCTTTCATGTCCCCTGACCAGCCGTACCCGTACGACGCCGAACCGCCGACGGCCGGTGTCCAGTTGAACCACACCGCCGTCTACGCGAGCGACCGGCACCTGTCCGCCGAGTTCCTCGCCGTGATCCTGGGGCTGCGGGTGGGCGCCCCCTTCGGGCCGTTCGTGCCCGTGGACCTCGGCAACGGAGTCACGCTCGACTACTACGAGAAGCGGGACGAGCCGATCCAGTCCCAGCACTACGCCTTCCTCGTGCCCGAGGACCGGTTCGACGCGATGATCGGCCGTCTGGAAGCGGTCGGCGTGACGTACTACGCCGACCCCGCCCACACCGATGCCGGGCGGATCAACCGTCTGTTCGGCGGCCGCGGCGCCTACTTCGACGACCCGGACGGCCACAACATGGAGATCATGACGCGGCCCTACGTCCGTCCCTAGAGGGCGAAGGCACCAAACCGGGCGTCCGCAAGGGCATGTGACCGAGAGGCACGTGGTCAGGTCATGTGGCGCAGCAGCGCGGCGGCCGCCGGAGACGGCTCGCCGGGGGGCCGTACCACCATGATCTTCCAGTGGGGTGCGTGGCGATCGAAGCGGTACTGGGGCAGATCGGGGAAGCGGTCGGCGATCGACTGGGGCATGACGCACACGCCCAGGTCGTTGCGGACCAGTTCGGCCGCCGCGCCGATGTCGTTCACCTCGAAGGTCGTGGTGCGGTCGACGCCCGCGGCCCGGAAGGCCCGGTCGACGGCGTAGCGAATGGCCCAGCCGGACGTGAAGTCGACCAGGGGCAGCCGGGCGATGTCGGCGAGCCGCACCGGCCCGTCGGGTGTCGCCCCGGAGAGGTCCCGCCGGGGCGCCGCCAGCAGCACCATGTCCTCGCGGGCCAGCAGCCGCGTGGCGAGCCCACGCTGCTGCTGGCGGTCGAGCGCCACCACGGCCAGGTCCACCGTCCCCTCGCGCAGCGCCTGCCGGATGTCGGCGACGGCGGCCTGCCGCAACTGCACGACCACGCCCGGATGTTCGGCCCGCAGCGCGGCCAACGCGTGGTGGAGCCCCGCCCAGACACCCTGCATCGTGCCGACGGTCACCCGCCCCCGGAGCTGCCCCTGCACGGCGTCCACGGCCTCCCGGGCCTGTTCGGCGGCCCGGAGCGTCGCGCGCGCGGCGGGCACGAACGCCTCGCCGGCCGGGGTGAGCGCGACGCGGTGGGTGGTGCGGTCGAACAAGGCGGTGCCCAGCTCGCGCTCCAGGGCGCGGACCGTGCTGGACACGGCGGACTGGACCACGTTCAGTCGCCTGGCCGCCGCCGTGAAACCGCCCGCGTCGGCCACCGCGACGACGACCTCCATCTGCCGCAGATCCATCATCCGCTCCAGGTCAGGCAGCGCTCCGACCGGCGCTGCTGCGACGGTCGCCGATCTTCGTCGGCATCGTATGCGGGCGGCGTCCCGTCGTGAGGCATCCGTCAGCGACCCGCCTCGGGGTTCCGCGGCTGTTCGGTGGCCCAGTAGAGAAGGGCGGCGAGCGGCAGGGCCGCACCCAGGACGGTCAGGGCGGTCCAACCGCCCGCGTGGTACATGACGGACCCGAGCTGTGAGCCGGCCGCGCCGCCGACGAAGAACAGGGCGATGAAGGCGCTGTTGAGGCGGGCACGGGCGGCCGGGTCGAGCTGGTAGACGGTGTGCTGGCCGAGGATCAACGTGGTCTGTACGGCCATGTCGACGACGATCGCGGCCAGGGCGAGCAGGACGACGCTGTGTCCACCGAACCCGGCGACCGCGAACGCCAGCGCGGCAGCCACGAAGGCGATGCCGGTCATGGGACGGACCAGCCCCCGGTCGGCCCACCGTCCGGCGAACGGGGCGATGGCCGCGCCGGCCGCGCCGACGAGGGCGAACACGGCGACCCCGACGGGGGAGTAGTGGAAGTGAGGGCCCGTCAGGACGAAGGACACGGTGGTCCAGAACGCGCTGAAGGCGCCGAACATCGCCGCCTGGTAGAGGCCCCGCCGCACCAGCACCGGGTGCGTGCGCACCAGCCCGGCGGTGGAGCGCAGCACGTGGTGGTACGGGACGGTGATGGTCGGCGCGTGCTGCGGCAGCGCGGCGCGCAGGGCCACGGCGAGCACGGCCATCAGCGCGGCGGAGCCGAGGAAGACGACACGCCAGCCGGCGAGGTCGGAGACCAGGCTGCTCACCGTACGGGAGAGCAGGATGCCGGTGAGCAACCCGCTCATCACCCGGCCGACGACACGACCGCGGGCGTGGTCGGGGGCGAGTCCGGCGGCGAAGGGCACCAGGATCTGCGCGACGACCGAGGTGGCGCCGCTGACCAGAGAGGCGATCAGCAGCATGGGGAAGCTCGTGGCGAGTCCCGCCGCCACCAGGGCCAGGGTCGTCACCGTCAGCAGGACGGTGACCAGGTTCCGCTTCTCCAGCCGGTCGCCGAGCGGGACCAGGAACAGCATGCCGATCACATAGCCGATCTGGGTGACCGTGACGAGGGCGCCCGCGGTGGCCGTGCTCGTGTGGAACACCCCGCTCAGCGAGGACAGCAGGGGCTGGGCGTAGTAGAGGTTGGCGACCGTCATGCCCGAGGCGACGGCCAGCAGCGCCACCAACCGGCCGGACACGCCCTGGGGAGCCGGCGCGGTCGCGGACGGGTGCGCCTTCTTGAACTTCTTCGCTGTGGTCACGCAGGCATAAGCGTCGATCCGCCCCTGAGTGCTTCCTCATCGGAGACGATGATCCGGAATGTCAGTCATCTCGATCAGAGATGGGCACCGCCGTCGGTCGCGCGAACCGTCGGCCCCAGCGCCGGCCCGGCTCCTCGACGTACCGGTGGGTCAGCACACACACGGGCAACAGCACGACGAAGAACGCCACTTCGAGTACGGCATCGTCGTCCCGGCGCCGGCCGACCGTGCCGTCGACGACCGCCAGCAGTACCGGATGCACCAGATAGACCGAGTAGCTGATCGCCCCCAGCCCGGTCAGCAGCCGCGGCAGGCGCTGGCGGCGCACCAGCAGCCCGGCGCCGAAGGTGAGCACGGCCAGCAGGAACGCGACGATCCAGCCGCGCCGGGCGAAGGGGGCGTCGCCGCCGTACCCGTACGCGCTCCCCACGGCACACGCGACCACGACGACCGCGCAGCCGACCGCGTGGCGCCGACTGCTCCGACCGTTCTCGGCGTGGTGGACCGCGGTGCCCAGGAACATCACGGCGAGGATCACCAGGCTCTCCCACAGCGGGACCGTGCCGTTGAACGCGACCAGGACGAGCGCCAACACCCCGCCCAGGACGCCCCCGAACCGCCGAAGCGAGGGAGAGCCGGAACTCGCGCAACCGACGGCGACCGCCATGGTGACCGAGACCGAGGCGATGAGCGGTCCGGTGCCGAGAAGGCCGGTCAGGGCGGAGGGCGGGACCGTCACGCCGACCGTCACGCTCACTGCGGCGAGCACAGCCAGCAGGACCGACGTAGCCGCGGACCGCTGGTGAAGGCGGACCGTGAAGAGGGCGACGACGAGGAGATAGAAGGACATCTCGTAGGAGAGCGTCCACAGCACCAGCAGGAGGCTGGGTGTCCCCAACAGCTCCTGGAGCATGGTGACATGGGCGACGACCACGGAGACCACGCTCCGCGCGCCGAAGTCACGGATCTCCGCGACGCCCAGGAGGTGGGCGGCGAGGAGCAGGACGACGACGGCCGCCCACAGCGGGTACACCCGGAACAGTCGCCCGATCCAGAACGTCCGCACACAGCCCCGGCGTTCCAGCGACGCGGGCACGATGTAGCCGCTCACCAGGAAGAACACCATGATGCCGTAACGGCTGGTGTTGAACTGCGGCATCAACTCCGCCCGGAAGTGGGCCAAGAACGTGTACGACGAGTGGTCGAACACCACGACGAGTGCGGCGATGCCGCGTAACGCGTCCAGCCACCCCAACCGTGACGGACCTGCCTTCGGGTGGGTGCCGGGACGGCGTGCGGCGACGGCGGGAGGGGATTCCATGCGCGGGTGTCGTCCATTCGGTGAGGTGTGCCATGGGCCTTTCCGTGGACGAGTCCAGCGGGCGGCGCATTGTTCGGCAGCGCCGATCCGACGGCCGAACAATGCGGCGGCCGGCTGAGCCGTTCGGTGGTCCGGGACGTACGTGTAACGGCTGTCCGCGGTGGAGCAGGGGCGGCCGGAGGGGGGAAGGTGTGGCGGGGCGTCGTGAGCTGCCGGTCGATCCGGCGGCGGGACCGGTGCAGCGATTCGCGTACCGGTTACGTGAGTTGAGGGCGGCGGAGGGAATGACCTACCGGTCGCTGGCACGGCGGGCGGGCTACTCGGTGAGTACGTTGTCGCAGGCCGCGGCGGGCGAGCAGTTGCCGACGCTGCCGGTGGCCCTGGCCTATGCGCGGGCGTGCGGTGGGGACTTGGCGCAGTGGGAGGCGCGGTGGAGGGAAGCCGCGGAGGGAGCGGCCGGTGACGACGACGGCACTCTCCCGCCGTACTGGGGCCTGGCGAGGTTCGAGACCGGCGACAGCGACCTCTTCTTCGGCCGGGACCGGCTCACCGCCGGCCTCGTCGACCTGCTGCGCGGACGACGGTTCGCCGCCGTCTTCGGCCCCTCCGGCAGCGGCAAGTCCTCCTTGCTGCGGGCCGGCCTGATCCCCGTCCTGCGAACGACACGGGAGCCGGGCCTGCGGCCGGCCGCGATCAGGATCCTGACGCCGGGCGAGCATCCCGTCCGCAGCCATGCCTCCCTGCTGGAACCCGCCCCCGCCGAGGCGGACACCTTCGTGATCGTCGACCAGTTCGAGGAGGTCTTCACGCTCTGCCAGGACCCGGCCGAGCGCGCACGCTTCATCGATCTGCTGCTCACCGCCCGGCAGCCCGCCGCCCGTCTGCGTGTGCTGCTGGCGGTGCGCGGCGACTTCTACGGCCGCTGCGCCGAGCACCGCGAGCTGGCCGACGCCCTGCGCGACGCCAACCTCCTGGCCGGAGCGATGAGCCCGGTGGAACTGCGGGACGCCGTCGTCAAGCCGGCCACGGCCGCCGGACTGACCGTGGAACGCGCCCTCACCGCCCGGCTGGTGAAGGAGGTCGCCGACGAGCCGGGCGGACTGCCGCTGCTGTCCCACGCGTTGCTGGAGACCTGGCGCAGACGCCGCGGCAAGACCCTGACCGTGGCGGGGTACGAGGCGGCCGGAGGCCTGGACGGCGCGATCGCCACCACCGCCGAGAAGATCTACGACGGCCTCACCGACGACCAGGCGACCGCCGCCCGCCGGGTGCTGCTGCGCCTGGTCGCCCCCGGGGACGGCACCCCCGACACCCGTCGTCCCCTCCGGCGCGCCGAACTGCCCGGCACCGGCCGGGACGACACGGCCGCGGTGGTGGAGGCACTCGCCCGGGCACGGCTGCTCACCCTGGACGGCGACACGGTCGAGATGGCCCACGAGGCCCTGATCACGTCGTGGCCCCGGCTGCGCGGCTGGATCGACGCGGACCGTGAACGCCTGCGCGCACACCGGAACCTGACCGAAGCGGCATACACCTGGCGGGAGTTGGGCCGGGAGAAGGGCGCCCTGTACCGGGGCAGCAGGCTCACCGCCGCACAGGAACACTTCGGCGGCGCGCCGCGCGGGGAACTGACCGAGCTGGAACGGGACTTCCTCGACGCCAGCCGCGATGACACACGGCGAGGCCGTCGCCGGTACCGACTGGTGCTCACCGCGGTCACCACCGCCCTGTGCCTCGCCCTGGTCGCCGCCGGCCTCGCCGTGGGGCAGTGGCGGAGCGCGGTCAGCGCCCAGCACACCGCCCAGTCCCGTCAACTCGCCGCCCAGTCCCGTGCCTTGCTCGACTCGGATCCCGACCTCGCCTCCCTCCTCGCCGTGCACGCCTACCGGACCAGCCCGACCCGTGAGGCCGCCGCGGCCCTGTACGCCGCCGCCGCGTCACCGCTGCGCGAGCGCCTCGCCGACGGCACCGCACCGGTGGAGTCCCTCGCCCTCACCCCTGACGGACACACCCTCGCCACCCACAGCTCGGACGGCAGGGTGCGGATCTGGGACCTGCCCGCGGGCCGCCTCCGGCAGGCGTTCACCGCGTCCGCCGACGACGAGGACAGCCAGGTCGCGGCCCTCAGCCCCGACGGAGGCACCCTCGCCGTCGCCACCACCGGTGACGCCGGTGCGGCGGTGACCCTGTGGGATCCGGCGACCGGCAGGAAGCTCAGCACCTTCCCGATACCCGACGGCGCGGTCCGCTCGCTCGCCTTCAGCCCCGACGGCCGGAGCGTGGCGGCCACCTCCCCGGCGGCGGTACGGGTGTGGGAGGTGTCCACCGGCCGTACCCGACACCGCTTCACCGACCATCCCGACCCGCAAGGGGTCGCCTTCGACCCCGACGGCCGTACCGTCGGCGCGGTCGGACTCGGCGGACAGACGCGGGTGTGGGACCTGGCCACGGGCCGCACCCGCACCTCACGGGACAGCCTGATCGGGGGCGGCGGCGCCGTGGCTCTCAGCCCCGACGGGCGGACCTGTGCGATCGCCGGCACCGACGGTTCGGTGCAACTGCGGGAGACGGCCACCGGCGCGATCCGGCGCACCATCAGAGATGTCCCCGTGGCCCTGAACGGACTGCGGTTCAGCGGGGACGGGCGGACCCTCGCCCTCTTCGGCAGTGGTGACACGGTCCGCCTGTGGGACACGGTCTCCGGTACGGCGATCGCCACCGTCACCGCCGGTCACCACGGCCGGGGGGCCGTGACGGTGGCCCTCGACGAGGACGGCCGCACCCTCGTGACCAGCAGCAACACGGACCCTGCCGCCCGCGTCCACAGTCTGTCCGCCGACCGCCCACGGACCACGCTGCCGGGCCCCACCGGCACGCACGTCACCGGCCTGAGCTTCAGCCGGGACGGAAGCTTGGTGTCCGCGGTAGACCAAGGGCCGCCGGGGCGTGGGGCCGTACGTCTGTGGGATGCCCGGACCGGCGACGCCCGAGCCACCCTGGCGTTGGCACCCGAAGCCGCTCCGGAGCTCAGTGGACCGCGGTTGCCCTTCGTGAGCTCCCGCCTCGCGGCGCTCGGCTTCAACCCCGCCGGGCGGGCCCTGGTGGCCCGGGCGGGCAAGGACCAGGTGATCGAGGTCCGGGACCTCGCCACGGGCCGCTTGCGCGAAAGCCGGGCCCTGGACGCCGCCGACACGGCGGTCTTCAGTCCCGACGGAACCCGCCTCGCCTTCGTCGGGGCGAAGGGCGCGGTACGGATCTGGCACCTGTCGACCGGCGCGGTGCACACCGTCCACGCAGGCGGCGGCGAGCTGGCGAGAGGGCTGGCGTTCCCCCCGGACGGCCGCACCCTCGCCGTCGTGGGCATCGAGGACGACGGCGATCGGGTCACCCTGCTCGACCCCGCGACCGGCCGCACAGCGCGCACCCTGCGCCCGGGCATCCGCGGCCCACTGTCCCTCGCGTTCAGCCCGGACGGAAGCTCCCTCGCCACCGTCGGTACGAGCAACGGCCAGGTGAGGACGTGGGACATGCGGACCGGTGATCTCCTGGCCGACTTCGGCGTCGGCGAAGGGGTGACCTCGCCGGCGTACAGCCCCGACGGACGCACCCTGGCCATGAGCACCGTGAGCGGAGTCCAGCTCTGGGATCTCGGCACCACCCAGAAGAGAGGCACCCTGCCGACCCGCTCGCCCACGGCGATGGCGTTCAGCCCGGACGGCCGCACCCTGGCGATCGCCACGGGCAGCTCCGTCGGCCTGTGGACCGTCGACCTGCCCGACCCCGCCGAGGCCGTCCGCACCCTCTGCGCGACCGTCGGCCGGTCTCTCACCGCCGTCGAACGGTCCCGCCATCCGGACGCCGGGGCCGCTGAATCCGGCTGCCCGGCGCGTGCAACCTGAGCCCTCCAGGAGGGGTGTTACTGAGGAGGACATCGTGCGCGCCCTGACCAGCGCGCACCGGGGAAGGAATCGGGGTGAACCGGGGTGCGTGTGATGACCAGCCCAATGCCCATCGCCTCACGCGGAGAGGGGCCGGGGGACGATGAGAAAGAGGCTCGCGCGTATGACCCGCACGGCGCGAACGACGCACATGACGCGTGCGACATGCGGGATTTCGAGACGTACGCCGCCGTCCGGTGGCCGCGGCTGCTGCGTACCTCGTATCTGCTGACCAACGGCGACCATCACGAGGCGGAGGACCTCGTCCAGGTGACGCTGGCGAAGATTTATCTGCGCTGGCATCACATACGCACCCTGGACGCCCCCGACCAGTACGTCCGCCGCGCGCTCATCAACAACAACACCACCCGGCAGCGCAAACGACGAGTGGTACAACTCCTCACACCCCACCTGCCCGAGCAGCGCGGCCCGTCCGGCAGCGAGAACTACGAGACGCGCTCGGAACTGTTCGACGCCCTCGCCACGCTGCCGCCCCGCCAGCGGGCCATCGTCGTGCTCCGCTACTGGGAATGCCAGAGCGAACAGCAGACGGCGGACCTCCTCGGCTGCTCCGTCGGCACCGTGAAGAGCCAGGCCAGCCGGGCGCTGAAGAAGCTGCGCTCCAGCGCGGCCCTGTCGGACTACGCCGGTGGGACGGCGCACACGGAACAGGACGGACCCCGGGCATGAGTACCGACATCTCCCCGCAGCCACCGTCCCCCGAGCTCTGGCAGATGCTGGACGAAGCCGCACGGGACTGCGCCCCCACGGCGTTCCCGCGTGACCGAGTCGTCCACCGGGCCAGGCTCATCAAGCGGCGCCGCAGGCTGGTGACCGCCACGCTGGCCGTCGCGCTGCTGACCGCGCCGGCCGTCCGGCTGGTCCTGCCCCACGAGACCACGCACTCGCCCGCAGTCTCCAGCACCCAAGCGCCGACGCCCGGCCCCTCCGCCAGCCACGACCCGGCCGAGGACCGCTCGCCGGTCCGTGTCGTACGACCTGGGGAGCGGATCGAAGCGGGACTCGGCGTCTGGTACATGCTCAAGAAGCGTGAGTACTGCGACGCGAACCCGGCTGACGAGAAACCCATTTGTGTGGGGTACCTGGACGTGGAGCAGCCGGGAGCCATCCCGATGACCTTCAACACGCACCCCTTGGCCAACGGGATGGTGTACGTCTTCGCGTACACCGGGAAGACGCCCGCCGCCCGCATCACGATGACGGAGAACGGCCGGACCACCGTCCTCCCCATCGTGCGGCTGGCCGGCCGTCCGGCCTATGTGAGTTCCTACGCGGTCGGCGCACCGCAACCCGCCGACGCGAGCGAAGGGTTGCTCGGCGACGCGCAGTTCCGGGTGTACGGCGCCGACGGGGAGGAGCTGGCCCGGATGGGGGGACGGTGAGCGGCGGCGGACGAGCCGCGTGTGACCGGGACAAAACGGAACACTCGCGAGAAGCTGCCCTCATGACAACCGAACCCGCGCCCGCCACCGACGCCGCGTACCGCTTCGACGACCTGACCGCTCTGTTCATCAACTGCACCCTCAAACCGTCCTCGCAGCTCAGCCACACTCAGGGGCTGATCGACAAGAGCGCGGAGATCATGATGGCGCGGGGGGTCACCACGTCAGAGGTCCGTGCCGTCGACCACGACATCGCCCCTGGCGTCTACCCGGACATGACCGAGCACGGTTTCGCCACCGACGAGTGGCCCGCACTGTACGAGCGCGTGATGGCGGCGGACATCCTGGTCGTCGCCGGGCCGATCTGGCTCGGCGACAACAGCTCGGTGACCAAGCGAGTGATCGAGCGCCTCTACGCCTGCTCCGCCATCCTCAACCCACAGGGCCAGTACGCCTATTACGGCCGCGTCGGCGGCTGTCTGATCACCGGCAACGAGGACGGCGTGAAGCACTGCGCGATGAACGTCCTCTACAGCCTCCAGCACCTCGGCTACACGATCCCGCCCCAGGCCGACGCCGGCTGGATCGGACCGGCCGGCCCGGGACCGTCGTACCTCGACCCCGGTTCGGGCGGCCCGGAGAACGACTTCACCAACCGCAACACGTCCTTCATGACCTGGAACCTCATGCACACCGCCGCCCTGCTGAAGCGGGCGGGCGGCATCCCCGCGTACGGCAACCAGCGCTCCCAGTGGGACGCGGGCTGCCGACCGGGGGCGGAGAACCCCGAACACCGCTGAGGGAGCACGCCGACGGCCCAGGCGGCGCACCACGGGGTGTCGCCGTCCGGGCCCCTTGGCGGGCGTGGGCGACGAGACGGGGGGCCGTGGTGGGGCGCCGAGTTCCGGGATACTTCCACCGTGCTGCTGGAATGGATCGCCGAGGTGGCGGACGAGGCATTGGTGTTGGATCCCGCTGACCGGCGTGTGGAATGGGCGGCCAACACCTGGTGGCTGAGTGCGGAGCCCGAGGACAGGAGGTCGCTGTCCGTCTCCGACGTGGTGGCCGCGTTCGGGCGGACGGCCTCAGCTGTCCGGGGTCGCGTCCGTGAGCTGGGATTCTCCGGCGTGGCGACGTTCTATGTGTGGCACGACGAGCAGGCGGGACAGCTCAGGTGCTCGACGGGCTCGGTGGCCCCGGACGCGTTGCCGTTCGGCGGTGCCTATGTGCCGTGCCACGAACCTGGGCCGATCGTGGCGGGGTTCCTCGCCGATGCGGAGCCAGGGGGCGTCGCCTGGGCGGAGTTGGATGATGCGGGGGATCAGGCGGCGCACGTGCCGGTTCGTGTGTGGGTGTGCGGCGTGGGCGCGGCCGGGTCGCGGGCCGACAGCTGGGCGTCAGCCGGCCCATATGCTGAGTCCCGTCCGCACTATCCGGGAGAGTCATGACAAGCAGGTTCACCGAGTTGGCCGTTGACTGCCACGATCCCGAGAGACTCGCCGCCTTCTGGTGCGAGGTCCTGGGCTTCAAGGTGATCGAGCGGAGCGAGGGCAAGGTCGAGATCGGGTCCTGGGTGCCGACCGTCGAGGAGGTACGGGCCCGTCAGATGCCGCCCACCGTGCTGTTCGTCCAGGTGCCGGAGGGCAGGGCCGCGAAGAACCGGCTTCATCTCGATGTCAGCCCGATCGACGGCAGCACCGAGGACGAGGTGGCCAGACTGCTCGGCCTCGGCGCCACCAAGGCGGACGTGGGCCAGGGCCCAGGCCGGAACTGGGTGGTCATGGCGGACCCGGAGGGCAACGAGTTCTGCGTGCTTCGCTCCTTGGCGCCGCAGAACTAGCTTGCGACCAGGGGGCGTTCATGGTGACAGATGCTGAGTGGGCCAGTGTCCGGCGGGGGTTGCGCTTCGGGCAGGTCGTCGAGGGAACGGTCGTGAAGGTTCCCAGGCCCGGTGTGATCGGGATCTTCGTGGACATCGGCCTGTGCGTCGGAGGCTTCGTGGACGTGGCGTTGCTTCCGGATCGCGGGGAGGATTGGCCGGTGGAAGGTACGGTCGCCGACTTCGAGATCTGGTGGGCCGACGACCGTCGGCAGATCCGGCTGAAGCCGTGCGACTCGCGGTATCTGCGGGACGACTTCACGGACTTCGTGGCACGGTTCCGCCCTGACTGGCCGTCCCGGATCGGTCAGCCGGTTCCTGATCCCGAGCTTCTCGGCGAGGGGTGATCCGACGGAGACGCCGCGGCGGTGCCGTGCCGCCGTTGTCGCGCCGGGCGGTCAGGACGGCTGGACCTGGTCGAAGACGGCGAGAGCGTTGGCGGGGTCCGGGCTCACCAGGCGTTCCAGACCGGACATCGTGATCTTCGCCCATTTTCCGGCCCGGGCCCACATCTGTTCCTCGAAGGCGCGGACCGCCTTGTCCAGATCGTCCGGACCGGTGGCGATGGCCTCGGCGAGTTCGGCCCCTTCCAGCATCGCGAGGTTCGCGCCCGCCCCCAACGGGGGCATCAGATGGGCGGCGTCGCCCGTGAGCGTCACACCGGGGACGTGGGGCCAGGTGTGGGACTCGGGCAGTACGTAGAGGGGACGGTGGACGAAGGCCGCGCCGTGCCGGAGGAGGTCGAGGACGGGCGCGGCCCAGCCCTCGAACAGGCCCAGCAGGCTCGAGCGCACGGCTTCCACGTCCGCCGGGTCGAGGCCGGTGTGCCAGTCCAGCGGCGTACGGAACTGGGCGTTCACCTTGACGTGGCCGCCGCTGTTGCGCTGGGCGACGATGCCGCGGTTCACGCCGTACACCGCCATGGAACCCTCGCCGATCAGCCGGGCCAGGTCGGGGTGGCGGGTGTCGATGTCGTCGAGGGAGGTCTCGACCGAGGTGACGCCGGTGTAGTGCGGTGTCACCGACGACACGGCCGGACGGGTCCGGGACCAGGCGCCGTCCGCGCCGACCACGAGGTCGAACGCCTCCTGCCGCCCGTCCGCGAAGCGGACCGTCGCGCCGTCCCGGCCCCCCGGCACCACCTGTGTCACCTCCTGCCCCCACTGGACCTCCAGCGGGCCGAGGAGCAGGTCACGGAGGTGCCCGCGGTCGATCTCGGGATTGGCCCGGTCGTCCGGACGGGCCGGCCAGTCGCGCAGAACGGTCCCGTCCGTGTCCAGGATGCGCATGGCCTGCCCCTCGGGGCGGGACAGCGCCTCGAACTCCGCCAGCAGCCCCGCCTTCTCCAGCGCGACCTGGCCGAGCCCCTTGTGCAGGTCCAGCGTGCCGCCCGGGGGCCGGGCCGTGCGGGAGGGATCGCGTTCGAGAACGGTGACCGGATGGCCGTGGCGGTGCAGGACACGGGCGAAGGTGAGGCCGGCGGGACCGCTCCCGACCACGGCGATGCGATGTCTCATGTCGATACACTGTATTGATCCGATACGTCGCATCGCAACCGTACGATGTGAACATGACTGTCTGGGACCGGCCGGAGCCGCCGACTCGCCCCGTGCCGCTCGACCGGGAGCGGATCGTCGCCGCCGCCGTCGCGCTCGCCGACGAGGGCGGTCTCGAAGCGGTGTCGCTGCGCAAGGTGGCCGCCCGGCTGAACGCCGGCCCGATGCGGCTGTACGGCTTCATCGCGACCAAGGAAGAACTGTTCGACCTCATGGTGGACGAGGTCCAGGCCGAGATCCTCCCCGAGGAGCCGCCCGGCGACTGGCGGGAGGCGCTCCGCGTGCTCGCCCACCGCACCAGGAAGGCCGCCCTGCGCCACGAGTGGCTGGCCGACCTGCTCGGCGGCCGTCCCAGCCTGGGCCCCAACGGCCTCGCCGTGACCGAGGCCAAACTGGCGGCCCTGGACGGCCTCGTCGACATCGACACGGCCGTGCGCGCCACGGAGACGGTCGGCGCCTATACGACCGGCGCGATCAGGCGCGAGATCGCCAACCTGCGGGCCGAACGCGCCACGGGCCTGTCCAAGCACGACTGGCGACGCGCGTCCGGCCCGCATGTGACCAGGATGCTGGCCACCGGCCGCTTCCCGGCGCTGGCCAAGGCCGTGCACGAGGGCACCGACGTGGACACCGAGACCTCCTTCGCGACCGGCCTGGACTGGGTCCTCGACGCCGTGGCCGCGAGACTCGAGCGGCCTTGACCATCCCAAGAGCCCCCGGATGCGGTCAGCCCGACTTCTTGGCGGAACCCGCGGGAGCGGCGGGACCGGCGCGGGCCGGACCCCGCGGCGCAGGTCAGTCGAGGAAGTCGGCGATGAGTGCGGCGAACTCGTCCGGTGCGGCCAGCCGGATACCGAGGTCTTCGGCCTTGGCGCGCTTGGACCCCGCGCTGTCTCCGGCGACGACCAGGGAGGTCTTCTTGGAGACACTGGAGGAGGAGCGGCCTCCGGCTCGCTCGATGAGCTCGTTCATCTGGTTGCGCGAGAGCTTCTCCAGAGCGCCGGTCATCGAGCCGGTGACGACGACGGTCATCCCGGCCAGCGGCAGATCCGTCGTCGCGGCTGCCCCGGACTCGTCGGTGCCGTCTCCGTCTCCGTCAGCGTCAGCGTCTGCGTCGGCCGGGGGCGGCGCGGTGGCGCCGGGTTCGGTCATGTTGACCCCGGCCGCGGCGAGTTTGTCGATGAGCGGGGCCAGTTCGGTGAGTTCGGCGACGATGGACGGGGCCTTCTCGGTGCCGATGCCCTCGACCCGCTGCATCGCTTCGGTGTCGGCGGCCCGGATGTTGTCCATGGTGGCGAAGTGCCGGGCGATCCGCCGGGACATGGACCGGCCCGTGCCCCGCACCCCCAGCGCGCACAACACCCGCGACAGCGGCTGGGCCTTCGCCGCGGTCAGCGCGGCCAGGAGGTTGTCGGTGCTGGTCTCGCCCATCCGGTCCAGGGCCAGCAACTGCTCGCGGGTGAGGGCGAACAGGTCGGCGAGATCGGCGACCAGACCGGCATCGACCAGCTGGACGACCCGGGTGTGACCGAGGCCCTCGATGTCGAGCTGGTCGCGGCCGGCGGCGTAGGACAGCGACGCGACCAGATGGCAGTTGCGGCCGTTCTCGCAGCGCCAGCGCTGCTCGCTGGTGTCGATGGCCGACCCGCAGCGCGGGCACGCCTCGGGGAAGACGATGAGCTGCTCCTCGCCGGTGCGCAGATGGGCGACGGGGGCTTCGACACGGGGGATGACGTCCCCGGCGCGGTAGACCATGACATGGTCGCCCAGGCGCAGGTCACGGCGGGTGATGTCGGCCGGGTTGTGCAGAGTGGCGTAGGTGATGGTGGAGCCGTCGATCTCCACCGGTTCCAGGACCGCGCGCGGGGCGATGATGCCGGTGCGGCCCACGTTCCACTCCACCTCCAGCAGGCGGGTGATCTTCTCCAAGGCCGGGAGCTTGTAGGCGATCGCCCAGCGCGGGGCACGGGTGCCGGAGCCGGCGGTCTGCTGGTCGGCGGCCAGGTCGGCCTTGATGACGACCCCGTCGATCCCGAACGGCAGTTCGGCGCGCAACGCGGCGATCTCCGCCACCCGGCTCAGGACCTGCTCGACGCCGTCGGCGACGGTACCGGGCACGGCGGTCGACGCGGTGGTGTTCACGCCCAACTCGGCGGCCCGAGCCATCAGCTGACTGTGCGCGCTCTCGCCGAGCCGCTCGGCGAGGGCCGGGTCGGTGTCGGGCAGGGGAAGCAGGCCGTACCCGAAGAACGTCATCGGCACGGTGTAGGCGCGGTCCTTGGCGCGCAGGGTGCCGGCCGCGGCGTTGCGCGGGTTGGCGAACGGCTGCCCGCCATGGTCCGTGCGCACGTCGTTGGCGTGCTCGAACTGCGCGGTCGTCATCAGGATCTCACCGCGGACCTCCACGGTGACCGGCTCCGACAGGGTGCCGGGCAGGCCCTCGATGGTGCCGATCGCGTGGCTGACGTCCTCTCCGGCCGTCCCGTCGCCGCGAGTGATCAGCTGTCTCAGCCGGCCGCGGGAGTAACGGGCGGCGACCGCCAGACCGTCGAGCTTCGGCTCGATGCTGAACGAGGTGACGTCGTGGCCGACGCGGCGCTCCAGCGAGGCGGACCAGGCGGTGAACTCCTCGGCGGAGAAGACGTTGTCCAGGCTGAGCATCGGCACCGTGTGCGGAACATCCCCCTCGACGGCGCCGCCGGCGACCTTGCCCGAGGGGGAGTCCGGGAGCACCTGGTCGGGATGGTCGGCCTCCCACAGCGCGATGCCGCGCACCAGCCGGTCGTAGACGTCGTCGTCCAGGGGCGAGGTGCCGCCCCCGTAATAGGCGGCCGCAGCCTTCACGGCGTCCTCGACCGCCTGCGCGTAGGCGGCGGCATCCACGATCTGTGCAGCTGGTGTCGTCATGACCGCCATCCTGCCTGCCACCACTGACAATCCCCTCGCTGAGCACCTGGCGCGGGTGGCGCATCAGGCGCCGATGACGGTGGAGAGGCGTGGTGAGGCGCGGCTGGCCCGCACCATAGGGTCGGACGGTCCGGTCCCGATGGTGCGGCGGGCCGGTCCCGGTCGGCAACAGTGCACAGATCCGAGGAGAGCAGTGACCCGTTGGTCCGTCGCCCTGACCCGGGCCGGCATCACCGACCCGCACCTGCGGCATTCCTACGACGCCCAGCGAACGCTCGTACGGCGCAACCGTCGCGAGGAGTACCTGGCGACCAGGTTGCTGCTCCCCGCCCCGATCCACCCGGCTGTCATCGCCGCCGTCGCCTTCATGGACGAGACCGACCGGCGCATCGACTCCGGCGACATCCGCACACGCCAGGACACGCTCCGTTCCTGGGACGGGCAGGTCACGGCAGCGCTGGCCGGCGGACCCACCGAGAACGAAACCCTCCGGGCCCTCGCCGACACGGCAGGGCGTCATCCGGTCCTGGGAGCGCGGGTGCGAGGCTTCCTCGACGGAGCGCCGGTCGAGGCCACCTGGTCCGGTTTCGCCACCGAGGCGGACTTCCAGGACTACGTCGACCGCTACTCCCTGCCCGCCTTGATGCTGACGGCCTCGCTGATCGGGCCTGCGCCGGACGCCGAGCAGCATGAGCCGTTCGAGCGCGGATGCCGTCGCCTGATCGAGGCGATGCAACGGACCGACTTCCTGGCCGACCTTGCCGAGGACGTGGGCCAGGGCCGTGTCGGCATCCCGAAGGACGAACTGGACCGGCATGGTCTCGACTTGGAGAGCCTGCGCGAGAGACCACAGGAGTGCGCACCGGCGGTCGGACGTCTCGTCGACGCCCAGGCCGAGCGCGCGGGTACGGTGCTCGCCCGGTGCCGGAGCCTGCCGGAACTCGTAGCCCGGGAGTACCGGCCCTTCCTGAGCGCTCTGATCTCGGTCCAGGAACTCCGGCTCGAGGCCGTGCGGCGCAACAGCGGCTCCCTGCTTCAGCGCGGGGCGAGCCCGGCGCCGTCCGCGGCCCTGCGTGTCCTGTGGCGGGGATATCGCGCGGCCCGGGGCCTGCGGTTCTGAGGGGGTACGCGTGCGTGAAGCAGGGTCCGGGGCGACTTGTCCTCGCCCACAACGGCTCGCGGCCACGCTGTCCCAACCGGCGCGATGCGGTACATAGTTGTCGCTCTCTGGAGATGATCCGCTTCGCCGTGTAGCGTCTGCTCCAGCTGTCGTGGTTCGCAGTACCTGCCCGCGCCTTGGCGTGGGCGTTTTGCTGTGCAGTGCCGGACCAGGGCGATCACCTCCAGGGCCGCGCGGTGCGGTTCCTGACATCGACTGAGAGGCATCAGCATGGCCAGCGGAACCGTGAAGTGGTTCAACTCCGAAAAGGGCTTCGGCTTCATCGCCCAGGACGGCGGCGGTCCGGACGTCTTCGCGCACTACTCCAACATCAACGCCTCCGGCTTCCGTGAGCTCCAGGAGGGCCAGGCGGTGACCTTCGACATCACCCAGGGCCAGAAGGGCCCGCAGGCGGAGAACATCACCCCCGCCTGATCCCGGCCCGGTACCCGGGCTACGGGGGCCAGTCGAACCCATGTACGCCGTCGCGGTGTGTCGAGCACCGCGGCGGCGTACAGGCGGTTCCAGAACAGCCTCCGGGAGGCGTGGGCCTGCTCAAGCCTCCCCGGTTCGTCCCCCGGTCGGCTCGGTGCCGACGTTCAGGTGCAGTGCGTCGGCCACGCTGGTCAGAGCTGCTCCCAGCGGCAGCGCGACGCGGGTGAGGGCGTAGGAGTCGCCTCGGGTGGGGTCCCGGTTGACGATGATCACGGGTTTGGTGGCCTGGGCGGCCTGGCGGACGAACCGTAGACCGGACATCACGGTCAGGGAAGAGCCCAGCACCAGTAGCGCTCTCGCGTCGCGGACCAGTTGGCGGCACTGCTCGACCCTCGTGGCGGGCACCGTCTCGCCGAAGAACACCACGTCCGGCTTGAGGACGCCGTCGCAGATCAGGCAGGGCAGCACCTGGAAGTCGCCCACCTGTGCGTCGGTGAGGTCGGCGTCGCCGTCGGGGTTGATCCCGGCGGCAGTCGGCGCGAAGCCCGCGTTGGCCTCCTCCAGCCGCAGGGCCAGTGCCCGGCGCGAGCTGACAGCACGGCAGGAAAGACAGACGACCCGGCCCAGGCTGCCGTGCAACTCGACGACACCCTCGCTCCCCGCGGCCTGGTGCAGGCCGTCCACGTTCTGGGTGATCACCCCCGAGAGCAGGCCGTGCCGCTCGAACGCCGCCACGGCCCGGTGCCCGGCGTTGGGGCGGGCCCGGCCGAAGGTGCGCCAGCCGAGGTGACTGCGCGCCCAGTAACGACGGCGGGCCTGGGCACTCGCGGTGAAGTCCTGGTAGGTCATCGGCGTGTGCCGGCCAAGGCTCCCGCCCTCGCCCCGGTAATCGGGGATGCCCGACTCCGTGGAGATACCCGCCCCGCTGAGCACCAGCACACCGCCGGCGCTCAGGACCTCCACGACCGGGCCCAGATCCGTGGTGGCCGGGGGCAGATCCTCGGCAGGGGTCCAGCTCAGGGTGGGACGCATGCGCATGCCGCAAGGGTACGAAATCCCGGAGACCGGTCACGCGGGGCCGGCGAACGTGCCGGTGCCTGCCGTACCAGGTCGCCGCCGTACGGGTCGTCGACGGCGCGTTGCCCTGCGACCGCGACGAACCCGTACGACTCGACCTGGCGTCCCCGATTCCCTGGCCCGCGTGGCTCACAGGGCGTCGATCAGCGCCTTGGTGACGTCCTCCGTGGAGGCGGTGCCGCCGACGTCGCGGGTGAGGATGCCGGCGGCCGTCGTGGCCTCGATGGCCTTGTTGAGGCGGGCCGCCTGGTCGTGCAGCCCGAAGTGCTCCAGCATCAGCGCGGCGCTGCCGACCGCGCCGATCGGGTTGGCGAGGCCCTGGCCCGCGATGTCCGGAGCGGAGCCGTGGACGGGCTCGAACATGCTCGGGAAGCGGCGCTCGGGGTTGAGGTTGGCGCTGGCGGCGAGCCCGAGGCTGCCGGCGAGGGCGCTGCCGAGGTCGGAGAGGATGTCGGCGTTGAGGTTGGAGGCGACGACGACGGAGAGGTCCTCCGGCCTGAGCACGAACTTCGCGGACATCGCGTCGACGAGCACGCTCTCGGTCTCGACGTCCGGGTAGTCGGCGGCGACCCGCTTGAAAACGTCGTCCCACAGGACCATGCCGTACTGCTGGGCGTTGCTCTTGGTCACGGAGGAGACCTTCTTGTGCGCCCGGGTGCGGGCCAGGTCGAAGGCGAACCGCATGATCCGTTCGCAGCCCACCTCGGTGAACAGGGCGGACTGGACGGCGACTTCACCGCCGGGTCCGCGACCGCCGAGGTTGCGGCCGCCGAGGCCCGCGTACTCGCCCTCGCTGTTCTCGCGGACGACCACCCAGTCGAGCTCGGTGTCGTCCGCCTTGCGCAGCGGGCTGGTGACGCCCGGCAGGAAGTGCACGGGGCGGACGTTGGCCCACTGGTCGAAGCTCTGGCAGATCCTCAGCCGCAGCCCCCACAGGCTGATGTGGTCGGGGACGTTCGGCCAGCCGACGGCGCCGAAGTAGATGGCGTCGAAGTCCTTGAGCCGGTCGAGCCCGTCCTCGTCCATCATCGTGCCGGTGCGCTCGTAGTACTCGCAGCCCCAGGGGAACTCCTGCCACTCGAAGGCGAAGGCCCCGCCGGACTCCTCGGCCAGGGCGTCGAGGACGGCACGCCCCGCGGCGACGACCTCCTTGCCGACGCCGTCGGCGGGGATCGCGGCGATGCGGAACGTGCGGGGTGTGGTGGTCATGAAGTGCCTCCGGCCGACTGAATTTCGGGGTCGCTTCGAGTCAACACAGCGTCCTGGTGGCCCGTCCAAGACATGGATTCGATACGACGTATAGGCGTGGCCGATCGGTTGCGCGGCGGCTCGTCGACATGTCAGGCGCCGCGGACCCGGCGTTGCGCCAGTGACCTGGTGAGGGTCAGGAACGCGCGGGCGGCCGGCGTCAGATGTGCGGGCAGGCTGACCATCGCCACATGGAGGTGGGCGGTCGGTTCGATGGGTGCCACCACGGCCCCGCACCGGCGGGCCAGACGGGTCCACGAGGAGGGCAGCACGGCGACGCCCACGCCGGTCAGGACCAGCGGCAGGATGGAGGTGCGGTGGTCGACGATGGTCACGATCTCCGTGCCGGTGCCGCCCGCCGTGATGTCGTCGACGATGGTGCGCATCAGGCTGCCCGTGCGTGAGGCGATGAGTTTCTGCCCGGCCAGGTCCTCGGGCCGGACCGTGACATCGTCCTCGACGGCCCCGCCGGGGGCGGCGACGACCACGAACGGCTGGTCCTCCACGTGCAGGACGTCGATCCCGGACGGGTTGACGGGGCTCGCCGACCCCAGCAGGCCCAGCTCGCAGGCGCCGCTGCGGACCAGGGACACCACCTCGTCGGGCGTGAACGCGGCCTGGGTGCTGACCGTGACGGACGGGTGCAGCTCGGCGAACCGGTGGACGAGGGTGGTCAGCGGCTCGATGCCGGGGGAGGGCATGGTGGCCACCTCCACCGTGCCGCCGTGCAGCCCGGCGAGCGCGGCGGCGGTGTCGCGCACGGCGGCCAGGTCGCGCAGGACACGGCGGCTGGGCTCCAGCAGTTCGGCGCCGGCCTCGCTGAGGACGACGCCCCGGCCCACCCGGTGGAAGAGGGCGACGCCGAGGTCGGCCTCCAGGTTCGCCATGGCCTGCGACAGCGACGGCTGGGCCACGTGGAGCGCGGCAGCGGCCTTGCTGAAGCCGCCGTGCTCCACGATGGCCAGGAAGTACTCCAGCTGCCGCGCGTCCACGGTGCCTCCGCCGATCGGTCGTCCTAGGTCAGGGTCAACCTAGCCGCCGGCACGGCGCCTTCCCCGCAGCCGCCGATCCAGCGCTCGGCGACCGCGCGGCCGTACCGTGCGAGCAGCTGTGCGGACAGCGCGCTGTCGGTGGCGCAGTCCTGGTCCGTCAGATCCGTCAGGGCCTGCACCGAGCGGAAGTGGGCGCCGGCCTGCTCGGGGGACAGGGTGCACCGGCCCGCGACCGCATGGACGGGGACGCCCTGCCGCCGGGCCCGTCGCGCGAGGGCGACCGGCAGTTTTCCCGACAGGGACTGCTCGTCCAGGCTGCCCTCGCCGGTGATCACGAGGTCCGCGTCCGCGAGGAGTTCGTCGGCACCGAGCAGCGTGAGGAAGTGATCCGCCCCGGAGCGGACACGGCCGCCCAGCAGCAACCCGGCGTACCCGAGCCCGCCGGCCGCGCCCGCTCCGGCGGTACGGGCGAGGCCGTCCGCGTCCGGCACACCGGCCGCCGCCAACCGTCGTACGAAGCCGGTCAGTGCCGCGTCCAACTCGCGTACGTCGTCGGCGGTCGCCCCCTTCTGCGGGCCGTAGACGGCGGCGGTGCCGTGCGCTCCGAGCAGGGGGTTGTCCACGTCGGTGGCGAGGATCAGGTCGACTCCCGCGAGTGCGGCGCGGGCCTCGGTGAGGTCGACGTGGTGGAGGTCGGTGAGTCCGCGGCCACCGGGGCCCACGGGGGTGCCGTCGGCGTCGGCGAGGACGGCACCCAGGGACTGCAGCAGACCCGCGCCGCCGTCGGTGGTGGCGACACCGCCGAGCGCGAGGACGAGCGTGTCGGCCCCGCCGGCCAGCGCGTGCCGGACGGCCTCGCCGATGCCGCGGCTGGTGGCCGTCAGCGGGGCCGTACGCCCCTGAGGCAGCAGGCCGAGGCCGCACATGGCGGCGGCCTCGACGAGGACGGTACGGCCGTCGCGGGCGACGGAGGCCGTCACCGGCTCCCCGACCGGTCCCGTCACCACGACCGTCTCGGCGCGGAAGCGGCCCGTGCAGGCGGCGGCCACGCTGCCCTCCCCTCCGTCCGCGAGGGCGAGCGTGGTGACGTGAGCGTGCGGGGCGGCGGCCCGTAGCCCGTCCGCCACGGCGCGGGCCACGGCATCGGCGGCGAGGGAGCCCTTGAACTTGTCCGGCGCGATCAGGACGGACGGTGTCAGGCCGGAGGGCATCAGGGCGGGGGGCATCAGGGCGTCACCTCGGCGGGGTGAACGGCGGCCGAGCGCTGCTTGGCCAGTACCACCTCGGACTCGGACCCGGACCCGGACCCGGACTCGGACTCGGACTTGATTTCGGGCTCGGGGTCGGGCTCGGTGGTGAGCGAGGGCTCACCCGCCCGCCCGGCCAGCACGGCCCGCGCCCGTTCCAGATCCAGCCCGTTCTCCCACTTGGCGACGAACAGGGTGGCGACGGCATTGCCGAAGAAGTTCACCAGCGCCCGGCACTCCGACATGAACTTGTCGATACCGAAGATGAGCATGATGCCCGCCGCCGGGACGGAACCGACCGTCGACAGCGTGGCGGTGAGCGCGATGAAACCACCGCCCGCGACGCCCGCCGCGCCCTTGGAGGTGAGCAACATGACGGCCAGCAGGCCGAGTTGCTGGCCGAGGGAGAGGGAGGTGTCGGTGGCCTGGGCGATGTAGAGGGTGGCCAGTGACAGATAGATCGCGGCGCCGTCGAGGTTGAAGCTGTAGCCGGTCGGCACGACGAGGCCGACCGTGGGCCGCTCGGCGCCCATGAACTGGAGCTTGCGCATCAGCCCGGGCAGCGCGGGTTCGGCGGTCGAGGTGCCGAGGATCAGCCAGAACTCCTCCTTGAAGTAGCGGAAGAGCTGGAAGATGTTCAGCCGCACGTACAGGGCGAGCACACCGCCGAGCACGACCACGACGAACAGCGCCGAGGTGACGTAGAAGAGGAGGATCAGCGAGCCGAGGCTGGTCAGCGTGGACAGGCCGAACTTGCCGATGGCGTACGACATGGCGCCGAAGGCGCCCAGCGGTGCCGCCTTCATCACGAAGGACAGGACCTTGAAGACGACCTCGGTCAGTCGTCCCACGGCCGCGATGATCGGCTCGCCCGTCCTGCCCACCAGCTTGATCGCGATGCCGAAGACGACGGCCAGGAAGATCACCTGGAGGATCTTCCCCTCGACGAACGGGCCGAAGAAACTGTCCGGCACGATGCCGGTGAGGAACTCCCACCAGTGCTGGTGCTCGCCCTGTTCGACGTACTGGCTCGCGTCGCCCGTGGTCTGCAGCGTCGACGGATCGGCGTGCACACCGTCCCCGAGCCGGAAGACGTTGATCGCCACCAGGCCCGTGAGCAGCGCCACGATCGTGCCGACCTGGAAGTAGGTCAGCGCCTTGATCCCGGTGCGGCCGACCTTCTTCAGGTCCGCGACGCCGGCGATGCCGCCGATGATCGTCAGGAAGACGATCGGTCCGATCAGCATCTTCATCGCGGTGATGAACGTCGTGCCGATCGGCTCCATGTCGGTGGCCAGATCCGGCCACCGCCAGCCCAGCACGATGCCGATCACGATCGCCACCAGCACCTGGACGTACAACTGCCGGTACCACGGCTTGGCCGCGATACGCGCGGCCTGCTCGGCTCGTCCGTTGCCCGGGGTATGCGTCATTGCAGCCTCCCTGATCGCGCGCCACCGAGCCCGATCGGTCCGCGCCAGCTTTGGGCCACAGTGAACCCGGGCCCGGCGCGGGGGGTCCACGACCAAAAATCGATGCCCCGTATAGGTGTGGCCTATCGATGCGGCAGAGCCTCGGCCGCGACGGCACCGTCCCTGCCGACGGCCCCCTCTCCGACCCGCTTCGTACAGCGCGTCCCTCGTTCACCCGTTCGGACCCGTCTCCCCTGCAGGCGACGGGGCCTGGTCCGAGGGTGAGAGGCGTGTGCGCCGTGCGGCGTCGTCGCAGCGAGACCGGGAGGACCCATGACCGCGACCAGCGAGCTGCCCTTCGACGACACGAGGGACTTCGAGGACGCGGACCGGGGGTTCGTGGCCGCGCTCGATCCCGGGGCGGTGAAGGACGGCACGGGCCGGGTGGTGTGGAACAGCGACGCCTTCGCCTATCTGAAGACCGATCCGCCGGCGGACACCGTGAACCCGAGCCTGTGGCGGCAGGGGGCGCTGTGCGCGCGGCAGGGGCTGTACGAGGTGACCGAGGGCGTCTACCAGATCCGCGGCCTGGACCTGTCGAACATGACCCTGGTCGAGGGCGAACGGGGTGTCGTGGTGGTCGACCCGCTGGTGTCGGCGGAGACGGCCGCCGCGGGCTTGGGCCTGTACCGGGAGCGGCGGGGCGAACGCCCGGTGACGGCGGTGATCTACACCCACCCGCACTTCGACCACTTCGGCGGGGTGATGGGGGTGATCGCTCCGGACGACGACGTGCCGATCGTGGCGCCGGAGCACTTCATGGAGCACGCGGTCTCGGAGAACGTGTACGCGGGCACCGCGATGGTGCGCCGCGGCATGTACTTCGCGGCGTTCTCCACGCCCGTCGGACCACAGGGGCAGGTCGGCATGGGCCTGGGCATGGCCACCTCGTCCGGCTCCGTCGGCCTGATCCCGCCGACGCTGGAGATCACGCGCACCGGCCAGGAGGAGATCCTGGACGGCGTCCGGTTCGTCTTCCAGATGACGCCGGGCACCGAGGCGCCGGCGGAGATGAACTTCTTCCTGCCCGAGCGGCGGGCCCTGTGCATGGCGGAGAACTCCTGCCACACCCTGCACAACCTCCTCACCCTGCGGGGCGCGCAGGTCCGTGACGCCCGGGTGTGGTCGCGGTACATCAACGAGGCGATCGAGTTGTTCACCGACGAGGCGGAGGTGGTCTTCGCCTCGCACCACTGGCCGGTCTGGGGCCGCGCACGGATCGTGGACTTCCTCACCGAGCAGCGCGACCTGTACGGCTACCTCCACGACCAGACGCTGCGCATGATGAACTCCGGGCACACCGGCATCGAGATCGCCGAGGAGATCCAGCTGCCGCCCGCGCTCCGCAGGGCGTGGCACGCCCGCGGCTACTACGGCTCGGTCTCCCACGGTGTGAAGGCGATCTACCAGCGGTACATGGGCTGGTTCGACGGCAACCCGGCCCATCTGTGGCAGCACCCCCCACAGGCCCAGGGCGAGCGGTACGTCCGTGCTCTGGGCGGCGCCGACCGGGCCACCGAGACCGCGCGCGGCTTCGCCGACGAGGGCGACCTGCGCTTCGCCGCCGAACTGGCCTCGCACGTCGTCTTCGCCGACCCCGACCACCAGGGCGCCCGTGATCTGCTCGCCGACGTCCTGACCCGCCTCGGCCACGGCGCGGAATGTGCCACGTGGCGCAACTTCTTCCTCCAGGGCGCCTACGAACTGGACCATCCGGTCCCGCGGACGGCGATCGCCCTCGCCGCGAGCATGGCCTCCGCCCTGAGCGTCACCCAGGCGTTCGACTCCCTGGCCATCAGGGTCAACGGCCCCCGCGCCTGGGACGAGAAGTTCACGATCCTGTGGACGTTCACCGACCTGGACGAGACCCATCGCATGACCCTGTCCAACGGCGTCCTCATCCACCACCCCGGCCCCAAGGACACGACCGCCGACCTGGCCCTCACCCTCACCAAGCCCCAACTCCTCGGCCTCCTGGCGGGCAAGGGCCTGGACGGCGTGAACAACGAGGGTGACGTCGGTGTCCTCACCCGCCTGTTCGCCGTACTCGACGAACCCGACCCGGACTTCAGGATCGTCACGCCCTGACGCCACGGCCGCCGGCACCGGGGTCGGATGACCTTCGCCCACCGGTCCACCCGCCGACCTCGCACGCCTGAAACAAGCCAAGAGGCCGCGTCGGGAACACCCGGTCCGGCCGGGAAGGTTGCATCGGGAGAGGGACCGGTGCCGCATGGGCGGGGGAAGAGGGGGCCGCAGGGTCATCCGCCCCCACCAGGAACCGAGCCTCGAGGCCGCGGTGTGTCCGCCGCGCCATCTGGACCCAGAGATTTGTCCGCAGGAGGACTTTTTCATGACTGACCGCCCTTTGACCCTCATGGCTGTGCACGCCCACCCCGACGACGAGGCCACCGGTACCGGAGGGGTCCTCGCGCGGTATGCGGCGGAAGGCATGCGCACGGTGCTCGTGACCTGTACCGACGGCGCTTGCGGGGACGGACCGGGGGGTGTGAAGCCGGGCGAACCCGGACACGATCCGGCGGCGGTCGCCTCGATGCGCCGGCAGGAACTCGAGGCCAGCTGTGACGTCCTCAAGGTCAGCGATCTGGAGATGCTGGACTACGCCGACTCCGGAATGATGGGCTGGCCCGGCAACGACGCCCCCGGATCCTTCTGGCGGACCCCTGTGCAGGAAGGCGCGGCGCGGCTCGCGGAGCTCATGCGGCACTACCAGCCCGATGTGGTCGTCACCTATGACGAGAACGGCTTTTACGGCCACCCCGACCACATCCAGGCCCACCGCATCACGATGGCGGCGCTGGAGATGACCGACCTGTCACCGAAGGTGTACTGGACGACGGCGCCCCGCTCGATGATGCAGCGGTTCGGCGAGGTCATGCGCGAGTTCCATGAGGACATGCCGGAGCCGGACCCGGCGGAGGCCGCCGCGCTGGCCGAGATCGGTCTCCCCGACGACCAGATCACCACGTGGGTGGACACGACCGGCTTCAGCGGCCAGAAGTTCGACGCGCTCGCCGCGCATGCCAGCCAGGGCGAGAACATCTTCTTCCTCAAGATGGGCAAGGAGAGGTTCGGCGAGTTGATGGGCATCGAGACCTTCGTACGCGTCCAGGACACCACCGGCGCGGCCGTACCCGAGAACGACCTCTTCGCCGGCCTGCGCTGACCGCGTCGCCGCGTCCCGCCACCGAGGGATCAGGTGGCGGGACGGGGGCGGGCGTCGCCGCCGTCCTCTCGATGTCCCTGCTGCCCATGGCGCCGCGTTCCTCGGCCCGGGCGGCCACAACGCCGCCTTCGACGCGATGAGCCTCCGACGGTCCGGATGTCCAGGGACCGCGGGGGAATGACTACGGGCATGGCAGCGGGAGTGGTGCAGCCACTCCGCTCGACGGCGAGGAGAGTCGGCATGCGGACGGGCATCGTCATGACAGCACGGCCGGGAGTGGAGCAACTGGCCGCCCGCGCCGAGGAACTCGGCTTCGACAGCTTCTGGGTCTACGACACACCGATGGTCCACGGCGACCCGTTCGTGAGCCTCGCCCTGTGCGCCAAGGCCACCCACCGGATCAGGCTCGGTATCGGTGTGACGTCACCGGCGTTACGTTCCGCGCCCGCCGCCGCGGCGGCCATCAGCAGTCTCAACGCCCTCGCTCCAGGTCGCGTCATCTGCGGGGTGGGAACGGGCAACACGGCGCGCCGTACGCTGAGCATGCGGCCCACGACGGTGGCGGAACTGGAGTCGTTCACGGCGGCCCTACGGGATCTCACCGCGGGCCGGGAGTCGGACTACCGTGAGGGCACCCGGTCGAGCCGCGTGCGGTTTCTGCATGTGGGGCCGTATGTCAACACCGAGGATGCCGTGGAGTTCGTCGTGGCCGCGTTCGGTCTGAAGGCCGCCGCGGTCGCTGGCCGGCTCGGCGCGGGACTGATCTCCTTCGGCCTGCACGACCCCGCGGCCTGGACCGCCCTCGGCCAGGCCCGACGGGCGGCGGCACGGGATGAGGGCGCGGCCGACAAGACCCGTTCGTATCTCATGACCTCCCTGTATGTCCTGGCCGACGGCGAGGACCGCTACGGCGATCCGGTCAAGGACGCGGTGGGGCACATCGCCCTGAGCGCGCTGATCCTCGCCGCGGAGAACCCCGCCTTCCGCGCTGCCCTCCCTCCGGAGGAGGCCGCGGCTGTCGACCGTCTGCTCCGCTCGCGCGGTACCACCCCCACCGATCCGAGGCTCCACCAGGCGCTCTACCGCAACTACCTGGGCCGGCTGTCCCCCGAGGACCGCGAGCTCATCGTGCCTTCCCTGGTGGACAAGTTCGGCCTGGTCGGTACGAGGAGCGAGGTCATCGAGCGGATCGACGTCCTGGAGAAGTCGGGGGTCGACGAGTTGGTGATCCAGCCCGTCGTGGACCCGGAGGCCGAAATGACCCGACTCGCCCGGCTGCTGGCCTGACACCCGCGACACGTCCTGGAGGTTCTCGCCGGCCGGTGTCGACAAGCGCGGTGCGGCTTCGACGTCTCCTGCGGAAGGGCTCGTGGCCGGCGGGGGAGAGGTCCTGGAGTGTCGGGGAGGGCACGCGCACCTTCCGTTCGTCTGGGCGGTCGCTCAGCAGTCCACCGGTGGTGCGTCGCTCCTTCACAGCCCTATCCCAGCCATGCCGCGCCCACCGTCTCCGCGGCCCTGGTTCCCTGCGCATGGCCCGCGAGCGCCGCCTCCACCCCCGACGCCTTGCGCCGCCCCCTCGCCCTGTTCCTCGCCGGCCTGCACAACGCACCGACACCGACACCGAAGCCGCTGCCCGGCCCTGCACTCACCGCCGCCGAACTGGGCGACGTACTACAGGACTTGGGCCCGCACCGCACACCGTGAGGGCGGGGCAGGGGAGGAATCCCGCGTCGCAGTGCACCGCGACCGTCGCCCGGACGTGCCGTCCGCCGGGACCGGTCCGGGTGATGGATCACTCACACCGTCCGGGCGAAAGGGCTGGACCCGTCCCCACGCCGGGGGCGATCGTGGAAGACGTGAACGATCACCCCCTGGCGCCTGACAGCCACGCACACCCGCCGGGCGCGACGAGTGACACCGACGACGTCTCCGCCCTGGAGGCGGAAGCCGGTGAGGTCCGCCGCTTCTGGGAGGAACTCGGGCTCCCCGGACTCGTCGACGTCCACACCCACTTCATGCCCGAACGTGTCCTGCGCAAGGTGTGGGCCTACTTCGACGCGCTGGGGCCACTCACCGGCGGCTTGGAGTGGCCGATCACCTACCGGCAGCAGGAGGCCGAACGGGCGGCCGTGCTGCGCGCGTTCGGCGTGCGGGCGTTCACCTCGATGCTCTACCCGCACAAACCCGGCATGGCCCGCTGGCTGAACGACTGGGCGGCCGAGTTCGCCCGCCGCACCCCGGACTGTCTGCACACCGCCACCCTCTACCCCGAGCCGGGTGTGGAGACATATGTGCGCGAGGCCGTCGAGGCGGGCGCGCGTGTGTTCAAGGCGCATGTGCAAGTGGGGGCCTACGACCCGGCCGACGAACTCCTCCAGCCGGCCTGGGGAGTGCTGGCAGAGGCCCGGGTCCCCGTGGTGATCCACTGCGGCTCGGGCCCCGCGCCCGGCAAGCACACCGGCCCCAAGCCGATCGCGCGGGTGCTGACCCGGCACCCGGAGCTGCGGCTGATCATCGCCCATATGGGAATGCCCGAGTACGAGGACTTCCTCGGCCTCGCCGAGCGGTACACCGAGGTGCGCCTGGACACCACGATGGCGTTCACCGACTTCTCCGAGAGTTTCATGCCCTTCCCGAGCCAGGCCCTGCCCCGGCTCGCCGAGCTCGGCGACCGCATCCTGTTCGGCTCCGACTTCCCCAACATCCCCTACCCGTACCTGCATCAGCTCCATGCTCTGGAGCGGCTGGGCCTGGGGGAGGAGTGGCTGCGGGGCGTGTGCCACGACAACGCCGTGACGCTCTTCGGATGCTGAAGATTCGCCTTGGGACCGTCCGGTCATCCGGGCGGGTGTGAGGTGTGGGCGCGGAACCGCTCCGGGCGGAAGTCCGCGAGCATCGCGTCTCGCTTCCCGCTGAGGATCTCCGCGGCCAGTAGCCGGCCGATGACCGGCCCGAGCGTGATCCCGCTGTGGGAAACGGCCTCGTAGTACCCCGGGACGGACGGCACAGCTCCCACCGAGGGGAATCCGTCGGCCGGGATGGGCCGGTTGGCCACCCGCGCCGCGGTGACGCGGGAGTCGCCGAGTCCGGGAACGACCTGCTGCCCCATGTCGTGGAGCAATCGGGCGAGTTCGGCCGGCTCCTCGCCTGTGTCGATGAGCGCGTCGACCTCACGGCTGTGGAGGACCACCGAACCGTCCCCGTCAGGACGGATCTCGATCCGAGGCGCATGCAGGGGCCGGCGGACCGGGACCTGAGCACAGCCGACGCGGGCGACGACGCCGGGTTCCCGGCGCATCGGCAGACGGCGGTCGACGAGCCCGGCGACACGGGCGGCGCCGGGACCCGCCGCGTTCACGACGATGTCCACGTCGAGGCGGCTCCCATCGGACAGGCCAACCGTCCGCACACCCCCGTCGGCACCGGTGCCGATGTCACGGACGGCGGTGTCGGACCGGAGCTCCGCGCCGGCCGCGACGGCCAGGCCGACGAGACGGCCGACGAGTCGGCGTCCGTGCACCCAGGCCTCGTCGGGGTAGAACACGACGGAAACCTCGCCGGGGATCGCGACAGCGGGGTCGAGGCGGCGGCGCGCCTCGGCGCCGGGACACACCTCGACCCCGTAGCCCCAGCCGGCCAGCAGTTCGGCTGTCTCCAGGAGCTTCGTCTCCGCCGCGGCATCGCCCGCCCAGCGCAGATGACCGCTGGGATACCACCAGGAGTCCGGCCCGATGGCGTCGGCAAGGTCACGGTGGGCCGCCATGCCGGCGACGTTCAGATCGAAGTAGGACCTGCGGACGGTCTTGTTGCTGGCGTTGACCCACGAGAAGGACCAGTTGGTGACGCCTTCGCCCGGCCGATCCGCGTCGAGGAAGATCACCTGGGCGCCCTGCCGGGACAGGTTCCAGCCGACGCAGGCCCCGAGGACGCCCACTCCGATGACCGCGACACGTCTGGGCAGCTCCACGGACGTCCTCATGGTCCCTCCGCTGATCGGTGGCCGAACCATCAGACATCCGATGCGGGTCGGCGGCAATGGCTTTTCCGCGGACTGTGAGCTGACCACCGACGCAGGCTGTCAACTTCTGGTCACCCAGCCCGGCACCCAGGTCCCGGCGGCGCTGTGGCCGGTCGTCGCGGTGGCGAGGTGGGCTCGGAGGGTGGCCAGCGCTGGGTGCGGGTTGTCACGGTGCCAGAGCAGCGAGTGCGGGTAGACGGGGGTCGGGTCGGTCACCGGGATGCGCCGCAGTCCGTGCTCGGCGGGCCAGATGAGGCGTGTGTGCTCACCCATGAAGGTCGCCAGGGCCGGGGTGTCGGCGATGGTGTCGAGGAGCGCGTCCGAGCCGAAGTTGGGGCCCGTCACCTCGATGGTGAGGCCGAACTCGGCGACGAGGTCGTCGTAGTAGGCACCCCACTCCGTTCCGGGGGCGATGCCCGGCATCCAGATGCGGTGCCCGGTGAGCTGGGCGAGGGTGACCGACCGGGCGCCCGCCAGCGCGTGGTCGGGGCCGGTGAGGAGTTGGAGCGGTTCGTCGAGCACGCGGACGGACTCGATGTCCTCGGGGAGAGGCCGGCCGGGCGCGGCGACGGCGCGGAAGGACGCGTCGATCGTGCCGGAGCGGATGGCGGCGACAGCGGTCTCGATGTCGAACAGCATCACCACGTCGAGGTCGACGTCGGGGTGTGCGCGGTGGAAGCCGCGCATCAGGTGGGACTGCGCGCTGCGCGAGGCGATCACGTCGACGCGCAGCGGACGGTGGCCGGGGCGCACGGAAGCGCTCGCCCGCTCGGCGACGCGCAGCAGCTCGCGTGCGTGGGGCAGGAACGCCTGGCCGTCGATGGTGAGCTCGGCACCGCGCGGGGCCCGGGTGAACAACCGCACGCCGAGGGTGCGTTCCAGCGTGGCGACGCGTTTGGAGACGGCCTGCTGGGTGATCGCCAGGTCGTCGGCGGCCTTCTGGAACTGGCCGGCTTCCGCGACGGCGACGAAGGTGCGTACTGCTTCGAGATCCACGCCGACCCACCCTAGTGAACAACCGATGGTTGTGGATCGCCGCCAGGTCGGTTGTTTGACCTGCCGCTGTCCCGCCCGCTTGTCTCTCATCGGTCAACGTGGGTTTGTTCGGATGGGGCCAGAGGGGAGTGCGCCGAGCATGATGGGCAGGAGACGGTTGGGCCGGCCGTTCGGCTGGCTGTGGGCGTCGTACGCGGTGAGCGCGTACGGGTCCGGGCTGGGGTTCGGGGCGTTGCCGCTGATCGCCGTGCTGGTGCTGCATGCCGGACCCGCCGAGGTGTCCGCGCTGTCGGCGGTGGGTCCTGCGGTGGGCGCGCTGATCGCGGTGCCGCTCGCGCCGTGGGTGGAGTTCCGGCGCAAGCGCCCAGTCATGATCATGATGGATCTGGTCCGGTGTGCGGCCATGGCGACGATCCCGCTCGGCTACGCCTTCGGGTGGCTGAGCTTCGTCCACCTGCTCGTGGTCTCGGCCGTGGTCGCCGCGGCCAGGATCGCGTTCAACGCCGCCAGCGGTGCCTACCTCAAGGCGCTCGTACGGCCGGACGACCTTCTCGTCGCCAACGCGCGGTTCGAATCCACGAACTGGAGCTCCATCGCGGTCGGTCCACCACTGGGCGGAGCGGCGATCGGCGTGTTCGGGCCGGTCACCACCGTGGTGGCCGACGCGATCAGCTACCTGCTCTCCGCTCTCGGCATCACCGCGATCGGCGGCCAGGAGGAAGCACCACGAACGACCGACAAGAACCCGACCCGAGCGGGCGGACTGCTCGACGGCTGGCGCCACATCATGGCCCACCCCGGCCTGCGGCCGCTCTACCTCAACCAAATGCTCGTCGCCGGTCTGATCATGGCGACCGAGCCGCTGCTGGCCGTGCTCCTGCTTCGCCAACTCGGGTTCCCGCCCTGGCAGTACGCCCTCGCCTTCGCCGCCCCCTGCCTCGGCGGCCTGATCGGCTCCCGGCTGGCCCGCCGTGTCGTGGCCCGCTTCGGCCGCCACCGCGTCTTTTGCACCGTGGGCACCCTGCGCGCGATCTGGCTCATCGGCCTGGCCCTGGTCCGTCCCGGCATCGTCGGCCTCATCACCGTGATGGCCGTCGAGCTGGCGATCATCGTCAACATGAGCCTCTACGGCCCGGTGCTCGCCACCTACCGGCTGGAGCACACCCCCAAGCATCTCGTCGCCCGCACCCTGTCGGCCTGGTCGATCGGGCAGCAGGCATCCATCGCCGTCCTCACCGCACTCACCGGACTGCTCGCCGACGCCACGAGCCCGCGCACCGCTCTCACGGCCGCGGGACTGCTCATCCTGACCACACCGCTGCTGCTGCCCCGCCCGGACCCGACGCCGAGGCTGGAGCCGGAACTGTCCAGCAGCCGGTGAAACCGGCGAAGGCCGCTGAAGCCGCACCGCCTCCAGCGAACCGCACACCCCACCCAGGACTGACTGACGCCAACCAAGACCCCGGTCGCCCGGCCCTTCCGGTATGAATCTGTGGGGGAACAGTCAGCGGCGGCGAGCGTGGCCGCGCGAGTGGGGGAGCACATGACCGATCAGCCGGTGTTCGTACTGGGCGAGGAACTTCAGGCCCTGGAGCCGGCCGGGTTCGAGACAGAGGCGGAGTTCCAGGAACTGCTCGCCCGCCACCCGCGTGTGCTGGACTTCGGCTCGCTGGCCGACGGCCGGCCCTTGAGACTGACGCTGGTGGCTCGGGAAATGGGGGTTCCGACGGACGCGGCGAGTGCCCCGGCGTACTGGCTGGACCATCTCTTCGTCGACGCCGACGGTGTGCCGACCCTGGTGGAGGTCAAGCGGGCCACCGACACCCGGATCCGGCGTGAGGTCGTGGGCCAGATGCTGGACTACGCGGCCAACGCCGCCCGGTACTGGCCGGCCGCTCTGTTGCAGCGTTCCTTCGAGGACACCTGCGCCCTGGACGGCCGGTCGCCGGAGGAGATGTACGGGGAGCTTCTCGGTGACCGTTCCGCGGAGGACTTCTGGGTGACGGTGGAGGAGCGGTTGGCCGCGGGGCAGATGCGTCTGCTGTTCGTCGCCGATCGCATTCCGCTGGAGCTGCGGGCGATCGTCGAGTTCCTGAACCGGCAGCTGCGGCAGACCGATGTGTACGCCGTCGAGCTGACCCAGTACCGCGGCGGTGGAGATCTTCGTGTCCTCGTACCGCGCATCCACGGCGAGGTCGCCACGGCGGCGAAGTCCCCTTCCGGGCGCCGTACCACGCAAAGGACCACGCGGGCCGAGATGGACGCGGCGATCCGGACGCGCCCCGACGCGGAGGCGCGCCGGATCGCCACCGCTCTGCTGCATCATGCTTCGGTCAACGGGCGACTGGAGGGCGGCACGGCCAAGTACCGGAGCATGTCCGTCTATTACCCGGTCGCCGGACGGCAGGTGCCCGTCTGGACCCTGTCCCTTCAGGAGGGCCCGGTGAAGGATGAGCTCTCCTTCGCCTTCGGCTCCATCACCCACCACCTCGGCCGCGAGAGAGCGGCGGCATTCGCCTCCGCCCTACCAGCCGTCCCTGACCTGCAGAAGAAGCTGGAGGTTCTGCCGGCGAAGGGTTACAACGCCTGGCCGTCGGTCACGCTGCCCTCTCTCGCTTCCGAATCAGGCGCGTTGGAGGGGATCTTCTCCGCGATCCAGGGGCTCATCGACGGTCACGAGGCGTCCTGCTGATCACGTTCTACAACGCGGCCGCGAACACGCCACGGTGGTCCCTCAGCCACTCCTGGATGCGGTCCCAACGCTGCCAACCACCGCGCTCGGACAACGCCTGGACGTAGACGGGGTCGCCGGCGGCCACCCGGTCGGCGACGAAGGCCCGGCAGGACGCGGTGGCCTGCTCGATGACGCCGGGCAGTTCGGCGCGGTCCTGTGGGGCGAGGCCGTATCCGTCGGCGAGGATGCGCAGGCGGGTCGGGGCGTCCAAACCCGCGGGATGCAGATCTGCCGCGGACGTGGGATCGAGCATCGGGACCCAGTAGCGCGCGGTCATGGCGACGTCCCACACCGGTCGGCCAGGGGCCGCCAGGTCGAAATCGATCAGGGCCGCGGCTCGCCCGTCGCGGAAGACGACGTTCTCCGGGCACACGTCGTTGTGGCACAGCATCGTTCCGCCCTCCGGGTCCGCCAGGGACCGGGGCCACTCGGCGCGTGCGTCGACCACGATGGCCGCACTCGCGTCGTGCAGGCGTCGCAGCAATCCGCCCACCGATCCCAACGCGGCCTCGGTCATCGCCCACCGCGGAAACGGCGGCAGAGCGACGTCGCCGGGGAGGAAGGTCAACCGCTCGCGACCGTCCGCGGTCAGCCGGATCGGCCTCGGCGCCGCGTCGAACCCCTGCTCCGCGAGGGCGCGGAGATGGGCGTGGAGGGCGCGTGCGGTGCGCGGCGCAGGGCGCTCCACCGCACCACCGTGGCGGAAGACCGCGCCCACGTTCGCCATGCCGCCGACCAGGGCTTCACCCTCCACCGTCCCGCCCTCAGCCGTCATGCCGATCACGCTACCGCCAGGTCGGCCGGGTGGCGGACGGTTCCGAGGTGCGCCCGCCGCAGGACGCCGGGGCGGGGTGCTGTCAGTGGTGTCTGGGACCGTACGTGGCGTGGATGAACTCGTGGAACGCGTCGATGCCCAGGACCAGGCGCTGGGAGTGGTGAGCCGGAGGGAGGCCGTACGGGAGGGGTGGCTGCACCGGGTCGGCGTGGTGGTCTGCCGTGATGGACAGGGTCGCTTTCTCGTCCACCGACGGGCCGAACAGTTGTCCCGTTATCCCGGACATTACGAACTCGGTGTCGGGGGCGCCGCGGCAGTCGGCGAGTCCTATGAGCAGGCGGCTGCGCGTGAGCTCGGTGAGGAGATGGGGGTGCGCGCGAGCGTGAGCTTTCGGTTCAGGTTCCTCAACCGGGCGGGGCTCAGCCCGCATTGGCTCGGTGTGTGCGATGCCGTGCTTGAGGAGGTCGCCGCCCGCGACCCGGGCGAGGTGGCCTGGTACGGGTGGCTGACCGAGGCCGAGTTGCTGCGGGCGCTGCGGGGCTGGACCTTCACTCCTGACAGTCAGGAGATTTTCGATCGGTATCTCATATGTTGCGCTGCCCCTGACGCAGGTTCCTCGGAGCGCGGCCTCCGTTGAGGGTCTGGGCGGGATTGACGCCGTAGGCGGCCCGGTAGAGCGCGGCGAACCTGCCCGGGTGCAGGAAGCCCCAGCGGGCCGCGACACCCGCCACGGAGACGTCGCTGTCCGGGCCGGCCGACAGCAGGTCCCGGTGGGCGTGGGCGAGCCGGGCCTGGCGCAGATAGGCCAGCGGTGTGGTGTCGAGATGGCGGCGGAAGGCGTACTGCAGGGTGCGGACGGTGACGTGCACGGCATCGGCGATGTCGGCCACCGTCAGCGGCTGGTCGGCGTGGTCGTCGATATAGGCGATGGCGCGCCTGAGGGTGGCGGGGTGCGCGTCGACGCGGTCCTGGGCGGTGGCGTCGGTGCGCGCGGTGTTCGGAAAGGCGGCCAGGATGCTCGCTGCCAGCAGCTGACTGCCGGTCGAAAGGATCAGGGGATGGGACTCGATCCCGGGGTCGGACAGGACGTGGTCCCGCAGGTAGAAGATCGTGCTCTTGAGCCGGTCGGCGTCGGCCTGGGTACGGGGCCGGTGCCCCGTCAGCCGTACGGGCGCGTGCGGCGGACCGGCCTCGGTGGCGGCGACCAGGTTCAGGAGCGCGGGGTCGACCATCGTGATGTTGTAGCGGGCACCGCAGATCCGGCCTTCGTACGGCTCGTCGGGCGGGGCGAACAGCACGGCGTCTCCGGGGCCGAAGTTGTCGTCCACACCGCGCAGGACGTGGTCCTGGACGGTTCCCTCATGGACGACGCACAGGCAGATCTTGCCCAGCGGGCTGACGGAGTACGACATCTCGAAGTCGAGGTCGAGTTCGTCGATGCTGATGGACGGGGTGGCGTCGCGTCGTACCCGGGCCCGGCTGGACTGGGGCGTGGCGCTGCCGATGCGCATGTCGGCGTAGGCGCGGCAGAGGAAGTCCTCTGTCACTTCGAGGTCGTCGCTTTCGAACAAGAGCGAGTCCATCGCCCCATCTTGGCATCACCTCCCGGCGACGTGAGACGCGGCGGACGGTCTGACGTGGCCGTATACCCAGCCGGAATTCGTTTTGTGGACAACCGTGGCACGACGGTTCGTTTGCCGGACTTTCGCCGACTTCGGGAGCGGGCAGCAGTGACCTAGACCGAAAAGACCAGCTAGACCAGAGGGTCCACGTGACGATTCCAGAATCCCCCGAAAGCGCTGTCCGGATCGCGGCCCTCGAAGAGGAGATTGCCCAGCTCCGCCAGGCGGTCACCGCGCACGCCGTCATCGACCAGGCCCTCGGCGTGGTCGTCGCGCGCACCGGCGTACGTCCCGCCATTGCCTGGGAGATCCTGCGGGAGGTCTCCCAGCGCACCAACATCAAGATGCGTGAGATCGCGCAGCTCGTCGTCGACTGGCCGCATCGCCGATCGCTGCCGGGCGAGGTCCGCGACGCGCTGAACGCGGCGGCACGGCACAGAGCCGGGCGGAAGGCCCCGGGCGGGGCGAGACGCTGACGGTGGCCCCGCTCGCCGGGCCACTTCCGCACCCGCCCGTGGGTACCGGCCTGGGCTACCGGGTGCGGGGGTTTCACAGGCGCCCGCTAGGCTCCCTGCGAACTACAGCCAGGGCATATGCCAAGGCTTTTTGTGCGGGTGAGCCCGGGAGGGCACCCGGGGGCGGGGTGGATGATGCGTGGTTCTGCGGCCGGAAGACGGGTCGTCGCGGCGGTGGGTGCGGCGGTGGTGCTGGCGCTGGTGGGCGCGTGCGGGACGGCCGGTGGGGGTGGCGCCGGGGGAGGTGCGCAGCCCGGGTCCGGCGGGTCCGGCGGGTCCTCGGGGACGGCATCGCAGCAGGCTTCCGGTGCGCCGGCTGCTGCGGGCGGGAAGGGGCTCGATCAGAAGGCCCTTGACCGTCTGGCGCTGAGTGCGCAGGACGTGCCGGGCTACGGCGTCACCACGGTCTCGGGGAAGGGCAGCCCGGTGGACCGCGACAGTGTGGCGACCTACCGTGCCGTCACGCCCGCGCCGTGCGGACCCGTCTTCGCGGCCGCACAACTGGGCAGCCTGCACGACTTCACGGCGGAGGTCACCCAGGACGTGGTGTCCGACTCCGACAGCATGGGGCAGCACGCGAGTGTGGGCCTGGCCTCCTACACGCGTGCCGACGCGGGAACGGTGATGACCGAACTGCGGGCAGCGCTGGGGAAGTGCACCACCGCCGACATGCGGCCGTCGGCTGCGCTTCCCGGTGCCGGGCTGGGGTATTCCGGCGCGCGGCCCCGCCCCGTTTCCGGTTACGGGGACGAGGCCCTGGCTTTCGACGCCACCCAGGTCGTTGTTGACGGCGGCGCGGGGCCCGAGATCCCCGTCACCGTCCTGGTCGTGCGCCAGGACTCCACCATCGCCACCTTCCTGTCCCTCAACCCCATCCAGCCGCCGGAGATCCCCCAGGACGTCCTCGACGCACAGCTGGAGAAGCTGGCCTGATCCCGGCTGGGCGGGTGGGTCCCGGGGCCCGGGTTCGTTGCGCTGGTCCGTGGGTCGTGCTTGGCTCGCCCGATGAACTTTCTGCTGACGGCGAGTGGCCTGCGCAACGAGACCGAGCGGGACGCGCTGCGGGACATGGTGGGCAGGCCGTTCGGATCGGCGAACGTCGTGTACGTGCCGACGGCGTCGGTCGCCGAACCCGGAGACCACGGGTGGCTCCTCGCGGACATGAACCGGCTGCACGGCCTGGGCTGGCGGCAGTTCGACGTCCTGGAACTGAACGGCCTGCCCCGCCGGACGGTGCTCGACCGGCTGCTGAACGCCGACGTCATCTACGTCGGCGGCGGCAACCACTACCACCTCGCGCGCAGCATCACCGGCAACGGCCTTGCCGACGGGTTCCTGGAAGCGCTGGAGAGCCGGGTCTATGTGGGGTTCAGCGCCGGATCAATGATCTTCAGCCGTCATCTCACCGGACACTCCGCCGACGTGATCGGGGACACCGCGGACCTCCACGTGCTCGGTACGGCGACCGTGGAGCCGCCGTTCGGGCTCTTCGACTGGTATCTCAAGCCTCATCTGTACTCGCCGGACTTTCCCGAGCGGGACGACGCCTGGGCCGATCGCATCGTCGCGAAGGCGGACTTCCCGATCTACTTCCTCGACGACGAGACGGCCGTGCGGGTCAGGGACGGCGAGGTGGACGTCATTTCTGAAGGCCGGTGGAGGTTCCATTCCTGACCGGCGGGCCGGTGGGCAGGTCTGTCGCGTTCAGACGTGCTGCTCGGCGGGAAAGCCCGTCCAGCGCAGTTCGCTCGGCAGATGCCGCATGTCGTTGGAGACGAGGAGGGTGGCGGGGCGGCCGGGCGCGTAGCGGATGACGGTGAGGGCCGCGTTGGCGTGGTTGAGGCCGAGCCAGCGCCACTTCGGTGCGTGCAGGGCGTCCCGGACGAGCCAGGCGACCAGGAAGTTGTGGGTGACGACCAGGTCGTGCCGGTCCTCCTCGGCCGTCACCGCCCCGGTGAACAGAGCGAGCGCCTGGCGGGCCAGCGCGGGTCCGTGCGCTCGCTCCTCTGCGCCGGCTCCGGCGAGGAAGCGGAGATAGAAGTCCGCTGATTCCGGCGGTAGTTCGTCCTTCTCCGGTAGGTACGGGACGTAGTCGCCGGCGACCTGCGAGGCGTTCAGGGGGACGTCCTTCAGCTGGTCGGCGATGAGGCGCGCGGTCTGTTCGGCCCGCGGCAAGGGGCCGTGGTGGACGGCTGTGAAGGGGATGCCGCGGAGGCGTCGGCCGAGGAGTGTGGCTTGCCGTCGGCCGGCCTCCGTCAACCCGCTCTCGTCCGGCAGTGCCTCACCGTGCCGGACGAGATAGAGGTAACGGGTGGCTGTGCCGGTCATCGAGAGTTCCTCCGCGCCCATGGGTGATCTTTGCTTCCATGGACGCCGGCGCTTGGGTGCCGGTTCCTTCCGTCAGAGTGCCGCTCCCTTGAGCAACTCCTTGTCCGCACCGGCGCCTGTGCCCCACGGCCCCGAGGGTGAACAGCACGTGTCCGCGTGGAGGAAGCCGTACGACGCGCGGGCCCGTTGCCCCATGGCACACCTGCGGGCCGTGGTGGCCCCCGGGGCGATCAGGGTCCTCACCATGCATCACACCTCGATCGCCGCAGCGGCGTGGCCGTACGACCGCCGCGGGATCACAGGTCGTGGGCGACGGGGTGCAGCGGTTCGTACAGCGGAAGTTCGGCGCCGCTGGGGAGCCGGATCGCCGTCAGTCGGCCCCAGCGCTGTTCGCTGACCGGGCGGGTGACCTCGACGCCCTTGGCGCGGAACTCGCCGAGCTGGGAATCGAGGTCGTCGCACATCAGATAGAACTCGTGCTGGGGTGGGCCGTCGGCGGGGTGTACGGCGACTTCGGCCGGAGGCAGCTTGAAGATGAGCCACCCGCCGCCCGCGTCGACGCCGGGAAAGCCGAGGACGTCACGGATGAAGGCGCGGTCCTGCTCGGCGTCCTGGCTGTAGACGATGACATGCGCACCGTTGATCATGTCCTGCTCCTGTCCATGGACGTGCTGGGGTGGTGTCCCGGCATCGTGGCACGCAAGATCCACAAGCTCCTCGCTCACCCGCCGGGCTGGATCCGCGCAATCTGCCAGGCACCAACCTGCTGGCGGTCAGTCACGGCACTCGGTCACAGGTCCGGCAAGAGGAGCCAGACTTCGGAGAAGGCAAGGCCGTGCTGGTGGGTCACCGCCCCGCACGGGCAGCCCAGCGTGATCAGGCGCCAGTCGCACGTCACCGTCCACGGGCCGGCCTTACCCCCGCATGCCGGGCAGCCGATGGTCTCGGCTGCCCACACCCCGAAAGCGGGTCTGCCGTAGCGACGGAAGCGGCCCGCGTACTGGATGTGCCAGGGCTCGACCGGGGGAGTGAGCGGGACGATCCCAGGTGGGCTCGCCGAGGCCAGCACGGCGAACAGTGCGATCAGATCGGGAAGCAGGGCCTCGCCCGCCTCTGTCGGTGGCACGGCCGGGTCGTCCGCCGTGCCCACCGGGGTTCCGTATCTCGGGGCCGCCGCCGCGGGCGGTGGGTTCGGGGTGGTGTGCCAAGGCAGGAAGGCGCGGGCGACGGCGGCCAGGAGGGCGGCTGCGGGCGGGCTGACTGCGCCTGCGTCGAGGTGGTGGAGGGTGGTTCGCAGGATGCGTTGGAGGCGCCGGTCGCGGTCCGTGGCCAGCGTCCGTGTGGTCACGGACCGCCGGGTCGGGAGCGGGGCTGTGAGGCGGGCCAGGACGCGCGCTGCTGCTTCGGAGTCCGCCGCGGCAGGGCGCCACTCCCCGGCGGCCAGGAGCTGCCGCGCCCGCCCGGCCTCCCGGGTCAGGGCACGCGTCTGCAACGGCCGCGGGTCGGAGGCTGCCCCGTGAGCCTGGTGCCCGCTCGTCATGGCCCCTCGCCCCTTCCCTCGTTCGTTGCTCGCTGCGCCGTGTCCCCGCCCTCTGTCAGGGTTGTCGGGCATCCCATCTCACCGTGACGCCGAGGCAGAGCGGGCCCGCCCCGGTCGGCTACTCAGGCCGAGTTGAGTAGATGCGCCGATGTCCGGCGGTTCCTCTCCCGGCGAGTATCTGTGCTGCGGCGCAAGGCAGTTGCGCCGGTTGGTTCCAGTGCTGATGACTCTTATGGAGAATCCCATGTCCCGTCGTATCGCTCTGTCCGTGGCCGCAGGTGTTGTCGTCCTGGGTGGTGCGGGCGCCGGTGCGTTCGCTCTCGCCTACGCCGGGGAGCAGCCCCCGGCCCTGGCCGACAGTGCCGCCCGTTATACCGCTCCCGACGGCGGCCGGGACGGCTCGCTCACCTTCGCCACCGAGGTCACCGCGTCGTCCGGCACCAAGAGCGTGAAGGTGCTGGCCTGGCCGGAGAAGTCGTCCCTGGGCGAGAAGGGGCTGACCGAGAAGGACATGGCCGCCGCGGAGCCGGCCGTCTGCGCTCCTCTCGGGGGAGACACCGTGCGCTGCACCTACACCGTCAAGGTCACCGCCGCCGACGCCGCGTCGTCCCCACGCGGCGCCTGGCAGATCGCCGTCCTCGCCACGGCCAAGGACGGCACCACCACCTTGGACACCACCGCGGCCGACTTCACCGTGCGCTAGACGAACAACCGCACACACACCCAGTCCTCGGCCCCGAGGACGATGTCCCCACCCACACAAGGAACCAGCCATGTCCCCACTCGCCCCAGCGCCCGCCCAGGAGCAGCCGCCCACCGGCCGGCCCGGGCCCGGTACCGCTCCCGGCCGACGTCGGCTGCCGGCCGTGCTGGCCGTCTTCGTGACCGTCGCACTCGCGGTCTCGGCCTGGCATCCGAAGGACTTCACCACCTGGGTCCTGGAGACGGTGTGGGTGATCGTGGGCCTGCCGCTGCTGATCGTGCTGCGCAAGCGGTTCCCGCTCAGCAACCTGTTGTACTGCCTGCTCGCCGTGCATGCCCTTGTCCTGATGACGGGCGGTCACTACACCTACGCGGAGGTGCCCGCGGGGGAGTGGGTACGCGACTGGTTCGACCTGTCGCGCAACCCGTACGACCGCCTCGGCCACCTCGTCCAGGGCTTCGTCCCGGCGATCCTGGTCCGTGAACTGCTCGTCCGCACCTCACCCCTGCGCGGCAGCCGCTGGCTAGCCCCGCTCACCGTCTGCGCCTGCCTCGCCTTCAGCGCGGTCTTCGAGATGCTGGAATGGCTCTCCGCCGTCATCGGCAAGGACGCCGCGGACGCGTTCCTGGGCACCCAGGGCGACGTATGGGACACCCAGTGGGACATGTTCTGCTGCCTCATCGGCGCCACCGTCTCGCTGCTGCTCCTCTCCCGTCTCCACGACCGTTTCCTGGCTCGCCTCATTCCGGCTACGGCCGCAACCGCGTCCGGTCGGTGACCCGTGCGGAGAACGCCCCGACCGGGCAGCTCCGGGCGTGTGTTGGCTGTTGGCCCGGGGCGCGCGTTCTCACGACGACGGGGTGAAGAGGGACCGCAGGGTTCGGGTGGCTGTTTCGCGCAGCCAGGTGTGTGCGGGGTCGCTGTCGTATCGCTGGTGCCACAGCAGGCACAGGGGTACGTCGGGGAGGTCGAGCGGCAGAGCCAGGGTGGTCAGCCCGAGTTGGTCGCGGGTGGAGCGGGTGGCCGCGTCGGGGAGGGTGACCACCAGGTCGGTGTCGCGGGCGAGTTGCAGCGCGGTGCCTGTGGTGGGCGCGGAGGCGATGACGTGTCGCTGGTGGCCGAGCGCGGCCAGGGTGTCGTCGATCCGGTCGTGAAGGCTGCCGCGCCGGGAGACGGTGAGGTGAGCCGCTGCCGCGTACCGCGCGACGGTCAGGGGCTGTTCGGTGAGTGGGTGACCGGCGCGGACGGCGAGGACGAGCCGGTCGTGGCCGATGAGACGGTGGCGGATGTCGGGCTGGGACGGTGGGCCGGCGCTGGAGGCGAGGTCGACTTCGCCGCGGCGTAGTTCGGGGGTGTCGTTGCCGGGCTCGCCGGTCAGGCGCAGTTGCACTCCGGGGGCCTCGCGGTGCACGGCGGCGACCAGGGCGGTCCCGCAGGCGGTGGTGAGGGCGTCGTGCCAGCGGACGGTGAACACCCGCTCCAGTGCGGTCAGATCCAGGTCCGTCTGAGGGGACAGCAGCCGGTGGGCCTGTTGCACGAGGGCGTGGACCTCGGTGCGCATGGCCAGGGCGCGCGTGGTGGGTGTCATGTGTCGTCCGGTGCGGACCAGGATCTGGTCGCCGGTGGCCTTGCGGATGCGGCCCAGGGAGCGGCTCATGGCGGGTGCCGTGACATGGAGGCGGGCCGCGGCGCCGGCCACGCTGCCTTCCTCCAGCAGGGCGTCCAGGGCGGTGAGCAGATTCAGATCCAGTTGCATGGCGGTAACTGTACGAGTGACAACCATGCACTTGTTGGTAATCCGCGAGGGTTCTAGCGTGGGAGGTGCGGGGCAGGGCAAGCGCCCAAGTCGCCCCGCTCCCACTGCGATTCAAGGAGCCCGCCATGAGCACAGCCATGTCCTTCGACCTCGGCGCCACGCTGCTGTCCGAGGTGACCGGCGCCGTACAGGCCGCCGCGGCCACACTGCGAGAGCGCTACACCACCGAGGCCCGGGGCGTCAGTCTGAGCGAGATCGTCCAGGAGATCCACGCGAATGACGCCGCGGTCCTCGCCGTGCTGCGCGAGCCGCTGCTGCGGGCGAGGCAGGGGTCGCGGTGGGTGGAGGACGAGCTGGCCGGCGGGGCGCTCCCGCCCGGCGAGTGGTGGGTCGTCGACCCGGCCGAGGGCAACATCAATCATGTTCACGGCATGTCCGACTGGGCGGTCACCGCCACCCTGGTGCGCGACAACCAGCCGGTCCTGACGGTCGTTCACCTCCCGCTGACCGGTGACACCTACACCGCCACCGCCGGTGGCGGCGCCCACCTCAACGGCCGTCCTCTGACCGTGTCGGCCAAGGACGACCTGGGCGCCGCGCTGATCGGCACCGGCCAGGCCCGCCCGGGCGAGAGCACCGACACCTTCCGCCGGATCGGCGCCTCGGTCACCGCCATGCTCACCGCCGGTCTCGTCGTCCGCGTCTCCGTCCCGGCCACCCTGCAGCTCATCCACGTGGCCGCCGGACGCATGGACGCCTTCTGGCAGTTCTCCGACGTCCGCTCCGGCCTCGTCGCCGGAGCCCTGCTCGTCAGCGAGGCCGGGGGCACCGTCACCGACCTGGAGGGCAAGCCCTGGAACGCGGGAAGCCACGACTTCCTGGCAGCCGCCCCCGGCATCCACACCGCCGCCCTCGACGTCCTGACCGAGATCTGACCGGCCCGCACCCGCCCGAACTCCCCAGTCCGCAAGGAGTAGCACCACCATGACCCACATCGGCATCCTCGGCGCCGGCCGTGTCGGCACCAACCTCGCCCACGCCCTGTCCGCGGCAGGGCATCACCTCACCCTCGGCCACCGCACACAGAGCGACGCGACGGCCGGGCCGACCGACGGACCGCGCATCCGCCACGCGGATCACCGCACCGCCGCACACACCGCGGACATCGTGATCAACGCGACTCCCGGCGACAGCTCACTGGAGCGCCTGTCGGCGCTACGGGACGAACTCGCAGGCAAGATCCTCATCGACGTCAGCAACGCCACGCAGGACGACGCCGACGGCCTGCCCGGCGCATTGCGCTACCCCGGTGGCAGCCTCGCCGAACAGCTCCAGGCCGCCCTGCCCGACACCCATGTCGTCAAGACCCTCAACACCATGCTGTTCACGGTCATGACCGCCCCGGGGGCCCTCAACACCCCTCCCACCGCCTATCTCTCCGGCGACGACGAAGCGGCGAAAAGGACCGTCACCGGCCTCTTGGGTGAACTGGGCTGGCGCCCCGAATGGATCGAGGACCTCGGCGACATCACCACGGCCCGCGCCACCGAAGCGATGATCCTCGTCGTCCCCCACGTCCTGCGCCGCAACGGCCTGGCCCCGTTCGCCGTCTCCCTGGCCCGCTGACCGCGCCGGCGGTCCCGGTCCCGCAAGATCCGTGGGACCGGGCGGGCGCCGCTGAGCCAGGTGCCCGGGTGAGCCCTTGACCGTCGCCTCCCGGTGCTGATTCGATCACTCGTATGGGCCTGCGAGTTGACCTCACGCGACGTCTTCACGTCGATCTCGTGCGTGTCGCCGGCGCCTGTTGTCGCCCGGCCTGACCGACCGCCCTTCTTCCGCTCCCGTTGGGATCGATGTCTTTCCGGCCGTCCGGTTCGCCGCTCACTGCGTGATCGCCCTCTTCTCCTTACTTCTCATCGCCGGGAGTTGTCATGTCCGTGCCTGTATCTGTGCCCGTGCCCGTTTCCGTGGCTGCGCCCCCGTCGCGGCGGCTCCGTCGTCGACGTACCCGACTGGCCCTCGCCGTCATGGCCGCCGTCTCACTCACCGCGACCGCAGTCGGGACCGCCCCTCCCGCCGGCGCCGCCACCGCGGAGTTTCTTCCGGCGCCGCCGCACAATCCGTACGCCGGACCGGACGGCACCGCGACGATGCACGGCGACACCGGATCCTCGGACCTGACCCCGCTGGCCGGTCCGGGCGCGGGCACCCTCACGGCGCGGCGCACCGCACTGGCGTCGGCTTGCCCGACCCTCCTCATCGGGTCGGACGGCTACCCGGTGGTGCTGTGCACACCGATCTTCGGCCAGGTCCCGACCGTGCACCTCCTCGACCCGAAGAGCGGCGCGTCCCTGGCCGAACTGGAGCTGACCAAGGGCTCGTTGCTCGGCGGCGTGTACGCCTACATCGACCAGTCGGACCGTCTCACCGTCATCGACGGCAGCCGCTCCCTGCTGCGAGTCGGCCATCACCGCACCGCGGCGGGCGGCTGGGAACTGACCGTCGACCAGAGCCTGTCCCTGGCTTCCGCGATCGCCGAGGACGACGCCGTCACCGGCCTCGCGCCGGACTGGCAGGGGCGGGTCTGGTTCGCCACCGGCGGTGGCACGGTGGGCACCGCGGACGACCGCACCGGCACCGTGCGGACGCTGTCACTGCCGGACGGGGAGCGTGTCTCCAACAGCATCTCCACCGCTCCCGCCGGAACGGCGGTCACCTCGACACACGCCACCTACCTGCTGACCGCGGGTCCGGACGGCACCCCGCTGATCAGCTGGCGCCGCGCCTACGACCGCGGACAGGCGCGCAAGCCCGGACAGTTGAGCTGGGGCAGCGGCTCCACTCCCACCTTCTTCGGGCCAGGGAACGGTACCGAGTACGTGACCATCGTCGACAACGCCGACACCACGGTCGGTCTCCAGGTGTACGAGACCGCCACCGGCGCGACGGTCTGCTCGGTGCCGGTCCTGCTGGCGGGAGGACCCGGCAGCGAGAACTCACCGATCGGCGCGGGCCGCAGTGTCTTCGTGGCCGCCACCTACGGCTATCCCTACCCGGCCGTGCCGGCCGACGCGGGTACGGCCGTGCCCGCGTCCGCCGCCTTCGAAGGCGGTCTGAGCCGGGTCGACGTACGCCCGGACGGATCGGGCTGCGACCTGGTGTGGGACAACGAACTGCGGTCGGCGGCGGTGCCCCGGCTCTCGACCGCCGACGGAAAGCTGCGCACGGTCCTACGCAACCCGGTCATCCCCGGCACCAGCACCACGAGCCTGCTCGACCCGTATGTGTACGCCGAGATCGATCCGGCCACGGGCAGGGTGACCCGGTCGAAGCAGGTGGGGATCGGATCGCTCTACGACAGTCTGCAGATGGCGGGGACCATCGGACCCGACGGAACCTACTACCAGGGCACGGTGACCGGCGTGGTCCGTGTGACAGCGGGCTGATCAGGGAGCGGGCGGCACGTAGGTGCCGGGGCCCGGTGAGCACCGGGCCCCGGCAGGCAGGAGAGGCGGGTCAGGCGGCGGGGACGTCGTCCTGGAACGTGGTGCCCGCGCTGCGGTACGCCGCCACCTTGGAGGCGACCTGCGCCGGTGTGAGGACCTGGTCCTTGACGTGCAGTACGTAGTCGACCTGTTCGTCGTACGCCCGTGGGGTGCTGCTGGTCAGCCCGCCGAAGTCGATCAGCCACTGGTTGAAGTTGATGGACATGGGCCGTTCCGGCAGGTACGCGGCGTCGTGGGTACCGAAGAGTTGGCCGTCGACGTAATACTTGATGCTGCTGTTGTCGATGGTCAGTACGAGGTCGTGCCAGCCGGTGTAACTCTGGCGGCTCTCGCTGTGCTGGTTGACCGCCACCCAGGGGTCGGCCTGGTAGGTCTCCCAGGACGTGGTGTAGAGGATGTCGGACGGCTCGCCCCAGCCGCCGTTGGGCAGATACTCGAAGTCGTACTCGGCGTAGTCGTCCGCCAGGGGTGCCTTGAGGTCGTTGATGGTGAAGAAGGTCTGGACGAGGTGGTCGCCGTCCGGCCCGGACCTGGGCGCGTCGCTGAACTTGACGCGGGCCGCGTAGGTGCCGTTCTTGAACTTCGTCGCCTTGGTGAGGATCTCGGTCTGCTCGGTGCTCGCTCCGGTGCCGGCGGTCGAGGTCTCCAGGTTCATGACGGAGTTGCCGCCGGTGGTGGCGAAGGTGATGTTCTCGGGGGCCCAGGTGGCACCGGAGACGCCGGGGCCACCGGAGTTGGCCCGTACGCTCCAGCCGTTCGCCGAGATCCTCGGGTCGGTGTGGCTGGTGTAGTTGAAGTCGTCGAACAGGGTGGCGCCGCCGGTCGGAGGGTCGGTGGGAGGGTCGGTGGGCGGGTTCGTCGGGTCGTTGCCCGCGGGGGCCTGGCCCCACAGGGTGGTGCCGGCGAGCTGGGCCGTGACCTTGGACCAGTTGGCGTACGACGTCTGGGAGGCGCCGAAGGAGTAGTCGTCGCTCTGGTTCAGCGGGGCCCAGGTCGACTGGTAGAAGCGCAGTTGCATGTCGCCGGTGTCGGCGCCGGGCGCGAGGGAGCCGGCCCCGGAGGTGAAGCCGATCTCCAGGTAACGGTCCGCCGTGGCGGTGGGGTTGGCGAGCGTGCCGAAGGTGCCGGTGACGTTGGCGCAGCCCTTGACGGCCCAGGAACAGGCGAAACGGTAGGTCGCGTTCGCCGAGTCGGCCTTGAAGTAGTAGCGGATCCTGACGTTTTGCAGGGCGATGCCGCTGGTGCCGGTGTTCGTCACCTTGAACCAGGGTTCCGCCTGATCGGCGTTGGCTCCGGAGGCGCTGGTCCGGTACTGGACACTCAGTCCGTCGGTGGCCGCGTTCGCGGGGGCGGGGAGCGCGGTGAGCGCGGCGGCGCCCATGCCGACGGCGAGGGCGGCGGCCGTTGTGGCGCGCAACCGGTTCGTTCTGGATCTCATCGTGGTTCCCTCCAGAAAGGTGGGGGTGATTCCCGGAATGGGATGCCGGAGCCGGCGGAGCTGCTGACCAACTGACCAGTGAAGACGACTGGTCAGCTTGCCAGTTGAGGTGAGGACGAAGGTGGCATAGACCAATTGGGACGTCAACCCCCGCTGCAGACGCGGACTTTGGCGTACCGGCGGCGAATATGTCGACGGTCTCTGGTGGTCTGCGGCTACACTCCGCTCGTCAAGGAGCGGCAACCATCGGTTGGCCACTGGTCAGGTGGTCAACCGGACAGCTGAGGACTCAGCGCGAGGGGGAACGCATGAAGGCCGACGCGCCCGGCGCGGTGCTCAAGCGCGAGCGGGTCCGTGACTTTCTCCTCGACCTGGTGGAGTCCCGCCGCCCCGGAGACGCCATCCCCTCCGAGCGCGCCCTGTGCACTCAGCTGGGGGTGTCCCGCCCGACCCTGCGCGCGGCGGCGGACGAACTCGTCGCGGCGGGCCTGGTGGTACGCGAACACGGGCGGGGCATGTTCGTGGCGCCGCAGAAGATCACCCAGGAACTCGTCTCCGCCGAGCAGTCCATGACCGTGCCGCAGGCCGCGGGCGCCTGGTCGAGCCGCCTGCTGGAGTTCACCACCATCCCGGCCGGCGCGCGCGTGGGCCGCAAGCTGCGGATCTCACCCGCCGCCGAGATCGTGTACGTCGCGCGGCTCCGGCTGGTCGACGGCGCCCCGATGGCCATCGAGCACCTGCACATCAAGGCCGATCTGGTGCCTGCCCTGTCCGCGGCGGAACTGGAGGCCGGCGACCTCTACGAGCACCTGCGCCGGCAGCACGGCGTCCACGTGAGGGAGGCCGTGCAGGCGATCGAGCCGACGGTCGTCACACGTGCCGAGGCGGAACTGCTCGACGTGCCCGAGCTGTCCCCGGCACTGCTCTTCGAGCGGCTCACCTCCGACACCGGGGGCCGGCCCGTCGAGTACGTCCACTCCCTGTACCGGGGTGACCGCTACCGGATCGTCTCCCGGCTCACCCTCGGCCCCGCGACCACCGCACCCCCCGACCGGCTCGGGCACCACCCTGGCATCCCCCCGGGCGACTTCGCCCACCGGGACGCCATCGCCTCCTCGACACGGGGGGACATCCAGGCGGGACACTGAGGCCGTACGGCCGCACGGCGGTGGCGGGAGCCGGCTACCGGGGCCGGTCCTCCGCTTCGCCGCGAGGTGGAGCCGGCCCGCCTCGTGGCGCGCTCCCCGCGGTGAGATGTTCGAGCACCTCGACCAGTTCCTGGCAGGCCCGTTCCACCGAGCGCCGGGTGTTGCGCTGCTCGGTGATCACGGCGGAGAGCAGCAGGGCCGTCAGGGCCATGGTGCCGTTGAAGGCCTGCAGTTTGATCATCACCTCGATCTGGTTCAGACCGGCGAAAGGGCCGACGCGCTCGGTGGCGGCGAGGGTGGCCACGACGGAGGTGAGGAGCGCGCAGAGCATGCTGCCGGCCAGCTGGAAGCGCAGCGCCGTCCAGATCAGCAGGGGGTAGACGAGGAACAGAATGCTGAGGCTGCTGTGGGTGACCAGCAGTACCGCGCCGCAGGTGATGAGGGCGAGTGCGGTGGCCTCCCGCCAGCGGAACAGGGGTGGGGGCCAGCGCGCCGCGTAGAGCACCAGGAGGAGCGGGGTGACGATCAGGACGCCCATCGCGTCGCCGACCCACCAGGCCAGCCACACCGCCCAGAAGCCGTGGCCATGGAGCCGGTCCGTGATCACGAGCATGCCGACGCCCACCGTGGCGCTGATCAGCATGCCGGTCAGGGCCCCGAGGAACACCAGGGCGAGGCCGTCGCGCAGCCGGCTCAGATCGGTGCGGAAGCCCACCGCGCGCAGCATGAGGCACGCGCAGACGGGCGCGGCCGTGTTGCCCGCCAGATTGCCGAGCACCTCGGGCCGCAGCGAGGTGAGGTGCATGATCACGAACAGGGAACCGAGTGCGATGCCGGGCCAGACGCGCAGCCCGAGGATCAGCAGGGCGGCCACCGCGATACCGGTCGGCGGCCAGATGGGGGTGAACACCGCCCCCTCGACGGTCAGGTTCCGCAGGAGTCCGAGGCGTCCAGCGGCGTAGTAGCAGGCGGCGACGGCGAGCGTCTGGAGGGCTAAGACGCCGGTCCAGTGCAGCTTGTCGGTACTCACCACACAAGCCATCAGACACCGAGGCCGCGGTTCCGGCGAGGCGGGAGCGTCGGCATGGCGCCCTACTGCCGAGCTTCGGTCCCCGCGTGGCCGATGACCAGTACGGCGGCGTCGTCCTCGTGTCCCACCTGGTCCGCGCCCCGGATCACGGCGGCGGCCAGCGAGCCGGCTTTGAGGCCCGCCACGGCGGCGATGCCGGCGAGTCGGACCACCTGGTCCAGGCCCTGGTCGACCGTCATGGACGGCCCCTCCACCACGCCGTCCGTGAGCAGGACGAGCACGCCGCCCGTGGTGAGCCGGTAACGGGTCACGGGGTACGTCGCGCCGGCCTGGATGCCCAGCGGCGGGCCGCCCTCGTCGCTGCCGATCCCGGACTTTCCGTCCGCCGTCGCCCAGACGCAGGGGATGTGCCCGGCCCGCGCGCTCTCCAGGAGGCCGGTGGACGGGTCGAGGCGGAGGAAGGTGCAGGTGGCGAAGAGATCGGCGCCCAGGGACAGGAGCAGGTCGTTCGTCCGGGCGAGGAGTTCACCGGGCTCGCTCGTCACGAAGGCGAGTGCGCGCAGACCGACACGGACCTGCCCCATGAAGGCGGCGGCCTCGATGTTGTGGCCCTGCACGTCCCCGATGCACAGCCCGATCCTGCCGTCGGGAAGGTGGAACGCGTCGTACCAGTCCCCGCCCACGTTGAGGCCGTGGTAGGCGGGTACGTAGCGTACGGCCAGCTGGTAGCCGGGGGCTGAGGGCATCTCCGTGGGCAGCATGCCGCGCTGCAGAGCGAGGGCCAGTTCGACCTGGGAGCGCTGCAGCTCCGCGTGCTCACGCGCCCGGGACGTCAGTGAGCCGAGCCTGGCCAGCAGCTCGTCGCCGTCGTACGTGGGGTCCTTGCGGGACATGGGTCGCTCCGAAGGATTTTTACCCTGCTCATCATTTTCGCCCGAAAGGACGCATATCAGATGATAGCGGCGCTGCTCGGGACACCGGCCCGGGAGCACGTTCGTGCTGGTCGGGCCATGCGGCGAGCGTGAGGAGCAGGGTGACGGCCGCCAGCAGCAGTTGGACCGCTCCCGCGTAGGGATGGGCCGTGCACAGGAAGATCACGGCGATCGCGAGCACGCCCAGGGTGAACCCGCCGAACCACAGGACGGGAGCCCAGTTCCTCGCGGGGTCCGCCCCGTCGCCGCGCACTGCCTCACGATTGGCCGCATCGACTCCAAGTCGTGGCCGAGCCGAGGCGTTGGACGTGCCGGGTCACGGTGTGGGGCGGGAGCCGTTCGCGGTGGGGTCGGACTCGGTGACGTTGTCCTTCGGGGCGCGGGGGCCCGCCTGGAGGCGTAGGCCCGCCAGGGTGAGGTCCAGGGCGGCGAGGAACTGCTCCCGGTCGTCGTGCTCGGCGAACTCGTCGGCGATCTCGTGGACGAACGGGAAGTCCGCGGCGTCGAGCGAGCGCCAGGTCTCGGCGTAGCGGCTGAGGTACTCCACGCGGTCCACGTCTCCGTCGAGCAGTTCCTGCGGGAGTTCCGCGCCCAGGTCGGCGGCTGTGCCGACGACGACGCCCGTGATCGCCGAGACGGCGTGGAAGCGCTGCCGCGGCGTGAGGTCGAGGCGCAGAGTCTGGCGGCCGAGCTTGTCGTACAGCCGTAGTGAGTGGCCCTGTACGTCGGTGTTGCGCATGAAGTAGGCCGCCAGCCACGGCCGGTCCATCATCGCGTCGAAGAGGACGACGGCCATCGCGCGCAGGTCGGCGATCGGGTCGTCGCTCTCCTGCAGTTCTTCGACGGCGGTCAGGATGCCGCCGACCGCGTGGTCGGTGGCGCGGTCGAACAGTTCGTCCTTGTTGGAGACGTACCAGTAGATGGTCCCCACGCCCGTGCCGAGCCGGGAGGCGAGGGCGCGGAAGGTGAGCGCCGACTGGCCCGCCTCGTCGAGCAGGGCCACGGCTGCGGTGAGGACGGCCTCCATGGAGTGCGAAGCACGTTGGCGTCCTCGGGGGGAGCTCTCGGCGGCGGTACGTGTTCGCGGGCGTGGCATGGCATCCATCCAATCACAGACTTGCGCTCTTATCGAACGACGTTCTACTGTCGAACGGCGTTCCAGTATCGAACCTTGTTCGTTAATCGAATCCTGTTCCTTCGCCCGGCGTCGTTCGACGGCGGGCGACGTTCCGAGGGGAGGCCGGCCATGACCGCGACCACCACCACCGAGTCCGCATCAACCCGTACCTACTCATCCCTGCGCGCGGCCTGGATCCCGCTGGCCGCGCTCTGTCTGGCCTTCTTCGTCGAGATGGTCGACAACACCCTGCTCTCGATCGCGTTGCCGACCATCGGCCGCGACCTCGGCGGCGGCACCACCGCACTGCAATGGGTCACCGGCGCCTACTCGCTCACCTTCGGCGGCCTGCTGCTGACCGCGGGATCGCTGGCCGACCGCTTCGGACGCCGACGCGTGCTGCTGATCGGCCTCGCCGTGTTCGGCGCGCTGAGCCTGTGCGTCATCGCCGTCGACTCCACCGGACAGCTCATAGCGCTGAGGGCCGGGCTCGGCATCGCCGCCGCGGCCATGGCGCCCATCACCAACTCGCTCGTCTTCCGGCTGTTCGACGACCAGGCGCTGCGGATGCGGGCGATGACCCTGATGATCGTCGTCGGCATGTCCGGGTTCGTGCTCGGCCCGCTGCTGGGCGGCACGGCACTGGCCCACGTCAGCTGGCAGTGGCTTCTGCTGATCAACGCGCCGATCGCCTTGATCGCCGGCATCGGAGTGCGGCTCGGGGTCGCCGCCGACCGTGCCGAGGACCTGACGGACGACCGACTCGACCTGCCGGGCGCCGTCCTGAGCGTCCTCGCCATCGGCCTGGCCTGCTACGCGCTGACCAGCGGCGTCGAACACGGCTGGCTCTCCACGGTCACGCTCGCGTCGGTCTTCGGGGCCGTGGCCGCCGGCATCGCGTTCGTCCGTCACGAGCGGCGCAGCGCGGCGCCCATGCTGGACCTCACCCTCTTCTCCAACGGGACCGTCCGCGGCGCGGCCATCGCCCAGATCGGAACGTCCATAGCGATGGCCGGCGTGATGTTCGGGCTGATCCTGCACTTCCAGTACGCCTACGGATGGAGCCCCGTGCGGGCCGGCTTGGCGAACCTTCCGATCATCGTGACCATGATCGTCGCGACCCCGCTGTCGGAGGGGCTCGCCAAGAGGTTCGGCCACCGAGTGGCCTGTCTGGTCGGCGCGGCCTGTCTGGCCGGCGCGCTCGCCGGGCTGGCCTGGGGCGTCGACCACGGGTACGCCGCCATCGCCGCCTCCATGGTCGTGCTGACCGTCGGGCTGCGCACCGTCATGACGATCTGCGCCATCGCCCTGGTCGACGCGATGCCGGCCAACCGCACCTCGATCGGCGCGGCCCTCAACGACACCGCCCAGGAGGTCGGCACCAGCGTCGGCACCGCCGCCGTCGGCACGCTGATCGCCGCGCTGGTCAGCACCCAGCTGCCCGCGGGCGTCTGGAGCAGTGACCTCGTGCGGTCCTTCTTCCACGGCGAACGGATCATCTACGGCGTGCTCGCCGTGGTCGTCGGCCTGATCGCGGCCGGCGGTGCCCTCACCCTGACCGACTCGCACACGGTGGAGGAGGCGGCCTGAGCCGTCCGGGTCATGTCTCGATGAGGCGGATCTTCCGGTGAATGTGATGTCCCAATGGGTCAGATGTCCCATTGGGACATCAGGGTGTACCGTTGAGGACATGACCGAGGACCGGCGACAGCGCAAGGCACGACAGACCAGGAACGCCATGGCCGTCGCCGCGGTCGACCTGATCCTGGAACGCGGCCTCGCGCACACCACCGTCGAGGCGATCGCCGAGCGCGCGGACGTCACCCGCCGCACCTTCAGCCGCCACTTCACCGGCAAGGAGGACGCGGCCCTCGACTTCGTGCGCGGCGACGGCGACCGCATCAACGCGCTGCTGCGGGACCGCCCCGCGACCGAGCCGCCCCTGCTGGCCTACCGGCGCGCCGTGCGCGCCTGGCTCGCCGACGAGGAGAACCCGGCCCACCATCTGCGCCCCAGGATGCGCGCACTGCTGGCACTGGTCGACCGCGAGCCCGCCCTGTTCGCCGCGTACGAACGGATCCGCGTCGACGCCCAGGAGGACTCGATCCGCATCCTCGCCGAGCGGCTCGGCACCGACGACCTGCGGGACCTGCGCCCCGCCGTCGTCGTCGACGCCGCCGCCGGCGTCCTCACGGCCGCGCTGCGCCTCTGGGCACGCCGCGCCGCCGATCCCGACTCGGGAGCCGCAGACCTCGCCGACCTGGTGGAACAGGCCTACGACGCCCTGATCTCGGAGGCCGCGTCCGCGGCCCCCGACAGCACTGCCGAAGAGTGAGAGCACCATGAGCACCACCGAACACGCGACCGAGACCACGTCCGACCAAGCCACCGAGTTCGCCGGGCGGACCGCCCTCGTCACCGGCGCCGCCTCCGGCATCGGCCTCGCGACCGCCCGCCGCCTCGGCGCCGGCGGAGCCAACGTCGTCATCGCCGACCACAACACCGAGGGCGCCGAGCAGGCGGCCGCCACACTGCGCGCCGAGGGCATCAAGGCCGCCGCGGTCGAACTCGACGTCACCCGCCCGGACTCCGTCGAGGCGGCCGTCGCCTTCGCCGTCGAGACCTACGGCGGCCTCGACCTGGCCGTGAACAACGCCGGCATCGGCGGCCCGAGCGCCCCGACGGGCACGTACGACATCGCCGCCTACGACCGCGTCGTACGCACCAACCTCGACGGCGTCTTCTACTCCCTGCGCTTCGAGCTCCCCGCCATCGAGTCCACCGGCCGTGGCGGTGCCGTCGTCAACGTGGCCTCCATCCTCGGCTCGGTCGGCTTCGCCGGCTCCTCCGCCTACGTGGCCGCCAAGCACGGCGTGGTCGGCCTGACCAAGGCCACCGCCGCCGAGTACGCCGCGAAGGGCATCCGCGTCAACGCGGTCGGCCCCGGCTTCATCGAGACCCCCCTGCTGCAGGGCATGGACCAGGCCGCCTACGACGGGCTCGTGGGCCTGCACCCGGCCGGCCGGCTGGGCCGCCCCGAGGAGGTCGCCGAACTCATCGTCTTCCTGCTGTCCGACCGCGCCTCCTTCGTGGCCGGCAGCTACCACCTGGTCGACGGCGCCTACACGGCCGTCTGAGCCGGACAGGAGCAACACCATGAAGGCACTTCAGTACCGCACCATCGGCGCGCCGCCCGAGGTGGTCACCGTCCCCGATCCCGAACCGGGCCCCGGCCAGGTCCTGTTGAAGGTCACCGCCGCCGGCGTGTGCCACTCCGACATCGCCGTGATGAACTGGCCCGCCGAAGGATTCCCCTACGACCTCCCGCTCACCCTCGGCCACGAGGGCGTCGGCACCGTCGCCGCGCTCGGCGCGGGCGTCAGCGGGGTGCGGGAGGGCGACTCGGTCGCCGTCTACGGACCCTGGGGCTGCGGGACCTGCGCCAAGTGCGCCGAGGGCAAGGAGAACTACTGTCTGCGCGCGGAAGCGCTGGGCATCCGCCCGCCGGGGCTCGGGGCGCCGGGCTCCATGGCGGAGTACCTGCTCGTGGACGACCCTCGCCACCTGGTGCCGCTCGACGGGCTCGACCCCGTCGCCGCGGTACCGCTGACCGACGCGGGGCTCACCCCGTACCACGCGATCAAGCGTTCGCTGCCCAAGCTGGTCCCCGGCTCGACCGCCGTGGTCATCGGCGCGGGCGGGCTCGGGCACGTCGCCATCCAGCTGCTGCGCGCGCTGACACCGGCCCGCGTGATCGCGCTCGACGTCGGCGAGGACAAGCTGCGCCTCGCCCGTGAGGTCGGCGCGCACGAGGCGGTGCTGTCGGACGCCGGGGCCGCGGACGCGGTGCGCGCGCTGACCGGCGGTCTGGGCGCGGAGGCGGTGTTCGACTTCGTCGGCGCCGAACCGACCGTGCGCACCGCGGGCGCGGTGGCCGCCGTCGAGGCCGACGTGACGATCGTGGGCATCGGCGGCGGGACGCTGCCCGTCGGGTTCGGGCATCTCCCCTTCGAGGTCTCGGTCACCGCGCCCTACTGGGGCAGCCGCGGCGAACTCATCGAGGTGCTCGGGCTGGCCCGGGCCGGCGCGGTGTCGGTGCACACCGAGACGTACTCGCTGGACGAGGCGCCGCTGGCCTATGAGCGGCTGCACGCCGGGAAGGTCAACGGGCGCGCGGTGATCCTGCCGCACGGCTGACGCCGACAGAGTGCGTGAAGGCGGTGGCGTGTGTACGTCATCGCCTTCACGTCGGCGTGTGGGTCCCGGTCAGCCGGGGCGTCGTCAGAACGGCGACAGGGTGAGGGTGAAGCCGGTCGGGTGGGTGTCCTGGATGTACGAGGCGAAGTCCGCCACGTCGTCGAAGGCGAAGCCGTAGGCCCTGCCGTCCTGGGTCGCCGCGTGCATCGCCCTCGCGTAGTGGTTGGTCAGCTCGGCCTGGTAGAAGGCGGCGGCGTCGGTCGCGGGCTGGGTGGCGTCGGTGAGCAGGGTCGAGCGGTTGAGGCCCGCGCCCAGGACGGCGGCGACGGGACCGGTGGTGCCGTCGTTGGGTGCGGCGAGGCTGCCGTCGCAGAAGAGGACGTCGCGGGTGGTGGGCTTGGCGAAGGACACGGAGGCCGGCCCGTCGAAGGTGAACCGCTCGCCGCGCACCCGGCCGGTGAAGGTACCGGCGTTGGTGGTGACGGTGAGGTCCTTGCCGGTGTAGGTGCTCCACACCTCGTCGATGTACGGGGCGAAGTAGTCGGCGGCGAAGAGGCCCGCGTCCAGACCGTGACCGGGGGCGATGACGCGGGTGTCGTCCACGACCAGCCGCGCGAAGTCCTCGATCTCCTTGACGGCGGCGAAGGCGGCGGCGCGCCCGCCGTCGCGCAGGGTGCCCGTCGTCTGGTCCTGGTCACCGGTGAGCCGGATGCTCATCGGCACGCTGAACATGTCGACCATCGTGGTGTTGCAGAACATGCCGGCCGCGTTGTACGTGAACTCGGCGCAGTCGTGCAGGACGCCGTAGTTCGGGTCGGAGGCGACCCATCCCGCCGGGTACTGCAAGGCCGCGTCGCCGTTGCCGTCGGTGACGGCCTTGAACTTGAGCTTGTCGCCGAGCGAGACATAGACACGGCCCGACATGTAGGGGAGGGACAGCGTTGTCTCGCCGCTGCTCGCCAGAGGCAGGGAGTAGTCGGTGTAACCGTCGGCCTGGTTGTCCGACAGGGAGACCGGGGCGAGGTTGCCGTCCGGAGTGAGCCGTACCTGTTTGCCGTCGAGGTTGCCGACGACGTACAGATGCACGGAGGTGTTGTCGAAGGCACCGCTGTTGTTGCGCACGGTCACCGGGAGCGCGTCACTCGCGGAGGCGCCGTCCTGGCTTGCGAGGGCATGTGGGGCGATGGTCGCGACCGCGGGGACGGCGACGGCCGCGCCGCCCAGGGCGAAGAGCATCTTGCGGCGGCTCAGGTTGCGTTGGTGACGGGGTGTCATGAGTGCTCCTTCGGGGCTCTGCAAAGGCGTTCAGCAGTCTGAGAGCGCTCTCAGGTGTGCGTCGGAGATCCCGTGGGCCAGGACAATACGCACGACCGCGCGATGTGCCAACCGGAACGCTGAGCCTCAAATCGCCCTGAGCTGCGGCTATTTGGAATCGAGGAGGAGCACGAAGAACGTTTAAGGCGCGTTTAAACCGCGCTTAATCTCGGGCGGCGGACCGGAGGTTCCTCACTCAGTCCGTCCGGCGAAGAAACCCGCAAGGGACGACGCGAGCGCCTCTGGAGCCTCTTCGGCCACGTCGTGCCCGGCGTCGATGCCGTGGCCCCGTACATCCGGTGCCCACTGCCGCCAGATCTTCAGCGGGTCCCCGTACAGGTCTTCGAGGTCGTCCCGGAGCGACCAGAGGATCAATGCCGGGCATTGGATCCGGTTTCCGGCCGCGCGGTCGTCCTCCTCGTGCCGCCGGTCGATGGTGAGACCGGCCCGGTAGTCCTCCAGCATCGCCCGCACCACATCGGGGTTTCTCATGGCCGCACGCCACTCGTCGTGATTCTCCTGCCCCATGATCTGAGGATCGCCGCGGTACCAGCTGTCCGGATCGGCGTTGATGACCCGCTCGGGGATGTCCGGCTGGGCGAAGAAGAACCAGTGCCACCACTGCGTGGCGAACTCGGCCGTGATGCGGGACAGGTGCTCGCTGAGGGGCAGACAGTCGATCAGCGCCACCTGCGAGACCGCGTCGGGGTGATCGAGGGCAAGACGTAGCGCGACACTGCCTCCGCGATCGTGCCCCGCGAGCGAGAACCGGGCATGGCCGAGGGAGCGCATCACCTCGACCACGTCACCGGCGACGGCCCGCTTGGAGTGCCCGGCGTGGTCCGCGGTGGGCGCCGGACCGGTGGAGCGGCCGTACCCGCGAAGATCGGGACAGACCACGGTGAAACCGCGGCGGACGAGGAGCGGGGCGACGCGATGCCAGGTCGCCGATGTCCTGGGGTGGCCGTGCAGCAGCACCACCGGCGGCCCTTCCCCGCCGTGGCGCACGAGAATGGATGCGTCGTCGACCTGAACCCGCCCGGTCTCAAAGCCCTCGAACAAGGCCCGAACCTCCCGCTCTCGTCGGCACACCGTCCACGCCCCGCGGGTTCCACCGACTCCGTCCGAGAAACCGAGTTCGGCGTCGGTCTCAGCGTGGGATCGTCGTCGTGGGCCGGGGCGGCAGGTCCTCCGGGAGCAGCAGGCGCAGGTCGTCGAGGCCGGGAGCGGGAAGCGTGCCGATGCGGCCCGCCTGGTTGGTCATCATGGCTTCCAGCAGTCGGCGGGCCGTGCGCGCGTTGCCGAAGGAGCGGTCGCGGGGGAGGGCGTCGATATGGGCCCTGAGGGCGTCGAGGGCCTCCGGCGAGCAGTCGTAGCCGTACCCCGAGGCGGAGCGGGCGAGGATGTCGAGCAGTTCCTGGGTGGTGTAGTTCTCGAACTCCACCGTCCGGGAGAAGCGTGAGGCCAGGCCCGGGTTGGAGGCCAGGAAACGGTCCATCTCGCGGGTGTAGCCGGCCGCGATGACGACGACCTCGTCGCGGTGGTCCTCCATCAGCTTCAGCAGGGTGTCGACCGCCTCCCGGCCGAAGTCGGAGGCGGCGCCCTCGGGTGTGAGGGTGTAGGCCTCGTCGACGAACAGCACGCCTCCCAGGGCGCGTTCGAAGGCCTCCTTGGTGAGCTGGGCGGTGTGGCCGACGTAGCGGCCGACCAGGTCGGCCCGTGCGACCTCGACGAGCTGGCCCTTGGGCAGGACTCCGAGGGAGCGCAGCAGGTCCGCGTAGAGGCGGGCGACCGTGGTCTTTCCGGTGCCGGGCGGGCCCGAGAAAATCAGATGGTGGCTGATTTTGGGGACGGGCAGTCCGGCGGCCTGGCGCTGCTTGGTGGCGGTGAGGAGGTTGACCAGAGCGGTCACCTCGTTCTTCACGGCGGTCAGGCCGACCATGGCGTGCAGTTCGGCGAGGAGTTCCTCGGCACCCGGTCCGCTCTCGCCGGCGGAACCGGCGTCCGCGGCCACGTCCTCGGGCAGCAGCAGACTCAGGTCGCTCTCCGCCGGGTTGGTCATGGCGCCCAGCCGGTGGGCCTGCCGGTCGACCATCTCCTCGAACACCTTGCGCGCCGCGCGTCCGTTGCCGAAGGTGGCATCGCGCGGCATCCGCTCGTAGAGGCGGCTCAACGCCTCCAGCGTCGCCGGGGCCAGTTCGTAGCGGTGCGCCGCGCACATGTTCTCGGTGATGGTCACCAGCTCGTCCACCGAGTAGTTGTCGAACTCGATGGTCCGGGTGAAGCGGGAGGCCAGGCCCGGGTTGGAGGCGAGGAAGGCGTCCATCTCGGAGGTGTAGCCGGCCGCGATGACGACCACGTCGTCGCGGTGGTCCTCCATCAGCTTCAGCAGGGTGTCGACGGCCTCCCGGCCGAAGTCGGCGCCGGATCCCTTGCTGTCGGACAGCAGCGTGTACGCCTCGTCGATGAACAGCACGCCGCCCAGGGCGTCGTTGAACGCCTCGGTGGTCTTGATGGCCGTGCCGCCGATGACCTGGGCGACGAGATCGGCGCGGGAGACCTCCACCAGATGTCCGGAGCGCAGCACGCCGAGGTCCGCCAGGATGCCTCCGTAGAGGCGGGCCACGGTGGTCTTGCCGGTGCCGGGCGGGCCGGAGAAGACCAGGTGGCGGCTCATCGAGGGGACGGGCATGCCGAGCTGGAGGCGTCGCTGGGCGAGCTGGTTGAGGTTCAGCAGGGTGTGCACCTGGTGCTTCACGTCGGCGAGTCCGACGAGTGACTCCAGTTGCTCCAGCGGTCCTCGGGGTTCCTTGGCGTGTTCGCCGCCGCCGGGCCCGGCCGCCGCGACGTCCGGGGGAAGGGTGTCGCCCCAGGCGTCCGGTGCGCCGTTGCCGGCGCTGCTGAGGTCGTGCACGCCGAGCTGTTCGTTGACCCGGGTCTGGCGCAGGCCCGCGCCGCGGTTGTCGCGCACGGTGCAGTCGGTGGTGGTCACCGGCTCGGAACTGTCGACGCGGATGCCGTCGCCGACGTTGCCGGTGAGCCGGCAGCCGGTCAGGGCGGCCCGGCCGCCGTTGGACACCAGCACGCCGTGGGCCCCGCACTCCGTGATCTGGGTGCGCAGCGCGGAGAGTTCGCCCCCGTTGTCCACGGCGAGGCCGGATCCCCCGGCGGACTCGACATGGCAGTCCCGCAGGGCGGCGATGCCCGCCGTGCCGACGGACACGGCGGCGTCGGCCGCCTCGCGCAGCACCGTGTCGCGGATCTCGGGCCGGCCGCCCGAGGCGATCCGCAGCGCGGCGCCCCCTGCCCGGTCGACCTCGCAGTGCTCCAGGCGTCCGCGCCCGTCCTCGACGACCTCCACGCCGTGTCCGCCCGGCGAGGTGATCCGGGCGCGGCGCAGCAGCGGATTGGCCGCGGTGCGGATCCGGATGCCGGCGCCGGCCGCGTCCGCTATCAGCAGGGAGTCGAACTCCGCCGCCGACTCCTCCTCCAGCAGCACGGCGCAGTCCTTGTCGGCGCAGTCACGCACCGAGGTGCCGGTGAGGGAGGGGGAACTGGAGCCGACGACGCGGATCGCGGGGGCCGCCGCGCTGTCGAACGAGCAGTCCCGGAACGAACCCCGGGAGCGTTCGGTGACGGCGAGCCCGCTGCCCTTGGTGCGTGCGGTGCGGCAGTTCAGGACCTCCGGGTCGGCGGCGGAGCCGAGCAGGATGCCGGGGCCGGAGGTGTCCGTGACGGTGACGTGTTCCAGGACGGGGCGGGAGCCGCTGGTGACATAGACGCCGATCGTGGTGTCGTGGACGTCGCTGCGCACGACGCGGGTGGCGCAGCGGCCTTCGAGGGCGATCGCGGGCTTGTCGGTGGCGGAGATGTCGCAGCCCTCCACCAGCCCCTGCGCCGAGCCGTTGGCGAGGACGCCGTTGGCGCGGGCGTCGCGGATCCGGCAGTCCCGCACGGTCGTGTCGGCCTCCTCGCTGATGACGACGCCGGAGGTGCCGAGGTTCTCGAGGAGGGAGTCGGCGACGATGCTGCCGGTGGAGGCGGTGTCCACGACTCCGGCGCCGTCCGGGTTGCTGATCCGGCAGCCGCGGATGGCCAGCGAACCGGACTCCCTGGCCAGCACGGCCGTCCAGCCGGAGCCGATGACGGTGCAGCCGTCCATGGCGACCTGGCCGCGTGGGGCGTCGACGACGGGCAGGTCCTCGCTGCCGCCCCGCAGCGTCAGGTCGGTGAGCAGGACGGCGTCGGCGACCAGGAGGACGGCGGTGCCCCGGCGGGGACAGATCTCGGCGCTGCCCGGCTCGCCGTCGGCGACGATCGTGACGCGGGTCCTGACGGTCAGGTTCTCGTCGTAGCGGCCCGGAGCCACGCGGATCACCGCGCCCGTGCGTGCCTTCGCCAGGGCGTCGCCGATCTTCTGGAAGCTGTCCGATCGGCCTGGGCAGACCCTGAGCAACTGCCGTGACACGCTGTGATCCTCCTTGTGGTGATGCGCCCGCCGGTACCGCTCCGCCCCATCGGGGCGCGGTCGTACGGTGGTGCGCACGCGGTGAACGCTACGGGACACCGGCTGTCAACTTCCAGGACAGCCAGGGGAGATGGCGCAGGACACCGGCGCGGTGCGGGGTGCACGGCGTGCCTAGGATGTGCGCCATGCGTGCTGTTCGAATCCACCGTCCGCAGACCGCCGGGGCCGCTTCGGCGGTCGTCGCCGTGCTGCTGGCGGCCGTCGGGGCCGCTCCCGCGGCGGCCGATTCCGTGGAACTTCCCGCCGTACGGACCTCGTTGGGCTCGGACGAGCCCTGTGCGACGGCCTCGACCCAGCGGGTGGAGACGGAGCCGTGGGCGCTGACCTCGCTCGGCGCGCGCCGGGCGCTGACCCTCTCGGAGGGGGCCGGTGCGACCGTGGCGGTCGTGGACACGGGTGTGAGCGAGAAGGCGTCCGGACTGTCGGGCCGGGTGACGGCGCTCGGTGACGCGGGCAACGACTGTGTCGGGCACGGCACCTTCGCGGCGGGGCTGATCGCGGCGGCACCTGACGGGGACCGTGCGACGGGACCGGCGGGGCTGGCGCCCCGGGCCCGGATCCTGGCCGTACGGGGCACGGACGAGCGGGGTGACGTTACCGCTCAGCGGCTCGCGGACGCGATCCGCCAGGCGGCCGACGAAGGGGCCGAGGTCATCTACGTCGGCCGGGCGCTGGCCGACGGCAAGGCGGTCCTGTCCGCCGCGGTGGCCTACGCGGGCAAGAAGGACGCCCTGGTGGTGGCGCCGCTCGCGCCCGATGCCCTGGCCAAGGACCGGTCCGGGCAGGTGGCGAAGCCCGAGCCCTGGTACTGGCCCGCCGCGGCGCCGGGAGTGCTGGCGGTGACCGACTTCGGGCCCGACGGCAAGCGGCCCGAGAACGCCCCGGTGGTCTCCGGGGCGGACCTGGCGGCGCCGGGTGACGGCGTGGTCGGCATCGGCCCGGCGGGCGAGGGGCACTACATCGGCTCGGGCGCGTCCCTCGCCGCGGCGCATGTCGCGGGAGCGGCGGCCCAAGTCAGGGCGCGTTACCCGGAGCTGTCCGCGGCCGAGGTGTCCCGGCGGCTGACGGAGGCCGCCTACCCGGCCGCCCCGCCCCGCCTCGACCCCTACGCCGCGCTGACCACCGTGCTGCCGGAGACCTCCGGCACCATGCCGAGCCCCGAGGCGGCCGTGGTCCCGCAGGCCGCCTCGGTCGAGCCCCGCAACCGCGCCCTGGTGGTGGCCGCGGGCAGCGCGGGCCTGGTGGCGCTGGTGGTCGCGGCGGCGCTGGTGGTCCCGCGTGGCCGTGCGCGCGGCTGGCGTGCGGGGGAGAACTGAGCGTTCCAGTGCCGGCCGCCTGCTGAGCCCCGGCGCGCCGGGACAGCCGCCGAGCGGTGTCGCATGTGGTGCGAACCCGGTGGCCAACGGGGCCAGTTGGTGGCCTGGGCGCCCTTCTGGCTTCGGCCGCGACGGCGTGCGCCGTCGGTGCCCGGGTCCCGCGGGCGGGGTGTCTGCCCGCGGGGAGTGGGTGGGTTCACGCATCCGCGCGGACCCGGTCGAGCAGTGCCGTCTGGAGCTGGGTCGACTTGCGGCGGGTCACCCGGGTCGCGCGGCCCGGCGGCAGGTTGCGGCCCTTGAGGCTGCCGATGATGAACCCTTCCGACGGCGGGCACGAGAGCAGCAGGGTGGGGGAGTTGACCTCCTGGAGGCGGCGCAGCAGGGCTTCGTTCAGGCCGCGTCCGGCGCCCGCCGCCGAGCGGGAGACGATCAGGTGCAGGCCGACCTCCCAGCCCAGGGCGAGGTGATTGAGCAGGGGGTCGAAGGGGGCGTTCATGGGCCCGGCGCCCAGCAGGTCGTAGTCGTCGACCAGGATGAACAGCCGTGGACCCTTCCACCAGTCGCACTTGCGCATGCGGGACGGTGTGATCTCCGGGCCCGGCAGACGGGTGGTGACCGCCCGGGCGGCGCCCGAGATCATGTCCTTGAGGGCGTCCATGGAGACCGCGTGGCCCAGGCGGTACTCGTCCGGGATCGCCTCGACCAGTTCGCGGCGGTAGTCGACGACGAGGATGCGTGCCTCGGCGGGGGTGTAGCGGTCCATGACGGCCTTGGCGGCCATCCGCAGCATGTTGGTCTTGCCGCTCTCGGTGTCCCCGACGACGATCATGTGCGGGGTCTCGGTGAAGTCGTGCCAGACGGTGGAGAGTTCCTCCTCCTCCAGACCGATCGGCATGCGGAAGCCGCCTTCGGGGCCGGTCGCCTGCGCGGGGGCCGGCAGGTCGGCGTAGGGCAGCTTGGTCGGCAGCATGCGGACCGGCGGGGCGGGCGGGCCCTGCCAGCTCTCCTTGACCGCCGCCACCAGGTCGGCGACGCCTTCGGTCAGGTCGTCGGCCGACTCGGTGCCGTCGATGCGGGGGAGCGCGGTGAGGTAGTGCAGCTTGGTGTCGCGGGTCAGGCCGCGCCCCGGCAGCCGGGGCACGGTCGCGGCGCGCCGCATGTCGATCTCGGAGTCCATCGGGTCGCCCATCCGCAGCTCCAGATGGGTGGCGGCCTGGTCGCGGATCGAGGACGTCAGTTCCACCCAGCGGGCGGTGGTGACGATCAGGTGGATGCCGTAGTTGAGGCCGCGTGCGGCGATCGCGCCGAAGGTCTGGATGTGCCGGTCGAAGTCCTGGCGGACCGTGGACCAGCCGTCGATGACCAGGAACACGTCGCCGTGGCGCTCGTCCGGGAACTCGCCGGCCGCGCGGCGGCGCCGGAAGGTGGCCATGGAGTCGATGCCGTGGTCGAGGAAGAACCGTTCGCGGGCCGCGAGCAGGGAGGTGACCTCGGCGATCGTACGGCTGACGCGCTCGGTCTCCAGGCGGGCCGCGACGCCGCTCATGTGGGGTAGTCCGGCCAGCCCCGACAGGGTGCCGCCGCCGAAGTCCAGGCAGTAGAACTGCACTTCGCGGGGGGTGTGGGTGAGGGCGAGCGCGGTGAGGATCGTGCGGACCATGGTGCTCTTGCCGCTCTGCGGACCGCCGGCGACGGCGATGTGTCCGCCCGCCCCCGACAGGTCGAGGGTCAGCAGGTCGCGGAGCTGGTCGAAGGGCCGGTCGACGATGCCGATGGGGATGGTGAGGCGGCCCTGTCCGGTCCGGCCGGCTGCGGTGAGACCCAGTTCGGGATCGGGGGTGAGCGGCGGCAGCACCTGGTCGAGCGTGGTGGGCCGGTCCAGCGGCGGCAGCCACACCTGGTGTGCCGCGGGGCCGGCGTCGCGCAGGCGTGCCACGGCGACGGACAGCAGTGTCTCGCCGTTCTCGTCGAGCTCGGGCTCCGGGTCGGGGTCCGGTGCGAGGGGCAGTTGCCGGGGCATGACGTACGTCGTCGTCCACGGCACGGTCTGGCTGGTGACGCGGGCCTGGTGGGCGAGCCCGCGCCGCTCCTGGTAGGGGCCGGAGACGTACGCGGCACGGAAGCGGGTCAGGGCCTCCACGCCGGACTTGAGGAAGCCGCTGCCCGGTGCGGGCGGCAACTGGTAGGCGTCCGGGACGCCCAAGACACCGCGGCTCTCCATCGCGGAGAACGTGCGCAGGCCGATCCGGTAGGAGAGATGGCTCTCCAGCTGGTGCATCCGGCCCTCGTCGAGGCGCTGCGAGGCGAGCAGCAGATGGACCCCGAGCGAGCGTCCGAGCCGTCCGATCATGACGAAGAGTTCCATGAACTCCCGGTGAGCGGCGAGCAGTTCGCTGAACTCGTCGACGACGACGAACAGGCTGGGCAGGGGCTCCAGCGGGACGCCGGAGGCGCGGGCCTTCTCGTAGTCAAGGGCCGAGGTGTAGTTGCCGGCGGAGCGCAGCAGCTCCTGGCGGCGCATCAGCTCACCGTGCAGGGCGTCCTGCATACGGGAGACCAGGGCCGCCTCGCCCGCCAGGTTGGTGATCACGGCGGAGGTGTGCGGCAGTTCGTCCAGGCCGAGGAAGGTGGCGCCGCCCTTGAAGTCGACGAGGACGAAGTTGAGGGTCTCGGAGGAGTTGGTGAGGGCGAGTGCGAGGACGAGGGTGCGCAGCAGTTCGCTCTTGCCGGAGCCGGTGGCGCCGATGAGCATGCCGTGCGGTCCTGTGCCGCCCTGCGCGGACTCCTTGATGTCGAGTTCCACGGGCTGTCCGTCGGCGCCGACGGCGACGGGGACCCGCAGGCGCGCGGTGCCGGTGTGCTGCTGCCACAGGGCGGTCGGATCATGCCGGTACAGGTCGGGGATGCCCAGCAGGGTGGTCAGTTCGACGTTGGTGGACAGCGGTTCGGCGGCGTCGGGGCCGGTTCCCATGCCCATGCGGTAGGGCGCGAGGCGACGGGCCAGGGCGGTAGCGCCCGTAATACCGAAGACGTCGGGTCGGCCGAGCACGGTGGTCTGTTCCTTGCGGTCCCGGTCGGTGCGCACCAGGGCGAAGGAGTCGTCGGACACCTCGAAGCGGAGCGTGACGCGTCCTGGCCGCCAGCTGAGGGCGCCGGAGAGGTCGAGCACGACGGTGTTGCGGTAGCCGGGGCCGTCGAGCCGGTGGCCGCTCGGGACGGTGCCGCCGTCGATCACGATGACGGTGAAGGGCTCCTCCCGGCCGGGGACGGCGTCCGGGTCGAAGGCGGGCCGCTCCTGGAACTCCGCGCCGATGAGGTCCTCCAGCTCACCCAGGGCGGAGACGGTCATGCGGACCGGACCGGCGCCGTCGCTGTCGTGCGGATGCAGGGCGTGCGGGAGCCACTTGGTCCACTCCCAGTCCGCGCGCCGCTCGTCCGCGACGCAGAACGCCAGCCACAGGTCGTCCGGCGAGTGGAAGGTGACCAGTTGGGCGAGGAGGGCGCGGGTGAGGGCACGTATCCGCTCCTCCTCGCCGCGGAACAGCACCCGGGCCCAGGCCCGCAGGTAGATGGCGATCGGCTGGTCCGGCACGGTCGCGTAGGCGCGGATGAAGCTGCGCAGCGCGTGGGCGCTGAGCGGTTCCAGGTCCTCGACGGGACTGGTGGAGACAGGTGTGAGTTTCAGGCCAAGTTTCTGGTCACCGACGGCAACCCGGATCTCGCCGAAGTCCTCGTCGCGAGGTCGGCGTTCCCACAGCCGGGTGGTGCCCACCATCGACGACAGGGCCGCGGGTTCCGGGTGGCGCCAGGACAGCGCGCGCTGCTGGTCGGCCACGGCACCGCGCACTTTGCGCCGAATCTGGCCGAGGTAACGCAGATAGTCACGCCGTTCGCCCTTGAGGCGCTGCTTGCGTTCGCTGCTGCGCCGCATCGCCTGCCCGACGATCATCGCGGCGGCGGCCACCACCATCACGCCCAGGGCCAGGTAGATGAACCCGCCGCTGCCTCGGGTGGCACCGGGCCGCATGAACATGAACATCATCGAGACGGACATCAGGGCCATGGGGAGGTAGGTCCAGATGGCGGAGGAGTCCGGCACCACCTCGGGCAGGGGCGGTGGTTCCTGGAGGCTGAGTTCCCCGTCGGGCATCTCAGGGCCTCGGCGCCGGGCCGGGCGTCGGAACAGGACCACACTCAAGAGCCGTCTCCTTGTGGGACAGGGGAGGAGGGTGGGGCAGGACGCAACCACCGGTCGGCTGATATTACGATCGTCGGGAGGGCGGCGAACTACCGTCCCTTCCGGGCGACTTGACTGCGCCTGGGGCATTAACCCGATGTTCAGCGGTGCGCCGACCGGTGTTTCCGTGCCCTGTCAGCACCATCTTCGGAGAGGCGTGAGTCAGCCCGATGACTGACACTCAGGTGGCCGAGCTGTGCCGTCTGACGGTCCGTGCCCCGGCCAGGACCGTCGACCTCGCCGTGCCCGCCGACGTCCCCGTCGCCGACCTGCTGCCCGCGGTCCTCGGCTATGCGGGCGACGACCTCGAGGAGGCCGGACTCGACCACGGGGGCTGGGTGCTCCAGCGCCTGGGCGGCGAGCCACTGGACGAGGAACGCACCCTGGACGCCTACGGAATGCGCGACGGCGAGACCCTCTTCCTGAGGCCTCGCACCGAGGCGCTGCCCGAGGTGCATCTGGACGACCTGGTGGACGGCATCGCCACCACCATGCGCCAACACCCCTACGGCTGGAGCCCGCGGGCGGGCCGTCGGCTGCTGCTCGGGATCGTCGTGGCGGTGCTCGGCGGCGGGCTGCTGCTGGCCGCGCTTCCCGGTGGCTCGGCGCTTCCCCGGGCCGTGTTCGCCTCCGTCGCCGGGCTGTTGCTGCTCGCCGGCGCGGGTGCCGCGAGCCGGGCGGTGGGGGACGCCGGGGCCGGAGCCGTCCTCGGCTTCATGGTCGCGCCGTACCTGGCGCTGGCCGGCTGGCTGCTGCCGGGCGGCGAACTGAGCGGCAGGCACGCCTACGAGGCACTGGGCGCACGGCTGTTGTCGGCGAGCGCGGCCGCGACCGGCGGTGCCGTCCTCGCGCTCGCGGTCGTGGCGGCGTTCGCCGCGTTCTTCCTCGGGCTCGCCGTGATCGCGGTGTTCGGCGCGGTGGCCGCGGCCCTGATGCTGGCCGCCGATCTGCCGCCCGCGCACGTCGCGGGGATCCTCGCCGTCGTGGCGGTGGCGCTCGGCGCCTTCGTCCCCTCGCTGTCGTTCCGCATGTCCGGCATGCGGATGCCTCCGCTGCCCACCAACGCCCAGCAGTTGCAGGAGGGCATCGACCCCCATCCGGCGTCGGCGGTCGCCGAACGGGCCGTCCTCGCCGACGGCTGGATGACCTCCCTGTACGCGGCGGTCGGGACGGTCGCCGCGGCCTGTGTCGCGGTCCTCGCCCGCGACGGCGGGCTCGCCGCGGCGATCACCACGGCGGTGCTGTCCCTGCTGCTGGTGCTGCACGCGCGCGGGCTGGGCAACGTCTGGCAGCGGCTGTCCCTGGCGGTCCCGGGCGTGGCAGGGCTGCTCCTGCTGGTCCTCGCCGACGCACCCGACCTCGCGCCCGGGACTCGGCTGGGCGTGGCCACGGGGCTGCTGGCGGTCGCGGCGGCCCTGGCCATCGCGTCCTGGACCGTGCCCGGCCGCCGTCTCGTGCCCTACTGGGGCCGCGCGGCGGAGCTGCTGCACTCGGCCCTGGCCATCAGCCTGCTGCCGCTCGCCCTGTGGGTGCTCGGCGTCTACGGCGCGCTGCGCTCCCTCAACGGCTGAGCGCGCTGCCGAGGACCGGATCGAGGCCGCTCGACGGCCGAACCCACGCTGAACCGAAAGGCACCGAACGCCGCCATGCAGTCCCGACGTGATCAGGTCCAGGCGCACATGTTCGTCATGGGGCGGCTCACCTCCAGCATGCTGCGCGCGGATCCGGACGCGCCCGAGAGCCCGCAGGGACGGACCAACCGCGGAGTGGTCATCGGTGTGGTGATCGCCGTGCTGCTCTCCGCCGGGGCGTTCGTGCTCGGCATGCTCAAGCCGGGAGCCAAGGACTCCTGGCAGGAGCCGGGCACGCTCGTGGTCAACAAGGCGACCGGGTCGCGCTATCTGTATCTGGACGGCCGACTGCGGCCGGTGCGCAACTACGCCTCGGCGCGGCTGCTGGCGGGCGCCGACATGACGGTCGCGACGGTCGGGGCGGGCTCCCTGAGCGGTACGCCCCACGGGGCGCCCGTCGGGATCACCGGCGCCCCTGACGCGCTTCCGGGCAGTGGTGAGCTGGACGACGGCCCCTGGCAGGTGTGTTCGGGCAGCGTCGCCGGTTCCACCGGCACCACGCTCGCCGTCGGCGTGCCGGCCGACGCCGCGGGCCTGCCCACCACGCAGGCGCTGCTGGTGACCGGGCCCGACAAGGCCGACTATCTGGTGTGGAGGGGCAGCAAGCTGCGGCTGGACCGGGACGCCGACGCCCGCGAGGCCCTGGGATACGGCTCCACACCGCGCGTCGCCGTGTCGGCGGCCTTCTTGAACTCCGTGCCGTCCGGCCCCGATCTGACTCCGGCGGAGGTGCCGGGCCTGGGTGCGAAGGGCCCCGAGCTCGGCGGCCGGAGCACCCGGATCGGCGAGGTCTTCCGCGTCACCGTGCCCGGCTCCGCGGAGCGCTACTACCTGTTGCGCCGCGAGGGCCTGGTCCCCCTGACCGCCACCGGCGCGGCACTGCTGCTCGGCGCCCCGGACGTCCGCGAGAAGGTCTACGAAGGGCGCGCGGCACGGGTCGAGACGCTGGGCGCGGACGCGCTGAGCGGTCGTCTGGCGCCCGGGGCCGACACCTCGGTCCAGGACACCGACCGGCCCGCCGCCCCGCCGCAGATCGTCGGAGTCGAGGAGGGCACGACCGCCTGCGTCCGGGTGCAGCCGGGCGGCAAGGGCCCGCGCATCAGCGTCGCCCTGGTCGCGGCCGCCGACCTCGGCCCGGCGGCCCAGGCCCCGCCGGAGGGGCTGACCCCGGCCTGTGTGCCGGTCGGCAGGATCACCGTGGCGCCGGGCGGCGGGGACCTGGTGCGGGTGCTCGGCGCGAGCGGCAGCGAGGTCGGCGGCACGCTCTACCTGGTGACGGACACCGGGATGAAGTACCGGGTGGGCTCGGCGCAGGCGCTGACGGCGCTCGGTTACGCGGAGAGCCAGGCCCGCGGGCTTCCCGCACCACTGCTCGCGATGCTGCCGACCGGGCCCGATCTGACCCCCGAGGCGGCGGCGCTGGGGACGAGCACCACGACGGCACCGCGCTGCGGAACCGGTGGGGCAGGCGCTGCCGCGGACGGCCCGGCGGCTGGTGCGCCCGCGGCTGAGCCACGTGGCACCGGCGCCGCGCGAACGGCCGGTGGACCGGACGGGGCGGAAGCGGACGGGGGATGAACTCTTGGCGTCATCCCATCGCCCGGGTTGGCCAGACGGCCGCGAGGTGAGGTAGACCAAAAATCATTCAACTCACCATCATCTAAGCTCACTTACTCACCCTGAACCTCAGGAGGCGCGGCCCCCCATGACAACGCCCACCGGTAAGCAGCAGTCAGAGGAACAAGCGACACGGAATGGCGTCACCGCGCTGGAGCAGGCCTTCGCCGGCGTGCAGCGGTGCCGTCAGGACGTCGACAACATGAAGAACACCCTGTCGTCGGGGTACGCCGGCAGCGACGGCGGCGCGTTCCAGCAGCTGCTGGAACGCTGGGACCAGCAGGCGGAGATCATTTCGGTCAACCTGAACAGCATGATCGACACTCTCAACGAGACGCTCCGCGCGAAGGGCCTGCAGCAGGGCTCGGCGGTTCAGTCGATCCAGCAGGCCTACGACCGCTCCGAGGCGATCTTCAACGAGCTGGCGGGCTGACACCCCCTCCGGCCCCTGTGCCCGACAAGCCCGCAAAGCCCGCCAAGAGACGAGGACAGCCATGCCCGACTTCACCGACGGACTCATCTACGTCGACTACTCCCACATGGAGAACGCCGCCGACGACATGGTCCAGCAGACCAAGGCGATCGACAGCATCCTCACCAACCTGGAGGCGGAGCTCCAGGAGCTGCGCAACACCTGGGAAGGCGAGGACCGCTCCGTCTACACCGAGAAGCAGGCCGCCTGGGACAACGCTGTCGAGACGATGAAGCGGATCCTCGCCGAGAACTCGGCCCTGCTCACCGATGTCTCCGGGTCCTACAAGTACAGCGAGAACTCCCTGACGCAGCTGTGGCAGAGCGTCCGCATCGGCGGCTGACCGCCCTCACTTCCCCCGCGGCCCCATGACCCCGGGGCGGTAACCGACAGGCGCAGCATCCCAAGGAGTACGGCATGGCGGAGACCGCCCCCACGGTCAATCTGAACAAGGCCTGGCTGCAGAACTTCCTCGACAACGACGTGATCCCGTTCGCGGACGAACTGCGCAAGATGGGCCTGGAAGGCACGGCGCCGGGAGACACCACCCTTGCGGTGCCGGCCCTCGTCGATCTGGAGGAGGGGGGAGGCAGCCGGGCGGGCTTCCTCACCGGCCAGGACAAGAACCCGATCGCGATCGGTCTGATGGCCGGTGACAACAGCTGGACCAACGGGCAGTACGTGGTGAAGGCGTTGAACGCCTTCATCGGCGAGGTGACCGCGATCCTCAAACAGCAGGGTGAGCTCTTCGAGGAGATCCAGGACGGCCTGGAGGACACCATCGAGAAGCTCTTCAAGGCCCGTGACGTGAACCTCGACAAGATCAAGGGCGAGGACTTCCTCGACTTCTTCGAGGACGTGGACAGCATCCTCTCGGAAGGGTCCGGTTCGGGAGACGGCGACGAGAACGACTGATCTCCGAAACCGCCACCGCTCACCGCCCCGCCGCCGGTCCGACCACCGGCCCACCTGATGGAAAAGGCCCTTCGTCATGGCTCTCGACCCCAGCAAGATCACTGGTGATCTCAGTGCGACGAACGACCACTGGCACGAAGCCATCAAGCTGTTCACCGGCTACGTCGCACCGGCGCGGGACACCCTCTTCGACACCCTGGTCGGCAACGAGGGCATCCCCCTGATGAAGGTCGAGATATCCGACGTCTCCCAGGTGGACTACGTCGACACCGAGGATCTCAACTGGCTCTACGAGAACGCCGGTTACCGGATCCAGAACACCGACTTCGTCATCCCCTTCTACCGCACGAGCGGGAACGGCGGAGCCGGGTCGGACGTGACGATGCACAAGGCGCGCATCACCCTCCTCGGCCAGAAGAGCGGGGACGACCCGCCGTCCGGCGGCTATGTCGAGGGCGGCACCTTCAGCAGCCAGTACGACAACCACCTGGGCATGGGCAAGCCCACCTGGGACACCCGGCCGCTGGCCCAGTACAGCTACGGCACCGGGCTCGCCCTCGAAGCGCTGCTCAACAAGCCCGAGGGCACCCACGGCTTCTCGTGGAACGAGGTCTCCGTCGACGAGGCGGCGTCCGTCACCCTGAACAACTTCGACGTGGTGGCCGGGGCGTTCGACCGGGCCGCCAAGTTCTTCGTCGACCAGCAGAAGAAGATCGAGGAGTGGCAGACCCGGGTCGGCCTGGAGAAGAACGACGCCTGGCGCGGCACCGCCGCCGGTGTCTTCTGGGACCTCGTCAAGAAGCTCAACAAGCAGTACAGCGACTACGCCGACGACATGAGTCCCAACGGCAGCTACTTCTCCAAGCAGGGCAACGAGATCCGCGACGCCAAGAAGGCGCTGCGCTCAGCCGCCTGGGACCTGCACACCAGCTGGGCCACCTGGGAGTACAAGGACGGCAATCCGCTCAGCTGGCTGCACGCCCTGCTGTCCCGCATCACGAAGTACGTGTGGGACCACAACATCACGAAGATCACCTACGAGATCGTCCCCAGCTACTCGGAGGCTCCCTCGACGGTCAACTACGTCGCGGAGGCAGGGTTCGACAACAACGCCAAGGACCCCGGCGACGCGAACACCCCCGCCCGCGAGTTCGGTGACCTGAAGGACCTCGCCACCTGGGCGAAGATCGGCAACCAGGCGCTCCTCGACTGGCAGAAGTCCGTCGTCGACCAGCTCGACAAGGCCGCCGTCGCCGCCCTGAAGGACGTCAAGGACGCCTGGAGCAAGTCCACTTTCGACCTCGGCGACATCAAGTCCCGTGGCGGCAGCTCCCTGGAGGAGGGCCTTTCCAAGGACGAGGCCGAGGTCAAGGAGGAGGAGGCGGAGAAGAAGGCGGCCGAAGCCGCCGCTCAGCAGGCCGCCTACATGCAGTGGATGAAGGACCAGGCGGCCAAGGCCGAGGCGGAGGCCGCAAAGGCCAAGGCCGAGCAGGAGGCCAAGGAGAAGGCGGCGGAGGAGAAGGCCGCCAAGGAGAAGGCCGAACAGGAGGCCAAGGAGGCCGCCGCCAAGGCCGAGCAGGAGGCCAAGGAGAAGGAGGCCGAGGCCAAGGCGGAGCAGAAGGAGAAGGAGCAGGAGGCCAAGCAGGCCGAGGCGGAGAGAAAGGCCGAGGAGAAGGAGGCCGCCGCCAAGGCGGAACAGGAGGCCAAGGAGAAGGAGGCCGAGGCCAAGGCGGAGCAGAAGGAGAAGGAGCAGGAGGCCAAGCAGGCCGAGGCGGAGGCCAAGCAGGAACAGAAGGAGAAGGAGGCCGAAGCCAAGGCCGCCGAGGCGCAGGCGCGTCAGGAACAGCTCCAGATCGCCCAGATGAACCAGTCCAAGGCCGAACAGGAGCGCCAGCGCAAGGAACAGGAGCAGAAGGAAGCCGAAGCCGAGGCGAAGGCCGAACAGAAGGAGAAGGAAGCCGAGGCCAAGCAGGCGGAGCAGGAAGCCAAGCAGGCCGAGGCGGAGAAGAAGGCCGAGGCCAAGCAGGCGGAGGCCGAGGCCAAGCAGGAGGCCAAGGAGAAGGAGGCCGAGGCCAAGGCGGAGCAGAAGGAGAAGGAACAGGAGGCCAAGCAGGCCGAGGCCGAGAAGAAGGCCGAGGAGAAGCAGGCCGAGCAGGAGGCCAAACAGGAGCGGCTCCAGGCCGAGCAGGAGAAGAAGCAGGCCCAGGCCGAGGCCGAACAGCGGCAGTTGGAGCAGGAAGCGGCCAAGCGGGAGCAGGAGGCGCTCGCCCAGTACGACGACGCGCGCCAGGACATCCTCAACAACGGCGACCCGTCACAGCTGTCGCCCACCACCATCAGCGGCCCGGTCAACGACGCCACTCTGGACCTCCCCGGCGGCGGCGAGACCCACATCGACTCCTCCGGGCGCGTGGTCACCGAGTACCCCGACGGCAGCTCCACCACCATCGACCCGCTCACCCACAGTTCCACCGTCACCCGCGCCGACGGCACCACCCTCTCCGGCCCGCTCAACACCGGTGATCTGCTCACCAATCCGGACGGCAGCGTCACCCACCTCGACGCCGGCGGGCACGTGGTCACGGAGTACGCGGACGGCACCGTCCAGATCGTCGACCCGGACACCGGCGCCACCACCATCACACTCCCCGACGGCACGACGTCCTCCGGCTATCTCAACGGCGGCGACCTGCCGACGTACGGCTCGTCCGCAGGCTCCCAGCCGTCGTACGACCAGCCCTCCTACGAGGAGGAGCTGTACGACGACACCCCCTACCAATCCCCCCTGGACTACGGCTCGTCGGACACCGCCCAGACCGCGTCGAGCAACCGTCAGCAGCTGAACACGGGTGCGTTCCCGGGCCTCGCCACGACCGGTGGCGGGCAGGACGGCGCGGCCGGCACGGGGTCGTCCACCGGCAGCGGAACTCCCATGGGAGGCATGCCGATGGGAGGCATGGGAGGCATGGGCGCGGGCGGCGGCGCGGGTAACAACGACGGCGAGCGGGTCCGCAACGTCATCGACAGCGACGTCATCAGCAACCGCCGCACCCGCACCGGTTCGGGCGCGGCCCGCGGCAACGGCGGCTACGCGGACGACGAGGTGCGGGTGGCGGCGAGTGGCCCCACGGCCGGTGCGACCCCCTTCGTCCCGCCGGCCGGCGGCCAGGGAGCGCCGGGGCGGCCGGAGACACAGAGCGGAAACCGCGCCCGGGAGGCGTGGGAGCCCGAGGACGAGGACGTCTGGGGCGCGGACGAAGGAGGCGCACCCGCCGTGATCGGCCGATGAGCGAGTCGATGAAGCAGAAACTGGCCCAGGCCATGGCCGAGTTGGAGGCCGTACAGGAAGCCGTGGCACGCGCCGAGGGCGAACTGAACCAGGCCTCGGCCACCGCGCGCTCCCGCGACCGCACGGTGGAGGCCACGGTCGGCGCGCAGGGAGAGCTGACCGGGCTGAAGTTCCTCGACGGCCGGTTCCGCAACCTGCCCGGCCCCCAGCTGGCCGCCTCGATCCTGGAGGCCGTGCAGGAAGCCCGCGCGCAGATGGCCCACCGCGTGATGGAGACCTTCGCCCCGCTCACCCAGCGGGAAGGCGGCGGCGCCACGGGAATCGGCGGCATCGACATCGACTGGGACCGCCTCTTCGGCTCCGCGCTGGAGGACGGCACGGGGACCGGCCGTGGCCGGTCGGCCAAGGACCGGCTGCGCGACGAGATCCACGAGGACCCCGACGACAACCAGCCCCGAGGACAAGGACGGCAGCCATGAGCTCGGACAGGTACGAGGCGAACCCCGCCGGTCTGCGACAGGGCGTCGAACTGATCGGGGTCCTGCCGGACCTGGCCAAGAAGGCCGGGGACGACTTCGTCGCCCAACAGGCCGAGTACCAGGGGGCGTACGGCTACGACGACGAGTTCTACCAGCAGAACTTCCCGGCCTACACGGAGGCCAACGAGACCCTGCTGTCCGTGTTCCGGGAGTACGGCAACGCCTTCGCGTACCTGGGATCCGCCACCCTCGGCAACCTGCGCAACATCGAGGGCACCCAGCAGGACGCGCTGGAGGGGATCAACCTGCAGAACAACCGGCTGGATTCCTTCGAGGACGGCTCCGGGTCCGGGAAGCACTGAATGGAGGAGATCAACTTCCCACCGGACGTCCGGAAGATGCTGTTCGTCCTCATCGGTGAGATGCCGTTGCAGGCCAGGGAGAATCTGCTCTACGCCAGCCGCGAGCTCTACAGCTACTACGGCAGGAACCTCACCAAGCTCAGGGACACGGCCCGCGAGACCATCCAGAAGTCCCGGGACTCCCTGCCGCCCGCGGTCGCGGAACAGTACGTCCAGGGCCTCACCATGCTGATCGGCGAGGGCCGCGGCAACGACCCCGTCCAGCGGGTCCTCGACCAGATCACCGACCTCGAGAACCGGCAGATCGACCTCTCCCAGAACGTCCAGGGCGCCAAGTGGGAAATCATCGCCGAGATCATCATGCTGATCGCCGAACTGGCGATCCTCACGGCCCTGATGGCGTTCACGGGCGGCGCCTCCGTGTCGCAGATCTTCCTGGCCCGGGCCCGGAGCAGGTTCGCGGTCCTGATGATCATCGACCGGCTGCTGACGATGACCCACATCCTGCCGACCCTCACCGAGGCGGTCACCGAGGCCCTGCAGACCCTCGCCGTCCGGTTGGCCCAGATCGCCCTCAACAGCGGCCGGCGCAAGCCCGACGGCATCGACTGGGGCGACGTCGGCAAGGCCGCCGCGTTCGGCGCGGTCGTCGGTCTCTTCGGCAGCGTCTTCGAATGGGTCGCGAAACCCTTCAAGTCGATCTTCAAGGACCTCAACGCCGACGTCCTCGACAAGTTCAGGTTCAACCCGAACGACCTGCCCTACAAGCTCCTCAGGAACGGTCCGCCCGAGGTCGTCGGCGCCTTCGTCATCGCCGGCGCCGCCGAGGGGCTCGGCGAGTACATCGTCACCGGTGCCTTCGAGGGCAACTGGGACTTCAAGTGGGAGACGTTCGTCGGCAGCGGCTCCAGCGCCGTCTTCGAACTCGGCGCGTCCGTCGCCCTGGGCGGCGCGGGGCTGTGGGCGTACAACAAGTACTTCGACAACAAGAACACCTTCACCGAGATCAACGACCTGTCCGGGTCCGGTGGGGGAGCGGGCGGCTCATCCGGGTCCGGGTCGGGGTCCGGGTCCGTGAACTCCGGTGGCGGCTTCGGCGGTTCAGGTCCTGCGGGTGTAGTGCCGTCCTCGTCGCCGGTGCTCCCGGGGCCGCTGCCGTCGTCGACCACGTCCGCCACGCCGAGTCGTACGACGCCGAACTCGGCGTTCACTCCCACGCCGTCGCCGTCCGGTCTCGATGCCACGCCCATCGACTACTCGCTCCCGCAGTCCCCGGCGTCGTCGGACATCGAGTCCGTGCTCAACCCTGCCTCGCCGCTCTCGACCACCTCCTCGGCGACCGGTGACTTCACCGACGCCTCCGGTCTCACGCTGCCGAAGTCGTCCGTCGCCCTTCCGGGCCCGGCGGGTACGGACACCGCCGCCACGGCCACCGATTTGGACGACTCGGAGTCCGTGTGGTCGGACACCTCGTCCTCCGACCCGCAGACCATCACGCCCGCGAGCCCCGTGTCGACGGCCACGGGTCCGTCCCACACGCCGGGCATCGGTACGGGCGGCGTCGCGCGCCAGCCTGCCCCGGAAGTCGTCACCGAAGCGCGGGACGAGCACGCCGAGGCGAGACGTGCCGTCGCCGAGGCCGAGGGCAGAGCCGACACCATTCGGCAGCGCGTGGAGACGGGCGTCGGATCGAGCCGCGACGCCGACGCGCTCACGCGAGCCACCGAGGACGTGCGGCAGGCAGAGTCCCACCTCACGCAGACCGAGGAACGCCTGCGGGAGCTGGGGATCGACCCCTACGCCCCGGACCCGCACAGCGGGCAGGTGCCGGTCGTCCGACGCGACGAGGGGCAGCGTCAGTGGATCGCCGACCGCATCACGCCGGCCGACCTGCCCGCCGAGCCGGGCGATGTGACCGACCCGTCCGACCCCGCCGTCCTCGACCAGGTCAAGTCGCTGATGGTGCAGCCCGGGCCCTGGTCCCCGGAGCTCGACACGACGGCGGCCAACGCCACCCGCCGCATCTGGCAGGAGGCCTACGTCGACTTCGCCGACGCCCTGCCGGATGAGGCCAGGGACAACGCCGGGCAGGCCTGGAGCACGGCCGTCTCCCTCGTGCTCCCGCTGGAGCTGCATCCGGTCCTCGCCGACTCGCGGCACGCCCTGGAGTCGTACCAGAGCGCCGTACGGCAGGTGGCCGACGTGCTGGTGACGGGCGGCGGCCGGGAAGCGGCGACCACCCTGGCCGACCGGCTGAGACACGGGCTCGACCTGCCCACCCGGCTGCGCGGCGGCGCCGACGGCGGTGTACCCGCCCCGCCGACGGCGGTGCCCACCGCCGGGGAGGGCGGCTCCCGTTCGGGCCCGCAACCGTTCGCGTCGGACGGCGAGTCCTCGGACTCCGACGACGAGTCCTCCGACTCGGCCGCATCCGAAGACGACGAGTCGGACCTCGACGACGACTCGGACACCGAACCGATCGCCGCACCACCGCGCCGCCCGCCCACGGCGTCCGCACCGGCGCCTGCTCTTGACCCCGATGCCGACTCCGAGGACGAGACCTCTTCCGAGTCCGACTCGGACGAGGAGTCGGACTCCGAGGACGACAGCCCGGTCGCGGCGCCTCTGGCGCGCCCCACGCCGGTCGCCGCGGCGGCGGAGGACTCGGCATCCGAGTCCGAGGAGGACTCCGATGACGACGACGACTCTGACGATGACCCGGACGACCCGGACGACGACCCGGATGACGACCCCGATGATGACGGCCTGGCCCGTCCCGAAGACCTGGAGCGGCTGCGGTACCAGAGCGAGGCGGAGGAGTTCGAGCGTAGGCTCGCGGACTTCCTGTCCGAGCACCCGGACGTCACGGAGGAGGTCAAACGGTTCGTCGCCCTGCTGTGGGAGAAGACGCCGCCGCTGCTGCGGCCCATGCTCGGTTCCCTCGACAACTCCGTGCCCGGCTCGGTCGGCCGGTCCCTCGACGCGCTCGAACAGGTCGTGGAGAACGGCAACTTCCGTGAGCGGACGGTGCTGTTGTGGAACGCCCTGCGCTACCACGTCTTCGACAACCTCCAGAAGACGCGGAAGGCATATCCGCCGCTGATCGAGGCCGACCGGCGCTGGCGCGGCACCCCCTCGGACGGCCCGACGCCGCAGCGCGACCCGAACAGTCTGCGCCCGCCCCTCAGCCAGGCCGAGCGGGACTTCTCCGAGGGCGGCAGCACATGGACGACCGGCGCCGAGCGCTCCGGCATCTCCCACCGGCCGCCCGCCCCGCTGCCCACGGACGAGCGCCCGCTGACCGTGGAGGACTCCCCGCACTACGCCGCCCAGAGCACCGGTGCCCTGCTCATGACCGGCCTGTCCGGTACCGCCTACTTCTGGCTCAACGCGGTCGAGGCGGCCAACACGCAGTGGGACGCGGGCCTCGACCTCGGGCTGATGCGCCTCGCGCTCATCGGCACCCTGCTGGGCAACCGCCACCACTCGCTGCACGAAGTGCTGAAGGCCGCCGAACTGTGGGCCACCGAGGAAGACCATCCGGACCGTCACGACCTGGACTTCGGTTACGACGACTCCTGGGACCGGTACAACCGGCTGGAACCGCTCAGCGAGCAGGACCTGCGCGACCACGTCGCGGTCGGCGGCCGGTTCCCGAACGAACGGGTCCGGGAGTTCTACCAGGGCGGCACCTCCGGCCGGCCACCCCGCTCCGCCGTACCGCGCCTGTCGGACCTGCTGCTCCAGGGCTCCTGGTGGCGCCTGTTCATCGACCCGAACGTGCACGACGAGGTCTTCGCGCCCAGACCCGACGACATCGGCGGCCACCTGGACCGCACCAAGTACCCGGGCTACCGCAAGGGCATGACCGAGCTGTACGCCGAGGTCCTCGACGGCGGCAGCGGCGACCGGGACTGGACCCGCGTCGACGTCGCTGCCTACGAGGAGATGCACGACCTCGCGACCCGTCATCTGACCGACGGCGGTCAGAACAGGTCCACCACCTGGTCGGGTTCCTCGATGGTCACCCACCGGGGCACGGGAGTGGAACGCCTGGCGGCGGACGTCGGTGAGGAGACGGTTCTCGGACGCCCCCTGCTGGTCGACTTCAACGCGCAGCAGCCGGGTGGCCCGCGACCGATGATGGTCTTCTGGCTGGGGGGCCGGGTCTCCAGCAACTACACCGTCGAGGACGCCCGCAACGCCGTACAGGAGCTGCTGGACCGGTACTACGACGAGGTGGCCGTCGCGGTCAGCCCCGACGACAAGCTGCGGGCGATCGCGCGGGTGACCCGTGCGCTGCAGATCCTCCAGCCGTTCACGGACGCCAACAGCCGGGTCAACGTCCACACGCTGATGCAGAAGTTCCTGCTGGAGCAGGGCTTCCGGCCCGCCGTGCTGATGAACTCCCACTCGCTGTTCCTCGGCGGGTTCTCGGTGCCGGAGATCGCCGCCCACCTCAGGGACGGCATGGAGCTGTTCGACCAGCACCTGCGGTGGGCGCGCTGGGACGGCTTCAACCAGTTCGGCGGCCCGCGCGACACCCGGCTCGTCGACGGCCTCGCCCAGGAGATGGGCCTGACCGGCGACTCGCCGGGAGAGCTCCGTCGCCGGGTGGTCGACACGGTACGGACCGCCAGGGCCATGTTCGGCGACGAGATCCCCGGCAACGACCAGGCGGGCCAGGCCAGATGGCTGGGGGCGTTCCAGCGTCTGCGCGACACGGCGGGCACGCTCTTCCCTGAACTGTCCGGACCCGACGCGATCTCCGAGTACGTCTCCCGGGTCTATGAACTCGGCCCCGACGACGACCTTTTCGACGAACACGTCCTGGCGACGGTCGAGTCCGTGGGCGGCCTCCCGGCCGACGCGGGTCCGCTGGACATGGACGTCGTGCGCGAGCACCTGCCCGAACTCGCCGACGATGACGATGCGGCGCGGTCGGAGACGGCCGGGGCCGTGGCGGAATCCGATGACGATGCGGAGGGCGACTCGGATGACGACGCCGATTCCGATTCCGACTCGGACTCCGACTCCGGCTCCGGCTCCGATTCCGGCTCGGACCAGGGCTCGGACTCCGACGACGACTCGGATTCCCCTTCCGCCGCCCCACCGCTCCTGCTGCCGCAGACCGCGTTCGATCCAAGTGCGCCCGCCGGCGGCACCAGGACCGCGCCCGCGCCCCGCGCCCCCGCCACCGAGGCGCCGCTGCTTCTGCCCTCGATGGCCTTCGACCCGAACGCGGGCTCGGGCGGCGGGCGGCGGGGCGGGCTGCGCGGTGGATCCCGGGACAACGGAGTCGACCCGCTGGCGTCACGCTGGCCTGTCGGGCGCGCCGTGACCCTGATGGCACCCCGGCGCGCCTCGGAAGGTGAGACCGCCCCGGCCGTCGTGCCCGTGGGGACCGTGCCGGTGCACCAGGGCAAGGGCAAGAACACGCCACAGGAGGCATGGTTCCCGGTCACCCTGCGTGAACCGTCCGACCCTCACGACTCGGCGTCGGTCCGGTCCGGCTCGTCGGCCGCCGCGTCCCTTGGGTACGAGGTCAGTGACACGGGCCGCGTCAGGCTGCCCGACGGGATGGAGTTGAGCGCGGAGGGCTGGGTCGGCTTCGGCGACGACTTCGTCCATCTGCCGTCGGGGGCGTATCTGCGGGGCGACAGCGGCTGGATCGGCCGCGTGGAGAACATCGACGCCCTGCGTGACGTTCTGGACGAACTCGACCCCGACGCGGCCCCGTACAGTCTGGTCGCGGACCGCTCGAAGGGCGTGTTCCTGACACCTGAGGGAGAGGGTTCCCGGGCCGTCCACCTGCCGCTCGACCTGCCCGCCCAGGTCAAGCGTGACGCCCCCGTGCTCGATCCCGCCCTGCCGGCCCCCTCCGCCCAGCGGCGCGCCCCCGCACAGCTCGACGCCGACCGCACCATGCCCGCGTACGTCGATGATCTCGAAGCACTCCTGCCGGGCGACCTGACCGACGACGAGCGACGTCAACTCCTGGACAATCCCAGCACCTTCGGCCAGAGCACGGTCGCCCTGCGCGGGATAGCCCAGGTGGTGGACAGGATCCGGCACGAGCTGGGGCGCCGAGCCGGCGCGCGGCCTCGCCATCAGGAGCAACTGTCCGCCGGCATCACGCGGTTGCTCGCACAGAAGCCGAAGTCCCTCACCGATCGCGGGCGTCCGTTCCCGTATCTCAACGAGGACGGCAGGCTGCGGGTGCTGCACATCAGGGCGCGGCATCACGGGAACTGGACGCCGTACGACGACGGCATCGGGCACGCTTCGAAGATCGACAGCATGCACCGGGCCGCGGCGGTCTTCGGTTTCACCAAGAACATGCAGGCCAACTCCCAGTACGGCCTGGGCGGGCCGCTCGGACCCGTCGGCGCGGCGGCTTTCGGGGGCTACGGCCGCCTCGCCTTCCGGTTCGGCTTCATCGACAAGGTCGGCTACACGCTGACGGACCAGCGCCAGAACCAGATGGAGACCCGCACACTCGACGACTCCCGGACCTACCTGGACGACCTCCACTACGAGATGTGGGTCACGGACGCCACCGGGCAGATCGTCACGGACACCGACACCGACACCGACACCGACACCGACACGGACACCGACACGGACACCGACACCGACGCAGGCGACGACGGCGTTGAGATCGCCCAAGTGGTGCCGGTCCGCTTCGAGTTCGGTGTCCGCAACGGCCTTCAGGTGCGGCTCCCCGACAGCGTGACCAAGGTGACGAGTCCCGGTCGTATCCCGAGATCCATCGACCTCGGCCGCGACTCCCAGTACCGCTTCGTCCGGGTGGAGGGCTACGGGCCGGTGGCGGTGATCCGGGACTGGGCCGCCCAGCTCATCGGCGCGCTGCCGGGCAGCACGGCCTACGACGAACTGGACACCTTCTTCTCCGGCGACAGCTTCCAGCGGCACAGCGCCACGATGGCGCGCGGCCGCATCACCACCCCGCCGCTCTTCGCCGACGACAAGAACAAGTCGCCCTTGGGCGTCTTCGTCGTCGAGGAGGTCGTTCCCCGTACCGCCGTACTCTTCGGGGAGACCGACAAGGCCGAGATGCGGGACATCAACACCTCCACGGTCCGCAGCGAACGCAGCCGGGCGCAGGGCAGAAGCGTGCTGCTCCAGGCCGCGGCCGGACCTGCCTTCAACTTCTTCGAGCCGGGCCTGGCCCCGTTCGACCTGCGGCTCCAGTTCGGGCCGAACGCCCAGTACTCCTTCGCCCGCAACCGTCAGGGCGGCCTCGGCGGCGCGGGGTCGCTGAAGTCGGCGGGACAGGTCAAGGGCCCCAGGACCGCCCTGTACGTGGTCGTGAAGTCGGTCCGGGTCCGTCGGGCCGGCGACAGCGGGCCGCCCGCCCAGTTCCTGACCTGGAGCCTGGACCGGATGACCAGCTCCGAGGCGCGGCGGCTGGCCGGCTGGGACGACGGCACCTCGCTCGTCCTGCGGCACGGCGCCGTGCCGTTCGCCCCGGCCTATCTGACGCTCGACCGGCCGCGGACCCTGGGCATGCACCGGGTGAAGGAGTTCGCCTTCGACGACGGCAGCCGTTCCCGGGTGCTGCCGGACGCGGCGGACGGCGTGGGCCGCACCCTGCTGGACGCCTTCGCGGACAGCGTCGTGAACGCCGTCGCCGCCCGGCGCCGGGGCCTGGTCGTCCCCCTCGACCAGCTCAACCTGCCGAAGGGCTGGCGCGCCCGATTCCACGACATGATGCGGCGCGACCCCGGCAGGGTCCTCGACGCGGCCAAGAGCCTGCCCGTGCCGCCCCAGTGGTCGGACCCCGCGAAGTACCACGCGGCCCTCCAGAACACCCTGCAGATCCTCGGTGTGCTGTCCCAGCAGAGCGTCACCGCCGGACTGGAGGCGCTGACCACGGTGGGACTGAGCATCCGGCTCACCGACCCCGGTTCCGTCGGACAGACCTACTACACCGTCTGGGTGCACGGCACGCTGACCGGACGCCGCTACGAGGGCAAGGACCTCAACGAGGGCATACGGTTCAGCGCCCAGGGCGTGGAGCGGATGGACGGCCAGACCAGCGCCAGGCGGGGCGCCGACCTGGGATTCGAGGGCACGCTGTCGGGGCGCGACAACAACGTCGACGACGCGGGGCTGCCGCAGAACACGCTCGGACTGACGCTCGGTGCGCGCAAGGGCTGGCAGCGGGAGGCGGAGACCGGCTTCGGCTCGACCGTCACCAACGAGCCGATGTCGGTGAGCAACCAGCCCACCCACCTGTACCGCTACGACCTCGAACTCACCGCGACCCTGAGCGGGTACTGGCGCCCTCGCGGCCTGATCCGCGGCCTCGGCCTCGGGCTGCCGGGACTGCTGGTCCTCGACGAACCCACCGACATCCTGTTCGGCCGGACGGCACAGGGGCTGCTGCGGGGCGGCGGCCCGGTGACGGGCCAGGTGCTGATCAGCGTGCCCGTCCAGCACACCCCCGAGGCAGACCCGCACGCGGACGGGGCGCTCAACCCGTATCTCGCCGACGAGCCCGCCCCCGTGTCGATGAGTTCGGAGCGCGCCCTCGCCCTGGCGAAGGGCGACCTCACGCTGCCTGACGGCAGCGGCCCGGGCACGGCACGGCTCTCCGGGCGTGGCACCGACCTGTTCCGGGAGCTACGCCGGCACCCGTTCGTGATCGTGAACGTGGTCCTGTCACCCCAGTTGGTGGCGGAGGCGAACCGGGTGCTGCGGGGCGCCTCGGGCAGCGCCTGGCAGCTGGTCAAGGAGGGTGCCCCCACCCGGGAGGCGATCACCCGCGTCTTCACTCCCCAGTACCTGACCGCGAACTTCGACCAGAGCTCCGGCCCGCTGGGCCTGGCGGGCAGCGGTCTGCTCGGCAAGGGGCCCGCCGCCGAACTGTGGGGGACCTTCCGGTACGCGACCACGGTGTCGGGGCTGACCCTGCTCACCGGCTCGATGGCCATGGACACCGAGATGATCCTCGGCGGCACCCGCCAGGCATCCGGCAAGGTCAGCAACACCACCACGTTCGTCTTCGGCGGCCAACTGGGCTACAACGCCGCCCGCGACCCCGGGCACGGCCTGCTGAGCGTCTACGGGCTCGTCGCCAACCCCGTCTCGCGGTCCCGCGCCCGCGGCAGCAACGTCGTACGGACGGTCGTCGCGGACATGAACCGCAAGGGGTTCACCCACCAGGTGCTGGTGGCCGGCGATGTGCAGCACTGGTTCGCGCTCACGACCAGCCGCCTCGGCACGGGCCGGTTCGGGCGGGCCGCCGCGGGCAGTTCGCTCGTTCCGCCGACGCTGGCGGGGGCCGCGGGCACGGAGGTGACGACCCCCGCCGGTCTGCTGGCGCATCTGCCGGAGAAGAGCGCCTACCGGATGGGCCTGATCGACGACGGACTCGGCGACGTCCCCCGCTACACCCGGCACCTCTGGTCGCCCCAACCGTGGCTCCTCGGGGCGCCGTTCGGCACGTACGCGGTGAACTCCCTGGATCCGACCGGCGCGTTGCTCGCCTTCGAGCGGCGGATCGACGGTCTCGGCCTGGACGAGCCGAGCCGGGAGAAGATCCGGCAACTGGTGTCGGCCCGCGCCACCCGGGCCCTGAAGGGGGAGATGGCGACCACCGGGCCGTCGGCGATGGTCGCGGTCAAGGGCTCCGGATGGGGCAGCGTACGGATCGGCACCCGCTGGGTACGGGTGCGGGTCGAACTCGTCGCGGGGACGCCGGAGTTCCACGGGCTCGACCACAGCGTGGAGATGGAGGAGAACCGGCGGGCCATCGAGGCCGTCCAGAAGAACTCGGAGGCGTCCTCCGGGGCGGACCTCGCGCTCCAGACCAGTCAGCTGGTGCAGACCGGCAACGCGTCCGTCGCGGGCGCCGGGCCCACGTACACCGAAGGCGGCTCCTCCAAGCGGACGGTGTCGTCGAGCCACACGACCACCACCGTCACGATCTACCGGGCGGCGTCCACCGAACCGCACGCGGAGATCGTCACCCCGTACACGATGCGGATCACCCTGGAAGCGGACGACACCCCGCAGACGGGCGGCGCTTCAGGGCGCACGGCGGAGGACGGCACGACCACGGCCCTGGACCGGTTCCGGGGCAGGCGGAGGATCGTCGAGGAACACGCGGTCGGGGGCCTGCGCGAGCATGTGCCGCTGAGCCTGATGCAGCCGACGCCGCCGGACCCGGCAACGCCCGGCACAGGCTCGTCCGGCGACCCCTCCGGCACTGTCGCGCCCGGCGCACGCAGGGCCCTGCCCGCCCCGGATCCCGGTGCCGACCCCGCGCTGGCCAGGGCACCCCGGCCGACGCCGGTCCCGCCGGTGCGGCGGCAGGTGACCGTCGTGTACGGGGACGGAGTCCGACGGCCGTTCACCTTCCCCGAGAACGGCTTCCACCCCAGGGCCGTCATCGGGGTGGACAACATCCGCGCCGCGAACGACCTGCTCCTCACGCGGTCCTACGACGCGGGCTTCTCCCTCACCGCCTTGGAGTCCCCGGACGGCCCCGACGCCGCGACCCTGACCGCGCTCCTGCGCACGACCCGGACGACGGGCCTGACACGACTGGGCACCGGCTCCGCGCAGGCCCTGGAGGACGGCACGAGCCACATGGCGGTCACCGCGTTCTACCCGCGCACCCTGGAGCCCGAGGGCTACCGGATCGCGGGGCTGACCGAGAAGTCCTTCCTCGGCACCGACGACGGCGAACTGTCCCTGCACTCCACTCCGGACTTCAGCCGCGCCCTGCTGCTGACCGTCGCCGACGGAAAGAAGCTGGAGGTACTGCGGCGGCACGGCGAGAACGCGGGCACCTCGTCGGCGGGGGAGCACACACAGGGCGGCAACCTCGGCGGCGGTTTCCTGTACGACTCGCCGAGCGGGGTCGGCCTCAACCAGATCGGGCTCTTCGGCCCCGGCCCCAACGCCCTCGACGGCGACGGCATGCCGGTCGGGGACGACCATCTGACCTCCAGGAACCTCAAGCCGAAGACCGCACGCACCTTCCTGTTCGCGATCCCCACCACCTTCGTCGGTGTCGGCGACGTCCACCGCACCTTCAAGGACTCCAAGGCCGTGACCTTGCTGCGCGGGACCTTCGGCCACGTCCGGCCGGGGCCGCAGGCCATGGAGTCCGAGGCGTACGTCGTCGCCTGGGTGCGGGAGGACGTCGCCCGCGAGCTGTCGCTGATCACCGACGAGAACTTTCCCGCTTCCGTCGGCACGTCCTGGGACGCGGTGGGGAAGGCGAGCAAGGGCTGGGTCGACGCCGACCAGGCCTACTGGAAGAAGCGGCGTACCGCGATCCACCTGCGCGACGCGGTACGTACGGCCGAGACCGCGGCGATCGAGGCGCGGAACCGCCTCAACCCGCTGCTGGACGCCGCCGAAGCGGCCGACACCGCGTGGGAACAGGCCGAGGCGGACGCGGCGACGGCCCGCGAGGCCGCGCGCGACCTCGACTGGGCGGCGGACGCGCTCGACACGGCCGAGGCTCGCCTGAGGACGGCGCAGGACACCGCGACGGCGGACCGCACCACCGCGGCGGCGCTGGTGACCACGGCGCAGGAGACGCTGGACATGCTGCCCGGCTGGGCCGAACTGCCCGGCAACGAACTGCCCCCCGACCATCTCGAACAGGCCACCGCCGACCTGGCCGCCGCGCGACGGCGAGCGGACGAACTGCGTGCCGCGGCCGACCGCGCCGTCGGGACCGCCCGCCGCACACGCGAGGAGGCCGCCGACCGGCTCGCCGTGCTGGAGCAGGCCGCATCCGGTCGGACCACGCCGCTCACCCCGGCCGCCGACGCCGCTCGGGCCCGGCAGACCGCTGACGCCCGCCGTGAAGCCGCCGACCGACGCGTCACCGGCGCCCGCACCCGGCAGACCGCGGCGGCCCGACGGCTCGATCAGCCCGCGCGGGCCGAGGCGGCGGCCACCGAACGCCTCCAGGCGGCCCGTGACGCCTTCGAGGCCCGACGCCAGGATCTGGAGCGGCTGAGGGCCGCCGCGGACACCGCCGCGGCGGAATACCACCGAGTGCGGGCCGCGACCGACCAGCTCACCCGCTGGCACCGGCTGGCGGCCACCGTGGAGGGCAGACGGCAACTCGACGGCCTCGAAGAACCCCCGGCCGTGACCTACCAGGCGCCGCCGAAGCCGACCGTGCCCCCGCCCCCCGAGCGGCCCCGCTACACCCGGACCGTCACCGAGGAGCACACCGTCCTCACCGCGCCCGGCGGCCGGCAGACCTATGTGCTCAGTGAGGTGGACCACGACGGTGACGCCTTCTTCCACGCGCTCCTGCACGGCCTGTCGGGCGCGACACCCGAACTGCTCGCCGCGGCGGGCATCGACGCCGCGAGCCCGGACGCCGTCACTCAGCTGCGCCGAAGGCTGGCCGCCCGGCTGACCGATCCGGCCGACGTGGATCTGCTGGCCTTCGTGACCCCCGACGACACCGATTCCTTCACCGCGCGTGAGGTGAGCGACGCGGGCCTGGACCTCGGCACGGACACGCCGGCCCGGCGCGAGTTCGAGGCCCTGGGCGTCATCCCGCACGCCGCCGACCTGAGCGCGGAGGCCCGCGCGGGACTCGCGGTCGCCCAGTTGCTGCGGCGCGGTGACGCCGCGACGGAGCGTGGCTGGAACCACTCCGCCGCCGACCTCTTGCCGATGCTGGCCGCGCGGACCTTCGGCGTGCGGATCACCGTGGTCCGGGCCGACGGGACCTTCGACCACTTCGACCCGGCAAGTGCCAGGGAAGGAAGGGGACTTGAGGGCCTGATCGACGACGCCGGAGCCCCTCGCCCGCATGTCGTCCTCAGCCTGGCCGACCGCCATTACCAGCCGGCCCGGCCCCTGGGCCAGCCGCCCGTGACGGAGGCGGAGACGGCACTGATCAAGGCCGCGGCGCCGGTGGTCGACGGGGACACCACGGCACGGACCTCGACCGGCGGCGACTCCACCTCCGTAGCGCCGCCGGTGCCACCCGGGGGATCACCCCGCAGGGTCGACACCGACGGCCGCTCCTTCACCGTAGGACCGGTGCCCGGCGACGGTGACTGCCTGTTCCACGCGGTGCTGGACAGCATCGCGGCGCAACACCCTGGCCGGCCGGCACCTGGTCCGGCCGTGCGGCAGGTGCGGGACGACCTCGCCCACTGGTACGCGGAATCGGCCGACGCCGCTGCGTTCCGAGCCCTGCACGCCGCCCAGGACCCCGTGGAGACCCTGGTCGCAGACCTGTTCCCCGGCCTCACCGCGTTGCAGGATCTGCTGGGCCACAGCGACCCGCCCGACCTCACCGACGAGCAACGCGACGGGATCACCCGGCAGTTGTCGCACGAGCGGCGCCGGGCGGACCTGCGCGCCCTGGCGGCCGACGACCAGGAACGCGAGCTGTTCTCCGGTTTCCCGGCGGCAGCCGTCGCGGAACTTGTCCCCGCTGCCCCGGCCGACCCGTGGCAGTCGGAGCCGGAACGGGCCCGAAGCCTGACCCGGCGGGCCCAGGCCGCCACCCTGCGCGCAGAGGTGCTGAGCCTGCTGCGCGCTCCGGCGGGCGGCGCACGGGCGGACGCGGTGTGGCGGCGGATCCGGTCCTCCCTGCTCCCGGAGTCCAGGGCCCAGATCCCGGCGGACCGCCACGCGTTCGCCACCACCGGGTACGGCGCTCTGGTCGCCCGGTCGCTGGCGTCCCCGGCGCTCTGGCACACCCCGTTCTACGACGACGCGCCCGCGCTGCTGGCCCACCGGCTGGGCGTGCGGCTCGTCCTCGTCCAGCCGGCAGCCGACGGGGACCACACCCTCGTGGACCTCGCCCCGGACGCCACCGGCCCTGTCGTGTACGTCCACTACAACGGCCGGGACCACTACGAGGCGCTCATCCCCACAGCCCCCGCACCCACCGGCACCGCCCCGGCCTCACGGCCGGAACGAGAGGACCGGCCGGCCCCGCCGCCCGACCTGACCACGCGGGACGCGGAGACACGCGACCGGCTGGCGAACCTCCTTCGCCGGCACGGCGCGGACGAGGCCGACGCGGCACGTCTGACGGCCGGGCTGTCGGCGGCGACCCTGGCGCGACTGCGGGCCGAGACCGGCGCGCTGGCTACCACTGTCGGCGGGCCGATCGAGCCGGAGAAGGCGACAGAGCACACCGTCGCCGCGGGTGAGGAGAGCCGGGCTGCCGCACCGCCGGCGCCTGTCTGGAGCGAGTCGGGCGTCCTCACCCTCGGCGGTGCGCCGTTGCACCTGCATGAAGTACCGGGAGACGGCGACCGGTTCACCGAGGCGCTGGTCCACGCGCTGCGGGCCGACCCTGCGCAGCTGACTCAGGGTGACGCGGAACTCGTGGCCGCGCTCACGGCGGCGGGCGGACCGGACGCGGTGCACCGCTGGGTCGAGCAGCGGCTCGCCGCCCCTGACGCCGCGGACAGGGCGCCGCGACTCGCCGCCCTTGACTGGCTCGGCGGCAGCCAGGAAGTGTCCACCGCCGACCTCATGAAGGCGGGCGTGGCGCTCAACGCGGAACAACGTGTCTTCGTCGAACTCGGCGGGACCGGCCTTCCCGTGACGGAGGTCGACCTCTCCCTGCCCGAGCGCTACCGGTTGCTGCGGCAGAGCGGGGACGGCGGCCTCGTCACCGAAACGGTCGCCGAACTACTGAGCCAGGAGCTGGGTGTGAGACTCGCCATCATTCAACCGGACGGCGAGGTCAGGCAGTTCGGACCCCTGTACGGGCCTGCTATCGTCCTGGCCCGGATAGACGGTGTCTATCGTGCGGCGACGGCATCAACTTCCCTGTGAGCTCAAGCATGCTGATGTTCCGTCAGGAGCGGAATTGTCCGTTCGGAACCGGCAGTTCATGTCGCGCACACCGTCAAGTAACCATGCCGGGCAGTCCGGTTGGGGCGCCGACCGCAGACTCGCCGATTGAAGCTAATGTGTTCGAAGAGGCTGACGAGGCGGAAGGGATGGAACGCGTCTTGTACTGCTGGAGGACGTGCCGGTGACCGGGCACGACAACGGTCCCGCCGCGGTGGCCATGCTCCCGACCGGCAGCGGTGCGATATGACGCGCTGGAGTTCCTTCGGCAGGCGTCGCGGTGGTGACGACCGGCCGCAGACCGCTCGGCGGGGCGAGACGGCGAGCCCGACGTCCCGGGACGACACCACCGGACCGGCCGCACAGGTGCTGGTGGAGGACTACGACGGCCTGCTGCTGCTGCGTTCCCCCGCGGACGACTCGCTGAGCCCCACCGACATCGCCGACCTCGCCCGCGGCCAGCGCTCGGACGACACGACGGTGACCCTCATCGCGGGCAGCGACAGCGTCGCGGCGGACTCCTTCTGGCCTCGGCTGAGCCAACTGCTCGACAGCCTCGGCGACTTGGGTACCGAAACGGTCAGACTGGCCATGGCCGACGCCGGACTCGACAGCGCGGACCGGCCCGCCACCGCGCGCAGGATCGCCGACGCGTGGGGACTGAGCGTGGAAGCCCCGGACGGGCCGCCCCTTCTCGTGCCGGGAGGCACGCTCTTCGTCCCCGGCGTCCCGGTCGGCTCCGCGACGGACGGCGGATGGTGGCGCTTCGCCCCGCAGACCCGGCCCACGCCGCTCGGACCGCGCAGCCCGGCCCCGTCCTGGCAGAGCGCGCTGCGCGCCGTACCTGCGGTCACGGCGAGCGGGTGCGTCGTCGAGCAGATCCCGGCGGGACTGCTGGTCCGCCCCGCGGAGGCGGCTTCCACCCGGCCGGGCGACCTGTATCACTCCGTGCCGGTCTCGCCCGGGCGACTCGCGGTCGTGGTCGGTGTTCCCTACGGCGAGGATGTGCTGGCCGACGATGTCGGCGACGTGCTCACCGCTCTGCCGGAAACGGTCCGATCGACCGTACGGCTGGCGCCGGGCGGCCGGCGCGACCTGCTTCCGCTCGCGCAGTCGGTGGCCGACCGGCTGGACGTCGAGGTGGAACTGATGACCGGGCTGCCGCTCATCGCCGCCGACCGTCCGCTGGGGACGTACTCCGCGCAGTCGGTCCTGGTCGGGGCCGACCGGACGCCGCGATGGCTGCCCTTCGTGGACGCCGTCATGTGCCGGCCCTCCCGGGGCGCGGCCCAGCCACCGGCACCGCGACTGCTGCGCTGGACGCCGCCGTTGCCGGGCGCCGCCCAGCCCACGGACGGGGTGGTCGCCCTCTCCGACCAGTGGCAGGTCACGGTCACCAGGGCCGGCCTGTGGGTCGGCCCGTCGGCTGGTCCCCGGCTGTCCCACACGGAGCGCCCCGTCAGCGCGTCCGGTCCGCTCATCGAGGTCGGCCTTCCGGGCGAACACCTCGACCCGTCCCTGTGGCCGGCCCTGTCGGTCCTGCTGGGCGCCTTGCGTCCCGCTCTCCGGGCGAGCGTGACCCTGCAGGTGCACGGCGTTCCCCGGGACGGCGGCCGTGAGCTGCGCCGCTTGGCCGCGGGGCACGGCCTGCGGACGATCAGATTCGCCTCCCTGGCGGCTCCCGGTCCGGCACGCAGAGAGGTGCCCGGTCCGCCGGACACGACCGGCCGACCGCACACGACGTCCGCGCCAGGACGCGCTGGGCGCCCGGCCCTGCCGTCCCCGGCTGCGCCGAGCGGCCGGAGCACACGGTCTGCGCAGCCTGCCGCTGCCACGGGGGTCGGTGGACAGCTCGCGGCCGACGCGACGGCCGGAGCGGCGACGGCCGGCGCCGCAGCGTCACCGACCCCGCGCAGGGCCGCCCGGCCGGAGAGTGCCGAGCGCGCCGACTCGGCCGGCACGAGTGCGTCGACCTCGCACGCGCCCAACACGGCCGCTGTGGAACCGACTTCACCGGACCGTACATCGGCTGCCGTGACGCCGGGGCGGAAGGCCGGGGACCGCGGCAGGGACGTACAACCGCTCGCGTCTGCCACCACGGCAGACACCGCCCAAGGCGCCGTCCCGCCGGAGATGTCAGAGCCGCCGGCTCCCACCACGTCAGAGAGCGCGCCCGCCACCCCGCGTGGCGTCGCCACCACCGGGTCCTTGCCCGGCGAGACGACCCGCCCCGAGGAGACGACCGGCTCCCGCCCCGGCGAGGCCACGGGCGAGACCCCCGACGAGTCGCAGGCGCGGCCCTCGGGCCGGACACCTGCGCCGGCGTCGGCAGACACCGATGCCGGTGACGGAAGCCCCCGCGGACCCGATGGCCCGGAGCGGCTGAACAGGACGCTGCCTCCCGTCCCCTTCGGCCCGGGGCACCGCAGCACAGAGGACGAGCGCACCGTCTTCCGTACGTTGGCGGATACGGAATGGGACCGGCACGGGACGGCCGTGGCCCGGGCGCTGGCTCGGATGCCCGCCCTGCGGGGCAAGGAACAGGAAGCCGCTCGCGCCGATCTGATCGCGCTGAGGCTCTATCTGCACAACAGCGAGGGGCCGTTGAGCCATCAGGCTCTGCTGCGCTCGCTGCACGCGCACGACGCCGGCTTGCTGCCGTACGTGGCATGCCTGGCCTCAGCGCTGAGCCGGCTGCCCTCCTACCGAGGCGTGGTGCTGCGCGCCACCGGCGCCGTCTCCGCCGGCAGCATGCCGAGTCCCGGGACTCTGCTGCGCGACGTGGCCCCGGTGAGCGCCACCCCGCTCGACCCGGTCCGTCCGTCGATGACGACGGGCGCCAGTTACGTCATCTGGTCCGTCGGCGCCCGCCGGGTCCGGCAGCTCCTGGACCCCGGCGGCGGGCCGGAGGAAGTGGTGTTCACCCCCGGGGCCCTCTTCCGGGTGCTGGACGTCCGCCGAGGCGGACAGGACCTGGGCCGACAGATCTTCCTGCGTGAACTGCCCGGCTCGCGGGTGCCGGTGCCGCCCGACCCCGAAGGGGACCGCGCCGCACTCGCCCGGCTGGACGAGGCGGTGCGCGGACGCTCGGCCCCGGCGAGTGCCGATCAGTGGCCGGAGCGCTGCTCCGGGCCCTTCGGCACCACGACGCCGGAAACCACAGCGAACCACTGACACGAGTAGGGGAGTCGTATGGCTCGTCAGACCGATCCCGCCGGTGAGGCGTCGCCGACAGAGCCCGGCGCGTCCGGAGCCTCCGGGGCATCGTCCGCGCCCGGCTCGCCGTCGGTGACAGTCCGCCGGGCGATACCCCTCCAGGGGACGGCGCAGGACCCCGGTGCGGCGCTGGCACCGGGGGGAGGAGGACGCGGGAGCACCGGCGCCACGTCAGGGGCTCCGATACCGTCGGCCGCACCGGACGCTTCCGGCACAGCTGCTCCGTTACCCTCCGCATCCGCCGTTTCCCCGAACCCGGGAAGCGAGCCTGACCGCACGCAGGGCGAGACGTCGGGCGGCGGCGAGACCGAGAGCTCCGAGGCAGCGCCGACGGCCCGTGAGGGGGAAGCGTCGGCGGCCCCGGAGGGAGTGGAGCCCGCGAAGTCCACGACCGCCCACACCGGAAGCGAGCCCGACGCCGCGGACATCGCGCCAGGCGCCGACATCGCCACAGCGGGAGCGGGCAGCGAAGGCGGGGGAGCCGCGACGGTCGCCGCGTCGCACGGCGGCCCCAGAAAGCCGATGCTGGCCGCCGCTGCCATCGTCGGGGCGCTCCTGATCGGGGTCCCCTTCCTCGTGGCGGGACAGGGAGACAAGGACGAGCGGGGCTCGGACCGGACCGACAACGCGGCCGGCACGGTCCTGGACTCGGATCGGATCCCGCACGCCTCGCAGAGCTACGCGACCGAAACGCCGTCACCCGCCGCTTCCACCTCCCCCTCGCCCAGCGAGTCGCCCGAGGAGAAGCGGTCCAAGGACCCCGGCCGCGCGCCGGTGGCCGAGCCGAAGCAGGCCGCGCCGAGGGCCACCGAGTCCGAGAAGACCCAGTCGAAGAAGGCCGCCACGCTCAGCGCCGCCGAGAAGCTGCGCCGGCAGGCCAACGCGGCCTCCAGCGCGCGCACCGTCCTGGTCAGGAACTCCACGACGGGCCTGTGCGCCGATGTCCCCGACTACGGCAACGGCAAGATCGACGGCCCGGTCAACCAGTACCCCTGCAACGGCACGGCAGGCGACAACCAGCTGTGGAACCTGGAGGTCGTGGAGGCCACCGGCGGGCCCGAGGGAGCCTCCCTGTTCCTGATCAGGAACAGCAAGGACAAGTACTGCATGGACCTGCCCTACTACGGCTCGGCCGCCACGGGCACCAATGTCACCGAGTACTACTGCCGTGCGACCGCCGACAACCAGCTGTGGTGGCTCGACCCCCGCTCGGACGGCTCGTACTGGATCCGCAGCTACTCCAGCAACAACCTCTGTCTCGGCCTCGAGGGGGGCGCGTCCGCCGGGAACGACGCGCACCTGGAGATCGGCGGATGCGGCCCCGCCGACCGCTGGACGATCTGACAGCCGCCCGCGACAACGCCAACTGCCCCACGAAAGCCGACAGATGACGGAGAGAACGCCGGCATGAGTGCACAACGAAAAGCGGGAGACGGCACTTCTTCCGACACCGCCGCAGGCGCGCCGCAGGTCCGGGTCGCGGTCACCCTGTCCGCTTCCCCGGAGCCGCCCGAAGGGGCGTTGACCCCGGGCAGGACGGTGCCGGTTCCGGAGGCGGCGACGGGCGAACCAGCGGAGCACGAGGGCGCCGCGGCCGCCCCCACCCGTCCGGCGACCGGGGGAGAGGACGCCGCCGAGGAGGCGACAACGCTGTCGGGCACCTCCCTCACGCGCGAACCGCGGGAGGAGCCGGCCACGGCCGAGAAGCCGGAGTCCGGTGAGGCGGAGGGCGGTGCCCAGGGCGAGTTCCGTGGTGAGGTACCCGCGCTGAGGGGGGCCGCTCCGCTGGTCGCCACGGACACCGGCCACCCCGGTGCCGACGCGGGGGAGTCCCACGGCGGACGGCCCAAGAAGCCGATGCTGGCCGCCGCGGCCATCGTCGGCGCCGCGCTCATCGCCGTGCCTTTCCTGCTGATGGGAGGCGCCAAGGACGACGACGGCAAGCAGGAGACGGCGAGTTCCGTCGGCAACGAGGATGCCGACACCGTCCTGGGCGCGGGCGCGACGAACCAGGCACCGGACGGCTACGCCACCCGGACACCCAGTACCGCCCCGAGCGAGAAACCGTCCAAGAAGCCCGAGCCGAGCCCCAAGCGGAGCAAGGAGTCGAAGGACGGCGTGGGCACGGCCTCGGACACCAAGCCCAAGGCGACCCCCAGCGCCACCCGGTCCGCGAGAACCACGGAGAAGGAGGCCGAGCCCACGACACCGGTGTGGACCAGTACCTCGGTCTCGGCCCCGAGCACGCTGTCCGCGGGCGAGTCCTGGAGCACCAACCGGATCAAGATGGTCATGCAGTCGGACGGCAATCTCGTCGTCTACAACGAGAAGGGAAAGGCCACCTGGGCGTCCATGACCTTCGGCGCCAACCACACGGCCCGTTTCCAGACGGATGGCAACCTGGTCATCCACAACGGTGACGACCGGCCCATCTGGGGCGCCGACGTCTGGGGTCATCCGGGCGCGAAGCTGATTCTCCGGGCGGACGGGAAGGTGGTCATCATGGACGGCACCACGGTGACCTGGTCCACCTGAGACCGGGCGGCCGGGGCGTCTGATCCGAACGCTCTGCGTCCGCACCGGGGCACGGCGCGGCTACCGCCCCCGCCTGCGCCGCTGCACGACCATGGCCGAGACATTTCCGACGTATGCGTGGAGGTCTTCGTGCCGCCCTGGAGACGTACGGGCCTGATGGTGCTTGCCTGCGCCGTGTGTCTGACCGGTTGTGCCACGCTCGGCGAGCGGGAGTCAGCGGCCTCCCGGGCGGCTCTGCGCTTCGAGCGGAGTGTCCGGCAGGCCGACTGGCCACGCGCCTGCGCGGCACTCGCTCCGCAGACCCGGCAGGAACTGACGGAGTCCGCGAAAGCCCCCTGCGCCAAGGCCCTCGCCGAAGAGAAGTTGCCGCACGCGGGAGCCCTGCGCGGGAGCGAGGTCTACGGGCAGCAGGCCCAGGTGGTCCTCACCACCGACACCCTGTTCCTGTCGTCCTTCCCGACCGGCTGGCTGATCACCGCGGCAGGCTGCGAGCCACGTTCTCAGCAGCCGTACCAGTGCCAGGTCAAAGGAGGCTGAGCAGACCATGCGCACCCTGTTCACGTTGGTCCTGCTGACGGTCGGCGTCGGCCTGAGCTACTTCACCGCGGTGGGGCTGATGCACCGGTGAACCGTCTCACGCGATTCGGCAAGCACAACGGCCTGACCCTCGCCTTCGGCACCGGCTTCCTGCTCACGCTCATCGGGCAGGCGATCTCCGGCCATGCCGACTTCAACAACCAGCTCGTCACCGACGGGTTGCATCCGCTCGGCTTCCTCCCGTACCTCGCGACCTCCGACTTCGCCGTCGATGTCACCGAGAACTGGCAGTCGGAATACCTCCAGTTCTTCCTCTACGTCTTCGGCACCGTCTGGTTGCTCCAGCACGGATCACCGGAATCCAAGGAACTCGGCAAGGCCGGCGTGGAGAGCGACCGGGAGCAGAAGGTCGGCGACCACGCGGACCCGTCCTCACCCCGCTGGGCGGCCGACAAGGGATGGCGGCAGACCCTCTACTCACGTTCCCTGGGCATCGTCATGGCCGTCATCTTCACGTGGTCATGGCTGGCCCAGTCCATCGCCGGCGTAGCCGCCTACAACGAGGAACACCTGCGCCAGCTCCAGGCACCCGTCTCCTGGCCGCAGTACCTGGGCTCCGCCGACTTCTGGAACCGCACCCTGCAGAACTGGCAGTCCGAACTCCTGGCCGTCGCCTCGATGGCCATCCTCTCGGTCTACCTGCGCCAACGCGGATCCCCCGAGTCCAAGCCCGTCGGTTCCGCCCACACCTCCACCGGCGTCGAGGGCTGAGCGCCGGGGTCGTTGTGTCAGTCCCCTCACGTATTCTTCCGGCCACCACTCACCTACCGGGAAGATCAAGAGAGTTGACTGACCTGTCCGCTTTTCCGCTGCCCTTTCACTCCGCCCGTTCCATAGGGTTCGCGGCGCCCCGAACCCTGCGGGAACTCCAGATGATGGAGTGCAGTGCACAGATCCGGGCGAAGCCGCGGTGGTTCGAGAAGATGAACGACGGTGGCATCGTCGCCAGATGGACGCAGGAGGCGCTCGCCCAGGGCCTCACCGAGGCACAGGTCCGTTACGTGCTGGCCGAACTGCGGTACTACGCCGCGCTGCGCGACGCGTCGACCGGCGCCGAGGTGTCCGCCGTCGACGGAGTGTGGCACTCGGACACCCTCGTCGACGACGAGCTCAGAGTGCGCCTGCGCGAGGCGGTGCGCGCCCTGGAAGACGTTCCCGACGCGGAACAGGACTGGCATCCCGGATCCGACGGCCTTGTCCTGGATCTGGTCCACCCCTCACTGTTCTGTCTGGTGAGAGAGGCGAGCGGGGAACTCGAGCGGGCTTGGCACAATCCGACGAACCAGTACTCGAAGTACGAGTTCTCGGAGAAGTTCCAGTGGCTGCCGACGGACGTGGACGTCAGCGAGGACGGCGCTGTCGCCTTCCGGTCCTACGTCAACAACGTCCATCCCGAGACACATCGCGAACTGGCCGCTGTCCTGCCCGACTTGTTCGCTCGCTTCCGCCCCCTTCTGGAGAACGTGCTGACCGACCTGCGTCATCCGCGCCCTCTGCGGATCGAGGCCGATCCGTACGGGTGGTACGACGCGGAGCCGGAGTACCCGGAGAAGTCCTCCTACAGTGACGATGTGGCGTACGCCGAAGCCGTCCAGACGTGGAGGGAAGCCCAGGACGACTGGTGGGAGAACCGTCGTCCGGTCATCCCGGACGCGCCTGCCTTCACCCCGCCCGAGTCGCCCGACGAGTCCGCCCGCATCGACCTGCGCGGCCGCTCCCTTCAGGTCATCGTCAAGGTTGCCGCCATCCATCTCACCCCCGACAAACCCGAATACCCGGGTGGTTCCTGGCATGTCGAGGGGATGCTGAACGAGCGGATCGTCTCGACCGGCATCTACTACTGGGACAGCGAGAACATCACCGAGAGCCACCTGAGTTTCCGTGCGGCCCTGACCGAACCGGACTACGAACAGAGCGACGACAACGGTGTGCGAGAGGTCTACGGCCTGGAGAACGAGGGCGAGCTGAACCAGGTGCTGGGATCGGCGTCGACCCCCGCGGGCCGCTGCCTTGCCTTCCCCAACATCCTGCAACACCGCGTCGGTTCGTTCCGCCTCGCGGATCCGACCCGCCCGGGATACCGCAAGATCCTTGTGTTCTTCCTGGTCGACCCGTCACAGAAGATCGTGTCGACATCTGATGTGCCACCGCAGCAGCCGTGGTCCGACTCCTCGACCATGACTCTGGAACAGGCCAAGGAGTACCGCGACGAGCTCATGCGGGAACGCAAGTTCTTCGTCGACGAGCACAACGAGCAGCTCTACGAACGCGAGTTCTCCCTCTGCGAGCACTGAGCCTCGTCGATTCTGCGTGCGTGCGCGTCGGCGGGCTGGCTCAGTGCGGCTAGAGCAGCCGTGGCCTCGCTTTGGAGGGGGCTCTTCAGCGCTGCCAGAGCGTCCCGCGCGGTGAGAAGCGTCTGCCGGGCCTCGGGGTGCCCGCTGCCGCTGAGCGCGCGCCCCAGGTCCAGCCGGGCCTGTTCGGCCCAGATGGGCATGTGTGCCGCCTCGAAGTCGGCGAGTGCCTGCCGCAGTGAGGGTTCAGCCTCGTGCCAGCGCTTGAGGGCCACGAGGTCGTTGCCGATCTGCTGCCGGGCGACCGCGTGATACAGCGCGACCAACTCGGCCGTACGGCCGGGAATCCCCGTCCGGCAGATCTGCTCGCTGCGGCGGTGGATCTCCAGTGCCTCGGCGGCTCGGCCGATGTGGCGCAGCAGGTTGCCCAGGGTGTTGAGGATGGTCAGTTCGGCGAGTCGGGCCTCGGGGGAGTCGAGTGCGGCGAGGCAGCGGGCCGACTCCCGCAGCCGGTCGTGCGCGTCCTCGGGTCGGCCCTGCCGGTGCAGCGCGCCCGCGCCGTAGCCGAGCGCCCAGCCCTCCTGGAGGCCGTCCCCGCAGTCACGGGCGGCCTCCAGCGCGGCGTCGGCCGCGGTCAGGGCGGCTTCGGGGTCGTGGGCGCAGAGGTTGTGGGCCCAGGCGAGGTAGTTGAGGTGGACCGCCTCCTGCCTGCGGTCGTCCAGTGCGCGGGCGGAATCGCTGGCACAGGTGAAGACCTCCACCCACTGCTCCCAGTGCTGGGTCATGTCGGAGAACCAGTGCATGGCCTCGGCCGTGTCCAGCACCTCCCGGTGCCAGCCGGACCGGTGTGCCCGGTGCAGTGCGGCGAGCCACTGCGCCCGCTCAGCCTCCAGCCAGGCTCGCGCCTCGCTCTTGCCGACCGGTGCCGTGTCGGGATCGGGGTCACCGGCGGGCACGGACCGGTCCCGGTGGACCTCGTAGTGCAGCGCGGCGGCGGTGGCGCGGCTGAGCATCCAGCGCGCCGTACGGTCCAGGGCGGCCTCGCGGACGTCGGGGCCGTCCTCCGTCTCGGTCTGTTCGAGGGCGTAGAGCCTGAGCAGATCGTGGAAGCTGTAGCGCTCGGCGACGGCGTCGCTCTGGAGCAGTCCGGCGTCGGTGAGTTCCTCGGCGCAGGCCCCGGCCTGGTCGTAGGAGAGCCCGGCCAGCAGGGCGCCGGTCTCGGGACCGAAGTCGGGTCCTGCGGCCAGTGCGGCGCGGCGGAGGAACGTCCGGGTGTCGGGCGGGAGTTGACGGTAGGAGAGGGCGAAGGCGGCACGCACTCGCAGGCTTCCGGCCTGGAGGCCGTCGAGGCGGCGCCCTTCGGCGGCCAGGCGGGTGGCGAGTTTGGTGAGGCGCTCGTGCGGGCGGCTGAGGAGGCGTTGACCGGCGATGCGGACCGCCAAGGGCAGGTGTCCGCACAGGTCGGCGAGGTCGCGGGCCGCCTGGGCCTCGGCCTGGACGCGTTGTGGTCCGAGGATGCGGGTGAGGAGCTCCACCGCCTCCTCCCGGCGCAGCAGTGCCAGGTCGGTGCGGTGGACGGACCCCAGACCCGCCAAGGAGTGACGGCTGGTGACCAGCGTCAGCGACGGGCCGGTACCGGGCAGCAGGGGAAGGACCTGCTCCTCGTCGACGGCGTTGTCGAGGAGCAGGAGCACCCGGCGGTCGATGAGCAGTGAACGCCACAGGGCGGCACGCTCGTCGAGGCCGCTCGGCAGCGCGGCGTCGGCGATGCCCAGCGCGCCGAGGAGCCGGGCCAGCGCGTCCCTGGGCGGTGTCGGCTCGGCGTCCATGCCGCGCAGGTCCAGAGCGAACTGTCCGTCGGGGAAGTGCGGGACGAGGCGATACGCGGCGTGGACGGCGAACGCCGTTTTCCCGAGCCCGGGTTGACCGGTGATCACGGAAACCGCGGAGGCCGCCGGCTCGACATCACCGGGTCCCTCGTCTGTGAGCTCTGCTGCCAGCTCCAGCAGTTGGGCAAGTGCCGGGCCTCGCGCGGTGAAGTCCCGGATGTCGCGCGGCAGGGCCAGGGTGTGGGGCCCGGCCGGGTCCGCGACGGCGCGGGGACGTGGACGTGGACGGCCCAGCGAGGCGGACTCCTCCAGACCCGCCGCGTCGTCGGCGCTCAGCTCCAGGGCTTGGGCGAGTGCCTGGACCGTGCGGCGCTGCGGGCCGAGGGTGCGTCCGCGTTCCATGTCGGCCAGGGCTCTGACGCTGATTCCGGCTGCCTCGGAGAGTGCCTCCTGGCTGAGCCCGGCGCGGGTCCGGAAGTGCCGCAGTCGCTGCCTGAACTCGCCGCCGGCCGGTGTGGCACCGCGCACCGTTGAGATCCCCGATCGTCCGGCTCCCCTTGTGCGAGCCTCCGGCAGAAGTATGACGGACGGTACTTCTGCCGGGTGAACTGCCTGGTGGCGAGGGTTTCGCGGTGATCGACTGAGGTCCGACGCGCAAGGTGCCGCAGGCCCTGCTCGCGCGCGTCATGCCCACCAGATCATCCCGGCCGCCGGGAACAGGCCGACGGCTGTGCACCACTTCACCGGGGGAACCCATCATGACCGCTCGCTTCACCCGTTCCACGATGCTGGCCGTCGCCGGTACGGCACTCGCCCTTTCCCTCACCGCCTGCCAGAGCGGCGAGGACGACAACGCGGCGGCCACGTCGCCCGCTTCGGCCACCGCGACGGTGTCGGACGGCGCGTCCGCCGCGGCGACCGTCACGTCCTCGGCCGGTTCGACGGGGGCGGGCACGTCTTCGGGTCCGGCGGACGCCGGCACGCCCGACGACTCGTCCGGCCGGCAGGCGAGCACCTCCACCCCGGTATGCGCCGCCGCCGACGTCACCATCACCGCGGCCAAGCAGGACGGCCCGCCCTACACCCACCTCGTGCTCACCGCCAAGAACACCTCGGGGCACTCCTGCCGTCTGGCGGGCTTCCCGCACGTCCAGCTCCTGGAAAGCCACAAGCAGGACGTGTCGGCCGTCGCCAAGAGCAAGCCCGCCGCCCCGGTCGTCCTGGCCGCGGGAGCCCCGGCCTACGCCCTGCTCAAGGTCTCGGACGGCGGCACTGACGAGGACAACGAACCCGTGTCGGCGTTCTCGGTCACGCTGGAGGGGGACCCGACGGTCATCGCCGTCTCCGCGCCCGGATCGGGCGGGATCGCCGCCGACCCCGCCCAGGCCCTGGTCGGCTACTGGACCCCCGAGCTCCGCAACGGCGCGGACGACTTCTGACCCACCTGACACGCGTCGCTCTCGGCGCCGGCTCCGTAGCGCCGGGGCTGCTCTGCCGGCGAAGTTCCGAGTGGGCTGGTGCGTAGGGCGTGTCGGGCGGCGGAGACGGGGGACCTGGAGCGGGGGGCCGGGCCTGTCGCTTCCCAGAGGCGCCGGTCCGGCTCAGGGCTCCTTCGGTTCGGACCAGCAGCCGGGGGAGCCGCGGGTGGGGCGAGGTGCGGTTCAGCTGAGGCTGCCTCGTTCGCAGACGTGGCGGGCGACCTCGCGGAGTTTGGTGTTGGTCTCCTGGGAGTAGCGGCGCAGGGCGTCGAAGGCCTGTTCTTCGGTGAGGTGGTGGGTGGCCATGAGGATGCCCATGGCTTCACCGATCACATGCCGCGTCGCGACAGCCTCTTCCATCTCCGCGTGGGTGCGAGCGCTGGAGAAGGCGACGGCGGCGTGCGAGGCCAGCAGCCAGGCGGCCAGTTCACTGTCCCCCGTGAACGCGCCGGGCCGGCGGGAGTAGAAGTTCAGTGCGCCGAAGTCGTCGTCGTCGGTGAACAGCAGGATGCCCATCATGCTGCCCACCCCCAGTTCGTTGGCTTTCGGGGCGAAGGACGGCCAGCGCTGGAGCGGCGTCGAAGCAGGGGCCCTCGCCCAGGTCCCGTTGCAGCGCGTCGCTGGCGGTGACCAGTTGTTCGGTGGCTGCGAAGCTGCCCTGCCGCTTGCCGTGCAGCACCAGGATTCCGGACGCGTCGCAGCCCGTGACCAGCTCGGTCGCCGACGCGGTGATCCGCTGCAGGGTCCCGGTCAGGGACTCCTGCGCCAGCAGGTTGCGTGCCATCGTCGCCATCTGTTCGGCGAACCGGGCCCAGTCCACGATTCCTCCCGTACTCGAACGGGCCTGTCGGAGGCCGTCTACCCACGATCACGCCCCACTCACAGACTGCGCCTCGCGGGTGGCGGCGGCGCGGTGACGGCCGCGCAACTCATCGGCGGCCGGCTGTGTGTTCCGGCGGCTGAGGGGCATTCGGACGGCACACGGGCGAAGAGCCCCAACTCGAAGGAGGCACCGCCATGTTGGCCATCATCTCCGCAGTCCTTTTCTTCATCGCGTTCCTGATCAATGCGGCGGACATCTCGACCAACGACACCTTCAGCTCGACCAACGTGATGCTCCTCGGGCTGACCGCCCTCGCCCTGCATCTCGCGGGTATCGGCAGCGGCTGGTCCCGTGGCGGCCGCAGACGCTGACGTCGACGTCGGGGCGGCCGGGTCCGGGCTCGACGTGCCCGAGAGGCCGGGGCAAGAGATACTGGTGGTTCTCGCAGGGACGACTGAACGGCCCTCGCGTCAGCCTCTGCGGATGGTGTCGAGCCTCGCAGCGGAGGGACCCAGAATGTGCCGCTGGATCGCCTACTCGGGCACCCCGGTCCTCCTCAGCCGGGTGCTCTTCGAGCCGTCGCACTCGTTGATCGACCAGAGCCTGCACTCCCGTATGGGCGTCGAGACGACCAACGGCGACGGTTTCGGTATCGGCTGGTACGCCGACGCCGCGCCGGCCACTCCGGCGGTCGTGCGGGACGTGGACCCGGCCTGGAACAACCGGAATCTGCGCGAGGTCGCCCACCACGTTCGTTCGGGCCTCTTCTTCGCCCACATCAGGGCGGCGACCGGGACGGCCGTGCAGCAGTCCAACTGCCACCCCTTCCGTAACGGCCGCTGGCTGTGGATGCACAACGGAATGATCAACGACTTCCGCCTCCTGCGGCGCGACCTGGCCTTGGCGGTCGATCCGGCGCTGTACGCCGACATCGAGGGGTCCACTGACTCCGAACTCATGTTCTTCCTGGCCCTGACCTTCGGTCTGACGGACGACCCGCCCGGCGCCGTCGCGCGCATGGCGGCCTTCGTCGAAAGAACGGGACACAAGCACGGTGTGCGGCACCCGCTCCAGATGACCGTCGCGGTGGCCGACGGCGAGCGCGTCTGGGCGTTCCGCCACTCCAGCGAAGGCCGCTCGCGGTCGCTGTTCTTCAGCACCAGGGTGGACACCCTGCGCGCCCTCCACCCGGACGCCGAGTTCCTTCGGAACGTCTCGGACGACACCCGCATGGTCGTGTCCGAACCGCTGGGTGACCTCCCCGGCGCGTGGAACGAGGTACCGGAGGACAGCTACGGCGTCATCGAGCCGGACCATGACGAGCTCCACGCCTTCCGGATCGGACTGGACACGGCGCGAGGCTGAAAAGCCCGCATCTGCCCCTGAGGGACCGGGGCGAAGGTGGTGAGCGGCGTGGCCGAGAGTTACCGGGGTGATCAGGGGCCGGGGGTTCCGATCGTTCCCCGCACCGACCCCCTCGGGGATCCGTTTCTGCGCACCCGGTTCGCCCTCCCCGCGCGGCCCGCCACCTTTCTGCGGCGGCAGCGGCTCGTCGACCATCTCGACCAGGCCCTGCGGACACCGCTGACCCTGCTCAACGGCGCGGCCGGGGCCGGCAAGACCCTGCTGGCCGCCGACTGGGCGGCCGGTCTTCGGCATCCGGTCGCCTGGCTCAGCGTGGAGGCGGGGGACCGGCACCCCGAGGTGTTCTGGGCCTACGTCGTTCAGGCACTGCATGCCGCCGGTGCACTGGCCGCCGACCCGGCCGGAATTCCGGCGGACCCGCCCCGGGTGGACGGCAGGCTGCTGGCGACGCTCGCCGCCGAACTGAACGACCGTGACCGGCCCGTGGTCGTCGTGCTCGACGACTGCGACCGGGTGACCGCACCCGAGATCGCCGAGCAGTTGGAGTTCGTCCTGCACCACGCGGGGCGGTGGCTGCACCTCGTCCTCGTCACCCGCACCGAACCGCTGCTGCCGCTGCACCGCTACCGGGCGGCCGGTGAACTGACGGAGATCCGCGCCGCCGAGCTGGCCTTCACCCCCGAGGAAGCCGTCGCCCTGCTGGAGCTGCACGGTCTGAGCCTTCCGGTCCCCGCCGTGCGCGCCCTGGTGGAGCGCACCCGCGGGTGGGCGGTCGGCTTGCGCCTGTCCGCGCTGGCCGCCCGGGAGAACGCCGATCCGGAGCTGTATCTGAAGGAGTTCGAGGCGGAGCGCAGTACGATCGCGGACTTCCTGCTGGCCGAGGTCCTCAAGGGCCAGACGGAGGAGACACAGGACCTCTTGCTGCGCGTCAGCGTCCTGGAGCGCTTCTGTCCCGAGCTGGCCAACGCACTGACCGGCCGGACCGATGCCGAGCCCCTTCTCGTCGGGCTGCACCGCGCGAACGCCTTCGTCGAACACCTCGGGCGCTCCTGGTACCGGCTCCACCCGCTGTTCGGGGAGATACTCCGGGCGCATCTGCGCATGCGGCTGCCCGGGCTGGAGCCGGAACTGCACCGGCGGGCCGCGCGGTGGCTGCGCGGTGCCGGATTCCTGCCCGAGACGGTCGCGCACGGCGCCGCCGCGGGCGACTGGGACGTCGCGGCAGGCGCCCTCATCGACGACCTCTCGATCGGCCGGCTCTTCACAGGAGTGCCCTCGGACGACCTGGCCCAGCTGTTCGCTCCCATGGCGCCCGGGGCCACGAGCCCCGAGACGAACCTCGTGCGGGCCGCTCGCGAACTGGCCCGCTACGACCTCGACCACGGCCTGGCCAGCCTGCGCCACGCCGAGGAACAGCTGGCGGACCTCGCGCCCGGCCGGGCGGCCGCCCAGCTGAGCTGCGCGCTGCTGGAGACACTGGCCGCCCGCCTGGCCGGCTGCCCCCCGCAGGCCGAGAAGGCCGCCGAAGCCGCCGACGCACTGCGCCGGGAAGTCCCGCAGCACCTCCTGGACAGGCATCCCGAACTCACCGCCCTGCTGCTGACCCATCTGGGATCGGTGCGTCTGTGGGCCGGACGTTTCGAGGATGCGCGTACTGCCCTGAGCGCGGTGGCCGGAGCTCCCGACGGAGCCCTGACCGCGATGCCCCGGCAGGAGTCGAGGGCGCACCTGGCCTTGCTGGACTACCTGAACGGCTGGCTGGGCCGGGCGGAGCGCAAGGCCCTGGCAGCGGTGTCCGAGGCCGAGCGGGACGGTCTGCCTCAGTCGTCCGGCTCCGGCATCGGACGGCTGGTGCTGGCGGCCGTGGCCGTCGACCGCCATGAACTGGACCGGGCCCAGGCCCTCCTCGACGAGACGGCCCAGCTGCCGGCCGGAACGTGTGATCCGGTGCCGATGGCGGGACGTGCCCTCGCCACAGCCCGTCTCCTGCTGGTCAGGGGCAGGGCACGAGATGCCGTCGAGGCGTCGGACGCGGCCGTCTCCGGCACGGTGACCTCTCCGTGGGCGGCAAGCCATGAAGCGCTTGTCACCTCCGCCGCCCACCTGGCCGAAGGACGGCCGGACGAGGCCGCCGAGGCGCTCCGGAGCGTCAGCGGCGACCAGCCGGCATGTGCCGTGGAGGCCGCGGCTATCCAGCTCGCCGCAGGACGCCCCGAGGCGGCCATCGACCTGCTCGACAGCGTCCGCACCCAGGGCGGGACGGGTCCGGCGGTGACCGTGCGGGCGGCTCTGGTCAGGGCTCAGGCCGCTGCGGGGGCGGGAGACTCCGCCGCCGCTCACCGACTCGTCGCGCGGGCGCTCCTGGACGCCCGCCGTGAGCGGCTGCGGCGTCCGTTCCTCGACGCCGGAGCCTGGATCCGGCCCTTCCTGGCCACGGCCGACCTGCACGAACTGGCGGCGGGCTGGCTGGCGCCGGGCCCGCCGGCACATGGCGAGCGGTCGCGGCCGGAGTCCGCGCCCGCACCGCTCGTGCCGGTGGAACTGAGCGGACGCGAGCGGGACGTACTGGAGCGGCTGTCCCGGATGATGTCGACGGAGGAGATCGCCGCCGACCTCTACCTCTCGGCGAACACGGTCAAGACGCACCTCAAGAGCGTCTACCGGAAGCTCGCGGTGAACCGGCGCGGCGACGCGGTGCGCCGCGCCCGCGACCTCCGGCTGCTGTGATCCCTCCGCCGGCACCCCCCGCCCGGCACGGCGAGCTGCCGTTCAGCCGACGGGCGGCAGCGTCTGCTCGGTCCAGATCGTCTTGCCCGACGCCGTGTACCGGGTGCCCCACGCCTGGGCGAGCTGGGCGGTGATGAACAGGCCGCGTCCGCCCTCCTCCACGACGCCCGCGTGCCGCAGGTGCGGAGAGGCCGAGCCGGCGTCCCGGACCTCGCACGTCAAGGTCCGGTCGTGGATCAGGCGGAGCCCGATGGGCGCAGTGCCGTAGCGGACGGCGTTGGTGACGAGTTCGCTGACGATGAGCTGGGTGTCGTCCGCGGTCTCGCCGTCCAGGCCCCAGGCGGCGAGCTGTTCACGGGTACGGCGACGGGCGACGGCGACGGCCGCGGGGCTCGAGTCGAGTGGCCACGAGGCGCGCCGGTCGGGGGGAAAGGCCCGGGTGCGCGCGACGATCACCGCCGCGGCGCCGATCCCCGGGCCCGCCGCGAGCGCGTACACCAGTGCGTCGCACAGGTCCTGGAGCGGGCGGTCCCGGAAGTGGGGCGCCGAGGGCAACGGTCCGGAGACCTCCGACAGGTACGACGTGAGGAGCGGATCGCTGGTGAAGACCAGCACGCTGCCGTCCGGTACGTCGATCTCCGTGGCCGCGAAGGGCGCGTCCGGTGCCGTGCCCAGGCGCGGCCCCGCCGGGGCGGTGGGAAGCACCACGGTGGCATCGGGGCGCACGACCAGCGGGGTGAGAGCACCGGCCGCGGCCAGCGTGCAGGTGCTGGACAGGGGGTCGTGGACCGCGTACACGCAGTCGGCGGTCAGCGCCTCGCGGCGCACCGGATCGCCGAGGGGGAGACCGGCTCGTTCCGCGGCCAGGTGACCGGCGGTCGCGTGCAGACGGGCCATCAGCTCATCCGGGGGCAGGTCGAACGCCGCCAGCGAACGCACGGCGGTGCGCAGCTGCCCCATGGCCGCGGCCGCGTTCAGGGCGCGGCCCGACACGCTGCCGACGACGAGGGCGGTGCGGGCGCTGGAGAGGGCGATCGTGTCGTACCAGGCACCGGGGTCAACGCCCGTCAGGGTGAGATAGGCGGCCTCCAGCGACGACTGGGTCTCCGGGCGGCGGGGCAGCAACTGCCGCTGCACCGTGGCCGCGACGGTGTGCTCCCGGGTGTAGCGGCGCGCGTTGTCGATGCACAGGGCCGTGTGCGCGGCCAGCTCGACGGCGAGTTCCAGGTCGCCCGCGTCGAAGGCCGGCGACGGTCCGGCGCGGTACAGGCTGATCACGCCGAGCGCCGCGTCGCGCAGCGCCAGCGGGACCACGAGCAGGGAGTGGGCCTTCGACGAGCGGATGGCCTCCGCACGCGCGGGGTCGACGGACAGCCAGGGGGCGGTGCCGTCCAGCTCGACGGCACGCGGGCGCAGGTCTGCCAGGGCCTGGGTGAAGGGCGTGGGGGCCGGCAGACCGCACACGTCCCCCACCGGGTGGGCCTGGGGCGAGGGCGTGCGGTTGCTGCGGAACGCGGTGCGCATCAGCGGTGTGCCCGGCGGCAGGGGAGCCAGCGGCGGGTCGTCGCCACGGATCACCGCGTCCACCACCTCCACGATGGCGACATCGGCGAACTCGGGGACCACCGCGGCCACGAGCTCCTCGCCGGTCGCGGTGGGATCGAGCGTACGGCCCACGCGCACGCGTACGGCGTCCAGCACCCGGGCCCGTGCCCGGGTCCGCTCGCTGTCGGTGACGTCGACCACGGCGACCGCCACACCGAGCACCTTGCCGTGCGGGTTCCGCAGGCGCAGTGCGGTCACCTCGTAGTGCTGCGGCACCCCGTCGACGCGGGCGGGCACGATGTGCCGCACCAGCGGCACGCCCGTGTCCAGGACCTTGCGCAGCAGGGGCTCGACATCGGCGTCGACCATGTCGTAGACCTCGCGGGCCGGGCGCCCCGCCGGCGCGTCCCCGGCCATCCCCCGCATGGCGGGCGTCGCGGTGTTGACCCGTACCACCCGCAGTTCGGCGTCCAGCAGATGCAGCCCGATCGGTGCCTGGTCGAACAACGCGTCCAGCATCGAGACCGCCGTCTCTTCCGGCAGTCGGCCGGCGGCACCGTGTGCCATGGAGATCACCTACGTTTCCCTCGCGCACCGGGACGTCCTCCCAGCGTCCTCTGCGCTCCGGGCTGCTGCATCCTCGGGTGCGAGCCGTGTACGGACGGTGACGGCCCCGCTGAGACTCACCCGCGGTGGGGGAGGTCCCCGCGGGTCGGCCGCGGCCACGGTGGGCAGACACCGGGCGCCACGGCGGCCGGGACGTGCCGCCGGAAGGAGCTCCGACCATGGCGGGCATGAAGCACTGGCAGGCGCTGATCGTCCTCGGAACGGCCCAGTTCCTGATGGTCCTGGACACCTCCGTCATGAACGTGTCCGTCAGCCAGCTGGTCGAGGACTTCGACACGGAGGTGACCGCCATCCAGGCGGTCATCACCCTGTACGCGCTGGTCATGGCCGCGTTCATGATCATCGGTGGCAGGTTCGGGGACATCCTGGGACGTCGCCGGATGTTCCTCGTGGGACTGGTCGTCTACGCGGTCGGCTCGGCGCTGACCGCCGTGGCACCCACGCTGTGGGTCCTGACCCTCGGCTGGTCCGTCATCGAGGGACTCGGTGCGGCCATGGTGCTGCCGGCCATGGCCGCCCTCGTGGCGGAGTCGTACCGCGGGAAGGACCGGGCGGTGGCCTACGCGGTCATCGGCGGGCTCGCCGGCGCCGGCATCGCGGTCGGCCCGTTGCTGGGCGGCTGGGTGACGACGTATCTGACCTGGCGGCTGGTCTTCGCCGGCGAGGTCGTGATCGTCGTGGCCGTCCTGCTGTGCCGGCGGGTGATCGCGACGCCCGCCCCGACCGGTCCGCCTCCCCGGCTGGACTGGGTCGGCGCGGTGCTCTCCGCGGCCGGGCTGGGGCTCTGCGTGCTCGGGGTACTGCAGAGCAGCTCCTGGGGGTGGGTGCAGCCCCGCAACGCTCCCTTCACCGTCCTCGGTTTCGCCCCCACGCTCTTCGTCGTGGCGGCCGGGGTGGCCGTCCTGGCCGTCTTCCGGCACTGGGAGGGTCGACGCGACGACGCCGGCGCCGACCCTCTCGTCCACCTGTCGCTGCTGGGCAGACCGGTGCTGCGGTCCGGGCTGCTGACGCTGCTGAGCCAGAACCTCATCCTGCTGGGGCTGTTCTTCACCATCCCGCTGTACCTGCAGGTGGTTCAGGGGTTCGACGCCTTCGAGACGGGGCTGCGTCTGCTTCCGGTGTCCGTGACCATGTTCGTGACCTCCCTGTCGGCGTCGTCGCTGGGCAGGATCCTGGGGCCGCGCCGGGTCGTTCGGCTGGCCCTGCTGATCCTCGCGGCTTCCATCGTGTGGCTGCTGGCCACCATCGAGCCGGCCATCGACGACGCCCAGTTCGCCGGAGCCATGGCCCTGCTGGGCGTGGGCATCGGCCTGCTCGCCTCGCAGCTGGGCAATGTCGTGCAGTCCAGCGTCGGCGAGGAGGAACGCAGCGAGGCCGGAGGGTTGCAGTTCACGGCACAGAATCTGGGCTCCGCGCTGGGCACCGCACTCATCGGGTCGATCCTCATCGGTGCGCTGGCACACGCCTTCACGGCAGAGGTGGAAAACCATCCTCAGCTGTCCGAAGCGACGCGTGACCAGGTCGGTGTCTCCCTGGAGGCCGGGATCAGCTTCGTCCCCACCGACCAGGTGCGCACGGCCGCCGAGCGCGCCGGACTGCCGGCGTCCGAGGCGGAAGCCGTCGCGGACTCCTACGCCGCCGCGCAACTGGACGGTCTGAAGGCGGCCATCCTGGCCACGGGCGGTATCGCTCTCGCCAGTTTCCTGGTCACCCCGCACCTGCCGACCGCCCGGGAGAGCAGGCCGCGGCGGCAGGACGACGACGTTCCGGCCGAAGCGACGGGTTCGACGCACTGAGTCCGGAGGGAGCCGCCCGTGTCCAGGATCAAGACCGCCCCGAGCACGTCCCGGGGAGCGGGAGAGGATTACACCGGCGGCGTCTACGGATCCATGCTCGCGGCCTCCGTGGTGATCGGCGCCGGTTCCCTCGGCTCGTTCCCCCGCACCGAGCTGGTGCTGCTGCTGTTGCTCACCGGCGTGGTGTTCTGGATCGCGCACGTGCACGCCCAGTTGTTCGGCGCCCGCCTCGCGCAGCAGCCCCTGAACCGCCGGGTCGTGGCACACGTATGCCGTGACGAGTGGCCGATCGTCCAGGCCGCCGTCCCGCCGGCCGCGGCCGTGGCCGTCAGCCCGCTCCTGGGCATGGACGTGCGCGGCGCCGTCTGGCTGGCCCTGGCCGTCGCCGTGGCCGGCCAGGTGGGCTGGTCCGTGGCCGCTGCCCGGCACGCCGGTGCCTCGCCCCGGCTGATGGCGGCCACCGCGTCGGTCAATCTGGTGCTCGGCCTGCTGATCATCCTCTTCAAGATCGTCTTGACGCACTGATGGCCGCCGTCCGGCCGGCGCCCGGTCGGTCACCTGTACCGGGTGAGGCCCGAGCCGACACGGGGGCGAGACGATCGCAGGCAAGGGCACCGTCCACCCGTCCCTCGCACTCCGTGGGAGAAGAGCTCGTGCGCTACGAGATCCGAGTCGAAGGACACCTGTCGGAAACGCTGGCCAAGGCCTTTCCGGAACTCGGCCACGTGGTGATGGCCGGGCAGACAGTCCTGTACGGCCCCGTCGTGGACGAGGCGCACCTGTACGGCCTGTTGGCGAGGTGCCAGTCGCTGGGCCTGCGCGTCCTGGAAATGCGCCAGCTACCGGAGTGACGGGCCCATGGTGAGCGGCGGAGTCCGCTCAGAGCCGCTCCGCCCTGATCCGACCGGAGCGGCGCGCGGCTTCCAGCGCCGCGAAGTCCCGCTCGTTCTGGTCGGCGTACGCCTGGGCGAACTCGGTGAGCGCACGGTCGAAACCGTCGCCCGCCCCCAGGTAGGCGGCGAGGGCGACGGGGTCGCCGGAGCGGGCGTGTGCGCGCGCCAGGGACGCCCCGCAGAGCCGGCCGAAGAGGTCGAGCAGGCTCGGCTGCATGGTCTCCGGCTGGGCGATGCCCTTCCAGTCCCACAGCTGGCGCACGTAGAAGTCCCGGTCCTGACCGTCGAAGCCCACGACGCTCGTCCAGCCCAGGAAGATGTCACTGGTCGTCTGCATCAGACGCTGTCCGGTCACCACCCGGCGCCCCTGGTTGTCGTAACGGTCACCGCCCGTGTGGGCGGACAGCACCGACTCCCCGGCTTCCTTGGCCTGAAGCAGCAGCGGATCGTCGTCGTCCCTGCCCAGCAGGAGCAGAATCCAGCAGCGCGTGCCGACGCTGCCCACGCCCACCACCTTGCGGGCCATGTCCACCAGACGGTAGCGGCGCAGCAGGTGGCGGCGTTCGGACGGCAGGGTCCGCGCGTACTGGTCGACGAGGCCGCGGAGCTCCTTCTCGCGCCCTTCTTCGGAAGGATCGTCCATCAGCTGGTCGAGTGGGGTGATCAGGGGCGGATCGGGGGTGATACGTCGGCCCTGGTCCGTGATCTCGGTCAGTTTGTCGAAGGCCCGCAGATGGGTACGCGTGCGGGCCCGCCGCGCGGCACGAGCCGTACGGCGCGCCGTTTCCTTGTCCATCGCCGAGGCCAGCAGCTCGTGCAGCCGGTCAGCGGCGTCCTGTGCGTACCAGATGTCCAGGGTGCGCATGCCGGCGAACTCGCGCATCCGCTCCCGGTAGGCCCGCACACAGACCCGCACGGTGCTGTTCTGCTCCTTGCGTGAGAAGCCGTTCGCCCGGGCCGCCGTCACGAAACCTGCCGCCAGCCGTTTGACGTCCCACTCGAACGGCCCGGGCAGGGTCTCGTCGAAGTCGTTGATGTCGAAGACCAGCCGCCGTTCCGGCGAGGCGAGCAGCCGGAAGTTCAGTGGGTGGGCGTCCCCGCAGAGCTGCACCTGAAGCCCGGTGTCGGGCAGGGCCGCCAGGTCGGCCGCCATGATCGCGGCCGCGCCGCGGTAGAAACGGAACGGCGACTCCAGCATGCGGCCGTAGCGGATCGGCACCAACTCCGGTACCCGCTCCGCCGACTGACGCTCCACCACCTCGACGGGGTCGAGCCGTTGCGCTGCGGCCTCGTACCAGCCGTGGGACGAACGCGGCGCCCGCCGACGCGCCTCCCTGCCGTACGTCGCTCGCTCGGCCGGGGACAGCGACGTGGTGAAAACGCTCGGCACGGTCATGGTCCCGCCTCCTGGTTCGGTGCCCGGCGCCAGGACGACGACGGGGAAAGCGGTCGGTGCGCGGTGCGGGCGCCGGATGAGCCGGGCGCCGGGGGACTTCCAGCTCACCGCCACGGCGGCGCCGATGGTTCACCCGTGGTGGGTGAGCCGGTCACCGAGCGGTAGGCGTGACCCTGGAGCGGTCGGGTGTGCACACCCCTTCACCCGCCCCGCCGGCTCTCGGAGCGACGGCTGATCACGCGAGGAGGAGCCATGACCATGTCGCGTGAACCGGTATCGAGCACCGGGCAGCCGTACGGGCCCGACGGGGCGGCCCACCCTGCCACCGGCGACTCCGCGGCGGAACTCGCGCGGCTCGGCCGGTCCTGGACCTGGCTCCTGGCATCGGCCGCGGCGACGCTCGTGCCGGGGGTGCTGGTGCTGGTCTGGCCGGAGGCGACCCTGCACGTCCTGGCCGTCCTCATCGGCCTGTACCTGCTGGCGGCCGGCGCGTTCCGGTTCGTTGCCGTCTTCGGGCGGGAGGGGCACGAGCGGCTGCCGGGACTGCTCCTGTCCGTGCTGTACGTCCTGGCCGGGGTGCTGAGCCTGCGCAACCCCCTTCAGACCATCGCCGCGCTCTCGCTGATCACGGGGGCCGTCTGGCTGGTGTCCGGCATCCTCACCCTCTACACGGCGATCTCCGTCGAGTACCTGCCCCACCGTGGCGTCGTCGCGGCCGCCGCCGTGCTCGGCATCGTCGCCGGGATCGTGGTGCTCGCGCTGCCGACCGAGTCGGCCCGCGCCCTGACCCGGCTGCTCGGCCTGTGGCTCGTCCTGCTGGGATTGGCCGAGGCAGCGGTCGCCCTCGCCTGGCGAGCCGTCCTGCGAAAGACGCTGCCCCAGGGGCCGCGGGCCCCCGACGCGGCGGCATGACACCGCACGCGGCCCGGCGATCCGCGGGGCGGACCCGTGAGTCACGGTCGGAGAACCCCGCCACGTGTGCGCGTCCCGCACACCTCCGACATCGCACGCGTACACGGTCACTCGATCGTGGAGAGTCTGCGGGCCGGCGCCCCGGCCCGGCTGCTGTCCCGGCCGCCTGAAGCGCCCGGCTGAACGCGGTCGCCGACACCAAGGTGACGACCACGCCCACGGTTCCTGCGGTGTTGCTCGTCGCGCCGGTGGCGGAGAAGACCTCGCGCAGCTCGTCGAGCGTGTCGCCGCGCACTCCCAGAACCGCCCGGAGCGAGTCGGCCAGCAGGTCCTGGAGCCAACGGGGAGCAAATGCCGCGACGGTCATGCGGAGCGGGAGCGCGGTGAGGAACGCCGTGCGAGCGGTGCCGGCACCTGCCGCGCAAGCCGGTGCGCACCGCGGTCCGGCGCTGGCTGCCGTGGCTGGTTGTGTGGCTGGGTGGGCCGTCTCCGGCCTGGCTCTCGGCGAGTACGTGGCCTCCACCGCCTGGTACCGGGCGGCTGACGGCCGCTTCCCGTTCACCCGCATCGGGTGAGGCCACCGCGTGCTGGTCCCGTCCACGCTGAGCACAGCACGCAACGGCGGCCGGGCGAGTGCCCGGGACGGAGGAGAGAGATGAGCGCGCAGACGTACCTGGCGTACGACTATCCCCTGCTGAGCGTCTTCTGGAGCATGCTCTGGTTCTTCCTGTGGATCATGTGGTTCATCCTGCTGTTCCGGATCGTCGTCGACATCTTCCGCGACGACGCCATGAGCGGGTGGGGGAAGGCCGGCTGGCTGGTGTTCACCATCGTGCTGCCGTTCCTGGGCGTGTTCGTCTACGTGATCGCCCGCGGCAAGAACATGGGGCGCAGGGAGATCGCCCAGGCACGTGCGCAGCAGGACGAGTTCAACGCCTACATCAGGCAGACCGCGTCCGGCGGGACCAGCAGCGTCGACGAGCTCGCCAAGCTGTCCGAGATCCGCTCGCGCGGCGACATCACGGACGAGGAGTTCCGCAGGGCGAAGGACCTGGTCCTGGCCGGCCAGGGGTCGACCCAGCACGCGGGTTCCGCCTCCGGCACCACCGGTGGCTGAGCATTCGGACCACATGAATCGAGGCGCACGATGACCGCGACACATACCCGGCCGGCCCACACGGCGAAGCAGGAATGGGCGACCGGCCTGGCCGCCTTCGCAGCCGTGATGCTCTTTCTCGTCGGCCTGCTCGACATCTTCCGGGGCATCATGGCCATCGCCGAGGACGACATCTTCGTCACGACGCGCAACTACGTGTTCGAGTTCGACCTGACCGGCTGGGGCTGGGTCCATCTCGCGCTGGGCGTGGTGGCCGTGATCGTCAGTATCGGGCTGTTCCAGACGGCCACCTGGGCGCGCGTCTCCGGCGTGGTCATCGCCGGGTTCGTCATCATCGCCAACTTCCTTTCCCTGCCGTATTACCCGGTGTGGTCGGTCGTGATGATCGCCCTGTCCGGCTTCATCATCTGGGCGCTGTGCGTGGTCCAGCGGGACAACCTCTACGACCTGTCCGAGGCACCCCCCATGGCCGAGGATCGCCCACCGGTCTCCACGCCGCACGGGCCCGCGTGAACAAGGATCGGGCCGACCTGCGAGACACCGTCTGGTCGACATACGGCAAGAGACGTCGAGCGCAGAAGCCGCGGCCGGTCAGCGTCCGGACCCTCGCCCAGGGTGCACCGCTGATCCGGCCGCTCGCCCGTGCGTGGCCGCCCCTCGGTCGACTCCGCCTCCAGTCGGCCGAACCGGGCGGCACTGTCCGGCCTGCCCGCCGAACGGCGCAGGCGACCCCGCCAAGGTCTGGACAAATGACGGGAGTTCGCGCGGTTGACGCGCGTAGCCGACCGGCCTCACGCTGAGCGGTGGACGGCCACGCCGTGGCAGTCCATCCCTTGGTCCGAGCTGGTTCGGGACGCGCGGTCGGGAGGCCGGAATGTTGATACGGGTGGCACGATTGGTCGCCTCGTTTGTCATGGTCTTGACAGGAGCGGTGGTGGGGGTGGGGCTCGGAGCGGGCACCGCCGCGGCCGACGACTGCTACACCTGGGGCCGCACCCTCTCCCAGGGAACCTCCGGCAGTGATGTGACACAGCTGCAGATACGTGTCGCCGGATGGGTGACCTCCGGCGAGCGCCTGTCGTACGACGGCCAGTACGGGGCCCGGACCGCGGCGGCTGTCGCGAAGTTCCAGTCGGCGTACGGCCTGAGCGCGGACGGCGTGGCGGGCCCCGCGACCTACGCCAAGATCTACGCCCTCCAGGACGCGGACTGCACGCCGGTCCACTTCGCCTACGCGGAACTCAACAAGTGCAATGCCGACTGGTCGGGCGGTGCGGTCTCCGCGGCCACGGCCAAGGCCAACGCCCTGAAGACCATGTGGAAACTGGAGGCGATGCGCCACGCACTGGGTGATGTGCCGATCTCCATCTCGAGCGGCTTTCGTTCCTACGCCTGCAACAGCGCGGTCGGCGGCTCGTCCACCAGCCGCCACCTCTACGGCGACGCGGCCGACCTGACCGGCTCGGTGAGCCTGTGCCGACTCGCCCAGCAGGCCCGTACGCACGGGTTCTCGGAGATCCTCGGCCCGGGCTACCCGGACCACAACGATCACACACATGTGGCGCTCGACCCCTCGCCCTACTGGTCCGCACCGACCTGCGGCATCTGACCGGGCGTCACACCTGATCATCCCTGTGCGGCGGCCGACCGGCCCAGAGGTCGGCCGCCGCATGCCGTCGATCATGGCCTGAGCGTCTCCTCCTTGAGGATGAGGAGTGCGGGCCCGCTGGTGCTGTGTCACCAAGCGGAAGTGCGCGCACGGGCACGACGCCCTCGGGCGGGCCCGCGGGGGAGCCTGGTGGTCCACCCGAGACCAGACCTGGAGACCCGTTTCCCGTGGCTACCTTGCTCTACCGGCTGGGCCGAACCGCCTTCCGGCGCCGTTGGCTCGTGACGTTGTTGTGGGCCGTGCTCCTCGGTGCCGTCGGCCTCGGCGCCGCCAAGGCCCCGGCCGCGTCCGACGACGGCACGTCCTTCATGCCCGGCATCGAGGCGCAGAAGGCCTTCGACCTCATCGGCGAGCGTTTCCCCGGCTCGGCCGCCGACGGCGCGACCGCGCGGATCGTGTTCGTCGCTCCCGCGGGGGAGAAGGTCACCGCCGCGGCCAACCGTGCCGCGATCGACGCCTTCGTCAAGGATGCCGCCGCCGAGCCCGAGGTCTCCGGCGCGGTGAGTCCGTTCGCCGCGAAGGCGGTGAGCGAGGACGCTTCCACCGCGTACGCCACCGTCAATTTCAAGGTCGAGGCAGGCGATCTCACCGACGCCGACAAGACCGCACTGGAGAAGGCGATCGGGCAGGCCCGGGACACCGGGCTCACCGTCGAGGTGGGCGGCACCGCGCTCGCCGAACAGCCGGCGGCGGGCGGATCGGCCGAAGCGATCGGCATCGTCCTGGCCGCGGTCGTGCTGCTGATCACCTTCGGCTCGCTGGCCGCCGCAGGACTGCCGCTGCTGACCGCCCTCATCGGCGTCGGTGTCAGCATGGCCGCCATCCTGGCCCTCGGCAGCACCTTCGGCCTCTCCCTCACGACCGGCACGCTCGCCACGATGCTCGGCCTGGCCGTCGGCATCGACTACGCCCTGTTCGTGGTCTCCCGCTACCGGGAGGAGCGCGCGCACGGGCATGCGCCGCGTGAGGCGGCGGGCCTGGCCGTCGGTACGGCCGGCTCGGCCGTCGTGTTCGCCGGCCTCACCGTCATCATCGCGCTGGCCGGGCTGTCCGTGGTCGGCGTACCGATGCTGACGAAGATGGGGCTGTGCGCCGCGGGTGCCGTGGTCGTCGCGGTCCTGGTCGCCCTGACCCTCGTGCCCGCCCTGCTCGGCATGTGGCCGAACGCGGTGCTCTCCCGCGCCGCCCGCAAGCGCGGCCGGGTGAACCGGTCCGCGGACAACGGCGGTTCGCGCTGGGCGGGGTTCGTGCTGCGCCGTCCGGTGACCGTGCTGGTGGCGAGCGTGGTGGGCCTGGGCGTGCTCGCGCTGCCCGCCGCGCAGCTGGAGATGGGCATGCCGGGAGCCGAGTCCAAGCCGGTCTCGTCCACGGAACGGCGTGCCTACGACGCGCTCGCGGAGGGCTTCGGCGCGGGCTTCAACGGACCCCTCACCGTCGTCGCGGACGTCAAGGGCGTGGACGACCCCAAGGCCGCCGTCGCCCGGATCACCGAGGCGATCGGCGATACCGAAGGCGTCGTGTCCGTCTCGCCGGCCGGGCTGAACCCGGCAGGCGACGCCGCGCTGTTCTCGGTGGTCCCGGCCACCGGCCCGAACGAGGAGAAGACCAAGGACCTCGTCCAGACGATCCGTCAGGAACGCGCCGGGCTGGAGCGGGAGACCGGGGCGACCTTCGAGGTCACCGGCAGCACCGCGATGAACATCGACATCGCGCAGGCCCTCCAGGACGCGCTCGTGCCCTACCTGGGTGTCATCGTGATCCTCGCCCTCCTCCTGCTCCTGGTCGTCTTCCGTTCGCTGCTCGTGCCGGTCAAGGCCGCCTTCGGATTCCTGCTGTCCGTGCTGGCCGCTCTGGGCGCGGTCGTCGCGGTCTTCCAGTGGGGCTGGGGCGCCGCACTGCTGGGCGTGGAGCAGCCGGGGCCGATCATGAGCCTGATGCCGATCTTCCTGGTGGGCATCGTGTTCGGTCTCGCCATGGACTACGAGGTGTTCCTCGTCGCCCGGATGCGGGAGGCGTACGTCCACGGGGACAGCGCCCCGCAGGCGGTCGTCACCGGCTTCCGGCACAGCGCCCGCGTGGTGGTCGCCGCGGCGGTCATCATGATCGCGGTCTTCTCCGGATTCATGGGAGCGGGGGAGGCCATGATCAAGACGATCGGCTTCGGTCTCGCCGTGGCGGTGCTGTTCGATGCGTTCGTCGTCCGCATGGCGCTCGTGCCCGCGGTGCTGGCCCTGCTGGGCGACAGGGCGTGGTGGCTGCCGAAGTGGCTCGACCGGGTGCTGCCCCGCGTCGATGTCGAAGGCGCCGGGCTCAGCACGCCTCAGGTGCCGGATGCGCAGAGGGCGCCCGGCACACAGGAACCGGCGCGCGTCTGATGCCTGAGCCGCGGTCCGCGGGGTCGGCCTACGGGCCCCGCGGACCGCGGGTATGTGACGATGACTGCCCTGGTACTTCCCCCGGAGCGAGATGAACACGAGCTGGCGGCGCTGGGCGGCGAGCCGTCCCAAGGCGGCTGAAGCCGTGACGCTGGTCCTGCTGTTCGCGATCACGATGGCCAGTGTCCTGGTCACCTGGGCCGTCCTGGCCGAGGCCGCCCTGTGGCCGGGTGTCGCGCTGGCGGTCGTCGGCTGCGCCGCCCTGCGATGGCGCCGGACACGAACCGTTCCCGTCATGGCGGTGACCCTGCTGTGTGTCCTGGCCCAGGGGGCGTTCGGCTACCTGCTGACTCCCCTCGTGATGGCGCCGTTGCTGGTCGCGCAGTACTCCCTGAGCGTCCAGAGCCGCCGCCGAACGACGTGGAACAGCGCGTGCGTCGCCGTGGCCGGCATCGTGGCGACCGGGTTCTTCGTCGCCCCGTTCCACGACTCGCCCGTACTCGCCGTCGTCAATCCGACGGCATGGGTACTGCTCTCCGCCGCTCTGGGCAGCTATGTCCGCGTGCGCCGCGAGTACGGGGCGGCCCGCGCCGAGCACGCGGTCCGGGAACGCGAGGCGGAGGCACGGCGCCGGGTGATCCAGGAACGTATGCGCATCGCGCGCGAACTGCACGATGTGGTCGCCCACCATCTGACCCTGGCCGACGCTCAGGCCGGTACCGCCGCCCACCTCGCACGCACCCATCCCGACCAGGCGCTCGACATGATCGCCAGGCTGCCGCGGACGACGTCCGCTGCACTGCGCGAGCTGAAGGCGACCGTCGGACTGCTGCGCCAGGAGTCCGACCCGGAGGACGGCCTGACCCCCGCGCCGGGACTGCAGGACCTCTCAGAGCTGGTCGACACCTGCGCGGCGGCCGGGCTGGCGGTGACCGTCACGGTCGACGGTGACGCGCATCGCCTCACTCCTGTGCTCGACCTGACGGCCTATCGGATCATCCAGGAGGCGCTGACCAATGTCAGCAAGCACGCGGCCACACGGACGGCCGCGGTTCGCCTGGCCTACACCCCGCACTACGTGACGCTGACCGTCACCAACGACGCTTCCCCGGCCGGCTCCTCCGATTCCGTGGGCGGCTTCGGCCTGCTGACGATGCGTGAGCGTGCCACGGCCGTGGGCGGCACCTTCCACGCGGGCCACCGTCCGCAGGGCGGCTTCGAAGTCGCCTGCACCCTTCCGCTCGAAAGTCACGACGAAGGCTCCGCCCCATGACCATCCGTGTCCTGCTCGCCGACGACCAGGCCCTGCTGCGCGCCACCTTCCGCATCCTCATCGACTCGGTCGAGGACATGACCGTGGTCGGCGAGGCTGCCGACGGACGGGAAGCCGTCGACCGGGCCGCCGAGTACCGTCCGGACGTCGTCGTCATGGACCTGCGCATGCCGGGCGTCGACGGAGTGGCCGCCACCGCGGCGATCTGCGCCCGGCCAGAGCTCTCGCAGGTCCACGTACTCGTCCTCACCACTTTCGAGAACGACGAGAACGTGGCCAAGGCCCTGCGCGCCGGGGCGAGCGGCTTTCTCGGCAAGGGCGTCAGCCCCGAGGTCCTGCTGTCCGGCATCCGCACCGTCGCGGCGGGCGAGGCCCTTCTGTCGCCCACCGCCACCAGGACCCTCATCGCCCGGTTCCTCGCCACCCCCGACACCGATGACTTCCTCGCCCTGCCCGACGACGTCAGAACTCTCACCGACCGCGAACGCGAGGTCATGGCACTGGCCGCGCTCGGCAAATCCAACACCGCGATCGCCGAGCACCTTGTCCTGAGCCCGATGACCGTACGCAGCCACATCCAGCGAGCGATGACGAAACTCCACGCCCGCGATCGCGCGCAACTCGTCGTCATCGCCTACCAGAGCGGCCTGGTGAAACCGCGGTCAGGTCCGCAGGCCTGAAAACCCGTGCTGTCCGTGGGGCACGGAACGCGAGCGTGTCCGCTGACTCGGCGAACCCGGCGAGTTGAGCGGGTGAAGCTTGGGCCCGTGGCGATTCCGAGGGGCATGGATGAGGGTCGCGGCCGAATCGGCCGAGTCGGCAGACACCACGAGCTGGAGGCGGGTCATGGACCGAAGAACGGAACGAAGCGACGACCGGAGCGACCACACCATTCATCACGTCCCTGTCCTCATCGTCGGCGGTTCTCTCGTCGGCCTGTCGACCTCGTTGTTCCTGAGCCGACTGGGCGTACGGCACACCCTGGTGGAGCGCCACACCGGCACCTCCATCCACCCCCGTGGGCGCGGGAACAACGTCCGGACGATGGAGCTGTTCCGGGCGGCCGGAGTCGAGCCCGGGATCCGGGAGGCCGCCGCCACCCTGGACGACAACCACGGGATCCTCCAGACGCCCACCCTGGTGGGCGACGCGGGCGAGTGGCTCTTCAAGGAGATCGACGCGGGCGGTGCGCTGGCCCGCTTCAGTCCCAGCTCCTGGTGTCTGTGCAGCCAGAACGACCTGGAGCCGGTGCTGCTCGACCACGCCGAGCGGCTCGGTGGCGATCTGCGCTACGGCACCGAACTGCTGTCGTTCGAAACCGACCCCGACGGTGTCACCGCGGTGGTCAAGAGCCGCGAGACCGGCGAGCACACCACCATCCGCGCGGACTACCTCGTCGCCGCCGACGGTCCCCGCAGTCCCGTGCGCGAGCAGCTCGGCATCGGCCAGAACGGTCCCGGTGACCTGTTCAGCAACGTCAGCATCACCTTCCGGTCCCGCCGCCTCGCCGATGTCGTGGGCGAGCGCCGTTTCATCGTCTGCTACCTGACGAACCCGGAGGCCGACGGGGCGCTGCTGCCGGTCGACAACCGGGAGAACTGGGTCTTCCACGCTCCCTGGCATCCCGAACACGGCGAAACGCTGGAGGAGTTCACCGACGAGCGGTGCGCGGAGCACATCCGGCGTGCCGTCGGCGTGGCCGACCTCGACGTCCAGGTCACGGGGAAGGCTCCCTGGAACGCCGCCCAGCGGGTCGCCCGTAGCTACCGGTCAGGACGGGTCTTCCTGGCCGGCGACTCGGCCCACGAGATGTCGCCCACCGGAGCCTTCGGCTCCAACACGGGCATCCAGGACGCGCACAACCTCGCGTGGAAGCTGGCCGCAGTGCTCGACGGTTGGGCAGGGGAGGCGCTCCTGGACACCTACGACGCGGAGCGGCGCCCTGTGGCCGAGGCGACCGGCGCCCGTGCCTCCGAACGGTCCGTGGAGCACAGCCACCCCGGCTTCGCTCCGCCCCCCGGCATGGGCGGTGGCGGCGGAGGCGGCGGCCCGCAGCGAGGCATGCTCGGCGCGGTCCTCGGCTACCGCTATCCACGCGGCGCCGTCCTCGGTACCGACCCCGAGGCCCCGGTCGTACCGGAACGCTTCGACCTGTCCGGGGAACCCGGCAGCAGGGCGCCGCACTTGGCGGTCCGCCACCGGGGCGAGCGGATCTCCACCCTGGATCTCTACGAGCGGTCGTTCGTCCTGCTCAGCGACGCCGATCACCCAAGTGGCTGGCACGAGGCGGCCATCCGTGTCGCCGCGTCGCTGTCCGTCCCTCTCGCCTCGTACCGGGTAGGCGGCGCCTCCGACGCCGAGCTGACGCCCGAGGGCGAGACGGACTGGTCGGCCGTCCATGGAACGACGCCGCAAGGCGCCGTACTTGTCCGACCCGACGGGTTCGTGGCCTGGCGGGCCACAGCGCCCGAGCCTGACGCCGAATCAGCGCTCCGCCACGCTCTGACCACGCTGCTGGCAACGGTCTGACCTCGGCAGACACGGCCGACCAGTCCCCTCGGCGGGGCCGGTCGGCCGTGTCATGGGGCGGGATCCCACTCCCGTTCGGCGGAGGGTGAGTTCACCCGAGCGATCGTCCCGAGTGGTGCGAGGAGCCGTGCGCACTGACGGTGGATCATGTCGAGGACGGGTCACCTCAGCTGACGAAGCGCCAGCTGTCCGCTCCTCGGCGGAGGGAATGTCAGATGCACTCTGCTCGCATGCTCCTTGCCACCGCGGCGGCTTCGACCGTCCTCGTTCTCGGTGCCCCCGGCGCCCACGCCGCCGGGAACGACTGGGAGGACCAGTCGGACTCCGGTTACAGCAAGGAGCACGACTCGGACTCCGGCTACAGCAAGGAGCACGACAAGGACTCCGGTTACGGCAAGGAGCACGGCAAGGACAGTGACCAGGACTCGCCGCGCGGTGGCATGCACACCGGTGGTGGAGCCCTGACCGCGGTGAACCCCGACGGTTCGGACACCGCGAAGGACCCCAAGTTCGACCCGGAGACGTACAAGGACAAGGAGCACGGCAAGGACTCCGGCAGCGGCAAGCAGGAGGACTCCTGGGGCGGCAAGCAGGACGGCGGCGACGAGTGGAGCGGCCGCGAGGAGAAGCCGAGCGGTGGAATGCACACCGGAGGCGGCGCGTTGGCCTCGCCGGCCGTGACCGCGGGTGGGCTGGCCGCCCTGGCGGTCGCCGCCACCGGTCTGTACGCGGCGCGCCGTAAGAAGACCGCCGAAAGCATGGCCTGAGCCATGCCCTCTGCGATAGCCGCTGCGGCCGCCACGCGCGTGTCGCGTGGCGGCCCCGCCGGTTCCCCCGTGCAGTCCCTCGTCCGATCTTCCGCCACGCCCCGGTGAGGTAGCACCCGATGGCAGCCCGTCCCTCTTCCCTCGCAGACAACGAGCCCCGCACCAAAACGCTGGTGGTGGGCGCGGTAGCGGCCCTGGTGCTGGCCATGGTCCTGTTCGGCGGCAACGACACCACGCCGTCCGACGCCTCCCGCCCGCCCAAGGCCCCGCACACCGAAGCCGCGGCGGCTCCGCCGGCCGAACGGACCGCGGGGAAACATCTGCCGCGAGCGAGACCCGTACGCCTGCTCATTCCGAAGATCTCCGTCGACGCCCCGTTCACGGAACTCGCCATCGGCAGCACCGGTCAGCTCCAGCCGCCCCCGGCCGACGACACCAATCTCGTCGGCTGGTTCGCCAAGGGAGCCTCCCCGGGAGAGGCGGGCACATCGATCATCGCCGGTCACGTCGACACCATGACCTCGGCGGCCGTCTTCGCGGACCTCGGGGAGCTGAAGAAGGGCGATTCCTTCGAGGTGCGACGGGACGACGGGCGCACGGCGTCCTTCGTGGTCGACGACGTGGAGACGTTCGAGAAGGACAACTTCCCCAGCCGGCGCGTCTACGCCGACACGGACCAGGCGCAGGTCCGGCTCATCACCTGTGCGGGTGACTACGACCGTACGGTCAGGGACTACACGGACAACCTGGTGGTCTTCGCCCACCTGGTCTGAGCGGGCCCCGTCCGCCGGGGTCCGGGGTCGCCCGCCCAGGGGCATACGAGTCGCGCGGTTTCGGCAGCGGGCTCAGGATCGAGGGGATCGAGCACGTCGGAGGCACACGTCGACGTGAGCGAGACCCGTCCGGTTCCTTCCCGTCAAGGAGATGTGCGCAGGATGACCACCACGTCCGAACGTGTTTCGGAATCCCTCATGCGAGAGGCGTCGCAGCGCGTCTCTCAGTCCGTGTTCGACGGCTCCCGGCTGCGTGTCGTCCTGCTGGTGGACGTCTACGAAGGTGCCCAGCAGCAGTTCCTGGAGGCGTACGAGCAACTGTGCAACCAGGTCGCGTCGGTCCCCGGGCATGTCAGCGACCAGCTGTGCCAGTCCATCGAGAACCCCTCGCAATGGCTCATCACCAGCGAGTGGGAGAGTGCTCCGCCGTTCCTCACCTGGGTGAACAGTGAGGACCACGTGCGGATGGTGGAGCCACTGCACAGCTGCGTCCGTGACACCCGGTCACTTCGCTTCCACGTCGTGCGCGAGACCGGCGGCCCCGCGGCGGCCGTGGAGCCCGGCGCCCGAGGGCTCCAGGCGTCCCCGAGGATCGGTGACGGCCTGGTCCGGCACGCGCTCACGTTCACGGTCAAGCCGGGCAGCGAGGAGACCGTGGCCGCGATCCTGGCCGGGTACGCCTCGCCGGAGTCGCGGGTCGACGACACCACCCAGCTGTGCCGCACCTCCCTGTTCATGCACGGCAACCGGGTGGTCCGCGCCATCGAGGTGCGGGGCGACCTGCTCGCCGCGCTGCGCCATGTCGCCAAGCAGCCCGAGGTACGTGCCGTCGAGGAAGCCATCAACCCCTACCTGGAGCAGGACAGGGACCTCGACGACCCGGAGGCCGCGCGGCTCTTCTTCACCCGCGCGGCGCTGCCCGCCGTACACCATGTGACATCGGGCCAGGACAGCGCGGGCGCCGTACGGCAGGCGCTGTACTACCCGGCCCGTGAAGGGCGCGGGATGCGCCTGGCCGAGCTGCTCGCCCGTCAGGACGTGGCAGCGGCCAACGATCCGCAGACGCCGCTGCTGCGCAGCACGATCTTCCAGCGCGATGACGTGGTGGTGCGGCTCGTGGACGTACGGGGCGGCCTCGACAACGTTGCCATGCCGGGTCTGTCGGACCCAGCCCAGGCGACCGAGATCGCGGAACTCCTGGACACGGAAGCTCTCGGCGGCGCGGCGCTGAAGGACGGCGTCCCGGCTCACCACCTGAGCGTCCCCCGCATGGAACTCGTCACCGACCGCCAGGCGCCCGACGCCTGATTCGGCACGTCGGCATCGGGGCCGTGGTGTCCACGCCCCGTGCCGGTGCAACACATGTTCGGAGGAACGTCGTGAACAAACTTCCTGGAATCGTGGACCTGAGCGAGGTCGAGCCCAACACCCGGCGCGGCGGGGATCTGCGCGCCATGCTCACCCCTGCCACCGTCGGCTCCACCAGCGGTTTCATGGGCGTGGCCATCGTGCAGCCCGGCGACCGCATCGCCGAGCACTACCACCCCTACTCCGAGGAGTTCATCTACGTCCTCTGCGGACAGCTGGAGGTGGACCTGGACGGCGAGACCCACCCGCTGCAGCCCGAGCAAGGGCTGCTGATCCCCGCCTACATGCGGCACCGCTTCCGCAACGTCGGCAAGGTGGAGGCCCGCATGGTCTTCCACCTCGGCCCGCTCGCCCCGAGCCCGCCGCTCGGCCATGTCGACACCGAGGACGCGGACGGGGTGCCGATCGCGGCGGAGCCGACCCACACGAGCGTGGGACGGGTGGCCGAGCCTCAGGTCCGTTCATGACCAGGCGCGTGGCGGTCACCGGCATGGGCGTCGTCGCCCCCGAAGGCATCGGAGTGCCGGCCTTCTGGGACCTGCTGTCCCACGGGCGCACGGCGACGCGGGGCATCACCTTCTTCGACCCGGCCGGGCTGCGTTCGAGGATCGCCGCCGAGTGCGACTTCGACCCGGCGGCCCACGGCCTGGACCCGGAGCAGATCGCACGGTGCGACCGGTACATACAGTTCGCCCTGGCGGCCGGGGAGGAGGCGGTACGGGACTCCGGCCTCGACCTCGCCGCGGAGAACCCGTGGCGCGTGGCGGTCTCCCTGGGCACCGCGGTCGGCGGCACCACCCGACTGGAGCACGACTACGTGCTGGTGAGCGAGGGAGGCAAGCGCTGGGACGTGGACCACCGGCAGGCCGGCCCGCAGCTGCACCGGGCGTTCGCGCCGAGCACGCTCGCCTCGACGGTGGCGGAGCGCTTCGAGGCCCGCGGCCCGGTGCAGACGGTCTCCACCGGCTGCACCTCGGGCCTGGACGCGGTCGGATACGCCTTCCACACGATCGAGGAGGGCCGGGCCGACATCTGCATAACCGGGGCGTCGGACTCGCCGATCTCACCGATCACCATGGCCTGCTTCGACGCGATCAAGGCGACCTCCCCGAACAACGACGATCCCGCCCACGCCTCGCGCCCCTTCGACGCGGACCGCAACGGCTTCGTCATGGGGGAGGGCGGCGCGGTCCTCGTCCTGGAGGAGCTCGAACACGCCCGGGCCCGCGGCGCCCACGTGTACTGCGAGATCGGCGGCTATGCCACGTTCGGCAACGCCTACCACATGACCGGTCTGACCGGCGAGGGCCTGGAGATGGCCCGGGCCATCGAGGGCGCCCTGGACCAGGCCCGGCTGGACCGTACGGCGATCGACTACGTCAACGCGCACGGCTCGGGCACCGTCCAGAACGACCGGCACGAGACGGCCGCGGTCAAACGGGCCCTCGGCGCACACGCCTACGACACACCCATGAGTTCCATCAAGTCCATGGTGGGCCACTCCCTCGGCGCGATCGGCGCGATCGAACTCGTCGCCTGTGCGCTGTCCCTGGCCCACCAGGTCGTCCCGCCCACCGCCAACTACGAGACGCCGGACCCCGAGTGCGATCTGGACTACGTCCCGCGCGTCGCCCGTGAGCGAAGGCTGAACAGTGTTCTCTCCGTGGGCAGCGGATTCGGTGGCTTCCAGTCCGCGGTGGTCCTGACCCTGCCGAGGGAGAAGACACGATGAGCGGACATCCCCGGCGCGCGGCCCTCACCGGGATCGGCGTGGTCGCGCCCAACGGAACCAGCACCGAGACCTTCTGGAAGTCGACCAAGGAAGGCATCAGCGTCCTGGACCGGATCACCCGCGAGGGATGCGGGCACCTGCCGCTGCGGGTGGGCGGCGAGGTCCGGGACTTCGACCCGCCGAGCCTGGTCGAGGAGCGCTACCTCGTCCAGACCGACCGGTTCACCCACTTCGCGATGGCCGCGGCCGACCAGGCGCTCGACGACGCCGGCCTCGGCCGCAGCGAAACGGACGCGGCGCCGTTCTCCGTGGGTGTGGTGACCGCGGCGGGTTCCGGCGGCGGCGAGTTCGGGCAGCGGGAACTGCAGCAGCTGTGGGACAAGGGCAGCCGTTTCGTCGGGCCGTACCAGTCCATCGCCTGGTTCTACGCCGCGAGCACCGGCCAGATCTCCATCCGCCGCGGCTTCAAGGGCCCGTGCGGTGTGGTCGCCGCCGACGAGGCGGGCGGCCTCGACGCCGTGGCACACGCGGCCCGGGCCGTGCGGCGCGGCACCGACGTGCTCGTGGCCGGCGCGACCGAGGCGCCGCTCGCCCCCTACTCGATGGTCTGCCAGCTCGGTTACGAGGAGCTGAGCACCGTCGACGAGCCCGACCGTGCCTACCGCCCCTTCACCTCGGCGGCCTGCGGATTCGCTCCCGCCGAAGGCGGCGCCATGCTCGTCGTGGAGAGCGAGGACTCGGCCCGGCAACGGGGTGCGTCCGTGCGCGCCACCGTGGCGGGCCACGCGGCCACGTTCACCGGCGCCTCCCGCTGGGAGCAGTCCCGGCAAGGGCTCGTCCAGGCCGTCCTGGGCGCCTTGGAAGAGGCGGACTGCGCGCCCGAGGAGATCGACGTGGTGTTCGCCGACGCCCTCGGTGTACCGGAGGCGGACCGTGCCGAGGCACTGGCGATCGTGGACGCTCTGGGTACGCACGGCAGGCGCGTCCCCGTCACGGCGCCGAAGACCGGCACCGGCCGGAGCTACTCGGCGGCGCCCGTCCTGGACGTCGCCGCGGCGGTGCTCGCGATGGAGCACGGTCTGATCCCGCCCACCCCCAACGTCTTCGACGCCTGCCACGACCTCGACCTCGTGACCTCGCGCGCCCGTGCGGCCGAACTGCGCACGGCGCTCGTCCTCAGCCGAGGACTCATGGGGTCGAACTCGGCGCTCGTGCTCCGGCGCGGCGCCGGCGGCGCCTCGTGACGGGGCATCGCCAGCACTCATCACACAGCACCCGACACAGCAGGGAGACACACCGCATGAGTGACCGCATCACCGTGGAGGAGCTCAGTGAGCTCATGAAGAAGTCCGCCGGAGTCACCGTCCCCCCGGAGGACCTCCGGCAGCGTTACGACACCGGCTTCGACACCTTCGGGATCGACTCCCTCGCGCTGCTCGGCATCGTGGGTGAGCTGGAGAACCGGTACGGCACGCCCATGCCTCCGGACGCGGAGAAGAGCAAGACCCCGCAGCAGTTCCTCGAACTGGTCAACAGCGTTCTACTGGCGGGAGCCTGACATGGCCGGGCACACCCAGAACGAGATCACCATCGGTGCGCCGCTCGACCTGGTCTGGGACATGACCAACGACGTCGCGAGCTGGCCGCAGCTGTTCAGCGAGTACGCCTCGGCCGAGATCCTCTCCGAGGAGGGGAACCGGACCACCTTCCGGCTGACCATGCACCCCGACGACAACGGGAAGGTGTGGAGCTGGGTGTCGGAACGCGAGCCGGACCGTGACACGCTCACGGTGCGGGCCCGCCGGGTCGAGACCGGGCCCTTCGCCTACATGAACATCGTGTGGCAGTACGAGAAGGTGCTCGAGGGCACCCGGATGGTGTGGACCCAGGACTTCGCGATGAAGCCGGACGCACCGGTCGACGACGCCTGGATGACCGACAACATCAACCGGAACTCCAAGGTGCAGATGGCCCTGATCCGGGACCGGATCGAGCAGGCAGCCACGGAGCGCCGGCCCGCGCCGGTGCTGTCCGACTGAACCGGACGGAGGGCAGGACGATGCACCAATCCCTGATCATCGCCCGCATGGCGCCGGAGTCGGCCCTCGACATCGCCAAGGTGTTCGAGGAGTCGGACCGGGGTGAGCTGCCCCACCTCGTGGGAGTCGCCCGCCGCAGCCTCTTCCAGTTCGGCGACGTCTATCTGCACCTCATCGAGTCGGAGCGGGACCCCGGACCCGCGATCGCCAAGGTGGCCGGGCATCCCGAGTTCCGGGACGTCAGCGAGCGGCTGTCGGCGTACGTCACCGCGTACGATCCGGCGACCTGGCGTTCACCGAAGGACGCCATGGCGCGCTGCTTCTACCGCTGGGAGCGGGACAACGCCCCTTCCTGAAGCACCGGATGAACCGCCGGTCGCCGGGCACGCGAGGGTTGCGTGCCCGGCGACCGGCGGTTCGTGAAGGGTTTCGCCGGGGGACTCGATCACTCGGGGACGGTGCAGTCGAACGCGTGCAGATAGGGGTTGACCGGGCGTACGTCGTCGATGACCAGGCCCGCCGTGGTCAGCCTGTCGACCATGCTGGCGCTCGTGTGCTTGGCGCCGCCCACGTTCAGGAGCAGCAGCAGGTCCATCGCGGTGCTGAACCGCATCGAGGGGGAGTCGTCGACGAGGTTCTCGATGACCACGACCCGCGTTCCCGGGCCGCCCGCCCGGATGACGTTGCGCAGCGTCCGGGTCGTACTGTCGTCGTCCCACTCCAGGATGTTCTTGATGACGTACACATCGGCCTTGACCGGGACGTCCTCCCGGCAGTCACCGGGTACCAGGCGCATCCGGTCGGCGAGTGCGCCTCCCGCCCGAAGGCGTGCGTCGGCGTTCTCCACCACACGCGGCAGGTCGAGCAGGGTGCCGTGCAGCGCCGGGTACTTCTCCAGCAGGCTCGCCACCACATGCCCCTGACCGCCCCCGATGTCGGCGACCGAGGTGGCTGCCGACAGGTCGAGGAAACGCGCGACATCGCGCGCGGACTGCATGCTGGAGGTCGTCATGGCCCGGTTGAAGACGTCGGCCGACTCCGGGGCGTCCTCGTTGAGGTAGGGGAAGAACTCCTTGCCGTACAGCTCCTGTACGACGTTGCGGCCGGAGCGCACCGCCTCGTCCAGTCGCGGCCACGCGTCCCAGGTCCACGGCTCGGTGCACCACAGGACGATGTCGCGCAGGCTGTGCGGGTCGTCCACGCGCAGCTGGCGGGACATGTCGGTGTGGGTGAAGGTTCCGTCCGGCTGCTCGGCGAAGACGCCGTAGCAGGACAGGGCCCGCAACAGCCGTCGTAGCGGCTTGGGTTCGGTGCGTACCGCGGCCGCGAGTTCCTCCGCGGTCTGGGGGTTGTCACCGAGGGCGTCGGCGACGTTCAGCCGGGTGGCCGCGCGGAGGGCGGCCGCGCATGCCGCTCCGAACGCGAGTTCCCTGAGCCGCATGGGTGACGGCGGTGCGGCCGGCGCGGTAGGTGAGGTCTGTGCGGTGTGGGTGGTCTGCGTGGTCTGTGCGGTCTGTGCGGTCGTCATGGGCCGCCCTCCTTCTGGGAGTTCATGAGCGGTTCCGCGGCCGTCAGCACAGTCCTGCGGGCCTGGACGCCCGGCAGGTGTTGCCCTGGAAGGTGTTGCCCTCGCCGGTGTCCGCGTTGACGAGGTCCGCAGGGGAGTTGCCCTGCAGCACGTTGCCGGTGATGCGGTTGCGGTCATTGGCGGTGCCCACGAAGCTCTTGAGCAGGACGATGCCGCCCGACATCGAGGAGTCGCCGACGTTGTCCGTGACGCGGTTCTTCGTCACCAGGGTGTCCTCGGCGCCGGTGAGTACGATGCCGGAGCCCTGGATCGCGTCGAGCCGCGCGGTCTTGGGGCAGGACTTGTTGTTCCGTGCGATGCGGTTGTCGCGCACGGTCAGGGCACCGGCCCTCGGCTTGTTCTCGTCGCCGACGACGAAAATGCCCGCGCAGTTGCCGGTGACACGGTTGTGCGCGACGGTGAGGTTCCGCAGCCGCCGGACGGTGACACCGATCCGGTTGCCTTGCAGGAGGTTGCCTTCGACCACGGTTCCCTCCGTGTCGACGGCGCCCTCCTCGGCTCGGATGGTGTTCGCGAGGAAGACGCCGGCGTCCCCGCTGTCCCGGACGGTGTTGTGGCGCAGGACGCTGCGGACCGAACGCTCTTGCGCGATCCCCCACACCCCGTTCTTCGCGGCGGTCACGTTCCGTACGGTCAGCCTGTCGGTCCCCACGCCGATGACCCCGGCCTTGGCGAAGCCGGTCACGGTCAGGGAGGCGATGGTGACGCCTTCGATGTTCTTGTCCTTCGTGCCGACCACACAGATGCCGTTGCCGTTCTCGCCACAGCTCTCGGCGGCCTTGGTCTTGGCCGGCTCCAGGACGGTCTCGGGGCCCGTGCCGCGCAGGGTGAGGCCGGGCGTGGTCACTTTGACGCTCTGGCGGTAGGTGCCGGGGGTCAGCAGAACGGTGTCTCCCGGCGCTGCGGCGTCCACGGCCTTCTGGATCGACTCTCCTGGAAAGACCAGGTGCGTCATGTGGTCCGCGGCGACCGCCGGGCCGGCGCCGAGCGCCGCTCCGGTGAGTGCGGCGGCACATGCCAGGTAGGTGACATGAGTTTTCATCATATTCCGCACGTTATGACCAGAAGATCGGTGAAGGGTCCCGATAGGCCGTCCGGCGGCGTGTCACGGAGCCGGCGCGTCGTGAGAGGTGCCCCGCGGCAGTCGGCTCCGCGATCTCAGGGTGTGGCCTCTCGTCGAGAGGCGTCGGTGGTGTCGGTTGCCGGGCGCTGGGGGGCCGCCAGGCTCGTGAGGAGCTTGAACCCGTCCTCGGAGGGGGTGCCCGGTTCGGTGACGTAGACGACCAGGTCGTGGACGGCCCGGTCGGACAGGGGCAGCGCCAGGGAGTGATAGGTCAGTTCCAAGGGGCCGACGTCGGGATGCCGGAACTTCTTGGGCCCGTGGTGCTGGATACGGACGTCGTGGGCGGCCCACAGCGCGCGGAAGTCGGGACTGAGCGTGGACAGGTCGCCGATGAGATCACGCAGCGTGCGGTCGTGAGGCTCCCGTCCGGCCTCGGCGCGCAGCAGGGCGGCTGTGATGCGGGCGGCCTTGTCCCAGTCGACGAAGAATTCCTGGGAGCCCGGGTCGAGGAAGATGTAGCGGGCGAAGTTGGGGCGGTTCCCCTTTTCGGTGGTGGCGCTGTCGAACAGCGGCGCGAACAGGGCTCGGGCCAGCGGGTTGACGGCGACGATGTCCTGACGGCCGTTCTGGACGGACGCTGAGGCCATCGTCATGGAGTCGAGCATCCACTGGATGCGGGACGGCACAGGGACGTCCTTGCGGCGGGTCGGCTTACGGCCCGCTGGTCTCGCGGCGCGGGCGAGGTCGAACAGATAGGTGCGCTCGTCCTCGTCGAGCTGGAGCGCTTTGGCGACCGCTTCGACCACGTCTTCCGACACTCCGCTGATGTGGCCCTTCTCCAGCCGGGTGTACCACTCGGTGCTCACACCCGCCAGGACGGCGACTTCCTCGCGGCGCAGTCCCGGGACACGGCGCCGGCCACTGGTGGGCAGCCCGACCTCCTCCGGGGTGATCTTGGCTCGGCGGCTGGCGAGGAAGTCCCGGATCTCGGTGCGGTTGTCGGGTCGTTGCTCCATTTCGTCCACGGTAGCGACCGGTGGCCGTTTAGGGAGGTCGAGTTTGTACCCCCCCATAAGGTGCCGGCCCGTCCGGATGCTGCCCGTCGTCAATGTGCCGGCGTTGGGCACGTTCGTGGTCGGTGCGACCGCGTTCGTCGTTCGCGCGGTCATCGGCCGCGCGTTGGGGGGTTGAGGTTATACCCCCCATAAACACGACCTTCCTCGGCTGCGGCGAGGGCGGTTGTGTGGGATCGCAAGGGGCGTCCTGAAGCGTCGCGGAGGCCGCCGCGTCGGACCGAAGACCGTGCACCGGAGCGCGAGCGGACCCGGCGCTCCGCCGCGTCGGCCAGGAGCCGACAGGCACTGGACACGTACCACCATCGGAGAACACATCATGCGCGCAACCCTCATGTACGGCGCCGGCGACGTGCGAGTCGAGAACGTCCCGGACTCCGTCGTCAAGCACCCCACCGACGCCCTGGTCCGCATCACCTCCTCCTGCATCTGCGGCAGCGACCTGTGGCCATATGCGTCGGCGAAGCCCGAGGACGGTCCCGCGCGGATGGGGCACGAGTTCATCGGCGTCGTCGAGGACACCGGCTCGGAGGTGACCACGGTCAAGAGGGGTGACCTGGTCGTCGCGCCCTTCGCCCTCTCGGACAACACCTGCGCGTTCTGCCGCGAGGGTCTGCACACCTCCTGCGCCCACGCCCAGGCCAACTTCTGGGACGGTGTGCCGGAGGAGGGCGGGCAGGCCGAGGCGGTACGTGTCCCGCTCGCCGACGGCACCCTCGTCAAGCTCCCCGTCGCCCCGGACTCGGCCCTCATTCCGTCCCTGCTGACGCTCTCCGACGTTCTCGGCACCGGCTACCATGCCGCCGTCGCGGGCGGGGTCAGTGAGCGCACCAGCGTCACCGTGATCGGCGACGGCGCCGTCGGCCTGCTCGGCGTGCTGTCGGCCAGGCGGCTCGGCGCCGAGCAGATCATCCTGATGGGCCGTCACCAGGCGCGCACCGACCTCGGCCGGGAGTTCGGTGCCACCGACGTCATCTCCGCACGGGGCGAAGAAGGCATCGCCCAGGTAAGGGAGTTGACCGGCGGGCACGGCACGCACGTGGTCCTGGAGTGCGTCGGCAACCTGCCCGCCTACGAGCAGTCCGTCGGTGTCGTCCGCCCGGGCGGCGTCATCAGCCGGGTCGGCGTCCCGCAGTACGAGGAAGCCCCGATCGGCTTCGGCAGCCTCTTCCGCCACAACATCCGCCTGGCCGGCGGACCCGCGCCGGTGCGCGCCTACATCGAGGAACTGCTGCCCGACATCCTCAGCGGCGCCATCGAGCCCGGCAAGGTCTTCGACGTCACCACGAACCTGGACGGCGTCCCGGCCGGCTACCAGGACATGGCCGACCGCAAGACCCTCAAGGTCCTCGTCAACAGCTGACCGCTTCCCTCTCCTCCATGCCGCCGAGCCGTACCGTCACGCGAAGGAGCACCTATGTCCACTGAACCCGTGTCCGCCGTCCCACCACGCCCCACCGAGCCTGACGTGTCCCTCTCGGCGCCCACCCGGCGGACCTTCATCGCCACCACGACCGCGGTCGGCGGGGTAGCCGTCGCGGGTGGTGTCATCGGAGGGTCCGTCCTGGTCGGTTCGCAGGACGCGGCGGCTGCCGTGGCGCCCACCAGCAGGGTGTCTCTGACGGTCAATGGCACCCGGCGGACGGTGACGGTGGACAACCGCACCTCGCTCCTCGATCTGCTGCGCGAGCACCTCGACCTGACCGGCTCCAAGAAGGGATGCAACGCCGGGGCTTGCGGAGCGTGCACGGTGCTGGTCGACGGGCGGCGCGTCAACTCCTGTCTGACGCTGGCGGTTCGGCTGGAGGGCGCCGAGGTCACCACGATCGAGGGCCTCGCCGACGGGGACCAACTGCACCCGCTCCAGCAGGCGTTCATCGACGAGGACGCCTTCCAGTGCGGCTACTGCACTCCCGGCCAGATCCTGTCGGGCGTGGGCTGCATCAAGGAGGGCCACACCGGCTCCCCGGAGGAGATCCGGGAGTGGATGAGCGGCAACATCTGCCGCTGCGGCTGCTACGTCAAGATCGCGCGCGCCGTCCAGCAGACGGCGGGGAAGTGAGCCATGCGTCCCTTCTCCTACACCCGTGCCTCCGACACCCGTGAGGCCCTCGACGCCGGTCGACGCGGCGGCCGTTACATCGCCGGCGGCACCACCCTCGTCGACCTGATGCGGGAGACCGTCGAACGCCCCGAGACCCTCGTCGACATCAGCGGCCTCCCGCTGCGCGAGGTCAAAGCCACCGAGGGCGGCGGCCTGCGGATCGGCGCGCTGGTGACGATGGCCGAGACCGCCGCCCATCCCAAGGTGCGGGCGCTGTATCCGGTCATCTCCGAGTCGCTGGAGCTGAGCGCGTCGGCCCAACTGCGCAACATGGCCACCATCGGCGGCAACGTCATGCAGCGCACCCGCTGCACCTACTTCCGCGACGTGACCGCCGCCTGCAACAAGCGTGAGCCGGGTTCGGGTTGCGCCGCCCTGGAGGGCCACAACCGCACCCACGCGATCCTCGGCACCTCCGACGCCTGCGTGGCCACGCACCCCTCCGACGTCGCCGTGGCGTTCGCCGCCCTGGAGGCGACCGTGCACCTGCTGGGTCCGGACGGGGAACGCCGTATCCGCTTCGCGGACTTCCTGCTGCGGCCCGGCAGCACCCCCAACCATGAACAGGCCCTCCGTCAGGGCGAGTTGATCACCTCGGTTGAGATCCCCGCGCTCCCACGCCCGCTGAAGTCCGGCTATCTGAAGGTCCGCGACCGGCAGTCCTACGAGTTCGCCCTCACCTCGGCGGCTGTCGCCCTGCACGTCCGGGGTGGGGTCATCCGCGAGGCGAAGGTCGCCGCCGGGGGAGTGGGCACCGTGCCCTGGAAGCTGCCCGCCGTCGAGCGAACCCTCATCGGTGAACGCCCCTCGGCAGTCCTTTGGGCAGCCGCCGCGGAGAAGGCCGCCGACGGTGCGCGGACCCTTCAATACAACGGGTTCAAGCCCGAGTTGCTCAAGCGGACCGTCGAGCGTCAGCTGCGTGTCGTGGGAGGTACGAAGTGAGTCCCCAGCCCCAGGCGGCCGTCGGCGCCCCGCTGTCCCGTGTCGACGGGCGGCTGAAGGTCACCGGCAAGGCCCTGTATGCCGCCGAGCACGACGTCGACGGCGTCCTGCACGCGGTCATCGTCGACGCGGGCATCGGCGTCGGCCGTATCACCTCGCTCGACACGAGCGCCGCCGAGAAACAGCCCGGCGTGCTGCGGGTGATCCATCATCGCAACGCGCCGAAGCTGCCGTACCGGGACAACCCCGGCTCGAACAACCCCGAGGGTGGCAGGTTGCGGGTCTTCCAGGACGACAAGGTCCTCTTCCACGGCCAGCCCGTCGCCGTCGTCGTCGCCACCACCCTGGAGGCCGCCCAGCACGGCGCCAGCCTGGTCAAGGTGCGTTACGAGGCCAAGAAGCCGTCGACCGACCTGGCGGAGGCGAAGCCGGACGAGCCGACCAAGTACGCCCGCGGTGACGCGGAGGCCGGGCTGCGCGACGCGGCGGTGCGTCTGGACCTGGACTACCGCATGGCGCGCAACCACCAGAACCCGATGGAACCGCACGCCACCATCGCCCGCTGGACCGGCGACAAGCTGACGGTGTGGGACAAGACCCAGTGGGTGGTGGGCACCCAGACCGAACTCTCCACGGTCTTCGACCTGCCCATGGAATCCGTGCGGGTCATCTCCCCGTTCGTCGGAGGCGGCTTCGGCAGCGGCCTGCGCTGCTGGCCGCACACGGTGGTCGCGGCGCTCGCCGCCCGCGAGCTGAAAGGCCCCGTCAAGCTCGTCCTGTCCCGCCGGCAGATGTACTTCGGCACCGGCTTCCGGCCTTCCTACGACTACCGTCTGCGCCTCGGCAGCGACCGGCGGGGCCGCCTCACCGCCATGGTGCACGAGATGGACGCGGAGACCTCCTCGTACGAGAAGTTCGAAGAGGCGATCATGCTCGCCGGGCAGATGTTCTACAGCACGCCCAACGTCAGCCAGGAGTACCGCAAGGTACCGCTGGACGTGAACACCCCGCTGTGGATGCGCGGTCCGGGCTTCTCGAACGCGTCCTTCGCCATCGAGTCGGCCATGGACGAACTCGCCGACCGGCTCGGTGTCGACCCGATCGAGCTGCGGCTGCGCAACGAGCCGGCCGAGGACGAGTCGAACGGGCTGCCCTGGTCCACCCGCAGGCTGCGCGAGTGCTACAGCGTCGGCGCGCGGGAGTTCGGCTGGGACCGGCGCAACCCCAAGCCCCGCTCGACGCGCGACGGCGACTGGCTGATAGGCCTGGGCATGGCCGCGGCCGTGTACGACCCCGGGCGTTTTCCCGCGCAGGCCCGGGTCCGTCTGGACGCCGACGGCACCGCGGTGGCGGAGGCCGCCACCATCGACATGGGGCCGGGCACCTACACCTCGCAGACCCAGGTCGCCGCCGACGCCCTCGGGCTGACCATGCGCAACGTGACCTTCCGGCTCGGCGACTCCCTCTATCCGCCCACCCCGCCGCACGGCGGCTCGATGACCATGACGGTCGTCGGCTCCGCCGTTCTCGACGGATGCAACAAGGTCCGCGGCCAGGCGATCAAGCTGGCCGTCGAGGACGAGGAGTCGCCGCTGTACGGCGTCAAGGCCGAGGACGTCGTCGTCCGCAACGGCCGACTGCACGTCCAGGACAACCCCACCCGAGGCGAGACCTACCAGCGGCTGCTGACCCGCAACAAGCTCACCCACCTCGAAGCCGACGGCGCCTACGCCGGAGCACCGGAACCCGCGCGCCACTCCTACTTCTCCTACGGCGCGGTCTTCACCGAAGTCGGCGTGGACGCCACGCTCGGCCTGGTCCGGGTGCGGCGGATGCTCGGTGTGTACGACGTCGGCCGCGTCGTCAGCCCCAAGCTGGCGGACAGTCAGGCGCTGGGCGGCATGGTGGGCGGCATCGGCCAGGCCCTCCTGGAGCACACGGTCACCGACCACCGCGACGGCCGGATCGTCAATGCGAGCCTCGCCGACTACCTCGTCCCGGTGAACGCCGACATCCGCGACCTCAAGGCGATCTACCTGGAGGGCGAGGACCCCGATGCCGACCCCCTCGGTGTCAAGGGGATCGGGGAGATCGTCCAGGTCGGTGTGGCGGCCGCCATCGCCAACGCCGTCTACAACGCCACCGGCCGTCGCATCCGCGAACTGCCCATCACCGCCGAGGCGTTGATCTGAGCCGGGGTGTTCTGGGCCGCGGAGGAGAAGCGCGGTGCCCAGGACACCCCCTTGCCCGTCCGGCTGCCGGACCTCTCAGGGCCGCCGTCGTGTTCGCGCCCCCGTGGAGCGCGGCGGCGGCCCTTCCCCACACCCACGGAGACAGGCCCATGTTCAACATCGCGGACACACTGCACCGCTGGTGCCGTGAGGCACGTCCGTTCGCCCTGGCCACCGTCGTCGACGTCACTGGCAGCGCACCTTTGCCGGTCGGTACGTCGGTGGCGGTGGACGCGGACGGCAACGCAGTCGGCAGCATCTCCGGCGGCTGCGTCGAGGGCGCCGTCCACGAGCTGTGCCGGCAGGTACTCAAGGACGGGGGTGCGCCTCAGCGGGCCTGGTTCGGGTACTCCGACGACGACGCCTTCGCCGTCGGACTGACCTGCGGCGGCGAACTCGACGTCCTGGTCCAGCGCGTCGACCCTGCCGCGCAGCCCCATCTGGCCGCCGCCTTCGCGGAGGTCGTGTCCGGTCGGCCCACCGCCGTGGCACAGGTGGTCGACGGACCTGAAAAACTCCTGGGCCGTACGGTGTGTGTCATCGGTGACGCGGCCCACGCAACCCTGGGCAACGGCGAGTTGGACCGGGAGGTGACGGCACAGGCCGGTGCCCTGCTACGGGCCGGACGCACCGCACGCGTCGAGGTCGGCGGCGACGCGGACACCTGCCCCGAGAGGCTGTCCGTCCTCGTCCACGTCCACGCGTCCCCGCCCCGTATGCTCATCTTCGGTGCCGTCGACTTCGCCGCCGCGCTCAGCCGGGCGGGTGACTTGCTGGGCTACCACGTCACGGTGTGCGACGCCCGCCCCGTCTTCGCCACCCCGGCCCGCTTCCCGTACGCGGACGAGGTGGTGGTCGACTGGCCGCACCGGTACCTGGCGCAGACGGCCGTGGACGCCCGTACCGCGATCTGCGTCCTCACTCACGACGCCAAATTCGACATCCCTCTGCTCCGGCTCGCCCTCGACCTGCCCGTCGGATACGTCGGCGCGATGGGATCCCGCCGCACCCATGACGAACGGCTGCGCCGCCTGCGCGAAGTCGGCCTCACCCAGGCCCAGTTGGCCCGACTGCGCTCCCCGATCGGCCTGGACCTCGGCGCCCGCACACCGCAGGAGACGGCGATGTCCATCGCCGCGGAGATCATCGCCGATCGGAACCGGGGCACCGGCCTGCCCCTGTCCCAGCGCACCGGCCCCATTCACGGGCACACCGGTCACGTGCCGGCGGCGGTGTGAAGCGCCGGCCGGAGAGAGGAAGCAACGTGCTCATCGACACCTACGGCCGGCAGGCCACCGACCTGCGTGTGTCGCTGACCGACCGGTGCAATCTGCGCTGTACGTACTGCATGCCCGAGGAGGGCCTGCAGTGGCTGGCCAAGCCCGACCTCCTCACCGACGACGAGATCGTCCGGCTGATCGACATCGCCGTCACCTCCCTCGGCATCGAGGAGGTCCGCTTCACCGGCGGCGAGCCCCTGCTGCGCCCCGGCCTGGTCGGCATCGTCGAGCGCGTGGCAGCCCTGGAGCCCCGCCCCCAGATGTCCCTGACCACCAACGGCATCGGCCTCAAGCGCACCGCGACGGCCCTCAAGGCCGCGGGCCTGGACCGGGTCAACGTCTCCCTCGACACCCTGCGCCCGGACGTCTTCAAGACCCTGACCCACCGGGACCGCCACAAGGACGTCATCGAGGGCCTGTACGCCGCCCGGGAGGCGGGCCTGACCCCGGTGAAGGTCAACTCGGTCCTGATGCCCGGTCTCAACGAGGACGAGGCCCCCGACCTCCTCGCCTGGGCGGTCGAGCACGACTACGAACTCCGCTTCATCGAGCAGATGCCCCTGGACGCCCAGCACGGCTGGAAGCGCGACGGCATGATCACCGCGGGCGACATCCTCACTTCCCTGCGCACCCGCTTCGAGCTGACGGAAGAGGGCTCGGAGAAGCGCGGCTCGGCCCCGGCGGAGCGCTGGATCGTCGACGGCGGCCCGCATGTGGTGGGCGTCATCGCCTCCGTCACCCGCCCGTTCTGCGCGGCCTGCGACCGCACCCGCCTGACCGCCGACGGCCAGGTCCGCACCTGCCTGTTCGCCCGGGAGGAGACGGACCTGCGCGCGGCCCTGCGCTCCGGCGCCCCGGACGAGGAGATAGCGAGCATCTGGCGGACGGCGATGTGGGGCAAGAAGGCGGGCGCGGGCCTGGACGACCCGACGTTCGTACAGCCCGACCGACCGATGTCCGCCATCGGAGGCTGAGGGCGACGTCTTGAGAGGGAACGTCTTCGATACCCCCAGGTCAGGAGCTCAGGGAGCTCCTGACCTGGGGCCCTGGGGCTCGCTCAGGCGCGGACGTCGTACCGGTCGAGGTTCATCACCTTGTCCCAGGCGGCGACGAAGTCCCGTACGAACTTCGCGTCGGCGTCATGGGAGGCGTAGACCTCGCTGAGGGCGCGGAGTTGGGAGTGCGAGCCGAAGACCAGGTCGACGGCGGTCGCGGTCCACTTCACCTCGCCGGTGTCGCGGTCCCGGCCTTCGTAGACGTTCTCGTCCGTGGCCGAGGCGGACCATTGGGTGCGCATGTCGAGGAGGTTGACGAAGAAGTCGTTGGTCAGGGTCTGGGGCCGGTTGGTGAGAGTGCCGTGCGCGGAGCCCTTGTAGGTGGTGCCGAGGGCGCGCATGCCGCCGATCAGGGCGGTCATTTCGGGGGCGGTGAGGTTGAGCATGTTCGCTCGGTCGAGCAGGAGCGTCTCGGGGGAGAGCTTCTCGCCCGCCTTGAGGTAGTTGCGGAACGCGTCCGCCTTGGGTTCGAGGACGGCGAACGACTCCACGTCGGTCTGATCCTGTGTGGCGTCCGTGCGCCCCGGTGTGAAGGGGACGGTCAGTTCGTGTCCGGCGTCGGCCGCCGACTTCTCGATGGCCGCGCAGCCGCCCAGGACGATCAGGTCGGCGAGCGAGACCCTCGTCCGGCCGGTCTGTGAGCCGTTGAAGTCCTGCTGGACCTGCTCGAGTGCGCGTACCGTCTCGGTGACTTCGGGGAGGGCGTTGACCTCCCAGTCCTTCTGCGGTGCGAGCCGGATGCGGGCCCCGTTGGCGCCGCCGCGCTTGTCGGTGCCGCGGAAGCTGGCGGCCGCGGCCCAGGCGGTGGTGACGAGCTGGGGGACGGACCGGCCGGAGGCGAGGATGGTCGCCTTGAGGGCGGCGATGTCGGTGTCGGTGATCAGGTCGTGGTCGACCGGGGGAACCGGGTCCTGCCACAGTTGAGGCTCGGGAATCCACGGGCCGAGGTAGCGCGAGCGGGGACCCATGTCGCGGTGCAGCAGCTTGAACCACGCCTTGGCGAACGCCAGGGCGAACTGGTCCGGGTTCTCGTGGAAGCGCCGGGCGATCGGGCCGTAGACCGGGTCCAGCTTCAGCGAGAGGTCCGTCGTCAGCATGATCGGGGCGTGCCGCTTGGACGGATCATGGGCGTCGGGCACCTTGTCCCGGGCGGAGGGGTCGGTGGGCGTCCACTGGTGGGCACCGGCCGGGCTCGTGGTCAGCTCCCAGTCGTAGCCGAAGAGGTTGTCGAGGAATCCGTTGTCCCACTTCGTCGGCTCGTACGTCCACGCCCCTTCGAGCCCGCTGGTCAGCGCGTCGCCGCCGACTCCGCTGCCGTGGGTGTTCCGCCAGCCCAGCCCCTGCTGCTCGATGGGAGCGCCCTCGGGCTCGGGGCCGACGTAGCTGGGGTCGACCGCCCCGTGACACTTGCCGAAGGTGTGGCCGCCGGCGATGAGCGCCACCGTCTCCTCGTCGTTCATCGCCATCCGCCCGAACGTCTCACGGATGTCGCGGGCCGCGGCCAGCGGATCCGGGGTGCCGTTGGGGCCTTCCGGGTTGACGTAGATCAGGCCCATCTGTACGGCGCCGAACGGGCCGCCCAGTTCCCGGTCCCCGCTGTAGCGCTCGTCGCCGAGCCAGGTGTCCTCGGGTCCCCAGAAGATCTCCTCCGGCTCCCACTGGTCCTCCCGCCCGAAGCCGAACCCGAAGGTCTTGAACCCCATGGACTCCATGGCGCAGTTCCCGGCGAAGACCAGCAGGTCCGCCCAGGAGATCTTCTGCCCGTACTTCTGCTTGACCGGCCACAGCAGCCGACGCGCCTTGTCCAGGCTCGCGTTGTCCGGCCAGCTGTTCAGCGGAGCGAAGCGCTGCGCGCCGGCACCGCCGCCGCCCCGGCCGTCGGCCGTCCGGTACGTTCCCGCGGAGTGCCAGCTCATGCGGATGAAGAGCGGGCCGTAGTGACCGTAGTCGGCCGGCCACCAGTCCTGCGAGGTGGTCATCACCTCGAAGACATCACGCTTGAGCGCTTCCACGTCGAGGGTCGCGAACTCCTTGGCGTAGTCGAAGCCCTTGTCCATCGGATTCGAACGCGACGAATGCTGATGGAGAACCTGAAGGTCCAGTTGCTCGGGCCACCAGTCCCGGTTCGTCCGCGGCCGGGTCGCCGTGGGGGTGGGGGAGGGGATTGCCGGGTTCTCGCTCTCACTGCCGGGCATGCGTCATCCTGCTTCCTGGTCGGATATGTCCCTTTGCCGGTTGTTGCTCCTGACGTTGTTCGCTTTACCGGAGTCGGGCAATCCGACACGCGCGCGGAGGCAGTCATCGGGCCCACAGGATGGAAACCTCGTTGAGTGCGCACCCTGCGATCGTGTTGGCTGGCGGCACTGACTGTCGGTACCGCAGGTACCCGCTTGGCCGTAGCAGGGAGAGTTGATCGTGCAGGACATGGGTGTCGACCCCGTTGCCCACAATCGGGCGGCCTGGGACAAATATGTCCAAGAGGGCAATGAGTGGTCGAGGCCGGTGAGTGCCGAGGATGTCGAGCGTGCCCGCAGGGGCGACTGGTCGATCGTCCTCGTCGGACGTGAGCCGGTCGACCGCTCCTGGCTGCCGACGGATCTGACCGGCAAGGACGTGCTGTGCCTGGCGTCCGGCGGTGGCCAGCAGGGTCCGATCCTCGCCGCAGCGGGGGCGCGGGTCACGGTGTTCGACAACTCGCCCCGCCAGCTCGGTCAGGACGAGATGGTGGCGGCACGCGACGGGCTTGAGCTGCGCACCGTCCTGGGCGACATGCGCGACCTCGGTGCCTTCGGCGATGCGGCGTTCGACGTCGTCTTCCATCCGGTCTCGAACCTGTTCGCACCGGACTTGGCGCCGGTGTGGCGCGAGTGCTTCCGCGTGCTGCGACCGGGCGGAACTCTACTCGCGGGCTTCCTCAACCCGGATACGTACTTGTTCGACCACGAGGCGCTCGACGAGCGCGGCGAGCTGATCGTCGTACACAAACTGCCCTACAGCGATGTCACGCATTACTCCGCCGAGGAACGCACCACAAAGTTCGGCGCGGATGCCGCTCTTGAATACAGCCACACCCTCACCGACCAGATCGGCGGGCAACTCGCGGCGGGGTTCGTCCTCACCGGCTTCGCAGAAGCACCACACCACTCGGACGCGTCCGCTGCTTACCTGTCGAGCTATTTCGCGACCTTGGCGGTCAAGCCGGGCTGACGGATCTCAGCACGTCCACCTCGCAGCCAGGTGCGAACGGGTCGAAGCCCTGCTCGATCAGCGGGCGAACCGCCAGCAGGCTTCGCAGCGACGACCAGGCGTGGATCACGTCGAGGTCGATGTCGGTGCCGTAGCCGGCGATGACGTCGTCGAGGTGCTCCTCGTGTCCGAGGATGAAGGTGGCGAGGTCGTACAGGGCATCGCCCCGGCCCGCCTCGGACCAGTCGATGATGCCGGTGACCTCGTCGGCGTCGACGAAGACGTGCGCGATCTGCAGGTCGCCGTGCGTGAACGCCGGAGTCCATGGCCGCAGCGCGGCCTCGGCGACCTGGCGGTTGCGGGTGACCAGGTCGGTCGGCAGGACGTCGTGCGCAACGAGCAACTCGCACTCGGCGTCGAGTTCCTTCGTCAACTCTTCGATGCTCCGCCCGGCCCGGCCCTGCCACGGCGGCAGGGGCGCGTCGTGCAGCGTGCGGAGGGCGGCGCCCGCCGCGGCCCACGCCGCCGGAGACCCGGTCGCCGGTCCGCCGAGGCGTCCGAGCGTGGTCCCCGGGAGTGCGGCGGTCGCGAGTACGGGCGGTTTGCGCCAGAGGATCGCCGGGGTCGGGACCGGTGCGAGGGACATCGCCTCGACCTCGATGTCGATGCGCGCCTGATCGGCGTCCACCTTCAGGAACACGTCGCCGACGCGCAGCGTCGCGCGCTCGGAATGGGCGACGACGACTTCGACCTCATCCATGGGCCACCAGTATCCCGGGCCTGATCGCCGACGTCGCCGGGTTTTTCGCGTGCGACGCGGCCGACAGCGCCCTGCCGTTCGTGCCGTGATACCTGGTCACCGGGCCCTCGGTCTGCGGTACCTTGGGCCGGTGGGCGTTGTGCCGCGCAAGGTTTTCGTCAGCCATACATCCGAATTCAGCGCGTACCCGGCCGCGCGGACATTTGTCGACGCCGCTCGTGACGCGGTTCTCAAGGCGGGCGATATTCCGGTCGAGATGTCACAGTTCTCGGCACGCGACGAGGCCCCGGCGTCGTATTGCGAACGTCAAGTCGTCGAGTCGGACATCTATGTCGGCATCATCGGCTTCCGGTACGGCTCACCCGTGGTCGACCGCCCGAATGTCTCGTACACCGAGTTGGAGTATGCAACCGCTCGGGCCCACGGCATTCCCACGCTGATCTTCATGCTCAGCGAACACGCTCTCGTCCCGGTGGGTACGTTCGCCGATCTCGTCCATCCCGCCCGACAAGCGGCGTTCCGGCAGGCGTTGCTCACTTCCGAGATCGTCTGTGCCACGTTCGAGTCACCCTCCGACCTCAGCGGTCAGATCTACCAGGCGCTCACCGAACTCCGCGCGGCCACCGCCGTCCGGCCTCCCGAACCACCGCGTGGTCGCATCTGGATGGTTCCGCCGGTCACCGTGGCTCCGGTCCCGCGCGACGTCCAGGCCCGGGAACTACTCTCGCTCCTCGGCCGGCGGGAACCGGGCCGGGTGGCCATCACCACGGCACTGCGCGGCGCGGGCGGCTTCGGCAAGACCACGCTCGCCGTTGCCACCTGCCTCGCACCCGAGACAGGCAGCCGATTTCCGGACGGTGTCCTGTGGGTGACCGTGGGGGAGGAGACCACGGCCGGACGTCTGGCGGAGAAACTGAACGACCTCTCGGAGATGGTCTCGGGAACGCGCCCCACCCTTTCCGATCCGGATGTCGCGGGGATTCGGCTCGGTGAACTCATCGGCGCCCGCCGGTTTCTCATCGTCATCGACGACGTATGGACCCGATCCCAACTCCGCCCTTTCCTGAGCGGCGCCGAGAACTGCGCCCGACTGATCACCACACGCGTCAGCAGCATTCTTCCCGCGGATTCCGTGTCGGTGGTCGTCGGAGCGATGACGGACGACGAGGCGCTCACCCTGCTGTCGCGTGGCCTGCCCGACCTGCCCATGCACATCGCCCATCGGCTGTTCGCCCGCACCGGGCGCTGGCCCGTGCTGCTGTCCCTCGTCAACAAGGCACTGCGGCGTTATGTCGCGGCCGGTGAGTCGGCCGCCGTAGCCGGTGAACGCATTGACGAACGTCTGCGTGCCAAGGGTCCGACGGCCCTGGACGTCCGGCGCTCGGAGGACCGCGCGGACGCCGTGGCGGCCACGGTCGAGGCGAGCCTCGACAGTCTCTCCGGCGACGACCTCGCCAGGTTCCTGGAACTCGCCGTGTTCCCCGAGGACCAGGACATCCCGGCGTCCACGGTGCAGACCTTCTGGTCGGCGACCGGGGACCTCTCGCCCCTTGAGGCCGACCTGCTCTGCGAGGACCTGGTCGATCTCTCCCTGGCGCTGCCGACGGCCACCGGTCGGGGTGTCCGCCTCCACGACGTGATCCGGGACTACCTCCGCACGCGGGTGGGCGCGGCAGGACTCACGGAACTCAACGGGCAGCTCCTGGCGGCGGTCATCGCGAAGGCGATGGAAGGGGTCGACGGCACGGACGGTTTCCACGGCGCCCGGGGCGATGGTCAGCGTCCGCGTCCCTGGTGGCGGCTGCCCGCGGACGACACCTACATGTGGCGCAACCTCGGACACCACCTGCCCGAAGCAGGTGCGGGCGATGAGTTCGAGGAACTCTGCCGTCACCTGGGCTACTTGACCGAAAAGCTCAAAGTGCTCGGACCGGTCGCCGTCGAGGAGGATCTGGCCCGGGCGACTTCGCCCGAAGCGCGGGCACTGCATCGCGCGATCGGCCGCAGCGCGCACCTGTTGACCGGCACCCGGCCCGAACACGCCCTCACCTCAGTCTTCCTCAGCCGCCTGGAAAGAACCTCGGACCTCGAACCGTGCATCTCCGCCTTCGAGTCGGGTCTGACAGAGCCGCGGCTGCGTCCGGCGTGGCCGCCCGCCGACCTCCCGCACGCGGCCCTGCGACGCACGCTGACCGGCCACACGTCAGGGGTCTGGGCCTGCGCCGCGAGCCGGGACGGACAGCTACTGGCCAGCACCGGCGGAGACGGCGTCGTACGGATCTGGGAGGTACGCACCGGCCACGTCCAGCATGTCTTCGCCGACGGGGCCGGCAAGGGCATGAACTGGGCCTGTCCCGTGGACCCGTTGGGCCGCTGGGTGGCCAGCGCCGGCGACGACGCCACCATCACCGTCCGGTCGCTGCGCGGGGAAGGAGACGTCACCAGGACGATGACCGGCCACACCGGAGCCGTGCGTGCCGCCGCCGTCAGCCCGCGCGGCGACTGGCTGGCCAGCGCCGGAGCCGACCGCCTCATCCGCCTGTGGGACGTCAAGTCGGGCACCGTACGCCTCACGCTGACCGGCCACACCGGGTGGATCAGGGCCTGCGCCGCGGGGCCGGACGGATCGTGGCTCGCGACCGGCGGCGACGACGGCACCGTCCGGCTGTGGCACGCCGGGGACGGTGTGCTGCTCAGAACGCTCCGCGGACACACCGGCCCGGTGCGCGCCCTCGCCGTCGATCCGCGGGGCCGATGGCTGGCGAGCGGGGGCGCTGACGGCAGCGCCCGGGTGTGGGACGTCGAGACCGGGGAGATGCGCCTGCTCCTCAACGGACACACCGGGTGGATCCGCGCCTGCGCCGCGGCCGCCGACGGAACCTGGCTCGCGACGGCCGGCGACGACCGGACCGTACGGGTGTGGGGCGTTGACGGCGAAGACACCGGGCTGCGGGCGGAGCTGCTCGGGCACCGGGGCGCGATCTGGGCGAGCGCGGCGGGCAGCGACGGCGAGGAAGCCTGGCTCGCCACCGCGGATGTCGACGGCACCATCCTGCTCTGGGATCCCGCGAGGTTCGACCAACCGCCGCCCGAGTCGGGCGGGCCGAGCGGCGCCGTCAAGGCATGTGCCGTCGAACCCGGTGGCCAGTGGATGGCCGGGGCGGGCGAGGACCGGCGGACGCGGCTGTGGGACCTGGCCACCGGGGCCTTTCTCGGTGCGCTTCCCGCCGAGCGCGCAACCGTGCGCGCCTGCGCCGTGAGCCACGATGCCCGACTCATCGCGACCGCGGACGACCATCACCTCGTACAGATCTGGGACGCCACCCACCGCACGGCCCTCGCCACCCTGGCCGGCCACGCCGCGCCAGTGCGCACCTGCGCGTTCAGCCCCGACTCCACACGCCTGGCCAGCGGCAGCGACGACCACACGGTCAAGATCTGGGACGTTCCGACCGGGGAGCCGCTGATGACGCTCACCGGTCACACCGGAGCCGTCCGGACCTGTGTCTACGGCCCCGACGGGCAGTGGATCGCGTCCGCGGGCGGCGATCGCACGGTACGGCTGTGGAACGCGGCCGACGGATCCGAGCGCGCGGTCCTGCGGGGACACAGCGGCTACGTCCGCGCGCTGTGCCCGGGCCCGGGCGACCACACGCTGGTCAGCGTCGGGGACGACCGGCTGGTGCGGATCTGGGACCTCCGGACGGGCACACAGTCCGCCGTACTCGAAGGACACACGGGCGCGATCTGGGCCTGTGCCTTCGACCGCGACAGCGGCCTGATCTCGACGGCGGGCGATGACCCGGAGGTACGTCTGTGGGATCCCGCCGCAGGAGCACTGCCGACCGTGCTGGGCCGCCATCCGTCAGGGGTGCGCACGATGGCGACCGGCTCCGCCGGCCTGCTGGTGACCTCGGGGGGCGACGAGAGCGTACGCGTGTGGGACATAGGGCGGCGACGACCGCGCGCCGTCATCGAGACGGACGTGTCCCACTGGCGTGACTGCGCCGTCTCCGCCGACGGCCGGCGTGTCGCCGCGGCGAGCTCCAACGGGTCGATTCGTCTGCAGTCCGCGGCCGGCGACACCGTACGCCTCATCGACGCCCATGACGGGGCGACCACCTCCGTCGCCGTCGACGCCTCCGGAAACTGGTTGTTGAGCAGCGGAGACGACGGCCGCATCCGACGCTGGGACGCACACAGCGGTGCGCTCCTCGCCGACTTCCCCGGCCAGGCACGGCGCAGCGTTCTCTCGACAGCTCTTTCTCCCGACGGCTCATGGATCGCCGCCGCCGCAAGCGACGGGCGGGTCACCGTCCTCGACCTGGAAGGCCGACTCCTCCATGACGCCCACTGCCATGAGGGATGGGCCCGGACCTGCGCGTTCTCGCCCGACGGCCGCTGGGTCGTCAGCACCGGCGACGACGGGATGCTGTGCTTCCCGAACCGCACGGCGGATCGGGAAGGAAGTCGAGCACGGAATCGAGGAGATATCCGTCCCGGCACACCGGCTGGGTCACCGCCTGCGACGTGGCGCACGATGGCGGTCTCCTCGCCACCGGCGGGCAGGACCGGGTCATTCGGCTGTGGCGCGGTGAGCCGCCCACCGTCGTGGCCGACCTGACGGGACACACGGGAACGGTCCGGTCAGTCGCCTTCGATCCCACCGGCAACCTGCTCGCGAGCGTCGACGAGGCCGGGGAACTACGTGTGTGGGACGTACCCGAGGGCGTCTGCCTGACCATGATCCGCGTAGCGCACCCGCTCCGAGCCTGCGCCTGGTTCACGAACGAGCGGCGCGTCTGTGCCGCGGGCCATGGCGGCGTCTTCACCTTCGATCTCCTGCACGGGGAGGCGAGGTGAGGTGACCGACCGGGCTCGGCGCCCGGCCGTCAGGAACCAGCGTTGATCGTCTCGGTACGGACGGCATCCACCATCCGCGCCTCCACGGCCAGGTTGCGGCCGGTCCTCGCCTCGATCCTGGACACCCACTTCGTCGGGATCTCGGCCGGTCGTACGGCCCCCGCGAGCGCCAGGTAGAGCGCGGCCGTCGAGTCGAGATCCCAGCTTCCGCGCCGACGCAGCAGCAGCCCCGTCGTGGCCGCCATCGGACAGTCGGCCACCGCGAGAGCGATGGCAGCGATCACCGACGACCTGGCCTCCACCGCCATCCCGAACTCGTCCTCGATGCGGTCCACCACATCGGCGGGCCGCCCGTCACCAGGTACGACCGCCGCCGCACGCAGCGCCTCCAGTACGGCGTCGCCGCCCGGCACGAGGCGCCTTAGGGTCTGCGCCACGCGAAGCGGCAACTCGACCGCGACATCAGGGGGTTCACCGCGCAGCAATCCCGACAGGAGCAAGGTGAACACCATCGCCGCCATCATCGAGTCCGGCGAAAAGTGAGTCACCGACACCAGCTTGTGGACCTCGAACACCAGATCGCCGCAGGATTCCGGCCCGTACAGATACGCCAGCGGTACACACCGCGAGATGCAGCCGTTGGTCACCCCGTCCTCGGCGACGCTGAACAGGTCCCGCCGTGCTCGGAGTTTGTAGATCTGCCGTCCGCCCAGCGGGTTGATCCGGCGCAGCACCGCCTCGAACGCGTCCCGGGACATACGCCGTTGCACGCGAAGGACGTCGAGCGAGGCGAACAGCAGCGCCGTCTCGTCGGTGACCCGGCCGGTGAAACCCGCCGGCGGCTCCCGGCCCGAGGTCAGATCGGCCAGAAGTTCCTCGGTCTCCCGATCCAGTCGCGGCGCCGGCCGCTTGTCGACGAGCTTGCCCACGCTGTCACCGAGGGCCAGTCCCGCCAGACTTCCCCACAGGCGCTCGCGCTGCGGCGCGGTCGCTCCGCGCAGGCCTGTAGCGCTGTCGTGCAGCGAATCGAGAGCTGCCGGCAGACTCATGAACCGTGGCTGTACCAGCGTGACGCCGGGCACCGGCTCGACCAGGTACGACGAGAACTTGTTCGCGACCGCCAGGCACCGCGCCCCGCGCTCATGGAAATGCTCGATGAGCCAAGGGGATCCGCTGACCAAGGTGAGCGGACCGGGCCGGCCGACGTCCGCGCTCCTTCGTCCGGGCACCATCGCGAGGACCTCGTCCAAGGCGCCCGCAACGACCAACTCGCCCCAGCCCAGCCGGTGCAGGCTCTCCTCGACCAGGGCGGGGCAGGTGACGCTGAAGGCGACGCAGCGCATCCCGATCCGCGCGGCCTGGTACAGCCACTCCCGTACGCCGTCCTGAGCGGTGCCCTGGCGGATCAGCGGTTCCCATGCCGTCGCCGCGACGGCGTCCAGCTCCTCCCTGTCCGGCAGTTCGCTGTCGCGGCACCCACCCCGGGAACTCAGGAGGTCCCTTGCCACCACACCCACCGACGACCCCGAGGACATCGACCGCGCCAGCACCCCAGCCCAGTCGTCACTGGTCAGCAGCTTGCCCCGGGCCGCGAACACCGACCGCCAGATCCGGTACCCCGCAGACACGGCGTCAACGACCGCCGTCTCCAGCTCCAACGCCAGCACGTCCATGGAGATCACCCCCCGGACATTGGAACATGGGACAACGGCACCACGACCGCGCACGACGACGGGACGGAACTGACCTTGCGCACACGCACGTTGAACGGAAGACGCGTTCTGGTCACGGGGGCCTCGGCCGGCATCGGACTGGCCATCGCGGAGGCACTCTCGGCCGCCGGAGCCGTGCCGCTCCTGCTCGCTCGCCCCGGCGCGCGGCTGGCGGACGCCGTAGCCCGCACGGGCGGGCTGCCCGTACCGGCGGATCTGCGTTCCGCGTCCGCGACCGGCGAGGCGATCAGCCGAATCGGCGCCCAGGTGGGCGCCTTCGACGCTCTGGTCAACAACGCGGGCATCGTTCGTCTGGACACCGTCGCGGACGGCGAACGCGAACAATGGCAGGAACTCCTCGACGTCAACGTACTCGGGCTGCTCGACGTCACCAGAGCCGCGCTGCCCTTCCTCACCCGCGGTGAGGCCAGCCAGATCATCAACATCAGCTCACTGGCGGGCCAACGGGTCCGGCACGCGGCACAGTCGGTCTACGCCGCCTCCAAGGCGGCGGTCGACCGGATCAGTGCCGGACTACGCCTCGAACTGTCAGCGGCCGGCGTGCGTGTCACCACCGTCTCTCCCGGATTCACCCTGACCAACGAAGGCGCCGGCATCACCCGACCGGAACTCCGGAAGCGCATGGCCGACGGGCAGCGGCAGAAGGGGCTGTTGGCGGCGGATGTCGCGGACCAGGTGGTGCAGGTGCTGGTCGCACCGGACCACGTCCACATCCTCGAAATATCTCTCCAGTCGATCAACCAGGAGTACTTCTGACGCCGGCCGCTGTCGGCAGCCGTCGCTGGTCACCGGTCGGGCGTCGTCTGCTGCAACTCGTCGGCTCCGGCGGTCTGTTCGGCGGGCGCGGGGGCCGGCGCGGGGGCGGCGGTGGCGGTGATCGGATAGCGGTGGACGGGCGGCAGGTCGGGCAGTAGGCCGGGCCGGACGGTGTTGATGACGTGCGCGCTCGGTGTGAACAGCGGCTGGGGCAGGTGGGGCAGGTCGGCGGGCTCCATCCACTCCCACCGCCGGATCAAGTCCGGTTCGCGCACGGCCGGTTCGCCGCTGAAGGCGGGGACGCGGACGGCGGCCGTCAGCCGGGGGATGCCATGGACGGAGTCCATCAGCAGGGCCAGCAGCCGCGCGTCCTCCAGGTCGGCGACCAGCCCGGTCTCCTCCTCCAGCTCCCGCACGGCCGCGGCGACGAAGTCCTCATCGGCGTCGTTCTTGCCCCCGGGAAGCTCCCACACCTCGCGACGGGCCGACCAGCCGAGCAGGATCCGACCCCGCGAGTCGGTGACGACGACGCCGGCTCCGGTCAGGGCATGCGGGGACGGCCGCCCCTTGGCGGCACACCGGACCGTCCGGATGATCGGCTCGCGCAGCACGAGGAACGCCAGGCCGTCGGCGTCGTGGCAGTCGGCGACCTTCCAGCCCCCGCACAGCAGACCGATCTCCTCCTCGTCCAGGGCGATGCCGCGCTTGTCCTCCGGGACGGCGGAGGGGACGGGCGTGATGACGCACAGAGTGCCGCCGGGGCGCAGGCGTTCGCGCAGCCGGTTCAGCACGCGGGTGCGGTCATGGATGAACGCCCAGCTCAGACGGCAGGTGATCAGGTCGTATGCAGGGTGGGGCAGTTCGTCGGTGTCACCGTGTTCGATGTCGTGCAGCAGGTAGGTGACGGGTGTGTCGGGGGCGGTGTCGGCTCGGGCGCGGGCCAGGGCGGTGCCGGAGTGGTCCACGGCGTCGACGGTGTATCCGGCGGCGGCCAGATGGCGGGCCAACTCCCCGAGCCCGCAGCCGACATCCAGGGCCAGGGCGCCGTCCGCTGCGGGCGCGTGCTGGGCGAGCAGGCGTCGTTCTGCGTCACCGAGCGGACGGAACGCGCCGCCGTCGGCGTAGTACGTGTTCCATGTGGCGGGCGTCGTGTGGGCCACCGGGAGGGCTCCTTGCCGGATGGAGGGGTGGGGAGTCGTGAGAGGAACGTGTGGGCGCGCAGGCAGTGTGCCCGTGCTCAGTTGCGGTACGCGGCTGTCGCGACGTCGACGAAGGACCGGATCAAGGGGTTGGTGTCGTCTTCGTTCCACGCCGCCACCACCCGGCTCGGGGCCATGTCGGTCAGCGGTACCACCGCCAGCTCCGGGGGCAGGTCGTGCCCGAGCGGCGCCAGGCCGACCGTGCCGTTCCACAGCACGGCCTGCAGGCACTCCTGAACGGCGCGCACGACCGGCCCCTCGCGCGGCTTGCCGCCGTTCCAGTACGCCTGCCAGGCGGGGTCGGTGCCTTGCGGGAACCGGAACCAGCGGCGGTCGTCCAGCTCGGCCAGCCGCAACCGGTCGTGGCGGGCCAGCGGATCGTCGGCGCGCAGGACCACGCCCACCGGATCGGCTCGCAGCGCACGCACCGTCAGAGCGGTCTCGTCGAACGGCGCCCGGGTCAGGGCGACGTCCACCAGCCCGGCGCGCAGCCCGCACGTCGGATCGGTCAGGTCCGTGTCGCGGACGACGACGTCGACGCCGGGGTGCTTTCGACGGTAGGCGGCCGCCAGCCTGGACGCGCCCGGGTCCGAGCCGTCGCCCAGGATGCCGACGGTGATGGTCGCGGCGCCGGCCGCCCCGCTGACGCGTACACGAACGCGCTCGGCATGGTCGAGCAGGGCGCGCGCCTCGTCGAGCAGCACCGTGCCCACCGGCGTGAGCGTGACGCCGGTCGGCGAGCGGGCGAAGAGCAGCGCCCCGACGTCGGCCTCCAACTGCTTGATCGCCCGGCTCAGCGGCGGCTGGCTCATATGCAGTCGGGTAGCGGCCCGGCCGAAATGGAGTTCCTCGGCGACCGCCACGAAATAGCGCAAGGTCCGTAGCTCCACGCTGCAACGATACCCACGGGGTATCGGCGCCGCGGGATGGGTCTTGGACACGGGCGGGCTCCCGGCGGTGCACTCGTGAGCATGACCGAAGAAGCGAAGAGCGGCGAGCCGCAAGCCGGTTCCGTCCTGTCGGTGGTGGGTCCCGGCGACGGCGAGACGATCGTTCTGGGCACCACGCGCATGCGTGTTCTGGAGGACGGCAGTCACACCGGGCACCGTCTCGCGATCGCCGAGTCCGTGCTCGCCCCCCATACCCAGGGGCCGCCGCAGCACCGGCACGCCCAACACGACGAGGGCTTCTACGTCCTGTCGGGCACCGTGCGGTTCACCGTCGGAAACGACGACCACGACGCCACGGCAGGCACGCTCGTGATGGTGCCGCCAGGTACCCCGCACACCTTCGCCAACGTGACCGACCAGCCCGCCGTCCTGCTCAGCACCTTCACCCCCGACCTCTACGTGCAGTACTTCCGAGACCTCCAGGCAGCGTTCGCCGACAGCCGGCCGCTGACACGACAGGCCACCATCGACGCGATGAGCCGCTACGCGACCGAACTGGCCCACCTCGCCTGAACCCGACCCGACGGAACAGCGCCTCCACGGAGAACGGAAACGATGAACATCGCCTACTGGCTCGTCGCGGGCCTGCTCGCCCTCTTCCACTGCTACGCGGGCACACTGAAGGTGGTCCGCAGCCCCGAGCAGCTCCGCCCGATGATGGCCTGGGTCGACCGCATCCCCTTGCCCGCCCTCAGAGCGCTGGGGACGGTCGAGATACTCGGCGCGCTCGGCTTGGTCCTGCCACCGCTGACCGGCATCGCGCCCGCGCTGGCTCCGGCCGCGGCCATCGGCTTCGTCCTCCTTCAGGCCGGTGCGATCGCCGTGCACCTGACCGATGGAGACCGCCGGATCGCCCTCAACATCGGACTCATCGCGACCGCTGCCGTGACCGTCTGGCCGGCCGTCAGACTGTGATCACACCCCCTTGCGAGGGCGGTAGAACGGAGACCGCTTCCGGGTGACCGCATGACCGGCACACGAGGGGGCGGCAGGAGGTTTTTACCCACCCTTCGGCGGCGTCGACGCCGCCCACCTGGACGCTACGGCCTGCTCCTGCTCCGGCGTCTGCGACCACAACAGCAGATGCCAGTCCTGGTCGTTCGGCGAGTGGGTCGGCGGTGTGCGTCGGCTTCGGCGACGCGGTCGGTCGCGGCGGTGCGCAGTGTGGCCGGCAACCGTCCCAGTGCGGATGGCGATGCCGTGCAGCCGGGCGCGGGGCTGAGGGCCGCCGAAGGTCAGGAGCGAGCCACGGCAGCCGTTCGGCGATCGCGTCAGGCCGGGCACATCCCTCGGACACCGCTCACGGCTTGGCGGCAGGCGGTGCGGCCTCCCACACGAAGCCGTCCAGGTCGGTGAAGCCGTCGTCGGCGCCGCCGAGGACGACGCGATGCGAGCCGGTGCCGTCGGCCGCGACGCCGAGGTCCTTGGCCAGGGCCGTGCGCTTGTACAGCGCCAGCTTCACGCGGCTGTGCCGACCGGGGGTGAACTCGACGTACTTGCCGCCGAAGCTCTTGGCCACGGTCAGGCCTTGCCCGACGTAGCACTGCTTGGTGGCCTTCACGTCCTCGACGCCGAGGAGGAGGACCACCTCGTCGACCGTGCGGGTCGCGGGGCCGGTGTCCTTCTTCGCCGAGGTCGCGATCTTCCAGATCGTGCCGTCCGGCGCCTGGACGACGCCGGCGTAGCCCCAGAAGGACTTCGAGGGGGACTTGAGCACGGTGGCGCCGGCGTCCACGGCGGCGCTGACGAAGCCGTCGACGGTGCCCGGCTGGGAGACCGTGAGCGCGACCGTGAAGCCGCGGAACCCGGTGGAAGGAGCCTCCGACGCCTGGAGGTGTACATATGCGTCCACGCCGAACGCCCGGTAGAAGGCGTCGGCGGCGGCGAGGTCGGTCACCTCCAGGGTGACGGACGTGAGGGAGATGTCGGCCGCGGTGGGAGTCTTGGTTGCCATGACCATCACGCTAGGACAGGCACCGACTCCGAGGCTTCTCCGATCCTGACCGGTCCCTCATACGATCTTGAGACCACGGGCAGCCCATGGCAGGCTCATGCCGCATGATCGATGAGTTCGCGAAAGACAACCTGCACAACAGACTGCGCCGGGACCGCGAGGCGCTCCTCTGGAAACTCGACGGTCTGTCCGAATACGACGCCCGCCGGCCTCTGACCGTGACCGGGACCAACCTCCTCGGCCTGGTCAAGCACGTGGCCGCCGTCGAGGCCAGGTACTTCGGCGAGGTCTTCGACCGCCCTTCCCCGGAACCGCTGCCCCGGTGGCAGGACTACGACGGAGATGACCTCTGGGCGGCCGAGGACGAGACGCGCGATCAGATCACCGGGTTCTACCGCCGCACGTGGGAACACTCGGACGCGACGATCAAGGAGCTCCCCCTCGACGCCCCCGGCCATGTGCCGTGGTGGTCGGAGCCCTACCCCAACACGAACCTGTTCGCCGTCATGGTCCATGTCCTCGGAGAGACCATCCGGCATACCGGGCACGCCGACATCCTGCGCGAGAGCCTCGACGGCCGCACCGGGCTGCGCCCCGAGTACGAGCAGCGGATCGACGAGGAAGCCCGCGCGTCCTACTACGCGAAGATCGAGCAGGCCGCCAGGGCTGCCGTACCGGACAAGGGCTAGATCCGGCCTGGCAGTCCTTGCTGCCGGGCCGGATCTGAACAGCTACAGCCAATCTGCCCCGATACGGGAATCAGGCGACGACGAGCTCCTGCTCGCGGTCCGGCGTTTCGACCAGGGGCTTGTTGTTCGTCTTGTGGGTCTTGTCCGTCTTGTTCGGCAGCGAGAGCCGGACGACCTTGCGCCACGCGGAGAAGACCTGCTTGGGCAGCGGGCCGGTCACGTACTCCAGCTCGTACTTCTCGAAGAGCGCGCGCACCTTCACCGCGACCTCGGCGTACCGGTTGCTCGGCAGGTCCGGGAAGAGGTGGTGCTCGATCTGGTGCGAGAGGTTGCCGGTCATGAAGTGCATGGCCTTGCTGCCGCTGATGTTCGCCGAGCCCATCATCTGGCGCAGGTACCACTGGCCTCGCGTCTCGCCCTTGATGGACCGGCGTTCGAAGACCTGTACGCCCTCGGGGAAGTGCCCGCACATGATCACCGAGTGGGACCAGAGGTTGCGGACCAGGTTCGCGGTGAACGTGGCGCCGAGCGTGGGGAGGAACGACGGACCCGACAGCAGCGGGTGGATCACATAGTCCTTGAGCACCTGCTTGCGGATCTTGCGGCCCACGGCCTTGGCCCGCGCGCGGAACTCCGGGTTCTTGCGGCGGCGCTTGTTCAGGTTCTTGCCGAGTTCCAGGTCGTACGCCGCGATGCCGTACTCGAAGAAGCAGGCGTTGATGAAGTTCCACAGCGGCTGGCCGAGGTGGAACGGATGCCACTTCTGGTCCTCGTCGACGCGCATGATGCCGTAGCCGAGGTCGTTGTCCTTGCCGATCACGTTGGTGTACGTGTGGTGCAGCTCGTTGTGCGAGTGCTTCCACTGGTCGGACGGCGAGACGTGGTCCCATTCCCAGGTGGTGGAGTGGATCTTCGGGTCGCGCATCCAGTCCCACTGGCCGTGCAGGACGTTGTGGCCGATCTCCATGTTGTCCATGATCTTCGCCACCGAGAGACCGGCGGTGCCGATCAGCCACGCGGGCGGGAACATCGAGAACAGCAGGACGCCCCTGCTGACCAGCTCAAGCTTGCGCTGCGCCGAGATGACCTTGCGGATGTAGGCGGCGTCTTTCTCGCCGCGGCTCGCGATCACCTCGTCGCGGATCGCGTCCAGCTCGCGGCCCAGTTCCTCGATCTGCTCCGCGGTGAGGTGGGCGGTGGGGTCGATAGCGGTCAAGGTGTTCCTACCGTTCGATGTCGCAGGGGCCCGCCGCGGCGGACACACAGGTCTGGATGAGGACGCCCGGCTCGGCCTCGGTGATCTCGCCGGTGCGCAGGTCGCGGACGGCGCCCGCCTTGAGCGGTGTGATGCAGCCGAAGCAGATGCCCATGCGGCACCCGGAGGGCATGAGCACGCCGGCCTCCTCGCCGACGTCCAGCAACGGCGTGGCGCCGTCCGCGTCGACCTTTTTGCCGGTGGTGCTGAACGTGACCTCGCCGCCGTCGCCGGCGACGACGATGCTGGGGCGGAAGCGTTCGGTGTGCAGACGCTCGGGGACGCCGTGCTCGCTCCAGTGCTTCTCGGCGGCGTCGAGCAGGCCCGCGGGCCCACAGGCCCAGGTCTCGCGGTCGGTCCAGTCGGGTACGAGTTCGTCGAGCCGGGCGATGTCGAGCATGCCGTCGGTGTCGGTGTGCACCTCGGTGAGCCGGAGCTTCTTGTCCGCGACCAGGTCGTGGAGCTCGTTCCGGAAGATCACGTCGTGCGGCTGGGGCGCGCAGTGGACCATGACGACGTCGTCGAACTCGGTGTCGCGCAGCATGCCCATCACGGGCGTGATGCCGCTGCCGGCCGTCAGATAGAGCACCTTGGCGGGCTTGGCCCGCGGCAGCACGAAGTCACCGGTCGCCTGGTCGAGGTGGATCAGCGTGCCCGGTTTCGCCTTGCGGACCAGGTGGTTGCTGACCTTGCCGTCCGGGATCGCCTTCACGGTGATCGTGACGCGGCCGTCCGGGCGGTGTGTCGGCGAGGTGAGGGAGTAGGCACGCCACAGGCGCACGCCGTCGACGTCAACCCCGACCCGCACGTACTGACCGGCCGTGTGGCCGCGCCAGCCGCGGCCCGGTCTGATCACGATGGTCGCCGCGTCACCCGTCTCGGGGTGTACGGCCTCGATGCGCCCGCGCAGGTCCGCGCCCGCACGCAGCGGGCTGACCAGGTCGAGGTAGTCCGACGGCAGCAGCGGCGTCGTGACCATCTCCAGCAGTTTCCATGCCCTGCTGCGGAGGGCAGTACTCGTCATGGCTCCAGCTTGCTGCGTCTCAGGGCGTAAAGTCCTGACCGAAGGACGTGAATCTGGTCGGTGGAATTGTTCGCAGGGAATAAAAACGTGAGCCAAGTAATCCGGAGGGCCAGCGAGCTGGCCCTGGATGAGACGACGGTCACCGCGCTTCGGGCCGCGCTGAAGACCACCGCCGACGAAGTCGTGCAGGCGATCATCGACGAGGTCCCCTCCTACGCCAACGCCCTGTCGGGCCACATGGGCGCCACCATCCGCCGAGCCGTCCGCACCGCCCTGGGCCACTACCTGGACCTCGCCAGCGGGAACGCCACCGCCGGCGACGGCGGCGACGCGGCCTACGAACTGGGCCGTGGCGAAGTCCGCGACGGCCGCTCGATGGACGCCCTGCTCAGCGCCTACCGCGTCGGCGCCCGCGTGGCCTGGCGAGGCCTCGCAGCGGGTGCCGTACCCGCGGGTCTGCCCGCCGCCGAGGTCGCCAAGTTCGCCGAGCTGACTTTCGCCTACATCGACGAGCTCTCCGCCGCGAGCGCCGCGGGCCACGCCGACGAACTGGCCGCCCGGGGCAGGGACCACGAGCGCCACCTGGAGCACCTGGCCCGCGACCTCCTCGCCGGCGCGAGCCCGGACGTGCTGCTGGTCTCCGCCCAGCGGGCCGGGTGGCAGCCGCCCCTGTCGCTGACCGCGGTCCTGCTGCCCGCCGGCCAGGCCCGGCCCGCCTACCGCACCCTCGACCCGAGCACCCTCGTCCTCGACGACCTGCCGGACGCCACCGGCGTGCTGCTCGTCCCCGACGCCGACCGATCCCACCTCCTGCGGCAGCTGACCGACCGCGCCGCCGTGGTCGGCCCGCCCCGGCCCTGGACGCGCGCCTCCGCCTCGTACGCACGAGCCGCCCGCGCACGCTCCCTCTCCTCCGACATCCACGACACCGAGGACCACCTGCCCGAGCTGGTGCTGAGCGCCGACGTGGACGCGTACGCCGACCTGCGCGCCCGAGCCCTCGCACCGCTGCGGACCCTGCCCCCCGCGACCGCCCGGCGCCTGGAGGAGACACTGCGGGAGTGGCTGCTGCACCAGGGCAGACGGGACGAGGTGGCGGCGGCGCTGTTCGTCCACCCGCAGACCGTCCGGTACCGGATGTCACAGCTGCGGGAGCTGTTCCCGGATCTCGCATCGCCGCAGCGGGTCCTCGAACTGACGCTGGCGGTCGGTCTTCGGCACAGCTGACGGGCACGTCCGCCACCCGCGGACGCGGAACCGTGGCTCGTTCCGCAAGGGATGATGGGGGTGGCATGACGGAACGTGAGACCAGGGGATTGCATGGCGACGCGGGTGCACCGACCCCGTGAGGACGCGGAGTTCGACTTCATCCTCCGGATGAGCGGGGTTCCGGTCCTCGCCTACTTCATCGGGACGTGGCCCAAGGCCATCGAGCCCTGCCGGGCGATGGACCTCGTCGTGGGTGCCATCGCCGACGACCACACCGGCCGCCTGACGGTCGTCCGCACCGACATCACGCGCTGTCCGGCGGCGACCGAGCGCTACGGGATCACCGGAGCCCCGTCCTGCGTCCTGCTGAAGGAGGGCGAGGCAGTGGCGCACGGCACCGGGCCCATGACCCTCGCCGAGGTGCGGAACCTCTTGGACGGCCACCTCTGAGCGTCCCGGTCAGCCGCACGCGCTTGCCGTCCCGGCACGCGGCAACAGGCGGGCGTCCGTGGGATGTAGGCCGGTCTCGCCCAGGATCTGGCACAGTGTCGTCCTGGCGGCGGCGTAGGAGGTGGGCCAGCGGCGGGCGGTGGCCGTGCCCGTGGTCCACAGGTCGTCGCCGGCCGGGGCGAGGCGGGCCGAGGTGAGCGACTCGTCCTGGACGTCGAGCCGGTAGCGGATGCGCGGAACGCCTGTGGTGGTGTCCCACACGAGGGCGGAGCCGTCCGTGGAGGAGCTGGCCGCGCGGGTGCCGTCACGGGTGGCCGTGAGCGCGGTGACGGCGCCGGTGTGCACGGCTGTCGCGTCGCCCGCCGGGGACAGGGGCAGCGTCGCGGACTCGTTCCAGCGCCAGAGCCTCACGGTGCCCTGCTGGTCGCCGGTGGCCAGGCGGGATCCTGACGTGCCGAGGAGGGCCACCGAGGTGACCCCGTCTGCGTGGGCCGACAGGACGTGCAGCGCGGGAGTGCTCGGGCCCCCACCGGACCTCGCCTTTTCGGTGGTGGTCGCCCGCCGGGTGTTCCACACGGCCAGTCCACCCCGCTCGGTGCCTCCCACGAGGCGGTCCCCGCCGGAGGAGAAGGCAAGCGACAGCACATGGCTTCGGTCGGCGGGGGCGAGCGTGAGACGGGCGAGGGGAGCAGGCAGGCGCTCACCCGGCGTCCGAGGTACGTCAAACAGTTGGACGCCCTTCTCGTCGTTGCCGAAGGCGAGCCGGTCGCCGCTGGGGGAGAGGGCCACCGAGTACACCGGACGCAGCGTGGAGAACTGTCCGGCCGTACCGAGGTAGCGGAGGCGGGCACGGCCGAAGACGGCATAGAGCAGGACCACGTTGTCGCTCGTCGCCACGGCCAGCCGGGCGCCTTCGCGGTCGGTGGCCAGGGCGGTCACCTCCCCCGTGGCCGACAGGTGGTCGGCGGGACGCAGTTCGGCGACGGGGCGCGTCTCGTGGCTGCTTGTGTCCCACAGCCGCACGGTGTGCCGGTCGGCGGTGGCCAGCCACGTCCCGGTCGCGGGCATGGCCGATGCCACAACCGGTGCGGTGTGCCCGAGCAGAGTGTCGAGGGGCAGTCTCCAGGCGCTGATCTCGTCGCTGCGGGCGGCGCCTGCCAGCAGCAGGTCGCCGGTGGGGGAGAACGCGAGAGAGACGAGGCTGCCCGGATGGGGCAGGGTGAGCAGCGGTCGCCCGGTGAGCCCGTCGCGCAGCCGGACCGGGCCGTTGTGGTCGGCCTCCGCCAGGAGCCTGCCGTCGGGGCTGTAGGCCATGCCCGCCGCGTACTCGCCCAGGCGCGGCGCGTCGACGGCTCCCTCGCAGACGAAGGGTTCTCGCAGTCCGGCCACGGGGCAGATGCGCAGGGAGCCGTCGCCGACGGACACGGCCAGCCGCTTTCCGTCCGGTGAGAGGGTGGCCTCGGGCGCACTGGTTCTCAGACGCAGCGTCCCGTGCAGGACGAAGCCGGCCCCTCCCACGTCCGCTGGGCGCCGCCACACGGCGGCGATCCCTCGATCCCGTCCGGTGGAACCGCGGTGGGAGCCGGCCGCGGAGAGGAGCCGTCCGGTGGCGGAGAAGGCGACGGCGTAAGGGTTGCCGTACTTCTGCCTGTCCTTGGACGGAGTCCGGCTTTTCGGGTTGGGGTTCGGCAGCCTGAGGGTGCTCACCGGGCCGCCTCGCGGACCATGGGCGTCGCAGTCCCACACCAGGACGTATCCACCCGCGGGATGTGTCACTGCCGCCGCCAGGGCCGTGCCGTCGGGGGACAGCCGCAGATCGCTCACAGCGCCCCGGTACCGCTCGGGGGCCCGCCACAGCACCCTGCCGTCAGCGAGGTGCGGCTGTGGTCGGTGCCTCACCTGCCACAGCCGTACCTGATCGCCGGTCCCGGCGATCAGGGTGCTTCCGTCCTTGCTGAAGGCCAGTCCGTACACCGCGGTCGCGGTGCCGTGTCCGATCCGGTGGTGCCATGCGGGCCCGCCGGCCGGCAGGCCGTGGTCGGCGTACGCGCCGCGCAGGGTGAGCAGCCCGTCCTCGGTTCCGCTCGCGAGCAGCGCCGGCGTGCCCTGCGCCGGCCGGCTCACCGCGAGGGCGGAGAGCCGTCTGCCGCCGGCGCCCGTCAGACGACGGGCCACCGGTACGCCGGCCGCCGCCGCGACCGCCTCCTTTGCCGCCTGGGAATCCGGTGCGTAGCGGTGTGCGGCGACCGCCAGCGCTGCCGCCCGTCCCGGGTCGGTGGCCAGCAATCGGTCCGCGACCGCGGCCGCCTGCCCGGCCCGGGCCTTCGTGGTTTCCTCGCGGGCGCGCGCCAGGCCGAACCCGGCCAGCACACTCGCCAGTACCGCGAGTGCCGTCACGCCGGCCAAGGCCACCAGCAGTCGTCGCAGTCGGCGGACCCCACGTTGCGCGGCATGCCCCGAAGCCTTCAGATAGGCCCGGTCCCGGGCCGGCAGCGCCTCGGGCCCGGGGTGGTCGGTGGCCCACTGGCAGGCCAGCGTCAGTGCGGCACCCTGCAGCAGCAGTTCCTCCGCCCGCCCCGCCCGTTCCCAGGCCAGCGCCCCGTCCGTGATGCGTTGGCGAAGCCGCAGCCCCGCACGGTCGGCGTCGATCCAGCCCGCGAGGCGGGGCCAGGCCCACAGCACCGCCTCGTGGCTCAGCTCGACCGTCGCGTCCTGGCAGGTCAACAGCCGCGCCCGGGTGAACGCTTCGGCCACGGCCCGTTGCCCGGGCGCCAGCCGGTCCAGCCGGGACCGGCGGCGAGTGTCCGCTCCTTGCTCTCCCACCTGCACCAGTTCCAGCAGCAGGTGCCGTGCGCTCTCCCGCTCGGTCGCGGACAGCTCCTGGTAGACCGCCTCCGCGCTCTCGGCGATCGCGCGGCGCAGGCCGCCGCCCTTCTCATAGCCCTGCACGGTCAGGTCAGGGCCGGTGCGGTGCTGCCACGTCGTCAACAGCGCATGGGACAGCAGGGGCAGACTGCTCGGCTCCCAGCCGCGGCCGGTGGGGTCGAGATCCTCCAGCAGCCGCCGGACCAGTTCCGGCTCCACGCGCAGTCGCGCGAGTTCGGCGGGCCGCTGCACGGCCCGCAGCAGTTGCGCGCGTGACATCGCGCCCAGCGGCACCGACCCTTCCGCCAGCGCCTTCGCGAGATCAGGATGGGCCAGGCACCGGTCGTAGAAGTCGGCGCGCACCGCCAGGACGGCGAACGGCGCCCGGCACACCGCCGTCACATACGCGGCGCGCTGCGCGGCGTCGGCGCACAGCGCGAACACCTCCTCCCACTGGTCCACGACGAGCAGCAGCTTCTCGCCGCCCTCGGGAAAACGACCCGCGGCGAGTACGTCGGCCAGGTCCGCGGACGGGCGCCCCAACGGTTCCGCGAGCGCGGCCGCCAGCTGCTCGACGGGCCGTGCGGTCGGCGTGACCACGACCGGGGTGAGGGCCGCTTCCTCGGCAGGCAGCCCGGCCGCCTGCTCCGCCAGGCGGGGCAGCAGGCCGGCCCTCACCAGCGACGACTTCCCCACTCCAGAAGCACCGAGCAGTATCACCGTCCCTCGGCCCGCACGGACCGCCTCCTGGACTTTCGCCAGCAGTGATCCGGTCGCGTCCTCACGGCCGAAGAACCAGCGCTCCTCGCTCTGGGTGAAGGGAGCGAGCCCTCGGTAGGGACACGGCCCGGGAAGCTGACCGGGCCGTGCCGTGGACTGCGGGCACAGCCGGGTCAGCTCGCCCGTGGCCCCGAGCGCGGTGTCCAGCCGTTCGGCCAGGGCCCGGTGCGGCCGTTTCCGTCCGTTCTCCACATTGGACAAATGGCTCTTGCTGTAGTTGACGGCGACCGCGAGTTCGCTGAGCGACATGCCGCGGGCTTCCCGCAGCGCCCTCATCCTCGCGCCGAAGTCCGGTGCCGCCGGTTCCCCCGTGTCGTCCACAGGTCACCCCACTTCGGCGAACCGGAACACACCGAGCATGTCCTGGCGCCGGGGGTCGCTGTGGTCCGTCGTCTCATAGGGGTAGAACGACGCCTCGGCTCCCACGTAGCCACGGAACCGATGGTCGTCGTCGATGATCTGTAGCAGCGGCTTGATGTGGGAGTTTCCCGCATAACAGGTGCCGTGGTCCTGCACCAGACAGGAGCACCAGTGCCACTGGGTGTCTCGTCTGTCCCTGCTGCTGACCCGGGTGATGTAGTACTCGATCGAGGTCGCCGGACGGTCCTGGCCGCAGTCGCAGACCGTGCTGGTCTTCTGGAAGTGGGTCAGGCACCAGGTGGTGGTGGGGCAGCGCTGGTAGAGCGAGGGCTGGAACCCCGAGTGCTCCTCCTTCTTGACCGTGTCCCGGGTCCAGCCGGTGCTCGTGTACGGCAGCGTTCCGTGCCCCTGCACGGTGTCCATCCCGCGCCGTTCGCTGATCGGGGCGTTGCTGCCGTACGCGTATCCCGTGGTGCTGTTGTTGGAGCTCACCCACTCCAGTCGCACCAGGGAGGACAGGGGATGTACCGACCAGGTCTCGGTGACGCCTCGGGGCCAGCGGATGTCGAGGTAGGTGGTGCCGTTCTGCGACCGCAGACCGTATCCGCCGGTGCGCTGCACGGGGGGCTGGGGCGAAGACTGGGCCGAGTAGCCGGGGGCGGTCATGACCTGGCAGCGGGTCACCTGCCCGACGCCTCCGCTGCACTTGGCGTCGGGCAGGGTCCCGGCCCGTTCGCGCCGGAGCTGGTCCGCAGGCGCGTTCTGCCGCCATACGAAGGTCTCAGCCCGGACCTGGCCGGTCGACGCGTCGAAGCGGTACCAGCCGAGCTGTGTCCAGTTGTCGTAGACCGTGCCGTTGTGGAGTTTCGCGGTGGCGACGACAAAGGTGGTCTTCCCGCCGGGCAGGGCTGACGGCGCGGCCCGGACCGGGGTGGTGGCAGCAGGGGTCGACGGGGGCAGCAGGGCCAGCACAGGGAGCAGGCACAGCAGGTAGAGCAGACGGAGGGGCAGGGGGAACGGGCGGCGAGCGCCGGATTTCTGCTTCACGTCCATGAGCATCGGCCGCCCCGAACGACGGCGGGTGCGGTGACGTGCCGGATTCACCCGGCGCATGAACGCAGAGCCGGGCGAGGGAGCGCGCCCATGGCGCCCGCATGCGTGCACCTGCGGCAACCGGCTGGGCGGCGTACTCCTCAAGGGGTTTTCCCCACGACCGCTCCGCCGCAGGTCAGCCGCGTATTCCGGGCAATGACCGGGAGGAATACGGGGCGCCTCTGGCGGTGGCCCAGCGCTGGTCCGCAGGGTGGTGGCAAGCCCGAACCGCGGTCGTCCGCAGCAAGCGGCGGCCTTTTGGCGGTCCTGGCCTCAACCCCTCACCCATGCGTGACACATCGTCATGCCGGAAAGGAACACGAACCATGATCCGCAAGAACACGATCTCGCTTCTGGCCATGTCGGCCGTGTCGGCACTGGCACTGGGCGCGACGGCGGCCGCACCGTCCTCCGCGCTCCCGGCCGTGGCGGCCCGGTCCTGCCCTGCGGTCGGCAACTCCTCCAGCGGCGCCGACCACATCTCGGTCACCTTCCACAACCAGTCGGTGACCGTCACGGCCCGGGTCAACGACAGCGGCCCCGGGGCGACGGCCCTGTACGTCACCACGTTCGCCGGCACCAAGGACCTCGCCGTGGCGAGCAGCTCCCCCGTGGACCAGCGCAGCAGGACCGTGTCGTTCACCGTACCGGCCAAGGTGAAGGGCGGCGCCGACAGCGTCGGCTACTTCGTCAGGACCACCATCGGGGCGACCAGCGAGACCGCCTACTGCTACCGCTGATCCCTGATCCGGCACACCCCGGGTTCCCGCGCGCGGACCGCGCCGGGAACCCGGTCGGTTCAGGCGGCACGTGCTTCGCAGGCAAGTACTGCCTTGGCGCAGCACCACTTGGCGGAACCCGAGGAGCGCCGTCGACGGTGAGGGGAAAGGCTGTGGGCTGAGCCCGGTCGGCTGCGTGCGCCGTACGTCCGGGGACCGGCCCCGGGCGCGAGGGGACCGAGAGGTATGCCGGCTCCGGACTGACCGCAGTACGGCGTGACAGCGGAAGGCAGTGTGAGCGGCCATGACCTGGTGGATTCCTCTCTTCAGGGGCACACAGCGCACCTCTGGTGCCGCGGGCAGGCGTCGGCCCGGTAGTGGCCGTGCCGGGGTGGTGGCGGCCGTGTCTGTTGCGCTCGTGGTGTTCTGCCCCAGCCTCGCGCTGGCGGCACCGGGCGACCTGGACACCCTCTTCGACACCGACGGAAAGGTGACCACGGATTTCGGTGGCAACGATGTGGCTTTCGCGATGGCGTCGCAGCCCGACGGGAAGATCATCGCTGCCGGCCGGAGCGGCGGCGACTTCGTGCTGGCCCGCTACAACGGCGACGGCAGTCTGGATGCCACCTTCGACACCGACGGGCGGGTGAGCACCGACTTCACCGGAGGCGGCGACGAGGCTCACGGGGTGGCCCTGCAGCCCGACGGCAAGATCGTCGCCGCCGGCGCGACCGGGCCGGGTTTCAACTTCGGGCTGGCCCGTTACAACAGCGACGGCAGTCTCGACACCTCCTTCGACACCGATGGAAAGGTGAGTACCGACTTCGGTGACATCGACGTGGCCCAGGCGGTCGTGATGCAGGCTGACGGAAAGATCGTCACGGCAGGTCGGAGCGGCAGCAGTTTCGCGCTGGCCCGCTACAACGCGGACGGCAGCCTGGACACCTCCTTCGATTCCGACGGAAAGGTGATCTCCGGCTTCGGTGCTGGTTTCGCCGCGGTCGCGGTGGCACTGCAGCCCGACGGCAGGATCATCGCGGCGGGGGAGGCAGTCGTCGACGGGCAGCCGGACGGGGACTTCGGGCTGCCCGTTACAACAGCGACGGCAGTCTGGACACCTCCTTCGGCACCGGCGGCACAGTGACCACTGACTTCGGCGAAACCAGCGAGCGTGCGTCAGGGGTGGCGGTGCAGCCCGACGGCAAGATCGTCACTGCGGGCCTGAGCGGCGGCAGATTCGCGCTGGCCCGCTACACCTCCCAGGGCGACCTCGATGCCACGTTCGACTCCGACGGCAAGGTGACCACAGCGATCACGGGTGCCAACGACGGGGCGTCCGGGATGGTCCTGCAGTCCGACGGGAGGATCGTTGCCGCCGGTGCGGCCGGCACCGGCGATTTCGCCCTCGCGCGGTACACGCCCAACGGCAGCCTGGACACCTCTTTCAGCGCCGATGGCAAAGTGACCACTGACTTCGGCGGAGGCAACGACCAGGCGCTCGCGGTAACACGGCAGCCGGACGGAAAGATCGTCGCCGCAGGCCTGGGCAACAACGACTTCGCGCTGGCCCGCTACGAGGTCGGCACCGCAGAGGTTTCCGGGACGGACGTGGCCGTCATCAAGACGGGGCCGACCACGGTCAGTCTGGGTGATCAGGCCTCCTACACGGTGACCGTGGCCAACCAGAGCACCCCTGACTCGGCCACGAACGTCACCCTGTCCGACACCCTCACCGGCCCCGGCCGGGTGCTGACAGCCGTTCCCGGCCAGGGCACTTGCACCACCACTGCCACCGGTGCCTCCTGTGCACTGGGCACGCTCGCCCCCGGCGCGAGCACCCACGTGACAGTCGTGGTGGAACCCACCGCCACCGGCGCCCTCTCCGACACCGCCACGGCCGACGCCACCGAATCCGACCCGACGCCCGGCAACGACACCGACAGCGTGGCCACCACGGTGAACAACGCTCACGGCTGCACGATCCTCGGCACCCCCGGCGCCGACAACCTCTCGGGCAGGGCCGGCAATGACGTGATCTGCTCCTTCAGCGGAAACGACAACATCAACGCGGCCAATGGCAACGACATCGTCTACGCCGGATCCGGAAGCGATGCCATCAGCGGTGGTAACGGTGCCGACACCCTGAACGGCGGCCCCGGCAACGACAAGGTCAGCGGCGACAACGGCAACGACACCCTCAACGGCGAAGCCGGCACCGACATCCTGACCGGCGGCAACGGCGCCGACACCCTCAACGGGGGCCCCGGCACCGACACCTGCGCCACCGGCCCCGGCGACACCGCAGTCAGCTGTCCGTAGTCAACGCGGCAACTCGACGGCGACTGGGGAGCGGTGGAAGCCGCGCTCACAAGCGCCCGAGGCGCCTGCCACGGTCCTCCTCATCACACTCGCGCCTGAGAGCGATCGCACTTCAGGCGTCGTTCCGGGCGAGAGGCCGACCACCTCCTGCGCGCGAGGAGGTGCGTCAAGGGTATGAATCCTCCCTTCGTTGGAAACGATTGGTGGCGCCCGGGTCCGCCCCGGAGTGGTGGCGGGCTTTCCGGCCACCTGTTCGGAGCCGATGTGTGGAAGGAAGCCAAGCGATGGCAGGAGAGTCCACGGCGGCGACGGACGTCGTCCCTCAGCAGGCGGGATCGGACAACGCCTGGCGGATCCTGGACACCATCCGGGACTGGATCAAACACGCGGAGGCGAAGGCCGCCGCGACTCTCACGGCGGCCGGAGTGGTCGCCGGCGTCCTGTACAGCCTGGTCAACGGTGACGGCGATCGCTCGGTCTGGTTCGCCTCCGCGGCGGCGGCGTCCGCTGCGTGCACCGTGGCGGCAGGGCTCACCGCGGGGCTGGTGCTGTGGCCCAGACAACAGCTCACCGTCGGCACCATGCCCACCAGCCTGCTCTTCTACGACCACATAGGCCGGGCCTACTCCGCGAGCCATTCCGACTACAGCGACCGGCTGACCGAGTTGCTGCGGGACGAGGACGCGTTGGTGGCCGCCGTCGTGGACCAGATCTGGGCCAACGCTCTCGTGGCCCGCCGCAAGTTCCGCTGGGTCAGCCGCAGCATCGGCCTGCTGCTCTTCGCGCTGCTGGGCCTGGCGGTGGCGGCGGTTCTGAGCGCGGCTGAGACGGCGGGGTGAGCGAGGCGAGGCGCCGTCGCGAGAGCTCGCGAACGGGGGAGTGCGGGTGAACGACGTGTCCGAACTCAGGGCCGGATCCCCGGAACTGGCTACACGACTGCCCGACCTGGGCATCAGCCGAGCCGTGCTGGACCCCCGCTAGGCCGAACTGCCGTCCCACTGGGCCCCCTTGGTCCTCGTCGGCCATGGCTGACCGGGCACGCGGCAGGGCGACGCGGACGGGAAGCGGAGTGGTGCGGGGAGAGTCGGGACCGAGCGGACACAGCGTCACGCGGACGCTACATTGAGTCGGCATCTGCGCGGGCGGCGGACAGAGGGGCGTACATGGCCGGTGGGGTTCCGATCGACGACGAGGCACGTGACGACGCCGTCAACGTTCTGCAGGATCTGATCGAGTGGCACCTCGCGCCGCAGCGCTGGGAGCGCGTCGACGCGATCGTCGGCTCGCTCGCCGACGCCCTCGCCCGGGGAGACGGCGAGGCACTGCGTGAGGCCACCGCCGAACTGGAACTGACCGGGCCGGTGCGGGTGACCAGGATCGGCACCCAGTCGGTGATCCCGGTACCGGAGCGGACCCGCGACCGGGCCAACCACCTGGTGCACGCGCTCGGCGGGCAACAGGAGGGGACGCGACGGGAGGAGCGGGCCGACGCCTCCACGGACGGTCCGGGAGGTGACGGTGACGGAAGCGGAACGCCCGCTCGCTGACCAGGAACTCGTGGTGCACGTCTTCGCACCGACCGACGGTCCGCACGCCAAGTCCGCCTACCGGCAGATCCGCGATGTGTGGGACCGCTGCCGGGACGGCCTCGGCATGATCGACGAGGTTCCGGACACCGGCTTGGCCACCGCCCTGCCGCTGGACGCCGGCATGCTCGCTCCGGGGCGAGCCGCGGCGGCGATCCAGGACCGGGCGGCGGACTACCAGGCCGTGGTGCGCCGTGAACACGACGTCGTGAACCTGTCGATGGTGTTCGCCGCCCCGCTGGACACCCCCTCCCGCCGGCTGCGCATCGGCTCCGCGTCGCCGCCCGGCTGGGTCGAGTTCGACCGATGGTGGGACGAGCTGGCGGCGGGCGGTATGGACGCCCAGCTCGGCGTCGTACGGGTGTACCAGGCGGAGGTCGCCGGGCCCTCCGTGCCGCCGCTCGACGTGATCGCCCACGAGGTGCGTGCGGTGCTGCCCGGCGCGGAGAACGCCCCGTACTGGTGGCAGCGCGGCTGGAGCACCGGGGACGCGATGGCCGTGTGGGAGGTGTCACCGGACGAGGACCAGGCGGGGCGGCGTGTCGTCGTGCTCGCCCCCGCGGCGCGGGCTGCCGAGCTGAGCGCGTGGACGTTCAGCCAGGGTGATCCGGCGATGCCGCCACTGGCCCGTTATCTGATGCACGCGGCGAAACTCCGCTATCAGGCCCGCGTTCGGGGTGACGGAGGGCAGCTCAAGGAGCTCATCGACAGGGCGGACGGCCACGTCGCACAAGTGCGCGCCGCACTGGAGCGGGAGTCGACCGATGTCACCGCCCTGGCCCGGCTGCGGCGGGACGAGGCCGACCTGACGTCGGCCCTGAGGGACGTACGCGCGATGAGGCGCACCGTGGAGATAGCCGTCGGGAACATGACCGACGCGCTTGCGGAGCCGTTCCCCGGCGACCGGCGGCTCGCCGAGTGGCTCGGCAGTCAACTGGGCGACGACGCGGAGTACTTGGAGACAACGCGAGAGGTGGCTCGAGAGTTCGGCCGACTCGCCCGGCAGGACGTCACCTTCGTGGAGCCGCCGCGGCCGGAGCCGCCTCCCCGACCGGATCGCATCAGCGTGCGCATGGGCTTCGCCGTGGACATCGAGCGCTACAGCAGCCGTACCTCCCCCGACAAGGCGCGGGTGCAGGAGCGGCTCGCCGCCCTGGTGCGGGAGGTGCTCGGCGACATGGGCCATCGGATGGAGGAGACCGACCACCAGGACACCGGCGACGGAATGAACGTCTTCCTCCCGGCGGACGCCGAACTGCACCGCGCGCTGCCGCAGTTGCTCCTGTCCTGGCAGACACGTCTGGTGGCCGACAACGACCGCTACCGCGACCGTATGCGGCTGCGCATGTCCACGGCCTTCGGGCCGGTCGGGATCGCCGCGCTGGGGTTCGCCGGGTCCACGATCGTGGACGTCAGCCGACTGCTCAACAGCGCGGTACTGCGGGGTGCCCTGACCGAGCATCCCGACATCGACCTCGCCGTGCTGGTCTCCGAGCAGTTGTACGCCTACGTCGTCGGCGAGGGGTATCCGGGGCTGGACGCGCGACGCTTCGAACGGCGCCTGGTCGAGGTGAAGGAGTTCCGTCAGCATGCCTGGCTGTGGATTCCCGCATGAGATGCGGGGCGCCACCGCGGGTCAGGCGCCGACGTGGACGTGTGCCGCCCAGACGCTGGGGTGTCCGGGCATGCGCCGCCGGGCGGCGTGTACGGCTGAGTGCAGTGCGGACGCGGCCGACTCGGCGGAGAGTCCTTCGGCGGTGCCGGCCCCGCGGTAGAAGTCGCGGGTGATGCGGCCGGCCGGATGGTCGTCGACGGGCCACAGCGTGCCGACCACGTGCCGGTAGCCCGCGAGATGGAACGCCGAGGTGATGTGGATGCCCTCGTCGGGGAGGAGCGCCGCACCCTGCGCGGTCGAACAGGCCGAGAGATAGGCGACCTTGGCGTCGGTGGGCCGGGCCGTGACGATGTCCGACACCCGCAGCGGCGCGCTGTCGTGGTCGTGCAGGACCAAGGCGCTGCGTGACGGGTAGGCGGTGTCGGTCGTGGCGTGGCAGGCGAAGTGCGCCCAGTTGTGGTCCGCCAGCGCGGTGAGGACCCGGTCGCGGGTGGCGGTGTTCTGGGCCAGCAGTGTCTTGGCCACCGGGAGCGCCTCGAGGCGCGCGGTCTCCCGGCGGGTGGCGGGCAGGGCGGCATGCCCGGGCGAGGCCGCCGCGGAGACGATGAGCAGCCGGTCGCGTCCCGGTGGTTGCGGGCGACGGGAGAACGACAGGCTGCGCAGGGTGGGGCTGTAGGAGGACACCACACGGTCGAGTGCTCCTCCCTCGCCCGGGTCCCCGTGTGTGTCGCGGCGCTGCGCGGCGTGCAGGGGCAGGAAGGACAGCAGGCCGGTGGGGACCCACCACACCCGTGGGCGCAGGCCGGGATCGGGCGTCGCGGGTGTGCCGAGCCGGCGCAGGACCGGCCCGGTGACCGCGTGCCACAGCCAGTCGAGCACACCCAGGATGTGTTGCTCGTGCCGTGTGCGGGCGTCACGGTCGGGGGTGTCCTCGCCCTGGATGGCCTCCAGCGAGGTGAGCAGGACGGATACCTGGGCGCGGACCGCTTCAGGTGTCGCGAGCGGCAGCGGGACGCGGGACGCGTGGTCGCCGTGGACGATCAGGGCGTCGGATCCCAGTTCGCTGAGATTGACCAGGACCGCGGGCCCGGTGCCCGGTGGCGGCACCAACTCGCTGAAGGAGGGCGGGCCGAGGAAGGTCCCGAAACCCGGCAGTGCGCGGATCGCCTCGAGGACCGCGTTGAACTCGCCGGCCAGGGCCCTGCGTTCCTGGACGGCGGTGCCGTCGGCGTCGGCCTGCCCCGGGTCGGGCACCGGGCTGTCCAGATGGCGGCACACCTCGCGGAAACGGTCGGCCAGGGCCGCGTCGCGGCGGCGCAGGTCGGTGAGGTCGGTGCGGGCGTCCAGTGCCTGGCCGAGCAGGATGCCGCGTCCCTGCTCCAGCAGGGTCACCGCCTGCGGAAGGTCACCGAGGCGGATCGCGCAGGCCGCGGCGTCCGAGGCGAGTGCGGTGTGCTCGGCCAGCTCCCGTTCCTGGTCTTCTCTGTCCAGTTCCCTCGGGGCACGCAGGCCGAGCAGCCCGACGGTCAGGCGCAGGCCCGCGACAGCGGTGTCCCAGTCGCCGAGTTCGGCCGCGAGACGCCCCCAGGCGGCACCCGCGGCCACCCGCACCCGGGTCTGCGCGGTCGGCATCTCGGCGGCCTCGCGGAAGACGCGCACCGCGGCGGCCACGTGGTGAGTCGGCGTCGCCGTATCGTCGAGCGTCGCCGCAGTGTCGAGTGACGCCGCAGTGTCGAGTGGTGCCGTATCGCGGAGCGTCGCCGCGCTGTCGAGCGCTGCCGTATCGCCGAGCGCTGCCGCACCGTCGAGTGGCGCCGTATCGCGGAGCGTCGCCGCGCCGTCGAGCGCTGCCATATCGCCGAGCGCTGCCGTATCGCCGAGCGTCACCGCGTCGCCGAGCGCGGCCCGCTCGTAGAGGACACCGCCGAGGTTGGACAGAAAGGCCGCACGCCGCGGGTGGTCGGCGGGACTCAGGTCCAGGGCCTGACGGAAGGCCGCCGCGGACTCCTCGGCGTCGGCAGCATCCCGGCTCGACCGGAAGCGCGCCCGCAGCGCCGCGCCGAGGTTGGACAGGTGCCCGGCCAGGCCCTGGCGGCCGGAACGGCACTCCCCAACGGCCCGCCGTGCGGCGCTGACGGACAGGTCGAGATCGGCTGTGCTCCCGCGCCCGTCGAAACGCAGCCGGGCCGCCACACTCAGATTGGCGAGCCGACCCGCCAGGGCCGGGTCATCGGCCTCGGTGGCCTCGATCGCCCTCTCCAACAGCCGGACCGCGTGGTCGAGATCCTCGGGATCGCCGCTGAGGCCGAACCGGGTCACGTGCGCGGTACCGAGGTTGGCGAGCCTGGCCGGCAGCGCCGGATCGTGCGGGTGCGTGGCCCGCACGGCGGCGCCGCCCGTCTCGATGGCCGCCCGCAGATCGGCGCTGTCACCGGTGGCCTCGCAGCGGATCTGCAACGCCGTTCCGAGGTTCGACAGGATGCTCGCCCGGGACGGATGCCCATCGGGCGCGGCCTTCGCCGCTCGACGGCCCAACTCCACGGCCCGGTCCAGGGCCGAGCGCTCGTGGCTGCGCTCGAACCACGTCTGATGGGTGCCGGCGAGGTTCGACAGCACGGACGCGGCATCGGCGTACTGGTCCGGCATCGCGTCCACCGCCCGCTGCCCGAAGTCGGCGGCGCGCCGGACGTCCGCGAGGTCGCCGCCGGCCTCGAACCGCACCCGCAGGCACAATCCGAGGTTGTTGAGGGTCACGACGCGCAGCAACGGATCGGTGTGCCCCTGCGCGTCCACGGCCTCACCCAGCCGTATCGCCTCGTCCAACGCGTCGTCGTCCCCGGTCCGTTCGGCCAGTACGCGCAATGAGTCGGCGAGGTTCACCATGGCAGCCGCCCGGTCCGGATGGCTCCCGCCACGGGCGTCGAGCGCCGCTCGTCCGGCCGCTGTCGCGCCGTGCAGGTCGGTGAGCTCCCCGGTCCAGGAGTAAAGGGTCTTCAACGCCACATCCAGCGCAGACAGCGCGGCGACACGCGTGTCCGCCGTGTCCGCGCAGCGCCGCAGCAGTCCTACGGCGCGTGACAGCAGACGCTCGTCACGCAGCCGACGGGCCTCCTCCAGAACGGCGACGCCCTCCTCGTAGAGCGCGCGGGCCGTGTCCTGCGAGCCTTCGCCTCTGTCAGACGGCATCCGACGCCCCTGTGGCCGTCCGCACCGTGCTCAGCATCCCGTGTGCATGTAGGGCGCCCAGACGGCGGGGGACTTGGCGTAGCGGGTGCGCAGGCCGTGCACGATGACGTGCAGGGCGCGGCTGGACTGGCGTACGTCGATGCCGGACCCGTAACCGCGGACGGCGCGGTAGAACTGCTCCGTCAGCTTGCCCGATGCCAGGTCGGCGGCTTCCCACAGGGCGCCGATCACCTGGGGGAAGCCGGCCACCTGGAAGGCCGACGCCAGGTGGATCGCTTCGTCGGGCAGCCGGTTGGTCCGGGCGGTGTGACAGGCGAGGAGCAGCGCGAGCTGTGCGTGGGGCAGTCGCTGCCGGGAGATCTCGGCGACGCTCAGCGGACCGCCCGCCAGGGACAGTCGGCTCGCGGCCGGATTCTCCGTATCGCTCACGCCATGGCAGGCGAAGTGCACCACGGCTGCTGCGGGCAGCTCGGCGAGCACCCGGGCAGGCGTGGCATCGGGGCCGTCCAGGATGCGCAGTGTCGCCAACACCCGTGCGACCGAGGCCACTTCCCTGGCGGACGCCCCTGGGGCACCGCCGGCCCCGGTCGGCTGAGCCACGGCCAGGTACGAGCCCCCCGCACCGGCGGGTGCGGCGGCCTGACGGGCGTGGCGCAGCGCCCTGATGCTGGGGGTGTAGGAGGAGGCGACCCGGTCCAGGACCGACCGCCGCTGGGCGAGGTGGCCCTTGCGTTGATAACCGGCGGCGTGCAGCGGCAGGTGGGCCAGGGGGCCGGAGGCGGACCACCACAGCCGGGGGATCGTCTGCCGGGGTGTGTCGTGGGGGAGGGGCGCGGTGAGACCCGCGGCGTCGAGGACCGGTTCGGCCACGGTGTCCCACAGCCACTCCAGCGTGCGGAAGACGACCTCGCGCGCCTGCTCCTGCTCGCGCGGTGAGTCACTGTCCAGGGCGACCGCGGCCAGGAACTCCTGCGCCCTGTCGGCCACATTGCCTTCGGTCACATCGAGAGGCACATGCCTGACGCCTCCCGTTGTCACCACGAGCGCGTCGCAGCGCAGCGGGTCGACGTTGATCATGACGATCGGCCCCTGAGCGGCCTCGTCCCGCAACTGCCGGACGGTCGGCGGCAGCAGGAACCGCTCGAACCCGGGCTGTGCCCGAATGTCCGTCAACAGCAGCCGCCACTCCTCTGCCACGGTGTGCTGTTCGCGCACCCGCGCGGACTCCTCACCCGCGCCGGCCCGCTCGGCGCGCAGCATCCGCTCACTGAGGGCCGTGAATCGGGCGGCCAGTCCGGGACAGGCCTCGGCCAGGTCCGAGACGTCGGTACGGGCTTCCAGGTCCTGAGCCATCAGTACGGCCCGGCCCTGTTCCAGCAACGTCAGCGCCTGCTCGGGCCGGCCCGCGGCGATGGCCACGGCACATCCGGTACGGCCGAGGCTGGTCCCCGTGATCTGGTCGGGCAGACCCGCGTCACCCCGGCGAGCGGTGGCCATGAGGTAGGGGCGGCCCTGCATCGCGGTGCGCAGGGCGTTCTGGCGATCGTCCCGGCCCAGTGCGCGGGACGTCAGCAGGGGCAGCACGTCCAGTGCGACGGCGGCGGCGTCGGCGGCCTGATCCCACGCGCGGCCCTCGACGGCGCGCAGGAGTGCCGAGCGGGCGCTCTCGAACCTCGCGGTCGGCGGCAGCAGCTGTTCCGCTGCCGGATCCCACTGCGCCTGGGCCGAGTCGAACGCGTCGTTGTCCGCCCGCACATAGGCATCGGTGGCGAGTACGGCACGGTGGATCTGGTCGAACGCCGGGCGCAGACGGCCCTGGAACGACTCCGTGCCGAGGACGGCCGCCTGCTCCGGCAGTGCCTCCAGCCGCCGCAACGCGTCCTGCGTGATGCGTACCGCCTCCGCCGACCTGACCGGGTCGCGCAACAGCCCGGACAGGTCGGAAAGCGCGTGCGCATAGGTGATCGAGCCGCCCAGCCAGGCGATCGAGCCCACCGGCAGCTGCTCCCTGGCCCAGAGCAGGGCGCTCGCGGCGCGTTCGACGGTCGCGCTGTGCCGGCACATCACGCCGTACATGTGCCGGTAGTTCTCCACCGTGCACAACAGGTCGATGTAGTGGGGGCCGGCCTGAGGCAGGTCCGCCAGCATCTCGTCACCGCACCTGACGGCGCGCTCCATCCGCGCCGGGTCATTGGTGAGGGTGGAGCCGATGGCTATGACATGGACCAGGACGGACGCCATCCAGCCGCGTCCGTCGTCCCGGCCCGGTCGCGCGAGCCGGTCGCGCAACTCCTTCTCGGCGAGTGCGAGAAGCCGCGGATCCAGTGGTGTGCCGTCGTCCGCCACCATGCTGCGCCAGACGGCCGCCGCGTCCGGCGGCAGATCGGCGAGCGGCGGCGGCGTTGCCCCGAACAGCGAGGTGACCGGTTCGGGAGCCGGCTGCGGGCCCGGGGCGGGCACGGTGTCCGGACCGGGAGGCCAAACGGGCTCGGCGACCGGTGAGGTCATCGCGGAGAAGGGGACACCCTGACTGTCGGAGTCCCACTCCATCCCAGGCTGTCCCCCCGACCCGGGGGACACATAACCGGGTGGCGTCAGCGGAGCGTCCAACTGCAACGGAGGCAGTTCCGTCAGCACACCGCCCAACAACGGCTTCAGATCGCCGATCAACCCGCTCACGTTGAACGGGAAGGTGCGCATCAGCCGAACCACCTTGGCCGCGCCTTCCCGCTTGAGCGCGATGTGCGGAAGCAGCGGATGACCGGCCGGCAACTCGCGCTCCAGCGCGGCCCACAGCTCATCCGACCGCGTCATGTCCTCCGGCGACCACGCCAGAAAGCCCCGGGCGCTCAGCATGGACGCCATGTTGACGCTGTACATGCCGCGGTCGTCCGGAGGCCCGTCGGTCCGGAACGCCTCAAGGTGGGCGATCGCCTCGTCGACGGTCGCCAGGTCCGGATGGTCGGTCGCCGCCGACATCAGGGCGATCGCCAGGACGAAGTGCGCGGTGGCGGCCTCGTACCGGTCGTAGGGGGCTCCGTGGCCCCGTGTGCGGTGCACGGCGTCCACGGCGAGGCGTCCCGCGCGGACCGCGGTCTCGACCGCCGAATGGTCCTGCAGGTGCAGGCGGAACCAGGCGACGCCGGCATAGGCGGCCATACGCCCGACCGCCGCCGCCTCGATGTGGTCCGGCGTCACGGCGCAGAGCGCGGCACGCGCCCGTTCCCAGGCGTCCGTGAGCTGTGCGGTGTTCCCGGACTCGTAGCGCTGGTAGGCGGCCTGGGCGAGCCGGACCAGCAGCGTGGCCCGAGCGAGATCGTCCTGGGGCAACCCGGCGACGAGGCGTTCGGCGTCGTGTTCGATGGGCGCTGGCGCCTCGAAGTGGCGGGGCAGCGGAAGATCCGGGTACGTGGCCGCGACCGCCACCGGATCGTTCGCCGCGCGGTTCTGGGTCTGCGCGGCGAGACGGTGACGTACTTCCTGGGACAGCCGGTAGTCCCCGTACAGCGTGGAGAGGGTGTGTTCCGCCAGCCACAGATGCAGCGCCCAGCGGGCGCGCCCGGGATGGTCATGCGGGGCCGTGTCCAACGCCAGCCCCATCAGCGCGACCGCGGCAGCCGCCGCACCCAGGCCGTCCCCGTTCCACGAAGCGCGCAGCAGCCCTGCGGCCGGCCGCAGCCAACTCTGCGGGTCCTCAGTCGCGGACGCCAGCGCTCGGTTCACCTCCGACGAGCGGCTCACATCGAAACGGGCCAGCATCCGATTCACGACCACATCCACGTCCGCCACGCACACCAGTCTGCTCGTTCCGCCCACCCGAAACGCACAGTTGACAGGATGTGACACAGGTTGACCCCGCCAGGCGATCCAGCGGCGTGGACGGATCGCCTGGTGGTCCAGTCCTCGGGCGACGGGTCAACAGGCGAACGCTTCCGTCAGGCTCACCCGGTAGCCGTCCTCTTCCATCAGTACGACGGTGACGCCGAACGGCGAGGGATGGTCGATCTCGATCGGGATGAAGGAGAAGTCCACCGCGGCCTGGATCGGCGGCACCAGTTCGCCGCCCGGCTGCGGCGCGGGGGCCGGCATCCAGTCCGGGGCGAGGGACGCCCAGCCCTCGGGACTGCGGGACAGGAGTTCCTCGTTGTAGGGGTACTGGTGCAGGACGTGCCCCTCCCGAGTGGCGAGCGCCAGATTCAGACAGGGCGTCGGGCCGACGACGGGCAGCTCGCAGGCGGTGGCGACGTCGTGGGTCTCCCAGACCAGGACCACCTCGTCCGCGCCGGCCGCCGCGGCGATGTTCGCGAGTTCCGCGATCCCGGTGAGCGCGTCCTGACCGGCCTTGAGCGGGCGGGCCCAGATCATCCCGACCAATTCGCCGCGCACCAGCGGCATGATGAGCGGGCGCGGAACCGTGCCCTCGCCCAGCGAGGCGGTGTACGTCTCCTTCGCCACGCCGACCAGCGCGTCCCACATCCGTGCTTCCACGAAAGCCCCTTCCCTCTGCCGGATCGATCACCGCCGACCCTGCCACGGGGGTGGAGGCCGTGTCAGCGGGATGATCGGCCGGCACCCGAAGGCGACCCTGGAATGCCAGTGGGGTCGGGCGAAAGCTGGGTTCTGCGTTTGACGGTGCCCCGCTATGGGGCTGCACTGGATGTAAGGACGCTGCGCCGACTCCGTTCTAGGGAGAGCAGCGATGCAGGCCATGGAAACGTTCGATCTTCTACAGCCGTACAAGATCGCCGAGGAGACCTTTGTCATCCCGTGGGCTCTTGAGGCCCCGCCGGTCGGCCACTTTCCTATGAACTCGATGGTGATCCGGGGAGCCGAGCCAGTTCTCGTGGACACCGGGGCGCCAGCGGTGCGTTCCCAGTGGTTGGAGGCGGCTTGGTCCGTCGTGGATCCTCTGGACGTGCGGTGGATCTTCCTCACTCACGACGACCGCGACCACGCCGGCAACCTCCTGGCGGTTCTGGCCGAATGCCCGAACGCGACGCTGCTGACAACGTGGTTCTCCATCGGCCGCATGGCCGAGGAGTGGGAGACCCCCGTCAACCGGTGCCGCTTCATGACCGACGGCGACACGATAGACGTGGGCGACCGCACGCTGGTCGCCAAACGACCGCCCCTCTACGACAACCCCACGACGCGCGCCCTGTTCGATTCGAGGACCAGCGTCCTGTGGTCCGTCGACACTTTCGCCACGAACGTACCCACCCCGATGCCAGACATAGCGGCGCTGTCCGGGGACGAGTTCCGCGACGGCCAGTTCTTCGGCGGACGGCTGGTCTCACCGTGGGTGGCGCTGCTGGACGGCGAGAAGTTCGGCAGGGTCGTGGACGACTTCCAACACCTGAACGCCGAGGCCGTCGCTGGTTGTCACTGCCCGGTCCTCCAAGGCGCCAAGATTTCCGAGGCCTACGACTTCCTCCGCCGGCTCCCGGAGATCCCTCCGTGGACGGAGTTCACCCAGGCCGACCTGGACCAGTGGATGGCGGTTGCCGAGAGTTCGGTACCACGGGAACAGCCGCGGCCCTCGGGAACGTGACCGTGGCCCTGGGGCGTTTCCTCACGCCGCCGCATGTGAAGGGCGAGGTTGACTAGACGATGGGAGTCAGCATGTCTGAGTCTTCGAACGATTACGCCTGCGACGCTGGTGCTCGGGACTTCACCGCCACGGCGTATCGAAACAGCAAGGGGGAGCGCTGGGTCACGGTGGAGGGTACGTGCGCGTGCAACACCGAAGGCTTCGAACTGACCTTGGAGCTCGCGGCCCCACCGATTGTTCCGGTTCCTGAAGAACTTCATCTCAACCTGGTTGAACACGCACCGGACGGAAGTGTTCCGCAGGTCATCACGGCGACGCCGGTGAAAGACGATTTCCTCATCAGTGACGAAGCGGAGCGAGTGGTGATCCGTAACAGGCACATCACCGTACCGATCCAGAAGGAATGACATCCTCACGCCGACTCGCGCACCACGAGTTCCGGTTCGAAGACGACCGAGGTCGCCTCGGTCCGTAGGCCGTGGACGTGGTCGTCGAGCAGCCGGGCCATCTGAGCGGCCATCTCCTCGACCGGCTGGCGGACGGTGGTCAGTTGGGGCCGGCAGGTGACGGCGACGCTGGAGTCGTCGAAGCCGACGACTGCCACGTCCTGCGGAACCCGGCGCCCACGTTCGCGCAGCACCTGGCACGCGCCCTGCGCCATGAGGTCGTTGGCCGCGAACACCCCGTCCGTGTCGGGGTGGCGGGCCAGCAGGTCGGACATGGCCGCGATGCCGCTGTCGAGGGTGAAGCCGCCCTCGGCGACGGGGACGTAGGGGCGGCCGTGCCGGGCGAGGGTGTCGCGGAAGCCGGCCAGTCGCTCCTGGCTCGCGGCGACGTCCAAGGGGCCGCTGATCGTGGCGAGTCGGCGGCAGCCGCGTGCGAGGAGGTGCTCGGCGGCCAGGCGTGCTCCGTCCCGGTGCGCCAGGTCGACGTAGCTGAGCGGAACCGGACGTGAGGGCCGGGCGAAGAGCACCGCGGGGAGCCGGGCGTCGGCGAGGAGGGCGGGCAACGGGTCGTCGGCGTGGGTGGAGACCACCAGGGCGCCGTCGGCACGCCCCTGCCGCAGGTAAGTCAGCACTTCCTGACGGGCCTCGGCGGACTCGGCGAACATCAGCACGGGGTGCAGGGAGCGGGGGCGCAGATGGCCGACGACCCCTGCGACCACCCGTCCGAAGAAGGGGTCGGCGAACACACGGGCGGCGAAGGCGTTCTGGGCGGCGTCCGTGGTGTCTCCCGCGCCGGACACCACCAGGGCCACGGTCTCGGTCCGCCGGGTCACCAGGGAACGGGCGGCCCGGTTGGGGGCGTATCCCGTTCGGTCGATGGCGCGGCGGACCAGGTCCTGTATCTGCGGATCGACGTTGCGGGTGCCGTTGACGACCCGGGACACGGTGGCCCGGGAGACACCGGCCTCCCGGGCGACGTCCTCCAACGTCGGGGCCCGTCTGCGCATGCAGGCACCCTAACGGACCGGCCGATCAAGCAGTAGAGCGCTCTCCGGCGACAGGCCGACGGGGGCGCGAGTCGACAGGGCGACCGTCAGGCGTAGACGCCGAACTCGTACAGCGAATAGCCCCAACCGGTGCCCCGCGCCGTGCCGTTGACCCGGACGTACCGTCCCGTCGCGGTGACGTCGAAGTCGTCGATGCCGCCGTTGCCGTCGGACACGGTGTGCACGGGCCGCCAGTTCTGGCCGTCGTCGGAGGTCTGGATGGTGTACGCCTTCGCGTACGACGCCTCCCAGTACAGCTGGACGTGCCGGAACGTGGTGCGGGTGCCGAGGTCGACCTGGAGCCACTGGGGGTCGCTCCAGTCGCCGGCCCAGCGGGTGGCGGGGTTCGCGTCGACCGCGTTGGCGGCGGGGCAGGGGCAGTCGCCGTAACTCGCCTGGAACGACGAGGCGGTGGCCGGTCTGCCCTGGGCCAGGTTGGTGCCCGGCGGCACGGGTGGGACGACGCGGATCGAGCGGGTCTCCACGCCGACGTTGCCACGCCCGTCGGTCACTTTGACGTACATCTTCCACACGCCCGGGCGGTCGGGTGCGGTCACCTTCAGCCGGCCGCCGCCGAGGTCGGTGAAGGGCAGCGAGGCCAGGTTCTTGCTCTGGTCGACGTACATGCTGTTGTCGAGGACCTCGTAGGAGAGCGGGTCGCCGTCGGGGTCGGTGGCCCTCACCGACAACACAAGGTCGTGCCCGGCCGCCACCTTGCCCGCGTCGCCCTCCACGGCCAGGTCGGAGATGACGGGCGGGGTGTTGTCGTGCGTGGTGTCACCGCCGTAGGCCCTCTTCACCGCGTAGTACGACAGACGTTTCTCGCCCGCGGGCAGCAGGTTGAACCAGATGCCGCCGAAGTCGTACTCGGTGCCGTAGTGGAACATCGTGGCACCGAGCGCGACGCCCTGGTGTCCCGTGACGCAGCCCCAGGCGCGGGTGTAGCCGTCGGCCTTGGCCCGGTCGGAGGGTTCGAGCGGGACGCCGTTGGCGTCGTCGGGAACCTCCCACTCACCGGCCGGACCCGTCTCGGTGACGATGTAGGGCTTGGTGTAACCCCCCTGCTCCCAGGCGGACTTGATGTCGCAGACCGCGTTGTAGGAGTTCACGGCGTACAGGTCGAGATCCGGCGCGTTCTTCTTGTAGTACGGCCACGCCCCCACCCAGGCGTCGGTGGAGGTGACGGGGTGGTCCGGGTCGACGGCGTGGATCCTCTTGGTGATGTCGTTGACGAGGGTGGTGTAGGCGTCGCGCTGCCTCTCCAACTCGGCGCCGCTGTAGCAGTTCTGGAGGCCGAGGACGGACTCGTTGCCGACGTCCCACATGAGCACGCCGGGGTTGTCCTTGTACGTCTGGACCCACTGGGGGAACTCGTCGAGCATGTGGTTCTTGTACGCGGTGTCGGTCACGTAGTCGACGCAGCCGCCGCTGCCGGGGCCGCCGCCGGGCTGGAGCCAGAAACCGGCGACGACCTTGATGCCGTGGGCGGCCGCGGAGTCGAACAGGACTTTGCTGGAGGCGTCGGTGCCCCAGGTGCGGATCGTGTTGACGCCCAGGGACCGCAGGTCCGGCATGTACTTCTCGGCGTCCGCGACGCTCGGGCCCCAGGTCAGTCCTTTCATCAGGTACGGTCGTCCGTCCACCGTCAGCTGCCAGGAGCCCTGGTTGCCGGTGACCTTGACGACGCTGCCGGCGGCGTGTGCCTGGGCGGCGGGAAGTGCGACGAGGAAGCCGGCGGCCAGGGCGCCGGCGGTGAGGGGTGCCGCGGTGCGGCGGGTTCTGGAGCGGGTGCGGGGTCGTGGGGTCATCGCTGGTGCTCCTCAGGGGAGTTGGTAGTGCACGTCGAGTGCCGCGCCTGCTTCCGGGTGGGTCTGGTCGTAGCCGCGTGCGTCGCACTGCAGCCCGCCGACGAGGCAGTGGTCGACCAGCGCCTTGAGCGTGGGGGAGTCCCAGGCGTTGAAGAAGTCGTAGTGGAAGGTGTGGCCCGCTCCGCTGGCCAGGCGCACCTTGGACATGTCGCCGTTGACCGGGAAGGCCATCTTGAACTCGATCATGGGCAGGGCGACCGGGTGGTCGGCCGGGCAGATGTTGTCGTTCGTGCCGGGCTTGACCACGGGGTAGGCCATGTGGCTCTTGTGGTCGGGGGTGTCGAGGTACCTGCCGTCCCAGCAACTGGGCGCCTGGAAGCGGATGTTGAGCTGGACGTCGGCGCGGTCGGGGCATGTCGCCGGGAACTCGGTGTTGAAGAAACTGTCGCCGCACTCCCAGCCTTCGACGAAGCCGGGGTGGTGGCGGAACTCGTCGGCGCTCTGCATCGGGCTGCCGACGACGAACCGCAGGCCCTTGGGGAAGGGGCGCACGCTGGTGTAGTCGGTGACGCCCGCCTTGTAGTAGATGACCTGCGGTCCCACCGGGAGGATCTGCCGGTCGCCGTTGTAGAGGGTGGGCATCCAGTAGCCGGACCGGTCGCCGGGTGCCTTGCAGGTGGTGGCGCCGGTCTCCAGTGAGGTCGTGGTGCTGTAGGCGTCGGTGGTGGTGTTGCCCATGAACGTGTGGTCGTGGGAGGTGCCGGGCTGCTGCGGGTAGACGATGGGGTCGTCGGGGCGGGTGTGGGTGACCGAGCAGTTGGCCTGGAACTCGTGGAAGTAGCGGTGGGGCGGGTTCTGCGTGGACGGTGTCACGCCGGTGACCGGCGGGTTCGCGGGAATGTAGCCGTCGCCGTCCGGGTCCTCGGGTGAGTTGGCGACGGACGCGGCCATCGCGTGCCCGGAGTGCGTGGCCGCGAACGTCCGGGCGGCCGAGCTGTGCGGTGTGGGCGGGCCGGAGCTGACGGCGACGCCGCTCAGTCCGAGTGTGGTCAGCAGGAGCGCGCCGGTGATCAGCGTGGCTGACAGGCCTTTCGATCTCGATGACATGGAGATCTCCTCCTGTGCTGTGGGGGTCCGGAGCGAGTGCCGGGTGCCGGGCACTGTGGCGCGGTTCGACGTCAGGGAGCGCCGGATCGGCTGTGGGAGAGCGCTCTCCCGCCGAGGAGTGTTGAGGGCATGTCATCAAGGTGTCAAGGGATCCGGCAGAAGCGGACCCGGAAAGATTTCAACTTCCGAAGGCTTGCCGGGAGTTGCGACTCATCAGTTAAATCAAGACGTGAACTAAGCGTCGGGGTGCAGCCCTTGGCGTGTCGATCCGCCTGCACGTCGGCAACTCCCCGTGTTCCCTTCCCCACCACACCCGCAGGGACCTCCATGAGACTCAGATCCATGGGCGTCGTGCTCGCCGCCCTGGCAGCGCTGCTCGCCCTCCCCGCCGCCCACTCGGCCGGCGCGGCCGAACTCCCGCTGTCACAAGGCAAGACGGCGACCTCCTCCTCCGACGAGAACGCCGGCACCCCGGCAGCCGGCGCCGTCGACGGCAACACCGCCACCCGCTGGTCGTCGGCCGCCACCGACACCCAGTGGCTCCAGGTCGACCTGGGCACCACCGCCACGCTCTCGAAGGTCGTCCTCACCTGGGAGGCGGCCTACGGCAAGGACTACAAGATCCAGGCCTCCGCCGACGGCAGCACCTGGACCGACCTGACCTCCGTCACCGGCGGCGACGGAGGCACCGACAGCCTCGACGTCTCCGGGCAGGGCCGCTACGTCAGGATGTACGGCATCCACCGCGCCACCCCATGGGGCTACTCCCTCTGGGAGTTCCAGGTCTTCGGCACCTCAGGCACCGGCACGTCCTCCTGCGACACGGCGAACGCCGCGAAGGGCAGGCCCGCCTCGGCCTCCTCCACGGAGAACGCCGGCACCCCCGCCTCCGCCGCCTTCGACGGCGACACCGGCACCCGCTGGTCCAGCCAGGCATCCGACCCGCAGTGGGTGCGGGTCGACCTCGGCTCGGTCAAGGACCTCTGCAAGATCGACCTGAGCTGGGAGGCCGCCTACGCCAAGGAGTTCCAGATCCAGGCCTCCTCCGACGGCCAGAACTGGAGCACCCTCAAGAGCGTCACCGGCGCGAGCGGCGGCACGGCCTCCTACGACGTCACCGGCTCCGGCCGCTACCTCCGCGTCAACGGCACCGTCCGCGCCACGGGGTACGGCTATTCCCTGTGGGAGGTCGCCGTCCACACCACCACCGGCGGCGTTCCCCCGGTCCAGGGCGGCGGCGACCTCGGGCCGAACGTCATCGTCGTCGACCCCAACACCCCGGGTCTCCAGCAGAAGTTCGACGACGTCTTCGCCCAGCAGGAGTCCAGCCAGTTCGGCAACGGCCGCTACCAGTTCCTGCTCAAGCCCGGCACCTACAACGGCATCAACGCCCAACTCGGCTTCTACACCTCGATCTCCGGACTCGGCCTCAACCCCGACGACACCCAGATCAACGGTGACATCACCGTCGACGCGGGCTGGTTCAACGGCAACGCCACCCAGAACTTCTGGCGCTCGGCGGAGAACCTCGCCATCACACCGTCCAACGGCACCGACCGCTGGGCCGTCGCCCAGGCCGCCCCCTTCCGCCGTATCCACGTCAAGGGCGGCCTCAACCTGGCCCCGAACGGCTACGGTTGGGCCTCCGGCGGCTACATTGCCGACTCCAAGATCGACGGCACCGTGGGCCCCTACTCCCAGCAGCAGTGGTACACCCGCGACAGCTCCGTCGGCGGCTGGACCAACGGCGTGTGGAACATGACCTTCACCGGTGTGCAGGGCGCCCCGGCGACCAACTTCGACTCGGGCCCGTACACCACCCTCGACACCACGCCCGTCTCCCGCGAGAAGCCCTTCCTCTACCTCGACGGCAGCACCTACAAGGTGTTCGTGCCCGCCAAGCGCACCAACGCCCGCGGCGTCTCCTGGCCGGCGAACGCCGGGACCTCCCTCGCGCTCGACCAGTTCTACGTCGTCAAGCCCGGCGCCACCGCCGCCACCATCAACCAGGCACTCGCCCAGGGCCTCAACCTCCTGTTCACACCCGGCGTCTACCACCTCGACCAGACCATCAACGTCACCCGCGCCGACACCGTCGTCCTCGGACTCGGCCTGGCCACCCTCGTACCGGACAACGGCATCGACGCCATGCACGTGGCCGACGTCGACGGCGTGCGACTCGCCGGCTTCCTCATCGACGCGGGCCCCGTCAACTCCGACACCCTCCTCCAGATCGGGCAGCCCGGCGCCGGCGCCGACCACTCCGCCGACCCGACCACCGTCCAGGACGTGTTCGTCCGCATCGGCGGAGCCGGAGCCGGCCTCGCCACCAACTCCGTCGTCGTCAACAGCGACGACGTCGTCATCGACCACACCTGGCTGTGGCGCGCCGACCACGGCACCGGCGTCGGCTGGGACACCAACCGCGCCGACTACGGCCTGCGCGTCAACGGCGACGACGTCCTGGCCACGGGCCTGTTCGTGGAGCACTTCAACAAGTACGACGTCCTGTGGAACGGCGAACGCGGCCGCACGATCTTCTTCCAGAACGAGAAGGCCTACGACGCCCCGAACGCCGCCGCCATCACCCACGACGGCATCGTCGGCTACGCCGCCTACAAGGTCGCCGACTCCGTGACCCAGCACGAGGCGTGGGGACTCGGCAGCTACTGCAACTACACCTCCGATCCGACCATCGTCCAGACACACGGCTTCCAGGTCCCGGTCAACGCCGGAGTGAAGCTGCACGACGTGCTGGTGATCTCGCTCGGCGGCAAGGGCCAGTACGCCCACGTCGTCAACAACACCGGCGCACCTACCTCGGGGACGGACACCGTGCCCTCGAAGCTGACGTCGTTCCCGTGACCGACGCGACGGGCGCCGCCCCGCGCCGCCCCTGACCACCCGCCGGGACCCGCGAGCCACGGGTCCCGGCGGACGCGGTCTCGCGGTACGGCCTGGTGGCAACCATCAAGGGGGACAGGCAACGGGCCTCAGCGTGGACGGTCGCGGAAGGCCTGCGCCGCCCGGGCCGCGACGGCGAACCAGCACAGCAGCACCGCGGCGGGCGTCGGAGCCAGAAGCCACGGATCGCTTTCCCCACTCATGGCCACGTCCGCCACCCATGAGCCCGCCTTGGTGAACCGACGTCTGCGGGCCCAGCAGAGAGGCAGATAGACCAACCCGAAATGCCCTCCTGGTGGAGACGGGACTTGAGTCGGCGACGTAGGACCTGCCCTTCCGGCTGCAGCTGATGAACACGTGCCCCGTCATGCCAGTTCCCTCAGATGTGCCGTCCGGACCGACCCGGTCTTCCTACCCAGAGCAGCGCACGAACGCACCACCTGTGGGGTCGGCGTTCGCTGGGCTACGCTGCGCAGCATGAATACCGGGACGGCATTGCGCCACACACGGATTGGTGACCCGGTGCTCCTCTGAGCGCCCAACGGGCCTGCGCTGCTGCGCGGGCTCCGCCTCCTGTCGTGATGACCAGAGCACGCACGACACGTCAATCACGACAGGAGAGTTCATGCCCACCAAGACGCTGCACATTGCCACCGCGGACGGCCAGGCCGACGCGTTGGTCGCCTTCCCCGACTACGGGGCGCGGTACCCAGGGGTCCTGATGTACGCGGACGGCTTCGGCATTCGGCCCGTAGTGCGGGAGATGGCCCGCGAACTGGCCCGGCACGGGTACTACGTGCTGGTCCCCAACTACTTCTACCGGCACGGCCCCGCACCGGTGATCGAACTTCCCGAGCACATCGGCGAAGACGCCCGGCCCGCGGTCTTCGCCCAGCTGATGCCCTTGATCGAGGCGCACCTGGCCGACGAACGTGTCCCGGGTGACGCAGACGCCTACCTCAGGTTCCTCACCGCACAGCCCGAGGTAGGCGCCGGTCCGGTCGCGGTGACCGGCTACTGCATCGGCGGCCTCCTGGCGCTGCGTACGGCCGCTGCCCACCCCGGCCAGGTGGCCGCTGTCGCCGGGTTCCACTGCCCCGTGGTGGCAGACGGACCCGACGGCCTGCACCGCCTGCTCTCCAAGATCACCGGCCAGGTCCATCTCGGCCACGCGGAAGGCGACTTGACGCCCGAGGCTCTCGGCGAACTCAACCATGCCCTGCAAGCCGCAGGACTCGACTACACCTCCGAGATTTACCCCGGCACCGTGCACGGCTTCACCATGTCCGATACCGACGCCTTCGACCCCGCCGGACTGCAGCGCCACTGGGACCGTCTGCTGGCCCTCCTCGATCGCATCCTGGCCAACGGCTGAGGCTCCGGGGATGGGCCCACCGAGCCCAGCCGTCGATGCTGTCGTTGTAGCCGCATATTGCGGCGGGGGCTGTGGCGGAACCGTGTTCGAGCGCGGGAGGAGGGATCTCGGTTGCCGATGAGTTTGGGCGTGCGGGACGGTCCAAGTCGGCACACCTAGCAAAGGGGAGAGCCTGATGGGTAGGACGCGCGTGGATTCGACGACCCACATCGCCCGTCGCATGTATGAGCTCCTGGAACCGATCTGCCTGGTCACCTACCTCGCGGACGAGTGCAATGAGGAAATGGCCGCGCTCGGCCACCGCACCTACTGGGACGGCTATTTCGCCAGCCGCGCGGCGCCGCTGGGGCGGGTGCCGGCCGAGGTGGTGCACGCCGCCTTCTACAGCTTCGCCGAGGGGGAAGCGGCACGGCACATCCCCAGCGCCTGGGAGACGATCCCGCCCGAGGCGTCCCTCGCCGCACGGGAGCGGGGGAGCGTGGCTTCTCTACGGCGGATCCTCGGTGATGAGCTGGCCGATTCCGCGGGGCTGGTGCGCGCCGCCGACCTGATCACCAAGGCCGCGAGGAGCGCGCCCACGGAGGGCAGGGTGATGTACGCCGGGATGCGCACCCTCGCGGTGCCGAGCGACCCTGTGGCCCGGCTGTGGCACTCTGCGACGATGCTGCGCGAGCACCGCGGTGACGGGCACATCGCCGCTCTGGTCGGGGCACGCATCGGCGGTACGCAGGCCCATGTGCTGTCGGCGCTGGACATGGGCATTCACCCCGCGGAGTCGTTCGGACGCATCCATCACCTGCCGAGAAAGCGTCTGGACGCCGTCATGGATCGTTTGCGCGAACGCGGACTCATCGACGCCGACGGCCACTTCACCGACGCGGGCCGCGAGACCAAACAACGCATCGAAACCCTGACCGACGAACTGGCCGCCCCGCCCTACGACGCGCTGACCCCCGTCGAACTCGACGAACTGATGACCGAGCTCCAACCCATCACCGCGAGGCTGGTGGCGACAGGCTCACAGTGACACGCCGCAGGAATCGCAGCTCCGCATGAACAGAGTTCGCCAACACTCCAAGTCGGCATGAGGACGGCCAGGCGCGGCAACCGCAGCGCCTGGCCTTCGCGCTTATCAAGCCTTTGCGTCCTAAGCGCCGGAGCTTGCAGGCGCGGGTGGGTGTGACCGCCGCTCGGCGGCACCGATTCCGGTTTGCCGTCGCTACCGGCGGTTCGTCGGGTACGCACCAGGGTGCAGGTCGTGGCGTGGTGCCCGGGCTGCTCTCTCGGTGGTTCCGGCGAGGGTGGTCGCCGGACCCCTCTTGCATCGTTGCCGACCAGACGACGCTCGATTGTCGAGCAATTACGAGTTTGACGCGCAATCTTGCGTTCACTTGTCGGTGGTGGTTGAGTGTGGCCCGCCCCACAACGCACCAGTACCGAAGGTGGGGCCTCCTCCACGTCATGCCCGAAGGGGACCCACCCATGAGAGTTGCCCGGTTCCGTCGTACGCGCCGCGCCAGCGCGGTCGCTCTCGTCTCCGCTCTGACACTGACCGCCCTGGCCGCCTGCGGCACCAGCAGCAGTGACAACGGGGACAACTCCGAGGGGAGCGGATCGAGCGACCCGTCCGCCCCGCTGGACCCCAGGACGAAGGTGACCCTCACCATCGACTGCATGCCCCCGACGGCGAAGGCGGCCGAGCTCAAGGAGTGGAAGGAGGACGTCGCCGAGTTCAACAAGACGTACCCGAACGTCACCATCGAGGGGCGCTCCACCCCTGGCCAGTGCCTGGAGCCGGCGCGGTTCACGGCGATGCTCAAGGCCAAGTCGCAACCGGACGTCTTCTACACCTACTTCACCGACCTGGACCAGGTCCTCTCCGAGGGCGGCGCCGCCGACATCAGCGCGTACGTCAACGACAGGACGGTGCCGCTGCTCAAGGACATCGACCCCAACGTGCTCGGGCAGCTCAAGCAGGACGGCAAGCTCTACGGCCTGCCCACGAGCAACTACACGATGGGCCTGCTGATCAACCGCAAGCTCTTCAAGCAGGCCGGCCTCGACCCCGACACCCCGCCGCGCACCTGGGACGAGGTCCGCGCCGCGGCCAAGAAGATCGCCGACCTCGGCGACGGCATCGCCGGTTTCGGCGAGTACAGCGCCGGCAACACCGGCGGCTGGCACTTCACCGCGCAGACGTACAGCCGCGGCGGCGAGATCGTCGACGCGAGTGGCAAGAAGGCCGCCTTCAACAACGACATCGGCAAGCAGGTCGCCGAGAACCTCCACGCCATGCGCTGGGAGGACGACAGCATGGGCAAGACCCAGCTGCTGAAGTGGGGAGACCTGCAGAAGCAGATCGCCACCGACAAGCTCGGTATGTTCCTCGCCGCGCCCGACGACATCGCGTACATGGTCCAGCAACTGGGCGCCCAGTACGAGAACTTCGGCATGGGGCCGATCCCCGGGGGCCAGAGCACCCTCGCCGGCGGCAACAACTACATGATCAAGAAGGGCATTTCAGGCGACAAGATCAAGGCCGCGATCGCCTGGCTCAACTTCAAGAACCTCAGCGTCGGCAAGGGCCAGTTCAACTGGGAACGCACCAAGGCCGACAAGCTTCCCGTCGGGGTCCCGCAGCCCAACTTCTGGCTGAACGAGTCCAAGACCAAGGACGACGCGGCCCGCCAGGCCAACGCCACCATGCCGGTCGCCAACTTCAAGGCGTTCATGGACAACCCGGTCCCGGGCAAGGCGGAGCCGCCGAAGGCCCAGGAGATCTACAAGGTCCTCGACAACGTGATGTCCGGCATCCTCACCAACAAGAACGCCGACATCGACAAGCTCCTGTCCACCGCCGAGTCGCAGGTCAACCAGGTCCTGGCCAACCAGTGACCGGCCGGGGCGGGGCGGCCCGACCGCGGCGGCCCCGCCCGGCAGCAGCAACGGCAGCAGCAGCATCGACCGCTGCGACGGCATCAGATACGGCCGCAGCAACGGCAGTTGAGTACCGAGGAGCGACGATGTCGGCCCCGAGCCTGACCCCGAGCAAGGCGGGACCACCCCGCCCTCCCGAGCCGCGCCCCGCGGGCCCCGCGGCCCCCGGCGGTTCCTTCGCCAGAAGCCTCAGACGCAATCTGACGGCCCACGGCTTCCTCATCGGAGCCGTCCTCTGTTTCCTGGTGTTCTCCTGGTATCCGATGATCCGGGAGTTCTTCCTCGCCTTCCAGAAGACCGAGAGCGGACAGACGACCTGGGTCGGCTTCGACAACCTCGAAACCGTCTTCAACGACCCGGCGTTCTGGCAGGCCTGGCGCAACACGCTGCTGTTCACCGTCCTGGCACTGGTCCTCGGTTTCGCCGTGCCGTTCGTCGTCGCGGTGGTCATCAACGAGTTCCGGCACGGCCAGGGCTATCTGCGGCTGCTCGTGTACCTGCCCGTGATGCTGCCTCCCGTCGCCTCGGTCCTGCTCTTCAAGTACCTGTACGACCCCGGATACGGGCTCCTCAACGAGCTGTTCGGCTTCCTGCACCTGCCCGAACAGCAGTGGCTCCAGGACCCCGACCTGTCCATGCTGTCCGTCGTCATCGCCGCGACCTGGATGAACATGGGCGGCGCCACCCTGATCTACCTCGCCGCACTCCAGTCAGTGCCCGGCGAGCTGTACGAGGCGGCGGAACTCGACGGCGCGGGCCTGTTCCGCAAGATCTGGCACGTGACCATCCCGCAGACCCGTCTCATCCTGTCGCTGATGCTGCTCATGCAGATCATCGCGACGATGCAGGTCTTCGTCGAACCCTTCCTCCTGACCGGCGGCGCCGGCCCCGAGGGGTCCACGACCACCGTCGTCTACCTCATCTACCAGTACGCCTTCAACTTCAACAACTACGGTGCCGCGGCGGCGCTCGGTCTGATGCTCCTCGTACTGCTCGCCGGATTCTCGGCGCTGTACGTCAAGCTCAGCCGCGCCGAGGACAAGTAGGCCAGGGGGAGTCCACCATGTCCACACGCACACTCATCGCGCCGGCCGTGCTCGCCAAACGCAAGGGCAAGGCGGTGTACTGGACCGTCTTCGCACTGGTCGTCGGCGGATTCAGCCTCGTGTTCCTCGGGCCGCTCTACTGGCTGGTCTCCAGCGGCTTCAAGGACACCCAGGAGGTGATCCAGACCCCGCCCACCCTGGCACCGCACAGCTTCACACCGGAGAACTACAGCCGGGCCTGGGACGTCATGGACCTGTCCACGCTGCTGTTCAACACCCTCTACTACGCGTTCGGCGCCCTCGCCTTCCAGCTCGTCCTGGACGTCGCGGCCGCGTACTCACTGTCCAAGCTCCGTCCCGTGCTGGGCAAGGCGATCCTGGGCATGATGCTCGCCACGCTGATGATCCCGGCGACCGTCCTCGTCGTACCCCAGTACCTGACCGTTCTGGACGTGCCGATCGTGGAGCGCAACCTGCTCAACTCGCCCTGGGCGATCTGGCTGCCGTCGGTCACCAACGCGTTCAACATCTTCCTGCTCAAGCGCTTCTTCGACTCCATCCCGCAGGAACTCCTGGACGCCGCCTCCATGGACGGGGCAGGCCCGATGCGGACCCTGCGCTCCATCGTGCTGCCGATCTCCAGGCCCATCCTCGGCGTGGTCTCGATCTTCGCGGTCGTCGGAGTCTGGAAGGACTTCCTGTGGCCGATGCTCACGCTGCCCGACCCCGCCAAACAGACTCTCAACGTCGGCATCTACTCGCTGTCCAACGGCGTGCCCGTCAACGTGCTGATCGCGGCGCTGACCATCGCCTCGATACCGACCCTGCTCATCTTCCTGATCTTCCAGCGCAACATCATGAGCGGCCTGACCGCGGGAGGCCTCAAGGGCTGACGCCCACCGCACCGAACCCCCAATGAGCTTCGCCGCCGCCCTGTCCATCCGCCCCGCAGCAACCGGGGCGGCGGCGAGGACCTTCTTCCTGCCCGACCTTCTTCCTGCCCGAAAGGAACGCTCTGTGGCAGCCCCTCACGCGCCCCGCACCGCCGACTGGTGGCGCGACGCCGTCATCTACCAGGTGTACCCCCGCAGCTTCGCCGACGGCGACGGCGACGGCACCGGTGACCTCGCGGGCGTCCGGGCGAGACTGCCCTACCTCGCCGAACTCGGTGTCGACGCCGTCTGGTTCACCCCGTGGTACGCCTCACCCCTCGTCGACGGCGGCTACGACGTCGCCGACTACCGCACCATCGGTCCCGCCTTCGGCACCCTCGCCGAAGCCGAGAAACTGATCGCCGAGGCCGCCGCGCTCGACATCCGCGTCATCGTCGACATCGTCCCCAACCATGTCTCCGACCAGCACGTCTGGTTCCAGCAGGCGTTGGCCGCCGGGCCCGGCAGCGCGGAGCGGGAGCGGTTCCACTTCCGTCCCGGACGGGGCGAGAACGGTGAACTGCCCCCGAACAACTGGCCCTCCCAGTTCTCCGGACCGACCTGGACCCGGGTCCCGGACGGCGAGTGGTACCTGCACCTCTTCACCCCCGAACAGCCCGACCTCAACTGGGCCCACCCCGAGGTCCGCCAGGAGCACGAGGACGTGCTGCGCTTCTGGTTCGAGCGCGGCGTCGCCGGCGTCCGCATCGACTCCGCCGCACTGCTCGCCAAGGACCCCGCGCTCGCCGACTTCGAGGAGGGCGTCGACCCCCACCCGTACATCGACCAGGACGAGCTGCACGACGTATACCGGTCCTGGCGTGCCATCGCCGACGAGTACGGCGGGGTGTTCGTCGGCGAGGTGTGGCTGCCCGACGCCGAACGCTTCGCGCGCTACCTGCGCCCCGACGAACTGCACACCGCGTTCAACTTCAACTTCCTGTCCTGCCCCTGGGAGCCCGGCCGGCTGCGCCGCACGATCGACGACACCCTCGCCGAGCACGCCCCGGTCGGCGCGCCCGCCACCTGGGTGCTGTGCAACCACGACGTCACCCGCACCGTGACCCGCTACGGCCGTGACGACACCGGTTTCGACTTCGCCACCAAGCGTTTCGGCACTCCCACCGATCTCGCCCTGGGCACCCGCCGCGCCCGGGCCGCCGCGCTGCTGACCCTGGCGCTGCCCGGGTCGGTCTACCTCTATCAGGGCGAGGAACTGGGCCTGCCCGAGGCGGACATCCCGCTCGACCGGATCCAGGACCCGATGCACTTCCGCTCCGGCGGCATCGACCCCGGTCGCGACGGCTGTCGGGTGCCGTTGCCCTGGGAGGCGGATACCGCGGCCTACGGGTTCGGCGCGGGGGCCGAGCCCTGGCTGCCGCAGCCCGAGGACTGGGCGCACTACGCCGTGGACCGCCAGAGCGTCGACGCCGCCTCGATGCTCGCGCTCTACCGGCAGGCGCTGCGCATCCGCCGCGCCGAGCCGGGTCTCGGCGACGGGCCCATGCGCTGGCTGCCTGCCGAGGAAGGAGTGTTGGCCTTCGCGCGCCCGGGGGGAGTGATCTGCGTCGTCAATCTGTCCGCCGCGCCGGCCGGGCTTCCCCCGCACCGTGAACTCCTGTTGGCCAGCGGACCGCTCGGGACCGACGGGACGCTGCCGGCGGACACGGCGGTGTGGCTGAGGGCTGCCGACGGCGCCTGACGCAGACGCACGGCGCTCCGTGCGCCCCGTCCATCGTTCTCTGCGTGCCCCGCCGTCCGGAGCAGGTCGGCCGGGCGCGCAGGTTCCACCCGCCCGCGCCGCCCCGCGCAGGTCCATGTCCGCGATCACTGCACCTGCCTCACCCGCTCACCGCTCGACGTGCCGCGCCCTTCCCTCCGACAGAAGCGAGCCCCCGATGTCTTCCAGACGTGTCCGCGCACGCACCGGCGCGAGAGCCACCACCTTGTTCTGTGCGCTGCTCTCTCTCGGCTTGGCGGCCGACGGCATCGCCGCCGCGGCGCCCGCCCGCACCCCCGACGCATCCGGCAGCCGTCCGGTCGTCACCCGCGCCGGACTGGATCCCGCACTGGTCGCCGGGCGCGGCGCGGACGTGGACTTCGACGAGCAGGAAGCCGAGAACGTCACCACGGACGGCACGGTCATCGGTCCCGATCGCACCCCGTACACCCTGGCTTCGGAGGCGTCCGGACGGAAGGCGGTCCGGCTGACGCCCGGTCAGTACGTCGAGTTCGTCCTGCCGCGCGCCGCCAATGCCCTGACCGTGCGCTACAGCATTCCCGACGCGCCGGAAGGCGGCGGCATCACCGCGCCCCTCGACGTACGCCTCGCCGGCCGACACCGCGCGACCATGACGCTCACGTCGCAGTACTCCTGGCTCTACAACCAGTACCCGTTCACCAACGACCCCCGCGCCGACCTGCTGCACCCCGACTGGTGGATCACCGAGTGCTCGTGCGTGCCCTCGGCGACCACGCCCACCCCGGAGATCGACAAGCCGTTCAGGCCCACGCACTTCTACGACGAGCAGCGCCTGCTCCTGAACCGCACCTACCGGGCGGGCGACCGCGTCCGGTTGACGGTGCCCGCAGGCAGCCGCGCGCCCTGGACCGTGGTGGATCTGCTCGATTCCCAGCTGGTCGCGCCGCCGAAGGCCGTTCGTGGGGGAGTGGACGTCCGCAGATTCGGCGCGGACCCCACCGGCCGGCGGGATGCCGCGCCCGCGATCGAGCGGGCCATCGCCTTCGCCCGCCGCGTCGACCGGCCCGTCTACCTTCCACCAGGCACCTTCCAGGTCGACCGGCACATCGAGGTCGACGACGTCACGATCACCGGGGCGGGCAGCTGGCACACGGTTCTGAAGGGCCGCCAGGTCACCCTGGACGCTCCCGCGCCCGACGGTTCCCGCCACACCGGCGTCGGTCTGTACGGCAGGAGTGCCGCGGACGGCGGCAGCCGCGACGTGCACCTGTCCGGCTTCGCCGTCGAAGGCGATGTCCGTGACCGCGTCGACACCGATCAGGTCAACGCGATCGGCGGCGCCATGAGCGACTCCACCATCAGCGGTCTGTATCTGCACCACACGAAGGCCGGTTTGTGGTTCGACGGCCCCATGGAGAACCTGCGCGTGCGCGACAACGTCATCGTCGACCAGATCGCCGATGGCCTCAACTTCCATACGGGCGTGACCAGTTCGCTCGTGCACAACAACTTCGTCCGTAATACCGGTGATGACGGCCTGGCGATGTGGTCGGAGAAGACGGGCGACTCCGGCAACACCTTCTCCCGCAACACGGTGCAGTCCCCGACGCTCGCCAACGGCATCGCGATCTACGGCGGTCGCGACAACACCGTCAGCGGCAACCTCGTCGCGGACCCGGTGCGCGAAGGCAGCGCACTGCACGCGGGCGCACGCTTCGGCGCCACCCCGTTCGGCGGGTTCCTGCACCTCACCGACAACACCACGGCCCGCGCCGGCACCCTCGACCTCAACTGGCGCATCGGGCTGGGCGCCCTGTGGCTCTACGCCCTCGACGGTTCCATCGACGCCGACATCCGGGTCACGGGCGATCACTACCTCGACAGCACTCACAACGCGATCATGCTCGTGAGCGAGTACGGAGTGAAGGACCTCTACGACATCCCGTCCGTTCACTTCAAGGACATCCGCGTCGACGGCACCGGCAACTCCGTGCTCAGCGCCCGTACGAAAGGCTCCGCCACCTTCGAGAACGTGGACGCCCGCAATGTCGGCGCGGTCGGGGTGAACAACTGCGGCTCCTTCAACTTCCCGGTCGGCGGCTCTGAGTTCGCGCTGACCGACCTCGGCGGCAACGACGGGGGCTGGCTCGCCGGATGGATGCTGCCGAACACCCTCACCTGTGAGGACCGGCCCCCGGTGGTGGAGCCTCCGGCGCCCGCACCCTGGTGACGTCCGGCGCGCTCCGTGCGCAAGCCCTGAAAGGGGCGAGTGGAGCGTCGCGCAGACGACGGAAAATCGGAATCCTCTGCAATTGGCTTGCGTATTTTGCGCTAGGCTTGCGTTCATGACACGACGACTTGCTCAGGTGGCGAAGAAGGTTGGGGTCAGCGAGGCGACGGTCAGTCGTGTCCTCAACGGAAAGCCCGGGGTGTCCGAGGCGACCCGTCAGTCGGTCCTGACCGCTCTGGACGTGCTCGGCTACGAGCGGCCGACCCAGCTGCGCGGTGAGCGGGCCCGACTCGTCGGCCTCGTGCTCCCCGAACTGCAGAACCCGATCTTCCCGGCGTTCGCCGAGGTCATCGGTGGTGCACTTGCCCAGCAGGGGCTGACGCCCGTGCTGTGCACGCAGACCCGGGGCGGCGTGTCCGAGGCGGACTACGTAGAGCTGCTGCTGCAACAGCAGGTCTCCGGTGTCATCTTCGCCGGCGGCCTGTTCGCGCAGGCCGACGCCCCGCACGAGCACTACCACCAGCTCGCGGAGCGGAAGATCCCCGTGGTGCTGGTCAACGCCTCCATCGACGGGCTGGACTTCCCGTGCGTGGCGTGCGACGACGCGGTCGCGGTCGAGCAGGCCTGGCGGCATCTGGCGTCCTTGGGGCACGAGAGGATCGGCCTGGTCCTGGGGCCCGAGGACCACATGCCCTCGCGCCGCAAGCTGGCGGCCGCCCGACTCGCCGCCGACGCGGTGGGCACGGTGTGGGACGACGCCCTGGTCCAGCGGTCGATCTTTTCCCTGGAGGGCGGTCAGGCGGCGACCGCCCGGCTGCTGGAGGCGGGGGTGACCGGCATCGTCTGCGCCAGCGACCCGCTCGCCCTGGGCGCCATCCGGGCCGCGCGCCGGCGGGGCCTGGCCGTGCCCGGTGAGGTGTCGGTCGTCGGTTTTGACGACTCCGCCTTCATGACCTGCACGGAACCGCCGCTGACCACCGTGCGCCAGCCCATCGAGGCCATGGGGCGTGCGGCGGTGGACCTGCTGTGCGCCCAGATCCAGGGGAGCGCGGCGCACCCGGGCGAGCTGCTCTTCGAGCCGGAGCTGGTGGTGCGCGGTTCCACCGCGCAGCCGCCCACCGCATGACCGTCTGATCCCGCGTTCGCCACACGGCACCGGTGTCACCGCCTCCCCGGCGGCCACGACACCGGTGCCGTTGTCGTTTCTCCAACAGTTCCCTGTCGTGAACCTGACGGAGACGTTGACACGGGCTTCATTTTGGAGAAACCTGTCACCTCAGCGTTGCAAGTGAGTCACATAACTACTCAATAAATCGACTCAACGGCGCCATCCCTCAATGAAGTCGTGCTGGGATCTCGGCGCGCGACCCCGTCACCCCCCACTCCCCGGCCCCGCCGCGCCCGCGGGCCCGGTCCGGGCGGTGGCGGCGGGGCCGCCGCACCGTGCCCGGATTGCGGAGAGGCCACCATGAGACGCATCAACCTGAGCAGACGGCTGGGGGTCGGCCTGCTGCTCGCGGGTCTGACAGCCACCGGACTGCTCCCCGCCCCGGCACACGCCGCGGCCGAGACCAACCTGGCCCTGGGCAGAACGGCCACGGCCGGCGGAGCCCTCGGCGGCTACCCCGCCGCCCACGTCACCGACGGAAGCCAGCAGACGTACTGGGAAGGGCCCACCGGCTCGTTCCCGCAGTGGGTCCAGGTCGACCTCGGCACGCCGGTTCCCCTGGACCGAGTCGCGCTGAAGCTGCCCACCGGCTGGGAAGCGCGCACCCAGTCCCTGTCCGTCCTCGGCAGCACCGACGGCGGCTCCTTCAGCACCCTCGCCGCCGGACAGGGCCGCGCCTTCAACCCGTCCGCCGCCAACACCGTGGACATCGACCTGCCGGCCGCCACCGCCCGCTATGTGCGGGTGCAGGTGACCTCCAACTCCGGCTGGAACGCGGCCCAGTTGTCGGAACTGGAGGTCTTCGGCGACGCCGGGCAGGAACCCGAGGAGCCGCCCACCGAGGCGGGTGACCTCGCCCGGGGCAAGCCCGTCGAGGCATCCTCCACCACCCAGAACTACGTCGCCGCCAACGCCAACGACGGCAACCTCGGCACCTACTGGGAGTCGGCGGGCTTCCCGGCGAACCTCACCGTCAAGCTCGGCTCCGACGCGGACATCGAGGCGGTGCGCGTCAGGCTCAACCCGGACGCCGCCTGGGGGCCACGGACCCAGTCCCTCGAAGTCCTCGGTCGCGCCACGGGCGTGTCCGGCTTCACCACGCTCAAGGCCCGCGCCGACTACTCCTTCAGTCCGTCCTCCGGCGGCAACAGCGTCCTCATCCCGGTCACCGGCCGGGTCGCCGACGTACGCCTCGCCTTCTCCTCCAACACCGGCGCGCCCGGCGCACAGGTCGCCGAAATCGAGGTGCTCGGCACCGCCACCCCGCAGCCCGACCTCGTCGTCACCGACCTGACCTGGTCCCCGGCCGCCCCCTCCGAGGCGGACCCGGTGACGGTGAAGGCCACCGTCCGCAATGCCGGCACCGCCGCCGCGCCCGCGAGCGCACTCGACGTCAGCGTCGAGGGCACCGTCGCCGGTTCCGCCCCCGTCGCAGGCCTGGCCGCGGGGCAGTCCACCACGGTCGACGTGCCTGTCGGCAAGCGCCCGACGGGCTCCTACACCGTCTCGGCCGCCGTCGACCCGAGCGACACCGTCACCGAGTCCGACAACAGCAACAACAGCCGCACGGCGGCCGGAAAGTTGACCGTCTCCCAGAGCCCGGGCCCCGACCTGACGGTCACCGGCATCACCACCAACCCGACCTCACCCGCGGTCGGCGCCGACGTCTCGTTCACCGTCGCCGTCCGCAATCGGGGCACCACCGCCGTCCCGGCGGGCAGCGTCACGCAGGTGACCGTGGGGGAGCAGACCCTCAAGGGCACGGCGGGCGCGATCGCCGCGGGAGACACGGCCGACGTCGCGATCAGCGGTACCTGGAAGGCCAGCAGCGGCGGTGCGACCCTGACGGCCACCGCCGACGCCACCGGCACGGTCACCGAGACCAACGAGGACAACAACGTCTTCGCCCGCTCCATCGTCGTCGGACGCGGAGCCGCCCTGCCGTACACCGAGTACGAGGCGGAGACCGACCGCTACCGGGGCACCCTGCTGACGGCCGACAGCAAGCGGACCTTCGGGCACACCAACTTCGCCACCGAGTCCTCGGGCCGCGAGTCGGTACGCCTGGACACCACAGGCGACTATGTGGAGTTCACCTCCACCAACGCGGCCAACTCCGTCGTCGTACGCAACTCCATCCCCGACGCGGCGGCCGGCGGCGGCCGGGAGGCGACCCTCAGCCTCTACGCCGACGGCACGTTCGTGCGCAAGCTGACCCTGTCGTCCAAGCACAGCTGGCTGTACGGCAGCACGGACGAACCCGAGGGGCTGACCAACCGTCCCGGCGGCGACGCGCGCCGCCTGTTCGACGAGGCGCAGGCGCTGCTGACCACGACCTACCCCGCGGGCACCATCTTCCGCCTCCAGCGCGACGCGGGGGACACCGCCGCCTACTACGTCCTGGACCTGATCGACCTGGAGCAGGTGGCGCCGCCCGCCACCAAGCCCGCCGAGTGCACCTCCATCACCGCCTACGGCGCGGTGCCCAACGACGGCATCGACGACACCGACGCCCTCCAACGGGCCGTCACGGCCGACCAGAACGGAGACATCGCCTGCGTCTGGATCCCCGCCGGACAGTGGCGCCAGGAGCAGAAGATCCTCACCGACGACCCCCTCAACCGCGGGCAGTACAACCAGGTCGGCATCCGTGACGTGACCATCCGCGGCGCCGGCATGTGGCACTCGCAGGTCTACACGCTGACCGCACCCCAGGACGCGGGCGGTATCAACCACCCGCACGAGGGCAACTTCGGCTTCGACATCGACGACAACACCAAGATCTCCGACCTCGCGATCTTCGGCTCCGGCACCATCCGGGGCGGCGACGGCAACGCCGAGGGCGGCGTCGGCCTCAACGGCCGCTTCGGCAAGAACACGAAGATCAGCAACGTGTGGATCGAGCACGCCAACGTCGGTGTGTGGGTCGGCCGCGACTACTCCAACATCCCCGAGCTGTGGAACCCCGGCGACGGCCTGGAGTTCACCGGCATGCGGGTGCGCGACACCTATGCCGACGGCATCAACTTCGCCAACGGCACCCGCAATTCGACGGTGTACAACTCCTCCTTCCGCAACACCGGGGACGACGCGCTCGCGGTGTGGGCGAGCAAGTACGTCAAGGACACCTCGGTCGACGTCGGCCACGACAACCACTTCCGCAACAACACCGTCCAACTGCCCTGGCGCGCCAACGGCATCGCGGTGTACGGCGGTTACGGCAACACGATCGAGAACAACGTCGTCGCCGACACCATGAACTACCCGGGCATCATGCTGGCCACCGACCACGACCCGATCCCGTTCTCCGGCCAGACCCTCATCGCCAACAACGCGCTGTACCGCACCGGCGGGGCGTTCTGGAACGAGGACCAGGAGTTCGGTGCCATCACGCTGTTCGCGCAGGGGCCGGACATCCCCGGGGTGACCATCCGTGACACCGACATCCACGACTCGACCTACGACGGCATCCAGTTCAAGACCGGCGGCGGTGCGATGCCGGGCGTGAAGGTGAGCAACGTCCGCATCGACAAGTCGCTCAACGGCTGCGGTGTCCTCGCCATGGGCGGCGCCCGCGGCAGCGCCACCCTGACCGGTGTGACCATCACGGGCTCGGCGGAGGGCGACGTCTGCGTCGAGCCGGGCTCCCAGTTCGTGATCAACCGCAGCTGACCTGCGCGGCGAACGGTTCGGCGGCCCGCCGTGCGCGGGTCGCCGAACCGGCATGCCCGCGCTCACGCGAGGCATCGTGCCTGGTCAGGCGCCTGACAACTCCCCGTGCCGCATCTGTAGACGTTGCGACAATCCTCTGCAACTCTCTGACCGTTCAACGCAAAGTCTGAATTCAATGGCGTCAGAAGCGTACGCCTCACCAGCGCCGCGACCCGCACCCCGACGTGCGATCACGAAATGCGAGGAACGATGAGAACCCCCACCTGGAGATCACGGTGGCTGAGCGCCGCGATCGTCACGAGCCTGCTGGCCCTGGGCGGCCCCCTGATGACCGCCCACGCCGCCGGCGGACCCAACATCGCGCTCGGCGACACCGCCTCGGCCAGCAACACCAACAACGGCTACGCCGCCGCCAACATCACCGACGGCAACCAGGGCACGTACTGGGAGAGCGCGGGCAGCAGCCTGCCCCAGTGGGTCCAGGCCGACCTCGGCAGCAGCCAACGCATCGACGAGGTCGTCCTGAAGCTGCCCGCCGGCTGGGAGAGCCGCTCCCAGACCCTCGCCGTCCAGGGCAGCGCCGACGGCACCAGCTTCACCACCCTCAAGAGCTCCGCCGCCTACACCTTCGCCCCCGGCTCCGCCAACACCGTCACCATCGGCTTCCCCGCCGCACAGGCCCGCTACGTCCGCATCGCCGTCAGCGCCAACACCGGCTGGCAGGCCGCCCAGCTCTCCGAACTCGAAGTCCACGCCGCGGGCGAGTCCTCGACCAACCTCGCCTCCGGCAAGACCCTCAAGGCCAGCAGCCACACCGACGTGTACGCCGCGCCCAACGCCAACGACGGCAACCGCGCCAGCTACTGGGAGAGCACCAACAACGCCCTCCCGCAGTGGCTCGAGGCCGACCTCGGCGCCTCACTCGCCGTCAACCGCGTGGTCCTCAAGCTCCCCGCGGGCTGGGAGACCCGCAGCCAGACCCTCAAGATCCAGGGCAGCACCAACGGCAGCACCTACACCGACCTCTCGGCGTCGCAGGCCTACACGTTCAACACGGCGAACGACAACACCGCGACCATCACCCTCGACTCGACCACCACGCGTTTCGTCCGCGTCCTGGTGACCGCCAACTCGGTACAGCCCGCCGCCCAGATATCCGAGCTGGAGATCTACGGCCCCAGCGGCGGCGACACCCAGGCACCCACCGCTCCCGCGAACCTCGCCTACACCGAACCCGCCAGCGGCCAGATCAAGCTCACCTGGACCGCGGCCACCGACAACACCGGCGTCACCGGCTACGACATCTACGCCAACGGCTCCCTGCTCACCTCCGTCGCGGGCGACGCCACCACCTTCACCGACAACCGCGCGGCCAACCAGACCGTCTCCTACCGCGTCCGGGCCCATGACGCCGCAGGCAACCAGTCCGCCGACAGCAACACCGTCACCCGCGTCGGCGACGCAGGCGACACCCAGGCGCCTACCGCCCCCGCGAACCTGGCCTACACCGAGCCCGGCAGCGGCCAGATCAAGCTCACCTGGACGGCCTCGACCGACAACACCGGCGTCAGCGGCTACGACATCTACGCCAACAACGTCCTCAGGGACAGCGTCGCCGGAAACGTCACCACCTTCACCGACACCCAGCCCGCGACCAGCACCGTCACCTACTACGTCCGCGCCAGGGACGCCGCCGGCAACCAGTCGGGCAACAGCAACAGCGTCACCCGCAACGGCAGCGGCGGCAACGGCTCCAACCTCGCCGTCGGCAAGCCGATCGACGCCTCCTCCACCGTCCACACGTATGTCGCCGCCAACGCCAACGACAACAGCACCGCCACCTACTGGGAAGGCGCCGGGGGCAGCTACCCCAACACCCTCACCGTCAAGCTCGGCGCCAACGCCGACCTCGAACGTCTCGTCCTCAAGCTGAACCCCGACAGCGCCTGGTCCGCCCGCACCCAGACCATCGAGGTCCTCGGCCGGGACCAGAACGCCTCCGACTTCACCAGCCTGGTCGCAGCCAAGAGCTACGCCTTCGACCCGGCGAGCGCCAACACGGTCACCATCCCCGTCACCGCCCGCACCGCCGACGTCAGGCTCCGCTTCACCGCCAACTCCGGTGCTCCGGCAGGCCAGTTGGCCGAGCTCCAGGTGATCGGCGTGCCCGCACCCAACCCCGACCTGCAAGTGACGAACCTGACCACGACACCCGCCTCGCCGGTCGAGTCGGACGCCATCACCGTCGCCGCCACCGTCCGCAACGACGGCGCCGCCGCCGCGGCGGCGAGCAAGCTCGCGGTACGCCTGGGAGGCACCAAGGTCGCCACCGCCGACGTCGGCGCCCTCGCGGCCGGCGCACCGACCACCGTCACCGCCTCCATCGGACAGCGTGAAGCCGGCTCCTACGAACTCAGCGCCGTCGCCGACGACACGGGCACGGTCATCGAGCAGAACGAGTCCAACAACACCTACACCCGGCCCACGCCCCTCGTCGTCAAGCCGGTCGCCAGCTCCGACGTGATCACCACTTCGGTCACCACCACCCCCTCCAGCCCGTCGGCCGGAAACACCGTCACCTTCAAGGCGACCGTGAAGAACCAGGGCACCGAGCCCACCGCCGCGGGCAGCCACGGCGTGACCCTCACCCTCCTCGACAAGCAGGGCACCACGGTCAAGACCCTGACCGGCTCCTACGACGCCACCCTCGCCCCCGGCGACTCCACCGTCGTCACCCTCGGCCCCTGGACCGCAGCCAACGGTACCTACACCGTCAAGACCGTCCTCGCCGCCGACACCAACGAACTCCCCGTCAAGCGCGACAACAACACCGCCACCCAGCCCCTGTTCGTCGGCCGCGGCGCCAACATGCCCTACGACATGTACGAGGCGGAGGACGGCACCACCGGCGGCGGCGCCAGTGTCCTCGGCCCCAACCGCACCGTCGGCGACCCCGCCGGTGAGGCCTCCGGGCGCAAGGCCGTCCGCCTCGACGCCACCGGCGAGTACGTCGAGTTCACCACCCGCGCCGCCACCAACACCCTGGTGACCCGCTTCTCCATCCCCGACGCGGCGGGCGGCGGCGGCACCGACGCCACCCTCGACCTGTACGTCGACGGCACGTTCAAGAAGGCCATCCCGCTCACCTCCAAGTACGCCTGGCTCTACGGCGCCGAGGCCTCACCCGGCAACTCGCCCGGCGCGGGCGCCCCACGGCACATCTACGACGAGGCACACCTCATGCTCGGCGAGACCGTACCCGCCGGCAGCACGATCCGCCTCCAGAAGGGCTCCGCCAACACCTCCACCTACACCATCGACTTCATCAACCTCGAACAGGCCGCCCCGGCCGCCAACCCCGACCCCGCGACCTACGCCGTGCCCACCGGATTCACCCACCAGGACGTCCAGAACGCCCTGGACAAGGTCCGCATGGACACCACCAACACCCTCGTCGGCGTCTACCTCCCGCCCGGCGACTACGAGACCGGCAGCAAGTTCCAGGTCTACGGCAAGCCCGTCAAGGTCGTCGGAGCCGGCCCCTGGTACACCCAGTTCCACGCCCCCAGCACCCAGGACAACACCGACATCGGCTTCCGCGCCGACGCCACCGCCAAGGGCTCGCTCTTCAAGGGCTTCGCCTACTTCGGCAACTACACCTCGCGCATCGACGGCCCCGGCAAGGTCTTCGACTTCGCCAACGTCTCCGACATCACCATCGACGACATCTGGAACGAGCACATGGTGTGCCTCTACTGGGGCGCCAACACCGACCGCATGACCATCAAGAACTCCCGGATCCGCAACCTGTTCGCCGACGGCATCAACATGACCAACGGATCCACCGACAACCTCGTCACCAACAACGACGCCCGCGCCACCGGCGACGACAGCTTCGCGCTGTTCTCCGCCATCGACGCAGGCGGCGCCGACATGAAGAACAACCTCTACGAGAACCTCACCACCACCCTGACCTGGCGAGCCGCGGGTGTCGCCGTCTACGGCGGCTACAACAACACCTTCCGCAACATCCACATCGCGGACACCCTCGTCTACTCGGGCATCACCATCTCCTCGCTCGACTTCGGCTACCCGATGAACGGCTTCGGCACCGATCCGACGACGTTCGAGAACATCTCGATCGTCCGCGCCGGCGGGCACTTCTGGGGCGACCAGACCTTCCCCGGCATCTGGTTCTTCTCCGCCTCGAAGGTCTTCCAGGGCATCCGGGTGAGTCACGTAGACATCGTCGACCCCACCTACAGCGGCCTCATGTTCCAGACCAAGTACAACGGCACCACGCCCGAGAACCCGGTGAAGGACACCATCCTCAACGACATCTCCATCACCGGCGCCCGCAAGAGCGGCGACGCGTGGGACGCCAAGTCCGGCTTCGGCGTCTGGGCCAACGAGATGCCCGAACCGGGCCAGGGCCCCGCCGTCGGCGAGGCCACCATCAACTGCCTGCGCACCGGCAACAACGCCCAGGACATCCGCAACACGACGACCACGTTCAAACTGACCGTCAACCCCTGCTGACAAACCCGGTCACACCTGCCATAGCAACAACAACGACAACCCGCGCCCGCCGCACACCGCGGCGGGCGCGGGCACATGTGCGTGTCAGCGGCGTGCCCTACGGATACGAAGGGGGCCGCGCGCCTCGCCCTCCACGACCGGCCGTCCACCCTGCGTCACCTCGACCTGGCCCACGGCCGCCAGACGCCAAGCCGCCTGCCGAGTCGGTTCCATCAGCGCTCGCCAGCCGTCGTCGTCGCCCTCGTAGACCTCGCGCGCCACGTCGGACGGGCAGATCGAAGCTGTGTCGGCACGACGCTCCAGCAGGTTCGTGATCGCCGTCTCCAGCCGCTGGGCGAGGTCCCGGTCCCTCTCCGCCATGCAATCCAGTGTGGCACCCTGTGAGAATCGCGCTGGTCCAGCTCCAGATGGGGCGGCGTTACGCAGGGGTGCCGAGCGGCGGGTGTTCGAGCACGCGGGGCTTGTACTCGACCAGCTGGATGCGGCCGTCGAAGGTGCGGTGCTCGGTCATCTCAAGGGCGACGTCCGGATAGCCGTCGTAGATGCGTTCTTCGCCCGTGGCTCCGGTGATCACCGGGAACATCACCACCCGGAAGCGGTCGACGAGTCCGGCTCGGAGCAGGGCCCGGGACAGGCTGAGGCTGCCGATCGTGCTGAGGAGCCCCGAGCCGGTCGACTTCATGGCGCGGACCGCCTCGACGGCGTCGTCACGGACGAGCGTGCAGTTGGCCCACGCCAGAGGCTCCTCCAGCGAGGAGGAGAACACCACCTTGGACGCCCGCGTGAGCTCGTCGACGGACGCCTCTTCCTCGGGCCGGAACTCGTCCTGGCCACCGGGGACTTCGCCCGCGGCGAAGCCCGACATCAGACGGTAGGTGTTCGCCCCCATCAGGTAGGTGACCTCGGGCTGCTCGCCGAGCCATGCGAGGTACTCCGGGCCCTCCAGCCCCCAGAACCCGGGCCATCCCTCTCCCGACGCATAGCCGTCGAGAGAGGTGATGAAGTCGACGAGAAGCTCCGACATGGCAGTGTCCTTTCGTGGGGTGTCACGAGCTTGGACCGACCGAGACCCACAAACTCATCGGCCGCGCCGTGGAGCAACGCGATGGCCGTAGTGAGCGGCGAGGTCCAGGGGTGTCTGCCAGTCTGCCCGGTGGGCCCCGGGAGCTGCGGGTCGGCGCCGAAGGCCAGGAGCACTGCAGCCGTGCCAGCGTCTCTGCGTCCCCGTTCTCCACCGCCTGGTGCGCGGGTGTCCAGATGTTCTCCACGGTGGCATTCAACCGTGGCCGAGCCGACGTCGTGGGTGGCGGCTGCTGGTCGGGGTGTGCGGACGGAGCGGTCAGCGGACCGTGCCGTCGGTGGCCGTACCGGGGAGTGCCGCCGTCGGGGTCTCGGCGGAGCCGATCGCTCCTGCGTGCCGGCGTCGGCGTGCCAGGGACTCCTCGGCCGCCTGGCGCGGGTGGCGGCGGCGCCAGTACGGGTTGTCATGGGGGAGCCTGCTGGTGACCCGGCCGTACATGCCGAAGGTCAGGATCACCAGGCCCATGACGAAGCTGAACATGACGTTGGTCATGCCGAAGTCGAGGAAGTTCGCGTCCTTGTCCAGCACGAAGATGTGCCAGAAACCGCTGAGGAGGAAGAGGGTTCCCACCGTCATGTTGAGCGTGGACGCGAAGTTGCCGCCGATCACGGCGCCGGCGATCAGCACGAGGCCGACGACGACGGAGACGAGGCTGAGGGCGCCGTTGGTGGTCATGCCGGCGATGGTGTCGCCGTCGGTGCCGAACGGGCTGAGCCGGTCGGCGAAGCCGAGAACTCCGAAGATCAGCAGGACCACGCCGCAGAACGCGGCGCCGTAACGGTAGACGGTGGCGAGCTGGTGATCGACCGGCAGTTCGTCGCGGAGCTGCATGTCAGGTGATCCTCTCCCTGGGGGGTATGCCCTCCTTTCCGATGGTTCGGTGTCAACGGTTGCACCTGCCACGAGGTCCGTGAGCCGGAGTGGCTCGCGTTCAGCCGCCGTGGCCGGAGAGGGGGTCGTGACCCCAGTTCATGAGGGAGTGGCGCCACGTCGTATCGGCGACGTCCCCGGAGGGGCGCTGCGCCAGGTGGCGGCGGCCTGAGGCGTGGCCGGTGGACTCACCGCCGCCCTGGTGCTGTCCGGCGTCTCGGGACTCCGGTGTCTTGAGCCACTTGTCCAGTTCCGCGGGCGCCATGGTGACCAGATCGCGGAACTCGCTCCATGTCTGCTCGTGGTCCATGCGTGGCTCACTTCCCTCGCTTCTTGAGGGCGGACTGCTTGTGGACGGCGGATCGTCCGGACTTGTCGCTGCGCACCTCGTACTGCGGCTCGTCGGGCGAGGCGTCCACCGTCCGTCCGGCGGCTTCGGTGCGGCGGGTGATCTTCTTCTCGACCTTGCCGGTCGCCTCGCTCCCGTGGCTGCGCCAGGTGACCTTGTCGCCTTTGCGCAGGTTGTTGTCCTGGCTTTCGTCCTTGGTCATGTCTTCAGCCTCCTGGCTTCCGAGTTCCCGCAGGGCGGAGCGTTGTACCGGTCCCAGCCCCGACGCGCTTCGCGGACACCTCCCTCCGGAAGGCGGCCCCGCCGGCACTTCTCAGCCAGGGAAGCGCCCGTTCGAGCGGAGTTGCCAGCGTCGTTCCGCATAAGCGAGATCGTCGCGCCACAGCCGGCTGGCGGCGGCCCGCATCAGGGGGCGCAGCAGCGGCGTCATCCGGCGGGCCACGGCGAATCCAGGGCGATCGGACGCCGCCACCACGGCTTCCACCACTGCTGTCCGCGGCCGGCCGTGCTCGTCGGCGCCGAGCGGGGTGGCGTGCGTCTCGACGACCGACCCCGCGCCCTCGCCCCGGGTGATACGCATCAGGACCGTACGAGGCTCGGGAGCGGTGAACACGGCCCGCACCGGTACGACGAGTCGCCCGGCGACCTTGAAGGACACGTCGACGGTGAAACCGTCCTCGTCCGTCGGCGCGCTCTCGTCCGCGGCGCCGGTCTCACGCGGTGAGGGCTCATCGCGTCCCTGTGCCGCGGCGGTCGCGGACACGACGGTCAGGTCCACGAAGGAGTACGGGTGGAACCAGGCGCCGTGCCAGGGGTCGAGGCGGTTGGCCACGACGTCCTCGGGTTCGCAGGTACCGACGCCGACGTACACCGCGGACACCGCTCCCGCCAGTGCGGGTCGCACAGGCACCACAGGCGCCTCCAGCGGTACCTCGCCGCCGACGTCGTCCAGGCGCACCCACACCAGCACGCCGTCGTCGTGCGCGGGCAGCGGCTCCCAGCCCGCGAACGAGGTGCCCGGAAGACCGAGCCCGTGCCAGTGGCAGACGAGGGTGCCGCAGCGCACCGGGCTGTCGCGAAGCGGTGCGCCCAGGTGAGGGCAGATGCCGGGTCCGGCCACCAACTGCCCCGTGGCGTCGCGCCAGACGACGACCTCCTGCCCGGCGATCGTCCGGGCCAGCGGGCGGTCGTCTCGTACGTCGCTCGTGGCGCCTACGACGTACCAGTTGCCGGACGGCCGCGCCTGGGCGCGCTTCAGGGCGTCGGCGATGAGGGCGGGGCGCGCCTCGCGCCAGGTCGGACGCTGACGTTCCCAGTCCACAGTGTTCCGGCGCAACGACAGGGGATACCGTCCGCGCCGGACGGGACGGAGGGGGCGGGCGGGTCGGTCCGCCGGATCCGGTCGCCGCCGCGAACGGTCGCCGGAGCGGTCGTCGACAGGGCCGGTGCTCATACGGCCTCCTTGCGCAGCGGGCCGTCCACGGAGTCGGACGAGCGGATAGCCGGGGAGGGTGACCGCGGGGGCGCGGGCTGCGGGGTCCGGCGGGAGCCCCGCGCCGCGATCCTCGCCGCCGCCAGCCGTACCGCCCCGTCGAGGGCCACCGCGGCGCGCCGCCGCCGCGGCACCACGGACCGGCGGTGCAGGACCGCGTACCCGTCCTCGGCGACGGCGTCCAGGATCGCGCCGTACAGGACGAACGCCGTGCGGATGCAGGGGCGCGCGACCGGGTCGAGCATCGCCAGCCCGGGGGCCGCCTCACGGTAGACGCCGCGTGTGAGGGCCTCGAAGGACCTGAACACCTCGGTGATGCGCGGGTCGCGGTTGCCGGTCGCGCGGCTCCAGGTCAGCAGATCCCGATGGACGCCGTGGGCGCGCAGCAGGTCGGCGGGGAGGTAGACACGGCCGCGGTCGAGGTCCTCGCCCACGTCGCGCAGGAAGTTGGTCAGCTGGAAGGCGACGCCCAGGGCGGCGGCGTAGGGGGCGGCCTCCTCCCGGGGGACCACCGTGCCCAGGACAGGGAGCATCTGGAGTCCGATGACCGCGGCGGAACCGTGCATGTACGCCCGCAGGTTCTCGTAGGTCTGGTAGTCGGTCACTTCCAGGTCGCTGCGCATGGCGGCCATGAAGTCGCCGAAGTGCCGGTGGTCGATGTCGTAGCGTCGGGCGGTATCGGCCAGGGCGAGCGCCACCGGTTCGAGGCCGGCGCCGTCCCGCAGCCCCTTTTCCAGGTGTCGCTGCAGGCGCGCCAGTTCGGTGGCGCGGGCGTGGGGCGGGACGCGGGCGTCAAGGGAGTCGACGATGTCGTCGGCCCAGCGGGCGAAGCCGTACAGGGCGTGCACGGCGGGGCGGCGTTCGACGGGCAGCAGCCGGGTGGCGAGGAAGTAGGTCCGTCCGTGCCGGGCGTTGAGCCGACGGCAGTGGGCGTAGGCCTGGCGCAGCGCCGGGTCGGTGATGCCCGCCGCGTCGAGTTCACGGGCGGTCATGCGCGAGTTCCCTTCGAGGTTGCCGAGGGGGCGGGGGTGCTGGATGCGGCCGGCGGCTCCGGCGCGATCGAGGTCGGCGGGGCGGGGCGTCGGCGCCTGGGTGGAGCGGCCTGACGGCGCCCGGTGATCCGGGCCGCGGCGAGTTTGCCGGAGAGCAGCACGGTGGGCACCCCGACGCCCGGGGTGGTGCCGCAGCCGGCGAGCACCGCGTTCTCGGTGCCGCGTACGAGGTTGCGGGGCCGGAACGGGCCGGTCTGCGGGAAGGTGTGGGCCGCCGAGAAGGGGGTGCCGGCCGCGTGCCCCTGGTTCTGCCAGTCGGCGGGGGTGACGAGGGTTTCCTCCTGTACGGCGTCCGCGATGCCCTCGAAGCCGCGTCGCTCCAGCTCTCGCAGAAGGCTGTCGCGGTAGCGCGGTGCGAGCTCGGCCCAGGCAGTGGCGGAGGGGCCGATGGCGGTGTTGGGGCAGGGGGCGAGGATGTAGTGCAGATGGCGGCCGGGCGGGGCCAGGGAGGGGTCCGTGGCGGTCGGGCGGGTGATCAGCAGGGACGGGTCGCTCATCAGCTGCCCGGTGCGGGTCAGCTCGTCGAACGTGCGCCGCCACTTCGCCCCGAAGGACAGGGTGTGGTGGGCGAGTGCGGGCCAGGTCCGGTCGGTGCCGGCGTGCAGGACAACGGCCGACGGCGCGTATCTGAGCGGCAGGACGCGGCGGGGTGTGTGTCCGAGGAGGCGGTAGGCGAGCGGCAGGTCGGGTGTGAGGACGACGGCGTCGCAGGCGATGCGTTCCTGGTCGGTGACGACGGCCGTGACGCGGTCACCGCTGCGTTCCAGCCGGGTCACCCGCTCCCCGAAGCGCAGCTGCGCGCCCGCGTCGGCGGCGGCGTCCGCCATGGCTCGGGGCAGCGCGTGCATGCCGCCGCGGGGGAAGTACACGCCGGCGACGGTGTCCATGTAGGCGATCACGGCGTACGCCGCCAGGGCCCGCTCCGGCGGGACACCGGCGTACAGCGACTGGAACGAGAAGACCCGGCGCACGCGCTCGTCGCGCAGGTACCGGCCGATCCGGGCGTCGAGTCGGCCGAACCCGCCGAGCGCGGCCAGCCGGGCCAGATCGGGGGTCAGCAGGGCGAACGGCGAATCGAAGTTCGCGTCGATGAAGTGCCGCATCTGGGCCCGGTACAGATCCTCCAGCCAGCGGCGCAACCGCCGGTACCCGGCGGCCTCCTGGGGGCCTGCGAACCGCTCCAGCTCCGACTCCATCGCCTGTGCGTCGGTGTGTACGTCGAGGCTGGTGCCGTCGGCGAAGAGCGCGCGGTAGGCCGGGTGCAGGGGGATGAGGTCCACGCGGTCGCGCAGGCTGTCGCCCACCGCCGCGAAGGCCTCGTCCGCCAGGTCGGGCATGGTCAGGACCGTGGGACCGGTGTCGATCCGGTATCCGTGGTGGTCGAGCCGTCCGGCCCTGCCGCCGGGCAGCGGATCGCGTTCCACGAGCGTCACGCGGCGGCCCGCGCCCAGCAGATGCAAGGCGGCGGACAGGCCGGAGAGGCCGGCGCCGACCACCACGACGTGATCGGTGCGTCCCGGAACGGTTCTGGGCATCGAGCGGCCTCCTCGAAGGCTCATCGGGCGGCCCCTTCGACGGCCGCGGTCAGCAGCAGGGAGACGGGAAGGCCGTCCTCGGCGCTCGGGTGGCCCGGGAGCGGCGGGGGAGAGGCGGAGGAACCGGCCGTTGCGAGGAGCAGGTCACGCAGCGGCAGATGACCCTCCGGCTCCAGCCGAGCGGACTCCAGATGGCGCATCGCGTGACCTGCCAGCCGGTCGATCTTCGCCTCGACGATGTCCCGCGCGCCCGTGTCGATCAGTACGTCGCGGACTTCGCCGAGGCGGCTGTCGGGCAGGTCGGCGCGGCCGAGGCAGCTGCGCAGCACGGCAAGGCCCCGGTGGTCGCCGGTCGCCTCGGCCCGGGCGTGCGCCACGGCCACCAGATAGGTCGGCTTGCCCGCCCGGATGTCGCCGCCGACGGGTTTGCCGGTGCGCCGGGGGTCGGCGAAGACGTCGCCGAGGTCGTCGCGGAGCTGGAAGGCGATCCCGACGCACCGGCCCGCCGAGCACAGGGCTCGGCTGCGTGCGGCATCCGCTCCGGCCAGGGCGGCGCCGAGCGCGAGGGGGCGTTCCACCGAGTACAGGGCGCTCTTGAGACAGGCGGCGCGGATCGCCCGCCGCATGGACCGTGAGGAGGTGGCCTGACCCTGGATGTCGAGATACTGCCCGGCCACCATCTCGGTGCGCATGGCGCTCCACAGGTCGCGTACGGCGCGGGCCCGCGGCCGGGGTGCCTCGATGTCGGCGACCAGGTCGTCCGCCCAGGCCAGGGCCAGGTCCCCGGCGAGGATCGCCGCGGCCTCACCGAAACGCGAGCCCGCGGCGCCCGGCACGGTGTCGGCGTACTGGGCGGCGATGTCCGTGTGCAGGGCGAGCCGTCCGCGCCGCAGCCGGGATCCGTCCATCACGTCGTCGTGGACCAGGGCGCAGGTCTGGATGAGTTCCAGTGCGGCACCCACGTGCAGGGCCGCTTCGGATTCGGCGGCTCCGCCGCCGCAGGCGCGCATCGCCCACCACGCGAACTGCGACCGTACGCGCTTGCCCCCGTCCAGGGTGAAGCGCGCCAGACGTTCGGCGAGATCACGGCCGAAATCCGGGTCCATGGCGGTGGCCCGCTCGGTGCGTTCCGCCAGCACGGACTTCAGTACGCGGCCCACGGCGGCGGGCACATCGGCGTCGACGACGCGGAGGTGCCCGCCGCCGTGGGCAGAGCGGGCCGGGGCGGGACGGGAGCCTGGCGGCCTCCCGGCCACAGGGTGATCCTTCGCCTCGGTGGGGCACATCCCGGTTCCTCCCGTGTCGCTCGCGTAGCTGGCTGACCGAAGGCCTTCCTCACGAGCGGCCCGCACGGATGCGCCGTCGCGGCCGCGATCCCTGATCCGTCACAGAGATCGCACCTGGACCAGGCGGCGCCACGCCGACCGAGGCCCGCACGGCGCTGCTGAGGTGATGCCAGGTGGGGCCCGGGCCCCGTCCCGTCCATGCTCGACGGACCGGCCGCCGACCGCACGGCGGAGCAGCCACCGGGCCCTGCCCAGGTCACCCCCTCCCGTAGCGCCGGCCCCGCTCACCCCCGTGCCGTCGTCCCGCGCGTCCCTCCGCGCGTCGTCCCTCGGTTTCCCGGGGCTGCCTGCATCCGTGTCTACGGTTTGCACGGAAGGGAGTCCGACGGGCAGTTGCCCGCACCGCCGGGCGCGCGACCCCGGCGGTGCGCGCAGGGAGGGAAGAGGGGACATGTGGGAGGCCGAGGTGGCCATCGTGGGCGCGGGAGCCGCGGGACTGTCTCTCGTGCACCGCCTCGCCCGGCCGGCTTCCGGTGCCCGGCGCGTGACGGTCGTCCTGCTGGACGCCCCGCCGGGTCCGCTGCGGCCGCCGGAACGGACCTGGTGCTTCTGGGAGAACGGCCCCGGACCCTACGACGCCGCGGTCACCGCGACCTGGCGGCGGCTGCGCCTGCACACACCCGCGGGCCGTCCGCTGGAGGACGACATCGCCCCGCTTTCCTACAAGATGATCCGCTCCACGGAATTCGAGCGCCTGGTCGAGCGCGAGGTCGCGTACAGCCGGGACATCCGCTGGCTGGAAGCGGCCGTGGAGACGGTGGACCCCTGCGCCGACGGGGCCGAGATCCGTGCCCGGGACGACCGGGGGCGCCCTCTCGTGGTCCGTGCGCGCTGGGTCTTCGACTCCCGGCCACTGGGGAGTCTCCCCGCGGCCCGAACCACCTTGTTGCAGCACTTCCACGGCTGGTTCGTCCGCACCGAGCGGCCCGTGTTCGATCCCGGCACGGTGGAGTTCATGGACTTCCGGGTGCCTCAGCCGGCCCGGGGCCTCGCCTTCGGATACGTGCTGCCGACCAGCCCGCACGAGGCGCTGGTGGAGTACACGCGGTTCTCGCGTGCCGTGCTGTCGCGGCAGGCCTACGAGGCCGAACTGCGCCGTTACACGGAGGACGTGCTGCGCCTCGGGTCCTTCGAGGTCCTGTCGACCGAGACCGGCGTGATCCCGATGACCGACGCGCGCTTCGCCCGCCGCTCAGCGCCCTCGGTCTTCCGCATCGGCGCCGCGGGAGGCGCCACCAGACCGGCGACCGGGTACACCTTCTCCGCCGTCCAGCGCCAGACGCGAGCGATCGCCGAAGCCCTGTACGCGGGCCGCCGTCCGGAGCCACCGCCCGCGCACTCCGCGCGCTCGCTCGCCATGGACGCCGTCCTGCTCAGGGCACTGGACAGCGGACGCGTGGACGGAGCGGCGTTCTTCTCACGCCTCTTCACACACGTGTCGGCGGAGCGGCTGTTGCGCTTCCTCGACGGACGGACCCGGCTGGGCGAGGACCTCGCCCTCGGCAGCCGTACACCGGTGCTGCCGATGCTCCGCTCGGCCGCCGACCTTTTCTGGCTTCCCCGCAGGCCTGCCCCCTGACCGTGATGACGGCACGAAGGAGTTCTGTGCACCCCGATGCAGGAGACGGCATGAACCTGCTGCGCGACGAGGACCTGGCCGCCGCGTTCGACCACGCGTCGCGCAGCTACGACACGCTGGTGGCCGCGAACCCCGGCTACCACGCCCATCTGCGCCGTTCCGTGCGCCGCCTCCAACTGCCGCGTCACGGCGGCGGCCTGCGGGTGCTGGACCTCGGGTGCGGTACCGGCGCCTCGACGGCGGCGCTCACGCGGGTGCTGCCCGACGCGGAGATCGTCGCGGTGGACGCCTCCGCGGGCATGCTGGAGCGTGCTGCCGCCAAGCGGTGGCCGCCGGGCGTGAGATTCGTTCAGTCCCCCGCGGAACGGCTGGCGCAGGCGGGCGTGCGGGGACCGTTCGACGCCGTCTTCGCCGCCTACCTCTTCCGCAACGTCGCCGATCCCGACGCGGTGTTGGCCTCGGTGCATGACGTCCTCGCCGTCGGTGGCCGGCTGGCGGTGCACGAGTACACCCTCAGCGGCCGGGCCGTCGACCGCGCGGTGTGGACCGCAGTGTGCCGGGGTCTGGTCCTGCCGGTGGCGGCCCTGCTCGGCGACGGTGACCTGTACCGCCATCTGTGGCGCAGCGTCGTGCAGTTCGACACGGCGGGAGACTTCGCCGACCGGGTGCGCGACGCCCGCTTCACCGACGTCCGGGTGCTGCCCCTGCCGGGATGGCAGACCGGCATCACGCACACGGTCGTCGCCCGCCGTCCCGCCGTCGGCGCCGAGGCCGTCCGATGAGCGCGCGGCGACGGCAGCCGGCGGTCCGGCGCGGTCGGGACCGGCGTGCGCGCACCGTGCTGCCCGTGCCCGGCACGAAGCGTGTGAGCAGCGACCGCACCGTGTCGACGGCGGTCGTGGGCGGCGGCATCGCAGGACTGGCAGCCGCGACGGCCCTGGCCGAGCGCGGTGTCCGGGTCACGCTCTACGAACGCAGGCGCACCCTGGGCGGCCGGCTCGCGGGCTGGCCGACGGTCCTGGCGGACGGCAGCCGCGTGACCATGAGCCGCGGCTTCCACGCCTTCTTCCGTCAGTACTACAACCTGCGCGGACTGCTGCGCCGTACCGATCCCGGACTGGAGCGCCTGCGGGGCCTGCCCGACTACCCACTGCGGCACGCCGACGGGATCGAGGACAGCTTCCGGCACGTCCCGCGCACCCCACCCTGGAGTGCTCTGGGCTTCGTCGCCCTGAGCCCCACCTTCGGCCTGGGTGACCTGGCCCGCATGAGCCCCCGGGCCGCCCTGCCCCTCCTCGATGTCCGCGTCCCGGGCGTCTACACCCGGCTGGACGACGTCAGCGCCCACGACTTCCTGCACTCGATCCGTTTCCCGCAGGCCGCGCACCACCTGGCGTTCGAGGTGTTCTCCAGAAGCTTCTTCGCCGATCCGCGCGAACTGTCCGCGGCGGAGATGGTGTTGATGTTCCACATCTACTTCCTCGGCTCGGCCGAAGGCCTTCTGTTCGACGTGCCGGACGAACCGTTCCCCACCGCCCTGTGGGACCCCCTCGCCGCCTATCTCGCCGGTCACGGTGTCGACCTGCGCACCGCCACTCCTGTGGACTCGGTGGAATCCCGGCCGGACGGTGGCTTCGTCGTCGCCGCAGGACCGGACGCACACCATCACGACACGGTGGTCCTGGCCCTGGACGCGGCAGGACTGCGCGCGCTCGTGGCGCGCTCGCCGGGGCTGGCCGACGCGGCGTGGCGCGAGCGGATCGCCGGGCTCCGCACCGCGCCGCCCTTCCTGGTGTCCCGGCTGTGGCTGGACCGCCCGGTCGCCGCGGACCGGCCCGGCTTCCTCGGCACCAGCGGCTACGGCAGCCTCGACAACGTCAGCGTCCTGGACCGTTGGGAGGGCGAGGCGGCGCGCTGGGCCTCGCGGACCGGGGGCTCCGTGGTGGAACTGCACGCCTACGCCCTGCCCGAAGGCGCTGTCCGTGACGTCGAACAGAAACATCTGGTGGAGCAGCTGCACCGGGTGTATCCGGAGTCCCGCACGGCCGCGGTGGTCGACGCCCGGCACGAATGGCGCGCCGACTGCCCCCTGTTCCCGGTGGGCGGCTACGACGACCGGCCGACCGTACGCACCAGCGATCCCGGCCTCGTCGTCGCCGGTGACCTGGTCCGCACGGAACTGCCGGTCGCACTCATGGAGCGCGCGGCCACCAGCGGATTCCTCGCGGCCAACGCGCTACTCGAACGGTGGGGCGTCAGAGGCCAGACCCTGTGGACGGTTCCGGACGGCGGCCGCAGCGCGCTGCTGAGAGGGCTTGCCCGCCTTGCCTGACCTCTGTGCGTGCGGAGTACGACCTGACTCCTGCGGCGTGGATCGCCCACCGCGCGCCGTAGCCGTAGGTCTCGCCCGACCTCAGGGAACGTCGCCGGCGGCTTGTGCTGCACGCGCCCTGCTCGCCAGCGCGTCGAGCATGACCAGGGCCTCGTGCAGGCCGTGCGGACGCAGCTGTCCGGGGCGTGGTGTGCGGCCCCAGCCGGGCCCTGTGAGCAGGACGCGGCTGCGGGTGCGGGCGCCGCGGACGCCCCAGTGGGTGGAGGCGATGTGCTGGGCCAGCTCCATGGCGGCCGTCGCCGAGGACTGCGACCACAGGACGACCGCACTCGGCCCGACACGGTGCACCGCGGCCAGCAGTGCCTCCGCCGGGACCGCGCCGCCCAGCATGAGGGTGGCGACTTGCCGCTCGGCGAGCGCGGCGTTCAGTGCCTCCAGCGGCAGCGTGTGCTGTTCGCCGGGCACGCAGGCGAGGATCACGGGGGCCGAGGACGATGACGCCCGGGTGGCCGCGGCACTCACGTAGACGTGGCGGATCGTCGTTGAGATGTGCCACGACAGGAGGTGCTCGACCTCGACGTAGCGTTCGCCGGCTGACTGCCACTTGCGTCCGACGGCCTGGAGGGCCGGGGCCAGGATCTCCTCCCACGCGACGACCAGCCCGTGGGTGCGGACGGACGTCGTGAGCTGCTCCTGGACCGCTGCGGCGTCCAGCCGTACGGCGGCGCGCGCGAGGCCCTTGCATTCGGGTCGCACCGTTCCGAGCGGCAGGCCGCTGCCGGAGCGGGAGGCGTACGGGGAGCCGGATGCGTCGTCCGTGGCAAGCGGGAACTCGGCCGGTTTCTGGTGTGCGGGGTCTCGATGGGCGAGGTTCTTGGCGGCCCGCGCGGCTTCCCCCGGCGGAATGCCGACAGCGGTCAGCCGGCACATCTCCAGGACCATGGCGACGTCGTCGGGTGTCCACCTGCGATGGCGTCCCTGGGCCCGGGCTGCCGGGCCGAGGCCGTATCTCCGGTCCCACGAGCGCAGCGTGGTGGGCGACACGCCCAGACGTCTGGCGAGGGAACCGGTCGTCACCCCGGCCTCCGCGGGAATCGCTGCCGTCGGTTCGCTCACGTCCATGGGAAGGTCCCGACGTACAGGGCGGAGCGGGCGTGAGCGCCCGGATGCCGCGCCGGCACGACACGCTCGACTCCGCTCACAAGGGCCTCCCGTTCGGTCTCGCCTTCGCCTTCCCCGCCCTGATCTGTTCTTCCTTCGGATGCTTGACGGATGCACGAACGGACTGTGATCCGCACCGAGAGACGGATTCGATGCAGAGACGATGCGAGTGGTCCATCTCGCATTGATTGCGCACTGTGGAGGAGCAGCAGTCGCTCGCGGCGACCGCGAGGCCCGGCGGAGGAGGAGCCATGACGACCGCACAGCGAACCGGCGCGGACATCGACGACAGTGCGCTGGTGGACGCATTCCTCAGGGGGGACGAGACCTGTCTCGCCACCGTGTACCAGCAGTGGGGTTCCCTCGTGTACACCCTGGCCCGGCGTGCCCTGGGGGACGCCAGGGAAGCCGAGGACGTCACCCAGCTGGTCTTTCTCGCCGCGTGGCGCGGCCGGGCGGGATACAAGCCGGACCGCGGGACCCTGCCCGGCTGGCTCACGGGCATCACCCGGCGCAAGGTCGCCGACGCGCTGGCGGCCCGCACCCGCCGCACCGAACTGGTCGCCGCAGCGGGCGCCGAGCTGATGCTGAGGGCCACCGACGAAGCCGTGCGGCCGGAGGCCGCCATCGACCACGTCCTGCTCGCGGACGAGATGTCGCTGCTCCCGGCACCGCAGCGCCGGGTGCTCAACCTGGCCTTCTACGACGACCTGACCCAGACCCAGATCGCCGAACTCACCGGCTGGCCCCTGGGCACCGTCAAGAGCCACGCCCGCCGCGGCCTGCGCCGCCTCGCCTCCCGTCTGCGCGAGGACGACCCCGTCGCCTGCGCCGCGTGACATCGACGCACAATCGATTCAACTCAATCAGCATCATGGCCCGTCGGCACAACGGTGCGATCCGCAGACACGGACCACGGGCAGGACCCGCGGTGTCTGCGCGCCCGGCGCGTCGGGTGACGCCGGCTCAGCGCCCGGTCTCGCGGCGTTCGACCAGGTGCCGGTGCGATGTGCTCCAGTCGATCCTGTCGGCGAGTTGTGTCAGGAGACCGTCGGCGGCCCAGCCGGCCTGCGGCTCGTGGCCCCGCTCGGCCAACTGGCGTACGTGGTCGAGAGTTTGCCGCTGTCTGGCGATCACGGCGTCGACCACGCCCGCGGTCGAGTCGAGGCCGTAGGCGCCGCAGAAGTCCTCCAGCCGCGCACGGCGGTCGGGCGGGGTCGGGTGGTGCAGCCAGCGCAGACACTCGGCGTCGTCACGGAACGGGGCGACGTATTCCAATGCGTAGGCGATGTCTTCCATGGGTGGCGCCGGACGGGCGAAGTCCCAGTCGATGAGGCCCACCGGCCGGTCGCCCCGCCAGACTACGTTCCAGGGGCCGAAGTCCCCGTGGCAGATGACCTCGCCGCCGCCCGGGGCCGCGGCGCCCGTGGACCAGGTCGCCCCGGGCGGAGGTGCGAAGTCCCGACAGGCGTCGTGGTAGTCGCGCAACAGCCGGGCGAAGTTCCGCAGCCCCTGACCGCCCACCACCTTGGCCCAGCCTGACGGCCCGGACTCGCCCTCGATGTAGGTGAGGACTTCTCGACCCTCGTCGTCGATTCCCAGTGGGCGTGGCGCACAGGCGAAGCCGACGTCCGCCAGGTGCCGCAGCAGCGCATGCACGGTCGGCGTCCACGGCTGGACGGGCCTGCGGACAGTGTCACCCACCCGCACCACCCGGCGGTGGACACCGTCTTGCATCACTTCCTCGCTCGTCACGGGGTTCAAGCTACCTAACCAATATCAAACCCCTTGCCCCTGTCGGCTGTTGGCCTTCTGACTGCCGAGCGCCGCCGCCCGACATCGAGACTTTGTCCTAGTCATGGAAAAAGTCGAGAGATCAGGCGCGAAAGGGGTTACGCGTCCGCACGAAGGCCGCTAACTTCCTTGAAATGAACCGGTCATTCACAGATGGCCGGTTCAACGGCGCGACGGCGCGCGCCTGTTCTCCCCTAGACGGGACCGATCGTGTCCCGCTGTCACCCCCACCCCTCGGGAGACTCTGTGCGCACAAGACTGCTCAGACCCAGGTTCGTCCGCACGTTGGCACTGACGGTGGTGTGTGCCGTCGGCTTCCTCGCCCCGGGCACCGCGAGTGCCGCACCGCCGGATCGGCCGACCGGCACGAGCGCGGCGGCCCCGGCGTTCCAGCAGGTCACGCTCGCCAAAGGCGTGGCCGAGACAGGCGAGCCCATGACGTTGACGGTCCTGCCGGACCGGTCGGTACTGCACACCTCGCGCGACGGCACCGTCCGGCGGACCGACGCGAACGGCAACACCGCCGTGGCGGGCAAACTCACCGTATACAGCCACGACGAGGAAGGCCTGCAAGGCATCGCGGCCGACCCGGACTTCGCGTCCAACCGCTTCGTCTACCTCTACTACGCACCTCAGTTGAGCACGCCCGGCGGTGACGCCCCGTCCGACGGAGCCGCCTCCGACTTCACGCCGTTCGACGGCGTCAACCGGCTCTCCCGGTTCGTGCTGAAGGCCGACAACACCCTCGACCTGGCCAGCGAGAAGAAGATCCTCGACGTTCCCGCCTCCCGCGGCATCTGCTGCCACGTCGGCGGGGACATCGACTTCGACGCGGCCGGCAACCTCTACCTGTCGACGGGCGACGACAGCAACCCGTTCGCCTCGGACGGCTTCACCCCCATCGACGAACGGGCCTCCCGCAACCCCGCCTACGACGCCCAACGTTCCGCGGGCAACACCAACGACCTGCGCGGAAAGGTGCTGCGCATCAAGGTCGACGCAGACGGCACGTACGCGATCCCGAGCGGCAACCTCTTCGCGCCCGGCACCGCCAAGACCCGCCCCGAGATCTACGCGATGGGATTCCGCAACCCCTTCCGCATGAGCGTCGACAAGGCCACCGGCATCGTCTACCTCGGTGACTACGGCCCTGACTCCGGCACCTCCTCGGCCGGACGAGGCCCCGAGGGCCAGGTCGAGTTCAACCGCATCACCAAGGCAGGCAACTACGGCTGGCCGTACTGCACGGGCCGCAACGACGCCTACGTCGACTACGACTTCGCCACCAACACCTCAGGAGCCACGTTCACCTGCTCGGCGCCGAAGAACACCTCACCCCGCAACACCGGTCTCACGGACCTGCCCGCCGCACAGCCGGCCTGGATCCCCTACAACGGTGACTCCGTACCGGAGTTCGGCGGCGGCTCGGAGTCGCCGATGGGCGGCCCCGTCTACCGGTACGACGCCGCATCGACCTCCGAGGTCAAGTTCCCGCAGGAGTACGACGGAGACTTCTTCGCGGGCGAGTTCGGACCCCGCTGGATCAAGCGCATCGAGGCGGGAACCGACGGCACCGTGCAGTCCATCAACCCCGTCCCCTGGAGCGGCACCCAGGTGATGGACATGGCCTTCGGACCGGACGGCGCCCTGTACGTCCTGGACTACGGCACCGGCTACTTCAACGGCGACGAGAACTCCGCCCTGTACCGCATCGAGTACGCCACCGACGGACTCGCGCCGACCGCCCAGGCCAAAGCCGACATCACCTCCGGCGTGGCCCCGCTGACCGTCGCCTTCTCCTCGTCCGGCAGCGCGGATCCGGACGGCGGCGCTCTCACCTATGCCTGGACCTTCGGGGACGGCGCCACCTCCACGGCCGCCAACCCCTCCCACACCTACACCGCCAACGGCCAGTACACGGCCACGCTGAAGGTCACCGACCCGACCGGAAAGACCGCGACCGCGTCCGTGCAGCTCACGGTCGGCAACACCGCGCCCACCGTACGACTCGACCTGCCCGCGAACGGCAGCATCTACGACTTCGGAGCGGCGATCCCGTTCAAGGTCACGGTGACCGATCCCGAGGACGGCACCATCGACTGCGCCAAGGTGAAGGTGTCGTTCATCGTCGGACACGACAGCCACGGCCACCCGCAGACCTCGGCGACCGGATGCAGCGGAACACTCCAGACCCTGGCCGACGGCGAACACGACCCCAACGCGAACATCTTCGGCGTCATCGACGCCGAGTACACCGACAAGGGCGCAGGCGGCCAGCCCGCGCTGACCGCACACGACCAGCACGTCACCCAGCCCTCCCACCGACAGGCCGAGCACTACGGCAACTCCTCCGGCGTGGACGTCATCACCCACGCCGCCGCCCACGGCGGCAAGACCGTCGGCAACATCGACAACGGCGACTGGATCTCCTTCACGCCGTACGCCCTCGCCAACACCACCGGCTTCACCGCCCGAGTCTCCTCGGCGGGAGCCGGCGGCACCCTCGAGATCCGCTCCGGATCACCGACCGGAACCCTCCTCGGAACCGCGACCGTACCCGTCACCGGCGGCTGGGAGACCTTCCAGGACGTGACCACCACTCTGGCCGACCAACCCAGCGGCACCACCCAGCTGTACCTCGTCTTCAAGGGCGGCAGCGGCGCCCTGTTCGACGTCGACGAGTTCTCCTTCACCACCTCCGGCGCGGGAACGCGCACCGGCCCCGTGAAGGGTGTCAACAGCAAGTGTCTCGACGTGGACAACGCCGGGACGGCGGACGGTACGCAGGTGCAGTTGTGGACGTGCAACGCCAGCGGTGCCCAGAGTTGGACCCTCGCCGCGGACGGCACAGTGCGCGCGCTGGGCAAGTGCCTGGACGTGTCCGGCGGGGCGAGTGCCGACGGGACGAAGATCCAGTTGTGGACGTGCAACGGCACGGGAGCGCAGCGGTGGGCGCCGCAGTCGGACGGGACGGTGCGTAATCCGCAGTCCGGCAAGTGTCTCGACGCTTCCGGCGGCACCTGGAACGACGGCACCCCGGTCCATCTGTGGACCTGCCACACCGGCCCCAACCAGAAATGGACCCTTCCCTAGAAAGGAGGCGACCTGACATGCGTACGCGACTCACAGCGACCATCGGCCTGTTCACCGGCCTCCTGCTCTGCCTGACCCCGCAAGCCACCGCCGTACCCGAACCGACGGGCACGCCCGCCGGCCCGACCCGCCAGGCGGAACCGGCCCCCCTCGCCCCGACCGCCGCGGCGGCCGACCCCTCGTACAAGATCCTCGTGTTCTCCCGTACCGCGGGCTTCCGGCACTCATCCATCGACGAGGGCGTCTCAGCACTGCAAGCCCTCGGCGCGGCCAACAACTTCACCGTGGACGCCACGGAGGACCCCCAGGTCTTCACCGCCGCCAACCTCGGCCAGTACAAGGCGGTCGTCTTCCTCTCCACGACCGGCGACGTCCTCGGCGACGCCCAGCAGACCGCCTTCGAGCAGTACGTCAACGCCGGCGGCGGCTACGTCGGCATCCACGCCGCCGCCGACACCGAGTACGACTGGCCGTTCTACGAGGGCCTGGCCGGGGCCCTGTTCCACTCCCACCCCGCCATTCAGCCCGCCACCGTCAAAGTCGAGGACCGCGCCCACGACGCCACCGCCCACCTCGGCACCACCTGGCAGCGCACCGACGAGTGGTACAACTACCGCACCAACCCCCGCACCACCGCACACGTGCTCGCCTCCCTCGACGAGTCCAGCTACACGGGCGGGAACATGTCCGGGGACCATCCGATCGCATGGTGCAAGGACTACCGAGGGGGCCGGGCGTTCTACACCGGAGGCGGACACACCGAGGAGTCGTACAGCGACCCCGCTTTCCGACGACACCTCCTGGGCGGCATCCGCTGGGCCGCGGGTATGACCCATGCGGACTGCCGCCCGGAGAACGGCTACACCTCATTGTTCGACGGCACCTCCACCAACGGCTGGCGGCAGGCGGGCCCCGGCGGCTTCACCCTCACCGCCGACGGCAGCCTCACCTCCCACGGCGGCCTGGGCATGCTCTGGTACGCGGCCGAGGAGTTCACCGGCGACTACTCCCTCAAGCTCGACTGGAAAGCCGCCGGCGACGACAACTCCGGTGTCTTCCTGGGCTTCCCCGCCTCCGACGACCCCTGGTCCGCGGTCAACAACGGGTACGAGATCCAGATCGACGCCACCGACGCGGCCGACCGGACCACGGGCGCCGTGTACGGGTTCCAGTCCGCCGACCTCGCGGCACGCGACGCGGCACTGAATCCGCCGGGGGAGTGGAACACGTATGAACTCCGCGTCACCGGCGAACGACTGGAGATCTTCCTCAACGGGTCCAAGATCAACGACTTCACCAACACCGATCCCGCCCGCAGTCTCCAACAGGGCTACATCGGCATCCAGAACCACGGCGACGGCGACGAGGTCGCCTTCCGCAACATCCGGATCGACGCGGAGGACGCCACCCCTCCCGGACCCGTCTCGGGCCCGGTGAAGGGCGTCAACGGCAAGTGTCTCGACGTGGACAACGCCGGGACGGCGGACGGTACGCAGGTGCAGTTGTGGACGTGCAACGGCAGCGGTGCGCAGAGTTGGACGCTGGCCGCGGACGGCACAGTGCGCGCGCTCGGTAAGTGCCTGGACGTGTCCGGCGGGGCGAGTGCCGACGGGACGAAGATCCAGTTGTGGACGTGCAACGGCACGGGAGCGCAGCGGTGGGCGCCGCAGTCGGACGGGACGGTCCGTAATCCGCAGTCCGGCAAGTGTCTCGACGCTTCCGGCGGCACCTGGAACGACGGCACCCCGGTCCATCTGTGGACCTGCCACACCGGCCCCAACCAGAAATGGACCCTCCCCTGACCCCCTGAGAAACCAGCAACCTCCGCTCAGCGGGCCGTAGCGGCACGTAGACCGCCGCTACGGCCAAGGGGGGCCCATCCGTCCATGGATGTTCCGACGACTCGCAATCCCGTCGACAGCTCAGCGCACCCTCGGCAATGCTGCAGTGCCGTCGCACCGCCATCAGGAGCATCCGTGTCGTGCAGGACCACGAACGGCGATCGGACGCAGGAGGTCGTGGCCGTCCTGGACGCACCCGAGCGGCGGAACCACCTCGTGGCCGTCTGCGTCGTCCACGAGGAAGCGAGAACAGGCGGCCAGTTCTTGCTGCGACGCACGCGACATCGGCCACTGACGCCGTGCGCTGGGGCAATCCTCAACCCATGCACGGCCTCAGGACCTCGAAGACCTGTGCCCGTCCCGCATGTTCCTCTGGGACGGGCGCAGGTGTGTGCGGCGCGGGGATCAGGCCTCGGCAGGGCCTTCAGGGGCGAGCAGCACTGCCGCACCGGTGCGGTGTGCGACCGCGTCGCTCACCCGGGGGTTGAACAGCGCCTCGACGGAGCCCCGGTGATGCGGGGTCAGGATGATCAGGTCGGCGCCGAAGGCCTCGGCGGACTCGGTGATGGACTCGGCCACCTGCGTGGTCAGCCCGCGGGTGAGGCTGCCCTCCGCCCGGACGCCCTTCTCGGCGAGGATCGCCAGCGCCTCGTCGACGACGGCCTTGCCCTCGGTGTCGTCCTCGAGGGCGACGACCGTGGCGAGGGAAGCGGCGGAGGCGATGACGTGCAGGACCCGCACCTCGGCGTTGGTCAGCTTCGCCAGGTCTCCCGCCAGGCGTATGGCGGAGAGTCGGGCGGGGTCGGGGTCGACGGCGACGAGGATGCGCTGGAACACGGACACGGTTGATTCCCCTTCCGTGGACACGGAGGATTCTCCGGCTGGTCGGGGCCGCCGGTGGACGGCATGACGCTTCGGCGCGTCCGGCGCCGAAGGAGTTCTTCCTGTCTCCACGGCATGATCCTCTCACCGGCGCGGGGAGGGCCGACCGGCGGGTCCATGTAATGGCCATCAATGTCGCCGAACCGGCTCAGGGCACCGGCTCAGGGCACCGGATCGGGGTGGGGATCGGGGTCGGGAACGATCTCCTGGGCCCGCGACCAGAGGGCGTTGAACCATCTGACCTGGCGGTTGACTCGTTCGTGATGCGCGTCGAGCGTGGTTTTGATGTTGACTCCGAGCTGGTCGGGTTCGAACTCCAGGTACAGGTCGGTGTCGAAGATGACGACGTCCCGCGCGGCCGGCCTCGGGTGCGGATTCGTTTCCGGAGTGGGCGGCAGGACGAGATAGCGCACCGTGATGCCGACGTCGAGCTGGGCCTGGCACAGCTCGGTGAAGCGGGCCATGACCACGGGGTCCTCCGCCTCGGTCTCCTTGATCATGAAGAGGCGGCGGATGGTGACCTGCCGGACCGCCATGGCCTCGGTCTGTGCGTCCAGGTACGGCCCTGCCGTGTCCGTGCCCCAGAAGGGCTGGTCAACGGAGCTGCTGGTGGCGTCGATCGTCCGTTGGGCGCACTGTGTCAGGCGGATGAGCCATTCGTTGTTGTCGCGCGGCCAGTGCGCGCTCTTGCCGGTCAGGTCGGTGACGACGGAGGCGAGACTCTCGACTTCCGACCGGGCGAACGCCTTGACTATCTCCGGGCCCTGTTGACCGACCCGCCTCAGACTTGTGATCAGCCGTTTGGCGTCGCTGGTGCTCATGCCCGCCTCGTCCAGGTCGCTCAGCAGAGCGGCGGCGTCACTGAGGTGGTCGAAGTGCTCGTCCGTCCGGCGGCTGCGCTCGACGTGACCCGTCTCGACGGTGGCCAGGCGCTGCTCGAAGTCCACCATGTACTGGACGATGAGCGTGGAACCACCGATGACGACGGCTACCGCGATCTTCCACAGTTCGTCGCCCGACTGCTTCACCAGGTTGGTGAGCACGTACGCGCCGGTGCTCACGACGATGGTGATGAGGATCTTGAGTATCAGGGGCGAGACATGCACCCCGTGGGTGGCCGGTTGCGGTGTGTCCGGATCGCCTTGCATATACGTCTCCCCCCGTCAGATGCTCACAAGATGGTGCCCCGTCGGCTCGGCTCCGGCACCTCTGGGAGCGAGTGAAGTGAAAGCAGCGCCAGTCGGTCTCGAATGCGCTGGGCGAGTGTCTGCCACTGCCTTCCGTAGCCCGGTGTCCTGTCCAACTGTTCCCATACCGGGTGCAGGGCGCTGTCGACGCGGGCCCGGGGCATCCACAGGTGCAGCAGGTGGTCGACGAGCGGTCCCAGGACCCCGGGGCCGGACCGGTCGTCCGTGGCACCGGTCCGCAGTCCGTCGAGTTTGTCGGCGACGGTGGTCAGCAACCAGTCGTGCAGCGCCAGATCCTCGCAGAGACCGGCTGCGGCACCGGGCGTGGTGTCGGGCGGCAGGCGCAGCTCCACGACCCTCAGGCCGTCCTGGTGCTTGGTGAACAGCACGGTGGGCCGGTCATAGGGGAGCGTCCGTGCGGCGGTCCAGCGCAGACGGGTGTCGATGGTGGTGAGCGGCGGATCGTGGTCGAGGACCCGGTGCTGACGAGAGATCCGCGCTGTGAGGGCCTCGGCGATGGACCCGATGTCCAGTTGTCCTGGACGGTGTCCGAGCAGGAAGCCGCGGGCGACCGCCTGCCCGGCCGGTCGCCCCACGGGTACGAGCAGCCCGGGCCGGACCAGGTAGTGGCCCCAGGGTTGGCGCCGGTCGGTGCCGGTGTCGGCCAGGGAGAAGAACGCGGAGGACTGGAGCACCCGGCCTTCCACGAGCATCGCGCGCATGAGCACGGTGCCCACCGCGCGGACCCGTGTCCCCGTGTCGGAGGGCAGTGGGCAGTCGACGCCGGTCGGCACTTCCGGGGAGGCCACGTGACGGTTGGGGTGCCGGGAGACCCTGACGCGGTCGTCGGCGCGCAGTTGCAGCAGTCGTACGGCCGTGGGCTCGTCCAGCGCGTCGCGGGTGGGCAGCAGGCAGGTGCGGACCTCACCGCAGGCGAGGACGGAGCCGGGGTCCGTGGGTGCGCTCGTCATGTCACAGTCCGGGCGGGAACACGTAGGTGACACGGTCCGCGATGCCCGCGGGCACGTCGAAGCGTTCGTCCGCGGAGCGCTGCGCGGCTTGCCGGAGCGGCCCCTCCTCGACGTGGACCTGGTCGAGGATGACACGCACGGCGTGCTCGACGGGCAGGAACCGGCCTGGCAGCACACTGCAGGTGGCGTACGCGGTGAACGGCGCGGCCTGGGGATTGAGCTGCAGCACGGCGGGCAGCGCGTCCCATTCCTCGGGGAAGTCGGGGTCTTGCCAGGCGACCGGCTTGAGCACCGCTCGGCCGCCGTCGCGGAGCAGTCCCAGCCGGACCAGTTGCCACACCGCGGCGAGGAAGGCGCAGGACCAGGTGCGCTGACCTTCCGTCTCGTTCCACAGCTCGATGTCCATGAAGACGGAGTGGCCGCGCGCGCCGGTCTCCGCGGGCGGGTGCCAGACCGCTGTGGTGGGGTCCAGGGCGGCGGAGGTGCGCTGTGCGGGGGTGCGTTGACCGTTGCTGAGCCAGCCGGTGCGGCTGACGGGCGGCCGGAAGCCGCTGCTGCCCGGTGGCGGGGACTCCACCAGCCTGGCCGCGACGGACTCGGCAGGGTGGATGAGCTTGCCGTCAGCACCGGGAGCGGTGGCGCAGGCGGATTCGCGGGCCAGGTAGTCGACGGCCAGTCCGGCGCGAGCGGCCTCTTGGACCAGCGTCGGCAGGAGTTCGTCGGGAGGGGCGAGCCGGGAGAAGTAGTCGTCGATGAGGAAGCAGGTGCTGACGCGCGGGCGTCCACCGGTGAGGGACGTGCCCAGTCCGGACCGCACGGCGTCCACCCACGGTCGTACCGTGGCGAAGTGGCGCCGTAGCCGTTCGGGTCCCTCGACGATGTCCTCCATGTACAAGTGGCCGATCTCCAGGGAGAGATGGGAGAACGGCAGGGACTCGGTGCGTGGTTCGGCGCTGGATTCGCGGAAGATCGGGACGGAATGGTTCACCGCTCCCCCCAGAATCCGTCGTCGGTCAGCCGCTGGGCGAGGTTGCCCAGGGCCAGCCAGGTCTGCGGGTCGGCGATCTGGCGGTCGTGCACGTCCTGGTCGGTGATGAGCCGCTCCTGCCACTGGAGGACGGGTTCCAGCGGGATCTTGGCGACCATGACGGTGCGGCCCAGCCCGCGGTTGGAGGCGAGCTTCTCCAGGGTGCTGTCGCACTGGGTCATCCACGCGTACCTCGCCGGTCCCACCTGGGACCACAGGGGCGAGTCCGGATCGGGTACGGCCGCCCGTACGAAGCGGATGGCGCCGCGCAGTGCGTGGCGGTCGTGGCCCAGGCTCTCGCCGGTGCTGAGGATGCCGCGTGGGCCGAAGGCGAGTTCGGCCGCTGCGGCGACGTGCTGCCGTGTCCAGCGGTGGAAGACCAGCCACCGGTGGGGGAGCCGGTCGAGTCCGAGTCCGGGTGTGGTGGCTTGGAGGATCAGGTCGACGGCGTAGCTGCGTCCGGCGCTCAGGTCCACGATGAGCATGTCGAACTCGCGTCTGAGCCGCAGGATGAGGTCGACGCACCGGTGCACATGCTCCTGGTCGGTGACGAACTCACCGCCGTAGCGGTCGCCCGGCAGGAGGACGAGGCGGCCGGAGCCATTGGGCCGGTTGCGCAGGTCGGAGTGTTCCGTGTGGGCCCAGACATCGACGCGCAGGGGTTCGCCGACGACGCCTTGCAGATACGCGTGCAGTCCCGCCGTCTCGGCCTCGTGGTGGACGTCGGGCAGGTCGAAGACGGTGGTGGCGGTGGGGGATCCGAAATCGAAGTCCAGGAAGCAGACGTCGGAGCCCTCCAGGGCACACTGGTAGGCGAGGTTGGCGCTGGTGACGGACCTGCCGGTGCCGCCCTTGTCCGAGGCTGCGAAGACGAGCACGTCACCCCTTCCCGTCGGTGCCGCGGGCCCGGGCGAGGGTGTCCAGCCGGGCCAGGACGTCAAGGGCGAGCGCGAGCGCGGTTCCCGCCTGTTCGGCCACCAGCCGGTGCGCCCGCTCCAGGTCGGCTTCCAGGCGCTTCATCCACTTCTCCTGGTCGGTGGCCCGGCTCGGGGCCGGGTACATCTCCTGCTCCCTGCCCAGCAGATGGGCGGCCTCACTGATCGCCTCCTGAGCCTGCCCGGACAGGTCGCGGCTGTGGCTCGGCGGCTGGATGTACAGCAGGTGCGCGGCGACCATGCACTCGGCGACACGCTCCGTGATGCTCCACGAAGGACTCCCCGCCGGGAGCGGCGCCTGCAGGCCCGTCACCGGAAGGCCGCTCCACAGGCCGATACCCACACCGTCCTCGATGCGGTGGCTCCACACGTGATCGAGGGTCTCCTCCGCGAGACGCAGCAGCTTCTCCTCCTCGGAGGTCCTCTGCGCCAGCGAGCACAACTGGACCGCGCGCTTGAGCAATTGGGTGGGGAAGTCGCCCATCACCCAGGCCATGGCAGGCCCCAGCGCCTCGCTGCCCGGCAGCGGCAGGGTGACCCCTGGGCTGTGCGGGCCGCTCTCCTGGCCGTCGCTCGTGGCGGCACCCGTGAAGCGCCCGTGCTCGTTGAGGCGTTCCATGACCTTGATGAGGTTGCTGAGGTCGTGGCCGGTGGTACGCCGACGCATCATGTCGTGCACGAGGACGGAGACGACCGACAGGGAGAAGTACGCCGAGTCCGCTTGCTGGGACGTGGTACGCCAGGGGATCTTCGCGAGCGGCCAGTGGTCCTCACCGAGGCGCGCGAGGGCCGACCAGTACTGGTGGGTGATTTCCCAGCGCAGCCGCAGCGCGTTGGCCAGCTTGTGCTGCTCCGCGTCGAGCAGACCCCGGGTGAGGGTGCGTTCGGACAGCAGGTCGACGATGCCGTCCAGCGCTACGACCGTGAAGTGCAGGTTGGGCAGGGGAAGGGCGACCCCGGGCGGCTGCGGAACCGTCTCATGGGCGGGGCCCTTGAGGGGAACCTCCGGAGCGTCCCGCACAACGCTCCACGCCCATCCGCACTCGAACAGGCGGTTGGGATTGGTGAGTTCGTCACGGACCTCGGCGGGCAGGTCGAGCCCGGGGCTTTCCGTGATGGTCGCGCGCAGGGTCCCGAACCGGTGCTGGAAGCGCTCGACGACCTGACGGTCGGACAGGCCGTCCTGGTCCAGGAGACCGGCGAGAACCTGCCCCTGCGGAGACGCGATATCGATCACGTGCACGGTGAAGGACCGCAGCAGGCCCACGAGTGCGGCGGTCAGCCGCAGGCTGGTGTCGCTGTGGAGCCGGTCGATGCGGTCGAGGGTGGATTGCCGGCGGGTCGTGCTCCGGCATCCTTTGAGGAACTCCAGCACGGCCAGACACAGGCTGACGGACATGGAGTAGGAGTCGACGACGTCGATGTCCCGTTGCTCCGGGGCGAGTTCCCCGGCCGGGTCGACCGGGACGAAGTAGTGGCCCCCGGCGAAGCCGGGCCTGTGCCCGGAGCGGTTGCGGTCCATGAACTCGCCGAGCACGTCGATGAGCCGCAGGGGGATGTCCGTGGTGTCCCCCCAGGCTCTGAGCGCCTTCGCCACGTCGAGCTGCGTGGTGTCGGGGTGGTCCAGCCGGAAGGCCGGGATCTCGGTGGCGGGATAGAGCAGGCACAGCAGCCGTTCGGCGTCCGCGACACTGCTGCGCCCGTCCGTGTCGTTCCAGGCCCACACGCCTTCGGGGAAGGAATGCCTGGCCAGCGCCTGCCACATGTCGAGCAGATGCTGCCGTGGCCTGATCCGCATCCGGCGCCCCCTTGCCGTCCCTGTCTCCCCACGACGGTCAAAGAAAGCTACCCGCTCAGCGGAAACCGCAAGCGAGAATGATGTAGTCGTAACCGGTGCGCACCTCGCCCTGCTCGCCGATCTCATGGATCCGCACGGAATCGGTGAAACGCCTGATACTGGCCTCGATTTCCGTACGGTCCACATTGCTCGCGGGAAACCAGAGATCGCCTACCTGGTATCCGGCGCTGTGCTCCATGAAGGCGGCGGCGAAGGGCGCGCCCGGAGCGAGTGCCTCCAGAAAGTGCTGGACGGCGCGGTGGAAGTCCTCCGGGTCGGTGGAGATCGACTCCGCCACGAAGAACATGGTGCCGGTCTGCCAGTTGTCCGGCAGATCGAGCGGCCGAAGAATGTCGCCTTCCTTGACCTGTGCGACCTCGCGCAGCCGGGGCCAGGGGCCGTCGGGAAAGCCGGCGTAGGCCTCGTCCGGGCACAGCTTCTGCCAGAACTTCTCCCAGCTGCCGTCGTGTTCTTCGATCTGCCCGCGCAGGTAGGCCCGATTGGTCTTCGACCGGTCGAGCAGGGTGATGCGGTCGCACCAGGGCAGCATCAGAAAAGCCGGGTAGAGATTGGCTCCTGCCCCCACGTCGATACCGTGGACCGGCAGATTGGGCAGCCCCCGGAAATGATCACTGAAGTGCCCGCGGACGATCGACATGATCTCCTCGTCGACGGAGAGCACTTCGATGTAGTTCTTCTCCACATACTTCGCGGAGTCGAAGTCGTCCCACGGCGCGTCCCCGTTCAACTGTGCCTGTCCATCTGATGATCCGAAAGGCATGCCTCACGGTACCAACACTGTCGCCGAAAGAGGGGTGCGATGAACGCACGGCCATACGCGACGCGCCGTGCCTGATCCAGGCACTTGAACCGGCGCGAGCGCCAGGCAATTCTGGTGCGATGCCAGCACCTTCGCTTCCGCCCGGCCAACCTCGCGAGGCCAACGGGCAGGACATGCCCGACCTTCTGCGCCTGGACGGTGCCGCCTTTCCCGACGATCCGATGCGGAACTCCACCCTGCGCCAGTTGCTGGACATCTACGCGGACCATCTGCTGGTCGTCGATGACGACGACGGCCACCTGTGTGCCTACGTACTCGCCACACCGCCCTACAGAGGGGAAAGCTGGATCTTCAGCCTGGGCGTCGCGCCCGCGAGACGCAGGAAGGGACTGGCCCGCACCCTGATGACGCAGGCGCTGGAAACCCTGCGCTCCGACGGGGCGAGCACCGTCCGGCTCTGGGTGGAGCCCACCAACGAACCGGCCCGAGCGCTGTACGAGTCCCTCGGTTTCGTCCCTGATCCCGAGGGACCACACCCTGACCACTTCGGTCCCGGCGCCCACCGCCTCGGCATGACCCTCAAGCTGTGATGCCGGGGCGCGGCGGTCGTCGTTCCCGCGACGGACCCCGTCGAGGCGGTCGCCCATGCCCCGCAGGGCGCGCCGCCGACTGCCGTCGACGGGTCCGACAGGGGCCATGAGCCGCTCCGCGCCCAGGAGATGGGTGGCCTCGCTGAGCATGTTTGTCGCCAGTCGCATCACGTCGTGGCTGCGGAGGGGCGGCTGCGCATACAGCGAGTGGGCGGCGACCAGGCACTCGGTGACCTCGAAGGAGCGCAGCATACTGATCACCGCAGCCCTCGGCCGAGCACCGGCGGCGTCTCGCAACTCGGCGATGACGGCCTGCACTTCGGGCCGGGTGGTCGTCGCCTCATGGAGCGGCTGTGGAAGGTGACGAGGATGTCCGCCGCGCTGATCGGTATCGTCCGGTTGCGGCGATGAGCCGGGGTGCGATCTCCAGTCGACTGCCGAGGCTCTGCAGTGCGCGCAGGACGTCTCGTTCGGTGATGTCCGGCCGCATGCCGACGCCCCCGCCCTGATCGTGCCCATTCATCGATGCCCCGATTCGTGTCGTCGTCCTTCGCCGTGGCACCGGTCACCCTCAGGATGAGTGAAGCAGCGCACGCGGCCAACGCGTATGCGAGGCCGACCTGCCCGGACTCGGGCGGCTTGACCTGGACCGTCGGAGCCAGGGCTTCGGCCGTGAATTGTTGGCGGCGATGCTCGCCCTCCTACTGCTCCGCACGGCAAGGCACTGCGGCACCCCGCGCCGCACAGCTCAGGATGCGATTCCTCCCGGGGATGAGGCGCCGTGGTTCGTCGCGAGATCAACCTGGGCTTCCGGCCTTGCCACAGCAGGTGCTCCGCGGCGGGCGGAGGGCGGTGGGTGCCGTGTCGCAGACGCCGTCACAGCGCAACGACCCCGGCAACGACATACCGACGGCTGGTGACGGCCTTGGTCTCAGGACTGTGCTGTGCAGGCGGCTTCCGCCTCGGCGACGGTCTCGTAGATTCTCAGGACCTGGTCGCTTCCGGTGACTTCCAGGATGCGCCGCAGGGAGGCGGGTACGCATGCGAGGGCGAGCTGCCTGCCGTTCTGCTCGGCCTGGCGGCGCAGGTCCAGCAGCACGTTCAGGCCGGATGAATCACAGAACCCCACCCGGGCCAGGTCCACCACGATGCAGGCTTCGCTGTGCTGCAACAGCTCGTCGAATCGTGCGCGGACCAGCGCCTGATGTTCGTAGATCATCTCGCCCTTGACCTGTATGTGCAGACAGTCGTCCGAAACGTTCGCATCGATCGAGAAATCCGCCATCACTCACCTGTCCGCGCGACGCCCGCTGATGATCCAGACAATAGCTGCCCGGCTGCCGGCTGGCCCGGCACGCTCTGCACTGTTTACAGCGATCAGGTGCGGCCTGGCGTTTCTCCGCGCCGGGTTGGCCATTGCCTGCGGCACGACGGTTGAGGATCAGGACGGGGCGGCGACGGGCCTTGGCCTGTTGACCGAGGCGTGCCGGGTCGGCGGCGTGCGGGAGGGTCTGGCGGAGCGGATGGGCCGGGCGCGGGTGGTCAGGGTGCCGGTGGCGGCCGGGGAGGTGTAGGGGCCAAACCGGCGTGCGGGTGGGAGAGCGGGAGCGGCGGTCGCCGCCGTAGAGCGGTGATGACCCGGGCCGTGGCAGGACGCCGGCAGGGTGCAGGTCTCGGCCCTGGGCATGCGCCCGGTCATGGTCCACCGGACCCACCACATGGCACCAGCCTGTGCTTCTCGGTATGTCATCGAGAGCACGATCGCCTGCCCGCACGGCTTCCCCTGTCCACGTATCCGGTGTCAGCGAAGCGACGGCACGTACGAGGCCCTCTTCGGCCTGGTCACCTGTCACCTACCGGCATGCACAGCGTCTTTGTGCCTCTCGGACCTGCCCTGCCTAGGTGACGAGGCCATGGAGATGGGCGTAGGCGACTGCGTGGACCCGGTCGCGCAGGTCGAGTTTGGTCAGGATGCGGGAGACGTGGGTCTTGACGGTCTCGTCGCCGATGCCGAGGCGTGCGGCGATCTCGGCGTTGCTGTACGCCCGGGCCAGGAGCAGGAGGACCTCGCGCTCACGAGCGGTGAGGTGGTTCAGGGAGGCCGGAGCGGGTGGCGGTGCGACGCTGTCGGCGAGGCGTGCCATGAGGCGGCGGGTCACCGAGGGGTCGATGAGCGCGTCGCCACGCGCGGCGACGCGGACGGCGGCGATGAGTTCCTCCGGCGGCAGGCTCTTGAGGAGGAAGCCGCTGGCGCCGGCGCGCAGCGCGCGATGGACGTACGTGTCCTGGTCGTAGGTGGTGAGCAGCAGAACCCTGGTGGTGTTGCCCGGGTCGACCAGGATCGCCTCTGTGGCGTGGAGCCCATCGAGCCGCGGCATGCGGATGTCGAGAATGGCCACGTCGGGACGGAGCCGGCGTACCTCGTTCACCGCGGCGCGGCCGTCCGCTGCCTCCGCCACGCATTCGAGGTCGGGCTGGGTGTCCAGGACGGCGCGTAGGCCGGAACGGAACATGGCGTGGTCGTCGGCGACCAGGACGCGCAACGTCATGAGCGATCCATGGGATCCAGAGGGGACAGGGGGAAGGTCACGGTGGTGAGCCATGCTCTGCCGTCGGGCGTGGGGCCGTATCCGGTGGTGCCGTCGAACAGGGCTGCGCGGCTGCGGATGCCCTGGAGTCCCCGGTGCGGTGAGTCGGGTTGGGCGCGGGCGTGGGCCGGGAGGGGATTGGTCGTGGTCACGGTGAGGGCTGCGTGGTCGTAGCGGAGTTCCACCTCCGCCGTACGGCCGTCTCCGTGACGCAGCGCGTTGGTGAGCATCTCCTGCACCACCCGGTAGGCGGCGATGTCCAGGGAGTCGGGCAGCTGTGACGGGACGCCTCGGACGGTGACCTGTGCATGCAGGCCGGCGGCGCTGACGGTGTCCAGGAGGGTGGCGAGGTCGGCCAGGCCCGGCTGACGGTCTTCTCCGCCGGGGTCCGAGGCGTTGCCGTGGAGGAAGTCCAGTAGTCGGCGCAGGTCGAGCATGGCGGCCCGGCTGGATGTCTCCACGGCCGTCAGTGAGTCCGTCACATCCACGGCGTCCGTCGAGGCGGTGGCTTTGAGGCGGGCGACACCGGCGTGGACGCCGATGGCGCTCACGTGGTGCGAGATCACGTCGTGCAGGTCGTGGGCGATGCTGCTGCGCTCCTCCGCGATGGCTTCGGCGAGGGCTTGCCGTCGCTCGCGCTGTTCGCGCTCGGAGCGCTGTTCCAACTCGGCGATGAGGCGCGGCGGGCAGTGGTGTACCGGCCGACGAGCCAGGGGAGCAGCGCGTTGGCCATGGGATCGAGCAGGAGCCGCCCCTCCTCGAAGTCGCCTCCGCCGAGCAGCTGCCCCGCGATGGTTCCGGCCGCCAGGCACAGCAGGGACGCCACGGCGGGCCCTGTGTTCAGCCAGGCGCCCGCGCGGTAGGCGGAGATCAGCAGACCCGCGCTGTTGAGCTGCGGCGGTGGGCCGCCGCCCCCGGGGAGCAGTGCCGCGCCGACGACGGCGACGGCCGCCTGAGCGACGGCCACCACCCCCGACCACCGGGGCGCGGTGGCCAGACTGGCGTCCACCAGCACGATCGCGACGAGAACGGCCCAGCGCCAGGTCGGCGGATAGGACGAGGCGCTGGTCAGGAAGAAGGAGAGGCAGTCGACCACCAGGGTGGTCGCTGCGACCAGGATCGACTGGCGGGTCAGCGATCCGCTGAGGTCGTGGGGGCGGACGGACGCGATGCCGCGCTCCGCTCGCCCTTGCCTCCCGGGCACCGGTACCCCTCTCGTCGGCCGTCGCGGTTGTCCATGATGCCTGGTCACGGACGTGGGCGGGTCCCCCGTCCGGGGGACCCGACATCCCCTGGTGTCGTGACGACAGTGAGGGAGGGGCCTTCCTAGTTTGGTCGGACCATGAACGCCATCCCCGTCCGTACGAGAACGGTTCCGCCCCGACGACGCCGGGTGCGGACGGCCCTCGCGAGCCTGCTGTGCGCCGTGGCTCTGCTGTTCACCGCGAGCCCGGTGGCGACGGCGGACTCCGCGTCGAGCGGCAATGACATCCAGGTCGCCCAGACACTCGGCGACAGGGAGCTGACCGTAGTCCTGCGCCGCGTCACGGGCGTCCCGGGGCCGCTGCATGTGGACGTCATCACACACACCGGCACGGCAGCGGGCCGTATCAGGCTGGGCGTGGTGCCGACCGGGGTGTCCACCTCCTCGCCCGTCGCCTCCGCGTCGGGTACGACCACCGATACGGCCGTCGTCACGCTGGGAGAGACTGCCGGCTCCTACTCCGCACAGTTGCGGGTCGACCAGGTCGGTCCATGGGAGCTCACGCTGGGCGACGGCAAGCGCACCGCGACGATCCCCTTCGTGGTGTCGAAGCAGGTCACCTCGCCGGAGGAGAAGGCCGTCTACGCGGGCTTCATCGGCGCCGGGGTCTTCATCCTGGTCACCGTCGTCGTGGCCGTACGGGGACGACGCGGGTGGTGGACGATGGTGCCGGCCGGTGGGGGTGGTCGCCTGTCTGGCGGTGGCCGTCACCGGCGCGATCCTCTCGTCCGTGCTGCCGCTGCCCGCGTCGCAGGGAGGTCAGGTCGACGCCACGATCGACGGCGTCAGCAATCCGTACTCCTCTGTCGGGCGCCAGCTGACCGAATACTCACGCCCACCCGCCACGCTGGCCATAAAGTCCTCCACGCTCCGCGCGGGGGAGACCGACGATCTGCGGCTGACCCTGACCGACGCCTCCACGGGCCTGCCCGCCGACGACCTCGTCGTCCACGACGGAGCCCTGATGCATCTGTTGGTCGTCGGTCCTTCGGGGCAGCTCTGGCATCTCCATCCGGTCAGGACCGGGCCCGGCACGTACGAGGTGCCGTTGACCCTTCCCGAGGCAGGCCATTACGCGGTCTCCGCCGAGTTCGCACGGGTGGGGGGCGGCGTCCAGCAAAACCGCTCCGCCACCGGCATCGACGCGGTGGCCGGCACCACCAAGACCAAGGCCACCGCCGTATCAGCCCATTCGGGACCCGGTTCGCAGACCGTCGATGGCGTGCGGGTACGGCTGACCGCGTCCTCGCTGACCGTGGGGAAGGCTGCCGTCCTCACCGCCCGGGTCGGCACCGACGCGACCCTGCAGCCCTGGCTCGGCATGGTCGGGCACCTGATCATCGTCGGGCCGGTGTCCTCCCGGCCGACGGCGGTGGGGGCGGCGACGCAGAACGCCGAGGTGTGGGCCCACTCCCACTCCATGGGCTCCGTCGCGGACGACATGGCGGGCATGGACATGAACTCCGACACCGACATGAGCTCGATGAGCGGCCTGACCTCCGTCAACGGCGACAGCACCGCCGACGAGACGGTCGCCGCGTACGGCCCCGAGGTGTCCTTCGTCTACACCTTCCCGACCGCAGGCTATTACCGGATCTGGATCCAGGCCGAACGGGACAACACCGTCCTGACGATCCCGTATCTGCTGCACGTCACCGACGCCGCGGAGGCCACACGATGACGCGGCGTACCCGCCGGGCCCTCATGGCCGCGGCCGTCCTGGCGACCGTCATGGTCACCGTGCTGACGCTTCGGTGGATGGCGTCATCCGGTACGACCGATTCCGCATCTGCCGGCGCGACGCTCACCAGCGGCACCGCCACCGATGCGGTGACGCTGACGATCGACGAACCCGCGGTCGGCACCACCGCGATCGACGTCCGCCTCACGCCCCGCGCGAGCACCACGACCACCGGGTCCGCAACGCCGGTCGTCACCGTCTCCGCGGTACTGCCCACCGTGGGCCACGCGGTGCCCGACTTCACCGCCGTACGCACCGCGGACAACCGCTACCACGTTGCCGGACTCCCGCTGATGATGACCGGCCGCTGGGAGCTCCTGGTCGACATCGACACCGGCGACCGCCACGACCGGCTCGTCTTCCCGCTCACGATTTCCCGCTGATCCTCGGAACCTCCCCGAAAGGCATACCGATGGACTCCGTCCCCGCAGCGACGCTGCCCGGCTCCGCTCGACCACTCCCGTCAACCCGCCCCCTGGCCGGTCAACTGCCCAGTGCGGCAGGGGCGTTCACCGTCCTGATCGGCACCCTGACCTCGCTGATCGGTATCAGCTGGGACGTCGAGTGGCATGTCGACGTCGGCCCGGACACCTTCTTCACGCTCTCCCACCTGATGCTGTACTCCGGCAGCGCCCTCGCCGGCATCGCCAGCCTGGTGATGGTGCTGCGCTCCACCTTCGCGCAGCGCGCCGGACGCCCCGCGGACCCCGGCGTCGGCGGCAGCCCCGTCCGGGTCCTGCGCGGAACGTTCACCGCGCCCCTGGGTTACCTCGTCGCCGGAACCGGCGCAGCGCTGTTCCTCCTGTACGGCTTGATGGACCTGTGGTGGCACTCCCTGTACGGCTTCGACGCCGTACTCAACTCCCCTCCACACGTTGCCCTGTTCATCTCCATCAGCCTGACCATGGTCGGCAGCATCATCGTCTTCGCCGCAGCCCGGGAGCAGCTGTGGGGGCGTATCGGGCTGATCGTCAGTACGCCGGTTCTGATCACGTTCTGCCCCCTGACCACCTACGCCTTCCAGGGACTGTCCCAGACCATTGATCCCCAGCTCGCGGGCAACGTCTTCTTCTCCGTCTGCCTGCTGATCATGGGAGCGTTGACCCTGCGCCGCAGGGGAGTCGCGCTGTCCATCGCGGCGGTCCTCGGCGTCATGCAGGTGTTCTTGTGGTGGTTCTCGCCGTGGGCGGCGAAGGCGTACGCCGGGTACGTCGGGCTGCCGCTGCGGGACAACCTGATGGACATGGCGCCCGTGCTGCCCTCCGGCATCCCCATGTTCATGATCGGCGTGGCCGTGGTGATCGAGGCGTTGCTGTGGGTCGGCCGCAGGCAGGGCTGGTCGGCCCGTTGGATGCCGCAGGTCGTCGGCGCCGTCGGCGGGGTGCTCGTCAGCCTCTCCCTGCTGCTGCAGACCTCCCTGGTCAGCGGAGGCGGCGGGGGCGGAGGAGGTGGTGGTGGCGGAGGTGGTCCGATGGGCCAGTCCGGCACGTCCGCGACCACGCTGCTCACCGACGCCGTTCTCGGCCTGGTCTTCGGCACGCTGGCCGGCTACCTCGGCTCCCGCTTCACCGTCCTGCTGCACCTCAACACGGCGGCTGCGCAACCCACGAACCCCACTGCTCCGGAAGGTCGCTGACCGATGCGCCCTCAGACACGTAGCCCCCGCCGGACGCTGAGGCGCCGCGCCCGGGCCCTGCTCCTCGCCCTGTGCGCGGTGGCCGGCACGCTCTTCGTCTCGGCCCCGTCCGCCCAGGCGTACGCACCGGTCGACATCGTTCACACCGAGAAGGTGAAGGTCGGTCCCTACAACCTGACGGTGGGCTTCTCCAAGTGGCCGCTGCGGGCCACACAGTCCCTGGACTTCACGTTCGCCCCCGACGGAGGCATCAAGGACAAGTCCGGCACCCTTTCCATGACCGCCCCGGGCCAGCAGGCCGACGGTATGCGAGGCGGGGGAGGCGGCGGAGGCGGCATGGGAGGCCAGCTGGCGCGTCACCCGCGCAAGCTGTCGGTCTGGGGCCTGGACGTCCAGTCCCTGTCCACGGCGGGCCGATGGAGCATTACCTTCACCATCAACGGCCCCCAGGGACAGGGCACGGGCACGCTGAAGAACATCACCGTCCTGGAACAACCCGGACCGCCCCTGGCCCTCAGCTGGAGTGTGTGCGCCCTCCCGGTCGGCGGCCTGATCGTCTTCCTGACCGTGGCCTGGCGGCGCCACCGGCCCTCTCGACGGATCGCGGCACTGCTGCTGTGACGAGCACCAGGGTGCGGCCGGGCCTCCGACGGGGTCACCCCCGTCGGAGGAGGCGTCCCAGATGTGGGCCGCCGACAGGTCGTTGACGACCTTGTCGGGGTCGGTGGCGTAGTTCCCTCCGCCCGCTCCCAAGAGGGCTTCCGCTTCTCCGACCGGCTCGACTCCGGCACGGAACTGCCCCCGTCTCCTGACGGCGCTCTGCCTTCCGTCTGCTCCCGTTGCGGTGCGCGGGCGCGAGGTCTCGCGGCGGTATCGGCGAGTTGGCCGTCCGTCGGCCGATCGCCTGGCTCTCCTGGTGCAGCGCCCACCGGGCCGGTGATCGAAAAGTTTCGCTTCCCTGTACTCGGTCAGGTGGCGTTGCTTTGATGTGACCGCTGTTGCCCAAGCGGACTCCAGCGCACGCGACAAAGACTGAGGAGTTCACAGGTGCTATCCACCGAGGCCAGGATCCCGGAATCGCTCCGGTTCGGCGCGGGGCACGCGGTGCTCGACCCGGTGACGGGCGCGCCGACGCAATTCCTGGACGACCTGGCACCGGTACGGCGGTTTCTGCTCGACCAGGCCACCACCCCTTGGCACTCACTGGAGCATCAGTGGGGGTCAGGACACCTGGTGACGGACAGGGGAGCCGCCCGCTGGCTCGCGCCTGCCGAACTGCGTGCGGCGGACGACACCGTCGAGGCGGTGCACGCACCCCTGCCCGGGATCCGAGTCGAGGTGCGGCGTTCCGTCGACGGGACCGTGCTGCGTGAGTCCTACACCGTCGTCAACAGCGCCGACGAGCCGCTCGCCGTCACGAGCCTCGGCATTCAGACTCCGTTCGCAGACTGGTACCGCGACGCGCAGACCTCGCTCGAACAGGCCGTGCACGCCCACGTCTTCACCGGAGGCACGTGGGCGTGGGCGCTGGCTCAGCCGATGTCCGGCGAGGAGCGCTGCCTGGGGTTGATCGTGCGGGAGGGGGCGGTACGGGGGTACTCGGTCGAGTCCCGCAACCAGGCGTCGCTGTCGGACGTCCGCGGCCACCTGGTCCTCCAGGTCACCGACCACGCCCGCAACTCGGACGCGTTCGGCGGGCAACCGGTGCTGCGTCTGGCGCCGGGGGAATCGACGTCGGTGGCCTGGGAGTTGGGTTGGCACGAGTCCATCGACGCCTTCATCGCCGCCACCCGGCCACCGGCCGTGTTCTCCGCATACGCCGCCGAGACCGGGACCCCGATCGTCGTCGAGGCGACGTCGGTCAGCAGCCCGGACCCGGAGGTGAAGGTCGAGCGGGAGACGGAGGGACGCTATCGCGTCGAGGCATCCGCGCACGGCACACGCACCCTGGAGATCGGCGATGGCGCCCGCACCGAGATTCTCTTCCACCTTCCCCTGGAGGAGGTCGTTCGCCGCCGCGTCGCCTACATCACCCGCCACCAGCGGGCAACGGGCCGTCCGGGGCTGCTCGCGCACGCCTTCGTCCCCGTGAACACCCGCACCGGACTGACCAGTGCCACCAACGGCTGGTCGGACTGGACGGACGGTTCCGAGCGCATCGCGATGCCGCTGCTGCTCCAGGCCGCCGTCGCCCACGGCCTAGCCGACGCGGCGGAGATCGACCCCCTCCTGGACGGCTGGTCCCGCTTCGCGGTGCGTCATCTGCTCGACGAGACCGACGCCCCGCGGCGCGGATCCCAGAGCTGGCACATCGAACCGCGGCTCTACGACATGCCGTGGCTGGCCCGCTTCTTCCTCGACCGGCACCGGACGCACGACCGGGAAGAGGACCTCGAGCGCGCCGCCCGCATCATCGAGCGCCGCTTCGACCTGGGCGGTTCCGCCCATCTGTCCATCGACGTGTCCCCGGCGACGGCGGCCGTCTGCGACAGCCTCGAGGCCGCCGGTCAGACCTCCCGTGCCGGACGACTGCGCGACCGATTGGTCGACAGCGCCCGGGAGTTCGTCCGTATGGGGCGGCGGCTGCCCGCCCACGAGGTCAACTACGAGCAGGCGATCGTCGCTCCGCTGCTGGACCTTCTCAGCGACGCGTACACCCTGACCGGCGAGGCCCTCTTCCACGACGCCATCGAGGAGCGCCTGCCCTGGCTGCTGGCGTTCGGCGGCCCCCAGCCGCACGCCCGGCTGCACGGCATCGCGATCCGGCACTGGGACGGCTACTGGTTCGGCGAGAACAGGCTCTGGGGCGACGTCTTCCCGCATTACTGGAGCGTTCTGACCGCCACGACGCTGCTGCGTCTGCCGGCCACCTTGCGCACCGGTGACACCGACCGGCTCGCCGAGGCCATCATGCGCGCCAACATGGCCAACTACGACGAGGACGGCTCGGCCACCTGCGCCTTCGTCATGCCCTCCACCGTCGACGGACGCGCCGCCCATACCGCCGACCCCCTCGCCAACGACCAGGACTGGCACCTGCTCCTGTGGCTCCGCCACCACGGTGCAGGATGACATCGGGGGCATGACGCACGGTACGGCTGCTGCATCTCCGACGCCCGGCGCGCCGGGAACCGCACATGACGGTCTCCGAGGTGCCGACGACGTCGTTGAGGAGACCGTCCTGCGCGCCGTGAACGGCGTGTCCGACCTGCACGGTCCGGCAGATGCGCACCTGGGGGCAGCACGGCCGTACCGGCCCGCTCACCGAACTCCGGGTCGGGGCAGCGCGTGGAAACGGTTGCCGCTGCTGTGGGACAGGGGCGCATCGGTGTGTTCCGCCACATCCTCGACGGTCACACCGGGAGCCGTCTCGACGAGCGCGAGTCCGTCGTCCGTGATGTCGAGGACGGCAAGGTCGGTGATGATCCGGTGGACGCAGCGTTCGCCGGTGAGCGGCAGTGTGCACTCCCGGACGATCTTGGGGCTGCCGTCCTTGGCGGTGTGTTCCATCAGGACGATGACGCGGCGGGCGCCGTGGACGAGGTCCATCGCGCCGCCCATGCCCTTGACCATCTTGCCGGGGATCATCCAGTTGGCCAGGTCCCCCCGCTCCGACACCTGCATCGCGCCGAGCACGGCGGTGTCGATGTGGCCGCCCCGGATCATGCCGAAGGACAGGGCGGAGTCGAAGAACGAGGCACCCGGGAGCACGGTGACGGTCTCTTTGCCCGCGTTGATGAGATCCGGGTCGACCTCGGCTTCCGTGGGGTAGGGGCCGGTGCCGAGGATGCCGTTCTCGGAGTGCAGGACGACCTGGACGCCCGGCGGGAGATGGCCTGGGATCAGGGTGGGCAGGCCGATGCCGAGGTTGACGTAGGAGCCGTCGGTGAGTTCGGCGGCGGCGCGGGCGGCCATCTGGTCGCGGGTCCAGCTCATGCTCGTACGGTCCTCTTCTCGATGCGCTTGTCGTCGGCCTGACCGGCCGTCAACTCCACCACCCGCTGGACGAAGATGCCGGGGACGTGCACCTCGTCGGGGCTCAACTCGCCCGGCTCCAGCAGCTCTTCGACCTCGGCGACGGTGATCCCGCCGGCCATGGCCGCCAGAGGGTTGAAGTTCGCGGCGGCCTTGCGGAACACCAGGTTGCCGTGGCGGTCGCCGCGCCAGGCCCGTACGAGGGCGAAGTCGGTGGTGATGCCGTGCTCCAGGACGTGCGGGCGGCCCCGGAAGGTGCGGATCTCCTTAGGCGGCGAGGTGACGGCCACCGAGCCGTCGGACGCGTAACGCCAGGGCAGGCCGCCGCCCGCGACCTGGGTGCCCACACCGGCCGGGGTGTAGAAGGCGGGGATGCCCGCGCCGCCGGCCCGCAGGCGTTCGGCGAGGGTGCCCTGCGGGGTGAGTTCGACCTCCAGTTCACCGGCCAGGTACTGGCGGGCGAACTCCTTGTTCTCGCCCACGTAGGAGCCGGTGACGCGGGCGATCCGGCCAGCGGCGAGCAGGACGCCCAGGCCGCGGCCGTTCACGCCGCAGTTGTTGGAGACGACCTCCAGACCGGACGCGCCCTGCTCGTACAGGGCGCGGACCAGTACCTCGGGTACACCGCTGAGACCGAACCCGCCGACGGCCAGTGAGGCACCGGACGGGATGTCGGCGACGGCCTCTGCGGCGCTGCCGCGGACCTTGTTCACGACTGAGTTCCTTTCAGGGAGTGGCGCCGGGCAGGACCGTCGACCAGCCGCCGTGGACGACGAGGTTGGCGCCCGTGATGTACGACGCCTCGTCGGAAGCGAGAAAGACGGCCGCGTTGACCACGTCGTCCGGTGTGCCGGTGCGGGAGCCGTCCGTGTCGATCATTCCGGGGCTGACGCAGTTGGCGCGGATGCCGTACGGGGCGCCCTCGGCGGCCAGTTGCCGGGTCAGTGCGATCACGCCGCCCTTGGACGCGGAGTGCGCGGTGCGCTGGTTGGTGAGCGAACCGGTCAGACCGGCGGTGGAGCCGACGGTCAGGACGCAGCCGTGACTGTCGATCAGGTGCGGCCAGGCCGCCCGGACGGTCAGCCACACCGAGTCGAGTTCGGCGCGCAGGGTGAAGACGAAGTCCTCGTACGGCTGGTCGGCGATGCCTCCGAAGCGGACCGCGCCGGCGTTGGCGTACACGATGTCGATACCGCCGAAGGCGTCGACGGCCTCAGCGACCCAGGAGCGCACCGACGGCTCGTCGGTGACATCCAGGGGGCCGGGTGTGAGGACCGTGCCGCCCTCGCGGGCGATCAGCCTTTGCGTCTCGACGGCCTCCTCGTGCAGCAGGTCACCGCCGACCACGAGTGCGCCCTCGGCGGCGAACCGCAGGGCTGCGGCCCGGCCCTGACCGCGTGCCGTGCCGGAGATCAGGGCGACCTTGCCCTCCAGGCGTTTCATGAGGCTGCCTCGCGCAGTGCGTCGGAGACCGACTTGGTCCCGCCGTGCGCGGTGAGCCCACCGTCGACGGGGATGTCGGCCCCGGTGATGAACGACGACTCGTCCGACAGCAGGAACACCACCAGCGGAGCGACCTCGTCGGTGGTCCCGGTACGGCCGAGCGGGGTCTCGCGGACGTTGGCCTCGCGGAACGCGGGGGCGGCCGAGGCGGTCATCTCGGTCTCGATGTAGCCGGGGTGGATCGTGTTGACGCGGATGCCGCGCGGGCCGAGTTCCAGCGCGGCCGTCCTGGACAGCCCCCGCAGACCCCACTTGCTCGCGGTGTAGGCGATGGGGTAGTGGGCGGTGAGGGCCGCCGAGGAGCCGACGTTCACGACGGACGAGCCGGCCGGCATGAGCGGCGCGAGGTGCTGGATGCCGAGGAGCGGCCCGGTGACGTTGACGGCGTGGACCCGGGCGAAGTCCTCGGCCCGGACGTCGCCGAGGCGGGCGCGCCAGGTGATGCCGGCGTTGTTGACCAGGCCGTGCACCTGCCCGTACGACTCCCTGAGTTCGGCGGCGAGCGCCGCCCAGTCCTCTGTGCTCGTGACGTCCAGCCGACGGCAGTCAGGGGCCTCGATCACGTCGGTGGCGATCACCCGGGCGCCCTCCCGGGTGAGGGCCTCCGCCTCGGCGGCGCCCTGTCCACGGGCCGCACCCGTGACCACGACGACCTTGCCGAGCAGCCTCTTGGGGTGCAGGTCGCTCACGGCCGCTCCCGGGACCGGCGCCGGCCGGTGGGCAGCGGCACCGGGGCGGTGCCGGGGACGATCGTGTTGGACACGGTGCCGATCCCTTCCACCGTGAGGGCGACGGTGTCGCCGGGCTTGAGGGGCGGCGGGGTCTGTTCGCCGCGCAGGCCCCACAGTTCGGCGAGGCAGCCGCCGTTGCCGCAGGTGCCGGAGCCGAGGACGTCACCCGGGTGCACCCAGGTGCCGCGGGAGGCGTAGGCGACCATCTCCTCGAACGTCCAGCTCATGTTGGAGAGCAGATCCGTGCCGACCGTCTCACCGTTCACCGAGGCGGTGAGGGCGAGGCGCAGGAAACCGTCGGTGTCCCGGTACGGTTCCAGCTCGTCGGCGGTGACCAGGTAGGGGCCGAGGGTGGTCGCGGTGTCCTTGCCCTTGCACGGGCCGAGGCCGACCCGCATCTCCGCGGACTGGAGGTCGCGGGCCGACCAGTCGTTGAAGACGGTGTAACCGACGATGTGGTCGCGGGCCCGCTCGGGGGTGAGGTCGCGGCCCTCCTTGCCGATCACGGCGGCGACTTCGAGCTCGAAGTCGAGCACGCCCGACCCGGGCGGGACGGGGATGTCGTCGTGCGGCCCGTAGATCGCGTGCGGGTTGGTGAAGTAGAACGTCGGCGCGGCGTACCACTGCTCCGGTACGCCGGCGGTGCCGTCCACGGAACGTCGTACGCCCTCGACGTGCTCCTCGAAGGTGACGAAGTCCCTTACGGACACGGGCTGGAGAGGTGGTAGCAGCCGCACTTCCGACGCGTGCGGGCCGGGCGGCACGTCCAGCGCGGCGGCGCCCGCGGTGAGCAGGGCGGGAAGACTGCCGCATTCCGACAGCAGGGCGGTGAGCGAGGAGACGCCGGGCAGCGGCAGCAGGGTGCCGTCGTCGTGCACGACGGCCACGCGACGGCGGTGGTGGTGTTCGTAGGCGGCGAAACGCATGGTGCGGCTCCGGGCAGGAGGGCCCGGGAGCGCGGCGGTGGTGAGTCAGGGCAAGTGACAGGGCCGGCCGCGCTCCCGGGAGCGGGGGTGGGATCAGACCGGCGGGGCGACGAAGACGCCGCGGTCGACGTCGTTGAACGACTCCTTGGCGATCAGCTCGTTCATCGGGTTCGCGGTGCCCCACTGGTCGGTGACCTCGGGCTGGGAGAAGTCGTAGACGTGCGGGTGCCAGGTGTCCTCGTCGAGGAGCTCCAGCTCGGTGGTGTACTCGACGGTATTGCCGTGCGGGTCGAGGAAGTAGGTGAAGGTGTTGTCGCCCGCCATGTGCCGGCCCGGACCCCAGATCTTCCGGTGACCGGCACGGATGACCCGGCCGGAGCCGCGCATGTACTCGTCGATGCCGCGCATCTCGAACGAGATGTGGTGCAGCGCGGTGTGCGGGCCCTTGGCCAACGCCATCGAGTGGTGCTGGTTGCTGATCCGCATGAAGTGCATGACCTCGCCCATGTGCGGGGAGCTGAGCGTGTCGGAGAGCCGGAAGCCCAGGTGCTCCTCGTACCACTGCCGGGTGCGGTCCAGGTCGGGGGAGTTGAGGACGACGTGGGACAGCTTGACCGGGATCGCCTCCTTCTCCTCGATCTTGCGGTGCTGCCGGACCTGGACGTCGGCGGAGACCTCGATGGTGCGGCCGTCGACGTCGAAGAAGCGGAAACCGTAGCCGCCTCCGGGGGTGTCGACCTTGCCCGGCTGGGAGATCAACTGCACGCCCCCGGCGAGGAGTTGCTCGGCGAGCGTGTCGACGTCGGCGGCGGAGGCCGCGCCGTAGGAGACGAGGTCGAGGCGCTTCTCCTCGGCCTTGCGCAGCCGTACGACGTACTGCTCCGGGGAGCCTTCGGCGGCGAGGAAGGAGATCCCGGAGTCCTCGGAGACCTTGGTCAGGCCCCAGACGCCGGCGTAGAAGTCGAGCTGCTTGTCGTAGTCGGGCACGGCGAGGTCGACGTGCCGGAGGTGGGTGAGCAGACGCATGGTGTCAGTCCTTCCGGAGGAGGGCGGCGGCGTTGCCGCCCCGTACGGCGTCGAAGTCGGCGTCGGGCAGCCGGGCGGCGCGCAGCGCGCCGAGGGGGTCCTCGGTGCCCATGTCGAAGGGGAAGTCGGAGCCGAGCAGCACCCGGTCGGCCCCGGCGACACGGACCAGCTCCCGCAGGACGTGCGGGTCGTGGACGAGGGAGTCGAAGTACAGCCGCTTGAGGTAGCTGCTGGGCAGGTGGGCGCAGCCGGCCCCGGCGTCGGAGCGGGCCTGCCAGGCGTGGTCGGAGCGGCCGATGTGGGTGGGCAGATAGCCGCCACCGTGGGCCGCGATCAGCTTGAGGTCCGGGTGGCGGTCCAGGACGCCGGAGAAGATCAGGTGGGAGAGCGCGACGGCGTTCTCCGTGGGCTGGCCCACGGTGTTGGACAGGTACCAGCGGTCGAGCCGTTCGTCGAGCGTGCAGCCGAAGGGGTGCAGGAAGACGATCGCGTCCGTCTCCTCGGCCCGGGTCCAGAAGGCTTCGTACGCCGGGTCGGACAGTTCCCGCCCCGGTGCGTGGCTGGAGATCTCGACGCCCAACAGGCCCTGGTCCATCGCGTGTTCGAGGGCGCGCACAGCCTGTTGCGGGTGTTGCAGCGGTACGAGGCCCAGGCCGCGCAGCCGGTCGGGCGCTGCGGAACAGTGGGCCGCCGTCGCCTCGTTGGCGAGCCGGTACAGCTTTTCAGCCGTCTCCTCGTCGGTCCAGTAGTGGTAGTGCGAGGGGGAGGGGCTGACCAGCTGGACGTCCACGCCCTGCGCGTCCATCGCGGCGAGCCGTACGGCGGGGTCGGTCAGGCGCGGGATCCGTTCGCGGACCATGGGCCCGCTGACGGCGAGTGCCGCCGGGCCGTTGCGCCGGGCGTCCAGCGCCTTCGCCTCCGCCAGTCCCGGCAGCTCGGCCACCAGTGCCTCGACCTCGGGCAGCAGGACGTGGGCGTGGACGTCCACGGTGGGAGTGATGGTCACGGAAGTTCCCGCAGCATCGTCATGGTGCGGCCCATCAGGCCGGGGACGTCGGCGTCACGGACACCGTCGAGCTGCCACTGCCCGATCTGCACGGACGCCTCCACGACCGGTCGGACGCGGGTCACTCGCCGCTCGTAGTACGCCTGGAATAGTGCGTCGTCCCAGCTCTCGGACGCGGTGAGCAGTTGGGTGAGCACCCACGCGTCCTCCAGGGACAGGGCCGCGCCCTGCGCAAGTGTGGGCGGGCAGCAGTGCGCGGCGTCACCGATGAGCACCACCCGGCCGCGGTGCCAGGAGCCCTCCACCAGCAGCCGGTCGAACCAGGTGTAGTTGACCTTCGCCGGGTCGGTGATGTGCTGGGTGATCTCCGGCCAGAAGCCGCCGTAGGCGGAGGCCAGCCGACGCATCTCGTCGGCGTACGTCTCCGGCGGGATGGAGGCGCGGTCGCGGTTGGCCTCGACGACGTACGCGTAGATCGTGGTGTTGCTGGTGGGGCAGTACCCGGCGATGTAGGCGGGGCCGCCGTAGGCGAGGTCGGTGCGGATCACTCCGGCCGGGCGCGGGGCGGCGATGCGCCAGATGGCCATGCCGGTCGGCTCGGGCTTGTCGCCGATGCCGATCGCCGCGCGGGTCGACGAGGCGAGGCCGTCGGCTGCGATGACCAGGTCGTAGCGGCCCTGGCTGCCGTCCGAGAACCGTATCGCCACCCCGTCGGTGTCCTGGCCGAGGATCTCGGCGGTCGTGCCGAGTCGCACGGTGGCGCCACTGGCCCGGACGGCGTCGATCAGGATCTGCTGGAGCTGGGGGCGCTGCATGCCGAGGGTGGCGGGCAGATCGTCACCGCCGGTGCGCAGGTCCCGGGCAACGTGCAGGACGGTGCCGTCGGGAGTGGTGATGCCGACGGAGCCGAAACCGAAGCCGGACGCCTTGACCTGGTCCCAGACGCCGAGTTCACGCAGGACGCGCAGGGCGTTGCCCTGGAGGGTGATTCCGGAGCCGGCGGTGGCGTTCCAGTCGTCCTTGGCCTCGATCAGGTCCACCCTGAGGCCGGCGCGACGTAGAAAGACAGTCGCGGCGTTGCCTGCGGCGCCACCGCCGATCACCAGGACTGTGCGGGGGTTGCTCATGGGGGAACTCCCTTGTTCCGTGCGTTACTTGACCGCGATCGGGTTGACGGGTGAGCCGACCGCGCCGGTGATGGGCAGTGGTGCGGCGGTGAGCCAGAACGCGTACGCGCCGTCGCGTGCACAGTCCTCGGCGAGGGCGTCCAGGTCCCACATCTCACCGATCAGCAGGCCGATGTTGGGGATGGCGACCTGGTGCAGGGGCTGGAAGGCGTGGTCGAATTCATTGGGGCGGACCTCGAAACCCCAGGTGTCGGTGGCGATCGCGGCGATCTCGGTCCGGTGCAACCAGCCGGCCGTGGTGAACGACAGACCGGGCGCCTGGCCGCCGGCGTAGTCGCCCCAGCCGTCGCGCCGGACGCGGGCGAGCTGTCCGGTCCGTACGAGGACGATGTCACCGCGTCCCACGGTCACCCCGTGGGCCTCGGCGGTCGCGGTGAGGTGCTCCTCGGTGATCGCGAAACCGTCCGGCAACTCGCCCGCGGTGCCGCAGACCTGACCGACGTCCAGCAGGACCCCGCGCCCAGCGACGTGGGGCGCCATGTGCTCGATGCCGGTGACGAGGTCGCCGTCGGAGGTGACGACCTTCTCGGCGGGGCGGCCGTTCCAGGCCTTGCCGTGGTCGAAGATGTGCCCGAGCCCGTCCCACTGGGTGGAGCACTGGAGCGGCATCGCGATCACGTCGTCGGCGCCGCCGATGCCGTGCGGAAAACCCTGGGCGCCGAGGGCGGCGTCGGTGCCGGTGTCCAGCATGGTGTGGACGGGGTTGGTGCGGCGCCGCCAGCCCTTCTGCGGGCCGTTCATGTCGAACGACTGCGACAGCGAGAAGCTGACGCCTCGCCGGATCAGGGCCGCGCCCTCGCGGCGCTTGTCCTCCGTGAGGAAGTTCAGGGTGCCGAGCCGGTCGTCCTCGCCCCAACGCCCCCAGTTGGAGTACGCCTTGGCGGCCTCGGCGATCGAGCCCTCGGGGTCGTTGCGGTTCATGCGGAGCCCTCCGCGACACATCGGGTGCGCTGGCGCCCGAGCCCGGTGACGGTGCCCTCCATGACGTCGCCGTCGCGCAGCAGCCGGCCCCAGTGCATGCCGTTGCCGGCCGGGGAGCCGGTGAGGACCAGGTCGCCGGGGAGCAGGCGGGCGGTCTGCGAGGCGTAGGACACCATGCGGGCGACCTTGAAGATCATGTCCTTGGTCGACTCGTCCTGCATGGTCTCGCCGTTGAGCTTCAGCGTGACGCGCAGGTCGTCCGGGTTCGCGATGGACTCGGCGGGGACGATCCACGGGCCGAGCGGGGTGAAGCCGGGCGCGTTCTTGCTGCGCAGCCAGTCGGTGCCGATGGCCTTCATGTCCCGGCGGAACACGGTGGCCCGGTCGGTAAGGTCGTTGGCGATCGTGTAACCGGCGATGTACTCGGCCGCGTCCTCCACCGGCACCTGGTAGGCCGGCTTGCCGATGACGACCGCCAACTCCAGTTCCCAGTCGGGCTGTTCGGCCCATCCGGGCAGGACGACGTCGTCGTACGGGCCGGTGATCGCGCTCGGCAGGCCGATGAAGACGTACGGCAGGTCCTCGGCGGCCCGCCGGTCCATGATCTCCGCGGCCTCCGCGCGGCGCTCGCTCTCCGGCCGGTCGTCGTCGGGGGCGCGGTGGGCGACGTGCAGGTCGATGACGTGCTGCCGGTAGTTCGCGCCCGACTGGAACACCTGGCGCGGCGCGACGGGTGCGTGCACGCGCAGGTCCGTGACGGGCGTACGGGCGAGGCCGGTGTCGGACGCGAGGGCGCGCAGCCGCGGCAGGACCGTGTCCCAGCGGTCCAGCACGTCCAGGACGGTCAGCCGGTCGTCGCCGAAGGTGTCCCGCAGATCGAGGGCCTGGCCGTCGGCGGTGACCAGGGCGGGGAACTCCGGCCCGTCAGGGGTCGAGAGGGTGGCGAGGGCGAACGGCCCGGCAAAGAGAGCGGACGCGGGTTCGGGTTTCACGGACATGTCCTCCTGATTGCGGTGGGACTAATCTGGACCCGCCCCCCGTGATCAGGGAAATCGATTCTGTGGATGATCGGCATCCATCGTGTTTATTCTCCTTCTCCGCCGCCCACCGCAAGGGACCGATCCGTGAACCTGGCCCGTCTCGATCTCAATCTCGTCGTCGCCCTGCGCGCTCTGCTCGAGGAGCGCAACGTCACCCGCGCCGGGCAGCGGGTGGGTCTCAGCCAGCCCGCGATGAGCGCCGCTCTCGCCCGGTTGCGCCGACACTTCAACGACGAGCTGCTCGCACGCGTCGGCGGCCACTACGAGCTGACCGCACTCGGCCAGGTCCTGCTGGACCGCACCGCCTCGGCCTACGACCTGCTGGAACGCCTCTTCTCCAGTCAGGCGGACTTCGACCCGGCCAAGGAAAACCGAGAGTTCAAACTGATCGCGTCCGACTACGCCGTCTCCGTCTTCGGCACCGAACTCGCTCGCCTCGTGCACGAGGAGGCCCCCGGTATCCGGCTGCGCTTCACCCAGGCCCCGCCGACCGTCATCGACGACACGGCGACCCTGCTGAGCGCCACCGACGGCCTGCTCATGCCCCACGGCGTGATCAGCGACTTCCCTGCCACCGATCTCTACGACGACCGATGGGTGTTCCTCGTGGCGCGGGACCACCCCACCGTGGGGGACCGGCTCACCCACCACGACCTGGCCGCGCTGCCCTGGGTGACGTACCTGCGCACGTACGACGCGCCGGCTGTACGGCAGCTCGGCATGCTCGGGATCGAACCGCGCGTCGAGGTCTCCGTCGACAGCTTCCAGCTCCTGCCCCTGATGATCGCCGACACCCGGCGCATCGCCCTGGTCCAGGCTCGGCTGGCGCGGATGATGGCCCCGGTCGCCGCGGTGCGGGTGCTGGATCCGCCTTATGAGGCGGTGCCGCTGAGGGAAGCGTTGTGGTGGCATCCGGTCCACACCCATGACGCGGCCCACATCTGGCTGCGGGAGACGGCCGCGCGGGTCGGGGCTCAGCTGCCCCGCACAGACGAGGAGTGACGCTGTGAAGACACCTCACCAGGAGTCGGTTCTCTCACGCGCCGCCCGCATCCTGGAGGCGTTCACCCAGGAGGAGCCGGCGTTGACGGTCTCCGAGATCGCGCGTCGCACCGGACTGCACGTGGCCACGGCCTCCCGGCTCGTGGGTGAACTGACCGCCCACGGCTTCCTGGGCCGGGACGACGATCGCCGGGTGCGGATCGGTGTCCGGCTGTGGGAACTCGCCGTACGGGCGTCACCCACGCTGTCCTTGCGTGACACCGCGATGCCGTTCATGGAAGGCGTGCACGACGTCGTGGGCCACCATGTGCAACTGGGTGTCCTCGAGGGCCACGAGGTGCTGTTCCTCGAACGCCTCTCGGCGCCGAGCGCGGTGATCAACTACACCCGGATCGCCGGGCGGCTGCCTCTGTACGCCTCGTCCAGCGGACTGGTGCTCCTGGCCCACGGCCCGGCAGACCTCAAGGAACGAGTGCTGGCCGGCTCGCTCACCGCGTACACCCCGGAGACCCCGGCGACGAGCCCCCGGCTGCGCGCCGCGTTGTCCGAAGTCCGCCGGCGGGGCTACGCCTACTGTCCCGGCTATGTGCACGAGGAAGCCCTCGGTGTCGCCGCTCCGGTGCGCGGTGCGGACGGCCGGGTGGTCGCGGCGCTGTCGGTCATCGTCCCCAACGACGCGGGCGCCCAAGCGGTCGTCCCCGTCGTGCGCACCGCCGCACGGGGTGTCTCCCGTGCCCTCGGCGCGCCCGCCTGGCGTGAGGATGCGGGTGTGACGGCAGTGTGACATCGGCCCGAACTTCGTCTCTCGCTCAGTGAGAATGCCGTCGCGCTGCGACGGCGGCCACGCGCATCCTTCCTGCATTCCACAGACGGGAGGCGACAACGTGGTCGTACACAACCTGCTACCTGCGGTTCCCTGCCCCACCCCCACCCTCTCCTTGCGCGTCCGCGCCAAGGACGTCGTCGCGGACGGCGTCGTGTCCCTCACCCTCGACCATCCCGACGGCGTGCGGCTGCCGGACTGGACGCCTGGGGCGCACATCGACCTGGTGCTGCCCGGCGGCAGTACGCGGCAGTACTCCCTGTGCGGCGATCGCTGGGACCCGCACACGTATCGCATCGCCGTGCTGCGCGAGCCCGCAGGGCGCGGAGGCTCGGCGTACGTGCACGACCGGCTGACGGTCGGCGACCGTGTGAGCGTCGGTGGCGCGCACAACCATTTCCCCCTCGTGCCGGCCGACCGCTACCTGTTCATCGCGGGCGGGATCGGGATCACCCCGCTGCTGCCGATGATCCGGCAAGCCGACATGATCGGCGCCGACTGGCAGTTGCTCTACGGCGGTCGCACTCGCGTGTCCATGGCGTTCCACGCGGACCTCACGGACGCCTACGGCGAGCGCGTGCACGTCAGCCCCCAGGACGAGCGCGGCCTGCTGGACCTGGCCGGGTGGCTGAGCGAGCCGCTGCCCGGGACCAAGATCTACTGTTGCGGACCGGCCCCTCTGCTGGCCGCCGTTGACAAGGCGAGCGCGCACTGGCCGGACCACAGCCTGCGCACCGAGCGGTTCACCGCCGCTGTCCAGTCCGAGCCTGTGCGCAGTACGCCCTTCGAGGTGGAACTGCGTCGCACCGGCCGTACGGTGACCGTCACCCCCGACGTCTCCGTGCTGCGCGCGCTGCGGGCCGTCGGTGCCGAGGTGCTGTCCTCCTGCGAGCAGGGGACCTGCGGCACGTGTCTCGTCCCGGTGCTGGACGGAACCCCGGACCACCGCGACGCGGTGTTGGGCGGCCATGAACGCACGGCAGGTGACTGCATGCTGCCCTGCGTGTCCCGCTCGCTCTCCGACCGATTGGTCCTGGACCTCTGAGCTTTCGTAACCGGCCGCCGACCTGAGTCACACGCTGCCGAACTCCCGAGCCATGTGCCTCGCACCCCTTCGCCTTTCGTGGAGTCGCCATGACCGAAACCTCCGCCCTGCCCGCGTTGCCGCCGATCAGTGACGCCGACCCCTTCGCCGCCGAACACCTGGCACACCCGGAACCACTGCACCGGCAACTGCGCGCAGCCGGTCCCGTCGTCCGCCTTTCCCGGTACGACGTACACGCCCTGGCCCGCTACCAGGAAGTGCACACTGCGCTTGTCGACTGGCAGACCTTCCAGTCCGGCGCCGGGGTAGGACTGGCCAACTTCCGCCACGAGAAGCCGTGGCGTCCGCCGAGCCTGCTGCTGGAAGCCGACCCGCCCCACCATGACGCGCCACGCCGCGTGCTGAGCGAGATCCTTGCCCCGCTCGCCCTGCGCCGACTGCGCGAGACGTGGCAGGCGGTAGCCGACCAACTCGTCGAGACCGTACTGGCCGAGCAGGGACGGGAGTTCGACGCCTTCGACGTCTTGGCGAAGGCGTTCCCGCTGCGCGTCTTCCCTGACGCGGTGGGTCTCGGTCCGCACGGGCGGGAGAACCTGTTGCCCTACGGCAACATGGCCTTCAACGCCTTCGGGCCGCGCAACACCCTGGTCGAGGCCGACGCGCACCGGGTGGGGGAGTTGTCGGCGTGGGTGAACGCCCAGTGTGCCCGTGAGGCGCTGCGCGAGGACGGCTTCGGTGCCCGGATCTGGGCCGCCGCCGACCGCGGCGACCTCACCCACGCGCAGGCACCCCTGGTGGTGCGTTCGCTGCTCACCGCCGGCGTCGACACGACCGTGCACGGACTCGCCGCCGCCCTGTACGCCTTCGCCACCCACCCGCAGGAGTGGCAGCGGCTGCGTGAACGCCCTGAGCTGGCGCGGGTGGCGTTCGACGAGGCGGTGCGCTGGCAGTCCCCGGTCCAGACGTTCTTCCGCACGGCCACCACCGACGTCGACATCGCCGGGACCCGCATCCCGGAGGGCGGCAAGATCCTGATGTTCCTGGGCGCCGCCAACCGGGACCCGGACCGCTGGGCGGATCCCGACCGCTTCGACCTCACCCGGGACCCCTCCGGCCACGTCGGCTTCGGCATGGGCATCCACCAGTGCGTCGGCCAGCATGTCGCGCGTCTGGAGGCCGAGTCCCTGCTGACCGCGCTCGCCCGCCATGTGGAACACCTGGAACTGGCCGGAGAACCGAGGCGGCACCTCAACAACACCCTTCGCTCCTGGGCCTCGCTGCCGGTGCGCATCCGTCCGGCGAACTGACCCCGCGTCGCCCACGATCCCCTGTCACTTCCTTGAAAGGACCTGTCCCCATGCCCCAGCACGTACGTGGTGTCGTCGCCCACGCCAAGGGTGAACCGGTACGCGTCGAGACGGTCGTCATTCCCGACCCCGGCCCAGGAGAAGTGGTGGTGAAGGTGCAGGCGTGCGGTGTCTGCCACACCGACCTGCACTACCGCGAGGGCGGCATCAACGACGACTTCCCCTTCCTCCTCGGCCACGAGGCGGCAGGTGTGGTCGAAGAGGTCGGCCCCGACGTGACGGACATGGCCCCGGGCGACTTCGTCGTCCTCAACTGGCGCGCGGTGTGCGGCCGTTGTCGGGCCTGTCGGCGCGGGCGCCCGCAGTACTGCTTCGACACCCACAACGCGCGCCAGAAGATGACCCTCGCCGACGGAACCGAGCTGTCGGCCGCCCTCGGCATCGGTGCCTTCGCCGAGAAAACCCTCGTTGCCGCAGGCCAGTGCACCAAGGTCGACCCGGCGGCCTCACCCGCCGCCGCGGGACTGCTCGGCTGCGGAGTCATGGCGGGTATCGGAGCGGCGATCAACACCGGTGGTGTCGGCAGGGGCGACAGTGTGGCCGTCATCGGCTGTGGCGGTGTGGGCGACGCGGCGGTGGCCGGCGCACGGCTGGCGGGCGCGGCGAAAATCATCGCCGTCGACATCGACGACCGCAAGCTGACCACCGCCAGGTCCCTGGGCGCCACACACACGGTCAACTCCCGCCGGACCGACCCGGTCGAGGCCGTCCGTGACCTCACCGGTGGCTTCGGCGTCGATGTCGTCATCGAGGCCGTCGGCAGCCCGGAGACCTACCGGCAGGCGTTCTACGCCCGCGACCTGGCAGGCACCGTCGTCCTCGTCGGCGTACCCGCCCCCGACATGAAGCTCGAACTGCCGCTGCTGGACGTCTTCGGCCGCGGCGGGGCGCTCAAGTCCTCCTGGTACGGCGACTGTCTGCCCTCCCGTGACTTCCCCATGCTGATCGACCTCTACCTCCAGGGGCGCCTGGACCTGGACGCCTTCGTCAGCGAGACCATCGCCCTGGACGAGGTGGAGGACGCCTTCGCCCGCATGCACAAGGGCGAAGTCCTGCGCTCGGTGGTGATCCTGTGAGGGCCGGCCTGCGTATCGAACGCGTGGTCACCTCGGGCGTCTTCACGCTGGACGGCGGGACCTGGGAGGTCGACAACAACGTCTGGATCGTCGGCGACGACGATGAAGCGGTTGTCATCGACGCAGCGCACGACGCCGACGCCATCGCCGAGGCGGTCGGGGACCGGCGGCTGGCCGCCATCGTGTGCACCCACGCCCACAACGACCACGTCAATGCCGCCCCGGCACTAGGGCCTGTCCGGCGGATCATGCCGCAGACGCGGGGTCTGGCACGCCGGCCTGCGGCGTTGTCGTCGGTTGCCGACGCTCCGCGTCGCCGCCCTCCTCCGCCTTGCAGTCCAACGCGCCAGACCCCGCTCCCCCGCGTCGATGAGGCGCCGCAGCTTTCCTGCGACTTGATCCGCCGGACAGGCCCTACCGCGGCCACCGGCGCCCCGATCCTGCTGCACCTGGACGATCGACTGCTGTGGAAGCAGACACACCCGGACCGCGCTCCCGACGGCTACGTCTCCGACAACCAGCGGATCGGGGTCGCCGGTACACATGTGAGCGTCCTGCACGCACCCGGGCACACGCCGGGAGCCATCTGCCTCCACCTCCCCGATCTCGGCACCGTCTTCACCGGTGACATCCTGTTCGCGGGCGGCCCAGGAGCGACCGGTCGGTCGTACTCGGACTTTCCCACCATCGTCCGGTCGATCCGCGACCGCCTGCTGGTGCTGCCTGAGTCCACCACCGTCCGCACCGGGCACGGCCCGGAGACGACCATCGGCGACGAGGCGCCGCACCTTGAGGCATGGATCGCACGAGGTCACTGAGGCCCGCGGTGCTCAGTCTCGGTTCCCTGCCGGTGCGCGTCCCACCGGCAGGGACGTCAGGTACGTCGCGCCGGGGCTGCCATGGTGGACCGGCGGACGACCAGTTCCGGTTGGAGCACGACGTGTGCGTGCTCCTGGCCGGTGCGGCTCGGAGACGTGTCCTCGATGAGCAGGCGGCCGGCGTGGCGGCCCATGGCGACGGCCGGCCGTCGCACCGAGGTCAGCGGCACGATGGCGGATGCCGCGAACTCGATGTCGTCGTATCCGATGACGGCGAGGTCGTCCGGCACGCGCAGTCCGGCTTCGTAAAGGGCCTGCATCAGGCCCAGCGCCAGCAGGTCGTTCGCACAGAAGACAGCGGTGGGCCGCACCGACATGCCGAGCAGGCGATGACCGGCGTCCAGCCCCGCACTCACGGTCAGAGCCCGGCACGGGACCTCGCGCAGACTGTCGGTCGACAGCCCCGCCTCCGCGACGGCGCGGTAGGCACCGCGGAGGCGGTCTCGCACCTGTTGCAGCCGGTCAGGGCCGCTGACCAGGGCGATCGAGCGGTGTCCGCGCTCGATCAGGTGCCGAACGGCTGCGTGGCCGCCGGCGATGTCATCGATGCCCACCGAGCAGGAGCCGGGCTGGGCGGCGCTCTGGTCTGCGACGACGAAGGGGACCGCGTTGCGGCGGAAGGCCGCCACGGTGCTTCCCACTCCTTCTCCCGACGTCAGCACGGCCCCACGCACCTGGTGCGACGTGAGCAGCGCGAGATGGCGCGCCACCTCGGCGGGCTCACGGGTCCCGACGCACACCAGGATGCCGAGGTCCGCCTCGCGTGCCGCCTGTTCGACCCCGGCGGCCAGTGCGGTGAAGAACGGGTTCGCCAGATCCTGGACCAGGACCGCGATGACCCGTGCGGCCCAACCACGCAGTTGGCGGGCGCCCTCCGCGCGGACGTAGCCGAGCGAGTCGATGACGTCCAGGACACGGGCACGGGTGGTCTCGGCGACGATCTCTGGCCGGTTGAGCACGTTGGACACGGTTCCGAGCGACACGTTGGCGGCTTGGGCCACGTCCTTGATGCCGACGCGGCGGCCGGCGGTTCGGCGTGTCCAGGTCCGGGTGGGCTCGTCGCGGGGCGAGGCGTCGATCGGCGACGGGGGAGTGGGCGGGGGATGCCGGTCCATGGTTCAGCGGCCGGGCCCGCTGGTGGTGCCCCGCACCACGAGGCGCGGGGTCATGGCGGTCTGCATGGCTCTGCTGCGTCGGCCTTCCACTCGTTCGATGAGCATCCGGGCGGCGGTGGAGCCCATGGTGTGGCCGGCCTGGTCGACGCTGGTGAGCTGGACGGGGGCCAGGGCGGCCAGCGCGGTGTTGTTGTACCCGACCAGGGAGACGTCGTCCGGGATGCGCAGGCCCAGTTCATGGGCCGCTCGGTAGATGCCCAGGGCGGCCACGTCCGCGCCGGTCATCACGGCGGTGGGTCGCCGCTCGGCGGTCAGCAGGGTCATGCCTGCTTTGAAGCCGCCCTCGTCGGAATACGCGGCGTGGTGCACCTGCGCGCGCTCGGCGAGGCCGTGGCGCTGCATGGCGCGCAGATAGCCCTCCCGAAGGACGATCTCAGGGGTGCGCTGCCAGTCGTTGGTCTTGGTGCCGGGGGCCGCGACGAGGGCGATGTCGCGGTGGCCGAGGGACACCAGGTGGTCGACGACGAGCGCGGCACCGAGGTCGTCTGCGTCGACGACCGAATCGTGGGTGTCGGTGGTGTCGTGATGGCCGATGACGACGGTCGGTGTGGTGGCGGCCGTGGTGAGCACCTCGTCCCTGGTTGTTCCCGGTGCGATGAGGATCAGGCCGTCCATCTGCCGGTCCACCAGCGAGCGGATGGTCTTCTCCTGCTCCTCGGGGTCGAAGCCGGCCGCTCCGATCAGCACGGTGTACGCGCTGTCGCGCAGTTCGTCGCGGATGCCGTCCAGGATGTCGGCGAAGAAGGCGTTGCGGACATTGTCCAGCAGGACTCCCACGGTGTACGTGCGGCCGCGCATGCCGCGGGCCGCGGCATGGGGGCGATAGCCGAGCTCGGACACGGCGGCGGCGACCTTCTCCCGCACGGCTGGGCTGACGCCGTAGGCGTTGCGCAGTGCCTTGGAAACGGTGGCGGTGGACACACCGACGTACTGGGCGACGTCGGTAATGGTCACACGCCGTTTCGGGCTGGATGCAGCATCGCGGTCCATCGTCGGTGCTCCGCTCCTCTGGTTGAGGTAAACGATTTACATGATGACCCAGGGGTGCCGTCAAGCCTTAGCCCTGTTCCTTCTACGTTACAGGGTCGTGTCTTGACGGATTCCCGGCCGGAGTGCAGGGTGTTGCCCACTCGCCGTAGAGAACGTTTAACACTGTTCTCGTCGCGCCGCTCACCCGGCCGGGCCAAGAGCCGCCCAGCCCCCTCAAGCTCACACCTCGCCTCCTCCTCTCCAAGATCCATGGGAGTCCTCTGTGTCTGTACCTACGCCCCGTGCCCGCCATGCGCGACTGAGTCTGTTCACGGCCGGCTCCGCCTCCCTCGTGCTCCTCGCGACCGCCTGCGGCGGCAGCGGCGGGGCCTCCACGGCCGCGCCCGAGAACTTCAGCTACCTGAGCGTCACGGAGAACACCACGGTCAAGACGGCACTCGGCACCCTGGCCAAGGGTGCGTGCAAGTCGGCCGACGACGCGCTGCCGCTGAAGGTGGAGACCGTCCCGCAGGCGAGCCTGGACCAGAAGCTGCAGTTGCTCGCCGGGCAGAACGCCCTGCCCGTGCAGTTCGCGGCGGGCAACGCCCCCGCACTGACCCAGCAGCTCGCGAAGTCCGGGAAGGTCGCCGACCTGGAGAAGGAGCTCACGAGCCTCGGGGTCCTCGACCAGCTGGAGCCGGGGGCCGTCTCCACCATCAAGGCCCTTTACGGCGGCAAGCTCGAAGTGCTGCCCTACGAGTACAACATCGAGGGAATCTTCTACAACAAGAAGCTCTTCGAGGCCAACGGCCTGAAGGTGCCAGGAACCTGGGACGAACTGGTCGCCGCCTCCGCCAAGCTCGAGGCCAAGGGCGTGCAGCCGTTCGCCGCCTCCGGTCAGCAGGGCTGGCCGCTGACTCGCCTGATCAGCGGATACCTCTACCGCAGTCTCGGTCCGGACGCCCTGCAGAAGGTGGCGGACGGCAAGGCGAAGCTGACCGACCCCGAGTACGTCAAAGCCGCCGAGGAAGTCGCCGCGCTGGGCAAGAAGGGCTACTTCGGCAAGGGCGTCGGGTCCATCGACTACGACACCGCGATGAACGAGTTCCTCTCCGGCAAGGCAGGCATGCTCTACATGGGTAGCTGGGCCCTGGCGAACATCGCCGACGCCAAGCAGAACAAGGTAGGCGCCGACAACGTCGGTTTCATGCCCTTCCCCGCGGTCTCCGGCGGCAAGGGATCCATCGACCAGTACCCCTCCAACGTCGGCCTGGGTATCACCCTCAGCTCCAAGTCCTTCGACAGCAAGACCGGTGACTGGGTCTCCTGCATCGCCAAGAACTACGGTGCCACCGCCCTGAAGGACAACGGCACCATCTCCGGCTTCAAGGTCAACACCGAGGTCAAGGACGCCAACGAGGTCACCACTCAGGTCCGCGACACCATCAGCTCCTCCCAGCAGAACGTCCTGTGGTTCGAGGCCCTGTTCAGCACCAAGGCCACCACGGTCAGCCAGACCAACGCCGCCTCGCTGGTCAGCGGCAGCATGAGCGCCAAGCAGTTCATGCAGACCGTTCAGGACGCCCTGACGGCCCAGTGACCGACCAGGGGCGGCTCACCGGCCTCCTCGCACCGCCCCGCACCCGCGCGAGCCGCCCCCGGTCCCCGTCAAGGCCTCTTCAACAAAACGAAGTGGACACCACTCATGCACCGCGTACTCGGTGACCGCAGGGCCATCGCCCTCCTGCTCGGTCCCGCCCTTCTCGTCTATTCACTGATCATGCTCGTCCCGATGGTGTGGTCACTCGGGTACTCCTTCACCAAGGGCAACACCATCGACGGCTTCACCGGCAACGGCGTCGCCAACTTCACCCGCCTCGTGCACGACCCGGCGGTGCGCGAAGCCCTGTGGTTCACCCTCAAGTACGCGCTCGTCGTGACCGCCGGCCAGGTGATCGCCGGCTATCTGCTGGCCCTGCTCTACGTCTTCTTCCTCAAGCGCGCCTCGGCACTGATCCGCACCCTGGTGTTCTTCCCCGTGGTGCTGCCCACCGTCGCCGTGGGGCTGCTGTTCCAGAAGTTCTTCCAGGTCGCCCCCCAGACCGGCCCCGTCAACTCCCTGCTGAACGCGGTCGGACTGGACTCCGTCGACTGGTTCGGCAGCGCCGGACACGCCTTCTGGGTACTGGTCGTCATGGACATCTGGCGCTCCATGGGCTTCTACGCCGTCCTGCTGTTCGCCGGACTGGTCGACATCCCCGAAGAGGTCCTGGAGTCCGCACGCCTGGACGGCGCCACCGGCCTGCGGCTGGTCCGCCACATCGTGCTGCCCATGTCGTTCCCGGTGCTGATGTCCTCACTCATCTTCAGCATCAACGGCACCTTGAAGGTGTTCGACTCCATCGTGGCGCTCACCAACGGAGGCCCGGGCAACGCCACCACGCCCCTGACCCTGTACATGTTCCAGACGTCGTTCACCTACAGCGACTACGGCTATGGCAGCACCATCGCGCTGCTGCTGACCGTGGTGTGCCTGATGGTGAGCCTGGTCGTCTTCCGCATCTCGCGGCGCGACCTCACGGAGGGCTGAACGCCATGGCCATCGACACAACCGCGAAGACCGCCGCCACCGGCCCGGCCCGTAAGCCCACCGGCACCCGTTCCCCCGCCAGCCGCCGCGGCGGCCGCCTGTGGGTGAAGGCCGTCGTCACCCTGCTGCTGGTCGTCGAGATCTATCCGCTCGTGTGGATGTTCCTGACGTCGGTGAAGTCCAACGACGACTACCTCAACCACTCCACCTGGAGCCTGCCCACCACCTGGGAGTGGGGCAACTACACCGAGGCGTGGACCACGGGAAACATCGGCCTCTACATCCAGAACAGCCTTCTGGCCGTCCTTCCCGCTCTGGCCCTGATCCTCCTGCTCGGAACGGCAGCCGGTTTCGCCCTGCAGATCATGGTGTGGAAGGGACGCAGCCTCGCCCTGCTCATCTTCCTCGCCGGCATGATGGTCCCGGCCCAGATGATCCTGCTGCCGCTGTTCACCGTCTACTTCCAGACCGGTCTGTCCGGCACCCTGTGGCCCCTGATCCTGACCTACACCGGCACCGGCCTGCCGCTCACGGTGTTCATGATGGCCACCTACTACAAGACCGTCCCCCGCGAGCTTTTCGAGGCCGCCACCATCGACGGCGCGGGAATTCTGCGCGCCTTCTGGACCATCAGCGTGCCCATGGTGCGCAACGCTATTCTCACCGTCGGTCTGGTGCAGTTCTTCTTCATCTGGAACGACCTGCTCATTGCGCTGACCTTCACCAACAGCCAGGACCTGCGCACCATTCAGGTCGGTCTGCTCAACTTCACCGGCGATTTCGGTGCCACCCAGTACGGACCGCTCTTCGCAGCCATTTGCATCAACGTCTTCGGCACCCTCCTGATCTATCTCTTCCTCAACCAGAAGGTCATGAAGGGCCTCACTTCGGGAGCGGTCAAAGGTTAGCGGTAAAGGGCCGCATTCAACCCTCACCGCCTTCGCTCCCGCTCGTGCACGAAAGGTCCCCCCTTTGTTCCCCCCTCAGCCCTCTCCGGTGTCCTTCGAGCACCTTCCGGACGGCCTCGGCATCGGTATCGCCTCCCCCCGCCTGTCCTGGGCGTTGCCGTCCGGCGCCGGCCACCAGGTGGCCTACGAACTGGAAACCGGCCGCAACGGCACCACCCGTCGCACCGGCCGACTGGACGGCACCGACCAGATACTGGTGGCTTGGCCCGACGAACCGTTGGCCTCACGTGAGCGCGCGACCGTGCGCGTGCGCGTCTGGACGGCCGACAGTGACGCCCCCTCCGCGTGGAGTGAAGCACGTGCCGTCGAAGCCGGTCTCCTCACGCCCGCCGACTGGCGCGCCGTGCCCGTGGGCGCCGGCTGGGAGGAGGACCCGCAAGCCGAACGCCGCCCGGCACAGGTCCGCAAGGACTTCCGCCTGGACCGCACACCCACGCGTGCCCGCCTGTACGTGTCGGCGCACGGCCTCTACGAAGTCGAGATCAACGGCCGACCCGTAGGAGACGAAGCGCTCGCCCCGGGATGGACCGTCTACCCCAAGCGCCTGCGCTATCGCACGCACGACGTCACCGAGCACCTCACCCAGGGCGCCAACACCCTCGGGGCCTGGCTCGCTGACGGCTGGTACCGCGGTAAGTACGGATTCGACGGAGGCACCCGCAACATCTACGGCACCGACCAGAGCCTCATCGCGCAGCTCGAGGTGACCTACGACGACGGCACCACCCTCGTCATCGCCACCGACCGCAGCTGGACGGCGGCGCCGGGCCCCATCGTGAGCAGCGGCCTGTACGAAGGCGAGGCCTTCGACGCCCGCCTTCACGACCCGAACTGGGCCACTCCCGCGCCTTCGATGCCCCGCGACTGGACGCCTGTACGGACCGGCCGACGCGACCCCGCGACCCTCGTCGCCCCCGACGGACCAGCCGTGCGTTGCACCCAGCAAGTCGCTCCCATCGCCATCACGCCCACCGGCGACGGCCGCCACCTCCTCGACTTCGGCCAGAACCTCGTGGGCAGACTCCGCCTGCACGTCGACGGCCCCGCCGGGACCGTCATCACCCTCAGGCACGCCGAAGTGCTCCAGGACGGCGAACTGGCCACCCGGCCGCTACGCGAAGCCTGGGCCACCGACACCCTCATCCTCTCCGGTCACGGCCCCCTCGCCTGGGAACCACGCTTCACCCTGCACGGCTTCCGCTATGCCGAAGTGACCGGCTGGCCCGGCCAGTTGTCCGCCGAAGCGGTCACCGCCCGTGTGTACCACACCGACATGCGGCGCACCGGCTGGTTCGAATGCAGCAGCCCCCTGGTCAACCGGCTGCACGAGAACGTGGTGTGGAGCATGCGCGGCAACTTCGTCGACATCCCCACCGACTGCCCACAGCGAGACGAACGCCTGGGCTGGACCGGCGACATCCAGGTCTTCACCCCCACCGCCAGCTATCTGTACGACTGCGCCGGCATGCTCCACTCCTGGCTCCAGGACGTGGCGCTCGAGCAACTGCCCGACGGCACCGTCCCCTGGTACGTGCCGGTCATCCCGGGCGAGCCGATGTGGACGCCGATACACCCGGGAGCCGCCTGGGGAGACGTCGCCACCCTCACCCCCTGGACGCTGTACCAGCGCTTCGGCGACCTCGAACTCCTGCGCCACCCCTACCCGATGGCCAAAGCCTGGGTGGACCTCGTGGAACGCCTCGCCGGCCCCAGCCGGCTCTGGGACACGGGCTTCCAGCTCGGAGACTGGCTCGACCCCGCCGCACCCCCGGACGACCCGGCAGCCGGCCGCACCGACCGGTACCTCGTCGCAACCGCCTACTTCGCCCACTCCGCGCGTCATCTCGCCCTGTCGGCGGCCGAACTGGACAATGCCGCCGACGCCGCGCGGTACAACACCCTGGCCGACGAGATCACCGATGCCTTCCGCCGTCGATACGTCCTGCCCAACGGCCGTATGACCAGCGACAGTCCCACCGCCTACGCCCTGGCCATCGCCTTCCGTCTGCTCACCGACCAGCATCAGCGAGCGGCAGGCGACCGTCTGGCGGAACTCGTCCTGGCCGACGACGCCCGCATCGCCACCGGCTTCGTCGGCACCCCCCTGATCTGCGATGCCCTGACCGACACCGGGCATCTCGACATCGCCTACCGGCTACTGCAGCAGACCGAATGCCCGTCCTGGCTCTACACCGTCGAGATGGGGGCCACGACCATCTGGGAACGCTGGGACAGCCTCCGCCCGGACGGCACGTTGAACCCCGGCGGGATGACCTCCTTCAACCACTACGCCCTGGGCGCTGTCGCGGACTGGCTGCACCGCGTCGTCGGCGGCATCACCGCCGCGTCACCGGGCTACCGCCGCATCAGTTTCCGCCCGCGCCCGGGCGGCGGCATCACGTGGGCCCGCGCCCGCCATGACACCCCGTACGGCACCGCGTCCCTCGCCTGGGAGCTCGCCGGCTCCGAACTGACAGCCCGCATCGTCGTACCCGAGGGCTGCCAGGGCACGGCAGAGCTGCCTGGACGCGCGCCGATCGCCCTCGAAGCAGGCGAGCACCTTCTTTCCGCGTCAATGTCAATAGAGAAAGCAGCCTGACAACCAACAGGCAGCAGAGAATATTGCCGAGGCCCGGCGCGTATCACGCGCCGGGCCTCGCGTTTTTCTGCCCGCCATGGACTCATTTCCGGTGCATTGAAAATTTCAATTACTGTTTCAATTTCGGGTTTCGAAAATATCGTTGCCGGAGGGTTGACGGGCCATGGAAACCGGCCATAGTTTTCAGCCTCGTTGGGTGAATTCCCTCCCGGGGAATTAAGCCAACCTCAGAGCCTTTTCTGAAGAATTGCTGCCAGGTAACCCTCCGGCATCGCCTGGCGGCACCCCTCAGACGGGGCCGGCCGAAGACCTGACTCTTCGGCCGGCCCCCTCCCGAAGCGGCCCGTCGATCGGCCGCCACCCCCGTTCGGAGAGCCGTAGTGAACAGACGATCTTTTCTCTCAACCGCCACCTTCACCGCACTGGCGATGAGTATGGCCCCGGTCGCCAGCGGCCAGGCGGCTGCCGCTGACACCCCCGCTGCACAGGACAGGGCGGATGCGCTGCTCGCCCGCATGACCGCCGCCGAGAAGGAGGCGCTCGTACGCTGCGACTTCGACGCCGTCGCACATCTGGGGATACCTGCTCTGGTCATGGTCGACGCATCCGCCGGACTCCGAGGCGAACAGGGTGTGACCGCCTTCCCGGTACCCGTTGCCCAAGCGGCGTCCTTCGACGAGGGCTTGGCCACCCGCATCGGCCGCGCCATCGGTGCCGAAGGCCGAGCCAAGGGCTACAACAACCTCCTCGGGCCGACCGTGGACCTGGCCAGAACCTGGCACTTCGGCCGTCAGTCAGAGGGCATGGGGGAGGACCCCCTGCTCGCCGGAGTCATAGGCGCAGCCGTCACTGTCGGCATGCAGAGCCAGAACGTCGCCGCCACGGTCAAGCACTTCGCCGGCTACACCCAGGAAACCAACCGCTTCTTCACCGACACCAGGATCGCCGACCGCGCCCTGTACGAGATCTACCAGGCGCCCTTCCGCCGAGTGGTCGCCGCCGCCCCCACCACATCGGTCATGATGGCCTACCCCAAGATCAACGGAACCTTCGCGACCCAGAACCCCGCGCTCTTCGACGACTTGAAGAAGGGCATCGGCCTGCAGGGTTACACCGTCCCCGACTTCTGGGCCGGTGACGACCAAGTGGCCGCCGCCCGAGCCGGAATGGACCTGGCCGGCCTCGGACCCGCCGGCGTGAAGATCCCCGCAGGATCACTCACCGACGGCGCCATCCCCGACGCACGGCTTTCCGATGCGGCCCGCCGCATCCTCATCACGATGTTCGCCGGCGGCCTCTTCGACAACCCGGTGCCCACCCCCGCCGCCGACGTCAGCACTCAGGCGCACCGGAGCCTCGCCCACGAAGCAGCCGTAGCGGCCACGGTCCTGCTCACGAACCCCGCCAAGGCCCTTCCCCTGCCCGCCTCCCTGAAGACGCTGGCCGTCATCGGCCCGGCCGACACGGACGCCTTCACCGGCGTAGCAGGCTCCACCTACGTCGACCCCGGCACCTGGACCACGCCACTACAGGCCATCCGCTCCCGAGCCGGCGCCACCACCAAGGTCACCCACGCACAAGGCACCAAGGGCGATGTCCCCCTGACCACGGTGCCGTCCTCCGCACTTCTCGACACCTCGGGCGAGCCCGGCCTGACCGGGCGCTACTACGCGGGCACCGACACCACCACAACCCCGCTCGTCACCAGGTCCGACACCACCATCGACTTCACCGCCGCTCCGGTATCAGACCTCCCCGCCGTCTGGTCGGCGCAATGGACCGGCACCCTCACACCGACCACGTCCGGCCTGCACCGCTTCTCTCTCCTCCCGGCCGGCACCGCCACCCTCAAGATCAACGGCGCCACCGTCGTCACGGGCACACGACACAGCCGCCGCTTCTTCCTCGGTCCGTACGACTACCCCTTGCAGGGCACAGCCCAGTTGACCGCCGGCACCACCGTCACGATCGAACTGACCTACACCAACGCCACCGCCGACACAGGCACCTGTGGCCTCACGCTCGGCTGGCAACCCGACTCCCTCATACCCGCTGCCGTGACTGCGGCCAAGGCAGCAGATTCCGCCGTCGTGTTCGTCAACCGCGTCGCCGGTGAGGACATGGACCACCAGCAACTCGACCTGCCGGGCGACCAGAACCAGCTCATCACCGCCGTGGCGGCAGCCAACCCCCGCACGATCGTCGTCCTCAACACCGACGGACCCGTGGCCACCCCGTGGGCCAACGACGTCGAAGCCGTCCTACAGGCGTGGTACACGGGCCGTGGCATGGGCACGGCCCTCGCCGCCATCCTGTTCGGCGACTGCGACCCCTCCGGCCGCCTCCCCGTCACCTTCCCCGCAGACGCCTCCCAAGGACCGGGCACCGCTCCCACCACCTACCCCGGCACACAGGGCACGGTCTCGTTCGACGAAGGCATCGCCGTCGGATACCGCTTCTACGACACCAAGGCGCAGCAGCCCCGATTCCCGTTCGGGCACGGTCTGTCGTACACCTCCTTCGCCCACGGAGCCATCGAAGCCTCATTCAACTCGAAGACCAGGCAGGTCAATCTCGGGGTGACCGTCACCAACACCGGTGGACGAAAAGGCAGTGAAGTCGTCCAGATCTACGCCACCCTGCCTGCCGCCGCCGCGGCCGAGCCCCGCCGCCTGGTGGCCTTCGCCAAGGTCACACTCAAGCCGACGCAGTCAACGCGCCTGACCCTCACCATCCCCGCAGACAACCTGACGGTCTGGCAGTCCGGGAAATGGAGCCTGGTACCGGGCTCCTACACCTTCGCGACCGCCCGAAGCTCACGCAACATCACCGCGCAGCGCGTCCTCACCCTGAGCTGACCACGCCCTGCGCGTCACGTCGTTCCTCCAACGACGTGACGCGCAGGCCTTTGTCCGACCGCCACTCCGCTTGCCGCCGCACCATCACCTGGGAGTCCTCAGTGCCCCTTCGCACGTCGCGTACGCGGCTGAACCTGATCACCGCGGGGACCACCTCGCTGGCGCTGCTCGCCACCGCCTGCGGCGGCAGTTCCTCGCCCGCACCGGAGTTCTTCAGCTACCTGAGCGTCACCGAGAACACCACCGTGCAGAACACGCTGACCACGCTGTCCGAAGGCGTGTGCAAGGCGGCGAACGACGCCCTACCACTGAAGGTCGAGACCGTGCCGCAGGCGAGCCTCGATCAGAAACTGCAACTGCTGGCCGGACAGAACGCGCTGCCGGCGCAGTTCGCGGCAGGCAACGCCCCTTCTCTGACCCAGCAGTTGGCAGATTCCGGCCAGGTCGCGGACCTGGAGCACCAGCTCAGCCTCAAAGCCCTCAGCGACTTGGAGCCGGCCGCCGTCTCCACGATCGAGGCGCTGTACGGCGGCAAGCTGGAGGTGCTGCCGTACGAGTACAACATCGAGGGGATCTTCTACAACAAGGAGATCTTCGCTGAACACGGACTGGATGTGCCGGGCACGTGGGAGGAGTTGGTGTCGGCCGCGGCGAAGCTGGAGGGGCGAGGTGTCCAGCCGTTCTCAGCGTCGGGGCAGGCGGGTTGGCCGTTGACGCGGATGATCAGTGGCTACCTGTACCGCAGCCTCGGCCCCTACGCTCTTGAGGACGTGGCCGACGGCGGTGCGAAGCTGACCGACCCGGAGTATGTGAAGGCTGCCGAGGAGGTGGCTGCCCTGGGGAAGAAGGGCTACTTCGGCAAGGGCGTCGGGTCCATCGACTACGACACCGCGGTGAACCAGTTCCTGACCGGCAAGGCCGCCATGCTCTACATGGGCAGCTGGGCGCTGGCGAACATCTCCGACGAGAAGCAGAACGAGGTCGGCGTCGAGAACGTCGGTTTCATGGCCTTCCCGGCCGTGGCGGGCGGCAGGGGATCCATCGACCAGTATCCGTCGAACGTCGGCCTCGGCGTCGCCTTCGACGCCAAGTCCTTCGACCGGAAGACCAGCGCCTGGGTGACCTGTATCGCCGAGCACTACGGCGCTACGGCACTTCAGAAGCATGGTGCGATCTCCGGCTTCAAAGTGAACAGTGAGGTGAAGGACGCCAATGAGGTCACCACCCAGGTCCGCTCCACCATCAGCGCCTCCGAGCAGAGCGTGCTGTGGTTCGAAGCCCTGTTCAGCACCAAGGCCACCACCGTGTCCCAGACCAACGCGGCAAGTCTGGTGGGCGGGGGCATGAGCCCGAAGCAGTTCATGCAAACCGTCCAGGACGCGCTCGACGCCCGCTGAGCGGCCGACGGGACTCCATCCCCACGCGCGAGCAGCTCACCATGAGGCGGGCTGTTCTATTTAGTGGGGAGGGGGTCTGGTTCATCGGGGTCGAGGCGGTGGAAGAACTGGTCGAACCCCTGGGTCTCGCGGGTTTCACATCCGCCCGCGGCCCGGCGGCCATCTCACCTGGGCCCACGCCGAGCACCGCAACCCTACGGCCTGGCAACCGTCAACTGGCACCTGCACGACGGCCGGCTCACCCTGCGAGCCACCCTCCCTCCCGGCACCGAGGCCGTCATCGACCTGCCCGACTCCCCATCCGTCACCGTCGGCCCCGGAACTCACACCCTGAGCACCCCGGCGACCCGTCCTGCATGACGAAGAGCGGGGCGCTGGGGCGCCGAGGCACGCGTCGCCGGGGGTACCGGCGACGCGCGGTGTCCGTCTACGTGGGTCAGGCCTTGCCCTAGCGGCCGTAGCCCGGCTCGTCGGTGTCGTCGATGATTTCGGCGTCACCGTCGATGCGCTCCTTGCGCACCTGCCCGCGCACGGTCTCCTCCTCGGTGTACTCCTCCGTGGTGAGGCGGACGCGCTCCTTGGGCACGACCTCGGTCTCCATGACCGGCCTCTCCTCGTGCAGCACGACCTCTTGTTCGGCCTCGCCGATCTCCGACTCTCGCAGGGCGGCGTCGCGGTCGGCCTCGGTGATGGGCTCGCGCTCGACGCGTACTTCCTCGTGCCGCAGCGGAACGGTGCGCTCCTGCTCCTCGGTCACGACGTACTTGCGCAGGCGGGCCCGGCCCGTCTCACGTCGCTCGACACCCACGTGCAGCTCTTCCTCGGAGCGTGTGAGGGCGTCGTCCTGGTAGCCCGCACGGTCGTTCCCCGCGAGGGCGGCGCTGCCCGTGCCGGTGGTGGTCCGGCCTGTCGGGTCGGCGCCCGTGCCCGCGGCGCCCGCGGCCCCACCGTGCGCCCAGCCGCTCTCGCCGGGATCGTTGGCGCGTGCCCAGGACTCGTCCCAGCTCATGCCGTAGTACTCGTAGAGCCGGTGTTCCTCGGTCGCCGACAGATGGCCGCCGGCGTCCACGTCGACATGAGGTGCGTCCTTCACCTTGGTCTTGGAGTAGGGGACCTCGACGTGGCCGTCCACCACCGAAGCGTGGCTGATGGGCACGAAGGACTCGCTGGTGCCGAACATGCCGGTTTTCACCGACGCCCACTCGGGGCGCCCGGTGGCGTCGTCCAGGAACACATGCCTGGCCTCACCGATCTTCTTGCCGCCTTCGTCGAGGATCGGATGGTTGAGGACCGCTGGAATCTGCTCTTTGGTGATCATGCTCGTCTCACCCTTCTTCCGGCGTGATTCCCCCGACGAGTAGACATCGCAAAAGGCATGAAACACCGCATATGCCACAAGGGGCACATTCTTTCCGTAAGCGCTATCCCGTCACATCCATGAACTGCTGCCACACAATCGAACGACGCAGCTCCTCAGAGCCCGGTCACCTTGCCGCTCGCCGCGATCTCATAGACGAGAGTGAGCGTGCGGCGGCCGTTCGGGGGCAGGGTGACATCCCAGCGGGCGATGCCCTCGGCGTCGACCGTGTCCGGAGCGGGGGAACAGGCTTCCTTGCGCAGCCGTACTTCCACCGCCGACACCTCGGAGACCGGGAGACGTTCGCGTACGGTCACCGTCTGCTCGCCTGCTTCACCCGGTGCGGAGAAGCGGGAGAGGTGCAGACGAACCGTGCGGGTGACGGTGGTGCGCTGGGGCAGCGCTGAGGAGTCACGGGATTCCTCCACCTCGCGCAGCACCCGGTAGTCGTCGTGACTGCCGAAGGCCAGCTCCAGGGGCGCGCCGGGAGCCGTGAAGCGCAGCGCGCCACGGCCGCCGAAGCCGCCCGCCCCGACCAGGTCCACCGGGCCTGCCAGCAGTGTGTGCCCGGCCGGATTGTCGCAGCGCACGACGTGCGTGACGAGCGGGGACAACTCCGGTGAGCAGGCGTACTCGTTGCGCGCGGTCGCGGCGGCCACGGACAGCGGGATCCGGTGGGCGCGGCCGTCGGCGGGGACGGAGACGGGTGCGGGGGAGCGCAGGATCTGGGTACGGCCGCCGTCGTCCACCCCCGGCAGGCCGAGCGCCGGGGCCGGGCCCAGTTCGGCGATCTCCTCCTCGCGCAGTTCGACGGCGACCGTGCGCCGCTCGGCGGGGGAGCGGTCGGTGAGCGTCAGCCGGTCGGGCACGAGGCGCGGCGGTTCGGTGGCGAGCGCCGAGCGGGCCGTGGACAACGTCAGGCGTACGTCCCTCCAGTCCTCGCCGGTGCGCTGCCAGACCATGGCGTCGGTCTCCAGGGTGAGTTGCTCTCCGTCGAGCACGGCCCGGTAGGTGGGGCGCCACAGGGCGCACGCGGTGAGGTGACTCAGCCGCAGCCGGGCCGGGCCCGCGGTGGCGGCCTCCAGGGTCAGCTCGACGTGGCCGAGCAGTTCCGCGGGGTGCTGTTCCGACAGCTCGACGGCGTGCTCGGCCTGACGGAGCTCGGTGGCGAGGGCTGTCAGACGGGCGTCGACGGTACGCAAGTGCTCGCCGTGCGCGTCATGTTCGTCGTCCACCCGGTCGAGTTCGGTCGTCCACCGCGCGGTGTCGGTCGCTCCGTGACCGGCCCCTTCGCCGATCTCCCGCAGCAGGTCGGCGGCGAGACGGGAGAGCAGGTCGAGGCGGGCACGCAACCGGTCGCGCTGCCGTTCGAGCGCGGAGCTTTCCTCGTTGACGGCGTGGACCCGCAGACGCAGAGTCGAGTCGTCGGCGCCGGGCAGCGGCCCGCGCGGTGTCCAGGCGCGGACGATCCGGGCGTCGAGGACGGTCGCCGCCCCTTCGACGGCGGTCACCTCGGCGTGGAGGGTCGGGTCGACCGCCAGCGCGCTGATCGGGCCGAGTCGCAGCCGCTGCACGCCGGTTCGGAGGTCGAGGTCGGCGGAGCGTTCGACCTGGGCCCGGTCCTCCAGGCAGGTGACGGCGGTGACGGGCAGCGGGATCGGGTCGAGGTCGGTGGACATGGTGTGTCAGCTCCTGCGGTTGCCGCCGACCAGGGCCTTCGCGGCCGGGATGCGGATCTCGTAGCCGCCGCGACGGGTGGCGGTGCCTCCGGCGGGCAGGTCCACGCGCCACACGCGCGTGCCGGGGTCGGGGTTGTCGGCGGAGGCGGTGTCCTCGGGGACGGTCCAGTCGGCCTGTTCCTCGATGCGGATGTCCGCCTCGGCAGCGGTGGGCACTTGTTCGCGGACTTCGACGGTGACGGGCTCGCCCAGGGTGTTGGCCAGTTCCACATGGACGCCGTGGGCGAGCACGGTGACGTTGTTGCGCAGCCCGGCCGTCGACTCCTTGAGGCTCGTGCGGCGGGTGACCCGGATGCTCTCGGCCGGCCCGAGGCCCATCCGCCGGGCCGCGCCCGGGGCGAGGGTGGGCAGCGCGGCACTCACCACGAAGTCGTCGTCCACCCGGACCTCGACGGGACCGGCCAGGAGCGCCTGGTCGGTGGCGTTGGACAGCACCAGAGCCGCGTACACCCGCTGCTCCACCGACGGCACACAGACGTACTCGGTCCGCAGACCGACCGGGATCCGGCCGACGGTGACGGTGTGCCAGGTGCCGTCCGAGGGAACGTCGACGCGGGCGACGGCGTCGTAGCGATGGTCGAAGGAGCCCGCCGACACACGGGGCCGCACGGCGTGCGCGGGCAGGGGCAGCGCGGCCACTGCCTCGGCCCGTCGACGGTGCTCCACGGCCACGGCGTCGAACGACGGGGCGGGGAACAGCCTTCCCCTGCGCTGTCCCGGCTCCTCGGGGCCGTTGAGGACGAGCGCGGCGTAGTCGAGCTCGGCGCTGCTGGGCTGCGGCGGGCCGACCGGCGGGGCAGGCGGCGCCGGAGGTGGATCCATCATCCCCGGGGGCGCCATCGGCGCGGCCGCGGGGGCCGCCGGGGGCGCGGCGGCGAGGGAGGCCCTCCTCGGTTGCGCCGCTTGTGCGGACGCGACCGGTGCCGGGAGCCCGCCAGGGGCCGCGGGTGCCGGGGGCATGCCGCCGTACGCCGGGCGGGCGGGCGGGACGGGAACACCGGCCGCGCCCACGGAGGGGGGAACGGGCGGGAGGGCGGGTCCTTCTGGGCCGGGGGACCGAGGGGCTGCGCCGACGGGGACAGGAGCGGAGGCCGCACGCGGGCGGGGCCCTGCGGAGTCGTACGCCGTGAAGAGGTCGGCGAGCCCGGCGGGCGGCTCACGCCAGCCGGACGGCTCGGGGGCGGGCTGGCGGCGGCCGATCCGCAGCGAACGGAGTCTCGGTAGCTCCGCGGCGCGTCCCAGGTCGGCGGTGGCCAGGGCGATCCGTACGCCGGTCCAGTCCTCACCGGTGCGCTGGGCCACGCCGGCGCGCAGCACGAGGGTGCCGCTGTCGTCGCCCTGACGACAGGTCAGACGGTACGCCGGCACCCACACCGCGCCCGGGACGCCGTACTCGATCTCCAGGCCCACCTCACCGGTTCCGCCGTCGAGGGTCACGGCCGCGCAGACCGTGGTGAGGACCTGCCCGGACGGTGCGGCGGTGGAAGCGCGCTCGCAGCGGTCAGCGGCGACGGCCAGGTCGTGTTCGAGGCGGCGCAGCTCCTCCTCGGACTCGGCGAGGCGCTCGTGCAGGCGCGTCAGCCGCTCGTCGACGAAGTCAGCGAGCGTCAACCACGCCTCGGCAGGGGTACTGCGGTGGTGATCGGGGTCGTCGCGCTTGCGCGGCGGCGGAACCGGGCGGAGCTCGGTGATCTCCTTGATCCGGACCAGGAGCCGTTCGCGCCGCCCCCGGGCCGCGGCGCAGGCGTCCTCCAGGCGAGTCCTCTCCCGCCGCAGCCCGTCAGCGGAGTCGCCGTCGGCGGGCTCGGCCTCCACCTCGACGCGTACCGAGGTGACCCGTGCACCGGAGTCTCCCGTCACCCGGGCCCGCACGGAACCCGGGTCCACCGTGCGCGGCAGCCCCGTCACCAGCACGCGGCCGTCGGCCGGAACCGTTCCCCGCGCCAGTCGGCTGCACAGCGCGCCCTGCGCGTAGACCACCACCGCGTCCAGAGCCGACGCCCACCGCGGCACCCCTTCGGACTTCATGCACTCAGCCCCCGTCATGTCCGTGCGGGCGAAGCCTAACGTCCATCGAGGGTCACGACCGGGACTCGCGGCATCGACTCGGCGTTGACCGCAGGGTGTTACTCGGTGCTGCGCAGGGCGACCCAGGTGTTGTGTGCCACCACTCCGTCGGCATCCAGGCCCCGGTCGCTCTGGAACGCCTGCACCGCGGTCTGGGTGCCGGTCCCGAACTCCCCGTCGACGCCCGTGCTTCCGACGCCGTACCCGCGCTTGGTCAGCATGCACTGCACCTGTTGGACGCGTCTGCCGGTGTCACCGAGGCGGGTGCGTCCGCTGCCGGTGTAGTAGGTGCACTCGGAGAGCCAGGGAGCGGTGCCCGTGGAGGTGGACGTGGTGGGGGAGGGGGAGTCGGCGGGGGACGCTGTGGGAGAGGGAACGCCGTCAGTCGGGTCCGTGTTGGGATCGGCGGAGCGCTGGGCCTCGGGCTGCGAAGTGGCCGTCTCCGTCCCGCTGTCGAGGTCCTCGGCCACGGCGCCGTCGACGTCCGGGCGGGGCAGCCCGCCGGTGCCCGAGGGCCCGGGGGTGGACGAGCGGCCCCCGGGCACGGTCGAGATGTCGCCGCCGGAGCGGGCGCCGACTTCCGGACCGTGGGTGGTCGCGGACCACTCCCCGGGAACGCTCCAGAAGACCGCCGCAGCCAGGACACAGGCCGAGAGCGATGCGGCGGCGATCCATAACGCCCTCCTGCCGCGCGAGGACGAAGCCCCGGCCCGGTCCGGCGACCCCGACGGTGCTGTCTCCGGGCCGGGTTCGACCGGCACCGGCGGCGCCACAGGGGCTGGAACAGGGCTGGTCACCCGTGCTGAGGCGGGGACGACCGGCGACCACAGACTGGTCAGGGTCGCCACGGGCAGGCGGCGCAGTGTCTCGTACGCCTGTTGCCGGGCAAGCAGGTTGGCGCCCAGCGGTTCGGGCCAGGCGGCAGGCGTCGTACGCGTCGCGGCGGCGTCGATCAGTTCCTGCGGAGCGGGCCGCTCGGCGGGCTCCTTGGCCAGACAGGCGGTCAGCAACCGGCCCAGGTCCGGGTCCGCCGCCGAGATCTCGCCGAGCACCTCGGGATTCGCGTTCTCGTACGCCACCCGGTGCATGACGTCGACGCCCGTGCCGTCGCCGAACGGCGCGCGCCCGGTGGCCGCGTAGACCAGGGTCCCGGCCAGCGAGAACACGTCGGACCGGATGTCGGAGCGGCCTTCCTTGAGGTGCTCGGGCGACATGTACGCGGGAGTTCCGACGCGATTGCCCGTACCGGTGATCGCACTGGCGTCGGCGGCCTTGGAGACCCCGAAGTCGATCACGTGGGCGCCGTGGACGGACAGCAGGACGTTGGACGGCTTGAGGTCCCGGTGCACGATGCCTTCGGCGCTGAGCCCTTCCAGAGCCTGTCCGAGGTCGGCCACCAGTCGCCAGACGGCGTCCGTCGGCAGGGGCGTGTCCTCGCGTACGGTCTCGGCCAGGTCGAAGCCGGGGACGTAGTCGGTGGCCATCCACAGCAGGTCGTCGTCGAAGCCCGTGCCGCACAACCGAGGCGCGTACGGCATGCGCAGTCGGGCGTGCACCGCCGCTTCCCGTTCGAAGCGGCGCCGGAATCTGGGGTCCTCAGCGTACTCAGGCCTGATCACCTTGACCGCGACCAGACCGGGGTCGTCCTGCGCGGGCCGCGCCAGATAGACCCGTCCCATACCGCCGCTGCCGAGCAGCGCCACGGGCACCCAGGGGCCGACCCGTCGCGGGTCGCCGGGCCGCAGCGGCGTGGCACCGGTCCGCCGCAGCGCGGCACCCGCGTCGTCCGCCCGCTCCGGCTGCTGTCCCGACAAGGAATCCCCCGAAGTTGCTTTCGGCGTACGCCAGTTCGTTTGTGGTGGAAGAGGAGGCTAACCCAGCCCGCCCACGCGTTCAGCGATTCGATGACTTCGAGCTCGAACCTGTGCTGGAGAAGGTCCGCGTGGCCAAGTGGCTGTGACGGACGCCCGGTTCAGGCGCTGAACACGGCGTTGCGGCGCAGCTGTCCTGCGCACCACCGGAAGTGCCCGTCGCTGTCGTCCAGGCCGAAAAGGTCGTAGGTGGTGAGCGCGTACGCGGCCTGATAGGCGGTGAGGGCCGTCGGCGCATAGTTGAGCTCATGGGCGAAGAGCCTGGTGAGTTCCGCGGTGTGCTCCTCGGCGTGCGGCCCGTACATGTCCCAGATGGCAGCGGTGACGGCGGCCTCGAAGGCCGGGTCCCCTGCGGTCGTGAAAAAGCCGAAGTCGAGCACGGCGACGGGCCGGCCGACCGCGTCGACGTGGATGTTGGGTGGGACGAGGTCGCCGTGGATCGCTGTCACCGGGGCGTCGGGGAGAGCGCGCAGTGCCTTCTGCGTCCGTTCGACCCCCGCGTCGAAGTCCGGCACGTACACGGCCAGGGCGCTGCCGTGCCGGGCCGAGGCCCGAGCGACCAGGGCCGCCAGCGCGTCCTGGAAGCGGTCGTGATCTCGCCACAGCGGACGGTCGTCGCCCTGGACGCTCAACTGGCGCATGGCTTCGGTGCCGGGCACCGTGGCGAGAGCGCGGAGGACGGTGAGGAGTGCTTCGTTGTGCTGCGTGGGCAGCTCACGCTCGTAGTCCACGTGAGCGGAGTCGGCCCTCAGCGAGACACCGGGCAGCTCACGCTCGTACGTCACCAGGACGCCCTCGTGGTCCTCGACGTCGAAGATCTCCGGGGTGGAGAACGGCAGCGGTTGCCGCGCGATGTCCGCGTACACCCGGCGGGTCAGCTCGAGATCGGCCGGCGGCCGACCGCTCCACACCTTGGCCGCACGGCCCTCGCCCAGCCCGTAGACGACGCCCTCGACACCAGCACCGATCCGGCGGACACCTGTGTGTCCGCGGTTGACGAAGTGCGCGTGCCATGGGTCGGAGAGTGAGGCTTCCGCGCCCGGGTTGTTCTCCATCCGGGTATTAGACCAGCAGCTTCACTGACCGATTTCCGAAACACCTGCAATCTTTCGCAGTGCCCGAGCTGTCATCCTTGTCAGCCTGGCGATAACGCCTGTATAACGTTGTAAAAGCTCATGTACGGGGACGCTGGCACGGCTCATGGTGAAGACTCCGTACCCTTACCGGCCACCCCGGCCGGGACGCTGGTGAAGGGAAGGCCGTGCGGGTCAGCCTGAAGGACGTTGCCGCGCACGCTGGGGTCTCGATCAAGACCGTCTCCAACGTGGTGAACAACTACGAGCACGTCACACCGGCGATGCGGGAGCGTGTCCAGGAGTCGATCGACGCCCTCGGCTACCGGCCCAACCTCACCGCTCGACATCTGCGCAAGGGACGCACCGGCATCATCGCGCTCGCCCTGCCCGAACTCGGCAACCCCTATTTCGCCGAGCTGGCCGCGGCCGTCATCGACGCCGCCTCCGCGCACGACTACATCGTGCTGCTGGATCACACCGGCGGCCTGCGCGAGCAGGAGGTGCTGGTCAGTCAGGGCTTCCGGGCGCGAGTGATCGACGGTCTCATCCTCAGCCCCATCGAGCTGGAGACCGAGGATCTGCGCGACCGGGCGGAGAGCGTCCCCCTGGTGCTCCTCGGCGAACGGGACTACGCCCTGCCGTACGACCACATCGCCATCGACAACGTCGCCGCCGCCCGCGCCGCGGTACGGCACCTCGTCGGTCTGGGGCGACGCGAGGTGGCGTTCATCGGCGCGCGGCGAGGCCGCAGCGAACCCGCCCAACTGCGCATCCGCGGCTGGCGTGAGGAGCTGTCCGCCGCGGGCCTCCCGGCCGACGACGGGCTGGTCGCGGCCACCGACGGCTGGGGGCACATGGACGGGGCGGCTGCCATGGCTCGCATCCTGGAGTCGGGCCGGCGTCCGGACGCGGTCTTCGCCTACAACGACCCGATGGCCATCGGTGCGATGCGTGTGCTGCACGAACGCGGGCTGCGTGTGCCCGAGGACATCGCGGTCGTCGGCTTCGACGACGTCGTCGAGGGACGGTTCGGCGCGGTGACGCTGACGTCCGTGTCGCCGGACAAGGGAGCCATCGGCCGGCTCGCGGTCGAGTCGGTGCTGGCCCGCCTGGGCGGTGACACGCCGCCCGAACCCCGCCGGGTGTGGGCGGACTACCGCCTGGTCGAACGGGAGAGCACGCTGGGCCGGGCCGCACCGGACGGCGCCCAAAAGGGGTGATGTGCGGCGCGTGGACGGGCTTCGGGTAGCTCGTCCGCGATGTTCCGGGTGGGCCTTTCTCTGCCCAGAGCGAGCCTCACGCAGGGGCGTTGCGATCAGCAATGAACGGGCAGGCCGACGGCCGTCTCCGTCGCGCCACATGCCTGCGGCGCGACGTCGTCCCTCAACGCCGGTGTCCTGGAACGCCGTTGAGGCTGGCGCTCTGCAACGCGCGCATCAGGTGCGGCCGTTGTGGTCACCGTGGTCGTCGAGGGTTCGGCCGCAGGGGTGTGCCCCGGGGCGTGCGCAGGGGGTTTACAGCGTCCTTCCAACGATGTAAAAACCTCTGTGCGGCGGGTCGAACATCAGAATCCGCCGGGGGAGAAGCGCCACCTGCTCGACGTTCCTGCTCGACTTGTGCTCGGCCTCAGCTCGCCCACCACCTCCCCAGTTCCCCTTCAGCGTCGCCCGGATCGGGGTCACCATGCAGCGCACCGCACACCGCCGTCGCCTCCTCGCCCGTCCAGTGGTTCTCTCACTGGCCGCGGCGGTGGCACTGACCGCAACCTCCTGCGCCAAGTCGGAGGACGACGCGTCGAACGACTCCGCCACCTCGGCCGCCGCGGACTCGGAACAGAAGGTCGCCTCGCCCGCACCGGACGCCAAGACCTGCACCATCGATGCCTACGGCGCCGAGAAGCTCGACCTCAAGGACGCCACCGTCGGCTTCTCCCAGTCGGAGAAGGCAGCCAACCCGTTCCGCATCGCCGAGACACAGTCCATCAGGGACGAGGCGAAGAAACGGGGCGTCAAACTGCTGACGGCCAACGCCCAGTCGCAGTTCTCCAAGCAGATCAGCGATGTGCAGGACCTGCTCGCCAAGGGCGTCGACCTGCTGGTCATCGCGCCGCTGAACTCCGACGGCTGGGACCCGGTCCTCCAGGCCGCCGCGGCCAAGAAGGTCCCCATCGTCACCATCGACCGCAAGATCAACGCCACCGCCTGCAAGGACTACGTCTCCTTCATCGCCTCCGACTTCGTCGAGCAGGGCAAGCGCGCCGCCGACCAGATGATCGAGGCCACCGGCGGCAAGGGCGAGGTCGCGATCCTGCTCGGTGCCGCGGGCAACAACGTCACCACCGAGCGCACCAAGGGCTTCAAGGACCAGCTCGCCGCGAAGGCACCGGACCTCAAGGTCGTGTTCGAGCAGACCGGCGACTTCGCCCGCGAGAAGGGCCAGCAGGTCACCGAGCAGCTCATCCAGTCCAAACCCGGCATCAAGGGGATCTACGCCGAGAACGACGAGATGGGCCTCGGTGCCGTCGCCGCGCTGAAGGGCGCCGGCAAGAAGGCCGGCGACGTCGAGATCGTCACCGTCGACGGCACCCGGAACGCGGTCCAGGGCATCGTGGACGGCTGGATCAGCGGGGTCATCGAGTCCAACCCGCGCTTCGGACCGCTGGCCTTCCAGACCCTGGACACCTTCACCAAGGGCGAGAAGGTGGCGCAGGACATCGTTATCGAGGACGGCGCCTACACCGCGGACAACGCCAAGGGCGACCTCGGCAAGGCCTACTGACGGATCCCGGGGCCCGGTCGGCCGGGCCCCGCGCGCCTCGCCGGCTCCCGCTGTCCCTTCCACGCACTCCGGAGGCACAACGTGGCACCCACCGCCGAAGTCCTCGCCGTCCGCGGACTCAGCAAGACCTTCCCCGGCGTCCGGGCCCTGGACGACGTCGACCTCACCCTGCACGCGGGTGAGGTCCACGCCCTGATCGGCGAGAACGGCGCCGGCAAGTCGACCCTCATCAAACTCCTCACTGGCGTGTACCGACCCGACGGGGGAGAAGTCGTCTTCCAGGGCCGCGCGGTCTCCTTCGCCACTCCGCTGGAGGCGCAGAAGGCGGGCATCTCGACCATCTACCAAGAGGTCAACCTCATCCCGCTGCTCAGCGTCGCGCGCAACCTGTTCCTGGGCCGCGAACCGCGCAACCGCTTCGGCCTGCTGGACATGACACGCATGAACCAGCAGGCGGAGGAGACGCTGCGCACCTACGGGGTACGGGTGGACGTCCGCCGCCCGCTGCGCACCCTCGGCGTCGGCGCCCAGCAGATGGTCGCCCTGGCCCGAGCCGTCGCCACCGACGCACGGATCGTCATCATGGACGAGCCGACCTCCTCCCTCGAACCCCGCGAGGTGGAGACCCTCTTCACCGTCATCCGCCGGCTGCGCGACGCGGGCATCGCCGTCGTCTACGTCAGCCACCGCCTCGACGAGCTGTACGCCGTGTGCGACACCGTCACCGTGCTGCGCGACGGCCGGCGCGTCCACCACGGCGACCTGTCCCGGCTCGACCGGCTGTCCCTCGTGTCGACGATGCTCGGCCGGGACCTGGGAGAGGTCCGCACGGAGGGTCTGACCAAGTTCACCGGCGCGCACAGCGCCACCGACACCGAACCGGTCCTGGAAGCACGCGAACTGACGGCCCCTCACCAACTGCACGACGTGTCGCTGACCATCCGGCCCGGCGAGGTCGTCGGACTGGGCGGGCTGCTCGGATCGGGCCGTACCGAGACCGCCAAGGCCATCGCCGGTGCCCTGCCCACCCGTTCGGGCACTGTCACGGTCGCCGGTGTGCCGCTGCGCACGGGATCCACCCCGGCCGCCCTCCGGGCCGGCATCAGCCTGCTGCCCGAGGACCGCAAGAGCGAGGGCATCGTCCCGGGCCTGTCGGTGCGCGAGAACATCGCCCTCGCCGTACTGCCGCGCCTGTCCCGCTTCGGCCTGGTCTCCGAATCCCGCGTCGACGCCGTCGTGGACACCTTCATCCAACGGCTGCGCATCAAGGCATCCTCGCCCCAGCAGAAGGTGGGCGAACTCTCCGGCGGCAACCAGCAGAAGGTGCTCCTCGCCCGCTGGCTCGCCATGCACCCCAAGGTGCTCCTCCTCGACGAACCCACCCGGGGCATCGACGTCGGGGCCAAGGCCGAGGTGCAGAAACTCGTCGACGAACTCGCCGCCGACGGCCTGGGCGTCCTGCTCATCTCCTCCGACCTGGAGGAACTGATCGAAGGGTCCGACCGCGTGGTCGTACTCAAAGACGGCGCCGTCGTCGGCGAGTTGACCGGCAGCGACGTCACCGAGGAGAAGCTGATGCGCGCCATCGCCGGGGACGCCCCCGCGCGCGACACCCGCGAGGAGGACGCCGCCGATGGCTGAAGCCGCCCTGCGCACCCTGCCGTTCGACAAGAACCGCGCCCTGCAATGGCTCCACACCTACGGCGTCTACGCCGGCGTGGGTGCGCTGCTCGTCGTCAACAGCGTCATCACCCCGCACTTCCTGTCCGCGGAGAACTTCCGCACCCAGGCCGTCCAGGTCGCCCCCGTCATCATCGTCGCCCTCGGCATGGCGCTGGTCATCGGCACGGAGGGCGTCGACCTGTCCGTCGGCGCCGTGATGGCGCTGGCCGCCTCCGTCACCGCCCTCTACCTCGGCTACGGCCTGCTGCCCGCCCTCCTCGCCGTCGCCCTGTTCGCGGCCGGCGTCGGGCTGGCCAACGGCGCGCTGGTCGCGGTCATCGGCGTCCAACCCATCGTCGCCACATTGGCGTTGATGGTCGGCGGCCGGGGCCTGGCCCTCGTGCTGCTGCCGCAGCTGAAAGACCTGCGCAACCCCGCCCTTGCGTCCCTGGGCTCGGGCGACGTCCTGGGCGTGCCGTATCTGATCCTGATCGCCGCCGGGCTCGCGCTGCTGGTCGCGTTCGTCGTCCGCCGCACCACGTTCGGACGCCAGCTGCTGGCCGTCGGCGACAGCCGCCCCGCCGCCCAACTCGCCGGCCTGCCCGTACGGCGCGTCCTGATCGTCGTGTACGTCGTCAGCGCGCTCCTCGCGGCCGTCGCGGGCGTCCTGGCCACCGCCAGGCTCCAGGCCAGCGACCCGACCTCGCTGGGCAACCTGATGGAACTGTCCGCGATCACGGCCGTGGTGGTCGGCGGCACCCCGCTGACCGGCGGACGCGTCAACATCGCCGGAACCGTGGCCGGAGCCGTCCTCATCCAGCTCCTGACCGCCACGCTCATCAAGCACGACCTGCCGCCGTCCTGGACACAGATCGCGCAGGCCGTGGTGATCGTCGCCGCGGTCTACGCGGCGCGGGGACGGGGGAAGCGATGACCACGACCGGGACGGACGCACCCGTGACCACCGCGAGCAACGAACCCGAGGAGGCCACCGAGCCGGTGGGCTCCGCCCGCTCCGAGCGGCTGAGCGCACTGACCCAGCAGCACGGAGCCCTGGCCGTCCTCATGCTCGTCTCCCTCGTGGCGTCGTTCTCCTTCGACACCTTCGCCACCGGCGACAACCTCGGCAACATGGCGACCAGTTCGGCCTTCCTCGCGATCGTCGCCCTCGGCATGACCTTCGTCATCATCACCGGCGGCATCGACCTCTCCGTGGGCTCCCTCTTCGCCCTCGGCGGCGTTCTGGCCGCCTGGGGCTCCCGCCACGGCACCCTGGTGGCGCTGCTGCTCCCGCTCGCGGTCTGCGGCCTCATCGGCGCCGTCAACGGCCTGCTCGTCGCCCGGTCCCGACTGGCGCCCTTCATCGTCACCCTCGCCGCCATGCTGGGCGCCCGCGGGCTGATGCTGGCACTGACCGACGAGGGCGCCGACACCTACCTCATCGGCAAGGGCTCGGTGCTCGCCGAACTCGGCCAGGGCAAGACCCTCGGCCTCGGCAACCCCGTCTGGATCACCCTCGCGCTGTTCGTCGCCGGTGCCGTCGCCTTGCGCCGCACCCGCTTCGGACAGCACGTGTACGCCGTCGGCGGCAACGAGGACGCGGCAGCCCTCATGGGCGCCCCGGTGGCCCGCACCAAGATCCTCGTCTACACCCTGTCCGGGCTCCTCGCGGGCCTGGCGGGTGCGTTGAACGCCGCCTGGCTGGCCTCCGGGGTCACCATCCTCGGCTCCGGCATGGAGCTGGAGGCCATCTCCGCCGTCGTCATCGGCGGCACCCTGCTCACCGGCGGCCTCGGCTACGTCAGCGGCTCGCTGGTGGGGGTGCTGCTGCTGAAGGTCATCCAGAACGTCATCAACCAGATCGGCTCCCTGGACTCCTCCTACCAACAGGTCGTCAGCGGCGCCTTCCTGGCCGTCGTCGTCATCGCCCAGACCTGGCTGGGCCGCAGACGGCAACTGATGTGACAGACCCCGGACGGCGGCACGGCCCGACAAGCCTGCCGCCGCCTCCGGTTCCAGGCGGCCGGACGCCCACGCCCCGGCCGCCTTTCGCACGCGCACGTCTCCCCGCCCCCACCACACAAGGAGTCACGATGCGTCGAGTACCCGTACGACAGGGGCAGTTGGCCCGGCTGCTGAGACACCGCCTGCGGTGGGCGACCACCGTGCTGGCCACGCTCGCGACGTTCGCCGCGCTGGCACTGACGGCCACCGGGACCGCGACCGCCGCCGCGCAGGCATGGACGCCCAAGCCGTCGCCGATGACCACCCCGTGGACCAACCAGGTCCCCACCGACACCCCCCTGCCCGAATACCCACGGCCCCAGCTGACCCGCCCCGACTGGGCCAATCTCAACGGCATCTGGGACTTCGCGGTCACCTCCGCCGACGCCGGCCGGCCCGCCACGTTCACCGAACAGATCCGTGTCCCCTTCGTCGCCGAGTCCGCCCTCTCCGGAATCCAGCGCAAGATCACGCAGAACGACAAGCTCTGGTACAAGCGCACCTTCACCGTCCCCGCCGGCTGGAACGGCCGCCGCGTGCAGCTCAACTTCGGTGCCAGCGACTGGCGGACCACCGTGTGGGTCAACGGCATCCAGGCGGGCGCGGTGCACAACGGCGGGTACGACGCCTTCTCGTTCGACATCACAAGCCTGCTCAACGGCGGCACCAACACCGTCGTCGTCTCGGTCTGGGACCCCACCGAGACCGGCAACCAGGCCATCGGCAAACAGCGCATCCGTGACGTCGCCCCGCACTCCGGCGGAGGCATCTTCTACACCGCCGCCTCCGGCATCTGGCAGACGGTGTGGCTGGAGCCCACCGCCTCCGCCGCCGTCACCCGCCTCGACCTGGTCCCGGACCCTGCCAACAGCAGACTGAAGGTCACCGTCCGCGGCACCGGCATCAACGGCCACCAGGCCCGCGTCACCGTGACCACCGGCGGCACCACCATCGGCACGGCCACCGGCGCGGTCGGCAGCGAGTTCACCGTCCCCGTCCCGAGCCCCCACCTGTGGACCCCGGACGACCCGTTCCTGTACGACGTCAAGGCCGACCTGCTCTCCGGCTCCACCGTCGTCGACTCGGTCGGCAGCTACACCGGCATGCGCACCATCGGCCTCGCGAGCGTCGGCGGCCATCTGCGTCCGGTCCTCAACGGCAAGTTCGTCTTCCAGACCGGCACTTTGGACCAGGGCTACTGGCCCGACGGCATCTACACCGCGCCCACCGACGCCGCACTCCGCCACGACCTGCAAAAGCACAAGGACCTGGGCTTCAACATGGTCCGCAAGCACATCAAGGTGGAGCCCCAACGCTGGTTCTACTGGGCCGACCGGCTCGGCCTGCTGGTGTGGCAGGACATGCCCGCCATGGACACCCGCACCCCCGACAGCGCCGCCCGCACCCAATGGGAGGCCGAGTACGACCGCATCATCGACCAGCACCGCAGCTCACCCTCGCTCGTCGTCTGGGTCAACCAGAACGAGGGTTGGGGCCAGTACGACCAGGCCCGCATCGCCAACGAGGTGAAGGCGTACGACCCTTCACGCCTCGTCGACAACATGAGCGGCGTCAACTGCTGCGGAGCCGTCGACGGCGGCAACGGCGACCTCCTCGACCACCACGTCTACGTCGGGCCCGGCACCACCGTGCCCAGCACCACCAGAGCCGCCGTGCTCGGCGAGTTCGGCGGACTGGGCTACAAGGTCTCCGGCCACGAGTGGTACCCGGGCGGCGGCTTCAGCTACGAGGACCAGCCCAGCCAGACCAACCTGAACAACCGCTTCGTGGGCCTGATCGACGCCATCCGCCAGGTCCGCATGCCCCGCGGGCTGTCCGCATCCGTCTACACCGAGATCACCGACGTGGAGAACGAGGCCAACGGCCTGCTCACCTACGACCGCCAGGTCGTCAAGGTCGACGAGGCGAGGGTGCGGGCCGCGAACCGGGCGCTGATCGACGCCTCCCAGGGCACCACCACCCCGACCACCCTGCCCACCGGCCAGTACAAGTCCCTGCGCGTGACCACCCCCGGCTACACCGACCGCTATCTCCGTCACCAGGACGGCGCCGCCTTCACCGCGGTCGTGGGCAGCGGCAGCGACGCACTGCTCAAGAACGACGCCACCTGGAAGATCGTCCCCGGCCTGGCGAACAACACCTGCTACAGCTTCGAGTCCCGCAACTACCCCGGCGAGTACCTGCGCCACCGCGACTACCGCGTCTACAAGGAGTCCGGCACGACCGACGTGTTCCGCGCCGACGCCACCTTCTGCCCGGTCCCCGGCGCGAACGGAGGCGTCCGCCTGTCCGCCTACAACTTCCCCGAGCAGTACCTGCGCCACTACAACGCCGAACTCTGGCTCGCCACCCCGGGTGGAACCCACACCTACGACAGCCCCTCCCTGTTCACGGAGGACACGACCTGGTCGGTGGAGGCGCCCTGGGCGCCCTGAGCGTCGTCTGAAGTCGTGCAGCGGCCCCGGCCACGGGAGTTGGACTCCCGTGGCCGGGGCCGGCCCATGCGAGGGAGGGGGGATCAGGGCTTCTCGTCGCTGTAGAGGCCGCTCACCTCCTCGGAGCTCAGCGCCTTGGCGAAGGCGGCTCCTCCTGCCAGGAGGAGCCGCCTTCGGGGGCGCGTGAGGGTTTTTCCCTGCGCAGGCCCCTCCGGGCGCATCATCCGCAGCGGTGGCACGGCGTCCCCCCCGACCGCTCCCGGCCGAATTCGCTGTCCAATGATGTCCCCGCCAGGGTGGTCGGGCAGAGCGATGCGGGCGGTGATGCGTTTGCCGGCTGGCTCCGGCTGGGCCTCGAAGCCCTGGGCGACGGCCATGACGATCCCCAGCCCGTGCTGCCCGACTCTGCCCGCAGCGGCGGCTCGCGTCACTGGCAGGACGGGATCGCTGTCCCACACGACCACTTCCACGACGCGCCAATCATGCGCAATTCCATCAGCACGGGGCCAGGGGGGTACTTGCGGGCGTTGGTGACCAGCTCGCCGACCACCAGTTGGATCAGGTCCATTGCGCGGGCGGACGCCGGCAGGTTGTACTCCGCCTGGACACGGGTGAGGAAGCTAGTCACCGACACCCACGGACGAAGGCCGCTGCGGTCTGTTCCTGGTGGCGCAGCTGACCCATCGTTGGCCCGGTTGGCTGATGCGATGTGTGCGGGCGCTTCCGTCGACGGTCGCCAGCACGCGCTGGACCGAGAACGGCAGCCGCTGCGGCGTGGTCATCCCACAGGCTCGCAGACGCGTTTCCTGGGCGGCGGCTTTTCCCCCGACCGTCGCGCAGCACGCCGTCGGCAACTCTTCCTGAGATGTTGATATCTGTTCCCGAGGGATCAGATTTTTGGGGGCCGTGCAGCGGGAGTTTTTGTCGCGAAGAGCAGAGTGGAATTATCCAACGTACACGGGCCGTTCCGGCGTGCTACTGTCTATCTCAGTTGCAGTTGTGGTTCCCGAAACTTCAAGTGCCCCAGCAGGCTTCTGCCGGTTGGAGGGCACTTTTATATTTCCGGTCATTTCCGGGCGGGGTGATCATCGCGGCGACTCGGCGTCCGCACAGTGCGGATGCCGATGCACTGCCCCAAAGGAGATATGACATGGCTGCTGGTACCGTGAAGTGGTTCAACGCGGAAAAGGGCTTCGGCTTCATCGAGCAGGACGGTGGCGGCGCTGACGTGTTCGCCCACTACTCGAACATTGCCGCGCAGGGCTTTCGTGAGCTGCTCGAGGGGCAGAAGGTGACCTTCGACATCGCGCAGGGTCAGAAGGGCCCGACGGCCGAGAACATCGTTCCGGCCTGACGCTCACGCGCAATCCGTAGCTGGGGCCCGCATCCTTCGGGGTGCGGGCCCCAGCTGCATGCGTATCCCGCAGCGGTTTTTACCCGCGGGACGCCGCGGAGGAATCCGCAGGACCACTGCGAGCGGTTCCTCCTTCAGGATTATTCAGCACCTGCGCCCACGGATGTTTCCGCCGGCCAGATCTGCTTTCTTTTGCCACCGGTCCATATTTGTAATTCTCCGTGCCATTCATCGCAGCGGGAATTCCTTGATATGTGCCGCATCGAGGAAGGTTCCGCATGAACCGCACGTACACGAACGACCGCCCCGCCCGCTCCCGCGGCGGCCGCGCCGACGCTGGAAGGGGCGGCAGCGGCTACGGCTCGCAGGCACTCCGTCGTACCGGAGCCCCCGCCCGCTCCGGCGGTCACGGCCGTCGGCCCGGCGCCGTGCAAGGTGAGTTCGCGCTGCCGAAGACGATCACCCCCGCACTGCCCGCTGTTGAGCGCTTCGCCGATCTCGACATGCCCGAGCAGCTGCTGGCCGAACTCGGCAGGCAGCGTGTGACCGCACCGTTCCCGATCCAGGGAGCGACGCTGCCGAACTCCCTGGCGGGCCGTGACGTACTGGGCCGCGGACGCACCGGTTCCGGCAAGACCCTGGCCTTCGGCCTCGCCCTGCTCGCCCGCACCGCTGGACAGCGCGCTGAACCCCGCCAGCCGCTGGGGCTGATCCTCGTGCCCACGCGCGAGCTGGCACAGCAGGTGACCGATGCGCTGACCCCGTACGCCCGCTCCGTGCGGCTGCGGCTGGCCACGATGGTGGGCGGGATGTCGATCGGTAGGCAGGCCGGTGCGCTGCGCGGCGGGGCCGAGGTCGTCGTCGCGACGCCAGGGCGGCTCAAGGACCTCATCGACCGTGGCGACTGCCGGCTGAACCACGTGGGCATCACCGTGCTGGACGAGGCTGACCAGATGGCCGACATGGGCTTCATGCCCCAGGTCACCGCGCTGCTCGACCAGGTGCGTCCGGAGGGGCAGCGGATGCTGTTCTCCGCCACCCTGGACCGCAACGTCGACCTTCTGGTGCGCCGCTACCTGACTGACCCCGTCGTGCACTCCGTCGACCCGTCGGCCGGTGCGGTCACGACGATGGAGCACCACGTCCTGCACGTCCACGGCGCCGACAAGTACGCCGCCACGACCGAGATCGCCGCCCGCGACGGCCGCGTGATCATGTTCCTGGACACCAAGCACGCCGTCGACCGGCTGACCCAGGACCTGCTCAACAGCGGGGTGCGGGCTGCCGCGCTGCACGGCGGCAAGTCGCAGCCCCAGCGGACCCGCACACTGGCGCAGTTCAAGACGGGGCACGTCACCGTGCTGGTGGCAACCAATGTCGCGGCGCGCGGCATCCACGTCGACAACCTCGACCTGGTCGTCAACGTCGATCCGCCGACCGACCACAAGGACTACCTCCATCGCGGCGGCCGTACCGCCCGCGCCGGCGAGTCCGGCAGCGTCGTCACCCTCGTCACACCGAACCAGCGCCGAGGCATGGTCCGCCTCATGGCGGACGCGGGAATCCGGCCGCAGACCACCCAGATCCGCTCGGGCGACGAGGCCCTGAGGCGGATCACCGGCGCCCAGGCCCCCTCGGGCATCCCGGTCGTCATCACAGCACCGGCGGTCGAACGCCCCAAGCGCAGCGCCTCCTCCCGAGGTCGGCGCCGCCGCTCCTCGGCGGCTACCCCGCGCATCTCCGTACGCCAGCCAGTCATCGACGCGGTGGCCTAAAACCTTCGTGACCGTGAAGCTGACCCATCTCTCCACAGGAGGCACCTTTTGACGCTGGTTCAGACGCAGCCCCGCCCGGCGGACGCCGACTCGACGCACAGGACGGCGCAGGAGGTCATGGACGCGGCAGGGCCGCAGGTCTGTGACGACATGAGCGTCGAGGTGGCGCTGGCCGTCATGGCCGCCGCACGCACGGGCCGACTGGTCGTCTGCGACCAGGACGACCAGCGCATCGGCCTGGTGACCCGAACCGACCTCACCGCCGTCCGCGACAGCGGCGCTCAAGCGGACCGCGTCCGCCTGCGCGACATCCTCGGCGACCACGGATCGTTCGCCTCCCGAGTGACCACGATGGGCGAAGCCGAGCACGCGATGCGCTCGCGACGGCTCGGTGCCCTGCGAGTCGTAGACGAGCAAGGCAGCGCCCCGGGCATCCTCGCCTTCTCCCGCTGATACGCCTCACCCCTGGTCGGACCGTTCTTCCCTTCTCCCTGTGAGGCCACATGCGCTGCGTCATCGCCCGCTTCCCCTTCGAGCTCACCAAGGACGGAGTGCTGGAATCGATGAAGGGCATCAAGCCCGAACCGGTCACCGGAGAATCGGTGATCATCGGCCGTCGCCACTACCCCGTGAAGCAAGTCGGCCAAGTCATCACCCGCCAGGATCGCCGTGACTTCAGCGCCGCCGAGGTCCTGCGGGCCATGGCCCAGCTCGGCTTCACCTGCCGTGCCCTCCCCAAGGCCGCGCCGCTGGGCGTCCCCGTGACGGTCTGATCGGGGAGACAGGCATAAGCCGACAGCTGATCAGCAGTGTGGGCCCGACCGGTACGCCGGTCGGGCCCACACTGCTGGCGGCGGGTTCCCGTCGCCGCTTCTCAGTGGTCGGAATAGCTGAAGTCGCCTACGGTCCAGGCGCTGACGTCCTCGATCGCAACGCGGTACATTCCGCCTGTCTCGGGGATTCCCATGGCGCCCTGCAGGATCCGGGCGACGTGGAAGTGCAGATGTGTAGGCGGCCCGTTTGTTGCGGGGGTGTTGAAGGCAGTGGCGAACTCGCCCACGTGGGCGGAATCCGTCAGTACCTCCGAGACCCTCTGTCGCCACACTGCTTCGGGAGCCAGCCGACCGGTGATGACAGCGCCACCGGTGACCACGGTCAGGGACATCTGATTGCTTTGGCCGGACTCCACCAGGGTGGCGAGGTCAACCAGCAGTTCGTCAGGCTTCGACACGAGGCAGATTGTATTCACCGGCCATCCGGCTGGTTGAGCGGTGACGCCACCAGGCAAGGCAGGCGCGCAAGGTCTTTGCCGCCGGAGGCCCGGTGGGGGGCCGCCGTGGTGCGGACGAGGCGGTTGTCCATGGGGCAGCCGAAGCCCCGGGCGCCGGTGTTCAGGTCAAGGGTGCGCATGTGTGGCGCATGCCGACCGCCCTCGTCTACGGCCACCTCGATGGCGTCGGGGTGCGCAGTCACTTCCAGTGTGCAGCGGCCCCCGCCGTGGCACAGGGCATGGTGACGCGCTCGGACACGACCAGGACAATGGTGTCCGCCGGCCGCGGCCGACCGCGATAAACCTTCGAGGAAGGCCCGTGCCTCCCCGCCCCCCCCCCGCGCCCGCCTCTCACCCGCCGACCCCGCAGAGCCCCAGCGCTTGCCCGAAGGGGGGTGAGGACCACAGTCGACGCATGACGGCACCTCCCGCCGTAAGCCCGTGTCTCTGGTAGCCCACGGTCCGCTCGGGTCGGGGGTCGTGCCGGTTCGAACAACCGGCCCATCCGCGACGATGCCGCCGGCTGGGCGAGCGCGAGAGAGCGGCCGCGGACGAGGAAGCAGATCCTCGTCAGGGCGCTGAGGCGGCAGCAGGAGCGTCGGCCCGTGGATCGCGGTACCCGAGTGCGGACTTCCACGAGCTGCTCGATCATCCCGGGATCGTCGAGGGCGGCGCAGACCTCGTGCCGCGCCCGTCAACGGCCGACGTGCCGGGCGCCACGGCTGGAAGCGTCTGTCCCGGTCGGTGGTGTTCTTCGCAGACGCAGTGCCGGCCGGTGCCCGCCGAGGGTAGCCGCGGCGCAGTCGGCGACGCGACGCTCAGCCCGACGTGCTGCGCGGCGGGGGGTCACTGTGAGCACCGGACTGAGCCTCGGAGCTGCCTGAACCATCCATGGACCGGTCGAGGCGGACTACCTCGTCTTCCAGCACGCGAAAATCTATGTTGGCCAGAGTAGACATTGGGCTGCAGTGTGGTTAAGTTTCTCCCGTAGCCGAGATCGAGCGAGGCCCGGCAGACATGAACTGCCGGGCAGTAGTGCAGCAGTTGCAGTTCGTAGGACGGTGCGGTGGTGGAGTTCCGAAGCCAGAGCGGTTGCAGGACGGCGACGGGACTGACGACCGGACCGGGTGGCCCGCAGTGATCAGGGGCCGCCATCAGCAGTACCCGCACTGGCAGTACCCGTAAGTGCAAGTTCGCAGTACCAGCAGTGAAGTCAGTGAGCAGTACCTCGGTGGCGCTGTTCGAGGCCACCAGCAGTTTGCGGTACCAGCAATTCGCATTTTCCGAGTAGTTGATCAAGAGGGAAGAACGGAGGAGCCAAGCGCCATCAGGATCGCCCGGGTGGAAATCTTGGACCCGGGTACCGCAGGACATCGATAGTGAGGTGGTCTCCGGTCAAGCAACCGCGATCCACGCGCCCCCGACAGCGTCTCGGTCGGGTCCGCGGAAACAGAGGGCCGGTGCAGTATCAGGGCCGGCAGATGGTGTAGTAGTTCCTTCGGGGCCCTGGTGCCAGTACGGCGCCAGGGCCCCTCCGCGCGTTCCGCAGAGAGGTGCAATGACAGCAGACGACACCTTCAGCCGTCTCGACGACGACGATTACCCCGCCTACACCATGGGCCGGGCCGCAGAGATGCTCGGCACCACACAAGGCTTCCTCCGCGCCATCGGCGAAGCCCACCTCATCACCCCGCTCCGCTCCGCAGGTGGCCACCGCCGCTACTCCCGCTACCAGTTGCGCATGGCCGCCCGGGCCCGGGAACTCGTCGACCAGGGGACTCCCATCGAGGCCGCCTGCCGGATCGTCATCCTCGAAGACCAACTCGAGGAAGCCCAGCGCATCAACGCCGAATATCGCCGCGCCGCCAAATCAGCGAACCCGACGGCAGCAGCATGAGACGAGCGTGCCCGTCAGCGTCGGCGGGCACCGCACGCACGGTCTCGTGTGTGGCGTGATCATTTCCTGCGGTGACCCGGTGTGTGGGCGTTTGACTTGCACCTCGCCCTTCAGAGCGACGAGCGTGTCAACTTCCCGACTTCCTGCACACCGGCGGAGCAGCCGTAGTCGTCCTGATCGTTGTCGGCGGTCCCTAAACAGTGGGGGCGCGGTCGTCTACGCCCTGCGGCGGCCCGACCCCTCACCCCGCTGGTTCGGCTGTCACGAGGTCTAGTAGGCGGGCCCGCTCCGTGCGCATGCGAAAGTCGATTGGGTCGATTCCGATCGGTGCCGTACAGTTCACCGTACCGACGCGGGGTGGAGCAGCTCGGTAGCTCGCTGGGCTCATAACCCAGAGGTCGCAGGTTCAAATCCTGTCCCCGCTACTCAAACGTGAAGGCCCGGCATCCGCCGGGCCTTCACTGCGTGTGCGCCGGTTCGAACCGTGCTCTCGGCGAACAGGGCACCGCGGTGGCAGAAGGCGTCAATGCTCTGGCTGCACCGATGCCGTACGCCGCCTCAGCCACCGTGCTCACGGAATCGCGGATCTGACACAAGGCGGCAATCCGTTTAGACGGCGCAGCCCGCCGTCCTGCCGGCATGGTGCCAGACGGTCAGGAGCACGGTGATGCCCAGAGGGAGTGCGCCTGGTGTCGGCGGGCATCTCGCTCACAGCTGTGCTTCGCCATCGGGACGAGGTGCCGGAACGGCCAAAACGGCCGTGTCTTCGTCCATCCGGTACCGAAGGCGTCGAGGGGGCTACAGCGCACTCACCCAGCATGCGCCGACACCGTCGAATTGCCGGCGGAGGACGTTCGCAGGATGTGCCGGTCACCCGGCAGACACAGATGGTTCACCGGGCAGGCATGGGTAACCCGGCAGACGGCTCCCAGGTCACGTCCCGCGGGGTGGTGTAGTCACGGCAGCTGTTTCGATTCCGGTTGCGGGGTGATCTGCGGCTCGGGTGAGGTGGGCTGGGTGGTGAAGAGTTCGGCCATGGAGGCTTCGGAGAGGTAGCGGCGGTCGAAGACCTGCCATTCATCGTGGAGTTCGGCCAGGACTGCCGCGGCGAGCCGGTCCAGGGCGGCGGGGTTGGGAAAGACCTGGACGACGTCGGCCCGCCGTTTGATCTCCCGGTTCAGCCGCTCCAGCGGGTTGGTCGACCAGATCTTCTTCCAGTGCGCCGGCGGGAAGTCCGCGAACGCCGTGATGTCCGGTGCGGCATCCAGCAGCATCTTCTTGACCTGCGGGAACTGTCGTCCGAGCATGTCAGCGACCACGTCCAGCTGGGTGCGGACGGCCGAGGCTGTGGTCTGCGCGAAGATAGTGCGGATGGTGGCCGCGACCATCTCCCCGGAACCCTTTTCGATCACGGCGAAGACGTCGCGGACGAAGTGGACGCGGCAGCGTTGCCAGGCCGCGCCGAGGAAGACGGTGCGGATCGCGGCCACCAGGCCGCTGTGGCTGTCGGAGATGACCAGCTGGACGTTCTCCAGGCCGCGGGCCCGAAGCGAGCGCAGGAACTTCGTCCAGAACGGCTTCGACTCGCTGTCGCCGACCATCACACCGAGGATCTCTCGGTGCCCGGTGGCCGAGATCCCGGTGGCGATGACCACGGCCTGCGAGGCGATCCGGTGATTCACCCTGGCCTTGCAATAGGTCGCGTCCAGGAAGACGTAGGGGAAGACGGTGTGATCCAGCGGCCGTTCCTTGAACGCGGTCAGCTCCTCATCCAGCTCACCGCAGATCCGCGAGACCTCGGACTTGGAGATCCCGCTGTCCGCACCGAGTGCTTTGACCAGGTCATCCACGCTGCGGGTGGAGACCCCGTGCACGTATGCCTCCATCACCACGGCGAACAGCGCCCGGTCGATGCGCCGCCTGCGTTCCAGCAGCGACGGGAAGAACGAGCCGGTCCGCACCTTCGGGATCTTCAGATCGAGGTCGCCGGCCTGGGTGGTCAGCAGGCGGTCGCGGTGTCCGTTGCGCCAGGTCGTGCGCTTGTCGGTGTGCTCGTGAGGGGCGGCACCGATCGCGTCGGTGGCCTCGGCCTCGATGAGCTCCTGCAGGATGCGCTCGCACACCACCCTGATTGCTTCAACTCCCTCTGCCCGACGTAGTGACTCCAGCAGCCGCATCAGCTCAGACTGGGACAAGGCCATCGCGTGCTCCTCCGGTTGAACTGCCCGTTCACCAGGGAGACTTGCGCGATGGCCTGCCCTTGTTCAGGGAGCATGCACGGTCAACGGATGCACGCCCCGGGCAGACACCCGCGCGTTCCGGGACCGGGCCCGGCTACACCACTTCATGGGACGCCATCGGCTCCCATCGGCTGCGCAGAGCACCGGTCGGCGGTGGCCCAGAGCCACCCACGCTGGAGGAACCTCGTGAACGGCGAATCGACCACCCCATCCTGCGAGACGCGTTTCCCCGCAGTCACGGCGAGCATCACGGCCGCCCGGCACTGGGTCCGCGACTGCCTGGACGGTTTCGGTGGCCCGCTGCGCCGGCAGCGGATGATCCAGACCGCCGAACTGCTCGTCTCGGAACTGATCACCAACGCCATCCGCCACGGCTCCGGCCCGCCCCTGATCCAGCTCATCTGGAACGGGCGGTGGCTGCACATAGCCGTAAGCGATTCCAGCGACCGCTGGCCCCGCAAACGCGCCACCGCGAACACCGAGCCCGGTGGCTTTGGCATCCAACTCCTAGACCGACTCGCCCGACGCTGGGGCGTCACCCCCGGTCACCCCGGCAAAACGGTCTGGGCCGAACTCGGCCTCGACTCCTGAGCGCGGTGGCGGAGCTGTCCACCAACAGCGTCGTCCACGGCGCCGGCTCGGACACGCCGTGGATCGGGGCCGAGAGCGACCGGATCGTCTGCGTGAGCCACGACAGCGGACAACTGAACGATCCCCTGGCCGGTCGCCCGTCCCATCCCACGCAGCCCGGCGGCCGGGGGCTTCCACTCGTCCACCCACTTGCGGACCTCGTCCTGTCCACACCGGCCCCGCCGGCACTACCATCCGCCGCTACCTCCCCGGATGACCACGACAACGCGGCGGGCCCGCTCACGCACTCATGCGTTCCGCCACCGGCGAGATGTTCTCGATGACTCCTCATGTGGGATGCGATGCCACCCCGACCTGCTGGGGTGGCCGCCGGCCCCGTGCCCGACCTCGATACCGGCGGCGCCGCCGCCGGAACGGGACCGTGCTGCCGGGCTGTGGTTCAGGCGTCGATGATGACGGGGATGATGAGGGGCTTGCGACGGTGGGTGCGGAACGCCCAGTTCGCCACGGCGCGGGCGACCAGTTGTTCGAGTTGGCGGGCGTCCCCGACGCCTTCCTCGGCCGCAGTGGCCAGGGTCTTCTCGATGACGGGGATGACCGGCTCGAATGTGGTGTCGTCGTGGACGAAGCCGCGGGCCAGGAAGTCGGGGGCCTCCGCGAGGGCGCCGGTGTCGGCATCGACGATCGCCACCACCGTGACGACGCCTTCCTCCGCGAGGGTGAGGCGGTCCTTGAGGGACGCCTCGGTGGCGCCGCCGACTTCCATGCCGTCCACGTAGACGTTGCCGGCGGGGACCTTGCCGGTGATGGACGCGCGCCCGTCGACGAGGTCGACGACGACGCCGTCCTCGGCGATGACGACCCGCTCGGGGTCGACACCGGTACGGATGGCGAGGTCGCCGTTGGCCCGCAGGTGGCGCCATTCGCCGTGCACGGGCATGACGTTGCGGGGCTTGACGATGTTGTAGCAGTAGACGAGTTCGCCGGCGCTGGCATGCCCGGAGACGTGCACCTTGGCGTTGCCCTTGTGGACCACGTGGGCGCCCCACCGGGTCAGGCCGTTGATCACCCGGTAGATGGCGTTCTCGTTGCCGGGGATGAGGGAGCTGGCGAGCAGGACGGTGTCGCCCTTGCCGATGCGGATCACGTGGTCGCGGTTGGCCATCCGTGACAGCGCGGCCATCGGTTCGCCCTGCGAGCCGGTGCACACCAGAGTGACCTTGTGGTCCGGGAGCTTCTCCAGCTCCTTCGTGCTCACGACCAGACCGGAGGGGACCTTCAGATAGCCCAGGTCACGGGCGATGCCCATGTTGCGGACCATCGACCGGCCGACGAAGGCGACCTTGCGGCCGTGCTGGTGGGCGGCGTCCAGAACCTGCTGGATGCGGTGTACATGACTGGCGAAGCTGGAGACGATGACCCGGCGCGGAGCGGTGCGCATGACCTGCTCGATCGCCGGGTTCAGCTCCCGCTCGGAGGTGGTGAAGCCGGGCACTTCGGCGTTGGTTGAGTCGGTGAGGAACAGGTCGACGCCTTCCTCACCGAGGCGGGCGAAGGCGCGCAGATCGGTGATGCGGTCGTCGAGGGGGAACTGGTCCATCTTGAAGTCGCCGGTGTGCAGCACCAGTCCGGCGCTGGTGCGGATCGCGACCGCGAGGCTGTCCGGGATGGAGTGGTTGACCGCCACGAACTCGAGGTCGAAGGGACCGAAGCCGCGCCGGTCACCCTCCCGCACCCGCACCGTGCGCGGCCGGATGCCGTGTTCCTTGAGCTTGGCCTCCAGGAACGCCAGCGTGAGCTTGGAACCGACGACGGGAATGTCGCGCCGCTCGCGCAGCAGGTACGGCACGCCGCCGATGTGGTCCTCGTGGCCGTGGGTGAGCACCACGGCCACGACGTCGTCCAGGCGGTCCCGGATCGAGGTGAAGTCCGGCAGGATCACGTCCACGCCGGGTTGGGTCTCCTCGGGGAACAGGACGCCGCAGTCGACGATGAGCAGCTTGCCCGCGTGCTCGAAGACGGTCATGTTGCGGCCGATCTCGCCGAGGCCGCCCAGGGCGATGACCCGGAGCCCTCCTTCGGCAAGAGGCGGGGCGGCTTTCAGCTCGGGGTGCGGATGACTCATACCCTGACGGTACCCGGAGAGCGTGGCAGGATGATCCACTGCCCGCGAGACCTGAGCGCTCGATACGAACCGCCGCCGACGTACTGCCGCTCGCCGACCGCTGGCCGGTGATGGTCCGCTGCTGATGCCGAGGGGGCTGTCTCGACAGGGGCGTACCCGACCAAGCGCCGTCACTGTTCTGACCGTCCGTGCGGTTGGTGCCGAGTACGCGATGAGCCATCGAGTCGGAAGCCAGCTCCATCGGGGCGGCCCTGGCCCGCTGCATGCCGGCTGCTCAAGGCCATCCTAGTGATCGCCGACCCCGCCCTGCGGGAACGGTTGTCGAGCTTGGGCAATGCCGAGCTGTTCCGCACCTGCGCGACGCTCAGCCCACCCGATGGCGGGGGAGACGAGGACGCGGTGGTTAAGCATGCTCGCCAAACCCATCGAACAGCTCAGCGGACAGATCAACGAGCTGAACCAACGCCTGACCCGGATCGTCGAACGCCACGCGCCGCAACTGCTCGTACCGGTGGGCTTCGGCCCGGAGAGTGCCGCCACTCTCCTGATCACCGTGGGGGACAATCCCGAGCGACTGAACACTGAGGCGTCCTTGCTGTCCTTTGCGGAGTCCGCCCCATCGAGTACTCCTCTGGCCGGCGGCGCACGCGTCGGCTCAATTACGGCGGCGACCGTCAGGCGAACGCTGTCCTGCACCGCATCGTGTTCACCCGCCTGCGCCACGACCCGCGCACCCGGGCGTACTACGAACGCCGCACCCAGGAGGGGCGAGACCCGCCGTGAGATCGTCCGATGCCCGTGGCACGGGAGTCCTGGCTGACCGCGGTGGCGTAGTTGCCGGGGAGCTGGTCGAGACGGACCCAGGCGGCCACCGAGTAGCTGCCTGAGGTGTCGAGGACGGGGCCCGCGGTCTGGGCGTACTGCTTCTGGCCGTCGAACTTGAGGGCGCTGCCGCTGACCCCGGGGGTCCAGGACGCGCCCTCGCGCAGGGTCAGGGGCTAGGTGTCAGGCCCCTGTCCCGCGGCGGTCGTGCCGGTGTTCTCGTCCAGGTTCCACCGGCCGCCGGTCAGTGGCTTGTGCGAGCCGGCCGCGGCGCCCGCGGCGATCACCTTGCGGTTGACCGCCCGCACCTGGGCCGCGTCGACCTTGATCTCCCGACGGTCGTAGGTGTAGAGGCCGTTGAGCTCGTTCTCCAGGTCGGTGATCTGGGTGTAGACCGAGCCGGACAGTTCCGCGCCGGCCTGCGCGAGATAGAACTGCTCGGTGTTCGCCACGTACTTGCGGGTCAGCTCCTCCTTGGAGTTGACGCCGCTGTAGATCACGGTCGGGGCGCCCGGCCACATGTGGCCCGGGGTGCGCAGCACGAACCCGCCGTGTTCGCCGTCCATCGCCGCCCGGGTGTCGTCCGGGAAGGCGGGGTCGGTGTTGTTGTAGTCGTGGTGGTCGATGATGTCGCCCTTGCCTGAATCCCCCTTGGAGTTGCAGCAGTTGACACCGCTGTGGGCGTTGACGACACGGGACGGGTCGGCGGCCTGCACGGCCTCGGTGATCCGGCCGGTCTCCTCGCGGCTCCACTCGCCCCAGCCCTCGTTGAAGACGATCCAGCCGATGACCGAGGGCGCGTTGTGGTGCTGGCGCATGGTCTCCCGGCCCTGCTCGACGAAGGCCTTCTGGCCGCTCTCGTCGTTGATGTTCCCGGAGACGAAGTCCTGCCAGACCAGCAGGCCGAGTTTGTCCGCGTGGTAGAACCAGCGGGCCGGTTCGACCTTGATGTGCTTGCGGACGGCGTTGAAGCCGAGCTGCTTGTGCGCCTTGAGGTCGAAGGCGAGGGCCTCGTCGCTGGGCGCGGTGTACAGACCGTCGGGCCAGAAGCCCTGGTCGAGCGTGGCGAGGGAGAAGATCGGCTTGCCGTTGAGGACGAGCTTGTTGAAACCGCCGACCTTCTTCACCCCGATCTCGCGCATACCGAAGTAGCTGGTGACCTTGTCGGTGGCGCGGCCGTCGGTGAGCTTGACGTCGAGGTCGTAGAGGTAGGGGTCGTCCGGGCTCCACAGGTGCTGCTTGGCGACGGGCAGCGTCAGCTGCTTGCCGGCCGGGCCGCTGACCCTGCCGACGACCTTGCCCTTTACGTCCCGGGCCACCGCCTCGACGCGCGCCGAGGGGGAGGCGTTCTGGGAGTCGACCGTCACGGCCAACGTGGAGGTGTCGATGTCAGGGGTGGTGACGATGTCGTCGATGGACGTGGCGGCTACGGGCTCCATCCACACCGTCTGCCAGATGCCCGACGTCTGTGTGTAGAAGATGCCGCCGGGGTTGGTGGACTGCTTGCCCATGGGCTGGTTGGCGCCGCCGGTGTCGGTGACCGCGACGACGATCTCCTGCGGGCCGCTGCCCTTGAGCGCGTCGGTGATGTCGGCGGTGAACGCGTTGTAGCCGCCGGTGTGTTCGGCGACCTTCGTGCCGTTGACGTACACGGTCGCCCGGTAGTCCACGGCACCGAAGTTGAGCTTCAGCCGGTTGGCCTGTCCGCTCTTGCCGACCTTCCAACTGCTGGGTACGTCGACCAGCTTGCGGTAGAACATGTGGTCCTCGTGCCGCTCCAGTCCCGACAGCTGCGACTCGACGGCGAACGGCACGATGATCTTCTCGTCGAGCTTCTTGCCGAAGACCGGGGTCTCGCCCGCCTCGGCGGCGCTGAACTGCCAGGGCCCGTTGAGGTTCTTCCAGGCCGAGCGCAACTGCTGGGGGCGCGGGTACTCCGGCAGCGGATGCTTCGGGTCGAGCTTGTCGCCCCACTGGGTGGTGAGCCGGTGGGTGGAGGCGTTCTCGGCGTAGCGGATCAGCTTCGGCACGCTCTCGCCGCCGACGGTGAGGCCGCCCTGGCCGTCGTAGGAGACCCTGACCGACTGGTTCAGCTGGATCGCCTCGGAGAGCGTGACGAGAAGGGAGTTGGGGTCGCCGGGGTAGGCCGCGACGGACTTGACGGGCATCTCGGTGGTGTCGGCCTGGATCTCCAGATGGTCCTTGACCGCCTGGAGGCCGCCTGTCCTGCCGTCGAAGCGCAGTCGGACCCGCTTGCCGTCGGTGGCGACGGTCGGTTCGACCGGGTAGACCTCGAAGTCGCCGGGCGGAGTGAACGCCGACATCGGCACGAGCTGCCTGGGCAGCGTCGGTGTCGACCAGCGCAGGTACATGTTGGCTCCGCCGGTGTCCTGGAACAGCTCCAGGCGGAAGTCGTGCTGCTCGCCGGCGGTCAGCTGGACGGGTGCGCTGGTCTGTTCTTTGTCCCAGTCGCCCACCCAGTGGTCGATGACGGGTTTGTCATCGATGTACAGCCGGAAGCCGTTGTCGCCGATGGCGTAGAAGGTGTAGTCGCCGGTCGAGGGAGCGGTTATCTGTCCCGTCCACCGTGCGGTGGTGTGTTCCGTCTGGCCGGTCAACTCCTGGAAGGTGCTGGTCAGTCCGGAGAAGTTGATCTGGGGGTCGAGGAGGGTGCCGCCGAGCTTGGCGAAGTCGCGGGCTCCGGGCGCCGACATGCTGAAGTACTCGCCCTTGAGCCCGTGCGTCTGCACGGCGGCTTCGGCGACCGTGGACGTCGACGTCACGCTCGGCTGCTCCGCGGCGGTGGCGACGGGCAGCAGCCCCAGTGAGGGCAGAGCCAGGGCGGCCGCGACGAGCAGGGCCCACAAGCCCTGTCTTGAGTGGGTGCGGTGTTGTGTCATCGAACCTTTCCTCGCGCAAGAGGCCATGGCCCGGTGAGAGGGGGAGTCCGCACCGGCACAAGCCTTTTCAACGTTGGAAATCCTGTGACAGCCGTATGACAGCACGGCCTCCTGAGGCTGTCCAGACCTCACGCAGCACTCGGTTGACCAACCGTCACGGAACGACCGGGCGGGCAGCCCGGCCCGGTGCCGGACGGCGGCCGGAGGGTGACCGACCGCCGCCTGGCCAGGTCAGCCGGTGTACACCTCGGCCCGGTCCACGCTCACGAAGGAGCCCGTGGACTGCGCGTTGTGCTCGCCGGTCACACGAACACGCAGGGTGTGGCGGCCCGGGGCCAGTCTCGGGCTGACGTACTGGACGGTCTCACCGGTGCGGATCGCGCCGTAGAAGTCGACCCGGGTCTCCGTCCCGCCGTCGACGCTCATCGCGGCGATACCGTTGCCGGTGTCGCGTACCGACAACAGCGCGACCCTGGTGCCCGTGAAGGTGAAGGTCGCGGTGTTGCCGGCCTGGTCGCTCCAGTGGTCGTCGCCCCAGAAGCACTGCGCCGCACATCCGGTGCCGGAGTTCCACGACCCGGAGTAGGCGAGGGTGCCGTCACCACTGGAGCGACCGTCGTCGTTGATCCAGTGGTTGCCCGAACCGGGGTCGCCGGAGGGCAGGTTCTGCGTGGCGCCCATCGCGAGCGGTGTCCCGAGGTTCGGGCTGCCGTCGGCGTTCCAACTGATCCTCTGGGCGCGACTGGTGCGGTCGGTGTACGTGTACTGGGAGGTCGTTTTGGCGTGGTAGACCATCCAGTCCTGGGTGCCGTCGGGTGACTTGAAGAACGCGTGGTGGCCGGGGCCGTACACGCCGACCGCGTCGTTGCGGGCGAACACCGCGCCGCTGCGCTGCCGCCAGTTTGCGGCCACCAGCGGATCGGCGCCGTCGGCCAGGGACAGCATCCACAGTTGGTAGTCGGGCTTGCCGGTGTCGCACGCCGAATAGGTCATCCAGGTACGGCCGTTGCGGTGCAGGAACTCCGGCCCCTCACGCACCTCCGCGCAGCCGCCCGCCGCGTCGATCGCGACCGCGTTGCCGGAGACGGTGTACGGGTTCGACAGGGGTGCGATGTTGAGTCCGTTGTGCTGGTAGGCGTTGATGCCGCTGTAGGCGAGGTACAGCTTGCCGTTGTGGGTGAAGACGCTGGGGTCGATCGCGAAGTCGGCGGTGTGGTTGGGCGGGATCAGCGCCGACTTGAAGTGGTAGGGGCCGGTGGGGGAGTCGGCGTCGGATTCGAGGACGTAGACGCGGTGGTGGTCGTCCACGCCGTCGTCGGCCGTGTAGTAGAGGTACCAGCGGTTGTCGAAGCGGTAGAACTCCGCGGCCCAGATGTTCTTGTTGCGGGAGTTGTCGGTGTCGGTCCAGACGGTGACGGGGTCGGAGGCGAGCAGGGTGGCCAGGGACGGCGAGCGCCACATGCGGATGCTGCCGCCCTGCGTGGTGGTCATGTAGTAGGAGCCGTTGAAGTACGTCAGGTACGGGTCGGGCCCGGTGTTGAGCGGATTGCGGAAGGTGGTGCTGGTGGCGGCCGCGGCCTGGGGCGCCGCGGTCGACGTGGGCGTGGAGACGAGGGAGAACATCACGGCGAGCAGCAGGGCGAGCAGTGCCGCGGTGCGGGCCGTGCGGGGGGATGTGCTCATGGGCGGCTCCGTGGGGTGGGGTGGTGCCTGAGTGGTTGTTGCCTTTCAGCCGACGGAAGGTGTCACTGGCCGCCGAGTCCTGTCGTGGCGACGGACTTGACGATGTGCCGCTGGAAGAACAGGAAGACGACCACCAGCGGCAGCGCGGCCAGCATGGCCGAGGCCATCGACTGTGCGTACTGGACGCCGTAGGCGTCCTTCACCGACGTGATGCCGACGGGCAGGGTCATCAGGTCGGGGTCCGAGGTGGAGACGAAGGGCCACAGGAAGTTGTTCCAGGCCCCGATGAACACGAAGATCGCGACGGCAGACAGCATCGGGCGGGACAGCGGCAGGAGCACGGACCAGAAGATGCGGATGTGTCCGGCGCCGTCGATGCGCGCGGCCTCCTCCAACTCGCTTGGCAGGGAGTCGAAGTGCCGCTTCAGGATGAACACCATCACCGGCGCCACGGTCTGCGGCAGGATCACGGCCGCGTAGGTGTCGACCAGGTTCAGGGTCAGCATCTGCTGGAACCAGGGCACGATCAGCATCTGCGGTGGCACCAGGACGGCCGCCACGGTGAGGGTGAACAGGGCTTTGCGGCCCGCGAACCGGGTGCGGGAGAAGGCGTAACCGGCCATCGCGGACACGGCCACGGTGATCACGGTGACGACGGCCGCGATGAGGAAGCTGTTGAACATCCACAGCGGGAGGTCGCCGCGCTCCCACACACTGCGGAACCCGTCGAGGGTGAAGCCGTGCTGCGGCCACAGCCAGTGGACGGGATCGCTGGCGTCCTGCTCCGACTTGAACGCGGTCAGCAGTCCCCAGCCGGCCGGCAGCAGCCAGAGCAGCGCGAGCAGGGTCAGTACCGCGAAGGTGAGCGTGCGGGCGGTGCGGCTCTCGCCCAGGGAGAGGTGGGTGCGGCGGGCCTCGGCACGGTGTCTGCGGGCCGCGACTTCCTGGATGACCGGGGAGCGGGGTGCGGTCTTCGGGCTGCGGGCGGGCAGTTCGGTGGTGTGGGCCATGGTCACTTCTCTCGGCGGCGGAGGGCGGCGTACTGGGCCGCGGAGGCGAGGATGACGAGGGCGAAGAAGACGTAGCTGATCGCCGAGGCGTAGCCGAGCCGGTAGCCGGTGAAGCCGACGTCGTACATGTACTCGATGACCGGGCGGGTGGAGTTGTCCGGACCGCCCTTGGTCAGCAGGTAGATCTGGTCGAAGACCTTCAGTGAGGCGAGGACCTGGAGCACGGTCACGACGACGGTGATCCGGCTGAGCTGCGGCAGCGTGATGGAGAACAGGCGTCGCCAGGCGCCGGCGCCGTCGAGTGCCGCCGCCTCGTAGAGGTGGTCGGGCACGGACTGAAGGGCGGCGAGGTAGAGAAGGAAGTTGAAGCCGACGGTCCACCACAGGGTGGTGAGCACGATCGCCCACATCGCGACCGACTTGTCGCTCAGCCAGGCCACGGAGTCGAGCCCGGCCGCGTTGAGGAGCTGGTTGTACAGGCCGAGGTCGCCCTGGAAGAGCCAGGCCCAGATCAGGGTGACCACGCCGACGGGCAGCAGGTAGGGCGCGAAGAACGCCAGCCGCCACACCCACTGGCCGGGCAGTCCGGTGTGGACCAGCAGCGCCATGCCGAGGGCGACGACGACGAGCGGGACGGTCGACAGGACGGTGAACCACACGGTGTGGCCGAGGGCGTGCCACATCTCGGCGTCCTGGAGGGCCTCGGAGAAGTTGTCGAGGCCGATGAAGCTGGGGGTGTGGGCCGACAGCGAGGTGTCGGTGAAGCTCATCCACAGTCCCTGGACCAGGGGCCAGACCATGAAGAGGGCGAAGAGGACGAGGAAGGGCAGGGCGAACAGCGGGCCGGGGGAGAGGATCCGGCGCGCCGGGGGCGTCCCGGTGCGGGACGGGGCGAGGGGAGAGGACATCGTTGTGCCTCCTGAGCGGGTGGTTCGCGGCCGGATCAGGCCGGGCTGGGCTTGGAGAGGAAGGTGTTGAGGCGCCGTACCATCGCGCGGGCCGCGCGGTCCGGGTTCATGTCGCCCAGGAGCGCCTGCTGGAGGACCTGGGACATGGCGTTCTGGAAGTCCGAGCCGGCTCCGGCGAACCAGGCCGCGGGGTCGAGGACGACGTGGTCCGCGGCCTGCGCGTAGTGGGACTGCGGGGTGAGCGCGGCGTAGGCGGTGGTCTCGGTGACCGGGGTGTAGGCGGGGATGTGGCCGGCGGTGGCCCAGATCTGCCCGGCCTTGAGCAGCGCGGCCACCGTGCGGTGCGTACGGTGCCGGTGCTCGTCGTCGGGATGGTCGCGGCGGGGCAGGACGAAGGAGTGCGAGTCGGCGTAGACGGCCGGGGTGCCGAACACGGTGGGGAAGGGCGCCGCACCGACGCTTTTGTCGGTGGTGCGGAAGGTGCCCAGTTCCCATTCCCCGGACAGGATCATCGCCGTCTGGTTGTTGACGAAGGAGGCGATGGCGGAGGCGTAGTCGAGGCTGTGGGGGTTGACGGTGCCGTCGACGATCCGGGCCATGAAGGAGATGACCTCGGCCATACGGTCGACGTCCACCTCGGCGGGGCCGCCCTCGGGCAGGTCGAACCGGCCGCCGGTCTGGTGGTAGAGGCCGTAGAAGAGCCGCCAGCACTGGGCGGTGTCGGTGACGTAGCCGAACGCGATGCCCTGCTTCCCGGATGCCTTGGCGAGTTCCCTGCCCGCGGCCAGGAACTGGTCGGGGGAGGAGAACGCGTCGGTGTCGAGGGTGCCGTCGGCGGTGAGCAGGCCCGCCTTCTTTGCCGGCCCGGGGTGGTAGAAGACGATGAAGGGGTGGGTGTCCAGGGGGATGGCGTAGGTCTTGCCGTCGAACTGGGTGCGCGACCACACGGCGTCGGCGAAGTCGTCGGGGGCGATGCCGTACTCCGCCAGCACGTTCAGGTCCCAGGGGTCCAGCAGGCCGGTGGGCGCGTATCCGGCGAGCCGGGACATGTGCGAGACGGCGACGTCGGGTCCCCGGCCGCCGGCGGAGGCCATGGCGAGCTTGGTGTAGTAGGGCGTGCCCCACTCCAGGACGGTGCGTTCGACGTGGGTGCCGGGCATGTCGGGCCGGGCCTTGGCCACCATGTCGTTGAGCAGGCCGCCGTCGGCTCCGCTGAACAGGTCCCACAGCCGCACGGTGGTGCCGTCGTCGGCGGCGAGGGCCGAGCCGCAGCCGGTGAGCGCTCCGGTGCCGAGGGCGGCCGCGCCGGCGGCGAGTGCTGTCGTCAGGACGCGGCGTCTGGTCGGTCCGTGACGACCGACCTGGGCGGGTGTGCCGGTCATGGAAGTCCTCTCCGGGGGTTGGCGGCGCGGGAGGCGAGTCCGCGCGCCGCCAATCCCACACATCCGTACTTACATCGATGTAAATTTCGAGCGGAAGGCGGTCTGTCCGCTCACAGCGAGCGGTGGTCCGGGGTTACGGCGTCTTCTCGTATGCCGCGCCGCGCTGCTGGGCCTCGCGCAGAGCCGCCGTGTCGGCCTTCTCGGAGCGGTCGAAACGGTAGACGCCGTTGCGCTCCTGGAAGACATCGGTGAGCTGGGTGTAGCAGTAGCCGAACATGCCGGGGTCGTCGAGCAGCACACCGGTCAGGCCGCGGAACCGCTCCACGAACTCAGCCTCGGTGCGCGGCCGTTCGCCGTACCCCCAGGAGCTCTCCGCGTCGTCACCGGCCGCGGCGGCGGCCTCCGGGTCCCACCAGATCCCGCCGAACTCGCTGCAGAAGTAGGGCTGTCCGCGGTAGGGCACGGACCAGGTGCGGCCCTCGGGGCCGGTGTTCACGTACGGTCGGTCCTCGGCGAGGCCGGCCATGGTCTTGGCGAACGCCGCCGGGTCCTGCTCGTAGCAGTGCGAGTCGTAGACGTCCGTCTCCGGCACCCGGTGCGCGTAGCCGGAGGCGTCGATGACCGGCCGGCTCGGGTCGGCCTGCTTGGTGGCGAGGAACATACCGCGGGTGACGTCGTCCAGCACGGTGATGCGGTCGTGCAGGCTCTGGTACGTCTCGTTCAGCGGGCACCAGCCCACAATGGAGGGGTGGGAGTGGTCCCGCTCCAGGGCCTCCAGCCACTGCGTGACGAACGACGCGTCGGGCCGCTGGTTGTCGTCGCGGACGCCGGTCTCGCAGCCCCAGTCCCCGAACTCGCCCCACACCAGGTAGCCGAGCCGGTCGGCGTGGTAGAGGAAGCGCTCCTCGAAGACCTTCTGGTGCAGCCGGGCGCCGTTGAACCCGGCTGCGATCCCCAGCTCGATGTCCCGCACCAGCGCGGCGTCGCTGGGCGCGGTCATCAGCCCGTCGGGGTAGTAGCCCTGGTCCAGCACCAGCCGCTGGAACACCCGCCGGCCGTTGAGGAGCAGTTCCTTGCCGCGCACGGACACCGAGCGCAGGCCCGCGTAGGACCGCACGGCGTCGACGAGCGTCCCGTCCGGGCCGAGGACTTCCAGGGCGAGGTCGTACAGGTGCGGGTCGTCCGGGGACCAGGTGCGCTGCCGCTCCTCGGGTACGGCGAGCGTCAGCCGCGGGCACAGATCGAGATCGGCGCGCCCCTCGGCGGTGACGACGACGCCGTCGGCATCGCTGAGCGTGGCACGTACCCGGTGTCCGGCGACGTTCGCGGACAGCGGCAGCTCCACCAGGAAGGACCCGGTGGCCAGTTCGGGGGTGATGCGGGGGCGGCGCAGGGCGACGGTGCGCGGGACGGGTTCGAGCCACACGGTCTGCCAGATGCCGGTGGTGCGGGTGTAGTGGCAGTGGGAGTTGGCGTACCAGGTGGCCTGCTTTCCGCGGGCCTGTACGGTGTGGCGGCTGTCGCGGGCGCGGACGACGACCGTGAGTTCCTCGCCGGCCGCGACCACGTCGCCGAGATCGGCGGTGAAGGGGGTGAAGCCCCCGCGGTGGCGGGCGACTTCCTGGCCGTTGGCCCACACGGTGGTGTCGTGGTCGACGGCCCCGAAGTGCAGCAGGACGCGGGCGTTAGCCCACTCGGCGGGCACGGTCACGGTGCGCCGGTACCAGACCGCCTCCAGGAAGTCCGTCTCGCCGATGCCGGACAGCTCCGACTCCGGGCAGAACGGGACGAGGATGCGGTCGGCCAGGTCGCGGTCGGTGAGACCGCGTTCCAGGCCGGTGTCGGACCGGTCGATCTCGAACTGCCACTCGCCGTTGAGATTCAGCCAGGCGTCCCGGGTGAACTGGGGCCTGGGGTACTCGGGGCGGGGTGGCTCGTCCGGGAGGTACGGGTCGGGCATGGTGCTCCTCGAGGCGAGAGTGCAGGTCGGTGCGTGACGCGGGGGGTGCGGGCACATGGCACCATGCCGATTACATCGATGTAAATAGTCGGGCGCAGATTCCGTGGCATCCGGTGAGCCGAAAGCGCTCTCTGCGATCGGTATGATCACCGGAGTTCGGAAGGAAGGGCAGCGTGGCGGCCAGACCGAGGATCAAGGACGTGGCGGAGTACGCCGGCGTCTCACCCAAGACCGTCTCCAACGTGATCAACAACTTCGAACACGTCTCGGAACGGACCCGCACCGCCGTCCAGGAGGCGATCGACGCCCTGGGCTACCGCGTGAACATCGCCGGCCGCCAACTGCGCCAGGGCCGCACAGGCATGATCACGCTCGCCGTGCCCGAACTCGACGTCGCGTACTTCTCCGAACTGGCCCGCCACGTCATGGAGGCGGCCGGACGCCACGGCCGCACCGTACTGATCGACCACACCGGCGGAGACCGCGAGCGCGAACTGGCCGCACTCCACGGCTTCGACACCCAGTTCTGCGACGGAGTGATCCTCAGCCCCCTGTCGCTGCTGCCCCGCGACCTCGCCACCCGCGACCGCCGACTGCCCCTGGTACTGCTCGGCGAACGCGCCGCCGAAGGACACACCGACCACGTCGGCATCGACAACGTGCGCGCCGCACGCGAGGCCACCGAACACCTGCTGGCCCGGGGCCGACGCCGCATCGCGGTGATCGGCGGCACCCTGCGCGGCAGACAGGGCACCGACCGACTGCGCACCGACGGCTACCGCGAGGCCCTGGCCGCGGCGGGCCAGCCCTTCGACGCCGGCCTGGTGGTGCCGGTGGAGGCCTATCACTGGCGGGACGGCGCCGAGGCGGCCGCCCGTCTGGCCCGGGACGCGTCCCCACCGGACGCCCTGCTCTGCCTGAACGACAACCTGGCGCTCGGCGCCCTGCGTGCCCTGCACGAGGTCGGCGTGCGGGTGCCTGCCGACATCGACGTGATCGGCTTCGACGACATCCAGGCCTCCCGGTTCAGCGTGCCCAGCCTCAGCACCGTCGCCCCCGACAAACAGGAGATCGCCCGCCTGGCGGTCACCCTGCTTCTGGACCGCGTCGACACCCCGGACTCCGCGGCCCCGTACCGGGACGAGGTCGTCGCCCATCGGATCGTCGTACGGGAGAGCAGCGGGGGCTGAACACGGCACCCGCGACGCTGATGTCCTCACCGGCTGAGCGACGGGCGACCGCGGAACACGCCAACTGCCTTGCCCTGCCGGAGTCTGGCTGCCGCGTCGGTCGGTCACGAGCCGGTCATGCCCCGACGCCGTGGGCGAGGAGGCTCTCGGCGGTCTCCGCGATGGTGTCCTCGATGGGACGGGCCCGCCAGCCGAGAAGCCGCTCCGCCTTGGCGCTTGTGGCGTGGAGATCACTGCCGAGCTGGTGCCTGAGCAGGCGCAGTTCCGGGTTCACGGTCCCCAGCGCTCGCGCGAGCCACACGGGCAGCTCGCGGTCCGGGGCCTTGGCGGCGCGTTCTCCCATGCGGTCACGGAGAATGCGCGCGATCTCGACAACCCGCAGGCTTCGCCCGGCGGTTGCGAGGAAACGCTCGCCGGCCGCCGCCGGATCGGTCATGGCGCGCAGGTGCAGATCCGCGACGTCGCGCACATCGACGAAGCCCATCCCGAACGGAGGGCAGGCGGGCACCCGTCCCTCGATCATTCTGCGTACCAGGCGCAGGGAGGGCGGGTCGTCGGGGCCGAGCAGTGGTCCGAGGACCCCCACCGGATGTACCGCCGCCAGTTCCATGCCACCGCCGTCGTCCGCGACGAACTGCCAGGCGGCGCGCTCGGCGAGTGTCTTGGAGCGCTGGTAGGGCGGGATGTCGCTGTCGACGTCCGTCCAGTCCTCCTCGGTGAACGGGGTCGAGCGCGGTGGGTGCCCGATCCCGATGGCGCCGAAGGCGCTCGTCAGGACGACCCGACGCACGCCGCCGTCGCGGGCGGCGCGCAGCACCCGCAGGACGCCTTCCCGCGCCGGGACCACCAGCTCGTCGTCCGTCGCCGGGGTGCGGCGCAGGGTCGGCGAGGCCACGTGGAGGACGAAGTCGCAGCCGGCGACGGCGTCGTCCCAGCCCTCGGCGTGTTCGAGGTCGGCGCGTACGACCGTCAGACGGTCGTCGTCGAACGGGGTGGCCGCCTGGAGCCACGAGCGCAGTGCCGGTGCGCGGCGCAGGTCTCGGACGGTGGTGCGGACGGTGTGCCCGGCTTCGAGCAGGGTCAGGACGCACCAGCTGCCGATGAATCCAGTCCCTCCGGTGACCAGTACCTGTGCCATCTGTGTGCCCTCATCTCGGGATTCGCCTGTCAAGGGGTGCTTCTCGGTATGGCGGTTCATGCGAGAGCCATGCCGGGAACGCGCCTGCGGATGGCCTCCATCTCGGCCTCGTCGGATACGCCCTGCCAGTCATGGCGGGGTGTGTACGGGGCCTCCAGGGTGCGCACGTCCTCGTCGGTCAGCGTGAGGTCGAGCGAGGCCACGGCCTCGTCGATCTGCCGGATCGAGCCGGCGCCGACCAGGGGTGCGGTGACGACCGGTTGGCGGCGCAGCCAGGCGAGTGCGACCTGTGCGCGACGGACGCCGTGCGCGTCCGCGACCTGTCCGACCGCGTCGATGATGGCGTGGTTGGACGCCTCCTGCTCGGGCGAGTAGAGGGTGTCCGCGTACGCTCCGTCCGTCTCGGAGCGCGCCGTCGAGCGGGCGTCGTCCCACGCGCGGGCGAGACGGCCGCGGGCCAGCGGCGACCAGATGATCGTGCCGACGCCCTCGTCCAGACACAGCGGGATCATCTCCCGCTCCTCCTCGCGGGCGAGCAGGTTGTAGTGGTCCTGCATCGAAACGAACCGTGCCCAGCCGTGCTGCCTCTGCAGACGCAACGCCTTCGCGAACTCCCAGGCGTGCATGGACGAGGCGCCGAGGTAGCGGACCTTGCCGGCCTTCACCACGTCGCTGAGTGCCTCCAGCGTCTCCTCCCACGGCGTGGCGTGGTCGTTGCGGTGGATCTGGTAGAGGTCGATGTAGTCCGTGCCGAGGCGGCGCAGTGAGTGGTCGACCTCGGTCATGATCGCCTTGCGCGACAGGCCGCGTCCGTTCGGGCCCAGCCGCATCGGGTGGCGCAGCTTCGTGGCGATCACCACGGCATCGCGGTCGGCGAAGTCCTTGAGCGCGCGGCCGAGGATCTCCTCGCTGGAGCCGGCGGAGTACATGTTCGCGGTGTCGAAGAAGTTGATCCCCGCCTCCAGCGCGTGCCTGATGAGCGGGCGTGCGTCCTCCTCGCCCTTGGACCACACGGGGTGCCCGCGGTCGGGTTCGCCGTAGGTCATCGCGCCGATCGCGATCGGGGACACGTCGAGGCCGGTCGTGCCGAGCTTGATGTAATGCATGACGCTCCTTAAAGTATGTGGAGAGCTCTCCGGATAACGTAGTGGAGAACTCTCCACTTAGCAACGTGAGGTCCCGTGGTCCGCTCGGACGCCCGTGAGAACAGGGCACGCATCCTCGCCGCCGCACGCGAAGCGCTCGCTGCCGACGGCAGTACGTCGATGAACCAGATCGCCCAGCGCGCCGGAGTCGGCGCGGGCACCCTGTACCGCAACTTCCCCACACGCGAGGCGCTCGTCCTCGCCGTCAACCAGGACGAGGTCGCACGCATCACCGGCGCCGTGCCCGACCTGCTGGCCCAGATGCCGCCACTGGAAGCCCTCCGCCACTGGACGATGGACCTCGTCGAGGCCATGCGGCGCAAGCACGGCCTCGGCGACGCACTCACCCCGGGCGTGCACCAGGCGATCAGCGAGCAGAGCTACGGGCCGGTCATCGCCGCGATCACCGCACTCCTCGACGCCGGCAAGAAGGACGGAAGCATCCGCGTGGACGCGGCACCCGGGGACTTCCTCCAACTGACCGGCGCGTTGTGGCGTGCCGCGTCCAGCCCCGTGGACCGGGCCCCCCACATGCTCGCGCTCATCCTCGACGGACTGCGCACGCACGAGTAGCCAGGGGCCTCAGGGCACCGGGGGTGGCGCTGCCGTGCCGGTCGGCGATACCGCGGAAGCACTGAGGAAGCGCCGACCGACGGGTACGACACATCATTGCCGGTCAGCTTTCCCACGTGTTCGGTCCGCCGCCCCTCCAGTCGACCAGCGCGGAGCGGACCAGGTCCATCTCGTCCCAATCCTGAAGGCCGGCCTCCTGCACGAAGGCCACCACGTCGAGCAGGCCGTAGGCGATCCCGACGAAGTGCTCACCGATGCGGACGCGACGGCCGCCGTCCGCTGAGGGTGGGTAGACGACGACAGGCTGGTCGGTAACCATGATCCCAGCCTGGTGCTGGGGCGCGTGGCGCGCATGCGGAGGCAGCCCAGCTGGTAGGCCGATCGTGCCCGAGGGTGCGGCGGGGCTGTCCGATGGGCCGCTGGCACTGACAGCTCGTCGCCAATCGGCCCACCCTTGCCTGCGTAGGCCGGTCGAGGAATTTCGTTGCGGTGGATCAGGCGGATGCGGTGATACTCCGGCATGAGTAGAGACGCCGAGGTCATCGTGCTCGCCCGCTGGTCGGCCGAAGTGATGGAACCGCTGACCCAGGACGACCCGGAACGCACATGGAGAGGTCGCTTCGTCCCGATAGCGGGGCACTGGGGCTACGAGTTCGGGTGGGCCCTGGAGTTCGAGAAAATGCGTGCCCGCAAGGGCCTGCTCAGGCACCTGGAGTCGCTGCCGTGGCCGTATCCGCATACGGTGCAAGTTCTGCTTCGCGACCAGGACGACGACTGCTTCGGGCTATGGATGTTCCAGGAGGGCCGGCTGATGGAAGTCGCCATTCCGCGCACCGAGCGTTTCCACCAGCCGGCACCACCCCACGAGGACTTCGAACCCGACCCGGGCGTGCTGCTTCGCACCGACCAAGACAGCGCTCTGCCCGAGCAGACCCCAGAAGCACGCCGCGACACGCGCTCACCGTGGTAGACCGAGTTCGACAACCCATCTTGGTACGTCAGGGTTGTCGACGCGTGTACTCAGCGAACCGCGCCACCACTACCCAGGTTCCGAAAGGCTGTGAACTGGGCCAGCGGTGACCACCGTGGCGTCGCTCTGTCCTCCGGGCAGTGGTTGGGAGCACAGCCGGAAGGGGCCGTGGGTCTCGGCCGTGAGGCAGCGCTGTCCGCCGCGTTGAGCGAGTGCGTCGGCGACGTGGGTCGGCGGTCAGGCGTGCTTCCAGGAAAGCGATGGACGGTGTAGATCCACACGTTGGCGTCGAGGAGTTCGTCGTGGGCTGTCTCCAGGACGCGGACGGTGGTGTCGACGATCGTCACGACGGCGCGGGTGGGTGATTCGTCGTCCGCCTGGTGCTGGAGGCGGCGGCCTGCCACCGCGTTGAAGGCGACAGGAAACCGCGGAGTCGTCGCCTCCGGCGGAGAACCCGGCGCGCCGGACGGCGAGCCGGTGATGGGCGGTCAGGTGGCGCCTTCGGGCGCGGCGACGGCGTCGAAGTCCTCGTCCCGCAGTCCGCGCACCAGCACGTCACGCAGGGCGTGATCGTCCTCGACGACCAGGATGGTCCGGCGAATGGGTCCCTTTCTCGTCGTGTGCCGTGCTGGTGCGGTCATCTGCTGAGGCCGTCGGGTTCTTCCCTCCGCGCAGCGCGTCCTTGTCCTTCGTGCCGGGCGCCCAAGGGCTGGGTGCCCACCAGGTCACGGCGCACAGGCACACGCCCAGCCAGCCGAGAGCGAACAGCCAGCCCCCGACGACGTCGGTGAACCAGTGCACCCCGAGGTAGACGCGGGTCAGGCCGACCGACACCCCCCAGATGCCGATGGCCAGGGCGAGCGGGGTCCTGCCGCGCGGGCTGCGCGCCTTTACGGCGATGATGAGCAGCCCGGCCGTGAGGGCCGCCGTGGTGGTGTGACCGGAGGGGAAAGCCCATCCCGAGGCGTGCGTCTGCCAGTCCGTCGCGGGTGGCCGCGGCCGGGCGACGAACGACATCACCGCGTACCGCAGTAGCTGGCTCGTCCCGAGGCAGGCCAGGCAGAGGGCGGTGGCGAGGGCGCGGCGGCGCAGGGTGCGGCCCGCGATGATTCCGGCCAGCGCGGCCAGGACGTACGGGATGACACCGGTCCCGGTGGCGGTCAGCCCGCGGGCGAATGCCACCGCCACCTGCGGTCGGTGGCCGACGGACCACGTGAGAAGGTCGCCGTCCGTGAACAGCGGTGCGCCGTCGTGCCCGATGACGACCATCGTCAGGACACCGAACGCTGTCCATGCGCCGAGGCCGCAGGTCCCGGCCAGGTCGGCGATATCGCCCCGTTTCACGAAGCCACCAGCAGCCCGTGCAGACGGGTCGGCGAGAGCCGCTGTCCTAGAGCCCCCGCGTGCCCGCGCACCGCCGGCATGACCAGCAGCGCCGTCAGCACACCGACCACGACCCCGGCCACCACGTCATGGGGGTAGTGCGCGCCTACCCAGACCCGCGAGGCCGCCATCGCCACGGCGGCGGCGACAGCGACCGAGCCGAGCCGGCGGGAGACGAACAGCAGAGCGACGGCCGCGGCGGCGGCGATGGCCGCGTGGTTGCTGGGAAAGGACCAGTCCCCGGGCGCCGGGCACGCCTCCACGGTGACCACCCGCAGGCTCTGGCAAGGACGGTCCTCGCGCACCAGCAGCTTCAGGACCGCGTCCACCCCGTAGGCAGTCACCACGACGAACGGTACGGCCAGCGCCGTCACCGAGGCGGTGGCGCCCACCCGTCGGGCCCGCCACCAGGCGACGACCATGACCAGTGCGAACAGGGCCAGCCCGTACGTCGACCACACCGACACGGTGTCGTTCAGCCAGCCGGGAGCGTGGCGGGCGAGATCCACCACGTCCGTGTAGGCCCGGCCGTCGACCGACGAGCCGTCGAGGGCGAGATTCATCCGCGGGCCTCCTTCGCCTTCGTGTCGCGCCGCGAGCGCAACAGCTCGGCGGCCAGGGGGATCAGGGACAGGGCCACGACCACCGCGACCATCGGCAGCAGATAGCGGTCGACGTTGGGTACCGACGAGCCCAGCGCGTAGCCGGCGAGCGTGAGACCCACGCTCCACACCAGCCCGCCGGCCACCTGCCAGACGGTGAACGTCCGCACCGGCACCCGCAGGGCGCCCGCCATCGGGTTGAGGACCGTACGCACCACCGGAACGAAGCGGGCCAGCACGATCGCCTTCGCGTGCCCGTAGCGCTCCAGCAGCTCCTGCGCGCGTCCCGCCCCCTCGTGCAGGCGCTGCGAACCGCTGCGGGCCAGCAGGGCGCCGCCCGCTCTTCGGCCCAGGAGGTACCCGCACTGCGCGCCCGCCAGCGCCCCCACCGCCGCCGCGACCAGCAGCGGAGCCAGCGACAGCTTCAGGCCGCGGTCCGCGCTGCCGGTGCACAGCAGGCCCGCGGTGAACAGCAGAGAGTCGCCCGGAAGGAAGAAGCCGATCAGCAGCCCGGTCTCGGCGAACAGCACCACAGCGACGCCCAGCACGCCGAAGGCGGACAGCAGTGACCGCGCATCGAGCACGTTCACGGCGAGCTGCGACGATAGATGCAGGGCCGTAGTCATGTCGGGAGACCTCTCATCGTTGTCCGGGCGCAGGGCGCGCGGCAGAACTGCGACACCCGGCTAGCGACTACAATCTTGTAGACGGTCTACTCAACTGTAGACGACGGGGGAGTGAGGAGGGTTCCATGACCGACGCACGGGACGAGAGGCGTCCGGCCGGCGAGCTGGAAGCCGCCGTCATGGCCGCGCTGTGGGCCGCGGGAGCCCCGCTCACACCCGGACAGGTACAGACCGAACTCGGCACCGGACTGGCCCGCACGACGGTGACCACGATCCTGACCCGCCTGCACGAGAAGGGTGTCGTCAGCCGTGAGCGGCAAGGGCGCGGCTACGCCTACGTCCCCGTGCAGGACGCCCAGGGCCTGACCGCCCGGCGCATGCACACCGAACTCGACCGGGACACGGACAGGGAGGCGGTCCTGGCCCGCTTCGTCGCCCAGCTCAGCCCGGACGACGAACAGGTCCTGCGCCAGCTCCTGGACGGTGACGGGTGATGACGCCTCTATTGCTCCTGCCGCTGTTCCTGCCCTTCCTCGCGCCGTGGTCGGCCCGCCGGACCCTCGACCGTCTCCCGCCGGCCACCGCGCTGCGGGTCCTGACCGTCTCGGTCCTCGCCCTGGCGGGAGCGTGCGTCGGCGCTCTCGGTGCCCTCGTCCTGACCGGTCTGCTCAAGTTCCCCGCCTTCGCCTCCCTCGGCGAGCTCATCCACCCCCTGCGCACCCCCTCCGACCGTCTCGTCCTGCCTCTGGCCGCTGTGGCGACCGGCGTGCTCACCCTCAGCCTCCTCACCCTCGCCCGCTCGGCTTCCCGGCAGATCCGTGCCCTGCGCACCGCCCGCACCGAAGCCGACCGCCGGCCCGCCGCCGGTGACCTGTGCGTCGTCGACTCACCACACCCTGACGCGTACGCCCTGCCCGGACGGCCGCACCGGATCGTCGTCACCACCGCGATGCTGCGCAGCCTGAACCCCGCCGAACGTGAGGCCCTCTTCGCCCACGAACGCGCCCACAACCGGGCCGGCCACCATTACTTCCTGGTGGCCGCCGAGCTCGCCGCCCACTGCCACCCAGCACTGCGCGGGGTGCGTGACAGCGTCCGGCTCGCCGCTGAACGCGATGCGGACGAGGCCGCCGCGGCGACGGTCGGCGACCGGCGTCTCCTCGCCACCGCCATCGCCCGCGCCGCCCTCGCCGGCCAGGCCTCCCCCTCCACACGCCCGGCGTTCACCCCCGCTGCGACGACCGGCCCCGTCCCGCAGCGCGTCGCCGCCCTCCTGGCGCCCACCGGGGGCCGTCCGAGGGCCGCGCGATGGACCGCGTACCTCCTCGTGGCCTGCACGGCCGTGTCCGTCACCGCCGGAACAGCCGGCGTCGTCGACTTCCATCACGAGGTCGAGATCGCCCAGGGCGAGAACGGCATGTGACCGCTTTGCCCGTGCGGGAGGTGACCACCCGGAGCAGTCAGGATGCGTTCAGGTAGGCGATGGCACCTTCGCGTCTCATGACCAACGAACTGTCCCAGACGCCGGAAGCCGCACGCGAGGCCCGTGGCCCCGCCCGGCACACTCATCGCCTGGGCCTGAACAAGGTCCCCCAGGTCACTGTCTACTTCTGGATCATCAAGGTCCTGTGCACGACGGTCGGCGAGACCGCCGCCGACCTGCTCAACGAGAAGGCGGGGCTCGGTCTCACCGGCGTCTCGGCGCTCATGAGCGCGCTCCTCGCCGTGGTGCTGGTCGTCCAGTTCCGCACCAGCGCCTACCGCGCGGGCGTCTACTGGCCCGCCGTAGCCCTGATCAGCGTCGTAGGCACTCAAGCCCCGCGCCTGCCGGCCTCCTGGGGCGCCTCCGAGGACGCGGAATTCTCCGCCCGGAAGCGCTCCGACAGGCAGCGACCGGCGCCAACGTGCCCGGACATGCGGGCATGGCCGCCCCCGGAGACCATGAACTCGGCGAAGGTGCGGCCACGGCGTGCCGGACGGGCTCGCCTTCACGCCGGACGGGTGCGGCGAGCGACCTCCGTACGGATCAGGCACGAGGCAAGAGGCAAGGAGACGCAGACATGCGTGGAGTCATCATGCACACGAGCGGGGACGTCCGGGTCGAAGACCGCGAGGACCCGAAGATCGTCGAGCCCACCGACGCGATCGTGAAGCTGACCGCGACCTGTATCTGCGGCTCCGACCTGTGGCCCTACCGAGGAGTCGAGCCCGCCGACCGCACCCTCATGGGCCACGAGTACGTGGGCGTGGTCGAGGAGGTCGGCGACGCGGTGACCACCGTCAAGCCCGGCGACTTCGTGGTCGGATCGTTCGTCATCTCCGACAACACCTGCGAGATCTGCCTGGCTGGCTTCCAGTCCAAGTGCGTACACGCCGAGTTCGTCCACGGCGGCATCGGCACCCAGGCCGAGAAGGCCCGTATCCCGCATGCCGACGGCACCCTGGTCGCCACCCCCGCACAGCCCGACCCCGAGCTGATCCCCGATCTGCTCGCCGCCTCCGATGTACTCGGCACCGGCTGGTACGCCGCCGTCGCCGCCGAGGCCGGCCCCGGCAAGACCGTGGCAGTGGTGGGAGACGGCGCGGTCGGGCTGATGGCGATCCTCGCGGCCAAGCAACTCGGCGCCGAGCGCATCATCGCCATGTCCCGCCACCCCGAGCGTCAGAAGCTGGCCCGCCATTACGGCGCCACCGACATCGTCGAGGAGCGCGGGGACGAAGGCGTAGCCAAGATCAAGGACATGACCGGCGGCTACGGTGCCCACTCCGTCGTCGAGGCCGTCGGGACCCAGGAATCCTTCATGCAGGCCGTCGGCGCCACCCGCGGCGGCGGTCACATGGGATACGTCGGCGTCAACCACGACGTCCACATCCCCGGCATCCAGCTCTTCTTCGCCGGCATCCACACCCTCGGTGGCCCCGCGCCGGTCCGACGTTTCCTGCCCGACCTGATCCAGCTCATCTGGGACCGCACGATCGACCCCGGCAAGGTCTTCGACCTCACTCTCCCGCTGGAACAGGCCGCGGAGGGCTACAAGGCGATGGACGAACGCCGCGCCACCAAGGTGCTCCTCACCCTCTGACGCTCTGTAGGCACCGGGCCTCTCGCCGACTGCCCCCCACCGGCCACCTCTGCACTGCTCCACGTCCTTCTTCATCGCGGCCGTCATCGCCTGCGCGCCGGGCACATCCGGGTAGCCTGGCCAACTTCCGGTCCGGGGTGTGCGATGCCGGTCAGGGCAGTGTGGAGGGCCGGGAGCTCAACATCAGCCACCGCTTCCTGGTCGCCTCCGGCGACGTTGTCGGCGTCCGACTCACCACGCTGGAACACAGCGGCCCCGGGGCCGGTCTGTCGTCCAAGACGTACTGGTACGACGGCAAGGACAGCACCGACCCGCACAGCCATCGGACTGATCGCCGACGCCTTGCGCGACGCCTTCGTCACCGCCCCGAAGGAACAGCTCAAGGGGCGCGAGGCCATCGACACCGCCGCTCTCCACGACACGCTCTCCGACCTGAACTTTCGAGCCTCCGCCCTGAACGACATGGTCTTCACCGCCGACGGCGCACTGCGGGTGACCTTCGTCCGCGGTGCCATGGGCGCCCCGGCCGCCGGAGACTACGTGGTGACGTTCTCCAAGGTCACCGTCACCCCCTGGCTGTCCGCGTTCGGCAAGCGTGTCCAGCAGCAGACGGTGACGCCCAGCGGTTCGCTGGAACTCGGTGCGTCGAGCACCCCCACGCCGGTCGTGCCCACCCACATCGCCTCCGGGGACGATGACACCGACTGCAAGAAGGTCACGTGCGTCGCGCTGACCTTCCACGACGGACGGGCGGCACCGGGTGAAGGCCGCGACCACCCTCTCGTCCGTGCTGCGGGACGTGGACGCCGAGGACTGGCAGTACCGCGACGCCGCCAAGGTCGCCCAGACCGTCATCGACCAGGCGAAGCGCAACGACGTCGTCCTCATGCACGACATTCACCCCACGTCGGTCGCCGCGGTCCCGCAGATCCTGCGCACCGTCACCGCCCGCGGCTACCACTTCGTCACAGCCACCTGCGCGCCACCCTCTGACCGCCGGGTTGCCACAAACCGCTGTCTGCGGATCTCTACCGGTCCAAGGACTTCGGCGTCTCCCGCGAGTAGCCGGCGCTCGTCGTCGGCTCGCCGTACGGCGGCGTGAAGGAGCAGGGGGCGGGCATCCACGCCCAGAACCTGGCCAAGGGGGCTTCGTGGCCCTCGCCTTCGACACCTACAACGGCTACAGCGGCGGCGAGCCGCGCCACATCTCCTCCGCCGTCATCTTCGTCGAGGACTTCCACGCAGGCGTCGACTACCTCGGCACCCGTGAGTTCGTCGACCGTGAGCGCATCGGCGTGCTCGGCATCTGCGGCAGCGGCAGCTTCGCTCTCAGCGCCGCCCAGGTCGACACACGTATCAAGGCTGTCGCCACGGTCAGCATGTAAGACATCGCCCGCTACTGTTCCGAGGGCTTCGGCGGCTCGCTCACCGAGGCGGACCGCAAGGCCACGCTCGACCTGCTGGCCGAGCAGCGGTACGTGGAGTTCGAGGGCGCCGCGCCCACGATGGCCCCGCGCGGTGCGCCCATCGGGTTCGACGAGAACACCGACCCGATCGGCCGTGAGTTCGGCGAGTTCTACTCCACACCGCGGGGCTACCACCCGAACTCCATCGCCCAGTTCTCCCTGACCAGCGGCATGTCCTTCATGCACTTCCCGCTGCTGTCGAAGATCGAGTGGATCTCCTCGCGGCCCATCCTGCTGGTCGTCGGCTAACACGCTCACTCCCGGTACTTCAGCGAGGACGTCACCTCGCCTGACCGGCGGCTCTCGGCGTACCCCAGCCGAATGGGACGCCGGGGCAACCCCTCTCACCGCCAGCGCAGATGCAACAGCAGGCGCGGGGCATGGCGGGTGAGCCAGGCGCCGGCCAGACCGATGACCGCGCCGACGACGACGTCGCTGGGGTAATGGGCGCCGCTCTGCACCCGTTCGATGGCGACCATGGTGGCCGGTATCGCGCACAGGGTGCCGGCGGCAGGCCACGAAGGGGCGACGGCGGCCGTGAAGGCGACCGCGGCGGCGGTGTGCCCGGAGGGGAAGGACGAGGAGTCGGGGCGGTCGGCGACCTCGTCGTGCGGGATCCATTCGCTGGGCGGTCTGGGCCGGCGGGCGAGTTGCTTGCACACACCGTTGGAGGCCAGTTGCGCCACCACCACGGCGCTCAGCCCGGAGGCCGCCGCGACGCGGCCACGTGTTCCGCCCAGGGCGAGCATGAGTGCCGCGGTGCCGCACCACAGCTTGGCACCCTCGGCCGCCTCTTCCACCGCCGACAGCGCTTTGGCGACGGGCGGTGGTATTTCTGCGGCCGCCTGCTGCGTCAGCAGCCGGTCGGCTTCACGCATCCCTGCCGGCATCCTCATATTCAGCACGTCCCCAGGTCAGCGGCTCCACCCGAGATCGACCGCGTCCTCGGTCATGTCTCGTCCAGGCGACGCCGGTCCTGCTCGTCCCACGTACGGGTGTCGCGCGGTTGCGTGTAGGGCTCGGCCGTCGGCGGATGGCCGCCGGCGATGGCCCGCTGCCGTACGGTCTCCGCGTCGACCTCCAGGCCGAGCAGGATGGCCAGATTGGTGATCCACAGCCAGAGGAGGAAGACGATGACGCCGGCCATGGTGCCGTAAGTCTTGTTGTACGACGCGAAGTTGGCGACGTAGACCGCGAAGGCGGCGGAGGCGACCATCCAGATCAGCAGGGCCAGGAAGCTGCCCGGGGTGATCCACCGGAATCCCTTCACGCGGGCGTTGGGCGTGGCCCAGTAGAGGATCGCGATCATCACCGTGACGAGGAGCACGAGCACGGGCCACTTGGCGATCGACCACACCGTCAAGGCGGTGTCTCCGATCCCGAGCGCCTGCCCGGCCTGGCGGGCCAGGCTGCCGGTGAAGACCACGATCAGCGCGCTGATGACGGCCAGCACCAGCAGGACGACCGTCACCCCCACCCGCACGGGAAGGATCTTCCATACCGGTCGGCCCTCCGGCATGTCGTAGACGGTGTTCGCGGCGCGGATGAAGGCCGCCACATATCCGGAGGCGGACCACAGTGCCAGTACCAGGCCCACGATCGCCATGATGGAGCCTGTGCCGGCGTTGCCCTGGAGCTGCTCCACGGCCCGGGTGATGATGTCGCGGGCGGAGCCAGGAGCGAACTGCTGGATGTTGTTCAGCAGCTTGTCGGTGGTCGATTTGCCCGTCACGCCCAGCAGCGACACGAGTACCAGCAGCGCCGGGAACAGCGACAGCACCCCGTAGTACGTCAGTGCTGCCGCACGGTCGGTCAGCTCGTCGTCCTTGAACTCGCGCAGGCTGCCCTTCAGTACCGCCTTCCATGATCCTTTCGGTAGCTTCGTCGGCGTGTCCGGCGCCCTGCGCTCCACATCCGGTCCGGGTCCGGACGCGGCCTCGTCGGCCGCGGGTGCTTCATCGCGAGCGTCGTGCTCTTTTCGTCCGGGAAGATGCAATTTTGTCATGCGGGCCGGGTACCCCCGTCGGTCACCCTCAGCACGCCACCGTTTCTCTGCCCGCCCCGGGCCGCGCCATCAGGCCGCGTCCACGTGCCGCCCAGCGGTGCGCTGATCAGCGGACGGCTCGCTCGCGCCATGGATCAGGCGTAGACGATGGCGGCCGTGAGCGGGGCGGGCGTCCTGCGGCTTGTCGAACAGACGCTCCTCCAAGCGGTCCATTCCGTACAGCAGCAGCCCCAGCATCGGCATCAGCAGAACAGCCACGATGATCACAACACAAAGCCCCTCCTGGACGGCAACCCCCTCCGGGTGCCCGCCATGGGTGGGAAACCAGCGGGACTCTGTGAAGGTGTGGTGACTACTCGCGCACGCGCAGCCAACGGACCGAACGGACTCCAGCCACCTCGCCTGTCCTGGCTCACCCTCGCTGGACACGCCTCGTCGATGGGCCCTGATCAGCCTTGCGCCGGCATCACTGCACCCACCGGCTCCGGGTCCCCGTCACGGGTGTCGTTGCCACCCCGGCACCGCCCCCTTTGGCATCGATGATTGCCCAACAAGACCGTATGAACTCGGCGATTCGTCCTGCTCGCCCGTCCGGGCCCTACCGGCCTGACGGCGGGGTCACCCGAGACACAGCACGAGCAGACACACCTGCGTCGGTGACGTCGGAGACGTCGGTGCCGGTGTGGAACCGGTCTGGGAGGTGCCCGAGTCCGTGCTCTCGGCGGCTGCGGGCGTCGAGGGCTGCCCCGCCGTTGTATCGGTGGGGTCGTGATCGCTGTCGCCGGAGGAGGAGGCGGTGTTCTGCGGCTGTGGAACCGATGTCATCGCCGGGGCGGGAGGCCCGGCGGCGTCCGGCTGCGTGATCGGGGGTGTGGTGCGGGGCGAGGCCGCGACAGCCTGCCGCCTGGGGGCGCCGGAGGCCGCAGACTCCGCCTCGGGAGTCTCGGACGAGCGGTGCGGGGCGGGTGGCGTGGACACCGGGCGGGCGTACGCGGGCGCCTGCTTCTCCGTGGCGCCGGTGTTCTGCTGGTCCGGCGCTGTGGCCGCCCTTGTCTGGTCGGGGGAGTGCCGGTTCGTCGTGGCGATGGTCAGGCCGCCTCCGACGAGGGCGACGGCGGTAGCGACCGCTGCCCGCCGTTTGTTCTTCTTCCAGCGGGCCAGTTGGCGACGCCGGGCGGCTCGTCCCTCGCGCACTTCGGGGACGTCCGTGACGTCGGCAGGGGAGGCGGTGTACGGGGTCGCGGCCCAGTCGGCGTAGTGCTCCTCCTCGCCCCGCAGGGGGCCGCCGTTCCATGCGTCGGAAGCCGAGGTGTCGCGGACCTGATGTGCGGCCGGTGCGCTGTCAGTTGTCGCCGGCTGCGAACTGGTACGGCGCGCTGCCGGTGGAGCGATGTCCGGGGCATAGGCGCCGCACCCGGGACACACCAGGGCGCCATTGAGATGGCGACGACACTTGGAGCAGTAGTCCATCTGCGGTGTTCCGGTCTTCCTGGGTCGGCTGTCCCGTCGGCCCGCCAGGCCACGGCCTGTGCACGCTCGCACAGGAGATCGGCCAGTCACGCTAGCCAGACTTTCGGGCGCCTGTGTGCAGCCTGTGTGATGCTCCTGCGCGGATTCTCCGGGCATCGCCCGTCGGACGCCCCGCAGGAGCCACCCCACACCGCCGGGCGCGGCGGAACTGCAAAGGCTGTCCTGCTGTCAGGCGCGGCTGAGCCGTGCGGCGATTCCATGGCCGATCAGCAAATACATGACGGCCGGGAGACCGTAATTGAGGAGAGTGCGTAGTCCCTCTGTGTCCATCGTGAAAATGTCCTGCGACCACCAGGCCAGCAAGCCCGCGGTTTCCCGCACGAAATCGACGAATACGTTCGCCCGGTTCGCGTCGAGCAGGAACAGAACGATCCACAGGCCGAGCAGACCTGCCGCGGTGTCGGCGATCGTGCAGACCGTCAGGGCAGTGCGTCGGGCGGTGGTCTGCCGACGTACGGAGCGCTCCGGCGCAGCGGGCTGGGTGTACGTCTGATATCCGGGAGCCGGGTCAGTGTTGCTCACAAGGAATCCGATCTGACGTGGTGTGATCTCGGGCGCGCTCAACCAAGGCACTGGAATACGGCCCGGGTTGTCGCCCGCTTCTTCCTAACCCTGCGTTCTGCTGGCGCTGTTGCGTTACACCCGCGTCTGCGATGACCCAAATATGTCTTCCTGTTCTGGCACTTACTCAAATGTTCGGAAGGAAGGTGTATTTGCTTATGGAACGGCGACCCGCTGTCGTGACGAGCGGCGCCTCAACGCAGGGTCGCTCGGGCGCGGCTGCATCGGGGTCGCGTGCGATTCGTGATCAAGTCATGGTGACGCGGAGTACCCGCCTTCACGAGGGTGCTGATCTCGCGGTCATCTCCGTTCTGCCGTGACACTTCTGACAGGTGGCGCGCTGTGGGGAGTGACCCCGGGCGGGGTCATGGCGCCCCATCCTCCGGGGGAGGTATGCAGGCGCCGATCTGCAGGGGCAGGCCCGGTTTTCCCCCCCCCCGTGACTGGGCTTGCCCCTGCTTCTGACAGCCAGGTGCTCTCACCGTCGGCCAGCGTCCGGTGACGTACGGGTGTGACAGCCCCGGACTCCGGTGCGCTGGAGCAGGAGGGCCCAGGGGTCTCGCGCCGGCCTGCCCCATGTGTGCCCCGTGGGACAAGCGCACGTCCTGGGCCGCAACGAGCAGTAGTCTGTGCCCTGCGACCCGAATGGGCACAAACCATGCCATTCGGATCGGTGAAGGTACGAGCACCAGAGGGGTCGGGGTGGGTGTGCAGGGGCTGCTGGCGGGCCGCTATCAACTGCAGGAGCTGCTGGGACGCGGCGCGATGGGGGAGGTGTGGCGGGCGTCCGACCAGGTCCTCGGGCGTCTCGTGGCGGTCAAACTCCTGCGCGCCGAAGAGGCGGCGGACGCCGAGCGCTTCCGCTTGGAGGCGCAGACCGCGGCCCGGCTCAACCACCCCAACGTCGTGGGGATGTACGACTTCGGATCCCACCATGACCAGCTCTACCTGGTCATGGAACTTGTCGACGGGTGGAGCCTGGCCCAGGAACGCTCGCTGCGCGGCGCCCTGCCCCCGGCGGAGGCCGCATCCATGGCCGCCCAGGCAGCCGCAGGACTCTCGGCGGCGCACCAGCAGGGCGTGATCCACCGGGACATCAAGCCCGCGAACCTGATGCTCACCACCGACCGCACGGTGAAGGTCGCCGACTTCGGGATCGCGCGCTTCGCCGACGCGGCCGCCAGCACGTTGACCGCGACGGGCAAGATCCTCGGCACCGCCGACTACCTCGCGCCCGAACGGGCGCTGGGCCGCTCCGCCCAACCGGCCTCCGACGTCTACTCCCTGGGTTGCGTGCTCTACGAACTCCTCACCGGACGTCCTCCGTTCACTGGAGCGACCTCGCTGGCCGTGGTGCAGCAGCATGTCAGCGCCACCCCGCCGCCCCCCAGCAGACTGCGCCCCGAGATACCACAGCCGCTCTCCGATCACGTCCTGCACTTGCTCGCGAAGGACCCGGCCAACCGGCCCACCGCCGAGCAGGCAGCCGACCGGCTCACCAGGCAGCACGGGACACCGCAGTTGGCCGCGACGGCCAACACCGCCCTCATGCCCGCCCCACCCACCCCGCCGGCTCCCGTGCCGCCGGCCCGTGAGACCCGCACCACCAGCAGGCGCTCCCGCCCCCGCAGCCGCGGCAAACTGGCCTCCAGAGCGGTTCTCGGTGGCGCCGGCCTCGTCGTGTTCACCGCGGCCATGGCTCTCGGAGCATCGCTGAATCCGGGCGACGACGATCCTGAACCGCCCCCGTCGCCCACGCCCATGGCCGCCACCTCAGCACCCCCGGCCCACACCGCCCCGACGCTTCCGACCGCCGCTCCGTCCACGACGACGCCTCCGCGCGGAGACGATGACGAAGAGCGCGACAAGCGCCCGGGCAAGGACGGCAGAGGGAAGGGCAAGGGGCGACACTCAGACGACTGAGCGACCTGTGGCCGCTCGGTGATCCCCAAGCCCACCGAGCGCACCGCTCGCGGAGAACATCGACGTCCTCGACCTCGCACTCGCCCCGGACCCAGCTGACGGCGCTCGACCCTCCTCGATGGCGCCCTGCTGCGCGCCTTCCGACCTGGGGAGGTGGGCTGTGCGACGGTCGGAACAGCGGTTGCGTCACGTCGGCTCCGGGCTGCTCCTGGACGAAGCCGCAGTTCCTCAGGACATCGACTCGGCGGATGGGCAGGTGGCGCATGGCGGGGACGGCGGCGGGAGCCGGGGGAGGTGCGGCGGGGACCCGGCGGGTGCTCGCTCCGCTGGCGTTGGCGCAGTTCGTCTGCAGCTTCGCCGGCTCCAACATGAACGTGATGATCAACGACATCAGCGAGGACCTGGACACCACGGTGCAGGGTGTGCAGGTCGCGATCACGATCTTCCTGCTGGTGATGGCGGCCCTGATGATTCCGGGCGGCAAGCTGACCGACAAGTGGGGACGCAAGCGCTGCCTGCTCGCGGGGCTTGTGATCTACGGCGTCGGGGCCCTGCTCAGTGCCGTCGCGCCGGGGCTGGGCGTGCTGATCCTCGGGAACTCCATTCTGGAGGGCGTGGGTACGGCGCTGCTGATTCCGCCGGTCTACATCCTGACCACGCTGCTGTTCACCGACACGGCCTCGCGAGCGCGTGCGTTCGGCGCGATCATGGCGATGGGCGGGATCGGGGCGGCCGCCGGTCCGCTGATCGGCGGGCTCATCACGAGTGCCATCAGCTGGCGGGCCGCGTTCGTGTTCCAGGTGCTGGTGGTCGTGGTGATCGTGGTGCTCAGCCGCAAGATCGAGGATCCGCTGCCGCCGGACCGCGCCCGGCCCTTCGACACGATCGGGGCCGTGCTGTCGGCGGTGGGTCTGGTTCTGCTGGTGACCGGCATCCTGGCCGTCGACGACAACGGTTGGCTGGCGCTGGGCCTGTTGCTGGCCGGTGCGCTGGTGCTGGCCGGCTTCTTCGCCTGGGTGCGTGGCCGCGAGCGCGCCGGACGGGAGGCGTTGCTGTCCTGGGACATGTTCCGCAACCGCACCTCCAACCTCGGCCTGGTCACGCAGAACACGCAGTGGCTGATGCTGATGGGCGTGTCGTTCACCGTCGCCGCCTACCTGCAGGTCGTCCGCGGCTACGACGCGGTCGAGACCGGCGTCATCTTCACCGCCGCGACCCTGGGCATCCTCGCTTCCTCGCTGGCCGCCGAGAAGCTCGCCCGGCGCCGGGCGCAGCGCACCCTCATCATGGCCGGCTTCATCGTGACCATCGCCGGCACCGCCGTGTTGTTGATGCTGGTCGCCTGGCAGCCCGGTGCCTGGGCGTTCGCCCCTGGCCTGCTGCTGATCGGGCTGGGTCTGGGAGTGATGCTCACCCCGTCGGTGAACGTGGTCCAGTCGTGCTTCCCCGAAACACAGCAGGGCGAGATCTCCGGGCTGTCGCGCAGCATCTCCAACCTCGGTTCCTCGCTGGGCACGGCCGTGGCGGGCACGATCCTGGTGTCAGGGTTGAGCAAGGGCGCGTACGCGGTGGCGATGGCGGCGCTCGCGCTCGTCGGCTTGGGCGGGTTGATCGCCGCGGCTCTGCTGCCGCGCCCCGGCCGGCCGCCTGTCGCCTCTACCGGGACGACGGTTCCGCCGGCGGCGCCGCGGCAGTGACGCCGCGCGGTGCGTACGCTCAGCCGGACATCCCCTCGGCGCGGTCGAGCTCCTCGTCCAGGGCGAGGGCCGCGTCGATCAGGGCCAGGTGGGTGAACGCCTGCGGGAAGTTGCCCAACTGCTCGCCGGAAGGGCCGATCTCCTCCGCGAACAGGCCGACGTGGTTGGCGTACGTGAGCATCTTGGAGAACGCGTAGCGGGCCTGGGTGAGGCGACCGGCGCGGGCGAGTGCCTCCACGTACAGGAAGCTGCACAGGTTGAAGGTGCCCTCGGAGCCGCGAAGGCCGTCGGGGGAGGCGGCGGGGTCGTAGCGGTAGACGAGGCTGTCGCTGACGAGTTCTTCGTCCATGGCGTCGAGGGTGGTCAGCCAGTCGGGGTCGGAGGGGGTGAGGAAGCCGACCTTGGGCATCAGCAGCAGGGAGGCGTCGAGGACGTCGGTGTCGTAGTGCTGGACGAAGGCGCGGCGTTCGCTGTTCCAGCCCCGGTCGACGATCTGCTGCAGGACGGCGTCGCGTGCGCCGAGCCAGCGGGTGAGGTCGCCGGGGCGTGAGTGGGCGGTGGCGAGTTTGACGGCGCGGTCGAACGCGACCCAGGTCATCAGGCGGCTGTAGGTGAAGTTCTGTCGGCCTCCGCGGGTCTCCCAGATCCCCTCGTCGGGCCGGTCCCAGTTCTCCGCCAGCCAGTCGACGACGCGGGCGAAGGCGTGCCAGCCGCGGACGGCACCGATGTCCTCGGTCTGCGCGAGGGCGTAGGCGGCCTCACCGTAGATGTCCAGCTGGATCTGGTCGGCGGCGGCGTTGCCGGCCCGTACCGGGGCGGAGTGGCGGTAGCCCTCCAGATGATCCAGCACCTCCTCCGTCAGATGCGGTTCGCCATCCACGCGGTACATGATCTGCAGCGGCTCGCCGGAGCCGGTGCCGCCGGCGTCCAGGCGTTCGCGCAGCCACCGGCGGAAGGCGTTCGCCTCCGCGGTGAAACCGAGGTCGATCAAGGACCGCACGGACAGGGAGGCGTCGCGGACCCAGGTGTAGCGGTAGTCCCAGTTGCGCTCCCCGCCGATCTGTTCGGGCAGTCCCATGGTGGCTGCGGCGATCGGGGCGCCCGTGGGGGCGTAGGTCAGGAGTTTGAGGGTGATGGCGGAACGGGTGACCATCTCGTGCCAGCGGCCGCGGTAGCGGGAGGCCCGCAGCCAGTTGAGCCAGAAGGCACTGCATTCCTCGAAAGCGTCCCGGACCGCTTCGGCGGAGGGTGTGGCACCGCCGGGACGGCCACTGAGGGTGCCCGTTGGGCCGGTTTCGCTGGTGAGGACGACCGCGGCCCGTTCTCCCGCCCGTAGCGTGAAACGGGCGGAGACGTCGGTGCCGTCCGGATGCAGGGTGATCGGCGCGGTGACCTGCAGGTGCAGGTCGGTGCCGGGGCCGCGGAACAGTACCGATCCGTCGTCCAGGGGCGTGAGGTCGTGCGGTGCGCGGCCGTAGTCGAAGCGGGGCCGGCAGATCAGCTCGAAGGGCATGCTGCCGCGTACCACCCGCACGGCCCGGATCAGCCGGTGTCGCGACGACGGCGTCGTCGACGGATCGGGAGGCATGAAGTCGACGACCTCACCGACGCCGCTCGGGGTCATGAAACGGGTGATGAGGATCGCGGTGTCGGGGAGGTAGAGCTGGCGCACGGTCGCGTCGTCGCCGACATCTGCCGCGAGACGGCAATGGCCCCCGCGGTCGCTGTCGAGCAGCGAGGCGAAGACGCTGGGGGCATCGAACCGCGGTGTGCACCACCAGTCCACGGTGCCGTCGGCGGCGATCAGCGCCGCCGTCTGCAGGTCGCCGACGATGCCGTGGTCCGCGATCGGGGGGTACTCCTTCACAGCGCCTCCTCGGCTGCGGCGGCGAGGGAAGCACACCGTCCCCGCACCAGCGCGATCCCGCCGCCCGGTCCTCGCGTCGGGTTGCGGACGGCATCACTGCCACCGCCCAGCGTTGTGCCCATCATCGCGACATCGGGCGCCCCCAGCCACTTCTGGCCGCGGCCGCTGGAGTCCCTTCTGCGGTGCCTCCGACTTGACCGGATGCTGCCTCCGTTTTACTGTGGAACCAGTACGGAGGTAGCCTCCGTTTTATTGGAGCTACAGGATCGCGGAACCAGGAGGGAACATGGGCGCCAGTGGACAGCAGGGGCGCAAGCCCCGTGCGGATGTCCAGCGCAACCGTGCCGCCCTCCTGGAAGCGGCGCAGCGACACTTCCTGAGGTACGGCGTCGGTACGTCCCTGGAGGCGGTGGCCAAGGAGGCGGGCGTCGGGCCCGGCACCCTCTACCGGCACTTCCCCACCCGAGAAGCGCTGCTGGCGGCCGTACTGCAGACGCGCTCCGAAGAACTGGTCGCGCGTCAGGAGGAGATCGCCCGCCTCGGTGACGCCGACAAGGCGCTGGAGCAGTGGCTGCGCGCGCTGGAGGAGTACTTCAGCGCGTTCAGTGGACTGCCGGAGCCGCTCATGGCCGCGGCCAGGGCGCTCGATCCCGGCAATCCGCTGACCGTCCCCTGTGACATCCTCACCACCGCCACCGACGAATACGTCCGCGCGGCACAACGCACGGGCACCGTACGGGAGTCGGTGCAGGGGTACGACCTGTTCCTCGCGGCCTGTTCCGTCGCCTGGATCAAGGGCACCGGCGCAACCGACGAGGAAGCCCTCAACCGGCTGCGCGCGCTCATCGCCAGCGGCTACCGCGAGCGGGGCGACCAGATGTAGGCCCTCGGGCACGCATTTCCCCCGGCCGCAGACCCCGCGGCGGCCAGACGACATTCCCCATTCCCCATCGCGCGTTCCTCATCGCGCATTCCCCGTGCCATCCGGCGGCTGCCGCCGCGCGGTCATTCCGGCGTGCCGTCTCCCCGGCGCCACGCAACCTTCGAAGGGACAAATCATGAAAATAGCTGTTATCGGTGCAGGTGCCATCGGCGGCAACCTCGCCCACAAGCTCAGCGGCGCCGGACACGACGTCGAGATCGCGGACGCCCGCGGCTCGGAGGCCGTCTTGGCCGAGGTGCTGGAGAACGGTGCCCGCGCCGTGGCCCTGGAGGACTCCGTCAAGGACAAGGAGGCCATCGTCCTGGCGATCCCCTTCGGCGTCGCGGGGCAGCTGGCCGGCCTGTTCGCCTCCGTACCCGCCGAGACGGTCGTCATCGACACCGCCAACTACTACCCGGGTCTCCTCACCGATCCGATCGAGGCTGTGGACAACGGCATGGTGGAGAGTCAGTACACCGCCGAGCTGCTGGGTCGTCCCGTGATCAAGGCATGGAACGCGGCCCTGGCCGAGACCCAGCGCACCAAGGGTGTCCCGGCGGGCACCCCCGGCCGCATCGCCATCCCGGTCGCCGGAGATTTTGAGGAGCCCAAGCGGATCGCCATGCGCCTGGTGGACGACACGGGCTTCGATCCGTACGACGCCGGAGCGCTGGCCGAATCCTGGCGCCAGCAGCCGAACGGCCCCGCCTACTGCACCGAGTTGACGCTGGACGAGCTGCCGGCCGCCCTCGCCGCCGCGGACCGGGTCAAGGACGCGGCCATCCGCGACAGCCTGATGGAGCGCCGCGCCGCCGTCCTCCCGGAGAACCCCACCCTGGAGGACGTCGTCGAGATGAACCGCGCCGCTCACCGGTGACGAAACCCGCCGCCCGCCGGTCGCCACACCTCCCCGCGTGAGAGAGGCACCTGTTGCCGCTCCTCGCGCGGGGACCGGGCGCGGCCGGCCGCGCGGCGCACGCTCCGCCGCCCTTCGTCTCCCTTGAAAGAGCGATCATGACCAGCCAACAGATGCTCCTGTGCATGCAGTTCACCAGCGGCTACGGCGCCGAACCCGGCGCGTGGCGCCTGCCGGGGGCGAACCTGTCCAGTTACACGGACATGGACCAGTTCGTGCGGTACGCGCGAGCGGCCGAGCGCGGCAAGATCCAGCTGCTGTTCTTCGCGGACACCCCGGTCCTGGACGTGGACCTGGCACACCAGGCTCCGCACCACCCCATCGACCCGCTGCTGGTGATGACCGCCATCGCCCGCGAGACCGAGCGGATCGGCCTGGTCGCCACCGCCTCCACCACCTTCAACGAGCCCTACACCCTCGCCCGCCAGTTCAAGGCCCTCGACGTCATCAGCCATGGCCGGACCGGCTGGAACGCGGTCACCACCTCTGACCCCGCGGCCGCCGCGAACTTCGGCCGCCCCGTCCCGCCGCGCGCACAGAAATACGAGCGGGCACACGAGGTCATCCACACAGTCCAGGCGCTGTGGGGGAGCTGGGAGCAGGAGGGCTGGGTCCGGGACGTCGACGGCAAACGGTTCGCCGACATGGACAAGATCCAGCCGGTCGACATCCAGGGCCGCCACGTCGCCGCCCGCGGGCCGCTGCCCATCCCGCCGTCCGAGCAGGGCCAGCCGGTCATCTTCCAGGCGGGCGGCGGCGGTTACGGCCTGGAACTGGCGGGCCGTTACGCCAACGGCGTCTACGCCAACCCGCACACCATCGAAGACGGCCAGGCCCAGCGGAACGCCCTGCGCGATGCCGCGAAACGCGCCGGACGCGACCCGGACGAGGTGAAGATGTTCGCCGGTTTCATGCCGACGATCGCCTCCTCCCGTGCCGCCGCCCTTGAACGGCGCCGTTTCCTGGACGAGTCGGTCGACCTGCGCCAGCGAGTGCGCTACCTCGGCGCGATGATCGGCCTGCCGCTCGCCTACGACCAGATCGACGAGCCCCTGAGCGCCCGGCAGTTGGCCGACGCCGTCCCGAGCCCACACGACCCGCGCTCCGCACACGCCCTTCAGGTGGTCCGGGAAGGATGGAGCCTGCGCGATGTGATCGCACACGGTGTCATCGACTACCACCCGGTCGTGGCCGGCACCGCCACCGACGTGGCCGACCACATGCAGCAGTGGTTCGAGGCCGGGGCCTGTGACGGATTCTCGCTGGCCATCGACGGCTACCACGACGGCGTCGACGCCTTCGTCGACCAGGTCGTCCCGCTGCTGCAGGAACGCGGCCTGTTCCACCTCGACTACGAAGGCCCCACCCTGCGCGACCACCTCGGAGCCCGGGACCAGTACGGGCTCGACCCGCGCGTCACGGAATCACCCCAACGATGACCGCCACCCCGATAGCCGACGCCTCCGCCCAACAGGCGCTGCGTGACGCCATGGCCACCGTCGCCTCCCCGGTCGCCGTGGTCACCGCCCTGGACGGCACACGCCCGCACGGCACCACGGTCAGCGCCTTCGCCTCCCTGTCGCTGACGCCCCCGATGATCCTGGTGTCGCTGGACAACCAGTCGCGGCTGCTGGCGATCATCCGTCGCACCCGCCGCTTCGGTCTCAATGTCCTGGGCCGCCACCAGATCGACCTCGCCACCGCGTTCGCGCGCACAGGCCGGGACAAGTTCCAGGGAATCCCCTGGACACCCAGCGAGGACCTGCCCCGTCTGCCCGGCTCGGCGGCATGGCTCGCCGCCGAGGTCGACACATACGTCCCCGGCGGAGACCACACCGTCCTGCTCGCCCATGCCGTCGCCGCCGAACGCGCACCCGGAAACCCGAACCCCCTCACCTACCACCAGCGTTCCTTCGGCACCCACACACCGCTGGACACCTGAAGCAGCAAGGACAGACCGACCATGAAGCTCTCCCTCGTCGAACTGGCCACCGTAGCCCCCGGCGGTGACAAGCCGCAGGCGCTCCAGGACGCAGTCAACGCCGCCCGCCAAGCGGAGGACCTCGGCTACCACCGCATCTGGTACGCCGAACACCACGACGCCGCCAGCGCCGCGTCTTCGGCGCCGGAGATCCTCATCGCCCTGGCGGCCCACACCACCTCACGCATCCGGGTGGGATCCGGCGCGGTGCTGCTCAACCACTACAGCCCCTACAAGGTCGCCGAGACCTTCCTCCAGCTCGAAGCCCTCGCCCCGGGCCGCATCGACCTCGGCCTCGGCCGGGCCACGACCGGCCCCGTGTCCGACCTCGCTCTGCGCCGCGACCGCGACACCCCGCCCGCCGACGACTTCGAACTCCAAGTCCAAGAAATACTCGCGCACTTCGACCGCCGCTTCCCTGCCGACCACGCCTTCGCGCGCCTGAACCCGACCGCGGGCATCCCCACCCGACCCGAGGTGTGGATCCTCGGCTCCTCCGGCACCAGCGCCCTGATGGCCGCGGAACTCGGTCTCGGGTACGCCTTCGCGGGCTTCATCAACCCTGGCGGAGCCGCCCGGGCACTGCTCCGCCACGGCGCCTACACCCAGTCCGCCAGCGACGAGCCGACCGGCAACCGCGGGATCCTGTCCGTCAGCGCCGTGGTCGCCGACACCGACGCCGAGGCACAACGGCTGAACTGGTCCAGAACGGCCCTGATGGCGCGCCTGGCACGCACCGGCACCGCGGCGCAAGTGCCCACCGTCGACGAGGCCGCGCGAGAACTCACCCAAGCTGAGAAGGACGCGCCCACCGTCATCACCGACGGCCACTGGCCACGCCAGATCGCCGGCAGCCCCTCCACCGTCCGCGATCAGCTCGAACAGATGGCCAAGGCCACCGGCGTCGAGGAAGTGATGGTCCAGGACATCATCGCGGCCCCCGAAGCCAGGGCACACTCGCGCGCCCTGCTGGCCAAGGCACTCGACGTCACCCCCGTCTCACCAGCCAGGCCGTCCACCTGATGCGGCGACAACCGGACTGAACCCCCTCGAAGGCCCCTCCAGCCGACACCGCGCACGCCGCCATGGCCGCGTCGATGCGGGGCAACCGTACGGGCATGAAGGCGACGCTCCTACGGCACCGAATGCCGCCCACGTTGTTGCTGCTGCTGGCGCTGCCGTTCGCGGGCTCCTGCGACGACGGCGGCACCGACGCCTCCCGAGCCGACAACGCACTGCGTGCGGCGGCGTCCGGGGACGAAGTGCTGATCAGCACCGACAACGGACTGCGGCTGCGCCCGGCCGACGGCGACCACATCACCGTGGACGACCGGATCGACGGCCACTGGTCCCACCACGGCGACCGCTGGACCCTGGATCTGGACTGCGCCGACCACGACGACCACGGCTGTCCACGCATGCCGTACGTCAAGATCCCCGACGGCGCGCAGGTCACCGTCACCGCCCGCAACGCCGGCGTCGACGCGGTGGACGTCGCCGCCGCGCTGGACGTCACCACCGTCAACGGCGACGTGACGGTGACCCACTCCGGACAGGAGCACGCCCCGTTGCGGCTGTCCACCCGCAACGGATCGGTGCGCGCGACAGCCCTCGAGGCCGGCCGGCTGCATGCGAGCACCGTCAACGGCGACGTGGTGATGCAGTGCTCTACCGCGCCCGCGGGCGTGACCGCGAGGACCGTCAACGGCTCCGTCGACGTCACCGTCGCCCGCGATGCCCCGGCCTACCGCGTCACCATGACCACCGACAACGGACGCACCACCAACGATGCCCACGCTCAGGACGCCGACCGAAACCGCCTGATGACCCTGACCACGGTCAACGGCGACGTCACGGCCCGCCGGGACTGAGGCGTGACGAGCTGTCAGTTCACATGAAACATCCTGACGTGGTGTTTTAAAGTAACTGTCGCTCGTTTTCCGCGACTCAGGAACCTGTGAGGGACACGCGAACCATGTCCACCGAAACGTTTGAGTTTCAGGTAGAGGCCCGTCAGCTGCTCCAGCTGATGATCCACTCGGTCTACTCGAACAAGGACGTCTTCCTGCGGGAGCTCGTCTCCAACGCCTCGGACGCGCTCGACAAGCTGCGCCTGGCAGCTCTGCGTGACGACAGCCTCGGCGCGGACCTTGCCGACCTGCACATCCAGATCGATGTGGACCCGGAGGCCCGTACGCTCACCGTGCGGGACAACGGCATCGGGATGTCGTACGACGAGGTCGGCACGTTGATCGGCACCATCGCCAACTCCGGCACGGCCGCCCTTCTCAAGGAACTGGAGGAGGCTCAGGACGAGTCCGGCGCGGAGGGGCTGATCGGCCGGTTCGGCATCGGGTTCTACGCCGGATTCATGGTGGCCGACGAGATGACCCTGATCACCCGGCGCCTCGGCGAGAGCAGCGGCACACGCTGGTCGTCCCGTGGCGAGGGCACCTACTCGCTGGAGAAGGTCGAGGAGGCGCCGCAGGGCACGTCGGTGACACTCCATCTCAAGCCCGCCGACCCCGAGAACCAGCTGCACGACTACACCTCCACCTGGAAGATCAGGGAGATCGTCAAGCGGTACTCGGACTTCATCACCTGGCCGATCCGCCTCGTGCCCCAGGCCGGCGACGGAGAGGAGACGGCCGAGCCGGAGACGCTGAACTCGCGCAAGGCCCTGTGGGCACGCTCGCGCGAGGAGGTCTCGGCGGACGAGTACCACGAGCTCTACAAGCACGTCAGCCACGACTGGCGCGACCCTCTGGAGACGATCCGGTTCCAGGCCGAGGGCACCTTCGAGTACCAGTCGCTGCTGTTCCTCCCGGCCCACGCCCCGCAAGACCTGTTCACGCGGGACTTCCGACGCGGTCTCCAGCTCTACGTCCGACGCGTGCTGATCATGGACGACTGCGAGGCGCTGCTGCCGCCGTACCTCCGCTTCGTCAAGGGCGTCGTCGACGCGCAGGACCTGTCGCTCAACGTCTCCCGGGAAATCCTCCAGCAGGACCGCCACATCAGGATGATCCAGCGACGGCTGACCAAGAAGGTCCTGTCGTCGGTCAAGGAGATGAAGGCCAACGACCCCGAGAAGTACGCCACGTTGTGGCGTGAGTTCGGCGCCGTGCTGAAGGAGGGACTGCTCGGCGACCCGGACAACCGCGACGCCATCCTCGCGGTCGCGTCCTTCGTCAGCACCCATGAGGGGGACGAGCCGACGACGCTCCAGCAGTATGTGGAGCGGATGAAGGACGGTCAGGAGCACATCTACTACCTGACCGGCGAGTCCCGGCAGAGCATCGAGAACTCCCCGCACATGGAGGTGTTCAAGGCCCGAGGAATCGAGGTCCTGCTCCTGACCGACCCCGTCGACGAGGTGTGGGTCGACGCCGTGAGCGAGTTCGAGGGCAAGCAACTGCGCTCCGTGGCCAAGGGCGAGATCGACCTCGACGTCCAGGGCGGCGAGCAGGAGGACGGCGCACGGGAGGAGCAGGACGAGAGCTTTGCCGGCCTGCTGGAGTGGATGAAGGAGCAGTTGGGGGAGGAGGTCAAGGACGTCCGGCTGTCGACCCGCCTGACCGTCTCACCGGCGTGCGTCGTCTCCGACTCTCATGACCTCACCCCGGCGCTGGAGAACATGTACCGGGCGATGGGCCAGGAAGTGCCGGTCACCAAGCGGATTCTCGAACTCAACCCCGGTCACGCGCTGGTGCGTGGCTTGCGGCAGGCCTACGCGGAGCAGGAGGACCGGGCGGAGCTCGCCGAGACGGCCCAACTGCTGCACGGACTCGCCGTCCTCGCGGAAGGCGGACAGCCCAAGGAGCCCGCCCGGTTCGTCAAGCTGGTGGCGGAACGGCTGGAGCGCACGCTCGGCTGAGCCGCGAGGTTGGCGGACGCGGCGCGGGATCGTGCGCCGACCAACCGACCGGGGCGAGGCCGCCGTTGTGGAGGAGCCACGGGGCTCCTCCACATGCCCGGCGTTGCCGCGCCGGGCTGCATTCAGTGCCGCGCAAGGCGCCCCGGGTGTCACATGTCACGACTCTGCCAGCATTCAGCCCCCTGCGCCGTCGACGTTCGGTTGGGTCAGCCCACTCGTGCCGGAGGGCACAGGGGCAGGTCAGCGGCCCCGCAGCTAAGAGGAGACCTGGATCAGGGCCGCAGGCATTCTCCTTGCGGATCGAAGCAGACGAGCCCGTGCTTGCGAGCCAACGCAGCGGCGTACTCGGACACTTCCTCCGCCTTGCCATAGGACATGAGCAGGTACACGATCGGGCCCGACGCCTCCTCGACGACCGGTGGCGACGCCCAAACAACACCGCTGTCGACGTCGTCCGGATATCGAGCAACAAGGGCTTCCACGTACGCCACGATGCGCGGCGCCGGAGTCACGACGACGTCGTCCGACTCCACGTAGCGCTCATAGAGCTCGTCGTAGGTCAATCCGGCTTGACGGTCGTCGAGTGGACGGTCGCGATTTACGAGATCGGCCGGACCGCAGCCGGTCCGGCCGATCTCGAGTTGCTCCATGAGGGGCACATGCCGTGCCCGGACTCCCATGCGGTCGTTGCCCGGGCATGAAGAAGATCATCGCGCTGGCCGCGCTCACCGTGGCCACTCTCGCCCTCGCCGCTCCCGCCAACGCCGATGACGGCGACAGCAACTTCGGCCCCGGCGTCAACGCCGCCAACAACTGGAACTTCAGCGCGGCATCCGTCTGCTTCCAGGAGCTCGCCGTCGTCCCAGTCGGAGGCGCCTGGAACGGCGACACGGTCAACCACTGCGTCAACGGCAACGTCCTGAACCACACGCCCTGACCCGGCCCCTGAACGCTGCCCCGCCATGAATGGACGGGCGGCCTCTAGCAGGCCGCCCGGCAAGGTGGTCTCACCTGTCGTACCGGCAGTTGTCGAGCCAGTCTGCCCGTTCCTCACGATTGACGCCGCCATCGCCGTCCACCACGTAGGCCAATGCGTCCATGAAGGTTGCGCCCAGCGGCCAGAGCCAGTGCGGCCCCACGGCGATGACACGACCGCCGGCCGAAATGTGCACAGGGAACTGGCTCGACCACATGCCCAGAGGGCTGTAGTTCTCTCCGTAGTGACGCCTCAGCGTGGACGCTTCCTCGGCGGCGTCGATGCAGGCGTCAACGGGGTCCAGGTGCAGGGACGAACCGGGAGACGGGCCAAGGAGCTCGCAATCGTCAGCTCGCCGAACTCGGACCATAGAGATCTTTAACGGTCGGGGTTACAGCGATGCGGAGTGCTGCCCGCTTCGGCGGGCGCATCTGCCTTCTCGGGCGTCTAGGCTCTGCTGCCGTGGGGGAATCGATCAGGGGCTCTGCAACAGGAGTTGTCCTTGCGTACGGCCGTACCCGGGTGTGGGTGGAGCGAGGTGTGCTGCACTGGAGGCGGGGACGTAGGACCGTCACTGTTCCGGGGTCGCAGATCCGCCGAGTCGAGGTCGCGGGGAAGTCGCTGGAGGTGGTCCTCTTCGAGGACGCGCAGGTCGACAGGGCGATGAGGGTTCGGTATCGCAACGCAGTGGTGGTCGCCGCACTTGGTGCCGAGATCGAAGCGATCATCGGTGACACGGGCTCGTCGGGTGTCCGACTGCCGGTGCAGCGGCAGTCGGTGCGGGTGTGGCCCTTGCGTGTGCTGGCTGGCCTGTGTGATCAGCTACGGCATGGCAGCCCGCGATGGCGGCGTGCTCTCTTGTACGTGGTCCTGGGGCTTCCGCTGGCCGTGGGGCTTCCGGTGGACCGCTTGCTGGGGTTCTTCGCCTGGCTGTTGTTGCCGTTGAGCATCGCGTTGCTGCGCATGTGGCTAGGTATGGCCGAGTTGGATACGCGGTGGGTGATATGGCGGCGAGGCGTTACCGTGCGGGCGAGGTTTGAATTCGACCACGCCAGCGAGGGCATCAGTCACATCGTCCACTTCCGCACGCTCGACGGCGAGGAAGTCACGGCGCGCCCCGCGCTGCGAGGACGCCGGGACGAGATCCGATACGACCCCGAGGACCCCTCACGTGTGCTCGCGTCGACCCGCGTGGCCTGGCTGGGAATCGCCCTGGCCGCGTTCATTGTCGCCGGTATCTGGGGCGTTGCCTTCGGCATTCCGGCAGCTCTCTGGGTGATCAAGGTGCTGCTGCTGGTCTAGGAGATCTTTGCCAGGGCCCGGTTCCGTCCTAGCTTGGCGGCCCGGCCGTCGGGCTCCTTGGCCGGCCAGAGGCGCTCAATTCGGGGGTGGGCGGGCGAAGTTGTTGGGCAGAATGGCGGCCATGACGTACAAAGGCTCCTCCATCGACCCGGCCAAGCCCAGCATCGCCCGTGTCTACGACTATCTGCTCGGCGGCAAGGACAACTACGCCGTGGACCGGGAGATCGGGGACGTGTTCAAACGGGACCTGCCCGGATCGGTGGCCATCGCCTTTGCCAACCGCTCGGCTCTGACCCGTGCGGTGAGGGAGATCGCGCGGACGACCGGCATCCGGCAGTTCGTGGACCTGGGCAGTGGCCTGCCGACCGCGGACAACGTCCACCAGGTCGCGCAACGGCACGCTCCTGACTCCCGGGTGGTCTACGTCGACATCGATCCCCAGGTCCTGGTGCATGGCCGCGCGCTGCTGGAGGACAACGAGGGGACCCGTGTCGTCGCGGTCGATGTGCGCAACCCCGAGGCCGTTCGTACGCACCCCGATACCGTCGAGCTCATCGACTTCGATCGTCCGGTCGCTGTGATCTTCAGCGCCATCCTCCATCACGTCAACGATGACGAGGACCCGGCCGGCATCGTCCGCTATTGGCGCGATCATGTTGCGTCGGGGAGCTACTTCTTCATCAGTCATTTCCGCTCGGGTGACAACCCCGAGACCACGGAGGCCGAGGCGGTGCTGCAGCAGACGTTCGGCCGTGGCCGGTGGCGGACCGACGCGGAGATCGCCTCCCTGCTGGACGGTCTGGAGATCCTCGACCCGGGGATCGTTCCCGCGTCCCTGTGGCGTCCCGATGAGACCGATGGCGCCATGGACATCGGGCAGAGGCGGGAACTCACGGTCTGGGAGCACCTCATTGCCGCCGGGCTGGCCCGGAAGGTGTAGTGCGTGCTTCTTTGACGGGTGGTCAGTTGATCGGATGTGCCTGCCGGCTCGCTGCCACCGGGTCCGGGGCGACCTCGCGACCCTCTCAGGTTCCGTCCCATCCCCCAGACGCTTGAGCCGGCGCTGCCGCAGTTGCTCTGAGGCAGTGGTGAGCCCGAAGACAAGTCCCATGGCCGTCCCGGAGAGCACAGCGAACAGGCTGTGCCTTCCTTGTCGGCCGTGGGTGTACGGGGTTCGGCCGCGGTGGGTCGGCCTGGGAGGAACAGGGCGAGGATCAGATCCAGGGTGACCGCGCCGTGGTGATGAGGAATCGCCGACCCCGCGACCTACGTGGGCGGCGTAGCCCTCCCCACCCTGAACGGCTTGCGCACCGCCTAGCACACTGCCGACGACGGCGCTCGCCAGAGACATGCCGATGTAGCGCATCAACGTGTTGAGGCCGCTGGCCGCGCCTGTCTCGGCGAGCGGGACCGCGCAGGGGGCGCTCATCAGGCCGAGGCCGTAACCGGTCGAGGTGGGTGAACAGCACGGTGGAGCGGACCGTGGTGCACAGATCGACCAGGGGCGCTTTGAGGTGCAGTTGCAGGAGGGCCCAGAGGGTGAATACGGCCGCAGCCGCGGTGAAGAGGCCGAGCGTGGTGGCGGAAGTCCAGCCTCAGTCGCCGCCCTTGGTGAGCGGTAGCAGGAAGAGGACGAGGCCCGCGGATGGGCCGAGGGCGCCCACGGTGTCGAAGGTGCCTTCGGCGCGTATCGGGGATTCCGGTACGGCGACGAGGGTGAGCAGGATGGAGAGGGTGCCGACGCCTGCGGCGCCGTAGAAGAGGGTGTGCCAGTCGGTGTGCTGGGCGACCAGTGCCGCGGCGGGCAGGACGAGCCCGCCGCCCACGCCGAGCGAGGAGCTCATGACGGCGATGGCCGACCCCAGCCTCTCGCGGGGCAGGGTGTCGCGCATCAGGCCGATGCCCAGCGGCAGGGCGCCCATGGCGAAGCCCTGGAGAGCGCGGCTGGCGATCATCGTGAGCAGATCGCTAGTGACCGCGCTGATGAGCGCGCCGACGACCATCACCGCGAGGCTGAGTATCAGCATGCGGCGCCCAGGTGGCTTCGCTGGGGGTGGCGTCCAGTAGTTGGGGCAGGTCCTTGATGGGTGGCCGGGTGGGGGTGGGCGGTCGGTTGTGTCATCGCGTGGTGCCTTCAGAGCGCAGGACGCGAAGCAGAGAGAAGACCGTCCGTCCTTGCCTGGGTGGTGGAGGACGGCGGCTGCGGGTAGTGACCGTGGCCCATGCGGCCGGGTCACCACCTGCTGTGGTGTTGCCGGGGGCGGCTGCTGTGCTGGGGGTCAGAGCAGGAAGTCCAGCAGGGCCTTCGTCAGGGGCACGGGTACTTCTTCGGCGAGGAAGTGGCCGGAGCCGGGGAGGACGACTCCGGTGACGTCGGTGGCGACCTTGCGCATCTCGTCTGCCGGGGCGGTGCCGGTGCTGTATTCGCCGCCGATCGCGAGCACCGGGATGGTCAGTGGTCCTTCCTTGTGCCAGCGCTGGAACTGCTCGGCGGTTTCACCGAGTTGGAGGTATATCTCGAAGCTGGCGTGCCGGGCCGCCGGGTCGCGCAGCGCGTCGACATAGACGTCGATGGTGTGCTGCGGGATGGCGTCGGAGTGGGGGTGGCGACCGTCTACCGGCACTTCCCGACACCGGAAGCCCTGATGGCGACCGTGGCCGCCTCCGGACTGGAGGCACTGGCGGCCCGCGCCGAACAGGCACTGGACGAGCCCGATCCCTGGCGGCCCTGGCCGACTTCCTGGACGCCACGCTGGAAGCGCAACTGTCCGACCCCTCGATCACCGCGGTGCGCTCCGCACCGGCCCACGTCCTGCCCCGCACCACGGAACGCGCCGCCGCGATGGACGCCCAAGTGGGCCGCCTGCTCGACCGCGCCCACGCCGCCGGGACCGTGCGCGGCGTGGTCAGCTGGGAGGACCCACGGCCGCTGATGTGCGGGATCGCCTACGCCGCCCAAGTCCACTCTGACACCTTGGCCGACCGACTCGAGTCCGTCCGGCGCTACCTCGGCGTGATGCTGAACGGCATGCGCGCCTGATCCCGGCCCCGCGTCCGGTCCGCGAGGAAAGGACGGGGAAGCAGTGGCCGGCCGGCCGTGGCGCCACGGGGCCACGGAGCAGATGCGGCGTGCCGAGGCAGCTGCCTCCCGGCACGCGGAGGAACACGGCATCGCATGCTCAGGCAGCCGGGCGTCCCCAGCCAGGAGTCTCCACACCGGGTGAGGGCGATCCGTCCCTCAGCGCGGACATGGCCGCGACATCCCCAGCCGTACGTGGCGGACTCCCTCGGAGTAGTGCACGACCGGCTCGCCCAGCGGTTCAGGGAGACCCGCCGCAGCGGTCAGCGTCTCCTCCAGCACCTCCACGAAGGCGCCGGACAGCGGCCACGGCTCATGCTCGACCGGCGTCTCCCACAGCCGCCCGAAGCGGCGGGTGTACGCCCGCCAACGCGAGGTCAGCCACACATCCCGCTCCGTAGGCAGGATCGGGGCACCGGGACGGGCGACCAGCCGGTACGAAGGGCCACCGGCCCAGCGCGAACCGGAGTACGAGACGCTGCCTCCGCCCTGCGAGACGTGCAGCGTCCCCGGGCTGTACGGCGCCCCGACGGCCCGCGCCGCCACCATCAGAGGGCACGCGACCTCGATCGACAGGAACCAGAGCCCGTCCCGCCCGTCCTCGCGCCGCACATAGGTGCGTAGGTTGGTCTCCGCGAACGTCGGCAGCCAGGGCGCCCCGGCAGGCACGAAGCCCGGCCGTACGCACGACATGACGAACGGCGTCAGACTCACCCACGCCGTTCCCTCGTACTCGTCAACGGCCAGCTCCCCGGGCAGCAGAGCCGCGACCGCTTCCGGCCGGAAGGGCCAGTGCACGAACGTCTGCGTGGCCCAACCGGCCCGCAACGCGGGCATCCGCACCCGCTGTTCCGCTCCGTAGGCCACCACACTGGGCGGGTCCCCGCCCACGCCTGCTGGAAACGTACAGGTCACGGATGCAGGAGCGGTCGCTGAGGTTGGACCAGCGCGCCCTGGGAACCCAGAGTGACGCCAGAGGCTGGACCTGACGAACGGAGACGCCCGATGGTGGCGGAGACCCTGATGCCGGCCCCGCCGGCGCTGCTGCTGACACCACCGGGTGTGTACGCCCCTCAGTGGGACACGGGGCTGCTGACGCGAGCCCTGTGCCGGGAGGACGTCGACTCCGCGACCGACGTCCTGGACCTGGGGACCGGCAGCGGTGCGGTCGCCGTCGAGGCGGCCCGCCTGGGCGCCCGAGTGACGGCCGTCGACATCTCGCGGCTGGCCGTGTTCACCGCACGCGTCAATGCGCTGCTGGCACGACAGCGGGTGCGCGTCCGGCGCGGGGACCTCACGAGGGCGGTCGGGGGCGAGTCGTACGACCTCGTGGTCAGCAATCCGCCCTACGTCCCCTCGCCCGCAGCCAAGCTGCCGCACCGCGGGCCGGCCCGGGCGTGGGAGGCGGGCGGGGACGGCCGGGCGTTCGTGGACCGCATCTGCGAGGCGGCGCCCGCTGTGCTGCGTCCGGGCGGGGTGCTGCTGATCGTGCATTCCGGGCTATGCGGGCCGGCCGACACGCTGCGACGGCTGACGGAACGCGGAATGCGCGCCTCGATCACCGATCGCGCCATGGTGCCCTACGGTCCTGTGCTGCGATCCCGGCGGCCCTGGCTGGTACGGCAGGGGCTGGTCGGCGCGCAAGACAGCCGGGAGGAGCTGGTGGTCGTCCGCGCCGAGCGGCCCTGAGGATGGCCGAGCGGCCGTCGGCGGGCGGCTGTGTGCGTCGCCCGCACCGGCCTGCTCGCCCGAGGCCGCCCGCGCCTTGCACCTGCTGACCGTGGTGCGGGCGGCGCCGTCGCTGTGACTCAGTCCTCGTCTACGACGCCGGGGAGGAAGCTCACCACATCGACGTTGTGGAATGCGACCCCGTCCTGCTCCTGCTCGGGGGCGACGGGCTTGTAGATGTCCGTTGGCAAGATCGTCTGGTTGGCAGGGCCAAGGGGCGTTGGATCGGCACGGGCGGGAGTCGTGAGGAGCAGGGGGACACCGGCGAGGGCGAGGGCCCCGAGTACGACGCGTGGCTTCATGTCGTGATCAACGGTCCAGGGGACGATGAGACACGCAGCCAGCCCTCGCATGGGCAGGACGCCCCCGCTCGGCAGCCTCTTTGAACCTTGCAGGTCAACCGCCGAGCTGATCTTGTCAGACGCCCTCAGCGGTCGAGCGAGCCCATGAAGTGGTCCAGCCGGGAGATGACTTGCCGCAGGACGTCGACCGATCCTGCGGCATCGTCCGCAAGCTCCAGGCCGTGGTCCGCCGAGGGCACTTCCAGGACCTCGTGTCGCAGGGACGCGGCGATGCGTGAATCCCAGAGCGTGTCGGCGCTTCCGCCGACGAGGAGGGTCGCCTCCGTGGTCCGCCGGAGAGCCGCGGCAACGTGGTCGATGGTCAAGAGCGGGGTGAGCCAGGCTGCCGGGATGTTGCGGTCGGCTGTGACGCCGCAGGCGAGGGAGCCCAGGGACTTGCCGACGACGAGCCGACAAGCCCCCGCCTCCGTCTCGATGGCCTCGGCGACCTGCCGTTCCACCCATGCGATCCGGTCGTCCACCGTGAACTGCGCGAACCCGTCAGGGATCTGCCACCACAGCTCCTGGACCGTCCAGCCGTGCTGGAGCAGGACGCTCCGGGCGAAGTGCAGCAGCGGCCGGGCAGGCGAGTAACCGAGGCCCGGAACGACAACCGCGACACGATCTCGGCCTCCGTCGAAACGGGTGGGCATGGTGAAGGGGACGGGGTCAGACATGGCCGCACACTACTAGTCAGCTGATCGTTGTGCTGATGCCTCCCGACGTACTACCTCGCTGTGGATTCACACCAGGCATCACTCGCAATTCGCTGGTTTCCGCGTCCAGTTGGGAGCGGGCCTCTTCCGTCTCAGCCGACCGGATCGCCTGAAGGGTCATCCGCTCGGTGGGGCGGGGATGAGGGCCAGTTCCATCGTGCGGTTGACCAGGGCGAGGGCGATGTCGGCGAGGCTGGTGCGGTGGCGGGCGGCATGGTCGGCGAGGAGGCGTCCGGCCTGGGCGATGCTCACGTCGTGGTAGGCGGCGATCATGCCTTTGGCGATGTCCAGGGTGGCCTTGACGGCGATGGCGCTCTGCACGCGGGTGGTGACGTCGTCGTAGCGGGGTTCGGTGGCCCAGTGCATCAGCGACAGGGCGGCGGAGTCCGTCAGCGCCTGTGCGAGGAACAGGTCGTCCCGTGGCATGTCGAGGGTGTGGGTGTTGAGCAGGGTGAGGGCGCCGAGGGTGCGTTCGTGCAGGCGTACCGGCACGGTGTGCAGGGAGCGGTATCCGGCGTCGGTCATGGCGGTGACGAGGTTGGGCCAGCGTTCGTGTTCGGCGGTGATGTCGGGGATGGCGCGGGCCTGGCCGGTGCGGTAGCAGTCCATGCAGGGGCCGCGGCCGGTCTGCATCTGCATGAGTTCGACGAAGGCGGCTCCCTCGTCGGTGGCGGCCATCGTCTTCAGCGTGCCCCGGGCGTCGGCGATCATCACCGCGGCCGCGTCCACCGTCAGCAGGTGGCGACAGCTGTGGACGAGCCGGTCGAAGAGGTGCAGGGGGTCGAATTGCGGCGCGTAGGTGTCGGCCAGGTCGAGGAACGCCTTCGCCAGCTCGCGCTCGCGGTTCATGTCCGTCTCCCCGGCCCCGGTGTGGGTGCTCGTTGGTTCATTCATGGCGGAGGTCCGTGGTGCGGTCGATGATCGCTCGCGCGACGTCGGCGGAGGTCTGGTCCTGTGCGAAGGCCCGGGCCCGTAGTCTGAGCAGGGCCTCCTGTGCGCTCACTCCCAACTGCACCATGATCATTCCGGTGGCCTGGTGGATTTCTTCCCGGTCCGATTCGGCGCCCTGCAGCCACGTTACGACTTCGGCGAGGTCGGTAGAAGCGTGGTCCAGGGCGCTGAGGGCCAGGGTGAGGGCGTCGGCGACCAGCAGGGCGGTGCGCAGATGCCCGTTGCTCATGTCGCCCGGCGTCTGCCGGTACAGATCGAGGGTGCCCAGCGGGCCCGCGGCGCCCGCCAGCGGTACGGAGAAGGCGGCTTCGACGCCGGCCTTGGCCGCCTGGACCGCGAACAGCGGCCACCGGCGGGCGTCCGGGCCCCGCGTCAGGTCCGAAGCGAGCACCGGAGCCCGCAGGCGCATGGCCTCCGTGCAAGGGCCTTCACCGAGCGTGAACTGGGTCTCCGCCAGCAGTGAGGCGATCTCGTCGCTGGCGAAGAGCACGATGCTGGTGCGCTCATCGCGTCCGGCGATCGAGGCCGACAGGCCCGAGACCTCCGGCAGGAGGGTCACACAGGCCCGGCACAGCGCGTCGGGCATCGCCGCAGCGTGCGCTCCCGCGACCGCGCTGGTCAGTTCGCGGGCGATGCGAGCGCGCTCGCGCTGCGTGGAGCGTTCAGCATCCTCGCCACCCGGCTCCCGGTCCCCGGTCACCGTCGTCCTCTCTCCCGGCGGGCACAGCCGCCGCCAAAATCACCTGCGTCCGATCTTTCCTCATGGAGACGATTGCCGAACGGCGGCCCGCTGGTGCTGACGCAGTTCCCATCCGTATCGGCCCAAAACCTGGTCCGGTTGACGGCAGGCGGCGGTCGCACCCCTCGGTCGGAGGAGGCAGGGTGGCCGGGCTGCCTGATCCGGGGTGTGCCGCACGGCTCTCACAGGGCGGGCGGTGCTCACGGCGAGCCGTCCGGATCCGCGCTCGCGCCAGTGGCGGTGCCGATGCGGTCATGGCGGGCGAGCAGGGCCAGCAGGCCGGCGACGGTCGCCTCACCGTCGGCGGGATGGCGCAGCACGGTGTCGGGCGCGATCCGGTAGAGGTTGGAGCGACCCTGGCGGATGTGCGTCAGGTAGCCGCCCTCTTCGAGGTCGGCGATGATCCTCTGGACTGCCCGCTCGGTCAGCCGGCAGCGCGCGGCGATGTCGCGGATGCGGGTGGTGTCGTCCTCGGCGACGGCTGCCAGCACCCGTGCGTGATTGGTCAAAAAGGTCCAGCCCGCATGAGGTTCCGCGACTCCGTCCATGCCCACAGAGTAGGCGGGCATTTCACGCTTCCAAAAGCACGACTTGTGTTTCATGTATCGGTTGACGTGTAAGGCCGGGGTGGGGATGCTGGAACCAGCACGGACGGATGGATGCTCGGGAGTCACCATGTCCGATCACGTAACCGCCCTGGCCCGCGATGAGCAGCAGTGCATCGGCTGCGGCGCCTCACAGCGCCCCGCCCCCTGTGTTCCCGGGGTGTCCTTGACCGTCCACGTCGGCGCGCACGGTCGGCACGCTCTGGTCACGGCATCCGGTGAAATCGACCTCGACAGCAGCCCGGCGCTGGATCGGATACTGCAGGACGCGCTGGACCAGTCAACGGACGGCGTCGAAGTCGACCTCGCCCACATCGTGTTCTGCGACTGCTCCGGAGTCAACGCCCTCCTCCATGTGCGTCGGCGGGCCCGCGAGGCCGCCAAAACCCTCACGGTCCGTGTCTCCAGCCCAGCCGTGCAACGCCTTCTCGAGCTGACCGGCACCCTCGACGTGCTCACCACAACGGACACGGCACAGACCCCCAGCACAGGCGACGACAGGTCACTGCCGGAGCTGGGCCCGGAGTATGACCCGGACCCCGAGCCGACCGATGACGCCGTCAAGACAGAAATCGACCAACTGCGCCGCGCCCTGCAGACCCGCCCGGCCATCGACATCGCCCGCGGCATCCTCATGGCCTCCTACACCCTCAGCGCCGAACAGGCATGGAACGTCCTGGTGAGCACCTCACAGAACAGCAACACCAAACTCCACCTGCTCGCCGAAACACTGCTGAACACCGTGCACGGCGAGAACCTGCCCGAACCGCTCGCCGGCCACCTGGCGAAAGCGCTGCAACAACACGGCAGCCAGCCTCACTGACGCCGCGCTTCGTGCCTTTCCGTCCCGGACCACGCCCCTTCCGCTCCTGGCCTGCGAGTCCCGCACGCGGACAACCGCGGGGGTGGGGCGGGGGAGTGCTCGGTTCAGGCTGCGAGGCGGTGCGCGAGATGGAGCAGGTCTGGCAGGTGGAGCACGCGTTCGTCGAAGCCGGGGAGGGGGACGTGGAGGGGCCGGGTCCAGTGGGCGGGGATTGCATCGAGGCCGTAGAGCGCGCCTGCAAGGCCTCCGGTCACAGCGGCGACGGTGTCGGTGTCACCGCCGAGGTCGATCGCCGCACGTATGGCGTTTTCGAAGCTGTTGGTGGTGCGCAGGGCCCAGACGGCGGAGCCGAGGCAGGGCCAGACGGCACCGTTGAACTCGGTGGCCTGATCGGGGTGCCAGTCGGGTGCGAGGACGGTGGCGTAGCGGCCCCGGTGGTCGGGGTGGACGAGAGCCAGGACGTCCGGGAGCGCGGTGAGGGGGTCGGTGCCGTTGAGCGTGACGCGGATGAGTTCGTGGAAGACGGCGGTGCCTTCCCAGGCCGCACGGTCACCGTGGGTGAGCGCGGCGGTGCGGCGGGCGGCGTCCATGGTGGCTTGCTGGCCGGCGGCTGCGAAGTGGACCGCAGAGGTGGAGGCCCGCATCAAAGAGCCGTTTCCCGCTGCTCGTTGGTTCAGCTGGAAGTGGATCGCGGCGGCGAGGTCCCAGGGCATGCCGTTGGTCAGGACGTCTTCGGTCTGCAAGCCGATGTCCTTGGGCTCTGATGCCGCCCAGCGCTGGAAGCGGGCGAAGATGTCCGGCAGATCCAGTCCGCCCCGCTCGAGCAGTGACTCTCCGACCAGGACAGCCATCTGCGTGTCGTCCGTGGCCTCGCCGGGGTCCCAGCCACCGCCCCCGCACATCTCGCCACCCGCGCCTGGCGCGGGAAACCGTGCAGAGAACGCTCCTGGGGGACCGAACTCGAAAGGTCCGCCCAGGGCGTCACCCACCGCTGCGCCGACGACCGCGCCGGCGGCCCGCTGAATCCGCTCCATCCGCGCAGGCTAAGTGCTGCGGCGACGGATGCGCGGCCCCTTTTTTCTTTGTGCGGCCCCCAACCATCGGCCGCGCGGCAGTACTGCGGAGGTGGCTCCCGTGAGGCAGCCGGGATGCGAAGCCGGCGCATCCCGGCGGCGGGTTCTTCGTCTCTGAGGCTTGGTGAAATTCGCTCGTAGAGCTGAAAAGACCGCGCTCGACGGCACCCTGCGCAAGCCGTGTTCTCCCGGTCCGGCCCACGCGATTGTTGCCCGTCGTTTCGCCTCGGGCGTCTGCGTGGATTCGACGAGCGGTGGCTCCGGTCAACCCCGCGGGCACAGCTGGCGGGGAGCGGGGCCCGGAGGTACGTAGGTGCGCCACTGGTCCGCGTCGAATGCGCCTCTTGCCCACTCGCACAGTGTCCGTACTGGGTCCACGGTGGCGTCAACGTCCCATAGGCGTGCCGTGTTGTCTTGGCCCCAGCTCACGATCGTCTTGCCTGTGGGGGCGAAGCCCACGGCGGCGACGTCAGCGTTGTGTCCTTGGAGCGGTTCGCCGATCTGTCGCCGGGTGGCGACGTCCCAGAGTCTGATGGTGAGGTCCCTGCTGCCGGTGGCCAGTGTTTTCCCGTCAGGGCTGAAGGCGAGGGAGGTCACGCTGTCGCGGTGGCCGGTCAGCGGCTCGCCGATTTGTTTGTGTGTGGCCGTGCTCCAGAGCCGGACGGTGTTGTCCCGGCCCGCGGTGGCGAACATGGTGCCGTCGGGCCTGAATTTCAGCGCGTTGATCTCCGAGGTGTGGGCGGGGGGCGTCTCGCCGATGCGGCGCTGTGTGGCGGCGTCCCAGAGCGCCACTGTGTCGTCCTCGGTGCTGGTGGCGACGGTGCGGCCGTCGGGACTGAATTCGACGTGCGTCGCTCTGCCGTCGAGTGCTGCGCCGATCTGACGTTGCGTTGCCAGATTCCATATCCGCACCGACTCTCCGTCGGAAACGGCGAGTCTTCTACCGTCGGGGCTGAAGGTCATGGCGAGAACCTCGCCGGTGTGGTGGGGCAGGGCCTTGCCGATCTGGCGGTGTGCGGTGATGTCCCAGAGTTTCACGTCGTAATTCGACCTGTAGGACGCGGTCGCCAGCACGGTGCCGTCCGGACTGAAGGCAATGTTGGAGTTCACGGTCAAGTCACCGGAGACCAGCGGGTCATCGCGCCGACGGTGTGCGGCGATGTCCCAGAAGCGCACGGTGGCATCGGACCCCGCCACGGCCAGGAAACGGCCATGAGGGCTGAGCACCGGGGTCCATTGGCCGCCGGCATCGAGGGCCGTCCCGGTCTGTCGTTGTGTGCGGACATCCCACAGCCGGACCGTGGTGTCGTTACTGGCACTGGCCAGGGTCGATCCGTCTGGGCTGAAGGCCACAGCCCAGACCGTGCTGGTGTGGCCGGTGAATGGCGCCCCCATCGGGACGTGCCGGGCGACGTCCCAGAGTTGTACGCTGCCGTCCTCGTAGGCCGTGGCGAGCATCGTGTCGTCGGGGCTGAAGGCCACCGCCTCGGCCCCTCGGTGATCGGCGATGAGCGGCTTGCCGATCGGGGCTCGGGTGGTGGTGTTCCAGAGGCGGACGCTGCCGTCGAGATCGGTGGCGGCGAGGGTCTTGCCGTCCCTGCTGAAAGCGACGGACGAGATTCCATAGTCGTCGCGTGCCAGTCCTGTGCCGATGAGTCTGCGGGAGTTGGTGTCCCAGAGCTGGAGGTCGTCGGCGATGCCGGCGGCGAAGGTTCTACCGTCGGGGCTGAAGGCCAGGGTGGCACCGCCGTAGGCTGGACCGCCGAGTGGCTTGCCGAGTCGGCGGCGTGTCGCCACGTCCCATATCCGTACGGAGGCGTCGTCCCCGCCTCCGGTGAGGAGAGTGTTGCCGTCAGGGCTGAGGGCGACCGCATAGATTGCCCCGGCACGGGCGTCGAAGGCGGCGCCGATCTGCTGGTGGTCGGCGATGTTCCAGAGCCGGGCGGTGCCGTCGGAACTGGAGCTGGCCAGAGTCCTGCCGCCTGGTCCGAAGGCCAGCGATGTGATGCCGTCGTTGTGCCCGATGAGCGGGGTGCCGATCTTCCGCTGCGTCGCCGCGTTCCAGAGCCGTACGACGCCGTCGTTGCCGCCGGTGGCGATGGTCCTGCCGTCCGGGCTGAAAGCCACCGCTCTCACCTGCCCGGAGTGAGCGAGTAAGCCGGACTCCGGGTTGACGGCGGCGTTGAGAACGGCGAGGCGGGATTCCGGGGTGGGGTCGATCCGCCATGCTGCCAGGGCTTTCAACCGGGCGCCGAACGGGTCAACGGTCGCGAGGGAGGAGCTCTGGCTGATCAGCTGCTGTGCGATGGCGTGATCGCGTTGGCGGGTGGCCTCGTCGCGTGCGATCACCGCGATCACGGACACCGTGGTCGCGATCAGGAGGAGCAGGCCCAGTACGACCGCGATGAACTTGGCCGTCTGCAGGTTGCGCTTGGTGTCGCGGAGGCCTTCCGACGTCAGGTCAGCCTCTGGAAGATCACGCACGACGGAGGCGATGCCGAGGGCGATTCTGTCGATGTCCGGCAGAGGATCGGCGCCGCTGCCCGGGTGACTGGGGGCTGCGTTCTTCCAGGCCGGCTCATCGCCGAACTGTCCCAGCAGGCAGGCGGGTAACGCCGTGGAGCGTTCCGGATCCCAGTCGCGCCGTTGCTCGTCCCATACCAACTGTCCCGCGGTCACCACGAGCAGGATGGTCTCGGCAGACTTGTTCGTCAGCCACCACTCGATCTCGCGGGTGACCCACTTCGATTCCTTCGCCTCCGGCGAGGCCATGACCACGAGCCAGTTGGATCGATCGAGGCCGGCCACGATCTTCGCCCATAGGCGGGGGCCGATCGGTACACCGCCGCTGCTGTCGAGAAAGACCCTGATCCGAGGCGGCTGGTACCAGGGGCGCGACAGCTTCTCGATCGCCCGCTGCAGGTGCGGCAGCCACCGCCGGTCCCGGTCCCCGCTGTAGGAGAAGAAGGCGCGGTAACCGAGGTCGGTCCTGATACGCCGGTGGAGGGCGATACGTGACCGCATCCATGTGAACGCCCGACCTGCCCGCTGAAATGTCTGGGAAGAGCGCCTCGCCGTCATTCGGTCGGTAGGTATGCGCGGCCGTTCCAATGCAACGTGACTTTCGAGGTGGCGCCCTCGGCGCAGCTGGGGTCGCAGGAGTTTGCGGAGCGGACAATGGTGTACCGGCTGTCTCCGCCCGGGCCGGCGAGTCGGGCGTGGTAGTAAGCGAGCTTTCCGCCGAGGTAGTGGTTCTCCTGATCGGTCCAGCCGATGTCCTCGAACCCGTCTTTGGCGGGTACCAGGATCAGCACCCCGTCATAGCGTCCGGGGTTGTAGATCACGAACGTGTTCTTGGTGGCGTCGGATGCAGGATCGGCAAATCTTAGTTCGTTTTCGTAGACCTCCACGTCGAGGGTTTTCAGGACCTGACCGCTGCCGGTGACGGATGCAACGCACCCGGGGAGGGGGTTGGAGTCGGCCCGCCGCACCAGGAACACGCGGACCGTTCCGAGGTCCGGGTGTTTGATGTCGCGATGATCGAGCACCGTTCCCCGGCACTGCGCGGCGTCTGGCGGGCTGGAGGGAAACGAGACGGGTGAAGGTGTAGCCGAGGGGGCGGAGCCGCTCTTGCCGTCTGTGCTCTTGCTGGATGTGCACCCGCCGACGAACGCCACCATGGTGGCCATTGCCATGGCCACTGGCAGTGCCATGCGAAGTCGACGTAAATGCCGGGAAGTTTGGAGTGGCATGGAATTCCCCCGGTAGCCGCGGACTCGGCGGAGTCTATCCGGGCGGGCGTTCCGCAGGGGAGAGAACGTGACTTCGGGTCAGATCCCCGTGTCCAGCCACATCCTGGCCTGCGAGTCCGGGTACCGGATCGTGTGGGCGGCGGGGGTCGGGGGAGTTTCCGGGCGATGAGCAGGGTGAGGGGGCCCGTGGCGATCACGCCGCCAGCGGTCAGTGAGGTTCGCGGGAGACGCGTGTGTGTTTCGCGCTGAGCGCTGCGCTTGGAGTTTCACCGCTCACGGTCGAACCAGGCCGTCGACTCGGGCAGGAACAACAGCACGATCACGGGCACCCCGAGCAGGATCCGCACCGCCGCGTCGAAGAACAACCCGGTCGACTCTGCCTCGCTCAGGCGTGTGATGGTCGGCAGCACCATGAACGCCATCAGCCCGACGGTCGTCATCCGCACCCCGCCACGTGCGCTTCCGTCGTAGGTGAGGCACAGGGCCGCGCTGACCCACACCAGCAGCCAGGGCGCCATCATCTCGCCCTGTCCGTAAGCGGTGAGGCTGTCGGAGAGCGCGAGCATCGAGACGATGCCGGCGAGCGTGAGCGTCAACAGCAGGATCTGGACGGCCCGCAGTGGTGCAGGCATCACACGTTCACGCACGTCAGACATCAGCATCATCCCCCCAGGTGAAGATCGCATCGTAGCGGGCCGAACGTCACTGCGGTAATCGCGCGGCGGTCTGAGCTGGCCTGCAACGCAGCAACTCGACGCCACTCAACTCGGGACAGTCCGTCCACTCCACCGGTCCCGGAGCGGTTCATCCAGACCGGTACCGGCTTCTACCGCCTCGCTCTCACCAAGGCCCAGCCGAGCGCGCTGCGACCGGCTGACAGGCTCGGACGTACGGAGCCTGAGGAGTTATTCGGTTGATCGCTTGTGCGGGTGGTGGATGCAATGTCCGGCATGGTGACTGAGGTCCGCCCGCCACTCCGGGATGAGATGGCCGCGTACTACCGGGCATTGCCGTTCGCGAACGGGTTGCCGAGCTGGGAGCCTGCGGACGCCGCGTGGCATGGCGGCCCTGAGCCGTGGCCTCCCCAGCGCAGGCCTGCGAGCGCCGAGCAGCTCGACAAATGGGCCGCAGCCGACTTCGAGGACGGTTCCTTCCACCCGATCGCAGCGTTCGTCGACGGCACGTGTGTCGGCGCGTCAGCGATGATCTCCTTTGAGGTGACGGTCCCCGGCGAGAGACAGGGGAGGATGGCCGGAGTCACGGCTACCGGGGTGATCGCGACGCACCGTCGGCGCGGATACCTGCGGCAGATGATGCAGGCCATGTTCGAGGCCGCTCTGGAGCGGGGCGAGCCCTTGGCGATGCTCAGCGCGAGCGAGGGCAGCATCTACGGGCGGTTCGGGTTCTCGCCTGCGACCTACCGCACCCGGTGGGAGCTGGCGCGTCACGAAGCGGCCCTCCTTCCGGCAGAGCCGGATCCCGGGTCGCTGGAGCTGGTCGACGCTGAGCAGGCGAAAACGGCCTGGCCCCGGGTGCATGCGCAAGTGCGGGCACGCCGCGTCGGAGAGCTCAGCCCTCCGCCTGGGCGCTGGGACGGGCTGTCGGACGAAGCGGACGGCACAAACGGACCGCTCCGCTTTCTCACCCATCGCGACCGGCACGGCAATGTGGACGGCATCGCCAACTTCCGACTGCCGTGGTCCCCGACAGCGGACCGGGCGGGAACGCTCGTGGTGGAAGCCCTGGAGGCGACGAACCCTGTGGCCTACCGCGCTTTGTGGGGACTGCTGATCGACTTCGACCTCACCAAGACCGTGGTGGCGCCCGGTCGTCCGCGCGATGAACCTCTGCGGTGGATGCTCACCAACCCGCGAGCGATGCGCGTCACCCGGCAGGCGGACAGTCTGTGGGCACGCCTTCTCGACGTCCCCCGGGCCATGACGCAACGCTCGTACCTCACACCCGGTGAGTTGAGATTCGCCATCGACGACGACCAGATGTGCCCCGCGAACAACGGGACATGGCATCTCAAGGCGGACGACACCGAAGCGACGTGCGTTCCGACCGACGAGAGAGCGGACCTGACCATCACACTCCCGGGGCTCAGCTCGCTCTACCTCGGCGGTATGCCGGCACACCACCTGGCGGATGCGGGCCACATCACTGCGCACGCCGAAGGCACGATCGGAAAGCTCGCCCGGATGTTCCGCACCGACCCCGAACCGCACAATTCCTTCGGCTTCTGAGCACAATCGACCCGCCGACCTTGGGCACGTCACTCGAACACCTCGTGGCCCCGACGGCGTCAGGAGCGGGTACTCAACGGCGCGGTGACATCGAATCAAGTCACACTGTCAGCCCCGGCGTGCATCCAGACGGCGATGCCGTAGCGCTGAGGAGACGTCTGACCGACTGCGCCTACGGGTGGTTGTCCGTGATCGCGATGACCTCGTCGAGGCGGTCCCGTGCGGCCTGCAGTTCGTCGATCTTGGCCTGGATGCGGTCGCGCTCGGTGCGCAGCATGGCTCGTTGGTCGGCGTCGGTGTGCCCGGCGTCCCAGCACGGCATGAGTTCGGTGATCCTTCGGCTGGTCAGGCCGGCGGCGAACATCTGCTGGAAGAAGCGGACCCGGGAGATGGCGTCCTGTCGGTAGAGGCGCTGGCCGGATGGACTGCGCTCCGCGATGAGCAGCCCTTGCTGCTCGTAATAGCGCACGGCGCGTACCGAGACGCCGGCACCCCGGGCCACCTCGCCGATGCGGATCAGCCGCTCGGTCGTCGTCTCGGTGACGGTCATGGTGACCCCTCTCACTCCGGCCCTGACGATCAGCGCTTGCCTCTGACGTCAACGTCAGGTTTTAGCGTACCGGGCATGGACATCAACAACTCAGTTGCCCTTGTCACCGGAGCCAACCGCGGCCTGGGCCGTGCCTTCGCGCAGCGCCTGCTCGAACGGGGCGCCCGTAAGGTCTACGCGACGGCCCGCCGACCGGAGACCGTGGACTTGCCCGGCGTCGAGGTGCTGCCCCTCGACATCACCGATCCCGCATCCGTGGGGGCTGCCGCCGAAGCCGCCCCGGACGTCTCGCTCCTCATCAACAACGCGGGAATCAGTACGGGGACCGACCTGGTCACCGGCTCGCTGGACGCGGTGCGGCACGAGCTGGAGACCAACATGTTCGGCCACCTGGGAATGATCCGGGAGTTCGCGCCGTCGCTCGCCAGGAACGGCGGGGGCGCGATCGTCAACGTCCTCTCCGCCATGTCGTGGTTCGGGGGCAGGGGAGCCAATGCCTACCACCTGACCAAGGCCGCCGCCTGGGCCATGACCAACGGCGTCCGCCTGGAACTCGCCGAGCAGGGCACGCTCGTCACAGCGGTGCACCTCGGCCTGGCCGACACCGACATGGCCGCGGGCTGGCCGGTGGACAAGATCGCTCCATCGGATCTGGCCGACGCGGCGCTCGACGGTGTCGAGGCGGACTCCGCCGAGGTCCTCGCCGACCAGTGGAGCCGGGACGTCAAGTCCCGTCTGCCGCTGGCGCCGGAAGAGTTCAACACCGCGATGGACCGCGCCCTGGCTGCGCTGATGGCGGTGTGAGGGGTCTCGTCGGGCCCTACTGACTTCGGTCGGTTGTTTCTCTCAAGCCGGTCACTCTCGTGGGGCCCGTCTGGTGTTCTCCTGTGTTCTCCCACCGCTTCCACGGCTGGGCAGTCATTGATCTCACCGATCCGCATCCCAGCAGCAGCCAGCTGCTGATGCGCCGTAGCTGCGCCGCCGGTGAACTCGCCTTCTACCGTTGCTTCTCGACTGGACCGGTGTCCGCGACAACGCTGGTGCGGGTCGCGGGTTCAAGGTGGCAGGCGCGGGAGACCTTCTTCGTTCCCGTCCGTGCCGATGAGCTCGCACAGGCTGGTAGGCCACTGAGCACACTTGTTGGCACCTGCGTGCTCTGTGGGCGAGGGGCGTCTGTTCAATCGAGGATCGCGGTGGCTTCGATCTCGACCAGATGCTCGGGGACGTCCAGGGCCGCGACACCCAGCAGTGTGGCCGGCGGGACCGGGGTGGTGCCCAGCTTCGCGGACGCCCGGGAGATGCCCTCCAGGAGCGTGGGCATCTTCTCGGGGGTCCAGTCGACGACGTAGAAGGTCAGCTTCGCCACGTCGTCGAAGGTGCCACCGGCCTCGGCCAGGGCGGTGCCGATATTGAGGTAGCACTGCTCGACCTGCGCGGCGAGGTCGCCTTCGCCGACCGTGATGCCCTCGGCGTCCCAGGCGACCTGGCCGGCGATGAAGACCAGCTTCGACCCCGTTGCGATCGACACCTGCCGGTAGACGTCGATCTTGGGCAATCCACTCGGGTTCACCAGGTTGATGGCCATGCTGTCCGCCTCCTTGTCCTGAGCGCCTATGGGCTCGTGTCGACCTAACCAAGGCGCTCTCGGTCTCTTGTGGTTACTCAGGAACCGTAGGAGAGTGAACGCTGACATGGAAGAACGCACTTTCCAGTGACTGGGGAACCCTATGGTGACCAAACAGGTCAAGAGCCTGTCCGAGGAGTCAGACCTCAGGCGCGCGGACTCATTGGCACGGGAGATCTTCTCCGACGTCGCCAACAAGTGGGCGTTCCTGATCATCGAGACTCTCGGTGAGCGCACCCTGCGCTTCAGCGAACTGCGGAACGAGATCGAGGGCATCAGCCACAAGATGCTCACCCAGAACCTGCGCATGCTGGAGCGCAACGGCCTGGTCGACAGAAACGTGCACGCCACCGTCCCGCCGCGTGTCGAATACACCCTCACCGAGCCGGGCCAGGGACTACGCGCAACCGTCGACGGGATGTGCGACTGGACGCACCGCTACTTCGGGTACATCGAGTCCGCCCGCCACCGCTTCGACGCCTGACAGCTGCAAGGGCCGGCACCGCAAGGAATGCACCACCTCATCCCCAACTATGTGGATTTGATTGGCAGTTGATTGCCGGACACGCGAAGGTGCCTCTGTGTACGACAGGGAGTGGGCGTGGACAGTCGTGGCAACCTGCAGAGTTCCTTGGCCTTCCTCGGCGCGAGACTGAACGCCACCGCCTCCATCGTCGTCGGGCTCGCCGCAGGCAAGAGCGACAAACATCCGGCCCTTCGTCGTCTTCAGTGCAGCCTTCCTGGGACTCCTCGGAATCTCGGGTTCGTGATCGTTCTGACGATCCGACGTAGAGGCGACGCGACTACTCTCTCCTCAGACGACACGGGGCCGGTGACGCCGGCGAGCGGCGTCCCACCCGAGCCAGTGTCGAACGACCCGACGTCGGCGCGCACCACGACTCCGCCGCCCTGCGCAAAAGCGCACGCTTCCTGCTGGTGATGCCCGCAGACCTGGCCTCGAGTTCCTACGTCTAGGCCGGCTACGCCCTGGCACTCGGCATACCGTCCGTCTGCTACCACCAGAGTGCCGTCCGCCTGGCCTTCATGCTCCGTCAGGCCGCGCAATACACCTCGACCTTCCCGCGCTGCAAAGCGACGAGTACCTGCAGATGGACGACATCGTGCACGACATCGAGGAGAGCGAACTTCCCTCTTCGACTTTCAATGCGGTGTCCACGTCGCCTCTTGAACACCACGCCGGCCAATGAGCGGACGACCAGTCAGAGGAAGGGCCACGCCGTCGTCCGCACCCTCTCCTGACACCTGCCACTCACCGACGCCGAGCCGGACATGCAGGCGATGACGCAGGGCCATGACCGAATTCGCCTCCGAGCACCATGGCTTCGGTATGCGCACTCCGACCCGTGACAGCTCTCCCTGACCAAGCCCACCCGGTGCCGGTCATGTACGGCGCCGGTCGCTACTCAGGCAGCGCCGGTCCGTTCTCACCTCACGCGGCGCCGGTGACCCCGGGGGCGACGAACCGCCGGTACAGAGGGCTGAAGCCGGTCTCCGGGGCGCCGCTGATGCCGGCCTTCTCGACCGCGGGAGCCAGCCGTTCGGCGAAGAAGGTCTGGAAGGCGTCCTCCGACTCCCAGACGTCGACCACATGCAGCCCCCGCGCGTCGAACCAGGCCACATGGACCTCGCCGCCAACCGGCGCGGACTCCTCCCAGCCGACCGCCTCCCTCACCACGTCGTACTGCTCGGGCGTGACCCCGGCCCAGTTCATCGACATCACCACGGACATGTCCCACCCCTTGGTAGCTGTTCTCCGCATCGTCCTCCGGGACCGGACGTGGGACGAAGAGCGTGCGGAAGCATGACGGAGCGGCCCGCGGCCCCCGCGCGCCCAGCGCGCGGTCGGCAGGCGCAGCCAGGCCGGCGCGCACACGGCCGGGCCGGGCATGGTGGTGCGCAGTTCCCGCAGGACGTTGTGCCGGCCGGTGTCCGTCCAGTTGAGGTAGGCGAGCCGCTCCTCAGATATCAGCGTTCGGCAGGCCCGAGCCGTGGTCGGGATGGCCGGGTGTGCGGCGCTCCTCCTTCATCTGCGCCTCGTACAAGTGGTCCCGACCCTGGGCGAGTTCCTGGACCGCGCTCGTCTCCAGTTGCTGGAAGGGCCGGTAGTAGGTGGCGTTGTAGGCCTCGACGATCTGGAACGTCCAGTGACCGGGGATGACATTGCGGCCGAGGATCTCCGAGCGGACCTTCGCGGCCCATTCGGGATGCCCCGCTTCCTCCAACAGTCGTACGGCACGGTCCAGTTGCAGGTCGGCGCTGCCGGTCAGCTGGTGGAAGTCGTACAGGCGCCCTCTGGCCCGTTCGGTCGTCTCCAGTGCCTTGGACAGTGCCCCGAGGGCTTCGACGGTCGTGTCGTCGACGCCTGTGGGGCGCCGGTGGTCACGGTCGGGGCCGTCGTGGGTCTCCTCCGGGTCGTTCATGGGTCTCCTCGACGGGTACGGCCGCCCATGCGGGGCGGCGTCTTGGGGTCAGCGTCTGGTTCCGGTGCGGTCGCGGTGGGTGAGCACGTGTTGGGCGCGGGTGAGGCCGGGCGGTCGGTGGCGGTGCAAGGCGGCGCGTGCCGCGTTGGCGCCCGGGGCGCCGTGCACTCCGCCGCCGGGGTGGGCGCCGGAGGAAGCCAGGAAGAGGCCGGGGACCGGGGTCTCCGGGCGTCCGGTGCCGGGTAGGGGGCGGAAGACGAGTTGCTGGTGGAGGGCGGTCGTGCCGCCGTTGATGGCGCCGCCGTACAGATTGGCGTCCAGGGCCTGGAGGGTCGGGGGCGCGAGGATGCGGCGGGCGCGGACGAGGGCACGGAAGCCGGGTGCGAAACGCTCCACCTGGCGCTCGACCCGGTCGGCCATGAGCTCCTGGTCCTTGGTGTCCCACTGCCCGGTGATGCCCTCGTCGGCGGCGTCGGCGGCGATCTCGTGGGGGAGATGGGTGTAGGCCCAGGCCGATTCGGTGCCGCGCGGGGAGCGGGTGGCGTCCGAGGTGGTCATCTGCCCGAACAGCAGGAAGGGGCGGTCGGGCACCTGTCGCATGGCGATCTGGGCGGCGAAACGGGTCAGTTCGTCGACGCCGTCGGCGAGGTGGACGGTGCCCGCGCGGGACGCCTGCTCGGCCTGCCAGGGCACCGGTCCGTCGAGCGCCCAGTCGACCTTGAAGGTGGCGAAGTCCCACTGGAAGCGGCGCAGGTCGTCCAGGAGCTGTGCGGGCAGGTGCTCGGGGTCGACGAGACGGCCGTACAGCGCGGGCACCGACACGTCCGCCAGCACTGCCCGGCGGGCCGGCACCGCGTCGCCTGCCGCCGTACGGACGCCGACGGCCCGTCCGCCGCGGACGACGACCTCGTCCACCCGCTGTCCGCAGCGGACCCGCCCGCCGAGGGTCTGCAGACGCCTGGTCAGGGCTTGGGTCAGGGCGCCGGAGCCGCCGACGGGGACGGGGAAGCCGTACGTCTGTCCCAGCATGGCCATGAGCCAGCCGAAGCCGCCGCTGCCCGCCGATTCCGGGGCGAGGTCGGCGTGCAGTGCGTTGCCGGCCAGCAGGAGTCGGCCGCCCTGCCCACCAAACTCCTCCTCGCCCATCCGCCGTACCGGAAGGGCCAGCGTCCGGGCCATCCGCAGCCCCCCCGCGGCTCGCAGCCGCCAGGCCAGCCGGGCCGTGGCGCGCACCGGCGGGAACGGCGTGAACAAGGCGTCCAGCAGGTCCGGGCTCAGGCGCTGCCATACGTCGTGCAGGCGCCGCCACCCCTCGCCGTCGCCCGGCGCGAAGGCGTCGAGGGATGCGGCGGTGGTGTCGAGGTCGCGGTCCAGCAGGGCGCAGCTGCCGTCGGTGAGGGGGTGGGCGAGCACGCTGGGGGAGTGGCTCCACCGCAGTCCGTGGTCCTGCAGGCGCAGGGCGGCCAGTACCGGGGAGGCGGCGGCGAGCGGGTAGAAGGAGCTGAAGAGGTCGTTGACGAAGCCGGGATCGACCCCGCGGTCGTGACGGACCGCACCGCCGGGTTCCGGCTGCTCCTCCAGTACCTCGACGCTCCACCCCGCGTCCGCCAGCACGTTGGCGGCCACCAGGCCGTTGGGGCCCGCGCCGATCACCACGGCGTCAGGCATGAGCGGGCCCCTCCCGTCCCGGTCCGGCCCGGTCGACGGGGACGAGGTGCGGCGCCTCTCTGATGTCCCGGGCGTCCCGCTCGTGCGGCGCCGGGTGCTCGCAGAGCCGGGCCAGCCGGGCGAGCATGGTGCGGTGGCGCAGCTGGATCAGCGCGTCGAATCCGATGTTGTGGAGTGTGCCGCCCGCTCCCCGCAAGGGGTGCTCGTCCACGATGACCAGGCTGTGCTCGCCCCACTCCCGCAGCTCGATGGCGATGCGCGCCGTGCCCAGCACGCCCGCGTGGGCCTCCAGCTCCAGGGCGACGCCTTCCTCGCAGTGCCGTACCACCGTCTCGTTGACCAGGCGCAGCGGGCCGAGCGGGACCTCGAAGCGGATCGCCGCGTCCCGGCGCGGCCACTCGCCGCGGACCGGCTCGGACCGTGAGGTCCCCACGACCCACTCCGCGTAGCGGTGGCCGTCCGCGAGGACGTCCCACACCACGTGCGGGCTGACTTGGATCAGACGATGACGACGGGCCACGGATACCTCCCGGACTGCCTCGGGCGGGGTGCCCTGCGGCGGCGCCCCGAGTGCCCGTGGATCCGGAAGCCAACCAGAGGCGCGGGCCGTCCTGGGCGGGATTTCGGTGCGCTGTACAGAGGACTTCCGCGCTTTCCTCCTGCGCGGATGCGCTGCGGGCTCCGCCCGTCTCGCGTGGTGGCCGACCCTCCCGTAGGGTCACTGTGCCGTCATGGCAGAACCGCTCGTTAAGGCAAGCCACGCGCCTGTCGTGGCTCGACCGATGAGGAGTGCCCATGTCCGGACAGTTCGAGGCGGTCGTCGAGATCGACCGGCCTGTGAAGGAGGTGTACGACTACCTCGCCGACGGGCGCAACGACCCGCAGTTCAGCCCGCGGGTCCTCAGGATCGAACGGATCCCGGAGACGCCGACGGCCGTGGGCACGGTCTTCCGGAGCACCGTGAAGGACGCCGGAATGAAGACCGCTCGGGAGTTCCGCATCACCGAACTCGACGCTCCGGTGAAGATCCGCTGGACCGAGGTGTCCAGGAACAGCGTGACCGTGCGCGAGGGCGGCTACGACCTGGAGGCCCTGCCCGACGGCAGGACGCGCGTCCGCATCTTCAACGTCCTGGACGGTCATGGACTGGGCAAGCTGCTGGTCGGCCTGGCACTGGTCGCGGCCCGCAAGGACGCGCCTGCCTTCGGGGCCCGGATCAAGGCGGCGGCGGAGTCGGCGATCTCGCCTGGCTGACTGGGTCGAAGGCAGCGACGGGTCCTTCTGCCGGAGGCAGCCGCTGGTCTTCGTGTCGGGGAGGGCCGTTCGTTTCCCTTCGAGGAGACGGCCGCCGGTGGTCAGGTGGCGGCTTTCAGTCGGCCACGAGGACGTCCACGCCCTGTGCCTCGAGCTGTCCGATGACCGGGTCGTGGGAGTCGGTGTCGGTGATCAGCCCGGTGACCTTCTCCCAGGGCAGGACGCGGTACTGCGAGGCCGTGCCGATCTTCTCGGAGGAGGCGAGGATGTAGGTGTCCGCGGCCCGCGCGGACAGGGCGCGTTTCATCGCCGCCTCGTCGGCGTCCGCGGTGGTCAGTCCCGCTTCGGGGTGAACGCCAGTGACACCGAGTAGGCACAGTTCGGCGGAGACGTTCTGCGCGGCCTCGACCGCGGCGGCGCCGCAGGTGACCGCCGAGTGTTTGAAGACGCGGCCCCCGAGCAGGAAGAGTTCCGCCCGCGGGTGGTCGATGAGGGCCGTGGCGATCGTCGGACTGTGGGTGATCACGGTGCAGGTGAGGTCCTTCGGCAGGGCCCGTGCCACGGCGAGGGCGGTGGTGCCGCCGTCGAGGATCACCGAGCCGCCCGGCCGCACGAGTCCGGCGGCCATCGAGGCGACCCTGCGTTTGCCGTCCGGGGCAACTGTCTGCCGGGCGTCGTAGTCCGCCACCGCGGGAGACACGGGCAGCGCGCCGCCGTAGACCCGCTGGCACAGTCCCTCGGCGGCGAGGTCCCGCAGGTCGCGCCGCACGCTGTCCTCGGAGATGCCCAGGTCGGCGGCGACGTCCTTGGCCACGATCTTTCCTGTGCGGGCGAGCAGATCGAGCAGGTGCTCGCGCCGTTCAGCAGCCAGCATTCACGTTCCTTCCTGTTCTTGCATGATTTTGCATGTATGTTAGCAGCCATGACCAACAAACCCTTGCTGATCCTGATCGCCGGCCCGTACCGCTCCGGCACCAACGGCGACCCACGTGCCATGGCCGCCAACCTCGCCCGCCTCGAAACTGCCGCCTGGCCCATCTTCGCGGCCGGCCATCTCCCCGTGATCGGCGAGTGGATCGCTCTGCCCGTCCTCCGGTCCGCCGACGCGGGCCCCACCGACCCACTCGCCGACCAAGTGCTCTACCCGACCGCCGACCGACTCCTCGCCCGCTGCGACGCCGTGCTGCGCCTGCCGGGCGAATCCGCCGGCGCCGACCAGGACGTCGCCACCGCCCGCCGCCGCGGCCTGCCCGTCTACCACGACGTCGCGGAGATTCCCCGCCGCGTCCCGCAGGAGACCGTGTGACCAGCCGCCCAGGCATCGACATCCCCGACCATCGCGGGCGCACGGGTCTTCACCTGGCCGGGCGCGGCCTCGACCGCAACCCCGACGTCCGGATACGCGACGTCGAAGTCACCTCCCAGGGCTGGCACGTCCTGCGCCGCACCACCTTCGACTACCGGCGCCGCGACGGACGGTGGCAGACTCAGCAGCGCGAGACCTACGACCGCGGCAACGGTGCCGTCGTCCTGCCCTACGACACCGACCGCGGCTGCGTCCTGCTCACCCGTCAGTTCCGTTACCCGGCTTACGTCAATGGCCACCCCGACGGCATGCTCATCGAGGCGGCGGCGGGACTGCTCGACGCGGACGACCCGCACACGGCGATCCGTCGCGAAAGCGCCGAGGAGCTCGGCGTCGCACTCGGCGCACTCACCCACGTCCTCGACGCCTACATGAGCCCAGGCTCAGTCACCGAACGCCTCCACTACTTCGCCGCCCCCTACACCCCGGCCGACCGAACCGGCACCGGCGGAGGACTTGAGGAGGACGGCGAGGACATCGAGGTCCTCGAACTCCCCTTCGCCGAGGCCCTCGCCATGACCCGCAACGGCCGTATCACCGATGGCAAGACCATCCTGCTCCTGCAATGGGCGGCCCTGCACGGGCCCTTCGCCGGTGGCAGGGGCCAGCAGGCGGACCAAGCGGACGTGGTTCTTCGCCGATGCGGGTGAGGCCTCGACGCTTTTACGTATGCCGGTGCAGTCCCGTGACAGCGATGGCCCACGAGTGACGGAAGCGAACCGTGGTCGCTTGACGGAGCGTCAGCTCACTGCGACGGCGATGACGTGCTACGACGCGGAGCCCTTCCTGGCGCCGTGTGCGGAGGCACCCTTGCTCAGTTCGGCGGTGAACTGGGCACCGCTGAGCAGCGCGAGGTTGGACAGCCACAGCCAGATCAGGAAGACGACGACGCCGGCGAGGGAGCCGTAGAGCCTGCTGTATGTGCTCAGGGTGGAGGCGTACACCGCGAAACCGGTGGAGACGGCCAGCCACAGCACGGCGGCCAGGACACCGCCCGGCAGACTGTTCGCCCGCAGACGGGCCTCGGCCGGGCCGGTGTGGAAGACGACGATGACCAGCAGCCCCACCAGGAACAGCAGCAGCGGCCAGCGCAGGACGCTCCAGCCCCAGGCCACCGTGGCACGAAGCCCGAGTACCTGGCCCAGGTCCTCGGCGAGTGGCCCGGTCAGCAGCAGGGCCAGGGAGCCGGTGAGCAGCAGGACCAGCAAGGCCAGCGCGGTGAGCAGGATGCGGTGGGCCCGCCGCCAGGGAGAGCGCTGGTCCTCGACGCGGTGCATGTGGTGCAGCGCCCGGCGGAAGACGGCGAGATAGCTGGAGGCGGACCACAGCGCGCTCACGGTCCCGGCGACCAGCAGCGGCCACGCCGTGCTGTCCGCGCCCAGCATCCGCGACAGCGCGGCGTGCAGGTCGCCGGCGGACTCGGCGGGCGCGTACGCGGTGACTTGGGTGACGAACTCCTGTGCCGTGCCGGGGCTGATGAGGCCGAACGACAGGACCGTCACCAGCAGCGCGGGCAGCACGGAGAGGATCGCGTAGTACGTCAGGGCTGCGGCGTAGTCGGATATGTCGTCGTTCCACAGCGACACCGGTGTGCGCCGCAGGGCAGACCACCAGGTGCCGCCCGGCCGGGGGTGGCCGGTGCGGGGGAGCACGGGGCGGGTGTCGCCGGCGTAGGGGTCAGCGGACATGGGGCTGGCGATTCTCTACGGCGCTGAGGCGCAGGCGGGTGTGAGGGCTGTACGGCGCGGCCAACTCCTCGGCCTCGGCGGCCGAGCGGTCGACCGTTGCTGCGACCCGCGGGGCGGGGGAGCGCACGGTCCTGGGTCGGCGCAGTCCGGGGGTGACAGCGAGCACGATCATCCATAGGCCGAGCAGCGCCGTGAGACCGCTCGCCACGGTCACCGACGGGTCACCCGGCCCGTGTTGCCACAGCCACCGCACGGCGCCGCTGCGCCAGAGCACCGCGGAGCGCTGCATGATCATGCCCAGGGCGAGGGCGAGGGCGACGGCGCCGCAGACGCGCTGCACCCTGATCCGTGCGGCGGCCACGGTGAGCCCGTTCAACTCCCCTGCGTGGCAGGCGACATGCCCTATCTGACCCGTTGCGGTCTCCACGGAGGCCCGCTCGGCGAACGTGGGGACGGCCCGGTCCGTGATCGTGGTGGTGTCTCGCTGCGCGGCGGCGGTCATCGGGGGCTCCGCGCGAACGCGCCCTGTATAGCTCGTACATCCCGTACGCTGCCGCCGCTCCCGCCCCAGCGACCCGCCGCCCAGCCGAGGGCGCTGAGCGCGTCCACGAGCAGGAACGCGCCGAAGCCGCCGAAGCCGCCGAAGAACCGAGCGAACGCGAGGACCATTCCCGCGGTCATCCCTACGAACGGTGCGTTCACGCCCGTCCACCTCCCACCTGGATCTGCTGCCGTCCACGCGTGCCCGGGCCATTACTCGACCGCGGAGATCACGTTCTCCCGTTTGCCGACCTCGACCTGGTCGGCCCCGGTGGCGCAGCCTGCTACGGCCGTGGTCGCGTCGATCGGGCCGCTGGCCCGTGGTGCGGGTGCGTCCTTGATGGATGTCGGGGTCTGCGTGGTCATGGTCGTGCCCTTCCTGCCGTGACTCGTTCGTGAGGTGCCTGTACTCGTTTCGACCCGCAGCGGCCGCCGCTGTGACGCGGATGCCCGAAAAAGACTGCGAGGAACACCCGGCGGGGCCGCGAGCTGGGTGGCATTCCGCTGGAGCGTGGCAAGGAAGCGGGTGTCGAACGGCGACGCCCGGACCGCCTCGGCGTCCGGGAGTGCCACCGTCGCCGGGCCCGCAGACCGACCGCGTCACCGGACAGCGGCGATACGTTTGTTGGTCCGGGCGACGAGGACGGCTTCGCGGCGCGCGTGCAGCGTCGCGCGTCGGCCTTGGTGCGGCGGGCGGCCCTAGTGTCGGCGGCCGAACAGCGCGCCTGCTGGGTAGGGCGCGAACTGGACGGCCGGTCCTGCAAGTCATTGCGGATGCCGTCGGTATCGGCCAGGGGGCCGTTGAGCCCGCTTCTTCCTTGCGTCGCTGCCTGACACACGCGCACTGGGAGCCGGCGACGCCCCCCCACACCGACTCGCCCGAGGGCGCCAGGGCTGACACAGACGACAGCGGATGCCGACCGCTGTCGCAGGTCTGGGACGACTGGGAGCGGCAGGTCCCGCCGACCCGTCCCCTGCCGTCTGCCCGCACTGACGAGCGCGTACGAAGCCGGGCCGCCTCGCCCCGACCGGCCATGGACCTCGTCCGCCACGAACTGCGGCCAGGCCGCCCGCTGTCCTCTGGGCGAACCCGCCCAGGACTATCGGTCATGGAGACGGTCGCCGGGCGGGCTTCGTTCGGCGGCCGAGACGGTCGACGGCGTGCGTGCCGGGGCCTGCCGCATCCGGGGCAGGCCCCGCCGGCGCCGTCGAGGTCGCGTCGACATCCATGCGCCCGCATTCGGGGGCTGCGGCAACTCGCAGAGCGGGTACGGGAGGCCGCCGACCAGCAGTTGGGCATGGTCGTAGCGTCCGTGGACATCCGCGTCACCGGCCGCGTCGACCACCGAGCCGAGGGCCGGGAAGGGGACGCTGCAACGACCGCGTCCCGTTCAAAGGTCACTGCTTACGCGGCTGCCACTCGAACATCATGATGGTCGCGTCGTCCCGGAGCCGACTGGTCTCCACGTCCAGGATCGAGTGGATCAGCCTGCGCAGGGTCTCCGGGGCCAATTCGCCCGCGGCGGTGGCGCGGATGACGTAGTCGGCGAACCGCTGGAGTCCGAAGAGTTCCCCGTGCAGGGTGCGGGCCTCGGTGACACCGTCGGTGTAGAGCAGGACCCGATCGCCCGGCTGCAGGGTCACTTCGTGGATCCTGCGGTCGCGATCGCTCAGCAGGAACGGCAGTCCCAGTGGAGGGTCCGCCTCTCGTTCCAGTGCGTCCTCCATCATCTGCTGGTCTCGGATGAGCAGGGGCGCGGGATGCCCGCAGTTGCACCACCGCAGAACGCCCGAGGCGAGATCCAGTTGGGCGAGAATGCCGGTGCAGAACTGGTCGGGCAGCCATTGGGCCAGGGCCTCGTCCACGGTCTGCACGAGTTCCGGCAGGTCGGCTCCGATCCGGCGGGCGTTGCGGCAGGCTGCCAGCGAGAGGGCGCTGGTGAGGCCGGAGGCGAGATTGTGTCCCATGGCGTCGAAGACGGTGGCGTGAAGAGTCGTCTCGGTCAACGCGTGGTCGAAGGCGTCGCCACCGATCTCGTAAGCGGGTTCGAGGACAGCCGTGGAGACCACGCGCGCGTTGCCGATCGTCCGGGGCGGCAGGAAGGCGCGCAGCATCTCCGAGGGCAGTTGCATGCGTTCGGTGCGGGTGCGCTGGACGTAGGAGTCCTTGAAGGTGCGCCGTGAGGTGACCATCATCGCCACGAGTGTGGCCAGGGCCTTGCCGCGGTTCAGGCAGGCGGCGGTGAGGGAGGGGCCGTGGACGGCCAGGACGCCCAGGCGCTCGGCGCCGTCGAGCAAGGGGAACCAGGCCGTCACCGCGCCCGACTCCGCGGGCTCGACCCGCAGGGACTGGGTGCGATACGTCCAGCCGGCCAGGGAGTCGTCGATGGGCAGTGTCGCGGTCACGTCGGTGAGCGGGACCAGGTGACGCTGCTGGATGTCGGCGAGGTAGGCCACCGCGTGATGCAGGCCGAGGGCCTTGGTGCAGCGGGCCATGGCGGTGGTGAGGTCGACGGTCCGGTTGGCCGGGTCGGCCAGGAACTGCTGCAGTTGGTCGTCACCGGCCTCGGGCATCGTCACCCCGTCTCGCCTCCCTCGTGCCGTGTGCCGTCCGGCGCACGCCATCCAGCAGTCTCACACCGGGGGTACGTGGGCGCACTCGGACGGCCGTTCCCGGGTGACGCGGGGCGCTGGAATCAGCGCCCCGCGAGTGGCCGGGGTGTCGTCGGCCTTCGAGGAACGACTGTGGTCCCAGGACCGCGCCCTGGACTGGCGGCTCGCACGCCAGATCGTTCAACCGTGTGGCAGCTCCGCCGCGGGGGCGTCGTCCTGGTGGGGGCGCCTGGTGAGGGGGACGGAGAGCGGGTCGGCGTCGCCGGTGGGGGTGATGGCGTGGCCGGGGGTCAGTACCAGAACCTCGTCCTGGGCTTTCCACACGCGTCGTTCGGACTGCCCGGGGCAGAGACGGATTCCCGGCGACTTGGAGTCGGCGCGGGGATCGTTGCTGCGGTAGCCGATCGCGGCCTGTCCGCGGGCGAGTGCCGCCGCGGTGACCGTGGCGAAAGACGCTTCGAGGCCGGGGCGGATGTAGTCGGTGGCGCAGCGCAGGGCCAGGGCTCCGCCGCGCGCGGTGAAGATCTCCTCGAACACGGCGGCGAGAGCGGGGTCGTGGGAGATCTGGGTCATGAGCAGCGCGGTCAGTTCACCACGGACGACGGCGTCCGACATGGCACCCAGGGGGGCCAGCAGCCGGGCGCGGTGGTCGTGCAGCTCGGCGACCACGTGCATGCGTCGGCCTGTCTCTTCTTCGTGGGCCTTGAGCATCAGCAGGGTCAGCAGGGTCTTGTCGTCGGGCCGTGAGGGGGCGGGAGGGTTCTCGTCGCGCAGGACGATGACGCTGTCGTAGCGGGAGGGATCCAGGGCACGCAGGGTCGCGAAGCAGGTGGGGTCACCGGTGTGGTGGCTGACGCGGAGGCGGCCGGAGTCGTCGGAGTGCGCCAGATGGGCGGCTGCCTCAGGTGGACCCGTGTCCGGATCGGTGACGACGTCCAGGACGGAGCCCGGCCGGGAGGTCCGGCGCAGGATCTCCACGACGAACGGCGCCCTGCGGTTCCAGCCCAGCACCAGGGTGCGCATCGGGCCGTCAGCCTGTTCGACGGCGGGCGCGAGGACAGTCGCGTCGATGTGGGCACGGCAGTCGGTGGCTGTGCCTGGGTGGTCGTCATGGGCGACCATCACCAGCCGGTCGCCGGGACGGGGCACGGTGCCCGGCGGCGGGGTGAGGTGAGGTGTGCCGTCGGCTCGCAGGATCCCGACCACGCACGCTTCCTCGAAGGCCAGGGCCAGTTCCTCGTACGGCCGGTCCGCCGGACCCGGGACCTCGACGGTGTGGAACTCGGCTCCGGAGAAGTCGAGGAGGTCGTGCAGGGCGGTCGGCAGGCCCGGCTGGCGGGCCGACTGGACGAGCAGCCGAGCCGCGGTCCGATCGGCCTCCAGGACGGTGCTCCGCGGCCCGGCCGCGAGGCGTGCGGCATACAGGTGACGGCCGTCGCGCACCGTCGCCACCAGGCGCGGTCCGGTCCGGGGACCGAGCAGGGCGCGCAGTGCCAGGAGTGTGCGGATCACTCCCGCGTCGGAGTCGTCACGGGGAAGGACCAGTACCGACCGTGCCGCGCCCGGGTTCACGAGCGCGAGTGCCTCGGGATCGGTCGGGGCGCCGGTACGGCACACCAGGCGGGAGGCGTCCGCGATGCCGAGCCGCGTGGTGAGTTCGGTGTGCATGTCGGCCGAGTCCCGGTCCGCGAGTACGGTGACCACGTGCCGGGCGCGCCCGGACCGGGCCGCGAACAACTCGGCCACCACGGTGAAGACCTGCTCGGACCAGCCGAGCACGACGGTGTGACCGTGTTCCACCACGGTGGAGCGGCCGCGGCGCAGTTCCGCCAGCCGGTCGCCCAGGCCCGTGGTGATGACACCCACGACCGTCGACACACACAGCAGGGCGATGAGGCCGAGGACCGCGGCGAGCAGCATGCGCAGGGGAGCGCCCGTCACCCCGCTGAGCCGCAGCGTCTCGGCACTGGTTCGCCACACGGCGGTGAGCCGGCCTGTCACGGAGGGCGGCGCCTGCGGGTCGGTCCACACCAGCAGCGCGCTGACCGGGACGACGAGGGTCAGACAGCCCAGGGCGAGCCAGCCGAGCAGCGCTCCGGTGCTGCGGGCCAGGGTTCTGTCGAAGAGGTACCGCGCCCGATCACGTAAGAGAGGCGTCTCCTGACGCCGTCCCGTCTCCGCCACCTGTTCTCCTCACTCGGCGTTCGGAGACGAAGCGTGCAGAATCCGACACCGGCGACACGCCGCCTCACCGGGACATTCATCCTTTCGAGCTGACGGGCGGGGCTGAAACCCCGCCGCGGCGCTCGGAGTTCACCAGCGGACCATTGCCGCCACGGCGCGAAGAGGACCGTGCTGAGATAGGTGCCGCAAGGTGGCGTCCGTGCCCATGTCAGACCCCTGGGTCGTCCTGGACCGGTCCGGGGCGTCGGCCGCGCGCCGCTTCCAGTTGTGCCGCGAAGGACAGTCCGAGCAGCAGGGCTATGGACGTGAGGTAGGCCCACAGCAGCAGGGACATGAACGCGCTGAGGGGGCCGTAGACGGTGTCGAAGGAACCACTGAGGTTCAGATAGAGGCTCAGCGCCCAGGTCAGGGTCATCCACAGCACGAGATACACGGCCGCGCCGAAGGCGAGCCAGGTGTAGCCGGGTTGGTCGCGGCGTGGCGAGCGGCGGAAGATGACGCTCGCGGAAATGAGGGCGAGCAGGAACCCGAGGGGCCAGCGCAGGATGTCCCAGGCGTGCAGGGTGCTGTCGTCGAGGTGGTAGACGGTGACCGCCGCCGCGGCGAGGGCGTCGCCGGCCACCATGAGGACGAACCCGAGGCCGAGCGGCAGCCCGGCGCTGAGCGCCATCACCAGACCGCGCAGGTACTTGAGGTGGAAGGGGCGGTCGCGTTCGTTGCCGTAGATCCGGTTGGCGCCCCGCTCGATCTGACACATGGCGGTGGTGACGTTGACCAGGGAGAAGACGGCGCCGAACCACAGAGCGACCTCGGCACCGGCACCGGAGTCGCGTCGGCTGCGGTCGAGTGCGTCGTCGACGACTGCCGCGCTCGGGCCCTGGGCTATCCGGTGAATGGTCAGTTCCGCGAGCCTGCCGACGCTCTCGGTGTGCAGGCTGGTGGACAGGCCGACGAAGGCGATGGCGAGGGGGATGACCGCCAGCACCGTCTGCAGGGCGAGGGCCCGGGCATGGCTGAAGCCGTCGGCGTACCGGAAACGGATGAAGGCGTCGCGCAGCAGGGGCCAGCCGCCGTATCGGCGCAGAGCTGCCCAGGCCTCGTCGCCGGACAGTTCCTCTCCGGCCATGTCGCGTGTCTCGGGGACCTTTGTCGCCGTACCCATTCACTTGCCCCGTGCAGGCAGCAGCATCGTCAACGCGCCCGCGCCCGGAATCGTCTCCACGCTCAGGCGGTGGACGGACGTCATCGGGTCGCCGTCCAGTGCGCGTGGCTGGGCGCGGGCGGTGCACCGAACGGCCGGGGTGTCGGCCGGCCGTACCCCCAGAGTCATCGGCGGAGTGCGCCTTACGGTCGTCGGCATGCGTACTCCCCAGTTCAACGTGTCACGGCGATGGCCGGCCCGAGGCTCGCCCTCTGGCTTTCCGCCGTATGCCCGCTGAGCTTCAGCCCAGACCCTCAGTGATCGGTCTGCGGGTGCAGGTGGCCGGTGGACGAGTTCGCCGCCGGGTATGGGGCCCGGTCACTGACCGGCATTCACCGCTTCTGCACAAAGGTGTCTGTTGGGAGGAGTGCCGTGGTCTGGGCAGGGCAAGCGGCTTGTCGGGCTTGTCGGCCGGCGTGCACCGAGCCCTCTTCATGATCCGACGGGAGACAGCGCGTGATTCTTGACGGCATACCGACACCCCCGGCTGACGCCCCGGCTTCCGACGCCGCGCTCGCCGCACCCGAGGCGCGCAAGCAACGTCTGCGCCGTCGTCTGGAGCGGCTCATCGGTGTGGCTGCCACCGAGGGAAACGAGCTCGTCCGGCTGCGCAACGGTGATGAGATCTTTCCCGCGATGCTCGAAGCGATCCGTTCGGCCCGGCACACGATCGACATGATGACGTTCGTGTACTGGCGTGGACAGATCGCCCGGGACTTCGCCCGTGCCCTGGCCGATCGCGCACGGGCGGGAGTGCGGGTCCGTCTGCTCCTGGACGGCTTCGGCGCGCAGAAGATCGAACGGCAGCTGCTCGACCTGATGGACGAGGCGGGCGTGCACGTGGCGTGGTTCCGTAAACCCGTGTGGCTGTCGCCCTTCAAACAGAACCACCGCTGCCACCGCAAGGCCCTCGTCGTGGATGAGCGCACCGCCTTCACCGGCGGTGTCGGCATCGCCGAGGAATGGTGCGGCGACGCCCGGGGCCCGGGGGAATGGCGGGACACCCATGTGCAGGTGCGCGGTCCGGCCGTCGACGGCATCGCGGCCGCGTTCGCGCAGAACTGGGCCGAGTGCCATGAGGAGCTTTTCGACGACCGCGACCGTTTCACCGAACACGAGCAGGCCGGTTCGGCCGTTGTTCAGGTTGTGCGCGGGTCGGCCAGCATCGGCTGGCAGGACATGCAGACGCTCATCCGCGTCATGCTCACCTCCGCCGAGGAACGCTTCCGGCTCGCGACCGCGTACTTCGCACCCGACACGTACTTCATCGATCTGCTGTGCCGGACCGCCCAGCGCGGCGTGCAGGTGGAAATCCTGCTTCCCGGCCCGCATACGGATCAGCGTGCCTGCCAGCTGGCTGGGCAACACCACTACGCGCGTCTTCTGCAGGCCGGCGTGCACATCCGGCAGTACCAGCCGACCATGATGCACGCCAAGATCATCACGGTGGACTCGGTGGCCGCTCTGATCGGTTCCACCAACTTCAACCGCCGGTCCATGGACCACGACGAAGAGGTCATGCTCGCGGTGCTGGACGAGACCTTCACCGCCTCACTCGACCGCGACTACGAAGAAGACCTGAAACGCAGCGTGGACATCGATCTCACCCGGTGGAGACGGCGGGCCCTGCTCCAGCGCGCCAAGGAGACCGCCGTCACCCCCGTCCGACGCTTCCTATGACGTTGCTCCGGCGTCGGTACGAGGCCCGCACGGTGAACCACCAGCCGTGCCCGGAACGTCCCCGCGGGTGGCGGAAGCGGATCCCCCGAACAGGGCTGACTGATCCGCCGAGGGGAGCGGGCGGTCGTTCGGTGGTGTCGCTGCCGGGGCGCCGCCGCCTCAGCCGCCCACGTTGCGTTCTGCGATCCGCAGGTTGTTGGCGATGTCCACCCGCACCGGATGTCCGGCCGACAGGGTCATGCTCTGAGCGTGGGCGGTGCGCAGGACGGTGAGGCCGTCGCGGCGCAGGCCTGCGGCGAAGAGCGTCGCGCCGAGGGTGTTGGCGGTGGTGAGGGTGGATTCGTCGCCGGTTCCGAGACGGCGGGCGCGGCGTTGCCAGGTGTCGTCGAGAACCGCGACGGCCGCGGAGACGTCGCCCTGGATGGCCAGGGCCGCGCCGAGGTTGTGAGCGCAGTCGAGGGTCGCGGGGTCGTCGGGGCCCCAGGCGCGGGTGGCACGGTCGGTGGCCTCGCGGGCGATCTGCGCGGACGCAGCCGCTTTGCGTTGCTGGTAGAGGGTGGAGCCGAGCAGGTTGAGCAGGCCGATGGTCTCCTCGTGGGTCGCTCCCAACTCTGTCTCGCAGTCGGGCAGCAGGCGGCGTAGGAGCACCTCCGCCGCGTCGAAGTCACCGGTGTCGAACAGGACGCGCGCAGTGCGCAGTTGCCGGCGCAGGCCGGTGCTGTTCGGGCCCTTGCGACGCCACACGGCTCCCCCTCGTCCACGGCGTTGTCGCCGCGTCGCTGTTCCGTTGGTGCGGTCGACCACCGTATAACTGCGGCATGTTGATCGGGGAGGGCGCGGGCGTGGGCCGCGGTGTCAGGATGGGGCGGGCACGGTAACGGGAGGACGTTCATGATCGAATCATTGGCGGCGGTCGCGACGGCCGCTTCGACGACGCTCGTCGCCGCGATGGCGACGGACGCCTGGGGTGCCGCGCGCTCCGGGTTGCTGCGGTTGTTCGGGCGGAACGACCCATCGGGGCAGGACCCGCTGGTCGCGTTGTTGGAAAGTGAGGCCGCGCTGGTGTCCGGGGCGGAGGATCCGGAGGCGGCGCGGCGGCAGTTGGCGCCGGCGTGGCAGTTGCGGCTGGAGCAGTTCCTTCGCGCGCACCCCGAGGTGGCCGACGAGGTACGTGAGTTGACTCGGCGTTTGCAGGACGAGCTGCCTGCGCAGCAGCGCCACTGGGTGCAGCATGTCGAGGCGCGCGATCACGGGCAGGCGTTCGGCGCGCAGGGTGGGAACGTGATCGTCCATCAGGAGCCGGGCGCCGGCCGCGGTGACCGCGCGACGTGAGTGAGCAGCACGTCAGCGCGACGGGCGGGTTCGCCTACGGTGTCATCGGCGCGGATATCCATGTGTTCGGCGACGGCACGCCGTTGTACGTACTGCGCCGGTGGGCGCCGGCCCCCGACGCGGATCCGCAGTGGCTGCGCCAGCAGCCCAGCCGGATGCTCCACGCGCGGTTCGCCGTGGCGCCGTTCACCGGTCGGCAGGACGAGCTGGCGGCGCTGCACGCCTGGTGCGCCGACGGTCCGCAGCGGGCGGCGCGCTGGCTGCACGCGCCGGGCGGGCAGGGCAAGACCCGGCTGGCCCAGCAGTTGGCCGCCGAGTTGTCCGGACAGGGCTGGAAGGTGGTCAGCGCGGTGGAGGGGCCCGGGACCGTGCTGCCGCCGCCCGGCAGCCAGGATCTGACGCCGGACGACGCGGCCGGGCTCCTGCTCGTGGTCGACTACGCGGATCGCTGGCCGCTGACCACCCTCACCTGGCTGTTCAGCAACGCTCTGCTGCACCGGCCGGACGTGCGCGCCCGCGTGCTGCTGCTGGCGCGCGGCACTGATCCGTGGCCGGCGTTGCGCGGAGCGCTGGCCAGTGAGCAGATCGACGTGTCGACCCAGAGCCTCGGGCCTTTGGACGAGCCGAACGGCCCGGCGGCCGGGCAGGGCGAGCGCGGGGCGATGTTCCGTGTGGCACGCGCCGCCTTCGCCCAACGGTACGCAATCACAGCGCCGGTGGATGAACCCGACCTCGCCGACGATGACTTCGGGCTGGTGCTCGCCGTGCACATGGCCGCCCTGGTCGCCGTCGACGCAGCGGCCTCGGGGCGGCGCGCCCCGCCCGATCTGGCGGGGCTCACCCTCTACCTCCTCGACCGCGAGCACCTGGGCTGGGTGCTGCTGTACGAACGGCGGGGCGCCGGACGGATCACCCTGCCTCCCGCGGTCATGAACCGGGTGGTCTTCGCCGCCACCCTGAGCGGCGCGCAGCCCCAAGAGCGGGGAGCGTCGCTGGTGGACGCGCTGGAGATCGGACAGCCGACGCCCACGGTGCTGGCGGACCACAGCGTCTGCTATCCACCGCCCGACGGCGTGGACGGCTCCGTCCTGGAACCGCTCTATCCGGACCGGCTGGCGGAGGACTTCGCCGCGCTGACCGTGCCGGGCCACGCTGCCGACTACCCGGCGCAGGAGTGGGCGGCGGACACCGCGGGCACCGTGCTGCGGCACGGCCACAGCCCCGCCCGTGGGGTGTCCACGCTGATCGCGGCGGCGGCCCGCTGGCCGCACCTCGGGCCCGCCTGCCTGTATCCCCTGCTGGCCGCCGATCCCGCACTCGGCGTAGCCGCCGGGGGCGCCGCCCTCATGGCTCTGGCCGAGCTGCCCGACATCACGACGGCACTCTTGGAAGAGGTGGTGGCCGCCGTACCCCACCCGACCCCCGCGAACCTCGTGACGGGACAGGCCGCGGTCAATGTCCGTCTCTTCGCGTCTCGTATCGCGGCTGCACCGGACCGGCACGAACGCGCCTGGCTGTACGCCGGGCACGGCAATGACCTGAGCGAACTGGGGCGTACGCAGGAGGCGCTGCGCGCTGCGCAGCGCGGGGTCGAACTCTTCCAGGAGCTGGCCGCTGACGATCCGGACACCTACGAGGAGCACGTCGGCCGCACCTTGACCAACGTCGCCAGTCTGCTGCACCGCACCGGCGAGGTCGGCCAAGCGGTGGCGCACCAGCGGCGCGTGGTGGACCTCTTCACCCGTCTCGCCCGGGACGATCGGCGCCGCTACGAGGCGTACCGGGCGACCGCGCTGGCCAATGTCAGTGTGTATCTGGAGTCGGCCGGTCGGTGGGAGGAGGCGTATCGGGCCAACCAGGAAGCGGCGAACGCGTACCGCGAGTCCGCCGTCCACGACCCAGGGCAGCGAAAAGGGTTGGCGATCGCGCTGTCCAACGCGGCTGCCCTCACGTTCCGTTCGCCTGCGGAGGACGTCGCTCTGCGCGAAGCGGTGGAGCTGAGCCGGGAGTTGGTGCACGAGGGAACGCTGGTCGAGGACACACCGCTGGTCGCGTCGCTGGAGCGGCTGCGCGACCACCTGTCCGCGCGTGGCCGGCACGCCGAGGCCATCGCGCCGGCGCGGGAGGTGGTCGAGCTCAATCAGTACCTCGCCGAAGCCGACCCGCACCGGTACATCTCCGCGTGGACGACAGCACTGATGCGCCTGCACGGCATCCTGCTCGACTCAGGCCGTCCTCAGGAGGCCGTGGACGTCGGAGCGGAGGCGGTGACCCGGCTGCGCCGGCTGGCCGACCGCGCGCCCGCCACCTACCTGTCGTCCCTGGGCGACGCGGTGGTGCGCCAGAACAGCGCGCTCCGGGCTGCGGGCCTGCCGCCGGAACCGCCGGTCGACGTGCCCCGGCGGGTGCTCGACCCCGCCTCCCTGGGCCGGCACATGCCGGAGGCCCGGATCGCGGTGGCCGGCTGGCTCCCGGAGTTGCTGCCCAGTCCGCATGTGTCAGCGGCGGCAATGGAGGACACGGCGAGCGCTCTCGCGCGTCGGCGGGACTGGCCGGCCTATTGGGACCTCGTCTGCTCCGCTCCCCTCGCCGACGCGGTGCGCCTGGTGCGCCGGATCCCACGGCGCGCCGGGGCGCCGGACCGTCCGCTGGACGCGGAATTGTTCGACTGGCTGCGATCCCTCTCCCCGCGCCGCGTCCGCGCCCTCGTGGACGCGGCGGCCGGCGCGGCCACCCGGACGCTGCCCGAGGACTTCGGAGTGTTCTCCGCGGCACACAGCGCCTTCAGCCACGGCGGCGAGGTGCTGGCCATCGCGCGCCTGACGGACGCCTCGGACGAGCAGTCGCGCGAGGTGATCGAAAGCCTTGAACCGGATTCCGGCACACGAGCGGTGCTCCACCGCGGCTCCGTGCACCACGAGTCGCTCGCCGCTCTTGGCCCAGAAGACGTGGTCGCGCTGCGCCGCAGCGAAGGGTACGACGGGCGGGCGGAACTGGTTCGGCACACGTCGTTCGAGACACGGGTGCTGGCGCAGGGCCGCAGGCTGACCGGGGCGCACCTGGCGGCCACGGCGTACGGATGCGTGGTCTCGCTGCCCCTCACGCCCAACGTCCTGGTCCTTGAGACGACCGGAGAGTTGCGGCAGGTCGACCTCGACCAGTGGGCGCTGAGCACCGGCGGTCCGATGGCAGTGACCCCCAGGGGCGATCGCATGATGCTGTGCGACGGCTACCGCCTGGTCGCCGTCCACGCCGCACTCGGCCAGGCGCTGGACGCGGCCACGGCACCGGCGGAGCACACGCCAGTACGGGAGCTGGTCTTCACCGGGGAAGACTCGCTCGTGACGGCGGGCCGGAACGGTGGCCTGGTGCTGTGGCAGCTCGCCGCCGACGGGATGCGGCCGGTGGCGTCGCGCGACACCCCCATGCTGTCGCAACTGTGCGCGGTGCCGGCCTGGGGCGTGGTCAGCGGTCACGCCGGATCCGAGGGCCGAGTCCGCTTCTTCGACCCATGGCGGGGTCTCGCCCCGGTCGACGCCCCGCCCGCGATCGTCGGCGCCGCCCGCCGTCTGCGCGCGGTGCTGGCGGCGCCGGGCGGACGTCACGTCATCTACTCCGGGCAGCTCGACGTGGACGCGCCGCCACGGCGCCGCTCCTTCGCGTTCGTGACCCGGGTGCACGATCTGCACCACCCCGGTTCACTGCTGCAGCGGTCGCCGGCCGGCCTGAGCGACGCCGAGCGCACGGCGTTGGCCCAGGCCGACGGGGACAACCCGGGCGTGCGCGACCTGTTGCGCCTCGCACACGTGATGGCCACCCGCCTCTGACGACGCAGCGAGCGTCACCACGACCGGCGAGGAGCTGAGCGCGAGTGGCCACCTGAAGCACGCCGGTCTCACCCTGGTTATCGCGATCGGCTGACTCCGCCTCACCGACCAACCCCCCGTCAGTCGATGCCTTCGATGATGCGGAAGTCGCGCTCGACGCCGTCAGGGAGGGCCACCAGTGCCTTCTGGTACGCCTCGCTCTCGTATGCCGCGACGGCCTGGTCAAGGCTGTCGAACTCGATCAGAACGACGCGTTGCGTGATTCCGGCCTCGTGGGCGACGACTCGACCGCCACGGGACAGCACACGCCCGCCCCCGGCCTGGACAGCCGGCCGGGCCAGCTTGTCGTAGGCAGTCAGCCCCTCAGGGTCGGAAATGGCGGGGTAGACGCTGACCCAGTAGCCCTTGGCCATGAAGACCTCCTGTGTTCGGCAACTCACGTCCGACGTCGAATGGACACTCAGATCGATCGATCCCGGCGACGGCCACTGCCGTCAGCGGAACCGTCCTTTACGCACGTTAGGGCTTGATCCGCGGCCGAGGGAAAGACCGGTTCGGCATAGACTCAGAACGGATCGTTATCAATCGGCAGGGAGGGTACGTGGCACCCGATACGGTGAGCCTGCGGTACTTCCTGGTGCTGGCGCAGGAGTTGAACTTCACCCGCGCGGCCGCACGGATCGGCATCGCACAGCCCGCACTCAGCGCCCGGATGCGCCGACTGGAGGCGGAACTCGGTACGGCCCTGCTGATCCGCAACACGCGCAGCGTCGTACTGACCACGGCCGGTGCGGCTCTGGCGGAGTCCGCGCCACCCGCACTGGCGGCGCTGGACCGGGCATGGGACACCGCCCGGAGCGCGGCGGCCGGTGAACTGGGCACGCTGCGCATCGGATACAGCCTCAGCGCCGGGGCCGAGACGGCACCGGCCCTGGTGGACCGGCTGATACGCGACAACAGTGGACTCGAGGTCGGCGCGGTCCCGATGGCGACACCGGAGATCTCGCCCGCGGTCGCCGACGGCCGCATCGATGCCGGGATCACCCGCGGTGAACAGCCGGGCCGTGGCGTGCGCCGGTACCTTCTGCGGCGTGCGCGCATCGGGGTCCAGCTGGCACAGCACCATCCGCTCGCCGAATACCAGGAGATCGAGATCGCCGACGCGGCCGCGTATCCGCTACGCCTCCCGGACCGTGCGGCCAACCCCGTCATCCACCATCAGCTGTCCGCACTGTTCCGAGACACCCGACCACACCCGCGATTCCACACGCCCCCGGTCTCTTTCGACATGTCTCAGCGCGACCTGCGCGACGGGGCCACCCTCGCCCCGGCCGGAGAAGCCGCGCTCACGGCACAGCCGGCCGGTCTCACCTGGCGACCGCTGCGAGGCGCACCCCACTTGACGATCCACCTGGTCCTGCCACGCGAGCAGTCGCCGCTGCACCGCCGCGTCCGTGCCGTCGCCAAAACCCTGGCGCACGAGCTGCACTGGCTGGCGGACTGACGCGCAAGAGGCCGATAGAGACGGACACCTGGACCTGGAGTGGTGAGGCCGAAGACTTTGCGCCCGGCGGACTTCGAGGTGATGGCGATGGCGGGTCTTGCCGAATGTCCGACACGACCGTGCCATGCCGCTGCGCACGGGCGCGGTGGTGGGCAAGGTCGTGCTCGACATGGAGCACACCGGTACGTGATTCCCACCTCGCCGTGACAGGCGGGATGCCCCCACCCCGTCCGCGCCCCGGTCAGGCAACGCGCCTGGCCGGTCTCGTGCGCACGGTGCCCGGTCGCTCCCTGAACACGGGTCTCCAGCCCCGCAGTTCGGACGAAACGGGGACGTTCACGTCGGCAGTGGCAACTCCGCCCAGATGGTCTTTCCGCTGGGTGTCTGCCGGCTGCCCCAGCGGTCCGCGAGCTGGGCGACAAGCAGAAGGCCGCGTCCGCCCTCGTCGAAGGAGCGGGCCCGCCGCAGGTGCGGGGCGGCGCTGCTGGCGTCGGAGACCTCGCAGACGAGTGTGTCGCCGCGCAGCAGGCGCAGTTCGATGGGTTCGCTGCCGTAGCGGATGGCGTTGGTGACCAGTTCACTGACGATGAGCTCGGTGGCGAAGGCCAGCTCGCCCAGGCCCCACAGGCTCAGCTGGTCGCTCGCCATCCGGCGGACCTCGGCAACGAGGGCGGGATCGGTGGACAGCCGCCAGGTGTGCACCCGGTCGGGCTCGAGCGCGGTCGTGCGGGCCAGGAGCAGCACGATGTCGTCGGTGGGAGCGGCGGGTATCACCTTGCGGACCACCTGGTCGCAGGTGTCCTCCAGGCCGGACGGTGGATGGCTCAGCGCGTCCCGCAGCAGGCCGAGTCCCCTGTCGATGTCCCGGTCGGCAGCCTCGATCAGCCCATCCGTGTAGAGGGCGAGCACGCTGCCCTCCTCAAGGTCGACCTCGACGGCTTCGAACGGCAGCCCCCCGACCCCGAGCGGAGGTCCGGCCGGCAGGTCGAGGAACCGCACGGCTCCGTCGGGGCTCACCAGGGCAGGTGGCGGATGGCCGGCGCGGGCCAGACGGCAGGTACGGGAGACCGGGTCGTAGACGGCGTACAGGCACGTGGCGCCCACCTCGCCCGATGCGCCGCTCGTCGACTCCCGGGCGTCGGGTCCCTCCTCCCGGTCGAGCCGGATGACCAGGTCGTCGAGCTGGGTGAGCAGTTCGTCGGGGGCGAGGTCGACGTCGGCGAGCGTGCGGACCGCGGTGCGCAGCCGTCCCATCGTTGCGGAGGCGTGTATGCCGTGGCCGACCACATCACCCACCACAAGGGCGACCCTTCCTCCGGACAGGGGGATGACGTCGAACCAGTCGCCGCCGACTCCGCTCGCGGAACCCGCCGGCAGATATCGGTAGGCCAGGTCCACGGCCGTCGGCGAGGGCAACCGCTCGGGCAGCAGGCTGCGCTGAAGGGCGAGCGCGGTCCGGCGTTCCTGGGTGTAGCGCCGGGCGTTGTCGATGCTCAGGGCCGCCCTGGCGGCGATCTCCTCGGCCAGCAGTAGGTCGTCGTCACCGAAGGGTGCCGGCGTGCGGTGCCGCACCAGATACACCAGGCCCAGGGTGACGCCGCGGGCACGCAGCGGTACGAGCAGCACCGAGTGCATCCCGTACCGTCGTACCGCCCCGGCGCGCGCCGGGGACTTCGCCAGCCACTCGCGCAGCACCGGGTCGCCGATGCGGTGCCGGGTGCCCCGGCCGGTGCGCAGCGCCCAGGCCGCCGGGGAGTGCGGCGGGCGGGTGGCCGTCTCACCGACCGCTGTCGCGGACTCGGGACACCCGGCGAGCACCGAGGCGTGGGCGGCACGGCGCAGCACGACCTGCTCGGTGGGCGAGGCGGGTTCCGGTTCGTCTCCGCGGACGACGGACTCCAGCAGGTCGACGGCGACGAAGTCGGCGAATCCCGCGACCGCGACCTCTGCGAGCTCCTCCGCGGTCCGACTCACGTCGAGGGTGCTCCCGATCCGCGCACTGGCCTCGTCCAGTACCTCCAGGCGCCGCCGGGCCCAGTACGACTCGGTGGTGTCGATCACCAGTGCCGACAGGCCCTGGACCGAGCCGTCGAGGTCTTTGAGCGGGGTGAGATACACGGACCAGGCGTGTTCGTCGACCTCGCCCAGGCCCCGGCCTGACCGTTGCTCCCTGTGGAGTGCCTCCCCGGTGCGCAGCACCTCATGCTGGAGGCGGTCCAGCTCCTTGTGGCTCGGCTGTATCTCGGTGAGGGTCAGACCTTTCATCTCGTCGCTGGACAGGCCCATGGCCTGGCTCATCTCTTCGTTGCAGGCCACGAACCGGGCGCGGTGGTCGTAGACCGCGACGGGGAGCGGGAGCTGCGCGAGCGTCCGGTCCCACAGTGCGACCGCGTCCGTGGCGCGAGGGCCGGAGGCGTAGGTCACCGTGGCGGGCGTGACGAGCCAGAGCGAACCCGTGCCTCCGGTCGAAAGCTGCGCGCCGCACAGCCGTACGAGGATGCGGTCGCCGTCACGGTGGCGCAGCGCCACCTCGCTCGTCCAGCGCTCGCCGGCGGCCAACCGCCGAGCGGCGGGCTGGGGGAGGTCTGCGGCGAGCAGGTCTGCGACCGGACGGCCCACGACATCGTCAGCCGTGTGTCCCAACAGGGCCTGGGCGCCGGAACTCCACGCCATGACGCGCAGTCGGCCATCAATGACGACGGCGAAGTCCTCTGGTACTCCGGTGCCCCATGCCGCACCGGAGCCGATGGACCGGTTGTCCATGGGACGACCCACTCTCGTTCCTGCCGTGACGAGGATCCCGTCGGCACCACGCGTCACGGGCGGTGCCATCAGGATCGCGCCCCGGCACGTTCGGCTCAACCGATGGCCAGTACCGACCGAATAGGTACTACGAATTCTTGGCGAAGGGTGCAGACGGACCGTGCATCCGCACGCGCGCCGAAGAGGCTGAAACGGATCTCATCTGCCGATTCGGCCGACATGGCCATGGACGCGTCAAGCCGATCCGGCTTCGTTCCCTTACCCCGCCGCGAGCCGTCCGGCGACGCGGGAGAACGTCCACAACTGACGGGTGCCGCCCCGGTCGGTGCACTGGATCAGCGCGGCACCGTCGGCCCTACTGCCACCGCTGACATCCGACACCTTGCCGCTGCCGACGCACACGATGGTGTGGCAGCCGTCACCGGTGGACTGGGACGCCCACTCCTGGATCGGCCTGCCGTTGCCGGTCCACTGGATCACGCTCGCCCAGGCCGCCGACCTGCGGATTCTGCTGGGCCTCCTGGAGGCTGAGGTCCAGGCCAGCCAGGAGCCGCGGTTCGGACAGCCCGGCTTCGAACAGGTGCCGATCGCTCCTTGCACCAGCACGCACATCGTGCACGTGAGGTCACCTGCGGGCAAGGAGCGCATCCGCGACCTGCCGCGGACTGCCCCCGACCCTGGGGGGTCGTGATCAATCGGCTGCTCGCTGGGTGTCGCCGCGAAGGTCTCGGTCGTCGAAGCGATGCCCGTGGACCTCGCCCTGCAACTCATCCGAGGCGAAGTGGACGTACTGATCGGCCGACTGCCGCCGTCGAGTCGCCGAGGCCTGCCTCTTCCCGCGATCGTCATCGAATGTTCGACGTTCCTCACGCTCAGGACAGTGCTGCTGGAAACAGACGCCGTCGCCCCACTGCCCATGCTGATCGGCGCACGGGTCCCCTTTTCGACATGCTGCCCCTGGCTCTGGGCACCGTGCCCCGCGAGATCGGGATCACCACCCTCACCGACCGGCCGCCGTCCGCGAGCAGCCGCCTCCTGATCAAGGGCATCGTGGAGGTCGCCCGGGAGACCGGCTCCGTGGTGTCGGAGCTGCCCTGAGGGTGACGGGTCCTTGTGCAGAGGCGGCCAGGGTGGGGACGGTGGCGCGAAAGGTCAGCCCGCGCGGCCCCCGCCCGCAGTGAGGGCCGCATCCTCAATCCGTCCGGGCCGGGTACCGGGCTGGCTCGACAGCCGCCGCCCGCCGCTCTCGCCCGCCGAGGCATCCCGATCAAGGGCGCAGGCCGGATGCGCCGGGCGCGGTCATGGTCACCGACGGCACCGCACCAGCGGCAGTCCGGTGCTCGCCCTGAAACTTGTCGTCCGCTGCCTTTCCCCGGACATCGTCGCGAACCTCCTTTCGGACATAGCTGAAACGTCTGGTGGCTGTGGGACCCCGGTTCCAGTCTTGGCGTGCGAGTCCGACCACTCAGCTATCCGGGGGATGACATGAAGTCACTCAAGACCGCCGCGGCGGCCCTGCTCTGTGCGGGCGCACTGGTCACCGCGAGCGGCAGCGCCGAGGCCGCGCAGGAGTCCCAGGACGGCGGCAGCACCGTCCTGGTCGTGAACACCTTCCAGAGCCTCGGCACGCAGCGGTGCATGGACGACAGTCGGGAATACGGGTTCCGTACGTTCCCCTGCAACAGCGGCGCCTACCAGCAGTGGGACGTCCACGTCTTCAACGACGGAACGCGCCGCTTCCAGAACAAGGTCACGGGACGCTGCCTCTACGACGGCCCGGCCGGGTTCAGCGCGCAGTACTGCGACAGCTCCGAGTACGTGAGCTGGTACGTCGTCCGCCACCACTCGGTGCGCCTCACCTTCCGCAACCAGTACACCGACGACTGCATCGACGACAGCGACGACAGCGGATTCCGCACCACCGGCTGCAACGGCGGCATCTACCAGGACTGGGTCTGACGCCCCACCACAGGGAGAAGAGGCGCACATGGCCGACGAGATGGTGGAACGCGCGCAGCAGTTCATCAACTCCTACAACGTGCCCGGCATTCCGAAGGTGGAGGTCAACGGGCGCACCAGCTGGACGGTGATGTACGGCCTGACCCGGGCGCTCCAGTACGAGCTGGGCATCACCACGCTGTCGGACTCCTTCGGTCCGACGACGATGAGCCAGCTGCAGTCCCGGTACGGGGCGCAGATCGACGACCGGACCCGGCACGAGAACATCTACCGGATCATCCAGGCGGGCCTGTACTGCAAGGGCTACGACGGTGGCGGCATGGACGGCACCTACAACGGCAGGACCGCGGACTCGGTCGCCGAGCTCAAGTCCAACATGGGTGTGGGCGGGGCTTATCCGGGCAGCGGGCTGCAGCCGAAGGTGTTCAAGGCGCTGCTCACGATGGACCCGTACGTGCGGGTGGGCAACGGCACCGATCAGGTGCGCCAGATCCAGCAGTGGCTCAACGGACGCTACGTCCAGCGACGGGAGTTCTTCATCTGCCCGGCCGACGGGAACTTCTCCCGGGACGTGCAGAAGGCGTTGGTCTTCGCCCTCCAGTACGAGATCGGCATGAGCGACGACGTCGCCAACGGGCGTTTCGGTCCCGGTACGCAGGACGGCATCAGGACACAGGCGATGCTCGGCTCCGGTTCCGCCGACGGCACCAAGCAGTTCGTGCACCTGTTCCAGGCGGCGATGCGGTTCAACGGCTGGGACGTCGCGTTCGACGGCTTCTACTCAGGATCGCTGCTGAGCACCGTCGTGGACTTCCAGCGGTTCGCCCAACTGCTGCCCACTACCGGCACCGCGGACTTCCGTACCTGGGCCTCACTGCTGGTCAGTACCGGCGACCCGAGCCGGCCCGGCACCGCGGCCGACTGCATCACCGAGATCACCCCGGCCCGCGCCCAGGCACTGCGCGCCGCCGGATACACCACGGTGGGGCGGTACTTGACCAACGCGAACGTCACCAACCCGAAGAACAAGAAGATCCAGCCCGGCGAACTCGCCAACATCGTCGCGGGCGGTCTCTCCGTCTTCCCGATCTACCAGACCAACGGCGGCGATCCGGAGTACTTCAACGCGCAGCAGGGGGCCACGGACGCGCTGGCGGCCCTGGAGGCGGCCCGCGGGCACGGCTTCCGGGCCGGGACCATCATCTACTTCTCCGTCGACTACGACGCCGTCGACGAGGAGATCACCAGCCGGGTCATCCCGCACTTTCGCGGACTGACGGGCCGTATGGCCGCCTACGGCAGCGAGTACCGCGTCGGTGTCTACGCGCCCCGCAACATCTGCAGCCGGCTCGCCAAGGCCGGTCTGACGACGGCCAGTTTCGTGTCGGACATGTCGACCGGCTACAGCGGCAACCTGGGTTTCCCGCTGCCGAAGGACTGGGCCTTCGACCAGATCGCGACGATCACGGTGGGTTCGGGTACCGGGTTCATCGAGATCGACAAGGATGTCGCGTCCGGGCGCGACACGGGGCAGACCCTGTTCACACCCAGAGGGCCGGACACCGCGCTGGACGTGCGCTTCGACATGAGTATGCGAAGCGGCCTGATCTCGGGTCTCGTCAACTACATCGTGAGCCACGGCTACGACGACTTGTACCGGGCCCGCAGTGCCGAGGAGTGTGCCTCCAAGGTCCTCGACATGGACGCGCTGATCACAGGTCTCGCCCGCTCCTTCCGGATGCGTAAGTCGCTCATGCAGGCCGTGATCTTCTGGGAGTACCAGGCCGACGTCACCGACGAGGGCGTGGACGCCCAGGTCGACGCCTACTACAGCTGGAAGGAGGCGTACGCCGAATGGGAGCAGAACCCCATCGGGCTACCGCCCAGTTCACCGAGCGTGATCTTCGACGACTCCAGTACGGGCGTCGCCCAGATCTTCGGCAGGACCGCGATCAGGGCCCGTAACCACTGCATCGGCGCGGACGTGATCTCAGGCCCGATCCAGGACCCGGAGGACTGGCGGGCGCGCCGGGCGGTCTGGAACCAGCTGCGCAACGACGACGACTACAACGTGAGCGTCGTCCCACTGATCCACATCTGGTCCGCTGCCCGCGACAGCATCACCACCGACCGGCTGAGCTACTCCGACGACGAGATCTTCAAGGTGCTCTCGGTGTACAACGGCTCCGATGAATACGGCTTCCGGGCGCGCGACCTCTACAACATCTTCGAGGCCTACAACGCAGTCGTGCGCGGCTGAAGGGGGAACCGGCATGCAGATCAGAGACACGGACAGACCGGGCGGCAGAGGCCTGCCCCGGCGGACCCTGCTGCTCACCGGACTCGCGGGGGCGGTCGCGGCCGGCATCTCCTTGCCGACAGCCGCCCCCGCCTCGGCCGCGGCCCGAACCACCAGTACCAACGGATGGACGGTCACCACCACCGGCATCAGCACCCAGCCGGTGCCGGGTACTCCGGCCTCCGTCGCACTGCTGGAAGGAGACGTCTCCACGGTGCTCGTCCACGTCATCCGCCGCTTCCACTACGAGGTCGAGGAGGTCGCACGCCACGAACTCGCTGGACACCGCCCCGCCGCGGGGCTGACGGGACACACCACCAACTACGCCTCCGGCACGGCCGTCGAGATACGCCCGGCCGCCTACCCCCTGGCCGCGACCGGTGTGCTGTTCCCCCAACAACTGGCCGTGGTGCGCGACATCCTCAAGGAGTGCGGGGGAGTGGTGGCCTGGGGCGGCCAACTGCGGCGACCGCACGCGGCACACTTCCAGATCGCCGTACGCCCCGGTGACACCCGCCTCCGCGGCCTCGCCCAGCGGATCAACGGCTGGACCCAGGCCCCGGGACAGGGCGCGGGAGTGCTCACCCTGGGCGCCTGATCAGGCCTGTTTCACCCGGAAGTGACCGGTGGAATGCCGCGGCGGCCGTCCACCAGCGCCTCCCCCAACGGGGTCGCGCTGTGGTGGACGGCCGGTCCGCGGCGCCGGGTGACGATCAGCCCGGAGTCACGCAGAGCGGCGGTGTGCTGCGACACCGAGGCCGGGGAGACGATGAGCCTCTGGGCGAGTTCCCCGGTCGATCCGCCGCCCGTGGTGAGGGCGGCGAGCAGATCGGCGCGGGTCCGGCCCAGGAGCGTGCGCAGGGCCTCCCGCGGATCACGGAGCAGCTCGGCGTCCGGCTGCGCCCAGCCCAGGTCGTGGGCTATCGGGTGGACGATCACCGGAGGCAGACCGGGATCTCGCAGGGTGATCGGAGCGCGCCAGCAGAAGAACGACGGCAGCAGGAGCAGGCCCCGCCCGTCGAGGTGGATGTCGCGGTCGCAGGCGCTGGTCATGGTGAGCTGACCGGACCGCCAGCGCAGGTCCGGGTGCAGGGTGGCCAGCATGCCCTCGACGCCCCCGTCCGTCACGGCCCGCATCCGCAGTGCACGGTCTCGGTCGAAGGCGGCGCGCACCCGGGCCCAGTGCGGCCGCAGGGCGATGGCGAAGTATTCGCGCAGAGTCCGGTCGAGGCGGCGCAGGGCTCCGAGGTCCCCCTCGGCCAGAGGCCGAATCCAGGTACCGGGACGCTCGGCGGCGGTCAGGCCCCCGATGTCCCGGCACAGCACTCGGCGCGGAGTGGACAGGACGGCGTCGAGTCCCGCCTCCAGCCCGTCCCCGCCGGGCGCCGGGGTGAGGAAGTCGGCCGAGTAGCCCCGGGGCGGGGCGAGGTCGAAGAGCATATGGACGGCGGCGGAGAGCCGCGACCGCACCTGTCTCTTCCACGGGCCGAAGACGACCGCGCCGTCGTCGCCCGCGGCCAGATGCAGGCTGAGCAGCAGCTCCCACATCGGATCCGGTCTGCTCGCCACCCGTACGCGTGCGATGTCCGCGCTCGTGAAATGGAACGTCAACATGTCATCCCCCGAAGTGCGAGGCAGGCCTTGGTCAGAGGCCTGGAAATGGTTCCGCAAGTGTTGGAGCGCCATGCTGGGACGAGGGTTGTGGAAGTGGCCGATACCGACTGGAGAATGGCGGGTTCATTCGCGATCGTCCGGAGACGGCCCGCGAACGCCGACAACAGCTCGGGCGTCCTTGGGCCGCCTCTTCTTCACGTTGACGCCCCCATGAGCTGTGGGCGCCTCGACCGCTGCATGCAGTCACGCAGCAAGATCTGACCGGCTTCGTGGAGAAGGCTCAATTCCTGCCGTGACGGCTCACGCGGCTCCTGTCCAGCCGCAGCAGTCGAGGAGGACGTCGGGGAATCGGTGGACGCGTGAATGCCGCCCGCCACGGTGCCCAAGGCCGCACACACCACTCCGACTACGACAAAGCGGCGGCCTGCGCCGGGAGTTCGCCGAAATGCCGCCACTGATTGCGCCCCCTTTTGTCGCACACCGGTACGTCGCCTGGTCCGGCACGAATGGTCACTCCGGTAGTACCAGCAGATAGTCGTGTGACCGTTCGGCGACCGGCAATGAATTCGATGACGATGGAAATGTTGGGCACAGTGGCGGAGGATCACGCACACGGCGATGCCGTCGGGGTGGTGGCCTCGAGCAGCACCTCTTCCACCACGTCCGGGTCGTTGAGGGTGCCGTTTCCGTCCGGCGGCACCAACCAGTGCGCCTCGCGCGCGGCGCGGCCGGGACAGGGCACCCAGATCCACGTGTCCAAACCCGCGGTCCAACTCACGTCACGGGGCCAGTGCTCCGTCGAGCCTGGCGGAACGAAGACACCGATCCGGGCACCGGCAATGTCAGCCAGCACAGGCCCCGGTGCCCCGCTGCGCCTTTCCAACAGGTCGAAGACCGCGTAACCGAGCCGTCCGGGGACGAGAAGCACGTCCCAGCGCAGACCGGCCGGAAGCAGCACGGTCGTAAAGGGGTTGTCCTCCCACTGCTGCCGGCAGGCTCGCGGATCGGGTGCGGCCGACGCCAGCCATTGCATCGCCGTCTCGGCCGTTGATTCGATCACAGGACTGCCTCTCGCTCGTGCGGGCCGCGAACTGCGGCGCCAACCGAGAGAGGCGTCCAGGTCCCGGGCATTACGCGTCTACGTCGAGCACCCCTCGAGCGAGGCATGCACTGGACACCCGTGCTAGAGCAGTGCCTTCCGAAGGCGGCGACCACGGAAGTTTCGTGGTGACAAGGGCGTACCGCGCCGACGCAGCGACCACTCGCTCCGACGTGCGGATCCAGGGGCGTGTAGGCCGCCTGGCTAGACTGTCGCGTTGGACGGAGTCTTTGGTGCGCCCGTGCCAGATGTGTCGGCAGGTGGCGTGATGTGAAGGAGTGCGAGCGTGGATGCCCCACATGTGGTGGGAGGGCCCCGGGCGGCGCTCGGGAGCGCCGCGTTGGAGGTGAGCCCGTTGCCTGGCGGTCGTTCCGGCATCCGTGTCGGTGGTGAGATCAGCGCCCTGACGAGTGCGTCGTGGGAGCGGGCACTGTCCGAGCTGGCCCGGCGGCACGCGGGTGTGTCGTACGTGGAGTTGTCGGATGTGGCGTTCGTCGACGTGGCCGGGGTGACCGCGCTCGCACTCACCGCCATGAACCTGCCTGAGGGGAGGGTTGTGGTGGAGAACCCCCCGCCGCAGCTGCAGCGGGTTTTGGAGTTGTTCTGGCCGGACCTGGACCGGATCGAGGTGGCTCTGTGATGAGCACGGTGACCACCCACGAGGCGTTCGTGCACCCTGCCCTGTTCTACCGCACCGAACAGGAGTACACGCAGCAGACGGTGTCCTTCCTGCGCGAGGGCCTGGCCGGCGGCGAGCCGATGGCCGTGGCGGTGCCCGGCCCCAACCTGGAGCTGATCAAGGCAGGTCTGGGCGGGGACGCCGAGGGCATCCTGTTCCTGGACATGACCGAGGCGGGCCGCAACCCGGGCCGGATCATCCCCAAGGTGCTGTGTGGATTCGCCGACGCCCACCCGGGCGGGCGTGTGCGGATCATCGGCGAGCCGATCTGGGCCGGGCGCAGCACGGTGGAGTACCCGGCGTGCGCGCAGCACGAGGCGCTGATCAACGCCGCCTTCGAGGGCCGGGCGGTGACGATCCTGTGTCCCTACGACGAGGTACGGCTGGACCCCGAGGTGATCGCCGATGCGCGGGTGACCCACCCGACCCTCATTACCGGGGACGGACGTGAGTCGGTCAGCGACACGTACGACTGGCGGGCGGTCGTCGACCGGTACAACGAGGCGTTGACGCCTGCACCGGATGCCGCAGTCTTCTCCTACGGTGCCGAGGACCTCCCGGCGGTCCGCCAGTTCGCTCTCGCTCAGGCGATGCGGCTGGGCCTGGGGAAGCAGCGGCTGATGGATGTGGAGCTGGCGGTCGCGGAGCTGACGACCAACAGCGTGGTCCACGGCGGAGGCGGCGGGACGCTCGCGGTCTGGGTCGAGCACGGCCAGCTGGTGTGTGAGGTCCGCGATGCGGGCCGACTGACCGATCCACTGGCCGGTCGCCGCCCACCGGAGCATGGCCAACTCGGAGGCCGGGGTTTGATGCTGGTCCACTGCGTGGCCGACCTTGTACGGCAGCACACCGGCGAGGACGGCACGACTCTGCGCTTCTACCTCAGCTTGTGACCACGCGTGGGCGGCCAACCTGAATGACTGGCCGCCCACCCCGTGTCGCGGCGCATTGTCCGGGGAGAGTGCCGCCAGTTCGTTCATGGTCGGCGAGGGTGGATCAGGTGGCGATGGTGGCCAGCCCGGCGATGCCGACGAGGTAGATGACGATCGCGGTGATGCTGTCGATGCCCATCCGCGCGTACTGGCGTCGAGGGCGGAAGACGAGGCCGGCCATGTAGACGACGGTGAGGATGATGCCGAGCGCGGTGAGGTAGACGTCGGTGTCGTGTGCCGCGGGCAGGACAGGCTTGCCGGAGATGACGGTGGCCAGGAGGAACAGCACGGGCAGGAACGCGTTGCCGCCGAAGATGTCGCTGATGGCGAGCTGGTAGTCGCCCAGCTTCGTGGAGGTCAGGCCCGTGCTGATCTCTGGCAGGGAGGTGGCCGCGGCCAGGACCGTGGCCCCGAAGAGCACGCCGCTGAGGCCCTGGCGGGCGAAGAACTCCTCGCCGCTGCGCTCGATGACGACGCCGGCGACGAGGGTGGCCAAGGCCGCTGCGCCGAAGATGAGCGCCGCTCGGCCGGTGCGGATGCCCTGGTCGGTGGCGGCCTTCTCCTTCTTGCCGCGGGAGTGGCCGCGTGGTTCGGGCTGGCTGTCGGGCGCGTCGCCGCCTTCTCGCCAGGGCAGGCCGCGTCCGGCGCGGTTCAGCAGCATCAGCCCGATCAGCCATATCGCGGCGATCGCCACGGAAGCGGGGGCCAGACGGGCAGCGTGCAGACCAGGTGAGAGCTGGGTGCCCATCACGACGACGGCCAGGACCACCACCACGAGCGCGCCCTCCAGGACGAGTTGGAGGCTGGCGGCGAGGCGGGTCAGCGGAGCACGTGGCCGTACACCGGCGGCGTCCAGGATCGCCAGGACAACGGTCTGGATGGCGATGCCGCCGAGGATGTTGCCGACGGCGACGTCGAGCTGCCCGGCCAGGGCGGCGCTGACGGTGATGGCGATCTCGGGCAGGTTGGTGGCGATCGCGAGGAGTATCAGCCCGCCCAGCGCGGTGCCCAGGTGGAGGCGTTCGGCGAGCACGTCGGTGTGGTCGGACAGCTTGATGCCCGCGTACCAGATGACAGCCGCACTGGCGGCGAACAGCAACAACAGCACTGGTGAGCTCAGAGATCCCATGCCGCAGCGGGTACCCGGTGACGCTCCCGGCACGGGATCCGCACGGCTTTCGGGATGGCTGGTGCGTCACACCGGGTGGCCTGCGGGGGACACGCTCCGATGGTCCTGGCTCGCCGCCACCACGTCGGGAAGCGGCAACGAGAGCACCTGAGCCAGTTCCGCGAGCTCTTCAGACGTCGGGTGGATCGGTCCGGCGGCTCCGTCTTCCACGAACGCTTTGATACGAGGGACACGGATGCCGGTCTCATAGGCGAGCGCCTCGGTACTCAGGTGCTGGTCCCGCATGGCGTCTGCGAGCAACTCGGTCAGCTCCACTGGTCAACCTCCCTCGGTCGGCATGACAACGGCCCCCGGATGTGCCCGCGCCTTCTACGTGGCTGTGCACAGGTGTTTCGTGTGCCCCGTCCGCGCCGTGGCATGAGTGAGCGATGGCTGCGGGCCTGTTTCTGCGGCAGCTCGGTGGATCCGTCGAGTCCACCGGCGACCTGATGGCCTCAGGAACGCAGCAGCTGCTCGACGCTGTCGTCGCTGACAGCCGCCGTACCTCGTTCAGCAGCTGGTTTCATATCGGATACGGTGTTGCTGTTGCGGTGCCGTCCGAGGAGGTGAAACGTTCCGTGGCAGCAGCTGATCCAAGGCGAGCGGGCGCTGCGCCGGCGCGGCGTTCCCCTGGTCGCCCGCCCATGCCGTTGGAACGCATCGTCTCCACGGCCCTGCAGATCGTGGACGAGGAAGGCGCCGACGCGCTGTCGATGCGGACGTTGGCCCAGCGTCTGGGCTCGGGCACGGCCACGCTGTACCGGCACTTCGACAACCGGGCAGCGCTCATCGCGCACGTCGTGGACCGTATGTTCGGCGCCGTGGAACTGAACGGCGACGAACTCCACGCGATGGCCTGGCAGGAGGCGCTGCGGACGGCCGCGCACGCCATGTTCGACGCCCTGTCCCGGCACCAGAACGCGGCACGTCTGATGGTCGAGCAGGTTCCCCTGGGGCCGAAGGCGATGGCCGTGCGGGAGCGCGGTGTCGCGGTGTTGCTCGGCGCTGGCTTCGAGCCGAGGCAGGCCGCGCACGCGTATGCGTCCCTGGCCCGCTATGTCCTCGGATTTGCCGTACAGGTCAACCGGCACGAGGGGGCGGGCCAGTCGGAGGATGCTGAGGCGGCGGCCGTCTTCCAGAGCGTGGATCCGGCCCTGTTTCCGGCGACCCTCACCGTTGCCTCCGTGATGCCCATTCCGATCGAGGACGAGTTCTCCTTTGGCCTCGAACTCTTCCTCAGCGGACTTGAACGCCTGCGCGAGGACGGCTGACCGAACAAGCGACGTGTGCCTGTTCCACGGGACCTGGTGACATGTCAGGCATGGGCGGCGAGCCGGGCTTCGATGCCGTCGAGAATCGACTGCGGCCCGAAGGACACATGCGGGTGGGGAGGGTCGCGAGGGCGGCACCGATGGTCAACGTGATGATGCTGTGGGCGGCTTGCCCGGCATCTCGCCTGGTGAGTCCGGATGTCTCACAGAACGCGATCAGATGTTCGTCGTGGCGATCCCGGCACGGACCGTCGAGCGGGTGAAGCGTCATGGCGGCCAGCAGAAGCAGATCGTGTCTGCTCCTGACGTGCCAGTAGAGTGCCGCGGCGGTGATGCCGGGGCGACTGGCGAGTCTGCGCATGCTCGGTTCTCGATGCCGCCGTCGTCCAGGAGGGCGATGGCGGTCTGGATGATCTGTTCCTGCTGCAGTGCCTGGCGGGGCATCCCCACGGGGGGCGAACCGGGACTGCTCACGTCACGTTCTCCTGTGGGGGTGCGGCCGCGAAGCGCGGCTCTGGGGGGCGTGCCCGCCGCGCCGACGAGGGACAGCAGGTCGTGCACGTCGGTCGGCGCCCGTTTCGTACGTCGGTCCGCCGCGTGGGTCAGGTGTGGCTGCGCACACTTCCGATGCCGCGCAGCAGTCGCTGCCCGGACTCTCGGAGCTGGTTCCTGAGTTCGTCGAGGCCGGGTGTGAGCAGGGCGTGATCTCGTTTGCGCCAGGTGCCGGCGACCAATACTGCTTCGATGTTGGCGATGTCGGCGTGCAGGACCGTGGCGATGGGGTCGTGCGCGGGCCACAGGTTGAGTGCCCGGGTGTCGACGGCGACCAGGTCGGCCTGCATGCCTGCCTCGATCCGGCCCACCCGGTCGGCCAGGCCCAGTGCCTTCGCCCCTTCGACCGTGGCCCAGGTCAGTGCCTGTTTGGCAGTGACCGAGGCCGTGTTGGCGTGCATACCGGTCGTCTCTCGGTACTTGGCGTGGTCCAGGCTGCGCTGATGGGCCAGGGCGATCCGAGCCGCGGTGAGGACCTTGCCCGGTACGGCGGTGTCGATGTCCGTGCCCAGGGAGGGCGCTGCGCCCAGGCGTAGCAAAGCCCCGGTGACGGGGGTGCCGTGCCCTTGGCCCAGTTCGTTCTCGGGGGTGGTGGTGAAGGTGACGCCCGCCTCGACGAGCATCTCGATCCAGGTGCCGGGCAGATCGGCTCCGTGCACGATGTTGGTCAGGGGGCTGAACAGCCCGGAGGCCCGTACGGCCTCCCAGCCGGGGGAGAGTTCTCCGCCGCTCTGGTGCATCGAGACGACGAGACCGCGGTCCGCGCCGGCTCGGAAATCGGCCACCGCGGTCTCCGGTGAGGAGTACTGCGGCCCTTGCAGAGCCATGCCCAGGGTCAGCAGGGCGTGTTCGCGGACGGGGCCGTCGAGCAGACGGTCGATTTCGGCGAGCGGGTGAGGTGTCTCCGGTGACCGGTAGGGCGTGCCGTGCAGGAAGACGGCACGGATCCCTGCCTGGACCAGTCCCTCGACGGCGGCGTCGGCGTGCTCGGGCGAGAGGGCGTTGTGGCACCAGTCGCCCACGGTGGTCGTGCCGCAGTTGATCTGGTTCAGTGCGCCGGCCAGGTTGCTGATGTGCATGTCGGCGGGGGTGTAGTGGCCGACGCACTCGCCGTGGAGGTGGGTGAGGTATTCCATCAGCGTCCAGTCGGCGCCTGCCGAGCGCAGCGCTGTCTGCCAGGTGTGCAGGTGGGCGTTGACCAGGCCGGGCAGGACGATGCGGCCGGAGAAGTCGATGACTTCGGCGTCGGACGCCTCGATGTTCTCGCCGATGGCGGCGATGCGGTCGCCGTCGATGAGGATGTCGAGGTGTTCGGCGTCGGGCCGGTCCGGCGCCATGGTGATGACCTGCGCGCCGCGCAGCAGCGTGCGGCTCACGCCGCGTCTCCCGAGTGGGGGCTCATGTGGGGGTGTTGGAACATGTGCGGCTCCTTGCCTACGGGGTCACGGCCCTTATGGCTGTCTGTGTGGTGGTGGGGAAGTCCGACGTGGCGATGTGTCCGATGTAGCCGTCGGGACGGATCAGCAGCAGTGTGTCGCCGGTCAGGCCGTACGCACGCCGCAGCCTGTGCTTGGGGTCGGAAAAGGTGAAGCCGTCCGTGGCCACGGGTCCGACGACGAGGCGCTTCAGCTGGGCGCCCGCCGTCGGCCAGACGAGCTGCTCGAGGCCGCGGGCGGCCCCGGGTCCGTAGGCGAGGGCGGTGAAGTCGGGTCCTTGAAAGACGTCGAACAGCCGGGTCCGGATGCCGTCCGTGCTGAGCAGTTCGGCGTCCGGGGCGCGGTCGCCCACGCGCAGGGTCTCGGTGCGCATGCCGTCGGCTGGGGCGAGCGGGCCGCCGTAGTAGGTGAGGGCGAGTTGCTGCTCGTCCTTGCCTCGTTTCATGCTCGACGGGTCGAGCTTGGCGATGCCGCCCCACTTCGCCGTGGACAGGCCCAGGACCCCGGCGGCGATGGGCTGCCGCTCGGCCTCGTAGGTGTCCAGGAGGGTCGGGTCCGCCCCGGCGAGGACCTGTCCGAGCTTCCAGCCGAGGTTGTAGGCGTCCTGGACACCGGTGTTCAGGCCCTGGGCGCCGGCCGGGGTGTGGACGTGTGCGGCGTCACCGGCGAGGAAGGCACGTCCGCGGCCGTAGCTCTCCGCCAGGCGGATGTTGGGCCGGAACACCGAGGTCCAGTGGATGTCGTGCAGGTGGATGCGCCTGTCGCGGGTGTGGTCGCGGATCCGCCGGAGGATGTCGTCCTTCTCCGACGGCGGTTCCTCCTCCGGCGTGAGACGGATCATCCACTGGAACATGTCGCTGTGGGGGAGTGGGCAGGCACCGATGAGTTTGCCGCCCAGGCCGGGCCACATGTGCCAGCGGTCACGGGCCAGGCCGGTCACCGAGGCATCGACGATGAGCATCCGGTCGCTCTCGTGCGTCGTCCCGGCGAAACCGATGCCGAGCTGCTTGCGCACCGCACTGGAACCACCGTCCGCTCCCACGACATAGCGGGCGACGATCTCCTCCGTGCCGTCCGGGCCCGCCACCGTGGCGGCCACTGTGTCTTCGCCCTGCGTCAGCTCGGTCAGCTCACGGCCGAACTCGACCTTGAGGCCGAGCTCACCCAGCCGGGCGTGCAGTGCGCGGTCCGTGCGGAACTGGGGGATCAGCCAGGTGTTCGGGTACGGGACGTCGGGGCTCGCCTGCTTGTGGGGGAACATCTTCCACGGCACGGCGAGCGGTCCCGCGTGGAGCCCGAGTTTGGGGTAGACGCTGCCGCCGGCCAGCACCTCGTCGAGGGCGCCGAGGTCTTCGAGGACTTCGAGGCTGCGGGGCTGGATGCCTTTGGCGCGGGAGCCGTCGAAGGCTTGGGGGGATCTGTCGACGATGCGTACATCCAGTCCCCGGCGTAGGAGGTCGATGGCCATGGCGGACCCCGAGGGGCCCGCGCCGACGACCAGGACGTCGATGACCTGTGGGTGGTTCACGAGTCGAGCCTTTCGGTGCGTGCGGCCACGAACGGGGCGATCTGGTCGGCGACTTCGCGGGGCCGTTCGAAGGGAGCCATGTGGCCGCATTCGGCTATGACCTGGTGGTGCTGAGGCCTCAGCAGTGCGCGTGCGGTGTCGAAGTGGGCCATGGGTGTGACCTCGTCCTCGTCTCCCCACAGCAGCAGCGTCGGAATGCCCAGTGCCCCTGTCTGGCGGAAGAGGTCGTCCCGGCCGGAGACGGGCAGGTGCTGGAGTGTGTCGAAGACCGCGTACAGCGAGCCCTCGAAGCGGAACGCGTCGAGGACCATGTCGGTGAGTTCCGCGCGGAGTTCGGGGTCGCGGACGTTGTGACCCAGGTGTCCCTGGAGTATCTGTCGGCCGCGCCGCCGGGCGACGAGGCCGGCCAGAGCGTCGTTGCGCAGCAGCCGGTGAGGGGAGGTCAGCCGGGGTTTCGCGAGGCCGGCGGGGCCCACGATGGTGAGGGTGGAGACGGATGAGGGGTACTGGGCGGCGTAGGTCATGGTGACCAGTGCGCCCATGGAGGTGCCGACGAGATGCAGGGGCCGTGCCGCCAGGTCGAGTCGTTCCGTCAGTTCGGCCAGCTGTCGCGCGAACAGGTTCTCGTCGTATCGCGCTCGTACTCGGTCCGAGTAACCGCGGCCGTACGCGCTGCAGGTCAGGGTTCGCAGTCCGCGGGAGTTCAGTTCGGTGGCGAGGCTGTCCCAGTAGAAGAGCGGGATGGTCAGTCCTCCTGCCATGACGACGACGTCCCCGTCGTCGGGGCCGCTCAACTCGTAGTGGGTGACGCCGTCGGACAGCTCGATGAAGCTGCCGGGCAGGGCTTGCCGTGCTTCGGGGGTGAACCGGCGGTCCTCGCCCGATGCGACGAAGTACTTCATGGAACGGGGCTCCTTGGCGTCAGTGCGTGCGGCTGTCGGGGGCAGAGCCGAGGAACTCGGTGATCGCCTGCGCGACCCATCGGGGTTCCTCTTCCGGCAGCAGATGACCGCCGTGGGGATGCACCAGCTCCGTGGCGCCGGGGATGTCGCGGGTGAAGTGCTGGCCGTCGATGCTTGCGCTGCGCAGCACGAGTGTGGGCACCGTGATGTGTGAGATCTGCGCGGAGCGGTCGGGCTGGTTGGTGTTGCAGAAGTCGACGAAGGCTGAGCGGTTCCCGGGGCGGCTCATGAGTGCGTGGGCGCGGTCGATCATGGCCTTGTCCACGACGGTCGACCGTGGACCGACGGCCGAGCGCAGATTGCGTTCGATGGCGCCGCGCGGCATCACGTGCCGCAACACGGGGCGCAGCAACGGATTGCGGGTCAGGCGCATGCCTGCCGGTATCGCCTTCTCCGGATATCCGGTGGCGTTGACCAGCACCAGTCCGGTCAGCCGCTCGGGGTGGTCGAGTGCGAGGTTCCAGGCGATGTTGCCCCCGAGTGAATTGCCGGCCACGGCGTAGCGGGGGACCTCCAGTGCCTCCAGTAGTCCCGCCACCGTCGCCGTGTAGGTCGGGATGCGGTAGTCGCGGTCGTGGCGAGGCCCGGTCAGGCCGAACCCGGGCAGGTCGGGGCGGATGACGTCGAAGGACTCCGCCAGGGCTCCCGTCGCACGGTCGAAGTGCTGGAGCGATGAAGCGCTGCCGTGCAGCAGCACCAGTACGGGACCTCGCCCGGTGCGTTTGTAGTGGATCTGCTGGCCGTCCACGACGACGAAGCGGGAATCGGGCTGCGGCTCGGACCAGGTGCTCATAATGGTTACAGTGTTGCCGATAATAAGGTTCTGTCAAGCGGATGCCAGTGCGCGACCTCGCCGAAGGGGAGTGGGAACGATGCATGCCTGAGCCGGGGCCGGTCGCTCGACGACCGGCCCCGGCGGCCGCTTACCGCGTCACTGGGTTACGGCAGGGGCGGGTAGGCGTTCTGCATGAGCTGCTGGAACTGGGCGGGGAACCAGTGCCCGGCGAGCGGTGCGTTCGCCAGCGCGCCGGTGGGGTTGTTGCCGTTGCGGGCGTTGCCGCCGTAGGTGGGATCGCACATGCGGTCGAAGCCCTTGCCCTCGTCGTTGGGGATGGCGGCGCTGTTGCCGTCGGACTCCCCCGGGGGCTTGACCCACACGTAGGCGTCGATCCCGGTGGCGGGCGCCGCGGTGGGCCGCTCACCGATTCCGGCACCGCTCTGGTTGCACCAGTTGCCGGCGTGGATGCGCCGGTCGATGCGGCTGCCGTCGACGTAGGCGTCCACGGAGGTCTGCGGGCCGGGGCCGGCGGGTCGGGCGGTTCCGCCCCAGCCGTTGCGGGAGGTGTCGATCAGCATGCCGAGACCGGAGTCGAACCCGGCCGCGACCAGCTTGTCCCGCAGCCCGATCGCGAACGACTGCTCGTCCACGTACTGGTTCCAGTCCACCCACTTCGACTGGCGTATGGTCTGCCCGTTCACCGAGTCGGTGACCTTGAAGTTGGGCTCCTTGGCGGGGCTGTAGTTGGCGGTGTTGACGATGAAGCCGGTCACATCGCTCATGCTCGCGCCGTTGGAGGTGGCGACCTTGGCGAACTCCTGCACCGACGGGCCCAGGTTGCTGTCCCAGCCGAGCCACCCGTGGTGGCCCGCGTCGATGTAGTTGTAGACGTTCGCCAGGGCGCCGAGCTTGTCCAGGGCGTACGAGACGCCCTTCTCGTAGTTGCCGTTGCTCTTCATGGTCACGCACGCGTCGGTGGTGGTGTTCGTCCCGCCCGCGTTGGTGACCAGGTTGGGCAGCGAGTCGGGTTCGATGACGGTGGCGATCCGCAGGCCCGCGTACTTCGACTCGGACAGGATCGAGGTGATCGGGTCGATGTACTGGGACTTGTACTTGTCGAGGTCGTTCGGTCCCAGTTCGCCGTTGGAGGCCAGGGCCGCGCAGTCACGACCGGGCAGGTCGTAGATGACCAGCTGGACGACGAGTTCACCGCTGCCCTTCTGCTTCAGCGCCTCGTCCAGGTGAGCGCGCAGGCCCATGCCGCCGTTGACGCCGTTGATGGCGGCGATCCGGTCCAGCCACACGGCGGTCGGCTGGCTGGAGATACGGCTGCCGCCCGGCTCGGCGGCCGCCTTCGCCGACCACTCGGGGTTCACATAGACCTTGGCGCCGACATAGGGGTTGGCCGCCTTCGACCCACCCGGGCCGGGATCGGTCGGCCCCGGATCCGTCGGTCCCGGGTCCGTCGGTCCGGGGTCGGTCGGCCCGCCGCCGTCCACGTTGCAGGTCACGCCGTCGAGAGTGAACGTAGCCGGAATCGCGTTGGTCCCGCTGTAGGACGCCTGGAACCCGAAGCTGGCCGAACCACCGGTGCCGAGCGTGCCGTTGTAGCTCTCGTTGGCGGCCGTGACGGATGCGCCGCTCTGGCTGACCTTCGCGTTCCAGCCGTTGCTGATCTTCTGGTTCCCGGCGTACGACCACTTCAGCGACCAACTCGACTTGGCCGCGCCGTTGTTGGTGATCGTGACGGCGGCGGTGAAGCCGGTGTCCCACTGGTTCTGCACCTTGTAGTCCACTGTGCAGGGCGCGGCCGCCGTGCTGGCGCCGGCGGGGACGGCGATGAGCGCGGCGCCGGAGGTCCCGGTGAGCAGGGCCAGCGCGGTGAGCAGTGACATTCTTGTGCGACTCATGAGAGGAGTTCCTTCTCCTTCGGGGTGCGAACGGCTCCAACGCGGGCAGGCGATCGCCTGCCCGGAGCGGTGAGGGTGCAACTGCCGCCATCAGGGCAGGGGCAGGCGTTCGGGCGAGATGCCCACGGGATGTACCGGTCCCGTCGGATCACTGCACGGCGGCCATGTGCCAGGTGGCGGACAGGCGTTGGGGTGATGACGTGCTGGGCGGCCTGCGGTCAGGCGCTGGGCAGCGCTGAAGCGGTAGCCGTGTGCAGGTCCGGCGACGAACGCCGTGTGCCGCAGGCGTCGACGAGGCCGAAATGAACGCAGCCCGCAGGGGCGGCGATGAGAGGTGCTGTGTGCGGAGGGTGTCGCATGAGCGAGTCCTTTCAGCCGGGCGCATCGTGATGGCTGCGCCTAGTGATGGAACCGCTCCCACTGGTGCGACGGACGCTAGCGCCAACGGCCGCAGTTTCACAGGGTGGTTGCTTAGTTTTTTGTACAGCGAATCGGTTCGAACGATTCAACTCCTCAACGTATTGACGTGAACGGTGTCCGTCCTCAATATGGGAGCGCTCCCACTGGTTCAGGCCTTGACCCCCCACCGAGCCGTGTACGGCGAGGAGGAACCAGCACATGGATCCCGGACGTAATCGCAGAGCCGCGCGGCGGTTGTGGACTGCCGTCGCAGCCGCGTTCGCCCTTCCCCTGTCGATGCTCGCCACCGGCCCAACGCCTGCTCAGGCGGCGGGTGTTCAGTGCAGCGTCGACTACAAGACCAACGACTGGGGCTCCGGCTTCACCGTCGATCTCACCCTCACCAACCGCGGCACCGACGCCATCAACGGCTGGACCGTGACGTACGGCTACACGGGCAACCAGAAGCTCGTGAACGGCTGGAACGGCACCTGGTCGCAGTCCGGCCAGACGGTCACCGTGCAGAACGCCGCGTACAACGGCACCATCGCCGCAGGTGCCGCCGTGTCCGCGGGCGCTCAGTTCGGCTACAGCGGAACCAACGCGGCGCCCACCTCCTTCGCGGTGAACGGCACGCCCTGCAACGGTGCGCACCAGCCCCCGATGACCGTGCTGACCAGCCCCAAGCCGGGCGCCGTCTACACCAAGGGAGACCCGGTCCCGCTCGCCGCGACGGCGGCGGCCGCCGACAACGCCACGATCAGCAAGGTGGAGTTCTACGACGACACCACCCTGCTCGGCACCGACACGAGTGCCCCGTACTCGCTGTCCGCTTCAGATTTGACCGTGGGCAGTCATTCCCTGGTGGCGAAGGCGTACGACAGCCTGGGCGCCTCCGGAGAGTCCACGCCGGTCGGCGTCACTGTCGCGGCGGGACCGGCCCTTGTCCTGTCGCCCGGCCAACTCGCCGTGCAGCAGGGCAAGACGGGAACCTTCTCCGTGAAGCTCTCCACGCAGCCGGCCTCGAACGTGACCGTGAGCGTGGAGCGTACAAGCGGCAACACCGGCCTGTCGGTGACCAGCGGCTCGTCGTTGACCTTCACGCCGTCCAACTGGAACACCGCCCAGCAGGTGACCGTGACCGCGGACCCCTCGGGGACCGGCGCGGCCACGTTCACGGCAACGGCCACCGGCTACGCCAAGGCGACCGTCACCGTCACGGAGCTGGCCGCGTCCAAGACGTACGACGCGCGCTTCCTGGACCTCTACGGCAAGATCACCAATCCTGCGAACGGCTACTTCTCCCCGCAGGGCATTCCGTACCACTCGGTGGAGACGCTGATCGTCGAGGCGCCGGACCAGGGCCACGAGACGACGTCGGAGGCCTACGGTTATCTGCTGTGGCTGCAGGCGATGTACGGCAGGGTCACGGGGGACTGGTCCAAGTTCAACGGTGCCTGGGCCCTGATGGAGAAGTACATGATCCCCACCCATGCCGACCAGCCCACCAGCGGCTTCTACAACGCCTCCAAGCCGGCCACGTACGCGCCGGAGGCGGACACGCCGAACGAGTACCCGGTGAAGCTCGATGCGTCGGTCTCCGTGGGAACGGACCCGATCGCCGGCGAGCTGAAGTCGGCGTACGGCACGGACGACGTCTACGGCATGCACTGGATCGAGGACGTGGACAACGTCTACGGCTTCGGCAACACGCCGGGCGGCGGCTGCGAGGCCGGTCCCACGGCGAGCGGGGCGTCGTACCTGAACACCTTCCAGCGCGGTCCTCAGGAATCGGTCTGGGAGACGGTGCCGCAGCCGACCTGCGACGCCTTCACGTACGGCGGCAAGAACGGCTATCTGGACCTGTTCACCGGTGACAGCTCCTACGCCAAGCAGTGGAAGTACACGGACGCCCCGGACGCCGACGCCCGCGCCGTGCAGGCCGCGTACTGGGCCGACGTCTGGGCGAAGGAACAGGGCAAGGGCGGCGACGTGTCGGGCACCGTCGCCAAGGCGGCCAAGATGGGCGACTACCTGCGGTACGCCATGTTCGACAAGTACTTCAAGAAGATCGGCAACTGCGCAGGCCCGACCACCTGCCCGGCCGGCACCGGCAAGGACGCCTCGCACTACCTGCTGTCCTGGTACTACGCCTGGGGCGGCGCCGCCGACACCAGCGCCGGCTGGGCCTGGCGCATCGGCTCCAGCCACGCCCACAGCGGCTACCAGAACCCTCTCGCGGCCTATGCGCTCAGCTCCTACGCCGACCTGAAGCCCAAGTCGGCGACGGGCGCGGACGACTGGAGCAAGTCACTGCAACGCCAGATCGAGTTCTACCGGTGGTTGCAGTCGGACGAGGGGGCCATCGCGGGCGGGGCGACCAACAGCTGGCAGGGCCGTTACGCGACCCCGCCGTCGGGCACGCCGACCTTCTACGGGATGTACTACGACGAGAAGCCCGTCTACCACGACCCGCCCTCCAACCAGTGGTTCGGCTTCCAGGCATGGTCGATGGAGCGGGTGGCCGAGCTCTACCAGCAGACGGGTAACGCCCAGGCCAAGCAGGTCCTCGACAAGTGGGTCAAGTGGGCGCTGTCCAAGACCACGATCAACCCGGACGGCACCTACCAGATCCCCTCCACGCTCCAGTGGTCGGGCAAGCCCGACACATGGAAGGCGTCAAGTCCCGGCTCCAACAGCGGACTTCACGTCACCGTCGCCGACTACACCAACGACGTCGGCGTGGCCGCCGCGTACGCCAAGACGCTCGCCTACTACGGGGCCAAATCCGGTGACGCGACGGCCAAGTCGACGGCGAAGGCCCTGCTGGACGGCATGTGGAACAACTACCGGGACAGCCTCGGCATCGCCGTCCCCGAGACCCGCACCGACTACAGCAGGTTCAATGACAGCGTCTATGTGCCGAGCGGCTGGACCGGCACCATGCCGAACGGCGACGCGATCAACTCCTCGTCGACCTTCCTTTCCCTCCGGTCCTTCTACAAGAACGATCCGGCCTGGTCGAAGATCGAGGCCTACCTGAAGGGCGGAGCCGCCCCCGTCTTCACCTACCACCGGTTCTGGGCCCAGGCCGACATCGCACTGGCCATGGGCTCGTACGCGGAGCTCCTCGAATAGCCCCCGCCACAGCTCCGCGTACCTGACCCCGCCGCATGCGGCGGGGTCACCCGGCCGGACGGCCCCGCCCCCCCCGGGGCTGTCCGGCACCTCGAAATCAGTGACAGCGCACCCCAATCGAACGAGGACGACCCCTCACATTCTTGTCAGGGGCATGCACGCAATCGGAAAAGTCCGATTTTTGGGAGCGCTCCCAAATCTCTGGCCAACGATCTGCCACTTCTTGAATGCACCCGCGGAGGAACTGCATGCAACCCGTACAGCACAAGCCAGGAACACGAGCCCTGTGGGGCGCCGTGCTGACCGCTCTCGTCGCACTCGCGGCGCTGCTCGGCTCAGCCCCCGCATCGCAAGCCGACACGACGATCTGCGAGACGTTCGGCAGCACCACCATCCAGGGCCGCTACGTCGTGCAGAACAACCGCTGGGGGACCAGCGCCACCCAGTGCATCTCCGTCACGGACTCGGGCTTCAGGATCACCCAGGCCGACGGCTCGGTCCCGACGAACGGCGCCCCGAAGTCGTACCCCTCCGTGTACAACGGCTGCCACTACACCAACTGCTCGCCCGGCACGAACCTCCCGGCCCGGGTCAGCTCCATCGCGAGCGCGCCCTCGGGCATCTCCTACAGCTATGTGAGCGGCGCGGTCTACGACGCCGCGTACGACATCTGGCTGGACCCGACACCCCGCACCGACGGTGTGAACCGCACCGAGATCATGATCTGGTTCAACCGTGTGGGCTCCGTGCAGCCGGTGGGCTCACCCGTCGGTTCCGCCACCGTGGGCGGGCGCCAGTGGCAGGTGTGGTCCGGCAACAACGGCGGCAACGACGTCCTGTCCTTCGTCGCACCGTCGGCGATCGACAGCTGGAGCTTCGACGTGATGGACTTCGTCCGCCAGGCCGTCTCCCGCGGACTCGCCCAGGACAACTGGTACCTGACGAGCATTCAGGCAGGATTCGAGCCCTGGCAGAACGGCGCGGGGCTGGCAGTGAACTCGTTCTCCTCCACGGTCAACCTCGGGAACAGCACCCCAGGTGACCCCGGCACCCCCAGCGGTCCCGCCGCGTGCAAGGTCACCTATGGCACGAGTGTCTGGCAGGACGGCTTCACCGCCGACGTCGCCGTGACCAACACGGGTTCCTCCCCGATCGACGGCTGGAAGCTAGCGTTCACGCTGCCCTCCGGGCAGCGGATCACCAACGCCTGGAATGCGACCGTCTCGTCATCGACGGGGTCCGTGACGGCCACCAACGTCTCCCACAACGCGTCCATCACACCAGGCGGACAGGTCTCCTTCGGGTTCCAGGGCACCTACAGCGGCAGCTTCGCCAAGCCGTCCTCGTTCAGCCTCAACGGCACGTCCTGCACCACCGCGTGAGGACACCGGGACCGACGGTCGTGTCCCGGCCGTCCTGAGGACCTGCCCGCCCTCCGAGCGCGCGCACCCCGGCACCGCGGATCCACCCGGCTGACACGTCAACGGCTGGGCGGATTCGCGGTGCCTTCCGGCAGGCTCCGCCGCAACGGACACCGCGACCGAGATCCCTTTCCGGCCGTGCCCGGTCGATCATGTGCGGAAGGCATGTGCCCAAGTGCTCCGCCCCGTAAGATCGGTGATCTCGCGGGTGGGGGAGGTGGTCATGACCGGGCGACGACCTGGAGCGCCGACTCTGGAAGAGGTGGCTGCCCACGCCGGGGTGGGACGGGGCACGGTTTCCCGGGTGATCAACAACGCGGCCGGGGTGAAGGAGTCGACGCGCCGGGCCGTGCAGCGAGCCATCGAAGAACTCGGGTACGTGCCCAATCTCGCGGCCCGTTCCCTGGCCGCCCGGCGTGCGGACGCCGTCGCCCTCGTACTGACCGAGCCGGACTGGAGACAGTTCGCGGAGCCGTTCTTCTCGGAGATCGTCCGCTCACTCGGCGATGCGCTGGCGGACACCGGGATGCAGCTGATGCTGACCCTGGTCCGCTCGAAGACCGAACGGCAGCGCTTCCTGGAGTACGCGCGAGGAGGTCGCGTCGACGGCGTGCTGCTGATGTCGGTGCACGCGGACGACAGGCTGCCGGACATGCTCGCCGAGGCGCGGGTGCCGACGGTGCTGATGGGACGTCGCTCGGGTGACGAGTACGTCAGCTACGTCGACGCGGACAACGTGGGTGGCGCCCGCAACGCCGTATCCCACCTTGTGAAACAGGGCCGCAGGGCGATCGCCACCATCACCGGACCACTGGACATGTACGCCGCGCAGTGCCGACTGCGCGGCTATCAGGACGCGCTGGCGCTGGCCGGCCAGAACACGTCACGGTCCTGGGTCGCGGAGGGCGATTTCTCGGAGGAGAGCGGTCGCCTCGCCATGACGCAACTCCTCGAACGCCACCCCGAGATCGACGCCGTACTCGCCGCCTCGGACACCACGGCCGCCGGGGCGCTGCACGCACTGCGCGCGGCCGGACGCCGGATCCCCGAGGATGTCGCCGTCATCGGTTTCGACGACTTTCCCCTGGCCCAGCGCACCGAGCCGCCCCTGACCACCGTGCGCCAGCCACTGGAGCAGATGGGGCGGGCCATGATCAAGCTGCTGCTGGAGGAGATGGAGGAGCAGTCGGTGGCCTGGCGCCACGTCATCCTCCGCACAGAGCTGGTCGTCCGAGAGTCATCTTGACGGCCCTCCGCCTGACGGCGTCATCAGAATTCTTTCGCCTTGATGGTCAGTCCGCCTTGGGATCGATCGAGGGTGTGATCGTCCGGTTCGTCCGGCCTGTTGATCCCCCTTTTCGGCCGGTGGCGGCGGTGTGCTGGAGATCCGGGTCCGGATCTTGTGAACATCCTGTTGATGACCTGCCGGTCCGGCACCTGCGGCTGGCCTGCGGTGGTCAAGGGGGGTGAGTAATCCCCACTCCTGATAGGCAAGTTCATGACGACGTTTCACCCCACCGTGATCCACCACCCGATGCTCTTTGAGGTCGGACCCTAGTCGTCGGCGTAGGTCCATTCCTCAATGACCCAGGCGTCGGATGCAGTTGATCGCCACGCGACCTGTCCAGGTGGCATGGTGGCCAGTTGGGCAAGCGAGGGGTCCAAGTCCACGACGTGCTGCAGGTGGAGGACCGACGAGGCGCCATCACCGTTGGGATCGTGGACGCCGTCGCTCACGAGCCAGTCGTCCTCGTCATCGTGGATCACGGTCAGGGCTGGGAACTCCCCGGCTGAGACAGTCCTTTGGATGATCGCGAGCAAGTCACGAGGGAAGACCTCCCCTTCAAACGGCCAGCTCAGCTGAGGTTGCATGGATCCCATGCGGATCATTCTGCGTACGGCAGCGAAGTACGGCAATCACGCACGCAGCCCGAGCGGAAGGCGACGGGGAGCCTTCACCAGCCGGTCAGTCACCCTCCGGCGGGTTGTGTGGAGGGCGCCGGGCGAGCTCGCGGGCGTCGTCCGGTACGGACGCCCAGCATGTGCACGACCATCTCGGCGAGCCCTGCCGGAGGGGCCGCAGCGCATCCTTGGCGCGGTTACCCGGTGTTCGCCGCGCGGGTGCATCAGCGGGCCAAGCGTGAGTGGCCGCCCAGGGCAAGAGGAGCATCACAGGGCTGATGACTTCTCGCGCGCCTCCCACGTGACTCTTGACGGAGCATTCTGTCAGCCTTGATGATTTCCTCAATAGGGCGTCGTTGCGTACGGGCGCCTTGCGTCGGTTCCGGGTCACTGCGGCTGACGGCGGGTGGCGGATGCCGTCGTCACACACCCGGGCGGGCAACGGGACGGGGCGCGGAACTCCCATCCCTGCGCCTGGCCGCTCACAGGCCTGCCCGCCGCACAGGCTCGCCACCGCGCTCCAACGGCTCCTCGAGGAGGACTGTTCATGCCCATCCGTACAGAGATTCCCGTCTACCACCCGGACTTGTACTCGGCATCGGCCATCCGCGACACCTATCCGCACTACGCCGCGTTGCGCCACCTGGGCCCCGTGGTCTGGCTGAGCAAGCACAAGGTCTACGCCCTGCCGCGATACGCCGAATGCAAGCAAGTACTGCTGAACGACGAGACCTTCGTCTCCTCGGGCGGGGTCGCCCTGAACCCCGTCACCAACCGCATGGGCCAGGGCACCACCCTGTTCAGCGACGGCGACGACCATGCCCGCCGCCGCTCCCTGCTCGCGCACCGCCTCACCCCCAGGGCGCTGCGCACCATGAAGGACACGGTCGACCAGCAGGCGGTCGCCGTGGTCGCGGCCGCTGTCGCTCAGCGCACCGTCGATGCGGTGGAGGTCGCCATGGCCCTGCCGATGTCCGTCGTCCCCGACCTGGTCGGCTGGCCCCGACAGGGCCGCGAGCACCTGCTGCGCTGGGCCGGCGCCACCTTCGACGCCCTGGGCCCGCTCAACTGCCAGGCAGTGCGCACACTTCCCGCGTCCGTCGGCATGCTGCGCTACGCGCGCGGTGTCGTCCGGGACCGGTCTGTACTGGACAGCAGCCTGGGCCACGACCTGCTGCGCGCCGCCGACGAGGGCCGGATCATGCCGGCCGAGTGCGCCACCATGATGATCGACTACCTGGCACCCTCCCTCGACACCACCATCAGCGCCATCTCCAGCGCGCTGCACCTGTTCGCCACCCACCCCGAACAGTGGCGCCTGCTGAAGGCGGATCCCGACCTCGTGGCGAACGCGGTCAACGAGGTCGTCCGGTACGAGTCCCCGATCCGGGGCTTCTCCCGGACCGCGGCCCATGACACGGAACTCGCGGGCATCCCCCTGCCCAAGGGCTCCCGGGTGCTGGTCCTGTACGGCTCCGCCAACCGCGACCCGCTGGAGTGGGACGACCCGGACACCTTCGACATCCGCCGCGACGCCGCCCGCCAGCTCGGCTTCGGGCAGGGCACCCACGGCTGCGCCGGCCAGGGCCTGGCCCGCATGGAGACCTCCGCGATGCTCCGCGCCCTGGTCGAGAAGGTCGACCGCATCGAACCGGCCGGCCCACCCGAGTGGGCGCTGAACAACGTCATCCACCGCCTCGAGCGCCTGCCGCTCGAATTCATCCCGGCCCAGACCCCACCGCACGCCCTGTGAGGACCGCACCATGAAGATCTCCGTCGACTACACCCGCTGCGAGGGCCACGGCCTGTGTGCCGACCAGGCTTCCGTCGTTTTCAGCCTGGACGACGACGCCGAACTCACCTACCACTTCGAGGGCGCCGAGGTCCCCGAGGAGCATCAGCCCGCCTCCCACGCGGCGGTCAACGCGTGCCCGGTCGCCGCCCTGCGAGTCCTGTCGTGACCGCACCGCACTCGGTGCTCATCGTCGGCGAATCACTCGCCGGCACCGCCGCCGCCCGCCACCTGCGCACCCTGGGCCACACCGGACCGGTCACGATCATCGGCGCAGAAGAAGAAGGCGCCTACTCCCGCCCACCCCTGTCGAAGGCAGTTCTGAAGGACCCCACCGCCGACCACACCCTGGGGCTGTCCCTCGACGGGCTCGACATCGGCGTCATCCGCTCGGCCGCCGTCGCGGCCGACCCTCGGCGCCGCACCGTCACGACCGCCGACGGCCGCCGGATCGGCTACGACGCACTGATCCTCGCCACCGGCGCGGACGCCCGCCGACTCGCCGCCCCTGGCCAGCGGGGCGAACTCGTCCTGCGCACCCTCGACGACGCCCGCCTGCTCCGCACCCGCCTGGCCGACGCCGCTACGGCGATCGTTGTCGGCGCCGGCTTCCTGGGCATGGAGGTGGCCAGCGCCTGCGCCGCCCGCGGCATCCCGGTCACCGTCGTGGACACCGACCGGCCGCTGCGACGCATCCTCGGCGGCTATCTGTCCGCCGCCATCACCGCACGGGCTGCGGCGCACGGCATCCGCTTCGTGCAGGCCACAGGCGTCGCCGCCCTCACCGGAGACCCTGTGCACGGCGTGCTGTTCCCCGACGGCACCGAGCTCACCGGGGACCTCGTGGTGACCTGCGCCGGAGAGGTGCCCTGCGTCGGCTGGCTGGACGGGACGGGCCTCGCCGACCGCCTCGGCGTCGGCATCGACGACGCCTGTGCCACCACCGTTCCCGGCGTGTTCGCCGCCGGCGACGTCACCTACCTTCGCGGCAACGCCACCCGGCCCCACCGACGCGCGCCGTTCTGGTCCAACGCCGTCGCCCAGGGCAGGACCGCGGCCGCCTCCGCCCTCGGTCTCCCTCCTTCCGGACCCTCGCAGGACGACTACTTCTGGACCGAGATCGCCGGTCTGTCCGTCAAGATCGTCGGCCGACTGCCGCTCCTGGGCGAACCGACCACGGTTGCGGGCAGTGTGGCCGAGGGACGTGCACTGCTGACCTGGACCCACACCGACGGAACAGCGACGGCAGTCGCGTACGGACGACGCCAACCCATAACCGCGCTGAGACGCTTGGCTGCCACCTCCCCGCTGCCGCTCAACTCGGCACAGCCCGCGCACACCTGACGAGCTGGAAGTGCAGAATCGAGGTCGCCCGGGGCGGAGGGCGCTTCACCGATCTCGATCTGCGCGGGGCGGGCGGCGGCAGTCCCCTCGCGGAGGCTGCTGGGACGGACCTCATGACCGATCTGAGGCGTCATGCGTGCGGTTCGGGGCGGGGGCTCTGCCGGCGCAGGTCTGTCGTGGCCTGTTCGGGCAGGGGTGCGGCCTGGCTCTGCGGACGGACAAACTCGCCATCGCCTACCAGGCCGCACTCCACATCGCGTCCATCTTGATCTGGGTCCGGTGCTGAGCAGGTCGCTGGTCCCTGACCTTCGCATCGTCAGTTGCTGAGTGCCAGCCTGATGCCGAAAACACCGATGACGGTACCGGTGATCCGGTCGAGCAGGCGGCGGGCCTGGGGCTTGCGGAGCCGCCCCTGCAAGACGCGAGCAAAGCCGATGAGTACGGCAGACCAGAGCAGACCGATGAGAATATGCACCGTGGTGAGCAGGAGGCCCATGGTGAAGTGGCCGGTCCCTGGGGGGATGAACTGGGGCAGGACGGCGACGTAGAAGGCGCCCATCTTCGGGTTCAGGAGGTTGGTGAGCGTCCCCTGCCGCCAGCCACCGCTGACCGAGTCTGCTCCAGCGGCCGGAAGGGAATCGTCCGCGTCTGCCGTGGGCAGTCCCCGGAAGGTGTCCCGGAGCATGCGAGCCCCCATCCAGATCAGGTAAGCGGCGCCGATCCAGCGCAACGCGGTATACGCGAGGTGGGAGGCCGTGAGAAGGGCGGTCACTCCGAGGGAAGTGAACGCACCCCACACCAGGGTGCCCGTCTGGATTCCGAGGACGACGCCCCAGGCTCTCCTGCGCCGGCCGAGTGCCGACGTGCGCAAGATCAGCGCCGTGTCGAGTCCGGGAGTCAGAGTGAGGAGCCCTACAACTAGGGCGAAGGACCACAGGGCGGAGCTTATTGCCATGGAATTCCACCTTACCCCGCCAGATCACCCGCATCGTCAGCGAGCCTGGTGGACCTTGAGTACTCCGAAGAGACAGGCCCTCGGCGTCGCGCTGAGGTGCCGGACGCCGGGGGCGGGCAGGAGGTGAGTCAACGGTCGACCAGCCGTGAACGCGGGGCCTCACCCGTGGATTCCGCGTGGGTGTCGTCGATGCCGACCGGGCCGCGGGGAAGCATCCGGTCCAGCCACTTCGGCAGCCACCAGTTGGTCCGACCGAGGAGTGTCATGGTCGCCGGTACCAGCACCATGCGTACGACCGTGGCGTCGATGAAGATCGCGGTGGCCAGGCCGAGTCCGAACATCTTGGTGGAGGGGTCCTCGGCGACGGCGAAGGACAGGAAGACCGCCACCATGATGAGGGCGGCAGAGGTGATGATCCGGGCGGTGCGCGAGACGCCCTCGACGATCGCCGTGCCGTTGTCGCCGGTGCGCAGGTACTCCTCGCGTACGCGGGAGAGGAGGAACACCTCGTAGTCCATCGACAGGCCGAACAGGATGGCGAAGAGGAACATCGGGATGAACGACACGATCGGAACCGTCGCTTCCAGCCCGATGAGTGCGCCTGCCCAGCCCCACTGGAAGACCGCGACCATGACGCCGTAGGCCGCGCCGATGCTCAGCAGATTCAGCAGTACCGCCTTCAGCGGTACGAGTACCGAGCGGAAGACCAGCATCAGCAGCAGGAACGACATCGCCAGCACGGCGGCGACGAACAACGGCAGGCGCCGGCTGGTGCGTTGGCCCACATCGGACAGGCTCGCGGCGGCGCCGCCGACGTGGGCCCTGGCCGGGCCGTGCCCGATCGCCGTGGGCAGCACGTCGGTGCGCAGCCGGGCGATGGTGTCGGTCGTGGCCTTGTCCTGAGGGCTGGTGGTCGGGAACACCACGAGCGTCGCGATGCCGGTGGCCCGATCGATGTGCGTCGGCGCGACGGATGCGATGCCCGGATCCGCCGCGAGGGCCCCGGCGAGTCGGTCCAGCACTCCCGGATCACCGGCAGGGTCCGCGGCGATGACGAGGGGACCGTTGGTGCCCGGGCCGAACCCCTCGGCGACGAGGTCGTAGGCGCGGCGTTCGGTACGGCTGTGGGGCAGTGAGCCGTCGTCGGGCAGGCCGACGCGCAGGCCGAGCAGAGGCAGCGTCGCGGTCAGCAGCAGCCCCGCCGCGCCGACCGCGTACGGCAGCGGGTGCCGGCTGACGTGACCGATCCAGCGACGCCACCCGGTGGCGGGAGCGGTGCCCGCCACCCTGTCCCCTGGCCGTGCGAGTCGGCGAAGCTTCCCGGTCTGCAGAGCCCGGGCGATCCGTCCGGCCCGGGCCAGGCGTGGGCCGGCGGCGCCGAGGAAGGCTGGCAGCAGCGTCACCGACGCGAGCACCATGATCAGAACGACGATCGAGACGGCGAGCCCGCCCACCGTCATGAACGGCACGTTCGCGACTGCCAGACCGAGGATCGATACGACGACGGTGCCGCCGGCGAAGACCACGGGCCTGCCCGCCGTGGCCACCGCTCGCCCCGCCGCCTCGTGGGGATCGAGCCCGCTCGCGAGGTACTCCCGGTGCCGGGCGAGCACGAACAGCGCGTAGTCGATGCCCACTCCGAGCCCGACCATGCTGCCCAGGACCGGTGCGAAGGTCGGGACGTCCGTGACCCCCGCCAGTACCGTCATCGTGGCAACCCCGACGGTCAGTCCGAACACCGCCATGCCGATCGGCAGCGCGGCGGCGATGAGCGAACCGAACGCCAGGAACAGGATCGCGGCCGCGGCGAGGAGGCCGACCAGCTCGCTCGCGCCGCCGTCGGGGTCGGAGAAGGCGTAGAAGAGGTTCCCGCCCATCTCGACGCGCAGGGGCAACTCGGCACGCAGCCGATCGCCGAGATCGACGAGGGCGTCGAGGTCTTTGCCCGACAGCCGGCTCTGCTCGGGATACTGCACCCGAACGACCGCGATCCGCCCGTCGGCCGAGACAAGGCCGCCGCGCACGGCGGTGTCCCCGCGTACGTCGAGTGCCCCCGCCGGGTCGCTCGTGCCGAGCACGTGCGGCAACAGCTTCACCTCGGTCTGCAGCCGCGCCAGAGCGGTGCGCGCGCTGCCATGGTCGAAGAACGTCGCCCCGTCGTCGAGGGGGGTGACGACCACTTGGGCGGTCATCCCCTCCTGACCGGTGCCGGCCCGCTCGATCAGTTCCGCGGCCCGCCCTGAGTCCAGTCCCGGAGCGGTCATCGAGTCCGCGGTCCGCCCGCCGAAGGCGATCGCGGCGAGAACGGCGAGCGTGGCGGCGATCAGCCATGCCGCGATCACCCGCCAGGGATGGCGGGCGGCACCAGTGCCCAGACGCAACAGGGCTGTCGAGAGCATCGGGGTCCTCCAACCACCTCGTCGGCCGTCCTGTACGGCCACCGATGCCGAGGCTCGCCGCTACGGCGTTCCGCGGCATCGGCCCGCGGGCCGCCGATCCCTCGGCCCCCGGGCGGAGTGACGAACCGTCCTTTCGGCCGATGCGCGGCACGCCGCGGTCCCTAGGCTGAGAACCGTGCTGCCACAAGACCTGCGAACCCTGTGGACCGAACCCCGGCCGCCCGACGCGCCCGCCCGGGTGTGGCGGGACTGGGTACTGCTCGCCGCGGGCCTGGGCGGTGTGGTGCTGGAGGCCACCCTGCGCGAGAACGTCGTCTGGCGGCCGGTGGCGGTGGTGTTCGCCGTATGGCTGTGCCTGCTGCCCCTGTGGCGCCGGACCCGCCCGCTGGCGATGGTGACGATGGCGTTCGGCTCGATGGCCCTGCTTCAGGTGGCCTCACTGGTCGCCGCTGCGCGCGAGCCCGTCGGCCTGTACACCGGCATGGTCGTACTCGTGCTGGTGTACGCGCTGCCCCGGTGGGGATCGGGACGCGAGATCGTGCTGGGCGGCGCGGCGATCCTCACGACCGGCGCGCTGTGTTCCGTCACGGACGAGACACCGGTCGTCGAGAACATCGTGGGCTTCGTCTTCCTGCTGATGCCCGGCGTGTTCGGGGCTGCCGTGCGGTTCTGGTTGACCGCTCGCGAGCGGCAGTTGGACCAGGTGCGCTCCCGCGAGCGAGAGCAGCTCGCCCGGGAACTGCACGACACGGTGGCCCACCACGTGTCGGCCATGGTCATCATCGCCCAGGCGGGCGGGGTACTCGCGGACACCGACCCCTCTGCCGCAGTCAAGGCGCTGGAGGGGGTCGAGGAGGAGGGCGCGCGCACGCTGGAGGAAATGCGTGCCATGGTCGCCGCACTGCGCGACCGCGGGGTCGGCGCCGAGCTGGCGCCCCCTGCCGGAGTCGCGGATCTGGAGCGCCTGGTGCGCACCCCGGGTGGTCGACTCAGGGTCGACCTTGGGCTCGACGGTGAACTGGACGTGCTGCCCCCGGCCGTTGACGCGGCCGTCTACCGGATCGTGCAGGAGTCGGTGACCAACGCGCTGCGTCATGCGGTCGACGCGACCGAGCTCGTCGTCCGGGTCGCCGCGGAACGGCACACGGTACGGGTGAACGTGCACGACAACGGCCGCCGCACCGGCCGGGGTCGCGACGGATACGGACTTACCGGACTGCGCGAGCGCGCGACCTTGCTCGGCGGCACACTACGAGCCGGCCCCGGCGCCGACCGGGGCTGGCATGTCGAAGCCGAACTGCCGAGAGCGAGGAGCGAGAGCGGTGTCCATTCGCGTCCTCGTCGCTGACGACCAGACCATCATCCGCACCGGATTGCGGATCATGCTCAACGCCCAGCCCGACATCGAGGTGGTCGGCGAGGCCGCCGACGGACACGAAGCGGTCCGCCTTGCCCGCGAACTGCGCCCCGACGTCTGCCTGTTCGACATCCGCATGCCCGGGATCGACGGGCTCGAGGCCACCCGGCTGGTCGCCGGCCCGGGCATCGCCGACCCGCTGGTCGTGGTCGTCATCACCACGTTCGACCTCGACGAGTACGTCTACGGCTCACTACGTGCCGGCGCCCGCGGATTCCTCCTCAAGGACACGGGACCCGACCTTCTGGCCCAGGCCGTACGATCGGCGTCCGACGGGGAGGCGCTCATCGCGCCCAGCGTCACCGTCCGTCTGCTCCAGGCCTTCGCGGACCTGCCCGCCGGCCGGCCGGCGGCCCAGCCGGTCGCCCCCGTCACCGCCCGCGAAGAGCAGGTGCTCCTCGCCGTCGCTCGCGGGCTGACCAACACCGAGATCGCCGATGCCCTGCACATCAGCCTCAGCACGGTCAAAACGCATCTGGCCAGCCTGATGGCCAAACTCGGCGCCCGGAACCGGGTCGAGATCGCGATGTGGGCCTACGAAACGCGCCGCATCCTCCCCGCGACCTGAGCCGGATGCCGGACCATGACCCACGCGCCCCCGCCCGGACATCAGCGCACCGGTCGGCTCGCGTCGGCTCCACGTGCCTCACCCGCCCCAGAGCATGACGTCCCAGGAGGCGCCGACTGGGACGGTGAGACACCCGATTCGACAAGGCTCCCGACAGTTACCTCGCCGGTCTCCACCCGCACGCTTCGATGATCTGGATCAAGGACCTCACCAGGACCACCCGATGGTCACGACTCGATATGCGCCCCGGTCCTCTTCACCGCTGCGGCTTTCGCACCACCGTCCCCTCCGGTAGCGGCTTGCCGCCCGCGTCGGCGAATCCGGCAGCGTCGTCACCTTCGGCACACCGAACCAGCGTCGAGGCATGGTCCGCCTCATGGCGGACGCCGGATTCTGGCCGAAGACCACCCAGATCCGCTCGGGCGATGAAGCCCCGAGCCGGATCACCGGCGCCCCCGCCCCGTCCGGCATCCCGGTGGTCATCAGCGCACCGGTGGCCCAATGTCCCCAACGCAGTGCCTCATCCCGAGGCCGACGCCGCCCCTTCTCGAAGCCGAGCACCCGATGCGCTCCCGCCGGCTCGGTGCGCTGCGAAGCGCGACGAGTAAGGCCACATGCGCTGCGTCATCACCCGCCAGGATCGCCGTGGCTTCGGCGCCGCCGATGTCCCCCGGGCCATGACTCAGCTCGGCACCGTGACGGTCCGACCGGGCAAACCGGCACAGGCCGACATCTGACCTGCAGTGTGAGCCCGACCGGTACGCCGGTCGGGCTCCACAGCGTGCAGCGGTTCCCGATGCCGCTGTTCAGTGGTCGGAGTAGCTGAAGTCGCCTACGGTCCAGGCGCTGACGTCCTCGATCGCAACGCGGTACATTCCGCCTGTCTCGGGGATTCCCATGGCGCCCTGCAGGATCCGGGCGACGTGGAAGTGCAGATGTGTGGGCGGTCCGTTCGTCGCGGGGGTGTTGAAGGCAGTGGCGAACTCGCCCACGTGGGCGGAATCCGTCAGTACCTCCGAGACCCTCTGTCGCCACACTGCTTCCGGAGCCAGGCGACCGGTGATGACAGCGCCACCGGTGACCACGGTCAGGGACATCTGATTGCTTTGGCCGGACTCCACCAGGGTGGCGAGGTCAACCAGCAGTTCGTCAGGCTTCGACACGAGGCAGATTATATTCGCCCGCCAACCGGGTCCCGGCAGGTGTCCGTCGTGGTGTGGACGAGGAGGTTGACCCTGGGTCGGCGAAGCCCCCGGTGCCGGTGTTGAGGACAGGTGCGCATGCGCGGCCCCCCGTGCCGCTCGCCGTCGTGGACGGCCACCTCGATGGCGCCGGGGTGCGGAGTCTCCACCACCTGCGGCCTCACGGACGGAGCCAAGCCCCGCCACGTCCGGGAGGGGACGTGTGCCGCCTGCGGCGTGGTCCACGGGCGGGACCACCACGCCGCGATCAACGTGAGGATGGCCGCCGGACTGGCGGCATCGGCCTGCGGAGCGCTGGGAAGACCAGGAGCAATCCCGGCGCAGCGCGATGTAGCAGGAAATTCCTGGCCCAACCCGGTGCCGCGTAGCGGCACAGCAACGATCGAGAAGGGCAGAATCCATGGGCTTCCGCCCGAAGAGCAGGGTCTACGACGCGACCGGCGGCAGCTCTCAGTAGGTGCCGGCATCTGGCCGAGTCTGCCCTCCCAGGACAACGAGTGTGCCGTGGCCAAGGCGGTGCGGGTCGACGCCAGTTGGAAGCTTGAGTGATCAACACGAAGGGCATGATCAAGGAGGGGGACGAGCACGCCTTGATGCGCCTGGCCGTCAGCAAGTAGTACGTCACCGGGCCTGCGTGGCGGATGGGGGTCGGCCCCCGGATCGCGCGGCGGCCGGGGCGCTTCAGGCGAGGTCTTCGACGGCGGGGCGCCGACCCGCCCGGCGTCGAACGAAACCGCGTCGGCCGGCCAGCAGCGCGAGGCCCGTCCAACCGACGACGCCCATGGCCAGCGAGCCGAGTCGGCCATCGGGGTCGACATCGGAGACCGCCTCCATGGGGACGACTCCCTCCGGGTCACGGACGACCGTGAGCCGGTCGCCGACTCCCCAGTCCGGGGCGCTCCCGTCGTAGTCGAGCGTCTCCGTGAGCTTGTCGCCGGAGGGACCGACGAGGGTGAAGCGGTGGTTCGAGCCGCCGTCCCGGGCGGCGCTGTCGGCCGTGATGCGGACCTTCTCGCGCACGCCCCGGTGGTCCAGCGCGGCTTCGGGGGCGTACTGGACCGAGCCGACGAGGACGAACACCGCGGGCAGGACCGAGAGAACGGCCAGCCACCACGCGTGGTGCAGGAAGCGCATGAGGATCACGAAGACGAGGCACCCGACGAAGCCGGTGATGATCGGGATCACATCCATGCCCAGGGCGAGATACGCGATCCCGGTGTTGACCGCGGCGATGATCCAGCCGATCCCCACCACGACGAGCGTGAACAGGAAGTATGTCCCCCGATTCACGGTCCTGGCCTGCGACTTCTTCATGTCCACTGCAGTCATTCGCGGCAGCATAGCCAGCCTTGTCACCCGGCCCGACGACGGGCTACAGGCTCCGGCGCAGTGGCAGGGCGGTGGCGACGACAAAGAGGCCGAAGAGGGTGATGGGCAGCAGCCCGACGGGACGGAGGTAGGCCGTCGGGTGCGCGAGGACCTCGTCCGCCTGGATGCTCCAGTTCGCGGCCAGGTCCATGAGCATGACCGCGGCGGCCGGCAACGGTGCGACCGGCCGGCCCCGCATGACCAGAACAGCGACCAGCAGATCCAGCGGCAGCAGCGCGTGGAAGAGCAGCTGGACGGGCATCGGGGCGTAGTTGTAGGCGCTCAGCCCGTCTGTCGCCAGAAAGTACGCGTGCGCTCCTGTTCCTTCCAGGAAGCCGATGGCGTACGCCGCCACACAGCACCGGACCCACACCGGCCGGCCCGGCCGCACCGCCGTCCCGGTCACAGGCGGTCCGTCAGATCCTCCGCGAACACGTGCGACAGAGGTTGCGGTCCCACGTATTGCTGGCAGTTGCACTGGCCGGCCTCGTAGTGCAGCGGCTTCTTGTCCTCGTCCCAGGCCGTCGGTACTTCGACGCGCTCGTGGCACCGGCCCTGCTTGTCGTGCTTGGCCAGGTGGTGCGTGCAGCCGCACACCGGCTCCGGCGGCTTGTTCGCCGACTCGATGGCCAGGCGTTCCTGGTGCGCCGCCTCCATCAACTGCAGTTTCCGCTCATGCCGATTGCGCAGTGCGGTGCGGAGGGTGTCGGCCGCCCATGCGAAGCCGCCCGTCCAGAAGATGATGAGAACCCACCAGAACCAGTCCACCGGCTGACCTCCCCCTGTCTCGCCGAGCGCCAGCATAGAGGGCCTCCTCCAGGCGCGGGCGGGAGGTCAGGGGCTGTCGTCGGCGCCGGTCATCCAGTCGTCCGCGCCGACCGGCGTGATCCGGTGCGAGGCGGGGCTGACCAGTCCCGTCTCGTAGGCGAGGACGACGGCCTGGACACGGTCGCGGAGCTGGAGTTTGGCGAGGACGCGGCCGACGTGGGTCTTGACGGTGGTCTCGGCGAGGTGCAGGCGATGGGCGAGTTCGGCGTTGCTCAGGCCCTGGGCGAGCAGGCGCAGGACTTCGAGTTCACGTCGGGTGAGCATGGTCAGGTCGCGGTGGAGCGCCGCGGCGTCGGAGACCGGGGCCTGTGGGACGTACGCCTCGGAGGTGGCCGCGGCCTGGCGGGCGTATCGCTCGACGAGGCGGCGGGTGATGGTGGGGGCGAGCAGGGCGTCACCGGTGCGGACCATGCGGACGGCGGAGACCAGGTGTTCGGGGGTGACGTCCTTGAGGAGGAAGCCGCTGGCCCCGGCGGAGAGGGCCGCGTAGACGAGTTCGTCGAGGTCGAACGTGGTCAGGATGATCACCCGCGGCGCGTCCGTGGCACCGTCCAGGATGCGGCGGGTGGCCTCCAGGCCGTCCAGCTCGGGCATCCGGATGTCCATCAGGACGACGTCGGGCCGGGCCCGCCGGACCGCTTCCACGGCCTCGATGCCGTTGGCCGGCTCGGCGACCACGTCGATGCCGTGCGCGGTGAGGATCATCCGGAAGCCGGTGCGGACCAGGGCCTGGTCGTCGGCGACGACGACGCGCAGCGGGGCGGTCACGCGGTCTCCAGCGGAACCAGGGGGATGAGTGCGGTGCCCCGGTAGCCACCGGTGAGACGGCGGACGGCCACGTCCGTGCGTTCTTCCGCCCCGGCGCCCTACGCGCGAGCTTCGACGACTACCGCGCCATGCACCAGGACATCGCCCTCGACGACAACGACGCCGCCGAGGGCCGTCGGCTCACCGTGTCGGTACTGGCGCTTCATCGCGGAGTATCAGCCAGAGGCACTGATGGCGTATCTGCGCGGCTTTCAGGCCGGCAGGACCGAAGCAGTGAAATGAGTGAGGGCGATGACGCTGCCGCCTCTGTGGAGTGCATGCGTGGCTTGCTCCATGACGCGGATCAGCCAGCGCCTTCGAGCTCCCCGTTGCCACAGGGGTTGCGCGTCGGAGACCGATGAATCTGCGTCAGAGTCTTCGAGGAGAAGGTCTCCGGGAAGCTCGCCGTGGCCGGGACGCCCGGGCGTGACACCCCCGCGGGGCTCATGCCCCTTGCCGAACTCCCGGTGTTTCGAACGCCGTTCGTGAATTCGACCAGACCATAGATCCTGCGCCTGCCCCTGTCAACGCCTTGGTCAAAGAGCGACCGACGAGTTGGCCGACGCGTGCCATGAAAGGCCCATGGATTGTCGGATGTATTGACGCCTCCTGATTCCCCCACTTAATGTCTGCCCGATTCTACGAACGTTGTTCGATATCCCGCACTTCAGGGCCTATCCAATCCCGGTTGGCTGAGGCCGCAACTCGGTCACCACCGCTGATATCGCAGCAATTCCGAAGGCTGCCACCGCCGTGCCGGACCGCAGAGAACAGGAGCCCTCTGAGGACAGCCCCCTTCCGGATCGTGCGGTAACCGTCCTGTCCCCCCCACCGAGACGAGCTCCCCCGCCACCCCGCTCTTCCCGACAGTGGCACCTTCACGAAGACAGGAGATCCACATGTCCGCGCTCCGCGCCCGGCTGACGGCGATATTGCTCGCCGCATGCCTCCTCTTCGCCAGCCAGGCCCTGACCGCACCCCAACAGGCCGACGCAGCCGATCCGGGTTACCTGATGGTGCACTTCACCGGTGAAGGGGCGACCAACCAGCAGATGTACCTCTCGCACAGCACGGACGGCGTGCACTGGAACGACCTCAACGGCGGCGGGATGGTCCTGCGCTCCACGGTCGGCACGAAGGGAGTGCGCGACCCCGCATTCGTGAGATCCCCCGACGGCAGCAAGTACTGGATCATCGCGACCGACCTGTGCATCGACTGCGGGCAGAGCTGGACGGACTCCATCAACAACGGCAGCCGCAACCTGGTCGTGTGGGAGTCGACGGACCTGGTCACCTGGTCGCAGCCTCGGCTGCTCAACGTCGCCGGCGCGATCCCCGACGGACGCAACGCCTGGGCACCCGAGGCGATCTGGGACCCGGCCAGCAACGACTACGTCCTGTACTGGGCGACGAACGTGCCCCTCAACGGCAAGACGAAGCACCGCATCTACGCCGCCCACACCAGCGACTTCCGCACCATCACCACCCCGCAGACCTACATCGAGCGACCCGGCACGCAGGAGATCATCGACACCCAGATCATCGAGATGCCCGCCGGAGTGGGCAACTACCGCTACGTGCGGGCCTCCGGCGACGGCCAGATCACCCTTGAGGGCAGCAACTCCATCCTCGGAACCTGGACCAGGCTCGGCGACCTCTCCGGCATCGGCCTGACCGGGTCGATGGTCGAGGGCCCGATGTGGATGAAGTTCAACGGCACCAACAAGTGGGCCCTCTACCTCGACCAGTACGCCTCCGGCGGCGGCTACATGCCGGTCCTGACCACCGACCCGTCCAATCCCGCCTCCTACCAGAAGCAGGCTTCGGGAACCTACAGCATGGGCGGCACGAAGAAGCGCCACGGCTGGATCATGAACCTGACCGCCGCCGAGGAGAGCCGCGTCCTCACCCGCTGGCCCAACACCCCCGCCCAGCGGCTCCAGTCGTACAACTTCCAGGACCGGTACGTGCGCCACACCAACTTCGACGTGCGCATCGATCCCAACGTGAGCCCCGCCGAGGACGCCCAGTTCCGGCTGCGCCCCGGCCTCGCCGGCACCGGCACCGTCTCCTTCGAGTCGGTGAACATGCCCGGCTACTTCCTGCGCCACTCCAATTACGACTTCCAGCTCGCCCACAACGACGGCACCACCCAGTTCGCCGCGGACGCCACCTTCCGCAAGGTCACCGGCCTCGCCGACGCCGGCTGGTCATCGTTCCAGTCGTACAACTACCCCGACCGCTACATCCGCCACTACGCCTACGAGCTGCGCCTCGACCCGATCACCACCGCGACGGGACGCGGCGACGCCACCTTCCGTGTGGCGAGCTGACCCCACGTCGACAGGGACACGGGACGCGCCGAGGACACCGGGAGGCGACTGCTGCCGACCCTGGTCCGCCAGGGGGCGAGCGGCAGCACCTCCCGCAGTACGCCGGCGGCGGCATCCGGGTCGGCCGAAGCCGGCTGATGTCCGCGCACGGGCAGATCCGCTGCCGGACATCGCCGGGGACCACCCGACGCCGTAGGCACAGCACGCCGACTGACTCGCCGCTTCCCCTGGAGCCGGCGGGCAACCAGCACCGGGCCCGGTGCCGATGAGAGCCGACTCCGGCACCGGGCCCGGCAGCGTCGAGGAAACCCGCGCCGTCCGCACCACCGGACACCGAGGGTGCCTCGACGCATCACACCCCACTCTCTGAAGGGGCTCTTCATGATCAAGCCACTGTGGATACGCGGCGTCAGACGCGCGCTGCTCGCGGCCGGTGCCACCGCCGCGCTCGCCGCCGGTGTGCTCACCGCCACAGCCACCCCCTCGCAGGCTGCAACCCAGGGGCCGTGCGACATCTACGCCGCGGGCAACACCCCCTGCGTCGCGGCGCACAGCACCACCCGCGCCCTGTACGGGGCGTACAACGGCCCGCTGTACCAGGTCAAGCGTGCCTCCGACAACGCGACCAAGGACATCGGCCTGCTGAGCGCCGGCGGATACGCCGACGCCGCGCAGCAGGACTCCTTCTGCGCGAACACCAGCTGCGTCATCACAGTGATCTACGACCAGTCGCCCAAGGGCAACCACCTCACCCAGGCACCCGGGGGTGGAGCCGCCGGCGGGCCGGACAACCTGGCCAACGCCGTCGAGGCCCCGGTCACCGTCGGCGGGCACAAGGCGTACGGCGTCTACGTGGCGCCCGGCACCGGCTACCGCAACAACAACACCAACGGAATCGCCACCGGCGACCAGCCCGAGGGCATGTACGCCATCTTCAACGGCAAGCACTTCAACGGCGGTTGCTGCTTCGACTACGGCAACGCCGAGACCAACAACCTGGACACCGGCAACGGCCACATGGAGGCCCTCTACTTCGGCAACAGCAAGGGGTGGGGCTGGGGCAGCGGCAACGGCCCCTGGGTCATGGCCGACCTGGAGAACGGCCTGTTCTCCGGGGTCAACCGCGGCTTCAACGCCAATGACCCCAGCGTCGACAACCGATTCCTGACCGCCATGCTCAAGGGCGGCCCGAACCAGTGGGCCATCCGCGGCGGCGACGCCCAGTCGGGCGGCCTGTCCACCTACTACAACGGCATACGCCCGACCGTCTCCGGCTACAACCCGATGCACAAGGAAGGCGCGATCATCCTCGGCATCGGAGGTGACAACAGCAAGTGGGCGCAAGGCACCTTCTACGAAGGCGTCATGACCCAGGGCTACCCCTCCGACGCCACCGAGAACGCCGTCCAGGCCAACATCACCGCCGCCGGCTACAACAGCGGCTCAACCAGCACCGGTTCACTGACCCCCGGCTCCCGGATCTCCCTGCAGGCCACCACCTCGCCCTGCTGCACCTCGCACTACCTGCGCCACAACGACGCCGACACCAAGGTCGTCATCTCCAACATCACCTCCGCCAGCTCGGCCACCGACAAGGCCGACGCCACCTGGATCGTCCGCGCCGGACTGGCCAACACGTCCTGCCTGTCCTTCGAGTCCGCCGACAAACCGGGCCAGTTCCTGCGCCACTTCAACTACCAGCTCAACCTGAACTTCGACGACGGCGGTGGCGCGTTCGCGAAGGACGCCACTTTCTGCCCCACCACGGGCAACAGCGGAGTCGGCACGTCGTTCCAGTCCTTCAACTTCCGGACGAAGTACATCCGCCACTACAACTACACGGCCTACATCGCCGGCAACGGCGGCACCAACACGTGGGACTCCACGACGTCATGGGCCCAGGACACCAGCTGGCTCATCGCATCTCCCTGGAGCTGACGAGCAACCGGCCCTTTTGAGCGCTTAGAGGTCCTAACGAAGTCGTTGGACGTGGCGGTACGTGATGAGGCAGGCGGCGATGCCGAGGAAGGCTTCGTGGATGTCGTCTCGTCTCGTCTCGTCCAGCGGATCCGCAGGCGCCGAAAGCCATGGGGCCAGGAGATTGTCCGCTCGGTCACCCAGCGGAAGCTGCCCAGGCCCGTGCCGTGTTGCTGCCCGCGTGCGGCGATGACGGGGCGGATGCCGCGCTGCCATAGCAGCCGCCGGTACTTGTCGTGGTCGTAGCCGCGGTCGGCGAAGAGCATGTCGGGCCGGTGTCTGGGCCGGCCCACGACGCCGGCCACGGCCGGGACCTTGTCCAGCGACGGCAGCAGCTGGGTGACGTCGTTGCGGTTGCCGCCGGTCAGCGACACGGCAAGCGCAATGCCCTGCCCGTCAGTGAGGACGTGGTGCTTGCTGCCCGGACGTGCGCGACCGACCGGGCTGGGACCGCTTTTGGGCCGCGCCGGGCCGCCCGCACGTGAGAGGAGTCGATCACCGCCCGCGACCAGTCCAGCTTCTTCCGACCGCAGCTTCCTCAGCAGCACCTGGTGCAGCCGATCCCACACACCCGCCTCGTTCCACGCCGCCAGACGACGCCAGCAAGTCATACCCGAGCCGAAACCAAGCTCCTGGGCAAGTACTCCCACTGGATCCCGGTGTGCAGCACGAACAGGATGCCGCACAGTGCCTGCCGGTCCGGGACCCGCGGTCGGCCCGCCACCAACTTCGGACCCGGTTCGGGCAACAACGGCTCGATCAACGACCACAGTTCATCCGAGACGATCCACGGCCTCGGTTGGTGCTTCCCCACGACCGAACCAACGAACCACCGCACCGACAGTCACATGATCAACCGGCTTCTGCTACGACCTCTAAGGCGTGGGCTCCGGGCGCGCGCGGCGGTGCGTGACGTCGCCGACCTCGACGCGGCCCGGGCGCTCGATGCCAACTCGCCGACGACGACGTGTCGCCTATCGTCGTTAACGCGGGTCGCGGACTCGGTCGGACGGCTGATCGACATGGACCCTCAACACGTGGGACATCATCTTCGCCGTCAGGTCGGGCCAACATTGACGTCGCTTCGGTGAGCGGTGGACGCCCCTCAGCTGAAGTGCCCCTCCGTGCACCGCGGTGAAGATGGTCCGAAGCGCCTGGCCCGCCCTCTCGCGGATCAGGGCCGGCCCGCAGGGATGTGGTCAATTCCCTCCCGCGTCGGCTTGCCCTGCCGATACGCACTACGCCTGTGCCGGGGCTACACGGCACTGCCGTCCCGGTGTTCACCTTGCGTACATCTGGAAGTCTCCCGCAATGCACCCACGATTCTCATAGGCGTCTCATGCGCCGTTGGTTGCCTGCTGCTGACCGGTCGGCCCGCGAAGCACGATGGAGGAGGCGCATGGTGTACCTGTCGACGGCAGCCGCCGCGCAGAAAGAGCAGGACGACGATGAGCCGCTGCATGTGGCGAGTCGGCTGCACGCGTTCAACCGGTTCGAGCTGAAGTACCTGGTACCGGTCGAGCAAGCGGCGGAGATCCGCGATGAGCTGGCCGAGCGGATGGACTCCGATCTGCACAGTCCGGTCGGAGGGTACGGGGTGTGGAGCCTGTACTACGACAGCCCTCAGCTTCGTTTCTACTGGGAGAAGATCGAGGGTCTGAAGTTCCGGCGCAAGCTGCGTATCCGGCATTACGGAAACCTCGACGGTGTCACTGATGACTCGATGGTGTGCGTGGAGATCAAGCAGCGCGTCAACCGGGTCACCCAGAAGCGCCGCATCATGCTCCCTTACGGCGTCGCACGGCAGTTGTGCGACGACCGGGAGTTGGTGGAGCACTCGCCGAAGGAGCGCGCCTTCATCCACGAGGTGCTCGAACTCGTCATCCGGCTCAATCTGAAGCCCACGGCGATCACCGGCTACCAGCGCGAGGCTTTCGTCGGCCGGGACGCCGACACCGGGCTCCGGGTCACCTTCGACCGGCGCATCCGGGGCCGGGACCGGGACTTCCACTTCGGCACCCCCACGCCCGAGAACCGGTTCACGATCCCGCCGCACCTGTCGGTCATGGAGATCAAGGTCAACGAGCGCACTCCCCACTGGATCACCGATCTGGCGGCGCGCCGCAACCTCAACCTGATCCGGGTTTCCAAGTACGTCCAGTCCATCGAGGCGTTCGGACTCGCGCCGCGCTCGGTCTTCCATGTCAACGAGGCGGACTACCCGCCACCCACCCCCACTGAAGAACATCCGGCGCAGCAGGACGCGCCGCTGAAGGTAGGAGCACAGTGAATTTCGATCTGCAGGAACTCAGCGGCACGTTCAGCGTGACCGACGTCGTGGCGGCGATGCTGCTGTCCTTCGTTCTGTCCACGCTGATCGGTTACGTGTACCGGTACACGCACCGCAATGTTTCCTACAGCCAGTCCTACGTCCAGACCCTGATCATCGTCGGCATGATCGTCGCGCTGATCATGCTGGTCGTCGGATCGAACCTGGCACGTGCGTTCTCGCTGGTGGGCGCGTTGTCCGTGGTCCGCTTCCGCAACGCGGTGAAGGAGACGCGGGACGTCGGCTTCATCTTCCTGGCCATGGCGATCGGCATGGCCTGCGGTGCGCGCTTTTACACACTGGCCGCGGTCGGCGCCGTCGTGATCTGTGCCGTCATCCTCGTCATGTTCAAGTTCAACTGGTTCGCACTCAACGTGCAGCGTCAGGTCGTCAAGGTCCAGGTTCCGGCCGGAGACGACTACACCCCGCAGATCCGCGACGTCCTCATCAAGTACACGAGCGAGTTCGAGTTGGTCAGCACGGAGACCATACGCGGCGGCGCGCTCAGCGAGATCTTCTACACCGTGCGCCTGAAGAAGGGTGCCGAGCCCGGCGACCTGGTCAGCGCCCTGCAGGAGCGCACGTCCGGTCAGCGGGTCACGGTGCTCACCGGTTACGACACCACGGATCTGTGATGCCGGCGGACGACCACAGGAGGCGGCGGCTGCGGGACCGGATCCCGGTCCGGCTGCGCCACCACTGGAAGCCGGGCGCGGCCCTGGGTATCGGTCTCGCGGCGATGGTCTACTTCGTCGGCGACGCACGGATCTCCCCGTACGTCACGTCGTCCTCGCGCGTCGAGGCGGATGCCATCACCGACAACGTGCAGGGGACGGTGGGCCTGTACGACACGTCGGCCACGCACTCGATCCAACTGTCGTACAGCCAGACCGACTTCGACAAGATGATGAAGGAGTTCAAGGAGGACGGCACCAAGGACTACATCGAGGCTGACCTCACCATCGACGGGGTCTACCTCAATGACGTCGGGATCCGTCTCAAGGGCAACTCCACACTGATGTCCCTGCGGGGTGGCGGTTCCGGCATGCCTGGTGGCGGCCAGGGAATGCCGGACGCCCCGCAGGGCGCTCGCCAGGGCAACGGCGGCGGTGGCGGCGCCGCCGCAGGAGGTATGGGCGGCGGCATGGGCGGGATCATGCAGTACGACCTGTCCGCCGACAAGCCCGAGGAACTGCCCTGGCTCATCAAGATCGATGAGTATGTCGAGGGGCGTGCCTACCAGGGCGAGCGAGAGATCTCGCTGCGCCCGGGCAGCAATGACGAGGTGCCTCTGAACGAGGCACTGTCGCTGTCGCTGACCGAGGAGAGCGGGCAGCAGGCCGAGCGCTACGGCTTCACGGCACTGAAGGTGAACGACCGGCCCACCGCCACCCGTCTCATGGTGGAGAACCCCGACACCGACTACGCCTCGGCAACTGGTGAGAACAGCAACGGTGTGATGTACAAGGCGCGGGCGGGCGGCAGCTTCGACTACAAGGGCGACGACCCGACCGACTACGAGACCTCCTTCAAGCAGCTCAACAAAAAGGGCAGCCAGGACCTCGAACCGGTCATGAAGCTGATCAAGTGGGTCAACAGCGCCTCGGACGAGGAGTTCGCCCGCGACCTCCACAAGTACGTGGACGTCGACTCGCTCGCCACCTATATCGCCTCGCAGAACCTGCTCCTGAACTTCGACGACATGGCCGGACCGGGCAAGAATTATCTGCTCTGGTACGACCTGGACACCAAGAAGTTCTCGGTCATGGGCTGGGACTACAACCTCACCTTCAGCGGCGACGCGACCGCGGGTCCCGACGACACCATCAGCATGGGTGGCTTCGGCGGCGGAGCAGGAGCGGGTGCCGGTGGTGGTACGGGTTCCGGTGGCGCCGCCACGGGCGGGAACGGTCAGCAGGAGGGGGCCTCGCAGGGCATGCCGTCAGGGATGCCGACCGACCTGCCCTCAGGATTCCCGGGAGGGATGCAGGGGGACGGCGAGGGTGACCGGGGTGGCGGTGGTTTTTCGTCCGGGCATGTGCTCAAGACGAAGTTCCTGGACAACGACGCCTTCGACGCCATCTACAAGAAGGCGTACCGCAAGCTGTACCAGCAGTTCTTCGGGTCGAACGCCGCGGCCGAGAACTTGGCGGAGATCGCGGACGAGGCCCGCGCCGCGGGAGCCGACTCCAAAGCGCTGGACACCGCTGTCAGCACGCTGCGGAAGACCGTCACCGAGCGGACCGAGGCGCTGGCCAAGGACGAGCAGGTGACCGGCTGAACCCCGGTGCCCCGGGAAGCCGCCCCGTCGTGGCAACCTGAGGCGCCGGTTCATCCTTATAAATCACTGATGCCTGCTATGCGCATTTCGTGGACAGGAACGCTGGTTAGCATCACGTCGCACTGCAGGCCGGACCGCCTCGTGGTCCGGCCCGCCCACATCACCGAGGTGTCAGCCAGTGACCGACCACACCACGCCGCGTGTGCCCGGCAACAGGCACACGGTCCTCGTTGTGGAGGACGACGCCAGCATCCGTGCCCTGCTCACCACAGCACTCACCGCTGCCGGATACACGGTGGTCACGGCCGGGGACGGGCAGCAGGCCATGTTCCAGGTCGGCAGCCGGCGACCGGACCTGATCGTGCTGGACGTGATGCTGCCCGATCTTGACGGCTTCGAGGTCACCCGCCAGCTGCGGGCTCACGGTGTCTACACACCCGTGCTGTTCCTCACCGCCCGCACCGAGGTCGAGGACCGCATCGTCGGCCTCAGCTCCGGCGGCGACGACTACGTCACCAAGCCCTTCCACGTCCAGGAGGTGCTGCTGCGCATCCGTGCCATCCTGCGCCGCGGCAGCGCGCCCGCCTCCGCTCGCGAGGTCAGGCCCGCGATGCGCTACGCCGATCTGGTTCTGGACGAAGGTGCCCACGTGGCGCGTCGGGCCGAGCGAGCGCTGAGACTGTCGCCGACCGAGTTCCGGTTGCTCGCCTGCCTGCTGGCGCACCCGGAGCGGGTCCTGGAGAAGGGCGAGATCCTGGAGAAGGTCTGGCGGTACGACTTCTCCGGCGACACCCGGATCGTCGACACCTACGTCAAGAGTCTGCGCCGCAAGATCGACCGAGACCTCCCCGCGCTGATCCACACGGTACGCGGGGTGGGCTACTGCCTGCGCCTGCCGTCGGACACGGCACGGGCCGCGACGCCATGAGGCGGTCGCCGCGGCGGCTGTGGCCCCGCTCCCTGCGGCGCCGCCTCGTCCTGATCGCGGCGCTCCTCGCCACCTGCGCCGTCGTCCTGTGCCAGGCCGCCGGTCAACTGGTGCTGCGCAGCTGGCTCGTCGACCAGGTCGACAGCCGACTCGACGACTTCGGCCCGCCCACACGCGTCTATGAGGATGTGGCCAACGGCACGGTCCAGCAGCGGGCGGAGAGCGTCCTGCCCTCCGACTACCGTGTCTACTTCTACGGCGCGAAGGGGCAGCTGCTCAAGCAGTCGCTGGGCCGCAGTGACGGAACCGGCCCTCAACTGCCCGCTTCCGTCTCAAGGTTGCAGCTGGCCGAGGGACAGCCCGGCACGCTCGCGAGCAGCAGTGACGGTGCGGACTGGCGGGTCCTCGCCCACACCGGCCCTGACGGCATGCGGGCCGTCGTCGCCCTACCCCTCGACACAGTGGACGCCGCGACGACGAGGTTCCTGTGGTTCAGCATCGGCCTCGGCTTGGTCGTGGCTGTCGGCGTCGTCCTGCTGGGCAACACGGCCGTCCGCTTCGGTCTGCGGCCGCTCACCCGCGTCGAACGCACCGCACAGGACATCACGGCAGGAGCGCTCGAACTCAACGTACCCGTGCCCCACCCCGACACCGAGGTGGGCCGCCTCGGCATGGCGCTGAACACCATGCTCGACCGGCTGCGCACCGCGCTGCACCGCACGGAGGACTCCGAACGTCGGATGCGCCGATTCATGGCGGACGCCGGCCATGAACTGCGCACCCCGCTCACCGCGATCCAGGGCTTCGCCGAGCTCCTCCTCGACCGGCCCGCCGCGAGCCCGGCGGAGCGCCACGAGGCGCACACCCTCATCGCGCGCAACGCCGAGCGGATGAGCCGCCTCGTCGACGATCTCTTTCTCCTCGCCAAACTCGGCGACACGCCACGCCCGGTGCGAGAACCGGTCGACCTGCTCTCCCTCACCGCCGACACGATCACCGCCACGGCACTGTCCTATCCGTGCCGGGCCATCACCCTGGAACCGCTCGGGGATCACCCCGCCGAACCCGCCGCCGACAGCGACCTCGATGTCGTCGAAGCGGACGGTGACCCGCACCAGCTCGCGCAGGTCGTCGGCAACCTGCTGTCCAACGCCTGTACCCACACACCGCTCGACAGCCGGATCCGGGTACGCGTGGGGGCCACCCGCTGCGGCCCGCGCACCGGCGGTATCGACGTACCGGGGCGAACGAGCTCCGGGCCCGCGCTCCCGACCGGTCTCGAGGTGTGCGTGATCGAGGTGATCGACGACGGGAAGGGGCTCGAACCGGAGGACGCCCGTCATGTCTTCGACCGCTTCTACCGCGCCGATCCGCCGGCCATGGCTGAGGACGAGGCAGAGCCCGGCTCGGGCCTCGGCCTGGCCATCGCGTCGGCCATCGCCACCGCGCACGGTGGCCGCCTGGAACTCGACGCCCGCCCCGGCGACGGCTGCACTTTCAGGCTGCTCCTACCCGGCGGACCCGCTTGAGCCGTTCCCTTCGGACGAGCTCGCCGACCGGACAAGGACGGAGGCGAGGCGGAGACCTGCATGGTCGATAACGGCGGTCGGCCTTGAGCCTGTTGATGCGTCACACGACATCAACATTGGGGGATGAGGCCCCGTCCTGTTCCGATGCGATGGGTGCGTTGAGTCGGCATTGGCGGGAGCCGTCAGGCCCAAGAGGACGTCGCAGGGGAAGCCGGCATCGAGTGCCGTGCTAGGCCCCAACGCTGCGCACCGTCTTACGGAGCCAGCGGTGTGCGGGGTCGGAGTGTCGCTGGTGGTGCCAGTACATTGCCTCAACGAGCGGGACCTCGGAGAACGGCCAGGCGTTCCGGCACCACCGCCACGAGGTCGGTACCGCCGACCGAAAATGGCGGCACGCTGAACCCGGGTGCGTGACCTGCATCCAACTGGCGGTCAGCGTAGGTGAGTTGCTTGCTTGGCCGGGCGCGAGGGAATGCATGTCGAGGCGTACCCCCGGTGCGTCGCGAGTGTGCGCAGCAGCGGTTCCACGAGCCACGGTCAAGACGTAGTCGGACATCACGATGGAAAATTGCTGACTACTGGTACGCGGATCGAAATGCCGGGTGAGTGCGAGCGCTTCCTCACCAGGCATGAGAACCGCAGACGTTCCCAGGCATCTGGTCTGCTGATGCCGCGGGTACCGAGGGCCGGGTCCGGTGCCAGATCGCGGTCAGCTTGCTCTGCCTGCCTGCGGACCGCGCCAGGTATCGCGGTCGGGCCTCTCCGGGTTACGACCTGGCCCTGACCAACCCGGTGTCGTACGCCATGATCACGGCCTGGATACGGTCCCGTGCCCCGATCTTGGCGAGGACCCGTCCGACGTGCTTCTTCACGGTGGACTCGGTGAGGTGGAGCCGTTCGCCGATCTCGGTGTTCGTCCAGCCATGGCCGATGGCGACGAGGACCTCGCGCTCGCGGTCGCTGAGGGTCTTGAGCCGGGGGTCCTCCTGGGCTGCGGTGCCGGCCGGGGCGAGGACCTGGTGGGCGTAGGAGTCCAGCAGGCGCCGGGTCAGGCGGGGGGCCACGACGGCGTCGCCTGTCGCGACCGCGCGGATGCCTGCCACGAGTTCCTCGGGTCGGGCGTCCTTGAGCAGGAAGCCGCTGGCGCCGGCCCGCAGGCCTTCGTAGGCGTACTCGTCGAGGTCGAAGGTGGTGACGATGAGGACGCGGGTGCGGCCACCGGTGGCGACGATGCGGCGAGTGGCCTCGATTCCGTCCATGCCGGGCATGCGGATGTCCATGAGGGCGACATCGGGGCGGAGCTCGGCGGCCAGGCGGACTGCCTCGGCGCCGTGCTCGGCCTCGCCGACCGGTTCCAGGCCAGGGGTGCCCTCCAGGAGCATGCGGACGCCCATGCGTTGGAGGGGCTGGTCGTCGGCGATCAGCACGGTGGTCATGGCAGGGGTTCTCCTGGTGCTTGCGGTGTCGGCGGGGCAGGTGCGGAAGCCGCGTCGAGTATGACGTCGACGAGCCAGCCGTGGCCGGTGTCGCGCGGTCCGATGATGACGGTGCCGCCGTACATGGCGGCCCGCTGGCGGATGCCGACCAGGCCGTGGCCGGAATCGTCCTCATGGCACGTTTCCGGCTTCGCTCGCGCAGGTGTCCCTGGCGGTGTGCCGGTATCGGAGACCCGAATGCGTACCTCTCCGGCCTCGACGGTGATGGTGACCTCGGCGGAGGTGCCGGTACCCGCGTGCTTGAGGGTGTTGGTCAGTGACTCCTGCACGACGCGGTACACGGTGAGTTGTACGCCGCTGTCCAGGGAAGCGAGGTCGCCGACGACGCGGTAGGTCACTCGCAGGCCTGCCGCGCGCACCCGCTCCAGCAGGAGGTCCAGATCGGCGATGCCAGGCTGTGGGCTGAGCATGTGTTCGGTGTCCTGCTCGTCGCGCAGGACGCCCAGTACCCGGCGCAGTTCGTTCATGGCCTGGCGGCCGGTGTCGCCGAGGATGCGAAGGGCCTCGGTGGACTGCTCGTTCCGGTTGGCGGCCAGGGTCGCGGCGCCGTCGGCGACGCTGACCATGACGGAGAGGTTGTGGCCGACGATGTCGTGCATCTCGCGGGCGACCCGGGAGCGCTCGGCGGCCGCGGTGAGTTGGACGCGTTGGTCGTGCTCGATCTCCAGCCGCCGGGCGCGGTCCTCCAGTGCCGCCAGGTACATCTGTCGGATCCGCAGCGTCAGACCCGCGGTGATGGCCGCCGTCGCCGTGCCCAGTATGAAGAAGCCGCCGATGACAGGGTGTGCGGTCGGGACCAGGACGAAGACGGCCAGTACCACCTGACCGACGGTCAGCACGGCGGCCCAGCCCAGTACACGCAGCGAACCGCTGCGGGCCAGGGTGTAGAGCGCGAGCAGCGCGCTGACGCCTGTCGGCAGCCAGATACCCATGGACCACTGGGCGAGAGATACCGACGCGATCACGAAGTACGTGACGGCCGGGGCTTTGCGGCGCCACCACAGCGGAACGACGAGGGCGACGACGAAGACGATCAGGATGGCGGACGACGACTGGTCATGGGCGTCGCCGTCCCCGAAAGGGGAGTGTCCGTCGCCGCCGAGCAGGGCGGGTAGGCTGATCAGGAGGACGGCCAGCATCACCGCGGTGTCGAACAGCCACGGATGCCGGCGGTCCAGTCGCTGGAGGCGGCTCTGGTCGCGCAGCAGGCGGCCCAGGAGCGGGTGCGCCCAGGCGGCGTCGAACCCGGGGGACGGCGGGACTGATGCCGTCTCCCGGGCGGTGTCCCCGTCGGCCGACGTTCGGTGCGGGCTCATGACCACCAGTGTCCTCGTGCCCGGGTCAGGCGTCGGACTTGCGCAGCCGGTAGGCCGCGCCGGCGAGGGTCAGTGCCACCCACCCGGCGAAGACCGCGAGCCCCGCCCCGGGTGAGAGGGCGTCGGAGGACTGGTGCAGGGCGTAGACCGCCGAGCCCGCGTTGCTGGGGAAGTAGGGGTTGATGGTGTCGTAGAGCGAGTCGGGCAGCAGCGAGGCCAGGCCGGGAAGGATGAGCAGGGTGCCGACGAGGACCGCGATCGCTCCGGCGGAGGAGCGGATCAGTATGCCCAGTGCCACGCCGAACACGGCCACCAGGCCGAGGTAGACACCCGCGCCGGCCAGGCTGCGCAGCACGCCGTCGTCGCCCAGGGACAGGGCGATCTTCTCGCCGTCCAGGCCCGGGGCCCCCAGCAGGAAGGCGGCCAGCGCGCCGATCATGGTGAGGGCCAGGACGATCGGCCCGATCACGGCGGCCTTGGACCACAGGACGGGCAGTCGGCGCGGTACCGCGGTGAGGGTGGAGCGGATCATGCCGGTGCTGTACTCGCCCGCGGCGAGCAGCACTCCGAGCACGCCCACGGCCAGCGACGCGAAGGTCACTCCGGTCAGGGCCAGGCTCACCGCGTCGCTGTCGCCGCTGCCGCCTCCGGGCGGGCCGGCGGTCGCGGTGGCGTCGGGACTGTAGGTGTAGGAAGCGATCGCACCGAAGAGAACCAGCAGGAACACGGCCACGCCCAGGGTGATCCAACTGGAGCGCAGCGACCAGAACTTGGCCCACTCCGAACGCAGCACCCGGATGCCGGTCACCTTGTATCGCGGGGCGGACGTGTGGGGATCGGGTGCCGTGGAGAGGCCGGCGTGCTTGCCGGGGCGCTGGGCGCCGTGCAGTGCGGAGGTGGGCATCAGGCGGCCTTTCGTTCGGTGTCGGCCGGAGCGCTCTGGTACTCGACGACGTCGCGGGTGAGTTCCATGAACGCCGCCTCCAGGGAGACGGCCTGCGGGGTGAGTTCGTACAGCGCGATCCCGTGCCGTGCGGCGATCGTCCCGATCTCGCGGGCGTCGCGTCCGGTGACCAGCAGTTCCTCGCCGGAGGAGGAGGTGATGGTGATGTCGGGGCCGGCCAGCAGCGAGCGCAGCCTCGTGGCCTCGGCGGAGGCGACCTTCACACCGCCGCCGCTCGCCTCACGGGTGAAGTCGTCGACCGTGGTGTCGGCGAGCAGCCGGCCGCGTCCGATGATGACCAGGTGGTCGGCGATCAGCGCGGTCTCGCTCATCAGGTGCGAGGAGAGCATCACGGCCCGACCCTCGTCGGCCAGCGAGCGCAGGAGGTTGCGCACCCACAGCACGCCTTCGGGGTCGAGGCCGTTGACCGGTTCGTCGAGCATGACGATCGCCGGGTCGCCGAGGAGGGCGGCGGCGATGCCGAGCCGCTGGCCCATGCCGAGCGAGAAGGCGCCCACTCGCTTGCCGGCCACGCTGGTCAGTCCGGCCAGCTCGATGACCTCGTCCACCCGGCGACGTGGAATCCCGTGGGTGTGGGCGAGCGCCATCAGGTGGTTGAACGCGCTGCGCCCGGGGTGGACGGACTTGGCCTCCAGCAGGGAGCCGATCTCGTGCAGCGGTGCGGCCTGGTCGGCGTAGGAACGGCCGGCGATGGTGACCGAGCCCTTGGTGGGGGAGTCCAGGCCGACGATCATGCGCATGGTCGTTGACTTGCCCGCGCCGTTGGGACCCAGGAAGCCGGTCACCTCGCCGGGCCTCACGGTGAAGCTCAGGTTGTCGACGACCGTCTTGTCGCCGTACCGCTTCGTCAGCTCACGTGCTTCGATCATGGTGATGGGCCTTTCCTGCCTGGAACTCGGCCGCGGATGCGCCGCGGTGCCTGCCTTCGAAGCTAGAGGCGTGGCAGGCGTGAACCCTGGGACCACGGGGGAGTCTTCGGAGTCCGAGTGGTACCGCGGTACACCGGGACCGGTTGCGCCGACGACTCGCGCGATGTCTCTCCGTGATCACGCGGGCCCGTGATGCTCTCCGGGTACCTCGGACGGCGTGTATCTGGCCTGCTCGAGGCCGTCGAGGAGCAGGTCCGGGGGTTCCGCAAGTGCACCCGATCCTCGGGACGCCGCAGATCGGTATAGGTCCGCAGTCGCACGCCGGGCTGGCCGGCCTCCAGTGTGGTGGTGCGCTCGGCGGGCGAGGTGCCCACATACTCATCGACGGATGTCGCGCCGAACCGGTCTCACCGTGACGACTCAACGGCGACCACGTCAGTAACGGTGCTGCGGCGAAGATCCGCGACACCGGCCGGAGCGCGGCCGCGTGGTCCGTGGCGCCGGTCAGCCGCTCGGCCAGCGCCTCGGGGGTTGTCCGTCTCGTCGACGGCAGCTCACGGTGACCTCCTGCGGGGTCATCCATGTCGGGCGTAACCGTTCCCCGGCGAGAGCCGTGACCGGAATGGCGACGGCGGCCAGGGCGAACAAAGCCTCGGACCGGCTGCGTGCACCGGCACCGTACGGCCGCTGTGCAGCAAGGTCCTGCTCTCGGCACGCCCAGACCGCCGGCCACACCGGCGAGGCGGTTCGCCACGCCTTCGATCATGTACCTGGTCGGCTATCCGGCGAGTTCTTTGGTGATGCGGTCCAGCATGAAGGCTGAGGACTCGCGGGCCCGCTCCTCCCAGGCGAAGACACACGCGGTGGCCACGCCGTCGAAGTCCAGCTCGCGCAGGGTGGAGAAGAAGGCGTCCCAGTCGACCTCGCCCTGGCCGATGTCCAGGTGCTGGTGGATGCGGGCCGTGGTGCCGGGCGGGTTGAGGATGTACCGCAGGCCACTGGAGCCCTTGTGGTTGAAGGAGTCCGCGATGTGCACGTGCTGGAGCCTGTCACCGGCGTAGCGCATCATCGCCGCGATGTCGGCCTTCGGGTCCGCCCCGGACAGGTGGAAGGAGTGCGGGGCGCAGTACAGGTAGTTGACCCATGGTTTGTTGATGGCCCGGACCAGATCGACCGCGGGGGCGTTCTCCTCGCAGAAGTCGTCCGGGTGGGCCTCCAGGTTCAACGCGATGCCTTCGCGCTCGAACAGCGGGAGCAACTCCTCCAGAGAGCGCCAGAACGCGGCCTCGCTCTCGGCGGCGCGCTCGGGGCGGCCGTTGAACTCCGAGTTCATCAAAGGGCATTCGAGATCCGCGGTGATCTCGATCATCCGCTTCCAGTAGCGTACGGCGGCCTGCCGCTCGCTCTCGTCGGGTGAGGACCACTTGTACAGAGGCAGCACGGAGGAGAGCTTGACGCCGTGGGTACGCAGGGAGTTCTTCAGCTCGGCGATCCGCTCGTCGTCCGCGCGCGGGTGCAGGAAGAACGGCATGAAGTCGTCGCGCGGTGACAACTCGATGTATTCGTAGCCGAGTTCGGCGACCGTGCGCACCATGGCGTCGATCGGCAAGGCGCGGAACATGTAGGGGTCGAGGGCGATCTTCACGCGGCACCTCCGTAGAAGGCGGGACGGGGCTTGAGGTCCGTGGCGACGACGCGGCCGGACTCCAGGGCCTCGACGGTCGCGGCGGTGATGACGGTGGCGGCGTATCCGTCCCAGGCGGACGGTCCCGTGGGCTCGTCTCCGGCGGCGATGCCCGCGATCCACTCCCGGAACTCGGTGTCGAAGGCGTCCCGGAAGCGGCCGACCCAGTCGGTGAGCACCTCGGTGCTGTGCGAGGCGGCGGTCCGCACCCCCACGGTGGCCGGGTCGGGCAGCCTTACGAGGCCTTGTTCACCGACTGCCTCGCACTGGATGTCGTATCCGTACTGGCAGTTGACGAAGACCTCCAGGTCGATGCGGACGCCCTTCGCCGTCTCGAAGAGCATGATCTGCGGGTCCTTGAGATGGGCGAACCGCCTGCTCGTGGCGCGTGGGGTGAGCACCTGGGTGGAGACGATCTCGTCGTCGAGGAGCCAGCGCAGTACGTCCACCTCGTGCACGGCGGTGTCCAGGGCCGCCATGGAGGAGGTGTACGACTGAGGGACGGTCGGGTTGCGGTGGGCGCAGTGCACGATCAGCGGCTCACCGATCCGGCCGGCGTCGATGACCTCCTTCATCTGCCGGTAGCCGGTGTCGTAGCGGCGCATGAAGCCGACCTGGACCAGCCGGCTGCCGTGGGCCTGCTCGGCCTCGACGATCCTGAGGCAGTCCTCGGCGGTGGTGGCGAGGGGCTTCTCGCAGAACACCGGCTTGCCGGCGGCGACCGCGGCCAGCACGTGCTCGGCGTGGGTGGGGCCCCACGAGGTCACGAGGACGGCGTCCACCTCCTCGGAAGCGATCACGGCGGCGCCGTCGGTCAGTACTTGAGCGTTGATTGGGGCCGCCGCGTCCTGGGCGCGGGCGGGGTCGATGTCGGTGACGGCGGTGACCTGGGCGCCGGTGACGGTGTGGGTGAGACGGCGGATGTGCTCTGTGCCGATCCAGCCGGCGCCGATGACGCCTACGCGTACGGTCATGTGGATTGATTCCTGCCTGTTCGTGAACTAGGAGAAGCGCGTGCGGAGTTCGGCTTCGAGGGTTTCGAGGGAGCGCCCCTTGGTCTCGGGTACGCAGAGCTTCACGAAGACGATGGCGAGGACGCCCAGCACCGCGAAGAGGAAGAAGGTGTTGGACACGCCCACCGCGTCGACCAGGGAGGGGAAGGCGAGTCCGATGGCGAAGTTGGTGAGCCAGAGCACGACGGCGGCCATGCCCATCCCGAACGCGCGCATTCGCATGGGGAAGATCTCCGAGAGCATCAGCCAGGTCACCGGTGAGATCGCGCCCTGCTGGAAGGCGAGGAAGGTGACGGTCATCGCGAGCACGAGGTATGCCCGGGCATCGCCGGACGGCAGGACCAGCGAGAAGACGCCGATCAGCACCAGGGCGGCGGTGGTTCCGAGCTGGCCCGTCATCAGCATCGGGCGGCGGGGCGCGCGGCCGAGCAGCCAGATCCCGACGAAGGTGGCGAGTACGGAGATGACGCCGTTGGCGATGTTGGCGGTCAGCGCGCTGTCGGAGGTGAAACCGGCGTCGGTGAGGATCTGGGTGCCGTAGTACATGATCGTGTTGACACCGGTGACCTGTTGCACGATCGCGATGCCGAAGCCCACGAACATCAGCCTGCGGATCCATGGCGTGGCCTTGATGTCCGTCCAGCCTCCGAGTTGCTGTTCGGCGTCCTTGACGGCGAGCGCGGCCACCTCCTTGAGCTCGGCCTCGGCCCGCTGTCGGGTGCGGACCTGCTTGAGGACGTCCAGGGCCTCGTTGAAGCGGCTCTTCGAAGCCAGCCATCGGGGACTCTCCGGCATGACCAGGACGCCGAACCAGAGAGCCACGGCCGGCAGGGTCGCCAGGACCAGCATCCAGCGCCACACGCCGCCGGACTCGTCACCCACCCGTGCGATGACCGCGTTGCAGGTGAACGCGGTCAGCTGACCGGTGACGATCATGAGTTCGTTACGGGTGACCAGTGCGCCCCGCCGCTCTGCGGGGGAGATCTCCGCGAGGTACACCGGGACCGTGACCGACGCGCCGCCGACCGCGAGACCGAGCACGAACCTGGCCACGACCATGACTTCGGTGTTCGGGGCGAGGGTGGCGGCCAGCGCGCCGACGAAGAACAGCACGGCCAGCGTGAGGATGCTGCGGCGCCGACCGCGTGCGTCGGAGAGCCGTCCCGCGACCACCGCGCCGAGTGCGGCGCCCAGCAGGAGGGAGCTGGTGACCATGCCCTCGGTGAAGGGCGTGAGGCCGAGGTCGTCGGTCATGTACGGCAGGGCGCCGTTGATGACGCCGGTGTCGTAGCCGAAGAGGAGCCCGCCGAAGGTGGCGACGACTGTGATGAGCCGCAGTCGGCGGGAGACCACCGCGGGGGGTGCGTGTTCCGTGACCGGGGTGGTGCCGAGCTTGACGTCCATCGTGCCCCCTAACCGAGCTTCGGGCGGCGGGTACCCGTCAGCCCGCAGTCGGCCAGGTGCTCACGGGTGCTGATCGCGATGGGCAGCGGCACCTCGGGCGCACACGGATACAGATCCTGCTCGACGATCACGAACAACTCGGCATCCAGTGTGGCCAGTTCGGCCACTACGGCGGCCGGGTCCGGGACCCCCGCGGGCGGTGAGACACACACCCCGCGCTTGACGGCTTCGCCGAAGCCCAGGTTCTCGGCGGCGACCTGGGCGAGGATCTCGGGGTCCATCTGCTTGATGTGGACATAGCCGACGCGCTCGCCGAACCGGCGGATCAGATCGAGGTTGTCGCCGCCGCCGTAGGCCACATGCCCGGTGTCCAGGCACAGGTTGGTGTAGCGGGCGTCGGACTCGTTCAGCAGCCGCTCGATCTGTGGCTGGGTCTGGATGTGGCTGTCGGCGTGCGGATGGACGACGAGACGTACGTCGTACTCGTCCAGCAGGAGCCTGCCGAGCCGGTCGGCGTTCTTGCCGAAGCCCGCCCACTGCTCGGCGGTCAGCTCGGGGGACTCGGTGAAGGCGCCGGTCTTCTCGTCCCGGTACATGGGCGGGATCAGGACGAGATGGTGTGCGCCGGCCGCGGCGGTCAGGGCGGCCACCTGGCGGACATGGGCCAGCATGTCGTCCCAGGCCTCGGGCCGGTGCAGGGCGCCGAACGCGGTGCCCCCGGAGACCTTCAGGCCCCTGGCGTCCAGTTCCTCCTTCAGTCGCTGCGGGTCGGTGGGCAGATAGCCGTACGGGCCGAGTTCCAGCCACTCGTATCCGGCCCGGGCGAGCTCGTCGAGGAAGCGGGTGTGGGGCACCTGGTGCTCGTCCTCGGGGAACCACACGCCCCAGGAGTCGGGCGCGGAGCCCAGGCAGAGGTTGCCGACGGTGGTGCGCACGGGGGTTGGCGCCGTTGCCATGGTGTGTCCTTCGGGGAGGGGGACTCAGTTGGAGGTGGGGAAGGTGAAGCCGGCGGTGATGTGCTGGGTCTGCTGGGGCCAGCGTGTGGTGACGACCTTGGGGCGGGTGTAGAAGCGGATGCCCTCGGGGCCGTGGATGGGGGAGTCGCCGATGAGGGAGTCCTTCCAGCCGCCGAAGGAGTAGTAGGACATCGGGACGGGCACCGGCACGTTGATGCCGATCATGCCGACCTTGATCCGGCGCTGGAAGGTGCGGGCGGCTTCGCCGGAGGCGGTGAACAGGGCGGTGCCGTTGCCGTAGGGGTTGGCGTTGACCAGGTCGATGGCCTGGTCGAGGGAGTCTGCGCGGACAACGGCGAGGACCGGGCCGAACAGCTCCTCCTGGTACGCCTCCATCTCGGTGGTGACGTGGTCCAGGAGGGAGGGGCCGGTGAAGTAGCCGTCGGCGTACGTGGGGTCGTCGATCTTCAGGCCGCGGCCGTCGACGACGACGGTGGCGCCCTGGGTCTGCGCGGTGCCGACGGCGTTCTCGACGCGCTCCTGGGCGGCCTTGGTGACCAGCGGTCCCATGTCGGTGCCGACGGCGTCACCGGGGCCGACCTTCACCTCGTTCGCCTTGCGCCGGAGGATGTCCACCAGCTCGTCCGCCGCGTCGCCCACGGCGACCGCCACCGACACGGCCATGCATCGCTCGCCGGCCGAGCCGTAGGCCCCGGCGGTGATGTGGTTGGCGGCGAACTCCAGGTCCGCGTCCGGGAGGACGACGGCGTGGTTCTTCGCGCCGCCGAGGGCCTGGACGCGCTTGCCGTGCGAAGTGGCCCGCTCGTGGACGTACTTGGCGATGGGGGTGGAGCCGACGAAGGAGACGGCCTCGATGCCGGGGTGGGTGAGGATGGCGTCGACCGCGTCCTTGCCGCCGTGGACGACGTTGAAGACGCCGTCCGGCAGACCTGCCTTCTTGTACAGCTCGGCGACGAAGTTGGCCGCGGAGGGGTCGCGCTCGCTGGGCTTCAACAGGAACGTGTTGCCGGTCGCGATGGCGATGGGGTGCATCCACAGGGGCACCATGGCCGGGAAGTTGAACGGGGTGATGCCGGCGACGACGCCGAGCGGCTGGCGGAAGTTGTGCACGTCCACGCCGCGGGAGACCTGGTCGGAGAAGGCCCCCTTCAGTACGTCGCCGAGGCCGCAGGCGAACTCGACGACCTCGCGGCCGCGGGTGATCTCGCCGCGGGCGTCGTCGACGGTCTTGCCGTGCTCGGCCGAGATGATCCGGCCCAGTTCCTCCTCGTGCTCGACCAGCAGTTGGCGGAAGGCGAACATCACCTGGGTGCGCTGGCTGAGGGAGGATTCCGACCACGTCTCGAAGGCGGCGGCTGCTGCGGTGACGGCCGCGTCCACGTCGGCGGCGTCACCCAGCACGACCCGGGCCTGCTCGGCTCCGGTGGCGGGGTTGAAGACGGGCTGGGTCGCGGTGGCGGACCCCTGGGTGGGGGAGCCGTTGATCCAGTGGGCAATGGTGTTCACGGAGCGGGGTCCTTAGAGGTAGTGGCGCTGGGCCTGCTTGTGGGCGGCATAGGTGTCGTAGGCGGTCTGCGTGCTGTCGAGTGCGGAGACCTCGCTGACCGGGACGTCCCACCAGCCGTGGTCGGGCGGGTTGGGCCCGTACAGGTCGGTCTCGACGTGGACGACGGTGGTGCGGGTGGCCGCCTTCGCCTTCTCGATGGCCGAGCGGAACTCCTCGACGCTGGTGGCGTGCAGGACGTCCGCGCCGAGGCTGGAGGCGTTGGCCGCGAGGTCGACGGGCAGGACCTCGCCGTCGAGAAGGCCGGAATCGTCGCCGCGGAAGCGGTACTTGGTGCCGAACCGCTGTGAGCCCAAGGACTCCGACAGTGAGCCGATGGAGGCGAAGCCGTGGTTCTGTACGAGGACGACGATGACTTTCAGCCCCTCGGAGACCATGGTCACGATCTCCTGGGCCATCATCAGGTACGAGCCGTCACCGACGAGGACGACGACTTCGCGGGTGGGGTCGGCCATCTTGGTGCCGACGCCGGCCGCGACCTCGTAGCCCATGCAGGAGTAGGCGTATTCGACGTGGTAGGCCTTGGGGTCGCGGGCCCGCCACAGCTGCTGCAGGTCACCTGGCATGGAACCGGCCGCGTTGATGACGACCGCGCGGTCGTCCAGGACGTCGTTGAGCGCGCCGAGGATCTGTGTCTGGGCGGGCAGTTCACCGGTGTTGCGGTCCGGGGCGAAGCAGGTCTCCTCGATCTCGCGGGTGCGGGCGATGAGTTCACGTGTGCGTGTCCGGTACTCCGGAGTCACCTCCCAGCCCTCCAGCGCGGCTGCGAGGGTTTCGATGCCGAGCCGGGCATCGGCCACCAGTGGCTCCGCAGAGTGCTTGACGGCGTCCAGGCGGGCGACGTTGAGGTTGACGAAGGTGACGTCGGGGTCACCGAACACGGTGTGGCTGGCGGTGGTGAAGTCGGAGTACCGGGTCCCGATTCCGAGGACGACATCGGCCTCACGAGCCAGTTCGTTGGCCGCGTAGGAGCCGGTGGAGCCGATGCCGCCCACCGCGCAGGGGTGGTCCCAGGGGACCGCGCCCTTGCCCGCGTGCGTGTCGGCGACCGGGATGCCGGTGGCGTCGGCGAACGCGCGCAGCGCGGTCTCCGCACCCGAGTAGACGGTGCCGCCGCCGGCGACGATCAGCGGCTTCCTGGCGTTCTTGAGGAGGGCCGCGGCCCGTGCGACGGCGGCTGTCTCCGGTACCGGGCGGCCGACATGCCACACCCGGCGCCGGAAGAAGGAGAGGGGCCAGTCGTGTGCTTCGGCCTGTACGTCCTGCGGCAGTGCCAGGGTGACGGCCCCGGTCTCCACCGGGTCGGTCAGTACCCGCATGGCCGCCAGTGCGGCCGGGATCAGCTGCTCGGGCCGCTGGATGCGGTCGAAGTACTTCGATACGGCCCGGAAGGCGTCGTTGACCGTGACGTCGCCGCCTCGGGTGTCCTCCAGCTGCTGGAGCACCGGGTCGGCGGCCCGGGTGGCGAACATGTCGGAGGGCAGCAGCAGCACCGGGATGCGGTTGGTGGTGGCCAGTGCCGCACCCGTGATCATGTTGGTGGAGCCGGGTCCGGTGGAGGCGGTGCAGGCGAAGGTCGCCAGCCGGTCGCGCATCTTCGCGTAGGCGACCGAGGCGTGCACCATGCCCTGTTCGTTGCGGGCGAGGTAGTACGGCAGGTCCGCCTCGCGGGTGACGGCGGCCTGGAGGAGTGCCTGGCCGATTCCGGCCACGTTGCCGTGTCCGAAGATGCCCCACACGCCGGGGATCAGGCGCTGCTCCTGGCCGTCCCGCTCGCTGTACTGGTGGGCGAGGAACCGCACCAGGGCCTGCGCGGTGGTCAGTCGTACGGTGTTCATGGGTTCTCTCCGAAGGGCAGGCGGTCGTCGACGTCCTGCGTGTCCCAGGTGGCGCGCACCCAGCCGTGGGCGGGGTCGTCGCAGATCAGCCAGGCCCGGTCCTGGCCGGGCCCCGCCATGACGTTGAGGTAGTAGAGGTCGTAACCGGGCGCGGCGATGGAGGGGCCGTGCCAGCCGTGCGGGATCAGCACGGTGTCGCCGGAGCGGATCTCGGCGAGCACGTCCATGGGTCGTTCGGGCGTGCCGTAGACCCGCTGATATCCGAAGCCGTTCTCGCCGCCGGAGATCTCGAAGTAGTAGATCTCCTCCAGCTGCGACTCCACACCGGGCCGGGCCTCGTCGTGCTTGTGCGGGGGATAGGAGGACCAGTTGCCACCGGGGGTGAGCACCTCGCACACCAGCAGCTGCTCGGCGTCGAAGGTCCCGGGCAGGCAGTAGTTGTTGACCTGCCGGGAGCAGGGGCCGGCACCCCGCAGTTCGACGGGAACGTCCTCCTTGCGCCCGTACCGAGCCGAGTGACCTCCCTGCTCGGTACGGGCGGAGGGCAGCGCGAAACGACCTCCGTGCACGCTGCTGATCAGGGCCTGCGACGCGCGGGGAACATAGGCGAAGTCGGTGACCGAGGCGAACACGTCTGCCCGACCGGCGAGTTCGAAGGCCGTGCCGTCCGTGGTGACGGTGCAGGAGCCCGCCAGCGGCAGGACCAGGAACTCGCTCTCCCCGGTGGACAGAACGTGCTCGCCGCCCGGCTCCAGGGTCAGGATCCTGAGGCCGGAGTATCCCCAGCCCGCCGACTCCGGCGTGACCTGGAGGTCGTAGGGCCCCTCGGCCGAGGTCCCCTTCGGCAGGTGGTACGTGCCGGTGTCGCTCACAGCAGGCTCACCGCCCGGTCCACGGCGCCGGCGACATCGCCGTTCGAGGGGTAGAGCAGGGAACGGCCGACGACCAGGCCCTGTGCGGTGGGCTGTTTCAGTGCCTTGCCCCAGGACGCGAAGGCCGCGTCGGCGTCCTTGACCTCGCCGCCGAGCAGCAGCGCCGGGAGACTGGAGGAGGCGAGGACACGCTCCATGTCGTCGACGACCGGCAGCTTCAGCCAGGTGTAGGCGGTGCGGCGGCCGAGTCCCGAAGTGATGGTGACCGATGTGACGACGGCGTCGGTGGACAGGTCGTTGCGGATCCTGCCGTCCTGCCATACCGAGATGAACGGCTCGACCATCGCGATGAGTTGACGGTCGTTGAGTTCGTCGACCGCGCGGGCGGTGTTCTCGAGCACGGACGGGGTGATGGGGTCCTGCAGGGCGATGCGGGTGAGCATCTTGCCGCCGTCGAAGCCCATCGCGGCGATGGTGGCGGCGTCGTAACCGGTGAAACGGTCGTCGATCTCGAAGACGGAGCCTGCGAGGCCGGCGCGGTTCATGGAGCCGAAGACGCTCTTGCCGTCGAGGACGCCCAGCAGGAGCAGGTCTTCGAGGATGTCGGCGGTGGCGAGTACGCCGGTCACGCCGGGGCGGTCCAGTGCGATGCACAGCCGGTCGAGCAGGCGGGAGCGGTCGGCCATGGCGGACGGGTCGGCGCCGACGCGGTTGGCGCCGCGTGCGGGGTGGTCGGCGGCGACGATCATGGCCTTGCCGTGCTCGCCCAGCGGTGAGGTGGCTTTGACACGTCGCGCGGCGGCGGCCGTGATGGCGCCGGGGTCGTTGACCCGGGCGGCCACGATCCGGCTGAGGTGGTCGGACATCTGGTCGTCAGGCCTTTCGTTGCGTGCGGGCGTCGACGGGGCCGGCAGATGCCTCGCGGAGCTTGGCGTCGACCTCGGCCTGGGTGGGCATGGCGTCGGAGCAGGACAGCCGGGACGCGACGATGGCGCCGGCGGCATTGGCGAAGGTGACCATGCGGTGGGTGTCCCAGCCGGACAGCAGCCCGTGGCAGAGCGCCCCGCCGAAGGCGTCGCCGGCACCCAGTCCGTTGACCACGTCCACCGGGACGGGCGGGATCTCGGCGGTCGAGCCGTCCCGGTCCATGGCCAGCACGCCGTTCGGGCCCTGCTTGACCAGGGCCAGCTCCACACCTGCCGCCAGCAGCGCCTTCGCGGCCGCGTACGGCTCCCGCTCACCGGTCGCGATCTCGCACTCGTCGAGGTTGCCGACCGCGACCGTGGCGTGCCGGAGCGCCTCTGCGTAGCAGGCACGCGCCGTGGCCGGGTCGGCTGTGCCACTCCAGAACATCGGCCGCCAGTCGAGGTCGAAGACCGTCGGGCCGGACTTCGCCCGATGTGCCAGCGCGGCCAGGGTCGCCGAACGGCTCGGTTCCTCGCTCAGTCCTGTGCCCGTGAACCAGAAGATCGCCGTGTCCCGCACCGCGTCCAGGTCCAGTTCGTCGGGCCGGATGTCCAGGTCGGGGGCCTTGGGTAGCCGGTAGAAGTAGAGCGGGAAGTCGTCCGGGGGGAAGATCTCGCAGAATGTCACCGGCGTCGGCGCGATGTCCGACGTTCCCACGTACCGGCTGTCGACGCCGTAGCCCTCAAGGGCGGTGCGCACGAACGCGCCGAACGGGTCGCGCCCCGTCTTGGTGATCACAGCCGCCGAGCGGCCGTACCGCGCCGCTGCCACCGCGACGTTCGTCGGGCTGCCGCCGAGGTACTTGCCGAACGAGGTGACTTCCGCCAGCGCCACACCGGTCTGGAGCGGATACACATCCACGCCCACACGGCCGATGGTCAGCACTTCGAACGGCATCACGCTGGTGCCCCTTCGCTTCGGAGGATGGGTGGGAGCCCGTACGAACGAGTCCCTGCCGCGCTCTACTAGCGCGCTCTAGTTCGAGTACGATGACTCCAGTCCAAATGTCCTGTCAATACCTTGTTGCTGGAAGATTTCGAGCTCGCCGCCGGGGCGGGCGCATTGGAAGGGCGGGTTCAGTGGGTGCATCGGGCAAGCAGCGGCCCACGATGGCGGACGTCGCCGAGAAGGCGGGCGTCTCGCGGGCACTTGTCTCGATCGTGTTCCGCGGTGAGGTGGGCGCCGGCGAGGAGACACGACGGCGGGTACTGCGGGTCGCCGACGAGATCGGCTACCGGCCCGACAGTGCCGCCCGGCTGCTGGCGCGCGGCCGCAGCCGCACCCTCGGCGTGATGTTCACCCTGCAACAGACCTTCCACACCAACCTCATCGAGGCCATCTATCCGGAGGCCGAACGCCTCGGTTACGAGGTCCTGCTGTCCGGCGCCGCGCAGAGCCGCAGTGAGGAGAAGGCCGTCGAAGCGCTGCTCAGCCACCGTTGCGAGTCGGTGATCGTGCTCGGCTCCTTCGCCAAGCCGTCCTTCCTCGGCGAACTGGGGCGCCGCACAGTCGCCGTCTCGGTGAGCCGGCGGGTCCCTCACGCCCATGTCGACTTCGTGCACTCCGCCGAAGCCAGGGGAGTCCACCAGGCGATGGACCACCTCGTCGGGCTGGGGCACCGCAGGATCGTCCACATCGACGGCGGCCGGGGGCCCGGTTCGGCGGAACGGCGACGCGCATACCGGGCGGCGATGCGCCGACACGGACTCATGGCCGAAGAGCGGGTCATCCCCGGTGAGCACACGGAAGCGTCCGGCATCGAGACCGGCCGTCTCCTGGTGGCGGAGCACGACGAGGGGCGGCCACTGCCGACCGCCGTCCTGGCCGGCAACGACCGCAGCGCAATGGGCCTGTTGATGTCGCTGACCCGGGCCGGCGTCGAGGTCCCCCGCGACATGTCGGTGATCGGATACGACGACAGCCATCTCTCCCATCTGATGCCGATCGGTCTGACCACCGTGCGCCAGGACGCGGCGCGCATGGCCGAGCACGCTGTGCGCTTCGCGGTGGAGCGGCTGGAGGACCGCGAACGGGAGCCGCAGGAGGCGGTGTTGGAGCCGGAACTGGTCGTGCGCGGAACCAGCGGACCACCGCCGAAGGAATGAGCGCCACTCCGGCGGCGGCATGACGCCGTCAGGTCTCTTCGGGAAAGGCGATGCCGCACTGCCGACGGATCTCGTCCATCGCGCGCAGCGTATTCACGGAGTCCACCAAGGGGCGCAGCGGTGACTGGAGAAGGCCCGCGCTGACACAGCGGGCCACCTCCGCGGCTTCGTAGTGCAGCGCCTCGTGCGCGGTGTGCGGCTCGGTGCGGGTCAGCGGTGTGCCGCCACCCACCGGAGTGAGCACCACCTCGCCGGGCTGGTAGAAGGGGCCGGGCAGGCTCAGCGTGGCCCGGCTGCCGGCGATCGTGGCCGCGGTGGGGGTGTCGCTGAACAAAGTGGTGTGGACGACGCCCTGCCCGCCGTCGGCGGCCCGCAGAAGGGCGGACACCTGGCCCGTGACGCCGGCGGGATGCGGCTCGGCGTATGCCAGCACCTCCGCGGGAGCGCCAAGGATCCCCACGGCGAGGGACAAGGGGTAGGTGCCGAGGTCGAGGAGCGGGCCGCCGGCCAGGTCGGGGCGGAGGATGCGATGGTCACCGGTGAAGTGCTCGCCGTGTTCGGCCAGGACGGTACGTACGTCGCCGAGGACGCCGGAGTCGAGGATCTGCCTCACGACGTCGAACCTGGGAAGGAAGTACGTCCACAGGGCCTCGGCGCAGAACAGGCCGCGTTCCGCCGCGAGCCGGGCGATCTCGGTCGCCTGGGAGGCGTTGAGCGCGAGCGGTTTCTCCACCAGTGTGTGCTTGCCGCCGTCGAGGGCGATCCGGGCGCAGTCGAGGTGGGCGGTGTGCTCGGTGGCGACGTAGACGACATCCACGTCGGCGGCCGCGGCCAGCTCCTGGTAGGAACCGTACGCGTGCGGGACACCGAACCGGTCCGCGAAATCCTTGGCACGGGAGGCATCGCGGGAGGCGACAGCAGTGAAGCGCTGGCGGGTGTGGCATTGCACGGAACGCACGAAGCGCTCGGCGATCCAGCCGGTGCCCAGGACCCCCCAGCGCAGTGCGGGAGCCTCCATCGGGTCCGGGGTGCGAGGGGCGGGCAGGGCGGTGGGGAAGGCGGGCATGTTCAGACCTCCGGAACCTGGACGGCGACGGTCCGGCCCCCGCTCCGCATGGACGTGATGACGGCATCGGCCACGGCGCTCGCGATCAGTCCCTGGTGGGCGGTGGCCAGCGGCGAAGGACTGGCAGCCGCTACGGCGTCAGTCCAGGCCTGCAGTTCGAGGCGGTAGGCGTCGGCGAACCGAGGGCGCCAGTCGGCCGGGTAGCCGACAAAGCGGGCTCGGGCCGAGTCGGTGACCAGGCGGGCGGGGTTGGCGAGGGCCAGGGTGCCGTGCTCGCAGGCCACTTCGCAGCGGATGTCGTAGCCGTAGCCGGCGTTGAGGAACACCTCGACGGTGGTCAGTGCCCCGTCTGCGGTGCGCAACAGCATCAGCTGCGGATCCCGCAAGCCGGTCACCGCCCTCGTGGCGCGCGGCGCGTGCCAACCGACCTCGGTGATCGGCGAGTTGAGCAACCAGGCGACCGTGTCGAACTCGTGGACGGCCGACCCGGTGACGCTCGACTCGTCGGTGGCCCCAGGAGCGGAGGAGACGCCGCGGCTGACACAGTGGAGCAGCAGCGGCGCCCCGTGGAGACCGGCGCTCAGAGTCTCTTTCAGCTCCAGGTAGGCGGGGTCGAAGCGGCGCATGAAGCCCAGCGAGATCAACTGGCGGCCTGCCCGCAGCTCCTCCTGTGCGACGCGGACGCACTCGCCCAGTGTCGGGGCGAGAGGCTTCTCGCACAGGACGGGCTTGTCGGCCCGTATCGCTGCGACGCACAGATCGGCGTGGGTGCTGTCGTGCGAGGCGACGACGACGGCGTCGACCTCCGGATCATCGATCACGGCGTACGGATCGCTGGTGGCACGCGCGCCGGGGACCTCGCCCGCCACGGCGGCCGCCCGGTCGGCGTCGATGTCGGCGACCATGGTGACGACCGCGCCGGAGACATGGCGGTGCAGGTTCCGCACATGGTCGGCGCCCATGTTGCCCGCGCCGATCACTCCGATTCGTACTGTGCTCAAGCCGGACCTACCTTTCTTGTTGTGTGCGAACGGCCGGACGGGCCACGGCGTGGCGGGCGACCGCAAGGCCCGGTTCACCTCGATGACTCTCTGATCGCCGTGGACCACCCAGGTCAGGGCACCTCCGGGCGATGGGCTGAGGTGCCCGCTGTCATCAGCCCGCAGTGTCGCCCGCGCTTCACTTGGATGCGGTCAGGTCCTCCTCCTCCGGCAGCCCTTCCACATCCACTCCGCGCACCTGCGCCAACTCGTGCTTGAGCGAGGCGAGTTCCGCGCCGCCGGCCATGTGGTTGGTCAGCTCCTCCAGGCCGACCTCGTCGCGGGATGCGCTGAGCTCCATGGTGCCGAGGCGCAGGACGCTGAAGTGGTCGCCGACCATGTAGGCGTGGTGGGGGTTGTGGGTGATGAAGATGACGCCGAGGCCGCGGTCGCGGGCGGCGGCGATGTACTTCAGCACCACGCCGGACTGCTTGACGCCGAGGGCGGCGGTCGGCTCGTCCAGGATCAGTACCCGGGCGCCGAAGTAGACGGCGCGGGCGATGGCGACGCACTGGCGCTGGCCGCCCGAGAGCGTGCCGATGGGCTGTTCCATGTTGTCGAGGACGATGCCCATTTCGCGCAGTTCGTGGTCGGCGGTCTCCTTCATTTTCTCGATGTCCAGGCGCCGCAGGGGCCAGCGGCCCTTGGTGATCTCGGAGCCGAGGAAGAAGTTGCGCCACACCGGCATGAGCGGGACCACGGCGAGGTCCTGGTACACGGTGGCGATGCCCTTGTCGAGGGCCTCGCGCGGGGTGGAGAAGCGTACCGGGGCGCCGTCGACGAGGAACTCGCCCTCGGTGTGCTGGTGCAGTCCGGAGATGATTTTGATCAGGGTCGACTTGCCGGCGCCGTTGTCGCCGAGCACACAGCTGACGCGGCCGGGGGAGACCTTGAGGTCGACGCCATGCAGCGCCCGGATGTTGCCGTACGACTTGCCGGTGCCCTTCAATTCGACGACTGGCCTGGCGTCCTGAGGTGCCGGGTCCTTCGGTGTGGTTTCGTCGCGCATGGTTTCGTTGGTGGTTGTCATCGGATCGGTCACCTCCGGGTCGCCGAGCGCTGGATCCACAGATTGATCAGGACGGCGCCGAGGAGCATCACGCCGAGGAAGGCCTTGAACCAGTCCGGGTTCCAGCCGGCGTACACGATGCCCTGCTGCACCATGCCGAACATGAACGCCCCGAACACCGGCCCGATCGCCGAACCGGCGCCGCCGGTCAGCAGGCAGCCGCCGATCACCGCGGCCGAGATGTAGATCAGCTCCTGGCCCACGCCCTCGCCGGACTGCACGGTGTTGAAGGAGAACAGCTGGTGCATGCCGACGAACCAGGCGCCGAAGCCGACCAGCATGAACAGCGAGATTTTCGTGAAGGTCACCGGGACACCGACGGCCCGGGCGCTGTCCTTGTTGCCGCCGACCGCGAAGACCCAGTTGCCGTACCTGGTACGGAGCAGAACCCAGGTGGCGAGCAGGGCGAAGCCGAGCCACCACACCACGGTGACCTTCACATCGACGCCGCCGATGTCGAAGGAGGATGCGAAGAGTGACTTGGCCTGGCCGAAGCCGTCCATGTCGCTGATGTCGTCGGTGGCGACGTTGCCGGTGACGAGTTTGGTGATCGCGAGGTTGACGCCCTGCAGGATCAGGAAGGTGCCCAGGGTGATCAGGAAGCTGGGCAGTCCGGTCTTGACCACCAGCCAGCCGTTGAGGAACCCGATGGCGAGGGACACGATCAGGGCGGCGATCACACCGACCCAGATGTTCATGCTCAGCTGGTAGGCGAGCATGCTCGCGGTCAGTGCCGAGGTGACCACCGCGACACCGGACGACAGGTCGAACTCGCCGCCGATCATCAGCAGCGCGACCGGCAACGCCATGATCCCGATGGTCGACGACTGGTACAGGACGTTCGCCATCGAGCTGCCGTCCCGGACCGGGGGCGCGGCGATCAGGAAGAAGACGAACACGGCGACGGCGCCGACGAAGACCCCCACCTCGGGGCGAGCGAGGAGGCGGACGGCCAGGGGGCGCTGCCGGGTCCGCCCGTCGGTTTCCTTGGCGGGGCCGGGGGCCGGCGGTGTGGTCACCGCCGGCTCGGCGTGCTGGGCCGTGCTCATCACCGGGTTCCCTTGGCGGCGAAGGCGGCGACGGAGTCGGCGTTGTCCTTGGTGATGAAGGCGGGGCCGGTCAGGACCGGGGCGGTGCTGCCGCCGCTGACGTTGCCGTTGGTCTTGTACAGCCAGAGGGAGTCGACGGCGAGGTAGCCCTGGAGGTAGGGCTGCTGGTCGACGGCGAACTCGATGGTGCCGTCCTGAACGGCCTTGACGAGTTCCTTGTTGAGGTCGAAGGTGGCGATCTTCGCCTTGCTGCCCGCGTCGGAGAGCGACTGGACGGCGGTCAGCGCAATCGGGGCGCCGAGGGTGACGACCTGGTCGATGGAGGAGTCGGCGCTGAGCTTGGCGGTGATGGTCGACTTCACCGACGGCATGTCGGTGCCGTTGACGTACAGGATGTCGGTCTTGCCGCTGAAGCCCTTCTTCAGACCGGCGCAGCGGGCCTCCAGGGCGACCTGGCCCTGTTCCTGGATGACGCAGAGGGCGTGCTTGGCGCCGAGGGTGTTGAGGCGTGCGCCGAAGGCCTGGCCGGCGATGTTCTCGTCCTGGCCGAAGTACTCGAGCATGCCGAGCTTCTTCCAGTCGTCGACACCGGAGTTGAAGCCGACGACGGGGATGCCGGCGGCGTTGGCCTTGGCGACGACGTCCTTCATGGCGTCGGGCTTGGCGGCGGTGAGGGCGATGCCGTCGACCTTCTGGTCGATGGCGTTCTGGACCAGGTTGGCCTGGCTTCCGGCGCTGGGGTCGCTGGAGTAGACGAGCTTGATGTTGTCCTTGGCGGCGGCGGCCTGGGCGCCCTTGCGGATGAGGTCCCAGAAGGTGTCGCCGGGAGAGGCGTGGGTGACCATGGCGACGGTCATCTGGGGAGTGCTCGCCTTGCCCGCCGAGACGCCGGCGGCGCTCTCCTCGGACTTCTTGCCGCCGGAGCTGCTGGAACAGCCGGCGGCGAACAGGGTGCCGGCCAGTACGGCGGCGGTGAGAGCGGCGGCTCGGTGGTATCTGTGCATGTCCCTTGCACCTCACTGTGCGCATGGTGGGAATCGGGGTCGCTGCCTTGCTGGTCGGGCAGTGGGGTTCGGGGTGACCTGTGCGGCAGAAGAGAAGGTTGTCCGAGGCAGCGGTGGGTGATGCCGCCTTGCTGACTGTCTAGAGCGCGTTACTAGCGCGCGCTAGTGCAGGTACTATGAAATGGCCTCGGGGTGATGTCAATAGCTTTGTCAGGACGTATCGACAAGGTTGCCGGAGGCCCTGCTGGAGCCACCGTCGCCGCGACCTCTCCCGTCCGCCGTTCGGGCGGCTCACGCATGGGCGCCCGCACCGGTAGGTGAGGAAGACTCCCTGTGCTGGGTCCGGGCCCCCGCGCCTACCCCGGGTAGGGCCGCGAAACTTACCCGGACGCAGATTGTCAGCGCACTCAAGCGAGCCGGCCCCAAACGCGGCATCGAGGCCGAGGCCGAGCGGATCCATGAAGTCTTCCGCGGCGACGTCGCCCACCAGCTGCCCCTGCTCGAGGACGCGCTCGGCCAGCAGATGCTCGCCCTTCTGGGCCAACTGGAGGTCGCCTGCGTGGCCACCGACGACCTTGCCAGGGCGGTGGAGGAGGTGTTCCCTCGGCACCCGGAAGCTGACGTGATCCTGAGCTTCCCCGGGCTTGGCACCCAGCTCGGCGCCCGGGTGCCGAGATCGGGGACGACCGCACACGGTTCGCGGACGGTCGCGGCCTGAAGGCGTATGCGGGTTCATCATCCATCACCCGGGCCTTCGGAAAGAAGTCGAGCGTCACACGCCGATGGGGTCAGGAACGATCGGCTCAACCACGTCGGCTACCTCTGGGCGTTCTCCACCATGACCGCCTCACCCGGCGCCAACGCGCCCTACCGGCGGCGGCGTGACGAACACGGAGACTGGCACGCGGCCGCTCAGCGCAACCTCTTAAATCGTATGATCGGTCAGCTCCACCACTGCCTCCAGAAACACGGCGATCGCGGTCAGGAACCGTGCCGCCAGCAACAGCGTGAAGCTGGAGCCGACGGCGACGATGCCCTGGAGCTGGACGACGACGAACACACCTACCTGTTCGACCTGGCCCGCGCCGACCGCCCGCCGCACCCCGTCACGCCGCAGGGATGCTCGCCCCGCGTCCAGTGGCTGCTCGACTCCACGACGATGTCCTCCGCCTTCGTACGCAACGGCCGCCAGGACGTCGTCGCCAGCAACTCGCTGGCCCGAGCCCTGCACGCGCCGCTCTTCGCAAGCGAGACCACCGACAAGCACAGCCGGCCCAACGCCGCCCGCTACACCTTCCTCGACCCCGGCTCCCAGCAGTTCTTCGTCGACTGGGACGCCGCCGCCTCCGTCACCGCCGCACTGCTGCGCGCGGAAGCCGGACGCGAGCCCCACGACCGGGACCTGCGCGAACTCATCGGCGAACTGTCCACCCTCAGCCCCGACTTCCGCCGCCAATGGGCCGCCCACGACGTCCGCATCCGCCACGACGGCATCAAACGACTGTGGCACCCGAGGTCGGTGACCTGGAGCTGACCTACCAGTCCCTGGACCTGACCCTGTCCCACCGGGCCATGCACGACCTGGCCCTCTACACCGCCGAACCCGGCAGCCCCTCCGAAGACCGCCTCAAGCTCCTGGCCAGCCTCGCAGCAACCCACCCCCACGTGACAGAGCAGGCTGACCAGCCGCACCAAGCCGCACCGTCAACACTCACACCCCGCTCCGGCACCAGCGCAAACCGCCCACCCGCATCCTGAAGCCCCGACAGGCTCGCCCACGCGAACACGCCCCACCCACTGTCCCGCTCCCTACGGGTCAGGCACACCGGGCAGTTGCAACGCATCGACGAAAAGACCACCGCCCCCTTACGGAACGACCGCCGCCCTCCGGCAAAGTCCAATCCGAGCGACAGCACGAGCAGCAAGCTGCTGCCGGGAACCCGAGCGGCCCCGTCAACACGTGTACACCGCCTCCTCGTGGCACGCGCGCGAGTGATCCCCATGGCGCTGTACTCCATCCCGCGGACAGTTCAACCGCGCACCAGACGATCCCTGTTCGACAACGTGCTGGCGGACTTCTCGCCGGTGGTGCAGGCCGTGCCGCCGACCGTGGCTCTGGTCGAGCCGAAGGGCGCGCTGCGCCGTCACGGCACCGGCACACGCCGCTTGGGGAGATCCTGCGGATCCGGGCCCTGTCTCGCCTTGGCATCGACGTCCGCGTCGGCACCGGCCCCACGATGCCTGCTGGCCACCCCGTCGCTGGTCAGAGGGCCATCCGTGGAATTGCGGATGGCCCTCTGGTGTGGTCGCGTGAGTTTAATGATGGGGTCAGGTCAAGGGATTGGTGCAACCCGATGACCAGCGGTGGGCGCTGATCTTGTTGTTGGCGTTGATCACGCTGCTGCCCGACACCAGGGCGTTGTCCCGGAGGTCATCGACGTACAGTTCGCCCCAGCGCAGGCAACCCGTGTGTCCTCCGGGACCCGCGTTCTCCCAGAACTGCACGTTGTTGACGCCGCCGGCGTAGGTGCCGGTGTTCAGCAGCGATGTCGCCTTGTCGTTGGACGGGCTTCGGAACGGTCCGGAGACATCGTTCCAGTTGATGTCGTCGCCCTGGGCCGCGCCGAGCTGCTCATAGCAGTCCACCGCGTCGTAAGCCCGCACGTAGCCGTCACCGCTGTAGGAGCGGTACAGGCTGTCGCAGTGTGTGCCCGTGACACTGTCCTGGGCTGCCTGGGCAGGGCCCGCGAGCAGGGTGCCTGCTGCCGCGGTCACGGATGCTGCCGCGAGAAGGACGCGGATCTTGTGCATGGTGCCTCCTTGTTCTCTTTGGTGGTCGGCCGAGTCCCGATTGGCTGGCCGAGGTCTGGGGGCGAACATGGATCAGGTTCCAGGGGCGAGATCGTCGGCCCGGCGCAGCGCGGCCAGCTTCAAGCGGTTGCTCGTCGTGATCTCGTCGGCGTACCGCTTGCGCCAAGGGGCTCCGTACTCTCGGTCGAGCCCGGTCAGGGTGGAGCGCAGTGATGTCCTGTGGGCGCATGTGGCCTCCGCGACGGCGACTTCCACTTCGAGCTCGTGGGCTCGTGAGGGGCTGAGTCCCTTGGCCCGTTTCCTCACGTCGGCGCGGGCCGCGTCCGGGTCGGCGTAGGCACCTTGCGTCTCCTTGCGCATGCATCCGGACCAGGCCCGCAGCGCGGCGGTGTACCGGGGGTCGCGCATGACCTTCGGTACGTATGCCGTGGCGAGGTCGGTGGCGACCCTGTCGGCCTCGTAGTAGGCCTTGGCATCGGCGTACAGTTGCGTGCGTGCGGTGCCCGTGCAGCCGCCGTTCGGGCTGCGCACAGTTCCGCCGGACGGCAGTCGTACCGTGAGCATCGGTGTGCTGGGGCTGCCCAGAAGTGCCGTGGTGTAGCGCTCGTGCTGGGCGGGAGTCAGGGTGTCCTGGGCGGCGAGGCGTTCGTTGTGCTTCTTCATCCTGAAGAACGCCCGCCGGAGTTGTTCGCCGTATCCGTGCTCGTGCGCCCATGCGATGTCGTCCTGCACGACGCGATATCTGAAGGCGCGGTCCGTGTCGGGGTCTACCTGGGGCCATACGTGGTACTCGAAGCCCTTTCGTGCCATGCATTGCTGGATCAGGAGGTGTTCGGCCTGCTCCAGCCGACGCTCCTCGGCCCGTGTGAGCTCCCGCCCCGGTACCGGACCCGCGGTGTCGGCGCCGGTGTCCGCGAGGCACCCCGTCAGCACCGTGACGGCCGTGACGAGCGCCGCAAGCCCAGTGATCCCGGCGACAGCAACACTTTGGCAACGCACCATGCATTCCCCCTTTTGAACGGACGACTGGCTCCTGCCGGTCCGGTCGATCTCCCAAGTGCTGTCCCTACGGTGTGGCTCGAATGTGGGCGGGAACCTTGCTCGAACCTTGCTTTACTGGTCAGCGACGTCGGCCGGCGTGGACCACCGCCGGGGGACGGGCACGGGGGAGTGGCTTTCGGGGGAAGCGCATGTCGGGATTTCTGTTGCTGGGCCCGGTTGAGATCCGTGGCGCCGACGGCGCGTGCGCGGATCCCGGGCCAGGCAGACAACGCGCGGTCCTCGCGGCGCTGGTGGTGGACGCCGGTCGCTGGGTGTCGATGTCGACGCTGATCGACCGGGTCTGGGGGGAGGACGTGCCCGCTCAGGCGCGGCCCTCTCTCTATGCGTACATCTCGCGGATCCGCAGGACGTTGAAAGGTCTGGTCCCTTCCGGCGGTGCCGGCACCGACACCGTGCCGCAGCTGCGGCGGGGACCCGGCGGGTACGTGCTCGACGTTCCGCCCGCCGACGTCGATTTGCTTCGCTTCCGTCAACTAGTCGAACAGGCCCGGGTCCAGGACCGTACGGACGCCGAACGGGTCGTGATGTTGCGTGCGGCACTCGGGCTTTGGCGCGGTGAGCCGCTGGCGGGGCTGGCCGGAGCCTGGGCGGAGCGCACCCGCGGCAGCTGGGTGCAGGAGCGGATTGAGGCCACCCGGGTCTGGGCCGATGCCGAGTTACGGCTCGGCCGTCCGGCGGAGGTGATCGGGACGCTCACCGGCCAGGTCGCCGAGTATCCGCTGGTCGAGCCCCTCACGGTGGCGCTGATGCGGGCACTGCAGCTCGCCGGGCGCGGGCCTGAAGCCCTGACCCTGTACACCGTGCTCCAGAAGCGGCTGGCCGAGGAGCTGGGCACGGATCCGGGGTCCGAGGCACAGCAGGCGCATCAAGCGATCCTGCGCGACGCTCCCGTCCTGCCCGCCCGATCCGCAGCCGCGCTCGTCGAAGGCGTGGCCGAAGCAGCCCTGTATCACACGGTCCCGGCTCAATTGCCCTTGAGGACAGCGGCGTTCACCGGTCGGAACACGGAACTGGCGTTTTTGGACAACCTGTTGACCGCAACCACGGAGCCGTCGGCGGCAGCGGTCGTCGCCGTCGTCTGGGGGACGGCGGGCGTGGGAAAGACAGCCCTGGCCGTGCACTGGGCCCATGGTGTGACCGACCGCTTCCCGGACGGCCAGCTGTATGTGAATCTGCGCGGCTTCGATCCCTCGGGGGCCGCCGTCACCCCCGACCGGGCGGTGCGCGGGTTCCTTGAGGCGATGGGTATACCGGCTGAGGGCATCCCGGTCGACTTCGAGGCGCGGGTGGGCCTCTACCGCAGTCTGCTGGCCCGGCGGCGCGTCCTGGTCGTGCTGGACAATGCCGCCGACGCCGACCAGGTCAGGGCGTTGCTGCCCGGCTCAGCGGGTTGCCTTGCCATGGTCACCAGCCGGAACCGGCTCACCGGCCTGGTCGCCACCGAGGGCGCCCACCCCATCGCCCTGGGCCTGCTCTCACCGGCCGAGGCCCGCGAGATGCTGGCCCGCCGCATCGGCGAACACCGGCTGACAGCCGAACCGGACGCGGTCACGGAGATCGCCACCCGCTGTGCCCGCCTCCCGCTAGCCCTGGCCGTCACCGCCGCCCGCGCCACGATCCGGCCAACGCTCTCCCTCACCCGACTCGCCGCCGACCTGGCCGCCGCCCGCGGCAGCCTCGCGGCGCTCGCGGGCGACGGCGACGACGCAGCCGCGGACGTACGTCGGGTGTTCTCCTGGTCCTACGACGCACTCGGTCCGGGCGCCGCCCGGCTGTTCGCCCTGCTGGGCCTGCACCCCGGACCCGAAATCTCCACCCCAGCCGCCGCCAGCCTCGGTGGACTCGGCCCCGACGAGGTGCGGGACGCGCTGGCGGAACTCAGCCGCGCACACCTCGTCACCGAGTGCTTCCCCGACCGCTACGCCCTGCACGATCTGTTACGTGCCTACGCCGCCGAACTGGCAAGCACCCTCGACGCGGACGGCGAGCAACGGCCTGCCGTACACCGGTTGCTCGACCATTACGTCTCCACCGCCCACACCGCTGATCAAGTGCTCGAACCGTACCGTCCGCGCATCGTCCGGCTCGCGACCGGGCCAGGAGTACGCGGCGTGCGGTTCACCGACTGGGCTGACGCCCTTGCCTGGTTCGCCGCGGAACTCCCCGTCCTTCTCGCCGTCCTGCGCCAGGCAGCCGACACGGAAATGGACACGCATGCCTGGCAGTTGGCGCGGGGCCTCGCCACCTACCTTCAGCGGCGCGGCACGGCGCAGGACTTCCTGACCAGTCAGCACATCGGCCTGGCCGCCGCCCGCCGCTCGTCCGACGAAACCGGCCAGGCCCACGCCCACGTCGGACTCGCCCACGCCCACATCAGACTGCGGCGCCTGGACGAGGCCCACTCCCACCTCGACCAGGCCCTGGAGCTGTTCAGCCGTACCCACGACCTCGTCGGCCAGGGCGACACCCGGGCCACGATCGCTGCCGCGCACTCCCTGGAGGGCCACTACGACACCAGGGACCATCTGGTGCAGGCTCTCGAGGACTTCCGGACCGCCGGGCACCAGGGCGGGCAGGCCCGGGTGCTGAACAACTTCGGCTGGTACTACGCCACGCAACGCGACCCCCGGGCGCTCCCCCGATGCGCAGAGGCACTGAGCCTGCTCGAAGACACCGGGGACGGCATGCTGCAGGCGGCCGCCTGGGACACCTACGGCTACGCCCACCAGCAGCTCGGCCACCACAACCAGGCTCTCGACTGCTATCGCCGGGCCCTGGAATTGTTCCGAGAGGTGGGCGACCGCTTCGGCGAGGTCGCAACCCTCACCCATCTGGGCGACACCCACCACGCCACCGACGAGCCCGAGGCCGCCGCCGTCGCCTGGCGGGCCGCGCTGGACATCCTCGAAGGGTTCGACCAGCCCGGCACCGACGAACTGCGCGCCAGACTCGGCCGCATCGTCGACGGTTGAGAGCGTATGCGGGCCGATCCGCGGAACAGGGTCTGTTGCATGGGGACGAAGAAGGTAGCCGTGACGATCGCCGAGGATCTCCCGGGCGGTCGACTGGCAGCAGGCCGAGCACGGCTCGGCGACTGAGGACGAGCGTGTGGTAGACCTCGACGAGCTGGAGAATCTCGACGCCTAACACGAGCGGCGCCACATCTCCAGACAGCACTACGCCGGACAACGCCGGAGAGACTGCTGTTGGATGAGGAAAGGGGAGGTCAACTGCTCCCCCTGGCGGCAGACCGACGCAGACGCAGGCGGCTGACCGCCAGTGAAATCGTCCCGTCCGGCATGGCAAAGCCGGCGCCCGGCCTCAATGTGCCAGCGTTCGTGGAAGGCCGCCACCTTGATCTGCCAGCCGCGAATCCGCTCGCAACCGCGCTGTCGCCACGGCTCACCACGGGGTCGAACCGGCAGCGGGATCTCTTCCTCGATCCTGCCGAACAGGACCTGTTCCAGGACTGGAACCTCGCCACTCAGCACCGGGTTGGCAGCGTCCGCCAAGTGGACTCAGACATGCAAGGTCGGCCGGTAGATGAGCTCTTGGGTGTGGCCGTCGAGCGTCCGGCTCTCGATCAGCTCGAGATCGAAGTCGGCCGCACTCTGGAAGACAGGGTCTACCCCGGTCTGGCCGTTGATCACGGGGAAGAGCGTTACCTGCACGCGGTCGACCAGACCGGCGGCCAGCAGGGCCCGGTTCAGCGACAGGCTGCCGTGCGAGCGCAACGGCACCTCGGACTCCTCCTTGAGCCGCGCGACGACCTCGACAGGGTCACCGCTCACGACGGTCGCGTCCGGCCAGTCGAGGGGTTCTTTCAGCGTGGTTGACACCACCGTTGCCGGCAGGTTTCTCATCCGGGTGACCCATGGGTCACTCAGCTCGGACTCCTCAATGCCCGAGGCCAGCATCTGTGTGTGCGCACGATACGTGTTGGCCCCGAAGACCATCCGCTGCTCCTGGTCGTACAAGGCGAGGCGTCGGTTGAGGAACTCGGGACCTTGCTTGCCCCAGTAGCCGCCCCAGTTGCCGATGTGAGCGCCGTAGCCGTCGAGGGTCGAAAAGACGTCGAAGGTGTAGGTAGCGGTCACTTTGCTCTCCTCGAGTGCGGCTGATCAGGTTGAAGAGACAGACCGGGAACGACGACGAAACTCATCGCCGCTGGACTCTGGAGCCTGGCCGCCCCCGGACGCGGCCCCAGGGCTTGACCGCGGCCAGGACGATGGCGTGGTCAGAGTGGTCGACGACGCGGCGGGGGACGAAGTGCGTGCCGCGCTGATCCACAGGTCTTGACTATTCTTCACTGCACCACCCGTGACCACAGTGACCTCACCACCTGCTTGCGGCTGGCCGGGGATGTCAGCCGCAGCCTGAAGCCAGGGCGTTGTGCAAGCCCGGGAACTTCAGTCCCGGGTCGTTGACGCTGGTGGGAGGTACGTGGTGTGGTCCGGCCCTGCTGCTGTGCCGAGCGCTGCGATGACGGCCGCGGTCGTCGGGTTGGTCGTTTCGGTGTGGCGGGTCGCTGCGAACAGGAGGCGTTGGATCGGGTGGTCCTCGATGGGGGCCGCGCTGATTCCGGGTGTGGCCGGGTCGAGGGCCGTCTGGGGGACGAGCGCGGTGGCGAGGCCGGCCCGAGCGAGGGCGATCTGGGCTGCTATGTCGGCGGTGACGTAGCGCGTGGTGGGGGTGAAGCCGACCTGCTGGCAGGCGTGCAGGATGGCCTGTCCGCAGTCCGTGGTCGCCGGTGGCACGACGAGGTGGTGCGTGGCCAGTTCGCGCAGGCCGAAGGGCCGTTCGGCCGATCTGTCGTCGGCGGTGACGACGAGCAGCGGGTCGTCGAGCAGCGGCGAGACCGCGATGTTCTTGGGCATGGTCTGCGGCACGTGGTGGTAGCGCTGCCCCAGCACCACGTCGACGGTGCCGAGCGTGAGTTCGCGCAGTTGTGCCTGGTCGGTAACGAGACAGGTCACGGCGAGCTGTGGATGGTCCGCGCCCAGCGCGGTCAGCGCGGGGGCCACGATCCGGGCAACGGTCGATGGCAGCGCGGCGAGCGTGGTGGTGGCGCCGACGGTGCCCTTGGCTGCCGCGACGGCGCACTCGGCTTCCTCCATGGCGGCGAGGATCCGGTCGGCGTGTTCGAGGAGGATGCGGCCGGCCTCCGTGAGGGCGACGGTTCGCCCGTCGGGACGCAGGAGATCAACCCCGACGTCGTGTCTCAGTGCGGCGAGCTGCTGGGATACGGCACCGGCGGACAGTGCCAGGGACTGGGCGGCCGCGGTGATGGAGCCGCGGGCGGCGACGGTCTTCAGCATGTGCAGACGGCGGATATCCAGCATGACTCGATAGATTACCTAAAGGGTTCCATCAGAAATCACCCCCTTGACCTGCCGAGTTGTGGTGCGCGACCTTCTGCGCATGGAGATCTTCGACTGCATCGCCGCCGTGGCCAGGCCGGTCCACGACTTCGGCGACGAGTTCATGTCCGACGACGCGACCGCCGCCATCGGCCTGCGCGCTGGGTTCGCCCCCGGGCGCGGCTTCTACTGCCGCGGCCGGTTCGGGGTGCTCGGCGAGGCACCGGCCGCTGTGGTCCAAGCGGTACAGGGCTTCCTCGGCCCCGATCTCGTCGCCACCGGCTGGCGGGCCGGCCGGGCAGTGATGCCGGCGGAGGAGGCCGCCGCCTGTTACGCAGAGGCCGTCCGGACGTGGGGGCGCGCCCGCATCCCCGCCGACGTCGACGTGGAGCACTTCAACCGCCTGGCGCAGCAGCTGATCGACACCGCCGACGCCGACTCACTGCCCCTCTTCGCCGGCTGGCGCGCGCAGCCCATACCCGCCAACGACCCGGTCGGCGCGGCCATGCAGCGCATCCACGTCCTGCGGGAACACCGCGGCGCCTGCCATCTCGCGGCGGTTCGGCTGTCCGGTCTGAGCGCCCGGGAGGCCATGGTCGTCAACCTCGGAGTCGAGCAGGCGACCCACTACGGCTGGCGCGAGCCGCGCCCGGCCGCCGCGGCCCTGATCCCCCCATGGCAGCGCGCCGAGCAGCTCACCGACGAGCTGCAGGCGCCGCTCTACGCCACGCTGACCGCTCGGCAGCGTGCCGAGTTCGCCCAGCTGGTCGACGAGTTGACCAGCACCCAGACGGCATGACCGTACGTCGCAGACACCGGCAGATACACGAAAGGACGGCTGATCGCCGCCATGCTTCTCACTCATGAAGGCCATTCGCCCTCCGTCCACCCCACGGCCTACGTCGCTCCGAACGCCACGCTGTGCGGGGACGTGCGCGTGGGGGCCGGGTGCCGGGTGCTGTTCGGCGCGGTGCTCACCGCCGAGGGCGGACCGGTGGAACTGGGCGAAGGCTGCATCGTCATGGAGAACGCGGTCCTGCGGGGCACCCGACGGGATCCGCTGGCCCTGGGGCGACAGGTCCTGGTGGGCCCCACCTCCTACCTGACCGGCTGCCGGGTCGAGGACGAGGTCTTCCTGGCCACCGGCAGCCGTGTCTTCAACGGAGCACGGATCGGAACCCGCTCCGAGGTACGGATCAACGGCATCGTGCACCTGCGCACGATCCTGCCCGCCGACGCAACGGTGCCGATCGGCTGGGTCGCCGTCGGCGACCCAGCGCGCATCCTCCCGCCGGAGGACCACAACGGGATCTGGGAAGTGCAGAAGGAGCTCGACTTCCCCGGCTACGTCTTCGGCCTGGACCGGCCCGGCGAAGGCCGGAGCCTGATGCCGGCCATCTCCGAACGCTTCGGCCGCAGCCTCGGCCGCCACAGCGACGACCACCCGATCTGAGCCCCCGCTTGGAGCGTGTGAGTCCACGGTTGAAGAACACCCGGTGGCAGACACCACGAGGAAGTACCACGTTCGTGAGACTGAGCGGCTGTGCCGTCGACCTAAGACAGCGGAAGAGCTGTTACTGAGATCGAACTCGTGATGTCGCCGGGTGGCTTCGGTGAGTCTGATTGTCGGGCCGGTCTCGGCGAGGCCGCCGTCTATGACCAGACCGCCGCGCCGCCGATTACCTGGTGCGCTCAGTGCGGTCGTCGTACTCTTCGCGGGCGGTGATGACTTCTTCGATGTGCAGCACGGACCACTCCGTGAGCGCCTTCAACGGTTCCCGCAGTGTCTGGCCGAGCGCGGTCAGCTCATACTCCACGTGCGGCGGCACCGCTGGGTAGACGGTTCGGCTGACCAGCCCGTCGCGTTCGAGGGTGCGCAGCGTCTGGGTGAGCATCTTCTCGCTCACGCCCGCCAGCGCCAGCCGAAGCCGGCCGAACCGGGAGGTCCCGTTCCGGCCGAGTTCACCCAGCACGAGGACAGCCCACTTGCTGCCGATCTGGTCAAGCAGGTCCCGCGACGGGCAGCCGCGCTCGTACGGATCGAATGACGGTACGGGCCCGGTCACGTTCTCGACAGCAGCCATACGGCTCACCTCAAAGCTTTCATTCCGGTAAGTACCCTACCAAGAAGTGGCTACTCCCCATCAGAGAGTGTCCAGGTCATTCTGTGTTCCATCCCGCCGCGGACGGACCGCGGAAGGCGTGCGAGGCACGCGCGGGAAGGAAGGAATGATCATCATGTCGATCGTCGTCACCGGAGCCACCGGCCAGCTGGGCAGGCTCACCGTCGAGGCACTGCTGCGGCGCGGGATCCCGGCCGCGGACATCATCGCGACCGGCCGGGACATCACCAGGATCAAGGACCTGGCCGACCGGGGCATCACGGTACGCCGCGCCGACTTCGCGGACACGGAGGGTCTGGCCGAGGCATTCACGGGGGCGGACAGGCTGCTGCTGATTTCGGCCTCGGTCCCTGTGGGCGAGCGGGTCGCCAACCACCGCCGCGTCATCGACGCCGCAGCGGCCGCAGGGGTGTCGCTGGTGGTGTACACGAGCACGACGCACGCGGACACGGCCACCACCGTCATCGGTGCCACGCACGGCGAGACCGAGGCGTATCTGCGGGACCGCGGAATCCCCAGCGTGCTGCTGCGCAACGGCTGGTACCTGGAGAACTACACCGGACAACTGCCGCAGATCCTGCAGAACGGCGCCGTCGTCGGCGCCGCAGGTGAGGGGCGGATCAGCGCCGCGTCCCGCGCCGACTACGCCGAGGCCGCAGCGGTCGTCCTCACCGCCGACGGCCACACCGGCGCCGTGTACGAGCTCGGCGGCGACGAATCCTTCACCCTGACTGAGCTCGCCGCCGCGATCTCCGCTGCGGCCGGAAAGCATGTTTCCTACGCTGACCTCCCGGTGGCCGAATTCGCCCAGGCACTGGCCGCCGCGGGCCTACCCGCCGAGCTGGCGGAGGTCCTCGCTGACGCTGACCGCGGCATGAACCGCGGCGAGATGTACACCGACTCTGGCGACTTGCGCCGCCTGATCGGCCGCCCGCCCGTGACCCTGGCCGAGGCACTCGCGGTCGCCGCTCTGCATTATTGAGGTTGAACTCGTGATGTGGCCGGATTGCTCAGGTGGGTCTGATTGTCAGGCCGGTCTCGGCTGGGCAGCCGTCTATGAGTTCGCTGCGGTACTGGATGTGCCGTAGGCGCGCCGGATGTGCTGGACGAGGTGTTCGGGGGGTACTGGAGGCGACGTTGGAGAGCCAGCCGCGTCGCAGGAGGGGCCAAAACGCCTCGACTGGGTTGAGGCCGGGTACGTAGGGCGGCAGATAGTAGATGGTCAGCCAGTCCCGGGCCTCCGCGAATTTTTGCAGGTCGACCGGCCTTGTGGACGTTGAGGATGCCCCTATGTTGCGTCAAGCGGCAGCAGGCGGGGCGGCGAAGGCTCGGGCCGGCTGAATGTGGCTGTAGATCTCTCGGGCAACGTAGCGTTTGAGACAGCGGATTATTTCGCGTTTCGACATGCCCTGTTTTGTGCGTCGTTCGAGGTAGATACGTGTTCGAGCGTCACGGCGGAGGCGGGTCACGACGATGCGGTAGAGGGCGGCGTTGGCTTGCCGGTTTCCACCACGGTTTAGCCTGCGACGCTGGGTCTTTCCAGACGACTGCTCGACAGGGCTGACGCCACACAGAGCCGCGAACGACGCCTCGCTGGCCAGTCGTTCGGGATTGTCGCCAGCGGCGATCAACAGGGCAGCGGCGCTGTCGGGCCCTACGCCGACGATGTCCAGAAGCTGCGGCCGACAGCGACGCACGGCCTTGGTGACCCGCCGGGCGAGTTCCTTCACCTCGACCGTCAGCTGCTGGATGCGCCGGGCCAGCAGCCGCAGTGTGAAGACGGCTGCGTCGTCGGCATCGGGAAGGTCGGCGCACGTGGCGATCAGGGCCGTGTTGGTGAGGTTGGACAGCGCCTCACGCAGCTCGGGATCGATGCAGAGCAGTACGGCCTTGAGCTGGTTCTTCGCCTGTGTGCGGGCCTTGACGGCCGACTCCTTCGCCAGCCTGAGCACACGCATGTCGGCGGCTGGCCCCTGGCCGGTCTTGGGTGTGACGTCGGCACGTCCGGACAGCACCGCGCGGGCTGCGGCCTCCGCATCGACGGCGTCGGTCTTGCCGCGCTTGCGGCGCAGGGCGCGGTCTGGCTGATTGACCTCGATGACCTGGATGTTCTCCCGGCTCAAGAAGCGTGTCAGTGCCGCTCCGTAGGAGCCAATGCACTCCACTCCTGCTCGCCGGAGAACCCCGAACGAGCGAGCCCAGGAGAGAAGTTGGCGGTATCCGGTGGCGGTGACCGGGAACTCCTGGTGGGGCCAGGAACGCCCCGAGCACCGTGACTACCGCGGCGACATGCACGTCCTTGTGAGTGTCCACGCCCAGAATCACGTCCTCGGCCAGCGCTTCTTCAGACTGCGCGGGCAGAGTCGGCTGGGGCATGCTGGTGATGGTCACGCGGCTCCTCGATCGGCACGGGGCTGTGGCCGACGTCGCACCGGTGACCGGTCAGAACTGTGACGGTGCCTTGTGCGGCAAGGCCCCGATCGGGACACGATCACCGGTCCGACGACAGCAAGTACCGCCCGGAACCACGGGCCGACAGATCCTGAACAAGGCAGCCTGGGCCAGTTGTCCCACGGGTCAGACCCTGGCCCCGGACAGCGCACCCTGAGTCTCACAGTTGTCCCAGAGGAGGACGATAGTCGCGCCAGGAGAAGGCGTACTGCGGCACCAACCCTCCGACGATGCAATCGAGCAAACCCACGGGTGGACGCTGTGTGTGGACCGGTCCTCAGGAACGCTTGTTGCGCTTCTTTGCCTCGTTGAGGATGTGGCCTCGGTCCAGGAATCCGACACCGCGGTCCTTGAGGATCCGGTCGACGTGATGCGGCTTGCTGCCGGAGCGGAGCAGCCGCGCGGCCTCGGCGACCTGGTCCTCCCGCGAGGACCCGGAGGCTGCCGCGTCCCCGTCGCGCGCGGGGCGCGGCACATGTGCCCGCGCCGCAGCAACTGACGGGTCCGTCCCCGGCCGGGGTACGAGGGCCACCCGGAAGGGCCTGGTCCGAAGGGAGAGCCGGCGCCCGAACCGCGCGGCCAGCAGAAGTGCGCCGACCGACCAGCATCCGACAAGGATGCCGATGAATTTCACGATGTCCAGGGCGAGCGGCCCGGTGTAGGTCCTGTCGTCCCCGATCGACCCCAGCGGAGCCATGAGCAGGGAAACGCCCACGACCACACCCCAGTTCCGCCGCCAGAACGTGGGTGCCCCATGCGTTTCGGGGCTGCGGACCGTGGCGGGGGCGGGAGCGGGGGAGGGAGCGGCTCGGTGGATACGCCGAGCGGTGTCGTTGACCGGAGTCATCGTGCCGTCCAGGCGGTACGTGAAGAGCGCGATGTCCCGCTCCCTGGCGTAGGCCGCGGCGGTGGTCGTGTATTCGCTGCCGGTGAAGAAGATCAGCTGCGCGGTCGACCCGTTGGGGCGCGCACCGACGAAGCGTTGCAGTTCCGGTCGCCCGACCTGGGCGGCCTGGTACTTGACCTGTCCGAGGGCGCGCCCGGCCCGGACATCGATACCCGAGTCCGGGCCTCCAGGGCTCGCGGTGGCATCGGTGTACCCCCAGTGCCGCATCCAGCGGGCCGCGTTGAGTTCGGCCTGCTGCCACGACGAGATCTGCGTCGGCCGCGGCGGCACCGTCCTTTGCGGTGTGTCGGGCACGTTCCCCCCTCAGGTACGCACGTTCGGTTCGGCACTCCCTGCGTGGGGCAGAGCGAGACAGCCCCGCTGACGGAGAAAGCGCAGGTGGACGCCGATTCGCCCCATGGTATGTGGTGGTCTCAGCACGCGTCCGCGGGGCCGGGAGGGAGGCGGGTGAGAAAGTCCAGTGCGAACTCGGCGACGCTGTGGTCCGCGTGGGGGGACGTAGGGGCCTGCCCCACGCGGTGGGTGACGCGGTGAACGACCAGCCGTGGAGCCGGGGGGTGAGGTACGCGCCTTGCGAGAACCCGTGGGCTGGCGAGCTTCGGCCGGCCGCAGGGAGCGCTGGAGATCGAAGGCGCCCATTATGTGCTGCACATGTTCGGGGCTGCGCCGCACGACGCGGAGTGGCACTACTGCGGGCTACGTCCCTAGCCGGGCCCAGTTGGGAGTCCGATGACTCGAGTGATGGCCAGGTTCCGACAGTGCTCGACACCCGTTCGTGTTACAGCAACATGACTCTGTGTCCTTGTCTGCTCCGTACATCGCATGATGCTCCCTCAGATCACGCACCACCGGTGGGGACCACATGCGCACGCGCACCACCGCGGCAGCACTCGCTGTCGCAGCACTGCTCACGCTCACGGCCTGCGACAGCGGCGACGACCCCAGTCCCCGCACGCCAGAGAGCAGCGCCCAGGACACCGGCAGCAGTGCGACGGGGGACGTCGACACTGCGGCAACCGACACGTCCGCCCCAGCGGCTGAGGACGAGGCGGAGAGCGCGACATTGCCCGACCTTGTCGGCTTGGACCTCCAGGCCGCCCAGGACGAAGCACAGGCCGCCGGGTTCTACGTCCTCGACGATCAGGACGCCAGCGGCCAGGGCCGCCTCCAGATCTACGACCGGAACTGGACCGTGTGCAGCCAGGACCCGGAGGCCGGCACGTACGCGACGGACACGCCGGTGACGTTGTACGCGGTGAAAGACGACGAGAGCTGCTGACGGCGCACCGCTTCCTGGCCCGGCTAGCGTCCGCACGCCGGGGGCCCGGCATCAGAGTTCACAACTCGGAGACGCCGCCTTCACTCGATGCGCACGCATTCGCATGATGCCGATCCGTACACCGATCAGCCCGGGGGGAACCATGCGCCGCGCCATCCTGCTCGCCACGGCGAGCAGGCAGGCAACCCTGGACCGGGCCACCGGACAGCCCGTGCGCCGGTACGAGGTGCCTGTCCCGGCTGCACTTGTGAGGTGATGCGGTAGCCGACGACGAGCCAGAGGACCAAGACGGCGTCGAGATCTGCTCTTTGCGGGGACAGGCCAAGCTCGTTGTTCCTGGGTGACTATTCGCCACGGTTCGCCAGGGTGCGCCAGATGGTCTGCTCCCCAGGGCCTGGGGTCAGATAGACCCGGACGCCCAGTGCACATTCTGGGCGCGCCCCGTCTTCAGAGAGGGGGTGAAGATGCACAACCGGAAGAAGCGGTCGGGCCAGCGGAAACGGCTCGCCCCGTCCGTCCGAGCTCAGGTGATCATTGCCGCGCTCGGTGCGGTCTCCGCGGTTGCAGGATGTGTGGGACAGATCGCGCGATAAGCACGGTCGGATGAGGCGCCCGGACGGAAAGTCGAGCCCGCGTGAAACGGGCCCGACCGGAACGTGATCGGCCGGCCCCGTCTCAACGCCCGCACATGGCCGGGGTTCTGGAGGCAACCAGAACCCCGGCCACTCTGCTGTGCGGCCTCTGCCGAAACCAGAGGGGTTCGCAGTCCATCATCAGGGCTGGGGGCACTAGCGTCTCCCTGGCGAAATCCGGCTATGGGTGGCGCGGCCGTGGCGATTCAATTGATCACGGCTCTGATCTGGCGACTTCACCCTTAGAGATCTTTGAAGGTGCGGGTTACATCGGGTCGTGACGGATGGCGTGGGCTGCGCTATGCCGGGAGGATGAGGTATCCCCGGTGGCGGCGGTTTGACGGCCGAGAAACGGTCCCGCCAAGGGCCGTCGCAAGGGCTTCACCGAGACCGACTACGCCCGTCAGTCGCACCATGCGTGAGCTGATCGCCGCCCGATCATGGCTGACCGTCCACCAGCTGCCGCCGTATGCCCCCGAACCCGACCCCGTGGCGGGCGTCTGGCCGAACCTGAAGAGGTCGCGGGCCAACCTCACGCAACACGGCCCTGAGCCCGGGAACGATCAGGGGCCCGTGGTACTGGTCGAACTTCGCCCGCCTGGGTGACGAGGTATGTCGATGCCTGCAACAGCCACGACTCACAGGCAGCCGTCGACATGATGAGCGACGTCATCGAGGTCGTCGACACTGCCTTCGGCGGCCTCTTCCAGGGCGGGGGAGCAAGAAGTTCGCGTGCTCCGGCGTGACCCTCACCACCGGGAACCGCGACTACTGGAACCTCGCGGGCTTCCTCCGGCAGACCTGCCTCATGCACTCGCCGGGCAGTCGGCGCCGGATGTCAGTCCGGGCCCGGGCCGAGCATGCGGCAGGAGAGTTCGGCGAACTGGTTCAGCTCGGGCATGGTCCGGTGCTTGCTGTAGGCCAGGGCGACCATGCGCGGCGCGACGCCCTCCAGCGTCAGGTAGGCGACATCGTCACGGCGATAGAAGCCGGCCATACCGGCCGGCATGACAAAACAGCCGGCCCCGGAAGCGACACCTTCCAGGCTCTCCTCGATGGTCACCGGAAACCGCCCGGCGTCCATCTGCGGTGCGAGGGGTTGACGGGGCAGACGGCCGCGCCATTCCGGTACGTCCTGCGGGTCCTGCAACAGGACCATGTCCCGCAGGTCCTCGACATGCACCGCCTTGAGCTCTGCGAACGGATGCCCACTCGGCAGCGCCACCACACGGGGCTCCGGGAAGAGCGGGATCACCTCGAACATGCCCTCCGGCAGCGGTAGTCGGACGTAGCAGATGTCGACCCGGCCATCGATCAGGAAGTCGACCTGGTCGGTGATCGACGTGTGCACGACCTCGATGTCGAGTTGCGGCGCCATCGCGGCGAACTCCCGCACGATGGGGGTGACGACGATGCCCGGCATGAACCCGATGGCGAAGCGGTTCACCTCCCGGTTCGCCATCCGCACCCGCTGCTGCACACCCTGCGACATCGCCAGCATCGGCCGGGCGTCCTCCAGCAACTGGTGTCCCGCCCGCGTCAGCACAGTGCCCTGCCGGTCCCGCAGGAAGAGGACCACGCCCAGATCCTCCTCCAACGCCCGGATCTGACGGCTGAGCGCCGGCTGGGTCATGTAGAGACGGCTTGCCGCTCGCACGAAGCTGCACTCCTCGGCCACGGCCACGAAGTAGCGCACCCGGCGCAGGTCGAGGTCCATGGGGCTCATCGTAGCCACGCCCGCGTCGGCATATGCCGAAACGGCGGCGGCCGAGGTCCGGCTGAAGCGCCGCCGCAACAGCCTTGCCCGTCAGGAGAGTTGCACCCTCGGCAAGGCGTGGACCCGCCCCGGCGGCCGCGTCCGTTCTGCCTGTCAGGGAGCACCTTCGCGGTTGCGCCGGCTGAGCGCATAGGCTGCCTGGCGAGCACGCATCAACTCTCCGAGAGGCCGATGCTCCGTTGCCGCGATCCAGGGGTTGAAGCTGCTCTTCTCGACGGTCTCGGCCAATGCCCCGTCCGGCGCCTGCCGAGGCACACGCAGTCGCCCCACGGTGAGCCAAGGCGCATCCCAGCGGACCGTGGAGTCCTCGATCGGCGTACGACTCTCGTCCTCGAAGAACTGGGCCTGGAAAAGGAACTCCAGGTCGTCGTCGGCGAGTCGTGTATAGATGTCGGCGGCCAGATCCTTGCGCGCTTCTTTGTTGATCGCCGCCGAGGCGGCGCACAGCTTCAACCGGGCCGCGTAATCGCCGAACGTGACAGGCATGATGCTGAAGAAGTCATGCGTGGCGAATCCGCTGAACGGCTTGACCATGTCCCGCAAGTTCGCAACCGCGCTGCGTGTGAGCTGGGGATTTGTTGCTGCCTTGCGAAGCGCAGCAACGGGCGCGCTCGTGGAGAGAGCGACGATTCCGACGACGTCCGCGCTGCCGCTGACCTTCAAGGTCTCCTGACTGACCAGCGTGAAGTTCTGCTCGACATGGGCGGACGACGGCGTCGAGGCTCCGAGCACCTTGATCGCGAACCCGCGGATGTCAGGAGCCCGGTCGGCGGAGAAGTTTCCGTTGGACAGCCGAACATGCGCCTCAAAAACAGCGGGAGCGGAAAAAATTCCCTGCCTCGCATAATCAGGAAGGCCTTCTTCCACCACGAGGACGGCCTTCAGAGCTGCCACTTGATTGCGGTGCAGGGCTCTCCCGTGGCCGTGCTTTTTCAGACGCTTACGTTGTAGTTCACTGAAAACATGCGCCTGTTCCGCATGCTGGGTGCTCTCGTCGGACAGAAACACTTCGCGCCATTGAGTGCTCGGCACAGGACAAAACCCTCCTGGTGTGCGGGCCTTCTGCCAGACAGAAGACAGTTACAGGACGGCACCGGCGCCGCTGAGCCGAGTTCCGTCCTCTGCCGAGCATCGCGGCCCACGACTCGTCACGCCAATGCCGATTGTCCTTGCCGTCATGCCGAACCGGCATGACGGCACAGTGTGTCGGCCACTGACGGTGCCGACCGGCTCATACGGGATCGGCATGGAGGGAAGCAGGATCGGCATTGGCGGACCGAAGATCCGTCCGCCACAGTCGATTTCGGGAAGCGCAGCAGACCGCAACACATACGTATTTCTGGTCCATGCGGGCCGCTCCGCTTCCCACACCGATTCGACTGAACAACCCGAGGGGAACAACACCATGAAGTCCACCGCTCGAATCAAAGGCCTGGCGACTGTCGGGCTCGTGAGTGGCGCGGCCATAGCGTCGCTGGTCGTGACGAACGCGAGCGCCGTCACGACCAAGACGAACGAGCACGCCGTCGCCTCGCAGACGGGACACCGTGCGAAGCCGACGGTGGTCCTGGTCCACGGGGCGTTCGCCGACTCCTCCAGCTGGAACAGCGAGATCGGCTACCTGCGACGGCACGGCTACCCGGTCTATGCGGTCGACACCCCGCTGCGCGGCCTGGCCTTCGACAGCGCTTATGTCGAGGCTCAGCTCAAGACCATCAAGGGTCCCGTGGTGTTGGTCGGCCACTCCTACGCGGGAGAAATCGTCAGCCAGGTCGCCGCAAAGACGTCGAAGGTAAAGGCCCTCGTGTACGTGGCGGCTCTCATCCCCAAGGCGGGAGAGACCGCCGGCTCTCTGATCGGACAGTTCCCCGGGTCGCAGCTTGTCTCGGAGAACTTCCGCACCGTTCCCCTGCCAGGAGGTGACACCGACGTGTACCTCAAGGCCGACAAGTACGGGACCGTGTACGGCAACGGGCTGTCGAAGTCGGACATCCGTGTCGCTTCGGTGACTCAGGAGCCGGTCGCCCTCTCGGCCTTCACCGACAAGGCCACGGTGAATCCGCCGGCCAAGACGCCGAAGTGGGCGGTCATCGCGACCGAGGACCACGCTGTACCGACGGCCGCCCAGACGTTCGAGGCCAACCGGGTGGGCGCCCACCTCATCTACACCCGCTCGGGACACGATGTTCCCTCGATCAGCCCGGAAGCAGTCAATCGCGCCATCGTCGCCGCCACCGACTCCGTGCACTGATCGACCTCGCGGTGGGGCGGCCCGTACCGGGGCGCCCCACCCACGGCGTCGCACACCCCGCGCCCGCCGGGCAATGATCAGGGGCCCGACGGGCTTTGTCTGGACCGAGGTCGAAGGGACAGGCCTCGTCCTGACCGCATTTGCAGGCCCTGCACAACTGACAACCCGCAAACGCAGTCAGAGCCATCCGTGCGAAAAGCATTGGTGCCCGGCTTGCTCCGCTGATGGACTGACGTCCTGCCGTGAGTCTGCCGTGTGACGGAGGTAGTAGTTGTGACGGGTTATGGCGAGCTTGCCGAGGTGTACGAATGGCTCATCTCTGATGCAAAGTTGGCTCCAGCCGAGTTCGCCGCGTCGTTCGACGACGTCCTCAATCTCCTGCCGTCGAACGCTCACGTCCTCGACTGTTCGTGCGGAACCGGGCAGTTGGCGGTTGGCCTCGCTGGTCGTGGCATGCAGGTTTTCGCAACTGACGCCAGCGAGGCGATGGTTCGCCGGACTGCAGAGTTGTCTGAGGAGTTCGGGGCATCCGTCCGGGCCGTACGGGCGAACTGGGAAGAGTTGCCCGACCATTTCCAGGACAACACGTTCGACATGGTGTTCTGCGTTGGCAACTCGCTTCACCATGCCACGGGTGCGAAAGGCAGGGGTGCTGCTCTGGAGTCGATGTCACGGATTCTGCGCCCCGGCGGGCGTCTGGTACTCACATCCCGCACCTGGGAACGCGTGAGGGCCAGAGGTTCCCGGCTGGAGATCAGTGACCGACTCGTGCGCCGGAACGGTCGCGATGCCGTCGTGGTCTACCGCTGGGAGATCGCGCCGCATTGGGAGGAGGAGCACCACATCGAGATTGCGATCGCGCAAGTTGATGCGACCGGGTTGGTTCTTGTCCGCTCGGAACTGCTGTCCTGCTGGCCCTACCGGTACGAGGAACTCGAAGTCGAACTGCACCGGGTCGGACTCCAGACGGAACTGAGCACGTTCGATCTTGAGGCCGAGAACTACATGGTGGTCGCGAGGAAGGTATGAACACCGGACTCTCAGTCCCTGGCCTGACCGCGCGGTTGCCCGCAGGACGCTTGCGCCCTCTCATCGGTGCGGGTTCAAGTGGTCAACGCAATGCCTTGGACGAGGAGTGCTCGTCGATCAGGCTGCGGTAGCTCCGGGGTGGCGGTGTGGCGCTGCTTCCTGGTCGCGTCCAGTTCAACGAGCAGGATTTCGTCGATCAGTGAGGGTCGGTCAGGCTTTCCAGCCGGCGTCCAGGCACGACTGCGCGAACGTATAGGTTGCCAGTTGCCAGGCGTTTTCGCCGCCGTCGGAACCGCGAGTGAGGATGGTGGCTCCCTCGGCGATGCCTTTGGTTTTGCTGGACTGGGCCCACTCGTTGACCTTGTTGGCGAGGTCGACGCGGGCGTCGGTGGTGTGGGCGGCCTTGTAGCTGTTCGCGAAGTCGTCGCAGGCGAGCGAAGCCGCGTCGTCGAGTTTGCTCGGGTCGGCTCGCTCCTCGTCGCTTCTGCTGCGGCAGGCGGTGAGGGCGAGAGCGGCGAAAGCTAGGGCCGCAAGGTGCTTGGAGCGCATGTTCCCCCCTGGAAATGGTGTTGAGGGGGCATCATGCCTGACTCGGAGTGATTGTTTCCGGGCACGCCGGAACTGGCCTCAGGGTACGCGGTCCGCTCCGGAGTGGAGGGCACGGTCAACGAGTTCGCCCACGGACACGGCATGCGGCGCTGCCGCTACCGAGGACAGGGAAAGGCTCACGTCCAGCACGTCCTGACGGCCATCGCCGTCAACATCGAGCGCCTCAGCGGACTGTCACCGGCCGAGGAAGTCCCCACGCCCCGCCGACCGACTGCTTTCCAGAACTACCTCGACCAGCGCGTGATCCCTTGCCCGAAGTCCTGGCGAACCCTGGGTAGTTGACCTCGGTGGCTACAAGATCCCCGACAGAGTCAAGCTCAGGTCCCTGGTAGGTCCCGTGGTGGGGCTGTTGCTATCGGCTGGCGCACTGTTGGCTGGATGATCGGTTTCCTTTGGTCATAGCTGTGTGGCGGTGTGGACCAGGCGGGCCAGAGTAGGGGAGTGGCTGTGGGCGGGCCAGACGATGTGGGTGACGACGGTGGGTGCGTCGGTCAGGGGGATGGCCGTGTGCTCGGTCCATAGCCAGGAGCGGGCGGAGTCGGGGACGATGGCCACGGTGCGTCCGAGGGCGATCAGCTGGGCCAGTTGCGTGGTGTTGTGGATCTCGGGTCCGGGACCGGGCGCGTAGACGCCGCGGGTGGGCCAGCGGGCGAGTGGCAGGTCGGGGATGTCTCTGACGTCGGCCAGGGACAGGGTTTCGCGGGTGGTGAGGGGGTGCCCGGCGGGGAGAACGGCGACCTGCCCCTCGGCTGTGAGTGCCTCGCTGTCGAAGCCGGCGAGGGAGTTCCACGGTGTGTGCATGAGGGCAACGTCGGCACGTCCGTCGCGCAGCAGCTCTTCTTGCTCGCACAGGCCGCACGGCAGGACTTCGATCTCGGCGCTGTCGGGCTGGGCCGCGTAGGCGTCGAGGAGGTTGCGCAGCAGTTCGTGGGAGGCGGCGGCCTTGACCGCGAGGACCAGTTGCTTGCGGGGGCCGTCGGGGCTGTCGCCGCCGGCGCGCCGGGTTCGGCGGGCGGCGGCGAGGGTGGCGTCGAGGGCGGCCCGGCCCTCGACGAGCAGTACCTCTCCGGCACCGGTCAGGCGCACTCCACGGCGGTTGCGCTGAAGTAGGCAGGTCCCGAGGCGGCGTTCGAGCTGCTGGATTGCCCGCGACAGCGGCGGTTGGGCCATGCCCAGGCGCTCGGCAGCACGTCCGAAGTGCAGTTCCTCGGCGACGGCGACGAAGTACCTCAACTCGCGGGTTTCGAGGGTGTCCACGGCCGCAGCATACGCGGTGATACCCGACGGGTATGACAGGGCACCGGATCGGTGTTGGCCGCGCCACTCGTGTCAGGGCCACCATCATCGGCATGAGCGAAACGAAGATCGCGCTGGTGACCGGCGCGAACAAGGGCATCGGGTACGAGATCGCGGCCGGACTGGGCAGCCTCGGCTACCGCGTGGGTGTTGGAGCCCGCGACGAGACCCGACGCGAAACCGCCGTAGGGAAACTGCGCGCCCTGGGCGTGGACGTGTTCGGGGTACCGCTTGACGTGACCGACGACCAAAGCGTCACCGATGCCGCGGAGCTCGTCGAACGGCTCGCCGGGCGCCTGGACGCCCTGGTCAACAACGCCGGCATCTCGGGCGAGATGAGCCCGGGGTGGGAACAGGACCCGACCGCGCTCGACCTGGAGGTGCTGCGCACGGTCGTGGACACCAACGTCCTGGGTGTCGTCCGGGTCACCAACGCGATGCTGCCGCTGCTGCGCCGCTCGGCCTCGCCACGCATCGTCAACGTCTCCAGCAGCGTCGGTTCCCTGGCCCGGCAGGCGGACCCCGACACCGACATCGGCCCGATCATGGCGGCCTACGCGCCGTCGAAGTCGTTCCTCAACGCCCTCACCGTCCAGTACGCCCGGCAGTTCACCGGCACGAACATCCTGATCAATGCCGCCTGCCCGGGCCTGGTAGCCACCGATTTCACAGGCTTCCACGGACCTCGCACCCCCGAACAGGGCGCCGCCACAGCGATCCGGCTCGCCACACTGCCCGACGGCGGCCCGAGCGGTTCGTTCTTCGAGGACGACGGCGTCGTCCCCTGGTGATTACGACCTGTCCTGGGCTGCCGAAACCCCGGCGCGTCCACGAAACGGCGCGGACAGACCGGATCGGATGAGACAGCAGGAGGCGTGCTGCGACCAGGATCGGATCGCCTGGGATCTCTGGTGAGACGGCGGCTCGATGGTCCGGTCACGAATTTCGTCCGGTGACGCGTCCATGTTCATTGGAAGGCGGTCTTCAGGGCCGTCGCGGCTTCGCACAGTCCGGTGAGGTCCTGCAGGAAGTACCTCATGTCGGCATGGCCATCGCCCTGGCGGATCAACCAGGGGTTTCGGCCCGGCTTCAGGAGCTGGTCGACGGCTATGTGGCCTGCGCTGTCCGGCCCCGTGGCGATCCAATCGCCGGTCGGCAGACCGCGGCGTACCTGGTCATGAAGAGTGGACCAACTGTTCACGATCTGCGCCCGCCACCTTTTGGCCATGGCGAGTTCGTCGCTGAAGCGGCTCAGGGAGCGGAGCGTAGTGAGGGGTCGGCCGGAGGCTGGCACCAACAGTGTTCGGAGGGAATCCATGAAGTCCGCGACGGCCTGGTCGCGTGCGTCATCCGGGCGCAGGAGGTGGATGGCGTTGGCCTTGTCGAGGAGTTCGGTTGCGTCGACGGTCAGATCGGCGAGGGTGGGCGAGGTGAAGGGGGACAGCAGGGCCTGCTCGAAAACGGCGACTTCCTCGGCGGCGCGCTGACGGGTCTGGGCGTTCTGGCGAGCCTCGTTCTGAGTGTGGGCGAGGTGGTTGAACAGGAGGACGGCGGTGGGGCCGCCGAAGCACAGACCGGTGAGGCTGGAGACGACATTGAGGAGGAATTCGTGCCCGTCCCACCAGCCCGTGTAATCAAGCACCAGGCCGAGGGCGAAGAGAGTGATGCCGACGGGGACGAGAACGTAGGTGAAGAGCTGGATCTGGCGTGGTGTCTGGCTCCACCAGTTCGGTTGCTGCACGGCGGCCCCCCGTTGATCAAGTGCGCTGGAGGGACGTTAGCGCATACCCCCGGATGCCCCGCATCGTCTTTGAGGCAGGGTGTGAACGACGAACGGATCCGGTGCATGTGCCTGTCCGGCAGTAGCTGTCGTGGATCCCCGCCGAAGGTCTCGCCAAGATGTACTTCCGTGCGAACAGCATGAGGGATGCGAGCGTCTGTCCCCGACCGGGCTGACCCAACTCGTGCTGCCCCGGTGACACTCGGCGACAGCTACCAAGATCTGTGCCAGAACCCACGACTCTGCGACAGAGCTGTCACGCCACGGTTGGGGTGAGCCGAGAAAACACGTAGGGGCCTGTCCGGCTGTGCGGACAGGCCCCCATCGGAGCGCTGGGCAGGCCTTGCACCTGCATTTCCCCACGGGAAGTGGGGCGTCTTTCCTTGGACCACCAACGCGTGAACAACCACCCCGAGTTGCGGCGGCCAGCTCGTGATCAATATTACCCGACCCGGCGAGCACCGGTGACCGGGCGAGCGCGTCGCACCGGTCCGCTCGATGCCGGTCCTGCCACCATGGCCGCATGGAACGTGTACTTGGAATCGGCGGATACTTCAGGCGCGCCGCCGACCCGGCGGCCCTGAGTGCGTGGTACCGCGACTGTCTGGGCCTGGACACCGACGAGCACGGGCTGTGGCATCCGGAAGCCGGGCCGACGGTGTTCGCGGCGTTCGACTCCGAGACCGACTACTTCGGGACCCGCGCTCAGCAGTCCATGCTCAACTTCCGGGTCCGCGACCTGGATGCGATGCTCGCGCAGCTGCGCGCCAAGGGAGCGGATGTGGCTGCGGAGACTCAGGACATGGACGGTGTCGGACGGTTCGGGTGGGTCACCGATCCCGAGGGTCATCGGATCGAACTGTGGCAGCCTGCCGCCGAGCCAGGGGAGGGGGCGTAGGGGCATTTGGGTTGGGATGTGTGTTGTCCATAGTGGCCGGAGGGCAACCCGCCCTGAACATCGGGATGTTGGACCGGGCGGGGAGAGTCGGCCGAATGACTACGGCACACAAGACGGATCCCATTCCCACGCGTCGGCCTCACCGTGCGGCCGAGCTTGCCGCGGCGGCCCTCGCCATCGCCGGCTGCTCGGGTGAGGGCGACCCGGCCGCTCCCTCTGCATCCGCGTCCGCCTCTGCACCGGAGTCCGGCCCGACCGTCACTCGCCTTTGCCGCCTCACGTACTCTCGTGGCCAAATCCCGAGGAGAGGTCCTGTTCGGGAAGTCGACGTCCGGACTGGGCGGCCCTCTGTGCGACCGGGCCACCGTCCAGGTCCAGTACGGGAGAATCACATACCGTCCGTCCGATACGTCGTCGGCTGCCACGGAAGTGCAGCACAGCTACATCATGGAGTCGAGGAAGCGCAGCGAACTGCGCATCGACGGCCGGTCGGCGCACGCACGCGCTCGCCGAAGGAGTGCGTCTCGGCCGACGCCAGCGCCTGTGATGGTCTCCTGGAGGCGCTCTTCGTCGGGTCACCGCTCAAGACGAGTGAACTGACCGCCAAGATCAGCACTGGTAGTACCTTTCTTGGCGACGACGTCACCTTCTTCCCCGCTCCGTCCCTGCCCGACATCGTCCTCACACCGAAGTCCGGCGGACGCCAGACGGAACGATCGGGATCGGAAGCCCTCTCGGCGCCCTGGCAGCGGGCGAGCTCTCACGGGTCGTGGGCGCAGAAGGTCTCGACCTGGTCGCCGTGACCGCGGAGCAGTTCAGGGGTCGGGCCTGGGTGGCCAGGCGCAGATCGCGATGGACCTCGGCGCCTGTCTGGACGAGGTCTGTCAGTGGGTGCGGTTCCTTCGCGTCCTCGACTTCGCGGTGGTAGTAGTAGGCGTCGCCGCAGTTAAGGAGCCATCGGTCGCCGGTGTGCACGGCGATGGCGGTGTGGCCTGCGGGTGTGACCGCCCAGGGGGCCAGTTTGAACTGCGGTGGCAGTCCTTTCGGTTGTACGGCAGTGAAGCCCAACCATCCTTCATGGTGACCCGGCGGGGTTCGTGTGCCCAGTGAGCCGCGCGGTGGCGGAAACTGGGCGACTCCGCGTGCGCCACGTGGAGTTCGGCGGCGATCACATGGACATGGCCCTCGGGGAAGTCGGGAAGGCCGCCGCAGTGGTCGACATCCCGGTGGGTCACGAGGATGTGGCGGACGTCGGACGGCACATACCCGAACCGGGTGACCTGCCGTACGGCCGTCTCCTGCTCGGCGAGCGCGGGCTGCGCCATCCCGAACCATTCGGCGCCGAGCGCGCCGAGCCCAGCGTGCCGATCGGGTCGCGGACGTCGGCCAGGCCGAGCCCGGTCTCGACCAGGACCCGGCCGTCGGTGTTGCCGCTGATGGAGGCCAGCAGGACGTGGTCGCCGACGTGCTTGCGGACCCAGGGGTCGGCGGACATGCTGCGTGAGCGTCGTGGGCTCCTGCTCGACCTTGCCGGCCGTGCCAAGGCCCGTGATGCCGCGGCCGCGTGGACCGCACGGGTCCACGCCGTCACCGCCCGCACGGACCGGCAGGACGTCGACGCGTTGCTCATTCGACCCGACGGCCTTGTCGCCGGGGCATGGCCCACCGGGCGGGACTTCGGTGCCACCACGCTGGTGCGTGTGCCGGGCACATGGTTCAGCCAACCGGCCTGAGCAGCGCATTAACAGTCGTCTCAGGTTCGCTCCGTAGGAAGTCGGCATCCAGACAAGCGATGCAATCCGTATGTAGGAGGCTAGTGATGGCAGTCAACTCAGCGCCGTCCGGGAGAGCGCCGGCCGGTCGGTTGGCGGGCCGGTGGGTGCCCTGGTTGGTGATTGGCCTATGGCTGGTGCTGGCGGCGGGCATGGTGCCGCTGAGCGGAAAGTTGAGCTCGGTCACCACCGACAGCGCCGTGGACACCCTGCCGGCCAGTGCCGAGTCCACCAAGGTGGCGGTTCTGGACGACCGTCTCCCCGGTGGTGACAGCAACACGTTCGTCTTCGTGTACCACCGCGCCGGCGGCATCACCGACGCCGACCGCGCGACGGTCGAGCGCCACTACGACACCCTTGCCAAGCGGTACCCGCCGAAGGCGACGGCGGCGGCCGGTGAGGACGACGAGGGCTCACCGGTGAGCCCGTCCACCGACGGCAAGGCGATGATGTTCACCCTAGAGGTGGGCACGGACTACGGCGCACCGGAGGACATCGTCGGCCCGTTGCGTGACGCCGCGAAGGACCGCCCCTCCGGCCTGGAACTCGACGTGACCGGCCCGGGCGCGATCGACGGCGACATGGACGCCGTCTTCGACGGCATCGACGTGCAGGTCCTCCTCACCACGATCGTCGTCGTCACGCTCCTGCTCATCCTCACGTACCGCAGCCCGGTGTTGTGGATCATCCCGCTGCTGGCCGTGGGCGCGGCCGCACTGACCGCGATGGCGACCGTCTACCTGCTCGTCAAGGGCTTCGGCATCGTGGTCAACGACCAGAACTCGGCGCTGCTGACGATCCTGGTCTTCGGCGTCGGCACGGACTACGCGCTGTTGCTCATCGCTCGATATCGCGAGGCACTGCACCACCATGAGAACGTCCGGGTCGCGATGGTCCACGCGCTACGCGGCGCGGCGCCGGCCATCGTCGCGTCCGCGGCCACCGTGGTCGCCGGCCTGCTCTGCCTGCTCGTCGCGGACCTGAACAGCACCAGCGGGCTGGGCCCGATCGGTGCGGCCGGCATCCTGTGCGCGCTGGTGGCCATGCTGACGCTGTTCCCGGCGGTGCTCGTGGTGCTCGGCAGGCGGATCTTCTGGCCGGCCATCCCGCGGTTCAGCACGGCCGTGCAGGAGAAGCCGGGGCTGTGGGGACGGCTCGGCGCCGCCATCAGCCGCCGCCGGTGGGTGGCGACGCTCGGCTCACTCGGAGTCCTCGGCGTGCTCGCCCTCGGGCTGGCGGGTAACACCGGCGCCCTGCGGGAGCAGGACCAGTTCCTGTCCGCGCCGGAGTCGGTCACCGGTTTCACCGTTCTGCGCCAGCACTTTCCGGAGCTCGGCGGCCAGCCGATGACGGTCTTCACGCGGCCGGCGCACCAGGAGCGGGTGCTCGACATGGTCAAGGACACGCCCGGTGTGGCCCTGGCCGTCCCGGAGCAGACCAGCGGTGGCTGGGCCAACATCTCGGTGTTCCCGAAGGACGCGCCGGACACCGCCGCGGAGTACGACACGATCAGGCGGGTGCGCACCGCCGTGCACGCGGTGAGCGGGGCGGAGGCGGTCGTCGGTGGGCCGAGTGCGGAGAACCTCGACACCGAGGTGACCACCAAGCGCGACGAGAAGCTGGTGATCCCGCTGGTGCTCGCCGTCGTCCTGATCATCCTCGGGCTGCTGCTGCGCGCCATCGCGGCCCCGCTGGTCCTGATGGCCACCGTGATCGTCTCGTTCGCCGCAGCCTTCGGCGGCAGCGTGTTCGTCTTCGACACCATCCTCGGGTTCAAGGGCATCGATTCTTCGGTGCCGCTGCTGGCCTTCCTGTTCCTGGTGGCGCTCGGCGTCGACTACAACATCTTCCTGGCCAGCCGGGCCCGGGAGGAGACCGTGCGTCTGGGCACCAGAGAGGGCATGCTCAAAGCACTCTCCGCCACCGGTGGCGTCATCACCTCGGCAGGCCTGGTCCTGGCGGCCACGTTCGCGGTCCTCGCCACACTTCCGCTGGTGATGCTGGTCGAGGTCGGGTTCCTGGTCGCCTTCGGCGTGCTGCTCGACGCCTTGCTGGTGCGGTCGGTCCTGGTGCCCGCCCTCACCTTGCTGATCGGCCGGCGGATCTGGTGGCCGAGCCGACTGTCCCGTCCTGCGGCGCAGCTGCCGGACGGTCAACAGCCGCGCGCCGACGACGAGGAGCCCGCGCTGCAACGGTGAGCGCGGCGGCACCAACGAGATCCGGGACGGGCACAGGCCCGTCCCGGATCTTTTTCATGGGTCCGACGGCGGCGGCCCCTTGGTCCTGCGCCGTGCGGCCGGGACTGGGGCCCGCGCATTGCGGTGTCCTGCCTTGACGGTGTCCTGCCTTGACGGTGAGCCGCGCGGGGCCGTGCCCGAGGGCTGCCGTCCCTTCTCATGCGCCGCGCCGCCGGGCGGGTCAGGACGCCGCGGTGTCCTCCCCGGCGGTGGGCTGGGAGGTCGGGGCGGGCGGGGCCGCGGCCGGAAGGTCGACCCGAAGCAGCGCGCCACCGCGTGCGGAGCGGGCGACGGTGGCCCGGCCGCCGTGGGCGTCGACGACCCGCTGCACGATCGACAGCCCCAGACCGGATCCCGGCAACGCCCGGGCGCTGTCGGCACGGTAGAACCGGTCGAACACCCGCGGTACGTCGGCGGCGTCGATGCCCGGCCCGGCGTCGTCGACCTCAAGCACCACCGAGGCGTCCTCGGCACAGAGGCGGACCTGGACCGGCTGGTCCGCGGGGGACCACTTGCCGGCGTTGTCGATGAGGTTGAGCACCGCCCGCTCGAGCGCGGCGGGACGCCCGCTCACCCACGCGGAGGTCACGTCGAGCGCGACCTCGATGTCGGGCGCGCGGGAACGTGCCCGGGTCGCAGCGGCCGCCACCACGTCGGCGAGGTCGAGCACCTCGGTGTTCTCGTCGCTGACGTCACCGCGCGCCAGGTCGGTCAGTTCGGCGACAAGGGTGCCCAACTCGGCCACCTGGGCGCCGAGATCGTTGAGCAGCCGGGTCCGGCTCTCCGCCGGCAGTGCGCTGTCCAGGGTGCCGCGTCGATCGAGCCGGATCAGCAGCTCGGCGTTGAGGCGCAGGCTGGTGAGCGGGGTCTTGAGCTCGTGGGCGGCGTCCTCGGCGAGCAGCCGCTGGGCCCGCCGGGAGTCCCGGAGCGCGGCGAGCATGTCGTTGATCGACTGGATCAGCCGCCGGATCTCCCCACCGCCCTCATCCGGGATGTCGGCGTCGAGATCCCGGGTCTGCGCGACACGTACCGCCGCGGCGGTCAGCCGGTCGATCGGTGCCAGCCCGGTCCGCGCCACGGCCCGCCCTACAAGGGCGCCGCCGACCACGCAGAGCAGCCCGATCAGCAGCATGCCGAACCCGAACTGGTTGATCGGGCTGTCGTCGGCGAGCTGGGCCACCTGGACCGCACCGTCGCCCGCCCGCAGCGTGTAGACGAGGTAGCCCTCCTCGCTGTCGTTCGACTCCATCAGGTCGGCCGACGCGCCCTGCGCCACGCGCCCGGCGTGCTCGCTGACAGGGGGCAGCGCGGGTTGGCCGGCCGGCGTCCGGGTCGAGCCGTCGGGCAGGATGACCCGCACCAGCCGACCGGATCCGGGATACGGCGGTAGTTGGACCTGCGCCAGACCGGCGCGCTCGGCGTTGGTCGCCAGGACGCGGGAGTCGGCGCGCAGCTGGTTCTCGGCGGCGTCCCGCAGCTCCCAGCCCAGTAGTTCGCTGGCCACCTGGAAGGCCACGAACACGCTGAGCGCGATGGCCGTCGCCGCGATCACCGTCAGCCTGCTCCGCAGGGACCGTTGGCGCCACCATCGGGTCAGCCGGCGCGGTTCTCGGCCGGCGGGCCTGCTCACGGAGGAGTCTCCCGCAGCACATAACCCAGGCCGCGCAGCGTGTAGATCAATCGCGGCTCACCCTCGGCCTCCATCTTGCGGCGCAGGTAACTCACGTATACCTGGAGGTTGTTGGCGGTGGCGCTCATGTCGAAGCCCCAGATCGCCTCGAACAGCGCGTCGCGGGTCAGGACCCGGGTCGCGTTGCTCATGAGGACCTGCAGGAGGGAGAACTCGGTCCGGGTCAGGCGCAGCGGCCGGCCGCCCCGCCACGCCTCGAACCTGTCGGGATCGAGCCGGACGTCGGCGAACGACAGGATCTGCGACTCCTCGTCGGACGGCGTGCGCCGGCGCAGCAGGGCCCGCACCCGGGCCAGCAACTCCTCGGTGGCGAACGGCTTGGGCAGATAGTCGTCGGCGCCCGCGTCCAGCCCCGTGACCCGGTCGGAGACCTGGTCACGGGCGGTCAGCATCAGCACCGGCAGATCCCGGCCCGCGGCCCGCAACCGCCGGCACGTCTCCAACCCGCCGAGGCGGGGCATCATCACGTCGAGGATCAGCAGATCCAGCGTGTCGCCGTCGGCCCCAACGATCCCGTCGAGCACGGCGAGACCGTTGGCGACGGTGCTGGTGTCGTAACCCTCGACTTGGAGAACTCGCTCCAGCGAGTCACGGATGGCCGCTTCATCATCCGCGATCATGATCCGCACGCCGGCCCGCCCCCTTCCAGTCGATGTTTTTGCCGCTCATTGTCTCCGATCAACCTGAGGCGAGACTTAGAGCGTCGCTGGGGACCGCGCTTTTACGGATATCTAAGGGCGGCCGGGAGCAGGCGTGTTGAGTGGTCCATCGGGCGCCCTGGAGACCGGGTAAGCACGGGCCCTGGCGGGCATGGAGTTGTCTACGGTCAGTGATTACCAGGGTGCTCGTGCCTGTCCTGCCGTCATGCGAGCTCGAATGGGTGTGGGACGGGTCGTCTTCGGTCATGTCATCGCCGCCCTGGTGCACGGGTTCGGTTACGAACGCATCGCCGGCCCTGCTCGGACCGCGTGATCGGACGCCGCGTCAAGTACTGGGCTCAGCTCGGGATAGCCCAGCAGATCCACGTGCTCGCCCTTCAGGCGTCATCGGCAGCCCTGACGTCCCAGGAGGAACTGTCGAACTCGGTCAGGACGAGCACCAGTTCGTTCCCTGCGAACCTACGTGCTTCGGCGTCGATCAACTGGAGGAAGGGGGTCGTCAGCGACAACAGAGTCAACGTGTCCATGCCGGCGTCGGCTGGACCGTTTCTTCAGCTCGACGCAGCGAGGGTCGACGATCTCGTCGAACTCGATGCGCCAGTTAAGGTCAAGGCCGAAGCTGCCGAGGCGAACCAGAAGCTCAGCCAGCGTCACGTAGTGCTTTCCGTGCCAGGCAGGAAACGTGATCCCGTTCATCCCCGCCTCTGCCTCAGCTGTATCGCGTGCCATGCGGCCCCCTCGTTCAGCGAACAGTAGGGCACGTCCCTGACCAGCTCATGCGACCCATCGGACAGGCTCTAAATGTGCTGTTCGGGCACGTTGGTGACGCCGTGCGGCAGCATCTCGGCGACAGCATGGCCGAGGACTACCTGGCCCGCGTAGTCGTGGGGTGAAGGGTCAGGCTGCCAGGACCTGCCCATTTCGGGTTACAGCCGGCCGACTTCGGCGATCAGATCGTGCTCCTGCTGGTCGTAACCTCCGAGCCGCGGAAAGATGCGCTCGCGGACCACGATGAAGCTGTCGGCACCGGCAGACTTCGCATAGGTGGCGGCCCAGGCGGCGGCGCGGGCCTTGCGCTCGTCGGGGCCAAGCGCGCGCAGTAGGCTCTCCACCACGGCTGTTCCGGCGGCGAATGCGGCACCCGAGTCCGCATTCTGCTTGCGCCATTCCAACTGGCGCTCTTTGAAGGCGGCAAGCGAGCCGGTGCCGAGCGCCTCGAGCGCCGCCCGGCTCGCTGCACCATCGCGGCGGGCGAGTACTTGCGCGTAGAGGAGGCCGGCCCTCGCCGCCTCGTCGGACGCGTAGATGGTGCCGCCGATGACAACCGCGGCGACCACCAGGACGCCGGCGACCGCGGCGGTGGCGGCGGCACCGGTGGCGACCACCTCGACAGCCGGTGCGACCAGCGGGGCGAGGCGCGCGGCCAGCGCAGGGGAGGGGCCGACCTCCAGCTTCAGCTTTCCGGTGAACTCGAGCGTCACGGTGAGGTCATCGTATTTTACGTCCGGAAGCTTTGCCTTGAGCAGCGTGAACGTGAAGTACACGAACTTCGGGTCGGATTGCACTCCCACCTCGGGTTCGAGTAGCCACTTCTCGGCCTGCACGCCGAGCTTGATCCTCGCGGGCTTCCCGCCGGACGCCGGGTCCACGCCGAGCTTGGCCTTGAGGTCGCCCTTGAGCTTCTCCTCGAGCTTGACGCTCCACTTGCCGTCTTTGAGCACAGCGGTCGAGCCCACGGCGCCATGGCCCGATGACACTTTGCCCTTCAGCGTGCCCTCGATCTTGACTCCGACAACGACTGTCGCAGTGGTCAGGGTGCCGAGGTCGGCAGAGAACGCGCCCTCGAACGCGGCGGACGCTCCGTTGCCCGGCGGTGCGCCGCCGAACGGAGATGGGGAGGGCTGCTGGCCGCCGAGGGTTAGCGGAGGGGCCACTGGGTCTGGCGGGCGTGACACGAACTTCGTGAGTTCGACCCGGCGGTTGCGGGCAAAGGACTGGCCAGTCGGCGCGGGATCCGCGGGCTCGGCCGATCCGGCCGAGCTGACTTCGACGGCACTGAACCCCAGCGCCCGCAGGTATGCGCCAACGCCCTCCGCCCGCCGCTGCGACAGCTGGGCGTTTGCGGCCTCCGCACCGGTGACGCTGGCGTGCCCACGTACCGAGAACTCGATGGAGGCAAGCCCCGGCGCGAGCATGCCGACAGCGGCGAAGCGCCGGACAGCCGCTTCGTGCACAGCGGCCAGGTCCGCCCGGGCAACGGGGTAGTTCCACAGCACCAGCCGGTCGCCGCCGCCGTCGACCTGAGACTCAGGGTGCGCGCGGGCCCAGGCCTGTTCGTCGCTGACCATGGTCAGGCGGTGCCGGCGGGCGGGTCGCCCACCGTGACGTCGATGCGCGCGGCCGGCGGCAGGTCTTTGTCCAACAGCGGTGGGTGTGCCGCTAGACGCGCCTCGAGCCGGTCGGCCTCCAGGGCGAGTAGCCGGTTGTCCAGCACGAGTCGGCGGTTCTCCTCGGTGCGGCGGTCGCGGGTCTCCTTCTCGCAGGCGCAGCACTGGCCGACCACCGCCTCGGCGTACAGCGCGGCTGTGGGCAGGATGTGCCGCCGCTCGTCGCGAACGGTCGCCTCGATCAGGTCGGCGACACTGTCGGTGAAGAAGGCCTGCAGCCGCGGCTCCCGCTCAAGGCGCACCGGGACAGCCAGTTGGTCACCGACGATACCGACCGGTGTCGGGTCGATCAGTCCGCCGAGTGCCAGCGCGATGACCGCGTCGTCGGCGCCGCCGGAGCGCTCGTTCCACACCGCGAACCGGTAGTGGTCGATGTTCCGCTCGTCGTTGAGGTGGTCCAGCAGAGCCTGGAGCCGCTCTTCGGCGTCGGCGGTCTCACGCAGGCCATAGGACTCGAGAACGCGCAGCTGCCGCTCCTCCCGCGCGATGCGGGCCAGCTCCGCCCGCTTCTCATCGCGCAGCCGCTCCTCGGCCTGTGCCTTGGCCCACGCGTCGTAGGCGACGGTGAAGGCGCCGATCGCGCCGAGCAGCCCGCGGTCGTCGTAGGTGTCGAGGTTGCCTGTGTTGGCCTTGATGACCGCGGTCACCGCGAATGAGCTGATCAGCTCATGCGTGATCGTGCTGAACACGATGGCCTGGATCTGCCAGTACACGGCCGTGCCGACCGAGTCGTCGTGGGCCAGCCCGGCGACGGCGTCGGCGGAGAGCGCCGCAAGGACCCGGTGCATCGCCTCCACCTGGCCGGCGCCCGGCTGCGTAGTCCCCGGTGGGATACCGACTGCAGCCAGGTCAGTGAGCAGACGCGGCGCGTGCGCGGCGAGGGCTCTGGAGAACAGGTACCGCTTGATGTCCGCCACGGACGTCGCATCGGCGATGATCGCGCCGGGCACCGACAGCGGGAACAGGATCGGCGTACCGCGGATCAGGGCGACCGCGTCGGCGACCGCGCGGGCCGCGGCGGCCACGGCGTTCCACTCGATCGAGCCGGCGTTGGAGGCCTCGTCGTCGCCGCAGGAGCAGCCCTCACACAGGATGGCGCAGGCCCGGTCGCGGGCGTCGAGCAAGCGAGCGGCCGCGAACCCGGGCTCCAACGAGCGGTCAAGCAGGGCCAGGCGCAGCGCCGTCTCGTGCACGCGGATCGCATTGCGGTCGAATCCGCGCAGCCGGGTCAGCTGCGAGCTGGGGATGAGCACCGTCAGGCGCACGTCCTCGGCCCGCACATACGTGGTGACCCGGTAGTTCGCCAGCACCTCGAAGAAGGGAACGGTGAGGGTGTGGCAGAGGTTCGGATTGCGCAGCTTGCGGGTGACGCGCTCCTCCCGGCCCGACTCACGGGACTCGGTGACTTTCAGCGTCCTGCTGGTGCGGACCCGGTTGGTGGAGCGGGACGTGGCCTCGACGATGGAGTTGCGGGTCTGCTTCTCCGCAGAGTTGACTCCCGTCCGGGCCGTCATCCCAGCGGTGATGTCGGCGTTGACCACGCCGACGGTGAACCCGACCTTCCCGCCGCTGGTCATCTCGAAGCCGGACTGTTGCGCAACGTCCCGGGAAACGTCCACGGCATCGCGCCGGCTGCCGGAGCTCTCGGTGTTCTGCTCGGAGTCGAAGGAGTCGGTGGACTCGAAACCGGTGCGCAGCCGGTCCCAGGTGAAAACCTCGACCGTCTGCTCCTCGCTCGGGCCCAGTGTGAAGGAGTTGACCACCCTGCCACGGGTGTACCCGCCGAGCTTCCACTGCTGCGTGAACGGCATGTAGATGGCCAGCGGCAGCGAACGGATGTCAACCGGGCCGGCGGCTGCGGCCGCCGCAGCGATCATGACCCGGCCAGGCATACCCCTCGAAACCCGGTCCCAGTCGGCGGGGTCGTCGGACAGCGGCACGTGTCCGATGTGCGGGGCTTCCGCCGCAGCCTCGTCCGGACCAACCAGGTTGATCACGATCGGGCCCTGAAGATCCCCGTAGATCAAATTCAGTCGGAAGAATCGCTCGTATTCGATCTCCTCGATGACGTCGTCGGGCGGGAGATCGATCCGGCAGGCGTTGAGCAATCGTCCCGCGCGGGGCTTTCCATCCTCGGCTTCGTCATGGGGATCCGATGTGATCATGTCGTCTGCCACAGCTATGCCCGCCCTCGACTGAGGACACTGGTGCTCACAGTTGTCCCTCCCCCGTCCCCGCGGCCGTGGCGCCGCTCGAGAGCCAGTCCAGAATCACGCCAACTGGCCGTCAAGCAGAACGAGTTGATTGCGTAGCAACGCAACAGCGAAGTCCAGCCCCAGCGCCCGCCCCGAACAACGCAACAGGCGTAGGCCGAATCAGCCGACCATCCTCGGCACCCACCCGCGGGTGAGGCGGAGTGGGTTCGAAGGAGGGGGAACGTCCGTGAGTGACGTCCAGGAGCGGTCCTCGGTGCATCGGATCGTCTTTCGCTGGGACTACGGCCACCAAGTGTCGGTGACGCCTCAAAAGGGGTGCGCAACAGGCTGCGCAGTGATGCGCATTGCCACGGCGCGGGGATCCGCCGGGGTGTGATGGCGGCGGATCGGTTCACGCAGATCGCCAACGGCCTGTTCCGAGGCACTCGTATGTCGTTCAAGGCGAAGGGCCTGTTCGGACTGGTCAGCACGCACCGTGAGGGCTGGCGTAGGACAGTAGCCGGCCTCGCACGCGGGCGTGGATGCGGTGACGACCGGTTTGGTGGAGCTTGCGCGCTACGGCTTCCTGCGGCGTGCGCGTGAGCGCAACCCGGACGGCACCCTCGGCGCGGCGACGTACGTCACTGATCTGCCTGTCCTGCAAGACCCCATGCCACGACCAGACTTCTTCTGGCCCTTCATCGTGCTCGACGTGACCAATCCGACCGCGCCCGTCGCCCTCGCCGACGGGCCGCGATTCCGGTAGCAGAGCGTGCGGCGGCTGGTTGGGAGTGTGGCCGACCGCGCCTGCGATGCGTGTGAGGCCGCTGAGCGGGCGCCGGAACCGGTCGGCGTCTGAGGTGGAGGGGCGGGTCGTACGCCCGGATACGGGTGTCGGGTGCCTCCAGGTCGGGGACGGCCGAGATCCGCCGCCAGCGGCACCCGGAAGATCATTACGCCACGCACGGGAGGGGTGGGAGCAGGGACTGCAGCGGCGAATCGCGCCTATTGCGATTCTATTTCAATACGCAACATAGGTCTTGAACTGCAGTTTTGTCAGTCAAGTGAGATCTTGTCTGAAAATCTTTGCGGCGACTTGCATCAACTTTTCAACACGTCTGAGAATGCGTCACATGACGACACGCATCGCACGGATATCGCGTCACGCAGCTCTCGCCGTCATGACCGCAGCGGGCCTCTTGCTGATCGCGGCCCGCCCTGTGGGGGCGACCGCCGAAATTCCGGCTCCGTCGTGCGTGGAGTATTACCAGAGCTGGCGTTACACCGACGTCCACAACGGCTGCCAGGACACCGTTTCCGTCACCGTTGAGTACACGAACGACCAGTGGGCCCCCTGCCGTGTCATAGGAGCCGGCGGCTGGGTGACCTTCTCCGGGTACGGCCCCGACGGCAACTACGTGACAGGGCTGTGGACGTGCGTCGCGGATCAGGGCGGTGAAGACAACCCCTGACCCTCGCTGCACTAGCGTGTTGCCGCCGCTGCTGTGGAGGATGAGGCAGCCGTCTGCGTCGCGGCGCACCCCTGCACCGGGCTCGGTTTACTGACGCAGGCTGACTCCGGTCTGGCCTGGCCCGGTGGCTTCGGCTGCGGCTTGCCGTCAGCTGCGCGGTGCGCCGGCGCGCAGGCCGTCCATGACGATGTCGAGGAGGCGGGTGGCTCGGGGGCGCCAGTCCTCGGTGGGGGTCATCTGCCACAGGCCGGCGATGGCGAGCATGAAGTCGTCGGAGGTGACGCCGGGACGGATGGTGCCGGCTTCTTCGTTCGTGCGGAGCAGAAGGTCGGCCGCCTCGGTGACGGGGGTGGGGGAGGGCTTGGCGGGGCCGCCGGGAGCGCTGGTGGCCAGGCGGATCGCGTCAGCCAGGCCCGCTTTGGTCATGGCGAACTCGGCCAGCCGGTCCATCCAGGTCCGCAGGGCCTCGGGCGGTGACAGTCGCTCAAGGAGCTGGGTCGCGTTTTCGGCTACCTGCCGCATCTCGTGGCGGTAGATCTCCAGGATGAGGGCCTCGCGGTTGGGGAAGTTCCGGTAGAACGTGCCCTGGCCGACGCCCGCCTTCTTGGCGATGGCGCTCAGGGGCACGTCCGGGCAGCGCGTCAGCTCCGCGACGGCCACATCGAGAATGCGCTCGCGGTTGCGCTGTGCGTCCGAGCGCAGGGGTGCGTTGTCGTTGTGCTGCACGCGGGCACTCCTCACGGGCCCTGGGCCGAAACCCGCCCTTGCTAAGCGGACAGCTGTCCGTTACGTTTGCCGAAGACCGGACAGCTGTCCGTTTCTGCCATCTTAGCCCTGCCCTCACCCCTGCGGCAGCCTGCGCGCGCCGTCACCGGACGCGTCCCGCACAACGGCATGCGGGCCCCGCCGCGATTCCCCCGCCCCCGGAACAACCCTTTCGATTTCCGTCGACACCTTTGAAAGAAGTGGCTCATGGCTTTACCGACGTCCAGCGTCATCACCTTGCACATCAACGGCGAGAAGTTCACGCTGCCCGTCGATCACCGCACCACGCTCCTGGACGCGCTGCGCGAGCGACTCGACCTGACCGGCACCAAGAAGGGCTGTGACCAGGGACAGTGCGGTGCCTGCACGGTGCTGGTCGACGGTCGCCGCACGCTGGCCTGCCTGCAGTTCGCGGTGGCGGCCGAGGGGCGTGAGGTCACCACCGTCGAGGGCGTGGCGGACGGCGAGCGGCTCCACCCCGTCCAGCAGGCCTTCCTCGACCTCGACGGTTATCAGTGCGGCTACTGCACACCGGGACAGATCTGTTCGGCGATCGGCGTGCTGCGGGAGCACGCAGCTGGGTGGCCGAGCGCCGCCACGGATGACGTGCGGCCCGAGTCGGGACCGCCGCCACTGACCGCCGCGGAGATACGTGAACGCATGAGCGGCAACCTGTGCCGGTGCGCCGCCTACCCCTCGATCGTCGACGCCATCGCACAGGCGGCCGGGACGGCGGCCACAACCGGAGCGGACCCCAAGGAGCAGGCGGCATGAAGGAGTTCACCTACCAGAAGGCCGCCGATGTGTCGGGCGCGGTCGCGCTGCTCGGCGCCGACCCCGAAGCGCGCTTCCTCGCGGGCGGCACCAACCTGGTCGACCTGATGAAGAGCGGTGTCGAACGGCCCGCCCGGCTGGTGGACGTGCGCGAACTGCCCCTGGACCGCATCGAGACCACCGCCGACGGCGGCCTGCGTATCGGTGCCACCACCACCAACAGCGACCTCGCGGCACACCCCGAAGTGCGCCGCCGCTACCCGGTGCTGGCGCAGGCCGTCCTCGCCGGCGCCTCGGGTCAGCTGCGCAACATGGCCACCGTCGGCGGCAACCTCCTGCAACGCACGCGGTGCGCCTACTTCACCGACCTCAGCAAGCCGTGCAACAAGCGTGACCCCGGCAGCGGTTGCCCCGCCATCCGCGGTGAGTACCACAACCACGCCGTCCTCGGCGCCTCCTCGCATTGCGTGGCCGTGCACCCCTCGGACATGGCGGTCGCCCTGTCGGCCCTCGACGCCGTCGTGCACTACGAGACCGCAGACGGCCCCGGCGAAGTGCCCCTTGGCTGGCTGTACCTGCCCGTGGCCGAGACCCCGCACCGCGAAACCGCCCTGCCGCCCGGTGCGTTGATCACCCACGTCGCCCTGCCGCCGTCGCCCGTCGCCGCCCGTTCCCGCTACCGCAAGGTGCGCGAACGCGCCTCCTACGCCTTCGCCATCGGCTCGATCGCGGCGGCCCTCGACGTCCGTGACGGAGTCGTGCACGACGCCCGCGTGGCCTTCGGAGCGGTCGCCAGCCGCCCGTGGAGGGCCCGCGCGGCCGAACGCGTGCTCATCGGGGCCCAGGCCGTCACCGAGACCTTCGCCGCCGCCGCGGACGCCGAACTGGCCGCGGCCAGACCGCTGGCGCACAACGACTACAAGGTGACCTTGATGCGCAACCTGACCGTGGCCGTGCTCGGTGAACTCGCCGAGGAGGCCGGCCGATGACCTCGACGACCGTGAAGGGCGCGCCGGTACGCGCCATCGGCACCGAGCACGTCCGCGTCGAAGGCCGGGACAAGGTCACCGGCACGGCCCGCTACGCGGGGGAGATACCCTTCGCCGGCCTCGCGCACGGCTGGCTGGTGCTCTCCAGCGCCGCCCGCGGCCGTATAGAGGCCATCGACACCGAGCCCGTCCTCGCCATGCCCGGTGTTCTCGCGGTCCTTCACCACGGCAACGCCCTGCGCCTGCACACCGACTTCGTCGGCCTGCTGGGGACCCGGCCCGACCCCACCTGTGCCGTGTTCCAGAACGAAGAGGTGCCGCACGCGGGCTGGCCGGTGGCCCTGGTCGTCGCCGAGACCCCCGAACAGGCACGGGAGGCCGCGGAATCACTCGTCGTCCACTACGAACAGAAGCCCCACGACGTCGCGTTCACCGGCGCGGACCCCAACGCCTACCCCGTGGACGGGCACATGCCCGCCGTCACGGACAAGGGCGACCTGGAGAGGGAACTCGCCGCGTCGGCGGTCGTGATCGACGCCGAGTACACCACGCCTGAGGAACACCACCACCCGATGGAGCCCCACGCGGCCACCGCCCGCTGGGACGACGGCCGCCTGGAGCTGACCGACTCCAACCAGGGCGCCACCTGGGTCGTCGCGGAACTGGCCAACCTCTTCTCCCTCGACCCGGAGTCCGTGCGCGTGCGCTCGGAACACGTCGGCGGCGGCTTCGGCAGCAAGGGAGTACGCGCCCACCAAGTCGCGGCCGTCATGGCCGCCACCGTCCTGCAACGGCCTGTACGCGTCGTGCTGACCCGACGCCAGATGTTCACGCTCGCCGGACACCGCAGCCCCACCATCCAGCGGATCCGGCTCGGCGCGGACCCCGACGGACGCCTGCGCGCCCTGGACCACCGCGCCCTCAGCCGCACCTCCACCGTCTACGAGTTCGTCGAACCGAGCGCAGGCGTGGCCCGGGTGATGTACGACGCGGACGCGCACCACACCGAGAACCAGGTCGTCCGGCTCGACGTCCCCAGCCCCACCTGGATGCGCGCACCGGGTGAGGCGCCGGGCTCCTTCGCCCTGGAGTCCGCCCTCGACGAACTCGCCGAGAAGTGCGGCGTGGACCCCATCGCACTGCGCCTGCGCAACGAACCGGACAAGGGCCCGGTCTCCGGCCTGCCCTTCGCCGGCCGCAACCTGCGTGCCTGCTTCGAAGAAGGGGCCCGCCGCTTCGGCTGGGCCCAGCGCGACCCGCGGCCCGGGGTGCGCCGCGACGGGCGCTGGCTGCTGGGCACCGGTACCGCCGGGGCCTCGTTCGGCGCGGGTGCCGCACCGTCGACCGCGACCATCACCGCTCAGGCCGACGGCGACTTCACCGTCAGCATCGCCGCCGCGGACATCGGCACCGGCGCCCGCACGGCCCTCACACTCGTCGCCGCCGACGCCCTCGACGTGCCGACCACACGCATCCGTGTGCGACTGGGGGACAGCGCCTACGGACCCGCGATGATCGCCGGCGGATCCATGGGCACCCGCTCCTGGTCCTGGGCCGTCATGGCGGCCGCCCGCGACCTGCGCGAACAGCTGGTGCCGGGCATGGAGATCCCACCGCAGGGCATCACCGTGCGCTCCGACACCACCGAGGCCGTCGCCGCGCTCGCCCGCAAGGAACGCCACTCCTTCGGCGCCCAGTTCGCCGAGGTCGCCGTCGACACCAACACGGGAGAGGTACGGGTGCGCCGCATGCTCGGCATCTTCGCCGCCGGCCGCATCGTCAACCCCCTCACCGCCAAAGGGCAGTTCACCGGCGGCATGATCTGGGGCATCTCGATGGCGCTGCACGAGGAGGCCAGGCGCGACACCTTCTACGGCGGACCCCTCGGCGCCGACCTCACGGGCTACCACGTCGCCACCCACGCCGACATACCCCACATCGACGCCGACTGGGTGGACGACCCCGACCCCGAGGACCCCGTCGGCATCAAGGGCATCGGCGAGATCGGCATCGTCGGCGCGGCCGCAGCCGTGGCCAACGCCGTCTGGCACGCGACCGGCGTCCGCCACCGCAGCCTGCCCATCCGCCCCGACCGCGTCCTGACGGCGGCCCGCCTTGCTTGATCTCGCAGCCGACCTGCGACGCTGGCTCGCCCAGGACCGCGATGTCGCCGTCGCCACCGTGGTGTCCGTCGGCGGCAGCGCACCACGCGGCCCCGGCGCCGCCCTCGCCGTCGACTCCCAGGGCACCGTCATGGGCTCAGTGTCCGGCGGCTGCGTCGAGGGCGCGGTGTACGACCTGTGCGAACAGGCCCTGCACAACGGCCTCAGCGTGCTGGAGCGCTTCGGCTACAGCGACGAGGACGCCTTCGCCTTAGGGCTGACCTGCGGCGGCGTCCTCGACGTGCTGGTCACTCCGCTGCCCGTCGACGCGCCGCTGCGGGCCCTGGTGCGCGCCGCGCTGGACCTCGCCGCCGCGGGGGAGGCGGTCGCCCTCGTCCGCGTCGTCCGTGGCCCGGCACCGCGGCTCGGCGCGGGGCTGCTCGTACGGCGCGACGGCTCGTACCAGGGCACCCTCGGCGGTCATGCGGACCTGGACCGCACCGCCATGGCCGAGGCGCGAGCCGCGCTCGACGCGGGCCGCACCGGCACGGTCGAGGTGTCCGAGAACGGCTCGCACTGCCCCGGCGGACTGACCCTGCTGATCGAATCGAGCATGCCGGCCCCTCGGATGATCGTCTTCGGCGCGATCGACTTCGCCGCCGCACTGGTGAGCGTGGGCAAGTTCCTCGGTTACCACGTCACCGTGTGCGACGCGCGTCCGCTCTTCACCACCCGGGCGCGCTTTCCCGAGGCCGACGAGGTCGTCGTGGAGTGGCCGCACCGCTACCTCCTTGGCACGACGACCGACGCCCGCACTGTCCTGTGCGTCCTCACTCATGACGTCAAGTTCGACATCCCTCTGCTGGAGGTCGCTCTGCGCTTGCCCGTCGCCTTCGTGGGTGCCATGGGCTCGCTGCGCACCCACCTCGACCGTGAACGGCGGCTGCGTGAAGCAGGCCTGACGGACGAGGAGTTGAAGTCTCTGCGTTCGCCCATCGGGCTCGACCTCGGAGGTCGCACCCCGGCGGAGACGGCTCTGTCGATCGCCGCCGAGATCGTCGCGACCCGCCGGGGCGGGACCGGCCGGCCCCTGACCGGAGCGGATACACCCATCCACCACAGGGGCGTCCACTGAGGCACTCCGAGCGGGAGCCAGCGGCATCCTCGCCAAGAGCGCCGACGCGAAGGAGCTTCCGTACGCCCTCCGTACGGTCAGCCGGGGCGACGCGCTGCTGTCCCCCGCCGCGCCACCGCCCCTGGATGAGCCGTCCGACGACGAGATTGCGGCCCGGCTCGTCGTCTTCGCCCACCGCAGCGGGCTCGCCGAGTCGGCGTAGCGGTGGGACCGGCACGGCGGTGAGACCGGCGTGATAGGGGCCCCGCCCGAAACCCGGCTCGGGCTGGGCCGTCGGCGTCAGGTCAGGCGGAGGCGGGGGACCTACGCCGTACGAGATACAGAGTGCCGCCCGCCACGACGACCACGCCGAGACCGATGCCGACCCAGGCACCGGCCGACAGCCCGCCAAGGGTGCGGCCACGGCGGGCCCGGAGATACGTCGCCGGGCCCGTGGTCGCTGCCGCCCACGGGGAGGCCGTCCGGGGCGCATGCACCGGACGCCGCCTTCTCTGCCGTGGCATGTGGTCGCGGTGGAGCCGAGCGGTCGTCTCGGCACATGAGCTGGGCGGCCTCCACGGATGCGGGCAACGCAGGGGTGGTGCCCTGCGGCGACCCCGCGTCAAGGCGCGCGGGCAGGCGCCGGCGAAGCGCTGACCTTCGTCCGTGCAGGTGAATGGCGGACGACGGGACCGGGCCATCGGGGTACGGCCCAGGCCCGAGACGCTGTCCGGGACGGAATCGAGAGATGATCACCTTGCTGGCACGGGAGACGGCCGCACTCGCGCGGCAGGCCCGGGCTGCCGTTGACCGAGTCGACGCACCACGGGGTCGACCAGATCCTGCATGCTGTCCTGGCCGATCCGCAGGTTGCGAGGAGCGGGCGGTGGCTCAGCTGGTCCGGGCACCCGAGGCGACCGCTGGTTTCGCGGCCGTCGCCCCCGACACGGTGCCCGAGCGCTATCGGCCGTCGGCGCACACGTGCTCACGAAGCAGAGGTGGGGCCTGTCGCCGACAGGACGCCCTTGGCGAGGCCGGCCGAACGAGCGCACAGGGCCGCCGTTGCCCGCGCCGAAGAGGTCGGCCGGGCGGGCACCAGCGAGCGGCGAGTTCGGCCAGTTGGCGTGATCAGGCTGCTTCGGGGCATTCGGGAGCTACGGCAGGTCACACCAGGAGGTAGATCATGATCGCGCTCGGCATCATCCTTCTTATCGTCGGTTTCCTCACCGGCATATCGATCCTGTGGACCCTCGGCATCATTCTTGCCGTGGTCGGCGCCGTCTTCTGGGTCATGGGTTCCATGGGGCACGCGGTCGCCGGTCGACGCCACTATTGGTGACCGTACTGTCACCGGTCGGCGCCCTCGTGCTGAGCGGGCGTCGCCTGCAAAGCCCGGACCTTGTGGGGCAGGGGTCCATGAGACAGCGAAGGATCCTTGTCCCCGCAGGGCGAGCGGCCGTAGGTCTCAGAACGCGTAACGCACCCGCAGCCACGGCACATGGGTGCTGAGGAGTCCGCGCAGGGTGTGCACGGCCTCGGCTTTGATGGGGTTGCGGTAGCGGACGTCGGCGGCGCCGTTCTGGGAGCGTTGCCCCGTTGCAGCTCGGGCTGCCACAGCAGGTCCTCGGCGCGGGGATGCCAGCCGAGGTTGACCTGGTGCAGGTCCTCGTCGTGGGTCAGCATGATGACCTCCGCCGCGGCCTGCTGCTTGACTCGTTGCGGTACGACGTCGTCGACCTGCTGCAGGAGGTCGGTCCAGTCGCCTGCATCCGGGCTGCAGGACGACGGGGGAGAGGTTGAAGTGGGCTTCGTACCCGGCATCCGCGAAGTCGGCTGCGGGGGCCCAGTGCCAGCAGATCCGGGTTGACGAACTTTGTGGCGAAGGACGCCTTGGCGAGACGGAGGGCGCCGAAGATGTCCACGGCGAAGGGGACGCTGCGGGCACGGAGGCGGAGTCGGCCCGTGAAGCTGCACGGCCCGGCCTAGATGCCGTTGGTCTTGAGCGTTCCGGCGGCCGACGGTCTCGTGGATCTTCGCCGCTGGAGCTCGACGAGCCGCTGTCGGGCCGCCACTAGGAGGTGCCTTCAAACCTCGATGCGACCCCACGAAGGCCCTGCCCGACCGCGTTCGTACTGGAATGCCGCTGGCCTCACCCTGAGCGCCACCGCGTACGCTTGCGCCGCGGCCCCCGCTCCTGGCGTACCACCCGTTCCGGCCGTTCGCTGCGGCTGAGCTGGGTCCGCGCTGAAAGGGATCAGGAGCCGGCGGGTTGCACCGTCATGGACTGGGGTGACTGCCCGGGAATGTTGTCGCACCGGTAGGCACTGGGCCTACGCTCGAGGACCAGGCCGAGGCAGGTGCCGAGAGCGAGTTGGCCGTAGTAGTTCGGGTGCAAAGACTCCTGGCGCTGGCCCTGTCCCAGGCCGCTCGTGGTGAAGCGGACCCACTCGCTGCGGACACCGGAGGGGCGCTTGCCCTCCCCGACCTGGCTGGTGGTGTCGGAGCAGACCTCACGCCCATCGAAGGCATGGGAGAGGTCAAGGAACTCGGTCCTCTGCTCCTGGGCCACCCGGGCGAGACTGGAGCTGACGGCAGGTCCCAGCTCCTCGTGCGCCCAGGTCAGGTCCTTGTCGAAGAACGGGCAGCCGCCTGTGTAGAGGCGATCGTACTTGTCGCCGGGGTACCGGATCCGAGCGGCGTCCGGCAGCGGACTGGGCGCAGACTGCAGAATCAGTCGGTAACTGCCGACCGGATGACCTACTCGTGTCATCGCGGTCCGCACGTCGCGGACCGCGGCGGTGACGGCAGCGCGCATGGCCGGCAGGCGCTTGTCGACTTCCTTGGCCTGGGTGGGCGAGCAGGGACTGGCGAGGAAGCCCGGTTTGGCGAAGTTCTTGGCGCAGGTGCTGATGATGTCCGAGAAGCCGAGGTCGTTGCCGCCGACAGACAGGACAACGGCGTGCACAGGGTGACCGCCGGCGGTCAGCTGGAGCTGCTCCGCCTGAGAAGGCTGGCCCTTGAAGGGCCTGCCGCCGTTCTCGGGAAGCAGGATCGCCGTCGACGTGGCGCCCGAGCACGCCAGGTTGACGCGCCGGTCCGCCCCCGGGGCGGAGTGGACTTCGGCGCTGTCGGAACGATTGCAGCCGTCGTCGTAGGTGGCGCCGTACACCGTGTGAGGGTCACTGGCGCGGGTCTGCGGGTCCCACGCCCGGTCGGTGCCCGCATGACCGGCCGCGGACTCGTTGCTGTTGCCGGCCCACCGGCCGGCTTCACCGGAAATGAAGCTGTCCCCCAGCGTCACCAGCAAGGGCCTCTCGTCCGCCGCAGCTGCCTGGGCCGGAAAAACAGGGGCAGACACCAGAGCGGCCAACACAGCAAGTGCGCCGGTAGTCGCAGTGATAAGTGCCTTCTGACGCATGTTCCGGAGCGGTGCCATGCCGTCGTTTCTACCGTCGCGAAAGCACCTAACGAGTGCGCCACGCGGTCACCGGCTTCCCCAAGTGTCGAGGGCGCGGGAGCCGCGCCCCGTGGGGCGTACGTACATGGCGACGTATCACGACACCATGACCCACCAGCGAAAATCTTTTGAAGACACCGCCTAGGGTGGGCGCATGTCTGTGAACATACATCTCTACCTCGACATCGAGAACCTTGCCTCCGCCGAGGAAGCCGACACGGTGGGAGTGACAGTGGAAGAACTGTTCAAGGAGCATGGGATCGAGTCGTGGATGTGGGTGGGTGTTTTCCACGACCCGCCCAAGGTTCTGACGAGCAGTGAGCACGGCCCGATCATCATCACCGGGTTCGGGAGATGGTCCGAGCAGTTCGAGTCTGACGTCACCAAGGCGATCGGCGCCGTTGCGCCGAAGGCCCGCATCGACCTGAAGTGGGACTACCCGGACGAGGCGTGACAGGGCGTGGGCGTCTGCCGGTGCGCGGAGTGCTGTACCGGCCGGGGGAGGGGCACGGGAGACGCCCCGCCTCGAAGGTGCGGCGGCGAGGGGCGGTTGGCCGGAAGTGAACCCAGGGGTGTACGCCGATCGGTCTGGACCATTGACCCGGACCCGTCATGGCGGCACCCTGAAGCCCGTCGACGGACGTGTGGCTGAACGACCGTCACGTACCTGAACTGACTGGGTAGGTGACCCTCCCGCGTCCCCGCGCACCGCTCCCCGGCTCACGACGAGGTGAACGCTCATGAGCACCACGCGAAGGAAGCTCCTCGGCTACGCACTCGGCGGCGCGGCCGCCACGGCGGTCGGCCTCCCCGCCGCTCCCGCACACGCCGCCTCCTGGCAGCTGAAGTGGTCCCCTTCGGCGAGCGGCGACGGACTCGGCGCCTTCGAGACCGTCGAGGACGACCGCGCCGGCTCTCACCCCTCCGCCGCCCCGCACATCGACACCACGGGCAACAACTGGCGCTTCACCATGCACACCGTCGACCGCGACACCTCCACCGACCGGCAGCGCCACGAGGTCACCGGCCTGCGCCTCGGCAGCGGCAGCAACTACCTCCGGTGGACCGAAGGCCAGTCGTGGCGCCTCACGTACTCGATGTACATCCCCAGTTCCCTGAAGGCGACCACGAGCTTCACCCACATCATGCAGATGAAACAGCCCGGCACCGGCTCCTCGCCCATCGTCGTGCAGTCGTTGCGCCGCGTGAACGGCGTGCAGACCATCGAACTCAGGCAATTCACCGACGACATCTTCGTCGGCCGCACCGAACTGGAACCCCTCCAGGACCGCTGGATCGACGTGGACTTCCAGATCAAGATCGGCAACGGCTCGGCGGGCTCCCTGCGCTGGATCCTCAAGAACGGCTCGACCACCGTCCTCGACAAGTCCCGCACCGGCATCGACACCTTCCTCACCGACCGCGTGCGCCCCAAGTGGGGCATCTACCGCTCCCTGGGCGACACTTCGGGCTCCTTGCAGAACTGCTATCTGCAGCTCAGCAACCTGCGCGGCTATCAACTCGTATGACGGCCAACGCAATTGGGTGGCGACTGGATGGGGAAAAGGATGGCAGACCGTCCCGATCCGGCTTTCCGCCATGATCGCGCCCAACTTCGTCCGCGACAGGGGAGGCCGCGGGAGCCGATCGGCGTCGACTTCCAGGAGGCCTACGCCCCACATCACGCAGGCGCTGCTGGCACAGGTCTTCTGCGATCCGGATCCTCAGGTCGTCGACGAGGCCGTTGCTGCCCATCCCCCGCTGCGACGGCGCCGAGTATCTCTTCCCCCCCCCGACACCCTCGCTCCGGGCAACGGCATGCGGTCGCCCCACGCCATTGTCGGTCAGAGCAGATCGCGGTTGCGGAGCGCTTTCAGCGCTCCCGAGCAGGGGGAGAGAAGCCCCGCGACGATCCAGCGATGTTCATGGTTCCCGTTCACGGACCACCGGGTATCGGCAGCCCCGTCGATACGGTCGATCGGCGTCTTCGTCAAAAGGGCCCTGGAGAAGGTCCGGCTGCCGGCGGCGTCAGGTGGTCGTGCCCATGAGTGGACCGCCGGGGCCCTCGGTGTCCAAGACCCGTTCCGTTGGCCTGTTTCACCGATCGTGGCCTGGGGGCTTCCTTCGGGACCGCTGATAGATTCCTGCGGTGAGTGATCAACTGCCCAGCGGCGGCGTAGAACTGTCACCCGTCGAGATCGAGGCCCTCGACGCCCGCTGGTCTTCATGCTGGACCCCGAGTGAGGTCGCGCAGCGGCTGGACGGGATCGATGCGCCCTGGTACGTGGCCGCGGGCTGGGCCCTGGATCTGTTCCGTGGCCAGCAGGCGCGCGCTCACGGGGACATCGAGATCGCGATTCCGGCCACGAGCTTTCCCGAGGTCCGCCACCGTTTTCCGCGATACGTGTTCGACGCTGTCGGCAGTGGCCGGGTCTGGGAGGACGCCACACCGGAGGTATTGGCCGCAGTGCACCAGACATGGGTCCGCGATCCGGGCACCGGAAACTACCTGCTCGACGTATTCCGCGAACCGCACGACGGTGACACCTGGATCTGCCGCCGCGATGAGGGGATCCGGCTTCCCTATAGCGACATCATTCACCACACCCAAGATGGCATCCCGTATCTGGTGCCCGAACTAGTCCTGTTGTTCAAGGCCAAGCACGCCCGCCGAAAGGATCGATCAGACTTCGAGACGACCCTCCCTCACATGGCCCCGGCGCAGCGCGAGACTCTGGCCGAGCTACTCGACCGCGTACACCCGGGACATCCCTGGATTGTGGATCTTTGACATGCTCCTCGCTCTGAAGGGCGAGGATTCTGGCCTTCCTCGACTGGCTGCCGTGCCGCTACGCGGCACGGTGTCCGGTCGGGACAGAGCGCATGCGGAGAGCCCCAACTGGCCGATGAACGTTTGGAGTTGTCGGGTACAGTCGCGTACCCCGCTGGGGAGGATGTGGTCCGCGGCCCTGAGGCCAGACGCGGTCTCGCGTAAGCGCGGGCCTTGCGTTGCGCCGGGCTTGCCGTGGCCCTGTCGAACCGCTGGCAACGATCGAGGAGTTGGCGGGGGACGTGCCGAGGCGCCGCTCGACGGCAGCTTGTTCGGGGTCGGTGTGCTCCAGCGGAATGGAGGAGACCGCGCTCGCCGAGGCGGCGAGCGGCAACCTCCCATGCTGACCGGTCGGGCGTGACACCGACCAGGGGGCCATCCGTTCGAAGCGGGGTGGGGGCGGGCGCACCGCCCCCACCGCTGATCGAGGCCGGTCTAGCGGGTCAGGAGGGCGCCGCTCATGAAGGAGTCACCGTCGTCGCCGGACAGGTAGTGCCAGCCGCCGACGGTCAGGTGCGTGCCGGAGGACACCACGGAGCTGACACCGAGGCGGAGTTGTGGATCGTTCTCGGGCAGGTCGAGCGACCGCCAGCCCTCGGTGGGCGTCCAGGCCAGACCGACCGCCGCGTCGTCGTTGCCGCCCACGACGGCGAGCCCACCGCGCGGGCGCAGGGTGATGGCCTGGAGGGAGAAGGTGCCTGCGGGCAGCGGCACCTCGGTCCACGAGGTGCCGTCCCAGTGCAGGGCCAGCCCCGCAGGGCGTTGCCGGTCGGTGTCCCGGGACCATCCCACCGCCCAGATGTCCGTCGGTGTGCGGGCGGCGATGTCGAAGAGGACGGACGATTCGGGGAACACGGGTGTGGGCGTACGCGTCCACCGCCGGCCGTCCCAGTGCACGGCGACGGACTGACCCGTGTCGTAGTCCATGCCGACGACCCAGACGTCGTTCGGTGCCACCTGCTCGACCTGGTTCAGGCCCCAGTTCCCGCCTCCCGGGATCCGCACGGAGGTCCACCGGCGGCCGTCCCAGTGCTGTACGACCGGGACGTGGTCGAAGGTGTCCTCTGTGTAGCCCTGGCCCACGGCCCAGGCGTCCCGGCCGGAGGACGAACTCACCGACAGCAGACTCGCTTCGACCGTCCCCTCCGGCAGACCCGTGTCGGAGGTCAGTTGCCAGGCACCCGCCGCATAGCGCCCGACGAGGACTCCGCCGTGGTCGCCCTGCCCCTGGTCACCGACGAAGAACGCCGAACCGTCGGGCGCGGTGGTGATGTCGTTGACTCTGCTGTTCCACGCCTCGGCGCCCGGCAGCGGTGTCCGCCGCCACGTCCCGCCTCGCGCGCGGTCCCGCTCGTACAGGGCGGGCGTGAACCGGATCGTGCCGTTCTCAGGGTTCTCGACGACCTCCGCGCCCCCGGCCCACGTCTTCGACGGGCTCGGCTGGGCCACGCTCATGACCGAGACGTTCCCCGTCGACACCTCCGTCCACGTCCCGCCACCCGCCGGCGCGGCTACGGCGGTCCCGCCGACTGCCAGGGCGATGGCCCCCACCCCCGCCAGTTGCGCGGCAATTCTGCGCTTGACCGTCACGTCGTTTCCTCCGTCCCGGAGGGAACCGCTTCCCCCTATATATCAATGCGCTGAGGGGTGTGTCTTGTTGCACTTCCGTCCCGCGGAGGGTGTTGGGGCGGATCAGCTCTGCGAGTGCCATTCACCGTCTCCCGCCGCACTAGCCTTGTCCGAGCCGTCCTTTCCGTAGCCGACCGGAGCGGCTGATAGGGCAGCCCCCGAAGCGCGGAACCTTCCTGACCTCAAGGGCAGTTGAGGTCCTGACGCCCCCCGTTGACCTGCTGGACGACGACGGGAGCCCGTTCAGCAGGAAGCCGCCGAGACCACGGGATGGTTGTGGGCCCGGTGATGGCGGGTGCCGACCTTTCCATCGCGGCGGTCAACTCATCCGCCGCACACCTTCCGGTACGGCGCGTCAGGTACGTACGTCCGCCACTGCGCCCGCGTCAGGTCGTCGCCTCCCACCCGTGCGCACACCGACGCGGCCGCCCGCGAGGGATCGACGGTGTATCGCTGGAGCGGTACGTGCACGCTGCCCGCGTACAGCGTGCCGCCGTCGGCGCTGAAGGCCACGGTGCCGATCTTCTCGCCGGACGTCGTCAGCTCGGAGCCCAGCGGCTGCTGCGTGGCGATGTCCCACAGCTGCAGACTGCCTGCCTCTCCACCCACGGCGAGCGTCGTGCCGTCGGGGCTGACGGCGAGGGCGCTGACGGCCTCCGAGGTGTCGCCGAAGGTGGCGTCACCGATGGCGTCGGGGAGGGTCGGGAAGACGTTGCGCAGGAGGCCGGTGCGCTGCCGTAGCCGCCCGTCCCACAGCGCAACCCGGCCCGTCTGGTCCCCCGCCACCAGCAGTGAGCCGTCGAGGGCGAAGGCGATGGCACCGATCCCGTCGCCCTGGACGAGGGCCTTGCCGCTGATCCTGCCCGCGGGCAGGACGGCGATCCGGTTGTCGCCGACCAGGAGGCGGCCGTCGGGGCGGGCGGCCAGACTGCCGCTGGACAGGGCGGGCAGGACCGCCGTTCGGCGGTCGTGAGCCGTGTCCCAGACCTCGTCGCTCATCGTGCCGACGGCCCCGGCCCCGGTGGTGGTGAGGGCGGCGCGGGCGGCGTAGAGGGTGCGGGCGTCCGGGCCCAGGGCGATCGTCACCACCGCCCCGGTCGACCCCGTCATGGCCAGGTCCAGGGTCGTGCGGGTGCGGCCTTTGGCGAGGTCCCAGATCGTGAGGGGCTGCCGGGACGTCTCGCTGCTGGGGGCCGAGACCCCGTAGGCGAGTGCCTTGCCGTCTGGGGTGAACGCCAGCAGCGCGGAGGTGTCCTGCGGGGACACCGGAAGAGTGGGGTCGGTGGAGACGGGGAGCCGCGGGGCGGGCAGGGTGCGCAGCCGACGTCCGTCGTCGGTGTCGCGCAGTTCGACGCTGTAGTCGTCGCCGGTACGCCTTGCGGTGGCGAGGGTGCGGCCGTCGGGGCTGAGCAGCACCGCGTCCATCGGGCGGTCCTGCCAGGCGGAGGTGACGGCGGCCGAGACGTCGAGAGAGTGCACGGTGCCGCCTTCCAGATAGCGCAGCACCGGGCGGGAGTCGTCCCAGGCCGTAAGGCCGTAGAGGTGCTGGTTGTTCAGGGAGTGCCGGAACACCGGGGCCTCGACGCCCGGCCGCCACACCCTGATCTCCTGCGCATCGGTGGTCGCCAGGGACCTGCCGTCCGCACTGAAGGAGACGGACGAGACCCCGGAGTCCCGGAGGTCGGCCAGCTGCCGCCCCGACCGGACGTCCCAGACGAGCACCCCGCTCGGGGTCAGCGCGGCGAGCTGTTGCCGGCCGCCGAGCACCAGCGTCGACCGTTCCAGGCCGCAGATCCCGGCTGTGCCTTCCCAGCGGCCGTGCACCGTGCGGCCGGCGCGCAGGTCCCGCACCCGCAGCGGGCCGCCCCCGTCCGGGCAGGCCGCGACCAGCCCGCCGTCCGGGCTCGCCGCCACCACCGCCGTGTCCTTCGCCTCCGTACGGAACAGCAGCCTGCCGTCCGCGGCCGAGCGCACCTGCACGTCGGGGTCGTCCGTGTCGGACAGGAGGTACGTGCTCCCGGAGAACTCCACGATCGTCGATTCCGGCAGTGGGCCACCGCGCCACCGGCCGGTGACCGTGTCCCACAGCCGTACGCCCTCGTCCCCGAGGAGCGCGAGCAGCCGTCCGTCGGGGCTCGCCCCCTGCACCTGGGCGTTCCGGGGCAGCCGCCCGGATCCGGTCCGCCGGTGCCGGGCCACGTCCCAGGTCCGCCACTCGCGTCCCTCGACGCTGAGCAACGTACGCCCGGAGTCCGTCAGATAGCGCGCGATGCCGTCGCCCGACGCCGGGTCGGCGAAGGTGTCCAGTTCGGGCTGGCCGAGCGAGCCCAGCAGCGCGCTCCGGGTCTCCGGCAGACGGGCCACCCGCCAGGCGGCGACGCCGAGGAGCTGTGCGGTGCGCGGGTCGGTGGTGCGCAGGGCGTCCGCGACGGAGGCGATCCGGCGGGCCGCGTCCTCGGTGCGGCGGCGCTCGTTGTCCCGGCGCTGCGTCCAGGCGGCAAGGCCGGCGACCAGTGCCACCGCCAGGACGGCCGACAGCACGCCCGCCGCGGCCCGCGCCCTGCGGGTGGAGCGGGCGGCCGCCCGGCGTTCGGCCTCGCGGGCGTCGAGTGCGGCGGTGAGGAACTCGCGTTCCGGCACGGTCAGGGAGAGGTCGCCCTCGTGGTCGGGGAACAGCTCCGCCGCCCGGGCCAGCCGGGTGCCCCGGTACAGGGCGCCGGCGTCGCGGTCATGCTCCAGCCAGACACGCGCGGCCTCGGTCAGCCGCCGGTGGTGGCGCAGCCGCTCGCGGTCCTCCTCGATCCAGCCGTGCAGCCGCGGCCAGCTGGTGATCAGCGCCTCGTGGACGAGCTCGGCACCCTCCTCGTCGACGGTCAGCAGCCGGGCGCGGGCCAGCCGGTCCACCACCGCGGGGACATCGGGGGACGCCCACTCCTCCCGCTCGGCCCAGGTCAGCGGGCGCCGGGTGTCGGGGGTGCCCTGACCGGGCTCGACCATCCGCAGCAGCAGCCTTCGGGCGGCCGCGGCCTGGGGTGCGGTGAGCTGTCCGTACGCCTTCTCGGCACTCGCCGCGATGGCGCCGTGCACACCGCCCGCCGCCTGGTAGGCGGCCAGGGTCAGCATCCGGCCCTTGCGGCGCCGCCAGGTTTCCAGGAGGGCGTGCGAGAGCATCGGCAGCCCGCCAGGCTCGTCGAGGACCTCCTCCACGATCCGCGTGGTCAACTCCCGTTCCACCAGCAGCCCGGCCTCCTGCGCCGGTTTGACGACCGCCTCCCGCAGCTCGTCCGCCGTCATGGGGCCGACCAGCAGTCCGGCGCCGTTCAGCGCGTCGGCCAGCCCACGGTGCTCGCCGCAGCGGGGATAGAAGTCCGCCCGTACGGCGATGAGGACCCGCAGTCGGCTGCCAGGGGCGCCGGCGGCGAGCAGCAGCTCGATGAACCGGGCCCGCTCGGTCCGGTCCCGGCACAGGGTGAAGACCTCTTCGAACTGGTCGACCACCACCCAGCTCTCCGGCTCGTCCGCCGCCGGGGTCAGCAGAGGGGAGTACGTGGTGGCGGGCCGGTCCCCGGGGGTCAGCACCCGCAGCACCGCCGGGCGGCCCCGGCCGGCGATCTCGCGCTGGAGCCGGGGGATCAGCCCGGCCCGCAGGAGTGAGGACTTGCCGCTGCCGGAGGCGCCGAACACCGCGGCGAACCGATGCCCGCACACCAGCTGGAGCAGCTCCTCCACCAGCCGGTCCCGGCCGAAGAACAGCCCCTGGTCGGCCGGCTCGAACCGGGACAGGCCCCGGTACGGCGGCGCCACGCCCTCGTCGTCCTCACGGGCCGCCCCCGCCACCTCCGCCTCGGCCTCTTGCCATCGGGTCTCCCACTCGGCCGGGTCGCCGCCGCAGGCCCGCACATACCCCTGGACGACGGCGAGGGACGGCAGCCGTTCGCCGGCGGCGGCCTGGGACAACGTGGTCGCGGAGAAGCCCGCGGTCTGGGCCATCACCCGGTACGAGGGATTCCCCGCGTTCCCGCGCAGTTTCCGCAGCCCGTGCGCGAGGCGCGGCACAGGGCCGGCGGTCGGGTCCAGGGGTCTCTCCGGACGCCCCATGCGCGTACCTCCACACAGCTGACGAAAGCGACATCGAGCGCGATGAACATACAAGCCGCCCGGTAACGCCCAGGTTGCCCACGGGTGACGTACAGGAGTTGGGGTGTGTGACATCGATCAACCCCTCGCCGCCCACAGGATTGATCGACCTGACGAAAGGGACGTGCTGATCAATGTTCCGGTTGCGAATCTCGGTGGGGCAAGGACGGATCCCGGCCCACAGAGCCACCAGGAGAACAGCGCATGTCCCACACAGACGAGATCACGCTCCCCGAAGGGGAAGCACACCGGCGAACCGGAGAGGCGCAGCGGAACCGCACCCGCAGACGCACTGTCGGGTCGATCGTGACCACGATCGTCCTGTCGGTGTTCGCCACCCTGCTCGGCCCGCTCGGCGTCCTGCACAGCGCGAGCGCGGCCGACAACAACCCCACCTGGAAGATCGGGGACAAAGCGAGCTACGCCGCGTTCATCAACAGGATCCGCGATCTGGTGAGCGGCGGTGACGCCACCACTCCGGGAGGCGGAGCCGGCGGGCTCAAGATCTACCACACGACGAGCAACAACAACCATTACGTCGTGGTCGACGTCGAGGACCAGCACAGCAGCGACTACGTGCGACTGCGGCTGCGGGCCTCGGACCTCTACCTCGTCGGCTGGTGGGCCGGTGACCGCGATCACGAGCAGTACCACTACGTGGACCGTAACCAGCAGATGCCGCCGGTCTCCGGTGCCAGTGACGCCGCGCCGGTCCAGGCCCCGTTCGGGGAGAACTACGGAGAGATCGAGCAGGAGGCCGGCGGCAGCAGCAGCAACCGCACCGGCATCGACTACAACCAGGGCACCTTCAACGGCGCCGTGCAGACACTGCGCAAGGCCAAGGACGTCAAGAAGGGGTCCAAGGACAGCCGGAACCAGGCCCGTGCGTTCCTGATCATGACCCAGGCCGTTTCCGAGGCCGCCCGCTTTCGGCCCATCGCCTCAGAGTTCGCCACGGCCAACGACAACCACGTCCACGCCAAGCTGCCCGGCTACTACGTGTCGATGGAGAACCGGTGGGACGAGTTCAGCAAGCGGTTCAACCGGCTCGTGAACGAGAACCGCGACGACACCCCCGAAACGGCTCTGACCCAGTACGTCTACGTGAAGAACCCCGACACCCGGCAGTGGGGATGGGACCTCGTGGTCCTCATCACCAGGGCCCACTACGCCAAGTACCTGCTCCAGACCGCCCACGGCTGGAACTCGAAGTGACCAGCGGCGGACAGCGCCCCTGAACGGCACCCGTAGACCGCCTCCGGCGGGGACCCACTCGGTCCCCGCCGGAGGCTTCTCCCTGCCAACCGTCACCTGGCCGTCGTCCGCCGCGGGCGATCGGCAACGCGAGATGAACGGCGGCAGACGCAACAAGTGCGGGCCGTGACATCGAGGGGAACATCCGCAGTGATCATCCCCCCGCTCCTCGGGGAGCCGGCCCAGCCGGCATCCCTCCGGCTCTGCCAGGACCAGTGCGTGTCCGATCAGGATGTAGAGGTATCCGTCGGCATCGGGGTCATGGAGCAGGGCATCGGTCTGGGCCATGTGGAAGCTGCCTCGTCGTTCCAAGCCATGATGACGGCGTCGCGTTCCACCGGGGCGGGCTACAGAAGCCCGCCAGGGGTCGGCTGTGCCCACAGCTGATTGATCAGCTCTGCCAGGTCGTGCAGGGTCCGCGCCGTCTCCCCAGGCATCGTGCGGTGGTAACCGGTCGGGTGGGCCAAGGCATAGCGCTGCTTCGGCAGCGCATGCTCGATGCCACGCGCGCTGGCCACGCAGCAGACCGGCGGCTCGTGCCCAGGTCCGCAGATCGGCCGGCATGCCGTTGAAGCCGATCAGCGTGATGCCACCCCTCAAACGCCCCTGAGACGACGGCTGGGTGCGATCACGTTCGAGGACGCCAACGGCTTGGAGTCTCCAGTCGCCCAGGCTTGGGCCTGCTCGATAGCGACGTCTTCACCGTGGTCGACGACCTGACCTCGCTGGTGTGGGAGCAGGCGCTGCGCGAGCGGTTCGTCCAGTGGTGTGGAAGTGCGCGCCTACGACGATGTGATCGCCGCGGTGAAGAAGGTGGGCAGGAGGGGGAAAAGACGCTGAAGCCACTCGAACTCCCGTCGCGTTCCCTCTGCCACGTCCGATGCAAGCTCGCAGTCCGCGACGAGCCGTTGCAGGAACTCGGCGACCGCTCGGCAGGCAGCGGGCCGCCCAGCCCGCGCTGGTTGGAGATGAGCGTGGTGTGAGGCGCGACTGCCAAGTGCCGCCTGCCCGCGCGTCCCGAGGCCCCTCACTGCGTTGTCGCGATGACAGACGGCATCAGCGGACCACCACACCCCGGCACAACCGTGGCCCGCGAGCGTCATCCGTGATCACGGTCAGCTTCAGCCGGAGCGCCCCGGCCAAGAGGAGTTCTCAGCCGGCTTGGCCGATCGTCACGGTGCGGGATCCGGGAGCGAAGTCGCCGAAGGACTGTTCCCAGGACTCGCCAGGCCAGTAGTAGGTGACACGCCCCTCAGAGGGCCTGTAATGGGCGGTGTAGACGGTTCCCAGCCCCTCGTCGTACGCGGATTGATACAGCGGCGGCTTCAGCATCGCCGCCACGTCCGTACCGGCCGCACGAATAGCACTCAGCCGCTGTTGGGTCCGGGAGAACTGCTCCTGCTCGTCGGGTACGGGCATGTGCTGATGGTTGGCAGCGCAGGCGTCCGGGGCCTCAGTCAGCGAGATGTCCGGCCCCACGAACACTGTCAGTGCCTGCTCGGGGTCGACAAGGGTGACGTTCTGCGGGATCGCGATCGGTATGGACTTCAGCTTGTTGACTGCCTCATCAACGGTGTTGCACGTCTCCAGCAAGTAGCGCAGGACGATGAGGATGGCGAAGCCCGGCCCGTGGACGAATCGCCCACCGAAGGTGAGTGACACCGCGAGCCCGGCATCGTTCATTCCGTCCAACAAGCCCCAGGCGGCATCCTGCATTCCGATCACCGGTCGCAGGAGGTGGGAGGAGACAATGGTGCCTTCACACTCGTCAGGGCTGAAGTCGTAGTTGCGCAGCAGGGTGCCCTTGCCGCCGATCTGGGTGCAGCCCGAGAAGAACGGTCGCAAGGTCGCGAGGGTGAGGAAGGTCTTCGCTTCGGGCCGGTCGAGTTGACCGGCGAGGCGGTCGAGCACGGGGACCAGCTCTGGCATGTGCGCCTCGAACAGCCTCTGAGCACGATCCGCGCCCTCTGAAGTCCGGCTCTCCTCGGTCATCCACCCCTCCGCGAGCGGCCATAGCGCCTGTGTATGGGTGGCCCATCGCCCATCGCTTCCGTCGCCGATCTCGATAGCGCGGAAGGTCTTCTGCTGTTGGCTCATGGCTGCCGTTCCCTTGCGGATGTCCGGTGAGGTGAGGGCAACCTAGCTAATTTCGCAGGTAGTTCACCAGATCAGGCAGGGTCGATGGAGGCACACCGAGGCACTCACGGATCATGTCGAACGGTAGAGCAGGGTGTTCGCCGCGGCCCTCGCCGTCCAGGACCACGGCCAGCGGCTGACGCGCACCACCGGCCCACTGAACTTGTCATTGGGGCTCAGACACAGCCCTGCACGGCGAGTAGGTGGCAGGACGGGGGCGCCTGCCCCCTACCAGCGGCACGGCCTGGCCGCGAAGGGCTTCGTCAGTCTTCTTGGGCACGAAACCCATAGCCTCTAGCTCACAACGGAGCGGCAGAGAAGTCGGAATGGCTCCACATCTCCTGAAAATGGACTGATGTCCGGGTGAGCCGTTCTATGCGAGTCTCGGGTGCGAGCTGCAGAACTCCGCTGGTGTGACGTTGGGTTGGCAGTATGGGGTGGGGGAGTTCATTGCTCCTGGCAGCCGGCCGTTGATTGGGCCCACACGGACGAAGCCTCATCAGCCCGCCATCTCGTCGAGGCGCTGACATCCCTGGTCGAGGATGGCCCCATCGCGCCTCAGTCGGTCATGCCTCTCGTTCATCTCCTGCTCGGGGCGATGAACGAAGCCGCCGCTCTGGCCGGCGTCATCGTCCTCCGCCCTCGAGGATCTGGCAGACTCCGCAGCCGGATGCAAGCAACCCCGAAGCTCACCGTGGAGTCTTCCAGCACAAGTGCTGCGACAGGCGACGAGTGAACGAAAACGCTGGAGGGTGCCCATATGAGAAGTGAACCCAATTTGTACCTGATGGTTCCTCACGACTTCGATGATTCCGACGCGGATTCGCAAGTCCACCCCATGGCCCGGAAGTTGTTCTTCGGTTCGGCCGTGGCGGAGCCGTTCGAGGAAGCCGCCAAGTGGGTCGCCGCGCATGACGTCCGCGTTATCGATACCTCTTGGGAAATCGCTCCCGCCGGTGAAGAGTTTTCGTACGTGTTGAGCCTGTATTTTTCCTTCGAGGACGACGGAATAGAAGAAGCTGAAGACTGACTGATTGAGGAGAGCGGGGCCCCTGTGACCCTCGACGGCTCGATACGGATTTTCATGATGCCGCCGCGACGGGAGTGTCGGGGTGCACGGTAGGAATCGCCAGCACGTTGAAGACGGGAAACCCTGTTCGATTAAGGAGTAGGGGTGCTGTCATCCGATCAGCTGGCCTTCTCGGCTCTCAAAGGTGGTCGCCCGTAGCTGAAGCTACGATCCGCGGACCATTACCTTTGGGGGGAAAATTATCACTGACACACCGCCACCACCGTGCTATCCACCCGCACCATCCGCGCCCCCGAGCCCACCAGAGAAGCCCCGCAACGGGGTCGTGATCGCTGCGGCCGCAGTAGTGATCGTTACCGTCATTGTCACCGGAATTCTGGTGGCACGGTCTGACGGGAGTGGCCCGGACACGTCGACGGCGGCCGCATCGAGTCCCCCGAGTTCCTCTGTCACGCAGGAGAGTGCCGAGGAGGTGGACTCGGAGCCGACGTATGCCGAACTGGGTTCGGACGACTTCTCGATCGAGTTGCAGACCACGTCTCGGCAGTGCTTTGGATCGGCAGGCTGTCTTCTCACCGTCGAGCCGGACCTGACGCTGGTTGGGGACAGCGCCGACATCGACCCGGATGTGGTGTACGAGATCACCTACGAGATCGCGGGAGACGAATCGGGACCGGTGGTCGCGACGGCCGAGCTGACCAACCAGGAAGACCTGACATTCACCCCGTCGCGGATCAGCACCGATTCGTCCTCGACGGATGTGACGGTGGAGATCACCCAGGTCGACAGTCACCGCTAGACCGGGCAACGGAAAGACGGTCGGCCTCGGGAATGCCACACCGACGGCTATGTCCGAGGTCGACGACTTCCTGCCTGAGGTCCTGCCGCGCTTGCGTGTGGCGGAGATCGCGCTGCACCGGGGCGATGCTCGCCCTCGCAAGACCCTGTGGTCGCACGGGGGGCCGGTCGCGTTGTTCGGTGCCGAGACGAGCCGATCCGGTTGGTCAGAGGTAGGTCCCATGTCCGACTGGGTGGCCGGCCGCTTCACCGAATGCACATCGTCGGAGTACGAGGTGGTCGCAGCCGGGGTCGGCGGTGATCTCGCCTGTCTGGTCGCCATTGGGCGGATCACTGGCGCGGCCGACGGTGTCCCGACGTCCTACGCCTTGCGAGTGACTACGGCCTTCCGAAAAGAAGACGGCACTTGGAAGGCAGTCCACCGCCACGGCGATCCGTGGCGTCAGTGCGAGTGAGCCTCTGCATCAGCCCGTACCTGTTGATCCGGCGCGCGGTCAGCACACGGAACCCTGCGATTGCGCAGCCAGGTCACGGAGCCTCTCCTGCCTGTGCCCACTCGAGGGGGAGATGCGAATGAGCTGGGCGCGGAGCTGACTGAGGGTGTGGGTGCGGTTGGCGACCAGGTCTGTGCGACGGCCGGTGAGGTTCTGAAGGTCGGCGATGTCTCGTCGCTGGTGTGAAAGGAGTGCGGACCTGGTCGGCGCTCACGGCGGTGCCCTTGGCATCGGTGCTGTTTCGCCGAGATGGTCGTGCGAGTCGCGTGGATGGCCCGGCCAGAGATGTAGTCCACCGGCGGTCGTGGTCGAGGAGGATCGTGACGACCAGGTGTGCCGCTCAGTTCGCTGGGTGGCCCGGAGTGATGTCATGGGTGTCGCTCAATGTCAGCAAGGGGGTGGGGCTGCCCGTGAGGCTTTCCGTCGCCTCAGGGGTGAGCAGAAAGCCGACGTGGTCGCCGCCGTCGATGCGGTTCTCCACGCGGCCGACAAACCAGGCGGGAGCCTCGTCCAGAACCGGTAGACCGCCAGGTCCCGCGTGCCACGGGACCTGGGTGAACTTGTCGGTGTGGTCGCCGGTTTCACCGCCGAAAAGCCGGGCCAGCCGGTCCTGGCCGTGGCGCAGAAGATGGACCGCGAGTCGGTCGGCGCGCTCGGCTACACGGTAGGTCCGGTTGGCTTTGGACAGCCAGACCATGAACCGGGCGGGCTGAATCGAGCACTGCGAGGCGAATCCGACCAGACATCCGGCTCTTTCCCCGTCGGCCTGCGTGGTCACGACGTACATCGGGTAGTTGAGTAGATCGGTGAAAGGGTCGAGATCGGTCACGGTCTTCGTCTCCCCGCTCAAGAGATCGGATACAGGTCAAGCATTCACCAGCTCCGTGCCCCGCGCCCGCGGTGTGCGGGCCGTGTAGGGAGCCGCGGACAGCCTTGCCGTCGAGCGCCACAGAGTCCGAGAGTGCAGGATCAGCGCCTGTCAGATCGGCCAGTCCGCCGGGGCAGACCAGGCCGACAATCCGCCGAATCGTGGTGGTACTCGGCGTGACGCGCATGGCCAATGACCCTACGACCTGGGCCCCAGGCGAGCCAGGGAGTGCTGCGGCGCGTTGGCGGACCACTGGCCGAGAGCCGTATACGAGCGTGCGTCGGCGACAACCGCGCAGGCGGCAAGCAGCAGCACCGCTACGAACGTGACCACCCCGCGGCGTCGGCGCGGATCCGGGAACAGCCGCAACCGCTTCGTCAGCGACAACCCCGCAGTGTCCTTCAGAGCGGGCGACTTGATCAGGCAGACGGTGGCAGCCTGGCGGCAGATCCAAGCTCCGTTGATGCGAGGCGACTTGGGAAGGCCCCCGTTCAATCGGAGCCTTGCTGCGTGCGTGACGGCCCAGCCCGCGTTCCGTGGACCGCCGCGACCGGAGAACCCTCAGGGCTGGTCGTACCAGGAGAACGCCGCGATCCGCCAGCCCTCCGGGGTGCGGACGAACTGGATAGTCTTGGTCCCGCCGCCCTCGAACGGTTCGCCGTCCAGGATGCCGGCCTTCCGGTACTCGCCGAAGCGCGACGCGATGTCTCCCGCGATCTCGGTTCGTTCGGAAGTCTCCCACTCCGAGAACTCGACCAACCGGCCTTCGCTGAGCAGGCGTTCGCGCGGCTCGATGAACTCGTCCACGCTGTAGACCGTGTACTTCGGCCCGGTCAGCACGATCACACCACCCGGAATGACGAGCCGGCGGATCCGGGCCACGTCCGCGGACTTGCCGCCGCGGTTGTCGAAGGCGCCGAAGAACTCGGTGGCTACCGCGTCAATCTCGATCTTGGACATGGCGCGACGGTAGCACCGCTAGGCGCTGTTTCTCGGATCTCCCTCCATGGGCGGGATGTTGGGGACAGGCTGACTCCATGGGACGCGGACACCTGACGAATGCGGAGTGGGATCGGCTGGAGTCGTTCTTACCTCGCGGTGGTACACGTGGGGGCCGGTGGAGCGATCACCGACGGGTGATCAACGGGGTGCTCTACCGGGTCCGGACAGGGGTCCAGTGGCGGGATCTGCCAGAGCGGTTCGGACCGTGGGAGACGGTCTACAAACGCCATCGCCGCTGGTCGGCGGACGGCACCTGGCAACTACTTCTGTCGAAGGTGCAGGCCGCCGAGGACGCCGCGGGGCCGGATCGACTGGGAGGTGTCCGTCGACTCCACGACGGTGCGGGCCCACCAGCACGCCGCCGGCGCAACGAAGGCACCGCCCCCCGTGCTGCTCAAAAGGGGGTTCGCGCGAGGACGAACCAGGTCGATCCGGTGCTTCGGGAACTTGCCCTCCGGCTGGAGGAGGTGGTCAGGTCGGCGAGTGCCTGGGACGTAGTACGGAGAGCGGTCGGCATCGTCCGTCGGCTGCGAGGTGGATCTTGGTGGTGAAGCCGCCGCGGGATCCTGGAGCAGGTGTCCGTGCCGCGTGTCGGGGTCGGGCGGCCTCGCGGCCGGCCCAACCACGTCATGGCCGACAAGGCCTACACATCCCGCGAAAACCGCCGCTACCTGCGACGACGCGGCATCTCACACGCCATCCCCGAACGACTCGACCAACGCAGACACCGACGCAACCGCGGTTCCCGCGGTGGCCGCCCCACCGGGTTCGACCGCGAACGCTACAAGAAGCGCAACACAGTTGAGCGAGCCATCAATAAACAGCGCCTAGGAACCAGGGCTTGGTCGCCATCGCCATCGCCGGCGCCACCGGAGCGGGAAGTGGTCAGCTGGCGACGGGAAGGGGGCGCCGTCGCCAGCTGCGGTGGAGTGGCCGGGCTAGGAGCAGTGGGCGGACCGCATGCCGAGCCATTGCTCGGCGTCCCAGGCGTGGAACCGCTCCACCTCTTTGAATCCCAACTTTGCTGCGAGGCGCATCGAGCCGGCGTTGGCAGTCTGGGTGTGGAGCACTACGGGCTCGCCGGGAAGGATGCTGTCGATCCAGTGGAGTGCCGCTGTGCACGCCTCGGCGGCATAGCCCAAGCCCCACGCTTTCGGCAGGAACATGTAGCCGAGATCGACCTTCCCCGCAGCAGCCGGGCGACTGTGCTCCGGTGCTCTTCTGAGCAGGATCTGGCCGATCATCTCCCCGTCGAGATCAACGGCGAAACTCCCGGGCCACATCTCAGGTACCTCGGGCAGCTGACGCTCAAGCTCTTCACGCGGGCGGGGACCGCCGAGGTAGGTGTGCACCTCTGGCGATGCCAGCAGCTCGATGAACGCCGCACGGTCCCGGGCCTTGGGCTCACGGAGTATGAGCCTTTCGGTCCTGATCGGTTCCGGGGGCCAGGCAACGGGTCCAAGATCAGTCACGTCGTCAGCTAATCAACAGGCCCGGCCGCGATCAAGACTCGCAGACCGATCAAGCCGTCGGCCCGGGCTGTGGTGGCCGCCCAGCAGAAGATCACCCAGCTCAAGCGCGGCTGACCACACATCACGAGGCAGAAGCCGCCACCGGACCAACCCCGCAGAGGCACCGGATCCGCCGCCACGAACCTGCCACAGACCAGCTTCCGGATCCGGTGCCGTGGGGCAGCAGCAGCACGCTACCGGCAGGGGGACGGGGCGAAGACCGAGGTGCTCGTGCAGCCGAGTCCATGCACATGCCATGACGTCACCGTAGAAGGCGTACCCGTGAAGAGCAGGATGAAGAACAGGAGTTGGCCCACTCCGGCCCCACCTGGCCATGTGAACGCCAGCTGCCGGGCTGCATGAGGTGCTGGCCGTCCCGTAGCCGATGGTCAGCGTCACTGCGACTGACGGAGCTTACGGTGTGCTGGGCGAGTGTGTGGGCTGCAGGCGTGGTGCCGGCGGCAGCGGCGTAGGCGCTCCCGTCTCTGGTGCGGCGCGGAACGCCTCGATCACGTAGGCGGCGAAGCGGCGGGAGGCCGTGACCCGGGCGGCACGCGGCGTGCCTTGGAGGCCCTGGTGGGCCATGAGCATGAGGATCAGGTCGTCCACGATGAAGCCGGGGCGCAGTTGGCCGGTCTCCTGGGCGCGGCGGGCCAGTTCTCCGACCGCGCGCAGAGTTTGCTCCCGGTCGGCGGCGAAGTCCATGGCCTCGGGGAAGGCCGTCATGAAGGCGTCGGCGAATTCCCGGCTGTGCGCGTGAAGTTCGCAGATCCGCTCGATCAGGATCCGGAATCCGTGCCAAGGGTCCGGGTCCGCAAGGGAGTCGCGGACGGCGGCTTGGCAGGCTCGCCGCTGCTCGGCGAAGGTCTGCGCGATCAGTGCCTGTTTGGTAGGGAAGTGCCGGTACAGCGTGGCGGGGCCGACGCCTGCGTGCCGGGCGATCTTGCGCATGGGCGCGCTCAGGCCCTCTTCGCCGAACACCGCACGGGCGGCGTCCAGGATGCGGGCCCGGTTGTCACGGGCGTCGGAGCGCACGGTCTGAGGCAAATGCTGGGTCATCGTTTCTCACTTTAACCAAACGGACGGGGGCGTCCGTTACGTTCCGATGGCGGTGCCGGCGCCCGGTCCTGGCACTTCGCCGGTGGTGCCCCGGCTGTGGGGGCCGGCTCGACGCCCGCGGCCGCAGCAGCTGCGATCCGTCCTTCCACCGACCCGAGGAGCAGAGATGAAAGCCGTCGTGATCAGGACGTTCGGAGACCCCGATGGCTTGGAGATCGCCGATGTGCCCGTGCCCGTCCCTGCCCCGGGGCAGGTGCGGATCTCCACGGAGGCGATCGGGGTGGGAGGCGTGGACGCAGTGATCCGCCGGGGAACGCTTGCCGGCTACGGCTTCCGGGAGGGCCACCTCCTCGGCAGCGAGGTCGCGGGAAAGGTCACCGCGGTGGGAGAGGGCGTGGACGCCTCGTGGATCGGGCGGCGGGTGTGGGCGTTCACCGGGCTGTCCGGTGGGTATGCCGAGCAGGCCGTCGCCTTGATCGAGGACGTCCTTCCGCTGCCCGACGGCCTGACCGGCGCCGACGCGGTGACCCTCGGCGGCTCCGGCGTGGTCGCCCACTTCGCCCTGGACCGGGCCCGTTTCACGCCCGGCGAGACGGTGCTCGTGCGCGGTGCGGCGGGCAGCATCGGGATTGCGGCGGTCCAGCTCGCAGCCAGGGGCGGTGCGAGCGCGGTGGCGGTCACCACTTCGTCGGTGGAGCGTGGCGTCCGCCTGCGGGACTTGGGCGCGACCCATGTCCTTGACCGCTCCGGTGAGGGCGGCCCGGACGCCCCGGCGGGCTTCGACGTGGTGATCGATGTCGTGGGGGGTCCCCAGCTTCCCCTCTTCCTGGACAAGTTGACCGCCAACGGGCGGTTCGTGGCTGTCGGTGTGGTCGGTGGGCAGCCGCCGGCGGACTTCGGCATGCGGCTGATGAACGCCTTCCGCAGGTCGTTGTCGTTCGCCACGTTCAGCTCTGACACCGTGCCCGGCCCCGACCGGCAGGCCGTGCGGTCATCCCACTTCGCCGATGCTGCGGACGGGGACCTGCGTACGGTCGTGCATGCGGTGCTGCCGCTGGACCAGGCCGTGCTGGCCCACCGCGAGATGGACGCGGGGAAGGTGTTCGGCAGGATTGTGCTGGCACCTTGAGCCGGCTGGGACGGCGTTCGCGGCCCGGTAACGAAATTGGGCTCGCTCAGACAGTGGCTGCAGCCCGGCGTGACGATGGTGATCGTCACGCCGCTTACCTGACGCCTGGCCTTCGCGGTGATCATCTTCAGCACTTCGGTGATGCGGTCGTGGTGGGTGTGGTGAGAGCGGGGCGGGGAAGGCGTCCACTCCGTGCAGTGGAGGGTAAGCCAGGCCCGCAGGCCGCGGATCTCGTTGGCCGGCTCGGGCCCGAGCCGGCCGGAGTCCGGCACGCTCCACGCCGCCATGTCCTGTCTGGCAGCGTTCCGCGCCGCGCTGGGTGAGCCGGAAGAAGCCGCCGTAGGCTGCGTCGACGTGGAACCACACGTCCTCGCGGCGGGCCAGGTCGGCGGACGGGGACATGGCGGCTCGTTGGTCTCGTCCCGGATGCTGGTCCCGGATCCTTTGCGATGCCGCGTGCCCCGCTTGGCCTAAGAACACCGGTCGCATAGGGCGGTGGTCCGCAGAACGGATCGCGGCGGCCGGTCGTACATGGTCCTTGTCCGTTACGGGGACGTGCGTGCGCAGTGATGGTTCGCCGGTACCTGTGGTCCCGGGACCTGTCCTGTTTCCTGTACAGCGTGGCGGGGGCACAGGCAGGTGCAGGTACGTGGCGTTTGTCCTCGTCCACGCGCCTGCGTTGCACGTCACGCCCACCGTGCGACGTCGGTTCGGCCCGGTGCCCCGGGACCGGCAGAGGGTACTGCGAGGCCGGGCAGCTCTCCCTGAGGGGCGGATTCCGGTCAGGAGCGGTGTCCAGATGCTGTAGGCCTGCTACAGCCCGGTGTCAGCATCCTGACACCGATGGCCCCCCTTGTGCGGCCTGCGCGCTGGCATCGTCGAAATGGCCGGAAGCGATCCGGTGAGGAGCTCCGACCAAGGGGGAACCTTGACCAGAACATTGCCCTGTAGGAAGTCGTCCGTGCCAGCGCGTGTCATCACCGCGCTGGGACTCACCATCGTGGCGGTGTCGTTCTCGACCGGAGTCGCAATGGCGTCCGGCGGCGAGGGGCCAGGGGCGTCGGCGCGGTACGGCGCAGTCGGCCCCACGCATGCGGCCCGGATCGTCTGCGAGCGGTTGGCCGAGGCCGTGGCCGGTCATCCCGTCGCGGACGCCGTCGTTCCGGTCTGCAAACTGGTCAACGGCTGGGACTAGGCGGGTGTCATGCGGTTTCTCATACTCGGGCCGCTGAGCATCACGGACGGCTCCGACACCGCCGTACTCCAGCCCTCCAAACCCACCGTCCTGCTGGCCGTACTGCTGCTGCACGCCAACACCGTCGTCTCCGCCGAATACCTGCAACGGGCCATCTGGGGCGAGGACCAGCCCGTCACGGCCCGGGCCGCGCTCCATACCTGCGTCCTGCGGCTGCGGCAGCTCTTCACCCGGCACGGCGTGATCGAGACACCGGTGGAAGCGGTGCCCGGCGGCTACCGGATCACCGCCGGACCGCGGGCCCTGGACCTGATCGGATTCCGGGAGAGGGTCGGCCGGGCGGAGGCGGCCGACACCCCGGAGACCGAACTCCATCTCCTCAGGGACGCGTTGGCGCTGTGGCAGGGGCCGCTGCTGGCCAACGTCCGCTCCGACTCGCTGCACCGCGACGAGGTGCCCCGGCTCGCGGAGGAACGGCTGCGGACCCTGGAACGCGTCTGCCGGCTGCAGTTGCGTCTGGGCCACTGCAGTGAGGCGCTCGTGGACCTGTGGGGCGCTACCCGGGAACACCCCGGCCATGAGCGGTTCCGCGAGCAACTGATCGAGGCCCTCTACCGCACCGGCCGGCAGGCCGAGGCACTGGCCGAGTACCGGCGCGTCAAGGAGTATCTGCAGGACGAGCTGGGCGTGGACCCGTCCCCGGCGCTCCAGAAGCTCCAACTGGCTGTCCTGCGCGGCGAGGATTTGGGCCCGGCGACGGAGGCACAGCGGCCGGGGACGGGGGTGACCGGACCGGAACAGCGGGCGCGTGTCACGCACCCGGCACCCTCGCTGGTGGTCCCGGTGCCCGGGGTGCCGTCCTTCACCGGGCGGACGGCCGAGGTCGCCGCCATGGTGGCCCGGCTCACGGCGGCAGAGAGCAGCGGCGAATCCAAGACCGTGCTGGTCTCCGGAGCTCCGGGCATCGGCAAGTCGGCCCTCGCCCATCACGTCGCCCACCTGGTGCGGGACAGTTTTCCGGCCGGCGGGTTGCTGGTGCGGATGGTCCACCCGGACGGGATGGCGCGCCGGCCGTCCGAGGTGGCGGAGGAAGTGGCGGCGGCCCTGCACGGCCGACGGCCCGGCGACCGGGCGCTGCTCGTCCTCGACGACGTGGTGGACGCCGACCAGGTGGGACCCCTGCTGACGGCGGGTGGCGGCGATGCCGCCATCGTCACCAGCCGGAGAGGGCTCGCGAGTCTGATCGCCACGCACGGCGGCTGGGTGCATCGCCTCTCCACTTTCGACGACGAGGACGCCTACCGGTTGCTGCTCGCGGTGCTGGGCGCCGAACGCATGGAGGCCGAGCCCGAGGCGGCCCGCCGTCTCGTGGCGGCCTGCGGCCACTATCCGCTCGCCCTGCGGATCATGGCCGCCCGGTTGCTGACCCGCCCCGGACTGCGGCTCGCCGACGGTGTCGGCTGGCTCGCCGAGGACCCGCTCGCCCGGCTGTCGTTGGCCGACTCGCCCCGGATGTCCGTCGAGCACGTACTCGGCGGGGCGCTCGGCCGGCTCGACCCGCGGCTCGCCGACGCCTTCGTACGGATCGGGAGGCTGCCCCTGAAGGCACTGCGCGCACAGGACTGCGCACCGGGGCTCGGGATGGCCGTCCCCGAAGCCGAGAGCGTCCTGGAACGGCTCGCGGACGCCGGGTTTCTGGAGGAAGGGCCGCCCGGCCCGTACCGGGTGCACGACCTGCTCCGCGTGTACGCGCGCGACCACGCCCCGAACGAACTCGACCGGACAGTGCTCCGGACGGCAGACCGGACAGAAAAGGTGTGATCCTCCATGGCTGAAGCCATCGCTGAAGAAGTGACCGATACGTTCGACTCGCTCGCCGGCACCCGGCCCCGCATCCGCCGGGACGTGCTGTTCACCGAGACCCCGGGCGGAGTCCTCTTCCACAACGCCGACGGCGGCTTCCATCTCACGGGCCGCACCGCCTACCGCTTCGCTTCCCTCATGGTCCCGCACCTCGCCGGGCACCACCGCCTGGACGAGGTCTGCCAGGGCTTCGGACCGGCCCAGCGGGCCATGGCGGCCGAACTGGTCAAGACGCTGTACGAGCGGGGCTTCGCCCGCGACATACCGGAGGTCGAGGACGGTGACCGCGTCGTACTGGGCGAGGATGTCGAGCGGCGGTTCGGCGTGCAGATCGCGTACGTCGACCACTACGTCGACGGCGCGAGCGAGCGGTTCGCACGTTTCCGCAGTACCCGGGTCGCGGTGCTCGGCGACGATGCGGTGGCGCGCTGGTGCGCGCTGAGTCTGGTCCGCAACGGCTGCGCGCGCATCGGTGTCACAACCGGCTTTCCCGACGTCGAGGCCGAGGCGCGGGAGGCGACCGCGGACGGCTGCGCGGTGCGGCTCGACCGGATCGGCCCGGACACGGACGGTGCGGGCCGCACCGGCTGGGACGACCTGGCCGAGTACGACGTGGTCGTCGTCACCGGCGCGGACAGCGCCGCCCGCGCCCAGCGGCTGCTCGCCGACGGCGTACCCGAGGGCAGGACGCTGATCCCCGCATGGACCTTCGGCGAACGGGCCGTCACCGGCCCGCTGTCCACCGCCGTCTCCACCGGCTGCCTGTGCTGCGCGGTGCTGCGGCTCGGAGGCAACGTCGACCCCGGTGCGGCCGCTGACCTCTGGAGCGGGATCGCGTCCGGTACCGCGGCCCTGTCACCTGACGCGGGCGGCCCGCTCCAGGGGCCGGTCGCCGCGATGTCGGGCAACCTCCTCGGCTACGAGGTCTTTCGGATCACGACGGGCGCGCTGCCCGCGGAGACGGACCGGCAGGTCCTCCTCCAGGACCTCGAATCGCTGGATGTCATCGCCGAGCCGGTCCTGCCCCACCCGCGCTGCCGCCGCTGCGCCTCCCTCACCGACCAGCCCCTCGCGGAACTGCCCGACGCGCTCGCGCTGCCGGTCACCCCGACCGTGGACACGGCCCGTGAGGCCGAATCCGTGGTCGACGAGCTGAACCGGGTCAGCGCCGCGCTGGTCCGCCCGTACACCGGCGTCTTCAGCCGGTTCGACGACGAGGGCCTGACCCAGACCCCCTTGAAGATCAGCCGGATCGAGGTGGCACTGGGTCACGGCGTGCGCCGCAGGATCGCCGCCTTCGACGTACACCATCTCGCGGGTGCGCGGACGCGGGCGCTGTACGCGGCGGCCGAGGCGTACGTCGAGCACGTGGTGCCCCTCATCCCCACGCAGACCCGCGCCGGAGCGGCTGTGGGTCCCGACGCCCTGACGACAGGCGCGGGCAGGGGCGGGACCGAGCAGGACGTGGCCGCCTGGATCACCGCGACCTCGCTGCTCACCAAGGAGCCGGTGGCGGTGCCCGCGGCCGCCGTGCGGCCCTTCGGCGCCTACAACCAAGGGCGGCTGCACCAGGCGACGGTGGCCGGCACGGGGGCCGGGGGCACGGCGCAGGAGGCGGCGGGACGCGGTCTGCTGTCGGCGCTGGCCCATGACGCGTTGCTGCGCGCCGTGCGCGGCACCACGGAGACCAGCGCTGTGACCGCCGACGCCGACCCCGAGCTGGTCTTCCTGTTCAAGTCCGCGGCCAACCTGGACATCGAGGTGGAGCTCGTGGACCTCGGGGAGGGGGCGCGTTCCTCGGCCCAGGTCGTGCTGGCCCGCGAGGCAGATGGTCGCTGGGCGGTCGGCTCGGGCCTGTCGCGGCGGGCGGCGGCCTGTGCGGCGCTGCGCGACCTGCTGGGGCGGATCCAGCTGGCCGCGGAGGACGCCACCGAGGCGGTCGACACCGGCGACCCGCTCCTGCGGGACCTCGCCCCCGGCACGATCGCGGTGACGGGCGGTTCCGTCGCCGCGGACGACACCGCCACCACCTTCGACGCCGTGCTGGACCGGCTGCGCGGCGCGGGCCGGGACGTCCTCTACGTTCCCACCACCCCGGCCGATCTCCCCGCGGGCGGGATCAGTACGGCTCGCGTCCTGCTCACCACCGAGGCCACGGGCGGCAGCGATGTCCGCTGAGACCACCGCCCCGCTGGAGCGCTCCTGCGGGGAGCTGGCCGAACGGCTCCGCCAGGGGCTCGCGGCCCACGGCGCCGAGGCACCGCTCGACGTGGCCCCTTTGGGCGTCCATGACGCCTTCGGCCCCACGGCGCCGCAGGCCGCGCCCGGCGCCGTCCCCGTACGGTTCTACGGTCGGCACGCCGTCGTCGGCCCGTTCCCGGCCCCGGGACGGGACAGGGAACGGGACCCTGCCCCGTCCCTGGCGGGGGAGCGAACCGACGGTGTGTGCGGATCCGGCGGGCCGGAGAAGGAACCCGCCCGGCCCTGCGCCCGCTGTCTCGCACGGCGCTGGCAGGCGGTGCGTTCCGTCGCCCTGCGCGAGGCACTCGAACTCGGTTCCGGTACCCGGGCCGCCGGTGAGTCGCCGTACCTCACCCCGTTCACCGCGTCCGCGCTGGCAGGGCTGATCGCCGCCCGGTTGGACGGCACCGGACCGCGCACCGGAACGTTTCCCGCCATCCACCTCGTGGACCTGGTCACCCTGATGGTGCGTCACTACCCGCTGGTGCCCGATCCGGAGTGTCCCCGCTGCGGACGCAGCGAGCAGGACACCCCCGAGGCCGCGGTCCTCACCCTCCGGCCTGCCCTCAAGCACAAACCAGGCACCTTCCGGGTACGGGACATCAGCGCCTACGAGCTCCCCGTCGAGCCGTACGCCAACCCCGTGTGCGGATCCCTCGGCCCCTCCGTCATCCACGACGTGTCGTCGCTGTCCACCTCCGCCACCATCGGCTGCTTCTCGATGCGATCGGGCGAGTACCTCCGCGAGACGTTCTGGGGCGGACACGCCGACACCTTCGGGCACAGCGAGCGGATCGGCGTACTGGAGGGCCTGGAGCGGTACGCGGGTATGCGTGCCCGCGCCAGGGCCGCCGGCGTCCGGGACTCCCTCAGCGGGCTGCGGGCGCGCGGTGAACACGCCCTGGACGCGCGGGAGTGTGGGCTGTACTCGCAGGAGTTCCACCGAGCCAACCCACGCGTAGCCCCGTTCACGCCCGACCGTGAGATCCCGTGGGTGTGGGGGTACTCGCTGCGCGACAGCCGGCCGATCCTGGTCCCCGAGGTGCTGACGTACTACCACGCACCCGGCCTGGAGAACCGCTTCGTGCAGGAGAGCTCCAACGGCTGTGCCTCCGGCGGATGTCTGGAGGAGGCCGTCTACTGGGGCCTGATGGAGGTCGTCGAACGCGACGCCTTCCTGCTCACCTGGTACGGGCAGGCGGCGCTCCCCGAGATCGACCCGCGCACCAGCGCCCGGCCCGCCACCCGGCAGATGGTCGACCGGCTGGAGATGTACGGCTATGAGGCCCGCTTCTTCGACACCCGGATCTCCTTCCCGATCCCTGTCGTCACCGGTGTCGCCGTGCGGCCCGACGGCGGCCTGGGCCGCATGTGCTTCGGTGCCGGCGCGGGACTCGACCCGGAGGCCGCGCTGGCCGGCGCGCTCTGCGAGATCGGCACGGACGCCGTCAACCTCCAGGGCCGCACCGAACGGGACGAGGCCCGGCTGCGGGCCATGGCCACCGACTTCGGCAAGGTCGAGGCGCTGCACGACCATCCGTTGGCGTACGGCATACCGGAGATGGGCGACCACGCCCACTTCCTGATCGGCGCACCGGGCGCTCCCCGCCCGCCCTCGCACACCATGGCCGAGCTGTACGGGAACGGCTCCGTGCCGCCCGTCTCCGACGACCTGCGCGACGACCTGACGCGTTGCGTCGAGGCGGTCACGGGCGCCGGGTTCGACGTGATCGTGGTCGATCAGACCATGCCGGAGCAGCGCGACCTCGGGCTGACGACGGTCGGTGTCATCGTGCCGGGTCTGTTGCCGATCGACTTCGGTTGGACGCGCCAGCGGGCGCTCGGTATGCCGAGGCTGCGCACCGCGCTGCGGGCGGCCGGTCTGCGGGACCGGGATCTGGTGCCGGCCGACTTCAACCCCGCGCCTCATCCGTTCCCGTGACCCGGATGCCGCCCTCCCTCGTGAGCGTCCGGGCGCCCGACCGAGCTCAGACCGCGCAATGTGACCAAGGAGTTCACCATGGGGTACGCCCATGAATACGCCGCTGCCATCCTGCAGCGCGGCCGGGTCCCGATGCCGCCGGCCGACTTCGTGCCGAACTGGACCGACAGCCCGCGCAAGACCAAGTTCTATCCGGGCACGGACATCGTGCCGCTGCCCGACGGAGGTTGCCCCGCCGAGGCCACCCTGGACCGTGGACTGGCCGAAGTCCCCGACGAGGGGCTGCCGTTCGACCTCGACCTGCTCTCCGGCATGCTGCGCGACTCGTACGGGCTCGTCGGCCGCCGCCTCGGTGTGCAGGCCAACACCGACCTGAGCGCACTGCCGTCCTACCCGCTCGCCAACTGGTCGCGCGGCACGGCCTCCGGTGGGGGCCTGTACCCCGTGAGCGTCTACTGGGTCTCCGGGCCGGGCGGGCCGCTGCCGCCGGGAGTGCACCACTACTCGACCCGGCACCATGCCATGCGGCGGCTGCTCACCGGCGACGTCTCGGGCGAGGTGCGCGCGGCCCTCGGGGAGGACGCGCCGGGCGTGGACACCGACCAGTACCTGGTGCTCGGCATCAAGTACTGGCAGAACGCCTTCAAGTACAACAGCTTCTCCTTCCACGCGGTGAGCATGGACGTCGGCACCCTCGTGGGGACCTGGCGCATGTGGGCGCGGGCGCGAGGCCTCGGCATCGAACCCGTGCTGTGGTTCGACGAGGAGCGGCTCGCGCGGCTGCTCGGGGTGCGCACCGAGGAGGAGGGCGTCTTCGCGGTCGCCCCGCTCAACTGGCGTGGAGCCGCGCCGAGTTCGCGGACCACGTCGCCCGTCGCCGGGGCCGTGCGGCACCGGGACGTCGAGCGTTCCAGGACCGTCCTCACCTTCGACGCGGTACAGCGCATGCAGGCCGCCACCGCCCGGCACGCGACCCGGCGGCCTGCTCCCGGTGAACTCGCGCCGGCCGCCGCCCTGCCCGCGGACCCCTCCCGGCCGCACGTTCCGCTGCCCGACGCCCGGCCGCTGGAAACCGACGTACGCAGCGCGCTGCGCCGGCGCCGCAGCAGCTTCGGGCGCTTCGACGCACAGCGCCCGGTCACCGGCGACCAGCTCGCCGCCTGTCTGGCCGCCGCGACGACCGGGGCGCGGCTCGGCGGCGACACGGGAGACGCCCAGCTCGCGAAGCTGTACGCCTTCGTCAACCACGTCGAGGGGCTCCACCCCGGCTCCTACGAGTACGACCCCGACACCCGCGGTCTGCGGCTGGTGCGGGAGGGCCGGCCGGGCGAGTTCCTGCAGGAGAACTACTTCCTGTCCAACTACAACCTCGAACAGGCCGGCGCGGTCCTCGTACCGACGGTCCGCACCACCGCCGTCCTCGACGCCGTGGGCGACCGCGGCTACCGGCTGGTCAACGCCACCGTCGGTGCCGTGTCCCAGGCCGTCTACACGGCGGCCTCGGCCCTGGAGCTCGGCTGCGGTGTCGCGCTGGGCTTCGACAACATCTCGTACATCGAGGAACTCGGCCTGGAGGAGACGGGCGAGGCGCCGCTGCTGATCATGATGATCGGCAACGAGCGGCCGGCTCCGGCCGACTTCCGGTACGAGATCGCCTAGCCGATGAGTACCGGAAGGGGAGAAACGTCGATGCCGTTCATGATCCGGGTCGCCGGACTGCCCATCGAGACCGTGCACGGCCTGCGCTGCCCCGACAGCCGTCGCTGGGCCGATGAAGTACTCGCCATGACCGAGGAGTTGCGTGCCGCCGCCGAGAGCGTGGGCGAGCGTCTGCACACCCTCGTCGGCACCAGTGAGGACGAGGGTGTGCGGCGCAGACTACTGAAACTGCGCCGCGAAGTGTTCAACAACCGGCTGCCGCAGGACGGCGACACCGCTCTCGCTCTGGTCCGCGGCCTTGACCAGGAGAGCGGCGCTCAGCTCGACGCCTGGCTGACCGGCCGGAGGCGGCTTGCGGGCCTTCAGGGCAGGGGCGCCGCGCTGCTCGCCGCCGAGACCGGGCGCAGCCGCGCCGAACTGCGCCGCCTGGTGGGGGAGGAGCGGCTGCGCGGCGGGCTGCTGCTGGCCTCGCCCTCGCTGGACGCCCAGCTCGGTGCCTTCGCGGGGACGGCACCGGAGCGTGTCGGCAAGAAGGAGCGCAAGATCGAGCGCTCGCTGCTCGCGTACCTGTACCGGACCGTGTGCAAGACCAGCCCGTTCAGCACCTTCACCGGCGTCGCCCTCGGCGCGTTCGGCAACGGCGGCCTGGACGTGACGATCGATGACGAGTGGAGCAGCCACCCGAGGCTCAGCGTGGTGGCCGTCGCGCGGCTCGCCGAGGCCGTGGTCGCCGACCCGGCCCGCCGCGCCGACCTTCCGGTGGCGCTCGCCTCCGGTTGGGGACGCGACGACGACCGGGTGCGCTACGTGCGGCGCTGGGTGACCGCGGGTGACGATGACACCGCCGTCACCTTCGACGCCGTCAAGGACCGGCTGTTCTTCCTGCGCCGCAGCGGCACCCTGGAGCGGCTGCTGGGCCTGTTCGAGGAGCGCGGGACCCTCCGTTACGGCGAGCTGTCCGCCTGGCTCGCGGCCGACCGGGACGCCCCGGCCGACGAGGTCGAGCAGTACCTGGAGGCACTCCTCGATCTCGGCATGGTCCAGGTGCCCTGCCTGCGCACGGAGGTGCACGACACCGATCCGCTGCGAGCCTTCCAGAAGTCGCTACGGGCCCTGGGCCGCCCCTGGGCCGCGCAGTTGGCGGACCGTCTGGACGGGCCGATCGCCTGCGTCGACGGCTTCGCCGCCGCCGGCCCCGCCGAACGCGGTGAGCTCCTGCGCCGGTTGCGTGAAGGGCTGCGCACGGTGCAGGAGGACCTGGGCGCCGAACGCGCCAGGGTCCCGCAGACCGTGCTGTACGAGGACGTCGCGGCAGGCCGGGATGTCACGCTGGACCTGGACGCCTGGACGGAGCTGGCCGCGGGACCGCTGAGCGCGGTGGAGCGGATCCTGCCCGCCTTCGACCTGACCCTGCCGCAGCGGATCACGTTCAAGGGCTTCTTCCTCGCCCGCCACGGACAGGGCGGGCGCTGTGACGACCTGCTCAAGCTGGTGCACGACTTCCACGAGGACTTCTTCGACCAGTACATGTCCTTCACCGCCGGGCGTACGTCGTTCGACGCGCAGGGGCGGTACGTCCCCGAGGAGAACTGGCTGGGCCTGGCCCAGCTGAAGGCGCTCGACACCGCGCGCCAGACCTTCGTGGAGCGGATGCGGGTCCTGTGGGACCGAGCGGGCGCGGGCGGGGCGGACGGCTGCGACGAACTCGTGCTCGACGACGGCTTCCTCGCCGACGTGGTAGCCGAACTCGCGGGCGTGGCACCGGTGTTCGCACCGATGAGCCACCACCTCCAGCTCGCCCTCGGCGACGGCGATCCGCTGGTCGTCCTCAACCGCTCCTACGGCGGGCTGTCGTTCCCCTTCAGCCGGTTCACGCACCTCTTCGAGGGGCTCGACGACCGACTGCGCGAGAACGCGAAGCGCCTGTGTCCGCCGGGCGCGGTGTTCGCCGAGGTCACCGGGGGCCCCGTCACCAGCAACCTGAATCTGCACGGCCGGTTGACCGAGTACGAGATCGTCTGCCCCGGCGAGAGGGGCACCCTGCCCGAGGAGTTCGGGCTGCGTCTCGACGACCTGCGCATCGAACACGACGAGGCCGAGGACCGGCTGGTGCTGCGATCGGAACGGCTCGGCCGTGAGGTGATCCCGGTGTATCTGGGCTATCTGGTGCCGCTCGCCCTGCCGGAGCTGGCCCGCACCCTGCTGCTGCTCTCCCCGACCTCGATGGCCCCGCTCAACGTCTGGGGCGGCGTTGCGGAGAGCGAGCCCGTGGACGGAGTGACCCGGCGACCACGCGTGCGGCACGGCAGCGTCGTCGTCAGCCGGCGCAGTTGGAGCGCGCCCGCCTCGGTGCTGCCACTGCACGCACCGGGCCTGTCCGACCAGGAATGGTTCCTCGGCTGGCACCGCTTCCGGCGGGCGCACGCGCTGCCCGACCGGGTCTTCGTGACCGTCTCGGACAGCGGGGCACGGGGTGCCACCGGTGCCAAGCCCCAGTACCTCGACTTCGACAGCCCCCTGTCGCTCACCGCGTTCGAGGCGCTGCTCAAGAGCCCCGAGGCCCGCGCGGTGTTCCGGGAGATGCTCCCGGACGAGAACGGCCTGCACGCCGTCTCCCGCCGAGGCCGCCATGTCGCCGAACTGGCGGTGGAGACCGCCGCCTTCACCGGCGCTTCGACCGACACCACCGGCGCTCTCGCTGCCGGCTCCATCCCACAAAGGACCACGTCATGACCCTCTCCACGGTCACGGGAGCCGGCGCGTGGCAGGCCACGCACGTCTTCTACGCCGCCAACCCGCGCCCCCTGCTGATCGACTGCGTCCGCCCGCTGGTGGACGAACTGGAGGCGGAAGGGCTGATCGCGGGCTACTTCTTCATCAACTACTGGCTGGAGGGCCCGCACGTCCGGCTGCGCCTGAGGGCCACCACACCCGAGGCCGAGCCGGAGGTGCGCCGCCGTACCGAGCGGGCGATCGACGCCTTCCTGGCCGCGCGACCCGCGCTGTACGAGGTGGACTCGGGGTTCCTCAACGATTTCTACAACACCCTCTTCGAGATCGAGTTCCCCGGCACCGAGCGCGGCCACTACATGGACGACCAGGGGCGGATGAACCTGCGTCCCAACAATTCGCGCAGCGCGGAGGCGTACGAGCCGGAGTACGGCAAGTACGGCGGCCCGGCCGGGATCGAGCTGGCCGAGTGGCACTTCCGGCACTCCAGCGACCTGGTCATCGACGCCCTGCGGACCAAGAACCTCCATCTGCGGACGGTCCTGCTCGGCACCGCGGCCCAGCTGATGATGGTGATGTCCGGGACCTTTGTGCCGGGCGACCAGGAACTGGCCGAGTATCTGGACAGCTATTACGAGTTCTGGCACAAGGCCTTTCCCGGCACCGGCTTCATCGGCAGCGCCGAGTACGACACCAACTACGCCGCGATGGCACCCGGCCTGAGCGCTCGCTTCGCCGGAATCCGCGCGGCCGTCACCCGGGGCACGTCCGGCGGCCTGCCCGCCTTCCTCGCCGGCTGGGCCGACCACTGCGCCGAACTGCGAGACCGTGCCACCGCGTTGGCCACCGACGGTGACCTGGTGTTCCGGTCCTGGGACGGCGAACGCGACGAGACCGTCACGGACCCGGCGGTGGCTCTGCCCCTGCTTCTGTCCCCGTACATGCACATGACCAACAATCGGCTGCACGTCACCATCCGGGACGAGGCGTACCTCTCCCACGTGTTGGGCCGCTGTCTGCGCGAGAGGCTCACGGAGGCGGCGTCATGAGCACCCCGTACCCGCCGGCTTCCCCGGTCGCCTCCGCCGAGCGGTACCGACCCGAGCTGCGGGCGGAGATACGGGTCAGCGACGAACTGCTGCTGGGCAACGGGACCGTACACCTGATCAAGAACACGCGCAGCGGGCAGTCCTTCAAGGTCGGGGGCAAGGAGCACTTCCTGATCTCGCGGATGGACGGGTCGCGGAGCCTGGAGGAGATCGGCGCGGAGTACGCGCGGCGGTACGGGCGGCGTCTGTCCGACGCCAACTGGCAGCAGCTGCTGAGGATGCTGGGCACCCGAGGGCTGCTGGTCGGGGCACCCGCGACAGCACCGCAACAGGCCTCGGCACCAGAGAGCAGTGAGAGGCCGGCGAACGCGGACGCGCCCAAGCCCGGACGGCGGCTGCTGCGCGGCACGCTGCCGCTCGTCGCCGACGCGGACGCGACGGCGGACCGGCTGCACCGCGCGTTCGGGTTTCTGCTGTCCCGCTGGTGGATGGTGCCGCTGCTGACCCTGGCCCTCGTCATGGAGGCCACCTTGGTCGTGCGGGCGGGCGAACTGGCCCTGGCCACCCGGGAGACGTTCACGAACCCGGTCCTGCTGACCGCGACGGGTGCCCTGCTGTGGCTGAGCACCGCTCTGCACGAGCTGGCCCACGGCGTGGTGGCCAAGCACTACGGGGGGCGCGTCGCAGAGATAGGCCTGCGCTGGCGGCTGCCCACGGTGATCATGTACTGCACGGTGGACAACTACCTGTATTTGCGCACACGTTGGGCCCGAGTCGCCACAGCGCTGGCCGGGGCGGCGATGAACCTGCTCTTCCTGCTGCCGTTCTTCGTGCTCTGGCTGTTGGCACCCCTGGACAACGCCACGCATGACGCCCTGGCGGGGTTGCTGTTCCTCGGCAGCGTCCAGGCGTTCGCCATGTTGCTCCCGCTCCCGCCGCTCGACGGTTACAAGATCGCCGCCCAGGTGCTGGGCGCGACGGAGCTGGCGGCCTCCAGCGGCGCGTATCTGCGCCTGGCCTTACGGCGGGACGCCCTCGCGGCCGGCTATCCGCGCCGCGCCCGGATCGCGTACACCGCCTACGGGCTGCTCTGCCTGCTCGTCCTCGGTGCGCTCGTGGCGGGCGCGGTGTCCCTGTCCCACTTCCTGTGGACGACGTCGTGAACGCCATGAACACCGCGAGCACCTCGACCGACGCGCGCACCGATCCCAAGGAGAGTTCCATGACCGTCGCCTCCGCCCAGTCCGCCGAGGACGGGCCGGCCGTCGTCCTCGACGGTGTTCACAAGCGCTACGGAAGCATCCGGGCCGTCGACGGCGTGTCACTGACGGTGGGACGCGGCGAGTTCTTCGGACTGCTCGGCCCGAACGGCGCGGGCAAGACGACCCTGGTCGAGATCATGGAGGGGCAGCGGCAGGCGGACTCAGGCACGGTGTCGGTCCTCGGCCAGCGGCCCTGGCCACGCAATGTCGCGCTGTTGCCCCGGCTGGGCGTGCAGACCCAGTCCTCGGCGTTCTTCGTGCGGCTGACTGCGCGTGAGCACCTGCGGACCGTGGCCGCGCTCTACCGGACCGACCGGGCGGCGGCCGAACGCGCCCTGGCGAGCGTCGGGCTCAGTGAGCAGGGCGACCACCGGGTGGACGCCCTGTCCGGCGGCCAGCGCCAGCGGCTCGCCATCGCCTCCGCGCTGGTCCACGGCCCGGAGCTGATCTTCCTCGACGAGCCCACCGCCGCCCTCGACCCGCAGGCTCGGCGCGCCCTGTGGGAGGTGCTGCGCGACCTCAAGCGCGCTGGCCGCACCATCGTCTACACGACCCACCACCTGGACGAGGCCGAGGCGCTCTGCGACCGCGTCGCCATCATGATCCACGGCCGGATCGCCGCCCTCGACACCCCGAGGCGCCTGGTGGCGGCGAAGAGCCCCACGACACGGCTGCTGGTGCCCGGCGAGCGGTTGAGCCTGGCGGCCGCGCAAGCCATTCCAGGGGTGGACCGGGTCGTCCAGGAGACCGACGCGATCGTGCTGGAGACCCTGCACTCCGGGCCCGTCCTGGCCGCCATCGACGAACTCGTCGGTCTCCAGGGGGTCCAGACCCGCACCGCGAGCCTCGAGGACGTCTATCTCGAACTCACCGGCACCGCCCACTCGTAGACCCGGCGCACCGGCCGCCCCCACCGGCCGGGCCTCACGGCAGCGACCGCCACCATCGGATACGGAGACACCACCATGAGCGCCTACGCAGCGCTGAGCCAGGCCGGGTACCGGGCCTACACCCGGGACAAGACCACCCTGTTCTTCACCTTCGCCTTCCCGCTGCTCTTCCTGATCGTCTTCGGGCTGATCTTCCACGGCCAGGCGGTCGAGCAGAGCGGCAAGCCGTACATCAACTACATCGCTCCGGGCGTGCTGTCCTGGGGTGTCGCCAACGCCGCGGTGTTCGGCGTCGGCTTCACCCTCATGCAATGGCGCCGCGACGACATCCTGCGCCTGGTACGGATGACGCCGACCCGGCTGTCGGCCGTGCTGGCCTCCCGCTATGTGCTGGCCCTCGCTATCGGCGTCGTCCAGGCGGTGCTGTTCGTGGCCGTGGCCCTGTTGCCGTCGTTCGGGCTCAGTCTGTCGGCACGCTGGCCGCTGGCGCTGCCCGTGCTCGTGCTCGGCGTCACCGCGTTCCTCGCCATCGGCGTGGTCGTCGGCTCTTACGCCAGGACACCGGAGGCCGTCGCCGCGGTCGCGAACTGCCTGATGATTCCCATGGCGTTCCTGTCCGGGTCGTTCTTCCCGCTGGACGCCATGCCGGACTGGATGCAGACCCTGTCCCGGGTGCTGCCGCTGCGCTACCTGAACGATGGCGTCTCCGAGGCTCTCACCGGGACCGACGCGATGGGCGACATCGCCGTCGCGTGCGCCGTGCTCGCCGCGTTCGCCCTCGTCTTCTGCGCCGTCGCGCTGAAGACCTTCCGCTGGAGCGACAAGTCATGACGCTGTCGACCGTGACCCATGGGGCTGCGCCGGCCCGGGCAGACCTGGCGGAACGCGCCGCGGACACGCCGCTGGAGGGCGGCCGCGCCGTGCTCCAGCAGGCGCTGACCGCGCGCCACGCGGCGCTGTACGGCCCCGCGCGCGGGGAGCATGTCCTGCCCGTACCGCTGGTCGTGCCGCTCGGCGCCGCCGACACCCTGGGCTTCGGCCACCGCGACCCCTACGCCGCGGTCCGGCCCGCGGCCACCGTCCACCTCACCTCCCGCGCCGCGCTGATCGGCCCGTGGGGAGGCGAACCGGGCACCATGGCCTGCGGGCAGTGCCTCGCCATGCGCTGGCAGCGACTGCGCAGCCGCTCCGAACGCGAGGCCCTCGAACTCGGCCACGAGCCGAACGGGGCGGTTCAGTGGCCGGTGCTCACGCCGTACGCCGTCGACGCGGTCTGGGCGGCGTACCGAGCGGTGCTGGGCGGCGCGGAGGGGGCGACCGCGGCGCTCGTGGGTGGCGTCGAGCCGGCCCACCTACCGCAAGGCGCGCTCGCCGCAACCCGGCGCCCCGTGGCCGACCGCGTGCTGCCGCAGGTCACCCGCGTCGATCTCGTCACCCTCGCGACCGCCGGCTTTCCCTTGCTGCCCGAGCCCCTGTGTCCCTCCTGCGTGGCGACGCGTCCCGACACCGCCGAGTCGGCGCGGATGAGACTGGGCTCCGCGCCCAAGCCGGACCCGGCCGGATACCGGCTGCGCTCCCTGGACTCCTATCCGCTGCCGACCGCCGCCCTGGCCAACCCGGTCTGCGGCGCCCTCGGTTCGGACACCTGGATCAACCCGGCGTCGACCACCACCGCTCCGGTCGCCGGCACGCACTTCGTCCGCGGCTACGCCGGACTCAACGACGTCACCTGGAGCGGCCAGGCCAACAGCTACCGCACCAGCCGCACCCTCGCCTACCTCGAAGGCCTCGAACGGTACGCCGGTACGCACCGGCGCCGCGGCACCACGCCGGTCGTCGACTCCTACCACCGCCTCGCCGACCAGGCGCTGAACCCGGCGGAGTGCGGCTTCTACGCCCCCGAGACATACGCGAGGGACCACCTCGTCAGCCCCTTCGACCCCAACCGGCCGATCCCCTGGGTGTGGGGGCACTCCCTGCGTGACGACCGCCCGATCCTCGTGCCGTCCCGGCTGGCGCACTACAGCGCCGGCGTGGACGCCGACAACTTCGTCTTCGAGTGCTCCAACGGCTGTGCCACCGGCGGCAGTCCGGAGGAGGCGATCCTCTTCGGGCTGCTGGAACTCATCGAGCGTGACGCGTTCCTGCTCGCCTGGTACGGCCGGGCCCGGCTCACCGAGATCGACCTCGGCTCCTGCCGGGGCACCGTGCGCTCCATGCTCGACCGGGCCGCGCTGCACGGCTATGACGTGCACGCCTTCGACACCCGGATGGATCTCGCCGTCCCGGTCGTCACCGCCCTCGCCGTACGCCGTGACGGCGGCTACGGCACGCTCTCCTTCAGCGCAGCGGCCGGCTTCGACCCGCACGCAACCGTCGAGTCCGCGCTCTCCGAGGTCCTGACGTACATCCCGCACCTGCCGTACCAGGTCGCCGAGCGGCATCGCGAACTGGAGGACATGGCACAGGACTTCACCAAGGTGCTGCACCTCAAGGACCACGCCCAGCTCTACGGACTGCCGCAGATGGCGGAGCAGGCCCGCGAATATCTGGAGCCGGAGGCCGTAGTGCCGCTCGGTGAGCTGTACCGCGACTGGGAGACCGTACGGCCGCGCACCGGCGACCTCTTCGACGACCTGACACTGCTGCGCGACGAACTGGTCCGCACCGGACACGACGTCATCGCCGTCGACCAGACGACGCCCGAGCAGCACCGGATGGGACTGCACACGGTCAGCACGATCGTTCCGGGCCTGCTCCCGCTCGACTTCGGCTGGACCAGGCAGCGCGCCCTGCTGATGCCCCGGCTGAGGACCGCCCTGCGGACGGCGGGACGGCGCACGGACGACCTGTCCGAGTCGGACATCAAGGCCGTACCGCATCCCTTCCCGTGACGTCCGCCCCCGGCCCTGCGCGCACTCCACGCGCGCGGGGCCCGCGTCCCACCGCGTCACCGGCGGCACTGCCTGCCGCCGGTGAGACGCGTGCCGTCCGTGCCGCAACGCCCGGCAGCCCCCTCCCGGACGGGGGTGCCGTCGAGGAAGGGGCTGCCGATCGGAGGCAGGTGCCGGATCAGGCGCTGCAGGAGGTGGTGCTGGTGGTGCTGGAGCAGGTCGACGTCGAGGAGGAGGACGTGGACCCGGCGAGGACGACCTCGACCGCGTCCGAGTAGTCCGAGATCTCGAAGGTCTCCGACTCCAGCTCCAGGATCTCGTCGGCGAGGGTGGCGAGCTCGGTCTTCGGGGCCATGGGATTCTCCTTTGCCCGGAGGGGCCGCGCCGGCTGTTCCGGCGGTGTTCCCCTTCGATGACTCCATTCCAACGGAGCCCGCTGTCAGATCGGCCCGGCTCCCGCTCTCAGGTCGCTGACACCTCCTGACAGCGATCCGACAGAGGTCTGGGGCCCACGGACCGCACGCTCGCGAACAACGGACACGGGCGACGAACGGCCCAGCGAAACCGACGGAAGCGATCGAACGCACGCCGCGCGTCCCGCGACGACCGACAAGGACGAGTGAGGGAAAAGGAGGTGAGGGCAGTGACCGAAGCATCCGACATTCCGCGGGAGGTCCTGCGGTCCGCCATCGAGCTCTACCTCGATCTGCACGCCCACCCGGAGCTCTCGGGCGCCGAGAGCCGCACGGCGGCGCGCTTCGCCGCGCTGCTGCAACAGCACGGCTGCACGGTCACCCGCGACGTCGGCGGCCACGGGGTCGTCGGCGTCCTGCGCAACGGGCGTGGCCCCACGGTGATGCTGCGCACCGAACTCGACGCGCTGCCCGTCGCGGAACGCACCGGTCTGCCGTACGAGAGCACGGTGCCCGGCGTCATGCACGCCTGCGGTCACGACCTGCACATGGCCGCGGTCGCGGGAGCGCTCATGCAGCTCTCCCGCGACCGCGACGCCTGGAACGGCACCGTCCTGGTCGTCGGCCAGCCCGCCGAGGAGACACTCGACGGGGCCCGCGCGATGCTGGCCGACGGACTGTACGAGCGCTTCGGCACACCTGACGTGGTCCTGGCGCAGCACACCGCCCCACTGCCCGCGGGCAGCATCGCCCACGGCCGGGGGCCGCTGATGGCCGGCAGCACCGCGCTGGACGTCGTCATCCACGGACGCGGCGGTCACGCCGGCACTCCGCACCTGACGATCGACCCGGTGACGACCGCCGCGGCCACCGTGCTGCGCCTGCAGACGGTCGTCTCCCGGGAGACCTCGCCGGCGGAACAGGTCGTCCTGTCGGTCGGCTCGCTCCACGCGGGCCGGCGCGGCAACGTGATCCCGGACGACGCCGAACTGAGCCTGTGCGTACGGGCCTTCTCCGCCGCCGCGCTGGACCGGGTGACGGCGGCCGTCGAACGGATCGTACGGGCCGAGTGCGCGGCTTCCGGCTGTCTGAAGGACCCCGAGTTCATCGTCACCGGCCGCTCGCCGGTACTGATGCCCGACGGGGTGCTCACGGGGGCCGTACGTCGGGTGCACGAGGAGCTGTTCGGCCCGCTCCGGGTGGCCGACTGGCCGGCCTCGACCGCCACCGAGGACTTCCCGTGGTTCGCCGCGGAGTCCGATGGGGTGCGCACGGCGTACTGGATGCTCGGCGTGGCCGGCGCCCAGCAGTGGCGGGCGGCTCGCAACGGAGGTCCGCCGGTGGAGTCGAACCACTCGCCGGGATTCGCCCCCGACGTCCGCACGGCCCTGCCGACCGGCATAGCGGCGATGACCGCCGCGGCCCTGCACGTGCTGAACCCGTCGCGCATCGAGCCCAGGGGAGAGCGGACATGCTGACACCCGATTCCACCTCCGAGACGGTGGAGATCGTCACGGTCCGCCGCGACCGCTCGGCCCCGTCGGGCGAGACCACGGTGGTGCGCCTCCTGGGACTGCTCCCGGCGACCTGGTCCTGCACCGCCGAAGCCAGCGCTGACCGGGTCCGGCTGCGGATCGACCTGACCGGCGGCACGGACCGGAGCACGGTGCGCCGCGCCCTGCGGGCGGTACTGGCGGACACGGCACTGTGCGGCTGGGACCAGGAGAGCTGAGACGAGACCAGGAACCGCGGTCAGATCCAGCCGCGCTCGCGCGCCAGCAGCGCGGCCTGCGGCCTGCTCGCGGCGCCGAGCTTCTCCATGAGATCGGCGACGTATCGCCGGTAGGTGCGGACCGAGACCCCTAACTCGCGTGCGCCCGCCTCGTCCTTGCCGACCGAGCACATCAGGGCGAGCACCCGCTGCTCGGTCTGCGACAGACCGCACGTCACGTCCGCGTCGTCCGCCGCGTCCACCTGCGCCAGGTCCTCGGCCTCGTCCCAGATCCTCTCGAAGAGAGCGATGATGTTGGCGACGATTCCGCTCTTGTGCGCCAGCAGCGCGCCGCGCGAGGTGTTCTGGGGATCCAGCGGCACCAGTGCCGCCGTGCGGTCGTAGACGAGGATGCGTTCCGTGGTGGCGTCGACGAACCGGATCATGGCGCCGTGGGAGACCAGTTCACGAAGGTAGCCGGAGCTCATGCCGTCCTCCAGCACCTTGCGCAGCACGACACTGCGGATGCGCACGCCCCGGCGCAGACAGCGCAGGTCCAGCGGCCGTGACCGCTCGATGTTCTCCGGTGACAGCCTCGTGTAGGGCTCCACGGACAGGATCTCGTCACGAGCGAAGAAGGCCAGGTCGTCGATGCGGTCACGGATCTCGGCAAGGCCGTCCAACTGCTCGATGCCCTGGGGTGAGGAGCTGCGCGCACCCAGCTCCGCGCGCAGCCCGTCCACCACGTGCCGGGAGCGGGTGACGCGCTGGAACTCCTGGTGAAGTTCGTGCAGTCGTACGTCCACCAGCCGGGCCAGCGCCACTTCGGGATCCGTGGGAGAGATCAGCTCGTTCGTGCCGGTGGGGTGCAGCAGGCCCAGGTCGTACAGTCGGCCGAGACAGTGCTGGGCCATGTCCGGCTCCATGTGCAGGCGCAGATGAATGTCATCCGCGGGGGTATCCGGATTCCGCAGAAAATGACGGTAGATATCCTCTTCGACCGCGGAAACGCCGAACACCGACATCTCGTTCTCACCCACGTGGTCCCCTATCGCGTGGTCCCTCTCGCCCACGGGCCTGCCGGAGGTCACTCAGCCATCGGCCCGCGGTTGCCTACGCGTTGAGTCCCAAGACTAAGCAAAGGCGAGATGGCCGAACATCTCGCTATTCGAATCCTTGAGCGGAAGCACAGGCGCCGTCACGTGCCTCTGTGCAGAAGTGCTCGGCCAGGGGCGCGATCGGCTGTTGTCGGAGCGGGGGCACACGGTTGCCGGGTCGGCGGAACGCGAACGTCCGTAGTCCTTCTCTGCCTACTGCAGCCCCTGGCCGGACTTGGTCTTCACCAGGTTGCCGGGCCGGCGGAATGGATCGCCTCCCGGGGCCGGATGTTGGCGCTGTACTCCTCGGCCTGCTTCGTACTGGAGCGCTTCGCCACCCTCGAGTACGAGGCGATGCCGGCCGTGCGGGAAAGATCACCCCAGTGCGCATCGCCAACGCCACACCGCCTCCCGCGCTGCGTGCGCTGATCGCACCAGACCTGTGGTGCACGTGCGGTGGATCTCGACACGGTTCGGGAGACTGCTTCCTGTTCCAAGGGGGTGCGCTCCTTGTTACCGCACCGTCAGCCGCCCGGGTTCCGGGGTCCTGATCCATCGTCATTCGCAGCCATGGCCGCCCGTACCCGTTGTTCCTCGCGAGCGGAGCCGACGTCCCGTTCCAGGGGTGTGCGGCTTACAGCTGTGGCGAGGTCCTCCAAGACCCGCTTCTGCAGTTCCGCGTCGCGCCGCAGCACCGCGCTGCGGTCCCCGGCGGCGCCCTCCCATGCGTGGAGCACCTCCTTGACGCGTCCCCAGTCCGGATTCCTGTGCTCGCGCACGTCGACTGCCGCCTGTGCGGTGTCTGCCTCCAGAGCCTCGGCGAGCCGCTCGGCCTCGGGGGCGAAACGCCTGTCGACCTGCGGGACGTGGCCCTCCATGACCATCGCTGCCCGGTCGAACCCCTTGAGCGCTACCTCCTGCGAGCCTAGCCGGAACGCGCTGGCAGGTCGCGTCGGCCGAGCTGCCGCATCCCTACGGCGCCGCGCTCACACTCAAGCGAGTTCAGTCGGCGTGGTCATCACCGGGGTTCTCCTGGAGCGTGCGACGGCGTTCCTGTTCCCGTTTGGAGTAGGCGGCTGCCCGGATCGCGTCGTCGCTCTCCAAGCCCGACCCCAGCGCACCGCCCACCGTGGCGACCGAAGCGACGAACCAGGACAACGTCCAGTAATCCGTGGCCTGCAGCGGGCTTCGCGTCATGGAGGCGAATACTTGGTCGTTGAGGATGAACAGCGCCCACACCAAGTTGGTGACCAGCAAACCCGCGTAACAGACGAGCACCCCGATACCCACGGTCATGATCGTCGAGGCGTTGTAGAGAGCCGTCCTCTTCCTCGCCTCCGGTGAGACCTCTGTTGTTCGATGCCACAGGTTCGCGTCCACGATCAGCCAGCCGATCATGAGTGTCACAGACCCGACCATGGCGATCACGAGACGTGGCGCGCTCAGGGCCTCAGCCAGGCTCCAGACGGTGGAGTTCACCGTCGCGACGGCTCCCGTGGCGAGTGCGGCCGCCAGGGCTTTCGACAAGCCCGGTATCAACCGCCACGGCCGGTTGGCACGGACCATACCGCCGAGTATCCGCAGGTATCCGCGCGGTCCGCTGGCGACGTATCGAAGATCGGTGGCTTCCTCCTCATCGACCTGGACCTGATGGGCAGACGCGAGAGGACCGCCGATGGCGCCCAGCGGCCGACTTCGTGAAGCTCCCTCGGTCCCTGTCGGCTGCGGGTCCGCCAAGTCGAGCACGGCTTCTTCCACGGCCCGGCGGGCCCTCGTCTGCAGACGCAGGCCTCCCAGTGATGGAAGGGACAGCAGTGCCAAGCCGTGTTCGTGACTGAGATCCACCACGAGCTTGTGCCCGTGTGAGTGCAGCGGAAGGTCGGTGAGGGCTACGACGATGTCCCAGCTCTCTCTGCTTCGGCGGTCCACCATCCGGCGCATCAAGGTGGGCAGGTCCTCCGTCCCCGAGGTGAAGGGCTCACTGACCACCTCGACGTCGAAGCGTCGCCCCTGCCTCGACTCTTCGGCGAGTCGATCCGGAAGCGTCCGGGCCATGCGCTGCGCGATCTCCGTCGGCGCATCCGGGTCCGCCAGAAGAGCCACGACCGTAACGCCCTGAGACGACACCCGCATGTCTGGACCCTCCTGGCCGGTTGCCCCCACCACCGGCCGGTTGTCCCCACCCCGGTTGTCCCCACCACCGTGAGTGCCCAGAACGGTCCCGAGGTAACGTCGACGCCGTGTGGGGCGCTGCCCACCGCCGGCGGGTGCCGGTGGTACGGCGGATCTCCTCGGTCCGGCCAAGGTGCTGCCTCCACCGCCGGGCCACGATCGCGTAAGCCACCGTGAACAGCCGCTCCGTCACGGACTCACCCGTCTGCCGCGCCACCGGCCACCGTTTTCGGGTTCAGGTCCGGGAGCGGGTGGGGGCAAGGCCCGCTATCCGCGAAGACGGAGAACGCCTGCGAGACACAGGACCATGTCCCGCACGGCGCCGGGCTGGACGTCGACCAGAACGATCTGAAGCGTTACATCCGCCAGGGGGTCCACGCGACTACGGGCGCTGCGCTTGCCACCGTGGATTCCATCAGCCCGCTCATCTCGCTGAGCAGTTGATCGAACTCCGTCAGAGGATTGCGGGCCCAGCCGACGGGCCTGTCCTGCATTGCGCCACCGCGGTGGCGCCGGACGGGCGTGGCCGTGGCCATGGCCATCGTCGCCGCCTCCTCCTTCTCGTGATGTCGCCGCCCGCTGGGCGTCATGCGGGCCAAGCGGACTGTTTCGGACGGGTGTGCGGGGAGGTGTCGGTGTTGCCGGGCGCAGCGGTGCGGCCCAGATAGCGGTGCACGAAGTGGATGCTCATCGCGCCTTCGCCGACCGCGGAGGCCACGCGCTTCACCGAGCCGCTGCGCAGATCGCCGGCGGCGAAGACGCCGGGCAGGCTGGTCTCCAACGTGAGGCAGTCGCGGCCCTGGCTCTGCCACAGTTCGGGAACGGAGCAGGCCTGCGCCTCCGCTCCCGTGAGCACGAAGCCGCGCGCGTCGAGGGCGAGCACGCCGGACAGCCAATCGGTGGGCGGGTCGGCGCCGGTGAAGACGAACAGGGCCCGCACCTGGAGGTGGCGGTGCTCGCCCGTACGGTGGTCGACCACGTTGACCGCCTCGAGCGTCTTGTCGCCCACTGCCTCGGTCACCTCGGTGTGCAGCAGCACCCGCACTCGGGGGTGGCGCTCGATCTGATCGATCAGATAGCGGGACATGTGCGCATCGAGGCTCGGACCACGGACGAGCAGATACACCTGCGGTGCGTATCCGCCCAGGAAGAGAACCGCCTGGCCCGCGGAGTTGCCGCCGCCGACCACCGCCACCGGGTCGGTACGGCACTGCTGGGCCTCGTAGACGGTCGCCGAGTAGTGGACGCTCGTGCCCTCCAACGGCTCGATGCCGGGTACCCGGAGGCGGCGGTAGCGGGCACCGGTGGCCAGGACGACGGAACGGGCGGTGACCTCGCTGCCGTCGGCGAACCCGGCGGCGTAGTGCTCGTCCCGCCGTTCGAGCCGGGCCGCCTCCGCCGGGACGCTGATCCGGGCGCCGAAGTTCTCCGCCTGGAGCACAGCGCGCTCGGTGAGCTCGGCCCCCGAGATGCCTGAAGGGAAGCCGAGCAGATTCTCGATGCGGGACGACGTCCCGGCCTGGCCGCCGGTGGCCAGCGCCTCGACCACGGTCGTGCCGAGGTCCTCCGAGGCGGCGTTCACCGCGGCGGCGAGACCGGCCGGACCGGAGCCGACGATGAGGAGGTCGCCGCGGCCGTTGCCCGGTTCCAGGGCCGGCAGGCCGATGAACCGGGCCAGTTCGGCGTTGCTCGGATTGCGCAGCAGGGTCGTGTCCCGCCAGATCACCAGGGGCGTCTGCTCCGGACCCACCTCGAAGCGACGCAGCAGTGCCTCGGCCTCCTCGATCGTCGCGGGGCGCCTGCGGGCCGCCCAGGCCTACCCACCTCCCCGCACCGTGGCCAGCCACCACACCGCCTGGCACCCGGATGAAGAGCCGGTGCCGCCCTCGGCTACGCCGACCGGCACCCCTTCCGCGGCCCGCACCGTCACCCAGGCCCTGACCTACCGGGCGCTGGTCGAGTGCACCGGCTGCGGACGCCCGGGCCCCGCTGACGGCGAGAACCTGTGCCCCGCCTGCCTGGGCTGGCCGCCCTGCGCCACCTTCCCCGGCCCCACCCCACGCCGCGCCCACCCGGATGGCGACGGCCGCTGCACCACCTGCGCTTCCGCCGCTACCCGGCTATTCGAAGGAGCCAGCTTGTGATGGGACCACCCAACTCGCTGACGGCCAAAGGCAGCAACGCTCCTGCACCCGACCTGGTACTACACCGCTGAAGGGACATCACTTATGACGCAGACTCAGGCCGATGATCAGGTACGCGCCCGCATGATGTACCTGCTCTTTGCGCACGAGCCCTACTACCTCGGCCCCGGCACCATGGAGATCAACACCACCGTCGTGGCGGCCACAACGCTGCTGCACCCGCACGTGCTCCAGCCCGACGGGGCCCGCATTCACGACCTCCTCATCCACGGTCGCCGACCCGGCGAGATCATCCCGTTGTCCACCCTCACGCACGAACTGGACGGCGGCGCCGGCTGGCCAGACGTCGGCGACTGGGAGCGCGTCATCTCCGACCTGGTCCACCTCGTCCGTCACGGGGACTGTGACGCTCTCAGCCTCGGCCTGCCCGATCTCGCCCGCGCCCTCATCTGCGCCGGCCCGCACAGCCAGGTCCGCGCCCTCGACAGCGCATCCGGCAAGGCCGTGGTCTACGGGGCCGCGGAGCGGGCCGCCGTTATGACCGAGATTACGAAGTTCCTCGCCGCGCTTGTCACCGAACGAGACCTGTGGCCTGGCGAAGGCCTACTCGGTGATGCCGGACCACCTTGATAGTGATTTGAGAGGCGGGTGATCCCGCATCGCTGCGGTTGCGTCCGGCAGACAGGCACAGGCGAGAGGCGGGTAGGTCGGCCCCGATGCTGTCACGCCTCCGGCGCGCCGCCCTGCGCCAAATGCCTTCCACGTTCACCCTCCAGGAAGCCGCCCGCTTAGCCGGGCTTCTGGAGGGCGCTCGTGTAAGCGGGTCCCGTGACGGCGTCTGTCGCGCGGTGCCCGGCCTGATCAGGTACTCATGAACAGTGGACACGGACGCGACCGACCCCTTCGTACACGTCCGGGGCGCCGGTGAGAACAACCTGCGGAACATCGACGTCGACGTTCCGCGGGACGCCATGGTCGCTTTCACCGGCGTCTCCGGTTCGGGCAAGTCTTCGCTGGCGTTCGGCACGCTGTACGCGGAGGCCCAGCGGCGCTACTTCGAGTCCGTGGCACCGTACGCCCGAAGGCTGCTGCAACAGGTCGGCGCACCGCACGTACAGGAGATCACCGGACTGCCACCTGCCGTGGCCCTGCAGCAGCGACGCGGGTCGCCCAGCTCGCGCTCGACGGTCGGCACACTCACCACGCTGTCCAATCTGCTGCGCATGCTGTACTCCCGCGCGGGCACCTACCCGCCGCGGGCCGCACGGCTGGAAGCAGAGTCGTTCTCACCCAACACCGCCGCCGGCGCCTGCCCGGAGTGCCACGGACTGGGCGTCGTGCACGACGTCGCCGAGGACCTGCTCGTCCCGGACCCCTCGCTGAGCATCCGAGAGGGCGCGATCGCCGCCTGGCCGGGCGCCTGGCAGGGCGCCAACCTGCGCAGCGTCGTGAACGGCCTGGGTATCGACATCGACCGACCATGGCGCAGGCTCAGGAAGAAGGACCGGGACTGGCTGCTGTACACGGACGAGCAGCCCTCCGTGTACATCGAGCCGGAGGAGGACCGCATCGACTACGGCTACCAGGGCAAGTTCTGGAGTGCCCGCAAGCACGTCATGCACGTCCTCGCCGACTCCAAGAGCGAGAAGATGCGCGAACGAGCGCTCCGGTTCGTCAGGAGTGTGCCCTGCCCCGCCTGTCACGGCAGCGGACTACGGCCCGAGGCGCTCGCCGTCACCTTCGTCGGACGCTCGATCGCCGAGATCAACGCGATGCCGCTCACCGAGGTCGTGGCGCTGCTGCGGCCCGTCGCGGGGCAGACCGAGGCCGAGGCCACCACGTCGACCGCCCGAACCGGCGAGACCACCGAGGTCGCGGTACGGATCTGCGGCGATCTGGTCGCGCGGATCGACGTACTGCTCGACCTGGGCCTTGGATATCTCAGCCTCGGGCGCCGCTCGACGACCCTGTCGCCCGGCGAGGCACAGCGCCTGCGGATCGCCACCCAACTGCGCTCGGGGCTGTTCGGCGTCGTCTACGTCCTCGACGAACCCTCCGCCGGGCTGCACCCGGCCGACGCGAAACCGCTGCTGGACGTGCTGGACCGGCTCAAGGCAGCGGGCAACTCGCTGTTCGTCGTGGAGCACGACATGGACGTCGTACGGCGGGCGGACTGGGTGGTCGACATCGGCCCCGGCGCGGGCGAGGGCGGCGGACGCGTGCTGTACAGCGGCCCCGTCGCCGGTCTTGAGCAGGTCGGGGAGTCGGCCACGAGCCAGTACCTGTTCGGGCGCGCCCAACCGGTCGATCATCGCCCGCGCACACCGCTCGGCTGGCTGCACCTGCGTGGCGTCTCCCGCCACAATCTGCGCGACGTGTCCGTCGAGGTACCGCTCTGTGTACTGACGGCGGTGACGGGCGTGTCCGGTTCCGGAAAGTCGACGCTGGTGACGCAGGTGCTGGCCGAGGTCGTCCGCGGCCACCTCGGCCTCGTGCCCGAGGAGCCCGACGAGGCTCAGCTGGAAGTCGACGTCCAGGATGCGTCGGGGGTCGAGGCGTTCGACCGGCTGGTCCTGGTCGACCAACGGCCCATCGGCCGGACTCCCCGGTCCAACCTGGCCACGTACACCGGGATGTTCGACGCGGTGCGCAAGCTGTACGCGGCGACGGACGAGGCCAGGGCGCGTGGCTACTCGGCCGGGCGGTTCTCCTTCAACGTGTCCGAAGGGCGGTGCGAGACCTGCCAGGGCGAAGGATTCGTCGCGGTGGAACTGCTCTTCCTGCCCGGCACCTACGCGCCGTGCCCGACCTGCGACGGCGCCCGGTACAACGCCGAGACGCTGGAAGTCACCTACCGAGGCAAGAACATCGCCGAAGTGCTGGCGATGTCCGTCGACGCCGCCGCCACGTTCCTGTCCGCCGTCCCGGCCGCCTCCCGCAGTCTGGAAACGCTGCGTGAGGTGGGACTGGGATACCTGCGGCTGGGCCAGCCCGCGACGGAACTCAGCGGTGGCGAGGCGCAACGCATCAAACTGGCCACCGAACTGCAGCGAGCCCGCCGCGGGCACGCGCTCTACCTGCTCGACGAGCCGACGGCCGGGCTGCACCCCTCGGACATCGCACTGCTGCTGCGTCAGCTGCACCGGCTCGTCGACGCCGGCAACACGGTCGTCCTCGTCGAACACGACCTGGACACCATCGCCACCGCCGACTGGGTCATCGACCTCGGCCCAGGAGGCGGCGACGCAGGCGGGCGGGTCGTCGCCGCGGGCCCGCCGACCAAGGTGGCGAAGGCCCGGCGCAGCGCCACGGCACCGTATCTCGCGGCCAGACTCGCGCGCCCCTGATCCGGATCCGCTCCGCGGCACGCACAGCAGCGGACTCATAATCCGTCGGCCGTGGGTTCGAGTCCCATCCACCCCACCTGTGTCGGGAAGTCCGCGGCGACGTCGTCGAGGTGCAGCGGGTTGGAGTACTTCAGGCACGGTGACCCTGATCGCGGACATCACCACCGTCATCGCGATATACCCCAGCCCGGTGTCGCCGGTGACGATGTAGCTGCCGTCCTTGAGCCCGAGGTCCATTTCCGCTCGCGTTACAGCATCGCCCCGAGGTGAGCTGTCGCTCGGCGCATGAACGGCAGCGCGGCGATCTTCGCCAGGCCCAAGGGCAGGAATACGACGGACAGGGTGACGACCGGCTCGACCGGGGCTCCCTGGAGTCCCGCACCTGCCGGGGTCAAGGAGATGACAAGGCCTGAGGTGCAGGGGCGTCAGAGGGCCCGCTCATGGCGCCTCCTGCGACGACCGGGGTGCGCCACAACCATGCCCCTGTCCCTGTCTTCCACAGTTCTCCGACACCCGACTCACTACACCGTACTGTATTTTTACAGTAGACTGTAAAATAACAATGGACGGTAAAGTGATGGGTCATGGCGAGGGAAGGTCTCCGCGAACGTTCCAAGGCGCGGCGCAGAGAATCGATCCACGGCGCGAGGTTGCCCAGCGCAGCGATCCGGACCGTCTGCACGACCGCATGCTCAACCTGAACCCACAGCTGAGGGCCGTCACCAACGCCCGCCTCAGCGAGGTCATCCAGGAGGGCGCCCGCATCCACGCTGAGGAACGCGGCGATTCCCCTGGTGACTGCGGCCCCCGCATGGCCGCCGCCGCGGCGGCAACGGTCATCAGCGAGGTCTGCCATGACGCGCAAGAAGCCCACATCGACAAGGCGAAGGCTCTTCTGCGCGCCGGTGTCCGCACGCTCGACACCGCCTAGTCCACCCGACACCTTGTCGAACAAGGTCTACAGCGAAAGGGCCGACGTATGCCGCTGCCGAAGCCAAACCCCACTAGCACCGCGATCGTGACCGGCGCCTCGTCCGGCATCGGCGCGGACATTGCCCGCGAACTGGCCAGACGCGGCCACGGCGTCACCCTGGTGGCCCGCCGCGAAGACCGCCTGCGCGAACTGGCCACCGAGCTCTCCGACACGGTCCGAGTCGAGGTCATCGCCTGCGACGTGGCCGATGCCGAGCAGCGCGCGCGGCTCTTCGACACGGTGGCCGAGCGAGGCCTCACGGCAGACATCCTGGTGAACAACGCTGGCATCGGCACCATCGACGCGGTCGCCGACTCCCCGGTCGAGGCCGAGATCGCCCAGGTGCGCGTGAACGTCGAGGCGGTCATCGATCTCACCACCCGCGCAGTGCAGCAGATGGTGCCGCGCAGACGCGGCGCGATCCTCAACGTCGGGTCCGTCAGCGGCTTCATTCCGCAGCCTGGGCAGTCCGGTTACGCGGGGACGAAGGCGTTCGTGCAGCGCTACAGCGAGGGCCTGCGCGCGGAGCTGGTGGGCACTGGGGTCACGGTCGCGGTGCTGTGTCCCGGTCCGGTACACACCGAGTTCGTCCAGTCCGCCGGGCTGGAGAGTGACGGCCATCCGCCGTTCCTGTACATGCCGTCCCGCGCTGTGGCGCGGATCGGCGTCAACGCGCTCGACGGCGACCGCGGTGTGGTCGTCGCCGGACTAGCCATGAAGGTCGTCAGCCGCCTGATGCGGCTGACTCCCCGGCGTCTCCTGTTGCCTGCGCTCGTGCGGCAGAACCCGGGGATGAAGCGGGCTCGCGTCTGATCCTCCCAAGCTGCGGTCCTCGCTTCATCTGCTGGTCGGGCCTTCGACCGGCAGATGAGGGCAAGCGGAGGCCGAAATGCGACGGAGTCCAGGGTCTATCTCGTAGAAAGCCATGATGAGCTCTGGTCAAGAACTGCGGTTTGCGGTCGCGGTGCTAGGCCGCGAGAAGGCGATGGTTCAGGGCCACGACGAAGTTGGTGTACCGGCGCGGCATCAGCCGTACGAGCAGGTCGGTGATCTTCGCGTCGGTGCCGACGAGGATCCGCGGACGCTTGGCTTCGATGCCGTCGACGATGATCCTGGCCGCCTTGGCCGGGTCCATCTTGAGCACCTTGTCGTTGACGACCTTCGCGCGGGCCCGGTCTGCCGCCGTGGGCTCCAGGCCCTGGCTCTCGGCGGCGGCGATCGCATTGACCGCCATGTTGGTCTTGACGCCGCCCGGATGGACGCATGTGACGGTGACCGGGTGGTTGGCGAACGCCATCTCGATCCGCAGCGTCGCCGTGACCCGCGAATGGCGAATTTCGAGGTCACGTACGGACCGTGATCCGGTTGGGCCATATATCCGTTGAGGCTGGACACGTTGATGACGTGACCGTCGCCCGAGGCGATCAGGTGGGGCAGGAACGCCTTGGTTCCGTGGATCACGCCCCAGAGGTTGACCCCGAGAACCAGCTTGTAGTCGCGTAACTCGCTGTCGAGGAAGGCGCGCCCGGCACCGATGCCGGCGTTGTTGTAGATCTGATGGACGATGCCGAAGTGCTCGGCAACCGTGTGGGCATAGGTCTCGAACCCAGCGGCATCGCTCACGTCCAGCAGCTGTTGATGCACGCGTGCACCGAGTGCCGCGACCTGGTCGGTCGTCTCCCGCAGGCCAATGGGATCGACGTCCGACATGGCAATGCTTGCTTTGCGGCACGCGAGTTCCAACGCGACCGCGCGGCCGATGCCTGAACCGGCGCCCGTGATGGCCGCGACTTTGCCTCTGACCGAACTCATTGCGGTGTGGGTCTCCCTTCTCGATGATTGTGATGACGCTCTGGCTTTCCGCGTGTACTGCGTTCTAAGCAGTAGCCGGCGCCGACCTGACGCGGATGACCGGCACACTCCGCTCCACGGAGTACGCGTGGATGGCTGCCAGCACCTTCCGCTGGTCGGCCACGATTCCGTCGACCTGTTCGGACTTGATCAGGTCGTCCATAGCGGCACGGCTGTCGGCTCCGACGACGACGCTCGCGTGATACCGGCGGAAGGCCGGGTTGTGATGGCAGACGCCGGGTGTGGGGTGCACGAACCGCGACCACGGCAGGAAGGTGTATGTCCGCAGATCCTGCGCGCCGGCCTCCAGGAGCGCCGGGCCGATGCGGTCGTGGACGAATCGCCGGAAGGTGCGACCGCTCACTCCTCGACGGCGGCGCAGCAGAAGGACCGTGCGATGGCCTACGGCGTCGTCATGGCCGTCGGTCCACCAGCGGCCTCCGCCCGGTCCGGTGACCTGCCCAAGGACCCGTTCGAAGACGTTCTGTTCGTCCAGGTACACCTCCCGCATGTGCAGCGGCATACCCAGTGCGGCGGCCGTGCTGCCGAAGCGGACCTCGGCCACACCGTCGCAGCGCCAGCTCGACGGGATCACCGTGCCCACCGTGGGCGACGCCGGCCAGTAGCCGTGGTCGGTGGGCGAGAAGTGTCGCTGCACGTACTCGGCCATGTTGGGCAGGCGCCCGGCGATCTCTGCGTGCGGGCCGGCCCAGTATCCGAGGGCTGCCTCCCGCGGCAGATCCGCGCGCAGCCAGACGGGGGACATGTAGGAGGTGGTCTTCACAGGTCGGCTCATGTCTACTCCTGTACGGATCCTGTACGGACTGGCAAGCGGCAAGTCCCGGGCCCGGCCGGGCACTTGCCGCTCGCCGGGTGCGCGCTCAGTGGCGGGCGCCTCGGATACGGTCAATGACGTGCAGCGGGTCGGCGGGCGGGGTGTCCCCGCGCCAGGCGACGTGCTGGTCCGGTCGTACGAGGACCAGGTCCCGTTCGTAGAGGGCGTGGGCGTGCGGGTCTCGCACGTCGACGATCTCCAGGGGGACGCCGCGTTCGGCGGCGGCCTCGGTGAGCGCGGTGACGTCGTGGTCGGCGAAGCGCAGCAGGGTGAAGCCGGCCGAGTGGAAGAGGTCGAACAGCGCGGTGCCGTCGGCCAGCAGGACGCTCGGGGGCCGTGCTCCCGGCCATGTGCTGGGGACGTAGTCGTCCATCGTCTGGCGCGGCGCTTGGGCGCCGGGTGCGGTGTCGGGGCAGACGACGGGTGAGGTGTCGTAGCGGTAGCCGAGTTCGATACCGAGGGCCTCGTTCTCCAGGTTGCCCAGGTCGAGGATCTCGCGGCCCACGCGCTGCCTGGTGCGGGCGCCGAGCCAGCGTTCACTGTGCAGTTCGGCTCTGTTGGAGGTCATGATGGCCGCCCGCACGAGGGCGTGCCGGGCGGCGGCCTGCCGGTTGCGCAGCGCCACAGCTCGGCGTTCGTGCTCGTAGGCATCAAGGAGGTCCGGAGTGCCCCAGCCCTGGAGGACCGCGGCAAGCCCCCAGCCGAGGCCGACGGCGTCGCCGACGCCGGTGTTCATGCCGTAGCCGCCGGTCGGGGTGACCTGGTGGACGGCGTCGCCCGCGAGCCAGACCCGGCCGCGGCCGAAGGAGTCGGCGACGGTCAGTCGCGGTGTCCAGGCGTTGGCGACCAGCACGTTCGCCTCGAAGCGGCAGCCGAGGCGGCCGAAGAGAAACTCGCGAGGGTCAATGCCCTCGGCGTCGGTGCCCATGCCCAGCGGGGCATGGAGGGTGAAGGTGTCGCCGTCGTTCTGCGAGATCAGGGTCCAGCCGTCCGGGGACTGAAGGTGCCAGACGGTGCCGAACCGGCCCAGGACCGCCGGGTCCTTGGTGGTGAAGTGCACCAGGTAGAAGCGGCCGTCCGCCGGGCGCTCGCCCCGCTCCCGGAAGGCGCGGGCGAGGGCCGCCACCGTGCGGGGGAGGCCGATCTCCCTGACGACCAGTTTGCGCAGGTCGATCTCGTCGAGGCCGATGCCGAGCTGTCTGCGGGTGCGGCTGCCGGCGCCGTCGCAGCCGGCGAGGTAGCGGGCGCGGATCGTGCGGCGGCTCGTACCGTCGGCGGAGACCAGGTGGGCGGTGACGCCGTCGGCGTCCTCCTCGAAGCTTTCCAGCCCCCACCCGTACTGCACGTTCACGTGCTTCGCCCGGTCCAGCAGCAGGTCCCGCAGCGCCGGTTCGAGGATCACCTGGGAGACCCGCATCCAGGGCTCCAGGGGCCCTGTGCCGTCGTTGCGCTCGCGGTTCTTCGCCCGCATGTCGTCGACGCTGGGGTATTCGAACGACGCCAGCTCCCAGCCGGCCGCGTTCGTCGCCCACGTCACCTTGGTCGGGCGGTCAGCGGTGAGGGCGACGTTGCGCAGGTCGTCGGCGACGCCGAGACGGCGGTACAGCTCCATGCTGCGGCCGTTGGTGACGTCCATCTTCGGATGCCGGGTGGTGGAGGCGTTCCGCTCCACCAGGAGGGTCTGCACCCCGTGCTGCTCCAGCTCCAGGGCCAGGGTCAGGCCGACCGGGCCCGCCCCGACCACGAGCACCTCGGCCTGCTCGACCGTCGGCGGTGTTGGCTTGCTCATCTCGTGGCTCATTTCTGGAAGAGGGCCAGCAGGTAGCCCACGACGAGGACGGCCGAGCCGATCGCCGGTGCCGCCGCGGGCAGCCGGTCTCCGGCGCGCAGGTGCGCCAGGATCGCGCCGGCGAGTAGGAGGAGGAAGCCGGCCGCGGCGGCGATCCCCAGGCCGGTGACCGCCCATCCGGCGAAGAGGCCGAGAACACCGGCGAGTTCGAGCGCGCCGATGACGCGGTAGCCGCCGACGGTGAATCCCAGATGGGCGGCTCGCTCGGCCATCTGGGCCGTCCCGAGGAGCTTTCCGGCGCTCAGCAGCGTGAACCACAGGGCCAGGAGGCAGGTGAGGATGGTGTCGAGAGCGGTCATGTCAGGCGCCCTCCAGCGTGACGATGCGGCAGGGGACGGCGAAGTCGCCGAGCCTGCCCGCCACTTCGGCCTCGACCGCCCGCGTCCGCAGGGTCACGGTGACCGTCACCGTTCCGGAGTCGGCATCGGCTCGAATCTCCTCGACGCCGTCGACGTCGATGAGGGCCTTGGCCAGCACACGGCGGGTGGCGTCGGCACGCAGCGGGAGCTTGTAGGGCTTGCCGACCGCGGTGATGGGCAGGGCGTCGAGGATGCGTACGGCCTTGGGAGCGGCGGCCTTCTCGCCGACGTGTTCGGAGGCCCAGGCGAGGAGGTCGGCCTCGCTGACCATGTCGTTGCCCACCGTCACGTACGCCACCGGCACCTCGCCCGCCCGCTGGTCGGGCTGGCCGACGGCCTGGGCATCGGTGACCGCGGGATGAGAGAGCAGCGCGTCCTCGATGACCTGTGGGTCGATGTTGTGGCCGCCGCGGATGATGAGGTCCTTCGCCCGCCCGGTGAGGTAGAGGAAGCCGTCCTCGTCCAGGTGACCGAGGTCGCCGGTGTCCAGCCAGCCGTCGACGATCTTGCCCTGCCCGCTGATCTGGTACCCGTTCTCGTCGCGCCCTTCGACATAGCCGGGGAAGACGGTGGGGCCGCTGATGAGGATGGCGCCCGTCTGCCCGGCGGGCAATTCCGCGCCCGTCGCGGCGTCGACGATGCGGATGTGCTGGTACGGCATCCGCTGCCCGACCGATCCGGGACGGCGGACGTCCAGGAAGCTGCGCACGCTGGCGCAGGTCGCCTCGGTCAGGCCGTAACCCTCCAGCAGCGTGATCCCGGTAGCTGTCTCGAAGCTCGTCCGCACTCCCTCTGGCAGTGCGGAGGCGCCGACCACCGCGCCGCGCATCGAGCTGATGTCCGCCTCGCCGACGGGGACGGTGGCCAGGACGGCGTACACGGTCGGTACTCCGCTCATGGTGGCGATCCGGTAGTGCTCGACGATGCGCCAGAACTCGCCGTAGAGCGCGATGTCCCGGTAGCCGAGCGGCCCCGCCCACACGACCCGCTGGCCCCGGAACAGGGGTGCAAGCAGCGTGACGACAAGCGCGTTGACGTGGAACAGCGGCAGCGCGGCGAACACCACCGAGTTCTCGTCCAGCAGCGAGTTGGCCGCGATCGTCCAGGCATCGGCGATCTCGTTGGCGTGGGTGTGGGCGGCGAGTTTCGGTGCCCCGGTCGTGCCGCCGGTGTGGAAGAAGGAGGCGAGGTCCGCGACGGCGGGCGGCTCTCCGAGGAACCGCTCGCGCGGGCAGTCGGCCGCGGCATCGGCGAGGTACGTCACGGTGGCGTTGCCCGCCTTCGGCAGATCCGCCTCTGTCACCCCGGCGGCGGTCGGACGCAGCACCAGTACGTGGTCCACCAGCCCCTCCTCGGCCAGCGCCGCGCTCGTCGCGAACGCCTCCGCGTCCAGTTCCGGCGAGGCGGTGACGACGACGCGGGCGCCGGAGCGGCGGATCAGCTCGGCGACGTGGTCGCGGGCGAGTGCCGGGTTGACGGGGGTGACGATGCCGGCGAGCTGGGCCGCCAGGAGGGCGGTGAGCAGCTCGTCGCAGTTCGTCGAGAGCAGCGCGACGGTGTCATGGCGGCGAATGCCGAGCCGGTGCAGGGCGTTGGCCGCCTGGTGCACGTCGGCGAGCAACTCCGCGTACGTACGATCTTCGGGCGTACGCCAGGACGCGGCGTCAGGCAGGACGGTGAGCGCGGTCCGCTCAGGCCACTGCTCGGCCGCGCGGCGAAGCAGCTCATACGACGTTCCGGGCAGGCCTCGATCGGCGAGCGGTGTGGCCTCAATGGCGGCCAGGTCGTCGGGCTGGTCGTAGCGCGGCCACGTCATGCCGGTGTCAGTGCTGGTGGTCACGCGTACCTCACCTTGTTCTGCTGGATGCCCAGGTCGATGCTTCCGTCGGGGGTGCAGATGGACAGCTCCACCACGTCACCGTCGCGGAGGTATTTGTCGTTCTTCGCCTGGGCGTTGAAGAACGCCTTCCACTTGGCCGAGGAAGGCAGGAGGGAGCCGATGATCTCCACGACCTTCGGCGGGGCCTTGAGGGCCGTTCCGCCCGGTGTGCCGGTGAGGATGAGGTCACCGGTCCCGAGGGCCTGGAAGCGGGACAGCTCCTGGAGGGCCTGGAGCGGGTTGTAGATCATTTCGGCGAGGTCGCTGTTCTGGCGGATCTCGCCGTTGACCTTGAGGACGAGCCTCAGCTGGGAAAGCCGGTCGAGCTCGTCGGCGTCGAGCAGGACGAGGGAAGGGCCGACCGGCGTGAAGGTCGGGTAGGACTTGGCCTCGTAGAACTGGGTCTTGGGCAGCTGGACGTCGCGCGCTGAGATGTCGTTGGTGATGACCAGACCGGCGACGTGGTCCTTCCAGTTGGCGGCGGTCACGGTGGCGCCGACCTTCAGCGGGCGCCCGATGACCAGGCCCAGCTCGATCTCATAGTCGAGGAAGCGGACGTGTGCGGGCTTCACGATCTCGTCGAAGGGGCCGCTGATCGATCCCGAGGTTTTGCGGAAGAACGTCAGCGGCACGGTCGCGGGGTCCATGCCCGAATCGCGCACGTGGGAGACGAAGTTGGTCATCTGCGCGACCACCCGGCACGGCGCGGTGACCGGGGATACCAGCTGGAGGGTGCTGATGCTGCGCGCCTGCGCGGACGACCCGCCCGAACGGGCCGCGCTGACTGCCGTGAGGTCGGCCAGCAGTTCGGCGGTCGTGGTCGCGGTGGTGTCGACGGGGACGGCTTCGCGCTGGTCGAGCGCGACCCACCACGAGTCGGCGGTACGGAGGACGGTGATACTCACGAAGAAGCCACTTTCAGAAGGCCGCGCAGGCGGTCGAGGTCGAACTCGTTGTCGTTCTTTCGCAGTGAAGTGAGGATCGAGCGCAGCTCGGCCAGCGACTCCCGGCCCGGGGCGATGCCCAGGAAGTCCTTGGTCGCCGGCGGCCCCCACTGGGCGAGGCCGGAGGCCGTCATGGGCGCCCAGCCGGGCTCGAGGGTGCTGTCGAACATGTCGCCGTCGGTGAAGTGCTCGACGAGGAAGCCGTCGGGGTCGCGCCAGTAGTCGAAGATCTGGCTGCCCTGGATGTGCCGGCCGATCCCCCAGGAGCGCCGGTAGCCCTCCCTCATCAGGTACTGGCCCCCGGCGGCGAGCGCGTCGAGGTCGGTGACCTCGTACGCCGAGTGCACATACCGGTTGGAGGGCCCCAGCGTCAGGGCGAGGGTGTGGTGGTCGGTGAGCGTGCCGCCGCGGTCGCAGCGGATGAAGCTCATGGTCGGGCCGCGCTCGCGCTGACCCTCGTAATAGAGGAAGTCGCTGACGATCAGGCCGAGGTGCTCCAGGTACCAGTCCAGCGTGCGCCGGTACATCGTCGACTGCAGGACGACGTGTCCCAGGCGCCGCACGCCGGCCGGCTCACGGGGCGGTCGCTGGGTGCCGTTGACCCGGTCGATGTCACCGCCGAAGTTGAACCGCTGCGGACCCTGACCTGGCAGGGCGGGCAGCTCGTCCGTGTCGGCGATCACCCGCACGCGCAGCCCATCGGGGGCGGACAGCTCGACGACCGACCCGCCCAGCGCCTCGGGCAGTGGATGCACCCGGGCGCCGAGCGCGTCCCCCAGTCGCAGCAGATCGCGGGCGTCGACGGCCCGGAAGGCCGGACCGAGAAACCGTGACCGGCGGCCCTTGCGGATGATCACGCACGGGGCTCCCGCCTGGGTGCCCCGCAGATGAAGCTCGCGACCGTCGCGGTAGGACGTCACGAAGCCGAACGCCCTGCCGAAGACCTCGGCGCGGTCCAGGTCGGGCTTGGAGAACTCCAGCCACGCGATGTCGTGGACCTTGATCAATGGGTTCGCCGCGCGCCCCGGATGCTCTCCAGGCAGCGCGCCCTGCTCGGAGTGCAGGTCGTTGTGGGTGCCGGGGTGAACAGCCATGGTCACCACCTCCTGAGGAAATCGTCACTTCCGAGAGTGATGTCAGTCAATAGAACTGACGAAACATTCAGAAAACGAGATGGACATGTCCGCAGGCTCGGGGCAAAAAGAGTTGATGATATCTTCAACTCTGAATCGACGGTGGCGCGACGGAGGATGCAATGGCCGAGAGGACCACGTCCAGGCGAGTCGACCAGCGGCGGGCGCGGACGCGGAACGCGCTGGTCTGCGCGGCACAGCGCCTGCTGGCCGAGGGGCGTACCGACGTCGCGGTCCTGGAGATAACAGAGCTGGCCGACGTCGGGGTCGGCTCCTTCTACAACCACTTCACCACCAAGGAGGACCTCTTCCGCACCGCGGTGGAGGAGGCGATGGAGTGGTTCGGCGGCCTGATGGACCAGCTGACCTCGGAGATCGATGACCCGGCGGTCGCGTACGCCCAGAGCTTCCGCATGACCGGCCGGCTGCATCGCCGCTACCCGCAGCTCAGCAGGGTCCTGCTGAAGCATGGAATGGAGGTGGTCCACTCTGACCGTGGCCTGGGACCGCGGGCACGTCGGGACATCCAGAGGGCGATCGAAGCCGGACGGTTCGATGTGGAGGATCTGGATCTCGCCCTAGCGATGACGGTCAGCGCCCAACTCGCCCTGGGCACGCTCCTGCATGCCCAGCCCGACCGCGACGACGCACGGTCCTCGGACGTGATCGTGCGCGGGCTGCTGCGGCACTTCGGCATGACCGCCGAGGAGGCCGCGCGGATCTGTTCGCTCGAACTACCCGATCTCGACCTGGTCGACGCCCTCGTCACCTGAGCGTCCTCGGCCGGTCAGCCAGCCGCACGGCTGTCGTGAAGCCCTCGTCCCGCCCCAGCACCCGATCGGACAGCGGGCCCCACAGTCCACGAAGGAGCAGCAGCGCCTTCCAGCGCCCCGGGACGACCAGGGTCTTGCGCGGTACGGCGATCACATCCGCCAGGCCCCGGCCTGCCATGGCGGGACTCAGGGGTGTCTTCAGGAAACCGGGAATCGACGCGCTGTAGCTCTGGCCGGCCTCGTCGGCCCAGACGGCCGAGTTCATGGCGGTGTCGATGTAGGCGAAGTAGGCGATCGTCACATCGACCTGCTGAGGGGCCAGTTCACTCCTCAGCGAACGTCCCAGGGACTCGACCGCTGCCTTCGAGGTGGCGTAAGGGGACTGCAGAGCACCGTTGTTGAAGGCGAGAACCGACGACACGATGACGTACTGGCCGCGCGCGGCGACGACTTGGTCGAGGGATGCCCTGACCGTGTTGGCGGAGCCGTGCAGGTTGACGTCGATGATCCGCTGGAAGTCGCCCGGTGTGGTGGCGCGGAAGGTCCTCATGCCGGTACCGATACCGGCGTTGACGACCACCGTGTCGTAGCCGCCGAAGGCCTCGGTCACCTGGGCGAAGGCCCGCTCCAGGGACGGAACGTCGCACACGTCTGCGGTCAGGCCGAGCGCGGTTTTCGTGTCGCCCAGTTCGGCCGCGGCCCGGATCACCGCCTCGGCATGGATGTCGAGCAGGGCCACGCGTGCGCCGCGGCGGATCGCCTCACGCGCTGTTTCGAGTCCGATGCCCTGGGCGCCGCCGGTGATGACGACCGTGCGGCCGACCAGGTCGGCAGTCTTCTTTTCTCTGGTGCGCATGCTCACTCTCCGGTGGTGCGGTGCTTTTCGATCATGACGTCGCGGTCGCGGCGGATCTCGTCGCTGTAGCAGTCCACGGGCAGCCCGCTGAAGCGGGCGATGCAGCCGTTGCAGTAGCCGCAGACCGGCCGGTCGGCGACGTCGCCGAGGACGTTGCGGTACAGGTAGGGGTCGGCGATCATGGCGCGGGCCGCCGAGACGGCGTCGGTCCTCCCGCTCGCGATGGCCGCTTCCATGCCCGTCCTGGTGTGGAATCCGCCGACGCAGATGACGGGGATGTCGAGGGCGCGGGTGAACTGTTCGGCGTGAGGCAGGTTGAAGCCTTCCAGTGGTGGACGCAGTCGCTCGGCGACGTGTTCGATCAACGGCGCGACGGCGAGGGTGGCCGCTCGGCGCCGCCCCGAGAGGTGTCGCCCTGCCCCCTGGGTGAGGCTGGTCCTGATGGATCCCCGGTATCTGCCCTGGATCATGCCGGGCCAGGACTCGTAATGCCCCCGGGAGATCTCGACCGCGTCGATGCCCTCGTCCTGCAGCCGTACGGCGACCCGGACCAGCTCTTCCGTCGTCGCTCCTCGACGGAAGGGAAGGTCGTCGGTGCCGTTGATCTTGACGAGGATCGGATAGTCGTCCCCGAGCCTGGCGCGCAGCCCTTTGAGCACCTCAACAAGCAGCCGGGCGCGGTTGTCGAGGCTGCCTCCGTAGGCGTCGGTGCGGCGGTTGGTGTGCGGGGTGAGGAACTGGCTGAGCAGATAGCCATGAGCGGCGTGGATCTGCACCCCGTCGAACCCCGCCTCCCGGGCCCGCTCGCTGGCCGCCACGAACGACTCCACCACCCCGGACATCTCATCCAGTCGTAGCGGGGACGGCTTCGTCCCGTACAACGGCTCCCGTACGTCGGAGGCCGAGACGATCCGGTCGGCACCCGGCGCCACCTGGGCGATCTGCCGGCCACCGTGGTTGAGCTGAGCGATCAGCCGGACTCTCTGTCGGTGGGCCAGACCCGTCCACTCGCGCAGGCCAGGGATCTTGTCGTCGGCGTCGATGCCCGCCTGGCGTCCGGCCGACTTGCCCTGCGGGGAGACGTACAGGTTGCCCGTGACGATCAATGGCGTACCGGCCTCGGCCATCGGTTCGTAGAAGGCGAGCAGCTCGTCGGTGACGAACCCGTCGGTGCTGGCGCGGGTCTCGCTGGTCGCGGACTTGAACAGCCGTCCGGCGACCGTCATCGAGCCGATGTCCAGGGGTGTCGCGAGTCGTTTTCGGTGGGGCGATTGGGGCATGTCCGCAGCTCCCTGCGTCGTCGACGTTGACGTACGGCGTGGTCCGCCGGTCCGCAAGGGGGTGGCGGCGGGGTCGGGACACAGCATTCGACACAGTGTCGATTAAGTCAACGCCATGTCGGTAACGTGATTGGTAGGCTCCCGCCATGGACTCCGCACTCGAGCCGCCGCCCGCCCCGTCGACGAGGGGACGCAGGGCACGCGGCTTCAGCGGAGACGACCGGGAGCGGGCGATCCTCGCCACCGCGGAACGGCTACTGGGTGAGCGGCCGCTGTCCGAGATCTCCGTGGACCAGCTGGCCAAGGGTGCGGGCATCTCCAGGCCGACCTTCTACTTCTATTTCACGTCCAAGGAGCAGGTGCTGCTGGCGTTGTTCGACCGGGTCGTCGAAGAGGCCCGGTCGAACCGTGGTGACGCACTCCAGCGGCTCGCCGAGGACGAGGAACAGGGCTGGCGCGACGCCATCGGCCCGTTCTGCGCGACCTTCTCCAGCCACCGGGCGATCACCTCCGCCGCGGCCGCCACGCAGTACACCAGCGCCGCCGTCAGGGATCTGTGGTCGCAGGTCATGGAGCAGTTCGTGGTGGAGGTGACGGAGGCGATCGAGTCCGAGCGCCGGCGTGGGGCGGCTCCTGACGGCATCCCGGCACGCGACCTGGCCACCGTGCTGAACTCCATGGTGGAGCGGTCCTTGTTCAGCACGTTCAGCGGTCAGACGCCGGCTGTGGCTGAGGAGCGCCTGTTGGAAACGCTCGTTTCGGTCTTCATGGGCGCGATCTACGGGCGTGCCCAGGAGTGAGGCCTGCTTCCTAGCTGGGGCGATCGTCTTGGAAGTTGGTTGGGCTTGTCCTTCCAGGACGCGTTCTGGACGCAGGTTGGACACAAGGATCGGAAAAGACTGACAAGGGCCGAGAAGGGCTGAGTCACCAAACCCCGTCTGACCTGCGAAAACGGCCAAAACCAGCGCTGATCGACAAGGGTCGCCAAGATGCTCAAAGGGCTCATAATCCGTCGGCCGTGTGTTCGAGTCCCACCCGCTCCACCCGTGCAGGCCTCTGACCTGCGCCGGGCTCGGCGGTGTAGATCGTCAGGGAGTGCGACTCGTTGGTGGAGAACGGGAGGTTCAGTGGCAGTCTGGGCGCAGCCGGATGGCGTGGCGCGGCCGCTGAGGTCCGGTCCCTGGCCGCGCGGGTCAGTTCCCGCTGACCGGCGAATGCATACGTTTCCTTGAAAGCCCGTGCAGCGGGACGAACGAGGAGGCAGACCCGTGAAGGAAAGTCCATTTGATACCTGTGTGATCGGGGCGGGACCTGCCGGGCTGGCGGTCGCCAGGGCACTGGCGGAGCGGAAACTGCCGTACACGCACCTTGAGCGGCACACCGGGCCCGGCGGTATCTGGGACATCGACAATCCCGGCAGCCCGATGTACGAATCGGCCCACTTCATCTCCAGCCGGACCCTGTCGGGATTCGGCGGCTTTCCGATGCCCGACCGCTTCGCCGACTACCCGCCGCACCGGCAGATCCTGTCGTACCTGCGGCTGTTCGCCGACGCCTACGGGCTGACGGACCGGATCGAGTTCGGCGTCGAGGTCGAAAGCGTCGAGAAGAACGCGGACGGCACCTGGACGGTCACCCGGGCCGACGGCCGCGAAAGCGTGCACGGGCAGGTCGTCGTGTGTACGGGCTCGCAGTGGCACCCCAACATCCCCGAACTTCCTGGGGAGTTCAGCGGTGAGGTCCGGCACACCGTCGGCTACCGCAGTGCGGAGGAGCTGCGCGGCAGGCGCGTCCTGGTCGTGGGCGCGGGGAACTCCGGCTGTGACATCGCCTGCGACGCCGCCCGGACCGCCGAGCACGCGGTGATCAGCATGCGGCGCGGGTATTGGTTCATCCCCAAACACCTGTTCGGCCGGCCGGTGGACACCATCGCCAACAGCGGGCCGCACCTGCCGATGTGGCTCGAACAGCGGATCTTCGGTGCCGTGCTGCGCATCATCAACGGCGACCCGACGCGGCTGGGTCTCCCGAAGCCGGACCACAAGCTGTTCGAGACCCATCCGGCCGTCAACTCGATGCTGATCCACCACCTCCAGCACGGCGACATCACCGCCAGGCCCGGGATCGCCGGTGCCGAGGGCAGAACCGTGCACTTCACCGACGGTACGAGCGACGACTTCGATCTCATCCTGCTGGCCACGGGCTACGTCCACAAAGTGCCGGTCGCGCAGCAGTACTTCGGCGACGAGCAGCACCCCGACCTGTACTTGTCGTCGTTCTCACGCGAGCATCTCGGCCTGTTCGGCATCGGCTTCGTGGAGACCAACGCGGGTGCGTACCGACTCTTCGACACCCAGGCGCAGCTGATCGCCGGGTACATCCACGACGCGCGGCTCCGGCTGCCCAACGCTGAACGGTTCACCCAGATGGTCCGCGCCGACCGACCGGATCTGTCCGGCGGGCTGAAGTTCGTCGACTCGCCCCGCCACACCGGCTACGTCGACAGCGGGGCGCTCGTGAAGTACCTGGGCAAGGTCGCGCGCGACATGGGCTGGCGCACCGAGGGCCAGCCGCCGCCGGTGCGGTCCCTGCGCGCTGTCAAGGAAGGCAGCGCAGCATGAGCGGGTTCGACTACACCGACAAGGTCATGCTGGTGACCGGCGGCGCGGGCGGCATCGGCAGCGCGCTGTGCCGCCGCTTCGCCTCCGGCGGTGCCCGGTGCGTCGTCGTCGACATCGACGAGACCCGCGCCAAGACCGTTGCCGCGGAGCTTCCCGGCGCCGGGCACACCGGCCTCGGCTGTGACCTGATGGACCGCGCCCAGGTGGAGCGGGTGTTCGAACTGGTCGTCGACGTCTACGGCCGCCTCGACGTGCTCGTCAACAACGTGGGCATGACCAGCGCCGAACGCTTCGACGTCCGCAGCGTCGAGAGCATCGAGCGGGAGATCGGCCTCAATCTGACCTCCCCGCTGGTCACCACCCGGATCGCGATCCCCCTCCTGCGGGCCTCCCGGGACGCCCGGGTGGTCACGACAGTCTCCCTCGGCGGGATCTTCCCGCTGGGCGAGACCCCGATCTACACGGCGTCCAAGTTCGGGCTGCGGGGCGCGATGCTCGCCATCGGGCTCGACCTCAGGAGCAAGGGCATTCTCGCCGGATCAGTACTGCCGTCGGCGACCGACACCCGCATGCTGCGCCAGGAAGCCGTCGACGGCGGGAACTCCCTGCAGTTCCAGGACCCACCCCAGCAGCCCGCCGACGTCGTCACAGCCGTGGTGAGCCTGCTGGACAAGCCCCGCCTGGAGGCCTACCCCCGGCCCGGCGAGTCCCGTTTGGTGCGGTTCGCGATGCTCATGCCGAACCAGCTGCCCAAGGTCTTCCCGCTGTTCCGCAAGCGCGGTGACCGCGGTATGGCCCGCTATCTCGAAGATCTCCGCCGACGCGGACTGGCCCGCCGGACCGACGGCCGCTGGGAGCTGGTGGAGGAAGCATGACCACGAACGAGACGCTGCACGTCGTCAACCCCGCCACCGGTAAGCCGATCACCTCCCTGTCCGCCGCGAGCGCCGACGACGTCGCCAAGGCCGCCGAGCGGGCCCGGCAGGTCCACGAGGCCGGGGTGTGGTCGCGGCTGCCGGTCCGCGAGCGCGGCGCGGTGCTGCTGCGGCTGGCCGACCTGATGGAACGAGACGCCGAGACCCTCGCCCGGCTGGACAGCGAGGACGCTGGCAAGCCGATCACGGAGTGCCGTACGGGCGATGTACCGGGCTCGATCGAATCGATCCGCTGGTTCGCCGAGGCCGCGGACAAGGTCTTCGGCCGCATCGCGCCGAGCAGGCCCGACGCTCTCGGCCTCATCAGCCGCGAACCGGTCGGGGTTGTCGCGGCGATTCTGCCCTGGAACTACCCGCTGGCCATGGCCGCGTGGAAGGTCGGACCCGCCCTGGCCGCGGGCAACTGCCTGCTCGTCAAACCTGCTGAGGCCACCCCGCGCTCCGCCCTGTACCTCGCCGAACTCGCGACCGAGGCCGGCCTGCCCGAAGGAGTGCTCACCGTGCTGCCCGGTTACGGCCAGACAGCCGGGGTGGCCCTGGCCCGCGACCCCCTGGTGGGGGCGCTCTCCTTCACCGGGTCCACCGCGACCGGCCGCAGCATCCTCAAGGCCGCCGCCGACAGCAACTTCAAGCGCGTATCCCTGGAGATGGGCGGCAAGAGCCCTCAGGTGCTCATGGCCGACGCGCTCTCCTACGGCGATGAGCTCATCGGCAACATGATCGAAGCCGCGTTCCTGACCATGGGGCAGAACTGCACGGCCGGCTCCCGGGTTCTGGTGCACCGCACTATCGCCGAGGAGGTCGTCGAGCGGTTCACGGCCGCGGCGAGAGAGCTGGTCATCGGTGATCCGGTCGACCCCCACACCCAGATGGGGCCGCTCATCGGCCACGCTGCCTTTGATCGGGTCGCGGGAGCCGTGGAGGCCGCACGGGCCGGCGGAGCACAGATCCACACCGGGGGATTGCCGCATGGGCTGCCTCCGCGTGGCGCCTACTACCCGCCCACCGTGATCACCGGTGCCCCCGACGGCAGCGACGTTCTCACCAAGGAGCTCTTCGGCCCCGTCGTCACCGTCCAGACCTTCACCTCCGAGGACGAGGCAGTACGCAGGGCGAACGCCACCGAGTACGGACTGGCCGCCTCCCTGTGGACCCGCGACCTCGACACCGCGCTGCGGATGGCACGCGGCATCGAGGCCGGCGTGGTTTCCGTCAACGCCTACAGCGAAGGGGACATCACCACCCCCTTCGGCGGTTGGAAGCAGTCCGGATTCGGTGGCGTGGAGAAGTCCACCAACGCCTTCGACCAGTGGACCCGGGAGAAGACGGTCTGGGTCCACACCCGCTGACGCGGCGTCACGTCATTCCATCTGCCCTGTGTTCCCGAGCATCCGCTCCCGCAGACGGACCGGTGAGGTGCCGTGCCACCGGTGCACCGCGCGGCGCATCGCCCGTTCGTCGGAGAATCCCGCCCGGCGGGCGATGTCGCGCAGCGTCAGTTCCGGGCGCAGCAGCAGCTGTTCGACGCGTTCCCGGCGCACTCCCTCGACGAGTGCCTCGTACGTCGTGCCGCACTCGGCCAGCCGACGGCGCAGCGTCCGCTCGCTCGTCGCGTGCCGCCGCGCCTGCTCACCGAACGAAGGCGCCAAGGGGAGGCTCTGCGCAACGGAGATCTCCAACACCTCCAGCAGATCCTGCTGGTCACGGCGGGAAGCCAGCTGCGCGTCGAGCATTTCCAGAGTTGACGCGTGGCTCACGGGATCCCGGCCGGGCATCCGGGTGCGGGCCCAAGCGGCGTCGATGACCAGACGGTTGGCGGGGGCGCCGAACCGGACCGGACAGCCGAACAGGGCAGCAAACAAGTCGTCCTGGCGGGGTGGCGGAAAGGAGAACTCCACGACCCTCGGCGCGAAGTCCGCACTGACGGCCAGCCTGGACAGGGTGACCACGGAGGCGAATGCCTCCTCGAGGAGGAAGGTAGCCACGACCGGGTCCATGGCGGGATCGGGAAGATCGGCGCGCAGCACGAAGGCGTCATCGACCTCGCCCGCACCGGCCGACCACACCACCATTGCCCCGGACAGGTTCTGGTACTTCACCCCCGTCCCGATGGCGTGTCGCAACGTGTCGTCGGCCATCAGGGCAAAGCCGAGCAGGCCCCACGCGGTCAGGTGCTGCGCAGCGCCGACCTTCAGCCCCAGGCGCTCGTCCCCGGTGAGCTCCACCGCGCGGCGGATCACCGTACTGCCCTGCCGGTACGAAACCCGCAGCGCGGCGGAACGCATGACCGTCTCGTCCAGCCCGACCTGCTTCAACACGGGCCGCAGATCGATGCCGTGCTCGTCGGCGACCACGGCCAGACAGCGCAGGATGTTCGGCTGGATCGTCGCCGACGTACTGCGGTTGGTCCCGGGAGGGTCCGCCGGGCCGGGGGCAAGGGGCATTGCTCTCACCTTCTCCTCGACGACCACCGTAGGCAGCCGACATGTCCGGGCGCACGCCCTGGCCGCTGAGGTCCCCTTGACGGCCCCTGGCGTCCTGAGCTTGCCCTCCGCGCCTGGCTACGGTTTCCGGAACCTGCACCCGTTTCGACTTGCTGGACATCGACCGGTCACCCCAGCGCACACAGGAAATGAAGGCGCGACAGCATCATGTCCTCTAACGCTCCAACCCTGGCGGGTGCCGGACATCCGGACCCCAAGACCGGCGACCGACGAGGCGCGACACTGGCGTTCGCCGTGCAGGGTGTGTCCGTCGCCGCCGTGTACACGACCGTCCCCGCTGTCACCGAACACTTGAAACTGACTCCGCTCCTGACGACCGCCATGATGGTCGCGGTGGCACTGACGGCAGGTGGTGGCAGCTTCCTGGGCCTGGCCGCCATCCGCCGCGCCGGTCCCGTCGCCACAATGCGCGGGGCCATGCTGACGGCTGCCGCCACGCTGGTGCTGATCGGACGGGCCCCGGACGAGGCGACCGTCATCTGTGCGTACGTCCTCTTCGGGCTCGCTATCGGCGCCCTCGACGTCGGCGTCAACACCCGGGCCGCTGAGATCGAACGCGCCTACGGCCGTAGCGTTTTCGGCTCCTTCTACACGGCGTGGAGCGTGGGCGGCGTGGTCGCGGCACTGCTCACCGCCGGGGCGGCCCGCTTGGAGTGGCCCGTGGCCGACGGCCTGACGCTGCAAGCAGGCATCGTCCTGCTCCTCGTCTGCTTTGTGCGCACACACGCCCTCTCCGCTCCCCGGGCGCCCTCGGGCCCCGCCGTGGAGCCGTCGCTCGGGCGTCGCCTGTGGGTCCGTCTCATACCGTTCGGCCTGGTTCTCCTGGTCGTCTATGTCGTCGAATCCACCGTTTCGGCCTGGTCGACCGTCTATCTTCGCCAGACGCTCAGCGCCTCCCTCACGGTCGCGCCGCTGGCGTATGCGGCCTACCAGGCCGGCACGGTCATCGGCCGAGCCACTGCCGATCGGCTCGTACAGAACCTCGGGACGACCTCCGTCGTCCGCATGGCGGCCTTGCTGGCCGCGGGCGCCCTGGCAGCTCTGGCAGCCGCACCGAACTGGCCGCTCGCTGTTCTCGCGGCCGGCGCCGCGGGCCTGGGCGTGTCCGTCCTGGCTCCGCTGTGCCTTGCCTCCGCCGCCCGGCTGAGCCCCGCGGCCTCGGAGGCGGTCCTGGCACGCCTGAACCTCTTCAACTATGTCGGCGTCATCACCGGGGGTGCCTTGAGCGGAGTGCTCGGTTCCACCGGTCACTTCCGCCTCGCCTACGCGGTACCGGCCGCCCTAGTGGTCCTCGTCCCGGCCTCCGCCCGCCATTTCACCCGGCCTTCCAGCCCGCCCCGAAAGGAGAACGTCCCCCGAACGCTGTGAAACGGCCACCGAGGCTCTGCCCCGGCACAGGCGGGGGAGTGCCGGGAAGGAGGGTCCGTGACCGGGTACGCGTGCCCATCCGGGACGCGGCACATGCGAGTGGAGGAAAGGCCTGCTCCGACGCTGACACTTCTTCAGCGGGCCGTCCTGTGCGAAAGGTCCGTCCCCAGTAGGGGGACGCACAGAGCGGAGGCGATGCACCTCGTCGGCCGTGATCTAGTGCATGTCGCGGAGCATGCAGTCGTACAGTGGCGCGTCGTCCCAGGGGTGAGAGACACCGAGTTTGCGGTAACCCCATGAGGCGTAGGCGGCTTGTGCGGGCGCGGCTTCGGGCTCTGGGCGCACGGTGAGAGTGACGCGTTCGACGTCCAGGCCGTGGAGGAGTCGGGTGTGGAGTTGGGCGGCGATGCCGAGACGTCGCCAGCGTTTGCGCACGGCTAGTTCGATCGCTGTCACCCTCAGCGCCCCCGACGCCCCACTCGCCGCCGTCAAGGTCGTCGCCCCCGGCACCCGCTCCCGGAGGAACATCCCGCGATGACCCACCTCACCGACCGGCACCCTCGCGTGTTCGATTATCTGTTCGATAACGTGGGGGGTGGGAGGTGACGGCGATGACCACGAGTGCGATGACGCCGGACGAGGTGTCGACGATCATGCATGTGCGGTGCCCGGACGGGTTGCCGGAGGCGGCTTACCGGCAGGTGCTGGAGTTGCTGGCGGAACTCTCGCCGGTGGTGCAGGCCGTGCCGCCGACCGTGGCTCTGGTCGAGCTGAAGGGCGCTCTGCGTTATCTGCCGCACTGGCCGTATGTGGCGGTGCCATCGACGCCGCGCACTCCGCACGAGGATCCCGCCCGGCTAGGTACGGGGACGACTGCACCACCCGCAACCGCAGCGGCCTGACCACTGGAGGTTCACATGCCAGGAGCCGAGGAGCCGAGGAGCCGGGGCGCCGACGCCAGTGACCCGCATCTTCGCTTCAAGGCTCGTCCCCTAACGCTGACCGCAATGGGGAATTCTTCTGCATACCGGCCTCCACAACCTGTTCCTCGACAATGAGGTTCTGTAGGCAGTGGCGGCTGCGCTCGGACAAGGGCGGACGCGGATCAGCTCAGGGCTCGAAGGAGTCCTTCGTGGTGAGCCTCCGGGAGCGTTTGACACCGCTGCACGCCAAGAGCTCGGTCCCGGTGGAGTCGAAGTACAGATTGAAGAACCAGAGCCGGTCCGCTGCGTTGATGGTCCCGGTGCGCAGTTGCTCGCCGCGGTGCCGTGCAAGGATCTCAACGGTCTCGTCGAGGCCGATGGTCTCTTGCAGGCCGCGGGCCAACGTTCGTCTCAACCTCGTTGCGGCGATGCCGGCGACCATCCACTGGGGCACCTCCCCGTCAAAGACCCTCACTTCAGCGCCGGCAGCGATGGCCTCACGTGCCAGCTTGCACGCACTCGTCTGGTTGGTGAGCATCGCTGTGATGCCGGGCTGGCTTGGGGGCTCGTCTTGGGTGGCCATGCGGTGACTGTAGAGACTGATGAAGAAGGATGGGATGGCTGGGGAATTGATCAGCGCTCGACCGCACAAGAGGATTGAGCGGGACTCTCCATCACTTCGGCCCCTCCACTGCCCGCTTCTCTACCGCTCGAGCGAGGTTGTTGCGGCAGGTGAGTGTGTTGGGATGATCCTCGCCCAGTACTCGGACCATGTGTGTGAGGGTCTGCTCGTACAAGGGGATCGCCCGCTCCAGGCACGTAGGCATAGGCGAGGTTGTTGCGGGAAATCAGAGTGTCGGGATGATCCTCGCCTAGCACCCAGGTGCGGTCAGTGAGGGTCTGCTCGAAGAGGGGGATTGCCCGCTCCAGGTCCCCCGCGGACCCGTAGGCATAGGCGAGATTGTTGCGGGAGGCGAGGGTGTTGGGATGATCCTCGCCCAGCACCCGGACCGTGTCTGTGAGGGTCTGCTCGAGCAGTGGGATGGCCTTTTGTGCGTCCCCCGCAGACTTATAGGCGTCGGCGAGAGCGTAGCGGCTGGCGAGGGTGGAAGGGTGGTCTTCGCCCAGCACCCGGATGCGGTCTGTGACGATCTGCTCGAACAGCGGGATCGCCCGCTCCAGATCTCCCGCCGCCCGGTGGGCGTCGGCGAGGTTGCTGCGGGAAGCCAGGGTGTTGGGATGGTCCTCACCCATCACGCGGACCAAGTCGGCGAGGTTCTGCTCGCACAGGGGGATGGCTCGTCCCAAGTCCCCCGCGGACCCGTAGGCGCTCGCGAGGTTGTTGCGGGAGGTGAGGGTGGAGGGGTGGTCTTCGCCCAGCACGCGGATCATGTCGGCGAGGGTTTGTTCGTACAGGGGGATGGCTCGTCCCAAGTCCCCCGCCGACTCGTAGGCGCTCGCGAGGTTGTTGCGGGAGGTGAGGGTGGAGGGGTGGTCTTCGCCCAGCACGCGGATCATGTCGGCGAGGGTTTGTTCGTACAGGGAGACGGCCCGCCGCAGGTCACCCGCCGACCTGTGGGCGTCAGCGAGATCGAGGCGGCTGGCGAGGGTGGAAGGGTGATCTGCGCCCAGCACCCGGATGCGGTCGGTGAGGGTCTGCTCGTGCAGGGGAATTGCTCGCCGTGGATCCCCAGACCTCCAGTAGGCGCCGGCAAGGTTGTTGCGGCAGGTGAGGGTGTCGGGATGATCCTCACCCAGCACCCGCGCGATGTGGGAGAGGGCACGCTGGAGACTTGTGGCGGCGCGGGCGGGCTGGCCCTGGATGATGAGGAAAAGCCCGATGTTGTTGAGGACGCTGGCGGTTGCCGTGGTGTCAGTGTCGGGCGTGGTGTGCAACGCGAAGGCGTCGATGTGTGGGAGCAGGGTGCGCCAGGTCGGCCAGGAGCTGGGGGCGTCGTGAGTGGAGGGCAGGCTGGCGCCGAGATAGTCGATGGCTCGTTGGCGGGCGTGGGCGATGAGGGTGGGGGCCCGGTGAGGGTCTTCGGGGTCGGGGGTGCGGGCGAGGGCCTGCAAGAGGCGGTGGACGGCGAGTGTGCTGGTGGCCGGGTCGGGTGTGATCATGCTGTAGGCGGTGAGCAGGCCGAGCGCGGCGTTCTGTGCGGGCGGGTCGACGGGACAGGGGTCGAGCAGGGCCGTGGGGATGCGGTCGGGGGCGTACCAGGCGAGGGTGCGTAGCAGGTCGGCGGCGTAAGGCTGGAGGTGGGTGACGCGGTCGAGGGTGATGTTCCAGATGCGGGCGATGGTGCGTTCGGCGGGGGTGGTGACTGCACCGTGGCGGTACATCGCCGCCGGGTACTGGGCGAGTAGCTCTCGGTAGGCGTGCGGGGTGGTGAGCGGGTTCTGGGCGAGGTAGGCCGCGGCCTGTTCGATGGCCAGGGGCAGGTGGCCGAGGTCGTCGCACAGTTCGGCGGCGCCGTTCAGGTCCCTTCCAGGGCTGTGGGCGGTGGTGATCCGGGTGAACAGGGCGAGGGATTCGTCGGGGCCCAGAACGTCCAGGCGGACCACAGCGGTGGTGTTGTTCCAGGCGGTGGCGAGCCGGCTGGTGATCAGGAACCGGCCGCCAGGTGCGCGGGCGAGCAGGCCGGCGATGTCGGCGGGGTCGTTGACGTTGTCCAGCACGATCAGCCAGCCGGTGTGAGTGGCCAGCCACTGGACGGCGCGCTCAGCGAGCGCTTCGGCGGTCAAAGCCCCAGCAAGGGCTGGTTGCAGGGCGATGGCCAGGTCTGTCAGACCCTGCTGGAGGGCGGCGGGAGCATCGGCGTTGATCCACCGGATGGGCGCGTGGCCGTGGGGGCGGGTGGCAGCCCAGCGCGCTGCCAGGGTGCTCTTGCCGATCCCACCCAGCCCGTGCACCGCCTGAACCACCGCTCGGCCCGACGAGGCAAGCGCGGCATCCAGCCGCTCCAGCTCCCAGGCGCGACCTACGAACACGTGCGCCAGGGCTGGCAGATTGTCCAGCCCTGGCGGGGCCTCGATGGCGGCCGGGGGTACAAGGGCTTCGGGAGGCAGCTGGACCGCGGTGGAGTTGTCCCCAGTCATGACGGTGCCTGTAAAGGCACCGCCGACGGTGTTGACTGCGACTGACCGCGTCCCCGATGCCTCGGTGTAGTGGGTGGCACCGCCTTCGGACGCCTGCCCTGGTGGGGGCTTTTGGTCGACGGGCTCCTTCATCCACGGCCTCCCGGCGCGCAGGCCGGGTCGCGCTCGGCAAGATGGGTGAGATACCCGCCGTCGGCCTGCTCCGTGAGCTGAGGGCATGAGGCTGCTCTGGCCGCGAGAAGTATCCGGTTGGGCGATGCGGCCCCGAAGGCCTCCTCGCCCCCCTCGGCATTGACGGAACCGCTGCCGTGGGAGGCGCACGGGACGGCGTGCAGCGCTGCGGTCCTCGTGGACATGGCCGTGTGCGACTGTTGCCCGGTAACGGCGAGCTGCTGCCACAGCGCATCCGTTCCAGCACTCACCACGCTCTGGCTCCTCCCACGCTACGACCACGAGTCTTGTTCGGTCACTGCACCCTTGGAGGGGACGCTACGCGGCCCTGGCCGAGCACCGGTCCCGAACGGTGCAATCCGCCGTCACCTGCACCGAGTTGGAGACCAGGCAGTACCGCCGCAACGACGCGTTGCGCGTAGCAGGGAGGCACGGGGGACATGCCGGGACGTCCGAGCCGGTGAGCGAGCGGTAGGCCGCCAGCGCAGACACTCTGCACAGTCCGGAGCCTCCACCGACCCCGGTGCGGTTCAGTGCGAAGCCGGCGCGGCCGAACATGTGGCGCTTGAGCATCTTGATCCGGTTGACGTGTCCCTCGAGGACGCCGGAGTTCCAAGGCAGGGTCAGGCCGGCGAAGGTCGTCCTGGCAGACGGCGTCGAGCCACTGCGGAGCCGTTCGCCCTGGCGCTCGGTGAGCATATGGGCGACGGACCGGACGTGACCTTCTCGGATGCCGATGCTCGCCGGGATACCCGCAGATGGTGGGGCCGTCGGTCTGGTGAGGGTGGCATCGCCCTCCGCGGTCTTCATCCCGACCGGTACAAGATCGACAGAAGAGCAGCCAAGAGATCCGATGTATAGCCGAGGTGTTCGTGAGTGGGTGACCTCCAGCAACGCGAGCTCCCTTTAAAGTCTCGTATATATCCAGGATTTGGGTGAATCTCGCTCTGCCTATAGACGCAGCCGGTGCAGTGCTCCTATAAATCCATCCGATGTCTCCGTAGGGCGAAGCGGAGCACGGCCGCCAAGCTGGTGCTCCGCACCTAACGTCATGCCCTTCCCCCCTCACACATGGAGCCGCACCATGTCCTCTGCCTCCCTCAGTAGGCGCTCTCTGATGAAGGCCGTCGCCCTTGGCGGAGGAGTGGCGGCCTTCGGGCTGCCGCAGGCCCTGTGGCCCTCCGCCGCCGAGGCGTACACCGTCCCCTCGAAGATGGACTGGTGGTACCAGGCCCGGTTCGGGATGTTCATCCACTTCGGGTCCTACTCGCAGCTCGGCCAGGGTGAGTGGGCGTTCGACGGTCAGAACTGGAGCAAGGCGGACTATCAGGCCCAGGTCACCGAGCACTTCAACCCGACCCAGTTCAACGCCGCCGCCATCGCCGAACTGGCCGAGAACGCCGGCATGAAGTACCTCGTGATCACCGCCAAGCACCACGAGGGCTACGCGATGTGGAACTCCGACGTGGCGGGCTTCACCGACAGCACGGGCTCCAAGCAGTACAACCTGCATGACTTCGGTGGCGTCCAGAGCGACCTGCTCATGGACCTCAAGACGGAGTGCGAGAGCCGGGGCATCAAGTTCTGCCTCTACTACTCGATCCTCGACTGGAACCACCCTTCCCAGACTGACCGTCACGAGAGCGGTCTCACCACGATGTCGTCGCAGGCCGCCCGTACCGCCTACATCGCCGACATGAAAGCGCAGCTCCAGGAGTTGCTGGACCGCTACGACCCGGCGCTGCTCTGGTTCGACGGAGACTGGTTCGCCGAGCCTTCCAGTCCCACTCTGGAGGACTGGTGGCTGACAGCGGACGGCGTCGGCCTCTACAACTGGCTGATCGCCCGCAAGCCCGGCCTCATCGTCAACGAGCGGGTCAAGCGGGACCACGGTCTCGGTGACTACGCGTGCGCGGAGTTCGGCATACCCATCATGCCGATGAGCCGGCCGTGGGAGCGGTGCGCCACCATGAACGGCGCCTGGGGTTACGACGCGTCGAAGGAGAACTCCTACAGATCCGTGAAGGACATCGTCCAAGAGCTCGTCACCGTGGTCTCCCGGGACGGCAACCTCCTGTTGAACATCGGCCCCAAGGGCGACGGCTCGGTCACCGCCGGTTCCCAGACCGTCCTCAACGGCGTGGCCTCATGGATGTCGACGTACAGCGACAGCATCCACGGCACGAGCGGCAGCCCCTTCGTCACCGAACCGCCGTGGGGAAAGGTCACCAAGAAGAGCGGCAAGCTCTTCGCCCATGTCTTCACCTGGCCCGCGAACGGCCAGCTCCGGATTCCGCGGCTCGACAACACGATCAGCCGCGTCTACCTGCTGAACAACCCCTCGGCCTCGCTCTCCTACACCGTCACCGACCAGATCAACGTCACCGTGCCGACCAGCGCGCCCAACGCCAGTGACTCCGTGGTGTGCGTCGAGGTCCAGGGCATGCCGGTGCGGGTCTCACCGACGGTGTTCCAGAACGTCAACTACCAAGGCTCCCGCGCCGTTCTCGCGCTGGGCAGCTACACGTCCGCCCAGCTGTCCGCCGCCGGCCTGGGGCCCGCCATGACCTCCTCCATCCTGGTGCCCGACGGCTTCCAGGTGACGGGCTACTCCGGCGACAACTTCACCGGCACCGCCTGGACGTTCACGTCGAACGCCGCCGACCTTCGACAGACCAACAACAACGACGTCATCGCCTCGCTCAAGGTGACGTTCAACCCGGCCACCTACTTCCGCCTGGCCAACGTCACGAACGGCCTGGTACTGGACAGCGGCGGCAACGTCCCCAGCGGCTCCAACCTGAAGCAGTGGGAACCGATAAGCAGCGGCAATCTCCAGTGGCAGGCGATCGATCTCGGCAACGGCTACTACAGGCTCGTCAACCGCACCAACGGAATGGTCGCCGATGGCTGGGGTTCCACCGCCAACGGTGCCCCGGCCCAGCAGGCGGCCTGGAACGGCGGCAACAACCAGCAGTGGCAGATCACCCACCGCGGCGACGGCCGGTACTCGATCGCCAACCGCACCACGGGACTGGTCCTCGACGGCGGAGGCACGGTCGCCGCGGGAGCCATGACCAAGCAGTGGACGTGGCAGCAGAGCAACAACCTGCTGTGGACGTTCAGCGCGGCCGGCTGACGGTCGTAGAGCTTCGTCAATGCGCTGCGGGCGCCTACCAACCGGTAGGCGCCCGCAGGGGAATCCAATGGGCGGCGTTGCGGCTCGCGCCAGCCGCGACCAGCCCCCGGCGGCGGCCGTTACCTCGTCGAGCACGACGACGTCCAGGACGCGCGGCTCGTGCACGCCTTCCACCCGGTCCAGTTCGATGTCACTGATGGCCGAGGCCCCGAGATGAGCGCCAGCGGCCGCTACCCGCGGCAGTAGCACGCGGCAGTCTGAGAAAGAGGGGACGCCTCATGTGGCGGCCCACGACCTCAAACCCAGATCGCTAGTACGTCCTGCGAGGCGCCGTTCCTAGCGCATCAGCAGTCCTTGCAACCCCAGCCCGTAGTGCACGCGCAGCCGGTGCAGCTCCCACAGGCCCACCGCCGTGACGGAGAGCGGGGCGCCCAGGATGAACACGTACCGGATCACCGTCGGCACGCCCTCGTGGGCGCCGGTGAACATGTCGATCAGTGCCATCTCCCACGCCAACGCCATGATCAGCAGCGACGGCACCGTCTCATGGATGTCCGCGGTGCGGAACACGTGCTGGACGGCGAGTCCCACACCCCAGACGACGAACGGCGTCACCCAGAAGAGGACGAAGAGGATGACCGCGAGCATGAGGCCCTTCATCACGGTGAAGTGGCCCTCCACGAGGGGTTCCTCACCCTCGAAGAACCCTGAGAGCACGATGATCGGGAAGACGGAGGCCGCCGCCATCATGGCGACGATCGCGCCGAAGCACCGCCCTGCCCGGCGCAGCAGGTCCCGTCGCGCCGCCGGAGCGGCCAGGGCGTACAGGACGCCGACGACGACCGGGAGGGTCGCCGCCAGCACGAGGGCGCTGGTCCACGACTTGTCGACCTGCTCGTCCGCCGCATCGCTGAGCTTGGGGGCGAGCTTGTAGGCGTAGGACATCCACAGGAACGCGCCCACGCCGGCCAGGGTCCTGATCTTCCGCATCCGCGCCACCTCAGGATCCGAGACGATGCCCGGCCGTGACGGGGTGAAGACCCTGCGCGCGGTGTGGATGGGGCCGATGCGCCGCCGCAGCCGGGTGATCGGCCCGCCCGGCGGCGGCCCCGGCGGCCCCGGGTAGGGCGGCTGGGGCTGTGGCGGCACGTAGGGCTGGGGCGGATAGGGCTGAGGTGGCTGCGGCTGGTAGGGCTGCGGCCCCTGGGGCGGCTGTCCGCCCGGGTTCCAGTTGCTCATCGTTCGTCCCCCGATAGGCGAGTGTGCGCCGTGATGGGCGCGATCGCCGAGTGTATTGAGCACACAGGGTCCGCGCAGTCCTCGCCCCGGGTCGTGCACCGAACGGCCACAATTATGCAAGCATGCTTGCTTGTCTTCTTCGGCGCTGCCCGCCAGAGGGGAGCCTGTCATGCTTGTACAGCGGTCGTGACCTGCTCCTGCGCCACGGCCGACGTCGGATTGCCTGCCGCGGCCGAGGTGATCGCTTCGGCGACGTCCCGCTGTTTGATATTGCTGCGCTGGCAGACCGTCACGAGAGTTTCCCAGGCTCGGTCCGGTTCACAGGCGAGGTCCGCGATCAGCACACCATGCGCCAGGTTGATCAGGCGTCACGTCCTGTTCTGCTCGGCGCTCAGGCCCGCCATCGGCTTCGCAGGGTTCGTTGCGGAAGCCCTCCGGATGCGGAGACAGGGGCGGGCGGCGACATACGAGTTGGATGCTTGGGTCACGACTGCGATGGTGGCAAGGCGCCGACGATCACGGTGGTCACCATCTTGCGGACGGCGGCGATTTGTGGCGGGGCGCTGGTCCGGTCGGCGAACAGCAGGTGCCCGGCCCCGACGAGGGTGGGGGCGAGTGTGTCGATGTCGGCGTCACTGGCCAGGCGCCCCAACTCCCGCTCGGCGGTGAGGTACGCGGCGATCATGGCGGCGCCCTGCATGGCCAGGGGGATGCCGGTCAGACCGGCCTCGCGCAGCCGAGCCCTGAGGCCGTCGCGGAAGGTGATGAGTGCGACGATCGCGACCGTGACCGGCCCGAACAGGTCCCTCACCGCGTCGGTGAGGTTGTCCACGATGTTCCCGGTGCCCGCGGCGGCACACAGCGTCGTGGCCCGGTCCTCGATGCCGCCCACGCGGTCGAGGACCAGTTCCGCGAGGAAGGCGTCGAAGTCGATGAAGTGCCGGTGCAGCACACCCTTGGCACAGTTCGCCTCGTCCGTGACCGCCCGGCTGGTCAACGCGTCGGGCCCGTCCCGGAGCAGGACGCGCTCGGCGGCTTCGAACAACTGGCCGCGCACATTGTGGATGTGCACCCCGGACGGCATCATCTCCCCTTCCGTTTTGCCCGCCTTAACAAGTGGGCAACCGCCCACTAGGGTGGGCGCATGCCCACTTTATCGCAGGGACAGCCGGACAACTCCGGGCCCGAGCCCCACCTCCACCGGCAGACGGCCGAGTCGTTCGGCGTGAACGCGGAACGCTACGACCGCGCACGCCCGCCGTATCCCCAGGCACTGGTGGACAGGATCGTCGCCGCAAGCCCGGGCCCCCACGTGCTCGACGTCGGAGCCGGGACCGGCATTGAGGCCCGGCAGTTCCGGGCAGCCGGGTGCACGGTGCTCGGTGTCGAGCCCGACGAGCGGATGGCCGCCTTCGCGCGACGCAGCGGCGTCGAGGTCGAGGTTGCCAGGTTCGAGGACTGGCAGCCGTACGGGCGGCGGTTCGACGCGGTCATCTCCGGCACCGCGTGGCACTGGGTGGACCCCGTCGCCGGTGCGGCCAAGGCAGCCCAGGTGCTCCGTCCGGGCGGCCGGCTCGCCCCGTTCCATCACGTCCCCCAGCTCCCGGCCGAGACGATCGATTCCCTCACCGAAGCACTCCAACGGGTCGCCCCCGATTCGCCGTTCAACCCCAGCCTGCTGAAAGCGGCGGCCGTGGAGGCGTACCAGCCCCTGTTCGCGAAAATCGCCGACGGGATCCGGCAGACCGGCAGCTTCAGCGAGCCGGAACAATGGCGCTTCGCCTGGGAACGCATCTACTCCCGAGAAGAGTGGCTCGACCAGCTCCCCACCTTCGGCGGCCTCACTCAACTCCCCGCAGACAAAATGGCAGAAGTCCTGGACAGTGCCGGAGCCGCGATCGACAAGCTCGGCGGCCACGTCACCGTGCCCTACACATCCGTCGTGATCACCTCGACCCGCTCCCACACCGACAAGTAGCGCTTCGTTAGGTGCTGGTTCTGCTGGCGCTGAGGGGGCGGCCGAAGGCGGTGCAGGTGCCGTCCCAGCAGCGCAGCAGGTCCTGAACGCGCCGAGGACTTCGTAGAGACTCAGGCTGCCGTGAGGGCTTTTGGGTCGTAGCGCCGCAGAGTGAGGGAAGGCCTGTGCGGTCGTGACGAGGGTGACGTGGTGGTGCCAGCCGCGCCAGGTGCGGCCTTCGAAGTGGTCCAGGCCCAGGCCGTGTTTGAGAGCGTCAGACCAGTCATGACGGCGTCGTGGTCACGCTGCAGTCCATAGGCGAAGGCATGCAACCTGGGGGAGGTCATCGGCGTAAACGGCATCCATCCACGTCGGCGGGCGGTCGCCAGCAAGGTCGCGGACCATTTGGGCGAGGGTGTGCATGTAGCCGCGCACCGCATTCAACTCCGGGCAGCGCAGGAGTACATCAGTGTGTTGCAGCTGCTCTTCACGGTGCAGTGGCTCGGGATTCCACATGATCCAGCTAGCGGGGGCTTGAGAACCGGTGCCGGAGAACGGATCGAACCGAGCGAGGTGCGCAGAGGATGCAGATACCGGCGGACCGCTTGCGGGGTGCGTCCCGGGTAGCCCTGGGCGGCCTTGTTCAGGGTCTGCGGCCGGGCAGGCAGCTTGAGCATCGCGGGGTCGGGGAAGGTGAGGACGACGCGGATGCCGTCGAGGACCTTTTGTTTGTGTCAGTGGTCGGCGGCCGGGCAGGCGATCTTCTGCGGGGCGTCGCAGCACTTGAGGGGGTCGCCGGGTGGGCGGGGGGAGCCTCAGGGGGCGACTGCGCCGCGTGGGTTGACCGTGGTGACCGGCGTCGCTAACTTCGTGGGGTCTGCCACTTGGACAACGTTCATGATATCGAACGGCGTTGGCGCCCGGCCGGTCGCTGCACGGTCCTGCGTGATGATCGACACCATGTACCGCTGAAACAACCCGAGTGTGCTCATTCGTAAGAGTGGGAGCGCTCCCATGGTGCGCGGCCTCTTCGGACAGGTGCAGCCGAGACGTCCCGGAGTGCGCGCTGCAGTCACGAGGAGGAGACATGGCGCAGAGTCGGAACGAGCCCGTCGAAGGGCGAAGGCCAGCGAGCCGGAGGGCCATCGTGGCATCGATGGGTGCCCTGCCCCTCCTCGCCAGCACAGCACCGTTCGCGAGGGCCTCGGACGCCGGGTCCGCGACGGCCGCCGCCACAGCGGTCATCGACCCGTCGTCGACGCGGCAGACGATCCGGGGCTTCGGTGGTATGGCTCATGCCGCGTGGATCGGCGACCTCACTGCGGCTCAGCGGGACATGGCATTCGGGACCGGTGACGGGCAGTTGGGATTCACCCTGTTACGGATCCCGGTGCCCGAGGACCGGGCGGCCTGGAGCCCTGATCTGGCGACGGCGAAGCGCGCGGCGCAACTCGGGGCCGCCGTCATCGCGTCACCTTGGAACCCGCCCGCCTCCATGGTGGAGACCTTCGTCCGCGGCACCCAGAGCGACGCACGTCGTCTCAGGTACAGCATGTACGGCGCCTACGCCCAGCACCTGAACGACTTCAACACCTACCTCCGCAACAACGGAGTGAATCTGTACGGCATTTCGGTGCAGAACGAACCCGATTACGCCCATGACTGGACGTGGTGGACCCCGGCCGAAATGGTCCGGTTCCTGAGGGAGAACGCCGGCTCGATCGGCACCAGGGTTATCGCACCGGAGTCCTTCCAGTACCTGAAGAACATGTCGGACCCGATCCTCAACGACCCGGTGGCGCTCGCCAACGTGGACGTGATCGGAGCCCACCTGTACGGCACGTCGTTCGGCAACTTCCCCTACCCCCTCTTCAAGCAGAAGGGCGCGGGCAAAGAGCTCTGGATGACGGAGGTGTACTACCCCAACAGCTCCGATTCGGCGGATCTTTGGCCGCAGGCCCTCGATGTGGGGGAGCACATCCACCGGGCCATGGTGGACGCCGAGTTCCAGGCTTACATCTGGTGGTACATCCGGCGCAGCTACGGCCCCATGCGCGAGGACGGCAGGATGAGCAAGCGCGGCGCCGCCATGGCGCACTTCGCCCGGTTCGTGCGGCCGGGATACGTGCGCATCGGCGCGACGGCGAATCCCACGGCGAACGTCTACGTCTCCGCGTATCGCGGCGGTGGCTCCACGGTCGTCGTCGCGGTGAACAAGGGGACGGCCGCGGTCAGCCAGCAGTTCACCATGGTGAACGGCGCCGGTTCCAGTGTCGCTTCCTGGCTGACCGACGCGAGCAGGAATGTGGCGTCCCAGGGCACGGTCGGCATGTCGAACGGCTCCTTCACCCGTGCGCTGCCCGCTCAGAGCGTGATGACCTTTGTGATCCGTTGAACCTGGCACCCCCCGCGGAACTCCGAATCTGGCGCTGACCGGACGCCGGCCATGTGCGTCCGAGCGAGCAGCCTGCCCTCGCAGGGGCACGTCCGCGACCCCGTCACGGTGCCTGTGGTGCCCTTGCGAGGCGGTGTGCTGCTTGACGCGAATGAATCCCGGTAGCGGTAGCCCGGGCCATAGCCCGCGTCCCGGACGTCACTGCCAATGCCCTGTCGGGACGGTAGATCCGTCCGTCACTGCCGGGCGTTGCCGGGGGAGGGCCGGGGGCCGGCGGCGCGGCGGAGCCGATTGGCGATCGCCAGCCCCAGCCCGTCCTCCGGTGGCAAGGACGCGATGATCAGATCGCAGCCTTGCTGATCGAGTTCGCGCAGGAACCCGTACAGCCCGCGCGCGTAGTCGGCCATCGAATCAGGGAGGGCCACAACGAAGTGCGCCTTCACCGGAGCGTCGGCGAAGGGGGCAGGGAGCAGGACGCCGACCTGGTGCCCGTGCTCCTGCGCACTCTGCGCTTCGGCGATGACCTCCTCGGGCTCGACGAGGATGACCCGCGCCCGTGGGGCATAGTGCGACGGATGCTGGCCCGGCACCCGGACGCTGCTCGTCGTGGGGACCGCCAGCGGGTAGCCCAGCACCGCTTCGAGGTCCTCGCGTGACACCCCGCCGGGCCGAAGGATGCTCGGGATCTCGCCCGTGACATCGACGATGGTCGATTCGACACCGACCTCGCAGGGGCCGCCGTCCAGTACGAAGTCGACCGCATCTTGGAGCTCGGCACGGACATGGTCCGACGTGGTGGGGCTGACAGATCCGAAGCGGTTGGCGGAGGGGGCTGTCACACCGCCACCGAAGGCCGACAGCAGCGCGAGTGTGAGGGGGTGGTCGGGCACGCGCACGGCCACCGTCTCCAGGCCACCGGTGGCTTCGAGGGGGACTCGGCGGCCGCGCCGCAGGACCAGGGTCAGGGGCCCGGGCCAGAAGTGTTCGGCCAGCAGGCGTGCGGTCGCCGGCACTTCCTCGACCCATTCGGCCAGCTGCTCCGCACCGCCGATGTGGACGATGAGCGGGTGGGAGGGCGGCCGCCCCTTGACGTGGAAGATGCGCGCGACGGCGGCGGGATCCTCGGCATTGGCGCCCAAGCCGTAGACGGTCTCGGTCGGGATGCCCACAAGGCCTCCGTCGCGCAACACACGGGCAGCGGTTTCGATGTCACTGGTTCTTGCCATCACCCGCGCAATCCTCCCACTGATCCCACTCTGCGTTTTCCGTGATCCCGGAGCCCCATCGGCGCATGCCACCGAACCGTGGCCGACAGGAGTCCGGAGACGCGAGAGCCGTCACGGCAGGGCCGGGGGTTCTCGCCGGGCAAGCTCGGGCCTCACCTCCCGTGCACCATCCATGAAGTTGTCGTGCGTGATACGAGACGGCCGAAACAGCCCTCACCTTCGCGGGGACCCGGTGTGCAGCCGGTCGATCTCGGCCAGAAGATGGTCAACGTGCGGACGCACCTGCGTCTGCACTGCTTCGCTCCAGTTCCCCTCTGAAGAGCGGCAGTTGATATAGAGCTGCTTGGCGCGCCCGAGGACGGCGCGGTGCTCGGCGGGAGTTGGGCGCCCCAGTCGGCGGCGTTCTTCGACGTGATCTGGCCGGTGGCGAGCCTGGTCCAGATGCGGGCGAGGTCGGCATGATGCTGCGCTGGTTCTGATCGGTGGCGGCCCGTACGCCCCGAGGCCGAGGGCGACATGCGGCCCGCGGGGCAGTGTCGGCCGCCGCGTACGGCTCACCCTGCATTCTCGGTTCGGTTTGCCGTTCCGGCGGGCGCTGGTGCGGGCCAGGCGGTCTACCGCCGGGGGAGGACGGAGGACGGGGCGCCCGACCTCGTGGTTGTTTGTGAGACCTCTATGGTCTGCGGGGTGGCGGGTAAGCAGCAGGGGGTCTGGATGCGGTCGAGCGCACGCTGCTGATCCGAGGCTGTCGCGCTCGGCTGCTCGGCGCAGGGGGATGTGTGCCTGAGGCGTCTCACACCTGCGGTCAGGTGGGCCTCAGGGTGTACGGAGCGTGGCCAGGTAGGTGGTCACCAGGGTGCGGGCCCAGTCTGCGGTGGCGGGTTCGGGGGTGAAGACGGCGCGGTAGTAGAGCGGGCCGAGGAGGGAGTCCGCCGCGCTCTGCACGTCGATTGCCGTTCCCCCGCGGTCCTGTTCGCGCTGGATGATGGCGGCGAGCTGGCGGTGGCGGTCCTCGACGCAGGCGCAGCCGCCTGCCGGACCGGAGCCGATGGTCGCCCGCATGAGGGCGAGGGTGTCGGGGTCGGCGACGTCGGTGGCCACGTCGGCGAGCCAGCGTTGGAGGTCGCCGGCCAGGGAGCCGGAGTCGGGGACGACCAGGTCGTCGGTGAAGCGGCTGCTGGCGACGTCGGTGAGCAGCTGGGCGATGGATCCCCAGCGCCGGTACAGGGTGGTGGGGTGCACACCGGCGCGTGCGGCCACCGCGGGCAGGGTCAAAGTCTCCGCCTCCTCCTCGGCGAGGAGTTCCGCTACAGCGCGATGGACGGCCGCCCGCACCTTCGCGGAGCGGCCGCCGGGACGTACCTGGGTCGACGAGTCAGCCATGCGGAAATTATCGCACTGATCGCTGCGTTAGTGGTAGCGTCCCAAACGCATCGATCACTGCTTTTGGAGTTCGCCGTGTCCGGTCCCACCTCGTCCCAGCTCCAGCCCTCCCCGCCGCCCACCGACCGCACAGCGCCACCGGACGAGAGGCGACGACGACTGAGCCGTCCCGTGGCCTTCGCCTCCCTCGCGGTCGTCTTCGTGCTCTTCATGGCCGCCTCCAGCGCGCCCTCCCCGCTCTACGTCGTCTACCAGCAGGAATGGCACTTCTCCGCCACCACCCTCACCACGGTCTTCGCCGTCTACGTGCTCGGCATGATCGGGGCGCTGCTCGTCCTCGGCGCCCTCTCCGACCACCTCGGCCGCCGTCCGGTCCTCCTCTCCGCGATCGCTCTCGAAGCCGTCTCCATGGTTCTGTTCCTCACTGCGGGGAGCGTCGGCCTGCTGCTGACGGCACGCTTCATCCAGGGCATCGCCACCGGGACGGCGATGACCACGCTCGGCGCCGCCCTGTCCGACCTCAACCCCGCGCACGCCCCGCACCGGGCAGGCCTCGTCACCGGTACCGCGCCCACCTTCGGACTCGGACTGGGCGCGCTGGGATGCGGGCTCCTCGTCGAGTACGGTCCGCACCCCACCCGCCTCGTCTACGTGCTGCTGCTCCTTGCTCTGGTGGTGGCCGGGGCCCTGCTGTCGGCCCTGCCCGAGACCTCGCTGCGACGCCCGGGCGCCGCCCGTTCCCTCCAGCCCCGCCTGCGCATCGCCCCCCACCTGCGGGCCGACCTGCTGAGCCTGGTCCCGATCCTCATCGCGAACTGGGCGCTCGGCGGCCTCTACCTTTCCCTCGGCCCGTCCGTCGCCGCCGGCCTGTTCGGCCTCTCCAACCACGTCGTCGGCGGACTCGTGGTCACCCTCCTCACCGGCCCGGCCTTCCTCACCGCCCTCGCCCTGCGCGGCTGGCCCGTCGGCCGAACCCTCGCCGTCAGCGCGATGCTCCTCCTGGCCGGCACGGCCGTCGCCCTGACCGGGGTGGAAGCGCACTCCCTGACCGGGGCCGCGCTCGGCACCGCGATCGCGGGCATCGGATTCGGCGGCTCCGCCCTGGCCAGCTTCGGCACCCTGGCCCGGATAGCCCGCCCCGCCGAACGCAGCGAACTGTTCTCCGTCGCCTTCGTCATCTCCTATCTGGCCTTCAGCATCCCCGCCGTGATCGCAGGCATTGCCGCCACGCACGCCGGCCTGAAGGACACCTTCGTCACCTACGCGGCCACGGTCGCCGCACTGTGCGCCCTGGCCCTGCTCGCCCAGCGCCTGCGCATGAGCCGGGTCCCTGCCACCCCAGGTGTTCCCCAGGCCTGAGGAAACCGGTCGCCGCGGCTGCCCGATGCCGCGGCGACCTCGATGCGCCTGCTAGGCAGGGGGCGTACCTCGCCGATCGCCCGGGTGGTGGGGGAGCGGTTCACGCCGAGCCGGCAGACCGGCCCGTCATGAGCGGTGTCGTGGCGCGGACCCACCGTTGTGGCCAGCCGTCGGTGGAGGAGGACGAGCGTGTGCCTGGGCCCCTCTTGAAGCCGGTCACCGTGGCCGGACCGTGAGTGGAGCCTGATGCTGCTTGTGCCGCAAGTTGGCGATCACCGTCGGCGACTGCCCAGTGCAGGAACAGCAGGGCATGGGCGGCCCCACGCCTTGCGCCCTGGTCAAGGGGCTGCCCGTCTGCCTCAGCTCCATCGCTGCGGGCTGGGTCAACTCGATACGGCAGGCAGTAAAACGGCGCGCGCAGCCCAGCTCGCCGAAGGGCTCCGTCACCGTTCGAGATCAGCCCGCCGTCGACCGCGGCTCGTCCGAGTCGTGGTCGACGGCGGGCCCGGCAGCGCGGTAAGGCGCTGCGGAGGTGGCGAGCTCTGCCCGGCAGGGGGCTACGGCAGCTTCACGAACGGGGCCAGGAAGGCGCGGGCGCCCGGGGTGTCCAGGCGGTACGACACGTTCGTCGCGTAGCACGGGCCGTCGCCGGTGATCGTGGTGGCCGCGAGCACGTTACGGCCGCCGAGCACGGCGAAGTTGGGGCCGCCGGAGTCGCCGTAGCAGGCGCCGCCGTTGCCCTGGGGTTCGGTCATCGCCAGGCGCACCCACGCGTTGTTGAGGGCGTCGAAGGTGACAGGCGCCTTCATCCGGACACCGCCGCCGGGGTGGGTCTGGCCGCCGGGGCCGCGCTGGGCCTCCTGGGTGCCGTATCCGGCGACGAACCAGTCGGTGGAGTTCAGCGCCTGCGGGCCGAGCGCGCCGAGTTGGTTGGCGGCGGGCAGCGTGGCCGGGGTGAAGGTCCAGCGGGCCTTGACCTTGGTCGTGGGCAGCTCGATCACCGAGATGTCGTGCGGGTCGGACGCGGGCCCGGGGTAGTCGGGATGGCTGTGCGCGGTGCCCTCGACGGCGACGGTGCCCGCCTGCGCGGCCGGATCTCCGGGGTACTTCTTCGCGGCGGCGTCGAGGCCGGCCTGCACGTCCTGGTCCAGCGACACGTAGAACTTCACGTTGTCGGGCCAGTCGGTGGTGCAGTGCGAGGCGGTCAGGAACGTGTCCGCGTCGATCATGGTGCCGGAGCAGACCCAGTCGACCCGGTCGGGTGTCGTGGGGTCGCCGTCGTTGTCCCAGGTCGCGACGAGCGCGCCGACCTCGGTGCGCTCGGGTGCGGGTGTCGCGTTGTACGAGTTGATGGCCGAGGACGGCAGCGCGGTGGCGAGCACGGCGGCACAGGCGGCGGCGGTGACGGCGGAGGCGCGTAGGGCGGTCAAGAGAAACCCTTCTACTGACGGGACGGGTGTTCTCCTGTGGGGGTGCAGCAGCGCCAGTGAAGCGCCCTGAAGGCGGCAGCGACAAGAGCTCGCCCGCCTTTCCAGGGTTTTCCCTATGTACGGGCTATGGGGGCGCCGCGCGACGCGGCTGAACATCCTGAGGGCAGACCGACTTCGACCAGTCGCGCAGTAGCGGTGTGCTGTCTGGTCTACGCGCAGGGCGGCTGCCTGTCGTGGCTGAAGTCTGGTGATAGAGCGTCCGCCGGGACGGCCCCGCGACGCCCCGCGACGCCCCGCGACGCGGGTTCTTGTCCGGCGGCGCCGGATGGTGTGTTCCTCACCAGGCCACCCGTTCCACCCGCACCACATCCAGGTGCGGCGACACAATTCGTACGAGGTCATCACAGCGGCAGCAGCACCGACCGGCCGACTGGGGCTGACAAAACGGCGGCGAGTCACTACCTCGGCTGGACCCCCGGCGGCTGCGCCTGACACCGCGGCCGGGCGGAGCCGCGCCGCCGCTGCTCCGCCCGGCTCCGTATCCCTTGACCGCATGCCACGTTGAGCCGTACGGGGCCCGGACCCGCGCACCGGGCGACCGCACCTTCCTCCACCGCCATCGAGACCTCCTCGCCCTGGTCCACGCCGCCGAACTCGAACCCCCCGCACAGGATCCGGCAGGCGCCACCTCGGTTCAGCCGGGCCTCGCTCCAAGCCGACCTGGCCAATGCGTAAGCCCGCAACACCCGGCTCGCTGCACGCACCCAACATCTGGAGAAGCGCCTGCCCGAGGCATTGGGGGAACAGGTCCGGCGCGAGAGTCCGGCCTCGGCGCCCCCGCCGATGTCGAGGAACTTCAGTGGACGATCACCCGCCTGGAACGGCAGACCGTCGATCCGAAGGCGTCCCTGGAGAAGTGCGAGGCCGAACTGGAGGCCGCCCGGGAAGCCAACCGGCAGCTGACCAGGGCCCTGAACCAGCGCGAGTGGCCAGGCCGCCTCTCCGCTTCGGCGCGTGCAACGTTGCGCTCGCCGGTCAGGCCCGGATGTTCTCCAGGTCCTCCAGGAGGCTGGGGTGCTTGGGCTCCCAGCCGAGGACCTGCCGGGTGTACGCGCTGGACGAGGGCTGGTCGCTCGCGAAGATCTGGCCGAGGGGACCGAAGGTCTCCGGGGACACCGACTCGACCGGCAGGCCCAGGCGTCGGCCGATGACCGTGGCGATGTCGCGGACGGTGTCGCCTTCGTCGGCCACGGCATGCCAGGCGGTGCCCGCTTCCGCCTGTTCCAGGGCGAGCCGGAAGAGGACCGCCGCGTCGAGCGCGTGTACGGCCGGCCAGCGCTGTGTTCCGTCGGCGGGGTAGCCGGAGACTCTGGTGCGGCGGGCGATGTCGGTCAGCAGGCCGGCGAATCCGCCGGAGCCCTGGTTGTGCACCGTGCGCGGCAGTCGTACGGCGCTGCTGCGGACCCCGCGCGAAGACAGGCCCAGGACGGACGTGACCGCACGACCGCGACCGCCGACCGGCCCGTCGGTCATCAGCGGGTCGGTCTCGGTGGAGGGGCGACCGGGGATGTGGGGCGTGCCGGAGCAGGTGACGAGGGGGCGGTCGCTGCCGATGAGTGCTTCGCCGAGGGTGGCGAGGGCGGCGCTCTCCTCGGTGACCGACTTTGCGAGGGTGTCGGGGCTGCTGAAGTCGTGGTCGAAGGCGAGGTGGATGACGCCGTCGGCCTGTGCGGCGCCGGCGCGAAGGGTGTCCAGGTCGGCGAGGGCTCCTCGCAGTGGCTCGGCCCCGGCCGCCTCTATGGTCTGCGCGGATGTGAGGGAGCGAGCGAGTGCGAGGACGGTGTGTCCGTTGTCGAGCAGTTCGGCGACGACGGCGGATCCGATCAGTCCAGTGCCGCCGGTGACGAAAACGCGCATGGGAAAACTCCCCAGAAGTGATGGGACTCTTGTCCCATCACTCTACTCCAATGACGGGACAAGAGTCCCATCACCTAGGATGGTGACCATGGGCAGATGGGAACCAGGCGCACGCGAACGCCTTGTCGTGGCCGCCGTCGACCTGTTCACCGAGCAGGGCTACGACGCCACGACGGTCGCGCAGATCGCCGAGCGCGCAGGAGTCACCAAGAGCACCTTCTTCCGGCACTTCCCCGACAAGCGCGAGCTGCTGGTGGCCGGACAGGAGACGCTGAGCCGCCTGCTGAGCGAGGGGATCTCCGAAGCGCCCGCCGACGCCAGCCCGCTCGAATCGGTCGCCGCCGGCCTGGAGCGCGCGTGCAGCGCGATGGGCCCCATGAGCCGCGAACTCGCGCCCCGCCTCAAGGCGGCCGTGGCCGCCAGCGCCGAACTCCAAGAACGCGACGCCCTCAAGAGCGTCAGCCTCGCGGCCGCGATGACAACCGCTCTGGTCGCCCGCGGAGTACCCGATGCGACGGCAGCCCTCGCGGGTGAGCTGGGCGTCCTGGCCTTCAAACGCGGATACGCCCAATGGTCCGAGGGCGACCGCGACGGCAAGGACGAACTCGCCGGGTACACCCTGGCGGCCCTGGACGAACTGCGTGCAGCGAGCGCCTCGCTGGGCTGAGGTCCGACACCTTCACGCACCGTCTGCGAACTCACCGTGTGGGGGTGATGAAAGGTGTCGTCGCGGAGCATTGCGAGGAGCACGTCGGCTCGGCCACGGGCGAGGCAGCAGAAGGCTTGCGGTTGGTGCTTACGCTCCATGCCCGCCTTGTCGTAGCGGGTGCGGGAGGCGGGGCCGGCCAGGGCGGCGTGTGCGGTGAGGGATAGGGCCCGCCAGACGGCCCGCGCGCAGCTCACCCACGTGCCGCCCGGGAGGCAGTCAGGCCGGAGCGGCGCTTCGATGGTTGCCATGAGCGAGCGTGACGACTTCCTGGCCTGGGTCGGCTCCGACCTGTACGCGGCGGAGCTGGCCCTCCACAACGGCGACGCGGGCCCGCGTAGAGCGCTGTGGTCCCGCAAGGAGCCGGTGAGCGTGCTCGGCGCCTGGCGCAACGCCTTCGGGCTGCGCGAGGTCGACGAGCTCTTCACCCACCTCGCTGAGAGTTTCTCCGACTGCACGTCGTACGGGTTCGATCTGCGGACGTACGACGTGGTGGGCGACCTGGCCTGGACGGCCGGCTTCGAGCGCACGTCCGTGTCCGTTAACGGCGAGCCCACGACTTACACGTTGCGGGTGACGCAGATCTACCGCCGCGAGGACGGGTGGTGGCGGGTCGCTCACCGTCATGGGGACGAAGGACCATGACCGGCCCTTCCAGGCTCCGCCGTTCCGTACTGCACATCAGCCTTCTGCGCAGCGAACTGCACATCAGCCTTCTGCGCAGCGAAGCGCCCTGAACTTCGGTGTGCGCCGACAAGCAACGCACCCGCCCCGCGCAGACCCATCCACCGACGGGACACGTCAATAGTCGTCGAACTTCCCGGAGGGCAGGCCGGGGTGTCACGTGCTTCTTCACGCTGCGGCGGCCAGTGAGTCCGCCAGCCGGCGTCGCGCCGCTCGTGCGGCCGGTACCGCGGCGAGCCCGGCCGAGCCGATGACGACGGCCACGGCGAAGAACATCAACAGTGGCGGTGGCGGGCTTTGGGCGATACCCGCTCCGATGCCGCTCGATCGTCCTTGGGTGTTGATGAGCCAGCGGGCCAGGGGGATGCCGATGCCCGCCGCTGCGGCACATGCGGCCAGGGCGGTGCAGCCCGTGGCCGTGAGGGTGATGGCGGTGATCTGACGCGGCGACAGGCCGATGGCCTTCAGCGCCAGCAGGTCACGTTCACTCTCGCGGACGGTGGCCGCGATGCTGGTGAGCACCTCGATGAGGGCGATGAGGGCGAGTACGAGGATCAGGCCTGCGACGACGCTGCGCAGCGGGGAGAGCTCGTCAGCCGGGCTGGGCACGGTGTGGACGTCGAGTCGGTCGTCGCCGGCGGTGAGCACGTGGCGCGCGACCGTGTGCGGGTCGGCGCCCGGTCGGAGACGGACCTGATAGAGAGCGGGGCCGAGGCTGGGGTCGTTCTCGCGCAGGGTGTCGAGAGAGGTGGTGATGACGCGGCCGGCGTTCTCCGGCTCGATACTGCGGCCCACGATGTGCAGGACCTGGGGCTGGTCGCCGACTGTCACACGGATCCAGTCACCCACGTGCACATTCAGCAGGTCCAGAAGCCCCTGCCCGGCCACGGCCTCGTCGTGTGCTGTCGCAGCCTTGCCTTCGGCGAGCGAGACGGGATAGGGGGAGTGGCGGGTGCCGAGTCCGCGCAGGGCGATCGTGGCCGTCTGCCCCGGGACCAGGGCGGCGACTTCCGCGCCCGGATAGACCGCGTCGATCTGCGCTGTGCCGAGCAGCAGTTCGCGGACTTCCCTGTCGCTGAGTCCCTCGTGGGTGCGGACGGTCAGGGCGGCCGGAGCGCCGAACTTCTCGGGTTGGCTGTGGAAGCGGTCGAGGGTGGTCCAGGCGCTCACGGCCACGACGATCAGCAGCAGGGGCAGTGCCAGGCGTGCCACGCTGGAGGCGAAGCGGATCGGCCGGGCGATCAACGTGTGCAGGCCCAGGACCAGGGCGGCCGGTACGCCGCCGCCGATGGCCCGCCGTGTCGCCGCGGACAGGGGCCGCGCCGTGCTGAATGACGTGCGGTGTGTGGTCCGGGGGCGACTGCGCTGCGGGCGTCGGCCGGAGCGGAGCGCGCGCGGGCGGGAGATCGCCGGGGCGCGGACTCCGGGCACCGGGGGTACCCGCCCCGCCCGCCAGGCGGCGAGGCCGGTCGTCGCGGCGATGAACAGCACGACCCCCACCGGGATGAGGATCTGTGCCGCGGTGTGTCCGGGAAGGACGCGCCACACCTGGACGGCGTCTCCCAGCCGCCCCGGCAGGTGGGAGCCGGCGGTCTCTGTGACCGCTGCGGCCGTCAGTGCTCCGACCACGGCGTAGGCGACGTGCTGGCACAGGAAGGTGCGGACGACCTGTCCGGGAGTGAAGCCGACGGCTTTGAGGACGGATATGTCGCGGAGATGGCCGCGGATACGGGTGCCGATGGCGCCGTGCACCGCGAGCCCGGCGGCGAGCAGTGAGCCGACACCGAACAGACCGAGCACCTGGCCGATGAGGCGGTTCTCGCCCTGTGCCTCGCCCCGCGCCTGCTGCCAGGTGGAGACGTCGTCGATCGCACCGGCGCCCAGGACGGTGACGGCGCGTTGTATCGCGTAGTCCGTGTCGTCCGGATGGATCAGCCGCAGCCCGATGACCTGGCCGTCCGGACGCTGCACAGCGGCCGGCAGTGCCCAGACGAGCCCGGGTTTCCCACCGGGCCTGTAGTGGGTCTCGGCACTGTCGGCGATGCCGACGACGGTGATCTTTTCTGCGGTGCCCTTCAGGGTGAGCGCGTCTCCGGGGCTCGCGAGCAAGGCGCGAGCCAGTTGGCTTTCCAGCACCACGCCTCGGGGGGTGCGCGGGTCGAGCCAGTGGCCGGCCGTCAGCAGCGGCCGGTCGACGCCGGGCAGGCTCGGGGTGGCCCGTAGTTCCACCGAGGCGCGGGCGCCCCGGGAGGCGAGGGTGGTGCTGCTGGTGGCGTACGGTCCGGCGGCGGCCTCGACGCCGTCCACGGCTGACAGCTTCTCGAGGTCGGTGGAGGTGCCGGTGTGGATCCAGACGTGCGCTCCGCGTGTCTGGGAGAAGACACGTTGCCAGGGGTTGGTGGCATAGCCGAAGAGTGCGGTGGCCAGCAGCAGCGACATGGCGATGCCGCAGGTGGCCAGCACCAGGAACAGAGCTTCGCCCCGGTGTGTGCGCAGATCGGACTGGGCCCAGCGCAAGGTGGCGCGCATTTCCGTTCATCCCCTCCGGTGTCGCCGTACGTGCGCACCTCAGCTCTTGAGCTTGAGCACTCCGGACGTTCCCGGCCGCGGCGACGGGGTGCTGTCGAGTGTGGCGTCGTCGGCGATGCGGCCGTCGAAGAAGCTGATCACCCGGTCTGCCGCGCTGGCCAGCCGGGCGTCATGCGTGACCAGGACGATCGTCTGCCCGCGCTGGTGGAAGCGGGACAGCAGCCGCATCACCTCGCGGGTGCCCTTGCTGTCCAGGCTTCCGGCGGGTTCGTCGGCCAGCAGCAGCGGGGGGTGGTTGACCAGGGCCCGTGCCAGTGCCACGCGTTGCTGTTCGCCGCCGGAGAGTTCGGCGGGCAGGCTGCGTTCCTTGCCGGTCAGGCCGAGCTCGTCCAGCAGTTTCTGCCGCTCGGCACGCGCTTGTCTGGGGGAGAGGCCGGCAAGGAGGGCGGGCAGTTCGACGTTGTCCGCGACGGAGAGACTGGAGACGAGGTTGAAGAACTGGAACACGATGCCGATGCGTTTGCGGCGCTCGACCGCCCAGCGGGCCTCGCCCCAGGGGTCGGTGCATTCGCCGTCCAGCCAGACGCTGCCGTTGTCGGGGCGCTGCAGTCCGCTGAGCAGATGCAGGAGGGTCGATTTCCCCGCGCCGGATGGGCCGGTGACGGCCAGGAACTCACCGCGGCGGACGGTGAGATCGACATCGCGTACGGCGTGGGCCGGGCCGCTCTCACCGTAGTGGGTCTTGAGCAGGCCTTCTGCGCGCAATGCGGGAGCGGGGTGGTCGCTCACTCCAGCTCCTCCAGCTCTTCCTGGCATCGTTCGAGCCAATCGAGATCGGCTTGCAGGTGCAACATCGCGCCCTCTATGAGGAGGTGTGCGATGCGGTTGGCACGGTCTTCCTCGGCGGCCAGCTTCGACAGGTTGCGCATGGAGTTGAGGTATTGGCGGCGCTGCTTGTTGATCAGAGCGATCTGATCGGCGATGCCGGTCTGCGGGGCCAGGGCCAGCTTCATGAAGAAGTCGTCTCGGACGCGCGGCTCATCCTCTGGTCTGTCGAACCAGGTGCGGAGTTCCGCCTGCCCGGAACCGGTCAGGCGGTAGACCTTCTTGTTGGGACGGCTGGACTGCTCGACGTCCTCGCCCTCGATCAGACCCTGCTTCTCGAGACGGCCGAGGGTGACGTAGATCTGGCCGATGTTCGGCTGAGGGTACGCGGACCCCAGCAGTTGCTCAAGGCCCTGCTTGAGCTCGTAGCCGTGTGCGGGTCCTCGCGCGAGGAGTGCCAGGAGGGGCAGGCGCACTACCGCGGTCCTCCTGTCCTCGTGAAATCTTCCGGCCCCTAGTATCGCCCATACCTAACAGGTATACATGGCCCTTGACCCAGGTGATGGTGCCGGTCACGGGCGTATGGGAGGACCGATGCGGTGGATGACGACCGCGGGTAAGTGTCTCCTCGCTCTCGGTGTGGTGCTCGCCGGATGTGTCCCTGCCCACAGGCCGGGCGCCCACAGCGCAGACGCGGATCGCGGTCCGCTCACGCTGGCCACCGCCGGCGACCTGACCGGTTACCTGGGGTCGGTGCTGGGGGACTGGAACCGCGATCACCCCGACGAGCAGATCACTCTCGTACAGTTGCCGGACTCCGCCGACGAGACCCATGCGCAGATGGTCACCGACCTTCGCCGGGCAGAACACAGCCGGTTCGACGTCCTGAACATCGACGTCGCCTGGACCTCGGAATTCGCGGCGGCCGGGTGGCTGCGGCCCCTTGAGCGGGACAGGTTCCCGCTCAAGTCCTTTCTGCAGCCGGTCGTCGACACGGCGACCTACGGCAACCGGCTGTACGCCGTGCCCTATGTGACGAACGCCGGGCTTCTGCTGTACCGCAAGGACATCCTCGCCAAGGAGGGCGTGTCACCACCGCACACCTGGGCGGAGCTGGAGGAGGCCGCGAAGACCATCGCGCCCAAGTACGGCCTCGGCGGCTACGCGGGTCAGTTCCTTCCCTACGAGGGCCTCACCGTCAACGCCGCGGAGGCGGTCTATTCGGCCGGCGGAAGCATCCTCGGTGACGAGGGACGCCGCGTCACCGTCAACTCGGCGGCAGCACGTCAGGGCATCGGCTTTTTGGCGCGAGGCGTCCGGCAGGGGTGGATTCCCCGGGCGGCGCTCACCTACAAGGAAGAGGAGTCCAAACAGGCCTTCCAGGACGGCCGTCTTCTCTTCCTGCGCAACTGGCCCTACGCCTTCGCGAGCGCCTCCGCGCCCGGATCCGCCGTCGCGGGCAAGGTGGGCGTCCTGCCCCTGCCGGGGTTGGACGGCCCCGGACGCAGTGTGCTGGGCGGCTCTGATCTGGCGGTGAGCGCGCATGCGCGGCACCCGGACACCGCGGCGCGCCTGATCGCCTACCTGACCAGTGAGGCCGTGCAGCGTCAGGTCCTCACGCGGGGCGCCCTGCCACCCGTGCGGGCCGCACTGTACGAGGACCCCGACCTCGTGAAGAAGTTTCCCTATCTGCCGATTCTGCGCTCCAGCGTGCTGCATGCGGCGCCGCGTCCGAAGAGCCCGCGCTACGACCAGGTCAGTCTGGTCGTCCAGGCGGCGGTGCAGGACGCCTTGACGGGACATCAGACGCCCGAAGCAGCGGTGCGGCGGCTCAGCCGTGAGCTCGACGCCGTCAGCACCCACTGACCTCTCTACTTACCTGTTAGGTATGACTGGCGGGCGCTCCACTCCCATAGTGCGCTGAAATATGCCTATATAGCGGACCGATATCGCGCTGCTTGCGCGCTTCTCATTGACACCTCGCCGACATCGCTACTTAACATGCATGCATAACCAGTTACGGCACAGACAGGCAGTGAACATGGAGCACTGGTGGCGCGACGCTGTCATCTACCAGGTGTACGTCCGCAGCTTCCTCGACAGCACCGGTGACGGAATCGGCGATCTCGCCGGAGTCCGGGCCGGGTTGCCCTACCTGAAGAAGCTCGGAGTCGACGGCATCTGGCTGAGCCCCTTCTATCCCTCCCCGCAGCACGACCACGGCTACGACGTGGCCGACTACTGCGACGTGGACCCCACCTTCGGCGATCTGGCCGAGTTCGACCGGCTGATGTCCGCCGCCGACAGGCTCGGCCTGCGCGTCCTGCTCGACATCGTCCCCAACCACTGCTCCTCCGAGCACCCCTGGTTCCGACAGGCGCTTGCCGCCTCACCCAAAAGCCCCGAACGCGCCCGCTTCCACTTCGCCGACGGCCGCGGCCCCAACGGCGGACAGCCCCCCAACAACTGGCACGCCATGTTCGGCGGCCCCGCCTGGACCCGCGTCACCGAAGCCGACGGCCGACCCGGCCAGTGGTACCTGCACATGTTCACCCCGGACCAGCCCGACTGGAACTGGCGCAACCCCGAGACCGCCGCCGAGTTCGAGCGGGTGCTGCGCTTCTGGCTCGACCGGGGAGTCGACGGCTTCCGCATCGACGTCGCCGCCGGCCTCTTCAAGCACCCGGATCTGCCCGACTCCCACGACCCCGAAGCCGACGCCCGCACCCGCGACTCCGTCAACCCCCTCGCCTGGAACCAGCCCGAGGTCCACGACGTCTGGCGCCACTGGCGGGCCGTGTGCGAGGAATACACCGCCCGCGACGGATCGGAGCGCCTGCTCGTCGGCGAGGTCTCCGTCCCCACCGCCCGCCAGCACGCGCAGTACGTCCGCTCCGACGAACTCCACCAGGCCTTCTTCTTCGACCTGTTGAGCGCACCCTGGTGCGACGACGCCTTCCGCAAGGTCATCTCCGAGGCCATGCAGGACATCGCCGGCACCGGCTCCACGGTCACCTGGGTCCTCAACAACCACGACCAGGTCCGCACCGTCACCCGGTACGGCGAATTCACCCCCGAGGGCAGCGGCCTGGGCCCCGCCCGCGCCCGCGCCGCCGCCCTCCTGATGCTGGCACTGCCCGGAGCCGCCTACATCTACCAGGGCGAAGAACTCGGCCTGCCCGAAGTCATCGACCTGCCCGACGAGGTCCTCACCGACCCCATCTTCCGCCGCACCGGCAGCCGGGCCCGCATCCGCGACGGCTGCCGCGTCCCCCTGCCCTGGTCCGGACAGGCCTCCCCCTTCGGCTTCACCTCCGGAACCGACACCGCACGGCCCTGGCTGCCCCAGCCCGACTACTTCGCCGAGTACGCCACCGACCGCGCCCTCGCCGACACCCGCTCCTTCTGGCACCTGTACCGCGACGGACTCCACCTGCGCTCGACCCTGCCCCACCTGGGAGAAGGCTCGCTGAGCTGGCTGGAAACCCCGCCCGGCGTCCTCGCCTTCGAGCGCGGCGACGGATTCGTCTGCGCCGTCAACTTCGGCACCGAACCCGTTCCCGCGCCGGTTGCCGGCGCCCCTCTCCTCGCCAGCGGCCCCACACCTGCCGGAGTCCTCCCCGGCTCCACCGCCGCGTGGTGGATCAACGACCTCTGACTCTGCCCGCCCCTACCAGCAAGCAAAGGGACATCAACGATGATGCGACGACGTACGACCCTGCTCACCGGCTGCATCGCCCTCCCCCTGGCCCTCGGTGCCACCGCCTGCGGCGGCAGCGAGCCCGTCTCCGCGGGCGGCGGCGCCAAGAACCTCAGCGGCCAGACCGTCACCGTCGCCGGCGTCTGGTCCGGCACCGAACAGAAGAACTTCCAGAAGGTCCTCGACGCCTTCAGCGCCAAGACCGGCGCCAAGACCCAGTTCATCTCCACCGGCGACAACGTCTCCACCGTCGTCGGCAGCAAGATAGAAGGCGGCAACGCCCCCGACGTCGTCATGGTCCCGCAGGTCGGCGTACTGCAGCAGTTCGCACACAACGGCTGGCTCACCCCGCTGTCCGCCACCACCGAGAAGTCCGTCGACGCCGGCTACGCACCCGTCTGGAAGAAGTACGGCAGCGTCGAAGACACCCTCTACGGCCTCTACTTCAAGGCCGCCCACAAGTCGACGGTCTGGTACAGCCCCGACGCCTTCACCCAGGCCGGCGTCGAAGCACCCACCTCCTTCGACGACCTACTCAAGGCAGGACACACCATCTCCGACTCCGGCCTGGCCGCCTTCTCCGTCGCCGGTCAGGACGGCTGGACGCTCACCGACTGGTTCGAGAACATCTACCTCTCCCAGGCCGGGCCCGAGAAGTACGACGCCCTCGCCGCCCACCAGATCAAGTGGACCGACCCTTCCGTGGTCCAGGCCCTCACCACCCTCGGCGAGGTCTTCAAGGACAAGGAACTCCTCGCCGGCGGCCAGAAGGAAGCCCTCAACACCGACTTCCCGGGCTCCGTGGAGAAGGTCTTCGGACCCAAGCCCGACGCCGGCATGGTCTACGAGGGAGACTTCGTCGGCGGCGTCGCCCACGACCAGTTCGGCAAGACCATCGGCGAGGACGCCGACTTCTTCCCCTTCCCGCCCGTCGACGGCGGCAGGGCCCCCGTCGTCAGCGGCGGCGACGCCGCCGTGGTCCTCAAGGACGGCAAGAACGCCAAGGCCGGCATGGCACTGCTCGAATACCTGGCCACCCCGGAAGCCTCCAAGGTCTGGGCCAAGGCCGGCGGCTACCTGTCGCCCAACAAGAACGTCCCCCTGGACTCCTACAACGACGACGTCGCCCGCGCCACCGCCAAGTCCCTCGTCGAGGCCGGCGACTCCGTCCGCTTCGACATGTCCGACCAGGCACCCGCGGCCTTCGGCGGCACCAAGGGCGCCGGCGAGTGGAAGCTCCTGCAGGACTTCCTGCGCGACCCCTCCAACCCGAAGAACACCGCGGCCAAGCTCGAAGACGCCGCCGCCAAGGCCTACCAGAACTGATCGACCCATGACTGCCACGCTGATCAGACAGACGCCCCGCCCGGCGCCCACCAGCGCCCCCGACAGGGGCCGCCGCACCCGAAGGGCCCGCACCATCGCCCTTCTGTTCGTCCTCCCCGCGCTGCTCCTGCTGGGCGCACTCGTCGTCTACCCCGTCGTGTTCTCCGTCGGACGCAGCTTCTTCGACGCCTCCGGCACCCGATTCGTTGGCGCCGACAACTACACCGAGATGTTCCGCGACCCGGCGACCCTGAAGGCCGTGCGCAACACAGCCATCTGGGTCGTCGTGGCCCCCACCCTGCTGACCGGCCTGGGCCTGATCCTCGCCGTGCTCGTGGAGAAGGTCCGCTGGGCGACGGCCTTCAAACTGCTGCTCTTCATGCCGATGGCCGTCTCCTTCCTGGCCGCCGGCATCATCTTCCGCCTCGCCTACGACGAGGACCCCTCGAAGGGAGTGCTGAACGCCGCCGTCGTCAGCGTCCACGACGCCTTCAAAGGCACCTCCACCTACCCCACAGCGCGGGCCCGCGACGGCCACGGCCTCACGGCACTGAAAGACGGCTCCTACCGGACCAGCACGACCGTCGCCCCCGGCACCGGCGTGAACCTCGGCTTCGTCGGCGTCGCCCCGGACAACCTCCCCGCAGGCGCCCGACCCGCGTACCCGGCAGCCGGCCGCGAGGCGCCCACGGACACCATCAGCGGGACCGTGTACCTGGACTTCACACCGGGCGGCGGCGGCACACAAGGCAAGGTCGACCGCAAAGAAAGCGGACTGCCCAAGATGCAGGTCAAGGCAGTCGACGAAACCGGAGACACGGTCGCCACCACCACAACAGGCGCCGACGGCTCCTTCCGCTTCACCGGCCTCGAAGCCCACCCCTACCTGCTGGAACTGCCCGCCTCCAACTTCACACAGCCCTACGAAGGCGTGTCCTGGCTCGGCCCCACCCTCGTCACACCCGCGATCATCGGCGCCTACCTGTGGATCTGGACCGGCTTCGCCATGGTCCTGATCGGCGCCGGACTCGCCGCACTCCCACGCGACGCCCTGGAAGCCGCACGCATGGACGGCGCCAACGAATGGCAGATCTTCCGCCGCATCACCGTGCCGCTCCTGGCCCCCGTCCTGACCGTCGTCTTCGTCACCCTGGTCATCAACGTGATGAAGGTCTTCGACCTCGTCTACATCATCGCGCCCGGACCGGTACAGGAGGACGCCACCGTCCTGGCCACCCAGATGTGGCTGGTCTCCTTCGGCGGCGGCAACAACCAAGGCCTGGGCAGTGCCCTGGGCGTACTCCTGCTGCTCCTGGTCGTCCCGGCCATGGCCTTCAACGTCCGCCGATTCCGAAGGAGCCAGCGATGAGCACGATCCGGCGCGGACTCAGCAACACCCTCATCCAGGCAGTCCTGGCCGTGATGGCGCTGATATGGCTCACCCCACTGGCAGGCCTGCTCCTCTCCTCGCTGCGCTCGGCCCAGGACTCCGCACTGGGCGGATGGTGGACAGCCTTCTCCCACCCCGGCCAGCTCTCCCTCGACAACTACTCAGCGCTGCTGAAGAACGCGGGCATCACCCAGGCGTTCTGGAACACCGTGCTCATCTCGGTGCCCACCACCGCCCTGGTCGTTCTCATCGCGGCACTGGCCGGATACGCGTTCGCCTGGCTCGAGTTCCCCGGCAGGGACGCCATCTTCCTCGTCGTCGTGGCACTGCTGGTCGTGCCGGTGCAGATCGGCCTGCTGCCCGTCGCCAAACTCTTCGGCCAACTGGGCCTGTTCGGCTCCATCCCGGGCGTCGTCCTCTTCCACGTCGCCTACGGTCTGCCCTTCGCCATCTTCCTCCTGCGCAACTACTTCGCGGAGATACCCAAGGAGATGCTGGAAGCCGCACGCATGGACGGCGGAACCGAGTGGCGCATCTTCCGCCAACTGGTCCTGCCCGTCGGCCGGCCGGCCATCGCCAGCCTCGCCATCTTCCAGTTCCTGTGGGTCTGGAACGACATGCTGGTCGCCCTGCTCTTCGCAGACGCCTCCTCCCAACCGCTCACCGTGCAACTGCAGTCCCAGATCCGGCAGTTCGGCAGCAACGTCGACGTCCTCGCCCCCGGAGCCTTCGTGTCCCTGGTGGTACCCCTGGTGGTGTTCTTCGCCTTCCAGCGCTACTTCGTCCAGGGCGTGATGGCAGGCTCAGTGAAGTAGACCCCGACGCCAAAGGAGCCGGCACAGCGCCGGGCGCAGCCGGCCCTTTGGCCCATGCCGGAGATGACGAAACACCCGGCCCCGCGGGCTACCTGGGCACCACCCTGCACGTCCAGTCGGACCTCGACGGCCGATGGCACGCGCACCTCTCGCAAGAGTGCTCTTGGGCGCACCCCGCGGGCCCGACATCATGGAGCTGAGACAGACGGGCGGCCCCTTGACCAGGGCGCGAGGCGTGGGGCAGGAAGCCGTCACGGGCTGTCCCCGCCGATGGAGTCGTCGTCCGGGTCGTCGGTCGCGTGCAGGGTGGGCCCGAGACGTGTGGTCAGCGTGTTTCCAACAAGGCGTGTTTGTACGACGGTGCCGTCGGCGTTCGTCGTCAGCGCTGCGTAGTACCCCAACTCCGTCCAGTCCGTGGGCATGTGGAAGTAGAAGTCCGTCGCGTCGTCCGGGTATTCGTCGCGCAGCAGGGGAAGCAGGTTTTCCAGAGTGCACGTGCCGCCCAGGCCACTGATCACGACGGTCACTTGGTGCGGTGCCGTCCGCCACGCCCGCACATGGGCGTAGCCCTCCCAGCCGTTGAAGTGCCGCACGTAGTGCTCGTCGCGGATCATTTCTGGATAGGCGCGTTCAACAGCCAAGAGGAGTCCCCCCTTTTTTCTGAGTACCCGGTGCTTCAACACCCGACAACAACGGTTCCACGGTAGGGGTGAGGAGCGCCGGCGACCGTCCCAGGCAGTCGACGCAGGCTGTCCGAGGAGGTCAACGGCGGGTGCTGTGGCGGCAGTTCGCTCCCGTTCCGGGCCGGTCCGGGGGCGGCGCAGTCGCATAGGCTGGCGTGGGCGGCGCGGCGGGTGGGGGAGACTCGGGTGGACGATCGTGAAACCGGCGATCCCAGAGTGGTGTTCGCAGCAGCGCTGACCCGGCTGCGCCGGCGTCTGCCGGACGTGTCGGACGAGACCCTGGCCCGGCGGGCCAGCGCGGTGGTGCTGCCGTCCGGGCGCCGGGTCGCCGTCAACGCGCGCAGGCTTGGCGAATGGGCCAACGGCCAGTCCGTACCGCGCAAGTTCGAAGCTGTCATGGTGTTGGTGCAGGCCGTCGAGAGGACAGCTGGAGGCAAGTCCGCCGAACAGCCCACTGTGGCGCAGTGGCAGCAACTGTGGCGTGCCGCGCGGGATTACCGGAGCACTGCCGCCACGGGATCGTCGCCGCAGCCTCAGTCGCAGATTGTGATCGGCCGTCCGCCGGGTGATGCCGCCGCGCTGCGGCCGCGTGAGGGGTTGGCCGACAGTATCGACGCGGCCATACGGGACGCGTCCGTGCGGCAGATCCTGCTCACGGGCGCGGGCGGCGTCGGCAAGTCACAACTGGCCTCGGCGGCCTTCCACCGCGCCAAGCAGCGGGACGAGATGCTGCTCTGGGTGCCCGCGGGCGACCGCCTCTCGGTTCTGGGCGGTTACGCCCGTGCGTGGCGGGCGCTGTCCGGGGTGCGCATCACGGGCAGCGAGGAGGAAGCTCTGCTGCCCGGGATCGACCGCGGCGGGGACGACGAGACCCAGGCCGACCTGTTCCTGAACTGGCTGAGATCAACCGCCACGCCCTGGCTCGTGGTCCTCGACGACATCGACGATCCGGGCGAACTGGCCGGGCTCTGGCCTGCCGGAGACGCCGGTCGGACCGTACTGGTCACCCGTCGGCGGGACGCCACGCTGCTGCGGCCGGGCGTTCGGATGATTCCCGTCGGCGTGTTCACCGCCGACGAGGCCACTGCCTACCTGGCCGACCGGCTGCTGCTCGACCTGGGCCCGGCGGCCGGGCAGCACGGGTCCCAGGCGCACCGCCGCGAGGATCTGGCGGCCCTTGCCGCGGTGCTGGGCCACTTTCCGCTCGCTCTGTCCCAGGCGGCCGCCTTCCTCATCGACACAGGCATGAACCTGCCTGCGTACCTGAGCCTGCTGGCCGACCGGCGAGAGAGCGTCGCCGGTCTGCTCCCGCCCTCCTCCCCGGCGGACGAGCACGGCGGCACGATGACCGGCACACTGCAACTCGCCCTGGGGCGAGCGGAGTTGCTGGCACCTCCCGGATCCGTCCGTGCCATGCTCGAACTGATCTCGATGTTCGCGCCCGACGGCATTCCCGACGCGGTGCTGCTCGGTTCGGCGGCGCGCGACTGGCTCGGCGGTGACCCCGTCCCGGAACGAGGTGCCTTGCTGGCGTTGCGGGCACTGCACCGGTTGAGTCTGGTCACCCACCATGGACCTGCCGGAACGGCGGTCGTCGACGTGCATTCCCTCGTCCAGCGCGCGATCCGCGACGATGTACCGCCCGAACGCCGTGAACGGCTCGCCACGGCCGCGGCCGACGCGCTGGAGGAGGTATGGTCCGCGCCGGACTGCGAGCCGGAGACGGAGACCGTCCTCTATCGCAGCGCCGAAGTGCTGCTGGCGCGCGCCGACGGCCACCTCTGGCGCGCCGGCGGCCTGCATCCCCTGCTGCGCCGGTTCGGCCGGCATCTGACCGCTGTTGGCCGTCCCGCCGCTGCTCGGGACATCGCTCAGGGGCTGGCCGACCAGGCCCGGCGGCGGCTGGGCGACGGTCACCGGGACGTTCTGATGCTGAGGGCGCAGGCGGCCCAGGCGGAGGGCGACCTCGGGGGCACCGCGGCGGCACTCCGGTCGCTGGGGAGGCTACGACGCGAGGCGGAAGGCAGCCTCGGCCGTACGGATCCGGACACGCTGTTGATCCGACTGCAGGAGGCGCGCTTCCGGATGGAGTCGGGTCTCATCGACGCCGCGCTGGCCGACTTCGTCACCCTGGCCGCCGAAGCGCGGGGGGCGCTCGCCGCCGGTGACCCGGTGGTGACCGACGCCGACGACCATGTCGCGCTGTGCCGCGGGCTTTCCGGGGACGCCCGAGGCGCACGCGACGGGTACGCCGCGATCGCCCTCGAACTGGAGCGGGAGCTCGGGCCCCGCCATCCAAGGACGTTGACGGCCCTGACCAACCTGAGCCGGTGGATCGGGGAGACGGGCGATGTGCGGCTCGCTGTGACCACCCACCAGCAGGCGGTGGACGGACTGGCCTCGGTCCTCGGCCGGCTGCACCCCGACACCCTCATAGCCCGGCACAACCTCGCCTACTGGCACGGAATCGCCAACGAACTCGGCGAGGCGGTCGAGCAGTTCGTCACAGCGGCCGACGACGCCGAACTCGCGCTCGGCGCCGAGCACCCCACGACCCTGACCTGCCAGGTCAACCTGGCGTTCTGGCGAGGTGTCGCCGGCGACACCGCTGCCGCGCTGCGCAGTCTGGGGGAGCTCAGGACCACCCTCGAACGGGTACTGGGCGCCGACCACCCGCGCACCCTGCGGGCCCGGCAACAGCAGGCCGAACTCCTGTACCGCCATGGTGACCACACCACTGCCGCAGATCGGCTCAGCACCCTGCTGACCGACATGGTGCGGATCCAAGGCGCCAACCATCCGCGTACCCGAGAGGCCGAGCAACTGCTGGCGCGGTGGTCGCAGGAACAAGTAGCCGCGGTCTCGCGGCAAGAATTCAACGCGACGGAGCAGGCGTCGGCCGCCCCCGACGCAGAGTCCTGACCACCGCGCCGCCCGCCACGGCGGCAACCGTGCCGCCGATCGCCACCTCGATGTTGAGCCGCTCGCGGTCCTGGATGGAGCGGAGGTCGTCTCTGGCTCGCGCCTCGTCCTCGGGCGAGAGCTGGAGGTCGTAGAGACGATGCTCGGCGAGCTGCCGGTCGTCCTTGTTCGCGTAGGTCAGCAGGCTCAGTACGGTGAACGCGACGCCCACCACGATCATGATGACGCCCACCACGGACATGGTCCTGCGCATGATGCCTCCTGATGCGGGCGGCCGTAAGGTTGCCGCTGCTGTGCCGTGAGGCTGCCGAACCTAGAGCGAAGTCCTGTTCGCCGTCCTACGCTGCGCCCGCCGGCCCCGGCATCGAACCAGGTCAGAAACGGGCCTGCGGTTCCCGCTCCGGCCCGGTGCGGGAGCCTGGACGGGACGGTGGAGGCCCTCATTGCGCCGACGGGATCCGTCCTACGACGCAGGGCGCTGGGTAAGGAAGTCCGCGCCACCGCCCTTCGCAGAGTGCGTCGGCCTCGGCGAACACGCTCTGGACGCAGTGCGGGACGGCACATCGCACTGCTGGGAGCAGCACGAAAGCGAATCTGTGAATGGCAGCTCCGCCGCCCAGTCTCCTACGCGTCGGATGTAGGTGTGGGTTCGGCGGAGCTGTCGGACGTCCTACGGTGTGAGGCCTTGCCCTGCGGCTGTGGTCATGAGCGGCGCGTGCGGCGGGTCGTGTAGATCGCGCCGGCGCCGAGGGCGATCACTGCGGCCGCGCCGCCGGCTATCAGGCCGACCGGTGCGCTGGAGCCGGTCTCGGCCAGGGGCGGGGTGCTGTCGCTGGGCGAGGGCGTCGGGGTGGCCGGTGGCGTCGACTCCATCGGGGGGATGTCGGGAGTGGTCGGCGGTGTGGTTTCGGTGGACGGCGTCGTGGGGGTGGCGGGGGGAGTTGTCTCCTGGGCGGGCGGCTGGCTGGTGGGCGGCGTGCTCGGGGTGTCCGGCGTCGACTCCGAGGGCGTCGGGGTGGGGGAGTCGGGCTGGTCGGGGGTGCAGGACTTGTCCCCGCCGTTCCACGCGGCGATGAGGTGGTACGGGGTGACGACATTGTCGGGCTGGTACGGCGCGGGGCCGTGGCCGTCCTCCGTCTTCCCGTCGTAGATGATGTCGTCGCCGTAGAGGTCGATCTGCCCGAAGCAGTCGGGCGTCTTCACCGTCAGCGTCTGCCAGGTGTGCTTGCCGCCGTCTGTGTCCGCGACGTCGGCGGCGGTGAGGTACACGGTGGCGTGGTCGACGAGGTTCTGGTGGCCGGAGGTGTACCAGTTGGAGCCTTCGGTGGTGTATTCGGCCAGCGACACCGGGTACTTGCAGCCGTCGCCGACCGTCTGTCCCGGGGCCAGGCGCACCTCAACCGTGCCGGGGGCGGTGTCCCACTGATGGAAGCCGCCCTGCGAGGTCCAGTCGGCGCCGACCGGGCGTCCGTCTGCGTCGACGATGCGGTACTGCACGGTGGCGGACTGGCAGCCGCCTGCTGTCGTGGCGTTCGCGGAAGCGGCCCCGAGCAGGGGTGTGGCGCAGGCGAGGAATGCGGTTGCGGCGAGGGTGGCCGAGGTTCTGGAGCGGGGGGAGCGCGTCAAGTTCTGCCTCTGTGGAATCAGGAGTGTGGGAGGTGGATGGGCGCGAGCGGCCTACATGGCAGAGACCAAGAAGTCCGGGGATAGGCCACTCGCGTCACTTGGCTCACTTCAGACACAGCGAGCGACTCGAATTCTTGTATCCCTTCACAACTCCCGTCAAATTTTTGCGAGTTCACCACAACCTCAAGCTCGTGGCTGTCGGTTCTGGGCGCCGGAAAGGTAGTCGAACCCATGCATTCCGCTCTCTTGGAGATCCAGGCAGCGGTGCTGAGGGTGCAGACGCGCAGGAGCCGCTGATGCTGCCGCAGGAGGCGATGAGCTGGACGCTTTTCGCCGACGGCACGAGCACTGGTGCGGGCTGCCGCTGGGCGACAGTGGTGATCGAGCGGCCGGGTCCAGGAAGGCTGCCGGACCAGAGGCGACGTCTGGCACGTCGGGCGGGGAGTGGTTTATCAGTCATGCGGGTGCGGGTGCGGGTGCGGGTGCGGATCGGGCGTGGGCGGAGTGGATCGCCTGGCAGCTGCTCGAAACTGGTCTGCAGGTGGAGTTGGACTGCTGGAACTGGGGCGCGGGCGACCACTCGTGCAAGATGAACGCGGCCCTGGAACCCGGTCGGTTCCTGGCGTTGTTCTCTCCGGCGTATCTCGAGCCGGAGCGGTTCACCACGCCGGAGTGGACGGCGATGGTGGCACGGCAGGAGAAGAACACCCCGGTGCGGATTGCGAAGACCGGCACCCCGGCGATCCTGAGCTCGCTCATCACCACCGACCTGTTCGGCCTGAACGACCACGACGCACGCGAGGCGCTGCTGCGCGCGGTCAACGGTCCCGCCCGGCCGGGCACGGCGCCGCCGCTTCCGCCGGGCATATGCCTCGCCGGAACCGGGCTGTCCCTCACACCAACGACTTCTCGAGTTCTCTCGTTGAGCACCGTCCGGCTCCCCCCGCGCAGCCGCTCTCATGTCCGGCCTGCCTGCCGGGCCTGCAGCGCTGCCGTGAGGTGCTCCTGAGGCAGCTCGGATCGTCTCCGTCCGTCAGGGCAAGGCCGCGCAAGCTTGACAAATCCGTTTCCACCAAGGGGCGCCGCGTTGTCCTGTCGCACTGACGGCTGAGTGCTCTCGCTGAACCTTGACAGCCTGCGGCGTGGGCCAGGCCCAAGAGCCGTGACCTAGCAGGCCCGTTCCCCAACCGTTCCTCCCGCGGACGCGAGCGGGCTACCGGCGGCGCGCCACCAGCGGCGTGACATCAGCGCGGCGAGACCGGCCCCGGCGGTGTTGAGCAACACGTCGTCCACGGACGACACCCGGTCCAGCCGCAGGACGTACTGCGCCGTCTCGACCAGGACCGAGCAGCCGGCCCCGAGTGCCAGAACCCGCCGTACCGATGCCAGCGGCGCGAACCGCAGCGGGGCAAGGAACCCAAGCGGTGCGAACACCAGCAGATTGCCGATGATCTGGCCAGCATCCATCGCGAACAGATCCCGCAGCGGCAGCAGACTCACGACCGCCCGGCCCTCGTCGCCCGGCAGCAGGATCAGCCAGACCGGTGGCACCGTCCCGTAGACGATGCCGACCTCAGCAAGCGACATGCGCCACGCTCCCGCCGCCGTGGCACCGGCGAGTCTGCGCCGACGCGCCAGGACCCACACCGCAAACACGGCGAACGGCAGCGCCGCCACAGTCAGGAACGCCACCCCCGTGAACGTGCCGACCCAGTGCCAGCCTTCGAGTCGCACCCTGCCCCCCTTCCGCCCGCTTGCCATCGGCATTCTCACCGGCGGCACATATCGCCAGCGTATGAAATGCCGCATCGCGCAAGATCATCGAGATGGCGAGGCTCGTGGACCGCGGCCGATGTGTCGGGTCACCAAGGCGACGGCAGCCCACGTGATCAGCAACCCTGGCTCAGAACTGCCTGCCGCGCATCCTCGACCATCCCCTCAGCGCCATCCACCCCGACCGGCTTCCGCCGTAGGCGGCTGCGCACCGCACGCCGAGCTGCCTGACAGATGCGCAGAATGCGGGTCTGGCATGCGCTCTGGCCGCGCTGGATCGATGCGACGATCGCGACTGCGGAGCAGCGGGCACGCGAGGACGAGCACGGTCGCCGCGCCCGGCCTGCGCCTGCGGAGTGGGTCGTCGAACTCGGCAGGCGCGTAGGCCAACAGCACACCCAGACCAACGATCAGGCAGATCCGCCAGCTGATCCGGACGCGACGCACGCGAGGCAAGCGCTGTGACGGCATTGTCGGAGAGGCAAGCCCCTGACTGCTCCGACGGCGGCACGTGGTGGCGTGCCGGGGTTTAAGGCGTCTGCTGAGTTCAGGGGCGCAGTGCTGTGGTGGCGGATCGGAGGAGGTGGACGAGGCTGTCGCGTTGGGTGGGGGGCCAGGAGGTGAAGCGGGTGGTCAGGGTGGTGTTGATGGCCTGTTGGAACTGGCCGGTGAGGGCTTTGCCTTGGGGGGTGAGGTGGACGCGGGTGATCCGGCGGTCGTGGGGGTCGGGTTGACGGGTGATCAGGTCGCGTCGCTGAAGCCGGTCGACCAGGCCGGTGATGTTGGTCTTGTCGCAGTGCAGCAGGGTCGCGAGCTCGCCGAAAGAGGGCTGCGAATGCTGGGCGAAACACAGCAGCTGTGCTTGCTGGGGGGTCAGTCCTAGCTGGCGGCTCGCTGTGCTGAACAGGCCGTCGATCTTCATGAAGACGCCGATCAGCGTCTCGACGAGTGCGTCATCAGATGCGGCGGCCATGCCAGGCAGTCTACTACCTGGACAGTTGACACCCTCCACCAAAACAGTCGATGCTATGGACTATCGATAGCGTCGACTAATTGGAGGGGTCATGCGTACCGAGGATCGGGTCGCGGTCATCACCGGCGGATCACGCGGCATCGGGCAGGCGATCAGCAACCGGTTCGCCGCGCAGGGGATGCGCGTCGTCATCGGCTCCCGCGACCAGGCGACAGCTGCGCGGGCCGTGAAGCTGATCAAGGACGCGGGCGGGCAGGCCACCGCAGTGCGCACCGACATCGCCCGACCTGAGGCAGTCAAGGAACTCTTCGACGAGGCCGAGCATCACTACGGCCAGGTGGATGTGTGGGTGAACAACGCCAGCACAGCGACCGCCGGACCACTGGCCCGCGCCACCGATGATGACTTCGACCAGTACCTGCACGCCAACGTCCGGGCCACGTTCATGGCACTGCGCGAAGCCGCCACGCGCATCAGCGACCACGGCCGCATCATCCTGATCTCTTCCGCACTGACCGTGTCCCCACTGCCCGGCATGGCCCTGCTCGCCGCCAGCAAAGCCGCCGGAGACCAGCTCGCCCGCACCCTGGCCTGGGAGGTGGCCTCCAGATCGGTCACGGTCAACAGCGTCCTGCCCGGCCTCACCCGAACCGACGTCCTCGCCACTGTGCCCACCCACGTCATCGACGACGCCAGGACCCGCACACCCCTGGGCCGCATCGGCGAACCAGCCGACATCGCCGACATCGTCACCTTCCTCGCCTCCGACGCCGCCCGCTGGATCACCGGCCAGACCATCAACGCCGCCGGAGGCATGATCTAGGGCTGATCCAGGGCCCGTCTGAAGTCGTGATCAACGGGTGAGATGCCAGAGCACCGACCTGAACCCCATACCGATCACGCACCCGGCTCAGAAGCAGGCGCTCGCAGACCTGCTGCCGCGGTTCGAGTAGGCATGCGATGTAGACATCACGGATTCCACCGCGACAGAGATCGCCGCAGCCCAGGAAGACGTGGCCAAGGACATGGCCTGGTAGGCGTCCGGGATGGCGCGTAAAGAACTCACGGACGACAAATGGAAGGACCGTTACGCGATCCGGGCCGGGGTCGAAGGCACGATCTCCCAGGCCGTCTGCGTCACCGGCCTTCGCCACACGAAATCCTCGCCTGCCATGGCGACAGAGACTCCGTGAACCGTCTGCGGGCCAGAGCGTGGGGTCTGGTGGAAGAGGGATCTTGGCCGCAGTCTTCGGGCCGACCTGGGCCGAGGGGCTGACCATACCCGGGAGAATGATCAGTCCCGCTGGGTCGCGCGGGAGGCCGGCTGATTGCAAGAGAAGCTCTTCGCCCGCGGGCCGTGGACTTTCTCGGACGATCAGTCAGTCGGCACGGTGCCCCAGGGTGCGGGCACCCGCACATGCTCGCTGTGGGCAAAGAGCGACGTCGGTGACTGGTGACTCAAGCAGGTCTTCAGCGGCCGCCCGTTCCGACAGAGCAAGGGCTTCAGCGACGAGGAAGTGGCCTTCCAGCCATCGCCTGGCCTGGCGGCCGCTCAGCTGCTGCCGTCAGCCGAACGAGCCGTCTGCGCGGACCACGAAGGAGACACAACCGTCGTGCTCGAAGCGAATCCGCCCGTCCAACGTCGACTCTGCATGGGTGCAGGCACCCCAGTCCCGCCCCAGCTCGCCGCTCAACGCGATCCAGAACCGGCACCCGCCACACTGTTCGTCATACCATTCGTCCCGATAATCGGGCGCTCTGGTCGGCCTGTTCTGCAGCCTCAGCCATCGCTCGTGAACCTCGTCGTTGTGTCCAGGGACATCACCCGTCCACGGCCCGCCAGACACCAGTCGATCCCTCACTCTCTCGAACAGACCGACAGGCTACAGATGATGGGCTCAGCTCAAACTTGACTTGTTACGCGCCCGGGGTCTCTCCACTCCTTCTCCCGCTCCTCCACCGTGCTGCACGTGCCTACGCCCACCGGAGCTGACGTACAGGCCGCCGTGCAGGCCGGACTCGTGGCCCGCATGACGACCCCAGTCCAGGGCAACGTGATCCCGCCCGGTGCCCTGTACGTGTGCGACAACGGCAAGTTCGGCAAGGGCTGGCCCGGCTGGCAGACCTGGCTCACCTGCTGATGGCGACCGTCGAACGCTACGGCGCCGAGCTCTGTCTGTGGGCCGTCGCCCCGACGTCCCGATGAACGCCGCGGCCACCATCGCCCGAGTCGCTGCCCTGGCCAATCCGTGCCCTGGGCATCCCGGCCGCGTTCGCCGCCCAGGACGGCAGCGAGCACGGGCTCACCCCCTGGGACTCGATCGACGTCCTGTTCCTCGCCGGCACCACCGAGTGGAAGACCTCACCGGCCACCCGCCGCCTCGCCTGGAGGCCCTGGAGCGCGGACTGGCCGTCGCATGGGCCGCGTCAACTGCCGCCGTTGGCTACGGCATCGCGCAGACCTTCGGATGCATCAGCTGCGACGGCACCTGCCTCGCTTTCGGGACCGACACCACACCTTCCCAGGCTCCTGGCCTGGATGAACGAACTCCACACCACGCCACCCCTGTTCGCAGACGAAGCGTGACGACCCGCCTGCACCATATCGGCGCCGCGATCATGGGCATCCTTTACCCCATTCCCTCCACCGTCCTCTCCCCAATGAGCGAAAAGGAAGGCGCCTGGGTCCGCGCGTACGCCTGGACCAAAGCACTGCGCACGATCGATCGCAGGAAGGCAGCGCGTCACACACCGGCGGATGAGCTTTGTCGTCGAGAGAGGGAGAGCCTGCGTCGCTCTCGGTCGATCTCGGTAACGACCACAGTGATCTCGTCGCCGACTTGGACGACATCTGATGGAGTCTCCACCGGTGTCCAGGCCAGCTCGCGCAGGTGGACCAGTCCCTCGATTCCGTCGGCGACCTGGACGAAGGCGCCGAACGGGATCAGCTTGGTGACCTGGCCAGGCAGTTTCTGCCCCACCGCGATGGTGTCGGCGAATACCTGAAAGGGATCCGGCTGTGCGGCTTTCAAGGACAGTCTGGCCTCCAGGTTCCAGGTGTCGAACTGGAGGAACTCACATGAGACGCGCTGCCCGACCTGCACGACGTCGGTGGCAGCCTCGAAGCGTCGCCAGGACAGTTCGGCGAAGGAGATGAACCCGACGCCGGGGAAGACGGGATGGTCGGGTCCGTCGTCCAGCGCCACGAACACACCGAACCGTTCGATCGCTGTGACGGTGCCGGAAAGGAACTCGCCGCGGTGCAGTGATTCCAGGAATGCCCAGAGTCCTGGGTTCTCGGACGGTCCACCCATCATGCTCCCAGCCTTTCACGAGGAGCTGCACGCTGGGCTGGGAGTGCGATCACACTGCGGTCTTGGGGGGACGTCCAGTTGAGTGCTGGGCTGCAGAACTTAGGTCTCGGTCGGTGCAGTGGGAAGTTCTGGGCCGGCGATATAGAGGATGCGGCGGCCAGTGTGGTTCCGGTCGGTGAGGTCGGTGCTGTCGACGTATTGGTCGATGGTGCCGACTGGTGGCAGTGCACGGAGGGCGGGGTCGCTGATTGTGCCGATGAGGGCATCGGTGAAGCGGTGGGCGTCCAGGACCAGAAACGGTCTGGTGTGGACGTGGCGAACGTGCACATCAAGAGGTTCGGTGAGCTTGAGGTCGTTGTGCATGCCGGCGGCGAACTCGTAGGCCGACGACAGGTACCGTTCGCGCTCCTGCCAGCTTCGCGCTGACAACGCCTTCGAAAGCAGCGGGGCGAGCGTGGGGGCGCACGGCAGTGTGGTGAATGCTGTGCCTATCCACTTGCTGTAGGGCGGATAGACGCGGTGCATCAGAAGGCACAGCTTCATCAGGTCGCGCACCTGCCGCGCGGCGACCACCGCGGAGCCCAGGTCGTCACCGACCTCACCGCAGCGCCCGACGAACGCTTCTTCCTGCGACAGGCGCATCCACTGGCAGGCCAATACGTAGCGCCACACATCGTCGGGGTACCAGGCCAGGGCACTGCGGTAGGACTCGAGCAGGCCGAGACCGTCGTGGAAGACCGCGCCGCCGGTCAACTCCCGTAGCAGCTGCGTGGGGATCATCAGCCACTCACGCGCCGACAAACCCTGGGCCGGGTCGGTGCCGAGCTGATCGGTGAAGAAGGCGTGCAGATCGTTGACGTGTACCCAGTGCCGGGGTGGGGTGTTGTCGGGAAAAGGGAACCGGACCGGGTAACCGTGGAACTGCGCCGGCAGCTGCCGGTCCAGAGCCGCCTCCAGTTGCTGCGCGAGGGCCTGGAAGTCTTGGTCGGCGAGGAAGACCTCTACGCGCGGTCCCCAGGCGTGATCGGTGGAGCGGGCGGTGTCAAAACCCTGGACCTCCGAGCCGTAGCCAATCAGCGCCGCCGAGTACGGCACATCCTGCAGCACGGTGTTCAGGATCGGGACGACAACCTGCCTGTAGAATCGCTGGGCAAGCTCGAGACCGGGTAGAAAGTGGCGCGTCACGCCCGTCACCCTGGCAGATCCACATAGACGGCAGCCAGCTGTTATTAGTGCGTCCCCGATCAACTCACCGGCCGTCATGAGTGTGGGCCATTTGCGCTCGCGCGGCGAGTGATCCAAAAGTGTCGTGGTCACGGGTGGTCGGCCGTTGAGGTGCCTCCGGCGAGGTTGGCAAAGGAGAGCATCCCCAGGTCGACGGTCCGCCGTGCGGGCTTGCTCTGCCTCGAGCAAGGCGAGTTTGTCCTGGACTCCGCCGAGGCTGATCTCGAGCCCTTCGATCTTGCCCAGCCGTCCTTCGCGTTCGGCTTTGGTGATCCAGGCGAGAAGTTTGTCGCGGATCTCCGTCAGGCGGGCGCGTTGGGCAGGGCGGGGGCGGAGCATGGAGCAGCGGATGCACGCGTGTTCGTGGATGCATGCGGTGCCGAAGGCGAGGCCGCAGGTTCCGAAGGAGAGCTTGCGTCGTTCGAAGTGGCCGAGGAAGGCGTCCCATTCCTCGGAGGTGGGGTGCGGTATTCCTCGCTGGGGCGCAGGGCTCGGCGGGCGATGGACGCGCGGTGGGCCTCGATAGCTTCGGCCGGGTAGATGGCTCATGCTGGACTCGGGTATGGGAACTGTCCGAATGCCTCAACCATTGCGGACCCATGAGGTGAACTCGTCGGCGAGGCCGGGCGGGTTGGCGGCCTCGGTCTGCCGGGCGATCGCCTCGTAGTACTCCAGCTCGTGGACGATCACCGGCACGCTTCGACCGACAGATCTCTCGATGACGCCGGTCGTATGGAGGGTTCGGGCGAGCTGGCAGCAGGTCTGGTTGAAGTGGGACTGGATCTGCGCGGCGAGTGGCCCGATCACTGAATCCCAGTCGGCGAGGTCGGCCGGCTCCTCGTACCAAAATCCAAGTTCGGTGATCCACCCCTGGCGAGCGATGGCGCCGCCGGGGTCGCTGGTCAGGTCGCCGACCACAGTCAGTTCGTTCTGGATCCAGAAAGCGTAGTTCCAGCGGGCTTCTGCATGGTCAGAGGCGTCCTGGATGCTGCGTCGAGCCTGAGCTTCAGTGTTGTAGCCGACCGTCAGGGTCGGCTGACGAGGGTCGTCGTCCTCGTTGTCGATGAGGAAGGAGACAGCGTAGATGTCGCCGGCATCGGCGGCCGGGATGGATGCGAGGGCCCTTTCAACGAGGTGCTGAAGGTGATCGTTGAACGTCATGGTCGGCGGGTTCCTGTCGCTTGGGGTCATGAATCCCACTGGTCGCAGTACTCGATGTGGATCTCGCGCGCGTCGCCGAGAATGCCGTCGTTGGAGTGGAGTTCGGTGCAGAAGTGCGGATAGCTCGGATGGACGGGGACGTATCCGGGGCCGTTCCGGGCGACGTCGAGGAAGTGCTGGGCGGTGTCCCTGAACACCTTCGCGCTGCCGGTCATGAACAGGGTCTCGGCGTGGAGATGCTGGTGAAACAGATCCCGGTTCTCCCGGTAGTGCCGTGCCTCGTGATCAATCACGGCTTCGCCGGTGTGTCCTGGGCCGGGCAGCGTCACCGCCTGCGGACGCCCTGGGCCGAGTCGCCCGCGCACTTCCTTCCAGCGTGAGGGCGCGAACTGGAGCGAGTGGTGCAGCAGCACGAGGTCAAGCTGTCGCGTGCCCTCTTCCGGCAGCTCGCGGGAGGGGCCACGGTTCCCACGCATCGGCAGGTGGACCAGTGAGCGCGGTGAAGAGGCGGCAAGCGTCCATAGTCCGCCGATTCGCTGCGCGGCATCCTGATCGAGGTAGGCGTCCAGGTGCCGATCATGGTCGATGAGGACTGCGTGAACCAGAGGCCGGGCTGGTCGGATGACCTTGAACTCCATGGATCCGAGCCGTGCTTGGTGGATGGTGATCGGTAGCTTCATTGGTTCTCCGGGACACGACGGCTGACATCGGCGGCGTAGGCTGCTCCGTGCCGTTGGTGGTCTTCATAAAAATTGGCCGCTTCGGGCCGTCATGCTGGGGCCGGTTGACGACGTCATGGCCAGAAGATCAACGGCCGCAAGTGACACATCACCGTCGACTCACTCGGCCTGCCCGTGATGATCACGGTGACGCCCGCCGACATCCAGACCGCGACGCCGCCCGCGACGTGTTCTGGCGCCTGCGCCACACTCGGCCGCAGATCACCCAGGTCTGGGCCGACCGCGGCTAGGCCGGGGAACTCGTGGACTGGGCCCGCGAACGCCTCTGGCTCAACCTGCGCATCTCTCCCGGCCCAAAGGCGCCAAGGACTTCGTCGTCCTGCACCGCCGTTGAAAAGTCGAGCGCTCGATCGGCTGGTGCATGAACGCACGTGACTACGAACGCCTGCCCCAGCCCTGCGAAGCACACCTGAACTGGGCGCTCATCACCATGATGATCGGACGCCGCACGCTCAAGACGCCCCACACGAGTCAGTGGGCGAAGAACCCTTCCGTGTGACCCCTTCACACAGGCTCTCTCTAGTCCTTCCAGTCGAGCTGGTGCTCTGGCACTCCCGCCGAAAGCCCGTACGCCACCGCCTCAGCGCGGCGAGGGTCGTCGGCCCCCGTGTAGCGAAAAATCCGGCCTGCGAAGACCACCACCCGTTCCTCGCCTGAACGGTAATCGGCGTACCAGCCACCCTCGGGCGACAGGCCGTCTGCCAGCGCCTGCGCCAGGGGAGCGTCGTCTTCTGCGTCACTCTCGAACTCCAGCACCGTCCACACCGGTGGCTGGCTTCCCTGGGCTGAGCCCGAGAGGTCCGTCCGCGCGACCCTGCACACACGAAGCCCCGTCAACTCCAGAACCGCACCTGCCCGCAGGCTCTCCCCGATGACGCACCCCGTAATCACGTCGGTCCTCCTCCAAACCGTCGTCCGCCTGTCACCACCGTAGGGTCCGAACCAGGTGTACGAGGAAGATCCAAGAAGATCCGCCGGACACAGCTGCGAAGTCTCAGGATGGAAAACACCTACAACACAAGCGTTATGTCGTAACGAGCCGACGTTGTGACGCCGGCGGCCGAACTTTCTCCCAGCGCATCCTCAGCGCATCGGGGGCCTCCCGCCGTGCGGTGGAGCGGCGCGAGGGAGTGCGGGGGATTATTGCGGGGGTGTTCCAGGGATTTGAGTGGGACCGTGGCGGTCGAGGGCGTCTTCCAGCTCTGTACGCGGTCGCGGCGGCCGAATTCATGACCTCGTTTTACGAGCGGCTCTTCGCGGGTGACCGGGTCGCCGACGCCGTCAGCGCTGGGGGCGTGCAGCTCGCCCCCAACAACGAGCGTCCTTCGGTGCAGGGGATGCTGCCGCTGGCGGACTGGATGGCCCCGTCCTGTACACCGGCGGGGAGGTGCGCTTCCCCAATCTGTAATCCGCCCGGGAGCCCGCCGAGGACATGGGTGACGTCCTCACCGGCATCCGCGAGGAAACCGAGGCCGCGCCCGGCCAGGGGCGGGACCTGGAACCGGTGGGCGAATTCCTCGGCCGCGACGGCGACTTCTACACCCTTGATGTCGCCGCGCGCCTCCAACATGTCGTGTCGTCCACGAGCCCGGCGGCATCGGCAAGACCGAGCTGGCCGAAGCCTTCGGCCGCTGGTGGCGCGACACCGGCGGCGTAGGCCACCCGGATTGGGTGTTCTGGCACTCCTTCGAGCCCGGTATCGCCTCCTTCGGCCTGGACGGCGTCATCACCAAGCTGGGCATGCATATATCGTCCCGGCCTCCCGTGGAGTCTCGGGCGGCCTGGAGCCCCCGCCCTAACCGCCAGCGCGAGGGCGAGGGCGATGCTGCCCCGGGGCTCACGGGCTTTAATGTTCCCAACGCGTTCTGGAGGGGGATTCAATGCGACAGACAGCGACGCAACGGTGGGCAGCCCGACACCCAAAGCGAGCCCTGGCGCTGTGGTCCTCCACAATCGGGAACCTGCTCGTCGGAACCATCCTGTTCACGGTTGGCAGCGACGCCATCAGTTGTCCCCTGGACGGCGGTTCAGCCGTGACTTGTGACGATCCGTCCAAGGCGGGTGACCCAGTCCTGTCCGTGGTCGCGTGGGTGGGGTTCACCATGTTGTTCATCGGCGCTGCCTCGGTCGTCGGCGCAATCACCTGGTACATCGTCCGGCTCAAGCGCGAGGTCGGCGCGGGAAGGCGTTGACCCCTCAACGCGAGTCACACGTTCCGCCTCTGACCGCGCAGGTCGCGCGGGCGAGCAACCCGGCTGGCACGACGGCGATATGGGCACGGGACCGCCTCGATGGGCTGTGGTGCGACGAGGACTTTGCCGACTGGTACTCCAGGGACGGGCGTCCGGGTCTCTCGCCTGCTCAGCTGGCCACTGTCTGTGTGCTGCAGTTCGTGTTCGGACTGTCGGACCGGCAGGTCGCTGTCTCCGACTTGCTGGCCGGCCTCTCCTAGACCACGGCGCGACCCCGTTCGCGCGGCTCACCATCGCCCTGGCCGCTATCCACGCCATCCCCGCCACTGGGATCCGCACCGCACACACCGTCGGCCTTAACCTCGCCCGAGGGACCCTCGAGCTACGCCGCGGCCTACTGCGACACACTTTCTACCTGGAAGAACTCAAGCACCGCGTCACCACCGACTGGCTGACCTACCGCCACCAACGCTGGCCCACCTCCGCCAACCCCGCCTGCTGTCAGTCAGAGAACCGCACTCGATCCTGACAGGACGGCATCCTCGACGAAGCCTTCACCACTGGCGACCCGTTCAAGCTCATGAGGCTGTTCGGCATCACCGAACAGATCGCCATGCGCTGCGTCGGCACCGCCTACCCGGAGCGAACCCGTGAAACTGCCCAGATCGCAGGCCCGCGCTGAGCCCGAAACCGCAGCTAAAGCCCGTGGCGGGGTGGAAGTGGATCCGGCATCATCCCCGTGTGATTGTGATGCAACCCGTTCTGGAGATCCTCGCTGGCGACGGCTTCGCGCTCTGGCCGGTTGGCGAACACGAGTCGTGCGGCTATCTCGTTCTGGGCGGGGGACTGACTCCGGAAGAGGTCGGCACGGCGGTGATGCGGATCGCCGAGTGTAATGACTTCGAGCCGGAGGAGGAGCACGGGCCGTGCCCGATCGATCCGCTCGGCACATTCCTGCACGGGCTGCTGACGATGCCTGATCTGTTTGCCGCCGGCGGGTTCCGGGTGACCGATAGCGCCACCGGCACCGTCTTCGTCGAGCCGGGCTGCTGCTGCGGCCTGGAGACCTGGCGGGACTGGCTGGAGGTGCTCGACGGCACCGGCTACGCCAGCTTCGGCCACGACCCGTCCTCTGTGGCCGAACGCGTCGGCGACACCGTCCGCCTGACTCTGGACGTGTATGGGGAGAAGGGCAGTCCGGTGATCGAGCTGCCAGTAGACCTGGTACGCACGCTCGTCACAGGTGCCCATCGGGACTTGCAAAACTTCCTGAGCCTCGCCGGAACCTGGGCCGACCAACAGGTGCCGGCACACGCCGCCGCCGTCTCCGCCGCCCTGGCACGGGCACTGGACCTGGGGCCCACACCATGACCAGCTTCCTGACCCACCGAGCGCGCGTGCACGACGTCCGCCTCCCCCTCCGCCGCCGGCACAGCGCCCTGCGGACCTGCACCACCCTCTTTGCGCCGTACGGCTTCCGGGCGACGTACCACCACCTCACGCTCAGCGCCGCGATCCCCCGACGGCTGGAGGCGGATCCGGACGCGCTGGTGAGGGCGGTTGAGGAACTGCATGAGGCGCGGGTCCTGTGGCTCGCGCGAGCGGAGGAGTACGCCGTGCAACGTCGGGCAGAGAAGCGGGCCGGGCGGCGGGCTCTGGCGAACCCGCGACCGTGGTGGCTGCGGAGCAGGTGGGACGGCCCGGACCGCGCCTGGTACGAAGACCCCTCTCGCCATCCGTCGCTGCGGCTGCCCGAGTACGTCCGGCGGCAGAACGCGATTTTGGACGGTGTCGATCTTCACGGCTGCCCGGCTTGCGGGGACGAGAGACCGCTGGAGTCGAACTCGACCGGGCACGGCTGGGTAGAGATGTGCCGTGGGTGCGCGTGGGTGCTGGCGCCATGTCCGTGCGGGCAGTGGCACCGGTTCGTCCCGCAGACCCCGGTCAACTGGAAAGGGATCTGGCAGCGGGCGCACATGAGCGATGACGGCATGCCGAACCCACATTGGCCTGCGGGCTTGTCGGCGACACCGGCGGAAAGTACGGCTTGATCACGCGGAGGGGATGAAATTGGTGCAGCAGCGGTCGACATCGCGCGCGGCCTCCTGCGGCTCAACGTCGAAGGCACCGCCGCGCAGCTCACGGATGACTCCAGTGTCCACGTCTGCAAGTTCCCCTGGGGTGCCGCCGAGCTGTGCGCGCTCGACACCGAGTTCGACTGGGCGCCGTACCTGGTCCTGCTGGGCGACTGGTTCGGCGACCGCCAGGAGGCCGACGGGTCCTGGGCTCCCTCGGCCTTCACCCTCACCGGGCCGGCCGAGGACGTCGATCGCATGTGGAAGACTGCTGCGCACCTCATGGAGGTCCACAAGATCGCCGCCTTCGCCCTCGCCGAGCACCTCACGCAGGTCCGCCTCACGCCAGCCCATCTGCAGGACAGCGGCTTCGTCTGCGGCAGCGCAGAGATCAAGTGATGACCGGCCTTGCGGAGCGACCAGAAAATCTGAGACGGAACATGAAGCGTTCCATGGCGAGGGGGTGGTCTCGGGTGAGACTGCGTACGCCTCTGCGTCGGACAGGCGGTAGTGACGCTCCATCAGGTCTCTGCGGGCCTCCACGGTCGTCGACCGGGGCCGGTGACGGTTCTGGTCATGCAGGCCGATGCAGCGTCCGGCAGCTCGCTAGCCGCGGGGACATCGGCGGACTGACGCAACTAGCCAAGCTGCGGGACCAGGCTGGGGACAGGGAGGGTGTCGAGCCCCTGGCGCGGCAGGCCGCCGACCACGGCAGGTCCGACGTACCGGTACGCCTGGCCATGCGGCGGGAGGAGGCTGGGGACCGGGATGGCGCTGAGGCCGTGGCCCGGCAGGCGGCCGGCCGCGGGGACAGGTTGATTTGGCTCTTCGCGGCCGAAGAGGCGGGGTTTCTCATGAGGTTATGGCCATACGGACTGGACCCGGATGGCATGCCGACGCCCCGATGGCACTGATTCCTGCGGCACCGGGCAGGGTGGGCTCACGGCATTGGTCGAAGGTGCGTGCCTCTACCCTCCAAGGACGGGCTGCTGTGCTTGAGCCGGAAAAGGATCGCTTTTCCTTGACTATCGAACGACTGAAGTACTGCGACGCCGGGTGCGACTCGGAGGCCATCGCCGGACTCTTCACTGCCGACGGACGTTGGGTGGTCGATGGCGAGGGTGCAAGTCTGAACAGCCGCGAGGAGATCCGGAAGCATTTCGCGCGCTGACGAAGCGGATCCCCTGAACGCGGCCACTGACCTGCGCAACGGCATGGAAGTCCCAGGGCGAGTGCGGCCATCTCATGGGCCATGGCGCCGGCGACGGATCCCGGCCCACTGGATCCACGCTCGGTGAATTGGCCTGCGAGCCGGTGTGCCCACCCCATCACCCCCTCCCGTATGGCATGCTCCCGTCAATCGATACACGCAGCCCACGGCTACCCACCGGCGCACCCCAGCCGGTGGGTAGCCGCCGAGCAGACCGGGATCCCGGTCGCCGTAAAGGAGTTACGCGTGAGAACCATCCCCCACAGATCCGTCGCCGCGCGCACCCTCGCCGTCGCCGCACTGGCCGCCGTGTCCCTGCTCCCCGTCCACCCGGCGTCCGGCGCCACCGACGCGGCTGCGGCCTGCGCGCCGACGCAGGCGGTCGTCAACGGCGGCTTCGAGAGCGGCACTTCGCCCTGGACACAGTCGTCCACGAGCGTGATCACCAGCCGTTCCGGCCAGTCTGCGCACGGCGGCACCAGCTTCGCCTGGCTCGACGGCACCGGCGGCACGCACACCGACACGCTCTCGCAGAGCGTGACGATCCCGTCCGGCTGCAGCACCGCCACCCTGTCCCTCTGGCTGCACATTGACACCGCCGAGACCACCTCGTCCACCGCCTACGACAAGCTGACGGCGAAGATCGGCAGCACCACGCTGGCGACCTGGTCGAACCTTGACAAGGCCACGGGATATGTGAAGAAGACCCTCGACGTGTCGTCGTTCGCGGGGCAGACCGTCACCCTCGCGTTCACCGGCGCCGAGGACTCCAGCCTGCAGACCAGCTTCGTCCTCGACGACATCGCCCTCGACACCTCCGGCGACACCGCCCCGCCGGCGGACTCGACACGGACGCCGGCCGCGCCCTCGTACACGGTGAACCTGAGCAGCAACACCTCCGGCACCGTCTGGACCGGCCATGAGAGCGCCACCTTCACCAACACCTCCTCGACCGCGCTGAGCGAGGTGTACCTGCGCCTGTGGGACAACTACCACGGCACCTGCGACGCGATGCCGATCACGGTCACCAACGTCACCGGCGGCACGGCCGGTTCGCCCTCCGTCGCCTGCACGGCGCTCCAGATCACCCTGCCGACACCCCTGACACAGGGGCAGTCCGCCACTATCGGCTTCGACCTGGGCATCACCGTGCCCAGCGGCGCCGACCGGTTCGGCCATGACGGGGCGTTCAACAACATCGGCAACGCCCTGCCCGTGCTCGCGGTGAAGGACGGCTCGGGCTGGCACCTGGACCCGTACACCAACAACGGGGAGTCGTTCTACTCCCTGGCCGCCGACTTCAAGGTGACGCTGGACCACCCGAGTTCGCTCCTGGTCCCGGCCACCGGCACCTCGACCGACACCCCAGGATCCAGCGGGCGCACCGTCACCACGGCGACCGCGACGAAGGTCCGTGACTTCGCCTGGGCGGCAGGCCCGTTCAGCAAGATCTCCGGTACCTCGGCGGCCGGGACGCCCATCAACATCTACTCCGTCTCGGGCATCAGCTCCTCCGACGCGCAGTCGATGCTGAGCACCGCCAAAACAGCCGTCGACGCACACGCCGGCCGCTTCGGGGCCTACCCCTACGGCGAGCTGGACGCTGTCATCGACAACAACTACTGGTTCGGCGGCATGGAGTACCCGGGCTTCGTCCTGGACCTCGTCAGCACCACCGCGCTCACCCACGAGATCGGCCACCAGTGGTGGTACGGCATCGTCGGCGACGACGAGTACAACAGCCCCTGGCTGGACGAGGCGTTCACCGACTACGCCACCGACCTCGCCCTCGGCAAGACCGGCGCCAACTGCTGGAACAGCGTCTCCTGGGCCTCCTCTGCGGAGAAGATCACCAACTCCATGGCCTACTGGGACGCCCACTCGTCCCGGTACTCAACCGTCGTCTACGGCTACGGCAAATGCGCCCTGCATGATCTGCGGCGGCTGATCGGTGACACGGCGATGACCAACCTGCTGAAGAGCTACGCGAGTTCACACTGGTACGGCGTCTCGACCACCGCCGAGTTCAAGGCGGCGGCCCAGGCAGCGACCAGCACGGATCTCACGTCCTTCTGGAGCACGCACCGTATCGACGGCTGAGTCGGCGAAGGTCAGCCGACCGGGACGAGGAAGGTCAGCACCGAGGCGGTCCTCCTCGATCAGGGGGCGAGCGCGGCGTTGAACGGGCCGCTGTAAGGAGCCTTGAGGTGCGCCTGGAAGGCCTCCTCGTCCCGGTAGTCCTCGTAGATCCGGAAGGCACGCGGTTTCGCCTCCTTGGTCAGGACGTCGAAGACGAGGTTGGCCTCCTCCTCGCGCACCTTCTCGGCGTAGTCGAGGATCAGGTGGGCGACCTCGTCCTTCGCTCTCTCGCGGGCGGTGAATTCGGCGAGCAGGGGCTTGGGCATGGTGGTGTCCTTCGTTGTCAGGTCGGTCGGGGTCAGCATGGCCATCACCCTGGTGAATCCCGACTGACTGCCGCAGGTCGACGCCTATCGGCAGGTGTCGAAAGCGACCGGTTCGAAACTGGTCTTCGCCGCCGGGCAGGTCGCCTGGGACATCGACGGTGTCACGGTCGGCGAGGGCTACCTCGCCGCCCAGGTGGAGCAGTGCTACCTCAACGTCGGCACCGCCCTGCTGGGGCCGGCGGCTCCTTCGACGACGTGGCGAAGCTGACCGTCTACGTCGTGGACTGGAGCGCGGACAAGATGCCCCTGCTCATGGAGGGGCTCAGTCGGGCGGCTGCCAAGCTGGGAGTCACCGCCGCGCCCCCCGCCTCGCTGCTGGGCGTCGCGGCGCTGGACATCCCCGGTCATCTGGTCGGGATCGAGGCGACCGGCGTTCTCGACTGAGCGGAAGCCCCCGTCCGAGCGGAGGGCCTGGTCGGGTTTCACCGTCCCGAGCCGCGCTGGGCTGTCCGAGGAGGCGGCGTCGGGTTCCGCGCCATCACCCGCGCATCTCCGTGAGAGCGCCCAGAGTCGTCAGCAGCGGGAGGTCGCCTTGGGTGAGGCTGGAGGAGAAGGAGTTGACGCTTTTGAACCCCAGCAGCGCCGCCTGGTAGCACCGAGCAGCTCGTCCGGGTCGCCGTCCGTGGGAACGTCGGCCAGGGCGCGGGGGCGCTGCGGTGGGTGCCGGTGCGTTTGTCGCGTCCGGGGCGGGTGGCCATCCAGTCGGTGAGGTCCAGCGCGGTCGCCGCGGCCTCCACCACCGCGGATGTCGCCCAGCCGAGTCCTGTTGGGGGGTGGCACTCGTCCGGCTCCCGTGTGGATGCGAACAGTCCGGCTGTTGCCAACCATGAGACGCAAGATGCCCGTGAGGAGAACCCGCATGTCGTTGTCGCTGATGGAGCACAGGTACAGGGTCGTCAGGACCGATCCTGACGGGGCCTCGGAACGATGAGCCTGAGCAGTCCGCGATTCGCCGGCGACCCTGTGCTGGAGGCGTGCGCAGCCGACTCCCACGTCATGGGGCCGGGGGAGAAGGGGATGGCAGTGCGGCGCGTTCAATGGGCCCTGCTGGACCTTCAGTTCGATCTGCCGATGTTCGGCGCCGACGGTGACTTCGGCGGCGAAACAGCCGCAGCCGTCAGCGCGTACAAGGAGTCCCGCGGCATCTCGCCCAGCGACGGCAAGGTCGGCCCGATGACCATGGGCCGCCTCGACACCGAACCTCTGCCGAGCCTCGACGACCTGCAGATGCACTACTCCGACCGGCGCTCGTTCTACAGCAACCGCGCACTGGCGAAGGCCCGCGACAGCGAGAATGCCGAGTGGCTACCGGAAGCGGGGTGGGCCGCGAACCGGGCGAGGGTCGTCGACCTGTACGGCTACTACCGCGACCTGTACCAGACAGCACCGACGGAATTCCTCTGGGCCGGTCTCGGGCGTATGGCAGGAGGCGCGGTCGTCGGCGGGCTGGACAGCGACCCGGCCTTCATCGAGCAGGCCATCATGGTGAGAATCGGCAGAGACATCTTCTTCGACCTGGCCTGGCTGCACGAAGCCTTCCTGGACCATCCGAGTGAGGCCATCAAGCTCGGCCATCTGCACGACCGGTTCAATGAGTACACGACCTACACCGCCGGCCTGCCGGCCTTCGCCCCAGGATTTCCTACCCGCTCCTACGGAGCGGCATGGAACAAGATCACTACCGGGCTGATCGCCGAAGGCAACCGGGATCTGCTCGAGAACGAGCAGAAGTCAATCATTCCGCCGCACTACGAGGTGCTGCGCACGTTCGTCTTCTCCGGGCTTCCCACTCCGTTCACCAACAACATCCATCCCTACCACCGCGCCTTCATCCGCGAGGTGCCGAGCGGGGACATCCTCAACACCGAGGACCGCTGGCGATGGATCACCTTCCCGGACGGGATGTACCAGCGATGGGACGACATCGGTGTCGACGAACGCGTCCGGCTGACCAGCCTGCCCATGGACGACCTGACCGCAGGCCAGTTCGGCCCGGCCGGACGTCCCGAGCTGCTGCCTCCGGGCGGTCCGTAGACCATTCGGTGACCCTCGCGGCGATCGCCGAAGCGCGTCAACGCCCCGCTGTCGGACATCCCATGGCGTGGGGTGTCAAGTCCCATTCATGATCGCTCGCCCTCAGCTCCCGCCCCCGCTCACCCTCCTGCCCGACATCGATGACGGTGAGGAACGCACCACCCTGGTCGCTGCGGACGCTCTGGACGACTGGAGGTACGCGCTTCGTCGCCCAACTCGCCGCCCCCCCGCACGCAACGACTCACCCTGAACCAGGACGGCCGAACCGAACACCTCCTGATCGACGTGGACGCCCGCGCCTGGGCCGCCGCCGTTCAGGACGGCGAGACCTGGACCGTCCGCCAGGGCGGACCCACTCGCCTGTGGGACCACGTCGAGGAGACTGTCACCCGATGGCGCGTCGACGGCGCCCCGGGCCTGGATCAGTTCGAGATCATCGTCACCCCTGAAGGGCAGACGGTGGCCTGGTCTAGGGTCTGACGACAACGAGGGCCAGGAGGCGCGGACGATGGCGGAAGAGGAGCCCCTTCACAAGTGGGCAGCCCGACGCGACCGGCACCCGCAGAGCTGCCCCCTAACCGACGGAGCCCGCGCCTCCCATGTCGTCCCCGACGCGCCACGCGCGCTGTTGGAGTGGGACGGACACGCTTGGGTGACGGTGGGCGTCGCCGCGAACGCGGATGCGGCCAGGGAGTTCCTCGGACATGTTTGCGGGCTTGCCCCCGAGAGCGGGCAGGACGTTCAGCCCCAGGGCTGCCTGCACCAGTTCTCACTGCTTACGGTGGGCGGTCGCTGGTGTGGCCGGCCGTCAGTGCAGGATGCTCACAGCTCGGGCGATCACGAGGAGCGAGGTGAGCAGGGCGGAGACGCTCTGGATGCTCATCAGGAGCTTTGCGCGGGTCGACAGCGGCATCGTGTCGGTCGGGCTGAACGCCGTGGAGTTGGTGACCGACACATAGAGGTAGTCCACGAGAGTGGGGACCCAGTCCGAGGTGCCGCTGGCGCCGTCGGCCACTTCTTGGATGGCGTCGTCGTTCTCGTCCTGCGAGAAACGGAAATCCGCCAGGGGCAGTGCCGAGCGGGGCACTTGGGTGCGGCTGACCGGGCCGCCGCGGTCCAGCTCCCAGTAGGCCAGGCCGAAGACGATGATGTTGGTGAGCCACACCTGTAGCGCCGCGATCAGCAGGGACCGGCCGTCCTTCACTCCGGCGTACACCAGCTCGTGGACCAGGATGCCCAACGCCACGAGATTGCTGACGGCAATGACCGCCACGAGCGTGAGAGACAGCACCCGGAACGCCTTGGTCTGCCGGGTCAGACGCTTCGGGTTGATCGCGATCAGCGGAATGAGCAGCAGGCACTCCAGGGCGGGCAGGACGTAGCGCGGAGCGATCAGCAGCCGTTGCGGCAGGAACAAGTAGAGGGCGATCGCGGCGAGCGTCGCGACGACCGCAGGCAGCCGAGCTTCGCCCCTGCGTTCGTGCCGTGGATGCCTGATGCTCGCTTCCGCACGCGAACGTGCCATATCGACTCATCCTTCCGGTCGCCGCCACGGACAGCGCCACGAAGTCCTGCATCCTTCATTGGCGCAGGCCACCGGGCATCTCCAGCACCTACCCCGAATGCTGCCCTTCCTGCGATGGAGGTCGGGTCACCCGACGCGCCGGGTCGTCTCCCCGGCCTGAGCGGGTACGGCGGGTAGGGGAGACGGTGCAGGAGGCGCAGCACAGTGCCTGGGCGGGCTGAGGCATTCGGGGCAGTCGCGTTTGGGGGCCTGGCGCGATTCGCCTGGGACGCGAGTTGCTTGGAGATGACGTCCGACCACCCAGCGTTGAGGCGGGTGGAATCGGCGATCGCCGCGCGTAGGGGGGCCATTGACACGTCGACGGCTGCCTGCACGGCGGGGACGTTGATGAGCGTGAACTTGTGACGGGGTACGGGCTGGTCCGCCCCGTTCTACCCGGCCTGGGGGCGATCGTCGTCGCTGTCACCGGGCTCAAGGCCCGACGGATGGTTGGTCATGCTCTCCCATGATGGAGGACGCCGATCAGGGCATCCCGCCCAATATGCCCATTCTTAATCAGGAGCCTCGGCGTTCACACGTTCTCCGACTATGCCGCCAAGCAGCCTGTTGCTCTGGGCTATGGGCTGTCCGCGTGAGGTGGCGTTGTAGGCGAGTTCGGCCACCCCGCGACACGAGTTAGCCGGGATGCACGGCGCGCCGCTCGCCTGCCCACGGTAAGCACGATCAAGCCGCCGAGCTGCGCATGCGACGGCGCGGACAGCGACAGGAAGCGGGGGCCCTGGCCGCCGGGAACCAGTGGGTGGGCCGCCACCGGTGGTCAACCCGTACAGGCTGACGGCTCCCGCCGTGTGAACAGGGAAGGGAGCCGTCTCAGGGGTGTCCGGAGGCGTTATGCCTTCAGTGGGTCATGCGTGGCGGTGCGAGTGCCGGCTGCCGGTGACGAGGCGGTAGAGGGCGAGCAGGATGACGGAGCCGGCGATCGCGGCGATCCAGGTGGAGAGGTCGAAGAACCCGTCGATGGAGTCGACGCCGAAGGCGACCTTGCCGAGCCAGCCGCCGAGCAGACCGCCGGCGATCCCGATGAGCATGGTGATGATGATGCCGCCGGGGTCCTTGCCCGGCATCAGGAGCTTGGCGATGGCGCCGGCGAGCAGGCCGATGAAGATCCACGCGATGATGCCCATGGTGCTGCCTCTCCGTTTAGTCAGATAAAGGCTGTGTCAGCTCATCGTGTGCACCAATCGCGCCCGAACAAACGTCTTCTCTCAGACCCGGCCGCGCCAGCTCCTGACCTCAGAGGAGCGGAACCGAGAGCGGGCGACGGTTCCCCGACCGGGTCGGCGACGGACGCGCCGACTTTTCCCATAAGCACCGCTGGCACGGCGTGAACGTGCAGGTAGGCGTTCGCGCTGTGCTGGACGGTTACACCAGGACGGGAAGCGATATGAGCCCGCGGACGAGGCGCGTGTGGCGCCACTCCAGCCGGTCGGCTGGTCCAGCGAGCCGGATTCCGGGAAACCGGCTCAGTATCGCTTGCAGGGCGATCTCCGCCTCGGCCTTGGCCAGGGGAGCGCCGACGCAGCGGTGGATGCCGTGGCCGAAGCTGAGGTGGGCGGTGGCGTTCCGGTCTAGGTCGAGCAGGTCCGGTGACGGGAAGCGGGCCGGGTCGCGGTTGGCGGCTCCGAGGGCGATCAGGACCGGGGTGTCGGCCGGGATGTGGGTGCCGCCGAGCGTGATGGCTTCGGTGGTGTACCGGAAGGTGGCGGTACTGACGGGGGAGTCGAATCGAAGCAACTCGTCGAGTACGGCTGGGATATCGTCCGGATTCTTGCGGAGGCGATCCAGCTCGGCGGGGTGCTGGAGCAGCGCGAGGGTGGCGGTGCCGAGGAAGTTGGTGGTGGTCTCGTGCCCGGCCACGAGCAGCAGTACCGCCAGGGAGACCAGTTCCTCTTCGCTGAGACGGTCGTCTCCGTCGCGAGCCGAGATGAGTCCGTCGAGGAGGCAGTTGCCGGGGTTCAGGCGCTTGGCGGCGATGAGGGTCGTCATGTAATCGGCCAGGGAATGCGAGGCCGAGTCGATGGCGTCGGGGTGGCCTGCCGCGAACAGCTCTCCGGACCAGCGCCGGACGTCGCGTCGGTCGCCTGCAGGCACGCCGAGCAGTTCGCAGATCACGATGACCGGCAGCGGCACCGCCAGGCCGGCCACGAAGTCGAACCGTTCACCGACGGGCCACTGATCCAGCAACTCGTCGGTGACGCGGGCGATGAACGGGCGCAGCTGCGCGACGGCTCCGTTCGTGAATGCCTTGGTCACCAGCTTGCGCAGCCGGGTGTGCTGGGGTGGATCGGTGGCCAGCATGGTGTGTGCCACCGCCGGGTGCAGCCGACGCCGTGACTCCTTGCCCGCGAAGAACGCGGCCGTGTCCTTCGAGAGCCGAGCGTCGCCGAGGGCTTCCCGGGCTTCCGCGTAGCCGGTGACCACGTAGCTGGGGTGCCCACCGGACCCGGTGGCCAGGGGCTGCACGGGGCAACTGGACCGCATGGCCGCGTAGGTGGGGTAGGGGTCCTGGAGGAAGCGGGGATCTTGGCTCAGGTCGGTCATGCTTTCAGGCTGCAGCCCGCTCAAGCTGGTCGCCATCCGCGACACGCCCAACACAGGGCCCGCAGGAGTTGGTTGGTCGGTTGCCAGAAGGAGCAGGAGCCGCTCCGTGTCCGCGCAGAGGTCCGTGTAGGAGACGGCCTTCGCCGACGGCAGGACGACATCGTTGGCGAACCGGCCGGTCTTCGAGGCGGCGGCACGGCCTTCCCAGCCACCGCTTCGACCGCCGTGGCTCCTTGCTCCGTTCCAGTGCCGAATATGGCCTGGGCCCGAGATCGGGAGGGCCCCTCGTGTGTGCCGGCCCTGACAGTCACGTGCGCGTCTTCGATGCCCGCTCCGGACAAGCCCTCACCTACGGCCCGCAGGAGCGGGCCGCCGTCATGGCCGAGGCCGACCTATTCCTCACGTGCCTTGTCGCGGAGCAGGAGGTCTGGCCGGGCGATGACCTGCTGGCCCCACTCTTCCGTCAGGTGTGAGCCTCACCGCTTGCCGGCGTACACGTGATGATGCCCAGCCGAGCGCGCGGTGCCGCAGGACGGTCTGCAGGATGTCCTCGACCAGTCGGCACCAGGCCCGGGAGACCAGGGAGCCGTGCTTGCCGTCACGGCGGCCAGATACGCGGTGACGGCGGCTGTGTCCTGGGCCTGGTGCGCAGTCCGATGTGTCCGTCAGGGAGGAATCAGGTGGAGTTCGGCGTCGTGAGCCTGATACGTCGACCGTGCCGTGCCGAGTGTGGTGACCATCGAATCAGGTTCTCCGTAGGACTCGGCCTGCGCCGGCCGCGATGGTGGTGGCCAGCAGCCAGCCGGTGCCGATGAGGACGATCCCCGCCCACTGCATGGCCCCGGACGGCTCGTATGCCCGTTCCTGGCCGAGGTCGACCAGCGGCAGCAGGAGATCGAGGGTGTAGATGACCGGCTGGAAGCGGGGGTACGGGCCGCCGCCCACGGGTTCGGGGTGCCACGTCCCGAAGAGTGCGGAGCCGACAGCCAGAAGGCACACCAGCAGCCATACCGCCCGCAGCGGGCGGTATCCGTAGCCGACCGCTGCGTCCTGCAGCAGGCTCCACAGCCGGGCGGGGAACGCGAGGGTCGGCCGCAGGTTGCGCTGTTTGGCGACCAGGACGGTCCGGGCGTCGGCGTCCCGGCCGTGGCGTCGGTAGACATCGGCCAGTTGCTCGTAGGGCTGGGGCTTGAAGCCCTCCGGGTCTCGCATCAGCCAGGGGAGGCGTTCCGTGGCGGGCAGGGTGGGACGCAGCATGTCGTACACAGTGCCGTCCAGTCTGAGGGACGTGGGCCAGTTGGCAGGGATGTCCCGGATCAGCATCACTTTGGTTCGGCTGAGTGCAACATGTCCCTTGGGCGACTCCGCGAACTGCAGGGACAGTTGGGCCGCGGTCGTGCCGTGGCAGGCGAGGGCTTCCTCTGCTCCGGCCGCGTCCAGGATCGCCCCGTGGAAAGACACGTAACTGCGGACGGTGGCATTACTGATGCCGACCCTGCCGTGAGCGGTGAGGCCGCGACCGAAGTGTGCCACCCCGCCCACGTCGATTCCGTTGGCGCTCAGGGCGTCCAAGTCGCCCCCGGGTGCCGTCAGTTCGGCCCCGTCCAGCAGAAGCGAGCCGCCGATCCGGGCGTCGCACAGGTCGACGGTGCCGTGTGCGGAGAGGCCGTCACGGCAGTCGAGGTCGCCGCCGATGTGCGCGCGGGCCGCCGTCAGTGCCGTACCAGAAGAGTGGTTCAGACGGGCGCCCTTGAGGACGACGCTGCCGCGGATCGAGGTGTCCGCGAGGGTGATCGGTCCGTCGACGACGACCCCGCTCGGCCTGGATGTCGCCTCCGACCTGGGCGCAGCCGAGGTGGAGGGCATAGTCGCCCGCGTCCAGGCCCGGGCCGGTTAGGGTGGCGTCGAGGAGCTCCAGCGACGCCCCGATCGAGGCTCCACAGAGGTTGACCGTTCCGGAGCAGGAGAAGCCGCGTCCCATGTACAGGCCGCCGCCGACGGTGAGTTCGGACATCTGGAGATTTCCGTTGGGGGTGCTGATCGTCGCTCCCCGGAGTATGAGCAGGTCCTGCACGCGGGCATTCGTCAGGTAGAAGGTGCCTGCGCAGTCTAGACCGGTCGCCGACAGGGATTCGTCCACGGCGACGGACCGGGCGTCGATGGCGGCCTCCCCGGGGCCGGGGCGGACCTTGGCGCCGTCGAGGAAGAGATGGGTGCCGACGGACAGCGAGCGCAGGTCCAGGGTGCCGTTCACCGTGCAGCCGGTGACCTTGAACTCCCGGGCGGTTTGGGCGCTGTGGGCTCGCAGCCCGGGGAGCTGGCACTCGTCGAGTTCGAGCGCCTCCAACTGTGCGCCGTCCAGGCGCGGCGCCTCATCTAAGCGGCACCGCCGCAGCCGAACGGCCCCGCGTACGGCCGCCTCGGACAGGTCCAGCTCCCCGCGTATCCACACGTCCCGCAGCCGGATCCGGGCGAGGTGGCCCGAGCGCGGGGGCGGCGCGGTCAACAGCAGCTGGCGCACGGCCTCTCCCCGTACCTCCGGCACACCCTCGCACCACTCACCGCGCCGGTAGGCCTCCCACATCCGGCACTCGCCCTCACCCCACCCCGTCGGCGGGTCGTCATCGTCCGCCACCCGAGTCCCCCTCTTTGCAGTGACGCCAATCGAGCACCACGTTGCTGCCCACACGGGGGAAGAAGTATCCGGGCTCCGTATGGAGGAGCCTGTTCGCCTCATCCCGATCTCATCGATGGCGCGCCAAGTGCACTGCGCTTCATGTGGCCAACTACCGCGGTCTTGAGTCACGTGGATCACCGCTGGCCACTCTGTTCAGCGAACGATGGCCAGTCGAGGCTTGGACTGGGCGATTCGGTCAAAAGGATGCTCAGGCCAGAGGGCCGTGAGAGCCCCCCAGTTCCAGAGCCCTGCAGGTCCGCGGGACGGTTGCGGCCAGGGCGCTCGGACGGCCAGTTCCGCGAGGCGGATAGGTCTTCAGCCCTATGGGTGCCGGAGAACTGGCACTGCTGGCCGGAACGCGTAGGCCTCAGGCTGTTCGGAACTCAGATCCGGTCGATCTGATCACAAGCTGGTCCACGGGCGCGGATCGGCTCCGGCGAGCGGTACCCATACCGGTGCGGACGGGCCGTGCCTTTCGATGTCCTCCAGGATGGTGGCACCGAGTGGTACCTCCCGGGCGAGGCCGGCGACGAGCGGGTGTTGGGCGGTCATTGCCTGCAGATCGCTGATGCGGTCTGCCAGCCTTCCTCGGGTGGCGCCGGTGAGGATGAACAGGACGCGGGGGAAGACGGGGTACCAGCGCAGCCATGCCGGGCCGGTGGTGGCGGTTCGGCGGCGGCCGACGGGCTGGGTTTCGTACTGGAAGAGCCTGGCGTAGTCGATCAGTTTCACGGCCAGGCGTTCGCTGCTCATGGTGGTGCGGTCGACTTCGACGAACGCGTGGAGCTTGCGCCGGTGTTGGCCTTCGGTGGCGGTGTAGTGGAGGACGGCGTCGGCGACGAGGCGTTCGCCTTCGCCGATGGGGTGGGCGACTTCGGGGGGCCAGTCCCAGGGGCCGTGTTCGTGTCCGAGTCGGCGGGCGTCGGTGGCGGAGGGCAGGTGGGCGCGGACGACGCACAAGGTGTGCGGTGTCTTGAGGGAGGCGGCGGTGGTGGAGGTGATGGGGTAGGGGGGGGGCCGTCCTCGCAGGAGGGGGAGGTCGCGGGTGAGGCGTGCCCCGTCGGGGGTGAGGTACCAGGCGTGGGTGCGTGATCGGTCTGCTTGCTGTAGCGGGGTGAGGTCGACCAGTTCGGCGGTGCGCAGTTGAGGACGCGGGAGATGAGTTGGCGGGGGCTGTGGGGGCGCAGCATCTGCCGCAGTTGGCCGGTGGTGGCCATGCGGTACAGGGCGAGTGCGGTCAGGACCTGCAGGCGCAGGGGTTCAGCAGGGCTGGGGCCGGTTCGGGGCCCGGAGCACCTGAAGGGGAACGGGTCATAGCAGCAGACAACCCCCTGCCCCTGACCATGACCCCGACCACGGGACCCTGACCAAGGTCACGGCTCAGCAACGGTCTCGTGGTCAGGGGTGTGGTCGGGGCATGGTCGGGCCCACCAACTGCGAGTTGACCGTGCCATCCGGACGGATGAAGAAGATGGCCGGTCCGCAGCATTGTCTGCTGCTGGGTGTGGTGGTGAAGCCGTGCCGTGTCGGCCATTGTGCGGCGCCTGGCCCGCAAGGGATCAACTCCCCACACCGGGGGTCGCCTTCACGGGGGTGGTGAGCGGATATCCACTCACCACCAGGTATCTACTTCCTGGACCGTTGGGCTGCCTGTTCGAGGATGCGTCTGCGTGTCCAGCGGCGGCGTCCGTTTTGGCGTCCGGCGTTCTCGGCGACCCCGTCTGTGGTCTTCAGCAGGGGAAGGTTGCCTTGGGAGAGGCTGCTGGAGAAGGAGCCGACGCTTGCGAAGCCCAGCAGGGCCGCGGCCTGGCTTGCTCCGAGCAGCTCGTCCGGGTCGCCGTCTGCGGAGACCTTGGGCAGGGGCGGGCGTTGCTTGGTTCCGGCGCGTCGTCCGCGGCCGGGGCGGGTGGCCATCCATGTCTGGAGGGTCGCCACTTTCCACAGTTGGCGGCGGTAGGGGTTGTCGGCGGTGCCCAGTTCTTCGACCTCGTCGGGTTCCGGGAAGTAGCCGGGGTGGTCGCGTACGAAGGTGGTGACCTGGCTGGGGTTCTTGTAGCCGAGGTACCTGGAGGCGTCCGCGGCGTTCAGCAGCGTCTGCGGGTCGAGCGCCAGCGGCTTGTGCTCGGCGAGCCGGGTGGGCGGACGGTGGGCGAACCACTCGGTGACTGCGGCGTGGTCCCACAGGCGGGCGCGGCCGCGCTTGCCGACGGGCTCGGGAAACGCCTCGCCGGCCGCGTTCGTGGTGTGCTGGGTGTAGAGGCTGGTGATGCGTGCGGGTGTCAGGTCGTGTTCGGCCGCGATCTCGGTGGCGTCGGCCAGGCGAGGCTCTGGTTGCGCGGTCATGGCAGAACCGACCCTCCCGTCAGCGGTGCGCCGGTCACCCCGGCACGTAAAGCAAATTATGGCAGAAGTTTCGGGTGGGGGTCCAGCCCGCGCCCCAGGGGTTGTCCCCGGCGGCCGTACTCGCGGCTCGTGGGCCTACCTCTCGGGGATCAGGTAGATGCGGTGGCGTGCGGCGGCCTCGGCCGTCTCGGTGTACGCCTTGGCGGCCGGCGTCATCTCACATGCGGCCGGGGCCAGCAGCACGATCACTTGGTTGCTGCTTTGCGCGCAGCCGGTACAGCCGAGGATTCGAAGATTTTGTGGTCGCAGGGCAGGAGCGGCGATCGACCTTCAGGTCCGCGGGTTCTTCTGCGGCGACCCTGCCTGCAGCAAGAGGACCTTCGCCGGGCAGGCTGACCGACTGGTGTTCAGCCACGGCCGTCGTTCGGTGATGCTTGAACGTCTGCCGTACAAGGTCGCGTTGACGCACGGCGGGCACGTGGCCGTGCCGGTGAGCGGGCCGATGCTCCTGCGGCTGATTTAGGAGCCATGGGCCTCCCGCAGATGCTGACCGTGCTCGGTGTTGATGAGGTCGCATTCTGTCGAGGCCCGGCGTGATGAATGCCGGTGGGCCGTACGTGTCTGCGACGAGTGTGTGCGCATGCGGCGCCGGGTGTGGCGGGGTGCCCTGCTGTGGGGGGAAGGCCAGTGGATCGCTGGGCGTTTGCTGGGCGTCTCTGGATCTCGATATGGCGTTCGGGCGGTGGTTGGTTGCCTGTATCTGGCAGCCTTGCAGATCGCTGATGGGAGGGGACCCCGCTGTGACCGAAGTGCTGCCCGGCTCCGTCAATGCTGGCGACGACGATGCTGACCGCGTTGCTGTGGAACAGGAACGGGAGCGGCTGCGGGAGTTCGTCGAGGGGCTGAGTGCGGACGACATCAAGTCGGGTGGATGGTTCACGAAACTCTGCGCCCAGGCGTTGCGGACGTACACCGAGAAGGCCACCTGGGAGTACTTCCAGCAGAAGTACAAGGGTGTGCCCGCGGACGGTATCGTCGAGAGGCAGATCAAGCTGGCGGCAAAGAACGCCATGATTGAAGGCGGGCTCACCTCCAGCCTCTACACCGGAACGGTCGCCGCGACGGTCGGGTCGTTGGGCGGCGCCAGCGCTGCCACTGTTCCGGCCGGTCTCGTCACCTTCATGGTTGACCTGACGTTCATCACCCAGTTGCAGATGCGCTTGGCCCACGACATCGCGGTGATCTATCGGATTCCTCTGGACGTGGACGATCCCGAAGACATGATGAAGCTTGTCCGGGTGGCGTTCGGCATCAAGGCCGGAGAAGTGGCCCGCGGCAGTATGAAGTTTGTGCCCGGCCTGGTGCGGCAAGTCCTCAAGAAGTACTACTCCGGTCCAGTCCTTGCCGCTGCGAAAAGCCTTCCGATCGTCGGGAAACACCTCCTGCAACGCAACATCATCAAGTTCGGCATCCCCGGTGTGGGCATCCCCCTGACCATCCTCGTGAACCGCTACACGACCGTGGCTGCGGGACGCCATGCCAGGTCCGTGTTTCGTGACGAGGCAGGGGTGATCGAGCTCGCCGACACGTTGATCCGGGGCACGCGGCATCCGCGGCTGATGCTGTGGGTCGCGTGGCTCGTCATCAACGCGGACGGGAAGATCACTGAGGCCGAGAGCCTGCTTTTCCACCGGCTGACGCGGCTTGCCCGGGAACGGCATCAGATCGATGACGAGGAACTGGCCAACGTCGTCAACATCGATCCGGACGAGGTGTGGCGCCGTATCGACGCCGAGCCTGGGGATCTCCATGACGTTGTCGAGGCTGCCGAACGGGTCGCCGCCGCCGACGGGGACCTCAACCCTCACGAGAAGGCAGTCGTCGACGAGCTGCGGGACCGCTGCCGGCGACGCTGAACTCCACCGGTCGTCCGAAGTGACTGACAGCGTGCGAGGTGCACCCCAGGTCAGATGGCCGGCTTCCGAAGCAGGAATGTCGGCTCACCTTCTGCTGGCGGGAATCATCGCGACGGCCCTGTGGGTACTGAACTTGATTGGCTCAACCACACCGGCTACCTCTGGGCCTTCGCCGCCCTTCTTGGCGTTCTGGTTGAGGCTTATCGCCGTGTAGGCGCAGCCTTGCCGACGACACCCGGGTGCGAAGGCATGCGCTCCATGTGGACGGGCAGCGATCCCATGGAGGCGGATACGCGACCAGTTATTGAGAATCGAGACAGGTGCGCAGAGGATGACGGGAACGCAGTCGCCGAGCAGGCCGCTGACTGACGACCTCAGCGGGCCTCCTTGGATGGGGCCTGCCCTGCCCCCGCCGAGAGAATTCGTTCGCTGCCCGCCGCTGACACTTCTAGCCTGCGTCGGGTGATGACAGCTGATGACGTGTTGTTCGTCCTGGCCCTCTTGAAGCGGGCGGAGGCCGACGTCTGGGTCGGTGGCGGATGGGGCATCGACGCTCTGATCGGCGAGCAGACCCGAGACCATCGCGACCTGGACTTGATGCACCGGCAAGACCAGGAAGCCGCCGTGCTGGGGGCTCTCTCCGCGGCAGGTTTCGTGGAGAGCCTGAACTGGAGGCCCATCCGATTCGTCGTGACGGCTCCGGACGGCCTGGAGATCGACCTTCATCCGCTGGTCTTCAGTGAGGACGGCTCAGCAGTGCAGGCGTCGCCCGAACCGCAACGTCCCTTCGCCTACCCCTCCTCCTGCTTCGTGACGGGCACCATCCAGGGGACGCCCATCCCGTGCTTGTCCGCCGAGCAGCAGGTCTACTTCCATCAGGGATACGAACCAACGGAACGCGACCGGCACGACATGGCAGAACTTCGCCGCGTCTTCGGGATCGCCACGCACTTTTGACCCGCGCCGACCGGTGTCAAAACTCGGTTCTGGCACAGATCTTGGGAGCGGTCGCGGAGAGTTATCGCGGTGTTCGATTGCGAGGAGACGGATTCGCGTGAGACCGCGTACGCCTTGTCGTTCAGCGATCGGAATTGACGCTCCCTCAGGTCCCCGCCGCCCGCTGCTGCAGCCGGTTATGGCCGGTGATGGCGCTGGTCATGCAGACCGATGCAGCGCTCTGCGACTCGCTGGTGTTCGACGGAATCGACGATGTGGATGTCGAGGCGGTCACAGCCGCGTTCGGCACAGTCGAGGTGGTGGCGAGAGGCCGCGCGGTGGGGGCGGCATGTCCGGACTGTGGTCGCTTCTCGGACCGAGTCCACGAACTGCTATCAGTGCAGGCTGAAAGACCTTCCGCTCGCTGAACTGGGCTTCGTGATCCGGTTGACGGTCCGGCGCTTCATCTGCGGAGTGGCGGACTGCCCGCGCCGGACGTTCGCCGAGCCTTTCTCTCGGCTGGCTGCCCCGCACGCACGGTTCACCACGCGGCTCAACCACGCCCTGGAGCGAGTGGGGCTCGCGCTGGCCAGGCGGGCTGGCGCCCGGCTGGCTGCCCAGCTGGGCTCGGCGCGGGACGGATGACCTTGTTACGCAGGGTCATGACATTGCCCGATCCACGGTTCAGCACGCCGCATGTGCTGGGCGTGGACGACTTCGCGATCCGTCGCGGCCAGACCTACTCCACTGTCTTGACCAGCGTCGAAGACCATCGCGTGGTCGATGTGCTCCCGACCCGCGAAGCCGGGCCACTGAGCTCTTTCAGCGTTGCCGCTCCAGAGTGAGTACGGCTGCCGCGACTGACGTCATTCGATTCGGGCTGCAACGTGCCTTGCGGAAGATCCGCCATCGTTTGAGTCGTGCCGGGCCGCGCTCGACCGCTGCGCGGGCCTGGGACAGCGCTCGGTTGACTGTCCGTTGCGTCGGGGACAGCTCGCCTCTGGGCGGGCGTCGCCGTGGCGTGGTCACCCACGGTCTGGCGCCGATGTAGGCACAGTCGGCCAGGATCGGGACTCCTTGGCGTTCACAGATCCGGATGATCCGGTGGGTGCGGGCGGCGGTCAGGTCGTGTGTGCGGCCCGGCAGTGCGGGCGAGATCCACAGCAGTGCGCCGGCCGGGTCGGTGACCAGCTGCAGGTTCACTCCGTGCAGGCGGTGCTTGGCGGAGTAGTCGGCCCGGCTGTCGCCGACCCGGTCGCACTCCGCCAGGGTCCCGTCTAGCAGGACGTACTCCGGGTCGGTCTCACGCAAGACCTTCAGCAGTCCCGGGGCGCGCACGGCGATCAGGCCGATGACCGCAGTGGTGTACGCGTGTGCGGTACCGACAGAGATCCCGAAAGCGGCGGCGATCTGGGGCAGGGGTTCGTTCTTGCGCAAGTACACCAGGGCGACCAGGGCACGCTGGTGCGGAGGGAGCTTGCAGCGGCGGTCACCCTCGCGGGTGACGATGAGCATGGTGACCCACTCGACCAACGCATGCGGGAGGTCGAGTACGGCAGGATGGCGAATCAACGAGGCACCTGCGCTGACGAGTTGAGACTTCGAACACCTCCCTCAACGGCACGGGTGCCTCGTGCGCTGCGACCTCGACGCCGTCACCCCATCGGTGGCCACTCTGAAACAGCTCACTGGCCGCCTGGCTGATAGAGCACCCAGGCGTGGAGATCATTTGCCGGGACCGAGCCGGCGCGTACGCAGACGGTGCCCGCCGCGGTGCCCCCGCCGCTCTGCAGGTCGCCGACCGGTTCCATCTGTGGCAGGGCCTCGGCCGGGCCGTGGAGACCTGCGTCGCCGCCCACCGCGAGTGCCTGCGCAACCCGTCGCCGACCAGCGTGCTGCCAGGCACGACCCCTCCCGACCTCGGTCGGCCGCAGGACGACTCGGCGCCCGTCGGCCGGCGGGCCGAACGGAAGAAGGCAGCACACGCCCTGGTTCACGAGCTCCTCGCCCAAGGCCGCTCACGCCGGGCGATTGCCCGGCACCTGGGCTGGGGTCTCAACACCGTGCTCCGGTACGCGAATGCCGCACGCTGGCAGGACACCTTCCGCAAGAACCGGCCCCGATCCAGCAGGCTGGACCCCTACAAGCCCTACCTGGAGCGGCGATTCGCCGAGGGATGTACCAGCGTCACCCGACTGCACGGCGAGCTCATTGCCGCCAGCGCCCCCGTCACCCACCAGATGGTCCGCGCCCACATCGCCACCCTCCGCAGGACTCCGGCCACCGCGGCACCGCGGCCGCCGTCGGTGCGGCAGGTGACCGGCTGGCTCACCCGGCACCCCACGGTCCTGACCGAGGAAGACAGGGCTGGCCTGAAGGATGTCCTGGCCCGTTGCTCCGAACTGGACAAGGTCGCCGGACATGTCCGCGGCTTCGGCGAGATACTCACCGACCGCCTCGGCTCGACACTCCCCACCTGGATCGACGCAGTCGACGCCAGCCAGCTACCCGGCCTCACCGGCTTCGCACTCCACCTGCATCGAGACTTCGACGCTGTGACAGCCGGGCTCACCGTGGACTGGAACTCGGGCAGCATCGAGGGTGCCGTGAACCGCATCAAGAAGATCAAGAGGCAGCTCTACGGCCGAGCCGGATTCGAACTCCTCCGCAAAATGATCTTGCTTCAGTAGCTTTCGCGACGGTGTTGGTGTGTCGCTGGTCGGCACGTGAGAGGTCAGAGTTCGGTCGTCCAGATCCCGACAGGGTGCTCACTCGGGGGTAGCCACGACTGAGGCTGTGAGTCCCGATGCCTCGCCTCAGAGTGTTCTTTCCAGTGAAAGCGGTCATTCGCGTCGGGCCACACGACTTGCAGCACAGGGAAAGGAGGCCGCCGGCAGAACCCGATGGCCCGCCCGAAGAAGGTCCGGTACCAGCGGAGATCGACCTGCCTGAGCGCAACTTGCTGACCGTTGACAATGTCAGCATGGCTCTGGCCGCCCGCCAGTACAGTGCCCGCGGCGGACTTCGCTCCGAGCCTGTTGAGCATGCGGTGCATGTCATAGATATCGGTGGCCGGAACGCCGCCTGCTGCTCGCGGCGGTGGGTGACGAGGGCCTTCAGGGCCCGGAAGGAGGCGTACGGCGAACGGTCACGGTGACCGCAGCGCGAACGTATCCGGATCGCTCCCTACGATCAGACAACGGTCATTCTTTCGGCCGTTCACTGGGGTCAAAGGATTTTCGGTCTGACTCTCAGTCAAGGAACTGTCCCGCGAGGACGACGTCGCTGCCGCGATCGCCCCGGACACCCTGCGCTGTCCCGCCGTCGTCGCGAAGGTTGAAGCGGCAGGCAAGGTGGAGGTCGTCGAGGAGCTGACACGAGACGAGTCCGTTGCCGCGGAGGTGACCTCTGGTCTGCTGCGCCGCCCGGACGTCGCGTCCAGGCGATGGGCGACGATATTCGGACTGCGGCTTGGTGGCGTGGGGTCGCGATATTCCGGGTGTCGTGACGGAGGGCGTTCGTGGACACTGCGCGGATGGGTGGTGACGGTTCCTGGTGGCTGCAGGAGAAGGCTCTGCGGCATGTGGCGGGCCTGTCGGTCGGGCGCCCGCTCGATTCGCGGTTGCGGTTGACGATGAACTTCCATCCCGACCGTTTGGTGGGCGGGCGTCCGGTCCTTCTCAGGATGGCGGAAGACGGCGTCTACCGCTCGCAGTTCGTGACCGGCACCAGCAACGGCGGTCTGAGTGCGTATCGGGGTGGGGACCGGTGGCGCTGGGAGAGCCGTATCTTCGGTGGTGCCTATGACTGCGCCGCAGCTGACGAGCGGCCGGTCTACGGCGCGCTGAATTACCGGCACGCCTCCATCGGCGGGGCGCCTCGGTTTGGCTCCTCGTACTTCAGGCTCGCCGCCCACACCCTCGAGCGTGCGACGTTCTGCTACCCGGACAGCTCGACGGGACCTTCGGCGTTCGGTGTCGCGACCCGGTTTGCTCTGATCGACCTGGCCGAGGCCGACGCGCTGGACGCCTTGGACGGTCACATCGAGGCACAGATCCACGGGACCCTCAGGCTCGACCGTGATGTGGAGGCACTTGTCCTGGACCCCAGCTACCGCGGGACAGCCGTAGATGCCGATGCCCGCAGACTTCCGTGTCCTGTCGAATGGCACCCTGGCTACCACCTGACCGTGGAGCATCTGCGGCGCCACCCGGACTACCGCGGACAGAAGTACGTCGACCTGGGCGCCGAGCTCGCGGCCAACGGCAGCATCGATCCCCGCATGATCGGCGAGGCGGCCTCCTGCGGCCGTTACGACCCGCAGGACCTCAAGAAGGTCTGGCACTGCCTGGCGCGCTTCGGAGCGCCGCCCCTTGCGCGCATTGAACCCTCGGGCCTGGTCGCCACCTGCTGCTTCCCGGAAGCGGGGAGTCGGTGAACGCCGCGTTGGCCTTCGTGGGACATCACTGCGGCCTGGTGATCACGGGCATGCCGGGGTCGGTGGGACCGCCCCGTCTGGTGTTGTTGCCGCGTTCCAGAGCGCGGTCGAGGGCATCGTGCTTGTCCTTGGCCCTGGTGAGGCTGACGTGGAGTCCTTGGACTTCGCCGAGCCAGCCATTCGTCCGCGCATCTGCGATGCACTCGGCGAGGTTGCGGATGATCTCGGCCAGCCGGGGCCGCTGCCTGGGGGAAACCCGTGGCATCGGGCAGCGCTGGCACGAGTGCTCATGCTGGCACGGGGCTGCGTAGGGCCGTGTGCAGTCGCCGAGCTCCAGCTTGCGGGTGTGGAAGTTTTCCTGGAACGCGCGCATGCTGGCCAACTCGTTGCAGCGCACCCGGGTGACATACCTGCCCCGCCCCCTGACACCGGACGGCGGGCCCTTCGACCTCCTCGCCGAGGTCATCGGGGTCCTGGTCGAGGGGGCATGCACGTCAGCGCCTGTTCCTGAGCCGGTCATGTCATGTGGGCGTAGTTGTCGAGGCGTGGACGGATGTGGACGGTGGACGTTTCCTTGCGGGGGCAGGATTCTTTGCCCAGGTCATGAGAGTGGAGGCGAGCGTTGGCCCGGCCGCGCTGCTCGGGGCCTGCTGGCTGATGGGCGGTTCCTCGGCGTGGTGCTGCCCGGGGTGTTCGTGGTGTGGTGCCGGTGCGGACCTGTTCGCTGACGAGCGGTCGGCGGGTCAGGGTGGGACGGCTGTGCGGACGGTGATGGTCGCCCTGTCGGTAGTGGTGGTGGCGGCGCTGGGGGCCGGGCTGTCGCCGGCCGGCTGAGTCGGCACTGTTCGTGAGGGCTGGCGGGCGTTTGTCAGGAGGTCTGGGGGACGGCGCGGTTGAGCGGTTCCAGGTTGCCGTGCAGGGCGGCGTGGAGTGCGGCGGCAAGTTCGCGGGCTCGTTCCTCGCTGGGGACGTTGTGCATCATGAAGTAGATCGGTCCTGTGTAGGCGTCCGCGCCGACCTCGCGGGTGTGGATCAGGCGGAGGATCGCGGCTCGGATGGCGTCGTTGACGGTGTTGTCGGCGGGGTGTCCGGGGCCCGCGGTGAGGGTGTCTGCCTTCACGGTCCAGCGGGGGCCGTCGGATTCGACGGCGACGAACACGACGCCGTGCGCCATGGCCTGCCGGTATGCCTGGTGGAAGGCCTTGGTGCCGCTGGCGTTGGGGATGAGGTGGGCGGGGCAGGGAACCGGTAGCGGCTGCATGAGTGCATTGTGCAAGAGGTCGGGAACGTTCACGTTTGTTGACACCCGAAGGGTGTGGGAGGCGGCGGATGGCCGGTCCGGTCATGCGCCTGTGCGAGGTAGTGGGGGCTGATGTCGCGGCGTTCGGCGGGCCGGGCGGTGCGGCGGGTCAGCCGCCTGGTCATGAGGGTGATCGCCGCCCATGTGGTCAGCGACTCGCTGACCACCGACTTCCCGTCCGCTCAGTCTGGGGGCGATTTCCTGCATTGGGTGGGGGACTGGCACATCGGACAGGGCTGGTGGCGGGTCGAGTAGCACCACTGCACCCTGGTCGCGGCCTCGGCCACTCGCATGGTCCTTCGAACTTGATCGTCAAAACGGGAACTGCCCGAGAGTAAGGGGAGCTTCGTCTGATGCTGAGTCCGGCACAGAGACATAGGACAGGCGAAGGCCGCGGGGTGGGGTTGCTGCATCAAGGTGTAGGGGGAGAGCGGTTGGTGGTGGCGCCCCGGTACCGGGACGATCTATTCGGCTGCCTGACCGGGGCGCGGGGACGAACTGTTCGAGTTGGTGGACGCGCTGCTGTGTGCGGACGGGCCGGTGAGGGCGGTGGACCTGACGCTGGTGGCCGAGCATCGGCGCGGGTACGGCGCGATGTACGACGCGTTGAACGGCGGGAACGTCGATGTGCCCCGCCTGCGGCAGGTGCTGGCCGGCTTGCCCATGCCGCAGGCCGCCGACGGGCGTCTGGTCCTCGCGGTCGATATCAGCCACTGGCTCCGCCCGGGCGCCCCGGCCAGCGCTGACCGCCTGTTCTGTCACGTCTATGGCCGCAGTGGCCGGTCCTTGGACCAGTTCGTGCCCGGCTGGCCGTACTCGTTCGTCGCCGCCCTGGAATCGGGTCGGACGTCTGGGTGAGGGGGCCTCCAGGAGGAGTCGTCCTGCGGCGTCAGGACCGAGCGGGCCGGCCACGGTCTCGGCCGTTCGCGCGGCGGCTTGAGCACGAGGCTGCACCTGGCCGTCGAGCGGCGGCGAAAGCCCATGCCCATCGTGATCACCGCAGGGCAGCGGGGTGACCCGCCGCAGTTCGAGGTCGTCCTGGGTCGCATCCGGGTTCCTCGCCTGGGGCAGGGCAGGCCCCGCACCCGGCCGCGCCGGGTCCGCGTGGACAAGGCGTACGCCTCTCGCAAGTACCGCGCCTACCTGCGGCGACGCGGCATCCTCTGCGCCGTCCCGGACAAGGTTGACCAGGCCCGTAACCGCAAGAAACGCGACTCCCGTGGCGGCCGGTCGTCGGAGTTCGACGCGGTCGACTACCGTGAGCGGCCCGCGGTCGAGTGCGGTATCAAACCGCCTCAAAAGGCACCGGGCCGTGGCCACGAGGTAGGGCAAGATCGCGGTTGGCTACGAGGCGACCGTCCTGGTCGCGGCCATCAAGGAGTGGCTGTGACCAGGCGGCTCAAGACGGGAAGTACGCCCTGCAGGTCGTTGTCGTCCACCGTGAAGGTCGCTGTTTCGCGCGCTCCGGCCGATGCGTTGAACGCCACGCTCAACCCGACGGATGCGAACAGTGGCAGGTCGGAGCGGCTGTCTCCGACTGCCCCGCACGAGCGGGGAGCCAGTCCCAACTCCCGTGCCTGCGTGAGGGCGAAATCTCGTTTGTCGTACTCGTCGAAGTGACGGGCGACCCGGCCTGTGAACTGGCCGTCGGTGGTCTCCAGCCGTGGTCCGCTGAACGCGTGGAAGCCGAAGCGGTCAGTGAGGTAGCTGCCGACTGGCGACCAGGCGAGGGTTGCCAGTACGGGCACCAATCCGTTCTGCCAACACCAGGCCACCGTCTGCGTGATGCCCGAGACCAAGGGAAGCCCGTCGAGCCAGCCAGAGACCTGGTCTTCGGGAACTCCCGCCCAGCCGGCGGCGTCCAGCTCGGAGACCTGCCGATTGTCCAGGACGCCGGAGGCGTAGGCGTCCTCGGCCTTGGCCAACTCGTCCCGATGGCCAAGGAAGCCAGCCAGAAAGACCGACGAACTCGTACCTGGGACGAGGGTGCCGTCGACATCGAAGAACACGGCGCCCGCATGATCGGATGAGAACACCGGCCAAGGATGCCATTACCTCGCGCAATGCCGGGTCGGTCAGGGCGCCCCTCCTACTTCCGACACCCTTTAAAGGCCCTTTAAAGGTGGTCTAAGCCGTAGCAGGTCCGCCGGGGCGGAAAGTCGCTGGGTAGGGCGCTCCACTTGCAGCCGGTGTCGACGACGTAGCGGATCGCGTCGACGATCTCGCGCCGCGGATGTGCTTCGGGGCGCCCCCCTTGGGGGTCTCGCAGGCCGGGGGCCGGAAGCGGGTGACCACACCCGAGACGTCGTGACCGGCCCAGTCGGCTGCCTCTCGTAGATGTGTCGGCGCCGGCTGCGGGGCGATGCCGGGGCTTCGTGACCGGCTGGGCGCTGGCCTATGAGGTCATGACCGGCATCACCTGACCCGCCGACGACACCGTCCACCCGTCCGTGGTGTGCCTGGCCCTTGCCCCTCGCAGGCTGGACTGTCATTCCGGCCGTCATCGCGCAGCCGCCGGCTACGTCATCACCGAACAGATCCAAGCTCATCGCCCGCTAGCTCGACGACGTCCTGGACGAGCTGCGCCGCCTCACCGAACGGTCCGGCAGCCCGCCCGGATCCTCCGGGAGCGGCCCATGATCACTCTGCACGAGGCATACGAGCAGGGCAGCGACGAGGTCAAGGCAGCCATCAGGGCCTTCGGCGAGCGTCACCTGGTCTGACCAACCCGAGGGTCGCTCCCTTTCGCGAGCATGTGGCCAGGGCCTGCGAACTGACCGCGAAGGCCCTACGCGCCGACAGAGCGCCAGGATCGGACGATGCAGCGCCTGGTTCCTGAACATGCACCTGCTCTCCTACAGATCCAGTTCCTCGACGTCTACCTCTCAAGATCGACGTTCTCGCCCGTAGCCCGCGTGCAGGCACTGCCGCAGCCTCTCCGGCGCCATCAACAGCCGGTCCCTGTCGGCGAGCTGAGCAGAGGCGAGTCCGGAAAAGAATCTTGATGCGCGCAGGCAGCACTTTGGGCTGTTTATTCGACTCCATGATGTGAACAGCCTTTTGGGGTACGGAACAGGATGGCTCGGGCCGCTCGTCGGCCGGCCCGGGTTCTGGCTGACGGTGTGTCTGCTTGCCGCTCTTGCGGGTGCTGCCGCGTTCCTGGCGGAATGGAAGCGCAGGACCACCCTGATCGCGTTGGTACAGAAAGCCCCGCACGGCACGGTGGTCGTCCAGGAACGAGGCCGCGGGGGCCCGCCATGCAGGTGTATGTCGGCGTTCCATCAGAAGCGGATCAGGGGGAGAACGGTGTGACGCAACGACGTCAGGACAAGGCGGAGCAGGTGTCCGCCTTATGGGATCTGGAAGCGGCCGGCTTGACCCGCTACGCCATGGTGCGGACCGGCGGTGATCAGGCCGCAGCCGAGGATCTTGTGCAGCAGACGTTCATGGCCGCTATCCAGGGGTGGGAAAACTCGCCGATCTGGACGCGGAAGCACGTCGCAACTGGCTGCGCAGCGTGTGCCGCAACAAGTGGATCGACGGCTTGCGCCGAGAGGCCCGCGGGGAAGGCCTGCAGCCTGAACTGGGCCGGCTGTACTCCCGCGTCGGACCCGACCCGGTCGATGCGGTCATTGCCCGGGAGGATCTGGAGCGCTGCTGGCAGGTGATTCGCGAACTCCAGCCCAGGCGCAGGCAGGTCGCGCTGCTGTACTTCATCGAGCAGCAGTCTGAGCTGCGCATCGCGGACCTATTGGATATTCAGCCCTCAGGTGTCCGCAAGCACGGGGCAAAGACCCGGGAGGCATTGCGCGCGGTGGTCGGCGGGATTTTTGACGCGGAATCAGTCGAGACGGGTACGTCTCAAGAGGGAGAGGGGGAGCTGGCATGACGGACAACGAGCAGGGCCGCTCCATCGACACCGACATCATGATCGGTAACCTGTTGCACCAGGCCGAGGCCGCCGTGGTCATTGATGAGGAGAGCCTGGCCCGGCGCAAGCAGGAGCTGCTCGGCTGGACGTCAGAGACCGACGACACTGCGTCCGCACCTGCACCGTCGCAGCCCGATGAGAGCCGCGAAAGCCCGAGGACGGCAGGTCGGCCGCACCGTGGCGCAGACGACCCGGATCGCCCGCTCAACGAAGCGGTGTTCCTGACCGTCGCAGAAGTCGCGTCAGTCATGCGTGTTTCCAAGATGACGGTCTACCGTCTGGTCAGCAGTGGTCACCTCCCCGCGATCCGCGTCGGCCGGTCCTTCCGCGTTCCCGAGCAGGCGGTGCACGAGTACCTGCGAATCCAGTACGTCGACATCGAGCACACCGAACCCATAGATCGCCCCTGATGCGTGCCCCCCGGGCGGATCTCGCCCGGGGAGGCGCCCTCTGGCGTACAGGGGTCCCTCATGAGCGCGGCAATTTAGTGTCCGCCGCCCTGTGACTGTGCCGAAGGGTCCTGCCATCGGGTGCCGTGGACACTCGTTGTCCTATGTCATCGGAGCTTGAGTGCGTGCCATTGCACCTTGATCGACGCGAGTCTGTGTCACCGAAGATTGGTCACTCTCGGTCGAAGCGGCTGAGGTGCTCACGGGCACGCAGGGCAGGCACAGGGGGCACCTGTTCGCATCGACTCTGCTGGGATGTCGACTTCTGGACGGGGGATTCGGCTACCGGCAATGCTGTGCGGATGTTTCGACGTGGATGGCGAGCGTGGCGGGATCGTCGCGCGTACCAGAACCGGGCTGTAGCCGTCCGGATGAACGAGTTCTTCGACTCACTTCCGGAGCGGAGAAGGGCCGCTCCCAGCGACGTCGCCCACCTCTACGCCCGCACGCTCTACCCCAACTACGAGCGCCTCCTGAACGCGAAGGCCACCGCTGCCTGCCCGTACTACGTCGGACTGTCCTCCGAGTTGGGGAGCTTCACTCACGTCACCAAGAGGATCGCCTTGGTCGCGGACACGATGCTGCTGTCCGACCACGGCATCGGATCGGTACACGAAATCGGGCAGTACTCTCGCGACTCTGGTGGCGGCAGCGTCATGGGGACGTACGGAGAAGAGGAGATCCTGCCATCCGTCACGGAGACATATCACTACGGAATGGTGACCAGCGATCTTGCCCAGGTGGGACGGTGGCTCCTGGACGCTGAACCCCTCCTGCGGAGCGGGCTTGCCTGGTACTTGCCGGTCTACACGCGAGGACGCTCGGGGTTGAGGCATAGCGACGACGGCAGCAATGACAGCAGACCGGGGCCTCTGCCCTCGTTCAGTGACCGGTCCATCGACTTCGTGGTGTCGCATGGCCGAGCTGTAGATCTGGCGGGAACCAAGCCCCTTGCCAGCCGTGTGGTTCGACCGGTCCTGGAGATCGATCTGCCCTTCATCGACGGTCTCAGCCTCACCGACTTCGCTCAGGTCACCAGGGAAGAGTTCGATTCCTATCGCCTGTATCGCGACTTCATGCGTTCCCGGCTCCTCGAACTCGACGACGCGCTCGAAGCGGTGGATTCCCAGGTGGCCCTGGAACGGATCGCGCTCTCCATCCGTGACGAGGTTAATGCTGCTACCGCGCAGATGAGCAGCGCGGCCCGGTCCCGGGCCCTCAGCAGCGCTGGCGCTGTACTAGGTACTACGAGCGCCGTCCTTGCCGCAGTCCGCCCTGAGGCTCTACAGGGTGCGCTCGGTGTCAGCTCGACGCTCGCGGCCGGTGCCACTGGCCTGTGGCCGACCATTCAGGCCTTCGCTGACACCAGACTCAAACGCACACACGGCAAATGGCACTACGTATGGGCCCTACAGAAGAAGGCTGCCCGCTGAGTTGCTCGGCACCTCCTTTCGACGACACGCAGACTTGCGTCACTCAAGGTTCAGTCCGTGTGGACGACGGCAGCCCTGATGGGCTACGCCCCCGCAACCGTCCGGATGGATGTGCGTTGAGCAGGCATGATCCTTTCCCTGTCTCCTGCTCCCCGGCATGGTGTGCGCCGTGGCATCGTCACCTTGCTGGCGTGCGCCGTGCTGACGGCGGTCCCGGTGCCGGCGGGGGCCGCACCCGTCGCATCTGCCACCCAGTCGTCGATCACCGCCGTGAAGAAGTCTTCTGACTTCCCGGACGTCGACTGGATCGTGTGCGAGATCAACAAGGAACGCGCGGTCAACGGCGTCCCCGCGTTGACGATCGTCGACCGGGCCTCCACCGTCGCCAACGCACACGCGGCCGACATGTTCCAGATGAACAAGCTGACCTCGGTCGGCAGCGACGGCCGCACCCTGCGGGACCGCCTGAACGACGCCAGCATCTACTCCCGCGTCATCCAGGAGTTCATGTTCTACGGATACAAGAACAACGGGTACTTCGCGGACATGGCCACCGACAACACCCCGGCCAACACCTTCTACAAGGCTCTGATGAGCCAGGACATTGTCGCCTTCGGCATGGGCGAGGACAACATGTACACGGACGTCATCCTTCTCGGCTATCACCGCAGGCTGGGCCAGCGCGATGCGGTCTGTGAAGACTCCGCCTCCCTGGGGTGACACCGCTCAGGTCGCACGCTGCTAACGTGCTCGCTCTACTGCCCCCTGCCAATCGCAGGGGGCAGCCGTAGAAGGAGATGCGACCCGGCGCCCCAATGCTCGCGCGTGGTGCTCCCACCCCGTCCGCCGTCGACCCAGGCAGAGCCGAGCAGACGCGGCCCCTGGCGTCCAGGTCGTTCGTACAGTGGCGCGCTCCACCTGGACGCCAGGAACCACGCCCGCTCCACGGTGTGTGGGCCGACGGCAGACGGGATGGGCTTCGGGGTGAGCGGTGGGTCGAGGACGAGGCAAGCCAGCAGGCTTCATCCACATATGCGATCTTCCGAACTGAGGCCTACCAGCCAAACTGCACAGCGTGCATGCTGTCGGTGTGGCCGAGCGGTGCCCAGGTTCATCGCAGTCCACTCTCACTTAGGAGGAGTGTTGACGCTGCGGACCTTCAGGGGCTTTAACGGCAAAGCCGTGGTCTATTCCGATCGAGTCGAGATCGAGCGAGCGCTGAGCGCGAGGGTTGGCGGTGCGAAGAGCAGCGTCATTCCTTTCACTCAACTCGTCAAGGTCATATCGAAGCCACCCACACGCTGGCTCAACGGCTGGGTCTACCTCGCCACGGACCCGGACCCGGCGCATCTGGACTTCTGGACCGACCCTCCGAAGACCAAAGTTGGAGGCAACCCTCAAGCGATTGTGTACACGTGGTTCCAGCGTGACACCCAGGCTGAGTTCATCGCCGCAGTAAGTGAGGTACTGCCGGAGTCCTCTCGGCGGCCGACGGCGGACCCGTTGTTGATCGCTCTCGCTGATGCCCTGGCGAACCTCATGGTCTCCATCGACTTGAGCGACGACGACGTTGATCCGGATGTCTGCGTGCCGTGGCTCGAAGACGTCGCGTCCACTCTCAACCAACTCTCCGCCGATGATCGGCACAGGCTTGCTCGGATGATCCGCGAGGTAGCCAGCCGGGAGCCCGATGCCCAGAGGCAGGCGGCGCTCATCGAAACGCCGGACCGTCTCGGGCTCGAAGGTTCGGATGACGAATGAGTGAGTCCGTGCCCCACCTGTGCCCGTTCGGCCGGGAAACAAAGGGGAACAGCAGTCCTTGACGGTCAACACTCACATGAACGGCCCCTGACCGATCTAGGCGCCTTCTGGACGGCCGGGACGCGGTACGCACCGGGCTGAAGGAGCTGGAGGCCCACCGTTACCTGGTCCGTGAACGCCACAGGCGGGATCGACGGCACCCTCGGCGGTCAGGTACCTGCGTTTGGGTCCAGCTGACCCGCGTGTCCGAGAGTGTGATGGGCCACCACGCAGGCGCGGAGGAGCCCCTCCCCGAAGTGGACGGCGAGTGAAGCGCCACGACGGTACGATAACGCCCTTTTGAAAGCAGCTCTGGCCCCGGCTCGGTGAAGCTCAGGGGCCGGGAGCCATCAGGCCGGTGCGCTGTGCGTAGTTTTCCAGTGGCTCCGCTGACGCCCACCATGACCTGTAATAGTCCCGAAAGGAATTGACGGCTTCAGCCGTCTCCAGGCTGTGTCCGCTCATGAAAGATCCATCCGCAGTCAGGAGCAACAGGACCGCCGTGTCGTCAATGATCGCCATATTGACCGCGTCGACACCGCTGTTGGTGGTCACCACGCGGGCGTGGTAGTTGCCAAGATCGCGCATCTCCTCGTAGTGCTCTCGCAACCACAGACGCATCTCGCTCCGTCCGGGCTCCTGGTCAGGGACACCAATGATGCGGTGGAATGAGGCGCCGGGGTTGCGACGAGTCCAGTCGGCCGCAGCCCTGAAGTACTGCTGTGCAGCAGGGGATTGGAAACTCGGCGGCGGTGTGTTGCGCACGTAGCTTGTGTAGACGTGACGCTCGGCAGTGCGCACAAAACGGGCAAACGACAGGAAGAATTCGTCACTGGTGCGATAGTGCGTGGAAGCTGTTGGGGCCTGCCGATCACGGACCTCAACAACGACTGACAACAGGACATAGAGCACTGCATAGATGAGCGGTATTTGCCACTTCACGTCCCATGCGAAGAGGTTTGCGACAATCGACCCGCCAATCACGAACAGAAGAGCTAGCAACAGCAACTTCTGTTCAAGGGATTGCAGATTGACCACCGGTCGCATGCACCCCACCCCCATCGTGCCTGCACAATGCCTGCGGTCAGGCACATGGCGCTTCGTGTTTACCCCTCAAGCCGAGACAGAATGCGGGACCGCAGGCGATCGGAAAGCGGACGACACACTTCTAGCGCCAGCTGGTCAGTCGCTTTGCGAGTCCGTCCACCTGACGCGCTGCTGGGGTGTGGTGGCAGGCTGCCAGACGGGTGCGGAGGGCCCGTCGTGTAGGAGGTCGGTGAGGGAGGCGGTGTAGATGGGCACGCTGGCGCGGAAGACGGGCCCGGTCAGTCGTGCACTCGCGGTCAGAGCGGTGAGGCGGTTGGCCACACCGGTGGGGCCGGTGCCGTCCAGGACGAACAGCAGCCGCGGGAAGATCGGGTAGCGGCGCCACCAGTCCTCTTCCGCCAGTGTTTCGCGCATCGGGGCGCGGGCCCGGCCGGCGGTCACCGGCACGTAGGTGAACAGCCGTTCGTAGGCGCGGATTTTCGCGGCGAGCCGCTCGGGCCCCATGGTGGCGCGGTCGACTTCGACGCGCCCGCAGCATCACCCCTCACCCTCACTGTCGCCCTCATCGAGACGGCGCCGGTAGTAGAGCAGCGCGTCCGGGATGACGGCCTCTCCGCTACCCAGCGGGTGGTGGACTTCGGGGAGCCAGTCCAACGGCCGGCACACATCCCCACACCGGCGGGCATCCGCAACGAACGCGAGCCCGGTCTCGGTCACGGTCAGGCCGTGTCCGGCCCGCAGCCGCACAGCGGTAGGGTCCGCGCCCAGCCAGGCGGGCCGCCACCCGCGTAACTCGGGCCATTCAGCTGCGACTTCGGCCCCGTAGTCGGTAGTGAACCACACCCGGGTCCGACCCACCTGCGGCAACGTGATCCGGTCGACGAGGCCTTCCGCGCGCAGTTTGGCCAGCCTGCGCCGGGTCTGCTCGATGCGCACCTCGGGTGCGAGCAGCCGGTGCATCTGCTCGGTGGTCGCCATCCGGTACTGCGCCAGCACCGCCACCGCGAGCCGGTCCCCGCCACCCGCATTCACACCCGCACCCGCACCCGGATCCGTATCCATCGTCAGCGAGCCCCTCCATAGATGCCGACACCGACTTTGTCTGGCGCCGTGCCCACCACCCACGACATCAGCTGCCCCTGACCACAACGGTGACCACGAGGGCCTGACCAGCGTCACGATGCGATAACCCCGCCCACAACCAGCCCCATAACCCGGCCGTTAACCCCGCCGAAGACCCCACCCACAACAGCCCGCACCTCAACGCCGTCTGATGGAGTGTCCGCAGCTCACCACACCTGACCAGGCATGGCCTGCAGCCCGACATCCCCCTCTGCACACCCCCCACGCCCCCACAAGCAAAAAAGATAAGGAGAAGGAAAGGGCGGGGACGGGTGGGGCGTGCCTCGGGGGATCGGCGCGCCGTCCCCTTTTTCTCGTTGCGCATCGGCCGGGGCCTCCGCGCCATGGCCGGACACAGCCGGCCCGCAGTCCGGGCCAGGCGGCAGGGAGCAGCCCGCCGACCTTCCAGCCGGCGCGCTACCCCGGGTCGGCCGCCCCACCCGACAGCTACCGCGCGCGAAATAGTGGCTCTGGCCCAACCGTGTGGAGGCGTCAGCAGTGGCAGTGCACCCGTACCACAATCGTGGCGCCGGGCAGTTGCGACAGGTAGGCCTCGCTGCCGGGCCATACAGCGGGTCCTGGGGGATCGTGAGGACACGATTGCGGGTCGCAGGACGCGTGAACAGCACTTCTTCCGTCGCCCTCAAGCCACCAGCCGTCCACGGTGAGTACGTCAGTGTCCGGCGGACGTTTCCAGGAGAACTCACGGATGTAGTCAGCACGACTGCGGGAGAAGCCGATGACGGGATGCTCCGTATGGAACGGGGCGCCCGGAAACCCCAAGCCGAGACTCCAGGGGTGATCGAGGTATGCCTTGATCAGTGGCTGGGCCCGGTAGGCGGCGACCATTCCGTCGGCCCACGGGCCGCCCGGGAACGCATGGGGATCCTTTCGCCAACGCTCCACGAAGACTCGAGGGGCAGCGCTGGAGGATGTATCCCGGACAAGCGTTGCCACAGGTCCCAGGACGCAGCTGGCGCTCGCTGGGAAGCGGCTTGAGGCCGCGAGAAGTCGAGCAGGGCACGCGGTCCACCGGCACAGACTCCCGGAGCGCTTAGAGCAGGAGTGCCGTCGTATCGAGGCTCGTCATGGACCAGCCGGGGATCATCCTCGTATCCGCGCACGACCGCGAACCCCCGACCGTCGCTGCCACCCAGGACGCGACGTGAATCCCACATACCGCGACCCGGGGGGTTGTCACCGTTCAGATCGAACGGCGCGAGAGCAGCGCCGAGCGCCCCCTCAATATCGTCCGCGACCCCGGGCGGCAGACACACCGTCACGGTCAGGCCGGCCATACGCTCTCCCCGCTCTGTCGACGCACAGCATGATCACACCGAACAGCTCCGTTGGGCATGCCGATTTGGCGGCGAGCAGGTTTCCCCGACCGTGCGGAGCCAGACCCGGCTCAAGCGCACCGCCCGGTCGACATCCGCAAAGGAGCCGCAACCAGCATCCCCCGACCACAGAAGCTAAGCCCGAACCCGTTCCCGCAGCCAACCCGACACATCCCCACACAAGCGAGCCGGCACCAGCCCGCCGACACCGCTTCCGACAACAGCGCGCGACCAAACGAGCGCACAGCCTCCCTCAAACGGCAAGCCATCACCTACGATAGACGGGTTTGCCGACCCACCGGATCTGCCGTTCCCCGCCAGCAGGCAATCCCATCCACAAATAAGGCGTGGTGGCGCAGCAGAATACGGAGCACCTGAAAAGAGGCGCGGCGCCACCTATTTCCTGCCCTGACTTCCCTGAATTCTTTGCGCGCGGTCTGCTCCGCAGACGCGTCGCGCCGCCGCTACGCGGCGGATACCCGGGCTGCTCCGCGCCCGGACAGGATCGGCAGTGGCATCGCTACGCGATGCACGAAGCAGGGGCGGCCCGCTGATGCGGACCGCCCCTACCTCGCTTCTCTACGACGCTCCGCGTCGAACGCGGGTGGGGGTGCCGGGGTCCTCAACCGGCGCCCCCACCCACCCTGTCCCGCGTCCGGCGGTTCACGGGGCAGCTACAGGACGGTGTAGGCCACCGGCGGATAGACCGACTCACCCTCGTCGTCCTCGTCGCTGCCGTGCAGCCCGAACGCGTCCACGAACACCGCCGGTTCACGCTCACCGATCAACTCGGCCGCCTCCGACGCGGTGCACTCGCTGAGCATGCAGTAGGCCAAGTGCCAGGCCCGGATGACATACGCCGCACCCTCCGCCTCCGGCGCAGGGGAGCGCAGGTACAACGTGCCGTACGACAACGGCTGCGCCAGCCCCACCATCAGCAAGAACGCCATGTTGTCCAGGTACTTCTCCTCGGCGCCCACGAGATCGTCCAGGCCGCCGTCACCCTCCACGGTGATACGGAGCGCCGCCGCCAAGGGCTTCTCCTCGCCGTCCATGGTCACGCCCAGCCGCACCACGTGCTCGCCCAGCGTCAGACGGCCCATCAGACGGGCTAGCACCGCATAGCCTCCTCACGGGCCTCCGCGATCCGCGCCGGAGAAATCGGCTTCAACTTCGCCATTGCACTACCCTTCGTTTCCTTTTTCGGGAATGTACGCCCAGTGAGGTTGCCGCCTTACCGGGTAGCCCAATTGTATTTTCCGAACAGGCCTCAGAGAATAGAGAGTTGAGATATTCCTGGAAAACCAGCCATGGCCTATCGATCACCCAATAAGCAGAATGTTTCCAACGCCTATAAAACCCAAGGGAGTTCGCTACATTGCGCTACGCAGCGGCGGCAGGGGTAGTGAATCAGGCCAGAATCAATCGATTGAGCCAAACTGACACACATTCAAGATGGCCGGAAACGCGTATCCCCGAGAGCAGGGGGGACAGGCCGTCCCTGTAGGTGCCTCTGACGCGCCCGGAGGGGGCGTCAGGTTCTGTGGCGGACTGCGGAGCAGGCCGCCACAGAACGAATCTGACCGAAGGTCAGATGACCGGATCACGGAGTGATCCGGTCATCGTCACGGAGTGACGATCCATCAACGCCCTTGCGGAGTGGTGTTGTGTGGTGTTTTGTCGGTGGGGTTTTGTTGCTGGGGTGTCAGTGGCAGACCCGGTTGTTTGTGCTGGTCAGTGCCTGATGAGGGCTGACAGAAGCTGCTGAGGCTGTGCTGACAGCTTGTGCAGAGTGTGCTGGTCGGCTGGTTGCCGATCGCTATCACGCTGTGGCCGCAAGGAGCGTTGTCTGCTGTTCTCGTGGGGTGCGGGCCAGGCGGGGTCGCCGGTCAGCCGTGTGATGGCGGGGTGGATGCCGGCGGTGGCTGCGAGGTCGTAGAGCTGGTTGTGGTGGTGGAAGTTGGTGTGCTGGAACAAGCGCCGACTGCTGTAGGGGTGTCCGCTGTGGTGTTGCCAGGCGCGGGCTGCGATGAGTGCGGAGCGCGCCCATACGGGTATGGGGTGCCAGGTCCGGTCGGGGAGCGGTAGCGGCCGGGGTGGGGCAGGGCCAGGGCGGTCGCGTCCGGGGCGAGGTCGGTGAGGCGGACACGCGCGAGTTGCTGGGGTGTGGGCTGGCCGCAGGCGAGCTGGGCGGCGAGGAGCCCTGCGTGCAGTGGATGGCCGACTTGTTGCAGCCACCCGACGGCGTGGGCTGCGGGCTCTGTGTCTGCGGTGTTCGGGCCGTGTTGGGCGAGGGCGGGCCGCTGTCCGCAACGGCGTAGCCGCTGCTGGGCGGCTTCCTGCTCGCTGATGAGGGCCCAGGACGCCTCCCGCCATGCCTGTGCCCGGTCGTTGAGCCTCTCGGGGGTGTCGTGCCAGACGAGGGTGAGGTGGATCCCGGTGCACCGCTGGAGGCGGGTCAGCTGCATCCAGCGTGCGGGGGTCTGGGTGTGGGCGCGTAGGAGGATGAGGTGGCCGATGCGCTGTGCGTGGATCCAGCTGGCGGCCGCGGTCCAAGCGGGGCGGACCATGTCGGCCCATGCCGCGCGGTGTCGGGGGACGTCGGCCTGGTGGCGGGGGAGGGTTTTACCGAGCGCGGCCAGGACGTCCTGGGCCAGGCCGGGCGGGTGGGAGGCTGCCGGGGTGGGGTGGACGACCAGGCGTCCCGCGCCAAGCCGGTGCGCTGCGAGTGCGGCCTGAGTGAAGGCTGGGTCATCGCCGGTGTCGAGGAGGACGGTGAATGCTGCTCGTACCGCATGACGTGATGCTGCGCCCGGGTCTGTCCTGTGCCGACTGCCTGGCTTCACTGCTACATGCCGCCGATCTTGCTGTAGACCCAGTGGACCAGGGCTTCGGTGACCGTGTCCGCGCCGGTCTTCCTCATCCCTGCCACGAGGTGGTGGGTGATGTTGGCCCAGTTGCGGAAGCTGCCGTGCGCGGCTTCGGCGTCGACCGCATCGATCAACCCCGGTTCAGCTGTGGCCCACACCGGATGGAAAGCCGCGATGACCTGCCCTACCTCCGGCTTGGGGATGCGGTCGAACTCCTGCCAGATGTACATCCGTGAGGCGAGCATCGGCTCACGCCGCAGCACCCGATAGCAACTGTCGCCACCGGCGAAGACGACCGCGATGTCCGTGTGCCGGTCATCCCACAGATGACGCCAGAACTCGAACCCGGTGCGGCTCATCCACTGGGCCTCGTCGCAGACCAGGACCCGGAACTGCTCGGCGAGGACGTTCTTCAGGAGCGCGTCGAACTCGATCGGACGCTTGGGCGGCTCACCAGGCAGGCGCAGAGCCTTGAACAGTCCGTGGCGGATGTCACGCGGAGTGGGACCGGACCGCAGTTCCAGACGGTAGGTGATGTCAGGCGCCAAGGCCCGCAGCGCGGAGTTCACGGCCATGGTCTTGCCGTATCCGGCCGGCCCATAGGCGCACATCATCGCCTTGGCCTCGATGACCGCCTCGATGTTGTCCCGAGTGGTCAGCAACGCCTCGGTCCCCACCAGGTGCGCTGCCTCCAGGCCGAGGAAGTGGTCCTCGCGCTCGTCAGGCAGGCGTCCGTAAGCCAGGTCAGTCCTCATCGCGCCATCCGTCCTGCTGCTTGGGATCCACCAGCTGCACCCAGTGCTCCGGCGCCGGGCCGTGGGGAATCAGACCCGGCCGGGCCAACTGGCGCCTGTCCCGTCGCGCCCCGCCCTCCAATTCTCCGGCTGCCTCACCGCGGGCCGGGGTACGGCTGCGTTCGGCCGGGCCGGCAACGGTCTGCGCCTTGAACCGCTCCCGGCGCAGTTTCTCAGCGGCTTTGAGATCAGCCCGCAGGCGGCGGGCCGATGCCGTGCGGGCGGCTCTGAGCGCACGGACCTGCTCCGCCGTGGCGGCCTCGGCCAGGTACGCGCTGCCCAGATGCGTGCCGTCGGCAGCGAAGACCTCGATGACGTCGTCATGGTGAGGCAAGTGCCGGATGGAGACGCGCGTGCCGGTCCGGCCGACCATCCAGTCGGCGATGTAGTCGCGGCGGTGCCACCTGATGCCGTGACTGGTGATGGTCCGCTCCCGTCCATCGCTTTCGAGCGAGAAGTGAGCCAGCCGCTCGGACGGAGCCTCAGCCAGCGGGGTGGCATCGGCCATCCACGCTTCCAACGGGGTCCTGCCCTCCAGGCCGGCAGGCCGGTGCTGGCTGTTCCACCAGTTCACCCAGCCCAGCAGCCCGGCCACGAAGGCCTCGAAGGCGAGAGCCGGCGCGTCCGGGTCAGCGCTCTTGCCCCCAGTGAGTTTCTGCCGGTGCAGGTAGCGGGGCAGGAGGACGAAGTGCATCTCCTCGGCTGCGTCGTTGAGCGCCTCGACGGTGCCTTTCAGATGCGGCGTGTACGGGGGCAGATCCACTACTGCGACGGCGAAGCCACCCATGGCGGCAGTCACGGTGCGGCACAGGAATTCCTTGCCTCGGTCGACCCGGATGGCACCAGGGAGCCCTCCGGCCGGACCGTAGGGCTCACGCCGGTCGATCGCGCACCGCAACGAAGCCAGCACCGCGTCCCGGCTGGGCGCATGAGGAGTGACCGCAACACCGACAACCACCCTGGTCGCACAGTCGATGAACCACGTCACCCAGGGACAGACCAGCTCCCCTTCGACATCGACCTCAACGGGAACCCGCTTGTGGTCGCCTTCCCAGACAGCGTTGCGGTGGACGGGCGGCCGTCTAGCGAAGACGTCGTGCACCCGCCGACCTGCTTCACCCTGGCGCAGCCCGGCCCGCTCACCCGCCGTCAGGTCCCGGCGGATCGCCCGGTGCAGGGTCGCCAACGACGGCACCGGCCCGCTGGCAGGATCCAAGCGAGCCCGCTCGACCAACTCGGCGTGAACGCGGGAAGCGTTGCCGCCCCACAGGGCCAGCAGCGTGCGCACTTCCGGTGTCACCGTGAACCGCGCCGCAGAAACGCGGCCGTAGCGGCCTTCCTCTCGCGCGGCGAACAGCCACCGCCACACCGTCCGTTCGGAACGCCCCAACGCCTGCGCCACCAGGCGGACATGAGCAGACGTCAGTTCATCGCGGTCATCGAGGTCGATCAGGCGCTGCACCGCGGCGGTCCGGCCCACCTCGGCCGGCACCCTTCCCACGCGCTGCCGTGCATCTGATCTGTCTTCGGCCATGCATCAGTACTCTCACACCGTTGGCAGAGTTCTGACGGGCTTCGGCATCGCGATGACAGTAGGTAGATACATCTGCTAGCAGCGCCCACAGAGGAATGATCGAGAATCCCCGACCCCGGACCCAGATCTGATGCTGTGTCAGCATTTAGTGACGAGACGTCAACTTCCCACCGCTGACCCCTAGTTGCTGCTTCTTCCGGAGTTCGCGGAGCGGACTCCGGTGCCGGATCGCGGAGCGATTCGGCTTCCGGGCCACGGAGTGGTCCGGTCCGGCGGAGCCGCCGGGGAGGCGGGCGCGGAGCGCCCGCAGGGGGAAGCCGCGTAGCGGCTTCG